>NZ_JAHXBF010000100.1 GCF_020103695.1 Hyalangium versicolor
CGCGCTCCGTGCTTGAAGCCATGTTCCCGCATGAAGCGCCAGGCCTCGGGGCTGCGGTACTCCCAGGTGCCCGGCGGCATCGCCCCTCGCGTCACCGGAGCCGCCTGCTCGCAGCCACTCACGCCAAAGTCCACCAACACCGCCGCACCGTCCTCCTCCCTCACCAGCAGGTTGGCCTCCTTCACATCCCGGTGCACCACTCCGGCTGCGTGCACCGCTCCCAGCCCCTGGCTCATGTCCCTCAACAACTGCAGCACCCGGCGCGCCGACGGGTTCTCCTCGTCGACCCACTCGTCCAGCCGCCTCCCCGCCACGTACTCCATCACCACCACCAGGTAACGCGGCTGCGCCTCCGGCCACTGCCAGAAGCCGCTCAACCGAGCCACATGGCCGTGGCGCACACGGCTGAGCACCACCACCTCGCGCTCGGCCCAGCCCGAGTGGTCCTTGAGCGACAGGAACTTCAGCGCGTGCAGTTGCTCACCCCGCCGCGCCAGGAACACCGTGCCGAAGCCGCCCGCTCCCAGCCGCCGTTCCACC
>NZ_JAHXBF010000101.1 GCF_020103695.1 Hyalangium versicolor
TGTCCTCTCCGCTTGCCTCCTCCGGCCGCGCCCACTCCCCCTTCCGCTCTGCTGCGTCAGGAGCTTCTCTGGGCGTGCTCGGCCGGTAGCGCAGCGAAGCGAACATCCTCTCGCTGCCCAGCAGGGGAGGCGCTCTGCCCGTGGCACAGCCCGCCAGCAGCGCGCACACCACCACGCACCACCTGCTCACTGCGGCCCAAGAGCTGACCGGATTCGAATCGCCCCCACGCATGGCGCCTCCCTCTCCGCTCTTCAGCACCCGCGCGGAGTCAGGGACCAGTAAAAGCGGGCACTCGAGGGAAGACCACGCCCTCCAAGGTCATCCCAAACGCCGCCTGCGCCCCGCCCCCATCCTGCAGGGACTTTCACAACTTCTGGAGTGAACCCGAGCGGAGGGAAACTCAGCCGCGGTGCCTCTCGGCCACGCGGTACAACTGGGTGAGCGAGTAGTCCACCAAGCTCTGGCGCGAGCGCATGTACCTGTGCGCCCTCATGAACGGCAGCCAGATGCGCTTCCCGACTCGCACCTGTACCTCC
>NZ_JAHXBF010000010.1 GCF_020103695.1 Hyalangium versicolor
CGGGTGATCGCTACCTGGCTGCCTCGGTGCCCCACCTGTCATCGCTCCAATTCTCAACATTCCTCACGCCACCGACCAGGCCTCCCGGCTCACCCTGCAGGCCCCTGATGCAGTAGTGCTACTTAGCTCGCCGTCTCATCCAACCTGCACAGAATGCCGCCCTTCGGGACCACCTCGCCCTCGGCGGCGACGATCTCTGCCACCCGCCCCGCTGTGGGCGCCGGGATCTCAGTGTCGGCTTTGTCGGTGGCCACCTCGACCAGCGGCTGCTCACTCGTCACAAGGTCACCCTCACGCACGAGCCACTTGTCTACAGTCCCCTCGGCGACATCCTCCCCGAGTTGGGGCATCACAACGTCGATCATCGAATCGCTCCTCGCTCAGTGAGCCCTCTCGGGCGAAGGGTAGAACACCCGCCCAACGGAGCATAAGACGGAGAGGGGCTATGGAGGTATTGCCTCCAACCCCTTGGACGAGGCCGCAGCCGCCTTCGCTCCGGGCGCCAAACTCCGGCCTTTTCTGCTCCCCCACGCGTGGGCAGGGCCGAAACCACAAGAGGCGAACCCACCGCCTGAGGCAGTGCTCGGTGCCGCGGCCCCAGCGGTGCACAGCAGCCTCTTCCGTGAACTCGCGATCGCTCTTCCGAATGAGGAAGCCCGCCCGTCCGGAGAGGAATACATCGAGGGCTGAAGCCGCACGCCGAGCCTTGTTGTCGCCGTCGCAGTGCCCTCCCTACTCATAGAGATACGGAGCATTGGCATAGGGGAAGCCATGAACCAAGGGGAGGTCTCTCTGCCGGGGCAGGAACTGGCTGGTCCCCCGCAGATGATGGGCCCTTATCTCATCCAGGGGGTCCTCGGCAGCGGAGGAATGGGAATTGTCTACCTTGGGGTCCACCGGCGAACGGGCGAGCGCGTAGCGCTGAAGACGGTACGCGTCACCCGTGCCACCTCGCTGGCCAGCATCCGGCGAGAGGTCCAGTCGCTCAGTCGCATCCACCATCCTCAAATCGTCCGCATCATTGAATACGGCGTGGCTGGCGGGCTGCCCTGGTACGCCATGGAACTCGTGGAGGGCCGGAGCTTCCATCGGCTCATCGCGCGCTACTACGACCAGCCAGGCCTCTACTTCTCTCTCTCCTCCAGGAGGAGTACCCGAGAGGGGGCCTGGCGCGAGGAGGCGGGCACACCCACCTTGGAGGGAGTGCCAGCGCTGCCAGCACGCCCCCTGTTGGAGTGGGTACTGCAGTTGTGCGCCCCGCTGGCCTACCTGCACGGCTGTGGCCTCGTCCACCGCGACCTCAAGCCCGGCAACATCTTCATCCGCAAGGACGGCTCCATGGTGCTGGGCGACTTCGGCCTGGCTGTGGAGTTCGGCGGAGCCTTCGGGCGCGAGGTCCTCAATGCCGACGGGGCTGGATTGGGCACGCTCATGTACATGGCACCCGAGCAGATCCGCGGGGACCTCGTGGACGCCCGTGCCGACCTCTACTCTCTGGGCTGCATCCTCTACGAGTGTGTCACCGGCTTCGTGCCCTTCTTCGGCAGCTCCGACAAGGTCATCCGCCGCCGGCACCTCCAGGAGCCGCCCACTCCGCCCTCGCGTCTCGTCGAGGAGCCAATTCCGGAGCGGCTGGAGTGGCTCATCCTCAAATTGCTGGCGAAGCGGCCCGAGGCTCGGCTCGGCTATGCCGAGGACGTGGCCCAGGTGCTCACAGAGTTGGGAGTGGAAGTCGGCAGGCCCAGGACGCTCCCCAAGCCCCGGCCTTACCTCTACCGCCCGCCGTTGATGGGGCGAGAAGCCGTCATGGGCAAGCTCCGTGGCCAGTTGGAGGAGATGTTGCTCTGCCAGGGTGGCCGGGTCTTCATTGGCGGGGGCAGTGGAATGGGAAAGACGCGTCTGGCTCTCGAGGTGGCGCGTGAAGCCCTCTATCGCAGCATCACGGTGGTGACCTGCGAGTGCCCCCCCATCGGCCTTGCCTCGCCGCTCCACCCCTTCCGCGCGCTACTGGCCAAGGTGATAGATTGGTGCCGCAACAGCGGCGAGGAGGAGATAACCCGGCTGCTCGGGCCAAAGGCCAAGGTGCTGGTGCCCTACGAGCCGCTCCTGGACGAGCTCCCCGGCCAGCGAGAGCTGCCCCAGCCCCTCCCTCTCTCCAACACCGACGCCGCGCGGGCTCGCATCTTCTCCGCCCTCCAGGACATTCTCTTCGCCTTCGCCCAGGAAGACCCCGTCCTGCTCATCATTGACGACCTCCAATGGGCAGACGAGATGACCCTGGCCTTCCTAGAGCAGCTGAGGCAGGAGGACCTGGTCGAGCGGGGCGTGCTGCTGCTGGCCACCTACCGCATGGAGGAGATGAGCGAGGCCCTGCGCGCGGTGGTCACCTCACCTGGGTCGCTGCAGGTGGAGCTGGGGCGACTGGACGAGGGCAGCATCGAGTCCATGGCGCGCGGCATGCTCGCGCTGCACGCGCTGCCGCAGGACTTCGACAGTCTGGTCCGCCGCTCAGAGGGCAATCCCTTTTTCGTCGCCGAGTACCTGCGAGCGGCCATCTCGGAGGGGCTGCTCCACCGTGACAGCGTCGGCCAGTGGCGGCTGGACGAGCGGGCACGATCAGAGGGCTCTCTCACCAGCCTGGCGCTTCCGGTCTCCATCGCGGAGGTCATCCACCGGCGCCTGCGCGAGCTGGATGCCAGGTCCCAGGTGCTTGTGGAAAGCGCGGCCGTACTCGGGAAAGAGTTCGACGCCGAGCTCCTGCTGGAAACGGCGCCCCTGACCCCCACGGAGGCTCTGGCGTCCCTTGAGACGCTGCGGGTGCGGCAGATTCTCGAGAAGGCTGCGGGTGGCAGGCTGCGCTTCCTTCACGACAAGCTGCGCGAAATCACCGACGCCCGCATCCCCCCCGAACGGAGCTGCCAGCTCCACTTCCGGGCCGCCGAGGCCATCGAGCACCGGTACCAACGGGCGCTCGACTTCCCCCTCTACTTCGCGAGCATGGCCAACCACTGGATGAAGGCCGAGGTCCACGACCGGGCCAGCCGCTACTTCCACATGGCGGGCGAGCGCGCTCGCACGGCCCATGCCACCCGGGAGGCCATTGGCTTCTACCGGGAGGCGCTCGCCGAGGCCCGCGAGCACCAGAGGCAAGAGGGCCACGAGGCGGAGGACTGGCGCTTGCCCCTGCTGCGCACCTACGAGAACCTGGGAGACGTGTTGTCGCTCACCGGGCAGCAGACAGAGGCCCGCGAGGCCTTTGGCGAGGCCCTGGCCCGCGTCTCTTCGAGCGAGCGGATCCACCGGGCCTGTCTCCATCGCAAGGTCGGCAAGACGTGGGAGCCGCACCACCAGCACGACAACGCGCTGCGCGCCTACGACGCGGCCGAGGCCTCCCTAGGACGCGCGCCCGAGGAGACGGGTAGGTCGGACCCGGACGTGTCTGCCTGGTGGACGGAATGGGTGCAACTCCAGTTGGAGCGCCACAGGATCTGCTACTGGATGAACCGCGAGGAGGAGATGGCCCGCCTGGTGGAGAAGATCCGCCCGGTAGTGGAGACTCGCGGGCTGCCCCAGCAGCGCGCCCGTTTCTTCGTGGCGCTCGCCAATAAGGCATTCCGGCAGCAACGCTACGCAATTTCCGCCGAGACAGTGGAGCACGGCCGCCTCGCGGTGGAGGCCAGTGAGGACTCTGGAGACATGGAGACGCAGGTGATGGCCCGTTTCTGCCATGCCCTCACCCTGCTGTTGCACGGGGACCTCGGCGAGGCCGAGCAGGAGAGCCTCGCCGGACTGCGGTTGGTGGAGCAGACCGGGGACCTGACGCAGAAGGCGCGCCTCCTCACCTACTTGGCCGTGGTGTACCGCGAACGCGGGCAGGTCGGCCGCACCCGGGAGTGCTGCGAGGAGAGCCTGAGAGTAGCCACCGCGGCCCGCATGGACGATTACGTGGGCGCGGCCCGGGCCAACCGCGCGTGGGTGGCATGGCGGGAGAAGCGGGTGGATGAGGCCGAGCAGGAGGCTCGGGCGGCCCTGGAGTGCTGGCGCAAGCTCTCGGCCATCTACCCCTATCCGTTCCAATGGCAGGGCTTGTGGGTACTCCTGGCGGTGGCTCTGCGGCGGATGGCCGTCGCGGAGGCAGTGGAGCATGCGCGCGCGCTGTTGGACCCGACGCAGCAAAGGCTTCCGCAACCACTGGCCGCCACGTTGAATGCCGCGCTAGTCGCATGGCACCAGGACCAACAGGAGGCAGCTCGGGAATACCTAGAACACGCCACGGAGGCCGCCCAACGGATGGGTCTGCTTTGAGAAGCGCTGCCCACACTGCTCAGCAATGCTCACATTCAGAGACACCACACTCTGCCCTTAATAGAGCCACACTTTCCCCGTGAGGAGATCCATGGACCTGACACGATATCTGCTCTTCACCAGCCTGGTGAAACACGGTGGAATGCTGCGCTATCTCTTCGCCTCCCAGGTGAGGAAGCGACTGCTGGAACAGTATCAATTGCGCAGACAGGTGAAATCTTCGGCATTGACAGGAAACCCAGACAGGCTGTTCGAACTCTACTACATCAACAAGCTGGACGAGGGAGAGGCCGAAAAAACGTTTGAACGCCTGCGGGATGACCCGAGCTTCGTTGCAAGTCAGCAAGTGATTGATGACGTACGCATCACGGAAGATGAACGCATCCACGACCTGATCATCCCCCCCGCGATCGTAGGGTTGAGTCAGATGCCCTATCTGACTGAGAGCAAGAGCCAACGGGCGTGTAGTCAGGCTGTTGCGGAGGCCCCCTATCTCCTGCACGTCACGTGCACACTGCACGAAAAGGAAAACTTGACGCAGTTCAATAAGTCCATGTCCGTGCTGATCAAAGAGTTCGAACGGGCAGGTTTGTCCCTGGTCGTGGCCGGCCAACGGACGTGCAAGCTGGAGCTTCCGGCGGATCCCAAGCAAAAAGTCAAGCTGAGTGAAATCGCCGAGAAAGAGGAGCAACGCGTTGAGATTATAAACATATGGGAATTCGATAATCCTGACAACATCAAGCGGTTGATGATGCGGCATGCGGAAAGCCAGGCGTACGCCGAGCTTGACGAGATCTGCGATCAGGAACAGCACTTCTGCAGAAACGTGTCGCGCCACTATCAGCGCTATCCACTGCTGGGTGGGAACCCCTTGTCCATCACTTGATGGCTGGCCAGTTGGGACTGAGCAAGCCAGAGGCAACAGGAACATGAGCGACAAGAAACCGAATGGCGAGAAAACCTGGCCAGACAATTCCAAACTGGATCTCCAGCAAGATCTGCAAATCGAACAGGATGACCTGGTCATCTTTGGCGAAGACGGGAAGTTCTACGTGGTCCAGAAAGGGCAATACACGTCGACCGAACTCCCGCAGGCCCTGTTGAGCGCACCGGAGTTCGTCGTTGGACTGGGCGCGATGGTCTCCGACATCACTGTCACTCATCCATGGAGTGAACAGAGCGAGCTGACGGAGAGATGCTCGTGCGTCGTGCTGAATCTGGCTGCCATCCGGCAGGTGAGCGAGAAGGAGGATCCCAGAAAGGCCCTGACGTTCCTCGAGAAGCAGGGCCAGGGGGACAAGAAGAGCACCCACTGCCTTCATTCGGATGGGAAGCAGACCGCGCTCAACGTGAAGCCCGGGCAGAGCGATCTGGTGATCTTCAACGAGGAGAAGAAGTTCTATTGGGTGAAGCGGGAAGAGTACGAGTTGATCGAGCTTCCTGAAGACTTGAGAAGCGCGCCGGAGTTCATGGTCAGGCTGGGCGCGGTGGTTGCGGACATTCCCAGTCTGCCGACAGCGGGCTGTGCGTGCTACCTCCTGAACTTGGCCAGTGTCCGGAAGGGAAGCAGCTACGCTGCCCGGGTTGCCGAGGAGCAGAATCTGGGCGGTCGGCTCAAAAAGCTGGAGAAGCAAGACCCAGACAGTGCGTCCCTCACTCAGGCGAGGCAGGAGGCCGTTCGCGCCAGCAAGGAGGAGGAAGAAAAGGCCGGGTACGAGACAACGGCGTTGCGAGGCAAAATCCAGAAAATGGAGGCCGACGCGTGGCGGAAGAAGTGCGAGGCTGCCCGGGAGCGGAGCAAAGCAAATCGGAGAGGGCCGACTTGGATGCAACGTCTGCGTGCCCGACTGGGAAGACGTTCCAAGCTCCGGAGTCGATAGTGGAAGGCGGACTGACCATGCGTCAGGGGAGGAGCAAGACCTGCCCAGCAGCCCGAAAACGCTACCGGGCGGGGACGCACCGGCTGATCTCTCCTGAGGAGACGCTCCAGCGGGTTCGGCCCCTGATGGGAGTGATGGGCATCACCCGCATCGCCAACATCACCGGCCTGGACCGGCTGGGGATTCCCGTGGTGACGGTCTGCCGGCCCAACTCGCGCTCCTTGGCTGTCTCCCAGGGCAAGGGGTTGGACCTCGCCTCCGCCCGGGTTTCCGGACTCATGGAGGCAGTGGAGACGTACCACGCCGAACACATCACCCTCCCGCTCACGCTCGCCACTTACAACGAGCTGCGCTTCAGCCACCCGCTGGTGGACGTTGCCCGGCTCCCCAGGCTGTCGGTGGGCTCCTTCCACGCCAATCTGCGGCTGCTGTGGATCGAGGGCCGCGACCTGCTCGGCGACAGGCCGGTGTGGCTGCCCTTCGAGCTGGTGCACACCGACTACACCGTGCCACTCCCCTCGGGCAGCGGCTCGTTCTTCATGAGCTCCAACGGACTGGCCTCCGGCAACCATTTGCTGGAGGCCATCAGCCACGGCATCTGCGAAGTGGTGGAACGTGATGCCACCACCCTCTGGCACCTGCGCTCCGCAGAGGAGCGGCAGCGGACCCGGCTCGCGCTGGACACCGTGGACGACCTGGCATGCCGGGAGGTGCTGGAAAAGTACGAGCGCGCCGGCGTGGACGTGGCCGTCTGGGAGACAACGTCGGAGGTCGGGCTGCCCGCCTTCTTCTGCATGAGTGCGGAGCGCTCGCCGGAGCCCTTTCGTCCGCTCTACCCGACGACGGGCGCGGGGTGCCATCCCACCCGCCAGGTGGCTCTGCTCCGGGCCCTCACCGAGGCGGCCCAAGTGCGGGCCACGCTCATCTCCGGCTCGCGCGATGACCTGGGCGTGGACCGGTACTACAAGGCCCTCCAGGACCCGGGCCTTTGGTCCCGCGTGCATGCGCTGATGCAGTCGCACGGGTCCATGCGGTGCTTCGACGAGGTGCCCTCCTTCGAGGCGGACAGCTTCGACGAGGACGTGGCCTGGGTGCTGGCACGGCTGGCTGCGGCGGAATTCGAGCAGGTGGCGGTGGTGGATCTCTCCAAGCGTGCGTTCGGGATTTCTGTGGCGCGGGTGGTCATCCCCGGGATGGAGGCCATCCACGATGCTCCTGGCTATGTACCGGGCACCCGGGCCCGGCGGCTCCTAAAGGAGCGCCTCCCATGATCTACGTCTTCGCGGGGCCGACCCTGTCCGCCGAGGAAGGGAGGGCGGAACTCGACGCGGAGTTCCTCTCACCCGCAGCCCAGGGGGACGTGTACCGGGCCGCCCTCTCGAAACCCGAGGCCATCGGCCTCATCGATGGCTACTTCGAGCGCGTTCCCGCCGTGTGGCACAAGGAACTCCTCTGGGCCATGGCCGAGGGGATCCACGTCTACGGCAGCGCCAGCATGGGGGCCCTGCGCGCGGCGGAGCTGGCCCCCTTTGGCATGCATGGCGTCGGAGCCATCTTCGAGGCCTTCCGGCACGGCGACCTGGAGGACGATGACGAGGTGACGGTAGTGCATGCGCCGGAAGAGGCGGGGTTCCGGACGCTCTCGGAGGCGATGGTCAACATCCGGGCCACGCTGGCGGGGGCTGAGCGGGCCGGGGTGCTCCGCACGGAGGCACGGGTAACCCTGGAGCGGATCGCCAAGGGGCTCTACTACCCAGAGCGGAGTTACCCGACCGTTCTTTCCCAGGCGGCCCGGGAGGGGATCCCGGACGCCGAGTTGGAGCGGCTCCGCGGCTGGCTGCCCCATGGCCACGTCAACCAGAAGCGCGAGGATGCCCTGGCCATGTTGCGCACAATGCGCGAGGAGCTGGCGTCCCATCCCGGACCGAAGCAGGTCACCTATTCGCTCGCACGAACGGACGCCTGGGAGGAGGCATGCCGCCGCGTAGGCGCGATGGAAGCGAGTTCCCAGAAACGCGGGCCACCGATTGGCGAGACAGCGGCTCCTCTGGCGAGGTAACGCCTCGAACTAACAAAGACTCGAGGCATCGCAGGCCCGGACGATCCCGCTCACCGCGATCGAAGTCCCTCGCTTTCCCGGCCTGCTCGCTGTGCTCCGCATCAACAGCATCCCGGAATCAGGTGTACGGAGGGACAAAGCGTTTCGTTGCGCGGCCTCATCGCTTCGCAGTAGTCCCCCGAGTCCATGAGAGCACCTCGACTTCCGGCGATCCACCACCACCTCCAGCTGCGGCTCCTTGGCCTCGAGGGGGCGATTCGCAAGTTCTGGTCGTACGAGCAGCGCGGCGCGAGCCTCGACCTGCATCACGGAGTGGTAGGCACGGCGGGTAAGCGCGAGTCCAAGGCATTCCCTTCGGAAGAGGCCGCAGCCGCCTTCGCCCGGAAGACCGTCGCGGCCAAGGTCGCCAAGGGCTACTACTCCAGCGAACTCGCCTTCGAGACCGTCACCTGGTCGCAGGTGAAGGACGAGGTGAAGGCCGCTGGCAACTCCGAGGCCGAGAGCGATCGCGTCCTGGTGCTCACCGGGGACATCGTCGTGCCCCACAACCTGTGGCTCGACTACCGCTGTGGAATCCTCGCCCTGGCCGACGAGGACGACCCTCCCTTCATCGGGCTCATCGTGCGCGGCAACCTGACCATCGAAGGTTGCCTCCTCAATCATGAGAACGACTACGGGCCGTTCCTTCAAGTCCACGGCAACCTCATCGCTCAGGCCATCGCGACCGGTGGCTCTCAGATACGAGTCAAGGGGAACGTCACGGCCAGGGACATGGTCGGCGTCTACAACCACGGCTGCTTCGCGGCCGGCGGCGAACTCGTGGCCCGCACCATCGCCACCGAGCACACCATCACGGCGGAGGGCCCGCTCGACACGCACCAGTACCTCGGCTGGGGCGCGAAGGTCTTCGCCGTCTCGGGTGGCGTCGAAGACAGGCAGGAGCCCTACGAGGCGAAGGGAGTGTTCGTCCCGGCGGTGGTGGACGGCGATCGTGTCGACCTCCGCAAGGCACGGGAGCTCCTGGCCGCTGGCAAGCCCATCTCCCGGACTGAGTTCACCAGCGTCCGGGGCGCGTTCCGGAAGCTTGTCGCCAAGAAGCTCGAGGAGCCCGACAAGGTCAAGAGCCTCTCGCTGGCAGGGAAGGACCTGACGTCGTTGCCGGAAGAGCTCTTCCTTTTTCGGCGCCTCGAGAAGCTCGACCTCACGCACAACAGGCTCCGGACGTTGCCCGAGGAGCTTGGCCTCCTCACGGAGCTTCGCGAACTCCACCTCCGGGGCAACGGTCTGCAGACGCTCCCCGAGTCCATCGGTGCGCTGACGAAGCTCCGCTTCCTGAACCTCGAGGCCAATTGCATCTGGCGGCTCCCGGAGTCACTTGCCCGGTGCGTCGAGCTGCGGATGGTGAACCTCACCAACAACCCGTACTCCCCCGTTCGGAACTCCTTTGGCGGCTGGCAGAAGGTCGAGCTGATGTGGGACTTCCCCGAGGTGCTCACGCGTCTGCCCAAGCTCGAGACGCTGACCTTTGACGGAACGTTCCTGCGCACGCTGCCGGCGCGACGCTTCGACAGCACCACCCTCCAAAAGGTGACCGTCCGGAATTCACTCGTGATGCAGGTCGACCCGGAGCTCCACGCGCAGCTCAACGTGGCCGTGGAGGACAGCGCCCAGCGCGCCGTCAACTACATCCGTTATTGGTTCGCCACCGACGTGATTCATCTCGAGGACTTCTACGACTTCAAGGCGCGGCGCTACGACTTCGCGGAGGTCATCACCCTGCTGGGGCTGCTCCTGCGCATCAACATTCCCACGGCGGCGCCGTATGACGCGTCGGTGGCGGAGTTCAAGAAGCAGAGCGAGTACCTCGCCAAACATCTCAACTGGGACGGCAAAGGGGGCCATCACGTGCGCGCGTTGTTTGGCGCATTGCGCGATGCGCTGGACACGCTGGGCGAGCCCTACCCCGACAACGCGCTCATCGCCGGCCTGCGGACCGTCTTCGCGGCCCATGCCGCCTGATGGCTCAGAGAAGGTAGAGGAGCTGCGTGATGGGAGACCGGAGCGCGACCAGTCTGCCCCGAGTCACAGCCGCGCACGCTTGAAGATGTCGGAGATCCAGTCGAGGAACACGCGCAACCGCGGCGCACGCTGCCGATCGCGCGGGTAGAGCGCCGTCAGCGGCGTGGGAGAGGGGGGATGGTCCGCGAGGACTTCGACCAGGGTGCCGCTCGCGAGATCCTGCGCGAACCGATACCGCGGCGCCTGCACCAGCCCCAGCCCGAGCCGCGCCAGTTCGGCCATGGTGTCCGAATTGTTCACCCGGACCCGGCTTGGCAAGGCGATGTGGCGCAGCCTCCCGCCCACGCTGAATTCGAGCGGCAGCACATCGCCCGTCCTTGAGGAGACGAACCCCACCATCTGGTGCCCCTCCAGCATGTCAGGAGTCATGGGGACGCCGTGCGCGGCAAGATACGCGGGGCTCGCCACGGTGATCTCCTCGATCGTGCCGAGACGGCGCTGGAGCATCCCGCTGTCCTCCGGCTCGCCCGCCCGGATGACACAATCGACGCCCTCGCGGATCAGGTCGACCAGCCGATCCCCCTGGCCGATCTGCAGCTCGATGAGCGGGTGGCGGGCGAGGAAGTCCGGCAGGTGGGGCAGCACGAAGGTGCGCGTGAGAAGCGGGTGGGCGTCGATGCGCAGCAGGCCGCGGGGCCGCGCGTCGCGCAACAGGCCCTCTGCTTCCTCCACCTCGGCGAGGATGGCGACACAGCGGCGATAGTACTCCTCGCCATCCAGCGTGGGCGCTACGTGCCGCGTCGTCCGCGCGAGCAGGCGCACACCGAGCTGGGCCTCCAGCCCCTTGAGCGCCTCGGTGGCCGTCGAGCGGGGCAGACCCAGGTCGGCCGCCGCCGCGGTGAAGCTCCGTCGCTCGACGACGCGGACGAACAGACGCATGCGATCAAACCGGTCCATTCCGGATTGTTCGCCATATCCGAATGGTCATGGCAAGTCCCGGCCGATGATGCGGCGTCGCCAGGCAGGTATCTCCTGACTCGCACCACAGGAGAGAGTTCATGCAAGAGCAACGGCAGAGGGTCGCGATCGTAACGGGGGCATCCAAGGGTATCGGCGCGGCGGTCTCCCGACGCCTGGCGCGCGAGGGGCTCACCCTGGTCGCCCATTTCGCCCACGGTCGCGAAGAAGCCCATCGGCTGATCGGGGAGATCGAAACGACTGGAGGAAAGGCCGTCGCCGTCCAGGGAGATCTGGCCGACCCGGCCACGGCGTCCGCGCTATTCGATGCGGCCGAGCGGGCATTCGGTGGCGTCGACATCCTCGTCAACACGGCCGGCATCATGGAGCTGGGTCCAATCGTCGAGTTCGAGGACTCCACCTTCGAGCGACAAGTGGCGGTCAACCTGGGCGGTGTGTTCCGCGGCATGCGTGAAGCGGCGCGGCGGCTGCGCGACGGCGGGCGGATCGTGAACTTCTCGTCGAGCGTCGTCGGCCTCTACCAACCCGGCTATGGCGTCTATGCCGCCACCAAGGCCGCGGTCGAGGCGATGACCCATGTCCTGGCCAAGGAGCTTGGCAAGCGCCGAATCACCGTCAACGCGGTGGCCCCGGGGCCGGTCGAGACGCAGCTCTTCCTCAAGGACAAGAGTCCCGAACAGGTGCGCGCGATCATCGCGATGAACCCCTTTGGCCGCCTGGGCCAGCCCGAGGACATCGCGAACGTCGTCGCCTTCCTGGTGGGACCGGATGGCGGCTGGGTGAACGGCCAGATCATCCGCGCCAATGGCGGCGTCATCTGACTGAAGCGGACTTCAAGGAGAACTCCCATGCCCTTTGCCAACATCAAGGTACCGCAGGCCGCGCTGTCCAAGGCGCAGAAGGAAGACATCGTCCATCGCGTGACGGCGATGTTCGTCGACTACTTTGGCGAGGCGGCGCGCCCGCACGCCATGGTGCTGATCGAGGAAGTGCCCGATGGCGGCTATGGCCGCGCCGACGAAGTGTTCATCCTCCCCGAGGCCTACCGCGCCAAGGACTGAGGCTCCCCTCCGCCCGACTGCGCAACTGATCGAGCGTGGTGCCCTGCGCCAGACGGACGCGACGCGCTGGGCGACGCGCTCATCGACGGCGGTGGATAGGAGCCCCCCGGAGTGCCGCCAGCGCCAGCAGCACCAGCCACGAGGCTGGAAGCGGTGCGGCGCTGCACCCTCCTCCCGCCAGGTGGGGCAACCTGACCGTCCACTGCGCCTCGGCCGGCGAGGGATCGGCATTCCCTGCGGAATCCACCGCGCGGACGCGCAGCACATGGGGACCTGGCGCGAGACTGTAGCTGGGCACGCAAGGTGTGAAGAGGCCCTCGTCCAGGCTGCACTCGTAGGCCACTCCCGCCTCGTTGGAGGAGAACTCGAACTCCGCTTCTTCGCCGACAACAAGGGCCGGAGGGCCGCTTGGAATGAAGGTGTCTGGAGCCTCGGTGTCGACAATGAAGGAGGTGGCAAGGGTGCCCGGGCCCGTGTTCCCCACGGCATCCGTGGCGGTGGCCGTGAGCATGTGCTCGCCTTCGGCCAGCGGCGTACCCACCTTGCAGCTCCAAGAGCCGTCCCCTGCGGCTACCGCAGTGCAGACGGGCGTCGCCATGCCGTCGAGGAGGACACGAACGACAGAGCCCGGCTCCGCGGTTCCTCCCACGCTGGGGGTATCGGCTGCCAGCACCTCGCCACCTCCCGGCTTCGTCACGGCCGGTGCTGCGGGCGCAGCCGCATCCACGATGAAGGCGCGCCAGGCCGAGGGCGAGGAGCTGTTGGTCGCCACGTCGATCGCGGTGGCCAGCACGGTGTGAGGACCTGCCACGAGAGGTTGCGAGGGCATGCAGCTCCAACTGCCACTGGCGGAGGTGATGGCAGTACAGAGAATGAAAGTGTCCTCAACCACCGTGATCTGGCTGCTGGGCTCCGCCAGCCCTCCGAACTCAGGCACCGCGTTGACGATAGCGCCCTGGGCGGGAGTGATGAGCGAGGGAGCCGCCGGGGCGATTGTGTCCCGGAGGAAGGCCACCGGGACCGAACTCACCGTGGAACTCAACAAGGTGACTGTGGCCACTGCCGAATGAGGCCCCTCCGCGAGCGCTGGGATGGCGCAGGTCCACTCGCCAGACCCGCTGGCCACCGCCGTACACGCGGGCGTGGCGTCTCCATCGAGATAGACATCCACCGTCGTGCCGGGAGCGGCCTCCCCCGCGAAGGTTTGGGGTCCATTCCCAGCGGGGGCCTGGGAGATGACGGGCTCCTGCTGGCAGATGGAGAGCGCATCCACTCGGTAGACGATGGTCGTATTGCTGTTGTTGTTCGACGTGCAGTCGGTATCCACCATTGCCACGAGCACGGGACCGGAGACCGCCTCGACGTCCCTCTTCAGTCCGACGCTGAAGCCGGCACTCATGGCCAACACGCGCGAGGGCTGCCCTGAAGGAGGGTTGGCGCCCAGAGAGAAGATGACGGGGCCTGCTGCGCTGGTGAAGTTCACCCCCAGGACTCCGGGCAGCCAGCTACTCCCCGCGTAGTAGCTGATGGCGCCCGAGACGTACCGAACCCGATACCGGCCGGGCGTGCTCAGGAGGGCCTGGGTGGCGGTGTTGGGGAGAATGGGAGAGGCGAGGCTACCGACTGTCGTGCACTCCGAGTTGCCCCGGTACGTGAAGAAGGCGCTCACGGGGGCGGTGGGGCAGCCAAAGCCCGCCTCGACGGCACATGCCGCCGAGCAGCCATCCCCGTCCACCGTGTTGCCGTCGTCACAAGCCTCTGACGCGTCCTTGATTCCGTCGCCGCATGCCACGGTACACACCGAGGGAAAACCCGTGCAGCCATAGCCTGGCTCGATGTCGCAATGGACCCCGCATCCGTCACCGGCGGTGCTGTTGCCATCATCGCACTGCTCACCCTCGCCGAGCGCTCCATCCCCGCAACCCGCGTTGCAGTGCGATGGCTGGCCGTAGCAACTGAAGCCAGCCTCGACGCCGCAGTCCGCCCCACACCCATCCCCCGGGACGATGTTGCCGTCATCGCAGGCTTCACCCGGAGACACGACGCCATCCCCGCACACGGGAGCGGCGGTGTTCACAAAGGCGAGCAGGAGCGGGAGCGCCGCGAGGCAGGCCTGAAGCATCATGGGGACCTCACTGCGATGATGAAGTCGACGCGGCGGTTGGTGGCGCGCCCGATGCTGGTGGTGTTGTCGGCAATGGGGCGGCTGGGTCCATAGCCTGCCGTCTGCAGCCGGCCCGCGTCGATGCCATGCTCCACCAGCCACCGCTTCACGCTCTCGGCGCGGCGCAACGAGAGCAGGTTGTTGAAGTCCACGTTACCGCTGTTGTCGGTGTGCCCCTCGATGCGCAGTTGCTGGATCCAGGGGCGCTCTTGAATCGCTCGGACCAGCGCCTGCAGCACCGGGAGGTTCTCCGCCAGCAGTACGTCCGTGCCCGCGGCGAAGACAATGGGCTGGCGCGTGAGCAGCCGGTCTTCCTTCAGCTCCACCAGGTCGAGCGGGCAGCCGTTCATCTTCGGCTCCAGGCTGGGGACTCCGGCAGCGTCGGGGCAGCTGTCTTCTGGATCGAAGATGCCGTCATGATCAGGATCGCTGACGGGGCAACCCAGGCGCCGGGGATCGGGGGTGTCTCCCATGGGCGTGTCCGGGCAGACATCCTTCTCGTCCAGCACGCCGTCCCCGTCCTGATCCAAGATGGCGCGCACCGTCTCCAGGGAGGGGACCAGCGTGATGCGCGGCAGCTCCGCGGGGCCGGGCGCGCGCACCTGTGGGCGCTCTCGGCGGAGGGGCGGAGCCGCAGGCGGCGGGACCCGCTCACTCGCGCGAAGGGCGTCATAGGACATACGGACGAGCAGGCGGAATGTCGGTGTCCCCGGCTGCCGCTGCAGACCGGCCCCCGCGCCCACACCGATGCGAAGCCGTTCCCCGAGGCGGACATGCAGGCCGAGCAGCGCATCAAGGCTCGAGTAGAAAGGCTTGAAGGCATACGCCCGCGGAGTGATCAGCGTGGCGTAGAAGGCCTCGGGGCCCAGCGCGAAGCGCCCCGCCGGGTGGACGTACTGGAGGCTCGCTCCAAGCTGAGCCTCGGAGCCCGCCGTGCTGCCCTCGGGAACGGGCAACTCTCCCAGGTGCGCCTCGGGGCGCAGGAGGAAGCCCCCCGTCACGGACCAGCGCAGCGAGGAGCGGGCGCCGGACAGCACCAGCTTGGACAGCATGCGCGCCTCCAGATCGCTGGTGTGAGCGGCCGTGCCGTCGAAGAACTTGCGCAGCGGCACCCACAGGGTGCCACCGAGGCTGGCGGAGAAGGCGCTCCGGCCAGGCTGGCCATACAGGCGCACCATGAAGCCGATGCGCGGATCGCTCACACCCAGGCCGCTCACGGGGACGACGCCCACAAGCGGCTCCTCCTGGGCGGCGGCCCGCAGGCTCAGGGCCCGCAGGGAGGAGGCGGAGGAGGACGAGGAGGAGGAGCCTCGCTCCAGCAGCGTGAGCGGCACCGAGGCCGACAGCGTCATGCAACCACAGAACGAGCCCGACACCTCGAGGTCACCGAGCAGTTGGTGCTGGATGAGGACCCGAAGCTGTTGGAACTCTCCGTCCTCATCCTCCACCCCCAACACCAGAGGCCGGTAGGCATAGTCGAGGCTGATGCCCGCCGACCATGTGCCCGCCTCGAACCGGGGCGAGTCCACCAGGAAGGAGGACTCACCCACGGGGG
Organism: Hyalangium versicolor; assembly: GCF_020103695.1. GTDB lineage: Bacteria > Myxococcota > Myxococcia > Myxococcales > Myxococcaceae > Hyalangium > Hyalangium versicolor. The sequence continues at coordinate 16,022 of NZ_JAHXBF010000010.1, forward strand.
TCGGCTGGGTGCGGTGGATCTCGAAGCCCGAGCGCGGGAGGCTCGGGCGCTGTTGGGCCATGGCCGTCAGGGAAAAGGCCCAGACGGCCAGCAACGAGAGGAGGTACCGGGTCATGTCAGCTCCGTGGGGGGCAGTCACCGTCCGCCTCGTCTCGTCAGAGCAACAGGGACTGCGTCAGTTCGGCGGCAGCTTCACGAGCTTGAACTTCTCGTTGTCGGTGCCCGACGTCTGCCACTGATGGACTGGAATTGGCGCATCAGGTGCTCCTTGAAAGCACTCGGGATGATGTATTCTCTACCTAGAGTGTCTGTGAATGGGTATTGGACCTGGTGCTTACACAGCAGGGGCTCAGTTCTGACCCAGCCGGTCCACGAACCGCACCAGCTCCGCTATCGAGTCCACGCCCAGCTTCTGGATGACGCGGGCGCGATGCACCTTGATGGTCTTCTCCGTGGTGCCCAGTTGCTGGGCAACCTCTTTGTTGGTCAACCCCTGGGCCACCAGCGTGCAGACCTCTCGCTCGCGGGGGGTGAGGACGGCATGACGGGCATGCAGCTCGGCTGCCTCGGCTCGGCTGGCGCGGGACGCCGCATCCTTGAGCAAGGCTTGGGAGATGGCTCCCAGCAATTGTTGCTCATCAAATGGTTTCAGGAGAAAGTCCACGGCGCCGGCCTTCATGGCCCTGACGCTGGCAGGCACATCTCCGTGGCCAGAGATGAAGATGACAGGCAGGTGGCAGTCCCGGGACTCCATGGTCTGTTGCAGCTCCAACCCATTCAGCCCCGGCATCCGCAGGTCCAGCACGGCGCAGCCCGGCGTGTCCCTGGGCAGTTGCGCGAGGAACTCGGCGGGCGAGGAGAACGTCTTCGTGGCATAGCCGACGGTCCGCAGCAGCCGCCCTAGCCCCCGCAGCACGGAGGCATCGTCGTCCACGAGGAAGATGGTGGCGAGGGATTGTGTCATGGCGGGGACTCCAGATGCGCCGCGGGAAACACACACCGTAACAGAGCGCCTCGCCCCGGAGGGCTCTCGGCGTGCAAGTGGCCGCCGTGCGCCTCGACGATGGAGCGGCTGATGGAGAGCCCCATGCCCAGCCCGTGCTCCTTGGTGGAGTAGAAGGGCTCGAAGACGAGGGTCAGCTGGGAAGGCGCGATCCCCTCTCCCGAGTCCTGCACGCTCAGCTCCACCTGCCCAGGGCCTGGCGAGGCGGTGCGGATCTGGATCTGGCGCTTGCCCGCGGGGACACTGGCCATGGCATCCATGGCGTTGATGAGCAGGTTGAGCACCACCTGTTGGAGCTGGATTCCGTCCCCCTGGACGGCGGGCAGCGACGAGGCCAGCACCAGGCGCAGAGTCGCGCCGCGCAGTTGCATGTCGTTGGCCAGCAGGCGCGCCACCTCGCGCACCAGGTCATTGAGGGAGTGGAACTCCTGCCGGGGCTCGCCCCGCTTGAGCAGACCGCGCATGCGGTGGATGACCTCGCCCGCGCGTTTGTCGTCGGAGATGATGTCCCCAAGAGCCTCGCGCACCTCGCCCAGTTCCGGGGGGGTGGCGTTCAGCAGGCGGCGTGCGGCCTGGGCGTTGCTGAGGATGGCGGCCAGGGGCTGGTTGAGCTCGTGTGCCAGCGAGGCCGCCAGCTCGCCCAGGGCGGCCACCCGGCCCACGTGGGCAAGCTGAGCCAGGGTGCGGCGTGCCTCCATCTCCGCGAGCTTCTCCAGGCGTTGGCGCTCCAGGAGCTCGGCCTGGGCACGCATGCGGCGGCGGCGCTCCACCACGAGCCCCCCAGCCACCAGGGCCTGTACGGCGCTGATCGCCAAGGCGCCCAGGACATACCAGCGGTAGCTCTCCCAGAGCGTGGGCTCATTGAAGGCGAGCCGTACCCCCGGAGGCACCCGGTCTCGGGGGATCTCCCAGCGCCGCAGCGCGCGGGCATCGACCGCCAGCGTGCTCACGGGGGCCGGCTTCAGGGGAGCGAGGAATTCCCCCTGCTCTCCGCGCAACACGCGGGCGGTGAGCATGCCCAGTTGCCGGCCCACGGCCTCGTAGCTGACGAGCGCTCCGCCGACAACCCCCCCACCCAGGACGGTGTCGTGCAGGGCGAAGATGGGCCGATTGCAGGCGGCCAGCAGCAGGCCCGCCACCTCGCGCGGTACGAAAGGCCTTCCGGTGGTATCGGTGAGGAAGGTGGATGTGAGGACGGCGGTCTCGTCCGGCAGGGTCCTCGCGCGCTCGAGCATCTCGGCCAGCGGCAGGCCGCTCAGGTCGATGAGCTCCAGCCCTCGCTGCTCCAGCAGGGGCCGCACCTCTCGCAGGATCCGCTCCTGCTGCTCGCGCTCCCAGGGGCTGGAGCCGTTGATGAGTGCCAGCCGCCGTGTGCCGGGCAGCAGTTGCAAGGCCAGCTCCGCGGTGGCTCGCATGTCGTAGTGCAGCCAGAGCCCCGCTACCTGCTCCGGGCGAGGTTGTTGATCCCAGAGCCGCTCTTCTTCGGACAGGATGATCACCGGGACGTCAGGCCACAGCGCCTGGCGCAGTTGCAGGGTCACCTGGATGGCGTCGGTGCGCATGGTGATGAGGGCATCTGGCCGACGATCCCGGTACTTGGCCAGATACCAGGTGTGAAGGGCGCGTGTGTATTCAGGCCCGCGGGCCCAGCCCAGATCCAGGCTCTCGACATCCAGTGTGATGGGACCGTCCTGGGCCTCCCACAAGGAGGAGCGGAGACTGGCGACAAGCATCGCCATGGCGGGCAGCGCCATGTCCTCGGGGGCGAGCAGGAGCACGGACTTTCCAGCCGGACGCGCCTCCTGGGCCACTGCAGGGGGAGTCAGCAACACTGCGAGGCAGAAGAGGACGACCGAGCGCCAGGGCATGAGGGACACTGACCCTTGCAGCATCGACCGAAAAAGAAAACCCTACCTGGGGACTGCCCACCCAGCCTGGGAGGCAGGCTCCAGCACGGGGGGCCCCTCAGAGCGGGCCAGGATGGGTCAGGGGAGGGCACCTCTACGAGGCAGAGCTCGATCAGCACCCCAGATCCTGAGCACCTGTAGAACCTCCAGGCGACGCTGGATTTCGAGCGCCGAGGCGTCTCGCTGGCCCCACGCGTGTCCAGAGTGCGAGCTGCCTCGCGCTGGAATCACAAATGCCGTGTCGTGACTCAACCCAAAGGAAGAAGTGTGAATTGTAGCTCCACCGTTTGCCGCTCGGCGCGCCGGCCCCTGCCAGGCCAAGCACATACACACCCGACCAAGCGGCGGTGGCTCCGGCCGTGAAGATCCTCGTCATCATCGGCACGCTGCTCGCGCCGCTGCTGGGAATCATCCTGGGCGCCATCTACATGGCTGATGCGTCCCCAGAGAAAAGGCTGTGGGGCGCCTGTGGCTCATCGTCGGGACCTCCGCAGCAGGCCTGTACATGCTCTGCATGGCCGCCGCTGGAGCATGACCATGGCGGGCACGAAAGTCCTCACTGTCAATGCGGTACGCCTCAGTCCGGAGACCATCCAAGCCTTCGAGGCCGCCTGTGGCACTGCCTTGAGAAGCGGTGATTATTGGTACGACCCGCTCGCTGGCCACTGGGGGGAATGGGGAGCCCCCCCCTTCCCTCGGCCACTCGCCCCCGGGCTGAGCCTGGGCGGCCCCCTGCCCTTCAACGCCTCGGGAGGGCAGACCGCTGTCGTAGTCAACGGGCGGGCGCTCCACCCCACCGAGATCATGCAGCTCATCGCCAGGTACGGCTCCCCCCCAGTCCCTGGGAGCTACTGGCTGAACGCCAGTGGGGACGTCTTCGCGCAGAATGGGCTGTTCCTGTTCAACGTCCAGGGGACGCCCCAGCGCGCGCCCGCTCCCGTGATGGCGACGGGCATCGACCCGGAGCAAGGCGCCCTCGTGCGGGGGATGGATGAGCTGATGAGACTGCTCCGCGAGCGCGGAGAGGAGGGACAGCTGAACCCGGATCGCCAGGAGGTGCTCGCGTCCGTAGTCAAGGAGGCCCAGCACAGACTCCTCTCCCGGTCCACTGATCCCAAGGCCACCCTGCGGCACATGCGCACGCTGATCGAGCGTGTCTCCGCATTGGACCAGCACAGCCATCCGGCCCGCCCACTCCCCACAGGCTCACGCGCCGAGCATCTCTCCGCTATCGCGGCAGAGCTCAGGCGCAATCTAACCGTGGAGTTGGTGGATGCCCGTGCTTCGCTCGAGGACAAGCAGGCGCTAACAAACCTCTATGAGCGCGTAGCCCATGCCGACTCGGAGCTCCACGAGCCACGCATGATCAATGATCGCACAGCTCTCGCCTACGAGCGCGAGAAGCTCCGACAGCTCGCCTTGGACGTACGCACGTACTCACTGCGGACCCACCTCATGATCGCGGAGCCCTTCTGGGACTTTCCTCCGAAACCAAGGGATCCCAACACGGTGTGCTTCTCGGGGGGAGAGGATGTGCTCCGGCTGATCCAACCGGCCTGCGCCGAGCGTGGGCTGAAGTTCTCCTCCTCTGCCAGCAACCAGGACTCCGGCCAGGGGCGATGGAATCAGCTCTGTATCAGCAATATCGCCATCTTTGATCTGACGGTGCGACCAGGGCCGGAGCTGGCTGCGGTCTGCTACGAACTCGGACTGGCGTTCGCCCTGGGCCGCCCTGCTCTCATCGTGGCCACGCTTGGGCAGCGGCTTCCCTTCGATGTCGATGTCCCTCCTGTTGAGCTGCGAGGAGATGGTGGGGACACTCACCGTCTGGGCGAGGCGCTGGATGAGGTGCTCTACAGCCAGCAGCGCAACGTCGGACGGAGTGCCCTCCGCGAGACCGTGAACTACGCACTGCGACGGTTCGGCCAGGGACGTGGCGACTGGCGGACACTGGGAGGGCTGCGAGCGCTAGGCGAGCAGCCAAACCCAGGGGGCCTGGAAGCCCGCGGCATCCTGGAAACGGTCCTGGAGCACTCCCGCGCTGGGACGCTCCGGCTCATCCACCCCTCCTGGGTAGGACACTATCCCGCGCCCGGTGAGCACCGCTGCTTCCATGTCATGCCCTTTCGCGAGCGCTGGTCCGCCGAAGCCATGGTGATCACCGAGCAGGAGTGCCAACAGAGTGGCGTCCGCTACATCCGCGGCGATCGCGTTCAGGATCCGCGCATCAACCACTCCATCTGGGAAGAGATCTGCCGGGCCTCGCACTTGGTCGTGGATCTGACGGGCTACAACGCCAACGTGGCGCTGGAGCTGGGGCTGGCTGACACGCTGGGCCGCCACACCCTCATCGTGGGGCAGGGCGATACCGTGGAGCGACTCTTCCCTGCCCTGGCCAAGAGGCGCGTGCACCCCTACTCCCTCGCAACCGAGGGCGCGCAGCTCCGGGAGCTGCTGGCTACGTTCCTCAGCCCGAACTCACCCGAGAGCCTGGAGGTACCGCTGGGGCTCGAATGAGTGCCGCATCGGGGGGGGCTGGGCTCGCGTCACATCCCGCCCAGGGCAACTCCTTCCATGGGGAAGTACGTCCTCGCACTGGAACCTCTCGCCAAGGAGAGCCACATGCCTCGTCATCGCGCAGAAGCACTCTGGAACCTCCCGTGGGAGGCAGGTCTGGCCATCTGTCGGGTGGTCGCTCGACAATTGGGGTGGCGGCTCACGAGCGAAAGCTCGACGTGGGTGGCCTTCGTGGAGGAGCGCCGGAATGTGTCATTGACTGCCCCGGTCACGGTCACCGTCATGTGCTTCAGCACGGGGCCCATGTCCACGCGGCTTGTCCTCGAGGTCTCCAGCTTTGGTCCGCTCCAGTCTAGCCGTGTGAAGCAGCAGGCGGACATGGTGGGCCAGCTTCTCGAGCAGAACGCCGCCCGGTTACCCGGGCTGAAGGCCACATCGCGTGGCCAGGTTCCGCTGCCTCAGGAGCCCTGCTCCCGGCAGTTCGCCGTCAACAGGGTGCGCTTGAGCGACGCCCAGTTGCAGGCGTTGGAGAGCACCTACCACACACGCTTCCAGGATGGCCGCTACTGGTACGACCACTCTTCGGGAGCATGGGGAGTTGAAGGAGGGCCGGGAGTCGGAGTCATCCCCGCTGAGCTCCCGATCGGCGGGCCGCTGCGCGCGGATGCATCGAACGGAGATACCGGTTTCTTCGTCAATGGCCGTGAGCTGCACTCAGCAGATGTCGCAGGCCTCCAGCGCTTCTGGCCAGCGGTGTTCCCAGGACGCTACTGGGTCGACGCGCGGGGGAACTACGGCATTGAAGGCGGCCAAGTGCTCGGCAACCTGCAGGCGCTGGCGCAGGCGCGGGCCCAGGTGCAGGCCATGCAGCTGACAGGCGGCGGCGGACCGTGGAGTGTCTTTTCGGGCGGTACGACCGTCGGAGGAGACGGCCAGGGCTTCACCTACGCTTCGGTCCCCGGCTCCTCCAACATGTGGTTCAGTGGCTAGGAGCTTGTCGGCGAATCAGCTTGGGTGAAGAGAGCGCGTGGCAGACTCCCAGGAGCCCCTGTTGGAACAGGTGGGAAACACGCGTGGCATTCACAGCCTCCCATGCCCATACATAGAAGAGGGTGTGACTTTCGACGGGCACATGGGGATTCCAAGATGGAGGCACTGTCTTTGGGAGAGGCTTTGCTGCGCTTCGCGGCGGATGCAGTCGTCCCGCTCGTGGAGGGTGCTGTCGCGGCGCTGAGCCTGGGCATTCCGGGATTGGGAATCGTCGCTTCGCGCGCCATCGGCTATTTCGGCCCCATCATCGTCAAGCGATGGATGGACTGGGGCAGGAACCGGTCGGACAAGGAATGGGACGATGCTTTCGTGGACTTGTCAGCCCTTCCTCCTTCTAGAGCGAACACTGTCGCTGGGGACATCCTCAAGCGTGAGGTTCCGGGCGCCTCGGAAGGGGACAAGCGCTTGGTCCTGGGATACCTGAGCGCCATTCCCTCCTGCGTCAGCCATTCCCTGCAGCCCGAAGCGAGAACGGGGCGTCTGACCCTTCCCCCGGTTCCCTCAGCTGAGCGCCTGCAACAACTCCTGGCTGTGCTCCCCATCGATCCGCTCCCTTTCATCGCGCCCTGCCCGTTTCCCGGGACGCCCTACTCACTGGAGGAATTGGTAGGAGTTGGCGGCTTCGGAGCTGTGTACCGGGCGACGCTCTCCGCCGAGCAGTATCTCCCGCGGGCAATCAAGGTGTGCCTCAACCCCTCCATGCGTTCGAGCCTGGAGCACGAGCGAGCGCTCCTCGACCGGTTGAGCACGGAGGGACGTCAGGGATGGCCGCTTGGCGTGGTGAGGCTCTATGGGTATGAGTTGTCCGCGGCGCATCCTTTCCTTGTTTACGAGTTCGTCCGGGGAAGCAACCTGGGCCGACTGGTCGCCTGGCACAGGCGCCAGCACGGGAGACCCCAGTCCCCCAGCCGTATCCTCGACATCATCCGGCAGCTCACCGAGGCCTTGGCCAGCGTGCATGCCCGGAATTTCGTCCACCGAGACCTGAAACCCGCCAACATCCTCGTGGACGAGTCCGGCACCGTCCGCATCACCGACTTCGGCATTGGCGGAGTGGTGACGGGCGAGGAGACCCGGACCCGGTCACTCCAGACCCTGACTGTGGCTGGCAGCCGCATGCTGGAAGAGGCCACCCTGATTCGGGGCGCAGGCACTCCCCTCTATATGTCTCCTGAGCAATTCCGAGGGGAGTCGTCAGCGGCCCACCACGACATCTACAGTCTGGGGGTCATCTGGTACCAGATGCTCGCGGGCGACGTGCAACGTCCGATGTTTCCATGCTGGGCTGATGAGCTCGCGGAAGAATACCAAGCGCCCCGGGAGCACATCGAACTCATCCGGGCCTGCGTGGGCTACGCGAAGCGGCGCCCCAAGGACGGTGCGGCCTTTCTCCACCTTCTGCCGGCCGTGCGGTCCACCCCTGTGGCCGTTCCAAGCTCCGTCACCAGTCCTGACTCAGTGTCCGTCCCCACCCCGAAACCCCTCCGGCCCACGACCGCGTCCCCCCAACAGGTTGCCGTCAAGAGACTTCCGGATCCCGGCAAAGCGAAGCGCTTGCGTGCGCCTGTTCCTCCAGACCCGATGGGGGCCACCCACGTCTTCTCTGGGCACGAGGCGAAGGTGAACAGCGTTGCCATCTCCGCCGATGGGCGCCACCTCCTGTCCGGGGCCGATGATGGAAAAGTGCTGCTCTGGAAGGTAGGGCACGACAAACCCATCGCCTACCTCCAGGGACACCAGGCAGAGGTGACAAGTGTCGCGTTCTCACAGGACCTCCGGCATGCCATCTCTGGCAGCCGCGACAGATCAGTCCGGTACTGGGACCTGGACGAACGGTACGAAGAGGTGTGGCAAATCAGGGCTATTTTCCAGGCGAGTGTCATAGGCGTCGCGTTCTACGCGGGTAACCTCATTGCCGTGGCCTGCGGCGACCTTTCGCTCTACTCCACTGGAACCCAGTTCCGACTGCTCGACCTGGAACATGGAACTGAGTTGGTGGGCCTGGATGGAGGCACCGCCATCTGCAGCATGGGCTTGTCGGAGTCCCTGCACCAGGCTCTCTTCGGGGAAGACAGAGGCATCCTCGAGGTCTGGGATCTCAACGCTCCCCGGAGAAGGATCCGGGACCTCCAAGGGCACTCCGACAGGGTGACCTGCCTCTGGACTTCTCCCGACGGAAGGCATTGCCTTTCGGGGAGCGGCTCTCCCACCCGCAAACACTGGCCCCGGGACACGACGGTGCGCTACTGGGACCTGGCCGAGGGGCGAGAGCTCCGCTGCTTCCGCAAGCACTCCCAGACGGTCACGGGTGTGGCCCTGCTGTACGGCCAGCGAGCGGTGTCGACCAGTCGTGATGGAACAATGCGCGTCTGGAGCCTGTCGGACGGCGAGGAACTCCACCGCATTGATGTGTCGCCCGTCGCGCTCAACACCGCCACTATCTCGGCCGATGGGCACTTTCTCGCAGCCGGAGGAGAAGACGGAGTCGTGCGGCTCTGGCCGCTGCCAGGCTGAGGGCCCCGCGATCCGCGCGTCACGCCAAAGCTGAACGTAACCACCCGGAATGATTCGGCATCGATATCCCGCTGCGTCCCATGTAGTCCCGCCGAACCTGACCCTGGTCGCGATCGAGCGCGCGAAAACACCGCTCCGTAAGGGTCGGCCATTCATTATCGGTTCTTCACCCGGCGGAGCACTCAGAGTGCTCCGCCGAGCGCACATCGGTTGAATCAGCCACTACGAGGTGCCGTTAAAAGCACCCCCCGCAGTTACCAGCAGAGCAGTTGTTGAAGTTCTGGCAGCACAGCGCCGCGCAAAACGCGTAGAAGCCACCGCAGCTCCACGAATACACCAGACAGGCTTGGTAATCGTTGCTGCAATACTGACAGGTGTCCGCCCCTTTCACGGACGTTGACTCCTGTGCCTTCTGCGCAAGGAACGCTTCGAAGCACGCGCGGGCCTCTGCCTCATTGCGCGCGCCCGCGCAGGCCGAGGACTCGGCGCGCTCCTGCTGCGGCTCGGACTGACCCGGCTCCTCCGCGACACCACAAGCTGACGCGAGCGCTACGAGAACAGCCATCATCAGGGTGTTGAAGATCTTCATGGGCAATGCCTTTTCTTGCAGGGATGCAATGTGGACGAGACATACTGCAAGTAAAGAATGCCGCACGCTGAGTACACATTCAAGACGACCCAGGAAAACAGGCAATCATGGAGCGCCGTTGCGCGCGAAGCGGCGGAAGAAGCTGTCTCCATTCCAGTGCGGTCGCTCGGGCGCATCCGCCACGATACGGGTGAGCTCGGCGAGCACGCGGATGAACTTCGCCGCGCCCTCCTTGTTCACGGGCTGGGCCACATCGTCCGATGGCGCGTGGTAGCGCTCGTAGCGCCACTTCTTGAAGAGGGCCTCTTCCGGAGAGCCCCGGGTGTAACCGAACTTGAAGCTCAAGGCGGGCACCCCCAGGCGGATGAAGGAGTACTGATCGCTGCGGATGAACAACATCTGGTTCGGATCCGGATCGGGCACCAGCGTCACGCCATGGGCGTCGGCGATCTGCTGGAGCGGCGCGGCGAGCGAGGACTCCTCCCGGCCATAAGCCACCATGCGGGTGAAGTCGGTGAGGGGCAGGAAGTTGTCCAGGTTGAAGTTGGCCACCAGGCTCTCGGCGGAGACCGTGGGGTGGGCGGCGAAGTACCTCGAGCCCAGCAGGCCTCTCTCTTCGCCCGTCACCAGCGCGAAGATCACGGAGCGCTTGGGCTTGGACGACTGGAGCGCCCGCGCCAGTTCCAGCACCGCGGCAACTCCCATGGCGTTGTCCATGGCGCCATTGTAGATGCGGTCGCCCTTCACGGGCTCGCCCACGCCCACGTGGTCCAGGTGCGCGGTCAGCACCATGTACTCCTTCGCCAGCGCGGGATCGCTTCCGGGCAGCAGGCCCACCACGTTGACGGACTTCACCGGCGCGATGGCGAAGTCCACCCGGCTCTTGAGTCGCATGGGCAGCTCGAACTTCGGCAGCGGCTGGTCCTTGTCCGCGAGCGCGAGGATCTCCTGGAAGCTGTGCGGAGCCCCAGCGAAGAGCTTCTGCGCGTGCTCGGAATTGAAGGAGACCCGCAGCTTCAGGCCCTGCTCTTCGTTGAGGGAAGCCTCGGCGAACTGCATCGCGGGCTGGTGGCGCGACTCCGAGATGCGCGACCAGGGCATCTCCTGCTGCTTGGGGCTCTGGAGAATCACCAGGCCGACCGCGCCTGCCTTCCGTAGCGCCTGCGTGCGCTCGGCGACGGAGGAATGGTGGGCGCGGAGGGCTCCTGGGATGCGAGAGGGGCCACCTTGGAGGATGACGGCCACCTTGCCCTGGAGGTCCACATCGGCGAAGTCGTCATGCCCGGCCTCGGGGATGGACAGGCCGTAGCCCACGAACACCAGGGCCGCCTCCACAGTGCCCGGCTCGCCCTGCCGGGGCGAGATGATGGCCTCTCGGCCCAGCACCAGCGGTATCTCCTTGCCGTTCCTCACCAGAGCCAGCGACGAGCGCTTCTCCACCACCCGCCGCGAGGTCAGCTCTACATCCTGGAGATACGCGTCGCCAACACCTGGCTTCACCCCGAGGGCCGCGAGCTGCTCCGCGACATAGGCGGCGGCCTTGCGATGGCCCTCGCTGCCCGTATCGCGTCCCTCCAGCGCATCACTGGCGAGGAACTGGACATGGCTCCACCAGCGCTCGGCCTCCGGTGAATCGGCGGCGTGGGCGAAAAGGGGAGTCAAAAGGCCGAGGACGAGCAGGAGGAGAAGACGGGGCATGAGGGAACTCTCCAGCGGAGACGTGGCAGGAGGCAATGGTTTCCGTCCCTTCATCCCTCGTGGGTGAGTGTGGAAACGATCTTCCAAGAACGCGGGCTTTCGATCGCGGGGACCGTGGGCAAAACGCGGGATCTGCTCGTACGTTCCTGGATCAGGAAATTCGCGCGGCTGGACATCCAGAGGCTTGATCTCTGGGCGCTCCAGCCGCCATCGCGCTGCGCGAAACGCTCAAAATGACTCAACCTCGCTGCGGCGCGAAGGGGGAACGATCGCGTTAGCCGCGCTTCCTCGAGATCGTCTCCACACCATGGCCTGAGCGATGGCGCTCGTGGCGCCGAGGATGAGAACCTTCTTCATGCGGGATACTGTGTCTATGATTACGGTCTTGGACACTGGTCAAGATAGCTTGCAAAAAGCTCGGGGGTATACGCACTGCATCCAATCCAGTTGCACGCACGCACTCGCACAAGCGCACCATTAACACCAACATTGAGTGTAAACATATCGGCCGTTCCACTATAGACCGACGTCCAGGTCATTGTTCCAATGGCCCTCTGCTGGCCTTCCCAATACTGGACGTTGCTACTGGCGCCCGACCATGTGACTTTGTTGCGGCCGTAGCACCCGTCCCACGTGACCCTTAGCGCGACCGGCGCCAGCGGCCGCTCCTCGACGATCATCCCGTACATGGCCTGCAGAGCGGTGACGTCGCTGGCGGTGAACTCGCCGGCCTCGAATCTGCGGAAGCAGGAGTTCATGACCGAACCGCCGACCACCGCATCGGTAGGCATGCCCGGGATGAGGATGGCGCCGACGCCAGTTCCCTCGTCGGTGGCGGAGCCGCCGCAGCTGATGGCGCGGTTGTAGTAGTCCGAGTGACGGAAGCCGATGGTGTGGCCAAGCTCGTGCGTGAGGACGTGCGCAATGGTGTTGTCGCTATACTGGCTGGTCTGGCCGCCAAGGGTGATGGATCCGTATGGCAGGCCGTTCGACGGGTAGCCGGCCGCGCCGCCGTTCATGGCTGGATCGATCACGGCGTTGATGGTGAAGCTGCAGTCGGTGCTCGGCGCCCGCGCCATCGAGAAGGTGAGCGGCAGCTCGTCGTAGTGCTGGATCGCCAAGTCGAGGGCCATGCTGAAATTCCCCGTGAACTCCGGGGCGTTGACACAGATCTTCGTCACGGACGCGCTCACGATGTTGGCCGTCCGGTAGTGCTCCTCGGTGGCGCCGGGGGCCCTCTGCAGCATCTCGCGAGACGCCGCCAGGGATACCTCCGCGTCTCCCCCGACGTAGACGGCGTCGCCTACGATCGCGATTTCGCCAGCGGGGAAGCCGGCCTGCAGCAGGTTGTCGATGATCTCCTGCGTGTCCGTGGGTTGCTCGCCGCATCCAAAGGCCAGCACGCTGCTCGCTACGAGCGCGACGACCGCGCTCATCGGGTTCCTGCGGGTGTGAATCATATTCACTCCTCATGGCTGCGGATGAGGGGCGGTATATTCAGGATGAGCAGGCTTGGAGTCAATTGCCTTGAAGTCGTTATTCGTAAGTCAGGCCTTCACAGCACCAAGGTTGTTGATGTCGCTTGATACCGCCTCGTATGTCTTCCACACGAAGGGGAGCCAAGTGCCGTTGTCATCGCTGGCCAGGATGACGGCAGGAGCACTCTGACGCTCGAGCGGACGCGATCTGCGAGGAGCGCTGAAGGCACCATGAATCGGGTGAGGAAAGGACAGTCTCCATCGGCGCTGTGAAGCCACGCCCCTTGAGCGGATGAAGCGGTTCACAGCCGCTCCTTCCCCTGGGTGGCAAGGTGACTCCTGCCTGGCCGCGTTGGCCCGGCATACAGGGGGAATCACCGTGTCACCGTTCATCTGGAAGTCTCGCTCGCTTCTTGCCTCTCTCTCACTGGTCGGGCTCCTCATGGGGCCGCTGGGGTATGGAGCAACCACGGATCCGATGGAGAGCACCGAGCCCGTCTTGGCGCTCGAATCCACTGCCCAGACCGAGTCCGCGGAGACCGGGCCGGACTACGCGCTTGCCCGCGTGGACTGGCTCGAGCCCGTGGTCCTCACCACCGATACACCCAGCTTCGCTCTCGTGACGGGCCGAGCGGTGAAGATGCGAGCTTTCGTCACTGCGCCACAAGCTGGCGCTCCGGCTCCGCAGGTGCACGTCAGGGTGCTCGATTCTCAGCAAGTGCTGTCCGACAGCGTGATGGAGCCCCCTACGCCCGCCATCGTGGGGACGCAGCCGGAGCTCGGCAGCCTCAGCGCGGCCTATCTGTTCCAGCTGCGGGCCGAGTGGGTGAAACCCGGTCTCCAGGTGGAACTCACCGTCGAGTCCGGCCCTGATGGAACCGATCCCGACCTGACCAACAACCACCTGGTGCTGCGACCCACCGTGGATCCGGCTCACGTGCTCTATCTCACCGTGGTGCCAGTGCGGACCCAGATGGAAGGGCTGGCCAGTCTGCCGGAGGAGGCGAACGGCCCGGAGGCCACGCGCCAGGCCCTGAAGTCCCTGCTGATGGCCACCTTCCCGCTGAGCGATGTGAAGATCCGCATCCACGCGCCCTACGACGCTCACGTCACCACGCAGTACAACAACTGGGGCTATCTGCTCGGAGAGATCGACAACCTGAGCTTCTCCGAGGGCAGCCACGGCTACTACCTGGGCTTCATCAAACCCTCAGGGGGTAGCACCGTGGGTAACTCGTTCATGCCGGGCACCGTGGCGATCGTCGCCTCGGGAGACCCGTGGCTCAAGGGCACGGTGCGACATGAACTGGGACACAACTTCTTCAGAAGCCACGCGTACTGTGGCCCCCTGGACGCGAGTGGGCAGAACTGGGGCTACAACGCCGAGAAGAACCAGATGATCGATCCCACCCTGACGAACGACGACATGTCGTACTGCGGCCCGTCCTGGGTGTCTCGCGCCAACTACCTCGGCATCCTCAAGCAGCTCAAGGTCTATGGGCTGGACAAGCCCAAGGACATCTCGGACTGGAAGTAACTGCTCCGAGCCTGCTCGGCCCGTCACCCTTCGGGGGACGCTCGTCTCCAGTCCATGCCCATGGTGGGCGGGTGAAGGCCAGCATCATCCAGGCGATGCGCGCGAGGAGGCCCACCCGGAAGGCGTCCTCCCCGCTGAGCCAGGCGCCGGGCTTGCCCAGTGCCTGGCCCGTCACCGTCTCGGCCATGTGGCGAGTGGGTGTGTTGACGGCCGCCATGGAGGACGCGGAACTCCTCTGCGCGCTCTTTGGACGCCTGGGCCTGAATCAGCGCAGCGGCAATCCCAGCCGCATTGCCAGGAATGACTGCATCACGTCGGCCGCGGCCTGGGTGTATTCGTTCGTCATGCGGCCATGAAGGTAGAAGGACATACGTAGGCTCGCGGTGCCGAACTCCACCGCCAGCGCTGCGATGTCCGGCGGCCCCCGCGGGATGTCGATGCCGCGCGTCGCGAGCAGGCTGCGCGCGAGCGTGCCGAGGCGCGCGATCGTGGATTCGAGCGCGCGAAAGCTCACATCCGAGACCGGCCCGGTCAGCAGGACGACCTGCGCCGCCGGATGCGTGCGGTAGAAATCCGCCGCCGCATGAACCATGCGAGTGATCAGCTCCTGCCAGTCCGTGGCCTCCGCGAGGCTTTGGGCATAGCTCGTCAGGTGCGCTTCCAACGCCCCGAGTTGGCGCTCCGCGAGCTCGTTGAGCAGGGCTTGGGGGGTCGGAAAGAACTTGTAGATCGTCGATCGAGGGTACTCGAGACGTTCCGCCAGCGCCGGGATCGAGAAGGCCGAAAGCCCTGATTCGAGCAGCAGTTCCTCCGCCACCTGGAGCACGGCATCGACCCGGACCTTGGCGCGCTGCTGCTGCGGCTTGCGCGCCACGAAATCTGGGTTTGGGGCGGATTGACGTGAATTCTTAGTCATGGTAATCACATCCATTAAGCGACAAAAGTCGCTTATGACACCTTGCATCAAATGTCCCTTTCCGGGGGGCGCGGGAAAGGGGCTCATCACACGCGCGTGACTCGGAAACTGACGTCTCCGAGCACGCGCCCACCCGGTCGGACCGAAGCCCCATCCAACCGACCCACATTATGTCAGGAGGAGGGATGTCATGGCGGCACATTTGACTCGACGCGTTATCGTCGCGCTGTGTGTTGTGAGCGCCGGCGTCACACCGGCGGCAGCTCAATCGGACCTGCTCGGCAGCAAACGTGGAGGGCACTACTGGTTCGAGTTCTGTACGGGCAAGCCCGATGCGACACTCTTACCACCCGACCCACGGTCACTCGTGACGCCGACGTCGAGCAAGAACGTCGTCTTCAACGTGGGGTGGAACTCGTGCATGAACAAGGCTCCGCTGACGTGTGGCGAGCTGCGGTCGAGCAGCGCGGCCGGAGGGCGGCTGCTTGGCGGAAACGGAAGTCCCGAGGCCGGCTGGGAGTTCAGCGGCCATTCCACCTGGAGTCTCTGGTCGATGCCGGCGTCCCAGTACAACGCGCTGTGGCTGAAGTGGGGCCTGCTGTTTCGCCCTTCCGACTTCGACAACCTCGTCGCCGAGCGCTACGGCATCCCTCTCAGCTCGCAGCGCAATCCGTATCCTCTCCCGTTCGAGGATCCGAACCTCACGAACGGTGGCTCCGGCCAACTGCCGATGGCACTGACCCAGACACGCAACCCCGACGGCTCGTGGAGCGGACAGATCGGCGTCACGTGTTCGGTCTGTCACGGCGGCCAGGTTGGCAAGGCGAGCGACGGCGCGGGCCTGGGGGCGTTACACGGCACCAACGGCCTCACCGACGTGACCCTGTTCTTGAGCGAGCTCGGAGGCCTCAACCCCGCCTTCACGATCGCCTCCCTGAACCGCATCCGCGGCACGGGTAACATCACCAACTTCCAGCTCTTCGCCCTGCTCACGATCTTCGATCCCGACGGGACGATCCCCGGCGTCATCCTCAATCCGGAGATCTGGGCGGCCGGCTCGACCGGCACGGAAGACCCGCCGAACTGGTGGAACCTCGGGCACCGGCCGGTGAAGTTCTTCGACGCCGGTATGAGCAGCGACGCCACGCGCATCGAGCTCTCGTGGTACATGCCGGGCGCCGCACTGCCGAACTACCAGGACGGCTACGACTGGATCCTCAACAACGAGTACCAGGCGAACACCTGGATGCTCGGTCTGAAGTCGCCGGCCTACCCGCTGCCGGTCAACACGGCGCTCGCGGAGCAGGGGGCGGTCCTGTTCCACACGCTCGATCTATGGGCATCGAACCGCCACAACCCGGTCGTGAAGCCGCAGCAGGCCGGCAACGGCTCGTGCGCGAGCTGCCATGGAGCCTACGCGCCGCGCTACGTGAACGATCCGAACTTCCTCGCCAATCCCTCGTTCGAGGGCATGGCAGCCAACCTCACGCCGATCGAGGTCGTCGACACGGATGACGCCCGAATGCTTGCCAACGACGGAGCCGTCGCGACCGAGGCCAAGTACAGCTTCTTCGGGTACAACGGTCAGGACGGGTGCGCCGACAAGTACAACATGATTGGCTATCTCGCGCAGCCTCTCTACGGCATCTGGGCGTCCGCCCCCTACTTCCACAACGGCTCGGTGCCCGACCTCTGGAGCTTGCTCAAGTCGTCGGACCGCCCGCGGATCTGGCGTCGCAAGTCGAAGTCGCCGAGGCTCGGCGTCGTGATGGGATTCGAGACCGACCTCGCGAAGGCCTATGACCAGACCAAGGTCGGGTGGAAGTACGACAACATTCCGTGCAGCTACCTGGCCCTCTCGCCGTTCAACCACTGCAATCCGTGGGATCCGAACGAGACGCCGCTGATCGAGGGCGGGCTGTCGCTGCTGTACGGCAACGGCGCGCTGGCCTGGAACCTCCTCGGCAGCATCGCGGCCCCGAGTTTCTCGAACTCGGATATCGAGAATCGCAAGATCTACAACACCCGGATGTTCAGCCAGTCGAACTCAGGCCACACGTTCACCGACGTGCTGACCGATGCGGAGCGCACCGCGCTGATCGAGTACATGAAGACGTTGTGAGCCCTACTCCGGAGCGTGGCGGGGATTCGCTCGCCACGCTCTGGCACACTCCATCGGCGCCAGGTTTCGCTCTCATGCTGCCCAATCACTCATCGCTCGAAGGTTATGAACACCTCGGCCAGAAGCAGAGCAAGCTCGAGTCCCCCCGGGTCGATCCGGAAACGGCCTATCGCAGGCCCTTCCTGAGGCCCCGCTCGCCCCAGGTCCAGCGCGACATCGCGGCGCTCGATCCCGTGCGGGATTGCCAACGCATCGTGAACCTGCTGGCGACCTACGAGTTTCCCTTCGACCTGCAGCGAGCCCTCGAAGTCGCGCTCTTTCACACCTACGGAAGCCAGTCGGTCTCCCGGCTGCTCGATCGCACGGGCGAATTCAGCAAGCGCGGGCAGAAGCGCTACGACGACACCCGCCTCCTGCTCACTCACTTCACGGAGTCAGGCTGGGACCTGGAGATGGGTGCGCGCGCGATCGCGCAGATGAACCACATCCACTCCTTCTTCAAGATTCCGAACGACGACTACCTGTTCGTGCTCTGGACCTTCATTGACTTTCCCATCCAGTGGATGCGCGACTTCGGCTGGCGCCCCCTGACCGAGCATGAGAGCCAGGCCTGGTTCTCCTTCTGGTGTGAACTCGGGCGTCGCATGCGCCTGTCGGACGTGCCAGAGAGCAAGCCCGCGTTCGACGAGTTCGTGCGCGCCTATGAGGCGCGGGAGTTCGTCGCGAACGCGGCGAGCCATCGGGTGGCCAGGGCCACGCTCACCATCCTGGAGAACTGGTTCCCGAGCCCCTTGAGGTTCGCGGTCGCCCCCGCGGTGTTGAGCCTGGCGCGGCCTCAACTGCTGCCAGCCATCGGGATGTCCGCCCCCGCCCCATGGGTGGGCCGGGCGGTGCGGGGAGTGCTCAAGCTGCGCGCCTGGGTCAAGCGGCACGTGTCCTTGGAACACTCGCCGGTGCGGATCGAGGGAACCCCCAATCGCACCTACCCAGGCAATCAGTACACGGTGGAACGGCTGGGACCCGAGTTCGCGGCACGACGGCCCGGGGGCGATGACCCGGGCTCCGTGACCCGATGAGTTCCCTCAAGCAGGAGCGGAGCCGGGGCAGGAGGAGGAGAGCCCCAAAGCGGAAGTGGCGCTGGAGGCGTTCACACCCGACGAGGTCAACCCATGCGCGGGCAAGGACCTGGACCTTCAGATCGGGCCGCGGAGGCTCGCCTTCACGTCGGAGACGTTCATTCTCTCGTCTTCCCTGCCGAACTTCCATTTCCACGCCGTCACTGCCTACGACATCCTCCGCTCGCGCGGTGTACCGCTCGGCAAGCGTGATTACGAAGGCCGGCTGCGCACGAGATCAGCCTAAGCCGGAAATTCGTTGTGGAGGCAGGCGACGGGTGTTTGCGTACGTGAAGGGAGCAGGAGGGGTCAGAGCGATCGTGGTGCACCTCCTGTTGGTGGGGCTCGTGGTGGTCCTGTGGGGCGGCGCATCGCTGACAGGTTGCGCGCATGCACGTTGGAACTGGCTCAATGGGCCTCGGCGGACATCGCCAATCGTGCGGCCCACACGGTTCTGGCAGATGCTCGCCCAGGAGAAATGATCGCCGCCCTTTGCATCCAGTTCAAACGCAAGTACGAGCGAATGCTCAAGGACGAGCTCGCCGGAGCTCGCGTTTCAGAGTGTCGGACCCAAGGCATTGAGACAGTGTTCTTCGACATTCTCATGGGCGGCGGACGATGAGTGACCTGACGCAAGAGGACCTGGTCCGTATCGCTCACCAGTTCTATCCCCAAGGCTTTCCTCCAGAGGATGACGACCTCAGTGAGCCCACTCCAGCCCATCAGCGTACCCCCGAGCACCAGCGCTTCATGGCTGCATGGGAGCGGGCGCTTCGTTGGGAAAAGTGGGGTGCGTTCATGGACGAACTCCGGACAAGTTTTCCGGAGCATGCCATCGGGGGGTGGGACACAGCCGTTCGTCTCAGCCTGCCTGCGCTGCCAGATCTACAAAGCGCAACCCGCTGCTGACGGCGATCAGCTCGTCACCCGTGTGGCAGTCGCGGTGAGCGTCCTTGCGCCGCTCTACGTCGTCTACGTCACGACACAGCACTGGTACCCGCACCGAGACACGGAGCGTCCAAGCGCGGCGTCAGCCAGCAGCCCCTTCCTCATCCGCCGCGCTTCACGTCAGCAGCTGACCTTCGAGCCTGCGCCTGGCATCCAGCCCCACGCCGTTGCGCTGGCACAGCTCGTGGAGCGAGTCCTGGAATGTCGCCCGTTCCCGCGGCAGCTCGCTCATGTGCCATTGCAGGGTATTCGTATCGGGCAACTCAACTCTCTCAGCTCCGATCCGCCTCCGACGCTTCTCGACGCCCTCTTCAGCGACGATCTGGCCAACCTGCCTTGACGGCCCGGCCAGCGCTACGAGTGCGACCAGCTCGTCCAGTTGCCCTCGCGACCTCGGCCGAAAAAGAAAACCCCGTGGCACCTGGATGGCGCCACGGGGTTCTGTGCTGCAGTGGAGGCGGCGGGAATCGAACCCGCCGCCGGAGACTTCCGGCAAGAGCTCTACAGAGCGGTCGAGCGCGGTTTCTATAGGAGTTCCAGCCGCTTACGCTGCTCCGTGCTCCGCGCCGACATGTGTTGAGAGCGCCCCAACACGGGTCTGCTGTAGCAATGCAGCAAGGCACGTCACAGCGGCTCTGGAGGCCCTGAAAGGGGGCGTTGCCCGCCACACGTTCGTGCAGGATCCGCGTGGCGGGTGGTGGAGTAGGGCGCCCGAGGTCACCAGCGATCATCTGTAAAGAGGCAATCGATGAGCTGGGCATCACCCATATGCACATTGCCGCACTGAATGTCGGGAACGGAGGTGAAGAGCACTTCGGTGGGCAAGCGCTGAACTTGGAGAGAAGAGCGCACGAGGGGCTCGATTTTCTCCACGTAGGGCTTGGTCTCCGGAATATCGCCGTAGAAGGTTCGCGAGGGTGAGGCTCGCTTACCCACGTGGTGCTGAAACGAGCTGTAGAGCACGAAGACAGGAGCGATGATGCTGACGAGTACGACGACGGCGCGTACTTCCTTGGTGCCATTCGCCAGAAGCGGGGGCGCTGGGAGATACAGCCTGGCACGCCAGCAGTTGTCGTTCGAGAAGAGAGCGGTCCAGTCCTCGACCCTGAAGTGTGGAAGAGCCTCTTCGAGGCGGCGGAGCAACTCCTCCCAGCGTGCCGAGCTGCTGGACGCCTCCTGACGCGTCTTCAACAGGCGCTGATACTGCTCCGAACTGCCATAACCCTCGTCGCTACTGCGGACAAAGGAGGGGTAGTAGCGGTGCACCACCTCAAGGAGCTGAGGAGTGGAGAAAGGAGGGGCCGAAGGATCCATGCGAGTCTCAGTGAGGTTACATATCGATGAAATCGCGAACTCGGGCGCCAGGAACTGGCACCGATAGAAGCTTTTGCATCTCCTGACGAAACCTCTCACACATCACGGCCGAGACAAGGCCCTGGGGGAGAACCAGCTCCGCGGCGGCATCAGCAGCCTCGGCTGCAGCAGCCTCGGCGAGGCCATCGTCGACTGTCCCGAGGAAGTTGGTTTCTGGCACCTCCACCTGGACCCGGCACGGCACATTGTGCACTCCACCCTCCGACACACGCGCAAGCGTGATGATCAGCCGTGCCATCTTCCATCCACCTGGACCCCGCCCTTTGAGCGAGACGATAGGGGAAAAGTGGAACTGCGCTGGTGCGATTCCACCTGGTCCGCCGACGATGGAAACACAGGCCGTCGCGAGCAGAAGGAAGGCCACCGAGAAGCCGCAGCGCAGATTCCTCATTGCGTCTCCCTCCTCATCCAGCGCCGCGAGCGCGGCCAGCTCGTCCGGCTGCCTCTCGCGGCCTCAACCGAAAAAGAAAACCCCGTGGCACCTTAATGGCGCCACGGGGTTCTGTGCTGCAGTGGAGGCGGCGGGAATCGAACCCGCGTCCGAAAGCCTTCCGCCCTTCGACCCTACGTGCGTAGTCCGCGCTTTGTTACGTCCCGAAGGCTCCCACGGACGGGATACTCCGAGCCGGTCCTGGAAGATCTCGCCACCTCGGGCCCAGGATCCCTTGGCAGCCAGCCCGCATTATGACGGTCCTACCCTACCCCACGGGCCGAGAGCAGGAGGACCGCGCGCTAAGAGCTGGTGTTAGGCAGCCAGCGCGAGCTCAACGTTGTCGTTGGCTTTTGTGTCTTTTGCCAGCGGTTTAACGAGTCACTGACGGCTCGGCACGCGTCTCGGGCTTCTATGCCCCCGTCGAAACCAGGTCGCCCCCTTTCGTTCGACGCTTCTACAGTAACCGCTCACGGAGGAAGTTCAATCCTCCTGACGTACCTGTCCCTCCGGTCTCCCACACACTCCCCAACAGATTCACTCATGCTTGCCTCCCCTCCAGGGTACCTGACGCCGTAGGGTGCCCCACCGCCGAGGTTGTCTACCCACCTCGGCCGCTCTGAGGTCACCGCATGCGCAGATTCCTCCCCCTCCTCCTGCTCCTGCTGGCCCCGGCCCTCTCCGCCGCCGCCCAGCCGAGCACCGAGGCCTTCCCCTACCCCCTCAAAGTCGATCGGCTGCCCAACGGACTCACCGTCGTGCGCGTGCCGTTCCGCTCGCCCGGCCTCATCGCCTACTACACCGTGGTGCGCGTGGGCTCGCGCAACGAGGTGGAGCCCGGCAAGACGGGCTTCGCCCACTTCTTCGAGCACATGATGTTCAAGGGCACGAAGAAGCACCCCGAGGGCGAGCGCGATCGCATCGTCGCCAGCTACGGCTACGACGACAACGCGTACACCACCGACGACTTCACCGTGTACCACTCGTATGGGCCCTCCTCCGGGCTCGACGCGCTCGTCGAGTTGGAGGCCGATCGCTTCCGCAACCTCGAGTATGCCGAGGCTTCGTTCCGCACCGAGGCGCTCGCGGTGCTCGGCGAGTACCACAAGAACGAGGCGCGTCCGGAACTCAAGATGGAGGAGCAGCTCCTGGGCACCGCCTTCAAGGAGCACCCCTACCGCCACACCACGCTCGGTTTCTACGAGGACATCAAGGCCATGCCTGAGGCCTATGCCTACAGCCGCTCCTTCTTCGAGCGCTGGTACACCCCGGACAACACCCTGATCTTCGTCGTCGGAGACTTCGACGACGAGGCCCTCATGAAGCAGATCCGCGCGCAGTACGGCCCGTGGGATCGCAAGGTGGCCACGCTCCCCATCCCCTCGGAGCCGAGCCAGAAGGAGAAGCGCACCACCCACGTCGACTGGCCCTCGAGCACCCTGCCCCGTCACGTGCTCGCCTGGCACACGCCCGCCGCCGCGCTAGCGACTCCCAGCGCCGCCATCCAGTCCGTGCTCGCCGCCTACCTCGTGGGTCCCACCAGTCCGCTCTACAAGGAGCTCGTGCTGGAGAAGCAGCTCGCCGAGTCCATCGGCAGCGACTTCTATCCGCACCGCGATCCTTCCCTGTTCATGATCGGTGGCACGCTCAAGGCCGAGCAGAATCGCGCCTCGGTCGAGACCGCCCTCACTCGCGCCATCCGGGAGCTGGCCACCGGCAAGGTGGACGCGGCCCGGGTCAAGGCCATCCAGAGCAACATCCGCTACGGCCTGCTCATGAACCTGGAGTCTCCGGATGACGTGGCCGGCCAGCTCGCCTTCTACGCCGGCATCTTCGGCACTCCGGAAGCGCTCTCCAGCCACCTCCAGAACGTCGCCAAGGTGCAGCCCGATCAGCTCGTCTCCTTCGCGAAGCGGTACCTCGTCGACTCCAACCTCACCGTCCTCACCCTCACGCCCGCCGCCGGAGGCAAGCCGTGATGATCTCCTTCACTCGAACCGCTCTCGTCCTTGCCTCCGCGCTGTGGCTGAGCGCCTGTGCCAGCGGGCCCCAGCCCACGCCTCCGCCCGAGCCGCCTCCCCCTGCCGCGGCCCAGGCACCGGCTGCGCCCAAGACCCAGGCGCTCACGGCTCCGCTCCCGCCGGTCTCGGCCACACCGCTGAAGCAGCCCGCTCCCATGCAGCTCGTCGTCCAGGCGAGCGCCGAGAACCCCATCGTCAGCTTCCGGCTCGTCTTCCGCAGCGGCTCCGTGGATGACCCGAAGGGCAAGGAGGGCCTCACCGCGCTCACCGCCCAGTTGCTGGCCGAGGGCGGCACCCGGAAGCTCTCCTCCGCTCAGCTCCTGGAGGTCCTCTTCCCCATGGCCGCCGAGCTGAACGTCTTCCCGGACAAGGAGTTCACCACCCTCTCCGGCCGCGTCCACAAGGACTTCCTGCCGCGCTTCCTCGAGATCTTCACCGACGTGCTGCTCGAGCCCCGCTACGATCCCAACGAGTTCGAGCGCCTGCGCACCGATGCGCTCAACGCCGTCCGCAACCAACTGCGCAACGAGAATGACGAGGAGCTCGGCAAGGCCGCCCTCGACGCGCTCCTCTATCGCGGCCACCCCTATGAGCACTTCGTCGGTGGCACCGTGCAGGGGCTCCAGTCCCTCACGCTCGACGACGTGAAGGCCCACGCCCGCCGCATCTTCACCCAGGATCGGCTCGTCATCGGACTGGCCGGGCCCGTGGATGACGCGCTGAAGAAGTCCGTCACCTCGCGCCTGTCCGCGCTGCCCGCCACCGGCGCTCCTCGTGTGGAGCTGCCTCCCGTGCCCGTCGTGCCCGGCCGCGCCGTCGTCATCCAGAAGCCCACGCTCTCCACCGCCGTCTCCATGGGCTACGTGACGCCGCTGCGCCGAGGCGATCCCGACTTCTTCCCGGTGGCCTTCGCGCTCTCGTACCTGGGCGAGCACCGCCAGTTCCACGGCGTGCTCTTCCAGGAGCTGCGCGAGCGGCGCGGCCTCAACTACGGCGACTACGCCTATGCCGAGCACTTCCTCGAGGCTCCAGGCACCACCTACAGCCGTCCCAACATCGCCCGGACCCAGCAGGATCTCACCCTGTGGATCCGGCCGGTGGTCCCGGCCAACGCCGTCTTCGCCACCCACGGCGCCGTCTACTACCTCGACCGGCTCGTGCGTCAGGGCATGCCTCGCGAGCAGTTCGAGGTCGTCCGCGGCTTCCTCATGAACTACACGCGGCTGTGGGAACAGACGGATCAGCGGCGCCTGGGCTACACCATCGACTCGCTCTTCTTCGGCACGCCGAACTTCCTCGAGCAGTACCGCAAGGCCCTGAGCGACATGACTCCCGACTCGGTCCAGGAGGCCGTGCGCCGCCGCCTGCGCCCCGACGCGCTCAGCTTCGTCTTCGTCACCCAGGACGCTCCGGCGCTCGTCAACGCGCTGAAGTCCCAGAAGGTCCAGCCGCTCAGCTACGCCTCCGCCAAGCCGCTGGAGCTGCTCGAGGTGGACAAGGCCATCGTCCAGCACCCCCTCTCGCTCCAGCCCGACTCCATCGAGCTGATCCCCGCCAGCTCCTTCATGGAGCAGTGACGGGCTCGCAG
The DNA here is from genome assembly GCF_020103695.1 of Hyalangium versicolor. Taxonomy (GTDB): domain Bacteria; phylum Myxococcota; class Myxococcia; order Myxococcales; family Myxococcaceae; genus Hyalangium; species Hyalangium versicolor. The sequence goes on from NZ_JAHXBF010000010.1 coordinate 40,829, forward strand.
CCTGTTTCATGTGTTTCGGTAGCGAGGCGACAGTAGAAACCCGCATTTTTCCTGTCGCCTCGCGTATTTCTTTTTGTTCGACAGATACGGGGTATAAGCGGACCCATGCGAGGACTGCTCCGCGAGCCCTGTCTCCCCGGGCTCCTGCGCCAGGCCACGGTCCGCCTGGTGCTTGTCTGTGCGTTGGTAGGAGGCTTCACCGCCCGCGCTGACCATGATCCATTCGAGCGCAGCTTCGACGCCGTCCCGGTCAAGGCCACCGCGGCCCAGGACAGTGGCATCGCGCTCGAGGGTGCTCGGCCTGCTCCCGTCAGCAGCCTCCGTGCCGCCCTGCTGCTCGACTTCAACCTGAGCATCCTCTCGCTCAAGCTCGGCGAGGAGCGGCTGGGAGATCTGATCCCCTACCGGCTCGATGCACACGCCCTCTTCGCGTACCAGTTGCACCCCCGCGTGGAGCTGGCCGCCGATCTGCCCTTCACCGTGTATCAGGGAGATCACTTCCAGTTGTTGCGAGACGCACTCGCAGCGCAGGACTTCCCAGGTGCCGCCAGCGTGAGCCACGTGGGGCTCGGGGATCTGCGCCTGATTCCGCGCTTCCACCTGTTGGATCCGTCCGTCTATCCGGTGGGGCTCGCCCTCGTGGGCGAGGTGCGGCTGCCCACGGGCGATGGATACAGCTTCCTCGGTGAGCGCCGGGTCCTCTTCGCGCCACGGCTCGCGGTGGAACGCTCGTTCGGCCCCGTGCGCCTGCTGGGCAACGTGGGCTGGCGCTTCCGCCGTCACGCCCAGTACCTCAACCTCTATGTGGATGACGAGTTCACGCTCGGCGCCGGCGCGGTGGTGGATCTGCCCGACGTGGGGCGCCTCACGAATTTCCAGGCGCTGGCGGAGATGCACCTGTCCACGCCCTCCTCCGCTCCCTTCAACTTCAGCCAGGCCGACTCCCTCAAGACGCCGTGGGAGGCGCTGGTGGGCGCTCGCGCCCGGATCTCCGGGCCCTGGGGCCTGACGCTCAACCTGGGCCGCGGCATCGGCCTGCATGGTGGCTACGGCCGCGAGGCCTTCCGCGTCATGGTCGCCCTGACCTACGAGGAGTCCATCTTCGACGCGGATGGAGATGGTGTCCCCGACTCGCGCGACAAGTGCCCCACCGAAAAGGAGGACCGCGACGGCTTCCAGGATGACGACGGCTGCCCGGATCCAGACAACGATGGCGACGGCATCGCCGACGGCGAGGACTCGTGCCCCGACAAGGCTGGCCCCAAGGAGCTCAAGGGCTGCCCGGAGAACATGGACTCCGATGGAGATGGTGTCCCCGATCACCTGGACGCCTGCCCGCAGAAGCCCGGCCCCAAGGAGCTCAAGGGCTGCCCTGCGGATCTCGACTCCGATGGGGATGGCATCCCCGATCACCTGGACGCCTGCCCGCAGAAGCCCGGCCCCAAGGAGTACGAGGGTTGCCCGGACAGTGATGGCGACGAGGTGCCCGACAACGAGGACGAGTGTCCGGACATGTTCGGCCCGCCGGAGAACAACGGCTGCCCGTACGACTCTCCGCCGTATGTGGTCGTCGAGTCCGACCGCATCCGCATCAAGGGCAACATCCTCTTCGAGACTGGCCAGGCGAAGATCCGCAAGCAGTCGTTCAAGCTGCTCGACGAGGTGGCTTCGGTGCTCGCTCGCAACCCCGAGCTCGGACCCGTCCTCATCGAAGGGCACACCGACAACGTGGGCGCTCGCGCGCTCAACCTCGACCTGTCCAACCGCCGCGCCAAGGCGGTGTTGGACTACCTCGTGGGCAAGGGCATCGCGCGCAAGCGCCTGCGGTCTCAGGGCTTCGGCTTCGAACGGCCGATTGCGCCCAACACCACGCCGCTCGGCCGCGCCAAGAACCGCCGCGTCGAGTTCCGCCTCGTGAAGGATGAGGTGGAGACGCCTCCGCACGAAGTGCCTGCTCCCGCGACTCCACCCGTCACACCCAACGGCGCGGCGCAGGACGCGAAGAAGGAGTCCGCTCCCGCGGCGGCTCCGACTCCGGCACCGGCGAAGGGCACAGCTCCGGCTCCGGCTCCGGCTGCTCCGAAGGAGACGAAGTCCTCTCCTGAGAAGCCTCGGTGAGTGCCCGTTGGGAGCCCACCAGAGTCGGGTGAGGCTCCCTCGGGTGCTTGACGCTCCGGGCAGGCGCGCTCCATCGTCCACCCTCATGGCCGCGCCGACTCACGCCACCCTCGCCGAGCGCCCGTGGGAAGCGCTTCGCTCGGGCAGCTCCGACGTCTTCGAGCTGCTCGACACGCACCTGGGCGTGCGCGTGCCCGGCTTCCTCTCCCGCGAGTCCTGCGCCCACTTCACCCGCCGCGTCTATGACGGCAGGCCGTTCTGGATCTCCGACTTCGGCGGCGTCCAGTTCTCTCTCGGACGTGCCTGGTACACGCACCTCGAACAGGACCGCGAGGACGAATACTTCGCTCAGGCCCGCACCTCAGATGCCCAGGTCGAGCGCTTCCTCCCCGGCCTCCAGGCGAGCCTGCGCGATGCCATCGCCACGCTCGTACGCGCCCCTGCGCCCCAACGCCCGGGATGGTGCGGCCCCGGTGTGCACATCTTCCCCGCGGGACAGTGGCTGTCCCACCACGGCGGAGACATCCACTTCGATACCGAGGGACTCTCCGACGAGCAGTGCCAACAGGGCTCTCGCGCCCTCACGCTCGTCCTCATGCTCCAGCCCCCTGAGTCCGGCGGAGCCCTGCGCCTGTGGGACGTCACCTACGAGGGCAGCGATGACGTGCCCGACGAACTCCCCCAGCGCTCCTACGTTGACGCGAACTATTCCGTAGGGGACCTGGTCATCCTCGACAGCTATCGCCTCCACCAGATCCAGCCCTTCACCGGCCCGAAGGACCGCATCTCCGCCACCGCCCACGCCGCGCTCGATGTGTCCGGCACGGTCTGGGAGACGTGGTTCTGACTCCGCCGCGCACCTCGCTCAGGTGAGCACGCGCAGGTAGTGGTAGTTGTCGCTCCCCAGATCATCCAGCACGAGCCCGTACTCGGGATCATCTCCAGGCAGCAGGTAGACGACCTCCGACTGCACGTGCAGGAAGTTGAGCATCGAGATGCCCTTCAGGATGTGCTGGAAGGTCTCCACCTTCCACAGCCTCTCCTCGGAGATGTTGAGGTGCGCTCCCAGCCGCTTGTCACTCGTGCTGCCGTGCTGAAGCAGCAGGGACATCGTGAACACGCAGTAGCGCGACTGCCCGTCCTCCGGTGCCGGAGCAGAGCGCGCCTCCTTGCCCTTCAGCCCGTCCACCCAATCCTGGAAGTCCCCAGGTGCGCGCGAGGGATCATCCCAATAGTCCCACACGCCCCACTTGAACTCGGAGGACACGTCAAGCAGCGCGTAGCAGATCTTCCGATAGAAACCGTAGCGCTGCCCGTGCGTGGTGCGCTCGGAGCCGGAGGTGATGATCGCGTGCAGCCGCTCGTACACGGGATCCCGAGGCGTCTGCATGGGCCGCACAATCTGCATCGCGAAGATGGAGTAGTCCATGGTGCCCTCTCACCCTCCGTAGCTCGAGTAGCTGCTCGACGTCGGCGCGCGGTTCCACGAACTGTAGGAGCCGTGGGCGAACCCCAGGATCTGCTGCGTCCCGCGCGCCACCCGCACCTGGACCTTGGCGAAGCCATTGGGCCTCTGCCGTGGCGCTCCGGAGGCCGAGTTGGGAGGAGGTGTGAACATCGTCGCGCGGCGCTGGGGCTCGTAGTAGTGACCGCGCGAGAGCTGCGAAGGAAGGCTGCTCGGATCCACGCTCGGCGGGCGGTTGCGCCACCAGGGATACAGCCCCCAGAAGATGGAGTGGCTCTGCGGCGAGCCTCCGAAGAAGTAGGGCTGTCGTGGCAACGCGGCCAGCGCGTCGGCTGTGTACGGCTGCGTCAGCGCGTCCTCCGCCTTGGGATCCGCGGGCTGGAAGTCGCTCGCCGCCATGGCTTTCACGTCGATGCCTGCCTCGCGGTAGCTCACGAAGTCCTCGTTGATGTCGTCCAGCTCCTGCAAGGGCACGTCGCCTGGAACGATGTACAGCACGTGCTGGATCCCCAATCCCTTCAGGCTCTGAGCCGGAGGCAACCGCACGAGGTACCGGTTGTCGAACTGCTTCTTCACGTCCGTGAAGGGCAGCAGGCGGTTGCGATCGAGCACGAACACGGGCGGCGCGGGTGTGCTCCGCTCTCGGGCCAGCCGATCCAGGAGCGGGCGGTAGTACACCACCGCCGCAAGCGTGAGGTGCGCGGGCACCACGCCGCGAGGGTGAGGCCAGTTGTCGAACGTGTAGATGGGCTCGAAGCGCCGAGCCAGCCCCGTGGAGAAGGCCACCGTCTCGGGGCCCGGGAGATCCACGAACACCGCCGTGGTGCGTGACACCTCCTGGCCCTGGGGAAAGAGGCTCTCCAATGCCAGGCCCTGCCGGAACGCCGTGTCCATGGCCGGGGTGAAGATGGGCCTGAGCGTGCCCTTCAACGCGCTCTTCGACTGCAATCCCTCCCAGTTCGTCCCCGGTACCTCCGCGAGCGCCTGGAAGAGCGTCGCCTGGTAGAAGGGCTTGAGCGAGTCCTGCCGGGGCGCCATCCCCGTGGCGAGCGTGTCGAACGAGCTCGCGTCGTACGCCACCGAGGACTGTCCCACGAAGGAGAGCGCCTCGTCCGGAGCGCCGAAGTTCCATCCCTGCGCGCGCTGGGTTTCCAGCGTGTCCCGGTCCTCGATGGGATCGGACGTCACGCCGGTAACAGCGGCGATGATCCCACCTCCCACGGCCACCACGCCTCCCAGGGCCGCGAGCGCCTTGAGCGCCGAACGCCGGCTCATCGGATCCTGCATCTCCGAGAGGCCTTCGTTCCACCACTGCGCGCCGACGATGCCCGGCTGACGGGTGGTCACCTTGCGCAGGAACGGAAGGTCCTCTGGCTCGTTCTTGCCCTTGTCTCGCTCCGCCACCGGCCCTCCCTCAGGGCGTCACGAGCACCGGGACGCTCAAGGCCCCTGTGTCCGTGGCACCGCGCTGCACGCGGGCGTAGAGGCCTGCCGCCTCGCCCGCGATGACGTAGACACCGTGGTTGATCGACTCGCCGCCCTCCGCCTCCTCCGCCTCGAAGTAGCGCTGGGCCACCCACCGGCCCGGCACCGCGTGGACGAGCGCCGCGTTCCACTCGTCCTGCGGCGTGAGGCGGCCTACCAACACCTCGTCTCCCTCCGCGCCGTAGTCCGACTTGAGCACCCAGTCGGCCTTGTCCTTCGCCAACTCCTCCACCGGCACCGCCTCCATGCGCACCGTGTAGGGGATGAAGGCGCGGATGGTGGCGCGGGCTCGAGGTGAGAAGCGCTCGTGGTGCTCCCACATGAAGGCCATGGCGCGCTTGTTCTGCGTGAGCACGGCCCCGAACGGGTTCACCACCACGCACCGGCCCTCCAGGCACGCCTGCATCACCAGGGACAGGGGCTCGGCCAGAGGCGCCAGATCCTCGGCCGGATCCTCGTCGTCCCAGACGGGGAGCCGCTCGCTCCACCAGTCCGTCTTGTAGTGGCGCAGCAGCACGTCACAGGGCTCGTCGAACAGGCGCACGCGCCCGTCCGGCCCCCCCGAGAGGTTGAAGGGGGAGCCGATCCGCACCGCCCAGCCGCGCGACTCGAACCAGGCGCGGTACAGCCGCACGAGCGCCAGATCCTCGGGCATCTCCGTGGGGTAGATGATGCCCAGGGCGGGCGACTCCGGCACGGGCACCAGCAGCCGCGCCGCGAGCGACTCCACCATCTCGCAGAGCCGCTCGCCCAGTTGCCCGTTGGGGTCCTTCGTCCCCGGCCACGAGGGCTGCACCAGCGGGTTGAGGAGCACCGCCTCCGCCTCACCCGTGGGCGTATCGCTGTTGAGCTCGCACACCGCCAGCCCGCCGTCCTTCGTGGCGAAGACGTCCGCCCGGGCGATGCCGTGCCAGAACGGCTGCGAGGCCTGCCACATCAGCCGCTGGAACGGCGTGAGCCCGAAGAAGGACTCCAGCAACTCCGGGGACGCGGCGCAGGCCACGGTCAGCTCGTGGTAGACGGCCGCCACGTCCTCGGCTGCCCGGTAGAGGCGCTCCTGACGCTCGCGCGGGAGCAGCAGCGGCTCGGCGCGGAAGCGCGGCGTCCCGGACAGCCACGGATCCGTGACGATGCCCGTGGCGAGCAGACGCTCCGCCAGCGCGGCATAGCTGAGAGAGGGAGTGCTCATCCGAGGCGCGTCACCAGGAAGGCCGCCGCCAGGTAGCTCACCGCCTCCAGTGCGCCCATGCCCAGGTTGCGCTCCGCACCGATGCCCTGATCCAGCCGGCCGCCTCGCAGCTTGAAAGGCGCCCCGAGCAACAGCGTCTGCACCAGCAACTGGCGCACCGGGTAGAGCGTGAGGATGAAGACGAGCGCCTGAGCATAGCCACGCAGCGAGGCGCCCCACCCCACGAAGGTCCCCTCCACCGCGTGGCCAACGATGAGGGAGACGGCGATGGTGACGCCCGCGTAGCTCAGCGCCGCAGCCAGGTTCTCGCCCAGCACCTCCTCCGCGTCGTCATACCGGGTGAGGGTGCGGAAGAGCACGACGAAGGCGTGCAGCGTGAGCTGGGACAGCACGAAGAAGACCAGGGAGATGCCCAGCATCCCCAGGTCCGTGCCAGAGATGGAGCGCGCGAGGATGATACCGGTGGCCAGGTAGTGCGCCCCGGCCGCCAACCCCGCCGCGGTGTTGCCGCGCTCGATCTCCGCCAGCAGCCGAGCGCGCAGCAGCACCTTCACCCCCAGGTGCCCGAACGCGGCGAGCAGCCCCAGCGCCAGCAGGCCATATGCGGCCACCCAGAGCGCGTCCTGGGCCACGCTCTCGCCCTGCGCGCACCCCAGCACCACCGAGCCGGCGATGAGGAAGATGCTCAGCACCTGCCCCACCTGGAGCAGGGCCCGTGCCGTGTTGTCGTGCTCCAGGTCCTGCCTCACGGTGTGCTGGGGCGACAGCAGCCGCTGACCGGCCCGGAACAGCAGCAGCAGCACGAGAACCGTGATCCCACTGAAGGTGAGCAGGTACAGGGGGCGAAGCTCCATGGCCTGGATGCTAATCCCCCTCAGGTAGGTCCCTGAAGGAGAAAGCCTCCACCCCCGGGAGCCTGCTTGTCGCACCGTCGGTGCGAGTACTCACCTGAGCGTGCGAAGGAGGTCCCCTCCGGGCGCGATGCGCGCCAACCTGTCCACCTGTCAGACAGGTTCGATTCATGTCCCCCGCCCGGGGCTGCCCTCTCGTGCGTCCACTTCCTGCCTCGTCATCAGGCGCGCTACCCTGTCCGCCATGCCGGCTGGGTTCGACCGACAACTCGTGGAGCGGATACAGGCCATCCCCGGTGGGCCGGGCGTGGATTGGATGCTGTTCGAGTCCGGCAGACGGCACGTCCCATGGATGAAGGCCGACGCCGCGTCGCGGCGCATCGCGCAACGCGTGAACATCACCTCCGTCTGGGCGGAGGGACGGACCGTCGAAGGGCCGAAGCATCACAACCCCGGGCTGGAGCTGAACTGGGTGGAGCAGGGAAGCATGGAGATGATGTTCGGTGGCCGATGGGTCGAGGCCTCCGCCGGTGCGTGCCTGCTCATCCCCTCGACCATCGAACACACTCCTCGCTTTCGCTCCGCCGTCTTCCACCAGGTGCGCTTCTCGCCCCAATGGATCGCGGATGCGGCCGCGCAGCTGGAGAGCGCGTTCCCAGAGGCGGAGGAGCCGCACGTCTTCGGTTCGGATCAGCGCATCACCCGGCTCGCCCGCTGCCTGGCCGAGCAGATCAACCTGGGGCTCGGAACCGAAGATCCCGAGCTGAGCGCCTTGAGCGACGCCCTCACCTTCTGTCTGGTGCGCGGCCCTCCCCTCTCAAGGGAGCGCTCGCCCGACGCGAGCATCCGTCGCGCACTGGAGCTGATGGCCTGCTCCTACAGCGAGCTCCTCACCGTCGATGATCTGGCGCGGGCCGCCGAGTTGCCGCGGTTCGTGTTCCTCCGACGCTTCCGCGACCAGGTGGGGACGAGCCCCTACCGCGCCCTCACCGAGCTGCGCCTGGAGCGTTCCGCCAAGCTGCTGCGCACATCGAGCGCCACCGTTCTCGAAGTGTGCCTCTCCTGCGGCTTCGGGGACCCGAGCCGCTTCGCGCGCATGTTCCGCCAGCGCTACGGCTGTACGCCGCTCCGCTTCCGCCGCGAGCAACAGCCCACCGCGCACGAAACGCCTATTCTCCGCACGAACCGCTGAGACGCCGCTCAGGGCCGCGGACAGGATTCGGTGCATCTCTCTTCTCCGGAGTGCACCATGCGAGTCCTCTTCTGCAGCTCACCTCTGCTCGGCTATTTCCTCCCCCTCGTCCCATGGGCATGGGCACTGCGCGCGGCGGGGCACACGGTGAGGGTAGCCACCACGGGCGAGGGACTCGAGGCCTGCGGGCACGCCGGGCTGCACGCCTTCGATGCCGCGCCGGGCGTGAACGTGGACGAGGTGTTCCGAAGCACGATCGCAGCGAACCGAGCGGCCATGCCTGTGGGAACCCCTCCTCCCTGGGCAGGCGCCGGGAAGAGCTCCCCCTTCTCCAACAAGCCGGCCACGCCGCCGGGCCCAGGCAGTGCCTCCCCCTGGGGACAAGCCGGCCGAACCTCCCCCTTCGCCAAGGTGGCCGACTTGATGACGGATGAGACGATCCGCATCGCCCGAGACTTCCGGCCCACGCTGGTCATCTACCCGCGTCTCCACGTGCTGGGCCGGCTGGCTGCGGAAGTCCTCGGCGTGCCGGTGGTGGCGCACTCGCCCAGCCTCCCCATGGCTCCCGAGATGATGGGTCCCCTCTCGTGGCTGATCCCCCCCGAGGCCTGTGAACGCCACGGGCGCACCATCGAGCTGGCCAGCCCCGCGGCGCTGCTCCACCCCACGCCTCCGAGCATGCTCAACGACGACTTCCCTCCGGGCTGGCCCACGCGCTACGTGCCTTACAACGGCTCGAACGGAGCGCTTCCCTCCTGGCTCCTCGAGCGTCCCACGCGCCCACGGATCTGCGTGACGCTGGGCTCGGTGATCCCCGGGATGGGCGGCGTGTCGGCGGTGAAGAACGTGGTGGATGTGCTCGCCGAGCGGGATGTGGAGGTGGTGCTCGCCCTGGGCGGCGCGGACCTGCAGTCCCTGGGAACCCTGCCAGCGAACGCGCGCGCCACCGGCTGGGTGCCACTCAGCGAGCTGCTCCCCAGCTGCAGCGCGATCGTGCACCACGGAGGGGCAGGCACGACCTGGACAGCACTCGCGCTCGGCATCCCCCAGCTCATCCTGCCCCAGGGAGCGGACCAGCCCTTCAACGCCGCGGCAGCCGAAAAGCGCGGGGTGGCGGTGGTGTTCTCACCGGTCCCCGAGACCCGGGCGCCCCTGGAAGAAGCACTCGATCGAGTGCTCAAGAACGGAGAGATGCGAGCAGCAGCGCGTGCCGTCCAGGAGGAGATGGCGAAGCTCCCGGGCCCTCACGAGATGATCGAGAAGCTCGCCGCGCTGACCTGACGCCTCACTCCCCAGCGGGAACGGCGTGGTCCCGGCGCAGCCGCTCCAGGAACTCCGGCTCGAAGGCGCCGTCCACCCGCAGCGAGTAGCGGAAGAACGGATCCGCCTCCACGCCGTGGTAGTCGAAGTCGTTGAACCAGTACGCGCGGCCCGTCACCGGCAGCTTCCGCCGCGCCTGCTCGTCCCACAGGAACAGGCGCTTGTTGCCCCGAGGGCACACGGTGATGAAGTGGTCCGGTGCCGTCTGGTCCTCGGGCTCACCGTCACGGTGGACGGTGCCGTGATCATTGGCCTCCAGCCCCAGCAGCGTGCAGCGGCCGATCTCCCGGAACGGCAACGAGCGCACGAAGGCCACCGTCCGCGGAAAGTAGAGCCGAGCCTCCCGCGTGAAGTCCTTCCCTTGCGCCGTGCTCTTCTCGCTCCAGTAGCCGCCGGGGACGAGTTCGTAGAAGACCTTCCACGGGAAGTACACGCCGTGCTTGAACTTCAGGAAGAGCATCTGCTCGCGCGTGAGCGGATGGTCCCGCTCCTCGCCGAACTCGTAGGTGTGCCGCTGCTTCGCATCGAACGCCTCGGGCTCTCGGCCCAACGACACGAAGGTGGCGAACTCCTCCTTGCTGAAGCCGCGGATCACCTGTCCGTAGTCGATATACGGATCCTCCGCGAGTGACGGCGGCATGATGCCCATCGCCTTGTGGCTGCCGCCCGTGTAGCTCGTCTGCACCTGGGCCAGCGCGTAGCAGATCTCGTCGTCCAGCGACTCCAGCTTCGCCAGATCCAGGTACGGCTCCAGGTTCAGGAACGCACGCCCCCAGAGCCCCACCAGCCCATCGCTCGAGGTGCTCATCGCCTCACTGCTTCAGCGCCTGCTCGATGCGCCGGCGCAGGGAGTGCTCGGGCATCATCCCGCGCACCGCGTCCGTCACCTTGCCATTGCGATCCAGGAAGTAGAGCGTGGGCAGCGCCTCGATCTGGAAGGCCCGCGCCACCTCGTCGTTGGCGTACACCACGTAGGGCGCCAGGTCCGGCAGGTTGCGCTTGACGAACTGGTCCACCAGCTCTTCCTTCACGTCGTCGTCATCTCGGCTGGCCGCGACGAACACCAGGCCCTGGCTCTCGTACTCCTTGGCCAGCTTCACCAGCGAAGGCATCTCCTCCTGGCACGGCGGACACCACGTGGCCCAGAAGTCCAGCATCACCACCTTGCCCCGCAAGTCGCTCAGCGCCAGCTTGCCTCCACCGTAGCGCTCCATCTGGAACGAGGGCGGCGCCGCTCCGTCCGGCACCAGCTTCGAGCGCTGCGCCTCCATCACCCCCAGGTACACCAGCCCCGCGAGCCCGAAGGACGCCGTGAGCACCAGCAGCAGCTTGGAGACAAACTCTCCGCTGCGGCGCGCGGGCGGCGGGGGTGCTCCCTCGGGAGATGGCGTCGTCACCGGCTGCGTCACGTGTGTCCACTCCTCGTCAAGCCACGGTGCACCAACGTCAACGCCTCGCGCACCCCCATCTTCACCCGCGGGTGCCTCACCACCCAAGCCGCCAGCTCCGGGCCATACCGATAGTAGCCACGAATGAACGCCCGACCGAGCCCATGGTGGCGCAGCACGTCGTCCCGGAACGCCCGGAAGGCCACCAGCTCGGGAGCCCCCTCCCCGAACGCCGCCGTCGCCAGGAAGCACGAGGCCGCCGGGCTGATCCACATCAGCCGCCCGTTGGTGATGTTCACCACCACCTTCAGCTCCCGCGCCTCCGTATAGAGGAAGCACAGCAAGTCCCGCCGCGCCGCGGGGAACTCGGCGCCGCTGGCCTCCTCGAAGTCGATGCGCGCGCTGCTCCCGCCCCCCACCTCGTCCACCGTGAAGAGGTATCGGTTCGAGCTGCGCTGCGCCTCCACCTCCAGCGTGCGCAGCTCGCCGAAGTACGCCAGGAAGGGCGTGTTGCAGGCCGGGCACACGTACCGGTGGTACGCGTGACTCGGCGTGAACGCGTAGTCGCCTATCCGCTTGCACCCCGTGTTGGGGCACACGAGCTTCACCTTCGCCTGCGGTGCCTCGCGCGGATCGTACCGGGAGGCCCCCGTCGCCTTGTCGAACACCGGTGGAGCCGCGGGCGCCTGCGTCACCAGGCTGCGCGTGGGGTGTGCCGCCCGCTCCAGCTCGAGCGCTCGACGCCACGCCTCCTCCGCCGGCCCCAGCCGCCCGTCCACCGTGTGGCAGAGCGCCTCGGCGTGCGCTTGAACCGCCGCCAGGATGCCGTGCGCCACAGGAGGGGCCTCGGGCGCCCACGTCACGGCGATGGCCTGGGCCAGCACCTGCTGGGCCTCGGGCAGCAGCGCCTCGGCCGCCTTGCGCGCTGGATCCTCCGCGCGCCGGTATAAAGGAGGCTCGGGGATGCGCGCGAACAGCGCCGAGGCGTCCGTCCTCAAGCGCTCCAGCGCCGCCGGAATCCCGCTGCGCCTCACGTCCATCTGCGCCGCCTTCGCCTGGGCGGCCTGGAAGAATTCTTCGGGCTGCAAGGCCGCGCACATTAAAGGCCCCCACCTCCCCTGTCAGCGACCTTTCCTGCCCGCGTTGGAAACTGGCCCTCTCCTCCCGTTCGGTGTACGAGAGGGTAGGAGGATGTAAACACATGGGTCTGCTGAAGTTCTTGGTGTGGACGTCGTGCGCGGTGGGGCTGGGCATCTTCCTGGCGAAGGGACAGGTCGACGGCCGCACGCCCCTGGACCACATGGAGCGAGCGTGGAAGCGCAACGTGCACCCCTCGCAGATGGACCGGATGAGGGACGGGATGGACCGGGTGAAGGACGGGCTGGAGGACGCGCTGGACGAGGCCAAGGACGCGGTGGGCAAGAAGTCCGAGTCGGCCCCGCGCGAGCGCATCACCGCCGAGGATCGTGAGGCAGTGAACCGTCTGATTGCACAGAAGAAGTAAGGGAGCTCCGAGCCCGGAATGCCCCCCGCTTCCTGTTCTCCCCGCCTCTCCCTAGCTTCGAGGGAGCGGTGGAGGGGTGTGGGAGGCGTTCCATGGCAAGTGCGCAGAGCAGGGGCGTGCTGTTGGCGGCGGCGGCGTGCGCGCTGATGGTGGCAGGATCCGCACGCGCGGCCGGTGAGGGCGCCGGGCGGTTGTGGCTGGAGGCGCGGGGCCAGGAGCTGCATCAGCAGCGCTCCACGCTCAGCCAGGTGGCGCGCGCGGCGATGCCCGCGGTCGTGTCCATCACCACCCGGCAGGTGAGCACGGAGGCTCCCGCCGAGGAGCAGAAGGGCATCGGCTCCGGCTTCATCATCCACCCGGACGGCTACATCCTCACGAGCACCCATGTCATCGAGGGCGCCTCGGAGGTGATGATCAAGGTGAACACTCCGGACGGCTACCAGGAGGAGTTCCCCGCGCGGATCGTCGGCCAGGACGAGCGCACGGACTGCGCGCTGCTGAAGATCGAGGCGGGCCACCGGCTGCCTGCCCTCAAGCTCTCGTCGGCCTCTCACGTGGAGGTGGCGGACTGGATCGTCGTCATCGGCAGCCCCTTCGGGCTGGAGCACTCCGTCACGGTGGGGGTGATCAGCTACAAGGGCCGCACGGACGTGACGCCCAACGGGCGCGAGGGCGACTACGACTATCTGCAGATGGACGCTTCCATCAACCCGGGCAACTCGGGTGGGCCCGTGCTGGATCTGCACGGGGACGTGGTGGCCATCGCCAACGCGGTGAACGTGGCGGGCCAGGGCATCGGCTTCGCGGTGCCCATCGACATCGCCAAGGCGGTGCTCCCCCACCTCAAGGCGTATGGCCACGTGCGCCGGGGCTGGCTGGGCATCGACGTCCTGGACTACTCGCCGGAGGTGGCCGAGGAGCTGGGGCTCTCGCACTCCGCGAGGGGCGTGGTGGTCTCGAGTGTGGCGGCGGACAGCCCCGGATTCCGCGCGGGCCTGCGTCCGGGAGACATCATCGTCGGGCTGGGCACCCAGCGGGTGGAGCGGGCGCACCAGCTCCGCTGGCAGGTGGCAGCCCGGGGGGTGGGTAAGACGGTGGTCCTGAACATTCGCCGGGGGCAGCAGCCGATGAAGCTCCGGGTGAAGCTGGAGGAGCCGCCGGCCAGCGAGGTGGCGGCCCCGGCGGTGGCCTCCAGGGGCTCGCCTCCTCGGAAGCCCACCAGCTCTCGGCTGGGGCCCGATCGGGCCGGGTTGCCGGTGACTCCGGCGGCCGAGGGGCCCGAATTCGAGCCCGGTGCCACGCCGTCTCCCTGACGGCCAGAAGCCGGCGCCTGGCCTCCTGATCGCCGCCCAGCTTGCGTTCCCCTCGCGCGGGAGCTACACAGTGCGCCTTTTTCGGTTCCGGGCGGGCCACCAGGCGTGGCGTCCGGGCTAGCACTGCAACAGAGAGGAAAACCCATGGCTGAGGAAGCCAAGAAGACCAATCCGCACAAGAACTGGCCGCGCATTGCCAAGGGCGGCGGCAAGAAGGCTTGCTCCGTCGCGGGCTGCAAGCGCCCCTATCGCGCCAAGAGCTACTGCTTCTTCCACTTCAAGAAGTGGCGCCAGGGTGAGCTGCCCCACTCGCGCTACCGCACCTGCTCCAAGGCCGACTGCCGCACCAAGGTGCTCAAGGGCGGCCTGTGCGAGAAGCACTACAACGAGACCTACAAGAAGGAAGCAGCAGCGGCGGCGGCCTAGCCCCGTCTTCAGCTTCGCTTCTCCGGGCGCCTCCCTCCTTCTATGGAGTGGAGGCGCCTCGCTTCACCGCACGCCCCAGGTGCTTGAAGGCCGTGAGCCACAGCTCCGCCTCGCGCTGGGAGAGCCGCGCTCGCATCAACGTCCGCTCCAGCTCGTGCAGCACGTGCTCCGGCGCCTGCGGGTTGAGAAACTCCGCGGACAGCATCACCTCCTGCATCCGCTGGCTCAGCGCGCCCAGCGTGCCCATGCGTGCACCCGGCTCGGAGGCCTCCGGCACCGGCTCCTGGGTTCCCTCTCGGCCACACAGATAGAGGAGCACCGCCGCCGCCTGCGCCAGGTTCATCGACGGCTGCACCTCGCTGGTGGGGATGACCAGCACCTCCGCGCAGTGCGCCAGTTCTTCATCGGACAGGCCCCGCTGCTCTCCCCCGAGCACCAGCGCCACCCGCCCCCGAGCGCTCTCCTGCGCCAGACGTCGCACCGCCTCCTCCGGGGTGAGTGCCACTCGCCCTCGGAGCTGGGTGCGAGAAGTGGTGCCAACCGCATACACGCAGTCGGTGAGAGCCTCGGGCAGATCGCGTGCCACGGCCATCCTGTCGAGCACGGACTCACCTTTGACGGCGAGCCGCTCCGCCCCTCGGAAGGCATAGGTGGCGGGGTCGGACAAGATGAGACGCGAGAAGCCGAAATTGGCCATGACCCGAGCGACGGCGCCCAGGTTGTCCGGCGAGCGCGTCTGGTGGAGAACGACGGTGAGGTTCGCACCCAGACCCATGCCTCCGAGTTTATCTAGCTGCCCCGGGCCGTGATCGGTATATTCCGCCTGATGCGTCGCTGGGTCCCTGGCCTGCTGCTCTCCGTCGTCGTCCTGACCGCTTGTGGCGGCACGGGCGCTCCCGTTCGCTCCTCGCTGAGCGTGCGGCAGGCGCTCACCAGCTCTCCGGAGGCGCTCGAGTTCGAGTCTCCCGCCACGCGGCAGGAGTTGTTCCGCGAGCTGGCGCGGCTGTCCGAGCAGGAGGAGGGCCAGGCGGCGCAAGCGCTGGTGCTCTTCCCCATCAGCCACCACGGCGAGTTGGTGGCGGCGCCCGGTTTCGGGTCGCGGATGGACCTGCTCCAGGCGCCGGATGCGGGCGGTGTGCTGCAGCTCACGTTCGACGGGCGCACCGGTGAACACTGGCCTGATGATCGCCGCGACAGCCTTCAGGGACTCTCGGAGCGCGAGGCGGCGGAGCTGGTGGCTCGGACACTGCTGACGCACTGGGGAATCCAGCAGACGGGTCCGGTGCAGGTGGACCGGGTGTCTGGCGCGCCGTACGCGGTGGCGTACGTGGATGGAATCCTCCGTATCAATCCGGCTTTCCTGTATCTGGCGGCGGCCACAGGTCCTGCTTCCACGGCGGCGAGCGTTCAGTAGAGTCCGCGCCCTCCCGCACCTCCGCGGGCTTCGAGGCGCCTCGTGAACACGTCCGCTCTCCACGCGCAGCTTCCGCACACGCTCCGGCAGGTGAACCTGTCGTCGCTGGGCACGCACTATCAGGGCAAGGTCCGGGACACGTACCGGCGAGGGGATCGGCTGATCCTCGTCACCACGGATCGGCTCTCCGCGTTCGATCACGTGCTGACGACGATCCCGTTCAAGGGAGAGGTGCTCAACCGGCTGGCGAACTTCTGGTTCGAGCGCACGAAGCACGTGGTGCCGAACCACGTGCTGGAGATACCGGATCCGAACGTGACGGTGGCTCGGGCGTGCGAGCCGTTCGCGATCGAGATGGTGGTTCGCGGGTACCTGACGGGGAGCCTGTGGCGGGACTATCAGAAGGGAACGCACACGGCCTACGGGCTGCCCTTCCCCGCGGGGCTGCGCAAGGACGAGGTCTTCCCCGAGCCCATCATCACTCCGTCCACGAAGGCGCAGTACGGCAAGCATGACGAGCCCATCTCCGAGGCGGAGATCCTCGCGCGAGGGCTGGCGAGCCCGAGGGACTGGGCGCGGCTGACGGAGGCGGCGAAGGCGCTGTTCGCCGAGGGGCAGAAGTGGGCGCGCACGCGCGGGTTGATCCTGGTGGATACGAAGTACGAGTTCGGCAAGGTGGGCGATGACCTGTACGTCATCGACGAGATCCACACGCCGGACTCGAGCCGGTACTGGGTGGCGGACGAGTACGAGGCGCGGTTCTCGAAGGGCGAGGATCAGCGGATGCTGGACAAGGAAAACATCCGCCAGTGGCTGATCCGGGAGCGGAACTTCTCGGGGCACGGCACGCCGCCGCCGATCCCGGACGAGGTGCGCGTGGATCTGGCGGAGAAGTACCTCACGGCCTTCGAGCGCATCACCGGCACGGAGCTGAAGCTGGAGCCAGGGGACGTGCACGCGCGCATCGAGGAGAACCTGCGCGCAGCTGGCTACCTGTGAGCCTCTCCGGGCTCACGAAGTGACCAGCCCGAGATCCTTGATCCGGCGCAGGAGCCCGCGCCGGGACACCTCGAGCCGCTGCACCATCGCGTCGAGATCCCCGTTGCACTCGTGGAAGCAGCGGGTGATCTCCTCGGGGCTCAGCTCCACCGCTGTCCTCAGGCTGGGGCTCTTGTCGATCAACATGTAGAGCGAGGGACGGGTAATACCCAGCTTCTCCGCCGCGGCCTTCATGTCCCAGCCCGTGGCGCGCAGCGCCTCGAGCAGTTCCTGATCACTCACATCCGAGGGCCTGCGCCGCGACGAAGTGGCCTCGGGCTTCTGCTTCTGCCGGCGAGTCGTGCCCACCCGCTCGGACGCGGGCGTCGCGGCGCTGCTCAGCTCCTGCTCCATGTGCGGCAGGAGCCGAAGCGAGGGCAGGCTCCGGCTGGCGATGACGAGCTGCCGCGACAGGTTGCGCAACTGCCGGATGTTGCCGGGCCACGAATAGTTCAGCAGCCGGAGCGCCACGGAGGCAGGGAGCCAGGACTCGGCTCGCGGGTCCTGGCTCTCCAGGCGATTCGTCTCCCCCACCGCCTCCAGCTCCTGGCGGGCGAAGTGGGCGAAGAGCACGCCAATGTCCTCGCGGCGCTCTCGCAACGGAGGAACCCGGATCTCATAACCCGCCAGCCGGTGCAGCAGCGGAGCCTTGAAGAGCTCGTCGCGGATGCGCTCCTCGAGATCGGCATCCGTGGCGGCGATCAACCGCACGTCCACGGGCACCGAAGAGTGGCCACCCACTGGATACACTTCGTTCGTCTCCAGCACGCGCAGTAACAGCACCTGCACCTCGGGTGGTGCCTCGCCCACCTCGTCGAGGAAGAGCGTGCCGCCATGGGCCGCGCGGAAGAAGCCCTCGCGATCCTGCACGGCGCCCGTATAGGCACCCTTGCGCGCCCCGAAGAGCTCGGCGGCCGCCAGCTCCTTGGGGAGCGCGCCCAGGTTGACGCTGATGAAGGGGCCGGCCCGGCGAGGACTGGAGCGGTGGATGGCCTGAGCAACCAGCTCCTTGCCCGAGCCCGTCTCGCCGCGGATGAGCACCGGCACCTTGAGATCCGCCACCTGGGCAATGCCCTCGCGCACCCGGCGCGTGCCCACGCTGTAGCCCACCATCCCGAGCGCTTCCATGGCCGCCGGCTCGCCCTCGGACACCTGGTGGAGCAGCAGCACGATGCGCTCGGCGAGCACCAGCGGCACCCCCTCGACCAGCTCCTCGGCGGAGAACTCCTGGGAGCCGATGACGGGCGTGTCCGCCACGTACACCGAAGTTCCGCTCTCCTCGACGCTCAGCCGCACGCCGCCGTCCGCGGTGGGCGTGAACACCAGGGGCTTGCGACTGAGGAACGCATCCGCCAGCGGCATCCCCTGAAGCGCACCCGGGAATTTGAACTCGGGGGTCGTGCGAGACACCGCCACGCTCCCCTGAGCGTCCAGAGCCGTGAGCAGCAGCCGCTCTCCGGCACGCTGGAGGTCGGGGTGGGAGATGACGGTCAAGGCCGGCACAACCCGCTGCGTCCGCTCCGGGGGACGGGGAGACGGGACGACTGTCGAGGACTCTGCGAGCTTCCGTTCCTGCATCGCGTCCTTCTATGAGATCCCGAGGTTCTCGGACAGTGTAACGCCACGGCAGGAGCCAGGCAGGCACGCTCGCCTGGAGACGGGCCTATGTGCCAGCGGGACCCGGCTGGCCACCGAGGACCTTGTGACTCCCAGAGTCGCCTGTCCTAGGCTCTCGCCCCCTTTATCTATGGACACCGTGAATACGCTTCCGAGTCCTCACATGCACGGGTTGTTCGAGGCGTGCGCCGAGCGGAATCCCGAGGCGGTCGCGCTCGTGTCCGAAGAAGGCTCTCTCACCTATCGAGAGTTGGAGGCTCGAGCCAACCAGGTCGCCCACGCGCTCCAGGGGCTGGGGGTGGGACCGGAGGTCCCCGTCGGGCTGTGCACGGGCCGCACGCTGGAGATGTTCGTCGGGATGCTCGGAATCCTCAAAGCGGGTGGAGCCTACGTCCCGTTGGATCCGGCCTATCCTCGACAGCGGCTCGCCTACATCCTGGAGGATGCCGCCGTCCCGGTGGTGCTCACGCACAGTGCTGTCGAGGCCGCGATCCCTGAGACCTCGGCCCGGCGGCTGCGCTTGAACTCGAATCCCGAGTTGCTCACGCTGCCCACCTCGCGTCCTCCGGGCCGTGCTGGGCCGAGCACGCTGGCCTATCTCCTGTTCACCTCGGGCTCCACGGGGAGACCCAAGGGGGTGTTGATCGAGCACGGGGGCATCGTCCAGCTCGCCGTGGCGCTCGTGCGCGCGCTCGATCTCGGAGCTCCTGCGCGCGTCCTCCAGTACACCTCGCTGAACTTCGATCTCTCGGTGTCCGAGATGATCATGGCGTGGGCGACGGGAGGCTCGCTCCATCTGGTGCCCCAGAGCGCGCTCGTGCCCGGACCGGCGCTCCTGGGGCTGTTGCGCTCGCAGACCATCACCCACGCGGTCCTGCCTCCGTCGCTGCTGGCGGTGCTCCCTCCGGAGGGGCTGTCTCACCTGCGGATGCTGCTGTCCGGTGGCGAGGCCTGCACCGCTCCTGTCGTCGCGCGGTGGAGTCCGGGCCGCCGGCTCGTGAACGCGTATGGGCCCACTGAGGCCACCGTCTACGCCACGGCCTATGAGTGTGTCGCGAAGGAGCCTCCGTCGGATCGCCCTCCGCCCATTGGCCGTCCCCTCGACGGTGCGACGGTCCATGTCCTGGATGAGGCCTTGCGCCCCGTGCCGGGCGGTTCGGTGGGGGAACTGTTCATCGGCGGCAAGGGTGTGGCGCGCGGCTATCTCGGCCGTCCGGAGCTGACGGCGCAGCGGTTCATTCCGCATCCCGCCACGGGCGAACGGCTCTACCGGACGGGCGATCTCGTGCGAGTCCTGCCCGAGGGAGACATCGAGTTCCTGGGCCGCAAGGACGACCAGCTCAAGATCCGTGGCTACCGCGTGGAGCCTGGCGAAGTGGAGACCGTGCTCTCGCGACACCCGGCGGTGCAGGCCGTCACGGTGGTGGGGCGCGAGGACACGGCTGGCGAGAAGCGGCTGGTGGCCTATCTCGTCGTTCCGCCGGGGCAGTCTCCTGGGCCCTCGGGGTGGCGGCAGTTCGCGCAGCAGTCACTGCCCGAGTACATGGTCCCGGCGGCCTTCGTGGAGCTGCCAGCGCTGCCGGTGTCTCCGAATGGGAAGGTGGATCGCCGCGCACTGCCTCCTCCGGGGCGGGAGCGCCCCGTGCTCGCGGCGTCCTTCAGGCCTCCGCAGACGCCCCTCCAGCGCACGCTGGAGAGCCTCTGGAGCCAGGAGCTGGGTGTGGCTCCGGTGGGCCTGGATGACGACTTCCTGGAACTCGGCGGAGACTCCCTGCGAGCCACTGCGGTGGCGATGCGGATCCGCGAGGCGCTGGGGCTGGAGGTGCCTCCCCTCGAGGTGCTCCAGGCTCGGACGCTGGAACGGCTCGCCGAGCGCGTCGAGGCTTCCCGAGAGCGCGTGGCGGAACTTCCTCCCCTGGTCCCGGTACCGCGCCCGGAGGAGATTCCGCTGTCCTTCGCCCAGCAACGGCTCTGGTTCCTCCATCGGCTCGATCCCGCTGCGGATCCCTACAACATCCCCCTCGTCGCGCGGCTGACGGGTCCGCTCGATGTCCCCACGCTGGCGCGTGCCCTCGGTGCGCTCATGGAGCGTCACGAGAGCCTGCGGACCACCTTCCCGCTCGGGGAGCATGGCCCGGTGCAGCGCATCATGCCGCCTGCTCCCGTTCCGCTGCCTGTGACAGACCTCGGCGAGGTGCCCGCGCCCCAGCGGGAGGAGCAGCTCGCCGCACTGGCGCGTGAGGTCCTCGCGCGTCCTTTCGAGCTGGCTGGAGGTCCGCTGCTCCGAGCCCACCTGGCATCGCTCGGCACGAACGAGCATGCGCTGCTCCTGGCCATCCACCACACCGTTTGCGACGGTGCCTCGCTGGACGTGTTGGCCCGGGATCTGACGGCCCTCTACGAGGGGCTCCTCGCGGGGGATGCCACGCCCCTGCCCGCCCTGCCCGTCCAGTACGCCGACTACACGCTCTGGCAGCAGCAGTGGCTGAAGGGAGAGTGGCTCGAGCGCGGGCTCTCCTTCTGGCGACGCGCGCTGGAGGGGGCACCTCGCTGGCTGGAGTTGCCCGTTGATAAGCCCAGGCCCTCTTCGCCTACTTCGCGTGGGGCCACGCGCGGACTCCGCATCGCTGCATCCACGACTCGGGCACTCGACTCGCTGGCCCGAGCGGAGGGAGCCACCCTCTTCATGGCGCTCCAGGGAGTGCTCGGTGCGCTCCTGCACCGCTGCACGGGGAGCGAGGATCTCGTGGTGGGAGCTCCCGTCGCCGGCCGCAATCAGCGCGAGTTGGAGGGACTCATCGGGTTCTTCGTGAACACGCTGGCGCTGCGGATCCAGTTCGATGGCGATCCCAGCTTCCGTGAACTCCTGGCGCGCGTCCGCACCCGTACGCTGGAGTGCTACGCCCACCAGGACGTCCCTTTCGAGAAGCTCGTGGAGGTGCTGCGCCCCGATCGGGCGGCGGGCCATCAGCCCCTGTTCCAGGTAATGCTCGCGCTCCAGCGCCCGCCTCCCGAGGCGACGACCCGAGCCGGCCTCCGCGTGCGGATCTCGGAGACGGACATTGGCGTGGCTCCGTTCGAGCTCACCTGGAACTTCTGGGAGAGCGACGGTGGGCTCGAGGGCACGCTCCTCTACAACACCGATCTGTTCGAGGCGGAGACCGCGGACAGGCTCGTCGCTGATTTCCAGGCTCTGTTTGAAGAGGTCACGGCGGCGCCAGACTGCCGTCTCTCGCGGTTGGATCGTCCCGGGCGCTGGGGGCTCTCGAAGGAGCTTCGCCTCTCCGATGTGGAGGCGGCACTGCTGGCGGACGCCTCCGTGGAGGATTGCGTGGTGCGCTTCCGGCGTCTCCCTGGCTCGCGCCCCCTATGCGTCGCGTATGTCGTCTCCTCAAGTCAGCGCCCACCCGGTGGATTCCGCGCGCCGCCACTTCCCGCCCACCTCACTCCGGACCTCTTCATGCCGGTGGACATCCTCCCCCTCACCTCGGCAGGCCGGGTGGATGAGGACGCGCTGCAACGCCTGCCCCTCGTGGACGAGCAGCTCGCGCGGCACTGGGAGGAGCAACTCCGGAAGAAATCGGAGTTCCATGCCGTGGAGGTGCACCTCACTCCTCCTGCGCGGCGCCGCGAGCATCTGCATCTCTCCCGGCTGTTGCCGGGCTTTCGGCCCGGTAGAACCCAGGAGGCTCAGCCCACGACCCAGCCTGTGCTCTCCGCTCCGGTGAGCTCACAGTCTGGAACCATGGCCTTCAGTGATGGCGGTCCGCTGGTGCTACCCGAGGACGCGCCGCGGACGCTCGTCGATGCGCTCCTGCACATCGCTGCTTCTTCCGGCCAACGAGGCATCACCTATGTGGGGCCGGATGGCGCGGTCCAGCGGCAGCGCTACTCCGAACTCCTGCACGAGGCCCGATGCGTCCTGAGCGGGCTACGCGCCCGTGGGCTGCTTTCTGGAGATCGAGCTGTCCTGCAGATCGACTCCCTGCGTGACCTGTGCACCACCTTCTGGGCCTGCATTCTGGGTGGAATCACTCCCGTGGTGGTGGCTGTGGCGCCCACCTATGAGACGCGCAACGCGGTGGTCGACAAGCTGCACGGGGCCTGGGAGCTTCTTGACCGTCCCCGCATCATCGCCAGCCCCCGGTTGCTCGAGCCCCTCCAAGGGCTCCCGAAGCTCCTACCCATGCCTGGGCTCGAGCTCGTGCCTGTTGAGTCGCTGCGGCACTTCGCTCCCGCAGAGAAGCTTCACCCAGCGAAGCCCGAGGACGTCGCATTCCTCCAGCTCAGCTCGGGCAGCACGGGCGTGCCCAAGTGCGTCCAGATCGCTCACACCGGCGTCGTCCATCACTCGCACGCCGTGGCTCGCGTCAACGGCTATGGACCGAAGGACGTCTGCCTCAACTGGCTTCCCTTCGACCACGTGGGCCCGCTGCTGATGTACCACTCGCGCTGCACGTACCTGGGGCTGGATCAGATCCAGGTCGCTACCGAGTGGATCCTCGCCGACCCGATGCGTTGGTTGGACCTGATCGAGTCCCACGGCGTGACGTTCAGCTGGTCCCCGAACTTTGGATACAAGCTCGTCAGTGATGCGCTCCGGCGAGCCCCCGGACGGACCTGGCGGCTGGAGGGCCTGAGGCGCCTCTTCAACGCGGGCGAGCAGGTCACCCTGTCCGTCATCCGCACGTTCCTCGAGGACGTGAGGCCCTTCGGAGTCCAGCCCTACGTCATGCAGCCCGGCTATGGCATGGCCGAGCTGTGCACCGTCGTCACCCACCGAGAGGGCTTCGACGTCGACAGCGCCGTGATGGAATTGCAGGACGCGGCGAGCGCCTCCACTGCCTCCTTCATCGACGTAGGGGCGCCGTCGCCGGGCGTGCAGCTCCGCATCGTGGACGCGGAGAACCAGCTCCTCCCCGAGGCGGTGATCGGCCGGGTGCAGGCCCGAGGCGCGGTCGTCACCCCGGGCTATGTCCGAGGCGTCCACCCGCAGTCCTTCGTCGGTGACGGTTGGTTCGACACGGGGGACTCCGGCTTCCTCCTGCGCGGACACCTCGCCATCACGGGCCGACAGAAGGAGATGATCATCGTCCGTGGCACGCACCTGTACTGCCACGACATCGAGGACCGCGTGTGTGGCGTGGAGGGCGTGGAGCTCGCTGCGACATGCAGCGTGGATGCGCCTTCACAGGGCACCGAGGGATTCGCCGTCTTCTTCGTCCCTCGCGACGGGAACCTCGAGACGCACGCACGCCTCGCCACGGAGATCCGGACGCGGGTGACCACAAGCTTCGGAGCCGCTCCCACCTACGTCATTCCCCTGACCCGGGAGGAGTTCCCTCGCACCACGAGTGGGAAGCTCCAGCGCGTGGCGCTGAAAGAGGCGCTGGCGGCGGGGCGCTTCGCCGCCGTCCTCGAAGCGCTGGATCTGCATCAGGGCAACGAGAACATCCTGCCCGCCTGGTTCCACCGCCGCGTGTGGCGGCCTCGGGCGCTGGGAGCCTTGAGTCCGGCACGGGAAGGGACCTCGCTGCTGTTCGTGGACACCCAGGGTCTGGGCGCACGGCTCGCCGAGTCCCTGCGTTCGAGTGGACGATGCGTCCTGGTGGAGCCCGGCACCGGCACAGAGAGGATCGCGCCGGATTCCTTCCGCATCCGCCCCGACGATCCGGAGGCCTACCGCTGGCTGCTGGACACACTGGTTTCGGACGCAGCGCCCTTCGCGCAGGTGCTGCACCTGTGGACCTTCGATGGAGAAGCCCAGGATGGTTCTTCTGAGGCCCGTTGCCGGGGTGCTCGGAGCCTGCTGCTCCTGGCTCAAGCCCTGGCCCGGAGCCCTCGTGGCGGGCAGCCTCTGCGACTGCACGTCGTCTCCCGCTACTCCCAGCCCACTGTTCTCGGGGAGGCGATCCACTGTGACAAGGCGCTGCTGCTCGGGTTGACGCAGACGCTCCCCCAGGAAATGCCCTGGCTCGACGTCCGCCACCTGGACCTCGCGGACGGTACGCCGGAGGAGCATCTCCCTCGCGTCCTGCACGAGCTATGGGCGCTGCAGCGCGAACGCGAGGTGGCGTATCGCGGCAGTCAGCGGCTCGTGCCTCGGCTGGAGCAAGTGGACCCTGGCGCTGGAGCACGGCGGTCCCTCCCCTTCCGAGACAGCGGCACCTACCTGATCACCGGAGGACTGGGCACGCTGGGCGCAGAAGTCGCGAGCCGGCTGCTCGAGACCTACCGCGCGCGACTGCTCCTCACCGGCCGGACCTCTTTGTCATCGCCAGAGGCAGCCGAGCGGCACCAGGCTTTCGCGGAGCTCGAGCGGCTGGCGGCACGCACCGGCGGACAGGTGCACTATGAGGCGGTGGATGTCTGCGACGAAGAGGCACTGCGCCAGGCGGTGACGCAGTCCGAGGCGCGCTGGGCAGGCCCCCTGGAAGGAGTCCTCCATCTCGCGGGAGCCATCGTCGAGCACGTTCTCGCGGAGGAAACCCTGGAGCACTTCGACTCGGTGCTCCGCCCCAAGGTAGAGGGAACAGTCGCCCTGGAGCGCATGCTGGAGAGCCGGCCCAGCGCCTTCCTCCTCGGCTTCTCCTCACTGAACAGCGCCTTCGGAGGCTTCTCCGTAGGCGCCTACTCCGCCGCGAACCGGTTCCTCGAATACTTCCTCCACAGCCGGCGTGCAGCCACGTCCGCCCGGCGCGACTGCATCGCCTGGAGCCGCTGGAAGGGAATCGGCCCCGCGCGCACCGAGGAGCAAGAACGGCTGGCGAGTGCCCGCGGCTACCAGGCCATCTCTCCGGCCCGAGGGTGGACCTCGCTGCTCGCGGCCTTGGGCCATGCGACGGGAGAGCTCTTCATCGGGCTCGATCCCGATGCGCCTCGAGTCCGCGCGTGCACCGAGCCGGCCCTTCCTCGAAGCCTCCAGCTCACTGCCCTCTACACGTGTCCGCCAGGGAGAGAACCGACGCTCGAGGCCTTCCCCGAGGTGCGCGACCGTTTCGGGGTCCCCGTCCCAAGGACGTTCCGCCGGGTCGAGCAACTCGGCCAGAACGGTGGGCGCGTGGACCTGGAGGCAATGTCCTCGCTGGCAACAGGGAGGAACGAGCCGAACTCGGAGCGAGTCCCGCCTCAGGATGAGGTGGAGCGAAAGGTCGCCGCCGTCTGGAAGGAGTACCTGGGGCTGGAGGAGATCGGCGTGCTCGACAACTTCTTCGAGCTCGGCGGCCACTCCATCCTCCTGGCCCAGGTGCATCACCGGCTCGAACAGCTCTTCCAGCGACGGCTGACCGGGCTGGAGCTGTTCCGGTACCCGACGGTGCGCGCTCTGGCCACGCACCTGGCCGGGAGCACCCCGCCCTCTGCCGAAGACAACACCATCGACGAGCGTGCCCAGAAGCAGCGCGCCGCGCGCGGCCGTCATCGGCTCCGGCGCGCCAACGAGAATCGAAAGGACTCCGATGAGCAGTGAGCGGGGAACGGATGGAGCCGCGGACGCCATCGCCATCGTCGGGATGGCCGGACGCTTCCCGGGAGCACGGGATGTGGAGTCACTGTGGCGGAGCCTGTGCGACGGCGTCGAGCTGATCACCCGCCTCTCCGATCCCCGGCTGGAGGAAGCAGGAGTCGACGCGGCAGCGAGACAGCGGCCGGGCTACGTCTCTGCCCGTGGGTTGATCCGCGACGTGGACCTCTTCGATGCCTCCTTCTTCGGCTACAGCCCGAGGGAGGCCGAACTCATCGATCCCCAGCAGCGCCTGTTCCTCGAGTGTGCCTGGGAGGCGTTGGAGAGCGCGGGTTACGATCCGGAGCGCTTCGAGGGCCCCATCGGCCTCTTCGCTGGAGCTGGAGCGCCGGGCTACCTGCTGCACCATGTGGCGCCCACGCTGGACACGCGGGAACTGCTCGATGGGCTGGCGACCATCCTGGGCAATGACAAGGACCACCTGACAACCCGGGTCGCCTACAAGCTGAACCTGCGCGGCCCCGCCATTACCGTGCAGACGGCGTGCTCCACGTCGCTCGTGGCGGTCCAGCTCGCGTGCCAGTCGCTGCTCGACTTCCAGTGCGACATGGCCCTGGCCGGGGGAGTGTCCGTCGCCTTCCCGGTCGGAGCGGGCTACCAACCGCAAGAGGGGCACATCCTCTCGCCCGATGGCCACTGTCGCGCCTTCGACGCCGAGGCTCGGGGCACCGTCCCGGCGGACGGCCTGGGGGTCGTGGTGCTCAAGCGTCTGGAGGATGCGCTGGCCGCGGGCGACTCCATCCGAGCTGTCATCCTCGCCGCCGCTGTCAACAACGACGGCTCCAAGAAGGTGGGCTACACGGCTCCCAGCATTGATGGGCAGGCGGAGGTCATCCAGACCGCGCTCGCCCTGGCGGGAGTCGATGCTCGCTCCGTTTCTTATGTGGAGGCGCATGGGACGGGGACGGCGCTCGGTGATGCCATCGAGCTGGCCGCGCTGACCCAGGCCTTCCGGCGCTCGACCCAGGAGCGTGGGTTCTGCGCCATCGGCTCGGTGAAGACGAACATCGGGCACCTCAACAACGCCGCTGGCGTGGCGGGCCTCATCAAGGCCACACGGGCTCTGGAGAGCAGGCTCCTGCCGCCCAGCCTCCACTTCACCCAGCCCCACCCGAAGCTGGGCCTGGAGGACAGCCCCTTCTTCGTCAACGCCACCCTGACTCCGTGGCGGGAGGGGCCCGAGCCTCGACGCGCGGGGGTCAGCTCGTTCGCCATGGGCGGGACAAACGCCCATGTCATCCTTGAAGAGGCCCCACCGCGAGAGCCCGGCGCTCCTGGGCGATCCACGGAGTTGCTGGTCCTCTCCGCGCGCAGCCCCACGGCGCTCGACACCCTGACGGCGAGGCTCAGGGCGCACCTGGAGGCCCACCCGGAGACGAACCTCTCGGACGTTGCCTCCACGCTCCAGGTGGGGCGGCGCACCTTCGCGTACCGCCGAGCCGTGGCATGCCGGAGCGTGGCGGACGCGGTGCAGACGCTGGCAACGCCCGCGCGGCTGTTCGAGGGCACGGCTCCCGATGGAGGAAGGAGCGTCGCCTTCCTCTTCCCGGGCCAGGGCACGCAGCATCCGGGGATGGCGGAAGCGCTGTACCGGGAAGAGCCTCGCTTCCGGCAGGAGGTCGACCGGTGCGCGAAGCTCCTCGAACCGCACCTGGGCCAGGATCTGCGCGACGTGCTCTATCCGCGAAATCGCGGGCCAGAGGAGAAACGGCGCCTGGAGCAGACGGCGTTGGCCCAGCCGGCGCTCTTCACGGTGGAGTATGCGCTCGCCCGCCTCTGGCTCTCGCACGGAGTACGGCCCGCGGCGATGCTGGGCCACAGCCTCGGCGAATATGTGGCGGCGTGCCTGGCAGAGGTCTTCACGCTGGAAGACGCGCTGCGGCTCGTGGCGCTCCGAGGCCGACTGATGCAGGGACTGCGCCCGGGGGCGATGCTGGCGGTGCCCCTATCCGAAGCGGAGCTGCTCCCTCTATTGGGATCGGAACTCGCCCTGGCCGCGGTGAATGGCCCCGCGGCGTGCGTGGCTTCCGGCCCCCTCGAAGCCGTGGCGGCGCTCGAGGCCCGGCTCACCTCGCTCGGCATGGGCTCGCGCAGGCTGCAGACCTCGCACGCATTCCACTCGGGGATGATGGAGCCCATCCTCGACACCTTCACCCAGGAGGTACGGCGGGTGCGCCGGAGCGCTCCTCGCCTGCCCTACCTCTCCAACGTCACAGGCACCTGGGTGACGGACGCGCAGGCCACCGATCCCGGCTACTGGGCGCAGCACCTGCGACAACCCGTGCGATTTGCCTCGGGAGTGGCGGAGCTCACCGCTCGGAACCACCTGCTCCTCGAAGTGGGCCCGGGCCGCGTGCTGAGCGCACTCGCCGCTCAACAGCCTGTCCCAGCCGCACGCGCCGCCACCAGCCTGAGCCCATCGCCCGACGACGAGCGCTCGGATCTGGAGACATGGCTCACAGCACTGGGACACCTGTGGGCTCAAGGGGTGCCAGTCGACTGGTCGGCCCACCACTCTGGGCGAAGGCGCCTCCGCGTCGAGCTGCCCACGTACCCCTTCGAGCGCCACTCCCACTGGCTGGGCCGGCCGCCCGCATCGCTCCTCCCCGAGGCCTCCGCGCCGGAGCGTCCCCTCGAAGCCGTGGAGCAGGAGCTGCACCGCACGCTGGCCATCCGCCCGGTGCAGAGCTACCCGGGGCTGAAGGAGGGCCTCGAAGTCTTCTGCTCCAGCCTTGTCTGCGAGTACCTCCGGGCCGCGGGCGTGGACACCCGGCAAGGCGCGGTCCACACCCGGCGAGGACTGCTGCTCCAACTGGGCATCCAGCCCCGCTTCGAGAGGCTCTTCGACGCGCTGCTGGCAAGCCTGGCCGAGGACGGAATCCTGCGTGTCTCGGGAGAGCAGCTCGTCTTCCAGCGAGACACCACGGAGTTCGAGTCCCCGAGCGCCCTGCGCAAGCGACTGGACACGGAGCATCCGCAGTTCCGCGGCCTGTTCGACTTCGTGGAGCACTGCCTGCGAGGCTATCCCCAGGCGCTGAACGGCCGGGTGGAGGCTGTCAGCATCCTGTTTCCGAATGGGAGCCCTGCATTCGTCCAGGACTGCAACGCGCGAACGGCCGAGCACGGGCAGATGCGCCTCTACAACCTGCTCCTGGGAGAGGCCACGCGCCGCATCGCCGCCAACACCCGAGGCCGCCGCTTGCGGATCCTCGAAGTGGGCGGCGGACAGGGCCTGCTGACCTGGCCGCTCGTCACCGCGCTCCAGGGGCACGACTTCGAGTACTGCTTCACGGATCTCGGCAAGGTGTTCGTCGACGACGCCCGGAGCGAGGCGGTCCGGCGTGGAGTGGACTCACGGATGCGCTTCGGCGTGTTCGACATCTCCCAGGATCCTGGTCCGCAGGGATATGCCGAACGGGGCTTCGATCTCATCGTCGCCTGCAACGTCGTCCACGCCACGAAGGACGTGTCTCGCACCCTCCGGCACCTGCAGGGCCTGCTCGCTCCGGAAGGGACGCTCGGGCTGGTGGAGGCGCTCCGGACACCGCGCTGGGAGGTCCTCTCGTGGGGACTGGCCGAGGGCTGGTGGTACTACGATGACGCCTTCCGCAAGGACTCCCCCCTGCTCCCGCTATCCGTGTGGAAGCAGGCCCTGATCGGAACCGGCTTCGGCACCGTCGAGTACTTCCCCCAGGCTGGAAACGCCCATGAGGAGGCGGATCACGGGCTCATCCTCGCCCGGCGGCCCACGGTGGACACGGAGTCCCCGCGTGCCGTCGTCACCTCCTCCGCGCCTCTGCCCAGGCCGGCGGTCCACCCGAGCCCTCGGGTTGCCACGAGCCGCCGAGCCCCTCGCCCTCCGTTGAGCACAGCGTACGTAGCGCCTCGGAACGAAATGGAGCGCCGCATCGCCGCGGTCTGCGAGGACCTGTTCGGCACCGAGCCCATGGGCGTCCAGGACGACTTCTTCGCGCTGGGCGGGGACTCGCTGGTGATGCTGCGTCTCACGGACCGGCTGCAACGGGAGTTGGGGCTTCAGGTGCCTCCGGGCCTTGCATTCCGCGGCGCCACCGTCGAGCGGATGGCCCAGGCCCTCCAGGGAGTTCCCGAGCCCGAGACGGCCTCACCCCTCGTCGCTCTCCAGCCCCACGGCACCCGGCCGCCGCTCTACTTCGTGCACCCGGCCGCAGGAGTGGTGTTCCCGTATGTCGAGCTGACACGCCGGCTTGGGACCGATCAGCCCTTCTACGGGCTCCAGGCCCACGGCCTGGACGGAGAGTCCCCACCGGACGAGCGAGTGGAGGACATGGCTCGGCGCTATGTCGAGGCCATCCGCCGCTTCCAGCCGCGAGGGCCCTACTACCTGGGCGGCCACTCCTTCGGGTGTCTGGTCGCCTACGAGATGGCGCAGCAATTCACCGCCGCCGGGCAGGAAGTGCGGTTGCTGGCGCTCATCGACGAGCCGGCGCCGCTATCAGGGCACAGACCTACTCCCGCGCAGATGGCGTACTTCTTCGCCTCGGGAGTCTCGCGATCGATCTGGCCGCACCTCGCGGACTACCTCTACCTGGTGCGCGGCTCCTCGGAGCGAGCCTCCACGGCTGCCGGCTTGCTGGGACGATTACTTCGGGAGCGCCGGATGCTGGAGACGTTCCTGGCGCGCTCCGCGCTGGCGAACTTCGTCCCGGACGAGGCGCTCATGATGGCCCTGCGCCAGCCCGCGATGCTGTCCATGTTCCGGCTCTTCCTCATCCACGCCCGAGAGACGTTTACGTACGAGCCGCGCGCCTATCCCCACCGGGTGACGCTCTTCTCCTCGGACGAGGTGCGCAAGCGCCGGGGAGGCCGGGAGCGAACCATGGGCTGGGGCAAGCTCGCCGCTGGAGGCGTGGACGTCCACGAGGTTCCGGGCGACCACTTGTCCCTGCTCAAGCCTCCCTACGTGCAGGAGCTCGCCGCGAGACTGGCTGCCAGTGTGGACGACGCTATCCGCGGTGCCGCTCCGCCACGCGGAACAACTGGGTGAGCGAGAAATCCACCAGCGACTGGCGAGAGCGCATGTACCGGTGAGCTCGGAGAAACGGAAGCCATACGCGATCGCCGACGCGAACCTGAGCTTCCTCGAGTTTCATGCGAGGGATCCACTGTCCACTCAGATTGCGGATCAACACCTGGCCCAGGTATCCGCCCACCGCTGGCACAGCGCGCTCGTCGATGTCACGTCGTTCAAACACTCTCGGAAAGTCCTCACGCCAGAGCTGAAAATCGACGTCCGTGAGCGAATTGGGGGTCTCTTGGAAGACCGAGGACACCTTCGTGTGCATCAGCGCCACGAGGTGCTCCGCGAGCAGCGAGTAGCGCTCGCAAGCGGCCTTGGGGTCCGGCACATCCGAAGGCAGGGCGGCGTCCGCGGGCAACCACTCGTCCGGCTCGGGTGGCTGCCAGGCGTTGAACTCGGCCACCTTGCGTTCGCGCTCGCTGATGGGGGCGAGGTCCACCACTCGCGCAAGAAGCGGAGCCACGTCCGGGTGGAAGCGGGGCTCGACAGGGACAAGTGCGGCGCTGCGCTCGCGCAGGGTGCGCAACACGGTGTCAAAGTCGAGCTCTGGCCGGAGATGGACGTGCGCGCGGGCCTGGGCCTGGCGCGCCCCCTCGGCAGCAAAGCTCGCGGCCGTGGGCCACGTCACCAGGAGGATGGAGCCGTTGGGGAGTTCCTCTACCCGGTGAGCAGGCGTGGATAACATGCGCTCGCGGCCAACCATCTCCACCAACTTGTGGCCGAAGACGTTGAGCCAGCACACCTCGTAGATCCTGTCAAAACCTTCCTTGATCGCGGTCTGCATATCGCGGCCGTACCAGGGAGAATCCGCCAGTTGGTTCTCTGCCAGGCTGTTGGCTTTGGCGTGAGTGGTTGGATAGTGGGAGGCCCAGGCGCGGACCATGTCCACGAAGCTGCGGCTATGCCCTTCCGTAAAGAGGGAGAGGGGTTGCACGGAGAGCCCGATCGACAGTTCGGGTTCCTCGGGCGGGAACCAGACCCTGAGTGTCATGTCTATCGCGGGTGCCGTCGTGCGATAGAGCCCGATGGTCGCTCCGTTCCCGTCGCGCTTTTCCTCTAGGGCCTTCCAAAGGGCGGCGCGGGAATATTTTCGGAGCCGCTTGCCCTTGACGACGTCCGGCATCCAGTTGCCCGCGAAGGTCTCCAGTGCGTGGAGGAATGGCTCCAACTCGCGCTCAGGTGAAATCTGCGAGTTGAAGGTACCTTCGAAGCGGAGATCCAGTTGGTCCTCTGGACTCAAGTCATGAAAGCTCAGCACCTTCATGGAATCAGCACCTCCACTCCCCTCACCTTTTTCTGAACTGCTGGCACTGCTTTTTGCAACACATCCAGGTTCCGAGGCTTGAGTTCACCACCCTCATAGACGAGGCGAACCCTCCGGATCTGCACCTCGGAGCCGAGGTACTTGAGCACGCGACGGCGGATGTTCAGCGATTCGCCGTAATACCGCAGGGCGTCTCTGGCGTCCGCAATCATTTGTGCTTCCAGCGCTTCACCATCCAGCAGCGAGAGGTCGCGGCTCTTGAAGCTGAAGGACTCCACGCGCGGCGACTGGCCCGCAGGGGGCTGCCTCTCGATCACGAGCACGTCCGCGAAGCGGACGCCGGGTTGGCCCTCTTTCGCCACCCCCACAGTGGTCTCGATGAGAGGATCGATGAAGTCCTTGAGCCAGACACGTTGCG
Source organism: Hyalangium versicolor (assembly GCF_020103695.1). GTDB lineage: Bacteria > Myxococcota > Myxococcia > Myxococcales > Myxococcaceae > Hyalangium > Hyalangium versicolor. Next base: position 73,412 of record NZ_JAHXBF010000010.1, read on the forward strand.
CCAGTGGCAGTGCCGCGTCCGCGCGCAGCAGGGCCACCATGACCCGCTCGAACGCCAGCCCTCGGGCGAACCGCCCCCGCAGCCACTCGTAGCTCTCCCACCGCAGGGGCCCTTTGGCCTTCTCTCCCGCCTTCAACTCGGAGAGGCGGCCCTCCCTGTACGCCACGTACTCGCGCCATAGCGCGGAACCCTCAGGAACTCCGGGTGGCGGCGTGGAGAGTGTGGCTCGCAGCTTCTTCAGCAGCGCCACATCCGCAGGAAGGCGCGGACCCGACGCCTCCATCTCAGCTTCCCGGAGCTTGACCTCCAACACCTCCGCGCTATGGCCGGAGGCCTCGTCCACCAGCGAGGACAGTCCTCCCAGCACCTCTCCTCGGGCAGCTTTGGACTCTGGGATTCCCGGGCGCTCCCGAGCTTCGGCCAGGTACGCCTGGGTACGAGGCACGTTGCCCCGCGCCTCGTGCAGCGCCACGGCGGCGGGCTCTCCCCCGGCGCCCACGAAGATGGCGGCTTCACGGCTGGAGCGGATGTAGCGCGCCAGCTCGTTCAGCCCGTCCACGCCCAGACGCTCCGCGACCTGCCACGCCACACGCCGCAGTGCCGCCAACCGCAACTCCGGAAGCGCCAACCCTGCTCCTGCCCCTCGCGTCTCCGCCAGGTAGCGCGCGCCCTTGCCTCCGGCGTACAACGCCACCAGCAGCGCCGCTGGAGCCAGCTCTCGCGTGGCCTCCTCGTAACGCCGCTCGGCCAGCGTCCCCAGTCCCCGCGCCGTACCCGTTGCCAGGTGGTAGAAGCCCAACGGCACACCGAAGGTCAGCTGGTCAAAAGCTCCCAGTGCCACGTTGCCGGAAGTGAAGTGCTCGCGCGTCAGTTCCCGTTCCAGCTCCCGCTGTGCCTGCTGGTAGGCCGGCGGCATCTGCTGGAGCTGCGCGCTCATCGCCATGTACCGCGCCCCGTCACTCGCCGGGCTGCTGTGGAGCGCGTCCGTGGCCGCTTGCCCCAGGCCTCGCAACACGTCCGAGGCCCGCTCACCACGCTCCGGATAATCCGAGAGCTTCAGCCCGCGCCGCTCCAGTTCCTGCCGCACCGCCTCCATGCCCGCCAGCGTCTGGCGCAACTGCTTGTTCCCTGCCAGCAGCCGCAGCAGCCCATCCAACTCGTCGTCGAAGCTGGTGTGGATGACGAAGAGGGCGAACACCTGAGCGTAGGCCCCATCGTCCTGCATGGCCTTCAGCAAGAAGGCGGCCCGCTTGCCGATGAGCACCTTTGAGGCCCTGGCGTCCACCAGCGGCCCGAGCGCTCCCAAGCGCACGGCGTTCCAATCTCCCAGCCGCCCCACCACCCGCGCCATATCGACGCTGCGCTGCAACGCCAGGTACTCCACCACCGTGGGGCATGCCAGGAAGGGGGCCAGCAACTCCTCGTCGGTGGAAGCCTCCTCCGGCCATCCCTCCGGAACCGGCGGGAGCCTGGACTCAGCAGGTTCCGCAGGCTCCAGCTCCGTTGGCCCCCACTGCGCGGCCCCCACCTGCCCCGAGCCCGTCGACAGTTGGAACTCGCGGCGAGAGCCGCGCCCCTGCCAGGTGTCTGCCGAGCCTCCCGGCCCTGGCCCCGTGGCGCACCCTGCTGCCAGCAGCAACGCAACGAACCCGACCCCACTGGCTCCGCGCCTCAGGCCCTTCCGGCCCCAAACCCGACACGTGCTCATCGGACGGCCCCCTCACTGCGTGGAAGCCATCACACTACGGCGCCGCTCTCCTCCTCCGCGATGACGCCAGGCGTCTCATCCCGCTCCTGCACCCGCCACGTTGGCGACACCGCAAGGCCCACGCGTGCTGCGCCCCCTGCCCCCCCTGCCTCCCAGGGCTCCTCTGCCCGCACGGCCAGTGCCCCTCAGCGCTTGCAGTCCAGATGGCAGCCACAGCGCACAGACCCGCGTAGAAGATCTGGGCTAACTTCCGTGCAAGCATGTACTCGATTCCAGGCTTCACGAACCTCCAGCCGCTCCTGGAGGAGCGCACCCACGTCCTCCTGCGCGCGTGGCGAGGAGATCGCTCCTTCCTGGTCCGGCTCCCCCGTGAGGAGAGCCCGTCGCCCGAGGAACTCGCCCGCCTGCGATACGGCTACGAGCTCAGCGCCACCCTGGACCTCCCTGGAATCGTCAAGGCCCTCGAACTCGTCCGGAGCGGCAACCAGCTGTGCCTGGTGATGGAGGACTTCGGAGGCCTGCCGCTGCGCAGCCTCCTGAAGACAGGAGCCCTCCCCCCGCGGCAGGTGCTCGACATTGCCCTGAGGCTGGCCCGCATCCTCGGCGAGCTGCACCAGCGGCGCGTCATCCACAAGGACCTCACCCCCGCCAACATCCTGCTCCACCCGGAGACGGGCGAGGTACGGATCGCGAACTTCGATCTCGCGTCTCGCTTGAGCTCCGAGGCCCCCAGCTTCACCTCTCACGCCATTCTTCACGGAGACCTGGCGTACATCTCTCCCGAGCAGACCGGGCGCATGAACCGGGCGGTGGACTACCGCACTGACTTCTATTCGCTCGGCATCACCCTGTACGAGCTGCTGACGGGCCGGCCCCCGTTCACCAGCGCGGATCCCACCTCGCTCGTCTACAGCCACCTCGCCGTCGAGCCATCCCCACCCCACCAGCTCCAGCAAGAGGTGCCGCAGACACTCTCGGCCGTCGTGCTCAAGCTGTTGGCCAAGAACGCCGAGGAGCGCTACCAGAGTGCCTACGGCCTGTCGGCGGACCTCAAGCTCTGCCGTGAACAGCTCGGAGTCCCCGAGCCCCTCACTCCGGGACTCCGTCCAGGGCAACGGGATGTCTCCGCCTCCTTCAACCTCTCGCAGAAGCTCTACGGCCGAGAGACGGATGCAGCCCAGCTCGCCGCCGCCTTCCAGCGCGTCAGCCAGGGAGACCAGGCCGAGCTGCTCCTGGTGACGGGCTACTCCGGCATCGGAAAGTCCTCCCTGGTCAACGAGGTCCACCGGCCGCTGGTGCGGCTCCGCGGCTACTTCGGCTCCGGCAAGTTCGACCAGTTCCTCAGCTCGCCCTATGCCGCGTGGATCCAGGCCTTCGATGGCCTCGTGCGGCAGATCCTCTCCGAGGATGAGCAGCGCATCGCCACCTGGAAGGCGGAGCTGCTCGCGGCGCTCGGTCCCAACGGGCGCGTCGTCACGGACGTCGTGCCCCAGATCGAGCTCATCATCGGCCCGCAGCCACCCGTCCCCGCCCTGGGCGCCCTCGAGTCGCAGAACCGGTTCAACCTCGTCTTCCAGCGGCTCGTGGGAGCCTTCGCCGTCCCCCAACACCCGCTCGTCCTCTTCCTGGACGATCTTCAATGGGCGGATGCGGCCTCGCTCGGCCTGCTCCAGCGCGTCCTGTCGGATCCCAGCTACCGGCACCTGCTCGTCATCGGCGCCTACCGGGACAACGAGGTCCGCGCCGGACACCCGCTGCTCGCCACCTTGAACGAGCTCCGGCAGTCCGCTCCCGTCTCCGAGATCTCCCTGCGCCCGCTCGGGCAGGACAGCGTGACGCAGTTGCTAGAGGACACCGTCGGCCGCCCAGGCGATCCCGCCGTGGCGGAGCTGGCCGCGCTGGTCTTCCAGAAGACCCAGGGCAATCCCTTCTTCGTGAACCAGTTCGTCACCACGCTGCACGAGCGCGGCTACATCACCTTCGATCCAGAGCAGGGACGCTGGCGCTGGGAGCTGGAACGCATCCGCAGCATGGGCATCACCGACAACGTGGCGGTGCTCATGGCCGAGCGCCTCGCCGCGCTGCCACCCGCCACGCAGGAGGCCCTCAAGCGCGCCGCGTGCATCGGCAGCACGTTCAACCTCGAGGTGATCTCCATCATCAACGAGCGCAGTCCCCGGGAGGCCGCGGCCGCGCTCTGGGAGGCCGTGCAACTCGGGCTGCTGCTCCCCGTCGGGGACTCCTACAAGTACGTCCTGGGCCAGGAGGCCGGGACCGCCTCGATCGAGCCCTCGCTGGTCCGCTACGAGTTCCTGCACGACCGGGTCCAGGAGGCGGCCTACTCCCTCATCTCGGAGGATGCGCGCAAGCGCCTCCACCTGCGCATCGGCCGGCTGATGCTGGAGCGAACCCCGGAGGTGCAGCGCGACGCGAGCATCTTCGAGATCGTCCACCAGCTCGACCTGGCCACCGAGCTGATCGACAGCCCCGAGGAGCGCGAACGGCTGGCGCGGCTGAACCTCGTGGCGGGCATGCGCGCCAAGAGATCCTCCGCATATAAGGAAGCGCTGCGCTACCTGCAGGTGGGCATCTCGCTGCTGCGCGAGGACGGCTGGGAGCGCCAGTACGAGCTGGCCCTCCCGCTGCACCGCCACGGCTCGGAGTGCCTCCACCAGCTCGGGCGGTATGACGACGCCGAGCGAGAGTTCCAGCTCATCCTCCGCCACGCCCGCTCCGTCGAGGAGAAGACGGAGATCTACGTCCTCATGCTGGACATGTTCGTCAGCCGGGGCCAGTACCTCCAGGCCATCCAGCCCGCGCGAGCGGCCCTGCGAGAGCTGGGCATCGAGCTGCCCGAGGGCCCCGAGGCCAGCTCCGCCGCGATCGCCCAGGAGCGCAAGCTGCTGGAGGAGAACCTCGCCCACCGCTCCATCGCCAGCCTCGCGGAGCTGCCGCAGACGACGAACTCCCGGGAGCGGGCCCGCATCCTGCTCATCTCCCGAGCACTGAGCTACGCGGCCTACGTCTACCCGGACCTCTTCCAGATCCTCTCGATGATGACGGTGAACCGGGCCATCGCGCACGGCCACGGCCCCGGCTCCGGTACCGCATACGCGCTCTACGCCATCGCGTTGGCCTCGGGCGGCAGCTACGAGCGAGCCTTCGAGTTCGGCCAGCTGGCCATGAAGCTGGGCGAGCGCTACGACCCGCTGGGCGAACGGCCGATGATCCGCTTCCTGTTCGCCTCGTTCCAGAACTCGTGGTGCAAGCCCCTCGAGACGAGCATGCGCATCCTCGAGCAGGGCTTCCAGGCCGCGCTGGAGAGCGGCATGTTCTTCTGGGCCGGGCTGTGCTCCATGCAGCTGGGCATCTCGGGACAGCTCGGCGGCGAGGACCTGAGCGTGCAGCTCGCCCGGCTCCAGTGGCACGTTGACTTCTACAGCCGCGGAGGCAGCCAGTTCCATCAGTCCATCTGCCAGGTCGCCGCGTCCATGCACTCCGTCCTCCGGCTCATGCATGGCGCCATTCCTTCGGGCAGCCCGCAGTATCTGGACGAGGCCTACCTGCTGCAGAACCTGCAGAACCCGACGGTCTCCGCGGGCTTCGCCGTCCTCCTGCTCCGCCTGGAGTACCTGCTGGATCTGCCGAACCCGCGCGAGGCGCTGACGCGGGCAGAGTCCCAGATCGGCATGATCCAGGGCTGGGTGTCACGGGCCGAGTTCACCCTGTACCAGGGGCTGGTGCTCGCGGCGCAGCACGCCTCGGCGGACGCGGAGGAGCGGGCACGGATCGAACAGACGCTCGAAGCCAACGAGGAGTCGCTGCGGAACCTCAGCACGCTGTGCCCGGAGAACTTCCTCCAGAAGCACCGACTCCTGGCGGCCGAGCGGGCCCGGCTGGCCGGTCGTGAGCTGGAGGCCATGGCGCTGTACGACGAGGCCATCACCGCGGCGGCGAAGCACGGCATCATCCATGAGGAGGCGCTGGCCAACGAGCTGGCGGCGCGCTTCCTTCTTGGCATCGGTCGGCAGCGCTCGGCGCGCGGCTATCTGGAAGAGGCGCGCATGGGCTACGGCCGCTGGGGCGCCCGCGCCAAGGTGGCCGCACTCGAGCGGCAATACCCGAAGCTGCTGCGCTCCTCCGCGGCCACGGGGAGCGATGCCGGCACGAGCCTCGAGGGGCTGGATCTCGCCGCCGTGCTCAAGGCCACGCAGGCCATCTCGGGAGAGATCGTCCTCTCCGAGCTGCTCCAGAAGCTGATGGGCACCATCCTGGAGAACGCGGGTGCCCAGCGCGGCCTGCTCCTGCTCAAGGGCGAGCCCCCGCTGGCCGTCGAGGCCCGCCAGCAGGAGGGTGCACGCACAGAGGTACAGGTGCACGACTCCACCGCTCGGGCGATGGAGCACGCTCCGGAGACAATCCTGCGATACGTGGAGCGGACACGAGAGCGGCTCGTCCTGAGCGAATCCACGTCGCGCAGTGCATTCCAGGGAGACACGTACCTCGCAAGCCAACGCCCCCGGTCGGTGCTCTGCATGCCAGTGCTGAAGCAGAAGCAGCTGGTGGGCACGCTGTACCTGGAGAACCAGCTGGTCGCGGATGCCTTTACCCCCGAGCGCTGCAAGGTCCTGGAGCTGCTATCCGCCCAGGCCGCCGTCTCCCTGGAGAACGCGCGCCTCTACGACACCCTGGACCAGCGCGTCCGAGAACGGACCCGCGAGCTGCGCGCGAGCAACGACGAACTGGCCCAGACGCTCCAACAGCTCAAGCAGACACAGGCCCAACTGGTGATGAAGGAGAAGCTCGCCTCGCTGGGCGTGCTGACCTCGGGCGTGGCCCACGAGATCCGCAACCCCCTCAACTTCATCAGCAGCTTCTCGCTCTTCAGCCTGCAGCTGACGGACGAGCTGCGCACCCTGTCCACCTCCCAGCGGCCGCGGCTGGAGCCGAAGAAGGCGGACGAACTCGACCGCATCATCGGCCACCTCCGGCAGAGCGTGCAGAAGATCGACGAGCACGGGAAGCGCGTGGACGCCATCGTGCGCTCGATGCTCGACCTGTCGCGCACCAGCAATACCTCCGAGCACGCCCTGGTGCCGCTCAACGACCTGATCAAGGAATACGTCCACCTGGCCTACAGCGGGCTCCGGGCGCAGCAGCTCTCCTTCCACGCGGAGATCGAGACGCGCTTCGACCCCGAGCTCCAGCCCGTCGAGGTCATGCCCCAGGAGCTGGGCCGCGTCATCCTCAACCTGGTGAACAACGCCTGCTACGCGGTGGACGAGCGCCGCAAGAAGCAGGGGGCCAACTTCATTCCCACCGTTCAGGTGGTCACGAAGGATCTCGGGGACCGGGTGGAGATCCGCGTGCACGACAACGGCACGGGCATTCCGGCCTCGATCCTGGACAAGATCTTCAATCCGTTCTTCACCACCAAGCCCGCGGGCCAGGGCACCGGGCTCGGCCTCTCCATCAGCCACGAGATCGTCGTCCAGGGCCACGGAGGGAAGCTGGAGGTCGAATCCGAGGAGGGCCGTTACACGGAGTTCCGCATCACCCTGCCCCGGCGCGCGCGGCGCACGGGAGCCCTCGCGACCTGAGCCCCGGCGCCTCGGCTCCTGGCCAACGCCTCAGTCCTGCTGGGGCCTGGGCCAGGTCGGCCGCCACAGTCCGGCCTCCGACATGTGGTCCGCCCACTCCTGCGGGGTCAGCTCCTTGCGCCCGGGGATCTCGGCCACACGCCGCTGCAGCTCGCTGGTCTCGATGGGGTGCACCAGCACCTGACTCGCTCCCGCCGCGACCACGTACCTGCCATCCGGGCTGATCGACAGCGCACGGACCTCACCAATCTGCCCCTCCAGTCTCCGCGTCACGGACCAGCTCCAGGTCTCGGTCCCAGAGCCGTCCTCCTTCTTCCCGGCCCGAGGGATCCGCTCCCAGATGAGCACCTGGCCGTCGGCGCCGCCCGAAGCCAGGTACCGCCCCCGGGGCTCCCAGGCGAGCACACAGACCCTGGTCCTGCGTGAATCCGCCTCGCTGGCGGACTCGATCTGGAGGCTGCCATTCACAGTCTGGACGCTCCAGATGCGCACGCCTTGCGTGTCTCCCGTCGCGAGCCATGGCCCGTCCGGGCACCAGGCCGCCGCAGTGACGGCCCCCAGGTGCTGAAGCATGAGCGGCGACTCGTCGCTCTTCCTCACGGGCCCGCCGCTCTGCGCATCGAACAGCGAGGCCCAGCCGTTGTTGCACGCCGTGACGAGGAACTGCCCCTGGGGATCATAGGCAAGCGCCCAGACGCCATCGCGCTCACGGGGATCTCCAGGATGCGTCAGCGGGACCAACGGCTGGAGGGTCTTGGCATCATGCACCGCCGCGCCGTTGGGCTCCCAGCGGGACACCGCGAGGCGAACCCGCTTCGGATCACCCGCCGCGATGCGCGGATCCCACGCGATGGAGTGGAAGTCATGCGCGGCCCGGTACTCACCGAGCCATCGGCCCGACTCGACCTCCCAGACCGCGACGCCCCGGGTGTACTTCACGGCCAGGAACCGGCTGTCCGGGCTGAACACCACCTGGACGCCGACGATCGGGCTCGGGGTGTCATGGTTCCGGGAGCCCTGGAACGCAGGCCCCTCCCGGGGCTTCCAGTCCTGGGTCCGGAAGAGCACGGGCTGCGCCTCTCCGTACCGGATGGCAGCGACCCACCGTCCATCCGGGCTCCATGCGGCCCAGGCCTGTCCCTTGGCCTTGGGCAGCAACTGGCTCACCCGCTGCCCCGTATTCGGATTCCACACGCAGACGGAGCCATCGTCGCTGGCCGTCAGGACCTGCTCCGTGTTGCTCGGGTGGCAAGCGATGACACTCACTGGCTGCTCGTGCTCCGTGAAGGTCACCTGCGCACTGGCCGTGGTGTGCCACTCCCGCAAGGTGCCGTTCACCGAGCCCGTCAGGAGAACGGAGTCCTGTCCTGGCCGCCAGGCCGCCCGGGTGATCACGGAGAGGTGACCGTAGAGGCTCATCTCTAGCTCGCCCGTCAGGGCCTGCCAGACGATGCAGCGGGCATCCTGGTCCCACGTAGCGACGCGCTTGCTGTCGGGATGCCACCGGGCTCCGGCGATCAGGCTGCCCGTCATGCGCAGGATCATCACGAAGCGGCCCGTGTTCGCCTCCCAGATGCGCACCGAGCCGTCCTCGCCCGTCGTCAGGAGCCAGCGGCCATCGGGGGACCACGCCAGATCGATCACCGGGCCGCGGTGCCCATCACACGCGTAGCAAGACAGTCCGGCGCGGGTGAAGACGCGCGCGCCCTGCTCGCTCGCCACGGCGATCCGGTCACCGCCTCGGTGCCAGGCAACCTGCGATACCGCGCCCAGCTCCGAGGCGAGCACCTTGCGCGGCACCTCGCCCCGGCCCACACCCTCCCAAAGGCTGACCGAACCATCCACGGCCCCAGAGATCACCCGGCTGCCATCCGGACTCCAGGCCGCGCACCGCACTGGCGCCGAGTGCGCGAGGGTGCCAGCCGGAGCCCATGAGCCATCCGGCAGGGCGTTCCACACAGCGAGCTTCTTCTCATCCGAACCGATCCCGAGCAGCCGCTCCGAGCGAGGGGAGAACTGAACGCCGAACGGATCCCAGCTGCCTACCTCGAAGACGGCGATCTGCCGCCAGCCCTTCGCCCCATCCGCTCGCCGATGGAGCCGCATCTTCCGGTCGCGCCCGGCGGTCGCGAGCAGATGACCGTTGGGAGACCAGGCCAGGCCCCGGATGCCGGGATCCGAACCGCCGAGATGCTCGATCTGCTGCAGAGGCTCGGGCTGTGAATGGCCCGCGTCCCAGATCCGCACGATGCCGTCTTCGGTCCCGGTGGCGACGTACTGCCCATCCGGGCTGTACTCGAGGTGCGTCACATCCAGGGGCCCCGCGCTCCACTCGGCGGTGCACCACCCGCGACGCGCCATGGCCATCCGCAGCACCCGATCCGCTTCGGGGCCTGGGTCCAGCTCCGCAGCCTCGATCGCCAGCAACCGGCCGAGTTCCAGATCGCCCCGGGAGCACTGGACCGACGCGGCCAGGGTCAGCGTCCGCGAAAGGGCGCGCGTCTCCGCCCGTTGGCGCAAGAGGCGCTCCTGCTCGAGCTGCACCTCCAGCTCGTTGCGCTCCTCGGGAGAGCGGATCTCGGGGCTGACCTCGAACGAGATGGACTCCTCACCGACAGCGCTCTCCTCTCGCAACTCCGTCGCCGTGACACCTCGCCTCCGAAGGTACTCGCACAGCGTGCGGACGCGCTGCTGGCCCAGTGCCTCCGTGCGAGCGGTGACCCGGACGGTGATGGCCTTCAGCTCCAGGTGCGCTCGCAGGAACTTCGCGATCTCGTCCAGCGCGGCCGAGGAACGCGGGGTGAGCTCCGCCGCGCCCTCGAAACCGATCCAGCCGTAGTAGACGAGCGTCTTCTCATCCTTGCCAAGGTGGACCGCGGCCGGCGGATGCCGGAGCAGCTTCCGGAACGCGCTCTGCGCCTCCGCGATGGCCTGCTGCAACGGGAGCACCTCCGCGGCCTGTGCCACACCGTCCTCTGCTCCCTGGAGCAGCTTCCCTGGCTTCCGCTCCTGGGCAAAGGCCCGGTACATGACATCCGCGCTCTGAGCCTGGGTTTCTCCGAGTCCTCGGAAGAACATGGGCACCATGCGGAGCAGATCCTCCGCCCGGAGCAGCGGGTTGCTCTCGAGGAAGAAGCGGGCCAGGGGCATCCGGCCCGGCTTTCGCGGCAGCCTGCGACGAACGTTGGGGATGCAGTTCGAGGCGATCACCAACCCCACGCCCTCCTGCCGCACCACGTTGGTGGGGACGTTGGCCACCACGCCACCATCGATGTAGCGGCTGCCTCCGATGATCGTCGGCCCCATGGGAGGCAGGGAGCCGCTCGCGCGAACACCTCGGGCGTACGTGCCGTTTCGCACATCCCACTCGACACCCAGGTCCGCGTCGGTGACCACGGGGATGAAGACGATCTCCGTCTCGTCCAGCTTGATGAACCCCAGATCGTAGAGCAGCAGCCACTCGAAGACAGCGCTCGTGAAGAAGTAGGTGCCCATCAAGAGCAGGATGGGGTTGATCCGCTTCGTGAAGAGCTCCAGCCCCGCCTCATCCCGCGTCGCGAAGTAGGCACCCACGGTGGAGCCCACACTGGAGCCCGCGATCACATCGATGGGCAGCCCCTGCGCGAGCAGCCCCCGGATGAGCGGCAGGTGCTCCGAGCCGTACATGCCTCCGCCCCCGAGCGCCAATCCGATGCGCCGGCCGGTGATGCCCCGAGCCCACCGATCGATGCTCGCCATGGCCGGCTCCTGATCCGGCCCGCCGAGCGAGAGCGCCTCGAAGGACAAGGGCTCTTGAAGCGAGCCTCGCTTCTTCAACGCATCGACCAGGGGCTTCCCGAGCCGGACACGAACAGTACCCGCCGGCCAACTGGCCGTGGACTCCACGGGTTTGAGCGCATCCAGCACTCCCCCGAGCCTCTCGCGCGCGGCCGTCTTGAGCCCGTCCAACGCATGCTTCACCCGAGCGAGCGCCAAGGGCGCGCTGATGCCATCACCCTGTTTCACGAGCGCGTCGACAGGCTCCTGCTGGAGGAGCAGCGCCGTCCGCACCACGCCAACCCTCGACGCCAGCAGTTCGAGCGGAGGCTCCACATCCGGCCGCGTCAGCAGGTGCACCAGCTTGAAGCGCAGATCCTTCGACGTGCGCAACATCTCGAGGAGATCCACCTCTCCCTCCTCGGGCTCATCGATGGAGGAGAGATCCACGAGCGTGACGTCCGCGTGCTGCTCCGCCTCGCGGCTCGCGAGCAGCTGCTGGATGCGATGGCCCACGTCCTCCTTGTTGCTCGAGAGGACGATCTCCTGATGCTCGATCCAGGTGGGCTCCTCCTCGCCCTCCTCACGCTGCGCATTGCCCAGCCCGATGGGCTGCGGCTTCACGAACCAGCGCCGGGAAGCCTCGGGAGAGCCCGGCGGCATGAGATGGAGCACCAGCACCCGATCGCAGAGCTTCAACGCCAGCCGCTCGGCCAGCAGATCCGCCAGCCCCCGAAGCACTCGCGTCTCCCGGTACTCGGCGGGCAGGGAGGGATCCGCATACAGGACGAACACACCACTGCCAGCGGTGACGCTCTTCGCGTGGTTCGGGTCGATCTCCTCGTTGGTGTTGCGCGCGATCGCGGAGCGGAAGTCCGGGTCCTGCTGGAAGAGCGTCCAGAAGGTCTCGGCCTTCAACCGGATCATCCGTGCCGCGCCCGACGACGACACGCTGAACTCCATGGGATGGCCGCGGACCAGCTCCGCCATGCCTACGACTGCCGGCGCGTCCTGCCGCATCCGGTGCGTCCCCGAGCGCCGGAAGTCGAACGAACCCTCCAGCGCCACGTACACCGACGAAGAGGGACGCCCCTGCTCCAGCAGCTCCAGCGGAGGCTGGCCCTCGATGATCTCGGCCTCGTCGAGCAACCGCTGCAACAGCCGCGCGGGGATGGAGGCCAGCTCCGGAAGCGCCGCGAGCGTCTCCACGATGACGGGTGCCAGCTCCTGGAGACGGACCGCCCGCGCCAGCGACGTGAAGAGCGCATTCGGCAGGCCCTCCACCGTAAAGAGCTCCTGGAAGTGCCGCGAGTCCAGCTCGAGCACCGTGGTCCGCTCCTGGGCGAACACCCTCACCTCCGGGCTCGACGCGGCCGAACGCCCTTGGATGGCGGCCACCACCGCATCCCCGCCCAGCAGCGACAGCGGACCGTATTGCCGCTGTCTCCCGTCGACCGAGGAGCTCGCCTGGACGCGGCCCCAGAGCACCACGCGAAACACGCCGGAGCCCGAGCCCGCGTGAAGCTCCTCTCCGGGAGCGTACCGCCGGATTTCGAAGCGGCTCGCGATGTCCTCGCTCAGGTTCTCATCGAGATCCGTTGAGGTGATCAGCAGCTCCAGCTTCAGCCTGGGGCTGACCTGTGTGTCCACCGGGTTCGTCGTCAAACCAGCTCCTTCGCGTGAGCGCCTCGGTGTGGCCATGTGTCGACTTGTATACAAACAAACGCTGACAACACATGTCCAACGCCGGAGCCTCAGGCTCGGCTGTGGGGTTCGTTCACGTTCACGTTCGCGTCGATCCAGTCGAGCCCCGGGAGGACCGTCGCGAATCGCTTCTCCGCCTCCTCGTCCAGGAGGCTCCTCATGCGCTCCGGGGCCAGGATGAGCCCCGCGAGCCACTCCACCTCGGGGATGATGCACCGGACCCGGTGGTAGCGCGCGCCGAGCAGCTCGGCGCACTGCAGATCCACCGTGTCCACCGAGCCCTGGAACAGGGCATCCGGCAGGTACAGCGCGCGTCCGAGCAGCATGCTCCACCCGGAGCGGTCGAGCCGATCCATCCAGCGCGGCAGTCCCGAGAGCCGTCCCCTGCCGGGAGCCGTCGGATCAGCGGAGCGCACCGTCGTCCCCAGGGACAGCAGCTTCAACTGGCCCAGCGGATCGCCCGCCGCCGTGCCGTGGCGCTCCAGGTGCGCGCAGGCCTCCTGCACGGCCACGAGCGCGGGGTTGTTCGTCACGTACGCCCCATCCACGTACTCGAGCCCATCCAGCGGACTCCGGTGCGGGGGCAGGATGGGAATGGCCGCCGTGCACGCGAGCGCCACGTCGACGAGCGTGCGGCGCCGCTCTGCCTCGGACTCGAAGTCGAAGCTGCGGAACACGCGCCTGCGCCACGTGGACTTCTCATAGGCCAGCACAGCGAACTTGCGGCCCTGCTGATCCAGCTCCCCCAGGTGGGCCTGGGCGCCGAGGTATCGCTCGAACAGTTGCTCGAAGGCCTCGGCGATGGAGCGCGAGCCCCGTCCCCGCGCGTACTGCCACAGCCGGCGCGGGCCAGGCCGGAGGATGGCGCCGATCTCATGGAACACGTCGATGCAGTCATCCAGCGCGCGGAGATTCTGGGCCGGAGTGCCGCGCCGAGCCGCGAGCAGGAGCGCCGCCACCGCTCCATCGGAAATGCCTGAGAAAAACTCCACTCGTGAGAGAAAACCGGGGCGCAGCAACTCGACACGCCGCAGCAAGCGCAGGGCGAGCACGATGGAGATTCCCCCGTCAAAGGAAAGGATGTTCATGCAGGGCTCCTGCGAGAGGCTTACGGGCGGTGACGCAAGGGGGCACATCGAGTTATGCTGAATATTGTTCACCTACATTGGAAGGCGAACAGGCGCTACCCGCTCTCGGCCCAGAGATGCGTAGCCCCGATGGATATGGAGCATGACTGAACGCCTCATCAGCGGCAGATACCTCCTGAAGCGGAGCATTGCGGGCGGCGGCATGGGCGCCATCTGGCTCGCACTGGACACCCAGCTCCAGAGGCATGTGGCCATCAAGCTGATGGCCTCCCACCACCTCACCTCCCCCGAGTCGCGGCAGCGCTTCGCGCTGGAGGCCAAGGCCATTGCCCGGCTGCAGAACCCGCATGTCGTACAGATCTACGACTACGGCATCGACGAGGGGGACGTTCCGTACATCGTCATGGAGCTGCTGGAGGGCGAGGATCTCGCGGCCCTGCTCGAGCGGCGCCTGAAGCTGTCCCCCGAGGCGGTGGTCCCGCTGCTCAACCAGGTGGCCCGAGCCCTGACGGCGGCACACCTCGCGGGGGTCATCCACCGCGATCTCAAGCTGGGCAACATCTTCCTGGCCCGCCTCGACGGCGAGGAGGTGGTCAAGGTTCTCGACTTCGGACTGGCGCTGATGGACGCCACCGAGAACGCCGCCAACACCGAGAGTGAAGTGGCGGGCACGCCCCGTTACATGAGCCCCGAGCAGATGCGGGGACAGACCGATCTGGATCACCGCGCGGATGTCTGGGCGCTGGCCGTCGTGCTGTACCGGCTGCTGACGGGGGACTTCCCCTTCTCTCCGCAGGCGCTCGAGACGCTGCGGCTGGGCACCGCGACCGTGCTCCCCACGCCGCCCTCGCGCATGGTCCCCGAGCTGGGCACCCAGTTGGATGAGTTCTTCGCCCGGGCCCTGGCTCCGGAGCTCTCGCAGCGCTTCTCCTCGGCCCGGGAGCTGGCCGCCGCCTTCACCGCGCTGGTGGAGACCGGTCGGCCCACCCGCGCCGCGAAGGTGCTCGTCGTCGATGACGAGCCGGACATGGCGCTGGTGATGCAGCTGCTGCTGCGCAAGGAGATCGAGGAGAACATCTACGAGTTCGTCTTCGCCTCCAACGGCGAGGAGGCGCTGGAGAAGCTGCGCCAGCACCCGGATGTGGAGGCCATCCTCTCGGACCTGAAGATGCCGAAGATGGACGGGCTCACCTTCCTGGGCCGCGTGGGCGAGGTCAACCCGCTGGTCAAGGTCATCATCGTCTCGGCCTACGGCGACATGGGCAACCTGCGCACGGCGATGAACCGGGGCGCCTTCGACTTCCTGGTCAAGCCCATCAACTTCGATGATCTCCGGAGCACGCTGGAGAAGACGATCAAGCACGTCCGGGAGCTGCGCCGGATGCTGCGCTCCACCGAGGAGAACGATCTGCTGCGGATGTTCGTGAACGGCGGCGTCGTGGAGCGGGTCCTCTCGGCGGTGCGCACGCCGCTGAGCGTGGCCGGCGAGAAGGTGGAGAGCACGGTCGTCTTCATCGACGTGAAGGACTTCACCGAATTGACCCGAGGAGATCAGCCGGAGCAGGCGATCCAGCGGCTGAACGCGAACTTCGAGGTCATCGTCCCCGAGCTCGTCTCCCGAGGCGGAGTGGTGGACAAGTTCGTGGGAGACGCGGTGATGGCCGTCTTCCGGGGCCAGGGGCACATGGGACGGGCGCTCGACGCCTGCCTCTCGGCGCGGCAGCAACTGCGCGCCATGGCCTTCCGGGCCGGAGAGGGCTCGCCCTACTCCCATGGCGTCTGCATCGGCGTGGACTCGGGAGCGTTGGTCTCGGGCAGCATCGGCGCCAGGACGCTGGGCCGGCTGGACTACACGGTGCTGGGAGACGTGGTGAACCGGGCGGCGTGGTTGGCCTCTCTCGCGGAACGAGATCAAATTCTCATCCGCGAAGAACTCAGCCAGCAATTGGACTCGGGCTTCGAGTGCACGCCGCTCGGCGCGCGCGAGCTGCCCGGCACGAGCGTCCCGCTCCGCGTCTCGGAGCTGGTGCACCGCAGGGAAGCCGTGGTGCCTGCGGCGGACTCGACCATCCGCCCGCCCATCCGGGAGAGCGTGCCCCGGCTCGCCGCGCTCAACGCGGCCTCCGGCAAGGACGCGGGCTCGCACTGAAGCCAGGGCCTCCGGCCCCGCGAGCAGAGCGGGCTGGAGACGATTTGTCCGGTGGCCTTGGGGGGACTGGCCATGGAGTTGCAAAGAGAATAGACAGCCTCCGCGCCTGGCCTGCGCCAGACACAGGAGTCGTCTATGCACACCAACCTCTCCGCACGTATCGAGCCCACGGGCTCCCCCGCTTCTCGAAGCCTCCGTGCGGCGCTGCTCGCCCTCTGCTGTGTGATCGGCACGGCTTGTGAGCAGACCGACGTCACGCTGCCGCCCAAGAACCAGACCCAGTCCCTGGCCGGAACGGATGGCGACTTCACGGTCACCGAGCCCAATACGGTCCTCAACCGGTATGCGGTGCTCGCCACGGATGCCCAGGCGGGCGCCACCAGCGTCCAGGTCGCGGCCTCCGCGGATCTGAACGATCCGAACTTCGGTGTGCTGGCCGCCGGTGATCTCGTCTTCTTCATCCAGATGCAGGGCGCGTCCACCGACACCTCGGACAGCCCGAACTCCGGCGCCATCCCCCACCTCAACAGCGCGGACCTTCACGAGTTCGCGATCGTGTCGCGCGTGGAGGGCAACGTCGTCCATCTGGCGTGCAGCGGGCTGCGGAACAGCTACACGGTGGAAGGGCGGACGCAGGTGGTGCGCGTCCCGCGTCTCAACAACCTCACCGTCAACAGCGGCGGCTCGGTGGTGGCGAAGTCCTGGGACGGCCAGAGCGGCGGCGTCGTGGTGCTCCACGTGAACGAGCTCACTTCGCTGGCAGGGACGATCGACGTCAGCGGCCAGGGCTTCCGCGCGGGCGCGGATGGCGGCAGCGGCGGCATCGTCTACCTCACCTCCACCCGCGTGAACGGCAGCGGCGCCATTCTCGCCAATGGAGGAAACGCCAAGGACACGACGCCCGCGCACGACAACGCGCCGAGCGGCGGCGGCAGTGGCGGTACCGTGGTGGTCCTCAGCAGCGACCTGGCGGACGTCTCCGTGTCGGCCCATGGTGGCTCTGGCGGCGCGACTGCTGGGGCCTCGGGCCAGGTGTTCGAGGCACCGGCGACCCCTCAGCCGTGGCTGGCTTGCACCCCCGTCGATCTGAGCGTCACCGTCACCGACGACTTGGACGTCTCCATTCCTGGGGTGACCAGCCCATACACCGTGATCGTCACCAATGCCGGCCCGGGGATCGCGACAGACGCTCCCATCTCCGTGACGATGCCCCCGGATGCCTCTGGTGCCTCGTGGACGTGCACGGCGTCGGGAGGCGCGTCCTGCGCGGCAGCCAGCGGCACGGGGCCTATCTCCTCCACCATCACCGTCCCGCCCGGCGGCACTGTCACCTTCAACTACAACGTGACTCTGAGCGAGATGGCCACCGTCGGGAACCCGGAGGTGACGGCCACCGTCTCGGCGCCGACGACGTGCACCGACAACACCCCCGGCAACAACACCGCCACGGACACCAACACGATCCAGGCGGAGTCGCAGATGTCGATCATGCTCACCGACTCACCGGATCCCGCGGAGGAGGACAAACCGCTGACCTACAGCGCCAGGCCGTACAACGGTGGTCCCAACTACTCCGGTCTGATCAAGGTGACGTTCGACATCCCCTCGGGAACGACGTTCTCCAATGCCACCGGGCCGGGCTGGAGCTGCTCCAACACGGCGACCCAGGTCATCTGCACCTATCCCAACCAGGCCCCCAACGGAGGCGTTCCCGTCTCCATCGTGGTCATCCCCACCATCGAGACCGGGACGCTCAACGCCAGCGTCTACATCGAGGCGCAGACGGACTCGAGCCCGGAGGACAACACGGACTCGGCGACCACGCAGGTCAACGCCACCAATGATCCGCCGACGAACAACCTGCCGGGCACGCAGACCACGCCCGAGGACACCCCGCTGGTCCTCTCGCCAGCCAACGGCAATTCGATCTCCATCTACGACACGGACGCGGGAGACGGCACCCTCCAGGTGACGCTCACCATCACCCATGGCACCCTCACGCTGGGCGGTACCTCGGGGTTGACGTTCACCGTGGGCGACGGGGCGTCGGACACGACGATGACCTTCACCGGCAACATGACCGACATCAACGCGGCGATCGCGACGATGACGTTCACGCCGGACGCCAACTACTTCGGCGAGGCCTACCTCACCATCGTCACGAACGACCAGGGCAACACGGGCCCGGACGGCCCCAAGACGGACACGGACACGCTGACGATCATCATCACCCCGGTGAACGATCCGCCCACGGCCGTGGATGACACGCTCAGCATCCCCGGCGGCACGAAGCGGACCGATGTGAACGTGCTGGACAACGACTCGTTCGAGCCGGACGCGGACGAGACCCTCGTCGTCATCGAGGTGACGCAGGGTAACCAGGGCGGAACGGTGACCATCGTCGACGGGGGCGCCCGCGTCGAATACGTGCCGGTTCCGGGCTTCGCGGGGCCCGAGACCTTCACCTACACCATCAGCGACGGGAATGGGGGCACCGCGACCGCCACGGTGACCATCACGGTGGGAGAGCTCCACCGGCGGGTGGTGGGCAGAGGCTGCAGCGCCTCGGACGAGAGTCTGCCGAGCGCTTTCTGGATGCTGCTCGCCCTTGTGAGCCTCACCCTCCTGGGCCGCCGGAGCGCCCGCGCTTCCTCCACTCGGGGCATCAGCGCCCTGTTTGGATTGGGAGCCGTGGCGGTGCTGGCGGCGTCCTCTCCCGCGCAGGCGCAGAGTTCGACGGCCATCGACGTCCAGCAGTTCAAGCCCGCCCCGGGCAAGGCGGACGTGCTCGGCCTGCACGGCCCGGGAGTGCCGGGACACCTGAGCTGGCGCGCGGGCCTGTTCCTCAACTACGCGCATGACCCGCTGGTGGTCGTCAACTCGGACAACGACGATCTGCTCCAGCACCTGGTGAAGAACCAGCTGGGGTTTGATCTGATGGGCGCCGTGGGCCTGGGCAAGCGCTTCGAGCTGGGTGCAGCCCTCCCGCTCAACCTGCAGCACGGCGAGTTCAACGAGAGCATCACGAGCACCGGGGAGCAGACGTGGAAGGGCGGCCTGGGTGACCTGCGGCTCGTTCCGAAGGCGCTGCTGCTCGACCGCGACAGCGTTCGCCTGGCGCTCGTCGCGCCGGTGGTGCTCCCTACGGGTGGGAGCAAGGATCTGCACGGCCAGAAGGGCGTGGGAGTGCAGCCTCGCGTCGCGGCGGACTACACCTTCGAGGGAGGCACCCGGTTGCTCGCCAACGTGGGTGTGAACGTGCGCAGCCGGCAGGAGCTGCTCAATCTCTCGGTGGGTAACGAGCTGACGTACGGGTTCGGCGCCGCCATTCCGTTTCAGGTCCAGGGCCAGCCGGTCACGGCCCTCGCCTCGCTGGCGGGTGCCCTGGGACTGGGCGCCACGGGTGGAACGGACCAGGAGGAGATCCCCCTCGAATTACAGGCCGCCATCCAGTACCGCTTCAGCAAGGAGGTGCTGGGCACGGTGGGACTGGGCCGCGGCATGACGCTCGGCTACGGCATGCCTGTGTTCCGGGTGTTCACCGGCCTTGTGTGGACCGTGGAGCAGGAGCCTCGCTCCCGCGTGAAGGACTCGGACGGCGATGGCCTGGTCGACTTCGATGACGATTGCCCGGATGACCCGGAGGACAAGGACGGCTTCCAGGATGACGATGGCTGCCCCGACCTGGACAACGACCAGGACGGCATCCCCGATACGTTGGACAAGTGCCCGCTGGTGGCGGAGGACAAGGACGGCTTCCAGGATGACGACGGTTGCCCCGAGCCCGACAACGACCAGGACGGCATCCCCGACACATTGGACAAATGCCCGCTGGAGGCGGAGGACAAGGATGGCTTCCAGGACACGGACGGCTGCCCTGACCTGGACAACGATCAGGACGGCATCGTCGACACGGCGGACAAGTGCCCGATGCAGCCGGAGGACAAGGACGGCTTCCAGGACCAGGATGGCTGCCCCGACCCCGACAACGACCGGGACGGCGTGGACGACGCGCACGACCAGTGCCCGACCGAGCCCGAGACCATCAACGGCGTGGACGACGCGGACGGGTGCCCGGACAAGGGCAAGCCGCAGGTCGAGGTCCAGGGCCGGAAGATCGTGATCCTCGAGAAGGTGTACTTCGCGACGAACAAGGACGTGGTGCTGGCGCGCTCCTTCCCGCTGCTTCAGCAGGTGGGACAGGTGCTCCGGGGCAACTCGCAGATCACCAAGGTCCGCGTCGAAGGCCATACGGACGACCGCGGAGAGAATGACTTCAACATGGACCTGTCGCAGCGCCGCGCGAACAACGTGCGCAAGTTCCTGGTGGAGCAGGCGGGCATCGCTCCGGAGCGCCTGGAGGCCGTGGGCTACGGAGAGACGCAGCCGGTGGACACGAACAAGACCGACCAGGGCCGCGAGAACAACCGGCGCGTCGTCTTCACCATCCTCGAGATCGATGGAGAGTCCGCGACTCCTCCCTGACGCACCCGGTGACCGCCACGGCGTTCCGTCAACAGGGACGCCGTAGCGAAGGCTGAAAACAACGGAAGTTACTGAGGGCCCGGGTGACAACACCTGGGCCCTTTTTCATAGGAGTCACGGCTGGGGCGGACGCATCACCAGACCCGGAAGGAGTCAATCGCCGCCACCACGTCCGGCCGTCCTTCCGAGAAGGACTTCGAGGGCCCCAGCGCGATGATCTGGTAGATGGTATCGGGCGCGGACAGCAGCCGGATCTGGTAGTCGACCTCCACGCCCTGGACCCTGCCGGTCGCTTGGATGTCGCATGCGGGCAGGTTCATGAAGGTGCTGCAGGTGGGCGAGTCCGCGTGAAAGTTCTTCACGGCCTTGCGGAGGTTGCCCGTGACGAGGTCCGCGAAGCGGTCCATGCTCACCTGCGCGTTGGCGGGGAGCTTCTCACCGATGATGATGATGTGCGCACCGGAGCGGGTGTCGATCAGCCAGCGGTCCGCCAGGGGGTTGTCCCGCCGCGCATCCGCGTCCTTGCGCAGACGCCAGGATTCGCCCGGTCTCTCCATCTGGAAGTGGAACTTCTGCCCCTGAAGCGTGCCATCGGCGATGTCGTCGGTGTTCGCGGAGATCGCCAGCCCCTGGAGGCCGAGCAGATCCCCTCCCGTGCCCAACGCGTAGAGGCCGGCCACTTCGAAGAGCACGCACAGGCCCACTCCCGAGAGCGCCACACCTCGACGCAGCAGCGAGGGTGTGCCGACCATCAGCATCAAGAGCCCACAGGAGAAGGCGAACTGAAAGCCCATGGCCAGCACCTCGCCCTCGGCCAAATGGAGCGCCGAGAAGAGAATCAACCCCAGTACGCACCGCACGATGGCGAGCGTCTGGTACCGAGTGCTTCCGCTCAGCAGGGAGATGCCCAGGGCCGCGTCGATGACGATGGAGGGCAGCATCGTAGGGCCTGAGAGGAACCCGCTCCCTCCAGCCTGGGGGACGATGACCTTCTCTGCCGCGACGAGCAGTGCGTTCAGGATGAGGACACAACCCGCGAGGCGCAGCGCGGGGTTCTGTGCCTCGGGCTTCGGGGCAGGCTCTTCGGCCACCTCGGCGGTTCCCTCACTGCGGGTGGAATGGGCGCTCGAAAAGTCCTC
This sequence comes from Hyalangium versicolor, assembly GCF_020103695.1. GTDB lineage: Bacteria > Myxococcota > Myxococcia > Myxococcales > Myxococcaceae > Hyalangium > Hyalangium versicolor. The sequence goes on from NZ_JAHXBF010000010.1 coordinate 95,041, forward strand.
GGTGGCTTGCATCGGTGCGGCCAGGGTGGCCGGAGCCGTATCGACGGGGCTGCCGCAGCGCGGGCAGGTTCCCTCGGGACGCTGACGGTGCTTGAGTTGGCAGGACGGACAGGCAATCCAGGATTCCAATGTGGTTTTCCCCCTCCTGCCGGGAGAGACAGCGAGGAGAAAAATGATGCGGTGTTTCGGGAACGCGAACCCACGAATCCCGCAGGGCCTCTGCCGTCTGCCCCGAGGGTCGCAGTGCCGGCCGCAGGAGACGGACTCGCTCTTCGGATGTCGCCCGGATTGGTAGCGAAGTCAGTGATCCGCTGAACCCAGTGCTGGAGGGAAGACCACGCCCTCCACCGTGATACTGCGCGCCCCCCCGGCATCCCATAGCTTGAGGGTGTAGATGCCTTGAGCCTCCTTCTTGGAGACCTCGGCTTCCACCACCACGCTCTGGAATTTCCCCAACACAAGGGGTGCGGCCTGCCAGAGAGGGAGCACCGGAACCTCGCGTCCGTGCGCATCCACCAGCGTCGCGCCCTCGGCCACCCAGGGCTGCTCGCCGGAGAGGAGTTGCAGCTTCAGCTCCACCGCAACGCGAGTACTGGAGCGGTAGCTCCACACCCGCTTGGCATCCACCACACTGCCCTTGCGCACGGTGTAGCGCCATGGGGGAAGGGAGAGATTTTCGGAGGCGACCCCGCCCAGGTCCCCACCCATGAGCCCCGCGCTCACCAGGCCCCGCAGCCCCTCGGGCTGGCTCTGGGAGGCGCGCAGTTGGGCGTTCTCCTGCTGGCACTGGCGCACCTGCTCCCGCCGCTCGACCACCTCGCGCTGGTAGGACTCCACCGTGCGCGCCCGCCGTTGCACCTCCACCTGCCGCGCCGCTCGGGCCGGATGCGCGTAGAGCAGCACCGTGGCCAGAGCCGGCGCCGCCCCATCCCCAAACCGCACAGTCAGCTTACGCCACTCTCCCGGCAACAGGAGAGCCGTGGGTAGGAGTGTCACAAGCTGCCGGCCCTGCACCCATTGCACCTCCTGCTCCGGGGCATGCACCTCCACCGCTCCAGGCTCCAACGGCGTGTCGAAGAGCAGGTTGGTAGTGGTACCCGGGCTGAGGCACAGCACGAACGGTGCGTTCGACTCCGCGGAGAGCACCAGGGGCTGGGGCGCGGCCTCACAGTCAGGTGGATTGAGAGCAGCCTCCACCCCGGGCGTGGCGGCGAGCACGGCGGACAAAAGCGGCAGAGCGGCGAGCACGGCGAGGTGACCTCCTAGGGTGGCAGGCGGCAACGTGTCCTGGTACGTCGCCTCTACCACGCCTCAGTGCCCCGCTGCGCTCACCCAGCTCGCGTGGCCTCACTCGAACTCGCGCACCGCTTCCACGCCGACGGTGGACTCGACTTCGCCCTCATCCGTCCGTGGCTGGTTCGACTCCAGGCAGACAGGGTACGTCTTGCCATCCTTGGTGGCCTGCACCCAGTGCCCATACGCCCGCTTCTCCGAGAGGAGGATCCTCCCCGAGAGCTGATACGGCGCCTCGAGCTGCCCGAGGTCTTCGCCCATGCGCAGCGTCGTCCACCCCTCCTTGATGGGCACGGGCCTCACATTTCCCTGGTGCCAGGAGAACTCCCCATCCGCCCGCTTGCCGATGCGAATGCCCAGTTGCTCCATGGCTTGCAGCGAGCCCGGCGGGCACGGCTCGGCCGTCACCGGCGGTGGGCGCACTTCCGCGACAGGTCCAGTGCAGGCGGGGGTGGTGCAGATGATGAGCAGGGCCGCCTTCTTCGCGGCCCCCAGGCGCTTGGGTTGCTTCTGCTGCTCAGTCTTCACGGAAGCCTCACGCTGTTGCGCCTTGCCGTCAGTGGCCACGGGCGCGGTAGAAGCCCCCTCGCTTTCGAGAGGAGCCGCTCGCTCAGCTTCCGGTGGTTTCAGAGGGGGCGCTACTTTCCCTTCGCTCTCCCAGGTAGGCAGGTTTCCATCCCACCCGAGCAGGAGAATCGGGGCTGCGGAGGCCTCGGCCGTAGCGCTTTGGGTGGAGGGCTCCGAGGCCGCCCTGTGTCCCTGTAAAGCGAACCACGCGGAGAGCCCTCCCAACGAGAGGAGCAGCCCCACCGCGGCCGCCCCCGTTACACAACGACGACGTGACGAGACCTGGCAAGCCGGTGGCTGAGCGAAGGCCACTGGCTGCTCCGGAGCGGCGGCTGGCTCCGGAATGGGTACGGCAACGGGAGCGACGGGAACACTGTCCGAGGCGGGGAGTGGCTTCGGCACGGCCATACTGCTCGGCTCTGGCGCCACCGGGAGGACCGGGCGCTTGCCACGCCGGGGCTTGGAAGGCCCCCGGGCCCATTTCTCCTCCTCGTCCACGTCCTCAGCTCCGTCCGAGGGCAGGAGGGGTTCCCCGTGAGGCTCGCACAGCGGCTCTTCCCACTCCGGGCCTTGCCGCGCGAGCAAGCCGTCCACTCCCTTCTCCAACCCCGCCGCGTCCGGCCTGGCTTCGGGCTGCTTCACCAACAACCGCAGGCACAGCTCGCTCAGCTCTCGCGGCACCCGAGGGTTGCGCTCGTGCGGCGCCACAGGCTCCTGGTTGAGCACCGCATCCACATCCCCAAGGTTCTCCACCGGAAAAGGCACGTCGTCCGTCAACAGCCAGTAGAGCACCACTCCCACCGCGTACACGTCATCCGGCGGCCTGGGCCGGTAACGCGCTCCCCGCTTGAAGCCATGTTCCCGCGCGAAGCGCCAGGCCTCGGGGCTGCGGTACTCCCACGTACCCGGCGGCATCACCCCTCGCGTCACCGGGGCCGCCTCCTCGCAGCCACTCACGCCGAAGTCCACCAACACCGCCGCCCCGTCCTCCTCTCTCACCAGGACGTTGGCCTCCTTCACATCCCGGTGCACCACTCCGGCCGCGTGCACCGCCCCCAGCCCCTGGCTCAAGTCCCTCAGCAGTTGCAGCACCCGGCGCGCCGAGGGGTTCTCCTCATCCACCCACGTGTCCAGACGCCTTCCCGCCACGTACTCCATCACCACCACCAGGTAACGCGGCTGCGCCTCAGGCCACCGCCAGAAGCCTCGCAGTTGCGCCACATGTCCCTGGCCCACGCGACTGAGCACCACCACCTCTCGCTCGGCCCACCCCGAGTGGTCCTTCAGCGATAGGAACTTCAGTGCGTGCAGTTGATCACCTTGTCGGGCCAGGAACACGGTGCCGAAGCCCCCTGCCCCCAGCCGCCGCTCCACCACATAGGGCCCCACCTTCGTGCCCGGCCCTATCTGCGACACCGAGCTGTGACGCCGCCTCCGGCGCTCCTTCGCCACAGCGGGCCTGACGGCGGGTTCACTCATTGGCGGGCCTCCCTGCAAGGGAGGCTCACGCTAACACAACTGCCCAGGTAGTGCGCTCAATCACCCATGAGCCTGGGAAGCTCAACACTCAGCGCTGGTGGCGCTCGGCCACGCGGTAGAGCTGGGTGAGCGAGAAGTCCAGCAACGCCTGTCGCGAGCGCAGGCACTTGAAGGCGCGCACGAAGGGTAACCACACCCGGGAGCCCACGCGCACCTGGGCCTCCTCCAACTTCTTGCGCGGAATCCACTGCCCACCCAGGTGCTTCACCAGCACCTGCCCCAGGTACGCTCCCACGCTGGGCACTGCCCTCTGGTCGATGAGCTGGCGCTCGAAGATGCGAGGGAAGTCCTCCCACCACAGGTGGAAGTCCAGATCGGTGAGCGACTCGGGACTGAGTTTGAAGAGCGAGGGCACCTCCACGTGCCGCATGGCCACCATGTACTCAGCCAGCAGCGAGTAATGCTCCAGCGCGGCCTTCACGTCCGGCACGTCCGAAGGCAGGGCGGCGTGCTCTGGCAGCCACTCCTCCGGCTCGGGGGGCGGGTGGGCGTTGAGCTCGGCCACCTGCCTCTGGCGCATGGCCACGCCCGCCTCCTCCACCACTCGCGAGAAGAAGGGGGCCACCTCCGGAGGGAAGCGTGGCTCGACGGGGACGAGGGCGGCGTTGCGCTCGTACAGCGAGCCCAGCACCGTGTCGTAGTCCAGTTCCGGGCGCAGATGTACCAGGGCGCGGGCTTGAGCCTTGCGGGCCTCTTCGCGGGTGAAGTCGGCGGCCGTGGGCCAGAGCACCAGCAGCACCGAACCGTTGGACAGTTCCTCCACCCGGTGGGCCGGGGTGGACAGCATGCGCTCTCGCCCCACTTTCTCCACCAACGCAGGCCCGAACACGTTCAACCAGCACACGTCGTAGATCTGATCGAACCCGTCGCGCAGCGTGGTCTGCTGATCGCGCCCGTAATACGGAGTGCCTCCGAGTTGCCCATCCGCCTCGCTGTGGGCATGCGCATAGGGCACGGGGTAGTGGCAGGACCAAGCACGCACCAGCTCCACGAACCTGCGGCAGCGCTCCTCTTCGCCGAAGAAGGTGAGCGGCTGTACATGGATGCTGACACTCAACTGGCGAGGAGATGGGAGGAACGCAAGGCTGACGGACGACGACATGAAGGGATACTTGGTGTGATAGAGACCACAGCTCGTACCGGATGGCCGCTGGCGCTCCTCGAGAGTCCTCCAGACGGCGGTGCGGCCGTACTTGCGACGGCGCTTGGCTGCGACGAAGTCCGGCATCCACTCCCCAGCGTGTTCCTCGAGCGCCTCGAGGAAAGGCGTCAGCGCACGCTCGACGTCTAACTGGGTATCGAAGGTCCCGTCCCAGTAGAACGCCAGTGAGTCCTCCGCATCCAGGTCCTTCCCCGTCAGAAACTTCATTGAAACAGCACCTCCACTCCGGGGACGTTCGTCTTCGCTTCCTTCACAGCCTTGCCCAACCTGCCGGGAGCATTGGGCAAGAGTATCCCCCCCTCGTAGACCAAGCGGACGCGCTGCACCGCTGCAGGCTGCTTGAGCGAAGGCCGCCGAATGTCCACCGTCCCCCCGTAGAAGTCCATGGCCGCTTGGGCATCCGTTGTTATTTGCGCGCTCAGCACCTCTCCCTTCAACAGCGCGAGGTAGCGGCTCTTGAAGCTGAAGGTCTCCACGCGTGGAGCTTGGCCCTCGGGGGGCATCTCCTCGATGACGAGCACGTCCGCGTAGCGGAGGCCGGGCACGCCCGGCTTGGAGAGGCCCACGTGGGTCTCGATGCGTGGCTTGTAGAACTCCTGGAGCCATTGGCGCTGCGCTCGTGGGAGGCGAGCATCCGCATGCAGCACCTCCTCCATGGTGCGCTCGAAGGCCAGACCCCGGGCGAACGCCCCACGCATCTGCTCGTAGGCTTCCCATCGCAGCGGGCCTTGCGCGGCCTGGCCCTGCTCCAACTCCGTGAGCCGTGCCTGGCGGTAGGCCCGGTACTCCTCCCACAGCGCATAGCCCTCCGGCACTCCGGGCGGTGGCGTGGAGAGTGTGGCGTGCAGCTTCTTCAGCAGCGCCACGTCCCCCGGCAGGCGTGGACCCTGTGCTTCCAGCTCGGCCAACCGCAGCTTGGCTTTCAGCACCTCCGCGCTCAGGCCGGCGGCCTCGTCCACCAGCGCGGCAATACCGCCCAGCGTCCCATTGGCTAACTTCGGCTCGGCAGCCCCCGGGCGCTCGGAGGGAGCCTCGGCCAGCCACGCCTGCGCCCGCGCCACGTTGCCACGGGCCTCCCACAGCGCCACGGCCGCCCTCTCCCCTCCAGCACCCACCAGCACTGCTGCTTCCCGGCGCGCGCGCATGTAGCGCGCCAGCTCTCCCACCCCCTCCACCCCCAGACGCTCCGTCAACTGCCACGCCACCTTCCGCAACGCCTCCAGCCTCAGCTCCGGCAGCGACAGCCGTGCTCCAGCGCCATCCCCCGCCAGGAAGCGGGCGGCCTTGCCTTGCACGTACAGCCCCACCAGCAGCGCTGCAGGGGCCAGCTCCCTCGTGGCCTGCTCGTACTTCCCCTGTACCAGCTCGCCCAGCCCGTGCGCGGTGCCTACTCCCAGTTGGTAGAAGCCCAACGGCACACCGAAGGTGAGATGATCGAAGGCGCCCAGCGCCGTGTTGGAGGGGGAGAAGTGCTCTGCCGACAGCGCTCGCTCCAGTGCCCAGGCGGCCTGCTGGTAGGCCGGGGGCATCTGCTGGAGCTGAGCGGCCATGTTCGCGTAGCGCGCACCCTGGCTCACGGCACTGCTGTTGAGTGCATCCGCGGCGGCTTTGCCCAGCCCGCGCAACACGTCCGAACGTTGCTCTGCGCGCTCCGGGAAGGCTGCGAGCTTCAGGCCGCGGTGCTCCAGTTCCTGGAGCACCGCCTCCATGGGCCCCAGCGTCTGGCTCAGCTCCTTGTCCTTCGCCAACAGCCGCAGCAGCTCCTCCAACTCGTCATCGAAGCTGGTGTGGACAATGAAGAGGGCGAACACCTCGGCATAAGCACCGAAGTCCCGCGTGGCCTGGAGCAGGAAGGAAGCGCGCCGGGCGACGAGGGCCCGAGAGGCCTGCGCATCCACCAGCGGCCCCAGCGCTCCCAGCCGCACGGCGCTCCAATCCCCCAGACGCTCCACCACCCGCGCCATGCCCACGCCACGCTGCAACGCCAGGTACGCGCCCACCGACGGGCACCCCAACAGGGGTGCCAGCAACTCCTCGTCACCGTCGGCGTGTTGCGGCCAACCCTCGGGCTGGGATCCACACGGGGGCTCGACTTCATCGGGCTCGACCTGCCGCGCAGGGCTCAGCAGCGCCGAAGCAGGTGCGCCCCAGCGCAGCGCCAACTCCCGGCGGTGCGCCCGCTGCTGGTAGAAGACCTCCGAGCCGGGCGGCGTCGGCAGCGTGGCGCAGCCGCTGGCCAGCAACCCCACCACCAACGCCAACGCCCCTGCGCCGCGCCCCGAGCGCGGCAGGGCCCAGCTCCCATCTGTTCTCATCAGAAGCCCCCCACTGACTGTCTGGAGAACTCCACGTTAGGGCAGTGCTGCCCGCGCAACGATGACACCCGGCGTCGGGTCCACCGCGCGCACCTGCCACGTCGCCCACTTCTCTTCCATCTGCGCGGCACTAATGGGTGCGCCAAGGGTTGCGAGCCGTGCCAACAAAGAGGAGCCCCTTTGGGCACACGTCGGTCCAGGTGGCCCATCCAGCAAGGACGCAGCAGTCAGCGGCTGACACGGCGACTGACACGCCGAACTGGCCTCTCACGCCCTGACTGACACGTCTGACGCTCCATCTGAGAGCGACAGCGTGACGGCATGTCCCTTGCTCAGCCCGTCGGCCAGCAGAGACAGGAGAAGCCCATGACGCAGTATGTGTTCCGGCTGGCAACCCCGTCCGACAGGGCCGCCATCCACCGTTTGCAGGAGCAACGATCCATCGAGCTGAACACTCCCCCGAACGCCCTCGGTGGAGATCCCGAGCGCAGCGAGTTCCTCCTCGTCGAGGCCGTGCGCGCAGGCACAAAACGAGCGGTGGGAGCCCTCTCCCTCACCCGCGCCTCCAGCGCTCCCTTCCAGTTCGAGCAGCTGATCCCCGACGTGTGGCAGCGCATCTACATCCCCACCCTCACGGGCCTCCCGCGCCTGCGCCGCGACGAGCTGGTGGAGCTGGATCCGGGCTATCTGGAGAGGCCTCACCGGAACAGGCAGCTCACCCTGCTCATGCTGGCGGGAGGCCTGCTTCACGCGCAACGCCGGCGCTACCCGGTGGGCATGGGGCTCGCCAGCGCGGCGGAGATGGCGCGAGTGCCCGGAGGCATCTTCCGAGGCACGGGACTGGTGCGCATGGTGGCGGGCGCTCCCCAGGAGCTGGGCGTCTTCTTCCCCTCCCAGAGCGTGGCCCTCATGGCCGAGGTCATCCAGGAGGCCTGCGCCGGGGATGGCCTCATCCCCTGGCACCTCGACGTCAGCTGAACCCGGGCGCGCCTACTGGCTGCGGCCGAACACGCGGCGGAAGATGTCGTCCACGTGTCGCGTGTGGTAGCCGGTGGAGAAGCAGTCGTTGATCTCCTCGATGCTCATCATCTTCAGCAGATCCGCGTCCTTCAGCAGCGATTCGCGGAAGCTCACGCCCTCCTCGTACATCTTCATCGCGTTGCGCTGGACGATGACATAGGCGGCCTGCCGGTCCATCCCCTTGCGAGCCAGCTCCAGCAGGATGCGCTGCGAATTCACCACTCCGCCCAGCAGCTCCACGTTCTTCGCCATCTGCTCGGGGTAGACGCGCAGGTTCTCCATCAGCCCCGCGAACCGGTGGAGCATGAAGTCCGCCAGGATGGTGGCATCCGGCCCGATGACGCGCTCCACGGACGAGTGCGAGATGTCCCGCTCGTGCCACAGCGCCACGTCCTCCAGGGCGCTCACCGCGTAGCCGCGCAGCAGCCGAGCCAGCCCCGTCAGGTTCTCCGAGAGGATGGGGTTGCGCTTGTGCGGCATGGCGCTGGAGCCCTTCTGCCCCGGGGTGAAGGGCTCCTCGGCCTCGCGAACCTCCGTGCGCTGCAGGTGGCGGATCTCCACCGCGAACTTCTCGATGCTGGCACCCAGCAGGGCCAGGGCCGAGAAGAACTCCGCGTGCCTGTCCCGCTGGATGATCTGGCTCGAGGCCGGCTCCGCGTGGAGCCCCAGCTTGCGGCACACGTGCTCCTCCACTGTCGGAGGCAGGTGCGCGAACGTGCCCACCGCGCCGGAGATCATCCCCACGGCGATGCTCTCCCGGGCGTGCTCCAACCGGGCCCGGGCGCGGCTCAGCTCGTCGTACCAGATGGCCAGCTTGTACCCGAAGGTGATGGGCTCGGCGTGGATGCCGTGGCTGCGCCCCATCATCACCGTGTTCTTGTGCTCGAAGGCGCGCTTCTCCACCGCCGCCATCACCCGCGACAGCCCCTGGAGGATCAGATCCAACGCATCCCGGAGCGTCATCCCCAGCGCCGTGTCCAGCACGTCCGAGGACGTCATCCCCATGTGCAGCCACCGAGCGCTGGGGCCGATGCGCTCCTCCATGAAGGTGAGGAACGCGATCACGTCATGCTTGGTGGTGCGCTCGATCTCCTCGATGCGGGCGGCATCCTGGGGCGTGAAGTCCCCGGCGCGCGCCCGGCAGTCCTCCAGCGCCTCCTTGGGGGCGAGCCCTGATTCGACCATGCCCTCCAGCGCGGCGAGCTCCACGTCCCGCCAGCGGCGGTAACGGGCGACGTCGGACCAGAGGGAAGCCATCTCCTGTCGGCTGTATCTTGGAATCACTCGAAGACCTTGACGGGAAAGTCCCGCTTCGCCGCGTACCGGAGCAGTTCCATCACGACGTCGCAGGAGGAGCTGAGCTTTCGGCTGGCGGTGAGACTGATGGCCATGTCCATGCCCTCCGGCTGCGCCACCGCCAGCGCGCCGGGATCCACCTTCTCGTGGATGATGCGGTTGGCCAGCCGCCCCGCTTGCTGGCCAATGGCCGTGGGGCTGGGGGCCAGCGAGAGCGTGGCGCCCTCCTTCACCTGGCTGGGCGTGAGCGCCACCAGGGGAATCTTCTGCGCGGTGGCGAAGGTGATGAGCGCCTCGACGACGGTGGTGTTGGCCACCGTCTTGTCCGCCACCATCAGCATCGCATCCACCTTGCCCGCCGCGCCCGCAAGCACCTTCTCCACCCGCGCCTGGGACTCCACCTCCAGCGGGACGATGGAGAGCCCCTGCGCGCTGGCGGACTCCTGGGCCGTCTGCACCTGCCTCGCCGAAAAGCGGGGATCATGCAGGATGCCCACCCGCTTCGCCTTGGGAAGCATCGCCTTGAGCGCACCCAGCTCCGGCGTGTAGTCGCTCGTCAGCGCGATGCCCGTGACGTTGGGGCCTTCCAGGCCGTACTTCTCGAAGTAGGGCACCATGACGAAGAGAACGGGGATCTCCTCGCCCAGCGAGCGCCGCGCGGCGTTGGCCGCCAGGGGCCCGATGGCCAGCACCAGCATCGGCTTCTGCAGTGCCAACGCCTTGAAGACCTTGGCCGCAGCGGTGGGGCTCTCGTCCAGCATCAGCTCCTGCACATCCGCGTCCGCCTCCGCGCGGAAGCCCGCGAGCACGGACGCATAGGGCGCGAGCGCGGTGGACTTCACCGCCACCACCTTCGGGCGAGCCTGGGCAGCAGCCACCAGGGGCAGCAGCGCCAGCAGCAGCGCGGCCCGGGTGCTCCTCATTGCTGGACACCCGCGCAGCAACGGAAGCCCACGGTGGGCTCCGGCTTGTCCGGCTCCCCGCTGGTGCGCGCCGAGCAGCGAACCGCGGAGTCCGTCCGGTTGAAGGCGCCGCCCTTCAGGGTCTTGTTCGGGTTGTTGCCCGCGAACGGCGAGGCCGTCCACTCCGCCACGTTCCCGGAGAGATCAGCGACCTGGTAGCCGGAGCGACAGCCCGCGAAATGACCCGCCACGGCCAGGGCGCGATCCTTCTCGTTGGCATCCTTCGTGTTGCAGGCGCTGGCGTTGAACTCGTTCGCGTAGGGGAAGAGCGCGTTGCCCGGGCCCTTGCAGGCCTTCTCCCACTCCTCCTCCGAGCAGAGCCGCTTCTGCTTGCTCTCGCAGGCCTGGCGCGCCTGCTCCCAAGTCACGTTGACGAGGGGGAGGTCCCCTTCCTTGTTGGGGTACTCGTATTCATCGATGCAGAAGGTGGAGACCTGGACGCTCTCGAGCAACCGCTCGTCCGCCATCCGCTCCTTCTCATTCGGAGGAGCACCGCGCTTGAAGGTGCCACCGCTCACCTGCTTCATGTCCTGAGGACAGCGGGCGGCAAGCGCCATCGGACTGCCCTGCGGGGAGGCCGGAGGCGCCGGAGGCACCGGCTGGGACACGGGAGGCGGCACGGGGGTCGGATCTCCCCCACCCTGAGCCCCCATGCGCTTGAGCAGCAGGAAGCCCACGCCCGCGCCCGTCGCCAACCCGGCGATGGTGAGCAACACCAGCCCGAGTGTCGGCAGAGGCCGCTTCTCCACCTTCCTCACCACGGGGCGGGCCACGGCCGGCTTCACAGCCTGACGAGCCCCCGAAACCGCAGAAGCCTTTTCCGCGGGAGCAGCCCGAGGCGGATTTCCCGCGGACGCCGAAGAAGGAGAAGACACGGGCGGCTCCGTGGGCGACGACTTGCCGCCACGAGACTCCGCCGAGGGCCGAGGCTCCGGAGGCTTGATGGTCCCATCGGGCCTCAAGGTGGACCCGGGAGGCGCCGCCATGATGGCCGCCAGCATCGCCGCATCCATTGGCTGGGTGGCATCGACCGGCGCATCGTGCTCGAGCGAAGGGCGCGAGGGGATCGGCGGAGACAGGCTGACGATGGGAAGCTGATCCGTCGGCACCGGTGGCGGCGGCTTCTCGGAGGTCCGCGCCTTGTCGCTCAGCGCCGAGTTCCCCAGGGGTGGGGCCTGCGGAGGCGCGCGCTTCCCCGCCCCCTTCGACAGGATGGAGGAGAACTCGGCGGCGAACTCACCGGCGGACTTCGGCCGGACCAGCGGGTTGGAGTTGAGCGCGCGCCGGTAGAGCGCCTCGAAGGCGGGCGGGAGGTCCGGATTCTTCATCAGGACCTCGGGGATGCCGTCCGCGTCCGGCATCAGCCCGGTGAGCATCTCGCCCACGATGACCGCGAGCGAGTAGAGGTCCATGCGCGAGTCGATCTCGCTGCCGGACACGTACTCGGGAGCGATGTAGGCATCAGCGCGGTAGCCCTTCTGGGCCTGGACGTAGGGAGGACGGGGGAGGCCGAGCGCGAGCCCGTAGTCCGTCACCTTGAGCAGGTCTGGCAGGACGATGATGTTCTCGGGCTTGAGGTCCGAGTGAGGCCCGTACCGGTGCGCGGCATCCAGCGCGGAGGCGAGCTGGCTGAGCAGCGGCTCCACCTCTCGGAGGGTGAAGGGCTGCCCCTTGGCGGCGCGCATCTCCATCATCCGGCGCAGCGTCATGCCGTCGATGAGCTGCGAGGTGAAGTAGGGGCGCTCCTGGTCGAAGCCCTCTTCGTACACGCGAGACAGATACGGGTGGTTGAGCTTCTTGCCGACCTTCAGCACCAGCGAGAACTGGGTGCGCTCCTCGGGCTCCTGAAGGAGCCGGGGGTTGATGGCCTTGAGGGCGACTTCCACGTCATTCGCCCGGTCCAGCACCCGGAAGACGTAGCCCACGGGCCCGGCGCCCACCATGTCCTGGACGACATAGCGCCCGGCGACGATGTCTCCCGACTTGTAGGGCGCGCCCTCCCCACCGCCCCGCTTGCGCGTGGACGCACCTGATGCCTGCCGGGCCGACGCGTCGAACTTCTGGCCGCAGGTCGGGCAGGTATCGGTCGTCTCAGGGACGTGGCTTCCGCAGCGGTAGCAGAGCACGGGGGGGGACTCCAGCTCCTTCAGGGGCCTCTGTCCGGCCGGCCCGAAGTCTCCTTATCATCCCGCCCTCCACAGGGGCAGCAAGGAACAATCCCGTATCACCTCCCCGTCGAGCCGAACCCCCCCTCCCCCCGAGGGGTGGCATCCAGAACGGCCACTTCCTGGAGCTCCGCGGTGGTGACGGGTGCGACCACCAGCTGCGCCACCCGATCACCTCGGCGCAGGGTGAAGGGCTCCTGGGAGAGGTTCACCAGGATCGCGTGGACTTCGCCCCGGTAGTCCGCGTCGATGGTGCCAGGGGAGTTCAGCAGGGTGACGCCGTGCTTGAGCGCCAGCCCCGAGCGGGGACGCACCTGCCCCTCGTAGCCGGGAGGCAGCGCGATGGAGAGCCCGGTGGGAACAGCCAGGCGCTCGAGCGGACGCAGCGTCCGCTCCCCCTCGATGTCCGCTCGGAGATCCATTCCGGCGGCCAGCGCCGTCTCATACCGAGGCAGCGGGAGCGGATCCGGATGGTCGGGACGGACGCGTCGAACCTGTAGGGTCACCATGACGGCCCCACCTAGCATGAACGGGCGTGCCGGGACGCCTGTTTCGAGGTGGGATTCAGCCCGCCTTGGGGAGAACCCAAGGTGCCTGCTGTCCCGGGATCGCATACCCCGCCGCGGCGAGGGCCTCCTGGATGGCCTGCCCCATACCGTCCTTGACCGCGTTGGCATGGATCGGCTTGCACCAGGCCTGTACCGCGAGCACCGGCCCGGTCACCGTGAACTCCTCCACCTCGACGGAGAGCGCGGGCTCGGACAGGACGTCGGGCACGGCAACCACCCTCGCCTCCAGGGCGCGCTTGACCGCTTGGACATCCGCGCCATGGAGCAACGGCAGCTTGACGGTGATCTTGCGGTGGGGATGGTGGCTGAAGTTGATGATGTTGTCGCCGAGCAGGCGGGCGTTGCCGACGAAGATGCGCAGGTTGTCCGTCGTGTCGATGGCGGTGACGAACAGGCCGATCTCCTGCACCACCCCGGTGACTTCGCCCGAGTTGATCTCATCCCCCACCCGGAACGGCCGCAGCACCAGCAGGAAGACGCCAGCGGCGAAGTTGGAGAGCAGCCCCGACCAGGCCGAGCCGATGGCGATACCCGCCGCGGCCAGCAGCGCAGCGAACGAGGTCGTCTCGATGCCCATCACCCCCAGCAGCGCCAAACCCAGGAGGATGGTCAGGGCGCTGGAGAAGAGCGACTCGACGTAGCGGATCAGCGTTGAGTCGATCTTCCGCTTCTGCATCGTGAGTTGCAGCACGCGCTGGAAGCCGCTGATGACCGTGCGCCCGACGAACCACATCACCAGCGCGCCACCCAGCTTGATCAGGAAGGGCACTGCCTCGGTGAGTGCGAGCGTCTTGAGCTGATTGATGAGTTCATCCATGAGGGGGGATCCTTGTGAGCTGACCCTGTCGGGAACGCGACAGTTCTAGCGTTGCCCCTCGCGAACTAGCAAACCCGGTGCCTGACCGTGCTTCCTTGCCTGCTCCCTCGAAAACCCAGGTCCTTCCGAGGCCTCGGAGCGAGGCTGACACGTCACTGCGAGGAGCTGACGTGTCAGCGCGGGGACTGACTTGTCAGAGGCTGGAGTCGCTGGCCACGGCACGCGGGCCCGCGTGGAAGCGCAGCGGATCCACGGGCTGGGAGGAGAGCTCGAGCTGGTAGTGGACGTGGGGGCCGGTGGAGCGGCCTGTGTTGCCCGAATGGGCGATGACGTCCCCGCGTTTCACTCGCTGTCCTACCGCCACCAACAACTCCGAGTTGTGGCAGTAGGCCGTCGTCACGCCGCGCCCGTGGTCGACGATGAGCACCCGGCCGTTCACCGAGTCTTCGCTCGCGCGCCGCACGGTACCGTCCTCCACCACGTGGACCTCCGTCCCCTGGGGCACGCTGAGGTCCACGCCCGTGTGCAGCTTCCGGGTGCCCAGCGTGGGGTGGATGCGATAGCCGAACGGGCTGGAGATGCGCGTCGACTCCGGAACGGGCCAGGACAACCCGAACGCGGTGGTGAGCGCCAGCGCCTGGGCCGCCGCCACCGTCGCGTCCTCGAAGCCGGGCGGCAGTTGCTGCGAGAGCCGCTCCAGGGTGGGCGTGCCGCCTTCGGCCGACACGCGCTCCAGCGCATAGCGCGCGGGGATGCGGCCCGCGAACACAGCGGTGAGGCGGGCCTCCTCGTTCGGAAAGTCTCCAGAGAGAGCGTCGAGGAGCTTGCGCGCTGCCTCGGGCCCCTGCGTCCCGTCCAGCAGCGCGGCGGAGGGAACACCCAGCTCGGCCGCCAGCGCCAGCACGGGCTGCTGCGCCTTCGGCTGGAGGCCCTTGAGCGCCAGGTGCGTGCCATATGCGAGCGAACCGGCCTCGGAGAGAGGACGCACGAGCGGAGCCACCGGGACGAGCGCGGAGGTGGTCACCCCCGAGCTGCTCACGCCATCGTAGTAGGCCAGCAGCGGACGGGCGGTGCTTCGGGAGTGGAAGGCCCAGGCCGCACCGCGCCGTATCAGCGCCCCCGCGGGCGTGTGGTGGTACGCGGCCCACAGGCACAGGGAGGCCATCAGGAAGTCGAGCAGGCCGCGTGCGTTGCGAGAGAACACGAAGCCACCTCAGCGCAGGAAGGAGAGGAGGGGCGAGGCATCCAGCGCCGCGGCGAGCGCCAGGGGCACCGCGAGCGCCGAGCCCGCGAGCCCATACGAGAGCGCCTGCAACCGGCTGTGGATGTTCTCCTGGGAGGCGGTATCCGCGTGCTGGAGGTTGCGCAGCACCGCGCGCCATCCCAGCGATGCGAGGATGCCCACCAGCGCGCCCAGCGCCAATCCCCTCGCCGCTACGTCCGCGGCCTGCTCTCCCAGCAACTCGCGCCAGGAGAGGTACACCGAGCCCTGAACGAGCCGGGCCACCGCGCACGCCCCCGCGAGCACCACGGCGCCCGTGGCCAATGGCCGCGTCCATCGAACCGTGGTGGGCTTGCGCAGCGAGCGAAGGAAGAGCTGACGCCAGGTGGGCCGCGTGTCCTGCTGGAGGTACTTGCGCCAGGGCTCCTGCTCCGCGGAGGCGCGCGACTCGCGGTAGCCGAGCGCGGGAAGGGCCAGCACCAGGTCCACGGACAACTCCCACACCAGGGCCAGCGCGCGGGCGATCACGGTGCGCTGCTCCAGCGAGACGAGATCCACCAGTCCCTCGGTGACGCTGGAGGCGCCCACCCATTTGTCGAAGGCCGCGTCCGCCAGGTCCACCAGCGACAACAGCCGATCATCGAGCGTGTCCGCCGCCGCATGCACGCCCACGGCGATGAGGGCCAGCAGCCCCAGGGGCATGAAGGCCCAGCGGAAGCCACCCATGAAGCGCGAGAGCCCCGAGAGCGGGCCAGACGGCTTGGCGCGAGGCGTCAGCGGTGACAGGGACACGAAGGCTCCGGGAACGGGCTCGCGCCTTCAACGTGCGAGCGGACCCGAGGATCTTTCCCCGTCCCGTCGCCAGAGGCCAGCCACCCCTCCAGCAGAGGACTCAAGGTGTCTGAACCGAGCGACAGAGCAGTCTGCCATCTACTCGACAGCTCTCCCTCCCCGGAGGGCCATCGCTCACAGGTCCTCGTCCGTCCGTACAATGGAAACCATGGAAGACACGTCAATCACCCATTTCCTGATTTCAGATAGCTCCCCCCGCCTCACGCGAGAGGAGCGGGCGGCGTGGAGGGCAGCCCCGGGAGCGCTTGCGGGTGAATACCTGCTGCAGGCCGTGGTGGGCACGGGGGGACACGGCACCGTCTATCAGGCCGAGCACCGCATCCTCAGGCACCGCGCGGCGGTGAAGGTGTTGCACTCGCACCTGAATGACAAGGACGAGATGCTCCAGCGCTTCGTCCGCGAGGCCCAGCTCATCAACCGGATCCGCCACCCCAACATCGTGGGCATCTACGACTTCGGCGTGCTGCCGGACGGCAGCCCCTACTACGTCATGGAGCTGCTGCCTTCGCGCACCCTGAACCAGGTGCTGCAGGAACAGATCCGGTTGTCACCGGACCGAGCCCTGGAGTTCCTGGCTCCCATCTGCGCCGCACTCGAGGCGGCTCACCGCGCAGGTGTCGTTCACCGCGACCTCAAGGCCAGCAATGTCGCCGTCGTCTCCGACGCCCACCCACCCCAGGTCAAGCTGCTCGACTTCGGCATCGCCAAGATTCTCCACCCCGAGCCCGGTGAGCCCGGCATCACCACGGACGGTGAGCGCCTGGGCACGCCTCACGCCATGGCTCCGGAACAGATTCGCGGCGGTGTCATCGGTCCGGCCACCGACATCTATGCCCTCGGTGCCCTGCTCTTCCGCCTGCTCACCGGTGACCATCCCTTCTCCTCCGCCAATCCCCTGGAGATCGAACGCATGCACCTGGAGGCTCCTGTTCCCCGCCCCAGCGCTCGCGCTCCCGTCCCCACCACGGTGGATGCCGTGGTGCAGCGCTGCATGGACAAGGAGTCGGACCGGCGCTACCCCTCTGCCTCCGCGCTGCTGGCCGCGCTCCGCGAGGCCCTGGCTCCTCCGTCCTCCCCTGCCCCTTCCCATCACCGCAGTGCTCCCGCCTTCGTCATCCACGCCGAGGCCACGCTGCCCCTGGGCAACGACGATGATGATGCCTACACCACCGTCTCCAACGTCCTCGACAGCCTTGAGCAGGAACTGTGTGAGAAGGGCTTCATCCTCGCCGAGCAGATGGGCATGGCTCTGCTCGGCGTGCGCCTGCTGGATGCCTCCCCTTCCTTGAAGCCTGAGGAACTGCTCGCCTTCGCCCGGGAACTCCACCAGCGCGCCCAGGCGCGGGTTGCCGATTCACGCGCGAGCGTCCACCTCTGTGTCCACCTGGGCCAGGTGGATACACGGCAGGGCCCGGGCGGAATCGAGATCACCGGCGGCCCACTGACCGACACCGCGGGATGGATCGTCCGCGATGCCTCGGGCTTCGCCATGACTCCCGAGACCCAGCGTGCCTGCATCCCCTGACCTTCTCCTTGGAAGATCAGGACCTTCCACCGATCGCCCAGCGGCATCTACCATCCACTCAACAAACGGCCCTCCCCCCGGTGCCATCGAAGCTCGACTCATACCTGCTCGTACAATCAAGGAAATGCCAGATACGACGAGCTCACGATTCCTGTTTTCGGGGGGTATGCCTCTCTCGTCCCAAGGAGAACCTCCTAGCCGAAAGACGGGTTTGGGCACATTCGCCGGTGAATACCTGCTGCAAGCCGTGGTGGGCACCGGAGGACACGGCACCGTCTATCAAGCCGAACACCGCATCCTCAGACGACGAGCCGCGGTCAAAGTGTTGCACTCGCACCTGAGTGACAAGGGAGAGATGCTCCAGCGCTTCGTCCGCGAGGCCCGGGTCGTCAACCAGATCCGCCATCCGAACATCGTGAATGTGTACGACTTCGGTCTGCTGCCGGATGGGAGCCCCTACTACGTGATGGAGTTGCTGCCCTCGCGCACCCTGAGCCAGGTGCTGCTGGAGCGCGGGCGTCTGTCACCGGATCGCACCCTGGAGTTCCTGACTCCCATCTGCGCCGCGCTCGAGGCGGCTCACCGCGCAGGTGTCGTTCACCGCGACCTCAAGGCCAGCAATGTCGCTGTCGTCTCCGACGCCCATCCGCCCCAGATCAAGCTGCTCGACTTCGGCATCGCCAAGATTCTCCACCCCGAGCCCGGTGAGCCCGGCATCACCACGGACGGTGAGCGCCTGGGCACGCCTCACGCCATGGCTCCCGAGCAGATCCGCGGCGGTGTCATCGGTCCGGCCACCGACATCTATGCCCTCGGTGTCCTGCTCTTCCGCCTGCTCACTGGCGAGCATCCCTTTCAAGCCACCAACAATCTGGAAGTCGAGCGCATGCACCTGGAGGCTCCGATTCCTCGCCCCAGCGCTCGCGCGCCCGTCCCCACCACGGTGGATGCCGTGGTGCAGCGCTGCATGGACAAGGAGTCGGACCGGCGCTACCCCTCTGTCTCCGCGCTGCTGGCCGCACTCCGCGAGGCCCTGGATCCCGCGTCCTCGCCCTCCACCCCCCACCCCAGCAGTGCCTCAGCCTTCGTCATCCACGCCGAGGCCACGCTGCCTCTGGGCAACGAAGACGATGACGCCTACACCACCGTCTCCAGCGTCCTCGACGCTCTGGAACAGAAGCTGTGTGAGAAGGGCTTCATCCTCGCCGAGCAGATGGGCATGGCTCTGCTCGGCGTGCGCCTGCTGGATGCCTCCCCGTCCTTGGTGCTCCCTGAATTGCTGTCCGTCGCTCGAGAACTCCACCAACGCACTCAGGAACGGGTTGCCGGTTCAAGCGTGAGTGTCCACCTCTGTGTCCACGTGGGCCAGGTGGAGACGCGCCAGGGCCCCGACGGAATCGAGATCACCGGCGGCCCACTGACCGACACCGCGGGATGGGTCCTCCGCGATACCTCAGGCTTCGCCATGACTCCCGAGTCCCGACGCGCCTGCATCACCTGAGCAGATCCCAAGCCCCCCTCCTTCCTCAAAGGTAGATGATGCCAAGCCTGGACAGCGGACCTTGCCACTGAAGCCTTCCCACCACGGAGCAGAACGGCCAGGCGCATGAGGAAGTGACTGGATACACGGCGGCTCGCGGTCGGCGGGCTGCGTCTGAGAAAGGGGGGCAGCACGTGCCACGCTGCCTGACATGCGGGCAACGCTGGGAGGGAGGCCATCTCTTCTGCCTCCAAGGAGCCGCTCCGTGCAGCGAGCCTCCCGCCACGCCCAGACCGCTGCCTGCGCTGGCCTTCCCGGGCTACGAGTTGGAGCGCACGGTGGCCCAGGGCGGCTTCGGCACGCTGCTGGCGGCCCGGCGCTGCCACGACGGCCTGCGCGTGGCCATCAAGGTATTGCACCGCCCCCAGGGCGTGGCAGGGGCCGATTCAGAGCGGGAGATCGAAGCGCTGCGAGCCATCGGTCCTCCCACCGTGCCCGAGGTGTACGAGACAGGTAGGTTGGCCGACGGCCCTCCCTACTTCGTCATGCAGTTCATTGCCCATCCGCTGCTCGCCGAGCGCCTGGCGCGGCAACAGGGCCCACTGCCCGAGGCTGGGCTGGCCGCGCTGGCCCTGGCGCAAGCGCTCGGCACCATCCACCTTCGCGGCTTCATCCACTGCGATCTCAAGCCGGAGAACATCTTCCTCGACGAGGCAACGTGGACCCTGGGGCTCTTCGATTTCGGCCTGGCCCGGCCGTTGTCCCTCCCTGTGTCCCAGAGCAGTGCGGCGCGAGGGCTCGTCTACGCCGGCACCGCCGAGTACATGGCTCCCGAGCAGTGCGATGGCTTGGAGGCACTGGACGAACGCACGGATGTGTACTCGGCGGGCGTCATCCTCTACGAGATGCTCACCGGTCGGACGCCCTTCTTCGGTTCCGCCGCGGAGGTCCGTCAGGCCCACCTCTCTCGCCGTCCCCCTCGCCCCTCGGAGCTGGCCCCTGTCCCCGCTCCCCTCGAAGAGGTGGCGCTGCGCTGCCTGGCCAAGGAGCCGTCACGCCGCTACGCCTCCGCCCAGGAGCTGGCCCTGGCCCTGCAACAGGCACTCGATCACTCCTCCTCCGTGGCGCCCGCTCTCGCGAGTGCGCCGGTCCGTGCTCCTCCCTCTCAGCACCGCTCCGTGGCTGTGCTCTTCCTGCGCTCGGGGGCCAACCCCCTCGCGGTGCAGAAGGCGCTGACTCGGGGTGGCGGACAGCTCGCCTTCCGTGAGGGGACCCGCTTCGCCGCCGTCTTCGATCCGGAGACCGCGGCCAATCCGCTCCAGCGCGCGCACCTGTGCGCCGAGCACCTGTGCGCCGAGGGCATGGCCGCCAACGTCCTGGTGGACGTGGCCATGGTGCGAGTCCAGCGCCGCGCCCACGGACCTCCCCGCTACCTGACGCCGCTCTTCTCCCGCCTGGAGTGCTATCCCGCCGAGGAGGATCCCCCCACGCTGCTGCTGACGGCCGTGGCGCTGGAGGGAATGCCCGACCTGAAGTGCGTGCCCATCCCCGAGCGCGAGGGCCTCTTCCGCCGAGCCCTGCCCGAAGCAGCCCGCGAGGACACCAGCGTGGTGCGTCTGGGTCATGGGGTCTTGGTGGGCCGTCAGGGAGAGCTGGCGGAGCTGGTGCACAGCGCTCGCACAGCCGTTCAGGACCGGGCGCCCACGCTCGCCTCCGTGCTGGGAGACAGAGGACAGGGAAAGAGTCACCTGGCCGCCGCCCTCGTTCAGCACCTGTACGAGCAGGTTCCGAGCGCGCACGTGCTCTCGCTGCGAGCCCGAGAACCCATCCAGGGCGATCCGGAGAGCACGCTGCGTCTGCTGCTGCGCGAGTTCCTGGGTGAGTCCACGGGAAGCGAGACCACCTGCCGTGCTCGATGCGCGGAGCTGGTGGGAGCTTCCCTGGCTCAAGAGCTGTGGCCCTCGGTGGCCTCCTATCTGGGGTGGAGTACTCCCACGGACCTGCGCAGCCAGGCCGCCGCCCCCGGCGCCCTGCGCATGCTGGCGGTGCGCGCCACGGGTGAGCTCCTGGCCGCCACGGCCCGCACGCGTCCGCTGCTCCTGCTGCTGGATGATGCCCACTTCGCCGAGGACATGGCCCTGGATGCCCTCGAGTACGCCACGCGCGCCGAGTCCGAGCTCCCCCTCTGGATCTGCGTCCTGGCCCGCTCCGGCTTCGAGCGAACCCGGCCTCAATGGGGCCGGCGTGCCGCCCACCGCTCTGTCATGCCACTCGGCCCTCTGCCCTTGTCGGACGCCATGGAGCTGTGCCGCACCGGGCTGCGCCCCGCCGAGAGCGTGCCCGCTGAATCCCTGGAGCGCCTGGTCGAGCGCGCCGAGCGCACGCCGCTCTTCATCGTCGAGCTGGCGCGCGGCCTCAAACGCCAGGGGCTGGTGCGCCAGCGTCCTGGGGGCAGCTGGTACCTGGCCACGGACGAGCTGGACCGGATGCCGACGCTGCGACTGGTGGAATGGCTGGCCCATCACGAATTGGGGGCGCTGCCCGCGGAGCTCGTCGCCCATGCCCGGCTGTGCGCGGTGCTCGGGGGCGAGTTCACCCTCGATGAGGTGGACGGAGTGGTCCGCGCGCTGGAGCAGGAGGATGGCGCAACCGACTTCCCACTGGATGCGCGCCACGCCACCCGTCGACTGGTGGAACTGGGGCTCCTGGTGGACCACCGGCAGGAGGGGCTGCGCTTCCGAAACGAGCTGATCCGCCAGGAGGTGGTCCGCTCCTTGTCCGAGATGCAGCGCTGGCGCCTCCACCATGCGGCCCACGTCTTCTACATGGATGCCAGCATCCACGAGCCCCAGCTGCTGCCCCGGCTCGCCTTTCACTCCGCCGCCGCGGGGCTTCACTCGGAGGCTGCCGCCCTCTACATCGATCTGGCCGAGGCGACCCGTAACCGCCATGCCTACCTGGAGGCAGAAGCCACCTACAGCCGAGCCCTGGAGCTTCTGTCCCAGGCCTCCGACTCGCGGCGGCTCGTCGCCCTGCGCGGCCGTGGGCTGATGCGCTACCGGATCGGCCGCTACGAGGACTCACTGGCCGATCTGGCCCAGGCCCGGCAGATGGCACGAGAGCTGGGCGAGGCGCGCGAGGAGGTCGAGGTGCTGCTGGACGAGGCCACGGCCTTCGACTGGAGCAACGACTATGTCCGCTCCGAGGAACGCGTCCTCGAAGCCATGGAGATCGCGATGGTCGCCCTGCTGGACTCGCCCCTGGTGCAGGTGCGGCTCATGTTGGGAATGGGCCGGGCCCAGTGGCGGAATGGGCAGTGGGAGCACGCCCGCGCCCTGCTGGAGGCCGCGGCGGAGCTGGCCGAGCGCCAGGGGGATGCGGGCTACGAGTCGCGCGTCATCGCCCTGCTGCTGCTGGGCTTCATCCTCCCCGGCCTCGGCCGCATCGATGATGCCCAGCGGGTGCTGGAGAAGTGCATCGCGGCGTGCACGGAGCGCGGAGACAGGCTGCACCTGGGCAGCGCCATCAACAATCGGCGCAACCTCTGGGTGGCCCTCAATGATCTGCCCCGCGCCATCGAGGACCAGCAGCGCTTCAAGCGCCTGGGCCGTGAGCTGGGCATGGGGGGCTGGGAGTACTTCGCCGAGCACAACCTGGGAGAGCTGTACTACCAGGCGGGAGACACTCAGGCGGCGGCGCCCCACATTGCCCGAGCGATGGAGCTGGAACGAGAGCACCCCGAAGTCGCTCCCCGCCCCTGGGGGCTGCTGCTGCACGCGCGGGTGCTGGCCTACGAGGGCAAGGAGGAGCTGACGCGGCAGGCCCTGCACGCCATCCGCCAGGTGCTGGCGGAGCGGCCGGGCACGGAGTTCAGCGCCTCCGAGTCCGTTCTTCTCTCTCTGGTAGAGCTGGCCACACGCCCGGCTTCAGCCGAGGAGTGGCGAGCGCTGCAGGCGCGCTCGGATACGCACTCCATGGAGCAGGAGCCGCTGGAGGTGCTGGAGCTGCAGGCGCTGGCCCGACTCAGGCGAGGAGAACGCGAGGTGGCAGTCCACCTCATCGAGGAGGCACTGCGGCGCGCGGAGCGGATCCCCAACATCATGAGCCCTCGGCTGCGGCTCAGCCTGGTGCTGGCCCTCAACGAGGAAGACCCGAAGGAGCCGGCCACCCCCTGGGTGGATGGCGTAGCCCCTTGAAACACGAACGCCCTCCCCACCCGGAGGTGGAGGAGGGCGCCGTTCAGCCTTGAAGGCTCAAGGCCTGTTCAAGCCCTGGCTCAGGCCTTCGCGTTCGGCTGCGTGGGCGCGGGAGCCGCGTCACCGGCGGCCGGAGGCGTGGCGGCCTGCTGCTGAGCGGCGGCGCGCTCGGCCATGGCCTCCTTGCGAGACAGGCGGATCTTGCCCGTCTTGTCGATGCTGACGACCTTCACCAGCACCTCATCGCCCTCCTTCAGCACGTCCGACACGCTCTTCACGCGCTTGTCGGACAGCTCGGAAATGTGGATGAGGCCGTCGGTGCCCGGGAACAGCTCCACGAAGGCGCCGAACTCGGCGATCTTCCGCACCGTGCCCGTGTAGATCTTCCCGATCTCCGCCTCGCGGGTGAGCGCCTGGATCATCGCGATGGCGGCCTTCACCGAGTCCGAGTTGGCGCTGGCGATGTCCACGCGGCCCGAGTCCTCGATGTTAATCGAGGCACCCGTGCGGGCGATGATGTCCTTGATGACCTTGCCGCCCGGCCCGATGACGTTCTTGATGTACTCGGGACGAATCTGGATGGTGGTGATGCGCGGGGCGTACTGGCTGATCTCCTTGCGCGCCTCGGGCATGGCCTTGAGCATCTCGCCCAGGATGTGGATGCGGCCCTGACGCGCCTGCTCCAGCGCGCGGCTCATGATCTCCGTGGTGAGACCGGTGATCTTGATGTCCATCTGGATGGAGGTGATGCCCTTGGTGGTGCCGCACACCTTGAAGTCCATGTCGCCCAGGTGGTCCTCGTCACCGAGGATGTCCGAGAGGATGGCGATCTTCTCGCCCTCCTTCACCAGGCCCATGGCGATGCCGGCCACCGGCGCCTTGATGGGCACGCCCGCGTCCATCAGCGACAGCGTGCCGCCGCACACCGAGGCCATGGACGAGGAACCGTTGGACTCGAGGATGTCCGACACGATGCGGATGGTGTACGGGAAGTTCTCGGCCTTGGGCGCCATGTTGCGCAGGGCGCGCTCGGCCAGGGCGCCGTGACCCACCTCGCGACGGCCGGGGCCGCGCAGGGGCTTGGTCTCGTTCACGCTGAACGGCGGGAAGTTGTAGTGCAGCATGAAGCGCTTAAAGGCCATGCCGCCCAGCAGCTCCAGCCGCTGCTCGTCCTCGCTGGTGCCCAGCGTGGTGACGACCAGGGCCTGCGTCTCGCCGCGGGTGAACAGCGCGCTGCCGTGGGTGCGCGGGAGCACGCCCACCTCGCAGGTGATCTTGCGGACCTCATCGTGCCCGCGGCCACCGATGCGGCCTCCGTCCACGGTGATCTGCCGCATGTGCTCGTACTTCAGGTCCTCCACCACCGACTTGGCGTGCTTCTCCACGGTGGGGGTGTAGGCCTCGCCCAGCTGCTCCTTGAGCTTGGTGATGGCCTCCTTCTTGGCCTTGCTGAGCGAGTCGTAGCGGGACGCCTTCTCCTTGATGGTGTAGCCCTTGACGATGCCGTCCCAGGCCAGCTCGCGGACCTTGGCCTTGAGCGCCTCGTCCACGGTGGGCAGCTTCTCGTAGGAGCGCACCTGCTTGTTCAGCTCGCGGCGCAGCTCGTCCTGGATGTCCAGGGCAGGCTGGACGGCCTGCTTGCCGAACTCGAGCGCGGCCACCATGTCCGCCTCGGAGACCTCCTCGGCGCCACCCTCGACCATGACGATGGCCTCGCGGCTCACCGCCATGACCAGGTCGATGTCGCTCTGCTCGCGCTGCTTGTGCGTGGGGTTGGCCACGAACTTGCCGTCCACGCGGCCCACACGGATGCCGGCGATGGGGCCGTTGAACGGGATGTCGGAGACCCACAGCGCCGCGGAGGCGCCGGTGATTCCGTGGATGTCACCCTCATTCTCCGGATCCGCGGAGATGACGCTGGCGATGACCTGCGTCTCGTACGCGTAGCCCTCCGGGAACAGCGGGCGAGCGGAGCGGTCCACGAGACGGCTGGCCAGCGTCTCCTTCTCCGTGAGACGGCCCTCGCGCTTGAAGTAGCTGCCGGGGATGCGGCCGGCCGAATACAGCTTCTCCTGGTACTCCACCGTGAGCGGGAGGAAGTCGACGTCCTTCTTCTCCTTCGCGCTCACCGCGGTGACGAGCAGCATCGTGTCGCCGTAGCGCACGACGACGGCGCCATCGGCCTGCTTGGCCATCCGGCCCACCTCGATGCTCAGCTCACTGTCACCAATCTTGACGGTCTTCTTCAGCATGTCCTTGCCTTTGCTTCTCGGAAGGCCCGTGCCGTGCACGTCCCGCGTCGCCTGTGGCGAAGAGCGGTTCGCGCCCCGGTGGGCCCCGGGTGTTGAGCGGTCGCCAGGCCTAGGGACAGGCGGAATCGGGCAACCGCGGTCTGACTGCACATTGGGGCGCCTGGGAGCGCCGGAGAGGGATCCTGCGGAATTTTGATCCCTGATCGCGAAGGCCGACCTCGAAATCCCAGTCAGCCTCTCCGAACGGAAACCAAAACTTCCGCGAGCACCCTACCCTTGCTCCTTCCTCGCCCCTCCTCACTTCACTTCCAACAAACGTCCAAACGACGACACAACAAACGCGAGGGGCGCTGGTGGATGCCAGCGCCCCAGGTGCTACGGGCCTACTTGCGGATACCGAGGCCCTCGATGAGCTTGCGGTAGCGAGCGGTGTCCTTGGTCTTGAGGTAGTCCAGGAGCCGGCGGCGCTGACCGACCAGCTTCAGAAGGCCCCGCCGCGAGTGGTGGTCCTTCTTGTGGGTCTTGAAGTGCTCGGTGAGCATGTTGATGCGCTCGGACAGCAGCGCCACCTGCACCTCGGGGGACCCGGTGTCCGTCTCATGGGTCCGGAACTTCGTGACCAGCTCAGACTTGCGTTCCTGATGAAGCGACATCGTTCTCTCTTTTTGAATACCCCGCTCCGGTGGAACAACAAGGCGCCGCGGTCCGCGGAGGGGTACAGACCGGGCCTTTTCCTACTAACAGGCGGGGGGCTTATAAGCTTCACCTGCGCACACGGTCAACCTTCCAGGTCCGGCTGGTTGCTCGGTGTAGGACGGGACAGGGCGAAGACGAAGATCTTGTGTCCAGCAGCAAGCCCTCCACGGCCCTGGACCCCCTCCTGGGCCTCGGCCCCGCCATCCAGAACCAGGTGCATGTAGCGGCCGCCAGGGGTGCCCCGGTCCCCGGCCATGAAGCTCCGGGTCCTCGGATAGAGGCGGAGCAGGGTCTCCACCACATCGCCGAGGTCCGCCTCCGCGGGCAGGCCCAGACTGAGGACGGAGCGTCCCTCGAAGGCATTGCGGAGCGGTGGAGCCACCACCACGGTGATATCGAGCGCCCGAGCCAAGGGTCTCCTATCTATCCAGCGAGCACGCGCAGGTAGCTCAGCCGGCCCTTCACCACCTCGGCGACGGCCAGCAGGGCCCCGTCCGGCCCGAGCACGCGGATGCGGCCCGGCATGGGGAGGGCCTCCAGGGGCACGCCGTGGGTGACCCGGGCGGCCTCTGCAGCGCTCACGCGCAGGGAGGGCAGGTGGGCCAGCGCCTCGGAGAGGGACAGGAGCTTGCGAGCCACCGCCGTCCGGTCCTGAGCCAGTGTCGGCAGCTCCGCCAGGGGCAGCGCCTGAGCCAGCGTGAAGGGCCCGCTCACGGTACGACGCAGTGCTTCCAGATGGGCCCCACAGCCGAGCGCCCGGCCGATGTCATAAGCCAGTGTGCGGACGAAGAAGCCCTTGGAGCAGCGCACCGAGAGCTTCAGCTGGTTGGAGGAGAAGTCGCGCAGTATGAGCTCGTAGACAGTCACCTGGCGGCTCGCCCGCTCGACCTCCTCACCGGCCCGAGCCAGTTCGTACAGGCGCTTCCCGGCCACCTTCACCGCCGAGTACATGGGCGGCACCTGCTCGAAGGTGCCCCGGAAGGGCGCGAGCAGCGTCTCCAGCAGGGTGGCCGTCAGGGGCGGCACGGGCGCCTCCGCCGTCACCTTGCCCTGGGCGTCCTGGGTGTCCGTCTCCACGCCCAGCCGGATGGTGGCGTCGTAGGCCTTGTCACTCTCGGTGATGAGGCCGGCCACCTTGGTGGCCTCGCCCAGGCAGATCGGCAGCACTCCCGTCGCCATGGGGTCGAGGGTTCCGGTGTGCCCTGCCTTCTTCACCTTGAGCAGTGCGCGCACCTGCCGCACCACGTCGAAGGAAGTAGGGCCCGAGGGTTTATCGATGACGAGGACGCCGTCCATGGCCGACTCAACTTACATCATGGATGCCGCGCAGCGCGCTTACCAGCCTTCCTTCTCGCGAACCTCGCGCAGCAGGCGGTCGATCTTGTCGCCCTCTCCCACGGACTCATCGAAGGAGAAGAAGATCTCGGGGGATACGCGCAGGTTGACGGCGGAGGTGACTTCCCGGCGCACGTAGCCCTTGGCGGCATCCAGGCCCTTCTGGGTCTCCTGACGCTCCTTGTCAGTGCCCAGCATGGAATAGAAGACGCGGGCTACGCGCAGATCCGGGGAGACCTTGACGCCGGTGATGGTGATGTAGCCGATGCGCGGATCCCTCAGCTCACCGCGAGCGAGGATCTGTCCGATGGCGGCCTGGATCTCCTGGCCGACGCGCTCGGGTCGAGAATGCGTGCTCATTTCTTCTCCCAATCCCGGGGGTTGCGCAGGTTGCGCGCGCGCGCCCGGGCTTCATCCAGCGTCAACGGGCCTCCGCCCGAGGGCGCGGGCTTGCCAACGCTCTCCTTGCCCTCGTGCCGCCGTTCCCAATCCGCCATCCCCTCGGCCTCCGCCAGAGAGCGCTCCGCCCGGTTCAAGCTGGCAATCAGCTCATCGGGGCTCAAGCCCTCCTCGTCCCCGTCCAACTCCTCGTCCTCATGCTGCCCCTTGTGGGAGCGAGAGGAGGCAGGCGCCACCTCATGGGCGAAGAGCTTGTCGCCGAAGGCGAGAATCTCCTTCTCCCGGGTCAGCAGCGGTGCGACGTACATCTCCTCCACGAAGTGGATGATCTTCTCCATCTGCTCATCCACATGGGCCCGCTCGTTGCCCACGACGGCCAGGGCGATGGTGGCCTTCTGCCAGAGGTCCTGATCCTCCACCTCCGCGACGGCGACGTTGAAGCGAGCCTTCACCCGCTCGGTCACCCGGCGGAGGACCTGGCGCTTGGCCTTGAGCGAGCCGCTCTCGTGAATCTGCAGGGTGAGGCGTGCGACACAAACGAACATGGGAAACCCTCTGCCCGGCGGCGGCGCATGGGCCGGCCGCCGGGGCCAACGGTGAACAGCTCCGAAGGCGAGCAGAGGCTTAAGTCAGGCTCTGCCGAGTCTCCTCGATCTCATAGGCCTCGATGATGTCGCCGGCCTTGAGATCGTTGTAGTTCTCGATGCCGATACCGCACTCGAAGCCCTGCGCCACTTCCTTGACGTCGTCCTTGAACCGCTTGAGCGACGCCATCTTCCCGGCGAAGAGCTGCTTGTTCTCGCGCATGAGGCGCACGAAGGCGCCACGCTTGATGACACCGTCCAGCACCGCGGCGCCGGCGATGGTACCGAGCTTCGGCACGTTGAACGTGTTGCGGACCTCGGCGCGCCCCAGCTTGCGCTCGGTGCGGATGGGCTCCAGCAGCTCCTCCATGGCCGTACGGACACCATCGATGAGCTCGTAGATGATGCTGTAGGTCTGCAGCGTCACCTGCTGAGCCTTGGCCGCGGACTCCGCGCCGGACTCGGGCTTCACGTTGAAGCCCACCACCAGACCCTTGGAGGCGGCCGCACGCATGACGTCCGACTCGGTGATGGCGCCCACGCCGGTGTCGATGATCTCCACCCGCACCTTCGGGCCGGACAGCTTGGTCAGGGCCTGCTTGACGGCCTCGGCCGAGCCCTGCACGTCCGCCTTGATGACGACGCGCAGCTCCTTGGGACCGCCGCCCGCCTTGGTCTTGGCGAAGAGCTGATCCAGCGTCTCGCGGCTGACCTTGCTGAGCTCGACCTGGCGCTCCTTCATGGCGCGGTGGTCGCCAATCTGCTTGGCCGCCTTCTCGTCCGCCACCACGTTGATGGCGTCACCCGCGGTGGGCACACCGGACAGGCCGATGACCTCCGCGCAGTAGCCGGGGAGCACTTCCTTCACCTGCTCGCCACGGCTGTTGTTCATGGCGCGAACGCGGCCGTAGTGCGTACCGGTGACGATGGCGTCACCCAGCCGCAGCGTGCCCTCCTGCACCAGGACGGTGGCCACGGGGCCACGGCCGCGGTCCAGCTTGGCCTCGATGATGGCGCCCACCGCCGGACGCTTCGGGTTGGACGTCAGCTCGAGCACCTCCGCCTGGAGGACGACGTTCTCGAGCAGCAGGTCCAGGCCCATCTTCTGCTTGGCGGACACGGGCACCATGATGGTGTCGCCGCCCCACTCCTCGGGGACGAGCTCGTGGTTGGCCAGGTCCTTCTTCACGCGGTCCGGGTTGGCGCCCGGCACGTCCATCTTGTTGATGGCGACGACGATGGGCACCTCGGCGGCCTTGGCGTGCTTGATGGCCTCGATCGTCTGAGGCATCACGCCGTCATCCGCGGCAACCACCAGGATGACGATGTCCGTCACGTTGGCGCCACGGGCGCGCATGGACGTGAAGGCCTCGTGGCCCGGCGTATCGAGGAACGTGATGTCCCCGCGCGCCGTGGTGACGCTGTACGCGCCGATGTGCTGGGTGATGCCGCCGGCCTCGCCCGAGGCCACGCTGGCGCTGCGGATGGCGTCCAGCAAGCTCGTCTTGCCGTGGTCGACGTGGCCCATGACGGTGACGACAGGCGGGCGAGGACGCTCGTCCTCGGGCTTCGCCTCCACCTCGGGCAGGTAGTCTTCGACTTCGAAGCCCACCCGGTCCACCTTCCAGCCGTAGTCGGTGGCGATGAGCTCGGCGGTGTCCGCGTCGACGAGCTGGTTGGCCGTGGCCATCTTCCCCAGGCCCATCAGCTTCTTGATGATGTCCGCGGTGCGCACACCCATGCGCTGGCCCAGGTCGGACACGCTGATGCCCTCCTGGAGCTTGATGACCTTCTTCTCCTCGGCCATCTGGGTGATCTGCGTCTTGGCGCCCTTCTTCGTGGGCTTCTTCTTCTTGCCACGGATGGGGATGTTGACGCGGCCCCAGACGAAGTCCGAGAGCTCCTGCTTGGAGACGGCCGTCTCAGCGGCTCCGCCCCTCTTGCGCGGCGCCTTGTCCTTGTTCTTGGAGACGTCGACCAGCTCGCGGCCGCGCCCGGCGTGATCCGGGACGACCTTGAACTCGCGAACCTCGCCGATGGCCTTCTTGCCCGGCGCCATCGGGTACTGCTTCTGCTGGGTGGTGGTCGGCGTGACGCGACGCACCTGGATCAGCGGGCGCGAGATGACGACGGCCTGAGTCGCCGTGGGGCGAAGCTGGCGTGAGTCCTGCTGCGTCGGAGCGTGAGGCACGCCGCCGACCATGGTGACGTTCTGCCCCGGCTGGGCCGAGGCCTGAGCCTGAGACCCCGCGGCCGGAGAGGTGGGACGCACAGGCCCCTGCCCCGGGCCACCGGGACGGCCACCGTGTCCACCCGGACCACCGGGACGGCCACCGTGTCCACCCGGACCACCGGGACGGCCACCGTGCCCACCCGGGCCACCCGGACGGCCACCAGGGCCCATGGGACGGCCACCCTGCTGCCCTCCCGGACGACCCGACATGCCCGCGCCCTGCGGGGGACGAGAGATGACAGTGGCCTGGGTGCCGGGCGACCGGACCGTTGGCGGAACCGGCGTACGGGGCGGATGGGAGGGCAAGGAGGACCTCTCCTGAGTGGGGAAGCGCTGCGGAGGAGTAGACACCGGCTGCGGAGCAGTTGGAGGAGCCGCAGGAGTCTCGGGCCGTGCGGCAACGGCCGGAGGAGCCGGCGGAGCAGCGGCGATGGGCTGCTCGGGCTGAGCAGCGGCCTTCGGAGCCTCAGCGGTGGCAGAGGGCTGCTCGGGCTGAGCAGCGGCCCTCGGAGCCTCGGCGGTGGCAGAGGGCTGCTCGGGCTGAGCAGCGGCCCTCGGAGCCTCGGCGGTGGCAGAGGGCTGCTCGGGCTGAGCAGCGGCCCTCGGAGCCTCAGGAGCCGACTCGGGCTGCTCGGGCTGAGCGGCGGCCCTCGGAGCCTCAGGGACCGACTCGGGCTGCTGCGAAGCGGCCTCGGGTACCTGCTGCGCCTCCTGCGTCCCATCGGACGACGGGCCCGAGGGCGGCCCGACCTTGCGGCGCACCACGAAGCCCTTGGCCGTCACCGGCGGCGCGGCCTGCTTCGGCTTGCGCTTGTCCAGGATCTTCTGGACCGCGGCCGTTGCCTGATCGTCATCGAGCGAAGACGAATGGCTCTTGACGTCGTAACCGAGAGCCGCGAGCTCGGTGACGACCTCTTTGTTGTCGAGCTCAATGCCGTGGCCCTTGAGCTCTTTCGCGATTTCGTGAACGCGCTTCTTCGACATACGTTGCTTGGCCTTCTGCTCCGCCTACTTCCGAGGGCGCAGCACCCTAATCCAAAAATGTCCGCGAATGGTCCTTAACACCCACTCCCCCACCCCACCGCTCAAGGGCCCGAGCCAGACTCCCATGCCTGCTCGAGCTTCGACGGGTCAACCTTGCCCGCCTTGCCACGAAAGGCTCGCCCGAAGGCCTTCCGTTTGAGCGCCGCCGTCAGACACCCGGCACCGCAGAGGTAGGCGCCTCGTCCGGGCAGCCTCCTCGCTCTGTCCACCACCACCTCACCCCCTGGGTCCAGAGCGACCCGCGTCAGCTCCCCCTGTGCCCGTCGGGCACCACAGCCGACACAGCTGCGAACGGGGCCCTCGGGGACAGGGCCCTCCTGCTGCGAACCGGAACGGGATTTCGGGCGCATCCCCCCTCCGGCTCCCTAGCTTACGGCGACTTGGTGACTTCCGCGCTCCCTGTCGCGGAAGGAGGCGGCATGCCGCGCTCGGCATTGAGCTCGGCGCGGAGCTTGGCCTCCTCGACCAGATAATTCTCGGCCGCGCTCTTGAGCTGGCGGGCCTTCTTGATACCGACGCCTGGGACGTCTCCGAGTTTCTGCAAGTCCTTCTCGTTGGCGATGTCCTCCACGGCCTTGTAGCCGGTGGACATGAGGGCTTCGATGGTCTTCTCTCCGAGGCCCCGTACGCGAGCCATGCGCTCGGCCTGACTCAGCTCGTCCGGGTGGCGGCGGGCCTCGGCGATGCGGGCCTGCTCGCGCTCGTGGTCCATGCGGGACAGCTCGGCGGCGTCATCCACCATCTGCTTGCGGGCCGCCTCCTGCATCGCGGGGATGCGCGAGGGGTCCAGGCCCGGAATCTGGGCGAGCACCTCGGGGCTGGCCTCGGCGACGTCCTTCGCCTGGCGGAAGCCGTGGGCGTAGAGCGTCTCGATGAGCATCTCGTTGACGCCCGGCAGCGCCCCGAGCGAGCGGTTGGCGAACTCGCGCATCTCGCGCACGCGGCTCTCGCTGTTGATGTCCAGCTTCCAGCCGGTGAGCTGGGCGGCGAGGCGGACGTTCTGCCCGCGGCGGCCGATGGCCAGCGAGAGCTGGTCGTCCGGGACGATCAGCTCCATGGCGTGGTTGGCCTCGTCGATGATGACGCGGCTGACCTCGGCGGGGGCCAGGGCGGCGCATACGAAGCGGGCCGGATCCTCGTCGTAGGGGACGATGTCGATCTTCTCGCCGCGCAGCTCCTGCACCACCGCCTGCACGCGGCTGCCCTTCATGCCCACGCACGCGCCCACCGGATCCACGTCCGCGTCCCGGCTGCTGACGGCGATCTTCGCCCGGCCGCCCGGCTCACGGGCCGCCGCCTCGATGACGACGATGCCCTCGGCGATCTCGGGTACCTCCATCTCGAACAGCTTGGTCAGCAGGTTCACCGAGGCGCGGCTCAGGACGATCTGAGGCCCCTTGGACTCGCGCAGCACGTCCAGAACGTACGCCTGCACGCGGTCACCCGGGCGATACGTCTCGCGGGGTACCTGCTCGCGCACCGGCAGCACCGCCTCGGCGCGGCCCAGGTCCACGATGATGTTGCCGCGCTCGAACCGGCGGGCAATGCCCGTGACGATCTCGTTCTTGCGGTCCTTGTACTCGTTGAAGACGTTCTCGCGCTCCGCATCGCGGGTGCGCTGCAGAATCACTTGCTTGGCCGTCTGGGCGGCGATGCGGCCGAACCCGCGGCGGAACGTCTTCAGCCGGAGGATGTCTCCGTACTGATCGTCCTGGGCCTTGGCCTCGGCGGCGTCCTCGTCGCGGTAGAAGATCTGGAACACCAGCTCGTCGCCGGCCTCCACTTCCATGCCCTTGCGGCGGGCCTCGGCCATGAGGATCTGGTTCACCGCCTGCACGGGGTCGGTGATCTCGTCGACGACGACGATGGCCTGGAACAGCTCCACCACGCCCTTCTCCGGGTCATACTTCGCCTCGAGGTTGCGGTCCTGGCCGAAGTGCTTCTTGGCCGCGGTCTTCATCGCGTCCTCGAGGGTCGCGATCAGCACACCCCGCTCGATGCCCTTGTCCTTGGCCACCTGGTCGAGGACGAGGTTCAGATTGATGTTGGGGTTGGCTTGAGTAGGCATGGTCTTCTCCAAAGGGGTCCACGGGCCCGCCGCTCGAGGGCGCACCCTGTATGTCGACGACTAGAACTCGAACTCCAGATTGGCCTTGGCGATGTCCTTGAAGGGGATGCGGAAGTTGCCCGCTCCCTCCACCTCGACCGCAATCTCCTCGCCAGCCACCTCGGTGAGCGTGCCGGAGAAGTTCTTGCGCGGCGGGTCGCCGATGGGACCGAAGGTCTTCACCTTGATCTTCTGTCCCTTCACCCGCTCATAATGGGCTCGCTTCTTCAGCGGCCGATTGACCCCGGGGCTGGAGACCTCGAGGTTGTACTCGTGGGGGATGAAGTCCTCCACGTCCAGCGCCGGATCCACCGCGCGAGATACCTGGCTGCACTCGTCCAGGCCCACCCGGCCTCCCGGCTTGTCGATGAAGAGGCGGAGCACCCAACCTTCCCGCTCGCGGACGAACTCGAGGTCGACGAGCTCGAGACTCTCACCCGCAACGATGGGCTCGAGCAGGCTCATCGCCTTCTCCTCCACCGTCTGCTTGAAGTTGCTTTCCGCCATACGAACGAAACCTGGACTCCAAAAAAAGAAAAGCGGGCACTGGAGGCCCACTTTTCGAGGAACGACCTTCGAAAAATGTCGGGCGGGTCCCCTAGCACACGGCCAGACGGGGTGTAAAGGATGACGCACCCGGCCCAGCAGTGAAACAGGGTAGGCAAGGACAATGATTCCCGAGAGTTCCACGCCCCGGGCAACACGTTATAACCCCCCCATGCACCTCATCGCTGCCGCCCAGATGGTGTCCACCGCGGATAAGGCCCACAACCTGGATGCCGCCACCCGGCTCGTCCGCCAAGCCGCCGGGCTGGGCGCCCGCCTGGTAGGGCTCCCCGAGAACTTCGCGTGGATGGGCTCCGAGCCCGAGCGCCCCAGCGCCGCCGAGCCCCTGGACGGCCCCACGCTCTCCCGCATGGCCCAGCTGGCGCGCGAGCTGCGCATCACCCTGCTGGCAGGCTCCATTCTGGAGACCGGCGCGCCAGGCAACCGCCTCTACAACACCAGCGTCCTCTTCGGCCCCCAGGGCGAGCGCCTGGCCGTCTACCGGAAGATGCACCTGTTCGACGTGGATGTGGGCGACGGTGCGACCTACCAGGAGTCCGCGGCGGTGGCACCCGGCACGGAGGTGGTGGCCGCCGACACGGAGCTGGGCCGGCTGGGGCTCTCGGTCTGCTACGACCTGCGCTTCCCCGAGCTGTACCGGCGCCTCTCCAAGGATGGAGCCACGCTGCTGGCCGTGCCCGCTGCCTTCACCCTCATGACGGGCAAGGACCATTGGGAAGTCCTGCTGCGAGCCCGGGCCATCGAAAACCAGTGCTACCTGTTCGCCCCGGCCCAAGGTGGTCGCCACTCCGACAAGCGCATCACCTATGGACACGCGATGGTGGTTGATCCATGGGGACTCGTCACCGCGCGGGCCTCGGAAGGTGAGGGACTGGCCATCGCACCGGTGGATCCGGAGCTGCTGGCCCGGATCCGCCGCAACCTGCCGTGCCTCCAGCACCGTCGCCTGATGGACTAGCAGGCCAGCCTGGACAGCCCCCCCGTGCGAGCGGGAAGGCTTCCCAGCTAGACTGCGGCTCCTGGAAACCGCTCGTGAACGGACGCTGGTCCTACATGCTCCTCGCCCTCGCGCTCCCGGCCATGCCCATCGGCTGCTCCGCCGATGAGAAGCCGTCTGCGCCGCCTCCGGCTCCGGCCCGTGCGCCAGAGCCCCGCGCCCAACTCAAGGAGGTGCGCGGGGACGTAAAGCTCAAGCGCGCCACCGGTGACGAGTGGCTGCCGGCACGCGAGGGGCTGTCGCTCTTCGAGAACGACAAGGTGCGCACCGCCGCGGGAGCCAGCGCACGCGTCCTGTTCCCCAATGGCAGCCTGGTGAACCTGGGCGAGGACGCGCTGATCGGCATCGCCGAGACGCACTCGCGGCCCGGCCAGGAGCGCACGGACCTCACGGTGCTCAAGGGGCAGGTGGACGCGGCCCTGGAGACACCTTCCACCCAGTC
Organism: Hyalangium versicolor; assembly: GCF_020103695.1. Taxonomy (GTDB): domain Bacteria; phylum Myxococcota; class Myxococcia; order Myxococcales; family Myxococcaceae; genus Hyalangium; species Hyalangium versicolor. The sequence continues at coordinate 130,677 of NZ_JAHXBF010000010.1, forward strand.
CCTGTCCGTCTCCACGCCCGCCGCGACCGTCCGGGCCGGAAGGGAGATCGTGTTCCGATGAGAAGTGCCCTCTTCCTCCTTGTCTGGCTGACCACCACTCCCGCCGAGCGCGAGGTGGTGGTGAAGGAGCGCGAGTCCCTGGCGCAGATCGCCGAGCGCACGCTCGGAGACCCCAAGGGCGCCAGCGAGCTGAAGGCCCTCAATGGGCTGACCTCTGACGCGGTGCCAGCAGGCACCACGCTGAAACTTCCCGCCGAGGCGGACCGCAGCCGGGCCATGAGCGCGCTGGCGGCGGCTCGCAACGCGGTGGCCCAGGCGGACCGGAACGCGGCTCGGCGCGAGGAGGCCTCCGCCAAGCTCAAGGAAGCCGAGGCCCACTTCCAGTCCGCCGACTACGTCTCCGCCGCCAAGACCGCGGACAGCGCCTGGGCCCTGCTCTCTCCGGGCGCGGGACAGCCCTCCAGCTTCAGCGTGAAGGTGGAAGAAGGCGGCGAGACCACCGTGTCCGTGAAGACGGGCCCACCGGTCCGGGTACGTGCCGAGGACAAGACGCAGCCGGTGAACGCGGGGCAGATGGTGAAGGTGGCCAAGGGCCAGCCCCCTCCGCCCGCCGAGGTGATCCTCGAATCGCCGCAGCCCCGCACTCCCACCGACGGCTCGCGCTTCAAGTTCGTACCGGTGAAGGGCCAACTGGGGCCGGTGACGCTGACGTGGGGCGCCGTCACGGGCGCCAAGGAGTACGAGGTGGAGGTGCTGCCGGCGGAGGGCTCACCGCTGCGCCGTACCCTCAGCGCCACCCAGTGGCAGTTGCCGCTGCTTCCGGCAGGCCGTTATCGATGGACGGTCCGAGCTCTCAGTGTGAACCAGAAGTCCAACGCATCCGCCGAGCATCTCTTCGAGCTCACCGAGGATCGGGTGAAGCTCCAGGTAGGCGAGCCCAACTGGAAGTAGCACCGAGGGACGAGACACGTGCGCCTCTTCAAAGCCATCCTCCTGCTGATGCTGGTCGCCAGCATCATCCCCACGGTGATGGTGGGGTGGCTGTCCGTCTCCCACACCCGTGAGCTGCTCGTCCGAGATGCCCAGGAGCTGGCTCAGGAGCGTGTGAAGCAGCTCCGGCTGAAGCTGGGAGAGCTCCTGTCCGAGCCCACCCAGCCGGTGCTCGCGCTGGCCAACTCCGGCGTCTTCACGAGCCCAGAGGTGGAGCAGCGGGCCCTTCTGGCCTCGGTGCTCACCCAGCGCCGCGAAGTGCTGGCCATCACCCTCTTCTCTCCCCAGAAGGAGCGACTGCCAGGGCTGCAGGCCTTCGCCGTCAACGACATCCCTCCCACCGCCGTGGCCGAGCACGAGGCCCGGGCCCAGGCGCTGCTCGAGGGCCTCACCGAGGTGCACTACTCGGAGGTGGTGCGCCAGGGGCCCCAACAACTGCCCGTGCTGACCATCGCGTTCCCCGTGGGAGATCCAGTCAAGGGCTACATCGCCGCGGACATCTCTCTGGCAGCGATCCAGAAGCTGATCCAGGACGAGCGGCTGGGTTCCAGCGGCTTCTTCTACGTGGCGGATCGCCATGGCCACCTGGTGGCGGGTGGCTCCACGCTGGGTGGAGAGATGGATGTGTCGCGGCGCGGCCCCGTGGCGCACCTGCTCCAGCAGCTGAGCCAGGCGCGCGGCGCGGACGACAACGAGCACTTCCACGTGGGCAACTTCGGCACGGGCAAGGAGGCCGTCGTCGCGGCCTACACGCTCATGCCCCGGCTGGACTGGGCCATCGTCTCCGAGCAGCCCGTGGTGCAGGCCTACCACCAGGTCGAGGCCATGGAGAAGCGCATTGCCCTGGGCCTGGGTGCTGCAATCCTCGTGGCGTGCGTGCTGGCGGCCACCTTCTCGCGCAACCTCACTCGGCCCCTGCGCAACTTCACCGCCAAGGCGCTGGAGCTGGCCAACGGCAAGTTCGGCGCCGAGGTGGAGATCCGTCAGAAGAACGAGCTGGGCGAGCTGGCCCAGACGTTCAACTACATGAGCAAGCAGCTCATGGCCTACGACATGGAGAACCGCCGGCTCTACGAGAGCCTGGAGCAGGGCTACCTGGAGACCATCGTCGCCCTGGCCAACTCCATCGACTCCAAGGACGCGTACACCCGCGGCCACAGCCAGCGCGTGGGAGACGTGGCGGTGGAGATCGGCCGCGAGATGAAGCTGCCCGAGGCCCAGCTCAAGCAGCTTCAGTACGGCGGCATCCTCCACGACATCGGGAAGATCGGCATCGTCGAGTCCATCCTCTGCAAGCAGTCACGGCTGACGGACGCGGAGATGGCCATCATGCGCGAGCACCCCGCCATCGGGGACTCGATCATCGGGCCGGTGAGCTTCCTGTCGGGAGTGCGCTCCTGCGTGCGCAGCCACCACGAGCGCTGGGACGGCACCGGCTACCCGGACAAGATCAAGGGAGAGGAGATCCCCTTGCTGGCCCGCATCGTCGCCTGTGCCGACACCTTCGACGCGTGCACCTCTACCCGGCCCTACCAGAAGGCAATGCCCCTGGAGCAGGCCATGCAGATCCTCGACAAGCTCAGCGGCGCCCAGTTGGATCCGGACGTCGTGAAGGCGCTGCGAGGAGTGCTCCAGAAGAAGGGCCTGCGCCTGGAGGGCCACCGGCAGCCCGTGAAGCTGGCCTCGTGACGTGACACCTCCTCCCATGTGCCCCGGGTGAATGGTAAGCACCGGGCAGCGCTGTTCTGCCTTCGGAAGGTGAAACGTTGAGCTTCTGGGATCGCATCAAACCCGCCCCCAAGCCCGTCACGGCCACGGATGTCCAAATGGCTCCGGACGGCTCGCAGCTGACGCTGGCGTGGGACGATGGGACACGCACCCATGCCACCGCGCAGGTGCTGCGCCAGCAGTGTCCCTGCGCTGCCTGCGTGGACGAGTGGACGAACCGCCGCACGCTGGACCCGGCCCGCGTGCCGACAGACCTGCGCATCCAAGCCCTCCAGCCCGTGGGCAACTACGCGCTCACACTCACCTTCAGTGACGGCCACGGCACCGGCATCTATCCTTGGCCCCTCCTGCGCGACATCACCCAGCCCCAGGGCTGAGGACACCGGGAGAACTGCCGTGAACGAACGCTATCGGCTCGTGCGGCCCCTGGCCTCGGGAGGCATGGCGGAGCTCTATCTGGGCATCGCCCGCGGCGCCGAGGGCTTCGAGAAGCCTGTCGCCATCAAGCGCATCCTCCCGTACCTCGCCAAGGACGAAGCCATCGCGCGCATGTTCGTCTCCGAGGCGCGGCTGGCCACACACCTGCACCACCAGAACATCGTCACCGTGTATGACGTGGGCACCGACGCCACCGGCCTGTTCCTCGTCATGGAGTTGGTGAATGGGTGGGATCTCGGGGTGCTGGTGCGCCGCGCGAAGAAGCAGGGCACGCGCTTCCCCCCTCACCTGGTGGCCTTCATCGGCGCCCAGTCGCTCGCCGGGCTCACGCACGCGTACCGGCGCACGCACAACGGCCAGCCGGTGCTCAGCGCCCACCGCGACATCTCCCCGTCCAACATCCTCATCTCGCGCGAGGGCGAGGTGAAGATCACCGACTTCGGCATCGCCAAGCTGGTGGGCGTCTCCCACGGCACCCAGCCCGGCGTCTTCAAGGGCAAGCCCTCCTACGCCGCGCCCGAGGTCATCACCGGCGGCGCTGCCACCTCCGCCAGCGATCAGTTCTCCCTGGGCATCGTCCTCTACGAGTTGCTCACCGGCCTGCACCCCTTCAGCGACTCGACGGAGGCGATCATCGTCGCCATGGCCATCGCGGGCGGCACGCCTCCACCGCTCACCGGTGTGCCCGAGCCGCTGGCCGAGATCGTCATGCGCGCGCTCCAGAAGCAGCCCGAGGCGCGCTTTCCCCAGCCCGAGGACATGGCCGAGGCGCTCGCGCGCTACCTCGCCCGGGCAGGTGAACCCGCCACATCCCACTCGTTGGCCGCGTTCCTCGCAGGGCTGAGCTTGCCGCCCACGCTGCTCGAGCAATCCGAGGGCGCGGCAGTCCGAGCTCCTCTCACGGGTGCTCCACTGGCCTCCCAGCCACCTTCCGGGGTCGCCACCAAGGTCATGTCTCCCGGACGTGGCGTGGCGCTGGCCTCTCAGTCCGCGCCCTCCGAGCCCGGCTGGATCTCGCCGCTCGCCGCCGAGCAGCCCGCTCTCACGGGCCATCCCTACGAACGGTCCGCCGAGTGGGTCATGCCCGTGGACAGCTCCGCGTTGAGCGTAAGCGGGCGACTCGTTCCTCCTGCTCCCTCGGAGGAACTGGCCAGCACCCAGGTCCGTGCGCGCGAGCTGTCTCCCGAAGACCTCCAGACGGCCGCGCCGCAGATGTCCTCCGAGGACGCTCCACTCGAGCTCAAGACGCCAGCCCCGCGAACCTACCGCTGCGTCCGCTGCGAGGCGCCCCTCCCCTCCGCTCACTCGCCGTGCGATCGCTGCGCCACGGAGCTGGCGACGCCCGGAGTCAGCACGGTGGTGACTGCTCCCAGCGTGCTGGAGACTCCCGCGGATCAGCTCCAGTGGGAGAACCGGGCGCCTCGCGAGGAGACGCTCTGGGCGCCCAAGCGGCGCTTCCCCTGGGGCCGATGGGCGCTGCGACTGGCCGTGGTGGGCGCACTCGCGGCGGGCGTGTTCTTCGGAAGGCCCTACCTCGGGCGCCTGCTCCCGAGCGCCGAACAGGCGGTGCGCGGCGCGCTGGAGCGGACTCCCTCCAAGCCCCCGCCCCTCATCATCGGCAGCAAACCCTCGGGGGCTCGGGTGACGGTGAATGGGGAGGACAAGGGCACCACGCCCCTGATGATGGACAATGACTACCCCGCGGGCCAGGAGATCTCCTTCGAGGTGACCCTGCGTGGCTACAAGCCGTCGAAGGGCTCCTTCATCGGCAGGGCGCCCGGCCAGTTCGAGGTGGAGCTGCAGAAGCGCTGAGGCGCCTCACTTCACCAGTCGCAGGTGGCCACGACGCGGCGTGGGCGGCTCATCACGGGGGCCCTCGGACTCGCTGCCTTCCGTCTCGGCCGGCACTTCGCGGAGCACCGCACGAGGACGGGCCTCCACGGGCGGAGGCGGCGCCGCGGCCGTCATCTCCTGCGTGGGCACCTTGGTGGTCACCATCGTCTGCTGGAGCAACTCCGGAGGCATGTCATCCGGGTACATCCAGAACAGCTCCTTGGTGACATGGCTGGCGATGGCGAACAGCGCCGACCAGGGCACCGCTACCGTGAAGCGCGTGCCCGAGAAGCTCAGCGTCGAGCGCACCCCCCAGTCACTCACGGAGAGATCCGGAGGATCGAACCGGTACGAGAGGTTCAGCCTCAGGTGAGGCTCGTTGCGCAGGTGCGGCGGGACGAGCACTCCGGGACGCCGGGCGTCCAGGTGGATCATCACCAGGCCCTGCTCCAGGGCCGCCAGCAGCCGCTCCTTCTTGTCGGGACCCTTCTTGTCCATCCTGTCCACTGCGGGGGGGCAGAGCGCTCAGCGGCGTCGCGACTCTCTCTCCATCTCCCGCTTGGTCTCCCGTTCCTTGATGTCCTGTCGCCGGTCCTCGTGGGTCTTGCCCTTGCAGAGCCCCAGCTCCACCTTGGCCTTCCCATTCTTGAAGTACAGCACAAGCGGGATGATGGAATAACCCCGCTCTCGCACCTTCGCTGCCCAGCGGTCGATTTCCGCACGATGCAGCAGCAGCTTACGGCCTCTCAGAGGCTCATGCGTGAACACATTAGCGGGTTTGTAGCTCCCGATGTGGGCATTGAGCAGAAAAAGCTCGCTGCCCTTGGGGAGCGCGTAGGCGTCCGACAGGTTGGCCGTGCCTTCGCGCAGGGCCTTCACCTCGCTGCCCTGGAGCTGGAGGCCAGCCTCCAGCTTCTCATCCACGGTGTAGGCAGCGCGAGCCTTGCGGTTCTCGGCGATGACCTTCACGCCCGTCCCTGCTCCACCTGCCTTCGCCTTGCTGCCCGACATACGCGCGTCCCTTAGCCCCCGATGGGCTGGTTGTCGATGAGCCGGGTGGAGCCACTGAAGGCAGCCACCAGCAAGCGCGCGGGCTGGCCGGGCTGGAGGGTGGGCAGAGGCGTGAGGCGCTCGGCATCCACCAGCTCCACGTAATCCTCCCGGAGATCCGCGGCTCGCAGCTCTCGACGAACCGCTTCCGTGAGCGCTGACGCCTCGGAGGTGCCGGCCCGAGCCAGCGCCTGAGCCGCCCCCAGCCCTCTCGAGAGGGCGAGCGCCCGCTTCCGTTCCTCAGGACTGAGGTAGGCATTGCGAGAGCTCATCGCCAGCCCGTCCGCCTCGCGCACGGTGGGCATGCCGACAATGTCCACGCCCAGGTGCAGATCGCGGTTCATCGCCTTGATGACCTGGAGCTGCTGGTAGTCCTTCTCGCCGAACAGGGCCACGTCGGGACGGAAGAGGCAGAGCAGTTGGGTGACGATGGTGGCCACGCCACGAAAGTGTCCGGGGCGCCGGTCGCCGCACAGGCCCTTGCTAACCTCCGTCACCTCTACATACGTCTGGTAGCCGGGCGGGTACATGGCACCCGCCTCGGGAGCGAAGACGACGTCCACGCCCGCGCTGGCGCACCGGGCCAGGTCTCCCTCGAAGTCCCGGGGGTAACGGCTCAGGTCTTCCTTGGGACCGAACTGGGTGGGGTTGACGAAGATGGAGGTGGCCACCACGTCCGCGCGGTGGCGGCCCTCTCGCATGAGGGACAGGTGCCCCTCATGCAGGAAGCCCATGGTGGGAACCAGCGCGAGCCGGCGCCCTGCCCGACGGAGCTCCGCTCCCCACGCCTTCACCTCTTCCACGGAACGGAGAACGCGAGGAGCCATGGCGCTCAGACCGGGACTCCGTAGACAGGACCGATCTTCTCCGTGCCCTCGGAGGCCTCAGCGGCATCCGGCTCGGGCAGAGCGTTGGAGGCCACCAACCGCAGCGTCTTCGAGTGGAACGAGTGATCGTCGTCCGGGAAGGTGCCGGCGCGAACCTCGGAGAAGAAGGCGCTGGCCGCACCGGTGATGGTGCCGTGGAGGTCCGCGAAGCGCTTGACGAACTTGGGCTTGAAGTGCGGGTTCATCCCCAGGAGGTCGTAACAGACGAGCACCTGCCCATCGCAATCAACTCCCGCGCCGATGCCGATGGTGGGGATGCTCAGGCGATGGGTGATCTGCCGCGCGAGCTCGTTGGGTACCCCCTCGAGCACCAGCGCGTAGCAGCCGGCCCGCTCCAGCGCGAGCGCGTCGTGAAGGATCTTCCGAGCGGCCTGCTCGTCCTTGCCCTGCACCACATAGCCGCCCATCTTGTGCACGGACTGAGGGGTGAGCCCCAGGTGCCCCATGACGGGAATGCTCGCGCGGGTGATGGCGGCCACGGTGTCGGCGAACTCGGCGCCGCCCTCGAGCTTCACGCTGCCCACTCCGCCCTCGGCCACGAGCCGCCCGGCGTTGCGCACCGCAGCCTCGACCGACGTCTGGTAGCTCATGAAGGGCATATCGCCCACCACGTGAGCCCGGCGGGCTCCCCGGCTGACGGCCGTGCAGTGGTAGATCATCTGGTCCATCGTCACAGGGAGCGTGGAGTCATGCCCTTGGACGACCATGCCCAGCGAGTCGCCTACCAGGAGGACATCCGCTCCGGACTCATCGAGGATCCGGGCGAAGGTGGCGTCATAAGCCGTGACCATGCAGATCTTCTGGGCGGCCTGCTTCAAGCGCTTCAGCGTGTGGATGGTGACCTTGTCCTTCACGGTTCACCTCCTCATGTGGTGATGGGGGGTACTGGGTGCTGCGGTGTCCACCTCTCGCCGTCCCAGGGGATCGACGGAGGTCTGCCCGTACTCTAACGCCCTCTCTCGTTCTGTGGGGAACTTGTAGGGCGAGCAAGCGAGCGCCCGGGCGTCAAGCCCGCCTGCCAGACTGTGGAGTGTAATGGTGGGTGCCGCCCTGGCTCGCCTTCTGGATGGCCGCCATCAGCCCCTCGCGGTCCGCCTCATTGTTCACGAAGTCGATGTCCGAGGTGTTCACCACCAGCAGCGGTGTCTCGGTGTAGTGGGCGAAGAAGTCGTTGTAGGCGTGCACCAGCTCCTCGAGGTAGGCGGCGTCGAACTTGCGCTCGAACTCGCGCGCCCGCTTCTTGATGCGGTGCAGCAAGACGTCCAGCCGGGCCTGGAGATAGATGACGAGGTCCGGCTTCGTCACCCGAGGTCCCAGCGCCTCGAACACCCGGTCGTAGAGCGCCAGCTCGTGCGAGTCCAGCGTCAGGCACGCGAAGATGCGGTCCTTGGCGAACAGGTAGTCACTGACGGTGACGGAGCTGAAGAGGTCCTGCTGGAAGAGTTCCTGCTGCTGACGGAAGCGCGAGAGCAGGAAGAAGATCTGCGTCTGGAACGCGTATTTGTGCCGGTCCGTGTAGAAGCTGGAGAGGAATGGGTTCTCCTCCACCACCTCCAGGATCCGGCGCGCACTGAAGCGCTCGGCCAGGAGGTTGGAGAGGCTCGTCTTGCCCACGCCTATGGGCCCCTCGACGACGATGTACCGGTAGTCCATCCGCGCAGGCGGATAGCACAGATTCCTGGCGTGTGCCTGCTTGACGGTCCGGGGGGCGTTTCCGTACGGTCCGCCCGCCGAGCCAACACACGGGCGTGGGGTGCGCAGGGAGATGAGCGGAAGGCAGCGCGCGAAGACGGTGGTGAAGCTGGAGGAGCGCAAACAGGCCGCTCGCCCCAAGGCGCCGGCCTCCCCTCCCGTGGAGCCCGATCCCCTCTATGGAGTGGTGCTGCTCAAGACGGCGCTGGAGCTCAAGCGCCGCCAGGACGGCAGCCCCGAGGAGATCCTCCGTGGCGTGCTGGCGCGCATGCGCATCCCCGAGCATGAGTTCCGCGCGTTCCTGGAGCAGCGGGGAGATCTGCTCAAGGCGCTCGGGATGCAGGAGAAGTAGCTCGCTCTCGCACTTCTCCGCTTCGACCGAAAAATCCGCCGACGTCGACGAAAGACCCGCGCTACCGGCGGGCTGCTCCCGGGCGCTACTTCAGGGACGACTCTGAAGACAGCCCTGGAGAACAAGCTCATGCCTCATGACGTCGTCATCGTAGGAGGAGGACCCGCCGGTCTCTCGGCGGCGCTGATGCTCGGTCGCGCGCGGAAGAACGCGCTCTTGTGTGACTCGGGCCCGCCTCGCAATGCCGCGGCCGAGCACATGCACAGCTTCGTCACTCGCGATGGCATTCCTCCCTCGGAATTCCGCAGGATCGCCCGCGAACAGCTCCAACCCTATGCCTCCGTGGAAGTCCGGGACACGCGGATCGAGGCCATCGAACGGCAGGGCAAGCTCTTCGCGGTTCGCCTGGCTTCCAGCACGGTGCTGACCCGGCGCGTGCTCCTTTGCACCGGGATGGTGGATGAGGTTCCCCACACGCCGGGCTATCGCGACCTCTGGGGCAAGAGCATCTTCATGTGCCCGTATTGTCATGGCTATGAAGTGCGCGATCATGCGTTCGGATATGTGGCGACCTCGGCGCAATGGCTCGACTTCGCCCTCTTCCTCAAGGGCTGGTCGAAGGATGTCATCGCCTTCACCGATGGCTCGTTCCCGGTGCCCGCCGAGGCTCGGGAGAAGTTCGAGCGTGCCGGCGTGCGCATCGAGGAGCGCCGAGTCATCGGTCTTCGCTCGGACGGCAGAGGACTCGCTGCCGTGCAATTCGAGGGTGGCGACGAAGTCGCGCGTGAGATCCTCTTCGTCCGCCCGCCCCAGCACCAGACAGCACTCGTGGCATCCCTCGGGCTCGCCCTCGATGAACAGGGGTTCGTTCGCATCGACGCACAGCACCACACCTCCGTGAGCGGCATCCATGCGGCCGGAGATCTGACGACTCCCATGCAAGGCGCCCTGTTCGCCGCGAACGCGGGCTCGATCGCGGCAGCCATGCTCAACCACGAACTCACGATGGAGCTCGTCACGGAAGGCGTCCTCTGAGTCCTCTGCCGAGGAGGAGCCCTCTCCGGGAGCGGTTCGCGCCAACCTGTCCACCAGTCCTACAGGTTTGGCCCCAACCCGCCCGGCACGGGCTCAGCGCGCCTGCGGTGTGGCCATGTGGCGATGGTTCGCCCGCCAGGCCGCAGGGGTTGCGCCATGGATGCGCCGGAAGATCCTGATGAAGTGGGTCGCATCGGCATAGCCCACCCGGTCCGCGATCACGTCGACCAGCTCATCCGAGTGCAGCAGCCGACGACGGGCCTCGCTCATGCGGCCCGCAATGATCCACTCCTGCACCGAGCGCCCCGTGGCTCGACGCACCGCCGTGGTCAGATGGGCGGGAGAACGGTGAACCCCCGCAGCCACATCCCGGAGCGAGATGCCCTCCAGACAGCGGCGCTCGATGAAGCGAAGCGCATTCGAGACGACGTCATCGACCGCCAGAGTCTGCTCGCCGCGAGAGGCCGCGGATGAAACCTCGGAGAGGATCAGGGAGATCAGACTCCTCTGGATGATACGCGTGCCATCGCGGGGCTTCTCGAGCTCTTGATGCAGTTCGCGAAAGAGGCTCTCGAAGAACGCCCGGCGATTCTCGGCAATCGTCACGACCGTGGAAGCCCCCGAACGGACTCGATCGAAAGGCTCCAGGAGGCTCGCGTCCCCGTCGGCCACAAAGCACACAGGACAGAAACCGAGCCCCCAGCCCTCCACCTTCTCCATGCCCATCATGCGGTGAGGTGAGCCCGCCGGAACCAGCACGACATCGCCGGCCCGGACACTCCATTGGCTGTCGAACTCGATGGTCGCGCTCCCCGCTGTATAGAAGCTGACCCCCATGGAGTCGTGGGTCACCGCGTCATCGAGCCGCCGCTGCTCCATGTCCCCGTGCTCGAGGTCCCCGTGCTTGATCACGAAGACAGACCTCCCGCGCGCCTGGGTGTTGTCGGACCGGACTCGCTGGCGTCGGGCGCTCACGCCCGAGGTCTACATCGCCCGGCGCGGCGAGACCAGGGCGCTCGGCTCACCTCGGGCGTTGGAATACCAGCGTCACGTTCGTCCCACCAAAGCCGAACGAGTTGCTCATCACCGCGTCCACCCGCTGCTCACGCGCGACGTTGGGAATGCAGTCGAGCGTGATGCGCGGATCCTGGCGCTGGAGGTTGATCGTAGGCGGGAGAATGCCTCGCTGGAGCGCCAGCACGCTGATGACGGCCTCGGCCGCCCCCGCCGCGCCGTTCATGTGCCCCGTCATGGACTTGGTGGAAGAGACCGCCACCTTCCGGGCCGACTCGCCGAAGACCTTGGCGATGCCCTCCGTCTCCAGCACATCCCCCACGTCCGTGGAGGTGCCGTGGGCGTTGATGTACCCGATGTCCGAAGGCTTCAGCCCCGCATCCGCCAACGCCTGCCGCATGCTGCGCTGGGCCCCCTCATGCTCCGGCGCGGGCGTCGTCACGTGGTACGCATCCGAGCTCGCTCCATACCCCGTCAGCTCCGCGTACACCTTCGCGCCACGGTCCCGGGCGTGCTCCCACGTCTCCAGCACCAGCATGCCGGAGCCCTCCGCGACGACGAAGCCATCTCGATCCACGTCGAAGGGCCGGCTCGCCTGCTGAGGCGCATCATTCCGCGTGGACAGCGCCTTCATCGCGGCGAAGCCTCCCACGCCCAGCACAGTGATGGGGGCCTCCGCGCCGCCCACCACCGCCGCGTCGAACTCTCCGCGCTGGATGCCTCGCATGGCTTCCCCGATGGCATGAGCGCTCGTGGAACACGCCGAGTTGGTGGACCAGCTCGGGCCCTTGAGGCCGTGGCGCATGGAGATGTAGCCCGGCGCCATGTTGATGATCATCTGAAGGATGAAGAACGGGCTGATGCGATCCGCCCCCTTCTCCAGGACCCGGCGGTAGGTCTCCTCCAGGCTGCCGATGCCGCCAATCCCCGAGCCGACGATGACCGCCACTCGCTCGGCGTTCTGGGGAGTAATGGTCAGCCCCGAGTCCTTCATGGCCATGTCCGCGGCCCCCACCGCGAATTGAGCGAACCGATCCATCCGCCGCAGCTCGCGCCGATCGATGAAGTCCTCGGGGCGGAAGTCCTTCACCTCCGCTGCGATGCGGCAGTCCAGCCCGCTGGCATCAAAGAGCGTGATGGGCCCCACCCCGCTCTCCCCCCGGACGAGCGCCGCCCAGCTCTTCTCCACTCCCGTGCCACAAGGGCTGATGAGCCCCAGCCCTGTCACCACCACGCGCCGCTTCTCCATCTGATCGCTCTCCTCTCGGGCAGGCGGGCACTGAGCGCTCCCTCAGGGTGCACGGCCCTCCTCGGGCCCAGCCCATGCCTTGAATGAGTCTTTATATTATGGTCATCATACTCTTGATTCAATCTCGAGTAGGGTGCGATAGAGCCTCATACATGATGACCATCATCCCATTGGATGGAGCCGCTCATGAGTGAGACAGCCACGCAGCGCACACGGACCGTGACGTGGAGGGATCCGCGAGAGGGGCTCGCCAGCGCACGGACCCTGTCGGGCCTGGAGTACCTGCGGGCCATCGCCCGAGGCGAACTGCCCCCGGCTCCGATCGCAGTGTTGATGGGCTTCGAGCCCTCGGACGTGCAGGAGGGCCGCGTCGTCTTCACCGTGCAGCCCGGCGAGCACCAGTACAACCCCATCGGCACCGTTCACGGCGGGCTGGCGGCCACGATCCTCGACTCGGCCATGGGCTGCGCGGTCCACAGCACCTTGCCGGCCGGCTCGGGCTACACCACGCTGGATCTGCATGTCACCTACGTGCGCCCCATCTCCCACGACACGGGGAAGCTGACCTGCACGGGAGAGGTCATCCACCTGGGCGGCCGCATGGCCACGGCCCAGGGACGGCTGACGGACGAAGCCGGCCGGCTGTACGCCCACGGCGTCACCACCTGCATGCTCTTCCGCTCCCCGAGCCCTGGTGGCAAGGAGGGGTAGGAGGTCTCACAGATGCGGTACGGACCCGAGCACAAGCAGTCGACGCATGCGCGAATCCTCGCGGCGGCCGAGTCGCTCTTCCGCAAGCACGGCTTCGAGGGCGCCAGCGTGGAGCGGGTGATGCGCGCCGCCGGCCTCACGGTGGGCGGCTTCTATGCGCACTTCGCCTCGAAAGAGGCACTGCTCTCCGAGGCGATCCGGAACTTCATGGAGCAGCGCCGGGTGCGCTGGACGGCGGGGCTCGAGGAACTGCACGGCCGCGAATGGCTGAGCCACTTCATCCGCCGTTACCTCAACCACCAGCGCCGCGACGATCCGGTGCATGGCTGCCTCATGCCGTCGCTCCTGTCGGACCTCACTCGGGCCTCTCCGGAGGTCCAGGCCACCTACGCCGAGCAGTTGGACGCGCTGGCCCGCCGAATCCAGGAGCACCTGGACGACGAGGGTGGAGTCACGACCCGTCAGAAGGCCCTGGCGACCATCGCGATGTGCTTCGGAACGATGACGCTGGCCCGAGCCACGTCCTCGCAGCCCCTGTCGGACGAGCTGCTCGAGGCGGCGCGGGCCCTGCTGCTCGCGCATGGAGAAACACCACCGCCCTCCCCCACTCGTCCGGCTGAGTGAGGGAGGGCGGGGCGCCCGACCTTGCGGTACTCGAGACCCGGCGCCGCCTCGCCGTCCGCTACTGGCAGTCCGCGGAGCAGGTGGCCTGCGTCTCCCACGAGTCGCAGACGTTATCGCCGCAGGCCGCGCTGAGGAACGTGTCGAGCACCTCCTTGCGGTGAGGGAGGAAGGTACCCACGAGCGCCGGAGAGAGGCGGTGGCGCGGACCGTCCGGGCCGGGATCGGTCAGCTCGGAGGTGTGCGTGAAGCCCAGCGAGGGCGGCCAGATGATGCCGCTGCCCAGGTTCGCCCCATTGCTGAGACGGTGGCAGCCCGCGCAGGAAAGGGCCATGGCTCGCGCCACCACCTGGTCCGGAGTGAGCGTGCTGCCGATGGCGCTCAGCTTGTTCTGGATGTTTGCCCGCAGCGGGCTGGGGCCCGCGCCGAACTGGTTCACGTAGTGGTTCTCCTGCGGGTTCTGCTCGTCGCTCTGGCCGCTGTTGAACGCGTCCGGGATGCTCAGGCCGAAACGGTTGATGTCGTTGACCGCCAGGCTGGCTACCTGGTCGGGAAAGACGACGTTCTGGAAGTCCGCCGTCCGCGCATGCGTCGAGCCTGGGTTGAAGAGGATGCCGCCAGGGTTGGTCTTCACCGTGACGGGGGTGAACTGGACGGTGCACGCCCCCGCGCCGCAGTTCTTGCGGATCTTGAACTCACGCAGGTTCCAGGTGGGCTGCATGAACTGGTTGATGCGCACCTGACCGGTGTTGCTCGCGCGATTGCCCAGGTTGTCGACGTGGAACACGGGCATGAAGCCGGGGAGCCCCAGGAAGTAGAAGTCATGCAGCTTGTCGCCTCGTGAGTTCACGTCCGCGTCCGCGGTGAGGCCGGCCCAGAAGTTGGCCACGGGCCGGCAGCCCTCCAGGCCCAGCGCGGGCGTGGGGTTGGGCAGCACTGCCTCGAAGATGACGAAGAGCCGATCCCTCGGGTTGGTGATGCCGGAGCGCTTGGCGAAGACGATGCGGTACTCGCCGCAGTTGGCGCCGTTCGCGGGAGCCAGATCGAAGCGGTTGAAGAGACCCACGGGTAGGTAGGCGTTGGGGTTCGTGGTGGCGTTGATGAACGGGTCCACGAGCGCCTGTCCACCCTCGGCGGGCCGACATGGGTATGGGAAGCCGTTCATGTTGGCGATGCCCGGGCTGTCGCAGTGAGGGCCCGCGCCGAGACCGGGGGCGGGCCGCTCCGTGTCCCACCACTGATGGAAGAGATCGAGCGCCGTCGTGGGCACGCCGCTCGTCCCGACGAGCTGATCCATCACCGTCTGCAGGGTGAACTTGCTGAGGATGGCGTCATCCGTCACGGCCAGGGAGCGCTGGGGATCCACTCCGCTGGTCACCGGCGGCGGGGGCGGAGGCGGATCCTGCGGAGGCGGAGGCGGAGGCGGATCCTGCGGAGGCGGAGGCGGGGACTGCTGCTGCTGTGGCGGCGGTGGAGGCAGCATTCCGATGCCCCCGCGATCAGGCTGGGAGGTCGGCGTGCCCTCCGTCACCGGATCCTCGGTGGTCGACGGATCCTCGGTCCCGGTCGCCGTGGAGTCACAACCGCTCGCCCACATCGACAGGATGCTGCCCAGCAGGACCGCGCGCCCCTTCTTGCTCAGAATCTTCATGGCTCTCTCCACTCGCTCAGGTGTTCGACTTGGAGGAGCACCCGGACCGTGCTCCTGGCCCGAGCTTGAGCAAGGCATGCGCCAACCCCGGCGCACCGGAGAGTTCGCGCGGTTACGTCGACAGCTCGTTCATGGGGATGCAGGAAGCGCAGAGCGCACTGCGGATTCCGCAGCGCGCGTGCAGCCGGCACTGGAGAAAGACTCGCGTGTGCGCCTTACCAGCAGGCTAACCCACCGAGCCGAGAGCCCTCTCCAGCGCGGCAAACTCCGCGGGTGCGAGCGTCTCCGCTCGACGCATCGGGTCGATCCCTGCCGTCTCCAGCGCCTTTGCCCACTGCTCGGGCGTCGCCAGTGACTTGTCCGACTTGAGCGAGTTGAACAGCGTCTTGCGCCGCTGCGCGAACCCCGCCTTCACCACCCGGATGAAGCGCTCCTCGCTCACCAGCGGAGCCCGGGGCGCCTTCAGCCGCGTCAGCCGCACCACCGCCGAGTCCACCTTCGGCGGAGGGTGGAAGAGATGCGCCTCCAGCGTGAACAGGTGCTCCACGTCGAAGTACAACCCGAGCAGCACCGAGAGCAGCCCGTAATCTCGCGTCCCCGGCTCTGCCGCCAGCCGCTCCACCACCTCCTTCTGCAGCGTGAACACCGCCCGCGACACGTGCGCGCGCTGCTCCAACACCCGGAACAGGATGGGGCTCGTCAGGTGGTACGGCAGGTTGCCCACCACCGCCACCTCCGGCGCTCCCGCCACCTCCGCGAACTCCACAGTCGCCGCGTTGCCGGACACCACCCTCACTCCAGGAATGGCCTCCTTCTCCAACACCGCGAGCATGTCCCGGTCCTTCTCCACCGCCGTGACTCGCGCGCCCGTGGCCGCCAGGAACCGCGTCAGGTGCCCCAGCCCCGGCCCCAGCTCCACCACCGGCTCGTCCTTGCGCAGCTCCAGCGCCTCGGCGATCTCCTGCAGCGCACCCTCGTCGCCCAGGAAGTTCTGCCCCCAGCTGTGCTTCGCGTGCAGCCCGTGGCGCTTGAGAATCTCTCGCGGCGTTTCCACGTTCCCCTCCCTCACATCCGCCACGCCGGATCCGCCGCGAGCTTGAAGTCCCCTCGCAGCCCCCGGCGCCAGGCCTCGTACCCGGCCACCGCAATCATGGCCCCGTTGTCCGTGCACAACCGCACTGGCGGCAGGTAGAGCTTCAGGCCCCGATCCTCCGCGCGCTCCAGGCACAGCGAGCGCAACCGCGAGTTCGCCGCCACGCCTCCGCACACCACCAGCCGCTTCAGCCCCAACCGCCGCCCCGCCGCGATGAACTTCTTCGACAGCGCGTCCGCCACCGCCTCCTGGAACGAGGCGCACAGGTCCGCCAGCGCCTGCCCCTGCGGCACGCCGTGCTTGCGCACGTGGTTCAACACCGACGTCTTCAACCCCGAGAAGGACACGTCGAACGTATCCGGCTGCGGAAGCGCTCGCGGGAAGTGGATGGCCTCCGGATCGCCCTTCTGCGCGAGCTGATCAATCGGAAGCCCGCCCGGATACGGCAGACCCAGGATGCGCGCCGTCTTGTCGTAGGCCTCACCCGCCGCGTCATCTCGAGTGCTACCGACCAGTCGGTACCGGCCGTAGTCCTGCACCTCGTAGAGGCTTGTGTGCCCACCCGAGACGACCAGTCCGAGGAACGGCGGCTCGGGCGCGTCCTCCAGCAGCCGGATGGCCAGCAGGTGCCCCTC
The DNA here is from genome assembly GCF_020103695.1 of Hyalangium versicolor. GTDB lineage: Bacteria > Myxococcota > Myxococcia > Myxococcales > Myxococcaceae > Hyalangium > Hyalangium versicolor. Next base: position 147,656 of record NZ_JAHXBF010000010.1, read on the forward strand.
CAGGTGGTTGGCTCCCACGAAGGGCTTGCCCGTCGCCAGGCTCAGCGACTTGGCCACCTGCACCCCCACCAGCAGCGCCCCAATCAGCCCCGGCCCCGAGGTGACGGCGATGAGGTCCACATCCTCTAGCGTCTTGCCCGCACGGGTGAGCGCCTCGTGGAGCACCGGCATCACCTGGACGATGTGGTTGCGGCTCGCGAGCTCCGGCACCACTCCGCCCCAGCGGCGGTGGATGTCCACCTGTGTGGAGACGACATCCGACAACGCACGCCGGCCGTCCTCCACCAGGGCGGCTGCGGTCTCATCACAACTGGTTTCCAGTCCAAGTACGAGCAAGGCAGTGACCTTCCAGGCCCACAAGGGCCCGAGCCCCCGCCTCCTACTTGCTGCCCAGCTGCTTCAGCGCGAGGCGCACGTCGTTGGAGAACTTCCCCGAGGGCTCCATGGCAAGGTACTTCTTATAAGCCTCGATCGCCTTGTTATTCTGCTGCGTCACCTGCAGCGCCATCCCCAGCGCGAACCAGGCCCGGGCGTTGGTGTCCTTCTCCTTCACCACGTCATTCAGCAGCCTCGCGGCCTCGCGGTAGGCCGCGTCACTCGTGCTCCCCATCACCAGCGAGAAGCCCAGCCCTTCCTTGGCCTCGTTCGAGCCTGGCTTGGCCTTCAGCGCCTTGCGATAGCTCGACGCGGCCACCTTGAAGCGCCCACTGCCAATGGCCGAACGCGCCTGCTTGATGGAGTTGGCGAACTCGACCTCCGGATCCACCGGCTTCGCGTCCGGGGGCGTATCAGCGGGCTCGGGCGTGTCGTCCGGCTCCGGCGTCTCGGCGATTGGGGGGTTCGGAGACTCCGGCGGCTTGCCCGTATCTTCGGGCTTTGCCGCCAGCGTCCCCGCATCCGTCGCGGCAGTCGGCGTCGGCGTCGGTGTCACGACCGCATCCGGAGGCTTCGTCTCAGTCGAATCCGGAGGCTTCGTCTCGGACGGGTCCGGCCGCTTCGCCTGCGGATCCGTCTTCTCCGGCGGCTTTGGCGGCGGGCCCGATTCATCCGAACCTCGCGTGCCCATCACCACCGCGGCCACCGCGATGAACGCCGCGATACCCACGCCAATGTAGAGCCCCGTCCGCTTGGGCTTGACCGCGCTGGCGAGCGCCGCATCATCCGCTGTCTTGTCCTTGGCCTTGTCCTTCTCCGGCTCCTTCTTGGCGGCAGGAGGCGACGACACCGGCTTCGACGGCGTGGCCGCGGGCGTAGGCGGGACCTTGAAGTCCAACGTGGGCAGCGACGGCTCCTCGCGCGGCGCCGGCTTGGACGCGGCGGGCCCAGAGGGCGCGAGCACGGGCGGAGACGTCGGCGCGGGCTCAGGTGCCGCCTTGGCCTTGGCCTTCGCATCGGACTCGGGAACGCCATGCCCCGGATACGGAGGGAGCGCGAGCTGCGCGGGAGGCTCGGGCTCCGCCACCTCCACGGGAACCGGCTCGGTCACGGCCACGGGCCCCGACACCAGCGTCACCTCGGAAGACGGAGGCGCGGGCGTGGGCGGAGGCACCGGCGGCAGCGGGTCGGGCCCGGTCGCGGCCCCACCGAAGATGGGCGGGCGTCCCAAGGCATCCAGCACCGCTGCATCCCCTGCGGGCGAGGAGGACTGGGGAGCCAACTCGGGAGGATGCGCTACGCCGTTCGACGGCGGCGGGGCAGCACTCGGAGAACTCGAGGCCCGGCCCGCATGCGACCAGGCCGGAATCGGCGCCCAGGTGCTCGCCGAGCCCAGGCCGTCGGTATCCACCCGGCTCCAGTCCAGCAGCAGGCTGCGCCGCGCATGCTCCTGAGCGCGATGCTCGGGCGGAGGCTCCACGAGGAACGAGGAGCTCTCCTCCGAAGGCGGCTCCGGAGGCGACGCCTGGGCCGCAAACGTCTCCGCCGTGGACGCGGGGCTGGGGCGCTTCGGCTTCGGCTGGAAGACGACGACATTGGCCGGCTGCGCGGCAGCAGCAGCAGCAGCGCTGGGGGCGGGAGGAGGCTCCGCCACGGGGCTCGCGGCAGGCTTCGTCTCCTGCACCTTCTCCGGCGGAGCGGGAGGCGGCGGCGGCGCGACCGCGGAGATGGGCGGGGGCGGAGGCACGGCAGCCGTGGCCGCGGCGGGATCCACCACCGGCTCGCTGGAGGGCGGCTCCGGCACAGGCGTGGGCGGAGACGGCGGCGCGGGCGGAGCCGACGCGTGCAGCCACTCCTCGATGCCGGGCTTGCCGCTCTGGATGGGCTCCTGCGGCACGTTGCCCAGCTCGCGGATCAGCCCCTCGAAGTACAGCTTGCTGATGATGCCCAGCGCGGCCAGGTCCTCGAAGTCCGAGTCCTCCACCACGCGGCTCAGCGTGCGCTTGCCGTCGAACAGGCGCAGCAGCCCGTTCACCTCGTCGGGGATCTCCGACAGGCGCTCGGCCAGCTGGTGGTAGTCGATCTCGAACACCGTCTCGAGCGGTGGCAGCTGCTCGAGCATGCGGCCCCACTCGTCCAGCCGGCGCATGCCCTCCATGAGCAGGCCCTGGGTGGAGACCTCGATGCGCTCGGGCCGATCCAGCGGGGTGAACTGCACCTCGAACTGGCCCTCGAACGTGTTCAACATCCGGTAGAACGCGTTCTCACCCTTGAGGCGCCCCAGCTCCGCGTCGATGACGCGGCCTTCCTTGAAGTAGATGGCGCCCACGCGCTCGCCCTGGATGGCGATGCTGCCCGTCTTGCGGCCGATCTCGAACGTCTGGACCAGGTCCACCACGCCCATGTCGGCCAGGCTGCCGCTGAAGCCGCCCTTGGTCGTCTCGCGCTTTTCGATCCTCTCCTTCTCCGCCTTCTGGAGGATCATCTTCACGCGCGTGACGATCTCTTTGATGTAGATCGGCTTCGTCAGGTAGTCGTCCCCGCCGAGCTCCAGGCCGCGCACCTTGAACTCGACCGACTTCTGGTTCGTCAGGAAGACGAAGGGGATGTGCTTGAAGCGCTCGTCCGACTTGAGCGACTTGCACAGCTCGAAGCCGTCCATCTCCGGCATCTTCGTGTCGGCCAGCACCAGATCCGGTGGACTGATCTGGACCTTCTCGACAGCGTCCTTACCGTGAATCGCCGTCGTCACGGAGAAGCCCGCCTTCTTGAGGCTGACCTCCATCACGCGGAGGCTCTTCGCGTCACCATCGACCAGGAGAAGGTGCTGCTTGGCCACGTTCGGTTGCCTTTCCCTACGGACGGCTCACGAGGAGCCAGACGCCGAGGAGTCGCGCGGGATGATCACGCTCAATCTCCAGGCATGTCAATGGTTTGGCTGGCTCCTCCCCCCGCCCGAAGGGCAGGCGGACGACTGCCCGCCAGGTGTGGTGTTCAGCGGAAGAAACCCTTCTTCGGCGCAGGGGTGTTCTTCTTCCGCATCTCGATGAGCCGCAGCTCCTGGTTCGCCTCCAGGTGCTTGGGGTTGGCGCGCACCGCCTCGCGGAAGTGGCGCTCGGAGCGCTCCGCGTCCCCTTCGACACGGGCGATGACCCCGAGTTGGTAGTGCGCCCGGTCGCAGTTGGGATCGGCCTTGATGGCGTCGGCCATCATCTGCTTGGCCTTGGGGATCTCCGCCTTTCGTTGGGGATCCATGTAGATCGTCCACGCCAGCGCGGCCAGGTAGAGCGGCTTCGCGTCCAGGGCGTAGGCCCGCTCGTAGTGGGAGGCGGCAGCCGCGAAGTCCCGCTTGCGGAAGAAGACCTCGCCCATCTTGAAGAGATCGCCCGGGTTGCTGCCCGAGGTGCCTCGGCCCGCGGGGCTCACGCCGGGCGCCGACGGATTGGAAGGCGGCTGGGGAGCCGCGGCCTTCTTGAGCCCCTCCACGTACGCGGCGCGCTTGGCGTCGTCGTAGAGGATCTCGTACGCCTCGCGGATGGCCTCGAAGACGGAGGTCATCTTGGAAGCCAGGTGCGGCAGCGAGGGCGGCAGGCGATCCGGGTGGAAGACCTTGGCCAGGCTGAGGAACGACGCCTTCACCTGATCCCGAGGCGTCTCCGGAGTGACGCCGAGGATGGCGAAGTGCGTGGGCTTGTTCTGGAGCTCGGCGTGGCGCGTTTCGATCTGCAGCGCGAGCCCCGAATCCTCCGCCGCGGGAGGAGGCGGTTCGGCCACCGCCGCCGCTGCGGGAGCCGCTGCGGGCTCGGAGGCCGGGTCGACCGCGACAGCCCCTACCGGAGCGTCCGCCCGTGTCCCCAGGGTCCCCATGTTCTCCATGGCGCGGCGTAGCAGGCGCTGGCGCCGCTGCCGGGCCGCTTCGTCAGGGTTGGAGGAGTCTCCGGCCACGTCGTCCTCGTCGAGATCCCAATCGTCCAGGTCGAGATCGTCCAGGTCGTCGGGATCGTCGTCCCGAGCGCTGCTGGATGAGATGTTTTGTGCAGTCTGGCCAGTTGCCGCGGCCTTGTCACCAGGGGGGGCTGGGAAACCACCCGGGTTGGATGTTGGTTCTCCCACAATCCCACCCGCTTGGGGAGCCGCTCCCTCCTGGACGAGCGACTCCAGGTGGGTCTCGACCTTGTTCAGCGCGGCCTCGAAGGAGGCGGAGAGGTTGTTGGCCATCTCCGCCTCATCGAAGGTGACGATGCGCCACAGGTCCTCCTCGCCGCCCGCGCGAGCCTCCGCCGCGGGAGGGAGGGGCTTGGGGGTGACAGGCGCCTCCGGCATGGGGGCCGGAGTCTGCGCGCGCGGCGCGGCGGCGGACTGGCTGGGAGGGGGCGGTGTGGAGGGGACAGGATCCTGGAGCCCCGCGCCTGGGGGCTCCATGAAGGGAACGAGATCGCTCCACATGTCCTGATCCAGATCCACGCCCTCGGCGGACTGCTGCGCGGACGCGGGCTTGGACGCAGCGGCCTGGGGGGCATTGGAAGCGGCTCGGACGGGCTCCTCGGCGAGCCATGAGTCGACCGCCGGCGAGACGGCTCGGCGCTGCACCTCCTCCATGTCGTGGAGAAGTGCGGCCTCGGCCTGCTGGCGGGCCTGGCGCAGGGCCTCCTTGTTCTCGTGAGGCAGGGCTTCCTGAGGCGCCTCTTCTGGATGCGGGATGGCATCGGACCAGGAGAAGTCGGCGATGGGCGCAGCGGGAGCCGGGGCGGGTGCGCGCGCTTCCTCGAGGAAGTCACCATCATCGAGTGCCAGCGGAGCGAGTTCCTCGCTCGTGTCCGCCGCGGCTCCAGCGGGTGGGGGCTGCTCCGCGGCCCGACGCGCCTTCTCCGCCAGACGGGCTTCCTTGGCTCGGCGACGCTCCTCCTCGCGACGATCGTCCTCATCGAGGAAGGGATCTGCAGGGGTCGAGGACTCCTGGGGCAGCGGGGTGCCGTGCCACCGCGCGGACTCGGCGGCATGCCGAGCCTCGGCGGCCTGGCGGAGCTCTTCGGACAGCCGCACCTCTTCGGCCCGGCGCGTCTCCTCCTCGAGCCGCGCTTCTTCGGCATGGGCCTCCGCCTGACGTGCCTCCTCCATCAGGAGGGCGGCGTCGTCGAGATGGACTTCCTCGACGTGCCTTCCGTCGGCGGCAGGCGCATCTTCGGGAGCCTCGAGCTGGGCGGCCTCCGCGATCCGACGCGCCTTCGCCGCCAGCCGAGCCTCCTTGGCCCGGCGCCGCTCTTCTTCTCGGAGGGAGTCCTCGTCCAGTGGGACGGCCTCGGACTGAGGCGCGGACTCCGTGAGGTTGGTGGCCTCGGCGGCCTGACGTGCCTCGGCGGCCTGACGGAGTTCCTCAGCCTGACGGGCTTCCTCAGCCTGACGCGCGTCCTCGGCGAGCCGAGCCTGCTCGCCCCAGTCGGTCTCCGCAGGCTCGAGCTCTTCGACGGGGAGTTCCTCCTCCAGCGTGAGGATCTCCTCCTCTTCTTCGGGAGCGAGACCCCTGGACTGAGCAGGCTCGGCGGTCGGGTGTGCCTGCTCCGCCAGTTGGGCCTCCTGGGCCTGGCGCAGCTCCTCCTGACGACGGGCCTCCTCGTCCAGGAATGGATCGGCGGGGGAAGCGAATTGCTCGGCCTGACGGGCCTCTTCCGCGGCCCTTCGGGCCTTCTCCAGGAGACGCGCTTCCTTGGAGTGGCGGCGCTCCTCTTCGAGCCGGGCTTCCTCGGCGTGACGGGCCTCCTCAGCGTGGCGAGCCTCCTCGGCTTGACGCGCCTCTTCTTCCAGGCGAGCCGCCTCGGCTGCCTGACGCAAATCCTTCGCCAGCCGAGCCGCCTCGGCCAGCTTCCGCTTCTCTTCCTGGAGCGCCTCCTCGGCCTGGCGCGCTTCTTCGGCTTGACGGGCTTCCTCGGCCAGTCGCTGCTCTTCGGCGAGGCGGGCCTCTTCTGCGAGGCGGGCTTCTTCGACCTGCCGCGCCTCTTCGGCTTGACGGGCCTCCTCCGCCAGTCGCTGCTCTTCGGCCTGCCGCGCCTCTTCAGCCTGCCGAGCCTCTTCCGCAAGGCGAGCTTCCTCGGCCAGGCGAGCCTCTTCCGCAAGCCGAGCCTCTTCCGCCTGCCGAGCCTCCTCCGCCAGTCGCCGCTCTTCGGCCAGCCGCGCCTCCTCAGCCAGCCGCGCCTCCTCAGCCAGCCGCGCCTCTTCGGCGCGACGTGCCTCTTCCGCCAGCCGAGCGTCCTCCGCCAGCCGGGCCTCTTCCGCTAGCCTCAGCTCTTCAGCCAGCCGCGCCTCTTCAGCGAGGCGTGCCTCTTCAGCGAGGCGTGCCTCTTCAGCGAGGCGTGCCTCCTCAGCCAGCCGCGCCTCTTCAACGAGGCGTGCCTCCTCAGCCAGCCGCGCCTCTTCCTCCAGCCGTCGCTCTTCAGCGAGGCGAGCTTCCTCAGCGAGTCGCGCCTCTTCAGCCTTGTGGGCCTCTTCGGCCAGTCGCCGCTCTTCAGCGAGGCGCACCTCTTCGGCCAGCTGAGCCTCTTCGGCCAGCCGAGCCTCTTCGGCCAGCCGAGCCTCTTCGGCCAGCCGAGCCTCTTCCGCTAGCCGAGCCTCTTCGGCCAGCCGAGCCTCTTCCGCTAGCCGAGCCTCTTCGGCCAGCCGCCGCTCCTCAGCGAGGCGGGCCTCCTCCGCCAGCCGAGCCTCTTCCGCCCTGCGAGCCTCCTCAGCGAGACGGGCCTCTTCCGCCTTGCGGACTTCCTCAGCGAGACGGGCCTCTTCAGCCAGTCGCCGCTCCTCCACCAACCGAGCCTCTTCCGCCTTGCGAGCCTCTTCCGCCTTGCGAGCCTCTTCGGCCAGCCGCCGCTCTTCCTCGAGGCGAGCCTCCTCGGCCAGCCGAGCCTCTTCCGCCAGTCGCTGCTCCTCAGCGAGACGGGCCTCTTCGGCCAACCGAGCCTCTTCGGCCTTGCGAGCTTCCTCAGCGAGGCGGGCCTCTTCCGCCAGCCGCCGCTCTTCAGCGAGGCGAGCCTCCTCGGCCAGCCGAGCCTCTTCCGCCAATCGCCGCTCTTCAGCGAGGCGAGCTTCCTCAGCGAGACGCGCCTCTTCAGCCTTGCGAGCCTCTTCAGCCAGTCGCCGCTCTTCAGCGAGGCGAGCCTCTTCGGCCAAACGAGCCTCTTCAGCCAACCGAGCCTCTTCGGCCAGCCGGGTCTCTTCCGCCAGTCGCTGCTCCTCAGCGAGGCGAGCCTCTTCGGCCAACCGAGCCTCTTCGGCCAACCGAGCCTCTTCCGCCAGCCGAGCCTCTTCCGCCAGCCGAGCCTCTTCGGCCAGCCGAGCCTCTTCGGCCAGCCGAGCCTCTTCGGCCAGGCGCCGCTCTTCAGCGAGGCGGGCCTCTTCAGCCTTGCGAGCCTCTTCAGCCTTGCGAGCCTCTTCAGCCTTGCGAGCCTCTTCGGCCAGCCGAGCCTCTTCCGCCAACCTGGCCTCTTCGGCCAATCGCCGCTCTTCAGCGAGGCGTGCCTCCTCCGCCAGCTGTCGCTCCTCAGCGAGGCGGGCCTCCTCAGCGAGACGGGCCTCTTCCGCCAGTCGCCGCTCCTCCGCCACCCGAGCCTCTTCCGCTAGCCGAGCCTCCTCCGCCTTACGAACCTCCTCAGCGAGACGGGCCTCTTCAGCCAGTCGCCGCTCCTCTGCCACCCGAGCCTCTTCCGCCAGCCGGGCCTCTTCCGCCTTGCGAGCCTCCTCAGCGAGACGGGCCTCTTCCGCCAGTCGCTGCTCCTCAGCGAGGCGGGCCTCCTCCGCCAGCCGAGCCTCTTCGGCCAATCTGGCCTCTTCCGCCAGTCGCTGCTCCTCAGCGAGGCGGGCCTCCTCCGCCAGCCGAGCCTCTTCCGCCAGCCGAGCCTCTTCGGCCAGCCGGGCCTCTTCGGCCAGTCGCCGCTCTTCAGCGAGGCGGGCCTCTTCCGCGAGCCGAGCCTCTTCCGCCAGCCGAGCCTCTTCCGCCAGCCGAGCCTCTTCCGCCAGCCGAGCCTCTTCCGCCAGCCGAGCCTCTTCCGCCAGCCGAGCCTCCTCGGCCAACCGGGCCTCTTCCGCCAGTCGCCGCTCTTCAGCGAGGCGAGCCTCCTCGGCCAGCCGAGCCTCTTCGGCCAACCGAGCCTCTTCCGCCAGCCGAAGCTCCTCCGCCAGCCGAGCCTCTTCCGCCAGCCGAGCCTCTTCCGCCAGCCGAACCTCTTCCGCCAGTCGCCGCTCTTCAGCGAGGCGGGCCTCCTCCGCCAGCCGAACCTCTTCCGCCAGCCGGGCCTCTTCGGCCAGCCGCCGCTCCTCAGCGAGACGGGCCTCCTCGGCCAGCCGAGCCTCTTCGGCCAACCGAGCCTCTTCCGCCAGTCGTCGCTCTTCAGCGAGGCGGGCCTCTTCCGCCAACCGGGCCTCTTCCGCCTTGCGAGCTTCCTCAGCGAGGCGAGCCTCTTCCGCCAGCCGCCGCTCCTCCGCCAGCCGGGCCTCTTCCGCCAGCCGGGCCTCTTCCGCCTTGCGAGCTTCCTCAGCGAGGCGAGCCTCTTCCGCCAGCCGCCGCTCCTCCGCCAGCCGGGCCTCCTCCGCCAGCCGCTGCTCCTCGGCGATCCGCGCCCGCTCCCGCTCCTCCCACTCCTCGACACTGAGCGACTCGACGAGCCCCTCTCGTTCGAGCAGTTGGAGCAAAACCTCCTGCGCCACCGTCAGCGCCTCGGGCTGCCGGAACGCTCTCAGAGTCCCCAGCAACGCCCGCTCCTCCCCACTCGAAATCCACGGCCCGCACGCCTCCACCTCCGCGCACCGATACACCCGAGCCCCGCGCCCCGCCCCCACCGCCGGCTCCAGCGCGGCGCGGATCACCCGCACCCCAGCAATGGGCCGGAACATCTCCTCCACCTCACCCGGCTCGAACGCGGAGCGCTCCGCCAGTTGGCTCAGCCGCCGCACATGGGCGAGCACCTGCAGCTCCGCCACCGTGCCCGCCTCCATGCCCAGATCCTCGAGCAGGTCCTCATCCGGCTTCCCCGCCCCGCCCCGGGCCCAGAGCGCATCCAGCGCCTCCATCTTCAGCCGCCCGCTCAGCAGCAGCGCCTGCGCGGGGCTCTGGAAGCCAAACCCCAGCTGCGTGCCCACCAGGTTCCCCTCCTGAAGAAAGAGCCGGGACTCGCGGCCACCGGAGTGCAGCGTGAGCTGCCCGGTGGCACGGCTCTTGTGGGCGGAGTACAGGGCTTCAGCAACGAGAGAGGGAGACATTGCCCCCCGAGTCTACCCCCCCTGCCCGGACCCTCAACTTGCCGGGGGCGTCTGCCTGGCCGCTTCTCCCAGCTGCACCTGGCGCAAGGCCTCGTAAGTGGCAATGCCCACGGAGGTGGACAGGTTCAGGCTGCGTCGCTCCGGGAGCATGGGGATGGTCACCGGCCGCCCCGAGCCCCCCTCCAGCAGCTCGGCCGGCAGGCCCGTCACCTCGGAGCCGAACACCAGATGGTCTCCCGGCTCGAACCGAGCGGCATACAAGGATGTAGAAGCCCGTGCCGAGAACAACCACCTGCGGGCTTCCGGGTAGTCCGCCACGTAGGCCGCATAGGTGGGATACAGCTTGAGGAACACCTTGTCCCAGTAGTCCAGGCCAGCGCGCTTCAGCTCGCGGTCGGCAATGGAGAACCCCAAGGGCTCCACGAGGATGAGGCGGCTGCCCGTCACGGCGCACAGCCGGGCGACGTTGCCGGTGTTGGGGGGAATCTGGGGCGAAACGAGCACCAGGTGCAGAGGACGCGCGAGCGGCTCAAGCATGGGGTAGAACGCGCGGCATGCGCTGGAAGGTGAACAACGTCACGAGGGGAAAGCTGCTGGCGGATCGCTCAGAGCGGGCCACCTCGTTCATGGACCGCTTCATGGGGCTGATGGGGCGGCGCTCGCTGGCCTTCGGCGAGGGCATGCACATCATCCCTTGCAACTCCATCCACACCTTCTTCATGCGCATCCCCATCGATGTGGCCTTCCTGGACCGGGACGGGCTCATCGTCAAGCAGATCCCGGCGATGCCGCCCTGGCGGCTGAGCTCGGTGTATTTCAAGGCCCACTCGGTGCTGGAACTCCCGGCGGGGACGCTGGCGGGCAGCCAGACCCAGGAGGGGGATCGGCTGGAGTTCGAGCCAGCGGAGCCACAGACTCCATGAACGGTTTTGCCCCACCAGGGGCGCTTTGTTAACCTGCAGGACTGTTCCTACGCGTCCACTTCCACGCGTCACACGGACGGGCTTCCCAGCATGCGCATCGAGGTAGCAGGCATCACCCACGTCGGGATGAAGCGCAACCACAACGAGGACAACTACCTCCTGCTGCCGGAGGAGAACCTCTGCTGCGTCGCCGACGGCATGGGCGGGCACTCCTCTGGAGAGATCGCGTCGAAGATCGCCGTGGAGGAGCTGGGCGAGTTCTTCCGGATGACGTCGCGAGACGCGGACGCGACGTGGCCGTTCAAGATGGACAAAACGCGCAACTACGACGAGAACCGGCTGGCCACGGGCATCAAGCTGGCCAACTCGAAGATCTTCGAGCGCGCCGCGGGAGACACCAAGTACAAGGGGATGGGGACCACCATCGTCACCGTGTACTTCGCCAACGCCACCGCGTACGTGGGGCACGTGGGCGACAGCCGCGTCTACTTCTTCCGGGACGGCACGCTCAAGCAGGTGACGGAGGACCACTCCCTGCTCAACGACTACCTCAAGGCGAAGAAGCTCACGCCGGAGGAGATCGAGAACTTCCCCCACAAGAACGTCATCGTCCGGGCGCTGGGGATGAAGGAGTCCGTGGTGGTGGACGTCACCCGCATCGAGCCGAAGGAGGGAGACATCTTCCTGCTCTGCTCGGACGGCCTGTCGGGCATGGTGGCGGATCCGCAGATGCAGGAAGTGCTGGTGCGCACCTCGGAGTTGGAGAAGGCGTGCGGCCAGTTGATCGACCTGGCGAACGCGGCGGGCGGCAACGACAACGTCACCTGCGTGCTGGCCCGCTACCACAACGACTGAGCCGGGCGTCCGGCGCGAAGCCGGGCCCCTCGTCCTCCGCGAACGAACTTCCGTGAGCCGGGAATAAGCGCCCGCTGCGGGAAGTTTCGTGCCTCCTTTTTCCGATCCCCACGTGGGGCGAGTCCGGTTCGTTACCCGTATGGGTCCTGCCGATTTCGACTTCGCCCGCTGCGCGGAATTAGGCGCGCTTCACGAGGTGAGATCGTGACGCAATCGATGATTCAGATCGAAGGGCTGACGAAGACCTACGGCGCCACGCAGGCGCTGAAGGGGGTCAGCTTCGAGGTGCCTCGCGGGCAGGTGGTCGGCTTCCTGGGCCCGAACGGAGCAGGCAAGTCCACCACCATGCGCATCCTGGCCGGCTACGTCACTCCGAGTGCAGGCTCGGCCAAGGTGGCGGGGGTGGACGTCACCGTGGACCCCGTCCAGGCGCGGCGCTCCATCGGGTACCTGCCGGAGAACAACCCGCTCTATGAGGAGATGATGGTGCGGGAGTTCCTGGGCTTCATCGCGGAGCTCCGGGGCATCCCCACCGCGCAGCGCAACGCGCGCATCCAGCGAACCGCCGAGCGCTGTGGCCTCCAGAACCACCTGGGCAAGGACATCCACCAGTTGTCCAAGGGCTACCGGCAGCGCGTGGGGCTGGCGCAGGCCATCCTCCATGATCCGGACCTGCTCATCCTGGATGAGCCGACGACTGGCCTGGATCCCAACCAGATCGTCGAGATCCGCAACCTCATCAAGGAGCTGGGGCAGGAGAAGACGGTCATCCTGAGCACCCACATCCTCAGCGAAGTGCAGAGCACCTGCAGCCGCGTGCTGATCATCAGCGACGGCAAGCTGGTGGCGGACGACTCTCCGGAGCGCCTCACCGTGGGCGAGGGCGGAACCGTATCGGTGGTGCTGACCTCGCGGCTCGGCCAGAAGCTCGATGCGGCGGTGGTGCGCCAGGTGATGGAGTCCATCCCCGGCGTGACGCGCGTGGAGACCGCCGAGGGCGAGGGCGGAGACACGCTCGGATTCGCCCTGCGCTACAGCAGCGAGGATCCGCGCCGGGCGCTGTTCGAGGCGGCGGTGAAAAACGACCTGCTGCTGCTCGAGGTGAAGCGCCAGCACGTCAGCCTCGAGGAGACGTTCCGCAAGCTCACCGCGGCGGAGAACAGCACCACCCCGCGCCCCGCGGCAGCCTGAGTCATCCCCTTCCGTCCCTTCATCGCCGTACGTCGAGAGGTCTCGGCCATGAGTACGTCCCTGGCGATCGCCAGACGCGAGTTCAGAACCTTCTTCAACTCTCCCATTGCGTACATCGTGCTGGGCGGCTTCCTGCTGGTCGCCGGGTGGATGTACTTCAGCACGCTCTTCCTCGCCGGGCAGGCGTCGCTGCGTGCCTTCTTCGGCATCTCGCCGGTGCTGTTCGTGGTGTTCGCCCCGGCCATCACCATGCGCCTGGTGGCCGAGGAGCGGAAGGCGGGCACGCTGGAGTTGCTGCTGAGCATGCCTCTGCGCGACTGGGAGGTGGTGGCGGGCAAGTTCCTGGCGGCGCTCGCCATGGTGGGCGTGGGGCTGCTGTGGACGCTGCCCTACCCCATCAGCGTGGCGGCGCTGACGGCGAAGGGCGCCAGCTTCGACTGGGGCCCGGTGGCCGCTGGGTACCTGGGCCTGCTGCTGATGGCCTCCAGCTTCATCGCCATGGGGCTGTGGGCGAGCACGTTGAGCCGCAACCAGATCGTCGGCTTCATCATCGGCCTGCTGCTGTGCTTCGCCTTCTACTTCGTGGACAAGTTCGCCGTGCTGCTGCCGGACACGCTGGCGGAGGTCTTCCAGTACCTCTCGGTGGACTACCACTTCGAGAACATCGCCCGAGGCGTGCTCGATAGCAGGGATCTGCTGTTCTACGTGTCTCTCACCTCGATCGGTCTACTCATGACGACGCGGTCCCTGGCCGCGGTCCGCCAGTGAGGTGCTCCCATGCGTGCTGATACCCGGAACGCCACTGTCTTCCTGATTGCCGTCGTGGGCAGCCTGGTGCTGCTCAACCTGCTCGCCGTGCGCACCTTCTTCCGCCTGGATGTGACGAAGGAGGGCATCTACACGCTGGCCTCGGCGTCCAAGGACACCATGGCCGGCCTGGAGGATCCGGTGACGGTGACTGCCTACTTCACCGAGAACCTCCCGGCGCCCTACTCCGGCAACGCGCGGTACGTGCGCGATCTGCTGGCCGAGTACCGCTCCGCATCCAAGGGCAAGCTCTCCTTCGAGTTCATCGATCCGTCCGCGCAGGAGACGGAGGCGGACAAGGAGACGAAGCGCGAGGTGAAGCGGGACATCTTCGGGCGCCAGTTCCGCGAGCCGACCAGCGTGGAGAAGGAATTGTCCTCGCTGGGCATCCAGCCGGTGGAGATCCGCGTCGTCGAGCAGGACCAGATGCAGACGAAGCGGGCCTACATGGGGCTGGTCATCAAGCATCAGGAGAAGAAGGAGGTCATCCCCGTGGTCCAGGATCTGGGCTCGCTGGAGTACGACTTGACCAGCCTGATCCGGAAGATGACCCGGCCGAAGACGCCGGTGCTGGCCGTGCTTCAGGGCCACGAGGAGCCGGCTCTCAACGAGAAGTTCACCCGGCTCCAGGCGATGCTGTCGCAGACCTACGAGGTCCGCCCGCTGGATCTCACCGGCAAGGACAAGGTGGATGAGGACGTGGACGCGCTGCTCATCCTGGGTCCGAAGACGGCGTTCAAGCCCAATGAGATCCGCGCGGTGGACCAGTTCCTCATGCAGGGCAAGAGCGCCGCGTTCTTCCTCGACTCGATCCAGGTGGACACGCGGACCTTCGAGTCGACTCCGGCCGAGCACGGCCTGGGGCCCCTGCTGGCCACCTACGGCATCACCGTGGGCGACAAGCTGGTGGCGGACGCCCAGTCGGCGCACCTGAACGTGCAGGAGCGCCGCGGCTTCATGGTGGTCTCCATGCCCGTACCCTTCCCGTTCATCCCCCAGTTGCAGCAACTGGAGGTGGACAGCCCGCTGACTCGAGGGCTCACGGGCGTCACCTTCCCGTTCGTCACGGACGTGACGGTCCAGCCGGTGGAGGGCAGCACGGCCACGGTGCTGGCCCGTTCCTCGGCCAAGAGCTGGCTGGAGGGCAAGCCGTACAACATCGACCCGCGCCGGGACTGGCGCAACGAGACCATCAACCCCGCCGGGCCGTACAACCTGATGGTGCAGGTGAGTGGGAAGCTCAAGAGCCACTTCGCCTCGGAGGCCAACGCCTCCGGCCCCAACGGCCCGGTGCTGGCCGAGAGCAAGGGCGAAGCGCGGGTCATCGTCGTGGGCGGATCCACGCTGCTGTGGGACGACTTCATGGCGCGGCCCAACCAGGCGCTGCTGCTCAACGTGGCGGACTGGCTGCTGCTGGATCCGGCGCTGCTGGCCATGCGGACGCGCGGCCTGGCGCAGGCTCCGCTCCAGCAGGAGCTGAGCGATGCCACTCGGAACGGGGTGAAGTTCGGCAATGCGCTCGGGCTGCCGCTGCTGCTGTCGCTCTATGGCGTGGTGCGCTGGCGCAGGCGCGAGGCCAGCCGGACCGCTCCCCTGACGTGAGTTCCTCCAGCTGATTACGAGGGTGCCAATGAAGAAGGGAACGCTCGTTGCCATTGGAGTCTTCGCGGCCCTGCTGATCCTCGTCCTCGCCACGCGTGAGCGCCAGGTGAGCGAGGGCATCACGAAGCTCGAACTGCCCGGTGTGGAGAAGGGCTCGATCTCCGGCCTGGAGATCTCCGGCGCTCAGTCCGCCACCCTGCGCAAGGAGGGTGACACGTGGGAGGTGTTCGATCCGGCGCACCCGGACGCGAAGTACCCAGCGGACGCGGAGCAGGTCCGCTCCGCGCTGGACAGCTTGCCCGAGCTGAAGAATGCGGACCTGGTCACGGAGAGGGCGGAGAAGCATGCCGACCTGGAAGTCGATGACGCCCATGGCAGAAAGGTCCGGCTGCTGAATGGAAGCAGCGCCGTGGCCGAGCTGATCTTCGGCAAGGTCGCTCGGGGTGGCACCTACGTCCGCAAGGCGGGCAGCAATACGGTGTTCTCCACCACGAGCCGCCTGGGCTGGATGGCCCGATGGGAGGTCAACTCCTGGCGCAAGCGCGACTTCGTGGGCGTGAAGCTGGAGGATGTGGCTCAGGTCACGGTCCGCATCGCCGGCGCCGAGCCCTACACGCTCAAGGCCGGAGACGGAGGCACCTGGACACTGGCGGAGCCCGCCCAGCCGCCCGCGAGCCTTCGCTTCGATGCCCAGGCCGCGCAGTGGATGGTGCAGCAGCTCACGTCGCTGTCGGCCCAGGACTTCGCGCAGGGACTCAGCGATGAGAGCAGCGGTCTGGCTGGTCCGCATGACGTCATCGAAGCAAAGCTCAAGGACGGGAAGACCCTCACGCTCCACCTGGGAACGGCGCTTGCGGCGGGCGGCCAGGACTCCAAGGCCTCCGGCAGCGCTCCTCCGAAACCGAGCCTGGTCCCCGTTCGCAAGGAGGGGGATGCACAGATCTACCTCGTACCGGCCTCGACCGCTCAGGGGGTGCGCAAGAAGCTGACCGATCTGCGCGACCTGTCGCTCCTCAGCATTGATCCGCAGAAGGTCACCCAGGTGTCCATCCAGGCCGGTGGGAAGAAGACGGTGGCCATCAAGGACGGCGCCTCCTGGAAGATCATCGAGCCCAAGAAGCTGCCGGATGGCTTCGAGTTCGACCCCAACCGGGTAGATGCACAACTGAGCGGGCTGCGCGGCGTTCACGCAGCCCGGTGGGTGGAGCCGGCGGTGAGCGACAGCGACAGCGGCCTGAGCAAGCCCTCCGCCGTTGTCGAGCTCACCCTGGAGGGAGGAGCCACCCAGTCGCTGCGCTTCGGCAAGGAGGTACCGTCGACCACAGGCGCACAGGAGCTCTTCGTCAAGGGCTCGGCGGACTCGGGGCTCTACGTCATCGCCCAGGCCGAGCGCACCCGCTTCGAGGCAGGGGTGGAGCTCTTCAAGAAGAAGCCCGCTCCGCCAGGAGGTACCGCCGCGGTGCAGGGGCTCGATAGCCTGCCGCCCGAACTCCGCAAGCAGATCGAGGAGCAGTTGCGCAACGCCCGCCCCCACCCATGAGCTGTCTGGGGTTTGTCCTCAAGCATCCGATCCGAACCCCTCCTCCGCGATACGCCTCAGCACGGCGGCCGTCTGAGGATCCGCGGGGAAGAAGGACTCGATGGCGAGTTCGGCGAGGGTGATGTCGACTGGGGTGCCAAAGACGGTGGTGGTGCCGAAGAGCGACAGGAGCCCGTGTGATGTCTGGATCCGCATGGGCACCACCACCCCGGCGTAATCCAGTTCCTGGAGGTTCCCGGAAGTGCGGGCGCCACTCCCCTGAGTGCCGTAGCCCCGGAGCTCCTCAAGGAGCGCGACGAGCTTCTCATCGCCGCTGAGATCGATCTGCCGATGGAGCCGGGTGAGCACGTGATTGCGCCACTGTTCCAGGTTGGCGACGCGCGGCGCCAGCCCTGACGGGTGGAGGCTCAGCCGCAAGACGTTGATGGGAGGCTGGAGCAGGTCCGGCGCGATTCCCTCCAGGAGCGGAGCGATGGCGCGGTTGGCGGTGACCAGCGTCCAGTGCCGGTCCACCGCGAGCGCGGGATAGGGCTCGTGGCCGGCGAGCACCAGTTCGACCGCCTCCTTCGAGGCCCGGAGGGCGGGGTCATCGAGGCTCCGCTCGGCGTAGACCGGAGCGAACCCGGCGGCCATCAGCAGGGTGTTGCGCTCACGCAGGGGGATGTCGAGCTCCTCCGCGAGGTGGAGCAGCATCTCCCGGCTCGGCTGCGAGCGCCCCGTCTCGAGGAAGCTGACGTGCCGGGCGGAGACTTCGGCGCGCAGGGCCAGCTCCAACTGGCTGAGGCTGCGGCGCTGGCGCCACATGCGCAGCAGGTCTCCCACGGGACGGCTCTGCGCCTGAGGGGTGGTGGTCATGCCCGGGAAGATAGGGGCGAGCGGTCATCGCTCCAATTACCTCGGACGTAATCGACACCGGACAGCCCGCCGCGCATTTTGTGTCTCGAGCGACGGAGATTTCACCCCGCCGTCGCGCATTCCCCCCTCACTGGAGAACACAAATGAGCACGATGACTGCCTCGTGGAACCTGCTGCGCCGTGTCCTGCTGGCCGATGGAGTGGCGAGTGGCGCCATGGGAGTGTTGTTGCTGGTCGCCGCCGGACCGCTGGCGGGCCTGCTGGGACTGGAGCTGGCCCTGTTGCGAGCGGCGGGCGTCATCCTGATTCCCTATGGAGCCCTGGTCCTCTACGTCGGCGCACGGACGAGCATCTCGCCTCGCGCCGTCTGGATCATCGTGACGGTCAACCTGCTGTGGGTCGTCGACAGCATCCTGCTGCTGGTCACGGGCTGGGCTGATCCCACGACCCTGGGCTACCTCTTCACGGTGGGACAGGCGCTCGCGGTCGCGGCCTTCGCCGGGCTGGAGTACGCCGGGCTGAGGCGCTCGCCCCCGGCGCTGGCCTGACACCCACCCCATTCTGGCGAGCACTCCTGCCTCCCTGTTCGGTAGGCATCGACCGTCACTACTCACGAGGTTGTCCGGAACGCGACCACTCGATATGAGTGCTCCAGGAAGGAGCTGGAGCCGTGAGCGAATACCAATGCTATGAGTTCATCGCGATCGATCGTCACCTGACCCAGAAGGAGATGTCTCAACTCCGAGACATCTCGACTCGCGCGGAGATCACCCCGACGCGTTTCTGGAACGAGTACCAATGGGGTGACTTGAAGGCGGACCCGGCGAGGTTGCTCGCGCGCTATTTCGACGCCCACTTCTACTTCGCCAACTGGGGCACCCACCGTTTCATGCTCCGGCTGCCGGCGGACCATGCCGGCGCCTCCGGACTCGAGCCTTACTTCCAGGGTCGGCGCGCCTCTCTGTCGAAGGCAGACGACTTCATCATCCTCGACTTCTGGAGTGATGAAGAAGGTGACGCGGATGAGGAGTTCTACGGAGGGGGACGGCTCGCGGCGCTGACGCCGATCCGTTCCCTGCTCCTGCAGGGCGATCGGCGCGCTGCCTATCTGGCATGGCTCTGCAACGTCCAGGCGGGAGAAGTGGAAAGGCGCAAGCGCGAGCCTCCTGTTCCGCCGGGACTCGCGGATCTACCCGCCTCCCTCTCGAGTCTCGTCTCAGAGTTTCGAATCGATGTCGATTTGCTCGCCGCAGCAGCGGAAGGGAGCAGCGCGCCCGCAGCTGACTCCAAACTCCTCCGTGACTGGCTCAAAGCCCGGCCGTCTGAGGAAAAAGAGCGTTGGCTGTTGGAAGCCGTCGAACACCCTGAACTGGCGCTAGGGACCCAGATTGTTGCCACCTTCCAGCAGGAGCACGCGAGTGGGCCTCCAGGCAAGCGCAGATCGGTCGCAGAGCTGCTGGCTCGCGCGGAGCAGCTGAGGGACGAGCGCGAGGCAGAAGAGGCCACGGCACGTGCTCGGACTCAGGAAGCTGCTGCACGCGCGAGGGAGAAGCACCTCAACAGTCTTGCCACAGGCTGGGAGGCCGCATGGTCAAACCTTGCTCAACGCGTGGATCAGCGGGAGTACGAAGTCGCCGCCACCCTCGCAGTCGATCTCAGAGAGGTGGCCCAGAGGGACGGCAAGAGTTCCGATTTCGCGGCTCGGTTCGAGGCGCTCAAGAAGGCGCATTCGCGGCGGCGCGGCTTCTTCGAAGCCTTCAAGCGTAAGACTGAGGGATGGTGACCCCGGTCGCGTGTGGCGCGACCTGGTACGACCAGCATACCAGTTGGCCAGAACCGCGCCCGACAGACCCCTCTCAGGGTGCGAGCGGCGCGGGGACCCGATGGGCGCCCCAGGCAAGTACCTCGACCAGCTCCTCGCCGGCAGCCACCTCGGTGTCTTCGAAGACAGCAACCCGGTTGAGCCGAGCCCCATCTCCCACCCGAGCCCCCGTGCCCACTGCGACCGCAGAGCCGATCCGCGCTCCATCGGCCAGCTCGCAGTTGGCACCGAAGTAAGCAGGGCCAGCGACCTTGGCAGCCCCCAACCGGGCATCCGGGTGAGCCCACCAGTTCCCCTGTGCCCGAGGAGCTGAGACGAACGGGGACGCCTTACCCAGCCCCTCCAGCGGCACATGCCCGAAGAGCACGTCCCGCACCGTGGCCAGATACCGTGAAGGCGTCCCCAGATCGGACCAGTACGCCTGCACCACCTCACCACGTACCGCCAACCCCGACTGCATCACCCGCACGTAGATGTCGCGGTTGATGTCCTCGGGGCCCGACGGAGACATGAAGTCGAACACGCGCGGGGAGATGACATGCACGCCCGTGAAGTGCCACGGACTCAGCCCCGTGCCCCCAGGCCCATGCCCGGCGATCCGCCGCACCTGCTGCTCCGCATCCAGCTCCACGGCCGCATACTTCTCGTCCGGAGGCATGGGCATCAGCACCATCGTCGCCGCCGCCCCCGAGGCCCGGTGCGCCGCCACCACCGGACGCAGGTCCACCGGGAACAGGATGTCCCCGTTGAACACCAGGAAGTCATCGTCCGAGAGGAAGTCTCGCAGCCCCCGGATGCCGCCGCCCGTGCCCTGGATGACAGGCTCGTGAACCACGTGCAGCGGGAGCCGAGCGCGCTCGCACTCGGCGCGGGCCGTGTCCGCCATCACCTCCGGCAGGTGGTGCGTGTTGATGCCCACCGCCGTGACACCCGCCGCCTTCAGCACCGCCAGGTGGTAGCGCAACAGCGGCTGACCGAGAAACGGCAGCGCCGGCTTGGGCCAGCGCTCGGTCAACGGGCGCAGGCGCGTGCCCAGGCCCGCGCACAGGATCATCGCCTTCATACAGAGCCCTTCACGCGGAGAGCTCGGGCACGTACCGGCTGATCAAGTCCTGCAGCTTGCGCAGCTCTGGACGCCGCGCGAACGCCGCCTTCACGTACCGCAGCGACGCCGGGATGGACACCAGGAAGCCCGGGTTGCCCTTCACCCGGTTGATGAACTCGAAGCGCCCCGCGTCCTTCAGCTTGCGCTGGATCGTCAGCAGGTCGAAGAAGTCCTTGAACGGACCGCGCTCGATCTTCTCGCCCCCCGCCGCCGCGAAGGCGTCGATGTAGCGGTCCAGCATCCGGTCCACGAAGTCCCGATCCAGCTCCACGTAGCTGTCTCGCAACAGCGCCACCAAGTCGTACTGCCGAGGCCCCTGAAGGGCGTCCTGGAAGTCGATGACCACCAGCTCGCCGTCCTTCATCATGATGTTGCGGCTCTGGTAGTCGCGGTGCGTGAAGCCTCGCGGCGCCGCGGCCAGCGTGCGGGCAATCTCACGGAAAGTGCTGTCCAGCTCGGCGCGCTCGGCGTCCGTCGGCTTCTTGCCGCTCCACGCCTCCAGGCCCCATTCGCGGAAGTGGTGCAGCTCCCAGTCGTACAGGTCCTCGTCGAAGGCCCGAGTGAAGGCCAGGCACTCCGGGTCCGGCCGCCGCTCAGCCTCGAAGCGCAGCCGCGCCAGCAGCTCCACCGCCCGTCCGTAGAGCGCCTCCTGGTGCTTGCCGCCCTCCAGCGCCATCTCGAAGGTGATGTCCGTCAGGTCCTCCAGCACCATCATCCCCGCCGGCTCGTCGTAGTTCAGGATGCGAGGCACCCGGACGCCCAGCTTCTGCAGGTAGCGGTGCACGTTGACGAAGGGCAATTCCTTGGGCGGCTCACCCTTGGTGGCCTCCTCGCTCTTCTTCGTCGCATCCAACGGCATCACCATCACCACCCAGCTCTCCGGGAGGGTGCCGACGCGGTAATAGGAGCGGTTGCTGGCATCCCCCTTCAGCTTCTTGATGGGGGCATTGGGAACGGGGCGGCCGATGGCCTTCCCCACCTGGTCGCGCAAGGCGGCCTCGAGTTCCATATGGGGGCGGACTCCAAGGTTGGAAGGGCGCCAGTATGGGGGCCCCCGAGGGGTGGGTCAAAGGAGGAGATGCAGGCAAGGTGGGAGAGCACCCAGGCTGTCGCCTGAGCGACGGGCTCCGGAATGACGTGGTGCAGCACCATCAGGCAGGCTCAGCGTTCCCGGAAGTGCAACCCCCGGTCCGCTGTTCCCCCCAGAGGGCCAGGCGGCCTGCCGCTGTCGACCCCGATGGGAGCCACGTCGTATAAGGGCCGCCCGCAGACCCTTTCCCGGGAAGCAACGATGGACACTCACGACAACATCCTCACGGCCATTGGCCACACCCCCCTGGTCAAGCTCAACAAGATGGTTGGACCCAACGACGCCACGGTCCTCGTCAAGTGCGAGTTCATGAACCCGGGCGCGTCCATCAAGGACCGCATGGCCCTCTACATCCTCGAGAAGGCCGAGCGGGAGGGGAAGCTCAAGCCCGGAGGGACGATCGTCGAGAACACCTCGGGCAACACCGGCATGGGCGTGGCGCTGGCCGCCGCGGTGAAGGGCTACAAGTGCATCTTCACCATGCCGGACAAGATGTCCTTGGAGAAGATCAACCGGCTCAAGGCGCTGGGCGCCCAGGTGGTCGTCACCCCGACGAACGTGCCGGCCGAGGACCCGCGCAGCTACTACGAGACGGCCAAGCGCATCCACCGCGAGACGCCGGGCTCCTTCATGCTCAACCAGTACCACAACCCGGACAACATCGAGGCGCACTACAAGCTCACGGGTCCGGAGATCTACGAGCAGACCGAGGGCAAGTTCGACTACTTCGTGTCGGGCCTGGGCACCGGCGGCACAATGAGCGGCGCGGGCAAGTTCCTCAAGGAGAAGATCCCCGGGCTGAAGAACGTGGGCGTGGACCCCGAGGGCTCGGTGTACGAGGGCTACTTCAAGACGGGCAAGCTCACCACCCCGCACGTCTACAAAGTGGAAGGCATTGGCGAGGACATGCTCTGCGGCGCCATGGACTTCAAGGTGGTGGACGACGTGCGGCAGGTGGATGACCGCCAGTCCTTCATCGCGGCGCGGCGCCTGGCGCGCGAGGAGGGCATCTTCGCCGGTGGCTCGGCGGGCGCGGCGGTGCACGTGGCGGTGCAGTTGGCCAAGGAGGTCGGCAAGGGGAAGACCATCGTCGTGGTGCTCCCGGACTCGGGCATGGCCTACATCAGCAAGTTCCACTCGGACGAGTGGATGCGCGACAACGGCTTCCTCGAGGAGAAGGGCGCCGGCACGGTGCGCGACATCCTCGGCGACAAGCGCCGCGAGGTGCTCACCGCTCGCAAGGGCGACAAGGTGGACCAGGTGGTGGAGCTGATGCGCAAGCACGGCATCAGCCAGATGCCGGTGCTCAACAGCGACGGCCGCGCCGTGGGCATGGTCCACGAGTACGATCTGCTCAACGCGCTGGTGGCCAACAAGGCCCGGTTCAACGACTCGATCGACGCCATCGTCGCGCCGCTGCAGGGCGCCGTCTCCCCGGACACCAGCCTCAACCGCCTGCGGGAGATCTTCGCGCAGGACAACGTGGCCGTCGTGAAGGAGGGCGAGAAGATCGTCGGCATCGTCACCAAGATCGATCTCATCGACTTCCTGCACCGCAGCGGCGCCTGAGACTCACACCTATCTCGTGAGCAGGCAGGGCCTCCACGCTCCCCGCGAACCGGGCGGCTGGAGGCCCTTCGTGTTTCCAGGGAAACGAGGGAGCTCAGACGCCCGGCTGCACGCCGAGCCCCAGCATCTGATCGAGGCGGCCGGAGTCATCGAGCGCGTAGAGGTCGTCACAGCCCCCCACGTGGCGTCCGGCAATGAAGATCTGCGGCACGGTCGTCCGGCCGTTCGCCGCGGCGATCATCTCGCTGCGCCGGGCGGGCTCGGCATCGATGCGTATCTCTTCGTAGCTCACGCCCTTCATGTCGAGCAGCTGCTTGGCGCGGATGCAGTAGGGGCACGTGGCCTTCGTGTAGATCTTGACCGGGTTCATGCGGACCAAGCTAGGTACCGCCCCCGCCCCAGGAAACTCGATGGCAGCGGGGAGACAGTCGCCTCCTCGCTCTCCAGGCATGTGCCAGGGCATCCCCATTGCGCGGAGCGCTCCTTAGCTTTGAGGCACAGGAGAAACCATGGCCCGCGGATATAGCTACGATCACTTCCAGGTCCCCAAGCGCGAGCCGCGCGAGCGTGCCACGCCTCCGGATGCGCTCAAGGCCGCCACCCATAAGAAGGGAGCCTCCATCCCTCTCGCGGAGGCCCAGGAGGGCCTGCACTATGGCCAGAAGAACTCCGAGACGGTGAAGCGCCTCCACATGAGCGCCCAGCAACGTCATACCGGCGGTGCACAGGCTCCCGCCAAGGCGACCCGCGCCAAGGCCAAGGCTCCCGTGCGCGGGGTCAAGGCCGTGGGCCGCGTCGCCGCGGCTGCCAAGAAGTCGGTCAAGCGGGTGGCGAAGAAGGTCTCGTCGCGAGGCAGCGCCAAGAAGCGCTGAGGGTGCCCTCCCCTACTTCGCCGCGTCGAGCGCCTGGGCCAGGTCGTCGATGAGATCCTGCGCGTCCTCGATGCCCACCGAGAGGCGGATGAAGCCATCGGCGATGCCGAGCTTCTCCCGCGTCTCCTTCGGCACCGAGGCGTGCGTCATGATGGCCGGGTGCTCGATGAGCGACTCCACGCCCCCGAGCGACTCGGCGCAGGCGAACACCTTCACCGTCTTCAGGAACGTGCGCGCCGCCTCCAGCCCGCCCTTGATGTCGAACGTCAGCATGCCGCCGAAGCCCTTCATCTGCTTGCGCGCCAGGGCGTGCTGCGGGTGCGACTCCAAGCCCGGGTAGGTCACCTTCTGCACCTTCGGGTGCGAGACCAGGTACTGCGCCACCTTCATCGCGTTCTCAGCATGGCGCTCCATGCGCACGTGCAGCGTCTTCACGCCGCGCAGCACCAGGAAGCAGTCCATCGGCCCCGGCACCCCGCCCACTGCGTTCTGCAGGAAGTACATCTTCTCCGCGATGTCCTGCCGGCTCGTGCCCGTGAACCCGCCAATCACGTCGCTGTGGCCGTTGAGGTACTTCGTCGTCGAGTGCGTGACGATGTCGAAGCCCAGCTCCAGCGGCTTCTGGAAGTACGGCGTCATGAACGTGTTGTCCGCCACGGAGATGACGCCGCGCTTCTTCGCGATCTCGGAGATGCGCGCCAGATCGATGAGCTTGAGCATCGGGTTGGTGGGGGTCTCCACCCACACCATCTTCGTCTTCGAGGTGATGGCCGCCTCGAAGTTCTCTGGCTTGGACAGATCCACGAAGGAGAAGTTGAGCCCCAGGCGCTTGAAGACCTTGTCGAAGATGCGGAAGGTGCCGCCGTACACGTCATCCGAGACGACGACGTGGTCCCCGGTGTCCAGCATGTGCATCAGGCAGTCGGTGGCCGCCAGGCCCGAGGCGAACGCGGCGCCGAACTTCGCGCCCTCGAGCGCGGCCAGGCACGCCTGGAGCGCATTGCGCGTGGGATTCTGGGTGCGGCTGTACTCGTACCCCTTGTGCTCCCCTGGTCCGGCCTGGACGTAGGTGGAGGTCATGTAGACCGGCGTCATGATGGCGCCAGTGGTGGGATCCGGCTCCTGGCCGGCATGAATGGCGAGCGTGTCGAAGCGCATGCCTGGGGCCTAGCACACTCCCCCAGGCCCCCGGGAGAGGCAGTTCCCACCTCTCAACACCGTCACAGCTGAGCCGAGGCCTCCTCCCCGCCTCTGACTCCGTGCAGCAAATCCGCCACCACCTTCAGGTCCTTGATGAAGGCCCGAAGCTGCGCCTTGCGATCCTGCTCGGTCGGCGCCCGGAGAATGGATGACGGGTGGACAGTAGCCACCACCACTGGGGCATGGTCGGAGTGGAGCGGCTGTCCGCGCTGCCGCGTCACCCGGAAGTCCTTGCCCAGCAGCGCCTGGGCCGCAGTGGCCCCCAGGCAGACGAGGATGTCCGGCCGGAACACCCGGAGCTCCGCCTCCAGCCAGGGCTTGCACGCCCGGATCTCCCCCGCGCTCGGCTTCGCGTGGATGCGGCGCTCGCCCTGCATCTCCTTCCACTTGAAGTGTTTGACCACATTGGTGACGTACACCTGGCTCCGGTCGATCCCCGCTGCCTCCAGGGCTTCGTCGAGCAGCCGGCCAGACGGGCCCACGAACGGCCTGCCGGCCACGTCCTCCTCTTCCCCCGGCTGCTCGCCGACGAACATCACCCGGGGTCCTGGTCCCGGAGGGCCCTCACGCTCGCCGAAGACGGTCTGGGTCGCCTTCTGCCACAACGGACACGCTCGACAGCCCGCAGCGGCTTCTCGGAGCTTGTCCAACGTGGGCGACTCAGGGATGAGGGGGGCTGCGGTTTCCAGGGATGAGGTTCGCTTGGGCATGACTACTCCACAGGGTAAGCACACACCTCCCAATCCAACAGGTATGTTCGAGAACCGGCTGCGCAAGAACGCCCGCCACTTCCGGAAGTGGGCACGCGCACGGGGCCTTACCTGCTTCCGCATCTATGACCGGGACATCCCCGAATACCCCTATGCCGTGGACGAGTACGGGGACCACATCCATCTGGTCGAGTACCCGCGCCGCCGGGCCCTCCAGTCCGGCACGGTGGAGCAGCAGCGCGAGGAGGTGCTCGCCACCGTGGCCCACGTGCTCGAAGTCGCGCCCGAGCACATCCACGTCAAGACGCACACCCCCCAGCCATGGGGCCGCACCCAATACGAGCGGCTGGGCCAGGACAGCGAGCGGTTCGTCGTCGAGGAACAGGGGCTGAAGTTCTGGGTCAACCTCAAGGACTACCTGGACACCGGCCTCTTCATGGACCACCGCCTCACACGGGCCCGCGTCCGCGAGGAGGCCCAGGGCAAACGCTTCCTCAACCTCTTCGCGTACACGGGCGCCTTCACCGTGTACGCCGCCTCCGGTGGCGCGGCCCACACGACGACCGTGGACCTGTCCAACACGTACCTCGATTGGGCCGAGGAGAACCTCGCGCTCAACGGCCTGTCGGCCCCGCGTCACACGCTCATCCGCGCCGACGTGCTGCCCTGGCTGGAGGAGCAGGCCGAGGAGCCGGATCGCTACGAACTCATCGTGTGCGATCCACCTTCATTCTCCACCTCCAAGCGCATGAGCGGCAGCTTCAACGTGCAGCGGGACCACTCCCGGCTGCTGGCCGCCATCCGCGCCGTGCTCGCGCCCGGTGGCGTCCTCTACTTCTCCACCAACTTCCTGGGCTTCGAACTCAAGGACACCGCAATCAGGGACTTTGAGAAAGTGGAAGAGCTCACCCCCGCCTCCATCCCCGAGGACTTCCAGCGCAAGGAAATCCACCGGTGTTGGCGGATGGTGGCACCGCGCGCCACTCGCCCCTAGGAGCAGACCTCGCTTCCCGGCCAGTCGACCGACCCTGCCCATTTGAAACCAGAATGAAGGTCCGCCGAGAATAAGGGGACACTTCCAAGAGAAAGGCAGAGGGTCAGGACGCAATGCACGCGCTTCGTAGGGCCATCTCAGGCCGAACGTTCAGTCTGCTGGCACTCGCTGCAACCCTGGCCCTGGCGGGGGGATGCGGAGGGGATGATTCGGGTGATGGGGACGGAGGGGGCGGAGGGGGCGGAGGCGGAGGTGGGGGTGGAGGCGGCGGAGGCGGGCCGATGACCGTGAGCGGCCGGGTCACGTACGACTTCGTCCCGGCGACCTACTCGCCCACGACGAAGTCGGGCACGCTCGTCTTCACCCAAGCCACCGAGAAGCCCGTGCGCAGCGCGGTCGTCCAGGCGCGACAGGGCTCCACGGTGCTCGCCACCACCAACACCGACGAGCAGGGCAACTACCAGCTCAACTTCACCACCACTTCCTCCGCGGCCGTCACCGTGGTGGCGCTCGCGAAGACCACCTCTCCGGCGATCCAGATCGAGGACAACACGGACGCGAACGCCATCTGGGCGGTGGGCGAGACCGTCACCTCCGGCACCACGACCAAGAACCTGCACGCCACCCATGGCTGGATGGGCACGGGCTATGACTCCTCGAGGCGTTCCGCCGCGCCGTTCGCCATCCTCGACAGCATGTACACCGCCGCCAAGGCCTTCATGGATGTCCGGCCGGTCACCTTCCCCGCCCTCAAGGTGAACTGGAGCCCGGACAACGTCCCGCAGCCGGGAGACAAGTCATCGGGCCAGATCGGCACCTCCCACTACGCCTTCCTGGACAAGGAGATCTACGTGCTGGGCAAGGCCGGCGTGGACGCCGATGAGTTCGACAGCCACGTCATCGTTCACGAGTGGGGGCACTACTTCGAGGACAACCTCTCGCGCGCGGACAGCCCCGGCGGGCCTCACACCTCGGGCGATGTGCTCGATCCGCGCATCGCCTTCGGCGAGGGCTACGGCAACGCCATCGCGGCCATGCTCCTGCCGGAGTCCGTCTATACGGACACGCTCTGGAGCGAGAACTCGACGACTCCCGTCGCCTTCGGCTTCGACGCCGAGACCGCCCCCACCCCCACGGATGATCCGGACCCGGGTGCCTTCTCGGAGATGACCGTGCTCCGGGTGCTCTACGATCTCTACGATTCGGGCACCACGGAGTCTTCGTACGACTCGGTCGCGCTCGGCCTCGGCCCCATCTACGACGTGCTGACCGGCCCGCAGAAGACGACGGAGGGCATGACGACCATCGGCTCGTTCATCGCCGGCCTCAAGGCGCAGTCCGGGGTGAACGCGACAGCGGTGAACACCCTGCTCAGCCACTACAAGATCGGCCCCATCACCACCGCCTTCGGCGATGGAGACTCCCGGCTGCGCGCCATGTACACCAACGTGAACGCGTACCCGTACACCGACTCGGCGCTCAAGCTGGGCGGCGGCTACGACTCGAACAAGTGGGAGCAGAACCAGTACTACGTGTTCACCGGCAACGGGCAGCGCGTGACGATCAGCGCGAACTCCACCTCCGATGTGGCGGTCGCCGCCTACTTCAAAGGCGAGGTGATGGACCAGGCCGACGAAAACCTCTCAGGCACGGAGACCATCACCTTCGTCACCCAACCCGACGCGCGGTACGTCCTGGTGGTCACGGGCTTCGAGGAAAGGAACATCGAATACCCTGTTACCATCTCCATCAAGAGCCCGTGACACGGCCTTGCTTCCCGCATACGCACCTGGAGCGCACATGAATCGCATGGCACTCGCAGTCCTCACGAGCCTCCTCTCGTTGCTGCCGTCGGCGGCCTGCACGCCCACCGCCAAGGCGGCCCCGGATTCCAGCAGCAAGGCCGATACCGCGAAGGTCTCCGCACCCGTGACCGTGGACGCCCAGCTTCAAGAGGGCCAGGCCCGCGTCACGGTCCGCTTCGACTCCCCGGCCTCTGATGTGAAGATCAACGTCCACGGCGTGGATGGCCTCGTGGTGAAGAGCGCCGCCACTCCCGTGGCGGGCTCGAGCTTCACTCAGGCCTCGACCAGCACCTTCGATGTCGCCTTCACCCCGGGCCCGGGCCGCTCCCACCTGGTGGTGGGTATCGAAGGCTCGTTCAACGGGACGCAGCGCTCGACCGTCAAGAGCTTCGCCGTCGGCACGCCCTCGGCCGAGCAACAGAAGTCCCAGGGCAATGTCATCACGGGAGACGATGGTCAGCGCATCAAGATCCTGCCTTCCAACGGCGGAGCCAACGCGCAGTAGCACCGAGGTTCCGGACCGACCCGCGAGGTTCCACGGGTCGGTCCCTCCCCGCGGCTTTCTCCCGCGGGCCTGCCGTGAAGCAACTCAGAGCGAGCAGCGGCCACCGATGCAGCGCTCGCCCGAGGGGCAGTCGCAGCTGACGTTGCACACCATGCCCGAGCCGGAGCCCGAGCCCGGCAGGCAGTAGCCCACCTGGCACGAGTAGCCCGTCTGGCACTGCGAGGTGTACGTGCAGGGCACGCGGCACTGGCCATCCACACAGTCATTGCCCGTGGGGCACTGCGCGTTGGTCACGCACTGGTTCGTCGAGCCCGGGCGGCACAGCCCCGACTGGCACGTCTCGTTGACGGGGCACTGCGTGTTGGTGCTGCACCCGCGGTAGCACTCCGCGTTGATGCAGTAGTTGCCGGAGCCACAGTCGCTGTTCACGCGGCACTCCGGGCTCGGCTCAGGCTGCTGGCAGCTGCCCCCGTCCGGAGTCCCTCCATCCACCGGAGGAGGCGGCGGCGGATCGCAGTAGTTGTCGTGGCCGCACTTGCCCCCACCATTGCAGTCCGAGTCATGGTTGCACGTCTTGCAGCACACGCCGTCGACGCAGCTCTCCGACCAGCCACACTGGGAGTCCGAGTTGCACCGCTTCGCGTCCGACCCGATGTCGCGACATGTGCCGCTGCGGCAGTACTGGTTGGAACGACAGTCGCTCGAGTCGAAGCAGGAGCGGGACTCGTCGTCCCACCAATCGTCACCATCGTAGTCCGTGATGACGCACCCGGAAGAGAGGCTGAGTGCGACGAGGGAAACCAGCCATGAAAGGCGGGCAGGGGCGTTCGACATGGGGGTCCTCCGAGCGAGGCGGTCCGGCCATCCGTCCTCGGTTTGATGGCCTTGGTGTCCGGAGCCCCGCAGATTGATCAAATTTCTTTTTTGATCGCTTTCGGCGGGTGCGGCGACCCAGGGGCATGGAGGTAGTGTGTTGGCCTGGACCATCCCAATAGGCGAAGGAGCGCTCCAAGCCTTGTTCTTCCGTGGTGCACGTCCCGTGGAACCTCCACCGGCGGAGGCCCAGCTCCTCGCGCTCGTCCGCCGCATCCAGCAGGGAGACCGCACCGCGTTTGATCGCCTCTACCACCTGACACGTGTGGACGCCGCCCGCACCTTGCGCCATCTCGTGGGCAACCGGACGGATGTGGAGGACCTGCTGCAAGAGACGTATCTGCGCCTGCTGTCCGCGGTGAAGGGCTTTCGCGGCGAGTCGCGCTTCCGCACCTTCCTCTATCGGGTGTGCGCCAATGTGGCTCTCTCGCACTTGAGATGGAAACGGCGGCGGCCCGAGGAGCAGACGGACACGCCTCCAGAGGTGCAGGCCCAGGGGGCGGATCCCGAACAAGAGGCCGCACGGCGGCAAGCTGCTCGGCTGGTGGAGCTGGCGCTGGAGCGGCTCAAGCCCAAGAAGCGCATCGTCTTCGTCTATTACGAGCTGTGCGGCATGAGCCCCGACGAGATCGCCGAGGCTGTGGGAAGCTCGGTCAATACTGTCCGCAGCCGTCTCCACCACGCGCGATTGGAGTTCACCGAGGCCATGCACCGTCTGGTCGAGACACCCCGCGAAGGAGGGCGCCATGGCTCGCCATGAGTCGGAAGCCCTGTGGGCCTTCGCCGCGGAGGAGCTGGGCGCCGAGGAGCGCGCGCGCGTGGCGGACCACCTCGCCCACTGTGAGCACTGCACGGGCGAACTCTCCAAGGTCCGCCAGGCCCAGGCCCTGCTCCGATCGGTGCAGGAGCATGAGCCCTCGGTGCGCTGGTCCGAAGCGGATGAGCGCATCCAGAGCGGTGCGGCGCGTCGACTGACCCGGCTCGAAGCCACGTCGCGATGGCCGTGGGCCGTCGCGGCCGTAGGGATCATGGCGGCCTTGCTGGCCCTTGTGGTGCTGCGGCCCTCGGCGCCCCCGGTTCAGCCGAGTGCGCCGATCGCAGTGCGCCCGGAGCCTGCCGCTCCGGTGGTGCCTTCTCCCGTGGAGCAGCCCGTTCCGCCGTCGACGCCAGCGTCCACTCCGGAGGCCATCGCCACGCGCGTCGAGAGCGCCTCGGGAGCCTGGATCCGCGAGGCAGATGCACCAGAGCATTCGCTCCAGGCAGGCACCCAGCTGCGCTCCGGCGCTTCCGTGAGGACGCGCGCGAAGTCCAGCGCCCTGCTGCAACTGCCGGATGAGAGCCGGGTGCGGCTGTCTCCGGACTCGGAGGTGACGCTGGCTCGCACCGAGGCGAAGGACGTGCAGCTCACCGTGACCAAGGGCCGACTCGCCGTGCAGGCCTCGCACGTGGCGCGGCAGGGCTTCACCGTGGAGGCCGCAGGCGTGCGCGCCTCCGTGGTGGGCACCGTGTTCTCCGTCGAGTGCACGGGGCGCGGTGCCGTGGTCGCCGTGCTCGAGGGCAAGGTCCGAGTAGAAACGGAGGGGCAGCCTCCCCTGTTCGTCACCGCTGGCCAGCACCTTGAGGTGCGCACGGGCCAGCATGCTCCCAAGACGCGTCCCCTCTCCGTGCAGGATCGCCAGGCCTTCCAGGAGCTGAAGCAGCCGCCGGAGACCTCCACCGCTCGCCCGAGCCCTGGAACAGGTGGTCTCTCTCCGGCCTCCAAGCCAGCGACGGAGGAAGCTCCCACCGAGCACGCCAGACCCACTCCAGAGAGTTCCCCAGCCTCCGTGGCAGCCACCGCTCATGCGGATGCGGAGGGCTCGGAGATTGCGCCCTACCCCGTGCCGACGAGCCCCGAGCCCATGGCAGCCGTGGTGCAGGCTCCCTCATCCTCAGCGCCGGAAGCCGCGTCGAACGGAAGCCCTGGGTCCTCCTGGGCCCCTCCCGAACCGAGCGGCTCCGAGCCGGGTGCCGCGGACGCGCGCTTCCTCTGGAGCGCCCGGGAGCAGCTCAGCGCCCGCACCTGCGAGAGCTTCCTGGTGGGGCTGGCGGAGATCGCCGAGAACAGCCGGGTCCGCGAGTTCCGCGAGCAGGCCCGCTACCTGCGCGCGCGCTGCTTCGAGGAGCGGCTGTCCAAGGCCGAGGCCGAAACCGAGTACCGCCGCTATCTGCGCGAGTTCCCCAAGGGCCGCTACGTCCGCGAGGCCAGGACCGCGCTGCTGCCGTAAGCCTCCAGACGGAGTTCTCAAGAGCTCCCTGGTGGATCTCCCAAGGTGTTCGACGCCTGCCAGCTTGATATCCCGTGCTCATCTTGGACAGGGGATCACCGTGAGCGCGGAGCAGTGGATGGAGCAGGTGCGCACCATCGCCCACGAGGTGCTGAGTGGCGTGGAGAACGTGGCGGTCTACGGGAACGACTCGGGCCCCAGGGCGGTGGGGATCGACCTCATCAGTGACATGGGAGAGGTCCTGGAGAGAGTCATCGTGTCCACCCGGGGCGAAGTGCTGAAACCGGCGTTGGCCGCCAGACTCGGGCTCTCCGCGCAGATGGAGGAACTCGCGCGACGGCTCCGTGCCTTGGAAATACCCGTCGAGGACACCTCCACCGCTTGGGAGAAGGAAGTCGGCGCCATCGCCAGCGAGGTGCTGGCGGGGACGGGGCACGATGCGGAGCTCCGTCGCGACATCGAGGGTCATTGGTGGATCGGGATCGAGCTCTTCGACGAAGAGAGGTTCAAGCTCCGTTTCCGGCTGCTCGCAACCACCCGGGGCGATGTGCCCCTCCCCCTGCTCACCGAGAAGCTCGGGCTCTCCGCGCAGGCGGCGGAGCTCGCGCGGCGGCTGGGAGCCCTGGGGGTACAGCCCGAAGACCCACCCCTTCCCGAGGCGCAGGCCCAATTGGTGGCCGAGACCCTCGATGGCTTGCGTTCCGGGCTGGCGCAGGGGGCATACCCCCTCCCGGAGCTCCTCGAGGGTCATTGCTACCATACCGAGTGGTCCGAGATCGGAGA
This sequence comes from Hyalangium versicolor, assembly GCF_020103695.1. Lineage (GTDB taxonomy): Bacteria > Myxococcota > Myxococcia > Myxococcales > Myxococcaceae > Hyalangium > Hyalangium versicolor. The sequence continues at coordinate 180,639 of NZ_JAHXBF010000010.1, forward strand.
CGACCACGCGCTCCGCAAGGTGCTGAAGCAGTTCTCCCAGGACGTCCTCAAGCACCTGGACGAAGAGAGTGAGTGGCCCGAGGAGACCGAGGTAGACCGATTGGAGGCAGCCTTCGCGGACCTGCTCGAGGCGGGGATCGTGACGCAGATAGGCCAGGGCTTCACCCTGACCTTGGTATGGGAATCCGCCCACGCCGAAGCGGACAAGCTCCGGGAGCGCGGGCTGGAGCCCTGGGGCGCGGCGGTCTTCACCGAGCAGGATATTGATTCGGCGCTCAAGGGAGACCCGCTGTACATCGGCTTCGGAGGCCTGCTGAGCGAAGAGTCCTCCGAGAAGGATGCGCGGGTAGGGCACGCCATCGTCGAGACCCTCCGCAAACATGGCTTCGCACCCGACTGGAATGGCAGCGAGAACAGCCGCATCGCGGTGCTTCCTGTCTTCACCTGGCGGCGCAGGCGCTCGCAAGTCGATACGATCGAGAAGCTCACGCTCGGAGATTTGCCCCCCGAGCTGGTGGAGCAATTTCCCCAGCTGAGCATGATCTGGATGCGCGCCGAGGGGATGTACCTGTACGACCTGGCCCAGATGCGATCGGACAGCGTCGAGCAACTCACCCTCGCGCATTATGAGGATGAGATAGAGGCCCGAGCTGCCCTGCCCGATGTGACGGCGCTCGTGAAGAAGCGCTTCCCTCGGCTCCAGACTCTCATCATCAAGGACTACAGATCCTTTGAGGAGACCATCGATCTCTCGGCGTGAAGTGCCGCGGGGCTGGGGCTACTTCCGCAGCGCAGACGCGAGCACGAACCTGCCGACCAGCTCGATGGCCTGGCCAGACTCCGGCTCGTTGTAGGCACTGCCTGTAAAGGTGGCGACCAGTTCGAGCGAGGGGAAGACGAACGTGTACTGGCCGCCATTGCCGCGCGCGAACCAGGCCTCCACCGGTGTGCCGCCGATGCCGAAGGTGTTGAGCCACCAGAGGTAACCGTACCGGGAGTCCCCCAGCGTCCGCTCGCTGACGGTGGACTCCTGGACCCAGGACTCCGGGACGATCTGCTGGCCCTGCCACCTGCCCCCGTCCAGCATCAGCTGGCCGATCTTCACGAAGTCCCGAGGGCGCAGGAGCAGGTGCCCACCCGCATCCGTGCGCCCACCGTCCGCCTCCTGCCACTCGAAGTGGGTGATGCCCAGCGGATCGAAGAGGAAGCGACGTGAGAACTCTGGGAACTTCATGCCCGCGGCGTCCTCCACCAGCGCGCCCATCACCACCACGCCTCCGGTGCAGTACACGGTCGACTGGCCGGGCTCCTCCGCCATCGGCAGATCGAGGATGAACTTCACCCAGTCCTTGGAGTCGTACATCTTCTCCTCCTGACCTGGCGAGCCCTCCTCCCAGTCGTTGCAGGCAAGTCCGCTGCGCATCTCGAGCAGATGGCGCACGGTGATGCGCTCCTTGCGCTCGTCCGCGTTCTTGAAAGGCGCGTACCGCAGGAGCAACGGAAGAATGGGAGTGTCCACGCCCGGCAGCAGGTGCTGGTCCAGCGCCACGCCCGTCAGCAGCGAGGTGAGGCTCTTCGTGGCGGAGCGCAGATCATGCGGCTTGTCCCGGTTGAAGCCGTTCCAGTACCGCTCGTACACGAGCTTGCCGTGGCGGGCGATGAGCAGGGAGTCCGGCGCGGGGAACTCCTCGGCCGCGATGCGCTGCTCGAGCTCCGCCAGCCGCTCGGGGGCCATGTCCTCGGCCTCCAGCGATGAGACCTGCCAGCCGTCATCGAGCGCATCCGGTGGACTGCCAGGGCCCTCCATCCTTTGGTGTCCACAGGCCAGCAGGCCGATGGCGAGCACCACTCCCCCGAGGAGGTTCGGCAGAGTGGGAAACCGCAGGAGGGAGCACAGCCGCATGGATGTCCTCAGCGTCAGGAGTCCCAGCGGGGCATATCACCGTCTCAACGCTCGGAGTTGGATCCGTCGTCGGTGAACTCCGCATCCACCTCGCCTGGGATCTGGCGGCTCGGCGGCACGGGCTGCTCGAAGGGCTGCTGCGGGGGACGCACTTCCTGGACACGGCCCCAGCTCTGGACGGTGACTCGCACCGAACCGTCCTTCATGCCGCGCTCCATCGATCGACGGACCCGCTCGGCGACCCAGCGCCGGGTCGGGGGAATGATCAGGAACAACCCCAGGACATCGGTGATGACGCCCGGGACGATGAGCAACAGCCCGCCCACCAGCACGAGCACGCCGCTCAAGATGCCTTCCTCGGGCACTCGGCCCTGGGCGACCTGGGCCTGCCAGCTCCGCATCACCCGCAGGCCTTCCCTCTTCGCAAGGGCCGCCCCCAGCATGGCCATCACCAGGACGAGCCCCACCGTGGGAGCGGGTCCAATCTGCCGGCCGATGCCGATCAGCAGGTACAGCTCCAGGATCGGCACTACGATGAACGCTAAGAAGAGGTATCGGGCCACCCTTCCTCCCTAATGCTTCTCCCCGGCTTTTGCCGCCTCCGCGACAGCCCGGGGAGCGAGCGCCCGCAGGAACTGTTCAATGCGCTTCAGCCGCCGAGCTTCTCCATGAGCGAGCTCACCAGCAGGTACAGCACGAAGAATCCTCCGCCGATGAGCAGCAGGACCTTCAGGCCGGTGGGGAGCCCCTCGGGCGGAGGCGCGTAGCTGGCGGCCACGGCCTCGGACACCCCCATCATCTCCCCCGCATAGCGGGCCGTGCGCAGGAACTGATCGGCCACCGCCCCGCTGTCATTGGCACTCAGCTGCTTGCCGAGCTGGGGATCGACGAGCCGAGCCTCGGCGGAGGCAGCCAGGGCCGCGGCCTCCTCCACCACCTCGCGCACCAGGTCCGTCTTGTCCGACAACCCCACACGCAGCTCCGTGGCGATGACCTGCCCGCCCTCTCGCAGGGTGCCCACCTCGACATCCCCGTGCTTGAGCCGCCAGATGCGCTGGCCATCCGGACGTGCGAACGCACCCTTCTCCGCGAGGAGGGCATCCACCCGGGAGCTGTCATAGGGTGTCCCGGGAACCAAAGTCTGAAGGAGCAGCTCGTATCTCACTCGGGTTGGCAGTATACGCCGCGCCACGACCATGCCCATGCCGCCCGGACAGAAGAAGGGAAGACCCTCGCGCCCACAGCACGGCCGGGGCCGCCCCCACCGCCCCGAGACACCGGCCCCCGACCGCACCGCGCCCGAACTCGGCCCGGACGGGCTGCCCCAGGTGTCGCTCGTGCGCCGAGGCGTCGACCGCTGGCAGGCCGGCCACCCGTGGATCTACCGCGCGGACCTGAACGGAGATCCCGGTCTGGCGGGTGGCGAGATAGTGCGCGTCACCGATGGCCGCGGCTGGTTCCTGGGCAAGGCCTTCTATTCGAAGCACTCGAAGATCGCCCTGCGCTGGCTCTCGTACGAGGACGTGGCCGTGGACACGGACTTCTTCCGCCAGCGTCTGGCCGCCGCGGACGCCATGCGCCGCAAGGCCCTGCCCGGAGAGACCACCTACCGCCTCGTGCACGGCGAGGCAGACCAGCTGCCCGGGCTCGTGGTGGACCGCTATGGCGACTACCTCAGCGCACAGTTCCTGGTGCCCGCCATGGAGAGCCGCAAGGAGCTCATCGCTGACCTGCTCTCCGAACTCTTCAAGCCGCGCGGCATCGTGAACCGCTCGGACGTGGGCGTGCGCAACCTGGAGGGACTGCTACCCGAGAAGGGGCTGCTGCGCGGCGAGTTGCCCGGGCCCGTCTCCTTCGACGAAGGGCTGGTGCGCATGCGCGCCGACCTGCTCGAGGGCCAGAAGACGGGCGCCTTCCTGGATCAGCGCGAGAACCACGTGATGGCCTCGCAGTACGCCTCGGGCGAGGCCCTGGACTGCTTCTCCTACGTGGGCGGCTTCGCTCTGCAGCTGGCCGCCCGGGCCCAGCGCGTCACCGCCGTGGAGATCTCCGACGCCGCCGCCGCGCAGTTGCGCGAGAACGCCGCCGCCAACCGGCTCACCAACCTGGACGTCGTCGTGGCCAACGCCTTCGACTACCTGCGCGACTCCCTGGACGAGGGCAAACGCTTCGACACCATCGTTCTGGACCCACCCTCGTTCGCCAAGAACAAGGACGCCGTGGCCGCCGCCATCCGCGGGTACAAGGAGATCAACCTGCGCGCCATGCAGCTGCTGCGGCCCGGCGGCTACCTCATCTCCGCCAGTTGCACCTACCATGTGGATGAACAGGCCTTCGAGGACATGCTGGCCTCGGCGGCCGCTGACGCACGGCGCCGTGTGCAGATCATCGAGCGCCGGGGTGCTGGCAAGGATCACCCGGTACTCCTGAATTTGCGGGAAACGCGCTACCTGAAGTGCTTTGTGCTGCGCGTGTTGTGAGATCAGCGTGTTCGACCGCGGCCCCTCCATTGTGAGAAAAGAAGAAATGGATGCCACCGCGGAACTGGGACGACGACGACGAGGCCCCTCAAGCCACAGGGGCTGTCGCTGAGGCACGCGCGCTGCGTGAGTTGCGAGCCATCTACCGGCAGGCGGACGCGGCCTACGCTCCCTTCTCCTGTCCGGCGAGCGGCGAGTGCTGTCAACTGGCGCGCACCCAGCGCCAACCGTGGCTGTGGTACCCCGAGTGGCAGTTGCTCGCTAGCCGCCGGCCCCTGCCTCCACCGCGCGAGGATGGAGGCTGCCCGTACCTGGATGCCGCGGGCCGACGGTGCACCGTGTACGCGGATCGGCCCTTCGGCTGCCGGACCTTCTTCTGCGCGCGGATCCGGGGGCCGGCCCGTCAGCCCGCGGACACGGTGGACGCGCTCATGCGGCGCCTGGAGGCCGTCTCCCAGCGGGTGAGGCCCTCCCTGAACGGCCCGCGGCCGCTGTTGGAGTGGCATGCCGAGACCTGGTCTCTGCAGTCTCTGGAGGAACCGCGATGAACCGTCGATGGATGCAGTGGATGGCGATGGCTGTGCTGGCCCTACCTGCTGGGTGTCGCTCGGACGGCTCGGGAGGGGCGGCCGATGCGGTCCTCTCCACCACGCTCGCGATCGCCGCCTCGGGCATCTCCCGCTCGAAGGGGGACTGCTACGCCGCGTGTCCCACGGGGACCACCTGCGATCACAACACTGGCTACTGCGTCTCCCTGCCCTGCCGTGGCCAGTGCAAGGCCCACGAGCAATGCGTGGAGGATGGAATCCACAGCAAGTGCATCGCCCTGGGGCTGCCGGGCGAGAACGTCACCGTGGAACCGAACCAGGAAGCGAAGACCCAACCGTGACCCTCCGCTGGCTGATCGCTCCTCAAGAGTTCAAAGGTACCCTCACCGCCTCCGAGGCCGCCGAGGCACTTCGCTCGGGGCTCCGGCAAGAGGCTCCCGAAGTGCTCCTGGATATCGCGCCCCTGGCCGATGGCGGGCCTGGGACGGTGGATGCGCTGCTGGCCGGCACCGGGGGCGAACGCCGGGTGCTCACCGTGCAAGGTCCGCTCGGGGCGCCCGTGCAGGCGGCGTATGCGCTGCTGGAGTCCGGGCGCACGGCGATCATCGAGATGGCCGCCGCATCCGGGCTGTCGCTGCTGCGCCCCGAGGAGCGAGACCCACGGCGCGCCTCCACCTATGGCACGGGCGAGCTGATGCGGGCGGCGCTGGACACGGGCTGCTCGCGCCTCATCGTCGGGCTGGGAGGTAGCGCGACGAATGACGGGGGAGCCGGGGCGCTCACGGCGCTGGGCTACCGGTTCCTCGATGCGGAAGGGAAGCAACTGCCCCAGGGCGGCGCGGCGCTGCGCCGGATGGTGCGCGTGGACACGAGCGGGGCACACCCCCGGCTGGCGGATGTGGAGCTGCTGGCTGCCACGGATGTGACGGCGCCGCTGCTGGGGCCCAATGGAGCTTCGCGGCTCTTCGGTCCGCAGAAGGGCGCGGATCCGCAGATCGTGGAGGAGTTGGAGGCGGCCCTGGCCTTCTTCGCCCAGGGGCTGGCGCCCGAGTTCATCCGCGTTCCTGGCGCGGGCGCGGCGGGCGGCTTCGCCTACGGGCTGGCGGTGCTCGCGGGAGCGAACATCGTCTCGGGCTACGGGCTCGTGGCGAAGGCGCTGCACCTGGAGCGGAGGGTGGCGGTGGCGGACGCGGTGCTCACCGGCGAGGGGCGCTTCGACCGGCAGACGGCGCTGGGCAAGGGGCCCTCGGCTCTGGCGCGCTCGGGCAAGGAGCTGGGCAAACCCGTGGTGCTGTTCGCGGGCTCGGTGGTGCGCGAGGAGGGGCTGGACACGTCGATGTTCCACGAGGTCATCGACGTGGGAAATCCGGCGCTCGACAAGGAGGCGGCGATCCTGGCGCTGCGGCACGCCGCCATGCGCTGGGCCTCGGTCGCCAAGCACATGAAGCCCCACGACGCCCGGGACCGGGACCGGGCGCGCCGGGACGAGCACATGGATGGGGGCTCCCTGTAACGGACCGAGGGCCGGGGCCGCCCCGGCTCACAGCTCCACGGGATCCGAGGTCTTCACCAAGCGCATCCCGGCCTGCCGCAGCTCCTCGATCGCGGCATCGGCCACGCGCGGGAAGTCGAGCGAGGGAGGCAGCGGATCCAGCGGAGGCGCGGGCACGGGGCTCATCGCATCCTCAAGGATGTGGATGCGGCCCATCTTCGAGGGGTCCTTCTTCTCGATGTGCTGGCGCAGATCCATGAGCGTGGACAGCACGCAGTGGGACTTGGCCTGCCCGAAGACGTAGACGCGATCGAAGGCCATGAGGCGATCGAAGAGCGCGGTGTTGAACTCGCCGACCTTCTGGCCGCGCACCTCGGTCACCTCGGGGGAGAGGACGGAGTAGTTCTCCGTGAGGGGGTGCTCGCCCTTGAGCTCGAACCACGTCTGGGTGTCCCGCGCGAGCGCGTGGAAAAGGCTGGCCTCATACACGGCGGGTACGAGCGGGTGGCTCAGGCCGCCGAGCAGCGCGTGGAACGGCCAGACGGTGAGGATGTACTTGCCGCTGGACTCGAGCCGCTCGCAGTACGCGAGGCTCTCCTCCGGGTAGCGGGTGGGCTTCCAGCGCCCGTCACGGATGTCCTCGGCGGTGATGGGCGTGAGCGGAGGCGGCGGCAATCCCCCGGCGTCCTGCCACCACGAGGGGTGGAAGATCTGGAAGGCGCGGTGGGTGTCGAGCGAGAAGACGAGCTCGCTCACGCGATCCAGGTTCGTGTAGAGCCACCGCAGCGCGCGTTGGGTGTCCTCGACAGCGCCTGGGACGAAGAGGCTGGCGCCAGGGGTGCAGAAGGCCACCTGCACATCGATGCCGAAGGCGGCGACGCGGACGCGATCCTCGCGGGCGGGGCGGACGCGGTGGGTCTCGGCGTAGCGGCGAGCCTCCTGGGCAACCTCAGCGGCGCGCTCCAGGTAGAGCTGTCCGGCACGAGCGTCCTCGTGGAAGCGGGGGATGGGCAGTGCCATGACGTTCTCCTGCGGCGGATGGGGCCAGGTGGCGCCCCATCATAAGCGCTCCCCGTGGAGCTAGGGGTCGTTGTCCTGGGAGACCGAGGAGGCGCCAGACTCAGACTCCTCCTGCTCCGGCCCCCCTACCCCGTCCTCCGAGAGGAGCGCGGGGGGCTCATCCACGAGGAAGGTGGCGAGCTCGGCCATGGCCTGGCCAGCCAGCGGTGCCTTGTGGCCCTCGTAGCACTGGTAGCGGCCGATCAGGAACTCCCGGCTCCACAAGGGAGACCGCTCGAAGGGCTGGAGCGCCTTCTGGCACAGCCCCGGCCAGTCGAGAATACCCGCCATCGCGAGCTGGGCCCGCTGACGCTGGGTCTCCAGCGCATACCCGGCGAAAGGCTGCGACAGCTGGCCATAGAGGCGCATCCCCAGGGAGCGCTCCCTCTGCGCCAGTTCCTGCGTGGCCGCCAGGAGCTGGTTCGCCACGCTGCGCTGTCCCCAAGGCTCCCGGTGGAGCGCGTCATAGGCCAGGCTCAAGGCGTTGGCCGCGTCCGTCCACCGGCCCTGGCTCAGCCGCAGCATTCCGAGCAGCGTCTCCGCCTCCATGGCCCCCAGCGGACGGAGCTGATCCACAAAGGGCACGGCGGCCTCATCCCCGCTCAAGGCAAGCGCCTGCGCCACCATCGTCAGCTCCACCAGCCCCTGGGGCTGCCACCCCGCCGCACGCCACGCGCGCACGGCCCCCTGCGCATCTCCGCGGGAGAGCAGTTCCAAGAACCGCTGCCGGTCCACCGCGCTCCGTGGAAGCTGCCGGGGCTTCACCAACAGCTTCTGGTGGCTCGCGGAGGACACCATCAGCCGCTGCACCTCCACCCGATCCCAGTCGACCTTGCCCTGGCTCACCTGCGGACGGGACACCTGGAGACCTACCGCACCCGCGCGCAGCCCGATGGGCAGCCCGGAGGACTCCGTGCGCCCCACCGTCCGCGCGATGGCGAACTCCATGAAGGAGAGATCATCCGTGTTGATGAGATCCTCCTGGCCCTCGGAGAGCTTGCGGGCCAGCGCATCCCCACCGAGGTAGTGCGCGAGCACACCCTCCAGCTCATCCGTGGACCACGCGACGATGGCGGCCTTGTGGAACGGCTCCTGGGCCAGCCTGGCGCGCATGCGGTCGGCGTCGTAAGCCAGCGGCGCCTCGGTGGCCACCAGCAACATGTCCCCGCTGTTCAGCTCCCACGTCTCCACGGCCGGGAAGACAGAGGCCAGCGTGGCGTAGGCGCTCTTCATCGTCGTCGCGTCGATCTCATACGCCTGGAGCCACTGCAGGAAGATGCCCCCCGGGGCCAGCCGCTTCCTCACCGCCTGGTAGAAGTCCTGGGTGAAGAGGCTGGAGATGCCAGCGCGGTAGGGGTTGGAGGGCTCGGAGAAGATGGTGTCGTAGGTCTGGCGTGAGGCGAGCAGCACCTCGCGCGCATCTCCGATGAAGGTGTGGACCTTCGGGTTGGTCAGGACGTTCTGGTTCACCGCCGAGCAGTGCTCGGCGACCTTGAGGATGGCCGGTTCGATCTCCACCACATCCACCCGCTCCATTTCCGGCACGGCCCCCATCCACCCCGCGGTGCTGCCCGTCCCCAAGCCAATGACCATCGCGCTGCGGGGCTGGGGGTGGAGCAGCAGGCCCACCAGCCCGCTCATCACCTGGGTCGACGCGTCACCGATGCTGCCGCCATCGGACTTGCCGTTCACGTAGAAGGCCGGTCCGTCGCGCACGAGCACGCCCACGTTGCTCTCGATGCCCTCGTACTCCCAGAAGGCCTCGCGGCGCGGAGTCTCCATCAGGTTGCGCAGCTTGTTTCGGGTGGGGCGCTCCATGCGGACGCGGCCTGCGCCAATGGGGTTGTGACGCCAGCCAGCGCTGGGACCAGGCTCCAGCAGCATCATCACGGCCAGGACTCCCGCCGCCGCGGGCAGCCACAGCCTGCCGAGCTGGCGCTCCAGCCGCAACGAGAGCACCAGAGCCACCGCGCCCAGCAGCAGCAGCAGCGCCACCGCGAGCTTCCAGGTCCCCGGTGCCGTCAGCAGCGGCATGAGCCCGAAGCCACCGGCCAGCGAGCCCACGATGGAGCCCACGGTGTTCCACGCATACGTGAGTCCCACCTCGCGGCCCACGTTCTCGCGGCCACGCCCCATGAGTGCCAGGAGCAGCGGGAACTGGACGCCCGAGATGAACGCCGCGGGAAGGATGACGATCGAAGCCACCATGGCCCAGCTCAGCACCAGACCCAAGAAGCCGAAGCCCTCGAGCGAGCGCAGCATCATCGCCACGATGGCCAGCCGGTCTCCCAGAGCGTAGGGCAAGGCAATGAAGAGCGCCTCCGCCAGACACGTGAGGGCAAAGCCCTGCAGCGTCGCCGGCCGATCCTGCCGCCACAAGGCATAGGCCGCGCCTCCCAGGCCGATGCCCAGCAGCGCGACGATGAGAATGAGGCCGAAGGTGAAGGTGGAGCCGCCCAGCAGCGGGCTCAGCATCCGGTACCAGACCAGCTCCATCAGAAGGAAGGCAAAGCCCACTGCGGCCGCCGCAGCCAGGACGAAGCGGCGCGGAGGAGGAGGCAAGGCCGATGCCGGAGCCGCCACGGCGGGAGCAGCAGCCGGCGCAGCAACTGGCGCCTCCGTGGCCGGAGCCGTAGAGGACTCCTGCTCGGGCATGGAGCGCGAGGCGACCCGCGCCGCCACGGCGATGAGCCCGTTGACGAAGCACGCCAGCCACAGCGTCTGCTGGGTACCGAAGACCTCGAAGAGGAAGAAGGTGGACAGGGCCGCGCCGGCCACGGCGCCCAGGGTGTTCACGCCGTAGAGCACTGCGAGCGCGCGCCGACGCACGTCGTCGGGGGTCTCCGCCGCGCGAGCCGCCGCTGGCAGGGTGCCGCCCATGAGGAGGGTGGGCACGGCCAGCAGGAGCGCGGAGAGCACCAGCCGCACCACGCTTCCCCCCACCATGCCGAGCACCACGGTGCCGCCCAGCGCGACGTAGACTTTGCGCGCGACCCACACCAGGGCCGGAGTGAGCGCCGCGCTCAGGGCGATGAGGCCCTCCAGGTTGCCGTACAGCTCCAGCGGGCGCCGGTGCTTGTCCGCGCGACCGCCCAGGAGCGCACCTCCCAGACCGAGCCCCGCCATGAAGATGGCCAGCACCGCCGCGGAGGCCGCAGTGGAGGCCCCAAAGATGAGGCGCAGCTCACGCTGCCACGCGGTCTGGTACACCAGTGCACACAACCCCGAGCCAAAAAGGAACGGAGCGATCTTCAAGGCACGTGCGTTCATTCAATCTCTCGTGCGCGCGCAGCGAACCCACCCCAGGCTCCAAGGCGCGCCAGGGCGCGGATTAAACCGCAGTCCCTCTGGCGCGGCCAGAATCGGAGCCACGTTCACCTGCTTGGGTCACGGGCAACCACCGCTCTGGGGGCGAGCCGGTGCCTGACAGCTCCCCCCTCCCGCTCGCTATCGGGCCTTCGGAAAGTGGCGGTTTCGCAACTCGTCGGCGAGGGCCTGCGTCGCAGGCGTCGGGACGACACGAACCTCTTTGACCTCCGGGAGCTGAGCGCCCACGAGCGAGGGAGGCCCCTCGGGGGGGCTGTCCGTGAGCTGGAAGTAGCCCTCGGGCGCTGGCTCGCCCTCCTGCCCGATGAGCCCGATGGGCCCGGAGCCATGGCGCCGCCGGAAGAGAACGGGTGAGCCAGGAATGCTCTGCTTGCCCTCCGCCGCCTCGTTGCCGAACTTCATGGTCGGCGTGGTACCGGTGAGGGACAGCTTGTAGACGGCGGCCACGCGGTCGCGCGTGAACGGGCACTCCATGGGCCGGGCGACGATGTGGCCCCCATACCCGTAGAACTGGGCCGAGGGCTCCCAGCCCACCTGGCGGCGCAGCTCCTCGAACTCGCGGGTGGCCTGCGCATCCAGGCCGTCCTCGAGGATGTTGACGGGGCGGATGCCCAGATCGCGAGCCTGCGTGACGGCGTACAGGTACTGGAGCTTCTTGTTGCCCGAGTCGAAGCGGATGGAGTCACTCCGGGCTGGCTCCTCGCGGATGAGGCGGTAGGCGGCGGGCAGTCCGGAGGCGAGGGTGTCATAGGTGTCCAGCAGGTAGCTGGAGCGCTGCGGCCGGCGCTCGCGCATGGCGCGGAAGGCCGCCTCGTCCGAGCCATAGCGTTGGATGTGCTCATGCCCCATGGTGCCCACTGGGATCATCCCCAGCGTACGGGCGCCCTCCACGTTGGAGGTGCGCGTCACGCCGATGTCCTTGCAGGCGCGCAGGGCGATCTCGTGTTGCTCCAGGCAGGTGGCGGCACGCAGGCCCACCTCGAAGATGCGGCTGGGGTCCTCGACGATGTCCACCAGCTCCTTCACCTGGGCGCGCACGCGTTGGTAGTAGCCGTCGGGGTCCACGCGAATGGGCACGGCCTTGACGCCCACGTCATCGAGCGTCTCCAGGGCGATGTGCTTCTGCTGCTCGCAGGTGACGACGGTCAGCGCGCGGGCCAGCTCCTCGCGATCCGTCAGCGCCAGGGTGGCCACCTGGATGCGGAAGTTGAGCTGGATCAGCAAGGGCTCCAGCCAGGACACAATGGCCGAATTGCCCGTCAGCGAGAGCACCGGCTCTTTCGGGTAGAAGAGCGCCCCTCGGGGGAGAGCGTGGATGACGAGCCGATCCTTGCGTTGCATCGCCGACTTGAAGCCGATCCCCATCTCGTAGTCGTTGCGAGACAGGAAATCGTAGTCCTCGGGCTTCGGCTCGGGCAGCAGGCTCCGGATGAAGGCGACGATGTCCAGCGGCACCACCTGGAGCCCGCCTTTGCGGTGCGTGTAGTAGAAAGTCTCTCGGCGCAGGGGCCAGCCCGCCTCCGCCATGCTGAACTTGTAGCCGTCCGTCGCGAGCAGCGAGGTCGCCATCAGGTATCTGCCTCCTGGACTGAGCGTATCAGGGGGCGCCGGGGCGTGCGCTGTCCGTTATCCAACGGTGGTATCCTGCTCTCAACCAGGTTCGCGCTCACGAGGCAGCGTCCCGCCACCCAGTGCCCGAGGAGCCTCGCTGTCGCGGGTGCACTCAGCGGGGTATTGCGTCCTCACATAAGCTCCGGTGCCGCATGTCGCCGGTCCCTCCTCGCCGCCTGCTGCTCGCATTCGCCTTCAGCCTGGGCGTGCATGCGATCGTATGGCTCGTGCTGACCGAGAGAGCGCGCAGGACTTCGGACCCGCGCTCACCCCTTCCGCCCACTCCGGTGACACTCGAGTTCATGGACGTAGAGGTCATTCCTCCCGCGCCCAGGCCTCCTGAGCCCTCCCCTCCCCCACCCTCTGCGCGCGAGCCTTCGCCGTCCGTGCCCAAGCCCGTCGCGAAGGCACCGCCTCCTCCGCCTCGCCCTGAACCCGCGCCGCAGGCTGCGGCCCCACCTCCTCCCTCCAGCGACATTCCTCGAGCCGAGGCTCCACTCGCTGCGGATGCCCCGCGCGCCGATGGCCTGCGCCTCACGCCCTCGCCCAGGCTCATCCCCTCCCCATCACTGACTCCTGGAGGAGCAGTGGCCGTGGAGCGCGCCGATGCGGGAGTTCCCGGAGGACTCGCTGCTCAGTCCGCGCAGCAGATCGTGGACACACTGGCCCTGGAGAGCCTGGGCAAGGGCAAGGTAGAGCGAGGCCTGGCCCACCCCTACTTCACCCAACTCGGGAAGAGCCTGCTGAAGGTCTGGGACGCGGAGCGCGCCGTGACTTCGCACGGTCTCAAGGGGTTCCTGGAGCAGGCCCAGGAGAACAGCAAGGCGTGGAACGCCGTCTGGCGCGACCGGGCCTCAGCCTACGGCGCCTCGGGCTCTCCACTCGAAGCGGACGCCGCGCAGACGTCGAACCGCAGGCCTCCCAGTGGCGACCCCAACCTCCAGGCCCGCAGGGAGATGCGCCAGCAGATGCGCGAGCAGTTCATGGCCACCCGCCGCGCCACCATCCGCGTGGTGCAGGACGCACAAGGCCAGTTGCTGGAGGTGACACTCGTGTCCCCCAGCAACAACGCTCAGGTGGACAGGGAGGCGCTCAAGGACGTGCGAGCCGCCGCTGAGCAGCTCCCACCGCCGCCCGCCGAGGCGCTCGCGGGCCGCCAGACGCTCACGAGCCTCTGGCAGTTCGAGCTGATCATCTCCATCTCGCCCCCGGTGCCCACGCTCAGCTTCGAGTTCGACGAGGCGCTGAACTTCGTGGACATGCGGCTGCCGCTGGATCGCCGCATCTACAAGCGGGTGCGGCTGCTCTCGGTCCAGTGAGCGGCAGGGGGGCTCAACGCCTGCGCCGGTTCGCGAGCAAGGAGCCAGTCTTCCCCGTGCCATAGAGGCGCTGGTAGTCCTTGAAGCTGCGCCGGATGACTTCGAGTGCCTCGGGCCTGTCGTACACCTCGGCGATCTCCACCTTGCGCTTTCCCTCGCCGGGGATCTGCTTGTACGTGAGGAAGTAGTGCTTGAGCCGGTCCACCATGGCTCGGGGAGCCTGGGCCATGTGCTGGATCTCTCCGTAGGCCAGGTCCGACTCCAGCACCGCGATGATCTTGTCGTCGGCCTCGTTGCCATCGATCATCCGGAAGCCGCCGATGGGCACCGCGTGCACCAACAGGTTGCCGCTGGTGATGACCTTCTCCGTCAGCACGCAGACGTCCATGGGGTCTCCGTCGCCCTGGATGTCCCTGTAGCCGGTGCGCTCGGCGGCGCGCTTCGCCACGTTCTGGCCGCAGAACGTCTGCGGGATGAAGCCGTACGGCGTGGGGCACTGGCTGGAGAACTGCTGGGGGCGATCCAGCCGCAGGATCCCCGTCTCCTTGTCCAGCTCGTACTTCACCGCGTCCGTGGGGACGATCTCGATGAAGGCGGTGATTCGCTCCGGTGCGTCCTCGCCAGGACTCACGCCGTGCCACGGGTGGGCCTGGAATGCATGCTGCGGGCGCTTCTTCATGGTCTGTCTCCTGAGAGCTCACACGCCTGGGCGTAGAGCTTCGCGACGGTCTCTTCCAAACGGTGCGTGAGCGCTTCCCGGTCATCCACGGTGAACCCCTGGGTCGAGATGGGCTCACCGATGACCAGGGCCGCGCGCTGTCCCCAGCGGATCCCCAGACTCCCCTTGGGGAGGATGTTGCGCGTGCCGGACACCGCCATGGGGACGATGGGCACTCCGGCCTGGATGGCGAACACGGCGGCGCCCTTCTTGAACGGCTTGAGCTTGCCATCCGAGTTGCGCGTGCCCTCGGGGAAGAACATGACGCTCACCCGCTCGCGCACGGCGATGACGGCCTCCGAGAGCCGGCTCTTGTCCGACTCGCTCCCATCCCGGTCCACGGGGATGTTGCCCGCCAGGCGCATGGTCTGGCCGAAGATGGGAATCTTGAACAGCTCGCGCTTGGCCACCCATCGCGTGTGCTTCCGGACGTAGGAGAAGAAGAGGATCACGTCGTAGTTCGACTGGTGGTTGCAGACGAAGACGACGTTGCCCTCGGCGGGCAGGTGCTCCAGGCCCCGAGCGGTGTGGGTGGCTCCGGCGGCGGCCATCATCGAGCGGCCCCAGTAGTACAGCAGGCCGTCCGCATCGCGCGGGTCGCGGATCGACAGGATGGACGTCAGCGGCGAAGTGACTCCGGTCAGTCCCGCCGCGACGACATCCGAGAACACGGTCTTGAGGAACTCAGGGATCACACGAACTCGTGGGCGGGAAAGAGGAGGACGTCCGTGATGCTCGAGACTCCCATCAGCAGCATGAGGATACGATCGAGCCCCACCGCGATGCCCGCGGAGGGAGGCATCCGCCCCACGGCCTCCAGGAAACGCTCGTCGAGCGGATACACGGGACGGTTCAGGGACTTGCGAAGCGCCTGTTCCTCCAGGAGCCGGGCTCGCTGCTCGGCCGCATCCGTGAGCTCGGAGAAGCCGTTGGCCAGCTCCAGGCCCTTGACGTACAGCTCCACGCGCTCGGCCACGGTGGAGTCTCCCGGCTTCAGGCGCGACAGCGAGGCCATGGAGGCGGGGTACTCGATGAGGAAGGTGGGCCGCTCGTGCCCCAGCCCCGGCTCCACCTTCTGGAGGAAGAGGTGGAAGAAGACGTCATCGAAGCTCGTGGCGTCCCAGGTGCGGACCCCGATGGCCTCGGTGGCGCGCTTGAGGGACGGGCCGTCCGGACAGGCTCGCAGGTCCACACCCGTGGCGCGCAGCACAGCGTCCCGTACGGTGACGCGCTCGTAGGGCAGACGGGTGAAGAAGGCCGGGTCCGCCCCGGGCTCGCCACCTGTCGCCGAGCGCCCCGCCTCGGCCAGGGCCTCCTCCGTGTCCCGCATGATGGCGTGGTAGTCGGCGTTGGGCCGGTAGAACTCCAGCATGGTGAACTCGGGGTTGTGGGTGCGGGACACCTCTCCGTTCCGAAACACCTTGCAGAGCTGGAAGATGGGGCCGGCCCCGTCGGCGAGCAGGCGCTTCATGGCGTATTCGGGGCTGGAGTGCAGGTAGAGCGAGCGGGGCTTGCCCACATCCGTCTCGGGGATGAAGGGGGCCTCGAAGGCGTTGATGTGGGGCTCCATGCCGGGGACGGGGACGAGGAGGGGGGTCTCCACCTCGAGATACCCCTGGCTGGCGAAGAAACGTCGGAGGGCGGCATGGAGCGCCTGGCGGCCGGCAACGGATCGCCAACGGACTGGATTGGGCATGGGCCCGGCGGAAGTTACATTGCCCCCCACATGCACCCAAGGCTTCCCTTCCTGATGGCTGTTGCCTTCTGTATCAGCGCCTGCCCCAAGGCGCCCCCCCCGGCTCCGCCCCCCGTGCCCACGGAGACGCAGAGCCTGAACAACGAGGTGAAGGACCTGGCCGCCCAGGCCCAGGCCCTGCTCGAGACGCAGAACCGGCTGGTGTGGGATCTCTGGACGGAGGGCAAGGCGGTGAACATCGCCGCTACGTACCAGGGGAAGGAGAGCCTCTTCTCCGTGGAGAACATCCGGAAGATCGACCGGCTGCGCCAGCTCACGAAGGATCCCCGAGAGCTGCGGGCGCTGACGTCGCTCCAGTCGCACTTCGCGGGCGAGTACCTGGCGCGCGAGCTGGCCGAGTACAACGACGCCATCGCCAACCTGGAGGCCTCGCTGACGTTCTCGGCGGATGGGCGCGAGGTGCGCTACCGGGACCTGGAGCGGCTGCTGGCCAACGAGAAGAGCGCGGTGAAGCGGCGCGCGCTGTATTCCTCGGCGGTGCCGGCCATCGAGCGGCTGAGCCAGTCGCTGCGGCGCCGTGAGGAGCGGACGGTGGAGCTGGTGAAGGAGCTGGGCTACCCGTCGTACGAGGCCTTCGGGGCGGAGCTGCGGCAGGCGGATCTGGACAAGCTGGGAGTGCTGGCGGAGGAGATCCTCAAGGCGACGCAGGAGCCGTACCGCACGGTGATGGAGCGGCTGTCGCAGCACGAGCTGGCGCTGCCCTTCTCTTCGATCACCCGGGCGGACATTCCGCGGTTGTTCCGGTCGCGAGAGGTTGAGGACGCCTTCCCGAAGGAGGAGGCGATGCTGCGAGTGCACGGCTCGCTGCAGGGGTTGGGCATCGACATGACGGAGATGCCGAACATCTACATCGACGCGAGGGATCTCCCGCGCAAGAACCCGCGTCCGCTGACGCTGCCCATCGAGGTGCCGAAGGACGTGAGGCTGTCGGAGAAGCCAGCGTCGGGAGTGTTGCACCAGGCGCGGCTGCTGCATGAGGTGGGGCACGCGCTGCACTACGGTTTCACGCGGGAGCAGCGGTTCGAGCTGGCGCGGCTGGGCAACCCGACGGTGGGCGAAGCGTATGCAGCGCTCTTCGAGGATCTGCTGGAGGATCCGGTGTGGCTGGAGGAGCACGCGGGGGTGAGTGGAGATCAGCGGGCGCAGTACCTGGCGGCCTCGAGCGCGCACAAGCTGTTCCTGATCCGGCGGGCGGCGGGGCGGCTGCTGTACCAATTGGGACTGCACCGCCAGGAGGGAGGGGACGCGAAGGAGCTCTACAAGTCGATCATGGAGCGCACGGACGCGATTCCGATGAAGCCGGAGGACGAGGCGCGCTACCAGATAGACCAGGAGGACTTCTTCCAGTCAGCGGACAATTTCCGGGCGTGGTTCCTGGCGGGGCAGCTTCAGGGTCAGCTCAAGGCCCGCTTCGGCCCGGCCTGGTGGCGCAGCGCCGAGGCGGGGAACTTCCTGAAGAACCTGTGGGCGAACGGCAACGCTCTGTCAGCGCGGGAAGTAGCGGAAGCCATCGGTGAGCGGGGGATCGAGCCGGACGTGCTCCTGCTTAGGCTGGGAACGACGCTCCAGGTTCCCATCACCCTGGACACGAAGACGAGCGAGGAGTCCACGCCCCCCGCGCCCGCGCCCGCCCCACCACCTCCCGCCAATCCACCGGCTCCGAGCAACGTCCCGGATGCCGGGACATAGTCGAGGCAAATACATCAAGTGGGCCTCCCCGGAGGGGAGGGGACTCAGGGCAGCAAAACTGTGACAGGAGCCACACGTCGCGAGGATGTCCCATCCCCCAACTGGCCCAACCCTCCCTCCCCCCAGGACCAGACCGTGCCATCGCTGCGCAGCGCCAGGGAGTGCAAAGAGCCCGCGCTGACAGCAGTGATGCTGGTCAAACCCACGACTCCCGTAGGCAACAGCTGATTGGCAGTCCTTCCGTTGCCTACCTGGCCACTCTCATTGGAGCCCCACGCCAGGACGATGCCATCGCTGCGAAGAGCCAGCGAGTGCGCGGTGCCCGCGGCGATGGCCGTGATGCTGGCCAAAACCGTCGATTTCCAAGGGGTAAGCCGATTCCCGGTCTGCCCATCCCCGAGCTGACCTCTGCCGTTGGCTCCCCATACCCAGACGGAACCGTCGCCTTGCAAAGCCAACGCGTGGGCACTTCCCGTGGTGATAGCCTTGATGCTGCTTGGGCCATCCACCTGAACAGGTGGAAATTGCCCACTGGTCGTTCCATTACCCAACTGCCCCTCTCCACTATTGAATCCCCACGCCCACA
The DNA here is from genome assembly GCF_020103695.1 of Hyalangium versicolor. GTDB lineage: Bacteria > Myxococcota > Myxococcia > Myxococcales > Myxococcaceae > Hyalangium > Hyalangium versicolor. The sequence continues at coordinate 199,127 of NZ_JAHXBF010000010.1, forward strand.
CACTCCCATCGTTGCTCCTGGCCAACGAGAATCCCTCCCCCGTGGCGATGGAGACGATGTTGCTCAAACCAGACACCTGAACAGGACTCGGGTGACTCGACATACCATCGCCGATGTTGCCCCATGCCCACACGGTGCCATCGTTCTTCAATGCCAACGAAGAGTATGGGCCAGCCGCAACGGCGATCACATTGCTCAGGTTGAGCACCTGCACGGGAACGAGGCGACGGAGGACAGATCCGTCTCCCACCTGGCCACTGATGTTATTGCCCCAAGCCCACACAACCCCATCACCGCGTAATGCCAGCGAGTGGTCGAACCCCGCGGCGATGGCAGTAACTCCTGTGAGCCCTGAGACCTGGACTGGAGTGTGCCTGTCGGTGGTCGACCCATCGCCAAGCTCACCTAAGGTATTGCTCCCCCAGCTCCATACGGTGCCGTCATTTCGAAGAGCCATGGAGTGAATGTATTCAGCGCTGATTGAGTTCACTCCCGTCAACCCTGGGATTTGAACAGGCACGAGGTGTCTCGAGGACACGCCATCGCCGATCTGCCCTCGATTGTTCGCCCCCCAAGCCTGAACGATTCCATCCTTTCGAAGGATCAACGAATGACTCGAGCCTGCAGCAATGGTGGCTACGCTATTCACACCAACGACTTGCACGACTGTACCGCGGGGGGTGACAGTCCCATCACCCAACTGACCATCATTGTTGGAGCCCCAGGCCCAGACAGAACCATCACTCCGCAGTGCCAGGGAATGAGCATCCCCCCTGGCAATGGCGGTAATGCCCGTCAACCCAGGGACCTGTACACTGAGTTTCACACCGTCTCCCCAAGTCCACACAGTGCCGTCGCTCCCGATCGCCAGTGACTGAGAGAGACCTGCAACAATGCCAACGATGCCGCTCAATCCGATCACCTGTACTGGAGAGGGGCGTCCGCTGGTCGTTCCGTCGCCGAGCTGACCGTAATCATTGGAGCCCCAGGCCCAGACCGTCCCATCAGCGCGCAGCGCGAGTGAATAGTCGGTTCCCGCGGCGACAGCAGTCACTCCCGTCAGACCCGGCACGCGAATCGGTGTGGGAGCGTTGGTGGTCGTCCCATCGCCCAGTTGACTCTTGTCGTTGAGACCCCATGACCAGAGGGTGCCGTCGCTGCTCAGGGCCAGGGAGTGGGTATATCCCGCCGCGACAGCCTTGATGCCACTCAGCCCCGACACCTGTACGGGCTCCAAGTGGTCCGTGGCAGTCCCATCTCCCAACTGGCTGCTCCCATTGGAGCCCCAGGACCAGACGGTGCCATCCGCGCGCACCGCCAGCGAGTGATATCCGCCTGCCGCGATGGTCAGGACGCTCTTCAGACCGGAAACCTGTACAGGAGCATCGCGGTCAGTGCTCACGTCATCGGTGAGCAGGCGGCTCCCCCAGGCCCAGACCGTACCGTCAGCGCGCAGGAAGACTGAGTGGCTGCGCCCAGCAACAACCGCTGGAGCCGGGCACGGATTGGCCGAGACGTTGAACGATCGGGTCGCGGAGAGCCCGGCCTCATTCGTCGCCGTAACGGAGATGGCGACCTGGCCCCCCGAGGGCACGCACAGCGGCGCCGTCCACGTCACGTCGCTCGAAGCGTTGGTGCTCGCCGGACTCCCGAGCTTCCCGACGCTGGCCGTCCACTCGAACCGGAGCGGACTCTTTTGAGCATCCTCCGCCGTGACATGGAACGTCACCTCCTCCTCGGCCAGCACCGCGGCCCCCGACTGCGTTCCATCCGTGAACATCGGGGGCGTGCTCGGATCCACCTCCGGGAGCGTGATGCATGCAGAGGCCAGAAGGAGCGCCAGGGGGGCCACAAACTTGAATGAGGGCATGTCTCGGCTGCCGTGCAGGGTTCGTTCCACCCTCTATCCTGTCCACCACCCTCCACTCCAGATGCCCCTCAGACAGAGGCACCGTCCGAATTCCGAGACTCCCCGTCTCCATCCGGAGACGGTCCCCACCCCATCCAGTTTCCAACCCTGAGCGCGCTCCACCTCCACATCCCCTTCCTTCGAGGATGACCCGGCGGGGCATGCGTGCCATAGGTAGCACCCACAGTCTCACCCGCCACCGATGACCGAGAACAAGCCCACACAGACCGAACGCCTTCCGACCGGGGTCTCCGGCCTCGACACCATCCTCCGAGGAGGCCTCGTCAAGGGCGGCGTCTATATGATCCTCGGTATGCCCGGAGCCGGGAAGACCATCCTCGGCAACCAGGTGTGCTTCCACCATGTCCGCACCGGAGGCCGAGCCCTCTACGTCACCCTGCTCGCCGAGTCCCACACGCGGATGATCGGCAACCTGCGCTCGATGAGCTTCTTCGAGCCCTCGCGCATCCCCGACTCCCTGGCCTATCTCAGCGCCTACTCCGTCCTCGAGGAGGGTGGCCTGGAGGCGCTGTTCGAACTCATCCGCAAGGAAGTCCGTGCCCACGGAGCCTCCCTGCTCATCCTGGACGGACTGGTCGCCGCCGAGGAGGTCGCTCCCACCGAGCGCGCCTTCAAGAAGTTCATCCACGGGCTCCAGGTCATGACGGGGATGATCGGCTGTACCACCCTCATGCTCACCACCGGAGGCGGCAAGGGTCTCAAGGCCGAGCACACCATGGTGGACGGGCTGCTCGTCCTGCGCGAGCGCACCTTCGGCGTGCGCGCCATGCGCGAGCTGACCATCCGCAAGTTCCGAGGCAGCGCCCACCTCCGCGGCCAGCATGGCTTCGACATCACCGACGAAGGCATCGTGGTCCATCCCCGGCTCGAGACGCTGATGGAGGACATCTCTCCCGATCGTCCAACGGACCAACGCCATGCCTTCGGCATCCCCGGCCTGGACGACATGCTCCGCGGCGGCGTGTTCCAGGGTTCCTCCACCATGCTCTTCGGAAGTCCCGGGAGCGGGAAGACCCTGTTGGGGGTGCACTTCCTCGCGGAAGGCGCGCGGAAGGGAGAGCGTGGGCACTACTTCGCTTTCTATGACTCACCCCGGCGCACGTGCGAGCAGGCCGCCAGTGTGAACCTCCGTCTGGAGCCGTTCATCGAGCAGGGCCTGCTCGAGCTGAGTTTCCGTCCCCCGGTGGAGAACGGGCTCGACGCCATCGGATCCGAGCTCCTGAGTCTCATCCGGGAGCGCGGGATCCGCCGGCTCTTCGTGGACGGCTTCGACGCCCTGAAGAAGGCGGTCGTCCACCCTCCGCGCATCACGCGCTTCATGGCCGCGCTCGTCAACGAGTGCCGGGCCCGAGGCGTGACGCTGCTGTTCTCCGTGGAGACCGAGTCACTCTTCGGGCTCGAGCTGAAGTTTCCGCTGCGCGGCATCTCGATGATCTGCGAGAACATCCTCTTCCTGCGCTGCGCGGAGGTGGGGGCGACGATGCGGCGCTTCATCTCCGTGCTGAAGCTGCGCACCAGCGCCCACGACCCCCACCTGCGGGAATTCCTCATCCAAGGAACAGGCCTCGAAGTCGGAGCCCCGATCGAAGATGCACAGCTGTTGATGTCGGGCCTGGCCCTGGCGTCCAAGCCCAGCCGCAAGTCCCACAAGTTCCGACTCAAGCGCCGAGGCAAGTAGGTATGGGGCCCATCCTCATCGTCGATGACGAATTCGGCATCGTCGAAGCCCTCGCGGACTTCCTGCAGGATGAGGGCTACCGGACGGAGACTGCGCCCAATGGTCGGCAGGCCCTCGAGAAGATGGCCCTGGAGCGTCCAGCGCTCGTCCTGCTCGACTACATGATGCCGGTGATGAACGGCCCCGCCGTGCTGGAATCAATGAAGAGCGATCCCCTCCTACGTGATGTGCCGGTCGTGCTCATGAGCGCCAGTCCCCCGAAGTCGTGGCGGCACCTGCCGGCCACCGCCTTCCTGCCCAAGCCCTTCGGACTGGCACAGCTCATCGAACTCGTGCAGCGCACCGTGGGTCCCTCGCGCCCCCTGTGACGCGCAGTGTCAGCCGAATCGGGGATTCCCAAATTGAAATCGATTCCCTGCCTCGCGCATCCTCTCCGCGTCCAAGGAGTCCGCATGCTGAAGCAGCTGAAGAAGACCCTGGTGGCCCTCACAGGCTTCCTCGCGCTCGTCCTGATGGCCCCGGTGGCTGGTGCGGGTCCGCTCGACGGCAACAGCAGTGACGTGCTGCTGCAGGGATTCCACTGGTACTCGTACCAGACGTATCCATGGTGGGGTGTCATCCAGAGCAACGCGGTGAACATCAAGAACGCCGGGTTCACCATGGTGTGGCTGCCTCCGCCCAGCGACGCGGCCTCCAACGAAGGGTACCTGCCCCGCCGGCTCCAGGTGCTGGACAGCAAGTACGGCACGGCGACGGACCTGCGCAACGCGCTCACCGCGCTGAACGGCCAGAATGTGAAGCCCATCGCGGACATCGTCATCAACCACCGCGTGGGCACCACCAACTGGGCGGACTTCACCGAGCCCACCTGGAACTCGGACTCGGTGTGCAGCAATGACGAGTGGGTCACCAGCCTGCCCAAGGGCAACGCCGACACCGGTGATGGCTACAGCGCCGCGCGCGACATCGACCACACCAAGCAGTACGTGCAGGACAGCATCGTCAGCTGGATGAACTCGCTCAAGAGCATCGGGTACGCGGGCTGGCGGTACGACTACGTGAAGGGCTACAGCGGCACCTACGTGGGCACGTACAACACGCGCACCACGCCGTACTTCTCCGTGGGCGAATTGTGGACGGACCTGGACCTGAACAATCCCAACCCCCACCGCCAGCTCCTCATGAACTGGATCGACGCCACGGGCGGCAAGTCGGCCGCGTTCGACTTCACCACCAAGGGGCTGCTCCAGCAGGCGGTGCAGACGGGCGAGTTCTGGCGGCTGAAGGACTCGGCGGGTGCGCCCGCGGGCGCCATCGGCTGGTGGGCGGCCAAGTCCGTCACCTTCATCGACAACCACGACACCGGCCCGAGCTACCCGAGCGGCGGGCAGAACCACTGGCCCTTCCCCGGTGACAAGGTCCTCCAGGGGTACGCCTACATCCTGACCCACCCCGGCATCCCCTCCGTGTACTGGGTGCACTACTTCGACTGGGGCACGGCGACCCAGAACGCCATCAAGACGCTCATCAGCATCCGCAAGGCGAAGGGCATCACCAGCACCTCCGCGGTGAGCATCCAGGTCGCCGAGGCCAACCGCTACGCCGCCATCATCACCGGCACCGCGGGCAAGGTGGCCGTGAAGCTCGGCTCCTCCAGCTGGTCTCCCTCGGGAACCTGGACGCTGGCCACCTCCGGCACCAACTACGCCGTGTGGACGCAGTAGCCTAGGGCTCGTCCTCGTCGGTCGAGTCCTCGGCGGCCTCCGTCTTGGCACCGAGGATCCGATTGAGCTCCGCCCGAGCCGCCGCAGCCTGCTCGGGGGAGAGACGCTTGGCCATCTGCATCTGGTCGATGATCCAGTGGGAGCGCCGCTGAAGCGCACGGGAGCCTGACTTCGGCGAGCGCTTCCTCGGAGACGGCAGCATCGCCGCCAGGACGGCGCCCTGGGCCACGGAGAGGCCCAGCGCGGACACACCGAAGTGCTCCCGTGCGGCGGCCTCGATGCCGTAGACGCCGTCCCCCCACTCCACCACGTTGAGATAGATGGCCAGGATGCGGCTCTTCGTCAGCTCGTTCTCGAGCCGGCGTGCGAGCACCAACTCCTTGGCCTTGCGCAGCAGGCTGCGATCGGTGGACAGCCAGAGGTTCTTCGCGAGCTGCTGGGTGATCGTCGAGGCCCCTCGCCCCAGCTTGCCCTGCTTCCACGCCTCCTCCATCGCCCGCTCCAGCTCCACCGTGTCCACACCCTCGTGGAGGTAGAAGGCCGCGTCCTCCGAGGTCAGGACCGCCTGGATCACGTGCTTGGGCACGTTCGACAGCGACACCCAGTACTGCTTCCGCCTCGGCTTGCGCCCCGCCTCCCGCGCCTCCTCCGCCCGCTGCTCGATGAGCGCCGTCGTCTCGGGGTTCTGCTTCTGCAGGGGCGCCGCATCCGGGAGCCTCACGTACTCATAGGCGGTGAACGCCAGCAGGGCGACCAGCACCAACCCCAGCCATCGCCACCAGCGCCTCCGCCGAGGCCCGCCTGGGGCCGGCTGGCCCTGTTCCGACACCTGACTGCTCTCCATGGGGTCCATCTACCTCGAAAACCGCGCTCGAAATGAAAGAGGCCCCCACCCTGCTCCAGGTGGAGGCCTCCACAGACTCTCGGGGCTACGACTACAGGAGCTTCATCAGCTCCGCGCGCTTGGCCTTGTACTCATCCTCCGAGAGCACCCCGGCATCGAACAGCTCCTTGATCTCCTTCAGGCGCTGCGCGGGGCTGCGCGTGTCAGCCGCTGCCGCCGGAGCCTCGGGCGCCGCCTGGGGGGACTGAGCCGGGCGCTGCTGCTGCTGGTTGTTCATGAACATCTGGGCCATGCCCATGCCCATGCCCATGCCCATACCGGCCATGGCGCCATCCGAGCCGCCACCGCCCTTGGCCATGCCCTCGGCCGCGCCCAGCATCGCCTGGCCCTGCGCGTACTGCTGGAAGCCACCGGCCACGCGCGAGTAGGCCACGTCCTTGGAGAACTTCTTGAGGGTGGCCTCGTCCTCCTCCTTGATGCTGATGTGGAAGTTGCCCAGGCGCACCACGGTGAGCCCGTAGGTGTCCACGTGCGGCTTGATGCCAGCGATCACCTCGGTCTCGATCTCCTCGGTGTACGCGCCGCTCGTCACGTCCAGCAGCGGCCAGCGCTTCTTCACCAGCAGCTCGGCGATGCGATCCTTGGTGACCTTGAGCACCTGGCTCTTGAACCAGCCCAGGAAGTCCTCGTTGCTGGAGCGGCCCATGCCCACCAGGCCCACCACCAGCTTCTCCGCCTCCGTCACGCGGATGGAGAAGTCGCCGTACACCATGGTGCCGATGCCGAGGCCCGTCTCCGGATCCCTCACGTCACCAATCGGCCCGCCGAACTTCACGCCCGGGTGCTCACGGGTGGAGACGAAGAAGACCTCCGTCATGAACATGTTGCCGCCGGTGAAGCCCTCCAGCAGCCGGGACAGGAAGGGGATGTTCTTGCTGTCCAGGGTGTGCCGCCCCGGCCCCAGCTTGCCCTCCACCTTGCCGTCTTTGACGAAGAGCGCGATCTCGTCTGCGTCCACGGTGAGCTGGGTCAGCATCCGGATGTTCTTCTCCGGATACTTGTAGATGATCTCACCCTTGGCTTCGTCCGCCCGGGCAATGAAGTTGCGCTTCGCTTCGCCCTTGATCGAATCGAATAGACCCATCGTGTTCGCTTCGCCTCCGTTCGGACCGCGTCACCTACAGAAACCCACGCCGCCGCGTCTTCCATACGGATAGCGGCCAGGGCGATTACATGCTCGCCCATCGGCGGGGGAACCTTTGCCCGCAAGATGCCAGTTTCATTGGGAAATGCCTAGCCAACCGAGCAGGCGCCCGTCCGCATTGTCCGATCAGCCCCAGCGGCTGATGAGGCGCTCGCGATCGAGCAGGCGGATGCTGGCCACCAGCAGCACCGCATCCAGCAGCAACACCACCACTCCCTGCACTGCGTAATAGCCCATGCCCGCGGTGAGCCAGCCAGCCACCTGGCCTCCCACCAGCCCCACCAGAGGCAGCACCACGAGGGCGGAGAGCTGCTGGGCGGTGCGGGCCTCGGACACGCGCGCGGAGATGAGCACCGCCACGCCGTTGCCGAAGAAGGCGAACAGCGGCGCCAGCACGAAGATGCCAAAGGACCACAGCGTGTTGGGCATGAGCGGCCCGTGCACCAGCGGCCACGCGACGATGTCCACGCCCACGCAGAACAGCAGGAAGGCCACCCAGGAGATGGCCACCGCGGGAACCAGCGAGGCCAGGCTCTTGCCCGCCACCAGCTCCGCGGGCGTCACGGGCGAGGCCAACAGCGGCTCCAGGGTGCGCCGCTCCTTCTCTCCCGCCACGCTCTGCGAGGAGATGAGGATGGGCACGAAGACGGGCATCACCAGGAACATGCCGAACCAGTCGGTGAGCGTCCGGTCGATGAGGAAGCGTGCCGAGTCCGTCCCCAGCGGCAGGGCCTGGTCGTAGTACAGGGCGATGACGCGCAGCTTCGGATCATTCGACTGCTGCGCGTACGTCCACACCACGCCGATGGGCACGAAGATGAACACCAGCGGCAGCGTCGACATGGACAGCAGCAGCCCGACGTTCTTGCGCAGGTCCAGGAAGTCCTTCCAGAAGACGGCCAACGCGCGCTTCGGTCGGAACGCCATGCTCACACCCTCCCCTGCCGGATCAGCTCCAAGTACACTTCCTCAAGAGGCCGGTGCGCGGGCACCGCGCTGTGCACCCGCGCGCCCGCGTTCACCAGGCAGGCCACCACGTCCGGCGTCTGTGCATCGTCCGTAAGCATCACCTTCAGCCGACTGCCCTCGTGCAGCACGTTGGGCGCAAAGGACAGCGCGGTCAGCGCCGGGAGGAAGCGCCCGGCATCTCCCTCCACGCGGACCTCCAACGCCTGCCCCGAGCGCCGCAGCTCGCCCAAGGGAGCCAACGCCAGCAGCCGGCCCTGGATGATGGCCACCCGCGAGCACAGCCGCTCCACCTCCGCGAGGTTGTGCGAACACAGGACGATGGTGCGCCCCTCGGTGGCCAGCTCCGCCACCGCGTCTCGCACGGCACGCGCCGACTCGGGATCCAGCCCGGAGGTGGGCTCGTCCAGGAAGATGACCTTCGGGTCGTGCACTAGCGTGCGGACGATGGCCAGCTTCTGGCGCATGCCCTTGGAGAAGCTGCCACACGGGTCGTCCTCGCGCCCCGCCAACCCGAAGCGCTCCAGGTACGAATGCGTGCGCGGCCACACCGCCGCCTCGTCCAGCTCGTGCAGTTTGATGAAGAAGCGCAGGTTCTCCCGCGCCGTCAGCCTGTCATAGAGCCCTGGCTGCTCGGTGAGCAGCCCCACCGAGCGCCTCAGCTCCTCGCCCTGGGTGCGCGCCGAGAAGCCCCACACGGAGGCCTCGCCCTCGGAGGGCTGCAGCAGACCGGTGAGCATGCGCACCGTGGTCGTCTTGCCGGCGCCGTTGGGCCCCAGCAGCCCGAACACCTCACCCGGGCGCACGTCGAACGTCAGCCCTTCAACCGCCGTCCTCGCCCCGAAGCGCTTGGCGAGCCCCTGAACCTGAATGCCACTCAATCGATGGTCACCAGAACGAACTTGTTGTTGATGTCACGGTCGATGACGGTGACCTTCTTGTCGGGCCCCACCGCGTTGGAGAGGACGCCCAGGCGGTTGTGCTCCACGAGCGCCCACTCGCGGCCCGCCGGGGCCACGAAGTTGCGCATGCGCATGTTCGAGTCCCCGGAGCGGAACTGCTCCACCGTGTTGCGCGAGTAGAACGTCTCTCCATGCCAGTTCATCATGAACGCGGCGATGGGCTCGCTGGGCTGGTGCTGGCGCCAGTAGCGCCAGAAGAGATCCCGCTGCGTCCAGTGGTGGGACAGGTCCACCCAGTGGTTCCAGTTGAACCAGATGGCAAAGCTGAAGGTGAACATCCAGAAGGTGCCGAAGAGCATCACGCGGGCCCGCCGGATCGCTCCCACCGTGGCGAGCGTGCCGCCCACGGCGAAGGCGATGCCCATGGCCCGCTTCACGTTCACGGCCTCCATCAGCACCCGCAGCAGCACGTCCGAGCCCGCCGGCTTGGCAAAGCCTCTCCAGGCGAGCAATCCCCCCGCCAGCACCCATGCACCCGCGAAGGCGGCGTTCCAGATGCGATCCTGCGGCTTGGACTTCCAGGCCACCCAGGCATTGAAGGCGCCAACAAGCACCAGGGCGATGCCGAGCAGGCCCATGACGGTCGTCTTGCCCTCATTGGCCATCGAGATCAGCGTCGCGCATCCGCCCAGCAGCATCATGAGCGCTCCGGTGCGCGCCGTGGGGGTACGGTCCTTGGGATCCTTGGAGAAGAAGGCATCCACCGAGAGGTACACCCCCAGCGCCAGGAGCACCAACGTCACCAGATCCCCCATCCACAGCGAGCGGGAAGTGAAGAACGGGATGGGCTTGCTGACGAGATCCACGGGGTACGGCCGGTCGTAGTTGTAGACGAAGAGATCGGTGAAGTCCTTCGGGTTCTCCGCCATGTCCTTGCCGACCAGGATGAAGAGCACGAGCCCGAACAGCAGGCTCACCGCGTGCTCCGCGGGCCCCTCGTTCCACAAGCGATCGATGAAGATCGAGATGAGGATGGCCAGCCCCGGGAGGATGGGGAACACGTAGTGGTGGAACTTCGTGGCGCTGGAGGCCAGCAGGTAGAAGCTGAAGGCCACCCATAGCACCGCGAGCAGCGCCAGGTGGTCCGCCTTGGACGCCGAGCGCAGCCGCAGCCGAGACACCACCGCGAACGCTCCGGGCAGCAGCGCCACCCACGGGAAGATGGCGTAGCCACCCTGCTCGATGAAGTAGGTGAAGGTGCCACCCGGCGTGGTGGTGTGCACGCCCGCCGTGAGCCGGTTCAGGTGGTCGTGGATGAAGAAGCGGTAGAAGAAGCCCTTGCCCTCGTCATCCACGCCGTCGAACAGGCTCAGGGCGAGGTACCAAGGCACTGCCACCGCGCAGAACACCAGGAAGCCGGTGCCCAGGCGCATCCGGAACATCTGCCCCCAGAGCACGGGCATGGGCCGCTTGCCCTCGCGCACCTCCTTGCGGAAGCTGCGCTTCAGCAGCCAGAGGATGTGCTCGCGCCCTGCCTCCCAGCTCCACGGGATGACGGCCAGCGCCGCGTAGAGCACGAGGAAGGCCGCCGGCATCAACCCCAGCAGGCCCTTGGCCAGCACGGACAGCCCCAGGAAGACATAGAAGGCGTACCACCAGGCTGTGCGGCGCTTCGTCGTGTCATCCAACTGGGCGATGAACGCGCACGACATGGCGCAGATCAACGTCGTGACGAAGGGCGTGTCCGTCACCGCCTGCCGCGTGAGCAGGTAGTAGAGCGGCATGGTGGTCAGCACGAAGGCCGTCGCGAGCCCCGCCCGCCGGCTCACCACCCGCGACACGGCCAGCGACAGCAGCGCCACCGCGGTCACGCTCAGCAGGGCGAAGGGCATCCGGAAGCCCCACTCGGTGTACCGAGCCAGCTCGCCGGTGCCGCGCAGCGCTCCCACCACCTGCATCCCCAGCGCCTGCATCCACATCGTCAGCGGCGGCTTGGAGAAGAACCACGCGCTCTCGTAGAAGGGATACAGGTAGTCGTGGCGCATGATCATCATCCGCGCCACCTCGCCGTAGTGCGTCTCCCAGGGATCCCACAGCCCCACGGCTCCCAGATAGGGGATGAACAGCAGCGCCGCGAGCCCTCCCGACAGCAGCAGCGTGCGCAGCGTCTCGGGCAGCGTGCCCCAGCGCTTGATCCACTTCTCGTCCCAGATCGTCTTGCCGAGCATCCCCTCGGCGAAGGTCTCCGCCGGCTTGTCCTCGTTCGAGGCGTTCGCCGGGGACTGCTTCACCTGGGGCGGAGTCTCCACCGGAGCGGATTCCGCCTGGGCCTTCTCCACCACCGGGGACGGAGCTGCCGGAGCGGATGCCGCTGATTCCGCGGGGGCTTCGGCCTGGGGAGGCTTGTCCGCCTCCTGCGGGGTGCCCGCCTGCTGGTTCTCTGCCTGTTGCTGCTCGCCGTCGCTCGCCACGGAACCGGATGCCTCCGTCTGGGTGCGGCCCGCCTACATCCCGGGTCGCGGACTTATACCCCCCGTGCCGCCCCGGGTCGACCTTCACCGGTGTGCAATGACCGCGTCATGGGTGCCGTGCATTGTGCCGGACGCTGCACACCCGTGCGCAACGAACCCCTGCATGCCCGCTCTCTGGGCCTCGGGGCACGCGGTTTGAAGAGGCCTCCTGCGCCGACCCCGTCCCCCACGGGGTCCGATGTGGGAGGCGAGATGATCATCCAGGCAGTCGCACTGAGCTGGGCCCTGCTGCTCTCGCAGGTCGAGGGCCAGAAGAGTGCCCCCCCGTCCAGGGCCTCCTCGCAGGAGGAGAACCCGGACGGCAACCCCGTCAACCTGCGCAACCCAGGGGATGCCCAAGCACCCTCCCAGGGCTCGGCGCCGACCCTTTCCCACTCCGATCTGACAGGGCTGTTGACTCCCGAGGAGCCAAGGCCCTCGCTCCGCTACGATCAGCCCATCCTCTGTACCCGGCTCCCCTCCACGAAGCAGGTGCCCACCGGGGAGTACCGGATGCAGTGCGATCCGGTGACGCGGCGGTGCCTCATCGCCCCTGCCAACGAGTTGGACAGCAGTGGAGAGGAGACGGATCGCCCGCTGCTGCGCACCTCCTATTGTGACCGCTCGGAGGTCAGCGCCGAGGCCCGCATCCAGGAGGGCTACCGCTTCGTACCCGCCATTGCCGAGTCGCCGCCGGGCTGGTACCGCGATGAGCAGGGCCGGGTGATGCAGTTCAACTTCGATCTGCACCGGCGCATGTACGTGGGCGGCGCGTGGGCGCCCCTGAAGCGCAACGGGGGGGATGTCGTTACCGACCGCATCCGGGTGGATTTTGGCATCCAGACGGAGACTCCAGGAGGAGCAGATGACCACCGGCTCCACCGGTTCACGTTCCTGGAGACCGAGGCATATGTGGGCGAGTCGAGCCTGGATGTGACGCTGCTCCGCTATGACTTCAACGTCGAGCGCAAGGTGCCGCTCTTCCGCATCACGACCTTCTTTGGCGAGCCGCGCCGCTTCGACGTCGGGCTCAACCTGGGCGCCTGGGTGGAGGTGCTGCACCAGGAATCCATCGAGCGAGAGGACTCGGAGTTGAGTCTGCTCACCTGGGGTGCCGTACATGGCACGCTGGACCTGTGGCACTCGGAGGATCTGGTCTCCTTCGTGCGGCTGCGCGCGGGGCCCGGCCTCGAACGCGATCGCACGCATGCCATGAACACGCTGGTGCCCACCGCCGCGCTGGAGGGCGATTTCTCCCTGGATGCGGACGGCTTCCACCACCTGCTCTTCTCTGCCGAGGCGGAGGAGGTGCTGATGGCGGATCGCGTGGAGGGGCGCCCGCTGCGTCCCCAGCGGCTGAAGGCTCGGGCGGGGTATGAACTCATCCTGCTGGCCATCAACGATCAGCCCTTGAGCCTGGTGGTGGATGCCCGAGGCGTGTGGCGCAGTGACATTCCTCACGTGGACGCGAAGTGGGAGTGGTCCGCCAACGCGGGGCTGCGTGTCTCGCTGTGGGCACCTGCGCGGCGGAGCGCTCCGTTGGCCAGTGCTCGCTGAGAAATGAGGACCTGACGGCATGCTCGCGCTCGGACTCACCGCCCTGCTGTTTGCCCTGCCCTCCGGCCCCTCTGGGTCGGTGGCCTCCGCGCCGCCTTCGGGGGACGAGTGCATGGGCGAAGAGGAGTTGACGGGTGAGCGCTTCCCCATCTGCTTCGATCCCGGCAATGCGCTGCTGCTCGGCACGGGGCTGCAGGTGAGGGAAGGGGTGGCGCTGCCCACGCTGCAGGCCGGCATCCTGCTTCGCACCGAGCGCACCAGCCGGAGCAAGGGGATGCTGTGGTTCAACACCCACCGCATCCTCGTCACCGAGGCCACGCCGGGGACCTCGCGGCGTGCGATCACCACCACCTTATATGAGGGCACGTTCCGGCGGCACCTGGAGGAGGGCTTCATCCTGATTCCCACCTCTCGACCGCTGCGGATTCCCTTCCCGTTCGACGTGACGGTCGCGATGCGGGCGGGTCACCTGGAGCGGCGAGTCTGGGAGGGGCCAGGGTTCACGGTGGAGACGGGGCGGGTGTCACTGCTGCTGGATCCACTCCGCTCAGCGAGCGGGCGGCTGTGGCTGGGCTTCGGGCCCGTGGCGAGCCACTCTCTGCGGCGCCTTCCGGACGGGGAGCTGGAACAGGAACTCTCTCCTTTCACCACCGGGCTGCTCGAGACCGGATACGAGACGGAGGATGGCTGGTGGACGCTGCGCGCGTCGGGGCTGGCCGGGTGGATCAACAGCCTTGAGGGTGACCGGCGCTTCCGAGTGCGTGCGGATGCGAGCGTCGAGCGAATCCTGTTCGCGGTGAACAACCAGCCGCTGTGGCTCCAGGTGTACGGGACGTATGCCTACAAGGACATGGGGCTCGCGAAGCAGACCGAGTGGACGGCGGGCGCGCGGCTCATGGTGCGAACGTTCAGCGCCCTCTGAGGTTCGGGCCGCTAAAGCGTCAGCCGGAGCGAGCCGAGGATCTGATCGTTCCGGCCGAAGTAGCCGAGGGGGCTGTAGGGCTTGCCGGCATAAACCTCCGCCGCGAGCCCCACGCTCACGTGGTCCGTGAAGCGCCAGCCGGCTCGTGGGGCGAGGACGAAGGAGCGCTGGACTGCCTCGAAGGCTCCGCGAAAGCCGAGCTCCCAGCGCTGGTTTCGTGGCGCATAGCGTGCTTCCGCCACCAGCATGTGAAGGAAGGCCGTGCGGGCCTGCCCACGCGCCGTGCCTGGCTCCAGCAGCACGAGCAGCTCTCCCGCCTCCACGCGAGGCACCGCCAGCCCCAGGTAGGTGACGGAGTAGATGAAATCGGAGTCCTCTGCCTGCGACGCCCCGAGCACCCACGTCACCGCCGGCTTGCGCAGGGGGTGCAGCCGCTCGTCGAAGAACGTCTGCGCCGGGCTGAAACCCACGTCCATATCGAGCTGCGTGGTTCTCAGCAGCGTGGTCGCCTCCAGCCCGAAGACGTGCTGCCGCTCGTAGCGGCCCGTCACGAGCGTCTCTCCTGCCTGAAGCCGCTGCTGGAGCGAGAGCAGGAGCGCCGCGTCGGGAGTCTCGCCTCGGTCCTGGGCTCGCAGCACGGCTTCCAGCTCTGGATCCAACTGCACCGCAGGCAGCTTCTCATTCGCCCACACCCACGAACCGCCCACGCGAATGCCTCGGATCTCGGACGTGACTCGCAGCCCCACGTCTCCGAGCCATGGGAATGCTTTCGGACGCTCGGTCTCCAACAGCCGAGGCTGGAGCGCGTCCTCGATAGAGGGATCCACCGAGAACGGGAGACGGATTCCCAGCCCCGGCTGGAAGAGCGCCTCGTCCTGGCCGAAGACGTCATAGCGGTGAGGCGTGAAGAAAGGCACCCACACGGCGGTGAGCGAGAGCGGTCCTGCTCCGCCCAGTGCCCGTGCCGCGAAGACGGGCAGCTTCGCGTCCTCTGGCTCGGTGAGCACGAAGCTCTGGCGCAAATCCCTCGGGTTGAGGACATCCGTGGGAGCGAAGGCCGCATTCGCCCCGAAGGACAGCGTCTGCTGCCCCACCCGCAGGTCCACGTGCGGGGTGTAGAGGTCGAGGAATGCCTCGCCCAGCGTGGGCTCGAAGATGGCCTTGGCCCGCTCCAGGCCGCGCTCGGCACCTGCGCGCCACAGCGCTCGCCCCTCGACGAGCAGCCGCAAGGAAGGCGAGAACTTCACATCCGTGGCGAGCGACGCCTGTCCTCGTCCGTCCACCACGTGCTCGGAGAGCCCGTCACTCCTCTGGGCCTCGAAGCCGGTATCCACGCCCGCTTGGAGACGCAGGCTGCCGCTCACCTGCACAGAAGGAGCTGCCACGGGCGCGGAGAAGGATTCTTCTAGGGCGGAAGGTGTCGGTTCGAAGGACTCGAGATCCGAGCTGGTGGCTCCACGCTTCGCGGCGTCAGGCTGGGGCACGAACTCCTCGATGCCCGAACCGCCATCTGGAACCTCTGGCGCCGTGCTCCCACCATCCTCGCCTGAGGCCAGTGCGGTGGCCGCCAAGAGCGCGAGCCCGAGAGCGAACGCGCGACTCACCCGCGTTCCAGCGCACGCTCGGTGAAGGCCTCGTCACCGAGCTGCGCCTCCTCGAGTTGGAGCACCTCGATCGTCGTCACCGAGCCCGTCTGAAGGTTCTCCATGGACGAGCGCGCGGCGACGACGCGGTCCTTGAAGCGCTTGAGCTGAGCGACCCGGTACACCTTGAAGGGCTTGCCCTCCTTATCGGTGTACTCGGCCTGGGTGGGCACATAGGTCTCCTGATCCACATAGAACTTCACCTCTCCATAGGGAGAGTCAGGACCGGCCTTGCCGACCAGCACCCAGGCGAGACGATCCATCACCTTCGACTCGCCCACCTTCTTCATCGTGTCGTCGCTCTCTCCACCGGTACCGCCGAGGTCCGCATAGGAGAAGTCCGTGTCCATGAAGGACTGGCCTCGCTGCGTGTTCGCCACCTTCCGCACGCGCTTGAGCTTCGGCAGATAGAGCGAGATCTCCGAAGCTTCGCCCTTGGCCCCCTCCACGGTGAGGACGGTCACACCGGCCACGCTGGCAGGCTGTTGAAAGCGCACGAGCGAGTGGGTCCGCTCGCCGATCTTCTTGGCGGAGCTGGTGACGACCTGCTCCTTGCGCTTGCCGTCCTTGCTCACGGTGGTGAGCTTGAGCTGGGCACTCAGACCCAACAGGTTGAGGGCGCCGCGCTCGCGGCTCTTCCGGGCGATGTCCGCTGCGGACTCATCAGCGCGCGCCGGAAGGAACGCCAGCAGCGCCACGAGCAGCGCGGCAGCACGGGACAGGGAGAGATGGGTCTTCCGCATACGTGGACTCTAAGTGCTTTCCGTCCTTCTGGAATTGCCTGCTACCGGCCTCCCGCTTTCAACGTGGCGCGGAGCGCGGCCTCCGCTGCGCGCAGCCTCGGGTCGCGCGGATCCACACGCCTCGCCTCCTCCAGCCGCAGCAGCGCTCGCGCCGTATCCCCCCGCGCCAGCTCACAGCGCACCCCTGCCTCCAGTGCCACCGTCTCCGAAGGCCCGTACACCAATGCCTCCTCCGCCGCACGGCACCCCTCCTCCACTCGCCCCGACTCGAAGAGCGCCCGCGCCAATTCCACCCGAGTACCCACCTGAGAGGGTGCCAACCGCACAGCCTCCCGCAGAGGCTCCACGGCCTCCTCCGGCCGCCCCCACCTCCGCAGGGACGCGCCCAGCTCCGCCAGCGGCTCGCTCGCCCCAGGCACCAGCAACGAACGCGCTCTCGCCTCGCGCAACATCGCCGGCTCCTCCAGCCGCAGCTCCGCCACCATCCGATCCACCACGCGCGAATACCGCGGGAAAGCCTCCGGCCACGTGAACACGAGTTGGTACACGAACTCACCGTGCGGCACGAACAGCGCCCTCAGGTGCGTCACGCCTCCCGGCCCTCTCAGCTCGGCCTGGACCCGCTGAGCCTTCCCACCACTCACCCAGGCCGGCTCAGGCCCACGCACCTTCTCCGGCCGCCCCTCGGGCAGCCCCGCCTCGGCCGAGAGCGCCGTCTCGACAAAGCGCAGCGCCTGCAACTCCCCGTCTCCCGGCTCCCCCGCCTGAATGGCCTCCGCTGCAAAGCTCGCGCGCCCCAGCCCCGGCAGTCCGTTGGAGAACGCCAACCGCCCCAGCCGATCCGCCCCCTGCCGCCAGCCGCCCGGCATCGCCACCGACACCCCGAACACATCGTCCCGCTCCACGCGCCACAGCGACCGCCCGAACACCCCCAGCGCCGCCAGCACCACCGCCGCCACCACCACACTGCCCGCGCGAATCCACCCCATGCTCGGAGGCTCTCCCGCCCTCAGCCTCTCCGGCACCAGGAACAGCCCCACCAACAATCCCGCGACAAAGCCTCCCAGGTGCCCCGCGTTGTCCACGCCCACCGAAGTCCACCCCATCCACAGGAAGACGAGCACCGTCGGCAGCACGCCCTCCCCCGCCATCCGCCGCCCCGCCGGAGACAGCGCCGCGCGATACCTCCGCCCCAGGACGATCAACGCCCCCACGCACCCATACGCCATGCCCGAGGCCCCGACGCTCACCTCCTCGGCCCACAACAGCGAGCACGTCATCGTCGACAGCCCCGCGGCCACCAGCAGCGCCCCGTACTCCACCCGCCGCCACGTCCCCTCCAGCACCGAGCCTGCCGCCAGTAGCACCAGCAGGTTCAGCCCCAGGTGCAGCGCATCCCGATGGAGGAGATTCGCCGTCAGCAGCCGCCACGGCTCGCCCGCCTCCGTGATCAACGGGCCCACCTTCGCGCCGAAACGCACCATCGCATCCACGTCCAGCGGCCCGGCGCGCGCCGTCCCCACGTAGATGCCGGACGCCACCAGCGCCAGCCCCAGCGTCACCCACGGCACCCGTCCCAGCCGCCCGCGCCCCAGGGACTCTGATCGGGGTTCACCCGGGCTTGACAGGGGAAGACTCACGTGGGTTGGTTCTCCTACTTCCCCCTCAGGGGGGCGGGCGAATCGTCCAACTGCCCGATGGACAACACCACTGAATGTCCCCCAACCTGCCCGAATTCCTCTGTATTCTTCAGGGGATGCTTACCTTGTAACGCTTCTGCCCCTTCTGCTATAGCTGTAAGCGGATCCGACCCGTGCTGAAGCTCATCATCGAAGACGACGAGGGGCGCAAGACCGTTGTTCCCTTCGTGCGCGAAGAGATCACGATCGGCCGTCAGGAAGGCAACACCATCCGCCTGACGGAACGAAACGTGTCCCGCCGCCACGCGCGCCTCATGCGCCTGAACGGGCATGTCGTGGTGGAGGATCTGGGCAGTTCCAATGGGACTCGCATCAACGGCGAGCGGATCAGCGGCCAGTCGCAGGTCAAGGACGGCGATCTGATCCAGATCGGTGACTACGATCTGGCGCTGCAGAGCGACGCGGCCATGGCCGCCGGAGCTCCCCCGAAGGCTCGCCCCGCTCCCGTACCCGAGGAGCCGAGCGACGCGGACCACCACTCCGAGCCAGAGACGGAGACGGAATCGCCCGTCGAGGAGGATTCCACCCCGTCCGCCGAGCGCCGTCACTCCACCGCCATCATCAAGATGGACCACGTGGAGGGCAACCGCAACCGCAAGGTCCGCGAGCTCGAGGCCGAGGAGGCTCCCCGGCTCGTGGTGGTGAGCGCGGAATTCAAGGGCCAGGAGTACGCCTGCATCCGCACGGAGATGAAGATCGGTCGCACGGACGACAACGACATCGTCATCGACCACCGCTCCCTGTCTCGCACGCACGCCAAGGTCGTCCGCGAAGACAACGGCGAGTGGCGCATCCTCGACATGCAGTCGGCCAACGGGCTCACCGTCAACGGGGATACCTACGCCCAGGCCCCGCTCAACAACGGGGACGTCATCGAGTTGGGCCACGTGAAGATGCGCTTCGTGGCCGCGGGCGAAGCGACGGGCTCGGTGGGAGCCGCGGGCCGCTCGAAGCTGCCACTGGTGCTGGCCCTGTTGGTGCTGGTGGTGGCCGGTGGGACTGCCGCCGCCTGGGCCCTCAAGGTGGGCCCGTTCAAGGACGACGCGCCGCAGAGGCCTCCCGAGATCACCCAGCAGCCGCCTCCTCCACCGCCGCCCGACCCGGGACAACAGCCCCAGCCCCCAGAGCCCTCTCCGGGCACCGACACGCCTCCGCCAGAGACCGCCGTGGCGGCGGACACACCCCAGGTGCACCTCAAGGCGGCCGACGGAGCCCTCCAGATCTGCGACCTCGAGACGGTCGCCGCCGAGCTCAAGAAGGTGAGCGGCCCCCCGTCCGCCGAGGGCAAGGCGCTCGGAGAGAAGCTCCAGGCCGAGCAGAAGGCCATGGACGCCATCGGCGAGGCCCAGAAGCTCCTGACGGACAAGAAGTACGACGAGGCGCTGAAGAAGGCGGCTCCCGCCCAGAACTCGGCCTGCTCTCGCGAGGCCTACACCCAGCTTCAGAACGACGTCCAGGCGGCCAAGGCACCTCCCAAGGTCGAGACGGCGAAAACGCCGCCGCCACCGCCTCCGACGAACAAGCCGCCGCCCGCGCAGCCCGCCGCCGACGCACAGGAGCAGGCCCAGGCCACTTATGATGATGCAGCCAGGGCTCTGCGCGCCAAGCAGTACGACTCGGCACTCACGCTGGCCTCCAAGTGCGTGTCCCTCGTCCCTGACAAGGCCGAGTGCCATATGCTGTTGGGTGCCGCATACGCAGGCCTGTCCCAGTGGGACAAGGCGGCCACCCATTACAGGAAGTTCCTGGATCTGGCGCCGGACCACAAGATGGCGCCCAAAGTCCGTCAGACAGTAGATGCCTACGAGCAGTCCAAGAAATCGTCCAACTAACCCCAGTCATCGCGAGCCTCCAGCACTACCCAGAGACGCGCGATTCCACCCCAGAGGTTCTCAACCGCAGGCGAGGAGAGGCTGTGCAGATTCGCATCCTGGTGGTCGATGACGAGCAGGACAACTGCGACTACCTGAAGCTGGTGCTGACCCGCGAGGGCTACGAGGTCGTCACCACCACGGATCCCACCCAGACGGTGGAGATCCTGCGGGGGTCCGACTTCCATCTCGTCATCCTCGACATGATGATGCCGCAGATGTCCGGTACCGAGGTGCTGGACCAGATCCGGAAGTACGACACGGATATCGCGGTCATCGTCGCCACGGCGTACCCCACGGTGGACACGGCGGTTGCCTCGCTCAAGGCGCAGGCGTCCGACTACGTGAAGAAGCCGATGGAGCCGGAGCAGTTCATCACCGCGGTCCGCAACGCCCTGCAGAAGAAGGGCTTGTCCCAGGACCCGGAGGCGGACCTGCACCGCGCCATCGGCCGTGTCATCCGTGACGCGCGCAAGACGCAGGAGCTCACGCTCAAGCAGCTGGCGCGGCGCACCGGTCTGTCCGTGTCGCTGCTGTCCCAGATCGAGCGCGCCGAGTCCTCGGCGTCCATCTCGTCGCTCTACAAGATCGCCTCCGCGCTGCAGCTGCGCATGGGCGAGCTGTTCGGCGATACCTGAGCCGGTACCCGGCCCGGGTCAGCGGCCCTGGAAGCGGGGCGGGCGTTTCTCCAGGAACGCCGCCCTGCCCTCTCGAGCGTCCTCGCTGCCAAAGGCCGCGGCCCTCAAGGCGCGCGCGTGGGCACGCTCCTGCTCGGAGAGCGCTGGCCGTCCCACCAACCCGAACACCTCCTTCATCCCCGCCACGGCCAGCGGCGCGTGCGAGGCCAGCGTCCGGCACAGCTCCAGGGCGCGCGCCTCGGCATCCTGCGCGGCAGGGCACTCATCCAACAGGCCCCAGGAGAGCGCCGTCGCCCCGTCCAGCTTGCGCGCGGTGAGGAACAGGCTCCGCGCCCGGGCCAGTCCCACCAGCCTCGCGGCCCGTGACATGCCATCCACGGAGTAGACGAGGCCCAGCCTCGCCGCCGGCATGCAGAACACCGTCTCGGGGGTCCCCACGCGGAAGTCGCAGGAGCACGCCAGGTCGAAGCCCGCGCCGAACGCGGCTCCCTGCACCAGCGCCACGCTGGGCACCGGGTGGCGCTCCAGCCGCGAGAGGAACGCCATCAGCGGATCGTCCGGCAACCGCCCATCCGCCGCGGGCGGCCCCAGGTTCGTCAAGTCGTAGCCGGAGCAGAAGGTGCCGCCCGCGCCGCGCACCAGGAAGACCCGTACGGGGACATCGGGTGGCGGAGAGAGCGCTGCGTCCAACTGCGCCAGGAGCCGGTCATCCAGCGCGTTCTTCCGCGCCGGGTTGACGAGCGTGAGCACGCGGATGCCGCCCTCGCGATCCTCCACCTCCACCGTGGGATCCATGAGGGGAGCTCGCGCCTAACTGAGCACCACGAGGACATCGCCCTCGGTGACCGCCTGGCCCTCCTTGCAGAGGACCTCCTGCACCACGCCCGCCTCCTCCGCCTCCACGGGCATCTCCATCTTCATGGACTCGAGGATGGCGACGGTGGTCCCCACTTCGACCTTATCGCCGACCTTCACCTCGATCTTCCACACAGTGCCAGTGATGTGCGCCTTCACGACTTTCGCCATACGGTGTTGCCTCCTCGCGCTGAAGCATCGAAGTGTTGAGAGGTGCCACTGCCGCCGCGCGGCCTACGGCTTCGCGTGGTTCTCCAGGAAGCGCGTATCGAGCCGGCCCTCGGCGAAGGCCGGGTCCTTGAGGATGCGCAGGTGCAACGGGATGTTCGTCTTGATGCCCTCGACACGGAACTGCTCCAGCGCCGCGATCGAGCGCTCGATGGCCTGGGCCCGCGAGTCTCCCGAAACGATGAGCTTGGCGATCATCGGATCGTAGTTCGGGGTGACGGTGTTGCCCTCGGCGTAGCCCGAGTCCAGGCGCACGCCCTCGCCCTGGGGAGGCACGTACACCTTGAGCGGCCCGGGCGACGGGAAGAACTTCACCGGATCCTCCGCGTAGATGCGGAACTCCAGCGCCGCACCCTTGCGCTTCACGTCCTCCTGGCGGACGGTGAGCTGCTCCCCGGCGGCGATGCGCAGCTGCCAGCCGATGAGGTCCAACCCCGTGGTCAGCTCCGTTACCGGGTGCTCCACCTGGAGCCGGGCGTTCATCTCGATGAAGTAGACGTTGCCGTCCGAGTAGAGGAACTCCACCGTGCCGGCGTTGGCGTAGCCGAAGGCCTTGGCCGCCGTCACGGCCGCGGTGAACAGCTTCTGCGCCACGTCCGCGTTCTTTCCGTCCGCGAACAGCGGCGAGGGAGCCTCCTCCACCACCTTCTGGTGGCGCCGCTGGATGGAGCACTCGCGCTCCAGCCCGTGGATGAGGTGGCCTTGATGGTCTCCGAGGATCTGCACCTCGATGTGGCGCGGCGCCGGGAAGTAGCGCTCCAGGTACACACCCTCACGACCGAAGGCCGCCTTCGCCCGGTCCGTGCACTGGCGGAAGACCTTCTCCAGCTCCGCCGGATCCTTCGCCGCCGCCATGCCGATGCCACCACCGCCACCCGCCGCCTTGCAGAGCACCGGGTAGCCGATGCGCTCGGCCGCCGCGAGGGAGCTGGCCACGTCCGGCACCACGTCCTCGGTGCCCGGCACCACCGGCACACCCGCCGCCGCCACCAGCTTGCGCGCCTGGCTCTTGTCCTTCATCCGCAGCATGGCCTCGGGCGGCGGGCCCACGAAGGTGATGCCAGCCTCCGTGCAGGCTCGGGCGAATTCGGCGTTCTCCGACACGAACCCGTAACCCGGATGCACCGCCTGGGCGCCCGTCTTCTTCGCGGCCTCCAGGATGGCGGGGACGTTCAGGTAGCTGTCCTTGGCGGGCGCGGGACCCAGGCGCACCGCTTCGTCCGCCTCCTTGACGAAGGGCAGGTCCGCATCCGCGTCCGAATAGACAGCGACAGTGGAGATCCCCATCCCCCGGGCCACCACCCCGATGCGGCGGGAGATCTCACCCCGGTTGGCGATGAGCAGCTTCTTGAACATGGCGACACCCTGGCTCGGAAGGGCGGCCAACCTAACCCCCGCCTCCTGACGTGACAAGCAGCCAACCGAGGGCTCGCCACAGGACCGTACAGGTTCGCACAACCACGTCACACCGTTGCGATCGCTTGGGCCCCTGGCGTACCTTGCCGACACCTTGAAGCCGAACGACACAGGGGCCGGGACGGTAGTGGATCTGCTGGGCGCTCGCCGGGAGCGGAGGCTCGACCTCTACCGAGCGAGACTCGCTGATCGGCTCGCAGCCAATCGCCTGGCGCTCGAGAACCTCTACCAGGGCGGCACCCTCTTCTCTCCCGAAGGCACCAAGACGGGCCGGGCCCTGCTCAAGGCGCGCCAGTTGCTGCAGCGCGTCAACACGCTCGTGGAGCTGCTTGCCGGTGATGGGGTTGCCCCTCCGCCGCGTCTCCCCGAGCGCGTGGAAGAGGTCTACGCCGAGCTGGACACCCTGCTGGCCCGGAGCGATGCGCTGTCCGGCCGGGATGGGGCCAGCGTGGCCCGCCTCCCCCGCCGCTGATCCCTCCCTGAGGCGCCGGCACCTGGCGCGAACTGGTCCTACAGGCAGACCAGTAGCCCCAAGCCGGCTGAAACGAACGAGGCACCTCGCGCGCGATGGCGGGAGGTGCCTCAGTTGCTTTCAGAGAGGGTGAACCGCCGCGCGAGCAACGCTCGGGGCCTGCTCAGGGCATCTCGGTCTGGCCCTGCCGGCGCAGGAACGTGGGGATGTCGAACTGATCCTCGTCCAGCGGCAGCGCGGCGTCCTTCACCACCGCGGTGCGCGGAGGCGACGTCACCGCCTTGTTCTCCGTCGAGGACATGGCGCGGCTGCCGGCCTTGGCGGGAACCAGGCTGGCCACCTCCTCGCGAGCCGCCGTCAGCACCGAGGGCGCCGGGCGGTTGACGAGCGGCACGGGCGTGGTCGGCACCGCCACCGCGCGCACAGGCTGCCTCGCCGCATCCCGGTGCACGAAGCCCGTGGCGATGATGGTGATCTTCACCTCGTCCTTGATCTCCTCGTCGATGAGCGAGCCGAAGATGATCTCCGCCTCGCCGTCGGCGGCGTCGTGCACCAGCGTGAGGGCCTCGTTCACTTCCTGCAGCGTCATGTCGCGGCCGCCGGTGATGTTGATCAGCAGGCCCGTGGCGCCGTCGATGGAGATGTCCTCCAGCAGCGGGCTGGAGATGGCCTGCTGCATGGCGCTCAGCGCGCGCGACTGGCCCGAGGCGCGGCCGGTGCCCATCAGCGCCAGGCCCTTGTCGCTCATGATGGTCTTCACATCCGCGAAGTCCACGTTGATGTAGCCGTGGTACTGGATGAGGTCCGAGATGCCCTGCACCGCGTTGAGCAGGACTTCATCCGCGCGCTTGAAGGTCTCCAGCAGCGGCATGGGCTCGGTGCTCAGGGTGAGCAGCCGCTGGTTGGGGATGGTGATCAGCGTGTCCACCGCGGCCTTGAGCTCCACCAGACCCTGCTCGGCCTGCTTGCGGCGCTTGTTGCCCTCGAAGAGGAAGGGCTTGGTCACCACACCCACCGTGAGGCAACCCAGACTCTTGGCGATGTCCGCGATGATGGGCGCGGCGCCCGTGCCGGTGCCACCGCCCATACCGGCGGTGACGAACACCATGTCCGCGCCCTCGAGCACGGCGGCGATCTGATCCTTGGACTCCAGGGCGGCCTCGCGGCCCATCTCCGGGTTGGCACCCGCTCCCAGGCCCTTGGTCAACGTCTGTCCGAGCTGCAGGCGCGTGGGCGACTTGTTGGCGGCAAGTGCCTGCACGTCGGTGTTCGCGGCGATGAAGTCGACCCGTTCCAGCTTGGCCAGGATCATCGTGTTCACCGCGTTGCAACCGGCGCCACCCACGCCGACAACACGGATCTTCGCGGCCTGCTTGTTCTGCTCGAACTGGTCCATGGTGATCCTTTCGGCGGAAGTCGCGCACCTTTTCGGGCGTGCTTCCCAAGGTCACCCATCATCAGCAAGTCGCGATCTTTGGCAAGTATTCCGCTACCTGCCTGTAGCGGCCCGCAGCGGCCCCAAGTCCTGACAGGCACTTACGCGCCGCACTGAACGTCCATTCCGTGTCGCGGAATGTGGCTGCGCGGGAGCTTGACTGGAGATCCGGATTTTGTCCCGCGGGCTCGTGCACCGCATGACCGCCCTGGCAGCCGCGCTCCGGAGATCCACCCCGAAGCACGGACCGCAGGACGGTCACGCACCACAGTCTCGGTCAGGGGTCTGACATGCCCCCCCGAACGGCTCAGGGCTGGTCGACCTCGACCTCCCGAGGCTTCACCTTGACGACGGTGAACTCCACGCGGCGGTTCTGCTCGCGGCCCTTGGCCGTCTTGTTGGAGGCCACCGGCCGGGCCTCGCCGTAACCCACCGCCTCGAGGCGGCCGCCGTCAATGCCCTCCATGGAGAGGCGATCGCGCACGGCCTCCGCCCGGGTCCGCGAGAGGACCAGGTTGACCCCGTCATCGCCCTTGTCGTCGGTGTAGCCCTCCACACGAACCTTCTCGATCTGCGAGTTGGCCCTGATCACCTGCGCCACCTGCTTCAGCAGCGGGAAGGACTTGGGGAGGATGGTGGACTTGTTGTTGGCGAAGAAGAGCTTCTCGAGGATGACGATCTTCTCGCCCTCGACGAGCACCTTCGCCTTGCCCTTGTCCGGGCAGCCGTCATCGTCCTTCACGCCGTTGATGGTCTCCGGCTGCGTGGGGCACTTGTCGTCGGCGTCCGCGACACCGTCGTGATCGTTGTCGGGATCCGGGCAACCATCCGTGTCCTCGAAGCCGTCCTTGTCCTCGGCGGCCTGAGGGCAACGATCCTTGTCATCCAGGATGCCGTCCCCGTCCGTGTCCGCGATCGGCGCCGTGTCCGGGCAGCCGTCTTCGTCCTCGAAGCCGTTCTTCGACTCAGGCTCGTTCGCGCACTTGTCGCTCGCGTCCGCGATGCCGTCCCCGTCGTTGTCCGTGTCCGGGCAGCCGTCTTCGTCCTGGAAGCCGTCCTTGTCCTCGGCGGCTGCGGGGCAACTGTCCTTGTCATCCGGGATGCCGTCCCCATCCGTGTCCGCGACCTGCGGCGGAGGAATGACCTCCACCTTGGTCTTGCCCTCGTTCGGCAGGGGCTCGGGCGGCTTGACCTCGGCCTTCGGCTCGGGCTTGGGCTCCGGTCTCGGGCTCGCCTTGGGCGCGGGCGCCACGTAGGCCAGGCCCGCGAACACGCGGAAGCCCGGCGTGCCGTAGCCCTGCGAGAGGCCAGGGCCACCGCCCAGGTGCGCGGCGATGACGTCCGAGATGCGGTACCGCACCGTGGCCAGCACCTCCAACGGCTTCTCCTCGGAGCCCCCCTCGCCCAGGCCCAGCGCGCCCATCAGCGTGCCGCCCACGGCGAGTTCGCGCCCACTGACCCGGAAAGGCACCTCCGCGCCGACCCCGTAGGCCAGCTCGTTGGAGACGACCAGGTTGCGCAGCTGCTGCTTGGAGCGGAGGTTGAGGCCCACGTTGGCCAGCACCCGCGCGCCCCCGCTGCTCCCCCACTCGCCGAGCAGCTTCGGACGGACGGAGAAGCCGCCTCCGAGAAAGCCCGAATCACCGCCGGTGGGCAGGTGGATGGGCACCGCGGCGCCCAGCGTCAGTCCGCCTGAGGAGTACAGGCTCGCCTTGGGCACCACGCGCACGTCTCCCAGGCCGGACTTGCCGACATCGTCCGAGAAGATGGGAGAGTCGCCGGACTGGGACGTCTGCGACGTGAAGGGCACCGCCAGGCCAATCTCGAACCGATCGAACAGCGCGATGGCGCCCAGGATGTCCACGGTGAGCTGGTTCGCCACCAGCTTGTAGGCCACGGCGTTGTCCTGGCGCGGATCGAGGACGGTGAGCGGGTCCTTCGCGTAGTTCACCGACAGGCCCAGGTTCCAACCCCAGTTCCCGTTCACCCTCGCGCTGTGGAGGCCCAACACGTCATAGGCCCCCGGCGCTGGCTTGTACTGCTGGACGTCGATCTTCTGGGACGCCGGGCTCGTGACGATGGTGGGCTGGGCCTTCGCCGGAGCCGCCACGAAGACGGCCAGCATGCCCAGCACACCCCAGACGCCCGCCCGAGAGGCCGGGTGCGAGCTGCCCGCCGCACGGCGCCGCCGCAGGAGCGGCAGGCCGAGCAGCAGCAGCAGCGGCATCAGGCTGGTGCCCGTGGAAGCGCAGCCGCTGCCCGCGATGATGAAGTCATCCGAGTCGTCCAGCGGATCAGTGCCACCGTTGACCTCGGCGCCATCGCTCGCGCCACCGTTATCGGTGTCCTTGTCGCGCGGATCGGTCTCGCCCGCATCCACGACACCGTTGTGGTCCTTGTCCTCAACGCCATCCGACAGGCCGTCACCGTCCGTGTCGGGGTTGTTCGGATCCGTGCCGGTTGCGATCTCGATCGCATCCGGAATGCCGTCGCCGTCGGAGTCGAGCGAAGTGCCGGTCACCGTCACCGTCACCGTGGCCGTATCCGTGCCGCCGTTGCCGTCCGAGATCGTGTACGTGAAGGTCGTCGTGCCCGTGAAGCCCGTCGCCGGCGTGAAGCTCACCACGCCACCCGTGAGCGTCACCGTGCCGTTGGCCGGCTGGGTCACCGCCGTCACCGTCAGCGTCTCGCCCACGTCCGGCGCGAACGTGTCGTTGGCCAGCACGTTGAGCACCGTGGCCCCGCTGTTCTGGGCCACCGTGAACGTGTCGTCCACTGCGTCAGGCGGGTGGTTCTGCGTATCGCTCACGATCACCGTCACCGTGGCGGTGTCCGTGCCGCCCTTGCCATCCGAGATCGTATACGTGAACGTCGTCGTGCCCGTGAAGTCCGTCGCTGGCGTGAAGCTCACCTCGCCACCGCTGAGCGTCGCCGTGCCATTGGCCGGTTGGGTCACCGCCACCACCGTGAGCGTCTCGCCCGTGTCCGGCGCGGACGTATCGTTGACCAGCACATTCAGCACAGTGGCTCCGCTGTTCTTGGCCACTGTGAACGTGTCATCCACCGCGTCAGGCGGGTTGTTCGGCGTCTCGCTCACGATCACCGTGACGGTGGCCGTGTCCGTGCCGCCGTTGCCATCCGAGATCGTGTACGTGAACGTCGTGGTCCCTTTGTAGCCCGGCGCCGGCGTGAAGCTCACGCTCGAGTCCGTGAACGTCACCGTGCCATTGGCCGGCTGAGTGACCGCCGTGATGGTCAGCGTCTCGCCCGTATCCGGCACGAACGTGTCGTTCAATAGCACGTCCAGAACCGTGGCCGAGCTGTCCTTGAGCACCGTGAACGTGTCGTCCACCGCATCCGGAGCATCGTTCACCGGCGTCACCGTCACCGTCACTGTCGCCGTGTCGGTGCCGCCGCTGCCGTCGGAGATCGTGTACGCGAACGACGTGGTGCCATTGAAGTTGGCCGCCGGCGTGAAGCTCACGTTCGAGTCCGTGAACGTCACCGTGCCATTGGCCGGCTGAGTGACCGCCGTGATGGTCAGCGTCTCGCCCACGTCCGGCGCGAACGTGTCGTTGGCCAGCACGTTGAAGTCCGTGGCCCCACTGTCCTCGGCCACTGTGAACGTGTCGTCCACCGCGTCAGGCGGGTTGTTCGGCGTCACCGTCACCGTGACGGTGGCCGTGTCCGTGCCACCATTGCCATCCGAGATCGTGTAGGTGAACGTCGAGGTGCCAGTGAAGCCCGTCGCCGGCGTGAAGCTCACCACACCGCCGCTGAGATCCACCGAGCCACCCACCGCCGGCTGAGTCACCGCCGTCACCGTGAGCGTCTCACCCGTGTCCGGCGCGAACGTGTCGTTGACCAGCACGTCCAGCACCGTGGCCGAGCTATTCCTGGCCACCGTGAACACGTCGTCCACCGCGTTCGGCGGATCGTTCACCGGCGTCACGATCACCGTCACCGTGGCCTTGTCCGTGCCACCACGACCGTCGGAGATCGTGTACTCGAAGGTCGTGGTGCCGTTGAAGTTGGCCGCCGGCGTGAAGCTCACCACACCGCTCGTGAGCGTCACCGTACCGTTGGCCGGCTGGGTCACCACCACCACCGTGAGCGTCTCGCCCGCTTCCGTCGTGTCGTTGGCCAGCACATTCAACACCGTGGTGCCGCTGTCCTCGGCCACCGTGAACGTATCGGCCACCGCGTCAGGCGGGATGTTGGCCGTCTCGCTCACGACCACCGTCACCGTGGCCGTGTCGCTGAGACTGCCATCGGAGATCGTGTACGTGAACGTCGTGGTCCCCGTGTAGCCCGCCGGCGGCGTGTAGCTCACCACACCGCTCGTGAGCGTCACCGTGCCGTTGGCCGGCTGCGTCACCGCCGTCACCGTCAGCGTCTCGCCCGTGTCCGGCGCGGACGTGTCGTTGAGCAGCACGTCCAGCACCGTGCCCGAGCTGTCCTTGAGCACCGTGAACGTGTCGTTCACCGCGTCCGGAGGATCGTTCACCGGCGTCACCGTCACCGTGACGACGGCCGTGTCCGTGCCGCCGTTGCCGTCCGACACCGTGTACGTGAACGTCGTCGTACCGTTGAAGTTGGACGCCGGGGTGAAGCGCACCGCGGTGCCGGTGTTCGACACCGTGCCGTTGGCCGGCTGGGTCACCGACGTGATGGTCAGCGTCTCGCCCGTGTCCGGCAGCGTCGTGTCGTTGGCGAGCACGTCCAGCACCGTGGCGCCGCTGTCCTCGGCCACCGTGAAGCTGTCATCCGTGGCGACAGGCGGGTTTGCGGGCGGGAACACAGACACCGTCACCGTGGCCGTATCCGTGCCGCCGCTGCCGTCCGACACCGTGTACGTGAAGGAGGTGACGCCGACGAAGCCTGTCGGCGGAGTGAAGCTCACCGTGCCTCCGCTGAGCGTCACCGTACCGTTGGTCGGCTGGGTCACCGCAGTCACCGTGAGCGTCTCACCCACGTCAGGCGCCGTCGTGTCGTTGGCCAGCACGTCCAGCACCGTGGCCCCACTGTCCTTGAGCACCGTGAAGCTGTCGTCGTTGGCCGTCGGCGGGTGGTTGGAGCCCGAAACCGTGACGGTCACCGTCGCCGTGTCCGTGCCGCCATTGCCATCCGACACCGTGTACGTGAACGTCGTAGTGCCCGAGAAGCCCGCCGCAGGCAGGAAGCTCACCACACCACTCGTGAGCGTCACCGTGCCGTTGGCCGGCTGGGTCACCGCCGTCACCGTCAGCGTCTCGCCCGTGTCCGGCGCCACCGTATCGTTGGCCAGCACGTCCAGCACTCGTGCCGGGCTGTCCACCGGCACCTGGAAGCTGTCGTCCACCGCATTCGGCGCGTCGTTGACCGGAGTGACCGAGATCGTGACGCGAGCGGAGTCCGAGCCGCCATGGCCATCGGACACCATGTACGTGAACGTCGTGATGCCGTTGAAGTCGGGGGCCGGCGTGAAGCTCACCACGCCGCCCGTGAGCGTCACCGTGCCGTTGGCCGGCTGAGTCACCGCCACCACCGTGAGCGTCTCGCCCGTGTCCGGCGCCGTCGTGTCGTTGGCCAGCACGTCCAGCACCGTGGCGCCGCTGTCCTCCGCCACCGTGAAGGTGTCGTCATCCGCCGTGGGCAGGTTGTTGGTGCCCGAGACCGTGACGGTCACCGTCGCCGTGTCCGTGCCGCCGTTGCCATCCGAGATCGTGTACGTGAACGAGGCGATGCCGCTGAAGTCCGGCGCCGGCGAGAAACGCACCACCCCACCCGCGAGCGACACCGAGCCATTGGTCGGCTGGGTCACCGCGGTGACGGTCAGCGTCTCCGGCGCGTCTGGCAGGTACGTGTCGTTGAACAGCACGTCCAGCGCATTGGCCGTGCTGTTCACCGCCACCTGGAAGCTGTCGTCGTTGGCCGTCGGAGGATCGTTCACCGGCGTCACCGTCATCGTCACCGTCGCCGTGTCCGTGCCGCCATTGCCGTCCGACACCGTGTAGCGGAACGTCGTGGTGCCATTGAAGTTGCGCGCTGGCGCGAAGCGCACCAGGCCACCGCTGAGCGCCACCGTGCCGTTGGCCGGCTGGGTCACCGCCGTGATGGTCAACGTCTCGCCCGTATCCGGCAGCGTCGTGTCGTTCGCCAGCACGTTCACGGCCGCGAGCGGGGAGTCCTCAGTCACCGAGAAGTTGTCATCCACCGCGTCGGGCTGATCGTTCACCGACGACACCACCACCGTCACCGTGGCCGTCGTCGTCCCACCGTTGCCATCCGAGACCGTGTACGTGAACGTCACGGTGCCGTGGAAGTTGGCCGCGGGCGTGAAGGTCACCACGTTGCCCGAGAGCGTCACCGAGCCGCGGCTCGGCTGGGTCACCGCCGTCAACGTCAGCGTCTCGCCCGTGTCAGGAGAGATCGAGTCGTTGGCCAGCACATCCAGCACCGTGGCCCCGCTGTCCTCCGCCACCGTGAAGGTGTCGTCGCCGGCCGTAGGCGGATCGTTCACCGGCGTCACCGTCACCGTGACGGCGGCCGTGGCCGTGCCGCCATTGCCGTCCGACACCGAGTACCGGAACACCGTCGTGCCGTTGAAGTTCGGCGCTGGCGTGAAGCTGAGGGTCGAGGACGTGAAGGTCACCGTGCCGCCCACAGGCTGCGTCACCGCCGTGATGGTCAGCGTCTCGCCCGTGTCCGGCGCCGTCGTGTCGTTGGCCAGCACGTTGAAGTCCGTGGCCGAGCTGTCCTCCTCCACCGTGAAGACATCGTCCACAGCCGTCGGCGGGATGTTGGAGCCCGTGACCGTAATCGTGACGGTGGCCGAGGCCGTGCCGCCATTGCCGTCCGACACCGTGTACGTGAACGTCGTGGTGCCCGTGAAGCCCGCCGCCGGCGTGAAGCTGACGTTCGCGGCCGTGAAGGTCACCGTGCCGTTGGCCGGCTGGGTCACCGACGTGATGGTCAGCGTCTCACCCGTGTCCGGCGCCGTCGTGTCGTTGAACAGCACATCCAGCACCCTGGCGCTGCTGTTCACCGCCACCGTGTAGCTGTCGTCGTTGGCCGTGGGCTGATCGTTCACCGGCGTCACCGTCACCGTCACCGTCGCCGCGGCCGTACCGCCATTGCCATCCGAGATGGTGTACCGGAACGTCGTGGTGCCATTGAAGTTCGGCGCCGGAGTGAAGCTGACGTTCGTGGCCGTGAAGGTCACCGTGCCGTTGGCCGGCTGGGTCACCGCCGTCACCGTCAGCGTCTCTCCCGTGTCCGGCGCGAACGAGTCGTTGGCCAGCACGTTGAAGTCCGTGGCCCCGCTGTCCTCGGCCACCGTGAAGACGTCGTTACTGGCCGTCGGCGGATCGTTCACCGACGTCACCGTCACCGTGACGGTCGCCGTGGCCGTACCGCCATTGCCGTCCGACACCGTGTACGTGAACGTCGTCGTGCCGTGGAAGTTGGCCGGAGGCATGTAGCGCACCACGCCGCCCGTCAGCGTCACCGTGCCGTTGGCCGGCTGCGTGACGGCCGTCACCGTGAGCGACTCACCCTCGTCCGGCACCACCGTGTCGTTGGTCAGCACGTCCAGCACCGTGGCCGCGCTGTCCTCGGCCACCGTGAAGGCGTCGTTGTTGGCCGTCGGCGGATCGTTCACCGGCGTCACCGTCACCGTCACCGTCGCCGTGTCCGAGCCGCCGTTCCCATCCGAAACCGTGTACGAGAACGACGTGGTGCCGTGGAAATTGGCCGCCGGCGTGAAGCTCACGTTGGAGGCGGTGAACGTCACCGTGCCGTTGGCCGGCTGCGTCACCGAGGCCACCGTGAGCGTCTCGCCCGTGTCCGGCGTCGTCGTGTCGTTGGCCAGCACGTTCAGCACCGTGGCCCCGCTGTCCTCGGCGAGCGTGAAGCTGTCGTCGTTGGCCGTGGGCGGGTTGTTCGGGCTGCCCACGCGGACCTCCACCGTGGCCGAAGTCGTACCGCCATTGCCGTCCGAGATCCGGTACGTGAACGTCGCGAGCCCCTCGAAGCCAGGCGCGGGCGTGAAGCTCACGTTGGAGCCCGTGAAGCTCACCGTGCCGCCGGTGGCCGGCTGCGTCACCGAGATGATGACGAGCGTCTCGCCCACATCCGGCACGGACGAGTCGTTGGCCAGCACATCCAGCACCTGGGCCGCGCTGTCCTTGGGCACCAGGAAGCTGTCGTTGTTGGCCGTGGGCGGGTCGTTCACCGGCGTCACCGTCATCAGCACCGTGGCCGTGTCCGAGTCCCCGCTGCTGTCGGACACCGTGTAGGTGAACGACGTGGTGCCGAAGAAGTTGGCCGCCGGCGTGAAGCTCACCACGCCTCCGGTGAGCGTCACCGTGCCATTGGCCGGCTGCGTGACGGCCGTCACCGTGAGCGTCTCGCCCTCGTCCGGCAGCGAGCTGTCGTTGAAGAGGACGTCGAGCGGCGTGGCACCGCTGTCCTCGGCCACCGTGAAGGCGTCATCGTCGGCCGTGGGCGGGTCGTTCACCGGCGTCACCGTCACCGTCACCGTCGCCGAGTCCGAGCCTCCATTCCCATCGAGGATCCGGTACGTGAACGACGTCGTCCCATGGAAGTTGGGCGCGGGCGTGAAGCTGATGTTGGAGTCGGTGAAGGTCACCGTGCCGCCCGTGGCCTGCGTCACCGAGGTGATGGTCAGCGTCTCGCCCGTGTCCGGCGCCGAGCTGTCGTTGAGCAGCACGTCGAACACCGTGGCGCCGCTGTCCTCGGCCACCGTGAAGCTGTCATCCGTGGCCAGCGGAGGATCGTTCACCGGCGTCACGTTCACCGTCACCGTCGCCGTGTCCGTGCCTCCGTTGCCGTCCTCCACCGTGTACGTGAACGTCACCGTGCCGTTGAAGTCGGCCGGAGGCGCGAACTCCACGCTGGAGCTCGTGAAGGTCACCGTGCCGTTGGCCGGCTGGGTGACCGCGGTAATGGTCAGCGTCTCGCCCGTGTCCGGCGCGGTGCTGTCGTTGGCCAGCACGTCCAGCGCCGTGGCGCTGCTGTCCTCGGCCACCGTGAAGGTGTCATCCACGGCCGTGGGCGGGTCGTTCACCGGCGTCACGTTCACCGTCACCGTCGCCGTGTCCGTGCCGCCGTTCCCATCCGAAACCGTGTACGTGAACGTCACCGTGCCGTTGAAGCCCACGGGCGGCGTGTAGCGCACCACTCCTGAGGTGAGCGTCACGGTGCCGCTGGCCGGCTGCGTCACCGCCGTCACCGTCAGCGTCTCGCCCGTATCCGGAGTCGTGGTGTCATTGGCCAGCACGTCCAGCACGGTGTCCGCGCTGCTCTCGGCCACAACGAAGGTGTCGTTCACCGCATCCGGCGGGTCGTTCACCGGCGTCACCGTGACGGTGACCGTGGCCGTCGCCGTACCCCCATTGCCGTCCGACACCGTGTACGTGAACGTCACCGTGCCGTTGAAGTTGGCCGCCGGCGTGAAGCTCACGCTGGTGTCCGTGAAGGTCACCGTGCCGCTAGAGGGCTGGGTGGTGGCGGTGATCTTCAGCGTCTCGTCGAGCTCGGGCGCCGTCGAGTCGTTGGCCAGGACGTTGAGCACGGTCGCCGCGCTGTCCTCGCCCACCGTGAAGGCGTCATCCAGGGCCGTGGGAGGATCATTCACCGGCGTCACCGTCACCGTGACGATCGCCGTGTCCGTGCCCCCGTTGCCGTCCGACACCGTGTACGAGAACGTCACGGTGCCGAAGAAGTTGGCCGCCGGCGTGAAGGTGACGTCGGAAGCCGTGAAGGTCACCGTGCCGCTGGACGGCTGCGTCACCGCGGTGATGGTCAACGTCTCGCCCGTGTCCGGCAGCGTCGTGTCGTTGGCCAGCACGGTCATGAGCGTGGGGCCGCTGTCCTCGGTCACCGTGAAGCTGTCGTCGTTGGCCGTCGGCGGGTCGTTCGTGTTGCTCACGTTGACCGTGACGGTGGCCGTGGCCGTGCCGCCATTGCCATCCGAGATCGTGTACGTGAACGTCGTGGGCCCCACGAAGCCCGCCGTGGGCGTGAAGATGACGCCCGTGGAGGTGAAGGACGTCGTGCCGTTGGCCGGCTGCGTGACGGCCGTCACCGTGAGCGTCTCGCCCGTGTCCGGCACCGCCGTGTCGTTGGTCAACACGTCCAGCGTCGAGGGGCCGCTGTTCTCGGGCACCGTGAAGGTGTCGTCGTTCGCCGTGGGCGGGTCATTCACCGGCGTCACCGTCACCGTCACCGTCGCCGTGTCCGAACCGCCGTTGCCGTCGGACACCGTGTACGTGAAGGACGTGGTCCCGTTGAAGTTGGCCGCTGGAGTGAAGCTGACGTTGGTGGCCGTGAAGGTCACCGTGCCGTTGGCCGGCTGCGTGACGGCCGTCACCGTCAGCGTCTCGCCCGTATCGGGAGTCGTCGTGTCATTGGCGAGCACGTTCACCACCGTGGCCGCGCTGTCCTCCGTCACCGTCACGGCGTCGTTCACCGCGTCCGGCGGGTCGTTCACCGGCGTCACCGTCACTGTGACGGTCGCCGTATCCGTGCCCCCGTTCCCATCGGAGATCCGATACGAGAACGTCGTGGTGCCGTTGAAGTTGGCGGCGGGCGTGAAGCTGACGTTCGCGGCCGTGAAGGTCACCGTGCCGTCGGTCGGCTGGGTCACCGACGTGACAGTCAGCGTCTCACCCGTGTCCGGCAAGGACGAGTCGTTGGCCAACACGTTCAGCACCGTGGCGCCACTGTCCTCGGCCACCGTGAAGGCGTCGTCGTTGGCCGCGGGCGGATCGTTCACCGGCGTCACCGTCACCGTGACGGTCGCCGTGTCCGTGCCGCCGTTGCCATCCGAGATCGTGTACTGGAACGTCGTGGTGCCGTTGAAGTCCGGGGCCGGAGTGAAGCGCACCTGGGTGGCGGTGAAGGTCACCGAGCCATTCGCCGGCTGCGATACCCCCGTGATGGACAACGTCTCGCCCGTGTCGGGCCCCGTCGTGTCGTTGGCCAGTACGTTCACCGCCGTGGCACCGCTGTCCTCTGCCACCGTGGCGACGTCGTCCACCGCATCCGGCGGATCGTTCACCGGCGTGACCGTGACGGTCACCGTCGCCGTATCCGTGCCACCGTTGCCATCCGAGATCGTGTACGTGAACGTCGTGGTCCCGTTGAAGTTGGCGGCCGGGGTGAAGCGCACCACGCCCGTGGTGAGCGTCACCGTTCCGTTGGCCGGCTGAGTGACGGCCGTCACCGTGAGCGTCTCGCCTACGTCACCGTTGAGCGAGTCGTTGGCCAGCACATCCAGCACCGTGGCGCTGCTGTCCTCGGCCACCGAGAAGCTGTCGTTCACCGCATCCGGAGGATCGTTCACCGGCGTCACCGTCACCGTCACGGTACCGATGGCCGTGCCACCATTGCCGTCCGAGAGCGTATACGTGAACGTCGTGGTCCCGTTGAAGTTGGGCGCCGGGGTGAAGCGCACCACGCCACCCGTGAGCGTCACCGTGCCATTGGCCGGCTGGGTGACGGCTGTCACCGTCAGCGTCTCGCCCGTATCCGGAGCGCTCGAGTCGTTGGCCAGCACATCGACCACCGTGGCAGTGCTGTCCTCGGGCACCGAAAGGGTGTCGGCGGTGGCCGTCGGCGGGTCATTCACCGGGTCGACCGTAACGGTGACCGTGGCTGTGGCCGTGCCACCATTACCGTCCGAGATCGTGTACGTGAACGTCGTGATGCCGAAGAAGTTGGGCGCCGGGGTGAAGCTGACGTTGGTGGCCGTGAAGGTCACCGTGCCGTTGGCCGGCTGGGTAACCTCGGTAATGGTCAGCGTCTCGCCCGTGTCCGGCGCGGTGCTGTCGTTGGCCAGCACGTTGAGCTTGTTGGCGCTGCTGTCCTCGGACACCGAGAAGCTGTCGGCGTTGGCGGTGGGCGGATCATTCACCGGCGTCACCACCACCGTCACCGTCGCCGTGTCCGTGCCGCCATTGCCGTCCGAGATCGTGTACGTGAACGTCACCGTACCGTTGTAGCCAGGGGGTGGCTTGTAGCTCACCACCCCGCCGGTGAGCGTCACCGTGCCGCTGGCCGGTTGCGTCACCGCCGTCACCGTCAGCGTCTCTCCCGTGTCGGGAGCAAACGAGTCGTTGGCCAGCACGTTCAGCACGGTGTCCGCGCTGCTCTCGGCCACCGAGAAGTTGTCGTTCACTGCGTCCGGCGGGTCGTTCACCGGTCTCACCGTGACGGTGACCGTCGCCGTATCCGTGCCGCCGTTGCCGTCGGACACCGTGTACGTGAACGTCAACGTGCCGTTGAAATTGGCCGCGGGCGTGAAGCGCACATTGGACGTGTTGGCCGTCACGACGCCGCCCGAGCTGGGCTGCGTGACGGAGGTGATGGTCAGCGTCTCGCCCGTGTCCGGCAGCGTCGTGTCGTTGGCCAGCACGTTGAAGGTGGTGACTGCGCTGTCCTCGTCCACGGAGAAGGCGTCATCCACCGCGTCGGGCGGCGCGTTCACCTGCTCCACCGTCACCGTCACCGTCGCCGTATCCGTACCGCCGTTGCCGTCCGAGATCGTGTACGTGAACGTCACGAGCCCGGTGAAGTTGGTCGTGGGCGTGAAGCTCACGTTCGCGGCCGTGAAGGTCACCGTGCCGCCCGTGGCGGGCTGCGTGACAGCCGAGACGGTCAGCGTCTCGTTCGTGTCCGGAGCGAACGTGTCATTGCTCAGCACGTTCAGCACCGTGGCCCCGCTGTTGCGGCTCACGGTGAAGGCGTCGTTCACCGCGTCCGGCGGATCGTTCACCGGTCTCACCGTGACGGTGACCGTGGCCGTGGCCGTGCCACCGTTGCCGTCCGAGACGGTGTACGTGAACGTCGTGGTGCCGTTGAAGTTGGCCGCGGGCTTGAAGCGCACCTTCGTGGGATCGAACGTCACCGTGCCGTTGGCCGGCTGGGTCGCGGCGATCACGGACAGCGTCTCCCCGGTGTCCGGCGCCGTCGAGTCGTTGGCCAGCACGTTGAAGTCCGTGGTCGCGCTGTCCTCGTCCACCGTGAAGACGTCCGCGGTGGCCACCGGCGGGTTGTTGCCCACCACCACCGTCACCGTGGCGGTGTCGGTGGCGTTGCTGGGATCCTTGATGGTGTACGTGAACGTCACGGTCCCCAGGTAGCCCGCCGCCGGGGTGAAGGTGACGTTGGTGCCCGTAAAGGTCACCGTGCCCTTGGACGGCTGGGTCACCGCGGTGATCGTCAGCGTCTCCGGCGCATCCGGCAGGTACGTGTCGTTGGCCAGCACGTCCAGCACGGTGCCCGGGTTGTTGGCTCCCACCGTGAAGCTGTCGTTCACGGCATCCGGCGGATCGTTCACCGGCGTCACCGTCACCGTCACCGTGCCCGTCGCCGTACCGCCATTGTTATCCGCGAGGGTGTAGGTGAACGTCGCGGTGCCGAAGAAATTGGCGTCCGGCTTGAAGCTCACCACGCCGCCGGTGAGCGTCACCACGCCGCCCGAGCTGGGCTGCGTCACCGCGGTGACGGAGAGCGTCTCGCCCGTCTCCGGCCCCGTCGAGTCGTTGGCCATCACGTTGAGCACGGTGGCCGCGCTGTCCTCGGCCACGGAGAAGATGTCTGCAGTGGCCACCGGCGGATCGTTCACCGGCGTCACGTTCACCGTCACCGTCGCCGTCGCCGTCAGCGCGCCATCCGAGATGGTGTACGTGAACGTCGTGGTGCCGTTGTACTCGGCCGGCGGCGTGTACATCACGCTGGTGCTCGTGAAGGTCACCGTGCCGTTGGCCGGCTGAGTCACCGCGGTGATGATGATCGTCTCCGGACCGTCCGGCAGGGACGAGTCGTTGGCCAGCACGTCCAGCGCCGTGGGCGTGTCCTCGAGTACCGCGAAGGTGTCATTGGTGGCCGTCGGCGGATCGTTCGAGCCCGTCACCGTCACCGTCACCGTGCCCGTCGCCGTGCCGCCCCGGCCGTCCGAGATCGTGTACGTGAACGTCGCGGTGCCGAAGAAGTTGGCGTTGGGCTTGAACTGCAAGGTATTGCCAACGATGGTCACCGTGCCGCCCGTGGGCTGGGTCACCGCGGTGATGGACAGCGTCTCGCCCGTGTCCGGCGCCGTGCTGTCGTTGGACAGCACGAAGAGCGTCGTGGCCGCACTGTCCTCGGCCACCGTGTAGATGTCGTCTCCGGCCGTGGGCGGGTTGTTCGCCTGGCCCACGTTGCACGTCACCGTGGCCGTGTCCGTGGCGCTGTGACCATCATTGATCGTGTACGTGAACGTCGTGGTGCCTCGGAAGCCGACGTTCGGCGTGAACTTCACGCCCGTGGCAGTGAAGGTCACCGTACCGTTGGCCGGCTGCGTCACCGAGACGATCGTCAGCGTCTCGGGCGGGTCCGGCAGGTACGTGTCGTTGGCCAGCACGTCCAGTGCGTAGTCCACCGCGTCGCCCGGCACCGTGAACGTGTCGTCCACCGCGTCCGGAGGATCGTTCACCTCCGGAGAGACGTTGATCGGGACGATCCGGCTACCGTTCTTCACGCCTCCGAGACCGCTGTTGCCCAGGTCGATGACCGACAGCACGAGGCCCGTCATGCCGTAGTAGTTGGGCGCCGGGGTGAACTTCAGGATGGACAACGCGGCATTGATGCTGGCCAGCGTTCCCGTGAACTGCATGGTGGAATCGTGATCGCCGTCGCCGTTGGTGAAGGTCAGCCCCGTCGTCTGCCTGAGCGTCATGGACCCGCGCAAGGCCCCTCCGGTGATGTCCAGGGTCACTCGCAGGTTGCGGTTGAAGGCGTCCGGGTCCGCGATGGAG
Source organism: Hyalangium versicolor (assembly GCF_020103695.1). GTDB lineage: Bacteria > Myxococcota > Myxococcia > Myxococcales > Myxococcaceae > Hyalangium > Hyalangium versicolor. Next base: position 239,169 of record NZ_JAHXBF010000010.1, read on the forward strand.
ATGAGGTTGCCGTTCGCCGCCGAGAAGATGATCTCCGTGTCCTCGGGGGCCGTCTGCACCGTCACCGGCCCGTTGACCGTGGGCGCATCGTTCGTTCCGACGACCGTCTCCTCCGAGTCCGTGTTGTTGGCCGGCGTGGGATCCGTCGTCGCCGAGGAGATGGTGACGCTCGACTGCAGCAGGACGTCGTCCTGGTTGGGCGTCCGCATGTGGAAGGTCAGGGTCGACGGGGAGTTCACCGCCCACGGCGTGAAGAGCCGGCAGTTCCAGACCCCGGCGCTCGGATTGCTGCAGGAGAACGGCCCCACGTCGAAACCCAGCGACGCGGCCTGGGTGGGCAGAATGATGGCCACCAGGACGTTGTCCGCCGGGTCCGGCCCCAGGTTCACGACCTCGAACTTGTAGTCGAAGGCGGTGTTCTCCGCGACCGGATCGGCCGTGTCAGACATCGTCACCTGCAGGTTGGCGTTCCCCGCCAACATCCAGGCCACGTTCTTGTCTGGATTCAGCAGCCACTCGCCCTTGGTCGGGCGCTGGCGCGGAATGATCAGCGGCTCCGCGGGCACCCGGGTGGCCACGGGAGCGGCGGCGGTTTCAAAGTCATTCAGTGACTCCGGACCGCAGCTGGCTCCCAACACTCCCAACAGGAGCAGGGGCATCAGCCGGCGGACGTTCGCGGAGCAAACAGAAATCGAGGAGGAACCCATCATGGTGGATGTTCCAGGCCGGGACGGAGCCACTCGGGAGCGGCCTCGTGCCTCGGTCGTTTGAGATGCGGGTGAGGACGTGGTCAGTGGGATTACGGCTGCCTACTTGAAGCGTTCCGTTCAGGATTGTACCCGAGGAATGTTGATCAAAAAAAAGAGGGACCCCACTTGGGATCCCTCTTCTTGCTTTCCGGGTTTCTGTTGAGCAGTCCGGCTAGAAAATTTCCTCAAGCCACTCGCGCATGCGGCCTTTCACTTTCTTGTACACGTTCTCTTCGCGAATCCGGAACATCCGGCGGTCGAGGTTGCGAGCGCCGTAGACGACCAGGCCCACGCCGGTCGCGTACATGGGGCTCTTCACCACGTCTACCAGGCCGCCGATACCGCGAGGCATACCGCGTCGCACGGGGAGTCCAAGCACCTCTTCGGCCAGCTCGGGCATGCCCGCCAGCAGCGTGGAGCCGCCGGTGATGACCACGCCCGAGGCGAGCAGATCCTCGTAGCCACACTTCTGGATCTCGCGGTGGACGAGCTGGAAGATCTCCTCCACGCGCGGCTCGAGGATCTCGCAGAGGATCTGCCGGCCGAGCACCCTCGGCTGGCGTCCTCCCACGCTGGGGACCTCAATGGTCTCGTCTTTGTTCACCATGCTGGCGAGCGCGCAGCCGAACTTCTGCTTGATGCGCTCGGCCTCGTGAGCAGGCGTGCGCAGGCCAATGGCGATGTCGCTGGTGAGGTTGTTGCCGCCCAGGGCGATGACGGCCGTGTGGACGATGGAGCCGCCGGAGAAGATGGCGATGTCCGTGGTCCCGCCGCCGATGTCCACCAGGCAGACGCCCAGCTCCTTCTCGTCCTCGCTCAGCACGGCCTCGGCGGAGGCCAGCGGCTGCAGGACGATGTCCGCGACGTTGAGGCCCGTGCGGTTGGCGCACTTGACGATGTTCTGCGCGCTGGAGACGGCGCCGGTGACGATGTGCACCTTGGCCTCGAGCCGCACGCCCGCCATGCCCAGCGGCTCCTTGATGCCGCCCTGATCGTCGATGATGAACTCCTGGGGCAGCACGTGGATGACTTCCCGATCCAGCGGGATGGCCACGGCCTTGGCGGCGTCGATGACGCGGGCGATGTCCGCCTCGCGGACCTCCTTGTCCTTCACCGCGACGATCCCCTGGGAGTTGAAGCCCTTGATGTGGCCACCGGCGATGCCCGTGTAGACGTGGGAGATCTCCGCCCCCGCCATGAGCTCGGCCTCTTCCACCGCGCGGCGGATGGAGGACACGGTCGCCTCGATGTTGACCACGACGCCCTTGCGCAACCCCTTCGAAGGGTGGGTGCCGATTCCGATGATGTCGATCCCGCTGTCGGTGAGCTCACCGACGATCGCGCAGATCTTCGTCGTGCCGATGTCGAGGCCGACGATGATCTCCCCAGACTTCTGCTTCGCCATGACCACTGCCTCCCAGGTGCCCCCACTCTCGTGAAAGGGCGTTCCCTACTGCGCCGAGGCCCCGCTCCTCTCGGATGCGGAGCTCGAAATCTTCACCGCCACCCAGCCGGGCCGGGCCCGGTTCTCCAGGTGGATGACATCCGCCGCCAGGCCCTTGGCGCTCAGCTCGCGCCGCACGCGCGTCAGCCGGGCCAGCTTGGCCTCCGTGTTCCCCTCCCCCATCAGCACTTCCTGGCCGGCCACCGTCACCAGCGCCAGGGCCCCGCCCTCCACCCGCACCTCGGACAGCCGCTCGTGGCGGCCGAGCTTCAGCGCCGAGTACGAGCGGGCCACCTCCAGCGCGGCCTTGAGGCGCTCGCGCACCACGGCCGGGTCCTTCACGTAGTCGTCCCGCACCACACCCGTGACGAGCGGCAGATCCAGCCCGTCTCCCGGCGTCACGCGCTTGAAGGGCTCGCCCTCCGCGTCCAGGACGTACAAGTCACCGAGCACCACGAGGGCCTCGGGGGTGTGCTCCACCACCTCCACGGAGACGGTGGCGGGGAAATGGCGCGTCACCTCCACGCGGCTCACCCATGGGTGCTGGAGCATCGCCTTCTCCAGAAGGGGTACGTCCATCGCGAAGAGGTTCTGCCCCGGCGCCAGGCCGGACAGCTTCACCAGCTCCGTGCGCGAGGCGCGGGTGAGCCCGGTGAAGTTCACCTCCGCCAGTTGGAAGCGCGGGGAAGCGAGGGCCCAGGCGCGCAGCTCGATGCCGCCCCAGACGAGGCCCGCCGTCAGGACCGCGGCGAGCAGGCCCTTGAGCACGGAGGGCCCGTGCGTCTGCACGACACTCTTCACCGCCTCCTTCTTCTGGGCGGTGTCGACGCGGCGACGGTTCTTGGACTTCCCGAAGGCCATGGAGAAAACGAGTGCGCATGCTGCGCCGGGTTGGATCTGCACGCCAGTTTTTGGCTACAGCTACGTGGCTGTTATGTAAGACGGGACACCACAGTCCGTCCAGGTTGTGACCGCGGGTTCTCGGCTGGGAGGTTGACAGTCCGAAGAGGCCGAAAGTACAAGGCCGCCCCATGCTGGTGCCTGGACTTCACGGTCCAGGCTGAAAAGGGAACCCGGTGTGAATCCGGGGCTGCCCCGCAGCGGTCAGTGAGAACGAACCTCGTCACATGCACTGGTTCCCCCTGGGAGCTGGGAAGCGACGAGCAGTAGGAAGCCGGCTCCGGCCGGAATGCTCACGAGCCCGAAGACCTGCCCGCATCCGCTCGTGGGAGAAATCCACGGACGGTTTCGACCTGGAGCCGCGAGGGACGGCCGGAAGGTCCGAGCGCTGAAGCCTCAGCGGGCCCTCACGCGTCTCGGCTTTTCCGAACCTCCACCCCTCGTGTCTTCAGTCGCCCGTGGGGGCGAAGGTCGGTCCGTGGGCTCTGATGAGCCTGGTGTGCGCTCGCGCGCACCGTGACAGCCCTTCTTCCACGCGGAGGCCCTGCCGGGCGGCCTCGGCCGTCCGTGCTGCGTGGAGGACGGACGATGCGGGACGAAGCAGAACAGACGGTGCGCTACCCCCAGGGCCACGTGCTCCTGCGCAACCTGGCGCGCACCTTCCCGGTGGTGACGCATGGAGAGGGCGTCTACCTCTTCGATGCCCGCGGCAAGCGCTACCTGGATGCCTCCGCCGGCGCGCTCGTGGCCAGCGTCGGGCACGGCAACCGCGAGGTCGCGGACCGCATCCACGAGCAACTGCTCCGCGTCGCGTACGTCAACGGCACCCACTTCACGACGGAGGTGACGGAGCAACTTGCCTCTCGCCTGTGCGCGCTCGCACCGCCGGGGTTGGAGCGCGCCGCGTTTCTCGGCTCCGGCTCCGAGGCCGTGGAGGCGGCGGTGAAGTTCGTCCGGCAGTTGTGGGTGGAGCGAAGCCAGCCCCAGCGCACCAAGGTCATCGCCCGCGTGCCCGGCTACCACGGCAACACGCTGTACGCGCTCTCGCTCTCGGGCCGCCCTCACTACAAGACTTTCTTCGGGCCGATGCTGGCCGAGGTCGTCACCACGGCCGCGCCGTACCCCTACCGCTCGGGACTGGAGGACTATGAGCGCGACGGCGCGGAGCACTACGCGCGGCTCCTGGAAGAGACTCTGCGGAGAGAGGGCCCGGATACCATCGCCGCCTTCATCGCGGAGCCTGTCATCGGTTCCTCGGCAGGCGCCTCCCCGCCGCCTCCTGGCTACTTCGAGCGCGTGAGCGCGCTGTGCCGCGAGTACGGCATCCTCACCATCGCCGACGAAGTCATGTGCGGGTGCGGGCGCACCGGGCGCTTCTTCGCCAGCGAGCGGGTCGGCTTCACGCCTGATGTGCTGGTGCTCGGCAAAGGCATCAGCGGCGGCTATGCGCCGCTGAGCGCGCTGCTCGTGAGGCAGACGCACCTCGAGGAGCTGCGCCAGGGCTCCGGCGGCTTCATGCACGCGCAGACGTATCTCCAGGCGCCCGCGATGACGGCGGCGGGACTGGCGGTGCTCGACTACTACAAGCGCCACGCGCTGGTGGACCACGCCGCGCGCGTCGGAGCGTACCTCCAGCGTCGCCTGCGCGAGGCGCTGCTTCCATTGCCCTTCGTGGGCTCGGTGCAGGGCGTGGGGTTGATGGCTGGCGTCGAGTTCGTGGAGGAGACGTCCCGCCGCCTCCCCTTCCCCCGCGCGCGCAAGGTGGTGGAGGGGCTGCTCGCCGAGCTGTTCGAGCGCGGGCTCGTGCTCTGGTCCAACACCGGCCACGCGGATGGGACGAACGGGGACCTGCTGATGATCGGCCCACCGCTCGTCATCACCGAGGCGGAGGTCGACGAGCTCGTCGACACGCTCGCGGACGGCATTCACCACTTCTTCCGGGAGGACCGATGAGTTTCCGCATCACCTATTCGGTGTTGGAGGCAGACCTGTCCACGCTGCATGCCCAGTTCGATGCGGCGCTCGACGCCGTTCGAGGGGCGCTAGGCGCTCAGCTTCCGTCATGGATTGGCGGCGAGCCGTACCGGAGCGGGGACTTGCTGGAGAGCCGCAACCCGGCCAAGCCGGACGAGCTGCTGGCGTCCTTCCACCGCACGCCCGTCTCCGAGTTGGACCGCGTGGTGCGTGTGGCTCGCGAGGCCCAACGTGCCTGGGGCGCCACGGCGTGGGAGGAACGGGTGCGCATCCTCCGGCGGGCCGCGGAGCTCATCTCCGAGCGACGGCTGGAACTCTCGGCGCGGATGACGCTGGAGGTGGGCAAGAGCCGGATGGAGTCGCTGGGGGACGTGGAGGAATCCGCGGACCTGCTGCGCTACTACGCCGCGCAGCTCGAGCAGGCCGAGGGCTTCCGCCGCCCCATGGCCCGGCTGTCTCCCCACGAGGACACGCTCAGCGTGCTGCGGCCCTATGGGGTGTTCGCCGTGCTCTCGCCCTTCAACTTCCCGCTGGCGCTCGCCGCAGGCATGAGCGCGGGCGCGCTGCTGGGAGGCAATGCCGTCATCCTCAAACCCAGCGAGGAGGCGCCCTGGTGCGCGGAGGGGCTGTACCAGGCGCTCGTGGAAGCGGGACTGCCTCCGGGCGTCTTCCAGGTGGTGCACGGCGAGGGCGAGTCGCTCGGCGCGGCGCTGGTGCGCCATCCCGGCGTGGACGGCGTCGCGTTCACCGGTAGCAAGGCGGTGGGCATGGACATCCACCAGCAGATGTCCACGGGCCGCGTGCGGCCGTGCTTCCTGGAGCTGGGGGGAAAGAACCCGGCCATCGTCTGCCGAGACGCGGACCTGGAGGCCGCCATCGAGGGCTGCTTCCGCTCCGCCTTCGGCCTGTCCGGCCAGAAGTGCAGCGCGCTGTCCCGCATCTACGTCCACGAGTCCCTGCTGGATGCCTTCATCGACGGGCTGGAGAAGAAGGTCCTGGCCGCGGAGGTGGGGGATCCGTCACTCGCTTCGGTCTTCACCGGTCCCGTCATCAACGCGGCGGCGGTCCAGCGCTTCGAGCGCGCGGTGGACGAGGCACGCCAGGACGGCGCGGTGGTCGTGGGCGCCGAGCGCTTGCGGTTGGAAGGTGCGCTCGCGAAGGGCTACTTCGTCGAACCCACCGTGGTGTTGCTGCCTCACAGGCACCGGCTGATGCGCAAGGAGCTGTTCCTCCCCTTCGTCGGAGTCACTGGCTTCCGCACGCTGGATGATGCGCTCCAGTTGGCCAACGACTGCGAATACGGGCTCACCGCGGGCATCTTCAGCCGCAACCCCGAGGACGTGGAGCGCTTCATGGCCGAAGCCGAGGCCGGAGTCCTCTACGCCAACCGCCGGACGGGAGCGACCACGGGCGCCTGGCCCGGTGTGCAGTCGTTCTGCGGCTGGAAGGCCAGCGGCGCGTCCGGCAAGGGCGGCTGCGGCCCCTACTACGTCTCCCAGTTCATGCGCGAGCAGGCGCAGACGCGGATGGGCTGAAGCCCCCGCGCGAGGAAACCGACATGAGCACGCTCCAACCCGAAGTGAAGGTGGCCCCTCCGGGGCCGAACGCGCGGGCCATCATCGCGATGGATCAGCGCTACAGCTCTCCCTCGTACATCAAGGAGTATCCCCTGGTCGTCGAACGCGGCGAGGGGCCCTGGGTCTACGACGTCGATGGCAACCGCTTCCTCGACTTCATGGCCGGCATTGCCGTGGCCTCCACCGGCCACGCGCACCCCACGATCGTGAAGGCCATCCACGAGGCCTCGAGCCGCTTCCTGCACATCTGTGGCACCGACTTCTATTACGACGCGTTCTCTCAGCTCTGTGCGCGACTCGCGGGCTACCTGCCGGAGATGGGACCCAAGCGCGTCTTCCTGACCAATTCCGGGACCGAAGCCGTGGAGGGCGCGCTCAAGCTGGCGCGGCACCACACCCGCCGTCAGTATGTGATGGCATTCAAGGGAGGCTTCCACGGCCGCACCTACGGCGCCCTCTCGCTCAACTCCTCCAAGGTCACCCAGCGCGCCTTCTTCGGGCCGCTGCTGCCTGGCGTCATCCACCTCCCCTACGCGAATCCGTACCGCTGCCCCAACGGGTGTGCTCCCTACGCGTGCGGCGAGGCGTGCAACCCGGCCCTGGCGCTGGAGCGGGAGTGGTTCGTCAATCACGTCGACCCGCGCGAGGTCGCCGCCATCTTCGTGGAGCCCATCCTGGGTGAGGGCGGCTATGTCGTCCCGCCCGCGAGCTTCCTCCAGCAGCTTCGCCGCATCTGCGACGCCCATGGGATCCTGCTCGTCTTCGACGAGGTGCAGTCGGGCATCGGCCGCACGGGGAAGATGTTCGCGGCCGAGCACTTCGGGGTGATGCCGGACATCCTGCTGTCGGCCAAGGGAATCGCCTCGGGCATGCCGCTGGGCGCCATCATCGCCCGGGAGTCGGTGATGACGTGGCCTCGCGGCTCTCACGGCAGCACCTATGGCGGTAACCCCGTGTGCTGCGCGGCGGCGATCGCCACTCTGGACGTGGTGGAGGGCCTGCTCGATGGAGTGCGCGCGGCTGGAGAGGTGCTCCAGCGCGGGCTGCGGGAACTCCAGGCTCGCTTCCCCGTCATCGGGGACGTCCGGGGCGTAGGCCTGATGGTGGGCGCCGAGTTCGTGAACCCGGCGACTCGCGAACCGGCTGGCGCCTACGTGGCCGCGCTGGAACAGCTCGCCTTCCGCAAGGGGCTGCTGCTGCTGTCGTGTGGCAAGTCCACCATCCGCTTCGCTCCTCCGCTGGTGGTGGGACGGCACGAGGTGGGCGTCATGCTGCGCGTCCTCGAGGAGTGCCTGAGCGAACTCCCGCTCCCCCTGACTCCTGCGCTCCCCCAGGCCGCCGTGGCCGGGGTGAAGCTCTGAGGCCCGAGAGGCCCCTGATATGAACAAGCTCTGCTCGATGAAGGAAGCCATTGCCGCTTCCGTGAAGCACGGCAGCTCGCTGGTGATTGAAGGCTTTACGCACCTGATCTGCTTCGCGGCCGGCCATGAGATCATCCGCCAGGGGATACGGGACCTGACGGCCATCCGCCTCACGCCGGACCTCGTCTACGACCAGCTCATCGAGGCCGGCTCGGTGCGCAAGCTCGTCTTCAGCTGGGCGGGCAATCCCGGCGTGGGCAGCCTCCACGCCCTGCGCCGACGCAGCGAGGCCTCTTCCCCCGAGCGGCTGGAGTTGGAGGAGTATTCCCACTTCGGGCTGCTGTCGCGGCTGCTCGCGGGCAGCGCCGGTCTGCCCTTCTGGCCGCTGAGCAACTACCACGGCGGAGACATCGCCCGCGTCAATCCCTCCATCAAGACGGTGCAGTGCCCGTACACAGGCCGGGAGCTGGCGACCGTTCCGGCGCTCCATCCGGACGTGGCCATCATCCACTGCCAGCGCGCGGACCGGGAGGGCAACGCGCAGGTGTGGGGCCTGCTCGGCTCTCAGAAGGAGGCGGCCTTCGCGGCGCGCAGGGTCATCGTCGTCGCCGAGGAGATTGTCTCCACCGAGCTCATCCGCAAGGACCCCAACCGCACGCTGGTGCCCGGCATCATCGTCAGCCACGTGGTGCACGAGCCCTGGGGCTGCCACCCCAGCTATGTCCAGGGCTTCCATGACCGGGACAACGACTTCTACGTGAAGTGGGAGGACATCTCCCGCCAGTCAGAGACGTACCACGCGTGGATGGAGGAGTTCGTCTACGGAGTGAAAGATCGACAGGGCTACCTGAAACGGCTGGAGAGCGGACTGATCGACAAGCTGCGCGCGAAGTCACGCGTCTGCGAGGGGGTGGACTATGGCTACTGAGTCAGTGGGGCCCACCGCCTCGGAGAGGATGGCCTACCGCGCCTCCCTGGAACTGAGGGACGCGGACGTCGTCTTCGTGGGCATCGGCCTTCCCAACCTCGCCTGCAACCTCGCGCGGGAGACTCACGCGCCGGACCTGTTCATGATCTACGAGTCCGGCGCCGTGGGAGCCATTCCCGAGCGACTGCCGGTGTCCATCGGCGATCCGTCGCTGGTGACGGACTCGCTGGCGGTGGTGGGCCAGGCGGACATCTTCCAGTGCATGCTCCAGCGCGGGCTCATCGAGGTGGGCTTCCTCGGCGGCGCGCAGGTGGATCGCTGGGGGAACATCAACACCACCGTCATCGGCGACTACGCCAACCCCAAGGTGCGGCTGCCCGGCAGCGGCGGCGCGTGCGAGATCGCCGTCCACGCGCGGCGTCTGCTCATCGTCATGCGCATGAGCCGACGCACTTTCGTGGAGACGTGCGACTTCGTCACCAGCCCGGGACACCGAGTGAATGGGAAGCGCCGCGAGGAGCTGGGCATGCCGGGCGGTGGCCCCGCGCGCATCATCACCGATCTGGGCGTGCTCGACTTCGACTCGACGGGGGAGGCGGTGCTCACCGAGGTGTATCCCGGTGTCACTCCCGAACAGGTGCGCGCGGCGTGCGGCTGGCCCCTGCGGGTGGCCGAGACGGTGCGAACAGCGGCGGAACCGGATGCCTCCGTGTTGAGCCTGCTGCGCGAGAAGCTCGATCCGAAGCGCCTCTACCTCTAGCGAAACACTCACGGAGCCCCCATGGCCCAGGCCTTCATCGTCGACGCGGTCCGTACCCCCATTGGCAGGTTCCGGGGTGCACTGAAGAGTATCCGGCCGGATGACCTGGCCGCGCACGTCCTGCGCGCCCTGCTCCAACGGAACTCGCTGGAGGGTGCTCGGGTGGACGAGGTGTTCGTCGGCTGCGCCAACCAGGCCGGCGAGGACAACCGCAACGTGGCGCGCATGGCGCTGCTGCTCGCCGGGCTGCCGGACACCGTGCCCGGCGTCACCGTCAACCGGCTGTGCGCCAGCGGCATGGAGGCCGTCATCCAGGGCTGCCGGATGATCCAAGTGGGCGAGGCGGACATCGTCCTCGCGGGCGGCGTGGAGTCAATGACCCGCGCGCCCTGGTCCATGCCCAAGCCCGACGACGGCTTCCCCTCCGGCAAGTGGGAGGCATGGGATACGGCGCTGGGCTGGCGCTATCCCAATCCCCGCCTCGCGGCCCTCTTCCCTCTGGAGCAGATGGGCGAAACGGCGGAGAACGTGGCCAAGAAGTGGAGCATCTCGCGTGAGGCGCAAGACAGCTTCGCGCTCGCCTCGCACCGCAAGGCAGTGGCAGCCCAGGCAGCGGGGCTCTTCGCGAACGAGCTCGTCGCGGTGGACGCCCCGCAACCCAAGGGCGCCACCGTGCGCGTAGAAGCTGATGAAGGGCCTCGCGCGGACACGTCACTCGAGCGGCTGTCCTCCCTGAAGCCCGCCTTCCGCCTGGGAGGGAGCGTGACGGCCGGCAACTCCTCGACCCTCAACGACGGCGCTTCCGCTCTGCTGCTGATGAGCGAGCAGGCACTGCGCGCATCCGGGGCCACGCCGCTGGCTCGCTACGTGAGCAGCGCGAGCGTGGGCGTGGACCCTCGCTACATGGGAGTGGGCCCGGTGCCCGCGTCGCGCAAGGCGCTGGCACGCGCGGGCTGGAATCTGGACTCGGTGGAGCTCGTGGAGCTGAACGAGGCGTTCTCCGCGCAGGCGCTAGCCTGTCTCCGGGACCTGGAGCTGCCCCTGGAGCGCGTCAACGTCCACGGAGGCGGCATTGCCCTGGGTCATCCGCTGGGTTCGAGCGGTGCCCGCATCCTCACCACGCTGGTGCACGCGATGAAGCACCAGGGCGCGCGCCGAGGGCTGGCGACCTTGTGTGTCGGCGTCGGCCAGGGGCTCGCCATGACCGTGGAGCGTGGCACATGAGAGAGCGTGCGCTCGGAGACGCGCTGCGCATCTTCCTCGACACGGAAACCTCCCCATCCGTCTGGAGCTACCGCCTCACGGGACGCACAGGACGTTCCAAGAAGGGCGTCATCAGCTCCCTGGATGAGCTGGCCGCGGTTCTGCGACACCATGGTGCCCTGCTCGCCGACCTGCCCTGGACGGAGCTTCCAACCTTCGGAGGGCCGGCGCCCTTGCACACCAGCGGAGTGTGGAGCTGGGACGAGCGGCGCTTGCTGGTGGGAGCGGAGCCCTCCTCACTCCAGCTCATCCCTCGCGACAGCCCCGACGTGGCCTGGACGCGAAGTCCCACTTAGAAGACCGCACCCACGTGACCAACCACTACGGCACCCTGTTCGGAGGCCAGGCCCTGGCCCTCATAGACAAGGCCGCCTTCATTGGAGCATCCCGCTACGCACGACGCACGGTCGTCACCGCGAGCAGTGAGCGCGTCGACTTCCACGTCCCCGTTCGCCAGGGACAACTCGTGGAGCTGGTGACCCGCATCGTCGCTACGGGACGCAGCTCGATGACCGTGGAGGTGGACCTCTTCGCGGAGGATCTGCTCACGGGGGACCGGCAGCTCGCGACGAGAGGGCGCTTCGTGCTCGTCGCGCTCGATGCACATGGCAAGCCCACCAACGTGCCCCCTCTTCCTGAGTCGCAGGCAGCAGCATCCGTTGGCGCCAGCTGATCGTCTTCCGGTCAGAGCCTGCCGGAGAGGCGCCTCGGAAGTCTGCTTGCCGAATCCTCGCCCGAGGGCTCGCTTACGAAGAAGGAGGTACTCTCCGGGCGCGCTCTGAGCCAACCTGTATGCCTGCCATACCAGTTCGGTTCACGGCCGCCGCCCACGGGCTCTCATTCCAGCCCGGGCACCGGCATGCACCTTGACCTGCTTTGAGGAGCCACCCTCCGGGCGCGGTCCAAGCCAAGTGGTATGCCTGTCATACCAGTTCGGTTCATGGCCGCCGCCCGCGGGCTCGCATGTCAGTCAGGACCTCGCCGTTGGAGGCGCACGCCCTCAGGCCTTGAGCGAAGCGCTCAACAGAATCCGCTCGCACAGGGCAGGAAAATCAATCCCTCGCCCAGCGGCGATCTTCGGCAGCAGGCTGGTCTCGGTCATACCCGGCAAAGTGTTGATCTCCAGCACAAACACCTCGCCAGACTCGATGGCGATGACGTCCGAGCGCGACGCCCCCGAGCACCCCAGCGCCTTGTGGACGGCGAGGCACACCTCGTTCACCCGGGCGTACTGGTCCGGAGGCAGCGGCGCGGGGAAGCGGTACTGGGTGCCGCTGCCGGCCTTGTACTTGGCCTCGGCATCGTAGAACTCGCGGGCGGGTACCACCTCGATGACGCCAAGCGCCTCGTTGTCCAGCACCGCACCCTGCACCTCGCGCCCCTTGATGAACTGCTCCACCAGGAGGAAGCCCGCATACTTGGACGCATCCTCCACGGCAGCCAGGTACGCCTCCTTCGTCTTGCAGACGTGCACGCCCACGCTGCTGCCCTCGCGGCTGGGCTTCACCACCACGGGGAACGGGAACGGCAGAGAGTCCACAGCCGCCCGAGCCGTCTGAGCATCGGAGAACACCTTATAAGGAGGCGTGGGGATGCCGTGGTGGGTGAAGACCTGCTTGGCGTAGACCTTCTCCATGCCCAGCGCCGAGGCGAGCACGCCGCTGCCGGTGTAAGGGATGAAGAGGGACTCGAGCAGACCCTGGATGGAGCCGTCCTCGCCGTAGCGGCCGTGGAGGGCGATCCACGCCACGTCCACCTTCTCCGCCACGAGACGCGCAGCGACGTCCTTGCCCACGTCAACGTCCACCACGTCATAGCCCAGGGAGCGCAGCGCCTTGGACACCGCGGCTCCGGTGCGCAGTGACACGTCGCGCTCCGCCGACAGGCCACCCATGAGCACGCCGATGCGCTTGTTCTTCAGATCGGACTTGGACAGGACGCTCATGAAAGGAACTCCCCTACGCGTTTGACTTCGGGTTTGAGTTCGACGCCCGTCTCGGCCTTCACCCGCTCCTGCATCAGCGTGATGAGCCCGAGGACGTCGCGGGCAGCAGCGCCGCCCAGGTTGACGATCCAGTTGGCGTGCAGCGTGGACACCTGCGCGCGGCCGAGGGTGTGGCCCTTGAGCTTCACCAATTCGATGAGCCGGCCAGCGAAGTCTCCCGGCGGGTTGGTGAAGACGCTGCCAAAGTTCGGCTGGCTGAGCGGCTGGGTGCTCTTGCGGTAGCCCAAGTCCTTGTCCATCGCCGCCTTGGAGGCCACGAGGTCTCCCTTGGGCAGCCGGAAGCGCACCCGTGTCACCACGGAGCCTGGAGGCAACTCCGAGTGCCGGTAGGCATGGGGAATCTGCGCCTTCGTGAGCCACCCCACCCCGTCCACGGTGGCGACCTCCACCGCCTCGACGACGCGGAAGCACTCGCCATTCTTGGTGCCGGCGTTCATGGACACTGCACCGCCGAGAGTGCCGGGGATGCCCGCGAGGAACTCCGCGCCCACGAGCCCATTGGAGCGCATCTGGTTGATGAGCCGGACGATGGCCGCACCCGCGCCCAGCGTGAGGAGCCCTTCCTCCGCGGTCACGTCAGCCACCTCGGGGAACAGGTCTCCCGGCAGCCGGAGGGTGACACCCTTCACGCCTCCATCGCCCACGAGCGTGTTGGCACCGCCTCCAATGATGGTGACGGGAGCGCCCTCCTCCCGGGCCAGCCGCAGCAGCGCCACGAGCGCCTCCGGGCTGCGCGGACGCACGAGAGCCTCCGCCGGACCACCCACCCGGACACTCGTGAGGGGCGCGAGCGGTTCGCCCGCCTTCACCTCACAACCTCCCAGGAGCGTCACCCGCTCCGGGAGAGAGGATGCGATACGCGCCGTCATGCTCACCCGCCCTTGGAGACCCCGGTCTTGCCCAGTTGCCCCAGCAGGTCCGGTCCCACCTGGGTGATGTCTCCGGCGCCGAGCGTGAGGACGATGTCCCCTTCGCGCAGGCGAGGCGCAATAGCGGCAGGCAGATCCACGCGCTTCTCCACGTACGTCACGTCACGGTGGCCGTGGGCGCGGATGGCCTCCACCAGCGCATCCCCCGTGGCTCCAGGAATGGGCTCCTCGCCGGCCGCGTAGACACTGGAGACGAAGACCACGTCCGCGTCGTTGAAGGATGTCGCGAACTCCTTCATCAGATCGTGCGTGCGCGTGTACCGGTGTGGCTGGAAGGCCACCACCAGGCGCCGGCCAAACGCCCGCCGAGCCCCCGCCAGCGTGGCCATGACTTCGGTGGGGTGATGCCCGTAGTCGTCCACCACGGTGATGCCGTGCGCCTCGCCGCGCACCGTGAAGCGCCGCTGCACGCCGCCGAACTCGGCCAGCGCCCCGCGCACGGTGTCGAGGGGAATCTCCATCTCCTCGGCCACGGCAATCACGGCCAGCGCGTTGAGCGCATTGTGCGCCCCCACCATGCGCACGCGGAACTCCCCGAGCGGCTCGTCGCGCCGGAAGGCGTTGAAGCGCGTGGTGAAGCCGTCCAGCGTCACGCCCTCCAGCCGATAGTCCGCCATGTGCGAGCTGCCGTAGGTGACAACGCGCTTCTCGATCCTCGGCAGCAGCGCCTGCACGTTGGGGTGGTCCAGGCACAGGACGTTCAGCCCGTAGAACGGCACGCGGTTGCAGAACTCCACGAAGGCCGTCTTCAGCGCATCGAGAGTCCCGTAGTGATCCATGTGCTCGGGATCGATGTTCGTCACCACGGTGATAGCCGGGTGCAGCTTGAGGAAGCTGCCGTCACTCTCGTCGGCCTCGACCACCATGAGCTCGCTCTTGCCGAGCTTGGCGTTGGAGTCGAGCACGTTCACCTTGCCACCCACCACCGCCGTCGGATCCAACCCCGCCGCCGAGAGCACCGTGGCCACCATGGAGGTGGTGGTCGTCTTCCCGTGGCTGCCGGCCACCGCCACCGCGTACTTCAACCGCATCAGCTCGGCGAGCATCTCCGCGCGGGGAATGACGGGGATCTTCCGCTGGCGCGCGGTGACGACCTCCGGGTTGTCCTTCTTCACCGCGGAGGAGATGACGACCACATCGGCCTGCACCAGGTTCTGCGCCTTGTGGCCCTCGTAGATGGTGGCGCCCATGCTGGCCAGGCGGCGGGTGATGTCACTGCCCTTCAAGTCCGAGCCCGACACCCGGTAGCCCAGGTTGAGGAGCACCTCGGCGATGCCGCTCATGCCGATGCCGCCGATGCCCACGAAGTGCACCTGCGCCGCATGCCGCGTCTTGAAGAGGCTCTGAGGCTTGCCGCCGGACTTCGTCATGACTTGCTCGCTCCTGGAGGAGAGGCCTTGGGTGCCTCATCCTTGGCCGGACGCTCGCGGCCGTTGGGCCCGTACGCCGCCACCATCAGCTCCACGCACACGTCCGCCAGCTCCTTGGCGGCCTCGGGGCGGCCCAGCAGGCCCGCCTTCTTCTCCATCTGCTTGAGGCGCGCCGGATCCAGCTTCAGGGCGCGGATCTGCTCGGCGAGCTTCTGTCCGGTGAGCTCGGACTCACGGAACATGATCGCCGCGCCCGTCTCCACCATCGCGTTGGCGTTCACTTCCTGGTGGTTGTCCGTGGCGTATGGGAAGGGAATGAGGATGCTGGGCTTCTTGCACACCGTGAGCTCCGCCAGCGTGGTGGCGCCCGCCCGGCACACCACCAGATCCGCCCTGGCGTAGGCGCTGGACATGTCGTCGATGAACTCGCGCACATCGGCCTGGAAGCCCTTGTCCGCATAGGCCTTTCGCACCATCTCCAGGTCGTTCTTCCCCGTCTGGTGCAGGAAGTGGATCTGGTCCTTCAGATCCCCCAGGTGGTCCAGCGCCTCCACCACCCGCTGGTTGATGCCCTTGGCGCCCAGGCTGCCGCCGAAGACGAAGACAGCGAAGAGCTCGTGCGCCACGTGCGAGCGCAGGTAGTTGTCCATCAGCTTGCGGCGGATGGGGTTGCCCACCAGGTGCACCTTGTCCTCGGGGAAGAAGCGCTTGGCTCCCTCGAAGGCGGTGAAGACCACCTTCACGAACTTCCCGAGCGTCTTGTTGGTGAAGCCCGGCAGCGCGTTCTGCTCCTGCACCGCGGTGGGAATGCCCATCAACCATGCGGCCATCACCACTGGCCCGCTGGCGTACCCTCCCACGCCCACCACCACATCTGGCTTGTGGCGCGCGAGGATGCGAAAGGACTCGATGAAAGCCAGCGGCAGCGCCAGCAGCCCCTTGAGGAACTGCCACAGGCCCTTGCCCTTGAGCCCCTGCGCGCGGATGAACTCCAGCGGAAAGCCGGCCTCGGGCACCTTGCGGGCCTCGAGCCCCTTCTCGGTGCCGACGAAGACCACCTCATTCTTGTGGTGGCGCGTGACCACCTCCTCCGCCAGGGCAATGCCCGGGAAGAGGTGACCGCCCGTTCCGCCACCCGCGATGAGGACCTTCACGCCGTCACCTCCCGCATCTCCGCGCCCGCGCGCGCCGGCCGGCTCGCTCCTTGCGACGCTGTACTCAGCGACAGCAGCACCCCCGCCGCACCCATCAAGACCAGCAACGACGTACCTCCATAAGACACGAACGGTAGAGTCAGTCCCTTCGTCGGCAGCAGCCCCATGGCCACGCACATGTTCACCGCTGCCTGGAAGGCGACAATCGAGGTGATCCCCAATCCCAGGTACGTGCCGAACGGCTCCGGAGACGCCAACGCGATGCGGATGCCTCGCCAGATGACCACGGCATACAGCGCCACCAGCAGCGTCACGCCGATGAGCCCCAATTCCTCGCCGATGATGGCGAAGATGAAGTCCGTGTGGGCCTCGGGGAGGAAGAAGAGCTTCTGCCGCCCGTCGCCCAGGCCCAGGCCTGTGAGCCCTCCCGAGCCGATGGACATGAGGGACTCGGCCACCTGGTAGCCCACGTCATGCCGGTGGGCCCAGGGATCCAGGAAGGCCAGCACGCGCTTCATGCGGTAGGGGCTCGAGGCGATGGCCACGTACGCCAGGGGCAGCGCCAGCAGCACCGAGCCCACCAGGTAGCTCAGCTTCGTGCCAGCGGCGAACAGCAGGACGAAGAGGAGGAAGACGAGCAACACCGAGCTGCCGAAGTCGGGCTGGCGCATACAAAGAAGCACCAGGACGCCGCACAGGATGAGGTGCGGGAGGAAGCCCACGGAGAAGGTGGCCACCTTCTCGCGCTTCTTGGCCAACGAGTAGGACAGGTAGACCACCCACGCGAACTTGGCGACCTCGGCCGGCTGCAGACCGAATCCTGGGAAACGAATCCACCGCCGAGCGCCACCCGCCGTGGTGCCAATGCCCGGAATCAGCACGGCCACCAACAGCACCAGGGTGACGATGAGCAGCGGCCAGGCCAGGCGCGCCAGCCGGCGCCAACCCACCTTCATGGCCACGGCCATGGCCACCACGCCCATGCCGGCGGCCATGAGCTGGCGCTTGAGGAAGTACAGGCTGTCGCCCAGCTTGTCCTGCGCGAGGATGGCGCTGGCCGAGTAGACCATCACCAGCCCCAGCGACACGAGCGCCAGCACGGCACACAGAAGGATGGGATCGAACCGCACAGCGGGCGCGGACGGTGTCTTCATGGCCTGTACCTCAGAGCGCCTGCACGAGCCGCTTGAACGTGTCGCCGCGGTCCTCGAAGTTCTTGAACTGATCGTACGACGCGCAGGCGGGAGACAGCAGCACGGTGTCTCCAGCCTTCGCCAGCTCGCGTGCCTTCCTCACGGCCGCATCGAGCGTACCGCACGGATGCACCGCCGCCTGCCCCTCGTACGCGGCGGCGAGCTTCTCCGCGTCCTGGCCGATGGTGAGCACGGCCTTCACCTTGCCTCGGCCCTCGTCCACCATGGGCTGGTACGGCGCGCCCTTCCCCTTCCCGCCCGCGATGAGCAGAAGGTTGCCCGCGAAGGCCCTCAGCGCCACGAGCACCGAGTCCACGTTGGTGGCCTTGGAGTCGTTCACCCACTCCACTCCATCCAGCACTCGCACGCTCTCCAGGCGGTGGGGCAGGCCCGGGTAGCTGTCGAGCCCCGCCTGCACCGCCTCGCGAGACACGCCGCCCAGCCGCGCCAGCAGCGTGGCCGCCATGGCGTTCTGCGCATTGTGCGCCCCACGCAGCGCGCGGTTCGTCAGCGTGTAGTCCTCGTTGAGGAAGTCCAGGCGAAAACCGCCCGGCCGAGCCACCGCGAGCCCCTTCAACTGCGGCCCGCCCGGCGCCACCTGTCCCGAGACGCTGAAGCCATAGGCCGGCACGTTCGCGTGGTTGCCCAACCGCATCACGTGCGCGTCCTCCGCGTTCAGCACCGCGAAGTCCCCGAGGCCCTGGTTGAGGAAAATGCGCGCCTTGGCCTCACCGTAGGCATCGTGGGTCGGGTACCGGTCCAGGTGGTCCGGGGTGAGGTTGAGGATGACGGCGCCCTTGGCCTTCATCTGGAGGATGCCTTCGAGCTGGAAGCTGGAGAGTTCCACCACCAGCGAGTCCCAGTCCTGGGGCTTCAGTGCGGCCTCGGCCAGCGGCAGGCCCAGGTTGCCACCCACGAAGGTGCGGCCTCCGCCCCGCTTGAAGAGCTCGCCGGTGAGCGCCGTGGTGGTGCTCTTGCCGTTGGTGCCGGTAATGCCGAAGAGGGGCACGGAGGACAGCGAGCGCCAGGCCAGCTCGATCTCGCCCCAGATGGGCACGCCCACCTTGCGCGCCTCCTGCAGCTCCGGCAGCACCAGCGGCACGCCCGGGCTCACCACCACGAGCGCCTGCTCCTCGAACAGGCCCGGCGGCGCGGACCCCGTCACTAGCGTCACGCCCTGCGACTTCAGCTCGCGGGCCACATCGCCCAGCGCCGCCTCGTCGCGCGCATCGAGCGCCGTCACCTGGGCCCCCTGCGCGAGCAGCAGCCGGATGGCGGCCAGTCCACTCTTCGCCAACCCGAACACCAGTACCTTTTGACCGGACAGCGCGGATGGCATGGGATGCGACTCCTAGCGCAGCTTCAGGGACAGCAGCGCCACGCCGCCACAGAGGATGGCGACGATCCAGAAGCGGACGATGATCTTCGGCTCGGCAAGCCCCTTGAGCTCGAAGTGGTGATGGACAGGGGCCATCTTGAAGACGCGCTTGCCCGTCGTCTTGAAGGAGATGACCTGGATCATCACGCTGAGAATCTCGGCGAAGAAGACCCCGTGGATGATGGCGGAGACGACTTCGTTCTTGGACAGCACCGCCAGCCCGCCCAGCGCGCCGCCCAGCGCCAGCGAGCCCACGTCGCCCATGAACACGGACGCCGGGTAGGTGTTGAACCAGAGGAAGGCGATGCCCGCGCCCACGATGCTGGCGCAGAACACGGACAGCTCCGCGCCGCCCGGCACCTGGAGGATGCCCAGGTACTGGTAGAGCGGAGTGGCCACGGTGCGCGTCACCCCGTTCACCGTCGCCGAGTCCGCGATGTTCAGCGTGGTGCCCGCCACGTAGCAGAGGATGGCGAACGTGGTGGCCGCGACGATGGTGGGGACGATGGCCAGACCATCCAGGCCGTCCGTGAGGTTCACCGCGTTGGAGGTGCCCACGACGACGATCCAGCCGAAGAACACGTAGAACCAGCCCAGGTCAGGGCTGAACCAGTGCGACGGAATGAACGGCAGCGTCAGCTTGGAGCTGATGAGCAGCGTGGGCCCGAACGAGCCATCCGCCTTCGTCCACGTGCACATGAGCCCGAAGATGGCGACCAGATAGAAGAAGGTCTGCAGCACCATCTTCTTGCGCCCGGCCAGCCCCTTGGAGTTGCGCTTGGACAGCTTGAGCCAGTCATCCAGGAACCCGATGAAGCCATAGCCGAAGGTGAGCAGCAGCATCACCCACACCGCGCGGCTCTTGAGGTCAGCGAACAGCAGCGTGGCCGCGCCGATGCACAGGAGGATGAGCTGGCCGCCCATGGTGGGCGTGCCCTTCTTCTTCTGGTGGGAGTCTGGCGTGTCCTCGCGGACGTTGCTCTGGCCGTGCTGCTTCAGCCGCAGCCGGGCGATGAGCTTGGGGCCGACGAGCATCCCCAACAGCAGCGCGAACACCCCCGCCGCGATGATGCGGAACGTGGGGTAGCGCAGGAAGTTGAGGAACCGGCCTGCTCCCGTGTCCTTGAGCCACTCGTAAAGCAGGAACAGCACTAGTGCGCACCTCCGGGTGCCGCGGCGCCCGTGAGGGCCGCCACCACCCGTTCCAGCCGCATGCCGCGGCTGCCCTTCACCAGGACCACGTCTCCCGCCTTCAGCCGAGGCTTCAGCCAGGCCACCAGCGGGTCCACCTCGGAGAAGTGGGCCGTGGAATCCCCCAGGCTCGAAGCGGCCTTGAAGCCCTTCTCCGAGCGCGGGCCGAAGAAGGCCACCACCTGCGCCTTGCCCACCACGCGCGAGCCGAGGGCCTGGTGCTCCTCCATCTCGCCGGGGCCCAGCTCCAGCATGTCTCCCAGCACCGCCACTGCGCGCCCGCCCGAGGGCACCAGCGTGCGCAGCGTATCCAACGCCGCGTCCATGGAAGCCGGGTTGGCGTTGTAGCAGTCGTCGATCACCGTGATGCCGCCGAGCCCGTCCACCACGTTGAGGCGCCGCGCGTACGGCCGCGCCGACTCCAGGCCCCGCGTGCACTCCTCGGGCGAGTAGCCCAGCGCGAGCCCCACCGCGAAGGCGCCCGTGGCGTTCAGCGCGTTGTGCTCGCCGATGAAGTGCAGCCGCACGGGCCAGTCCTTGCCCTGGTAGCGCACCGTGGCCTCGAGCCCCTCGCGCCCCAGCGTCTTCACCTGGGCCAGCCGCACGTCCGCGGCCTCCGCCCGGCCAAACGTCAGCTTGCGCGCCTTGCCTCGCGCCGCCTGCGCGGGGATGAGCGCGTCGTCCAGGTTCACCACCGCCACGGACTCGGCGCCCATCTCGCGGAACAGCTCGCCCTCGGCCTCCGCCACGCCCTCGATGCTGCCCAGGCC
The DNA here is from genome assembly GCF_020103695.1 of Hyalangium versicolor. Classification (GTDB taxonomy): domain Bacteria; phylum Myxococcota; class Myxococcia; order Myxococcales; family Myxococcaceae; genus Hyalangium; species Hyalangium versicolor. The sequence continues at coordinate 260,115 of NZ_JAHXBF010000010.1, forward strand.
CTCGAGGTGCTCGGGCTGCACCACGGTGATGATCCCCGCGTCCGGCTGGACGATGCGCGCCAGGCGGGTGATCTCTCCCGGGTGGTTCATCCCCACCTCGATGACGGCCGCCACGTGCTCCGGCTCCAGACGGAACAACGTGAGCGGCACGCCGATCTCGTTGTTGAGGTTGCCCTCCGTCTTCAGCGCCGGGCCGCGCGTGGCGAGGATGGCACCCACCATCTCCTTGGTGGTCGTCTTCCCGTTGGAACCGCCCACCGCCGCCACGGGAATGCGGAAGCGCTTTCGGTGGAACCGGGCCAGCGCGCCCAGCGCCTCCAGCGTGTCGTTCACCGCGTAGAGCGGAAAACTCCCGGGCAGCGGAGGCAGGGTCCGGTCATCCCGGACCACCGCCGCCGCCGCGCCACCCGCCCGAGCTTGAGCCAGGAAGGTGTGCGCGTCGAAGCGCTCGCCCTGGAGCGCCACGAAGAGACAGCCCGGCTTCAGTGCCCGGGTGTCGGTGCAGACGTCCGTGTACGTCGCCGGAGCGAACCCGGTGCGCCGCTGCGCTCCAGTCGCCTTAGCCACCTCTTCGTCGGTGAATCGAGCGGCCATGGGGGCTCCGGGTTCGCGGCGGACTCAGCCTTGCGGACGGCTCGCGAGCGCCTTGGTGGACGCCTCGCGATCATCGAACGCCTTCTTCTCGCCGCCGATGATCTGGTACGCCTCGTGGCCCTTGCCAGCGACGAGCACCACGTCATCCGCCTGCGCCAGGCCGATGGCCGTCTCGATGGCGGCGCGGCGATCCGCGTCCACCAGGTAGCCCTTCTCGCCGCTCTTGGCCTTGCCGGCCGAGATGCGCCGCAGCCCGCCCTTCTCGAGGCCCGGCGTCACCTGGGAGATGATCTCGTCCGGATCCTCCGTGCGCGGGTTGTCGCTGGTGACGACGACCAGGTCCGCGCCCTCGGCGGCCGCGGTGCCCATCAGCGGGCGCTTGCCCTTGTCGCGGTCCCCGCCGCAGCCGAACACGACGATGACGCGGCCCTTGGCCAGCGTGCGCGTGGCCTCCAGCGCGCGCTTGAGCGCGTCGTCCGTGTGCGCGTAATCCACGAGCACCGCGGGCGCCGGCCCCGGCATGTAGTTCTCCACGCGCTCCATGCGGCCCGGCACCTTCGTCATGCGCTCGATGCCCGTCTGCACGTCGCGGCGAGCCATGCCCGCGCCCAGCGCCACACCGGCCGCCGCCAGGATGTTCTCCAGGTTGTGGGGCCCGAGCAGGCGGCTCTTCACGGGGATGTCGCCCGCGGGCGTCTTCAGCGTGGCCTTGATGCCCTGCAGCGAGTACGAGACGTCCGTGGCGGAGATCTCCCCGTTGCCCAGGCGGCTGAACTTCCACGCCATGCGCTTCTGGCCGCGCAGCTCGTTGTAGATGCGCGAGGCGTACGTGTCGTCCCCGTTCACCACGGCGACGCCGGTGGGCGACAGATGCTCACCGAACAGCTTCCGCTTGGCCTGGAAGTAGTCCTCGATGTCCTTGTGGTAGTCGAGGTGGTCGCGGCTCAGGTTGGTGAAGGCGGCGGCCTTGAACGTCAGCCCGTGCACGCGCTCCTGCACCAGGGCGTGGCTGGAGACCTCCATGACCACCGTCTCCACGCCCGAATCCACCATCTCCTTGAGGATGCGGTGCAACTCCAGCGCATCCGGAGTGGTGTTCGGCAGCTCCACCGTGCGGCCGGCGACCTTGTAGCCCAGCGTGCCGATGACACCCGTGGAGGAGTACGCCGCGGTGCTCATCGCCTCCAGCAGATAGGTGGTGGTCGTCTTGCCATTGGTCCCGGTGACACCGAGCAGCGTGAGCTGCTGGGCGGGCCGCCCATAGAAATTGGCGGCAATGAGAGCCAGCGCCTTGCGAGCGCTGCTTACCTTGAAGAACGGCACCTGCGAGGAGCCCACAGGCTTCTCGGAGACGACCGCCACAGCCCCGCGAGACACCGCCTCGCCAATGTACTGGGCTCCGTCTTCCTTCGTCCCGGGCACGGCCACAAAGAGGTCCCCCGCCTTGACCCGGCGCGAGTCCTGCGTCACCCCCGTCACATCGACCGAGGACCGACCCCCCGAAATCTGCTCGGCTCCACACCCTGCGAGGACATCCGTCAGCTTCATCTTTTCCCCTTCAGCACTGCAATCGCGGGGCCTGGACTGGTGCGGCTTCAAGGCCGCGTCGCCAGCTCCAGCGTCACCCGTGCCCCCTTATCCACCAGCGCGCCGGCGGCGGGGCTCTGCGATACCACGCGTCCACTGCCCAACAGTTGTGGCTCCAGCGCCGCGGCGAGCAGTTTCACCACGGCCTCGCGCCCGACCTGCCCCTGCACGTCCGGAACACGGACCGAACCCTCCCCTGCCTCCTGCTGCTCGGCGACAACGGGCCGGGCGGCGGAAGGCTTGGGAGTCAGAGGGGTTTTTGCCGCCACCGGGGGCGCGACCGGTGCTACCGCCACCTCGGGCGCAAGGGCGCGCGAAGGTGGCACGGCCAGATGGGCCATGGCGGCGGTAGCGATTTCCTTGAAGGCGGGGGCAGCCACAAGTCCCCCGTACACGTCCGTCTTGGGCTCGTCCACCACTACCAGTATGACGGCGCGCGGATTGTCGGCCGGTACCACGCCGACGAAGGAGGCGATCCGCTTGTCTGAGTACCCGCGTGCAACCGGATCCGCCTTCTGTGCGGTGCCTGTCTTTCCGGCCACACGGTATTCCTCCATGGCGGCCTTGGGAGCAGTGCCTTCCTTGGTGACCACGCTCTCGAGCATGCCGACGACCTGGCGAGCGACCTTGGATGACACAACGCGGCGAACCTCGGTGGGGCGGTTCTCCAGGAGGACGACGCCGTCCGGATCCACCACCTTGGAGATGAGATAGGGGCGCATGAGGACGCCGTCATTGGCCAGGGCGCCGTAGCCGGCGGCGACCTGCACGGCGGTGGCCGTCATGCCCTGGCCGAAGGCCTGGGTGGCCAGGGTGACTTCGGCCTTGGGGAAGGGAATGACGCCCTTGCCCTCGCCGGGCAGCGACAGGCCGGTGCGCTCGGCGAAACCGAACGCGTGGTAGTAGGACACCAGCTTCTCGCGCCCCAGCACCTGGGCCACCTTGGCCGAGCAGATGTTGGAGGAGAGCTGGAGGATGCCCTTGGCGGCCAGCCAGCCGTGCGGGTGGGTGTCGTTGATGGTGTAGCGGCCGATCGTCCACGCGCCGTTCTCGCAGAAGAAGACGTCCTCCGGCTTGATGGCCTTCTCCTCGAGCGCCGCGGCCACCACGAAGGACTTCATCGTCGAGCCCGGCTCGAAGGTGTCCAGCGCCGCGCGGTTGCGCAAGGTGTCGTGCTGCAGCGACTCGGGCGTGTTGGGGTTGAAGCCCGGCGCGTTGGCCAGGGCGAGCAGCTCGCCCGTCTTCGGGTCCAGCACCACCACCGTGCCGGCCACGGCCTTGGACTCCTCCACGGCGCGGTAGAGCGCCTTCTCCGCCACGTACTGGAGGTGGCGATCCAGCGTCAGGGTGACGGCGGCGCCCTCGCGCTCGATGGGATCCAGCGTGCCCTGGACCAACAGCTTGCGGCCCTTGGCGTCGCGGAAGCCGGACAGGCGCGAGTTCTGCCCCGACAGCTCGTCATCGAAGGCGAGCTCCAGTCCCTCCAGGCCGCGCCTGTCCGTGCCCACCACGCCCACCACCTGCGCCGCCAGCTCGCGCTGCGGATAGAAGCGCTTGGGTTCCTTGGTGAAGCCCAACCCGGGCAGCCCCAGCGCCTTCACCGCCTCCACATCCTGAGGCTTCGCCTGGCGCTTCACCCACGCGAAGCGCTTGGCCCGCTGCAGGCGGTTCTGCAAGTCATCGGACTCCTCGGCATTGAGCTTCAGCGCCTTGGCCAGCGAGCGAGCGCCCTTCTTCAGCTCCGGGATCATGGAGGGATCGACCCAGATGGAGTCCACCTCCACGCTCTGCGCCAGCGGGGTGCCGCGCCGATCGAAGATGTCTCCGCGCCGCGCGGGGATCTCGATCTGCCGGACGTACTGATCCTGGGCGAGCCCGCGCAGCTTGTCCTGCTCGTAGACCTGGAGATAGACGGCGCGGCCAAACACGAGCGACAGCAGGCTCAAGAAGAGCCCCGCGAGCAGCATCACCCGAAGCCGCAGCCACCGGGTATTGCTCTCGGGAACGCGCGAAGCCTTGAGGTCCCTCACCGGGCGCTCTCCCGCTCGGCGACGCGCACGCCCGCGGGAGTCCGGGCCGCGGCCTTGCCATTGCGGCGCACGCCGGGCAGCTCCGGCTGCAGCGCCACCACCGCCGAGCCTGGAGGCATCATCATGCCCAGCTGCTCACGGGCCAGCTTCTCCAGCCGCGCCGGGGCCCTGAGCGTGGCCAGCTCCAACTTGAGCCGATCGTTCTCGCGCGTGAGGGTGCGGCCCTCGGCCTCGGCCTTGGAGAGCCGGTAGCCCATATCCACCACGAACACGCGGCTGGTGACGTGAAGGAGGCCCACCGCCACGAACAGGGCCGACAGCAGCACCGCGGGCAGCAGGTGCAGCAGCACTCGGCCCACCGACACTCCATTGCGCGAATTGACCGGGTTCATCGGATCTTCTCCACCACGCGCAGGTGCGCGCTGCGAGAGCGGGGGTTGGCCTCCACCTCTTCCTCCGAGGCGGAGACAGCCTTCTTCGTGAGCAGGGCGAAATTGCCCGGGCCGCCACAGACGCAGACCGGCAGGCCCGGCGGGCAGCGGCACTGGCCCACCAGCGCGCGGAACGCCTCCTTCACCTTGCGGTCCTCGAGCGAGTGGAACGAGATGACGGCCGCTCGCCCACCGACTTTGAGCAACTGGGGCAGCGCGGAGAGCAGCGAGTCCAGGGCCTCCAGCTCGCCGTTGACAGCCATGCGCAGGGCCTGGAACGTCTTCGTCGCCACGTGGATCTTCTTCGGCCACGCCTTGCGAGGCACCGCGCGCTTCACCACCTCGGCGGCCTCCAGCGTGCGCGTGGGCAGGGCGCGCTTGAGCTCGCGGGCGATGGGCCGCGAGAAGGACTCCTCGCCCAGCTCATAGATGATGCGGGCCAGCTCGCGCTCGTCCTCCTCGGCAATCAGCTCCGCGGCGGTGCGGCCCTCGGCGCCCATGCGCATGTCCAGCGGCCCATCCTTCATGAAGGAGAAGCCACGCTCGGCCACGTCGAGCTGCGGAGAGGACACGCCCAGATCCACCAACACCCCATCCACCGGGAGCACGTCCACCGCCACCCGGGGCAGCTCGCCGAAGTTGCCGGCGCGTGCCTGGAAGCGCGGCTCGAACCGGGAACCCAGCCGCGCGGTGGCCGCCTCGAGCGCCACGGGATCGCGGTCCACGCCCACCACGGTCGCCCCCCGAGCCAGGAGCGCCTCCGTGTGGCCACCACCGCCCAGTGTGCCGTCGACGATCACCTTGCCTGCTCCGGGTTGCAGCAGCTCCACCGTCTCTTCCAGGAGGACGGTCTGATGGCTGAAGGCCAAAGCGAGCCCTGGCGCTAGACGAAGGGAGCCCGCATGAGGGCGAACGCCGCCCGGGCATCGTTCATATGCGGGTACACCTCGAACCGATCGTGTGCCCCCGCGGCCCGGAAGATGGCGGAGATATAAGGAGACAGGCCGGACAGCTTGATGTCCCCACCGGCGCGGCGGAACGCCTCGCTGCGCGCCATCAGCGGCCGAACACCGCGGTAGTCCAGGTGCCCCACCTCGGAGAAGTCCACCACCATCTGGCGCATGCCCCGCTGCAGCCGCTGCGTGAGCTCCTCGCACACCCGCGCCAGATCCTGCTCGCCCAGCTCCCCCTCGAGCATGAGCGTCTCCACCCGGTCGCCACTGGCGACCGCCGTGAATGCCCGCCTCGCCTCCGATACCTGATTCATACATCTCCCTACAATCTTGGGTGTGTTTCCGGAATCCGTCGAGAAACTGGCTACTGCCGCAGCTCTGAGAGCACGCGGGCGACATCCGCCGAGTCGGCCGCGGCCCGGGCGTCTTCCTGGGCCTTGGCCCAACCGGCGCGGCTCCACAGTTCGATGACCTTCACCATCCCCACCCACACCACTTCCTTCTCCAGCCCCGCGTGCGCGCGCAGCGCGGGGGGCACCAGGACGCGGCCCATCTTGTCCAGCGGGCACTCCTGGGCACTGGCCACGTAGAGCCGCATCAACGTCTTCACCCCTGGCTCCATGGGGTTGCGCTTGCCCAGCGCCGTCTCGAGCGCCTCCCACTCGCGCACCGGGTACGCGTGGAGGCACGGATCAAGCGCGGTAGTGAGGATGAGGCGCTCGTCATACGCGCCCGCCAGCGTCTCCCGCAGCCTCGCAGGGAGGCTGGTCCGCCCCTTCGCGTCGATCTGGTGCTCATAGACGCCACGGAACACGTGGAGCGCTTCCCCTCAGGAGCGTGCCACCGCCCCACCACGGCACGGGATTTCCCGCCACTCCTTCCCACTCCTTGCCACCGCGGCGCGGAAAATACGCGCGGCTTCCCACCGGGTCAAGAAATGCAACAGGCATGGATCGGCCCTGCCTGGCGGCCTGGGGCGCGCATCTAAGGGGGAGTGCGCATTGCTCGCCCGTTCAGGGCTCTGCTAAGTCCGCGAGGCCTTCCCCATGGGGGGAAGCCGCTCGTCCTCGCCGGGAGGACGGGCCGCATGGGAGGGCGCCTGGCGCCCGTCCCTTTTGGAGGCTCAGCACATGTTCCGCTTTGTTCGTTCCTCGCTCCTCGCTGCCGCGACCACCGCTCTCGTTGCCTGTGGAGGCGGCGACGGCGCCAAGCTCGGTGGTGGCAAGGAGGGCGCCGCCAAGGCCCTGTTCTCGGCCAGCCAGCCCGCGGGCATGGGAGGCCAGAAGAACGGCCAGTCCCTGATGCGGCAGATGGCCGCCGGCGCCGCCACGGGCGCCCTGGAGTTCAGCGTCGACTGCGCCAAGGGCGGCTCGGTCACGCTCAAGCTGGACCTGACGACCACGGGCAACCAGGCCGGCTCGTTCAAGTACGACACCGAGTACAAGGACTGCACCCAGGACGGCGTCAACAGCTTCGACGGCAAGCTCACGCTGGAGTACAGCATCGAGGCCTCGCAGACCTCGGTCGATCTGGCCATGCGCCTGAAGGGGAAGCTCGAGATCAGCGGCGACATCGACGACTACCTCGACGCCGACATCACCGAGACCTTCTCCGCCACGGACACCGGCGCCACCTCGGGCACCGTGCGCCTCACGCTCGATGGCACCATCAAGACGTCCCAGGGCAGCTACACCTACGCCAACGAGTCGCTCTCCATCACCCTGGATGGCGGCCTCCCGGCGGACGACAGCGGCAAGTCGTGATCACCCTGGCGTAACGGGTGAAACATGGAAAGGCCGGGCTACCCGTGAGGGAGGCCCGGCCTTGTCTTTTTCGCTCCCCCGCCCGACCATAGGGGTGAGCCCGCGCATGCAGATCTCTCCGCACGATTCCAGTGTTCGCCTGAAGGTGAGCTACAAGACTCCCGAGGCGCTCATCGACGAGTACACCCGGAGTGTCGGACAGGGGAGCGTCACCCTCGAGACGCGCCGCAGCCTGTCGCGCGGCACGCGCTTCGTCTTCGAGATGCAGGCCGAGGGTGTGGCGCAGCCTGTGGAAGTGGTGGGCGAGGTGGTGAACGTGTCGCCGCGGCCCGGTGGGCGCTACCACCTGACGGTGAAGTACGCGACGGACGTGGATCGCGCGGCGCTGGATGCGGTGCTGCAGCGCATCTTCGCGCAGGAGCAGGAGAAGATGCGGCGCTACCCGCGCGTGCCGCTGAACGTGCGGGCCATCGAGGCCACGCCCTTCTCTCCGGCGTTCTACGTGCGGGACATCTCTCGCGGTGGCGTCGGCATGGAGGTGGATGCGCAATCGCTGCCGGCCATCGTGAAGGTGGGCACGCCGTTCCTGCTGGAGATGGAGCTGGCGCCGGGTCCGCTGCTGCTGCCGGGCGAGGTGGTGTGGACGTCCACGGCCTTCCGGGCGCACTCTCCGGTGACGCCCATCTTCGGTGTCTCGTTCCGGGAGAACCTTCCCGCGGACACGGCCCAGCGGCTGGAAGCGCTGCTGGGACTGGACGCCCTGCCCCCCGGACCGTGGTGGGCGCGCGTCAGCTTCGGTCAGGAAGCGCTGACCCGCATTCCCTGAGCGCCGCGCTCTTCCTCTGAGCCACGCTGCGTACTCCCCGGGGGGACTGGGCGGAGTGCGTCTCGGCGCGAGATACCTCGCTGCCGTGAGGCCACGCGCATTGCAACGGTGTTGCCTATCGAGCGCCGGCATGAACTGGAGAAAAGAGGGGACTCGACTTTCCAGGGAATGCCAGTAATTTGCGCCGCCCGACGAGGACACACCATGAACGGCACGCATCGAGCGCACCTGTCCGCCATCACCGTCGCGGCGCTGTCCGCCTCGTCCGCCGTGGCGGGAACCGCCACCGTCTCGGACGGCTTCGAGGCCGTGGGCCGAATGGAGTACACGAACGAGCGCGCTCACCTCGGTTCCACGAGCCTCAAGTCGGATCCGGCCTCGGACGCTCGGAAGCGGGGCGCGGCGAACACCTTCTTCACGGGCGTCGCGGACGGAGAAGTCTCCCTCTGGTTCTACGACGACATGGGAGGCTGCTCGAACAACGTCTCCAAGAGCCAGGTGGCCTTCATCCAGACAGGAGCTGGGGGCGCGTCCACCGCGATGCTCGGCGTCATCACCAACAACTCGCCGTGCAACTACAGCCGCCGCGTCGGGACGACGTACGCCACCACCAACATCGCCCGCAGCCTGGGCTGGCATGAGTACCGCTTCGCCTGGAGCGGCAGCTCGCTGACGCTCTCCATCGACGGGCAGGTGGCCTTCAATGGCGGCTACCCCTTCCTGCCCGACTCCATCAGCTACGGAGACGTGTGGGCGGAGACCGTGTGGACGGGCATCGGCGCTGGTTGGTACGACGACGTGAGCATCCGCCTTACCACGCCGTAAGGCTTCGGACTGGCTCTAGCCACTGCGTTGCACATACAGTCCGCCCCCTCCGCTGGAGGCGCGATGCGTCACGGCGGGGTTTCAACGCAAGAGGGGGTACTACTTCATGGATTCAACACCACACGCTCGCAGGCGATCCTCGCCTGCGCCCTGGATTCTCACCGCGGCCCTGACCGTCGGGGTGCTGGGCTGCAGTGACGACGAGCCCAAGTGCAAGGATGAGCCGGTCAAGACCTGCGTTCCGCCGGACGATGGCGGCACGGGCGACGCGGGCACGCCGGACTCCGGTACGCCGGACGCCAGCATTTTCGATCCCAACACGCAGGTGCTCCTGACGCAGATCGACGTCTACCACACGCGCAATGGCATCCAGTCCTCGCCCTACAACTTCAACACCGCCTCCACACAACTGGTCCCCAAGGACGGCGGGACCGCCATTACGGGCACCATCGTCGAACCCGGCCGTCTCCGCTTCGATGCTCCGCCGGGCAGCTACCTGGTGAAGAACGTCGCCAACTACTACTCCATCTCGTGGCGCTCGGTGGACATCAGCGCTCGGCGCTACGGCGTGCCGGGCCGGGGCAGCGTGTTCTTCCAGACGCCCACCCCCACGAGCTTCAACCTCACCGGGCTCGAGCCGACCCCGGATCCGCTCTCGCCCACCGCATCCACGCTGCGCTTCCACTCACTGGACATCGAGGAGAGCGGCTCCTTCGACCTTCAGCAGCAACTGGGCGACGGGCAGACCTCGCTCGTGACGACGGATGCCCAGTACTGGTCGGACTACGGGAAAGTCCCTCGGTTCGATCCGGCCCGGGGAGACAGTGCCTGGGTGGTCCAGACCGTGGAGCGCGATGCGGGCGTCGAGGGGGACGGCGGCACCCCCTCGCTCTACACGTCGCTGACGCGCGCGGCAGACCTGAATCCCTTCGCGTTCGACGGCGGCACGCTCTCCGTCCAGGCCGCCCTGCAGCCGGCGCCCCAGCAGACCGTGCGCTTCGACTGGCGCCGCGATGAGTTCAACGCGCTGCGCATCGCGTCCGCGAGCTCGCCTTTCACCTCCGGGCAGGTCGAGGTGTATCCCGCGCTCAAGACAGCCCAGGACGGGTGGATCGACTACTCCCCCAGCCCCATGCTGTCCTATTCGGCTCAGCCCCGCGACGCGCAGACGCCGCGGGTGAAGGAGCTCGCCTATGGCAATCCCTACCCCGCTACCTGGGATGCGATCGCCATGTTCACCAGCACCTACGCCTTCGACGTCACGAACCCTGATGGGAGCAGGACCTACCGGGCCAGCGAGAGCTTCGCCTCGACCGAAGCCGTGAGCGATCTGGCAACCACGCCGGTCCGTCCCCGCATCTCGCTGCCGAGGAACTTCAAGGTGGACGGGATTGCCGCAACCACTCCGCAGCTCCTGGGCTCGGCCACGCCGCTGGTGACGTGGGATCCCCCCGAGCTGGGGACCCCGACGAGCTACACGCTGGCGATCTACAGTCTCGAACCGAGCAACGACTTCCTCAGGCCCGTGACCCGTTTCTACCTGGGCCCTGACGACCGCAGTGTGAGCGTGCCTCCCGGAATCCTCACACCGGGCAAGGACTATCACCTGCAGCTCACGGCTCAGACCTCGCCTGGAGGGCTGCGCCCGGAGCGGGTGTGGTTCACCCTCGTCGTGCCCCTCTCCGGCGCCACGACTTCCAGCGCGCTGTTCCGGGTGCAGTAACGCGCGGAGCCAGCCCGGGGTTCACACCCGGGCGAGCTTCTCCGGATTGAGGATCGAGCGGATGGCGTGGATGTGCTCGCCATCCGTCTCGAAGGTCATGACATCGAAGACCGCGCCGTTGACCCGGAACACCAGCGCGGGCCACCCGTTGAACTCGGCGAACTCCGGCTTGAGATCGAAGGGGACCTTCTTCATCAACCCGAGGAACAGGCGGGCCACGGCGTCGGCTCCCCGGACGGGGTTGAGCGACGCCCCCCGGACCTTGCCGCCACCATCGGCCCAGCTCGTCACGTCATGCGCGAGCAGGCGCTTGAGCCCGTCCAGGTCCCCGCTGAGGCAGGCGGACATGAAGCCCGTCACCAACCGCTCATGGGACTCCTTGGAGGGAGCGAAACGCGGCCGCCGCGCCCGGATGTGCTCGCGGGCCCGGTGCAGGCTCTGGCGGCAGGCGGCCTCCTCCTTGCCGACCATCTCGGAGACCTCGGAGTGGCTGTAGCCGAACACCTCGTGCAGCAAGTACACGGCGCGCTCCACGGGCGACAGGCTCTCGAGCAGCACCAGGAACGCGAGCGAGATGGACTCGGGATCCACCGGTGTGTCCGCCGTACGCATGGGCTCGGGGAGCCACGGGCCGACATACTCCTCGCGAGTGGCCTGAGCGCTCTTGAGGCGATCGAGGCACAGCCGGGTCACCACGGTGGAGAGGAACGCCCGCTCCGAGCGCACCTCCTCGCGGGGTGTGTCCTGCCAACGCAGCCAGGCCTCCTGGACGATGTCCTCGGCCTCGGCGACCGAGCCGAGCATCCGGTAGGCGATGGCGATCATCGCGGGCCGATGGGCTTCGAACGATTCCAGGGCTCCGTCGTTCATGCCGCCAGTGTCCCCTGCTGCGAGGCGACAGGCGAGAGCTTCCGGCCCGTCTTCCGCCAGGCAACGATGTTCAGGCCCATGCGCTCGAACCGCAGGGACGTGACCACGAAACGGCAGACCTGCTCCTTGAGCCAGGCGCCCATGCGGCCGCGGAGCAACCAGGGCGTCGGCGAGCCATCCAGGCGGTAGGGCTGGAGCAGCCCGTCACGGCGGCCCAGGCTGATGCAGAAGGCCGTGTCCACATAGTCGAAGGGCAGCGGATCCTCTCCTCGCGAGAGCCGTGCGAGGTTCTCGGCGACCTGGACTCCCATGGGAATGGCGGTCTTGCAGCCCATGAGCATGTGGGAAGGCGGCTCGACGAGCGCAGCGGCGTCCCCAATGCCGTGGATGTTCTCGTGGCCGATGACGCGCAGGCACGGATCCACCAGGAGCTGTCCGCGTGAATTCACGGGCAGCCCGGACTGACGCACCAGTTCGGGGACGACGAAGCCACCGGCCCACAGGCACGCATCGAAGGGCAGGCTGCGATCCGCGAGTTCGACGGAGCCGGCCTGGATCCGCCGCACCTGCCCCTTCTGAACGGTGACGCCGAGCCGGCGGAGGGCTTCGTACAGGTGCGTGCGTCCGGCCTCCGAGAGATTCTCTCCCAGCTCTCCGGAGGAGAGCAGCGTGACCTGGAGGCCCGGGTGGGCCTCGGCGAGCTCGGTTGCGCCTTCGATCCCCGTGAGCCCTCCGCCGATGACGAGCAGCCGTCCACCCCGCGCAGCGATGGACGGCAGGCGCGCGGCGAGCTCTCCCGCCGAAGCAGCATCCAGCGTGAAGGCGTGCTCACGGACTCCCGGCACACTGTCCACGTCCACCCGGGAGCCGATTGCCACCACCAACTGCTCGAAGGCGAGCCGCTCGTCGCCCAGGTAGAGGGAGCCTCGAGGGTCGATGCGGGTGACCCGGCCGATCTTCAGCGTGACACCAGAGCCCGCGAGCAGCTCCGCGAGCCCATGCTTCCCCAGATCCTGCCCGGCCGCCTGCTGGTGCAACCGGATGCGATCCACGAGGGACGGGCTCGCGCTCACCAGCGTGATGGAATCCTGCCCGCGCGTGCGCCGCGCGAGCCGAAGTGCACAGATGACGCCTGCATAACCGCCGCCCAGGATGACGATGCGCATGATGACCTCTCCTTGTTTTTCGCCCGGGAGACGAGCCAGCGCGCGCAGGCGTGACAGGGGTAATCAGGAACCGGAAACCCCTTGGATTTCAGCCCCTTAGCCCCCGTCCAAACGCCGGGGAGGATTGGGATAGATGAGGCAGAGCGCATCGAAGAGGGGCTCGCCCGGCGCGGTGTAGATGCCACTGAGGGCCCGAGCCGCCTGCGCCACCTCCGTGCCGAACGAGGGCACCAGGCAGATGTCCTCCGCCGTCTTGAACCGGCCCTTCAGGCGCTCCAGCCCCCTGCGCAGCGTGGCGATGTCCTGCTTGCCCCCTCGCACGGGCACGGAGGGCCCATTGGGGTCTCCTCCCGGCAGCTTGCCCACACTCGTGGTCAACTCGAAGCCATCCGAGCGCTGGATGATGCGCAGCTTGCCCGGAGCCACCTCCGCCAGCCACGCGCGGAAGCCATCCTCGTCCCGCAGCACGAGCCGGTAGGCCACCTCCGCGTCCGGGTGCTTCAGCCACACCTCGCCCGCCGAGTCCCTCAGCGCCTCGAGCAGCTCCGACGACTGCGCGAAGAAGGTGTCCGCATCCGGCACCACGAGCACCGCCTTGCCCTGGATGCGCTCCACCAGCCGCGCGAGCTCTCCGGGATGGACCGGCGTGAAGCGCTCGCTCCCGAGTTGGACGGACTCTCCCGCCAGTTCCAGCCGCAGCGCCTTCGCGGGGACCTCCGAGCCGTACACCTCCGCGGCCTTGACGCGGAACACCGCGTCATCCGCCACGCCCGCATCCGTGGGCTCGGCCACGAGCGGAGCCAGCGGTGCGGGGGCCAGGGATGTAAGCGGTGGGGCCGGCTTCTCCTCCTTGCACCCTACCCCTCCCAACACCACCAGGAGCAGCCCCGGCCCGAGCCGCCTCATGGAACCGTCTGCTCCGCCGTGGGCATCTTCGACGGGAACGCCGCAGCCACACACTCCGCGTTGGCCAGCCCGCTCTTCGAGGCGTGCTCGGCGGCCTCGCTCGCATCGTGGAAGAGGACCATGTCTTGGAAGCGGCTGGCATTCTCCGTCCGGCCCGCGTCGCGGATGTAGATAGCCTTCACCCGCCCGGGGAACTCCTCACGGATCTGCGCATACACCTCCGGATCCTTCTCCCCTGAGTCTCCTACCAGCACTACCGGCTGTGAAAATTGCTGCAGCAACCGTCGAATGACGGGCTGCTTGTAATTGGAGAGAGTTCCCGGTCCCAGGTCCCTCAAGTACAACCCGAGCGGGGGAAAGCCATGCCGACCCAGGAACGAGGAGATGCGCGGCACGAACTGCACCGGCGAGCCGCTCACCAGCGCGAAGGATGGAGATGTGGGCGCCTTCAGGCATCCATAGAAAGCGGCCATCCCTGGCACCACCGCCTGCGTGTCCGAGTCCTTGAGGAAGGCCGACTCCACCAGCTTCGCCTTGTTGACGACCTGCGTAACAGCGATCGTGTCGTCGAAGTCCGAGATGACGAGAAACGGTGTAGTGTCCGCGACGACCTCGACGCGGGCCTGAGCGCTGACGCCCGCCACCTTGGCCTCGGCCAGGGCGAATCCCGCCCGGAAGGTGGAGCCCGGGGCCGGTGGCAGGGTCACCTCGAAGTTCCCATCATGCCCGCTCGTCACGATGGCAGTGACGCCCTGAAAGGAGACCTCCACCTTGGCTCCCTCCCAGTTGGGAGCGGTGAGGCGGCGCAGGTTGCGCGAGAGCACGGAGCTGCCTTGGGAGGGCGCTTCCTTCAGCACACGGCCCTGCAGAATCACCCCGTCGCCCTTCCCGAGCGCCGGGAAAAGCAAGACGGCCGGCCCCGCCAGCGTACGGGAGGCCATGAGCAGGAGGGCAACTGCAAGAAAGCGGGCAGGCGAGTTCAACGATGATCTCTCAGGGCAGGTCAGACAGATCTGCATGATAGCTTCTGGCGGCTCCTCATGAGGACATGCAGTGATGCAAGCGCTGCAAGGGGCCTGCCCGAAAGGAGCCAAGACGAACGTGCAGCTGTCGGCCGAGGGCCATGAGTTCGGCAAGTACCTGCTGCTCGACCGCATCGCGGTGGGCGGGATGTCGGAGCTCTATCTCGCGCGCATGACGGCCGCGGCGGGTGTCACCAAGCAGGTGGTCATCAAGAAGATCCTACCGCACTACGCCGACAACGCCTCCTTCGTCTCCATGTTCATCAACGAGGCGCGCATCGCGGTGGGGCTGAACCACGGCAACATCGCCCACGTGTTCGACTTCGGCGAGGTGGACGGCGAGTTCTACCTGGCCATGGAGTGGGTGCACGGCCAGCCGCTGTCCACGGTGCTGCGCCGCGCGCGAGAGAAGGACCTGGAGGCGCTGCCGGTGCCGCTGGCGCTGCTGGCCGCCACGCAGATGCTCCAAGGCCTGGCGTACGCGCATAACCGGCTGGATGACAGCGGGCGCCCGCTCAACATCGTCCACCGGGACGTCAGCCCGCAGAACGTGCTGCTGGGCTACGAGGGCCAGGTGAAGTTGGTGGACTTCGGCATCGCCCGGGCGCGGCTGGCCAGCCGGATGGATGCCGCGGCCACGGCGACCCAGGGCAAGTACCTCTACTTCGCGCCGGAGCAGGCCCAGGGCCGCGAGCTGGATGCGCGTGCGGACATCTTCGCCGCGGGCGTGGTGCTGTACGAGATGCTCTGTGGGAGGCTCCCCTGGCAGGGCGAGCGGATGGAGGTGCTCCAGCGCATCGCCCGGGGTGACTTCCCTTCCCCGCGCACCCTCAACCCGCGCGTGCCCCCGGAGCTGGAGCGCATCCTGCTCACCGCGATGGCGGTGGATCGCGATCGGCGCTACCCCTCGGCGGAGGCCTTTGGCGAGGCGCTCGGGACGTACCTGCACACGGCCCTGCCGGACTTTCCGCCCAGCGCCCTGGCCCACTTCATGGGCTACCTCTTCGAGTCCGAGCTGGTGGCCGAAGGGCGTCCGGTGCGGCTGCCGCCAGACTTCCTGAGCCAGCTGGACCTGTGGAGCAAGGAACTGCCGCAGGAGCCCGTGCGGCTGCGCGCGCCCTCGTATGTGCGACTCCCCGCGGCATCACCGCCCCCGGAGGAGCTGCCGGAGCCTCCGCGCAGGTGGCTGTCTCCCCTGTCCTGGGTGCTGTTCGGCGCACCGGTGCTGGCGGCGCTGCTGGCCGCCGTGCTGATCGTCTCGGACGAGACCGACAAGACGTTCTCTGTGGAGCTCACCTCCACGCCCCAGGGCGCCTCTGTCTGGGTGGACGGACAGCTGCTGATGGACCACACGCCCACGCTCATCCCCCTCTCGGTGGACCGCGAACACCTGATCGAGGTGCACGCCATCGGCATGGAGTCCTGGAGCCAGCGTGTCCGGGCGGATGAGGGCGCCACCCTGGCCGTCCGCGCCGAGCTGCTCCCCGCCCGCCCGCGTACGGCCGCCCAGTCCCGTGCGGGCACCTCCGCCCAGGCTTCGGCTTCCCAGGTGCCCCTCGAGGGCCGCTTCCCACTGCAGGCCTTCGAGCTGAGGCCCTCGCAGCACACCATCCTGGTGCCACCCTCGGGCGCGGCGCGCCTGCGGCTGGATCCCTCGCGCACGTACTCGCTGAGCAGCGAGGACACAGTGGGAGCAAGTTCCAGCGCCGGTGGCGCCCTCGGCACGGTCGTCTACTTCCTGGAGGGAGGCCCAGGACTGCCGGCGCGGGCCTCCTTCGGCCTGCTGGGGCCCGAGGAACTGCAGGTCAGCAACGCGTTCGCGCTCTACCTCTTCGTGCCAGAACAGCCTCGGCAGGGCAGCTCGGGCAGCCTCCGGGTGCACGTGCGGGAGACGCGCAGCGGCACCGGCGCCACCGTCATGGTCGACGCACGGCAGCATGCGCTCACCCCGCGTCCCGATCAGAGCTTTACCCTGCACGGCCTGGATGCCGGCACCACCTACGAGGTCCGCCTCCGAGACACCGCCCGCCCCGCGCGGACCCGGGGCGTCCAGGGCGAGGCCGTGGGCCGGGTCCTCGTCCTTCAGGACGGAGGCTGCGGCGCCCAGGCCGGCGGGCCCTGGAAGCGCGGCGCGGCCCGGATCGTCGAAACCGGCCGCCCCACCCGCTTCGCCGGGGTGTCCTCGCTGCGCTTCACCTTCCCGGACGATGACCTGGAGGACAATGCGGGCGCACTCTCGGTGGAGGTGGTCCCGGTGGCCGGTACCCGGCCCTCGGGCTGCTGAGGGCGCCCCCGAGCCCGTGTGGCTCCCTGTAGCAATCTGGAGCATCTTGTAGCCGAAAAATTGATCAACCGAGCGTCTTCCCTACCCTGTGGCTCACAGGAAGCCCGCCCCGGCGGGCGAGACAGGGAGGACGCACATGAAGAAGTGGCTCACGCTCATGGTGTTCGGCGCGGCGGTGGTGGCGACGGTGGGGCTGTCTTCGCGGGTGTCGGCCCAGCCGGAGCACGAGCTGACGGACGCCGAGATCGACGCCCGGGTGGATGCGCGGCTGCAGGAAGTCATGCGCACCACGGTGCTGGCGGGCCAACGTTCGGAAACGCGCACCGCGGCGCTCAGCCGGTAATCTCGTAGCGTCCGGCGCCGCTCGGTGCTACGACCGGCGCTTGCGCGCTTGCTGCTCTCGCTCACGAGGGGGACATGCCAGAAGGACTCCAGCTCGCGGTCGGTGACCGGGTGGTGTACCCCAACCAGGGGGTCTGCCTCGTCTCGGCCATCGATGTGAAGGAGGTGGCCGGTCAGAAGCTGACCTTCGTCACCATGCGCCGTGAAGAAGATGGTGCCGTGGTGATGGTGCCGCAGGCCAAGGTGCAGACCATTGGCGTGCGCAAGGTGGCTACGCCCGAGGAGGTGGAACAGATCTACTCGTTCCTCCGCTCGGACAGTGACAAGGCCGACCTCGATTGGAAGCAGCGGGCCCGCACGAACCTGGACCGGATGACGCAGGGCGGAATCCTGGGTCTGGCCGAGGTGGTGAAGGGCCTGCAGGTGCTCAGTGAATTGCGGCCGCTGCCCACCAAGGAGCGCGAGCTGTACGACAACGCCCGGCACCTGCTGGTGTCCGAGGTGTCCGCCGCGCTGAACATCCCCGAGGTCAACGCCGAGGACTCGATCGACATCGTCCTCTTCCCGCCCGGCCGCGAGCGCCCCAAGCGCACGGTGGCCGAGTTCAAGCCGCGCGGGGAGGACGACGAGGATCTGGGGCTGGACGGCGGGTTGCTGGGGCTGGACGGCGAGCTGGATCTGCCCCCGGATGAAGAGGAGGCACCGCCCGAGGAGGAGGAGTCCTCTGGCGAAGAGGCGGAGGCCTCCGGCGAGGACGAGGAGGAGGCGCCCAAGGCGGCTCGCAAGAAGACCGCGAAGGCGGAGGGCGAGCCGGACGAGGGCGCGGAGGGAGCGGAGGGCGAGCCTCCGAAGCGCAAGCGGGGCCGTCCGCCCAAGCCGAAGCCCGAGGGTGAGGCCGCGGCGGCGCCAGCGGTGCCGAAGAAGCGAGGCCGTCCGCCCAAGCCGAAGCCCGAGGGTGAGGCCGCGGCGCCGGCGGCTCCGAAGAAGCGGGGCCGTCCGCCGAAGAAGAAGCCCGAGGGAGAGACCGAGTAGTCGAGCCGGCTCCGCGGCGGGCGAGTCCCGCCGGGCGAGGGCCCTGCGCCGAGGTGATGCTCCGTGATTCGCGTGGTGACGCTGGACTCGTACGATGAGAAGCAGTTGGCGAAGTTCAGCCGGACGCTCTACACGGCGTTCGGCGTGGGCAGCGAGCACTCGGGCCAGGTGGATTTGCCCTCGGGCCTGCCCGAGCCGCTGGACGCCGAGAAGGTGCTGGACGCGGTGAAGGGCGTGCGGGCGTACAAGGACGACAAGGTGCTGTACCTGACGACCCGGAAGCTGAAGGAGCGCGAGCTGCCGAGCGGCACGGCGCCGACGCAGGGCTTCTCGCGGTTCGGCAAGGACAAGGCGATCATCACCAGCGCCGGGTTCAAGGACCTGGAGGTGGGGTTCAAGCCGGTGGCGCGGCATGCTCTGCACCAGTTGGGGCACCTGTGGGAGCTGCACCACTGTCTGGATCCGCGCTGTTCGATGTACCCGCCCTGGACGCCGTCGTTCGGAGCGGGTGAGCCCAGCTTCTGCACCTTCTGCCGCGAGAAGAGCGAGCAGAAGATCCGCCTCGCGAAGTCCTAGTGTCCTGGTTCCCCGAGCTGCCCTGAGCCAGACGAATCATCGGACCGCAACGCCCACGGACTGATGATCGCGAGCGGGGCGGCTCCGTCCCAACCTGTCATCCAAGCATACAGGTTCGTCCCGAGCGCGCCCCGACAGAACCCGGCCCCCGAGCATCGAGGGGCTGATAAGGTCCCGCGCGTCTTGAACGAGAACAGTGCCCACAGGCCGCTCCTGCGAGCGCTCCCTCTGGTCGAGTTGGGAGTGATGGTGCTCGTCGCGCTGCTGTGCCTCCTCTTCTACGCACGGCTGCCGGGACGGTTCGCCTCCGAGGCGGACTATCGCGCCGTGAGCGAGCGGCTCCGGGCGGAGCTGCGTCCGGGGGATGCGGTGCTGCTCTTCCCCTGGTGGACGGAGCGGGCGCGGCTGTACCTGCCGCCGGAGGCGCCGGTGTACGGCTACTTCGGCTCGGACCGGGCCGACCTGAACGCGCACCCGCGAATCTGGGTGCTGGGCGAGCCTCAGCTGCCAAACGCCGACGAGTCGGACTTCCTGAAGGCCTTCCAGCCCTACCGGGTCGCGGTGGGGCAGCCCTTCCACGCGGGGAACCTGACGCTGGCGCTGTACACGAATGGCCGCTACCGGCCGCACCGCTTCGTGGCCTCCGAGTCATATGCCAGCGCCCGCGTCTACTTGGAGTCTCCCGACGGCACGCGGCGGCCGTGCCCCTTCGATGGGCGGGTGCACCGCTGCCCCGGGCCGCCCCACCTCTACGTGGCTCCCGAGTGGCATGAGATCTACTACGAGCCACGCCACTGCCTGTGGATGCACCCGCCCGGCGGCAAGGACCGGCTGGTGGCCGAGTTCGACAACGTCCCGGGCGGCACGGGGCTGCGAATCGAGGGCGGCATCATCTTCGAGTACCCCTACGGACGCCCCCACCTGAGCACCATCCACATGGGCGTGGACGATGCGCGCAGCGGCGAGCGGCTGCTGGACGTGGTGGTTCCTCAAGGGGTACCGGGTGTGCAGATCGCGGAGCACGCACTGCCTCCGGGCGAGCCCCGCACGGTGAAGATCTGGTCCCAGGCGGACAACGCCGAGCTGCGCCAGCTGTGCCTGGACGTGTTCGCGCTCGGCCCCGCGGGAGGGAATCCGTGATGCTGGGGCGGGCACCCACGAGGGACGAGCGGCGCATCGCCTGGGGCCTATGGGTGCTGGCCTTCGTGGCGCTCTTCCTCACCGAGCGGGCCGTGGGCTTCGTGCGAGACGAGGGCATCTACTTCGCCTCCTCCGAGAGCTACGCGAACTGGTTCCGGCTGCTCTTCCACTCGCCCTCGGTGGCGATGACGGACTCGGCCATCGTCCGAGCGTGGGACGTCAACCACGAGCACCCGGTGCTGATGAAGGAGCTGTACGGGCTGTCGCACCTGCTGTTCCACCGGGCACTGGGATGGCTCCGTCCCGCCACGGCGCTCCGGCTGCCAGCGCTGGGGATGGCCGCTCTGGTGCCAGCGCTGACGTTCCTGCTGGGCAGCGCCGTCTACGGCCGGGCCGTGGGGCTCTTCGCCGCGCTCTCCTTCCTGCTCGTGCCGCGCCACTTCTTCAACGCCGAGCTGGCGGCCTTCGACATGCCGGTGGCGGCGATGTGGCTGCTGGTCATCTACTCCTTCTGGCGAGCCATGGAGGATCGCCGCTGGGGAGTGTGGTGCGGGGTGGCGTTCGGACTGGCCATCGCCACCAAGCACAACGCGCTCTTCATGCCCTTCGTGCTCGTGCCGTTCGCCCTGTGGCGCGCGTGGAAGGAGAGCAAGGCCTCAACCGAGGCGCGCGAGTGGGCCTGGCGCTTCGTGGGCCTCTTCGCGGCGGTGACGGTTCTGTACGTGCTGCTCTTCGTGGCGCTCGGACAGGCGGGTTTCCAGAAACGGTTCATCCCCCTGAGCCCGCACACGCTGCTCTTCGTGGGACTGGCCGGGTGCGCCTTCTGGGTGCTGCGGGAGCTGTACCGTGTGAGCGAGCCGACGGCGCGGGCGCTGATCCCCATCGCCACCATGGCCCTCTTCGGGCCGGTCATCTTCTACCTGCACTGGCCCTACCTCTGGCACCACCCGGTGGACCGCGTGGCGTGGTACCTGAACTTCCACGCCACGCACGAGCACTACGCCTGGTTCTACCTGGGCGACGTCATGCGAGCCCCGCCTTTCCCGCTGTCCTACGTGGTGGTGAAGACAGCGCTCACGGTGCCCACGAGCCTCTTCGTCCCCATGGCGCTGGGCTGGCTCATCGTGGTGGGCCGAGGGCTGCTGAGCCTCTCGGAGCGCACGCGCGCCTGGGTGAGCCGCCCCACCACCACCGAGGCGCTGGTGGCGGCGAACGCGGCGTTCTCCATCCTCATCATCAGCCACCCGCAGGTGCCGCACTTCGGCGGGGTGAAGCACTGGCTGCCGTCGATGCCCTTCCTGGGCCTGCTCGCGGGCACGGAGGTGGTGCGCGGCTGCACGGCCCTGGCCGAGCGCCTGCGAGTCCGCCGCCCCACCCTGCCCTCCGCGGCGGTGGCGGCGCCGGTGTTCGCGCTGCTCATGGCGCCAGCGCTCATCGGCCTGGTGCGCGTGTTCCCCTATGGGACGGCGTTCTACTCGGAGCTGGCGGGAGGCATCTCCGGTGCGGCGTCGCTGGGCATGCAGCGCCAGTTCTGGTCCAGCCACGTGACGAGCGTGCTGCCGTGGATCAACGAGCACGCCAGGCCCGGCGCGCGCGTCTACCTGCACGAGGTGACGGGCTACTCGTTCCAGCACTACCAACAGAACGGGATGCTGCGGCCGGACCTGCAACTGGTGTGGAGCCCCTTCGACGCGGACATCGTCGCGTACCAGTACCACCAGGAGTTCCGCGAGCAGGAGTTCAACATCTGGCAGGCGTTCGGCACGCGGACTCCGGTGACGGGGCTCTACCTGGACGAGACGCCTCAAATCGTCGTCTATCAGCGCCCATGAGCGACGCGCGCACTGCGTCAAAGTCCTCCAGCGGACGAACCTTCCTCCCTGGAGCGCAACGGGCAAGCTAGGCTGGCCGGGCAGAAGGAAGTTCCACGCCACAGGGAGGGACATATGACGCGGTGGCCATGGGCCGTGGCAGCGTTGGCGCTGGGAGCTGGATGTAACAAGGGCAACGAGGGAGCGCCCACGCGTGCGCAGGTCCGCAAGGTGAGCGGCGCCACGATGGAGGTCGTCCCCAGCGACGGGCAACTGCCCTACTGCCTGCTCTACACGGTGTCGCAGAAGGGCATCATCCGGCAGCTCACGATGACGCGGGAGAACCGCTCCATCAAATGCGATGCGGGCAAGCCCATCGCGAACTCGAGCTTCCGTGTGCCGCTCCAGGAAGGGCCGGTCAAGGTCTACGTCTTCTTCTCGGATCAGCGCATCCAAGCGGGCTCGGTGGCACAGCAGCTCTTCGAGCTCCAGGGCCGCGACCGCGTGACGGGCATGGACTTCCGGCTGCCGGGCCAGGCCTTCGTGGAGATGCTGGAGTTCACCCCCGAGGAGGGAGGCGCCCCCGTCACCGGAGGCGTGGTGAGCTCCGGAGGCGAGGTGGCTCCCGGCTCTCCCGAGGCCACCCCGCCCGAGGACGGCCAGACCGAGGTGATGATGGGCGGCGCTCCCACGGACACCGATGGCGGCACTCCCGCTGGGGACGCGGGGCCCTGACCCTGTCCCAAGGACCGGTTGCGAACCTGTCCAACAAGCATACAGGTTCGCAACGGTCGCGCCCGGAGGGGGCTCGGGGAACCAAGTGTTGTCGGCATGACACTGCTTGAAGTCTGATGAGCGTCATGGACGCTCCTTCCTCGCTCACACCCGACGTGCTCGGCGCCCCTGAGGGGATTGCCAACCCCTACCCTGCGTACCGAGCCTTTCGGGGTCCCAACCCCGTGCGCTACCTGCGCCTGCCGGCCGGCCCGCTCACGGGAAGGACCGAGCCCTTGTACGCCTGGGCGCTGATGCGCCACGCGGACGTGCTCGCCGCCATCCGAGATCCGGCGACCTTCTCCTCGCAGACGCCTCAGGTGCTCAAGACGATCCCCAAGCTGGCACTGCTCCACGATGACCCGCCCCACCACACCCACCTGCGGCGGCTCGTGAGCAAGGTGTTCAGCCCGCAGCGGATCGCCTCTCTCTCCGACTGGATCAGCCGCATTGCGTTCGAGCTGCTCGACTCCATGGGCAAGGGCTCGGCGGAGTTCATGTCCGCCTATGCCGTTCCCCTCCCCATGCGCGTCATCGCCACGATGCTGGGCGTGCCGGACCAGGACTACCCCTCCTTCAAGCTCTGGTCGGAGGCCGTGGTCTCCTACGCCGGAATGCCGGCGGAGGAGCGCGCGCGGAAGACCCAGGAGATGATGGCCTACCTGGGCCAGGCGATCGCCGAGCGCCGCAAGCAGCCGAGGGAGGACCTCATCTCCGCCCTCACGGTGGCCGATGTCGAAGGGGCCGCCCTGTCGGATGCCGAGATTCGCAGCTTCGTCGCCGTGCTGCTCATCGCCGGCAACGAAACGACCACCAACCTCATCGGCAACATGATGGCCATCCTCGCCGACCGCCCGGAGCTCTGGCGCCAGGCCCGCGAGGACCGCTCGCGCGTGGAGCCCATCATCGAAGAGGTGCTGCGCTACGAGAGCCCCGTGCAGCGCCTGCCCCGGGTGACGACACGGCCCGTGCGCATCGGAGACGTGGACATCCGCGAGGGCGAACTCGTGGACATCGTCTACGGCGCCGCGAACCGGGACCCAGCCGTCTTCGAGGATCCCGACACGTTCCGGCCCGAGCGCCCCACCAACCACCAGCACCTGGGCTTCGGGCTCGGCACCCATTACTGCCTGGGCGCGCCGCTGGCCCGGCTCGAGGCGCGCATCACTCTGAGTGCGTTTCTCGATCGATTCGCCACGCTGGAGCGAGGCGTGGAGCCTGGGGTGAGACAGCGCGCCGCGCAGGTGAGCTTCGGCTATAAGGCGCTGCCCCTCGTGCTGGGCTGAAGGTGATACATCGATGAGTCGTGTGTTGAATGATCTGCTGGCGCTCCTCGAGTTGGAACCCATCGAGGAGAACCTGTTCCGCGGCCGCAGCCAGGATCTCGGCTACCGGCAGTTGTTCGGAGGCCAGGTGCTAGGCCAGGCGCTGTCCGCGGCCAGCAAGACGGTCGAGCCCTCGCGCCACGTGCACTCGCTGCACGGCTACTTCCTGCGTCCCGGCGATGCCGGCATGCCCGTGGTCTACACCGTGGACCGCGTGCGCGACGGAGGCAGCTTCAGCACCCGGCGCGTGGTGGCCATCCAAAAGGGCCAGCCCATCTTCACCGGGATGGCCTCCTTCCACGGCGAGGAGCCGGGGTTCACCCACCAGGCCACCATGCCCCAGGTGGCCGGCCCCGAGGGGCTCCCCTCGGACATCGAGCTGCTGAGCCGCAATGCCCACCGGCTCGCTGAGCGGGTGCGCGAGAAGCTCCTGGGCGAGAAGCCCATCGAGATGCGTCCGGTCAACTACATGGACCCGTTCGCACGTCAGCCGGCCGAGCCCGTCAAGCACATCTGGTTCCGTGCCAACGGCGACCTCCCGGAGGATCCGCAGGTCCACCGCTACCTGCTGGCCTACGCCTCGGACTTCAGCCTCATCTCCACCGCCGTGCTGCCACACGGCCACAGCATCCTGCAGCCCGAGTTGCAGATCGCCAGCCTGGACCACGCGCTCTGGATCCACGGGGACCTGCGCATGAGCGACTGGCACCTGTACTCCATGGAGAGCCCCTGGTCCGGCAATGCGCGAGGGCTGGCGAACGGGCGCATCTTCACGCGCGACGGCCGGCTGGTGGCCTCCGTCACGCAAGAGGGGCTGACCCGCATCCGGCAGCCGAAGTGAGCCCCAGCCTCCCGCACGGGCTCAGGTGATCCGCAGGGGCTCTTCGATGAGCGCGGGCTCGGTGGCCTTCGAGTCATCGGGCTCGAAGGCCGGTGCGTAGGGACCCGCGTGCGTCTGCTTCCACTTGCGGGGCACACGCTCGACGCCCACGGGGAAGATGGTCAGGCTGCCATCCGGATCGATGCGCAGGCGCAGGAAGTTCTTCCAGTCCGGCGAGGCCAGTCCTCCAAAGGCCTCGTTGGAGTGGGCCATGAAGCCGTTGACGCTCACCAGCATGTAGATGCCCACCACGAGAGGCCCGACCAGGTAGCCTCCCAGGAAGGTGAACAGCACGTTCAGCAGGAACCGGCCGGCCAGATGGAACCAGCCTCCCGTGCACGTCAGCCCATCCGCCGCCAGTTCCGGACAGACTCCCAGCACGCTGACCACGAAGTAGCTGGCGCCCCAGGCACACAAGAACGCGCCCACGATGTGGCCCAATCCGTGGAGAGCACCGGCCAGCAGCCTCCACCGACCGAAGGCTGCATCCGCGGAGACCGCGAGCCCGCCCATGGTGGCCACCCCCATCACCATCGTCAGCGGCCGGAGCACCATGGCCTGCCCCACGGCGCCCAACACATCGAGGATCCGTGACAGCCCCATGTGGCCGACCTCCGCGTAGGCCGCCAGTGCCAGCAGCAGGTACAGCGTCCCTGTCATCAGCCCGAACAGCGGGCTGTAGCGCAGGATCCACAGGTTGTTCCACGCCAACCGCCGGGACGTCTTCTCGTCCGGAAAGCTCTTCTTCAGCACGTAGCCGTCCAGCAATTCCTTTGCCGGAGGCGCGTGGGTGGGGTGCAGGAAGGCGCCTCCTCCTCCGGCGGTGATCTTCTGCTTCCCCTCGGAATCCTCGTGCCTGCGGTAGTGGTGAAGATCCCCCGCGATGAAGACGCTGATGCGCTTGCCCAGCACCTTCTCCTGCAGGTACTCGAGGTTGCTCTCCAGGTAGCCGCGGCGGCGCTTCGTCGCGGTGGCACTGATCCACGCGGGCTCGGCGTTGCACAGGATGACGCGATCCTTCGGACCCATCAGCGCCGCCACCGCACGGAAGTACTCCACCTGCGGCACGTCGATGTCGCTGTTGAGCTGCACGTCCGTGCCCAGCAGCCACCAGCCCTGCGGCAGCTTCAGCGCGAAGTAGCTGCGGCTCTGCCGCGTGCGCCGGCCCGCCACCCAGCGGTGGGCGCAGAACAGGCGCATGAATGAGGCCAGCCCGTCATACCAGTCATGGTTGCCCGGGATGACGAACAGGTCCGGGCTCGGAGGGTGCGAGCGGCGCATGGCCGACTCGTAGGGATAGATGAGCCGCTCCTCGTACGTCTCGCGGCTGGCTCCCGGGTACACCTCGTCTCCACCGAAGATGAGCACGCGGCCTCGCGGGGTGACGTATCGGGTGCCACCCTTCGTGCCCACCTCCAGCGTCGGCAGCGCCAGCAACCGGGCGATGCAGTAGGTGGAATCCCAGCCGTCTCCGGTGTCGGCCACGTAGTCCATCCAGAAGCTGCCCTCTCCGTCCTCCACCTGCGAGTAGTCGAAGTAGGGCTCCTGGGGCCGCACCACGGACTCGACCAGCCGCTGATCGGCGCGCACGCCGAACACGGCCGAGACGATCGCATCCAGGCTGGTGCGCATGAGTTGCGCGGGGTGGAACCACCGCACCATGCCCAGATGGCGCTGGGGTTTCGTGGCGGTACCGCTCTCCGGAGTCGTCACAGGAGCTTCAACGTCACCCAGCCTTGCCCCCGGGTCAACTCCCTGGCAGGTCGGCTGACCTCCGTCCACCCGGCCCTCCTGGAGCTCCCAGCGGGTAGGCATTGACGGGGGCGTCATCCTGCATGACGATCGTCATCCACGTCAGGAGCGATTCACGGATGGGCCATTCCAAGGCAGAGAAGGACGAGAGCCACGAGCGCATCGTGCGGGTGGCTGCATCCCGGTTCCGCGAGGCTGGTGTCGATGGCATCGGCGTGGCCGACCTCATGAAGGAAGCCGGGCTGACCCACGGCGGCTTCTACCGGCACTTCGATTCTCGCGACCAGTTGGTGGCCGAAGCGATCGAGCGCGCGCTGAAGGACGGGGGACGGGCCGTGGAGGCCGTGGAGCAGATCAAGCAGGCCCCGCTGGCCAGGCTGGTGGATGGCTACCTGAGCACTGCCCACCGCGATGGGCTGGCGACGAGCTGTGCCGTCACGACCCTGGCGGGCGACGTGGCCCGCAGCAACGACCGGGCACGGTCCGCCTACACTCGGCAGGTCGGCACGTACCTGGATCTGCTCACCCGGTTGATCGCAGGCGAGTCGCAGAAAGAGAAGAGGACGAAGGCCATCGCCGCGCTGTCCGCGTTGGTCGGCGCGGTGTCGCTGGCCCGGGCGGTGAACGACGAAAAGCTCTCCCGGGAGATCCTCAAGTCCGCCGCTGAGGAGTTGAAGGCCCAGTTGGAATGAGCCGGCCGACTACTTCGCGGCCCGAGCCTTGGCGGCCAGCTCAGCGAACTCCTCCCGCCCAAAGGCGGTACCGGAAATTCCCCAGCCCCCTTCGGCGGCCTCGGTCAGCAGCACCCACGTGCGGCTGGCCTGGGTCGAATCACCGGAGAGCTTCGTGACGATCTCCGTGGCTTCCTTGACGAGCTGCTTCTGGCCCTGACGGGACAACGATGCCGGAGGAGTCACCACCTGAATGCGCACGGTGCGAGCCGCGGCGGTAGCTGCTGTCTGCACCGCCGAGGACGGCAGGCGGTGGATGTACACGGCGGTGTTGTGAAGGTGGAAGGGCCCGGGAGCTGCCACTCCTTCCGCGCGAAGAACGGCCAGGGTGAGCTCCTCGCCGAGCTGCCGATCGGCGCCAGCGGGGAAGAGGTCAGCTGCTGCGTACACGTCGATCATCGGCATGGCGAGGCTCCTTGGAGCAGAAGAGAAGGCGGATCATCTGGATGACAATCATCATCCAGACCGAAGGATGATGACGATCATCATCCTCCCTGTCAAGCACACGGCTCCCGGTGCGAGGCGCAGGAGCCCTCGTCAGCTGGACCTCTATCGGGTTGGGTGCTAACGGCTCCCGGATGGCCAATGAATCGACTCCGATGACATCGACGCGCACCGCGCAACTGCGTCCCGAGCTGTCGATCCTGCTGACAGAGGCCGGTACCGGCCGCACCGCACTCGTCCTGCACGGGGGAGGTGGACCCATCACCGTGCAGAGCCTCAGCGAGCACCTTGCCCGAACCTTCCACGTGCTCAGCCCAACCCATCCGGGGTGGAACGGCACCTTGAGGCCCGAGTCTCTCACCCGCATCGGAGACCTCGCGGACGCCTACCTTCAGCTCCTCGAAGCCGAGGGCCTTCGGGATGTCCTCGTCGTCGGCTCCTCGATCGGCGGATGGCTCGCCTCCGAGATGGCGCTCCGCGACAGTAAAGGCCTCATCAGCGGGCTCGTGCTGATCAACTCGGTGGGTGTCGCGATCGAAGGGCAGCCGATCCGCAACCTCTTCACCCTGACCCCTCGCGCTATCGCCGAGCACGCCTACCACGATGCGGACCGCTTCTACGTCGATCCCGCCACGGTCCCTCCGGAGCAGAAGGCCCGGCAGCAGGCGAACATGGCGACCTTGAGAGTCATCGCGGGCGACCCCTACATGCACGACCCGGCGCTCCTGGAGCGGCTCGGGCAGGTCCGCGTCCCCGTCCTCGTGCTCTGGGGCGAAAGCGACCGCATCGTCACTCCGGATTATGGACGCGCACTCGCACGGGCCTTTCCGAATGCCCGCTTCGAGCTCATCCCGCGCGCCGGCCACCTGCCGCAGCTCGAACAGCCCCAGAGCACGTTCGCGGCGATCGATGGCTACGTCGCATCCCTCCCCTCACCGCGGACCTGACCTGCCTGGGCGAGGCCCGCGCCGGAACATGAAGCGCAACGCACGGGGCAGCCGCCTTCGCCACGCCTGTGCGTTGTGGTCCGCCGGAGGATCCGGCCGCCACCACAACTGGCTTCGCGAGTAGCCGCGAGAGCGAAGTTCCTCGGCAAGGGCTGCGGCGGGTGGAAGCATCCGGCCCTCGGCTTCTCGGCCCCCGCAGTCGATGTAGATGCGGCTGAACGAGGGGCGCGCACGGCGGCGCAGTGACTCGAAGATGGCGAAATGGGCCACCCAGCAACTGGGCGACAGAGAGAGCGCTCCGCCAAAGAGGTGCGGGAACGCGAAGTGAGCATGGAGGGCAAGCAGTCCTCCCCAGGAGCTTCCGCCCACCACGGCCCCAAGCGCTCCCTCCGGAAGCAGGAAGCGCTGGCGCGTGCGAGGCACCACTTCCTGGGTCACCCAGTCGAGGAAGGCGTCGGCACGTCCGCCACGGCCATCGGTGGGCCAGGGCGTCAGCTCGTCTTCGCGTTCGGACCAGGACGCGCCGCTGGGGATGGCCACCACCAACGGCGCCACGTTCCAGCGCCGGTCGAGCCCGTCCACGGCCCGGTGAACGAACCAGCCCTCATCCTGCCCCGGAGGCCCGTCGAAGACGTTCTGGCCGTCGAAGAGGAAGAGGGCCGGGGTGGGCACCTGCGGCTCGAAGCCGGGGGGCACGAAGACGCGCACCTCCCGGCCCGCGAAGCCCGGTGGCTCCATCCAGCCCAGCGATTCGAAGTGACCGGTGTCTGGCACGGAACCCTCTGACGAACAGTGAAGGAGGCCTGCCGGGCGCGGCCTGGCCCAACTGGTCCACTTGTCATACCAGTTGGCTCACGTTCCGCCGACAGGGCACCCGTTCAACGAGGGCCCCACGCCGTCAGCCGGTCAGAGCTCCACCATCGTCTTGAAGCCGCCGTAGACCATTCTCTTGGCGTCGAAGGGCATGCCCTTCGGGTCCATGGCCTTCAGCCGCGGGTCCGCCATCACCTTCTTGTTGATGCGGTCGCGCTGCGCGCGCGACTTGTAGATGATCCACGAGAACACCACGACCTCGTCCGACTTGAGCTTGACGCCCTGTGGGAAGGACGTGACCTTGCCCGGCTTCACGTCGTCCGCGACGCACTCGATGTACTCGAGCGCTCCGTACTCCTTCCAGACCTTGCCCGCCTTCTGGGCCAGGCGGCGATAGTCCTTCAGGTTCTTCTTGGGTACTGGCACAACGAAGCCGTCCACGTATCTCATGATGCCCCCCGGTGTGAGGTGAAGGCCTGGAACGTGCTTCAGACCGCAATGCGGCTCAAGCGTGCTCTCACGCTTTATCGGCTTGCGAACGAAGTGCCCCCGAACCTCAGCCTGCCTCCGGCACGAGCACGATGCGCCCGCTGACCTCATGCCGCTCCAGCATGGCGTGGGCACGCGAGGCTTCTCGGATGGGCACGAGGGTCCGCGCGGGGACTCGCAACCTGCGGGCCCGCAGGCCATCGACGAGCACTCGGGTCGCCTCGCGCAGCGCAGCGCCATCGAGGTCCTCGGTGGAGTACCCCGTCAGGGTGATGCCGAGCAGGAGATCCCAGACATCGAACACGGCATCGTTACCCGCCATGGCGCCCACGACGCTGAGTCGTCCCGAGTGACGCAGCGCCTTGACGAGCACTGGGAACAGCGGCCCGGCGACGGTGTCGAACACCGCGTCGACACTCCGCTCTGGCAGCGCGGCTCGAAGCGGCTCGGCGGCTCGCGCTACCACCACCTCATCCGCACCGAGCTCCGCGAGATAGGCCTGCTGCTCCGGGCGAGACGCCACCGCCAGAACCCACGCGCCCTGCATCTTCGCGAGCGCCACGGCGGCGGAGCCCACTCCCCCACCCGCG
This sequence comes from Hyalangium versicolor, assembly GCF_020103695.1. Taxonomy (GTDB): domain Bacteria; phylum Myxococcota; class Myxococcia; order Myxococcales; family Myxococcaceae; genus Hyalangium; species Hyalangium versicolor. Next base: position 290,741 of record NZ_JAHXBF010000010.1, read on the forward strand.
CCCGTCACCACGAGCCGCCGCTGGTCCAGCGGCCCGATCTGCGCCAACCCCTGATAGGCCGTCACGCCCGCCAGCCCTACCGCGGCGAACTCCACTGGATCGAGCTCGTCCGGCAAAGGAGCCAGAGCGCTGGCCGCGACGGTGACGTGCTCGGCGTAACCCCCAGGCCGCTCCGCACGGACACCCCCGAGCCCTTGCATCATGGTCCACGCCCGCTGCCCCACGACCAGCCCCGAGACGTCGCTGCCGATGCCGACGATCTCCCCGACAGCCTCCAGGCCCGGCACATAGGGGAACGGAGACTCGGGCAACAAAGGCCAGGTCCCCGCGCGGATCTCCAGGTCCGAGTGGTTCACTGCCGCGGCGAGCGTGCGCAGCCGCACCTCATCCGGGCGCAGTGGGGGAAGCTCCACGGACCGCCACGTCAACACCTCCGGCGGCCCGGCCCTGTCCATCATGATGGCATGCGACTTCATCCGGTGGATCCTCCCCGCTGGCTCACGGAGTCACGCTGCGTCATCTATCGTTGGCCTGAACGAAGGCGCCGGGCTTTGGGAGTGCGCCCTCCGCTCACCGCGCCATAGAGCATGATCTCCACGAGCCGTTGGAGCCTCTCGTCCGTGCACTGTTCCTGACGGAAGAGGATGAGGTGCTGCGCACTTCCAAGCACCAGATCGCGTATCAACTCCGTATCCGTATCGCTCGGGAGTTCCCCGCGCTCGACAGCCCGCTGGAACATCACGAGCGTGTCGCAGTCACTCTTCTCCGTCAGCTCTCGAATCAGCGCGTCGATCTTGCCACTCCCGCCGCCGCCCAGATGCATCCGCATCAGGGACAACATCGCGGGTGAACGGCACACCTCTCGATAGCGTCGGAGGTAATCCATCAGATCGCCCTGCAGCGACCCCGTGTTGGAGAAGGGATCCTGGTCGGAGACTCGCTCGAAGGCGCTGATGGCGAGGGCCTCGGGTGTCGGCCACCGGCGATAGATCGTGGTCTTGTTGACCCCAGCGCGCTCGGCGACCTCTTCGATGGACAGGTTCTCGTAGCCCACGCGCGCGATCTCGCTGAGCGTCGTCTCGAGGATCTTCGCGACCAGCGGCTCGCCGCGCAGTTGCTTGGCTCGAGGGGGGCTCGTCATGCCTCGACATCTTAAGGCGCACCTGACGCCCGGCAACGCCCCCGTTGCCCCCATCGCAACGAAGAAGTTGCGTTCCGCGCACCCGCTCATTAAAGCAACGAAGCAGTTGCGATGCTGACGACCCACTCAGGAGACTTCCATGACCGCTGAGCAGAACCGTCGTTCCGTCCTGGTGACGGGTGGCACCGGCAGGCAGGGCGGTGCGGCGGCGCGAGCCCTTCTCGCGCAGGGGACACCCGTACGAGCGCTGGTGCGAGACCTTCACTCACAGGGCGCCGAGGCCTTGAAAGCACTCGGTGCCACCCTCGTGCTCGGCGACCTGGATGACAGAGAATCGCTGCTGGCGGCTTGCACCGGAGCGTACGCGGTCTTCTCGGTGCAGACTCCCAACCTGAAGGATCTGGCATCGGACTCCGAGCGGGTTCACGGAAGGAACCTGGTGGAGGTCGCGAAAGCCGCCCACGTCACGCACTTCATCCACACCTCGGTCTCGGGCACGGGTGACCACCATCGCAGCGCACCGGGTTGGAAGGAGGGGCGCTGGAAGGGCTGGAACGAACGCTACTGGGAGACCAAGGCCGCCACGGAAGAGCTCGTGCGAAGCGCCGGCTTCCCCTTCTGGACCCTCCTCAAGCCGTCCTTCTTCATGGAGAACTTCGTCCGCCCCTCCTTTCTGTTCGCGAACTTCGTCGACGACCGGTTGCTGACGGCCCTCGCGCCAGACAAGAAGGTCGCTTGCGTCACGGTGCAGGATGTCGGCACGGCTTGCGCCGCGGCCATCAACGCTCCAGAGAAGTTCAACAAGGTCGAGCTCGAACTCGCCGGCGAGCTGCTGACGATGCGCGAAGCCGCTGCCATTCTCTCGGAAGTCTGGGGCAAGCGGATCGAGGCACCGGATCTGTCCCCCACAGAGGCGATTGCTCAGGGGCTCATGCCCGAGTTCGTGCGCGGACAAGAATGGATGAACGAAGTGGGGAGCCCGGCCACTCCCGAGCAAGCACAGGCCCTGGGCGTGCCCACCACCGATTTCAAGACGTGGGCCCGTCAGAAGTGGCCAGCGCCGGCCTGACTCACAGTAGCCTGGACGCCCCTTTCAGCGGAGGCGTCCCACCCATGTTCAAGGCTGTGTTCCAGAAGAAGGTCCCGGCGAATCACCTGCTCCTGGTGGCGTGCATCCTGGGAGCAACGGCCGCGCACGCCGACGGACCCACTCTGGCCGAGGCCTACAAGGTCCTCTCCACCCGCAAGTTCGTCGATCTCACCCACAGCTTCAGCCCCAGCACCCCGGTGTGGCAGGGCTTTGGCCAGGCCAGCTTCACCGCGGCGGCGGACCCGAGCACCTACCGGCCCTACACCCTGAAGGAGGACGGCTTCCGGACCACGTTCTATTCCTTCGTGGGCCAGTATGGGACGCATGTGGATCCGCCCGCTCACTTCCACAAGGACGGGATCACCATGGATCGCATCCCGCTCCAGGACATGATCCTGCCGCTGGTGGTCTTCGACATCACCCCACTGCTCGGCAAGGATCCCAACCACGCGCTCACGGTCCAGGACATCCAGGAGTGGGAGAAGAAGAACGGCCGGGTTCCGGCGGGAGCCTTCGCGGCACTGCGCACGGACCTGTCCAAGGACTGGAGCAACCCCGAGCGCTTCAAGCGCTCACCGTTCCCCGCCTGGTCGTTGGCCGCCGTCAAATTCCTCTTCGAGCAGCGCCAGATCAAGGCCATCGGACACGAGTCGCTCGACACTGACACCACCCAGACGATGGAGTCGGAGACGTGGGTGCTGACCCAGGGGCACTATCAGATCGAGGTCATGGCCCACCTGGACCAGGTGCCTCCGGCAGGCGCGCTCATCGTGGTGACGTGGCCCAAGGTGGAGAAGGGGCTGGGCTTCCCGGCGCGCGCCTTCGCCATCCTCCCTTGAGACGTGATGAAGGTATGAGCGAGGACATACAACCCGAGCGGTATCGCCGTGATGTCTTGTTGTGAGAGCTGGCCAGGCGAGCTCGCCGCCTGGCGCTTCGACCTCTGGTAAGACCGGGGCCCATGGCCACGACCCTCGTCCAGTGTCTCTGCGGCGCAGTTCAACTGGAGCTTACCGGTGAACCGATCGCGCAGCTCTACTGCCACTGCGACGACTGCCAGGCGGTGCACGGCGCTGCCTATGTGCCTGCCGTGATGTACCGCATTCCCGCCACCCGGCTCGTCCGCGGCGAGCTCGGCATGTGCAAGCGGAAGGTCACCCCACGCACCTCTTGCCGGGAGTGTGGCACCCGAATGTTCGCCGAGCCTCCCGGCCTGGGAATTCGTGGCGTCACCGCGCTCCTGCTCCCTCCGGGCATGTTCAAGCCCACGTTCCACATGCAGTGCCAACATGCACTGCTACCCATCAAGGATGGCCTGCCTCATTTCAAGGGCTTCCCAGCCGCGTTTGGGGGCTCCGACGAGCAGGTGGACTGGTAGCACCATGGGATAGGCAAGCTGCTCCCTGCCGTGCCCATCGCCCGTTAATTCAAGGTCAGCAGGGCTCCCACCACCATGAGGCCCACGCCGAGCACCAGCTTCCACGTCCAGGGCTCCCCCAACACCCCCACCGCGAGCACCAGCGTCATCGCCAGGCTCAGCTTGTCGATCGGCGCCACCCGCGAGGCAGGCCCCAGTTGTAGCGCTCGGAAGTAGGCCAGCCACGACAGCCCCGTAGCGATGCCCGACAGCACCAGGAACAGCACCGTCTTCCGGCTGAGCGACGCCAGAGCCTGATGCTCGCCTCGCGCCAGGACGATGCCCCACGCGAACACCAGGATCACTCCGGTCCGGATGGCCGTCGCCAGGTTCGACGGCACTCCCGCCACACCGATCTTCGCCAGGATCGCCGTCGCCGCCGCGAAAGCGGCCGACAGCAGGGCATACGGCAGCCACGTCATCGCAACCTCTTGGGAGGGTTCCGCGCGGAACTCTGGCGCGGGAACTCGGCCGGTTGCCGCAGAAATAATGACGCGAGAAGAAACCTACAAAATCCCACCTGCGATAACTCAGGCACACACAGCCGCACATCAGGAACCCCGTCATGGCCACGCGAATCAACGAGAAAATTCAAGGAGTTAGCTCACAGCGAGAGCCCGTCCAGGCTCTCAACAACCGCGTGGCAGGGTCCGCGCCGGGGCGCGCAGGCCCGGACGCACGGCTCCTCCTGAAGTCCGCAGATGGTTTCGAGGGCGCCTCGTCCACTCCGCAGACCGCGCGTCCTCGCGTGGCGCTCGATGGCGCTCCCCCCGCCGCTCCGCTTCCCCGCGCCGCGACGCCCACCGCCGGAGCCCCCATCTCCCAGAGCGTCACGCCCCGCGCCCCCATCGAGGACAACAAGACGGTCACCTCCACCCTGGCGCTCACCGGGGACGCGACGGTGGACTCGCTCAAGCTCAACCTGGACATCACCCATCCGTATCGCGGGGATCTCGTCGTCTCGCTGACGAGCCCCTCCGGCAAGAGCGCCGTCATCTCCAATAAGGAGGGAGGCAGCGCCGACAACATCCAGGGCACCTTCGATCTGTCCGCGTTCGCGGGCGAGAAGGCCGCCGGCACGTGGACGCTCAAGGTGCAGGACACCTCGGCCCAGGACACCGGCACACTCAACAGCTGGGGCCTCACCGTCACCCCCAAGGGCGAGCAGCCGCCGCCTCCGCAGCCCGCCGGGGATGACTCGGATCCGATGAAGCACATCACCTATCTGGCCTCGGACGAGTTGAAGGGCCGCGACAGCCCCTCGGAGGGCCTGAGCGCCGCCTCCGCCTATGCGGAGCAGCTGGCCAAGAAGTACGGCCTGGTCGGTCCCAACACGCAGAACCCCGCGGACCCCTACCAGCAGAAGTTCCAGGTCTTCTCCTTCGCAGGCGCGCCGAGCGAGGGCTCCCATGGCGCCGCCGCAGCAGCCGGACACGAGCACAAGAACTTCGGCAACGAGGTGTTCGACGAGGGCTTCTACCTGGACAAGGACATGCCTGCGGAGACCCGCGAGCTGCTCACCCAGCGCTATGAGGAGACGATGAAGGCCACTGGCAGGCCGCTGGCGCCGCGCTCCGGACCGATGAGCGTGGACCAACTGCGCGAGGTGGCCCAGGTGGACGGCATGGCGCAGAACACCATGGCCATGCTGCCGGGCACCGGGCCCCACAAGGACGAGGTCATCGTCGTCATGGCCCACCTGGACCACATCGGCACGGGCCGGGGAGGCGTCGTCAACAACGGAGCAGACGACAACGCCTCGGGCAGCGCGGTGCTCATGTCCTCGATCCCCGAGCTGGCCGAGGCGCAGAAGCGCGGCGAGCTGGATCGCTCGGTGCTCTTCCTGTGGACCGGCGCCGAGGAGAAGGGCCTGGTCGGCTCCCAGTACTTCGTGGACCACCCCATCCCGGGCCTCGGGCTGAAGAACATCGCCGGCGTGGTGAACATGGACATGGTGGGCCGGTGGGATGATCAGCGGCTGTCCGTCATCGACACCAACTCCAAGGGCCAGGCCACCTACTTCCGGGAGGTCGTCAACAAGGCCAACGAGCAGCTGGCTGATCCGTTCGACCGTCTCAACCAGGACATCAACCAGTACCGGGACCGGCAGGACGGCGCCGTCTTCACGCGCAAGGGCGAGGACGTGCTCTTCCTCTTCGAGGGCCTCTCCAACCCCAACGGCGGAGGCGATCTCATCCCCGAGTACCACTCGCCCACCGACGACATCGACAAGATCGTCCGCGACAACGGGGGCAACAAGCCGCGCCGGGTGAAGGACCTGATGGTCAACGTCATCAAGCTGGCCTCCAACCGCCAGACTGTTGGCGCCTGACCTCTGCACTCCCAGAGCGTGTCTCTCGAACAGATCGAGTGATCGCGCCGAGACAGAGAATCAGGCAAAAGCCGAAAGGCCTTCGACTTCTCAACACACAGTGTCGGAGCGAGGTTGCGGTACTACCCCTCCGACTCAACGTTCCCCACACCCCCCGACGGGAAGCCACCTTCTGGCTGTCGGGGAACCGCCCGGAAGTCCAGGGCGGGGGTGGTTTCAAAACGGACCCTTGAGGTCCTGCGCATTCGTGGGGGATGCCAGATGAAGCTGAGTGCCGTGGGGAGTGTTTTCTTGTCGGTTGTCGCCTGGACGCTCATCTCCTGTGGACAAGCCGGAGATGGTGGGTCGGCGACGGTGAACGCGACACACCAGCAGGTCAACAGCACCAACAAGGTGCTGATCCTGGGCAGCAGCGTGAGTGGGGGGCTCACCAGTCGCGAGGCGCTGGCCGTGGCGGCCGTGGCTCCCACCGCGCAGATCGACGTGGTGACGCCGGCGCAGTGGAAGGCGATGACGGCGCAGCAGTTCATGTCCTACCGCGCCCTCATCATCGGCGATTCGGAGTGCCGCAGCAGCGAGGCCTCCTTCCAGGCGGCATTGGAGACGCGCAACGTCTGGGGAGAGATCGTCGACGGCGACGTGGCCCTCCTCAGCACGGATCCGACGCACAACCACACGCCGCTGCTGGTGGAGAACGCCATCCAATTCGTCCTCAACTCGGTGCAGAAGCGCACCGGCATGTACATCGCGCTGGGCTGCGCGTACCAGAACACGCGTACCCCTACCCCGGTGGCGCTGCTGGAGCCGTTTGGCCTCTTCACCGTGCAGGGCGTGCCGGACTGCGCCGACCGCGCGCACATGCTGGAGATGAACAACAATCTGATCTCCGCAGATGTCACCGACACGGGCCTGCGCGGTGACGGGTGCGCGGCGCGCTCGGTATTCACCCGCTTCCCGGAGCACAACTTCTCCTTCGCGGCGCTGGCGATGAGCGCCTCCGGCAAGCCCATCCCCGGCCAGCGTCCCTACTCGGACTACCTGGTGAACGCTCCGGACGAGACGCACTACGTGAGCACGCCGTACATCCTCGTGCGCGGCGCGTCGGCCCTGGGCGCGGGCTGCGGGCTCGCCAGCTGCACGGCCGCCCGGCAGTGCGACCTGGGAGACCTGCTCAATGGCCAGCCCGCGGTAGCGAACCAGGCGCCCGATGAGACCTGCTCGTACTCGTGCCACCTCAACTGGTGCGGCGACGGCCACGTGGACGCAGAGCTGGGCGAGGAGTGCGACCTGGGTGTCGCCAACGGCCGCACCAATGACCCCGCCGGCAACGTCGGCGCGTGCACCTCGTTCTGCAAGCTGCCCCACTCCAACGAGCCTCCCGTCAGCCAGGCACCGGTGGCGCTCTGCCAGAACGTGACGAAGGTGGCGGATGCTACCTGTGGGGCCGCGGCCAGCATCGACAACGGCTCCTATGATCCAGACGGGGATCTCGTGAGCTGCACGCAGAGCCTGGCCGGCCCGTTCAACGTTGGCAGCACCTCCGTGACACTGACCTGCACGGACCAGGCGGGCCACTCCTCCTCGTGCACCGGCGTTGTAACGGTGACTGACACCGCGCCGCCCTACATGACCCTCAAGGGCTCGGAGACCGACACGGTGGAGTGCACCGTGGGCGGCACCTATGCCGACCCGGGCGCCACCGCGACCGATACGTGCGATGCCAACCCGACCCTCACCAGGACCGGCTCGGTGGACATGGGCACCCCGGGCTCCTACCCGCTGAGCTACAGCGCGACGGACTCCTCCGGCAACACGGCCCTGCCCGTGCAGCGCAAGGTAACCGTCCACGACACCTTGGCGCCCCAGATCGTGGTGAAGCCCGGGCCGGACTTCCTCCAGTGCAATGGCCCGGCGTACCAGGATCCCGGCGCCACCGCCTCGGACCGCTGCGATGGAGACCTGACGTCGCGCATCACCACCACCAGCAACCTCAACCAGTCCCAGCAGGGCCAGTACACCGTCACCTACCGCGTACAGGACGACTCCGGGTACGCGGCCACCGCTACCCGTCAGCTCACCGTGGGCCCCTGCTCCACCAACACCTGCGTGGACCTGCACCTGAGCGACTACAACCTGTTCCTCCTCGAGAACTACGAGGGCGGCCATGACGTCGTGGGCAAGGTGGCGGCCGGCGGCAACATCTCGCTCACCCACTTCGCGGTGGGCGCGGGGCTGGACAACGGGAGCACCGCCAACACGCTGGTGGCCGGCGGCAACCTGACGCTCAAGCACGGCGCCGTCTGGGGCGATGCGCGCTACGGCGGCACCTACAGCGCGGACGGGACCGTCGTCTATCCGCGGGGCTCCGTGGCCCGGGGCACGCCCATCAACTTCGCCGCCCGGTTCGCCGAGCTGAACCAGCTCGCAGTGCAGCTGGCCGGCATGACGGTCAACGGGTCCACTACGCGCACCTCGTGGGGCGGCATCCTGCTGCGCGGCACGAGCACCGGCGTGAACGTCTTCGACCTGGACGGCAACGCCTTCAACGGGGCCCGGCTGCTGTCCATCGAGGCTCCGGCCGGCTCGCTCGTGGTGGTGAACATCCGCGGCTCCGCGATCAACATCGTCGGCGGCGGCACCTCGTTCAGCGGCGGCATCGACCAGCACGGCGTGGTCTACAACTTCTTCGAGGCCACGAGCATCAGCGCCACCGGCTTCGGCATCTTCGGCACGGTGCTGGCGCCCTCCGCGGACATCTCCTTCAACAACGGGAGCTGGGATGGCGGCATCTACGCGAAGTCCCTGTCGGGCAACGCCGAGGGCCACATCAACCCGCTGAACGATCGCAACATCTGCCAGCCGTAACGCGGCCGGAGCACGGCCCCGGCGCTCGGAAGGCAACGAACGCTGGGGCCCTCACGCCGCGCAAATCACGGACTGGAAGCGAGCCCCTCGCGGGATTGATCCGCCGGAGTGGCTGACCGGGGCGCGGGCTTGGACATGCCCACGCTCCAGTGGAACCAGGACTGGCCCTTGAAGAGCAGGTACAGCAGCCACGGGCCCACGCACCCCGCCAGGGTGCCGAGCACCAGGTGCACCCCGACCATCGTCTCCGGGTGCACGCGCTCCAGCGCGATGCGCATCCCCGACACGAAGTAGAGGTGGAACAGGAAGAGGATCATGCTGATGGAGCCGGTGTACACGAGCCGGCGCCAGGCCCCCTTCCACGCCGTGCCCCACTCCACGCTGCGGTTGCGCAGGAAGGCGGACAGGCTGAACAGCATGCAGAAGCCCAGCGTCCCGTTGATGGCGGCGACCAGCGCGTACCGCTCCGCTGGGAGCACCGCGTACACGGCGATGATGGCCGCCATGAAGCCCGCCGGCACCAGCGCCTGCATGGGAATCGAGGAGCCCGTGAGCCACTGGCGCACCGACGCCAGCCACGGGAAGACGACAATGCCCAGGGCGAAGAAGCGGTTCCAATAGAGGATCAGCTCGACGTACTCGTTGAGCACGCCGGTGCCGCCCTCCGTCCAGGGGCTGGCCACCAGGTGCATCACCATCGTGATGCCGAAGTAGGCCGGCCACAGCCAGCGGCCCAGCGCCTCGCCCGCCACCTTGCGGAACGCCCAGGTCAGCAGCGTGCAGCCCACCAGCGCATGCACGAACCAGAAGATGGAGTACGGCGGGAACCACGTGGTGGGCATGCGCAGCAGCAGCTTCGTCCACGCCTCGAACCCGTGCGGCAGGCCCCACGTCAGCTCCTGCATCAGGAACAGCACCGGCGCCCAGACGAGCATCGGCACGAAGAGCTTGTTCAGCTTCTTGCGGATGAAGTCGAGCAGCGGCGGAGACTCCCGCCCGAAGGCCGCCGCCGCCACGCCCGAGCCCATCAACATGACGGCCATGTTGAAGCTGTGGATGACCTCCACCAGGAGCCGAAGGTCCATCCGGTTGGGCGGGAAGAGCTTGCGGATGCCGTGCTGCGCGTCGACGCCGAGCACGTGCACGAGCACCACCAGCAGGATGCCGATGCCTCGCATGCAGAACAACTCACTGGAGAGCGTCTGGCTGTCTTCTCGGCGGTTTTGCATGGTGATCCTCGATATCTGAAACTGTACTGAAAAGCGGGAAGCGGCGCAAAACCTCCATCTCTGATTTCTCTGGAGAAGATCTCTCCAGTTGGAGCGGATCCGCGAGGCGGGAAATCGGGCTCGAAGCGCCTATGTGCCTACTTGTGGAGGACGGTGGTAGCCAGCCTCGCCGTAGGGTTGGAGCCGCTCGAGCCAGAGCGCTTCGAGCACGCGCAGCTCCTCTTTCGGATCAGCGCCAGGATCCTCCGGGGGTCGCAGCTCGTCGAGCACCTCGAAGGAGAAGCTGTCGGATCCATGACGCCGCCAGTCCTCCTGGAGTTCGACACAGGGATGAGAGCCCATGTCGAGTTGGAAGCGGACGCGGTTGAGCGCTCCGGGGAGGTTCAGGCTGGACCCCACCAGCACCTTGCCATGGACCTGGCAGCGGACGGCGAACACGCCCATGGGAGGAGGCTTCTCTTTATAGGCGCGCTTCAGCTCGGCGCGGCTGGACATGCGGGTGATCCTTTCGTGGGTGAGGCGTGAGAACGGCTCAGTTCGTGAAGCCGAGGGCGATGAGCTTCTGCTCGAGGCGCGCGTGGGCGGCCATGTCGAGCGGCTCCACCCAGTTGCGGCCCATCCGCTCCCAGTCGGGATCGGCGGGATCCACGCCCAGTGCTCGCAGGAAGCCCGCCTCGCAGACGAAGAACTGTTGGCGGAAGGGGAAGAGAAAGCCCCCTGCCTTCCGCAGCGCGGCGAGCGCCTCCGGGTACGAGGAGAACCAATGGTTGAGGAAGGAGCTCACCGCCGAGGTGAAGAAGGACTCGGGGTCGAACCGGGGTGAGGTCTCCTCGCCGAGCGCCTGCTTCAGCTCGACCCAGGAGTCATAGCCCTGCTCGCGGGCGATCACGGCCAGTGCGTGCTTGCGGCGCACCGAGTCCTTCCGGGCGATCAGCTGCGCGGGAGACAGCCCGGAGAAGGCGGGGAGCGTGCCCAACCGCTCGGCGGCCCGGGTGGCGCGCGCGAGCTCGGCCGAGTCCAGCCCCTTGAGCAGGAGCGACGCGCGGATCTTGCACTCGTGGAGGTTGAGGCGCGGCGCGGCGCGAGAGTCGGTTCCCATGACAAGTCCCTCGTAACCGGCCCTCACCCGAGTCATGGGCCGTGGAAGGAACTCACAGAGAACAACGTGTCGGGCTGCACTGAAGCGAGGGTGACGTCGTCTTTTTCGGGTCCAGGCGCCCCTCGGCACCTGGGGGTAGAGCTAATGGAAGGCTGGGGAGCACCGCAAGGGCTTTTTCGCGCCTGTGCCCGCCCGCTCGAAGGCTTCGCCATCTTGGGACACTCATTCGTGGCCGTGGCCCTATAGAATGGCCTCCGCCCCATGACCGCGCGCACCGAAAACCTGAATGTTGTTGGCGTTGACCACATGCCCTCGCCGGTGGAAATCAAGGCGCGGGTCCCGATGACCGAGCGGGCCGCCGAGGCCGTGCTCGCTGGCCGCCGGGCACTGATGGACATCCTGGACCGCAAGGATCCGCGCATGTTCGTCATCGTGGGCCCCTGCTCCATCCACGATCCGGTGGCGGGCCTGGACTATGCGCGCCGGCTGCGCAAGCTGGCGGACGAGGTCCGTGACTCCCTCCACGTGGTGATGCGCGTGTACTTCGAGAAGCCGCGCACCTCGACGGGTTGGAAGGGGTTCATCAACGATCCGCGGATGGACGACTCCTTCCACATCGAGGAAGGCATGGAGCGAGGGCGTCGCTTCCTGCGAGACGTGGCGGAGCTGGGCCTGCCGGCGGCGACGGAGGCGCTCGATCCGATCGCGCCGCAGTACTACGGGGACCTGGTGTCGTGGACGGCGATCGGCGCGCGCACGGCGGAGTCCCAGACGCACCGCGAGATGGCGTCCGGGCTGTCCACTCCGGTGGGCTTCAAGAACGGGACGGACGGCTCGCTGGAGGCGGCGGTCAACGGCATCCTCTCCGCGTCGCGGAAGCACAGCTTCCTGGGACTGAATGACAGCGGTGCGTCGGCGATCATCCGCACCGCGGGCAACGCGTACGGCCACCTGGTGCTGCGCGGCGGAGGCGGACGGCCCAACTACGACACCGTATCCATCGCGCTCGCGGAGCAGGGGCTGTCGAAGGCGAAGCTGCCGCGCAACATCGTGGTGGACTGCTCGCACTCCAACTCGTGGAAGAAGCCGGAGCTGCAGCCGCTGGTGATGCGGGACGTGGTCCACCAGATCCGCGAGGGCAACCGCTCCGTGGTGGGCCTCATGGTGGAGAGCTTCATCGAGGCGGGCAGTCAGCCCATCCCGGCGGACCTCTCGCAGCTGCGCTATGGCTGCTCGGTGACGGATGCCTGCGTGGACTGGGACACCACGGTGACGATGCTGCGCAGCGCCCACGAGGTGCTGCGCGAGGTGCTGCGGACTCGCGGCAAGCCGTGAGTCCGGGCTCAGCCTGAGGCCCGGGAGCGCCGGAGCCTGCGGGCCACCGTCCGCGTCACCGAGAGCAGGTTGGCGGGCGTGAAGCGGAACCACATGCCCACGTAGGAGCCATTCGTGCGGTAGTCCGGGTTGACGGAGGCGTAGCGCCGGGCGCCGGGCTTCTCGAAGAAGGCGGGCGGGTAGCGGCTCAGCGTCTCGGGCGTCATATAGATGTCGACGAAGAACAGGCCGGTCTCCGGATCCATGCGGAAGTGGCTCTGCTCGGCCAGCATCTGGAACGCATCCCGGATGGCCTGGCCTTCTTCACCCAAGGCCTTCGGATCGAACAGCTCGTAGTGCGCCAGGGCCTCGGTGATGGACACGAACCCGAAGATGCTGGGGATCGAGAGCCGGTAGTGGCGCGTCAACGGGTGGAGCAGCGCGTTCACGAGGAAGAAGTCCAGCCCGGCGAGCAGGTGCAGCCCATGGCGCCGGAACTCGGGGAGGATCCGCAGCTTGCCCCCGAGGATGATGCGACTCCGAGGCAACTTCATGGGCGCGGTGCGCCAGAACTGGAAGCCGACGATGGCGCCCGTGTCGGTGCGGCGGAACACGTAGACGAGATCGTTGGCCTGGGCATGCACTCGGAAGTGCTCCAGGTCCTCGGCCATCAGCCGGTTGGACAGAGCATGCAGCTCACCCAGGAGCCCCTCGGTGAAGTGCTCCCGGAGGATGCGCTCCATGCGGATGGGCGGGCGGATCGACGAGAAGTGGAGCAGGAATTCGAGCATGGCGCTGAGGGCTCTACCGGCGCTTGACGAGGGTGGGCCCGAAGCCCTGGTCCGCGGGCATGACCTCGACCACGTTCAGGTTCACGTGCGCGGGGCGTGTCACGCAGAACAGGATGATGTCCGCGATGTCCGCGGCCACGAGCGGCTCCATGCCCTCATACACCTTGTTCGCGCGTTCGGCGTCACCTCGGAAGCGCACGATCGAGAACTCCGTCTCCACCATGCCGGGCTCCACATCCGTGACCCGGACGCGCGTGCCCACCAGGTCCGACTTCAGGTTCTGCGAGAACTGGTGCACGAAGGCCTTGGTCGCGCCGTAGACGTTGCCACCGGGGTACGGGAACGTGCCAGCGATCGAGCCCATGTTCACGATGTGCCCGCGGTTGCGCTGCACCATGCCGGGCAGCAGCGCCCGCGTCACGTAGACGAGCCCCTTGCAGTTGGTGTCGATCATGGTCTCCCAGTCATCCATCGACGCGCTCTGGGCGGGCTCGAGGCCCAGTCCCAGACCGGCGTTGTTGACCAGGATGTCCACCTCGGCGAACGGGGCGGGCAGCGCGGCAAGCGCGGACTCGACACCGCTGCGCGAGCGCACATCCAGCTCGACGATGTGCGAGGGAACCCCCACCTTCGCCGCCAGCGCCTCGAGCCGATCACGCCGGCGGCCCGTCAAGACGAGCCGGGCGCCCTCCTTCGCGAACAAGAGGGCGCAAGCCTCACCGATCCCCGCGCCTGCGCCCGTGATGAGGGCTGTCCTTCCTTGGAGAGATTGCATGGGGCGCGGACTCTAACAAGGCCCGGCCGCCCTTGCCTTCCTAGACCAACGGACGAATCGCCTCTTCCAGCTTCGCGCGCGGCACGGCACCGACGATCTGCTTCACCACCTTGCCCTCCTTGAACACGAGCAGGGTCGGCATCGCGCGGATGCCGTACTCCTCCGTCGTCCGCTGGTGGTTGTCCACGTTGAGCTTGGTGAACTTCATGCGGCCCTTGTACTCGGAGGCCAGGGTGTCGAGGACCGGAGCAATGACGCGGCACGGAGGGCACCACGTCGCCGTGAAGTCCACCAGCACCGGCTCCTTCGACTCGAGCACCTCCCGCTGGAACTCCGCATCCCCGATCTCGATGACTTCCCCTGCCATGACGTGTCCTCCTCGATGGGCGACGGCCTCGAGGACCGTGCCTGGGTACGCGGCAGATGTAGCGGCGGGGGGTGTCAGGGACGAGAGGCCCGGGAAGAACGCACCGTTGCGCGAAGGCCCCTCAACCGCGGGACCGTGGGGGCCGTGACGGTGCCGGAGAGGCGTCTCCCTCCCAGGGGACTGCGGCGCTGCGCTCCGAGAGATGGCTCAGGAAGGCGCGAACCTTGGGGGCGAGCTGGCGGCTGCTCGGATAGACGGCGAAGACGGGGATCCCTGGGGGCGTCTCGGCCACCAGGATGGGGACGAGCATTCCGGCGCGCACATCCTCGGTGACCAGGGACGCGGGCAGCCGCACCACGCCCAGCCCTGCCCGCGCTGCGGCCTGGCCGGCACGGACACTCGGCACGCGCAGGCGTCCGCTCACCGGCACCGTCCGTGCGCCCTTCCCTCCTCCAAAGAACCAGATTTCATCGGTGCCTGGCTCGGCCAGCAGGACGCACTCGTGTCCCTGAAGTTCCTCGGGAGACCGGGGCGTGCCGTGGCCGCTGAGATAGGCAGGGCTGGCGTAGTAGCCGGTGCGTACATGCCCGAGCCGGCGTGCGATCAATGTGGAGTCCGCCAGTGGCCCGGTGCGCAGGGCCAGATCGTACTCCTCTGCGATGAGATCCACGTGCGCCTGAGCGAGGGAGACCTCCACGCTCATCCGAGGCTGGCGCAGGAGGAACTCGGCGATGACCGGGGTGAGCAATTCGCCGAGAAGCGAGAGGGTCGCGATGCGCAGCGTGCCCTGGGGCGTGTCGCGCGACTCGCTCAGCGCCCGGTTGACCTCGCGGGCCTCGGCGACGAGGCGCGCACAGTCCGCGTGGTACTGCCGGCCCGCCTCGGTAAGCCGCAGCCGGCGCGAGTTGCGCTCAAGCAGACGGACTCCCAGCCGGTCCTCGAGCGCCGCGAGCCGGCGGCTCACCGTCGACTTGCGCAGGCTCAGGCGCTCGGCCGCGGCGGTGATGCCTCCCGTCGCCACCACCTCGGCGAAGAGCAGCATGTCATCCAGCAACGGGGGGCTCGGGGACACGGCGGCAGCCTACGCGCCATGCGAGGATGCTGCCCAGCGAAACCCCAAGCCCCGACCTTCCTATAGGAACCCTTCGTCAGAAGTGCCCAGCGCGCGCCTCGTCGAAGAGAACCCAGTGCTTGAGGTAGGCGCCTGCTAGCAGGCAGGTGGGCCTTCCCGAACTCGAAGGTACCGCCCTCGAAGAAGTGGTGCACCACCGCGCCGCGCCCTGGGTGCGTCAGCGCATACGAGCGAGACGACCTTGTCGGCGGCCTTGCCAAACGCGAATGAGCGGCTCCAACTGGTCGCTCGAAAGGCCGGCTCCTGACCTGATGCGACGCTCGCGATACGATGGCGGGCGAAGCCCCCACTGTGGTTCCCGAGGTGTCGTTTCATGGGACAGGACAACTCGCCCCCCCGAGGAAAGCCTCCCGGCTCCCGCCCGGCTCCCCCAGGTCGAGCCGAGGATCGGGAGTCCACGGCCCCAACCGTCCCTATGAAGCCCATCCCCATCCCGGGGACGGAGAAGAGCTCCAGTGCGCCCACCGTGCCGATGCGGCCGGTCCGTGTGCCCGAGGCAGACAGGAGCTCCACGGCTCCGACTGTCCCCATGAAGCCCATCCCCGTGCCGGGTGCGGACAGGGGCTCTACGGCTCCGACCATCCCGATGAAGGCGGTGCCACTCCCCTCCTCCTCCGTGGAGAGCCCGGGCCCGGTCGCTGCGCCCATGGCGGAACGGCCCGCCGAGCCAACTCCCCGCTCTCCGCAACTCACGGCTTCTCGCCCGGTGGCTCAGCCCTCGCGCGCGGAGAAACCGGGCCCACTTCCCGAAGCTCCCCAGCGTGCCGCACCTCGCGCTGCTCCCGTGACAGGAGTCGCAGTCAGCCAGAAGCCCCCCGCCGCCGAGAACCGGGAGACCACCGGCAGCCGCTCCACGGTTCCGCAGCCACAGCCCGCGACGAAGCCCGGCCCCCCGGCTGCCGAGCCACGAGCCGCTGTCGCTCCCATGATCGAGGTCTTCCGCCCCAGCCCGCCTGCTCCCCCGAGCCCGCAGACTGCCACTCCCGAAGCTCCTGTCCCCCAGAAGGCCAAGATCCCTGAGGCGGATGCGCCCCGCCGACCAGGCCAATCCACCTCGGTGATGCTGAGAGCCAACAAGCTCCACAAGCTGCTCGATCAGTCCGGGCAGGGCCTCAAGAACGCGCTCCCGCGCAGACCCAGTTCTCGCTCGAAGCGCTCCCCCTTCGCCCCCGCTCAGCCCGGAACCTCCGCCGTGGGCGCCTCCACACCCCCTGCGAAGCTCGTCCTGGCCCCCATCGAGAGCCATCCCGGCGAGCGCACGCCCCAACAAACCCAGAACGTCATCCACCAGTTCGCCGTGGCGACCAACCCCCGCTACGCACAACGAACCCAGGAGTTGGGCGAGGCGGGACACCTCTTCGTCTTCGACGTGATGAACGCGCTGCACACCACGCTGGGCACGGCCTTCCCCACGGGCCCGAGCTCCTTCCGACCTGGCACGCTCGCGGAGATCTGGAAGTGGCTGCACCAGACCGCGCTCTCGCAAGGCTGGCGCGAGGTGGCAGGCCCTGCCCTGCTCGATGCGGCGGCACGAGGCCTGCCCATCATCGCCATGGCGAAGACCTCCGCCGGCCCGAAGCTCGCCGTGGTGGAACCGGGGCCGCCAGGTCCCGACGGCAAGCCCCGCCTGGCCAGCGCGCACGAGCCGCGAGGCCAGCAGCAGTCACCCGCCACGCTCTTCGGCTCGAGCCCCGTGCGCTACCTGGCCCACGACTGACACGGCCCTGCTTCGACCTCAAACGAGCCGCCCCACCGCGACCCCAGGGGCAATTTCCTGAGTCAAGTCGGGCACTTCAGCCCTGCCAGGGAACGGTTCCCAGCAAGGAGCGGCAGGCAGGGAGGCGACCTCGGAATCGGGCAGCAGCATGAGCGCAAGCGGCCGCGTGTTACCTTCGCCGCAAATATGCAATCCGACTTTCGACGCGTCTTCAACCAGCGGTTCTCCCCTGAGTTCTACGAGCAGTACCGCAATCGGCTGCAGTCCGTAGTGGGTCCGGTTCCGTATCGCCTCGCGGAGTCACCGCTCTTCATTCCTCTCGCGGTCCGCGACCGCATCTTCCAATACACGCGAGAGATCATCGCCCAACTGGCGGAGCCGGATCGCATCGCGCGCGCGCGCCGAGCTGTCCCCCCCGAGTTCGACGTACCGAACCAGGACGCGGCGCCGGACGTGATGACGGTGGACTTCGCCGTCGTCCGAGGCGCTGACGGTGAGCTGGACGGGCGCGTGGTGGAGTTGCAGGCCTTCCCGTCGCTGTTCGCCTTCACCATGATCCAGGCGCGCATCTTCAACGAGATGATGCAGATGCCGGATGCCGCGAAGGGCTTCCACTGCTTCGCCCCCGGCTACGACTACGACAGCGCCCAGGCCTTCTTCCGCCGTGCGCTGCTGGCCGGCCACTCTCCGGAAGAGGTGATCCTGCTGGAGATCGAACCACAGCGGCAGAAGACGCTCCCGGACTTCATCGCGACGCAGCTGATGACGGGCGTGGATGCCGTCTGCGTGACGGACGTCCAGCGCGAGGGCCGGCAGCTCTTCCGCGTGAAGGACGGCCGCCGCATCCGCATCAAGCGCATCTACAACCGGGTGGTCTTCGACGAGCTCCAGCAGAAGAAGCCGCCCATGGCGTTCAAGTTCACGGATGACCTGGACGTGAGCTGGTTCCCGCATCCCAACTGGTATTGGATGTGGTCGAAGTTCTCGCTGCCGCTGCTCGACCACCCGGCGGTCCCCAAGGCCACACCCCTGGCGCAGTTGAAGGAAGTGCCAGCGGACCTCGAAAACTACGTGCTCAAGCCGCTGTTCTCGTACGCAGGCGCGGGTGTGAAGGTGGATCCGACGCCCGAGGACATCGCGAAGGTCCCCTCAGAGCAGCGTGAGGGTTGGATCCTCCAGCGGAAGATCACCTACGCGCGCGAGATGTGGACGCCCGATGGCCAGGGTGTGGCCGCGGAGATCCGCGTGCTCTGCCTGCGGGACCAGGGTCAGCGCCTGCCCGAGCCCTTGATGAACCTCGCCCGGCTGTCCCGGGGAAAGATGCTCGGGGTCGACTTCAACAAGGGGCTCGACTGGGTGGGCTCCTCCGTGGCCCTCTGGCCGAGGGCGGAGTAGCCCCCAGCCACGAGCGCGAAGGAGGTCCCCTCCGGGCCGCCTTTTCAGGCGAGGCCTCGCCGTTCGAGTCCTGCGCCGTCAGCCGGTCTGGCTGGCGGACGAGGACGAGGAGCTCACACCGCGCATCGTCTCTTCGATGAGCCAGCGGGTGACGGCGCGCGTGTCGTTGTTGCTGTTCTTGTAGACCTCCAGCTGCCGCTCCGCGGAGGTGCCTTCCGTGACGATCTTGCGCACGTTGGCGACCTCGTGCGAGGTGCCCAGGATGTCCGAAGCCTCGGAGACGAACTCGATCATCTCCTCGAGCAACTCCGTGTACGGGCGCTCCTTCTGCTGGCCGAAGTCGATGAGCTTGCCGCGGATGCCGTAGCGGCTGGCCCGCCACTTGTTCTCCTCGACGAGCGGCGACATGTAGTGGCGCCAGGACATGTTGCGCCGCAGCAGCAGGTACAGCTTGGCCACCAGCGCCTGGATCAGCGAGACGATCGCGATCTCCTGGTGCAGGTTGGTGGGCATGTCGCAGATGCGGATCTCCACCGTGTCGAAGACGTGGTGGACGCGCACGTCCCACCAGATCTTCTTCCCGTTGTCGATGCAGTTGGTCCGGATGAGCAGGTCCACATACTCCATGAACTGGGAGTAGCTCTCGAACGTGGGCGGGATGCCGGTGCGCGGGAAGCGCTTGAAGATGAGCGTGCGCTGCGACTGCTGGCCCGTGGCGCGCCCCAGCCAGAACGGCGACGAGGTGGAGAGCGCCAGCAGGTGCGGCAGGAAGTACCGGATCTGGTTGGCCAGGGCGATGGCCGTCTCGCGGTCCTTGATGCCCACGTGGACATGGAGCCCGAAGATCAGGTTGCCGCGCGCGATGTCCTGCAGGTCCTCCACGATGACGTGGTAGCGCGGGTTGGGGGTGATCTCCTGGTTCTTCCAGTCGCTGAACGGGTGCGTGCCCGCGGCGACGATGTTCATCCCACCCTTCCGCGCCAGCCGGTCCAGCTCGATCCGCATCTCGGTGAGCTCGTTGCGGACCTCGTGGATGCTCTTGCAGATACCCGTGCCGACCTCGACGACGGACTGGTGCATCTCCGCGCGAACCCGCTCGCGGAGCACCGTCTTGCCGTCATCCATCATCTTGGAGATGTACGAGCGCAGCTCGTGCGTCTGCCCGTCGACGATCTGGAACTCTTCCTCGACACCCAGCGTGAACTGCCCATCCAGCGGAGATGGCGCGCCCATGTTCGTTACCTCGCCTTCGCGACGGCAGGAATCGCAGCAGCAGCAGTGGCCCGGGGGCTGGCCGGAGTGGCCGCCTGTCGGGGTGCCTTCTTCTCCAGGTAGCGCTGCCACGCGTGGTTCGTGTCGTTCTTGCGGCCCTCACGCGCGGCGCTGATACACAGCTCGGACATCTTCTCCAGGCACCACTCGTAGTTGTCCGGGAGGATGTGGTGCGGATACATGTCCGGCGCCGGGTTGGTGAAGTCGATCGCGTACGGAACGCCGTCCTTGATCGCAAACTCCACCGAGTTCATGTCGTAGCCCAGCGCCCGGTTCAGCTCGCGCGCGTTGTCGATGATGCGGGCCTCGAGCGCGGCGGGCAGGAAGTTCTTGTCCGGCAGGTAGCTGCGAGTCTTCACGTCGTAGCGGATCATCCGCACGTGCTCGCGGCCGATGACCAGGCAGCGCACGTAGTCATCGAACTCGATGAACTGCTGCATCGTCAGCACCAGCTGGCCCGAGTCATTGTAGACGCGCATCAGCTCGTCCATGTTGTTGACGCGGTTGACGTTGCGCCAGCCACCGCCGTCCGCTGGCTTGCAGATGGCCGGGAAGCCCACGTACCGGGCGATGGCCTGCCAGTCGAGCGGGTAGACGAGGTTGTTCAGCGAACGCTGCGGATCGATGGCGGGGATGTACTCGCGCTGCGGGAGCATCACCGTCCGGGGAACGGTGACGCCGATGCGCGCGGCCAGCGAGAAGCCGAAGAACTTGTCATCCGCCGAGAACCAGAACGGATCGTTGATGACGTAGGTGCCGGCCAGCATCGCCGCCTTGAGGTGGAACCGGTAGAACGGCACCTCGTGGCTGATACGGTCGACGAGCACGTCATACTTC
The DNA here is from genome assembly GCF_020103695.1 of Hyalangium versicolor. Classification (GTDB taxonomy): domain Bacteria; phylum Myxococcota; class Myxococcia; order Myxococcales; family Myxococcaceae; genus Hyalangium; species Hyalangium versicolor. The sequence goes on from NZ_JAHXBF010000010.1 coordinate 311,514, forward strand.
GCGGTGAAGTTCTCCGGGGTGGCGTCGATCTTCGCCAGCTCCGCTTCGAAGCCGGGGACCTTGTTGATGCGCTCGATGAGCGCCATCGGGAAATGGTCCCACTCCATCCCTGCAATGATTCCAATCTTCTTGTTCACGTATTGCTCTCCGCTGAAACCGCGGTTTCCGTAGGACGTCCGAAGGCATCCAGGCCCACGGCCGCGTCGTATGTCGGCATGTCCACCGGCGCCCAGTCACGATCCAGTGCCAGCGCGTTGAAGCTCCGAGCCATCCACCCCGGCAGCAGCAGCGCATAGGTGCGTGCCAGCCGCGTCGGATCGTCGATGGTCTTGCACATGCGGCGGTAGATGAGTTCGCCGTAGGTCTCGATGACGGCCTTGGCCTGCTCCGGGCGCTCGAGCCAGTTGAGCACCCCGGGCCGGTCCGCCTCGGGGTGGAAGATGGTGCCCTCGACACCCGAGGAGAAGCGGAAGGCCATCAGCCCTCGGCCCTTGCTGTGCCCATCACGGCTCTCGCGAGCCAGGAGCGTTCCGCCCAGCTCCTTCAGCCGCTTCTCGTCCACATCCACCGCCTGCCAGCTGCGGTGCTCCCAGACGAAGAGCCGGTCTCCGAACGGGGCGAACATGGGAGAGGCCAGGCCCTCCTCTGTCGGGTAGACGGGCATGATGCCGAACTTGCGCTCGCGCGGGATCATCGCCGCGAGGCCGAAGTGCATCACGGCGATCTCGAACGAGTAGCAGACGGCGAAGAGCGAGGCCGCGGAGCTGCCGTGCTGCAACTGCCCGTCGACGATCTTGTCGAAGAAGGTGCGGAGCTTGGGCGCCCAGCTCTCCTTGAAGCCGTCCACCGGCGCGTCAGGGCCCCCGGTGCTCAGGTAGAGATCGCAATCCGGGGGCGGGGCCTCTCCGAGGTTGCGCGGCTGCACGTGCGCGGTGGTGACGGTGAGCCCCGGGTTACGGGCTCGAGCGCGCTCGGCGAAGGCGGCGATGATCGACCGGAACGAGCGGATGGCCTGGTTGGGCACCCCGTTGTTCATGTCGATCAGGCCAATACGGAGGGTCCGGGAACGGCCTGCAGGAGTCATGTGACTCCCGTCCTACCTGTTTTCACTCCGCAGTGAAAAGGGGGGGAGGCCTCAAACCCTCCCTACCTGCGCCGTTCGGCCTCGGAGATGGCCGCGGCCGGCTGCACCACACCCCACCCCTGCCGCTCCACCGCCACGCTCGGGAGACGTCTCGCCGTCGCAATGAGGATTCGTTTGACCTCCCACGGTGGCAGACGTGGATTGGCCTCGAGCATCTGCGCGACGATGCTGGTGACGATGGGAGCGGCGAAGGAGGTGCCGTCCACGTGCTTGTAAGCCCCTGAAACGACTTTCTGATCTCGCAGCTTGGAGCCGATCAGCTGTCGGATGAGGTAGGGCTCGTCGTTCTTCACCGCGTCGAGTTCACGGATGACGCCCGGGTGCTGGCCCACGACTTTGCTGAGCTCGGCGTCCGGTGTCGTATCCAGCAGGGTGAGCAGCTCCGCCTCCTGGGCGGTGGGAGTGTCCGGGAGGATGGGGGCGACGACCCAGATGGCCGGGGCCATGACCTCCGGCTTCTGCAGCCCATCGATCGTGGGACCGAAGCAGGACCAGTAGGTGCCCATGCGGCCCTGGCGCGGGTCGCCGCGATCATCCAGCCCCCCCACCGTGATGACCGCAGGGGTGCTGGCGGGAGAGATGACGCGGTTGTTGCCGTGCGCGGCGTTGCCCACGGCGCAGACGACGGTGATGCCAGCGCGGACGGCATCCTCGGCGGCCTGGCAGATGGGATCCACCAGGTAGCTCGCCTCGTAGTCACCGCCGGCGGAGATGTTGAGCACGCGGATGCCGAGCTCTTCCTTGTGCGCGATGACCCAGCGGATGCCTCGGGCGATGTCGTCGTGCTTCACGCGGGACAGGTGCCCCACCTTGACGAGGACGAGGTCCATCTCGGGGGCCAGGGACTTGAACTTCCCCTCGGAGAGGAATCCGTTCCCGGCGGCCACGGTGGACGTCATCATCCCGTGCCACATGGAGTTGTCCGGCTTGCTGATGAGGTCCAGGCCCTCCTTGTCGTTCACCAGATCGTAGTAGCGGCGGATGCGGCAGCGCGGCTGCATGAGATCCGAGTGGGCGAAGAAGCCCGAGTCCAGGAACGCAGCGGTGACGCCTCGACCCTGGTAGTGCGGGTTGACCGCGAGCCGGCTGGCGATCGGGAGGATCTCGATCAGGGCGGGCTCTCCCTGGGGCCAGACGGTGTGGGGCTCCTGCTCGAGGAGGGGGCGCTCTCCGTAGACGACGCTGCCAGAGGGCTTGGACGGGGTGTCGGACTTGGACGAAGTGTCGGACATGAGGGGTCGCGGAAGATACCGGTCGGGTTCCGGTGCTGCCCAGTGGTTTTCCAGGCCAGTTCCCGAAAGGACCTGTGGGATGGTGCCACGCGTGAACACGAAATTCAGCATCGAGGGCGTCGCGGACATCTCCGCGGCTGCGAAGGACACGGACGCGCTGGTGGTGGTGGCCCCCGCGCCCTTGAAGGCATCACTGGAGACGCTGGGGCTGCCGCAGGAGTGGAAGCGCGCGGTGGAAGCAGCGCTCAGCGTGGATCGGGCGCTGGCGGAGGGAAGTCCCGGGCCCACGCTGGTGGCCGCGCCTTCCGCACCGGGAGGCCGGATCATCGTCTCGCCGACCGCTCCCATCACCTACGACACGGACGACTGCCGGGTACTCTCGGAGGCGAGCGCCGCCGCCATTGCACGGGCAGTACAAGCGGGTGCGTCCCATCCCCTACTCGCCGTGGGGGTGCCGAAGGAGCAGCGCTTCGCTCGCACCCTGGAGGTCTGTGCCCTGTCGTCCGCGGCCACCGCGTGGGAGCCGCTGGAGGCTCGGGAGTCTCCCTCGCGCAAGGCGCCCCCCACGCAACTGCGCAAGCTCTCGGTGTTGAACCTGTCGAGCCAGGCGGCGGCCCGAGCCTCCGCGCTGGAGACGGGACGGGCGCTCTGCCGGGATCTGGTGACGGGAGGCCCCGAGCGGCTCACCCCGCTGCGCTTCGCCGCGTACTGCGAGGAGGCCTTCGGGGGTACGGGCGTGAAGGTCTCGGTGCAGAAGGACGTGTCCGGCTATCCGCTGCTGGCGGCGGTGGCTCGGGCGTCGATGGTGGTGGAGCACCACAGGCCTTGCGTGGTGACGCTGGAGTTGGTCCCGGAGGGGCCTGTCACTCGCACGGTGCTCTTCGCCGGCAAGGGCGTCACCTATGACATGGGCGGCGCGGACCTGAAGACGAACGGCGGCATGGCGGGCATGTCTCGCGACAAGGGGGGCGCCGCGACGGTGGCGGGGCTCATCCGGGCGCTCGCCGAGCTGAAGATCCCGGGGCTCCGGGTCATCGCGCAGCTGGGCATGGTGCGCAACAGCATCGGAGAGGAGTCGTTCGTCTCGGATGAGATCATCACGTCTCGCGCGGGCGTGCGCGTGCGCATTGGGAACACGGACGCGGAGGGACGCCTGGTGCTGGCGGATCTGCTCGCGGCGCTCAAGGAGGGCGCGGATCCGGCGACCTCGGTGCTCGTCTCGGTGGCGACACTGACCGGGCACGTCTACCGGGCCTTTGGGCCCTACGTGGGAGCCATCGAGAACGGGGCGGCGCGAGCGCAGGGCTTCATCCGGACGCTGAGCGAGGCCGGAGAGCTGCTGGGCGAGCCGCTGGAGTCCACCGTGCCCCGGCGCGAGGACTACCTCTTCGTGGCGCCCAAGGCTCCGACCGAGGATGTGCTGTCGAGCAACCGGCTCGCGAGCGTGGACACGCCGCGCGGGCACCAGGGCCCGTTTGCCTTCATCGATGTCACGTCCGGGCTGCGGTCCTCGAAGCTGCCGTTCGTCCACCTGGACATCTCGGGAGTGGTGGTGACGCCCGCCGACTGGCAAGCGGGCAAGCCCACCGCGTCGCCCATCGCAGCCCTGGTCGAGGCGCTCGAAGTCCGTCAGCGCGGCTGAGCAGAGCGGCACGGGAGCCGGTGCACCGGCTCACTCGTACCAAGTGGGAACAATCTGCTGGATCGCGGGTTCCGCCGCGATCCGGCAGACCTTCTCCCAGGCCGCATCGGTCATGGCCTTCGTGTCATCGACGCAACTGCCGTTCGATCCAGTATCGAAGAAGTAGAGCGTCTCCCTCGAAGGGTCACAGCCCGCGCGTCCCCGTGATTCCCCCGTGCGCAGGGTCGGCACCAGCGCTCGGAGCCGGGCTGCCAGTTGCACATCCTCCTTCGGCACGCAGAACTCGAGCGAGCCATCGCTGAGGCACCCCGTGGCCTGGGTGACGCGGATCTTCTCGAGCGGACAGGCTCCGGATGCGGCCTCCTGGGCCGCGGGCTCCCCTCCCCTCGACGTCGAGGAAGAGGAGCACCCGCAGAGAGCACTGGAGACGAGCAGGCACGGCAGCATCCACCGCATCCGGGCACCTCCGCCTCGCGCTGAGCCCGTCAAGAGGTCGACTTGGCCGGCGCGGGGAGCGAGGCGTGGAACTCGCGCGAGATGCGCTCCAGGTAGTTCTTGAGCAGCTCCTCGACCCGCTCCTGCTTCGGCGAGCGCACGACGAACCCGATGTGGTTCTTCTTCTTGAGGCGGTCGACGATCTCCGGGTCCGAGAACGAGGAGGTATCCGGGTACTCATCTCGGGCGAGCGAGATGATGACGCCACCGAACTCCTCGCGAGACCTCGGAGCCTTGTAGGCGAAACCCTCGCCTTCGATTTCGAGCTTGGCCCACTCGCTCCAGAGATTGACGCCGGTAGCGGCCTCGACCGTCTCGGAGATGTTCGCCCCCCCCACGCGAGCAGAGGTCTCGATGAAGTAGGGCTTGCCGTCATCGCGGCCGATGATGAACTCGGTGTGCGAGGCGCCTCGGCGCAAACCGAAGCCCTTGAGCACCGCAGCGTTGGCCTTGATGAGCTCAGCGGCTTCCTTGGAGTCACGTCGCATCGTCCGCGTCACATAGATGCCGCCCTCGTGAGCGACCTCCAGCAGGGGCCGGCCGTAGCGCCCTACCTCCACGAACGCGATCTCACCGTCCTGCGTGATCGAGTCCACGTGGTAGAGGTCGCCGGGGATCATCTGCTCCAGGACGTGGAACGACTGGCGGTCGCCCAGCCCGTGAATGGTGGCCCAGGCCTCGTCGGCGGACTGGAGCTTCTTGATGCCGACAGCGGAGGCCTCGGAGCGCGGCTTGATGAGCCACGGAGCGGGCACCTCCTCCAGGAACTTCGCCACGTCCGGGTAATGGAACACGGGTGTGAAACGCGGGACGTTGATGCCCAGCTCGCGCGCCTTCACGCGCATGGCGAGCTTGTCCCGGAAGAAGCGTGCGGCCGTGTCGCCCATGCCGGGCAGGCGGAAGTGCTCGCGCAGGGCGGCGCCGACCTCCACGTCGAAGTCATCCAGGGCGACGATCCGGTCGATGCGCCGTTCCCGGAACAACCACGCCACACCATTGATGAGCGCCGCGCGGTCCTCGAACGAGGGGACGGAGTGGAACTCGTGGATGTACTGGCGGGCCCAGTCCTCATCCTTGAAGCGCTCCGAGGTGATGAGGATGACGTAGCAGCCCTCTTCATGGAGTCGCTGGAAGAAGCGATTGCCCTTGAAGAAGCTGGCGAGACACAGCACGTTCAGGCGGGGGGAGGGGCTCATGTCCCTCAACCTCAACCCGACTTCAGCCTGAGATCAACTGGAAGACCTGATGAGAATCCTGCATACCATGCTGCGCGTGGGAGACCTGGAGCGCTCCCTTGACTTCTACACCCGCGTGCTCGGAATGAAGCTGCTGCGCCGCAAGGACTATCCGGACGGGAAGTTCACCCTGGCCTTCGTGGGCTACGGCCCCGAAGAGACCCACCCGGCGCTGGAGCTCACCTACAACTGGGGCACCTCGAAGTACGAACTCGGCAGCGCCTATGGCCATGTCGCGCTGGGCGTTCAGGACATCCACGCCACGTGCGAGTCCATCCGTCAGGCCGGAGGGAAGATCGTCCGCGAGCCCGGCCCCATGAAGCACGGCACCACCGTCATCGCTTTCGTCGAGGACCCGGACGGCTACCGGGTGGAGCTCATCGAGCAGCGCGCCTCCTGAATGGAGCAGCCGCGCCCATCGGGATTGCCAGTTTTACTTGAATTACGAGAAGTAGACCCGCAGGCAGGAGACGACACGGGGCGCTCGCCACAGCGGGGGCGCCGTCACTCGGCGCCGCGCCGTCGCCGAGCCGCCTCGCGGCGCTTGAGCATCTCTTCCCGCTGCTGCGAGACGAGCTCGCGGGCGCGAGGCTTCTGCTGCTCCGTCAGCACCTTCTCCGCCTCCTCATAGGCGCTGTTGTCGTTCGCCTCCATCTCATCGAGCGTGGCCTTCATTTGAGCGAAGTGCTCCTGCATGGCTTCCCTGTCGGGTCCGCCACCGCGGCCTCCTCTGCCGCCACCGCCCATGTGACCGCCCCCCATCCCTCCGCGACGGCCTCCGCCCATTCCGCCCATTCCGCCGCCCCCCATGGGCCCTCCCATTCCGCCACCACCCATGGGTCCTCCCATTCCGCCCTCCCCCTCTCCACCGCTGCTCCCACGGCCTCCACCTGGAGGCCCCCCCTGCCCTCGGGGAGGCCGAGACTCCTCCAGCTTCTTGCGCAGCGGTGCGTTCTTCTCCTGGAGACGGCCCTCGATCTCATCGAGCTGCGTCACCTGCTCTGGGCTCAGGGACAGTTCCTCACGGTGCTGGACCAGCAGCGCCACGGAGGAAGGAAAGTCCTTGAGCGCCGGCCCTGCCTCCGCGCTCGGCGGAGCTTCCTGGGGCGAGGAGTGAGAACAGGCGACGAGGGAGAGGGGCAGCAGGAGCGCTGCGAATCTGAGCGACATGGAGGTCCTCGAAAAACAAAGGGGTGACGTCATCAAACCCCCGAGGGCCTCCAGAGTGAGTCCGTGAAATATTTCTTCATCTGCCTGAAGCATTCGGTCATGCACAGGCATCGCTCGGCCACTCGCGTGGCCGGTTCCTACGGTCCGCGGGCCTCGGAGCCTGGAGCGAAACACTGGCGCAGCACCTGCGGTGAGGACGCGCGGTAGATGTTGTCGTGGCGCAGGTCCGGCCTGGGCACGTACTGCCAGTGCAGCCCGGCTGGTGCGTCCTTGCCAAGCACTTCCGCCAGGCGCGCGGCGGCGGAGACGATGTTGTCCTCATCGGCGGACGACAGGAACAGCGTCTTGCGCAGCTCCGACTGGGCCTTGAGCCGCTCATCAGCCTTGCGGACCAGCTCCTCGTTGTTCCACCAGAGGCTGGGGCTGAGGGCGATATAGGTGTCGAACATCTCGGGCTGCAGGAAGAAGGTCTCGACGATGAACAGCCCGGCGAGCGACTCGCCGATGATCGCGGTCTCGTCCGTCACCCGGTACCGGCGCCGCACCTCCGGCATCAACTCATTGCGGATGAAGTCGCGGAAGGCCGCCGAGCCTCCGACACGCGGAGCAATCTTGCGATCCTCGTCCACCTCGGTCGGGCCGGTGACGTCGCGGCGCCGCTCGGTGTTCTCGATGCCGACCACGATCATCGGCCGCATCTCGCCAGCCCGGATGGCGGTGTCGACGGTGGCGGAGACGTGCGGGAAATCCTCCTGCTCGCCGCCATCGGGCATGTAGAGGACCGGATAGCGCGTGTCCGGCGCCGCGTCGTAGCCCGGCGGAGTGTAGACGTTGATGCGCCGGGTCTCCTTGAGCACCGCCGACTCGATCGTGAAAGACGCGTGCGGAAGCACCGCCTCGGACGGCGCCACGGCCCGGTGGCAACCAGCCGCGAGCGCGGTGAACAGGAACAAGCAGGTGAGCTTCATCGACAGTCGCGGCAACGTGTTCTCCTTGGCACGAGCATGAGTGTCAGTCTTCTGACTGAACGTCCTGGGCCATGACGCCCCAGTCCTCCAGAACCTTCGCTTCCTCCTGGGCACTCCGCGTCTTCTTGAAGCGGGCCCCGGATACGCCCTTCACTCTGCGCTCGCACGCAGCCCAGGAAGCATGGCGCTTCACGGACTGGCCCACCTGGCTCAAGTAGGAATACGCCTTGCCCGAACCCTCGCGCTTCTCGGACTTCTCCTCGGGAAGCGACGTGTCCTCGGGAAGCTCAAGCACCGCCACGCCGTACCCTTGCAGGGAGCCGGCATAGAGCTTCACGGACCGGCCCTTGGAGAAGTCGACGGCGATGACATCCACCCGCTCGTTGCCCGGAACACCTGCGTGCCCTCGGACATAGTGCCACTCCACGGCGGCGGCCTCGGCGGAGAAGGTCTGTTTGCGCTGGGCCATCAGCGCCATCAGCCGTTTCCAGTACGCGGTATTGGCCACCTCCTTGCCGTCGGCGGTCTTCCATCCGCGACGGCTCCAGCCGAAGGCCCAGCGGGTGATGCCCTGAATCACATAGGTGGAGTCCGTGTAGATGTGCAGCGGGCCGGGCGTCTGCTCCAGGTGACGAAGCACCTTGCCCACGGCGGTCATCTCCATCCGGTTGTTGGTGGTCTCCGGCTCGAAGCCTCCAAGCTCCGTCACATCTCCTTCGGGGGAGACGATGATGACGCCCCAGCCTCCCGGACCGGGGTTGCCTGAGCAGGCGCCGTCAGTGAAGACCAGAAGGGGTCGGCTCTCCATGCCTTCACCCTATGCGGCTACGGGCTCCCCTTCCAGGGAGAGCTCGAATCTCACCAGGCGTATGAATTGCCTTCGAACAGGGGCGCTCGGTGGCGGCGATGGACCGCACTGGTATGACCGCCATACCAGTGGGCGCGGACCGAGCCCGAAAGGCAGGGCCCTCCGCGGCGATGAACTGATCCGCGGAGGCCCTCGAGCCGTGGCTCAGTAGGTGCCCTTCATCGTGACGTTGGTGAAGGCGCTATAGCCGCGCGAGCACGCGTACCAGGTGCCGGCGGCCGGGTTGCTGAGAGTACACGTCTCGGAGTTGCCGCTCAGATAGGGACGGCAGTTGTAGGTAGTGGTCGTTGGCGCCGCGCCGAGCCGGACATACAGGTCCGCATCGCCTGTGTTGCCAGTCCCCCCCACCTGGTTGAACACCAAGGAGCTCTTGCCCGCAGGAACATCGAGCGTCCAGCACGTCATCGAGCCCACGGCGCCGCCATATGGAGCCGTGGCCACGCCATTGGTCAGCGGTTGGGTGGGCGGCGGAGGGGAAACCACACCCACGCCCACGGCCTGCCACGCAGCGCTCACGGCATTGGCCTCGGTCTGGCCGTAGAGCTGCAGTGCCGACTGCTCCGTGTACGTCTTCGCCTGCGCGAAGTTCGTCGAGGCCGTGAAGATGTTGGCGTTGGCCCAGTGCCAGATGTGCGCAGCCTTCTCGACACCGATGCCGGGCACCACCACGCTCGTCTTGCCGCGCGGGTGCGTGCCGCCCTTGGCCAGCAGCGCGAAGGCCAGGTTGGAGATCCCCGAGCTGTAGTGCACGTCCGTGTTCCCGTTGTAGTTCGGGTAGTAGTCGAGCGATATGCCGTCCCTGACTGGATCGTCCATGTAGCGCAGCGCATCCCCTGGGGTTGCGGGAGTCCAGACATCCTCGCCGATCTTCCAGATATCCGGGTCTGGCAGCACGAAGCCCCGGGTCCAGCTCTCGCAGATGGCGGCCGCGGCGTCCGAGAAGCTCTCATTGAGGCCGCCGGACTCACCCGCGTAGGTGAGGTTGGACGTCGATTCCGTCACCGCGTGGTACAGCTCGTGCGCCACCACATCCAGATCCTTGCAGAGCGCGGAGGAGTTCGCACCATCGCCATCTCCGCAAACCATCTGGGTGCCATTCCAGTAAGCGTTGACGTAGTTGGTGCTGTAGTGGGTCGTACTGATCAGCACCGCGCCCGCGTTGTTGTACGAGTCGATGCCGAAGACGGCCTTGAAGCACTCGTAGACAGTGCCCAACACGTCATAAGTGCCATCCACGTTGGTATCGCCAGTAGCCGCCCCTCCTTCCGAGCGCCTGAGCGTGCCGGGAAGGGTGGTCCTGTTGTTGCCGCTGTACACCTTGCGGTTCTTCGCGTTGAAGATCCGCGGAGCCCTCAACTCCACCGCGCTGGTATTGGCATTCACGTACACCCGGTCATCCACCGGGGTGTCATCCGCCAGCAGGCCCTGCACACGCACCTCGTGCGCCAGGACGAGCTGGTCGCTGACGTCGCGCACGTACACCAGGCGCTCGGCCCTGGCCTCCCGGTTCGACGCGCTCGTCGCTTCGAGGGCCCCCCGGGCCGCGGCCTCCGCCGAGATTCGCGGCTGGACAAGCGGGAGGCTCGGCTGGAGCGAGTCGCGCGCGGAGCCGTTGGCGGCGTAGACGACTCCGTCTGGGTCCACGTGGAGGAGGAGCTCACCGCCGATGACGGGGAACCCGTTCTTCAGCTGGCTGAAGCGCAGGTGCTGGTGCCCCTGCTCATCCACCGTCATGCGCTGGAACACCAGATCCTCCGTGTGGAGGCGGTAGACCGGAGCAATGCTTGCCAGCGCCGCTTTCACGGTCGCCTTCACATCCGCAGCGGCCAGGCCCCGTGCCGAGGCCGAGGCCGTGCCCAGATGTCCCTTGATGAAGTCCGGTGTCCCATCGCGCTGGGTGGAGAGGACAGAGACTCCGCTCATGGCACTGAGCGCCTGCTGGATGTCCGTGCCGTCCCTCTCGCTTGCCAACGACAGCGTGTCATCGGCCGCTGAGAGCAGTTCGGTGGAACCGCAAGCGACGAAGACAAAACCCACGCACGCCGCGCGGAGCGTCCTTGAAAGTTGATGGCTCAAATCCATTTCCTCCTGGGAAGGAGAAAGCGTCCATTCAAAGACTCATTTTGAAAAGCGATTTCTGCCACTCGTGGTGAGGGGTCACCGGAAGTCATTGCCAGCACGGCTCGATGGTCCGATGGTGCGGCCTGGAGGAAGCCATGTCCGACAGCACTCTCAAGAGCCGCCAGGTGGTCCTGGCCCGCTACATCCACGGGCACCCGTCGCCCGAGGACTTTCGCACCGAGACGATCGACATCCCTGCCCCCGGAGACGGCCAACTGCGAGTGCGCACGCTGTATGCCTCGGTGGATCCCGGCGCGCTCGCGAGGCTCGGCGGAGAGGCCTCGTATGTACCGCCCATGGCACTCGGGGACGTGATGGCGAGCGCCGTGGTGGGCGAGGTGGTGGACTCGCGCCACGAGCAGTTTTCCCCGGGAGACCTCGTGGTGGGCAGCTGGGGTTGGTGCGAGGTGGCGGTCGTGGGCCCGAAGGGGCTCCGCAAGGTGGAACCGGGCCCGGAGCCGCTGTCCGCCGAGCTCGGCGTGTTCGGCATCCCGGGGCTGACTTCGTACTTCAGCATTTTGGAGCTGGGAAAGCCGCGCGCGGGAGAGACGGTGCTCGTGTCCTCGGCCGCGGGGGCAGTGGGTTCCGTCGCCGGGCAGATCGCGAAGCTGCAGGGAGCGCGCGTGGTGGGGATCGCGGGAGGCCCGGCCAAGTGCGCCTGGGTGCGGGAGCTGGGCTTCGACGAGGTCCTCGACTACCGGGCGGAGAAGGATCTCACCGCGGCCATCCAGCGCACGTGCCCCGAGGGCGTGGGCGTGTACCTGGACAACGTGGGAGGCGCGATGCTGGACGCGGCGCTCCTGAACATGGCGCTGCGAGGGCGCGTGGTGCTGTCCGGGCTGATCACGGAGTACGGCGTGCCTCCCGAGCAGCGGCACGGCCTGAAGCACACGCCCCGCTTCATCACCCACCGCCTGCGCATGGAAGGCTTCGTGGTGTTCGACTACGCCGATCGTTTCCGGGAGGCTCGCGCGGCGTTGTCGCGCTGGGTGAGCGAAGGCAAGGTGAAGTACCGGGAGCACGTGGCGGAGGGGCTGGAGTCCGCTCCCTCCGCGTTCGCGGGCGTGTTCCGAGGAGAGAACCTCGGCCGCATGCTGGTGCGCGTGGGCTCTCCGTCTAGAACGCCTCGCGCGCCATCATGAGCAGATCTTCCTCCGTGCACTTGCGCGGGTTGCTCAGGTGCGAGGCATCCTCGAAGGCCTTGGCGGCGATGCGGGGCAGGTCCTTCTCCTGAACCCCCGCATCCCGCAGCCTCGCGGGGATGCCGATGGCCGCGTTCAGCTTGCGCACCCGCTCGATGGCATGGCCCGCGAGCACGTCCTCGCGCATGTTGGCGAACTCGCCCAGCGCCACCGCCACTCGAGCCAGCCGCGCCGTCGTCATCGGGCGGTTGAACTCCATCACCACCGGCAGGACGATCGCATTCGCCAGGCCATGATGGACGTTGGAGATGGGCGTCAGCGCGTGCGCCAGAGCGTGGCAGGCCCCCAGGCCCTTCTGGAAGGCCATGGCGCCCTCCATCGCGGCCACCATCATGTCCGCGCGCGCCGAGACGTTGCTGCCCTCCTTCACCGCCGTCACCAGCGAGCGCCCCACGCGGATGATGCCATCGATGGCCACGGAGTCCGCCAGCGGATGGAACCCGTTGGACAGGTACGCCTCCAGACAGTGGGTGAAGGCATCCATGCCCGTGGCCGCCGTCACGCCCGGAGGCAGCCCCAGCGTCAACTCCGGATCGCAGATGGCCGCCTTGGGCATCAGGAACGGACTGAAGATGACCGTCTTGCGCCCCGTGTCCGCCAGCGTCGCCACGCCCGAGCGGCTCACCTCCGAGCCCGTGCCCGCCGTGGTCGGAATCGCGATCAGCGGCGGCACATCATCCCGCACGTACTGGTCACCGCCCTTGGCGTCGTCATAGCGGGACAGCGGCGGCTCGTGGGTGGTGAGCAACTGGATCAGCTTGGCCGCGTCCAGCGGACTGCCGCCTCCGAGCGCCACGATGCCGTCGCACCCAGCGCTCCGATAGGCCTCCAGCCCCGCGAAAACGTCCTTCTCGGTGGGGTTCGGCTCCACGCGGTCGAACACCGCGTAGTCCACCCCGGCCTCCTTCAGCACGTCGAACACGCGCTGGGCCAGCCCCACCTTCACCACGCCGGCGTCGGTCACCACCAGCGGGCGCTTCATCTTCAGCCGCGCGACCTGCGCGGGCAGACGCTTCAGTGCGCCCACGCCGAAGACGATCTTCGTGGGCCAGGACATCTCGGTGACGCGCGCTTCAGTCGGCATATCGAACGGATGCATCGTAACGGGACCCGGTCCTTCCGTGTAGCGAGTGGATCAAATGAGTTCCATGTAGCGTTCGAGCTCCCAGTTCGTGACAGCGCGCTCGTACTGGCGAACCTCCCACTGGCGCGTCCGGACGTAGTGGTCCACGAAGTCCTCCCCAAGCAGCTCCCTGGCGCGATCGGAGCGCTCGAGCAGCGCCACCGCATCCTTCAGGTTGCGCGGCAGCGGCTGGGCGTTGACTTCGTAGCCATTGCCCGAGCACAGGGCCGGAGGCTCCACTTCGTTCTGGATGCCCCACAGGCCCGCCGCCAGGCTCGTGGCCATGCCGATGTACGCGTTCATGTCGGCGGCCAGTTGCCGGTACTCCAGGCGCGTGGACTTGGGGCTGTCGCCGATGACGCGGATGGCCGTGGTGCGGTTCTCCCGGCCCCACGTCGCCGTGGTGGGCGCCCACGTGTTCTCGACGCTCCGCTTGTAGCTGTTCACCGTGGGCCAGTAGAGCGCCGTCAGCTCCGGCATCAGCTCCACCAAGCCGCCGATGTAGTGCCGCATCGTCTGGCTCATGCCGTCCTTCGCGGACGAGTCATGGAAGAGGTTCTCGTCGCCCTTGAGGTCCCACAGCGACTGGTGCACGTGCCCCGAGCACCCCGGCAGCTTCGCGTTCACCTTCGCCATGAAGCACGCCGTCAGCCCGTGGCGCGCGCAGATCTCCTTCACCACCGTCTTGAAGAGCACCGCCTTGTCCGCGGCCTTCTCCAGCTCGTCGTAGCGGATGGCCGCCTCGAACACACCCGGGCCCGTCTCCGTGTGGAAGCCCTCGATGTCCACCCCGAAGGCGTTGCACCCGTCGATCAGCGCGTGCACCAGCGACGAGTTCAACGACGTGCGCAGCCATGAGTAGCCGAACATCCCCGGCGTCAGCGGCGTGAGGTCGTGGAACCCCTTCTCCCTCAGCGAGTGCGGCGTCTCCTTGAAGATGAAGAACTCGTACTCGGCGCCGAACTTCGGCAGGAAGCCCAGATCCCTCGCGCGCTTCGCCACCTTCTGGAGCAGCTGGCGCGGGCTGGGACCGAAGGGCGTGCCGTCCGGGTTCACGAAGTCCAGCAGGAAGGCCGCCGTGTCCGGCTCCCAGGGGATGATGCGCCCCGAGGACACGTCCACCCGTGCCTGCGCGTCCGGGTAGCCCGTGTGCCAGCCCGTCACCTTCGTGTTGTCGAGCAGCTCGTCTCCCAGGTCCCAGCCGAAAACGACGTCACAGAAGCCCAGCCCGCTCTTTGCCGCGGAGAAGAACTTGTCCAACGAGATGTACTTGCCTCGCCACACCCCGTCGATGTCCACGGCACCCAACTTCACCTTGCGAACGCCCTTCTCCTCGAACCACTTCCTCAGGAAGTCCACGCCACCTGGCTCGCGGTGGAGATGGCGCACGTTGTCGCCCTTCTCCTTCGCGCGAGCACGCCTCGCCATCACCGGATGAGAGATGACCTTCGCCTTGGAACGGATTGCCATGGGTACGCGCCCTCGTCTCGAGCTGAATCAGAGGCCCGCCGGCAGCTTCGTCCACACCGCCTTGTACTGGAGGTATCCCTCCAGCGCGTGGTGAGACAGGTCCCGGCCCCAGCCGGATTCCTTGTAGCCACCGAACGGCGCCGCGTCGTCGAACTCGTTGAAGCAGTTGATCCACACCACGCCACTCTTCACCTTGCGCGCCATGGCGTGCGCCTTCGCCACGTCGCGCGTCCAGATCGCCGCCGCCAGGCCGTAGTTGGTGCCGTTGGCGATCTCCAACGCATGCGCCTCATCCCGGAACCGGATGCAGCTGAGCACCGGCCCGAAGATCTCCTCCTGGGCGATCTTCATCTCCGGCTGCACATCTCCGAAGATGGTGGGCTTCACGAAGTTGCCCTTCGCCTTGGAGCCCTGCGTGTCCCGCTCACCACCGGCCAGCAGCTTCGCGCCCTGCTTCTTGCCGCTCTCGATGTAGCTGAGGATCGTCTCCAGTTGCTTCGGGCTGATCTGCGAGCCCATCTCCGTTTCGGGGTCCAGCGGATCGCCCACGCGCATCTTCTGAGCGCGCTCGGCGAGCCGGCCGACGAAAGTGTCATAGGCCTTCTCGTGGACGAGCACGCGGCTGCCCGCGTTGCAGATCTCTCCCTTGTTGCCGAAGATGCCCCAGAAGCACGCCTCCACGGCCGTGTCGAAGTCCGCATCCGCGAGGACGATCTGCGGGCTCTTGCCGCCCAGTTCCAGCGTCAGCTTCTTCAGGTTGCTGCCCGCCGAGGCCTGCAACAGCCGACGCGCGGTGCGCCCCGATCCCGTGAAGGAGATCTTGTCCACGTCCGGGTGCCGCGCGAGCGCCTCGCCCGTTGGATCGCCGTAGCCCGTCACCACGTTGAGGACGCCCGGCGGGAAGCCCGCCTCCAGCGCGAGCGCGCCCAGCTTGAGCGCGGTGAGCGGCGTGAGCTCCGAGGGCTTCACCACCACCGTGCATCCCGCCGCCAGCGCCGGGCCCAGCTTCCAGCACAGCAGGCACGTCGGGTAGTTCCACGGAACGATGGCTCCCACCACGCCCACCGGCTCCTTGAGGCAGTAGGTGAGGAAGGGCCCGTCCACCGGCAGCACCTCGCCGGTGATCTTGTTCGCCCAGTCCGAGAAGTAGGCCAGCGTGGCGGCGCCCGGCGACACGTCTCCGCGGATGGCCTCGCGGAACGTCTTGCCGTTGTTCATGGACTCGACGAGCGCGAACTCCTCGCGCCGCTGCCACAGCAGCTCCGACAGCTTGCGGATGAGCTTGCCGCGCTCACTGGGGTTCATCCTGCTCCAGGGACCGGACTCGAAGGCACGGCGCGCGGCCTTCACCGCCTTGTCCACATCCGCGCCCGAGGCAGATGGCACGTCACAGATCTTCTGACCTGTGGCAGGGTTCATCACTGGAAGGCTGCCCCCTTCCACGGGGTCCACAGGTTGCCCATCGATGAGCAGCTTGAGGGCCGGAAGTTGTGGAGCGAGCGAGCGAGCGTCGGTCATGGAGATTCCTTGGATCACCTGGAGCGGCAGAGAACGGTAGGGATGGCCCAGAGGGGCGGCAACCCGGCGCGGAGAGAGGTTGGATGAAGAACGTTCTGTTGCTGAAAGCAGGAGATGCCGCGGCCTCGGTGCGCCTCTTGGTAGGCGACTACGACAAGTGGTTCCTTCAGGCGCTTGGACTGTCCGGTTATCGATTCGACGTCATCGCCGCGCACCAGGGCGCGAAGCTGCCCGCGGATGCCACGGGCTATGACGCGGTGATGATGACGGGCTCACCGCTCTCGGTGACGCAGTTGGAGCCGTGGATGGTGCGTGCGGCGGCGCTCATGGTGGATGCGGCGGAGCGGAGCATCCCGGTGCTCGGCGTGTGCTTCGGCCACCAGCTCCTGGCGCACGCGTATGGTGGCCACGTGGTGCGCAACCCGCTGGGCCGGGAGATCGGCACCATCCAGGTGGACCTCACGCCCGAGGGCCAGGCGGATCCGCTCTTCCGGGGGATGCCTCCGCGCGTCGCAGTGCAGGCCACCCACGAGGACATCGTCCCCGAGACTCCCAGTGGCACGGTGTTGCTCGCGGGCAATGCGAACACCGTTGTCCAGGCGCTCGCCTTCCGGCCGTGCTCGCGCGGCGTGCAGTTCCACCCGGAGGTACAGCCGGAGGCCATGCGGGCGCTCATCCAGGCCCGAGCGGAGCGGCTCGAGGAGGAGGCCACCGCGCGCGGCATGCCTCCCGGGGAGCGGGTGCTCCAACTGCTCGCGGGCATCACTCCGACGCCCTATGGGCGGCAGGTCCTGGTCAACTTCCTCGAGCACTTCACCTGACGACGAGGCCCCCGTGTCCCGAGCCCTGTTCCTCGCTCCCCTCTTCCTGCTGCTCTCCTGCTCCGACCGCGACTACTGCGCCGAGGCCCCGCTCTGCGAGAAGGACCAGGCCATCAACTGCGAGCGCTCGTGCTCGGTGGGTCCCTGCTCCACCGGCGCGAACATCGTCGAGTGCGGCCCCACCGCCAGCTGTGAGTTCGTCATCGGAGATACCACCTCGCCCCGCTTCTTCCGCTCCCGCGCGCTGTGCATCGAGGAGGGCTCCGCGTCCTGCGATCCGGACACCTCGGGCCCTCCGGTGTGCGACGGGCAGGGGTTGTTGATGGGCTGCAGCGGCTACAAGCGCATCATCCGCGCCTCGTGCTCGCAGGCGGCCCTCTACTTCACCAGTTCCGACTGCTGCCGGTCAGGCACCCCGAGCGATGGCGGCGTACCGGATGGCGGCTCCCCGGACGCGGGCCCGTGAGCTAGGGTGACACGCATGCCCTCGCGCTGGGATCATCTCTTCGAGGCGAAGCCCGTCCCCGTCCTGGACCATCTCCTGGAGGAGGTGGCGAAGCTGCTGGCCAAGGATCTGTCGAAGTGGCCTCCTCCTGTGCAGGAGCTCGATCTGGACGTGGGCGGCACATTCGCGCCGCTCTTCCTGGAGGCCACGCCCCGTCCCTCGCAGGCCGTTTATGAAGAGGCGCTGAGGCTGTCCCGCTGGGAGCTGGAGCGCGAGTTCGAGGCCTACGACGACTACATGCGCAACAAGCGCTACCTCGAACGGGGGCTGGCGCCCACGGACCGGCTGGCGCTGCTCTTCCTCAACCGCTGGCTCGTGGAGCAGATGCTGGGGCTCGGCGAGGCCACCGAGGGCCGCGTGAAGCGCCCGATGATGCGCCAGGTCCTCGACAAGGTGGAGGCACGCCTGCGCCTCGTCCAGCCGCCCCCCTCGGGCCTCATCCTCTGAGAAGCCCCGGAGAGCCCCCCCGACGCCTGCTCCGTATGGGTCCCAACCATCGGGTTCTCCCCAGGGGAGAGCCCCCTCCTCGGGGAGCCTTGTGGGCAGGGCGAGACCTCTGCCATAAGCCGCGCCCATGCTGCAGCCCCCTGAAGCCTCCGTCCTCTCCGAGCGCCGGAAGCGGCTCATCATCCTCGCCTGCCTGTGGGGAGCCATCGCGCTGGTGCTCGTCACCTTCCGCTCGGTGGTGATGCCCTTCGCGGGCGCGGCCCTCATCGCCTACCTCGTCCAGCCGTTCGTGGCGCGCATCACGCGGCTGCGAGTCGCGGGCCGCCAGGTGCCTCGGTGGGTGGCCATCCTGCTCATCTACGCCGTCTTCTTCGTGGGCATGTACCTGTTCTTCATCGCGCTGGTGCCGCAGCTCTACCGCGAGCTGGCGCGCATCAGCCGGGACGCGATCACCTTCGCCAACTCGCTCACTCCAGAGTACCTGCAGACGCTGGCCCACCGGGCCGAGGAGTGGCTGGGCGGCTACGGGATCCCCATCGCGCTCTCCAACCGGGGCGTTGAGGGAGCGGACGACGTGCCGAGCCCCTCGCTCAGCTTCGCGGTGGATCTGGCGCAGCTGCTCAAGGACATGGTGGCCCGGGCGTCCGGGCTGGCGCGCGAGAACCTGGGCAATATCGTCGGCATCTCGCGCAGCATCATCGGCGGGGTGCTGGCCGGCGTCTTCAGCCTCTTCTTCATCCTCATGGTGGCGGCGTTCTTCTCCATCGACGCGCAGGCCATCCGGCACTACTTCGGCACCCTCATTCCTCCCGAGTACGCCAGTGACGCGCGCGTGCTGCTGGAGCGCATCGACCGCTCGCTGTCCGGCGTGGTGCGCGGGCAGGTGACGATCTGCGTGGTGAACGGCACGCTCACGGCCATCGGGCTGCTGATCTTCGGGGTGAAGTTCGCCTTCCTGCTGGCCACCATCGCCACGTTCTTCAGCCTCATCCCCATCTTCGGGACGATCATCAGCTCGGTGCCCATCGTGCTGATCGCGATGGCGGACGGGTTCAACAAGGGGCTGATCATCCTGGCGTGGATCTGCGGCATCCACGCGCTGGAGGCCTACTTCCTCAACCCGAAGATCATGGGCCAGGCGGCGCGCATCCACCCGGTCATCGTGGCCTTCAGCCTCATCGCCGGGGAGCGCCTCTACGGGCTGGTGGGCGCGCTGTTCGCGGTGCCCATCGCCGCCATCTTCGTGGCGTGCTTCGACTTCGCGCGGACCAAGGCACAGCCCGCGCTGGCCGAACCGGCCGTTCCCGAGGAGAACCCCGCGCCCGCCGTCCAGCCCGCCCCGCCGCCAGCGCCCTGAGGCGTCTCAGGGCCTCACTGGCAGGCCGCTTCGCAGCGCGAGTCCCGGCAATAGGGGACACAGCGTCCGCAGTCGATGCTGTTGGCCTGACACGTCCCATCGCACCGGACGTTGGAACAGTCCGGCGCCTCCGACACATGCGTGGGGTGGGTGCCCTCGCCGCAGCATCCGTTGGGGGCGCAGTCGCTGTCCCGGTAGCAGGTCTTGTCCGACAGCCCGACGGGGATGTCGATCGGGTCGATGGGCTCACACCCCGTCCCCAGCAGGCCGAGTGACACTCCCAACACGAGGGCAGCCAATCGTCCGAGGCGGGGGCGGGGCATGAGGCTCCTCCTAGCGGTTCATCGAGCCCAGGAAGTCGATGTTCGACGGCGTGGGGCGCATGTGCTTGAGCACGAACTCCATCGCGTCGATCGGCGTGAACGGGTGGAGCACCTGCCGCAGGGCGGTGATGCGGATGAGGTCCGCCTGGCTCAGCAGCAGCTCCTCCTTGCGCGTGCCGGACTTGTTGATGTCGAGGCACGGGAAGATGCGCTTCTCGAAGAGCTTGCGGTCCAGGACGATTTCCGAGTTACCGGTGCCCTTGAACTCCTCGAAGATGACCTCGTCCATGCGGCTGCCGGTGTCGATGAGCGCCGTGCCGATGATGGTGAGGCTGCCGCCCTCCTCGATGTTGCGCGCGGCGCCGAAGAAGCGCTTGGGCTTGTGGAGCGCGTTGGCGTCCACACCGCCGGAGAGGATCTTCCCGGAGGCCGGCACCACCGTGTTGTAGGCGCGCGCCAGACGGGTGATGGAGTCCAGCAGGATGCACACGTCGTACTTCTGCTCGACCAGGCGCTTGGCCTTGTCGATGACCATCTCGGCCACCTGCACGTGGCGCGTGGCGGGCTCGTCGAAGGTGGAGGAGACCACCTCGCCGCGCACGCTGCGCTCCATGTCCGTGACTTCCTCCGGGCGCTCGTCCACGAGCAGGACCATGAGGTAGACGTCCGGGTGGTTGCGCGCGATGGCGTGCGCGATGTTCTGCAGGAGCACCGTCTTACCGGCCTTCGGCGGCGCGACGATGAGGCAGCGCTGGCCCAGGCCGATGGGGCAGAACAGATCGATGATGCGGGTCGTCATCTCCGACCCCTCGTGCTCCAGCTTCAGCTTGCGCGTGGGGTAGAGCGGCGTGAGGTTGTCGAAGAGGATGCGCTCGCGGGCCGCCTCGGACATGGGGTCCGCGAAGTTGACCCTGTCCACCTTCTGGAGGGCGAAGAAGCGCTCGCCCTCGCGCGGCTGGCGGATGGGGCCCGTCACCGTGTCGCCGGGCCGCAGGTTGAAGCGGCGCACCTGCGACGGGGACACGTAGATGTCGTCCGGGCTGGGCTGGTAGTCGCTGTCGGAGCTGCGCAGGAAGCCGAAGCCGTCGCTGAGCAGCTCGAGCACGCCCTCGGCGTGGACCTCGAAACGCTTGTCGGCGATGCCCGAGAGCAGCGCGAAGATCAGGTCCTGCTTCTTCAGTCCCTGGTAGCCCTCGATGCTGAAGTCGTGGGCCATCTTCGCCAGCTCGGTGATCTTCATCCGCTTCAGGTCATTGAGCTTGATGACCTGCATCGGAGCGCCATCGCGTGTCACCTCCGTGACAGCGGGCATCTCGGAGGGCTCGGCGGCGGGGGCGGCCGGCTCGGCGGCGGCGACGGCGCGGGCTTCCTGGAATTCCTCGTCGCGCACTGGGCGCGGCATGGGGGTCAGCACGGGGCGGGGGGCCTCGGCGGCCTCCTCGGCGGCCTCGGGCTCGGGAGCCTCCTCCTCTTCGGTGCGGCGGGAGGCGGTGCGGCGGCGCGTGGGGCGCTCGGGTTCTTCACGCTCGCTGGCCTTGGCTGTCTTGCGGCCACGCTTGGGGCGCTCCTCTTCGGCAGGGAGGGCGTGATCAACCTTTTCTTTGGTGGAACGGGCTTTGCGCATGATGGGGGAAGCGGTGCTGAGGGGCGCCCGAGGTTTCGAGCGCGGGGCTGTTGGCGGAAGTTTTCGCGGGGTGCGAGAAGGCACCGTCCTGGCGACACTGAGCGACTCGCCCGAAGCCCGCGGAGGACCGAAGGAGAGTCGAAGGGTGTTGGGAAGAAAGGGCACCAGGGGAACCCTGACGCCTTGAAACCGCTGGGCAGGTTATTGACGCCCCCTGGGGCTGTCAAGGCGTCGTTACCTCGCCTGCTCCCGGACGTCCTTTAGGGAGCAGGTGGTTCCCGGGGTTGGAACCGGTGGTGGGCGGTATTCCTTCCCGAAGCGAATCGGTGCAGGGCCAACAATTCCAGGGCCACCGGGCAGGGCGGACCTGTCCTGGAGTCCATCTCCTCCTTTGACTCCCTCTGGATGCACCCTCGTCAGTCTACGGACCAGGTATGCTGAGAGAGGTGCAACCCCCCACGTCGGCAGCCGTCTCCGCGCAGGCCCTGCTCAACGAGCTCAGAACGCGCTGGCAGCTTTGGCGCTTCAAACGAACCTTCTGGAAGTTCTTCGCACGGTGGCAACTGCTGGGCATCTTCCTGGTGCTGCTCACCGGTCTCCTCGTCTTGTCCTACCGAGGCTACCCGTGGGGCATCTTCCTGGTGCTTCCCGCCGTGAGCTATCTGGCCCGGTGTTTCGAGGAGACGTGGGAGGAAGCCCGCGAGCCGCACGCCGAGAAGCTGCTGACTCGCGCTCGAGCAGCGCAACGAGCGGGCAAGCTGAACCGGGCACTCCAACTCGCGCGGACAGCTTGGGCCGTGACGAGGACTGCCGAGTGCCACGACCAGGCCCTGGAGCAACAAGCCCGGAGCCTTCTCCTTCAAGGGGACGGCACCGCGGCGCTACGGGAACTCTCGCGCACCTCCTCGTATCACACGCCTTCTCCCACGCTGCGAATCCAAGCCCACCTGCTGGCCGGAGAGTCCTCCATCGCCCTGGCGCTGGCACGGCGGATGTTCGCGCAAGCGCCAAGACCGGAGACGGCGCGCCTCATTGCCCAGGCGCTCGTCCAATTGCAGCGTCCCGAGGAAGCGCGGCACTTTTCAAGCCTGGCGGGCAGGAGCGAGGAAAGCCCCCCAACCACCGCTCTCCGCCCCCATCCGGCAGCGCCCGCGTTCCGCCCGTGGGAAGTGCACCTGCCGTTGGGGTTCCAGGCATCCTGGATGATGGCGACGACCGTGGGGGCGCTGTTGATTAGCGCGGCAGGGGAATTCCCTGTGTCCTGGTGGGCACCCAAGCCCCAGGATCCGTATGAGTCTCCGGGCGCCTGGCTCTTCTTCATCCCGGGCATGGTGCAAGGCGGCTTGCTGGGGCTCGCGCAATGGTCGGTGCTCCGGCGGGTCTTTCCGGAGACTGGCCGCTGGCCGTGGCTCACCGCTCTGGGGTACGGGCTGGGGAGGATGACGGTCAAACTCCTGGCGGATGCTCGCGATCCGTTCCATCCCTCCTCCTCCCTGCTCACCGACGTCGCGTACCTAAGCCTTCTGGACTTAGTACCCATGTGCTTTCAAGCCCTCGTGCTGGGGCGATGGGTTCGGCGCTCGGCGACCTGGCTGCTGGCCATGATGGGAGCAGCACCCCTGGCGGAACTCCTCTTGCTCGGACTCCTCGGCTGGGCATGGCAGCCGGACTCGCCGCTCGCGTGGGCCCTTGCCGTGTTGGGGAACCGCGTGGGCGCGACCTTGCTCGGCGCGCTCATCCGGGGGCTGATCCTCGGAGGAGTGGGAGGCGCGCTGCTCCAGCGAGAACTGGCTCGGTTGCGGCAGCGCCATCCAGTCCCTCTGCTCCGCCCCCTCACCGCGAGTTTCCCTCATCTCTTCGCGCGCACCAGGCCACCCGTCTTCGAGAAGGAGGAGCTCCCCGAGAGACCCTTCTCAGTGGCGCCCATGAGCGGCAACCTGTTCTGCCCCGGGGCCGATGCCTTCTTCAACCTGTCGGAGGCGGAGTACATGCGGCTCTCCCTGGCCTTCTCCACCCATCCCTTCGTCATCGTCCCAGGGCAGGCGGAAACACCCTCGTGGCCCGGAGAGGATCCACCCCAGGTAGGCGTGCTGGCCGGTCTGTACGAAGCCCTGCAGGTGTGGCCAGGAGAGGACTACCGGATGACGGTGCGCATGCTGGCGCGCGTCCGTCTCCGGGAGTTCGTCCCGTCGGAACAAGGCACTCAGGCATGGGTTGAACTGATCGAGGACCTCCCCTGCACGCAGGCCCAGGTGCAGCTCGATCGGCTGCGGTACCGGCTCAACGATTACATCCGGAGCACTCTGGACCTGGGGTTGGAAGAGGCCCTGGGCTTGAGGGATCCGGTCTTCCTGGCGGACCTGATCGCCTCGGGCCTGGAGCTGTCGCTGGAGGAGCGCCGGGCCTTGCTGGAGGATTTGAACCCGGACTCACGCGTCACGCGGGTCTGCGAGTGGCTGGATCGGGCACTGCTGGAACCTCCGCGGCAGCCTGAAGGCATCAAGGCCCGTATCACGAAAGTGTTCTTCAACCGTGCCTGGGACGAGTGAGCGGGTTGAGCATGGAGCATGAGTTGTTGCTCACCGCAGACCCAGCACCTTGAACGAGGTTACTCCCAGTGATTGAACCCAGCGGTCCCCCTCATCGCAGCATGTCCGTGCCACGCCCTACCCTGTGGACTGTCGGGTGTGGCGCGCTCTTGCTCATCGCCGCCTGTGCGGGGCTCCTCGCCTGGTTGCTGCTCCGCACGGGTCCTCTGGTCGAACGTCTGATCAGCGACACCAATGCCCTCGAAGGTGCATCCCACCCGCGTCCAGCGCACGTCTCTCCCTCCACACCGGGCACGTTCGCTCAAGCAATAAAGCCTCTGCTGCCAGAGCTCCGTGCTCTGCCCGAGCCTGAGACGAACTCCGTGCCTACCCCCAAGGAGGACGACAACGGGGCCGCGTGGGCGCGCTGGTACCAGAAGCAAGAGCAGCTCCGCGAGCAATGCCTCGCCGTTGCCTCGGGCAAAGCCCCGCTCGAGACAGTGCCAGCGCCCTGCCTCGCAGCGTTGGAGACCCACCGGAACGTCATGGGCAGGGTCCTGGCCGCCACCCATGCGGAGACAGGGGGACTCCCATCTGGCGCCAACAGCCTGAACCGCTCCGACTCATTGCAGTCCGGAGGAATGGGCGCCATCGCGCGCGTGGTGCACCTGGCCGCTCTCGAAGTATGGGAGCTGCTGTCACGAGGACACCCAGTGGAGGCCATGAACACCTGCCTCGACGCACTGGCCTTGAGCCGCGAATTGGCCCTCGGAGGCGGGCTGTACGGCAGCAAGCTCTCCGCGCAGAGCCAGGAGATCGTCTACCCCTCTTGCGCGGCCGCGCTCGATGCCGTGCCCTTGGGGCGCAAGCGTGAGGCGCTGGAGCAACTGTCCCGGCTGCAGAGGGGCTTCCCGCCTCCATCCCGCCTCCTGCGAGAGGAGTCCGTCTTTCTTCAGCTCCGCACATTCGGTCCGGACTTCCTGCCCCTCGAAGCCCTCTCCAGGCTGCCCCCGGCCGCCAAGACGCTCGTCCATGGTGGAGGCGGATGGTTCTTCTTCACGAGCCGTGTCGGTCACCCGTTGGTGCGGCGATACATCTGGCGACGAAACGTCTCCCTGTTCGATCAGATGATGGCTGTGGCCGACCTGCCGCCCGATGAGCGCCAGCGCGCCTTCGCGAGGATTGATGCCGACCATGCGCTGCTCGCAGACTACCCAGGCGCCGTCAGCGCCAGGACATTCCACCGCGAGTTGGCGCACCTCGAACCTCAACACCTCCGAGCCGTCGCGCTCGCCACGCTCGTCCAAGTGGACATCACCCGAACCGAGCAGGGCCGCTGGCCCACCACCCTGCCTGCTGACGCGACCGGCTTGTTCTCGCTCCAGCTCGTCAGTGCGCAGGAAGCACGGCTCGTGCCCCTGAACACCGAGGCTGCTGAAAACACCCTGAGCGTCACCGCCGACGAGAGGTGAGGTGGCGGTGGCGTCATTACGGGCGAGGGAGCGGATCGAGCGCGCATGCTTGGGCTAACCTGGAGGCCTTGCATGCCGCCTCTCTGGTTATCCGTCCTCTCTGAGTTCGCCCGCGCCCTGCGCTTGGGGCTGGTGCTGAGTGCTGTAGCCCTGGCTGCCGGGTGCGGCACCACTCAGTCCGCCTTGCCGTTCGTCCCTGCGGATGCGCCCCTGCGCTTCTCCACCTATCTCAACTCCCACGGAGAGCTTCGCGGTGAGGATTGGGCGCTGGTGCTCATGGGGCACCCGGCTCACCGCGAGCAGGTGTTCCTCCAGGCGCGCCAAGGGCTCTTCCCCGCCTCAGAGGCCTGGTTCTATCTGGAGGCTGTCTGCCGAGGGGCTGGCGCGATAATGGCGCAAGAGCACGCCCGGACCCAGTGCACGATGTTCCCTGGCGAGGCCGGATGCGAGTTCAACTGGCAACCCGTTAGCGCACTCATCCCAGGCACAGGCCCTGGCCGCGATCGCCTCACTGACGTCTACAAGCAGGGCTACGACGAGCGCTGGGAACAGTTGCGGCGCGGCTTCCAACTCCGCTCGGAGATTGTCCGTGCCGGCACGCTCATGGCAGCCCCCTTGTTGGGGCGCACTCCGGCGGCGGCTGAGGGCCGCACCACGGCAGCTGAGAGCGGCGCTTCGGTGGCGGAAGGCAGAGCGCTGAGTGCGGAGAGTCGCGCCCTGGCGGCTGAGAGCGAAGTCGCTGGAGCGCGCGCCACCAGCCTGCTGTCCGCGGAGTCGCTGGGGCTCGGCAGAGCCCTGAGCGCCGAGGAGGCCAGCGCCCTGGAGTCGCGGCTTCTCGAATTGGAAGCGGAAGCCCCGGGCAAGCGGGAAGCCTTCTCCTCAGCGGAGCTCCGCAACGGCACGCTGACTCCCAGGCCGAAGCCCTCGGATTTGAACGCGGAGGGAAGCCTCCGCTGGGACGAGTTCGAGGCCTACCGCCAACGCCGGCTCCAGGAGGTGCGCTCCCAGAAACTCGGCGGCGCCAACTCGCTCTCGGTCAAGCCTCCTCTGCGCTGGGAGGCCTATCGCGACCTGCTCAATCACTTCCAACGTTGTTACCAGTTCGAGTCCAGGGTGGGCGGCACCTTGCTTCAAGAGTTGGAGCAATCTGCGGGCTCTCGCAGAGTGCTCACCGGCTCACGCCAGCCGCTGCTGGCCCGCCACGTGGGGACGACGAAGGTGGGCCAGGAGGGCGTGCACTACCCGGACTACCTCGCGGTGGACGAAGCCACACTCAAGGAAGGCAGTGTGCCTCGCGTGGAGACCGTCAGCGTCAAGATGCGCAACTTCTCGAAACTGAGCGAAAGCGAGGTGCGAGATCTCGTCCAGGCTGACCTCCAGGAAGCCATGAACAAGTATGGAGGCAGGTTGGAAGTGCGACGTCCCGGACATCCGCTCTATGGCCGCACCGTGCAGGTCTCTCAGATCCACCTCGCCTATTCAGAGCAAAGCCTCGGAACATGGCGGGCACTCATCGAAAAGCTTTGCCAGCAAGCCCGCGTGAAGGTGCACTTCGAATGATCAGCTACGAGGAATGGAACCGCTCCGACAAATTGGCCGTGGAGTTGCACTTCGCGACCAATCCCTTGGACCAAGGTCCCTCGGGGCTGGACACGGTCCTGGAGCTCGTCGAGCGAGAAGCTGGCTTCCTCATGCCGGACAAGGTGATGCGGAAACGCACCTACCGTTACTCCCGGCAGCGTGCTCGGGAACAACTCATGCGAGTCACCCCCTTTCTCGACTCACTCCTCCTGCCCAAAGAGAACGGCGACCTTCAAGGAGTCTGGAGCCTGAGCTTCGGGGGAACTCAAGGAGGCCTCACCTTCGAAGTGAGCCTCTACCCATTGAGCTTCTTCCGTCAGCAGGAGACGACCGAGGCCCGGTGCCAACACGTGATGCACGTGGTGCGCGCTCTCTGCCTGCACTTGGGTCCCGTCAAGTACGGCTTCGCGCACAGCGGCGCGGACTCCTTGCTGGGCACGGATCCGCACACCACGGACCCGACCTCTCCTCCAGGCGCCTACGAGGCCTACTGGCTCAACGTCTACGGCAAGCCCCTGGTGGACGCCCTCGGGCGCGAGCGCGTGCTCTCCCTCCCTGCGCACTCCATCGAGCCCCTGCCCTGCGGCGGCGTGCTGTGGCTCTCACGCCCCACCCTGGCTGACTTCGACAGCCCACAGGGCCGCAGTTCCCAGGCTCGCTGCCTCGTCCACCTGCGCCCCGAACTCCGCCTCGAAGATGTCAAGCGCTCACTGCTCGAGCGCAGCCTCGCCTTTCAACCCGTGGAGAAGAACTTCGACCCCGACATCGCGGGCCTCATCGAGCTCATCCTCCAGCGCACGACAGGGCTCTCCACCCTCAGGAAGGAGATTGAGCGCTACAACCTCTATCGCCCTCCTCCCGTCTCCGAATGGCGGCCTGCCCACGAAGTCCAATCCGATGTGGACAACCCCGCCAGCAAGCTCACCTTCTACGAGGTGCAGGCCGAGTCCCTCATCGCCCTCCTCCACACCGAGCACCCCTCCGTCGCAGGCCAGGAGCCTAGCTCCATCATCGAAGTCGATGACTACGTCGGCCGCGAGCGCTGGGCCGAGTTCAAGGAGTACATGACCCAAGCGCAGCGAGAGCTCCTCGTGCCCATGCTCGGCGCGTACTTGGGAGAGTTGCTCATCAAGCACCTCGGCGGGCGCTGGGTGCCTCGTCGCTCTCTCCTGGAGTCCTCCGTCGTCGTAGGCCCTCGCGCCTGGCTACCCTTCCTGCGCGCCCACCACCTGCTCCAGGTCCCCTCCAACTCCCTGGGCAAGTCGCTCGACTTCACCCTCTCCCAGCTCTTCCACCAGGCCGTCCGCCTCGCCAGCGTGTGAGGGCCCTGCCCCAGGTGTTCTGTAGCAGAGACTCCCACCCGGAATGCACCCTACGTACTGGGTGGTCCCTTGCAACCCGTTCCGGCATCCGTGAGGATCACCCTACCTCATGGCGGCAGCCTCTCTTTCCAACCTGCCACGTCCTGTGTCAGAGCCTTCCAGGAGCCTCTCCGGGCCTCTCGGGAACGGCCTTGTCGAGGCTTGCGCGGAGCCGGGGAAGATCGCCATCCTCGCGCCCGATTGGGCCGGGGACGACGATTTCCTCCCGCGCCCCGGTGAGGCTCCACTCGTGGATTTGAAGACCGCCGAGAAACGCGCGCGCGAGCTCCGTCAGGAACTCGCTCACCACAACTATCGCTACTACGTCCTCGACTCGCCCGAAGTCAGTGACGCCCAGTACGACCGGCTCATGCGCGAGCTCCAGGAGCTCGAGGGCCAGTACCCCCAGCTCGCCACCCCGGACTCCCCCACCCAGCGCGTGGGCGGCGAGGCCGCCGAGAAGTTCGAGAAGGTCGTCCACCGGGCGCCCATGCTCTCGCTGGCCAACGTCTTCAATGATGAGGAGTTCTCCGACTTCCACGAGCGCATCCTCAAGCTCTCCAACGCCTCCGACGTCACCTACGTCTGCGAGCCCAAGCTCGATGGCCTCGCCATCACCCTGCGCTACGAGAACGGCACCTTCGTCCAGGGCGCCACCCGCGGCGACGGCACCACCGGCGAGGACGTCACCGGCAACCTGCGCACCGTGCGCAGCCTCCCCCTGCAGTTGCTCCCCCAGGACGGCGTGAAGGTGCCTCCCGTGGTCGAGGTCCGCGGCGAGGTGTTCATCCGCAAGGAGGACTTCAAGAAGCTCAACGAGAAGCGCGAGGAAGAGGGAGAGCCGCTCTTCGCCAACCCGCGCAACGCCGCCGCCGGCAGCCTGCGCCAGTTGGATCCGAAGATGACCGCCTCGCGCCCGCTCTCCATCTACCTCTATGAGTACGTGCCCACCGAGGGCATGCCCTCCTTCGAGACGCACACCGAGAAGCTCGAGCACCTGAAGAAGCTCGGCCTGCCGGTGAACCGCCACGTGCGCGCCAAGGGTCTGGATGGCGTGCGCGCCGCGCACGAGGCCTCGCGCAAGGGCCGCCACGAGCTGCCGTTCGAAGTGGACGGCATGGTGGTGAAGATCGACGAAGAGGACCTGCGCAAGCGGCTCGGGCAGGTGTCCAAGAGCCCGCGCTGGGCCGTGGCCTACAAGTTCCCTCCCGAGGAGGAGTCCACCCTCGTGGAGCTCATCGACGTGCAGGTGGGCCGCACCGGCGCCCTCACCCCGGTGGCGCACCTCAAGCCCGTCAAGGTCGGCGGCGTCACCGTGTCTCGCGCCACCCTCCACAACGAGGACGAACTCCGCCGCAAGGACGTGCGCGCCGGGGACACCGTCTTCGTCCGCCGCGCCGGAGACGTCATCCCCGAGATCGTCTCCGTGGTGCCCTCCAAGCGCCCCGCGGACTCCAAGCCGTACGAGTTCCCCAAGAACTGTCCCGTCTGCGGCGCCAAGACAGCCAAGGACGATGAGGGCGCCATCATCCGCTGCACCGGCGCCTCATGCCCCGCCCAGCTCGTGGAGAAGATCCGCCACTTCGCCTCGCGCACGGCCATGGACATCGACGGCATGGGCGACAAGCTGGCCTCATCGCTCGTCTCCAACGGCCTGGTGAAGACGTTCGCGGACCTCTACGCCCTCAACAAGGAGAAGCTCCTGAGCCTGGAGCGCATGGGAGAGAAGAGCGCGGAGAACCTGCTGGCCGCCATCGACCGCTCCAAGCAGACCACCCAGCGCCGCTTCCTCTATGCGCTCGGCATCCGCCACGTGGGCGAGGCCACCGCCAAGGCCCTGGCCGAGTCCTTCCCCGAAGTGAAGCAGCTCTACTCCGCGGACATCGACGCCATCACCCGCGTCAAGGACGTGGGCCCCACCATGGCCCAGGTGCTCTTCGCCTTCTTCCAGGAGCCGCAGAACCGCGCCGCCATCGACGCGCTGCTGGCCGCGGGCGTCACCCCCGCCCCTCCCCAGGTCACCACCTCTGGCCCCTTCGCTGGAAAGACCGTCGTCCTCACCGGCGGCATGTCCGGCATGTCCCGCGACCAGGCCAAGGAAGAGATCGAGCGGCGCGGAGGCAAGGTGTCCGGCAGCGTCTCCAAGAAGACAGACTTCGTGGTGGCCGGCGAGGATGCTGGCAGCAAGCTGAAGAAGGCTCAGGAGCTCGGAGTGCGCATCCTGGATGAGCAGGCGTTCCTGAAGCTCCTCCAGGGCGAGGCTCGGGGCTGAGGGAGACCAAACCATGAGCATGCGGCGAGCCACGCTGCGCATCCGCGGCAAGGTGCAGGGCGTCTTCTTCCGGGAGAGCTCCCGTCAGGAGGCCTCCCGCCTGGGCCTCACCGGCTGGGTGCGCAACCGAGACGACGGCTCCGTGGAGGCCGTCGCCGAGGGCGAGCCTGCCGCGCTCGAGGAATTCATCCGCTGGTGCCACCGAGGCCCCCAGGCCGCGCGCGTCACAGACGTCGAGCGCTCGGACGGAGAGGCCTCCGGTGAGTTCCGCACCTTTATCGTGGAGCGCTCGTCATGACGTCGTATGGAATGGGCTCGCTGCCCGTGATGCTCGGCATCCGCGCCGGCTCCAAGGTCTCCGTCATCAACCCCCCGCGCGGCTTCGTCCAGCGCCTCAATCCCCTGCCCGACGGCGTCGAGTTCCTCATCACCGCCCAGTCCGGCCTGGACGTCATCCTCTTCTTCACCTCGGATGCACACGAGCTCGTCCAGCGCCTGCCTGCCCTCTCGCGCGCCATGGCCCTCACCGGCGGCATCTGGATCTGCTGGCCCAGCGGCGAGGGCATCAAGAGCTCGCTGTCCGAGGACTTCGTCCGTCAGGCCGCGCTCGATATTGGTCTGGTGGACAACAAGATCTGCCTCATCGACCAGACCTGGACGGGCCTGCGGCTGGTCCGCCGGCCGCGCGGCCGCATCGACAAGCCCGAGGGGCGCAAGCAAGCGCCTACTGCGCAGGCCTGAATCCCGGGAAGCCAGGAACGACCTGTGACATCGGGTGGACAATCTCCACTTCTCGGCTTTACACGGCCGTCAAATGCATGAAAAACTCCATGTGTTTCTGGACAGTTGTGTGACGCCCCGCGTCGGCGGAGCGTTTGAGGTCCAGGTGACTTTTTGAGACGGGTTGCGTTCCCGGACTTCCTTGGGCGCGCCGGCTGCACCGATTTCTCCTGTCGCCCCCCCAAGGCGCCCGCGGATGGGTACCGACCGGGTGTGGAGGGCAGGAGCGGGCGGCACGCGCGAGCAAGAAGCTGAGAACGCTCGGAAGAAAAGGCCTCGCCCGGCGCGGTGCCGGTGGTCGCGAGGCGCATTGAACTCAGAGGTGCAGACGGTGTTCCTCCCAACCCCCACCCGCGCGATGAGAGCAGACATGGGCTCCGCCGAGGCGGGAGGGTTCGAGGCCGCCCCCTGTCCTCTCGCAGCGCGCGTGGAAGCGCGAGGCCTTGTCGCCTCCCGTCCGGTGGGGCACGCCCGTCCGCGCGCGCGTCCAGGATTCGCCCATGGGCAGCACCCTCGTTATCAACGCCTCGGGTCGGGAGACCCGGGTCGCCCTCGTCGAGGGCGGCCACATCGCGGAGTTCTATCTCGAGCGTAAGAAGGACAAGGGCGTCGTCGGAAACATCTACAAAGGCCGCGTCGTCCGGGTGCTCCCGGGCATGCAGGCGGCCTTCGTGGATATCGGGCTCGAGAAGGCCGCCTTCCTCTACGTCAGTGACGTCGTCTACGACCCGGACTTCGCTCGCTCCCAGTTCGAGCTGACCGAGGGCGAGCACGAGGATTTCCCCGACGTGCCCTCGGAGATGGAAGCCGAGGCCGCCGAGGCCGCCGCCAGCAGCCCCGAGGCCGCGCCCCACGAGGTGGAGCTGGAGGTGCAGGAGTTGGCCCCTGGTGAGCTGGCTCCTCCTCCTCAGGGTGAGCCGGTCGCTCCCGCTGCTGCTGCCGAGCCTGCTGCTTCCGTTGCCGCCGCGCCTGCCGCCGAGACCCACCCGAGCGGCCTTCCTCCCGTGGAGTCGGGTGTCATCGCCGCGGCTGCGGTGATGACCGTGCCTCCTCCGAGCCCCGTGGAGACCACCGAGGCTCCCGCGGCTCCCGCCGAGCCTGCCGTGGCTTCGGCTCCGGTCGAGAGCGCTCCTGTGACCGCCGCTCCCGAGGCTGCGGCTTCTGTGGCTGCGCCTTCGGAGGCGCCTGCCTCCGTGGCTGCGGCTCCCGAGGCCACCGCCTCCGCGCCCACTGCCGAGCAGACCTCCGTGACTCCCGCCGAGGGCACGCCTGCTGTCAGCGCGCAGCCCGAGCCGCCTCCGCATGCGGCCTCCGCGCTGGGCGAAATCATCCCTCCTCCCCCTCCCGCCGAGGCTCTGGCCCAGGCTCCCCGTGCCGAGGTGGCCACGGGTGAGCGCCGCGCGCCTCGCGAGGGCCGCGAGGGCCGTGACGCCCGGTCCCGTGACCGCGAGAAGGACCGCGACTCTCGCGAGAAGGACAAGGACAAGGACAAGCGCCGCCAGCGCGATGACTCTCAGCGCCGCGACAAGGAGGAGAAGTCCAAGTCGCGCAAGAGCTCGCGCATCGAGGACCTGCTGAAGGTGGGCCAGGAGGTCGTGGTCCAGATCTCCAAGGATCCCATCGGCACCAAGGGCGCCCGCCTCACCTCGCACATCTCCATCCCCGGCCGCCACCTGGTGTTCATGCCCACGGTGGACCACGTGGGCATCAGCCGCCGCATCTCCAACGAGAAGGAGCGCAAGCGGCTGCGCGAGATCGTCGACCGGCTGCGCCCACCCGGAACGGGCTTCATCGTCCGCACCGTCGCGGAGAACGTTCCCCAGGAGAAGCTCGAGAGCGACATCCGCTTCCTCATCGAGGTGTGGAACCAGGTGGTGCGCCGCAACGAGAAGCGCGGCGGCCCGGGCCTGCTCCACCCCGACCTGGACCTCATCCTCCGCGCCACCCGCGACCTGTTCGCGCACGACGTGGAGAAGCTCGTCGTGGACGACCGCGAGGAGTACGAGCGCATCCTCGCCTTCGTCACCGCGCAGGATCCGCTGCTCAAGGATCGCGTGGTGCTCCATGACGGCGACGAGCCCGTCTTCGACGCCTACGGCATCGAACAGGAGATGCACCGCGCCACCCAGCGCAAGGTGTGGCTCAAGAGCGGCGGCTACCTGATCATCGACCAGGCCGAGGCGCTCACCGCGATCGACGTCAACTCGGGCCGCTACGTCGGCAAGAAGAGCCTCGAGGAGACGATCACCAAGATCAACGTCGAGGCCGCCAAGGAGATCGTCTACCAGCTCCGGCTGCGGAACATCGGCGGCATCATCATCTGCGACTTCATCGACATGGAGAAGGCGCAGAACCGGGACAAGGTCTTCAAGGCGCTCCAGGAAGCGCTGGGCCGCGACAAGGCGAAGACGAACGTGCTGCGCATCTCCGAGCTGGGCCTCGTCGAGATGACGCGCAAGCGCGTGCGCGAATCCATCGGCCGCGTGCTCCACGAGGACTGCCCGTACTGCGACGGCAAGGGCTTCGTGAAGACGGCCACCACCGTCACCTACGAGATCTTCCGGGAGATCCGCCGCGAGGCCCCCGGCTACAAGGACTCCACGCTGGTCATCAACTGCAGCGCGGAGGTGGCCCGGCAGCTCCAGGGCGAGGAGCGCCAGGAATTGCGCCACCTGATGGACCGCTACAACAAGTCCATCCAGGTCAAGGCGCAGCAGAACTACCACCGCGAGCAGTACGACATCTACGGCCGCTCCGCACAGGGCCCCGAGCACAAGGTGGCCTCGTCGCCCGGCTCGGGAGACGGTGAGCTGTCCCTGCAGCGGCGCCCCGAGGGCCCGGGCCCCGGCGATCGCTACCGTCAGGACCAGGGCCGCAGGGGTGGCGGCAGGGATCGCGACCGCGACCGCGGCCATGGGGACCGCAGCCACGGTGAGCGCGGAGACCGGGATCGTGGTGGTGACCGGGAGCGCGGTGGCGACCGGGAGCGCGGTGGTGACCGGGAGCGCGGTGGCGACCGGGAGCGCGGTGGCGACCGGGAGCGCGACCGTGGTGACCGTGGTGACCGCGGCGACAGGGATCGGGGCGACCGGCGAGAAGGACGCCGCCCGGATCGCGACCAGAACCGGGGAGACCGCAACCGGGGCGGAGAGCACCGCCGCGGAGACGACCGCCGAGGCGAGGACCGTCGCGGAGACGACCGTCGGGGCGAAGAGCGTCGCGGCGAGCAGTCCCAGCGGCCGCAGCAGCAGGCTCCGGCGAGCACCGAGTCCTCTTCCGGTGGCGGCAGCACGCCTCCGCCGACGCCTCCTTCTTCCTCGAATGAGGGACAGGGAGGGAACGGGTCTCCTGGCGGCGGCGGCGAGTCCTGACCGCTGCTCCTTGAAAGAGCCGTCCTGCCTGCTGGGAAGTCTGTCCGGCAGGCAGCCATTCAGGCACGTACCGCCGAGGGAGGCTGGCCCATCGGGCGCGGGATTGACTAGCCTTGCGCCCCGCCTCACATGACCGGACTCCAACCCCTGCGTCACCTGCGCACGAAGCTGGCCGGATGGGCCCAGAAGACCTGGGAGCCCGTGTCGCAGACGTCCATGGGCCGCTTCGCGGCGGACGTCTACCTGGCCGCGCGGGCGCTGGTCCGAGACTTCCAGGGTGAGAACATCAGCCTCCGGGCGGCGGCGCTCACCTACATCAGCGTCTTCTCACTCATCCCGCTGGTGACCGTGGTGCTCGCGCTCCTGCGGAGCCTCCACCAGGAGGAGTTCCAGCGGCGCATGCGCAGCGCCATCTACGTGGCGCTCGCTCCGGGCATCCGTGAGCAGTCCTCCGAGTTCTTCGATCGCTTCCTCACGACAGCCAACTCGATCGCCATCGGCAGCGTGGGCTTCGTGGCGCTGCTGTTCTCCGCGGCCTCGCTGCTGCGCAACATCGACGGGGCCGTCAACGAGGTGTGGGGCATCCGGCGCCAACGCCCCATCCTCGTCCGCGCGCTCATCTACCTGGGGTTGCTGCTGCTGGGGCCTGTGTTCCTCGCCGCCTCCTTCGCTGGCACGGGGGCGGTGCGCGGCCTCATCGTGAATGCGGGCTACTCCGTCGCACCGCAGATCCTCCTGATCACCACGACCGCGCTCGCCGTGTCGAGCATGACGCTGCTCTACTACTGGACGCCCTACGCCAAGGTGCAGGTGCGCTCGGCGCTGGCGGGGGGCATCGTGTCGGGGTTGGGGTGGGTGATCGCCAAGGAGCTCTACCAGCAGTTCGCCGAGCAGCTCTTCCGGTACGACAAGCTCTGGGGCTCTCTGAGCGTCGTGCCGCTGTTCCTGGCGTGGATCCACATCAGCTGGCTGCTGGTCCTCAGTGGTGCGCGTTTGTCCTACGCGGTGGAGCACGCCTCCTTCCGGGACTCGCTGTGGGCCTTTGGCAACCACCCGCGAGCCCTGGAGCTGGTCGCCACCCGTGTCGCCATGGAGGCCACCCTGGCCTGGGTCGACGGTCAGCCTCCCCCCCTGCCTCGGGAGATGGCGCTCCAACTGCGAGTACCCGAGTCCTTCGTCCATGACGTCATCGAGCGCATGGCGAACGCGAGCCTGCTGGTGCTGGGCCGGAAGGGGGGCGTCCAGCCAGCCCGGGACCCCTCTGATCTCTCCCTGGCCGAGATCTCCAGCGCCATTCACGGCGTCACCATCCTGGGGGGACCGGAGACCTGGACGGGCCCTCGAGGGGCTACCGGCTTCGAGCAGGTGGAGGTTCTCTTCCACACCGCCGACTGCGCCACGGCGGACGTGCTGCGCCGGACGAAGTGGATCGATCTGATCGCCCCCCTGCGCCCCGGGCTGGCGGTGACGGCAACTCCCGAGGCCCCTGCCCCTTCGGCCACGGTGGCCCGCGGCTGAAATCCGTAAGGTTTCCAAGAGGTTCGAGCCCGTGGCTGCTTGCAACGGTGGCACGTTCTGTTAAGGTTTGCGGATTCGATCACGGGCCAAAGCGCCCTCCTTCCGAGGGGTCACGCGGTTTGCGGGAGCGTCCGATGCTCAAGTCCGATTTGATCAACATCCTCGTCGCCAAGCGGGGCGTGACCCAGAAGCAGGCCGAGGCCACCATCGAGACGATCTTCGAATCGATGAAAGAGGCCCTCTGCCGCGGCGAGAACATCGAGATCCGCGGACTTGGAGCCTTCCACGTCAAGAACTACCAGGGATATCAAGGCCGTAACCCGAAGACGGGTCAGGTCATCCCGGTGAAACCCAAGCGGGGTCTGCTGTTCCGGACCGGCAAGGAGCTGCGCGACCGGGTCAACCGGCCGGCACCCCAGTCGGCCCAGCCGGACCTGGCAGATCCCGGTAAGGGCAACACCGGCACCGGAAGCCTTTGATTTTCCTCATGCGGTGAGCGGCACGGGCGCCAGCCGTCCCAGCGGACGGATCTGCAGGTCCGCGTCCAGCTCGCCGTAGGTCAGCACGGCCACGTCGGGGAAGGCTCCCTCGATGAGGCGCCGAAGTGCCCTGCGGACATCTGGCGCCGCGAGGAGCACCGCCCTGCCCCCCGAGGCGATCCGCCGCACGCCTTCCAGGATCTCCGAGACGCGCTCCGGAGACGGAGCAGGCCCACGGGGGCCGCCTCCTCGCAGTGCTTCCTCCACCTCTGGGTCGACGAGGTAGGCAAAAAGAGGACCCGAGGGAGCGAACTTGTGGCTCAGGTAGCGGTGCAACGCCTGACGGCAGCGCTCGGCGAGGGCTGTGGCATCACCCTCGGTAGCGGGTGAGACGAGCGCTTCCAAGAGGCCCTTCATGTTCCGGATGCTCACCTGCTCCCGGACGAGCTTGCGCAGCACATCGGTGAGCAGCGGCAGCGGCACCTTCTGCAACGCCTCCTTCACCAGCATCGGAGCCTGGGCCTCGAGTCCCTCCAGCAGCCCTTGCACCTCCTGAACACCCAGCAGGCTGGCGGCCCGGGCGCGGAGGATGGCGCGGAAGTGGTCCACGATGAGCTCCCCCGGCCGCCGCAGGGGAATCTGCGCCATCTCGAGCCGCGATCGACTGGACTCGCTCAGGCGGCTGATCGGTCTGCCCGTGACGGGCTCCACCGCGGGCTCGAGCCGGACTTCGAGGAACGACAGCTCCTCGGGCGAAGCCAGGGCGTAAAGGGCTCCCGGCGTCACCTGCCCTGTTCCAGCGGGGACCTCATCCACGAGGAGGGCGTAGCCTGCCGCGGGAAGGTAGCCCGCGTGGGTTCTCACCCGGATGCCCGGCACTCGCACTCCCAGCTCATAGAAGATGTCGTCTCGGAGCTGGTTGAGCAGTTGGTGCACGAAGGCGCCCCCCTGCTGTTCTGCGATAGCGGTGAGGTCCGGAGAGAGATCCACGGTCAGCGGAGAGACTCCCACCGGGGCCGCCGCGCTCGCTGGAGCCGCTCCCACTCCAGTGCCACCCCCTCCTCCCTCCGCAGCAGGCTGGGGCTTCTCGGCGGCTGAGGCATCCTTCTCTCCCGCAGCCTTCTTCATCTGCCCGAGCGAATACGCGACGGCTCCCAACATGGCGCCCAGCCCGAGGAAGGTCAGGAGTGGCATCCCCGGCATCAACGCCAACGCGGAGCACAGGCCCGAAACGACCCAGAGCGCCCGGGACTGCCCGAAGAACTGAGCGCCGATCTCCGAGCCAAGTGAATCCTCCTCCTTCTCCGAGGCCACGCGCGTGACGACGAGCCCCGCCGCCACCGCGATGCACAGCGAAGGAATCTGGGACACGAGCCCGTCACCGATGGCGATGAGCGCGAAGGTCGAGGCGGCCTCGGACAGG
The DNA here is from genome assembly GCF_020103695.1 of Hyalangium versicolor. GTDB lineage: Bacteria > Myxococcota > Myxococcia > Myxococcales > Myxococcaceae > Hyalangium > Hyalangium versicolor. The sequence continues at coordinate 349,564 of NZ_JAHXBF010000010.1, forward strand.
CTCATGCCCTGCTGCCAGACGCCGATGGTGATGCCCCCGAGCAGGTTCACCGCCACGATGACGAGGCCCGCGATGACATCGCCCTTCACGAACTTCATCGCGCCGTCCATCGCACCGAACATCTGCGACTCGCGCTCCAGGTTTCGCCTGCGCTGGCGAGCCTGTGCCTGATCGATGGCACCCGCGCGCAGGTCGGCATCAATGGACATCTGCTTGCCCGGCATCGCATCCAATGTGAAGCGCGCGGACACCTCCGCCACGCGCTCGGCTCCCTTGGCCACGACGAGGAACTGAACGAGAGTGAGGATGGAGAAGAGCACGGCTCCGACGACATAGTCCCCACGGACGACGAACTCGCCGAAGGCCTGGATGACCTCGCCCGCGTGTCCCTCGGCCAGCGCGAGCCGCGTGGACGACACGTTGAGCGCGAGCCGGAAGAGCGTGGTGAACAGCAGGAGCGTCGGGAACGCCGTCACCTTGAGCGCGTCCTGGGCGTAGAGGGCCGCGACGAGCAGCGCCACCGCCGCGGCCAGATTGATGGCAAGCCCCAGGTCCAGGAGCCACGGTGGCAGTGGAATGATCAGGGCACCGAGCACGGCGGCCATGGCCACCGCGAGCACCACATCCGATGACTTCCGGGCCCTCGAGAGGATCTTCACAAGCAGGTTCATGATGTCTGACTCCGTGGACGGCCGTCCGTGTCACGAGACTCCATGGCCACGCGAAGCACGACGGCCGCCGTCTGGTAGAGCTCCTCGGGGATCTGCTCCCCGACGTCGTAGTGGATGAGGCTGCGAGCCAACGGAACGTCCCGAACCACAGGGATTCCGAGCCGTTGGGCCTCACGCCGGAGCCCGAGTGCATCCGCCTCGCGCCCCTTGGCCACGAGGTAGGGGGCTTCACACTCCTGAGTGTCGTAGCGGAGAGCGACCGCGATATGCGTCGGGTTGACGACCACGGCCGTGCCCCTCTGCACCCCACGTGCAGGTCCTCCCTGTGCCAACTGGCGATGGAGCGCCTTACGCTGCGCCTTGTGGTGCGGATCGCCCTCGCTCTCCTTGAACTCCCGCTTCACCTCTTCGCGGGTCATCATCAGGTCCTTGAGGTGCCGCCTCCGCGCCAACGCGTAATCGACAAGCCCCAGGACCAGCAGCACCCACGCGATGCGGGTCGCCAGCGGCACCAGCCGCTCCATCAGCTGGCTCAGCCCCACAGCGCCCTCCAACCACACCGCGCGCAGTGCATCCGGGCCGGCCGCTTCCGCTTCATTCCACACGAGGACCGCGACCACGCCCATCACCACCAGGGCCTTGGCCACATCCACCAGCGAGCGGACACTGAAGAGACGCTTGAGGCCCGCGGCAGGACTGATGCGCTCCAGCTTGGGAGCCATGTGCTCCGGGTTCAGCTCGAACCCCACCATCGCTACCGAAACCCCCAAAGAGGCCACCAGCGCACCCCCAAGGGCAGGCCCGGACAGACGCGCCATCATCCACAGTGTTTCCTCCCAGGCTCCCTCACTTCGAGGCTCCAGCAACAGGCGAGCGGTCCACTCCTTCAAACGCTCGAAGCCATCGGGGGCGAAGGCCGTGAAACCGAGCAGGCTGCCCAAGGTCACCGCGCTGGAGGACAGCAACCGGCTGCGAGGTATCTGCCCCTTTCTGCGAGCATCACGCAGGCGCTTCGCGGAGGGCTTTTCTGTCTTCTCGCTCATCGCGCCATGTCCCCCAAGAGCCTCAGTGCCCCCTCCACCCCCGCAACCCCGCTGAGGAGACGTTCGGAGAGAACACCCACCCCGAGCCACACGAGCGCGCCGCCGCCCAGGACGCGCAGCGGAGTGCCCAGTTCGCGAAGATTCATCTGGGGCGCCGCACGGGATGCCATGCCCACGAGGCAGTCCACCATCATCACTGCTGCTGCGACCGGAGCCCCCACCGCCAACCCCGTCGCTATCGCTCCACCCGCGAGCGTCACGACGTAGAGCGCCGCAGTCTCCGAAGGAACGAAGGTCCCCAAACCCACCACCCCGAAGCCCCGTAGCAATCCCGAGAGGACCACCGGGAACACGCCACCCGTCACCACCAGCGAGACGAGCAACTGATACAGCGCATCCCCGGTAGCGGATTCACGAGTTCCCACGAGAGGAAGGCTCGCCTCGGCGGACGTTCCCCTGAAGAGATCAATGAAGCGTCCTCCCATGCGGGCCGCATCGAAGGGCAACGCTGCGATGAGCCCCACGGAGGTGCCATAGACCAGCTCCTTGATCACGAGCGCCACCAGCGTCACGGGCGTCTCCATCGGAACCGGCAGGCCAACTCCCGCGACCAGGTGAAGAAAGAGCGAGAGGCTCAATACGAGCGAGAGCCTGACGGTCGTAGGAGTCCCCTGCCCGCCCAGGAGCGGGCAGAGGAACGCCACCGGCAGGAGTCGTGACGCACAGAGCGCTACGGAGACGATGTGCGGCCCCAGCAACTCGAGCTGCGCACGAAGAAGCGAGAGGTTCATATCGCCACCTCGGCGATGGCCATGAGCAACTGGTGGGTGAAGCGCGTGAGTTCCCCGGCAATCCAAGGTCCGGCGAGCACGAGCGCCAGCACCGCCGCGCACAGCTTCGGCACCACCGAGAGGGTGCTCTCCTGGAGCTGGGTGGTCGCCTGAAAGACGCTCATGATGAAGCCCACCACCAGGCTCGCGCCGATGGGTGGCAGCGAAGCGAGGACCATCAGGAGCAGGGCCTCGCGGCCGAGGGCCAGCAGGACATCCTGGGTCATGGCATCACCGGTACCCGAGGATGAGCCCGCGTGCGAGCAGCGACCAGCCATCCACGGCGACGAAGAGGAGGATCTTGAAGGGCAGACTCACCTGGCTCGGAGACAGCGTTTGCATGCCCAGGGCGAGCAGGACGTTGGCGATGACCATGTCAAGCACCAGGAACGGCAGGAAGATGAGGAAGCCGATCTGGAAGGCCTCCTTCAGCTCGGTGATGACAAAGGCCGGGACGACCACGAAGAGATCCGTGTCCTGCACCTGTCCTGCCTCCTCGGGCGGCCGGAGTTCGCGCGCGAGGTCCACGAAGAGCGCTCGCTCCTCCGGGCTCCCATGCTTGACCAGGAAGGTCCGCAGCGGGTCCGCCACCCGAGCCGTCGCGGCGAGGATCTGCGCGCCAGACTCCACCTCCTGGTAGGCCGACTGGCCCGCGTCGTACATGCGCTCCATCACCGGCGACATGATGTGCGCCGAGAGCACCGCCGCCAGTCCGGTCAGGACGATGGTCGGCGGAGCCTGCTGCGTTCCCATCGCCGTGCGCGCGAATGACAGCACCACGGCGATCTTCGAGAAGCTCGTCAGCATCAGCACCGCGAACGGCAGCAGCGACATCAGCGCGAGAACCGCCATCATCGCCAACGGGTTGCCGGCGTATGAGGCCTGCGAGAGCGTCTGCTCCCTTGCCATGGCCCACGCCGGCACCAGCAGAAGACCCACGAAGAATCCCGGCTTCATCGCACAGCCCCTCTCAGCCGCTGCGGACCTCGGCGGCGCAGCCCAGACCCGCGCGCCTGCGCCAGCGCAGGCCTGAGAGCCGGAGCGGGATGGATCTCGGCGAAGGAGTCACCAAAGGCCACCAGGAAGCTGCGGCCATCCATCTCCACCAGCGCGAGGCCACACCGCTGGGAGAGACCAGCGCGGGAGACGACTCTCAAACGCTCGGGCAGCGTGAACCGAGGCCCAGCAGCGCCACGGCTCCACAACCACGCGCCCAGCCCCACGAGGACCCCGGCGCCCAGCAACCACCGCGCCGCTCCCGAAGACGACAGCCCGCCCAAGGGAGCCACCACCGCGAGCCCAAGAATGAGTCCGCTCGCAATCAACAGGCGCTTCTGGGGAGACAGCGAGGCAAGCATGGCATTTCCTCGAGCGCTCACGGCAGCAGGCTCAGAATGCGGGCGCCGACTTCGCCGTCGATCTCGACCAACTCGGCCCGTGCCACCGCGCGCTCGCCCACTCGCAGCAGCACCGGCTCGCTGGCGTTGATGCGCAGCGGGAGCAGATGTCCCGGCTTGAGGGCCGCGAGTTCCGAGAGCGGCAGCATCAGCCGCGTCAATTCAATCTCCACATCCACGGGAAGCGGAGGCATGCCTCCACCCTGCTCGATGACAGTTGCCATGTTGGACTCCAGGGAAAGTGCGCGCCTCAGCGCGCGGGTCAGGGAAAATCCTTCGGGGGTGAAGTCCCCCATCAACTCGAAGCCTCGGGTCACCAGGCGTCCTCTGCCTCTGAGGTGATCGCCTCCGTGCAGCACGCCCTCGAAGACGACGACGTCCCCCAGCGTGAGCGCCTCCAGCGCCGACGGAGTCAGTCGGGTGCGACCGAGAAAGCACCTCGCGCCAATGGACGCCGCGAGGATCTCCGGTGCGATGGTGGAGTCCCGTTGCGCAGGCAGTTCCTTGCAGACGGACTCGAACACCACCGAGGGCAGCACCAGCCGCCCCCCAGCGGATACCTCGCCCACCATGAGCGAGAGCTCCACACCCAGGTGAGGCTTGCGCCCCTCCATCCGAGCCAACGCCTCCGCCCGGTTCATCGTTACTCCCGCCAACCGAAAACCCAGGCGAGATTGCAGCTCCGAACGGGACCGAAGCACCGCCAGCCCGGACAGCACCAGAAAGGCGACCGTTGCCTCTTCCAAACGCGTGAGGCGTGTCACAGGGCTCGGCCGTTGACTGCTCCCCGCCATGCGCTCCAAAGCGGCGAAGAGGACCGGCAGCTCCAGCTCCAACACCGCCGTCCCTCCCGTCATCGATAGATCCAACAGAATGAAGGCCGCCGTGTGTGCCAGTCCCGCTGCGGGGATCACCACCGCATCCACCAGCCGCCCGGTGGCGCTCACAGCAGTGCTCAACTCGCGGCTCAGCACCTCACTGACGAGTTGAAGCGCCTGCCGCCCGAGCTGCGCGACCTGCGGGCGTGCCCCCAACGTCACATGGGCTCGGGTGAGCCGACGTGTGCCGAGCCTCGTCAGCCTGGAGACCTTCGGGACTGGAGAGGACGTGCTACGGGATTCGATGTGCATCGGAAACTCCTGTGCTGCGAAATAGGTTCAACGTGTGACTTCGCGGATCAACCGCTCCGCCAGCGCGGCCAGCGCGGGCGTCGGCGATGCATCGGCAGGCACCACGCGCCGCTTCGGGAAAAAGGTGCGGTGGTACGGCGGCAGCCTGCGGAAGATCTCCTGCTTGAGTGCTTCAGGAGCCTCTGACATCAAGGCTCGGAGTTCGTCCGCCGGGTCGCTCCGCATCCCGAACTCCCGTGCCACCCGGGCCTGCCGCTGAGCCGAGGTGAGCGCCGCGAATCCCGTCAGATGCTCCTTGGCTCGCTCTGCCTCGCGCTCTCCGAGCCCCTCGAGCAACTCCACGGCTCGCTCCCGCCCGAACACCAGCGCTACCAACGCGTACCTCGCCAGAGGCAGCAGGGCAGGAGGAGTTCTCGAAGCCGCCACCTTCCCGGTGGGAACTTTCCGCACCGGGGCTCGCACAGCCTTCGCTCCGGGCAGGGGATTGCGCGTGATGCGCGTGGCCTCATCGGCATTCCCCTTTGCGACCGGCTTCCGGACGATCCGTGTGACTTCCATGGAGTGCCCTCCCGACGGCTCACGCCACCTTGCGCGCGGCATTCGCCGCCACGACAGGGCGCGCAGGAACAGGCGGAACCACCGGCGCAGCAGCCTCGGTCTGGTACTGCCGCAGGCGCATCGCCACGTACACCAGAGCCCCCGCCAGTCCCGTGAGCACCACGCCCATCACCGCCAACAGCACCCGCAACCGCAGCACGGGCGAACTCCCAGGGGCCGCCACCTCCACCCGACTCACGGCCTCGTCCACGAGGAGCGACACCGCCTCGGGAGCGAGCCCCTCCACGCCTCCCGAGATGAGCGCCTTGAGCTGCTCCTGTGACTGGCGGACCCGATTGCCCTGCCCAGGCGCCGTGCGCACCATCGCCGACGCCTTCGCGGGCACCGCCGTCTGTCCAGGACGTGGAACCGGAGGCACCATCAAGTGCACCCGCGCGACCAACACTCCCTCCACGCCCTGGAGTGTCTTCTCCAGCCCCCGCTCGAGCACCTGCACCCGGCAGAGCTGCTCCTCCACCGGCGAGCGGATGAGCCCACCCCCACCAAAGACATCACAGCCCTCTTCCTCCAAGGGCCTCGGCAATCCCAGCTCCGCCAGGATGCGCACGGCGTCCGAGGCCTGCTCCTCGTCCACCTCGATGGACCACGTGGGCCTCTTGCCCGCTTCCGGCACCTTGCGAGCATCCACACCTCGCTCGACGAGGACCGTCTGCAGTTCGTTGGCCTGGCGCTCGTCCAGCCCATGTTGGATGCGCTCCCGGCACGCGGTGATGCTCAGGAGCAGCAGAAGAGAAAGACCGTGTCGAAAAGTCAGAAACATGGGTCGTTCCTCAAACCTGCGTCTGCAGCACTTGCTTGATGCCGCCCGTCGCCTTCTCGACGACCTTCCCCGCAAGATCGAGCTCCTGGCTCGCGGCGTACACGTGGGCCTGGAAGGCGAGCAGCTCCGCGGGAGTGAACGTCCGCCCGGACTCGGCCAGCGCGAGGATGTGGTCCAGCCGCTTCTGCGCCTGACTCACCCGCTCGATCATCTGCGCGGCCTGTTGCTCTCGCGCCGACTGCACCGAGTCCGCCCGCGTCCCGGGCTTCACCTCCATCCTGCCCGCCGAGGCCCGCTCCACCGTCTGCGCCCGCTGCGGCCCGCTCACCGCCTCCGAGGGCGCAGAGCGAGCCGGCCCCTCCATCGACACGGGAATGCCCGCCCCGCCCCCTCCGCCCTTCACGCCCTCAAGCACCTTGCCGAACTGCTGCTTGCCGGTCTCCAGCGCAGGAGAGACTCCCGCGCCTCCGACCGAGCCCACCTTGTCGATCGCCATGGAGCCGCCCCTAACGGATGTTGTTGATGGCGGCCTTCGCCGAGTCGTGGCGGACCTTCATGATGTTCGAGATGGCGTTGTGCTCGCGGCTCTCCTTCTGCATCTCGTTCTGGAGCCCCAGGTACGCCATGTTGAACTTCTGCCCGTCCTCAGCCATCAGACGCTGGGCCTCGAGCATGTCCCATGCGTCCCCCTGCCCCGTTGTCCCGGTCGTGCCCGTCACGCTCCCCGTGCTCCCCGTCCCGGGAATCGGCGTGATGGACGCGTTCGTCGAGCCCACCGACGCGACCGTCGAGCTCACGCTCGAGACGGCCGCGCTCATCACCGGCCCGCTGGGGACCATGCCTCCGACAATGCTCGCTCCCGTCTTGACGACCTCCTGAGCGGTGCGCGCAAGCACTGCTCCGAACTCGTTGCGCGGCGTCTGCCGCGCCAGGGTGGGGGTGATGGACAGCGACGCGATTCGATTGTTGTTCTCCACGTAGGGTCTCCTGGTTGAACTGCGCGGAGCCCCCTCTTCAGTTGTCGTGCCAGCGCGAAGTTCCTGGAAGCTCGCGGGGTTACCTACTCAGCAGGTTCAGCGGGAGCCCGCCCACCGTCTCGCGAGTCCACGCCGCGAGACGGTGGCCATCCCGCCGCGCGCGCCGCCCGAAAAGTTGCGAACTCGGATCCCTGCTTCAGACTGCTCCCGACCTGTTGCACCGAGGAGATCCGGAAATGCTACCCACCGCCAATCCCCGCACAGCCGATCGCTTCCACCCCCGCGTCGAGGCCCGGCTCATGGTCAAGGTCCTCCTCTCGGGGCGGCCCGCCGTCCTCGCCAAGGCGCGCGACGTGTCCATGGCGGGCCTCTTCCTCCACGCCCACCCCGCCAGCTCCCTGAGCGAGCTCACCCTGGCCATCCCCCTGCCGGATGACCGGGAGATCACCGCCACCTGCACCATCGTCCGCCGGGAGCCCAATGGCGTGGCGCTCGAGTTCGGCACGCTCGACTGGGATGACTTCCTCGCGCTGGCCCGCTACGTCCACCCGCTCCTGCCCTGAGCGGGCTGAACCTCAGCCGAACCTCAACGGACCGAGGCCGCCGCGCGCAGCCGGTCCACCAGGGCCATCAGCTCCGTGCCCTTGAACGGCTTCTGGATGTAGCCGTCCGCGCCCGCCGCCGTGGCGCTGTCCACATCCGCCTTCTTCGCCTTTGCCGTCAGCATGTAGAGCGGCACGCGCGACGTCGCTGGATCGCTCTTGAGGATCCGGCACACCGACACGCCATCCAGTTGCGGCAACACCACGTCCATCAAGATGAGATGGAAGGGCCGGCTCTTGGCCAGCTTCAGGCCCTCGACGCCATCCGCCGCGCACACCACGTCCACAGAGCCGTCGCTCAGCATCGAGCTCACCAGCTCGCGAATCACGGGCTCGTCCTCGACGAGCAGGATGTGGAAGGCGGATTGCGGATCAGCGGCCATGGGATATTCCCTACTCGTAGGCGAGTGCCTCGACAACGTCCAGTGCCGCCGCTCTCCGTGCCGGATACAGACCTGCGACCGCAGCGCACAATGTGGACGTGAGCGACATCTGCAACGCCACTGCGGTAGGGAAGTGATACGGGACGCGCCAACCGGTGGCCTGTTCCCCCACCGTCGTCGTGACAATGAGCCCCAGTACGGCACCCGCCAGCACGCCGAGAAGCCCCCCGGACAGCCCAATGAAGGCGGCCTCTCCCACGAAGAGGCGCAGCACGTGCCCCCGAGCCGCTCCCACGGCCCGCAGCAGGCCGATCTCGCGCGTGCGATCCAGCACCGCCGCCAGCAGCGTGTTGATGACTCCCAGCAGCGCCAACAGCACCGCCACGCCCTCCATGGCGTAGGTCACCCGGAACGCGTCATCCATGAGCGTGGAGATCTCCTGGCGCAGCTCGCTGTTGGACATCACGTAGAGATCGTATGAGCGCCCCCACTTCTCGGTGATGGCGCGACGGACCTCCTCCAGCCTTCCCGGGTCCGACAGGTACGTCTCGAAGATGTCCACCCGATCATCCTGGAAGTGCGCCTTGTACACCTCGCGCGCCATCACGAGGCCGCCCTGATTCGAGGTGTAGTCCACGACGACAGCGCCCACCGTATAGGTGCGCACCCCCGTAGGTGTGGACATCTCGATGGAGTCCCCCACGTGCAGATCGCGGCGGCGAGAGAAGTTCTCGGAGATGAGCACCCGCCCGGCCGCCCACTCCTCCGGGGTAGACATGCGCCCCTCGAGGAAGAGGGGCTTCGTCCGCTGCACGTAGACCTCCGGGTCCAGCGAGATGACGTAGATGCGTATGCCCAGGACTTCATGCGGGAGGATGCGAACCCGATCCACCTGAGCGACTCCCGGCAGCGCTATGATGGCGGTGCCCAACTCCGGGCGCATCGGCTGGTTCTTCAAGCCGGCCGTCCGTGCCGATGAGATGACAAAGAGATCCGCGGGCACCGACTGCTGGATCCAGCGATCCGACGACTCCACGAACGAGTTCACGAACCCCGAGATGCACACCGCCATCGACACGCCGATGGTGAGCGCGGACACCGGCACCGCCGTCCGTCCCGGCGCACGGGAGAAGTTATCGGCCGCGAGCCTCCCGCTGATGCCCAGCAGCCGCTCGCCCGGAAACCGGTACACGCGCCCGAGCCCCTCCAGCACCGTCGGCGCCAGCAACGTGGTTCCCATGAGGACCAGGAAGACGGCCAGGTAGCCTCCCACCGGCATGTTCTCCATGGGAGACGGCAGTTGCGTCAGCGGGTACACCACCGCGAGACAGCCGAGCCCGGCCCACAGCGTCCACGGCCGCGCATCTCCCACCTGAAGGCCCGCCGCCGCATCCCGGCGCAGCGCCTCCACGGGCTGGACCCTCGAGGCGTGCAGCGCGGGCCTCAGCGCCGCGAACGCACTGCCCAACACGCCCAGGGCGACGCCCAGCCCCAGCTCCAGCACCGTCACCTGGATGTCTCGCGCGTTCACCTTCACATAGAGGGTGGAGATGGTCTGCGAGATCACGCCAATGGCCGCCCGGCCGACGAGCACTCCCAGTGGCAGACCCACCGCTGTCCCAACTCCGCCCAGCAGCATGGCCTCCAAGGTGAACAGCGCCCGGATGCGCAGGCGCGAGGCCCCCAGCGCACGCAGCGTGCCAATCTCCCTGCGCCGCTGCACCACGCTGATCGAGATGGTGTTGTAGACCAGGAACACCCCCACCAGCAGCGCCACCCCCGAGCCCAGGTTCAGCCCCATCTGGAAGCTGCTGACCATCGCCTCCACCGAGCCGCCGCGCCGGGACGGAGGCTCCACTTCGAACGCCCCGCCCAGCGCTCGGCGCAGGTTCTCCTGCGTTGCATCCACTCCCACCTTCGGATCCACCGCCACGTCGATACGGTCCAGCTTCCGGTCCCGCCCGAAAGCCGCCTGCGCGGAGGCCACATCCATCACAGCCACCGAGCCCCCGAAGGCCTTGATGGGCCCGGACTCTCGGACGAGCGCATGGACGATGAAGTCCTGCGCCCCGCTAGAGGTCATCAGCGTGAAGGTGTCTCCCACCTTCAGCCCATGCTCCCGAGCGAAGCGCTCCGAGACCAGCATCCGATCCGTCGAGTTGAGGAACTCCAGGTCCTCCGTCAGTGAGCCCAGGTTCCGATCCACACCCTCATAGGTGCGGAAGTACCCGTCATCGAGCAGATCCACGCCCATGACATAGAGGGACTCTCCCGGCGAGCCTTGCACCGGCGCGATCACCGCCAGATTCCCCGATGCATGCGCCACCCCGGGCACGCTCCGGACCTGGGCCAGCACCTCCTCGGAGAACCCCACCTGCGAACCCGCCACCGTGAGGTCCGCCTTCCCCGCGACGGTGTCCACCGTGGAGCGGAACGCGTCCATTACCGAACGGTTGATGGCCGCCACGCCCACCATCGTCGCCACGCCCACCGCCACCCCCACCAGGGTCAATGCGGTGCGCAGCGGCGCCTGCACCAGGTGCCGCAGGGAGACGAGCCTCAACAGAGCCAGGAGCACACGCCGCACCTTACCCGGGCCCTCTCGCCCCTGTCCGACCCCTGATCTAGAATGAGTCTGGAATGGCAGAAAACCTCGAATGTCCCGAGTGTCACGCGCCCATCGCACCGGATGACTTCCTGTGCGAGAGCTGCGAGCTGCTGCTCAACCCCCAGGTCGCCTCGGGCGAGTACGTCATCACCGATCCGTCCATCGTCCGCGCCCTGCTCTCTCCGCCCCAGCGCACCTCGTCGCGGGAGACGCCGGCCATCCCCCAGCGCGCCCTCGTGGACGACGCCGTCACCGTGCGCTTCAGCGTTCCGCTGGACGAGGACACGGTGCCCTACCTCATCGCGGGGCTCGACATCGCCCTCCAGCCGCTCCACCCCTTCGAGGCCTATGTCGCCTCCTTCATCGATGGGACGCAGACGGTGGCCGCCCTGGCTCGCGCCGCCCGGCTGCCAGTGATCGAGATCAAGGTGGTGCTCAAATCACTCTTCGATCTGCACCTCGTGGAGTTCCATCGCCAGCCCGCACCGCGCACTCCCGAGGATGCGTTGCCTCTCCTCAATGGCGCGGAGTTCCTCGCGGAGGAGACCGCGGCGGCCCGCGCTCCGGAGCCCATCCCGCAGCCGCCACCGCCTCCCCGCCCCGAGCCACCACCCCCGCGCAACCCGTTCGCCCTGGAGCCCCCGCCGGTCCGCCCCCCCGTGGCCACTCCGTCTCCCACGCGGAAGGCCTCTCTGCCCACCCCTCCGCCCATCGCCCCAGTGCACGTCGGCTCGCCTGCTTCCCGAGCTTCCGTTCCGACACCGCCTCCCGCCCGGCCGCCTTCCCGCTCCACACCCACGGTGGCTCCGCCCCAGCCCTCCAGCCCCCCTCGTTCCCAGGAGCGCAACGAGGAGTTCCTCCAGCGCGCGGTCCGGCTCGAACGCGAGGGACAGGTGGATCGAGCCATCGAGGTGCTCAAGCGCGGACTGGCTCGCTCCACTTCGCCCGCGCCGCTCTACAACAAGCTGGCGCTCATCCTCGTCAACCAGCGCAAGGACTTCATGCAGGCCGCGGAGCTGCTCGAGCGCGCCGTGCAGCTCGAGCCACACAACGCCGTCTTCCAGCAGAACCTGCTCAAGATCACCGCCATGGTGGCGAACACGCCCGGGCTCCATGACAAGAAGCCTCGTGGCACTCCGGGGCGCATCACCGGGCGAAGCTGAGTCCCCTCAGGGCAACAGCCCGTCCAGCAGCCGCTCCGCCTCTTCCAGCGAGAAGGCCAGGTGCGGCTCGTGCTGCATCTCCTTGCTGTCTCGCGCGAACTGGAGCGCCGTCTGCGTGGACCGGCCGACGATCCGCACCGCACGGCCGTACTTCCGCTCGCGCTGCGCCTCCAGGACGCGCTTGAGCTGGGCGGAGCCCTCCGGCCCCAGGGGCTCGGCCTGCGTCAGGTCCGAGACCACGTCGAACCCGGGCCGCAGCCGATCCATCTCCTTGATGATGGCGTCCGCGATGCTCCGAGCCTGTGCGTCATCGAGCCGGCCTTCAATCCGAATGAAGAGCCGATTCTTGCCAACATTGGCCTGAACGTCGACGACCACGTGCGGTGACCTCCCCGATGCGGGATGGCAGGCCCCCCAGAGCCCCCAGTAATCTACCTGCCCGGGGCATCTGTCAAACTGCCTGCCTGACCAGCCTGCATTTGAGCGCGGGGGATCACCACCGCCAGATCCAGCTGCTCGCACTGGAATTGCTGGACTGGCCACACGCAATGAGAGAGCGGCACTAATCCGGGACAACCCCAGGTACACCGCGAGTGGGCTCGTCTCCGATGATGGCTCCGTCCGCGAGCCGGAGGATGCGGTCTCCCACCTCCGCGGCGCGCGGATCATGGGTGACCATCACCACCGTGAGCTGGCGCTCCCGGGTGGCCTCGCGCAGCAGCCGGAGCACCTCCGCACCTGTCCTCGAGTCCAGGTTGCCCGTGGGCTCGTCGGCCAGCAGCAGGGCCGGCTCCGTCAGAAGCGCTCGCGCCACCGCCACCCGCTGCATCTCTCCCCCCGACAGCTCGTCCGGCCGGTGCTGGGAGCGGCCTCGCAGGCCCACCGTCTCCAGCAGGGACTCGGCCTTTGAGTGCAGCGCCTCGCGCGGACGGCCCGCAAGGAGCCCCGGCAGCATCACGTTCTCCACCGCGGTGAGCGTGGGCATCAGGTTGAAGAACTGGAAGACGAAGCCCAGCCGCTCGCGCCGGAACGTCGACAGCGCGGCGTCGTCCATCCGCGCCAGTTCCTGCCCGTCGATGCGGATGCTCCCACCCGAGGGCACGTCCAGCGCGCCGAGCAGATTGAGCAGCGTGCTCTTCCCCGAGCCCGAGGGCCCCATCACCGAGAGGAACTGTCCCCGAGGCACCGTCAGTGACACGCCCGCCAGCGCCCGAACCTCGGTGCGGCCCCGGCGGTAGACCTTGGTCGCCTGGTGGACTTCGATCATATCTCCGCCACGCCGTCGCGCTCCGTCCAGCCCTCCAGCCCGTTGGGGAGCCGGATGCGCACGTAGCGGCCCGTGTCCTCCAGCACGCGCACCTTCAGGCCGGCATGAACCTCGAAGAGCGACTTCGCATCGCTCTTGGGGAACTCGCGCGCCACCATCGTCGGGGAGAGCACCACCGCCTCATGCACCGTGCGCTCCACCCACGCGTGCGCTGCCAGCAGCGCGCCGGACGGGAGCGACGCCAGCAGCGCCAGCGCCGCGAGCACCGCCGCCCAGGTACGGCCGCCCGGCTTGAGGAACCGGAAGAGCAGCAACAGCCCGAAGCCCACCGCCCACGCGGCCAGGAACGCGACGCCGACGATGTCCCCCGGCGTGGCCTTCACCAGGCGCGTCAGGAAGTCCTCCTCCACCGCCGCGCCCTCCACCTTGTCCTTCTGCTGCGCCCGGGCGAGCGAGAGGTTGGCCTCGAGATCCGGCGCGCGGCCGCCCTGCTTCCAGGCCCGCTCGAACGCGAGCACCGCGCGGCCCAGGTCCCCCTGCGCCATGTACGTGGTGCCCAGGTTGTACTGCACGTCCGGACCGGCCTGGCCGTGGGAGATCAGCTTCTCGTAGCCCTCCTGCGCGGCCTTGTAGTCCTCACGGGTATAGGCCTCGTTGGCCTGGGTGAAGAGGGCCTGTGCCTCCTCGGGCGTGTAGTAGCCCTGGCCCAGCAGCGTGGTGACGAGGATCGCGGTGATGGCGCTCACTTCTCCCACCCCTCCATCACAGCCTCGGCTTCATCGAGGACCCGGTTGCGCTCGGACAGTTCCGAGCCTCCGCCAAAGCGCCCCATGTCACACGCCTCGAGCACGAAGAGCGTCCGCGAGCGCCGAGCGGGCTCCACTCCCGCCGCCGTCATCTTCTCGGCCAGCGCCTCTCGGGTGAGGCCCACCACGGGGATGTGCAGCCGGGCCTCCAGGAAGCCCGTCAGCGCCTTCTCCACCTCCGCATAGAAGGCACTGGTGCTGCCCTCGCCCACCAACTTCTCCGCCGCGGCCAGCCGCTTGCGCGCCGCCTTCGCCTGCTGCTTGGTGCGGCCCGCCTCCGTCTGCGTGGAGAGCCGCCCGCGCACCTGTCCCAGCAGCATCACCCCGAACAGCAGCCCCACCGGAGCCAGCACCGCCGGCAGGAAGAAGCCCTGCCGCCACAGCGGCGTCGAGGGCTCCACGAAGCGCGCCTGGTAGCGCAGCGGACGCAGGCCGCCCGCGGTGAGCACGTTCTTCTGCTCGTTGGCGGCATCCTGGAGCGGCGCGGGCGTCGGGCCCACCGAAGCCACTCCTCCTGCCCCGGCCTCCACCGTGATGGTGATCGGGTCCGTGCGCGACACGTCATATTCGCGGCGGCGCGGATCGAAGAAGGGGAACTCCATCGCCGGCAGCGTGAAGACGCCCGTGCGCTGCGGCATCACCAGGTACTCCTGCACCCGGCGGCCCTGGACCTTGTTCTTGTTGGGCGTGAGCCGATCCGTGGTGGTCGGATCATAGACCTTGAGCGCCGAGGGCGCCGTCAGCTTCGGCGGGGTGATGTTCTTCACGTTGCCGACGCCGTCGAGGATGACCTTCACGGTGATGGGCTGGCCCAATTCCACGCGCGTGGGAGTGACATCCATGGAGAGCTGCCAGCTGCCCACGTTGGCGGAGGCCATGCTCGCGGGCCCGCCCGGAGGCAGGGGCTTCACCTTCACCTTGAGCCCGTTGGACACGCGGTGCACCCGGTGGCCGGCGAAGAGGAAACCGGTGGTGATTTCCGCCTCCGCGGGGGTGATGGACAGCGTGCCCGACTTCACCGGGAACAGCGCCCGGCGGCGCAGCAGGTACGCGCGGTAGGGAATCCCGTTGACGACCTTCTGCTCCCCTGAGAGCTGCGTGGGGCTCTCGACGTCCTCGCTCCAGAAGCCCTCCAGCTTCGGCATCGTGACGGCGTCCACGCTGGACAGATCCACCCGCGAGTAGATGTAGAGCGACAACGTCGTCTGCTCGCCGATGAAGACCTCGTCCCGATCCAGGCTCTCACGCAGGAACAGGTCCGAGTCCCCGCGAGGAATGGTGGGTTCATCCGCCTCCTCGTCCATCTCCTCGAGGGGATCCATGGAGGGGAAGTTGCGGAACGGATCCGGCAGCGCCGGCCGCGTGGCCTGTCCCGGCGCAGGCCCCAGCCTTCCGGCCTTCACCGTCATCTCGATGGGCTCGGTGCGGTAGGTGCGCCCGGCGGTGATGAGCGCGGCGGGCGGAATGGTCAGCTTGCCCGGCCGCTTCGCCCGAAGGATGAGCAGGTGCTTGGTGATGTCCTGGATGACGGCGGGGCCGCCTCCCGACAGTTGGATGGAACGCTGGCTGCTCTGGGAACTGGAGAGGACATCGAAGTCCTTCGGGTTTGGCAGTTGCACCTGCGAGGACGGCGGCGCATCCACCGCCACCACCGTGAGGCGGAAGGTGTCCTCGGTGCCGACCTCGTTGCGGTCCACCGATTGATAGAACTCGATGTCCGCGGCCCACACTGGCGCCGAGGCCAGCAAGGCGAGGCCGGCGAGCAGCGCCGTCCAGCCGCTACCAGTCCTTCTCATTGGGCTTCCTCTGCTTCTTCTTCTGCTGGAAACGCCACAGCTGAAGATTCTTCTCGTTCTGCTTCATGGCATCCAGCAGGCGCTCCGCTTCCTGCCGGTCGATGTCCTCGGGGCTCACGCCCGCGTCCACCTCGGACTCCGTGCGCTCACCGGTCTCGCTGCCCCCGTCGGTCCCACCGTCCTGCCCCTCACCCTCACCTTCGCCCGAACCACCGTCGGAGCCACCATCCAGGCCGCCATCCCCCTGCCCATCCCCCTGCTGCCCGGCGTCCCCGCCGCCATCGCTCCCGCCATCACCGCCTCCGTCCGCTCCTCCGTCCGCCCCTCCGTCCGAGCCGCCATCGGAGCCACCATCCGGACCCCCATCGCCCTGCTGGCCTCCATCCGCGCCGCCGTCCGTGCCGCCATCCTTTGGCTGGCCACCGTCCTGGGGTTTGCCTCCATCCTGGCCCGCGTCGGGACGGCCTCCATCGTTACCTCCATCATTGCCGCCGTCCGAGCCTCCATCCGGACCGCCCTGCTGGGGCGGAGGAAGGTTGCGCAGCACCACCTCGTAGTTGTGGCGGGCCATCTCGTCGTTCGGGTCCAGCTTCAGGGCGCGCCGATACGACTGCAGCGCCTCCTTCCGCTCGCCCGCCTGCGCGTGGACGTTGCCCAGGTCGTACCAGGCCTTCTCCTGGAGGTCCGGCCGGTTGGACTCGGTGACGCGCCGGAAGGCCGCCTTCGCCTCCTCCGCCCGGCCAAGCTGGGCGAGCGCGACGCCGCGGTTGTACTCCACCGCTGGATCATCCGGCCGCTCCTTCTTCGCCTCCTCGAAGGCGGAGAGCGCGTCCTCGTACTTCCCCGCGTTGTACGCCGCGCGGCCCCTGGACACGAGCGGATGGTCCACCTCGAGTGGACCGGCCGCCCATGCTGGGGAGACCATCCCCACCACGAGCACCCACACCAGGACATGTCTGCCCAGGCCCTGGTTCACGACGCCCTCCTGCGCGAGGAAGGCACCAGCAGCATGCCTCCGGCCAGCAGCGCCAGACCCGCGATGGCGTAGTCCTGGAAGCGCTCGTCGTAGCGCACGGTGACGCGGCTCTCGAGCTCGCTCTTCTGCATCTTGTCGATGCGCTCCACCACCTGCCCCATGGCCACGCCGCGAGGCTGGAAGAAGAAGGAGCCGCCCGTGGCCTCGGCGATGGTCGTCAGCCCCGCGCGATCCAGGCGGGTGATGACCGTCTCTCCGTTGGTGTCCTTCTTGTAGTCCACGAACTCGCCGCGCCGGTTGTAGATGGGAATGGGCTCGCCGCTCTCCGAGCCGACACCGATGGCCAGCACCTGCACGTTGCCATCCTTGAGCTGCTCCACCGCCTCGTTGACCTCACCGAAGAGGTCCTCGCCATCCGACAGCAGGACGACGACGCGCTCCTTGGCGCCACGGTCCGCGTTGTCGAGCACCTGTTTGGCCAGCGTCAGCGCCGAGCCGATGTTGCTGCCTCCCTGCGGCATCTGTTCCGGATCCACGGCGCGGAGGAACAGCTTCACCGCCGAGTAGTCAGAGGTCAGCGGCGACTGGATGAAGGCATCTCCCGCGAAGACCACGAGCCCCACGCGGTCGCCCTTCAGCTCATCCAGCAACGTGGCCAGTTCGAGCTTGGCGCGCTCCAGGCGGCTGGGCTGGACGTCTCGCGCAAGCATGGACTTGGAGGCATCCAGCACCACCACCACGTCGATGCCCTTGCGCTTCGTCAGCTCGCTCTTGCTGCCGCACTGGGGCTGCGCGAGCGCGAAGCCGAAGAGCAGCAGCCCCAGCCCATAGAGGCCGCTCTGCACCGCCGGACGCCACTCGGAGACACCGGGCGCGAGCTTCGGCGACAGACGCTCGCTCAGCAGCGCACGCACCCGGGAGCGCCGGCGCAGCGCCAGCACCAGCGCCAGCGCGCCCAGCAACAGCCCTGCCGCGCACAGCCCCAGGAAGAGCGGCTGGGCCAGGCCCAGCTGGTAGCCGAGGAACGTGAATCGCCAGGGGCCCACGTTCGGAATCACGGGAAGACCCTCAGGAAGGTGGAGCGCAGGAGCAGCTCCAGCGCGGCCAGGCCGAAGGCCAGCAGCAGGAACGGGTGGTAGTCCTCGCGGTAGGTGGCCGACGCTCCGCCCTCCATCAGCTTGGAGCGCTCGAGAGAGTCCAGCACCTTCTGAAGGCCCTGCTTGAGGCCCTCGGGGTCCGTGGCGCGGTAGTACTCACCGCCGGTGCTCGAGGCGATGTCCTGCAGCAGCTCGGGGTTGATGGGGATCTCCGTCTCCCGCCACACCGTGTTGCCGAAGAGATCCTGCCCCTGCGGGAACGGCACCTTGCCGCCCTTGCCCACCAGGATGGTGTAGATGGGGATCTTCAGGGACTTCGCCATCGCGGCGGCATCCAGCGGAGCGATCTTCCCCGCGTTGTTGTCGCCGTCGGTGATGAGCACTACCACGCGGCTCTTCGCCTCGGAGTCCCTCAGGCGGTTGAGCGAGGTGGCCAGCGCGTCGCCAATCGCGGTGCCGTCCTCCAGCACGCGGGTGCGCAGTTGCTTGAGGACCTCGCGCAGCACGCCGTAGTCCAACGTGAGCGGGGCCTGGGTGTAGGCGGCGCCCGCGAACACCACCAGGCCGATGCGGTCGTTGATGCGGTTGGCGATGAAGTCCGAGAGCACCTCCTTGGCCACGAAGAGGCGGTTCTGCGGCCGGAAGTCACCGGCCTCCATGGAGGTGGAGAGGTCCAGCGCGACGACGATGTCGATGCCCTCGACGTTGAGATCCTTCACGCGCGAGTCGCGGACCTGGGGCCGGGCGATGGCGATGATGGCCGCCGCCACCGCGATGACGCGCAGCAGGGGCAGCACGGGGAGCAGGTAGGTGCGCAGGCCTCGGCCCTGCTGGAGGAAGACGTGGGCCGCGGAGAAGCGCAGCACCGCGCGGCGGCGGCGCTCGCGCCATGCCTGGAACAGCAGCACGGGCACCAGCAGGAGCCCCCAGAGCGCCTGGGGGCTATGAAACGCGAGATCCAGGGGCATTGGGCGGAGGTGTGGGAGCCGCGGGAGCGGGCGGGACGTAGGTCTTCTCGACGAGCTCGTAGCCGAAGGCGATGGACTGCGAGCAGGACTCCGGGGAGGCCTCGGCCTTGGCGTACTTCACCAAGTCCGACTCGGAGACGAAGCGCATCAGCTTTTCCTCGGGGAGCCCCGGCGTGCGCAGCTTGCGCAGCGAGGCGATCAGCTCGGAGCTGGTGCACTCCAGGGCCTCGAAGCCGTAGCGCTCGCCGAGGTAGCCGCGGATGATCTCCGAGAGGCGGAAGTAGAAGTCCTTCACGTGGCCGTGGGCGGGCAGGTCCTCAGCCTTGAGCTTGTCGAGCGCCTCGAGGGTGCGGACATTGAGCGGGGCCAGTGGCTTGACGACGGCGACCTGGGCACGCGGGCGACGCAGCCACTTCACCACGGCCCAGCCGATGAGCCCCACCGCGATCAACCCGAGCAGCACATAGAGGAGCCGCCACGAGCGGATGGGGACCTCGGTGGGCGGCTGGTAGTCGAGGAGGTTGGCGCCCTCCTTGTCCGCATCCTTCGGGAGCGTGGGCAGCACCTCCACCTGCATGCCGGGCACGGCGACGGTCTGCGTCACTCCCGGGGCAGTGAGCTCGAAGACGAGTTCCGGGAGCGTGAGCTGGCCCAGCTCGAAGGCGGACATCTTCAGGGTGAAGGTCGTCACCGAGCCATTCGCCCCATCGATGCGCTGGCGGGACTGCTCGACGATCTCGAACTGCTCCAGCTCCTTGGGCTGCACCAGCTCGAAGCGCTGGTCCTTGGCGTGCGTGAGGGTGATCTCGTAGACGAAGGGATCGCCGATGCGCGTCTGCTGCGGGACGACGCGGCCCTTCACGTCCCAGGGCTCCACCTTCGCGGCGTCGCTCCCTGCATCGGGGACGCCTCCGTCCAGCACCTTGGGGATGAGAGACGTGGCCTCCGCGTTGTCCGCCGAGCGAGAGCCACCACCACAGGCGGCCAGCCCGAGCACGAGCGCAAGGAAGAGCAGCCGCCTCATGCCGCCAACCTCCGGGCCCGTGCGCGGAAGAACTGCGCGAGCGCCTTGCCGTGATCATCCCCGGCGCGCAGCTCCACGTGGTCGAGCTCCAGCTTCTTGAAGAGCTTCAGGCGCTCCTGGCGCTGGGCCTGCATGGCGCGAGAGAAGCGGCCGCGGATGCGCGGATCGCTGGTATCCACGATGAAGCGATCGCCCGTCTCGGGATCCTCCATCTCCACCAGCCCGAGCTTGGGGAACTGCACCTCCATGGGGTCGGCGATGACGACGGGTACGAGGTCATGCTTGCGGCCGACGAGCCGGAGCGGCTTCTCGTAGTCGCGGGCGATGAAGTCGGAGATGAGGAACGTCACGGCCTTCCGCTTGGCCACCTGGCGCAGGTACGTGAGGCCCGAGCCCAGATCCGTACCACGGCCCTTCGGCTGGAAGGTGAGGATGTCGCTGATGAGCCGCAGAACGTGCGAGCGGCCCTTGCGCGGCGGAACCACCTTCTCCACCCGATCCGAGAAGAGGATGAGCCCCACGCGGTCATTGTTGGCGATGGCGCTGAAGGCGATCTGCGCGGCGACCTCGGCGGCGATCTCGGCCTTGCTGCGCTCGTGCGAGCCGAACTCCTTGGAGGCCGACACGTCCACCACGAGCATCACCGTGAGCTCGCGCTCCTCGGTGAAGACCTTGACGTAGGCCTCGTTCATGCGCGCGGTGACGTTCCAGTCGATGATGCGGATCTCGTCACCGGCCTGGTACTGGCGGACTTCGGAGAAGGCCATGCCGCGGCCCTTGAAGACCGAGTGGTACTGGCCCGCGAGCATGTCCGAGACCACCTTGCGGGTCCGGATCTCCAGCTTGCGGATGCGGCGGATGAGGTCCTTCGGGAGCACGGGGCGCTCGGGGGCTCGGACGCGGGGTGGGGTTAGGGCACTTCGACGCGATCGAAGACGCGCTGGATGATCTTCTCCGACGACAGCTCCTCGGCTTCGGCCTCGTAGGTGACGCTGACACGGTGGCGGAGCACGTCGTAGGCCACGGCCTTCACATCCTCCGGAGTGACGAAGCCGCGGTGGCGCAGGAAGGCGTGGGCGCGAGCGGCCTGGGCCAGGGCGATGGTGGCGCGCGGGCTGGCGCCGAACTGGATGTAGTCGGCGAGATCCTTGAGGCCGTACTTCTGGGGCTCGCGCGTGGCGAACACGACGTTGAGGATGTACTCCTTCACCTTCTCATCCATGTAGATGGCGTGGACGAGCTCGCGCGCCTTGGTGATGTGGTCCAGGCTGATGACCTTGGTGGCGCGCGGAGAGGAGCCGCCGGACATGCGGTCCATGATGACCTTCTCCTCGTCGCGCGTGGGGTAGCCCACCTTCACCTTGAGCATGAAGCGGTCCACCTGGGCCTCGGGCAGCGGATAGGTGCCCTCCTGCTCGATGGGGTTCTGGGTGGCGAGCACCAGGAAGGGCGCGGGCAGCGGGAAGGTCTGGTCGCCGATGGTCACCTGGCGCTCGGCCATGGCCTCGAGCAGGGCGGACTGGACCTTGGCGGGAGCGCGGTTGATTTCGTCCGCGAGGACGATGTTGGCGAAGATGGGGCCCTTGCGGACGGTGAAGTTGGCCGCCTGCTGGTTGTAGATCATCGTGCCCACCAGGTCGGCCGGGAGCAGATCCGGCGTGAACTGGATGCGCATGAAGGTGGCGCTGAGCGCGTCGGAGACGGTGCGCACCGTGAGCGTCTTGGCCAGGCCCGGCACGCCCTCGAGGAGGACGTGGCCATTGCAGAGCAGGCCAATGAGGATGCGCTCGAGCATGTAGCGCTGGCCGACGATGACCTTGCCGGTCTCCTGGTTGAGGAGTTCGACGAAGCTGCTTTCCTGCTGCACCCTCTCGGTGAGCGCGCGGATGTCCGTGTTCATGTCCCCTCTGGGCGAAACAGCCGGAAACGGCCGGCCAGACTAGGTTTTCAGGGCGACCGGCTCAACACCGCAGAATGAGGGACATTCCGGTAAGGTGCGTCTGTCCCCCTTCCGGAGACCCCATGCCCGTGTGTAGTCGGCCGTTCGCCCCGCTGTATCCCACATCCTGGAAGAAGGGTTCCAGGGGGGTGGGTCGGGCGTGAACCCGAACGTTCCGGGGCCCGTGGAGGCCCATATCCTGGCGCAGTTGGGCCCGGTGGTGGAGGCGAGCCTGTACGAGCTGCCGGGTGGCGGAGTGCTCCGGGCGTTGGAGGGAGGCGAGGGGCCTCCGGTGGTGCTGCTGCACGGGCGGGGACACGCGGCATCCATGTGGTTCTCCTACCTCACGGTGCTGGCGCGGGGGCGGAGGGTGGTGGCGTTGGATTTGCCGGGGTTCGGGCTGTCGTCGGCGCCCGGGGGTCCGCTGCGGACGGCGGAGGACGGGCTGCGGTTCTTCACCGATCCGGTGGAGGAGCTGCTGCTGGCGATGAAGGCGGGGCCGGTGGCGGTGGTGGGGCACTCGCTCGGGGGGTTGGTGGCGTTGGAGCTGGCGCTGCGGGGGAAGGTGCCCATCGAGCGGCTGGTGCTGATCGATGCGATGGGGCTGGGGCCGGAGATGAAGCCGCTGGCGCGGGCGTTCTTCCGGACCGGGCCGGAGCGGTTGGCGCGGGTGCTGGGGCAGGAGCTGTTCGATCGATTGCTGCCGCCACCGGAGACGCCGCTGGGCCGGAGGCTGGGGGCGCTCGGGTATGAGCTGCTGGCCGTGCCTGGGGGGCGGCCGCGTGCGACGCGAGCCTTCGACACGCTGGTGCCGATGGTGGGCGAGGTGTTCCACCGGTTGGAGCAGCTCGATTCGGTGAGGCAACCGGTGCTGCTGGTGTGGGGAGAGAAGGAGGATGCCCTGCCCGTGTCTCTGGCGGTCGAGGCTGCGAACCGGCTGCCCGAGGTGCGCCTGCTGCGCGTGGTGGCCGGGCACAGCCCTCATCTGGAACGACCGGAGGTGGTACTGCCGGCGCTCAGGGCGTTCCTCGACGACGCGCCTCAGCAATCGACAGCCGTTTGATCATGAAACTCTCCTTGGCGCGCCACCCTCTTCCTGAGCCCCACATGCTCCGCACGCTCTGCCTTACCCTGCTCTCCCTCTCCCTCGCGTGCAGCGCACACTCGAGTTCCAACCCCACTCAGCCAACGCCTGCCTCGGGACCTGTGTCGAAAGAGGAACTGGCGCGCGTGCGCCAACGTGCCGAGTACATCCAGGCCTCCGAGCGCGCCTCCATCCGCGCCACGGATCTCCTCCTTGAGAGGAAGGACCTCGACACGAGCAAGCTGCAACGGTTCCTCACCGTCCCTCGTGAGGGCTTCTGGTACGCGCTGTTCGGCCACTTCACGGAAGAAGAGACGTTCGTCCCTGCCTACGCGTACCGAGCACCTCTCTCCGAACCCGAGCAGATGGAGAGCGTCACCGTGGAATCACTCCCGGGAGACTTCAGCCCCGCGGCCCGAGCGGCGAAGAAGGCCGTAGAAGTCACCGCGAAGATCCACCAACGGGGGCAGGTCAACCCGGTGGTGCTCGAGGAAGCAGATGAACTCACCCTCTATGTCATGCAGGGAAGCCACGTCGCGGGAGTCACCATCCTCGGAGGCGACTTCCGATTCCGCTTCAGCCAGGACGGACGCACGATTCTCGAGCAAACCCCACTGCACCAGGGGCTGATCAGCGTGGACGTACGCGTGCGGCACGACGAGTACGCGGGAGCCATGCACACCCATGTGCTCTTCCCAGGCCCCCTCGAGACCGAGCTGGCCATGCTCATGCTCTTCCCCGAGATGCAGGTCCTCTATGTGGGGGACCCGCGCACGGGCTTTGTCTACCAACTCCTCCCGGATGGAACGATCGAGACGCTGAGCCTGGACGAGTTCGAGAAGCGCCAGAGGCCCCCAGGCCCGCCCCCGCATCCAGAGAGCACCCAGCTCTAATCGGCCCGTCTCCCCTCCTTCGAGGCCAACCACCTGTTTTCTGGGGGTCTTTGGATCTGCAAATAGTCAGGCCCCAAATCATGTGTTGCCAAAATAGTCAGGGGCCTTATTAAGTGGGCCGCGTGACGACTCGATCTCCCCCGCGCCTGAAGCCTCCCGCGCCCCGCTATGAGCGGATGCAGCGGCTTGCGCAGCGCTTCCCGGACCTGGACGCCAGCGCCATCGAGACGTGTCTGGCCATGCTGCGCACCTCGCAAGAGCTGAGGGAAGCCTACGACTCCCACTTCACGCGTCACGGCCTGTCCCAGGGCCGCTTCGTGGTGCTCATCCATCTGCTCTACGCGGAGGATGCCACCAGCGGAGGGCTCAGCCCCGCGGAGCTGGCCGACAGCTCCGAGTGCACCCGCGCCACCATGACGGGGCTGTTGGACACGCTGGAGGACAGCGGCTTCATCTCCCGCCAGGACCATCCCGAGGATCGCCGGATGTACACGGTGCACCTCACCCCCAAGGCGCACGCGTTCCTCCAGGAGATGCTGCCGGATCACTTCCGCCGCATCTCCGCGCTGATGACGCCGCTGAGCCAGTCCGAGCGCGACACCCTGCAAGAGCTCCTCAAGAAAGTGTCCTCGGGCATCCCCGCCCTGAGAGACCCCTGATTCCTCTCGAACCCTTCACTCCTTCCATATGACGACCCAAACAGCCTCTGCTCCCAACCTCCCCACTCCTCCCTCTGTCGGCGCTGCCTCCCAGAGCCCCGCCGCGGCTGCCCCGCGCTCGCGCGCGAAGATCGTCCTGCCCGCCATCCTGGGGGTGGCGGTGCTCGGCGCCGGCGTGCACTACCTGCTCACCTACGGCCGCGAGACGACCGATGACGCCCAGCTCGAGGGGCGCGTCGCCAACGTGTCGCCGCGCGTGGCCGGCCAGGTGGCCAAGGTGCTCGTGCAGGACAACCAGCTCGTCCACGCGGGGGACGTGATGGTGGAGCTCGATGTGAAGGACCTCAACGCGAAGCTGGATGTGGCTCGCGCGGACGTGCTCAGCGCCGAGGCGCAGCTGGCCTCCGCGCAGTCCCAGCTGGCGCTCACCGAGGCGACCGTCGGCGCCAACCTCCGCCAGGCCAAGGCCGGCGTGACGCAGGCCTCGAGCGGCATCAGCTCCTCGAAGGCCGCGCTCGATCAGGCCCGTGCGGACGTGGCCGCCGCCGAGGCCCGCTTCAAGCTGGCCGAGACGGACCTGGGGCGCGTGAAGCAGCTCACCGAGCAGGGCGCGCTCTCCCCCGCGGACCTGGACACGCGTCAGGCCACCTATGATCAGACTCGCGCGCAGTTGGAGCAGGCCCGTGCGCGGCTGACCTCCACCGAGGCCGGCATCGAGAACTCCTCCGGAGGCCTGGAGGCGGCGCAGGGCCGGCTGGTGGCCGCGGAGGCGGGACCGGCCCAGGTGCAGGCCGCCCAGGCCGCAGTGAAGCTCGCCGACGCGAAGCTGCAGCAGGCCAAGGCCGCGCTGGAGCTGGCGGAGCTGGCCGTCTCGTACACCCAGGTCCGTGCTCCGGTGACGGGCCAGGTGAGCCGCCGCACCGTGGAGGTGGGGCAGATGGTGGGCCCCGAGCGTCCGCTGATGGCGATCGTCCCCCAGGATGACGTGTGGGTGGTGGCCAACTTCAAGGAGGATCAGGTGGGTGAGATGCGCGCGGGCCAGCCGGTGGACGTCAAGGTCGACGCCTTCTCCGGACACCACCTCAAGGGCCACGTGGACAGCCTGGCCGGCGCCAGTGGGGCTCGCTTCGCGCTGCTGCCTCCGGACAACGCCTCGGGCAACTTCGTGAAGGTGGTGCAGCGCATCCCCGTGCTCGTGCGCCTGGACGAGAAGCCGTCCGAGCTGCCGCTCAAGCCCGGCATGAGCGCCGTGGTGACGGTCGACATGAGGGGCCACTAGCCCTCCGGGGCGTTGGGCTCGAGGCGCACCATGCAAGAGACCATCACCGGCTCGAAAGCCGGCATCACCATCGCCGCCATGGCCGCGGCGCTGATGGCGGTGCTCGACATCTCCATCGTCAACGTGGCGCTGAGCGACATCCGCGCCAGCTTCGGCACGCCGCTGGATCAGATCGCCTGGGTGTCCACCGGCTACATGATGGCCAACGTGGTGGTCATCCCGATGACGGGCTGGCTCCAGCGGCGGTTCGGCTTCCGGAAGTACTTCACCTTCTCCGTGCTGATGTTCACCGCGGCCAGTCTGCTGTGCGGGCTGTCGTGGAACCTCACCTCACTGGTGCTGTTCCGCATCCTGCAGGGCATGGGCGGTGGCGCCATCATCCCCACCGCGCAGTCGCTGCTCTTCGCCCGCTACCCGCGCGAGGAGCACGGCATGGCGGGCGCGCTCTTCGGCCTGGGCGCGGTGACGGGGCCGCTGCTGGGGCCCACCGTGGGCGGGTTGCTCATCGACGCGGCCAGCTGGCACTGGGTGTTCATCATCAACCTGCCGGTGGGCCTGTTCGCCGCGTACATGGCGTGGCGCCACATCGAGCAGAAGAACTTCACGCCCTCCAACGAGCCGGTGGATCGCTACGGCATCGCCCTGTTGGCGGTGGGCATGGCCTCGCTCCAGTACGTGCTGGAGGAGGGCAACCGCGAGGACTGGTTCGACAGCCGCACCATCACCGTGCTCGCGGTGATCGCCGCCGCGGCGCTCATCACCTTCATCGTCCACGAGTTGGAGACGCCACGGCCCGTGGTGGACTTGAGGGTGTTCGGCAACCGCTCATACACAGCGGCCACCGGGGTGAACTTCCTCATCGGCACGGCGCTGTTCTCGGGCAGCTTCCTCTACAGCCTCTTCTGCGGCACGGTGATGAGGTACTCGGCGCTGGACATCGGACTGCTCTTCCTCAAGGGCAGCGCCATCCAGATCGCCATCATGCCCCTCATCGGCCGGTTCGGTAACAAGCTGGACCCGCGGATGATGGTGGCCTTCGGCATCCTGGGCATGAGCCTGTCGCTCTTCGTGAATGGCCACCTCACCAACCGGTTGGACGAGGGCTCACTCATCCTCCCCATCTTCATCCGCGCCTGCTCCATGGGCTTCATCTTCGTGCCCATGTCGGTGATCGCGCTCAGCGACCTGAAGCCCGAGCAGCGAGGCAACGCGGCGGGCCTCTTCAACCTCACCCGCGAGTTGGGAGGCTCCATCGGCACCGCGTGGATGAGCAGCGCGCTCAGTCGCTCCACCCAGCTGAACACCACGCTGCTCTCCTCGCATGTGGACGTCTACAGCCAGGTGACGCAGGAGCAACTCGCCGGGCTCCAGGGCCAGGTCGCCGGGCGGGTGTTCGACTCCATCAGCGCCGCCTACGGCATCATGAACCTGCGCATCAGTACCCAAGCGCTGGTGCGGGCCTTCAACGCCAACTTCACCATGCTGGCCGTTCTCTTCGTGTGTGCGCTGGCGCTGGTGCTGCTGCTCAAGCGGCCCAGCCCCCACATGAAGGCGGATCCGGCGGCTCACTGAGCGGGCTCCAGATATGAAAAAGCGCGGAAGGAGCGGCCCCTCCTTCCGCGCTTCTGCCCCCCCAGACTGCAGTGCGCCTATTTGAGGAGGCGCATGGTCTTTAATGATGCGGGTTTCGTGCCAGCCCCTGGCAATCCCTCTACTCAGTGAAATCCACTACTTCAAGAGGGCTCCGAGAAACGGCTGCGTTCGAGCCGGACGCAACTGCGTTCAATTTGGAAGCGCTTGCGTCCAATGCGTACGCGCAGGGCTCTGAGAGGGTGAGGCCTGTGGCCGTTGAGCAGAGAGGCCTACATGGCCCTTCCTGGCTCAGGGTTCTCGGTAACGAAGAATAACCCTTATCTTGAACCAGAACCTGAGGTTCTTGCCAATCCTCGTCTACCGCTTTCGTCCCCTGGTGGACGGGAGCGGCTGGAGGACGAAGACGCGATCCAGCCGGTTGCTGTTGCGCCCGACAGGGGTCTCCAGGCGGTAGTCGAAGTCATACATGGCCAGGACGCGCAGGCCCGCGGAGCGGAAGAGGCGCCGGGCCTCGGCCAGATCATAGGTGCGGAAGAACCACTTTGTCTCGATGAGCATGTCCTTGCCGGGCCCGGAGATGCGCAGGCGGTTGCGCATGGGCGAGCGGCGGAGGCGGCGATCGGGCAGGCCTTCGCGGGTGTTGCAGATGACGGTGTCCCGGCCGACGCGGCCGACCCAGCGCTCGCGCTCGAGGGTGGTGCGGGCGTAGTCGGTGAGGTGAAAGCCGAGCGCATAGACGCCGTCGGGCTTGAGCAACCGGCGGGTGCTCTGCAGGTGGGCGCGGGCGGCGGCCTCGCTGTCCAGGTAGCGGAAGGTGGAGACGAGATTGAAGGCCAGGTCCACGCGGCCCTCGAGTTCGGGTGCGGAGAAGGACTCCATGCGGGACTGGAAGAGGCGGACGTGGCGCCTGCGGGCGGGCGAGAGGCGGCGGCGGGCATGCGCGAGCATGGGCTCGGCGATGTCATAGCCGACAACGTCGAAGCCACGGCGAGCGGCCTCGGCGACGAGCCGTCCCGCGCCACAGGCGGGCTCGAGCAGGAGGGAGCCTCCGGTACCGTGGTGGCGGCTGAGAGCGAGGAGGAAGTCCATCTCCTTCTCGGTGTCAGTGCCGAAGATGGCCTCGTAATACTTGGGATGGGAGTACCAGTCGGAGCGTCGTTCCATGGGGGCCGGCTTCGGTGTCCGCGGGGGCAATGGGGTTGGCTCAGTGCTCGGTCAGGCGCGCCAGCGCGAGCATCAGCAGCAACCCGGCGATGAGCGCCACCAGGTTGCGCCCCTGCCGATCCTTCCCATGGCGGCTGACGTGCGGGAGCAGATCCGACACCGCGATATAGAGGAAGGTGCCCGCCGAGAACGCCAGCGCCCACGGAGAGAACCGCTCGAAGCTCAGCGCCGCATCCGACGCGAAGTAGAGCCCCGCCCCCACCGGCACCATGAGCCCGTAGAAGGCCGAGTACGCCAGGATGACCGGAGTGCTCTTCCCCTCCGACTTGAGGATGGACGCGAGCGACAGCGACGAGGGCACCTTGTGCGCGATGATGGCGATGAAGGCCATCAACCCCACGCCCTCCTTCACCGACGAGCCCAGCGCCACGCCATCGATGAGCGTGTGCACCGAGAGCCCCACGAACGCCGCGAGCCCCAGTCCGTGGTGCGCGTGCTCCGTGCAGTTGATCGGCTCCTCGCAGGAGTGCGAGAGGAAGTTGCGCTCCAGCACCACCAGGAAGACGAACCCCGCCGGCACCAGCGTGAAGGACGGATAGCCGCCCCCGTGAAACGCCTCGGGCAGCATGTGGAAGAAGGCGGCTCCCAGCATCACCCCCGCCGCGAAGGCCAGGAAGGACACCAGACGCGTCGCTCGATGGGTGAACACCACCACCAGCGCGCCCGCGATGGCTCCCAGCAGGATGAAGAACGAATAGGTGGCGACCGTGGCCACGACCGGCGACATTGGGGCGCGGACCCTACATCAGATGGGCCGGGCGCAACACTTCCCCTGCAACGCACATTCAGTAGTAGCGCCGCAACACCACCACGGTGACCCGTCCCGGCCGTACCTCCACCTCCTTCGCGGAAAGATGGCCGTTGAACTCCACCTGCACCATGTGCCGGCCCGCCGGCAGCCGGAAGCGCGTGAGCTGGAACTCGGCGGGCAGGGACAGCCAGGAGCGCAGGTCCGCCTTGTTCGCCAGGTTGAGCAGCAGGAACGTCAGGTATCCCACCTCCTCACTCTTGGTGAGAGCTCCTGCACCCGCCGCCAATCCCGCCTTTGCCACCGCCCCGGCCAGTTGCTTCGCCAACATCCGGCCAATGCGGTCATCGAGGTGGACCTTCGCCACCCGCTCCAGCGACGTCACCGTCACCGCCCGCTCCGCCGCCGGTCCCACGCTCACCTGCGCCTGGGGCGTGGAGCCCCGGTCCCGGTACACAGGCACCGTGATGAGCTCCACGGCATTGGGCTCATACGGGCGATTCATGGGCTCCTTCTCCGGCGAGAGCCCCGCCTCCACGACGACCACCACCTGCCCCTCCCCCGGCCCGAGCGGCTCGTGCGTCACGCCCGGGAACTGTTGGAGCAGCGATGAGTACGCGTCATCCCGCCCCGTCAGCTTCGCCAGGCGCAACAGCGGTTCCGCCAGGGCTCCCAGCTGCGGCTCCAGCTCCAGCGCCTTCGCGTAGTCGATGAATGCCGAGTCCCAGTCCCGCTGGTCCTCGTAGAGCACTCCGCCGATGTAGCGCGCGATCGCGAGCTGCTCGTACGGCTTCTTCTCATCGACGATCATCTTCTGCAGCCGCTCGTTGACGCGACGGACCTCGACGAGCGCGTCCTCGTCCTTGCCCAGCTGCGCGTAGTTGAGCGCCTGGAGCACGGAGATCATCAGCTTCTCGAAGTCCTCCCCGCGGTAGGCCCGCTGCCGCTCGCTGCTCAGCAGCGCGCCCGCCTCCTCGCGGATGGAGATGCCGTCCAGTTGCTGCGACAGCCGGTCCGCCTTCGCCAGCACCTGGATGCTCTCCTCCCAGCGCCCAGCGGCGTGCAGCACCATGCCCTTGTCGAGCAGCACCAGCAGCGCATCCCGAGGCTCCCCGTGCTGCTCCAGCTCCTCCAGCTCGTCCAGGGCGCGCGGGTAGTCCTCCGCCTCGTAGGCCTGGCGCAGGCCTCGTGTGCGGGCCACATAATCGCCCGCGCAACCGACCAGCAACACAGGCCCCAAGAGCACGAGCAGTGCCCACGCCCGAGGGCGCGGGCTGCGACCGAGACAAGGGGACATGGAACGGGACCCGAGCGCTCAGCCGCCCACTACCAGCCGACGCTGCGCTTCTCGAACTTCTTGCGGATCTGCTTCTCGTCCGTCCATTCGATGAGGCCCGTGCGTACGTTGTTCAGCTTGGCCGTCATCTTGTAATAGACGAGCTTGTCCCGGCCGACCTCCTGGATGATCGAGGCGAGGTCTCCCGTCATGATGAAGTCCACGGACACCTGCTGTCCCGGTGCCTTGGCCTCGTTCGGGTTCACGTAGCCGGACTGCTGGTACTCGTACTCCTCGGCGATGTCCCAGCGCGCCTGCTGGTCCACCAGCGCGAAGCGGCCCGTCTGCGCCAGCGCCGTCTGGATCTTGTCTCCCAGCGAGCGCATGTCGATGTGCTCGGAGGTGCTGTTCTTCAGCTTGCCCACCAGGACGATCGGCAGGCGATTCGGATCCACCTGCGCGAAGCGCGGCGAGCTGGCCAGCGACTCGGCCATCTTCTTCGCGATGAGCTGCAGATCGTTCTCGTTGAACTGATCCGACAGCATCTCGATGGTGTTCGGATCCTCGTAGGTGCCGCGCGTGTAGGCGCGAGGCCCATCCACGTAGCAACCGGTGAGCGCGGCGGCCAGGCTGGCGGAGACGATGAGGCGAGCGTTCATGGGGCGTGCACTCCTAGTTCCATTCGCATTCGAAGCGGCTTCCCTCGAAGCGCCACTTGTAGCCAAGCACCGCGTCCTGCCGGTACCCCGCCGTCAGCCGGCAGAGGCTCTGCAACGAGGAGCGCGGATACTCGAAGGTATAGAGCTGGGCCTTGGCCCGCTCCTGTTCGGTCAGCTGCGACGGGTGGCTGAGCGTGGGCTTCGCGCTCGCGGCCACCAACACCCGGTGCGAGCCGTACGTCTTCAGCGGCACCCAACCCGGCAGCTGGATGCGCCGCACCGTCCGCGCCCGGAGGATGTCACTGCGATCCACCACCGTGTCGTGCGCATTCTGATTCCTCAGCAGGTCCGGAATGTTGAGGCTCAGCACCCGCGTCAGGTCCCCGTCCTCCACGAAGAAGTAGAGGAAGGCCTCGCGCGCGTCGCGGCTCTCTCCGGTGAAGTCCAACGTCACCAACAGGTTCAGCGTCCGGTTGGGCGGCAGCGCATGCAGGGAGATGGCGGACAGCACGTCCGGCGCCACCCCCGCCTGCTTGAGCCGGATGAGCCCGTCCGCGCTCGCGTCACAGGCGCAGCGGCGCTCCTCGATCATCTTCACCAACTGCGCGGGCGTGAAGCCGGCCTTGGACAGCTTGGCCACCTCTTCGTCCGTGAGCGGCAGCTGATCCGAGCGCTCGTAGATGCGAGGCAGCTGGTTCGAGTTCCACTCGATGAGGTTGACGGTCTGCACCTCGCCCGTGGGGAACGGGAACACCGGCACGGTGGTCCCCCGAGCGGTGGTGGCGCTGGGCGTCTGGCCCGTGGCGAGCGCCAGGGCGGCGATGAGGGCTTGGACGATCATGCATGGCGCTAGAACCTGTACCCGAGGCTCATGAACACACGGTGGGTATTGCTCCCTCCGTCCGCCTCGGCCGGCAGGGGGATGTCCAGCGCGTACGAGAGCCCGAGGAGGATGTTCTCCCGGTCTCCCATCATCAGATCCGCGCCCACCTGCGGAGACAGCCCGAAGCGCGTGCCAATCTCGGGGATGAAGATGGCTCCCGCCTTGAGGCCTGCGTACAGGCTCAACGGGTAGCCGTAGGTGCGGAAGCGAGGCCCTACCAGCAGGTCCAGCCGCCCACCGTCCAGCACGTAGGCGCCGCTGAAGTCCAACTGGAACCAGTCATCTCCCCAGAAGGAGGCGGTCGCTCCCAGGAAGAGCGGCGGCCCCTCGGGGGCTCCCGGAGGCGGGGACTCCTGGTTGACGGCCGCGCCCCAATCGAACTGCAGCGAGAACCGCCCGTCTCGCTGCCGCGAATAGCCGCCTTTGCCGTACTCGGAACCCTCGGGGCCGTCGGTGCGCCCGCGCTCCTGGGCTCCGGCGGACAGGGGCACGACGGCAAGCAGCGCGAGCGTACCCCACATACTGGCATGACGCTTCATCACGATGGACTCCAGCGACGAAGGAAGGACTTCAAGAACGCGTAACGTCCAAGGGCCGGAAATATTCAGCGGCCCCCTGGGGGAGCAAGCGGCCTTCGGATCCAGATGTCACGCCCGAGGCGTTGGCGCGGTGGTTGGACTGCCTGGCTGCTCGCTCTGTCCCTGGGGGGGTCCGAGCGGCCTCGTCTCGCTGCGCACCGTCGGCAGCCACGCCGGGTGACGCCGGAGGAAGACGATGAGCTGCTCGCGCACCAGGCACCTCAGGTCGAACAGTTTCCCCGAATCCGCGCTTACCAGCGCGCGCACCGAGAGTGTCTTCTCCAGGACGCTCAGCACCACCACGGACTGCACCTTCCCATCCCAGAGCTGGCGACCCTCGTTCTCCAGGATGCGCTTGAGCTCCGCGCGCAGGGCGTCGATGTCCGTGGAGAAGTCCACCTGGAGGAGCACCTCGCCCAGCATGCTCGCGCTGGCGCGGCTCCAGTTCTGGAAGGGCTTGTCCAGGAACTGGGTGATGGGGATGACCATGCGCCGCTCGTCCCACACCCGAACCACCACATAGGTGAGGGTGATCTCCTCCACGGTGCCGAACTCGCTCTCCACCACCACCTTGTCCCCGAGGCGGATGGGCTGAGTCATCGACAGCTGGATTCCGGCCAGCAGCGTGGAGATGGACTTCTGTGCCGCGAGACCGATGACCAAGCCGGCCAATCCCGCCGAGGCCAACAGCGACACACCGACGTTGCGCACCACCTCGAACTGCATGAGCAGCAGCGCCGCCGCGACGATGTAGGTCGCCACCTCCAGCACCCGCCGCATCACCGCCAGCTGCGTGCTCAGGCTGCGCAGGCGGCTCGCATCCTCCGCCGTGTTGCTCACCTTGGCGTGCACGTACTCCGTCGTCACCCGCAGGAAGCGCAGGATGAACCAGGCCACCGCCACGATGACCAGCGAGTAGCAGAGCCGCTCGATCAACCGGCGGGTCGGTTGGGGCAGCAACAAGAAGGAGGTGCCCACCGCCAGGAGCGTCGCGTAGTACGGCAGCCGCAACGGCCCCCGGCCCGCTCCCACCAGAGAGTCGTCCCAGTTGATCTTCGTCCACTTCGCCAGCCGCATCGCGAAGGACAGCGACAGCCGCTCCAGCACCAGCGACAGCACCCAGCCGCCCCCCAACACCACCACCAGCCCCAGCCACTGCCACAGCTCCAGTCCCAGCACCGGACGCTCGAAGAAGATGGCCGGCAGCGTCTCGGCCAGCAGCGGGCCGTACTCATCAAAGAGCTTGTCCACCTGCTTCACCGTGGACTCGCTGAACACCCACACCAACCCACCCTCCTCGCCTCCCGTCACGCGCTGGAGGCGGATGGGCACGGCGATGCCATCCAGGGGGATGGTGTCGAGCACGTCGAAGCGGGCATCGACCGGATCGCCCTCGGGCGCTTTGCTCAGCGCGGACAGGTCCACGTGGACCTTGCGGTCGAGCACGAACTTGAGCCGCCGGGCCAATTGGGCGCCGCGCTCGACCTGGTCCGCACGAGACACAAAGTCGAGATCCAGGTAATGCGCGGCCCTCTTGTAGTCCCCGGCGTGGGCCGCCTGCATGAAACCCTCGAAAGTCGCTTGGGGCGTCTGCCGATCCACGGTAGGTGGAGGTGGACCCAGACCGGCATTGAGGGCCCAGGCGGGGAGGGAGACGAGGAAGAGGGTACAGAAAGCCGGGAGGGCTCGGGACATAGCCGCTTTCCTTACTCCGACTGGGGAGCGTATGCCCGTGGACATGAGCCGAGGGTTGTCGGGCAACCAGGCGGAAGGAAAGCCGTGGTACCTCGGGAGGCGGATAAGTTAGAAGAAGGCTCCAAGGGAAGGTCGCCGTGCAAGAGAAGCGAAAAATCCTCCTCATCGACGACAGCGAGATCACCCTCGCCATGGAGAAGGCCGTTCTCGAGGCGCGCGGCTATGAGGTGGTTGCCACCTCGACGCTGATGGAGTTCGAGAAGACGCTGCGCACGTGGCGTCCGGACCTGATCCTCACGGACATCCACATGCCCGAAGCCAAGGGCACGGACATCTGCCGTACGCTCAAGAACGAGTACGGCACGCAGGACATCCCCATCATCCTGTTCTCCAGCCTGCCGGACGACGAACTGTCCAAGCTGGCCGAGCAGGTGGGGGCGGATGGCTCCTTGTCCAAGGTGAACGGGCTGGAAGCCATGGGCGAGAAGATCGACGAGTTGGTGCAGAGCATCCTCTGGTGAGGCGGCCGCTCACGGTCCTGGTGCTGGCGGCGGTGGTGCTCGCCGGGTGCAAGCGCGCCCCGGAGCCTGCTGCGGCCTCCACCGCTGTGCCGGATGCGGCGGCGGGCCAGGCCACGGGAGCCATCCTCCTGTTCTCCGCGGACACGCGTGGCTACCTGGGCCCGTGTGGATGCAGCGAGAACATGCGCGGGGGCATCGACCGGGCGGCCTTCGAGGTGCAGGAGGCGCGCAAGGGCACCCTGCCCGTCCTTTATATCGATGGAGGCGACAGCCTCTTTGGCGAGCCGACGCTCAAGCCCGCGCAGGTGCCGCAGGAGGAGCGCAAGGCGCAGGCGCTGGCCGAGTCCATGAAGCGCATGGGGCTGGCCGTCCGCGCCACGGGCGAGCTGGATGATGTGCGCGGCGTGACCTTCCGTCAGGGGCTGGGCCTGCCGGAGCTGGCTCCCGGGACCGTGAAGCTGCTGACGGCGGGGGCTCGGCAGGTGGGCGTGGTGGCGGTGCCTGAGGCGGCGCAGCTCGCCCCGCTCAGTGCCCAGGCTCGCAAGGAGGGCGCGGACTTCGTGGTGGCCCTCTTCCACGGCACGGTGGAGCAGGCGCAGGCGGTGGCGGACCAGCCCGGGTTGGAGGCGGACCTCATCCTCGCCACGCACACGGCCACCGAGTTCAGCGGTGAGGAGCACAAGCTGGTGCGCTCGGCCGTGCCGGTGGTGGGGCTTCAGAGCAAGGGCCGCGAGCTGCTGCGCGTGGACCTGGGCTACGGCCCCCAGAAGGGGCGCTTCAGCCAGGTGAAGGGGCAGGGACAGACGGAGGGTGAGGTGGCGGCGCTCGACCAGCGCATGGCCCTGCTCAACAAGGAGATCAACCTGCCGGGCATCGCTCCCGAACTCCAGAAGCTCAAGCAGGCCAAGCTGGAGGAGTTGGTGGCGCGCAAGCAGAAGCTGCTCACGGAGCCCGCGGCGGCTCCGGCCGGCACCAACAGCTTCTCGCTGCGCTTCCTCCCGCTGGAATCCAGCCTCCCCGGCCAGCCGGAGGTGCAGGAGGTGGTGAAGGCGTACGACCGGGACGTGGGGCAGATGAACCTGGCGTGGGCCAAGGAGCACGGGGAGGACTGCCCGGCTCCAAAGAAGGGCGAGGCCGCCTTCGTGGGTACCGCGGCCTGCCAGGAGTGCCACGCGGAGACGATGCCCCTGTGGGAGCATTCCAAGCACTCCCACGCGTGGGCCACGCTCGAGGAGAAGGGCAAGCAGTACCACCTCAACTGCGTGGGGTGCCATGTCACGGGCTACGAGAAACCCGGCGGCGTCTGCCGCCTGGACAAGGTGGCAGGGCGCCAGGGCGTGGGCTGCGAGAGCTGCCACGGCCCGGGTTCGCTCCATGCCGAGGATCCGACGCCGAAGAACATCGTCCGCAATCCGGGGCGAGAGCTGTGCGTCACCTGCCACAACCCGGAGAACTCACCCCACTTCGACTACGCCACCTACCTCCCGAAGATCCTCGGCCCAGGCCACGGGCAGCCCGCGGCGAAGAAGTAGGGAAAATTCTCCACTGGCAGTGAAAACCTCGGGCTGATAATGCCTGCTCGGGAAGCAGCCCGACGGGCTGCTTGTTTGACTGTCAAGGAAAATCACGGAAACTTGGGTCTTCTCCTGCATCCCGGGCACACGCCCCCAGGGTCTCCATGCCGTCCCTCTGCTTGATGCTGGTCACCCTCGCTGCGTCGGTCCCCTCCTCGAAGGAGGAGTTGCCGATGCCGCCACCACCTCCCGGCATGCACGTGCTGGAGGTGGAGGAGAAGAAGCCACAGGTTGGTAGCACCGTGGCCCAGGAGGCGGAGGAGCCCGAGGAGGCCAACGAGGACGTCGAGTCCGAGTCCGCGGAGCTGGAGGAGTTGCGCGCCCTGGAGGGGGCGGCGTTGGACCCGACGGCGAAGCCGAACGCGGAGGTGCTCCAGTCGCTGCGGCGCCTGGGCCTGGCCAACCCGCTGCGCCTGCGCATGCTGGACGTGCTGGAGGAGCCCACGCTCCGAGAGGACGACACTCCGCCGGAGCTGCCGCTCATCAAGGACCTGGAGAACTTCGACGTCGCGCAGATCCAGGACCGGTACGACATCCCGGTGGAGATGCAGCCGCTGGTGGCGCAGTACATCCAGTTCTTCCAGGGGCCGGGCCGCAAGTGGTACCGCAAGTGGATGTCGCGCTCCACGCGCTACCTGCCGGTGATGCAACCCATTCTCGAGGCGAAGGGGCTGCCGCGCGACACGGTGTACCTGGCGATGATCGAGAGTGGGTTCTCGGCCAACGCCTATTCGTGGGCGCACGCGGCGGGCCCGTGGCAGTTCATCTCGGGCACGGGTCGGATGTACGGGCTGCGCGAGGACTTCTGGGTGGACGAGCGGAGGGACCCCATCAAGTCCACCTACGCGGCGGCGGCCTATCTCAAGCAGCTGCACAGCGAGCTGGGGCACTGGTACCTGGCGTGGGCGGGCTACAACACGGGCGGCGGGCGCGTGCGGCGGTTGATGGACCGGCACGGCACCTCCAACTTCTGGGCGCTGGCCGAGGAGAAGGGGTTCGCCAAGGAGACGAAGCACTACGTGCCGAAGCTCATCGCCGCGGCGCTGATCGCCAAGAACCCGGGCGCCTTCGGCTTCCGTGAGGAGGAGTTCGAGTACGAGCCACCGCTGGCCTATGACGAGGTGAAGCTGGTGGACGCCACGGACCTGGATGCGATCGCCCGCGCGGCGGGAGTGAGCGTCAAGGACGTGCAGGAGCTCAACCCGGAGCTGAAGCGCTGGTGCACCCCGCCGGCCACCGAGAAGCAGCCGTACGTGCTGCGGCTGCCCAAGGGCACCTCGGAGCAGTTCGCGCAGAACTTCAAGCAGCTGTCACCGAACGAGCGGCTGAGCTTCCGGATCCACCGGGTGAAGCGCGGGGACACACTGTCGAAGATCGCGCTGACCTACGGCAGCGCGCCGGAAGCGATCCTGCAGTTCAACCGGCTGAAGAGCGCTCGCTCGCTGCGCGTGAACGCGGACCTGGCCATCCCCGTGCCGAGCGGCCGCAACGGCAGCGCGGCGCTGGAGCGCAAGGTGGCCCAGGCCCGCCGCAGCGGCGTGACGGCGCTGCGCCCCGAGGAGGAGATTCCCGCGGGCACGCCTCGGGCACCGGTGGCCACGGGCGCTCTCAAGACGGAGGTCATCGGCGGGCGCACCCGCGTCACCTACGGAGTGCAGGACGGCGACAGCCTGTGGGCCATCGCGCAGCACTTCAACGTGACGGTGGATGACCTGCGGAAGTGGAACGAGCTGCCTCGCCGCAAGCGCGGGCTCAAGGTGGGCACGATCATCCAGGTGTGGCCGGGCAGCGCGCCTGCTCCTGCGCCGGTGCAGGAGCGCTCGGGCACGGTGCTGGCCTCGACGCAGGAGCCTGCGAAGGCGCAGGCGGGCCGGGCCACGACGCACACCCTGGCCGCTGGCGAGACGCTCTGGTCCGTGGCTCAGCGCTACGGCGTCACGGTCGAGGACATCAAGCGGTGGAACAACATCAAGGACCACCGCAACATCCCCGCCGGCAAGCAGCTCGTGGTGGCCGCGCCGTAGGCCACGCAGCGAGTGCCTCCACGCTCGTTCGGAGAGGTCCACGCCAGCTGGTATGCCCTCTTAGAGAACGAGAATGTAAGTAAAAGCAACACCTCTGATTTCACTCCGATAATGGATTTGTTCCGCTTGATTTCAGGTCGCGGAGCCTCAATCCACAGGAGATGTCCTCATGAGCGTTTCGGGTTCCACGCGGTCCACGGGTGGTTCTACGCGGTCTTCCGGCACGTCGGTCGGCTCGACCCGGTCCGCAGGCAGCACCAAGGGCACCACCACCACCAAGGGCACCACCAGCACCCGAACGGCTACAGGCTACTCCAGCAAGAGCAGCTTCACCCCTGCCAGCGCGAAGGGCTCGCTGCGCACCGGAATGAGCGGCGCCTCGGTGAGCTCGCTCCAGGACCGGCTGCGCTCCGCGGGCTTCGACCCGGGTCCCTCCGACGGCAAGTACGGGCCGCGCACCGAGAGCGCAGTAAAGGACTACCAGCGCTCGCAGGGCCTGCAGGTGGACGGCATCGCGGGCCGCCGCACGATGGGCGCGCTCAACGGCACCCAGGGCACCTCCAGCAAGCCGTCCACCGCTGCCAACGGCACCGCGAGCCTCAACCAGGTGCTCAACGGCAAGGGCATGACCACCGGCAACATCACGGTGAACGGCCACACGTACCAGTTCAACTCCGGCGGCCGCACGAAGTTCTCGACGCCGCAGGGCACCTACCGGGTGACAGCGCACCGCAACACCCGCAGCGATCCGGGCTTCGTGCGTGACGGCGTCGGCTACAGCTTCCGCATGGAGGACGCGCGCCGTCCCAACTCCGACGCGATGTACGACGCTCGCGCGGGCCGTGATCGCACGGCGCTGCGCATCCACCCGGACGGTGGCGCGACCGGCACCTCGGGCTGCATCGGCATCGTCGGCGATGCGGCAACCCAGCGTCAGTTCCGCGCCGACATGAACGCGGAGCTCGCCCGCAACGGCGGCTCGTACACGCTCAACGTGCGGTGATTTCCGACGACGACCGTGAGGCCTCGAAGCCTCACGGCGTCTTCGCGCCAGGAGCAAAGCTCCAGTCATGCCGCGCCCTCATGGGACTCTGCCCGTTGCACCCCATGAGAGGCTCGCTATGATTCGGCCATCATGATGATGTCGGACACCATGCAGTTCGCAGTGTTCCTGCGCGCCTGAGGCGCCGCAGAAGCATTGAACCGGGGCGGCCTACCGGCCTGCCCTTTTCGGCCGTCGTTCCGCGACGGCCTGACGAACTCATGGGATTTCCATCATGCCTGGCACTACGCCCGCGCTCTCTCGAGCGCAGATCGATCAATTCATCACTGACGGCTTCATCCGCCTCGACAACGCCTTCCCGAGAGCCCTTGCCGACGAGGCTCGCACCATCCTCTGGGCCGACACTGGCTGCGATCCGGAGGATCCCCGCACGTGGACCCGGCCGGTCATTCGCCTCAACCAGTACGGCCATCCACCGTTCAAGGCTGCCGCCAACACTCTCATCCTGCACCAGGCGTTCGACCAGCTCGTCGGTCCCGGCCGCTGGCAGAGACCCGGCGCCCTCGGCACGTTCCCGGTCCGCTTCCCCTCCCCCGATGACCCGGGTGACGCCGGGTGGCATATCGATGTCTCCTTCGGCGCCGAGCATCCAGACTTCCTGGAGTGGCGCGCCAATATCGCCTCCAAGGGCCGGGTCCTGCTGATGCTCTTCCTCTTCTCCGACGTCGAAGAGGAGGATGCGCCCACCCGCATCCGGATCGGCTCCCATGTCGACATCGCCCGGCAACTGGCCTCGGCTGGCGAAGCCGGAATGACGCTCCGAGAACTGGCCGCCGATGGTTTCGCCCGAAGCGCCCACCGGCCCGAAGCGCTGGCAACGGGTGAAGCGGGGACGGTCTACCTCTGCCATCCCTTCCTCGTGCACTCCGCCCAGCCTCATCGGGGCAGGAACCCGCGCTTCATGGCACAGCCCCCACTCCTGCCCGCCGAGCCGCTGAAATTGGAGCGAGCAGACCAGGCCTACTCACCCGTGGAGACAGCGATCCGGCGCGCACTCGCACTCGAGTAGCCGACAACTCCCCGTGATGCCGAGGGAGCTGGATGCGCCCTCGGCACTCTCAGGTGGTCCGTGCCAGGAATTCGCTGGTGGAGAGGGGCTTGGCGTAGGCGAAGCTGAGCGCCGCCATGAAGGCGGCATGAACCTGAGCGGCGGGCACGTGCACGCCGCCGAACTCCAGATCGCGGGTGGCGCAAGCATCGTGGATCAAGGTGCAGGGATAGCCCAGATCTGCCGCCGCCCGGACCCCGCCATCAATGCACATGTGGCTCATGGCGCCGCAGACAACGAGCTCCTCGACTCCCTTGCCGTCGAGGATCTTCTTCAGGTCGGTCTCGCGGAAGGAGTTGATCTGGTGCTTGAGCACTACCGGCTCGCCAGCGATCGGGGCGACCGTCGCATGGATCGCCGCACCGTTCGTGCCGGGAGCGAAGAAGGGAGCATCGGCCGTCTTGGCCTCATGGCGGACATGGACGACCAGCTCGCCCTTGGCCCGCGCGACGGCAATCAACCGGGCGGCGTTGCTGGCGGCGGCTTCGACGCCGACGAGCGGCCATCTCCCGCCCGGGAAGTAGTCGTTCTGGAGATCGATGATGAGGAGGGCGCGCTTGCTCATGGGGGGTATCCTTTCAGTCCCTGCCGTCGGGTGACGGGGTGATGACCGAACTGTAGGGCCCCTCCCTGCCCACGGGGATGGGCGGAGCTGACAGAATCCGGGTTAGAACTGACAAATGATAGCGGGTCGCGTTCAGGCCGACATCGGGCTGCTGCTCTATCCCGGAGCGCAGCTGTCAGCGGTGCACGGATTGTCGGACATGTTCCGCACAGCCAACCGGCTGGCCGCCGAGCAAGGCCTGCCGGGAGCACCCGCGCTGCGAGTCAGCCACTGGCAACTGGGCGGCAACGGGCAGGTAGAGCAGGTACTCGCCTCCCCCAGTGAGGCGTGCGACCGCCTGGCGGTGCTGATCCTCCCTCCCAGCCTGGAGTCCGAGCCGCTGGCGGGGCGCACAGCGCCGCTGGCACGTTGGATCGCCACCCGGCACGCCAGTGGAACCATCCTCTGCTCCATCTGCGCCGGTGCTTTCCTGCTGGCGGAGACCGGGTTGCTGAACGGGCGTCCGGCCACCACCCATTGGAATCTCGCGCCCAGACTGGCCGAGCAGTTCCCCGCCATCCGGCTGGATGCGGACAAGCTCCTCATCGAGGATGGCGACATCATCACGGCCGGAGGCATCCTGGCCTGGATCGATCTCGGGCTCCGGTTGGTGGATCGACTGCTCAGCCCGAGCATCATGCTGGCGACCGCCCGCTTCTTCCTCGCGGATCCAGCGGGCCGCGAGCAGCGCTTCTACAGCAACTTCGCGCCGAAGCTGAACCATGGCGACGAGGAGATCCTGAAGGTGCAGCACTGGCTTCAGGCTCACGGGACGGAGAGGCTGACGTTGCCGATGATGGCCGCGCACGTGGCGCTGGGGGAGCGCACCTTCCTGCGCCGCTTCCAGAAGGCGACCGGTATGAATCCGACCACCTACGTCCAGCACCTGCGCGTGGGAAAGGCGCGGGAGTTGCTGGAACTCTCAAATCTCCCCATCGAGCAGGTGGCCTGGCGGGTCGGCTACGAGGATCCCGGCGCCTTCCGAAAGATCTTCTCCAAGCTGATGGGCCTGTCCCCTGGAGACTACCGGCGCCGGTTCAGCGTCACTCCCAAGCCGTGACGGCCGCGAGGGGGGCCTCACCTTGACTCGGGGATGCCACTTCACGGACGTTACCGGCATGCGAAGAAGAGCCCCCTACTCCGTGCAAGACAGGAGCATCACCGAGAGGGTGTACACCTACTGCCTTGCGCAGAACATGGACGATGGGTGGGCGGAAGAAGACCAGCACGCGAACTTCCAGAAGCTGCTGGAGATAGCGACGTTCGCTCGCCATCCCTTGAAGGGCGCGTCCGTGCTCGACGTGGGTTGTGGCACGGGGGATCTCGTCGAGGTGCTCCAGGAGCACGGGATCCAGGAGTATCTGGGGATCGACCTCGTCAAGCCTTCCATCGGGCTCGCTCGTACGAAGCATCCTCAGCACGTGTTCGAAGAGGCGGACTTCCTCGAGTTCGAGCTGAATCAGCCGTACGACTTCGTCCTGGCCTCTGGAACGCTCGCCTTGAGACTCGAGACGGACAACTACGCCGTCATGGAAGCCCTCATCGAAAAGATGTGGGAATCGGCGCGCCACGGCGTGGCATTCAACTTCCTCTCTCCCAAGCATGAAGGACAGACCGACGATGCGCTCTTTCTCTACGAGATCGATCGCATCTTGTCCTTCTGCAGGAAGGCTGCAACCGGAGCGGCGGTCGAGCACCAATTGAACCATGCCGGAGCGGATTCACAGTTCCTCCAGGCCCATGTCTACCTTTCTCGAACCGGCCGCTGACGCCCCCACCCTCAGAAGCTCGCGCCAATCCGGAGAAGGTGGAGGTTGAGATCCCAGACGACCTTGTTCTCCCTTCGGGCGAGATCGGGCCAGTCCCAGAGAGAGAAGAAAACGCTCTGGCTCGAACTCGGGACGTTCCATCCCCAGCCAACACTGCCTCCCCCGACGAACGCCAGGAAGAGGGGGCCGAGCTTCGTGCGATAGCCCAGGTCGAGTCCCAGCGAGAGCTGCGTTCCTGTCTCGGTGTTCTCTCCCCCGCGAGAGTCCCGGGCCACCACGCCCCCCAGCTTCGGCTGCAAGAAGAAGCCTCCTCCCGAATTGTTCGGGAGGACCGTCCACGACGAGCCAACGGCCAGGGACAGGCCGTATGTGCTGCACCGCCCCTCGCACTCCTGGAGGCTCATGATGGGGGTGATCTCGAGCACCAGATCCTGGGTGGGGCTCAAGGGAATGTTCGCGCCCCCTGGCACCATCAAGAAGGTGTTCCCCTCGGAGGCCGCGAGGGGGGTGAGCGTGAGCGCGCTCAGGGGCTGAATCCAGAGCGACAGCGAGGGCTCACGCTCCGCAGCCCATGCGGCTCCCGCGATGAGCCAGGCCGCCAGGACACACAGGTTCTTCATCCGTGACTCCGTCCTTTTCAAGAGGAGCCACGCGTCAGAGCAAGGGGCGGACCACCCGCCCAGGCAACACACGAAACGGGCCCTGACGCTTCTTCCCGGACATTCTTGTCAGGGCCCTTGGAGAACTTGAGGCGGCCTGGGCTCCCGGCGAGCACCCGCCCTCAGCGGAGCTCGTTGGTCCACATGCAGCGGTATGGCCGCGTGCTCGCGGTGGCGGTCGGGATCACCCCCCAGGTGGAATACGCGGAGTACTGATCGTTGAACCCCGTGTTGACGGCCGTCCACTTCAGGATGCTCACGTACGGGACGGGAGTCTGGGTGGTGGAGCGGTCGTCATAGGTCAAGTCCGAGGTCAGCAGGTACTGGCCGCTCCCGTTGGGCAGGCTGTGGCGGATGGCCTCGGTATGATCCCGGGAGGATGCGAGCCGTCCGCCCAGCGCGGAACAACTGGACATGGCGCCCTCGAGAGTGGCCAGGGACCGATCCTTCATGTCCATCCACACGACTGCCGGTGTAGCGCCCGAGAGCTGGAAGCGCATGCACCCGCCCTGGCAGCTCTGCTCCGCAGGCCCGGCATACTGCGCGTCGAGCGGGTAGTAGATGCAGCGGAAGGGCCGATCCGGCGGGGTCCCCGTCTTGTAGACGGTGCTCACATAGTCGGAGTTGTAATAGCCGAAGAGCTTGTTCGAACCCGACCACCGCAGGGTCATCGCGAGGAATTGCGTCCCGTTGTAGCCCGCCTGATCGGAGGTCCAGAGCCAGGAGTTGTCACCGTTCGGCAGCCCCTCCTGGATCAACGCCGCGAGCTCCGTCGAGCGAGGCAGGTGCCCGCCCCGGTTCCAGCAC
Organism: Hyalangium versicolor; assembly: GCF_020103695.1. Lineage (GTDB taxonomy): Bacteria > Myxococcota > Myxococcia > Myxococcales > Myxococcaceae > Hyalangium > Hyalangium versicolor. Next base: position 394,259 of record NZ_JAHXBF010000010.1, read on the forward strand.
GTGTCGTGAGCCACCTCCCACACGGCCTGGACCGGGTTGCTCCCTTCGCCTTTGTAGCCGCTCCGAAGCCCCACGAACTCGCCCACCACGGTGTTGGGGTGAGTGCCCGCGGCGTAGTTGACGCCGACGCACCGGAAGGACCGCGAGGCGGTCAACGTGCTCGCGGTGGTGTTGCCGCTGGCGATCCAGGACTTCTGGACGCCAGTCCACTTGATCAGGACATCCTTGCTGGAGCGGGCATCGTCTCCGGTGTGGTACCAGCTCGCGTTGCCTCCCGGAAGGCCTGCCACGATGGCGGCGACGTAGGTGCCGTAATCCGCCAGATGGGCGCGCTGATAGGTGCACTCCCAGACTGCTCCATTCTTGGAGAGCAACGGGCGATCCACGCCGTCCATGTTGTACCGGCCGCCGCCCTCCTTGAGCGCGAAGCACCCCTTTCCGGGCGAACCGAAGCACGCGTTGCCCGAAAAGGACTCCGGCGCGGAGGCGGAGGGACACACGCAACGGTAGGTCTGCTTGGCGGAGGTACTGACGGCCGCGGTGGAGGTCAATCCGTCGCTCAACCGGACCGTGTGCTGAGTGGCGGGGCCGTACGGTGCGAGCGACCAGAGGTAGTTGGTGGAAGTCGCGCCGATGTTCTCCAACCGCTTCGCGTTGACGAGGAACAGCTCAGAGGCCGTGGGCAGTCGCGCCCCCAGGCCCTCGCAGGTCTGCTTCGCCGCGGCATAGGTGTTGGCGATTCGCTCGAGCCCATCCCAGGAAGTGTCCCAGGCGTCCTTGACGGGAGCAATGAGGCTGCTGGCGCACGAGGTGGCGACCTTGCAGACGCCCTGGAGGCAGGACTGCCCCGAGCTGCAGGCCTTGCCGCAAACTCCACAGTTCTGGGGATCCGTCTGCGTGTCGATGCAGGACTGCCCACAGCTCGTCAGCCCGGACTGGCAGCCGCCACACGTTCCCGAGGAGCAGACATGGCCGGGATTGCAGGCCGTACCGCAGGTGCCACAGTTCTGGGGATCCGTCCCGGTGTCGACGCAGGTGCCATTGCAGTCCCGCTGGCCCTGCGGGCAGGGAGTGCCACAACTCCCCCCGCGACACTCCAGACCTGCGGTACAGGCCTGGTTGCAGCCGCCACAATGCTGCGAGTTGCTCTGCGTATCGACGCACGCTCCGCCACACCACTCCTGGCCCTCCAGGCACGGCGAGACGCAGTTGGCAGACACACACACCTTGCCGCCAGTGCAGGCCTGGTTGCAGCCGCCACAGTGCTCCGAGCTGCTCTTCGTATCGACACACGTGCCTCCACACACCTCCTGGTCCTCAGAGCACGCCAGGACACAACCGCCGTCCTTGCACACCTGGCTCTCAGAGCAGGCGGTGCCACAACTGCCGCAGTTCGAGACGTTGCTCCGCGTGTCGACGCAGGTGCCACCGCACTCCGTCTGCCCCTGCGCGCATTGGGACTTGCACGCGCCCTGGCTACAGACCTGGCCGGCGGAACAGGCCTGGTCACAGCCGCCGCAGTGCTGGAGGGAGCTCTGCGTGTCGACGCAGACGCCGCCACACTGTTGGCCGGTGGAGCAGGAAGACGGTGGGGGATCAGAGTCACCACAGCCTGTCCCGAGAACAGACACAGCCCACACTACGACCAGCAGGGTACGAAAGGGTTTTGACTTTGACATGGCTTCCTCACGGAGTGCCTGACGGCTGCCACTGGGAGTGAAGCGGCCAGGCAAGCGGGCGGCACCCTATGAGGAGGGCCTTGGCGGGGCTGTACCACCCGCGGCGTACGCGAACGAGCCGAGGACTGAACGTCCCCCCTCCCAGCTCCCTTCAGATGCGACGCACCTGGGAGGCAGGGCTTTGGGCATCGGAAATGCAGTGCCTGGCGCGAGCATCGGCTACGATCGCGTCACGACTTCCGCCCAGGAGAGTGCTGATGGAGAAGGTGTGGCTGAAGCATTACCCGACGGGTGTGCCGAGCGAGATCGATCCGCGTGAGTACCGGTCCCTCGTGGACCTGTTGCAGGAGTCCTTCCAGAAGTACTCCTCACATCGCGCCTTCGTCTGCATGGACAAGGCGCTGACCTATGGAGAGGTGGACCGCCTGTCGCGCCAGCTCGGCGCGTGGCTCCAATCGCGCGGGCTGGCACCACAGTCACGGGTCGCCCTCATGATGCCCAACATCCTGCAGTACCCCGTCGCGCTGGCGGCGGTGCTGCGCGCGGGCTACATCGTGGTCAACGTCAATCCGCTCTACACCCCGCGCGAGCTCGAGCACCAACTCAAGGACAGCGGAGCCGAGGCCATCATCATCCTCGAGAACTTCGCGACCACCCTTCAGAAGGTGTTGGACAAGACGCCGATCCGCCACGTGGTGGTGGCCAGCATGGGCGACCTGCTGGGCGGCGTGAAGGGCATGCTCGTCAACTTCGTCGTGCGCAACGTGAAGAAGATGGTGCCGGCCTGGTCGCTGCCCGGGAGCACCCGCTTCAACACGGCCGTGGCGGAGGGAAAGAACCTGTCCCTCAAGCCCGTGGAGCTGAAGCCCGATGACATCGCCTTCCTCCAGTACACCGGCGGAACCACGGGCGTGTCCAAGGGAGCGACCCTGCTGCATCGCAACGTCGTCTCCAACGTGCTCCAGTCCGAGGCGTGGATGCAGCCCTCGCTGCGCAAGGGCGCGCCGATCGATCAGGTCATCCACATTGCCGCGCTGCCGATGTACCACATCTTCGCGCTCACGGTGTGCTGCCTGCTGGTCATGCGCAGCGGCGGCATGGCCCTCCTGATTCCCAATGCGCGTGACATCGGCGGCTTCATCCGGGACATCCGCAAGTGGAAGTTCCACATGCTCCCCGCCGTCAACACGCTCTACACCGCGATGCTCAACCACCCCGAGTTCGACACGGTGGACTTCTCCAGTCTGCGAGTGGCCAACGGCGGCGGCATGGCGGTGCAGGAGGCAGTCGCTCGCAGATGGCTGGAGCGCACGAAGTGTCCCATCATCGAGGGATACGGACTCTCGGAGACCTCTCCGAGCGTGACCTGCAACCCGACGGACTCCGACAAGTTCTCGGGCACCATCGGTCTGCCCCTGCCGTCCACCGAGCTCGAACTCCGCGACGATGACGGCCAGCCCGTGCCGCTCGGCCAGCCCGGAGAGATCTGCATCCGCGGTCCACAGGTGATGGCCGGCTACTGGAAGCAACCAGAGGAGACAGCCCGGGTGATGTACCCGGACGGCTTCCTGAAGACAGGCGACGTCGGCGTCATGGACGAGCGCGGCTACACGAAGATCGTCGACCGCAAGAAGGACATGATCCTGGTGTCCGGCTTCAACGTCTTCCCAAATGAGATCGAGGGCGTGGTTGTCGAATGTCCGGGAGTGCTGGAGGTGGCCGCTATCGGCGTGCCAGACGAGCACTCGGGCGAGGTCGTCAAGCTGTTCATCGTCAAGCGCGACCCATCTCTGACCGAGGAAACCGTGAGGGCGTTCTGCAAGGAGCGACTGACGGGCTACAAGCGTCCGAAGCACATCGAGTTCCGCTCCGAGCTGCCGAAGACGAACGTGGGGAAGATCCTGCGCCGCGAGCTGAGGGAGAAGAAGACGGCGTGAGCTGGCTCGGCACGAGCCGCACTCCGCTTCCTCCAAGAGCAAGCGGGCCCTCGAGCCCTGGTTCGAAGCTGTCTGGAGAGAGCGCCTCCCTGATAGGACTCCGCCGAAAAGGGGTGGCCATGACGGCTGCCTCCTCGTCGGGGAGCACTTATGCGGATGACGCGAATGCGCTGGATGGTGGCACTGTGGCTGTGCGGGTGTGGCTCTTTCGAGGTGGAACCTGAGTCGACGGCACTGGCATCGCAGGATCAAGCCGTGGTTCCCGTCGAGCAGTTCCGGGACAACTTCAACGGCGCCAACAACTCGATCGACACGGGCCTCAACGACAACCTCGCGAACCGGCAGTCCGGCTCGCTGGCCCCCGCGACGTACACCCGTGTGCCGGGCCTCTGGTATCCCGCGCCCCCTCCCAGCATCTGGTGGGCCCAGGTCAACCACATCTGGCACCCGAACACGCTGTCCTTCCATGGCCAGGTCTCGGCGCTGCGCCTGGACAAGCCCGTCTCACGAGATGCCTCGGGAGCCTTCCGCCTCTCCTTCGTCACCGAGCCCGTCGTCTCTGACGCCCGCGACAACTTCAACTGGGTGTCCGTCATGCTCGGCGGCACCTCGTCCTCCAGCGGCTACATCAGCAACACGGACATCGACTTCGGGTTCCTCATCCGCTCCAACGGCGGACTGGCCATCTATGACAACGGCCAGCAGATGACCGTGACTCCGGGGTCCGTTCCCCCTGCTGACACGTACGCGGTGAGCCTCTCCGTGCGGGACGGGCAGGTGCTCGGCACCGTCAACGGCACCTCCTTCTCCGCCCCTCTGAGCGGCCCTGGCGCGCTCCCCTCCTCGGCGTACTTGTACCTGGGCGCGTATCTGACCGAGGGGCAGGTCGCCCGCTTCGATGACGTGGCGGTCTCCCCGGTGGTGAGCCACCTGAAGCAGTACGGCTACTACTGGGCCCAATCCAGCAACTATGGCTCGCACCTGGACGAGGTGACGGCCCATACCAACCTCAACTTCGTCCAGCGCCCCGAGGATCTGGTCCTGTGCGCCGCACGTGGGGTGAAGTGCCTGCTGGAGACGCGCTGGCAGTTCTTCAACGGCTCCACGCTGCGCCCGGACTACGTGCAGGCTTGGAACCAGCTCGTCACCGCCATCACCCCCTACCTGGGGAGCGTGGGCGGCTTCTATGTCATCGACGAGCCGTACTGGGTCGGGGTGAGCGTGCAGGATCTGGAGACGTGCGTGAACACCCTCAAGAACACCTTCCCCTCCATCCCCGTGATGGTGGTCCACGCGGTGCCCTCGCTGTCGCCCACCCTCGTCACCCCGGCTCGCGCGGACTGGGTGGGGTTCGACCACTACGGTTCGATGTCTGAAGTGGTGAGCTACCTCAACACGCTGCGTGCCACGTTGAGCCCGTCCCAGAAGCTCTGGCTGGTGCCGCAGTCGTTCCTCACCAACGCGTACCCCAGCGACGCGGCGCTCGCCCGCGCGAACTGGGAGTACTACGACCTGGCGCGCAGCGATCCGCGCATCTACGGGCTCCTCAACTTCGGAATGTGGACGCACCAGTCTCCAGCCACGATTCCGCAGACGTTCAACGCCCAGCAGGCCATCGGACGGGACCTCCTGCAGCGGTAGCGGATGTCGAGGGCTACTGCCCCCGGAGCAATGGGGAGGCCTGGGACGAGGTATGCTGCTACCCAGTCGGGAGGAACACGATGCCCCGTGCACGACCGCTTGGGTGGATAGTCGAAGCCTTGGCCCTGGTCTTCCTGTGCCTCGCGATGCCCGTCGCCCTCATCGGCCTGCTCCTCCCGCTGAACGAGTACACATGGATGGAGAGTGACGGGGTCCTCCCCGAGCAGTTGCCCTTCGACTGCGACGCCCTCCTCATCAGTGGACTCTTCCTCTTCCCAGCCACTGTGATCTTCCTCGGGGGTCTGCTCGGATTCGGCTACCTCGCCTTACGGCGGAGCTCAGGCTCCAGGCTCCTCGGCGTGTCGCTCTCGCTCTTGGTACTGCTCGGGATCGGCGTCAAACTCCCGAGCTACTTTCGGGAGTCAGCAAGAGCTGCCGACGTGTGCGGGGAGTGAGCCCCCCGAGTGGTCTCCGATGAGCCTCCGATCAGGCGCTCTGCTCGATCTCGGCGTACGCAGCGCTCAGATGCTCGACGAGAAGCCGGACACGCGGCAACACCGAAGCCATCCAAGGCAAACTCACGGAGCAGGTGGCCCGCGTTGCACGAGCAGCGCACCTTCATCCGCTCATGCGCCGTGGCAGTCCCGTTCCGATGGTGGCCTGGGAGTGACATGATCCAATATTCCTGAATTACTTCAATACACCAGAAAGCTGCTCTGGCCCTCAAGGGGAAGACCATGCGGATTCTGGTGACACTGCTTGTGGCAGGACTGGTGCTCGCTTCGTGCGAGCCCCCCTTGGAAGACTCCACCGCCGAAGACTCGGAGCGGCACCAGGCGGTCGTCTGCACGGGGACGGACTCCACGCCTCCTCAGGCCGCCCTCACCTCGCCCTCCTCGGGAACGATGCTCATCGGCACGATGACGCTGCGCGCCACGGCCTCGGACGACGTGGGCGTCACCCGTGTCGAGTTCTTCCTGGGCACCCGCTTGATCGGCACGACCTCCACGGCGCCCTACCAGTTGACGTGGAACAGCGCCAACCTCAGCAACGGCTCGGGCACGCTGACGGCTCGGGCCTATGACGCAGCGTGCAACCAGGGCGTGAGTGCGCCGGTGGATGTGACGATCCAGAACGCCGGCAACGCGGCGTTCGACACCATGCGAGGCGCCCCCATCTGTGACACCGCGGGCAACAAGTGTGACTCGGTGGAACTGCTGGACGGACGAGGCCCCGTCGGTCCCGAGCCGCACCAGCCCAACACGGTGAGCGGCTCGTGCGCGGACGGCACGAGCGGCACCTACCACTCCAGCCCTTCGCTGGATCGCCTCGTCCTCTTCCGCAGCGACGGCACGGCGTTCGCGACGGGCAAGGAAGTGACACTGCAGGCCACCGTGTATGCGAGCACCAGCTACGCCCAGGAGGCGCTGGATCTCTACCTGGCACCGGACGCGATCAACCCCACCTGGACGTTGCTGGGCACGCTGACGCCGCCGGGCAGCGGCATCCGCGCGCTGTCCACCACGTACCTGCTCCCGGCGGGTGGGCTGCAGGCGCTCCGGGGCGTGTACCGCTCGGGCGGAAGCACGGCCGCAGCCTGCGCTCCCGGCTCTCTCAACGACCACGACGATCTACTCCTCGCGGTGGGCTCGGAGACGGACGCCACGCCCCCGAGCGTGGTCATCACCTCGCCCACGAGCGGCAGCTCCACGCCGGACGACGGAGGCACCGAGGTCGGCTACACCGGGGTGAGCGGCGTCGTCACCGTGACCGCCTCGGCCAGTGACAACTTCGGCGTGCAGCGCGTGGAGCTCTATGTCGGCTCGAGCCTCCTCGCCACGGACGAGCGCGCTCCCTTCTCCTTCACCTGGGACACAAGGAGCCTGCCCAACGATCTGTACGATCTCACCGCGCGCGCCTACGACGCGGCGGGCAACGTCTCCACCTCACGCGTGGTGCATGTCTCCGTCGACAACGATCACACCCCGCCGCAGGTGTCGATCACCAGCCCCGCGAGCGGAGCGACCGTGAGCGAACTCGTCTCCCTCACGGCCAGCGCCAGCGACAACTGGACCGTGGTGACGCGCGTGGACTACTTCGTGGATGGCACCTTGCTGGGGAGCGCCACCAGCTCGCCGTACCGGGTGAGCTGGAGCAGCCGCTCGGTGTCCAACGGCATGCACACCCTGAGCGCCACGGCGGTGGACCCGGCGGGCAACGTCTCGGCCCCGAGCACGGTGAGCATCGTCGTGGACAACGACATCACCCCGCCGCAGATCGTGATCAACTGGCCCTTGGCGGGGGCGACCTTGAAGGACAATGTCACCATCCAGGTCTCCGCAAGCGACGACCGGGGCGTGACGCGCGTGGAGTTCTCCGCGAACAACTTCTGGATCGACGCCACCTCCACCACGGCTCCGTTCACCGGGTACTGGGACACGCGGAAGCTGCACAACGGCACCTACGCGCTGACGGCCAAGGCCTACGACGCGGCGGGCAACGCCACGACGAGCGCTCCGGTGTCGGTGACGCTGAGCAATCCCGGCAGCGCGGACTACGACTCCACCCTGGGGGCGCCGCGGTGCAACGCGCTGGGGTCCTACTGTGACAGCCTGGACCTGCTGCGGGGGCGCGGAAACTCGGGTCCCGAGCTGTACGCCCCCAACACCCTGGACGGCTGCATGGATGGCTACGGCGGCGTGAGCTACCACGATTTCGAGTCCATCGAGAGCATCCGCGTGGCCACGAACGATGGCCTGCCCATGGTGGCCGGCAAGCGGGTCACCTTCATGGTCAACGTGTGGGCCTACAGCCGGGGCTACCAGGCGGACTCACTGGACCTGTACTACACGGCGGACGCGCTACACCCCTCGTGGACGTACCTCACCACGCTGCGGCCCTCGTGGCCCGATTCTCAGTGGCTCTCGGCCGGCTATACGCTGCCAGCGGGTTCGCTGCAGGCGGTGCGCGCCAACTTCCGCAGTTACGGCAGCACCTCTCCGTGCAGCACGGGCGGCTTCGACGATCACGATGACCTGGTGTTCCCCGTGTTCACGGACACCACCCCGCCCACGGTGTCCATCAGCGCTCCGGCCAGCGGTGCCACGGTGAAAGAGACCGTCCAGGTGAACGCGGCGGTGAGCGACGACGGCACCGTGACGCAGGTGGACTTCTACGACGGGCAGACGCTGATCGGCACGGACACCTCGGCGCCGTACAGCGTGTCCTGGGCCACCCGGAGCAGCAGCGGGAACGGCACTCACACGCTGACGGCCCAGGCCCGCGACTCGTTTGGCAACGTGGGGGCCTCGGCGCCGGTGACGGTGACGGTGAACAACGACTTCACGGCGCCCACGGTCGCCCTCACCTCGCCAGCGCAGGGAGCGACCTTGATCGGGCGGGTGTCGGTCTCCGCGAGCGCCTCGGACGACCGGGGCGTCTCCAAGGTCGAGTTCTACGACGGCACCCGGCTGTTCGCCTCCTGCGGCTACGCGCCCTGCTCCTTCACGTGGGACACGTCTGCGGAGGCCACCGGCGCGCACACGCTGAGCGTCAAGGCCTACGACGCGGCGGGCAACGTGGGAACCTCGGCACCGGTGACGGTGACGGTGGCGCGCGACACCACGCCTCCCACCGTGGCGCTCACCGCACCGGCCGCTGGCGCCACGCTCACGGGCACCGTGACGGTGACGGCCACCGCCACGGACGACATGGGGATCCGAAAGGTCGAGTTCCTCGTGGACGGCGTGGTGGCCGACACGGAAACCCTGGCGTTCCCCAGCCCTCCGTCCTTCCGATTCTACTGGGACACGAAGAAGTCGTTGAACGGCGGCCACACCCTGGAGGCGCGAGCCACGGACGTCAACGGCAACGTCTCCACCACGCCAACCGTCAGCGTGACGGTGGTCAACGACAGCACCGCGCCCCTCGTCTCCATCACCTCGCCTACGAACGGGGCTCAAGTGTCCGGGACGGTGAGCGTCCAGACGAGCGCGTGGGACAGCAGCGGAGTGCCCCAGGTGAAGCTCCTCGTGGATGGGAACGTGCAGAGCACCGTCTACAACCCGCCGTTCGTCTTCACCTGGCAGACCCTGTCCGTCACCAACGGCTCGCACACGCTGACCGCATGGGCGACGGACCCCTCGGGGAACGTGGCCATCTCGGATCCCATCACCATCACGGTCTTCAACGACACCACGGCGCCCACCGTGGCGCTCACCTCGCCGGCCAGCGGCACGAACACGGTGGGAGTGCTCTTGCTGCAGGCCAGCGCCTCGGACGACGTGGGAGTCACCGCGGTGGACTTCCTGGCGAATGGGTCTCTGCTGGGCAGCGTCACGGCGCCCCCGTTCACCCTGGCCTGGGACACCACCCAAGAGGGCAACGGCAGCTTCACGCTGACAGCCCGGGCACGGGATGCCGCGGGCCACGTCACCACGAGCGCTCCGGTGACGGTGAGCATCGACCAGCCCCAACGAGCGACCTACGACGCCGTGCTCCATGCGCCTCGGTGCACCACTGCGGGCGCCGTCTGCGACACCATGAACCTGGTGACGGGCCGGAGCAGCACCGAGCGCAACGCCTCCAACACGCTCGATGGGTGTGCCGACGGGACGCTCCCCGTCTCCAACCCGGACGAGCAGATCAACCGGCTCAGGCTGACGGCGCTCGAGGGGACGACCTTCACGGAGGGCAAGCTCGTTCGGCTGGACGTGGACGCGATGATCGTCTCCCTCTCGGATGATTACCACTCCGGGGATCAGCTCGACGTGTTCTACACGGGCGACGCGGCGCACCCCTCGTGGGTCTACCTCACCACGTTGGTGCCGAGCGCGACGGGGCTGCAAACGCTGTCCACGCAGTTCAACCTGACGGTGGGCACCCTACAGGCGGTGCGAGTCCAGATCCGCACCGTCGGCAGCGGCTCCATGCCGTGCCACAGCGGCAGCACTGCGGGCCACGATGACCGGGATGACATGGCCTTCGCGGTGAACGCGGTGCCGGACACGACTCCGCCGACGGTGGAGCTGACCTCGCCGACGAACAACCAGCAGGTGGCGCTCATCCCCACGCTGACGGCGACGGCCAGCGACGACGTGAGGGTGACCAAGGTGGAGTTCTACTCCGACGGCACAGCGCTGATCGGCACGGACGCCACCGCGCCCTACTCGTTGGGCTGGGACGTCGAGAGCCTGCCGGAGGGCCCCCACACGCTGACGGCCAAGGCCTACGACGGCGCCGGCCATGTGACGACCTCGGCGCCCGTGACGGTGATCGTGGACAACACCCGGCCAACGGGGACCGTGAGTGCACCAGCGCAGGTGCGCGGAGTCGCGCAGCTCAGCGCCACCGCCAGCGACAACAAGGGAGTCGCGCGGGTGGAGTTCTGGGTGAACTCGGTGCTGGTTGGCACGGACACCACGGCGCCATACACGGCGAGCTGGGACACGACGGGCCAGCCCAACGGCAGCGCGACGATCTACGCGGAGATCTACGACATCGCGGGCAACGTCACGCGCTCGGCGTTGATCACGGCGAACGTGGACAACATGGCCCCCTCGGTGGCCATCACCGCGCCTGCGAACGGAGCGACGCTGTCAGTGCTGCTCCTGAGCACCACGGTGAGCGCCAGTGCGAGCGACAACGTGGGAGTGACGCAGGTGGTCTTCTACGACGGAGCCTCTGTGATGGGCACGGACACCACGGCCCCCTACAGCGTGAGCTGGAACCTGCTGAGTGCAGCCAGGGGGACTCACACTCTGACCGCCAAGGCCTACGACTCGGCCGGCAACGTCACGACCTCCTCGGCCGTCACTGTGAAGGTGAACTAGGCAGAAGAGGCCCTCGCCACTCCTGACTGGTTCAGGAGTGGGCCTCGGCCCCGCCAGGCAAACCCCAAGGATTCCAGGCACTTCGCTCAGGAGGTATCCCTTTCGTTCACGAGGAGCGATCCAGCCATCCCGGAATTCTTCAATTCACCAGGAAGCGGTTTTCGACCCTGTGGGGGAGATTCATGCGGACCCTGGTGACGCTGCTCGTAGCTGGACTGGTGCTCGCCTCCTGCGAGCAGTCCTCTCTGGAGCGGGCAAATGAGGCAGCAGCCTCGGGCTCGATGACGACGGCGAAGTCCTTCGTGGCGGGGAGCCGACTGCTGAAGAGCCGCAAGGCGGTGCCGAGCCGCTACATCGTGGTGCTGGACGAGAAGGCCCTGGCCGGAACGAAGGCGGAGGGGCTGGTGCAACAGCTCTCCGGGCTCCATGGCGCCGCCGTGGACCACATCTACTCCCAGGCGTTGCAGGGCTTCTCGGCGACGATGACGGAGGCGCAGGCGATCCGGCTCAGCAACGATCCGCGCGTGCGCTACGTGGAGGAGGACAACGAGATCTCCGCCCAGAGCGTGCAGTCCTACCCGACCTGGGGACTGGACCGGATCGACCAGCAGGCGACGGCACTGGACCAGGCGTACAGCTACGACGCCACCGGCAACGGGGTGCACGTCTACGTGTTCGACTCGGGCATCCGCGCCACGCATGGGGACTTCGGAGGGCGGGTGCTCGAGGGCTTCAACACCCTGCCGGACTCGTACGGCTCGGACATCGGGAGCCACGGCACGGCGGTAGCGGGCACGATCGGCGGCGCGAAGTATGGAGTGGCCAAGGGAGTGTTCCTGCACTCCGTGCGAGTGCTGAACTCCCAGGGGCTGGCCTCCGCCTCCCAACTGATCGCGGGCATCGACTGGATTACCGCCAACCATGTGAAGCCAGCGGTGGCCAACCTGAGCCTGAGCTACGACGGGCTGGAGTCCGTGAACGCGGCGATCGCCCGCTCCATCAATGCCGGCATCTTCTACGTGCTCGCGGTGGGCAACGGGAACAAGGACGTCTGCTACAACTTTGCTCCCCGAACCCCGTCCTCTCCGATGGTGGTGGCGGCAGCCACCCAGGGTTCCGGCCTGGACCTGCGAGCCGACTTCTCCAACTACGGGCCGTGCGTGGACCTCTTCGCACCCGGCCAGAACATCCTCTCGGACTTTGGGAACAGCGATACCTCATGGGGAACCATCGACGGCACCTCGCTGGCGGGCGCGCACGTGGCGGGTGCGGCGGCACTCATCCTGGAGCGTCATCCCCAGGCCACCCCCGAGCAGCTCAAGGCAGAGATCCTCCGCCAGGCCTCCCCGAAGGTGGCCTATCCCGGCACCAACACGACGAACCTGCTGCTGTACACGCAGAGCTGCACCGGCAGCGACGTGACAGCGCCGCAGGTGGTGCTCACGGGGCCTTCGGCGGGTGCCTCGCTGAGCGGCCCGGTGACCTTGAGCGCCACGGCATCGGACAACGCGAGCACCCCGGCGGTGGAGTTCTTCTTGGGGAACCGGATGATCGGCTCGGTGGCCGCGCCGCCCTACCAGTTGACCTGGGACAGCTCCACGGCGAGCAACGGTCCGGCGGTGCTCAGCGCCCGGGCGTATGACAGCAACTGCAACCAGGCGACGGGCAACGCGGTGAGCGTGACGATCCAGAACGTGCAGAACGCCACGTATGACGCCACGCTGGGAGCACCCGTGTGCACGGCGGTGGGCAGCAGGTGTGACACGATGGAGCTGCTTGCGGGGCGAGGGAGCATGGGCCCGGAGCTGCACGCGCCCAACACGGTGGGAGGCTCGTGCGCCGATGGGACGGATGGCACCTACCGCGCGAGCCCCTCGCTGGAGCGGCTCGTCGTGACGCGGAGCGATGGCACGCCCTTCTCTCCAGGCAAGGAGGTGAGGGTCCTGGCCACCGTCACCGCGAGCACGAACGCCGCTCTGGAGGCGCTGGACCTCTACGTCGCATCCGACGTGAGCAACCCCACCTGGACGCGCATCGACACCCTGACGCCGAACAGCGGGGGCTCTCAGATCCTCTCCACGACCTACCTGCTACCAGCCAGCGGCAGGCACATCCTCCGGGGCGTGTACCGCTCGGGAGCGGGAAACAACTCGGCCTGCGTGCCGGGGCCACTCAATGACCACGATGATCTGGTCATCTCGGTGGGGCCGCAGGAGGTGGACGCCGAGCCGCCCACCGTGAGCATCACCTATCCCCAGGAGGGAGCAACGATAACGGGCCGAACCTCCCTCACCGTGATGGCGAGCGACAACTTCGGGGTGCAGCGCGTGGAGGTGTACGACGGGGACACGCTGATCTCGACCAGCTACCGCACGCCCTACTCCGCCTATGACGTGCTCTGGGACAGCTGGACACAGCCCAACGGGCCCCACACCTTCACGGCGCGGGCATATGACGCTGCGGGGCAAGTGACGTTCTCGGCGCCAGTGCACATCACCGTCGACAATGATCACGAGCCGCCGCAGGTCACGCTCACGGCGCCCGCGGAGGGTGCGACGCTGAGCCAGTACGCCTGGCTCTCCACCAGAGCCAGCGACAACAAGGGAGTGAAGGGCATCAGCATCACCGTGGATGGCCAATCCGTCTACTACGGCACTTCGGGGATCACGCAGTGGAACACCCGCTCCGTGTCCAACGGGCCGCACGTCATCCAGGCCTGGGCCTACGACGCGGCCGGCAACGCCTCGGCTTCGAACGTCGCGCACGTGATCGTGGACAACGATCTCTTCCCCCCGCAGGTCACGCTCACCGCCCCCACGAGTGGAGACTTCGTGAGCGGCACGGTCTCCCTCGAGGCGAGCGCCAGTGACGACCGGGGGATGCCCTCGGTGGACTTCTACGTGGATGGAGCCTTCGTCGGCACGGACACGACGGCTCCGTACGCCTTCTCCTGGGACTCGGCGAGCGTCTTCAACGGCAGCCACACACTGGCCGCGCTCGCCTTCGACTCGGGAGGCAACCAGACGTGGAGCGCGCCACTCACCGTGGTGACGAACACTCCGGGCAACGCCTCCTACGATTCGGTGTTGAAGGTGCCTCGGTGCGACACCGTAACGGACCGCTGCGACACGCGGAACCTGGTCTGGAAGCGCAACAACGAGCTGCACTCGCCCAACACGCTGGACGGGTGCGTGGACGGCACGGACTCCACCACGGTCTACAGCAATCGGATCCGGGTGCTCCGGGAGGATGGCACGGCCCTCGCGACGGGGAAGAAGGTCCGGATCGAGGTGGAAGTGATGCCCGAGTCCAACGCCTGGCAGTACGACACCCTGGCGCTGTTCACCACAGCGGATGCGACGCACCCGTCCTGGACGTACCTCACCACCCTGAAGCCCACGAGCTACAACGCGCAGACGCTCTCGGCGGAGTACGTGTTGCCAGCGGGCAGCCTGCAGGCGGTGCGAGCCGTCTTCGGATTCGCTGTGGGCAATCAGCCTTGCAACCAGGGAACCAACGCTCCGTTCACCGATCGCGACGACGTGGCCTTCGCGGTGGGCCAGGAGACGGACACGGTGCCTCCGATGGCCACGCTCACCGCTCCGGCCGACGGAGTGACGGTGAGCGGAACGACCGTAACGCTGACGGCCACGGCGAGCGACAACTTCGGCGTGGTGGCGGTGGACTTCTACGACGGGCAGACGCCGATCGGCACGGCGACCGCGCCTCCTTACAGCGTGACGTGGAACAGCCGGAACGGCCCCAACGGCCCGCGCACCCTGACGGCTCGGGCGCGCGATCTGGCCGGGAACGCGGGGGACTCGGCGCCCGTCACGGTGACGGCGGACAACGACCAGACGGCCCCGGCCGTCTCGATCAGCGCTCCCGCCGCGGGTGACCGGGTGACGGGAACGGTGACCATCACCGCGGACGCCACGGACAACGTGGGAGTCACCAAGGTCGAGTTCTACGAAGGCAGTGCTCGGATCTGCACGGACAGCGTGGCGCCCTTCGTCTGCGGATGGATACCGGGGAGCACGGCCGGTCAGCGCACGCTGAGCGCCAGAGCCTACGACGCAGTGGGGAACGTGGGGATCTCGGCACCGGTGACGGTGAACGCAGTGCCCGAGCTCACGCCTCCCACGGTGTCGATCACCTGGCCCAGCAGCGGTACGACCCTGGCCGGGGCGGTGACGATCTCGGCGAGCGCGAGCGACACCTCCGGGGTGAGCAAGGTCGAGTTCCTGCTGGATGGCAGCGTGCTGGGCACCGACACGACGCTCCCGTACAGCTTGAGCTGGGACACGCTGACGGCAAGCAATGGCAGCCACACGCTGGCGGCCAGGGCCACGGACATCTACGGCACCGTGGCCACCTCCACGGCGGTGACCGTGCTGGTGGACCGCATGGCCCCCACGGTGGCCATCACCTCACCGGAGAGCGGAGCCACGGTGTCCGGCGTCGTCACGCTCCAGGCAAGCGCCACGGATGATCAAACGGTGGCGCGGGTGGACTTCTTCGTGGACGGGGCGCTGCTGGCCACGGACACGACCGCGCCCTTCAGCGCCGACTGGGACAGCGGCTCGTGGGGGAACGGGAGCCACACGCTGACCGCCAAAGCGTATGACGCGGCGAACAACCAGGCCCCGAGCACCACCGTGACAGTGAACGCGAACCAGCCGGGCAGCGCCGTATACGACGCCACGCGGCAGGTGCCCACGTGCACCACTTTCGACAGCGTCTGCGACACCACGAACCTGGTGCAGGGCCGTTACACCACCGAGTCCCATACGCCCAACTCGCTCAACCGCAGTTGCAGTGATGGGCCGGGAGGGACCGTGTACGGGCAGATCGACCGGCTGAAGGTGACCAGCATCAACGGAGCGCCCTTCGCGCAGGGCCAGCGCGTGCGGATCGACGCCTACGTGAGCTTCGCCAGCAGCTCGATGGTGACGATCGAGCTGTACGCAGCGAGCAACGCCACCAGCCCCACATGGACGAACCTGAAGACGTTCACGGTGAGCGCGCTCAAGCCGATGGTCCTCTCGACGGAGTACGACCTGCCCTTGGGAGGCTTGCAAGCGGTGCGGGCTCAGTTCCTGGCGCCCGGGAGCGGCACTGGCTCGCCGTGCAACGGCGGCTATTACAACGAAGTGGACGACTTGGTGTTCGCGGTGGCGACGGACCCGGTGGCGACGCTGACCGCGCCGGCCACCAACGCGCTGGTGCGCGGCACGGTCTCCCTCACCGCGACGGTGGCCACCAACGCGACGGTGGCGAAGGTGGAGTTCTACGACGGCACGGCGCTGCTGGGCACCGTGACCAGCGCCCCCTACACCTGGAGCTGGGACACGACGTCCGCGGCGGACGGGGAGCACTCGCTGATGGCGAAGGTCTACGACAGCAACGGCCGCGTGGGGACCTCCTCGGCGGTGGCGGTGACGGTGGACAACACGCCACCGGGAGTGGCGCTCACCGCTCCGGCGCAGAGTTCGTTCCTGCGAGGCCCCGTGACGTTGTCGGCCACGGCCAACGACACCGTGGGGGTGACGAAGGTGGAGTTCTATGACGGCACGACGCTGCTCGGGACCTCCACCGCTGCGCCCTACACGCTGAGCTGGAGCACCGGCAGCACGGCGGGGGGAGCCCATACGCTGACGGCGAAGGCCTACGACGCCGTGGGCAATACGCGCACCTCCGCGTCGGTAGAGGTGACCGTCGACAACCTCGTGCCGTCCGTGTCCATCAGCACTCCGGCGCGAAACGCCCAGGTCCAGGGAGCCGTCCTGGTCGGCGCCACGGCCAGCGACAACGTGGGCGTGACGAAGGTGGATTTCTACCTGGACGGGGCATTGCTTGGGACAGCCACCACGGCGCCGTACGCGGTGAGCTGGAACAGCACCACCGTGGCGGATGGAAGCCACTCGCTGATGGCGAAGGCTTACGACGGTGCGGGCAACGTGGGAACCTCGAGCTCGGTCGCAGTGAGCGCGGACAACACGCTGCCGGACGCAGCACTCACCTCGCCCGCGCCGGGAACACTGCTGAAGGGCAGTGTGGTGCTCACGGCCTCGGCCAGCGACACCGTGGGGGTGACGAAGGTGCAGTTCTACGACGGCACGATGCTGATCGGCACAGCCGCCGCCTCACCCTACGCGGTGAGCTGGAACACCCTGGGCGCGGCGGACGGAGCCCACACGCTGACGGTGAAGGCCTATGACGGCGCGGGCAATGTCCGCACCTCCGTGGGAGCGAACGTGACGGTGGACAACACCGCGCCCACCACGGCGATCAGCGGGCCTGCGCAGAACGCCCGGATCCGAGGGATGGTTTCAGTCAACGCCACGGCGAGCGACACCGTGGGCGTCACGGCGGTGGAGTTCTACGCAGGTTCGACGCTGATCGGCACGGCGAGCGCGGCGCCGTACACGGTGAACTGGGACAGCACCACCGTGGCCGATGGAAGCGTGACGCTGAACACGCGAGCCTACGACGCGGCAGGCAACGTGGCGCAGTCCGCGGAAGTCACGATCACCGTGGACAACACGGGGCCGACGGTGGCCATCACCTCGCCCGCGAACGGGGCAACGCTGTCAGTGCTGCTCCTGAGCACCACGGTGAGCGCCAGCGCGAGCGACAACGTGGGAGTGGCACAGGTGGTCTTCTACGACGGAGCCTCGGTGCTGGGCACGGACACCACCGCGCCCTACAGCGTGAGCTGGAATCTGCTGAGCGCCGCCAGGGGAAATCACACCCTGACGGCCAAGGCCTACGACTCGGCGGGCACCGTGACGACCTCCACGGCCGTCACGGTGAAGGTGAACTAGGCAGAAGCGACCCTGCCACTTCCATGCTCACCTGGGCCTCTGGTGCGATGAACGCCCAGAGGCCTACCGCGGCTCGAGCGGGCAGATCTTGACCGTCAGCGAGCCCGAGTCATTGCCCGCGAAGTAGTCATTGATGCGGAAGATCAGCTCGTCCGCGGATGCCATCCAGCGGGTGGAGTAGGTGTGGCTGCTGGAGTACGGCCCCCAGTCAGGAGAGGAGTACTCGGCGGCAAACGGATCCCAGATCTGCATGTCCAGCAGCGTGGGCCCATGGCTCTCATAGTTGTTCGGGATGTCCTGCCAGGGTCCATTGAAGCGAGAGCTGTAGCGAGCGTCGGCATAGAGGCCGTCGTTGGCGAAGTAGGTGCCACTGACAGTGATCTCGTATTCAGTGCCTGTGATGGCAGGGAAGGAAGTGGGGGGTGGATAAGCTTCGCCCCCACCCGGTCCCACAGCCGAGACCTCCTGAGTGACACACGGCGGCGGCACCTCGCAGACGACAACCGAGAGGAACCCAGAGTCATTGCCCGCGAAGTAATCATTGATACGGACGTTCAACTGATTCGAGGTCGCGGTCCAGCGCGTGGAGTAGACGTGGCTGCTGGCGTAGGGCCCCCAATCGGGAGAGACATACGCGGAGGTGGATGGATCCCAGAACTGGAGATCAAGCAACGTGGGGCCATGGCTCTCGTAGTTGTTGGGGGTCTCCTGCCAAGGGCCATTGAAGCGGGAACTGTAGCGGGCGTCCGCGTAGAGGCCGTCATTGGCGAAGTAGGTACCGCTGACGGTGACGTCGTACTCATGGCCCGCCGTAACAGGGAAGGCAGTCGGAGCCGGGTAGCCTGCTCCACCGCCCGGCGCCACGGCCGTGACCGTCTGCTCGATGCAGGTGGGCGGAACCTCGCAGACCGTGACGGTGAGCGAGCCGGTGTTGTTGCCCGCGCTGAAGTCCGCGATGCGGAAGTTCAACTGATTGGCGGCCGCTACCCAAGAGGTGGAGTAGCTGTGGTCGGCCGAATACGGACCCCAGTCGGGAGAGACATACGCAGAGGTGGACGGATCCCAGATCTGCAGGTCCAGCAACGTGGGGCCGTAGCTCTCATAATGGCTGGGAGCATCCTGCCAGGGACCGTTGAGGCGGGAGCTATAACGAGCATCCGCGTAGAGACCATCATTGGCGAAGTAGGTGCCGCTGACGGTGACCTGGTATTGGCGCCCGGCGATGGCAGCGAAGGACGTAGGTGCTGGGTAGCCTGTACCGGTCCCCGCAGATACGGCCGTGACCTGCTGCGTGACGCAGCTCGCGCCAAGAGAGGCACGAAGGGTCGATGAGCCAGGAGCAGCACCCGAGGAGAGAGGTTCCACAGGGTCTGCACAAGCCAGCGAGTGCACGAGGACAAGAGCCGAGAACGCAGGAAGAAACTTCATCACGCGACTCCAATGGGGGGATGGGGGAGGGCCAGTGACCGGCAAAGCAGAGATAGCACGACTTCCAATATTCTCAAACTATTCCAGCCCCACGGCAATCCGCGCGCGATACCGCTGGTAAACCCCAACGCATGCAACTGCAACACAGTGGCGTATGTTTCAGACACGATAAATTATTATACAAATCCAGAATTAATCTGCTTACCTGGACAAACCGGCAAATCTGTAAGATCAATCCAGGAATGATCCTTCAACCTCTCTTGCGCACGACAGTGGTGTTCTTCGTAGGGACCCTCCTCGGTGGTTGCGGTAGCGGAGAGGAGGAGCAGGTCGACATCAGCGCCACACGCAGCGCTGTCGCGGCGGATCTGGCGTGCACCATTCAGGCAGGAGGCTGCTCGGAGTTCATCGGCAACGGCTCGGGCTACATCTGGATCGATGGCCGAAACCAGCCAGCGGACCGCTGGGTGGGGAAGACGCTGTGTATCAAGCCGGGGACGTATACGGGCGTCGGGCTCTACCAGGTGAATGGCTCCGCGACGCAGCCGGTCGTGCTCACCAACTGCGGTGGGCAGGCCATCCTCAACGCGACCAACGGCAGTCCGTTCCTCGTCAGCAAGAGCCGTTACCTGAAGATCACAGGCACCGGGAGTTCGGCCCACTTCTATGGGCTGGTTGCGGGCAACTCGACGGGCGGCCAGGCCCACCTGGATCTTCGAGAGGGGACCTCCGACGTCGAGATCGACCACGTGGAGGTGCGCGGCAACACGACGGGCGGAGTGGGGATCGCCTTCCGCACCTACCCTCTGTGTGACGGGACCTGGAGCCGTGGCACCTGGGCTCAGTACAACACGAAGATCCACGACACCTACGTCCATGACACCCAGTACGAGGGCATGTACATCGGCCCCTCTCACTACGGCTGGATCGCGGCGAACGGCCTCACCCCAGGCTTCGACTGTGGCACCGCGGGGCGACAGTTCGAGGCCGAGGTGATTGGCCTCGAGGTGATCAACAACCGGCTGGAGAACATCGGCAACGATGGCATCCAGATCGGCGCGGCGACCGCGGGCATGACGGTCCAGCACAACGTCGTCAAGAACTACGGCCTGCAAGGGAATGAGAGCCACTCCGGGGGGATCATGGTGAACCCGGGCAGCCATGGCCTGATTGACTCGAACTGGATTGAAGCGGTCCAGCCCTATCGCACCCAGGGCATCGCCTTCCAAGGGACGGGCGGCAGCGTCATCAGCAACAACGTGATCGTCGGGGGACGCTGGGGCGCGATGTTCCTGCGCAACTCCGACGCGAACATGGGCGCCTCACTGCCCGACTTCTCCTTCTACAACAACACGGTGGTGGGCTCGACGTACCAGGCGCTGTACTTCTTCTGCAGCGGACTGGGCCACCTCTCCTTCGCGAACAACATCGTGGCCGGCACGCCGACTGTCTACGCCGCCAACGGCGGCACCGCGTGTGTCGACTCGCTCAGCCGCCCGAACCTGTTCAACGTCAACCTGAGCGCGGCGGGGTTCGTCAATCCCTCGACCGGGGACTTCCACCTCCTGCCGACCTCTCCGGCAGTGGGCGTGGGAGTGAACCTGTCCGGAGTGGTGCCCTACGACTACGACGGGGTGGCGCGAGGGTCTGGTGCGTATGACCTGGGAGCCTTTGCTCGGCCCGCGTCTCCCGTGAACCACGCCCCTACCCTGAGCGCCCCGGGAGCTGTCTCGCTGCTCGAGGGCGAGAGCGCCACGGTGACGCTCGCGGCCTCGGACGTGGACGGGAACGCGCTGACGTGGAGCGAGGTGAGCGTGCCCTCATTCGTGAAGCTCACGACGAGCAGCGCTGGCGCGAGGACGTATTCGATTGCGCCTTCGCAGAACCAGGTGAGCCAGGACACCACTTTCGTCCTGCGAGTCTCGGTGAGTGACGGGAGCCTCAGCACCACGGCGGAGGTGGCGATCACGGTGAGGAACCAGGCGGTCTCCCTCTTCCAGCCGGTCCGGATCAACCTCAGCGCCGCAGGGGCTCCGGCTCTCCCCACGGGGTGGAATGGCTGGACGCTCACCGGAGCCGCAGGGGACTCGCTGAGCGCGCTCAAGGACGCCGCGGGCACGGTGACGCCGTACTCCGTGCGAGTCACCCAGGGGTTCGGAAGCTGTTCCTCTGCCGGCGGTGCGACGACGGGGAACAACTCCGGTGTGCAGCCGGATGGGGTCCTCCAGGGTTATTGCCTGGTGACCCTGGGCTCCGCGAAGGTGCGAGTGGCCGGCCTGAGCGCGGGCAAGGTCTACTCCCTGTCGCTGATGGCCAGCCGCTCCGCCCAGAGTGGAGTGCGGCTCACGCACTTCGCGGCCCAGAGCCAGCAGGCAGACCTCGAGGCGACGAACAACCAGCAGACCCTCTCGGTCCTCAGCGGGTTGGTGCCAGATGCGAACGGCGAGCTGGAGCTGTCCGTGAGCAACGCCAGCGGGAGCTCCTATGGCTATCTGAACTCGCTGGTCCTCTCGGAGAGCGCAGCCCCGCTCTGACGGCTTCTCCGCGGGGTTGGCAGAAAGCGAGAGGACGTCGGACGAGGCTGATGAGGCTCTCAGCCTCGGCTCGATGGCTGGAGCAGCGCTCGCACCGGAGCATCTCGGCCTACTGCGATGAAGGGCGCCCAGTCATGGGGATGAGCACGAGTCTGGCGCAGCGCGCGCATCGCTTCGCGCAGCGCCGAGGCCCGCCCCTGCCCCTCGAGCAGATTCCGGTAGTAGGCCTCCATCAGCTCCCGCGTGGTCTGGTCGTTCACCTTCCACAGGCTCAGCACCACCGTCTCCGCTCCGGCTACCAGGAAGGCCCGGCGCAGCCCGTACACCCCCTGCCCCAGCTTGATCTCCCCTCGCCCGGTGTCGCACGCGGACAGCACCACCAGCTCGGTCCCCCACAGGTTCAGTCCTGTCAGCTCCAGCGCTGTCGCCAGCGAGCTCTCGGGCCCAGGCGACGACGCCCCTGCGAGAGCGGGCTCCGAGGGCCGCGCGCGCGCCAGCACCAGCCCGGAGCGCAGCAACGGATCCGAGGGCAGCTGCGCCCGGGGTGCATCCCCCAGCGCACCGAAATGGCAGAGCCCGCGAGTTCCCGGATGCACCGCCGCGTCCTCCAGGAAGAAGCCGTGGGTGGCCAGGTGGAGCACTCCGGGTGCCGGCAGCCGCAACAGCCGCTCCTTGCTCGCCTCAGCGCCCAGGAAGAGCCGGGCCTGGGGAACCAGGCGCTGGATGGCCTCCGCCTCCTGGCGAGTCCCTGGCAACGGTACCCACGAGCACTCCGCCGCCTCCGCTGGCGATGCACTCAGCGCGCGCTCCTCACACATCCCCTGCCCTTTCAGCCACGACGCAAGTCCATGGGAGACAGGGGACGGCTCGGCGGCTGCGGTGAAATCGGGATCCGCGAGCACCACCACTGTGTCTGATGAGGGTGCCTCCTCGGAGCGGGGCAACAGGTCGTTCCCGGAGGTGAGATAGGAGATGTCGAACGCATCAACCAGGAATTGCTGGCCGTCGTGAAGCGCGGCGAACGGAACGAGCGAGAGCTGGCCATCGGGAGAGAGAAAGAGTTCGCGGCGGCCGCCCAGCAACGGGGCCAGGGGCCGGAAGACCCGCGAGTAGAGCTCCTCGGCCATGCCTTGAAAGGAGGCATCCCGAATGGCGAGAGCATCGCGGAGGCGCACTGCCGCGGCGTCGATAGGCTCAGCCGGCCCCAGGTCCACGGCGCGCGTGCTCGCGTCCGGGAAGAGCATCAGCGCCAGGTAGCGAGGCTCACCCGGAAGTAATTCCTTTGGGCTGCTCCCTGGCTCGGGAACCACAGGACGGTCCGCATAGACGGTGAACTCGACCAGAGCGCCGTCCCGAGGCAGCCTCGCAGCCACCCGATCCACGATCTCCGAAAGAGAGGGCAGCGCGACCCGCGCACGCAGCGCCGCCGAGTTCCTCGCCAGGCCGACTTCCAGGACATCCCCCTGCTCCGCGAGCTCCTTCAACTGCTGCTGGTAGTCCGCCAGCGGAAGCGCCCCGGGCCCTCGGAGCGACAGCATGGCCAGTTGCGTGCGCAGCGCGCGCAGGCGGTCGAAGGCGCTCCACTCTTCGCCCTCCTGGCTCTGGAGGACCTGGCGGGAGATGCTGGCCATCTCGTCAATGGAGCGGCCCTTGAGCAACAGCACGGCGCCGAGCGCCAACCGCCTTGCGTCCGCATCCTCTGGATGAGCCCGCACGAGCGAATGGAGCCGTGCCTCCTCCGCGCGCAGCATCTGGAGGAAACTGGCCAGACGCGCCTCGGAGAAGCCGAGCGCCTCGCGCCGCAGCCGCCGTTCGAAGCTGGCGAACGCGCGCGCGAAGAGTGGCAGAGCCTCCGCCAGACAGCCCTGCGCCAACCGCAACTGACCAAGGTTGCGCAGCGTCTCGGCGACCTCAGTGTGGTCCTCGCCCAGGGACTCCTCCTGCACAACCAACGCGCGCGTGTAGAGCAGCTCCGCTTGCTCATGCCGCCCCTGGTCCCTGTAGATGGAGGCCAGGTTCGCAAGCGAGGACGCCACCAACGGATGCGCACCGCCCAACAGCTCCTCACGAAGGTCGATGGCACGCTCGCAGAGCCGCATCGCCTGCTCATGCAGTCCCTGATCCGCCAGCAGCGCCGCCAGGTTGTGAAGCGTCAGGGCCACATCCGGGTGGTTGCAGCCGAAGGCCTCCTCCTGGATGCGGAGCGCACGTTCGTACAGCGGCTGGGCCCGCGCGTACTGCCCCTGGGCCTCGAGGAGAACGGCCAGATTGGTGACCGCCACGGCCACGTCCGGGTGGTCCTTTCCGAGAGCCGTCTCGGCCAGAAGGAGCGCGCGCTCATACAGCGCTCCCGCCCGGACGTACTGCCCCTGGGCCTTGTAGAGGTTGGCCAGGTTGTTGAGCAGGTGGACGATGCCCGGGTGGTTCGCGCCCAGGGCCGCCTCCCCCACCGCCAGCGCGCGCTCCTGGAGCGGCCCCGCCCGCTCGTATTGCCCCCTGTCCATGCACAGGAGCGCCAGGTTGTTGAGCGAGTCCGCCACGGAAGCATGTTCGCGCCCCAGAGCCGACTCGCGGATGGCCAGCCCCCGCGCGTAGAGAGACTCGGCGCGGCCATATGCCCCCTGAGCCTTGTAGAGCGAGGCGAGGTTGTCGAACAGGCCGGCGACCTGAGGATCGTTCCTACCGTACGCCTCCTCATCAATATGGCTCGCGTGCTCGTAGAGCACCTGAGCCCGCCCATACAGCCCCTGCCCCTGGTAGAGCGTGGCGAGGTTCGCCAACGCGGTGGCCACCTTGGGGTGGTTTCGGCGCAGGGCCGTCTCCCAGATGGCGCGCGCGCGTAAGAGGAGCGGCTCCGCCTGACGCGGCTGCCCCTGGGCCATTTCAAGGATTCCCAGACCATTGAGTAGATCCGCCACGTCCGGGTGATCCTTGCCGAGCAACTCCTGCCGGATTTCCAGCCCTCGCTGGAGCCACTGCCGGGCCTGGGCGAGCCGCCCCAGGCGGAAGTGGAGCATTCCCAGCAAGTACATGCACCGGGCCACCTCCTCGTGCCGTTCCCCGAGCACTCCTACCCTCAAGGCCAGTGCCTGCTCCGCGTGCCCCAGGGCCTCGGCGTACCGGCCCGCGTCCTCGAGCCGCTGGGCTTCATTGAGCTGGCTCTGCGCCTCTTGCAGCCGCGCATCCGGCTGCGGTGCAGCCGTTGCAGCCCAGGCAGAACTCCACCGCACAGCACCCACCGTCATCCCGTGAAGCTGCCGCATCGCTTTCCCCCTGGCTGCCCGCGAGAGCTAACGCAAATCGCGGTGAATCTTCCAGCGACAGCCAGAAGAGACACTGAGGCGGCAAGTGATGCATGGAATTCTGCGGAGTTGCCTGCCTGAGCCAGGTGAGCGGAAAGAGGGGCACGGGGTGGTCCCGAGCGATGGGCGCCGCGTCGCAAGGATGGATTAGCCTGCGGACATGAGCCACATCGGACGAGCCCTGCGCCGGATGCGACTGCTGCGAGGCTTGAAACAAAGCCACGCCGCCGAGTTGCTGGGCGTGTCCCAGGCTACCCTCTCGCGCTGGGAGACGGGAACACTGGTCCCCTCGGAAGAGGCACGCGCGGCGCTCGAGCGGCTGTTCGCGCCGCAACCTTCCGCCGACCGCGCCCTGAA
Source organism: Hyalangium versicolor (assembly GCF_020103695.1). Classification (GTDB taxonomy): domain Bacteria; phylum Myxococcota; class Myxococcia; order Myxococcales; family Myxococcaceae; genus Hyalangium; species Hyalangium versicolor. The sequence continues at coordinate 419,795 of NZ_JAHXBF010000010.1, forward strand.
GCGACTGGTCGAGGCGGCGGCCACCCCTGTCCACCTGATCTGCGACGACACGCACGTGCTGCTCGCCGTCTCGCCGAGCCGAGCCGCCTCCTGGTGCGCCCCTGCCCTGGCCCTCGTCGGAAAGTCTCTTTGGCGTTACGCCTCTGCCGAGATCCAGGCGATGGAGGCGCGGCTGCCCGAACTCGGATGGGAAGAGCCGGCTGCTTCGGCAATCGCCTTCTGGACGGGGGCGAATGGAGATGAGGACGTGCGCATCGCGCCTGGGCTCACGCTGTGGGAACGGATCCGGCTGGAAGACGGCCGTGAGGCCCGGCTGGTCAGCACCCTCGCGATAGCACCCTCCCATGCGCGTCTGGTGGAGCCGGTCTTCGCATAATTCATACGTGGCGTCGTCTCCGCTGGCCTCACTAGCTTGTGCGGACGATGATCGACTTCTCTCGCTACGACAGACGCCGCTACCCCACCGTCAGCGCCCGCGATGGCTATGAGATGTGGGCGCCCACGTACGAGGCGACGGTGCTGGACCTCATGGACCTCCATCTCGCCAGGCGCCTGCGAAGCATCGAGTGGACGCACATGGCGCGCTGCCTCGACCTGGCCTGTGGCACCGGCCGGGCCGGAGCCTGGCTGAAGGCCCAGGGAGTTGGGGTCATCGACGGGGTGGACCTCACGCCCGCCATGCTGGAACGAGCGCGGAGCCGTGGCGTCTACGACCGCTTGTGGGAGGGAGACGTGACGGCCATCGATCTCCCCGAAGCGGAGGCGAGCTACGATCTCGTAACCCAGTTCCTGGCCGACGAACACCTGGCGGACCTGGCGCCTCTCTACCGCGAGGCAGCACGCCTGACGCATGGCAAGGGCCGGTTCGTGCTGGTCGGCTATCACCCGTGGTTCCTCATGGCCGGGATCCCAACCCATTTCGACGCCAGCCCCGGCCACTCCGTCGCCATCCAGAGCCACGTGCACCTCTTCTCCGACCATGTCGCCTCCGCTGGCGCCACGGGCTGGCGGCTGACCGAGATGGTCGAGGGATTGGTAGACGACGCCTGGGTGCAGGCCAAACCCAAGTGGGAGGCCTACCGCGACCGCCCTGTCAGCTTCGCCATGGCGTGGGAGAAGCGGTAGGCATCCCCCAAGCTAGCCAACTCCGCGAGCCCGCCTCCATCAAGGAGAAGGCGGTGCCAGATCGGGAAGCATGGGAACCCGGCGCGCGCCGGGACCATTGGGCGTGGCCGCGCTGTTGTTCGTCACCCGCCGCAGCAGCGAACGCAGCCTGGCCGCATCCTTGCGGACGTTGTTCGCGAAGGTCGCCGGCGCCGTGGGCTCCACGTAGAAGGTCACGGAGCCAACCGTCGCGTCCGTGACATAGGCGCCGAAGTCCTGGAGCGCCTGCGCCACCATCTTCCCCTCCGCCGTCAGCCCCTGGGCGTTGATGTCCACGGACGGCGGAATGGCGAAGTACGAGCCCATGGGCACGTGGCCCTTGTAGGTCGTCTCGCTGTTCCAGTCCTGCTCGGTGGCGGGCCAGACGTAGCCCTTCGCGGTGCCGTAGCCGCTGGAGTCGTAGCCGCTCCACCCGGAGCTGTAATAGAGCTGCGTGCGGTCCACGGCGACGGCCAGCGCGTGTTGGATCTTCCCCGTGTACTTCGGGTGCGTGGGAGTCGTCTCCCACGCGCGGATGAGGCCACCCACCGCGGAGCCTCCGTACGCGCGCACGCCCGCCTGCGGCCCCAGGCCCGAGCCATAGAGATCGATCCGGTGGTGGCGCCCCACGGTATACGCCGTGGTGGACTGGCGCGTGGTGGCCCAGGCCTCGTCGAGGTGCGTCCTCGACGGGGTGATGATGTGCATGTGCTTGTCCGAGCCATCCGCGATGGTGGCGGTGGCGGGCACGGAGTAGGCGCTGCTGCGCGACGAGTCGTTGTAGTCCGTCACCGTCGCCCACGGGTCGGTGTTGGACGCGGAGGTGATGGGATGCGAGTACTGGTTCCAGTTGGCCCAGGCGGTGATGTTCACACCATTGAGGCTGGTGGCCAGGAAGTCACGCGTCGCCAGGTCCGTGGTGTCGGCGTAAGTCGCGCCCTGGCCGATGGGCAGGTTCCACACCGAGTTCGAGCGGAACGGCTGCAGCGTGGCGTCACGCGTCCCCTGTGTGTAGACCTTGAACTCGTCGAAGCGCGCGAGGTTGTCCTGGCTCGCCAGCAGGCCGACGCGGGTGGCGTACTGGTGGGTGGCATCATTGACGCCGCCCTTGTACACGCCGTTGATATACACGTCGATGCGGGTGCCGGAGGCGCGCACCTCGAGCACGTCTCCCGCGACGGGTACCTGGGCGATCTGCAGCGGGAACGTCTGCGTGCCGCTCAGGTACCTCGTGAGGAAGTACTTCCCCTCGCTCGTGTCCGTCGCCAGCTTCCAGCAGTTGGCGCGGTCGACAAAGCGGAAGGTGAGGCCGGAGTACTGGCCCAGCGCCGCCAACGTCACCATCACCCGCACGTCGGAGGTGCCAGGCACGGTGGCGTAGTGGTCCAGCCAGGTACCATCGTCCTTGGAGAGGTAGGCACGGCCCGACATGACGCCCCAGGCGCTGCCGTAATAGGGAGTCGGGGTCCACGCGTGGACGCCCTGCTCCAGGCTGTACAGGCGGGAGTCGTGGTTGGCCCGGGTAAAGGAGTCATACAGGTTGGCGTCCGAGACCGCCTGCGTTGCCTCAGCCAGCGGCGCCTCCAGCGCGTCCCCCGCCTCCTCGCCACCACACCCCGTCCCCAGAGACAGCAGCGGGAGCAGGAGGGACAGGAGCGCGGACCGGCGGGGCCGCGGGAAGTTGCTTACAGGGGTGTTCATCGCGTCAAGCCGTCTCATCCAGGTGTCTCCTCATTCGGCCTCGACGTCCCGTAGGCGCGAGGCGGGTGAATGCGGAGCCCCCGAGCAAGTTCCACGCCCCAACCCCGAATACCTTATCTCCAACGATTACAGCAATTTATCGAATTACATTTTTTACAGGATCAGTGGCCACGGAGGGTCCACCCCCCTCAGGATGAGGGGAACACCCCTCACGCGTCCCACCCGAGTGCCCAGCCAGCTGCCTCCGGGCTGGGGCAGCCGCTGGGCGCCAACCGAGCCCACCGACACGCGACAACGGTTCCCGGCCTACTTCCTCTGCTTGTTGTTGCCCGGATCCCCGTGGTCCGTACCCTTCGAGCCGCCAGCATCGGAGTTCTGGGGCCGCTTGCGCTTCAGAGTCTGTTGCTGCTGCGGCTGCTGGGTCTTCGGAGTGGAGCCTGGCTTCTTGCTCTGTTGCTGCTTCAGCGGAAGGGTCTTGGGAGTGGAGCCTGATTGAATGGCTTGCCCACGACCGTGGCCCGAGGGCACGACCGGGTGGGTGGTGAGACGGAGTCGTTGCGGCAACGCCGGGTAGTAGTGGGCAATGCTTCCCGGATTGCCCATATACGTGGTCAACACCGCATACACCTTCGGCGCGGTCACTGGGAGGTTGAGCCCGAACGACACATCGAGATCCTCGTCGAACCCGCTGGGGTGGATGACATGAATGCCGAGCCCGAGTTGGCGCGCCAGGGATGGCAGCACGATGTCGCCGTGAGCCCCGAAGAAGGCGTGCCGCTCCTTCACCTTCGTCTTGAGCTGCTCGAGCGACTGCCCCTCCTCGAGGAAACCTCGCGCGAAGTCCGGCGAGGTGTTGATCTCCGCGACGACCTTGCCCTTGAGCTCCTCCAACGTGGGAAGCGTGGTGAGACCGAGCTTCCCCAACAGGCCCGGGATCTTCTCCAGAAACTTCTGCACCGTGATGTAGGCGCAGTCCCCATCGGCGGGGACATCCCAGGTGACGAGCGGCACTTCCTTTGTCCCCAGTACCGCCAGGACTTGCACGTGTTGGACGGTGAGCGGGTAGTTGTGGCACGTCTTGTGGCGCGAGGGATTCGTGTACTGCTTGCCCACCAGGGACGACTTCTTCACCGGGATGCGCGTGGACGCATAGTCCGGCAGGAAGGTGCTGAGGGGCATCCGTTCATGCAGGATCCGGGAGTAGAGCTTCGAGCCATCCGTCCCCAGATTCTTCTGATAGAGCACATTGGCCAGTTCGAGCATGTCGGGGAAGAAGAGCCGCGAGGTGAGCCGGATGTTGAACCGTCCTCCCGTGCCCTTCTTGGGGTCGAACAGGCTCTGGATGATGACCCCGTAGACCTCCGCCTTGCTCGTGGGCTCGAAGAGCGCGCTCAGCACCTTCTGGCTCAGCCGGCTCAGCCGGCCCCCCTCCTTGGCCAGCTCAAGCATCTTCTGGAAGATCCACGCGGGAGACATCTGCGTCTCGTGGACGTTCTGGCCCAGCTCCGCTCCCTTGCTGCCCTTACACTCCACCAGGAAGTAGGCAACCACGTCTCCCGTGGTGGGATCCCGCTTCGCCCAGATCTGATCCACTCCCTGGCGGACCTGCTTCTCCCCATGGCCCATCTTGAGCTGCAGCCGGTCCTTGCCAAAGATGACCGCCATGGCGCGAGCCCCCAAATACTCGCCACTCACTTCGGTGAGCACTGTCTTGGACGTGTTCTTCGTCAGCTCCTTCTGGAGGGACTGGTAGTGCTGCCCCAGGCGCTTCAAGGACTTGTTCTCGTGGGAGGTGAAGCGATCCCACGTGAACTTCATGGCAAGGACCTGATCGAGGAGCTTTGTGTTGCCGCTCTTCCATGTGAACCATGACTGGGGAAGGTTGGGAAAGGCGAGCACGGTCTCTTCCGCCGGCTCGTCCACCATGCCTCCTTTCCAGATCCGTTGGAGTTCCTCTCGCGCCCAGGGGCGCTTGGCGAAGAACAGGAGGACTCCGTTGATCCGCTCGCTGTCTGTGAAGTTCGCTACGCTCGCCATCCACTTCGGGCGGGAGGTATTCGGAGTCTTGAGCGCCTTCTGCTTCCACGCGAGCGCCCGTTTCGCCTCCTCTTTGTCGTTGGACTCCAGGAGCAGTGCTCCCGAGCCGGTGGAGTCCTGGTCATATGGATCCACCAGGGTGCTGATCAGCCCGTGCTGGTGCGCGTTGTTGCCGCCGTAGGCCGTCGTGGCGAAGGCGGTGTAGGCGTGCAGCTTCCCCCCATCGATCTTCACATTGTGAGGCTCGACACCAAAATAGTCCTGCACGCTCAGGATGGAGGCCGCATGCGCCGTGAGCAGGGAGAACAGCCGTTTGTTGCGCTGGTGGTCCGGGTCGAGGACGCCATTGAAATTGAAGAAGCGGACATCCTTCGGCACATCGAACTTCATGGCTGAAGCGGGGAGCTTCTCCAGGATGCCGATCTCCGCTGACTTCACGGGCGGGAACGCGCTGCTGCCGAAGAGCTCATCGAGATCATCGAGCGTGTCGGCCTGGGTGTTGGCCTGCTGGAGGACCGTCGGGAAGCGCAACTGCTTGGAGATCTGGACGTTGAAGCGGGTGGCTGTCTGGTAGGTGTGATCCTTGTCGAAGATCGACTTGATCGTCATGCCGAAGACGGCCACCGGGCTGGCCTCGTCGAACATGGCGGACAGGACATTCTGCGCCAGCCTCTGGAGCTTCTCCTCTTCCGAATCGTCGCTGGCGAGTTCGACCAGCTTCTTGAAGACCCAGCCCGGGGACATCTGGGTCTCTTCCTTGTTCTGGCCGTGCTTCGCGCTCTTGGAGCCCTTGCACTCGATGACGAAGTAGGCCTCGACATTGTTCGTCTTGGTGTCGCGCCGGGCCCAGATCTGGTCGATCCCCTGCGCCTTCTGCCGGTCGCCAAAGCCCATCTTCAGCTCGAACAGGTCGCCCGCGAAGATCATCGCCATCACCTTGGCGGCGAGGTACTCCCCTCGTGCCTCCGTGAGGGGACGGCTGTTGTCGTCGTCCGTCTCGCCTACTCGCTCCTCGAGCTGCGTGTAGTGCGAGACCAGGCGTTGGTGCGACTTGTACATGTGGTGCGACTGGCGCGCTTTCGACCCGAGATAGGTGCTCCACTCCTTGGGGTACTGCTCGGGGTGCTCGTGGAACACCAACAGGTGTTGGAGGAGGGTCCGCGAGGCGCCGCTGACCAGGACCGGAGTGGTGTCGTCCAGATCGCTCACCATCGAATCGGGCAAGTACTCCTTCAGCCGCGCGCACGTCTTCGGGTCCAGCATCCCGGTCTTCAGTTCATTCTCGCCGAGCATCTTCACGAGCCAGGTACGCCGGGCCTTGTGCTTGGCGAAGTAGCGGAAGACAGGCACCTTGAAGAATTCGTACTCGTTCGCGAAGGGCTCCTGGGAGAAAGGGCCGTTCTTCATCCGTTCGATGTCCAGCTTCAACGTCGCCTGGGCCAGCTCCGCATCCGAGCGAGAGCCTCCGAGGATGAGGGGCTGGGCGAACTGCCAGCCAGACCACTTGAAGAAGCCGTTCTCGCTCTGCGGCTGGTACGGGTTCACCAGGTAGGGAGCATGGAAGAACTCGCGCTTCGTCGGGGTGTTGACCTTGATCTTGACCTGGCCATGCGCGGGCACCTTCTTCCCTTTGAATTCGATGTCCACGGCGTCCAGGGCCGTGAACTCGAGGGCGCTGGCGACGAGCGACCCATGCCGGGCGAGCAGCCGGAACAGGAGCTGGTTGCGCAGCTCCTTCCAGGAATAGGGCTCGAATCCCGGGAACTTCAGCGGACTCGGATTGTTGATGAACCGCAGAGCCATGGAACCTCTCCGAAAGCGCGACGCACTGCCCTGGCAACCGAGACAGGAGCATAGAGAGGGCTGCCGCGGCAGGACATGACCCTCGCGGTAGGCTCACCAGTGTCGCCGGAACGCGAGGCCAAACTCGAGGAGGTTCAGCGAGAGGTGCGCCGCGAGCGGCAGTGCCAACACGCCCGAGCGCAGGAAGAGCAGCCCCAGAGGAAGACCCACCAGGAGCGCCGTAGCGGCCATGTACCAGAGGCCGCCAGCCCAGTGGAGCATGCCAAAGAGCACCGCACTCAGGACCAGCGCTGGCCACCATCCCCACCGTTCCGCCAGGCGCGGCAGGACATGCCCCCGGTAGATGAGCTCCTCCGCCACGGGGGCCAGCACGCAGTTGGCGAGGAAGAAGAGGCTCAGAGGCCGGCTGATGCGATCCACGACCGTCCCCGAGGACACGTAGTCGCCCAGACGCGCCTGGAGCGCCACCAGCAGGCGCTCGATACCGAGAGCGTAGGCGGCGAAGAGGCCTGCGCCGAACAGCACGCCGATCACCACGGCTCGTGGCCATGGCCAGGCCGGCTGGCGGAGGGTGGTGGCAACGGCTCCTGACCGCCAGAGCCAGAACGCGGTCGTGGCCAGCGCCACCTGAACGAGCAGCAGGATGATCCCCATCTTCCCCGTCACCCATTCCGCAACCTCTTGCGGGTCGCTGGGAGGGCCGCCTCGGACGAAATAGGCGGAGAAGCCCACCAGGAGGACGAGGAAGGCCACAGGCCCGACCAAGGCCGTCAGCAGCGGTCTCATGAGGGAGCTCCTAGCCATGAACGACCCCCTGTCCCAATAACCCACGCTTCATGCCGGTCCTCCTTGCCCAATGCATCTGGCAGATATATCTAGAAGATATATGGGGCGACCTGGAAAGCCAACAGGAGTGCGTCAGAACCGGACCCGGCCGGCGGTGTTGGGGGCGCTGGCGCGCGGCCCCGCGAGCGGCTACGAGATTCGCCGCCGCATCGAGAGCAGCTTCGGCCACTTCTGGCAGGAGAGCCTGGGACAGCTCTACCCCACGCTGTCGGCGCTCAGCGGGGAGGGGCTGATCCGCGTCGCCGACGAAGGTGGGCACGGCGATCGGAAACGCGTCCGCTATGCGATCACGAAGGCGGGCCGGGAGGCTCTGGCCCTCTGGCTCAAGGAGGCGCCCGCCCCTCACGTCGAGAGAAACGAACTCCTCCTCAAGGTGTTCTTCGCGAACGAGGGAAAGCTGGCCGACGCTCTGGCGCACCTGGAGTCAAGCCTGAGGGACGCTCAGGCGCAACGAGACATCCTGCTGACGCTCGCGAAGGAGATCTTCCCCACCGGCGAACCGCGCGAGACGGAGGCGTTGCTTGGCTGGTTGACGCTCGACTATGGCCTGGTGGGGTTGAGAGCTCACATCGACTGGTGTGAGGGGGCGCTCCGCCGCCTGCGTGCCCGCGCGCGGTAGTCCCCCGGGATGCACCTGTCAGGGGGACTCGGCCGATGTCTTGATGAAGTCGATGAAGGCCCGCAGTGGCGCCGGAACGAGGCGCCGTCCTGGGTAATAGAGGAACGGCCCCGAGAAGTCCTGCCACCAGGGCTTGAGGATGGGCTCGAGGGCTCCGCTGTCGAGGTACGGCCGCAGCCAGTCCTCGAAGAGGTGCACGATGCCGATGCCGGCGATGGCCGCATCAATGGAGAGATCGGTCGCTCCGCCCAGCCGCACAATCAGCGGCCCCACCGGATCCACCCGCACCTCCTCGCCGTTGCGCTCGAACTCCCACGGCGCCATCGCGCCGCTGGAGAAGCGGCCGCGCAGACAGGCGTGGTTCAGCAACTCGCGGGGGTGCTTCGGCCGGCCATGGCGCTCCAGGTAGGCGGCGGACGCGGCGGTGGCCATGCGCTGGACACGCGGCCCGATGGGCACCGCGATCATGTCCTGCTCCAGCCGCTCGTCGTAGCGGATGCCCGCGTCGCACCCGGCGGCGATCACGTCGACAAAGCTGTCCTCGGTGATGATCTCCAGCCGGATGTCGGGGTAGGCGGCGAGGAACGGCGGGACGATGCGGGGGAGCACCAGCCGCGCCGCGCTGATCGGGACATTGAGGCGCAGTGAGCCCGCGGGCCGGTCGCGAAAGCCATTCACCACGTCGAGGGCGGCCTCCATCTCGGCCAAGGCGGGTCCGAGCCGCGCCAGGAGGCCCTGCCCCGCTTCGGTCAGGACGACACTGCGCGTGGTCCGGTTGAGCAGCCTGACCCCCAGCTGTGCCTCCAGGCGGCGGACCGCCTCGCTGAGCGCGGACGCACTGCTGCCACTGGCACGAGCACCCTCGCGAAAACCCCGGGCGCGCGCCACCGCCACGAAGGCCTTCAGGTCATCCAGGTCGGCTTTCACTGTTCGCCTTTCCGCACAGCCCGTACGAATTGTACCGGTTATCGCGGGCCCGCTGAGCGTCTATCTGTGTCTCGTCCCGAAAGGAGAAAACATGTCCAAGTCCAAGATCGAGCTGTCTGGCACATTCACCCTCGGAGGCCGCACCGTGAAGCGGCTCGGCTATGGCGCCATGCAACTCGCGGGGCCCGGGGTTTTCGGCCCTCCCAAGGATCACGGTGCGGCACTGTCCGTGCTGCGCGAGGCGGTCGCGAGCGGAGTGGATCACATCGACACCAGTGACTTCTACGGCCCGCACATCACGAACCGGCTGATTCGCGAAGCGCTCGCGCCCTATCCCCGCGACCTCGTCATCGTCACCAAGATCGGCGCCCGGCGTGGCGAGGATGGCTCGTGGCTCCCGGCCTTCTCGCCTCAGGAACTGACCCAGGCGGTCCACGACAACCTGCGCAACCTGGGCCTGGAGGTGCTCGACGTGGTCAACCTTCGCATCATGTTCAGCGCCCATGGACCTGTGGAGGGTTCGATCGAGGCGCCGCTCACGGCGCTGGCCGAACTCCAGCGGAAGGGCCTGGTGCGTCACATCGGCCTGAGCAATGTCACCCCCACGCAGATCGCGGAGGCTCGCCGGATCACCCCCATCGTCTGCGTGCAGAACCAGTACAACCTGGTGCATCGAACCGACGATGCCTTGGTTGACGCGCTGGCCCGCGACGGCATCGCCTATGTGCCGTTCTTCCCGCTCGGCGGCTTCAACCCGCTGCAGTCGTCGACCCTGTCCAAGGTCGCCGCGCGCCTCGGGGCCACGCCCCTGCAGACCGCGCTCGCATGGTTGCTTCACCGCTCGCCCAACATCCTGGTGATTCCCGGCACCTCCTCCGTGGCGCACCTCCGGGAGAACCTCGCCGCGGCCGAACTCACGCTGCCGGACGATGCGCTCCGGGAGCTGAACTCCATCGGGTGAAGGTGGCCGGGACGCTCACGGCGTGGCATTGGGGAGTTCGGCCTGTTGCGCGCTCTACCCCCCGCATGGTGGAACTCCTTCCTCATCGCGAGGGCCCGCGGGCCGTGGAGGCAGTGTTGAGCAAGACGAGAAGCGCATGGGCTCACCGGCTCGGCCACCTCTTCCTCGGATTCTTCGGCTGGCGAACCGAGGGGCAGCTCCCTGAAGGCAGGAAGTTCGTCATCATCGCCGCGCCGCATACCTCCAACTGGGATCTGCCCTTCATGCTGGCGGTGTCCTATGTCTTTGGCGCCCGGCTCTCGTTTCTGATGAAGCACACGATGTTCTGGGGACCGTTTGGCCCTTTCTTCCGCTGGCTGGGAGGAATCCCGGTGAACCGGACGGCCCGTCACAACCTCGTGCAGCAATGTGTCGACGCCTTCCAACAGCGTGAGGAGCTCGTCCTCGCGATCCCGCCTGAGGGCACGCGGAGCAAGGTCCGGTATTGGAAGACAGGGTTCTATTGGATCGCCCACGAGGCCAAGGTCCCCATCCTGCTGGGATTCCTCGACTACAAGCGCAAGGTGGGTGGTCTTGGACCAGCGGTGATGCCCACGGGAGACCTGAAGGCAGACCTCGAGAAGATCCGTGAGTTCTACAAGGGCATCCCAGGGAAGTACCCCAGCCAGATGGGAGAGATCGATCTGCAGGAGCGCGACCGAGCCTCCACGCCTCGCTCCTGAGCCAGCGCCGCGCTATCCGCTCCCTCTCCGTCTTTTTCGTACCTCGACGGTCGTTCACTGGCGACGGGGGGCCCAGAGCGCGAGCCCCAACAACGCAAGCCATGCCGCAGAAACGGGCGAGGCATTGCAAGAGTAAGACGCGGGCGGGGGCTCATCGGCCGCCTGTCTCACCTCCACTTCGAAGGAGCAGCTCGCCTGTTGCTCGAGCTCGTCCTCTGCGGTCGCCGTGACCGTCGTGACACCTACAGGAAAGAGGCTCCCTGAAGGCACGTCATAACGGATTTCAGGCGCCGCGCTCTGATCATCCGTGGCAGTTGCGGGAGGGTAGGACACAGCAGCTCCCTCCGCGTCCTGCGACTCCACGACCACGCGCTCAGGGCATTGAATCGTGGGAGGAGCATGATCGGTCAGACAGGCCAGGCGCATGGACCACACCTCTTGCTCACGGCCTTCTCCGTCCTTCGGAAGAAAGAATAGATGCTTTCCAGCGGGAAAGAGTCGCCGCGGAGCGAAAATTCCGGCGGGGAGTGCTACTTGCCCCTCCCGCCCGTCACTCGCCTCGTGCCAGAAGAGTGCCTGATTCGAGGCTGAGATGAAGACCTGATCATTGACGGAGGTGATCCCACTGAGTCCACCGGTGAGAGGTGTGGAGGGGTCCTTGGTCTCCGGGTCGAATGCATGGAGCGAGTACTCCCAATAGGGCGCAGGCGATGGGCCTGCTGACCATGGCTGGAAGCTCTGGAGGACAAAGATCCTTCCCGCAGCCCCGACAAGCTGATCGTCCCTGTAGATGCCCACGTGAATAATGCTGAAGGAGGAGAGATAGCTCCTCTCAAGCTTACGCGTCCCCTCCAGTGTTCCATCGGTCGTCCACATGCGATTGCCCGCCCCCGAGGAAGCGAGGTAGAGGTGGTCCTGGGTCGTCGCGACGGGTTCCCAGAATGTCTCGTCCGAGAGCAGATGGGTCCCTGCTTCGGTCCCATCGCTTCCCCACAACTCGCCGTGCGGGGTGCCGACGAGTTCGAACACGAGCCTCCCGTGCACAGTGTCCAACCAGGGCACTGATATCCCGGGAGCAAAGCTCTTGAAGACCGTGGTCCCATCCGCAGTCCCATCACTCTTCCAGAGAGTGACGCCGGGATTGGCATCTCCCACCGTGAAGAAGACCGTATCTCCCAGGGATGCGAACCGACTGAACGGGGTGCTGGCGGCCCCTGGGGTGAGGTCCACGACGAGGCTTGTGCCCTCGGGGGTGCCATCGCTCTTCCATAACTCCTGCCCTGTCTCCGGAGTGGACTCCGTGAAGAAGAGCGTCTGGCCTGCCGCGGTCAACTTCTCGAGATTGGAGGCCGCCTTGACGAGGACGGTGCCGGTGGGAGTGCCGTCGCTCCTCCACAACTCCTCTCGGGCGGAGAGGTGAAGGGAGACGAAGAGTGTTCCCTCTGCGGAAGCCATCTCCTTGATCCTGATATCGGATGGCCAGACGCCCAGGACCCGGACTGCCTCACAGAGAGGCGCCTGTGTCTCCGATACTTGCTGTGAGGGAAAAGAGGCGCTTGCTGTCAGCGCCAGGAATGCGGGCACCACTGCAACGAAGACCCCTGAAGCCATCCATGCTCCTCTCGGAGGGGGAAGTCCCTCCTGGGAGTTTCTCACATCGCGACACTGATCAACGGTGAGGTACGCAACATGGGAGGCCTGTCCCACGGTGCTCCATCTGCCGCGTACCCAACGCCGGGGCACCGCAGCCGCTCTTTCTCTTGTGATCTGACATGGGAAAGAACGACGTTCTGGTGGTTCCCCCCAAGCCACAGGGTGCCCGCACGCCCCACCTCTCCTGATGCCGCTCCTTGCCCTCCTGATCATTCCCTTTGTCTCCGGTGCCATCGCGGCGCTGCTGCCCACGAGCGCCCGGAACCGCGCGGCGGGGCTCGCGGGCCTCACCGCGATGGTGAGCCTCGTGGGCGTGGCGCTCCACTTCCCGGACATCCAGGGCGGAGGGCTTCGGGCGGAGCGCTTCTCGTGGGTGCCCTCGATCGGGCTCGACCTCGTGCTGCGACTCGACGGTTTCTCCTGGGCGTTCTGCGTGCTCGTCCTGGGCATCGGCGCGCTGGTGATGTTGTATGCGCGGTACTACCTCTCGCCGTCGGATCCCGTGCCGAGGTTCTTCACCTTCCTCCTGGCATTCATGGGAGCGATGCTGGGCGTGATCCTCTCGGGCAACCTGCTACAGCTCGCGTTCTTCTGGGAGCTGACCTCCCTCTTCTCGTTCCTGCTCATTGGCTACTGGAACCAGCGGAAGGATGCACAGCGAGGGGCGCGGATGGCGCTCACGGTCACCGCCATGGGCGGCCTGTGCCTCCTGGCTGGGTTGCTGGTGCTCGGCCATGCGGCCGGCAGCTACGAGTTGGACACCGTCCTCGGGAGCGCTGAGCGCGTCAAAGCCCACCCGCTCTACCCGGTAGCGCTCTGCCTCATCCTCCTCGGCGCGTTCACCAAGAGCGCCCAGTTCCCCTTCCACTTCTGGCTCCCTAACGCGATGGCGGCCCCGACGCCGGTGTCGGCGTACCTGCACTCGGCCACCATGGTGAAGCTGGGCGTGTTCCTGCTGGCGCGGCTGTGGCCGGTGCTGTCGGGGACGGAGACCTGGTTCTGGCTCGTCGGCTCCGCGGGGCTCGTCACGCTGCTGCTCGGCGCGTGGGCGGCGCTGTTCCAGCACGACCTGAAGGGGCTGCTCGCATACTCCACCATCTCGCACCTCGGGCTGATGGTGCTGCTGCTCGGGCTCAACAGCCCGCTCGCGGCGGTGGCGGCGGTGTTTCACCTCATGAACCACGCGGCCTTCAAGGCGTCGCTGTTCATGGCAGTGGGGATCATCGACCATGAGACGGGGACGCGGGACATCCGGCGGCTGGCGGGGCTCTTCCGCCTGATGCCCATCACCGGCACGCTCGCGCTCGTCGCCACGGCAGCGATGGCCGGAGTCCCGCTGCTCAATGGCTTCTTGTCGAAGGAGATGTTCTTCGCCGAGACCGTCTTCATCGACGCCATCCCCGCCGTGCAGTGGGGCCTGCCGCTCGCGGCGACCCTGGCCGGCATGGAGAGCGTCGCCTATTCGCTCCGGTTCGCGCTGAGGGTGTTCTTCGGTCCCGCCAGCGCGTTGAACACGCCGCGGGTCCCGGAGGAGCCGCCCAAGTGGATGCGCGTCCCCGTCGAGGTGCTGGTCCTGCTGTGCCTGGTGGTGGGCATCGCGCCAGCGGTGTCGATCGGGCCGATCCTCGATGCCGCGTCCAGGCCTGTCGTCGGCGGGCAGATCCCTCCGTACAGCCTCAAGCTCTGGCATGGGTTCACTCCCCCGCTCCTCATGAGCGCGCTGGCGCTCGGCGGCGGCGCGGTGTTGTACCGGATGGTCCGGCGGCTGGAGGGGGGACGAGCGCGCCTCGGGGGCCGCCTCGTGGCGCGGCTCGATGGCGCGAGGCTCTTCACGTCACTGCTGGCGGGGCTCACCTCGCTGAGCAGATGGATCCGCCGCTGGCTCCTCACCGCGGGGCTCCAGCGGCAGTTGTTGGCGATGGTGCTGGTCACGCTGCTCGTGGGCGTCGTGGCGCTATGGGGTGGCATCGGCAAGGGGGATCGCCCCCTGGTGCCCGTCTCGCCGGTGTTCATCGTGCTGTGGGTGGCCGGAGGCGTCGCGGCCGTGGGAGCCGCATGGCAGGCGAAGTTCCACCGGCTCGCCGCGCTCATGCTCTCAGGGACCGCTGGAGCGGTGAGCTGCGTCACGTTCATCTGGTTCTCCGCTCCGGACCTGGCGCTCACCCAGCTCATCGTCGAGGTGGTGATGACGCTGCTCATCCTGCTGGGGCTCCGGTGGCTCCCACCGCGCGAGCCGGCCCGCGGCGTGTACGATGCGCACACCCGGCGGATCGCCCGGGGCCGGCGGACCCGCGACTTCCTCGTCGCGGTGAGCGCTGGCGGCGGAATGGCGATCCTCGCGTACGCGGTGATGACGCGCGAGCTCCCCGAGCGCACCTCCTTCTTCCTCGAGAACGCGCTGAGCGGCGGAGGCGGGCGGAACGTCGTGAACGTGATGCTGGTGGACTTCCGCGGGTTCGACACCTTCGGGGAGGGGGTGGTGCTGTCGCTCGTCGCGCTCACGGTCTACGCGCTCCTGCGGCGCTTCCGGCCGGCGCCCGAGGTGATGGCACTCCCGCCACAGCAGCAGGCACTGCCGAAGGATCTTCAGACAGACCTGGTGAACCCACGCACGGCGCGAGACACGGCGGTGGGTTACCTGATGGTCCCGGCGGTGCTGGTCCGCCTGCTCCTGCCCGTCTCGGGAGTCGTGGCGACGTTCTTCTTCCTGCGTGGGCACAACGAGCCAGGCGGTGGGTTCGTCGCGGGGCTGGTGATGTCTGTGGGCTTCCTGCTCCAGTACATCGTCTCCGGGACGGAGTGGGTCGAGCAGCGGCTGCACCTCGCGCCGCGCGCGCTGATAGGAGTTGGGCTCTTGTTGGCCCTCGGCACGGCCTCGGGAGCATTCGTGGCCGGGTATCCGCTCCTCACCTCGCACACCTTCCATCTAAGCGTGCCGGTGCTGGGCGAACTCCACATCGGAAGCGCGATGTTCTTCGACCTGGGTGTGTTCTGTCTGGTGCTGGGCTCCACATTGCTCATCCTCGTGGCGCTCGCTCACCAGTCGATCCGCGCTCACCGGGCCTCGGGAGGTGACTGATGGAGGTGGTGCTCGCGATCGCAATCGGCATCCTGACCGGCTCGGGCGTGTGGCTCCTGCTCCGGCCCCGCACGTTCCAGCTGGTCATTGGCCTGTCGCTCCTCTCCTACGCGGTCAACCTCTTCATCTTCAGCATCGGCGGCCTGGCCATCGACAAGGAGCCCATCCTCTCGGACGGCGTCCCGCCGGACCTCGCCCACTACACGGATCCGGTCCCTCAGGCGCTCGTGCTGACAGCCATCGTCATCAGCTTCGCGATGACGGCGCTCCTCCTGGTCATCACCCTGGCCTCGCGCGGAACGACAGGGACTGATCACGTGGACGGCACCGAAGCATGAGAGCGCTCATCCAAGGCCTGATGCCCCACTTGATGGTGGCTCCCATCCTCCTGCCGATGCTGATGGCCGCGGTGATGCTCCTCATGGGCGAGGGGAAGCGCACCGTCAAGCTGGCGTTGGGGATGGGCTCCGCGCTCCTGGGGCTCGCCCTCTCAGCGGCGCTCTTCGCGTGGGTGGACGAGCATGGTGCCGTGGCCTACCTGCCCGGCAACTGGCCCGCGCCCTTCGGGATTACCCTCGCGGTGGACCACCTTTCGGCGGGGATGCTGGTGCTGACCTGGCTCCTGGGCGCCTGCGCGCTCTCGTTCGCCTCCGCGCGCTGGCACCGCGCGGGCGTTCACTTCCACTCGCTGCTTCAGCTGCAGCTCATGGGGCTCTCCGGCGCATTCCTGACGGCGGACGTCTTCAATCTCTTCGTCTTCTTCGAGATCCTGCTCGCGGCCTCGTACGGCCTGTTGCTGCACGGCTCCGGAAAGCCGCGGGTCCGCGCCGGCCTGTCCTACGTGGCGGTGAACCTCGCCGCCTCGTCACTGTTCCTCATCGGCGTGTCGATGATCTACGGCGTCACGGGGACGCTCAACATGGCGGAGCTCTCCGCGCGCCTTTCCGAAGGGGGTGTGGCCAACCGGCACCTCATCGACGCGGGGGCGGCCATCCTCGCGGTGGCGTTCCTGGCCAAGGCGGCAGCCTGGCCGCTCAACTTCTGGCTCATCCCCGCATATGCGTCGGCGACTCCGCCCGTGGCGGCGATGTTCGCGGTGCTCACGAAGGTTGGCATCTACGCGCTGGTGCGGCTCTGGACGCTGATGTTCGCCGGGGGGCCGCTGGCGGGGTTCGGCGCGGACGGCCTGCTCGCGTTCGGAGCGGTCTCCGCGGTGCTCGCGGCCCTGGGGATGCTCGCCTCGCAAAGGCTTGCGATCCAGGCGGCCGCGGGGGTGATGGTCTCCGCCGGGACGCTCCTGGCCGCGCTGGGGTTGGGCGAGGAAGCCGTCCTCGGCTCCGCGGTGTTCTACCTGGTGAGCTCCACGCTCGCCTCCAGCGCTTTCTTCCTGCTCGTCGATCTCGTCGAGCGCTGGCGTGCGGGAGCGACCGTCGTGGACGAGGCGCCCTTCCTGAGCGCGAAGCTCGAAGCGCAGGAGGTCAACCTCGATGACGAGGAGGAGCCGCTCGTTGCCCTGCCGTTCCCCGCCTCCACCATGCTCATGGGCATGGCCTTCGTCGCGTGCGCGCTGCTCACCTCCGGACTGCCTCCCCTGGCCACCTTCATCGGCAAGCTGGGCATGTTGTCGGCGGCGCTCGGGCCTCGCGAAGGGGGCGAGCCGATCTCCGCCCGTGCATGGCTGCTCACCGGCGTGCTGTTGAGCTGTGGCCTGCTCACCCTCATCGCGCTCACACGGACAGGGATCCGGACCTTCTGGTCGGAGATGCAGCGCGAGCCACCTCGGGTCCGGGCACCGGAGGGCTTCCCCCTGGTGGCGCTCCTCACCGCGTGCGGCGTGCTGACGCTAGCGGCCGGGCCCACGATGGAGCTCGCGCGAGCGACGGCGCAGTCCCTCTATGATCGCCGCGGGTACATTGACGCAGTCCTCGGAGCAGCGGTGCGGCCGCCAGCCACGGCGCCGGAGGTCAAGCGATGAGGAGACTCATCCCTTCTCCCGTGCTCTCGGTGGCGCTGCTCCTGCTCTGGCTCCTGCTCATGCAGTCGCTGAGCGCGGGGACGCTGGTTCTGGGCATCGCCCTGGCACTGTTCTGGCCGATGGTGGCTGTCAGGCTCAGGCCCACCCCCGTGCGGCTGCGCAGGCCCCTCGTCATGGCACGCCTCTTCTGCCGGATGGTGCTCGAGATGCTGCGGTCGAACGCCGAGGTGGCGTGGGCGATCCTCACGCGGCGCTCGCGCGACATCCCCTCCGGCTTTGTCCTCGTTCCGCTCGAGCTGCGGGATCCGAACGGGCTGGCCGTGCTGGCGGTGCTCGTCACGTTCACGCCGGGCACCGCTTGGGCGCAGCTATCGGCGGACCAGCGCTTCCTGCTGCTGCACGTGCTTGCCATGCAGAGCGAGCCGGACCTGGTGGCCTTCATCAAGCAACACTTCGAGCGGCCGCTCAGGGAGATCTTCGAATGAACTCACTTCTCTCCTGGGCGCTGGTATTCGCCCTCGGCTGTCTTGCCGTCGGAATGCTGCTGGCATTGGCACGGATGATTATCGGCCCCAGGGCGGAGGACCGCGTGCTGGCGTTCGACTGCCTGTACCAGAACACGATGCTGGTCATCCTTGCGCTCGGGCTCGTCTACCGCAGCAGTTCCTACTTCGAGGCGGCGCTCTTGATCGCCCTCTTCGGGTTCGTGGGCTCCACGGCGATGTCCAAGTTCCTCCTGCGCGGGGAACTCATCGAATGAATGCGTGGGCTCCTCTGTGGGTGGATGCGCTGACCGCGGTGCTCGTGGTGGTGGGCGCGCTGGCAGCGCTGATTGGCTCGTTCGGGGTGCTGCGTCTGAAGAGCTTCTTTCAGCGCATCCACGCGCCCACCCTGGGCGCGACGCTGGGAACCTGGGGCTTTACGTTCGCGACGGCGGTGCAAGCCTCCTTCGAACGCGGGCAGCCCTACCTTCATGCGCTGCTCATCGCGGTGTTCATCGCGCTCACCGCGCCAGTCACCACCGTCTTCCTGATGCGCGCCGCGGTGTTCCGGGCCCGCCTGCGGGGCGAGGAGATTCGGGTGCCCGGCGCGGACGCCCCCCCACGGGAATGAGGATTCAACCGGCCACGGCGCCGGTCCAAGCGCCAAGCGGCGGGTCACACTCTTCGTCAGGGGTGGAACGTGTGCTTCAGTGCTAGGTCATACTTCCATGTCCGGCGACTCACCCGTCCCTCCCCTCGGCGGCTTGCCCACCCTGCACTTCCCCCCCGAACTCCCCATCTCGAGCCGGGTGGAGGACATCACCGCGGCCATCACCGCCCATCAGGTGGTCATTGTCGCGGGGGCCACCGGCTCGGGGAAGACGACGCAGCTACCGAAAGTCCTGCTCGCCA
>NZ_JAHXBF010000011.1 GCF_020103695.1 Hyalangium versicolor
TCTCGGACTTGGCCAGTCAGGCCTCCCTCTTCGGGGATGGCTCCCAGCTCGACGCCACTGCCGCGAAGCTTGGCACCATGCTCGACGAGCTCGGCCCGCGCCAGGTGGGCGATGCCTTCCGCCGCTGGGCAGCGGCCGCAGACCACGATCCGAACCAAGGCAGTCTCCTGGGTGACGCGCCGACGCCGGCGTCGGCCCTCGCCGTGCTGTTCGGCCGGAAGACGAACCCACGTACCAGAGGCAAGAAGATAACGTGTCCGCGTTGTGGCGGTTCAGGCCGGGTATCCCCGTGGGCTGGCGTCATCGACTGGTGCGAGGTCTGCAGCGGGCAGGGGACGATCGCCGCCCCAACCGAGGAGGACAGCAGACAACTGCGGCTGCTCAATCCGGCGCGGGACTCCTTTTCCTCGGTGGCGAAGACGACGGGCGCCCTCGTGCGCGAGCTCCTCAAGAAGTATGCTGGCGCAGGCTTCCCCGCTCGGGTCGAGGTGACACTGAAGGGCAAGACAGAGCGCAAGCTCGTCCTCACCTTCGCAGACCGCGAGCTGACCCAGGCCACGCTCCGCGGCAAGCAGGACGGTGAACTCCTGCAGGCGCTGCGCAAGGACCTCGAGCGCCGCAAGGCCTCCGTCTGACGGCCCCTGCCCAGGCCGCCCCGCGTCAATCCCCCCGAGAGGGGGGATGCAGGCACCCGGGGCCAGTGCTCTCAGGGATGCCGGGGATGGAACCAACACCCGGGCAGCCCGCACCGCCCCACCTCACCTCCAACGGCCCCCAGGTGGGCCGCATTTGGCCCAGGACGCACGAAAAGCGCCTGGGCCGGGTTCCCGGCCCTCCTCCGCACCCCAATGCAGGCAAGGCTCCAGCGTTCGCGGCCAGCACGGCGGGCAGGGAAGCAGAGGGTCCGGCAAGACTCCCTCAACGGCCAGCCTGCTGTTTGCCGCTCGCGTGCCATGGACGGCCGAGAGCTCGAGCTCTGAGGCGCTCGTACTCGCTGGCCAGCCACTGCCGGGCCTTCACGTCACCGTGCTTCCAGAGCCAAGGCCAGAGGGCCTCGGGGCTCGTGAAGACCTGGAGGACCTGCAGGAGCTCGAAGCGCGTGAGCGCGTCGAGCGTCCGAGGCCAGCCACGTCCCTTGGGGCTGAGGAGGCCGAGGGCACATAGCGCGCGCGGGGGGAGGTCCACCACGCGAGCAGGGAGCCCCCGGCGGGCACCCGGCGGGTCGGAGCCGTGGGCCTCCGTGCCGAGGGCACCTCCCTCCGTAACAAGCAGAGCGGGCGACGAGGAGTAATTATTGTTGGGGTAGTTGTCTCCTCCTTCTGGTGTCGGGCCCTTCCGGGCGCTGGCGCAGCGAACTGCCACTGCGCGAAAAATCGGGGCCAGAGTTGTCAACAGGCGGCCCACAACCCCCCCGGACTTCTCCACACCCTCGGCGCGGATCCGCCCCATGTCCCTGAGCAGCTCCGCGCCGCTGCGGGTGAGGTACAGCACACCGTGCACGTTGATCCGTTCGCGCTGCTCCCGGCCGCCACCCTGCCCCTTGCCCCGCTTCACATCGGCCGTGGAGAGACGCCCATGGGTGACGAGCTCCACCCGGCGCACGAACGCGTGACGCTCGAGCAGGCCGAGCTCCATGCCCTGGTTGAGCGCATCGCAGATCGTCGACGGGTGGCGCCCCAGCAGGATCGAGAGGAACCGGAGGGGCAGCTGCAGCCCGCGCCCCCAGAGGCGGCGCCGCTGCTGTGCCGCAACCCCGGGCAGCCCGTGGAACCCGAGGCACAACGCACACAGAGCGATCAGCGTCGCGGACACTCCCAGCAGGCGCTCCCGTTGCTTCAGCTCCGCCTCGTGCTGGCGAGCCAGGCCCCGCAGGCCACGGCCACGGCCGTGGCACCTCTTGCAACGCTGTGGCTTCTTGCTGAGAAGCTCCGGTACCAGGCCAAGGCCCCTACAGCGTCTGCAGTCGTCGAGGAGTTGGGCGAGATCCCACTCAACCGCGTACGACTCCGGCTGTGCCATCTCCTCCGGCTTCGGGAGGGCTGGCACATCAGACTCTGGTCCCCCCTTCTCGCCACCCTCCCCCGGGGCTGCTGGGGAGGGTGAGCGAGAAGCCGCCGCCGCCACCCGTGCAGGAGTCACCGAGGAGGTGCCCCCTTCCTGTCTGCGGGCAACGCGCGCACGCAGTACACGCAGAGCCCGTGCTCGAGCTCGAGGGCAAGGTCCTCAAGATGTAGACGAACCAGTGCCCTCGACACGCCGAGCTCAACGGCAGCCATCAGTGCGGCGTACTGCTCTCCGGACGCGCACGACGGTAGTGGGGGCGGATCCTCGACAACCCTGCGGGCCGCCATGAGGTCAGCAACGTCAGCCGCGGCGCGGATCTCCGCCGCAATCGAGAGCATCGGCCGCCGAGCACGCCCACACGTGCACTTGCCGCTGTGGGCTCTCACGCTGCCACCTCGCGGACGGGCTGCAGCCCGAGCTCCACCACATCGGCCGGATCCGCCCATGGCACCTCATCCCGTCCCTGTGGGGGCGGAACGAGGGTGAGCAGGGGCTTCACCTCGACAACGTCCGCAGGGTCGGCCCAGGGGAGCTCCTGCTCTTCATGTGCAGCGGCCGCAACACGCGCGACCCTCGGGGCAGCGCGCCGACGAGAGGAGGTGCGCCGTTTGCGCGGCGCACCTGGTGGCGTCGGCTCGAGGATGAGCTCCGGGCGCCCGGAGGGTGGCTCGGGCGGACGCGGGTTGCGGGCGCGGATCTCCTCGTCGAGCTCCCGCAGGTCCCTCGCTCGAGCTTCCACCACGTTGAGCAGGTACGCGAGCCGCGGGGGCGCCTCGAGCACGGGCGGAGTGTCCTCCCACTGGGGAAGAGGCAAGGCCCCCGGCGCGCGCACGAAGGGACTAGCCATTGCCTGGCCCCTCCGCGTCGAACAGGGAGAGCTGGTGAGGCTCTGCCGCAGTCGAGAGCTTCGCGTCTCGGTGAGGCGCGGCCCGCTGGCAGAGGCTGCCCTCCACCATCTTGCCGCCATGGTGCTGGCAGACGCTGTCCCCCTCCTTGTCGGGGAAGCGGCTCGCCTCGCAGGGCTTCGCGAGCCGGGCGAGCTCCGTCCAGAACTGCAGAGCCTCACCCATGGGCGCCTCCCGAGAGAGAGCACCTGCTGCACAGCGTGGCGGAGGCGTTGGCCCAGATGCAGCCACCAGGACAGGGCAACGCATCCGTGCAGCCGCACACACTGCACCTCGTACCCGAGAGTACGCCTCCCTCATCCTTCTGGTGGAAGAGGCGAGACTCGCCCGCCTCGTACACCCCAGCGGGACGGAGCTCGCTCAAGTCCTCTGCGTCCGGAGGGAAGACGCCTGCATCCCCGGCCGTGGGCCCACTGTCGAGGTCCTCGTCGGCGTAGGCTGGACCGAGAGGATCGGCGTTGAGCACTGCCAGCAGGAAGTCACCCGCAGCGCAGTCGCAGAGCGTGTCCCCTCCGTCTCTGTCGTCCGGGCCCGAAGGGAGCCTGCCGGTGTCGTGGCACCGGGAGCAGCTCGAGCGAAGGCTATGCATGAGCAGGCCTCTTCCCGAACTCCGCCTCTTCAACGACCGCACGAGCACAGGCCAGGCAGTACGCGTGAAGCTCCCAGCTGAACTGCATCAGGCAGGCGCGCAGCACGGCCCTTTCTCCGGGGACGAGCTCGCACCGACGCTGACGGAGCTGCTCTGCAACCGCAGAGAGAGACGCGACGACCTCCGCCATGGAACGCCGCTGGTGGCCGCACGTGCTCGGCGCGCGATCAGGCACCACCCTCTCGACCAGGCCGAGCGCGCACTGCTGACACACCCCAGCCAGCTCAAAGCCCAGCTGCGACAACCTGCGCTTGAGCCAATGGCCGCCCCCGATGACGGGGGCAGCCATCTCCGAGACAGTGAGCACGTCCTCAGCGATCGCCTTGACGGGGCGCTCGTGACGTCGGCAGCCCTCCCAGCCGCACACAGGGGAGTCAGCCATGGCTCTGGCCCCCCTCAACCTTCGCCCACTGCCTCATGAGCTCAGCCTCGTCGGCAGGCGATACCACCTGGTCTATCGAGACTCGCTCCCACCACGAGGCGAGCTCAAGACGACCGTCAGCCCTCACGTGGATGGGGGCGCCACACTGCGAACCACGATCAAAGAGCGCCCACCTCAGAACGACGTAGGAGTGACGGCCACGAGGGGACTTCCACGGCCCGCTGAACACGAGGAACGCAGTCGCGTCCACGAACCGCGAGCGCTTCGCCTTCGCGAGAGCATCCTCTCGCGTCACCACTCTCCCTCGCTGGAAGTAGAGGCGCGCAGGACCCTCAAACGTGTCAGCCATGGCTCCGCCCTCCCTTCGGCTCGACGCGCTTGCGGATGCGGTGCACCTCAGTCCTCAGCGCCGCGACGACCCGCGCGAGGGTCCAGGTGACAGAGGCCTCTGTCATGCACCTCGCACTGCTGGGCACCGCCTCGAGGATGGAGCTTGCCCCATCAAGGTCTTCCACGGCCTCAGCGAGACGGATCCGCGCACGGTGGAGGGCCGCCGCCGCCCTCTTCCGCGCCGCGAGCTCCGCAGGGCTGTAGAGGGTGAGCTCGAGCCCGTTGCGTTTACTGGCCATGGTTCACCTCCGGACGCGCGCGCGCATCGCTCGCGTACTCGTTGGCGCACCACACGCAGCAGCTGTAGATCTCCCTGCCCAACGTCGTGACGTACGACTGGAGCCAGTCGCAGCGCCGCCCCGGCGAGGCCGAAGGAAGGACGTGGTCGAGCAACCTGCCCGCGTCGACCAGCTCCAGGTCGATGCTCGCGCGCGGTCGCCGCGGCGTGTCGCACCATTCGCAGACCTCAGCCATGGTGGGCATCCTCCGCTCCGCCCCCGCCGTGGCTCAGCAGCTCGAGCTTGAAGGCGCACGCGTAGCAGTAGCCGTTGATCTCCGACTGCAGGCGGGTGAGACGGCCCGAGACAACCTCAGCCAGCCGCTCGTCAAACTCCTCGACCGTCGCCGTTGGCGCGACGACCACGACGTCAGCAGCACGCGGAGCATTCTGGACGTCGCGGAGGATGGAACTCAGAGGACGCAGAGCCAGATTGCAGGCCGTGCACTTGTCACCGCGCCGCCGGGGCGCTGTCGGCTGGCCCGTCATCGCGACACCTCCGGAGGAACCTGCAGGTGCCGCTTCGTCTCGGCACTCAGATCGAGCGGTCCACCGTTGCGCAGCTGCAGCACGCGCAGCTGCACGGTGTGGAGCTGCAGCTGGAGTTCCTCCAGCTGCTTGAGGAGCTCAGGGGGGAGGGCGAGCATGGACAGGCCGCCGACGCTCTCCTCGAGCGCCTCTTGGGCCACTGCCAGGCCCACCACACCCTTCTCGCACCACCTGCGCGCCAACCCCGGGAAGGAGAAAGGATCAGCCATGGCGGGCCTCCCACCTGGCGCGCATCTGCACCACTGAGACAAGCCGACGAATGTCACAGAGCCGCATCCACACGGCCGTGCGGTTGATGACCAGCTCCTCAACGCGCTCCGGCTCGAGGCTGAGGACCTCGGGCTCCTCGAGGACCTCACCGAGCACCTTGTGGAGGTTCTCCGCCAAGGCCTGCGCCGTCTTCAGCTTGTCCAGCAACGTCTCCGGCGGGGGCTCCGTCGGAAGAGGCCCAATCCCACTCACGCCCGCAGGCAGCGTCTCCTCCCTCAACGCGTGGCCCGTCTCCACGTGGTGCTGACGACGCACTTCCGGATCAAACGTCCAGAAGGTGCACCTGGTGCACTTGTGGAGGATGGGCCTCACTTCCGTGGGCTTCTCCGCGGCGCTAGCCATCGGACACCTCCGTCCCCTCAGCCAGCGCACGCACGGCCGCGCAGACCTCGTGGTACGAGCGCTCGGACACGCCCCGGGCCAGGAGCTGCGCCTTGATGGCACCCCCGTTGTCGATGAGCTGCTTCAGCAGCCGCTCCGCGCAACCAGGCGCGAGCACGGGAACACGCGACCGACGGACACGCGTCCCCTTCTGCCGCGAGACGGGCGCACCGATGCGGCGGGCAGCGGCCTGGTACTCCTCCGAGCGCTGGCACCCCGGGCAGGTGACATCCGGCACAAGGCTGGCGACGCCGCCCGCGTGAACCTTGCGCATCGGCGTACCGCACGCAGTCTCTTCCATGGTGCCGAACCAGTGGCGCAGCTTCTTGCGCTCAGCCATGGCGCACCTCCCGCAGAGAGCGCCGCACATCCCGCGTCTCCTTCCGGAGCTGCGTCACCTGGTCGATGAGGGAGCGCACCCGGCCGGACTCGAACGCGGCCGCCACACTCCCCGACTCCTGCCTGCGGGACAGAGGCAACTGCACGTGCTGCAGCACCTCGCGCGCCTTACCGAGGAGATGAGCAGCAAGCTGCAGCAGCTCGCCCTCGTCACTCTCGTGGAGCGGCTTCCGCGTCTGAATGGAGGGCTTAGCCACGGCCCACCTCCAGGACGTAGAACGCCTGGTGCCCGCGCAGCTGCAGCCGCAAGCTCACCAGCTGCAGCGCCGCGTGCTCAAGGGCCGGTTTCTGCCAAGCCGAGGCTCGGTCAGCCATCAACTGCGGGGCAATCTCCTTCAGCAACTGCTCGAGATTGGCCGCCGCCTTCTCAGCCCTCCCCAAAGCCTCCGCCACCATGTACTGGCGGGGCTCCGGGAACCTGAAGGGGGTACGCACGTCCACTGTCGGCTCCGCCCTGCGGGCGTGCCGTTCCTGCTTCTTGCGAGCCATGGGAAGGGGCTCCTGGCGCCATCGGTAGAAACAGCACGGCCCCGGCCGCACCGGCCCCCAGCTCACACACTGGGGACAAGCACGACCGGGGCCGCCAGCCCCTTCCCGGTCTGGCGCCACTCACCGGGAAGGTCACCTGCAGCGCTACCTGGACGGTTGCTTCCTGCCCAAGCCGCGCATCACCCTCCCCCTGTGCTTCCGAGGGGGACTGGTGATATTGCTCCCAATGTCTCTCCCCATTCCCGGGGAGCCCTCGGATTGAACAGGAGCTCATGCATGGATCCCATCGGCCGCCGCCCCGCAACCCTTCGGCCCGCCACCACTTCCGCCCAGTCGGAGGCCCGTCCCGTGGCCACGGCTGCGAAGACGACAGCGACCAACGCGGTGGATCAGGTGGGACGGAGCACCTTCGACGCGCCGGTGGTGAAGGCAGCGGCGGCGCAGCCGATCCCGGGAGCATGGCGCGGCGGGCCGGACACCGAGGTGGGCAAGGCGATCGCGGGGATGATCAACCGGATGCGCTCCTCGGATGCGGCGGGCATCCAGCTCAAGGGTGACACGATCGAGAGCCTGTTCACGCGCGCCATCATCGACAACAAGCACGTGACGAACGATCAGCTGCTGGCGATGACGAAGATGACGGTGGACCAGCTGTCGGACGGTCCCGAGGACAGCGCGAAGATCCTGAAGAAGATCCCCAACGCGCGGGAGCTGCCGGCGCACAAGTTCACGGTGGCGATGCTGGCGGCGGCCACGGGCGTGGATCCGAAGGCGCTCTCGCAGGCCTCACCCGGCCTGGGCATGACGGGAGCACCGGACGTGTTCATCTTCGCTGCTCCGACCGAGGGGCTGCAGCGCTCCACCGCGCTGCATGACTTCACGGACTACCTGCGGGGCGCGGGCCTCAAGGGCATGAACAAGGCAGTGTGGGGCGTGGAGAACCGCGTGCTGTCTGCCATCGTCAGCGCGGTGGGCGGCGGGCGGTACTGACACGAGCGAGGGAAACGCGCCCTTCCACCAAGGACTTCTGAGGTTCAACCAGATCCGGCGGCGCTCATTTTTTGCCGACACCTCCCGGGCCGAAGGAGGCGAACACCCCTGGCCCCAGCCTCCTCCATCATCAAGTGCGGTGATGCACGGCGACGCGGAAGAGCTGGGTGAGGGAGTAGTCCAGCAGCGACTGGCACGAGCGCATGTACCGGTGCGCCCGGAGGAACGGAAGCCACGCCCGGTTGCCCACGCGCACCTGCGCCTCCTCAAGCTTTTTGCGCGGGATCCACTTCCCGCCCAGGTTGCGGACCAGCACCTCGCCCAGATACGCGCCCACCGCAGGCACAGCGTGCTCATCGATGTCGCGGCGCTCGAAGACTCGGGGGAACTCCTCATGCCAGAACTGGTAGTCCACGTCCGTGAGCGACTCGGGGGTTTGCTTGAAGACCGAGGGCACCTTGGTGTGCAGGAGCGCCACGAGGTGCTCCGCGAGCAGTGAGTAGTGCTCGCAGGCGGCCTTGGGGTCGGTCACGTCCGGAGGCAGCGCGGCGTCCGCAGGTAACCACTCCTCCGGCTCGGGCGGCTTCCAAGCGTTGAACTCCGCAAGCTTCCGCTGGCGCTGGCTGATGACGACGTCGTCCACCACGCGAGCCAGGAGGGGAGCCACGTCCGGGTGAAAGTGGGGCTCGACGGGGACGAGCGCGGCACTGTGCTCACGCAGCGTGCGCAGGACCGTTTCGAAGTCGAGGTCTGGCCGGAGGTGGACGAAGGCTCGAGCCTGAGCCTGGCGCGCCTCCTCTCGGGCGAAGTCCGCGGCAGTAGGCCAGGTCACCAAGAGGATGGAACCGTTGGGGAGTGCCTCCACCCGATGGGCCGGCGTGGACAGCATTCGCTCGCGGCCGACAAGTTCCACGAGTTTCGGGCCGAAGACGTTGAGCCAGGAGACCTCGTAGATCTTGTCGAACCCATCTCGTATCGAGGTTTGCATGTCGCGGCCGTAGTAGGGAGCGTTCGCCAACTCGATCTCCGCCTCGCTGTTGGCGTCGGCGTGAGTGACGGGATAGTAGGAAGCCCAGGCGCGGACCATGTCCACGAAGTTGCGACTGCGCTCCTCCGTGAAGAAGGAGAGGGGTCGTAGGCTCAGACTGACGTCCAGCTTGGGCTTGTCAGGCGTGAACAAGAGCCAGGGCGTCAGGCTCAGCGCGGGCCACTTCGTGCGATAGAGCCCGATGTCCGTGGCCTCCTCGCGGCGCGCCTCCTCCAAGCCTTTCCAGATAGCGGCCCGAGAGTATTTACGTCGCCGCTTGCCCTCGACGACGTCCGGCATCCAATCGCCCGCGAATGTCTCAAGGGCTTGAAGGAAGGGCTCCAACTCGCGCTCCAGCGGAGCCTGCGGGTTGAAGGTCCCCTCGAAGTGAAAAGTCAGGTCGTCGTCCGGCCTCATCTCGCCAAGCATCAACCGCTTCATTGGACCCGCACCTCCACGCCCTTGACCTCCTCCTGGACTCTTTTCATGGCTGTCTGCAACACAGCCGGAGCTTTAGGCTTGAGTCTCCCGCCCTCATAGATGAGGCGGACCTGTTGGACCTGCACCTTGGGACCGAGGTATTTGAGCGAGTCGCGGCGGATGTTCACCGTCTCGCCATAATACGCCAGGGCCGCGCTCGCATCCGCCCTCATCTGCGCCGTCAAGGGGCTTGGATCCAGCACGGAGCTGAAATCGCGGCTCTTCAAGCTGAAGGACTCCACGCGCGGAGGCTCGCCCGCAGGGGGCTGCCTCTCGATCACGAGCACGTCCGCGAAGCGGACGCCGGGTTGGCCCTCCTTCGCTACCCCCACAGTGGTCTCGATGAGAGGATCGACGAAGTCCTTGAGCCAGAACCGTTGCGCCCGAGGCAGTGCCGCGTCCGCGCGCAGCAGGGCCACCATGACCCGCTCGAACGCCAGCCCTCGGGCGAACCGCACTCGCAGCCACTCGTAGTTCTCCCAGGAGAGAGGCCCTTGGGCCTTCTTGCCCGCCTTCAACTCGGAGAGGCGCCCCTCCCGATAGGCCACGTACTCGCCCCAAAGCACGGAAGCCTCGGGCACTCCAGGCGGCGGGGTCTCCAGCGCTGGGCGGTTGTGCTCCAACCACGCCACGTTCGCGGGAAGGCGCGCGCCGGGCGTCTCCATTTCCGCCAGCGTCAGCTTGGCTTGGACCACCTCCGCAGTGTGGCCCACGGATTCGTCCACGAGCGAGGCCACACCGCCAAGGAGTCCTCCGGCTCCCGCCTTCTTCGGAGTGGGGCTCGTCCCCTCCTCCACCAAAGAGGCAGCCCCGCCGGGGCTCTTGCCTGCACCTGCCATGGGCCGGGTGGAGTTCCGAGGCTCGGGCTTCGCCTGGGACAACACGGCCTGCGCTTTGGCCAGATCGCCTCGGGCCTCGTAGAGAGCCATGGCCACCGGCTCTCCTCCGGCGGCGACCATGACAGCCACCTCGCGCCGGCCCTGGATGAGCCGCGCCAACTGCCCGAGGCCCTCCTCACCCAGCCGCTCCCGCAGCCGCTCCACCACCTCCTTGAGCACCTGCAAGCGCAGTCCGGGCACCTGGAGCCGCACTCCTCTGTCCCCGAAGCCCGCGGCCACCTTGGCCTCGGAGAGGTAGCGCCCACCCTTGCCGCCCGCGTACAGGCCCACCATCAGCGCCGCGGGCGCCAGTTCCCGCGCGGCCTGCTCGTGGCGGCCCTGGTACAGCGAAGACACTCCATGCCCCGTCCCCGCCGCCAGGTAGTAGAAGCCCAGCGGCACTCCGAACGTCATGGAGTCAAAGGTGCCCAGCGCCACGTGGCCCGGAGAGAACTGCTCTCTCATGAGGGCTCGCTCCGTCTCGTCGAAGGCTTCCTGGTAGAGCGGTGGCAGGTCGGCTCGCGCGCCGTACACTCGGGTACCGCTGGCCCCGTCCGCACCGGGAATCGTGGCGCCCACGTCGTCGACGGCGCGGCCCAGGCCTCGCACCACGTCCCGGAGTTGCTCCTCCCGATCCGGGTAGTCCGAGAGTTGGAAGCCGCGCCGCTCCAACGCCTCGCGCACCGCCTCCATCTGCCCCAGCGTCTGTTCCAGTTGCTTGTCCTTGGACAGCAGCACCAACAGCTCGCGCACCTCGTCATCGAAGGCGGTGTCGACGAGGAAGAGGGTGAGCACCTGGGCGTAGGCCCCGTACCTCTGAGTGGCGGAGACGAGGAAGGAGAAGCGCTTGCGCTGGAGCACCTGCGCGGCCGGACCCTCCATGGGCCCCAGCGCGCCGAGTCTCACGGCGGACCAGTCCTCCAACACCTCCACCAGCCGGGGCATGTCCACCCGGCGCTGCAACACGAGGAACTCCGCAGGTGAGGCGCACTGGAAGAAGGGCGCCAGCAGCTCTTCATCCCGCCAGGAAGAGTAGTCCGGCCAGCCTTCCGGTACTGGCAGGCCCCCGCACCAGGGCGAGCCCTGGATGGAGGGCTCCGCACGGGCCGCCGCGCGCACGGCCATCTCCTCCGGGCTCACCAGGGCCACCTCCGTGCCCACCACGGTTGGGCCGTGGCGGCGCCGCAGCCGCGCTCGCGGTCTCTCCTCCTCGGGAGAGGCTGAGGAGGGAGCTTGAGCCCAAAGGGCACTGGCCGCAGCCTCCTCTCGCAACACCGCGGGAGGACCGTGGGTGTTGCCTGGCCCAGGCGACGCAGACAGCGTGGCGCAGCCGGTGGTGAACAGGGCGGCGCCCACCAGCAGCCCCCACCACCTTCGCCTCAGAGCCTCAGCGCGCATTATCCACCCCCAGGCCGAAGACGGCGAAGGCCACCGGGCGCAACGTCCTATCCGCCCTCGGGTAGAGCCGCGTGCCACCCTGGACCAGCGCGTACAACCTGCTGGCAAAGCGCCAGCGCAGCTCCCCTGAGTACAGGTGGCGCGCCCCCAGCTGGCCCAAGCCCAGCGCCAGCCCATTCACGGCCACCTCCATGCGCCGACCGGCCACTTGGAGCGCCAGGCGCCCATCCACGTCCACGCGGCCCCAGTCAAACACCTCCGCGGCCAGCGACAGGTACAAGTGGCGTTGCAGCAGTTCGCCTAACCGCACCCCATCCCAGCCCACCTCCACCTCACCGTAGGCGGAGAAGCCCTCCGGGAAGAGTGCCGGCTCCACCGACGACCCGGAGGTGCCCACCCCATTCCAACGGGAAAGCTCGTAGTCCGGACCGAAGTACCCCTGGCGGAAGCCCCCGTGCTGCCGCCGCACCTCCACCCGTAGCTTCATGTCCAATGTGAGAGTGAGCGCGTCCGCCCCCACGCCAGCCACCGCTCCCCAGGCGCCTGCCTCGCCTGACCGCTTTCCCCAGCCGCCCAGCACGTGCAGTTCGAAACCCGGGCGCACCACCAGCACCGCCGTGCCATCCACATGCGCCAGCGTCACTGGCGGCGACTCTCCCCCGGCCCTGCCCCAGCCCCGCACCGCGGAAAGTCCCAGCGTGTAGCGCCCCGGCTCGGGGGGCGCGCCGGTGAAGACATGTGCCAGATCCACCTCGGCTTGCACTCCCATGAGACGAGCGCTCAGCACGTCCGAGGCGAACACCTCCACGTAGAGTGGACCCCGCCTGCCGGTGAGGAAGGCGCCCGCCGGGTGGTAGTCCGGGTTGGCGCGGTTGGAGTAGCGCCGCACCAGGTGTCCCGACAACAGGCTATAGCCCTCCAGCGCCCCCACTCTCAGCGCCACCGGGGACGCGTCGCTGCCCAGCTTCAGGGCTCGCACCAACTGCCCCCAGTCCGAGAGGCTGTCCCAATCCTCCCGCCGCACCCGCCCCGCGCCCGCCTCTCCGCCCCACAGCCACAGCCGCACCGGGGCGCCCACGTTGAGCCCGAACTCCTCGCCACCGTCCACCACCAGCGTAGGCTCCACTTGCAAGAAGCCCTCCCGCGAACCCACCCCCCCTCGCGGCAGGAGGGCCAGCGTGGTCGCCTCCCCGCGCGTCAGGTAGTGCCATCCCTCGGCCGATTCGGTAGCGGGCGCGACTTCGGACGGCGCGTCCAGGCCATGAGCCTGCGCTAACAGCAGCAGGAGCAACAACGAGGGCGTCATGAGGATCTCCCGTGGCGGCAGCCTCCAGATTATCCCTCGCCCCCGACAAACCTGCTCAATCAGCAATATCGTGCGGAGAGCAGTCTTCTCCGCACACAGGCCATGATCGTGAAGCCGAGGCACATGGCGGGTGGCAACTGCGCGAGAGCAATTCCGCCTCGCGAGCGAAGCGCGGGGCCTGGGAGAAGTGAGCCAATGTGAGCGCGAACGAGCTAGTGGACTGTCCGCGAAGTAATTCGACATAGTCGTGGGGAATGCCTAACTCTGGTGGATGAGGAGACGCCCTCCACGACTTGTGCACCTGTCGCCAGAAGAGGTGACCTACCTTCGGGCTCTGGTACGAGATGGACGGATCGAGCAGCGCATAGCCCGTCGGGCACGCATCCTGCTGGCGATGAACGAGCAGGACACCATCGTCTCGGAGCTGGCGGAGCGGTTCGAATTGGATCGGACCACCATTTGGGCGCTGTGCCGGCGCTTCGAGCGCTGGGGCGTAGCGGCTGTGGATGATGCGCCGCGCTCGGGCCGCCCCAGGCGGCTTTCCCCCCCTCCAGCGGGTCG
The DNA here is from genome assembly GCF_020103695.1 of Hyalangium versicolor. Taxonomy (GTDB): domain Bacteria; phylum Myxococcota; class Myxococcia; order Myxococcales; family Myxococcaceae; genus Hyalangium; species Hyalangium versicolor. Next base: position 13,396 of record NZ_JAHXBF010000011.1, read on the forward strand.
AGGTGGAGCGGCTGGCCTGCTGTGAGCCAGCAGGCATCGGTCTGCACATGACCCACTGGTCCACTCGCAGCCTGGCGTTGGCTGCGCGACGACAAGGCATCGCGTCAACCATCTCCCACTCCACCGTGGCCCTCATCCTCCGGGATGCCGAATTGCAACCTCACCGCTCCCGCTACTGGAAGACGCCGGTTCCCGATGAGACCTTCCGCGCTCAGGCAGCAAAGGTCCTCTGGTGCTACGAGCATGTCGTCGCTCTTGCGGAGCAGGGAGAGGTCGTCTTGTGCGTGGATGAGAAGCCCAACATCCAGGCCCTGGAGCGTCGTCGCCCCACGCGCACGATGCGGCCGGGCCTCATCGAGCAGCAGGAGTTCGAGTACGTGCGGCACGGCACGGTGAACTTCCTCGTTAAGCTGGTGGTGCCCACCGGGCTGATGCGGGGCTGGTGTCTGGAGCACAACGACTCCGCCTCCCTGCGGGCCGTGCTGCCTCAGCTGCTGGGAGAGCACCGAGATGCTCGTCGCATCCATCTCATCTGGGACAACGGCGCCAGCCCTATCTTCAGAGAGGAAGCTGGAAGAGCCGCGCCGAACTCAGCGCCCACCTCGACGCCAGTTGGCCCGAGTACAACCGCCTCTACGCCCACCCGTTCACTTGGTCCTGGACGCGGGCCAAGATGCACCAGTGGGTGGATCGGCACCGCTCCTGACTATGTTGAAAGATTTCGCGGACAGTCCACTAGAGGCTGCTGGATCCACATGCGCCACGCGATGGCACTCTGCATCGTTACCCAGCGAGTCTCCACGCAGATTCCAACGCGGACGTGGCAGGAACACGAGCCTTCCTCTCCACAACACAGCGCTGATGCCAAATGTCAGGGTTCCCAGCGTGGGGTTGCATCAAGGGCAGGGGAGCACCGCCAAGGTTGAGCAGCCTGATGTTACGAGACTTGGTGTCATGAGACCGGGACATGTTGAGATCTAGCATAACACTGAGCCCCCAGTCGGCAGACCAGCCCAAACCACAACCAGTACCACGACTCTTCACTACACCAATGCGCTAACCCATTTCGAGACTCTTACCATGCTCAAGCCTCTCAACATAGACGCGCAAGTTGCTTGCGATCTTCTCAAACACACGAGGCACCAATGGAACAATTTCCGCAAACCCTGGATTCTCTTCTCTGGGATGACCATGATAATAGCGGAGATGCTCGATAATATCCCTCTGCTCAGACTTCGGCAGCGCGCGCAAGGGGTCTCGAGCCAGATAATCATGCTTTTCAGAGAGGTGTATAAACGCACAGCCAAACCGATAAACCGATTCGGTCCAGTTGTGCAGCTTCTGGGCGAACCGCACCATCTCCCCATCAGTTATTCGATTCCGACGACCGCCTGAATGCCTCCACATCTCCCCTTCAACGGAGGCACGAATGAGAGCAAAACGCTCTGCTTTATCGCTTATACCAAGCAAGAAGATGACCCGGACCATCGAGTCAAGTTCTTGACGAAGAAGCCCAACGCAGACACCGTGCAACCCAGCGCGACTCAGTTGATGAATAGCATGCATGTTCTCAGCCGACCGGGCTCGAATCTGCCGACAAAACGTCGCCACCACATCCCGATGTTCACTTCTTGAATTCCTGCGCGCTTTGCTTGCCATAGGCCCACCTTGAGATTGACCAGTTATTACTTTGGTTGATGTTCAGCTCCGCACCTCCACCTCCCGGACCTCGCGCGTCACCTCCCGGACCTCCACCTTCACATCCAGGAAGTGCTTGAACGTCTCAAGCTGCGTCTCCGCGTGCCCATCCAACGGTAGCGTGCGGAACGTGCCCCCCTTCGCCAGCGCCAGCAGCAACAAGAGCTGATCGCATAGGTGCTCCCCCACCGGCACCTCCGCGTCCAGGTAGCGCCTCGCCTCCTCCACCGCGTTGCCCGCCACCTCCTCCGCCCTCACGCCCCGCTCACCGAAGGCCGTGAACACCTCCGTCACGTGCTCGCTCTCCACCTCCAGCCACAGCACGTTGCCCGGCCCCACCGAGCGCTTCAGCTCCTCCGTCCGCAGCTCGTACGGCTTCCACTTCAGCGCCTGCTCCACCGTGGCCAGCTCCCGCTTCGCCACATCGAACGGAATCTGGCCAATGAGCGCCGTCGCCATCCGCCGCTTCACCTCCCCGCGCTCCAGCAGCGTCAAAGGCTTCAACGGAGCCGGCTCCACGTTCACCCGGAACTTCCCTCCTCCCGCCGGGAAGAAGCCGTGCCGCTCCAGCACCGCCTCCACCTTCGGCCCCATCCGCCTCACCAACGGGAAGTACGCCTTCTCCAGGAAGTCGAACGGCGGCGCCATCGGGTTGTGCGTCCCTCCCTCCAACACCAGCGTCGACGGCCCGCTCGCCAGCATCAGCGCCGGCAACACCGTCTGCAGCACCAGCGTCGCGCTCCCCGCCGTCCCCACCGCGAAGAAGTAGTTCCCCGCCGACAGCGCCCGCGGCTTGAACGTCAGCTCTCGCGAGCCCATCTCCGCGCCCACCACCTCCGCCGCCCCCACCTCCGCCGCCGCCTTCACCGCCGTCAGGTGCTGGCGCAACAGCCCCGGCTTCTGCCGCCCCGCGCGGATGTTCACCATCTGGAACGGCGTCCCCGTCACCAGCGACAACGCCAACGACGTGCGCAGCACCTGGCCGCCACCCTCTCCCTTCGAACCGTCGATTCGCACCATGACAAATCCCTCTGCTGCAAAAGTAGCGGCGCCCGCTCCCCCATCCTAGCGACCGTTGCAAACGGTCTCGGAGGGAACGGGCGCCTCGAATGTCGCTATCCCGGCATGGTCACCTCGCGGCTCACTCCGGGTCAGCCCTTCACACACACCACCTGCCGCAGCGTGTGCACCACTTCCACCAGGTCCGCCTGCGCCGCCATCACCGCGTCGATGGGCTTGTAGGCACCCGGCGTCTCGTCGATGACGTCCACGTCCTTGCGGCACTCGATCCCCGCCGTCGCCTTCGCGTGGTCCTCGAGCGTGAACCGCTTCTTCGCCGCCTCACGCGACATCACCCGGCCCGCGCCGTGGCTGCACGAGTCGAACGCCTCCGCGTTCCCCTTCCCGCGGACGATGTACGAACGCGCCCCCATGCTGCCGGGGATGATCCCGAGGTCTCCCTCGCGCGCCCGCACCGCGCCCTTGCGCGTCACGAAGCAGTTCTTCCCGTAGTGGTGCTCACGCGCCACGTAGTTGTGGTGGCAGTTCACCGCCGCGTCCGTCAGCCCGAAGGCCGGCAGCAGCTGCGACGCCTTCAGGGCATGCACCACCGAGTCCAGCATCAGCTGCCGGTTGGTGGCCGCGTACTCCTGCGCCCACTCCACCGCTCGCACGTAGTCCTGGAAGTGCTCCGTCCCCTCCGGCAGGTACGCCAGGTCCGCATCCGGCAGGTGGATGAAGAAGCGACGCATGTCCTCCTTCGCCAGCCCGATGAAGTGGCTTCCGATGCGGTTACCCACTCCGCGCGAACCGGAGTGCAGCATCACCCACACGTTCTCGGACTCGTCCAGGCACAGCTCGATGAAGTGGTTCCCCGTCCCGAGCGTCCCGAGGTGACCCAGGTCCGGCCCACGGCCCAGCCGCGGGTGCTTCTCGAGAATGGCGTCGTACCCGGGCTTCAGGCGAGCCCACGCCTCACGGTGCATGGCCGGCGCGTCCTGCCACGCGCCGCGATCGTTGCGGCCCCCGTTGTCCGTACGGCCGTGCGGCACGGCGCGCTCGATGACGGCGCGCACCGGAGCCAGGTTATCCGGCAGCTGATCGGCGCGCAGCGTGGTGCGCACGGCGATCATCCCGCAACCGATGTCCACTCCCACCGCCGCGGGGATGATGGCGCCCACCGTGGGGACGACCGAGCCGACCGTCGCGCCGTACCCGCGGTGCACATCCGGCATCGCCGCGATCCACTTGTGGATGAAGGGCAGGCCCGCGAGGTTCTTCAGCTGCTTCTTCGCCTCATCCTCGAAGGGGACACCGACCGTCCACGCCTTGATGGGGTTCTTCCCCGTCTCGTCCGACAACACCTCGTAGTTGCGATTCATGGCCTTGCCTTCCGTTTGTTCGCCCAACCCATGTGCCGGGCACGGGGGGAGGTAGAGCAGCCGCCGTGCCAACCCACTCTCCGAGGGCAGCGGCTCCCGTGGCTGGCTGGATTCCTATCCTTTGGGATAAAGTCGTATCCGCATGGCGAAGGCACAGGCGCGGAAGACAGTGGTCATCGGGATGCTCGGGACGAACATCGACCAGGGGCAGGGCCCGAGGCGGTGGGAGAAGTGGAGACCCACGGTGGCGCTGTGCCAGCAGGAGGACCTGTTGGTGAGTCGGCTGGAGCTGCTCTACCCACCCACGGCCACGGTGCTGGCGGCGACGGTGACGGAGGACATCCGCCAGGTGTCTCCGGAGACGGAGGTGCGCGGCTCGGTGGTGGACATCCGCAACCCGTGGGACCTGGAACAGGTGTATGGGGCGCTGCTGGACTACGCGCGGAGCTACCCGTTCCAGCCCGAGCAGGAGGACTACCTCGTCCACATCACCACGGGGACGCACATCGCGCAGATCTCCATGTTCCTCCTGGTGGAGAGCCGGCACATCCCCGCGAGGCTGGTGCAGACCTCTCCGCCGTCCGGGCGGGACAAGGGGCTGGGCGGTGCGGGTTTGTACACGCTGATCGATCTGGATCTGTCGAAGTACGACAAGCTGGCGGCTCGCTTCGAGCAGGAGCAGCGCGAGGCCCTATCCTTCCTCAAGGCAGGCATCGACACGCGCAATGCCGCGTTCAACCGGCTCATCGAGCGCATCGAGCAGGTGGCCATCCAGTCTCGGGCGCCGCTGCTCATCACCGGGCCCACGGGGGCCGGCAAGTCACAACTGGCGCGGCGCATCTACGCGTTGAAGAAGACCCGGAGGCAGGTGGGCGGGCCGTTCGTGGATCTCAACTGCGCCACACTGCGTGGAGATGCGGCCATGTCCGCGCTGTTCGGCCATGTGAAGGGAGCATTCACGGGAGCGGTGAGTGATAGGCCCGGCCTGCTGCGGCAGGCGAACGGGGGCGTGCTGTTCCTGGATGAGATTGGCGAGTTGGGCGCGGACGAGCAGGCCATGCTGCTGCGAGCGCTGGAGGACAAGCGCTTCCTGCCGGTGGGCTCGGACAAGGAGGTGGAGAGCGACTTCCAGCTCATCGCCGGAACGAACCGGGACCTCCAGATCGAAGTGGAGCGAGGGCGCTTCCGGGAGGACCTGCTGGCACGCATCAACCTGTGGACGTTCCAGCTGCCCGCTCTGCGAGAGCGTCCCGAGGACATCCCTCCCAACCTGCTCTACGAGTTGGACCAGGCCTCCGAGGCCCTGGGCCTGCGGGTGACGATGAACAAGGAGGCCCAGGAGCACTTCCTCCGGTTCGCCACGTCTCCCGAGGCCCGATGGAGCGGCAACTTCCGAGACCTGAATGCAGCCGTGCTGCGCATGGCCACGCTGGCCTCAGGCGGCCGGATCACCCGCGAGGACGTAGACGAGGAACTCGCGCGGCTGCGCTCACAATGGACGCGGGGCTCCACTCCGAACTCGGCGGGCTCAGTGGATCTCGTGGCGGAGGTGCTTGGAACCGAGCTCGCGGCGGAGCTGGACCGGTTCGATCGGGTGCAACTCGCGGACGTGATCGCCGTGTGCCGGCAGTCGCGCACGCTCTCGGAAGCCGGGCGCATGCTGTTCGCCCAGTCACGGGCTCGGAAGCAGAGCACCAACGACGCGGATCGGCTGAAGAAGTACCTCACCCGCTTCGGGCTGAGCTGGGACGACGTCTCCAGGCGCGGTGCGACCGAGGCCGCCTGAAGCACTCTCGAGGCAAGCGCGCTCAGAGTCCCTTCTTCGCGCGTAACGCCTGCTCGACCTCAGGGAGAAACGGAGTGCCCCCTCGTTTCGCGTGCGCTCTCGCCAGCGACAAGTCGAGCACGCCATTGCGCAGCACCTCGGGAACGAAGGTGTGGGCATAGTGCCCCGGCTCATTGAGGATGTCTGGCTTGAACTCGCGCCAACCGTTTGCGCCAACAATGAGGGTGCGAAAGCCTTCCGGGACGGAGTGCGATCCACCGGCGTTCGCCGAGATGGAGGTGTGAGCATCGAGCAACACGGCCCGCGCGGTCAGCGTTCCGCTTGCCCCCAGCACCGCCCCATCCGATCCCCACGTGCCGATAACCACTCCGGACGCCACGAGATCTCTATCGATCGCCACCCGCGCGCTCTGCCCATAGAAGACGTTCCGTGCGCGGACGTGACCTGTCACGATGAGCGTGCTGGTGGCGTAGTCCCCGGTCTTGAAGGAGAGGTCCCCGGATGTCACGAGCTCTCCCTCGATGATGAGCGCCCACGGACCGTCTCCGGTCTCGATGTCCTCGGTAGCATGGACGCCCCCCTCGATGATGCGAGGGCGCACCTCCGCATCGACAAGGTCCCGCGTCTCGAGAAACCAACTCAGCAACTGATGGCTCCGGTAGCGTACCCCGATGTCCTCAAAGGACACCTCACGACCCATCTCCTCGAGCTTCATGTTCCCATCCTGTTCGAGGCCCGAGCCGTCGCACTCCCGCTGAACCTGTCTGCTTGTATGACAGGTTTGGCGGGAAGGGACAGGCCGTAGAGACACTCATCGCCCGCGGAGCTGAAGGCGATCCATCTCGGCCTGGAGTGCTGCCAGGCGCCGCTCCGCATCCTGTCGAAGCCGGGCCTCCTCATCGGCGCGTCGCTCGACCTGCTCCAACTTCTCCATCGTCCGCGCCAGCAACTCCTCGGTCTCCAGCAGCAGCGCGTTGCCTGCCCAAACCTGTAACCGCGAGTCCACTACCTCGAACTCCAGCCCCAACACCTCGGAGAGGTACCGACCCTTCCGCTGCTCGATGCGCGTGTACTTCCGCGCTCCCGGAGTAGCCAGGTAGTACGCCTCCAACTTCTCCTGGGAACGGTCGTAGATGAAGTACTCAGGGATGCCCAACCGGGCGTAGCGCTCCACGTTGTACTCGGCGTCCTTCTTCCGGTCGCCGCCCACGTGCACTTCCAGCACCCAGTCCAGCCCCTTGCCCTCGTGGCTCACTACCCACTTGCTCCGCTCGTGCGGCTCCACATCCAGCACCGCCAGCAGGTCTGGCGCGAACCTCCGCTCGGCCGGGTAGTAAATGGGGAGCTCGGACCCCAGATACACCTTGCGCCGCTGGTGGCGAAAGTAGCCCGCCAGCAGGTCCTTCGCCCTCGTCTTGGCTCCGGAGTGCTTGTCGCCCTCCGGCATCGCCATCTCGTCCCACGTCACCTCTCCGGGCAGTGACTCCACCACCCGCGCCTGCTCTTCGGACCCCATCGCCTCCCACTCTTCCTGCGTGGGCGCCTGGGGGAAGGTGCCTCCACGCTCGTCTGCGTGCCGTCCCATGCCCGTAAGCGTGCGGTGGACCGGCTCGCGCGTCAATCGCCCCCACCGAACGCCATGAGCAATGCGTGGGCCAACTGTCCACGTGCTACCGCTCCGAGCGCGGACCTTGTGCCGGACCTTCCGAGCCGTCTCGAATTTCGGTCTCCGAGTCTCTGCGCGTGGACTCGGGGAGCACCCTTCCCTCGCGCCGCCCTTCTGTTCGCCTCAACCCAGCCGCAGGAGAAACACGAAGGCAGCGCCCTTTCCTGGCTTTCCCTCATACCGAAGCTCTGCCCCCATGGCCCTGGCGAGCCGACGGCTCAGCGCCAGCCCCAGGCCCACTCCCGGCGCTGACTCCGCCGCTCGCTCCGAGGACTTCGAGAATGGCTCGAACAGATTCCGGGCGTCCGTGGGGGAAATGCCCGGCCCGTGATCGGCCACCACGATGGCGATGCGGGAGCCCCGCCGCTCGGCCCTCACGTGGATGCGTGCATCCTCGGCGCCTCGCGCGTACTTGCACGCGTTGTCCACCAGGTTGAAGAGCACCTGCTCCGCCCCCGAGGGCTCCACCAACACCCGCGCCCCTTCCAACGCCTCATCGCACTCCAGGACGAGCGACTTTCCCGCCTCCCCAGCCCGCTCCTCCGAGCGCCCCAGGTTGTCTCGAAGCAGCGCGCCCAGCTCCATCGGCTCCACCGCCCTGGGCGCCCGCTTCCGCTCCAGCCTCGCGTACGCGAGCACGTTCTCCACCAGGTGCGCCAGCCGGTTCGACTCTCGCAACAACGTCGCGTAGTACCCCTGCCGCTGCGACTCCTCCGTCACCATCCCCTCGGCCAGCATCTCCGCGTACATCCGGAACGTCGTGAGCGGCGTGCGCAGTTCGTGCGTGACGGCGGAGACGAATGCGGCACGGCGCTCGCTCAGGGACAGGGCTCCGAACAGGAGCAATCCCACCGCTGCCATCGCCAGAACGAGCGCTCCCCAGGCCACGATCAAGCTCCACATCACCGGAGCGCCGCCGGCAGGCTCGACTGGCACATTCCCCGGAATCAGCCGCACCGGCAGCGAGGCCAGGCGCCGCTCGAGCAGATCGCCCGCGCCCGGAGCCACCCTTTCGAGCTCCGCTCCCGGCAGCAGGTCCGTCACCTCCGCCAGCAGCAACGTGCGCACCCGTCCCCAATCCAGCCACACCCCTTGCACCTCCACGGAGCCACTGCTCCGCTCCACCCGGCGGACCAGCAACAGTTCCTCCCCCATCCACACCGGCACCATGGGCGACACCTGAACCTCCTGCGTCGCAGGAGTCAGCCCCGAGGGAGCCTCGTTCAACAGCCCCGGGTAGAGGGCGTTGCTCCAGGCCTGCTCCTGGCGGCGTGAGAACTCGATGGCATTCTGCTCACGCGCCGCGACCACGAGTTCGGGAGAGGAGGCGCCCGTTTCGATCCCAAGCAGCACCCGGCGATCCAGCCGGGACTCCAGCTCGACCAGGAGCCTCCTGTACTGCTCGATCTGCTCCCGCCTGGCTCCCGCCGTGAGCGCCAGGGCGTACTCCATCACGGGCACCTGGGGAGAGCCCAGCAGCGCCAAGCCTTGGAAGGTGAAGTGCAGCTTCACACCGTCCGGCGTCCCATAGAGCAGTGGCGAGGCAATCCGCATCGTCGAGAGCTCGCCGCCCTCTGGGCTGAAGGCGTGCAGGGGCGAGTAGAACGACTCCCATGCGCTGGCCGGCCGTGTACTCTCCTGGGCCAGGAGCCTCGCGAGGCGCCCATCCATGCGCCACAGCGCCAGACGGATCCGCTCCTCCACCTGGGCCTGCACTCGCGCCCGAGCCTCCGCCCGCTCGAGCCTCAACGTCGTCACGCTCAACCATGCGAGCGCTCCACACGCGAGCGCCACACACAAGGCCAGGGCCATCCACGTGGGCAGCGACCGCCTCACCCCGGGTCTCCACCCGCGAAGCGGTACCCCTTGCCCCTCACCGTGAGCAGGATCCGCGGCTCGTCCGCGCTGTCCCGCAGCTTGTCGCGCAGCCGCGCCACGTGCATGTCCACCGTCCTCGTGCGAGCCAGGCTCGCTGGCAGGCGCCACACCCGCTGCAGCAGCTCATCCCTCGACACCACCCGCTCCCGGTTCAAGGAGAGGTACCGCAGCAGGTCGATCTCCCGCTCGGACAGCAACTCCGCCGCGCCGTCCTCGAACCGCAGCTCGCACTTGCGCAAGTCCGCCACGCCTCCCTCGAACCGAATCTCCTCCACATCCAGTGGCCGCTCGGCGCTCCGGCGCAGCACCGCCTCCACCCGCGCCAGTAGCTCTTTCACGCTGAACGGTTTCACCACGTAGTCGTCCGCACCCAGCCGCAACCCTCGGACGCGGTCCTCCTCCTGCCCCCGCGCCGTCAGGACGATGACCGGCAGCGTGGGACGAGCCTTCCGAGCCTCGGCCAGCACGTCCAGCCCGTCCCCTCCCGGCAGCACCAGATCCAACAGCAACAAGTCGAAGCTGTCCCGCGTGGCGCTGGCGAGCGCCTCCTTGAACGTCGTGGCCTCCAGCGGCAGGTAGCCCTGGAACCGGAGCGCATCCACCACGCCCCGGCGAATGGCCGGATCATCCTCCACCACGAGCACACGACGGGCAGGCATGCGGCCTCCATCATCTCCCAGTCAGCGCCAGAAGCCGACCTCGTACGTGAGCGTCTTGCGCTCCCCCGGCTCCAGCGTGAGGGTCCACTCGATCTCGCTGTGGCTGTTCACGGCCGCCAGGCCACTGCCGCCCCAATCCTCGGGCCGGAAGTCATCCACCTTCACCTGGCCTCCTCCGGAGACTTCCTGGGCCTTGCCTCCCGTGGAGAGCCGGATCCGCAGGGGGGTGCGCTCGGCGCGTGGGTTGGTCAGCGTGATCGTCCCCTTCTTCCGGATGAGTGCGTAGCTGCTCCGGTTGCTCTTCAGTGCGTCCTGCTTGCGCTCCAGCTCCACCTCTTCATGGAGCGCTCGCACGTCCGTGGCCACCGTGAGCGGGACCAGCGTGTCTCCGCCTCGCCCTGTGTACGTGAGCAGCTCCTGCGCCTGCGGCACCTGCCCGCGCATCACCAGCACCGGGCCCGTGGTCCACGGGTACTGCGTCGCGTTCTTCAGCTCCAGTTGGTGCCACACCTCCGCCCGCGCGAGCCGCAGCGGCGAGGGGCTCCCCATGGAGCTCTTCGAGTTCCCGTACTGCACCGTGTCCGAGTCGTTCTCGTTGCGGCCCACACGCACATCGAGCGTGTAGAGATCTCTCGTCTTCACGTCCTCGCTCCACAGCGGCACGACCGCGCGAGCCCCCTTCGGCAGATCCATCTTCGCCAGGGGGTGGATGAAGAAGTCGGGAGACTCGGCGGGCCCGCCGAAGTCTGGGATTCGCGGGGCGCTGCTCTCCTCCGCGCCATTCCTACCGCCTTGCCACTCGCCCGGGCTCTGCGAAAACATCGCGTTGCTCAGGCTGTTCATCGAGCCCATGAGCGAGGGCGACGCCTGCGCCAGGGCGTTGCGCACCATGCCCTCCAGAGACAGCGGCGAGGCCACGTCCCGGAACCGGAAGTTCGGCACCCCCACGACGAGATCGAACGGCGCCCCCTGGATGTCCTCCAGCTCGTTCAGGAGCTCCGCCTGGAGCGCGAGCGCTCCTTGCCCACCCTTCTGCGCCTCGAACCGGTAGGTGGGGATCCAGCGGAGCCCCGGGGTGAAGTAGACGATCCGCACCGAGAGCGCCTTGCCGGCCGCCTCGGAGCCGAAGTCGAGCGAGAGCCGCTTGCGCCGCTCCGTGATTCGCACCTTCCGCTTGCACTCCAGGGACAGCTCCTGGCCCGACACGCGGCGGATGTCCTTCCCCGCGAGCACCACGGTCCCTCTCTCTGGAACCGACAGAGCCACCATCTGCCCCAACGAAGGAGCTGCCCCGAAAAGTGTGGGGTCGAACGAAGCGGACCGTGAAGAGAGCGTCTCCGTGGGAACGAGGCCCGCATGGCGAGGGATTGCGACCACCGTGCCCGTCATGGTGGCGCCCTCGAGTTCCACGGTGACGCGCTTGCCCGGGTTCGCCTCGAGGATGGAGGCCGGATCCGTGCATGTGCCGCGCACCTCCTGCTCCACTTCCTGCTCACGCCACTCCGCGCGCAGGGAGCGCAGCGTGGGCCCACGGTCGCTCCACGCCCAGAACGTGCCGAGCACCGCGCTGTCCGGCACCTCGTCCATGAAGGTGACGCCGCGCGAGTCCGCGACAGCTTCCGCCCGCTTCACCAGCAGGGCATATCCATCCTTGAAGACGACCACCCGCTCCGTCTCGAGCGAGAGTGCTCCAGGACGAGCCTCTCCCTTCCGCTCCGCACCTTCCGCCACGCACGCGCTCAATAGCGCCGCCAGGATCCACACCATGATGTGTCGCATGCCGCTCCCTCTGTCTCGCTGTCAGAGAGTACGGACGGGCAAGGGCACGGTGGGTAACCCGCAGGTAACGAGCCTCACCTCCCGCGTGCTTCCGAGTGTTGCATTTCATGACGCGGCGCAGCCAAACCGTTGCGAAATGCCACACTGCACACCGCATCATGCGGTGAATACCCCAGAGCAAGGGGGGCTCTGCCTGCCTCTCCAGGTGAGGGAGAATGCTCCAAGGCTGGCATCCGCGTTGCTCCAAAGGGCTGGGCGTCACTCCCCGACCCGAGCCGCCGAGCACGGGTGTCATCCATGAGGGCCAACCCATGAAGAGCATTCTGGTGGTTGCTGCCGAACCGTATGTGCGCAATGCAGTGACGGAGGCCTTTCGGCTCCACTGCGATGAATTTTCGATACGCGTGGTGGCGGAAGCAGAAAAAGCCGCGGAGTCCATGAGGACGCGCAAGGTGGATCTCCTGATCAGCGTGCCTTCCACGGAGGAACTGGATGACTTCCGGCTCCTGGCCTTCGTGTTGAACTGCTGCCCCCGGCTGCCGGTGATGGTGATGAGCCCTCGCAAGAGGAAGAAGGAGCGCGCCTCTCCTCGAGCCACGTTCCAGGTCCCTCACCTTCCGATGTTTCCGACGCGTGAGACGCTGCTCTCTCGCGTCCGGCAGTGTCTGGATCCCCGGATGACGGAACAATGCCAGGGCGTGACACTCCCCGGGTTGATCCAGGTGCTCCACGAGGAGCACGTGACGTGTAGGGTGCTCGTGACCCAAGGAGAGCGGCAGGGCAGGCTCCACTTCCTCTCGGGAGAGCTCGTCCACGCCCGCTGCGGGGCAGCCGAGGGAGACACGGCGGCGCTCCAGATGGTGGGCTGGCGCACTCCGCGCGTCCTGCTGATGGGACAACCTCGAGACCTACGGCAGACCCTCAACATGCGGACGAGCCAGTTGCTGACGCTGATGGCCACAGCCGAGGCGGCTCAGGAGCAGGCGGCTCCCGCCCAGAAGAACTCCATGCCTCGAACCTACGCACAGCCTCCGAGACAAGACACCGTCGAGACCAAGCGCCAGACACGCCCCTGGTCGGAGCACGCCAACCGGCGTCTGAACTGGTGGGACAAGAAGCCCTCGGGGCAGTGGCTGTGGTGGCCCGCCTCCGACAAACCCAAGGACGAGTGAGCGCGGCGGACCGTCCGGCCAAACCTGTCTGCCAGGTGGACAGGTTCGGACAAACCGCGCCCGGAGGGGACCCCTCCCTTCAGCTCTTCGTCGCGGCAGCCAGCACCGTCTGGGCGCGGGGCAGCACCACCTCGAACCGTGCACCGCCCAGCTCCGCGCGTCCCGCCGTCACACGTCCGCCGTGCCGCTCCACGATTCCACGCGCGATGGCCAGCCCCAGCCCTGTGCCCGGCCGAGGCCCCTCGCGCTTGCGCCCGGTGACGAACGGCTGGAACAGACGCGGTAGCAGCTCCGGCGGAATGCCAGGACCGTTGTCCTCCACCACCACGCGAACCTGCTCCCCCTCCTGGGTGCACAGGGCCCGCAGCCTCGGCGCCGGCACCTCTCTCAAGGCCAGCAGCGCATTCTCGAAGAGCACCACCAGCACCTGGGAGAGCTGCGCCTGATCCGCCTCCAGTTCGAGGGGCTCCCCTTCCGGCTGCTCGAACGCCACCTCCGGCGCCAGCGCTCCCAGTCCCTGGCGAGCTGTCGAGCAGGCCAGCGCTACCGTGGCGCGCAGATCCACGCGACGCAGCTCCAGGGGCCTCGGCCGGCCGTAGCGCAGCAGCTCATCCACGAAGTGGCTTGCCCGATCGATCTGCTCCCGCATCGCGGAGACAGCGTCGGGATCCGCGCCCTTCCGCTCCAGCAGCTTCAGGTGCGCCGCGAGCACGCCCAGCGGATTGCGCACCTCGTGTGCCACCGCGGACGTGAACTGTCCCAGCTCCGCCAACCGCGCCGCCTGATCCGCCCGCTCCTCCTGCTTCACCAGCTCCTCGGCCAGCTCGCTCGCCGCCGCCCGCCCCTTCAACAGCCTCCGCCCCAGCCACTCCTGGAACCCCTGCCGCACCGGCTCGAACGCGAGCGCCGCCAGCGCCAGCAGGAAGAGCGCGCCCACGCGGTACTCCCGCAGGAACGGCTGGCCGCTCCCCTCCATCAGCGTCAGCACCCCGAACAGAAAGCCCGCGGACAGCACCGCTGCCAGCGCCGAGTACAGCAGGCTCCGCTCCAGCAGCCGCCGATCGCTCTCCGCCTGGTGGCCGCCAATCACTTGCGCCAGCACGAGCAACCCGCCCAGCACCAGGTACATGCCGAACGGCAGCGCATACCCGCTCGACAGGAGCATCGCGTTGCTGATGCCCCCCGAGTACGTCAGCACCCCGGCAATGCCCAGTCCCCGCAGCAATGGGCGCCGATCGGCCGGAGTCACCCGGTACTCGCGCAGCAGGTGGACGAGCGGCACGGTCGCCGCCACCACCGCCAGCACCATCGCCGGCCAGAACAGGGGGCCCCGAGTCATCGCCAGCGGTCCATAGAGGACGTTGGGCTCCACCGCGCCGAGCACCGTCAGCCCCAGCGCCACGCAATAGGCAAACACCACCAGCCGGTACGAGCGCTGGCCGGTGAGGTTGTAGGCCGCGTGGAGGAAAGCCGCGGCCGTGAAGGTGCCGAGCGACACGAGGCGCTCTCCCAGCCACATCGTACGAGGCATGCACAGCATCAGCAGCGTGCCACTCCACGCCGCCACCGACAGACAGTAGAAGGCCAGGCCCCGCGCGTTCCTCGCACGGAGCGTGGCGGTAAAACACAGCAGCAAGGCGACCGAGATGACCGGCACCAGGCTGTAGGCGAAGAGAGGCCCCATTCCCGGGGACTTTGACAGAACCCGAGCCAATCAGCCCGCCGCGAGAAGCCCTTCGGTCACCTCCTCCACGCTGGAGGCCACCGACTGGAGCAACTCCACCAACTCCGCGTCCGGCCTCCCCGCGAACTTGAGCAGTTGCAGCCGCGAGCCCATCTCCTCCAACTGGAGCACCACCCGCTCCAGGTCCGCCGCCGTCCGCTCCCGCATGGCCCCCAGCCGCTCCATGTTCTTCAGCCGCGCCTGAACGCTCTGCACCCGCGCGTCGTCCGCAGTCAGCCCCCGCCGCGCCAGCGCCTCGAGTTGCTGGGACGCCGCGCTCCGATCGAACTCGGGGGTGGCCAGCAGCGCGTCCATCTCCGCCACCCGCGCCTCCATCTTCCCCACGGCCTCCACCAGTCCTCGCAGCCGAGCCACCTCGGGGCGCAGCACGTCCGCCGCCAATCCCTCCACCTGCCCCACCGCCGCCAGCAATCGGGACTGCGCGGCCCGGGCCGGCGGAGTCATCGGCGCCGCCGGACGCGTCGACGAGAGCAGGAACGGCGCGAACACGGGCCAGAAGAAGATCCCGGCCACGAAGGTGACGACGCGCGCGCCCGGGCCCTTGCCCTCGGCTCGGAGCACGAGCGCCACCGCCACGACTCCACCCAGCAACAGGTACAGGATGCAGGTTTCCACGAAGCCCATGGCAGCCTCCTCCTCACAACCGGGAGCCGAGCGCCTCGCCCAGCCGATACAGGGCCACCGGCGCCACCGCCGTGTAGACAGCGCCCCAGCACAGGACGAGCCGACGCAGGAAGTGGCCTCGGCGCTTGTGGGTGATGGGCAGGTGCTCGGCCATGTCGCAGAAGCCGCGGTACACGGCGCGGATGCCCAGCAGCCCCACCACGAAGGGCAGGCACAGGCCCGCGAACAGCGCGGTGCCCGGCGCATCGAACACACCCACCACCGTCCCCAGCAGCCACGCCGCGTAGAACGGAATCACTCCGAGGAGCAGCACGGACTTGGTCGCCTGCGCGCGCAACGCCTGGGCCGTCACCAGCCGGAACGACGCGTCCAGCCCCGACAGCTGCGTGTAGAAGTAGAAGGATGGCAGGCAGATGCACAGCGCCCCGAGGAACGCGCCCACCAGCGCCAGCGGCATCCACACCACCGGGTGCCCGGACTGATACCAGGCCAGCGAATGGCTCGCGGGAAACAGCGAAGCAGCCAGCCCCAGCACCCCACCGTGAACGGTGAGCCCCAGCACCGAGAGCGCGAGGAGCTTCTGGATGATCTCGGGCAGGCCCGCCTCGTCCCGCATCAAGCGGTGGAGGTGCGCCTCGCCGCGCAGGATGAGATCGAACATCCCCGGGACGGGAGAAGAAAAAGCAGCGTCCATGGCAGCCTCCGGTCAGGCGTCGAAGTGGAAGAGGGAGAACAGGGTCATCAGCTCCGCGCCAATGACACCCACCAGGGCCAGCCACAGCGTGGCGTAGGCGCGGCTGTGCGCGGGCTCCAGCGCCTTCATGGTCCGCAGGAACACATCCACCATGCAGATGCCCACGCCCACGAACACCAGGAGGTTCACCGCCAGCCGCACCAGCCCGTATGGCAGCGCCAGCCCGAAGAACCAGGTGATGGGAATGCTCGCCATCAGCGCCATCGAGCCGAAGCTCACCGTCGTCAGCGCCGCCAGCAGCGTGGTGGACGCATCCAGCTTCGAGCCCAGCGCCGAGTTGAGGATGTAGAGCGCCGGTAGCGCCAGCGCCCACGCGAGCCCCGCCGCCACCGGAGCCTTCACCAGCCCTCCCAGCATCCCGTCCCAGCCCTCGTGCAGCCGCATCACCAGGCCGTAGGCGGCAATCCCCAGCACCGCGTTGGCCAGCAGCACGGGGAAGATGAGCGGGCGAGGGCCCGGCGTCAGCCGGCGATCCCTCCAGCGCGTGGTGAACTCCTCGGGTCGTCGCAGCGCCACCCCCACCTCGTGGAGGGCGATGCGCAAGTCACTCGTCAGGCTCATGGGTGTTCCTCCTGTGCGCCCCCCAAGAGCACCCGCTGTGCCAGCCCGCCCGCTCTGTCTTCTCGCGGGTTTGGCGCTCCCGCCGTCACCGCCGTGGACAGCGGCTGACGCCGAGATTGACGCCTGCCCGCCCAGCCGCCGAGAGACGCCCGGCCCTCGACTACTCCTCAGACGTGATTCACATCCACGCGCCGTGGTCTACGCTGCGCGCCCGTTCGGGGTACACGGTCCCGAACCTTCAGGAGCCCTTGTGCAGTCCTTCTTCATGGTCGCGGCTGGAGCCACCCTCTGGGGCTTCTGGTCGCTCTTCCTGCGCCCCGCGGGCCTCACCGGCCAGCAGAGCGCCCTGCTGGCACTGCTCACCGTCGCCCTCCCCACTCCGTTCCTCCTGAACAAGCAGGCGCTGAAGGACAGACGAGCCATCCTGGCGCTCGTCATCATGGGCGTGGCCGACGCCATCAACGTGGCCCTCTTCTTCGCCGCCGTGAACATCGGCCCCGTCTCCGTCGCCGTGCTCACCCACTACCTGGCCCCCCTGCTCGTCGCCCTCACGGCGCCGTGGGTGGCCCGCGAACCCCGCTCGCCCCGCGCACTCATTGGAGCCCCACTGACTTCATTGGGATTGGCCCTGCTCCTCTGGAAGCCAGGCGCGAGCTTCTCGGGGTGGACGGCGCTGCTCGGGGCCGGCAGCGCCATCTTCTTCGCCATCACCGTCTTCACCGCCAAGGAAGCGGCTCGCGCCTGGTCTCCCCTGGGCGTCACCTCCGTCCACTCGGCCGTCTCCGTCGTCACCCTGCTGCTCTTGTTCGGCCGCGGCGCCCTGCCCCCGCTCACCCCCTCGGCGCTGTGGATCGTCGCCGGCGGCGTGCTGTGCGCACTCACCGGCAACATCCTCTTCAACACCGGCCTGCGCCGCATCCCCGCCGCCACCACCGGAGCACTCACCTATATGGAGCCGCTCACCGCCACCCTCATCGGCTGGCTCTGCTTCCATGAGGAACTGGGGCCTCTGGGGCTTCTCGGAGGCGGCCTCGTCCTGGGCTTGGGTGTCTGGGTGGCAACGGAACCCCGCTCATCCCGTTCGCCTTTACCATCAATTTCTGGTACTTCTTGAATAGCGTAAATGCCCGTTTGCTACTAACAATTGGAACGAGTCCGAGGAGATCCCCTCTCAGCGCCGTGCCGTATGGAAAGCCCTTCCGACAGCCGCGACTACCGAGTCCTCTTTTTCTGCCCCGCCTCCACGGCGCGATTGGAGCGCATCGAGGCGCCGATCCGGCGGCTGTTGTCGCGCATTCAGGCGCCTCCCGCGGAGCTGACGCCCATTGATGAGGCAGGCACGCTGACCGAGGCCGGCTGGAAGGTCTTCATGGTGCGCTCGCTCACGGAGCGCTCCGCCGCGCACGCCCTGGCCGCGTACGTGAGCGAGATCACCTGCACGCTGGCGGCGGAGCTGAATGGAGAGGTGCTGGGGCTCTACATCGACGTGTCGGGAGACTCGGCGCGCATCTGCCGATGTGGCCCGGAGGACGGACCCGAGACGTTCGCGGGTCGGCGCCCGGTAGCGCTGGGCCGCACGGCCGAGTGGCTCGAAGTCTCTCCGGCGGGGCTGTCCGCGCTGTTCCAGGTGGATATGCCGGACGACTACGAGCCGGACGCCGAGGATCGCTTCGTCGAGCAGAAGCTGCGCGAGGCCCGCCAGTTCATGGAGCAGTACCGGCGGCAGAACAAGATCAGCACATGAGGTCTCGCACTCCGGCGGACCTCGCGGGCCGGTGCCCGCGATGCTACCTGCCGACGCGGCTGTGCCTGTGTGCCGAGGTGCCACGTCTGGAGACGCGCACCGAGTACCTGGTCATCCGCCACAACAAGGAGAAGGAGAAGTCCACCAACACGGCGCGGCTGGCGGCGCTGGCCCTCTCGCAGTGCCAGGTGCTCACCTATGGAGCTCCGGGTGAGCGCTTCGACGCCTCGGTCCTGGAGGGCTCCGACACGTGGCTGCTCTTCCCGGATTCACAGCCGCCCGCTTCGGATGCACCTCCCCCACGTCGACTGGTGGTGCTGGACGGGAACTGGGGACAGGCCCGGAGGATGCTGCAACGGATGCCGGTGCTGCGGAGGATGCCAGGGCTGGCCCTGCCGCCGCCCCCGCCGAACACGCGAAGGCTGCGCCGCCCACCGAACCCCGAGGGCATGTCCACGCTGGAGGCCATGGCCGGCGCCGTGGCGCTCCTCGAAGGAGAGGAGCTGGCCCGGCAGCTCTACGCGCTGCACGAGCTGATGATCGACCGAGTCCTGGCGAGCCGAGGGCGGCTTGGCGAGGAGTGGCAGTGATCAGCGGACCTTCTTGAGCTCCTCGGTGAAGGGCTTGGGCTCCAGGAAGCCGGTGACGCGGGGATTCTTGAGGATCTCCCCGCTCGAGGAGACGAAGGCCACGGTGGGCAGGCCCTCGACGCCGAAGCGCTCCATCAGCGCATCGAGCGAATCCTCGCTGTTGGTCGCATCGATCTTGATGCTGAGGAAGCGTCCCGCCTCGGAGATGACCTCCGGGGCCGGATACGTCTCACGGTCCAGCTCCTTACAGGCCGCGCACCAGTCCGCGAAGAAGTCGATCAGCACGGGCTTGCCCTCGGTGCGGGCCAGGGCGAGCGCCTTGTCGAACTCCTGGGCGGAGAAGCTGGCCTGCTTGGCGGGCATGACCTGGTGCCACAGGAAGGAGGGAGCCTGGGGAGGCTGCGCCCAGCCCAGCTTCACCCAGAGCGCGCCGGTGGGAGCGGCATCCATCGCGCCCACGCGGATGACGATGGCGAACACCACGAGCGCCACCCCCGCGGCCTTGATGGCGAACTCCCGTGCGTTGGACTTGAAGGACAGGTGGACGGCGCCCACCACGACGCCCAGCGCCGCAATCCCACCGGTGATGAAGGCTCCCGGCACGCGGCCGATCTGCGCGGCCACGCCCTTCACGGTGTCACGGGCCCAGGGGAATGCATCCCGCAGGTACGAGATGGCGAGCGCCACGAGGATGATGCCGAGCACGCTCTTCACCCACTCCATCCACTCGCCGCCGCGAGGCAGCCGCACGGTGAAGACGCCGATGAGGAAGAACGGCACGCCGATGCCCAGCGCATAGATGAAGAGCAGGCCCGCACCGAGCGGCATGTTCGCCGTCTTGGCCACGAACGCGAGCAGGCCGGTGAGCACGGGCCCGGTGCACGGCGCCGCGAGGAACCCGGACACGCTGCCCATGAGGAACGCGCCGGCCAGGCCCGCGCCGCCCACGGAGTTCAACCGCTGCTGCAGCCCATACGGCAGCGCCAACTCGAAGGCGCCGAACATGGACGTAGCCAGCACCAGGAGGAACACGGCCAGCCCCGTCACCACCCCGGGGTGGCCGAGCAGGGCACCAAAGGCCTGCCCCGTCTTGGCCGCCAGCACTCCGAGCGCGCTGAAGACCACCCCCATGCCGATGATGTACGAGGAAGTGAGCAACAGCGCCTTCCCTCGCCCCTCGGCCTTGCGAGCGCCGAACACAGACACGGTGATGGGGATGAGCGGATAGACGCAGGGCGTCAAGGACGTAAGGAGGCCGCCGGCGAAGACGACAGCGGCCCCCAGGAACAGGCTGCCCGAGGCGAGGAACTGCGAGGCATCCAGCCCAGCGCTGGGGCCGGTGGGCATGAGCCAGGGAACGAGCGCCACGGCGATGCCGCACGCCGCGGCAAGGATTCCGACCTTCTTCACGTCTGACGACCTCCTGAGCTCCCTTGCCTCCTTATATACGCCGAAGCCGGCGGCCCGTTACTGCGGCTGCTGGGTGGGGCTGGGAACCTTCAGGCCCGCAGAACGCGCGAGCCCCATCACCCCTTCCACGGCGGCGGCGATGTACCCGAACGGATTGGCGCCATCCACGGATGTGACGTGGACTTCGCCCATCTTCTGCTGGAAGGCGGCGGCCACCTGGGGCAGCTGCTGCGCCAGCGTCATCTGGATGGCCTCGGGGCTCAGGGTGTTCTCGATCTCGCGCATGGCGCGGGCGCGAGCGAGCTCCAGCTCCTGCTGGGTGTTGAGCTTCCGGGACTCCAGCTCGGCGACGGCGAGCTCGGCCTCGGCGATGGCGCGGCGGGCCTGGGCCACCTGCACCTGGGCCTTGAGCCGCTCCACCTCCTGGAGGGTGGCGGCGAGCTGACCCTCATTGCGGGCGGAGGCGGACTCCTGCTCGTGGCGGATGCGCTCCATCTCCGCCTGCTGCTCCTGGCGGATGCGCTCCAGCTCGGCGTCGGCGCGAGCGGCGGCCAGGGTGCGCTCGTGGGTGAGCTGGGCCTCGGCCATGGAGCGCTCGTGGGCCAGCCTCGCCTCGCTCAGCCGAGCCTCGGAGGCGAGCTGCTCCAGCTTCGCGGACTCCTCGGCCTCCTGCCGGCGCTGGCGCAGCTCGAGTTCGGCATTCAGCTTGTTGAGGGCCAGCTCGCGCTCGGCTTCAGCCTGGCCCTGCTTGAGGGTGCGCTCCTGGGCCAGCTTCGTCTCGGCGACGCGGGCCTCGGTGGCCAGGAACTCCAGCTTCGCGGCCTCCTCGCCCTGCTGCTTGCGCTGGCGGACCTCGATGTCCGCGTTCATCTTCGCCAGCGTCACCTCGCGCTCGGTGGCGGCCTGGCCCTGCTTGAGGGTGCGCTCCTGCACCAGCCGCGCCTCGGTGACGCGGGCCTCGGAGGCCAGCTCCTCGAGCCGCGCCTGCTCCTCGGTGACGGTGCGCTTCTGACGGACCTCCTCATCGGCGGCGAGCTTCGTCAGGGCGATGACGCGCTCGGCCTCGGCCTCCTCGCGCCGCAGGAAGCGCTCCTTGGCCAGCTCCGCCTCGCGGGCCTGCCGCTCCTGCTCGCGGCGGTAGCGGGCCTGCATGTTCTCGAAGACGGTGGCGCTGAGCACGCGCACGTCCTGGATCTCGATGGTGTCGATGACGACGCCCCACCCGGCATCGGTGCTGTCATCCAACCGGCCGCGGCCGGAGACGACGGGGGCAATCTCTCGCATGAGCTCGGTGGCGATGCCCTCCTTGCGCTTGGTGAGGCACTCCTCCACGGAGAGGTTGGCCACGAGCCGCCGCGCGGCGCCGACGAACATCTCCCGCAGCAACTCCTGCAGCTTCTCGGAGGCGCGCTCCGGGAAGGAGAAGTTCAGCATGCGGAAGGCCACGAGCGGATCGACGATGCGGTACACGGCGAGGCCGGTGACGGCGACGCCCACCTTCTCACTGGTCACCTGGTCCGCGGTGAACTGGAGCCGCTGGACGCTGGTGGGGACAATGGCCACCGCGTCGCCGGGGAACTTGAAGCAGCTGGCGCCCTGGCCGGAGACTTCACGCACCCGGCCGCGGCGCATGTGGATGAGGAACTCACTGGGACGCGCGGAGATGAGGCCCCACTTCTTCATCTTCTCGGGGTCCTCCTCGGGCTTTCCGGCCCGCCAGCCATACTCGTAGCGGTTGCCATTCACACCGAGGGTGCCGCCACCGCCCTCCTTCACCAGTTGCATCCGCGTCTCAGCTTCGATGACACCGTTGCTCCCATTCATCCTGGCCTGCTTGCCATTGGCGCTCATGCGTTCGCCCTCCGAAAGGAACGCAGTGCAGAGATGCGGCCAAGTCTGGCTTTGCGTGTTTCCAAGTACTTGCGGGGTGTCATCGCACCATTTCGGAGCGGTTGGCTCGGAAACGCTCAGCGCCCTGCCCCAGAATGGCGCAACGGGGTGGAGCGGTAGCGTCGAGGACCCAAAGGAGTATTCAATATGTAAGTTAAACAGGTGAAATTTACCCGCGCTTTGGGGTACCTCCTGAGACAGACCAACTCGGGAGGTAGTGCCGATGCGAAGAGACGTAGTGAATTCGGCCAAGGCGCTGTCGCAGGCGTGGCACCAGCTTGAGTCGTCCGTCCCCAGCGATCTGCTCGACCCAAGCCTCTGCCTCGATCTCCACCCGGCGATGCACAGCCTCCGCCAGAAAGACCCGGTGCACTGGAGTCCGCAACTGAACGGCTGGGTGCTCACCCGCTTCGAGGACATCGCGGCCATCCTGCGTGATCCGCGAGTCACGGATGCCAGCACGACGGGTCGGATCGACCGGATGCCCGAGGAGGAGCGCAAGCAGTTGCGTCCCCTGCGCGACTCCATCGCGCTCTGGATGGGGCACACGCGCAAAGAGGATCACCTGCGCTTCCAGCAGTTCCTCAAGAAGTACTTCAGCCACAGAACCGTGGAGCAGTTGCGGCACAAGACGCAGGCACTGCTCGACCGATTGATCGACAAGCTCATCCAGGACGATGAGATCGACATCGTCTCCGAGCTCGCGCATCCGCTCTCGGCGGGAGTGATTGCCGAGATGCTGGGGACTCCCATCGAGGATCTCGATCAGCTCCAGCGCTGGTCACGCACCCTGAACCTGCTGTTCCGGGTGAGAGGCTTCCAGGATCTGCTGGAGATCCAGCAGACGCTCCTGGAGATGGAGAGCTACCTGAAGCACTTCCTCGACGCCCGGCGAGTGGAGCGGCGGGAGGACTTGATCAGCATCTTCCTGGACGGCCTGGAGAACGGAGACATCGCCAGCGAGGAGGAGATCATCGCCAACTGCATCCTGCTGTTGTTCGCGGCGGAGGACACCACGGCGAGCATGATGAGCAACGGGATGTGGATGTTGCTCGATCACCCGGACCAGTTGGAGCGGCTGAGGCAGGAGCCCGCGCTGATCCCCAACGCCGTCGAGGAGATGATGCGCTTCGATGGCCCCTCGACGATGATCAACCGCATGGCCGTGGAGAACTTCGAGCTCCACGGCAGGCAAATCGAGGCTGGCCAGATGGTCTTCCTGGTGTTGCATGCGGGCAACCGGGATCCGGAGGTCTTCCCCGAGCCCGACCAGTTCGACGTGGGCCGCAAGGTGATGAAGCACCTGGCCTTCGGATACGGCGCCTCCTACTGCCTGGGGGCGGCACTGGCCCGCATGGAGGCACACGTCTTCTTCGAGACGGTGCTTCGCCGCCTGGGGGACCTCGAGCTGACCGCCGATGGAGCGCCCTGGGTCCCTCTGCCGCCGCTCTGGCGCCGCCTGAAGTCCCTCTGGGTGCGCATCCACCCCGCGCACACCGAGGCTCAGGCCCTCACGGGGACGGGGTGACGGGCCCCGGGAAGAACTCGTAGCCGAGCCGGCCCACGCCCGCGGCGAACCACGCCGCGCGCACCGTGTTCTCCATGAGCGCCGCCACCGTCACCGGGCCGACGCCGCCCGGGACAGGGGTGATGGCGGAGGCAATGGGGCTGACGCCGTCGAACTCCGCGTCGCCCACCAGCTTGCCCGTCTCCGTCACCCGCGTGGCCACGTCGATGAAGACCACGCCCGGCTTGAGCATCTCGCGGGTGATGCGGTAGTCCGCGCGCCCCACCGCGGTGACGACGATGTCCGCGCGCTCGAGCGCATCGAGCTGGTACTCGCGAGGCACGTGACGGTGGATCCAGGTGACCTCGGCGTCGCACATGCGGCCGCCGAGCATCAGCATGATGGGCTTGGAGGTGATGTCATTGCGGCCGATGACGACGGCGCGCTTCCCGCGTGTCTCGATGCGGTAGTAGTCGATGATGCGCTTCACCGCGAGCGCGGTGGACGGCAGGTACCGGAGGCGGCGAGTCCTGGCCCGGTAGAGCTCGCCGAAGGAGCTCGAGGCGATGCCGTCCACGTCCTTCTCGGGAGGGATGACATCCAGGATGTCGAACTTGTCGACGGGGTCCGCGCCACCGCTGATGTCCGGCTCCTCGATGGACCGGGGGAGCGGGAGTTGAACGAGCAGCCCGTGCACATCATTGGAGGCGCCGATGCGCGCGACCTCCTGGCAGAGGGCCTCGGCCTCGACATCCTCCTTGAGGAGGATGTGCTGCGCCTTCATGCCGAGCTTCTCACAGGACTGGATCTTCCGCCCCACGTACCGCTTCGAGGCTGGATCGTCACCCACCTGCACCACCGTGAGGGAGGGCGTGATGCCATACCGGGCTTTCAGCTCGGCGATCTCGGGCGTGATTCGCCGTTCGATCTCCTCCACCACGGGCTTTCCGTACAGAATCGTCGTCATCGTTCTCGTCCGCCTTGCGCGACCCGGGCTGCATATAGCAACGCTGCGGGCACGGCGGGTGGAGTTCCTTCAGCCGCGGGCCGAGCACCGCCACCAGGAGAACAGGCATGCGCAAGCGCACCGTCTTCAATCATCTCCCGTAAGAAGTGAGTGCCACTCGGGAGTGCACACCGCATAGGCTGCGGCCGCCCTATGCGACTCGACGACATCTCCCTGGAACCGACCCGCATCACCTTCTGGGGCGCGCGCTCCGCCCTGGAGGTCCGCAGCCCGCTGCCTGGAGTCCTGAGACTGCGCCACATCCCCGCGCTGGGTCCCTCCGTGGCCACCCTGCGCGAGCTGTCCCAGAAAGAATCCTGGGCCGTGGTGGCACAGACGGACCGGCCCCTCTCGTTCCGCCGCGAGGAACAAGGGGGAATCGCGGTGGTGGGAACGGAGGAGCTGTCCCTGGAAGTGAACGTGACTCAGGGCACCTGGCGCCTGAGGGACGCCAGCGGCCGGGAGCTCACCCGCTGCGAGGGCTTCTCCGGCGAGCAGATGCCGGACTATCCCGTCACCCGCCACCGCACCCGGCTGTCCCTGTACTCGCCGCCGGACGAGGCGTGGCTGGGCTTTGGCGAGAAGGTGGGCGCGCTCGACAAGCGCGGCATGCGCTTCGTGTTCTGGAACACGGACGTGCTGCCCCACCACCCGGACACGGATCCGCTCTACCAGTCCATTCCCGTCAGCCTCGGCCTGCGCGAGGGCCAGGCATGGGGCTTCTTCGTCGACGAGTCCTGGAGGATGGAGGTGGACGTAGCGGTGGACGATCCCACGCTCGTGCGCTGGGAGTCAGCGGGACCAGAGCTGGACACCTACGTGATCGTGGGTCCGCAGCCCGCGGACGTGGTGCGGCGCTACACGGAGCTCACCGGCCGCCACCCGCTGCCGCCGCTGTGGAGCCTGGGAGCCCAGCAGTCTCGCTGGGGCTACGAGAACGTGGGAGACATCCGCTCCGTCCTGCGCGGCTACCGGGCCCGCAACCTCCCGCTGGACTGCATCTACCTCGATATCGACTACATGGAGGGCTACAAGGTCTGGACGTGGGATCGCGCGCGCTATCCGGATCCCGCGGGGCTGGCCAGGGAGGCGGCCGCGCAGGGCGTGAAGCTGGTCACCATCATCGACCCTGGCGTCAAGGCCGAGCCGGGCTACCGCGTCTATGACGAGGCGCTGGCCAATGACTACCTGGTCCGCAACGACCGGGGCAACGTGCTGTACGGCGAAGTGTGGCCCAAGCCGGCCGCCTTCCCGGACTTCACGCAGGAGTCCGTGCGCAAGTGGTGGGGCAAGCTGCACCGGGAGTTCCTGGAGGCGGGCGTCGCCGGCTTCTGGAACGACATGAACGAGCCGGCGTGCTTCAAGCTGCTCAACGGTCAGGACACGTTCTCCATCAACACGGCGCAGGCGGTGGACCTCGGAAAGGTGGAGGGCCCCACCCTGCCCCACGACGCGAGGCACGGAGACAAGCGCCACCTGGAAGTGCACAACGTCTACGCGCTGGGCATGGCGAAGGCGGCCTTCGAGGGCCAGCGAGAGCTCGCTCCGGAGCGCCGGCCCTTCGTGCTGACGCGCGCGGGCTTCGCGGGCATCCAGCGCTACTCAGCGGTGTGGACGGGAGACAACTCCAGTTACTGGGCGCACCTGGAGCTCTCGATCGCCATGATGTTGGGACTGGGCCTGTCGGGCGTGGCCTTCACCGGGGCGGACATCCCGGGCTTCCTCGGCAAGGCCAACGGGGAGATGCTGGTGCGCTGGTCGCAGCTGGGCACCTTCTACCCGATGATGCGCAACCACTCGGGCAAGGGCACCCCGCAGCAGGAGCCCTGGCGCTTCGGCGAGCCGTACCTCTCGCACACCCGGCTGTGGCTGGAGAACCGCTACCGGTTGCTGCCCACGCTCTACACGCTGATGCACGAGGCCGCGCAGGAGGGCTTGCCTGCGATACGCCCGCTCGTCATGTACGCGCCGGGTGACGCGGACGCGCTCCGGATGGATGACGAGTTCTTCTTCGGAAGGGATCTGCTCGTGGCGCCCGTGGTGCGCCAGAGCCGCACGCGGCGGCACGCGTATCTCCCCGAGGGCCGCTGGCTGCCCTTCTCCAACCTTGCGCCCTCGGGAAAAGTCATCGAGGGCCGACAGCATTTGCTGGCCGAGGCAGGGCTGGACACGGTGCCCATGTGGCTGAGAGAGGGCGGAGCCCTGGCGTTGACCGAGCCCGCGCTGCACACCACCACGGCCAACTGGTCTCACCTCACCTGGCACATCCACGCGGGCCCGCAGGTGGAGGGCCGCCTCTATGAGGACGCGGGCGACGGCTACGGAGCCTCCCGTATCACCCGGCTGAGCGGCGCGAAGCAGGGAGACCGCTTCGTGCTCACCCGAAACACAGAGGGAACACTTTCCCCGTCTCGGCAGAAAGAAACACTGTGTGTGTACGGAGTAGCGGCTCCGCGAGAGGTGATCGGCGCCATGAAGCACCGCGTCGTAGACGGAGTGCTCACGGTGGAGATGGAGGCAGGCTGGGAGAAGCTGGAAGTCGCGACCAACTCCTGAGTGCCTGAGCGTGGGGTGCGAGTGAATTGTTGCATCCTCGCACCAGATACAGTCCGCTTCGCGCCGCGCTCCAGCGTTGGAGCGCCTCACCGAAGGGGCATTCACGCATGAAGAAGGCACTGGCAGGACTCGCGGTCGCGGCGGCATTGGGCTCCCCCACCCTGGCGCGAGCAGAGACGCTCACGATTGCCTGTGGCAGCGTGGGAATGGAGAGGGATCTCTGCAAGTCAGGCGCGGAGGCCTGGGCCCAGAAGACGGGCAACACCGTCACCATCGTCAGCGCGTCCACGGACGCCACCCAGGAGCTCGCGTCGCTCCAGCAGTTGCTGGCCTCGGGCACGGCGGACCTGGACGTCGCCCGCCTCGACGTCATCTGGCCGGGCATCGTGGCCAACTACTTCATCGACTTGAAGCAGTACATCCCGGAGGAGGTGCTCAAGGAGCACTTCCAGCCCATCGTGAAGAACAACACGGTGAACGGGAAGCTGGTGGGCATGCCGTGGTTCACGGACGCGGGGCTGCTCTACTACCGCAAGGATCTGCTGGAGAAGTACGGGCAGAAGCCGCCCACCACGTGGCAGGAGCTGGCGCAGTCGGCCAAGGTGGTGCTGGAGGGTGAGAAGAAGGCGGGCAATGACAAGCTGGTGGGCTTCGTCTTCCAAGGCAAGTCGTACGAGGGCCTGACGTGCAACGCGCTGGAGTGGATTGACTCCTTCGGCGGCGGAACCATTGTCGACCCCAGCGGCAAGGTGACGGTGAACAACCCGAAGGCGGTGGAGGCTGTCACCTTCTTCGCCTCGCTGGTGGGCAACGTCATCCCCAAGGGCGTGCTGGCCTACGAGGAGGAGGGCGCGCGCGGTGCCTTCCAGTCCGGCAACGCGGTGTTCATGCGCAACTGGCCGTACGCCTGGGCGCTGGCCAACGGCAAGGACAGCCCGGTGGCGGGCAAGGTGGCGGTGATGGCGCTGCCCAAGGGCGGCGCGGACGGCAAGTCCACGGGCACGCTGGGCGGCTGGCAGCTGGGCGTACCGAAGACGTCCAAGAACCCGAAGCTGGCGGCGGACCTGGTGAAGTACCTGACGAGCACCGAGGAGCAGAAGCGCCGCGCCGTCGTGGGCTCGTTCAACCCCACCATCGTGAGCCTCTACAAGGATCCGGAGCTGCTCAAGGCCAACCCCTTCTTCGGCAGCCTCTATGACACCTTCATCAACGCCGTGCCGCGGCCGACGATCGCCGGTGCGAAGTACAACCAGGTGAGCACGGAGTTCCGCAACGCGGTGTACGCCACGCTCAACGGCTCGGGCAAGGCGGAGGCCAACCTGTCCAAGGCCGAGACGAAGATCAAGGCCCTGAGCAAGGGCGGCAAGTGGTGAGTCTGCAGCCGTGAAGAACAAGAGGCTGCCCACCGATACAGCGTGGGCAGCCTCGAGCTGTGAAGCCTCAAGCCTTACCGGCTAGAAGTTGTTGCCGCCCCCGTTGGTGACGGAGAAGCCGGCGGTGCTCTGGTTGACGAACTTCGCCGTGGGCGCGTTGTTGACCGTCACGTTGCTGAAGGTCGCGCCGCCCGCCGCGGACGGCAGGATCTGGATGCCGTAGTTCGTCGGGTTGCTGATGGTGATGTTCTGGAGCGCCAGGTTGGTGAACGAGCCACCGTTGCTCTGGATGCTGATGCCCTGGTACGTCGGATCCACGATGTCGACGTTCTTGATGGTGATGCCGTTGGTGGGGCTCTGGTCGGCGCGCAGCCAGATGGAGCCGAACTGCTGGCCACCCCAGTAGGTGCCGCCGGTGCGCACCAGCGTCAGCCCGTCGACCGTCGCCGACTCCATGGGGAACGGATTGAACTCGGAGCTCACCGTGAGGCCCGGGTAGGTGATCGTGTCGTAGGCCACGCTGTTCTCGATGCGGTTGTTGATGCCGCCGTAGATGGCGAAGCCCGCCGCGCGCCAGGTGATCTGCGCCGTGCAGTTGCGGATGACGTTGTTGGAGTCCGGGAACCCGTAGAGATCGCGCGCGGACCAGATGGCGAACGCGTCGTCACCGGTGTTACGGGCGTGCACGTTCTCGATGAGGCTGTCCTTGGTGCCGTTGCACAGGTTGATGCCGTCCGCGCCGGTGTTGCGGATGCGCACGTTGCTGATGCGCAGGTTGGTGGACTCGGAGGGGCCACCCACCCAGTAGCCGCAGGTGACGTGCTCGATCCACACGTTCTCGATGACGGTGTTCTTGAAGGCGGAGGGGACCCACGCCTTGCCGCCCTGGGTGCGCAGACCGTCGGTGTTGCCAAAGATGGCGAAGTCGCGGAACTTCGAGTTGTCACCGGTGATGATGAAGCCCGTGTTGCCCCAGTCCCCTTCCTGCAGGCTCGCGTTGTAGATCTTCGTGTACCAGAGGCCCGCGCCCTGGATGGTGATGCCCTTGACCTGGTACTTGGTGGTCTGGTCGTACACGCCGGGCGGCAGGTAGACGCCCGAGTAGGTTCCGGCCTGGGCCGCCCAGATGGCCTGGTTGATGGCGTTGTCGTCCGACTGCCCATCGTTCGGCACCGCGGGCGCCCAGCCGTGCCCGGCCTCGGTGACGTCGATGTAGCCGGCCGGCTTCTCGATCTTCGGACCGACCAGCTCCAGGTCGATGAAGTCGATGGCGTAGTACGAGGCGGTGTCGCCCGAGTCCTTCTGCAGACGGACGGTGGCGCCCTGGGGGATGGTGGTGCTCAGCAGCTTGTTGGCCTCGTCGTAGATGCGGCGCGGGAGACCGTTCGAGGGGTTGTTGGTCTGGATGTTGTCGTCGCCGTAGACCCAGGCCTCCTTGGAGGAGAGGTTGAGCGTGGTCAGCTTGGTGCCGTTGACGTAGAGGCTCAGCGTGGCCTGGATGCCGCCGCCGCCCGCCGCGTCAGGCATGCTGTTGCGCACGACGATGGCGTTGGCGGCCGCGGTGGTCGTCCACTCCACGTAGTGGCCAGTGGAGCTGAGGACGACGGCCTTGCGGCCGGAGGCCTCGCCCGCGATGGTGCCCGTCGCGCGGCTGGGACCCTGGACCTGGGCATTGGTGCGCCCGTTCTCCGCCTCGTACTCGATCCAGGGCACGTTCGCGCCGCGGCCCACGTAGATGGTCGAGGACTGCGAGTTGTTGCTCTCCACGGCCTCGGTGATGGCGTTGGAGGGGTCCACGGTCGCCACCAGGGTGTGGTTGCCGTTGGTGGCCGTCCAGGTGCCGCTCAGGGTGACGGCCGCCGAGGCGCCCGCGTTCAGCGAGGTGGGACCGGTGCCGTTCAGGGTCGTGACGCCATCGATGACGAGCTTCACGGCGATAGCGGTGCCGGAGGTGGCGTTGAGGCCCTGGTTGGCGATGGCCACGGTGAAGGAGACCGCGCTGCCCGCCTGCGGGGTGGAGGGAGTCGACGAGATGGTCTGGACGATCAGGTCCGGCCCGGGGATCTGCGACACGGTGATGCTCTTGCTGAGGCTGTTGTTGCTGTCGTTGAACTCGGAGATGGCGTTGTCCGGGTCCACCGTGGCGTCAATGGAGTAGGTGCCGTTGGAGGTGGACCAGGTGCCGCTGGCCGTCAGGGTCGCGCTCGCGCCGGCCGCCAGGGACGTGGTGGACGTGGCGGTGGCCACCTCCTGGCCGTTCACGCGGAAGGAGACCTTGTGGCTGCTGCTCGGGGTGGCCGCGGTGCCGCTGTTCTTGATGACGGCCTTGAGGGTGATGGCGTCCCCCTCCTGCGGCGGGGTGTGACCGGCGGTCCACTGGATGTCCGTGACGGTGAGGTCGGCCTTCTGCGTCGTGGTGGCGCCGACGGTGATGTAGTCCAGGTTGATGTTGGCGCCGTCGCCCGCGTCATACTTGTAGGCGACCTGGTTGGAGCCGGAGTTCAGGTAGACCGTCTCGGCCTTGTTGGCCCAGGTGTCCCAGTTGCCGGTGGTGGGCAGGATGCTCTGCTTGATCTTCGTGCCGTTGACGTAGACGGAGATGTTGGACTCGGCGAAGCCGTTGCCGTAGCGCAGGCTCACGTCGTACCAGCCCGCGCTGGCCGCGGAGACGTTGAACGTGGTGGTCGCGCCCTGGGTCCAGTAGCCCTCGACGAACCCGGAGCCGCTGTAGTTGGCGTGGTTGGTCGTTTGGGTCGCGCCGCCGCTCAGGGAGGCGGACTCGGCCTCATACTTGGAGCCGCCGGTAGCCGTCGCGTAGGTGGCGGTGATGGTCGTCGCCGCGGCCGTCGTGGTGTACGTGGTGGAGGCCGCGCTGGTGTTGCCGAAGCTGGAGGACGTCCCACCCGTCCAGCCATTGAAGACTTGACCGGAGGGAGGCGTGTTGGCGGTGATGTTCACCACGGAGCCGGCCGCGTAGGAGCCGCTGCCCGAGCCGTTGACGACGGTGAGGGCGTAGGTGGGGTTGCCGGCCGAGGGCTCGCCGATGACCTGGAACTCGGCGACCTGGCCGCCGGTGGCGCCGCTGTTGCCCGTGAACTGGAGCTGCACTTCGCTCACGGTAGCGGTGACGGCAATGGTGACCTGGTTGCCGCTCGAGGGATCGAAGCTATAGGTGGCCGAGGACTTCAGGGTGGAGAAGGTGCTCGTGCTGGCGTTGTGGCCCAGCACGGCGAACGTCTGGGTGCGCGCCCCCCAGATGCTGTCCGGGTTGAGCTGCACGACGACCGAGGTGATGTTGTGATTGCTGCCCAGGTTCACCGTGAGGGTGTTGGGATAGGCGTTGGGCGCGCCTTCCCAGTACGTCGCCCGGTTCCCATCGTTCGCGTTCGATGCGACGTAGACCTGGGTATAGGAGGAGGCGGAGATGCTCTTCCCCTGCGCGACGTTCGAACTCGCGGCTTGCTTCACGGACCCCATGGCTTGCGGTGCAACTGACTGAGGCTCGCAGGCGCTGAGGACCAGCTGGGACATCGCCAATACGACGCCTGCGGCCCTGGCCAATCTCGACACATTGTTCCTGTTTCTCACGTGCTCTCCTGGTCAAGCGGTTTCACTGACCCCCTGCGAGCTCCCCTCTCTCTCCCCGTGGCGAGACGCCTCCTGCTGGAAGCCGAGAGGTGCTTGAGGTGCGTCGGATGCTCGGTCATCAGCGCTCGGGCTGTTCGACGCTCTCAGGGACGGCATGTAAAGCCGTTTTTCCGAGGAGTAAAGACAGAAAATGAAAGCGTCATCATGACGGCACGCGTCACTGTTGATGACCAGACGCGTCAATGATGACTGCAACACATTACAGCATTGAGTGAGCACGCATAACGCGCCACGCCATGAGCCCCAGGCCATGACGGGCCGCGTCAATACCTGTGCAATTCAACGCTCCACAGGCGCATGGGGCACGAGCACCGCGAATGCGCTTTCAGCCTCAGCGCGGACCACCGCTCGCTACCGCTCGTTGCCTCGATAATCTCATCAGGTCCAGTCAGCAATGTACCTGATAGGTACACACTTCTTGGGAAAAACCGTCCCCTTGTGATACCTATTGCGGCCAGCCCGGCAGACCCTACTGCCAGGAGTATTCCCGCCTGGGGGATCAACATGAGTGATGGAGAGAAGCCCACCGACAAACGCACCAAGGACATGCTGGAGGGAGGGAGGCCTCAGTTCCTGTTCGTCCTGGACGAGACCCGCTACGAGTTGATCCGGGAACTCGAATGCAGGGGAAACGGAGAGGTGCTGGTGCTGGCCCGGCGCAGTGTCCAGCGTGCACCCGCAGGCTCGGTCGCCATCAGAAGCCTGAGGAGTCCGAGCCAGTTCATGAACCGCCAGCGGCTCGTGGATCAGGTGCGGCTGGCTTTCTTGCTCCACCACCCTGCTATCGCTCAGGTGCATCACCTCAAGATCCACCAGGGAGAGCCGCACGTGATCATGGAGTACGTGGATGGTCCCTCCTTGGACACCGTCCTCAATCTCGTGACGATGCTCGAGCGCACGGTGTCACCGTCCTTCGCGCTCTACATCGGTGCCGAGGTGGCCGATGCACTGCACCATGCGCACACGCTCAGGGATGATCAGGGGCTCCCCCTGGGAATCATCCACCGCGACGTGAGCCCGCGGAACATCTGCCTGGAGGCGCATGGCGCGGTGAAGCTGACGCATTTTGGAGCTGCCTACTCGCTCATGGTGGGACGGGAGGAGACGCCGCATCTGTTGCTCAAGGGGGATGTGGCGTACGCCTCACCCGAGTACCTGAACGGCCAGAACCTGGCGCCCTCATCGGACGTGTTCTCCTTGGGGCTCGTTCTCGTGGAGCTGCTCACAGGCCGCCACCTCTTGAACGTAGAGGATGCTGGAGGGGCGCGCTCACTCTTCCTGCGTCCCGATGATCAGGAGCCCAGGCCCGAGGAGTCTCCCTCGCTCCCCTTCGCTCTGATGCGGACCCTGATCAGGCGCTACGGTCCAGAAGACGTGGAGCAGGCCGTGAGGGGCCTGCCCGAAGCGCTCAAGGCCATCATCCACAAGGCCCTCATGCGCGATCCTGCCCAGAGGTACCCCACAGCGGCCGAGATGAGCCAGGCGCTGTATACCTGTCTCGCGGACATGCCACAGCCCTACGGCCGGAAAGAGGCTCGCGAGGAGGTCTCTCGGCTGATCGCCGATGCCAGCGCCCACCGCGACCGGCTGGAGCTCCTCCAACAGGAGATCTTCCCGGAGGTCATGGAGGAGCACGAGTTGCCCTCACGCCCATGAGGACGCCCCTCTCGCGCGGCAGCTGGCAGGCCTCTCTCTACCGGAGGAGGGCACCTGCCATGCCGGTGAGCGCCTGGAGTTGGGTCTCATCCATCCGGAGCACCAGCGTGAGCAACCGGCGCAAGCCCGGTGAGGACTCCTCCTGCTTGCGGCGAGAGTCCTTCATGGGCTCGGAGGCTGCACCTTCGCCGGAGAGGCCCAGCAATCCATCCGCGGAGATGTGGAGCACGGTGCAGAGCCGACGTAACGTCGGGACACTGGGCATCACCTTGCCGCGCTCCATGCGGCTGTAGACCATGGAGGTAATCTCCACGAGAGAGGCCACCTCCGCCTGGGTCAGTCCCGCGCGTTGCCGGGCCTCACGAGCCACCTCGCCGATCATCCTCGCCAGTTCTTCATTCATGGGTCAGCCAGAGTGTACCTGATAGGGTCATCCCCGAGTTGCTCGATGGGGGTCAAGCCTTGACGGTGGGCAAGCCGAGGAGCGTATTGGCGGAGACCCTGAAGAACAGGCACAGGTCCACCAGCGTCGACGGGGTGGGCAGCAACTTGCCCCGCTCCATCCGGGCATAGGCCAGCAAGGGGAGATCGACGCTCTGAGCCACCTGCTCCATGGTGAGCCCGGCGTTGAGCCGGACGCTGCGGATCATCGTTCCGATGGTGGATGCCAGATCGGCCCTCATGGAAAGACCTCGGGTAGGAGTCGCACGGAGGCCTTGATATACCTGACAAGGACTCTTGGGAGATAGGAGTAGTGGGTGTACGGAGCTGGGGCATGACGGCGCTCGCCCGCTTGGAGATCCCCTCTGGAACGGACGTCCGCGGCTTCCTGATCGAGGGACAGTTGGGGGCCGGCGGCTTCGGCACTGTGTACCGGGCCCGCCGGGGTGAGCGCCTCTACGCGCTCAAGTTCATCCGCATCAAGGACGCGGGCGGCTGGGCGAAGCGCGAGGTGGAGAGCCTCCTGCGTGTCTCCCACCGCAGCGTGGTGGGCTTCGAGGGGTGTGGCTTCTGGCCAGAGGAGACTCGCGAGTACCTCGTGGTCATCATGGACTACGTCGAGGGACGGCAGCTGGACGTGTGGGCCAAGGAGGAGAATCCGGCCGCCCGCGAAGTGGCCCAGAAGGTGCTGGGTGTGGGGCAGGCGCTCGAGACAATCCATCGAGAGAACGTGATCCACCGGGACCTGAAGGAGGCGAACATCATCGTGCGTGCCTCCACGGGGGAAGTCGTGGTGGTGGACTTCGGAGTCGCGGGCGGACCCCATACGGCGAGGGTGACACGAGATGTGGTTCCTCCCTGCACGTTCGAGTACCGCTCTCCCGAAGCGTGGCGGTTCTTGCGTGAGAACGTCGGTCGGCAGGACGTCCACTACCAACCCGGCCCAGCCGATGATCTCTACGCCCTGGGGGTGATCCTCTACTGGCTGCTGACGGGCAGATATCCCTGTGTGGGGGTGACCGAAGCGGAGCAGGCGGAGGTCACCATCCACCAGGTTCCCGAGCCTCCTCGCGCCGTGAACCCCCGGGTGCCGGAGGCGATCAGCGTCATCTGCATGAAGCTGTTGGAGAAACAGCCCGAGGACCGCTACCCGGATGCAGCGACGCTGTGCTCAACCGTGGAACCCGCGCTGGCGGCAGCGGATGCGGCCTGGAACGTGCCTCTGTGCGACGCCCATGCCCCGGACAACCTCACGACCGAGGGCAAGCGGGCCCGGGAGGATGGCGATGACGGCGTGGCGCATTGGCTCCGGGAGGCACGCCACGCACACGAAAGGCCCAGGAGAGGCAAACGTCCAACGCCTGCGGCTCCAGAGCGGAAGCCGCCACTGGCACCTGGAGTGGACGCGGCACCCGCCCTGCCCGCTCCACCAGCTCCTGCGCAGCCTGCCGACGCAGCTCCTCCTGCTGAAGGGGTGCAGCCGTCCCGGAGCGTTGCCCAGCCCGTCCGCTCATGGGTTGTGCTGGGGTTGGGCCTCGTGGCGGCCTTGGAGATGGCCGTTGCGCGGCTTCATGCCCGTCCTGAACCGCCACTCCCAGCCACTGACAAGGTGATGGAGGGGAGCTCCGCCGGATTCTTCGCGGTTATCCCGGAGATGACTCTGGAGACTACCTGGAAGGTTGGCGGGAAAGTAGCGTCCCCGTGGAAGCCGCCGGAAGCTGCTCGCCAGAACTTCTTCGCCGCCGAGAGGGCGACCCTGCCATGGGCTCCCTCTGAGGTGCGCGAGCAGGGAGAGACTTCCGTGAACAGTCCCCAGGAGAAGCAGAAGAAGGTCCTCGGTGCGATGGGCAAGGCGATCTCCACGGGTATCGCCTGCTTCGGGATGGCGTGCACCGGGCCGCAGGTTCGCCCGGAGCCTCCCGCTGAGCCCTGCCCTGCCGGCGCGCTCAAGGCCATGGCCGAGCTGGACATCAGCATTGGCGACGACTACCCGGCGGTTCTCGTCTCAGGCCAGTTAAGAGAGATCATCCCTCTCAGGGAGGGATGGAACAGTGTGCGGCTCATTGGCCAGTTCAAGGAGTTGTCCACAGGCACCATCCTGAAGGGGCGGCTCATGTTTGGGAGTGAGCGCGTGTACGGACGGTTCACCGAGGCGCAAGACCGTAAGACCGCCCGCACGTGGCCCATCTGCATGGAGTTGCTGAACCACGACAACGCGCGCGGCCTGCCGATGAAGCCTGGCTCCACGGCTGAGGCCGCGAAGGTCTTCAACTCCGTGGGAGTGAAGGCAGTGGACCACTTCCAGTAGAGAAGGACCTGGCGCGCGAGCGTGGAGAGTACGGGCACTCTTGAGCCGGAAGCGTGGTAGAGCCGACGTCCCAGGACGCTACGTCTCGCCCCCACCCAGGAGGTTCTGTTCCGTGCTCGCTTCGTCTCCCGCCGCTCTTCTGGTGCTGGCGCTCCTCGCAGGCGCCTCTGCCACCGCGCAGCTCCGGGCAGTCACTTGCGAAACGGGGACCCGGCGCATCGAGCTGAAGACGGAGCCCTCCGACGAGGTGCCTGAGCTGTGCATCGGTCCTGAGCTGTCCACCACGCTTATCTTCTACGGAGCGGAGTTACTCCCTGGCGGAATATCCGTGGACAACCGGGAGCGCTTCACGCTTGTGGAGGTGGGCAATACCGTGATCCGGCTGGTGCCCTCGGTGCGCGTGATGCCTGGAGAGCGGCTGCGGCTGGCGGTGCGTTTCAAGGATGCAGCGGCCCCGGCGAGCGCAGCTTTCTGGCTGGCGGTGGTCCCCGGACAGGTGGAACCCTTCGTGGAGGTGTACCGCGAGAAGCGCACGCTGGAGTCCTACCAGCAGCAGGTGCAGGAGAAGGACTCCCAGCTCCGCCAGTGCCAGGAGGACAACGCGCGGCTGATGGCCGAGAAGGAGAGCCCTGGGGGCATTACCGGTCTGCTCGCGACAGGGCTCATGGGTGAAATGGGGGTCATCTCCAAGAGTCTCACCGAGAGCATGGTCGCGCACCCCGCAAATACCATCCGCGTGGCGCGCGCCTTCACCTACCGTTCCACGAGCAGGGTGGCCGTCGTGTTAGTGCTCGAAGTTACCGAAGGAATGAAGCCCTGGCAGGCGGCGAGAGCAGAGCTGGTGGGGCCACGCAGTCGTGCTCTACGGACAGAGTCACCCTGGCAACGAGGCCCCCTCCACGACGGAGCAAAGGACGTGCGCGTGGTGATCGAGGCAGCGGCGACAGAAGCAGAGACCCGGGGCACCTTCACGCTCAAGGTATGGGATGCGGATGGCACCCGGAGCATCACCCTCACCGGAGTGACATTCCCGTAGGCATCCATCGAGGCTCAGGGTCGAAGACCCAGCGGCCTCCATCCTTGGAGGCGCCCAGGGCGCGCACATAGTTGTGGATCTTCCCCGGCTGCTTCTGGCCGAACTCATCCAGCATCACCGCACAATAGCGGCCTTGCTCCGGGGTGTTGGCGGTGAGGCGCGACTGGCGACCAGGGCCACAGCGGGGGGCGTTTTCTTGCCCTCTTCATCACTGCGGTCGACGCGACCGTCATTGTTCGTCGGATCCTCACTGCAGTCTACACCGCCTGTTCCGTCGGGCCAGGCCTCCCTGCTTGCGAGGAGGCGCCCAGGCAAGGCAAGGCGGCCGGAGACTTTCAATAGGCTGACGAGAAATTGATGCAGGAGCACGCCTGCCATGCGTGCCCCTGGAGGGGTACAGCGTAGAGCCTCTCCATGCACCTACCCTCTTGATTCATTTCAGGAGGGACAGATGCCACCCGCAGCTCGTATCAGCGACATGCACACATGCCCCAAGGTCGAGCCGGGCCCTGTGCCTCACGTGGGCGGACCAGTGTTATCGGGTGAGCCTACGGTAATCATCGGTTTCATGCCGGCGGCGCGAGTGGGGGACTCCTTGGTCTGCATAGGGCCTCCAGATTCTGTATCGCAAGGAGAGTCCACCGTGATCATTGGTGGAAAACCTGCTGCGAGATTGGGGGACCCGACTTCGCATGGTGGTGTCATCGTCGTGGGTTATCCGACCGTCTTGATTGGGAGCTCTGCTCAGGGCAAATGTTTGGCCAGCTCAGCCGCGAGCGGAGCGGCCCTCGTTACAAAGGCTCGGTAGATGAGAGCCGTGATGGAAATCGTCTCTGGCCATCAAACCTCGCGGCGCATACCGCTCACGGAGGGAGTGCCGCTGAGGGTCGGTTGCAGTGAACCCTCGGAGGTGATGCTCCCGCAGGACGCGCTCTTGGAAGCGGTTCATTTCTCCCTTGTGTTCAACGGAGAGACGTGCTGGCTGCGGGTGGCAGCATCGGTTTCCCCGATCCAGATCGAAGGCAGAGCTGAGACATCGGTGGAGTTAGCTGACGCGAGCAGCTGGGTGGCGGGCCAGACGTGGTTCTCTCTGCGCTTGATACCGCACGCTAGGGCCAATCAGATCTCTGGCTTTCCGGCTGCTGTGTTGACGGAACTCAGAAAAAACCAAACGCCACTGTTCGCGCTCGTAGACGCCGCACGCGATGAGCAGGTCCTGACGCTGTTGCGGAACTCGGATCAACAGTCGCAGAGTCTCTACGAGGGGCTGCAGGGGCAACTCCTCTCCCGTCAAGCGCCGTATCTGCTGCGACTGATGCCAGATTCCGCTACTCTGGCGAGGATGCTCCACCAAGGGTGGAGCAAGAGTTGGGGTGTGTTCCTCACCAGCCGTCTGCCATTCGATGAAGTCCGGCGGCATTTTCGGCGCTTCCTCTTCGTCCTTGATGAGGCGGACCGTGAAGTCTACCTGCGCTTCTACGATCCCAGAGTGCTGCGCAGCCTCCTGCCGGCCTTTGTAGCTTCACAGGCGGCCGCATTCTTCGAAGGTGTGGAGTCGTTCCTCATGGAGGGCGCATCTCCACGGGAGTTGCTCAGTTTCACCTGGAGTGGGCACGAACTCCTCCAGCATGCCTTTGAACTTGAGGGAGCGGGAGAGGGTTCTCCCTTAGCCTGACGAGTGAGACCATGCTTCAGTTGGAACCCAAGCAGATGGAGGCTCTGCGTCAAGGGACGCGAGCCCTTTTTCCGGAGCGCATCATCGAAGAGTTGCGTCGGCAAGGGCGGTCTGTCGAGCGTGATGCAGCTTCTGGTGATGTGGTGGTGTCCGAGGCGGGCGGAGCGCGGACCCGTCTGGCTTTTCGTTCGGACGGATTGCCGACTCGGCTGGTCAGTCCCTCGGGGGATACCTTCTGCTTCGAGCATGATTCCGGAGGGAGGCTGGCAGCTCTCATCTTCCCCTGGGGGCAGCGCCTCGACTTGCAGCACGACCTTCGGGGAAACCTACTATCCTTGAGGCAGCCGGCGGGAGTGGAGCATCGCTTCGAGTATGATAAGGAAAACCGGTTGCTTGCCGTGGTATACCCGGACGGCAGTCGGACCCGCATGGACTACCACTCGTTGGGATTGGTGGCTCGGGTAGAAAATCGCCTGGGAGCTGTCACTCGGTATGAGCGAGACGCCTCGGGGAGGTTGTTGTCGCGGGTAGATTCGCTGGGTCGTCAGACCCGGTACGAGGCGGATGAACACGGGCGGCTGGCAGCCGTCACTTTCGCCGATGGCTCGCGGCAATCCTTCACGCACGACGCGCGTTCCCATACCACCACGACGGTGCTGAGAGATGGCAAGCCGGTCGTCCATACGCGCGACGCGGGAGGAATCCGGCACGTGCTCACCTGGACGGACGGTACGCTAACCCAGCTGGAACTGGAGGCAGACCGCGTCAAGGTTGCGAGCAACGCCTGGGGACGCGTGCAGTTCACCTTGGATGATGCGGGGAACTCCGTGGCCGAGGAGACGCCTTGGGGACGAGTCCGTTCCGAGTATGACGCACAAGGGCGTCTCGTGCGCCGTGAGATGCCCCATGGCGCCATTCTCACGTATGCCTATGACGAGGACGGTCGGGTATGCAGCTTGAAGGACTGGGAGGGGAGAGAGACTCGGGTGGTGTACGGGCCCGGCGGGCACGTGGCGGAATTGCGCTATGGCAACGGCTTGGTGGAGACCCAGAAGCATGCGATAGCGGGCCGTCAGTCGCATGCATGCGTGAGGGATCCGTCGCTGCGGTTGGTAAGTGAGCAACGCTATGAGTATGACACTTGCGAGCGCCTGGTTGTGCTCGAGGATGTGTGGGGGGAGGCTGCGGACCAGCGACGCTCGTCGGGCTTTCGATATGATTATGAGGGCCACCTGCAAGCGGAGTGGAACAAGGGAACCGACCAAGCCTTGCATGCCTGGGAATACGATGCCGAAGGCAACCTCATCCGCGAGGATGGCATCTCCATCCGAGTGGGACTACTGGACGAGCCACGCACCTGGGGGGCCGAGCCGCTTGGGTATGATGGGAACGGGAATGCCGTCAGGTTGCCGAGCCCTCGGGGAGAATTGCTCTGTGATTGGGGCGGAGAGGGGCTTCTGCGCGAGACTCAGGTGGGCGGGCGCACGGTCCGCTACGAATATGATGCACTCGGCCGCCGAGTCCTCAAGACGGACGGACGCACGACTTGGCGCTACGGTTGGGCCGAGCACCAATTGTTGTGGGAGGAGTTCGAGCAAGAGCCGGGGGCAGAGCCAGTTCGCCGCGAATATCTCTTCTTTCCCGGTACGATGGTGCCACTGGCCTTTCGTGAGCAGGGGTGCACGTACTGGTTGCAGACGGATACACGCGGGGCTGTCACGCGAGCTTTCGACGAAGCTGGTCAGGTGGTGTGGCGGGCGCGGTACGACGCGTTCGGCCATGCGCATATAGAGGTGGAGAAGGTGCGCCAGCCCTGGCGGCTGGCGGGACAATTCGAGGACGAAGAGACGGGGTTGCACTACAGCCTGGCTCGCTACTACTGCCCCTGGCTCAAGAGCTACCTCTCGCGAGATCCGCGTTGGTACGAATCCGAGGCTACCTCGTACAGCTATGCACGCAATGATCCCTGGAACCGCGCGGACCCTTCTGGCGGATTGGCTCCTCTGCTTGCGGTAGGGATTGCCGGGCTGGTGGGCGGAGTAGTTGGGGCCATTACAGCAGCAGTGACAGGGGGAGATCCCCTTGCTGGTGCGGCGGAGGGGGCAATCGCCGGTGCGGGCGCCATGGTGGCAGTCGTGGCGGGCGCTACCGCGGGTGTCATCCTTGCCGCAGGAGTAGTGGCCTCGGGAGTGGGAGCCTTTGTGGGTCAACTCACGGAGCAAGCCCGGAATGGGGACGGCTTCTGTCTCGAGTGCGCGTTGAAAGGGGCGTTGGTGGCCGCTGGGCTGGATCTGGCGCTGCTGGGATTGGGGCGGATTCCAGGAGTCAAGTCTCTGGTGAAGGCATTGGGAGCACGCCTCGCGGGCGCTGGCATGAAGCTGGCGCAGAAGTTCAAGCCGTTGCTGCGCAATGCGCTGGGTAAGGCCCGTGCGCTTGCCGAGAAGGCCCGCAACCTCATCAAGAAGGCGAAGTGCACCCCTACCGGCCACCCTGTCGATGTGGCCACGGGCCGGGTGTTCACGGAGGCGGTGGACTGGGAACTGCCCGGGGTATTGCCGCTACGCTTCGAGCGTGACTACAGCTCCCACCGCTGCGACCGGGATTCCGTGTTGGGGCATGGCTGGAGCCATTCGCTGGATCTCGCTCTGTGGGAGCAACCGGGTCAGGTCGTCTTCCGTGCGGAGGATGGAAGACACCTCGTCTTCGACGTCGAGCACCTACCAGACCAGACCTTGGCGCCCGGACAGGAAGTGTGGGATCCCGTGGAGCGGCTCACGGTCCGGCACCTGAGCGCGCAGCGCTGGGAGGTGGAGTCCGCAGAGGGGCTCTTGCACGAGTTGGGCGTGGTGGGAGCGGCTGGCCGTTCGTCGGCTTGCCGCGTGATACGAACCGCCGATCGGGCTGGTCATCGCATTTTCTATGACTATGACAGTCATGCGCGGCTGCGGTGGGTGAGAGACAGTGCCGGTCGCCGCATCCTTTTCGAGCATGATGAGCGAGGGCGGTTGGCTCGCGTCGCCCTGCCGCATGCGCGTGAAGACGGATGGATCACATACGCGCGCTACAAGTACTCCGAGAACGGAGACCTGATAGCGGTGGAGGATGCGCTGGGCCACATGACTCGCTACGAGTACAGGGGGCACTTGCTTACGCGAGAAACAGATCGCGTCGGCCTCAGCTTTCACTTCGAGTACGATGGCGAAGGAGCGGAGGCTTGGTGTACGCATACCTGGGGTGATCGCAACCTCTACACTCGCAAGATCACATACGACAAAAACGCGCGGAAGACAGCTGTCACCAATTCGCTAGGGCATACAACTCACTACTTCTCCAACGAATGGGGCGCAGTGGTGAAACAGGTAGACGCCCTGGGCGGGGAACGTATCCATGAATTCGATGAGTTCATGAATCCGATTGCCGAGAGCGATCCGCTGGGTCACGTGACTCGTTACGAGTACGACGCGCGAGGGAACTGCACGAGAGTCATAGCGCCGGACGGAGCCGCCGTGACAGTGTCCTACAATGCTTTCAATCTACCTGAGCAGGCAACGGATGCACTGGGTGGAAAGTGGTGGTGGCGCTATGACAGCGCGGGCCTGCTGGTGGAAGAGCTCAATCCTCTCGAGGAGCGTCGCAAATATGAGTATGCCCAGGGCCTTCTGAAAGCTCTCGTGGACCCGCTGGGGCAACGCACCGAACTGGGATATGATGGGGACAAGAACCTGTCTTCCATTCGATACTCAAATGGAGTCCATGTCCGCCTACGCTATGATCGGATGGGTCATCTCGTGGAGGAGAAGGACGCTGCCGGCGCCTCATGGCGCCTGGTATACGACACGTTGGGGCGCCAGATACGACTTGAGGAGCCAACAGGTGAGATCTGGCATAGGCACTATGATGCCGTAGGCAACCTCAAGCAGATCCAAGGCCCTCTGAGATGCGTGCTATTTACCCATTCTGGCTTCCACAAAATGGCTGGCTGGGAGGAGGATGGTGCGCGGGCCCTGTTTCACCATGACTCTGAAGACCAACTTCTGGAGATCACCAACGAAGGGGGAGAGACACTTCGACTGGACAGGGATGCAGTAGGGAGGGTTGTTCGCGAGCAGGGATTCGACGGTGCCCTGAAGAAATATCAATACGATCTAGCGGGTCGTTTGGTCAGAAGAATTCACGCCAGCGAGCGAATCGATGAGTTCTCATACGATGCCGCCGGACGTCTCATCGGCGTGAAGCACTCGGATGGTGGATTCAGCCGCTATGTCTATCGGGCAGATGGAGTGCTGGTCGAGGCCGAGAACGAGACGGGTACGGTATTGCTGGAGAGAGACGCCCTCGGCCGGATCGTAGCCGAGCGGCAGGGAGAGGCCCAGGTTGCCTCGACATACTCTCTTGCAGGTCAGCGGGTGGAATTGTCGAGCTCCTTGGGCC
This sequence comes from Hyalangium versicolor, assembly GCF_020103695.1. Classification (GTDB taxonomy): domain Bacteria; phylum Myxococcota; class Myxococcia; order Myxococcales; family Myxococcaceae; genus Hyalangium; species Hyalangium versicolor. Next base: position 57,369 of record NZ_JAHXBF010000011.1, read on the forward strand.
TTCGCCAGAAAGTCATACGCGACGATCTGGGTGAGGTCATTCGCTTCGAATGCACTTCCAAGGAGAGGAGCGCTCCTTGGAGTGTTCTCTTCAAGCGTGATGGCGAGGGGCGGGAGGTATCCCGGCAGATGCCAGGAGGAGTGGCTGCGCGCTGGAGTTACGATGAAGCAGGACGCTCATTGGAGCGGCGTATTTTTCTCCGGGGCGAGGAGATCACCAAGCGCATCGTCCGTTGGAGGGGCGAGGATCAGATAGCGTCCATCGTGGATGGGGTGTGGGGACCCGTTGAATTCTTGCATGATGGCAGGGGGCGGCTTGTCGGAGCGAAAAGGCCGGAGGGTGCTCTCCAGCGCCGCGCCACGGACATCGTGGGCAACCTCTTCCAGAAGAGTGACCTCAGCGACAGGCGCTACGGGCGCGGTGGAGTACTCCTCGAGTCGGACGGCACCCAGTTCCGACACGATGCGGACGGCTATCTGATAGAGAAGCGCGAACCGGGAGACCTCATCTGGAGATATGCCTGGAATGGGGCTGGACTCTTGCAGGAAGTGCAACGGCCAGATGGTGCTCGCGTGCGCTTTGCTTACGACGCCTTCTGCCGACGGGTCTCCAAGTCGGTGGTGCGTTTGGACTCGCAAGGGGCGGAGCATGTCGAGCACCACACTCGGTTCGTATGGGATGGGCAGGTGCCCTTGCATGAGATATCCAATGCCGCGGGTACCACTCATTGGTTCTTCGAGCCTGAAAACTTCGTGGCCTTGGGCAAGGAGGACTCTCGTGGCCGCTATGCCGTGGTTTCTGATCATCTCGGCGTTCCAACTGAGGCATATGATGAGCTAGGACGATTGGCCTGGCGGATGCAGTTGGATATTCATGGGGTCGCAACGACACGAGGAGACCGCACTCCTTGTCCGTGGCGCTGGCCAGGGCAATATGAAGATGAGGAGACTGGCCTCTACTATAATCTCCACCGGTACTATGATCCCACGACAGGTCGCTATATCAGTCAGGATCCCATCCGGTTGGCGGGCGGACTTGGGTTCTATTCGTACGTTTCGGATCCGCTCAGTTGGCTGGATCCTTGGGGGCTGCAGGGGATCATCAACCGGGGAGGGGCATTCAAGGATCTCGATGCCCTCAAGCAACCGGGAGAAGTGGCTCACCACATGCCTCAGAATGCGTTCATGAGGCAACAGGGTGTCTCACGAGGAGATGGGCCAGCTCTTGGCATGGAGCAGATTGATCACGAGAAGACCCGAACCATGCGCTGGAAGGGGGCGGAGTCCATGAAGGCGGATGCAGGGAAGAGTGCGCGGTCGCGATTGGCCATGGATGTCAAAGATATTCGAAAGAACTTCGGTAATAAGTACAATAAAGGCATGCTAGAAGCCATCAAGTACGCGAAAACTCTCCCTGAGTTCAAGAAGCCGTGCCCGTAACCAGCACAACCATGAGCCAGAAATCCAAATGGGGTCCTCAATTGAGCCAGCCAGGGTGGATTGCCACGCCAGGGCATGCTCACTCCCCCCACCTTTTTGGTGGTGCTTCATGGCACATCGAGTCTGCAAATGACTTGGTGTTGCCCACGCTCTTGTTGTCTCTGGATGTGGGGAGATTGCCCGAACCGGTGTCTGGCTCCAGCGTGACGTGTTTGCCCCTTGTCACTTATCTCAACTGCGAAACGGACTCTGAAGTTCAGGAATATCGCTTCGAAGAGCGGACTTGGCGGATCCACTGGTTGGTGGGGCAGTGCAAGGAGGGGCGGCAGTTGCCACAGGAACTCCGCTTGCCCGCGCCGTTGCCTGAAGTGCGAGTGGACTTGCGTCCCATGCAACCCCAGGAGATTCCGGACACCGAGGCGAACTACTGGGCAGCGTGCGACAGCTTCCTCGGTGGCGAGGGGATCTTGCGTGTGCTCGGTGCACCGCTCTGGCTTACGGTACCCCTGGAGTTTCATTGCTCATGCGGTCGGGCAATGAAGTACGTTGCCAGTCTCGGCTACGAGCTTCCTGACACTCCCTCGCGATTCCTGAAAGGTGGTCAGGTGCTCTTCGTAGGAGAGATGGCTTTCTACTTCTTTTTGTGTGGAGCCTGTCTTCGCGTGCGGGTTGCCACTCAATCGACGTGAACCATGTGAGGCTGCTTGAGGTCCTGCTCTGTCGTAGGATGGGATGGCTCGCTGAGAAGCACGTGAGCTTTTAGCGCTTCCGAGAGATCGCTGCCCCCCCGACTTCGCCGCCAGCACGCAGCCTTGGAGGCAACCAGTGGCGGGGGGTGACGGCCACTCCATCCACCGCCTTGAAGTACAGCGGCCCCTCGCCCGTGAAGCGCGCTACCGTATCCGTCCATGGAGCGAAGCTCTGGGTGGCCGAGGGCGCCACGCTGGTGGATGCGTTCGGTGTTCCCTCCATCTCTGGATTCATCGGCTCCCTGACTCTGCTTATCCCCAGAAAAGAAAACCGGCGTGAGAACGGAGTGACTCCGTCCCCACGCCGGCTGATTCACAACATGAGCGATGAACTACTGGACGACGTTCAGCGCCGTGTCATCGACGAAGAAGCCCGTCTTCAGCGTCACGTCCTCGGTGGCGCTGAAGAACAGCTGGACCGTCTGGCCCTTGTACGCGGACAGATCGAACGTCTTCTGAACGTACGCCGTGCCCTTGTCCAGGTTGCTGTAGGTGGCCAGCGTCGTCAGCACGGTGCCCGAGCTGTTGCGCACCGACACCGTGAGCTTGTCGTACTGCGAGCTCGTCGTGGTCTCCGAGGTGGTGATCTTCAGCCAGAAGCTGAACGAAGCGCTGCAGGCCGTCGCCGGGATGGTGATGGCCTGGTAGGCGGTCTCGGTGGACGTGCTGCCGTTGTTGCCCAGCGTCGCCTTGTAGCTGCCGGTGCGCGCGGCGCTGTCGCTCGTGAGGTTGTTGATCACGCCCGAGGTGGCCGTCCAGCTCGTGCTGCCGCTCTCGAAGCCCGCGTTGGCCAGCAGCTGCGTCGTGGTGGCGCAGGTAGCGGCGTTGTTCACCGTGACGGCCACCGCGCTCGAGGTGCCCGTGTTGCCGGCCGCGTCGTAGGCCTTCGTGGTCAGCGAGTAGCTGCCATTGGCCACCGCCGTGGTGGTCCAGGTCACGCTGTAGGGCGACGTGGTGGCGGTGCCGATCAGCGTGCTGCCCGCGTAGAACTCCACCTTCGTCACGCCCACGTTGTCGGAGGCGCTGGCGCTGAGGGTGGCGGTGCCGCTCAGCGAGGCGCCCGCCGTCGGCGAGGTGATGGACGTCGTGGGAGGCGTGGTGTCCGTGCTGCCAGCGCCCACCGCGAAGGCCACGTCATCGCGGTCGTCGTAGCTGCCGGTGCTGCACGAGCCCACCGCGCCGTTGTAGCGGAAGGCGGCGCGGACGGCCTGCACGCTGCCGCCATTGGGCAGCGTGTAGGTGGTGGACAGGGTCTGGCTGCCGGTGGCCGTGGGGTTCACCGTCGCGATGAACACCCAGCTCGGGCTGCTGGCATCGGCCGCGTAGTACAGGTCCAGGTGGTCCGCGGACGTCGAGTAGGCGTAGACGGTGGCGTCGATGCGCACGGTCTTGCCCGGAGCGAAGCTGGAGCCATCCGTGGTGGTGACCTTCACGGCGTCCACCGACTCATCCGAGTGATACGTGCCGGAGGCGCCGTCCGCGCAGCTGCCCTGGAGGGTGTTGGGCTGGTGCGGCTCGGGCCCAAGGCCCGCGCGGCCCGTCAGCAGATCGCTGGAGGCGTTGCAGGTGTTGCCGACGGTGGCGCACAGCGGAACCTGCAGGGTCGCGTCATACGACGCCTGGCCCTGCGGGCTGACCGTCAGGGTGACGGGCACCGCGTACGGCGAGTTGGTGGCACCCGAGGCCGTCAGCGTGATGGCCGCGCTGTACGTACCCGCCGCGAGCCCGGTAGCATCCACCGCCGCCGTGATCGTGGAAGGAGCAGTCCCGGAGGACGGGCTCACCGTCAGCCACGCCGCGCTCGAGGCGGCGCTCCAGGTGAGCGTGCCCACGCCGGAGTTGGTGATGCTGAGCGTCTGGCTGGCCGGGTTGGCACCGCCCACGACGCTGGCGAAGCCCAGGCTGGCCGGGTTGGTGGCGATGGACGGCTGGGTCGGCGCCTGCTCGCTGCCGTTGTAGATGACCAGGGCGAAGTCCTGATCCGTGGTGTCCGTGTTGCCCGTCACGCCGTCGCCGGCGATGTTGGTCGCCTTCACGGTGACCGTGAAGCTGCCCGACACGCCCGCAGGCAGGAACACCGACTCCACGTTGTTCTTCGTGTCCGCGGAGCCGCCGCTCGTCGAGTTCGCACCCGAGAAGACGTTGCCCTTGTAGGTGGTGCCGTTGACGGTCACCTCGAGGTCCAGGTTGTTCACCCAGGGAGCGCCCGTGGTGGGGCCCGGCGCGTCCGTCCACGCCAGCGTCACCCGGAACGGGTTGCTGCTGGAGGACACCGTGCCCGTCACCTGGTACGTCTCACCCGTGCCAGCGAACACCTTGGTCTGGTCGACCAGGATGCGGCCAGCCCCGTCGAACGCGCGGCCCAGGTTCATGCGGCCCATGCCCTGGTTGTTCGAGGGCAGCGTGTCGTTGGCGCCCGTGCCCGTCATGTAGGTGGCGGAGTTCATCAGGTACGCCTTGACCATCGCCGGGCTCGGAGCGGTCAGCGCCTTGTTCAGGAAGTCCTGGTAGACGAGGGCCGAACCACCCGCCACCGCGGGGCAGGAGTGGGACGTACCGCTCGACCACCCGTACAGCGTGCTCCCGGAAGGCCAGTACTTGTCGCACACGCTGCTGCCGTCGTAGTTGGACTGCGGGATACCGGCCTCGATGTGCGTGCCGGGAGCCACGATGTCCGGCTTGAAGCGGCCGTCGCCGCCCGACGAGTTCACAGGACCGCGGCTGGAGAACGAGATGATGTCCTCCGCGCTGTTGGCGCCCGTGTTGTCGATGGCGCAGCCGTCCGTGCCCGTCTGGCGCACGTTCTCGCTGGCACCCACCGTGATGACGTTCTTGGCCGTGGCGGGGCTGCTCACCGTGTTGGCCGAGGAGCCGTCGTTGCCCGCGGCGAAGACCACCACCATCTGCTGAGCGCCCGTGGTCGTCTGCGAGTCACGAACGATCTTGTCGAACTCCTGAGCGTTCGTGTCGTACTTCTTGGCGGCGCTGCCCGTGTAGCCCCAGGAGTTGCTCGAGATACGAGCGCCCTGCCCGTAGGCCGTGCTCTCCCAGGCGGTCGCCGTGGCGGTGCCATCGCCGAAGATGGCGGTGATGCCCAGCCGCGCGTACGGAGCGATGCCGAGGCCATAGTTGTAGCCGTTGGCGTCCTCGTAGGTGCTACCGGTGCTGACGTTGTAGCCACCGATGATGTGCGAGTTCAGGAAGCCGTGGCCTCCCATCACGCCCGTCTGCGCGGTGGGGTTGTTCTGGAACGCGATGCGCGTGGACGGCAGGTCCGGGTGTCCGGACAGCGAGTACGCGTCGTCCGCGACCTCGACGGCGAACGAGCTGAACTGCGAGCTCGTGAAGCCCTTGCTGGTCAACCAGGACAGGTAGTTGGGCCCGGTGGGGCTGCCGGCCGAGATGTTGCCGGCGACGATCTGACCCTGCACCTCGTCCAGCTTGCGCCGCTTCGTCTGCTGCTCGACGGCGAAGACGCCCTCGAGCTGCGCGATCTCATCCAGTCGCGCCGCATCGACGATCAGCTCGACGTTCTGGAAGCCCAGCACCGAGCGGCTCCCGACGACGCTGGAGGCCATCCCCTTCAGCGTCGTGACGGTGGCCGACGCGTCCTGCCCGTCGATCACCTGCACCACCACGTTGAGCTGCGTCCCGGCCAGCGCGCGGCGATCGGCGCGGAGCTCCGGAGACAGGCGGAAGCCCGGCTCGTAGTCACCCAGGAACCGGACGAAGCTCCGCTTCGCCTTGAGGTCCACCAGGGCCTTGGCCGTGGTCGCATCCGCCCGAACCACGTAGGTGTTGTAGGGGATGTAGCTGACGATCTGGACGCCGGTGGCGCGCAGCTCCTCGAGCCACTCATCGCGCACGGAATCCGTGAACTGCACCAGGTACTGCCCGCTGCGAGGCGCCGCGCTGGCCGTCAGCGTGCGCTGCATGTTGGAGGACCGCAGATGGCTCGGCAGCCGGTTGTAGGTCGCCTCCGCGTTGTCCGTGTCGATGGGATACTCGTTGAGGACGATCAGCTGGTGGGCTGGACGCGTGAGGATGCTCGAGTTGAGCGCCGCGACCTCTCCAGGATCCATTCCGGTGTCACCAGAGGTCTGGCTGCAGGCCGCAAGGACCGACAGCACGAGGCCCTTGGCGGCTCGGCGGAACGAGTGGGGACGTCTTGGCAATACGGGTGTCACTTTGGCTTGGGTCGGACGAGTCCGAGTCATCGGGATTCTCCCAATGGGGGGATTAGGACCAGCAGGGACTACATGCCCCTGGGCGACAATGCTTGCGGGCATTTCGGGAATCGCCTGGTCTTTAGCGGTAACCGATTTGTTAATGGAACTCTTTTGCAACCCGGTGTCAACACAATGCGGGGTTTCCCTGCGTTAACAAATGTGTCGGGAAGCGCGGAGGAGCGAGGTGCTCCTCAGAGGTGGTAGCGGAACGGCAACTCTAGGAGGAAGGGGTTGCCCAGCTCCGGCGGAGGAGGCGGAAACGGCTGGGCATTGCGGACGGTCTCCTGGGCGGCGTCGCAGAGCACCGGGTGGGGACAGCGGCCCACCAGTTCCAATTTCAACAGCCTGCCCTGGGAGCTGATGGACACATTCAGTGTCACCTGCCCCGTGATGCCCGCGGCCGCCGCCAGGTGCGGATAGCGCACGAACATGAACCGGTCTCGAATGAGCTTCTCCATGTACCGCTCGACCAGCTCGTCGCGCTCCTCGGGGGTGAGGGTCGGTGGAGGTGCCACCGCGCCACTGGCGAGCACGGCCCCCACCAGTCCCCCCGCCACTCCGGCCACGGTGCTTCCCGGCGCCTCGTCCAGTGCATCGCCCGGGGAGGCCTCGTCGGCCGCGGCAGAGCCGAGAGCGGAAGCAGGCACCTCGCTGGCCGGGGGGCTGCTATCGGGAGGTGGGAGTGGCTCTGGAGCCTCGGGTGCTCTCGGCGGCAGCGGCACGGACATCGGGCGGGGAGGCACATCGCGGGTGACCACCCGACGGGAGACAACCCTCACAGGCGCGGAAGGAGGAGCCACCGTGCTGGGAAGCGAGGGGGGAGCAGGCAGAAGCCTGAGGATGGGCGCATCGTCCTCTCCCGCACGAACGGGAAGGTGGATGGCGCTCCTCGGATCCCGCTCGAGCACGACGATGGCGAGCACATGCAGGACGAGGATGAACGGCCCCACCCTCAAGAGCCGCGCACGGCGCTCGACCTGGGACAGACGGGCGTCGAGCACAGAGGCGAACAACCTGCCCTGTGCCACACCCTCCTGCCGCATGCGTTCGCCTCTGGCCGAGCAGCCCCAGCCCTGAAATCTCAACCTGAACGGAGATTCAAGAGCGACACGGCACATCCGTAAAGGGGGGCCGTGGGGCCACCTGTGCGGTGGTTTCCTCTTGCAACCATCCAGGTGTCCGCGAGCCCTCACTCCGCTGGCTGCCGAGCATGCCTCCACCCCGGCCCTCCGGCAGACGGGGCGTGGAGCGCCTCCGCCCCACCAGGTCTCCCCGCCCTTCCGGGATGGGCCCCGCGACGCTCTTATGTTTCCTTGACCACGAGGTCCTCGCTTTAATATTAGACCATCCTGGTCCACATTGGTGGGTCAATGTAGGCCAGTGGGAAGGTTCTCCGAGATGAAGCTGCCGATCTACATGGACAACCACGCCACCACCCCGCTGGATCCGCGGGTGCTGGAGGCGATGATGCCGTACCTGCGCGAGGACTTCGGGAATGCCGCCTCGCGCAACCATGCCTTCGGGTGGAAGGCGGAGGCCGCGGTGGACAAGGCCCGCAAGCAGGTGGCGGAGCTCATCGGGGCCTCGGACAAGGAGATCGTCTTCACCTCCGGCGCCACCGAGTCCGACAACCTGGCCATCAAGGGCGCGCTCGAGTTCTATAAGGAGAAGGGTGACCACATCATCACCCTGAAGACGGAGCACAAGGCCATCCTCGATACCTGCAAGCGCCTGGAGCGCATCCGCCAGGAGCGCCTGGACGAGCTGAAGCTGCTGCGGCTGTCGCAGCTGGCCGAGACGGACGTCACCCCGGACAACCTGGCCGAGTTCGCCGCGAAGTACCGCATCGAGGAGGACGCGCAGTACCAGAAGTGGGCCGCGCGCCCCACCGGTGGCGCCCGCGTCACCTACCTGGACGTGGAGAAGGACGGCTCGGTGAGCCTGGAGAAGCTCGCCGCCGCCATCACCGACAAGACGGTGCTGGTGTCGATCATGTTCGCCAACAATGAGATCGGCACCGTGCAGCCCATCGCGGAGATCGGCAAGCTGTGCCGCGCGAAGGGCGTGCTCTTCCACTGCGACGCAGTGCAGGGCATCGGCAAGCTGCCCTTCAACGTGGACGAGATGAAGGTGGACCTGGTCTCCATCTCCGCCCACAAGATGTACGGCCCCAAGGGCGTGGGCGCCCTCTATGTGCGCCGCAAGCCGCGCGTGCGCATCGCCCCCATCATCGACGGCGGCGGCCACGAACGTGGCATGCGCTCCGGCACGCTGAACGTCTCGGCCATCGTGGGCTTCGGCAAGGCGGCGGAGATCGCTCGCGAGGAGATGGCCGAGGAGTCCGCTCGCATCTTCCGGCTGCGCGAGAAGCTGCGCACCGGCATCCTGAGCCAGCTGGACATGGTCGTCGTGAACGGCTCCCTGGAGCACAGGCTGCCGGGCAACCTCAACCTCTCGTTCTCCTACGTGGAGGGCGAGGCGCTGATGATGTCCATCAAGGACGTGGCGGTGTCTTCCGGCTCCGCGTGCACCTCGGCCTCGCTCGAGCCCTCGTACGTCCTGCGGGCGTGCGGCGTGGAGGAGGACCTCGCGCACAGTTCCATCCGCTTCGGCATCGGACGGTTCAACACCGAGGAGGAGGTGGACTTCGTGGTCCGCCTCGTGGTGGACAAGGTGCGCAAGCTGCGCGACATGAGCCCGCTCTACGAGATGGCCAAGGAAGGCATCGATCTCAAGAGCATCGAGTGGACGGCACATTGATCCGAGGGCCGTTGCCGGCACCCCGGGTCCGTTGAAAGATTCCTGAAGGAGTACCCATGGCTTACAGCGACAAGGTCATCGAGCACTACGAGAACCCCCGCAACGTCGGGACTTTGGACAAGAACGATCCCAACGTCGGCACCGGCCTGGTGGGCGCCCCCGCCTGCGGCGACGTGATGCGCCTCCAGCTGAAGATCACCGACGAGGGCATCATCGAGGACGCCAAGTTCAAGACCTTCGGGTGCGGCTCGGCGATCGCCTCCAGCTCGCTGGTGACCGAGTGGGTCAAGGGCAAGTCCGTTGATCAGGCGATGACCATCTCGAACAAGGACGTGGCGCGCGAGCTGGCGCTGCCTCCGGTGAAGATCCACTGCTCGGTGCTGGCCGAGGACGCCATCAAGGCCGCCATCGAGGACTTCAAGAAGAAGCGCGAGGCGCGGCAGGGCAAGCAGACCGCGTCCTGAGTCGAGGCCTCGAGAACGAATCGGGAAGAGGTGCGGACATGAGCGAGCAGACGACCCCACAGACCCAGCAACTTCAGGCGGCGTCTGCCCCCGTGCCTGCTGGAAAGCCCGCCGGCAAGGGCATCGTCCTGAGCGACAGCGCGGTGCAGCGCCTGCGCGTCCTCCTGGAGCAGCGGCAGACGCCCGAGGCCGGGCTGCGCCTGGCCGTGAAGGGCGGTGGCTGCTCGGGGCTGCAGTACGCCATGGAGTGGGCCGAGAAGCCTCGCGAGCGCGACAAGATCTTCGAGCGCGACGGCGTCCGCGTCTTCGTGGATCCGAAGAGCTACCTGTACCTCATGGGCACGGAGCTGACCTTCGAGGAGTCCCTGATGGGCTCCGGCTTCAAGCTGCAGAACCCGAACGTGAAGACCGCCTGCGGCTGCGGCGAGAGCTTCACCGTCTAGCCCGGACACCTGCGCCCCACACGAGCGAGCAGGCGCCTCTCCCGCTGCTGGAGGCAGGGGGGGAGGAGGAATGGCTCTCCGGCGCCCCACCCGTGTCTGGCCACAGGTCTCACGACATTTCAGGGGGCTCGGTACGAGACCGGGCCCTTTTCTTTTTTGGCCGCGAGGAGTGAACCGTGAAGTGTTGGAACTGTGAGGGGGAGACGAGCGGGCGGCCCTTCTGCCCACGCTGTGGGAAGATCGCCGCCAGGCCGGCGGGCGCCACGCTCTTCGAGGTCTTCGAGCTGCCTGCCAGCTATGACGTGGATGTGCCCACGCTGGAGAAACGCTTCCGCGAGCTGTCACTCCAGCTTCACCCGGATCGCTTCGCCCAGGCCGACGCCCGTGAGCGGCGCCTGTCCCTGGAGCAGACCACGGCGCTCAACGAGGCCTACAAGACGCTGAAGGATCCCTCGCGCCGGGCCTTCTACCTGCTCAAGCTGCAGGGGGTGGATCTGGACCGCGAGGACGCGGGGACCCAGAAGGGCATGCCCGCCGAGTTCCTGGAGGAGGTGCTGGAGCTGCGTGAGGAGCTGGAGGGGGCCATGCACTCCAAGGATCTGACGCGGGCCCAGGCCATGGCGGTGGACGTCACTGCCCGGCAGCGCGAGGCCCTGACCGAGGCCGCCAACGCCCTGCGCGCCCTACACCACGGCGAGGATGATCCCTCGCTGGTGAAAAAGGCGTCGCATGCCCTGGGACGGGTGAGGTACTTCACGCGCTTCCTCGAACAGGTAGAGGAGTTCGAGGAGGAGGCAGTGGTGTGAGCAACAACGGCTTTCTGCAGATCCACGATCCCCTGAAGCCCAAGGGGTACGCGGTGGGCATCGACCTGGGGACCACGAACTCGCTGGTGGCCTCGGTCATCCAGGGCAAGCCCGAGTGCCTGCCAGCGGACGAGGGCCACACGCGGCTGCTGCCGTCGGTGGTGCACTACGCGAAGGACGGGGGCGTGGTGGTGGGCTCGCGGGCCCGGAGGATGGCCGCGGAGTACCCCACGGACACCATCATCTCCGTGAAGCGCTTCATGGGCCGCAGCCCGGACGATCCGGAGACGCGCAAGCTGGGCCACTACAAGTTCTCCGAGGGCAAGAGCCCCGTGGTGCGCTTCGAGGTGGCGGGCGGCCAGCCGGTGACGCCCATCGAGGTGTCCGGGGAGATCCTCCGCACGCTCAAGCGCCGCGCCGAGTCCCACTTCGCCGGCAAGGTGGAGCAGGCCGTCATCACCGTGCCCGCCTACTTCGATGATGCCCAGCGCCAGGCCACCAAGGACGCGGGCCGGCTGGCGGGGTTGGAGGTGCTGCGGCTGCTGAACGAGCCCACCGCCGCCGCGCTCGCCTACGGCCTGGACAAGGGCAGCCAGGGCACCTTCGCTGTGTACGATCTCGGCGGCGGCACGTTCGACATCTCCATCCTCAAGCTGGTGGAGGGCATCTTCGAGGTGAAGGCCACGGGCGGAGACTCGGCGCTGGGCGGCGATGACTTCGATCGTGCCATCGCCCAACGGGTGCTCCAGGCCATGGGCCAGAGCGAGCCCTCCCCGTCCCTGGTGGCCGAGGTGCTCGCCGCTGCTCGCCGCGCCAAGGAGTCCCTCACCGACGCGCCCGAGGTGGAGTTCGTGGCTGCCGGCCATCGGCAGGTCATCAAGCGCGAGGACTTCGAGGCCTGGATCCAGCCACTCGTCCAGAAGACGGGCATCGTCTGCCGGCGGGCGCTCAAGGACGCTGGAGTGACGGCGGCGGAGTTGGACGGCGTCATCCTGGTGGGCGGGGCCACGCGTGTGCCGGCGGTGCGCCGCTACGTGGCGGAGCTGTTCGGCCGCGAGCCCCTGGGAGACATTGATCCGGATCAGGTGGTGGCGCTGGGAGCGGCGGTGCTGGCGAACCTGCTCACCACCGTGAACCGCGATGACGAGGTGCTGCTGCTGGACGTCATCCCCCTGTCGCTGGGGCTGGAGACGATGGGCGGCATCGTCGAGAAGCTCATCCCGCGCAACTCCACCATCCCCACGGCGGCGGCCCAGGTCTTCACCACCTTCAAGGACGGGCAGACGGGGCTGGATGTCCACGTGCTCCAGGGCGAGCGCGAGGCGGTGGAGGACTGCCGGAGCCTGGCGCGGTTCCGGCTCTCGGAGATCCCGCCCATGTCGGCCGGCATGGCCCGCGTGGAGGTCCGCTTCCAGGTGGACGCGGACGGCATCCTCTCCGTCACCGCCAAGGAGCAGAGCACCGGTGTCACCCAGTCCATCACCGTGAAGCCCAGCCACGGCCTCACGGACGACGAGATTGAACGGATGCTGCTGGACTCCATCGACCACGCGGAGGAGGACATCCAGCTGCGCCAGTTGCGCGAGCAGCGGGTGGAGGCCGAGCGCGTGCTGACGGATGCCGGCAAGCAGTTGGGCGAGCACCCTGCCCTCCTCCAGCCGGAGGAGCGGACGGCCATCGAGGCGGCCATGGGCCGGGTGCGCGAGCTGGCCCAGGGCGAGGACTCGCACGCCCTCAAGGAGGCCATCCACGCCCTGGACGAGGTGTCCCGCCCCTTCGTCGAGCGGGTGATGAACCAGGCCATCCGCCAGGTGGTCGCCGGGCATTCGGTGGAGGAGTACTGAGGTGCCCAAGGTTCACTTCAAGAGCCCGCTGGACGACGTCACCGTCGAGGTGAAACCGGGCACCACGCTGCTGGAGGCCGCCGAGCAGGGCGGGGCCCACGTGGGACATAGCTGTGGCGGGGTGTGCGGGTGCTCCACATGCCATGTGTGGATCCGCAAGGGGCTGGACTCGCTGTCCGAGCAGTCGGACGCAGAGATGGACCGCCTGGACATGGGCTTCGACGTGCGGCCCTACTCCCGGCTCAGCTGCCAGTCCGAGGTGGGCTCAGAGGACCTCCAGGTGGAGATCACCGAGGAGTCCCTCAGCGCCTTCATGGACGAGAACCCGGCCCTGAGGCACCAGTTGGAGGCCTCCGGGAAATGGCCGCTGAAGAAGTGATGTTCTCGTAGACGGTTCCGCTTGACGGAGGCGCGGCGGTTCCCTATATGTCCGCCCCCACAGCGGCACCCCACCTGCCCAGGTGGTGGAATTGGTAGACACACTAGATTCAGGGTCTAGCGCCTGCAAGGGCATGGAGGTTCGAGTCCTCTCCTGGGCACTGATTGAGGGCCCCGGCTTTTTGAGCCGGGGCCCTTTTTCTTTTCCGGCTCTCAGCCCCGCGCCGGCCGGCTCCGTTGCGAGCCCAGCACGATGGCCAGTACGAGCAGGGCCAGCGTTCCCGCCCCACCCGCGCTGGAGCCTCCGCTGGAGCACCCGTACACCGAACGCTTCGTGCCGATCCCCTTCACGGGAAGTGTCCCCACAGGCTCGGGGATGCCCTGCAGATACACCTGCACCTCGTTCAGGGACTCGGCCTCCTCCTGAGAGCTGAAGGAGACCCTGACGATGGCACTGCCTCCGGCTGGAATGGGGAGGTCCAGTGCCGAGCTATCCAGCGAGAAGGACACGACCTCGTCCTTCAGCCGCGCTGAGACCCGCTGCTCCTGGGAGGACGCGTTCATCACGGTGATCTCCTTGGACGCGGTAGGGTCTCCGACCTCGAACTGGCCAAAGTCCAGCGCGGAGGGGTGCAGGGAGAGCGCGGCCTCGATTCCCTGGCCACGCAACTCCATCACCACCAGTATCTGAGCCGGGTTCAGGAAGACGGCGTTGAGCAAGGCGACCTCCTCCGTCTGGGCCTGCGGCGAGAAGACCACCTCGATCTCCTGCTCCTGGCCTTCAGCCAGGACGAGCGGCAGGGGCGGAGCCACCAGCGAGAATTGCGAGGCCCCCGGGCCACCCAGATTCAGCACGGACAGCGCGGCCGGGCCGCTGCCCCCGTTGATGATGCGCACCTTGCGCGGGCTCGAGCTGGTACCGCGGGGCTGCTTCCCAAAGTCCAGAGCCGACTCCGACAGATAGAGCAGTCGAGCAACGCCCGCACCGGTGAGGGGAACCAGCACATTCGGCGTGGACAGAGCGTTCGAGTCCACCCGCAGCAGGGCCGAGAACGGCCGCTCCGCCTCCGGGCGGAACGCCAGCGCCACATCCATGGCTGATCCAGGCGGCAGCGTCACCGGCAGTGACGGAGCCGTCAGGGTGAAGGCGGCCGCATCCTCACCCCCCATCGCCAGGGCGCGCACGAGGAGCGGGGCCGTCCCCGTATTCGTGAGCGTGATGACCTGGGGCGTGGAGAAGCTGCTCACCTGCACGTTGCCGAATGCCAGTTGGCTCGTGGACACCTCCACGCGAGGGGAGGTGCCCACGCCATGCAGCACTCCCTCCACAACGCCGGCGTTCGTAGCGACGAGGGCTTGCGCCGTTCGCGAGCCCTCTGCCTGAGGGCTGAACTTCACCGGAATGCGGAGACTTTCCTTCCGTAGCAGCACCACCGGAAACACCGCATCGCGGGAGAAGTCCAGGGCGACGCCCACCGGACCTCCCTTCTCATCCTCGAAAGAGAGATCGAAGACCACCAGATCCGTGTCTCCCACGTTCTTGATGGCGAGATCCTGGGTGACGCTGCCTCCCACGCTGGCGCTACCGAACTCGAGGACCGGGTCCAGCAATGCCACCTCCGCGGCCACTCCCGTCCCTGACAGCGACAGTGTGAGCAGCGGGCTTGTGAGCGAATCAGTCGCGAGGAGCAAGGTACTGGCAACCGAACCGCGCCTCACGGGCGCGAAGGTGACCGTCACTGGCCAGCTCCCCCCCGGCTGCAACTTCAGCCTGCTCGGCAGCCCCGAGAGGGTGAAGGCCGCATCGGCAGGAGACACCACCTGGCCGATCTCCAACGGGTACGTACCGACGTTCTCGACAAGAACGGTCTGCTGCTTCCCCATGCCTCCCACCTCCACCTCGCCGAAGCTGACAGTGGAGGGAGTCGCGATCATCCGTCCGTCGAGCCCCGCGCCTTTCAGTCCCAGCGGGACAGGCTCCTCCGAGGCATTGGAGATAACCGAGAGGTTGCCCAACGCCGTGCCCACTGCGGTCGGGGTGAACTGGAGAGACAAGAACACCTGATCACCTGGGGCAAGCCGCAGCGGCTCGGCTGGCGAGGGAGGCGGAGGGGCGACGAGCGTGAACGCCCCCTGGGAGAAGGTGAACTGGAAGATGGCCAGTTGGGCCGAGCCCGTGTTGGTGATCTTCACCAGCCGGACGTCACTGGGCTGGAACACACGCGAGGCGCCGAAGTCGATCGAGGACGTGGACCACTGCAGCTGCGACGAATCCCCCACCTCCCTCGATTCAGAGCGGCCACTGGAGAGCAGCAAGCCAATGCATCCCAGCACTACCATCACGTTGAGTCGGCGCACGCGATCCTCCCGGGGAAGGGAAACTCTATCCGAGGCTCCCCCCCGTTTCCGGCTCAGCCCCGCGCCGGCCGGCTCCGCCGCGAGCCCAGCACGGTGGCCAACACGATTTTCTCTGAGGGAAAACGAACTCTACGGAGAGACAGGCTCCACGGCCTCGTGGGCCACATGGTGCGCGGCTTCCCGAGCCAAGCTGCCACCTCGCCGCAGATCCTTCAGGCGCAGCTTACGCTGGTGCACCGAGACAGCGCCCACCGCCACGTTGGCGAACACCGTGCCCAGGTGCGTGAGCGTGGAGAAGGCCGCCGCATCCGCCTCCGAGGCACCCAGGCTGCGCGCCGCCCAGCTCGTGACGAAGTAGTAGAGCCCCATGCCCGCCGGGACACCGGGCACGGCCTGCCCCAGCGCGATGGCGCCCAGAACCACGGCTCCGGCGAACAGCCCACCTGGAATGCCCAACCCATGCAAGGCCATCCCATAACCCAGAGCGGGAGCCAGCACGGGCCCCACGGACCAGATCAGCGCCGTCGCCATACCCCGGAAGCTGCGCGCGGTGCCCAACCCATCCGCCACGTGCATGAGCAGGTTCTGCAAGCGTGGCATCCGGTGCCGCCGGTGCAGGGACTGGGCGAGCGGCCGGGAGTAGTGAGCCAGCAGCACCACCAGCGCCACCAGCCCCACGCACAGGTACAGAGCCACCTCCAGCGCCCCCCGGAAGTGGACCATCGTCTTGCCGAAGGGCCCTAGAAAGGACACCGCCACCAGCAGCATCAGCGCGGCAAACTCGAGCAGCTTGCACACCGCCACCGAGCCCAGGCACTGCAGGAAGGGCAACCGCTGCGTCCGCGCCAGCAGGAAGGAGCGGATGATGTCGCCCAGCTTCCCCGGCAGCACGTTGTGCGTGAAGGCACCAATGGCCACCAGGTGGTAGCGCTCCCGAAAGGGCACCTTCCGCTGAAGCGTCTGCTGCCATTGCAGCGCGCGCAGCGGGATGATGGACGCCTCCAGCAGCATGAACGGGATCAACCACACCAGGTGTCCCGGCAGCTCTCGGAAGAACTGCCGCAGCGGGAAGCGCGGCACGAGCAGCGGGCCGGGCTCCCCCAGGTTCCAATGGAAGAAGGCGGTGGAGATCAACCCCACGGTAGCCACCGCTCCCACGATGGCCAGCACCACGTGGAGAACCGCCCTGCTCCGAGGCTCCTGGCCCCGGCCCTCAGGCACGGTAGGCCTCCGCGAGACGCTGATGCAGGCGCACGCAGTGACTCAGGCCGGACAGATCCACCGGAGCGTTGCTGGGCCAGCACACCGTGCTGCGCGTCTCCGTCTTCGTGAGCCCGCCATGCGAGCCGAACTCCCAGGCGAACCCCACCGTGGCGCCGGGCTGCACCGCATCTCCGAAGAGCACCAGATCTCCCGCGGTACGCAGGTGAGGCAGCTCGCGCAGGAAATCCGCCACTGCTCGCTTGGAGAACTCCTCCGCCAGAGGGGCTCCGGCCACTTCATCCGGGCCGTACACCCCACCCTTCACCAGCGCCACGGCCGAATTGCCTCGCCGCAGCGCCACCAGTCCAATGTCCGGGTGCCGGGAGGCCCGCGCCAGCACCTCTCGGTGATGCGCCACCAGCTCCGCGGCCTCCAGCGGGGTGTGCTCCCGAGTGAGGTACACGTGCGCGAAGTTGCCGGACTCGACGACCACGGGCGAATCCGTTCCCCGAGGCTCGCGCGACGCCCCAGCAGGGCGCCCATCCATCAGCCCTCGCTCGATGTCCGCCGACAGGGGCGTGGGTGGGCCGCGCAACAGCATCTCCTCCAGACGCTGGGACTGTCTCCGCTCGAACGGGAGGCTGCCCACATGGCCATGGTCGGTGACGAAGACGATGTCGTACGGATGCTCCACACAGCGGGCCATCGCGTACAGCTCTGCCAGGTAGGCATCCACGCGGTGCAGCTCCGCGATGGCCTGCTGCGAGCGAGGCCCGCGCCGGTGTGCCACCTCGTCATAGTTGCCAAATACAAGATAGATGGCGGGCACCCCGCGCACCATGTCCACCAGCGCCTTGGTGTGGACGAAGCTCCAGCCCAGCCGCTGCAGCATGACGCGGCTGAGGAGGAACCCGCGCTCGTGGCGCCAGTCCCCCAGTGCATGGGCCCAGCGCCAGATTTCGTGGAACGCGCGCCACGTGTCCGCGCCGAACGAGCGCAGGTACGCCCACGGGCTCACGGTGCGAGCCACGAGCAGCCCCTCCATCTCCGCGGACAGGGAGCGCGCCATGATCTTCAGGCTGGCCAGCGTGCTCATGCACAACCGGTTGCGTGCTCCCGCCTGAAACAACGAGAAATAGGTGTGTCCCCCGTCGGCGAGCAGGCTGGTGCCCTCGCGCTGCCCCAACCGCTGCTCGATATGCAACGCGTCCCGCGGGGTATTCATCTGGACCTTCCGGCCCAGCTCGCGATCGAACCACGAGTAGGCCGGCAGGTTCGGATGCTCGAGCCCGTACAGGAACCCCGCCTGAAAGAAGGGGGTTGACGCTGGCGAGCCCCAGAACGCCTCCTCGAAATGATACGCTCCCGAGCGCACCAGCTGAGAGAAGAACGGCATGCTCCGCGTCTGGATGGCGTCATCCAGGAGGTCCTTCGGGACCCCGTCCAGATGGACAACGAGCAACCGCCGCGGCTGAGTGCACACCACGGGCGGAACCTTGCGGCTGATACGGCGAGACAACGCGCAGGCCCAGGCCTGCAACTCTGAGGTGAGAACATTGCTCACGTTGACGGCTCCCCACGTTGAGGTGCGAAAATGAGCATGCAGGGAGACGTCAGCCGCGAGTGCGAGTGAGCCCCCTTGGAGGGCAAGCGAGCAAGGTCGCTGACCGCGAAGTGGGTTGGAGATCCTTGCCCCTCGGGGCACGACGGAGGTTTGAATGTTGCTCCCCGCCCTCGTGGCATTCGTGACGGGCGCCGCTATCGCCCCCTCGCTCCCGGTCCCGGAGACGAAAGCAGTCGTAGCGGCCCCGAGCACGAAGTACGAGGGAATGGACGCCATCGCCATTCCGCTGCTGAGCTTCAACTCGGATCTGGGCGTGGGCTACGGCGTGGTGGGGGGCATGTACATCTATGGTGAAGGCCACACGCCGTATCAGCACGGGCTGGCGGCGCAGGTGTTCTTCACCAACCGCGGCATCCAGAACCACTACATCCGCTACGACGGGCCGCAGTTGCTGGGCCCGGTCCGCGTGGAGGCGCGCTTCGAGTACAAGCGGGAGTTCCGCAGCCCCTTCTATGGTGCGGGCAACCACTCGTCCCCGGAGTTCACGGGCGACGTGAACGATGCGCGGTACAACTATGGAAAGGGCTCTCCGAGCATGTTCCTGCGGCTGCGTGCGCGCCCGCTCGGCGAGGATCATCCACTCCAGGTGTACGGCGGCTACTCGTGGCGGTACACGCAGGTGTCCCCGTTCGAGCAGTCCATGTTGGCGGAGCTGCACCCGGTGGGCATCGAGGGCGGCCCGACGGGCCAGTTGCTGGGCGGAGTGCTCTGGGACACGCGGAACAGCGAGACGGATCCCACATCGGGCGGCGCGGAGGAGATAGCGATCCGCGTGTCGGGGCACCCGACGGGCAGCCGGTATCAGTACGCGGGGCTGGCGCTGAGCGAGCGGCGCTACTTCCAGCTCGGGTCTCGCTTCGTGTTCGCGCAGCGGGTGTCGGTGGACATGCTCTTCGGCGAGGTGCCCTTCTTCGAGTGGAGCACCACGGGCGGGGTGCTCTTCACCGAGGGCCTGGGGGGCATGAGCAGCTTGCGCGGCATCGAGCGCAACCGGTTCGCGGGGAACTTCAAGGTGTTCTCCAACTCGGAGCTGCGCTTCCACGCGCTGGAGGCGCGGATCTTCGGGCAGCCGATGAAGCTGGGCCTGGTGGCGTTCATGGATCTGGGGCGCGTGTGGCACCCCGGCGTGACAGACGGGCCGTGGCACCAGTGGCATCCGGGGCTGGGCGGAGGCCTGCGCATGTCCCGGCGGGCGGCGGTGGTCCGCGTGGACTACGCGACCTCCACCGAGAACGGCGGCCAGCGGCTCTACATGAACTTCGGCCACATGTTCTGAGAGCCGGATCGATTAGGATTTCAATCCTATGTGTCGTCTCTGGTTCCTCGGGCTGATCCTGGCCCTGGCCGCATGCCGGGAGAAGGCTCCGGCCGATGGCGCGGTTCGGGTCTCGGTCTCATACGGTTCGTACACTCCGGCGTGCCTGCGCGTCTCGGCCTCGGACACGCAAGGGCACCTGGGGGAGACGGACATTCCTCGCAGTCAGTTCAAGAACCTGAGCCAGCAGCAGGTCACCGTCGCGGTGTTCCGCAAGCCCGAGTGGGAGCGCGCGCTGACGCTGGAGGTGGCCTCTTATGATGCCTCCACGGACGGGAGCTGCTCCGGCACGGAGCTGGAGCGACACCGCTCCTCCGAGCCCGTCGCGGTGCCCCTGGGAGAGTTCTCGACGTTCGAGGCGACCCTCCTGGCCCGGGACGATGACCACGACGGCTACACGCTGAGGACCGCGGAGGTGGCGGGAACGGACTGTGACGACACGCTCGACTCCGTCCACCCCGGCCAGGCCGAGGTGTGCAGTGGAACCGCCGATGCGGACTGCGATGGACAGGCCGCCTGCGCGGACACCGAGTGCCTGAACCAGGCATGTGACGACCACAACCCGTGCACGTTGGAGGATCAGTGCAAGCAGCAAGTGGACTCGACCGTGAAGTGCGCGGGCACGCCGAAGACATGCCAGCCGCCCAACCTCACCTGCTACACCAACGAGTCCGCGTGCAACCCGGCCACGGGCGAGTGCGTCTTCACGCAGCGGCCTGCCAACCAGTCCTGCAACGACAACGATGCCTGTACCACGAACGATCAGTGCGGCGCGGACGCCTCGTGCAAAAGCACCTCCCCGGTTCGGTGCGACAATCCTCCCTCGGCCTGCCACGTGAGCCTGGGCACCTGCGACTCTTCGCAGGGCACCTGCACTTACGGGTTCAAGGACTCGAGTGCGAGCTGCGATGACTCGAATGCCTGCACGCAGAATGACCGGTGCAGTGGCGCGGGTTCCTGCGCCGGAGAGCTGACGGCCGACTGCGTGCCGAGCGATGACTGCCATCGTTCCGTGAGGAACTGTCCCACGAGCGCCATGTGTATGGAGAGCGTGGATCCCGCCAAGGTGTACCAGCCGTGCACCGTCGCCAGCCTCAATGGCGTGTGCCGTGCGGATGGCGTCTGTAGCAGCTTCCCGTACGATCCCAGCAACTTCGATCCGGACTCCATTGCCGAGGCGGACCGGATGCTGGATGTGCACATCACCTGTGGAACCCCGGCGGATCCCGTCATCTTCGACTCGGGCACGTTTGGAGGCAACGCACCGAACGGGTGTTCGTTCCCACAGATGCCCACGCCCCGGGTCATTGACGGTTACACGATCGTTCCCATCCGCAACCTCACCATCGACGCGGGCAAGGCCCTGAAGCTCCGGGGCACGAGGCCCGTCATCCTGGCGGTGTACGGCAACGCCACGCTCTTGGGTGCCCTGCTGGCAGACGGCGACATGGAAGTGCCTGGAGCGGGAGGGAACCGCACCAACTGCGGCACACAAACAGGCAGCACCGGAGCTTTTGCCAACAACACGGGGAGTGGCGGAGGGGGTGGCGGCTTCGGGACTGCGGGCGCAAGCGGAGGAAAGAACTCCAATTCCACCAATGGGGGCACGGGTGGCGTCGCGGGAGCCGTCACCTTGGTTCCCCTGGTGGGCGGTTGCCCAGGAGGAGTTGGGGGAAGTGCCAACACCACCGGAGGCGCGGGCGGCGCAGGGGGCGGCGCCCTGCAAGTGGCGGTGGCCGGTACGCTGCGCGTGGACAACTGGGTCTCCGTCAGCGGCGGAGGTGCAAGAGGTGGCAAGAGGACCCCCAACAACACAGGAGGAGGAGGTGGTGGTGGCAGTGGTGGAGGCCTGCTGCTGGAGTCCTTCCGCCTGGAACTCACCTCTCAAGCCAAGCTGACATCCAACGGCGGCAGCGGTGCGGAGGGTGGAGACAGCGGCGGAGGCACTGGGAGTGATGGAACCGATGGCTCCACATCCACGAGAGATCCTGCCCACTGCGTGGATATGGGGGGCAGTGGAACTCCGGGCGGAGACGGTGGCGCCGACAACAAGGCCCCTGCCACATCCAACAACACTCCCCCCAACAACGCTGGAGGGGGAGGCGGTGGCGGCGCGGTGGGACTCATCCGGATGCGCGGCTTCGGCAGCTGCGACATCCATTCGAGTTGCAACGACACCGACGGCGCGAATTGCGAGATCAGCCCCAAGGTGACGCCCCTCTGCCCCTGAAGGCGTACGCCTGACCTGAGGCTGAGAATTGAACGGCAGGCGAAGAATTTCGCTCCACCCTGTCCATGGCGGATGTATGCAAGTCCAATGGACAATGGGCAAAGTGGGAGCATTGCAGTGTGGCTGCCCTTCTGGGGTCTGCTCGCCATAGCGTTCTCTCAGCCTGTGCTGGCCGCGGAGCCGTCAAAGAACCCGCTGTACCAGGAAGCGCTCCGCCTCTACGACGCCTTCGAGTACGAGACGGCCCTGCACAGGCTCGAGCAGGCGGCACAATGGCCCTCCAACACTCGGGAGGATCAGGTTGCCATTGCACTTCTCCAAGGCGTTCTCGCGCTGGAAGTGCAGCAACCCGAGCGTGGAAAGAACGCTTTCCGCCACGCACTATCGCTCGCGCCTGATGCACAACTGTCCTTCTCCGTGTCCCCCAAAGTGGCCGCGGTTCTGGAACAGATTCGCGCGGAAGTCCGTCGGCCCACCGCAGTGGTTCCTCCGCCTTCCCCTCCGCAGCAAGAGGCACGAACCGAACTCCCGCCCCCATCGCCTCCCAGCCTTGAAACCAGCGGCGTCTCCAAGCTCAGGCTGCCCGTTGCCATCGGCGGAGGCATCGTCGCTCTCGGAGGCCTGATCATGTGGGGGAAGGCCAGATCCATTGAGTCGCGGATTGGTGACGGAGACCCGTCCATCGTGACTCGTGCAGACATGGACGACACGCTCCATCAGGGAAAGACGTTCGAAACGGTGGGCTGGCTCCTCATGGGTGCCGGAGCCCTCACCGCCACCGGGAGCCTCCTGTTCCTCGACAAGCCGAACCCTGGTCCCCGGGTGTCGGTTGCTCCACTGCATGAAGGAGTCTTTCTGGCATCGGAGTGGAGTCTTCCATGATCGAGGCAGCGAGAAGCACGCTGGCCCTCATCGTCGTCACCTGCGTGTTCGGCACGGGCTGCCTCAACTTCGAGGATGCCCGCACCCGGTTCTGCAAGAAGGCCACCCCCGAGCAGCGGCGCGAGATCTGCGCCACCAGCACGGAGGGCACCGTGTGGGTCTCCGTCAAGTATGGCTCGTACACGCCAGCGTGCGTCCGCGTCTCCGCTTCGGACTCGCTGGGACATCTCGCGGAGGCGGACATCCCCAGGAGCGCCATCGAGAAGCCGGAGTCACGCGAGATCACCCTCGCGGTGTTCCGCCAGTCCGACTGGGAGCGTTCCCTGGTCATGCAGGTCACCTCCTATGAGGCCAGTGCCAGCACGCGCTGCTCGGGCAACGAGTTGGAGAGGCATCGCGCGTCCAAGCCCATCGAGGTCACCCCGGGTGAGGTCGTGGACTTCAACGTCACGCTCTTGGCGCAGGACGAGGACCACGATGACTACGCCCGGAGAACCGAAGAGGTGGCAGGGACGGACTGCGATGACACTCTCGCTTCCGTCCACCCCGGCCAGCCCGAAGTATGCACCGGAGCTGTCGATGCCGACTGCGATGGCAAGGCCGCCTGCGCGGACACGGAGTGCCTGGACCAGGTCTGCGATGACCACAATCCGTGCACGCTGAATGACCTGTGCACGGCAGGGGCGAACTCGACCGTCGAGTGCGTTGGCACTCCGAAGACGTGCCAGCCCCCCAACCTCATCTGTTACACCGGCGAATCGGCATGCAACCCGGCCACGGGCGAGTGCGTCTTCACGCAGCAGCCAGCTACCCAACCCTGCGACGACAACAATGCCTGCACCGTGAGCGACCAATGTGGCGCGGATGCATCGTGCCATGGCAGTGCCTCCGTTCGATGCGACAACCCTCCCTCGACCTGCCACCAGAGCCAGGGCATCTGCGATCCGGCGAAGGGCTCATGCACTTACGGGTTCAAGGACTCAAGCGCGAGCTGCGATGACTCGAATGCATGTACGCAGAATGACAGGTGCAACGGCGCTGGAGCTTGCGCAGGCGAGCTCCTGCCGCCTTGTGTCCCGAGTGATGCCTGCCATCGTTCTGTAAGGAACTGCCCCACGAGCGCCACGTGTGTCGAGAGCGTGGACCCTACCAAGGTGAACCAGCCGTGCACCATCGCCAGCCGCAATGGCGTGTGCCGTAACGATGGGGTGTGCAGCAGCTTCCCGTACATCCCCAGCAACTTCGATCCGGACGCCATTGCCGAGACGGACCGGATGCTGGATGTGCACATCACCTGCGGCACTCCGACGGATCCCGTCATCTTCGACTCGGGCACCTTTGGAGGCAGCGCCCCAGCCGGGTGCTCGTTCCCGCAGATGCCAACGCCCAGAGTCATTGGGGATTACACGGTCATGCCCATCCGCAACCTCACCATCGACGCGGGGAAGGCCCTGAAGCTCCGGGGCTCGAGGCCCGTCATCCTGGCGGTCTACGGCAACGCCACGCTCTCGGGCGCCTTGCTGGCGGATGCGGACATGGACGTGCCTGGCGCGGGAGGAAACCGCACCAACTGCGGCACGCAGGCGGGAGGCACCGGAGGTTTCGCCAGTGGCGAGGGGAGCGGCGGCGGCGGCGGCGGCTTTGGCACCGCGGGCGCGGCGGGTGGACGGAATGACGCAAACACCGCGGGTGGCACGGGCGGCACCGCGGGCGTCTCCATGTTGGTACCGCTGGTAGGAGGCTGCCCGGGAGGGATCGGCGGAGGCATCAACGGCGGTGCAGGCGGTGCAGGCGGTGGCGCCTTACAGGTCGCTGTCGCCGGTAAGCTGCAGGTGGACAACTGGGTCTCCGTCAGCGGCGGAGGCTCTCGAGGAGGCAAGGGGAGCACCGGCAACGCGCCGGCAGGCGGTGGCGGTGGCAGTGGTGGAGGCCTGGTGCTGGAGGCATTCCAACTGGAACTGACAGCTCAAGCCCGCATCACCGCCAATGGAGGCAGCGGCGCCGAGGGCGGAGACAGCACTCAGCCGACCACCGGAAGTGATGGGGCGGATGGCTCTATCTCCACGAGAGATGCCGCCCACTGCGCGGATACGGGGGGAATTGGAGCACCGGGAGGAGACGGTGGCGCCGACAACAAGGCCCCTGTCACTCCCAACGATGGCTTCAACAACTCGGGTGGTGGCGGCGGGGGTGGCGCGGTGGGGATCATCCGCATTCGCGGCTTCGGCAGTTGCACCGTTCATTCGAGTTGCAACGCCACCGACGGCGCGAATTGCGAGATCAGTCCGAAGGTGACGCCGACCTGCCCCCCCTGAGCGACATACGCTCCAGGGAGTATCGCTGCATCCCTGAGCCTTCTCTAGATTGGCCATTCCCAGAATGGCTACCAGTTCCCTCCTCCATCGTCTCGGACTCCTCGGACTGCTCCTGAGCATGGCCGCATGCCGTCAGCATGAGGCAACGGGAGGAGCGGTGCGGGTCTCCATCAGCTACGGTTCCTACACGCCCGAGTGCATCCGGGTCATCGCCACGGACTCTCTTGGGAACGCAGCGGAGACTCACATACTCAAGGACAAGTTCCTGCACCTGGACGCACAGTTGCTCACCGTCGCCGTATTCCGAAAGCAGGATTGGACCCGCGAGTTGAGCATCGAGGTGACCTCTCATGACTTCTCCGACGGAGACAGGTGCACTGGCACTGTGATCGAGCGACACACCGCTCCTGTGACAGTCCCCGCGACAGACATCGAGTATCTCGATGTCATGCTCTTAGCCCGGGATGACGACCACGACACGTACATCCAGCGGACCGACACAGTTGCAGGAACGGACTGTGATGACACGAAAGCGAGCGTCCATCCAGACCAACCCGAAGCCTGCACGGGGGACCGCGACCTTGACTGCGACGGCAAGGCGGGCTGCGCGGACCCTGAGTGCGTGAACCACGCCTGCGATGACCACGATCCGTGTACGCTGAACGACAGGTGCACGACGCGCGGGACTGACTCGACCGCCGAATGCGTTGGCACATTGAAGGAATGCCAACCGCCCGATCTCGTCTGCTACACCCAGGAATCCTCATGCACCTCGGACACGGGAGAGTGCGTCTACACGCTCAAGGATTTGGGAGCGACTTGCGATGACTCGAACGCCTGCACCCAGAACGATCGGTGCAATGGCGCGGGTTCTTGCGCGGGAGAACTACTGGCACCGTGCGTCGCCAGTGACGCTTGCCATCGCTCCGAGAGGAACTGCCCCTCCAACGGCACCTGCGTCGAGAGCGTGGATGGCTCCAAGGTGAATACCCCCTGCACCACGTCAATCCGCAACGGAGTGTGTCGCACGGATGGGGTGTGCAGCAGCTTCCCGTACATCCCCAGCAACTTCGACCCGAACTCCATTCCTGAGGCGGACCGCAGCCTGGACGTTCATATCCAGTGCGGCAATACCACGAACACTTTCATATTTGACTCGGGCAACCTCAGTTGGACCCCTGCCCAGGGCTGCGTGTTGCCCACCTTGCCCACTGCTACAGTCATCGGCGATTTCGCCGTGGTGCCTATTCGCAACCTCATCATCGACAGGGGTCGCGCATTGAGGCTCACTGGCCCCCGACCTGTCATCCTCGCTGTTTATGAAGACGCCACGCTCTCGGGTGACGTGCTGGCGAACGCCAGACTGGTGACAGCTGGAGTTGGAGGCGACCGCACGACCTGCGGCACTCTGAGCGGCGGGGATGGAGTGTTCTCCAGGCAGGAAGGAAGCGGAGGAGGTGGCGGAGGCTTCGGAACTCCGGGCGCCGCAGGAGGACTCAACGTTTCGACCAATCCTGGGGGGCAGGGCGGAGCCGCAGTGGCCGGCACACTGGAGCCACTGGTCGGTGGCTGCCCAGGAGGCACTGGGGGCAGCGCTAATAACGGAGGCACTGGAGGAGCGGGTGGCGGAGCGTTACAGCTGGCTGTAGCCGGAACACTCCGAGTGGAGAACTGGGTCTCCGTGAGCGGTGGCGGTGGACGCGGAGGAAAAGGTTCCCCAAACGACAAGGGCGGTGGAGGGGGCGGCGGAAGCGGCGGAGGCTTGCTGCTGGAGGCATTCCGCCTCGAACTCACTGATCAAACCAAGCTTACTGCGAACGGTGGAAGCGGAGCGCAGGGAGGTGGCATCCAAGGAAAAACAGGCGCGAGCGGTACCGATGGCTCCCTATCATCCAAGGAGCCCGCCCCTGGAGGAGACGGCCAAAGCACTGGTGCTGCAGGTGGACGAGGCGGCGCCGAAGGGGGAGCCCCTAACGCAGGAAAAGACGGCGGTGACAACGCAGGAGGCGGCGGAGGTGGAGGTGGCGTGGGAGTCATCTGGCTGCACGGCTTCGGCAGTTGCAACATTCCTCAGAGTTGCAACGACGCCGACAACAATGGGTGTAACATCAGCCCGAAAACCACTCCCGACTGTCCCTGATCTGCCCAAAGCTGGTTTCTCGATTCAGAGGCGAGAGCTGGAGGCAGAGAGCGAGCGAACCGCGTCGATGAGCGCACGGAGTTTCGGAAGCTTCTGCGCCCGGCTCGGGAAGTACAGGAACAAGCCGGGCACCTCGGGGGCGTAGTCTTCGAGCACCACCTCAAGCCGGCCCGCCTCGATGTCCTCAGCCACCACCTGCTCGCTCACGTAGGCAAGTCCGAGCCCGGCCACCGCCGCGCGCCCCATGAGCTCCGCGTCGTTACACACGAGCGAGCCTCTCACCGCCACCTGGGATTCCCTCCCCCGCCGCTCGAACTCCCACTGGTAGAGCGTGCCCGAAGTGGCGGCTCGGTAGCCAATACACTCGTGCCCGAGAAGATCCTTCGGAACGACGGGCCGCCCGCGTGCCTTTAGGTAGGACGGCGCGCCCACGACAACGAAGCGGAACGGGGGCGAGATGCGGACTACGACCATGTCCCGCTCCACGGCCTCACTCAGACGGATGCCTGCATCATGGCCCTCGGCCATGATGTCCACGAACCGATCGTCCACGCTGATCTCGATCGCAAGCTGAGGGTGGCGCTGGCGCAGAACCGGAAGCACCGGTTCGATGATCAGGGGCACAGCAATCCGAGGAACCGTCAGTCGCAGGCGCCCCACCACCGCGTCGCTGGCACCACTGGCCTCCTCCACGGCGGCAAGCGCCTCCTTCAAACTCGGACTGCTGCGCGCGAGCAGGCGCTCCCCAGCTTCCGTCAGGCTCACACTGCGCGTCGTCCTCACGAGGAGCGTCACGCCGACACGCGCCTCCAGATTCCGGATGGCCTGGCTCAGCGCCGAGGGAGAAACACCAAGCGTTCGGGCCGCTGCCGAAAAGCCTCGTCGCTCCGCCACAGTCACGAATGCCAGGAGACCATTGAGCTGGGTCAGTCTCATCTTGAAGTTTCCCTTCAAGGCTCTTGTACCAGCTTGCACGTAGTCTTTCGAATTCCCCGGGAGCATCTTCCTCATGCATCCACACGGAGGAAACAACCATGCAGTACACACGACTGGGGAACTCGGGGCTCGTCGTCTCTCGGCTGGCTTTCGGTGCGATGACCTTCGGCTCGGGCGACATCCCGGCCGTCTACAAGGTGGGCGAGGACAACGCGCGCGCAATGGTCGATCAGGCCCTCGCCGCGGGCATCAACTTCTTCGACACAGCGGATGCCTACGCCAACGGCGAGTCCGAACGGATGCTCGGGCGCATCCTCGGCGATCGCCGCAAGAACGTGGTCATCTCGACCAAGGTCGGAATACGCATGGGCCCGGAGCTGCTGCACACGGGCCTATCGCGGCGCCACATCCTGGCCTCCGCCGAAGCCAGCCTGAAGCGACTCGGGACGGACTACATCGATCTCTACATCGTCCACCGCTTCGACCCGGTGACGCCGCTGGAGGAGACGCTGGAGGCGCTCGACCAGCTCGTGCGGCGAGGCCACGTGCGTTACGTGGGGTACTCCAACTGGTCAGCCTGGCAGGCGGCCAAGGCGGTGGGGCTGCAGGAGCGCCACGGCTGGGCGCGCTTCGTCTCCGCGCAGATGTACTACTCGCTGGTGGGCCGCGACATCGAGCACGAGGTGCTTCCCTTCGTACAGGATGCCGGCATCGGGACGATGATCTGGAGCCCCCTGGCCAGCGGTTTCCTGAGCGGCAAGTACACGCGCGAGAGCCTCAAGGATCAGGACAACCGGCTCTCGGGCTTCGACTTCCTGCCCTTCGACAAGGAGGCGGGGTTCCGGCTCGTCGATGCAATGCGGCCCATCGCCGAGGCCCACAAGGCCTCCATCGCGCAGGTGGCCCTGGCGTGGCTGCTGGCGAAGCCAGGGGTGAGCACGCTGCTCTTGGGCGCGAGCAAGCGCCACCAGCTCGAGGACAACCTGGGCGCGTTCAACGTCCGCCTGAGCCCCGAGCAACTCCGTCAGCTCGACGAGCTGAGCCCCCACGCGGCCTACTACCCGAACTGGTTCACGCAGAGGCTGCGCGACCCGGCCACGGACAAGGCCCTCGGGACCGGCCAGAACCCACTGGTATGACAGGAATACCAGTCCGGTACGAACCGCTCACCGGTGGGCGTCGAGCCAGGCCCGAAGCCGCGCATCCGCCTGGCCCTCGCCCCGCAGCCCCGGCTCCACCTCGAGCGTCATCGAGTGGAAGCCGCGAGCCTCCAGCCCCTTCATGAGCTCGGCTCGCGTCTCGGCATTGGGGGCGAAGAGGATGCAGCCATCTCCACCTCCCGCGCCGGACTGCTTCCCCGCGCAGCCGTAGGACGCGCCGATCGCCAGGATGCGCCGCATGGCCTCCGTCTCGGTCGGCCCCAGCTCCTGCAACAGCGCCTGCTGCGCGGTCACCGCGTCCTTGAAGGCACGGAAGTCCCCACCGCTGAGCCCGATCTCGATCTCGTGCCCCACTTCGTCCGAGCGCGCCACGAATGCCTGACGGGCCGCCTCGTCCAGCCGAGCCTCGACCTGAGAAATGAGCACGCGCGTCGAGGCACTCTCTCCCGTAAAGGCGTACGCCAGCGCCACCTTCGGCGGAGGCAGCCTCCACACATCCACCGGGGCAGACTCCATGAGCGCCGCCCGGAAGCCACCCGCGCTGGAAGCCGCGATCAACGGCGCGACCTCATACCGCCGGTAGCGCAGCACGCCTCCAGCGAAGCTCGCCGCCACGTCCCCGCCGCTCCCCTTCCCTCCCTGGCCCGCCGCGTGCGCCACCAGCGCCAGCCTCAGCGTGTCGAACCGATCCTCCAGGATGAACCGAGCCGCGTCCGCCGCCAGCACCGTCGCGCAAGCGCTCCCGCCCATGCCCAGCTTGAGGCCTCCAGGCCCCACCGCCGACGGCGCTACCGCCAGCTCGAAGCCCACGCTCTGCCGACCATGCGCCCGCAGCGCCTCGTCCAGCGTCCGAGCCACGAAGGCGAAGCCCGCCGGAACCTCTCCATCCCACCGCACGCCCTTGGGCGTCGCGCTCCCCTTCAGCGTCCCCTCTTCCAGGCACACGTGCACGCGCGCATCCGTCCGCCTGCGCACCAGCGCCGCCGTGCGCGGAGCCACCGCCGCCACCCGCGCCACCCCACCCCACAGCACCGCGTACTCGCCCGAGACGAACAGCTTCCCGGGCGCGGAGAGGGCCCGTTCCATCAGAAGAGGTGCTCGCTCTTCAGCACCGCGTCCCCGCCCGGCACGCAGCGCACCACGTCCACCGCGCCACACGCTCGAGCCAGGGCCTCGGCCGCCACCTCATGCGCCGCATCCGTCAGCAGCACCGGGTTCGGCCCCGCGTCCAGCGTGAACCACACGGGCGTCCCCTTCTTCCGCTGCTCGCGCAGGTGCTCGATCAGCCCCAGCGTGTTCGCGTGCAGGTAGCACAGCGGAGGCTGAGCCCCGAGCGACGTCGCGTGCATCCTCCACGCGTTGCGCTCCGCCAGCTCCCCCAGCGCCTGCAGATCCTTGCGCTGGATGATCTCCACCGCCCGAGGCACCTCTGCCTCCGCGTCCTTCACCCACGCCGGGTAGTACGGGCTCGTGTCCACCGTGTGCTTCATCCCGTCCCGCGACTTCACCTCTTTCTCGTCGCGGTTCACGATGGCCACGACCATGCGCAGCTCCGGCCAGTGCCCCGCCTCGAAGCGCTGCACCGCGTAGCTATCCGCCCCATCCGCGCGCTCGCCCCGGCGCCACTCGCAGATGCCGCCCTGCACACTCCGGCACGCAGAGCCGCTCCCCAGCCTCGCCAGGATGCTCGCCGCCTTCGGCTCCGCCGGCAGCCCCGCCGCCGCCCGAGCCGCAACCGCCAGCGCCGCGAAGCCCGCCGCGCTGCTCGCCAGCCCCGCCGCCGCCGGGAAATCGCCGCGAGACACCATCCTCGCGGGCCCCAGCCGGCCGCCCGTCTCCGAGCGCACCACGTCCAGCACGCGGAGCACGCGCTCGCGCTCGCTGCCCTTGGCGGTGTGGCCGTTGATCTCCACCTGGTCCGAGGACACCGCGCCGAACTCCACCGTCGTGGAGACGGACATCGGCGCCAGCGTCAGGGACAGGCTCGATTGATGAGGAAGAATCAGCGCCTCGTCCCGCTTCCCCCAGTACTTCACGAGGGCAATGTTGGGATGCGCCAGGGCCGTTGCTTTCATGAAGCCCTCATAGAGCCCGCGGTCCCGCGAGCTGACTGCTGAAACACCGGACACCGAGCTCCAGCAGCTTCGCCACCGCCGGCTCGGGCTCGAGGAACAGACCAATCACGGCGCCACCATCTCCACCCGCCCCCGTCAGCTTCGCGCCCAGCGCCCCGAGGCCGCGCAGCCGGTACACCATGTCCTCCAGCGGCGGAGAGGAAAGCCCCAGCGCCGACAGCAGGCCCTGGTTGACGTTCATCGCGTCCCCCAGCGCCTCGAGATCTCCCGCCTCCACGGCCTTCGCGCCCTCCGTGGCCACCGCCCCGATCTCCTCGAACAGGCGGCCATAGCGAGCCGACCAGCGAGCCTGGCGCTCGCGCAGCGCTCCCACCGTCTTCTTCGTGGGGCTGCGCTCGCCCACCAGCACCACCAGCACCTTGAGCGGCCGAGAGCTCTTCACCACCCGCACCCGCCCCGCCGACTGGTTCGGCAGCCGCTTGTAGAGGATGAGCTGCTGCTCGGCGCTCGTGGTGTGGTCCACGCCGGAGGGAGTGCCGTGAAACTCCTGCTCCATCTCCAGCGCCAGCCGGGCCACCTCGCGCGGCACGTCCTTGCGCCCGGCCGCCTTCAGCAGCACTCGAGAGTACGCCACCGACAACGCAGCCGAGCTACCCAGCCCCATGGAGAGCGGGAGCTCGGACTCCATCGTCACCTTCACTCCGGGCTCGCCGCACAGCCGGGCCGCGCGCCGGAAGGCATTGTTGAGCAGTGCCTTCTGAGTCCGGGACAGCGTCCCCGGCAGCGCCAGTTGGCACCGTTTGGAGGCCACACCCCGCGCCGTCACCCCGTAGCTCAGGGGACCCGCGAGCGCCGGGTGCCCATAAACCACGCTGTGCTCGCCCAGCAGAATGACCTTGCCCGCACCGAAGCCCACCCAGGGCGTCGTCTGTCGATCCATATAAGGAGGGAAATACCTAGCTGGTGGTGCCCGTGGCCTGAGCGGCCTCGTCCGCCGTCAACGCGGCGATGATCTCCCGGGCCTTCTCCACCTTCACGTGCCCGACCTTGACCAGTTCGTTGGCGATGCGCTCCACCCAGTCCCCGCGAGCCCCCGCCGTCACCGCCACGCACCGCGCGTGCAACGCCATATGGCCCTTCTGGATGCCCACGCTGCCCAGAGCGCGCAGCGCCGCGAAGTTCTGCGCCAGCCCCACCGCCGCGATCACCATGGACAGCTCGCGCGCCGAGTTCACCCGCATCAGCTTGAGCGCCACCTGCACGCCCGGGTGGACCTTGATGGGCCCGCCCACCGTGCCCAGCGCCATGGGCAGCTCGATGCGCCCCACCAGGTGTCCTTCCTCCAGGTACCAGGTGGACAGCGGCCGGTACTGCCCCTCGCGGCACGCGAAGGCATGCGCTCCCGCCTCGATGGCTCGCCAGTCCTGCCCCGTGGCGATCGCCACCGCGTCGATGCCGTTCATCACGCCCTTGTTGTGCGTGGCCGCCCGGTACGGGTCCGCCTGGGCGAAGCGGCTGGCCTGAGCAATGCCCTCGGCGATGGACTCGCCCGGCATCTCGAAGTCCGCCAGCAGTGGCACCGGGATGCGGCACATGGCCCGCGACAGCCGCTTGTCCGCCAGGTTCGACAGGATGCGCAGGTACACCTTGCCGCCGGTGAGCTGCTCGATGAACGGCGCCACGCCCTCGGCCATGGTGTTGATGAGGTTGGCGCCCATGGCCTCCTGAGTGTCGATGATCAGGTGGACGATGAGCAGCGGCTCACCGCGCGGGCCCTCGGGGGCCGGCAGCAAGCGGACCTCCACGTCCTTGGCTCCGCCGCCTCGGGCCACCATGGCTGGATGGAAGCTGTTGGCCAGCGCCAGGATCTGCTCCTTGGACTCCAGGATCTTCTGCGAGGCCTCGGAAGGATCCCCGAAGCGCGTCACCTGCACCTGGCCGATCATCATCGAGGTGTCGGCCTCGGCGGTGAAGCCACCGGCCTCACGGACGATCTTGGCGGCGAAGGACACCGCGGCCACCACCGAGGGCTCCTCGACGGCCATGGGCACGATGTAGTCGCGCCCGTTGACCAGCATGTTGAGCCCCAGGCCCAGCGGGAGCGAGAACGTGCCTACGGCGTTCTCGATCATCTGGTTGGCGAGCACAGGGCGCAGGGTGCCCACGCCGCGCAGCATCTCCAGCTCGTCTTCCTCGAGGCGGAACATCCGGGCGAGCTGCGCGAGCCGCTCCTCCATGGGCAGCTTGTGGAACCCTGCGAGCCTGGACGTCACGGTGTCAGACATGTCTTTACCTTCCCAACCTTCTAAGGCGGAGCGAGCGCCCCTCTACAGTGCTGCGAGCCAATCCTTCAACTCCCCGGTCATCACCACCGGCTTGCGCCTCAGCTCCGCGCAGCTCTTGCTACCGGTGAGGACGAGGGCCTGGCGCAGTCCCGCAAGAATGACCTGAAGAGCCCGTTCCGCGCCATCCAGGCCCCCTTCCTGCTGTGCCCGGAACAGCGGCAGGGCCATGCCACCCAGGTCCGCGCCGAGCGCGATCACCTTGGCCACCTCCAGCCCCGTGCGGATACCTCCCGAAGCCACCAGACGGACCTCAGGCCCCACGGCCCGGCGCACCGATGCCGTGGCCGCGGCGGTAGGAATGCCCCAGCTCGAATACTCGGCGCCCAGTTGAGCGAGCAGGCCCGAGGCCCGGAGCTGCTCCACGCGCACCCACGAGGTGCCGCCCAGCCCGGAGACGTCGATGTTGCGCACGCCCAGCTCCGCCAGGCGCCGCGCCACCTCCGGGCCGATACCGCACCCCGTCTCCTTCACCATCAGCCGATCTCCGAAGGCCTTCACCAGAGACGCGACCACGGGATAGCCGCCACGGAAGTCGCGATCACCCTCGGGCTGGGTGAGTTCCTGGCCGGCGTTCAGATGCAGCGCCATGCCGTCCGCGCCAATGGCGTCCGCCAGCCGGCGCACTCCGTCCACGCCCATCTGCACCGCCTGATACAGGCCGATGTTGCCCACCAGCGCCACCGTCGGGGCCACGTCCCTGACCTGATAGGTCGCCGCGCGCGCGGTGGACTCGGCCATGGCGCGCTGACTGCCCACTCCGAAGGCCAACCCGTGCCGCTCGGCCAGCGTGGCGAGATCTCGATTCACCTGCCCCGCGCGCTCGGTGCCGCCCGTCATGCCGGTGACGAGAAGCGGGTAGCGCAGGCGCTTGCCGAGAAAGGGCGTGGAAAGATCCGCCTCTTCGACATCCATCTCCGGCATGGCGCAATGCACCAGCTTCACGCACTCGAGCAGCGTGCTGTTCTGCGCTGGCTCAACATCTCCGGTGGCACACAAATCGAGATGGGCATCCTTCCGATTTGCTGTGATCTGATCACCCATGGAGCCCGAGCCCTCGTGACAGGCAGGTGTGCAGCTAAGTGCCTGATTGGTCGGGGATTTTTAGCAAGTGAGAGGGGGGTGGTGCAAGACAAAGGGGGGCAAGCGGTCGCTTGACATGACCGGATGGACGTCCCCCGGCCCCGAGCGGTAAGCAGGTGGGGTGAGCACCTCGCCTCCGAAGGTGGCCGTCTTCCTGCACAGCGGAGACTACGATCGCGTCCATCAGGGGTTGTCCATCGCCGCCGCAGCGGTGGCCTCCGGGCGGCGGGCGGAGGTGTACCTCTTCTGGTGGGCCCTGGAGCGCTTCCTCCAGGATCGGCTGGACGAGCCGGACTTCCAGCCTCCGCGGGAGGACGTGGCGGATCGCTTCGAGACGCGCCGCATGCCCACGCTGCGCGCCCTGCTGGAGTACCTGCGCGAGTCCGGGCTGTGTACGGTGAACGGCTGCACCGGCTCCCTGGCGGCGCTGGGAGGCGAACCGGTAGCAGACAAGCAGACGATCGACGGCTGGGTAGGCTGGACTGCCATCCTGCAGAGAACTGCTGGAGTGGTTGACCGCTTCTACCTTTGAGGTCCGAGCGATTGGATTGACGGGGCCCCGTGCCTGTTTACGTTCCCGAGAGCAAGAAGGGAGCGACACAGCACACCATGTCCTACTACAGCAGTACCTATGACACGACCCCTCGCGGAGGGGCCCCGCTGCGAGGGAGCGGCTGGCACCGGCTGGGCAATGCGCTCAAGACGACGGTGCTGCTGGCCGGGCTCACGGCGCTCGTGCTGCTGATCGGTCAGAAGCTGGGCGGTCCTCGGGGGCTCGCCATGGCGGGCTT
The DNA here is from genome assembly GCF_020103695.1 of Hyalangium versicolor. Lineage (GTDB taxonomy): Bacteria > Myxococcota > Myxococcia > Myxococcales > Myxococcaceae > Hyalangium > Hyalangium versicolor. The sequence goes on from NZ_JAHXBF010000011.1 coordinate 92,935, forward strand.
CTTCGTCGTGGTGATGAACTTCGTCTCGTATTGGTTCAGCGACAAGATCGCGCTGGCCATGCACGGGGCCCAGCCACTGGAGCGAAGCCAGGCGCCGTGGCTGCACGAGATGGTGGAGGAGTTGGCGGCCCGAGCGGGCATGCCCAAGCCGAAGGTGTACCTGCTGCCTACGCACGCGCCCAATGCGTTCGCCACGGGCCGCAGCCCGAAGCACGCTGCAGTGGCGGTGACGGCCGGCATCATGGAAATCCTCGATCGCCGCGAGCTGCGAGGCGTCCTGGCGCACGAGCTGGCGCACGTGCGCAACCGAGACACGCTGATCGGCACGGTGGCCGCCACGCTCGCGGGAGTGATCAGTTACGCGGCGCAGATGCTGTTCTGGTTTGGCGGCTCGATGCTGAGCCGGAACCAGGACGAGGACGATGGCATCGCGGGCGCGCTGTCGAGCCTGGGCCTGCTGCTGGTGGCGCCGATCGCGGCCACGTTGCTGCAGTTGGCGGTGAGCCGCTCGCGCGAGTACGGCGCGGACGCCACGGGTGCGGAGCTGAGCGGCGATCCCGAGGCGCTGGCGAGCGCGTTGCTGAAGCTGGAGCGAGGCGCGCAGCTGATGCCCTATGACCGGGCGCCGGCGACGTCGCACCTGTTCATCGTCAACCCGCTGTCGGGTAGGGCGGTGATGGCGCTGTTCTCCACGCACCCGCCGATTCCTGAGCGCGTGCGGCGGCTGCAGGCCATGGGCACGCGGTCCTGGCGCTCGGGGTTCTAGGCAGCGGCCGAAGCTACCCGGCGGCCTGGATGGGCTCCCGCTGAGCCTCCGAGGCCGCCGTGGGCAGCGAGTCGATCGCGTCGAACCTCTCGAACGGGTTCTCGAGCATCTCGCGCATGGTGTTGGCGAGGATGCCTGCGTGGAACCCGTCGATGAAGCGATGGTCGAAGGACGCGCTCACATTCATCACCTTGCCCGCAACGACCTTTCCGTCCTCCACCACGGGGGCATCCTTCACGGCGCCCGGGGCCACGAAGATGGGCACGCGCGTGTAGGGCACGAGCGGGACGTAGGCGGTGTCCAGCCCGAGCGAGCCGACGTTGGTGATGATGACGGAGCCGAAGGCATCCTTGGGCATGCCGATCCCGGAGAGATCCAGGTTCAGCGTGTACATGAGGAAGCCTATGAGCCACGTGAAGAGGTTGAGGAACATGTAGGGGAGCTTCTGGATGGTCCCCTTGCCCTTCTCGAGGGCCACATCGCGGCGCTCGCGGACGCGGCGCACGGCCTCCTCCATCTCGCGGGCGATATCGAGCAGGCTCTTGTTGTCCGCGTGATCGATCTTGGCGGAGGTGAGATCCACCTTCCCACCGTCGGTCTGCACCACGAGCGCGGAGATCGTCACCACCTTGCGCAGGTAGATCTTGTTGAAGCGCAGGAGGGCATTGGCCTCGGGGCAGCGGCGGAGAGCCTCGGCCATGGCCTTGGTGACGAGATGCGTCACGGTGAGGCGGTGGCCGCTGCGCTGACGGAAGGCCTCGATATAGGCCAGGGCCTTGTCCATGCGGATGGTGAGGGTGCCGTAGACGGTGGGATCGTAGGTCGTCTTCCAGCTGCCGATGGCCAGCTTGCGAAAGCTTGAGATGTCCGTCTTGGGGGTGAGTTCCAGGTGCGCCATGACGCGATGACCTCGTGGCGATGCAAGTTCCCCAGCATCGCCGAGATTCTCAGCCCGCAGGAAGCCCCCCAGATAAAGGAAGGGCTCGGCAGGTTGGCCGCCGTCAAATAGATGCCAGCCAGAAGCGAACTCGACGCCTCGCTCGCCCGGGTGTGCGCCTGCAAGCCACGCGGGCAAGACTCCCCCTTGGGGACTACACGACTATTGACGTGCCGTTGCCGGAAGTTAGGCTGCGGCGCTTTTTTTGCAGTCCCTTGTGGAGGTAGCACTCGTGCTGGTTGCCCTCATCCTCGTATCCATCGGCTTTGCCGTCACGCTCGGCATGCTGCTCTTCGGCTCGAACCGAGCCGCTATCCCCACTCCCACCGTGAAGGGAGAACTGGAGGACGCGTCCAAGGCTCGCGCCCGCGCTGAGTCCGAACTCGAGCGCAAGCAGAAGGAACTCGACGAGCAGCGTTCACAGCTCCAGGACGTCAAGGAGCAGCTCAAGCAGGCCAAGCGCAAGCTCTACGATCAGAAGGAGTCCGAGAAGGGCGATCGAGACCTCCAGAAGGCCCGCACCGATACCGAGCGCCAGGCCTCCGTCCAGTTGGAGGTGGTGCGAGTCGAGCTCGCCAACGCCCTCGCCGAGGTGGAGCGCCTGCGCGGCGAGCAGGGCGGCGGTGCCCGTCAGCGCCGTGCCCCCGCTCCGCAGCCCGCTGCCCCGGCGGCTCCCGCTGCCCCGGCGGCTCCTGCTGCTCCGGCCGCCACCAGCGCCCCCGCCACCGGGCAGATCTCCGCCCCGGCCCAGGAGGGAGAGCACGTGGTGACGGCCGCCGTCCAGGTCACTCCGGCCGCTGAGCCCGCCGCGGAGAAGGACAGGGGCGCTCGCCGCTACCGTGAGCTCAACGACGCGGACCGCGAGAAGATGGAGCGCCTGGAGCACACCGCCAACAAGGAGCGCAGCCGCGCCTCGGAGCTGGACCGCGAGCTGCGCCGGGCGAAGGGCCAGCGAGAGACACAGCAGCGCATCTACAACGCCACCAAGGGCGAGCTGGATCTCCAGAAGGACAAGTTCAAGGCCCTGGAGAAGCGCCTGAACCGCACCCTGCTGGAGCGGGACCTGCTGCGCCGGGCCATCAAGGACCTGGAGAAGAAGACGGGCATGCTGGCCGATCGCACCGAGCTGACGCCGGACGAGGTGGCCGCCAGCGACCAGCGCACCGAGGAGGCCGCGAAGGAGCGTGCCGCCGCCGAGGCCCAGCGCACCGCCGCGCAGGCCCAGGCCGAGGCAGAGGCCGCCAAGCCCGCCGAGACTCCCGCGGCTCCGAGCGAGTCCTCCGCCGCTCCGGCCGAGGCTGACAAGTCCACGGCGCCCAGCGCCTGATCCAGCGCCCAGCGCCTCGCACCGGGCCCCTCCTCCCCTTGGGACGAGGGGCCTTCGTGTCTCAGTCGCGAGGCACGGGCATGAAGATGTAGAGCCCCGTCGCGGGCTGCGGAACGCCGCCACTCTCCGCCAATCCGCCCGCGACGAGCACCGAGCCATCCGGCAGCAACGTGCAGGTGTGCAGGTAGCGCGCCGGAGACACGGGCAGCATCCCAAGCGCACCGCCCGTCGCGTTCGTGGTGGGCGTGAGCAGCTCGGTGGCACCCATGCTCTCGAGCCCGTTCTCGAAGCCGATCCTCCGCCCTCCCACCGTGAGCACCCGCCCATCCGGCAGGCTCACCGCGCAGAGCTCTCCCCGCGCCACAATGGACGGCCCCGCAGCCACGAAGGAAGAGCCCTCCCTCAAGCCGATCAGCTCCGATGCGGCCACGGCCCTGGACCCGTTGTCCACGGGCCCGGGCGTGGAGTAGCCACCCATCACGAGCAGCTTCTGCCCATCATCGTAGGCCGCGACCGCTGCATCCCGGCGGGGCTGGCGAAGCGCCACGCTGGTGCTGGTGAGCGCGAAGGTGCTCCCATCGAAGGCGAACGTCAGCACCTCGCGGGACAGATTGGTTCCATCCGAGCCGCCAACGACAGCGATCCGCTGTTGGTCCGCGAGCGTCACCAGGGCCGCTCCCATCCGAGGCACGGAGGTAGGCACCGCGAAGCTCCGGCCCGCCGTGGGCTCCACGCCCTCGGGCGCAGTAACCACCGTGCCGGCCACTCCGATACCGCCCACCAGAAGAACCCGGCCGTCCCCGTCTGCCGCTGCCGCATGGCGGGTGCGCGCAGTGGACAGCTCGAATGAGTCGACCTGCTCCGTCGCCGGATCGAACACCGCCCCGGTGCTCAGAGGAACGGCCACATCACCTAAAGCCTGCGTCTCACCGCCAATCCAGGCCACGCGCCCGTCCGGAGTCCGCGAGGCCGTGTGGAACGCCCGGCGAGCCCCACCGAGCCCCGGGTCCGGCAGGTAGCTGAGCGTGCGCGCCTGGGGATCGAAGAGCTCCACGGAGCCGATGGTCTCGGTCTGCCCGTCGGGGTTCACCCGGAGCCCTCCGGCGATGACGACCCGGCCGTCCTCCAGCAGGGTGGCCGTGTGAGCGGCCCGCGCATCGGTCAGGTCCAGGCAGGTCCCCGCACTCTGCGCGCTCTCCACCGGGGCGAAGATATTGACGCGGCGCAGGATGACCTGGATGGGAGCGGCGGGGGCTCCTTCCTCCGGCATGACGAAGGGGAGCGAGCGGCCCACGGCGACCACCGAGCCCGCACTGCTGGGCTCCCCCGTATAGGCTCGAACCTCGAGCACCCGGCCCGCTCCGGGGGGAGTGACGGGGATGTCCTCGGGTTGCAGATCGACGGGAGCAATGCGCTCGATGGGGGCGTCCAGGCCCTCACCCGTGACACGCAGGAGAAAGTGGGTGACGCCGTCCAGCGGACGCGGCCGTTCACAACTGCTCGAAATGAGCTGAAGCTGTGGAGCGGCCCCCTGCTCCTGGCACGCGGGAGCAAGGGCCAGCACGGCCGCAAGGAAGGCGGGACGAGAATAGCGTGGCCACATACAAGGCCACCGTATCAGCTTGCGCTCGGGCCGGCGCGAGCGTAGCGATGGACAGGCCAGACTCTCCGTGATGAAGCTCTCCCTCGCCACGCGCATCTTCCTCGGCTACGCCGTGGTGCTCGTCACCTTCGGCGCGGTGTCGCTCTTCAGCGTGGCGGAGCTGCACCGCAACCAGCAGGAGATCCGGCTCGTCAGCCAGGGCTACCTCCAGCTCTCGCAGGACGCGGCGGCCCTGGAGACCTTCCACACCAGCCAGGGCAAGGACACCGAGCGCCTCGTGGACGAGGACAACGTGGAGACACGGCGGGCCCTCATCCGGCTGGCGCGCATGTACATCCCTCCGTTGATCTCCCAGCGGCTGGCCACCACGCGGGCCACGGCGCGGGAGATCCTCACCTACGCTCCGGCGGGAGAGCAGTCCTTCGTGCGTGAGCTGGAGGTGCGCATCGGAGAGCTCGAGAAGCAGTACACCGCCCACGGGCGCACGGCGGAGGCCGTCTTCACGGCGCTGGCCTCGGACACGCTGGACCGGGCTCAAGTGACCGCGTCCACCGCCGAGCTGCGCCAGGTGGAGGCCTCCATCGGCCGGGAACTGCGCGCGCTGCGCACCATCCTGGACAACCGCATCCGCGAGCGCGTGGATCGCGCCGAGGAGCACGAGCGGCGCACGGGGCTGGCCATCATCACCCTCTCGCTCGTGGCGGTGGGCGTGGGACTGGGCGCCACCCTGCTCTCGGCACGCACGCTGCGGCCGGTGCGCACGCTCATCGAGGGCGTGTCCCGTATCGGCAAGGGCGACTACAGCGCGCAGCTGGGCGTGCAGGGAGATGACGAGGTGGCCGTGCTGGCCCGCGAGTTCGATGCCATGGCACGCTCGCTCCAGGCCCGCGAATCCCAGCTCAAGGCCCAGGCCGAGGCGCTCGCTCGCGCCGAGCAGTTGGCGGCGGTGGGCCGCATCTCCGCCCAGGTGGCCCACGAGGTGCGCAACCCGCTGTCCTCCATCGGCCTCAACGTGGAGATGATCGGGGACGCGCTGGACCGGGCCGCCTTCCGCAACGAAGACGACGAACGCGAAGCGAAGGAGCTGCTCACCGCGGTGACGCGCGAGGTGGATCGGCTCACGGACGTCACTGAGCAGTACCTGCGCATGGCGCGCCCGCCCAAGCCCACGCTGGTGTCCGAGGACGTGACGGAGGTGCTTGGCGGGGTGCTGGACTTCGCACGTGAGGAGTTGGAGCGCGCGGGCGTGGAGGTGGTACGGGCCTTCGCGCGAGACACGCCGCAGGTGCTCGCGGATGAGGGCCAGCTGCGCCAGGTCTTCCTCAACCTGCTGCGCAACAGCCGCGAGGCCATGCCGGACGGCGGACGCCTCACCGTGTCCACCCGGGGGCTGGAGAAGGAAGTGGAGATCTCCGTCCAGGACACGGGCCGGGGAATGACGGAGACGGTGCGAGAGCGCCTCTTCGAGCCCTTCTTCTCCACCAAGGAGGGGGGCACGGGGCTAGGACTCTCCGTCAGCCAACAGATACTCCAGGCGCACGGAGGCACCCTCGCCTGTCAGAGTCTGCCCGGCCAGGGAACGACCTTCGTGTTAAGGCTCCCCCGCGCATGAGCTTCACACTTCATAGGGACGTGCTGCCCTCCGGGCTGCGCGTCGTCACCGTCGAGACGCCCCACCTCCACACCGCCCTGCTCGCCATCTACGTGCGGACGGGCAGCCGCCACGAGACGCCCCTCACCAACGGCGTCAGCCACTTCCTGGAGCACCTCTTCTTCCGAGGCAGCGAGGGCTGGCCGGACACCGTGAAGATGAACGCCGCCGTCGAGGAGGTGGGCGGCAACCTCAACGGCGTCACCACGCGGGATCACGGCTTCTACTACACCCCCATACACCCGAACCATCTGAAGGTGGGGATGGAGATCATCGGGGACATGCTGACGCGGCCGCGCCTCACGGACATGGAGGTGGAGCGGCAGATCATCATCGAGGAGATGCTGGACGAGGTGGATGAGAAGGGCCGGGACATCGACCTGGACAACCTGTCCAAGCGGCTGCTGTTCCCGGACCATCCGCTGTCGCTGAAGATCGCGGGCACGCGCGAGTCCGTGTCGAAGCTGAAGCACTCGCAGGTCCTGGAGCACTTCGCGCGGCACTACGTGGCGGGGAACCTGGTGGTGACGGCGGCGGGCCGGGTGAAGCACTCGGAGGTGCTGGAGCTGACCGAGCGCGCCTTTGCCCGGCTCCCCAAGGGTCCCGCCACCACGGAGAAGCCCCCTCCTCCGCCGGCGCCTGGGCCTCGGCTGCACTTCGTCTCGCACGACGAGTCTCAGACGGAGTTCCGCCTCAACTTCCGCACCGTGCCCGAGCAGCACGCGGACTACCCGGCGCTGCAGATCATCCGCCGGGTGCTGGACGACGGTCTGTCCTCGAGGCTGCCCTTTGAAGTCGTGGAGAAGCGGGGGCTGGCCTACTCGATCAACGCGGGGATGGATGGGTTCCACGACTCAGGCATCTTCGAGATCGACGCGGCGAGCGCGCCCGAAAAGGCCTCGAAGGTCGTGGAGGTGGTGCTCGAGGTGCTGGCCAAGGTGTGCTCGGAGAAGATCTCCGCGGAGGAACTCTCGCGAGCTCAGCGCCGGCACCGGATGCTGCTGGAGTTCTCGGAGGACTCGCCGGGGGAGCTGGCCGGATGGTTCGGCGGCACGGAGCTGTTCCGCAGGCCCGAGTCCTTCAGCCAGCGCGCGGACCTGGTGGACGCGGAGACGGCGGCCCACGTTCGCGAGGTGGCACGGCGCTACTTCACACGCGAGAACCTCACGGTGGTAGCAGTGGGCCAGCGCAAGGGCATCAAGGCGCTGGAGCGCATCGTGGAGCAGGCGGAGGGCCTGCCCTCGGGGGCTCGGAAGTCCGTCAGTGCCGGCCGCCGCGCAAGATGATGGGGCCGGAGGACTTCTTCTTCACGGGGGCCGGGGTGAGCGCGGCCTTGAGGGCGACGTACTTCGGGTTGCCCGGCTCGCGCTTGAGCAGCTCGTCGACGATCTTGAGCCCGCGCTCGGAGTTGGTCTTCCCCTGCGCGTATATCTCCGCCAGAGCGATCTTCTCCTCGAGAGAGGCCTCTCCGAGCTTGTAGAGCTGCTCCAGGCTCTTCTGGGCCTCGGCCTTCTCGCCGCCCTCCTGCTGCATGCGCCACATGCGCGAGAGCGCGGGAGCGAAGTGCGGATCGGCACTGAGCGCATAGCCGTAGCTCTCCTCGGCGCTCCGCTTGTCGCCCTGAATCTCCGAGGCACGGCCCCGGACATAGAGGGCGCGGGGCGCGCGGGCGTCGATGCGCAGCACCCTGTCCACGAGCGCCTGCGCCTCGGTGTTCTTGCCGATGTTCAGCTTGGCCTCGGCGAGCATGCCCAGCGCGTCGGTGTTGTCGGGATGCTCCTCGACCAGTTGGGTGAGGATCTCGGCGGCCTGCTCGTGGTGCTCCAGCTTGGCGAGGATGCGCGCGTGCAGCAGGACGACCTCGGGCTTCTTCGCATCCGCGCCGGTGATGGTGGCGATATCCTGCTCGGCCACCTCGGGGTAACCGCTGTTGAGGAAGTAGCGCACGCGCAGCAGGTGCGCCGCGATGAGGTTCGGGTTCTCCTCGATGAGCCGGTCCATCAACTTGGCGGCGAGGACCTCATCGCCCTTCACGAGGAGGATCTCGGCCTCCACCGTCTTGGCCTCGGGGTCATCCGGGCGCTGGGTCTGGATGGGCTCGAGCGACTTGAAGGCGCCCTGGGGATCTCCGTTGCGCGCCTGGAGCCGGGCGAGCGCGAGGATCTCCTTGTCGCTGAGCTGCTCGGCGTCCCGGAGCGTCACGAGGGCGGCGATGGCCTCGTCGACGTGGTTCTGGCCGAGATAGAGGTCCACCATCTGCTTCTGGATGACGGGGTCGTTCCCGGGTGCAATGGCCTCGGCCTCCTTGAGCGCGAGGATGGCCGCGGCATCGTTGCCGGCGGCGCGGTGGGCCTCGGCCATGAGCAGCAGGGGCTCGGGGTTCTCCCGTGCGAGGTTGGAGGCGGCACGGAAGGCCTTGGCGGCCCGCTCGGGCTGGTTGGAGGCCATGAACGTCCGGCCCTCGCCGAGCCTGGACTCGTAGGTCTCCGCCCGGGTCTGGACGGCCGCCATCTCCGGGTCCTTGCAGGCAACCGGGAGGAACAACGAAAGGGACGCAGTCAACCGCAGAATTCGCAAATGCATCGCTGAGCGGCAGGGTAGCGGATGTTATCCTCCCGCGTCGATGGACCCCTTCGTGCGGCGCCTCGTGGAGAGGCTCCATGACCCGACTCGACCGCTGTCGCGCAACCGCCACTTCCACACCTTCGATACTCCGGAGGGGCGGTCAGCGATGAAGGTGTCTCGCCGGCTCAAGAGCCTGCAGCGGGACATCATCGCTTGCATCAAGGAGGGCAGCCGGGCGCGCTTCTTCCGCCAGGAGGGACCGGACGGGCAGACGCGCATCGAGCTGCAGATGGAGCGCATCCAGGGACGCCGGGTGTCGCTGCTCCAGGACGCGGAGTTCGAGTTGCTCGCCCAGCTTCCGGGCGTGAGCGAGGCCCTCGAGGAAGTGCTGGACCCGGCCGCCTGACGCCTCGCTGCGGCGCGTTGCGGCGGAGTCGGGGAGGAAGCTCAGGCCTCGGCGGCGTAGGGCGGTGCCGGCTCGTACTGCATGTGGCGCTGGACCCGGCGAGCCACCGAGGGGCTCCAGAGCTGCCCCACCATCCACAGGGCCATGTCGATGCCAGCAGATACCCCGGCCGCCGTCACCACGTTGCCATCCCGGACGTAGCGGACGTCATCGAGCACGGTGAGGCCCTCGCGGGCGCGCAGTTCCTCGATGGCCCGCCAGTGCGTCGTCACGCGGCGACCCGAGCAGAGCCCGGCGCCGTGGAGCAGGAACGCGCCCGTGCAGACGCTGGTGATCCAGGAGGCCTCGGCTCCTCGAGCACGCAGCCACCCGAGCATCCGCTCGTCGTGCATCTCGCGCTTGCGCCCCTCCCCTCCCGGGACGAGGACGACGTCCATCCGAGGCGCGCTGGAGAAGGAGTGGTCCGCGCGCACGCGCATGCCCTTGGCGCAGCGGACCTCGGAGCCCTCACGGGACACGGTGAAGACCTCCAGGTCCACCCCTTCCTGTTTGGCGGCCATGGTGAACACTTCCCAGGGGCCCACGAAGTCGAGCTCCTCGGCACCATCGAACAACACGATTCCAATCCGGGTCATGACGGGACTCTCCTCTGGTGGAGAGCTGGACGCTGAACTGTGACTGGCCTCCGGGCCGGCGCAGAAACAGGACCAGCTCGCGGGCGACAGCCAGGGCCACCTCGCGTCCACAGTCTTCCTCGACCAGCGCGAGCGCCAGGTCCATGCCCGCCGTCACTCCGGCGGACGTATAGAGGGAGCCATCGCGGATGAAGATGGGATCGCGCTCCACCTTCACCTGGGGGAAACGCCGGGCGAGTTCGTCGCAGGCGCTCCAGTGGGTGACGGCGCGGCGGCCATCGAGCAGCCCGGCCTCGGCCAGCACGAACGCCCCGGTGCAGACAGAGCCGAGCCGCCGCACCTGGAGCGCCCGAGCGCGCACCCAGGCGAGCACCTGTGCATCCTGGGCCGTGCGCTGGACTCCGATGCCGCCCGCGATGAGGAGCGTGTCGATGCGGCCTCCTGGGGAGCCGAGCGTCCGGTCCGCATGGAGACGGAGACCCGAGGAAGACCGAATCACAGGCGCCTGGGTGCTGAGCAGTTCCAGCGTGTAGCAATCCGAGGAGGCGCCGCGGTGCTCCCGGAGCCAGCGGGAGGTGCGGCCGAAGACTTCCAGGGGCCCAGTGACGTCGAGGATCTGCACGTCGTCATAGGCCAGGAGGGCCACCCGGGCGGGGCGCGTCAGCGACCTGTCCAGCAGTCCTACAGGTTGGGGCATCCGCTCCATGTCTCGAATATGAGCGCCGGGGGCTGTGGCCACAAGGACAAGGTGCCCACACTTTCGGCCAGACCGAGGGGAGTCCACGATCGTGGACTGCACCGTCCACAGCCGTGGACTCGGGCTGCGTCAGCGAGGGGCTATCCCCTTGGAAACACGGTAGGTCCAGGGCTTGCACAAGGGGCCAGCCACCTCACGCCCTGTCCAGACATCCGGGGCCTGGGAGGCACTTCATGGTCCCTGTCCTGCTCATCGTCCTTGCCGCCCTGCCATCCACCCCACCCTCCTCGAAGGAGATCGATCTCACTCCGCCCGCGCCCCAGGTGCAGGTGGATATGCAGGCGCTCCACGAGCGAACGCGCCGCTTCGAGCAACTGCGAGCCCGGCACCGAGCCGCCGAGCAGCACCTGGCCCCGACGGGCTCCCTGGAAACACTGAGCGAGGCGCGCTCCCTGTGCTCAACGCCTCCGGGCTTCTGGGCGCGGCTGCTGCCGGGAGGCTCCGACACACCGGAGACGCTCAATTCCTGCCGGAGCGCCGCCGAGCGGACGGAGCAGCTCTCCTCGACGCTCACCGATAGAAGAAACGCGGCGATGCGCCACTTCGACTCGGTGGAGGCGCTGCTGGGGGGCTCCTCTCAGCGGGAGGAGGTGTGGGCCCGCCTCGAGAAACAACGTGCCTTGCTGAAGGAGCGCAGCGCCGACGCGGAGGAACTGGCGAAGCGCACATCCACGGCGCTGCGAGGCGGTGGAGACTCCTTCTCGGACCGGCTGTCCTGGCACCTGCTGCCGAGCGGAGGAGGAGACGCCTCGGAGCTGTTGTCCCAGTTCGAGACGCAGTTGCGGAGCTGGAGCGGCACGGAGCAGCCGGTGCTGGGCGCGGACCTGACGTACGTGCAGGGAGGCGCGGAGGCCGGGTCGATGCCCACGGCGCGGATGACTCCGGCCTATCTGTCGCTGAACTCAGAGCCGATGCTCGATGACGCCGCCGAGGGCCGCGAAGTCGAGCTCTCCGCGGAGCTCGTTACGAAGGCGCAGGAGTTGGGTACGGCGAAGGCCGCATACGACTTCGTGAAGAACGAGACGCGGTTGGACTGGTACTTCGGCTCGCTCAAGGGCTCGACGCAGACGCTGAGGGAGCGGCGCGGCAATGATGCGGACCTCTCGGCGCTGCTGGTGGCGCTGCTACGAGCCCAGGGCACTCCGGCACGCTTCGTCCACGGCACGGTGGAGCTGTCCGTGGAGCAGATTGCTGCATCCCTGGGGATGCTCACGGGCGAAGAGGTGGCGAAGCTCGACGCGGCGACCTCTGGGGGTGCGGCATGGACGCTCTCGCCAGAGAAGAGCGCGCAGGTGGTGCAGGCGCTGAACGCCGCGGCGATTCCGTACGAGCCGGTGGTCCGAGGCGGCCGGGTGGCGGCGGTGAACCTGGTGCGCATCTGGGTGGAGGCCTATGTCGACTTCGCGGAGTACCGCGGCGTAGGCAATGGGAAGGTGGGCCGGCAGTGGGTGGCGCTGGAGACGTCGCTGACGGGCCAGGCAAAGGCGGCCGCCACGCCTCCGGTGCTGGATGCGCTCACGGCGCTGAAGGAGACACCGGACTCGCTCACCGCAGCGTGGCTGAGTGGGCCGACACAGAAGTCCATGGTGGAGTTCGTGCGCGGGAGGGTGGAGAGCTACCTGACCGCGCAACACCCGGACATCTTCTATTCGCAGATGCAGTGGACGGTGGTGCCTCGGAAGGAGGAGCTGCCGCTCCTGCCGGGCTCCCTGCCCTACAAGGTGCTCACCGTCCACGGTGAGTCCGCCTTCCTGCCCGAGTCGCTCCAGCAGCAGGTCCAGCTCACGGCCTGGAACGATGCGGGCCTTCTCTTCGAGCTGAAGCTCCCGCTCCATCAGGTGACGGGCCATCGGACGGTGCTGACGCACGTGCCCGCGACCGAGACGGATGCGCAGATCATCTCGCTGGCTGGAGGGCTCTACGCGGCGCCCGCCTCGCTGGTCGAGGTGCGCCCGGTGGTTCGCATCAACGGTCGCGAGATGGCTGTGTCGGGCCGCAGCGTGGGCCTGGGCACTTCGTACCAGTGGTCACTGGAGGTGCTGCTGCCCGGCGGAGGGACACGTCACATCGACAACCGCGTGGTGGCGGGCAATGTGGTGGCCATCGGCGTGGGCGGCCCGGGCAATAAACACCAGGAGACCGCGGGCCTGGATTCGGCGGACCTGGATGGCCCTGCGCTCCGCTTCCTGTACACGCGAGCGGCGGCCTACGCGAACGCCTGGACGCAGGCAGAGGACGAGCTCGCGCGGCTGCTGCAAGTCATCCCGGTGCGGCCGACGGCCAACATCGTCTTCGTGCAGAACCAGGTGCGAGTGGACGAGGTGCTGGGCGTGCGCCGGAGGCTCGAGTGGAAGGGCCTGGAGGTGGACGCCGACTTCCGCGCGATGACTCCGGTGGAGCTGAAGCCTGGGCGAGGCACGGCGCTGCTGCGCCTGTCTGGCTACGAGGGCTCGTTCCAGGAGGCACGCGTCCTCTCGGAGGGAACCGGTGAACCGGCAGTGTCCAGCGTCTCGGTGCTCCAGGAAGCGGCGGTGCAAGGAATCCCCATCCTTCACCTGCAGCCCAACGGTGCGGTGACGGGCCTGCAAGCAACGCCCGAGGTACTGAACACCGTAGCGGATCAGTTGGAGCGAGGGCGGCAGGTGGACATTCCGGCCACGCCGCTCACGCTGGAGAACTGGACGGGGACAGGCTTCATCTCGCGGGATCCGGTGACCGAGGAAGGCGGCTACTTCCTCTCGGGAGTGGTGTCGGGCGGGCAGACCATCGTGTCGCCCGAGCTGTGGACGGACGCAGAGCTCGCCGAGCGCCTGGGACGCCCGGACGCACCGATGGCCACGGATGACCTGGAGCAGGTGGCCCGCATCTTCAAGGTGGCGGCAACAGATTTCCAGGTCGGCACCGTGGGCAAGCCGCTGCCCTACCCGCTCGCTGTCTACGTCACGACCGCAGAGGGAGTCCCGGTCAAGGGCGCACCGGTGACGTTCGAGACAGCGGATGCGTCCAAGCCGCTCTTCCGCAGTCCGAAGACACCGGATGCGCAGCCTGCCGGGCAGCTCACCGTGCTCACGGACGAGACAGGCCGGGCCTCGGTGGTGGCGCTGCCCGACACGAAGATCGGGCACCTCGGCGTCCTGGAGCAGGGACAGCCCTTCCTTCAGGTCATCGGCCTCAACGTGGTGCAGGCCCACGTCCAGACGACGACCTCCGCGGCCTCTCTCCAAGAGCCCTTCGAATTCACCGCACGACCGGATGCGGTGGCGCGATTCACACGCGGGCAATCGACCTTCATCAGTGATGTGGGAGTTGAGCTGGGTGTACCCCTGACCCTCACCGCGCTGGACCAGTACGACAACATGCTGGCGAACCAGACGGTGCACTGGTCTTCCAATCCTGCGACGGCCGTCTTCTTCGACGCCCGAGACGAGTTCCAGCCGCCGCGAGTGCAGACCCTGGGCTCCCATCCGGAGCGTCAGTTCCCCGTCCTCGATCAGAAGACCACGATGCTGGGACAGGGCACCGTCGGATTCATCCCGGGGATGGAACCGGCCGCCTACACCATCACCGCCAGTGCCGGGGCTGCGTCCACGCAGTTCACGGTCCAGACGACAGACATCAATCGATACGCCTTCCGCGTCACGTACGGGAACAAGGCGACGGTGAGCGGAATCCTGGGCACCGCCACACCGGCGCCCTACTTCCTGGAGTTGCTGCAGCGAGCCAACGAGGACGGCACGGGCAACTGGGTCCGCATGACGGGGCGTGAGCCGAACATCAAGTCCGCTCGCATCCACATGTCCATCCGGGACGATGCCAGTGATAGGGAGCTGAGCCACGAGACGGCGAGCCCCTCGCAGCTCGGCACAGGGTCCATGTCCGGTGTCGATCTGGCGGACAACGTCGTCTTCTGGCCTCGCTATCTCGTCAAGAATGGCCGGCAGTTGATGCAGTTCACCGCCGAGATCGAGGAATCGAATCCCGAGGACGAGGAGCAGCGGAAGCCCTGCTGCACCCAGGAGTTCTCCGCACTGGTTGAATCCCGAGAACCGGGGCTGGCCGTGAATCAGCTCCGCGCGGATCAGAGCCCCGCGGAACTCAACGGCTGTGGAGCCATCTCCTCCGCTGACGGCTGGCTGCAATTCCACATCAACAATCCCGCGGGCTATCCCCTCTACGCGCGCATCATTCCCGAGCCCATTGTCTCGGGAGAGACGCTGCTCGAAGCGCCGCCCGCCGACTTCCTGCGAGACCCGGTGGATGGCACCTCGCTCGTGATGGTCGAGCAGCACCTCTCTCGCATTCCGCTCAAGGTTCGCACGGGAACGCATGGTGGGCAGGTCCGGCTCGAGCTGTTCGCACCCGACTTCCAGGTGTCCGACCGGCTTCGGACCAAGGTGGGAGAGATCACGACGTACCTCGACTTCAACACGCCGGGCCTGAGCGTTTCGAAGGAACCTCTCAGGGCGAAGTTGATCCTCGCGGTGCGCAACTTCGAGTCCGCGGCGACGCCCGAGAACCCCGAGGACGTGGTCGCGCCCACGGCCACTGTGAAGCCCATCCCCGTTCCCGCTCGGTTGAGGTTCTGCCCATCGGAGAGTGGCCGGGTGCAGGTGTACTCGGGCCAGGCGCTGCTGGCTGCCGCGGATGTCACGGAGGGACAGGGCCCCGGGCTGGTGCTGAGCCCGATCCAGGAAGAGGTTCCCGTTCCAGCGCAGCCGGAGCCCGGCTTGCTGTTGGTGAGCGTGCCTCCGGGAGATCCGGCGGGCCAGGAGGTGCGCGTCGACTTCGCTCGAGCGAGCACTCCCACGGAACATCAGGAGCAGAAGCTGGAGCTGCGCACGCGCATCACCGACACGAGCGTACTGCCCGTGGGGCATACGTTCGTGAAGGACGTGAGCACGGTGGACGGACACCTCGTGCGGCAGGTGGTGGATCTGGAGGTGCCCGGCCGCCGCCCGGCGCTCCAGTTCTCGCGGAGCTACACGAACCGAGGAAATGAACCGGGGGTGCTCGGGCGTGGTTGGAGCCACGGCTACAGCGGCCATGTGATTGCCTCGGAAGACCCCGAGCAGAACATCTTCCGATACATGGTGGTGGGCGGCGAAGGGGCGGGTCAGGTGTTCGACTGCGGCCCCGAGCAGACAGCGTGCAAGGCCCAGCAGGGCTTCCACGGCACCTTCCGAGGAGAGACGGTGGGCTCAGGCGCATCGGCTCACCGGGAGCTGGTGTTCCGAGCCCAGGACGGAACGGAGTACCGCTACGGGTCCGAGGTCTCCACCGAGGAGGGTGTAAGCCATCCGCTGCTGTCCATCCGGAGCCCCGAGGGCAACGTGATGGTGTTCGAGTACGGCGGGCCGGAACTCCACGACGAACTGCTCCGAGTCTGGGAGCCCGGAAACCGGCGTTTCCTGCAGTTCTCCTACGCTCAGCCCGACGGAGCCCCCCGGCTGCAGCTCTCCCAGGTGGGACTCTACGAGAACCCGATGGCTCCGACGCGGCTGCTGCCGAAGGACGAGGGCTCGTCCCTGGGGGTGTGCATCGGCTTCCGCTACAACGCGATGTGGGATCTGTCAGGCGCGGCGAGATACGACGGCCCGTGTCTGACGGGAGACGACGCGGCTCCGCTGCGAGAGGAGCACTACGGTTACGTGGGCGGCCCGGATGACGAGTTGCAGACGAACCTTGTCAGCTGGACGGACGCCAATGGCCACACGACGCAATACCAGTACTACGGGCGCTCGGACAGCCTGCCGGGCGAGCAGGACTTCCTGCGCTTCGGAGACAAGCAGGAGCGTGTGCGCCGCGTCATCGAGCCGCTGGATGTGGTGACGGAGTTCACGTACCGGCTCGTCCCGCGAGCGCTGCCAGTCTTCGGGCAGACGATGCTGACTTTCGAAACGGAGGTGAAGGGACCGCGGCCGGAGGTTCCCCCCACTTTCTACCGGATGGATCCCTACGGCGGGATGGTGGACGTGGAGCGGCCGGTGGAGCCGATGCTGTTCGCGCACACCTCCGCGAAGTGGGACCGCGTGCACATGCGCCGGGATGCAGAGCAGGACGCACGAGGCCGCGTCGTGAAGATGAAGTACGACGAGTTGGGGCGCCTGATCGAGCGGCGCACCGATCTGTCCGTGCTCCCCGCCTCGGGGGATGCAGAGGCCACCGAGCCCGTGAAGGATGCCGAGGGCCAGGTGCTCGACGAGGCCGTGGAGAAGTGGAGCTACGACATCGCCTTCGGAGCGCTGGTGTGCCAGATGGATGCGGAGGGCCGCATCACCGTCCACACGCTCGACACGGACGGGAAGGACCCGCGCACAGGCCTGCCGGTGGGAACGGGGCTGCTGCTGGAGTCGCGTCGCCTGGCGACGCCGGTGTCACGCGAACAGGCTCGGAGCACCGACACCTGCGCGGAGCTGGCCGCCCCTCTGCCCCGGACGAACAAGGACATCATCACCCACCGAGAGTACTGCCACGTGAGGAGCACCGATGCGTGTCCTCCGGGAGCCGTCACGGGAGACCTCACGGCCACGGTGGATGGCAATATCAACCGTTCGGCTATCACCGCCTACGACCCTTACGGGTCCGTGCGCGAGCAGACCGTCGCGGTGACGGGCTCGAAGACGGTGAAGACAACCCGGGAGTTCGACGCGCGTGGGCGCCTGAAGACCGAGTCCGACACCTTCGGGCATCGAACGCTGCAGGAGTATGACGGGCTGGACCGTCCGAAGACGGTGATTCGCGCGAACACCAAGGGCCTCTCCCCCTCGGTGGTGAAACAGCTCGAGTACTACGCCGGGGGCCAGTTGCGCCGCGAGTACACCCCGTCCACGGGCTTCGAGCGCCTCTACACGCTGGACGAACTCAACCGTGTGAAGACAGTCAAAGAGTCCGGCGGCGGGCTCGAGAGCCCGCTCGTGACGGAGTACGGCTACGACAAGGCCGGCAACCGGGAGACCGTCACCGACCGGAGGGGCGTGAAGACGACGACGGAGTATGACTTGGGTGACCGGCCTGTGCTTGTGCGAATAGCGCCTGCCGAGGGCAACACCTTCCTGTTGCAGAACGGTGTGGAAGGCATTGTCGGGCAGGCAGGCGTGGTGGCCACGTATGGCTATGACACGGCGGGCAATCGTCTCTTCGAGACAGACATCCACGGGCACCAGACGGACTACAGGCTCGACTCGCTGTATCGCGTGGTGCGCGCGCAGGGGCCGATGGTGCCTGGGCCGGAGCTGGATGCGCCACCCCGGCGCTACGAGACGCTCGCGCGCTTCGATCTGGTGGGCAACAAGACGCTCAGCGTGGATGGGAACGAGCACGAGACGATCCAGGAGTACGACTTCGCCAACCGGCTCGTGTCCACCAAGGATGCGGTAGAGCGTGAGGAGCGGCGCGAGTACGACTTCAACGGCAACCCCACGCTCGAGAAGTGGCTGGCGGGAGGCATCGAGCAGCGCCGCCGCACAACTCAGTACGACGGGCTGAACCGTCCCTTCGAGGTCACGGAGACATTCAAGAGAGTGGGGAACGAAACGAGCACCCTCATCACCACTACGGCCTACGCCGATGAGCAGAACGCGCTCAGCACGAAGGATGCGCGCGGATTCCTGACGGTGGTGATCAAGGACGATCTGGACCGGGTGTACCAGCAGACGGTGGATGCAGCGGCCGAGCCGAGCCACACCCTGACGCGTCAGCCCGATGACCCGCTGGTGGGCAGCGCGCTGGAGTTGCTCACCCGCTTCGAGTACGACCCCCACGGCAACCTGGCCGTGCAGGTGGATGCGCTGAACCGGCGAACCGAGGAGACGCACGACGCACTGGGGCGGCTGTCGAAGCGGAACAAGCCCATGGGCGTCACCGAGTCCTTCGTCTACGACGGCGAGGGGCACACCCTCCAGCAGACCGATGGTCGAGGCATCGTCCGAACCACGGGCTATGACGTGGCGGGGCGGCCCGCGCTCGAGCAACTGGTCGAGAGCCTCTCGAACGGAGGAGAGCCTCTCACGACGCTGGAGCGCTTCTATCTGGACACGCCCGAGGCCGACAGCGGGCTGGTGAAGGTGGTGGAGCAAGACGCTCGGCTGGCTCAGACGGTGCACGTCCAGGACGGCATGCACCGCGAGGTGCGCGTGGAGGATGCGCTGAACCACGTACGCGAATCCCGCTTCGATGCGCAGAACCTCCGAGTCTCACGAGATGCCAAGGGGTACACGACCCGCTACGACTACGACGCTGTCGGAAGGCTCAAAGCGCAGCGAGACTTCGAACTCAACCAGAGCACGGCTCGTTACACCCAGACGAGCACGTACGATGACGCCTCACGCACGGAGACCCTGGTCGACCGGCGCGAGATTCCCACCGTGCGTCTGCGTGACGGCCTGGGTCGACTAATGAGCGAGACGCGAGGACTCGGCGACGATGTCCGCAGCGAGTCGACGACCTACAACGCCGCAGGCCAGGTGGTGGCGCGAATTGACCCCAACAATCACACGAGCCGCTACCGCTACGACGCAGCGGGCCAGATGCAGACAGAGACGCGAGGTGCCGGCACGCAGGACGAGGCAACCACCACGCACACCTACGATGCTGTCGGCAACCTCATCTCCACACTTGGCCCAAGAAACCCGGGAAAGCCCTACACGAACCGCTGGACGTACGACGACCTGAATCGGCAGGTGCGCTCCGAGGATGCGCTGGAGCGAGTCACAGCGAGCGCCTACGACGCCGCGGGCAACCTGCTGTGCGTGAAGCGCCCGCTGGGTCACCCGACTCTGGGCCACGGGCAGGCGACGGGGCTCACGGTGGAGCAGCTCCGGAACCAGGTCTGCACAGGAACGCATGTCACCCGCTACACCTATGACGAGGTGGGGAAGCTCACGGACACCATCGATGCGTTGGATGGCCACTACTCCTTCGTCTACGACGCCACGCGCAATCTCGTGGCAAAGCAGGACGCCAACGGCAACCTCTCGACGTTCGAGTTCGACGAACTCGGCCACCGGACTGCGGAGCACGTCCACCTCGACGCGCACCGACGCCAGACGGCTGTGGACAGAGCCTCTGTGCCTCTCTTCGAGCCGGGAGCCGAGCCCCTGTTCGACAAGGGCACCCTCACCTGGCGGTCCACCTATGACGCCAACGGCAACCTGGAGACCTTCACCGATGCCAAGGGTCAGAAGACGATCTCCGTCTACGGGATTTTGAATCGTCTGGACTCGCGCACCTACTCCAACCATGCACTGCCGAGGGCCTACCCCTCCATAGAGGCGCAGAGTTTCACGTACGACGAGAACGGCAATCTCACGGACATCATCGAGACCAAACGGACCGATGTGAGCACAATGGTTCAGCAGCACACTGGCCATACGTATGACAAGCTCGACAGGCTCGAGAGCACCACGCTGCCTTCGAACAAGCTTCTCTCCTACAGCTACTACGCGGGAGGCGAGCGAAAGAGCGTCACCGACCCGGATCTCGTCTCGACGAACTACAAGTACGACGCGCAAGGCCGACTCTCGGAAGCCACCATTCCCGAGGGAACTACCCTCTTCAAGTACTGGCCAGATTCGCTGCCGAAGACTACAGAACTGCCCAACGGCTTGATGGAGAAGCGCTGCTACGACGCTGCAGGCCAACTCACCCATATTGTCCTGGCACAGGGCAATGTGACAGAGACCTGCGAACGGGAGGGTACGCTGCGCAGCCGCTTTGACTATGACTACGACTCCAATGGGAATCGCCTGAGCCAGAGAGAGACACGCACTCGACCCGACACAGGAATGCTTGAGGCCCCCGAAACAACGACCTACGGATACGATGACCTCGACAGACTCACGGGAGTGGCCTACCCCGATGGGCGTGCGGTCCTCTACCATCTGGATCTCGTCGGCAATCGGACTGGAGAGCGCGATGCTCCATCTTCTGCCGTCTCGTCCTTGGGACCAGAAGCCTTCGACTCAGTTTCTGCCGACCAACTCTCACGAGACACCTCTGGAACCTTCAACCGTGCTGACTGGCTGATGCATCTTGCGGATCAAGTGGACTCTTCAAGGGAGCGCCAACTCAGCTATGACGCGAATGGCAACCTCTCATCTCTTATCTCGCCCGCCCGCACCCGCTCCTTCGCGTGGGACATCCGCAACACGCTGGCAACAGTTAGAGACAACGGCCAAGAGACTGGAAAATACGACTACGACATCAAACTTCAGCGAATTCGGCGACACACCACTTCTGAATCCGTGGAGTATGCGCTCGACAATGGCTTCGTCCTCCAAGAACAAGACTTCTCTCGCCAAACCAAGCGCCGTTACCACTATGCACAGAAGGCTTTAGCCGTAAGCGACACCTCAGACACAACTTCCACCATCCACTTCCTCACCAATGATGCGTTGGGCAGCGCGTCCGACGCCACATCATCCACAGGCGAAGTGGTTTCCATTCGTAAGTATGATGCATGGGGCAACCTGCAAGCGTTCATGGCCCCATCGGCCGATGAATTCAAACTCGGCTATACTGGACATCAATTCGACATAGAGACAGGCCTTACCTATGCACGGGCCCGGTACTATGACCCGGAACTGGGTCGATTCATCAGTCGAGATCCATACGAAGGAAAACTAAACGACGCACCTAGCCTGCATCGATATGTTTATGGGAACAGCAGCCCACTACGATTCATCGATCCAACGGGCTTTGCTTCGTTGGACGAACTACAACCTGGCCCTATCGACCAACTGCTCATTGCCTTAGGATGGCAGGACGCGCCTGCAGATCTCCTCAAAGCACAACCTATTTTCCACTCCGAGGAAGATGCACTGCGGGCCCGTCCTCAGGCGAAACTCGCGGAGTACACAACCGTAGAGGATCGAACCGACGCCGGAGCAATGACAACTGCTGAACGCAATGTCAAAGCACTCCCCACACCACTTATAGACTTCAAGGGGGAATACGAGCTATTCGACGAGGAACAGAAAAGACGATCCCAGGTCCAATTGCAGGGCACTGCATTAGTCGCTGGCACTGCTCTTTCAATCGCAGCGCCTTTCGCAGCTCCGCTTATTGTGGAGACTGCGGGAGTCACAGCACTTGGAGCCGGAGGTTTGGTCTTCGCTGGAAATTCGGCAGGCAATATTGCGACAGAGTACGGCCTGACTGGGGAAGTAACGCCTGAAGGTGCTGCCCTCTCCATCGCCCTCGCCGGCTTTTCCGGATTGCAGTCAGCGAAGCAGCTTCGCCCAATAGAAAGGATGGCTGCTGCCCAGGCAGAATTCTTGGCTGAAGATGCTGCAAGGTTCGGGAGAACCAGTCAGCTTTCTATTCAAACGTCCTTCATAGAGCCGATTCCAGAAGCCCCTCTTCCCAAACTGACGGCGCGTCAGGCCAAACTGCTAGCCCAGATCTCATCTCCGGGGGAATCGGTCCTTGTCCGGAAATCGGACGTAAATCTCACGGACCTCTCAGCGTTGACTAACTACAGCAAGGCAGAGTTCGGAATGTTCACCCTAGGAGGACGTCGCATGGTTTTCAGAGGAACGCCAGGCAATCTCGGTATTAGTTCGGAAAAAATCCATGAACTCGCGCTGGATGGGTGGCGCTTCTCGGGGCACACACATCCTGGAGTAACGAACACCGTGCTCAACGCTTCGCCAGACGATCGCAATGTGTTACGGCTTTTCAATGAAATGGGCACACAAAAGCGTAGCGCAATTCTCAACTCTCAAGGTAAGCTTCGCACGTTCTCGTCGAGCATATTCGACGACACGTTCGGGTTCTAGATATGCGCCTTGATGAGGCTGAACTGATCGCGAAGTCAGCGCTACGGGAGTATGCCAAGGGAAGAGAGGCACAATTGCGTGCATTGGGAGACCGACTGATCCTTCAGTCACAGAAGGTCAATGATGCATGGGTCATCATCGTGAGTATTTTCCCTAAAATTGGTCTTACCGAACCCCTCGAACCAAGGACGGATACTTCGTGGGATGATCGGGAGGAAGTTCGTGCGCGCGATTGGCTTCATGTGATCGTCGATTCCATGGGTGCCGCGCGCGTGGAAGAAGTTGCAAAGCTGGACGAACTTGCAGGATAAAAAACAGCGGGGCCATACCTCTGCCTCGGCACAGCATCCGTGCTCACGCGGAGGAGGCGACTCGTGGCCCCTGCTGCATCCCTGGTGTGGCGGGGGCCGGGTGGAGGCTTTGGATGAGCAGGCCACGGAGGGCTTCGGTTAGATCGTCTCCCAGTGCCATGGCTCCTGCTGGGGCCCCCTGCAGTTTCTCGGGCACCGTGTTGCCCACTACGGCCACGGGCACACGGATTTCCCAGGCCAGGTAACTGGCGAGCCGTACGGCGGCCTCTGACGTGTCCATCAGCAGGGCGCCTACGGCTCCTGCGCTGAAGGGGCGCCAGAGAGGGCGTGCTGCTTCTGCGGGGGGCAGCACGCAAAAGTCCAGGTGCAGCACTTCGCTCAGTTCCAACCGGCCCAGTGTCCCGAAGCCACTCTTTACGGCTGTCGGCTCTGCGGACACGGCTGCTAATCCTGGCAACTGTGCGAACAGCCGTCTTGCCGCGGATGGGCCGTTGCCGCAAATGAACACCTTTGCCGTCACAACCTTCAGTGGAGCCTTGCCTCGCAGCACCCGGCTCCGCAGCGCGTGCAGCTCCGCTGGGCCCAGCAATGGGCCGCTGCCCTCCTGCTCTCCCTCCGCCACCCTCGCCACGCCCTTCTGCATCAGCGTGATGAGGACTCCCAGCACCTCCAGGTCCGTCGCCGGCGCCAGGTCCAGTACCTCTCCCAGTGCCCTCGGCTGCCTCAACAGGTCCACCACCTGTGCCGTCACCGGGTGCTGGTCCTGGGGCAGGTCCGCCTCCGGCGCGATCACCAGCCGCATCGTCCGAGGCGGCAAGGACGGCAGCAGCCGGTTCACCTCGTCCGACTGCCTCATGCCCTCCAGCAGCGCGTCGTCCATCGCTCGGGTGATGCGCGGCTTCCCGGGACTCGTTCCCGGCGCGAACGTGAACGTTCCCTCCGTCCACGCCAGCAGCCGGAACAACGCCTTCTCTCCCTCCACCCGCCCCAACTTCGCGTTCACCGGACGCCCGTCGCCTACCTGGATCTCTCCCCGCTCGTTGCCCCGCTCCAGGTTCAGCTTCCCGCTCCGCTTGTTCATCCCCAGGATCTGCATCAGATCCGGAATGCCCAACTGGCTCAGCGAACCTTCAATCTCCTGCGCCTCGCTCTTGAGATCCTTCGCCGCCTCCGCTCGCCGGAAGATGTGCTCGATGCGACTCAACACCTCGTCCTGGTTGAAGGGCTTCTTCAGGTGCGCCGCCAGCCGCAACCCCCTCAGCCGATCCATGTCCAGGTTGGTGGTCGTCAACACCACCGGCACGTCCTCCGTCCGCGGATTCGTCCTCAAAATCTGGATGAACGTCCTCGCGTCCAACAGCTTGCAACCCTCGTCGAACAACACCAGATCCGGGTGCCGCAACACGCAGATCTCCAACGCCCTCGAGCCATCCGGCGCGTAGTGCACCTGGTAGCCCTTCTGTCTCAACGCGCGCGTCAAATGCCTCACCGCGTCGAGGTCCGGATCCGCTATCAGGATCTTCCGTGCCTGGGCCACGCCGCTCGCTCGCTAGTACGGCTGCAGGTCATACTCCGCCTGCAGCTTCGTGATCAGCCCGTCCACCACCGCGGTGTCCGAGGAGTGAAAACCCCACGTCGCTCCCTTCCCCCTCCTCTGTATCAACGCGTACGAGGCGTGCTCCGACAGCCAGAACAAGAACTCGTGCCGCGACACCCGATCGTCTCCCTCCAGGAACACCGGCGTCACCGCCGGGTGTGACTCCAAATCCAATCTCCGCCCCAACAGGTAGATCCGTGACGCCATCTCCGGCGGCGCCGACTCCAGCCCCGACGCAATCGGCAGGTCCGCTCGGATCTCCGGCCCTCCCACGTACAGCAACCCGCGCGAGCCCGGATCCCTCAGCAGCTCCCGCGCGATCTCCGCCTGCAGCTCGTCGAACAGCACGTCCGACACCTTCCCCCGCCGCGACGGCTCCGCCCGCTCGTCCGTCGGCAGCTTCGGGCTCGATGGCGTCCCCAACAGCAGCTCCACCTCGTCCCAGAATGGCAGCCCGTCCAGCAGCAGCCTCCGCTGCAACGACGCCCGCCGCTCGTCCATCCGCCGCCGGCACCGGTGCACCAGCTCGTCGAAGTCCTCCCCGTCCTTCGGGAACGTTCCCGCCCCTCCCACCATCGCCAGCGGCAGCTTCCCCTCCACCTCCTGCACGTCCGGCTCGTCCCTCACCGCCGCCACCGCCCGCCTCACGAACATCAACGCACCGAAGAAGTCCGTCTCCGGCAACAGCAGGTAGAACTCCTGATCGCTCGCCTTCGCGATCACGTCCGAGTCCCGGATGATCCGCGACAGCGCCCGGATGATGCCTCGCACCGCCTTCTTCGCCTCCGCCGCCCCCAGCCTCACCCGCACCAACGGCAGGTTGTCGATCGAGAACGTCAGCAGCGAGAACGTCCGACCGTAGCGCCGCGCCTTGTAGATCTCCTTCGACGCGTAGTCCGTGAAGTAGCTCAGGTTGTACGCCGCCGTGTCCCGATCCCGCAGACCGAGCCGCTGCAGCGCCAACAACCGCCGCCCGTTCTTCACCCCCACCGCCGCGAAGTCTCCAATCACCCGCGCCTGCCGCGCATGCTCCGGTTGGAACTCTCCGGCGATCGGATCCGACAGCTGCGCCAGCCCCATCAGCTCCCCGCCCGCCACCAACGGCACGTACAGCACCGGCGAGCGCTCCTCCCTCACCAGCCACGGCGCCGCCTCGCGCAGGCGCGCCGACAGCGCGCCCTCCGGCTTCATCCGCTCCACCAGGAAGTGCCGGTCCAGCAGACCCCGGTATGCCCTCAGCACCAAGTCGCCCCGGTCGTCCACCAGCCACAGCGCCGCGCTCTGCGCGTCACACACCGCGGCCAGATCCGCCGTCACCCGCTCCTGCAGACCCTCAAGGTCCGGGTACGCCAGGAACTCCAGGCAGCGCCGGTGCAGGTTCTGGTAGCGCGCGAACTCCAGGTTCTCGTCGCGCAGCTGCTCTCGCTCGTGCCGCAGCGCCACCCTCTGCAGCGCCCGGTCCACCACCAGGTAGAGATCCGTCTCCTCCACCGGCTTGGTGAGGCAGTCCGCCGCGCCCGCCTTCAGCGCCATCTCCGAGCCCTTCACGTCCGGCCGCGCACTGACCAGCAGCACCTCCTGGTCCGGGTTGCGCTCGCGCAACTTCGCCGTCAGCTCGAAGCCGTCCATCCCCGGCATCATCACGTCCGTGATGACCAGATCGAACCGCGTCAGGCTCGCCTGCTCCAGCGCGCGCGGCCCGTCCTCCGCCTCGACGACCCGGTATCCCCGGCGCGTGAGCATGTGGGTGACAAGCTCTCGAAAGAAGAGATCGTCGTCGACCAGGAGGATGGTGCCTGCCACGGCGGGGAAGGCCTCGAAGGGCGAAGGGGAAGAGGAAAAGGTTACCGACCCGGTGAGAGCCCCACAACGCCCTCGAACACGAACGACACGGGACCTCGGAGGCGGATGTCGGACAGGTCCGATGGCACCCGGATTCGCAGGTCCCCGCCCGGCAGCGTGACTCGCAGCCAGGCATCCGCTGGCAATCGCTTCGCCAGCACCGCCGCCGTCGCCGCCGCGCACGCGCCCGTCCCGCACGCCTGCGTCAACCCGCAGCCCCGCTCCCAGACGACGACCGTGAGCCCATCCGGGTCCACCCGCGTGAACTCCACGTTCGTCCGATCCGGGAAGGAGGGGTGGCGCTCCAGCGTGGGACCCAGGCGCTCGGCCTCGTCCAGCGGGCGATCCAGCAACACCAGGTGCGGGTTGCCCATGCTCACCGCCGAGCCGCGCAGCCCCGGGTGTCCCGGCACGGGAGCATCGAGGAAGGACTGGCCCGTCGCCCCCGAGGGGAGGTTCGGCGCCACCAACCTCGCGGGTCCCATGGAGATGTCCACCTCGCCGACTCCGTCTTCCCGGTAGCCCGGGACGCACGAGAGGACTCCCGCCCCCGTCTCCACGAGGATGCGCTCGGGACGGCCTCCGGAATGGTCCACGAGGTACTTCACCGCACAGCGCAGGCCGTTGCCGCACATCTCCGCAATGCTGCCGTCCGCGTTGTGCACCACCATCCGCGCCAGGCCAGCCGCCGAGGGAAGGAGCGAGAGCACTCCGTCCGCGCCGATGCCTCGCCGCCGGTCGCACATCCACCGCGACTGCTCGGCATCGATGTCCAATCCCGTCTGCCGACGGTCGAGCACGACGAAGTCGTTACCGAGCCCGTGATACTTGAAAATACGTTCCTGTTCCGCCACGACTCCATCCTAGCGGCGGAACATCACTCCTGCCCGTCTACCTTGGGGGGGACCCCCGGGTTCGGGATGGGCGGAGAGGTGGCAGGCCGACCCGATGCGGCACCCGAGCTGGGCGTGAGGACAGGAGGTCCCCCTGTTGCACCCGGAGTGGGGGCCAACGCGGGCCTGGAGCCCGTTCCGGGAGCAGGCGTGCGAACAGGCGTGGGCGGGACGGCGCCCGCTCCGGGCCGGAGAACCGGGGGACCTGCCGCAGCGCTAGCTCCGGGTGGCCGGGCCGTGGGTGCTCCGGGGATGGGAGGTTGGGTCGCGGGACGGCGGGCTGGTTCGGCGGGCTGCCCGGGGGACGTGACGGGTCGGGATGCCGCCGCGCGTCGAAGGTTGGCCAGCTCGGTTTCCCGCTCGGACAGGGTGGTGCGCAGTTCCTCTTCCTGGGTCTTCGCCCGGGCCAGGCCCTCTCGCAGGTCCTTCAGCTCGGTCTCACGGGCGTCTCGCTCGCCCTTGAGCCGCTCCAGTTCCTCGGCCATGGCGGGATCGACGGCAGGGGCCTTCCCTGCCTCGGCTTCCTCCAGCCGAGAGGTGAGCTCTCGCACCCGCGTCTCGAGCCTCGTCTGGTCTTCCAGGAGGATCTTCTTCTCGGCTCCCAGGCTCTCCGCCTCCTCGCGGAGCATCGGGAGTTCGCGCTGGAGCGCGGCGAGGCGCTCGGTGGCCTCCTTCTCACGCTGCCGCGCCGACTCCGCCACCTCGGAGGCTTCCTTCGCGCGCTGCTGGGCCGCCGACAATGCCTCAGCGCTCTCCTTCTCGCGCTGACGGCTCGTCTCCTGGGCTCCTTCCGCCGCCTGGGTGAGACGCGCGCGCTCGGCCCGCTCTGTCTCAAGCAGTCTCGTCGCCTCCGCGGCTGCGCTCTCCAGCGTCGAGACCTTGCCCTCCAACCGCACCCGCGCCGCCTTGGCCACCGTGAGATCCGACTGGAGACGCTCGCGCTCGGAGTTCAGGGCGGTGCGCTCGGACTCGATGCGGCTGAGGCGCTCCTGCTCTGCCCGGAGCGTCTCGTTCGCCTTGGCCAGATCCGCTCGGGCGGCTTCCAGCGCGGTCAGATCCGCTTCGAGACGGCTGATGCGCTCCTGGCTGGTACGCAGTGCCTCGTTGGCCTGGGCCAGCTCGCCGCGGCTCGTCTCCAGCGCGGCCGCGCCTTCCTTCTCGAGGGTCCCGCTCCGCTCCTGCTCCGCTCGGAGCGAGTCCTGGGCCTTCGCGAGCTCGGAGCGTGTGGACTCCAGATCGGTGCGAGCGGCCTCCAACGCCGCGCGCTCGGCTTCCAACGAGGCCTCCGCCGTGGAGGCTCGGCCCGCGAACCGCCGCGCGGATTCGAGCTGCACCCCGAGCAACTCCGCCTGCTCGTGCTCGGCCTTCAGACGCGCCCTCGTGTCGTTCAGCTCGGCGTCGAGCCGCGCGAGGTGGAAGTCCCGCTGCTGCAGGGCCTGGCTCATGCGCTGCAGCTCAGCGCCCAGCCGCATGATCTCGCCGCGAGCTGCCTCGAACTGAGCCACTCCGGCCAGCAGGCGCTGGCGCTCGGCATCCCACGCAACCTCCCGCTCGCGGGCCTGCACCAGCTCCTGCGCCCGCGCCGCGTTCCCCTCTTCCACCCGGGTGGTGAGCTGACGGGTCCGCGCCTCCGCCTCCGCGAGCGCATGCTCCAGCGTGGCCACCCGGGCGCCCTGCTCCGCCAACGCGGCCCGCTGCTCCCGAGAAGTACCTTCGACCGAGGTCTTCTCGGCCTCCAGGCGCTCCAGCGTCGCTCGGAGGTCCTTCTCACGGACCTCCGCCGCGGCGAGGCTCTCCGCGTTCGCGCCACGTTCCCGATCAAGAAGAGCCTTCAGTTCCTCATGGGCCGTGCGCTGTTCCGCCAGCCGCTGGTCGAGCGCCTCCAGCTCGGCGCGCAGCCGGGTCCCCGCCTCGCGCTCGGACGTCCAGCCGTTTCGAGCCTCCGAGAGCAGGGCCGCGATCTGCTCGCGCTCGCGCTGCTCCGTGTCCAGCGTCTCCTGGACCTGTGCGAGCGAGGTCTCGACGGCTTCGCGCTCCTTCCGCTCCGCCGCGAAGGCAGTACGCAGCTCCGCCAGCCCCGCCTCTCCTTCGGAGCGCCCCTGACGCTCGGCCTCGAGCTCCGCCCGGACGGTCTTCAGCGAATCGTCGAGCCGGACGTGCGCCTCGCGCTCCGTGGCCAGCTCCGCGCGCACCTCTTCGAGCGAGGTGCCCAACCGCCGCTGCTCCTGGCCCCCTGCTTCGAGCACGGCCCGGGACTGCGCCAGGGCCGCCTCCACCTGCGAGCGCTGCTCCTGCTCCGCCGCGTACTCCGAGCGCAGGCGGGACAGCAGCTCGTCCGCCTCCATACGCCGCTGCCGCTCCGCACTGAGCGCCGCCTGCGACGCCGCGAGCGCCTCCACGTCCTGCGAGTGCCCACTCTGCTCCGAGTCGAGCTGGGCCCGCAGCGCCGCGAGTGCTTCTTCCAGCCGGGCACGCTCCTGGCGCTCCGTGGCGAGCTCCTCCCGCGTCTTCGCGAGCGTCTCGTCGGTCCGGGTGCGCTGCCCCTGCTCCTCGGAGAGCGCGGCCCGGAGCTTCTCCAGCATCGTGTCGACCTGCGCGCGCCGAGTCTGCTCCGCCTCGAGCGCCGCCTGGGCCTGTGCCAGAGCCGCTTCGGCCTGGGTGCGCAACCCCCGTTCGCCGTCGAAATCCACCCGGAGCTGAGCCAGCGCATCTCCCGAACGGGCTCGTTCCCCGCGCTCGGTCTCCAGGACCGACCGGACCTCCGCCAGCTCCACCTCGATCCGGGAACGCTCCTGCCGCTCCGTCTCGAGCGTCTCGCCCGTCCGAGCCGCCAGGGCCTCCGCCTGACTTCGCGCCTGACGCTCGCTGTCGAGCTCCGACCGCAGGCCGGTCAGCTCCTCG
The DNA here is from genome assembly GCF_020103695.1 of Hyalangium versicolor. Classification (GTDB taxonomy): domain Bacteria; phylum Myxococcota; class Myxococcia; order Myxococcales; family Myxococcaceae; genus Hyalangium; species Hyalangium versicolor. The sequence continues at coordinate 122,903 of NZ_JAHXBF010000011.1, forward strand.
GACAACTCCTCGCGCAGTTCCTCCCCAGCATCGAACTCGGACTGCAAGCCGGTGAGCTTCTTCTCCAGCTCTGCCCGCTGCTGGGCCCCGGTTTCCAGCTCCGCCCGGACTCCCGCCAGCTGCTGCTCCAGCCCGTCACGTTCCGTCTGAAGCCCGGCCAGCTGCTGCTCCAGCGCGCCGCGCCGCTGCTCCGCCGCCTCCAGCTCCGCCTGCAACCCGGCCAGCCGCTGCTCCAGCTCGGCGCGTTGCTTCGCTCCCTCCTCCAGCTCGGCACGAAGCCCGGCCAGCTTCTGTTCCAGCTCGGCGCGCTGTCTCGCACCAGCGTCCAGCTCGGCACGAAGCCCCGTCAGATCTCGCTGCAGCTCGTCGCGCAGCTCCTCCCCAGCGCCGATCTCGGATTGCAGGCCGGTGAGCTTCTTCTCCAGCTCCGTCCGCTGCAGTGCCCCAATCTCCAGCTCCGCCCGGAGACCCGCCAGCTCCCGCTCCAGACCGCCGCTCCGCGCCCGCTCCGCAGTGAGATCACCCTGGGCGATCTCAAGCTCCGCCGAAGCCTCGGCCACCTGCCGCTGCAGCTTCGCGCGCGTCTCCGTCAGCTCCTGGAGCTTCTGCTCCGCCTCGGCCAGCGCCAGCGCCGTAGCCGTCCGCGCCGCCGACTCGCTCTGACTCAGCGCCCGGACCTGCTCGAGCTGCTGCTCCAGGGCCTCGCGCGCCGCCGTCTCCCGCGCGAGCTTCACCCCGAGCGCCTCCGTCCGAGTCCGCTCCTCCTCGACAGCCTGGGCCAGCCGCTGCGCCCCCAACTCCCGCTCCGATTCGAGCGACTGCGCGAACGCCGCAGCGGCCTTCTCGCGATCCTCCTCCAGGTCCGCCATGCGGACACCGGCCGTGAGCAGATCCGCTTCGAGCTTCTCCGCCGACGCCCGTACCGCGAGCTCGACACGCTTGAGCTCCTCCAGCTCCGCAGTCAGCCGGGCCGCGTCCGCACGTGCCGATGCCAGCTCCGTCCCCAGCGCTCGCAGCTCCGCCTCGCGCTCCGCCAGACGGTCCTCCGCGGCCTGACGCTCGGCCTCGGCCGCCGTCACCCGCTGCCGACCCTCCTCCAGCCCCCGGGCCACCCGCGCCAGCTCCGCCTCTTTCAGGAGCAGCGCATCACCGGAAGCCTTGGAGTCCTCCTTCACCTGAGCCAGCTCGGCCTTCAGGTGCTCCACCGCGGCCAGGGCCTGCGAGTACTGCTCGGCGATGCGCAGCTCCCGCTCCCGCGCCGCCTCCGCCTGCCGCCGCCGATCCTCCACCTGCTCCTGCGCCCGATCCGCCGCGAGCCGATCCTTCTCCCGCGCAATCCGCAGGTTCGACAGCTCGTCCTGCAGATCCCGGACCTCGGCATACGCCTGGGTCAACCGCTCGCGCGTCTCTTCCAGCCCGGCAGCCACCTCCTCGCGCCGGGCCCGCTCCAGCCGCTGTGCCTCCTGAGCCGCCAGCACCTGCACACCCGCCTCGGCCTGGATGCGCTGCACGCCCTCCAGCTCCAGGCGCTGCTGCGTCATCCGCCGCTCGGCATCCGTGAGCCGCTCCTGAGCCACCTGCAGCTCCAGCTCGCGGCGCCGCAGCTTCGCGGCCAGCTCGTCCCGCTCACGGGCCTGCTCGGTGGTGCCCCGAGCCTGCTCCAGTTGCGCGGTGAGCCTCGCCACCTCGTCCCGAGCGAGTTCCAGCTTTGGATGCAGCGCCGTCACCTCCGCCTCGCGGTCGGACAGCTCCGCGCGCATCTTGGTGACGAGCTCCTTCTGCTTCCCGGCCCGCTCCTCCCAGGCCTTGGCGCGCTGGGCCATCTCGTCCAGTCGCCCCCGAGTGAACGCGAGAGGCTCTGGAGGCAACTGCACCCAGGTAGGGTCCACAATCCGCGCCGGCTCCTGGCCGGCCATCACGACAAAGTACGCCGCCTCGCCACCGCGGATGAGCGAGCCATCCACCTGGAGGCCCTCCCCGCGCTCGAAGGCGAGCTGGTACCCGAGCAACGGGCTCTGGGTGGCCACCTCCACATGAGGGAAGTGCGCCGAGAACACATCCAGCAGCTGCCCGTACGTGGGCGGAACGCCCTCCTCCACCTCCATGAGCTGCCACAGGGCCAGGCCGCCGATGTTGCGCAGGCCTCCAATCAGGTAGCCCTGCTTCGACACGAGCCGCGCCAGCTCCGCCAGCAGCGCCGGGGCGCGCACGTAGGGCGCCAGGTCCGCCACCAGCACGGTGTCGAAGCTGCCCGGCTCCAGGTCCTCAAAGACGTTGGCGCGGTAGCGCAGCGTGGCGCCACCATGGGCCTTCTGCGCGGCCTCGACGGCGGCCATGTCCGAGTCACACGCCACCACCACCCGGGCGCCGCGCTCCAACAGGAACCGGGCGCTCTCGCCGCCCGTGGAGGCTACCGAGTCCACCTCGAGCACCCGCCTGCGGGCGATGAGGCTCTCCACGAAGATGTAGCGGGGCAGCAGTTCACTGGGCCCCATGCGGCGGAATGTGGGATGCATGGGCAGCTTGGCGGATGGGAGTATAGCTGCCGGGACTCAGGTCCCAAGGAAAGCGCCGCCCCAGAAACCGGGCCGGACGATCGGATGATAGGAGAGCAGGCACGATGAACGGCAACCCACAGCAGGGCCTCGGCTCCCGAGCGATGCGAGCCCTCACACGGCTGGTGGTCACACTGCTCGTGCTGGCGATGGGCGGGGCGGTGGCGTTCCTGCTCTCCCAGCTCAACGCGCGCACCTTCACACTGCTGGTGGAGAACCGGCAGCTCATCGTCATGAAGGGGCGGATGCTGCCCTGGGGCGCCACGCCCTTCCAGCCGAGCGACGTGGGCCTGGCGGACACCTACGCTCCCATCCCGCTGGAGGACCATGACGTCCCCCTGCGTCTCCTCGCCGAGCGCTTCAGCGAGCGGGATGAGCTGGACCGGGCCCTCTTCTCAGAGCTGGAGGCGCTGGCCCGGCCGCGCATTGCCTCGGACGAGCCCCAGCGGGTGGAGCGCGGCGTCTACTACCTGCGCCGTGCCGAGCGCCTCACCGGGCTGAGCGAGGAGCAACGTTCCACCCTCAAGCGGATGCTGGCGGAGGTGGCCTACTACCAGGCCCGGCAGAAGATGGACGATGCGCGCAAGCTCATCAACGAGGCCCTCTCCCAGCTCCGGCTGGCCTCCGAGAGCGACAACCGGCACTCGCGCAACGCGAACCAGATGCTGACCCTGGTGGAACCGGCCGCCACCACGCTGGAGGAGTCTCTCCGCAAGGCCGTGCACACCCTCAGCGCGCCCCCGTCGCAGGAACAGGCCGCCCCCCCTACCCCCGCTGCCCCCAAGCCCCCTCCCCCGGCCGGCGAGCCCCAGACGGTGCCTCCCGAGGCCGCCCAGGATGGTCGCGACGCCGGCGGCGGGACGCCCTGAGCTTCCGCCTTCCGAACCCCACGGTGCTACAGGTAGGAACATGCCCGACAACCAGGGGATCAGCCGAAACGGGCGCGAAAACCCCTGTTTCTGAGGGTCCAGAATGGTCGGAAATGAACGCCCGGATCAGGCCCAGGAGTAGCGGGTTTTTGGGGCCTGGAAACTGCCTCACGAGGGTGGGTCAGGCCCACCTCTTGCTGGGGCCCTGAAACATCGTTTTGTGACGCGGAAAGAAGCGTCATCTACTGATCATAGATTGCAATCCGCGCGCCCGGCCGAACCCTAGATCTCGCGTTGACACCGGGCGGGCCCCCCAATAGGTTGTGCCTCCCCTTGCTGCCCGTCCCAGGGACGGGGGGCCTGCTGGGTAACCTTTTTTACAACCTGAAACGGATGCGGCAAGCCCCCCCGGTTTCCGAACGGGAGAGGTCTGTGCGCCGCATCTTCACTGGGAGTGCGCCGCCCGTGAACGTTGAGACCCCCGCCGCGAAGTCCGCTTCTGTCGTCCCGCCCATGCCCGCTCCGGAGGCCGCGCCGCAGACGCCCGCCGCTGAGCTGGCGCCCACGATGATGCGGGTGCGCAAACGCAACGGGAACACGGAGCCGGTGGATCTCAACAAGATCGTCCGGGCGGTGAGCCGGTGCTGTGTGGGCCTCCAGCGGGTGGACGCGCTCCGGGTGGCCACGAAGACGATCAGCGGCCTGTATGACGGGGCCACGACGAAGGAGCTGGACAGTCTGTCCATCCAGACGGCCGCGGCGCTCATCGTCGACGAGCCCGAGTACGCGCGCCTGTCGGCCCGGCTGCTGGCCACCTATATCCAGAAGGAAGTCTCCAACCAGGAGATCCACTCCTTCTCGCAGTCGGTGGCCTCAGGCCACAAGCATGGGCTCATCGCGGACCGGCTGCTGCAGTTCGTGCAGACCAACGCGCGCAAGCTGAACGCGGCCATCGATCCGTCGCGCAACGACTTGTTCGAGTACTTCGGCCTGCGCACCGTCTATGACCGGTACCTGCTGAAGAACCCGCAGACGCGTGAAGTCATCGAGACGCCGCAGGACTTCTTCCTGCGCGTGGCGTGCGCGCTGACGGACTCGGCGAAGGACGCCATCGAGCTGTACCGGCTGTTCAGCTCGCTGGAGTACCTGCCCAGCTCGCCCACGCTGTTCAACGCGGGCACTCGGCACGAGCAGCTGTCGAGCTGCTTCCTCCTGGACTCGCCGACGGACGAGTTGGAGGCCATCTACAAGAAGTACACGGACGTGGCGATGCTCTCGAAGTTCTCGGGCGGCATCGGCGTGGCGTACCACCGGGTGCGGGCGCGCGGCTCGCTGATCAAGTCGACGAACGGACATTCGAACGGAATCGTCCCGTGGCTGAAGACGCTGGACGCGTCGGTGGCGGCGGTGAACCAGGGAGGCAAGCGCAAGGGCGCGTGCTGCGTGTACCTGGAGACGTGGCACGCGGACATCGAGGACTTCCTCGAGCTGCGAGACAATACGGGTGACGAGGCTCGCCGCACGCACAACCTGAACCTGGCCAACTGGGTGCCGGACCTGTTCATGCGCCGGGTGGAGGCGGACGCCGAGTGGTCCCTGTTCGATCCGAAGTCCACTCCGCACCTGACGGACCTGTACGGCGAGGCCTTCGAGAAGGCGTACGCCGAGGCCGAGGCGAAGGGCCTGGCGGTCCGCAAGGTGAAGGCGCGGGACTTGTATGCGCGCATCATGAAGACGCTGGCGCAGACGGGTAACGGCTGGATGACCTTCAAGGACATCAGCAACCGGAAGAGCAACCAGACGGCGAAGGACGGCAACGTCATCCACCTGTCGAACCTGTGCACGGAGATCCTCGAGGTGACGAACGCCTCGGAGACGGCGGTGTGCAACCTGGGTTCGCTGAACCTGGGCCGGATGATGACCGAGGGGAAGTTCGACTTCGAGCGGCTGCGGACGAACGTGGCGCTGGCCATCCGGCAGCTCGACCGGGTGATCGACCTGAACTACTACCCCATCTCGACGGCGGCGGACTCGAACCGCAAGTGGCGGCCGGTGGGCCTGGGGCTGATGGGCCTGCAGGACGTGTTCTTCCAGCTGCGGCTGCCGTTCGACGCGCCCGAGGCCCGTGCGCTGTCGAAGAAGATCTCGGAGGAGATCTACTACTCGGCGCTCTGCGCTTCGTGCGACCTGGCCGAGCAGTACGGGCCGCACCTGGCGTTCGCGGACACGCGGGCGGCGCGGGGTGAGCTCCAGTTCGACTCGTGGAGCGTGGTGCCCGAGGACAAGGAGCGCTGGGACCTGCTGCGCGCGCGGATCCAAAAGGTCGGCCTGCGCAACTCGCTGATGATCGCGATTGCGCCGACGGCGACGATTGCGTCCATCGCGGGCTGCTACGAGTGCATCGAGCCGCAGGTGTCCAACCTGTTCAAGCGCGAGACGCTGTCGGGTGACTTCCTGCAGGTGAACAAGTACCTGGTGCGGGAGTTGCAGGCGCTGGGGCTGTGGAACGAGTCGATGCGCTCGCGGATGAAGATGTCCGAGGGCAGCGTGCAGGAGCTGACGGAGCTGCCGGCGGACCTCAAGGCGGTGTACCGGACGGCGTGGGAGATCCCCATGCGCTCGCTGATCGACATGGCGGCGGACCGGGGCGCGTTCATCGACCAGAGCCAGTCGCTGAACCTCTTCGTGGAGGCGCCGAACATCGGGAAGCTGTCCTCGATGTACTTCTACGCGTGGCAGAAGGGGCTGAAGACGACGTACTACATGCGCTCGCGTCCGGCGACGCGCATCGCGAAGGCCACGGTGGGCACTCCGGCGGGGGCGAGCATCACCTCGACGCCGAACATGCCTGCGGCCAGCGCGGCTCCTGTGGCGGCTCCGGCTCCGGTGGTGACGGCGGCGCCCGAGGCTCCGAAGTACACGGAGGCCGAGGCGGTGGCCTGCTCGCTGGAGAACCCGGAGATGTGCGAGGCCTGCCAGTAGGCCGCTGCACCCCTGCCTTCCTTGATTGACCTGGGGCGTCCCTCTGTTTCGAGAGAGGGGCGCCCCTTTCCTTCCGTTACGCCCCCAGACTTTCCCCATTTGCTTCAGAGGATGCCGCCGATGCTGCTGGACCCCGGGATGAACCTCACGCTGCGCCCGATGGCGTACCCCGCCTTCTTCGAGATGTACCGGAACGCCATCAAGAACACGTGGACGGTGGAGGAGGTGGACTTCTCCACGGACCTGGTGGACCTGCGCAGCAAGATGACGGACGCGGAGCGGCACCTGATCCACCGGCTGGTGGCGTTCTTCGCGACGGGCGATTCCATCGTGGGGAACAACCTGGTGTTGAACCTCTACAAGCACATCAACGCGCCCGAGGCGCGGATGTACCTGTCGCGCCAGTTGTTCGAGGAGGCGCTGCACGTGCAATTCTACCTGACGCTGCTGGACACGTACGTGCCGGATCCGGCGGACCGGGCGAAGGCGTTCGCGGCGATCGACAACATCCCGTCGATCCGGCGCAAAGCGCAGTTCTGCCTGAAGTGGATCGATTCGATCCATGACTTGAAGGAGGCGAAGACGAAGGAGGATCGGCGGCGGTTCCTGCTGAACCTGATCTGCTTCGCGGGGTGCATCGAGGGGCTCTTCTTCTTCGCGGCGTTCGCGTACGTGTACTTCCTGCGGAGCAAGGGTCTGCTGAACGGACTGGCGGCGGGAACGAACTGGGTGTTCCGGGACGAGAGCGCGCACATGGCGTTCGCCTTCGAGGCGATCAAGCTGGCACGGCAGGAGGAGCCGGACCTGTTCGACGCGCGGATGCAGGCGGACGTGATCGAGATGCTGCGCGAGGCGGTGGAGTGCGAGACGCTGTTCGCGCAGGACCTGCTGAGCGGTGGAGTGGCGGGGTTGTCGGTGCAGGAGATGCGGCAGTACCTGGAGTACGTGGCGGACCAGCGGCTGATGATGCTGGGGATGCAGCCGATCTTCCGGGTGAAGAACCCGCTGTCGTTCATGGACCTGCAGGATGTGCAGGAGCTCACGAACTTCTTCGAGCGTCGCGTGAGCGCCTACCAGGTGGGCGTGGGCGTGGGCGCGGCGAACGACGTGGTGCTCGACGCCGCGTTCTGATCAACCAACTCCGCGCCCTTAGTTGAAGTAGCCAAACAGCTGCTTCAACACCCTAACGATCTCTGGCCGTCGAGCTGCATCCTCTGCGGCCCGATAGATCAGGGAAATGAAGGCGTGTTGCTGCGGCGATTGCTCTCGAGAAGGACTCCAAGCTGAAAAGACGTGTTTCCGGCCCTCTGGATACTGCACCGTGCACGTGAAGGTGCATCCGTCGAATCCCATCTCCTTCCCATCTGGGATGCTTTCCGGCGCGAGTGCAGCCATCTCGTCCAGGAAGCGCACACCTTGTTCCGTGGAGAGCGCAATTCGCTCTCCATGCCCATGAGTTCGCACCCGGACGTATTCGCCCTCCGGGCCGAAGCACACCTCGATCTCGGCCGCGGGATGAAACGTTGGCACGAACCGAACCGCGTATCGCGTCGTCATGACACCGGCACGAATACTCCTTCTCCTTCATGACTCCAATGAAGGACAGGTTCCGGTACTTCTCCGCGTGTCCAGCCAGTAGCCCACGACGACGATGTACTCGAAGAGCTCCGAGCGAGCTTGGTGCCGGGTGGCGATATCGTCGAGGGCCTTCGCAAGGCGGAGAGTTCGAAGCCCGGCCACACCGTGGGCAGCAAGGTTGCCGCAACGAGAGCGGTCGAGCGCTGGAGATGACTGGGTTGCTCGTGTCAGTAGAGGCAGGAGTCGAACCTGCTCACTCCTGCTCGAGGGTTTGCTCGCGCTCGACGGCCCGTTTGCGCTCCTCCCACGCCTTCAGGGCTGACGCCACAGGGTGCAGCGAATGGCGCTTCAGTCTCCGGTGGTGGACCGCGAAGTGGAGTTCCCCTGCGATGAGGACGAAAGCATAGGGGCTGGCTGGGTGAGTCACCAGCCAAGCCTCCGCTTCCTCGCGCGTGTCGAACGAGGGCGTCTGCGGAGGAACTCCTCGCGCGGTGAGTACCTCCATCGCTGGCTCCACGGCGTAGTCGCGATACATGCCGCGCGTGTTGTCCTCGGGCGTGTACCAGAATTGGTAGTACTCATCGCCGACGAGGATGCGGGCCGGGCTCGGTGGCTCCTTGGCGTCCTTGAGCCAAACCTCCGCCTCCTCGCGGTGGGGGAAGTGCGCGATGGCTACCGGGGCGTACTTGAGTTGATGAAGGAAGAAGTCCTCGCCATCGGCGAACTGGCCCGTATCCGCGATGAAGTTCAGAAGCGCTATGAGCACGTGGACATGTCGCTTCTGCTCGGGCTCAGGGGTTTCGTCCAAGGTCCGGAGCAACAGCTCCAGCGCCAGCTTCGCGAGGCTCCCTTGCGAGTTCAAGCATGCGCTGACAGCAGGTTGTTCCGTGGGAGCCGTCTTCTGGAGGAACGCCTCGAAGCTGTAGAGCTGCCCGGTGACATGGACGAAGTCGCCGAGGGCCCGCAGGTAGCGCCAGAGCTTCTCCTCCTCCTCACGCCCTTCCAGGCTCGCGGCTTGTCGGCGAGGCGCGATGAGCGTCGCCGTGGTTGCCAGCGCATCATGAGGGATCACCTGCATGCCTCCGCGAGCTGGGCGGCGGGAGGCATTTCCGGGGAGGCATCTGTCATGAGGATGAGCGGCGCCAACACGAGAGCCGCTCCCGCAGAGCCAACGACCACGACAGCGAAGGCCACGCCAGCGATGACCACGACGGCGCCCACGGCGAGCTCCGTGCGGTGTTTCTTGATCCAGTCAACAGCAGGGTCTATCGCATCGAACTCAGCGGCGAATTCATCCGCCCATTCACCGCGCCCCTTCTTGCAGTCGATCGCGGCCTCCATGCAGTTGGTTCGACACCACCAGCCCCTGGCGATGCGCCATGGCTGCGCCTGGGTATCCATGTATTTGCGGTGGCCGATCACGAATGGCCTGCTGCTGTTGAGGCAGTCCCTGACGCACTGGTCATGGCGTCCGTCGCAATACGCGTTCAGCCCCGAGGAGGTTGAGACGCGCACGATGCCTCGATAGGGGCTCGCTGTGCTCAAGGTCTGCTGGAACTTCGCCAGGTCAAGCTCCTTCAGCGGAATCCAGGAGTGGGTCACCTGCCCATCGGGTTTTTGCTCAAAGATGAGAGCGTACCTGGACAGTTCCTGGGAGCGCGTAGGGCCAGCTTCCGAATAGCGCGGCGCGCCACAGGAAACGAGCATGAGGGCAAGGCTCAGCGCCATGGCTCTTCGTGTCACGGAGTCAATTCTCATGGCGGCGCGCCTCCAGTGGGATCAAGCAGGAGCCCGCCAACTTCCGCAAGGCGACATGCGAAAGCCCCCTGTTGCCAGGTGAAGGGGCTCAGAGGGGCTGCTCATCGTCTTTCCACCAAACGGGCTTCCCTGGGAACCGGATGCACTGAGCCCAAGGATTCCAGAGGCTTACGTGGAGTTCGGGTGTAGTGGCCTGGCGAGAGGCCGAGTTGCACTTCTGACGCCGTCAGAAGTAGCCAACGGGGAGCCTGATCTCGCAGTACCGTCCGCGAACGCCGACAGTCGCACCGTCTCCCAGCGCGGACGAATCGTCCGCGTCCGCGGACAGTCCCACCTGACTGAGCAGCAAGACAGGCAGGGCGCGGAGGCGTCAGCTCTCCGCTGGCCGCCGAGGGACAACGCGCTCGGCTCGTTCGCTCTCCAGGGCCTGCTCGGCTCGCGAGGCGGGGATCTCCACCACCGGGCGATGGACGGTTCGGTAGACCGCTGCGGCCAGCCCGCCACCCAGCAACGGGGCGACGATGAACACCCAGAGCTGCTGCAGCGCCCAGCCCCCAACGAATACCGCAGGCCCCAGGCTGCGCGCCGGGTTCACCGAGGTGTTCGTGAGGGGAATGCCCACCAGGTGGATCAATGTCAGCACGAGGCCGATGGCTACGCCCGCGAACCCAACGGGCGCTCGCACGTCCGTAGCCCCCAGGACGGTGAGCACCAGCAGGAAGGTAAGGACGATCTCCGCCAGGAAGGCCGCACCTGCGCCGTACTGCCCAGGCGAGTGAGCCCCAAACCCGTTGGCTCCCAGCCCCTGCGCCGCTGCCGAGTAGCCCTCTGGAGCCCCTCTCGCCAGCAACAACACGATGCCCGCTGCTACGATGGCCCCCAGGCACTGGGCCAGGAGATAGCCCGGAACATACCGGCGCTCGATCTTCCCGCACAGCATCAAGCCGATTGTCACCGCGGGGTTGACGTGGCAGCCCGAAATGGGGCCGATGGCATAGACCATCGCGAGCAGCGACAGCCCGAAGGCGAACGAGACACCCAGAAAGCCAATGCGCTCCCCCGCCAGGACGGCAGCTCCCACGCCTCCGAGCACGAGAACAAAGGTTCCTACGAACTCGGCGAGGTATCGTCGGATTGCCTCACCGCCTGCCGCCTGAGAACCCACCTTCGCCGTAGCATTCGCCATGGGGCACCTCCCAAGCGGGGCGCCCAGACCTCGACTGTCCCCGCCATGAGTGTTGACTCATGGTGACGCTGCTCACGCTGTCCGCAGGAGCAACACTCTTAACGAAGCACCGGCTGTCACGGCTGCCAAGGAGAGTGCTCCGGTTGCGCTCCTCTCCACGCCTGGGCGAGAGGAGCAGCCGGGTCTTCGAGCGCCCTCCCCACGTGCCTACTTCCCCTTCATCACTCCAATGAAGGGCACGTTCCGGTACTTCTCCGCGTAGTCCAGCCCGTAGCCCACGACGAACACGTCGTCGATCACGAAGCCCTTGTAGTCGATGTGGATCTTCGTCCGAGCCCGCGCCGGCTTCTCCAGCAGCGACGCCACCTTCAGCGACGCCGGATGCCGCGCCCGCAGGTTCTCCAGCAGGAAGCTCATCGTCAGCCCGGTGTCGATGATGTCCTCGATCACCAGCAGGTGCTTGCCCGCCATCGGCTTGCTCACGTCCGTGGTGATCCGCACCTCGCCCGTCGTCTCCGTCCCGCCCTGGTACGAGGACACCCCCAGGAACTCGAGCGTCAGCGGCAGATCAATGGCCCGCGCCAGATCCATCGCGAAGAACGTGGAGCCCTTCAGCACGCAGACCAGCGTCAGCTCTTTGCCCTGGTAATCCCGCGTGATCTCCGCGCCCAGCTCGCGCACCCGCGCCTGGACCTTCTTCTCGTCGATCAGCGTCCCGACGTCACTCTCGTAGAAAGCCACGGCTCGTCCCCTACACGTACGCGTTGTTCATGATCTCCCCGAAGCCGCCGCCTCCGGGAACGATGTACTGCCGCTCGTCCAGCCCCCGCTCCTTCTCCCAGTGCGTCCCCGGCTCCGTCCCGAACACCTCCGGCGGAGACATGCCCCGATCCAGCCGCAGCGCGTAGATCGTCACGTCCGGGTGCTCCGTCGTCAGCCGCTTCAGGTACTCCGGCGTGACGATCAGGTTCAGCGTGATGATCCGCCGAGGCTTCCCCGGCACCTTGTTCTTGTACAGCGAGATCGCCGTCGACAGGCTCCCGCCCGTCGCGCCCATCGGATCCGGGAACAGGACGATCGCGTCATCCACGTCCCCGCCGATCTTCGCTCCGCCGATGTTCGAGCCCACCACCGTGTGCTCCGCATCGATCATCCGGCTCATGATGATGTGGTCCTGCCGCACCAGCGTCGGATCCACCGTGACGTTCAGCAAGTCGTACGTCACCTGAGAAGGCAGCGTCCCCGCCCGAGCGATGTTCACCGTCACCACGCGCGTGTGCGCGTCGATCACCTCGCCCTGGAAGATGCCCTGCGGCGTCGAATCCACCATGCGCGTGGGGATGGCCACCATCTTCCGCGGGAACTCCGCGTTGATGACCGTCTTCACCAGATCCGAATACAGCAGCTCCACCAGGCGGTTGATCTGCGGCTGCACCGTCCCCTTGGCGCACAACGTCGCCAACTGGGAGAGGAGAAAAGGATTTCCCACCAGATGGACCTGCGGGCCATACCGGTGGTTCAGCTCGTTCAGCCGGAACGGCACGTTGGCATACAGCGTGTCGCGCATCGGACCCTCCTCTTCGATTCAGTCGAACAGCTTGAGCGTCTGGGGCGGCGTGGCCTCCGCCGGCTCCGGCACGTGGCACTTGCGGCAGCGCGCCTCGTAGGCCCCCGCCGCCCCCACCACCACCCGCTCCTCCCGAGCCGCCAGCCGCTGCGAACGGTTGGCCGGATTGCCGCACACCACACAGATGGCCAGCTCCTTCGTCACGTACTCGGCCACCGCCAGCAGCTGCGGCATCGGCTCGAAGGGGCGCCCCTGGTAGTCCTGGTCCAGTCCCGCACAGATGACGCGCAGCCCCTTGTTGGCCAGCGCCTCGCACACCTGCACCACCTCGGGACCGAAAAATTGGACCTCGTCGATACCGATCACCTGTGTCTCAGGCGACAAATGGTAGAAAATTTCTTCAGCCCTCTCGATGGGCGTAGAGACCAGTTTGAGCTGCGAGTGGCTCACGACCTGGGTCTCGTCGTAGCGGTCATCCAGCTTCGGCTTGAAGACCTGAACGCGCTGCTTGCCGTAGACGGCGCGCTTGACGCGGCGGATCAACTCCTCCGTCTTGCCGGAGAACATCGAGCCGCAGATGACCTCTATCCACCCGATATCTTTGGGGAATTGGTGCACGAGAAGATCCCCGTCCGTGGGCGGAGGGCGCGCGGATACTCATTCAGCCTCCCCACGGAGTCAATGACGGCGTGAGCCCCAGCCCTCCTTCTCGAGGCCTGCCCCGCGCCCCCGCTCACGCCTGCCTGCCCGCTCCTTTCCGGAGAGGCCCGGGAAGCTGGCAAGACTCTTGAATGAACCTACCCGCAAGATTCTCACGGGAGGTTCGGGTGGCGGCGACGGCACAACAGCAGGTACGGAGTTTCTGGGCGAGCTTCGAGTCGTTCTACCTCTCACCGGCCTCGGTGGCGCTGCTGGTGCTCAACCTCCTGGACGGGCTGTTCACGCTCACATTCCTCCAGTTGGACGTGGCCGAGGAGCTCAACCCGCTCATGCGCGCGGCGTACGAGAGCTCCCCTCTGCTGTTCATGGTGTCCAAGCTCGTGATCGTGAACGCGGGGCTGACGCTGCTGTGCATGCACCGAGGCCTGCGCGCAAGTCGACTGGCCATTCGGGCAGGCGCCCTCATCTACGCCATCATCAACGTCTACCACTTCGCCTTCCTGGCCCACCTGGTGCGCCACTGGCCCCACTTCGCATGACAACCGCACAACGTAGTGAGTAGCGAGGGACTTGCATTTAGGGGCCTCCTTGTCCCAGGCTTCCCGCCAGCACTGCTCTTTCGGGTTCCTGGTGGGGGGCCACATGAACATCACCGACGTCCGGGTGTTTCCAGTCGCAGAGGACAAGCTGAAGGCCTATGTGACGATCACCCTGGATCACTGTTTCGTCATCCGCGACCTCAAGGTCATTCACGGCGCCTCCGGGCTCTTCATCGCGATGCCCGCGAAGAAGCGCAAGGACGGCACCTACAAGGACATCGCCCATCCCCTCAATGCGGACACCCGCAGCGAGATGGAGCGGATCATCCTCCATGAGTACGAGAAGCAAACGGCCAACGGACATTCGCTGCACAATGTCCTGATGGCCGCTGAGGCCGACTAAGGCGCTTCCCTTGCGGGCGTGGGCGGGTTAGTAGCGCGCGCATGGCGCTCGCTCACGACTTCAAGGTGTTCTCCGGCAGTTCCAATCCGGGGCTGGCCCAGCGGATCAGCGATTATCTCAAGCGGCCGCTGGGCAAGGCGACGGTCGGCCGCTTCTCCGACGGGGAGATCCACGTCGAGATCGGTGAGAACGTCCGAGGACAGGACGTCTTCATCATCCAGTCCACGTGCCCGCCGGCCAATGATCACCTCATGGAGCTGCTGATCATCTGCGACGCCCTCAAGCGGGCGAGCGCGGGCTCGATCAACGCGGTCATGCCCTACTACGGCTACGCCCGGCAGGACCGGAAGGTGGCGCCGCGCACGCCCATCACCGCCAAGCTGATCGCCGACATGCTCGAGGTGGCTGGCGTCAACCGCGTGGTGTCCATGGACATGCACGCCGGGCAGATCCAGGGCTTCTTCAACATCCCGTCGGATCACCTCTACGGCTCGCCGGTGTTCCTCGAGGATCTGCGCAAGCGGTTCCCGGACACGCAGGATCTGGTGATCGTCTCGCCGGACGCGGGCGGCGTGGAGCGCGCGCGCGCCTACTCGAAGCGGCTGAACTCGGGCCTGGCCATCATCGACAAGCGCCGCCCGCGGCCCAACTCGTCCGAGGTGATGAACCTCATTGGCGATGTGAAGGGCAAGGACACCGTGCTGGTGGACGACATGGTGGACACCGCCGGCACGCTGGCCCAGGCGGCCGCCGCACTGAAGGACAAGGGCGCGCGCCGGGTGGTTGCCTACGCCGTCCACCCCGTCCTCTCGGGTCCGGCCATCCAGCGCATCACCGACTCGGTGCTGGAGGAAGTGGTTTTCACCGACACCGTGCCTCTGGCGCCCGCGGCGCAGGCGTGCTCGAAGATCCGCGTGCTCACCACGGAGCGGCTGTTCGGCGAGGCCATTGCCCGCATCCACCGGGCCGACTCGCTCAGCTCCCTGTTCGTCTAGGCGTGCGCCAGGCTGGCGGGCGGCTTGACTCCAGGCCCGCTGGCTGGCATGTGCCACCTCCACTCCACCGGCTCCCTCCATGAGGCGCCGTCTTCGGGGCCCGCCATCGGGGCGGGATGCCGAGGGCGCCAGGCGATCCGGTGGACACTCGCAGTCCCCCGAAGAGGCATTTCCATGTCCGTCGACAAGTCTACTCTCGAAGCGAAGAGCCGTCAGGGCGCCGGCAAGGGCGCGGCTCGCAAGCTGCGCGGCCTGGGCCTGGTGCCCGCCGTCGTCTACGGCAAGCACCTGCAGGCGCCGGTGCACGTCGCGCTGGATCCGAAGGCCATCCGCCAGTCCATCAACACCCCGCACAAGCTCAACACGCTGATCTCCCTAAAGCTGGACGGGGCCTCGCACCAAGTGCTGCTGAAGGACTACCAGATGGATCCCGTCACCCGCGAGATCCTCCACGCCGACTTCATCGCGGTGAAGGACAACGAGAAGGTCAAGGTGAACGTGCCGCTGGTGCTCACCGGTAAGGCCGTGGGCACCGCGGATGGCGGTCTGCTCACCCAGGCCCGCCGCGAGCTCGAGGTGTGGGCGCTGCCGCAGGCCATTCCGGAGAAGATCGAGGCGGATGTCACCCACCTCAAGATCGCCATGGTGCTCCACGTCAACGACATCAAGCTCCCCGAGGGCGTGTCGGTGAAGACGAACGTCAACTACACGCTGGCCGTGGTCAGCGCACCCGAGCGCGAGGAGGTTCCGCAGGCTGCTGCTGCTGCTGCGGCTCCGGCGGCGGGTGCCGCGGCGGCTCCGGCGGCCAAGGCAGGCGATGCCAAGGCGGGCGATGCCAAGGCGGGCGATGCCAAGGCGGCCGCGGGTGCGGCCAAGGCTCCGGCGAAGAAGTAATCTGGCGCTGGTTTGTCCGAAGCGGGGCTGGCCTCTCGGGGCCGGCCCCGTTTTCTTTAGGAGCCTCCCATGAAGCTCATCTGCGGGCTGGGCAATCCGGGGCGCGAGTACGAGCGGCACCGGCACAACATCGGGTTCATGGTGGTGGACGCGCTGCTCTCACGCGCTCGCGCCGAGCTGAACCAGGAGAAGTTCCAGGCGCGGGTGGGCCAGGGCTCGCTGGGCGGCGAGCGCATCCTCTTCGTGGAGCCGCAGACGTATATGAACCTGTCCGGCCGCTCGCTGGCCGAGGCGGCGCGCTTCTACAAGATCGCCGTGGAGGACATCCTCGTCATCCACGACGAGCTGGACCTGCCCTTCGGCCGGCTGCAGCTCAAGGCGGGCGGAGGCACGGGCGGGCACAACGGGCTGAAGAGCTCCGTGCAGAGCCTGGGCGCGGACGGCTTCATCCGCCTGCGCTTCGGCATCAGCAAGCCGGAGGGGCCCAACGCCAAGGAGCGCGTGGCCGGCTACGTGCTCTCCAACTTCGATGATGGGGAGCGGCGCCAGCTCGAGGAGTTCATCGGCAAGGCCTCGGACATGGCGGAGACGTGGGTGCGCGAGGGGCTCGCCACGGCGATGAACCGCTTCAACCGCAAGGCCTGAGCCCTTCCCGGGAGGCCAGCCGTTCCACAGCGCGTCAAAACGGCCACCTCCCGCCTTGACTTGAGGGGGGCCCCCCCGTAGAAGACCCCTCCCCTCCCCCCCCGGGGGGCGGGGATGTTCTTTTCCATCTTCCCGTGTTCGCACGGGACGAAGCGCGAAGGTGACGGGCGCGCTGTTTCCCGTCCCCGGCGGACGGCTCTTCGGGCCGGACGACCGTTTCCCCGCTCCCTGGATTGGCCAGGGGGCACTCGACCCCAAGGGGAGAGAAAACATGGCTGAGACACAGGCCGCGGTGCGGCTTCGTGAGTACGAGACCATCTTCCTGGTCAAGCCCGACCTGACTGACGACAACGTGGACCGCCTCAAGGAGCGCGTCCGTGGCATCGTCAGCCGCGAGGGTGGCAAGGTCCTCCGCTTCACGGTGTGGGGCAAGAAGAAGACGCTCTACCCCATCGCCAAGCAGCCCCGCGCCATCTACGTGCACACCCACTACCTGGGCAACTCGAAGCTGGTGGCCGAGGTGGAGCGCAACCTGCGCAACCTCGACGAGGTGACGCGCTACCTGTCCGTGAAGCTGGCCGACGAGGTGGACCCCGAGTCCCGGCCGGTGCTCGAGGACGTGAAGCTGGCGGGCGACGTGGAGGAGACCCGTCCGGGCGCCCCCGATCGCGACACGGGCGGCTTCCGCTCCGAGTCGGCCGACGAGGGTGGCGAGGCGGAGGAGGAGGGCACCGAGGAGGCCTAAACGCCCTTCGGTCTTCCACGGACCCTTTCGAGAACGAGAACGCTCATGAACGGTACGGATAACAAGACGACTTCCTCGGCTCCCGCGCGCTCTGGCGGCGGTGGCGGTGGCGGCCGCAGCTTCGGCGGCGGTGACCGCGGCGGCTTCGGTGGTGGTGACCGCGGCGATCGCGGCGGTGATCGGGATCGCGGTGGCGATCGCGGCGACCGCGGCGGCGGCATGGATGATGACAAGCGCGGCGGACGTGGCTTTGGCCGCAAGAAGGTCTGCCGCTTCTGCGCCGAGAAGAACACCAAGGTGGACTTCAAGGATCAGGCGACCCTGAAGTACTTCGTCACGGAGCGCGGCAAGATCATTCCCCGCCGCATCTCTGGCAACTGCGCGAAGCACCAGCGCGAGGTGGCCGTGGCCATCAAGCGCGCTCGCGGCCTGGCGCTCCTCCCCTACAACGCGATGGTGGGCTAGTCGGCCCGTCCGGGACTTCGGAGAAAGCACATGAAGGTCATTCTTCGTGAAGACATCGACGGCCTCGGCAAGTCCGGGGAGCTCGTCACCGTCAAGGACGGCTTCGGGCGCAACTTCCTCCTTCCTCGCAAGAAGGCGGTGCTGGCCAATGAGCAGAACATCCGCCAGCTGGAGCACGAGAAGGGCGTCATCTCCGCGCGCAACGCCAAGCTGAAGGGCGCTGCCGAGGAGCTGGCCAAGAAGATCGGCTCCGTCAAGGTCACCATCAAGCGCAAGGTGGGCGAGCAGGACAAGCTGTTCGGCTCCGTCACCGCGCTGGACATCGCCGAGGCGCTGGCCGCCCAGGGCCAGCAGGTGGACCGCCGTGGCATCCACCTGCCCGAGCCCATCAAGACGGTGGGCAACCACGAGGTGGAGCTGCGGCTGCACCGCGAGGTGGTGGCGAAGATCAAGGTCGAGGTCGTCCCCGAGTAACGGGATTCCCCTCGCCTGCTTCCCTGAGGGCCGTCCGGTTCGCCGGGCGGCCCTCTTCTTTTGCCCGCGCCCTGGCCTGTAGAGTGGAGACGAAGCCATGTCCAACGTGCTCGATGGTCGTGAAGGGCGGAAGGTTCTCGAAGACCTTGCCGCGGAGCGCGCGGTGCTCGGCGCCGTGCTGGCCGACAACACGCTGATCGCCAACGTGGCGGAGGTGGTCCACCCGGACGACTTCGCCAGCCCCCAGCACTCGGCCATCTTCGCCGCGATGCTCAAGCTGGACGGCTCGGCCCGGCAGGTGGACCACCTGACGCTGGCCGAGGAGCTCAAGGTGCTGGGGCACCTGGCCGCCGTGGGGGGCCCCGCGTACCTGATGACGCTGGACCAGGGCGTCCCCTTCACCCACAACGCGGTGCAGTACGCGGAGATCGTCCGGGATCAGGCGCTCCGGCGGCGGCTGGCCAACGCCGGCCGCGAAATCATGGAGATGGCCAGCCAGGACTCGGGCGACATCGAGGTGGTGCTCGATGAGTCCGAGCGCAAGCTCTTCATCCTGGCCGAGAAGCGGCGCGAGGGCGATCTCCGGGCCGTCAGCGAGCTGATGGAGCAGACGCTGGATCTGCTCGACAAGATGAAGGCCTCGGCCACGGGCGTGACGGGCCTGAGCACGGGCTACATCGACCTGGACAACCAGCTCACGGGCCTGCACGCCGGCGAGCTCATCATCCTCGCGGCTCGCCCCGGCATCGGAAAGACGTCGCTGGCGATGAACATCGCCATGCACGCGGCGCTGAAGGAGGACAAGGCGGTGGCCATCTTCAGCCTCGAAATGCCCGCCGACCAGTTGCTGATGCGTCTGCTGGCCTCGAGCGCGCGCGTGGACATGAAGAAGCTGCGTGGCGGCCGGCTGACCCAGAACGACGAGGAGAAGTTCCAGGAGATGGCGGGCCAGCTCTACAACGCGCCCATCTACATCGACGACTCGGGCGGCCTGTCCCCGTTCGACCTGCGCGCCAAGGCGCGGAGGCTCAAGCAGAAGGACTCGCGGCTGTCGCTGATCGTCATCGACTACCTCCAGCTGATGCACCAGAAGGGCAAGGTCGAGAGCCGCCAGCTCGAGGTGAGCGAGATCTCCCGTGGCCTCAAGCAGTTGGCCAAGGAGCTGGAGGTTCCCATCATCGCGCTCAGCCAGCTCAACCGTAAGGTGGAGGAGCGTAAGGGCGGCAAGCCGATGCTCAGCGACTTGCGTGAGTCCGGCTCCATCGAGCAGGACGCCGACGTGGTGATGTTCATCCACCGCGAGGATGAGGGCGAGGGCGGCGCCGACGGCGAGGAGGCCGCCAAGTCCCGCACCGCCATCCCCGTGGAGCTGATCATCGCCAAGCAGCGTAACGGCCCCGTGGGCTCGGTCGACCTGGTGTTCCTCTCGGAGTTCACCCGCTTCGAGAGCCGCGCCCGCGGCGAGTTCCAGTAAGGAGCGCCCGAGCGCGACCCACCCCACCGAGGACGGGGCCCCTGGCTACTCGGGGCCCCCGCTCCGCCGTGACTACGGGCAGATGGTACCAACCCTGCGGCAGATGTCGCCACAGTGGCAGTCGTAGCCCGACTGACAGGAAGGATTGGGCACCTCACAGGAGTTGCCTCCCGGGGTCCCTCCACCGCCGGACGAGAGCACGCCCGTCACCGTGGTGCTGGCGAGCACAGGGGCACTGTCCGAGTCGGAGGTGTGAACACTGAAGACGTAGGTGTTGCCTGCACCGATCCACGGGGCGTTCTCGCAGGCCGAGCCGTTGTCACTCTCCTTCGTGAAGAGCTTGCCCACCGCTCCGTTCACGCGCACCCGGATCCACACGGGCGCGGTCAGGTAGGCCGTCGACCAGCAGATGCGGGTGGTCCCCACCGACCCCGCCGGCACCGAGACCGTCGAGGGGCTTGCACTGATGGAAGCCTGCGGCGGCGCTGCGGCCACGCACTGCACCGCGTTGTATGCGCCGGGACAACTACCGCAGAGGACGCTACACGTGTAGTAGCTCGGAATGGAGCCGGGAGGGCACGAGAGGCCACAGCTCAGCCCACTTTCGACGGTTCCAAGCGCCTCGGATTCGACGGCGTGCTCCGTGTCGACTCCGCACGCCGTAACGAGTGCAAACAGCACCAGCGACACAGCCTTCAAGTTGCTCTTGAACATCCAGCTCTCTCCCCGATCGAGCGCTGAAGCGCCCCACATTGGCAAGGGAACTTCCCCTGCACCTGAAGGAGGAGCAGCACCCGCGAGCTATGCAGGGAGATCGTGCCTTCCGCTTGGAGCACAACCTTGCCTTGAGGGTGCACGGCAGTTGTCGCCTGGGTGCTCTACTTCAACCCGCGCAGCGGCGTGTCCTGACCGATGGCGATGAACGGTGCCCAGTAATAGGGATGCGGATGCTTCCGCCTCATCGTCCGCATTGCCTCGCGCAGAGCGGTGATGCGGCCCTGCCCCGCCAGCAGGTTGCGGTAGTAGCCCTCCATGAACTCCCGCGTCGTCTCGTCATTGACGCTCCACAGGCTCGCCACCACCGCCTCTGCCCCAGCCACCACGAATGCACGGCGCAGCCCGTAGACCCCCTGGCCTCGCTTCACGTCGCCCACCCCCGTATCGCAGGCCGACAACACCACCAACTGGGTGCCCCATAGATCGAGCCCCGCCAGCTCCAGGGCCGTCACCAGGGAGTCCTCCCGGCGCCCTCCACCGGATGGCGTGGCCGAGGCTTGCGCTCCCGCCATCACCAGATACGAGCGAAGCAGCGGATCCGGAAGACGCAGTGACTTGTCAGGCTCGCTGAGCGCGCAGCAGGCGCCCACGGCGCGAGTCCCCGGCTCGGGAGTGGGAGAATCCTCGCGGAAGAATCCGTGGGTCGCGACGTGCAGGATCCCAGGCGTGCGCAGCTTCAGCAGCGCTTCCTTGGTCGCGTCACGGCCCAGCAGCACCTGTGCCTGAGGGAACAGGCGCTGGATGGCCTCCGCCTCCTTGCGAGCCCCAGGCAAAGGCAGGAATGGCTTGTCGAGTTCGGGCGTACGCACGTCAGCGAAGAAACGCTCGAGGGCCCCCGAACGCTCGACAGGAGCGGCCTCCGCCAACCCCGAGGGGGCAGCGGGTCGAGCGTCGAAATCAGGATCCGCCATGACGACGACCGAACGCTCCGGCGCGGCCTCCTCGGGGCGAGGCAGCAGGTCCCTTCCCGAGGTGAGATAGGCAAGCTCGAAACCCTCCTCGAGGATGCGGCGGCCATCATCCAGCACCCCGAGGGGCACCAGGGAGAGCTGTCCGTCCGTCGAGAGGAACAGGCGCCTCACCTTGCCGAGCCGCGGCACCAACGGACGAAAGGCCAGTTTGTAGAGCTCGCGGGCAGCGGGCTGGTAGTCGCTCACGTGGCGCGACAACACGCGCTGCAGTTGCAAGGCGGCGCGATCCACGGTCTCGGCCGGGCCCAGATCGACGGCCTGCGTGTGCCCATCCGAGAAGAGCAGGAGCGCCAGATAGCGCAGGTCCCTCACAGACTGCACGTCGGAACTGGGTCCGATCGGGCTGTCATCGTAGGCCACGAACTCGATGAGCGCGCTGTCCTTGGGAAGAGCCGCCGCGACAAGGCTCACGAGCTCCGCGGGGGGCGGCCGCGTGACATGCGCACGCAGGGGAGCCGAACGCCGGGCGAGGTCCGCCTCGAGCGCATCGCCGCGGGCCATGAGCTCCTTGAGGTTCTGTTGGTATTCCGGGAGTGGACGATCGCCAGGTCCTGCGAGCGACTCCTCCGCGATGCGGGTCCGCAAGGCGCGCAGCAATTCGAAGTCCTCGCGCTCCTCCGGCCCCAGGCTCCGAGAGACGATCTGGGAGGTGTTGGCGATCTCCTCCACGGAGCGGCCCTTGCGAAGCAGGGCGGCCGTCAACGCCAACCGCCGGACTCCCGCATCGTCCGGGTGAGCACGCACGAGCGCGTAGAGCTGCTCCTCATTCTTGCGAAGCAGGTGGAGAAAGCTCTCCAGGCCGCGTTCAGAGAAGCCGAAAACCTCCTGGCGCAGGTTCGACTCCGAGACAGCCAACCCCCTCTCGAAGAGCGGCACAGCCTCTGGCAGGCGCCGCTGTGCGACGCGGAGAAGGGCCATGTCGTGGAGTGCTTCGGCGACATCCGGGTGCGCGCTCCCCAGGAGCGCCTCCCGAATCTCCAGTGCCCGTGCAAGCAACGGCTCGGCCCGCGAGTACTGCCCCTGTTCGAAATAGAGCAGCGCGAGGTGGTGAAGCGATTGGGCCACGTTGGGGTGACTCTTGCCGAACGCCTTCTCACGGATGGCCAGGGCCCGCAGGTGCAGTGGCTCTGCTCGAGCGAAATCCCCCTGCACCAGGTAGACGTTGGCGATTCTGTCGAGAGATTCGGCGACATCCGGATGGTCCTGGCCGGACTTCTCCCGAATCGCCACGGCCCGCTCATACAAAGGCACGGCCTGAGCGTATTGGCCCTGCTCGGCATAGAGGTTGGCCAGCCCGTCCAGCGCATAGGCGACCCTGAGATGATTCTCTCCGTGTGTCGCCTGGCAGATCTCGACGGAGCGCAGCGAGAGCGGAACTGCCCGCTCGTACTGCCCCTGAAATGCGTAGAGGGTGGAGAGCGAATTGAGCACATCGACCAGATCGGGGTGGTTCTTGCCCAGGACTTCTTCCTGAATGGCGAGCACGCGTTGGTACAGCGGCTCTGCCTGTGCGTAATGCCCCTGGTCCAACGCGAGGTTGCCGAGGTTGTAGTAGGCATCGGCGACCTCGGGGTTCTTGTCACCGAGCGTCGCGATCCAGATGTCGAGGGCACGCCGATACATCGCCTCGGCCCGAGGGTACTTCCCCTGATGAACGTAGGCATTGGCGAGGTTGTTGATCGATTTGGCGACGTCAGGATGGTCCTTGCCGAGAGCCGCCTCCTTGATCGCGATCGCGCGCTCATACAACGGCTCGGCTCGCGCGTACTGCCCCTGCTTGATGTAGACACTGGCGAGGTTGTTGAGCGAGAAGGCAATGTCCGGATGATTCTTGGGGAGGATCCTCTCTCGCACAGCGAGCGTCCGTTCGTGGAACCGCGCGGCCTCTTCGAGCTGGCCTCGCATCAGGTAAACGTTGCCCAGGTTGTTCATCGAGGCGGCGACTTCTGGAGAATCCTTTCCGAACACCTCCTCTCGAATCTCCAGCGAACGCAGGTACAACGATTCAGCCTGCGAGTACTGCCCTTGCTTCAGGGCGAGGGACGCGAGCGAATTGAGCGAATCGGCGACATCCCGGTGGTGCGTACCGAAAGCTGCTTCACGTATCGCGAGCGCACGTTGAAGCAGGGGCTCGGCTCGTTCATAGCGTGCCTGGACAAAGTGGATGGTGCCGAGCACCTGGAGGCACTGGGCGACATCGGGATGCTTGTCTCCGAGCACGGCCTCCCGAAGCTCCAATGCATGCTCGGCTGAGGCCATCGCCTCCGAGAATTGCCCCGCGGCCCGCTGCTGCACCGCTTGATCATAGGACCGTTGCGCCTCACTCAGGCGGGGATCCCCCCCGCCTGTCTCCACCGTGGCGCACGCCACACCGCACAGGACCAGCCATGCCGCCGTCACCAGAACTCGCGAGATGTGTCTCTTCATGGCCATGGTCCTCTCGACGTCATCAAGGGGTCGAGCGCGGAGCGCTTCGCTGTACGCTCTTCTCATAGGAGCGATTGCGCAACAGCACCGCGTCGGCGCGCTCACCCTTGCGGAGCAGCGTGCAGCGATCCCCCTCCCCCAGATCCTTCTCGCCGGCCTCGAAGCGTTCGGGGCATTCCTCCAGGATGCGCTCCACCGCACTCCCATCTCGCGTGCGAGAGAGGCACCAGGCTCCCTCCGCGGTCCACGCCGCCTCGAAGGAGGCCAGCGCCGGCTCCCAGCCTCCCGCCGCCACTTTCGCCCGCGTCAGCACCGCCAACCCGTCGTACATGTCGATGGGCGTGTCTTCGCGCGTGTGGCTGCGCCCGTCTCCGCAGTAGTCCGCCCGAGCCATCCGCGTGCAGGCCTGATGGAGCTCATGAAGCGGTTGCCCCTCCTTCTGGCCCCAAGGCTTGTAGCCCCACCCGATGCACTTCGCGATCGCCCCATTCTCACAGGCGAAGGTGAACTGCCCGGATTCCTCATGCCTCGCGCCCCGCGCATCCCAGACGCCCGGCACCGCCAGCACCCGGGGCGAGGGCACGCGGAGAGTCCCCACACAAGGGTTCTCCCAGCTCGAGCGCTCCGCGTCCCAGATCTGGATCCGGTACCACATCATGGAGGGATCCCCGGGCGCGGCCTCCGCTCCACACAGCGCCACCTCCACGGACGCGCCGTCACTCGAACGGCCCTGCAACACCGCGCCGACCAACTCCTCGGGCTTGCGGGACGAGGACACCAGCCGCCCCTCTTCCAGGCGCAACCCTTCCACGGCGTTCTTCCCGAACTTCATACGCCCCAGATCGACCGAGGCCAGGATGCTGCTCGTCTCGCTCCGCTCATCCTTGCGCCCCGTTCCCCACAGCAGCGTTCCCTGCGGGAAGACCTTGCGCTCGGGGGCTTGGGGCTGACAGGGCGGAACGGCCCGGGAAGCCTGGGTGGGCTTGACGGCTCGAGCAGGCTTGGATGCCGACACAGGCGTGGAAGCCACCGCGACTCCAGCGACCACGACACACGACAGAATCAACAGATGTCTCATCATGGAGGTCCTCGCTCTCGGGCGACTCCGTTCGTGGGCCGCCTCGCAAAGAAGAGGAGAGGCACGGTCGAGCTATGCAGCGACTCACCATCGCGGCAGGAGAGATAGTGCATGCGCTCACCGGCCAGCCTGCCCACCAAAGAGGTATGGCGTCGCCAGTCCTGTTCAGTGCAGGGCATCCAGACATATTGGGAGCTCAGTGGGACGAGAGGGCTGCGCACACCCGCACGCCGATCCGTGCATCGCGAAGCCTCGAGGTGCTGGGCTGACGGCTCGCAATCAACGCCCCAACATCCCCGTAGTACCAGGCGCCTCCACGAAGCACGATGTCGCCGAGCCCTGGCGTCGAGGGTTGGGTCATCTCGAAGGCATTGCCCGTCATGTCGACGAGCCCGAAGGGGCTGGTCGAAACCGGATGGGAGCCCACCTCGTCAGGACCGTACCCATCCGGGTTGAAGCCATAGGTCGCGTCGACGTTGGCATCGTCCTTCTGCAGCCGGTTGCCGTGCGGAAACCTCCGGCCGTCGGCTCCACGAGCCGCGCGCGTCCACTCCAGCTCGGTGCACAACCTCGCTCCTGGAAGACGCCCGGTGCGATCGAGCCACGCGAGATAGCCCGCGAGATCCTCGGCGGACACGCTCGCCAGCGGGAAACGACGCCAGTCCTGCTCGGCCCGCACGCTTCGGCCGGGATACAGGATGGGTTCTCCCGCCCGAGCAGTGAGGAGCCCTCCGCTCACCAGATAGAGAGAGAAGTTCCAGGTGCCATCGGGTAGCTGCCGCAACGTGAGCGCACTGTCCCCGTTGATGCGGGGCGTCTCGAGAATGGAGCGCTCGGGGGCCTTCTCCGGCAGGGTTTCGAGGTACGACGCCCACTCGCCCAGGGTCACCTCGGTCCGGCCAATGAAGTAGCCCTTCTGGATGCAGCTCCGGTGCAGGGGCGCGCTCTCCAGCATCTTCCGCAGCTCCTCCACATCCGCGCTGCCCTCGAGGGTACAACCCGGAGGGATGAAGACATAACCCTCGGGGACACGCTCGGGGAGCTCGAGGCTGATGCGCTCATGCGCTCCCCTTTCGAGCAACAGAGGGAGATCGACCGGGGTGCGTCCCTCTCGGGTGATTTGGAGGAGATAGGAACCCGCTGGCACGAGTACCTGTGCCACAGGTGTCGGACCCACCGTCTTCAGTTCGGGCACGGGCTCGCGCCGCAGCTCCCCATGATCTTCCACATAGCGCGTGAATTCGACGCTCGCGCCCGGCGGCTCGGTCACGAGTTCGAGCTCGGCGGGCATCTCGATGCGCTCCCGCCAGAGCGAACCCTGCGGGGTCAGCCGCTGGAAGCGCTGCAGGTACCGGGCTCGCTCGTCCGGCCGGTGGAAGCGTTCGGTGAGCAGGATGCGCTCATAGGTGAGCTGGCTGAGAAGTTCGTGCGCCTGTGAATCCCCATGAGCGCGCTCGAGCACATCCTCGAGCGCGCGTTCCGCCTCGTCCTGCACGGCGTCGGTCTGCCGGAACTCTTCGAGAGCCCGAGCCCAGATCTCCTCGGCTCGCAACCACCGTTCACGGGGATCCTGCTCCGCCCCGGAGCTGCCGGGCCCCTGCCCCAGGAACAGCGCGAGCGCCTCTTCCTGATGGGTGCTGGCGCTCTGGGACAGGGTTCCCGCCCTGGCGAGCACTCGCCGGGCTTCGCTCATCCGGGCATCGACGAAGCGCCGGAGCTGCAAGTGCTCTCGCAGGCGCAATCCGCCCAGGATGCCGGCCACTCCCAGCACCAGGAGGAGCACGATGAGCCAGCGGCGCAGCTTCCGGCGGCGGACGGATCGCCAGGAGGAGTTCAGGAAGGACTGCTCGCGGGCTCCCAGCGTGGCGGTATCGAGCGCTCGTGCCTCGTCGAGCTGGCGCTCCCGCCAGAGGAGATCCTCGACGCGCCCGAGGCGCTCCCACTCGAGCCCGGCGGCCTCGATTCGATGGCGGAGGGCACGCTGTCCGGCATCCTCATCGAGCCATTGCCGCAGCGTTCCCCAACTCGCGACGAGCGCCTCATGGGCAATCTC
The DNA here is from genome assembly GCF_020103695.1 of Hyalangium versicolor. Lineage (GTDB taxonomy): Bacteria > Myxococcota > Myxococcia > Myxococcales > Myxococcaceae > Hyalangium > Hyalangium versicolor. Next base: position 149,998 of record NZ_JAHXBF010000011.1, read on the forward strand.
ATAATGAGCCCGTTCCCCTACCTTGCGCACGTGGAGCAGGCGTCCTTCCACGAGCGCTGTCAGGGTGGCACGGGCCTGCGGCGAAGTCGTGAGGAGCTCCTCCTCGCTGCACTCGCCGCGGGTGCCCTCTGGAGTGATGAGACGTCCGAGCACCCTGCGCGCGGCCTGCTGCTCGGTCCGGCCGAGACGGGCCAGGACTCCGTCCGCGTGACGCGAGAGCGCGCCCGCAACTCCTCCCATCTCACCGAGCGCCGCCTGGGTGATGCAGCCCCTGGCGGTATCGCGGCGCTCCCACAGTTCCGCCAGCGCGAACTGGAGCAGCGGCAGGCCTCCCGCGCCCTGGGCCGTGGCTTCGATGAGCGTCTCCAGCAGCGCCTCGGACTCGAAGACCACGCCCCGGCTGCGGGCAGGCCCGACGATGGCGTTCCGCACGCCCGAGCGTGAGATCGGCTTGAGCAGATACAGCGTCTGCTCGACCGCGGTGTCCAGTCCAGGCAGGGCTCCCACACGCGCGAGGAAGTCTCCGCGCACAGCCAGGAGGACGCGAACCCCCGCAGAGGGCAAGGTGAGCTCTCCCAAGAGGCTGGCGAACCGTGCCGCCTGGACCGGCTCGCTCAAGGTGACCAACTCCTCGAGCTGGTCGATGAAGAGGAGCAGCCCTCGCCGGTCCTGATAGGCCGCACGCAGCGCTGCTCCCACCTCCGCCGGTGCTTCGCTGAGCCAGCGCCCCAGCTCCGCCTCGCTCTGCCCGAGCAGTGGTGCGAGCGCCGCCGCCAGCGTCGAGAGCGGACGGCGACCTGGCCACAGCATGAGGGCGGAGAAGTCACGGTCCTCCCCCAGCAAGCCCTGAGCGGCTCGGGGAAGAACTCCCGCGCGGCACAGCGAGGACTTGCCCACACCCGAGTCCCCCGTGATGAGGACCAGGGGCTGGCGGCGCATCCGCTCGAGCACGCCACGGATCTCGGCATCGCGCCCGAAGAAGAGAGCGCGGTGCTCGGCCTCGAAGGGAGCCAACCCCCGGTAGGGATTCTCGGTCGAGAGCAGGTCCGGCTCGCTGAACCGGCTGAGGCGCTCGAACTCTGCGCAGAGGGCCTCGGCCGAGGCAAAACGCTCGCTCGGGTCGACCCCCAGGCAGCGCTCGATGAGCGCGGCGAAGTCGAGATCGATCCCCGGTACCCGCGCCGTGAGCGAGGAGCTGCCTTCCCGTCCAGCCTGCCGCGGAGCCCCTCGCGCCCCCAATTCCTCCTGCGCCGATGGCGAGTCTGCCCGGCGCGGCGGCAGGGCGCCGGTGCACAGCTCGTGGAGGACCAGCCCGAGCGCGTAGAGATCGCTCTGCGGCGTGGCCGACACACCCCGGAACAGCTCCGGCGCCATGTAGCGAGGTGTCCCCGCAACGGCGTGCAACCCGCTCGGCCCGAAGGGCGCGTTCACATCAACGAACTCGGCCAACCCGAAGTCGAGCAGCTTCACCTCGCCCTCGGTGGTCAGGAACGCGTTGGACGGCTTGAGGTCCCGATGCAACACCCCCTGGCGGTGAGCCGCCGCGAGCCCTCGCGCCAACCCCAGGCCCACCTTCAGGACCTGCCGCCATGGCAGCGGCAGGGCAAGCTCCGCCAGGCTCTGGCCGACCAGGTATTCCGAGACGAGGTAGGGATGCCCCTCCACCTCGCCCGCCCGGAACAGGGTGACGACGTTGGAGTGCTGCAAGCGCGCGATGGCGCGCACTTCGTTCTGGAAGCGCTCCCGACTCCGGTCATCCGGCTGGCGAGAGGCGGTGAACTTCACCGCCACCTGCCGGTCCAGGAAGCGGTCATGTGCGAGATACACGACCCCCATGGCGCCACGGCCCAGCGGGCGCACCATCTGGAACTCATCGACCTCGGCGGGCGGTGTCCAGCTCGCGGGAGGTGGTTCGCGAGGAGTCCCTGCCGGAGACTGGCTCGCCAGTTCCCGCCGAAGCGGCTCGATGCCCTGCTCCGGACGCAGGTCGCCCCGGGCGATCGTGACGAGGAGGAGGTGGCAGTCCGGGCACTCGGCGGCATGACGGTGGACGCGCGAAAGCTCCTCCGTCGACAGCCGGCCCTCCATCAGCCCGGCGAGGAGTTCGTCCGTCAGACAGCGCGATTCCACAGACCCGGCATGACGCGACATGAATTTTCCGACGTAGGATGGCGGCAATGGAGGAGTCTCTCAAGCTCGCTGTCACGTTCCTCGAGCATGCATCCGTGCGCGTCGCCGTCCCTGGGGATGGCGTCGAACTCGAGGGCGTGCTCCTGCGAGCATGGGAGACCGCGCGCGGCCCCTGGCCGCAAGTCGCCCTGCCCGCTGAGCTCTTCGTGAAGCACCTCGCCCGGCATCTGCCCGAGACCAGCGACGGGAACCCGCTCGCGACGGTGCTCGAAGAGCTGGCGCTCGCGGATCTCTACCTCGCCTGCGCCTGCGTACAGCAGGTACCCGAGGCCGTCGAGGCGATGGAGCGCCACTGCCTGGCGAAGCTGCCGGGCCTGATGGGGTACCTCAAGCTTCCGGACGCGGTGCTGGATGACGTCTGCCAGATGGTCCGCATCCAGCTCCTGCTGGGCTCGAGCGAGGCGGGCCCGCGGCTGGCCGATTACACGGGCCGCGGCGCCTTGCTGAGCTGGGTGCGCGTCATCGCGGTGCGGCTGGCCCTCAAGCAGGCTCCCCCCGGGCGAGCAGCCCCCGAGGACGGACTGCTCTCGGCCCTGGAAGCCCTGCCCTCGCCCGAGACGGATGCGGAGCTCGACCTCGTCAAGCGCCGCTACCGCCCGATGTTCCTTCAAGCCATCCGAGAGTCCTTCGATGCGCTGTCCAGCGAGCAGCGACACCTGCTCCGGCTCCACGTCATCGATCGGCTGCCCACCACACGCCTGGGCCCGCTGTTCGGTGTGGACCAGTCGACCGTCTCTCGCTGGATCATTCGTGCACGCGAGGCCGTCTATGAGGAGACGAAGCGCCGCCTCAAGGAGCGCCTGCGCCTGTCCTCGCGCGAGTTCGATAGCCTCACGGACGCCATCGACAGCCAGCTCGATCTGAGCCTCAGTCAGCTCTTGAAGGACGATGAGCCGGAGAAGCCCGAGCCGGACAAGGACGATGAGCCGAAGAAGCCCGAGGCGAAAAAGGACGATGACCCGGAGAAGCCCGAGCCGGACAAGAAGGAGGAGTGAGGGCCTGGGCTACCTGTCTCCCGTACGGAGATATCGAGCCACGAAGGCCTTTGCCGTGCGCGCGGCGGCCGCCACCGAGCGGCCTCGGCCCAGCTCCACCGCCAGCGCCGAAGCCAGCCGGCAACCGGTACCGCGGCGCTCGGGTGACCGCGAGAGGCGCTTTCCAGTGAGCAGCTGGGTCCGGCCCGGCACGCACAGCACATCCACGGCGCCCCGAGCCCGGTGTCCTCCCTTGACCAGCACCGCTCCGAAGCCCTGAGCCACCAGCGCCCGTCCCGCCTCAGCGGCCTCCTCCACCGTGCTCACGCTCGGCAGCCCCAACAGCCACGCCGCCTCATCCAGGTTAGGCGTGAGCACCACCCGAGGACCCGCCAACGACAGGTAGTGCCGGACCGTCAGACGGGAGAGCTGTTGCCCTCGCGACGTGCGGACCACCGGGTCCACCACCCACCAGGCGCCGGTGCCCTCCAGCACCTCGCGAATGGCGCCGAGCCGCGCCGGATCCGGCACCATGCCGAGCTTCACCGCATCCACCGGCCCCAGCTCACGGGCCGCGGTTACCTGCGCCCGCAGCAGCCGCACCGGCGTGGACTCCCAGAGGAACGTGGTGGCGCCCTGGGCCGTCTGCGCGGTCGCCACCGCCACGGGAGCGCCCTTCAGCGCCCTCACCGCGGCCACATCCGCCAACAGCCCCGCTCGGCCCGTGGGCTCATGGCCCGCGAGCAGCAACACTCGAGGAGACGCGCTCACCGGCGGTAGTCGCGCGCCTTGTGCACGAACACCTTGTAGATGCCGCCGTGCACCGGGAGGTTGTTCAACATGTACTCCGGATGCCACTGCACGCCCAACGCGAACACGTGCGCGGAGGACTCGATGGCCTCCACCACTCCGTCCGGAGACGTGGCGCTCGCCACCACCTGGTTGCCCAGCTTCTTCACCGCCTGGTGGTGCGTCGAGTTCACCATCAGCTGCCCCTTCCCCACCGCCTCCGCCAGCAGCGAGCCCTCGCGCACCTCCACCGGGTGCTGCGGCTGCGTGCGATCGTGCTTCTGCTCGTGGTCGCGCGCCTCCGGCACCTCCCGGGAGATGTCCTGGTACAGCGTGCCGCCCAGCACCACGTTCAGCAATTGCATGCCGCCACAGATGCCCAGCACCGGCATGTTCCGCTTCAGCGCCGCCCGCATCAGCGCCGTCTCGAAGGCCGTCCTCCCCTCCTTCAGCGGTCCCATCCCCTCGCGCGCCGTCTCGCCGTAGGCCTCGGGCGGAATGTCGAACGCGCCCCCGGTGATGAGCACCCCGGAGACACGGTCCAGGTACGCCTCCACGCACGCCACATCGTCCGTGTACGGCAGAACGAACGGCAGCCCTCCGGCGCGCAGCACCGCCTCCGCGTACGACACCTTCAGCTCGTAGCGCGCGAACGGGTTGTCCGGGCCCGCCCCCGTCCAGTCCGGGGAGATCCCAATGTTGGGCCGCCGCGGTGGCAGGCCGTGATGTCTCGGAGGAGGTGTCATGAAGAGCCTCCGAGGCTAGCCCCTCGAATGCCCGTGTCAAACGCGGCGAGCAGGAGTCGCACCCGCTCGGCAATGTCCTCGGCCAGCAGGGCGTCCGATACCACCGCCGCGCAGTGCGCTCCCGCCGCCGCCACCTGGGCGATGTTCGCCAACCCCACGCCCCCTATCCCCACGACCGGCAACGGGCTGTCTCGCACCACCGCAGCGAACGCCTCCAGCCCCAGCACCGGCGCCGGCACCTGCTTCGTCGTCGTCCCGAAGACAGGCCCCAGCCCCACATAGTCCGCCCCCGCCTCCCTCGCCGCCCGAGCCCCCGCCGCGCTGCGCACCGTCACCCCCACCACCCTCCCTGCTCCCAGCAGCTCCCGGGCCGCCTCCGGTGGCAGATCCTCGTCTCCTACATGCACCCCGTCCGCACCCGACAGGAGCGCCAGGTCCACGCGATCGTTCAGCAGACACAGTGCGCCAACGCGGCGGCACGCGGCGACCACCTCGCGCGCTGCGGCCAGCGCCTCCCGAGGCGGGGTGCGCTTCATCCGAAGCTGGAGGATGCGTGCCCCACCGGACAGCAGCCGGGCCGCCTTCTCTCCCAGCGGGAGCTCCGGGCGGACGGTATCGTCACACAGCAGGTAGGGACCTTTGGGAAGCACTGGACGGGCGGGGGCGTTCATCGGCTCCAGGGGTTGCGGCGGCGTTGACAGGCTGCGCCTCTGCTATAAGGTGGCGCGCCCTTTTCACAAGAGATTCCGAGGATTTGAACATGGCCGATACCCTGGACCCGAAGCACCTCGACAAGCGCACCGCCGAGCGCTACCTGCGCAGCGGTCAGCTCGACGAGAAGGCGTACGAGCGCCACATCAAGGGCCTGCCGGACGTGGCCGACAAGGCCACCACCATCGTGACAGCGATGGACGGCGATGACTTCGATGACACGGACGTCGATGAGGAGGACGACATCGACGAGGGTGACGAGGGCGACGAGGGCGACGAGGAGGAGTCCGAGGCGGAGCCCGAGGAAACCGAGACCCCATGACGGACGAGAAGCGGGGTGAGACCTTCGTGATGCGGGGTGAGGCGAGCCCCGCCCCGGTCGCAAGCCCCATCTCCTTCAACGCCTTCATCATCGGGCTGGCCTCCACGGCGCTCATCCACCTGGGCGACACGGCCAACCCCGAGACGGGCCGCACCGAGCGCAACCTGGAGCTGGCCCGCGAGAGCCTCGATCTGCTGTCGATGCTGCGCGAGAAGACGCGCGGCAACCTCACCGACGAGGAAGAGAAGCTCTTCACCACCCTGCTCACGGATCTGCGCCTGCGCTTCGTGGAGGCGAGCAAGCGGTGAGCGTCCCCGCCAGCCAGCCGCAGAGACTGCCCCGCGGCATCCGAATCGCCGCGGTGCTGAGCCTCATCCTCGCGGGCCTGACGGGCATGTCCTCCGTGACGGAGGCCTCGAGCCTCTCGCAGTTCTCCGAGTACAAGGAGGCCGTGCTCGCCAACGCTGGCCGGTTCGGAGACCGGGAGGCCAACGAGCACGTGCTCCACGCCCAGTTCTCCGCCCTGGAGCCCATGCGCGAGCCTCGCATCTTCCTGCTGGGAACGCTGGCCGTGGTCTGTGCCTTCGTCTTCGTCGCTGGGGCACGCATGCTGCGGCCCGGAGGCCTGCCTCGCGAGGGCATGCGCCGGTTGTTGGGAGGAGCCGCCATCGTCGCGGCCATCCTGCGCACCATCGAGGGAGCGCAGTGGATGGTCGTCGTCAATCAGATGAGTGCCGCGCTCGTGAAGGGCCCGTTCCCGTCCTGGCAGGATCCCGCCAGCATCGAGCTGATCCAGCGCTTCGCCCCCGCGATGCTGGCCGCGGGCTACATCGGGATGACGGCGCTCGTGGCGGGAGGCTTCGTCCTGCTGGGCCAGTACTTCCGCAGCGAGCGCGTGCGCCAGGTCGTCACCGCCCAGGACGGGCCTACCGAGTAACCCCCATAGCCCTGAAGTCCTCAGGCCACCCGAGGCAGCTGCGGGCCCGGCAGCAGCCCTTCCAGTTGCTCCGCCGCATCCGCCGCATCCAGCGAGAGCACCACGCCTGACGCAGCGCGTGGCATCCCCAGCAGTTCCTCGCGCGCCAGCCCGAACACGTACGCCAGGTGCCCCATGGGCCACCGCGCCCGCATCCGCGTGAAGGCGGCGTCATCCGCCTCCTCCTCGCCGGACAGATCCACGTCCGCGTACACCACCTGATCCCCACCCACCTGATGGCCGTTGCCGTGGGCGATGACCTGCTCGCCCACCGCCGAATCATAGGTGTAGGTGTGGACCGTGGCGTTCGCCGCCCGCGAGAGCAACCGAGGCAGCGCGTGGTGCTCCGCGTACCAGCGAGCCGCCGCCTGCCGCCCGGAGGTGCTCAGGCCCAGGAAGGCCAGCCGCACCACCTTCCGCCGCCGGATCACGGTGACTTGCAGGCTTGGCAAGGGGCCAGACACCCCGTCCAGCGCCAGCGCCTCTCGCGCCAGCCGGACCAGGTCCAACCCTTGAAAAGTCTCGACTCTGATGAGGTAACCGCCGTGCGCTTCCAGTGGACTTCCCCCCGAAAAGGCGCGCGGCGTATAGCCCGGCCTCCTCACTCTGGCAACTCCCCAACCTTGGATTCCAAGACATTCCTAGCAGCCCGAACTATTCCGTGGATTTTGTAAACGAGTTGCTTGCCAAGGGGGGTTCGACCCTTACGTTGGCCTCATGAGACTCGACAAGTTCACTGTGAAGGCGCAGGAAGCGATCCAAGAGGGCCAGTCCCTCGCTCGTCGGGCGGACAATCCCAACTACGAGCCGGAGCACCTCGCGGCAGCGCTGCTCGGCCAGAAGGACGGCATCGTCGAGCCGATCCTCCGAAAGATCGGTGCGGACCCGAAGCTGTTCGCCAGCCGGCTGGGCGAGGCGCTCCAGAAGCTCCCGCGGATGCAGGGGGGCGAGAGCTCCATGCTCAGCCAGCGTCTGCTGAAGACCTTCGACAAGGCCGAGGACGAGGCCAAGGGGCTCAAGGATGAGTTCGTCTCCTCCGAGCACCTGCTGCTGGCGCTCACCCATGACAAGAACGCCATTGGCGAAGTGCTGAAGTCGTCGGGCGTCACGCGAGACCGCGTGCTGTCCGGCATCAAGGACGTGCGCGGCTCGGCCCGCGTCACCAGCCAGGACGCGGAGAACACCTACCGCGCGCTGGAGAAGTACGGGCGTGACCTGACGGAGGCGGCCCGCGCGGGCAAGCTGGATCCCGTCATCGGGCGCGACGAAGAGATCCGCCGCTGCGTCCAGGTGCTCAGCCGGCGCACCAAGAACAACCCCGTGCTCATCGGCGAGCCCGGCGTGGGCAAGACGGCCATCGCCGAGGGCCTGGCGCGGCGCATCGTCGATGGCGACGTGCCCGAGAGCCTGAAGAACAAGAGGCTGATCACCTTGGATCTCGGCTCCATGGTGGCCGGCGCCAAGTACCGAGGCGAGTTCGAGGAGCGCCTCAAGGCCGTCCTCAAGGAGGTGGCGGACTCGGCCGGTGAAGTCATCCTCTTCATCGACGAGTTGCACACCATCGTCGGCGCGGGCAAGGCCGAGGGCTCCATGGATGCGGGCAACATGCTCAAGCCGGCGCTGGCGCGCGGCGAGCTGCACTGCATCGGCGCCACCACGCTGGACGAGTACCGCAAGCACATCGAGAAGGACGCGGCCCTGGAGCGGCGCTTCCAGCCCGTCATGGTGGGCGAGCCCAGCGTGCACGACACGATCAGCATCCTGCGCGGCCTCAAGGAGCGCTACGAGGTGCACCACGGCGTGCGCATCCAGGACAACGCGCTGGTGGCCGCCGCCACGCTCTCGCACCGCTACATCGCGGACCGGTTCCTGCCGGACAAGGCGATCGACCTGGTGGACGAGGCCTCCAGCCGCCTGCGCATCGAGATCGACTCCATGCCCACGGAGATCGATGACGTGCGCCGGAAGATGACGCAGTTCGAGATCGAGCGCGAAGGCCTCAAGAAGGAGACGGACGCGCACTCGCTGGAGCGCCTGGGCCAGATCGAAAAGGAGCTGGCCAACCTCAAGGAGCGCTTCACCTCGCTCAAGGCGCACTGGGACGCGGAGAAGGCGGCCATCACGACGATTCGCGGGCTGAAGGAGAAGCTCGAGAAGGCCAAGAACGATCAGGCCGGGGCCGAGCGCACGGGCGACCTGAACAAGGCGGCCGAGCTGAAGTTCGGCGTCATCCCCTCGCTGGAGAAGGAGGTGAAGACGCAGAACGAGAAGCTCGCCGAGCTGCAGAAGACGCAGAAGTTCCTCAAGGAGGAGGTGGACGCGGAGGACATCGCCGAGGTGGTGGCCAAGTGGACGGGCATCCCCGTGTCCCGCCTCATGGAGGCCGAGGTCCAGAAGCTGGTGAAGATGGAGGACCGGCTGGCCCAGCGTGTCATCGGGCAGCGGGACGCCATCGTCGCCGTGTCCAACGCCGTGCGCCGCGCGCGCAGCGGACTCCAGGATCCGAACCGGCCCATCGGCTCGTTCATCTTCCTGGGCCCCACGGGCGTGGGCAAGACGGAGACCGCCAAGGCCCTGGCCGAGTTCCTCTTCGATGACGACAGCGCGATGGTCCGCATCGACATGTCCGAGTACATGGAGAAGCACGCCGTGGCCCGGCTCGTCGGCGCGCCTCCGGGCTACGTCGGCTACGACGAGGGCGGTCAGCTCACCGAGGCCGTCCGGCGGCGTCCGTACACGGTGATCCTCTTCGACGAGATCGAGAAGGCGCACCAGGACGTGTTCAACATCCTGCTGCAGATCCTCGACGAGGGCCGGCTCACGGACAGCCAGGGCCGCACGGTGGACTTCAAGAACACGGTGCTCATCCTCACGTCCAACATCGGCTCGCAGGCCCTGCAGGAGGGCATGGCCGGCAAGGACACGCTGGACGAGGCCACCCGTGGCGAGGTGATGGATGCGCTGCGCGCCCACTTCCGGCCGGAGTTCCTCAACCGCGTGGACGAGATCGTCATCTTCGAGCCGCTCAAGAAGAGCGACATCCACCGGATCGTCGACATCCAGTTGGGGCGACTCGGCAAGTTGCTGGCGGACAAGCGGCTCACGCTGGAGCTCACGGACAAGGCGCGCGGCTTCCTCGCGGAGCGCGGCTACGACCCGACGTACGGTGCTCGTCCACTCAAGAGGGCCATCCAGAAGTACCTGATGGACCCGCTGGCGCTGAAGGTGCTGGGGGGCGAGTTCCTCCCTGGAGACAACATCCAGGCGGACGCCGCCGGGGACGCGCTCAGCTTCGGCAAGGTGCTCGTCGACAACTCTCGCGACGAGAAGACTCGGAAGACCGCGTAGGTTCCTTCCCCTCCCCCTGCGCGGAGCCAACGCCCCACCCCTGCTCCAAGGGGGGTGGGGCGTCTCTATTCCTGGCTTGCCTGAAGCCCGTAATGTCCGCTCTCGCTCCTGCGGTATTTTCTTGTCCCCAGGACCGGGAGCACCATGACCTCTCCACTCGTCCGTACCATCGACCTCCTGCACTCCACGGACGGCCTGCACGTCCTGTGGCATGGTGCATCGGGCGAGGCTTCACGCCCGGTGGAGCTGGCGACCCAGGAACTCATCGCCCAGCAACTCAGGGCCCTCGCCGATGTCGAACGCGCCTCGAACCGCGACGCCTGTCTCCTGGCTCATGCGCAGAAGCGACTCGGACACACACTCCACCACCTGCTCGACGGTCCTGGTGAGCACTCCCTCCAGCATCACCTGCAGTCCGCACGGAACCCTGGCCAGCCACTCTCGCTCGTCATCCGCCTGCGCTCCAGCGATAGCCACGCTCTCGTCCACCACCCCGCCCTCCAGTGGCACCTCCAGTTACTGACCTCTCCAACGGCAGAGCCCCTGGCACTTCTGCCGAACGTGATCCTCAGCATTCAGCTCGGTGAGGCGGAGACCTCGCAGCCCGTACTCATCCCTGGCGGGCGCCTGCGGGTTCTCTTCATGGCCTACTCGCCGACTGACACTCCACCGGTGCTCAACTTCGAGGCCGAGGAGAAGCACTTCCTCGACCAGTTGGCTCACTTTGTCGAGCAGCGCCGTCTGCTCCTCGATGTCGCTGAAGAGGGAAGCCTCGCCGAACTGCGCCGCCGCCTCTCGCGCCACTCCTACGACATTGTCCACCTCTCAGGCCATGGCGCCATGACCGGCAAAGGCCCACGCCTCCTGATGGAGGGCGAAACGGGAGCGAGGCATGACGTCAGCCCCGACCAGCTCCTTGAAGTGCTCCGGCAGGCTCCCACGCCCCCCCGTATGGTTGTCCTTGCTTCCTGCAGCACTGCCGAGCAAGGAAACGGGGGGCCCAGCCTGGCAGCCGAGTTGGTGCATGGCGGTATTCCCTGGGTCGTCGGGTGGACCCGCCCCGTGCAGGATGGGTTGGCCAGAACCGCTGTTGCACAGCTCTACGACCGCCTGTGTCATGGCGAGGGGCCGGCCCAGGCTGTCGCTCGGGCGCGCCAGAGCCTCCGCGCGGAAGACTCGAGACGACCGGACCCCGGCCAAACACATACCTGGGCCAGCTTGCAGTATCTGACTACACAGCCGGCGGGCTTCGCCCTCGACTTGAGCGCTCCTCCTGCAACAGAGGAGTCACCTACGCGCGAGATGGTCTACACCACGTTGGGCAGACGCATGCGCGTCCTGAAAGAGGGCTTTGTAGGCAGACGCAGGGAGTTGCAGACGCTTGGGCGTATCCTCTGGCAGGGGCACTGGGCCGCTCCAGGCCAGGCCCCTCACCCTGTCGCGGGCGCACTTGTGACAGGAATGAAGGGACAGGGCAAATCCTGCCTCGTCGGTCGCGCGATCCAGCGATTCAGTCAGGAGGCGGGGGAGCTGGCCATGGTGGTGTTCCATGGCAAACTCAATGCGATTGAGTTGCTGGATACGTTCCGCCAGGAGGCCTCCCAGGCAAAGGATCTCGCAGCCACGGCTCTGCTCGATGACACAGTACTTTCGTTGCCACGTCGCCTGGAACTGTTGCTGAGCCACCACTGGCGGAAGCGCCCCATGGTGGTCGTGCTGGATGACTTCGAGCAGAACCTGGAGATTTCAGGCCAGGGTGAGGCTCGGCTCCATACCTTCGCCTCCGAACTGCTCGGCGCGCTCGTGCCCGCATGCAGAGGGGCGCAGCCCAAGGTCCTCCTCACTACCACCACCCTCTTCCCGCTCCCTCCGGGTTGCGAGGAAGCGCTCGTGAAAGTCCCCCTGGGGGCTCTTGAAAAATCGAGCATCAACAAGCTGTTGTTGAGGGAGTTGAAGGGGGACAGCAAGCTGTGGGCTGAACTTTGTGAGCGTTTGGGCCGCAATGCCCGCGTTCTCGAGTGGACTCGGCAGCTCATCACAGGGAAGACATCCAGCGAAGTGCGTAGGATGCTGGGACGAACAGACCAGGAGCTTCAAGACTGGCAGGGGAAGGTCCCTGATAGCGAGAAACAGGACGAATTGGCGGCGCTCTTCCTCAAGCACATAGCACTTGAGGAAGCCCGGACCCAAGTGGGGCCAGACGCGGAGACCTTTGTCGCGCGAGCGCGTGTCTACGAAGTGCCGGTACCCGTGGAGGCATTGAGCAGGCTGACCGAGGGGCTCACGGTGTCGCTCGGCCGCGACCTGGTCCCGCTGACGAACCTCGGGCTGCTAGAGGTAGGGAGTGAAGAAGGACAGGAGGTCTACCGGGTCAGTCCGCTGGTGAAAAAGAAGTTCGACGCGCCAGATGGCCAGCGGTGGCACGGTATCGCGGCGGAGTTCTGGTGGAAGGGGGTAAAGAGCGATACCGGCTGGTATGCATACGCCTTGCTCCAGGCCTGGGAGCATGCGCTGCAGGCTAGGAGGCAGGACATCGCGGACGCGGCTGCGGGCATACTCAATCCATGGCTGCACGATTGGGGCGAGTACTCACCAAACCTCAGCCTGGGTAGGCGGCACATGGCATTCTTCCCGGAGAGTGTAACGGGGCTGCACTGGACCGGCCATGCGCTCTACCGAATGGGCGATGTCGAAAACGGGCGGGCACTACTTGAGCGCAGTATAGAGCTCGCAGAGCGCTCCTTGGCTGGAAAGGAGCAGGCCCCATCCATCGTCAAGCAACGCTTGTCCGCCTGCCTCTATGAACTCGGCACAGTGCTGAGCGCCCAGGGAGAGTTGAAGCAGGCTCGTGCCCTGCACAGACGCTCCCTGAAACTCAGGAAGGAGGCGTTCGCCACTGAGAACCATCCCGTCGTCGCGGCCTCGTTTCATGAACTGGCAGTCGTGTTGGGGGCCCTGGGCGACTGGGTTTGCGCTCGCGCTTGCCTTGAACGGTCCCTGAAGATCTGCAAGCAGATATATGGCACCGAGGTCCATTCCTCTGTCGCCACCTCGTTGCAAATGATGGGAGCCCTGCTTCAAGCGCAGGGCGACACGAAGGAGGCCTGCTCTCACTTCCAACGGTCTCTCGAGCTCAAGAAGCTTGTGCACGGCACCGAAATCCATCCCTCCGTTGCCGCTTCGCTCCACGCTCTGGCAGTCGCGTTGCGAGCCGAGGGCAAGCTGGATTCCGCTCGCGGCCACCTCGAGCACTCCCTGGAGATCCAGGAGCAGGTGTACGGTACGCAATTTCATCCCTCTGTTGCCGCCTCGCTCCACGCCCTGGCAGAAGTGAATCTGCTCCAGGACGACCTGACGACCGCCAGTGCCCTCCTCGAACGGTCGCTGACAATCAAAAAGGAGGTGTTCGGCACCGAGCTTCATCCCGACGTCGCGGCCTCACTCCACGCATGGGGAAGAGTCCGTCACGCTCAGGGAGAGCTGGTATCCGCTCGCAATCTCTTCAAGCAGTCCCTGAGGATAAGCAGGCAGATATACGGCACTGAGAACCACGCCTCCGTCACCGCATCGCTCCACGAACTGGCGAGAGTGCTGCAGGCCCAGGGCAAGCAGGCATCCGCCTACATTCTCCTCAAGCGCATACTCAAAATAGACACACACATATCCGGCACGGAGGTCCATCCCTCCGTCGCCGCATGCTACGCCAACCTTGGCGCATGCCTGGTGGCACTCGGCCGGTCCGCGGAAGGCGAGACCATGCTCCGCAAGGCGCAGGAGCTCTTCGAGCACGTCCATGGCACTCGCGACCACTACAAGTACGCCGAGGTTGAAACCTCTCTCGCCATCCTGCTGCTGTCGCTTGATCGCGAGGAGGAGGCTCTGTCTCTCTTGCACCACGCCCGATCGGTGCTGCAGCCCAAGCTCCCCAACCATCCACTCCTCAAACGAATTCAGCACCTCCTCTCTCACCCGCGTGTGAATCTGCGCAAACTGGCGCACCTCGCGCTCGTCGCACGAGCCTCCCGCACCACTCCCCCTGACAAGCTGACCGAAGGACTTCAGGTGCTGAGAGATGCAGGCCCCCTGTACACGCTCGTCGCGGATTTCCTCGAGCACGTGGCGTGCAGCGCTCCCCTTCCTCCTGTCCCGGCAGCCCTCCCGAAGGAATTGGCAGAGCTCATGGGCTCCGTACGCACCGCGGCGGAGAAGTTACCCGTCTCCAAGCAGTTGGCTCCCAGATAGCATACCCTCATCACTCCACGCGATAGGACTATCCTTCCTCCGACATATGCTCCTCACACACCTCATTTGCGACGCACTCCTCGATCTCAGCCTCCCGGATGATGCTCATCCACCCTCTGTTGCGCTCCAGCAACGGATCTACCAAGCAGCCATCGACCTCGTCCCCCCCAACGACAGCGCCAACCGCAGCCATGACGAGCGCACGCGCGACTCTGACAATGCCCTCCTCCGCGCCTTCCTCAGAGGAGATGCCGGCTCCTTCAAGATGCTCATGGAGAGGCACCAACCTTGGATGACTGCTTGGGCGCGCCAGCATCTCCCTGACGCCGATGCCGACGACGCGGTACAAGATGCCTTCATCACTTTGCTGCACAAGGCCACCAAGCTCCATCCCGGAGCCACCTTGCGCAGTTTCCTCTTCGGGATCTTGCAGAACTTGGTGTTTCGTATCCGGCGCTCGCTTGCTCGTCGCCGGAACGAACCGCTCGAGGATGAAACAGAGGTGAATGCCGCGGACGTCGACCCCCCCTCGACCCCGGAGCTGGAGTTGCTCAACAAGCGTCCCTATCTTGAAATCGCGAAGGTACTTCACCGTGCATGTAGCCTCCCTGAACAGAGGGTGATTCTCCTGATGCTTGATGACCAGGACGACAAAGCCATCGCCGAGACCCTGGATATCACCGTCAACTACGTGCGAGTGCTTCGCTATCGGGCATTGCCGAAAATCCGCAAGGAGTTCGAAGAGCCCGCCCCTACGTCGGAGCAACAAGATGGGCTCGGCGGGCGTCGCAAGAAATAGCACCAAGCGCGCGATCGTGCTCTCCGTGTAACGTCTGTGCTCGCTACGGCGATACCGCCGTATCCCCAGCACCAGGAGCCCCATGTCCTCTTCCCCCCTGCACACCGTCGACCTGCTGCACTCTGCCGACGGCCTGCATGTCCTGTGGAGCTCTGCTCCCGGTGACAGGCCCCGCCCGGTGGAGCTGACCACGCAGCAGCATATCGACCAGCACCTCAAGGCCCTGGCACAGGCTGAGCGCGCCTTGAGCTTGAATGCCTCTCTCCTCCAGGCTGACGCTTACCGACAGCTCGGGCTCACGCTCTACGACCTGCTAGATGGCCCTGAGCATTTCCTGCAGCATCTGCTGCAGTCCTCTGAGGCCTCGGGCCAGCCCCTGTACCTCGTCATCCGCCTGCGCTCCAACCATGGCAAGCCCCTGCCCGATCACCCAGCACTCACATGGCAGCTCCAACTGCTTACCTCACCCTCGGCGGGGCCACTGGCACTCCTGCCTCACCTCACCCTCTGCCTCCAACTCGGTGAGGCCGAGCCCTCTGCGCCTGTCCTCCTCCCTGGTGGGCAGTTGCAGGTCCTCTTCATGGCCTACTCCCCCACGGACACTCCCCCAGTGCTCGACTACGAGGCCGAAGAGGAACTCTTGCTCTCCCAGCTGGCTCCCTTCGTCCAGCAGCGTCGCCTGGTGCTCCACGTCGCCGAGGAGGGCAGCCTCGCTGAACTCCAACGCCGCCTCTCCCTTCGCTCCTACGACATCCTCCACCTCTCCGGCCACGGCATCATGACCGACGACGGCCCGCGCCTCCTGATGGAGGATGAAACGGGCGCCAGACATGACGTCGGCCCTGAGCAGTTGCTTGCGGTGCTCCGGCTCGCGCCCCCCCGCCTGGTGGTCCTCTCTTCCTGCAACACCGCCGAGCACAGGAATGGTTTGCCCAGTCTGGTGGCCGAGCTGCTCCAGGGCGGTATTCCTTGTGTCGTCGGCTGGACGCGGCCTGTGAGAGACAGACTGGCCAGTACCGCGGTTGCACAGTTGTACGACCGTCTGTGCCAGGGAGAGGGGCCTGCTCAAGCCGTGGCTCGGGCACGTCTGGGTCTCTATCAGGAAGACTCCAAACGACTGCCATCCGCCCAGAGCCATACCTGGGCCAGCTTGCAATATCTGACCACACAGCCGATGGGTTTCGCTCTCAACCTGGACGAGCCACCTGTCACAGAGCAGTCGCCTACGCCCGAGGTCATCTACACCATGTTGGGCGGCCACATGCGTGTGCTCGCGCGCGGCTTTGTCGGCCGGCGTCGCGAGTTGCAGGTACTTGGGCGCCTTCTCCACCGAGGCAGCCAGACCTCTCCTGGCACGGCGGAGCGTCCCGGGGTGGGCGCCGTCGTGGTGGGAATGAAGGGCCAGGGCAAGTCCTGCCTCGTTGGACGTGCCCTCCAGCGCTTCAGCCAGAGTATCGGGGAACCCGCCACATTGGTGCTCCATGGCGAACTCAACGAGCTGACGCTGCTGGAAGCGTTCCGCCGGGAGACCACTCGCTCGAAGGATGCCAAAGCCGCAGCCTGGCTTGATGACACCACGCTACCGCTGCTGCAACGTCTCAAGTTGCTGCTGTGCGACCACTGGCAAGCTCGCCGCCTGGTGGTGGTGCTGGATGACTTTGAGCAGAACCTGGACATTCCTGGCCAGGGCGAGGCCCGACTCCGCAACGTTCTCGCCTCCGACTTGCTTGAGATGCTCGTGCCTGTGTGCGCTCAGCACCAACACCAACTGCTCATCAGCACCACTGCCCGCTTCTCTCTGCCCTCCCATCTCCAAGGCGCACTCGCGGTACTCCCTCTGGGGGCACTCGACCGAGCCAGCATCCAGAAGCTGTGGATGAGAGGCAGGGAGGGCGACAAGGAATTATCGCACGTAGACAAAGCTATATGGATCGAGTTGTGCGAACGCCTGGGCCGCAACGCACGCATCCTCGACTGGGCTCGACAACTCTTGGGAGGCAAGACGCCCGATGACTTGCATAAGATACTGGAGCAAGCAGGACAGGCTCTTCCAGACTGGCAGGGGAAGGCACCTGACAAGGCGAAGCAGGACGCTCTGGCAGCCCTCTTCCTCAAGCACCTGGCGCTTGAAGAGGCACGAACCAAGGTAGGTGCGGACGCACTGAGATTCATTGAGCGGGCGCGCGTCTACGAGGTGCCGGTACCAGTTGAGGCCTTGGACAGACTGACCGAGGGGCTTTCGGTGTCGCTCGAGCGCCACCTGGTGGCCCTGGCGAACCTCGGGTTGGTGGAGGTGGGGAACGACGAGGGGAAGGGAGTCTACCGCGTCAGCCCCCTGGTGATAGAGGAGTTCGATGCGCCCGACGCTGAGAGGTGGCATGCGGTTGCCGCAGAGTTCTGGTGGAAGAGAGCGAAGATTGACGGCAAATGGTATGCGCGCGCCACTTTCCAGGCTTGGGAACATGCACTGCGGGCCAGGCGGCAAGATATCGCGGATGAGCTTGCGGAGGCGCTCAATCCTTGGCTGCGTGATCAAGCGGAGTACAAGACGAGCGCCAGCATGGGTCGGCGGCACCGAGAGGCCTTCCCCAAGAGTGTGGTGGGGCTGAAATGGACCGGCTACGCGCTCTCCCAGACTGGCAATCTGCAAGAGGGGAAGGACTTGCTCGAGCAGAGCATCAACCTCACCGAGCTTGAACTGGCGGAAGAAGGGCCGAATCCATCCGCGGTCAAACAGCGCATGGCCAGTTGCCTCCATGAGCTGGCTGGCGTGCTCAGAGCCCAAGGCAACCTGGCAGCCGCCCGCTCTCACCTCGAGCGCTCTCTGGAGATAAAGAAGCAGGTATTCGGCACCGAGATCCATCCCTCCATCGCCGTCTCGCTCCATGGACTGGCAGGAGTCATTCGAGACCAGGGAAACCTGGCGGAGGCTCGTGCCCTCCTCGATCGCGTGAGGAAGATTCACGAGCAGATTCATGGCACTGAGGTCCATCCCTCCGTCGCCAGCTTGTTCCACGACCTGGCTGGCGTGTCGAGAGCCCAGGGAGATCTGGCGACGGCGCGCGCCCTCATTGAGCGCTCCCTGAAGATTCAGGAGCGGTTGTACGGCACCAGGGGCCATCCCTCCATCGCCGCCTCGTTCCATGCGCTGGCGGAAGTGCTGCATGCGCAGGGAAACCTTGCGGAGGCTCGCTCTTGCCTCGAGCACTCTCTGGAGATTCAAAAGCAGGTGCTCGGTACCGAGGTCCATCCCAACTTCGCTGCCTCGCTCCACGCATTGGCAAGAGTCATGCATGCCCAGGGAGACATGGGGGAGGCTCGCCGCCTTATCGAGCGATCCCGGGAGATTCAAGAACAGGCGCTCGGCACGGAGGATCATCCCAGCGTTGCTGCCTCGCTCCATGAGTTGGCCGCGGTGCTCCATGCTCAGGGAGAACCGGCGAAAGCCCGCTCTCACCTTGAACGCGCCCTGGCAATCAAGAAGCAATTATTCGGCACCGAGGCGCATCCATCCATTGCCGCCACGCTCCATGAGTTGGCAAGAGTGCTACAGGACCAAGGAGACCTGGCGGAGGCTCATTCCATCCTTGAGCGCTCCCTGGGGATTCAAAAGCAAGTGCACGGCACCGAGGTGCACCCCTCTATTGCCGCTACACTCCACGAGTTGGCAAGAGTGCTGCAGGCCACGGGAGATCTGGCGAAGGCTCGCACCTACCTCGAGCGCTCCCTGGAGATTCATGAGCAGGTGCACAACACCGGCATCCATCCCGACATCGCTGCTTCGCTCCACGAACTGGCCGGAGTGCTACAAGCCCAGGGGAAGCTGGTGGAAGCTCGCTCTCACCTCGAGCGCTCCTTGGAGATTTATAAGCAAGTGCATGGCACCGAGGCCCATCCCTCCATCGCTGCCTCGCTCCGCAAGTTGGCAGGAGTACGGCAAGCCCAAGGAGTACTGGGAGAGGCACGCTCCCACCTTGAGCGTTCCCTGAAAATAGACAAGCAAGTGCATGGCACCGAGGTCCATCTCTCGGTCGCCGCCTCGCTTCATGAGTTGGCCGCAGTGCTTCATGCGCAGGGCAAACTGTCGGAGGCTCGCTCCCACCTCAAGCGCTCGCTGGCTATCAAGCAGCAGGTACTCGGCACCGAAATCCATCCCGACGTCGCTACCTCGCTCCATGAGTTGGCAAGAGTGCTGCAGGCCCAGGGCGACCTGGTGACGGCCCGCTCCCACCTCGAGCGCTGCCTGGCGATTTTCAGGCAGGTGCTCGGCACTGAGGTCCATCCTTCCATCGCCGCCACGCTCCATGAGTTGGCGGGAGTCCTGCAGGCCCAGGGCGACCTGGTGACGGCCCGCTCCCACCTCGAGCGTTCCGCAGCAATCTACAAGCAGGTGTTTGGCACCGAGATCCACCCCTCCGTCGCCGCTTCGCTCCACGAGTTGGCAAGAGTGTTACAGGACCTGGGAGATCTGGAGACAGCTCTCCCTCTTTTCGAGCGCTCCCTTGAGATTCAAAAGCGGGCATTCGGCACCGAGGCCCATCCTGACGTCGCCATGTCCTACGCGAGCCTTGGGACGTGCCTCGCTTATCTCCGCCGGTTTGATGATGGCGAAGCCAAGCTCCGCAAGGCTCAAGGAATTTTCGAGCATGTCCATGGTACTCGTGACCACTACACATACGCTGAGATGGAGAGCTCGCTAGCCTTCATCCTGCTGGCGCGCCAGCGCCAGGAAGAGGCGCTGCCTCTCCTGCGCCATGCCGTGGCGGTGCTGCGAGCCCAGGTTCCCAGCCATCCACTGCTCGCACGAATTCAAAGACTCTTCTCTGGCTCGCGTATGCCCCCGTCCTGAGAGCAAGAGCGAGCAGGCCACGGAGAGTTCCCTGCGCCGCTCGCGGACTTTCGATGCGGCCGCGGCGTCACGCGGCCCATCTCTCAAGGCAGGCGCAACGCGCGGCTGACCGTCGCCTCTCCAATGCCCAGCAGGAGGCAAATCTACACCGATCACGCCAAGTGTATCCTGGAGTAGGCGATCCCCTCCGCCGAGATCGCTGAGCCGCGCCTCCTCAGGCTCGTTTCCACCAGGCCTGCCCGAAACCGCCGCGCACTTCGTCGGAGAAGTGCTGAAGGCCGCCGAGGATGTCTCGCTCTGGTCCTGTCGCAATGCCGGGGACCGGCTGCCTCGCCAACGCCGGGTTGAGGATGGAGCGCTGTAATAGAAAGCCGCCTCGATGCGATTTTGCTTTGCGCGCGCAACGCAGTCTGTTGCGAAACCACTGGTGGTTTTTCTCACAATGCCGAGGAGAACCAATGTCGAACTGCAATAGCCGAGAGCTGCCTCCCTTCGCCTCACTCGCCGAGATCGTGGATCCCCCGCCTCCTCCCAAGGATTCACCCCCGGGTGTGAAGCAGGACGGCAAGACGGATGTGCCCCCGCAACTCCAGGAGAAATGCGCGCCAGAAAGCGTGGAGAAGCAGTCCACTTGCAATGGCCGAGAGCTGCCTCCCCTCGTCTCTCTCGCCGAGATCGTGGATCCCCCGCCTCCGCCCAGGGATTCGCCCCCGGGCGTGAAGCAGGACGGCGAGACGGATGTGCCCCCGCAGCTCCAGGGGAACCGCTCGCCAGATGGCGCGGAGAAGCAGTCCACCGCGGCGGATGAGTAGCTTCTAGCCGTTTCATTCTTACAGAAGGGGGCTCCTCTTGAGGGGCCCCCTTCTCGTCTGAAGAAGCACCGCATCAAGCTTTTCCCCTCACGCGAGGAGGCGCCATGCCCGAATCCGCCAAGAAGATCCCGCGTCGTTCCCTCAAGGATGCGCTGCTACTGATGGCCCGCGATGACGGCAGCCCTGTCCTTGCCCACGGGCTGCCACTCGATGTGGCCCAGACGCTGCTGCCCCAACGCCTTGAGACGAACGTCCTCGCGTCCCTTCACGACGCCGGAGGAGACCCGAATGACCTCACCCATCAGAAGTGGGGCATCGTGGCTCCCGAAGGTCCTCTTGGAGATGAACTGCTCGGGCACATCCGGCCGCTCCTCCGGGCGCGAGAGGCGGAACAACAAGAGAATGCCCTCATCTACAGGGTGCCCCCCCGCATGAGCACCGTGCAGGCACGAGCGTGGGGGCGCCAGATCCTCCTGCATCGCTCCCACCCCCAGGGACCGCCGCGTTACCTGCTGCTCCTGGGGGACCTCGACCAGGTGCCCCTCGAGCTCCAGTTGGCCCTCAACAGCGAGTGCTACGTGGGCCGGCTCGCCTTCCCTGCAGGCTCTGGCTACGCGGCCTACGCCGCCAAGGTCCTTCACTGGGAACGAAGGGTTCAACGCCCCGCCGCACGGATGCTGTTCTTCACGGCACACGACGCGACCCCCGCCACGAGATTGAGCTACCGCGAACTCATGGCGCCCACCCTCCAGCAGTGCATCGAGGACCACGCCCGTGGTTCCTTCCAAGCGAAGGAAATCATCGAGGTGGGGGATCACTCGAATTGGGGATGCGGTCCCCTGCTCCGCCAGGCCGCAGTGCCCATTCCGAGCACGCTCTTGACCCTGAGCCATGGCATCGGCGCTCCCCGCAGAGGCGGCTGGAGCTCCGACGAAGAGCAACGAAGGCGTCAGGGTTCCATGAGCCTCGGAACTGAAAGCCTCGAAGCTTCGCATGTGGAGAAGCGTCGCTTTCTCCCCGGCGGCTTCTGGTTCAACGTCTCATGCTTCGGGGCAGGCACACCCTCGCAGAGCAGCTACTTCCCATGGCTGAAGCGGCTCCAGGAAGAGAAGCTCTTCAACGAGCCCCTGGAAACCGTCCTGGAGTCACTCGCACGAAAAGAGCCCTTCGTGTGTGCGCTCCCCCAGTCCGTGCTCGCGAACCCCGAGGGCCCGCTCGCGGTCATCGGCCACGTGGATCTCGCCTGGACGTTGGCATACTGCGAGAAGTACGGAGGGCATCCGTCGCACTTCGCCAATGCCCTCCGGCTCGTCATGTCGGGTTGCCGTGTCGGCCTCGCCATTCATGTCCTTGGTCGTGCGGCAGCCAATCTCTACGCCGACCTGGGAGCACGGCTCCAGGAGATCGAACAGGCCCGCGCTTGGAACCTGCCGCCCCCTGCATTCCCATCCCTCCATCTCCTCTGGATGACCTGCAATGATCTCTCGGGCTACGTGCTCCTCGGTGACCCCGCTGTGCAACTCCCCCTCCGCGCCCCCAAGGCGAAGCCACGCACGAGCAGGCCCCCGCGCCAAAGGAAACCCTAGGCAATTCCCATGGTAGGACGATGTGGGCCTGCTCCCCAGCAAGCGCCCTCGCGGCGTGCAGCCAGAGACTTCCTGTTCGTAATTTTTCCCACCCGCCGCCGTTCTTGAAGGCGTCAGATGTCGAACGGCAGGTGCACTATCAACACTTCCCCGGAAAGAGACGTGGACCCCCGATTCGTGGAGCTGAACGCCCGCCATCGACGGTGTCTCTTGCGTACCGCGCTACGGCTGTGTCGCAACCCCTCCATCGCGGAGGAGTACGTCCAGGAGACCTTCCTGCGCTACTTCCAGAAAGGGTACAGCCTTCGCCAGGGTGAGAGCGCCATGGAGCGGGCCCTGCTCGCCCGCATCCTGGCAAACGTGATCATCGATGCGTCTGAAAAGCTGCGGAGAGAGTCCAACGATCTTCACACAGCCGCACCGATCCTGACGACCGCTCAACTCCCCTCCTTCATCGTCCAGGACAAGGATCTGTACTCAGCGATCGGGCAGCTCTCCATGAAGATCCGGACAACAATGTGGCTCTATTTGGAGGGGCTGAAGAACCCAGAGATCGCCGCGCTCCAGCGCATCCCGGTCCAGACCGTTGCGAAGCGCCTCTTTGATGGAAGAGAGAAGCTGAAACAGCTCCTCTCGCCGAAAGGACCTGTCTGATGTCAACGCCCGGCCCATGTGCCCTCATCGCGCGGTTCGTTGAAGGGGAGCTCTCACCCGAGGAGGCCAGGGAGTTCCAGCTCCATCTCGCGGGTTGCGCGCAATGCCAGAAGGAACTCGCAATCCGGCTTCAGATCGATGCACTGGCGGAGCTGGGCCTGGAGCAGGGACCGTTCCAGCATGCGGCCCCCAGATCGCACCGTCTCTCACGCTTGGCGGCGATCTCCACTGCGGTGGCACTTGCCGCAGCTGCTCTGCTCCTGCTGCTCTATCAGAGCCGTCCCCCTCCAGAGCCATCCCTGGAGTTGGTATGGGCACCGAAGGGTGGAAACGCCCTCCTTCCGCGGACAACACACCCCGAGGCCGACCGGTTCCGCATCGGTGCACGGCAGATGGGACCACCTGCCCCCACCGAGCCATTCCCATACAAGGAATTCGCCCAGCTGCTTCAGCGGAATGACCCCCTCGAGATCTCGACAGCCCTCCTGCTCTGGGGGAAGGCCGGCGAGGCCGAGACCCGGCTGACAACCGCTCGCAAGGATGGCCTCATCGCTGAATCCGAGGACTATTGGAACACCCTGGCCGCCATCTATGTTGCCCAGGGTCGGTTCCAGGAGGCGCTCCCGCTGCTCGCGCAGGTGCTGAGGCAGAGGTCCACGCACCCACAGGCGCACTGGAACCGCGCCAAGGCGCTCGAAGGGCTCGGACTGACACTCTCCGCCAGCCGTGAGTATGAAGCGGTCTCTCAACTCGAACCCACGGGCTCCGGATGGGCCTTGGAAGCGCAGCGGCATGTCGCGCGCCTGGCTCCGAACTTCGAGGTCCAGTCGCGCTGGAAGAAGGTCCTCGCCGCAGGGGATGCCCTGATCGACGCGAGGGTCCTACCGCCGCCCGACCTGAACCTGGCCAACTCAGCCATCGCCAGGCTCTTCTTCTACGAGGCTGTCCGGACTCGGCAGTCCGTCCAGGATGTGCAAGCACTGCTGCCACTCGCGAGCGTGCTGGATCCCTCAGGCGTCCTGAGCCGCTACACGGAGGGCGTCGCCGCGCGTGAATTCAAGAAGAGGGCCCCCCTCGCGCAACAATACAAGACTCTCTGGAAGGCAATCCGCCAGGGCACGGGCATGACGCCGCAGCTCCAGCAGACCGCAGCGGCCTTGCTCAGCTGCCAGGAGGATGACCTCGCCATCGGCGCGGCGATCCTCCTGCCCCAGGAGCGCCAGAGCCTCCAGGTGCTCGAGGAGCGCGTTGCAAAGTTGAGGGACCCCTGGTTCGACGTGATGCTGGGGCAACGCCGGGCGGCGGCCGCTCGCGCCCAGGGTGATCTCCGCGGGGCGCAGCGGGCGTTGACCCAGGCGCTCGATTTCTGCGCGAAGGGAACCATCCCGTATCGCTGCATGGATGCGGAGTTCGACATGGCCATCATCCAGAGCAGCCTCTCCGAGCTGGATGTAGCTCAAACGCATGCCGAAAAGGGGCTGACACTTGCATTCGGATTCAACGAGCATGGCAAGGGGCTGCAGCTCATCGAGCTGATCGCGCAGATCGCCAAGCTCAGGAATGATGTCCCGGTTGCTCGCGCATACCTGGAGGAAGCGGTGCAGAGAGCCCGGGACGACAAACCCAGCCAGCACCATATCCACCAGACCCTCATGAACCTGGCGCTGCAGGAACTCGACTTCGCCAGCGCGCGGCAAGAACTCAACCTCGCACTCGCGACGGGCGAGCCCCTGACCCTCGCCGGTGCAATGGATCTGGCTGACATCGCCCGGCATTTGCCTGATGCAGGGGATGAGGCCGCCTTCCTCCGCGCCATGGAGGTACACCGGGCCAATGCCTCTCCGGGCCAGCAGGCCCTCTGGCAGCATGCCTTGGGACGGTTCTACCTCGCTCTTCAGCGCGAGTCTGGGCGCACCTCTCTGCAGGACACCCTGCGCGACATGCAGAAGCGTTCACCTCAAGAGCTGGAGCTCGACCAGGACCTTCAGCGAGCCCTGGCCGGCAGCTATCACGAGCTCATCCTCGACCAAGGCCGGCTCCAGGACTTCCCAGCCGCGCTGGAGCTGTTCGCCCAGGAACAAGGCTTCTCGACTCCCGCCCGGTGCGCTGTGGCACTCACGGAGGAGAGAGAGCGCAGCCTGCTGATTGTCCGAGGCGCCTCGGGTGAGACCTGGGGCCGCTTCGAGGGCAACCGCAGCCAACGCCTCCCACAGGACATGACGGGAATACTCCCCGGCGAAGCACTCGCGATGCTGCGCGGCTGTACACAAATCGAGGTGATCACCCGCCCGCCGCTCTACGACCGGCGAAACGTCCTGCCACCTGAAATGGCTTGGAGTTACCACATGCGGGCCGTGACCTTGCAGCCCGATTCGGGCCCTGGGCAGCATCTCATCGTGTCCGATGTGAAGTATCAGCAGGTGGAGGGCCAGAAGCGCGAGCAACTGAGATGGACTCCTGCTTCTGGAGTGGGCCAGAAACGCATCTTCCTGCAAGGATGGGACGCAACGCCTACACGCGTGCTTCAGGCGATGGTGGATGCCACCGAGATCGATCTCGTCACACACGGGGACAAGGCTCAGGCCTCCAATTCCTCCTTCTTGGTGCTCGCCCCGGAGCCCACTGGGGAGGATCGGCTCACGGTCGCTCGCCTCCGGCAGATGGCGAACCTGAAGCGCGCGCCGTTCGTGGTGATCGCCGCATGCGAAGGCGGTCATACCTCTCCCATCTCCCACGAGGCCGTCAGCATCCCTGCGATGCTCCTCCGCAAAGGGGCCCGGGGAGTACTGGCCGCCACGGTGGTGCTCAATGACACAGCAGTCAACACAGTCGTGAATGCCGTGCGGGAAGAGATGTATCAGGGAAAGCCCCCCGCCATCGCTCTGCGAGACGTGCGCCAGCGCTGGTTGGCGGAGCACAAGGACCCTGAAGCCTCCGAAGACAAGTGGATCGACCACATCCTCCTGTTCGAGTGAAGGTTTCGAAATCCAGCATCAAACCGGCGGTCCATCGGATTCGCGTCCTCGTGGAAATCAATGGGAAGACGGCGGAGCCATCTCCGGGGCTTACGTGAAGCGCTGAGCACATCTAGACGCCATTTCCCTAGAAAGCCTGGGACATGCAAAATCGCCAGACCCTGTTCGTTCCCTCAGCACCCGATTTAAGCCACATCGAAATAAAGGGGCTGGACAGCCTCACGATTCCCCGCGGAGGAGACAACGTCAAAGCAGTAGTGGACGTGCTCATCCTCGGTGCCAAGGAATCTGGCAAAACACAGTTTCTCGCACATGTCGCGCGCACCCTTGAAATGAAGCCGATCCAGGGGTTGTCGGCGGCGGAGACGAACTTCAATGGTGATCTCTGGGAAAACACGCAGAAACTCGACTACAGAATGTTTGCCACCACGGCTACCGAGGTCGTCCATTACGTGCTCCAAGAGGACGCCGGCCGGTTGGCCGAAAAAGTCCTCGACGCCAACTTTTGGGCTGGACTCAAGATTTTCTCCCGGCGTAGCGGCTTTTTCAGGAGCATTACCCTCGGAATAGGAGCCATCCTGGCGGTACATGCCGCGCTCGCTGTCTATCTCCTGCCCCTGTTCAAGCCCACGCCCATGGGACATTGGTGGTTGCTCACGACATTTCTGTTATCGGCCACGGCCACCATCGTCCGAGTCTGGCAGACGACACGAAACGCCTTGGCTGAATCCGGCACGATCGAAGTCGTCCTGTGGGACTTCGCTGGTGAGCACTTCATCGACAATCTGGCCCAGCATCTTGCGTTCATCCAGACATTGGTCAGGCGGCGCCAGGAACTTCATACCCTCCCAGGGGGCGCCCATTACGCTTTCCTGCCGGCGCTGATCTTCGACCCGCTCCAGGTTGAAATCTGCAATTCGCTCCGTGAACGTCTTTCCCAGGTGGTCCATTACACCCTCAAGACAACGAGCGATGTCCTCATCGTCATACCCCGCAACCGGCTGCTCGAGGGGATTCGCCGCCTCCAAGACACCTTCGTCGGCGTCGTCAAGAAGCTCGCCAAGAGCAACATTTCCCATCTCACCTCCCAACCCTCCACGCACCCATCCAGAGAACCTGGAGGCGAACACCCCACAGAGCAACAGCGCGGACAGCTAGAGAGAACCGCGGAACTCGATCAGCTCCCGCCTGCTCCTGTAAGCGACCTCCCCCCCGAACACTCCATCAGAATCATCAGGCCCGCCGAGGTGAGCAAGGCATGCGGGGAGAGGAATCTGAAGAGACGTATTCACCGCAGTCGAATTCGCACGCTCTATTACGACGCCGACCCCGCGGCGACCTGGAAGCAGTGCCAGAAGAAAAAGGCACAGGACTGCATCCACAGACTCGCCGAGGCTGAAGAGAGACCACTCCCATTGATCGACGTCAAGGCCAACGTCGATGGCAACGCCGTGGAGCTGACAACGTTCTTGATCTACGAGTATCAAGAACGAGGCGGCGACTTCAGCGGAGTAGAGAATGGAGATGTCTTCTTCGACTGGATCGGCTCCAATATATGGCCGGTCAACTGGGACAGAATGATGGCCTTCGTTCCTCCGGACCCGCTGGGCCCTGGCGGCTCCTCCTCTCCAGCATCGCAATCCGACCACTTCTCTCAACCCATCGGCTTCTCTACGGGGAGTTGAGGTTCCAGGTGATGCATGTCTCTGGTATCCCTTCGCTACTTCTGGAACCAGAAACACCCGACCCTGTCCAATCAGGCGTGGGAGTTCCACTGGCACCCCCATAATCCGCCACAAGAGTTGCGCCTGGCAGTAGAAGCGTTTGACCGGCGCGCCGGAGGCAAACCCTTCGCGATATGGAGTATCACACCTTCGTCCCTCGTCTGGTTACGCTCGTTCTCGGATTATGCGCCGAGCGAGCAACGCGCCTACCGAGGACTTGCCGGCGTCGTCGCCCGCCTTGAGTCCGGTGATGAGGCAGACTGGGCAGACCTGCTTCCCAATCTGCTCCGCCAAGACATTCTGCCCCCCCCTCAGCGCTTCGATCCCGCGAATCCGAACTTGCAGGTTGCTACCACGCTCAAGGTAGAACCTTCAGGGCGCTGGCCCGGCAGTGCACCGGACTTTGGGCCACACGGAAATACCCCTGACTCGATTCGCCAATGGGCGCAGGCGGTATGCTTCGGAAGCCCTCTTGACACGGAGTCCCCAGCAGACCCTCGTCTGATGCTGCACTTCGGAGAGCTCTTTGCGCGGATGCCTCGCACACTGCGCACCTCCCCACGGGGTGGGCTCATCACGACTTCCCTGCCAACAACTGCTCGAGAGTCACAGAGGCCTGGAAGAGATGCGCTTTGCCATTACCTCGCCCAAAGCTGGGTACTTCAACCCATATTGGCGTCACGCAACCTGTCAGACTATCCTGAGTTTGTCTGGTTTCTTGCGGACTACATGGCGCGAGCGCTAACGATACCGACCGTTGACTTGATAGAGGAGGTCGAACAAGTCACGAGAGCCTGGAACCGGCCAGAGTTCCTCACTGCGTACCTGGAGAAGACTCTCGGGCTCAAACTCCAAGCCTCCGGACAACCTTTCTCATTGGCTGAGCGCTACGCCCGCCTGCTCGACTGGGGTGACTCGCGACGGCTCTGGACATCCATCGTCCACCTCTGGGGCATCCGAGCCCTCGTCACCGAGAAGGGGCCCGTGGAAGCAGACCCTATCGCACGTGTGCTGGCTTGCCGAGTGATCGGGGATCATTTTGCGAGGCTGGATCATCCAGCACGTAGCGATCTGCCCCTCAGATACCTCGCGCGGCTTGGAACCAGCACATACTTGAGCGCCGCGCGTAAGCATGAGCTCGGTCACTCTCTTTGCAAATACCTACCCGCTGAAGTCCTGAGAACCCCTGCGGCATCCAGCTACCGGCTGCTCCCCGCAGCGCACCTCCAGCAGCGGCCCATGCTTCACCCGAGGACAGCCATGAGTGCCGAGAAGCAGGACCTCCCCAGCCTGAAGGATGATCGTACGCCTGAGGAGCAACTGGCCCAGATGAGCGAGCATCTCGAGCATATGCTGGAAAGGCTAGAAGGGCTCACTGATGCCGCCGACGAATATGCTCGAGGTATGAGGCGCCGCATCGAAGTCGATGCGCGAAAGTCGGCGGAGGAGACCACGAGGCAGTTCCTCGACGAGCTGAACCTCCGGATCAGTGATACATTGAATGGGCTGATCACCGTCCGATTGAAGCCGCAGCTCGAGGCATTCGCGCAATCAGTGGACACCACCGCCAGCCAGCTCAACGACGTGGCGGAGCAGCTCTCGAAGGCCCTCGGAGCAGCGAACCAGATTGCTCGGCACTCCCAGACGATTCAGGACAATCTCTCTGCCACGGAGCAAGACGTCAAAGCCGAGGGACAACGGGCCACGAACAGCCTCAAGCGCGTTGGGGATGATGTGGCAAAGATGGGGGAAGGTTTCGCGAAGGTGATGGGCGACCTCCGTCAGCGTATGGAGATGATACCGCCAGCCCCTCGCAATGATGGCGACAAAAGGAGGATCGAATGGCAAAGTTCATATGGGCTCGCCGCAGGCGTGCTTGCCCTGGGCATTCTCCTCGTCTCAGCCATGGCCTTTCTGATTCTTTGGCCACCACCGCCCCCACCGCCCCCCAAAATGGCGGCTACGTACGAAGAATGTCCGACAAGCACTCGGGGGATGATCACGCTGCTCTGCGCAATCAAGCATCACCTCAACCAGCAATGCAGGAGCACGGTGCCGCTGGACGACGAGACTGATCTTGGGTCACTCTTGACAAGCCTGAAGAAATGCCCGCCAGAAGGAAGCGGCAGAGTCGTCACCCTGCTCGCGGAACGCCGCAAGCTCCTGAACGAACAGACACTCCTGGGCTGGAGGAGCATCAGCATCCCGGCGGCCTCCTCCCCTACCGCTCTCTTGGACCTCCTTGACGAGCTTGAGCATAAAAGCGAGCCAGCCGAGTCAACCCAGAAGCAACAAGCCACCACGCAACACGCTTGCACGGCGCTTTCCCCAGAGCAGTCCGGAAAGATGCTCCATGCTCACCTGCTCCAGGCATGTGCGCATGAATTATGCCAGCCACAAGGCTCGCTCGACGGTGGAATCGGCTTGCCCGGCAACATGGACTCACTCCTCTCACACTGCTCGCCAAACAGCGAAGGCTCCAAGGAGTTGCTAGAAGCCATCCAGGACCTCCAACGGCGCAAGATTCTCCAGAAAAGCACGGTGAAATGCTCAACGCCTGGGTTCTCCAATAGCAGATACACCATTTCGGCGGACTGGGTTCGCTCCTGCCAATAAGGGCCCGCTGAGCATGCCAACGTCCATCTCACAATTGCTTTGGGTTCTAGGATTCATTCTGCTGGTATGGGGCACCCACTTGCGGTGGCCGACCAGCACGTCCGTACCCATCTGGCGGATCTGGGGGTTGTTCCTCCTCGTAGCCGTGCTCGGTCTCGGCTCCTGGTGGTCCTTTGGCGTCGGAATCGCGCAGGAAGGCCGCGACAAGGTAGAACTCATACTCAAGAGCAGCCCGGAAACCGCTGGACAGCAGACGGCCGGACGCGTGCGGATCCTCATGAGCTATGTGCAGGTTCTCCCCTCCGCGCCCACACCAGGTGGAGGTGCTCCCAGCGCATCTTTTGGGTACTCGCCGACCTCATCCCTACGGCTACCCCAGGAGTATGGGCTCATTGAGTCCACGCGCAGTGGTGACGTCTTCATCGTGAGTCCCCTGAAGGACGGAAGCCTTCGAGTTACTCATGGCGACCGAGATCCGATGGAAGACCCCTCCCCTGGCGCAGTTCCATCGGTACAGGGGGGCGGGCAGAAGCAAAGCCGCGTCATCCCAGTGAATGTGTGGACAGATTCAGAGAGCCCCAGCGCATTGGAGCGAGCACTCAAGGAAGCCTCCAGCCTTGTGATCGCAGATAACCTTTGTCTCGACACTCCCCCTCGCTCCAACAAGCCGCACAATACACGCGACAAGCTGCTGACATTCGTCTTTGTCTGTGACGAAAGCGAGCCTCGCGTTGCTTTTGAACTCTCACAGGACCGAAGGAGGGTTGGTGACTGGTCGCAACTGCCGATCAGGGTACGCCCCTACACCCGCCGCGGTAGTGCCTGGAGCCAGCATTATATCGACCTCACGCGTGGGGATCTGCTCCAGGTTGGAAGTTCGCACGACGCTCTGCCTGGTGTGCGGATCTGGGAAGTTCCCGCCCCACCAGGACAGGCCCGGTTCGTCTTTCCTCCGCCCAATCTGCTCAGTGCATGCACGCAGTGGGTAAAAAACAACCCCTCGCCCAACAACGGCTTTTTTTTCGGTGATCTCAACCTCGTCGAGGAGGAGCAGTTCACCTCTGAGGGTACGGACTTCGCCTGCGTATTGCCAGTGACGCCTCCGTTCGCGATGGAACTTCGCTTCTTCGTCCCGGACGTGACCGCCGTCAAACTGCGCGCACTTTGGACTGCGGCCTTCACCCTGGGACCCGTACTCCTGCTGATCTTGTTGTTCTGGGTTGCCGTGGACCACCACCCCGCCGTCTTTGTCTGGATTCATGGGGTGGCGATCGCTTCCGTGGCGCTCTCCGCGATTCTCCAGTGGCGCCTCCTCTGGGCGCATCGCCTCGATATGCTCAAAGCAGGTGCGGCGGCCCAACGGTTGGTGGAGCAAAACCAGCTTCTGGTAATTCTTGTAGGCGCCTCCCTCGCGGGCTGCGCGGCGGCTATCGCATCGCGGATCACCGGCAGGCCAGGACTGCCCCTCCTGAGCGGAAGGGACCGGTGGCGCATGCTCTTGGGCGCGCTCCTGGGCTGGGGGAGCATGGTGTGGCTTGGAACAACACTCTCCCCTCTGGGGCACATGAACCGAGGCGCAGTGTTCCAGATGCTCTTAAGCCTGGCACTGCCAACGTTCGTCATCTTCTGGCCCGATCTTCAAGGCCTGCTCGAAAGGAGGAGGCGCCGATCTGCCTACTTCATCATTACCTTTGCAGTTGCCGGCGCAATGCTTGCGTTCTCCAACCCTGTAGCAAGAAAACTCCTCCTCGCTTGGAGCATGAGTTTCGCGCTCTACTGGGTGTTGCGTCAGTCAGCCCGGGAAGGAGTCGTCGAGAGCAGCATTGGAGTGCAATGGCTGAACCGACTGTACCTGCTCCGGTGGTTGAAAGACTGGCACCTGGACATCGTATTCGTTGCCGGTGGCATGTTCCTCACTCTCTGGATGATCGCCGACAATGGCGTCACAGTCACGTTTGGCGCCGCAGGCCTCACGGCCGCGACCGTGGCGGTCCTGCATGACCGAATTGGTTGGAAGACAAAGGCTCCGCTGGAAAACAGGGTATTCTATCGCCGCTTCGTCCTATGGGAGTGCGCTCTCGCCGTGCTGGGCACGATCGGCTTATGCCTATGCTTCCGTAACGCCGAGGGCGGCGCGCCAGGCGCCCCAGGTGTCATCACTCGGACCCTTGTCGTGCTCATACTGGCAGGCTGCAGCGTGTACTTGGGCATGCTTGTGTGGGCATTGATCAACACGGGCAGCTTCAGATTCACGAGCGCTGTATTGGCTCTTGCGATCTTGGTTCCCCCCTTTGCCACCGCCATCATCCGATGGGCCCCTGAGATACGCGAGGAGATACTTTCCAGCTCGGTGCGCAGTCCCTATGCACAGCGCCTCAGTACCATCCTCGATCCCAGTTACGCCCTGCTCTTCAATGATGAATCTTTTGAATTGAACCTGTCGGCGTTCGATGAGACCGCAAGGGGCAATCTCCCTGAACTGTTAGCGGATGGCCAGGGATACTTCGGGGCGGAGATCGCCGATCGTGGAGTCAAGCGCTCCATCGAGAACGACTACTTCGCAGTGATCATCCTCAAGGAGATGGGAGCCCTGGGAGTCGTGCGCCTCTCACTCTTGGTGCTGGTGATTGCAGGCGGCATCTGGTTGAACGGCGCCGGTTGGAAGCATACGGCGACCCTGGGCGGGCGGTGGCGGCGCATCGGTGCATTCATCTTCGCGGCAGTAGGTCTGTACCAACCCATCGCATCACTTGGGCTCCTTCCCATGACCGGCATCTCATGGCCTGGATTTGGGATAGACAGTCCAAGCGACTTCTGGCCCGTAGCCGCACTCATTCTTTTTGGCTACACGTGGATCGACGTCCAACCTGCTGAAGAGGGGCAGAAGGCGCCCTCTGGCATACAAGATGGGGGGCAAACGGGAGCCGCGGTTTTCACCGTGGCGCTCATGGGCCTCGGGGGCCTCTTCGTTCACTGGCAGGGTGCCCGCTTCGCAGCGGAGCGCAAGGCGCCCTTCGACCGACTGGAGAACAATAAGCACAAGTTCCGGCCAGGCTTCGAGCCGCTCCTGAACGTTCTTGAGTTCGTCGACAAGATACATTGCGATGCCAGAGTATTCTCCGACATCGATGAGTTGAAGACGCTGCCGCCTCCAAACCTGCCAGTCTCGGATGATCCATTTCTCGTCCGGTTCAGAGGTGACTTGTTTGCCATGTGGGATGCACAGGCCTCGACCGGTCCCACCGAGCAAGTGAGGGAGTTTCTCACGCAAGCCTCCCGGGAAGCTCCTGGCACCTCCCTTGACGGGTGCAAGCGGGCCGCCGGAATTTCCACCCGATGGCAGTTCCGTGCAGTCTATGGCGACGACGAGTCGACCTGCGAGGTCAGCTTCAAGTTCGGCTGGCCTGATTACAAGCTGAAATATACTTACGATCATACCCAGAGGGTCTACAAGCAAGAGTGCTCTATCGACGACAATGAAAACAACCGGGAGATTGCACGCCGCCTTGGCCCGCTCCCGCGAAACCAGCTGGTAGCGCGCCGTGTACGACTCCTCAGCGCACCCATGGGCGACGCGTCGCGCGATGTAGGCGAGCTGCTTTCTCGTGATGTCGTCGTACGGCTGCGGCCGGGTGCCAAGCCCTCGCGGCTGGACCTGCAGTCTACACGTCCCGGTATATACTTCGCTGAGAGCGTTGTCTTGACGGGCAACGTCGAACTCTCCCTGAGAAAGCAAGACGGCGGGTACATTGTACAGGCGATCCAGCTGCCCATTGCACAAGCCCACTCCGCGCAGAGGGATGATCAGCGCAGCGCCTTTGTGTTCTCACGCCAAGCAGAGGTGCACATGCAGCAAGTCGATTCCGAGGGAGGGCGCTGGAAGTTCGAATCGCTCGAGTCCTCGGCAAAGAAGCCGTTCGATCTCACGCACCTCTCGATTCTGATCACCCCGCATGCCAAGGGGCTCAGTTCATGGATGTTTCGTCCGCGGGGCTCACCCGAGAACCAACTCGACACGCTCCTGGCCGACGACGTCATCACCCAGGGAAAAGAGAGGCGCCGAGCTTATGTTTATGGAGGCCTCGTTCCAGAACTGGGCTGGTCAGGGTCAGGCTCGGCACACGCATTGGGGCTGGATGGCTGGATACAGACGGCGCTCCTAGAACACAACCGCTCCTTGGACTGGTTGGTAAAGCCAGAGTCCGACAAAGACAACAGCATCCAAGAGACGAGCCGGTTCATCAATCAGTATTGCGGCCTGCTCGCTCCGCTGCGGCCAGACAAAGCCTCGCCTGCGGTCTGTACCGCCAACGATGATGATGGAGTCCTGGAGTGCAGGGTGACCATCCAACCGGAACTCGAGATCCGGCTCCGCCACCTGCTCGAGATGGTCAGCCTGTCTCCCAGCGCATTGCAAGGCGACGCGCACCCAGCGCTCTCAGCCTCATTCGCACTGCTACACGGCGGCACTGGAGCGATTGTTGCTCAAGGAGAGTTTGTCCCTGGGCGTGAGTCGACTGTTTATGCCCCGCGCACGCCGCCGATTGAGAGCAGGCTGCGTGAATTGCTTGATGACTACGACCCGGTGCAGAAGACACGCACGCCCAAGGATGATAGCGCCGAGAAGCTGGAATGGTCCCGGCCTATCGCTATTGGCTCGACCCTCAAGCCACTGGTGGCAAGGGCTGCGGAATTGACAGACCCTGATACGCTGAAGTTGCTGCGAATGTCGGACTTCCCCAGGGACCATCCCACCTGCGGAAGCGACAGCAATAGATTCGCTCCAGTGCTGGGGTACTGCCCTCCGACCTCTTCCATATGGCCCAGGAATCCAAGCAAGGGTCAAATCCGGCTGCAGGACTTCCTCGCCAGGTCACCCAACTGGTATCAGGCGGCGCTCGGGCTGATTGGCCCAGCCCTTGGACCACGAGGACAGTTCCGGTTTGGGCCTGATGACCACGAAGGCACATGGAGAAAGGCCAGCGACCTGGCATCTCTGAGCGTCGGCAGGTACCCGCTCACCGAGTACCTGCGCGTACGCAATGGGGAGAAAGAAGTCATTGGAGGAGGAGGGGCCAAGACAGCTGGCACTGTTGATCAAAACGCGCTCCGCGCGACTCCATTCTGGGCCCACCTCGAGAAGCTCCTGGGTCGAGAGCTGTGTATCGGCGAGTCCAAGGAGGGATGCAGGCGGGAGAGCGTCTGGCGAGACCTGTGCGCCGCCCGAGCGCTGCCAGTTACAAATCCCCGGCCTGGGCTTCGACGTTTCGTCTCGCTTGGGGACTCGCGTTTCGATTTCAACGGCAGTCCTTCAGGCGACGGACGCCAGCCTGTCAGCGAATACTTCCAGTTCCTGCGTGGCGCAGGAAAGCACGAGGCCGCCAGCATTCTTCAGTTGGCTGACACCTACAACCGCCTGATTTACGACTCACCCAACCGCGATGGCCGCTACCAACTGGTTGCCTCATGGTTCCCTGCTCCCGCCAGTGGCAGACCTCTGCCACCTCCATGCTCCAGTGCTTCCTCGGGGGGAACCGTTGCGGATGGATTATGCCAGGTAGTTTTTGGCGAGAATGCCACCGCGGCGAAGTTGAAGAAGCCGTTCACACAGGACTGGAAGGGACGGATCCTTCTCCACGGAGCCAAGACGGGTACTATCGACTCGCTGGGAGACATTCAGGACGATAAGCGTATCTGCTACAACTATGATGCAGCGAGGACCTTGCCCAATCGCGACGCGCCGCAGGCCTATCACCTATGCGGTCCTTCAGGGAAGAGGCCTGTCGATGACAGCTTGTTTGTGATCGGATTTTCGGTGAGTGGAACCCCTCTCACCCTGGCACTCCGTTTTCAGGGAGTCGGTGGCCATGGTTTCGCTGTCGATGCGGCCAAACCGTTCATCGAGGTGATCGCTGACTACTTTGCTCCGGAGGCAATCGAAAATCGCTAGGTGGACTCATAGAAATTGAAGACCGTGTTCTCAGAAGAACGATGATTGGACTTGTCCATGAGCAAGAAATTGCTGCTCGTCAGCTTTCTAGCGGGGTCGTGCATCGTTGTCTTGGCTGTGCTTGAAGGAGTTTCTCTCCACTCCCTACATCAAGCGCGCCTCGACGCATACAATGAGCACTCACGGCTCAGCCGGGATCGTATTGGCAGGATACAGGCGCGGACCGCTGTTGCCGCACCGTCCACTGTGCTCACATCCAAAGGATGCGTCGAGGGAGTGGAGACGTTCGCCGCCGCAGCCGCGCGCATCGATGGGTTGCGCATTCTCCCAAACAATGTTGTACCGACTCTCAGAGAAATCAGCGAGCACGCCGTGCAAGCTGAGTGGGCTCTCGAGCGGGCTCGGTACACTGCTCCAACCTTACCGAAGCGCATGGGAGCACAATCGGTCGTAAAGCCAAGCCCCAATGAATCAACCACCATTCCAGAGACGCGGGACTGCCTCGTCAGCCTTGCGGATGGCAGGAGCGAGATACATCTCGGTTGCAACCCCCTGCACAAGATTCCCGTTGGTCGAGCTGAGCCCGGACGGGAGAGGCCGATCAAGGCTCCGGAGCGTGTGGTTCCCACTTGCGGAAGCCACGGCTTCGCCGAGTTCTACGGCGCCACGGCCCCGATGTCGTCGACCCAGTGAACCTCTACCTCCCCGCGCAGGTGCAGGAGGACATTGTGGGAGAGGCCCTGCTCGCCGACCTGCCCTCCGCCATCCGAGAGCTGATCGCCAGCCGGCTGGGCCTGAAACCTGGACCAACCCGCTGATCGCGCTCAAGGCACCAGCCGCAGCAGCCGCTCCACCTGGCTGCGCACCTCGGCCAGCAGCGACGGATCCCTCACCGCGATGAACACCGTGTCATCTCCCGCCACGGTGCCCGCCAGCCCCGGAATGTCCGGCGCCCGATCCACCATCACCCCCACCACCTGCGCGTAGCCCGGCGCCGTCTTCAGCACGAGCATGTTGGGCGGTGCCTCCAGCACCCTCACCCCCTGCGTGGGCCCCGCCGCCCCGGGCTCGACGCGCTGGTAGCGCCCGCGCACCTTCTGGATCGACAGCCGCTTGAGGTGCCTCGACAGCGTGGACTGGCTCGGCGCATGCCCCTCCGCCGCCAGCAGCCGCTGCAGTACCGCCTGATCGGTGATCTCCTGGGCTCCCAGCAGCCGGAGGATGGCCTCGTCCAGATCCTGCTCCTCTCCCATGGCTCTACCCTGCCTCATGCATGCATATGCATGCAAGCGCCACGTGAGAAGATGAAAAAAATCCCCAGGAAACTCGCATGAAATTTGAGGATTGCGCTGCGCGTCGATTTGAATAGTATGCGCATCCTCTGCGGATCCGCTGCATATCCATTCACGAATATGCAGCCCCCCACCGTAGGCCCCCGTCGTCGTCCAGCGAGGAACCCACAGCTATGAGGCACCTCACCCGCATCCAGGACCTTGGCCCCAGTGGCGTGGAGACGATCCTCGCGCAGGCGGAGGCCTGGAAGCGCCAGAACCCCGGCCACGTCTTCCAGAACAAGCTGCTCGGCATGGTCTTCTTCAACCCCTCGCTGCGCACGCGCACCTCGTTCGAGGCCGTCATGCTGCGCTCGGGTGGGCACGCCATCGTTCTGGACGTGGGCAACGGTGTGTGGAAGCTCGAGGACCGCATTGGCGCGGTGATGAACGGCGACCGGGCCGAGCACATCAAGGAAGCAGCGCCCGTGCTGTCGCGCTTCGTGGACATGCTCGGGGTGCGCGCGTTCTCGGGCGGCGGCGGTGACGAGGAGGACGAGCAGGACTCGGTCATCAACGCCTTCCGCCAGCACACCACCGTGCCGCTGGTGAGCATGGAGTCCGCGCGCGAGCACCCGTGCCAGGGCCTGGCCGACGTGCTCACGCTCCGGGAGAACTTCGGCTCCACGAAGAAGATGCCGGTGACGCTCACGTGGGCCCCGCACATCAAGCCGCTGCCCAAGGCGGTGCCCAACTCGTTCCTGCTCACCGCGGCGGCCGCCGGGTGCGAGGTGCGCGTGGCCCACCCGCCCGGCTTCGAGCTGCACCCGCAGGTGCGCGCCGAGGCCGAGGCCTACGCCAAGGCCACCGGCGGCAGCGTGACGTACACCCACGATCAGGAGGAGGCGCTCGACGGCAGCCGCGCCGTCTATGCCAAGGCCTGGGGCCCGGCCACTCGCGCCGGACACGCTCCGGGGGATGTGGCCGCGCTGCTGGCCTCGTACTCCGGGTGGATGCCCACCCGAAAGGCCATGTCCCAGGCCGCCAAGGACGCCATCTTCCTCCACTGCCTGCCAGTCCGCCGTAACGTCGAAGTGGCCGACGACGTGCTGGATCACTCCTCCAGCCGTGTCATTGATACGGCCGAGAACCGCTTCCACGTCCAGCGCTCCATCCTCCACTGGATCCTGGCCACCTGACCCTTCCGAGTTCCGAGGTCCGCCTTGCCCTTCTCTCCCGATCCCTACGCCGCGCTCCGCTCCGCCGCGCGCTACGTCCGGCAGTTCCGCCGGAAGACCTTCGTCCTGCTGGTGGACGGCCCGGTGCTCGGGGATCCCCGGCTTCGGCGCGCCGCCTGCGAGCAGATCGCCCTGCTGTGGACCTTCTCCATCCAGCCCGTGGTGGTGCACGGCGCCGGCCCGGAGCTGGACACGCCCTTCGATGCCATGTCCGCCAAGGTCCGCATGGACCTGCTGGCCGATCTCCAGGCCTCCGGGGTGCCGTGCGTGGGCCTGAGCGGCGTGGACGCGGGTCTGCTCCGCGCCCGGCGGCGCCCTGGCGAGGGTGCGGCCGAGGCTGCGCCCTGGGACGGCAACCGGCAGGGCAACTACGGCCCCGTGGGCGACATCGAGTCCGTGGACACTCGCTTGCTCCAGCACCTGCGCACAGGCGACTACGTGCCGGTGGTGGCGCCGCTGGCCGGTGATCCGTCGGGCGGCGTGTACAGCGCCAGCGCGGACACCGTGGCCGCGTCGGTGGCCGTGGCGCTCGGCGCCGAGAAGCTGTTCTTCCTGCTGCCGACCCCGGGCCTGCTGCGCCGGCCGGAAGAGCCCACCTCGCTCGTTCCCCAGGCCACGCTCACGGACCTGGCGGCGCTGGAGCAGGAGGGACAGATGTCCGCGGCGCTGCTGTCCAAGGTGCACGCCATCCGCTCCGCCCTCGTGGGCGGCGTGGCCAGCGTCCACCTGGTGAGCGGCGTGCTGCCCAACGCCCTGTTGGAGGAGGTCTTCACCAACGAGGGCAGCGGCACGATGGTGGTGCGGGAAGCGGCTCGGGTCCAAGGGTCCAAGACGTGACGCCTGCCGCCCTTCTCGAGGCCCTGGTGGCCACCCCGAGCGTCTCCGGCCAGGAGGGGCGCATCGCCGATCAGGTGGCTGCCTGGGTCGAGAGCTGGGGCGGGCGCGTCCAACGCCAGGGCCACAATGTGTGGTTCTCCGTCGGCAGCGGGCCCAAGCGCCTGCTCGTCAACTCGCACCTGGACACCGTGCCTCCGTGCGCCGGCTGGACGCTGGAGCCCCAGGTTCCGGTGTGGCGCGAGGGCCGGCTGTACGGGCTGGGCAGCAATGACGCCAAGGGCAGCGTGGCTGCCATGCTGCTCGCGGCTCGGGCGCTGCTGGAGAAGCCGCAGGCCCTGGAGGGCAAGGGAGAGGTCGTCTTCGCCTTCACCGCCGAGGAGGAGACGGGCGGCAAGGGCGGCATTGGTCCACTGTTGCCAGAACTCGGGACGCTGGATGCGGCCGTGGTGGGTGAGCCGACCGGACTGAAGCCCTGCACCGCCCAGCGCGGGATGCTGTTGCTGCGCTGCGTGGCGCACGGCCGCTCCGCGCACGTGGCCCATGCGATCGCCGCCGAGGCGCAGAACGCCATCCACCTGGCCGCGCAGGACATCTCCACCCTGGCCGAGCTGCGCTTCCCCTCGCACCCGCTGCTGGGCGAAGCGCGCGCTCAGGTGACGCAGATCCAGGGCGGGCTGGCTCGCAACCAGGTCCCGGACCGCTGCGAGTTCTTCGTGGACATCCGCACGACGCCCAGCATGGACCACTCGGCGGTGGCCACCCACCTGTCCGGGGTGCTGCGCAGCGAGGTGGTCGTCCACTCCGCGCGCTACC
Source organism: Hyalangium versicolor (assembly GCF_020103695.1). Classification (GTDB taxonomy): domain Bacteria; phylum Myxococcota; class Myxococcia; order Myxococcales; family Myxococcaceae; genus Hyalangium; species Hyalangium versicolor. The sequence continues at coordinate 190,420 of NZ_JAHXBF010000011.1, forward strand.
TGCCGAAGTCCACTGGAGCCAACGAGCCCATCGTCCGCGCGGCGGTGACGGCCTCGGAGGGTGCCTCGACGATCGGTTCGAGCACGACTTCCGACTGGGCCTTCCTGGGCAACCTGCCCGCGGTGAAGGTGGGCCCTGGCGACACCCTGCGCTCGCACAAGCCGGACGAGTACCTGGCCCTCGTGGAGCTGGAGGCCGGTGTCGCCTTCTACCAGCGCCTCATCGGTGGCTACTTCGAGGAGGTGGCCCGTGGCTGACGACATGCTGTGGTCGAAGGGCCTGCCGCTGGACGCGGCCATCCACCGCTTCACGGTGGGCGATGATCCCCAGGTGGACCTGGCGCTGGCGCCTCATGACGCGCTCGGCAGCGCGGCCCATGCGCGGATGCTGGCGCGCGTGGGGCTGCTTCCCGAGGCGGACATGCGGGCGCTCGTGGCCGCCCTGCGCACGCTCCACGACGAGGCGCGGGCCGGCAAGTTCACCATCCGGCCGGAGCAGGAGGACGGACACACCGCGCTGGAGGCGGCGCTGGTGGAGCGCGTGGGCGACCCGGGACGGCGCATCCACCTGGCGCGCTCGCGGAACGATCAGGTGCAGCTCGCCCTGCGTCTGATGCTGCGCGAGCAGGTGTTGCAGCTGGGCGCTGGCGCGGCGGAGCTGGCCGGAGCCTTCCTGGACTTCGCTCAGGCGCACGCCAACGTGCCGCTGCCGGGCTACACGCATATGCGCCGCGCCATGCCGAGCACCTTCGGCATGTGGGGCGCCGCCTTCGCCGAGGGCCTCATCGAGGAACTCGAGGCGCTGCGCGGCCTCTGGGCACGAATCGATCGCTGCCCACTGGGCGCGGCCGCGGGCTTCGGCGTGCCGCTGCCGATCGACCGCGAATACGTGGCGACGCTGCTCGGTTTCTCCCGCGTGCAACGCAGCCCGATCGACGTGCAGAACAGCCGGGGCCGGTACGAGGCCGCGACGCTGGCGTGGGCCAACTCCGTGGCTGGCGGCCTGGAGAAGTGGCTCTGGGACGTGTCCCTCTTCAGCACCGAGGAGTTCGGCTTCCTCTCGCTGCCGGACGCCTTCACCACCGGCTCGTCCATCATGCCGCAGAAGAAGAACCCGGACGTGGTGGAGCTGGCGCGCGCCCGCTGCCGGGAGCTGCGCGGCATCGCCCGCCAGGTGGAGGAGATCGCCGGGGGCCTGCCCTCCAGCTACCACCGAGACTTCCAGCTCCTCAAGCGCCCCACCCTCACGGGCCTTGCCACCATTCGCGAGCTGCTGGACGTGCTCACGCGCCTGGTGCCCGTGCTGAAGATCCGCGCCGAAGCCGCCGCTCGCGCCTGTGACGACACGCTGTACGCGGCCCACCAGGCCTATGTGCTCGTCGGACGCGGCATGCCCTTCCGAGACGCCTACCGCCAGGTGGCCCGGGAGATCTCCGACGGCACCTTCCACCCGGACCGCACGGCACTCACGGCCACCCACCTGGGCGGCGCCGGCAACCTGGCCCTGGATCAAACCCGCTCCGAGCTGAACGCCGCGCGGAGCTGGCTCACCGAGACCCACCGCGCGCTGGCCGCCTGTGCCGAGCGCGTCTGGCAACCCTGAAACGCAGCAGCAGCAGCAGTGAGGACCTCGAAGCAATGAACAAGAAACCCGTGGTGCTGGCCTTCTCCGGCGGCTTGGACACCTCTTACTGCGTGGTCTATCTGCGCGAGCAGGGGCACGCGGTCACCACCGTCACGGTGGACACTGGCGGTTTCTCCGCCGAGACGCTGGCGAAGATGCCCGAGCACTCGGCCCGCCTGGGCGCGGTGGCCCACCACACGGTGGATGGCCGCTCGCTGCTCTTCGAGAGCTACCTGCGCCACCTGCTCGCCGGCAACGTGCTGCGCGGCCAGGCCTACCCCCTGAGCGTCTCCGCCGAGCGCGTCTGCCAGGCCACCGAGGTGGTCCGCATGGCCCGCGAGGTGGGCGGCAAGGCCCTGGCCCACGGCTCCACCGGCGCGGGCAACGATCAGATCCGCTTCGACGTGGCCTTCCGCGCGCTGGCGCCGGATTTGGAGATCATCACCCCGATCCGCGAGCTGAGCCTCAGCCGCGCCCAGGAGATGTCCTATCTGGCCGAGCGCGGCTTCCACTTCCCTCCCAAGACGGGCGCCTACTCGATCAACGAGGGAATGTGGGGCACCTCCGTCGGCGGCAAGGAGACGCACGACTCGTGGAGCCACCTGCCCGAGGCCGCCTACCCGGCCGGCGTGGTGCCTCCGGACATGAAGCCGCGCACCCTGGTGATCAGCTTCGAGAAGGGCCGCCCCGTGGCCCTGGACGGCAAGGCTGTGTCCCCCGTCGAGATGATCGCCCAGCTCAACACCATCGGCCAGGCGTACGGAGTGGGCCGCGGCGTGCACCTGGGAGACACCATCCTCGGCATCAAGGGCCGTGTGGGCTTCGACGCTCCGGCGGCGATCACCCTCATCACCGCGCATCGCGAGCTGGAGAAGCTGGTGCTCTCCGGCAAGCAGCTCTTCTGGAAGGAGACGCTGGGCAACCTCTACGGCACCCTGCTCCACGAGGGGAACTTCTTCGATCCGCTCGCCCGTGACTTGGAGGCCTACCTGGAGTCCTCACAGGACCGCGTGACGGGCGAGGTGCGCGTCACGATGCACCCGCACGCGCTGGTGGTGGAGGGCGTGCGTTCTCCGCACTCGCTGATGGACGCCAAGGTGGCGAGCTACGGCGAGGCCAACCATCTCTGGACGGGCGCTGAGGCCGCGGGCTTCGCCAAGGTGTACGGCGTGGCCCAAACCCTGGCCCTCAAGGTCAAGTCATGAAGGTCTACGTCGACAAGGTGGGCAGCGTCACCCGCAACCTGCAGCTCGGCCGCACCGTCCACCTCACCGAGGAGATCCAGGCGGTCGAGGGGGCGGTGATCGCCGCGCGCATCCACGGGGAGAAGTCCGTCTACAACCAGCTCGAGGACGTGCACGGCCGGCTGGTGACGCTCCACGGCGGAGACATCGTCGTGGGCGCGCTCGGCCACCGCAACGCGCTGCACGGCTACGAGGGCGTGGTGCCGGACAAGGTGGCGCCGGGCCAGAAGCTGCACATCCTCAACATGGGTGGCGTCATCGGCCAGTGCACCTCGCACAACCCGGGCGTGGGCACCCCGTTCGAGGCGGAAGTCCTCGGCCAGGTGCTCATGTTCCCCGAGTTCCAGTCGCGCTCGGGCCAGCCGGCCCACGTGCGCGCCGGAGCGCTCAAGGGCTCGCAGCAGCCGGTGTCCGTGCCCGTGGTGTACGTGGTGGGCACCTGCATGAACGCGGGGAAGACCTACGCCGCCTGCGCCATGGTGCGCCGGCTGGCCCAGGCCGGCTACCGCGTGGGTGGCGCCAAGCTCACCGGCGTTTCGCTCATGCGCGACACGCTGAGCATGCGGGACTCGGGCGCGGACGTGGTGATGGACTTCACCGACGCGGGCACGGTGTGCACCAGCCCGAAAACGGCGGCCCAGGTGTCCCGCATCATCCTGTCCGAGCTGTCCGCCTCCGAGGTGGACGTCATCGTCGCGGAGACGGGCGACGGCATCATGGGTGAGTACGGCGTGCAGTCCATCCTCGAGGATCCGGCCCTGCGCGAGCTGGCCGGCGCGTGGGTGCTGTGCGCCAATGATCCCGTGGGCGCCTCGGGCGGCGTGCGCCACCTGAAGGAGACGTACGGCATCCAGGTGGACGTGGTGGCCGGACCCGCCACGGACAACCGGGTGGGCATCCGCTTCGTGGAGCGCGAGGTGGGCCTGCCCGCCCACAACGCCCGCGCGGACGCCGCCGGCCTGGGTGGCCTCATCTTGAACAAGGTTGCGCCGCGGATCGCGGGGAGGAAGAGCACATGACACCGGTTCACGCCTACATCCTGGGAGCCTCGGGCTTCGGCGGAGGAGAGCTGCTGCGGCTGCTGTCGGGCCATCCGTCAGTAGCCGGGCTGCGCGCGGTGTCTCCGCCCCACGCGGACATGCCCTTCTACAAGGTCCACCCGCACCTGCGCGGGCTGGTCGAGGGCAAGTTCGACGCTGAGCCAGACTGGCGCTGGCTGACGGACTCGCCGCAGCCTGTCGTCTTCTCCGTGCTGGAGGACGAGGAGCTGGCCCGGCAGCTGCCCGCGCTGGAGAAGAAGTGGGCTGAGCTGGGGCTGGCCGATCGGATGATCCTGATCGATCTGTCCTCCGACTTCCGCCTGGATCACCCGGGCCGCTACGCCGCGACGCACGGCCGCCCCCACCTGGCGCCCGAGCTGCTCGAGCGCTTCGTGTACGGCCTGCCCGAGTGGCGCCGCGACAAGCTCAAGGGCGCCAAGCGCATCGCCAACCCGGGCTGCTTCGCCACGGCCGTGCAACTGGCGCTGCTGCCGGTGGCCTCCACGCCGGGCCTGGGGCTGATCGCCGCCTCGGGGGTGACGGGCTCGTCCGGCTCAGGCGTGGCGCCGGGCGACTCCACGCACCACCCCACCCGCGCGCATGACTTCCGCGTCTACAAGCCCCTGGAGCACCCCCAGGAGGCGGAGATGGACGTGATGCTCGTGCAGCACAAGGCCACGCGCCACCGGCTGACGTTCATCCCCCACTCGGCTCCGCTGGTGCGCGGCATCTTCGCCACCGTGCAGTTCGAGTGGCCGGAGTTCGCGGGCGGCGTGAGCACCGCGTCCCTGTCCGAGGTCTACCGCCGCTACTACGCCACCTCGCCGATGATCCGCGTGGTGGAGGGCACGCCCCGCCTCGCCTCGGTGGTGGGCAGCAACTTCTGTGACGTCTCCGTGGCCAGCCGTGGCCGCACGGTCGCCGTCATGGTGGCGCTGGACAACCTGGTCAAGGGCATGGCCGGCCAAGCGGTGCAGAACCTCAACGTGGCGCTCGGCCTGCCCGAGGACACGGCGCTGCGTCAGGCCGCGTGCTTCCCCTGCTGAGCCGGTAGCGCCGCGTCAGTTGCTCGTCAGCACCACCGCCCCCTCCCCGTACGGCGCATGCCGCGCGGGGGAGTTGGGGCGGTGGAGCTGGTTGTCGATCTCCCGAAGCTCGGTGAAGACCTGCACCAGCTCCCGCTCCAGAGGCTCCCGCTCCGCACGGGCCGCAGCAAGGTCTCCACGCCGAGCCAGCATCTCGACGCGTCCGCACATCGCGAACGCGGACCGCGCCGCGAGATCCCCCAGGGCCCCCTTCAACTTGTGCGCGGTCCCCACCAGCGCCTTCGCATCATCTCCCGCGAAGGCCGCCAGGAGCGCATCGCGCATCTCCGGCCCGTACTGAAGGAACAGGCGCACGACGCGGGCCAGCAGCTCCCCATCCCCACCCACCAGCTCATCCAGCGACGCGCGATCCAGACAGCGGGACAGCTCGGGAGCAGGAGCAGCGGGCTCCGGGAGGGCCTCCCCCACGATGCGATCGAGCGCCTCCGCGAGCTGGCGGCCCCGGACCGGCTTGGTGAGGTACTCGTCCATCCCCGTCGCGAGCCCCTTCTCCCGGTCCCCCACGATGGCCTGGGCCGTCAGTCCGATGATGCGCGTGCGCGCTCGGCCGAGCCGCTCCTCCTCTTCGCGGAGCCGCCGCGTGACCTCCAGGCCATCCATATCCGGCAGCTGGATGTCCATGAGGATGACATCGAAGCGCTCGTCTCGCAGCCGCGCCAGGGCCAGCTCGCCCCGCTCCACGGTCTCCACCTGGTGGCCGTCCAGCTCGAGCAGCCCGCGAGCCACCTGCTGGTTCACCACATTGTCCTCGACGACCAGCACGCGCAGGCTCCGGCGCACCTTCGTGCGGGGATGCGGCTGCGCCGGCTCGATCTCCTTGTATGTCCGCTCCTCGATCCCGAGCCGCGCCGTGAAGCGGAAGCAGCTCCCCTTGCCCACCGTGCTCTCCACCGAGATCATCCCACCCAGCATCTGCACGAGTTGATGGCAGATCGTCAGCCCCAGGCCCGTGCCCCCAAAGTGCTGGGCCGTCTCCGCCTCCGCCTGGGTGAAGGCCTCGAAGATGGCCCGCTGCCGCGAGACGTCGATTCCAATCCCCGTGTCGACGACGGAGAACTCGAGCAGGCAATCCTTGGCCGAGCGCTCGACGACGCGCGCCACCAGCCGCACCTCGCCCTGCTGGGTGAACTTCACCGCGTTGCCCAGCAGGTTGATGAGCACCTGCGAGAGCCGGAGCGGATCCCCCCTCACCGCATTCGGCAGCTCTTCCGCGAGCTCCACGGTGAAGCGCAGGCCCTTGCCTCGCGCCCGGGCCGCGAGCCCCTTCAAGGGCCGCTCGAGACACTCCCGCAGCGAGAAGGGCATCTCCGCCAGATCGAGCCGGCCCGCTTCGATCTTCGAGAAGTCGAGCACGTCATTGACGAGCTGGAGCAGCAGCTCCGCGGACGACTGGGCCGTCTCCAGGTGCTCACGCTGGCTTGACGTGAGCGGTGAGCTCATGACGAGCTCGATCATGCCGATGACGCCGTTGATGGGGGTGCGGATCTCGTGGCTCATCCTCGCCAGGAACTGGCTCTTGGCGGCTGTCGCGGCCTCTGCGGCCTTCTTCGACTCGCGCAGCGCCTGCTCCGCCCGGTACTTCTCCACGAAGTGGCCAATGCAGACACCGATCTGCTCGAGCGCGTCCAGCAGGCGCGAATCCCGGGATCTCGGCTGAGTCGAGTACAGTTCGCAGACTCCCGCCACGCCCTGGGAGCCCGCCAGCGGGAAAGCACACGAGCACCGGAATCCCGCCTTCACCGCGGCGCGAGAGCGGCTGGAGAACGAGGTGAAGGACAGATCCTCGCCCCAGTCCGCCAGCCCGGTGCGAAGGGCATTACCGGCGGGATCCACCTCCAGTCCTGGAGGAGTCCCCAGCAAGTAGTCCTTGAACGCGGACACCTGCGGATGCGTCCGGGCATCCCTCGCGAACGAGAAGGAGCGCGACTCTTCCCCCTGCAACCAGATCACTCCCACGTCCCAGGGACCCAGCTCGCAGACGGAAGCGAGGATTCCCGCCGCCGCCTCTCCGATGTTCGAGGCCCGGGTCAGCGCCTGGGTCACCCCATAATCGGCGATGAGGCACGCATTCGCCGAACGCAGCTCCGCGCGCTGCGCATTCAGCTTCTCCGCCAGGCGGTTGGCATCCGCGAGCGCCGTCGCTTGCGACTGCATGAGGTGGATCAGATCCACCACGGGATCGTGCAGCGCGAAATCCGAGGTCACCAGGCCCATGCTGCGGATCTGCGTCGGCTCCGTGAGCCAGGGCGAGCAGAGATACAGAAGGCAGTTCCCTGCCTCGGACCGCAGGAACTCGCCGCGCACCGCCAGTTGCCCGCGCAGCGTCTCCATCACCACTAGGTGCGAGATCAGCGAGCAGAAGTACTCGAAGCCAGGCTCCTGCACCGAGTCTCGGAGCCGCAGGTGATCATCCAGCCGAGCCCCCGGAACCAATCCTGGGCAGAGCTTGTGCAGCGAGGGACCGGCCTGAACGACCACGAGCTGCTCATCGAAGGCGACATGGAACGGAAAGGCATGAGCGAACTGCGCCGGGCCCAACCCCAGGTGAAGAGCTGGACTCACGGCAGGCTCCTTCTCACCGGAAGGAGACGGATGTCATGCTTCTCGCGAGCCCGCTTCACCCGATCGCACATGCGCCACCTCCACGAGTCAGTGGGGAATCCAACGAAAGAGAACCCGGTAGCGCACCAGCAACCAGACCACGGCCAGGCACAGCATGTGGGCCACCGTGTTGCGCAGCAGCGCGGGCGCTTCGGTCGTGTAGCCAAAGGGCACCAGGTGCGAGGTGATCAGCACCAGCGGCACGTGCACCGTGAAGATGTAGAGCGAGGCCTGTCCCAGGGGAATGAAGAACCAACCAAGCCCGGCGCGCAGCGGCACCCAGGCGCAGGTGAGCAGCTCGCCGCACACCACCAGGAGCACGGCGATGTTCAGCAGCCGCAGCAGCCCCAACTGCTCCTTCGAGAAGAACTGCCCTGAGACGCTAGAGAAGACATCCTCCGGGATGATGGACAGGCGCGCATACTCGGGGATGAAGCGATTGGGACTGTTGAGGGCGAAGAAGCAGAACGCGGCGGCCAGCACCAGCGCGGCGCTCCGCAACAGCTTGCGCCACCGCGAGTAGAAGGCCAGCAGTTGCTCCCGGTGGTAGCCCGCCGCCAGACCATGGACGAAGAGCACCTGCCAGGTGAGCAGCGGGAAGGCGTACTCGAACATGGCCCCGGTGGGCTGGGACGGCGCCGCTCGCTGTGCGAAGTAGCCCACCCACGAGAGCGTCAGCAGCCAGCGCACCCGCCCCTTGGACAGGAGATAGAGCGCCGCCGGCGCACACACGAAGAAGCACGTATAGAGCCCGAGGACCTGGACCTGGTACGGGCCCATGCGCAGCAGGAGCCACCGTCCGATCCAGACATACAGGTCCGTGCCCGGCCCCGGGTAGAGCGAATAGACCGCGTTGGCACCGCGATCCACGAAGGTGGTGAGCGGCGTCGTATCCCAGATGGGGACCTGTGCCACCAACGCCGCCAGCAGGTTGACGGCCAACAGGTTCCGGTAGAGCAGCACCGCGCGATCCCAGATCTTCCAGCTGGCCCCCTGCAGCCCCTGCTGGCTCACACGCTTCAGGGACACCTGCCCGAGCACGAACCCCGAGAGGACCACGAAGAACTCGGCGGAGCTCACCGAGCCGATCCGCTCCCAGAAGAGGAAGTTGAACAGGGAGAAGAACTCCACGTGCACGATGACCACGCTGACAGTGGCCAGGCCGCGCATGAAGTCCACACGCAGATCCCGCTCGCTGGCATCTCCCACGTACGCCCAGCTCACCCGCTCAGCGGACGGCGCCACCGCAGGCAACACCGTAGGGCCCACCTGCGTTGTCATTGCACCCTCCTCGCCGCGGACAACAGAGGGCCATGCGCCCGGTACCAGAGGGCCTCGAGCACCAGTGCGTTCGTGTTCGCGGTGAGGGCGGTGTTCACCTTGCCGTCCGCCTCGTAGCGGCCGGAGTACCAGCCCTTCGTCGGATCGTTCAGGGACGACACCGCCTGGAGCAGGCGGTGGGAGTAGTCACTATCGAAGAGATAGGCCCAGCCGAACGCCGCCTTCAGCGACAGGCAGCGGTGCGCCGAGGCATCCACCCCTTCCGGGGTGAAGGCCGCCCACTCGTGCCGGCCGTTGAGCACGCTGTTGTAGACGAAGTACGGAGGCCGATCGATGTTGTCCTCGGACACGGCGGTGAGGATGCCGGTGTCCTCGAAGCGTCCCTGCTGCGCGTGGTAGACGGAGCGCGCCAACGGCAGGGTGATGGAGTTGAGCCCGAACTCGAGCCCCTCCAGCACATAGGGCTCGGAGAGCACGGCGTTCTGCGTGCCTCCATTCTGCTCCGGCAGGCGCGAGTCGTAGGCGATGAGCTGCCCCCCCACCTTCATCACGTCCACGCCGACCTCGTAGCGAACGGCCCTGCTCACATCCAACCCGAGCAGGAAAAGCGACTTGGCGCCGTATTGCTCGTAGCCGAAGCGCCCCTCCTGGCGCAGCTCGAGCGCACCGCTCTCCTGGGAGCGATGGCTGCCCATCATCTGCCCGTCCTTCGCCATCTCTCCCAACCCCCAGGCCAGGAGGATGGAACGCACTCGGGGCGTATAACGAGGGTGGCGCCAGGTGATCAGCGTGGCCGGCATCGCGAAGCGCGCCACGTCCAGCGCGGACCAGCCCACGCCCTGGGCGGACGCGTTGTTGTTGTAGTCCACCATCGCGAGCGTGACGGTGTGGTAGACCTTGTTGGGCAATTGGCCGTTGACGAGCGGCAGGGTCTCCAGCGAGGCGAGCAGCTTGTCCATGCGCGCATCGAACTGCGGCTCATCCACGAGCCCCAGATCCTCGGCGGCCAGCAGCGCCATCATGTACGAGCCGAGATCCCAGAGCGTGGTGGAGGGGTACCCATCCACCGAGTTCACCAGCCCGGTCCCCGCCTGGTAGTTGTTCTCGAAGTAGGTCCAGGCGATCCGCGCCCAGGTGCGCTCCTGATCGGAGAGCGGCACTCCCGTCGCTCGCAAGGGTGCGTCGCCAGGCCGATCCCCGAGCAGTGCCCCGTAGTCGACGACTCCGGGGCGAACGGTGGGAGCCCGCGCGTGGAGGATGAAGATGGTGCCCAGCGCCAGGCTCAGACCGATCAGAAAGGCCGCATGCGAGCGCGCGGCGAGAAACCCTCTCGAGTGACGCATCTCAGCTCTCCTTTGCCCGACGCAGGGCCGCGAAGACGACCACGGACAGGGCGAGGACGTTGTTGAGGCTCCAGAAAAGGTTGGCCAGGTACGAGTCCACGTCCCCATCGCGCAGCGCGAAGATGCGCACCCCCATCACCCCCAGGCCCAGCAGCGTGAGCGAGATGAGGACGATGTGGGGCCACACGAGGGAGAGGAAGGTGCCGGACTGCCGCGTCTTTGGCGTGACGTGGAACTTGATGGGCTTGCCGCGCACCACGTCCACCATGGCCTTGATGTTGAGCCAGAAGAACGAGAGGTAGTGCTGCTCGCCGCGCCAGGAGGGCACGCCCCACGTCCCCACGGTGAAGGCCAGCTTGTTCACCAGGATGAAGGGCACCAGGTGCAGGTAGAAGTCCGTGTCATAGGCGGACAGCGGGCTCAGCCCGGTGAACAGGTAGACGATGGGCGAGATCAGGAAGACCACCGTCCAGAGCGGCGCCAGGTACGAGTAGATGGTCGTCCCGTACATCAGCTTCTGCCAGAGGGAGAGCCCCGCGCGGCGCAGCGGGTTGTCGTGCCAGAAGATATCCAGCGTGCCACCGGCGTACTTGAAGCGCTGGATGGTCCACGCCAACAGATCCTGCGGGGACAGCATCCGCGAGAGCACGCGCGGGTGGAACACGGACCTCCAGTGCCGCTGCGAGTCCGAGTGCAGAACGATGCTCGTGTAGATGTCCTCGGACACGTGGAACTTGTACGGGGTGAACTCGAGCGAACGCGCCACCTCACCCGACATCATCTCGGTGAGCTCGGTGCGCAGCTTCGCGTCCTCCACCTCGCTGACGACCCGGTCCACCTCGCGGCCGACCTGCTCTCCGTAGGCTCGCAGCGCCGCCTCCATCACCGCCTCGCGGCGGTGTACGCTGCCCGCGCCGCAGCAGAACGAGGCGTTGCACCAGTTCCGGCGCCGCTGGATGACGTCGTAGAAGAGCCCCGGTTCGTTGCCCAGGAGATCCGCGCCCACCCGCACCGGGCCGACCAGCCACTCGACAGAGCGGCCCAGCACGCGGCCCACGCCGCCGAGCCGGAGCGTGCGCGAGAGCCAGTCCGGCAGCGCCGTACCCTCGTCCAGATCATTGAACCACTGCGGCGTCTGCACCCACGCCACCTGCGGATCGCGGAAGTAGCCCAGCGTCTCCTCGAGGAACTCCGGAAAGGGGCGCGTGTCCGCGTCGCAGATGACCACCAGATCGCCGTGGGTCAGCTCCAGCGCGTTGCGGATGTTGCCCGCCTTGTAGCCGATGTTGTTCCCACGGGTGAGGTAGCCCACGCCCTCCTGCTCCGCCACGGCCCGCATGGCGGGGCGGCGCCCGTCATCCAGCACGTAGACCTGCATCTCAAGGGGATGCGGGTAGCGCATCCGCTTCGCGTCCTGGATCGACTGCCGGACCAGCTCTGGGTCCTCGCTGTATGTGGCGATGAAGACGTCCACGACGAGCGGGCGCTCACTCCGAGATTTCACCTCGAGGATGTCCCCGACCGTGGCCGGAGGCGCACGCGGAGGTGTGTCCTCGGTGCGCCAGAGGTTGAGCATGAAGAGGCAGGTGCCGAAGAAGGCCAGCGTCTCGGCCAGGACCAGCGGCACGGAGAACCACCAGACCTCCCAACGCACCGAACTCGTCCACCGCCACCACAAGTACCAGGCCCCGAAGACCACGGTCGCCGTCGCGAGCGCCTGGAAAAGGAGTTCTCGCGGCGCGCTGTAGGGCATGGGCTCGGGAGGCCGACGCGCCTCCTCGGGGGCGGTGGAGAGAGGGAGGGGGAACATGGGCGAGCGTCCTCAGGCCTCGAGGGCCTCCCGGAGGCTGGGGTAGCTGGAGAAGACCTTCACCAGACGGGTGAGTTGCAGCAGCGCCTGCACGTTCGCGTGCACGTGCACGAGCCGCAGCGTGGCCCCGGGCGGCAGCCCCTTGAGCACAGAGACGAGGCTCGCCAGACCCGAACTGTCCACGAAGGAGACGAACACCATGTTGAGCACGACGCGCTTCCAGTCCGCGACGTGCTGCAGCACCTCCTTGCGGAACTCCACGGCCGCCTGCGCATCCAGCCGGTCGATGTGCGGGGTGATGATGAGAGTGCCCTCGCTCCACTCGGTCTTCAGTTCCATGGCTTCTCCTGTCGAGGGAACGGGAACCGGCCTCGACTCAGGGGTCCTTCCAGATTCATGAGCAACGCTTGTGCCGTGCGCCGAAGTGGGGAGTGCCTGGGAAGGAGGGAGAGCTGAAGCGCCCGACTGTGGTGAACTCCCACTCCGCACGCGTGCGCCGCTGCATCTCGCGACAGTGGGAGAAGGACCGCGTCATGCGCCGCCAGACAGGCGCTCGAGCACGAGCAGCGTTGCATCGTCCTGCTGCACCTGGCCCACCCGCTCCTGGATGCGGCGCACCAGCTCCCTCGGCTCGGGGATGGGCCCCTGCATGCCCAGCAGTCCCAGCGCGGCGAGCCCAGGCAGCACGACGTTCGCCGGCCCGAAGGGCTCCGTCAGCCCGTCACTGAGCATCACCAAGCAGTCGCCCGGCTCGAACTTCAGCCGGGTCGGCACGAGGGTGGGATCCTCGATCAGCCCGGGCGGCACGGCGCTGGCCGAGACGAGCTCCTGCACCATTCCGCGCCGCAGCACGCATACCGGCGGCAGGCCCGCATTGATGATGGTGATCTGTCCCCCGCGCATCTCCGCCGCCGCCACGCAGGCATAGCGCTCGGTGCCGCGGTGGGCCATGTGGAAGCTGAGCGCCATCATCGCCTCGGCCAGGGGCCGCGTCTCCACCAGCATGCGCAGCTCGCTGGAGACCTGCGCCGCGACAAGGGCCGCTCCCGTGCCGTGGCCCGCCACATCCACCAGCGACACCACCTGGGCGCCATCCGTGCCGGGAGTGACGTCCAGCATGTCCCCGCCCACCATGGAGCAGGACACCACCGCGCCGCTCACCTGCCAGCCGGAGAACTGCGCTGGCAGCTTGGGGAGGAGGGACTGCTGCACCTGCCGGGCCTCCTCCAGATCCTGGAGGATGGCGTCCGCATTGCGCGCGGCGGCACTGCTCTCGGAGGCGCGGATGGCCGCGCTGATCCTCGACAGCAGCAAGGGACGGGCAACAGGCTTGATGAGGTAGTCATCCGCCCCCGCGGCGAAGGCCTCCTCCATGGTGCTCTCGAGCGACGAGGCGGTGACCAGGATGATGGGCACTTCACGCAGCCGCGGGTCTGCGCGCATGCGCATCGCCACGTTCGGCCCGGTGATGTCCGGCATCATGTAGTCCAGCAGGATGAGATCGGGCGGGTGCGCCTTCGCGCTGGCCAGCGCTTGCTCACCCGAGACAGCCACCGTGACGATCATCCCCTCGCGCTCGAGCATCCCCGAGAAAAGGGCACAGGTGGTGGGCGAGTCATCCACCACCAGGACACGACGGGGACGCGCGATCGTCGAAACCTTGAAGGTGCCTGACTCCCTTCGCATGTGCCTTGTGTCCCCGGCAGGGGACCCACCGAGATGACTCTCTTCGCTCTCCAGTCGCATGACTTCCCCCAGCGGGCAGAACCGCTCATGGTCACTTCCATGCAATTTCGGAGTGATGGCCGAAGGGACAGGTGCCAGCGCGAGCCCTGCCGCGGTGGACGCGGGGTGGCATGCTCCTCGCAGCGGTCCGCGTGGAGGCATCGCCTTGCACACCGAACCCCATACACCCGCCCAGCTTCACCTCAACCTGCCGAGCCAGCCCGGCTCCGTGCGAAGGGCAGCCGACCTCCTGCGCAAGCTCCTCTCGGCGGGCGGCTGCAGCCCGGAGGTCATGGGCGAGATCGAGCTGTGCGCGGTAGAAGCCATGAACAACATCCTCGAGCACGCTTATGGCTCGTGCCTGGGACACGCCTTCGAGGTGACGGTCTGGTTCGATGAGCGCGGGCTCGTCATCGAGCTGAGAGACGAGGGTGCGTCGATCCCGCCAGGGAAGCTGGAGGGGCTCAAGCTGCCCGAGTTCCAGCCTGATCAGCTCGAGTCCCTCCCCGAAGGAGGTTGGGGGCTGTGCATCCTCCGCGAGCTGATGGACGAGGTGATCTATGAGACTCGGCCCGACTGCAATGTGATGCGGATGGTGCGAAGGAACGGCCTCACAAGCTCCAGGTGACCCCGGCGGTGAGCGCGCCGCCCTTCACGGGCTCGAACTCGAAGACGGGCGCTGCGGCCCAGTGGGTGTAGCTCAAGGAGAAGAGCCGGGAGCCCCGGGCCAGGGCATAGCCCGCGGAGTAGGACCAGGTGAGCGCCTCGCGATCCAGAGGCGAGAAGCGCAGGGCCACCGAGACGAACGTCCCGAACCCCGGCCGCACGACGAACACGGCGGAGGTGGACGGGTCTCCCCGAAGCGGCACGGTGAGCTTCAAGCTCGTGGACAGCACTTCCTCCAACACGCGGGGGAGCCGCAGTTGGTAGCTGATGTCGAAGGCCGCGCCCTGGAGGAAGGCCTTGGGCTGCAGGGGATCCAGAGGCCCCCAGTTGTCGAGGTGCAGCGACCAGGTGCCCGGCCTTCCTCCGTCGTAGCCCACGCCCCACGAGAGCGTCAGATGCCGGGCCTCGCGAGCCGGTTGGAACTCCTGGAGCAATCCATAGGAGGCCCCCACCCTCAGCGAGAGCCCACGCACCGGGGTGAAGATGCCGAGCAACCCCAGCGATCCCTGCCCTTCCAGCCCCTGTGAGTAGGACACACCCGTGGTCCAGTGATGAAGGCCTGGCGCGGCCACGACGGGCACCACGTTGGCTGCGGTTCCCGGTGGAGGGTACAGCACTGGAGAGGGCGGAGAGCTCTTCGGGACAGGCACGGGAGTTGGCGCCACGATGGCGAGCGGAGGAGGAGGAGGCGGCGGCGGCAGCGGCGTTGGGGGCGGCGCCAGGCAGGCGGAAGCCACCTCCGGCGCTGCAGGCGCAGTGCGCACGGGCCCCGAGGGGACGCCCGGCACGAAGTCGAAAAGGGTAACACCGCCACTTCCCTCTCCGCAGAGCGGCTCGAACGCGGCCGCATCGGTGCCAGCGGCAGGCATGGCGTCCCCGGCGGCGGGCGGCAGCAGCTTCCAGGCGCGCAGCCCTTCTCCTCCGAGCGGCATGGGAATCACGAGCTGCCGACGCTGCGGCGGCCCTTCCCGCCGGAGGACATCGTAGGCGTCTCCAGCATCGATGATGGCGCAGGTGTTCCAGGAGCCCACCAAGGCCTTCACATCCGGAGCGATCTCGGGGTGCCTGCGCTCGCCCAGCGCCAGCGCGGCCAGGAGGATGTCCAGCACGCTCGCATGCAGCGTCCTGTCTCCCTGGGAAGTGAGGTGTTCGTCAGGGAAGCCGAGCGCGAGCGCATTCGCCGAACGCAGAGCACCCACCGCCGCGCGAGCCTCTTCGGCTGTCTGCGCGCAACCCACCCTGCGCGCCTGTGCGAGCAGAGGCAGGGGCTCGGCGGCCATGGCGTTCTCACCGAGCAACAGAAGGACTGTTCCGACGATGAGAGCGCCGCGGCTCATCCCCCTTTCCAAAGCAGGAAGCAGGCCAGTCCCGGCCGGTGGAGACATGGCCTCGAGTACTGGGAGTGCGAGAGTAACTCTCCGCCACGCCCACGGGTTGCTGTCGCAAAAGGCGACACGTGTTGCCGTCCGCAGCGGAGCAACGGCGACAGCACCCACGAGACCCGGAAGCGCTCCTGGCACAGCGGATGCTCACCCACCAGGGATCTGCACGGAAAGGAGCAGTCCATGACGAGTGTCACCGCCCCCCTGGAGAAAGCCCCCGCGCCAAGGATGGTCTGGCTCGACGCCAACCGCGTCCTCGCCGCCGTGGGCATCATCCTGATTCACAGCTCGACGAACTTCAGCGGCGATCCGTTCAAGAGCCCGGAGCCGGGGATGAACCTGGCGACCGCGCTCGTCCGCACCTTCGCGGAGCTCTCCGGCGCCGAGATCTTCCTGGTGTTCTCCCTGTTCCTGCTGGCCCACCGGCTGGACAAACGGGACATCCCCTACGGCTCACTCATCCGCGGGCAGGCGAAGCGTCTGCTGATTCCCTTCCTGATCTGGACGCTGTTCTTCGCGGTGTTCCGCCTCGTCAAGGCGTCGGCCTTCGGCTACGGCGACGCCATCCGCGCCGAACTCCTCATGCCCCGCTCGTGGGCCGGCTACCTGCTCATCGGCTCGGCTCAGTACCACCTGCACTTCCTGCCCACCCTCTTCTTCGCCATCCTGTTCTACCCGTGCATGCGAATGGCCCGGCGCTACCCGCTGATGGGGCTGCTGCTGGTGCCGCTGCTGTACCTCATGGACTTCGTCCAGCGCTGGATGTGGGGCTACATCTCCGATCCCTTCGTGCGGGGGCTGGCGCTCCAAGGCGTGAAGAACCTGGGCTATCTCGGCTACGGGATGATGGCGTTCAGCCTCCACGCGTACTGGAAGCGCGGCATGGACCGCGCGGAGTCCCGAGACCTGCTGAGGATGATGCTCCTGCTCGGGGGGTTCGCCTTCCTGACGACGCTCGTCTACGGCATTGCCTGCATGGAGGCCGGGAGCTGGGTCGACCGGAACGGCGCGGCGTTCTATGCCCACCTCCTGATGCCCGTCATCGTGTTCTGCGCCTTCATGGCGACGCAGCACCGAGCCTGGCCGCCGCTCTTCAGCAAGCTGTCGCCGTACACCTTTGGCGTCTATCTCCTGCACCCGATCGTGATCGACCTCTTCGACACCATCACCTTCACCGAGCGGTGGAACCTCTCGCCCCTGGCGATGATCTTCTCGAAGTTCGCCGTGGCCGTGCTGGGCGCCTTCGCCCTGGCCTACGGGCTCGGAAAGCTGCGGCCGTTTGCGTTCATGATCGGAATCGAAGAGAGCGCGCCGGCCAGAAAGGCCGTTGCTCCGGAGCCGCCCCCCGCGGCCATGGCCAGCTCCTCGGCGTCCGCTCCCTGAGGAACTACCAGCCGAGCAGGCTGCGCAGCCGGGCGGTGAGCAGCTCCGCCATCGCCCGGTGCGTCACCAGGTTCGGGTGATAGTCACAGCCATAGCCATTGGCGGGATCCTGCGGGGCGAACTCCAGGAAGGAAGTCCGGGAGTCGCCCGCTGTCTGCCGACGAAGGACCACGGCGTTCAGGTAGCTGCGAGCCTTCGCCCGGGCCTGCACTCCCGCGGGCCAGGAATCGCTCAGGGTCGGCCCGAGGGCGACCACCAGGAAGGCGTTCGGGTACCGGGCGCGGAGCCGGACGAGGAATGCCTCATAGGCTTTCTCGAAGCGCTCCCGGCCCGGATCCCCACTCGCGAAGTCGTTCGCGCCCAGATTGACCACGACGGCATCCGGCGTCCACGAAGCGAAGTCCCAGCGGCTCCCACCACGAGCCGGCAGCGTCCGGTCGAACATCAGCGGCAGCACGGGCGCATCCTTGGGCGCCTCCACGTTGCGGACCACCCCGCGGCCGGACCAGGCGATCGTCACCGCCTCCGCGCCCAGAGCGTGCGCGGTGAGCTCTCCATAGCTCAGGTCATGATTCTCGGTCTCGGGGGAGAAGTGGCAGCTGCTGTCCTGGCCTTCGTTGCCGTAGCCCGCCGTGATGGAGTCTCCAAAGAGCTCGATGCGCCGGGAAGGCATCGGCTCGGGCGGCAGTACCTGAGCCCCGGGCGCGAGGTCGATGCCCAGCAACTGCGCCTCCCCCACCATCGCCTCGGTCTGCTTGTAGACCTCGAGCCGGTGTGGGCCCTTGGGCAGACCTGACTGTTGGAAGAGCACGTCGGAGCCTTCTTTGACGAACACCTGCTGGGGCGGCTGGTCGTCCAGCTTCACCTGGAAGCGGTTGGGCCAGATCCGGCCTCGCAGATCCGGGATCTTCGGCAGGTCGCGCAACCGGACCTGGACCGAGTCTCCGGTGAAACGCACCTCGAAGCGCGTGCCGGACCAGGCGAGGCGTGGGCCATGCCGGTCCTTGCGGTCGACGCGTCCAGAGAACCGCAGCTCGGGCGCATAGGGAGACACATGAACGACGGCTCCCCCTGCATCTCCCAGGTGGAGCACCAGACCGACCGTCAAGCTGAGTGAATGCACGCGGGTTCGTGCTCCTGTGAAGCTGCGGGTGGGGAGCGGCTAGCGGGCCGCCGAGACAGCACAGGCGGCGCAACGGGTGCTGGCCACCACCTCGGGCGCGACGACCTCCGGCACGCGACGGCAGCGGGTGCACACCTCGTGGAGCGGGCCCAGCGCCTTGTAGAGCAGCACCTCGAGCACGATGCCATTGGTGTTCGCCGTGATGGCCTTGTTGTAGCCCAGCCCGCTCTCGTAGACGCCCGAATACCAACCCCGCTCCGGCGAGTAGGCGCTGTTCACCGCGTTCATCACCACGGCGGAGTATGGATCGTTGGGAAAGAGGGCCGCGAGCGAGAACGCCGCCTTGGTGGAGACCGTCTTCAGCGCATCCTGGTTCGCCCCCCTGTCGGTGAGCGCGGCCCACGCCGTGCCCGCGGCGTAGATGCTGTTGTAGACGAAGTAGGGAGGCCGATCGACGTTGTCCTCGGAGACGGCCGTGACGATGCCCGTCTTCTGCCAGCGCCGCTTCTGCACCTCGTAGATGGCGCTGAGCAACGGGGTGTTCTCCGCATCCAGGCCGAACTCGAGCGCGTCCAGAACGTAGGACTCGGAGACCACGAAGTTGTAGGCGCCGAGCACCCGGGGATCCCGCGAGTCGATGGGCACCTGCACTCCATAGATGTCCACGGAGCTGGCGAAGGCGTTGGAGTAGGTGCCGGAGACGTGCTGATCGAAGCCCAGGCGCGCGAACATCTTCCCGGCGTACTGCTCGTAGCCGCGGCGGCCCTCCTGCATGGTGACGTCCTTGTGGGTGGCGCCATCCATGGCCGCTCCGTAGAGCTGGCCATCGCGCACCATGCGCTGGAACTTCCAGCGCTGGACGACATTGCGCGCCTGCACCACGTACTTGGGGTACATGCAGCCCAGCATCTGCAGCCAGGAGAGCATCCGCCCCATGTCCAGGGCCGAGTAGCCCAATCCGTCCTCAATGGGTTTGTTGGTGTAGTCCACCAGCTCTCCGGTGAGGGTGTTGTAGACCTTGTTGGGGAGCTCGTTCTGGTAGAGGCGCAGCGTCAGGAGCGTGGCGAGCATCGGGGTGATGCGATCGTCGAACTCCTTCGGAGTGATGAAGCCCAACTGCTCGGCGGCGATGGTCCCGGCCAGCGACGAGGCCAAGTCCCACATCGTGGTGGAGGGGTAGTTGTCCGCGGCGTTGACCAGGCCCGTTTTGGGCTGGAAGTTGTTCTCGAAGTACTTCCAGGCCGTCCTGCCGACGGCGAGATCCTGTTCGCACAGCGGCTGCCGGGCCATGCAACGGTTGTCCGGATAGTCCCGGATGGGAAAGCAGGCGGACGAGTGCGAGGGCGTGGCCATGCGCGCCGCCGTGGAGGCCGAGGAAGTCTTCTTCCGGGGCAGCAGCGCCGGGGCACAGGCCGCAGGCTCCGAGGTTGTCGGAGCCGGAGCCGCTGAGGCCGTGGGGGCGCTCGAGCTGGTCTGCGCGGCGGATTCGCCCACGGCGCCGCAGAGGAGCAGGGCCAGGACTGCCTGAGAGAGAGACAGGTGGATGAGGCGGCGCGACACTTCACCCTCCCCGACGGCTGGAACCAACGGACCGTCTGGTCAGTGGAGAGACAGCGCCTCCCTTCAGAGCAGGAAGCAGACCAATCCCAGGAGCTCCGTGGGGATCGAGTCCAAATACCCGAAATGACGTGGCACTCCGCAGCGGCCGATCCACCGCATCATGGCGAAAAGCCATGGCTGTGGTGGATCACCACAAGTGCTGGAGAGCGAGCCCCCTGCCCTGCCTTCCCCTCAGGGCAGTGACACGGGGCTGGCGCAGTACTCCTGGACACGGTTGATCCAGTAGTAGTTGTCGGTCGGCTCGGCCTCGGGGTAGCTACCGGGCTGCGGAATGCCTCGCGTGCTCACGCCGACGCCCGCGCCCATGAGGATGGCCACGACGCCCGCGTTGGCCACCTCCGGCAGGTGGGAGCCCCACGTCACCGTGCTGCCGCTCACCGTGACCTTGGGATCGCCCCACGCGTTCTTCGAGAAGTACGTCAGCCGGTTGCCCGACAGCACGAAGCTGTCGCCGAAGAGGAAGGGGGCCGCGGACTCCTCGTAGCGCTGGACGGTATTGGGGAGATCCGGGTACGTGCCCGAGCTGTTGTAGGCAGTGGGGCTGCGGTGGGTCGTCCCGTTGATGTGGCCCGCGGGCACCTGCCAGAGGATCACCGGCACGCCGAGCGTCTCCTTCAGCGTCCGGGCGAACAGCAGGTAGTTGTTCCAGAGGTCCGCGTTCCAGAACCACAGCGAGTTGGCGGGATCGCTCGGGTTGGCTCCCGCGGCGCCCGCGCCATCCAGGCCGTACTTGTCGATGGAGATGAACTCCGCGCCGCCGGAGAGGACTCCTGCCTTCTTGGCGAACCCGGCGTTGGCTCGGGCGTTGTCCTGGATGCGCGTCTTGCCCGCCTCGAGCCCGTACACCTCGGTGGAGTGCATGATGCCGTTGCCCGGCGCTCCCGGAGCGGCCCAGAGGTTGAGCTGCCAGCCCAGGAAGGCCCGGGGCGTGTACTTGCGCAGCGTGTAGTTGATGGCCTGGACGAGCCCCGTCAGGGTGTTCGGGAAGGCGGGATCGACCCCGCGCACGAGCACGCCCGAGTCGTACGCGGCCGAGGTCGCCGCGGGCATGAGCGAGGGATCGTTGCCGTACTGCGCGGCGTACTGCTGCTGGAGATAGCCCAGGGTATCGGGCTCGACGATGTAGCCGATGCGGCCCGAGCCGACGATGCCCGTCGCTGTCTGGCCCACGTCCTTCAGTCCCTGGAAATACGTGGAGAGGAACGAGGTGCTCTGGAGGTTGGCCCAGACAGCCGCCGGGCTGTCGGTGTTCCCACCAATGCCATACACCACGAAGATGGGCGTCATGCCCTGCGCGAGGCTCTTCTGGGACAGGCGCACGGTCCGGTCATGCCACTCGGAGACCTGCGAGCCCCCGTTCAGGTACAGGTAGCCGTAGTCGAGGTGCTTGCCCGCGGGGAACAGCGGGTTGACCTTGGAGAAGAATCCATCGGTGCCGGTGAAGGGCTCGAAGACGGTGCCCAGGGCGAGCGTCGTCGGGTGCCAATCCGCGGTCCCCGACGAGGGGGACGTGGTGACCGAGAGTGCACTGCTCGCCGCCGAGACATTGCCCGCGGCATCGCGCGCCTTGACCGTGTAGGCATACTGCGTCGAGGCGGAGAGGCCGCTGTCCGTATAGGAGGTGCTGGTGGGAGTCCCCACCTGCGTCCCGTTGCGGAAGACGAGGTACCCGGTGACGGCCACGTTGTCGGTAGAGGCGGTCCAGGCCAGCGCGACACTGGTGCTGGTGATGGCCGTGGTGCGCAGGCTCGTGGGTGCCGAGGGCGCCTGGGTATCGGTGCTCTGGGGGTTGGTGGTGACGCTGAATGCGGAGCTGGCCACCGAACGGTTGCCGGCCGCATCACGCGCCTTCACCGTGAAGGTATAGGTGGTGTTGGCCGACAGGCCGCTCACCGTGGCACCCGGGCTGGTGCTCGTGGCCGCGGCGGTGGTGGCACTGCCGACGAACACCTCGTAGCCGGTGACGCCCACGTTGTCCGTGGACGCAGTCCAGCTGAGCGTCACGCTGGTGGCCGTTTTGCTCGGCGAGCCCAGACCCGTGGGCGTCGTGGGGGCCTGCGTGTCCGAGGTACCGCCCGTGCGCTCCAGCCACAGAGCCGGAACGTTCGGCGGCTCCCAGCCCACCAGCGACGTATGCGCCTGCCGACAGTCATAGCCCTTGCCTCCGTAGCTGACGATGTCGCTCACCGCATAGGTGACGTTGGGAGCCCACGCGCCGCGATCGGCCGCTTCCGCCAGCCATGGCGCCAGGATCGAGAACAGCGTTGCTACCAGGAACAGCCTCCCGATTCCCTGGGAGGCTTTTGGGAAATGACTCGACATGCGCATGGCTGGGTCCTCGTGGATTCGATGCCGGTCCAGGCCTTACTTCAGCGAGTCCAGGTAGGGGCGGTGGCTGTTGGTGAACTCGTAGTTGGCGAAGGCATCCCAGTTCACGGACCACGACATCAGGCCGCGGAAGCTCTTGTTGTTGGCCACGTTGCTGCGCACGGAATAGGTGCTGATGGGGATGCCCTTGACGAGCGCATCCACGGCCTTCTGCACCTCCGCGGGAGTCGTGTAGCCACCGCCTGCATTGCCATTGGCGGGCAGGCCGATGACGACCTGATCCGGGCGGAGCGCGGGGAACACGTTGCTGGTGTTCCTGCCCACGGGGAAGCCGGTGAGCAGCATGTCCGTCATGGCGACGTGGAAATCGGCGGAGCCCATGTTGTGGTACTGGTCATCGAGCCCCGTGATGGGTCCGGAGTTGTAGTCCTGGACCTGGATCCAGTTGAGGATGTCTCGCACCGCGTAGAGGACGGGGAGATAGGCCCCGGCGCGGGTGTCGCAGCCGGAGCAGGTGCCGCCGTAGAACGAGTAGCCGAGCTGCACGAAGAAGGTCTCGGGCGCCATGGTCAGCATGAACTTCGAGCCGAAGTTGTTGCGCAGGCTGCGGATGGCGGAGATGAGGTTGACGATGACCGGCGTGGTCGGGTTCTTGAAGTCCGCGTCGCCCGGGTTGAGCACGAGCGAGTGGCCCTCGAAGTCGATGTCCATGCCATCGAAGCCATAGTTGTTGATGATGGAGGTCATCGAGCTGACGAAGGCATCGCGGGCGGCGGTGGTCTCCAGGCGGACCTGGCCGTTGGCGCCACCGATGGAGATGATGACCTTCTTGCCCTGGCTCTTCAGGTAGGCGACGTCGGCCTTGAAGTCCGCGTCGGAGGTGCCGTACGGCGTGAAGCCGATGGTGCCTCCGGTGGCGCTGGTGGGCTCGGCGAAGGAGACGTTGATGACGTCCCACTTGGACGAGACGTTGCGCAGCCGGATGAAGCCCGAGCCGTTGTCGAAGTTGTGCCAGTAGCCCACGAGGATCTTGCTGGGCACATCGCCAGAGGGAGCCGTCTGCGTGGTGGCGCTGACGGCCGAGCTCGCGGAGGAGCGGTTGCCAGCGGCATCGCGCGCCTTCACGGTGAAGCTATAGGTGGTGTTGGCCGACAGGCCGGAGACGGTGGCGCTCGTGGAGGTGCTGGTCGCGGCCGCCGTGGTCGAGCTGCCGACGAAGACCTCGTAGCCGGTGACGCCCACGTTGTCCGTGGACGCGGTCCAGGACAGCGACACAGAGGTGCTGGTGGTGCCCGTGGAGCGCAGGCTGGTGGGCGCGGTGGGAGCCTGGGTGTCGGTGCTCTGGGGGTTGGTGGTGGTGCTGAACGCGGAGCTGGCCGCCGAGCGGTTGCCGGCCGCATCACGCGCCTTCACCGTGAAGGTGTAGGTGGTGTTGGCCGACAGGCCGCTCACCGTGGCACCCGTGCTGGTACTCGTGACCGCGGCGGTGGTGGAGCTACCGACGAAGACCTCGTAGCCGGTGACGCCCACGTTGTCCGTGGACGCAGTCCAGCTCAGCGTCACACTGTTCGCCGTCTTGCTGGGCGAGTTCAGGCCTGTGGGCGCCGTGGGCGCCTGCGTGTCCGTGGTGCCACCCGTGCGCTCCAGCCACAGGGCCGGAACGTTCGGCGGCTCCCAGCCCACCAGCGACGTGTGCGCTTGCCGACAGTCATAGCCCTTGCCCCCATAGCTGACGATGTCGCTCGCCGCGTAGGCGACGTTGGGAGCCCAGGCACCTCGATCAGCCGCTCCCGCCAGCGAGGGAACCAGGAGCAGCAGCCCCACCAGCCACAGCACATGGGCGGGTACACGCTGGAAGGCAGAGCCTTTCCGGGTGGCTGTCTTGAGAGATGGGGGGGACATTCTTGCGCTCCTCGGATGGGGGACTCCCAGAGAAGAGGGCAAGACCGATTTTTTCGGGTTGGTCCTTATTTACAGAATGCCCCGACTATCTAGACCTCACGCGCTCCAAGGCGTTCACCGGCTCACCCCTCCGAGGTCGGAGCCTTGGGTTCCGCGGGAGCTTCGGTGGTAGCCGCAGGGCTCGGCGAAGCAGGACTCACACTGGCGTCCGATGAAGCAGTGGCACTCTCCACCGCGGGCGGCGAACTCTCCGCCACCGCCGCGCCACCCGTCGAAGCCGCCGCAGCCACGCGCTCCGCCTCGCGCTGCGCCGTCTTCTCCGCGCCTCGCTCGGCATCCTGCAGGAACTGCATGTACTCCGCCTTCCGAGCCTCGGCCTGTGTCTGCGCCTTGGTCGCTCCCAAAGCCGCCGCCGCGCGCCCACGCACCACCGCTCGGTGGGTGAGGAACACTCCCGTGGCGAAAACCAGGAACCGCAACGGCGTGTAGGCCCACCCCACCCACAGCCCCTCGAAGCCATCCCGGACGAAGTAGAGCGCCAGGACGAAGAGCTCCCCGGACAGCGCCGCCCCCACCGCGGTGGACAGTGGCTTCAATTCGAGAATGCGAGCGGCGCCGTAGCACAGCAGCGGCAGCACCAGGAGCACCCACAGGTTCTCCATCACCAGCGCAATCCCCACGCGCAGCGAGCTCACCGGCAACGCCTGGACACGCTCACTCACCCGCCAGATGAGGCTCCCCGTGAGCACCGAGCCGATCACCAGCGACAGGAAGCCCAACCCCACGATGAACTGGAGGCGGCGAACACGGACACGCAGCGAGTCGAGGACCTTCGGGGACTTGGAGCTCACGCCGCCGGAGCCTAGCCCAAGCCCGGCTCCGAAACGTCACGGCTCGTCGTCAAACACGTCCGCCGAGTCCCCAGCCGTGCGAGGAGGCGGCCCTTCTCCGTAGAACACCTCCTCCAACACCAGCCCCTGAGGCGGCGCCGTGGGCCCCGCCTGCGTCCTGTCCCGAGACGCCAGCACCTGCTCCACCCACGCCTCAGGCCTACGGCCCTTCCCCACCTCCACCAGCGTCCCCACCAGGTTGCGCACCATGTGCTTCAGGAACGCCGTGCCCTCCACCACGAAGGACACCGCGTCCCCTGCCGCCCCCTCCACGTCCAGCCGCCGCACCTCGCGCACCGCATGCGCCGCCTGGCAATCCGAGGCTCGGAACGCCGAGAAGTCATGCCGCCCCAACAGGTGCCTCGCCGCGCTCGCCATCGCCTCCACCTGCAGCGGAGCGTAGATCTCCCAGTGCGTGTGCCGCCGCATTGGAGAGCGCGTGGGCCGGTTGCTCACCCGGTACCGGTAGCGCTTGCCCCGAGACCACCGCCGCGGATCGAACTCCGGCGCCACCTCCTCCGCGCGCACCACGGCGATGTCCTCGGGCAGCAGCCCGTTCAATCCCCGGAAATAGGCCTTGAGCGGAAACTGGCGCTCCGTATCGAAGCACACCACCTGCCCCGTGGCGTGCACGCCCGAGTCCGTCCTCCCCGCCGCCACCACATCCACAGGAGCGCCCAGCAACTTGCCCAGCGCCTCCCGCAGCTCCGCCTGGATGGAGCGCCCGTTGAGCTGCACCTGCCAGCCCACATAGCGCGTCCCGTCGTACTCGATCACCAGCTTCACACGAGGCATCGCGTCCCGCCGCCTCCCTCGGCCTAGCGGTACTTGAGCCAGGCCGCCAGCAGCTCTCCCACCATCTTGTTCACGCTCACGCCGCTGCGCTGGGCAATGGCCTCCAGCGCTTCGATCTGCTCCCCGGGCAGGGTGAGGCTGAGCAGCCGCTCGGAGGGGCTGCGGCCTTCCTTCACGGGGTTGGCCGACATTGGCGTCACCTCGTCATCCAGCGCCAGCACCTCGTCCGAGCTGGTCGTCTGCTTCACCAGCCGGCCCTGCTCCTCCGTCAGCTCATCGTGGAACAGCTGCCGCAGGAAGTTCGACAGGTGCAGCGGCGTCGGCGTGAACTCGTACGTGCTGAGGAACGCGTCGATCGCCGACCGCATCTCCCCTGCCGTCTGGTACCGCTTGTCCCGATCCTTCTCGAGCGCCTTCATCAAGATGGCCTCGACAGGCTCGGGGATGTCCGCCTTGAAGTAGGACGGGGCGTAGATCTTCCCATCCGTGATGCTGCGCATCACCGCCACCTCGGACTCGCCCGTGAACAGCTTGAACCCGGTGAGCCACTCGTAGAGCACCACGCCCACCGAGAAGATGTCACTGCGACAGTCCAGCGGCTTGCCGTGGCACTGCTCCGGGCTCATGTAGCTGAGCTTGCCCTTCAGCTCGCCCGAGCGCGTCTGCTCCACCTGGTTCGTCGCCTTGGCGATGCCGAAGTCCAGCAGCTTCACCGTGCCGTCGAACGCCACGAAGATGTTCTCCGGCGTCACGTCCCGGTGAACGATGTTCAGCGGATTGCCGTACAGGTCCACCTTCTTGTGCGCGTAGTGCAACCCCGCGCACACGTCCGAGGCGATCCGCAGCGCGTACACCATGGGGAACGCGATCCCCAGCTCCTCCGCCTTGGGGATCACCTTCCGCATGTCGCGGCCGAAGATGTACTCCATGGCGATGAAGTAGCTCTCGCCGATCTTCCCCAAGTCGTGGATCTGCACGATGTTGGGGTGGTTGAGCTGCGCCGCCAGCCGCGCCTCGTTCAGGAACATCTTCACGAACGTGGCGTGCTTGGACAGGTGCGGGCGGATGCGCTTGATGACGACGGGCCGCTCGAGCCCCTCGCCGTCGACCTGGTGCGCGAGGAAGATCTCCGCCATCCCGCCGACAGCAATGCGGTCGATGAGTCGGTACTTGCCGAAGCGGCTGGAGTCTCGGATGGCGGTGCCAGTGGACATCGGTCTGGAGACAATAACCGATAAGCGTGACAGAGCCGCGATTCTAACGCAGTTGGACGACGTTCACCTTGAGTCCCGGAGGCGCCTCCGGGGAGGCCGGAAAGTCGATCGGGGAGGGGCCGAGCGACAGGACGGTCCGCCCCTGCCGCCCGGCACGACCTACCCCTTCGGCCACCATGGCCTCGAAGCGGCGGGAAGGCAGCGTAGAGAGGTTGCAGCACGCCACCAGCCGGCCCCCGGGAGCCACCACACGCGCGGCGGCCTCGGCCAACTGGGGGTAATCCCTAGCCGCCGAGAAGCGGGTCGTCCGCGTGGTGGAGAAGGACGGCGGATCCGAGATCACCATGTCGAACCCCTGCCCCTTCTTCGCCAGGCGCCCCAACCAGTCGAACACGTCCCCTGCGACATAGTCGTAGCGATCCACGGGCTGACCGTTGAGGAGGGCGTTCTCCTCGCCCCATTCCAGCACGCGCCGGCTGGTGTCGATGTTGAGCACCCGGGTGGCGCCTCCGGCCGTGGCCACCACCCCGAAGGCGCAGGTGTAGGAGAAGAGGTTGAGCACAGTCAGCCCCTTCACCTGCTCCAGCAGCCAGGCCCGAGTCTCGCGCATGTCCAGGTACAACCCCACCGAGAGCCCCTGCGCCGGGCGGATCCGAAAGCGCAGCCCGTTCTCCAGCGCCTCGAGGGACTCCACGGGCTCGCCCCGCGCGGGCTGCTCCGGCGCCACCACGTCTCGAGCCGTATTGGCCACCACCCGGGCCTCTCGAGGCCGGCGCTTCAGGTAGAGACTGCGCGGCGCCCAGGCCTCCTCGATCGCGGAGAGCAGGGCCTCCTCCTCGGAGGGAGTAAAGTCCCGATAGAGGCTCACCACGGGGAGTCCCGCGTAGCTGTCCACGGTGACGTCGGGCACTCCGTCCGGAGCGCCGTTCACCAGTCGGAAGGCAGTGGTGCGCGGATCCGAGAGCAGGGCCCCCCGCCTCTCCCGGGCGGTGCGCAGCCGTTCGACGAGGGAGGCGGGCACGAAGCTCATCCGAGTCGAGCGCGGTTCCACACGCTGGCGAGCGCCTGGGTGGCAGCGGTGGACAGCTCCAAGAAGTCCGTGCCGAGCAGTTGCCCCTCTCGCACGGCGACGCGGCCGTTGACGATCGTCCAGGCCACCCGCGAGCGGGCCAGCTGGCCGATCAGATGAGGCGAGTAACCCGTCTCGGGGTCCGCCGCGGGGACGTGGTCGTACACCACCAGGTCGGCGATGTTGTCCTCCTCCACCCGGCCCGAAGGCGCGCCGAACAGGCGGGTGCACAGCTCGGCGGGACCGCTCACCAGGAGCTGCGCCAGCGCGCCATCCGGATCCGGCAACCGCCCGGAGCGGGCGCTGCGCATCAACCCCACGAAGGCGGCCAGCACTTCATCCCAAAGGGTGCCGTGCCCGCTGGTGCCCAGGCCCACCAGGTGGTGCCGGGCGAGGACCGCCTCCAGCGAATCGCCGGTGCGCTCCGAAGTCAGGTGAGCACGAGGGCTGAGCGCCACGAACGCGCCCGTGGCCGCGAGCCGCTCCGCCTCCTGCGTGTTGATGCTGCGCGCCCGAGCGGCGATGGCCCGAGGCCCCAGCAGGCCCAGCTCGTCCAACCGGGGAACCACGCGCTTGCCGTGCCGCGAATAGGTGGCGGCGAGATCCTCCTCACCCTCGGCGAGGTGGAAGAGGACAGGGGCCTCGAGCTCCGCGGAGAGAGTGCTGACCCGGCGCAGGAGGCTGTCCTCACAGGAGTGCGAGGACTGGAAGCCCAGCGCGCCGCGCACCAGCGGGTGGGAGCGGTAGCGCCGCACGAACTCCGCATTGGCCTCCAGACAGGCCTGGGCGGGAGCATCCCCCGCGAGGCTGTGGGTGATGTGAGCGCTGGCGAACCGGATGCCGAGCTGCTCCGCCACGCGAGCCTGCACCGAGAGCGCTCCGGCCACATCGGAGGGGGCCTCCAGGTGCTCCACCACCAGGGTGATGCCATCCCTCAGCGCCCGGGCGAGCGCGAACCGGGTGAGGGCCTCCACCTCGCCCACCGTGAGGAGCGAGGCCACGTGCCTGCGCCGATCCTGGCGGGTGTCCGGCGCCCTCAAGAGGAAGTTGCCGGTGGAGGGGAGCGTCTGGCCTCCAACGAGGTGGGTATGGCAGTCCACGAGCCCGGGAGCCACGAGGCGGCCCTGGCACGCCACCTCCCAGTCTCCGGGGAGAACGGGGACGTCGGCATTCGGGGCGACGCGGCGGATGAACCCGTCCTGCACCACCAGGGCCATGCCGGAGCGAACGCGGCCGTCCGCTCGGAAGATGGCGCAGTTCTTGAGCAGCAGGCGGCCTTCCATGCGTTCCCTCTCTTAGCACGAGCAGGAAGTAGCGTCCCCGCCACCGCACGACGATGATGCACCCCGCCCCGTCAGCGCTTCAGCACCATGCTCTTCAACACAGTCCTGTTCTGGCTCTTCTTCGCCGCCTTCTTCGTGGCGTTCCACTTCGTCGCAAGGACTCGTGTGACGAAGCTGTGGCTCGTGGTGGTAGGCAGCCTGCTCTTCTATGGAGCGTGGGATCTGCGCTGCGTGCCGTTGCTGCTGGGCACGGCGCTACTGGACTTCTGGATCGCCCTGCTCCTGTCCCGCTCCGACGACGAGCGCAAGCGCCGCGCGCTGCTCGCGGTGAGCATCGTGGCCAACCTGGGGGTGCTGGGCTTCTTCAAGTACGCGCGCTTCTTCGCGGACTCGGCGCACGGCCTGCTCGGGGTGCTGGGGGTGTCGCTGCCGGAGCCCACGTTCTCGCTGCTGCTGCCGGCGGGCATCTCCTTCTACACGTTCCAGAGCATGAGCTACACCATCGACGTGTACCGCCGGGAGCTCACCGCCCGAGAGAGGCCCGAGGAGTTCCTGGCGGCGGTGTCCTTCTTCCCGCACCTGGTGGCCGGGCCCATCATCCGCGCCTCGGTGCTGCTGCCGCAGTTCGAGAAGATGGAGGCGCCCCGATGGGAGCAGGCGCGCCGGGGGTATCTGCTCATCGCCGTGGGCCTCTTCAAGAAGACGGTGGCGGATCTGCTCGCGGCACCATCGGATTCGCTCTTCCAGGCCTCGGGCGCCAGCAGCGCTCTGGAGGCGTGGACCGGAGCACTGGCCTTCACCGGGCAGATCTACGCGGACTTCTCGGGCTACACGGACATCGCCATCGGCGTGGCGCTGCTGCTGGGCTTCGTGCTGCCGCCGAACTTCGATCTGCCATACCTGGCCACCTCGCCCATCGACTTCTGGCGCCGCTGGCACCTGTCCCTGTCCACCTGGCTGAGGGACTACCTCTACATTCCGCTCGGAGGGAACCGGAACGGCCGCTACCGCAACCTGCTGCTCACCATGCTGCTGGGCGGGCTGTGGCACGGAGCCAACTGGACCTTCGTCCTCTGGGGCCTGTACCACGGGCTGCTGCTGGTGGCGGCGCACCTGCTGGTGGGGCGCTTCCCCGCCTTGAAGCAGACGCCGTCGGCCGCGGTGCTCTGGCTGAAGCGGTTGGGCACCTTCTACCTGGTGGTGCTCGGGTGGGTGCTGTTCCGCGCGGAGAACGTATCCTCGGCGCTCCGGGTGCTGCGAGGCATGCACGCGCCCGCTGAGCCCTCCAGCTTCACATGGCCCGCGGTGCTCAGCCTGCTCTTCGTGCTGATGGGGCTCGTCCTGTGCCATGCGGCCTCCGCGCTGGCCGAGAAGACCGAGCTGCGCCAGCGCCCCTTCGCCCTGTGGCCCGTGGTGGCCACGTGCCTTGCCGTGGCCATGGCCGTCGGAATGCCGGGGCACAGCTTCATCTACTTCCAGTTCTGAGCCTGCCCTGTGACAACGCCCTCTCCCTCCAACGATCGAATCGCCGCCCGGACGCTCGGGGTGGGGCTCGTGCTGGTGCTGGCGGCGCTCGGGTTGGCGCGAGGATTCGTCTCGCTCCTGGTGAGCACCTCCGCACCCGAGCTGCGCGGCCAGTACACCGAGGGATCCATCCGGCTCTCTGAGTTCCTGGAGGTGCTGCCGGAGATCTCCCGGCGCGAGGACGCAGTGCTCGTCTTCGGCTCGTCCATCATCCAGCACGGCTTCTCTCCAGAGGCCTTCGAGCAGCGCCTCGGGGCTCCGGTCACCGCGTACAACCTGGGCTTCCCAGGCGTGAATCCGTTGATGCAGGCCCTGCTGGCGCGCAAGGTGGCGCAGTCCTTCGAGCACACGGGCCGCAAGGCGCGGCTCACGCTGGTGGAGTTCACCCCCTTCCAGGCCACCCTGGCGCGCGGGAAGTCCTCCTGGTACCGGGAGCAGTCGGCGGTGAAGAAGGCCCTGCTGGCTGATCCCCCCACGCTCGCTGAGACGGCGCGGAACTCACCCGAGGAGGCCTCGCACGTGGGCGCGCTGTGGCTGATGGGCGGCATCTCGCCGCTCTCGGTGACATCGCTGCTGGAGACCCGCATCTTCGACGAGCCCTCCCCCTCCTGGTGGCCAGTGCCTCCTCCCGAGGATCCGAGCGCCGAGCGCAAGGCCTTGGCGGCACGCATCCTCTCGACGAGGGCCGCCATCGAGCACCGCGAGGTGCCCGAGTGGGACCCGGTCCGCCGAGGCGAGGTGCGCTGGATCTTCGACGAGACGCGCGAGGCCTACCTGGCCTGGGCCCGGCTCCGCAGTGCCCCCGAGTTGTTGAAGGCGGACGTGCAGTGGCGGGTGAACACGAGCGACATGCTGGAGCTGCGCTTCGACGACGCCCAGGTGACGGGCTTCATCGAGGCCGTGCGGACATTGGCCTCGGTCTCCCAGGAGACGCGGGTGGTGGTGGGGCCTCGGAACCGGGCCTGGAACCAACCCACCCCCGAGGGCCGGGCTCGCCTGGCTGCTGTCCTGGCGCGCATCAAGCGGGAGACGGGGGTGCCGCTGCTGGACCTGTCCGAGAGCCCGGACTTCGTCCCGGAGGACTTCATCGACGTGACGCACTTCAACGAGTCCCACGGCCGGCCCAAGTTCTCCCGGCGGCTGGCGGAGGCGGTGTCCGACCAGTGGGGGCCGGGCGTGGCAAAGGGCGCGGCTCCCTGATCGCAGATGCCTCGGGGCGGGTATACTGGCAGTGATGACCGCGTCGACCCCCACCCTGGCCCATGGGCCCGCCACGTCCCGCTCCGCTCCCGGGAGCCTGCCTTTCCGGGGGATGTGGCTCTTCTCGCCTCGTGCGGATGCGGCGTTCCTCACGCTGCCCATCCTGCTCACGGTGGGCTCGGCGGTGCTGAGCGCGCTGGTAGGTCTCCGAGCCGCGGACGAGGTGAACCGGCTGGCCGTGTGGACAGCGCAGAACATCCTCGGCAACGGCACCCACGTGGTGCTCACCTACCTGCTCTTCGCGGTGCACCGGGACGTGCTCACCTCCGAGCCAAAGCAGCCGCGCCTCATCCTCGCGGGCACGCTGGGCATGCTCGCGGTGGGCGCGGGGTTCATCGCCACGTACTACGCGAACAAGGACGCCCACGTGTATCTGGTGGGAGTGCTGTTCAACATCTTCGGGCTGCACCACACGCTGTCGCAGCACAAGGGCTTCTGGGCACTCCACACGCTGCGCGGGCACCAGGCCGGGCTCGGGCCGGGCAATCCCCGCGAGCGCACGCTGCAGCAGACGTACGTGCCGCTGATGCTCAGCCTCATCCTGATCCGCCTCTTCTTCGTCCCGGACTCGGCGGCCCCGGGCGCCACGCCGTACCTGGACGTGGGCCAGGGAGCGCTGTTGCCCCATGGCACGCTGGCGCTGATCCTCGCGGTGTGGCTCGGCTTCTTCGCGCTGCTGTTCCGCACGTTGCTGCGCGCTGGGAACGCCACCGGTCCCAAGGTGCTCTACCTGCTCGCGGTGGCGACGGCCACGGGGCTGACGATCGTCGCGCCCCTGTGGGGCAACGTGATGCTGCCGGCCATGCACGGGCTCGAGTACTACATGATCACCGCGCGGATGATGGAGCCCCGCGAGGGAGATCCTCCGACCCGCCTGGGGCGCGCGTGGATCTGGCCGTTGATGATCCTGTCCATGCTGCCGATGCTGGCGCTGGGCGTCATCCACGGGCTCATCCTCGACGGCGCGGGCCGAGGCACCCTGGGCACCTCGGATCCCACGGGGAGCGGCTCGCACACGCTGCTGCGCGTGCTCACGTCGCTGAGCCTCGGGGTGGTGCTGGCGCACTACTTCTCGGACGCGCTCATCTACCGGTTCCGCATCCCGAGCATCCGGAAGGTGATGCTGCGCCGGCTCGGCTTCGCGCCCCCGGCTGCGCCCGCAAGCGTCCCCGCTGCCCCCAGCGCCGTGACGCCTCCTGTGGCGAGCGTGGGATAGCCGCCTGTGAGCCGTCGGGCCCTGCTGCTCCCTGGACCGGCCGCGCTGCTTGCCCTCTTCTTCGGCGTGCGGCTCGGCCTGTCTCCGCTCAAGCACTACGATCTCTTCTTCCACCTCGCTGGCGGGCGCTACGTGCTGGAGCACGGCTTCCAGCGAGTGGACCCGTTCAGCGTCACGGGCACCGCGGGCTGGGTGCCTCACGAGTGGGGCTTCGGCGTCCTTTCCGTGCTGCTGGTGAAGCTGCTCGGCGCTGCGGGCCCGGCGCTGCTCACGGGAGCGCTCGTGGCCGCCAACGTGCTCGTGCTCTGGGCCGTCCTGGGCCGCGCGACGCCTCGCCGGGGCATGCTGGCGCTCGGGGTGCTGGGGTTGATCCTCGCCGTCCAGTCTCCCACGTGGAGCCAGGAGCGGCCCTTCCACCTGGGACACCTGCTGTTCGCGCTCGCGGTGCTCGGGGCGCAGGTGTGGCGCGGGGGGAATGATCGGGTGCTGTGGTTCGCGCCCCTGCTGGGTGCAGCATGGGCCAACCTGCACGGAAGCTGGCTGCTGGGTCCAGCCCTGCTCGGAGCCACGGCGGTGGGCCAGGCGTTGGACGTCCCCGAGCAGCGTCACCGCGCCGTGCGCGCGGTGGTGGCGAGCATCGCCATGTTCCTGGCCTCGGCGCTGTCGCCCAGCGGTCCGAGCATCTGGATCTACCCACTCCACCACTCGGTGCTGGCCTCCACGCAGAACATCAACGAGTGGGTGCCGTTGGATCTCGCGGTGGGATGGAGCTGGGCGTACCTGGCGCTGCTCGGCGTGGCCATCTTCTGCGTGGGGCAGGCGCCCGTGCGGCGAGTCGCCATCCTCCTGCCGGCCTTGGGACTGGGCCTCGCGGCGTTGAAGGTGCAGCGCCATGCGCCCTTCGGCGCGGTGCTCGTCGGGCTGGCACTGCTGGAACACGCGGCTCCGGTGCGAGGGCTGGTGTGGCCGGAGTTCGTACGCCGCCCGGCACGGGCCGTGGAAGAGCTCTTCGCGCGATGGAGCGCGGGGGCCGGAGGCGCCATCTGGCCCGCCCTGGTGCTCGTACTGCTCGCGGGAGCCAGTTGGCGGAACCCGGTGCCAGTGGAGCAGGGAGTGCTGCGCTCGCGCTTTCCGTTGGCCTGCTTCGAGGCACTGCGCAAGCTGCCCCCGGGCAAGGTGCTGAATCGCTTCACCATCGGAGGCGCCATCTCGTACTTCGCGGGGACGGACTACAAGGTGTTCATCGACAGCCGGAACGATCCCTTCCCGCAGGCCATTCACGACGACTACACGCGGATCCTCTGGTCCGAGCCCGGCTGGGAGGAATCGCTCGCCCGGTATGATCCGGACTACCTCCTCTGGGACGAGGAGAACCCGGGCAACATCCTCCTCAACCAGCTCCGGCAGCGCGGCGGGTGGCGCGAGGAAGCTCGGGACGGGCAGTACGTCCTCTGGGCCCGCACCCGCTCCACCTCCTCGAGATGAAACGCTCCACGCGCAACGCGCTCACCGTCGCGGGATTGCTGGCGGTCCTGGCCATCATCTACCGCTCGGTCTTCTCCGGACAGGTGCTCGCGGGGCGGGATGTGTTCCGCATCTTCTTCCCGGACTCGGCCTTCCTGCTCGAGTCCCTGCGCACGGGCGAGTTGCCCCTGTGGAACCCGTACCTGCGACTGGGACAGCCGTTCGCGGCCACGCTCTACTCGCAGGTCTTCTATCCGCCGCGCTGGGTGGCGGTGGTGCTCGCCGGGCCCATCGCCGCGATGACGGTGATGCAGGTGTTCCACTCCGCGGTGGCCGCCGTGGGTGTGTTCCTCCTGGCCCGCCAGCTGCGCCTGTCCTGGGTGGCATCGCTCGTTTCAGGAGCGGTGTTCGGCGTGTCGCCGATGATGACGGACCTGGGCATCCAGCAGAACGTCGTCGACGCGGCGGCCTGGAGTGGCTTCATCATCGCCTCGGCTCGTACGGCGGCGATCCAGCCGGGCGCCGCAGCCATGGCACGGCTCGCCGCATTCGCAACCCTGTCCCTGCTGGCCGGCTCGCCGGAGACGACTCTCTGGCAGGGAGTGGTGTCGCTCCTGGCCCTGGGGAGCACCGAGCGCCGCGGGGTACGGGCTCCGAATGAACCAGGGGCCACACGCTGGCGAGGCGCGGCACGGGTGGCAGGCGGGTTGGCACTGGCAGGAGCCCTGGCAGCGCTGGTGCTGCTGCCCGCCGCCGAGTTCGCGATGAACTCGCTGCGCACGCGGACCGAAGGCTTCGCGAACCAACGTCTGGCATGGTCGGTGTCCTGGCCGCAGTTGCTGTCCATGGTGTGGCCGCTAGCGGACTGGCCGCGCGGCCCCTATTGGGGCGAGGACCAATGGTTCATCCTCAACCAGTTCCTCGGCTCGGTGGCCTGCGCGCTGGCGGTGGTGGGAGCCCTCGCAGGTCCACGCCGAGCCCGACCCTTCGCCGCGGGCGCCTTGTTCTTCGCCCTGCTGAGCCTGGGCCGCCACTTCCCTCCAGCCGCGGCGCTGCTGCATGTGCCGCCGTTCTCGCTGTTCCGCTATCCGGCGAAGTACTTCGTGGGAGCCGCCTTCTGTGTTGCCCTGCTGTCCGGCTTCGGGCTGGAGGCCATGGGCCGACTCTCCCGGCGCATCCGCCCCTCGCTCCTCCGCGCCGTCGTGGCGTTCGTGGGCATGGGAGTGGCCATCGGCGTGGCGGGGCCCATCGTGCACCGGCTGCCGATGCGCGAGTCCGCCGAGGCCGGTGTCACCTGGCCCCTGCTCTTCCTGGGGCTGTCCACCGTGTTCCTCTTCATCCTCCGGGACACGTTCGCGCGGCCGAGCCGGGTGCGCCACGCGCTGGCGGCATTGGCGGTGCTGGAGCTGGTCGCTGCCCACTACCTGCTCACCGTGCCGAAGTACTCGGACCACGAGCCGCTGGAGCGCACCTCGGCGATCCGGCGGCAGCTTCCCGAGTCCCTCGAAGGGCGCATCAGCGCGGACATCGAGGGCCCGGCGGACCCGACGAAGGTACCCAACGCCGTGTCACGCACCATCGAGCTGAGCCGGGATCGGCTCATCCCCAACCGCTTCGTCGAGGAGCGGCTGCCCGCCCTGGAGGGCTATGGAGCCCCCGAGCCCGTGCGCAGCGATGTGTTCAACCTCGCTGGGGAGCGCAGCGTCTATGACTTGACGGGCGTCACCTGGTACGTGCGCAACGGGCCGCCGCCCTACGCGGATCTGGAACTGCTCCAGACGCTCGAGGATGGCACAACGCTCTCGCGTTCGAAGACAGCCCTGCCTCGCGCCTTCCTCGTACAGAAGGCCCAGGTGACTCCAGACGCGGACGCGCTGAAAGCAGTGCTCGATCCGGCCCAGCCCTTCCGGCACACCGCCTACATTGCCACAGGAGAGGCCCTGGATCGCCCTGCCTGCGGAGGCAGCGCTCGCATCGTGGACTCGGGGGCAAGACGCCTGGAGCTCGAAGTGAACGCCTGTGACGAGAGCTACCTCGTGGTCAGCGACACCCACTATCCGGGTTGGCGCGCGACCCTCGACGGAGCCGCCACGGATATCCACCGCGCCGACTTCGCACTGCGCGCCGTGCGTGTCCCCACCGGCCCCCACCGTGTTCGCTTCGAGTACGCACCCCTGAGCTTCCGAGTGGGGCTCACGGTGTCCCTTCTTGCCCTGGCCGGACTCGTTGCCGCCCTCTTCTTCCGACGAAAATAAAAAAATACCGAAAAATCCGGAGATCCAGCCAGCCCAGCAAATCCCAAAGAACGGTCGGGACCGCGCTTCCTCACAAAGGTCCTGAGGAGATTGAGATGAAGGCGATCGCGAAGCTGGGATTGTTGGTGTGCGGAATCACGCTCGGCACGGCATGTGGCCCGGAAATGCAAGGTGAGGAAGGGCAACCCGCCGAGGCATCTGAGCAGATGTCGCCGAAGCTCAAGGAGCTGATGCAGGGCGTCAATGGCAATGGCCAGTGTTGCATGGCTTGGTGCCGGACGGACGGGACCTACTACCACTACGGCAGCAGGGCCGTGACCCAGAACTGCACCTCATGGGTGCAGACGGTCTGCTCCAACCGCGGGCTCGTCTTCGTCGACGCCTACTGGGGCAGCTGCAACGAGGGCGGCGTCTACTGGCTGAGCTGAGCCCCTAGTCCACTCCCCGTGGACCCGGTGAGCGCGCGCTGCTAGAGGCGGCGCATGGATCACCCATCCGGACGTGGGCTGCTGGCGGGAGTGTTGGGGTTGGGAGCCCTTCTCCCCCTGGTGTGGCTCCTAAGCCAGCCCCCCAGCGTGCGAGGTAACGAGTCCCCCCCGGATGTCTTCTCCGCGGCCCGTGCGGGTGCACTCCGCGCGAAGCTGCTGGAGGGGCTCGGGCCTCATCGCGTGGGCCAGCCCAGCCTGCGCCAGCTCCGGGACCGGCTCCTGGTCGAGTTCCAGGGACTCGGCCTCACTCCAGAGGTGCAGTCCTCCTTCGTGTGCTCCTTCTATGGAAGCTGCGCCACGGTCGAGAACCTCCTGTTCCGCATTCCTGGAAGTGACCCGCCTACAGGCGGGCGCCGCGCCATCATGCTGGCGGCGCACTACGACTCGGTCGGGGCCGGGCCCGGCGCATCCGATGACTTCAATGGTACCGCGGCCATGCTGGAGATCGCTCGCATCCTGAAGTCGGGCCCTCCCCTCCGCAACGACGTCATCCTGCTGCTCACGGATGGAGAGGAAACCGGCCTGCTCGGCGCGCATGCGTTCGTTCGCCACCCCTGGGCCAATGAGGTGGCCGCTGTCATCAACATCGAAGCTCGCGGCACCTCGGGCCTCAGCCACATGTTCGAGACAGGCCCGGACAATGCCTGGCTGATGGCGCTGTACGCGCGGAGCGTTCCCAGGCCCTCGGCCAACTCCCTCGCCTATGCCGTCTACAAGCGGCTGCCCAATGACACGGACCTCACCGTGTTCAAGGCTCATGGCATCAACGGGATGAACCTGGCCAACATCGGTGACGTGGTCCACTACCACACGCCGCTCGATGACCTGGAGCACTCGGATCCGCGCACCCTCCAGCACCACGGAGATACGGCGCTCGCACTCGTGAAGGCCCTGGCGGGCACGGATCTCTCCGCCGAGCACAAGGGAGATGCCGCCTACGTGGATGTGCTCGGCCAGTTCGTCCTGCGCTGGCCGGTGGGGTTCACGCCCGTGCTGGCCGTACTCGGGCTGCTGCTCGTCGTCATCGGCGCATGGCGAGGAGCGCGCCAGGAGCCGCTCACGCTCCGGCAACTCGGATGGGCCAGCCTGGGCTGGTGGTGGCTGCTCGTGTCCTGCCTGCTCTCAGGCCTCGTCGTGTCGAGCCTCCTGGAGCGCACGGGCGCGGCCCCCGTGCCGTGGATCGCCCATCCGGCTGCGGCCTACGCGGCGTTCGGGCTGCTGCTGCTCGCGGGGCTCGTACCGGTCTGCAAGGTCATCCCCTCTCGAGCGAGCCCAACCGCCCGCTGGGCCTCGGGGTGGTGCTGGTGGGCGCTGCTGGTCACGGTGATCACCTTCCTCGCGCCCGAGGCCACGCCTTCGTTCCTCCTGCCGGTGCTCATCGCGGGACTCGCCGCGGTGCTCGCGCCTCTGGGCCGGCACCGGGCCGCGGCCGTGGGGGTGGGAACAGCCGGCGCGGGTCTCTTCCTTCTCCCCGTCTTCCTCTTCTTGATGGACAGCATGGGACTGCCCATGCTCGCCGCGGCCGGACTCCTCATCGGGCTGCCGCTGACCAGCCTGCTCCCGCTGGCCCCGGACAAGCTGCCGCGCGCGTGGACCCTCTTCGGCGCGCTCCTCGGAGGGGCCGTGGTGTTCGCCGTCTGGAGCAGCCTGCTCTCCCCCTACTCCGCGCAGGCACCGCAGCGCTTGAACCTCGTCTATCGCTTCGAACAGGACAAACAGTCGAGCCACTGGGCCCTGGAGGGCGATCTGAGTCGCGTGCCCGAGCCGCTCACGGAGTTCCGGTCCGGGACGCGCCAGAAGGTCACCCCGTGGACATCACAGCCCACCGCCATCACCGTTCCCGTGGAGGCCCCCGCGTTGACCGCGCCTGAGTTGGAGCCTCTGCGCATCACAACGACCACGGGAGGCAGGGACATCGAAGCGCAGCTGCGCTCTTCCCGGGGAGCCCGCATACTCTCCGTAGCCTTTCCTCCCACGGCGCGGATCACCTCTCTGCGCGTGAACGGAGAGACCATTCCAACTCCGTCCGAGCGCGTCAGCGCCCGGTCGAGCGGCTGGCGCCTCGTCTCCTGCGTGGCAGACGCACCCCAGGGGTGCCTGCTCCATCTGGTCCAGGAGGGAAGCGAGCCCATCGAGGCATTCCTCACGGATGAGTCCCCCGGTCTGCCCCCTGGAAAGTTCTCGCGCGGCGTCGGAGAGGCCGACTTCGTCCCGTCCCAGAACGGCGACGTGACGATCACCTCTCGCACCGTGAAGCTGTAGTCTCCTACAGGTTCCGGGCCGCAAGAAAGGACGTGGCCGTGTTCCAGATTCAATCCGAGAAAGAGTTCCTGAACGCCTTCCGCTCCCGGGATCGGAAGACCGTCGAGCTCCCCAAGGGCACCCGGTTCCCCCTCTTCGTTCGCGACTACCTGTCATGGGTGGACCCCTACGGCGTGCGCGTCTTCCTGGTGTTCAAGGCCCCCAGCAACGCGCGGCCCATCGGCATCGCCTTCCGCCGCGACCAGCAGGGAGACAAGACGCTGCACGGCCGGATGTGTGAATGGTGCCATGCCAACGGCACAGCGGATGTGATTGGACTGCTCACCACGGATCTGGACTCGAAGCGCCGGGTGGGCGTGAACCTGTGCCTCGATCTCCGCTGCAACGAGCGGTTGGAGACGATGGCGAACATGTCCGGCCGCAGTGCCGTGGATGATTCCAAGGAGCTGCTCGAGAAGATGGCCCGCTTCGCCAGCGAAGGCCTGGGGATCGACGCCAGCCGCTAGAGGGCTCCGGTTTGAATCAGGGCATGTCAGACCCCTGATGCACTTTCCGCCGCGTACTTGCTAAAAACAAGGAGCGGCGATGTACTCCCTTGCAGCGCGGCAGAGCGGCGGCACGGCCACGAACATCCTCGAGCGGGTCCGCCAGTGCGCGGCCTCCGTCACCCGGTATCCCCTCGACATCCTCACGGCGGAAGCGCAGCTGGAGGATGAGCTCGGCATCGACTCGGTGAAGCTCGCCGAGATCGCTGCCGTGGTCGGGCGCGAATTCAACCTCCCTCCCGAGCAGCTGCCCAAGAGCGGGAAGGCGCGGACGCTCGGCGCGATCGCGGACGTGGTGGCCCAGCAGCTTCCGAGCGAGGCGGCTCCGCTGCCACCGGCCGCACCGCCCCCGCAGGCTGCGCCGAACCTCGAACAGCGCGTGCGCGCCGTGTTCGCGCGCGTCACTCGCTACCCGGAGGAACTCCTCACCCTGGAGGCGGACCTGGAGGATGAGCTCGGGATCGACTCGGTGAAGCAGGCCGAGGTGCTGGCCGTGCTCACGAAGGAGCTCGGACTGGCTCAGGGCCCGGCTCCCTCCCGGAGGCTGCGGACCCTGGCCGCCATCTGTGAAGCGGCCCGCGAGCAGTTGGCCCCGGTATCTGCTCCCGCGGCGTCCTCGCGAGCGGTGAGCGCCCCTGCTTCTTCCGCCCCCATGGCTCCTGCGCCCGCGCCGGCCGCTCCGAGCCCTGCCCTGCCCTTCGCAGGGAAGATCGCGCTCGTCACCGGCTCAGGGAAGGGAATTGGCAAGGTGATCGCCGCCCGCCTGGCCCAGGCTGGGGCGACCGTGGTGGTGAACTCGTTCCACTCCCGAGAGGACGGCGAGAAGACCACGCAGGAGATCCTCGCTGCCGGCGGCAAGGCGCTCCACCTGTGGGGCTCCGTGGCCCAGGAGGATCACCTGGAGCGGATGTTCTCCACCCTCGACTCTCAGTTCGGGGGGCTCGACTTCCTGGTGTGCAATGCCTCCAACGGCCTCATCGGCCCCTTCAACCAGATCACCCCGCGCGACTGGGACAAGGCGTTCCGCACCTGCATCACCGGCACCTACGAGTGCGCCATGCGCGCTCGGCCGCTGATGGCTCGGCGCGGCGGAGGCAGCATCGTCACCCTGTCCACCTCCATGTCCCAGCGGTACATGCATGACCTGGGCTGCCAGGGCGTGGCGAAGGCCGCCGTCGAGTCGCTCACGCGCTACCTGGCCGCGGAGCTGGCCTCGGATCGGATCCGCACCAACTGCGTGTCCGCCGGCCCCGTGCATGGAGAGCTGCTCGGGATGTTCCCCGATGCCGCCAGCCGCATCGCGCGCTGGGAGGCGACCACTCCCGGCGGGAAGCTGTGCACCGCGGAGGATGTCGCCGACGTCACCGAGCTCCTGCTGGGGCCGAGGACGCAACGCGTGAACGGCGCCATCTGGGTGGTGGA
Organism: Hyalangium versicolor; assembly: GCF_020103695.1. Taxonomy (GTDB): domain Bacteria; phylum Myxococcota; class Myxococcia; order Myxococcales; family Myxococcaceae; genus Hyalangium; species Hyalangium versicolor. The sequence continues at coordinate 232,284 of NZ_JAHXBF010000011.1, forward strand.
TGCCGGCCTGTCCGGAACCGTGGATGGACTGCTGCCGTCCTGAGCCTCTCCTCTGGAGCCCCTGCCATGCACTTCTTCGCAGTCCCGTACGACGTCCACTTCGACGACACGATGGCCTACGGGAGCCATCACTTCCTGACCAACTTCAAGTTCCAGTGCGCCGGCCGCGAGCACCTGCTCTTCAGCCCGCACTTCTTCGAGGTGCCGGAGTTCCGGCGCGACTTCGACCAGGTGCTCCTGCTCACCTACGAGGGTTACTCGCGCAACCTCGCTCCCGCCAACCTGGGCGATCGGCTCGTGGTGCTCACGTCCATCGAGGAGCGGGGAGAGCTCTCGCTGCGCTTCTGCTTCCGGACGCTGAAGAGCGATGGCACCCCGGTGGCCTGCGGGTACCAGACCGTCCTGTGCGCCGACAAGACGCACGGAACCTTGTGCGCGTTCCCCGAGTCCTTCCGGCGCTGCCTGGATGCGTTGACGAGCCTGCATGAGCCCGAGGCGCCCCAGAGCTTCAAGGACCATGCGCTGCGGGGCGGCGCCTCCGTCAACGCGCTGTTCCCCGAGCCGATCCGGCAACTCGCAAAGACGCTCCTGGCGGCTCCGGCCTCGATCGGTACCGCGCGGATGGTGGAGCATGCTTCGGCGCCCGTTGTGGCTCCCGTGCCTCCTCCGCCGAAACCAGCTCTTGAGCCACAACTGCCTCCCGGCTCCACGGCGCTCTTGTTTGCCGGACAGGGCACGTTCGACCCCGAACTCTTCGTCCAGTTGAAGGCGCTGCACCCGGAGCTGCGGGATGAGTTCGCGGGTGTGGCGAGCGCGTGCCAGGCACTCGGCCTCGATGCGGCTCCGTTGCTCGCGGCCCAGGATGCCGCTGCCGTCCAGCGAGCGCTCGAGCGCACTCCGCAGATCGACCAGATCGGCATCTTCCTGTCCGGTGTCCTCGGCGCCCGGTGGTTGGAGCGTCATGGGGCGCGCCCGGATGCATTCGTGGGACACAGCTTCGGAGAGATCGCCGCCATGACGGCGGCTGGGGCATTCGATCTGCGCACGGGTGCCGAGATCGTCTGCCAACGGGTCCGGGCGCTCCAGAGGGTCTCCGACGACTTCGGGACCCTGGCGGCCATTGCCCTCGGTGAAGCGGAGACGACTCGGGCCATCGCGGACTCCGAAACCCGGAACTTGGTGATCGCCGGGCGCAACCACTCCCGCCAGACCGTGGTGGCCGGTCCCCGAGCGGAACTCGAACGCCTGCGCACGCTCCTGGAGAACCGAGGACGGGGGTTCACCTTCATCTCCAGCCGCTACCCCTTCCACCATCCTGGCATGGCACCCGCCGCGGACGCCTTCCGGGCCGCGATCGCCAGAGTGGCCATGCGCCCTCCTCGGGGCCTCATCTACTCGCCCATCGAGCGACGCACGTATGCCAGTGGCCAGCAGGAGCTGACGCAGGCGCTGGCTTCCCACCTGGTGCGTCCCTTCGACTTCCTGGGAGCGGTGGAGACGCTGGCGCGCGCGGGCTGCACTCGCTTCGTGGACTGCGGGACGAGCGGGCGGCTGGCGCGCATCGTCCAGCGAATCCTCCCTGAGAACAGCCCCATCGAGGTGAGCGCCATCGGCGGCATGCTCCCGGCAAGCCCTGCTGCCAGCGAGCCTCCCCGTCCGGAGGTTGTGCCGACCACCAGGCCTGACGCTGCCCCTGGCGCGGACACGGCAGTGGCCGTGGTGTCCCTGGGGTGCATCCTCCCGGGGGGTGCTCGGGATCCTGAGACGTACTGGCAGCACATCCGACAGGGTGTCAGCGGCATCGTTGATCAGGGCCTGCTCCACCCCGAGTTGGTGACGGACTTCGCAGGCCCGGTGGGCACACCGGATCGCACCTATACCCTGCTCACAGGGCTCGTGCGGGACTCGGACCTGGTGCCACCACCGGGGTTCGACCCGGCCCGCTTCCAGCGCTACGTCCGGGAGCAAAAGCTGCTGTCCATTGCGCTCGCACAGGCCCTGCAAGGCCTGGAACGTGTTCCCGCACGATTGTCCGGCCGCATTCAGTGCCTGCTCGGCTCGACCGCGGACGGGTCCTCCGAGTACGACGCCGCGCTGTGCCTGGAGGCTGGAGAAGCCCTGCTGCACGCGCAGGGAGAGAGCAACCCGGGCATCTCCGCCTTTGCTCGTGCGGCACGGACTGCCCTCGGGGTGGAGTCCCACTCCGACGAGCTGGCGCCGCACCCCATCCTCCAGTCCGTGGTCACGGACCTGGTTGGACGCGAGATCCCCACGGTGCTCATCGACGCGGCCTGCGCATCCTCGCTCTACGCCATCGCGCTGGGCATGAAGGCGCTCGAGCTCGGTGAGGCCGACCTCGTCCTGGCGGGCGGAGTCTTCTCTCCGGGCCCGAGCAACAGCTGCCTCTTCTCGCAGTTCAAGGGACTCTCCGCCACTGGGAGCCGGCCCTTCGACGAGCGCGCGGACGGCGTCATCTTCGGTGAGGGCTCGGGCGTGGTGGGCCTGATGCGACTGGCGGACGCCGTCGCCTCCGGGCTCCGAGTCCACGCCATCATCCGAGGCGCGGGACTCTCCAGTGATGGGCGGAGCAGCTCGGCGAATGTCCCTCGCTCGGAGGGTCAGGTGGCCGCGATGGAGGCCTGCTACACGGCGGCCCACGTCGAGCCCTCCACCATCCAGTACATCGAAGCACACGGGACGGCGACGCCTGCTGGGGATGCCACCGAACTCAAGTCGATCGCTCGGGTCTTCGGCGGCAAGCGGCGCGGCATCCAGCTCTCCAGCGTCAAGGCCTTGATCGGACATGTTGGCTGGGCGGCGGGGGCTGCCTCGGTCATCAAGCTGTGCAAGGCCCTGGAGCACCGGCTCTTTCCGCGGCAGTCCAACTTCGAGCGACCCGGCTCCGCGTTGAGCGCGCTCGGGCCGGACTTCGAGGTGAGCACGCGCGAACAGCCGTGGCCGGAGAATGGGGAGAATCCCCGCCGCGCCGCCACCAACGGCTTCGGCTTCGGCGGCACCAATGCTCACCTGGTGCTGGAGGAGTACCGGGGCGACGTGCTCGCACCGCGTCCCCGGATCCCTCCGACCGAGGCGAACGAGCTGGTGGTGGTGGCCGCGGAGGGTCTGTTCCCGAATGCGCGGGGCGTTCCCGTAGCGGGAGTGCCTACCGAAGTGGGGCCACGCTTCGACACTGGCTCCATCCGCCTGCCCTCCTCGGTGCGCCTGTTGCCGGACATCTCCGAGGACATGGATCCGACCCAGAGCCTGGGACTCACCGTCGCCAGCTCTCTCGTGCAGAAGCTCGGTGTCTTCGACACGGTGCGCTCGGGCACCGCGATCGTTCTCGGGCTCGAGGGGAAGACCCGCCGCGGCGTGGAGGCCACCCAGCGTGTGCTGGCCACTTCCACCCTGCGCCGGATCCGCGAGTTCACCCAGCGCGCTCCGGAGTTCGCCTCGGTTCTGCCCCTGGCGAACCGCCTCCACGAGGCCATCCAGGGTTCGGTGCGTCCCTCGGGGCCCTACACCCTCCAGGGGATGATGCCCAACGTCACCCCCGGTCGCATCGCGGGTGCACTCGACACCAAGGGCCCGAACTTCGTGATCGACGCTGGGGCCGCTTCGCTGGCCGAGGCACTTCGAGCCTCGCGCGGACTGATGGAAAGCGGGTTCGAGCTGGTGCTCGTGGGCAGCACGCATGTCCTCCGGCCAGGGGAGGAAGGTCAGGGATCGTCCCAGCCTGCCGAGGGTGTGGCGATGCTGGCAGTCACCACGGCTGTGAAGGCCGAGCGACTGGGACTGAAGCCCCTGTGCCATCTCCGACTGTCGGCTGACGTTCAGCAGCACTCCGGAGCGCGCATCGAGCTTCCGCCCCACTCGGCTGGGGAGAGCCTGGAGGTCCTCCGCTCGGTGATGGCCGCCACGGCGGGGCGTGCCACCACGCTCCTCTTCCACCCGAACGCCGCAACGGGTGCTCGCCTCGAGATCCAGCTCCTACCCACAGAAGCCGCGGGCGTTCCTCGCGCTCTGCTCCAGGAGACACAGGGCTCGCAACCGGCCCAGCAGGCGGCTCCTGCCCCTGCGGCTCCTGCCCCGGAGTCATCGGGAGGCTTCGATCATACGGCGCAAATCCGGTACCACGCGCCTGTACTCGTCGAACGCCAGGCCCGCGCCACCCGGCCTCCATCCTGGCGCGGCAAGCGAGTGCTGTTCATCGCTCAGGATGAGACCCTGGCAGGAGAGCTTGCATCCCATGCGGACGCGCTGTGTGGCTCTGAGCACCTCATCCTCTGCGCGGGAACTTCCTTCGCCAGTGGAAGAATCCGCCGCATCGACCTCACGCGTGAGGAGACAGCACAGGCGGGCATTGAGGCGCTCGGCTTTGAACCGCAGGTCATCCTCTCGGTCTGCCGGCTCGAGTCCGGAGCGGGTGAGTCCTCCGTGGTCAGCGATACGGCCCTGCGCCACGAGGCACTGGAGCTGCTCTTCCTCGCCGCACGCCGCGCCTACGAACGCTTGAGCGCTGGCGAAGTCGAGTTGGGGAGCCTGTGCATCGGCGGAGTGGGCCCACGCAGGACCCTGCACCCCGTGACGGGGCTGTTCGCCGGCATGCTCAAGTCTCTCGGACGTGAAGTCCCGGCCCGAAACGTTCGAGCCATCTCCACTACCCTGCTCTCGCTCCCGGCAGCGCTCCAGCTCGTCGCCACGGAGTTCGGCTCGGAGGAGGAGGGCGGTTCCTCGATCGAGGTCTGCTTCGATGGGCCGCAGCGCTGCGTCCGCCGCCTCCGTCCTACGGAAGTCACGGCAGATCCCGCTCCGTCGCTCGATGCACGCTCGGTGGTCCTGCTCACAGGAGGCGGACGCGGAGTGACAGCGGTCCTTGCGGGTGCACTCCTGAAGCGGTACGGGTGCAAGGTCGTCCTCATCGGCCGAAGCGATCCAGACGAGGCACCCGAACGCATCCGTCAAGCTCGCGAGGAGGAGCTCCCACAGGTGGAGCGGGAGTTCTACGCCTCGGAGCTGGCCAATAACCGCGCGACGAAGATGCCCGAGCTGCGCAAGCGGTTCGAGCGCTACCTGGCCGCGCGTGAACTGAGGACCACGCTCGAGGGGATCGCGAGGCTCCCCGGACAGATGGTCTACCGGGTCGCGGATGTGACGCGGCCCGAGGAGGTCGAGCGGGTAGTGCAGGAGATCGCCCGTGAGCACGGCCGCCTGGACCTGGTGGTGCACGGCGCCGGGACCCAAACATCCAAGAAGCTGAACCGCAGGCGGCTCGACGAACTGCGGACCAACCTGGACACCAAGCTCCTCGGCCTGCGGAACCTCCACGAGGCCTGCACGCGTGGCTTCACACGCCCCGTACCGTTCCATGTCCTGACCTCCGCGTTCAGCTTCATCGGCAACGACGGTCAGGCGGACTACGGAGCGGCCAACGAGGCACTGGATCGGCTCTGCGCCTGGGTCAGCGACACCCGCCAGGAGGTCCGCTGGTGCAGCGTGGGGTGGTTGGCGTGGGACGGCATCGGGATGACGCGAGGCTCGGAGTACCGCGTACTCGGAGCCAGCCGCCAGCTCCGAGGGATCCGCGCCGAGGAGGGTGAGGCGCTCTTCCTCCAGCTCATCGACGGCCGACCACGCGAGCCCATCAACGTGCAGCTCACTGAGAGCGAGCGCGCCTACTACAGCCTGGAGCTGCTGCCTGCGGAGGCTCCGGCTCCGAAGAAGGCGGGGCCCGTGCGGCGGGAGCTCGTCGTCGACGCGACGAGCCTCCCCTGCCTGGAGGATCACCTGGTCCGCGGCACACCCACGCTGCCTGGGGCCTGGGCACTGGACCTGATGCTGCAGGCCGCTCTGGGAGATGGGCGGCCGGAGTTGCGCACCGTCACCATCGAGGACGTGCGGTTCTCGCGCTTCATCCGCGTCAAGCCCGGGGGGCGGCAGCTGCTGCGAGCCGAGTGCACCCCGCTCGTTGACGAGCCGGGCCGCTATTGCGTGCAGGTCCAGCTGACCGGAGATGTGACGCATGCCTCCGGGGTGGTGCTGGAGCGGGATCTCATCTACGCCGAGGCCCGCTTCACGTTGACGGCGGAGCCTCCTCGGGGCCTGCCACAGCTCGAGAAGGCCATGCCCTCCGGGAGCGGCGTGAGCGTCCGAGATCCCCACTGCGTCACCGGGTCTCCTGTCGAGCTGCGGAAGATGTTCGACTGCCTGGAGGAGATCCGGCTCGAGCCGACGGCCCGCTTCGCACGACTGGGCCTGCCGACATCGCCGCAACAAGCAGGGAGCAGCGTTCCAGCGCTCGTCCTGGATGCCGCCCTGCGACTGAGCACGATGCACGCGGCAGGAGTCTCGGACGCCGTGTTCGTACCCATCCAACTCCGGCGGACGACGTTCGACCGGGAGCTGGTGGAGAGCCATGGCGGTGCGCGGCGCCACCTCTCCCTGAAGGCCCTCCCCCCGAAGGTGCAGGGGGACGTCGTTCAGTGCGGCAGCGTCGCGGCCATCGACGAGGCGGGACGCGTGCGGATGTTGTTCGAGGGCGGGCTCGCCCGTCCCATGGCCTGAGACACCTCTTCATCGGACGAACCCATGAGCTCTTCTTCTCTCCGGACAAACCCCATCTCCGTCCATGACTTCCGTCAGCTCCGCACCGAGCTGCGACGGGCCATGCCTCCTGAAGCCTTCCAGCCGCAGCCGCTGCGCGGGGTGCTCGCGCTCGCGCTCGTGCCTGTGGAGATCGCTCTGATGTGGACGGTGTGCCAGGAGTGGATGCCCTGGTGGGGCTGCCTCCTGCTCTCATTCGTGCTCGGACAGCTCCTCACCACGGTGGGCCTGGCGGCGCATGAGGCACTGCACCACTCGGTGTTCCGCAGCCGGGTGCTGGAGGACATCCTGGGCTGGGCCGGTTTCAGCCCGTGGCTGGTGACACCGGGGACGTGGCGCGCATGGCACGTCCAGGCGCACCACAGCGCCGCGAACATCCATGTCCGGGACCCAGACGTGCTCCCGCGCCAGGAGGAATGGCTCACCCAGCGGTTCGCGAAGCTGTTCCATGCCATCTCCCCGGGCTCGGGCTCGTGGATCAGCTTCATCAGCTTCAGCTTCTTCTTCACGGCTCAGGGGCAGGCCTTCTTGTGGCATCACAGCAACCTGCCCCAGCACCAGCAGGTGCGCATGAGCCGGACGCGGGAGCGGATCCTCACCGTGCTGCTGGCATTGGGTTGGGGCACGCTGGGCTGGGCCATGGGACCACGGGGAGCGATTTACGCGATCCTCCTGCCCCATCTCTTCAGCAACGCCACGCTGATGATCTACATCGCCACCAACCACTGGCTCCTGCCTGCATCCCAGGATACGGACAACCCGTTCGTGAACACGGCGAGCGTGGAGACGCACCCGGTGATGGACTTGATTCACCTGCACTTCAGCCACCACCAGGAGCACCACATCTTCCCGGCGATGAGCCCGAGGTTCGCGCCACTGCTGCGCAAGCACCTGCGCGCGATCAACCCCGAGGCGTCCATCGTTGCTCCACACCTGAAGGCCTTGCGCACGCTCTTCTCGCGCCCAGCCCTCTACAGGGATGGACAACACTTCACGGGGCCGGATGGCACGAGCGCGGTGAGCACTGCGGAGCTGCGACACAGGCTCGAGTAAACATCGCCTCAAGACTTGGGGCCCTGCACGTCCTCGCGCCTGAGCCTCAAGCTGAACTCCACCAGCGTCCGCTCGATGCTCCGAAGCCCTTCCACCACGGAGCGAGCCACGGCCCTGGGATTGCCAAACGTGAACGCTCTTTGGGTATTGCCCTCCACGAGGATGGACTCGAGCAACGCCACCTCGCGCGCCTGCTGCTCCACCACCACGCTCTCCACGAGAGGGCGCATACCGGCTATCGCCTCAGGAGAGAGACGCAACTCCTGGAGGCTTCGCTCCATCTGCTCCTGCCGGATCCTCACGAAGGTCCGCAGCTTCTCCTCGGGAGTGGAGGAACCTCTGACAGCCGCCTCGAGCTCAGCGAACAACTCCTTCCGGACCTGCCTCACCACCGCGCTGAAGAGCTCTGCCTTGCTCTCGAAATAGAAGGAGATGAACCCCTGCCCGAGCCCCGCGCGCCGGGCAATGTCTTCCAGGGAAGACTCCAGGAAACCGTACCGGGCAAAGGACTTCCTGGCGGCGGCGAGAATCGCGGCACGGTGCTTCTCGTTCAAGGAGAGGATCATCATGGCTACATGGAGAAGCCCACGGCGACGCTGGGGAGGAGCTTTCCCGTCTCCGGGCTGCGAGTCACTTCAACCCCCACCGCGGGAATGGCCACGCTTCGGAGATACACCCGGAACCCGACGCCGGGCGCGGCGTACCGTGTCAGCGACTCCTCCAACTGCACCCGGCCCACATCCACGAAGGCATGAGCAGTGACGGTCGCCAGGCGGGGGCTCCAGAGGGGCACCTGATACTCGAGCGTCAACGTGCTCACGGTATCGCCCCAGAGCGTATCCTGGGCGAAGCCGCGGCTCCCCGGGCGGCCTCCGAGCAGCTGCGCATCCAGAACGGGATCTCCATGCCCCTGGATGTGGCTGCCTGCCAGCGTCAGCGCGTGGTTGCCGAACAGCGGCAGCGTGTAGCTGGCAAAGACGGAGAGCTGGCGCAGCTCACGCGAGGAGCCCAGGAAACCCAGCCCCTGGCGATAGCTCACCAGGGCTGCGAGGCCCTCATTGAAATAGAAGTGGAAGTCCTGGCCCAGGTACTCCGCCGTGAGGCTCACCCCATACGCCTCCCCGGGCTCCGGCGTGGCAGCTCCGCCCGCCAACGGAAGGGGCTTGTTGGTGAGGGCGAACGGTCCCGCGCCCACGTTCAGCGCCGACGTCAGCTGATAGCCGAGCGAGCCCGAGATGTCGAAACGCCGGTCGGTATATGCATCCACGACAATGTCGTCGAGGCGCCGCTCCCGATCCTTCTTCGCAAACTGGAACCAGAGACGGCCCGTCCAGAGGCTGCCGGCGATCCCCGGATCCCGGTACATCGAGATCACCGAGCCACCGCGGTTCCCCGCCAGCCCTCCGAAGACCAAGGTCTTGTTGAGGCCGAACAGGTTGCTCTCGACGGCAAAGACTCCCGCCTGCCACTGCCCCTCGCTGGAGCTGAAGATGGGAAAGGGCAACAGGGTCCAGCGCTCCTCCACCTGGACCTGGAGCGCGACGCCCGTGCCTTCAGGGCGAGTGTGGACCTCCACGCTCTTGAAGAGCCTCAGGTTGAGCACCCGCCGCTTCAGCTCTGCTCCGGAGCTGGCGGTGAACACATCCCCAGGGGCGGTCTGCAGCGCATGGAGGATGACGGAGTCTCGCGTCCGGGTGTTGCCGCTGACCTCGATGCGTTCGATGCGCCCCGTGGGCTCCTCGGGCGGAGCAGCCTGCGCCTCGACTTCCAATCCGCCGGGGGCCGGGACGGGGAGCGGCTCGGGCTGCGGCTCCTGGGCCGAAGCCAGACCAGGGAATCCCACCCCGTGAAGCACGGCGACCAGACACACCCGGCGGAAGAGTCGAATCATGGAGAAGGGTTCCCCGAGAGCTCGAAGAGGCCCATCGCACGCGCCAGGGCCAATCGAGAGAGTTGCACATTGAGGGACTCGGCCACAAAGCCCAGCTCCGCACTCGCGAGCGTCGCGTTGACATCCGTCACCTGCAGGTACGTCGTCGCCCCCGCATCGAAGCTCGCCTTGGCCAGCCGAGCGCTCTCCCGGGCAATCTTCGCCCGCTCCTCGGCCGTGGAGAGGTTGGCCTCCGCGCTCTCCAGCGCGTACCGGGCCTTGCGAACCTCATCCCGAATCTTCAGCTCCGTGCCCCGCAGGTTGGCATTCGCCTCGGCGATCTTCGACGAGGCCTCGCTCAGCTTCGCCTCACGCAACCCTCCATCGAGCAGCGTCCACGACAGGGACAACCCCAGAGTCCACGTGGAGGATGCGCCCGTCAGGCCCGCGGCGTTGCTCGCCGAGTAGTTCGCCGTGGCATAGAGGTTGGGCAGGTACTCGAAGAGCACCTGCCGGTGGCCGGTTCGAGCGATGTCCACGTTGAGGCGCGCGGCCGAGACATCCGGACGCTGCTCGAGGGCCTTCTCTTCCGCCCGGTCCAGGTTGGCGGACTCGGGAGGCGCGGTGAACTTCGCGCCCTGAGGAGTCACCACCTCGAAATCCACGGAGCGCCCGAGCAGCACGGCCAGCGCGCTCTTCGCGGTGGCATAGTCGCTGCGGCTGCGGACCAGTTCCTGCTCGGCCTGCTTGCGGTCCAGGGTCGCGCGCAGGACGGCCAGCTTCTCCGCGTCCCCGACTTCGAAGCGAGCCTGGGCATCGCGCTCGAAGCCCCGGCGAACCTCCAGGAGCTGCTCCCTCACCGCCAGGGACTCCCGCAGGCTCGCGGCGCCGAGATAGGCCTGGGCCACGCCAAAGAGGATCTCCCGGCGGGTGTTCTCCGTGGTCAGTTCCGCCGTGCGCTCACCCAGGTATGCACCCTGGATTGCGGGCCAGAGCGTGGGGACGAGCAGCGCCTGCCGCGCAGAGAGCTGCCCGGAGAGCTGGTTCTGCTTCTGGAGGACAACAGGCTCTGGGAAGCCGGGGAACTCGAACGACACCTCCTTGGGGTTGTGGATGTACGAACCGCCCGCGGTGATGTTGGGCAGATAGCCGGACCAAGCCTTGTTCCCGAGCAGCCGGGACTGCTCCAACCGAGCCCGGGCGGCCTCGAGGCTGGGGTTCTGCTTCTCCGCGAGCAAGATGGCCTCCTCGAAGGTGAGCAGCGGCAGCGAAGCCCCCGCGGGAGCGGGAGCCGCCACCTCGGAGGTGGGAGCACGCACCGGGGCATCGGAGGAACTGGGAGCCTGCGTCAGCAGGAAACTGGAGAGAAGGGTCCGGAGGAACATGGTGAAAACCGTTGTGAAAGTGCTGGCAAGCGAGAGGACACACGAAGGGCGTTGCGGTCCCGGGTGGGAGACCGGAAGGTCGACACGGAAAGCAGTGAAAGGGGCGAGGCCAGGGGTCCGAGCGCCCTGAGAAGGACCCCACGAGCCTCTGTCAGTGCGGCAGGTTGTTCACGGCTCTCAGCAGCCGCTCCACGATCTGGAAGGCCATCGTCTCTTCCTGCTCGTCCATGGACTGGATGATCCAGCCCAACCCTCCTTCCATGATCTCGTAGATCTCAGCGTAGAGCTTGCGCCCCTCGTCGGTGAGCGTGACGATGACGGTGCGCCGGTCTTCGGGGGAGCGCTCTCGCTGGATGAGCCCTCGCTTCTCAAGCCGATCCACTACACCCGTGATGCTCTTGTCGTGGATCTGCGCCCGCCGGGAGAGCTCCCCGGTCTGCAAGGGGCCGTCATATCCCAGCCAGACAATGACGTTGTGCTGGGTGGAGCTGATGTCCCACTGCTTGTCGAGCTCGACCATGGGATCCTTGCGCTCGGAAAGGGTCCGCTTGAAGTCCATCACCTTCTGGATGAGCAGGGCGGCGCGCTCGCGCGATTCACGGGTGGGTTGGGCATCTTCCGCGGGCTCTTTCTTCGCTTTCTTCTTCATGGGGCCCCTTCTTCCACGGGGTGATGAGGGGCACCATAGCGGGCCTTGCGGCGCTTGAAGCGCTCAGAAAGCCCATCCAGCAACGAATAGACGACGGGAACCACCCCCAGGGTGAGCACGGTGGAGGTAACCAGGCCGCCGATGATGACGAGCGCCATGGGCACGCGGGACTCCGCGCCGTCTCCCCGGGCCAGGGCCACCGGCACCATGCCGGCGATCATCGCCACGGTGGTCATCAGGATGGGCCGCAACCGGACGGGAGCCGCCGCCAGGAGCGCCTCGCGAGTGCTCTTGCCCTCCTCGCGCATCTGCTGGGTGAAGTCCACCACGAGGATGCCGTTCTTCACCACCAGGCCCATCAACATGATGATGCCGATGAAGCCGAACATCGACATGGCCTGTCCCGAGATCAGCAGGGCCCCCACCGCTCCGATGAAGGAGAAGGGCAAGGAGACCATGATGGTGAAGGGGTGGATGTAGCTCTCGAACTGCGCGGCGAGGATCATGTAGAGCAGCACGATGCCCAGCAGGAGCGCCTGGACGAAGGCACCCACCGTCTTGTTCAGCTCCTTCGCGTTGCCCGCAACCTCGGAGGTGATGCTCGGGGGCAGCTCCTTCTGGGCCTGGGCATTGAGGAAGTTGATGGCCTCACCCAGGCTGTAGGTGCCCGCCAGGTTGGCCAGCATGGTGATCTGCCGCTTCTGGCTCTGCCGGTTGATCTGCACCGGCCCCTCGGAGCGGATGACGCGGGCAATGGTGCGCAATTCCACGAGGGTGCCGTCCGCGGCGCGCACGGGGAGCTGCCCCAAGGCATCTTCCGAGGCGAGCATCGCGTCAGGCAGACGCAGCGTCACCTCGTACGTCTCGCCCTTCTCGCGGTAGTCGGCGAACTTGTCCTTGCCCAGGAAGGCGCGCAGCGTCGAGCCGAGCTGGGCGGAGACGATGCCCAACTGCGCGGCGCGCTCACGGTCCACCTCCACGTCGTACTGCGGCTTGCCCGAGCGGTAGGTGGTGTCCACGTCCACCAGCCCCGGGTTCTTCAGCATGACCTGGCGCATGGTCTCCGAGGCGGCAATGAGCTCCTTCCAGTCGTCCCCGCGCAGGTTGAACTGCACGGCCTGGGTGGCGCCGCCACCACCGACGGAAGAGACATCCAGGAAGGCGACGTTGACATCCGAGCGCTGCGGGAGGCTCTGGCGCAGGTAGTCCTTGAACTCCTCCTGGGTGAACTTCCGCTGCTTGACGGGGACGAGGTTGACGAGGATCTCCCCCTTGTTCACCTGCTCCTGGACGCCTCCACCGATGGTGATGAACGTCGACGCGACGCCCGGCACCTGCCGCACCTGATCGTCCAGTTCCTCGACGATCTTCTGGGTGTCCTCCAGCCGGGAGCCGATGGGCAGCTCCACGGCGACGCGAATGTTGCCGTTGTCCGACGCGGGGATGAAGGTGAACTTCAGCAGGCCCGCCATGAACACGGTGAGCACCAGGACGCCCATGGCGATGCCCAGCGAGAGCCAGCGCCAGTCCAGGATCTTCCCCAGGATCTTGCGATACCCGTTCTCGATGCCGATCAGGCCCCGCTCGATGGCGGCGCTCACCCGGTTGCCCGGGCCGGCATGCTCCCGCAGGATGCGGCTGGAGAGCATGGGGGTGAGGATCATCGACACGGCGTAGGAGATGATCACCGACACGGCCACGGTGACGCCGAATTGGAAGAAGAACTGGCCAATCATTCCCTGCATGAAGGCCACGGGGATGAACACCGCGACGATGGCCAGCGTCACCGCGAGCACCGCCACGGCAATCTGTCCGGTGCCCTCGAGCGCCGCCTGGGCGGGCGTCTTCCCCTCTTCCATGTGACGCACGATGTTCTCGATGACCACGATGGCGTCATCGATGAGCAGGCCGATGGACAGCGTCAGCGCCAGCATCGTGATCATGTTGAAGGTGAAGCCGAGCACCGCCATGACGGCGAAGGTGCCAATCACGGAGATGGGCAGCGCGATGGCCGCCACGAGGGTGGAGCGCAGGTTGCGCAGGAACACGAGCACGATGACGACGGCGAGCACGCCGCCCAGGATCATGTCGAACTGCACGCTGGCGATGGACGCCCGGATGAAGCGCGAGTTGTCCGACACCGTCGAGACCCGGACGCCCCGGGCCTCCAGGGAGGTGTTGAGCTCGGCCAGCGAGTCCGTGACGTTGCGGGCCACCTGCACGGTGTTGGAGCCGGACTGCTTGCGGATGATGAGGGCCACGGCGCTCGCGCCCGCCTCGCTGGCGGAGCCTCGCGCCTCCTCGGGGCCGTCCACCACGCTGGCGACATCACGCACGCGGATGGGCGCTCCCTGGGGGCTGGCGATGATGAGGTTGCGCAGCTGCTCCACGCTCTTCACCTCGGAGGTCATCCTCACCACGCGCTCGCGCCCGCTGTCGATGGCGCGGCCTCCCGGAACATCCAGGTTCTGCGCGGCGACCGCCTGGCTCACGTCGCTGATGCCCAGCCCGTAGCCGCGCAGCCGCTGCGGATCCACCACGAGCTGGACCTGCCGCTCGCGCCCACCGACGACGGTGATGCTGCCCACGCCGTCCTGCCGCTGGAGCGCGGGCTTCACCACGTCCTCCGCCACGCGCGTGAGCTCTTCGATGGGCAGCGAGCCGGCGAGCGACAGCGTGAGGATGGGCGCCGCGCCGATGTCGAACTTCTCCACGACGGGCGTCTCGATTTCGTCGGGCAGTTGCTGGAGCGTGGCCTGCACTCGGTCTCGCACGTCCTGGGCGGCGATCTCCGGGTTGGTGCCGAGCGTGAACTGGACGGTGACCTGGCTGACGCTCTCCATGCTGACGGAGTTGAGCGTGTCCACGCCATTCAGCGTGTTGACAGCCTCCTCGAGAGGATCCGAGATGTTCTTCTCGATGGTCTCGGGATCAGCGCCAGGCAACAGCGTGGTCACCGTGACGACGGGGAACTCCACGTCCGGGAACTGATCCACGCCGATGCGGGGGTAGGAGAAGACTCCGAAAACAACCACCGCCGCCATCAGCATGGTGGTGAAGACGGGGCGAGCGATGAAGGTTTTGAGGGGACTCATGGGGGCCTCGGAGGTGCTCGCTCGGGACTACTGGGTCACCCGGACGGCGGAACCGTCCTTCATGGGAAGGCTCGCGTCCGCCACGACCCGCTCCTGGGCCGTCAATCCCTCGAGCACGTGCACGTAGCCGGGCATCACGCTCCGCACCTTCACCTCGCGGCGCTCCACCCTGCCGTCCAGGATGACCCACACCACGCCGTCCTGGCCCTGGCTGCTCACCGCCTCGGCGGGGAGGAACACTCCCTTGGGAGTGCTCGCCTCAGGCGCCGCGGTGGAGAAGTCGAGCTCCACGAGGGCTCCTGGTCTGAAGGCCACCTTCTCCTGGCCACGGAGGACATCGGCGAGAACCTCCACCGTTCGCGTCTGGGGATCGATCACGCCTCCCACCGTGCGCACCCGGGCCTCGAAGCGGGCACCGGTCGGGCTCAGCGTGCCTTTGGCCACACTCCCGGCCTGAACGGAGTCGATGATGGTCTCCGGCACCTGCGCGCGCACCTCGATGCCTTCCAGATCCACGAGGGTGAAGATGGCCGTGGAGGTGTTGACCATGTCTCCCACGTGCTTGGTCCGCGCGGTGATGACGCCGTCGAACGGAGCCACGATGGAGGCATCGCTCAGCATCTGCGAGGCGTTCTTGAGCGCGGCGCCGGACTGGGCCGCCGAGGCCCGGGCCTGACGGAAGGCAATCTCCGCCTTCTCCAGCGTGGACTTCGGGACGCTGCCCGACTCAGCGAGTTTCCGGGCACGCTCCACCTCGAGGGTGGCGCCATCCAGCACGGCCTCGGCCGCGGCCTTGGAGGCACTCGCCTGCTCCACCGAGATGGAGAGGCTCGCCGTGTCGAGTTGGGCCAACACCTGCCCCTTCTTCACCCTGTCGCCCACGTCCACGAGCACCCGGGTCAGCGGCCCCGAGCTCCGTGAGGCCAGCGTCGCTTGCTGCCGGGAGCGAAGGTGACCGGTGGCGCTCATCACATTCGCATCCAGCTTCGTGGCGGGTGCGATGGCCTTCACGCCCATGGCCCTGGGAGCCGCGCTGGCGCTCGGGGAGGGAAGGGACGCGGCGGCTCCTCCCTTCGAACAACCGGACGCCGCCACCGCCACCGCCACCAACGCTCCCTTCAACCCGATTCGCATCTTCACGGCTTCACGCTCCTGCCTCGGCTGTTCCCGCGGGTGCCCTGGTCAGCACCCGCATCCACGGTGCGAAGCAATATACCCTCGGACAGATATCCTGCAACACAGGATATCTGCTGAACGGTTATTCTCGAAAAGGGGTGTTGGTGTAGGGAAAGCGCGGCCCGCCAAGGGCCACCACCCTCTGAAGTCTGGAGCACGGTGCTCGAGCAGGTCTCCTCAGGCGAGTTCATGGACGAGCCGCTCCCCACGCTCCCGGAACGCCTGCCTTCGCCGGGGGATGACGCTCCTCCCCTGTTCACCGGCTTCCTCACCCCCTTCCTCCAGGTGGGCGCCGCTCGCCTCCGTTGGCACGGCGGGATGGTGGAGTCCGGCGACGACGAAGAAGCCCCTGGCAGGGCTCTCGCACGGAGTTGCAGGCGTGGCCTGGGCGCTGCTGGAGCTGGCCTCGGCCTGCTGCTCGGGCTTTCCGGAATGGGCCTGGGCCTGCTGCGGCTGGCCTCCCCCACTCGCGTGCCCTCCGTCCTCTCCCTGAGCCCTCCAGGGGCATGATGACTGCGGTCACCAGCTGATGACCGCAGTCACCCTCTGGGGCAGGCCTGACCGGTCGACGAATCATGCGAGTGCCCGAAATCCAGGGATTTGCGCGACACCCTGCGTCGAACAGGGGCTGGCACGGGCGATGCTCTAGAGACGGACATCTCAGGACCCAGGAGCTCTCCCATGAAAACGCGCCCCTTCCGCTCGAACTCGCTGCCTTCGCTGTCGACGCCACGGCCCACCGCGCCCACCCCTCCCCGGAGCGCCCCCCCTTCGCCGCGCACCCCGACCGCCCCGCAGCTCCCGGACATCACGAGGCAGATCCCGACGCAGTCGGTCCGGAATCCGCAGCCGGGCAAGCTCCAGGGCAACTACTCGAACCTGGAGAGCCACTTCGGCCGGAAGACCCAGGAGCAGGCGGCGCTCAACCAGTGGAATACCAATGCCGCCGGGCGCAACCAGGGCGTCGTCCACCTGATCGACTATGCGTACGCGCGTCCCACCAAGTTCGACACGACCCCCCCCAACGTGAAGCTCACCCCTCAGCAGCAGCAGGCGCTGAAGCAGGGCGACAAGCTCGGGTGGAATGAGGCGCAGTGGAAGCAGAACCTTGGCGAAACGAACTTCAACAGCCTGAAGTCCAAGGGCTACTTCTCGGAGTTCGCCGGGGGCGACAACAAGGTGCCCGTGGGCGCCAATCCCCAGCGGTGGCAGCAGCTGACCACCAACCATCAGCAGCTCTCGTCGCAGATCAGCACGGGCGAGGCGGCGCTGAAGACCCAGCGCCAGGCGTATACCCAGCAGCTGACTGCTCAAGGGGTGCCGAAGAAGGAGATGGGCGCCAAGATCAAGGAGTGGGAGGCCCAGAACCCCCAGAAGCAGCAGCTCGACGCCCTGAAGGCACAGCGGACTGGCATCGAGAGCGATATGAACGCGCAGCGGCGCTACACGCTGGCCTCCGACACGAGCAAGCAGGGACGGCTGGAGCAGATCGAGAAGGCCAATGGCCTGCCCCCGGGTTCGCTGCGCAACGGCAACGAGATCGTCGGAGGGACCAACGCGGTCCAGCAGCACCTGCAGAACAATGCGCCGTTTCCGGCCAACGCGCTCTCTCCCAACAAGCCGCTGGAGATGTACGTCAAGCAGCCGGACGGGAAGTGGTCGCTGCAGCAGGTCCAGCCGCAGGATCTGGCGACCACCTACAGTGGAAAGCAGGAAGCGGGCGGCCTGTCGATCGCGCAGTGGGGCTTGAGCCCCGAGGAACTGAAGCTGTCGACCGTGATGGGCGCCGGCGGCAAGAAGTAGGACGGAAGTCCGCTGTCCCGGCGGACCTGGGTGGTTCCGCCGGGACGGACCGGCGGAGTTTCCACAGCCCCCCTTCGCCGCGCCGCAAGCGCTCAGTCATTCCGTGCATGAGAGCGGCGGAACTCAGCAGGAATGGGCTCGCGCGTCGATTCCACGCCCGCGCTCCAACGGGGCGCCCTCGCAATGAGCAGCCGCAGCTCCGCCATCATCTCACGCCCCCCATAGACAGAGCCCTGCTCGCCCAGGAATGCGAGCAGTTCGTCCCTCATGACGGCCGCGGAGGGGTACCGCTCCTCCGGACGGGGACGCAGCACGCGATCCACTATCGCCTTCAAGGGCTCGGGTACGGAGGCCATCACCCGCGCCAGAAGGTCTGGATGAATGCTCTCGGCCCGGGCTGCCAACTCCGCCGGTGAGGCCCAGCTTGGCTCCTCGGGCTTCAGCTTGTGCGCCAGCTTCGCCAGACGGCCCGTCAAGGTAATGGGTGTGTGCTCCCAGGACGCATCCAGCACATATTGGTTGGTCAGCAATTCCACCAGTACCAACCCCAGGGAGAACTGGTCCGCGCGAGCATCGGGTCTCTCGTGCCGCAAGACTTCAGGCGCCGCATACGCCAGATCTCCTTTCACCCGCCCTCCTTGCGTCACGGGACGACCCGGTTGAACCGTGAATGCCGCCCCGAAATCCATGAGCTTCACCTCTCCCTGCTGGCCCAGGTGGATGTTGCGAGGACTGACATCCCGGTGAACGAGTTGGAGCGGGTGTCCCTCCTCATCCGTGAGGTTGTGCGCGGCATGCAGCGCATCCGCGATCTGGGACACCACATAGGCAGAGAACCGCGGGGACATGGGTCTGCGCCTCCGCGCGGCACGGTTCAATACCCGCTGCAGCGACAATCCCTCCACGTACTCCATCACCAGCACGGGCTGCCGAGCCCGGGGAGATACGGCCACCAGCCGCGCGATGTTGGGATGGTCGAGCCTGCCCAACAGCCACGCCTCCTCCAGCAGCCGTTTCCGAGCGCCCGGCTGCGCCGAGTCATTCAAGCGCTTCAGGAGAACCCACTCTCCCACGGCTCTCGGGCTCTCGGCTCGCGCCAGGATTCGCTCCCCCACTCCCAACGTGTCCAGCTTGCGCACGGCGCAGTAGCGATGGGCGCCAATGGTGAAACGCTGACCTTGCAGGGCAGCGGGGGCAGAGCGGGTCGGGCTGGGCATGCGGGCACTCCTCGGGTGAGCACGGCGGTCAGGGCAGTGGAGAATGGTGGCTGCGACGGGAGGCTACGCCACAGGTCATATCGGACGTTCCGACCTGGAGAGTAACACTCCAACCGAACCGATCGCGAGTCCTCATCCACTTCGGACAGGACGCAGGTTGCGGCACCACCTGCCCTACACGCAACGACAGTGCCCAGGCGATGGCGTTGGCGACTCCCAGTGCTGGGACTCCACCGCACGTTGCTCTTATGCTGGCGCTCGCCCTCCGCACGGACACCCTGACTCGAGTTCCCTCGGCACGCGTCCCTGTTGCCTGCTGCGCACGCCTTGCCCCGGAGCGTCTCGTGACCTGGTTCCACAACCTGAAGATCGCCTCCAAGCTCTTCATGTCGTTCCTCACCCTGCTGGGCCTGAACGCGACACTCGGTCTCTTCTCCCTGGAGCAGCTGTCCACCGTGCACGAGACTTCGCAGGAGCTGGCCCACAACTGGCTGCCCAGTGTCGCGGTGCTGGCAGACCTCAAGGACCGCACCGCGAGCTTCCGCCGCAGACAGCTCGACCACATCCTCGTCAACACCCAGGAGCAGATGACCGAGTTGGAGCAGCACCAGGACGAGACCGTCCAGCGCATCCGCGCCTTGATGGCCCAATACGAGCACCTCTCCGTCTCCAAGCAGGAACACGCGGCATACGAAGAGTTCAAGCGACTGTGGGAGGACTATCTGCTCCAGCACCCCAAACTGCTCCAGCTGTCCCGGCAGAACCAGGACGAGGCGGCCATCGCGCTGACGCTGGGGCCGCTCCTGAGTGCCTTCGAGACCCTCAACACCAAACTCGGGGAGCTGGTCACCATCAACCGCAAGAACTCGGACGCGGCCGCCACCCATGCGGACGAGACATACGAGTCCTACCGGCAGTGGATCATCGCCGCCCTGGGCTTCAGCGCGCTGCTCAGCCTCGTGCTGAGCCTGGTGATTGCTCGGCTCATCTCGCGGCCTCTCAAGGATGCGGTCAGCGTGGCTCACCAGCTCGCCGAGGGAGACTTCACCGTGCCCATCACGGCCGAGACGCAGGACGAGACGGGCCAGCTGCTCTCTGCCCTGCAGGTGATGAAACGCACGCTCAGCCAGGTCATCGGCGAGGTGCGCGAAGGCTCCTCTTCGCTCGCGCGAGCCGCTTCCCAGGTCTTCGCCTCCGCGCAGGGGCTCTCCCAGGGCACCAATGAGCAGGCCGCCCAGGTGGAGGAGACCTCCGCCAACCTGGAGCAGATGACAGACACCATCCACCAGAACCAGGCTCACAGCCAGCAGTTGGAGCAGCGGGCCCTGCAAGGCTCGAGGGATGCGGAGGAGAGTGGCGAGGCGGTGAAGGCGACGGTGGAAGCGATGGGCGCCATCTCGGAGCAGATCTCCATCGTGGAGGAGATCGCCTATCAAACGAACCTGCTGGCGCTGAATGCGGCCATCGAGGCGGCCCGCGCGGGCGAGCATGGCCGGGGCTTCGCGGTGGTGGCCTCCGAGGTCCGCAAGCTCGCAGAGCGCTGCCGCGTGGCGGCGCAGGAGATCTCCTCGCTGACCACCCAAAGCCTGAAGGTGGCCAGGCGCTCGGGAACATTGCTGTCGGAACTGGTCCCCACGATCCGGCAGACCACGGATCTGGTGCAGCATGTGGCGGCGGCTTCCGTCGAGCAGAGCACCCGCGTCACCCAGATCAGCACGGCCGTGGAGCACGTGGACGATGTGACGCAGCGCAACGCCTCAGCGGCCGAGGAGCTGGCCGCCACCTCCCAGGAGCTGGCGGCCCAGGCCGAGACGCTCAGCCAGGTGGTGTCCTTCTTCCGCGTCGAGGGCGCTCGCGAGCCCCCTCGAACCTCAGCGAGCGCTCGGCGGGCTTGAGATGTTGGCGAAGCGGGTCAGGTGGAAATCGGCGTCCCCAAAGGTCCGATCGATGGTGGTCAGCCGCTTGAAGTAGTGGCCGGCGCTGTATTCGATGGTGGTGCCGATGCCTCCGTGCAGTTGGATCGCCTGCTGCCCGATGAGGCGCCCGGACCAACCGATCTGCACCTTGGCGGCCGAGATGGCCTGGGTGCGCGCGGAAGCGTCCGTGCTGTCGGCGCGGTCCGCGGCCAGGATCGCCATGGAGCGGGCCTGCTCGTGGGCAATGAACATGTCCACCATGCGGTGCTGCAGCACCTGGAAGCTGCCGATGGGCACGCCGAACTGGGTGCGCGTCTTCAGGTAGTCGAGCGTCACCTCGTTCAGCGCCTCCATGTTGCCCACCGCCTCCGCGCACAGGGCGGCGATGCCGCGATCGATCGCCTGCTGGATGAACGGGAACGCGCCTCCCTCGGGTCCCAGCAGCGCCGCGCGGGGCACCCGCACGTTCTCGAGCGTCACCTCGGCCGCCCGGGTGCCGTCCACGTTGGGATAGCCCCGAATCTTCACGCCCGGAGTGTCGCGCTCGACGAGGAACAGGGACAGCCCGTCCTGCGCGTCCTGCGCGCCCGCCGTGCGCGCCGAGACGATCAGCAGGTGGGCGGAGTCTCCTCCGAGCACCACCGCCTTGGTCCCTTGGAGGGTGTAGCCCTGGGCATCGCCCTGGGCCGTGGTGGTGACGTGGGTGAGCGAGTAGCGGGACCTGGGCTCACCGTGCGCGAAGGCCAGGAACGCCGTACCGTCGATGACACGAGGCAGCCATTGGGATTTCTGCGCCTCGCTGCCCGCGGCCCGGAGCAGCCCCGCTCCCAGCACGACGGTGGGGAGGAAGGGCTCCACCACCATGCCGCGCCCGAAGGCCTCCAGCACGATGGCCAGATCCTGGAAGGTACCGCCAATGCCTCCGAACTCCTCGGGGATCTCCACCCCGAGCAGGCCCAGCTCCGCGAACGTGGCCCACATGTCCCGGGAGATGCCCTCCGGGGAGGCGAGGATCTTCGCCCGGCTCTCGAAGCCGTAGCGCTCGCGGATGAGCCGTGTCGCGGTGTCTCGCAGCATCCGCTGCGTGTCGGTCAGACTGAAGTCCATGGTGTGTCTCCCTCCTCTCGCGCCGGCTCAGAGCTTGAGCACCGACTTGGCCAGGATGTTGCGTTGGATCTCGTTGGAGCCGCCGTAGATGGTGGTCTTGCGGAAGTTGAAGTAGTCCGAGGCCAGCGGCGCGGCGTACTCGGGGCCAATGGGTTCACCGCTCCAGCCCGGCTCCCGGGCGGCCGGGTTGAAAGGCAGCGCGTAGGGGCCCACCGCCTCCATCATCAACTCCGTCAGGGACTGCTGGATCTCCGAGCCCCGGATCTTGAGCATGTTGGCCTCCGCGCCCGGCGCATGGCCGGACCGCTCGGCGGCGATCATGCGCAGGTTGGTCAGCTCCAGCGCCATGAGCTCGATCTCCACCGCGGCGATCTTCTTGCGGAAGGCCTCGTTCTGGATCAGCGGCACGCCGTCCACCGTCTCCGTGGCGGCGATCTCCTTCAGGCGCTTCAGCTCCGCCTTGGAGCGGCCGATTCGAGCGATGTTGGTGCGCTCGTGGCTGAGCAGGAACTTGGCATAGGTCCAGCCCGCGCCCGGCTCACCGACGATGTTCTCCTTGGGGATGCGGACGTTGTCGAAGAAGACCTCGTTCACCTCGTGCTCACCGTCGAGCATGATGATGGGCCGCAAGGTGATCCCCGGCGTGGCCATGTCAGCGATGAGCATGGAGATGCCCTGCTGCTTCTTGGCCGCCGGGTCGGTGCGTGCCAGCAGGAAGATGATGTTGGCGTACTGGCCCAGGGTGGTCCACGTCTTCTGCCCGTTGAGCACCCAGTGGTCGCCGTCGAGTACCGCCGTCATCCGCAGCGAGGCCAGGTCCGAGCCCGAGCCCGGCTCGGAGAAGCCCTGGCACCACCAGTCATCCATCCGCAGGATGCGCGGCAGGTAGTAGTCCTTCTGCCGCTGGCTGCCGAAGGCCATCAGCACCGGGCCGATCATGCTCAAGCCGAACGGCAGTGCCGGAGGAGCCCCCTCCTCGGCCAGCACTTCCTCGAAGAGGTAGTTCTGCACGGAGTTCCAGCCCGTGCCTCCGTACTCCTTCGGCCAGAGAGGGGCGCCCCAGCCGCGCTCGTAGAGCTGGCGCTGCCAGGTGACCTGCTCCTCCTTGTCGAGGTGCTTGTGGTGGAGGACGCGGTCTCGCGTCTCGGGTGACAGGTTGGCTCGCACCCACTGCCGAACCTCGTCGGCGAAGGCGAGCTCCTCGGGGGTGTAGTTCAGGTCCATGGTGCGCTCCAGGGCAGGGACTGCATCCTCTCCGGCTTCGCTGTCCCTGTCCCTCTATACCTTCTTGGAAGCGGAGCGTGCTCCCGGAGCGGAGGTGCCGGAGGGGTTTCGAGTTCGATGTTCGTTCCAGAACCCCTGGCATGCCCCGCGAGGTCGAGTGGAGCATCCGTGGATGCCCCACTCGGCAGCGCAGGCTACTCGCGGAGGTTGAAGGCCCCCTCGCGCATCATCGTCTCGATGGCGGGGGTCACCTCGGCGGCCGCCAGCTCCTCGACGCGCACCGCCGGGAAGCGGACCTCGAGGCCCTTGTTCAGCCGGTGGTACAGGGTGTTGGTGCCGAGCGAGTAGAGCTGCAGTCCGCGCAGCGCATAACTGCCGCCGAGCCTGGACAGCCCCACGTGGCCCGCCTCGAAGCGGAGCGTCATCACCTGCGAGCCCGCGCCGAGCTGATCCGTCACCTGGGCCTCGGCCACGGGACGCTCCACACCCCTGCCGTCCGTGGCCACGAGCGTGCCCGTCACCTCATAGCGATCCAGCCCCTGGCTCTCCACCATGACGTCCACCTCGAGCGCCGTCACCCGGCCGCTGCTGTCGCGCACCAGCCGCTCGCGCCCCAGCGCGGCAATCCGCGCCGTCGGCACCACGAAGCCGAAGGCCGTCTCCTCCAGGCGATCGAAGGGGACGCCACCCACCGTGCCCGTGGCGCGGATCTCCACCATCCACGTGCCCGGCTCGTCCCGCTCCGTCATCACGCGCGAGACCATGGCGCGGTACTCCTTGCCCACCTTCACCACGGGCACCGAGCGATCCCGCTCATAACGCGGGGTGAGCAGCGTGGCCTCCACGCGCACGCCCTCGAGCGCCGCGTCGGACTGGAGGCCCACCGTCACGTACCCGTCGGCCTCAGGAGAGAGCTGCATCGCCGAAGGGGTGATGGCCAGCTCGGTGGCGGAGGAAGGCTCGCGGATCTCGATCGCCAGCCCCACCCTGGCCGCCTTGGGTCCGACCTGGAGCTTGTAGAGCCCGCGGCCCATGTCCTTGCTCATGCGCAGCATGGAGATGGGTTTGGTGATGCCTTCAGCCTTGAGCCGGTCCGGGTCCGCGCCCAGCTGCTCGCTGCCGGCCCGCGCCGCGCGCACGTCCGCGCGCACGCCCTTCGGGTCGAACATCGCCACGTCCCGCAGCGCCTCCTCCCCCACCTTGGGATCATTGCCCTTGGGGATGAGCATCACCCAGGCATCGTCGGGCGAGGTGATGGGCAGCCGCAGCTCGGTGGCCTCCGAGCCCGGAGCCACATGTAGCACGGTGGACTTCGAGCGCCGTGTCTCGGGCACAATCGGCGCCGCCAGCGGCTGCTGAGGCGAGACGGGGTTGGACACGGACACGAGGCCCGGGCCGACGCCCTCGCGGGCGTCTCGAGCGAACAGCCGGCCGGGAGCCACATCCCCCGGAGAGAGCGTGGCGCCCGAGGTGGTGCGCAGCCTGGAGTTCGCGGCGGACACGGGCGTGAACCCCCCGAGGAGGACGACTGCCAGCCCCAGGCCGGCGAACTGAATGAAGGATCGATGAGCGTTCATAGTCTTTCTCCAGCTCGGGCTCAGTGAAGGGCCTGGACGACGGCGTAGTTATGAAGACCCCAATAGGTGTCGTAGGCGAGATCGCCACACCAGTTGGAGCCACCCGGAGGCGCCTGCACGCAATCATTGGCGCCGGAGGAGCCGGTGGTGGCATCGAAGCCATACTTGGCCACCAGGCACGCGTCACAGATGCCATCGCCCTGCCACGAATCCGGACACACCTCCGTCCAGGCCGGGTAGTAGGCGGCATTGAGGTAGGGGTTCCAGCTCGCGGTGCTCGGGACCTTGTAGCTGCTCGAGTACCCATAGGAGATGAGGCAATCGGGCTCGGCGTAGCCATTGGTGAGCATGCTGCTCGAGCACCCGTACTTCCACACGGTGTGCCCGTTCATGAAGTCCGTGGCGTAGCCCGAGTAGTAGTTGTTGCAGGCCAATCCCGCGGCCGCCACGTTCGTCTCAGGCGCGTACGTCTGGCTCGATGGCGGAGGGATGGGCGCGTTGGCCACCTTTTGCGCCACCAGGTTGCCGCTGTTGTGGCAGCTGCGGCGCGACTGGTGGTGGTTGAGGCGGCCGTCGTCGATGATGATGTTGCCGAAGTAGCCCGAGCTCTCGGTGCCGATGAAGCCATCCGTGCTGGCGTTGAAGCTGCCCCAGCCCAGCAGCGCCGCCGCCTTCAGGCCGATGCTGTACAGGTATCCGCCGCAGTACGCGTCGCTCGAGAAGAGGTTGGCGTAGACGCGATTGCCTCGCACCACCGAGATGGGCTTGCCGCCCACCGTCGTCGCGCCCTGGCCTCCCGCGAAGGTGCCGTTCGAGTTGTACACACTCATGTTGTCCGTGCGCTGCTGCACCACGGCAGGGTTGTTGTAGCTGCCACCTCCGAAGAACTCGACGATGCTGTTGGCGATGTTGAGGAACGAGCCGCTCGTCGTCACCTTGTTGGCCAGCGGGGTGCCGGTGAGATCCGGCGCCATGAAGATGACCTGCGAGATGCGGCTCACCACCGTGTTGACGGTGTTGCCGTTGGCGCTCACCGCTCCGGTGTGCCCCAGCATGTAGCGCACCGGGCTCGAGCCGTTCGAGTGGGTGATGACGGTGAAGCTGGTGATGTTGTTGGCGTTCATCCACGGCACGATCTGGTCGACGATCGGCCCCCAGCTACATTGGCTGAAGCCCGCGCAGGTGGCGCCGGGATATCCGATGATCAGATACGGCTGGCCATTGCGCATCGTGTCGATGGACGACTGCGTCCAATAGCCCGTGGTGGCGGAGCTGACGCTCTGATCGCCCGTGCCGTGGACGAAGACCACGCCCGTGGCGGCTTGAGCGGCACCTCCCGCCCCGAGCAGCAAGGCGCAGGCTGCGGCTCGCAGCCAACCTGTCCTGGAAAACAAGTGCATGGAAACCTCCCGGAGGCCGACAACTCGGCCTCACGCAGTGGGGACTTGCACAGTAGGAGATATCCGATGGGCTGGCAAAACGGACTTAGCTGGAAGCTCAGCATCGCTCTGTTGGCCATACAAAACTGAGGAATCGAGCATTCACTCCTGGCTGGGACACCCGTGCATCGCTCTGTAGCTTGGGCCGCGAGAGGAGCGTTCGACATTGGCCCCACCCGACGATGACTCTGGTTCCAAGCCGCTGCTTCCCAAGCTCAGCCGCCGCGCCTTCTTCACCGGCGCGGGTGCCTCGGCGCTGACCGCCACCTTGACGCAATCCGTCGCGGAGGCGGCGACAGCGGCCACAGGCCCCTCGGTGGTAGGACCCGAGCCCATAGGGTTTTCCCTATCCATCAACGGCCGCAACGTGTCCGTCCAGGTCGATCCCGCCACGACGCTGGCCGAGGTGCTGCGCAATCACCTGGGCATGACGGGGACAAAGATTGGCTGTGATCGCGGCGCCTGTTCGGCCTGCACGGTGTGGCTGGACGGCGAGGTCGCCGCCAGTTGCATGACGCTGGCCTTCGATGCCCGAGGCCGGAAGATCACCACCATCGAGGGGCTCGCCCGGGGTGACGAGCTGCACCCGGTCCAGCGGGCCTTCGTGGAGAATGACGCGATGCAGTGTGGGTTCTGCACGCCCGGCATGGTGATGAGCTGTGCCGCGCTGGTGGAGCGCAACCCCAAGTGCACGCTCGACGACGTGAAGCAGGCGGTGAGCGGCCACCTGTGCCGGTGCGGCACCTATCCCAACGTCTTCAAGGCGACCCTGGCCGCGGCCAAGGGTGGCGGAAAGCCCAAGGGGCAGAGCTGATGCAAAGCGTCAAGGACACCACCGAGACCCGGTCCTCCACCACCCCCGCCGACGGGCAGAAGCAGACCGGAGGTCCGCAGAAGCCTCCTCCGCCGAACCCCGGGCCTTCGCGAGAGCAGACCCTGTCGTATGGGATTGTCGGCGAGGGCTTGAAGGAGGTGACCCGTCGCGTGCCCGCGGACGAGCCGCCACCGCTGGCCGAGAACTCGAAGCTGAAGTCCATCGGCAAGCCCATCCCTCGCATGGACGCCATCGAGAAGGTCACCGGCAAGGCCCGCTACACCTTCGATGTCCAGCTGCCTGGAATGCTGTGGGGGAAGTGGGTCACCTCTCCTCTTCCCCACGCGCGCATCAAGTCCGTGGACACCTCGGCGGCCGAGCGCTACCCCGGCGTTCGAGCTGTTCACGTCCTGGAGCGACTGCTCTCGACCGCGAAGCTGCGCGATCCGAAGACGGAGCAGAGCCAGCGCTACCCCACGGTCCGCTATGCGGGCCAGCCCATCGCGGCGGTGGCGGCGGAGACTCCACGGGCGGCCGAGGCCGCGGCGAAGCTGATCAAGGTGGAGTACGAGCCCCTGCCCCACGTCACCGAGATCGAGGCGGCGATGAAGGAGGACGCGCCGCGCGTCTTCCCCGGCCCGACCGAACAGCCGGCGACAGCGGGAGGCGGAGGCGCACCGCCGGGCCTTCCCCAGAAGGGCAACGTGCGAGGCCCCGACACGAAGCCCCGAGGCATGGGTCCGCGTGGAGATGTGGCCAAGGGCTTGAGCGACGCGGACGTGGTGGTCGAGGCCGAGTTCCGGACCCAGGTACAGACGCACGTGCCCATGGAGCCGCACGGGCTCGTGGCCGACTGGCGGGACGATGGGCTGACGATCCACGCCTCCACGCAGTACGTGGGGAGTGTCCGGGACGAGGCGGCCGAGCACTTCGAACTGCCCAAGAGCAAGGTCCGGGTGCTCTGTGACTTCACCGGTGGCGGCTTCGGCGCGAAGTACGGGATTGGCAACTTCGGGCTGCTGGCCATCCACCTCTCGAAGAAGGCCCGCCTGCCGGTGCGGATGATGCTGGACCGCCGGGATGAGCATGTCTCGGGAGGCAACCGTCCGAACAGCATCCAGCGGCTCAAGGTGGGCGCGAAGCGCGACGGCTCGCTGACGGCGATCCAGCTCCAGGCCTACGGCAGCGGAGGCGTGGCGGGCGGCGCGGGAGTCGGCTTCGCCCACTCCACGCTCTACACCTGCCCGAACGTCAAGGTCGAACAGTACGACGTCTTCACCAACTCCGGCCCCTGCGCGGCCTTCCGGGCCCCCGGCCAGGTCCAGGGCATCTTCGGCCTGGAGCAGGCCATCGACGAGGTGGCGGAAAAGATCGGAATGGATCCGATCGTGCTCCGAGGGAAGATCGACATCTCGGGGACGGATGACAGTCTGGCCCGTGCGCACGAGCGCCGCATCGGCGCCGACCGGTTCGGCTGGAGCAAGCGCCGGCCCGCGGGCTCGGACAAGGGCCCCATCAAGCGAGGCATGGGGTTCGCCCAGTCCCAGTGGCTCTACCTGGTCCACCGCAACACCGCCTGCGAGGTGCGGGTGACGGGAGATGGCTCGGTCGAGGCCTTCAGCAGCACGCAGGACATCGGCACGGGGACGCGCACCATCCTGGCGCAGGTGGTGGCAGAGGAGTTCGGCCTGCGCCCCGAGGACATTGGCGCCCACGTGGGTGACTCCCGTTACCCCATGGGCCCCGCGTCGGGAGGCAGCCGCGTCACCAGCTCGCTGACTCCCGCCGCCCGGAATGCCGCCTGGCGCTGCGCCCGGGACCTGGCCTCGCGGCTGGCCCCCATCCTCGAGGCGAATGCGGACGACATCGTCTTCGCCGATGGCAAGGTGATGGTGAAGGGCAAGGGCTCGTCATCGATGACCTTCCGCGAGGCGGTGAAGAAGGCCGGCTTCGCGGAGATCTCCCACCGGGCCGAGCGCCGGGACGACTACGAGGGCTACGCGTTCTCCACGCCGGAGATGAGCATCAGCCGCCACGGCATTGGCGGGGTGCAGTTCGCCGAAGTCGAGGTCGACACGGAGACGGGCATCGTCAAGGTGGAGCGGGTGGTCGCGGTGCATGACTGCGGGCGCCCCATCAACCCCAAGCTCACCGAGAGCCAGATCTACGGAGGTGTCATCCAGGGCGTGAGCTACGCGCTCTACGAGGAGCGGCACCTCGATCCGGGCAGCGGGCACCAGCTCAATGCCAACGTGGACCAGTACAAGATCGTCGGCTCGCGCGAGGTGCCCACCATCGAGGTGCTGCTGCTCGAGCAGCTCGGCGCGCAGTCCTCGACGGATGCGCGTGGAGTGGCCGAGCCCGCCAACGTGGCGACCGCGGCGGCGGTGGCCAATGCCTTCTACAACGCGACGGGCAAGCGCATCCGGACGCTCCCGATGACTCCCGCGAACGTGCTCGCGGCGCTGCGGACCTGAGACGGAGGAGACAACTCATGCAGAGCTTCGAATGGGTGGATGCCCAGTCCGTGGAACAGGCCGTCTCGCTGCTGGCGGAAGGAAACGAGCGCAAGTCCGTGGTGGCCAAGGCCGGCGGCATGGATCTGCTGGACCTGATGAAGGGAGGGGTCGTCACCCCTCAGCGCGTGGTCAACCTGAAGACCATCCCGGGAATGGACGGGGTGCGCTTCGATGCCAAGCAGGGCCTCGAACTGGGCGCCCTGGTGACGCTGGCCCGCATCTCCCGGGAGTCGGAGGTGCGCCGCCGGTTCGTGGCGCTCGCGGATGCGGCAGAGCATGCCGCGACACCCCAGGTCCGCAATGCCGCCACCATCGGCGGGAACCTGCTCCAGCGGCCCCGCTGCTGGTACTTCCGCAATGAGTTCTTCCATCAGACCGGGGGCGACGCGGTCGAGCGGGTGCGCTCGGGAGAGAACCAGTACCACGCCATCTTCGACAACCAGCGCACGGTGATGGTGCACGCCTCCACTCCAGCGACGGCGCTGGTGGCGTATGGCGCCACGGTCGAACTGACCGGTCCTGGGGGCAAGTCGCGCGTGGTGCCCGTGTCCGAGCTGCTGCTGCCACCGGACATGAAGCGCCAGGGTGACACGATCATCGCGCCGAACGAGCTGCTGACGCGCGTGCGCATCCCCGTGCCCGCAGCCGGGACGAAGGCCGCGTACCACAAGCAGGGCGAGCGCGAGAGCTACGACTGGCCCATCTGCGATGTCGCGGTGGTGCTGCAGATGGACGGCCGCGTCTGCCGACAGGCGTCGATCGTCATGGGCTGGGTGGCGCCGACGCCTCGGCGGGCGACGGAGGCGGAGAAGCTGCTGGTGGGCAAGACGCTCGACGAGACGATCGTCCGGCAGGCGGCGCAGGCGGCAGTGGGCGGAGCGACGCCGCTGTCGAGGAACGCCTACAAGGTCCCCATCCTCGAGACGACGGTCCGCAGAACCCTCTTCACCGCGGCGGCAGCCTGAGGGAGCGCATGGACTCGAATCCCGAGCAGAAACCGCCTCGCGTCTGCCGCCGCGTACGCTCGAAGGGAGAGCCGGGCATCCGGTACGACGCGACGGTGGCCTGGGACGTGGGCTTCGTCTCGACCGCGACGTTCTGGTGCATCGCGACCGGAGAGTGTGTCGGGCCCGACGATGACCTGGTGCACCCTCACTCCTGTGGCGAGGGGCGTGTCTGTTTCCGTGCTCCCATGGAGGATCCAGAGGAAGGCCCGCTGCTCCTGGAGTAAGACGTGAGGTGCGTGCACCTCATGAAGCGCTGGAGCCTCACGATCATCTGTCTCCTGTGGGTGGCCCTCCTGCCGGGCCTTGCCCCAGGAGAAGAACCCACCCGCTCGGCTCCGGCTCCCGTGGCTCCTCCGGGAGGTGCCCTGGCCCGAGTCCAGGCCGCGGGAGTGCTACGGGTGGCCATCGACGCCACCTACCCTCCCATGGAGTTCCTGGAGAACGGCCAGCCCGTGGGCTTCGACATCGATCTCGCGCGAGAGATCGCCCGCCGGCTCGGAGTGACGGCGCAATTCGTCGTCATGGATTGGGACGGCATCCTCGCCGGGCTCACCTCGGGGCGGTACGACATCATCCTCTCGTCGATGAACATCACCCCCGCGCGCCAGCAGCAGGTGGACTTCGTCGAGTACGCGCGCATGTCCCAGGTCTTCGTCACCACCCGGGGCCGGAGCATCCGCACCGAGGAGGAGCTCGCGGGATATCGCGTGGCCGTGCAGACGAACACCACCTCGCAGCGGTGGGTGGAGCAACTCCAGAAGCGCGGTGTCGCCGTCACGGAGATCCGTCCCTTTCCCGGCGCCACCGAGTGCTTCGCCGCGGTGAAGTCCGGGCAGGCGGACGTCATCGTCATCGATGAGCCCGTGGGCCGCTTCTTCTCGCGAAGGGATGACAGCTTCGTCATCACCGGCCAGGCGCTCGAGCCCGAACCCATTGGCATCGCCATCAACAAGCAGGACGCGGACCTGACGGCCGCCATCGCCCGAGCCTTCGAGGACATCCGCGCCACCGGTACGCTGAAGCAGCTCTCCGGGCACTGGTTCGGCGGAGAGCTGGGACAGGCGATGAAGCCGCAGGGCTTCTGGAGCTTCTCTCGCGAGGTGGTGCTGCCCCGCGTGCTCCAGGGTTTGGGAGTAACGCTGCAGCTCACGCTGGGCTCCGGGGCGTGCGGCATCGCCCTGGGGCTGCTCGTGGCGCTGGCGCGCATCTCACGGCGCTCGGTGATTCGCGGCGTGGCTTCGGGCTACATCACCCTGTTCCGAGGAACGCCCCTCCTGCTGCAACTGCTCTTCATCTTCTTCGCTCTGCCGCTGATGATCGGCGTGCGCCTGGGCCCCATGGCCGCGGGGCTCGTCGCGCTGTCGCTCAATGCTGCGGCCTACATCGCGGAGATCTTCCGGGCCGCCATCGAGTCCATCGACAAGGGCCAGATGGAGGCAGCCCGAGCGCTGGGCATGAGTCACGAGCTGGCCATGCGCCGGGTCATCCTGCCGCAGACGTTCCGGCGGCTCATCCCTCCGCTCGTCAACGAGCTGGCGGCGCTCTCGAAGGACACCTCGCTGGTGATGGTGATCGCCCTGCCGGAGATGCTCTACGAGACGAAGCAGCTCGCGGGCACGTACCTCCGCCCGGAGGTATACGCCTGGGCCGCCGTCGGCTACCTGATCATCGTGGTGGCGCTGACGGCTCTGGCCCAGAGGCTGGAGAAGCGACTGGAGGCGCGAGGCTCATGAGCGGCCCCATCATCCGTGTCGAGGGTCTGCGCAAGTCCTTCGGCGAGCGCGAAATCCTCCGAGGCATCGATCTCGAGGTGGCGACCGGTGAAGTCGTGGTCATCATCGGGCCGAGCGGCTGCGGCAAGTCCACGCTGCTGCGCTGCCTCAACTACCTGGAGTCCCCCACGCAGGGGCGCATCTGGCTGCGCGGCGAGCTGCTCGGGAGGAAGGAGAAGGAAGGACACCTGGTGCCGCGCCCCGAGGCCGAGGTGGATCGGCAGCGGACGCACATCGGCATGGTCTTCCAGCGCTTCAACCTCTTCCCGCACATGACGGCGCTGAGCAACGTCATCGAAGCGCCCATGAAAGTGAAGAGACTGCCACGTGCCCAGGCCGAGGCCATTGGCCTGAAGCTGCTGGAGCGCGTGGGGCTGCTGGACAGGAAGGACGAGTACCCGATCCGGCTCTCGGGCGGTCAGCAGCAGCGCGTGGCCATCGCGCGAGCACTGGCGATGGAGCCAGAGGTGATGCTCTTCGACGAGGCCACCTCGGCCCTGGATCCCGAGCTGGCCGACGAGGTGCTCCAGGTGATGCTGGGGCTTGCGCGCGAAGGCATGACGATGCTGGTCGTGACGCACGAGATGGGCTTCGCGCGAGAGGTGGCTCACCGCGTCGTCGTGCTGGACGCGGGCACGGTCCTGGAGCAGGGCCCACCGTCCGTCATCTTCAGCCAGCCCTCGCAGCCCCGAACGCGCGAGTTCCTCCGCAAGGTGCTCCACGTCCGCACCGAGAGCGGGAGCTGAAGCCCGAGCCCGCCGCTACGCCGAGCGGCGCCACACCGCGAGCGTCTGCACGGCCACGGTGTACAGCACGAACAGTGCGCCCACAGGTGCCAGGATGATGCCCAGCGAGGGATCTCCCTCCGGATGGGCAATGCCGCCGAGCAGGAAGCCCAGCGGCATCGCGGCGCTGCCAATCCGGAGCATCCGCGACGCCGCCGTCCGGCGCCCCTCGCTGAGCCCCGCCGTGTCCGCCCAGTGCACATAGATGAGGTTCAGCAACCCCAGCGCCGCGCCATGGAAGTGGGCCAGCGACCAGAGCCGCTGCTTCCACGGATCCGACACCAGCGACACCCAACGGAAGCCCTCGAGCGTCTCCAGCACCGACCCGAACGCCAGCGACACGAAGAGCAGCGTCCAGCCAAACCGGGCATGCACCCGGGCGAAACCCCCGGCCGCGGGAACCTCCGTCTTCTTCTGCGTCGTCACACTCACTCGCCTATCTGGATGGGAGGTTGCGCCGCGCGCTTCTGCAGCAACTGCTCGACCACGGCGGGGATCGGCTCCATCGCGGCGTCCAGCGGAACCGATGCGTCCGGGCGCGGAATATCACCCTTGTCCAGCCCCGCCCACCACTGCCGCCAGCGCTGCACCACCCGGGCGCGCTCCTCCGCGGTGGCCTGGGGCTCGAAGCGAGGCAGAGCCCCCGAGCTGCTCGCCAGGGCCGGCCGGGTCTCGCCCGCGCGAGTCACCAGCGACTGGAGCGAGAGCCACGAGAGGCGCCGGATGGACGCGTAGTCATCCTCCATGGACCGGAGCAGGAACGGAACCGCCCACAGCCGCGCCACCGGCTGCGCCGTATAGCTCCTCGCGTCGCCCAGCGCGGACGCGGCGACGGCCCGCTGCACCACGTCGCCGGACAGCAGCGTCCGCACCATCTCCGCCACCCCGAAGGCTGGATCCGACGGCACATCCGCCGGAGCCGGCTGTCCCTGCTGCCGGCTCAGCGTCTCCGCCGCCCAATGCGCGCTCCGATCGGTGTGGCACAGCGTGCACGCCTCCGGCATCTCGTAGCGCCAGGCCCGCGCGGGCTCCGGCTTCTGGATGTGGTGCGTCGGGTGGATGCGCATGATGCCGTACGCCATCTTCGGCATGTGGCAGGCGTAACAGTCCGTGCCCGACGAACCCGCGCGGTGCCGGCTGTGATCGGCGGCCTTCGCCACGATGTCCGCGTGGCACTCCTGGCACGCCGCAGGTCCGCGCTTCTCCTCGGTGATCATCCCCCGCGGATCCCCTCCGTGCATGGTGTGGCAGTGCTGGCACGTCAGCCCACCCTTCTGGAAGTCCTTGGACATCAGTAGCCCCTGGTACTCGTACGCGGTGAGGCGCGGGGTGCCGTCCTTCCAGAAGCGCAACGACACATCCACTCCCTGCAGGTGGCTGTCCCGGTGCAACGGCTGGGTGTACGCGGCGAGATCCTCCCCCGCCGTGTACGGATCTCCCTCCGACAGGAACTGGCGGATGCGCTCGATCGGCGAGGGCATGCGCTGGCCGTGGCAGTGGCCGCAGACCTGGATGCGCCGCAGCGGCTCCAGGCGCAGGGGGTTGACGATCGTC
This sequence comes from Hyalangium versicolor, assembly GCF_020103695.1. Classification (GTDB taxonomy): domain Bacteria; phylum Myxococcota; class Myxococcia; order Myxococcales; family Myxococcaceae; genus Hyalangium; species Hyalangium versicolor. The sequence continues at coordinate 266,849 of NZ_JAHXBF010000011.1, forward strand.
GGATCCGGCGCGCCGGAGTAGTGCAGGTAGTAGCGCCGCAGCGGAAACCGGTTGCGCGAGGAATGCTCCGTGCCCGGCCCATGGCACGCCTCGCAGGAGATGCCCAACTCCGCCACGTGGCTGTCGAACTTCCCCCGCTGCCAGTCGTAGCCCGGCTGTGCCTTCACGTTGTGGCAGAAGATGCAGTTGCCGTCCCACAGCGAGCGGTGGCGATTGAAGTCCGTCCCGTCCGGATCCAGGAAGCCCCCCGCGAGGTGGAACCAACGCCGCCCCTCGATGTCCCAGGCCACCGGCAACCGGATGTAGCGGTCTCCATCACGCACCAGGTACTGCTGCACGCGCCGCGAGCCCACCGTGCGCACCACCTGCTGGCGGCTCATGCGGCCCTGCCCATCCAACGTCTCGATGAAGTAGCGCTCCCCCTCGCGAAGGAAGCGCGAGGTGACGCCCTGATAGGTGAAGCTCACCCCGCTGAAGTCCCCCTGCACCGCCACCGGTGAAGCCTCCTGCGTCATCGTCCGATGGAAGGTGCGCCGCCAGCTCTCGAAGTGGTTCGGGTGGCACGGCTGGCATGAGGAGGCCCCCGAGTACGCCACCGGGGCCAGCGGCACGGGCGTGCGCACCTCGGCGGCTGTCGCCCGGAGTGCGGCTCCGCCCACGAACGCCACGACAGCGAGTCCGAGTCCCCATGCGAGGTATGGGCCGCGCAGCCGCGCTCCAACCGACATGGCCCGAATGCATAGGCGCTTCAGCCGGTCGAGTCGATCTCTGTCTCCGCGCCCCGGCCGCCCGGCTGCTCAGCGGCGCCGATTCCTGAATACCCTTTCGGGAAGGGTGCGACAATTTGCCGCACCCTTCGGCCTTCGGACGAAAATCCGCCTGCTTCGAAAGCGGCTCGAAGTCAAGAATCTGGTTTTCCTGTTTTTCTGGTGAGCCCAAAGTTTTGTTGGCGATTTGAAATTTTCTGGGCTGTCGTGTTAGCTGCTCGGCTCCCCCCGAGGTGAGTGCTCGCCAGTCGCGAGCCCTCTACTTCAACGGATCCGCATCGAGCGCGTGTGGGTCCGCCTACCGCAGCGCTCGCATGTTGGGGCAAAAAACAATGACAGAATCAGTACGCCGGCTGCCCAGATTCGGGCTGGGCACCAAGGGCGCGCGAGCGCTCGGGCTGGTCGGAATGTTGTCGCTGCTGGGCTGCGAAGGTTCCGGCAATTCGGAGCAGCAGACCGTAACGGTTCGTGCGCAGCAGACGCACAAGGTGCAGCTGAGCGCGGAGCAGGCGAAGCAGCTCGAGGAGAAGGGCATCACCCCGCAGCTCGTCGCTGACTACGGCTCGTTCAAGCTGGTCGAGGTCGACGACAAGACGCTGGCGGCCCTCCCCCAGGGCGCCGAGACGCGCGACAACCTCAACGACATCCTGCTCAACGCGGGGACGCTCGACACCGCGTCCGCGCACGGCCAGTCGCTGCGCGGGATGAGCCTGCCGGCCACCGGCAAGGCCCTGAAGCTGGTGCAGTTCGCCGGCCCCATCAAGGAACAGTGGGTCAAGGATCTCGAGGCCACCGGCGTCAAGATCATCGCCTACGTCCCCAACAACGCGTACATCGTCCAGGGCGATGCGACGGCGCTCAACAAGCTGCAGCGCCACGCCACCGCCGTGCCGACGCTCCAGTGGAGCGGCGACTACCTCAACGACTACAAGCTGGATCCGTCCATCCAGACGAACCGGACGCCGGCCTTCTCGATCCAGCTCGTCAAGGATGACGAGGCCAACAACGCCACGCTGGAGCTCATCCGCGGCCGGCAGTCGCGCGGTGGGACGATCCGCGAGGGCTTCGGCTACGTGAACGTGGTGGCGTACCTGACGGTGCAGGATCTCTACGAGATCGCCGCCCGTCCGGACGTGCTCTCCATCCAGCCGCGTTCCGAGCCGCGCAAGTATGACGAGCGGCAGAACATGATCATCTCCGGCCACCTGAACGGGAACGTCCCGACGGGTCCGGGCTGGCTGGCGTGGCTGGCGGAGAAGGGCTTCACCCAGGCGCAGTTCACCGCGTCCGGCTTCGGCGTGGACGTGTCCGACAGCGGCATGGACAACGGCACCACGTCGCCCAACCACTTCGGCTTCTACACGGGCGGCAACATCAGCAACCCCAGCCGCATCGTGTACAACCGCATCGAGGGCTCGGCCGGTGGCTCGACGGTGGCCTGCGATGGCCACGGCAACCTGAACGCGCACATCATCGGCGGCTACACCAACCTGACGGGCGCGCCCTTCCAGGACGCGGAGGGCTACTCCTACGGCCTGGGCGTGGCGCCCTTCGTGAAGCTGGGCGGCTCGGTCATCTTCGGGCCGGACTGGACCGACGCGGTGTACGAGGACCTGCAGTCCCGTGCGTACCGCGACGGCATGCGCATCAGCAGCAACAGCTGGGGCTACACCAGCGGCAACACCTACAACGTCGACTGCCAGCAGTACGACCGCCTGGTGCGTGACGCGCAGAACTCCGGCTTCGCCGAGCCCAACGTGCCCGGCAACCAGGAGATGGTGATCGTGTTCGCGGCCGGTAACGACGGTCCGACGGCCAACACCGTGGCGCCTCCGGGCACCGCGAAGAACATCATCACCGTGGGCGCTTCCGAGAACGTGCAGGCCTTTGGCGGCGCGGATGCGTGCGGCACCACGGACGCGGAGGCCAACAGCGGCAACGACATGGCCACCTTCTCCAGCCGCGGCCCGTCCTCGGACGGCCGCAAGAAGCCGGAGATCGTCGCCCCCGGCACGCACGTGTCCGGTGGCGTGGGCCAGGATGCCAGCCAGAAGGCCAACCCCCCGGCCAACCCGCTGGGCAAGGCCATCTCGTGCTTCGACGCCTCGGGCGTGTGCGCCGGCGCGGGCAGCGACTTCTTCCCCTCGAACCAGCAGTGGTACACGGCCTCCTCCGGTACCAGCCACTCGACGCCGGCTGTCGCCGGTGCCGCGGCCCTGGTGCGCCAGTACTTCATCAACCAGGGCATCACGCCGCCGAGCGCGGCGATGACCAAGGCGTACCTGATGAGCACGGCCCACTACATGACGGGCACGGGCGCCAACGACAACCTCTGGTCCAACAGCCAGGGTATGGGTCTCCTGGACCTGGGCGTGGCGTTCGACGGCACCCCGCGCACGCTGGATGACCAGAACCCGTCCAACCTCTTCACCGCCACCGGCCAGACGCGCACCTTCGAGGGCGTGATCGCCGACTCCACCAAGCCCTTCCGCGTCACCCTGGCGTGGACGGACGCGCCGGGTTCCACCACCGGCGGCGCGTGGAACAACAACCTGGACCTGACCGTCACGGTCGGCAGCAACACCTACAAGGGCAACGTCTTCACGGCCGGCAACTCCGTCACGGGTGGCACGGCGGACGACAAGAACAACGCGGAGAGCGTGTTCCTGCCGGCCGGCACCACGGGCAACTTCACCGTCACGGTGACCGCGACGAACATCACCTCGGACGGCGTGCCGGGCAATGCCTCCGCGCTGGACCAGGACTTCGCCCTGGTGGCCTACAACACCTGCAACGAGCTGGGTGAGACGCCCACCGGCGTGAGCGCCACGGACCTGGGTGACAACCACGTCCAGATCCAGTGGTCCGACAACGGCTCCGCCAAGTACGCCATCTACCGCTCCACCACCGCGGGCGGTCCGTACACCCGCCTGAAGACGGTGGAGGGTGTGACCGAGTACGTGGACCAGGACGTGTCCCGCGGCATCACCTACTACTACGTGGTGCGCGGCGTGGACTGCGCCGAGTCGGCCAACTCCGTCGAGGTGTCGGCCACGGCCACCGGCGTGTGCAAGCTGACGCCCACCTTCGCGGGTCTCACCTCCGCGGCCAATGGCACGGCGTCCACCTGCTCCAACACGCTCACCTGGGCCGACGGCACCGCGGTCTGCGGCGGTACGCTGACCTACTCGGTGTACCGTGACACCACGGCGGGCTTCACCCCGTCGCTGGCCAACAAGATCGCCACGGGCATCTCCGGCACCACGTTCAATGACGACCTGAACCTGACCAACGGCACGAAGTACTACTACGTGGTGCGCGCCACGGAAACGAGCGACGCCACCAACGAGGAGTCCAACAAGGTCGAGAAGTCCGCGGCCCCCACGGGCGCGATGACCGCGGGCGTCAACTACTTCGACGACCTGGACAGCAACCGTCCGGCGAACGCGGCCTCGTACTGGATCCCGACGACCCAGAGCGGCACCTCGGGCACGATCAACCTCACCACGAACTGCCACTACCAGTCGGCCACGAAGTCCTACCGGTTCGGCGCGGCCAACGCCACGTGCGGCGGCGTCTACCCGATCAGCACGCAGGCCACCCTGTCGCTGGGCGGTGACGGCACCACGGCGGGCATCAACGGCTTCACGTTCCCGGCCAGCACGCTCAACCCGACGCTGACGTTCAACCTCTGGTACAACCTGGAGAACCGCTACGACGGTGCCTACCTGGTGTACAGCACCACGGCCGCCAACGGTCCGTGGACGCAGGTGCCCGACGCCGTCAGCACGACGGCGCCGTATATCTCCGCGGGTGGCTACGACAACACGCTGAGCAGCAACACGTCGATCCGCATCTGGACGAACACGAACCTGGGCACCAACGGCTCGCTGAAGGCCGTGACGGTGAACCTGTCGGCGCTGGCGGGCAAGAAGGCCTGGTTCGGCTTCAAGTTCTACAGCGACAGCATCTACACCTACGAAGGCCTCTACCTGGATGACGTGCGCATCACTGCGAACGCGTACGACACGTGCACCACGAACACGCCTCCTCCGGGCCCCGCGGCCTCGTACCGCATCACCAACCTGCCGGCCACGGTGGGCGCGGGCGACGCGGCGACCTTCGACATCACCGCGTACGACGCCCTGGGTCAGGTGGCCGCCAGCTACACCGGTAGCGCCACGTTCACCAGCTCGGATCCGCAGGCGCAGCTGCCGTCCGCGACGCCCTTCACCGGCGGCGTGGCGACCGGCGTGCCCGTCTCGTTCCGCACGCTGGGCAAGCAGACGATCACCGCCAGCGACTCGACGAACCCCGGCATCACCGGCAGCGGCAGCACCAACATCACCGCGGGTGCTCCGGTCGAGCTGAGCATCGTCACCCAGCCGTCCGATGAGAAGGCGGGTCACGCCATCTCGCCGGCCGTCACGGTGGGCATGAAGGATCAGTTCGGCAACCCTGTCTCCACGGGCACCAACGCCATCACCGTGGCGCTGGGCAACAACGCGGGCGGCGGCACGCTGGCTGGCACCACCACGGTGTCCGCCGTCAACGGCGTCGCCTCGTTCGCCAACCTGTCCCTGGACAAGGTGGGCACCGGCTACACGCTGGTGTTCAGCGCCGACGGCCTCACGGGCGCCACGAGCCAGGCGTTCGACATCACCCCGGATGACCCGGCGAAGATGGGCTTCCTGGTCCAGCCGTCCACCACCAAGGCGGGCGATGCGATCACTCCGGCGGTGCAGGTCATCATCCTGGATCAGTTCGACAACACCACGGACGCGGCGGTCGACGTCACCCTCGGCACGGACTCCAACCCGGGCAACAGCCGGCTGGAGGGCACCACCACGGTGACGGCCGTCAACGGCGTGGCCACCTTCAGCGACCTGAGCCTGAACAAGGTGGGCACCGGCTACACGCTGGTGGCCAACGCGGATGGGCTCGATACGGCGACGAGCGATGCGTTCAACATCACCCCGGCCGATCCGTACCGCGTCATCATCACCACGCAGCCGAGCAGCGCGACGGCCAACACCGCGATCGCTCCTGCCGTGAAGGCCACCGTGCTGGATCGGTTCGAGAACGTCGCGACGCAGGCCACCGACCCGGTCACGGCCTCGCTCGGCAACAACCGGACGGGCGCCAAGCTGCAGGGCAACACCAGCGTCAACCCGGTGAGCGGCGTAGCCACCTTCAGCGACCTGAAGATCAACAAGGCGGGCCAGAGCTACACCCTCGTGGTGGCGGCGAAGGGCCTGTTCACCGAGACCAGCGTCGCCTTCGACATCACCGGCGGCGCGAGCAGCGACGTGAACAAGCTGGCCTTCAAGCCTGCGGCGGACAAGGTTGCCGCGGGCGAGGCGCTGACGATCGAGGTGGAGCTGCAGGATGCGGACGGCAACGTGATCACGGACGCCACCGCGCCCGTGACGCTGAGCCTGGGCGAGGCTCCCGAGGGTGGCCAGCTGTTCGGCACCACCACGGTGGCCGCCGTCAGCGGCGTGGCGAAGTTCACCAACCTCTCGGCGCACAAGGCCGGTGGTGGCTACACGCTGGTGGCCAACGCTTCGGGCTTCACGGGTACGACGAGCGCGGCGTTCGCCGTGACGCCGGGTGCGGCGGCCAGCTTCACCGTGGCGCTGCCCGCGAGCGTGACGGCCGGTGAGGAGATCTCCGTCTCCGCCACCGCCCACGACGCCTACGGCAACACCGCGGCCTCCTACGCGGGCCCGGCCGACGTGACGAGCTCGGATGCCTCGGCATCCTTCTCGCCCACGGCCACCTTCGTGGAGGGCGTGCTGAGCAACTTCAAGGTGACGTTCAAGACCCACGGTCTGAAGACGCTCTCCTTCAAGGACAAGACGACGGCCACGCTGACCAGCACGTCGCAGACCAACGTGACTGCGTTCGCGCAGCCCACCGTGTCCATCACGGATCCGGCGGGCGGCAAGGCGGTGACTGGCAAGGTCAGCATCACGGCCGAGGGCGCGGTTGCCGCCGGCACCACGCTGGCCAAGCTGACCATCCTCGTGGACGGCGCCGAGATCGCCAGCGGCGCGGAGAACAAGGTGACGGGCAGCTGGGACAGCGACAGCGCCCAGGGTGGCACGCACGTCATCACCGCCGTCATCACCGACGGCGCTGGCAACTCGGTGACCTCGGCTCCGGTCATCGTGTCCACGGAGATCGACAGTGGCTGCGGCTGCGGTGCGACGTCCGGCACCGACGCCAGCATCTACCTGGGCCTGCTCGTCCTGGCGCGCTACGCGCTCGGCCGTCGCCGCAAGGCGGCCTGAGAGCAGCGCGGCTCCGGGGTGCCTGAAGCGGGCGCCCCGGGGTTGAGCGGGCGGAGAAGCACGTTCCGCCCGTTCGCCTCCGAATCCAGCAGTTGACATGAATGCGCCGGCGCGGACCTCTCGCGCCGGCGCATTTGTTTTAAGGAGAGAGGGGGGCTCTGGTGAGAGGGCTCCCATCCCCGCCCGGGCTTGGGGCAAGGAGGCATGTCATGACGTTGCTGGCAGGCAAGCTGGCCATGTGGAGCACGGCACTGGTGCTGTCGGCGGGCCCGAAGACGGAGCGCGCCGAGCAATTGAAGAAGCAGGCGGAGCAGGTGGCGAGCGAGGCTCGGACGCTGGCGAACCCGAGCGGGTGCGCGCAGGTGGAGGAGTGCCAGCAGGTGGGGTTTGGCGTGAAGGCCTGTGGAGGCCCTCGCGAGTACATCGCCTACTGCTCGAAGACGACGAATGTGAAGGCCCTGGAGGGCAAGCTCGCGGAGCTCGACAAGGCCGAGCGGGCCTGGCTGGAGGAGGCGCGCATCCCCTCCAACTGCGGGCTGACCCGGAAGCCGCGGGTCCGGCTGGTGGACGGGATGTGCATCTCCCGCTGAGTGCCAGCGGACCCGCGTGAGGGAGGGCTACTTCGCCGCTCCCTCGACGACCATGGCGCTGCCTCCGCCGCGGCGCTTGGGCTCGGCGACGACGGTGACGGTGCCGTCCGGGTTGAAGCGGATGGCAGTGACGGCACCAATGGCGTTCATGCCCGCGACGGGGCCCGCGTTCCCGAAGACGTGGCCCTTCTCCTTGAGCGCCGCGGCCTCGGGGGAGGCGAGGAACTCAGGCTCCGCCTGGCTGGCGCCATCCGCCGAGTTGCGCTGCGAGACGCGCGGCGCCGCCACCGCCTCCAGCAGCGGCATGCCGAAGTCCAGGTGGTTCACCAGCGTCTGCAGCACGGTGGTGATGATGGTGCTACCACCAGGGCTGCCCAGCGCGAGCACTGGCGCGCCATCCTTGAACACGAGCGTCGGGCTGATGCTGCTGCGGGGGCGCTTGCCGGGCTCGGGGATGTTGGCGTGCGGGGCCGTGGGGCTCTTGGGCACGTCGAAGTCCGTCAGCTCGTTGTTGAGCAGGAAGCCGTAGCCCGGGACGACGATGCCATCTCCGCCCTCGAACTCGATGGTGCACGTGTACGAGACGACGTTGCCCGCCTTGTCCGAGGTGACGATGTGCGTGGTCTCCCGATCCGGCGTGTCCAGCTCCGCCGCGGCCAGCGCCGCCGAGCCCATCACGGCAGGGACCGTGGCAGCCATCCTCGGCGCGGGGCTCGGATCCACCTGGAAGGCGAAGGGGTTGCCCGCAGGTACCTCGCGCGGAGCGGCCCTCGCGGGATCGATGGCCTTGCGCCGCTCGATGGCGTAGGCCTTGGAGAGCAGCCCGTCCACGGGCACGTCCACGTACTCCGGATCGCCCACGTAGGCCGTGCGGTCCGCGAAGGCCAGGCGCGAGGACTCCAGGTAGCGGTGGAGGAAGTCAACGCGGCTCATGGACGCCGGCTCGTAGCCCTCGAGCAGGTTGAGGGCCAGGCTCACCGCCAGCCCGCCGCTGGTGGGAGCCCCCACTCCGTACACCGTGTAACCACGATAGGTGGTCTTCACAGGCTCGCGGACGCGTGCCTCATAGTCCTCGAGATCCGCAAGCTGCATCACCCCCAGCCGCACCTTGCGCGAGGCATCCGGTGCCATGGGCGGGTTCGTCAGGGTGTCGACGATGGCTCGGGCGATCTCGCCCTGATAGAAGGCGCGGCTGCCACCCTCGGCCACCAGGCGGTACGTCTTCGCCATGTCCGGGTTGGTGAAGATGCCGCCCACGGGGGTCGGCTTCCCGCCTGGGAGATAGACGCGGGCGGTGCTGGAGAACAGCTTGAAGCGATCGACGTTGCGAGTGGTCTGATCGACGAAGAACTGATCCACCTCGAAGCCCCGTTCCGCCACGCGGATGCCAGGCTGGAGCACCTCGGACAGGCCGCGCGTGCCGTAGCGCTGCAGGGCCACTTCCCAGCCTCGCACCATGCCGGGCACTCCCGCGGAGAGCCCGCTCGTGAGCACCTCCATCATGGGGATGGGAGCGCCTCCCTCGTAGAAGAACTCGCGGCTCATGGCGCGGGGAGCCGTCTCGCGGTGATCGATCGCGACCACGCGCTTCTCATCGGCGAGGTAGATGAGCATGAAGCCCCCGCCCCCGATGCCGCACGAATACGGGTCCGTCACGCCCAGCACTCCCGCCGCGGCGACGGCCGCGTCCACCGCGTTGCCACCGCCCTTGAGGATCTCGATGGCGGCCGCCGTGGCACGCACGTCCACGGTGGACGCCGCGCCACCTTGCCCGGTGGCCTGGGGCGTGAGGGGTGGCGTGGGTACGGGCGAGGAGGAGGCCGGGGAGGAAGCCGCCTTGTCATGGGCACAGGCGAAGGCGAGCAGCGATCCGGTACAAACCGCGATGAAGAGTCTGCGCATGAGGCTCCCGGGGAGATGACCGGGTGCGTACCCTAACCGCTCCCATCCCAGGAAGGGGGCAGATGCGGCATGCTGGAGTACCGGACATGTCCAGACCCTCTCCTCCGCGTTCCCTGCCGCTCCCCGTGGTCCTCGACACCAACGTGGTCCTGGACGTGCTGGTGTTCGATGATCCCATCACACGGCCCCTTGCGGCAGCACTGGCCGAGGGCGCCCTGGTGGCCTGGGCCGATGAGCAGACCCTGCTGGAATTGGAGCGGGTGCTGCCCCTGCCCTCGTTCAAACTGGACGTGCCTGCCCGGCGCGAGGTGCTTGAGCGCTACCGGCGCATGGTGCGGCTGGCATCCACCGAATCCTCCACACCGCTCCCGGAGCTGCCCCGATGCCGGGACCGCGACGATCAGATGTTCCTGGTCCTCACCGCCCGTGCCGGTGCCGCCTGGCTCGTGAGCAAGGACAAGCGGGTCCTCTCTCTCGCGGACCGCCACGGCCTGCCTTTCGAGATCCTCACTCCGAAGCAGGCCGCGCAGGGTCTGGAACTCGCGAGGCGCCTGGTATGACCCGCATACCAGGTGGCTCTGGTCTCTCCCGACAGGGGTGCCCTCGGAGCTTGGTGTCGCCCCGGATCCACGGTATTCACGGGTGACGCGCTGCGAGAGGGGCTGATTTGGGCCGGGCCGGATCCCAACTGCTGCGACACATGCTCGCCCTGGCGCTCCTGCTATGCGCCGGGAGCACCCACGCGGCGGTCGAGGGTCCTGGCCGGCACCAGTTCATCCGCTCGGCACCAGCTCGAGCTTCCATCCACATCGACGGCAAGCTGGATGAGACGGACTGGGCGTCGGCCCCGGTATTCGACTCCTTCGTGCAGCGCTTCCCGCAGGCAGGAGCGGTGCCCAGTGAGAGGACCGAGCTGCGCGTCCTCTACGACTCCAACTACGTCTATTTCGGCATCGTCGCACATGACTCGCGACCGGCGCTGATCGACAGGCGTCTGGGGCGGCGAGACAGCGCGCTCACCACGGACACGGTGACGTTGATCCTCGATCCCACGCACGATCACCGCACCGGCTACTACTTCTGGCTGAGTGCGGGCGGCATTCAGGGAGATGGACTCTACACGGAGGACAACACCTCCACCGCGGACTGGGACGGGGTATGGGATGGAGCCGTGGGCCCGGTGGCGGACGGCTGGGTGGCCGAGTTCGCCATTCCCCTCATGCTGCTGCGCTTCCCCGCGGCGGACGTGCAGACATGGGGCTTCTCGGTGCGCCGGAAGATCGCCCGGCTCAGCGAGGAGGTGGACTCGGTGGACAACCCGCGCACCACCAACGCGACCATTTCGCGGCTGGGGCACCTCACGGGCATGGAGGTGAAGCCCCAGAAGGCCCTGGAGCTGGTGCCATACATCGCCACGCGTGGCATCCGCCGCCCGCAGTTCTCGGACGAGTCGCGGCCTCACCCCCGGCTGATCGATCCCCTGGTGGATGTGGGGTTGGATCTGAAGGCGGCGCTGAGCAGCGATCTGGCGCTCAACGCCACGCTCAACCCGGACTTCGGACAGGTGGAGGCCGACCAGCTCATCCTCAACCTGTCCACCTACGAGATCCTCTTCCCAGAGAAGCGGCCCTTCTTCACGCAGGGGCTGGAGCTCTTCCAACCGGTGGGGCTCGAGCTGGGCAAGGTGCCGCAGACACTCTTCTACTCGCGGCGCATCGGCCTGGACACGCCCATCCTCGGCGCGGCGAAGCTGACGGGCACGGCGGCCAAGGGCGTGGAAGTAGGGGTGCTGGACGCGCTCGTCACCGGCCCCTGGCAGGAACAGAACGAGGAGGACCCGGACCGGCGGTGGCGGCTGCACCCCACCCGTCCGCTGCACCTGGGGCCCAACAGCTCGCTGCCGGGCACGCCCCAGCCGGCCACCAACTTCCTGGCCGCCGTGGCGCGCGGCTCGCTGGCGGACAACTCGCGTATGGGCGTGAGCCTGGTGGCCGCCACACCACTGGTGGGAGGCTGCACCGCCGAGGAGGCCGCGCTGGACGAGGAGGAGCAGCCCGCGGAGTGCCTGGCCCGAGGCGGCCTGGGAGCCGCGGCGGACTTCGATCTGATGACCTCCAGCGGCGAGTACGGCGTGCTGGGACAGGTGGACGCCAGCCGCAGCGTGGGCGGGCCGCCCGAGCGGACGCTGGTGGACGGCACGGTGCTGCACCGCTGGGACACCGGCTACGGCGGCTACCTGCGCGCGGGGAAGTTCGGAGGAGAGGGGCTTCGCGGGAGCCTGGAGTACGACTTCTCCACGCCCACGCTGGAGTTGAACGCCATCGGCTTCCAGCGCACACAGAACGAGAACACGCCGCGCATGGTGCTGAGGTACGAGCGCCAGAACGACCTGGGGCCATTGAAGAGCCTGTCGGGCATGCTGTCGGGCAGCTCGAGTTGGACCACGGACGGGCGCGGCGTCCATCGCGGGAACAAGCTGCTGGCCAACGTGGGCGTGATGCTGCCCAGCTTCGACTACCTGATGTTCGAGGGCGCCGTGAACTTCGGCGGCTACGAGATCCGCGAGCTGGACAGCACGGGCATCCCGCTCGAGGCGGAGCGCAACGGCTACGTGCTCCTCTATACGGAGACGAATGGGAGCCGGCCTGTGTCCCTCAGCGGCCTGGTCGCGGCGGACTTCCACGAGCGGGGCCCTGCGTCGAGCACCGCCATCTGGGCTTTCGATCTGACGCTCGCGCTGCGGCCCCATCCGACGCTGGAGACGCGTCTGCAGGTGAGCAGGGACACCAGCCGCTACGGGCCGCGCTTCGCGGACAGCCTGGGCGACAACCGCTTCCTGCTGGGGAACCTGGACTCCCACTACCTCTCGATCACGCTGCGCCAGCAGTGGGTGATCCAACCGCGCCTCACGCTCCAGGTCTACGGCCAGCTGTTCACCGCGTACGGTGTCTACGGCCAGCTCTATGAGGGGGTCTCGGACGCGAAGCGCAGCCCCATCCGTTTCTCCGCACTGACCCCCACCGAGGGCCAGGCAGACAACTTCTACGACTCGGCGCTCAACCTCAACGTAGTGCTGCGCTGGGAGTACCGCCTGGGCTCCACGCTCTTCCTCGTCTACACGCGCTCCCAGCAGGAGCTGCCCACCCCTGACGGAGAGGTGCCCCCGGCCACCGTGCTACCGAAGCGGCTCTTCTCGGGGCCCAGTACGGACGCCGTGCTGCTCAAGTGGACCTGGTACTGGTCCGCCTGAGCAGCCTTCATCGCCCGGTGGGCACCAAGCCTCTCAGTGCGCGGGAGCCTCTTGCTGAGCGCGCGTGGCCTCGGACGGCAGGGGCGCGATCGCGGGCAGCTCGTGGTGCACACCGCCAGTAATGAGCCGCACCTCGCGGCGCTTCGTGAGGAAGTAGTAGAGCCACTCGAGCATCACCGACACGCGGTTGCGGAAGCCGATGAGGAAGAAGACGTGGATGCCGGCCCACCCCAGATAGGCCGACCATCCGGTCAGCTTGAGCTTCTGGCGCAGCGTCACCCCCACGGCCGCGCCGCGTCCGATGACCGCGAACGACCCCTTGTCTTTGTAGCGGAAGGGCAGCAGCGGCTGGCCCTTCACCTGGCGGCGGATGTTGCGCGCCACGTGCTTGCCCATCTGCATGGCCGCCGGAGCCACCCCAGGCACCGGGTGCCCATCCTGCTGGAGCGAGGCCACGTCGCCGATGACGTAGATGTCCTCTCGGCCCGGCGCCGTGAGCGTTGGCTCCACCTTCAGCCGACCCGCCTTGTCGAGCGGCATCCCCAGCGAGCGCATGAGCGGCGAGGCCGCCACGCCTGCGCCCCAGAGCATGGTGTGAGCCTGGATCCGCTTGTCCCCCACTTGCACGCCCTGGGCATCCACGCCGGTGACCATCGCGCCCGTCCACACCTCCACGCCGCGCTTCTGGAGATCGCGCCGGGCCCTCTCCGACAGCTGCTCCGGGAAGGCTGTGAGCACGCGCGGCAGCCCTTCGATGAGCAGGATGCGGGCGCTGGTGGGATCGATGCGGCGGAACTCCTTGCGCAGGGTGATGTGGGTCAGGTCCGCGAGGGCTCCCGCCAGCTCCACCCCGGTGGCGCCACCGCCAATGACGACGAAGGTGAGCCACTCCTGCTGGCGCACCGGATCCGGCTCGCGCTCGGCGGCCTCGAAGGCCAGCAGCACGCGACGGCGGATCTCCAGCGCGTCATCAACCGTCTTCAGGCCCGGAGCGTGCTCGGCCCACTCGGGATGCCCGAAGTAGGAGTGCGTGGCCCCGGTGGCCAGCACGAGCACGTCATACGGCAGTTCGCCCGCGTCACACACGAGCACCTTGCGCTGCGTGTCCACGGAGTGGGCCTCGGTCAGGAGCACGCGGGTGTTGGGGCTGCGCAGCACACGGCGGATGGGAGCCGTGATGTCTCCGGGGCTCAGCACGGACGTAGCCACCTGGTAGAGCAACGGCTGGAAGAGGTGGTGGTTGTAGCGATCCACCACCGTGACCTGAACCGGAGCGCGCCTCAGGGCACGTGCGGCCAGCAGCCCGCCGAAGCCTGCCCCGACGATCACCACGCGCGGTCCCTGCTCAATCATGCGTTTCATGAGCGAAAGGTAGGTCGTCCGCTGCGGGAAGCGGCCCAGAGCGGGCGTGCCCGTAGGGGCTCGCCTGGACGACTGGTGGCAAGTCTTGCGAGGGAGCGGGAAGCCGAGCGTCAGCTCCCTACCCGCCTGTCGCCGGCCGCATCGCCAATGCCGCCGAACCCACCTCACGCCACCAGGGCGTCGTCTGCTCGACATGGGCGGGCTCCAGTGCGGAGCCCAGGCGTGGAGTGAACAGCCGCACCCGCTGCTCCTCCGCCAGCCGCAGCAGCGTCTCCGCGGGCTCATCCCAGGCATGGAGGGCCAGGTTGAAGGTGCCCCAGTGCACGGGCATCAGCGTGCCACCGCCGAGCATCGCGTGCGCCTTGAGCGCGTTCTCGGGTCCCAGGTGGATGCCACCCCAGCTCGGATGGAACGCGCCCACCTCGAGCATCACCAGATCGAACGGTCCGTGCCGGCGACCGATCTCCTCGAACTCCGTCGTCAGCCCGGTGTCGCCACTGAAGAAGACGCGGCGCTTGTCCGTGGTCAGCACCCACGAGGCCCAGAGCGTGGTGTTGCGATCTCCGAAGCCCCGGCCGGAGAAGTGCTGCGAGGGCGCCGCGGTGAAGCCCAACGGCCCCACGGTGGTCTGTTCCCACCAGTCGAGCTCGGTGATGAGCTGCGGCTCCACGCCAAACGCCTCCAGGCGAGCCCCCACGCCCAACGCGGTGACGAACGGCACACGCATCTTCGCCAGCGCCTGGATGGTGGGGCGGCACAGGTGATCATAGTGGTCGTGCGACACGAGCACGGCATCGAGTTTCGGCAGGGCGCTGAGAGACACCGGCGTGGGGTGGAACCGCTTCGGCCCGGCGAAGCTCATGGGCGAAGCCCGCTCGCCAAAGACGGGATCGGTCAGCACGCGCGCCCCATCCAGCTCCAGGAGCATCGTGCTGTGCCCGAGCCACGTCACCCGGAAGCCACTGCCCGGAGGACGGGCCCACGTGTCCAGGGGACTCTCCAGCGGCAGCACTCCGGGCGGTGTGCGCTGGGCACCACCAAAGAAGTACTCCCCGAGCAGCGGCAGCGGGTTGCCCTGGAGCCCAGGGCCCACGGGTGCCGTGTTGCGGAAGCGGCCGTCCGCGTACTGCCGGGAGGCGAGCGCCCGTTCGAGTCGCAGTCCTGCAAGGTGTCCATCGCGGCGGGAGGAAGACATGGCAGGTTACTAACGCAGGTGCCGGCCGCCTGCGCAACGAACGGAATGCCCCACATATCCTCACAAAGAGGTGCTCTCTCCCAGTGCAAGGAAGCGGCAGCGTTCGGAGAGGCCTGCCTCGGAGAGCTTCGCGCGGAGCGTCTCCTCGGGCTCGAGGAAGTGGGCCCAGCCGCTGCGGTGCACGGGGATGACGAGCCGGGGTTCGAGGAGGCGGCACACCTCGACCACCTGCTGGGCGTTGAAGGTGAAGGGCGCGCGGCCGAGGAGCGGAACCCGAGGGAAACGAACGCCGCCGCAGTGGATGATGGCCACGTCCACCGGCCGGCCGCTCGCGCGCTGGTCGGACAGGAACTGGCGCAGCGCTGGGAAGAGGACGGTGTCTCCGGAGATCCACACGCGAGGAGCCGAGGCCGACTCGGGCTCCAGGAGCAGTCCCATGACTTCATGGACCTGAGGGGTTCCGGCCGGACCGTGGCGAGCCGGTGTAGCGGTGAGCCGGAGTGCCTCGGAGCCGCTCGTCAGGCGCGTGGACTCTCCCGAGGCGAGGCCTACGGTCTTCGCACCAATCCCAAGCCCCTCGCCCGGCTTGCTGGGTCTGCCCGAGGGCGCCGCCGCCGAGAGCCGCGCCGCGCCCGCCTTCGTGGTGATGACCCGGGAGACGGTGCTCTCCGCCAGGAGCGCGCGTCCCTCATGGTCCAGATTGTCCGCGTGGTGGTCATGGCTCAGGAGGACGGCATCGAGCGCCCCGACATCGCCCCTGCCCACCGGAGACCGGTACTCCTTCTCCGAGGCGAACCAGGAGCGCGGCGCGTACCAGGGGCCGAAGTTGTAGTGGGTGCCCGCGGGATCGAACACCGGATCAGTCAACAGCCGCAACCCAGCGATCTCGAGGAGGAGCGTAGCAGTGCCCAGATAGGTGATCTTCATCGTCAACTCCCAGCAGGTATGACCAGCATACCAGTTGGCTCGAACCGCGCCCGGAGAGGAGCCTCCTTCGAGTTCACGGGAGGCTCAAGTGGCACCCAGGTGGCGGCGAAGCCCGCGCTGCCCCGCGGGAGTGACATGGACGACGCGCGAGTCCCGCTCGCGCACGATCCACCCGAGTTCGAGGATGCGCGCCGCCAGAGCCGCTCCGAGCGCACCCGCGAGGTGATCTCGCCGCTCGCTCCAATCCAGGCAGCGGTGCGCGAGGTGACGCCGGAGTTCCCGCAGCGGGGCGAGCTCGATGCCGAAGTCCTGGAACCAGGCCTCACCTTCAGCGGTGACCGCGAATCGGTCTCGCCGGAGCGTGAGCCGCCCGCTCTGGACGAGCGCGTCCGTGATGCCCATCCCGAGGCGTCCGGCGAGGTGATCGTAGCAGTAGCGTGCCTCGCGGAGTGGGACCGGCACATGAGAAGCACTGGAAGGCTTCGCCGCCACGGCCATCAAGGACTCGACCATCCTCGCCACCGCGGGAGAGGCGAGCCGGAACAGCTTGTTCCTTCCCTGGCGAGAAGATGCGAGGAGCCGACCTTTCTCCAAACGCCGGAGGTGCTCCGTAGCGGTGGAGGGGCTGATACCGGTTCCGAACGCCAGCTCCTTGGCCACGAGCAGGCGCCCTTCCATGAGGAGCGCCAGCATCCGGATGCGGGTGGCATCGCCCACGGCTTCGGCGACAGCGCTGAGCTCGGGTGGATCAATCATCGTTCGCTCCAGGACGAACCGTTCCTTAACACGGCCTGAGCCTGAACGGCGACACTGCCCAGGAGAGCGCACGCCATGTCCCAGCCCACCGACCCACTTGCCGCCGTGACCCACCCGGACCCCTATCCCTACTACGCGGAGCTCGCCTCCCATCGAGCCCTGCAACGAGTTCCTGGGCTCGACATGTGGATCGCGGCGGACGCCCGGACGGTTCGCGAAGTTCTCTCCAGCAGACTCTGCCGTGTGAGGCCCGCCTCGGAGCCCGTCCCTGCCCACCTGCGCCACGCCGCATCGGGAGGCCTCTTCGGCAGCCTCGTGCGAATGAACGACAGCCCTCACCACAGCGACGTGAAGCGAGCGCTGGGCACCACACTGCTGCGTGAAATCCCTTCCTTTCGCGAGGAGAGCCGCAGGTGGGCACGGACGCTGTTCGCCGAACCTGAACTCTCTCAGCTACCCGATCGCGCGCTGGCGATGCCCATCTTCGTCGTCGCCAGCCTTCTCGGAGTTCCTTCCATCGAGTTGGAGAACACGAGAGAGTGGGTAGACGCCTACGTACGCTCGGTCACCGCCCCAGCGCTGACGCAGGCGGGCAGCGCCGGGGCCGCACGGCTCATGGAGCAGCTCGACGCCGCACGGGGAGCCGCCCACCGTACCAGGCTACTCGAAGCATTCACGGAGGAAGCCCGCCGTCTCGACTGTCCCGCCGAGTTGCTCACACCGAACGCGGTCGGTCTGCTCACCCAGACCTACGAGGCCACGGCGGGACTGATCGGCTGTACGCTGCTGGCGCTGGCCCGCTCACCAGGGCTGTGCGCACAAGCAGTATCCGGGGACACTCAGCTCGAAGACATCGTCCGAGAGGCCGCGAGGCACGACGCGCCCGTGCAGAACACGCGAAGGTTCGTCGCGGAGACCGGAATGATCGCGGATCAGGTCGTCGAGCGAGGGGAGACAATCCTTGTCCTGCTCGCGGCCGCCAACCGGGACCCTCAGGTGAACCCATCACCGGAAGAATTCATCGCCACGCGCCCCGATCGGTGCCTGTTCACCTTCGGAGTGGGCGCACACGCATGTCCGGGGGAAGCACTTGCCGTCACGCTGGCCTCCGCCGCGGTCGAACGAGTGCTGGAAACCGGCGTCGACCTGATGCCTCTAACGAAGGGAATCACGTACCGCCCTTCGATGAACGCTCGTGTCCTGGGAGGAGTGCCATGATTGCCGTGATCTTCGAAGTGTCGCCGCGAGAAGGACGCCGTCAGGAGTACCTGGACATCGCCGCGTCACTGCGTCCCCTGCTCGCCCGCATCGATGGCTTCATCTCCATCGAGCGCTTCGAGAGCCTGAGCGAGCCGGGGAAGGTGCTCTCCCTCTCCTACTGGAGGGACGAGGCCGCGGTCGCCGAGTGGCGGCGGATGGAAGCCCACCGGAAGGCGCAAGCTGCGGGACGCGCGGAGGTGTTCCAGGACTACCGCCTCCGCGTCGCGCAGGTGGTCCGGAGCTACGGAATGAACGAGCGGGACGAGGCGCCTGCCGACAGCA
The DNA here is from genome assembly GCF_020103695.1 of Hyalangium versicolor. Classification (GTDB taxonomy): domain Bacteria; phylum Myxococcota; class Myxococcia; order Myxococcales; family Myxococcaceae; genus Hyalangium; species Hyalangium versicolor. The sequence continues at coordinate 285,436 of NZ_JAHXBF010000011.1, forward strand.
GAGCCCTCCACCGCTGACTCAGCGTTCGGGTCCTGGTAGGTGTACGACGAGCGCATGTCCGCCGGGTTGAAGCGCGTGTCGAGGTTGATACAGGAGCCGCACAAACAAGGCTGAACCCCAGGGGAGCTAGTCCTCCTACCCTTCACTCCGCGTCGGAGCGAGCACACGCCGCGGCGCGTTCGAGCAACAGGGTCCGTTCGCGTGCGTTGCGCGTGAGCGAGGCAGCGCGCTCGAACTCCACGCGGGCCTCATCGAAGCGTCCAAGCTTGAAGAGGAAGTCACCACGCACGCCCGGCAACAAGTGGTAGTGCTCGAGAGCGCCCTCGGAGGTCAACTGCTCCACGAGCGCAAGGCCCGCCGAGGGGCCGTATGCCATCGAGAGCGCGACGGCGCGATTCAGCTCCACGACGGGGGAGGGAGTGACCTGGGCGAGCTCTTCATAGAGCTCCGAGATACGCACCCAATCCGTCTCGGCCGCGGTCCGCGCTCGCGCGTGGCAGGCGGCAATGGCGGCCTGCAATGCATACGGGCCCCGCGCACCGCCCAGCTTCTCAGCGCGCTCGAGCGCCACGAGCCCACGGCGGATGAGGACATGGTCCCACCGCGCCCGGTTCTGATCTGGCAACAGGATGGGCTCACCCGACGGACCGATCCGCGCCCTGGAGCGCGAGGCCTGGAGCTCCATGAGCGCGACGAGCCCGTGAACCTCGGGATCCTGGGGAACGAGCTCCGCCAGGATGCGGCCCAGACGGAGCGCATCCGCGCAGAGCTCCGGCCGCATCCAGTCCTCCCCGGCGGTCGCTGAGTAGCCCTCATTGAAGATGAGGTAGATGACCTGGAGCACCGAAGCCAGGCGCGCGACACGCTCCTCTCCACGAGGAACCTCGAAGGGAACGTGTGCCTCGGCCAGCGTCCGCTTGGCTCGGACGATGCGCTGGGCGACGGTCGGCTCCGGAACGAGGAACGCGCGCGCGATCTCCTCGGTGCTCAACCCTCCGAGCAACCGAAGCGTGAGCGCCACGCGCGCCTCGGTCGACAAGATGGGGTGACATGCCGTGAACACCAGGCGCAGCAGATCATCGCCCACGTCATCATCGATCGCGGCATCGAGATCCGGAGGAGCCAGCCCCTTGCGCGCCTCGAACTCGTGACCGAGCTCCTCGTGCTTGCGCTCGACGCGCTTGTTCCGGCGAAACTCGTCGATGGCGCGACGCTTCGCGGCGGCCATGAGCCACGCGCCGGGGTTGTTGGGCACGCCCGATGCCGGCCACTGCTCGAGTGCGGCGACCAGGGCGTCCTGCGCCAGTTCCTCGGCGAGGCCCACGTCGCGCACCATCCGCGCCAGCCCGGCAATGAGCCGGGCGGATTCGATCCGCCAAACCGCGAGGATGCTGCGATGTGCGTCTGAAGCCGTCACGGCGCCCGACTTACGCACCTTCCGTGAGAGGTGCAAGACACGAACGCGGCGGATGATCGCGAGCCAACGGCTGTCACGAACTCACCGCACGCGTACAACTCGGGCGACGATGACGGCCCGGAGCTGCTCTCGCGTGGGCAGCTCCGGTTCTTTTTGGGAGCGAGCAGGAATCGAGGCCTACTGGGGCGTGAGCAAAGCCTCACAGCTGGCCAGCGCCCCATTCACGTTGGGCTCGTTCGACACGTCTTCGCAGCGCACGATCAGCAAGCCATCCTCCAACGCGGTCGTGCAGTCGTGCGACGCGCTCACGTTGCGTAAGCCCTGCCCGTCGGGGTTCACGGCCAACGTCCGGGACTCCCACGTCCTCCAGCCTCCCTCCTTCAAGTCATAGGGAGGCACCTCCAGGGACGCGTACATGCCCAGGCCCAGTTCCTGCGCGCCCTCCAGCTCGATGTTGCAGCTGTCCTTGCGCGTCCAGGCACGCAGGGTTCCTTCCGGCCCGCAGGTGCCTGAGACGGAGAAGGTCACGTCTTGCGCCGGGAAGGGACACTTGTTTGCCGAGTCGGCCACAAGCAAAGGGCCCGTACCGGCGAGGCAGAGAACGGCAGCCAGATTCTTCACAAGGGGCTTCATCAATGAACTCCTGTCATGGGACTACGGGGGGAGGAAACCCGTGTGGCTCGCGGGAAAGGCTGTAGAGGACGGCCGCGGCCACCAGGGGCAACGTGATCAGATCGGTCGGATCGGCCACGGCACGGAAGTGCGTCAGGCCCAGCAAGACACCTGGCCCTCTCAGTGCCTCGCAGAAGAGGTTCGCCGCTGGCTGCGAGACCTTCAGCGCCGTGTAGAGGAGCGCGGTGACTCCAGCCCCCGCGGCACTGCGCGCAGGCCGGGACCAACGCGTCACCAGAGCGAGCAGCGCCGAAAGGTACAGCGGCAGGAAGAAGCAGATGGCGACATCCGACAGCTTCCCCGTGAGCGCATTGTGGAAGGCTGGTTTGAGCCAGTGATCATTCACAGCCATGAGAGCCACCGCCGCCACCGGAAGCGGCGAGAGGAACTCAGGCATTGGGGGCAGGAATCTCACAGCGGCCCCTCCCCGCGAGCGAGGGTCCGCAGGAGGATGCCGTCGGTGAGCAACTCCACCGGAGCGCGGTCATCGGTGAGGGGCTCGCCGGTGCGTACCGAACGCAGCTCTCCGGTCACTCGCCGGGCCAGGCGCTGCAGATGTTGCGGGAGCGTGCCGGCGCGCTCGGACAGGCGCGCGGAGAGTCCGGGTTCTCCCGAGAACAGCAGCGTGTTGCTGCGGTTGTGTGCATCCGCGGCGCGCACCTCGGGGAAGACGGCCGCCATCGTCGCCGCCACCGCGTCCACCACCGCGCGCTCCTGGCGGTAGCGGCCTATGTTGAAGCACGCCACCCCGCCAGGGGCGAGATGCGCCTGCACCTCCTCCATGAACTCGCGCGTGGTGAGGTGGAAGGGCACATAGGGGAAGCGAAAGGCATCCACGACAATCGTGTCGTAGTGGCGCGTGTCACGAGCGAGGAAGGCGCGGGCATCCCCCACGTGAACTTCGACCTCATCAGGCAGCGCGAAGTGAGCGCGCGCCAGACGGACCACCTCGGGATCCAGCTCCACGCCCACCACCTGCGCGCCCGGATACGTCTCCAGCAACCCGCGCGCACTGGTGCCCGCGCCCAAGCCCAGCAACAGGACCCGAGGCGCTCGAGGCGCCTGCCGGGCCATGGAGGGTACCAGCAGGTAGTGGGCGAACACCTCCTGGCGAACGGGCTGCCCCGGGATCCAGAGGCTCTGCACCGCGAAGCCTTCGTCGAAGACAAGCTCACGCCCTCCATCCGGGTGCTGCAGCGCCTGCACATACGCATAGGGGGACTCGGCCGTCTCGAGCGCCAACGGGTGCCGAGGCAAGGCCAGCGGCCCCAGCCCCAGCGCCACCAGGGGCACGGGCAAGGCGGCCAGCCTCCAGCGCCAGGGAAAACCCCAACTCGCCGTGGCGCCCAGCAGCAGCCCGAAGAGCGCCATGGCGCGAGCGGTGCCCAGCAGCGGCAGGAGGGCGAAGGCGGCGAGCAACGTCCCCACGATGCTGCCGAGAGTCGAGACCGCTGAGAGGCTCCCCGCGCGACTCCCCGCGGACGTCAGCCCGCCGAGTCCCAGGCGCAGCAGATACGGCCCCACTCCGCCCAGCACCAACAACGGAGGCAGCGTGGCGAGAATGAACAACACCACTCGCCCCAAGGCCGGAAGCGGCTCGCCTTCGAGCACGGCGGAGGTCGCGCCGGGCAGCAGCAAGCGCGCGAGAAATGGCAGCAGCGCCAGATGGGCCGCGACGGCACATAACGCGACGAGCAACGGCTCGGGCCGGCCCAGGCGATCCGCGACGCGCCCTCCGAAGTGCGCGCCGAGCGCCATGCCCCCGAGCACGACAGAGATGAGCGTGGCCCACACGGGCGTGCTGCTACCGAAGTACGGCGTCACCAACCGGGAGGCCGCCATCTCGGCAGCCATCACCGTGGCACCCGTCAGGAACGACAACGAGGCGAGCGAGGGTTTCATAGGGTGAGTGCTCGCCCAGGCAAGTTCTGTTCCACTGCCTGCACGACTCTGAAGACGAGTCCAGACTGAGTCCCTGTGCTCCCCTTCTCGCTCCTCCCTCCATGACATGAGCGTCGCGGTTGGAGGGTTCGAGCGCTCCGCTATGTGTTGGGACTGCGCACCGTCTTCACGGTACGGAGCACCAGGTCACGCATGAAGCGGATGGCTTCGTCATCCTCGACCGTGCTTCGCCAGAGGAGCTCCATGGGCGCGGTGCTGGGCGCGAACGGCAGCACAGTGGTCTGCAGGTGGGGGCGCTGCGCCATGAGTTCTCGTGCGACCACGAGAGGCACGGTGGCGAGCAATGCACTGCCCTCCACAATCGCCCCCACACTATGGAACGTGGGAACCGACACCCGCACACTCCGCTGGATGCCGAGGATGTCCTCCACGACGCCGCGCAGGTCTCCGTTGTACGAGACGATGACGTGGTCGTGCTCAAGGTAGCGCTCCAACGTCAGGCGCTTGCCGACCCGAGCGTGGCGCGGATCGAAGAGGCACACGAAACCACCCGAGAACAGCGTCAGGCGCCGGACGTCTGCCGGCAACTCATCGGCCACCGTCACCGCGAGATCCACCGCCGATGAGCTCAGGGCCTCGGCGATGGTGCGGAATTGGACGGGGATCGAGACGATCCGCATGCGAGGCGCCTCCACGGCGAGCAGCCGAAGGAACGATGGGAGCAGCCACGTCTCATTCACATCCGAGAGCCCGATCCTGATCGTCCTCTCGCTCGTCTTCGCGTCGAACGTCGCGGGAGAGATGGCGGCCTCGACGAGCGCCTGCAGGTGCGTCCGAGCCGAGGCGAACAGCCTCCTCCCACGAGTTGTCAGCGCGAGCCCACGCCCCGCGCGAACGAAGAGCGGTGCTCCCACCGTGGACGTCAGGCGACGGAGCGCCGCGCTCACCGCGGGCTGGGTGAGGTAGAGGCGGTTGGCGGCCTCCGTGACACTGCCCGCCTCCGCGACGACGACGAAGACGCGGAGCAGGTTGAGGTCGAGATCCTTCTCATAGACGCTGTGCATGGTTCGGATACATCCTATTCATTGGATTTCAGCGAGTCGATCCGTACTCTTTGCGCAGAAGGAGAGGCAAGCGATGAGCACGAACGACTCGAAGAAGACGCAGCGCAGGGTGAAGCTCGGCTCCACGGGGCCCGAGGTATTTCCGCTGGGGCTCGGCTGCATGGGAATGTCGGGCATGTACGGCGCGACCGATGACGCTGAGAGCATCCGCGTCATCCAGACCGCGATCGATCGCGGCATCACCCTGATCGACACGGGAGACTTCTATGGCATGGGCCACAACGAAATGCTGGTGGGACGTGCCATCGCGGGCCGTAGGAATCAGGTCCAGATCTCCGTGAAGTTCGGTGGGCTCCGCGGGCCGGACGGGAGCTGGTCGGGAGTGGATACGCGCCCCATCGCGGTGAAGAACTTCGTCGGCTACAGCCTGAAGCGGCTGGGCGTGGAGGCTATCGACATCTACCGCCCGGCCCGGCTGGATCCGGCCGTCCCCATCGAGGACACCATCGGTGCGATCGCGGATCTGGTGAAAGCAGGCTACGTGCGGCACATCGGCTTGTCCGAGGTGGGCGTCGAGACGATCCGCCGCGCGCACCGCGTCCATCCGATTGTCGATCTGCAGATCGAGTACTCGCTCGCCAGCCGTAGCCCCGAGGAAGCCATCTTCCCGGCGCTGGCCGAACTCGGCATCAGCGCGACGCTCTACGGTGTCCTGTCACGAGGCCTCCTCACCGGTAGCAAGCCGAAGGCCCAGGGAGACTACCGCTCCTACCTGCCCCGCTTCGTCGGCTCGAACGCCGAGCGGAATCAGGAGATCGTGACGCAGCTCCAGCGCTTCGCCCAGGAGCGCCGCATGACGCCGGCACAGCTGGCGATCGCGTGGGTGCTCGCACGCCAGCCCACGCTCGTTCCGGTGGTGGGTTCGAGGACCCTGGCGCAGCTCGACGATGCGCTCGGAGCCCTGGAGAAGCCGCTGTCAAAGGACGACCTCTCGGCGCTCGAGGCGCTCGTGAAGCTCTCCGGCACGCGCTACGGCGAGGAGCAGATGAAGCACCTCGACAGCGAGCGCCGGTAACGCGGCCTCTACCGGGACTGCACGCGCTGAGCAATCCGGAGGATGTCCGCGAGCACTCCGGAGGCTGTTACCGCACCGCCGGCCCCCGCGCCTCGCACCAGGAGCGGGAACTCGCGATGCCGCTCGCTGGTGAAGGCCACGAAGGCCTCAGCGCCCTGGAGCTGAGCGGCCGGGTGGGAGCTGTCCACCGCCACGGGCCCCACGCGAACCGCGGGTTGTCCTCGCTCCTGTGCCGCGGGCTCGATCCGAGCCAGGTACCGCAGCACCCTGCCCTCCTGGCGGTACGCCTGGACTCGCGCCTCCATCTGCGTGTCCAGCGATTCGAGACTGCTCAGGAACACCTCGGGAGAGTCCTCCGCGAGCAGCTCGGCGGGGACGAAGGGCTCCAGCACCACGTCCTCCAGATCCAACGTCAATCCCAGCTCCCTCGCGAGGATGAGCGCCTTGCGGCCCACGTCCAGGCCGCTTAGATCCTCGCGGGGATGAGGCTCGGTGTAGCCCCGGGCACGGGCCTCGCGAACCGCGGTGGACAGCGGCACGCCTCGCATCAGCGCTTCGCTCAGGAAGCCGAGCGTGCCCGAGAGCGCGCCCTCCACCCGGTGCACGGTGTCGCCGGTGCGCACCATGGAGCTCAGCGTATCGATGACAGGGAGGCTCGCCCCCACCGTCGTCTCGTAGTGATACGCGCGGCGGTAGCGGCGGGCTTCGACGAACAACCGCTCACGCGCGGGCCAGGGCAGCGCCAGCGGTTTCTTGTTGGCCCCCACCACGTGGATACCTCGGGCAAAGGCCTCCTCGTAGTGCGCCTCCATGCCATCGGCGGCGGTGCAGTCCACCAACACGGGCACGGGCAGCTCGCGCATCCGGTTCAGCAAGAACCGCAGGCCCAGCGGACCTGTAGCCGGTGGAGACTGCGCAGCAAGCCGCTCCAGCAGTCCCTCCTGGATGAGCCCTTGCTCCTCGAAGAGGGCATGGCGGCTGTCCACCAACCCCACCACCCGCAGGGAGACGCCATGCTTGCGCTCCAACCATTCCTGCTGGGCGTACACCTGCGAGAGGAGCTGTCTCCCCACCGTGCCTTTGCCGAGGACCAGCAGACTCACCTGCTGCTCGACGATCTCTGAAGCCACGGGGTGGAGCATGCGCGAGGAAACGGAACTCATGACCTCAGTCCTGGAGGGAGTGAGCGGGACAACAAGGCCGCCATCTGGTCCCACTCGATGAGGAAGGCATCGTGACCGTGGGGGCTCGTCAGGTGGGCCACCTCAGCGGAGCGTCCCTGGCCTCGCAGCTCGTCCACCAACCGCGCCATGTGGTGCGGCAGGAACAGCACGTCCGTGTCGATGCCCACCGCCAGCACGTCCGCCTGGATTCGAGACAATCCCCAGGAGGGCCCATGCCGCCACGATTCTTGAGGCTCTGGGAGCGGAGGAGGCCGCGACAAATCATGATGGTCCATGGCATCCAGCAGCGCCAGGTAGCTGCGCCCATCGAAGCGCCGGACCAGCTTCTCACCCTGGTGCTTCAGATACGTCTGGACGCGGTAGGGCTGCTCGGGCCCCCATCCATCCAGCAACTGGCGACCTTGTTGGACCTCCAACGCCGGCTCCGCGCGGTAGGTGAGCATGGCGAGCTGGCGCGCCACATCCAGGCCGCGCCGCACGTCACGAGGAAAGCCTGGGTCCATGCGCAGCACCTCGCGCGCCACGTGGTTGAAACCCACGACCCAGCTGCTGGCCTGCGCCGCACCAGCGATGGGGGCCAGCCGCTCCACGCGCCCCGGAGCGAGCGCCGCCACGCACAGCGCCACCATGGCGCCCAGGGAGCCTCCGGTGCAAAGCGCCAGCTCACGCACTCCCAGGGCATCGAGCGCCAACAGGAGGCTGCGCGCCTGATCCCAGGTGGTCAGGGTGGCTGGCGTGCCTCCTGGCCTGGAGGGAAAGTCCGCGTCCACGGGCCCCGAGGAGCCGTAACACGAGCCGAGCAGATTGAAGCACAGCAGCCGCATCCGCTGCGGATCCAGCACCCGGCCCGGGCCGATGAGGGGCTCCCACCAGCCCTCCGGCCCACCGGCTCGGGCATCACCGGTCAGTGCGTGGACGATCAAGACGGTGGGCACCGTGGGAGAGAGTGGACGCCGCGCCCGCACCGCCGCGGCATCCGTCTCCTGTCCCCAGCACCATCCGCGGACGTGATGGTGCTCCAGCCGGCTCCCGGCCTCCAAGGTAAGCCCCGGCAGGGCCAGATCGAAGAGGAATGGCGCTCCCACGTTGCCCATGACGACTCAGCTCCTTAGCGCGCGATCGAGGTCCTCGCGGATGTCGTCGAGGTGCTCCAGGCCCACCGACAGCCGCACCAGATCCGGCGTCACGCCGGTGGAGCGCTGCTCCTCCTCACTGAGCTGCTGGTGGGTGGTGCTGGCCGGGTGGATGATGAGTGAGCGGGTGTCACCGATATTGGCCAGCAGGCTCCACAGCTTCACGCTGTTGATGAGCTTGCGGCCCGCGTCCAGGCCGCCCTTGACGCCGAACGTCACCAGCCCGCCGGAGCCGCCGCGGAAGTACTTGCGCGCCAGGCTGTAAGACGGGTCCTCTTCCAGGCCTGGGTAGCGCACCCAGCTCACGTTCGGGTGCGTGCGCAGCCAGCGCGCCACCTCGAGCGCGTTCTGCCCGTGACGCTGCACGCGCAGGTGGAGCGTCTCCAGGCCGTAGATGAAGGCATGGGCATTGTGCGGGCTCAGGCTGGGGCCGAGATCCCTGAGCCCCTCCACGCGCGCCTTGAGGATGAAGGCCAGGTTGCCGAACGCCTCGTGCAGCCGAAGACCGTGGTAGCCGGGGTTCGGATCGGTGAACTCGGGGAACTTGCCGTTGTTCCACGGGAAGTTGCCACCATCCACGATGACGCCGCCGATGGCCGTGCCATGCCCACCGATGTACTTGGTGGCGCTGTGGACGACGATGTTGGCGCCGTGGGCCAGCGGGTTGAAGAGAACAGGAGTGACGGCGGTGTTGTCCACGATGAGCGGCAGGCCAGCCTCCTTCGCCACCTTGGCGATGGCCTCGAAGTCCGGCACGTCCAGCCGCGGGTTGCCGAGCGCCTCCAGATAGATGGCGCGGGTACGAGGCGTGATGGCCTCGCGGAAGGACTCAGGTCGGCCGCCATCCACGAAGCGCGTCTTGATGCCCAGGCGTGGCAACGTCACCTTGAAGAGGTTGTAGGTGCCTCCGTACAGGCTGGAGGAACTGATGATCTCATCTCCCGACTTGAGGATCGTCAGCAGCGCGAGCGTCTCGGCGGCCTGCCCGGACGCCACGGCCAGAGCTCCCACTCCGCCTTCGAGCGCGGCGATGCGCTTCTCGAAGACGTCATTGGTGGGGTTCATGATGCGCGTGTAGATGTTGCCGAACTCCTTGAGCCCGAAGAGGTTGGCCGCGTGCTCCGCGTCCCGGAAGCGGTAGCTCGTGGTCTGGTAGATGGGCACGGCGCGCGAGCCCGTGGTCGGATCGGGCGTGTAGCCAGCGTGGAGGGCGAGCGTCTGCGGGTGGTAATTGGGTGTCTCGGATTGACTCATGGCATGCACCTGGGGTGATGCGGCGCCTCATGGAGGCCGCGGGTGTGGGGTGTCTGGGTTTGTTTGTGTTTCAGGACAGCCGATCCCCGTCAGCGGCGGCACACGTCCCCGGGAAAACAGGAGAGGACGCACGCCGTGCGCAGCGAGAAGCAGCGGAGAGCGGCTGGGGGGCTGTCAGGGGAGGTAACAACGACACATGGCGGCACCATCTCCGCCGGAACTGGGAGAGGGCCTCCCGTCCCGGACTCTTTAGTTGCCCGTGGACTTTGTGTCCCCGAGCCGCATCGTTTGGACACCTTGGAGGTCCGTCTCCAGGTTGTCGGGCTCCTGACGAGAGCCACTCTTGATGCTGGGGAGAATGATTAGCAGCGCACCGGGGCTGCGTCAAGACAGACATGAGCCAACACCTCGTTTCAGGTGTTGGCCCAGCAACTTCCAGGTCACGGGTTGAGCTTGCTCTTGAGGGCCGCCACCAGCGAGCCCAGGGCGTCATCCCCTCCCAGCTCCCAGATCATCGCGCCGCCCAGGTTGTTGCTGTTGATGTAGTCGCCCTTGACGCCCAGGGACGTGGGGTCGTCGTAGCTCACCCACACCTTCGTGGCGGGGTTGTAGACGTAGGGGACCTTGGCCTCCGGGTGGCGGTACTTCACTCCGGCCGGTTCGAGGACAGTGCGGATGTAGTAGTAGTCGAAGAGCCCGGTGTTGCCCCCGTCATCCCAGTTGCCGTGCGCGGCGCCTGACGTGGTCTGGTAGAGCCCGTCTCCCGCGGGGCCCGGCTGCGTGCCCTGCCAGCCACGACCGTAGAAGGGCACTCCCACGACGAGCTTGCTGGCCGGCACCCCCGAGGCGAGGTGGCCCTGCACCGCCTCGTGCGTGCTGTCCTTCAGCGTCTTCGCCGGGTTGCCGCTCTGGTTGTAGAGCGCGGCATGGAAGTTCGTCGTCGCGTCCCACCCTCCGTGCATGTCGTACGTCATGATGTTGACGTGGTTCAGGTACGAGTGGATCTGGGCGAGCTGGATCTTCGAGTACGCGGAGGCGGACGAGCCGGTGGCGATGCTCAGCTGCAGCCCGGGGCGCACCAGGTCGAGCTGGCGGCGGAACTCGGCGAGCACCGCCGTGAAGTTCGCTGTGTCCTCGGGGCGACCGGGCGTCAATCCGCCGATGACCGGGAACTCCCAGTCCACGTCGATGCCGTCGAACACTCCCGCGAGCGCACCGGGCTGCATCCCGGGCAGGTTGCCGCGGATGTACAGATCGACGCACGACGCGACGAAGGCCTGCCGTTTCTCCGCCGTGCTGACGGCGTCCGAGAAGCCACCGGACCAGTCCCATCCGCCCAGGGAGATCATCACCTGGAGCTTCGGGTACTTCGCCTTGAGCTTCTTGAGTTGGTTGAAGTTGCCCTTGAGCGGCTGGTCCCAGGTGTCCGCCTGCCCGTCCACGCTCTTGGAGGCGTCGAAGCCCATCTGGTAGTCGGCCCATGGGTCTCCCTGCGGCGACGCGAGGATGGTGCACTTGCCGTTCACCACGTTGCCGAATGCGTAGTTGAGGTGGGTCAGCTTCGCGGCCGCGCCGCTGGCGTCGAGGCTCTTCGGGTAGAAGGCCCGGCCGTAGACTCCCCAGCGCACGAAGTAGCCCACGAGCTTCTTGGACTTCGCGGTGGTGGCCGTAACCGGAGCGCTGGCGGCCGAGCGGTTGCCAGCGGCATCTCGCGCCTTCACGGTGAAGGTGTAGCTCGTCTCGGGCGCCAACCCAGCCACGCTCACGCTCGTCCCGGTCGAAGTGGCCACAGCCGCCGTGCCGGTGGACAGGAAGATCTCGTACCCGGTGACGCCCACGGTGTCCGTGGCCGCCGTCCAGGCCAGGTCGATGCTCCCAGGTCCCTTGCCCGTGACCGTCACTCCGGACACCACGGATGGAGGCTGCGTGTCCGGCGGCGGCGTCGCGCCACAGGTCAGGCCATTGAGCGTGCAGTTCAGGGGTTCACTGGCGGTGCCGCTCACACTTCCGCAGAAGCCAAACAAGGCCACCGCTCCGGGCGCCAGGCCACCGTTCCACCCGATATCCTTCACCGTCTGCAGAGAGCCCTGCGCTGTCCACTGCCCCTGCCAGACCGAGCTGATCGTCATGTTGGAGACCAGCGAGAACTTCACCGTCCATCCATTGATGGTCGTACCCGTGATGTTGGGCACACGCATCTCCGCGCAGTACCCGCCAGTCCAGGTGGAGGTCACCCTGAAAAAGTTCGAGTTCGCCTCCGTGCTGGCCGTCAATGAGGCGCTGGTGGCCGAGCGGTTGCCAGCGGCGTCCCGCGCCTTCACGGTGAAGGTGTAGTTCGTGCCCACCACCAGCCCTCCAATACTCACGTCCGTTCCCGTCGGCGTGGCCACTGGGGTGCTGCTCCCAGCAAGGAAGACCTCGTAACCCGTGACGCCCACATTGTCCGTGGCGGCGGCCCACGACAGGTCGAGGCTCGTCGTCGTCCTGCTCACCAGAGTCAATCCCGTCACGGTCGACGGCGACTGCATGTCCGTAGGGGAAGTGCTGCCACAAACCTGTCCGTTGAAGGTGCAGTTCAGGGGTTCACTGACGGTGCCACTCTGGGCGCCACAGAAGCCGAACAAGGCGGATTCCCCTACAGCCAAGGCACCATTCCACCCGGCATCCTTCACCGTCTGCTCCGAGCCCTGCGCCGTCCACTGCCCCTGCCAGACCGAACTGATCGTCATGCCGGAGGCCAGCGAGAACTTCACCGTCCATCCATTGAGGGCCGAACCCGAAGTGTTGGGAACCTGCAACTCCGCGCAGTACCCGCCAGTCCAGACCGAGGTCGTCCGGAAGGTGAATCCCGAGTTGGCGAGGGTCTGGCCGCGAGCGACGGTGGATGGGAAGTTCGCGCCGCTCGCCGCCTGGCCAACACTGGCGGAGAACATCACCAGCAGGAAGCCGAGCCGGAGCGAAGCAGGGACAAATGCCGGGTGTTGCAAAGACAGGGAATCCATATGGCACCTCTCGACTTCCTCCGGCGCTCGAGAGAGTTGATGCAGCGCGCGGAAATTTGTCGGTCGATGCTTTGAGAGTAATGAATGCCCGCTCGGAGCACCTCCCGTCCCCAGACCAGGGTTCCCCTCGCCTCCACGTTGCGAAAGGCCACAACACTGTCTTTGAGACGGCTCGGCTCAGTGCTGATCAGGAGAGCCCTCCCAAAGGGCAGTCACCTTCCCCTGATCGGCCTGACGCCCGATCTCCTCAGTCTGGGGAGATCGGGTCGCCATAGCGACCCCGATCTACCAACATCTGCTGCTGGAGCAGACGTCTGCCCGCGGCTTCACAGCTTGCCCCAGCATGCTCCCGGAGCGGGGCACCTCCCGCTCACTGGCCGCGTCCGGGATACGGACGGGCCTGCTTGATGTAGAGCGTGGCGGGCTGGCTGGGTGCCTCGTCGTTGTCGTACTTGAACTCGACATCCATGGCGTACCACCCGTTGTTGCCAGCCGCGGGACCGTATGCCGCGGAGAACCGCTTGTGGATGGCGTCCAGGGCGACCCCCAGTTGATGGACCTGGGCCGCGGAGAGCACGGTCGTGCCGTCCTGGACCAGGTTCGAGTGCGTCATGTACGTCACCGGCTGGTTCGGCTCATTGAAGAAGTAGAGGATCTGGTCACTCGTCACTCCCGGAGGCGGAGCAACGACTTCCGCGTCACCGCCGAACTGGACGTTCACGTAGAAGGCCGGATCCAACCCCGTGCTGTCGAAGGGGTTGCTGGTGGTGGCCACGCCGTTGGCCTCTTCGTCCGGGAAGTTCTGATGGACCAGGAGGGCCATGCCCACGGACTTGTGGTCCACACCGTAGTAGCTGCGCTCCTCGAACGAGCGGAACTGCCAGGCGCTCGCGTACGTCTTCCGGATCGCACCCAGGACGTCCTCCCAGTCCGCGGGATCGCCCGTGTGCGAGTCGTAGCACCCGGCGCAGGGGAACCCTTCGAGATCCTCGCTGTTCGTGCTCGTGCGGAACCGCACCTTGGCGCCTGGAGCAAACTCCCTGGCAATCCAATCCTTGAGAATCGCCTGGAACTCCGTGTTCATGGGCGCGCTCTTCATCGCATCTCGGAAAGCATTGAGCTTGTCGTCGCGAACCTGGGGATCCGTCTTGAAGGCCGGGTCCGCGAGCATCGCGTCAAGCTGATCGTAGAACCCGTTCTCCCGCATGAACTGGTCGTAGTAGTAGACGGGAATCGCGAACGCCTTCCGGATGGGGATCGCGTCCGTCTTGAAGAGGATGGAGTAATGAGCGGCCTTGCCTCCGTAGGCGAGCACCGCTTTCTTGATGTCCTCGCGGAGTGAGCCATTCGGTGTCTCGGGCGTCACGTCCTCGATATGGACGATGTCCTTCACCGAGAGATTGAGCGCGGGGAGCGTCACGGGAGGCGGCTTGTGGGCTGCCCAGAACGCCTCGGCCTCTTCCTGGGTTGCCTCGCGAATGGTCCACCCGGAGGAGCCCACGGTGAGCTGCACCAGCTTGCCTTCGAGCGCCCGCAGCTGGGTATTCGTCATCGCTCCGCGCAGGCCCATGTTCGGCGTGTGCCGGTTCTGCGAGAGCACGTTCACGTGGGACAGCGGCGTCTGGAATTCCTGGGTGATGAGCCCCTGCACGACGGAGATGTCATTGGGAGCCTCGTCGAGGACGACGATGTCCTCATACGAGAGATACTGATCCTCCAGCTCCGCCACCGTCGAGAAACGGAGCCGCCCGACCCCAGACCCGAGCGACAGTGGCTGATAATCGATGGCCGCATAGAGCTCGTCGGTGGTCTTGATCGGAATGCCGGAGAGCCGTGCGGCCTCTACCTCCACTGCGGCGGAGGTGGGGTGGAAGACCAGCTCCGAGCCGAAGAAGGCCGACTTCTTCACCGTCTCGTAGAGCGTGGTGATCATCGCCGCGGACGCGGTGTCATACGGAGAGATCTCGAGCGCCCAGATCCCTGGCCCCTCGTAATAAGTCACTGCGCCCAGCACGAAGCGCCGCTCGGGGCTGTAGTACTCGGTGGCATTGAACGTCGCGAGCTGCGGAACAATGGGCTTGCCATTCCCGGACAGGTGCGTCGACGCGAACTGATAGTGGATTTGGTACAGGACGCTGTTCTGGAAGTAGAGCGCGTTGCTGTCGGCCTGATCCAGGATGACCTTCACGGACCGAGCGCCCGGCAGGTTCGAATCGATGGGCTCGGAGGCCAGGGCCTGGAAGTCCTCCGTGCAGCCAACCTGGTTCAGGAACTCCGTGGACTGAGTGCCGCTCGGGATCTGGCACTCCCACTGAACGGGAGGCTCGCCCGGATCGGTCGTCTTGTCGCTGCATGCGGACGACAGCAGGCCGCACACCAGCGCGACGCCCCACAACGGCTTCAATGAGTGACTTGCGAACATCGGGTTTCCCTCAAGGAACCAGCGAGAAGCAATAGATGGCGCCGTAGCCGCCACCCGAGCCCACGGTGTTGGAGTTCGGATCAGGCCCGCCCGTCTCCAGGAGGTTCACGCCCGGGGCGCACCCGGACTCGTCGAGCGAGGACATCCAGTTGTCCATGCTTCCTCCCCCAGGCCCGCCGCCAAAACCTCCATCCGGTCCAGGCCCGCCGCCAAAACCTCCATCCGGGCGTGGACCGCCCATGCCTCCATCTGGACGCGGACCGCCCATGCCTCCATCCGGACGCGGACCGCCCATGCCTCCATCTGGGAACCCACCGAACCCTCCATCGAAGTCACCGCCGCCGCCACCACCACCAGCCCCCGTGCGCGGCCACGAGTGCCCCACTCGAGGCCGACCCTCACTCTCGTCACCGGTCGCGGCTGTCCAGTCCTTGCAGGTCGCCGTCGCGCTGTAGAGCTGTCCAAGCTCGTTGGTTCCCGTCAGCGTGTCGTGGTTGTCCACCGCTGGCTGGAGGGGATCGGGACGATGATTGGGGACACCGTCCTCGTTCGGGAAATCGTTCACGATGAGCGTATGAGCGCCCGTGGGCCGCGTGGTGAGCAGGTCCGCCTTGGAGTTGGCCAGAAGCCTCCCGAGCCGGTCGTACCAGGGCCCATTGCCAATCCGATCGATGGCGTTGACCTGCTTGCCATCCTCGCCCGCCACAGCGCTCAGGAAGGCCCGCCAGGGTTTCTGGCCCGCTCCCGGCAGGCTGCGCTCGGCGATGGTGGCGCAGATTTTGTCCGCTCCACGAAGACCGGCACCGGGCCCTGTCTCACCGAAGCGAAAATCCCCGCCAAAGCCACTGGCATTGCCAGACAGCTCCTGCATCGCCTTGAGGCTGGTGACGAAGAAACTGAACGTCGGGAGCGTCCCCGCATCGAGGTCCGAGCCAGCATCAGCGGAAGGCTCTTCCCCGGATGGGGGGGCATCATCGTTGCAGCCAAGGGCCCCGAGCAGCAGCGCGCCGCCCAGTGAAAGCCATGGCCTTCGGAACAGGTGTCTTTTCATCGCCTCACGTCTCTCTCGAGTGAAAGCAGGTTCGATGCGGCGCTCAGCCGCAGGTCAGGTCGGCACGGCACGTCTGCCCACCCGGGCACTGGGAGTTCTCACTGCACGACACGAGCCCGGGGATCTCGACCGCGTGCTCCACCTCGGAGGAGACGACGAGATCGACGCGCCCGGGAGCAATCGTCGTGGAACCCACCGCCTTGCGCGCCACGATGACGGTCGGGTACCCCGCGGCCCCGAGGTTGAGCAGTTGGGTCACCAGGGTGGCCGGCAGTTGCAGCGAACCGGTGTCCGCCGCATCGCACTCGATCATCCCGCGCGTGCCACCATGGTGACTGATATCCAGCTTGACGTGGATCTTCGACAGGTCCGCCTGCCCCGGAGCCTTCCAGTTCAACGTCACGGGCTGGTTCTGCTCGATCCGGATGGTGGAGTTGAGAAGTTCGAGCGGAGCAATGCCTCGGGTTTGCACCGAGAACGCGGGATAGTACGAACCTGCGGCGTCGGCCCGGATGGTGTCTCCCTCACTGAAGGCCGGGAAGGGTAGGTCGACACTCGTGGGGGGCTGGTAGTTGTTGGCGACGGGGTCCATCGAGAACTCGGTGGCACCCGAGGCTGCCCGAAGCCCCTGCACATGAACGGAGCCGACGCTGCGCGAAGTGGGATAGGGCTGGCAGGTATCGTTCTCGACGCATACGGCGCTCCCTCCGCACGGCGTGTTGCAGAAGGGAACCCGGGGGGTCAACAGCTGGCAGTCACCGGACTGGGCCGCCTTCTCCCAGACAATCTGGGAGGGAATGGCGCCGTCGTAGACCTTGCCCACCACGGACGTGTACCCCGGCGTCGCCGGCGAACCTCCCGACGCGGGAGTCGACGCCACCAGCAGCACCTGGAAGGAGCCCGCCAGAACTTTGGGATCTCCCGTTGGGGGATCCTCGACTCCTGCATCCGGGACAGGGGTTTCTTCCTCGGAGGAAGAGCACCCCGCGAAGAGCAGTCCCAGGGCAAGCAACAGTGACCGGCGAATGGCGTGGGGGGGGATCATCGCCAGGAACCGTGTCACGAACGTCTTACGAATCTATGACGGTTCTGTTTCGAAATGATTAAGCGGCGCCGGATTCCCACACAAGGCAGGTGTCTGAAGCCCTCCTGTCGTCGGCGTTACGGACCGTTTTCGAAGGGATTACGAAAGATTTCGTCGCGCCTGCGGCGGATCAGACCGTGTTACCCGTAAAGGCATGCGCCTCCTGTCAAAGCAATTCCAGGCAATGGCCATGGCTGGGTTTCTCGCCATGGGTTGTGGTGGAAGCACCTCTACCCCGGACGACGGCAACACCGATAGCGATCCCGAGTCCGGCCCGCTGATGCCGTGGAAGGCGGGAAACCGCTGGAGCTTCCGCGTCACGGAAGATGGCCAGACCTCGACGAAGGAGACCACCGTGGGAGAGCTGGAGCCAGTGGGAGGTACGGGACCCTACAAGGACCTCCTCGTGAACAAGGTGGTCACGATGAAGGGGGCCGGCGACAAGACGCTGAGCTGGCAAGCCGTGTCGGAAAAGCGGCTGGTGCGATACCGCGAGCAGTCCTTCCGTGCGAGCACGGGGGAGTTGGAGCTCGATGAGACGTGGGATCCTCCAAAGCTCCACGTCGACGAGTCGGCCGCGCACACCACGGAGGGCGCGAGCTGGCTGGAGGATTACAAGGAGACGAAGCAGCCAGATGCGGGCGCGGCTACGACGGAGACGAACCACGACCGATGGACGGTGGTGGCCGATGACGAGTCCGTCACGGTCCCGGCGGGGACGTTCCGTGCAACCGTGCTGCGCAAGACCGGTGGCAGCACGACGAAGACGTACTGGTTCGTCCGAGGCATCGGCAAGGTGAAGGAGAGCGGAGGCCAGCTCGAGGAGCTGACCAGCTACGAGGTGGCACCGTAGCGGCGCGGCTCAGTGCAGCGAGGCTCCGGCCGCAGCCGTCTGCGTTGGCAGCCCGAGCGCCGCCCGGCATGTCTTCGTGTAGAGGTCACGAAAGATATTGTTGGGGTCGGTGAGCTGCTTCACGGCCTGATAGGAGTCCTTGTTCCAGATGCTCCAGAAGGTTTGCTCGTCGTAGTAGTTGTAGGAGATGAGCGTCTTGGTGCCGTTGACCTGGAGCAGTTCGTCCTCGAATTCCTTGTAGAGGTTGCGGTCGGACTGCTGCTTGAGCCCGTAGATGGCGAGATCGAGGAACAACGGATCGTTCACGCCGGCCCACCATCGGGGCGTGAGCCATTCGTAGTCCCACATGCGGCGGTAGGGCACGCACCACACTGGGTAGAAGTGCATCTCACGGTGGTACCAGTCCATGAACTCGGCGGTGCGCGAGAAGGGAACGAACAGGTCCACGATGACCGACGGGTTCTTCTTGGGCAGAAAGCGATGGAATCGGTCCGCGGCCCTCAACACGCTGTCCGAGTGCACCAGCTTGCCGAACAGCGCCCGGCCCACGGGGCTCCTCGGGAAGACGTGGGTCACGCCCCGATCGTAGCGAAAGAGGTAGTCGTAGGTCCTGAGGTAATCCTCGGAGAGCCGAGGGATGCTCTCGCAGTACGCCTTGAGCCAGTCATAGCGGCTCACGTACGGGGCTCGCTCCACGAAGCGGCCCACACAGAGCACATGCTTCGTGGGTGAGAAGATCTGGCCGTCGAGGTAGTCGGCACCCTCCGAGGAGAAATGCCGCCAGATGGCCTGCTGGAAGGCTTCGAGCGTCTCGTAGGTCTCATTCCTCACGTGCACGTAGGGTGAGGCGGGCACGAGCCTGAACCGGAGCTTCGAGAGGACCCCGAGCGTCCCGAACGAGCCGTGGATCATCTGGAAGATGAGCGGATGCTGGTCCGGGGAGCAGTGCAGCACGTCTCCCCTGGCGGTGATGAGTTCGTACTCGAGACAGGTGTCGTGGAAGCCACCGTACCGGAAGGACATGGATTCGATGGAGCAACCCGCGACAGAGCCTCCGAGCGTGATGGTCTTGTGCTCGGGGACGATGATGGGGACGAGCCCGTAACGCAGCGTCGCGCGAACCACCTCGTCGAAGGTGACGGCAGGCTCGACGGTGCAGGTCCTGGCCACGGGATCGATCTCGAGGATCTGGTCGAGATCGCTCAGATCGATCTTCTCGTCGTTGCGACGCTGATCAGAGCGCTTGGGGACCTGATGCGGTGGAGTCTTCTTCTTGAAGGACACGGGCCGAGTTCTCGTGCGGTGCCGCAGTTGCCGGGCGATCCGCTCGATCTTGGCCGCATGACGGGCGTCCTGCCATGAGGGTTCTTCCGACCACAGCACGCCGGGCTCCGACTCCAGTTGCATTTCATTCCTCCAGCCACTGAATGTGGTGGAGAAGTCGGTGGCCGGTGAGCCAGGGCTCACAGGCCTTGCCCTCGCTCGCTCGACTGCCTTGCTTCCTGCGGCGCACCACCCTGCTCTGGACTGTGTCGCCTGGGATCAAAGCCCCAGGTCTGACAAGCCGGGATGGTCGTCCGGCCGTCTACCCTGAGGCCAACGGAACTTGCGCTGGGCCTCGGCAATCGGCAGGTCGTTGATGTTCGCATAGCGCCGCTTCATCAGTCCGTTCGCGTCGAACTCCCAGTTCTCGTTGCCGTACGAGCGGAACCAGTTGCCGGAGTCATCGTGCCATTCGTACGCGAAGCGGACAGCGATGCGGTCACCGCTGAAGGCCCACAGTTCCTTGATCAACCGGTACTCGAGTTCCTTCGCCCACTTGCGAGTGAGGAACGCGACGATCTCCTGGCGGCCGGTGATGAACTCGGAGCGGTTCCGCCAGGCACTGTCGGGGGTGTACGCGAGGGCCACGCGCTGAGGATCGCGAGTGTTCCATCCATCCTCAGCAGCCCGGACCTTCTGAGCTGCGGCTTCATTCGTGAAAGGCGGGAGCGGTGGGCGGAGTTCGGGGTTGGACATGGGGCGCCACCTTACCCAGGTGGCGCCACCGTGCACAGGCGCTGCTCTCCAGGCAGAAGATGCCCTCCTTCGCCTTCCTGTGCTGGCCATCCTCTACTCGTTGAAGACACCCCTCGCGCCGTGGGGAGGCTGGAGCAGGCCTTCCTGCCGCGCGAACATCGCGAGTTGGTATTTGGTCAGGCGCGAGGCTCTCGGGAGCCCGGCGGTGAGCACCTCCAGCCATCTGGGTGCCCTACCCGCCGTCTTCACCTCCAACACCCGCTCAGGAATACCGCCGATCACCGGCCCCGGCCGGGCGAGCTCTCCAGGCGTGCCCAGAGCCGAGGGCAGCGCGAAGAGGATCTGCTCGTCCAACGCGAGGCGCACCCCACTCTGCTCCGCCGTGAAGGTCCTCCGCCGGAACCACGTCACCACGCGAGGAGCAATGCGACGCCTGCACAGTTCCTCGACCACCGAGGGCTCCAGCATCTCTCGCAGCCGCGCCTCCACCTGCATCCGTCCCTCCGGTGAACCCGAGAACAGGCCCGTGAGCTGCTGCTGGGGAATGCTCAGCCGGCGGTGCGTCCGGATCTGCGCGGTCGACTCTTTTCGCTCCAGGAAGCAGGCTCCGGTGAACGTGGGCGTCGCACTGAAATCCAGCGCTCGGGCGTACTCACGCACCCGGAGCCGACGGCTTCCTGGCCCCTGGGAGCGAAGGAAGAGGAAGTCCGGCGTGTCCAGGTACGTGGTGCGCAGGTAGAGCACGGGCCGCGCCAGTTCCTCCACCACGGGCACCGTGTGGTGGGTGATGGCGTGGAAGAAGAGCGGCGTCTCGTCCTCGCTGAGCAGGAAGCGCTGCTCGCGGTCGTAGCCCGCATCGGGCGGGATCGAGTCGTGGCTCATGGCTGCCCATCCCAAAGAGAAGCCCGGACCCAGCCATCCGGACACTCCCAGCATGGCACTCGAATATGAACTCTTTATTAAGCGGTGCGTCGTCCCGAGGGCACGTCAGAACTCGACACGGGTGTCCAGCCCACCAACGATGCCAGGGAGGGCATCGCTCACGTCCACGGTGTAGCGGTAGACCTTGCGCGCATTCTCGTTGCGGCTCGCCGGATCCTGGAAGCGGAGCTTGACGTCCCAGCACTCGCAGCCTGGGGGCGCGCGCGTGCTGCCCTCCACGACGATCGAGTCCATCACCAGCCGCTCCTGGAAGGCGCCCTCGAACACCTCCCCGGCCTGGAAGGCGTGGGTGACCGCGAAGTTCAGGGCCCTGTCTCTCGCCGACACACCCAGGTTCCACGCCTTCTGGGCCAGTTGCTCCACGAAACGCTGCAGGTACGCCTGCCGCTCCTCGTACCGCTCGCGCTCGTCCGAAGCCTCCTCCGGCGGAAGCTCCCCCAGGCACCGTTGGGTGAAACGGGCGATGTTCCAGCAGCCCGTACCCCTCATGACGGGGATCAGTTGGGGCACAGCGTTGCCGGTCATCAGGCAGGTAGAGCCCGCGAAGCAACCGGCCACGCAAATGCGCTCGACGCCTTCCTTCTCCTGCTCCACCAGCAGGTGGATCAGTTGCTGGACGGAGGCGGTGGCCGATGACTCCTCGGGAGCCAGTGCGTAGATAGGTGTGCCGTCCAGGGTCAGGGTCCACGTGAGGCCCTGAGCGTCCTCGGGGTGCTCCCGCAGGTATTCGGCCAGATCCAGCGGTGCGAAGGCTTGCGTCTCCGGTCCCCCCAGGCGCTGCAGGAAGAAGTCCCGCCGCGCCTCGGAGTCAAAGTCGTAGCCCAGTCTGCCGAGAGCGAAGATGGCCGACGAAGCATCTGCCCGGGTCGTCCGGACTTCGGCCTGAGGGTGGATGCTCGAGCTCGGAGTCAACATGCTTCAGTCCTCATGGATCGGCACGGATCAAAGCCCCAGGGGCTGCGCCGCGCACCGCCGAGCAAAGCCCGCACCATCCTTGTCTAAGAGGAATATAGCGCAATTCAGGCCTGCCCTGCCTCTCCTGGAAACGCCGGACGTTCTCCGGTGCTCACGCGGCAGGCCGCGCGCGTTGCCGAGCGAACACATGTGCGCACAGGGCTCCTTCAGTCCTACCCGGCTCCGGAAGCTCTCGAAGTCCCGGTAGCGGAAGTCCGGACACGACTCCAAGCTCGCGTCCAGCACTCCATCGAAGGCTTCCGAGCCCTGCCGGGCTTCCCCCGTCCGCTCGAGCAGGCGGAGGTGACCAAGCGGGCAGGCTGCTCGCCTGGCTACTATACGACGAGGCAGCCAGAGGCGGCATGAGCGCGGTCCGCAGCGCCTCCTTCAATGGCGGCACGCCCCCGGAGCCCGCATGTATCGAGTCCCCTACAAGATCCTGATCGCCTGGATATGGATGGTGGGTTTCCAGGCTCTGGCCCACCCTCCACTCCGCTACCGCCGGGAGGTGGTGGTGGCTGGCTCCCCCTTCCAAGGCGTCCATGGGTTGGCCCTCTATGGCGAGCGGCACCTGCTGGCCAGCAATCTGCTCGGCCAATCGGTCCACCTCGTGGACTTACGCACGGGCGCGGTCTCCACCCTGGTAGGGCCTCCACTGGGCGGCGCGGATGATGTGACGTTGGGGCCCGATGGCTCCATCTACTGGACCGGCTACTTCTCCGGCCGGCTGATGCGGCGCACTCCCGATGGAAGGACGCGCATCATCGCCACCGATCTCCCAGGCCTCAACTCGCTGGCGTTCCGGCGGGACGGCAGGCTCTATGTCACCCAGCTCGGCCCGGCGGACGTGCTGTGGGAAGTGGATCCGCGCGGGTACCTGCCGCCTCGGCAGATCCTCTCCGGGCTCGGGTTCCTCAACGGCTTCGAGTTCGGCAGGGACGACCGGTTGTACGGCCCGCTCCTGCTCAAGGGGCAGATTGCCCGTATCAACGTGGATACGGGCTCCATCGAAGTCGTGGCCGAGGGATTCACGACGCCGGTCGCCGTCAACTTCGACTCGCGCCATGAGCACCTCTATGTGCTCGACTCGGCGCGTGGCGAGCTGATCCGCGTCCGCTTGCCCTCAGGAAGCAAGGAGCTTGTCGCGAGATTGCCCACCGGGCTCGACAACCTGGCGGTCGGCCCCGATGACCAGGTGTACGTGTCCAACATGGTGGACAACGACATCCGCGTGGTCAATCCCGCCACGGGTTCCTCCCAGCGCATCGTCGAGTCACGCTTGAGCGTGCCCTCGGGCATCGCTGTCGCGCCTGATGATCCGGACGAGCGCGTGTACGTGGCGGACGTGTACGCCCTTCGCCAGGTGGGGGGGCTCAATGGGAAGATCCACCAGACGACCCGTGCCCTCTCCACCCCGATGACCTTCCCGATGCACGTGAGCCTGAGCGCGGAGCACGTCGTGCTGAGCAGTGCTTACCGAGGGAACCTGCAGGTCCTGGATCGGACGTCCGGAGCAATCCTGCGGACGATTCCCAACACGAATGGTGTCCAGGGCGTTCTCGAACTCGGGGATGGCACGCTGCTCGTGGCCGAGGCCACCACGGGCCGGCTCGTGCTCGTGGGTGCCTCGGATTCCGCGGGGACTACGGTGCTGACCGCGGGACTGGAGGGACCGGTGGGACTCGCGGCTGACACGGAGGCGCGCGAGCCGGGGGTGTACGTCACCGAGGTGCGCTCGGGGCGGGTGACGCGGGTGCGCCTGTCGGATGGCGCACGGCGCACGGTGGCCAGGGGGTTGCTGGCACCCGAAGGAATTGCGCTGCATCCCGACGGTGGGCTCATCGTCGCCGAGGTGGGCCGCAAGCGGCTGGTGCGGATTGATCCGGCCACGGGGCAATCCACCGTGCTCGCGAGCGGCTTGCGCATCGGTCTACCCGAGAGCGCGAGCCTGCCACCGGGCTACCTCCCCACGGGGGTGGCCATCGGTGCGTCGGGGAGCATCTATCTGTCGTCCGATATCGAGAGCGCACTCTATCGGTTCGTGCCGGTTCCCTGAGGTTCGCGCGCTCAGCCCTTCTCTTTCCGGGTCGCGAAGAGCCAGTAGCCAACGAGCGTGAACAGGATGAAGTACCCGATGGCCATCACGTGAATGTCGACGGCGGGAGAGGCGACCTTGTTGCCGTGGCCCTCCCGCAGGTACTCGATCATCGTGTAGGAGTACGGGATCAGGAAGTTCCACCGCCAGGCCAACGCGGCCAACGTGCCTACCCAGAGCAGGAATCCGCAGCCGACCGGGATGAGGAAGTTCCTGAACCGCAAACTGACCGCGTACTGCAGTGCCACGATGGGCAGGCAGTCCACGAAGAACCTCAGGTCCTCCCCGAGGAAACGCGCGTGAGGAAGGGAACCCGCTGGATACGGCACGCCCGGCACGAGCAGATACGGGATCACTCCTGACAGATAGATCCCAACATTGAACAGCAGGAAGAATCCGCCGAGCATCAGGAGGATGATGGCCAGCTTGGAGAAGTAGATCGTCGCGGTGCTCAGCGGCAACACATGCACCAACTTCCAGGCGTTGTTCTTGTACTCGATCTGCGTGATCAACGTCGTCGCCAGGATCCCCCCCATTGGCAGGAAGAAGATCGCCGCTGACTCCCACGAGTTCCTCCAGAGCAATGGCCAAAACCCGTCCGTGGCGTAGAGCCCCGGCAGCCCTTCGCGATGGAACAACCTGACCACGATGATGACCGCCGGCGTGAAGAACGCCCCCACGATCACCATCCACGAGGCAAGGCTCTTGCGCTGCTTGAGCCACTCACTCTGAAGACTGTGGAAGAAGACCGTGTTCATGCGCGAGCCTCGATCAAATCCATGAAGATGGCCTCCAGATCGGTCCTGGCCACGTGGAGCTCGTACACGTCGAGACCGTGGCTCAGGAGGCAGCGGTTCACCGCGGCGATCTCTCCATCCGAGGCGTGCGGCATGAGGACCCTCCCCTCTTCGGCGCTGGCAGACAGTCCCTGATCCGTGAGGATCCGGAGGGCCTTGGCGTCATCGCTTGTGCGCAGAGTGACGGCCAGCCCCCGAGGCCGCTGCCGCCGGAGTTCGCTCATCGAGCCCTGGAACCTCATCGTCCCGCGGCTGATGATCCCGACATCCGTCACCAGCCGCTCGATCTCCGCGAGGAGATGGCTCGAGATCACGATCGTGATGCCGTGCTCCCGGTTCAGTTGCTTGAGGAGTTCCCGCATCTCGATGATCCCATTCGGATCCAGACCATTGGTGGGCTCATCCAGGATCAGCAGATCGGGGCTGTGCAGCAGTGCGATAGCGATGCCCAGCCTCTGCTTCATGCCCAGCGAGAACTGCCGGGTGCTCTTGCCGCCCGTGTCAGCCAGACCGACGAGCGTCAAGACCTCCTGGATGCGCCGCCGCGGGCACTGGTGGATCCTCCGCAACACCTCGAGGTTCTCGACGGCCGTGAGGTGGTCATAGAGCGAGGGGCTCTCGATGAGCGAGCCGATCCCGCGCAGGATCTCGAGACGATCCTGATCGAGGCTTCGTCCGAAGACCGAGATGGAGCCCTGCTGCTTCCTCAGCAGGCCCAGCATCAGACGCAGCGTCGTGGTCTTGCCGGCGCCGTTCGGGCCCAGGAACCCGTAGATGCTCCCCCGAGGCACCTCGAGATCGATGCCTCCCAGGACGGTCTCCCCGCCGTAGCGATGGACCAGTTCTCGGACTTGGACGCAGTGCATGAAATGAAGCTCCGGGCCGAAGAAATTTAATTCTTAGTTAAATTAAGGGGCGGATTCTTTAAGTCAAGCCTAAAGTCCACTCCGCCATGAGTGCGAAAACGACGAGCGCCCGGATCCAGGCGCGCAGCACCCTCCTCCGCCGCCTGATGACGTTGCTGGTGGCCTTGCTGTCGGCGTTGCTGGTCTTCGAGCGGTTCTCTGCCGTAACGATCGCACTCGTCCGCGAGGGGGGAGGAGAAGCGGCGCGCCGGCTGGCCCTGCAGTGCGTGGCGGCCTGTCCCGAGGTGTTCTATCTGCTGGCACTATGGTGGGTCCGGCAGGCCTTGGCCGCGTTCGCGCGAGGCGAGCTCTACACCCCGACCATCACCCAGGCCCTGCATCGCGTCGGAGTCATGCTGGCGGCCGGTGCGTTGATCGGCGTGTTCATCATCCCGAGTGTGATGCGCGCGCTCGGGTCCGGGCCGGGCTATGTGATCGCCTACGACGTAGGAGGGCTCGCTCTGGGCGCGGTCGGCCTTGCGCTGACGCTCCTCGCGAACGTCTTGACGCATGCCTTGGCCCTGCAGAATGAACTCGACGAGATCTTCTGATGCCCATCCGAATCACGCTGGACGACGTGCTCTCCAGAAAAGGCATGAAGGCGAAGCAGCTCGCCGAGCTGATCGGGGTGAGCCAGACGCACCTGTCCTTGTTCCGCTCGGGCAAGGTCCGCGGGGTCCGGTTCTCGACCCTGTCCAAGCTCTGCGCTGCACTCGAATGCGAGCCGGGCGATCTGATCCAATACGACCCTGATCCCGCGGACCTGATGATGCCAGATGAGGAGTGAGCCGATGATGAGACTGTATCGACTGCATCGCCCCAGCCTGGACGGGCTCGTGCAAGGCACGGAGCCCACCCCTGAGCCTGGGACACATGAGGTTCTGGTCCGCCTGCATGCGGCTTCCCTCAACTACAAGGATCTGTTGTTCGTCAAACCGGCGAGCGAAGGCGGCATCGAACTCCCCAGGCCGATGGTGCCCTTGTCCGACGCGGCGGGCGAAGTCATGGCGGTCGGCTCGGCTGTGACGCGTTTCGCCGTCGGCGACCCTGTCTCCGCGGTCGTTGTCACGGGGTGGTTCGAGGGGCCGATTCCGCGTGATGCCATGCCACGAGCGCTGGGAGTCGGGCACGATGGCGTGCTGAGCGAGTTTCGGTGTTTCCCCGAGATGGACCTCGTCAAGCTGCCGAAGGGCTACTCCTATCGCGACGGATCGACCCTACCGATCGCGGCACTGACGGCGTGGAACGCAGTAGAGCATGTGGAACCCGGCCAGACTGTCGTGGTTCTCGGCACGGGCGGCGTCGCGCTGTTCGCGTTGCAGTTCGCGAAGGCCGCGGGGGCGCACGTCATCATCACCTCGTCGAGCGACGAGAAGATCCAGCGTGCGAAAGCGCTGGGGGCCGACGAAGCCGTGAATTACCGGACGACGCCAGCCTGGCACGAGAAGATCCTGGAAATGACCGATGGTCGCGGGGCCGATCATATCGTCGAGACGGTCAGCGGTTCTTCCCTGGAGCTCTCGGTGGCCGCCACCGCCCTGGGTGGCCACATTCACCTGGTCGGCCTCCAGGACAGGGGCAGAATCGATCCCTATGGCATCCAGTATCGAGCGATCACCGTTCGCGGGATACGAATGGGCTCGAAGCGCCTGTTCGAAAGCATGATTGGCTTCATCGAGCGGCACGATATCCGCCCTGCCATCGACAAGGTGTTTCCGTTCGAGGATGTGCGCCCCGCGTACGAATACCTCAAACATGGACTGCACTTCGGCAAAGTCGTGATCGACCTCGGCTGAAGGGAGGTCTCCGTAGAAGCGAGACACTCCCCCTCCCTGTCTCCAGAGAGGGGGAGTCCGTGGGATCAGTCCTCGAAGAGAACGATAGGCTGTCCCACCAGGTTGTTGGCGATCTCGTCCTCGGTGTAGGCCACGTCCCGCCACTGCTTGCCGGAGTAGAGCGAAAGCTGATCGCGGAAGGTGGGCGAGGCGGTGTTGCCCGTCTGCCCATAGGTGAGCACCGCCCGGGCGCGCACGCCCTCGTCCACGAACTCCAGCGCCATCAGGAAGCTGGTGCCGGTGTTGACGACGTAGCCATCGGAGGTCAGCACCGTACGGCTGTTGATGACGGTGCCTCGGGGCGTGGGGGGCTCGGTGGTGGAGGTGTTGAGCGAAGGGCTGTAGTTGACAAGGTTCGCGACGCCGTCCTGATCCAAGCCACCGTTCAGAGGAATGTGCTGACCCGCACGCGGAGCGAACTGGACCTGGCCCAGCGGGGTATTCACGGAGATGCCTGCCTGCTGAAGCATCAGCACTGCGGCGGCGAGCTGGTCCAGCACGGGATCCGCCCCTGTCGCGGGGGCGGGCTTCAACGTGTTCGGAGTCGTGACAGGCGAGGTGTACGAGAAGGGCGTGGAGAACAGGGTCCCAGAAGCGGTCAGCGCGCTCGAACCAAAGCCCGCGATGAACTCGCGCCACAGCGCGGGACCTGCCTCGGAGGCATCGAACCGGCCATTCCAGGCGGCCAGCACCGCGCACGCCTGCGTGAGATCCACCGCGTGACCCTGAGCGGTGCCCGAGGGGTGGGCCAGGCAGCGCTGGACCACGGCGGGGAGTAGCAGCTCCGCAGTGGAGCTGCGATCGCTCAGGATGGTGTTCTGCAGCTCTTCCAGGGTGAAGAGGCCATCCGCGCCCGAAGCACCACTCGCGCTGACCTCGGACAGCATCATCCCGCTGATACGGGTCCGCACGGAGCGGGCGGTGCGCTCGGGGCCCTGGAGCGGCGAGTAGCCCTCGAGCACAACACTCGGGTGCGCCAGCCAGTGGCTGTCATTGCAGTTGAAGACGACATCCCGGCGCGCGAGCTGAGGGGCGTTGGCGGCAGGAATCAGGCCGGGGGAGCGAGTACCGGGAACCGCGACCCACTCATCCCGTGGGGTACTGCCGTCGAACAGGACGATTCCCGAGCGCAGCAGCACGGACTGGAGCGAGGTGGACTGCGCCAGCGCCGCCTGCCAGGCCTGGAGCGTGGCGATGCTGACATTGGGCGTGGCGGACCCGTCCACGAACCAGGCGTCGCCCTCGCGGCTGGTGGCCAGGGTGTTGACCCAGGGAATGCCCTGCTCCGTTGAGAACACCTGCTGGAACGCCGCCAGGTTCGCGGCCCCATTCATGCCCAGGAACTGGGAATTGAGCTTCTCGTTGTAGAGGTTCGCATCCCGATACGTGAGGGCCAGCGTGCCCGTCCAGCCCAGGCCCGAGAGGGAGATGATGGGGCCGTAGTGGCTCTTGTAGTAGGTGCGGGTGAGGCTGCTCAGGGTGCCATCCGGTTGGAGCACCTGGAGGGTGATGTCCTGGGAGCTCATCTGCCGCTCCTGCCCGTCATAGAGGTAGGTGGTGGGCTTGCCCGGCACCAGCTTCAGCGCATACGCGGTGAACCGGGCGCCCGTGGAAGACACGGTGTGTGTCCAGGCCACGTCCTGGTTGAAGCCGATGAGCACCCCCGGGACACCGACCAGGCTGGCGCCGTAGGCATCGAGCCTCCCGGGCACGGTGAGCTGGCTCTCCCACAGCCGCATCTCTCCTTCCCAGGGAAAGTGCGGGTTGGCCACGAGCATGCCAAGGCCCTCCGCCGAGCGGTCGGCTCCGAGCGCCCACCCGTTGCTTCCCAGGAGCGCGGAGGGAATCTCCATCACGGGGGACTCTCGCGGCTCCCATTTGCGAGCCGTCACCGCTGGAGGCTGGGCGGCGGCGATCGCATCCAGGATCCGGCTGCTGCTGGTCATCAGGGCGATCGAACGGTTGTAGGCCAGCAGGTCCACCACGTTGATGGGGGCCAGCCAGGGCTGACCGGCGCAGGGCAGCCCCGAGGCCTCGGGCTCACTCAAGAAGCGGTTGAAGCCCGTGACGAAGCCCGTCACCAGCTCCAGCACATCCGCGGACTGGCGATAGACCGAGTCCGCAGCCAGGCCCGTGAGATCCAGCACGCGGTACGCAAAGTCCGAGGTGACGTTGGCATTGCTGAGACCGGGACCAAAGTAGCGGGCGCGTTCGCCGCGCACCTTGACGATCTGATCGACCAGGGTGCAGGCGTGATCCTTCGCGAGCGCGTAGCCCTGCCCGTAACCCGCGCCCCGCAGATTCGAGGCGCGGATGTGGGGAATGCC
The DNA here is from genome assembly GCF_020103695.1 of Hyalangium versicolor. GTDB lineage: Bacteria > Myxococcota > Myxococcia > Myxococcales > Myxococcaceae > Hyalangium > Hyalangium versicolor. The sequence goes on from NZ_JAHXBF010000011.1 coordinate 315,423, forward strand.
ATAGGCCGTGTAGCGGATCTCGGCCTCGTAAAGATGGGAGGGAGGCGGAGGAGAGGTGGCCTCCTCGCCGCAGCCCATGAGCGAAGGGAGCGCCCATAGCCACAGGAGGAACAGAGAGCGGAGACGATTCATGACAGCCTCGGGTCTTGCTGAGAGGGGGGGTGGGCAGAACTCGGGCGTGTTTCCTCGGCGGCTTCTGAAAATCCACCTGCCACCTGCCAGGCCTGCTCCGGGTAACGGGTGTAGCCCACGGCAGCCGTCAGCGTCATTTGGGGAGATCCACCTGCTCCTGAGTGCGAGTCACGGCGGCAAGTTCTTACCGGCGGGCAGGTCCTCCCAGGCAACATCTTGCCGTTGGCAGCGGCCTTTTCGCGCAGTGCGAGAGCAGGATGAGGTGGGCGAGCCGCTGGCCCAGGGGGTGCTCTGGAACCATGATCTCGAGGGCTCGCCCCTCACGACAAAGGAACATGATTCATGAGACTCCACCCTGCGTGGAAAGGTGCCTGGCTTGCCGCAGCGTTGTCGCTCATCGGGTGTGGTGAGGATCCCCCTTCCCCCTCCGTCCATCAGGGACTCATCTCCAGCAACCAGCTCTGGCGCGCGTCGGACAACCCTCACGTGGTGCGGGGCCTGGTGAACGTGCGAGGCGACTCGAATCCCGTGCTGACCCTGGAGGAGGGTGTCGTGGTCCGCTTCGAGCGGGACGCCGCGTTGCTCATCGGCGATGAAACAGAAGAGGTCGGAGCGCTGCGCGCGGTGGGCTCCTCGTCGGCTCCCATCCTCTTCACGGCCGACTCCGACAATCCCCAGCCTGGGTACTGGGGGGGCATCCATATGCTGGGAAAGTCCGCCGCGGGCACCGTCCTCTCCCACGCCACCATTGAATACGCGGGCGGCCTCCTCACCCTCTCCAGTGAACCGGAAGAAACCCTCAAGCGCACGGCGGCAGGCCTGCGTGTGATCGGAGACGTCGATGCGCGAGCTCCCGTGCGCTCCGTCACTGTCCAGGACGTCATCGTCCAGAAGAGCCAGAATCAAGGGGTCGTCCTGGTGGGCGCGGGGTTCACGGAGGACTCCCACCGCCTGACCGTGCGCGACACCATGGGCGTCGCTGTGAAGGCAAGCACCAACGAAGTAGGCACCCTCCCAGGAGACAGCGCTCTCGGAAACAACTCCACCAACGCTGTGCAGGTTTTCCTGGGCTCTGTCACCACCACCCAGACGTGGCCAAACCTCGGTGTCCCCTATCAGTTCGTCGATGAGACCGGTCTGGGCGTGCCCATCGGGCTCGTGGTGGGCTCAGCTTCCTCGCCCACGCTCACCCTGAGCGCCGGGATCGAGTTCCAGATGCCCGCCGAGAGCTTCATCCTCATCGGCACGAAGGACGAGAACGAGAATCCCCTGCCCGGCAAGCTCAAGGCCCAGGGCACGGCGCAGGCTCCCATCCGCTTCGTCCCCGCCTCCGCCTCGCCCACCAAGGGCTTCTGGTCGGGCCTGTTCTTCCAAGGCCCCGCCGGCTCGTCGCTGGATTACGTCACCGTCACCCATGCCGGCCTGCCCCTCTTCGGTGCATTGGGCAGGGGTAACATCAATGTGCTCACCGACATGGGCTTCTTCGTGACCCACAGCACGCTCAGCGACTCGTCCGGGTGCGGCATCGCCGTGGTCAGCTACTCGGCGAGCATCGCGGACTTCACCGCGTCAGCAGTCGAGAACGTCTTCACCAACAATGACGGCGAGGCGCAGTGCGAGATGTGAGCGCCCATGCGGCGAGGTGCGGCGCTACGAATGCAGGCGGATGAGCTGGGTACGGCTCATGGCGCGCATGTCATCGGCGATGCCCGAGATTTCATCCATCGCCCGACTGGCATCGGTGTCCGAGCCACGGGCGGACGCGTCCGCGGGTGTGGCGCGCAGCCGCTCGCTGCGCTGGGCGATGAACTTGAGGATGTAGGCCCGCTCGGCCCAGGCATCCGCACGCGCCTCGTTGAGCCCATGAGCACCGCCTTGCCCGGCCCGGGACAGCAGGGCCTTCGCCTGCTCGAACTGCGCCTGCGGCATGTGCATCAGCGTCCGTGCCGCCAGTTCCGCCTGAGCCTGCACCAGGATGCCCTCGTGCCCCGTCGTCGTCGTGGCGCGTGGATCCGCCACACCCCTGACCAGACCGTGACGGATCTCTGGCGGCAGCCGCTGAGCGGCCCGCGGGCTCTCCTTGGACAGGCTCAGCACTCGATCATACGCGCCGATGGCCCGCTTCGCGTTGGGACTCGCCAGCACATGCTGAAGCAACAGGATCTCGCGCTGGAGGTCGGCGCCGCTCAGTCCCTTGAGGTGCACGGCGATGCGAGCGCGCTCCGCATCCGCCACGCCAGTCCGGACAAGGGCGGCGTCGATCTGGGCCTGGGCTTGCGACACAAGATTCGTAGGGCGTGGGCCTTTTGCTGCCTCGAAACCATCGGCCATTACCGCGTACTCCTTGGGGTAACCACTTCGCGGCTCCCAGCTTAACCCACTTTCACTGGATCAGCCGCCTCGAGAGGCTGGGGCCCTCGGCAAGAAGTTGCCAGGAAGGACCTTCCCCACCGGCAGGAAGTTGCCGGATCTTCAGGGGGAGCGGCTCGCTTCTCCCTCTGAAGGTCCAACAGCCAGGGATCGGCATCCGCGTTGCAACGAGTTCGGGAGTCCGTTTCGGTAGGGCTCCATCTCGGCTACTTGCTCCTCGGGGGAGAAAGTGTCGGAACGTCCTACCGAAACGGACCCGACTAAACTGGGCCCATTGCAGGCTTGTATCCAAGGACCCCAGACATGCCATCTCCTCCTCGCTCCCTTGCCGACTGGAAGCCTCTCTGGCGGGTGTGGACGATCGCAGTCCTGCTGCTGCCGGGCCTCGGCCACGCAGCCGCGAATTGCGCCGAGCTTCACGCGCAGAACCCCTCGGCCCCGGATGGCACCTACTCCTTCACGCTCAGCGGCCAGCAAGTGGAGCTGTACTGCCATGACATGGCCGGCACGCCTCGGGAGTACCTCACGCTGCCGCATACCGGGCCCACCACCAACTACTCCCTCTATGGCCCAGGGAACACCTCTCCGGAAGGGCTGACGACGTGGTACACCCAGGTGCGCTTCGAGCCTGAGACACTTACGCTCGTGATGGACGACCCCACCTTCTCCAAGAGCCAGGGCTCGGTTCGTTTCGGAGACACCGTCATCTCCAGCCACGCACTGGCGAGCGCGACCTCCTGCTCGGGCAAGGCGAATGGCCAGAGCAACGTGGACCTGACGGGCACCCCTTTCGACATCCTCCCCGAGCAGTTCCAGACCGATGGACATCTGTCGGATGGCGTGGCCGTCTTCACCGGCACCCAGATCGTCAACATGGTGGGCGGAGGCGCCTGTGGTGGCATCACCGCCGTCGACAACCGCCTGCGACTCAACTTGCGGTCCGCTCCGGAGGTTCCTCCGGAGCTGGTCCACAGCTATAGCTTCACCCTCAGCGCGTCCGACTCGGTGAGCGGTGCAAACGGCTCCCTCGAGGGAGACGCCTGGGCTGATGAAGAGGTGTTCCTGAACGGAACGGATGCCTACGTGAGCCTTCCCATCAGCGACACCCTCGTCCACCTCGACGATGCGACCTTCGAAGTCTGGGTGACGTGGAATGAGTGGGAAGAGAAGACCGCTGCGCACATCTTCCACTTCTTCAACGACGCCACGAACTCCTCGCTGGCGCTGATCGCGACCGAGGACACCCGGCCCCTCTTCGCCATCACCTCTCCCGATGGGGACAGGGTGCAGGTGCTGCCGAGCAAGCACTCGCTCCCGTTGGGAGTGCCCACCCAACTCGTGGTGACCCTGGACCCTACGGCGAAGCTCATCCGCCTGTACGTCAATGGCCTGGAGGTGGCGCGATCCGTCTTGAAGTACACCCCGTCCCAGTTGGGCCCTCTCACGAACAACTGGTTGGGCCGCGCGCAGCAGGCGGCAACCCCTTTCTTCAGGGGCTCCATCTCGGAGTTTCGCGTCTACCGGACGGTCCTTTCGCCGAGCCTCATCGCAGCCCGCTTCAGTGATCCCGTGGCGCCCGGGGCCCCTTCCTTCCGGGAGCCATCCCCCTCTCAGAGATTCTCCACGGCAACGCCTCGCTTCTCCGGCATGGCCGAGCCCGGCAGCACCGTCACCCTTCTTGTCGACGGCGTGAAGATCGGCTCCGTTGAAGCCAATGACCACGGCGATTGGAGCTACCAGCTCACCGCTCCACTCTCCTGGGGAGAGCACCGCGCCTCGGCTACAGCCACCGACAACGTCGGCAACATCAGCGCCCCTTTCCTCGGGGTCTCCTTCTCTACTGCACAGCTGGGCGTCTATGGCCTGAGCTGCGCGGCCTCTTCCTCCTCCTGGCAGAGCCCTTGGCTCTGGGCCCTGCTGCTCATCGGGCTCCTCCGCCCGCGCTCCTGTTCATTCCAGAAAGGTCCTTTACATTGAGGCGGTAATCTCGGGTAGGCAGGTACCCGACCGGCCATCAGCAGAGGGAGCGTCGTGATATGACGTGAGGGAGGGGCTCCCTTCACGAATGAGCGCGCGCGCACCTCGCTCCTGCAGCAACTGTGGCCACTCCCTGCCCCCGGGAATGCTGGCGTGTCCTCACGATGGGACGGTGGTGCCGGAGGCGTTGGAGGGCCAGCACCTCGGCGAGTACGTGGTGCGCCGTCATATCGGCAGCGGCGGCATGGGTCTGGTCTACGAGGGCGAGCACCTCACGATCGGCCGCAAGGTCGCCATCAAGCTCATCCGCGATGAGCACGCCCAGGGGCCCCAGACCCGCGGGCTGCTGGCCGAGGCCCGTGCCGCCAGTGCCATCCGCCACCACGGGATCATCGACATCTTCGGCTTCGGGCAACAGCCGGGCGTCGGCCAGTACCTCGTCATGGAGTATCTCGAGGGCAGCCCCCTCAACGAGTTCCTCCAGGCCCGAGCGCCCCTGCCCCTCCATGAGGCGTTCGCGCTGCTGTGCGAGTTGCTCGATGCACTCTCCGCCGCGCACGCGATGGGCGTCATCCACCGGGACCTCAAGCCGAGCAACATCTTCGTGGCCCGGCAGTCCGATGGGAGCGTGTCCATCAAGGTGCTCGACTTCGGGCTCGCCAAGCGCAGCACCACCCCCGAGGGTACCTCTCCGCAGACGCACTCGAACGTCGTCGTCGGCACGCCCCAGTACATGGCCCCCGAGCAGGCGCTCTGCGCGGAGGTGGGGCCTCAGACGGATCTCTATGCGGTGGGCGTCCTCGCCTTCGAGCTGCTCACCGGGCAGCGGCCCTTCACCGGCCGCTCCCCCATGGAGATCGTCGCCCACCACCTGAAGACGCCTCCGCCCGCGCCCTCGTTGTTCGTAGAGCTGCCCCCCGAAGTCGACGCGCTCATCCTCCGGCTGCTCGCCAAGGAGCCTCAGCAGCGTCCAGGCTCGGCCAGTGAGGTGGCGCTCCAGCTCCGGGCCCTGCTTCCATCGCGAGATGGCGCCAGTCTGCCGCCGGGGGCGCGCAGCTCCCGTGCACTCACCGTCCTCGAACCCCCGCTGACGCCGACACCTCCAACGGCTCCCACGGCGACGCTTTCGCCTCCTCCGGCTGAGCCAGTCCCCATCGCTGAGCCACGCCCCCCCTCTCCCCAGCGCGGCTCGCTGTGGGGATGGAGCGCGATGGCTGGCGGAACCCTGGCGCTGGTGCTCGGGGTGGGCACGGTCGGTGCGATAGTGACGCGCGAGAACCAGAAATCGGCATCCCTCGCTCCCACGCCGTCCCCCACGGTTCAGCCAGTGACCAGTGTCTCCCTGGCCGAGCCCATGGTCCATACACCGAGCTCCGAGCTCACACCGGTCCAGGCTCCCGCCCCCTTGCCCACGGCAGCGATCAAGCGAGCGGCTGTGTCCACCGCTCCCAAGAAGAAGGCGCCTGCGTCTCCTCCACCTCCTGCCGTTCCTGCCCCCTCCGTTCCGCCCCACGAGACCCTCGCGAAGCCCAGTCCCACCGAACCGGCTCCGCGTGCGCTCACCGCTCTTGTGATCCCACCACCGGAGCCCGCTCCCCAGCCGGCAGCCACCGGTACCCTCCACCTCGTGATGAAGGGGACCTGGGCGGATGTCTGGGTGGATGGGCAGAGACTCGGACGTGTTCCCCCTACCCACAGCTACACCCTCGCCTCGGGCACGCATGAGCTGGAGCTGCGCAACCCGGCCTTCGCGAGCTATCGGCGAACACTCGTCATCCCCTCTGGCGGGCGGCTTCAGCACATCGTGGAGCTGGGCACCGAGGCAATGCCCTCCTCCCCATGAAACTCCACCCTGGGCTGGGCCTGCTGATGGCACTCCTGCTCGTGTCCGGGACCGCCTGGGCGCAGACGACGGGGATCGAGCACTACGAGTATGGAGACTTCGAGGCAGCGGCCCGGATCTTCGAGCAGGAGCTGGCCGATCCCCAGTTACCTCTGGCCAGCCAGGCGCAGACGCGCATCTACCTGGCTGCATCGCTCTACGCCCTAGGTCGGGAGGAGGCGGCGCGGAAGCCGCTGGAGGCGCTGGCGCGCGAGACTCCCGAAGCGCGAGTAGATCCCGTGCGCTTCCCACCGGAACTGGTCGCTCTCGCTGAGCTCATCCGCCAGCAGGTCGAATCCGAGCGGCAGCTCGCCGCGCGAGATGAAGAACTCCAGAAGTCACGGGAGGCAGAATTTCGAAAGGCGCAAGCGGCAGAGCGGCGGCGTGCGGCTTTTGCCATGTCCCACGCGCTGAGGCCCGAGGTGCTCGGCCTCTTCGAAGCCGTGGATCATCAGTGGACCTTCGGAGCGGGCTTCACCTTCCAGCGCCAGTCCCTGGAAGGCACCGTGCGCGTGATGCTGGGCGCTCCCCCGGTCTTCCACCTCCAAGCCGGAGTGCGGCCAGGAAACGGACTCATCAGGCCCTTCCTGGGAGCACGCGCCAGCCTCCTTCCCGGGATCAAGACCTATGGCGCGGGAATCGTGGCGGGTGGGCGCATCGCGCTGCCCGCCACCCTCGTAGGCGTATTCGATCTCGGGACCGATTACTTCTTCACCCGCCTGAATAACCGCTACCGCTTCGCCGTCACAGCCCAAGCGGGGCTTGGCATCCCGATCCCTCTCCCATGACAGAAGCCCTGCCGTGAACGGAAGTGACTTCATGCCTAGGAACCCATCAGCACAGGGCGACATTCAAGAGACCGCCAGCATGGAAGGGCTCTTGATTCGTGCGTACCAACCGTCAGTCCGGCTGCGCGTCGCATTGATCTCGAATCAGGCGGGCCGCAAGGTGACACGCCTGCTCTCCCCGGACATGCCGCTCATCGTGGGTCGCGCTCCGGAAGCAGGGCTCCGCATCGATGACCAGACCCTGTCGCGCGAGCACGCCCGGTTCCTCCTCTCCGGCTCGCGCGTGCTGGTGGAGGATCTCGGCTCGAAGAACGGCAGCTTCTTCGCCGGCAGCCGCGTCAGCCGTGTCGAGCTCACGATCGGCGATGAGATCGTCCTGGGCGGTGTGCCCCTTCAGGTGCAAGCCCTCGGGGCCCGGGGCGACTCCCTCGGCATCGTCCGGGAAGAGCTGATCCAGCAGCGCCTGGAGGAGGAACTCACGCGTGCCCGGCAGTTTCGCCGCCCCTTCGCGTTGCTGCTGGTACGGGTGTTCTCCAAAGCAGGAACCGCCACGCCCGAGCAGGAAGATCATGCCTGGATCGAAGCCGTGCGCGGCCACCTCCGCCCCGTCGATCTCATGGCGTTCTACGGCACCAGCGCGGTCCAGGTGTTGCTGCCTGAGACGGGAGTCGAGGAAGCCCACCGCATTGCCCAGGCCATCGTGGCCTCGCGCGCGAGCGGAGGCAGCTCGCTGGTCGTGGGCATTGCCCTCTACCCTCCCTCCGGCAGCACCGGGGATGCACTGATCGAGGCCGCTCGCGAGGCGGCCCACCGCGCCTCGCCCGAGAATCCCGTGCAGAGCGGACCGGCCGCGAGCCCGGCACGGGGGGAGGGCTCGGAGGCAGCACTCATCGCCGGCCAGGTGATGCGCCCGGTGCTCGAGACAGTGGCGAGCGTTGCCACCTCTCGCATCCCGGTCATCCTTCACGGCGAGACCGGCACTGGCAAGGAGGTGCTCGCCCAGTTGATCCACGAGAGCGGTCCTCGCAAGGACCGGCGTATCGTCCGCGTCAACTGCGGAGCACTCCCCAAGGACCTGGTCGAGAGCACCCTCTTCGGTCACGAGCGAGGGGCCTTCACCGGCGCCCTGCAACAGCAGAAGGGCGTGTTCGAGGAGGCCGATGGCGGCACGGTCTTCCTGGATGAGATCGGCGAACTCCCCCCCGCGGCGCAAGTCTCGCTGCTGCGCGTTCTCGAGGTGGGTGCCTTCAGCCGCGTGGGTTCCAACCGCGAGCTCGAGGTCGACGTGCGCATCGTGGCGGCGACGCACCGCGATCTCGAGACCATGGTCGAGGAAGGCACGTTCCGTTCCGATCTCTATTACCGGCTCAGTGGCGTGGTCATCGAGATTCCTCCCCTGCGGGAGCGCCGGGACGAGGTCGAGCCGCTGGCAAGAAGGTTCCTGCAGGCGGCCAACAAGGCCAACGGTCGCCGGGTGGAGGGGATTTCTCCGGAGACGCTCGTCTTCCTCCATGCCTACTCATGGCCTGGCAACGTCCGGGAACTGCGCAATGTGATCGAACGCGCGGTGGTCGTCACCCAGGGAACGCTCATTGAACCGAAGGATCTTCCCGTGCGGGTGCGCTCAGGGGAGCCCCGTCCCGATGCAAGCCCGAGCCCTGCTTCCTCTCTCGCGGCCCAGGAGCCTGCGCAGGCCCGAGCCAAGGTGCAGCAGTTCGAAGCCCAGGTGCTCCAGGAAGCGCTTGCCTCGACCGGGTGGAACAGAGCCGAGGCCGCGAAGAAGCTGGGCATGGCGGTACGAACCTTGTCGTACCGGCTGAAGGTTCTGGGCTTGAAGAAGCCCGAGTAGTCACCTGAGCCACTGCGGGTCTCCCCTGGTGCTTCGAGGGTATCATCAGGCCGCACGAACAAGGCACTGGAGCCCTGGATGCGACGGTGGAGCTCCTCGAGCCCTTGAGCGACGCCCAGCTGGTCCGCGTCGGCTCGTTCGAAGGCTACGGCCCGGTAACGGTGCGCGGGCTGATTCACTACCTCTGCAGCCACGACCAGCAGCACCTGGCGGGGCTGCTATGGCTCATGGGTAAGGCAGAGGCGGCACGTCCCCGCTCCGCGTAACCCGAGCGCGAGCACCGTCACGCGCCGGGGCACATGCTGGCAATGACAGCCACCGCCTCTCTTCAAACCAGACATTCCCCAGAGCAGGGCCAAGCCAGACTCTGTGGCCAGCCATTGGAAGGCTGTGGGGTGCTCCCCTCACTGTGGGGGGTGATCACTCCACAGTGATACTTCGATATTTCTCTGCAACAGAGGGTATCCCCAAATAGTCGGAACCCATGGAACTCGTGAATCATGCGCGCCGGCGTGGAGGTCACTCGACCGCCGCGCTTCCTTGGCAGTCGCAACTCGCATCACCAGGAGTTCCTCCATGCACCGGCACCTGCTCATCATCTTGACCTTCTTCATCTCCAGCCTCGTGGGATGCTCCTCTTCATCCGACACCGAACCTCCAGACGGAAACCTGAACCCAGACGCGGGTGAACAGAATCCGAACACGGATGGAGGAACTGGCGATGGCGGGACGGACGGCGGAGTGCAGCCGTGCGAGGACTTCGGTCACTTCGGCCCTCCGACGAACACCTTCACGCTGCCGGCCCCGAACAGCAACGGAGAGCTCTACATCCCGAACGTGCAGACGAAATTCCCCTCCGTGGACTGGAGCACGCTGGACCGGCTCTACATCCCCGCAGGCACCTATACACTCATCAACCTCGGCAACCTGCCGGCTCGCACCGCGAACAGGCCGCTCGTCATCACCAACAAGGGTGGCCAGGTCGTGATCCGGCCTCCGGCGGGCAGCACGCAGGGCTACCTCTGGGCGATGGGAGGCGGCACGAACTGGATCCTCACAGGCCGGTACGATCCCATCTCCGGCACCGGCGACGAAGCCTTCCCGGGCCACCGGTGCGGCGCCTATGCGACCTCCCGAAACCACTACGGCTTCCTGAGCGATGACATGTTCCTGAGCGACGGACACATGGGCCTGGGAGTCGGCGACGCGAACCAGTTCGAGGTGGAGTTCGTGGAGATCACCCGCGCGGGCTTCGCGGGGCTGCGCATCAACCGGGCCGCCAGCGGCGGGACGGTGCCGTCGCTCGACGGAGTCCGGCTGCATGATCTCTACATCCACGACACCGCCAGCGAGGCCCTCTACTTCGGCTCGACCCAGGGCGCGCCCACGCCGCTCGGCTCGAACGTGAAGGTGTACAACAACCGATTCGTGCGCACCGGCACCGAGTCGCTGCAGGCGCAGAACCTGGGAGACGGCGCGGAGATCCATCACAACGTCTTCGCGTTCGGCGCGATCGACTGGCGTGCCGCCTTCCAGGGCTACCAGGACAACAACTCCCAGGCACAGGTCCGCGGCGGCCTCATCCGCTTCCATCACAATGTGTTCCTCGGAGGAGCCGGCTCGCTGCTGAACTTCTTCGCCGGGCCCGAGACCGGGGATGCGGCTCTGAACGTGCAGTTCACGGACAACTACTTCGCGGACACCCTGAGCCTGGGGCTCTACTTCGGCGGCACATCCGGGTCGGGCGCCAGCTTCCTGTGGGAGCGCAATGCGTTCCGGGGGCTCGACTTCGGCTACACGAGCGTCTACCCGACCGCGACGGATCCGGGCGTCGTCTTCAGGATCGGCGACACCATCACCTCACCCGTCACGCTGAAGGACAACCGGTGGGAGGGCAACCGCAAGATCGTCCAGGGCATCACCGGCGGGAGCGGTACTGCGGGAGTCGTGACTGCGACGAACAACGTGAACGGGTCCGTGCCAGTCCTGGAGTTCGTCAACACGGGGCTGCCCGCGGGCACGCCCACCCGGAAGCTCGAGATGTGGACGGACCGCGCTACGCTGGCTCCCAACACTCCGGAGGTGACGTACCCGGCGGGCTCGCTGGTGATGCACGATGGCCAGCTCTATCGGGCCCTCTCCTCCAACACCAACAAGATCCCTCCGCAGAATCCGGCCGTCTGGGAACTCCTCCCCCTGCCGACGGATGACCTCCGCACGGCGCGAGGGAGCGAGTGGGCGCAGCGAGGGGTGGGCCTGCTGGACCCGGCGCCGTAGCCATTCCTGGCATCCAGGACGGGACCGGGAGGGAGGAAGCTCAGCCCTCCCGGGTCGCCTCCACCAGGGCGCCAAACGGAAAGCCCGACGTGCCTGTCGGACCGGGTGGAAATGGCCAGCGCCCCCACTCCGAGCCAATTCGCGCGGGATCGATGGGGGCGGCCCTCCATCCGTCCCCCTCGACGAGCGACGCCGGATGATCGGTGCCGAAGATCCAGGGTGCGCCCAGCTCGCTCATGTATCGGAGCACCAAGCCGAGCATCGGTGCGGTGAGGAGCGTCCGCCCGACCACGTCGTAGAGGAGCCGGGAGCCGGGAGCCGACAGGGCATTGATGCGCGCGAAGAGGCCCTCGACCATCCCGGCCTCCAGGTACTGGAGAAGACCTTCGACGAGCCAGCAAGTGGGCGCGTGCGCGTCATGCCCGCTCGCCGCGAGCGCCCGAGGCCAGTCGTCGGCCAGGTTCGAAGCGATGGAGATGCGCTCGCAGCGGGCCGCCACACCGTGGAGCGCGCGCTCCTTGTGGGCGATGACCTCGCGCTGGTCGATCTCGAAGACGCGCGTCTTCTCCGCCCAGGGAAGGCGATAGGCACGCGCATCCATCCCCGCAGCGAGGATGACGAACTGGCGCACGCCCGCAGCCGAAGCGCGCAGGAGTGCCTCGTCGAAGAAGCGCGTCCGCACCTCGATGATGGGAATGGAAGGCCCCACGGCGGCGCGATAGGCGGCGAGTGCGGCACGCCCCGCATCACCGGAGAGGATCGCTGCAAAGGGATCTTCGAAGAGGCGATCGGGACGGAGGGATTCCTCGGAGCGCATCGAGGCAACGAGGAGGCCAGTGGTGGCAACTGGATTCATCATGAGCCCGAGCGTGCGCTGGCCGGGCACTCTCGATCTTGGATCTTTTTACCCGGCGAGGCGGATGTGGTTCGGGCGAGCGAGACCCTGGACGAGATACTCGCGTGGGCTCAAGCCGGCGAAGTGGCGGAAGTCCCGGTTGAAGTGGGCCTGGTCGCAGTACCCGCAGTCGAGCGCCAGCTCCGCACCTCGGATGGGCCCACCCGGCTCGAGGCGTCGAAGCGCTTCCCGGAAGCGCCTCACACGCCAGAACGTCTTCGGCCCGAGCCCGACTTCGGCTCGGAACAAGGCGATGAGGCGCTTGGGCGAGAGGCCTGTGAGGCCATTCACCTCGGCGACGCTTCGAAGAGAGGGATCCCCGAACGCGCGCAGGGCCATGGCTACGCCCGGGTGAGTTGGACGCGCATACCTCCTCCGGGCCAGGAGGAAGACTTCGAGCATGTGGAATTGCTCGTGGGGGCTCGAAGCCTCGATGAGTTGCTCTCGCAGCAACGCCGCAGCTCTCCCCCAGAGGGCATCGAGCCCCACCTGTTTGCCCTCGAATTCATGGGCCGGCACACCAAGGAAGGGAACTGCTCCGCCGGGCCTGAAACACACACCGATGGCCAGTCCGCGAGCCGGCACGTCCATCGCGAAAGGTGTGGGGTGGGCACCCGACACGATGGCTCCAGGAAGAGAAGCCAGCCGGGTGCGCTCATCGGGTCCATAGATGAAAAATCGATCCTCGCGGAGGCTGATCACGAGGCTGAGCGCACCGGATGGTAGCACCCGCTCCTTCGAGACGGACGCGCGGCCCTCCTCCGAGAGCCAGAAGCAGGAGACGGATTCCTCCAGCGGAGGTCCCGGCCGGTAGAGCAGTGCATTCATGGCGGTCCTGTCCGGTCACGACTTGCAACCAACAGAATACCTTGCCGTCTTCCTGTTTTCACAGGAAATCATTGATCTCGCGGGAAGTTCACCACTATGGCGTCACCCAGCAAGGAGGAAGCATGTCCAAAGTGATCCACACCGTGGGCGCCGCGATGGCGGTGCTCTTCATATCCGTGCCATCGGTGGCCGCAGCGGCCATCTGTAACAAGTACTGTGATGGCCGAGACCCGGCGCTGTCGCCGAAGGACCGCCAGTCCGTCAGCTCCACCATCTACTCGCGAAGCATCGTCCTGCACTTCGACGATGACGATGCGATGGCCTGGGCTGCCATCGAGAACGGCAACCCGGGAGATGAAGTCTGGCTCGACCGGTCCTTCGATGGAGGACGCACCTGGGCCGGTGGCAGCAAGCTCGGCGATACGACCATTCCCACCGGATACAGAGGGTGGCGCACCCTCATGTACAACGTGGATGACTGGGCCACCAACGGCGTGGGAGCGCTGCGCGCCTGCGGCAAGGCCGGCGATCGGCCCGAAGTCACCTGTACGCAGTGGGCCCGCACCACGTGGAATGCATGGGATCGGCGCACCGCCGCGGCGACGGCACTCATGCAGTTCTACGACAACAACACCGGCCTGTTCAGCACCACGGGTTGGTGGAACTCGGCCAACGCTCTGACCGCGATCATCGACAACATCCGGGTGTCTGGCATGCCGAGCTATCGCTACGCGATCGCCAACACCTACGATCGCAACCGCACCGCCCAGGGAGGAAACTTCACCAACGACTACATCGACGACACGGGCTGGTGGGGACTGGCTTGGATCGCCGCGTATGATCTCACCAAGGAGACGCGCTACCTCGACACTGCCCGGGCCGACGCCGATTACATGGCTCGCTATTGGGACAGCGTGTGCGGCGGCGGCGTTTGGTGGAGCACGGCCAGGACGTACAAGAACGCGATTGCCAACAGCCTCTACCTGCAACTCAACGCCGCACTGCACAACCGCATCTCCGGTGACACCGTCTACCTGCAGCGGGCCAAGGCGACGTGGACCTGGTTCCAGGGCACCGGAATGATCAACGCGTCGAACCTGGTGAACGACGGCATCAACCTGAGCACGTGCAAGAACAACGGGGACGTCGCCTGGACCTACAACCAGGGCGTCATCCTCGCCGGGCTCGTCGAGCTGTACCGCGCCACCGGCGACAGCACGCTGCTGACCCGCGCGAGGCAGCTCGCGGATGCCTCGACCACGCACGCGTCCCTCAACTCGAACGGCATCCTCAAGGAGCCGTGCGAGGATGGTGACTGCGGCGGGGACGGCCCCTCCTTCAAGGGCGCGTACGCCCGTGGGCTGGGAGCGCTGAACTCACTGCTGTCCGACCACCCCTACACCACCTATCTGCGTCGCCAGGCAGACTCCGCCTATGCGAAGGATCGCAACGCCCTGGACGCCTATGGCCTGCGTTGGGCCGGAGGCCTGGACCGCACGGACGCGGCCCGTCAGCACAGCGCCGTGGATCTGATGAACGCCACGCCCTGAGCCCATGGCGCGCCTTCACTGGAGCGAAGGAGCCGAGGACGCTGCCACCGACAGCGGCGGCCCCTCCTTCTGCTCCGGGCCACTGTGGATCCGGATTCGAGAGCCAGTCACGTCCTCGGTTCCGTAGACCATGGACCAGCCCGAAGGCACCTCGGGAGATGACCAGCGGTACAACTCCCGGGCATCTCTCGGCGCGAGGTTGATGCAGCCGTGGCTCACCGGCTCGCCGAAACGGTCGTGCCAGTACGCGGTATGGAGGGCGAAGTTGCCCTGGAAGAACATCGTCCAGGGCACCGTGGCCACGAGGTAGCGATTGCGCCCGTCATCCCCCGTCATGTCCGCCTCGGCGGACTTGAGCCAGATGCGGAAGAGTCCCTCGGGAGTCTCGTGCTGGCGCGCCCCCGAGGAGATGAGCGTCGCATACACGGGCCTTTCGCCCTCGTAGGCCACCAGTACCTGCTCCTGCAGATCGACGTCCAGCCAGCGCTCGTCCGGGGCAAGATCCGAGAGAACAGGCAACCCACCGATCCGGTGGAGATCTGCGATGGCCACCCAGTGAGCATCCGCGATGCGCGCCCACTGCCCATCAGTGGAGAGCTCCTGGAGGGCCACCAACGTGCGGGGTGGCAGCACGGTCTCCCGCTCCGCCGTGGCTTCTGGCCCCATGCGCACCACCACCGGCTCGCGTGGGGTGGCGCGGGACTGCACCCATGCGAGCGGCATGGGGAGCGCTTCCAGTATCGCGCGATCCAGCCCCACGAACTCCGACGGCGTGTAGACGCGCAGGTAGCGCGCTTCGATGAACTTGCCTCCCGTGGTGCGCCAGAACCGGCGCCGACCCACGCGGGTCTCACTGGCCAGTTGCACCGTCACCGAGCCCTTCACGCGACGGCCGCGCAACCCCTGGCGGACCTGCGCCAGACTCAGGTAGACGCGCGCCCGGCGGCTCACGTGCGCATAAACGCCCGGCGTGAGCTGTTCGGGCCCGAGCAGCGGCAGATCGCGGGTGCGCGGCTCACGAAAGTTAGACTCCAGGTAGCGCTCGCAGATCCACCCGCGCGGTTCGATCTCCACCCACGCATCACAGTCCGTCCCCTTCACCACCTGTTTCCAACGCACGCGCATGTCCTGCGCGAGCGTCCCGATGGGGGCTGCGTCCTTTCGAGGCTCGGCGCGCACGACGATGGAGCGCCTGGCCTTCAGCGAGCGGGTATTCGACTTGAACAGGTGCTCGCCAGGAGTCTCCTCCGAGCCACCGGACTCCGTGTCCGCGTCCTCCTCGATGTCCGCACGGAGGTCGAGCCCCAGTTCGAGCGCCGGTTCGGATTCCTGCGCTTCATCCTCTGGCTCCAGCGGCTCGGAATCCGACGCCTCCTCGAGTTCTTCCGTGGAGAGTCCAGGCTCCACTTCCAACTCGGGACTGCTCGACAGCACGAGCGGGGGCGTTGGGGACTCCTCCACTGGTGTCACCGGAGGCAGAGGCGAGGACTGCGCGACACCTGCATCCACGACGAGCACCAAGGGCATGGCTCGCTGTTCCGGAGGAGATGAACACGCGAGACCCATGAGCGGAAGACCGAGCGAGAGCCAACGTCTCATACCTTGTCAGGGTAGGAGGACGAACAAGCAGGCTCAACGGCGGGAAAGGTGGGCTCGATCCTCATGAACAAAAGCTGTGCGGCCTCGACGGTCATTGCCGCTCCGGATGAAACTTCGACGTTCCATCCGTGGCCCTCACTCAGCGCAAGGTGTCGCGCATCGAAACCTCCTTCACCACGTCGACGAATGCACGCAGCCCTGCCGGGACATGACGGTGGCTGGGGTAGAAGACGCACAGCCCCGGCCATGCTGGTAGCCAGTCCTCCAGCACGCACACCAGCTTTCCGGATGCGAGATACGCGCGAACATCCGACTCGAACAGGTACGCGAGCCCCACCCCATTCAGCGCGGCCTCGATGACCAGGGAGAGTGCGTCGAGCGTGAGCGGCCCATCAACCTCGATCTCGACCTCGTCACCGTGCCGTTCGAACTCCCAGGCATAGAGCCCGCCATTCTTCTTCCGCAAGCGGATGCATCGGTGCTCGTGGAGGTCGGCGGGCGCCTTCGGAGGCGGATTCGCCCTGAAGTACCGGGGTGAACCGACCACAGCGGCGCGCTGTTTCGGTCCCCAGGGCACCGCCACCATGTCCTGCGGCACCGCTTCGATCAGCCGGATGCCAGCGTCGAAGCCCTCCTTCACGATGTCGACGAACCTGGACTCGACAGCGAGCTCGACCTTCATGTCGGGATAGCGCCGCATGAACTCGAGCACCACCGGAGTGAACAACTGCCGCGCGGACCCTTCTGACGCGGTGATGCGCAGCGTGCCCGTCGGCGTGTCGCGGAACTCGTTGACCGACTCCATCGCCGCCGAGAGCTCATCGAGCGCTGGCCGGACGCGCGAGAGGAAGCGTTCACCCGCTTGCGTGAGCGAGACGCTGCGGGTGGTGCGCTGGAAGAGCCTCACGCCCAGTTGCTTCTCGAGCGCCGCGACCAGATGACTCAAGGCGGAAGGCGAGAGACCGAGCTCGCCCGCCGCGGCCCGGAAGCTGCGGTGCGAAGCGACAGCCGAAATGGCCTGGAGTTCGAAGAAGCCCGCTCGCTTCATTGTGCTGTCTCCTGCATCAGTCCGTCTCATTTCGTGGTGATAGTCGCACCAATGGGGTGGCGTTATCAGAGTGCCTCGACAGGAGGAAGCACCATGAAGAAGACGGTACTCATCACCGGCGCGTCGTCCGGATTCGGCAAGGCCACCGCGGAGCTGTTCGCCGCTCGCGGCTGGAACGTCATCGCCACCATGCGAACACCGCAGGACCTTCCCAGCGCGTTCGTCACCCGGCTCGACGTCCAAAAGCCCGAGACGATTCGCACCGCCATCGCGGCGGGCCTGGCGAAGTTCGGGCGGATCGACGCGGTGGTGAACAACGCGGGCTACGGCCTCTTCGGCGTGTTCGAACTCACCCCAGACGAAAAGGTGCGCGAGCAGTTCGAGGTGAACGTCTTCGGCGTCATGAACGTCGTGCGCGAGGTGCTGCCGCACTTCCGCGAGACGCGGGCAGGCTGCATCGTCAACGTGAGCTCTGGCGCTGGCGTGTTCGGCCTTCCGATGATCTCGCTCTACAACGCGAGCAAGTTCGCGCTGGAGGGCTTCTCCGAGTCGCTCTCGTACGAACTCGGAGCGCTGGGCATCCGCGTGAAGATCGTCGAGCCGGGAGGTGTCACCAGCACGGGGTTCGGCGAGCGCTCGGCGAAGGAGGCCGCGGCGCTGTCGAGCAAGGTCCGCGACTATGACGCGTTCATCTCGGAGTCGAGCCAGCTCTTCGCCTCGATGCGTGCGTCCCGAGGCGCGGACACGAGCGCGACGGCGGAGCGCGTCGCCGAGGTCATCTTCGAAGCCACGAACGATGAGTCGGATCGCCTGCGCTACGTAGCGACGAACGACATCCTCCCGCTCGTCAAGGCACGCCGGCAGACGTCCGAGAACGAGTACATGGCCCTCATGAGAGCGAACTTCGGGGCGAGGCGAAGCGGGTGACACATGACACCCGCCCTCGCCCCCTGGAGCCGGCTCAGAGCGATTCCAGGAACGCGAGCACCGCGGTCCGGTCATCCCTGCTCAGCGCCTCGAACCGGGTGCGGCTGTTGGTCGCCTCGCCGCCATGCCAGCCGATGGCCTCCATCAGCGTGCGCGCACGCCCGTCATGCAGGTAGCGCACGTTCTGCGCCCCGCCCTGCACGTACTTGAGCGAGCCGATGCCCCACAGCGGCGGGGTGCGCCAGAGGTTCGGTCCGGCCTGCCCCTGAGTCAGGTTGTCGGCCAGCCCGGTTCCCATGTCGTGAAGCAGCAGGTCCGTGTACGGGTGGATGGTCTGGTTGCGCAGTTCGGCGAACGGATGCGTCGTCCCCGTCTTCATCTGGGCGATGTGGCACGCGGTGCACTGGGCCTGTGCGAACAAGGTGCTGCCCCGGCTGATCAGCGTGGGGTTCACGTCGTGCTCGGGCGAGACGCGCATCCCATCCGGGTAGCCGCTGCGCAGGCTGCGCTGGGCCGGAACACCGAGCAGCGCGAGGTACGAGGCGAGCCGGTCGATCTCCGTCTCAGAGAGGGAGGTCGCGGCCGTCGTGGAGTTGCAGTTGGCCACGCCCCTCTGGCAATCGCGCGACTTGTAGACGGGCGAAGTGACTCCCAGGTCCTTCAAGAGCGCTTCACCCGCCTGGTGCCGCAGGGACGCCTTGCTCGCCTTCCAACCAAAACGGCCGAGGTGACGCTTGCCGTTCTCCGGGTTGATGACCCAGTTCGGCACGCCCTTCACGCCATCACCGTTCGCATCATTCGGGTCCGAGAAGGCCAGGATCGTCGTCTCGTCCAACGCCTCGAGCAGGCCTCCTCCGTTCACCTGGGGCGCCTGACGCACCGAGTACTGCGCGGGCACGGGCCCCTTGAAGGAGAACACGGGCTTCTGCAACTGGATCGTCTCGCCATCCGGCAGGGTGCGCACCGTCGTCTGATACGACTGCACTGAGACCGAGTAGTCAGGTGCGGTCGTGCTCTGGGCCCGCTGCTGCACGTTCAAGCCATAGGTGGAGTCGGGCGTCACTCCCGTGGAGGAGCTCGCCGCGGCGGTCTCGATGGCAAAGGTGTCCAGCGTGGCGCCCAGCGCCGGAACCGCGCTGCGTCCATTGAGCGCGTGGCACGCAATGCAGCGGATGTTGTTGTAACGCGGCCCCAGCTGGTTCGCGTGCTGCGTGAACACGGGGTTGATATCCGGGCTCTCGGAGTGCTTCCCATCGATGAACGAGGTGTGGAACAGCCGTCGTCCCTCGACGAAGCGCTTCATGTCCGTGATACCGATGTTGTTGACCGTCTGCTGGAACACCCGGTGCGGCTCCTCGGAATAGTTGTAGGAGACGCTGGCCTCTCCTCCCAGGAGCGTGCTGTCTGGCAGCGGAGAGGAATCGAGCGTGGGTGCAATGCCATACCAGGGGCGCATGCCCACGCCCACCTGATACAGCTGCTCGAAGGAATAGTAGCGAATTCCTCCACCGTCGATCACTGCCTTGCCATCACCATTGGACAACAGGAACTGCGCAGGGGTCACCTCGAGCACGTCCCCCAGCCTGAAAGGCGTACCGGGCTGAGGAGCACGCCAATTGTCAGTGATGAGCACCAGGCAGTCTTCAGGGGCCGAGGTCGCGTAACAGATGTTCTTGCCACCCTCCTTGGGATTGTTGAACCCGACGTTCATCTTCCAACCGTAATCCCGGACATCGGCATCCACGCGCCGGAACGCGCTGAAGCCCGATTCGACGAACGTTCCGTCATTCACGCGCATGGAGAACGAGACGCGCGACCGGCCGGCGGGGACTTCGTCACGAATCAGCAGACCGTAAGTCCGGTTCTGGAAGTACCACGTCGGAAAGGTGAAGTAGTTGCCCGGGCCGACGTCCGGTTGATCCCACGGCTCGCCACGCTCGCGGGCATGGCGATTGGTCGGGCGGAAGCCCGCGAGAGTCACCAGGGTTCCGTCCGCCTCGCGGTACTGAATCTGCTCTACCACCTGCGTGCCAGCCGGATAGAGCGGGACATAGTCTGTCGCCGCCAGCCCGGGCGAAGGCTCCGCCAACGATTCAGCTTCCGGCGTGGACCCGCTCCCCAACAAGGGAGTGGTCTCGGGACTCTCCGCCGACTTCGAGTCATCACCACTGCAAGCGGTGAAGGACAGGACTGCCGCCAACAACGCAGGCAGCGCTGGGCCCGAGCGTGGCCGCATGAATACGCTTTCTCTCCCGGCAGATGAGGCTTGGCTCTTCATTGCCTTCTCTCCTCGAATGGAACGCGTGGGTGGAAGCCATATCTATTACCGGAAAACCAGATAAACTTGCAAGCGCTTTCAACCAGTAAATCCTTCCAACCGTGCAATTCCAGGGACATGGTGGTGGTGGTGACTGCTGTCATCCCGTCCATGACACCAGTCATCACCTTGCCCTCTCCTGGCACCGAATGGCTCGATGGGAGGTCCGGTCTCGCCCAGTCTTTTCGAGGGGATACGGTACTCGTCCCAAAGGAACGGACTTGGCCCACATTGTGCTCTCCAGTGGGTTGCGCTGCAAAACGATCAGACCTCCTCTCCTTCGCCCCAGGAGCCGCCATGTCCATCCATTCCGTTGGCAACCACCACTCCGCGTTCTCCGCCCAGACGATCTCCAAGGGCACTCAAGCGCCGGTTTCGTCCAATCCGTCGGCCGCCACGGAGAGAGGCGGGTGCGGTGGCGCTCACAAGCACCAGCGCATGTTCGCCCGGGATGCTTTTGAGGCCGCGGGCGCGAGTGGCCAGGGTGGCGTGGGTGGCACGTCCGAGCTGCAGGCCCAGCTCACGCAGCTGCTGGATGTGATCAAGCAGCTCACGGATCTGCTCTCCTCCGGCAAGCTGGCGGAAGGCGGCGTGCCGGAGCTGGGCGGTGCCAGCGGTGGCGCTTCCCAGCAGGGTGCTCCCGAGGCGGCGGCCGGCGGCGTGGGCTCGCCGGGAGAGGCCGCCCCGCCCGTTCAGCCCCAGGGCTCCGACAAGCCGGTCGACTCGGTGGGCTCCAGCTCCGCGTCCAGTTCCAACTCCAGCTCCGCGTCCAGTTCCGGCTCCAGCTCCGAGGCTGGCGTTGTCAGCAACAGGGGCGAGGCAGGCCCGCCGCCGGACGCCATCAACGCCAAGGACTTCGGCGTGGTCGGCGACGGGAAGACCGATGACCAGGCCGCCCTGCAGAAGGCGCTCGATGCCGCCAAGGCCTCCGGCAAGCCCCTGTATCTGGGGCCGGGCAACTACAACCACAGCGGCGTCCTGACGCTGGATGGCGTCTCCATGGTGGGCAGCGGTGACAAGACAGTCCTCACCGCCACCAACCCCGACCAGGGGGCCGTGAAGCTCACCGGTAACGGCGCTGCGCTCTCCAACATCAAGACGACCTTCGCGTCGGCGCCCTCCCGCAGCTCCATGCCCGACGCGGCCGCCGTCCTGATCCAGGGCGCCACCAACGCGTCCGTCACGAACATGAACATCCAGGGCGCGGCGTCCAACGGCGTCCGGATCGACAACTCCTCCGGCTCCAAGGTGACCAACAACCTGGTCGTGGGGACCAATGCCGACGGGATCGCCCTGATGAACGGCGCCAGCGACAACCTGGTCAAGAACAACGTCGTGTCCCAGGCCGGTGACGACAGCTTCTCCGACGACTCGTACAGCAGCGATGCCAAGCAGGACAGTGGCAACACCTTCGAGAGCAACGTCTCGCTCGACAACGCCTACGGGCGCGGCATCGTCCTGGCGGGTTCCAAGGATGCCAAGGTCCTCAACAACATCGTGTCCGGCTCGAAGTGGGTCGGCATCTGGGGCGACAGCGATCCGAACAGCGGCACGATGACCAGCTCCGGCCACAACATCTCGGGCAACACGGTCATCAACAGCCCCAACGGCCCGGCCGTCCAGTACAACATGGCCGGCGGCGGCGTCAGCGGGACGAAGACGAGCGGCGGCCTGCCGGATCTGGCCTCGATCCTCGGGTGGGATCCGGGTGCCATCCCGAACCGCACGAGCATCAACTCCGTCTACCAGCCCGGCACCGGCTCCGGCGCCAACAACAGCGGCGGCGTCCGGTCCTGAGACATCGCTGCTCCCGGCCAGCGCCTCTTCACAAGCGGTCAGCTCCCGCCGTCGATGAAGGGGCGAGCCTGGACGATCCAGACCTTCTCCCCCTCCAGCACCCACTCGATGTCGAGCGGGCCGCTGTTCCGGAAGACCTTCACCAGCTTCGCCGCCGCCAGTGACAGATCCCTCGCGCGGGCCTCCGGGAGCACGGGGGCCTCGCTGGCGGTGGGCACCTCCTTGATACCGCCCTGCGCGTCGAACACGAGCATCGTCGCGTCAGCCGAGCGCGACAGCACACGGGCCCCCGGGTACTTGATGTCATAGAGGACCTGCTCGGGGACGGTGGTGCCGGACACCACGCTCAGCCCCAGCCCGCGCTTGGCGTTGATGGTGTAGGTGTGGTCGTCGCGTGAGTCATAGAGGTTCTTCGTCACCAGCACGCCCGCCGCAGTGGCGTTGACGCCCGTCTGCACCAGCACTCCGGAGAACACCGAGCGCGGCTCGATGCCGAAGCGCGTCCGCTCCTCCACGGCGTGGAAGTTCCAGAGCGAGGCCCAGACCTGCTTGATGGCCGCTCCCAACGCCTCCCGCCCCACCACGTTCGGTACCGTGTCGTACAGGCCCGCGCCATTGAAGCCCTTCAGGTCCTCGGCGTTCGTGGACGAGCGCACGAAAACTCCCTGGCCGCCCAGCGGCCCCTTCACCTGGGCCTCCACCTGATCGAGCAGCGCCTCGTCGATGGGAGCCGCGGTGATGCGGGCGCGGAAGGCCTCCAGGCGCTCCCGGCGGACCTTCGCGTCCTGCTGGAAGCGCGGATCGGCCAGCATCGTCTCCAGCTCCGCGTCGAGTCCGTGGCGCTTCAGGTGCTCTACATAGAAGACAAACGGGATGCCGAACCCATTGGGCACGAAGACGCCCTTGAGGCGGGCCTGGACGATCTCCCCGAGGTTCGAGGCCTTGGTCCCGAAGAGCCGTGCATCCTGGGCGCGCATCTTTTCGAGCGGGCGCAGCTCGTGCACGGTGAGATCGGCCTCGGGCACCAGGATCTTCCGCGCGGACTCGCGGGCCTGCTTCCAGGCGTTGAGCTCCTGCTCAGTGGCGGAGCGCAACACGTGGCTCTGGTTGCGCACCTCGAGCCGGACGAGCTGGCCATTCCATTCCGCGTAGCGCGTGGCGGCGTCCTTGAGCGTGGCGTTGGGGATGCCCCAGGCGCGCGCGCGCAGGTTCACGTGGGACAGCGGCGTGGAGAACCGTGTCGACAGCACACCCGCCACCGGCGGCAGATCCGGATAGGAGTCCTGCAGGATGACGATGTCGTCGGGCTCGAAGATGAGCGACTCGTAGGGGGTGCCCGGCGGGACGATGCGCAGCCGGCCCAGCGCGTTGCCCACGTTGAAGGGGCGGTAGTCGGCCTCCTTGTAGAGCGTGTCACTGGTGACGGTGGGGATGTCCTTCAGTTCCGCGAGCAAGGCCTCCTGCTTCGTCGACTCCGGGCGGAAGGCCACGTCCTGGATGAAGAAAGACTTCAGCAGACGCTCGCGGGCGCGGCGCACGTCGGCGGCGCGAATCCGGTCACTCTCCCAGAAGCTGAAGGTCCACCGCTTCGCGCTCCGGTGGTGGGTGATGTAGCCGAGGATGTAGTTCGGCTTCTCCTCGCTGTAGTTGCGGAAGTACTCCGTCCGCTCCTCCGGAGACATCTTGTGCCGCAGGATGACCTTGGAGACGAAGTCGTAGTGCAGTTGGTAGAGGTTGACGTCGAAGAAGTAGATGCGATCCGACTTCAGATCGATGAGGAACTTGCCCACGTCATCGGTCCCGATGGGGTGCGCGTAGGCGGCGAACGTGGCCGCGTCGCGGATCTCCGAGATGAACGGAGGGCGTGAGCGCGAGGCGCCACTCGCCGGCCCCTGCACCAGCAGGAGGACGAGCAACCCGAGGGACACGTGAAGGGTTCGAAGCATGGAGCTATTCCACCTCGGGTGGTCTGCCGGGGGAAGTCTGTTGCGGGCCGTGCTCCACTGTATGCGCTACAGACAGCCAGGCGATTCAGGAGCGGTGCACGTCGCGGAAGGCCAGCATCTCGGGCAGCCGCTGTTCCTTCTCGTCATCGAAGCCGCAGCGGCCATTCCACTCGGGCGGGTTCTCGTACGTACCGAAGAGCATGTCCCACCAGGGGATGTCACCATAGTTGTTCCGGTGTCTGCCGTACTCGTGGTGGATGCGGTGCATCTCGGGCCGCTGGAAGAACCAGCCCACCCACCGCGGAGTGCGCACGTTGGTGTGATAGAAGAACTCGCCCAGCGCGGTGCAGGCGGTGTAGACGGCGCCCGCCGCCGGGCTCAGCCCCAACAGCGTGTAGACGAGCAGACTGCCGATGATGGAGTTCACCGTCATCTCCAGCGGGTGCTTGTAGAAGCTGGTGATGACCTCCAGGCGCTGCGGGCTGTGGTGGATCTGATGAAAGAGCCGCCAGAGCCAGTCGTTCTCGTGCCGCACCCGGTGCCACCAATAGAAGACTAAGGTGGCGATGAAGTACGCGATGACGCCTCCCACCAACGGAGGCACATGCCGCGACAGGTGGAACACGGAAGCCGCGGACAGCCAACGCTCCCAGCTGTAGCCCGCGAGCACCACCACCGCCACCTGCACCAGGTTGATGAGCACCACGCGCAGGGGCCACGTGCGCACGGACGGCAGACGCCAGCCCATGAAGAGACGCTCGATGACGAAACAGCATGCGGCGACAGCAATCAGCGCGGGGAGCATGAGGGACCTCCGGAGAGAGGAGTCCCTGCCCCGGCTGCAGTCGCTGTGCCATGAAAGACTGCGGCCGTGCGGCCACGGAGCGTTCTCACGAGCCCTTGGAAATCCGCGCGTTTGGAGTGACGGGAGGGGCAAGGGCCCCACCCTCCCCCTTCCTCATCGGGCAGCCACGTACCGCTGTGTGCACGCCGTTACACAGGCTCTCGTCACGGCTCACGAAGCCTGAGCCACATCGATGTGGAGCTCGACGCGCCGGTTGGCCGAGCGACCGGCCACGGTGTCATTGGGCGCCACCGGCTCTGTCTCGCCCTTGCCCAGCACCATCATCTGCTGGGGCTGGACACCTCGGGAACTCAGCACGCGCTGGACGGCCTCGGCCCGCCGCAAAGAGAGCTCCTCGTTATAGGGTCCCGGGCCCTGGCTATCCGTGTGGCCCTCGACGCGGAGCCGGTCATCCGGGTACTTCGCGAGGATGTCCCCAATGCGCGAGAGCTGGTCGATGGCGCTCTCGGTGAGCACGGCGCTGTCGGTCTTGAAGAGCAGCTCGCTGCGCAGGTTCAGCAACAAGCCGTGGTCCGTCTTCCGCGTCTCGGCGACCTGCTCCAGTTCGTGCGCCCGCTTGTCGAGGTAGTTGCCCACCGCCGCGCCCGCCGCCGCCCCCACGCCAGCGCCCACGGCCGCACCCTCGAAGTCCCCGCCCACCATGGCTCCGGTCGCTCCACCCACGACGGCTCCCGCCGCCGCCCCCGTGGCCGTCCGCTTGCCAGGAGTCGCACAGCCCACCACGGCCAGCACCAGCACGGGAGCCAACACCCTCGTCTTCTTCCATGCGTTCACGTGAAGCCTCCTTGTGGTCCCTCTGTTTCGAGAGGAAACATGGGGGAGGCATTCACAAACCTCTCGCTCGGGCCCGGCAGGCTGCCTGCTCCCCGGAGAGCCTCTCGACGGCCCACGAAGAAAACCCCGGCTCGCCAGTGGGCGGCCGGGGCCTTGCCAGCTCCCTTGCTGCAATGGGAGGCAGCGGGAACCGATCAGTTCTGGATGCGGACGGGGATGCTCGTCTCCGTCATGTGGCCCGCGGTGTCATAGATGCGAGCGATGAGGGTGTAATCCCCGTTGATGAAGTTGAGCGTGTTGAAGTTGATCGAGTAAGGCGCCTTGCCATCCCAGGTGATGTACTGGCTCCCAAGATAGAAGTTCACCTGATCCATGCCCACATCGTCCTGAGCGCTGACGGTGAGAGCGACCGTGCCGCTCAGCACGGCGCCC
Source organism: Hyalangium versicolor (assembly GCF_020103695.1). Lineage (GTDB taxonomy): Bacteria > Myxococcota > Myxococcia > Myxococcales > Myxococcaceae > Hyalangium > Hyalangium versicolor. The sequence continues at coordinate 341,676 of NZ_JAHXBF010000011.1, forward strand.
GAGGCCGGCGACGTGAACACTCCCGTGGGCGGCAGATCATTGCTGACGCTCACCGACACCTGGCTCTGGCTGCTGTGGCCGGCCGCATCGTAGGCCTTGGCGGTGATCACATGGCTGCCATTGGGGACGCCGAGCGTGTTCCAGCTGAGCTGATAGGGAGCGCTCGCGACGGAGCCCAGCAGGACACCATCCGAGAGGAACTCCACATGGGTCACGCCCACCAGATCGCTCGCGGAGGCAGCGAGGTTGACCGAGCCGGAGAGCACCGCTCCCGCCGAGGGCGCGGTGAAGGCCACCGTCGGAGCATGGTTGTCGACGACGACCGTGATGGGAGCGGAGATCGTCGTGTGCGAGGCAGTGTCCACGGCTCGAGCGGTGAGGCTGTAGGTGCCGTCAGCGATGAGCGTGGTGTTCCAGTTGAGCCCATAGGGCGGCAGTGGATCGTAGCCGAGGTAATTAGACCCCGCGTAGAAGAGAACGCGATCCACCTGGGCATCATCCGAGGCCTCGGCCGCGAGCTGCGCCGTGCCGCTCAGCACGGAGCCCGGAGCGGTGAGGGTGACCTCGGGCGGAGAGTCTCCCAGACGGAACACGAGATCATCACGGTCCGTGTAGGTGCTGAAGTCGCCGGTGACGCAGGCCCCTGCGCTGGACTTGTAGCGCATCACGGCCCGGATGGCCTGCAGGTCCGCGCCCGCGGTGAGCACAAAGCTCGTCGAGAGCACCTGGGCGTTGGCCTGGGTGGGCTCGAGCGTGGTCAGCAGCGTCCACTGTGGATTGCTGGCATCTGTGGCGTAGAAGAGATCCAGGTGGTCGCTTGCAAAGACGGTATAGGCCCAGATGGTGGCATCCACGGTGACTGTCTTCCCAGGAAGGAACGGACCGCCATCCTGGGTGTAGATGCGCAGCGCATCCAAGGACTCGTCACTGTGGTACGTGCCGAGAGTGCCATCGGCGCAGGAAGAGAACAGCGTGTTGGGGGCATGGGTCTCGGACGCCGAGCCTCGCCCGTCAATCAAAGAGCCGGTATCGCAGAGAATGCCCGTGCTCCGGCAGGCGGGTGCCTGGAACTCCGTGTCGTAGGCGGCGAGGCCTCGAAGCTGGGTGAGGGCCTGAGAGGACTGCTCCGCAGTGAGCGGGGACTCAGGCTCCGCATCCATTCCGCAGCCAGCAAGCAGCAGACCAGCCAGCGCGCGAGCGACATACTTGGGGATGGAATGACTCACAAATGTCTCCTGATGGCGTGAGAGAAGTTCCTGAACCGCGCTTTCCAGCGCTGTCAGTGAGAACTGTTCTACGCCATGGGGCTGACATTTTCGGATGAGGCTTGAACGAGTTCACTCCCGCGGTCGTCCGGGCTCGAAGCGCGCGAGGAAGACCTTGTACTGCAGTGAGACGAAGATCGGACGCGGCTCCACGAGTCCGGTCCGCGCGAACATCGCGAACAGGGCGGCATCGGATTCGATAGGCCGCACCACATCGAAGAGCTTGCGCCGATGCTCCAGCGCGTCCGGCGGCACTCCGTACGCCCGCATTCGCCGCAGCTCCACGTTCGTGAGCACGGGGTCCTTGCCGACGCGGCAGCCCAGCACCAGGGGTGCCCCAGGCTTGAGCCGCCGGGTCACCTCCTTCAGCAGCTCGAAGCGGGCCTCCTCGCCCTCCACATGGTGGAGGACGCCCATCATCTGAGCGCCGTCGAACGGGGGGCCGGCAGGCAGGGTGTGTAGCTCGCCCACGTGCAGGTGCGTGCGCGATAGCAGTCCCTCTGCCTCCAGGCGCTTGCGGGCGACGTCGAGCATGGCCTCGGAGGGATCCACGCCGGTGAAGCGCCAGCCCGGCACGTCGAAGCGGGTGTAAGGCACCAACTCCGCGCCCGTGCCCACCCCCACGAAGAGCAGCGACGCGGTGTCCTGGCCATCGAGCTGGGCGGTCAACGCGCTGACGCCGAGCTCGTACAGCGCCTGGCTGCCGGCCAGGTTGACGGAGGCCTGGGCGTCGTAGTGAGCGGCGCGGTCGGCGCCGAAGCCCGGCACGATGTGGTGGACGGAGTGAGAGGAGTGTTCGTGAGCCATGGTCTATCCTCGGGGGGCTCGCGGGAGGCGAGCCATCGACTGAAGGATGCGTCGGGCCCCCGATGAATGGGAGAGCGGGGATTCAGGCCGGATCGGCGGAAATTTCGGTCCACAAGTCGATGAAACGGACGGGGATGCTCACGCGAAGCGATGGTGCACAAACTGGAGGGTGACTCTCGAGGAGGATGCCCCATGACGCACGACGAGTTCCTGTCACATGTCGCCGAGCGCGCCGGGCTGCCTGGCTTGAGGGAGGCAGAGCGCACCCTCCACGCGGTGCTCGGAACCATCTCGGAGCGGTTGAGCTGGCGGGCCGCCCAGTCCCTGGCGGACGATCTGCCTGCTTCCCTGGCCTCGAGCCTGCGCAGTGGAGGCGCCCACCAGGACTTCGATCTGAAGGAGCTTTACGCGCGTGTCGCGCGCCGGGACGAGGTACGGCTCGGATTCGCGGTGGAGCGCACAGCCGTCGTCTGCCAGGTCATCGCGGAGGCGCTCTCTCCCGCGGCGCTGCGCCAACTCCGCGAAGCACTGCCCGAGCCCATGGGTGAACTCTTCACCCCTCGCGAGCCGGAAGCCCACTTCGAGCCCGTCCATCGCGCTCCGAGAGGCCGCACCTTGGCGGAGGGGCGGCCGGGCAGCCAACATCCTTTGTCCGAGGCCCGGCCCGAGCGAGCGCACAGCCACTCGGTGGCGCAGGAGGACAACCCTCATGGAGACACGAAGCTCTCCAGCGCCACCGGGCTCACCCAGGAACGGGAGCAGGAGACACTCGCCACGGCGCACCCTCGGAGCGTCCTCGAGGGCGCTGGAGAGTGAGCCTCGGCACGAGAGACCGCAACTCGACTACACCCGCAGCGCCGAGACCAGGTCTCCGATGGCGAGCCGCTGGACCTGCCCCGCATCCGTATAACGGAAGCGGAGCGCATAGCCCTCGCTTCCCTGGGGCAATGACGGCTCGTCCGAGAGCCCCGCGAAGAAGGTAGGCGCGCCGCCGAGTTCCACCCGTGACGCAACCCGAGCATCCTCCAGATGGCGAAGTCTCCGAAGGAAGCGGCTGGCCTCCTCCTCCGGTGCGCGAGTGAGGACCGACACGCGCCCGTCCAGCCGGCGCACGTGCACCTTGCGAGTGCGCGCCGCCGCGTGCAGGCAGGCAAGATCCCAGACTGTCGGCCTCGCGCCCGTGCCGAAGTAGGCCATCGTGTCCTGGCCCAGGTGGGCAAGATGGCCGCGAGCACCTTCCACGCTGTGGAAGTCACCTTCAGCCGGCAGCTTCACGTCCACCCAGCGCATCTTGCGTGTCTCGAGATCGATGACGAGCGGCACGGAGATCTTCGCGTTCCCCTGCAGGTCGAAGCGCTGCTCCACCGTGCTCGCGTCGAAGTGACGCTCCGACTTTCCATCGCGCACCATGAAGCCCGCGAAGGCTTCCTCCATGCGATCGAAGGGCACGCTGTTGAAGGAGAAGACCACCGGCATCGCGTAGCGCACCCCCTTCGCGAGCAGCGCGGAGGCGTGCACGTCCAGGAACTCGGCGCCACCGTGCGGCAGCGGGCCGGAGGTGACGTCTCCGGAGTGCACGGCGGCGCCACCCGCGAGCCGCAGGTTCGTGTAGTCGCACACGTCCACGAACTGCCACTTCGCGTCGTAGAGCGCCACCGACAGATCGAGGTCCACCCGCGTCGCCTTCGGCTCCGTCCAGTGCACGAAGAAGCGCAGGTGCTCGTGTCGAGGCAGGTCCAGTGCACTGCCGCGCGGCACCGCCACCAGCGCGCGCGACGCGGTCTTCTCCGCGACGGGAACGAGCAGGCCGGAGAGTGCCTCGTCGAGCAGTGCCTGCGGGAAGGCCGGGAGCCGCTCCGCGCGCCGGAGCAATTCGCGCTCCAGGGGCCCGACGAGCTGACCGATGGTATCTCCCGGCAGGAGCGTCCGCCGATCCTCCGTGCCCCAGGCGTGAGTGGCTTCTCCCTTGGGGAAGAACACCCGGCGCGAGAAGGGAGCGTTCCGGCGGCGCAGGTGCGCGGCGACGGTGAGGAGGAGCGCGGGCGCGGCGCGGGGTGCCACCGCCTCCAGGGTGGTGGCGAGCTGCCTCTCCTGGGAGGCGCCATCCCCTCCCGTGAGCGCCGTGCGCGCCACATGATCCAGCCTGCGCATCAGTTCCCCCGGACGCTGTCTCAGCAACCGCAGCGCACCGTCCACCTCACGCCGAGCCAGCAGTTCCTCCACCTGAGCGCTCCACGAGCGGAAGCGCACCGTGAGGCCTCCGTCCACGGGGCGGAGGAGGAAGGCATCGGGATGCGCTCGGGCCTGGGTCAGCAGCGCCTGGCCAAAGTCCTTTCCAGGCGAGAGCACCGTCCCGCGCAGGGCCGCGAAGGCGAGCGCGACGTTCGGGTGATCCCGCCAGCGCTCGAAGACATGAAGTTGCCCCGCCATGGCCTTCCAGAGGCCCGGATGGCGGTGCACGTCCTCTGTGAGGTTCAGCGGAGGGAGCGCCTCCAGCGCCGCCAGCACGGAGCGCCGCAGCGGGCGGGGGTGGCTCTTGAGGGGCACCCGGGTCATCAGATCGGGGTTTCCACCGGCCCACGCGACGAGGACGCGGAGGAAGTCCGTCGCGGTCTTCAGGTGCGCGGCGGCGCCCCCCAGCACATCGGCCATGGCCTTCGATTCCAAGCGCAGCAGGCCGCCAACGACGTGGGCCAGGGTCTCCTTCACAGCGATGCGCGGCGGAAGCCATTCGAGCACCTTCAGCCGGAAGTGGGAGACGAGCGCTTCGACGACCTCGAGTTCGTCCGGGCGGAGGACGGTGGTGCGCGCGAGCAGCCGCTGGAGCACCTCCTGAGAGGCGGCCTCCAGATCCGTGCCGAGCGACAGCCGCGTCATGCGGCCCTCTCGGAGCACATAGAGCCGTGGGGTGGACGGATGGGTCACCGGCTGGAAGTAGGGCTGCCCAGGGGAGACGCGCCGGTTGCAGATGGGACACGCGCCGTACTTGCGTGGCTCGAAGCAGTTCGTACAGACGAGGTGGGCACACGGGTCGATCGCATGGACTGTCGAGACGGCGCCGCACTGGATGCAGGGCTGCTCGGGCTCCTGGAAGAGCCACACGAGCACGCGCTGGACGTAGAACGAGTCCGTGTTCTGCGGCACACCCTCGGGAAAGTCGCTGAAGAGAGGGACGAAGGGCCGGTGCCGGCCCAGGTCCTCAGCGAGCGTATCGAAGACGAAGCGGCCCACTTCCCCGAGTGTGTGCTCTGGCAGCGAGGCGAGCGCCTCCTGGAGCGGGCCCGCGAGCGTGTAGCCCAGGCCGAGCAGGTCTGCTTCGAGCGCACGTACTCCCTCGCGTCCCTTCAGCGAGGGAGCGTGAGCGCGAGGGACCGTGGGAACGAAGACGCGAGACGTCCGGCGCAGCAGCAAGGCAGCGGGAGTGCTCGTAGCACCGGGCAAGTCGAGCGCGGGCGGAACCAGAGGCGCCTCCGAAGAGAGAAAAAAGCGGGGCGGAGAGCGGATGCACTACCAATAGGAGGTGAGAAGGAAGCACACCCAGAGCCGCCCCAGCACTGAAGTGTAGCAGAGACCATGGCCGTGTCGCGCTCCTCCGTGAGGGGCGGAGACGACCCAGTTTCATTCCCACTCGTAGTCCAGGTCGAGGACCTTGCCTGCGGAGTCCAGGCTGAACGTCCATTTCACCGAGATGTCCTTGCCATACACCACTCGGAGCACACGCTTACGCGGCTCGCCATCCTTGCGATCCTCGAGAAGAACTACCCGGTGAACAGGCGGATAGAGGGCACTCCCCGGCGTTCCGAAGCCACGCAGCACAGGGACGAGTCCCTCCTGGGCGCTGGGCGCGAAGGCGGCCGCATCGAGCGTGCCGTTCATCACGCCCTCCGCCACCCCGCGCAGCGTGGCGGTCAAGGCGGGCTCGGTGTCCGCGATACCGGGTTCGTCCAGTTCCGGAGAAGGCGGCAGGAGAAGGCTGGCGATGTTGGGCGCGAGCACTGGCAGGAGGCCCTGCTTGTTCGTGAGGAGGAGCACCGTGAGCTTCTTCTCCGGGATGCGCAGCACGTCTCCGAGCGAACCACCCCCACTGTGCCCGAAGGTCTGCAGCCCGCGCAGCTTGCTCACGGCAAACGCCACTCCAAAGCCGCCCACACGCCCATCATTCAGTTTGAGAGGAGTGGCGCCGGCCTGCTGCATCGCGGGGGTGAGCAAGGTGCCCTGGTCCATGGCCACGGCCCACCGGGCGAGGTCCTTCACGCAGGAGAAGATGCCGCCCGCCGCGTAGGTGTGGGCGGGATAGAGAAACCAGGCGCGCTGTGGCACGCCGTCCACGAAACGATAAAGGCTGGCGCGGCGAGGGATGACATCGGCGAAACGCTCCCCTCCCTCCTGCCTCGCGTGCTCGTAGCGGGTGCACGAAAACCCGAGGGGCTGGAAGATGCGGCTGCGCAGCAACTCCTCGAAGCGCTCCCCGGTCAACTTCTCCAGGACGTGGGCGAGCACAACGAAGTCCGTGAGGGAGTATTCGCTGCGCTCGCCCGGGCTGTAGGCCAGAGCGGTCTTCTTGGCGGCCTCGTACCGCTCGCCGACGGTGGCGGTACTGCTCTCTTCATCGGAGAGATCCTTCAACCCCGACGCATGCGCGGTGAGGTGCCGGATGGTCATTGCCTTCCACGCCTCGGGGGCGTCGGACAGATATTTCGAGAGGGGCGCGTCGAGGTCGAGCTTGCCCTCCTGCACGAGGAGCATCACCAGCGTGCCGGTGAAGACCTTGGTGGCAGAGGCCATCTGGAATGAGGTCTCGACTCCCACCTCCACCCCGGACTCCAGATCCGCGAGCCCGTACGCGGAGAGCTGCTCGACCTTGCCATCACGAACGATGGCCAGGGCCACTCCGGGGACCTGGTTCTTCTCCATGACGGCATGGAGGTAGTCATCCGCAGCGGAGGACGGCGGCCGGTGCGTTGCACAGCCCACCGCGAAAAAGAGTGCCGTCACGGAAGTCGCGAGATGAGCGATTGACCGTCTCATGATTTGTCTTGTCGATTCTGGAAACCCGAGTTTATGTCGGAAAACCTCTATAGATTGGATGTCCTGCTGCATCCTTACTCCTCGGCAAGGCTGGATTCATGTTCCATTTCAAACGTTCAAGATCATTCCTTCACGCAGCATGTGCGAGTCTTTTCCTCACCAGCGCATGCACCCCCTCGGGCGATTTGTCTGACGGGCAAGACATGCCCCCCTCGGGCGCAATTGTCATACGCAGCGCGTCATTGGGCTCGGTGCTCTCCTCGGGCAAGCCCGCATCCGCCAGCAGCAACAACAGCCCATACACGGCCAACAACCTGACCGATGGGAACCAGGACTCCTATTGGGAGTCGACCAACGGTGTCTTCCCCCAATGGGCCCAGATCGACCTGGGCTCGACCGCGACCGTCGAGGATGTCGTCCTGCGGCTGCCAGCCGGCTGGGGTTCTCGTGACCAGACGCTGTCCGTCCAGTCCTCCACCGACGGCTCGTCGTTCAGCACCCTCAAGGCGAGCGCGACCTACACGTTCAATCCCTCCTCGGGCAACACCGTGACGATCGACGTCCCGGACACGTCCGCGCGTTACGTGCGCGTCAACCTCACCGCCAACACCGGGTGGAGCGCGGGCCAGTTGTCCGAGTTCGAAGTCCGCGGCACCGCCGGCACCACCCCGCCTCCCACGGATCCGCCTCCCACCGGCACCAATCTCGCCCTCGGCAAGGCCATCGTGGGCTCATCGACGGAGTACCAATTCGTCGCCGCCAACGCCAACGATGACAAGACCGACACCTATTGGGAGGGCGCGGGAGGCCAGTACCCGAGCACCCTGACGGTCTCGCTCGGCACGAACGTCGACCTCACCGGCGTCGTCATCAAGCTTCCTCCGGCCAGCGTCTGGGGCACCCGCACCCAGACCTTCGAGGTCCAGGGCCGCAACCAGAGCAGCAGCTCGTTCACCACCCTCAAGGCCTCCGCGGGGTACACGTTCAACCCGGCGACCGGCAACACGGTCTCCGTATCGTTTACTGGCACTGCCGCTGATGTCCGGCTCGTCTTCACGGGCAACACCGGCTCCGGGAATGGCCAGGTCTCCGAGTTCCAGGTCTTCGGCACGCCCTCCGCCAACCCCGACCTCACCGTCACCAGCGTCACCGCGTCGCCGAGCGCACCCATCGAGTCCGACACGATCACGCTGACGGCCACGGTGAAGAACGCGGGTACCCGGCAGTCCGCGGCGACGACGGCCGCCCTCACGGTCGAAGGCATCAAGCTCGCCACGGCCTCCGTCCCCAGCCTCGCGGCCGGTGCGTCCACGACCGTGTCCGCATCGATCGGAAAGAAGGCCGCCGGGTCCTACACGATCGGCGCCACCGCCGACCCTGACAACACCGTCGTCGAGCAGAACGAGAGCAACAACGCGTACAGCAACCCGACCAAGCTCACCGTGTCCGAGGCTCCCGGGCCGGATCTCCAGGTGCTGAGCATCAGCCCGAACCCCGCGAACCCGGCCGTCGGGGCGGCGGTCAGCTTCAGCGTGGCGGTGAAGAACCGCGGCACCACGGCGGTCAGCGTCAACACGGTGACCCGTGTCGTGGTGGGCAGCAGCACGCTCGACGCTTCCACCCCGTCCATCGCCGCTGGCGCCACCGCCACCGTGACCACCAGTGGGACCTGGACCGCCACCAGCGGAGGAGCCACCATCACAGCCACCGCGGATGCGACTGGCGTCGTCGCCGAGACCCACGAGGACAACAACGCGTTCTCGCAGTCGATCGTGGTCGGCCGCGGAGCGGCGGTCCCCTGGACCTCCTACGAGGCCGAGGCCGGCCGCTACAACGGCACCCTGCTGGAGACGGACTCGCTGCGCACCTTCGGGCACACCAACTTCGCCACCGAGTCCTCGGGCCGCAAGTCCGTGCGCCTGAACAGCTCCGGGCAGTACGTCGAGTTCACCTCCACCAACCAGGCCAACTCGATCGTCGTGCGCAACAGCATCCCCGACGCCTCGGGCGGCGGCGGCCAGGAGGCCACGATCAGCCTCTACATCAATGGCAGCTTCGTCCAGAAGCTCACGCTCTCGTCGCGGCACAGCTGGCTGTACGGGAACTCGGACGGTCCGGAGTCACTGACCAACACGCCCCAGACCGATGCCCGGCGGCTGTTCGACGAGTCGCACGCGCTGCTCGCGCAGTCCTACCCGGCCGGCACCACCTTCCGCCTGCAGCGTGACGGGACGGACACGGCTTCCTTCTACATCATCGACGTGATCGATCTCGAGCAGGTGGCGCCGGCCTTGAGCAAGCCTACCGAGTGCACCTCCATCACGAACTACGGCGCGGTGCCGAACGATGGCATCGAAGACACGGACGCCATCCAGCGGGCAGTGACGGACAACCAGAACGGCGTCATCACCTGCGTGTGGATCCCCGCGGGACAGTGGCGGCAGGAGAAGAAGATCCTCACCGACGATCCGCTCAACCGCGGCATGTACAACCAGGTGGGCATCCGCAACGTGACGATCCGTGGCGCGGGAATGTGGCACTCGCAGCTCTACGCCACGATCGAGCCGCAGAACCAGCCGACCAGCATCAACCACCCCCACGAGGGCAACTTCGGCTTCGACATCGACGACAACGTCCAGATCTCCGACATCGCCATCTTCGGCTCGGGCCGGATCCGCGGCGGCGACGGCAACGCCGAGGGCGGCGTCGGCCTGAACGGCCGGTTCGGCAAGAACACGAAGATCACCAACGTCTGGATCGAGCACGCCAACGTGGCCGTCTGGGTGGGCCGTGACTACGACAACATCCCAGATCTGTGGGGCCCGGCCGATGGCCTGCAGTTCAGTGGCATGCGCATCCGCAACACCTACGCGGACGGCATCAACTTCAGCAACGGCACGCGCAACTCGCGGGTGTTCAACTCGTCGTTCCGCACCACCGGTGACGACTCCCTGGCGGTCTGGGCCAACCCCTACGTCAAGAATTCCTCGGTGGACATCGCCCACGACAACCACTTCGTGAACAACACCGTCCAATTGCCCTGGCGCGCGAACGGCATCGCCATCTATGGCGGCTACGGCAACTCGATCGAGAACAACCTGATCTACGACACGATGAACTACCCGGGCATCATGCTGGCCACCGATCACAGCCCCCTGCCCTTCTCGGGGACGACACTCATAGCCAACAACGGGCTCTACCGGACCGGCGGCGCGTTCTGGAATGAGGACCAGGAGTTCGGGGCGATCACCCTGTTCCCGTCGACGTCGGACATCACCGGCGTCACCATCCGGGACACCGACATCTATGACTCGACCTACGACGGCATCCAGTTCAAGAACGGTGGCGGCAACATGCCTAGCGTCGCGATCAGCAACGTGAAGATCAGCAACTCGATCAACGGGGCCGGCATCCTGGCCATGGGTGGCGCCCGAGGCAGCGCCACGTTGACGAATGTCACCATCACGGGCTCGGCGGACGGCAACATCGTCAACCAGTCCAATTCGCAGTTCGTCATCACCGGCCAGTAACCTCGGGCCCATCGCCCAAGCGGCCAAGGACCTTCGCTCCGAGCCTGCGCTCCGGCGAAGGTCCTGGCCGCCCCTCACTGCCAGCTCACAGGTGGCGGAGGAACTCCAGCACACTGGGCTGATTGCGGCGCTCGGACTCCACGCACACGCGGATGGCCTCGAGCGAGCGGGTGAGCTCTCTCGGGCCGCCCTCGATCTGCGCCACGCGGGGCTTCAGCAGTGCCTCGGCCTCAGCGCGCTGCGACTCCTCGCAGAAGACCCTCGTGATCCCAATGAGCCGGCCCACCTCGTCCGAGCGAAGCCTGCTCGCGAACTTGTCGAAGTTCTGCTGGTAGAACTCCCAGGCCAGCGCGCGGGTCTCCGGTCTGTACAAGGCGCCCTGGAGGATGCGCTGGGTGTCACGCACGTCGAACTCGTCTCCGGCCACCAGCGTCAGGGCTCGCTTCGCCAACGCGGGATCCTGGAAGCCCCCGAGCAGGCCGAGCAGCTCCGCACGCTCGTTCCGGTCCTGCTCCTTGCGCGCCTGGGCGAGGATCTGCTCGAAGAGGTTCGTGTCTCCCTTGCGCACGGCGATCTGCAAGGCCGGCCGAGCCAGTTCCAGATCCACGGCCTTGCGGTCCGCCAGCCACGCCTTCGCAAGCCGCCCCGCCTCCTGGCTGAGTGCGGGGTCCTGCCCCATACCGGCCGCGAGCGAGAGGAGCTGCCAACGCAGTTCCTTCACCTCATCGCTCTCGCCGGGTGACGACTTCCAGCCCAGCGCGCGAGCCCGGGGACCGTAGAGGGTGCGCACCCACTTCCGGAAGCGCTGCTGATCCGCCTCGGGAAGCAAGGAGATGTGAACGGAGAACAAGAGCTGGAGACCTCCATCGAGGACGAGAGAGCTGGGATCCGAGGCAGTGGAGGGAACCATCTTCAGCGCCTCGCCCAGGAGCACGTCCCCCCGATCCACTCCGGCCTTCACGTCTCCCAGAAGCGTCAGCCGCTCCGAGATCGTGAGTGTGCCAGCGGGAGTCGCCCACAGGGGGCTGAGCTGCTCGCGCGTATAGCCCGAGCGGTAGTAGCCCGTTCCCTCCGCGTTGAGCAGCACCCACGTGGGGCAGCCGGACAGGGACAAGGGCAGCTCGCCCGTCTCCGCGGACAGCACCGTGCACGCGCGCGTGGTGTCCTTGCCCCGGCCCGCGCGCGCGCACACGGGGACGTTCCACTTCTGTGCCTTCGAGCCCGGGGAGCCCGCCGGCAGGAAGCGCTCCTGCGACAGCTTCAGCACAGGCTGCGCCCCCGCCTTGCACTCGAGAGCGGCGGAGATGCGCGGAGCGCCCGGCTGCTCGATGAAGCTCTGGAAGACGTGAGCCGTATCGGGGCCCAGCGTCTTTCCGATGGTGGCCACGAAGTCCTCCGTGGTGGCCACGCCCCAGGCGTGCTCCCGGACATGGGCGCGCAGCATGTCGCGCACGGGCTCCAGGCCGCGCCAGCCCTGCAACATGTTGAGCAGCGAGGCGCCCTTGGCATACGTGGTGCCGTTGTCGAACGAGCCGATGATGTCGTCGTTCGTGGTGATGGGCTTGCGCAGGGGCGGCGTGGCGGTAAGCGAGTCCACCTGAAGTGCAAACGCGAGGGAGTTCGCCTGCCCGTCCAGCGCGAAGTTCCACGACGGCTCGAATTGATCGGTGATCTTCGTGTCCAGCCACGAGGTGAGGGACTCGTTCAGCCAGATGTCATCCCACCACCGGCAGGTGACGACGTCCCCGAACCAGTAGTGGCCCAACTCATGGATGGCGATGTTCGCGTAGGCCCTGCGGCGCATGACCGTCTCCTCGCCCGGGCGGATCAAGGTGAGGGGCTGGCCGAGCGCGACGATGCCCGGGTGCTCCATGGTCCCCCAGTAGCGAGGCACCACCGCCACATCGAGCTTCTCGTAGGGATAGGGCTGATCGAAGAAATCCTCGAGCAGGGTGATGATGCGCGGGGTGACCTTGACGGCGTAGGCCGTCTCGGCGCCACGGCCCTTGGGAACGATGAAGCGCAGTGGCACATGGTTGCGGCCAATGGGGCTGCCCTCCACGAGATCGAACGGACCCACCACGAAGGCCACCAGGTAGCTGGGCATGGGGCGGCTCTCGGCGAAGGTGACGCGCTTGAGGCCGCCGGCCAGCGGCTCCTCCGAGGCGATGGGCGAGTTGGCCAGGGCCACGTGCTCCTGCTTCACCGTGAAGCGCAGCACCCAAGGCACCTTGAAGCCCGGCTCGTCGAAGCACGGGAAGGCGCGCCGCGCATCGATGGGCTCGAAGAAGGTGTAGAGGTAGGGCTGGCCCCCCTCCTCCACCGAATAGAGGCCCTGGCTGCGCTCGCGATCCGTGTGGCCCTGAAACGAGAGGATGAGCTGGGCATGTCCGGGGCTGAGCGGCTCGGCGAGCAGAACGCCCAGCCGCCCCTCGCTGGCGGTGACGGGCCTGGCCTCCACCGCGCGACCGCCGCTGAGGACACGTGCCTGGGTGATCTCGAGATCCTGCGCGTGCAGCCACACCTGACGCGTGGGCTCGCGCACATCGAGATCGACGGTGACGGTGCCGGAGTACGTAGGCTCGGACGGGAGCAGGGTCAGGTCCAGCAGGTAGTGCACCGGACGCACCGCCTCGCCCAGACGCAGAGCGGGAGGCTGCGGCTCGGGCCAGCTCGGAGTGGCGGCCGGGGGAGCTGCCGAAGCCGGGGGCTCGGGAGCGTGAGCGCAGTGGAGAGCGACGAGGGCCAGGAGCGGAAGGAGGAACGGGCGCATGGCGCGCGAACCTAGCACCCCACGCTTCCGTACTGCTTGTCGCGAGCCGTGTGCCACGCGAAGCTCTCCGGGTGACCGACTCCGTTCGAATCCTCATCCATGAGCCCACCCGGACCCTGGTCCGCTGCACGGGTGGGCATGTGCAGCTCATCCGCGAAGGGCGCGAGGTCGCCAACGCATACGGTTCCTCGACGACCTCCGACGAGCTGGGACTCGCCGAGGATGGGACCCTCTTTCTGGGAGACCAGGGGTTCTTCGATCTTCAGGCTCCGACACTGCGGCGCCGCAATTGGGACGGGATCGCTTCCCACGGCTGCAAGACCCTTCATCCGACGGGCCAGGTTGCGCTCGTCATGACGCGGGCCCCTGTCAACGACCCAAGTACCTATGGGCCCGTACGCGAGTTTCATGCGCGCGTCCGGCCCAACACCTTTCAGTTGGTCCTTGTCTCTCCCACGGGGCAGCTCGAGACCTTGGCGGAAGGCAGTGTTGTGGCGGAGAGCGGTGGGCGCCGGTTCAAATACCTTGCGCGGCCGGTCTTCGCCCCCGATGGCAAGCACTGGGCCATTCTCGTGAACGAGTCTCTCGCTGCCGCGCCGTACCATGATCGGCGAGTCCTTCTCGGAAGGGCCGACCGCATACTGGCACACCATCGGCTCTCCTTCTCCCCCGAGGTCGCGCGTGCCTCGTTTGATCTGAAGCGCGGAATGTTCTTGCTCACCGAGCGCGTGAGGCTCCTCGCGATGTCACTGGAGGACGGGCGCGTGATGGCTGAGCGCGAGTTGCCAGGACCGACCGACACACGCGCGGGCCAGGGCCTGATCCGGAGCGCGCTGCTGCCGGTGCCTGAGGGCCTGGTGGCCGTGTTCGCGGAAGAGAAGAAGGCGTCCTACGCCCTCTACGAGTTCGACCCGGCCACGCTCGCGAGTCGTGGACGGTGGGCCGACGTGGCGCCGATTCACGATGCCGACGGAGAATTCGGGCTTGCCTCGCTCGCAGCGAACTCCGGCGGTACCGCGGCCGGCATCGTCTGGGCCCCCGCGGTGCATCCCATGGCCCTCATCCATGCCGACTCGACATGGCGCGAAGGTCCCCTCGCCCTGAGGAATGTGCCGGAGCCCCCGAAGAGTCGTGGGTTCGAGCCCAAGACGGGAGCTGACCTGGTGCAGGCGAGCCCTGAGGATCGCGTCGCGCTGGCGGGAGAACTCCTAGACCGGCGCGAGCGCTCTCTCCTCTTCGTTCCGCTCGTTCGAGCCTACCCGGAGAGCTTTCATCCCCACCTGGCACGCATGCTCGCGTGGCCAGGTGAGTGGAAGGCTCTGCTGAAGCAGTTGGATTGGCGGCGGTGGAGCGAGATCGCCCGGGGGGCGAGTGATCCTCTCGTGGATGCCATGGCGGAGACCACGCGCCGCCTCGAAGGCCGGGCCCTGGAGCTCGAGCTCCTTCTCGCCGCCGACACGCCGCGCGCGCTCATGCGGCTGGCGGATCTCGCGCGAGAGATCCCACTTGTCCACGAGAGCGCCACCAAGAGTGGTTGCCTCGAGATCCCAGCCCAAGGCCCCGCGGTGCGCCGCTTCGATCCCAACGAGCGCGTCCTTCACGCCGTCCCCACGAGTGAGGCTCCACGCGCAGACGCGCTGCAACTCGAGACAGGCTTGGAGCCGCAGACCTGGCTCGAGGAGCCGCGAGGCATCTACTGCCTTCTGCCTCCCGCCCATCTCGCGCGTGTCCCTCTCGAACTCGTACACTGCGATTCGTCAGACAGACTCCAGGCTTTCCATTTCGCCATCAGCGCATGCCAGAAACCGGGGTGTGACGAGTGGGCCGCCTACTACGAGGCGCGAGCCGGGATACAACCCGGGCATCTGCGGCTGATCTCGGATCCCTTGGAGCAGCAGGAAATGATCATGGATGAGCGCATTTACTGTCGGGGCGAGAGGGAGAAGCAGCCTGCGCCCAAGCGAGTGGAGCTCTCTCCCTTCGATCCCGCCGATTCGAGAACCCCGCTCGGGCGCATCGGGGGACGGCCCAAGTGGACACAAAGTCCCGAGGTTCCCTCCTGTCCGGAGTGTGAACGCGCAATGTTCTTCGTCGGGCAGCTCGACACGGCAGGGCTCGATATCTTGTACTTTGATCTCTTCGCGTTCGTTTGTGAGCGCTGCGCAATCACCGTGCAGGTTCGCCAGAACACCTGAAGAGAGATGCCTGAGAGGCACCTACTTGCTCCCAGGCCGCCTCCCAGGGGCAGGACGCTCCCCGCGCAGGCGGGGCTTCTCGCGGGTGAAGACCTCCGCCACGAAGTCGAGGACCGCACGCACGCGCGGGACTCGCTGGAGGTCCTGATGCACCACCAGCCAGGCCTCTCGGGGTGGCACGACATCCGGCTCGCAGAGCCGCACGAGGCCCTGCTCGACATCCACGAGATAACAAGGAAGCAAGGCCACCCCAGCTCCGGCCCGGGCAGCGGCCAACTGCGCATAGCGGCTATTGCTCCTGAGGACGAAGCTGGCCCCCTGCCCAACCTCTTCCAGCCATTGCTTCTCGGGCGTGCCAGTCACGGAGTCGTCGTCCCCCACCAGCACATGCTCGCGCAGCGAGTCAGGTCGAGGACGCCCATGCCGACGCACGTACTCGCGTGAGGCATAGAGCGCGAAGGCCAGCGTTCCCAGACGGCGCACGGCCAAGGTGGGCTCCAGAGGACGGAAGAGCCGCACCGCGACATCCGCCTCCCGCCGCGAGAGATTGACGGCGCGGGCACTGGCGACCAGTTCCAGCCGCAGTTCCGGGTGACGCGTGCGAAGCTCAGACAGGTGAGGGGCCAGGAGTTGGCTCGCCACGGTGTCGGGAGCCGTGATCCGGACGAGGCCCGCTACCCGTGGCTCGGCCCCAGCGAGCTGCCGCTCCAGCGAAACCGTGGTCTCTTCGATCCGCCGCGCCGCCAGCACCGCCTGTTCTCCCGCCGGTGTCAGCCGCATGCCCTGGGAAGAGCGCTCCACGAGGGCAACCCCGACATCCCGCTGCAGTGCCGTCAGCCGACGCCCCACGGTCGCCTGGTTCACCCGGAGGTAGCGAGCTGCCGCGGAGAGTGAGCCGTGCTCCCGAAGCGCCAGGAGGTAGCGCAAATCATTCCAGTCCATGCCTCTGCATTTTTGCATGAGCAGCCTCGCGCATTCACGCACTGCACCCCGCGAAGGACCGTGGCACTGAGGAACTCCATGAATGGAACGCCTCCCTCCCCTTCTTTCGAGTCCGTCCAGGCCGCCAGGACCCGCATCGCTCCCTTCATCCGGCACACTCCCCTGGAGCCTTCCTCGGCGTTGTCCACGAGAATTGGCGCCAGCGCCTTCCTCAAGCTGGAGTGCCTGCAGGTGACGGGCAGCTTCAAGCCACGCATCTCCTTCAACAAACTCCTGTCGACGAGCGCGGAGCAGCGGGCCCGGGGCGTCGTGGCCTCTTCGGCGGGAGGTCATGGCATCGGCCTGGCCCATGCCTCGCAGACGTTGGGAGTCCCCGCGCAGCTGTTCCTCCCTCGCTCGGTGGATGCTCGCAAGCTGGAGGTCATCCAGCGCTACGGGGTGCGGACGCACTTCCACGAATCCGTGGAGGCCGCGCGCAAGGCTGCACGTGCCCACGCGCTCGAGCACGCCCAGCTCTTCGTCTCCGCCTATAATGATGCGGACGTCATCGCGGGAGGCGGAACGGTCGGAGTGGAGATCGTGGAAGATCTCCCCGGAGTGGACCTGGTGGTGGTGGGCGTCGGAGGCGGCGGGCTGCTGTCGGGCATGGGCCTGGCGCTCGAACGGATGGCACCCTCCGCGCGCCTCTGGGGCGTTCAGCCAGAAGACAGCCCGGTCCTGACGAAGTGGCTGGAGAAGGGCCAACCCGTGCCCGTGGAGACACGTCCCAACATCGCGGACGGGCTGGGGGCGCAGGTGGAAACGGACTCCCTCACCTTCCCGCTCCTCCAGCGGTTCGTGGACCGGATGCTGCTCGTGTCCGAGGCGGACATCCGCGATGCCATGGCCTGGCTGCTGGAGGAGCATCAGCTCGTCGTCGAGCCCTCCGGCGCTGCCCCAGTCGCGGCGCTGCTGCGCAACCCACCCGCAGGCTTCCGCAACGTGGTGGCCGTCATCACCGGGCGAAACATCAGCCGAGAACGGTACCTGAACCTGCTCAGCGCCCCCTCGCCCCCGAAGAACATGGGCGGGTCATGACGCACCTCTCCACCCACAATGTAGCTGAAGTATGAAAATGAATCCTTTTGTAGGTGGATAAGCAACTTTGGGCGCTTACCTCCGACAATTCAGGCATAAATCCTACGACGCCTGATTTCACGAGGTTATCCCCGTGGCCCCCATCCAGAAGCTCTCCTCCCCCTCAATCCAGCCGCAGCCCTCTCGTCCGGCGGCGGCCTCCCCTCAGCCTGCTGCCCCCCCGACATCCCGCGCCGAGTCCCGCGCGGGCCGCCCGGTGGATGGCTTCGATGCAGCCCCCTCGAACCTCGTGGACCGCCCCGGTCGCGGCAATCTGGTGGCGCGTCCCTCGGGCCTGCGCCCCGGCTCTCCGCAGCTCCACACCCCGGAGCCGTCGGCACTGCGTCCGCTCACCACGCGCCAGCCGCTGGCCGCCTCGGAGCCGCTGAGCGCCCAGGCCGCAGGCAAGGTGGGCGGCGTCGACCCGAAGCCGACCCCCGCGGGCGAGCCCATCGTCGCGGTGTTCGATGGAGGCGTGGACTACACGCACTCGGACCTGGACGACGCCATGTGGACCAACCCCGGCGAAATCGCCGGTGACGGCATCGACAACGACGGCAACGGCTACACCGACGATGTCCACGGCTTCAACGTGGGCTTCAACTCGGGTGATCCGATGAAGGGCGAGGGCACGGACCACGGCACGCACGTGGCGGGCATCATCGCCTCCGAGGACAACGGCCAGGGCAGCACGGGCGTGGCCGCGGGCAAGGCGAAGGTCCTCTCGGTGGGAGGCCTGTACGACGGACAGGACCTGCTGACGAACTTCGAGCGCGCGGTGGACTACGTGGTGGACCAGAAGGCCCGAGGCGCCAACATCCGCGCGGTGAACGCCAGCTTCGGTGACGAGTACCGGGATGCGGCCTCGCAGAAGCGTTGGAAGGCGGCGGTGCAGAAGCTGGCCGACGCGGACATCCTGCTGGTGGCGGCCACGGCGAACGGCAACGGCAGCAACATGAACAACGTGCAGGACTTCCCGGCCAACGTGAACCTGCCGAACGTCATCACCGTGGCGGCCATGGACCGGAACAACGACAAGCTGGCGCGCTTCTCGTCACATGGCGACAAGGTGGTGGAGCTGGCCGCGGTGGGCGAGGACGTGCTGAGCACGGTGCCGGGCGGCCGCTGGGAAGAGATGAGCGGCACCTCGATGGCCACCCCGCGCGTGGCGGCCACCGCGGCGCTGATGTTCGCGGAGAACCCGAACCTGACGGCGGCGCAGGTGCGCGACCTGTTGATGAAGACGGTGCAGGTGGATCCGGACCTGAAGGGCAAGGTGAGCACGGGCGGCAAGCTGGACATCGCCGCCGCCGTGGCCGCCGCCAAGGCCAGCGCCACCGCCGCGTTCGCCAGCCGCTAGGCCAGACATCTTCCCGGGATGTGCTGATCCGCTCGCATCCCGGGCCTGCCACTGAAGGAAGCACAGCCACGGGCATCAGTGCAGCGTGGCGCCACGCGCTCGCTCACGCGGTTCACCGCACGGGGCGTGGCAGAAGACCTTTCGCAACGCAGAAGTCGAGGTACCTGTAAACGACGTCGCGATCGATGCTCGGGCAGCGCAGGCCCTTCCCAGCAAGCGCTCGCTCGAGGTTTCCCGAACGGACCTCGTCCATGCGCATGGGCGCGGCGCTGGGGCCCGCCTGCACGTCGAAGAACGCGAGGGTCGCTTCACTGTCCGGGTTCGCCGTCGCCTTGAGCCGTGCACGAAACTCATCCAGCGGACACAGGTCTATCCGATACCCGTACTCCGCCACCCAGCTGAAGATCTGACGCAAGTGGACCGGCGGCGCAGGGGCGAGGTGATAGACTTGTCCCGCACGAGGTTCGCGGGAAAGCGCGACGATCGCTCGCGCCACGAAATCGACCGGTGTCCACGGTTCGACCACGTCGATCGCAGGCAGCACACCGTTTGGGACTCCCGCAAGCAGCAAGCGAAAGACGATGTCCTGCACATTGACGAACCCGGTCTCCGGAGCACCCACCACCCGGCCAAGCCGATAGACCGACGCCGGCAAGCCGCGCCCGATGGCTTGCTCCACGAGCCGCTCGGCAACCCACTTGCTGAGCATGTACCCGTCTCGCCCAGGAGGAGGCATCGGGACGAATTCCTCTTCGACGGCGCCATTCCCGGCACGCGCGGCGACGGCCAGAGTGGACACATGGTGCAGCGGCTTCGTGCGCTCGGCACACGCAAAGCGAAGGATCTCGTGCGTGCCAACGGCGTTCGACGCGCGCAAGCTGGAATAGCCGCGGACGAGGCTGACCGCGGCCGCCGCGTGGAACACCGCGTCGCAAGTCTCCGCGAGACCTCGGAAGAGGGACTCGTCCAGACCGAAGCGCCCGAGCACAAGGTCGGCCGCGACAGCCTCGAGACGTCCGCTGCTCGCCGACGGCAAGCCCTGGGCCAAGAGCGCCTCGCGCACGCGCGACTCCGCCTCTCGAGCGCTCGAGGCGCGGACCAGGCAGATCACGCGTGCCTGGGTCTCCGTGAGCAATGCGTGCAGGAGCTGCGCTCCGACGAACCCCGTTGCTCCCGTGAGCAGGACGGCTCGCGGGACCGCGTCGGCCTTGGCGGAGGCGGCCGCAGGCCAGATCTCGGCCGAGAGCACCGCGTCGTCGCCAGCCTGGGCGTAAGGCTTCGTCTGGGGCGTAGAGGTCGGATCAGCGAGCGCCTGGGCAAGCTCCGCGACAGTCGGATGGCGGAACACCAGATTGACTGGGACTTCCCGGCCGAGCTCGGCACCGAGCCGGCTGGCCACCTGAATCGTTTGAAGCGACTGGCCTCCACGGTCGAAGAAGTCGTCATGGAGCGAGATCTCGTCGTCACCGAGCACCTCGCGCCAGATGCGCAGGATACGCCGTTCGAGGGGATTTCCGGATTCGACCGGGTCCGCCGCACGCGCGTCGACGGAACGCCTGCGCAGCTCGGCACGATCGATCTTGCCGGAGCTCGTCCTCGGGAGCTGCGTCGTGAAAAGGAACGCGGAGGGCACGGCGGCCCCGAGCAAGGCGCTCTGGGCGTGGGCGCGGAGCTCCGCCGCGCTTGGGGCTGGTTCGGCTGTGACCACGTGCGCGACAAGCCGCTTCGAGCCGTGCGCCAGCTCGTGCGCGACCACCGCAACCTCGCGCACGCTCCCATGACGCAGGAGCACTGTTTCGACCTCGCTCGGATCGACGCGCTGACCGCTGATCTTCAGCTGGTCATCCACGCGACCGAAAAAGAGGAGTTGTCCGTCGGCGCGGCGGCGCACGATGTCGCCGGTACGGTACGCGCGCGGCTGCCCCGGCAGTTGCGACAGGACGAAAAAGCGCTTGGTGTCGAGCTCCGGCTGGCGAAGGTAGCTGGTGGCGACCGTGGGGCCAAAGACGCAGAGCTCACCGGGACCTGCATCGGTCAGTCCTCCCGAGCCGTCCACGATCGCCACCCCGACGCCTGGCAGGGGCACGCCGATCGGTACGGGCTCGCCCGCCATGACGTCGAGTTCGCTCAAGTCGGCGGAAGTCGCGACCACCGTGGTTTCGGTAGGACCGTAGGTGTTGAACAGCCGGATACCTGGCCTCGTGACGGTCCGCCAGAGCGTGACCCGCTCGGGCAGCGCCGCCTCACCGCCGATGATCACCGTGCGCAGGCTGGGAGGTAACTCCACGCCGCCTACGGAGAGCGCGTATACGAGCTCGTGCCAGAACGCGGTCGGCAGATCGAGGAGCGTGAGCTCACGCTGGCGGCAAGCCTCGAGGAAGCGAGGGAGCGATTGCATCATCTCCTCGCTACGAACGATCAGCGTCCCTCCCGAGCACAGCGTCAGGAAGATCTCCTCGACGCTCGCGTCGAACTGCAGTGGCGCGAACTGAAGCACTCGCTCGCTGCTGGACCACCCATAGCGCTGCGTGGCAGCCGCTACGAAGTGCGCGAGCGCGGTGCGTCCGACCACGACACCGTTCGGCCGTCCAGTCGACCCGGACGTGTAGATGACGTAAGCATCCCCCGCGGCGGAGATCTGCTGTGAAGCAAGCGGGATACTCCGTCGCGCGGCTTCCACGAACACGATCGTCCCAGGCAGCTCTGGCACCCATTCCCGATAGGCCTCGCTCGTCACCAGCAACGCCGGTCTGGCGTCAGCAAGGATACTCGCCGTGCGCGCGGAGGGACCTTCCGGATCGAGTGGTACGTACGATGCGCCCACCATGAGCACGCCGAGCATCGTGCTGATGGCATCGGCGCCTCGCGGCAGCATCATCGCGACGAGGCTGTCCTCTCGTGCCCCCGCCTCTCGAAGCTGCCCTGCGATGCGACGCGCGTCGAGGGCGAGCTCGGCGTAGGTCGTCAAGCGCGTGCCCTCCTCGAGGGCAATCTTCCTCGGCACCTCCTCGGCACGCCGCAAGAAGGCCGCCACCACGTCCTGCGCCGCCGATTTCAGGGGTTCACTCTCGACGGGGCCAGCCACCGTGGAGCTCTTCGCGGAGCGCGGCCGTGGAGTGAGCGGTTCGCCGGGATTTGCCACCACGCGTTCCAGGAACTCGAGGAAGCGCTGCGCGTGCACGGCAAGCTCGCTCGCTTCGTAGCAAGCCGGGTTGGCATCGAGCGCGAGTGTGACTTCGGAGCCACCGCTTCGCACTCGAACATTGAGGGCGAGATCCTCCGCCGGCCCCGCGGCGACGTTGTGGGCCACGGCCTGGAGCCCCGCGAAATGCAGCCCGAGTTCGAAGGGCATGACGTTCAGCACCGGGCCGAACAGGCGGCGTGTCCCACCCACGAGGTTCAAGTCGCGACGCAAACCTTCGTAGCGGTAGCGTGCATGCGGTCGCAACGTCCGCAGTTCCGTCGCCGCCGCGGTCACGTGCTCGAGGAAACTCCCGCGCCCCGACACAGGGAGGACGAACGGCACGATATTCATGATCATGCTCGGGACGCGCAACGCGACGGAGCCCATGCGGCCGTTCATCGGCAGGCCGATTGATACCTCGTCGGCGCTCGTCTCCGCGTGCAGGTAGCCGGCGAAGGCGGCCAACAACGCATCGCCCCAATGCCCGCGCACGCCTTGAGCGATGCGGCTGAGCGCTTCCCGTAGCGCCAACGGCAGCGTGGTCATGTGCCGGATCGGTGTCTGACTCGGAAATGCGCTGCGCGCGCTCAAGCTCGGCGGCGGCGCTGCATTCGCCAGGCGCCTCAGCCAAAACGCCTGATCCTCTTGGAGCTGGGATGACGCGCGGTAGCGGAGATCATCCGCGACGACGTCCGCGAAGGATCCAAAGTCCCGCGGTGGCCGCTGCAATCCCCGCACCGCCGCCGTGTAAAGTTGCGCAATGCGTCGCGCGAGCAGCGAAAACCCGAAACCGTCGAGAGCGATATGGTGCAGCGCAATGTAGAGGAAGACCCGTTCGTCGGACGCGACCAGCAATGCGGCCCGAAACAGCCCGTTCTGCCGCTGCGGCGCGAGCGGACGGCGCAGGTCTGCATGCATCCAGTCCCGCGCCGCGCGCCACGGATCATTCGATCGACGGAGGTCGAGAACCGGCAGCGACCAGTTCGGCTCCGGCTCCCAGCTCTGTGAC
Source organism: Hyalangium versicolor (assembly GCF_020103695.1). Taxonomy (GTDB): domain Bacteria; phylum Myxococcota; class Myxococcia; order Myxococcales; family Myxococcaceae; genus Hyalangium; species Hyalangium versicolor. The sequence continues at coordinate 364,885 of NZ_JAHXBF010000011.1, forward strand.
GGGCCGTCCTCGCCGGCGACGACGCGCAGATGTAAAGCCTCTGCTTCGTCGATCCCCCCTCGGACGGCAGCCGCCAAGAACTCGACCTGCACGGGGCCAACGAGCTCGATGCACTCGGCAACATTGTAGAGCACGCCGCTCTGATCGAGCTGCTGGCCGGCCCAGATGCCGTGCTGGGCCGCCGTCAGGGCTAGATGCTCACCGTGTCGCACGCTTCAACCCCGTTCTATTTTGAAGACAGACTCCCGGCAATGCTCAGGGGCGTGCCCACGCCAGGCCGTCATCGGAAGGAACGAGCCCGCCCGGCAAGAGCGGAGACTCCTTCATCCCAGAGCCGAGAACGCCCCGCCGCTGGATCTGATTCATCTCCTGCATCACGTCACCGACCACGGGAACGCGGAACATGTGATTCATGCGCTCGCCCGACCGTGTCGTCATGTCACCCGTGGCCGCGACGGCATTGGCCAGGGAACGAGACGACGATTCGAACTTGGTCGCGACCGCGTTCGCGTCCACGAGCGCCGCTTCCTTCGACGACACACCGCCCACCAGGGTGACGAACGCCTCCATGGCCGAGCTGTCGAACGAAGTGACTTTCTTCGCCTTCCAGAAGTAGCCGTCTTCGTTGCTCTGCATGTCGTAGAACGCGCAAAGGAACTCGTAGAACACCTTGTATTCGCGCCGGTACCTGCCCTCGAACTCGCCAAAGGCCTCTTCTTCGGTCATGGCCCCCGAGAGCACGCTGTTGATGGAGCGCGCCGCCAACAGGCCGGCGTAAGTGGCAAGGTGCACACCGGTCGAGAAGACAGGGTCGATGAAGCACGCCGCGTCGCCGACGAGGGCCATCCCCGACCGCCAGAACTTCGTGTTGGCGTAGGAATAGTCCTTTCGAACGCGCAACTTTCCGTAGATGCCGTTGTCGGTGATGCGCCGGGCGTCTTTCAGATAGTCCTTCACCAGTGCGCAACGGTCGATGAAGCTGAAGAAAGCGCGCTCACGAGCAGCCTCGTCTCCCTGGATCTCGTGCGCTCGGTTCCTGCTGATGACCGCGCCGACGCTGGTGAGCGTGGGGCTCAGGGGGATGTACCAGAACCACCCCTCGTCGAACGCGGCGCACAAGATGTTGCCGGCGTCCGCGCCGGGCAGCCGCTTGCCGCCCTCGAAGTAGCCGAACAGCGCCACGTTCTGGAAATGCTCGGAGTAGATGCGCTTGCCTCCAACGTGGTCGCTGATGCGCGTGGTGTTGCCAGAGGCGTCGATCACGTAGCGGGCGCGGATCTCATGCTTGGCACCCTTGGCGTCGGTGTAGCGAACGCCGCGCACGCGTTCCGGATCGGCGATCACCTCGTCAACCGAGACGCCCTCCTGTACGTGAACGCCCTTCTCGGCTGCGTTGCGCAGCAGGATCTCGTCGAATTTCGAGCGCTCGACCTGGTACGCGTAGGACGTCGGTCCCGACAGCTCCGGCGAGATCGCGAACAGGAAGTTCCAAGGCACCGGGTTCGTTCCCCAGCGGAAGCTTCCGCCGCGCTTCACCATGAAAGCCGCTCGCTCCATCGCCTCGGTGACGCCCAGCAGGCGGCAGACGCCGTGAACGGTGGCGGGTAGCAGCGACTCACCAATCTGGTAGCGCGGGAAGGTTTCCTTCTCCAGCAGGGCGACGCGGTAGCCACGGCGGGCAATGAGCGTCGCAACCGAGGATCCTCCCGGCCCTCCTCCGACAACGACAACATCGTATTCTTGAGATTTCATTCGGACTTTCCCTTCAGATCGCCATTCGTTTCCCCGAAGAGCTTGCTCCAACGCTCGACGGTGGGTTCTTCCGCTAGCGTGATGAAGTCGATGTCGGCGCGGTGCTCGCGCCATCGCTCGACCAACGTCATCAGACGGATCGAGTCCATGCCCTGCTCCACGAGGTGCTTGTCATCGACAAGCTGCTCAGGTGGAACATCCAAGAGTTTGGCGATGTCGGCGCGAATCTGTGACCGCGTTAGAGTGCCCTTCTGCATTTGACCCTCAGTCGTCGTGGGGTTCCTGGTGATCGTCCGTACCGCGCTTCCAGTAGCCGCGTGCGCTGAATGCGTCGCTCGGAAGCCGAAGCTCGTTGAGCAGGTAGAGCCTCAGGTGTTTCACTGCGCCCGCCTCACCCGCGACGAACGCGTATTCGAATTGCGGCAACGCGGCTGACCGGACGGCGTCCGCCAACAGCGTCGTCGTGCCCACCTCGGCCCTGCCGCGATGGAGCCACCGCACCTTCAAGTTGGCACGAGTCGGCAGCGGGACTTCGTCGCGCGAGTCGTTCACTTCGATGAAGGCGTGCACGTCCGTGCCGGCGGGCAGTTCGCGAAGCCAGCGTGCGATGGCCGGGAGTACGGTTTCGTCTCCAGCCATCAACAAGGAGGAAGGAACTCGCGTGAATGCGTGGGAGCCGCGCGGGCCCGCGACACCGAGAATGGCCCCCGGCCTGGCTTGCTTCCGAAGCCAGGCCGTGGCGTGCCCACCCTCGTGCAGCACGATCTCGATATCGAGCTCGCGCGCCTTCGCGTCGAAACGGGTCGGCGTGTAGTCACGTGCAAGCGGGCGCGAGCGGCCGGGTGGCCAGCTCACATGGCCAGCCACGACCTCCGGGAAGGACGGCTCGTCGGCACCGGGGGGCGGGAACAAGACCTTCACGTGGTCGTCGGGTGCAAGCGACGTAAAGCCGTCGAGCTCCGCGCCGCCCACAGTGACTCGCGTGAGCCGGTGGGTCACTGGCGTGATCGAGACCACCTGCAGCCTGCGAAACCGAAGCTCGTGCGAGGTAAGCCGCCGCAGCGGCTCTTTGTCGGTAGCTGGGTAGGGGGCTGTCACGGGGGCTCTCTGAAACCAACGCTGAAGGGCAGACGCTGCGTGCAGACGGCTTATACAGATAGTCCACTCGAAGATGCAAGTGACTTGCAGAATCAGTATCAAAACCGCATTCACCCAGAGTGAAGTAGCAGCCCGTTTGCCCGGCAGGACCGCACGCTCCAACGAGGACTCCTTCGGTAACCGGAGGCGCCGTGCGGCCGCGGAGACCGGCTTCAGTCCCGCAGCCGCGAGGCCAGTCGCGTGAAGCGCTTCTGGGTGTCTCCGTTGCGCACCGCGATCTCCAGCGCCTTCCTGCTCCCCACCAGCACCACCAGCTTCCTGCCTCGCGTCACACCGGTGTAGAGCAGGTTGCGCTGCAGCAGCGTGAAGTGCTGCGTATGCAGGGGCAGCACCACGCACGGGTACTCGCTGCCTTGCGACTTGTGCACGCTCGTGGCGTAGGCGAGCACCAGCTCGTCCAGGTCGGCCCAGGAGTAGGCCACATGCCGTCCTTCGTAGCGCACCACCAGCTCCTGCTCCTCTCGGTCGATGGCCTCCACCCGCCCGATGTCTCCGTTGAAGACGCCAAGCTCGTAGTTGTTGCGCACCTGCATCACCTTGTCGCCTGCCCGGAACGTCCGGTTGCCCCGGGTGAACTCCTCCCCTGAAGGGTTCAGGTGCTCCTGGAGCGCGGCGTTGAGGCTCGCGGTGCCAATGAGGCCCCGGTTCATCGGCACGAGCACCTGCACCTCGTCCACCGGGTGCAGCCCGAAGCGACGCGGGATGCGCTCCTTCACCAACGTCTTGAGGGCCGCGAGGATGGACTCCGGCTTCTCCTTCTCGATGAAGTAGAAGTCGGCCAGCGCGTCCGCGGGGGGCACCTGGGGCAGCTCCCCCTGGTTGATGCGGTGGGCATTGGTGATGATGAGGCTGGACCGGGCCTGGCGGAAGATGTGCTTCAGCCGCACCACCGGCACGTGCCCGGAGGTGATGATGTCCTGCAGGACGCTGCCCGGCCCCACGCTCGGCAGCTGGTCCACATCCCCCACGAGCAACAGCTGACAGTGGGGCGGCAGCGCCTTGAGCACGTTGAGCATGAGCACGGTGTCCACCATGGACACCTCGTCGAGCACCAGCACATCGGCCCGGAGCGGGTTGTTCCGATCGCGCTGGAAGCTGTGGGTGCGGGGGTTGTACTCGAGCAGCCGGTGGATGGTCTCCGCCTCTCGCCCCGTCGTCTCCCCCAGCCGCTTGGCCGCGCGCCCGGTGGGCGCCGACAGCAGGATCCGGTGCCCCTTCTTCTCCAGGATGGAGAGGATGACGTTGACCAGCGTCGTCTTCCCGGTGCCCGGGCCGCCGGTGATGACCAGCACCTTGGACACCACCGACTGTCGCACCGCCTCCTTCTGCTCAGGCGCCAGCGAGAGGCCCTGGTGGCCCTCGGCCCAGGTGATGGCCCGCTCCACGTCCACCTCCAGGGGCCGCGCGGGCCAGGCGCACAGCGCCTTGAGGAGATTCGCGACACCGATCTCCGAGACGTGGAGGGCTTTCAGATACACCGCCTCGCAGGCATCCTCGGGGCGCGGGTGGGCCAGGGCACTGGCTCCCTCAACGGTAATGTACTCGGCGGCGTCCAACCGGGTGATGGCCGTCTCCACGAGCGGAGGCAGTACCTCCAGCAGTTCCACCGTGCGGGCGATGAGCTTGTCTCGCGGCGCGTAGAGGTGACCGTCCTCGGAGAACTCGCGCAGCACGTGCAACACGCCTGCCTCGGCGCGCTTGGGTGAGTCGGAGGGCACGCCGAGAGAGCGGGCGATGCGGTCGGCGGTGAGAAAGCCGATGCCGTACACGTCGATGGCCAGCCGGTAGGGGTTGTCGCGCACGACGTCAATCGCCCGGGCCCCGTACTGCTTGTAGACCTTCACCGCGAAGCTGGCCGGCACCTCGTGGGATTGCAGGAAGACCATCACCTGGCGGATGTCCCGCTGCTCGGCCCAGGTTTCTCGCAGGAGCTTGCGGCGCTTCTCCCCGAAGCCTTTCACCTCCGCCAGCCGCTCGGGCTTCGAGTCGATGATGTCCAGCGTCTCCAGGCCGAAGTGCTCCACCAGGCGCCGGGCCATCGCCGGGCCCACGCCCTTCACCAACCCACTGCCGAGGTACTTCTCGATGCCCACCAACGTCGCCGGCTTCACCGTCGAGAAGGAGATGACCCGGAACTGCTCACCGTACTTGCGGTCGTGCACCCACTGGCCGGCGAGGCGAAGGAACTCCCCTGGCTGGACGCCCAGGAGATTGCCCACCGCGGTGATGGGCTCCTTCCGGCCGGGGATCACCACCCGCACCACGCTCCAGGCGGCCTCCTCGTTGGCATAGGTGACGCGCTCGACGCTGCCCTCGAGGGTGATGGGAGGGCGCTCGATCGCGTGGGCGTCGCGGCTTCCGGGGTTCTCCTCCCGCGTGGAGGGCAGGAGGCCTCCCCCGTCGGCGGCTTGGCCCGAGGAAGGGCGGGAGGCAGACATGGCATCGGAATTTATCAGGGAGTGGCCACCCTGAGGCAGGAGAAGACCCGGAGCCGTTCAAGGGCAGCACGCCGAGGAGGCGGCCGACCAAGGGGCCAGTCCTCGTGGGGAAACTGACGTCCTTCAGGTGATCGGGAGTTCCAGCATGGCCACGGCGCCCTTGCCTGGGCCGTCGCTCTCCAATGTCAGGCGTCCTCCCAGCATCTGAGCCGCCAGCGCGCTCGAATGCAGCCCGAAACCATGTCCATCCTTGCGTGTGGTGAAGCCGTGTACGAACAGCTTCTCCCTCACCTCGGGAGCGATTCCCATCCCGTCATCCAGCACGTGGATGCGCACATGCTTCCCATCCGACGTCAACCGCAAGTCCAGGTGGCGCTCTCCCTCGGGCACCGCGTCCAGCGCGTACTTTGCGTTGCTGATCAGGTTGATGAGAATCTGCAACACCTTGTGCTTGTCCAGCTTCAGCCGGGGCACCGGTGACAGCTCACGACGGATGGCCACGCCATGGCGCTCGAGCGCCGCCGTCTGGATGCGCAGCGCATCCTCGATGAGGGACACGAGATCGCACTCCTCCGTCATCAGCGAGCTCTTGGCGTAGATCTGCTGCACCTGCACGATGGCTCGGATGTGCTCGATGTGCCGCCCCATCGCGTCCATGTCCTCCAACAGGCGCGTCTGTTGCCCCATCAGCTCATCCGCCAGCCTCGCCAGGTACTCCGGCAGGTGGCCACCTCGCGCGTTCGGGGCCAGGAAGCTCGGCAGATCGTCTCGATGCTCCAACAACAAGGTCGTGGCCTGTCTCAGCCGACCCACGCGTGAGGCCCCCACGGCCCGCTGCATCATTTCCAAGTTGATGACAGCGCTGGTGAGCACATTGCCCACGTTGTGCAGCACGTTGGAGGCCACCTCCGCCATGCCCACCTCACGCGCTGTATCGACCAGCCGGGCCTGGGCCTGCCGCAGCTCGCGCGTGCGCTCCTCCACGCGCCGCTCCAGCTCATCATTGGCCCTGCGCAGTTCCGCCTTCGCCCGCTGCACGTCCGCGTAGAGCCGCGCGTTCTCGATGGAGATGGCCGCCTGAGAGGCAATGTGGCCCAGCAGTGCCAGCCGCGCGGGGCTGAAGGCATTGGTGGCCAGATTGTTCTCCAGGTACAGCACTCCGGCGAAATGCTCCTGACGTATCAGCGGCAGGCACAACACCGAGCGGGCCCCACTGCGCGCCAGATATTCATCCGACAGGAAGGGATGGGGCTTGGAGGCATCGCCGATGACCACGGGCTCGCGAGTCCGCCGAACGTACGAGAGCAGCGCCCAAGGCAGTTCCCTGGCCGTGCCTTCATCCGGCGTAACGGTGGACTCGCCAGGAGAGGCGAGCGAGGAGGCCACCACCGAGAGAGAATCTCCGCTCGGCAGCAACAGCGCGCCATCTTGAGCGCCTGCGTTCTCGATGGCTGCCTGCAGCAGCGTGGTCACCAACCGCTCCAGGAGGATCTCGCCCGAGATGGCCTGCTGGGTCTTCACCACCGTGAGCGCGTCGATGCGCTTCGAGTCCGTGCTGCTGGTGTTCTCAGAAGAGACGATCTCCGCGGACGCGAGGCTGGGCCACTGGGCCTCCAGGTGCTGGACCTTGCCCATGGCGCCCCACTGCTTGTACGCCGCCCAGGCCTCGCGCGCGAAGCTGTGGGCGACGATGGACGCCTGTCGCGTGCGCCAGAAGTTCGCCGCCAACTCGCTGGCCAATCCCAGGTACTGGGTGGCACCGCTCTCCCTGGAGGTGCGGATGGCTTCCTCGTAAGCGCGCGTCGCCTCATCGGCTCGCCCCGCGAGACGGGCCAGCTCTCCGGACACCATGAGTTCGGGGGCGCGGAAGCTCTCGGGGCAGCTCTCCGCCCACTCCGCGAGCTGCTCCCGGTGCTTCTGGATGGCCTCCAGGAGCCGCTGCTGCTCTTCCGGCGCTGCCTCCTCGAAGAGCGCAGCCCGAGCGAGGGCTCCGTAGAGGTGGAACTCGCGCAGAATGATGGCGCCGTTCATGGACCACACGAACTCAGCGGCCTTCTCCGCCGCTTCGAGGGCCGCCGGGTAGGAGCCACACACGAAGCGCGACTGGAGCTTGACGATCCAATACCAGGCTTGCGTGGGGCCCATGCCACTGGCCGCCATGGTGGCCTCGAGGGCCTGTTCGTCGACGCCGTCCCCGCTCCAGGTGTCGAACCGGGGGGTGCGCCCTCGGAGTTGCTGCATGTAACGCTGGTAGATGAGGAGCAGATCCAGCGGCCCCTGGAGCCCAGCCTTACGCAAGAAGCCGCTGCGCGTGACAGAGTCCTCGTACACGTCGTCCACGTTGTGCCCCATGGCGAGGCGGTTCCAGAGGGTCGTGGTGCTGCAATAGGTGGCGCTGTAGAAGTCCCCCGTCTGCAGCCCATGGTGGAAGGCGCTGAGGAGGAGCTCCTGAACGGCTGGCAGAGGCCGCGTGAAGTAGGAGATGCACTGCAGGCTCAGGAACGCCACCGACCGCTGGGCACGCAGGTTGTGCCGCTCGACAAACCCGAGAGCAAGCTGGCTCAAGGCATGTCCTTCCCGGTAGCGCTTGAAGAAGGATCCCGTCAGCACCCCGAACCAGCCGAAGCCCAGCACGGCGGACTCCGTGAAGCCGTGGCGCAGGGTGAGCGAGACCATCCGGGACAGGAGGACCACCAACAGGTGGTTGTTGGTGACGTAGGCCGTCCCAAAAAAACCCGCGAGGGCACTCATCCTCGCCTTCATGTCCGGGTCGGTCATGGGCGGCAGATCGATGAGGCTCTCGATGGAGCGCTCCCCCATCAGGGCCCACGCCTCATCATGAGCAGCCACCACCTCCTCCAAGGTGGGGCGCGGTGAAATGGGCATGCCCAGCAGCTCCATGCACTCCACCATGCATCGGACGGCCCCCGGGGGTTCACCCGAGGCGAACCAGCTATCCGCCATCAGGCAGAAGATGGCCGCGATGTCCGCGCGAGTCTGCGTCCGGGAGCGAAGTCCCTGCGCCAGCTCGCGCGCCCTGACGGTGTTGCCCGTCATGAGCTCGCATCGAGCCTGGGAGAGGCGCACCTTGAAGGCCAGCGTGGGGTCCGTCTCCCAGGGATCTCCTGGAATGAGCTCGAAGGCTCCCGCGAGGTAGGTCACAGCGGGGCGGTGCGCCACCGCTGCCTCGGCCTTCCAACCCGCTGCGGCGTTCAGCCGTGCCAGGTGGAGGCGCTCCGAGGGCTCCTCAATCAGCTCCACCCCTGCGTTGAGCTGGCCCACCACTTCGAAGATCGACTCGTGCACCTGCTCCTGGGACAGGCTCTGCAGCATCAGCCGGCCGACGCGCAGGTGGGTGGCCTTGCGCTCCGCTTCGGAGGTGAGGACATGGGCCGCCTGCTGGATGCGGTCGTGGAGGAAGCGATACTGCTCCGGGCCCCCGCGCACCAGCAGTCCTTCCCGGAGTGCAGGCTCGATCCCCTGCTCCACCTCCCCCACGTCCGCGAGCCCAGAGAGGGTGCCCAGCATTGAAAGTGAGAATCCACTCCCCACGCAGGCGGCCAGCCGCAGAAGGTGCTGGGTTCCAGGGGGGAGCTGGCGCAGCTTGCTCGCCATGAAGTCGACGACATTGTCCGAGTAGCCCCGGGCCCGGACTCCCTCGGCATCCCACCTCCATCCTTCTCCAGGCACGCGGGCCAGCAGGCCGTCCTGGCTGAGCGTCACCATGAACTGAAGGAGGAAGAAGGGGTTGCCGCCCGTCTTCTCGTACACCAACTCCGAGAGAGGAGTGACGATCCCCGCGCCCACGCCCGGCAGCGTATCCGTCACGAGCTGGGTCACCTGTTCCAGGCTCAGGGGATCCAGCCGGAGGTCGGTGATCTTCGCGCCCGCCTTGCGCACCTCGTTCATCACCGGAACCAGCGGGTGCGTCGGGCTCACCTCGTTGTCGCGGTAAGCGCCAATCCACAGCACGGGAGGCGTCTCTGGCTGGGACAGCAGCTGTTCGATGAGCCGGAGACTGGCCAGGTCCGCCCACTGCAGATCATCCAGGAACACCCCGAGCGGATGCTCGGCGCTGGCGAAGACACCCAGGCACTGGCGGACCACGCGATGGAGGCGGTGCTGCGCCTCACCCGGGGGAAGCGCCTGGAGCGGCGGCTGCCTGCCCACCAGCACTTCTACTTGAGGAACCAGATCGACGAGCACCTGCCCCTGGCCTTCCCACACCTGGATCAGTTGCTCACGCCAGCGCGCAATCTCTTCATCGGTCCTCGCCAGCACCTGCTGCACCAGCCCCCGGACGGCTTGCGCCACGGCGATGTAGGGGACGTCTCGCTGGAACTGGTCGAATTTGCCGCTCAGGAAGAAGCCGCGCCGCTGCACCACGGGCTTATGCAGTTCGTGCACCACCGAGGACTTGCCGATGCCCGAGTAGCCACTGACCAGGAAGAGCTCCGGCTTGCCGGTGCGGACCACGCGCTCGAACCCCTGGAGCAGGCTCGAGACCTGGGCGCTGCGCCCGTAGAGCCGCTGAGGCACCTGGAAGTGGTTGGGGATGTCGAGAGCGCCCGGAGTGAACGCTTCCAGCGTGTTCTTGCTGAGTCCCTCACGGCATCTTTCGAGGTCCGCCTTCACCCCTTCGGCGCTCTGGTAGCGCTCCTCGGCGACCTTCGCCAGCAGCTTCATCACGATGGCCGACAGGGCCGGAGGAATCTGGGCGTTCACCTCGTGCGGAGGCTTCGGGTTCTGGGCCATGTGCGCGTGGAACCACTCCAGCGCGTCACGCCCCTGGAAGGGCCGCTGTCCTGTCAACAGCTCGTAGAACGTGACGCCCAGCGAGTAGAAGTCGGTGCGGTAGTCCACCGCTCGGTTCATTCGGCCCGTCTGCTCGGGCGACATGTAAGCCAGCGTCCCATCGATGAGGTGGGAGGGCGCGGCGTCCAGGTGCTCGACCCTCTGGAGGGTGGCCGCCCCGAAGTCGATCAACCGCGCTTCCCCGGAGGGCTCGAGGATGATGTTGGAGGGCTTGATGTCCTTGTGGATGACGTTGCGGCTGTGGACCTCCGCCAGCGTCGAGGCCAGGGAGAGGGCCAGGCGCAGGAAGCGGGAGACCTCGAACGGCTGCCCCACGTGCTCGGAAAGCGCCTCGCCCTGCACCCGCTCCAGCAGCAGCACGGGCCGCTCGTGGATCCGCTCACAGGCATACGGTCGAGCCACACCCCGCACATCCTGAAGCCGCTGGAGGATTCCGAACTCCCGGCGGTAGCGCTCTCGCTCACGCGGGCCCGGAGAGGGCGCCATCGGCGTCTTGATGATGACGCGCAGCGCATCGGCCTCGCGCACGGCATGGAAGAGCGCGTTCGAGCTGGTGGCTCGGATCGTTCCTAGAACCCTGTATCCCGGGATGTCCAACATGCAAGTGTCCCCCCGCGGGCAGCGGTCCGTGCATGAGCAATCCATGTGACAACACGCACATGCCGGATGCTACAAGCCTACCAGCGAATCCTCCTTGGAGGATGGGAGCCCCCTCCCTTGACTCCTGGGCCGCTCTCATACCGCAGTGCTCTACCGCTCCCACAGCGGGCCGCCGAGTGCAGGCTGGCGGCCGAGCCACTGTGGCGCTGACACCTCCCGAGGGCGGGTTCAGGCCTTTGCATCGAACCAGCTTCGAGCGACTCAAGGCCCCCCCGGACGAGGGCCTGGCTCAGCGCGAGGAGGCCCCCTCGGTCGCGGAGATTTCGATCGGTGGCACCGGGTCGTCGATCACGATGATGTCCGTCCTACAGCTGATGCTGAAGAGGGAACCTGTGGGGAGCCCATCGTGCACGGCGTTCATCGTGGCGGTGATCAGCAGGTCGACGGTCGCCGGAAGGCACTTGACGGACCATGACAGCGTGGCGCCCGGGGCGACGGTCGCGGGAAGCGTGGGGCCGATGAGCTTCCAGCTATCCGGAGAGCGGCTGCTGACTTTGAGGCTGGTGATGTGGAGCGGTCCGACGCCCACGTTGCGGATCGTCGCGCGGCCCGTCCCGTGGGAATAGAGCGCCATGGTGCCGAGAGGCTCCACGACCTCGATCTGGCCAGCGGCCGCATTACAGCGGAGGCCGATCGAGACCGGCGCACCCGCATCGTGCTGGAGTGTCAGCGTACCGGTGCGGTTTCCAACCGTGGGCGGCGCGCACGCCACCGCGACACTCTGGCTCGCGCCCGGCGCGACCGTGAACGGGATCGGCGTCGTGAGCTGGAAATCGGCACCGGTCAGCGAGCTGCTCGAGACGAGCAAGGACGCAGTACCGGTGTTGGAGACCGTGAACGTTCGGCTGCTCGTCGTGCCAACCAGGATCGTGCCGTAATCGAGCTGAGTCGGGGAGACAGAGATGATGGGCGCGACGCCTCGGCAAGACAGCGCCACGGATGCCGAGCCGCCGTTGCTGGTGAACGAGAGTGTGCCGGTATAGCTCCCGACCGCGGGGGGCTGGCAGCGCACCGTGAGGTTCGCCGACGCGCTAGCAGCGATGGGCCCAGGCAGGCCGCCGACAATGGAGTACGCGGCGTTGTTCAACGTGGGTCCCGAGATGATGAGCGGCGCCGTGCCGGTGTTGGTCACGGTCAGCGAACGCGCCGAGACCGTCCCCACGCGCACATCGCCGAAATCCAGCGACGTCGGCGCCACCGAGAGCACCGGCGCGAAGCCGCGGCAGGCCAGCCCCGAGAAACCCGAGCCCCCATTGCTGAAGGTGAAGAGCGTGGCGGAGTAGCTCACGGCCGCCGTGGGCAGACAGCGCACCGTGAGGTTCGCCGACGCACCGGGAGCGATGGGCCCGGGCAGCGCGCCGACAATGGAGAACGCGGTGTTGTTGCTCAACGAGGTCTCCGAGATCGTGAGGGGCGCCGTGCCCAGGTTGGTGATGGTCAGCGGACGATCCGAGAATTCCCCCACGCGCACATCACCAAAGTCGAGAAATTCCTGCGCCCTGATCTCCGCCGCGTAGCCACGGCACGACAGCGGGACCGACACGTTCCCCCCGTCGCTGACGAATGACACGGCGCCGCTGTACGTCGAGATCCAGGGCGGCTGGCACATCACCTCGAAGTTCACGGATCCACCGGGAGCGATGGTGCCAGGCACGCTCAGCGGAGAGCCGGGGTAGAAGGGCCCCCCGCCCAACCCGAAGTTCGAGACCGTGAGCGTCGCGGTACCGGTATTGGTGAGGGTGACGCTCCTGCGCACAGCGGTGTTGACGGGCACATCGCCGAACGCCAGCGACGCCGGCGCCACCGAGAGCACCGGCGCGAAGCCGCGGCAAGACAGCGCCACGGAAGCCGAGCCGCCATTGCTGGCGATCGCAAGCGAGCCGGAGTAGCTCTGGGCTGCCGGGGGCACACACGTCACCGTGAGGTTTGCCGATGCATTGGGCGCGATGGGCCCCACCGGTGTGCTGGCCAGCGAGAACGCAGCGCCCGTCACCGAGGCACCCGAGAGCGTAAGCGGCGCCGTGCCAATGTTGGTGACGGCCACCGAGCAACTCGAGGCCACTCCCGGGCGCACATCCCCGCACGAGAGCGAGGGCGGCACCGAGAGCACCGGAACGCCGTTCGACGTGCACCGCAGCGGCACGGAGATCGCCCCCCCGGCCGTGGTGCTTGGAATGACGAGCCGGGCCTTACGCGTGCCGGACCCCGACGGCGAGCACCTCACCGGAACCGAGAAGGTACCGCTGTTGGTCAGCACCGAGAACGGGCGGCTGCAGCTCTGCCCGGACGTGCACGCGCCGCTGGCGTAGGCGAACGAGAACCACGGGTCACCTTCGATCGTCATCTGTGTCGTCGAGCTCATGGTGCTCCAACCAACGTTGCTGAGCGCGATCGTCGCGGTGCCGGACGAGCCGAAAGGCACTGTGCCGAAATCGTGGTACGGCGGCGTCGCGCGCGCGAGCGGAGGAAAGCGATTCTGGACCGCATCGACCGCGGCGAACGCATCGAGCCGGCCAGCGCCGCAGTCATCGGACTCGGGGCAGAAGAATCCCCAGCCCCAGAAGCCGCTCGAGGGCGTCGCGGTCAGGCGCAACACCTGCTCGAGCTGCTCCGGCGTCATTCCAGGGTGCGCCGCGAGCATGAGGCCGGCGACCCCCGAGACATGCGGTGACGCATACGACGTGCCCGATGAGTAGCGGTAGCAGAAGTCGGAGATGCTCTGTCCCGCCTCGAGCAGGAGCTGTGGGCCAGGCTTCATGACCGCCCACGTCGACACGATGCCGCCGGTGCCTTGATAGGAGTTGATATCCGAGCTGCTGAGCCGGGTGCACGACGGCGCCCCGACATCTTCGCCGAACAACGGAGACGAATCGCCGTCGGGCGAGCCGCCCGGAGCCACGAGATCGATCGAGAGGCCGCGATTGCTGTACTCAGCGAGTGTGTCCAACTGATCGGTCGCGGCCACCGAGAACACGTCGTTGCAGTCCGCCGGGAACGCCGGGCCCGTGTTCTGCGAGTAGTTGCCGGCCGCCGCGACGACGAAGATGCCCCGCTGGCGCGCGCGGGCAAGCGCGTTGCGGAAACTCTCGATGGTGGCGCCGCTATCGGTACAGTGCAAGGCATCGTTATTGAAGCTGAAGTTCACGATGTCAGCGGTGCGCGGTCCGGTGAACTGCCCGGTCGCGGCGTCGTAGCCCGCAACCCAATTCAGGCCGGCGGTCGCGAGCGACACGACGACGCCGTTGGAAACGCCGTTGCTGCGGACCGGCAATACCTGACAGCCCCAGCAGATGCCGGCGCCACCCTTGCCGTTGTTCGGGGTCGCCCCGATCAGACCGGCGACCATGGTGCCGTGGTGGTAGGTGTTCGGGTTGACCGGGTTGAAGTCATTGTCCGAGGGATCGAAGGCAGGCGCCCACACGATGTCGGGGTGAGCAGTGGAGCCGCTGTCGATCACGGCGATGCGCACGTTCGGCGACCCGGTGATGCGGTCCCACGCATCGGGCAGGCGGATATAGTCGTAGGACCAGCGCTGCGCGTAGAACCCCGGATCGGTCGGCTCATTCGAGAACGGGATGATCACGTTCGGCGACGCGGAGAGCACGCGCGGGTCGTGACCGAGTTCACGGATCGCCCCGAGCGTCACCTCGGCTGCGGTCGCACCCGCGCTTGCGCTCGGCGTGGCTTCGATGCGGACCAGCCAGGTGTCGTCGTCGACCGCGAGGATCGGCACGACCTGCGTCCCTCCGAGGTCAAGCGCTCGTCCGGGTGTTGCCTTCTCCTTGAGCCGCACGACCGCCTCGTTCGGCACGAACTTCGGGGTGGAGCCCCCTTCCGGAGCGACCACCCCCGCCCGAGGCACCGCCGCCGGTGCATCAGGCATGCTCTGCGGATCGCCGTAGGCGACAGCGAAGGAAACAAGCGAGATCAAGAACAACGACCCTGCGCCACGATGCGAACGGTGCACGATACCCCCAGGCTGAATCTTGACGCTCTCGGCAATCTCTCCCAACGTGGCCCCAGAGCTGCCAAATCATACGCCAGGGGGCCTCCGAAGCGCATGGGGGACCTGAATGGAAAGCTCCAATGCCAACGCTGGGCGCTATTCCAGCGGGAAGCCGCTGCCACCCACGGCCACAGGGACGAGATCCACGTCGCTCGCCAGCACGTAGGCGATGCGGTGGTTGAAGTTGACCTGGTAGTAGAGCAGCTGCCCCGCGACATCCCGCTTGTTGGAGCCCTCGAACGTGGGCGTGTACGTGGGCGAGTAGTAGTAATCGCCCGCGAGCGGCCCGCTCGCCACGTAGCGCTGGCCCGCTGGGATGCTGTACGGAGTGAGCGGGATGAACGACTGCGGAGTGATGCCCACCGGGTACGCCGCCGCCTCCGGGTACGCCCGGCCATAGAGCGGGATCGACGTCTTGCCTGCCTTGGGCGTCACGAGCACGCCAGACCCTGGCCGCGTGTTGACCTGGCCCGGGTTGTAGAACCACGCCTTCTGGCCGCTGAACCAGATCGCGTCCCAGTCTCCCTGATGGTCCGCCAGGGCGTACTGCTGGCCGGTAGACGCCTTGTTGGCCCAGTTACTCGCCCGCGAGGGGGTATCCGTAATGAACGGATTCGTGATCAGCGAAGCACTGAGGCTGGGCGCCGTGTACAGATACAGGAAGTTGGACGCCTGGGCCGATACGGCGCGGCAGTCGTTCGCGGCGTAGCAGTACGTCATCGCCGGCATGTTCGTCTGGAAGTCCGGTGAGATCTTCACGATGTCCGGATTCGTGGGCTCGACCGGATCCACCCCCCTCACCAGCTCCATGTAGTGGTTCCAGTCCCAGAACGGACCCGGATCCCAGTGCATCGTGGCCTGGTTGGTGGTCGACGTGCCCGGGACGTTGTCGTGGCCGATGATGTGCTCGCGATCGAGCGGCACGTTGAACCGCAGCGCCAGGTAGCGCGTCAGCCGCGCCGAGGCGCGATACAGGTTCTCGCTGTACCAGGCGGCTCCTTCGATCGCGACGCCCTCGTGCTCGATGCCCACCGAGTGCGCGTTGACGTACCAGTTGCCGGCATGCCACGAGACGTGCTCGGTCGAGATCATCTGCGCGACATGGCCGTCCGAGGAGCGCACCACATAGTGGGCGCTGGCCTTGTACGTCGGACGCTGGAAGACCGTGAGCGTGGAGGCATAGCTCCCCTCGGTGTCGTGGATGACGATGTAGCGGACGTCCACCCCACCGGCGGGGCGCTGGGCCAGATCATAGTTGCCGTAGTCCGATGCGCTGGCGGAGTTCTGCGCGTACGCGGCCGGGATGAACTCGCAGGAGACCCAGGACGGACACTCCGTGGACGTGTTCGCGGTGATGCGCAGCGGCAACGGGGCGGCCGTGAGGGGGTTGGGGGTGATGCTCGAGGGCCTCAGCGTCACCGCCTGCCCATCGGACGTGGTGCGCGAGGCGCCCTCCCGGACGGTGGCGTAGACCGTGTCCGCGAAATCGAGCGCCGTGGACTTCTCGGAGGAACCACTGAACAGGACGACGGCCCCGTACCAGTCCGCCACGCTTCCGGGCATCCGGCCCAAGGTGTAGCGCGCGTACTGCGCCAGGAGCACCGCGCCGCCGCGGATGTTCTGCGCGGGATCGCGCTCAAGCACCTCGGGCTCGACGCCCAGCAACCGCGCCGCGGTGTCCAGGGTGTGGAGGCTCGGGTCGTCCTCCTCGGGCGTGCCGTACTGGCTGTAGGGATCGGCGTCGTCACCCTTGAGTGAGATCCGCTGTGCGTCGTCCACGTGCGTCAGGTGCATCGGCCCGTACCCTCCCGACGTGCTGGGCGCTCCAGAGTGGTGCTCCCAGCGCGAGACGTTGTACGAGACGGAGAGCAGCAGGCTCTCAGGCACACCGAACTCGCGGGCGGCGGCGGCGAAGGCCGACTGGAGCGACGTGGGACCTCCTGCGGGAGCGGGGGCAACGTCCTCGGCCCCGAGCGCTGGAAGCGAGAGCAACGCGAGCGCAACCCCCGTCCAAGCACCCGCGAGGGACCACCGGAGAGCACCACCAGATTCGGCTCTGTTCGTGTTCACACCAGACTCCTTTGAGACGACACGCGAAGAGATTCGCGTGATCGGCCTGGAGTCTACTTTCTCTGAAGAACCGGAATAGCCGCCAAATCAATTCAGGCTGAATTTCACTCGCCATTGGCGACCGGACGAAAGAGAGTAGAGTAGCGGGCAGTCTGGGGCTGCACTCTACGAGAGGCTCATCGCGTGCGGTGGTTCTTGCCCTTCATGCTTCTGTCAGCTTGGGGATGCGCCCCTCCCAAACCGATTCCAGGCGTCGTACGTCCGGGTCCCGGGGAGCCGATGCTGGAGAATCTGCCAGGTCCGATGCCGGGCTTCGGACCTTTTGATTCCTACTCGGCTGCGCTGATGGCGGCCTGTCCGTTGATCCTCTCCAAGCCCAACGCCACGGCCGGGCGTTTGGGGAGCCAGGACGTTTCACTGCGGTGGCGAATCTCCCAAGAGTACTGCGCTTGGCTGTACTACACGCCTGACCACAAGTACGAAATGAGCATGCTGACGGACCAGTCTGAGTCCGATCCATTGAACCGGTGGAAGAGTTGCAAACTTCCTCCCCTAGTAGATGACCCACGCTATCCGCCGAGCAGCCTCAAATACATCTTTGCCCTCCACAATCATCCGTTCGAGGACAACCTCTCGAAGAAGGACATCTCCTTCATCGCCTCCATGGGAAGGCTTCACGGATTCACAGTCGAGGCGAAAAACAAGACAGTTCACCTGGCAGTCATCGCTTTCTTCTCCCGCTCGAACGATCTCGAGGCTCCCACCTGCGATGGCTTCTTTGAGTACATCCCCGCCACGGGCGAGGTCACGAAGTGGACCCCTGCCAATGGCAAGTGGGGTTGGGAGCAAATGGGCTCCGTCGAGTGGCTCAATGAAACAGATTACGTGTTCCACCCCCGGTAGATCCGTTCGCCATGCGCGAGCCCCTCTGGTGCATCCGAGCGTCGTAGCGAGGAAGGTGCCTCTGGCCCTGCTGCTCCTCCTGGCGGGTTGCCTGCGATCTCCTTCTCGCCCTGCTCTGCAGGAGGACTCGACGATCCGCTTCCCCTCATTCCAGGAGAGCTCCGTCGTAAAGATGGATGCCGGGAAGGAACCTTATGAAATGGACGGCGTGCTGCTGAAAGCCATCATGATCGCCGCGCAGGACTTCCTGCCTTCGAGTTCCCCGGAACAACCTTGCTGGCTACAACCCGAGTCCTACCGCTATCGGCTCATCCGACAGGGTGAAATCATCTTCGTCTGGATTGACGAAGATCTCGCGAAGTGCGGTCGCAGCGCCCCTTCATTGGATTCAGGCGCAGCCTACGCCATCCGCACCGATGGCCGGATCCTCAGGCGGCTCCTGGGCAGTCAGACCGGAGAGCTTCTGGGACCGGCTACCTCGCCTCAAGACGGAGGTATCAGGGGAACTTCAACGGAAGTGGGCTCCGCCACCGCTGGCGTGAACTGGAATGGGCTCGCGCCCCTCTTGCCTGTGACAGATGGCGGTGCTCCCGGAGCCCCCCGTGATGGTGGTGAGTAGGCGGCACATTGAGCCCGGGCTAGCACACCGTCACGTACGCCAAGACCCGCCGCCGGCCGCGACGAGGCAGCCGCACTGCATGCCTGGGCCCGCGCCGTGTAAGCACTTGGTCCAATATCCATGACCTGACACTCTGAATAGGTTCCTCGCCCGCAACGAATGGAGCTTCGAGCGATCCACGCTCGAAGAAGAGGAGCCTATGGCGACGAGCACTGGTTTGAACTTCGAGACTGCATACGAGATCGGCTGCGAGGGATACACATACCTCTATCCCATCGTGTTGATGGACGTGACGCGCCGGCAGATGACGAACGTCAAGGAGATCGACCTCCCTACCTGGCGAAGCCCGGCCAACGTGTTCATGAACAACCCGCGCTTCCCGGGGCCGGCAGACCGCACCGTGGTGCGACCCAACTTCGACACGCTCTATTCGAGTGCGTGGCTCGATCTCGTGCACGAGCCCATGGTCATCAAGGTCCCTCCGTCCGATGGGCGCTACTACCTCTTGCCCATGCTCGACATGTGGACGGACGTCTTCGCCTGCCCTGGCCCCCGCACGACGGGGACCGCGGCCCAGCAGTTCGTCATCGTCGGCCCGGGGTGGAAAGGGACGATCAACCCGGCCCTGAACCTGCAACGGATCGACGCGCCGACGCCGTATGTCTGGATCATCGGACGAACGCAGTGCAACGGTGAATCGGACTACGAAAGCGTGCGCGCGTTCCAGGATGGCCTCCGGATCATCCCTTACTCCGCCTACGAGGCCGGGCTGCAGCCGCCGCCGCCCGTCGGGACAGACACCGACGACATCAGCCGCGAGGAGCCGTTGGTGATCGTAGAGAAGATGACGCCCGAGGCGTTCTTCGCCTATGGCGCGGACCTGATGCGCCAGAATCCAGCGCACTTCAATGACTACCCCATCCTCGCGCGTCTGGCGCGGGCAGGCTTCGTGGCGGGCCAGCCGTTCGACCTGAACGCAGCCCCGGCGGCGGTGCAAGACGCCTTCAGGAAAGCGGCCCCCGACGCCCTCGACCGGATGAAGGAGAAGCAGACCTCGCTCACACCGCTGACGAATGGCTGGGTATACCCGAACGAGTTCATGGGGACCTACGGGACGAGCTACCTCCGCCGCGCGATCGTTGCCCTGATCGGACTGGGCGCCAATCTCCCGGAGGACGCCATCTACCCGACCGCCTACGTGGATTCCACGGGCACCGTGCTGGACAGCGCCAAGCGCTACACGCTGCGCTTCGAGGCCAACAGCCTGCCACCGGTGAACGCCTTCTGGTCCGTGACGATGTACGACGAGCAGGGATTCCAGGTCCCTAACGCCATCGACCGCTTCTCGCTGGGCACGCGAAACAACCTGGTCGAGTCCGATGGCTCCGTGACGTTGTACGTCGAGCGCTCCATGGACGAGACCGATCCGAGGCGGCCGAACTGGCTGCCGGCACCCCAGCAGGGCCCGTTCAACCTCACCATGCGGCTGTACTCGCCGAGGCAAGAGGCGCTCAATGGAGATTGGCACCCGCCCGCGGTCTCGCGAGCGAAGTGACCAGAGGCTGAGCTGAGTGTCTCCAGCGGAGCCCAGTGAGGCGTCACTGGGTTCCGCCACGCCGTCGCAGAACCTGGCGTTCCGCGCTTCCATCGCCTATGTCGGGCGTCCCACGAGGAGAGTTCATGTCAGAGTTGTTGTCGAGGTGGCTCGCAGCGCCGGCCACCGCATTGCGCACCGGACTGGTGCTCGGACTGGTTGCCAGCACCCTCGCCGCTTGTGGCGACAGCGCACCACCGACGGCCCGAAACGTCACCCTCGAGACGGCGGAAGACACGCCTCTCGAGGTGCACCTGTCGGCCAGTGGCACCGGGACACTTGCTTTCAGCATCGTCGACGCACCGGACCACGGCACGCTCAGTGAGCTCAGCGCCGATGGCTCCGTCACCTACACCCCCGGCGCCGACTACCATGGCGAAGATGCCTTCACCTTCAGCGCCACCGACAGCAAGGGCCAAAGTGCCCAGGCCACGGTGACCCTCACCATCACGCCAGTCAACGACATCCCCACCATTTCCCCAGTGGCCAACCAGCACATCACTGCTGGCAGCTCGACCGGCGACCTGGCCTTCACCCTGGGAGACGCGGAGACCGCCGCCAACAGCCTCACGGTCACCGCCACTTCCTCCAATACCGACCTGGTGCCCAACGCCCCCAGCAATCTCGTCCTCGGCGGCTCCGGCGCCAACCGCACCCTCAACGTCGTCCCCGCCGCCAGCGCCAGCGGCTCCACCACCATTACCCTCTCGGTGAGTGACGGCTCCGCCACCACCTCCACCACCTTCGCGGTCGACGTCACCAGCAGACCGCCGGTGGCCCAAAACGCCACCCTCGAGACAGCGGAAGACACGCCCCTCGATGTGCACCTGTCGGCCAGTGGCAACGGGACACTCGCTTTCAGCATCGTCGACGCGCCGGACCACGGCACGCTCAGTGAACTCAGCGCCGATGGCTCCGTCACCTACACCCCCAGCGCCGACTACCATGGCGAAGATGCCTTCACCTTCAGCGCCACCGACAGCAAGGGCCAAAGCGCCCAGGCCACGGTGACCCTCACCATCACGCCAGTCAACGACATCCCCACCATTTCCCCAGTGGCCAACCAGCACATCACTGCTGGCAGCTCGACCGGTGACCTGGCCTTCACCCTGGGTGACGTGGAGACCGCCGCCAACAGCCTCACGGTCACCGCCACTTCCTCCAATACAGGCCTGGTTCCCAACGACCCCAGCAATCTCGTCCTCGGCGGCTCCGGCGCCAACCGCACCCTCAACGTCGTCCCCACCGCCAGCGCCAGCGGCTCCACCACCATTACCCTCTCGGTAAGTGACGGCTCCGCCACCACCTCCACCACCTTCGCGGTCGACGTCACCAGTCCTGCCCGCCTCTACTGGACGACTGCCAGCGGCTCGCTGTGGAGGGTTGACGTGAACGGCACGAATGCCATTGAGCTCAAGACCGGCATCGGCGGGTCAAGTTCCATCGCCACCGACCCGGTAACCCGTACCATCTTCTACAGCAACGGCAGCGCCCTCTTTCGAGCGGACAGTGATGGCGCGAACCCGGTCAATATCGTGGCGAACGGAGGCTTCCCCGCCGGGCTGGCGGTCGATTCGACGAGCCGCAAGCTGTACTGGTCCGATTTCAACGGGAAACAGGTCATGCGCGCCGAGCTGGACGGCAGCAATCCCACGCAGGTCGTCGGCAATCTCGATAGCCCGTCTGCCATCGCGGTCGATGGCTCGAGCAGCAAGGTGTATGTCATTACCTACAACAACACCAAGCTCGTACGATTCAATCTCGATGGGACCAACCTGGAGACCCTTGCTTCAAACCTGGGCGGCCTGGGCGTGGGCCTGGCGGTCGACTCGAGCGGCGGGAAATTGTACTACGCGACCCGCAGCAACAGCATCTATGTCGCCAACCTGGACGGCTCCAACATCACCCCCCTGGTGACCAACCAGAACACAGTGTACGGGATTGCCATCGATGTCACGGCCGGGCGGCTGTATTGGACGGATTGGCTAGGTCAAGCGCTCCGGAGCGCCCATCTGGCCGACGGCAGCGATATCCAAACCGTGAACTCGGGCAGCAGCAGGAACCTGGGTCTGGCCTGGATGCCTGCGGAGTAGCCAGGAAGCATATCGAGTTACTGCACTCGGGCAGGACGCTGAAGCGCCTGCCCGAGGCGTTCGGCTGCACGGAGCAGAGCATTCCTCTTGTCAGGCCCTCCGAGGGCGGCCTACCCGCCTCGTGGAGGGCCTCTTGACGGCCGACATATGCATGGGTATGTATATGCACGGTGATGAGACTCGATACCTTTCAGACCCTTGCGGATCCCACCCGCCGCCGAATCGTGGAGACGCTGCGGCACGGCGAACGACAGGTGAATGACATCGTCGAGCAGGCGGGAATCCACCAATCGGGGGTTTCCCGGCACCTCCGCATCCTCCACGAGTCCGGCTTCGTCGCGGTGCGGCCGGAGGGACAACGGCGGCTCTACTCGCTCAGGCCCGAGCCGTTCCGGGAGCTGGAGGAGTGGCTCGCCCTGTACCAGGACTTGTGGGAGGCGAGACTGGACCGGTTTGGAGCGGCGCTGGAACAACGACAGAAGAAGCAGAGGGGAAAACACTCATGAGCGACAGGAAGAACGTGGTGATCGAGCGCACGTACAAGGCGCGGGTCGAGGAAGTGTGGGAGCTGTGGACCACGAAGGACGGCTTCGAGTCGTGGTGGGGGCCTCAAGGCTTCCGCGTTGACGTCAAAGCCCTGGAGGCGAAACTGGGCGGCCTCCTGCACTACGACATGATCGCCGATGCGCCCGACGTCGTGGCGCAGATGAAGAAGATGGGCGCGCCCCTCTCCCATGAGACCCGGGGCACGTTCTCCGAGTTCAAGCCCCATCAGCGGCTGGCCCTGACGCACATCATCGACTTCCTTCCCGGGGTGAAGCCCTACGACAGCACGATGGTGCTGGAGCTCTTCCCCTCGGGAAACACCGTCCGGATGGTGGTCACGCTGACGCCCATGCACGATGAGAAGTTCACCCAGATGCAGGTCGAGGGCTTCACCAGCCAGCTCACCAAGTTGGACAAGCGGTTCCAGGTCTGACGCATCCGTGGACGGCCCCGTCAATTGGGTCAAACCCATGGATGTGCTCGGAGGTGCTCGCCTGCCCGTGTCCTCACCGTCTCGCGCGTGAGCTGCTAGAAAAGCGCGGGTGAGCATCAACGAGCGAACAGAGCCTGTCGAGGACCATGGGCCCACGGGCTTCAAGCTTCGATCCCGCAAGATCCGCATCGAGGTCGTCAAGGGACCGGACATGGGCCGGAGCGTGGAGCTGCCCGCCCTGTCCGTCAGCATCGGGAGCGGCGGCAAGGGCTGTGACTTCGTGCTGACGGATCCCACCGTCAGCCGGATCCACCTGCACCTCAGGATCGAGCGGGATGCCCTCCGGGTGATCGATGCGGACAGCCGCAATGGCACCCGGATCGACGGCACCGCCATCCGCGACGCCTACGCCCGGCCGGACTCCCTCATCGTCATCGGGAACACCACCCTCCGGCTGAGGATGCTCTCCGACGTGGTGGAGCTGCCCCTCTCCCCGCGCGACCGCTTCGGGCGGATGCTGGGCCAGAGCATCGCCATGCGCCGCGTGTTCACCTTGCTGGAGCGCTGCGCGGCCACCCTCTCCACCGTGCTCATCGAGGGAGAGACGGGCACCGGCAAGGAGCTCGTCGCGCGAGGGCTCCACGATGCCAGTCCCCGCGCGGACGGGCCCTTCCAGGTCTTCGACTGCTCCGCCGTGGCCCCCTCGCTGATCGAGAGCGCCCTCTTCGGCCACATGAAGGGATCCTTCACGGGAGCCACGGCGGACCACCCCGGCGTCTTCGAGACCGCCAACGGCGGCACGCTCTTCCTCGACGAGCTGGGCGAACTGCCCCTGGAGCTCCAGCCCAAGCTCCTGCGGGTGCTCCAGGACAAGGAGGTTCGCCGCCTGGGCTCCAACGTCTCCCGCGAAGTCGATGTGCGCATCGTGGCGGCCACCAACCGCTCCCTCCTGAGGGAGATCGACCGCAACCGCTTCCGCGAGGATCTGTACTACCGGCTGGCCGTCATCACCGTCCGCCTGCCCCCCTTGCGAGAGCGAGCGGAGGACATCCCCGTGCTGGTGCGCCACTTCGAAGAGGACCTGAACGCCCGCCTCTCGGTCCCCTCCCCGCCACTGCCAGACAGTGTGGTGAAGGAGCTGTGCTCACAGGCCTGGCCAGGCAACGTCCGCGAGCTGCGCAACGCCGTGGAGCGCATGCTCACGATTGGCCACCCCACTCCCGTCGAGGAGCAGTCCATCCCCTCCCCCGCCCCCGGAGCCCTGGGCGTCAGCCTCGCCGAGCCGCTCCTGACCGGCAGGGAGCGCGTCGTCGAGGCCTATGAGCGGGAGTACATCACGCTGGCGCTCGAGGAGACCGGCGGCAACATCTCGCGCGCGGCGACGCTGGCAAAGGTCGGCCGCAAGTTCTTCCAACAAGCCATGAAGCGCTACGGCTTGCGCGGCGACTCCGAGGACTGAGGCCGACACATGCCCGCATTGCCCGCGCCATGAAGGCGCTCCACCTCGTCAGCGGAGAGCGAGCGCTTCCACAGCGCCACATCGTCGATGAGGCCCTTGAAGCGGCCCGAGCCCTCGAAGGAGCGGCTGCCCAGGCTCAGCGAGCCGGTGTTATCGAGCGAACCGGAACGGGCGCCAGGTGAGAAGCGGCCGACGGCGACACCATCCAGGTAGAAGGTGCCTCCCTGGGGCCGCTGGCGCTCCACGGTGACGGTGACGAGATGCCAGGATCCGTCCGCCACGAAACGGCCAGACAGGTAGTTCGTACAGGAACCGGACGGACCGCAGTTCCCCGAGCCCTTTCCATCCGCGAGCTGGAACATCAGCTGGCCTCGGTCGATGAAGAGGGAGTAGCCAGTCGCCGGTCCGATGCTGGGGGGAACCTGACTGCGCTTGTCGAGCAGCACGTCCACGTCCCGGCTGTCGCTGGTCCTCATCCACAGGCTCAGGGAGAAATCCCCCGTGCCCACGTCCAGGCCCTCCTGAGCGGGAGCCAGGAAGAAACCTGCCTCCAGGTCCAGCACACCGCGCTCCCGGCCCGCAACGAGCCTCGCCCCTGACATGAGCTTCCCCGCCTCCGTCTCCCCCACCCCCACGGTCACGTCGGGCTCATCGAGCGGATACCAGGCGCTCAGTCCGGGGGGAGGTTGAATACAAGGGAGTTCCCGAGGAGGAGGGCGCTCACGCGCGGAGATGGCGAGCTGAGCCAGAAAGAGATCGCTGTTGCCCGCTGTAGAGAGTAGCCCCAAGCCCAGATCGAGACTGCCATCGAAGACGCCCGCGAGAATCGGATCACCCGAGAGATCCGTGTCCACGCTCGCGACATTCAGGGCGGAAGTCCCTCGAAAGCGCCGGGCCCACAAGAACTCCCCTCGTCTTCCCAGCTCGAGCAGGAAGAGATCCGAGCCCTTCCCCCCGCTTCCAGCGAAGGGCCCATCACCGAGATCGACGGTCCCTCGCACGCTCCCCGCGATCAGGAGCCCTCCTGGCGCCGTGACGGCGATCTGCCCTGAGTCCATGGACAGCGAGTCCCCCAACCGCTGGCTCCAGAGCAGCTCCCCATTGCGAGCAAAGCGTGCCAGATGAATCGCTGGTGGAGGGCTCGCCGCACCCGGCTCCGTCCCCGCGCGCACGGGCAGTGCCATGTCTCCCAGGAAGACGAGCTCGCCTTCCGAGGTGTATCGAATGGTCCAGATGGGACTCGTGTACTCGCCCTGCTCCACCGAAACCTGGAAAGGCGGCGCCCCCTCCGAGCCGGCGATATGAAGCCGCGTACTCCACGAGGGGTGGCCCTGCGCATCGAAGACAGCCAGATAGCTGTCCCACAGGGGGCCGCCGTTCACGAGGGACTTCCCTCCAAAATCGAGCGTCCCCAGGAAGTAGCCCCAGATGGCGATGTTGCCCTCGGCGTCCACGGCGAGGGCCTCGGCCCCCTGCAGGTTCGCGTCGCCGAAGTGCCGACTCCAGAGGCACTGCCCCTCCGCGGAGAGCCTCGCCAGGAAGACATCGATGACGCCCGCGCTGGTGTGCTTCCCACAGCCAAAGTCCACGGAACCGGTGAATGAGCCCAGCAGGGTGATGGTGCCATCGGCAGCCACCTCCACAGCGGCTGCATCCATCAGATCGCCCTCTCCCCAGTCACGGCTCCACAGCGGCGTGCCATCGGTGTCGAACTGGACGAGGAAGAGCCTCGCTCCTCCGGTGCTGACATGGTGCTGAGCACCAAAGTCGAGCGTCCCCTGGAAGTCTCCGAAGACGAGCAGCCCTCCCGTGGGAACCACGGCCAGGCTCCTGGCGCGCTGGGCTTCCGTGTCCCCAAAGCGTTGGCTCCAGCGCACGGTTCCATCGGGCTCGAGGCGGGCCACGAGCAGATCCTCGTCCCCCGCGCTCGTCAGGGGGCCAGCTCCCAGGTCCACGCTGCCGCTGAACCCACCCGTCAGGAAGACGTTCCCTTGGTTGTCGCGCGCCATGCGCACGGACTCCTGCGGTGCCGCGTCTCCAAACCGGCGGCTCCAAGCAGAGGGCTTCGGGCGCTCGGGAGAAGACTGCCGGACGGTGTCATTCCCCCCCAGCACCAGCAGCAGGGCCGCCAGGAGCCCGATGACCCGCCGAGGCTCACGCTGATGCACGCGAGGCACTGGGGACACCGACAGGAGTTCGACCAGTTCCAGCGCCGTGGGGCGCCGCTCGGGTGCGTACTCCAGACAGCGCAGCACCGGGTCCATGAGCGCCTGCCGGCCCTCACGCCAAGGCAACCACGAGGCCTGCTCCGGAGGGGTCCTCTCCCCCGTGGAGGGAGGCAACGCTCCCGTCAGCACTTCGAAGAGGATGACACCCCACGAGTACACATCGCTCGCGGGGGTACTCTCCCTCCCTGCCAGCTGCTCCGGAGACGCGTAGCGCGGCGTCATCGCGGCCCGCCCCGTGGCGGTGAGATCCCGCGACGTCCACAGCGTCAGGGCGGTGCCGAAGTCGACGATGACGGGCGTGTCTCCGCCGCGCATGCGGATGTTCGTGGGCTTGAGATCGCGGTGCACGCCCCCGGCGGCGTGGATGGCGGCCAGCCCCTGGGCCAGGCCCACTCCGAGCCGCCGGACCTGTTCGGGATCCGTCGAAGGCCCCCGGTCCAGCACCTCACGCAGAGAGGGACCGTCGATGAACTCGAGCACCAGGTACCAGAGCTCCTCGTGCCGTTGGACCCGGGGCTCGAGCGGATGCACGACGTGGGGCGTGGGCTGGAGCTCCTGAACCCGGAGCAGGAGCGCGAGCTCCCGTTCCTCGAGGCGGCGCAACATGCCCTCCTCTGCCGCGAAGCGGGGCCTCAGCACCTTGATCGCGACGCGGCGCAGGGCGTGAGACAGATCGACCGCGGAGAAGACCCAACCGAAAGTGCCCTCCCCGACGAGCAACTCCAGGGAGTAGCGCTGCGACAGCACGTCGCCAGGGCCAAGGGGACAGGGCTCCTCCGGTTGTTCGGGCAGAGTGGACATGGGGCCTTGGCCACAGGCCAGTATGGCCCGGCGCGAGACCCCAGGTCCACCTGGAGGGCTACATCGAGCTATCGAGGGTGATCTCGAACGCGACCCTGATGCTGATGTTCCTGTGGAAGTCGATGCTGACGGTCTTCGCTTCAATGCAGGTGGTGTACTTGCCCCGCTTCGGCTTCGCGCTGTCCAGGCTCACCGGAGCCTTGATCACCGCCACGCCTGCCTCGTCGAGCAGCTGCGCGGTCCCCGTACTGGCTCCGCGGGGAAAGACGACGAACACCCGGTAGAAGCCCGTCGGCAAGCCAAAGCCCGAGAGGTAGGTGAGGCCCACGACGGTGCCGCGCGCGAGATCATCATCCGTGAGGTTGTCGAACCCAAGAATGCCAGTGTTGGCCACGAGGCCATCATCTCGCGAGGCGAAGACGATGCCGTCGGTGAGAATCTGGATGTTGTGCCGAGCAGCGCCCTCCAGCATGGCCTGCGTCAGCTCGGTGCGCAGATGCCCATTGGCCAGTTCGAGGCGGGTCGACGGGGCTGCATGGCCGATCTGCGGCACGGCGACGACTAGGGCAAACCCGATGATGAAGGACACGATGCGATTCATGAATGGCTCCTGGAGCGGGTGCTTCGAGAAAGTGACGAGGTGAAGTCCTCGAGGATGTTGCGGCGCCGGTTGGTGCAGTGTCCATGCCATGCGCCGGCTCTCTGAAGGGGGCGCATCCTCGCTGGGGCTCCCCGAGCCACTCCCCTTCGAGGTGCTTCCAGTGGGAACCACCTGCAACGGTGCGCTGCATCCAGTTGGATGCAGTGGGCTGCCGCGGCGGCGCTCGCGTTACAGAGGAGAGTCCGACTCGTTCTCACGGAAGAGCGCGCTGGTCTGGCTCTTGCTCAGCCCAAGCCCGCCGAACCCGTTGCACCCTTCCGACATTCAGGAGAACCCCAAAGATGAGATTCCATTTCAAGCCCTGGTCCTCACTCACCGCACTGAGCCTCGCGTTGTCCACCGCGTGCACGGGCACCGATGCGCCCGACACCGACTCCGCGTTGACCACCGCGCGCCAGGCCGTGAGCGATCTCACGGTCACCGTCGACGGGACGGCCAGCACCCACGACAAGCTGCTGGCACAGATCAACAGCCAGCCCGCATCCCTGGATGACGTGATCAAGGCGCTGGGCGGTAGCACGGCCGTGGGGAGCGAAGTCCTCTCGGACGTGAGCGGCAGCCTGGCCCCGGTGGACGGAGCGGCGAGCACGCTGTCCGCTCAGGCGCTGAGCTTCACGGGCCTGCGCAGGACCCTCGACTCCGCGACGGACACCGTGAACGTGTGCTCCACGTTCTCCGTGCGGCCGTCTCTCATCCAGGTGTGTGTCGTCCTGCCCCCCACGAAGAGCCAGAAGGATGAAGCCGCGGAGATGAGGGAGGCTCGCGCCAAGGCCGAACAGATGGCAGCGCTCATGGCCGATCTGTCCAAGCGCTACCCGGACCCGGAGAAGCTGGATCCGGATGCCTTCATGGACAAGGAAGCCGCGCAACTGGAGCAGATCGCGACGCTGTATTGTCAGGCCAGCGGTCTACCCGTTCCCTGCGATCCCTCGCAGCGCGGAGACGCGAAGGCGGGTTCCGCGAAGGTGCTGGCCGAGGCCAAGTGGTGGAGCTGGCTCAAGGACGCGTTCAGCCGGGTGGGTGTCATCCCTCACGCAACCAGCTGCCCCTCGGGCTTCGATCTCCTGCAGTTCTACCATGACGACGAGGACCGCAATAACGCCAACAGCCACTCGGGCTGGCTGGGAGGGATTTCGCAGGGCAGCAACACCCTGTTCCGTTTCTGCAAGGTGCCAAGCTACTTCTTCCACTCCCTCGTGCCGCAGGGCGCGCAGTACAACTACTCCGTCCTGCACCTCGGCCTCTTCTGCCCCGGCGGAACGGCGCGCGTCTCCTGGCGCCAGTTCGATGACGAGGACCGCAACAACCAGAACTCGTACTCCGGCTCCAATCCCTTCCCGAACGTCAACGTGCTCGGCAGGAACTGGCTGATGGCGTTCTGCGTCCTGGATGGTGGGCCGAACTCATTCCAGATGAGTGGCTTCAACAACCTGGGCTTCAACTACGGCGTCTTCGCCCCCACCAACATGCCCTCGCCCTACAACCTGCAGGCCGGAAGCCTGTACATGGATAACGAGGACACCGTGAACCTGAACTTCTGGATCAACGGTCCGGGCCCGGGGATGTCGGGTACCACCAACACTTCAATGGGTCTGGTCCGGGTCAAGTAGACGGAGCCGGTCTGACGATGGCCGAGGCCATGGGCAGGAGCTCGTAGCGCCCGATGGCCTGGGCCGGATCGCGCTCGAGCAGGCTGCGGAGCGCATCCAGGGACTCCGCCTCGAAGACGCCCATTCCGAAGACGCCTGCCGGGTCGATCACCGGGCCAGCGACGGCCAGCGTACCGGCCGCGAGCTGGCCCTGAAGAAACTCGATGTGCGCACGCATCGTGGCCTGCTCGTCGGCGGTCATGGTCATCATGAAGTCGGGACGAGACGGGATGAGGCGAACGAAGAAGTGGCTGGACGGCACGTGAAGGCTCCTGGGTTGGGAGGCGCAGGTTGCAACGCCGGCAGACTCCCGCGCAATCCCGGCCCACCCACCGCCTCACGCCCTGCCCCCGAAGCGAGCCCTCCCCCAGACAGCGCATGGGAAGACACTCCCGGCCAGAATGCTCCCCTGCTCGCTCCAGGAAGCAAGGCGAGAAGAGCCCTTCGGAGGTAGCGTCGCGGCCGGGGGGCATCCGAACATGTCGAACACTTCCAGCGAGCAGACAGCAGCATCCGCGCCGGGGGAGAGCGTTCCCCCACACCGGCGGCCCAAGGGATTTCTCCGGTGGATGGATGGATTCTTCTCGGAGAAGCTGCGCCAGAGAGGGCTCGAGGAACTCGGCCGTGCCCGGGTGCTGGCAGGCACGGCGATCGCCCTGATCGTCGTCTCTGGGCTGAGCACGATCTCGTGCGTTGTGGCGGGGATGACCTCGAGCTACATCGTCGGGGGCATCATCGCGGTGAGTGGCTACATGACAGCGCTGTGCAGCTTGCGCGTGGTGTCGTCGATCCGCATCCCGGCACTGCTCCTCAGCATGTTCATGGCCATCGCCTTCATCCTGACCGC
The DNA here is from genome assembly GCF_020103695.1 of Hyalangium versicolor. Classification (GTDB taxonomy): domain Bacteria; phylum Myxococcota; class Myxococcia; order Myxococcales; family Myxococcaceae; genus Hyalangium; species Hyalangium versicolor. Next base: position 395,617 of record NZ_JAHXBF010000011.1, read on the forward strand.
GTTCTCCGCGAATGATCCCAACCTCTCCGCGCATGCGTCGCTGATGTTGATCACGATCCTGACGGTGTACCTGCTGGGTCCGCGTCTGGGGCTCGCCACGCTCGTTCCGCTGGCCTTGCTCGCCGGCATCGGACACCCGCTCTGGTTCCAATTCATCAACCCGAAGCCCCCAGCGATCACCCCCGCCTATGCATGGGTGATGCATCTGCTCTCCACCACATGCGTATTCGCGGGGTGGGCGGTCGGAGCGCTGTACAGCACCGGCCACGCCGCCACTCATGCCGCGCTCGAGCGGGACATCAAGGCCCGCAAGGAGGCCGAGGCCAAGCTCAGCGAGTTGCACCGCACCCTGCTGGATGTGTCGCGCCAGGCGGGGATGACGGAGATCGCCACGGGCGTGCTGCACAACGTAGGCAATGCACTCAACAGCGTGAACATCTCGATTGGCATCGTGACAGACCGGCTGCGCGGCTCGCGCATCACCAAGCTGGCCCAGGCCAGCGCGCTACTGGGCCAGCACACCACGGATCTGCCGGCATTCCTCACCACAGACCCTCGCGGCACGGTGCTCCCGGCCTACCTGGGCAAGCTCTCGGCGCAACTGGAGGCCGAGCGCGAGTCGCTCCTGGCGGAGATGAAGGCCCTGAGCGACAGCGTGGAGCACATCAAGTCCGTGGTCAGCATGCAGCAGCGGCACGCGCGGTACGGTGGCGTGGTGGAGCAGGTGACGGTGCCTCAGCTCATCGACGATGCCCTGCGCCTCAGCGCCGGAGCCTTCGAGCGGCTGGGAATCGACGTGCGGCGCGAGTATGCCGACGTGCCCCCCATCGAGGTGGATCGCCACAAGCTGCTGCAGATCCTCCTCAACCTGCTGAGCAATGCACGGCATGCGCTCGTGGACAGCGGGAAGCAGGGCAAGAGCCTGACCATCCGTGTGGCACTCTTCGAGGGAGGACAGCAGCTGCGCATCGAGGTGGAGGACAACGGGGTGGGGATCGCGCCGGAGAACCTGACGCGGGTGTTCTCCCAGGGCTTCACCACGAAAGAGAGCGGCCACGGCTTCGGGCTGCACATCAGCGCCCTGGCCGCCCAGGAGCTTCACGGCCGGCTCTTCGCGGCGAGTGCCGGGCCCGGGCACGGTGCCACCTTCACGATCGAGATTCCCTTCCAGGCAGCGCACGCCCCCGGGCCGACGGCCCCCCCCGCTGAACCTGCCCCGGATTGAAGCTCAGACGGGGCCGCCAGCATTCCCGCGGCGGTGGAGCCTATTCCTCCGGGACCGGCTGCCAGCGCGGTTGCACCACCCGCTCCACGACGCCCTGCTCCGGAAGTTCCAGGTCCTCCCGGTGGTACCGGGAAGACGCAGCGGATGAGAGCAGGAGCACCGCGGCCCGCCCCGGCGGGAGAGACTGAAACCTCACCACGCCGTTCTCCACCTTGGCCACCACTCCCCTCATCTCCCAGCGCCTCCATGTCCTCTCGGAGGCCGAGGGCGGCTCCACCCCCGCGAACAGCATGGCGCGGGAAGCCCCTTCCGCATGCAACACCAGCGTCGCGCCCTGCTGACGCGCCACGAAGCTCAACCCCACCCGTCCGCTCGCGGGGATCTGCACGCGCTGGGCCAGGAAGGCGTCCGAGGAGCGCGGCTTCGGCGGAATGACGTACGCCAGGTAGAGCCCCGGCTCCACTCCCGTGCGGAGCTGCACGGCCTGCTTCACCTCGATCGACTGTCGCCCGGGGCCATCCTCCTGTTCGAGCTCGACGACGGCGCTGACGGGCTTTCCCTCCCGGTCTCGAATCGTGGTCTCGATCCGTGCCCCCGGATCGAGCCGCAGCGTCACCGGCTCGTCGCCGGAGCCCAGGGGCACCCGGCCCGAGCGGTAGTCATCGTGGATCGCCTCGAGCATGAGCGCCCGCTCGTCCACCCGAGACAGCTCGAAGGAGCCATCCGCGCGCGTCTGGACAGAGTTGTACGCCCCCATGTCGACGACGTGGACCTGAGCCCCGGCGATGGGCACTCCCGTCTCCGCGTCCAGGACACGGCCCTTCACCTGCCGGCCCGGCCCCATCCGCACATCGCCCAGCTCCACGTCGACTCCTTCATGGACCTCCACGGATCGCAGGATGGGGGACAGATCCGGAGCGTCAAACTCGAGATGCTCGACCCCCGAGCTCATGAACGGCCTCTCGAAGGTGCCGTCCGGCCCACCCACGGGCAACCTGTCCACAGTGAAGTAGCGCAGGGGCGCCCCATCCGGCCCGATGACCCGCCCCCGGATGCGCCCCTTGCGCTCCAGCACGACGCGCACGTCGGTCGTCCCCTTTTCCACGAACAGGATGCCGCCCAGCAGCAGTTCATCCTTGCGCGCCTGCGCGGGCGGATAGAAGTAGCCCGTCTTCTCGACCGTCAGCTCGTAGGTGTCCGCGACGAGGTGTCTCAACGTGAAGCGCCCATCCGGCCCCGTGCGCGGACCGGAGTCTCGCCCCGTCTGGCACGAGAGGATGTGGCGCCGCCAGGAGGGGAAGGACTTGTGGGACTGCATCACGCGGACCGCTGCGCCCTCGACCGGCGCGCCCTGGCCGTCCACCACGATGCCAGAGAGCGTATGCCCCTCATCGAAGCGCAGCGCTACCTCGAGCTGTCCGGAGCCGTGCAGCTCGACGGGCTTCCCCACCGAGCGCTCCGTGCCGTCAATGTCGCGCTTCGCCTCGACCACGAAGCGCCCCTCGGGCAGTCCCTTGAGGATGAAGCGCCCTCGCGAGTCGGTGGAGCTGCTCCGAATGGAGTCCTCTTCCTCCGACTTCGTCGCCGCGTTCCAGAGCGTGACGAAGACCCGCGGCTGCGGCACCCCTTGCTCGTCGGTGACCGTGCCCACCACCGTGGCCCCTCTCCGGACCACGACCCGAAGCTCCTGCGAGGGCGCCTGAATGGACAGGCGCTGTGGCGCAAAGCGCTCGTCATCGATGACGAGGCTCCAGGTGCCCACCCGGGACACATCCATGGAGAACCGTCCATCAGCCCCCGTCTCGGTGTGGTCTCCGTATTCGAAGTCCGCTCCCGAGCCCGAGCCGCTCAACTGGAGAGAGAGGTCCCCCACGGGCTTCCCCTCTTCATCGACCACCATGCCCGACACAGTGGCGGCTCGCTGGAGCACCCATTCCACCGGCTCCATGCCCAGTTCGAGCACGTATTCCTCATCCCGCACGTCGACATATCCCGAGCGCTCGATGTCGAGAGCGTAGGTGCCCGGCTCCATGGGTCCCAGACGGTAGTGCCCATCCTGCGTCGTGACGGCCTGCCAGGCCTGGGAGGACCTTCCCCACAGGTTCACGGCCACGGACGCGCCCTCCACGGGTTGGCCAGCCTCATCCCGCACCGTGCCCTCCACGAGGAGCGCCTGGCCCAGGTTCAGCACCACCTCCGGCGGGGCCATCTGCGGCTCCAATTCGACATGGCCGACGGCGTACAACCCCTTCTGCTCCGCGACGAAGTCGTACACGCAGGGCCCTACACCTTCGAGAGCGAAGCGCCCCTCCCCGTCCGCGCTCACCTTCCGCTCCGTGAGCGACCGGCATCCCTCCGCGGTCACCACCACCTCCACCCCCGGCACGGGAGCTCCCTCTCGCAGCACGCGGCCCGCCAGACGGCTGGGACGATAGAGGAACACCTCGTGCTCCCCCTCCAGGTCCGCATGGGTCCTGAACTCCGGCAGCCAGCCCTCGAGTTCAGCGGTGAGGCCGTAATCCCCCTTGGGCAACGGCCCCACGCTGAAGCGCCCATCCGTGCCGCTGAGCGTGTCGAAGAAACGGGTGTGCCGCTCGTGCAGGATCGTCAGCGCAACCCCCGCCAGGGGCTGGCCATCCGAATCCATGACGGTGCCTCCCACCATGAGCCCCGCGTCCAGCACCAGCTCCACGTCCTGAGCTCCCGCCTTCACGCCGGAGCGCAGCCCCGCGCTCTGCTCGCCGAGCGCCCAGAGCGTGAAGTCTCCTTCCGGCAGCCCCTCAAGAACGAAGCCGCCGTCCGCGGCCGTGACCGTCTCCGCGTACACGGGCGCCTCACCCTCGCGCGCGAGGACGAGCTCCAGGACCCGGGCGCTGGACTCCTCCAGGCAGTCCGGAAGCTTCTCCTCCTGTCCATCCGCACTGCCTTGTGAGTCCAACGAGCATGGGAGCTCCGAGAGCGTCTCCCCAGGCACGGGCCAGGTCGCGGAGACTCGGACTCCCGCCACCGGGCCGTGCTCGTCTCGCGCGATGCCACGGATGCGCAGGCTGCCTCCCGGAGGTGGTGTTGGCTCGGCACGAACCCTCTGCGCCTTCATCCCCGAGATGTGGGTCGAGCGTGGCGCCACCCCGGAGGCCTTGCGGTGTGCCTCTCCCTGCAGGCTCAGTCCAGCCACGGTGATGGCGACCCCGGCCACGACTGCTGCTATCCCCAGCACCCACCTGCGCATGGAACCTCCTGCGAGGAGTTTCGCAAGCCCGCTCCATCGTGGGAAGCCGGGAGAGTGGATCCCCTCGGAGCGGCCGTTCTGCTTAGATGGCTTCTTCGAACCCCCGGGCGCGGCGGCCGACGGTCGGCTCAGCCCCGGGAACTCTGGGGGGCAAAGACGGTGAGTTCCATGCGCAACGAGTACCTGGATCAAGTCCAGGAGCAGCAGCAACGCCTCGAGGTGGACCTCAAGGCGCGGAAGATGGCGGCCCCCATGGTCAACGTGGCCCAGCAGGCCGCGCCTCGGCGCCGAGGCGGCATCGCGCCTCCACCTCCCGAGATGCCCGGCGGCAATGCCGTGGACGTGCGCATCACCGGCTTCTGGCGGTGGCGCACCGTCGTCGTGCCTCCCAACGCCTATGTCGTCCACACGCGCCGCGGCCACGACAAGCCGCTGCACATCGGCCTGGGCGTCTCCTTCCGCTTCAACCCGGCGACGGACTCGTTCCTCGTCGTCCCCGGGGCCATGCAGACCATCCTCATCAACGCCCACTGCATCTGCCGGGAGCTCCAGGGGCTGCTCGTCCAGGGCTACGTGCAGTGGATCGTCGAGGACTTCGCCACCGCCTATAAGAAGCTGGACTTCACCGATGCCGAGGAGCCGATGCGCGTGGTGAACGTGCAATTGCGCGAGCAGGCCGAGGCCGCCATCAAGGACAAGGTGGCCACCATGAGCATCGACGCGGTGCTCTCGGACAAGCAGCCCATCATCGAGGAGCTCACCGCTCGCCTGCGCCAGGTGGCCGAGGGCAGCGGAGACAGCAACAAGGGCCTGGGACTGCGCATCGTCACCGTGCAGATCAAGGAAGCCGTCGTCAGCTCGGCGCAGCTCTGGGAGAACCTCCAGAAGCCCTTCCGAGCCGAGCGCGAGCGCGTGGCCCGCCTGGCCTCGCTGGGCACCGAGGAAGCCATCTCCCAGCGCGAGCTGCAGGTGGAGCAGGAACGCAACCGCTCCCGCCTGGAGGCGGACAGCGAGCTGGCCACCCTCCGCTCCCTGAAGGAGGCCGAGTCCTTTGATCGCGAGCAGGCCGAGCGGCTGCGGCGCCAGCATCGCGAGGAGGAAGATGCTCGCAAGCTGGCCGTGGAGCGCCAGCAGTCCACGCTCCAGTACACCGAGCTGGAGAAGGCACGGCTCGAGGTGGAGGCGGAGCTGGCGCGCCGCAAGCACGAGCTGGAGGCCGATCAACGACAGCGAGCCGCCCTCTCGGCCATTGCCGTGCTGGACGCCGAGCGCGCCGCCGCCAACCGTCAGGCCGGCGCGGAGTTGGAGCTGCTCGAGTCCCGGCAGCGCGTCCTCAACGAGCTCAGCCCCGCCAATGTGCAGGCACGGCTCGTGGAGTTGTTGCCCTCCATCGCCGAGAAGCTGCCCCAGCCCCAGGAGTTGCGCTCCATCTCCATCGGCACGGGCGCTGGCACGCAGGAGGGCCAGGCCGTCACCACGCTGGTCGCCCAGATGCTGGCGCTGGTGAAAGCCCTGCGCCCCGAGCCAGAGGTGCCCAAGAAGCAGGGCGAGTCCCCCACTCAGTAGACTGACGGGCCACGGCACCTTCACACGTCAGGAGGACGGCTCAGGTGTCAACAACACCGAGCCACGGCCCTGCCCCACCGATTCCAGCTCCCTCAGGCTAAAGTATCGCGTGCGGGAGCTCATCATGCTGGACATCTCAGGCTACACCCTCGTAGGTCCGATTCGGATCACAGGCTCCAATCAGTTGTTTCATGCGGTGCGCAATAGAGACGGCGCGCCGGTCACCCTCAAGAGCCCCAACACTTCCGCCATCGGCTCACACGAGCGCGAGCGCTATCGCCGCGAGTTCAGCATCCTCCAGCGTCTTCAGGACGTGCAGGGAGTCACCCGCCCGCTCAGCTGCGAGATGGCTCAGGATCGCCCCGTCCTCATCCTCGAGCACGTCGAGGGCAAATCCCTGTCGGAATCGACGGGTGCGCCTTTCGACATCAACGCCTTCCTGGAGCTGGCCCTCTCCCTGGCCGCGACGTTGGCGGAAATCCACCTGCGCGGTGTCATCCACAAGGACATCAAGCCCTCCAATATCGTCGTCACCGCTTCAGGCCGGCCCCACCTCATCGACTTCGGCGCTGCCACCCTCCAGCGCGTCGAACATGTGGAGGCCGCCCCATCCACCCAGGTCGAAGGAACCCTGGCGTACATGTCCCCGGAGCAGACCGGGCGGATGAACCGCTCGGTGGACTACCGCACGGATCTGTACTCGCTGGGCGTCACCTTCTACGAGGTGTTGACGGGAGTGCGGCCCTTCTCCGGGCGGGATGCGCTCGAATGGTTCCACGCCCACATGGCCGTAGTGCCCAGGCCTCCGCACGAGTTGATCCCAGCCCTGCCCCAGATGCTCTCGGCCATCGTGCTCAAGCTGATGGCCAAGGTCGCGGAGGAGCGCTACCAGAGCGCCTCCGGCCTCAAGGCCGACCTCCAACGGTGCCTGGACCGCCTGCGCTCCGGGCCGCTCGAGCCCTTCCCTCTTGGGACGCAGGACATCTCCAGCCGCTTCCAGCTCCCGCAGCGGCTCTATGGGCGCGCCCCTCAGGTGGCCACCCTGCTCCAGGCCTTCGAGCGCACCGCCAGCAGCAAGCCGCCCGAGCTCATCCTCGTCAGCGGCTACTCCGGCATCGGCAAATCGTCCGTCGTCCATGAACTGCACAAACCGGTGGTGCGGCGGCGCGGCTTCTTCCTCAGCGGGAAGTTCGATCAGTTCCAGCGAGATATTCCCTACGCCACCCTCTCACAGGCCATCCGCGAGCTGGTGCGGCACCTGCTGGCGGGCACGGATGAGGAGCTGGCCCGGTGGCGCACGCTCCTGGGGGAGGCCTGGAAGGACGAAGGCCAGGTCCTCGTGGACGTCATCCCCCAGTTGGAGCTGGTCGCCGGCAAGCAGCCCGCGGTCATGGCACTGCCTCCCGCGGAGGCGCTCAACCGCTTCACCCGCGTGTTCCAGAAGTTCCTCGGCGTCTTCGCCAACGCCCAGCACCCGCTCGTCGTATTCCTGGATGACCTGCAGTGGGCCGACCTGGCCAGCCTCCAGCTCCTCCAGCAACTGCTCACCCTGGACCACGCGCCGCCCGTCCTGTGGATCGGCGCCTACCGCGACAACGAGGTCGGGCCCTCGCACCCTGTCGCCACCATGCTGGCCGCGGTGCGAAGGGCCCACGCCCTGATCACCGACATCCACCTGGAGCCGCTGAGCCTCGATCAGACCCAACAGTTCGTCACCGATGCGCTCCCAGGCGCGGCGCCGGACGTCGTCTCCCCGCTCGCGGGCCAGGTCCACGAGAAGACGGGGGGCAACCCCTTCTTCCTCATCCAGCTCATGCTCACGCTCCACCAGGACGGCTTGCTGGCACGCACCCCCGAGGGTGGCTGGCGCTGGAACCCGGAGGGCGTGCGCGCCAAGGGCTACTCGGACAACGTGGTCGACTTCCTGGTGGGCACCCTGCACCAGTTCCCCGCCCAGACCCGCCATCTGCTGCGCCTGGCCGCGTGCGTGGGCAACAGCTTCCCTCTCTCCATGCTGGCCATCATCTCCAGCCTCGACGAGGGCGAGGTGGAGCAGGGTCTGGAGCCCGCGCTCCTGGGAGGACTGCTGGCACGTACGGGCTCCGGGCAGTATCGCTTCCTGCACGACCGCATCCAGCAGGCCTCGCATGCCCTCATCCCCGAGGCGGAGCGCAAGGCCACCCACCTGCGTATCGGCCGGCTGCTGATCTCGAGCCTCTCTCCCGTCGAAGCACGTGAGCGACTCTTCGACATCGTGGGCCACCTCAACGCGGGAGCGAGCCTGCTCACCGAGCCTCGCGAGTGTCTGGATGTCGCGGGCCTGAACGCCAACGCCGGAGCCAGGGCCCGAGCCTCCAGCGCGCATGGCTCGGCCGTTTCCTACCTCTCCACCGCCTTCGCGCTCATCCCAGGGGATCCCTGGGAGACGGATCCGGAGCTGGCCTTCAAGGTACGGCTCGACCAGGCCAGCAGCGAGCTGATGCTCGGCCATACCTCCGAGGCGCGCAGTCTGACGGAGGACCTCCTCTCCCACGCCCGAAGCCCGGCGGAGATCGGGGCTGCCTATAGCCTGAAGAACGAGATCCTCCTCATTGGGGGCGAGATCGAAGCCGCCAGCGCCTGTCTCCTGGAGTGCCTGGCCCTGCTGGGAATGCCGATGAAGGCCCGCCCCTCATGGGAAGAGGTCGTCGCCGCCCATGACGAAGTCTGGGCCCTGCTGGGCGAGCGCTCCATCGAGAGCCTCATCGATCTGCCGCTGATGACGAATGCGAACACGCAGGTGATCATGAGGGTGCTGGCGCTGCTCTTCTCGCCGGCCTTCTTCACCGACAACAACCTGCTCATCCTCCATCTCTGCCGGATGATCTCCCTGACCATCCGTTTCGGGAGCACGGACGCCGCGGCCCATGGCTACGGCTGGTTCGGGATCGTCACCAGCAGCTTCTTCAAGCGGTACAAGGAGGGCTACGCCTTCGGCGTGCTCGCTCGAGACCTCGTCGAGCGCTACAACCTGGCCGCCTACCGCGGCAGGGCGCTCTTCTGCCTGGGGCTCCTCAGCTTCTTCACCCGGCCTCTCGCCGAAGCCCAGGAGCTGATCCTCAGCTCCTACCACCACTCGCTGCTGGCCAGCGATTACCCGACGGCTTGCTACTGCTGCGTCCACAGCGCCAACAACCGACTCGCGATGGGGCACCACCTGGATGAAGTCTACGAGGAGTCCGTGGACCGGCGCGCGTTCATGAGCAAGGGCGGCTTCGTCGGGGTGCAGGAGATCCTCCACTACCTCCAGCGCTACGTGCAGCAACTGCGAGGCCTCACGCCCTCCTTCACCTCGATGAATGGGGGCGACTTCACCGAGGAGAGCTTCGAGGCCGGGCTGACTCCGGCGCACATGCACCTCATGCAGGGGTGGTATTGGATCACCAAGATGCAGTCGCGTTTCATGTGCGGCGACTTTGAGGAGGCGCGCCGCGCGAGCGAGAAGGCGGGCGGTTTCCTGTGGTGCTTCACCAGCCTCCTGACGCTCCTGGACTACCACTTCTACCGAGCCCTGATCCTGGCCGCCTGCCACGAGGGAGCAACCGAGCCGGTGCAACAGCAGTACCTGGCGGATATCGAGCGGCACCGCCGCCAGCTCGAGGAGTGGGCGGCCCAATGCCCGGAGACCTTCACCACGCCCGAGCTCATCGTCCGAGCGGAGCAGGCTCGCCTCCTCGGCCGAGTGGAGGAGGCCCTGGGCTCCTACGAGGAGGCCATCCGTGCGGCTCGCGAGCATGGCTTCCTCCAGAACGTGGGACTCGCCAGCGAGCTCGCGGCGAACTTCTACCGCAAGCGCCGCGCGCCCATCATCGCGGATGCCTATGCCCGCGAGGCCCGCGCCGCGTACCTGGCCTGGGGAGCCCGGGGCAAGGTCCATCACCTGGACACCCTGTGGCCGCACCTGGCACCCGCGGCCTCGACCACGAGCGGCACCACCACCTCCACGGACTCGATGCGGCTCGACGCACTCTCGGTGGTCAAGGCCCAGCAGGCCATCTCCAGCGAGATCGTCCTGGAGAGCCTGGTGTCCACCTTGATACGGGTCGCCATCGAGAACGCTGGGGCCCAACGAGGCGCCCTGCTCCTTCCTCGCGGGGACAGGCTCGCGGTGGTGGCCGGCGCGAGCGCCGAGACGGACTCGAAGCTGCCCTGGACGCTGATCGCCTACGTCAAGCGCACGCGAGAGCACGTGCTCATTGGTGACGCCTCCAAGCCCCACCCGTTCTCGGACGATCCCTACCTGAAGCACGGTGAGGTCCGCTCCATGCTCTGCCTGCCCCTGCTGCGCCAGGAGTCCTTCTCGGGGGTGATGTACCTGGAGAACAGCCTCGTCACCGGGGCCTTCACGCCCGCTCGCCTCTCCGTGCTCGAACATCTCGCCTCCCAGGCCGCCATCTCCATCGAGAATGCCGAGCTGTACGCCGAGGTCCGCCGCGCCGAGGAGGCCTTGCGCCGAGCCAACGATGAACTCGAGCGGCGCGTGGAAGAGCGCACTCACGAGCTCAAGCAGGCCCAGGTCCAGTTGGTGGATACGGCCCGGGCGGCGGGCATGGCCGAGATCGCCTCGAACGTACTGCACAGCGTCGGCAACACGCTCACCAGCGCCATCATCAACCTCGAGCAGATGCGCGAGAGGATTGAGTCCTCCCGAGTGAGCAAGGTGAGCCAGATCTCCGCCATGCTCGAGCAGCACCGCGCTGGCCTGACGGAGTTCCTCACCCAGGACCCGAAGGGCAACCTCCTGCCCGACTACGTCTCCGCCCTGAGCAGGGAGCTCTTACGCGAGCAGGCGAAGCTCCAGGAGGAGCTGGGCGCGATGAGCTGGCACATCGAGCACATCCGCTCCATCGTCGAGGTGCAGCAGACCTACGCGAAGACCTCGCTGCTGCTCGACGAGTGCGATCTGTCCCAACTCCTCGATGACGCGCTGCGACTCCAGAATGCCGCGCTCCAGCGCCACGGCATCATCGTCACGCGAGACATCGGCTCCGTGCCCCAGGTGCGGGTCGACAAGCACCGGGTGCTGCAGATCCTCGTCAACCTCATCAGCAATGCCTGGCAAGCCATGGACGAGATCCCCGAGGGTCAGCGGTGCCTCCACCTGCGGCTCGCCGCGGACGGGAACATGGCGCGTCTCCAGGTCATCGACACCGGCGTCGGGATCAGCCCGGAGGTGCGCGAGAAGCTCTTCACGCACGGCTTCACCACTCGCAGGAATGGCCACGGCTTTGGCCTGCACTCCAGCGCTCTGGCGGCGCAGATTCTCGGCGGGCGGATCAACCTTGAGAGCGGCGGGCCAGGCAAGGGTGCCACGGTCACGCTCGAGCTGCCTTTGTCCGAGCGGCCCTCGTAGAACGTAGACGGGCCGTCTCGAAGCGCCCACTGACGGATGCGCTTCACCAGAGGAGCCGATTGCTGCTGACGCACCGCGAGTCTGTGCGCAAGCGCTGCCTGGCGCGCCTCACCGGAGAGGGCGTACCAGCCCGGCAGGTCGGCCTCAATGGCTTACACCTGGGCAATCAATTGGAGCACCTCCTCACAGGCCGGAGCGACCTCTTGGGCTTCGAAGTCGGACCCAGCGCCATGAGTACCTCGGCAACTCCATCCGCGTGCTGCGGGTTCTCCTGGGCCACCGTGCGAAAGCCACACTTCTCGAGGACGCGGATCGACCCGACGTTGTGGACAGCCACCCACGCATGGAGCGGACGAATCGGCTCGTGCACGAGGAACTCCGAGAGCGCCCGTGTCGCGATGCCTTTGCCCCAGTGCTCGCGACCCATCCAATAGGCGACGAGGCGCTTGCCGTCCTGTTCCCAACTGCCGATGTACCCAGCGACCAAGCCGCCAACGACGATGGTGCGGGTCACGTGCTCGGGGCGGAGAACCTTCGTGCGCCAGTGGGTCAGGAAGGCATCGCGTTCCCGCGACGAGAATGCGGCCATGCGCAGCGCGACTGCGTCCCGTTGGTGCTCGAAGAAGATCGGGAGGTCTTCATCTGTAACGTTGCGCAGGATCACCAAGAGAGCCCGGTCTCCGCGAGCCGAGTGACGAGTCGAATCTAGGCCGCGTTTCACGCCGAGGTCTATAGCTACCCCATCAACGCGCGCCTCATGAGGGTGCCGCGCTCACCGATCCTCGTAACCTACGGCTAGTGTATGCATGCCGCGCTCCTCCTGATTCGAGGTCGAAGCATGCGTCACCTACTTCTGGGATCGGTCCTCACAGCCTCGCTGCTCACCCTGGGATGCGACTCCTCCAAGCCGGCCTCCCAGTCCTGCCCCGACTGGTGGCGCGACGGCACCTGGGCGGAGGACACCGTCTCCACCGATTCCACCCAGCCCTGCCGCCCGGCCGAGCAGGCCTGCAAGGCGGAGCCGAAGACGCAGGGCTGGACGCTGCTCGCGGAGGGGCTCATCGCGACCGAGGGCCACAGCGCGCGCTCGCCCGCCCTGCGCCTGGACACGTGCGGGCAGCCTGTCGTCGCATGGGCCGAGGCGTTCAAGGCCTACGAGTGGGCGGACTTCGACCGCGCGGCGGTGCAGGTGCGGCGCTGGACGGACGGCTCTTGGGAGCCTGTCGGTCCCCAGCCGCTCTACACCTTCAACCAGGCAGCCGTAGCGGTCTCACTGGCGCTGGATCCCACCGGCCGGCCCGTTCTGGCCATGGCGGATGGGACCGGCGTGCCCCGGGTCCTCGCCTACAACGCACCGGGCAGCTACTCAGCCGTGCGGCTCGAGCAGGGGCTCATGCCCGACAACGGCACGCCCGTCTTCGAGGCCAAGGCGCTGCACCTCGAGGTGCCCCCCAACGGGGAGCCGCGGGTCGCCGTTCACAACTACTACTACCGGCCGCGTCTGGCGCAGCCTCCCATCGTCTCGAACTCCTACGGCGTGTTCGAGCACCGTCCGTATGGGTGGGTTTCGGGACCGGAACTCACGCCCGCTGATTCGCGAACCCTGCGAGTGGATGCCACGGGTCGCTCCTGGCTCGTGCAGGACCAGCAGCTCATGCGCCTGGAGTCGGGTGCCTGGACTCCCGTGGGTCCGGTGCTCCCGGCGGGCCAGCTCGCCGATCTCCAGCTGACCGCCGAGGGCCGTGCCGTCTTGTTGCTGTTCGTCGCAGCGCCGTCGGGCGGCGGACGCTTCGAGCTGGTGGCGCTGGCGGACTCCGGCACGTGGGAGGCCCGCACGGGCCCGATCATCGGACTGACGCGCTCGACCCTGGCCCAGGCGCAGTTGCGGCTCGAGCCCGGCACGGAGCTGCCCATCGTCGCATGGGGGGAATACACTGTCTCGGGCTCGCAGGACTACGGCATCCGGCTGCTGCGCTGGAGCGGCACCGAGTGGTTGTCCCTGGGCGATGACTCCCAGGTGTACTCGGCCGCCGGCCGAGTGCTGAATGTGAGTCTCGAACTGGATGCGAAGGGCCAGCCCACCGTGGCCTGGAACGCGAATGCGGGCCTCTGGGTCGCACGCTACCGGCAGTGAGGACACACGCATGAAGATCCTCGACCTGGGTGAGACTGTCGGTGGCGGAAGGTGGCGAGTCCTGGGGGCCCTGCTCGCCGCGCTCGCACTCGGCGCGTGCAAGGACGACGCGGACACAGCGGAGCAGGAGTTCATGGGGGCCTCGGCGGAGGAGCTCGCGCTGCCGGAGCCCCTCACCTCGTCCTCGCCTTCCGACGGCGAGGTGCGGTCCCGGCCGAAAGGGGCTCGGGGCACGCCTGTCGCTTACCTGCGCGTCGAGACGGATGCACCCCGACGGCTGCGCTTCCGTTGTGACTCGGTGACCCTGGTGGGCTGCTCGCTCGGGCTCTTCGACGCCGAGGGCACGCGCCTGTCCTCCGCGCGCACGGAGGCGTACGTGAAGCGGGTCGACTTCTACGTTCGCCTGCCGGGCCCTGGCACGTACTACCTCGGGGTGTCGAGCTCCGAGGAAGGCGGAGTCGGCACCTTCCGCTATCAGCTCACGAACCTCGGCATCGATACCGCGGGGGATGCAGAGGAAGAGGCCGCGCCCATCGAGCCGGGCCAGGCGCTCGAGGACGGACTGCAAGGAGCTGGAGACGTGGATGCTTACGCATTCGCCGTGCACGCGGGGTTCACGTACCGCGTGAGCTGCTCGTCGCTGGAGCAGGGCCGCGCTTGGTCCTTGCGCTTCTTCGTGCCCGGCATGAGCGAGCCGGAGGTCCATGCCGGCAACTACCTCGTTGAGGTCTCCTCCTCCGCCTTTCGTGTCCAGCAGGAGGGGATGGGCATCGCCAGCATCGAGACCCCCCTCGGCACCGCGCCTTCGGACACGCCGCTCGCCTATTCCTGCACCGTCGAGGAGATCGCCGATGACGCCCCTGACGAACTCGTGGGACCGGCTCGGCCCCTGGCGGTGGACACGCAGGTGACGGGAGAGTTCGAGTGGACCGGAGATGTGGACGTCTTCGCCGTCACCTTGCCCGCGCGCCACCACCTGCGCGTGGACTTCGGCTGTAGCTCGCAGGTCAGCTACTGCCCCGTCAAGGTCTACGATCCCACGGGTGTCGGCGTGCAGAGCGAGGTCGGGCCCGCCACCTCGGTGCTGTGGACCTCGGCGGTGGCAGGGGAGTACCGGGTGCGGGTGAGCTACGCGAAAGGCCCGTACACGCTGCGGCTGTCCGACCTGGGGCTCGACGACGTGGGAGACACCATTCCCGAAGCGACGGTGGTGCCGTCCGGGACGCCGGTGACAGGCACTCTTCCGGTGAACTGGGACATGGATGTGTTCGCCATCCATGCACCCGCCGGGCGGATCGTAGATCTGACCTGCATCGCGCCCGAGGCCACGCCGTCCGACGTCCTCTTGCGCGTGACCGATGCTGCCTGGCGGGACTTCGCGTATCTCTGGCTGTCTCCCACTGCCGGACAGCTCAGCGTGACAGTTCCCGCCGGCGAGTGGTTCTGGGTCGTCGCCATGGGAGCACAGACGCCATCGACCTACCGCTGCGATTGGAGCGTCCGTCCCTAGCTCGCCCGGCCCGGGTTGGGATGCGGCGAGTAGGCACTCCTGACTGTGTCAGCAGTTTCGAGCGGGGCACTGCTCCTGGACTCGGCTCCAGCCCGGGACGGCCTGCAAAGCAGCCCACGAGCTGGAGGTCTGGAGAGCGCTCGGCGGCGATTCCTTTGCTCTCGGCCACCCGGCCTTGAGGCTTGGCGGTCAAGAGGCGGCGGCCTGGAGTTCAGGCTGCGGTCGCAGGAGGAGCAGCTTATGGGTAGGCAGCGCGCACAGCAGATCCAAGCGGAAGGCCAGCTCGCGTCCTACCTTCCAGAAGAAGCGCTCGTGTTCGGCCTCGTCTCCCTCGAAGTCCACCGGGTTCGGCTCGTCCCAATGAGCCACGACGGGCTGGCCTGGCCACAACGGCAAGGCCTCGCGCGCCTTGTCGCAGATGGTGATGATCAGATCGAGGGGCAAGTCCCGGAACTCCTCCCAGGACTTGCTGCGTGCTCCCGCGGGATCGAGATGGAAGCGCTCTCGCAGCACCTTGAGGGTCAGAGGATGCACCTTCTCTCGAGGCAGCATGCCAGCGCTGTATGGCTCGAAATGGCTATGTCCCACGCTGCGCAAGATGTACTCAGCGAGAATGGTTCGAGCGGCATTGCCCGTGCTCAGGAAGAGGATTCGCAGCGGTTGGTGAGGTGTCATGCCCAACAGTGTGATGCTCCCTGTCTTCTCGCCAGGTACGGGTGGATGCTCCAAGGCCTGCTCGCCGCCTGGTTGGCCGCACGTCTTCTCATCCCGCTGCGCTCACGGCAGCAGCCCCAACTGCGCGAGCTGGCGAATGTCGGCCGGGTTGAGCACAGGCCTGACGGCGTTCTCCATGATGGCGGCATAGACGTCGGGTGGCACCGCAGTCTTCACTCCGCCGAGCAGCGTAGCCCGCTCGGCGGGATTCATTGCGGGTGCCAGGTGGCCGAGGAAGTACATGAGGGCATCGGGATCGAGGCTGGAGGCGATCGATTGCTCGATCGCCATCAGCTCGTCGTCGGTGAACAGCGTGCAGAGCAGCGGCCATGTCTGCTCCTCCTCCTCAAGCATGTGCTGCAGATCCTCCGCGACGAAGCCGCTGAAGGCGAGATACAGGCTGCGGCCCGCCGCGACCGCGCGCCCGTCCTGCGCGCGTTCCACTGCTCGGATCGCCTCCTCGAGCATCGCAAAGCTGGCGCGATGCTCGGCATGCTGGCGGGCGAGGGTCGCACTGGCGCCTGGCGCGCGAGCCTCGATGGCGGGATGGATGTACTTGTCCTCGTCGATGAGGTGGAGATTATTCATCGCCAGATGCTGCCTCAGGTCGGCGAGTAGCGCGCCCTGGTCAATGGAGAAGTCCGCCCGGCCGAGCCGGCCGAGCATCTCGGCGTTGGCGTGGCGCAGGCCCTTGTGCGCGGGTCCATACAGGTCGAAACGACCGGTGGTCGCGCCGGTATCGATGCGGGCGTTCATGAATTTCTGTCCTCCAGCGGCAGGGACCGATACGTGGGTAGCGCTTGTCGCGTAAGCCTTTGTCCGGTGCGATCGGTTGCCAAGCGGCGCTGTTTCTGCCTCGACACCGGACGGCAGCACGCTCGCTCCCAAAGCAGGCGTGGAGGAGGTATCGATCGCCCGGATCCAGATAGCAGAATCGCGCCCTTGTGGATGAGAGACGAGGTGAACACTTCGGCCAGCAGCGCTTCGTAGGACTTCTGCTGGTGCAGGGACG
This sequence comes from Hyalangium versicolor, assembly GCF_020103695.1. Classification (GTDB taxonomy): domain Bacteria; phylum Myxococcota; class Myxococcia; order Myxococcales; family Myxococcaceae; genus Hyalangium; species Hyalangium versicolor. Next base: position 412,399 of record NZ_JAHXBF010000011.1, read on the forward strand.
TTGCTTAAGGACGCGGTGCGCTGGGAACCGGCCTGCGTCCTGCGGGTACCCGGCTCATACCATGATGGAAGCAGGTTAGGAGCCCCCCAGCGCTCACCACGAGCCCCACTGCTGCGGGGCTTATCGTCACCTATCAGCGCGACGATGGTCGCCCGGAGATTTTCTGCATCGTTTTCTCCCTGGTCGGCTCTCAAGTCTCTGGGGAAGGGCGGGGAGGTTTTTTCCTTGAGAAAGGTCATTCAATGATTGCCGTGAGCCCGAAACTGAAATCCGTAGCCACTTGCTTCGCTCTCTTGTTCCTCCTCACGGCGAGCTCCGCCTCGGCCCAGGTCTTCTCGTCGACGATCCGGATCACCAGCTACTCGGCGCCCTCCCACATCAGCAACCCGCTCACGGGCTTCAGCATCAACTTCACCCTGTCGGGCTACCAGACGGGCTCGCTTGGCGCGGGTGTCGCGACGGTCCGGTTCTATCTCTCCGACACACCGTCCGGGAGCAATCAGGTGTACCCCCTGGGCCTGAAGTACGTCGGGCTGTCGACGGGCTCGGGACAATTCGGGCCGTTCTATGCGCCCTCGGGGACCATCACGGCCACCCTGTCTCAGGCGGACATGGACACGGCCACGGTCGCCCTGTTGGAGAACATCGTCACCGGCTGTCAGCCGCAGAACTGGTACATCCTGGGCTACTACTCGGGGGCGGGCGGCAGTCTCGCCTACTCGTCGTCATCGATTGGAGACTGGCATCAGTCCGACCAGTTCTTCATGGGTGGAGCGCTCAGCCCCAGCGTCATTCAGCCTGGAGGCACCACGAACCTCTCGTTCACGCTGTATCGGCAGTGCCCTAGCGCGTACTCCCCCTCGAGTGTGGGGCTCTATCTGGCCGATGCGAACTACCAGCTGCTCTCCTACATCGGCAGCGTGTCCACCCCGGGTTACTCGGGGGTCACCACCCTGCAGCCCACGGGCATCACGTTCTCTCCCTACATCCCAGTGGGGACCTACTACATCGTGCTGATCGCGGACGACGATGGCGTGGTCACCGAGGTCAATGAGAACAACAATGTCGGCGCCCTGATGCTCAACATCACTTCGAGTGCTCGGCTCAGCCAGGGGCATGGCGAGGCCCGCTTGGAGACGGAGGTGCCCCTGTCGGGCGATGCCACCTCCCTGGTGCGGGGCCTCAAGCCCGGTGCCTCGGACGCCTACCTCCACGAGCGCTGAGCCAGAGGAGGTGCGGCACGCCCAGCAGCACCGGCCCCAAGGCTGGAAGCACTCTCCCGGAAACGCGGGTCAACGATCTGCGTGTGTCAGCAGTGGCGAGTGGCTACTCCTGACTGTGTCAGCAGTACCGAGCCGAGTGGCTACTCCTGACTGTGTCAGCAGTGCCGAGCCAAGTGGCTACTCCTGACTGTGTCAGCAGTGGCGAACCGGGCACCGGTCCAGGTGGCACCGTCCGCGAACGCGGACGGTCGCTGTCTCGAGCAGAGAAACGCACCCTCGTCCATTCAACGGTTTACAGGGCCGCCTGCGCCTGCCGTTCGTGGCTGCACCCTCGTAAGCTCCTGGAGTTTCAGTTCTTTTCTTCGCACCGTCTCCCAACGCGGACGAATCGTCCGCGTCCGCGGACGGTCCCCGAAGGCCTGTTCGCGTAAATGCCCGTTCTCGCAAGCACCCAGTGGTTGGCGCGCCGCGTGCTCTAGGGCCGCTCAGCCGCAACCTCAAGCGGCCGGGACGCATGGTGCGTTCCCAGGGGGAGAAACACCCATGTTCAATCTGTTGAAGTTCAAGGATGTCACCCGCGGCACTGCCCAGGGCTCGGTCGCAAGCCCCGCAATCCCGGAGGACGCCACGCTGGATCAGCTGGGCAGCGAGATGCTGCAGCTGATGGCGCAGGGAAACAGCAGCTACCACCGCATGGGGCAGCTCTACAACCACATCGTGGAGAAGCGTATGGCCGAGAAGGCCGGCTACAAGGATGCCCGGGACTACTTCAGCCAGAAGCTGGCCGACCTGTCCCAGGCGACGCTGACGACGTACGGGGCGGTGGCGCGCGCCTTCAGCGAGCCGGTGGCGCGACGCTTCGGCGTCACCTGCCTGAGCCTGCTGCTCAGCTACAAGGAGGCCACGGACGTGGCGGTGAACGCCGAGGACCCGGGCCAGACGCCCATCGAGGTGCCGGACGAGAAGGGGCAGGTGTCCACCCAGCCGTTCGGGGCCTGCAGCGTGGAGCAGATGCGCCGGGCGTTGCAGCGCAAGCGCAAGCCGGCTTCCAGCAAGCCCCTGCCGCAGGAGGCCCAGGTGCTGGCGGAGCAGTACGGCGAGGCGGTGGCGCGACGCTTCCCCACGGGCACAGGCACCATCGTCAAGGTGACGGTGCGCAACCAGAAGGGCAAGGCGGTGTTGGACTTCAAGGGCATTCCCTTGGAGCAGGTGAACCGGTTGGCCGAGGCACTCACCGGCGAGCTGCCCTCGGTCGACGAGCTGCCGCAGTCGCCGCTCAACGCCAAGCCGTCGTAAGCCTGAGGCCGTGAGCCAAGGCCCCGCGTTCCTGTACAGGGGACGCGGGGCCTTTTCTCGTCCTCATGAGTCAGTACGCGGCGAGGGATTGTCGAGATCCAGCGGCGTCTCTGTGAGCCGGACAACCCACCCGTCGCTCGCGGTGCGCCACGCCCGAGAGAGCAAGTCCCCATCGAGGACAGGATCCGGGAAACCGATAGCCCGAGTAGCGGGAACCCTCGACAATGGCCCTCCGAGCCCAGCTCTAGACCTCCTCGAACCGCGTGCCCGTGGCTCCCATGCGCTCCAGGGCATCCTTGATCTCCCCGGAGACGATCAGCGAACTCCGCCACCCCTCAAGACGGAACACCCGAGCGCCTCCTACCTTATTCTTGTCGATGCGTAGGTCTCGCACGGAGGCATACTGGCCGACCTTATGAGGTACTCCGTCCTCGTGCGTCCAGAGTCGAATGCGGGACGCCTTTTCGTCGATACAGCGGATCAGTCGTGTGGCCACGAGGATGAGGTACTGATCCGGTTGGCCTTCCACATCCACTGGGATGAGTTGCACATCGTCCGGGGCCAGCTCCGTGAACAGGGACGCGACCCGGACATGAACCACCGGGATCATGATGCCCGCCTCTGTGAAGTCCAGCGGCGTTCCCGCGATCTCGACGGAGATTTTGAATCGCTCCTTGAGCAGGACGGGGGACCCATGCCTGAACTGCCCATCGTCCACCTTGAGGCCTTGAGCGTTCCGGGGCATCGCCAAATGCCAGCGGCGCGGGAGTTCTACCTCGTCGGATAGCTCGAAGAAACGCCTGGGCATGGGCTCCACTTAGCGCGGTTACTGGCGGGTGACGAGTTGGTTCAGTTCTGTTCCCGGGGTAGCGATCTCCCTGGCCAATGCTCGGAGTGCTCCAGTCAACGCCTTACGGCAATCGACAACGGTGCTACAGCTTTCCGTTGCCTCGGCTAATTCCTTGTAAACCATCTGATGATACTGCTCGGGGTGGGGGCCGTAATGCCCGGGCAGCGGCATCTTGTTCGCCGGGTCATCCAGCGTCATCTCAGCTTTGGCGAAGATGTCCCGGAATCGCGGCGACCACGTGCCCCCGCGCGCGGTGGACTTCTCGTTGCAGATGGTGGCGATGTGGTGCGTCTCGACACAGGGAGCCTTGTTGCCACTGCCCCGCGCCGCCATGGCCACCGCGTTTGCGGGCAGCGTGATGCTGATGCCCTCGGCAGTGACCGCGATCTCCTGCACCGTCTCCAGCGCGGGCAGAGAAATTCCAGCTTGCCCCTCGGCCTGCATGGCCACCTGCGCCGAGCCGGGCAGCGTCGGCACCTTCGCCGCGAACAGTTGCGTCGTTGAGCCTATGGCCGCGACCAGCAGCATGGCCAATGCGCGCGCGGACTCTCGCCCGAGAATCCTGCCGAAGCTCTCGCCCGCCTCGCGGATCTCCTCGAAGGTGGTTGCGGCCTTCGCCGCCTCCGTCAACTCCGCCCAGCCCGTCACGAGGTTGCGGAGCGTGTCATAGCCCACATACAAGAGCATCCCGACGCCCAACACCGCCACCAGCGCCGGAGCCACGGGATTGAGGAGCATGATCAACAGCATGGAGCCCAACGTCCACAAGGCCGCACTCATGAGGGCGCGGAATTCCACCATCTCCCCCAGCGCCTTCTTCATCTCGTCCAGCACGGGGCTCTTGCTCATGGCCAGCGCCCAGACGTAACGGCCTTGCATATCCAGGTAGTGCCCTTCCACCAGCGCGCCCCCGAGACAGTCGCCGTAGAAGTTGTAGGCGCTCCGGCACCAGAGCCGGTAGCGCTCCGCCAGCGCAAGCTCCTCTTTCGTCAACGTGCCGTCCCAGGACTCGCCGGGCCCTGCTGGCACCAGTTTCTTCTCCCGCTGGAGGTAGAGGTAATTGCCGCTCTGCGGGTCCATCTGAAACGCCGTCTCCGCCGTCTGGCGTGGGGTGCCTGCCTGCCGTACCTCGCGCGCAAGGCGCCTGACGGCCTGCTGGAACTCCTCTTCCTCCAGCTCCACCGGTTGGAGGTCTGCTGTGCGGGGGATGTGGACGACGGCCTTTCCCTGGCCCGTGTCCTCCACGCGAGGAGCCCTTGGGATGCTGGCGCACCCAAGGACCAACACCAGGAGCAGCGCTTCGGCCTTCCAGAGCATCCGCCACAGCAGCATGTGTCACCCCTTCGTATGAGGAGGTGATCAGGGTAGAGGGCAGCTCCGGAGAAGAGGAGGAGTCGCCGGGTGGCGCCCGTGCTTCACCTCCGAGCGCCCTACGGGGGCAGCCTCCCTCCCAACGCTGACGCCTGGACGCTCGCCACGTCCCTGCTCCCTCCCCAAGTAGCGCCATGCTGCCGCAACTGTCCCGTCTGCTGGGTCGCCCGCCACACACCCACGTCGTTGCGCTCCACCGACCCGAGTTGGAGCTGTTCGACACGCGCGCCACCAGCCCAAGCTGGAGCTGACCGACGACGAGCGCCACCGGGCTGCCTCCGTCATGCACCGCGGCGGCGGGCCGCGAGGGGCACGAGCAGCAGCAGTGCCCCCCAAGGAAGCGCCGACACGAGCGGCGTGGTGCACCCACAGGAACCGGCCTTCTTCCGCACCTCCACCTCGAAGGTGCAGAACGCGGCCTGCTCTGCCTCGTCCTGCGTGCGCGCCGTAACGGTCGTGACGCCAATGGGGAAGACGCTGCCAGACGGCTCGCTATAGGTGATCTCGAGCTCCGAGCTCTGATCATCCGTGGCGGTCGCCGGAGGGTATGACACAGCGGCGCCCTCGGAGTTCGTCGTCTCGACAGCCACCCGCTCCGGACATTGGATCTGCGGAGGAGTGTGATCGGTCATACACGCCAGATGCGTGGCCCACACCTCATCCCCAATGACACCATCGTCCGGAACGAAGAACAGGTGCTCTCCGGAGGGAAAGAGTCGAATCGGAGAGCGCACGGTCGAGGGGAGCTCCACCTGTCCCCCCATCCCGTCACTCGCCCGGCGCCAGAAGAACGCCGTCTCCGACGCCGAGACAAGGAATTGATCGTTCACGGAGGCGATCGCGTTCACCCCACCGCTGATCTCTGCCTCGGGTTGCTGATCCTCCGGGTTGAACTCGCGCAGGCTGTAGGTCCGCTCGGGCGAAGGCTGAGGGCCCCCGGGCCAACTCTGGAAACTCTGGCGGAGGAAGATCTTCCCCGCGGCCCCCACGTGCTCGACGTTCTCGAGGCTGCAGCAGCGGACGATGGAGTTGCCGAAGAAGAAAGTCCTCTCGAGTTCGCTCGTCCCCTCGGGTGTTCCATCGGTCTTCCACAGCTTGCTGGGAGCACCGTTCACCACCGGCCCGCCGAGGTAGAGGCGGCCCTGGGTCTCCGCGACAGCCCCAATGAGCCGAGCATCCGAGAGAAGCACGGTCCCGTCCTGCGTCCCGTCACTCGCCCACAGTTCCCCCCCATCCGTGTCCACGCTGGCGAAAGAGAGGACGAGCCGCCCATTCACGGCGTTCAGCCCCCGAGCCTCCAGGCCCGGAGTGAAGCTCTTGATGACAGACGTCCCGCCCGCGGTCCCATCACTCTTCCACAAGCTGAAACCCACATGGGTATCTCCCGCCGTGAAGAAGAGCGTCTCTCCCAGGGCCGCGAACGCTCCGAAGGGCGTGCTGGCGGCCCCCGGCGTGAGGTCCGCAACCTGGCTCGTACCCTCGGGGGTGCCGTCCGTCTTCCACAACTCGGTCCCTGTCTCTGGAGTGGAGGCCGTGAAGAAGAGCCTCCGGCCGGCCGCGGCGAGTTGGCGGAGATCCGGCGAGACCGTGACCCGGGATGTGCCCGCCGCGGTGCCGTCACTCCTCCACAGCTCGTCCTGGGAGGAGAGGTGAAGGGAAACAAAGAATGTGCCCTCCGCGGAGGCCATCTGCTCAACATAGGCGTCGGACGGTGTCGCCCCCAGGATCCGCCAGGGAGCACACCGGATGGGCGGGGATTCCATCGCTCGCCGGGGCTCGGCAACCGAAGACGTGCTCGCTGCGAGGGACAGAACCACAGGCACTGCTGACACCGCCGACCTGAATGCCATCGCTGCTCCTTTACCCAGACAGAGTTCCGGGTCATCGTTGCAGGCCCAAGCACTCTCCATGCCAGGGAGCCTCCCCCATGGCTCGCGAGCGAGGCTCGAGCACCGGCTCGATGGACCACGACATCCTCGTCAGGGTTCCACAGCGCGGCGAATGGCTCTCAGCCGGTGATGATCTTCCCCATCGCCTCCGCCAGCTTCTCCGGCGTGCACACCAGGATGTCCATCCCTTCCTTGCGCAGCCGGCCCGCGGTGTGCCGGTTGTATTGGGGCTGTGCGTCATAGCCGAGCGCCCCCAGCCCCACCATGCGCACGTTCGCGTCCACCAGCCGCCGCACCGCGCGCACGAGGTCCTCCTCGGAGCGGCCTTCGTAGAAGTCGGTGATGAGCACGACGATGGTGCGGGCAGGCTCGCGCACCAGCCCCGAGCAGTATTCCACGGCCCGGGTGATGTCAGTGCCGCCTCCCAGCTGCACGCTCAGGAGCACGTCCACCGGCTCACCAACCTTGTCGCTGAGGTCCACGATCTGCGTATCGAAGAGCACCAGCGAAGTCTTCACCCCGGGCAGCTTCGCGAAGATCGACGCCATCACCGCCGAGAAGATCGCTGACTCCAGCATCGAGCCAGACTGATCCACACACACGATGATGTGCCAGGGCCGCTTGTTCTTCTCGGCCGCATGGAACCAGACCCGGTCGATCAGCAGCTTCTGCCGCTCGCCGTTCCAGTTCTTCAAGTTGCGCCGCAGCGTCGTCCGCAAGTCCAGGTTCTTGAACACCCGCCTCGGCGAGTGCTTGTCCTTGCGGAGGGCGCCCGTGATGGCCTGCTCCACCCGCACCTCGAGCTTCTTCTTGAGCTCGTTGACGACCTTGTCGATGACCTTGCGCGCCAGCACCCGCGTCTTCGGCGTCAGCAGGTCCTTGTGCGTCAGGAGCGTCTTCACCAGCTCCACGTTGGGTTCGATCCGCTCCAGCAGATCGGGCTGATCCAGGATCTCGCGGATGCCTTTGCGCTGGACGAGCTCTCGCTCCAGCACCTCCTTGGCTTGCCGGGGAAAGAGCTCGTTCACCGAGTCGATCCACCGGGGAACCGTGAGGTTCGAGCCGCCCGAGCCTGCGCCCTTATCGTCGAAGAGAAAGGAGAGCGCCTCCTCCGCGCCCTCGCAGTCCCCTTCGCCCGCGCCGGGGGAGAAGCGAACGCCGCATTGCTCGGCGCTCTTGCCGAGCACGAGCCTCCAGCGATTGATCAGCCCACGCTCCTCCTCGCTCAAGTCTTTCAGCGACCGCGTGCCAGTCTTTGACGACTTGCTCATGCGAAGTCCCAGGCTTTCATGATCTCCCCCACCCGCGCGTCGATCTCGGAGAGCTTCACCGCTGCGCCGACACTCGTCTCCAACTTCGTCACCGCCGCGGCGTCGTCATCCTTGAGGCCATACATCACGGCGACGCGATCCCCGAGCGAGACGCGAGCGCGCGCGTGCACGGCCTCGAAGGCGCCGCGCGTGCGTGGGAGCAACAGGAGAAACTGGTCCCAGGTGGCCGCGCGCAGCAGATCGTCGATGGCGTGGACGATGCCATCCGCGCCAAGCATCAACGCCGTCTTGCTGGTCTCCATGACGCCGCTCAGGTAGTCCCCGCACTGGACCATCTCTTCGGGCAAGGCCTTTGCGAAGCGCGCCACGTCGGCCGCGAGAGCCTCGGGCGATTGGGCGCGGCACTCCGTCAGGACACCTGAGAGCGCGCCTCGGAGGCGCTGGCTCTTCGAATCGGCGAGCGTGGTGCGCGCATTCTCGATGAACAGGTCGCGATCGAGGTCCGCCCCCTTCTCGCTGAGGAGCACCTCGGCGAGGCTCTTCACCCCGGCCACCACTTCGTCGAACTCCTCGGGCGGGACATTGGCGGCGTTCGGCATGGCGAAGCACGCGCGGCCGAAGCACCTCTCAATGAGCTCGTCGAGGATGTCTTTCTTCAGGCGGCGCCGTACAGCCTGACGCTCCAGTACCACGAGATGCGTCAATGCCTTCCCGAGCGATGCGAGGCGTGTGTCCGCATCGATCGCCCCGCCGGCCGACGCCTGCAGTCGTGTCACCATCCCGGGGAGATCCATGTTCACGGCGCGCAGCAGGCGCTCCGCGACGGCACCGGCCGAGCCCGCGTCCTGTGCCAGTTCCTCGTCGAGCTTGGCGAGCGCCGCGGACTCCACGCTGTCACCGTGGATGCTCTCCTCGATGAGCGCACCCTCGACCTTGGGTGCCCATGCGACCTCCCACTCCTCGGTGAACAGGGTGCCCGCCTTGTCGACGTCCAGCTGTTTGGCGAAGGGAATGCCGATCTGCACGAGCCGGTGGAAGAAGATCGAGCGCTTCTCGTCGCCCGCCTGTTGCAGCTTGAGGACGACCTTGGCCTTCCTGTCCCTGGCGATGTACTCGCCGAGGTCGAGCTCGTCGATCGCCTTGTAGAAATCGTAGAGGAGCGGGAGCTTGCCGAGCGCGGGAGTGACGCGGCCCACGGCCGTACCGGTCTCGACCGCCTTCATCGCGCTCAGGAGGTACCTCCCCTCCTCCTGCGGCGAGCCCTTGCAACAGCAGGAGATCAGCGCGTCACGCACGTCATCGAGGATCGGCGCGGAGCGGTTGCGCAGGCTCGCGAGCATGCGCGCATGCTGCGAGACCGAGATGGCATCCGCCGAGGACAGGAGCTCTCCGTCACGCCTACCGCGCACCAGCACGCTGACCACGTGATCCACCATGGCGGCGACAGGCGCGTTCGCCGGATCATCCTCGGAGTACTCGAAGAGACGCTCGTAATAGAGGGGCGCGCGGTTTCCGGCCCCGTAGCCGGTGTCGGAGCTCGTCCGCAGGTACGAGTACGGCGCCACGGTGTTGTAGACGGTGCCGGACGGCAGGGGCCGAACAGGCTCCGTGCTCTTCTCGAGGAAGATGTGGAACCCTCCGCACACCACCATGGCCTTCTCGGGTGGAGTCTTTGTCTCCGAGAGGGTCCGCGTGATGGTGCTCCACATGTGTGCTTCGCGCACAAACGTGCCGTCGAGCTCCATCCGCTCGCGGCTGGTGGTGGCGCGTACCGCGGCGCAGAAATAGGCCAGGTCGCGCCGGAAGCTCTCCGTGTCCACGTGGCGCAAGGACACGTCGAAAAGCGCATCCCAGAACTCATCGAACGAGCGGTACCCGGCCGCCTCCGCGAGCCTCTGGTAGAAGCTGCTCTCCACCGCGAGGTGTTCCCAGCCTGGCTGGCTCTCAGGGTGGTCGGCCTCGTGATGCTCCTCATCGTGAAGCGGCCCTTCCTCTTCTTCGGGAGCGGGCTGCTTTGAGCCGGTGGCCTCTGGCGCTGCCTGGAGTCCTCGCTCGGCCGCGCTCTTCAGCCGGGCACGGTAGGGCAGATCGATGAACACCACGCGCGCCCCGATCGCGGCGGCCTCACGCATCGCCACGTACTCGGGTGAGTACGGGAGCAGCGGATAATAGACAGACACCTTGAAGGGCACATCGGGCGCCGGGCTCTCGATGCCCGCGAGCCCGAGCGTGTTGTCGTCGTCGCGGTACGAGGAGAACAGCGCGATCGGCGGCTTGGTCTTCTTGTCGACGATGTGCGGCACCAGCTCCGAGGCATCCGAGGGGGCCTCGATGAAGACGATCGATGGGCGCCGTGTCCGGATGGTCTGGGCGACGTGGCGCGCAACCGCGGGCGAGTGATGGCGGACCGGGAACCAGTGGAGGGGCTCGGCCAGCACGGCGTGGGCGCGCGCTTCGATGCGCTCGGCGTCGAGCTCCTCGAGAATCTGGGCGATGGGGGCGGCGGGAGGCATGGGCTATTTGATGGCAGCGGTGGCCGCTTCGTAGAACGCCTTCCACTGCGGGTCGCCCTCCCCGCGCTTCTTGGCGACCAGGGACAGGTACTCCTTGAGCACCTTCACGTCGTCGAGGTCCTCCTTGACGATCGAGCCCACGAGGTTGCGGCCGATGGAGTCGGCGCCCACGACGCCCGAGCCGAAATAGCGGCTGTGGATGGCGGCATCGAGCGCCACGCCGATGGCCTCGGCGGTGGACAGCGTGGTCGAGGGCTTCTGGATGTTGACGCCCTCGGCCGTCACGCCACTGCGCATCTCGCGGAACACCGTGGCGAGCAGCTTGAGCACGGGCTCCTCCACCCGAGCGGCGATCTTGTAGCGCTCGATCAGCTCCTTGGAGCGGGTGCGGACGATCTCCACCTCGGTCTTTTGATCGGCGACCACCGGGATGTGCACGTAGTTGAAGCGGCGCTTGAGCGCGGCGGACAGCTCGTTGACGCCCTGATCGCGCGCGTTGGCGGTGGCGATGATGTTGAAACCAGGCTTGGCAAACACCATCGCATCGCCGGGCAGCTCGGGCACCGCGATGGCCTTGTCCGAGCAGATGGAGACGAGCGCGTCCTGCACGTCACCGACGCAGCGGGTGATCTCCTCGAAGCGGAAGATGGAGCCCTTGCGCATCGCGATCATGCACGGCGAGGCGATCATGTTCTCGGGCTTGGGGCCCTCGGCGATGATGCGCGCGATGTTCCACGAGTATTTGATCTGCTCCTCGGTGGTGCCAGCCGTGCCCTGGATCGTCAGCGTCGAGCAGCCACTGATGGCCGCGGCGAGGTGCTCGGAGAGCCAGCTCTTCCCCGTGCCGGGATCTCCCACGAGGAGCAGTGCGCGCTCGCTCGCGAGCGTCACGATGGATCTCTCGACGATGGTGTCGTCACCGAAGAACTTGCGTGTGATGGGGACTTCGACTTCGGCACCGTTGATGGTCGCGGTGAGGGGCTTCTTCGTCCCGACGATGTAGGCCAGCACCGAGCGCGGAGACAGCTTCCACGCGGTGGGAACCTCGTCCTTCTCGTTCTGGCGCAGGGCCTCCAGCTCCTGGGCGTATTTGATCTCCGCCGGCTCCTTGAGGATCTCGGAGACAGGGGGGGCTGCGGTCTCTTCAGATTTCTTCGCGGGTTTCGCCATGATCCTTCACCAATCCTCAGAACAGATTGCCCACGAGGGCGGAGACATCGAAAGTCTTGTCACTCAGCATGAGGTGCTCCGGGCCGTCGCCCTTCTTCACCTTCGGCCTGGCCTCGCCCTTGGCGCTCTTCTTCTTCGAGGCCTGGGCCTTGGGCTCGGACTCGGGCTCGGGCTCGGAGGTTGCGGAGCCGGAGGAGAACAAAGACAGCGGCAGGAGCATCATGCGGCCGAACTCGTAATAGGTGATGCCATAGAGGAGAGGCTTGTCAGCCTGTTTGAGCGCCGCGCGCAGGCGTGGCAGCAGCTCCTCTCCGTCCGGGCCATCTGGAATCACCGCATCGAAGGAGAGCCCGCCCGCGCCGCCGAGCGCGAAGATCCGCCGGCCGTCGCCGGTCTTGATCGGCTGCTCGCTCATCGTGGCGCCGGAGATGACAACCTCCTCTTGCAGCTCGACCGCGAGATCGAGCGGCCCCGGCGAGTGGCGCTTCACATGCTCGAGCGCCGCGGCGGGGTCGAACAGGAAGAGGGGTTGCCAGTCCTTATAGGAACTGCCCTCGTTCACGGTGCTCTTGGGCCCGAGTGCGAGCCGGCCGCCGCCGCGCTCGTCGAGCATCAACGCCGCGTCGGTGATCTTCACGACCTTGTCCTGACGGAAGACCCTGGGCATGAACTTCTGCGGCTGACTCAGGTGCAGATAGGCCTCGGCTGGAAGATCCTTCGCCTTCCCCTCGGCCTTGCGCGCGAACACGAGGCTGTAGGTGAGGCTCCGTCCCACGAGCTCCGGCTCCGCGGCGCCCACGATGCGCAGCTTGAACTCGAACGTGTAGGCGCTGGCAACGGTGCGCTTGAGCACGCCGAGCGTGACGACGTCGATGGACTTGACCGGCCGGGGTGCAGTCGCCGGTGCAGCGGCCAGTGAGGCGAACAGCGCGTCGTTCTTGTCGCGGATCGCCTTCACCATCCCGCGAGCGAGGAGCCACGAGCGGTGGAGGAAGAACGAGAAGCGCCGGATCGAGAACTGCGGGTCGCTGGCAAGGTAGCGTCCGACATCGTCGTTGACGTAGCGCAGCGATGGACCAAGCCGGAGGAACTTCCGGCGCGAGGCTTCCTTGAAGGAGGCGTCGATCTTGGCGCGCGTGGCCTCGGTGGCGACGGGGATGCCCGTGCGCACCAGATCCTCCACCGCGCGCGACAGCTCCTCCAGGAGCGAGAGCGCGCCTTTGGGATCTTCGATGGGAGGCGCGGCGGCAGGCGGCTTCACCGCGGGCACAGGGGACGCCGCAGGCGCTGCGTCCGCCTCCTCACTGTCTTCCTGTGCGGCGACGTATGCGGCCCACGCCTCGGCTGCGGCCTCGAGGCTGAGCACGCGTTCGAACACGTGCAGGCTGGTATGCGCGGAAAGGAGCGCACGCGGCGCGTCTTTCGAGCCAGCACTGGCGGCCCGCAGCGCATCCGTCAAACGTGACGCGATGTGCCCGGCGCCAATGCGCTCCCACTGTTCGGCGAGCGAGGCGAGCTTCTTCCAGTCCGCGGCGGACGACGATGCGAGGCCGCGTACGTAGAGTTGCTCGAGTTCCGTGCGGAGGGCGTCCGCTTCCTGTCCGACCTCATCGAGGCTGTTCATCGGGCGGGTCGATTACAGGGCGTAATAGTCTTCAGGGGTGGTCTCTGTCGGGCGCCACTCGATTTCGCCGGCCTCGGCGCCCTTGTATTTGACGAAGGTGGCGCTCATGGCGTCCTTGTCGATCACCGGCTTCTTGCCTTTGGCCGCCTTCGTCCACTCGGAGAGCTGGCTGGCGTTGATCTTTCCGCCCTGCACGAGGCCGATCATCAACACGAGCATGTGCTTGCAGGGCTTGTTGCCGCCGAGCCCTCCGCACCGGTTGAGGTTCTGCGTGCAGCACATGAAGTTCCCGTGCTTGTCGATCTTGCACGCGTAGAAGAGCGAGTAGTCCGTCTGGCTCTTGACCACACCGGTGACGTGCTCGTCGGTCACCTCGTCAAAGAGCTGGAAGCGATCGCTCTGGAGCATCGAGGTCGCCTTCTGGACTCGGGCGGAGTCGGTCTGCTTCCTGAGCTGCTCGACGAACCCCGAGAGATCCAGGGTGCGCGTCGGCGCCGGGGCGGAGGCCACCGGGGCGGGGGCTGCGGCGGACGCCGTGGCAGGTACAGCCGACGTTCCGGTGTTACCGGACGTAGCGGGTCGGATGATCTTTCGTGTGGCCATGACCTTCCTCTGGAGTGCGCAGTCTTATGAAGACAGGACACCTGCTGTCTAGCAACCACCCCTGACGTTACGGGTCAGAACGCGAGGCGCAACCCAAGGTGCCCCCCCGATCTACCACTACTGCGTTAGGGGCAGGATTACCAAGGGAGCAAGCAGCCGTGGGTTGCGCGCTTTGGTACCTGTTGCATCCGTGCTGAGAGGCCCTACCTATGAGGTATGGAGCCGTTCATGAATGC
>NZ_JAHXBF010000012.1 GCF_020103695.1 Hyalangium versicolor
CTCGCGCTCGGCCCAGCCCGAGTGGTCCTTGAGCGACAGGAACTTCAGCGCGTGCAGTTGCTCACCCCGCCGCGCCAGGAACACCGTGCCGAAGCCGCCCGCTCCCAGCCGCCGTTCCACCCTATAGGGGCCCACCTCCGTGCCCGGCCCTATCTGCGACACCGAGGTGTGATGCCGCCTGCGGCGCCCCTTCGCCGCAGCGGGCCTGACGGCGGGTTCACTCATGGCGGGCCTCCCTGTTAGGGAGGCAGAGACTACCACAACCACCCAGGTAGGTGCGCGCAGGCACTTATGACACCCCACGAGAGGCCCGCCCAGCCCGATGACCGGACGTTCGGTCATACCAGAAGGTTTGAACGGATTAACGCACGAGGTATATACACCTACCAACCCATGCGTATAACCCACTGCCAGCGTTCCCGACGCGGATCCGCGCAGGAGAGTCACTCCATGTCCTTGAAGCTCGCAGAGTACATAGGCACCGCCACCCGCCAGGCCCGCACGCAAGCGGGGCTCTGCCGCCAACAAGTCGCCGACGCCGTGGGGCTGCCGCTTCCCGTCTACGAAAGGCTGGAGCGAGGACGACTGCTGCCGAGTGTCGCCACCCTCTGCCGCCTGGCCCGGGTGCTCAACACCTCCGTGGATGTCCTCGTGGGACGGTTGTTCCTCTTCCCGGTCCTCGAGCCATGAGAGAGCAGATCGCTACCAGGTTGGGGTATGCCGCCCGCACCGCGCGAGAACGCCTGGGCCTGACCCAGGCCGAGGTGGCCGGACTGATGGAGCTGTCTCCCATCGTCTACAACCGCATGGAGCGCGGAAAGATGCTCCCCAGCGTCCCCACGCTCGTCCAGCTCTGCGAGACCTTGCGCGTCTCTCCCGCCGAGCTGCTCGGGTTTCCCCGCCCGGAGAAGTCGCGCAAGACTGCCACCTGGGATGAGGACCCGCCCTCGCTTCAGCAACTCGTCGCCCTGTCCCGGCGTTTGGACGACAGCCAGCGCCAGGTGCTCATCACCGTGGCCAAAGCCCTCCTCCGCTGAATCCAGGACCGGGGCGCCACCTCTTCGCGTCCCGGTCCTGGCCTCCTCTCACCCCTCCAGCTCGTGGCTGTCGATGGACTCGGGGTAGAGGCCCCCCTCCACGGGCTCTGCGACCTCCCGCACGGCGCGGGCCTCAGAGAGCAGCCGCTCCACATGCTCGGCGGCCTCCCTCCGCCCGTACCCCGGGGCCAGCACGGAGAGCTCCGCGCGAAGTTCGCCAAGCAGCTCCCCAGCCGTTGCGTGGCGCTCAGCCGGGTCTCTCTGGAGCGCCCTGCGCAGAAGGGCCTTGAGTCCCTCCGACAGGCCCGCTACCGCGCGCTCGACATCCTCCGGGCCGAAGCGCTCCACCCACGCCAGCATCTCCTCCAGCGGCAGCTGCGGAGCCTCATCCGCCCTCACCTTCACACCTCGTGACGGTGTGAGCGCCGCCCCTTGCTCCCCAGCGAGGAGGTGACGGCTCGTCAGCGCCTCCAGCAGGACCAGCCCCAGCGAGAAGATGTCCGAGCGGGCATCCATGGGCTGGTCCAGGAGGTACTCGGGCGAGGCATAGAGCAGCTCCCCTTTCTTGAGCAGCTCTGGCGTTTCTTGCCGCCCCACCCTCTTCGAGAACGCCGCGCCGAAGTCCGTCAGCTTCACCTCTCCGCCGCGGCGGCCCACCCGAATGTTCCGGGGGCTGACGTCCCGATGGATGATGCCCAGCGGGCGGCCTCCTTCCTCCCGGTCGGTGAGCGTGTGCGCGTACTCGAGCGCGTCCGCCACCTCCGCCGTGATGTAGAGGGCGAAGGGGGTCGGCAGCGGCTGGCGCCGCAACGCCGCCATGCTCAGCAGCGACTCGAGCTGCAGCCCGGCCACGTACTCCATGATCACGTACGGCGTGCCACCGAACACCTTGAAGTGATGGGCCTGGGCAATGGCCGGATGGTGGAGCCGGAACGCCAGCTGCACCTCTTCCTTCAGGCGCTGGCGCAGCTCAGCCCGTTGGGGGTGATGAAGGCGTTTGACCACCACGTAGCCACCCATGCCGTGAGGCAGCGACCGCTCGAAGAGGAGCAGTTGCACTCCGTTCTTCCGCTCCTCCAGGAGGCGCAGGAACTTGAAGGTGACCCGCCCCGCAGTGAAGGAGTCTTGCCGCTGGAGCAGACGGGACAGCCTCTCCATGCCCTTGATCACCACGGCGAGTTCCCGCCGCGCCTCCGGTGACAAGCCCTCCTCCGGCGCCTCGTCGCTCATGTCCTCGGTGGTCCGTTCCTCGGGGCTCGTCTCTTCCCCCTGCTCCACGTCCGCCCGCGACCCTTCCTCATGCTTCTTGTCACTCATGGTTGTGCTCCCGAGGGGCGCGGCGATGGGGTGCTGACCTCGGGCTCTTGCGGCTCCAGGCTGACGACGACGCCGTTGAAGTACGCGCTGCGGGGAAGCCGCGGCAGGCGGGTGTCCTCGCGAAAACCGCTCTCCCGCGCGGAGTAGAAAGTGCCGAGAACGAACTCCGCTGCCGTCACGGTTCCGGCCTGTACCTGCACAGGCCCCGCGCACTGAAGAGGGGTCCCCGTCAGCGTCATGACGAGATAGCCATCGGGCCGCAGCACCGCGAGGGGCTCGAAGCGCCGCACCCGCGCGTTGAGCACGGGCCGGGTGACAGGCTGCCCACCGGTGATGACCTCGGCCAGCAGGTAGCTGGCGGCGACCCGGGGGCCGTACCGCTGCATGCCCCCGTCCGCGAACTCCAGGTCGAGCATGAGGCGCAGCCGCCTGGCTTCGTCCACCGTGAGCTCGCCATCCGCCAGCAGCGGCTCGGTCCGCAGTCCCGCGCTGAGCAGCAACAGCCCGAAGTCGTCCGCGGCCGCCAGGATCGCATGCTCCTGGCGATAGACGCCGCTCTCCTTGCGCGCGCAGCCAGCGGCCCCTACCGCGAGCGCCACCGCCAACCCCCATGGGGTGACGCCATGGGTAGGCCACGCCCTACGCTTCAACCTGACTTGCCACATCTACAACCTCCTTGGTTAGTTGACCTATTGGGTTAGCACAAGAGGCAGGACAAGGGGAAGCAGGCGGGCTGGAGCGCCCTCCCATCGGGCACGCCGATGCGCAACTCAGGGAGAGGGGAACCGGGGATGCCGCCGCAGTCACGACGCCAGATACTTGGGCGCCAAGGGTAGCCGCACAATCAAAGAGCGGGCGAAGCCGGTGTTGGAGGCAACGATGCAGAATTCGCCCTACATGCCGTGGCGTGGACGCTGCGCAAGCCGCGCTGGTAACGTCGAACGTCCTTCACGCGAGGAACGGATGCCGACTCTCAAAGCGGTGGCCCTCGTCATTTCCGCCCTGGTGCTGAGCGGCTGCCCCTCGGAATTCGGCAAGGACGGCCGCGTTGCCAAGGCCGTGCACAAGGATTCGGAGCAGCAACAGCTAGAACTCACGCAGTGCTCAGACCAGCGAAAAAGGGAAGTCTGCGCACATGGCAAGGAGAACTCGGACGAGTGTCGTAAGTGTGGAGGGCCGTAAGTGCGGAGGGGGAACTGGCGTACCGTCGTCGCTGTCTTCGCGGCCGTTCTGCTGCCACTGCCAGTGCTGCTGCTGCTGTGGGGACTGCTGAGGCCGGAGATGCCAGCGCATGCGCCCCCCGGAGTGCGTATCAGTCCCATGCTCACCCAAGAGCAACGCTCGCAGTTGGCAACGTACGGGCAGCGCTGCGGACCGGAGAAGGTGAAGTGTGAGCCGCCACTGGGCTGTTTGTTCGACGTCCGCTTCCCGCGGTCGACCTGCGTCGACAGCGAGTGCCTGACGGATGCTCAATGCCAGGGAGGAGAGGTATGCCGAAGCCTTGCCACCTGGCCCGAGGGTCCACAGGTGCGCCGCTGCATTCCCATTGGCCCGCGCCAGGAAGGGGAGGCCTGCGTCGAACTTCCGCGTGACAAACGAAACTCCTGCGCCCCCGAATGGCTGTGCAGTGGCCGCGAACACGCCTGGTGCGCCCGGCCATGCCACCCAGGCGACAGCCAGGAATGTCCCGAGGGCTTCTTCTGCGCGGACACCGTTCCGCAGCCCGCCTGCCTGCCCACGTGCGAGACCCGGGGATGCCCCTCTGGTCAGCAGTGCATCTCCTTCGAGGAAGGGGCCTCGGTGTGCGCGCAGGTGTATGGCCCCCAATGCCAGCAAACACCCTGCCCCGGTGGCCTCAAGTGCGACGTAGCCTATGAGCCGCCGTATCCAGGCAAGGTGTGGATGGAATGTGTCGAAGAGTGCGGCGAAGGCCATCCCCCCTGCGGTGCTGGCAAGGTTTGCGACGGCTGGCATTGCCTACCCGCCTGCGACCCTCACGGCCCTCCTGATGCGTGTGGCGAGGGCTATCATTGCAACCGCAGTCTGGAGCGCGGCCCCTTCTCATGCCAACCGCTCTACTGGAATTGGACCCTGGGCATCTAAAGAGGGCGAAATCCTCAGCTCTTCACGCGCTCCTGGTCCTTCCCCTGCTCTGGAGCCTTGGCACCCTCGCCCTCCGAGCCAGCCTCGGGCGCCTGGGGCCAGATGATCGAAGCCACGATGCTGCCGGTGAGGATGAGGCCAATGATTCCCAGCGACAGCCCCTCGTGCAGGTGGAAGTCGAAGTACGTGGCCAGCATCTTCAACCCCACGAAGCACAGGATGATCGACAGCCCCACCTTCAGGAAGTGGAACGTGCTCATCAGCTTCGACACGAGGAAGAACAGCGAGCGCAGACCCAAGATGGCGCACACGTTCGATGTGTAGGCAATGAACGCGTGCTGGGTGATGCCCAGCACCGCGGGAATGGAGTCCAACGCGAACAGCAGGTCCGTGGCCTCCACCACCAGCAGCACCAGGAACAGCGGCGTCACCTTCAGCCGGCCATCCTCCCGCAGGAAGAAGTGGCTGCCAGAGCCCTGCCGCGCCACCGGCAGCACCCGCCGGGCTAACTTCACCACCGCCCGCTGCTCCGGGTCCGCCGCCTCGGCCTCCTCCTTGGACAGCAGCATCTTCAGGCCCGTGAAGAGCAGGAAGGCGCCGAACAGGTACATCAGCCAGTGGAAGCGGCTCACGAGCGCCGTGCCCGTGATGATGAGCACCGCGCGCATGATGAACGCGCCGATGATGCCCCAGAAGAGCACCCGGTGCTGGTACTCGAGCGCCACCCGGAAGTAGCTGAACACCACCAGGAAGACGAAGAGGTTGTCCACCGACAGCGCGTATTCGACCACGTAGGCGGTGAGCCACTGCAGCGCCAGCTCGTGGCCCATGAAGGCCCCGATGCCCGCGCAGAAGATCAGGCTGAGGGCGATCCACACCCCCGTCCAGATGCCTGCTTCCTTCGGTGTCACCGCGTGGTCCTTGCGGTGGAACACGCCCAGGTCGATGGCGAGCATCGCCACGACGAAGACGTGAAAGCCGACCCAGATCGCGACTTGCGTGTTCACAGACCTTCCCGGGTTGAGGCGGAACGCCGGCCACCCTACCCGGCCGGACGGGCTCCGTCGACTCCTGCCTAACGCTTCTGGGCCCGGTCCGCTACAAGTCCGTGGCCGGCCGGCGCAGGACGACCACCGAGCGACCCGCCACCTGCACCTTGCCCCCAGCGGGGGTATGGGCGTGGGAGCAGTCCTCCGCCGTCGTCGTGTCCACGAGCAACTCCCAGTCCGCCCCCCACTCGATGGCGGGCAGGGCGAACGTCATCGGCTCGTGGTGGGCGTTCATCAACACCAGCAGCGTGTCCCCCACCACCCGGTGGCCCTGCTCGTCCAGGGCCGCGATGGCATCCCCTCCCAGCAGGAAACCCAGCGCACGTACATAGGGTTTCTCCCAGTCCTCCTTCTTCATCTCCTTGCCGTCCGGGCGGAACCAGGCCAGGTCCTTCAGCTCGCTGTCCCAGATGTGGGAGCCGCGGAAGAAGCGCCGCTTGTGGAGCACCGGCTGCTCGCGGCGCAACCGGCTCAAACGGATGGTGAAGTCCAGCAGCGCCCGCTGGCGGGGGTTCAGGTCCCAGTTCACCCACGAGAGCGCGTTGTCCTGGCAGTAGGCGTTGTTGTTGCCCTTCTGCGTGCGCCCCATCTCGTCCCCGGCCACCAGCATGGGCACGCCCTGGGACAGGAAGAGGCTCGCCATGAAGTTGCGCTGCTGCTGGGCACGCAGGGCGTTCACCGCCGCGTCGTCCGTCTCGCCCTCCACGCCGCAGTTCCACGAGTGGTTGTCGTTGGCCCCGTCCCGGTTGCTCTCGAGGTTCGCCTCGTTGTGCTTCTCGTTGTAGGTGACCAGATCGTGCAGGGTGAAGCCGTCGTGCGCCGTGACGAAGTTCACGCTCGCCGTGGGCATGCGGCCGGACAGCGCGTACAGGTCCGACGAGCCCGTCATCCGATAACCGATCTCCGCCGCCTGCCGGTCATCCCCCTTCCAGTAACGGCGGATGGTGTCTCGGTACTTGCCGTTCCACTCGCTCCAGCGCACCGGGAAGTTGCCCACCTGGTAGCCGAAGTCCCCCACGTCCCAGGGCTCGGAGATGAGCTTCACCCGCCTCAGCACCGGATCCTGGTGCACCATCTGGAAGAAGGCCGCGCGCGTGTCGTAGCCGTGCCTGTCTCGCCCCAACGTGGTGGCCAGGTCGAAGCGGAACCCGTCCACGTGCATCTCCTCGACCCAGTAGCGCAGCGAGTCCATCACCAGTTGGAGCGCGTACGGGTGGGTGGCGTTCCACGAGTTGCCGCAGCCGGTGAAGTCCTGGAAGAAGCGCGGATCCTTGTCCGTGAGCCGGTAGTAGGCGCTGCAGTCCAGGCCCTTGAAGGAGAGCGTGGGCCCCAGGTGGTTGCCCTCGCAGGTGTGGTTGTAGACCACGTCGAGGATGACTTCGATGCCGGCGCGGTGGAGCGCCTTCACCATCTGCTTGAACTCGGTCACCTGGCCGCCGCGCGAGCCCGAGCCGCTGTAGCGCGCCTCGGGAGCGAAGAAGCCCAGGGTGTTGTAGCCCCAGTAGTTGGTGAGGCCCTTCTTCACCAGGAAGTGCTCGTCCACGAAGGCGTGGATGGGCAGAAGCTCCACGGCGGTGACGCCCAGCCGGGTGAGGTGCTCCACCACGGCCGGGTGCGCCAGCCCCGCGTAGGTACCGCGCTGAGACTCGGGCACGGCCGGGTGGAGCTTCGTGAAGCCCTTCACGTGCAGCTCGTACAGGAGCGAGCGGTTCCACGCGGTGGCGGGAGGCTTGTCCCCCTCCCAGTCGAAGTCATCTGTCAGGACCACGGCCTTGGGCACACCCGCGGCGTTGTCCCGCTTGTCCATGACGAGGTCCGCGTCCTTGTCGCTGTCGTCCCCCGCCTTGTAGGCATACATCGCCGGGGCGTAGTCCACGCGGCCGTGGAGGGCGCGGGCGTACGGATCCACCAACAGCTTGTGCGGATTGAAGCGCAGGCCTCGCTTGGGCTCGTAGGGGCCGTGCGCGCGCAGGCCGTAGATCGTGCCCGGCTGCAGCCCGGGAACGTAGCCGTGCCAGACGTGGTACGTGGTCTCCAGAAGAGGAAAGCGGCGGAGCTCTCGAGAGGGATCGCTCGGGTCGAAGAGGCAGACCTCCAGCTTCCGGGCATGCTCCGCGAAGACCGCGAAGTTGATGCCCTCTCCGTCGTACGTGGCGCCCAGGGGATACGGCTTCCCTGGAAGCACCTCGGCCCTCCTCATCCGGTGCTCCTCTCCAGCAGGATGACCGGGAAGTTCGCGAGGAGCGGCGAGAGGGGCAGCACCACGCCACCCGTCGTCCCGCGCTCCGGCCGCACCTCGCGCCCGGTGAACACATCCCGGAACATCATGCCCTCATAGGCGTCCGGAAGCGTCACGAAAGTGCCTTCATAGGCGCGAGACAGGCCCCCCTCCCCCTCCAGCGCGGGGAGTGTGAAACGCGGAACCACTGCGAGTACCACCGACTCCCCGTGCTCCCGGGCGAGGGCCACGGCCGCCCGCTCGCGAGGCCCCGTCAGCTCCAGCTCCCGGTAGCCTCCCGAGCGGAAGAGGCTCGCCTGGCGCTGGCGCAGCCGCAGGCCCTGGGCAAGCACGTAGAGCTTCACCCGCCCATCGTCCATGTGGGCCTTCAGCTTCGCGCACAACCCCAGCAGATTCCCGGAGGACTCCTGATCCAGCGCATCCAGCAGCTTCGCGCGCAGGCCGTAGTCCACCGGGCGCCGGTTGTCCGGATCCACGAGGGACAGATCCCACAGCTCACAGCCCTGGTAGGTGTCCACCACCCCGGGCGAGGCCAGCTTGAGCACGAGCTGCCCCAGGGCGTTGAGCTGCCCGGCCGGCTCGATGCGGTGCTTGAACTGGCGCACGTCCTCCAGGAACTCGGCGCTCTTCTTCCAGTCGAAGCACCCGTCCACGAAGCGCGCCACCGCGGTGTCGTAGTCCGCGTCCGGTTTGGTCCACGAGGTGCGGACCTTCGCCTCCTTGATGGCCTTGGCCATGTACTCGCGCACGCGGCGCTGGAGGTCCTCGTGTTCCGTCTGAGAGAGAGGCTCGCCGCCCATGGGCCAGGCGCCCACGATCGTCTGATAGAAGAGGTACTCGTCGTTGCGCGAGGGCGCCGCGCCACCGGGCAACGTGGAGACATGCGCCGCGTTGAGCTTCGACCAGCGCTCCACCCGCTCGCTCCACTCCTGGGGCAGCTCGGTGAGCACGTTCAGCCGGGCGCGCACGTCTTCGCTGCGCTTCGTGTCATGGGTGCTGGTGGTGAGCAGGCTCGCCGGCCAGTGCTCCGCGCGCTCGCGGTTGCGCTGGTGGAACGAGACTGCCCGCGTCCCGAAGTGCTCGGGCTCCCCGCCCACCTCGTTGAGCGAGACGAGCCGGTTGTAGATGTAGAAGGACGTGTCCTCCAGGCCCTTGGCCATCACCGGGCCCGTCACCTGCTGCAGCTTCATGGCGAAGCGCAGCATGACGGCACGCTCGTTCTCGTTGAGGTGCTCCGGGTAGCGCCGCAGCAGGATGTCCCCCAGGAAGTCGAAGATGCTGACGTTGGTGGTGGCGTTGCGCTCCTTCGCCCGGGCAATGGTCCACTCGATGTACTGCACGTCCCGAGCGTCCAGCTCCGGCCTCCACCCGTCCACGTAGGTGCGGTAGACGGGGAACAGCGCGATGAACTCCCCCAGCGCCCGGCGCAGGCTGTTGAGCGTGAAGTCCCGCGTGCGGCGGTTCATCTCCGAGATGCGGTTCAGCTCGTGAGCGAGCATGTTGATCTCGCTCGACATCGCCGTGCTCATGATGAGCAGCTTCTTCTGGCGGACCAGCTCCTCGAAGTCCGGCGCCTGGCCGATGAAGCGGTGATACGTCTCCGTCAGGGGCTTCTCGGCCTCCGCCTGCACGAAGACTCCGCCCACCGAGTTGGCGAAGCGGTAACCCGTCGTGCCGTGCACCGCCCACGCCTCGGGGATGCGTTCGCGGCCTCCCTGGATCTTCTCCACCACCACATAGAGCGCCTTGCGCAGCGGTGAGGCGACGTCCTCCGCCACCTCTGTCCGCCACAGCTCCAGCAGGCGCTGCTCCACCACCGACCAGCGCGTGTCGCTGTCTCCGAACTCCTCCTGGAAGCGCGCGCGCACCTGCTCCACGAAGAAGCGCTCCTGGAGCCTCAGGAAGTACGCGGTGGGATCGAACAGCCCATCCGGGTGATCGATGCGAAGGCCCGTGACACACCCTTGCCGCAGCCAGTCGAAGATGCGCGCGTGGGCCTCATCGAAGACCTCCGGATCCTCCACACGGATGGCCGCCAGCCCGTTGATGTCGAAGAAGCGGCGGTAGTTGATCTCCTCGCCAGCCACGCGCCAGTGCGCCAGCCGGTAGCTGCATCCAGCCAGCAGCGCGTCCAGCCGGTCGAACGAGCGCGGGTTGCCCGGAGTGCCATTGCACGAATCCACGCAGGCAGACACGAAGGTGGCCACCTCGGGGCTGGCCTCCACCACCGCCGCGAGCCGGCGCTTGATGACCTCCTTCTCGCGGTTGCGCTCGAGCACCTTGGGCCGCTCCGTCTCCGTACGCGTCGGCAGGTGCTCGATGGCGGTGAGGATGGATTGCAGCTCGATGAGGTGCGGGTGGCTCTCGCCCAGCCGTGCCTCCAGCTCCTGCAGGCCGGGCCGCAGCACGTTGCCGTACTGCCGAGGCGCCAGCGGCAGCAGGTGATCGTAATAGTGGATGAAGAAGGCGCCGTCCCGGTAGCCCAGCTTCAGCTCCCCGTTCTCCAGGACGATGCCGTACTGGTCCCCGAGGATCGGCAGGAGCACCTTGTCCTGCAGCTCGTCCTTCACCGGCTTCCAGTCGATGTCGAAGTACTTCGCGTACACGGAGGACGGGCCGTTCTCCAGCACGTCGAACCACAAGGAGTTGAAGCGCTCGATGCCCATGTGGTTGGGCACCACGTCCAGTACGTGGCCCAGCCCCTTCTCCTCCAACGCGCGGCACAGGGCCAGATGCTCCTCGGCCGTGCCCACCTCGGGGTTGAGGTGCTGGTGGTCCACGCAGTCATAGCCGTGGGTGCTGCCGGGCGTCGCCTTGAGGTACGGCGAAGCGTAGAAGTCGCTCACCCCCAGCCGAGCCAGGTACGGCACCACCGCCTGGGCCTCCCGGAAGTTGAAGCCCTGGTGCAGCTGCACCCGGTAGGTGGACAGCGGTGTCGTCCGAGCCCGAGCCAGCAACTCCTCGCGGACGCGCGCGTACAGCCGCTCGGCGATGGCGGCCCCACGCTCCGCCGCTCCAGGAGCAGCGTTACTCCCCTCTTCCAGTCCTTGGCGCAGCATGCGCTTGGAGAGGTAGGAACTCCTGCGGAAGTTGGCCAGTGGTCAGCAGCGCATTCCGCGCGATTTCCAACGCTCACCCGCCCTGGGGGATCCCCCCCAAAAGCAGAGGGCCCGCCACGGTGTGGCGAGCCCTCGGAGCAACGCGCGCCCGATCACGGGCTGGCGCGTGGCCAACTACTCCTTCAGGTGCTTGAAGGCCCCGGCGACCTCGGTCATCTTGATCTGCTTCTTGTTGCCGTAGACCTTCTTGAGGTTGTCGTCCAGGTTGATGAGCTGGCCCTGGTTCAGACCATTCTTCTTGAAGTAGTCCCAGAGCTTCTTGATCACCGCGGTGCGCGGCAGCGGCTTGTCGCCAACGACAGCGGCGAGCTCGGGCGTCGGAGTGAACTCCTTCATGAACGCGGCGTTCGGCTTGCGCTTGGCACCACCAGCAGCCTTCTTGGCGGCGGGAGCCTTCTTCGCAGCAGCAGCAGTGGTCTTCTTCGCAGCAGCCTTCTTAGCGGCCATTCTGTGTCTCCTCCCCTCCGAAGGGGACGTGGATTACGGCGTTGAACAACCTAAGCCGTGGGCGGCGTAGTAGCACGGCCCGAGCCGAAAAACAGCCCTTCCGTACGCATTCCCCTCTGAAAACCGCTCGGTGATCGCTGCCTCACACTCGAAGAAGGGGGGGTGAAGCATGGTTTTTCCCTCGGGAGAGCGGGGGTTACCCACGGGATTTTCTCGCCGCGGAACAGAGGTGACCCGCCACGTTTCTCCTCGGGCGTGCGGGGCTCCGCCGAGGGAATTCCTCTTGCCGCAGGAGCTTCTTT
Organism: Hyalangium versicolor; assembly: GCF_020103695.1. Taxonomy (GTDB): domain Bacteria; phylum Myxococcota; class Myxococcia; order Myxococcales; family Myxococcaceae; genus Hyalangium; species Hyalangium versicolor. The sequence goes on from NZ_JAHXBF010000012.1 coordinate 11,614, forward strand.
GGTTTTGAAGGCGGGGGCACCCACAGCCCGTGCGAGGCCCCGCGGCGCACGGCCCCCTTGCTCGCCGGCCGAGGTTGACCGGCGAATTCCCCCCCTTCCGGCATCGTTGACACACCCGTACAGGAGTGTCAGGAAGCCGCCAGCCCCATGCCCGCCAAAGCTGCCTTCTACGATGTCGACGGGACGCTCGTGAGGACGAACATCGTCCACGTCTACGCCTATTACGCCATGAACCGGGGCTCACTCCTGGGGATGGCGGGGCGGAGCCTCGGCACGGCCGCCAGCCTGCCCCTGTTCGGCGCCCTGGACTTCATCAACCGCAAGGTCTTCAACGAGTTCTTCTACCGCTATTACGAAGGTCTCTCCGAGGACCGCCTGGTCACCGTGGCCGAGGACATGTTCGAGGACGTGCTCAAGCCCGCCCTCTACGAGCAATCAAAGGATCTCATCGCCGAGGCCCGGCGCTCCGGTTGCCGCATCGTCCTCGTCACGGGAGCCCTGGACTTCACCATGCGCCCGCTCGCCCGATACCTGGGCGCCGACGAGCTCATCGCCAACAAGATGCAGTTCGTCGGCGGCAAGGCCACTGGCAAAGTGATTCCCCCCATCATCGAGGGTGCCAACAAGGCCAACGCCATCCGGGATTACTGCGCGAAGGAGGGCCTGTCACTGGCCCACTGCCACGGGTACTCGGACAGCGCCTCGGACTACGCCATGCTGGCCATCGTCGGCCGGCCCACGGCGGTCAACCCGGACGTGCGCCTGCGCCAGTTGGCGCGCGCCTACAACTGGCCCATCCTCGATCTGAAGTAGTCACGAAAAACTCCCATGCGCCCCATCAAGACGCTCCAGAAGCTCTACGACGAGGAAAGTCAGGTCGTCATCACCGAGAAGGGCAGCCCCCCGCGGGTCCTCTTCTCCGGAGAGAACTTCCTGTTGGAGGACCTGCCCGTCGGCACGCGGGTCATCTTCCCGCGGCCGCCCATGGCCGGCGTGCCCAACGTGAAGGCCGCCATCCGCTGGGCCATCAACCACCCGGAGGGCATGGACCCGCTGCACGCCCTCATGCGCCCGGGCATGAAGCTCACCTGCGTCATCGACGACATCTCCGTGCCGCTGCCACCCATGGTCACCCCGGACGTGCGGCAGAGCATCCTCGAGGTGGTGCTGGAGCTGGCCGCCGACAGCGGCGTGGATGACATCCACCTGCTCATCGCCAACGCGCTGCACCGCCGGATGACCGAGGCGGAGATGCGGCGCATGGTGGGCCAGAAGATCTACGACGCCTACTACCCGGACCGGTACTACAACCACGACGCCGAGGATCCGGACGGCATCGTCGAGTTGGAGCGCACCAGCCAAAACGAGGTGGTGGCCGTCAACCGCCGCGTGGCGGAGAGCGATCTCATCGTCTACGTGAACGTGAACTTCGTGCCCATGAACGGCGGGCACAAGTCCATGGGCACCGGTGTGACCAACTACGCCAGCCTGCGCCACCACCACAACCCGAAGACGATCCGCGAGTCGGACAGCTACATGGAGCCGAAGGCCAGCGCGCTCTATCGGAGCAACTCGCGCATCGGCACCGTCATCGACAAGAACCTCAAGGTGTTCCACATCGAGACGACGCTGAACAACCGCATGTTCGGCGCCCCCATGGATTTCCTCGGCAAGAAGGAGGAAGACTACACGGAGGCGGACAGGCTCAAGCTGCAGGCCACGCTCTTCGCGCTCAAGCATGCCCCGCGCGCGGCGGCCCGGAAGATCTTCAGCGCCGTGCCTGCCCCCTACGATGTAACGGGTGTCTTCGCCGGCGCCACCGAGCCGGCCCACGCCAAGACGCTGGAGATGAGCTGGAAGCAGTACTCCGTGCCGGTGGATGGGCAGAGCGACATCGTCATCTTCCCCATCCCCTTCATCTCGCCCTACAGCGTCAACTCCATTCTCAACCCGCTGCTGCTGCAGGTGATGGGGCTGGGCTACTTCTTCAACCTGAACCGCGGCATCCCCCTGGTGAAGAAGGGCGGCGTGCTCATCCTCCTGCACCCGGCGTTCGACGAGTTCGATCCCGTGCAGCACCCCAGCTACATCGAGTTCTTCAACCGGCTGCTGCCGGAGACGCGGGACTCCATGAAGCTGGAGCACAAGTACGAGCGCGAGTTCGCGGAGAACCCCTCGTACGTGCACCTGTACCGCAAGGGCAACGCCTACCACGGCGTGCACCCCTTCTACATGTGGTACTGGGGCGAGAACGGCCGCCAGCACGTGGGCAAGGTCATCGTCGCCGGTGCCGAGAACAACCACGTGCCCGAGCTGCTCGGCTGGGACCGGACGGACACCCTCACCGAGGCCATTGAAGAGGCCCGGGGCTTCATGGGCCGCTCCGCCACCATCAGCCTGCTGCGCATCGCGCCCACCCTGCTCGCGGACGTCAAGCTCTGAGCCGCTCCGAGCCACGTCCCGCGGAGCCCGAGTTGCACATGACTCAGCTGCCTGAACTGAACGTCTCCCAGATCTTCACCGGCAAGCGCCTTCTCTTCGCCGGCTCCACCGGCTTCGTGGGGAAGGTCACCCTGAGCATGCTCCTGACCCACTACGGCCAGGAGCTGGACAAGCTCTACGTGCTCGTGCGCAAGGGCAGCGCCGCCTCCGCCGAGCGCCGCTTCTTCGACAAGGTCGCCCCCAGCGAGCCCTTCCAGCCGCTGCGGGATGCCCTCGGCGAGGAAGGTGCCCTCGAGTTCCTCCGCAAGAAGTGCGAGATCCTCGACGGCGACATCACCGATCCCCTCATGGGGGTAGAGCCCGCCCAGGCCGACGCGCTCACCGGCAAGGTGGCCGCCATCATCAACTGCGCGGGACTGGTGTCCTTCAACCCCTCTCTGGAGGTGGGCCTCAACGTCAACACCCTCGGGGTGAAGAACGCGGTGGAGCTGGCGCTCAAGTGGAACGCGCCGCTCATCCACATGTCCACCGCCTTCGTCGCGGGCAACCGCAGCGGACTCGTCTTCGAGGACGAGGAGGTGCTCGGCTACTTCCCCAAGCGCGACGAGATGGATGGCCGCGACTTCAGCCTGGAGCAGGAGCTGAAGGATGCCGAGCGCATCGTCGCCCGGCTGCGTGAGCAGGCGGATGACAAGGCGCTCACGTCCATCTTCCGGAAGAAGGCGCTGGACCGGCTGGAGGAGGAGGGCCGGGACGCCTCGGACGAGAAGACGCTGCGCCTGGCCGTGGGCCGCGAGCGCAAGCTGTGGCTGTCCGGTGAGCTGGTGCGCGCCGGCATGGAGCGCGCCAAGCACTGGGGCTGGCCCAACACGTACACGTACGCCAAGAGCCTGGGCGAGCAGGTGCTGGCCGCCACGCCAGGCCTCCGCTACTCCATCGTCCGCCCCTCTATCGTCGAGAGCGCGCAGCACTTCCCCTTCCCCGGGTGGAACGAGGGCTTCACCACCTCCGCGCCGCTGGCGTTCGCCGGCCTCAAGGGCCAGCGCAGCATCCCCGCCGGGGAGCGCACCATCTTGGATACCGTCCCCGTGGACCATGTGGCCGGTGCCACCATCGGCATCACGGCCCACTCGCTCACCGTGGAGGAGCGGCGCGTCTACCATATGGCTTCGGGGGACCTGAATCCCTTCTACGCCAGCCGCTCCGTGGAGTTGGTGGGCCTGTACCGCCGCCGCTACTACCGCAACAAGGAGACGGGCAACGCGCTGATGAACAAGGTGCGCTCGCGCGTGGAGCCCGTGCCCGTGTCGCGCCAGCAGTTCGAAAGCTTCAGCGCCCCGGCCTTCATCCAGGGCGTGAAGCTGCTCAAGAAGGTCATCGACGAGGTGCGGCCCAAGTGGGGCGCGCCCTCGGTGCAGGCCCTGCTGGATCGCGCGCAGGTGAAGCTGGATGACGTGTCCGAGCAGGCCGCCAGCCTGTCCGCCATGATCGATCTGTTCCTCCCCTTCATCTGGGAGAACCGATACGTCTTCCGCTGCGACAACACGCGATCGATCTACACGCGCATGGCGCACTCGGACCGGGTGAAGATCCCCTGGGATCCGGAGCACATCGACTGGCGCACGTACTGGCTGGAGACGCACCTGCCCGGCCTGGAGAAGTGGGTGTTCCCCGGGCTCGAGGAGGAGACCCAGCGGCGCACCGTCATCCCCGCGCACCGCGATCTGCTGGAGCTGTTCGAGGCCTCGGTGCACTCGTGGCGCCACCGGGTGGCCTTCCGCATGTTCGCCGGGGAGAAGGAAGAGCGCTTCACCTACGGCGAGGTGCACCGCTACGCGGCCCGCGTGGGCAGTGCGCTCTTGCGCGCCGGCGTGAAGCACGGAGACCGGGTGCTGCTGGTGTCGGAGAACCGGCCCGAGTGGGCCATCTCCTACTTCGGCATCCTGCGCGCGGGCGCCACCGTGGTGCCCGTGGATCCGGGGCTCAGCGAAGCGGAGGTGGTCAACATCTCCCGCCGCGCCGAGGCCAAGGTGTGCCTCATCTCCGAGCAGGCCATGGAGGAGGACTTCCCGAACCTCGTCGGCGCGCTGACGACCGCCGAGAAGCCCACGCAGGTGCTCAGCCTAGCCGAGGCCATGTCCGGAGATCCGGCGTACCCGGATCGCATCGGTCCGGTGCGCAAGACGGCGGCCGCGGATGACGTGGCCAGCCTCATCTTCACCTCGGGCACCACGGGCACGCCCAAGGGCGTGATGCTGACGCACCGCAACTTCGCCGCTCTGGTGGCGAAGCTGGCAGGCGCGTTCAACATCGGCGTGGGAGACGGACTGGTCTCCGTGCTACCGCTGCACCACACGTTCGAGTTCTCCGCCGGGTTCCTCACACCGTTCTCTCGTGGCGCGGAGATCACCTATATCGACGAGCTGACGGCGGACCGGCTCGGCGAGGTGTTCGAGACGGGCCGCGTCACGGCGATGGTCGGCGTGCCGGCGCTGTGGCAGCTGCTGCACCGGAAGATCACCCAGGAGATGGCCAGCCGTCCTCCGGTGGTGGAGCAGGCCATCAAGGCGCTCATGGCTTCTCACGGGGAGCTGCGCAACCGCAGCTCGGTGAACCTGGGCAAGCTGCTGTTCTGGCCGGTGCACCGCAAGTTCGGTGGGAAGGTGAAGTTCCTGGTGTCAGGCGGCTCGGCGCTGCCGGATGACGTGCACAAGGCCTTCCACGCGCTGGGCTTCAACATCACCGAAGGCTATGGCCTCACCGAGGCCGCGCCGGTGCTCAGCGTGGCCGAGCCCACCAACAAGCGCCAGCCGGGCACGGTGGGCAAGCCGCTGCCGGGCATCGAGATCCGCATCGATCAGCCGGACAACGATGGCATCGGCGAGGTGCTGGCCAAGGGCCCCAACATCATGGCGGGCTACTTCGGGGACCGAGAGGCCACCGAGGCCGTCATCAAGGAAGGCTGGCTGCACACCGGAGACCTCGGGCGGCTGGACGCCGAGGGCCGGCTGTACCTGGTGGGCCGACAGAAGGACGTGATCATCGATGCCAACGGGAAGAACGTGTACCCGGATGAGCTCGAGGATCTGTACGGCGTCCACACGCACGTCAAGGAGCTGTCCATCGTCGGCCTTCCGGAGGACGGCGGGGGCGAGAAGGTCGCCTGCCTGTGCGTGCCGGACTACAAGGAGCGCCCGCGCGAGGAGGTCCGCCGCGAGTTGGAGGAGCACTTCCGCAACGTGAGCGCGGACATGCCCTTCTACCGGCGGGTGAAGGTGCTGCGCTTCTGGGATGGAGAGCTGCCCCGCACCTCCACGCGCAAGGTGAAGCGCAAGCTGGTGGTGGAGGAGCTCAAGCGCCTGGAGCGCCTGGCCTCCACGGGCGAGAAGGCTCGCGAGCGGGTGACGCACCCAAGCACCGGTGGCGTGAGCGACTGGCTCTACCCACTCATCGCCGAGGTGGTGAATCGGCCGGTGACGGACGTGCGGCCGGATGCGCGGCTCTCGGTGGACCTGGGCTTCGACTCGCTGATGCTGACGGAGCTCTCGGTAGCGCTGGAGCAGGCCGGCGTGCCGCTGCCCGCGGTGAATGATCTGACGCAGGTGCAGACGGTGGAGGACCTGCGCAAGGTGATCGTCGCCTCCGGGCGGCGGCCGGCGGCGGAGGCTCGGGCGAAGGAGATCTCCGAGGACCACAAGCGCTCCGAAGAGATGGAGATCCCCGTGCCGGAGGTGGTGGCGAACGTGGGCCGGCAGCTTCTGACATTCGGGCAGAAGGTGCTGTACGGCGGCATGTTCGACGTGAAGGTGACGGGCAAGCAGTTCGTTCCGCAGAACCGGAACTTCCTCGTCATCGCCAACCACGCCAGCCACCTGGACGCGGGCCTCATCCGCACGGTGCTGGAGGAGCAGGGCCGCAAGACGGTGGCGCTGGCGGCTCGGGACTACTTCTTCGACACGGCGCTCAAGCGGGCCTACTTCGAGAACTTCACGGATCTGATCCCCATGGATCGCCACGGAAGCCTGCGCGAGTCGCTGCGGCTTGCGGGCGAGTCTCTGCGCATGGGCTACAACCTGCTCATCTTCCCGGAGGGGACGCGCTCGACCACTGGGGAGCTGCTGGAGTTCAAGCCGACGCTGGGCTTCCTGGCGCTCACGTATGAGGTGGACGTGCTGCCGCTCTACCTCAAGGGCACCTTCGAGGCGCTGCCCAAGGGCACCATGTTCCCGAAGTCCAAGGAGCTGGAGGTGCACATCGGCCCGGCGCTGCGGTACGGGGATCTGCGGACGAAGACGCAGGGCATGGCGCGCTCGGAGAGCTACCGGTACGCCACGCGGCTGGCCGAGGAGGCCGTGAAGGCGCTGAGGGCCGGCCGGGTGCTGAACCTGGATGCGGCAGCGACGACGGAGGAGCAGCGGCGAGCGCTGGGCTCCAGGGGAGGGCAAGACGCGTGAAGCTGCTCGTGACGGGAGGCACTGGATTCCTGGGCACGCACCTGGTGCCCAAGCTGGTCGATGCGGGCCATGAGGTGCGGCTGATCGGCCGGACAAAGCCCGTGGCGCAGGGGTTGGCTCGGGCGGAGTTCATCCACGGGGACCTGAAGAACCGCGAGACGGTGCGCCGGGCGCTGGAGGGCGTGGAGGCCGTCTATCACCTGGCGGGGCTGGTCTCGTTCCAGGATAAAGACGCACGGAAGATGTACGAGCTGCACGTGAACGCCACGCGCGAGCTGCTGCGGGACGTTCGCGAGGCGGGGGTGAAGCGGCTGATCCTCGCGTCGACGTCGGGGACGATCTGCGTATCCAAGGAGGAGCGGGTCGGCACCGAGGAGGACGACTACCCGATCACCCTGGTGGGGCGGTGGCCGTACTACCTGTCGAAGATCTACGAAGAGAAGATGGCGCTGGAGTACTGCCGGAAGAACTCGATTCCGCTGGTGGTGCTCAACCCGAGCCTGCTGATGGGACCTGGGGATGACCGGCTGTCCTCGACGTGGATGATAGTGAAGTTCCTGAATGGGGAGATCCCGGTGATGCCGGGAGGCGGCATGTCCTTCGTGGATGCTCGGGACGCGGCGGATGCGTTCCTCAACGCGCTGACGCGCGGGGAGCTGTACGGCCGTCACCTGATGGGCGTGAACATGTCGATGGGGGACTTCTTCGACAGGCTCGAGCGGCTGACGGGAGTGTCGGCGCCGCGGATGCGGCTGCACTCGCAGGTGAATGTGATGGGGGCGAAGCTGCTGGAGCGGTGGGCGAAGTTCCGAGGCATGAAGCCGACGCTGGATCCGCAGGAAGTGGATATCGGCGAGCACTTCTTCTACGTGGACACCACGAAGGCGGAGCGCGAGCTGGGCTTCGTGGCGAGGGATCCGCACGCGACGCTGCACGACACGGTGCAATACATCTACACGAAGATGCCGCCGCAGAATCTGCCAGGCATCAAGGGCCAGCTCGCGGAGAAGCGCGAGGGCACCTGAGCTTCATGCAGCACGTACAGCAACGTACGGCCTGGAAAACGGGCACCAGAAGGGGCACGGTGGTAAAATTCCGGCCAGTAAACCCAAAGCGTCCTCTTTGAAAGACGACTCGCTGAGCTGCGGTTTCCTCTGTCCCAGTCTCTTGCCCCATGTACCTGACGCGATTCACAATCCAGAACGTCCGGGCCATTAGAGACCTAGACTGGCAGGTACCTCTCCACCGGGCTCCTGGTTGGCACGTCATCCTAGGAGATAATGGGTCTGGAAAGTCCTCACTCTTGCGTTCGATTGCGCTGAGCTTTGTGGGCCCAGACGAGGCGATGGCTCTTCGACAGGACTGGGCGCGCTGGCGAAGACCCGGAAGACCAGCAATCATTCGTCTCACGGTCGTCTCGGACGCAAAGTACGACAAGCCCACTGCCAAAAAGGCGAGAACCCCTCGAAGGCTGGAGTTCGGCCTGACCTTCAGCCTGCTTCAGCCGCGCAAAAATGCTCTGCCCATTGGCGTCGTCTTCGATGGTAGTAGCGATCCAGAACGCAGCATCTGGGGTGCAGGCGCGGGTTGGTTCTGCGCTTCGTACGGCCCATTCCGACGCTTCACAGGAGGCGACGAGGACTACGAGAAGCTCTTCTCAACGTCACCTCTCCTTGCCCGTCATCTCTCTGTCTTCGACGAGAGTGTCGCTCTCACCGAAGGGCTTAGGTGGCTCCAGCAGCTCCAGTTCAAGAAGTTTGAGAAGGATCCCGAAGGAAACCTGCTCGATCCACTGATGGAGTTCATCAATCAACCCGGATTCCTTCCCCACCAAGTCCGCCTGGAGAGCATCACCTCCCGCGAGGTGCTCTTCGTAGATGGCAACGGCCATCGCGTTCCCGTGGAAGAGCTGAGCGACGGCTACCGCTCCATCCTCAGCATGACCTTCGAACTCGTCCGTCAGCTCGCGGCCACCTATGGGCCCAAGCGAATCTTCAATCCCAAGGATCCCACGAAGGTCGATGTGCCCGGTGTGGTGCTGATCGACGAGGTCGACGCCCATCTCCACCCGACTTGGCAGCGCCGCGTCGGCATCTGGTTCCGCGAGCACTTCCCCAAGTTGCAGTTCATCGTCACAACTCACAGCCCCCTCGTGTGCCAAGCTGCGGAAGTGGGCACAGTATGGCAACTGCCAAGGCCTGGCACAGATGAAGCGCCCAAGCAGGTCACGGGCACGGAACTCGAGCGGCTTCTATACGGCAATGTGCTCGATGCCTACGGAACGGGCTTGTTCGGTGAGGGGGTTGCCCGCTCCCCTGCTTCGAAACAGCGGCTGGGGCGCCTTGCGGAGCTGAACCTGAAAGAAGTGCGAAAGGGTCTGAACGCTGCCGAGCGCCGCGAGCAGAGAGCGCTGCGCGCGAGCCAACCCACTGCGGCTATGACCGTCCGCGGGCTGGAGGCCGGGAATCTCAAGTGATCCAGCTGCACGCACAGCCTCTATCCACCGCTGCGCATCGCAGCCTTGCCCAGTGGCAGGCCGAGGTGAATGCGCTGGCCCACTACCCTGACCGCGTCGCGGAGGCACAGCGGCGCTTCAGCCAGCGCAACACCCGGCGTAACCGAACCTTTGCCGAGGTGCGCCGCTTGCTGATGCAGATGTGTTCAGGCGCTCAGCGCTGCGGCTACTGCGAGGACTCGGCCGCTGATGAGGTCGAGCACATCTGGCCCAAAAACTTGTATCCCGAGCAGGTCTTCGCTTGGCACAACTACCTCTATGCCTGTGGCCTCTGCAATGGCCCCAAGAACAACCAGTTTGCAGTCTTCCCACCAGGCGCGCGTAATCCCGTAGAGGTCAGTAGACCTACCGGGGCGACTGTCCGACCGCCTCGCAAAGGTGCCCCCGCGCTCATCGATCCACGCCACGAGAACCCAATGGACTTCTTGATTCTGGATCTCGGGGGAACCTTTTACTTCGAGCCGATGGCCCGGCCAGGAACAAGGGCTCATGAGCGGGCGGATTACACTCGACGAATCCTCAGGCTCAACACTCGTGAGTACCTGCCCGTTGCTCGAGCTGGAGCCTACGATGCATACCGGGCTCTTCTCTTCGAGTACATCTCCCTTCGCGAGAACGGAGCCTCACGCCCCCGTTTGAATCGATGCGTTCAGGGGATCCAGCGAGCGGCCCATCCGACGGTGTGGAAGGAGATGCAGCGACAGCACCTGTCGCATCCGGAACTGCGCTCCCTCTTTCGAAAGGCGCCTGAGGCATTGACCTGGTAGTGCGCTATCGCTTCGAGCGCCTCGGGCCCAGTTCCCCAGACTCAAGATCCTGAGCGAGCATCCCCACCACTGGCAGCTCCGTGGAACCTCCGGTGTCCAGCGTACCGGCCAGCAGCGCCGCGAGCGAAGTCCCGACGACAGGGATGTCCCCAGGCCACTCACGGGTCTGGAGAACGGACCTCGTCCCTTCTGTCCATGCCAGTCTTTGAATCGCGTCCTTGCTCGGGGGTGGAACAGGCTCCAGCATATCGGCGCGCAGCCGCACGATGCCTACGGGGCGCCGCCTCCCCCCAATGTGGAGCGCGAGCACCGTCCCATCCGGGAGATCGACCAGCGGCCGAACACTGGTGTACCTGTCTGCCTGAAGAGGAATCCGGATCTCGTCGTGCTCCTCCAACGCCCGGAGGTACCAGGGCCGAGTCCCTGAGAACAGGGTGGCGCGGCTGATGCGATCATAGAGGGCACTGAGTTCCGCGAGTCCCCTGTACTTGCTAGCTTGAGTGGCCTTCGTCGCTTCGTGCTCCGAGAGGATCCGCTCGATCACCTGCGCCACGGAGACTTCGCCGCGCCGCACGACCACTCCCACGCGCGGAAGCAGCGCACCGCCGCCATCCACCTCCACCGCCAGGACTCCGGCCTCGAGAGCCCACGTGGCACGTGTGCCTTGGCGCAGATCCTCGACCTCGAGCGGCACGCTGGAGAGTGTCGAGGGAGCCTCGTTCAGCGCGAACCCGGGCACCTGGAAAGGGTTTCCCCGCGTCCTCTCAGCCGTCGCCATCATCTTGGCGTGCGGCATCTCCAGGAGAGAGTTGCGCTGGTCGAAGCGACCATTGTCTCCGATATAGGGGAAGAGTCTCCCGATCCATCCCGAGACGCGCTCCGCCCCGTACGCCGCCCGGGGCTTGTAGATCTCCTGCCAGAGCTTGCGGTCCGGCTTCCCCTCGGACGCGCGTACGAACTCCTCCGCGATGGGAACGAGCGACGAAGTCCACCAGGCGAGATCGAACTCGGCGATGACATCGATGCGGCGGCGAATCGAGCGCCAGTCCTCCGATGTCCCCAGGAGCGTGACTCGGGGAATGCCGCACCCGCTCACCATGAGAAAGTCGAAATACGGAGAGAACGTGTCCATCAACACGACATCGCCCGCCATGCGCTCGATGTCCGTGCTCGTCGAGAAGTCGCAAGACAGCAACCTGGGAAGCCCGAGCCCGATCTCTTCACGAAGCTGTCCGCGAAACGCGGAGAGAACCTCTTGAATCCCGGCTCCATCGGTTGGCAGTGCGTCCACCTCGACGACCAGAGAGCGCCGCCCACTGTGCCGCACGAGGCGTGACTGGAGCGCCTCCGCATTCAGCCGGACATGCTGTGCGAAGCCCTGCGCGATGGTGAGCCAAACAACGTCGGGAGAGAGCACCAAGGGCCGGTGTTCGGCAAAGGCATGGTGCATCGCCGCGAGCAGGGGATGAACACCTCCTGGGTCCAGCACTCGGGTCTCTGCCCCGGGAGCAAACCAGAGCGCTCCACTGATAAGTGCCTCGAGTTGCTTCGTAGGCGGTGGCGCCGTGGCTTCTTTCACTTCATCCACTTCGAAGGTCACCATGGGTACAGAGCTCCCCCCTGATGCGCACTGTACAAGCATCAAGAGTGGTGCCGAAGGGCCTTCCTCGGAATGCCTCCTCAATGGGCCAACGGTAGGGAGAGCGTGAAGGTGGTCCCCTCCCCTCGCTGAGAGCGCACCTGCAGCGTGCCTCCGTGCAGCCGCGCCAGCGCCGACGCGATGTACAGCCCCAACCCGTGCCCCTGGCCCATGCTGCCCTCCGCGCGGTGGAACCGGTCGAAGATGCGCGGCAGCTCGGAGGCGTCCATCCCCTGGCCCCGGTCCGTGACAGCGACGATCGCCCGCCCAGGAGACAGCTCCAGCATGAGCACCACCGGAGCGGACGTCCCCCCATACTTGACGGCGTTCGACACCAGGTTGTTGAGGATCTGCCGGACCCGCTCGGGGTCCATCCAGGCCGTGGCCTCTTCGGCTGGCAACGCCAGGTTGAATTCGAAGTCCGGCCGGGTGTCCCGCCAGTATCGGACCACCCCCTGAAGGAAGGCCTTCAAGTCGCACCGCTCACGCTGAAGCTGGACACGCCCGTCGGACAGCTGCGACGCCTCGAGCACCGAGTTGACCAGCGTCGACATCCGGTCGAGCTGATGAAGCGCCTGGGTGCCTCGTCTCCGCTGCGCCTCCGGCGCGTCGCTGCCCAGGTCCCGGAGCATCATCTCGAGATTCAGCCGAGCCGAGCTCAGCGGCGTTTTGATCTCATGCGCCACCCAGCTCAGCATCTCCGCGCGGGCCAGGTTCAGCCCGTTTTCGGGCGCCTGTGTCAGGGGCTCTCCCTCCAGCCGCTCCCCTCGCCTCCCGACGGAGGCATGCAGTCCCTCCTCCACCACCCGCTCGAACGTCTCCAGGGACACCGGCTTGGCCATGTAGGCATGCGCCTCATGAGCCCCCTGAGGCTGCACCGCGCTCACCAGGATGAAGGGCGTCCCCGAAAGCCGCTCATCCCCTTGCACCGCTCGCATGAGCTCCACACCCGTCAGCCCCGGCATCATGTGATCGCTGACGATGAGATCGGGCAGGTGCGCGCGGGCGAGCCCCAGCGCCTCGTCGCCGGCATGCGCCCCGAGCACCGTGTGGCCCATGTCCGTGATCACCGATGAGAACACCTCCAGCAGTGCCTCCTCGTCCTCCACCACCAGGACGACCTTCACGGCAGCCCGGCCTCCTGGCGCGGCATGCCGAGCGGACGCGCCACCCCCGTCAGGAGCCCCTCCGCGGAGCGCAGCGGCTCCAGCACCCGCAACCCTGAGTCGCGAATCTCGAACTCGCGCAGGCTCGGGTCGAACCGGCTGTTGCGCAGGTTGAGGATGGACAGCACCCGGTGGAGCCGGCCGTGCAGTTCCACATGGCGCATGAAGAGGAGGTTCTCGGCGATGTTCGCCAGCGGGGACTCACTGAAGTCCAGCTCCGGCCCCACCAGCTTGGAGATCTTCCGGGTGAACAGCGCGGAGATCCCCATGTTCCGGAGCCGGATCAGCAAGGCGCCAAAGAAGGCACGCGCCCGGGCGGGGTTCTCCAGGGAGCGCTCGAGCACATCCACGTCCTCGAAGACCAGGCGCCGGGCGCCCGAGCGCTCGAGCTCGGCCAGCAGCTTCGCGACGATCTCGTCCGCCTCGAGCTCGAAGCAGTGAGCGTATTGAATGGTCAGCGCCCCGGAGGAGAGCAACGGTTGGAGTTCGAGGCTGACTCGCCTTGCTCGGGCAACGAGGCTCGCCGAGGGCTCCGAGGTGGTGAACACCAGCGCCTTCTCTCCGCGCGCGGTGCACTCCGCCGCGAAGTGCAGCCCGAGCAGCGTCTTGCCCACGCCCGTGCTCCCGGCCACGAGCGCCGCGCTGTTGAGCGGCAGTCCGCCGTCCAGCAGGGCATCCAGCTCCGGCAGCCCGAAGGCCGCGCGGCCTTCCGGCGGGACGAAGTCCACATCCGACGCGGTGACAGCCTCCATGCGAGGCAGGATGCGGATACCGGAGCCATCGATGAGCATCACGTGCCGGCCGGTCAGGTGCTTCATGCCACGCAGCTTCACCACCTCCGCGCGCCGGATGCGGCCGAGTCTCCCCTCGTCGAAGGAGAGGGAGATGATCCCGTCCACCGTCGTCGATTCGGGGTACTCGATCAGCTTGCTGAGCGGGTACTCGGTAATGAAGATGGCGGTGCAATCCACGGTCGCCAGCCCCACCGAGAGCTCATAGAAGAACTCGCGCAGCTTCGCCTCGTCCTGCCACAGGTCGCGCACCGAGCGCAGCCCATCCACCACGAGCAAGCGCGCCTTCCGCTCACGAATGGTGTTGATGAGGATGTCTCGCGCTTCCCGGGCGCCCTTCTTGAGCCACGAGTAGATGCTGAGGAAGAAGAGCTCCTCGCCCAGCCGCGCGCGGCTGAAGAACGAGAACCCCGCGAGATCTTCGAGCAGCTTGGCCTGGGACTCCGAGGTCGTCGTGGCCACCACCACCGGTGTGCCCGCGGCCGCGGTGTGGAACGCCACCTGGCTGGCGAGGATGGTCTTGCCCGTCCCAGGCTGGCCGGTGATGAGCAGGGACTGACGGGCAGGCAGGCCACCGCCCAGGAGGGCATCGAAGCCTGGCACTCCGCTGGGGATGACACTTCGGGATGAACGCACACGGCCCTTTCGATGAATGACGAGATGTTGATGGCCAACATCCTGATTCAGCGGAACTGGCCGCTCTTCAACTGGAAAAAATTCCAGTCCTCTGGATATCCACCAGACAACGCTTGGCCCCCCCGGTACGTGGCATGGTAGCCCCCCTGTGAGTTCCTCCTTTGCCCAGCTGGGCCTGTCGCCCGAAACCCTCGAGGCCCTGCGCCGCGCACGCTTCGCGCAACCCACCCCCATCCAGGCCCGGACCATTCCCCCCGCTCTCGCGGGCAAGGACGTCATCGGCTGCGCCGCCACCGGCACGGGGAAGACGGCCGCCTATGTGCTCCCCCTCGTGGAGCGCTTCGCCGGAAAGAAGGGCACGCTCGGCCTGGTGCTCGCCCCCACCCGCGAACTCGTGCAGCAGATCGCCGAACCCGTGCGCTTCTTCTCCGAGCCCCGTGGCCTCACCCACGCCGTGGTCATCGGCGGCGAGGACATGGCCGCCCAGGTCGAGGCGCTGAAGCAGCAACCCTCCTTCGTGCTGGCCACCCCAGGCCGGCTGGTCGATCTGCTCGACACAGGCGCCGCGAAGTTCCCCCGCCTCGAGAGCCTGGTGCTCGACGAGGCCGACCGCATGCTCGACATGGGCTTCCTGCCCCAGATCGAGCGCATCCTCTCCGCGCTCCCGCGCAAGCGACAGACGCTCCTGTTCTCCGCGACGCTGGGCCCGGATGTGACGCGGTTCGCCCGCGAGCAACTACACTCCCCCGTGCGCGTGGAGGTGACCCGCAGTGGAACTCCCGCCGAGCGCGCCGAGCAGCGCCTGTACCTCGTCAAGCCCGAGGAGAAGTCCCCTCTCCTCCTTGCACTGCTCGCACGCGACGAGGCCACGGCGCTCGTCTTCACCCGGACCAAGGAGCGCGCCGACAAGGTGCACAGCACCCTGCAGCGAGCCGGCCACCGATGCGCCGTGCTCCACGCGGACCGCACCCAGAACCAGCGCAAGCAGGCCATGGAGGGCTTCCGCAAGGGAACCTACCGCTGCCTCGTCGCCACCGACATCGCCGCCCGAGGGCTGGATGTCGAGGACGTGGGCCACGTCATCAACTACGATTTGCCCCACGCCCCCGAGGACTACGTGCACCGCATCGGCCGCACCGCTCGCGCCGCGGCCAGCGGGGTGGCATCCACCTTCGCCACCTCGAAGGACGCCCCCATGCTCGCGCGCATCGAGCGCATCATGCGCGCGAAGATCCCCCGAGTCCCCGTGCCTCGCGAGGACGCCGTCTTCCAGGCGGAGTGGGAACGGCTCCTGGCCGCCCAGCGCGATCCAGGGCCGCCGCAGAAGGAGCATGGAATCCCCCAGCGCACACCCGGCCAACAGCCGGGGCGCCACGCTCGCACACACAAGCGGCGCCCAAAGGGAGACGCTGGCTCCTCTGAGTGAGGCGAAGCCCTCGTCACCCCCACCAGAAGATCAGGTGAATGCTCAAAGCTGGGAGGCGCCCTGCGCACCAGCTATCGTGCCAGCCGCCGTGGACGGCCCCCGCCTTCCCGGTGCTCCCATGCCGCGCCACCCTACCTACGCTCCCTCCGTCACCAGCATGTCGGGCTCGGTGTACAGCGCGCTCGCCGAGAGGCTCAAGCAACTCGAAGGCGAGGTGTATCCGCTCCACGTGGGAGACACCTGGATGGAGCCTCCCGAGGGCTGCCGGATGGAGGACCTGCGGGTCACCGACCATCCCGGCCTGCACCGCTACGCCCCCGTTCAAGGACACCCCGCGCTGCTGGACGCCATCGTCGAGCATGTCCGGGCCCACGTAGGCCTCCCGACCGAGCGCTCCCAGGTGCTCGTCACCACGGGGGCCACCGGTGGGCTCGGGGCCATGATGGGAGCACTGCTGGCTCCCGGCGAAGAGGTCCTGCTCCTGGCGCCCTACTGGCCGCTCATCGCCGGCATCGTCCGATCCTTTCACGGAGTGCCGGTGCCCGTGCCCTTCCTGGGGCTGAACAGCGCCGAGGAGCTGATTGAAGCCCTCCGCGCACGGCTCACCGAGCGCACGGTGGCGCTGTATCTCAACACGCCGAACAACCCCACGGGCCAGGTGCTGTCACGCGCGTGGATGGAGGCCCTGGCCGAGTTCGCCCGGCGCGAGGGGCTCTGGTTGCTCACGGACGAGGTGTACGAGAACTACGTCTATACGGGCGAGCACATCTACGCGCGCTCCCTCGCCCCCGAGCGCACGCTGTCCGCCTGGAGCTTCAGCAAGTCGTACGGAATGGCCGGCAACCGCTGCGGCTGGGTGATCGGCCCCACCGAGGCGATGGAGCAGCTGCGCAAGGTGAGCACCCACGCCTTCTACAGCGCTCCCACCGCCGCGCAGATTGCCGGCATGCGCGCCCTGCAGGGCCCCGGGACCCAGTGGGCCGCCAAGGCTGCAGCACAGTACGCGGACACGGGCCGCAAGGTGGCCGCCCGCCTGGGAATGCCACCGCCCGAGGGCAGCACCTTCCTCTTCGTGGACGTGGCCCGCCACCTGGACGAGCGGGGCCTGCCGGGCTTCCTGGAGCGCTGCGTGGAGAACCGCCTGCTCGTGGCGCCGGGCCCCAGCTTCGGTCCCTTCCCCCACCACATCCGGCTCTGCTTCACCTGCTCGCCACCGGACGTGATTCTGCGCGGGGCCGAGGTCCTCGCCCGGCTCATCGGGCGCTGAGAACTCCGAGGGGACCGCCTACTTCAGCAGCTTCAGCACCTGCTCCTTGGCATCCACCGTGAGCCCGGCGTGCCCGTCCGCGACGCGAGAGAAGTCCACGTCCCGCAGCTTGTGCAGGGACCGGAGGCACTCCTTGTTGTCCTCGGAGAAGATGAACGGCGAGAGCGCCAGCCCCCGGTTGCTGCGCACCAGCGTGTCTCCCACGAAGAGCACGTCCTTCCACAGATACGCGACGCTGCCCGGCGTATGCCCCGGCAGCGCGATGACGCGTATCTTCTCTCCATCCAGGTCCAGCTCCTGCCCATCCTCCACCTCCCCGAGCTGCGCCGGCAGGGGAGGACGGGCCATGGAGCGAGTGAGCCGGCCCACCAGGCTCTTCTCGGGATACTGCCCTCGCATCAGCGAAGCCTCTCCCGGCCCCGCCAGCACCCGAGCCTGGGGAAACAGGTGCGCGGCGGCCCAGTGGTCCACGTGGCCATGCGTCAGCAGCACCGTGTGCACCTGCTCCGGCGACACGCCCTGCGCCGCCAGCTCCGCCAGCAGCTCCCGGCCCGAAGGATTGGCGCCCGCATCCACGAGCAAGGCGCCATGGGCCGTCTTCAGCACCCACGCGTACGAATACCCCTGCGTGAGAACGCCCGTCAGCCCGGGCTCCACGGCAATCCGCTCACCGCCGCGCTTGGGGAGCTGCGGCCACAACCAAGCGGCGCCCAGCAGCACCAGCCCCAGGAAGATGAACAGGGCCCGCGCCAGCCGCGATGGCGAGTCCTTCGCCACGCCCTACCCGACCACCCGGTTCCGTCCCGCCTTCTTGGCCCGGTACAGGTTGGCGTCCGCCACCTTGATGAACTGCGTCGGCTCGGTCATGTCCCGCTCCATCTCCGCCACGCCGATGGAGATGGTGACCGGGATCTCCTTGTCCTCGAAGACGAACGCCTTCTCTTCGATGAGCTTGCGGATCTTCTCCGCGAACAGCCGCGCCTTGTCCGGCCCGTCCTCGGGCATCACCAGCGCGAACTCCTCGCCGCCGTAGCGCGCGAAGCACTGCTCGCGCCGCACCAGCCGCTTGATGGACTGGGCCAGCTCGCGCAGCACGTAGTCACCCGCCAGGTGCCCGTGCACGTCGTTGATCTTCTTGAAGTGGTCGATGTCGAACATCATCAACGTCAGCGCCCGGTGGTAGCGGTGCGAGCGCCCCATCTCCCGCTCGAGGTACTCGAGGAAGTAGCGCTTGTTGTTGATGCCCGTGAGGCCATCCGCGATCGTCAGCGTGTAGATGGTCTCGTGGTACTGCGTCTCGATGTTGGCCCCGTCCAGGAACTTGAAGATGGAGCCGCCCACCTTGATCAAATCACCGCTGCGCAGCGGCTGCGCACCGAGCACCTCCTGATCATTGAGGAAGGTGCCGTTCGTGGACTTCAGGTCCTCCACGAACATGCGGTCGTGACTGCCAAAGATGCGCGCGTGGCGGCGGGATACGTTGTCCAGGTCCACGACGATCTGATTGTTCTCGTCGCGGCCGATTGTGTACTCCCTGTCGTCCAGCACGTACTTCTTGCCCAGCTCGGGCCCGTGGATCTGAACGAGGCAGCAATCCCGGTTGACCGCGCTAGGAGCCTTGACCGTGGTGATCTTGGTGACCCGCGTCTCGTCGGAAGCCATCGAAAACTAGGAATACCACGCCTCACTGGATGGAAGCCATGTAGGCGGGGATCAACCCACCCAGCGAGTAGGCGGGAGCTTCCCCGAGGGACGGGGCTACACCTACACGTAGCGCGTCCTTCCTTCCGGAGTGGAATTCCAGGTGGGGGGCCCCGGCGTTCTCCAGGATTCAAGAGGGGAGGCGAGCGCGGTTGGGCACTCAACGAACGGGAGCGGCCGAGCGCTGCCGCCCTTGTCGGCCCGTGAGGCGCGGCTAACGTCCGCGCGCATATGGCAAAGCTGCTGGCGATGATTCTGGCAGGTGGTGCAGGGACCCGGCTCGAGCCGCTCACGCGTGAGCGCGCCAAGCCCGCCGTCCCCTTCGGGGGCCGGTACCGCATCATCGACTTCGTTCTCTCCAACTTCGCGAACTCGGGCGTGTACCGGATGAAGGTGCTCACCCAGTACAAGAGCGACTCGCTGAACAACCACCTGTCCCGGGCCTGGAGGATGACGGCCTTCCTGGGCCACTACGTCGAGTCGGTGCCCGCGCAGATGCGCACCGGCATGGACTGGTACAAGGGCAGCGCGGACGCCATCTACCAGAACCTCAACATCATCACGGACGAGGAGCCGGACTACATCTTCGTCTTCGGCGCGGATCACGTGTACCGCATGGATGTGAGGCAGATGCTGGACTTCCACACGGCCAAGAAGGCCGCGTGCACGGTGGCCGCCATCCCGGTGCCCATCGAGCAGGGCCGCGAGTTCGGCATCATCGACGTGGGGCCGGACGGGCAGATGCGCCAGTTCCTGGAGAAGCCCAAGGATCCGCCGCCCATGCCGGGCAATCCGAAGATGTGCCTGGCGTCCATGGGCAACTACCTGTTCAGCACGGACGTGCTGGTGCAGGAGGTGGTGCGGGACGCGGCGGACGAGGCCAGCGCGCACGACTTCGGCAAGTCCATCATCAGCCAGTTGTACAAGCGCGCGCCGGTGTACGTGTACGACTTCGCGCAGAACCGGGTGGCGGGCCAGGAGGAGAAGGAGCGCGGCTACTGGCGGGACGTGGGAAACATCGACGTGTACTTCCAGTCCAACATGGATCTGGCCGAGGTGGACCCCGTCTTCAACCTCTACAATGACCGGTGGCCCATCTACACGGCGGCGCACAACCTTCCGCCAGCCAAGTTCGTCTTCGCGGACCGGGACAACAAGCGCGTGGGCAACGCCACGGACTCGCTGGTGTCCGAGGGCTGCATCATCTCGGGCGGCTCGGTGAACCGCTCCATCCTGTCGCCCAAGGTCCGCGTGCACTCGTACTCGGAGGTGGAGGACAGCATCCTCTTCGAGAACGTCTCCATCGGCCGGCGCTGCCGCATCAAGCGCGCGATCATCGACAAGAACGTGGAGATCCCCCCGGGGATGACGATTGGGTATGACTTGGAGGAAGACAAGCGGCGCTTCCACGTCACATCGGGCGGCGTGGTGGTCATCCCCAAGGGCATGAAGGTGGCGTGACGCCTTGGCGCGAGGGCTGAGCCTCCGGCCGGCGACTCCGGGAGACCGGCCGGCGCTGTGGCGGATCCACTCCCGCTCCGTGGAGGCGCTCTGCGAGGGCGCCTACTCCCCGCGCGAGATCCAGACGTGGGTGGAGTTGCTGCGCCCGGAGGGGTACCTGCGGCCAGAGCAGCCTCGCACGGTGCTGGTGGCCGAGCGCGGCCGGCACCTGGTGGGCTTCGGGCAACTGGACGCCTTCCTGGGAGAGCTGGAGGCGCTCTACGTGGTGCCCGAGGAGGCGGGGTGCGGCGTGGGCTCGGTGCTGCTGGCCTCGCTGGAGGAGTTGGCGTGGCGGGCCGGAGCGCGGGGAATGAGCCTGGATGCCAGCCTCAACGCGGAGCGCTTCTACCAGGCGCGGGGCTACGTGCGGCTCCACGCGGCGCGGCGCATCCTCACCTCGGAGGTGCAGCTGGCCTGCGTGCGGATGCGCAAGCAGCGGCCGGTACCACCGCTGCGGCTCGGGGAGCGCCGGGGCGACTCCTTCACCTCGCCCCGCCCCGAGCCGTGAAACGGAGCCCCGCCGCGCATCGGGCCGGGCTCCGGCTCATCGCCGTTACGAGCGCGGGAAGGCGGCCTTGACCTCGGGCTTGTTGAGGATGATCAGCGACCAGATGCCGATCGGAATGCCGATACAGCAGCACGAACCGAAGCAGGGAATGATCGCGATGATGGAGGCCGCCATCGCCAGCCCGTAGCTCTCCAGGTTCTTCATCTTCAGGCCACCGAAGAGGGTGACGCCGCCGAGGCCGAGCTGGAAGATGCTGCTGAAGATGCCGCCCTTGCTCGTGGCGGCGAGGATGGACTTCGCTCCCTCTGGGAGCTGCGGGTTGTTGAGCATCTGCTCCATGGCGGCCTGGTTGGCCCCCGTGAGCGCCTGGACGACGCCCCACAGCGCCGCCAGGACGGAGATGCCGCCCACCACCATCAAGAGAATGGCCGGTGTGCTCACCTGCTCGCGCGCATTGCCGCCGCCAGCCCCGGCGCTGCTATCCATGTTGTCCATCTTCCCCTCCCTGAGTTCACTTCGATGGGTTTGGTGCCGGGCGCTCCGCCCGCACGCGCGCGATTCCACATGGCGAGCCCCTACTCCGCCAGTGAATAAGCATGGCCCGAAGGGGAATTTCCCCACCGCCTCGGCCGCCTCGGGCCTGGAACTTCCGCCTTGGAAAAGGACGACCCTCGCGGCATCAAGCGTTCACTGAGAAACGAACCCCTTGTGAAGCGTGACCACCCCCAGACGCTGTGTGAGTCTCCCGCCATGGATGTGCTGGATCGGGTCCGCGTCGAGTGGGCGGCCACGGTGTTCGGGCTGCTCGTCGGGATCACGATGGTGTACGTGCCCTACGAGTTCGGCTCGAGCCCCTTCCAGACCATCTACACCCATGTCCGCCTGCTGGGCGGGATGTTCCTGGTGGGCTCCATCGCCCAGATTGCCTGCCTGCTGTACCCCTCGTGGCCCGTGGGGATTGGCTGGCTCGGGCGCGCGCTGTTCCTGGGCGCGCTGGGGACCTATTGGTGGGCCGTCAGCCTCGTGTCGGGAGGACTGACGGGAGCCTTCCTCTATCCCCTGATGACAGCTTCCATGATCGCCGAGGCACTCCCCCGCTGGCGCGGCCGGGGGCTGTTCTCCGCATTCCTCGCCGTGGTGGCCGTGGGCTTCGCGGGGCTCATGCTGGCCGAGCCCACCGCGTTCGGACCGGTTCTCTACTCGTCGCTCCAGCCCATCGTCCGTCCCGTAGGCGTGCTCTACCTGAGTGCCGGAGTGCTGCTGACCTTCGGGCTCATCCGCCGGCGGCCGGGGCTCAGCCGCCTGGCCCTCGGCGTGCTCGGCGCCCTGTTCCTGCACATGGCCTTCGTCCTCGCCGTCGCGGTGTCGTGGATCGGCATGGAGCTGTACCTCGTCCTGGCGGCCGGGTGTTTCCTCGTGGTGCTCATGCGCCGCCTCCCCCAGCCCTCCGGGGTCCGCTGGCGGCTGTTCCGGGGCATGGCGATCGCCTCGGTCCTCCCAGTGCTGGCGGTGGGGGCACTGGCCTCCTTCGTGGCGCAGCGGGCCATCGAGCGCGAGCTGCGAAGCAAGGCGGAGACCGCCGTCGACTCCGAGGTCGCCTGGCTGGAGCAGAACGTGGCGGCGGCGCGGAACGTGCTCCGAGCCCAGGCGCAGGAGCCCGCGTTCCTGGCCGCCACCCGCTCGAGGGACATCGCCACCCTGGAGGCCCGGGTCCACCAGTTCGAGAACCAGTCCGGGCAGTTCGACGCGGCCTGGATGCTGGATGGCACGGGCACCACGCTGGTGCCCTCCGTGGCGCTCGGGAGCCTGCGCGGCCACTTCGCGCACCGAGAGTACTTCCAGCGAGCACAGCAGGCGCGGCACGAGTCCGAGGTGTTCCTCTCGCAACCCTTCCTCGGAGCGGGCGGACAACCCGTCGTCGTCTTCGCCATCCCGGTAGACGTGGAGGCCGAACACCCGGCCGTCCTCGTCGGCGCCCTGTCCCTGCCCCGCCTGCGGCTCCAGCGGACGCTCGCCGCGAGGAGCTACCACGTGGAGCTGTTCGACCAGCGGGACGGCGCCCTGCTGCGAGAGACGGATCGAAACGACGTGCTCACCCGTGCGCCCATCCTGGATCTCGTCGACGCGGCGGACCTCTCCACGCCCATGGGCATGAACGAAGCCTTCGAGCCCTCCGGGCGCCGCCTGCTGGTGGCCCATGCCCAGGTGCCCGGCACGCCCTGGACGGTGGTGGTCACCGCCTACCTGCGCGAGGCCTTCGCGCCCCTGACGCGATTGAGCGCCCTCGTGGTGGGCATCGCGCTGCTGGCGGGCGCCGTCGCGCTGCTGCTGTCCCGGTGGGCGGGCCGGGACGTGGCGCAGCGGCTCGAGGCGCTCCGGGATGGCTTCGCCGCGCTGGGCACGTTGCCGCTCGAGCACCCCGTGCCGGCCCGAGGGAATGACGAGCTGGCCCAGCTCACCTCGGGATTCAACGAGATGGCGGCCCGCATCGAGCGCACCCAGCAGGAGCTGCGCGAGGCGGTGGCCCTCCGAGACCAGTTCCTCTCCATGGCCAGCCACGAGCTGCGCACGCCCCTGACGCCGCTCAAGGCCACGGTCGCGATGCTGCTCCGGCAGGAAGCGGGAGTCCCACCGCTCAGCCCGGACAAGCAGCGCTCGACGATCATGCGGCTGCAGCGGCAGGTGGATCGCCTCACGCGGCTGGTGGGGGACATGCTGGACGTGTCGCGCATGCAGTCCGGGCGCTTCTCCCTGAACCGCACCCCGTTGGAGGTAGGCGCGCTGGCTCGCGAAGTCGTCGACCGCATCCAACACTCCCGGCCGGAGCGGAGCGCGCCCATTCAGCTCGAACTCCCCGAGGGTCCGCTGACGGGCGAGTGGGACGAGCAACGCCTGGATCAGCTCCTGACGAATCTGATCGAGAACGCGGTGCGGTACTCCCCGCCGGACACCCCCATCCAGGTCCGCATCCATCCCGAGGACGGCGACGCGCTGCTCGAGGTGGAGGACCGGGGCATCGGCATCTCCGCCGAGAGCCTGCCGCACCTGTTCGCGCCGTTCTACCGGGCGCAGAACGCGGCCCTGCACTACGCCGGAGGGTTGGGACTCGGACTGGCCATCTGCCGGGAGATCGTCGAGCGCCACGGCGGCACGCTGTGGGCCACCAGCGCGGGGCCGGGCCAGGGCAGCCGCTTCTCCGTTCGCCTGCCGAGGGCCGCTCCTTCGGGGTAGAAAGGCGCCCGGGTCACACCCGGCCACTGGACCCGGGGTTGAGTCCATTGCACGATGGGGGAGGAACTTCCCATGGCGAACAAGCAGAGGGGTCCCCTACCACCGGTGCTCTCCTCCGAGGAGACTCGCGTCAAGCCTCCCCAGGAGGAGGACGAAGAGGATGCAGCGGAACTACCTCCCGAGCCTCCCACGTGGGACGAGGACAGGGACTCGACGCGGCTGATGCCCAACGCCGCGCCCCCCGGTGATGAGAACGAGGGGGACCCGTTGGATGACGCGACCCCGCCCGTGCCTCGGAAGATCGATCCTGTCCCCTACGATGACGACGTCCAGGGGCCGGACGAAGCCACGCGCAACATCCCTCTGAAGGCGGGGGCGCGGCCGGCACTGCAGGGCCCGGACGACTCGACGCGTCCCATCCCTCGGAAGACGGGGGCGCGGCCGGCACTGCAGGACCCGGACGACGCGACACGCCCCATCCCTCGGAAGACAGGGGCACGACCGGCGCTCCAGGACTCGGACGACTCGACGCGTCCCATCCCTCGGAAGACGGGGGCACGGCCGGCCCTGCAGGACTCGGATGATTCCACGCGTCCCATCCCTCGGAAGACGGGGACACGGCAGGCCCTGCAGGACTCGGATGACGCACCGCGTCCTCCCGCTCGGAAGTCTGGCGTGACGCCCTCGGTGGGCAAGCAGGCGGCTCCCCTGCCCTGGGATGCGGGAGAGAATGAGGCGGCCGCGCTCCCGACTCGGGCCCAGTCGCTGCCTCCCATCGCCTCGGGGCCGCACCAAGCCCTGGTGTCTCCTCCGAGCGGCCCACCGGTCCTCGTTCCGATGCATACGGAGCCGCACTACATCCCCCAGGCGCCCATCGTTCCGGTCGTCACCCAGCCCAACTACATTCCTCCCCCGCCGGCGGCTCCCACCCCCGTCATCACGTCTCCCAACTACGTTCCGCCGCCGCCGGCCGTCGTGACACCCGTAGTCACCGCGCCGCACCTGCTGCCGCCGCTCCAGCCCCTGCCCGTGAATGCGACTCCGCCGGGCGAGGAGCTGAGGACGGCGTTCTCGAACAAGGCGGCGATGGTCGCGGATCTCATCAAGGCGACGTTCGCGCGCCGGAGCTACGGCACGGCATCCTACCGCCTGCGCATCGACGAGCCGGACGGGCCCAGCACCGCGGGAGGGCTGTTGGCCCGGCAGCCCATCTCGCTCGTGTCGAACCTGGAGACGGCGCCCGCGGTGGTCTGCGGCTGGGTGGACGTGGCCAAGAAGGAAGCCCAACTGCGCAGCTACGCCGTGGTGGAGCGGCGGCACAAGGCCCGCTACGCCGCAGCGCCGGACATCACCGACGAGGAGTACGAGCGGTTCCTCAACGAGTTGGTGGAGACGCTGTTCTACGGCGGCATCAAGATCGTCGTGCAGATCCCTGATGATCCGGATCCGACGCAGGCGCAGGGTGCGCAGGCGCAGGGCGTCCAGGCGAAGGCTCGCGGTGGGGGCCGCTCGTCCGTGGGGACATTGCTGCTGGTGATCATTGTGTTCGCCCTGGGGCTCTTCGTGGGCATGAACATGGAGCGGCTGACCGCCTCGTTCCGAGCGCTCGGGCAGTAGGACATGACCTCCCGTCACGCGCGTTTCCTCTTCCTTCTGGCAGCATGTGTCCTCGTCACGGGCTGCCCGCGCCCATGGACTCCGGCGACGCGGCCCGAGGACGCGCTGCGCGAACCGTCCGGCTCGCTGGAGCTGCGGGACGATGGACAGCCCGCAGCGCTCCGGGCGGCGATCGCGGAGAGCCTGACCTGGCTGAAGACGCGGCCCGTGGATCAGCCCTTCGTCTTCGGCCCGCGAGTGGTGCCAGCCGCCGAGCTGCGTGCGGCCCTCGAGCGCCTGCAAGCGCGCCTCACCAATGGCCTGACTCCAGCGGAACTCACGGCGCGCGTCCTCGCGGAATTCGAGCCCCTGGAGGCCGCGGGAGGCGAGGACGGCCAGGTCCTCTTCACGGGCTACTACGAGCCGGCGATCGAGGCGAGCCTCACCCGGACGACCGAGTACGCCACACCCATCTACGGAGCCCCGAAGGATCTGATCGAAGTTCCCCTGGAACCCTTCGCCGAGCGCTTCAAGTCGGAGCGCGTCTTCGGGCGGCTTGAGGGACGGCGGCTGGTGCCCTACTGGAGCCGGGGGGAGATCCGTGGCGGGAAGCTGAACGGCCAGGGGCTGGAGCTGGCGTGGGCGAAGGATCCGGTGGCGCTCTTCTTCGTGGAGGTGCAGGGCAGCGGCACGCTGCGGCTTCCGGACGGGAGCGAGCGGCGCATCGGTTATGCGAGCTCGAATGGGCGACAGTACCGGAGCATCGGCTCGCTGCTCATCCAAGAGGGAGCCATCCCCCGCGAGACCATGTCGATGCAGGCGCTGCGCGCGTGGCTGGCGGCGAACGAGACCCAGTGCAACCGGGTGCTCGACTACAACGAGTCCTACGTGTTCTTCCGCTTCCTGGAGAGCAGCGCGGTGGGCTCGCTCGGGAGGCCGGTGACGCCGGGGCGCTCGATCGCCACGGACGCGAAGCTGTTCCCGCGCGGCGCGCTGGCCTTCCTCCAGACAGAGCGGCCGGTGCAGCGCGCGGACGGAACGGTGGAGTGGCAGCCGTTGTCGCGGTTCATGCTGAACCAGGACACGGGCGGCGCCATCAAGGGCGCCGGGCGTGTGGACATCTTCTGGGGGCGCGGGCCCGAGGCCGAGCTGTCCGCCGGATTGATGAAGCAGAAGGGGCGGCTGCTCTTCCTCGTCCCGCGCCGGACGGTGGCTCCAGCTCAGTAGACGCGGAAGCCGGTGAACTCGGCCTGGCTGTCCTCGGCGACGACACCCGTCTGGCACCCGGAGAGCCCCACGGTGCGCGACTGCTTCTGCACGCCGTCGACATACACGGTGAAGGTGGAGCCACTGCGGACGACCTTGAGCGAGTGGGTGCTGGTGAAGGTGAACCCGCTGAGCGCGGTGTTCTGCCAGCCCAGGTCCACGCCGCCGCCCACGGCGTGGGTGGCGAGCACTCCGGACTTCGGATCCATCCACGCGGTCATGTAGTTGGCCCCGTTCTGAAAGCACCCGTAGATGCCGTACTTGGGATAGGCGGTGGAGCCCTGGGAGAGCAGCCGCACACCGGACTCAACGGTGTAGTTGGCCGTGGTGGGCGAGGCCGTGCGCCAGAGGCTCTTCCAGCCCCCTCCGAACTGCCAGGCCACGACGTCCTGGGCGCTGCGAATCTCGTACATGCCGTTGCCGGCCCAGTCGGAGGCCGGATCTCCCCAGCCCTGGAGCGAATCCAGGGTGACGCCCGTGTACTCGGCCTGGGTGTCCTCGGTGACGAGCCCCATCATCCCGATGACGTTGTCCAGCGCGCGCGTCTGCTGGAGCGCACCATCGAGATAGAACTTCTGGCTGCCGCTCCAGCTGCGCTCGATGCGGAGGTTGTGGGCCACGGTCCACGAGAAGCCCGCGGGGAGCGCCGAGTTCTGCCAGCCCTTGTCCACGCCGCCAATCATCGCGTGCGTGGCGAGCACGCCGTACTTCTTGTCCAGGAACACGGCGATGTAGTTGTTCTGATCCTTGTACGCTCCGAAGATGCCGAACTTGGGATAGGCGGCCGTGGTGCCCGTGGCGATCCACCGGACGTTGGCCGAGGCGGCCACGGTCTCGAAGTTGGGGTTGCCGCGGAAGAGGCTGGCCCAGCCGGCGCCGAGCGTGGTGCTGGTGGCCGCCGTGGGGCTGGAGATGGTCCACGAACCGACGCGGCCCGCGCCCTCGAACGAGCCGCCCCAGCCGTTGCCATCGAGCAGGTTGGCGGAAGCGGGCGCCCCACCCTCACCCGCGGGCTTGGGCTGGGCGATCGACACCGAGCGGGCAACACCGAGGTTCAGCGAGCCGGCGCTGTCGACATAGAACTTCTGGGCACGAACGCTGCGATCACCCCACCCGTCGGAGCTGAGGCGCTTGGCGTGGTAGGCGATCCAGTTCTCCGAGCCGTCGGGCGACTTGACGAAGGTGGGATGCCCCACGCCGTACACATCGCCGTTCTGGCGGAACACGGGCCCGGTCTTTACCCAGGACTTGGGGTTGAGCAGGTTGCCGTCGGTGTTGGTCAGCAGCCCGAGGGTGTACTCGCGCGTCCAACTGCCGCTGGCGGAGAAGATGATGGCGTACTTGCCGCCGAGGCGGATGGGCTGCGGCCCCTCGTTGAGCGTCATCGCGCGGCCCTCCCACATGAACGTGGGCTGGGAGATGAGCACGCGCTCCCCGCTGACCGTGTATGGGTTGCTCATCGGGGCGATGTAGAGGTTCTGCTGTCCATCCGTGGTCCCCGACCAGCCGGACCAGACGAAGTAAAGCGAACCATCGTCCTTCTGGATGGCCGCACCATCGATGGCCCACCTGTCTGTCGTGGCCTTCAACTGTCCCCGGAACGTGTATGCGCCCTGTGCGTCCAGCGAGGCGGACTCGAGCACATACATGCGGTGGTTGGCATTGTTGCCATCCGAGGCCGCGAAGTAGATGTACCAGCGCCCGTTGATCAGCTGGATCTCCGGCGCCCACACCTCCTTGCTGTAGGCCCCCGTGGCCGGAGCGGTCCAAACCCTCACAGCCGAGGCGCTCGCCAACCCCGTCAGGGTGGAGGACTTGCGGACCTGGATGCCGGCGTCTCCCGCACTGGACGCGTGGTAGTAGAACCCGTTGTAGAGGACGATCGATGGATCGGCCGACGTCTCGGGCAGGATGGGATTGGTGAACGTCTGGGCGCTCGCGGCCGAGACCGTGAAAAGGGCCGCGACCAGCAACAGTTGCTGCATGGCGTTTCTCTCTTTCTTGTTTTCCAGAGAGAACCACCTAAGCACACTTAAGACAGGAATAGCACGACCTGAGATTGACACCGCCGACAGGCGAACGGTTGAGTGGAACAAGTCGGGCCGCGGATGGGACCAGATCAACTGACGGGCCTCACCCGGTCCGCGCGAGCGACGTGAGGATGTCCTTCCACGAGGTGAAGATCGAGAAGTGTCCACCTCGGGGGAGGAAGTGCGGCACGGTCCGAGGGATGCGCGAGGCCAGGTAGTGCCCCATCTGTGGAGGCACGATGCTGTCTCCCTCCCAGTACCAGAGGTGAACCTCCGGGCGGATCTCCTCCAACCGGAAACCCCAGGGCGAGACGAGGATGTGAGCTTCGCGCCGCATGCCTCGCACGCCCTGGCGAGTGGCCTCCAACCTCCAGCCCTGCACCTGATCGGCGATGGCCGGGTCGGACAGCACGGCGCGGTCATCGGCCGAGCTGTGAGCCATCACCCCCGCGAGCGCTTTGTGAGGGTTGCCGCGCACTGACCGATCATGGAGGGCCATGATGGGGTGCAGCAACCACTCGGGCCAGGCCGCCATCGAGTACGCGTTGCGATAGTCGCGGTTGACGCCTTTCGTGGCTCCGGGCCGATCGAACGGCGCCGCGCCCGAGACGATGGCTGCGCGGGTGATGCGCTCGCCCAGGCGCCACGCGCACGCCGCGGCGTACGGGCCGCCAGCCGACACCCCGAAGACGGCGAAGCGTGCCAGCCCCAGCATGTTGGCGAGCTGCTCGATGTCCGAGGGGCAGTCGAGCAACGTACGCTCGGGCTGGTAATCGGAGTGCCCGTAGCCTGGCCGATCCGGGGTGATGAGCCGCACGCCCAGACGATGGGTGAGGCTGTCGTCGGGGTGGCGCATGTAGCGCGAGCCCGGGTTGCCGTGAAGGAAGATGACGGGCGCGCCCGAGGGGTCTCCGGACTCAGCGAACGCGAGCCGGCGACCGTCCCTGAGGTGGACCGAGCCTTCACGCAGTGACGACATCGGATTCCTCATCGCGTCACGACTCCAACGGCCGCGAGCGTGCGGCGATCCAGTCGGTGATGGCGGGCCACACCTTGGAGGGGCTCTTGCTGGAGGCCGACAGGCCGATGTGTCCCACTGGGAAGCGGAGCGTCTGCACGTCCTGAGAGCCCACCAGCTTGGGCAGGGGCTCGCTCATGGGAGGCAGAGCAATGGTGTCCTGCTCGGCGATGACGTTGAGCAGGGAGGCGCGAATGCGGCTCAGCTCGACGCGCTCACCGCCCACCTCCATACGGCCCTGACAGAAGAGGTTCTGCTGATAGCAGTCCTTGATGTACTGGCGGTAGACCTCGCCTGGGAACGGGACGGCGTCAGCGCCCCAGCGCTCCATGGCGAGGAACGTGGTGACGTACTCGGGCTCGTCGATGTGGCGGCACACGTCCAGCCACCGCGTGATGCGCTGGACGGGCGCTGCGGCGAAGAAGCCGCTCTCGAGCACCCGTGAGGGGATGTTGCCGTAGGCATCCACCAGCGAGTCCACGTCGAAGTGGGCTGGCTGCGTCCACAGCGAGTAGACGCCGCCCTGGCTGAAGTCCACGGGAGTGGCCTGTGCCACGAAGTTGCGGAGGCCCTGGGGATAGAGGCTCGCGTAGGCCAGGGCCATCGTGCCGCCCATGCAGTAGCCGTAGAGGGTGAGCTCGTCGCTGCCGCTGGAGCGCAGCGTCCACCGCACGGCCTGGCGGACGAGCTCTCCCAACAAGTCCCCCCACGAGAGGTGCTGCTCATCGGCGCCGGGGATGCCCCAGTCGATGGCGTACACATCGAAGCCAGCGCGGGTGAGGAACTCGATCAGGCTGCGGCCGGGGAGGAAGTCGAGGATGTACCAGCGATTGATGAGCGAGTAGGCGAAGAGGATGGGCGTGCGCCACCGGCGATGGGGCGAGGCATAGCGCAGGAGCCGCATGCTGCCGCGCGTGTAGACCACCGAGTGCTGCGTGGGGCTGATGGGCGGCTCTCGCACGCCCGAGGCCCTCTCGATGATGGGTCGCAGGTACGGATAGGGGTTGATCGGACGCTGCTGGACGGCCTGAGTAATGGCACGAGACAGCTCGACCTGGCCCGAGACGAAGGAGCGGAAGCGTTGGAAGGTGTTCGACGGCATGGGGCACTCTCGAAAGGCTCAGCGTCCGTGTCGGCGGGGGACGGGCTCGGGCGGAGGAGACTCCTGCAAGGAGTCGGAGGTTTGGGAGGGGCGCTCCTGGCGTTCGAGCAGCTCCACGGCCATCTCGAGCTGCGAGCCGAGCGCCTCGACCTGCTGGCTCAAGCGGCGGACCTGATCGCGCATGGACTCCACATCGGAGGCTGCGGGCATGCGCAGGGCCTGGAGCACGCGCTCCTGGAGGGCGTGGCGGCGGATGCGGAGGTTGAAGCCCTGCCGCATGACTCCGCCGCTGATGCGCAACCAGGTGGGGCTCTCTCCGAGCTTGGTGGTCACCTTGGTGAGGCCGCGCTCGACCTTGGAGAAGACCTGGCCCGAGCGGGTCTCGGGACTGGTGAGACGTCCGACCAGCTTGAGTCCGCGGACCAGGAGCCCCTTGGGAGGGCGGGAGGAGTTGCTCATGGCCTCCAATGTACCCAATCGGCTAGGAGCGTACTGCCCTCGTCGAATCCCTCCCGCACCGCCAGCCCGGTTCCCCAGGCGCCCCAGCCCCCAAGCCTGCCGAGCTCGTCTTCATATGGGGGGTTCGCCCCTCTTACGCCGACACCGGTCCGCGTGACATGGTCTGCCCCCGTTCCACACCTCAGCTTCCCCGACCTGTCTTGAGCCCCTCTCTCTCGACCCGCCTCCTCCCCTTCGCTGTCCTCCTTTCACTCGGAGTCTCCTGCCGTGAGCAGGCGGCTCCTCCCACCGATCGGACCCCACCGCCCCGCGTCTCCTTGGATACGCCGGGCGCTCCGTTCGATCTCGGTTCGGTCATCCGCCGCGTGCACTTCGCATATCGGCGAGAGGGTGACGCCTGGACCGCAGGCCACACCACCTGGTCCGCCCGAGTCACGGAAGGTGGACTGACCTTCACTCCGCGCCATGCCTCGCTGGCAGTCCCGGAGAACCACCCCAGCGCGAGCGGCTCCGTCCTCACGGGCACTCCCGTCACGTTTGGCGCAGCAGTCTTCTCGCGTGGCGGAGCACTGGTGGACAACGCCCGTCCACTCGGCGCCCTGTCCCAGGAAGGTGCGCTCACGCTGGCGCGAGGCCCAGTGGAGGAGCAGCTTCGGAATCACGAGAACGGCATCGAGCAGCGCTGGAGCCTCGCCCATCCGCCTCAGGGCGCGGGGGATCTGCTCATCCGGGTGCCAATCCGTGGGCTCCGCCTGGCGGGAGAGACCGCCCAGGGCGTGCACTTCGCGGACGCGTCCGGGCTGGGCGTCCGGTACAGCCACGCCACCTGGACGGATGCCTCCGGACAGCAGCGGGAGCTCCGCGCCCACGCCGTCGCGGGAGCCGTGGAGTTCCGGGTGCCCGAGGCCCTGCTGGCCACCGCGGCCTTCCCGGTCATGCTGGCGCCGACGATCTCTCCGGAGTTCGGACTGGATACACCGGTGACAGCGGGCGGAGGCAACCAGACCACGCCGGCCGTGGCCTCCAACGGCACGGACTACCTCGTAGTGTGGGTGGACGACCGAAGCGGTGACGCGGACATCTACGGTACTCGCGTGAGCCAGTCCGGAACCGTGCTGGACACACTGGGCCTCGCGATCGGCGCGTCCCTCAACGCGCAACAGAGCCCGGCTGTAGCCTTCGATGGCACGAACTACCTGGTCGTCTGGAGCGACGGCCGGCGCGGGAGCGGCAACGACATCTACGGCGCCCGCGTGAGCCCGGCCGGCTCGGTGCTGGATCCGAACGGACTGGCGCTCGCGACCTCGGCGGTCTTCACGCAACTGATGCGCGCTCCGGCGATCGCGTTCGATGGCACGAACTACCTCATCGTCTGGGACGAGAGGACCGGCTTCAACGGGCCCAGCAACCTCAATGCCCTGCGCGTGAGCCCATCGGGCCAGCCCGTGGGGAGCCCCTTCGCTGTCTCCGCCGCCGACAAGAACCAGCTCGCGGCTTCGCTGGCCTTCGATGGGACGAACTACCTGGCCGTCTGGCAGGACGATCGCCTGGGGCAGAACGACATCTATGGTGCGCGCATCTCCCCGAGCGGGACCCTCGTCGACACGGGGGGGATCATCATCAACTCGGCGCAGCAGGCGCAGACCAACCCCACGGTGGCGTTCAACGGCACCTCCTACGTCGTCGTCTGGGAGGACGCTCGCAACACCGCCGCCACGGGAATCGACCTCTATGGAACCCGCGTGGCACCCGACGGGAGCGTGTTGGACGGATTGGGACTGCCGCTCGTCACGTCCGCGGCCAACCAGACCCTGCCCGCGCTCGCGCGTCTGGGAACGCAGTGCCTGCTGGCCTGGCAGGACCTCCGCAACGGGACGCTGGATGTCTACGCGACCCGGCTGGACGGGGCGGGGACGGTGCTGGATGCCTCGGGGCTGGCAGTGGCAACGGCGCTGGGAGACCAGTCCACGGTGGCGGTGGCGAGCAGTGGCACGAGCGCCCTCGTCACCTGGGGCGATGCGCGGACCCTGGACATCGTCGGGGCCCGGGTGGATGCGACGGGCGCGGTGCTCGACCCGAGCGGCGTCACGCTCAGCCTCAACACCAACAGCGAGACGAACCCGGCGGTGGCCTTCGACGGCACGAACTACCTGGTCGTCTGGCAGGACAACCGGGGCAGCGGGTTCGATCTCTACGGGGTGCGAGTCAGCGCGAGCGGCACGGTGCTGGATTCCGCGGGAGTGCTGATCTCCGGAGCAACGGGCCACCAGCGCAACCCGGCGGTGGCCTTCGACGGCACGAACTACCTGGTCGTCTGGGAGGACACACGCAACGGTCCCACCAGCGACATCTTCGGGGCGCGGGTGAGTCCGGCGGGGACGATGCTGGACACCACCGGCCTGCCCCTCTGCCAGCGCTTCAGCCCACAGGAGCACCCTGCGGTGGCCTTCGACGGCACGAACTACCTGGTCGTCTGGGACGACTCGGGCACCAGTGCCGCCCGAGACATCTACGGCACGCGGGTGAGCAAGTCGGGCAGCGTGCTCGACCCGCTCTTCTTCGGGATCAGCACGGACGCGAATGATCAGTCCATGCCTGCTCTGGCCTTCGATGGAACGAACTACCTGGTGGCGTGGAGCGACTTGAGGAACAACTCGACCGCCGACGTGTACGGAGCGCGGGTGAGCCGCACGGGAGCGGTGCTCGATACGGCGGGAGTGCAGCTCGCGAGCGGCACCGAGGCACAGACAGATCCAGCGTTGGCGTTCGACGGGACGAACTATCTGCTGGTCTGGTCGGACTACCAGTCCTTCCCCTCGTCGAACCTGTTCGCGCGTCGCGTGAGGACGACTGGGATTCCGCTCGACGCAGCGCCGATCGCGGTGTCCACCGCCCCGGGACATCAGCAGCAACCCTCTGTGGTGTTCGATGGAACGGACTTCCTCATCGCGTGGCAGGACGGACGAGGCGGAACGGACCTGGATCTGTACGCCGGGAGAGTCTCGCGAAGTGGCACGGTGCTGGACGGTGACGGCTTCATCCTTTCGGCGAGCGCCTCGGACGAGAGCGTCGTGACCCTGGCGTCCGGGGGCGCGCAGGGGGTGCTGGCGGTGTATCAGGTGACGGACGTATCGCTGGGCAGCAGCGTGCAGCGGCTGAAGGCGCGGCGGCTGTTGCCCGGGAGCTCGACCAACACTCCGCCCACCGCGCAGTCGCAGAGCGTCAGCACGGACGAGGATGTGGCGCTCGCGCTGGAACTCACGGGGACCGACGCCGAGGGAGGGCCACTGACCTATGCAGTAGCCACGGCGCCTTCGCACGGAGCGCTCACCGGTACTGCACCGAAGCTCACATACGTGCCCGCGGCGAACTACTCCGGGCCGGACAGCTTCACCTTCACGGTCTCCGATGGGCAGGCAACGTCGACTCCGGGCACCGTGTCCCTCACGGTCGCTCCGGTCAATGACGCTCCGGTGGCGTCCGCGCAATCCGTGACCACGGCGGAGGAGACCGCCAAGGCCATCACGCTGAAGGCCACGGATGCGGAGAACGATCCGTTGAGCTTCGTGGTGGCCTCGGCTCCCAGCCACGGCAAGCTGACGGGTTCACCTCCCAACGTCACCTATACGCCCGACGCAAACTACTTCGGGCCGGACAGCTTCACTTTCTCGGCCTCGGATGGCACAGCGAACTCGGGGCTCGGAACGGTGAGCATCACTGTCACCCCGGTGAACGATGCACCGGTGGCCACCTCGCGTTCGCTGAGCACTCCGGAGGACACGGCGCTGCCAATCGTCCTCACGGGGACGGATGTGGATGGGGACTCGCTCTCCTTCGCGCTCACCTCTCAACCCACGCATGGCACGCTGAATGGCACGCCTCCCAACCTCACCTACACTCCCGCGGCGGGCTATCATGGAGCGGACCGCTTCACCTTCACGGTCTCGGATGGCCAGGTGACCTCCGTCCCGGGCACCATCTCCCTCTTCGTCGGCACGGGGAACAGCGGCCCCTCTGCCTCGAACAACGCGGTGACGACCTTGGAGGACACGCCAGTCGGCGTGAAGCTGGAGGGCTCGGATCCGGATGGAGACACCCTGTCCTTCACCATCACCTCGCAGCCTGCGCACGGCACGCTGACGGGCACGCCTCCCAACCTCACCTACACGCCGGAGGCGAACTACTCCGGCTCGGACAGCCTCTCCTTCACGGTGTCGGACGGCCTGGAAACCTCGGCGGTCGCGACGGTCTCGATCACGGTGACACCGGTGAACGACGCGCCCGCTGCGGAGGCCCAGTCGCTCACGGTTCCAAAAGGGACGGCCACGACCATCACGCTCACCGCTGTGGATCCGGAGGGCTCTCCGGTGAGCTTCAAGGTGGCATCGGGCCCCAGTCACGGCACGCTGACGGGCACGCCGCCCAACCTCACCTACACGCCCGCGGCGAATTACTCCGGGCTGGACAGCTTCACCTTCACGGCCTCGGACGGGCAGGCGACCTCACCCGAGACCCTTATCTCGCTGACCATCGGAGGGGACAATGGCGCGCCGGTGGCGTTGGCGCAGACGCTGGACGTCGCCGTGGGCAACCCGACGGCCATCGCCTTGGATGGCAGCGACGCGGACGACGAGGCCCTCACCTTCGCCATCGTGTCCCCACCCACGAGGGGAACACTGACGGGCAAGCCGCCCGACGTCCTCTATATGGCGCCGGCGGATTTCCGGGGCACGGAGCGCTTCACCTTCTCGGTGAGCGACGGCAAGTCGAGCTCCACGGCGGAGGTACAGCTCAACGTGGAGGAGCGAGCGCTCACGGTCAGCGCGGCAGCGGACACCCTGCGCCCGGCCCAAGGCCAGCAGGTGCGCTTCTACGCCAACGCGGTGGACAAGGCCGGCGCGGAGATTGCGCTCCGGTGGGACTTCGGAGACGGCCAGACGTCCCAGGAGGACCTGCCTGTCCACACCTTCGCGGCTCCGGGCACGTATGCGGTGCGGCTCGAGGCCACGACCACGACGGAGAAGGCCAGCACAGTGCTCCGGGTCCGGGTGCGCGACGCCGCGCCCATCCAGGTCGCGATGGACGTGCCCTCCACTCCGGTCATCGTCGGAGTCGAGGGCTCCTCGGTGCCCTTCAGCATCACCGCTCCGCAGTCCAACCTCTTCTATATCTGGGACTTCGGGGACAGCACTCCTGCCACCACGGGCACGACGGCTTCACACACCTGGGCCGACGACGGCAGCTTCACGCTGAAGGTGACGGCCAAGGACAGCCTCACCGGCGCCAGCCAGGTGATCACGCGCAACGTGCTCATCTACAACACACTCCCCGTGCCGCTACCGCAGGAGCGGGTCTCCATCACTCCCGGTCAGCCCGTCACCCTCCAGCTCTCGGCCTCGGACGCTGCGGGAGCCAGAGACCCACTCCGTTGGGTACTCGTGAGCGCGGAAGGCTCTCTGACGCCTGAGGGAGTCTTCACCCAGACTCCCTGGGAGAAGGGGCTGCTCACGGTGATCACCAAGGTCATCGACGGTGACGGCGGCGAGTCGCGGTTCGCATTCCAGATCTCCACGGGGGATGTCCCTGTCCTCCCCGAGGATTCGGAAGGCTGCGGCTGCGGCACGGGCTCTGGGGGTGCATCCGGCGCCTTCGGACTGGGCATGCTGCTCCTGGCGCTCGTGGCCGTGGGCCGCAGGGCCAGGAACTAAGGCGAAGCAGGGCTCGGAGTCGCGAAGGGATTCCGAGCCCCACCTCACACCGCGCCGGACAGTCCTCCATCCACATTGATGGCGGTGCCGGTGACATAGGAAGCGCGCGCCGAGAGAAGGAACGCCACGACGTCGGCGAACTCCTCGGCCCGCCCGATGCGCCCGAGCGGCACACCTGCCTCACGGCTGCGCTCGGCGTAGAACTCGTCCGCGGATTTGCCTGAGGCCTCGGCGCGACGGTTCCACTGCCCGCTCTCGATCATCCCCACGAGCACGGCGTTGACGCGGATGCCCTCCGGTCCGAACTCCTTGGAGAGCACCTTGGTCAGGGACATGCCCGCGGCGCGGGACACGGAGGACGGGGTGGTGTTCTTCCCGGGCTCCTTGGCCTTGATGGAGAGCACGTTGACGATGGACCCACCGCCCGCGGCGCGCAGGTGGGGGACGACGAGCCGCACGGTGCGCATGGCGGCGAACACCTTGAGCTGGAAGTCCTCCTCCCACTCCTTCTCGGTGACGGCGAGGAAGGGCCTGGCGGACGCGGAGCCGGCATTGTTCACGAGCCCATCCACGCGGCCCCATCGCTCGTGGGCGGCCTTGACGAAGCGCTCCAGGTCCTCGGCGCGAGTCACATCCGCGGTGAGCGCGAGCACCTCACCGCCCTGGGCGCGCAAGGTATCGGCGGTGGCCTCGAGCTTGCGCAGGTTCCGGGCGCATAGGGCGACGCGAGCGCCTTCCCAGATGAGTCGATTGCAGACGGCGGCTCCGAGTCCCTCCGAGCCACCCGTCACGAGCACCACCTTGCCGGCGAGCTCCAGGTCCATTGAGCGGGTCTCCTCCTGAGACGAACCGCCTCCTTATATATGGACCCGCGAGCTCATCGGCTCGGGAACTCAGGCGGGCTTTTTCACGGGGGTGGGTCGCTTCTCGAAGGCGGCGAGCGTGGTGGCGATCTCCTGGTTCACGGCGCGCAGCATGTCCTGCTTCTCGCGGAACGGGAGGAAGGCGCTCTTGAAGCCGGAGACGATGATGGTGGTGAGGTCTTCCAGCGCGAGACCGAGCTCCTTGTGAGCGAGCCACAGCTCCTTGGTGACCGTGGTGTCGGTGATGAGCCGGTTGTCGGTGTTGATCGTCACGCGCAGGCCGTAGTCGAAGTAGAACTTGAGCGGGTGCGCGTTGAGGCTGGAGACCGCGCCCGTCTGCACGTTGGAGGTGGGACACACCTCGAGCGGGATGCGGTGATCGTTCACGTAGTTGAGCAGGTCGCCGTCCTCGCGAAGCCGCGTGCCGTGGCCGATGCGGTGCGCGCCCAGGTAGTGGATGGCCTGGGAGATGGACTCAGGGCCGAAGGCCTCGCCGGCGTGGGCGGTGCAGTTGACGTTGTTCTTGAGGATGAGCTGGAAGGCGTCCTTGTGGTCCTTGGCGGGGAAGCTGGCCTCGGCGCCAGCGAGATCGAATCCGATGACGCCGCGGTTCTTGTAGGCCACGCTCAGCTCGGCCAGACGCATGGAAGTCTGGGGGTTGATGTGACGGATGCCGCAGACGATGACGCCGCACTTGATGCCCGTCTCGCGCTTGGCGGCGCGCAGGCCCTCGAGCACCGAATCGATCACCGTGGTCATCTTCAGGCCCTTCTGCAGGTGCAGTGCGGGCGAGTAGCGGACCTCCAGATAGCGCACGTTCTCGGCGGCGGCATCGACGGCCAGCTCGTAGGCGGAGCGATAGAGCGCATCAGCGGTCTGCAGCACGGAGAGGGTGACGTCGAACGCCACCAGATACTCCTCGAGGCTCTTGCACACCTGGCCCATGTGGATGGCCTGGGCCAGCCCGTCCACGGAGTCAGCGGGGAGCTTGATCTTCTGCTGCTCGGCCAGCTCGAGGATGGTCTTCAGCCGCATGGAGCCATCGAGGTGGCAGTGCAGATCCGTCTTGGGGAGGGCGTGGAGCAGCTCCTCGGTTACTTCGATGGCCGGGGGTGGGGAGATGTCGGCACGCCTGGCGGCGGAAGGGATCCCGGTAGCGCTGGGGAGCTCGTCGTCACGAATGGAGGCCATGGTCGCGGTTCCTTGCTTGCCAACCCGCGAGCGGGTCGGAAGATGCATCCCTCAAACCATGCTGCCGCGCGCGTGTCCATGTAGCTGCCTGCTGCTCGTACTCCTGGCGACAGGAATGGCGGGGTGCCAGCGGCCCACGGAGCGGGTGTTCGCGTTCTCCACGGATGCGTCCTCGCGAGCGGGGCTGGTGGGGTTGGAGGACGGCGTGTTGGTGGGCAACGAGGCAGGCGCGCTGGTGCGGCTGACGCGCAGCGGCGAGCCGGTGTGGCGGGTGAAGTTTGGCCAGGAGGTGGCGGCGCGGCCCACGGTTGCGGGGGACAGCGTCGTTGCGGGGACGGTGGGAGGGGAGCTGGCGAAACTGGGGCTCGCGGATGGCACGGAGCGTTGGCGCCTCACGGGAGTGCCGCCGGTACTCACGGCACTGGTCTCGGACGATGCATCCGTCTACGTGCAGGGGCCAGACGGAGCGGTGCGAGCGCATGCCTTGGACACGGGACAGGTCCGCTGGAGGCAACCCGCGCCGAAGGCGGAGGAGGCACATATCGATCCGAGCCAACGGCTGCCCGCGCCGGTGCTGGCGGGAGGCGTGCTGGTGGTGTCGTTGGGGGATGCGGGGCTGGTGGGGCTCTCCACGGTGGATGGGACGGTCCGCTGGCGCAAGCCCTGGACCCAGGTGTTGGGGATGACGCGCGAGGGAGACACGCTGTACGTGTCCATGCGCAACGGGAGAGTAGGCTCGCTGAAGGGAGAGGATGGCTCCGTGCGGTGGGAGCAGACTCCGGCGGAGGTGCTCACGAGCCCGCCAACGTACCTGCAGGGAGTGCTCTGGGTGGGAACCGAGCCGCCGCAATTGCTGGCGATCTCTCCAACGGACGGACGGCGACTCTCGGGGATAGCCCTGCCCGCTCAGCTGGTGACGCAGATCACCGAGCATGGGGAACAGCTGATCGTGCCCACGAGCGGCCGGGAAGGCCTGCTAGTAGCCCTGCGGCGGCAGGGAGGAGCGCCGGTGTTCTCGGTACGCACGGACACGCCGCTGCGGACGACACCGGTGGTCATCGGCGATCAGCTCTTCGCGCTGGGCCTGGACGGACGAGTGCTCTCCTGGAGCATCCGGGTCCCAGAGCCGTAAGCGCCCCGGGCCGCGAGGCTCTGCTCAACCCGGCATGAGAAAGCGGGCGATGACGCGCTTGAGGCCCACGCTCCCACCGAAATCGACGGTGACCTTGGCGTTGGGGCCCACACCATCGGTGGAGATGATGCGGCCGACGCCGAACTGCTCGTGGCGCACGCGCATCCCCCGGACATCTCCGCTCATGCCCTCTCCATCCGAGGCCTGGGAGTAGGAGCGATCGATGCGAGGGCCGCTGTCGTCATCATAGGAGCGACGGCGAGGAGCCACGGGAGAGGGCGCGGGGCGCTGGACCTGCTGGGCCTCGGGCTCGATGCCGAAGAGCTGGGGCGGCACATCTCGAAGGAAGCGGGAGGGAGGGTTGTAGCGCAGCTCACCGAAAAGAGAGCGGCACTGCGCGAAGCTGATGAAGAGGCGCTTGCGAGCGCGAGTGAAGCCCACGTAGCAGAGGCGGCGTTCCTCGGCCATCTCCTCACTTTCCTCGGGGTCCTCGACGGCGAGGGAGCGCGAGTGGGGAAAGACGTTGTCCTCCATACCGGTGAGGAACACGGCATCGAACTCGAGGCCCTTGGCGGCGTGGAGCGTCATGAGCGCCACCCTGCCCTCTCCCACCTCGGCATCCGCCTCACCCACGAGGCTGATCTGCTCCAAGAAGGCCTGGAGCGGGGGCACATCGGCGGACAGAGACGCAGCCTCGAGTTCAGGAGGAGGAGGCTCGGCTCCCTCTGGGGGCTGGGCCGTGGCAGCGGCCACTGCAGCGGCTGCGCGATTGAGATCGAACTCCTGGGCGGCGCCGAGGAATTCGCGAAGGTTCTCCGCGCGAGTGAGGGACTCGTCACTTCCCTCAGCGGTGAGCGACTCCACGAGCTTCGTCTCCTGGAGCATCTGATCCACGGCACTGGCGGCGTCGCGGGCCTCCTGGGCAAAGTTGTTCAGCGAGGACACCAGCGCGTGGAAGGTGGAGAGCCGTCGCGTGGCGGTGGTGTTGAGCCCGGGGATGCGCTCGGGCCGGGAAGTGGCCTCATAGAGGCTGATCCCCTGCTGGTCGGCGTAGTCGGAAAGGCGCTCCACGGTGGTGTCGCCGATGCCACGAGCGGGAGTGTTGATGACGCGTAGCAGGTCCGCATCGGAGCGAGGGTTGACCATGAGCCGCAGGTAGGCGGCGGCATCGCGCACCTCGGCACGGTCATAGAAGCTGCGGCCGCTCACGAGCGAATAGGGCACACGAGCCAGACGCATGGCCTCTTCGAGCACGCGGCTCTGGGCGTTCGCGCGGTAGAAGACAGCCATCCCCGAGTACTTGATGAAGCCCTCGCGCTGCAGCGCATGAATCTGCCGAGCCACTTCTTGGGCCTCGGCGCGCTCGTCGCGGCTGATGAGGAGCTGGAGGTGTTCGCCGCACTGCCGATCGCTCCAGAGCTTCTTGGGCATGCGGCGGCGGTTCTTGGAGATGACGGAGTGAGCGGCCTCGAGGATGTTCTGGTCGGAGCGGTAGTTCTGCTCCAGCTTGACGACCTTGGCGCCGGGGTACTGCTCGGGAAAGCGGAGGATGTTGTCCACGCTGGCTCCGCGCCAGCGGTAGATGGACTGGTCGTCATCGCCGACCACCACGAGGTTGGCGCTTGGAGGAGGCGCCAGCAGACGCAGCAGCTCGTACTGAACGGGGTTGGTGTCCTGGAACTCGTCTACGAGCACATGGGTGAAGCGTTGCTGGTACCGGGCGAGGACATCGGGGCGTTTGCGGAACAGGGTGACGAGAAGGAGCAGCAGGTCACCGAAATCCACTGCATTCGCGGCGCGCAGCAGGCGCTGGTAGGCCTGATAGGTCCGCTTCACCACCATGCCGCGCACATCATCGATGTCCACCTGCATGTCGTCGGGCATGCGGGCGGCGTTCTTCTCCTGGTCGATGCGGTGGAGAATCTCTCGGGGCTGGATGCTCATCTCCACGCGAGCGTCGCGCATGGCGCGCTTGACGAGCCCGAGCTGGTCCCCGTCGTCATAGATGACGAAGCTGCGAGTGAGCCCCACGGCCTCGGCCTCGCGGCGGAGGATCATCGCGGCGGACGAGTGGAAGGTGCTGACGACGAGCTCATTGGCCTGCCCGCCCAGGAGCTGGGTGAGGCGTTCGCGCATTTCGCGAGCGGCCTTGTTGGTGAAGGTGACGGCGAGGATGCGCCAGGGGAAGACGCGGCGGACCATCACGAGATGAGCCACACGGCGAGTGATGACGCGCGTCTTGCCGCTCCCGGCCCCGGACAGGACGAGCAGCGGACCGTCCCCATGGAGGACGGCCTCCTTCTGGGGCGGGTTCAGGTCTTCGAGGAGGGCTTGTTCGTGCGATTTCACGGAGGGTCGGGTGGGAGCGGAAGCCCTGTCTTCTAACGGATTTCAGCGCTGTGCGACGGACGTTCCGCGAAAGAGAGTGGCAGGCTGCTCGCACAGCCTGCTTCTGACAGGTCAGGCCCGGCTCGAATAGAGTGGTGGCTCATGTCCGACACCCCGTCCCGCCCCACGCAGGAGCAGCTCGATCGCTACGCGGAGCTGTTCAACAAGAGCCAGACGCTGAGTTTCCTGGGATGCCGCGTCTCGTTTCCCGAAGGCCGCAAGGTCGTCGTGAGCATCCCGGAGGTCGGCCCTCAGCACCTGGGCGGCCTGGGTACCTCGGCCATCAACGGCGGCATCATCGCGGCCCTGTTCGACCTGGTGATTGGCTGCACGCCGGCGCTGTTGGATCCCACGCGGCGCTGCGCCACGCTGCAGCTCTCCATGAGCTTCCAGCGCCCGCTCACGGGAAAGACGGTGCGCGCCGAGGCGGAGATCGACTCCTACGGCAAGAACACCCTCTTCGCCTCAGCCCGGGTGCTGGACGGCGAGAACCAGGTCTGCGCGCGGGCCCAGGGGGTCGTCCGCATCTCCACCCTTCCCTGGGCCTCGGGCGAGAGCCCTGCTGTCAACTAGAAACT
This sequence comes from Hyalangium versicolor, assembly GCF_020103695.1. GTDB lineage: Bacteria > Myxococcota > Myxococcia > Myxococcales > Myxococcaceae > Hyalangium > Hyalangium versicolor. The sequence goes on from NZ_JAHXBF010000012.1 coordinate 54,988, forward strand.
CACCTTGCCCTACATCCCCATCCATTCTGTCCGATATGCCTGGAGAGGCCGGACGTTTTCGGAGGCACCAGGGAGGAGTCAGGCTCTGGGAGACCACCGAAAACACAGGAAGAAACGATGGTGGGAGCAGCTGTTCAGGGCTTGCCGATGATTGGCCGACAGCGAGAGGACGCCGAGCAGGCTGCCGAGAAGGACCGGACGGGGGAGGACGAACTCTCCCAGAGGGCCTTGGCAGGGGACCGGCGGGCCTGGGATGCGCTCATCGCGCGCCACCACCGTCGGGTCGTGGTATCGCTGTTGGCGAAGGGGATCCGGGCGGACCGGGCCCATGAGCTTGCCCAGGAGGCCTGGACGCGGCTCATCCAACAACAGCAGCGAGGGCTGCTGACGGAGCTGCGCCTGCCGAATCTCGCGCTCACCCAGGCGGCCTTCCTGGCCGCGGACGATGCCCGGCGCAACCGGCGTGAAGCCATTGCGGGCAACGTGGAGGAGCTGCCCGAGCGGCAGCACCCGGTGGACCCTTCGGTGTCCGCGGAGCGTCGGCTCCTGTCGGAGGAGCAGCTGTCGCGAGCCCATCAAGCCCTTGAGGGGTGCTCGCAGAGTGCCCGCACCGTGTTCCTCCTGGCCTGTGATGGCCAGGAACTACCCCATGCCGAAGTCGCGGCGCGTGTCGGCCTGTCCGTGCAGCGCGTGCGACAGATCCTGTGCGAGGTGCGCAAGAAGCTGCGGACCGCGCTCGAGGAGGAGAACCATGTCTGATTCGCACCTGACTCCGTCTGACGCGGAGCAATACATCCTGGGTGCGCTGGCCCCTGAACTCGAGCGCAAACTCGAGGCGCACACGCTGGTCTGCGACGCATGCGCCCGGCTGTTGCAGCAGGAGGCGCTGCTCGAGGAGCAGTTGCGCGAAGTAGCCAGTACAGTCCCTCGAGAGGACAACATCGTACGCCCGGCGCGCTGGAGGGTGGGACGGGTTACGGCGCTGGTGGCGGGACCCGCCTTGGCGGCAGCGGCGGCGCTCGCGCTGATGGTGTCGCACCCCAAGCCGGTGTCGCGGCCTGTGCCTACGAGCCCGGCGGAGCTCACGTTGGAGCTCCCCACGGAGCTACATGGCGCGGTGGTGGCCTGCCCGGATCTCACCACGCAGGAGTCCTGTGCCGAGGCGGCGGCGGCTCGAGGGCTGCTGGTGCAGTACCCGCTCGGCATGGGTGAGGTGCCTCGCTACGAGGGCAACACGGGACTTCCATCGGGGACACTACCCTCCCGGCCCGCGTCGCTGTGAGGAGCCGCGCCATGACAAGTTGGATGAGACACCTCCGCGCGCTCCTGGTGTTGCTGCTGCTGGGAGCGGGGATGGCGCGAGCCGACGAGCCCCTGACGTCCACACTCGGAGATTCGAAGAACCTGCCGGTGGGCTGGTTCGTGACGCAGAGCGCGCCCAACCTGTACGAGGCGGGAGTGGACACGAACTCGCCATGCGAGGGCACGCGGAGTGCGTCCCTACGCTCGCGTACGGAGACGTCGCCGGGCTATGGCACGTTCATGCAAGCGTTTGGCGCCCAGGACTTCCGCGGCAAGCGGCTGCGCTTTTCGGCCATGGTGCGCGTCAAGGACGTGAGTGGCTGGGCGGGGTTGTGGATGCGCGTGGAGGGCTCGGATCCGAAGAGCCCGCTGGGCTTCGACAACATGCAGTCCCGAGCGCTGACGGGGAACACGGAGTGCAAGCGGTACGAGGTGGTGCTGGACGTGCCTCCAGAGTCCTCTGCGGTCATGGCGGGGTTGCTGTTGAGCGGTACGGGGCAGGCATGGCTGGACGGGGTGCGCTTCGAGATCGTGGATCGCACCGTACCTGTGACGGATCTGCTCGCGGCGCGCCCGCCCACCTCTCAGGGAGGCCCTCGCGGGCTGGAAGAGACATTGGCCACGCCAACGCCTCGCGAGAAACAGCTCGCCACGGGCAAGGTGGGAGACATCTGGTTCAACCTGGGCCGCGTGAACATGGACAAGAGCTACACGCGCGGCAATGACGGCATCTGGCGGAACATCCTCGACGAGGAGCTCACGGAGCGAGGCAACGAGGTGATCGGGACGTTCGAGCAGCGGCCGGTGGCGCTGAAGGTGAGGACGGAAGGGACGCGGACGATCATCGAGGGCTCGTGGGGCATTGACCCTGTGAACATCCAGCTGGATCCGGAGCGTCTGAGCATGAAGTGGGGCATCCTCGAGCGCGACATGATGCGCGTCGCGGACTACAATGAGGATCCCAACTGCTTCCGCTATCAGCGAGTCGAGGGCCTGCGGAAGACCGATCGACTCGACGTGTGTGGCGCGGCGCTCAGCAGCAAGCCTCTGGCGCTGCAGCTGTCCCTGGCCCTCCTGGGCAATGGCTTCCGGCGGGTCCCGCCACTGGGAGGACTCCCGCCGCCGAGGCCACCGATGGCGCCCCGGGACGCGATGCAGGCCGGGACGCTCCGTCAGTAGGAGAAGTCGCGCTCCAGGGTCTCACCGCCCGCCTGGACGGTGAGGTGAGCCGAGCGCGCGCCACCACCCTCGGCGCCCAGATCGAAGGAAATGCCCTCGGGCCCTTGGGAGGGCTTGAGCGAGGGCTTGCCGGGAGTGAGGAACACGGCGGCAGCGACGGTGCGGCCGGAGAGGGGCTGCACCAAGAGCCTCACACGCTGGCGCTCGCGAACGAGGAGCACGCGGAAGTCGCGCCGCTCCTCCAGCACTTCACGCTGCTCGGGGTGACGGGCACCTGGCCGGCGTGGCACGGGAGCGCGGGACGTACGAGCCGCAAGCCCCTCGGCGCCCTCGGCTTCCATCTCGAGTGCCTCGTCGATGGCAGTATCTCCCTCTTGGAGAGCTAGCACAGCCTGGGCACAGTCCGAGCAGCTCGCAGTATGCGCATCCACGCGAGCGCGCTCGTCCTCGGACATGAGCCCGACATCGAAGCGCCAGAGGTCATCGGCGCTCAAGTGTCGACGTGGCGGCTGATCGACGACCGCGGTATCCGCGAGATCCTCGCGGCATTCGGCACAGCTCTGGAGGTGGGGAGAAAGAGACCGGGGCTGCTGCGTCCAAGTGGCCACCAGGTCATCGCAGTCGGCCCGGGCGGAGAACCACCAGGCCTGAATTCGCTCGTTGGGATCGAGCAGGTCGCGCTCGTCTCTGCGCTGCGGGTTCAAGGGGATGAACCAGCGGGCTCTCGGGCGGAGCGCGGCATCCATCTTCCCGAGAGATTGAAGAAACTCGGTCCTGCGTTGCGCCGCCACCCCATCGAGGGGCCCCTGGAGCGCCTCCCACTGTCCGAGGGCGTGGGCGGCGGAGGCAGCGCGATCTCGAGCGCTCAATCCTTCCATCGCCGAACTGCGCCACAACTCGGATTCCTCTCCCTCCCCCAGTGCGGCCTCGACTGCTTCTTCCGCGGCCTTGAGGAGCGTGGCTCTCAGCTCCGCGGGTTTCAGGCTCTGGAGCCATGTCTCGATCTGCGATCGGGTCAGGCCACGAAGGGCGGGCTCCACACCTTCGACTCCAACTCGCGAGCTCCGCCGGAGGAGAGCTCCTGCTGCTTCGAGCGTACCTCCCACGGAGGATGAAGCTGAAAGTTGATGCCGCTGGGCCTGATAACGGGAGAGTGCGTCGCTCATCGAGAACCTCGCCAGGGAAAGGGGGTGATTCGAGGGCTCACTCCTCTGCCTCCTCGGCGACCGTCTGCTTGATCTCGAGCAGATACAGCCTGAGGTAGGCCTGAGCGCGACTGACACGCTTGTAGGAGTTGACCACGGTTATTTGCAGAAGACGGGCGCATTCCTCGTGATCCTCCACGTCCTGGTGGTGGTACAGGTCCCATGCTCCAGCCTCTTTGGGGTGCTCCTTTTGGAGCCGGGCGAACGCAGCCCAGTAGGACTCTTGAGCCTCCGAGCGTTCCTGGGCACGTCGGGCCGCATCCACGGCGAGACCCACCTGGGAAGGAGGCTCTTCCATGACGTCATCGGGGTCGCTGGGCGCAGGGGCCAGGTCCTCGCGCTGCCGCCGGTAGAAGTCGATGGCGACATGCTTGACGATGCGCAGGAAGAACGTCTTGGGGGAAGCTGCCTTACCGGGCATGTGCTCGGAAATGCCGCGGAACTGCTCCAGGCCTCGGTTGATGAACTTCCCCACCGCATCCTGGTAGAGCTCGTCCGCATCTGCGGGCGAGCCACGGCCATAACTGGCCTGGATCTTGCCAATGACGTACTTGGCGGGACGACTCCACCGCTGGACGAGGCTACCCAGGGGGTTGCTGAAAGGCTCGCCAGCGGAGCGGCGCTGGGCCACTTCCGCGAACAATTCGTCATCCGTGAGCTGGTCGTACACCGGAGGAACCTGGTTGTGCCGAGGGGTTCAAGGCTTACCCACCTGGCGGGGTGGGCTCGCATCCACGGCTCGGCAAGGTACCACGATGGCATCCTCAGGCGTCCTCCGATGACGCGCTCCCCCATCGCTTCTGAACGGACAGGTAGGGGGGGCATCAGAAGGTGGGACGGAGCATTTCAGGCTTCCTGACAGAACCCGACGAGGCTTTTTCAAGGGAGCCTGGCGGGCTGCTCCCCGAGAAAGCGGGCAAAATCCCGAGGTCAGGAATGGGGAGAGGAGGCGTCCCTGCCGGCAACGATTTCAAGCGCCTGGCCGAAGAGGCCTTACAAGCAACGGTGGTTCGATTCCACCCATCCCCAATTTCTGATGGGGATGACGTCGGACGGTCCCGACACTGAACCGTGAATTCAGCGCAACTCACGGCTTCCTCACTCGGGCGCTCCTACTTTCGAGGTGTTGTTCCATGTCTCCCCGCACCATCGTCATTGGCGACCTCCATGGCTGTTACGACGAGGCCATCGAGCTGCTCGACAAGGTGGGCGCCACCTCCAGCGACCGCATCATCTTCGCGGGAGATCTCGTGGACCGAGGCCCCAAGCGGCGCGAGTGCGTGGAGCTGGCCATGCGGTACGAAGCCATCCAGGGCAATCACGAAGAGAAGCACCTCCAGCAGCGCCGCCGTCCGGATGACCGCCTGTCACCGGATCACCTGGAGACGCGCCGCGTGCTCGAGCCCGAGCACCTGGACTACTTCGCCCGGCTTCCGCTCTACATCCGCCTGCCCGAGCACAACGCCGTCGTGGTGCATGCCGGCCTGATGCCCGGGAAGCCCATCCAGGGACAGGATCCGTACCACCTGCTCCACGCCCAGTGCATCAATCCACCGGAGACCAAGAGCTTCTGGCCCTCCAAGGCGCCAGAGACGCACCGGTTCTGGACCCACCACTGGAAGGGCCCTGAGCGGGTCATCTTCGGACACACGGTGTTCGACAAGCCGCTCATCACCGAGCATGCGGTGGGCATCGACACGGGCTGTGTGTACGGCCACTCGCTCACCGCAGTGGTGCTCCCCTCCTGGGAGCTCGTCTCGGTGCCTGCGAGGCAATCGTACCGCAGAGGCAAGGACGTAGCGTTGTTCCCGGTCCACGGAGACGTGTCGGTCTTCTCCTGAGCGGTACTCCATTCGATTTCGCGCCCGGCCGACGAGGCCCTACAAGCAAACGAGAGGTCGCGGGTTCGATTCCCGCCGGGGTCATTCCATGGCCCCGTAGCTCAGTTGGGAGAGCGCTCCCTTCGAAAGGGTCCAGTGGCTTCGCCACTCGGGCGCACCTTTTCCCGATCAACTCACTTCACTCAAGGCGGGTACTGCTCGCAGTGCCTGCTTCAACTGTCTCACCCGCAACACGATCCCGGAGGGGACCATGACGACGAAGCAGAACACCCCTATGATTCCGGAGGCGCAGCGCGGGCCCGCCGAGCGGCTGCTCGAGCTCGTGCTCAACGGCTCCGCACACCTGTGGCACAACCGGCCCGGACTGGACGCCAACGGCGTCTGGCAGCCTGCTCCTCGCGGCAAGGCGACGATCTCGCCGCATGCGAAGCGAGTGAGCCCGGGCCTCTTCGTGCCTGCGGCGGTGAAGCTGTACCGGCAGATCCTGGACATCTACAAGCTCAACACGGACCTGATGGCGCACTTCGCGTCCTACGCGCTCACGCAGACGGACTGGCGTGACCTGAAGGTGGCCACCTGCGCACTGATGCTGGTGCAGGGGCATGCGGGCCAGCCCGTGCGAGAGAACGACGGCAGCGTCGCCTTCTACGACGACGACCACCGGGCCATCGGTGAGGCGATGATCCTCCACTACGAGCGCAAGTCCACGCGCATGCTCACGCCCAAGGCGGTGCTGCGGGTGGCCGAGCTGCTTGAGACGCCGGAGATCGCGCGCCTCAACCGGGAGGCAGGGTTCGGTGACCCGGGCTCGAAGCGTCCGCCCATGGGCCGATGGAAGCGTGTGGCGGAGAAGTGGCTGCAGGCGCGAGAGAAGAACCTGCCCATGCTCGAGGGTCTGGTGAAGGCCGGCTACAAGGAGACGCTGAAGAAGCTCGCCCGCAAGGTCGGCTATAAGCCGGAGTCGCAGGCGTTCTTCGAGGTGCTCGGCTGGAAGCAGAAGCAGTCCACGGGGGGCCACCGTGCGGTGGGTCTCGAGGGGCTGCAGCTGGTGAAGCGCGAGCGCTTCGACGGGCTCTCTGAGGCAGAGATCTGCGAGTGGATCGAGACGGATCGGCTCTCCTTCAAGGAGGTGGTGGGCCGCTTGCCGAAGGACGTGGGGCTCACGCCGGCCATCATGGTGGCGCTGCTGCCGTCTCTGTCCGACCGTGACCTGCGGATGATGACGCCGACGATGGAGGAGCTGGGCCTGTTGTCGGAGCCGACCATCCGGGCGCGCTGGGAGAAGGCCGTGCAGACGGCGACCGACCAGCGGGCGCTGCACATCGTGAAGAACGTGCGGAGCAAGGAGCTGCGCGAGAAGCTCGAGGAGGCGAGCGACAATGCGGCTCGGCAGGCCGTGGCTGAGGCCACTGCGGAGACGGACGTGCGGGTGATGTTCCTCATCGACAAGTCTGGCTCCATGGAGGGCGCCATCGAGCAGTCCAAGGAGGCGCTGGCTCGCATCCTCGCGGGCTTCCCGATGGACAAGCTGCACATCGCGTCGTTCGACACGGTGGGCACGGTGCTCAAGCCGAAGGCGTCCAGCCGCATGGCGGTGCAGCACATGCTGCAGGGCATCAAGGCGTCGGGTGGCACGACGCATGCTGCCGCGGTGCACGCGTTGCACCGGGACGGTGTGAAGGTGCCGGGGGAGGCGAAGCTCATCGTCATCGTCGTGGGCGACGAGGCGGGCGAGGCGGGTGACCAGTTCGCCCGGGCGTTCCGCGAGTGCGGCTTCATGCCGGCGGCAATGGCGCTGTTGGTGAGCGTGGCGAGCACCCGGGGTAACACCGTGCGGACGTGCGCAGGGCAGCTTCGGGTGCCGTTCAGCGAGGTGTTGGTGGACCAGTTCGCGGACCCCTACCAGGTCCCCCGAGTGCTGAAGGCGCTGATGGACGCGCCGACGGCACCCGGTGCCAGCCAGTCCGGCTGGGTCGAGCGGGTGATGCGGACCCCGCTGCTGAAGGTGGCCTGAGCCAACATGGCGCCACCACTCCAGGCACTCCTGGGGTGGTGGCGCTCTTCATTTCATCGAGTCACGACTGAGCTGTCCCCGTTCGGAGTGTGGGCTCATGAGACTCGCGACGCAGAGCATTGACGAAACGGTGCGCACGGCGAGTCGTCTCCGGCTCACGGTAGCGAGGGCTCAAGCGAAGAACCCACTCCACTGCCGTCTGGAGATCCATCAAGTGTCCAGGAGAGACGTAGACGGGGCTGACACCTCGACGAGTCCTCACGGCCATGCCAACCACCTCGCCTCGATGGCGGAGCTCCGCTGTCGAGCCACGCTCCTCACCCAAGGGCCCATGAGTGCCCACCAGGAGCGACTTGGCGCATCCAATCGAGGGCACGCCAAAGAGCAATCCCCCATGGGAGGCCAACCCAAGGCGGCGCGGATGGGCAATTCCCTGCCCATCAAAAACGAGGAGATCCGGCGCCTGCGTCAGCTTCCTCCAGGCCGCAGCGAGCACCGGCAGTTCCCTGAACGAGAGCAGTCCAGGCACATAAGGGAACCGGAGCGGAACAGCCGCCCCTTCCTGCGCAACAGAGGTCAGTGAATCGGCGTCGAGGATGACGAGCCCCCCGAACCCCAGGTCATTACCTCGTTCGGTAGAGATGTCCGCACCTGCGATCCGAGAGACCTTCCAATCCGCTGGAGGCCGCAGCACGAGTCGCTCACGCAGAGAGTTCTGCAGCGCCACCGCTTCTTGAGGAGTCACATCCCAGCCATGTAGAGGTCTGAGTTCCATTCGCCACCGTCCTACCCTCAATCTATACCCATCAGGTCACCTCGTGCATGCTCTACCTGATGCATAGGACGGGACTGTACGCCTGGACTCCAGGCATGGAGCCGTCCCCCCCTGGTGATGCTGTCAGTGAGGCGCAGTGAGCCGGTCCAGAACGAGCCCGAAGAAGCTCCCCTCACCATGAAACGCCCACCCGAGATGGGCATGGCACGCGCCACAATGAGCGTACTCCCATGAGTAGTCCGCGAACCACGAGTCCTCGGACGTAGGAGGCCCCATAACAAGGCAGCCCTCCGCTTCGGCAAAGCATCCGAAGTGGAAGACGAACCCGTACGGGTTGACGCGCGTGTGGACGTGCCGACCGAGGACGGAAGCACGGTGACGCTCGTGGGTAATGACATGGCCGCAGCGGGCGCAACACAGGGGCGTCTCGGGAGAAAGGACCTCGGGAACGTCCGAGGTCTGTCCCGCGAGTTCTTCCTCTGGGGTGAACTCGCCCTTCAGACTGAGCGAGGGTCGCACCTGTCTGACAGGCACATACGCGAGCCCCGACATCTCTTCTATCCTGTGCCGCACCTCTCGCTGCACCTGCTCAAGGCACAGACGGGTACAAGAACTCGAGGATCTGCTCTGTCCGAGCAGCCCAGGCCGCTTCATTGTGCCTGGCGCCCTCAGCCTCAAAGTACTTCAGGTCGTTCTCCAGCACCCAGCCTTTGGTGACGAGTGCGTCCCGCAGTTCACGTGTATCGTCCACGGTTTGCTGAGACTCCGCTGCGGAAGCATCTTCATTGGTTCCAATGTCCAACCAGATGCGCAGCGCCGGCTTAGCGGCGAGGTTGTTGACACGTGTCACGATGTCCTTGTTCGCCCACCACACCGAGGGAGAGACAACGCCTAGCCGCGTGAAGGTGCTCGAGTGCGTCAGGCCAAAATACATGGACACGAGGCCTCCGAGCGATGAACCAGCGACGCCCGTGTACTGGGCGTCCGGCTTCGTCCGGTAGGTTGAATCGATGAGCGGCTTGACGATTTCCACGATCAAGCGCCCGTAATCATCCGCTTTGCCGCCCCCACGAACAGGGTCTGGGGCCTGTGTATACTCGGGGATGCGATCGTCGGTGTTGTAAACACCCACGATGATGATGGGCTCCATCTGCTTCGCCTCGACGAGCCGCTGGGCCGTCTCATCCACGCCCCACTCGACACCGAAGGCCGCCGTCTTGGCGTTCATCAGGTTCTGCCCATCGTGCATATAGAGGACGGGGAATTGGCGGTTCGTCTCGGCCTCGTACTGGGGAGGCAACCAGACGATGAGCTTGCGGTTCTTGAGACCCACGGAAGAGCCATCAATGTCGTGGTACTGGATGTTGCCGGTCAGCGTGTCGGGCTGAGGATTAACGGGCCCTAGATCAGCCCAACTCCCCACCTGAACCTGCACCTGGGCGGGCGCTGTCACGGCATGAAGGTGGTTGTCGATCTCGCGGCCCTCAGTGTCCTTCTCGACCGTGGCCCAAGAGCCACGGGTGACCTTGAACTCCAGGTTGGTGCCCTTGGCAAAGTCCACGCACGTCCAGTAGCTGTTTCCGGAGGAAGCTTTCGTCAGTTTCATGCCAGCGCCGTTCCAGGTCCCCAGCTCCGGCTGGTTGCCCGAGATCCAGATCTCCGACTCCGCAGGCGTGTCACTGGGAACGGCAACCTGGAAGGTGATGGGAGTCTTGGACTCATCGGCTCCCACAGACCAGCTGCTGACGGTCCACTGGAGCTCCGCGCTCCCACGATCCTCGACGGTATAGGTATGGCTCGCAATGGGCTCCTGCGCGTCGGGCTGGACCAGCACGAAGTTGTAGCGGACCACCTTCCGTGCAGGGAGCATGACCGAGCCGCGGTAGTGCCCGTCCGCGTCACGCGTCAACGCAAGTCCCGGAGCCTTCCCGCCACCAAGAGCTGGATCGTTACCGATGACCGTCACAGTGGCACCGCAAGGGGTATATGCGGGAACGGCCACATCGAACGTGACCGACACGCTCTCGTGCGAAGGAGTCTCGGGAGGGGAGTCCTCGCTGCTGCACCCCGCCAGGCCGGCACCCAGGATCGCCAGGAGGGAGAGCGCCACTCTGAAGCCAGAAAGTGTCCATTTCATAGGCGCGAAGCATAGCCGCCTGCTCGTCTCCCGTTCGACGTGGACCTCTCAAGTGTCAGGAAGTCTGGGAGTCCCACGTCCCCAGGCGCCTGGACCGACCGCACATCGTGGCTTCGCTCCAGGTGAAAGGATGCGATGGCGATGACGACCCTCAACATCACCTTTGACGGGATGTCCGCAGATGTGCCGGTGGAACTGGACGGCCACGTGTCGGACATCGACGTACGGCGCATCGCAGTGGAGGTCGTGCGTTCCGGTGGCGTTCCGGGGATGCATCTGGCCCACCTGCGGGATGACGCCTTCCAGAACTACGTCGTGGATCGCTTCCGCGGGCCGCACGGCGCTGACCGCATCTACCTGCGTCCGAAGGTCCCCTTCGGCGCCTGATGGAGAAGGCTCCCATGCGCATCATCTTCTGTGGAGTGGGAGCCATCGGCTCCACGGCGGCGGTGCTCTGCCGCAATCTGGAGGCCACACTGGCCTTCGTTGACTTCGACCGGGTGGAATCCAAGAACCTGCTCGCGCAGGCCTATGTGAAGCCCTCGGTAGGGAAGAACAAGGCGGAGGCCTTGAAGCTCCAACTCCTCAACCTGCACGGAGTGAAGGCCGAAGCCTTCGGCGTGCGGCTTACCCGAGACAATGTCGCGGCGCTATGCGGCGGGGCAGATCTGCTCGTTGACTGCTTCGACAACCGGGAGAGTCGCCAGGTGCTCAGTGACTATGCGCGCCAGACAGGCAAGGCACTCGTGCACGGAGCACTCTCAGGGGATGGCACGTTCGGTCTGGTGCGCTGGGACGAGCGCTTCGTCCCGGACCCCGAGGATCAAGCGGGCCAGGCCACCTGCGAGGGCGGTCTCCACCTACCACTCATCGGATTGCTCGGGGCCGCGCTGGCCTGCATCATCCAGGACTTCGCGAAGCACGGTACCCGGCGCGACGCGATGGTGAATCTGAACTCGGTGACGCCCACCATGGGCACATGAAAACGGCCTCGGAGCTCTGCGCTCCGGGGCCGTTTTGTTTTTCCCGGCAAGGCATCGCCGGTATCGCTCGAAACGGGGGGAGCTCATCCCTCCTTATGTATAGCTTGATTGGGAGTCTGCATTCTCCCGCTCGAGCCTGCCCCTCCTGAAGAGGGAGCTTCGAAGAACAGCTCGGGCCTGCGCCGCGCGGGAACGTGGAAACTCCACGTGTCTGTCAGGAAGCATTTATTGCCGCGTCTTTTTTCGCTGAAAGGAGCGGTGACCATGGCGACGGTGACGATGCAGAGCGCGATGAACCCCAAGCACCATGACGACTTTGCCGGTTGCATCGAGCCGCTCCCGTGCACCCGCCTGGTCGCCGCTCCGGTGGTCTCTGCCGGATCCCGCAAGTGGTATCGCGGCAGACTACCCGGTTTCTGAATGTCGACGCCTCCTCCCCTCCCGAGGCGCCGTCGACTCAGAGGCCGGGCTCCCGAAAGGGGACCCGGCCTCTCTGTTTTCCGAGCTTCACCTCACGGGGATGTAGAGCGTTAGGGAGACGCGCTGGCCTGTAGAGCCTTCGCCGCATCGCCGGCCCACTGAGTTCGACTCTCAGCGTCCCCACTCCCAGCAGTTCCCAAGACAGTTCTTTGTTCTCTGACAACTGAATCGCAGTGGTGAAGTTCGTCCGCCCGCTTGCACGGGGGCGGTCAAACGCCTCCGTAGCTCATTGGTCGAGCATCCGCCTCTTAAGCGGACGGTGAGGGTTCGATTCCCTCCGGGGGTACTCGCAGCACACGCGGGTGTCGTCTAGTGGCAAGACTCCGGTCTCCCATGCCGGCAACACGGGTTCGAGTCCCGTCACCCGCTTCACCATACCGGGATTGTCTAATTGGCAGGACGGCGGGCTCTGACCCCGCAGGTGCAGGTTCGACCCCTGCTCCCGGTGCTCATTCGGCGGTAGCTCAACTGGCAGAGCACGCGGCTGTTAACCGCGGGGTTGAGGGTTCGAGTCCCTCCCGCCGAGCCAACTGGCCTGTTCCACCTGGGGTGGCGGCGGTCTGCAAAACCGTCTGGTGGCGGGTTCGACTCCCGCACAGGCCTCTCGATAATTCCTGCCTCGCTCGTCTATCGGCATAGGACGCCACACTCTCAATGTGGAAAGACGGGTTCGATTCCCGTGCGAGGCACTTGCAGCAGATTCAACGGGATGTAGCTCAGCTTGGATGAGAGCGCGCGCTTGGGGTGCGCGAGGCCGCTGGTTCGAATCCAGTCATCCCGACTTCTTCTCTGGGTGTAGCTCAGCTTGGCTAGAGCGCACGGTTCGGGTCCGTGAGGTCGCAGGTTCAAATCCTGTCACCCAGACATGCAGCACCACCGGGGTATGGTCCAATGGTACGACGCTCGTCTGATACGCGAGCAATCCTGGTTCGATTCCAGGTGCCCCGACTGAGTTTCTCTCCAGACAACTTCCTTGCTCTTGGACGCGATTGGATCGCGGCGTGGCCGTCTACCACGTGAACAGGGTTCGATTCCCTGCAGGAGCGCTCGCAGCAACGCATTGCCGCCCTGGCGTAGATGGTTCGCGCGCCTGTCTGAAGAGCAGGAGGACCCGGTTCGATTCCGGGGGACGGCACTTCTTCACCCTTTGCAGGCCGCGCTCCGGGAGCAGCTCGAACTCCAAATCCGGGCGGGCAAGGTTCAACTCCTTGGCGGCCTGCCACGCCCTTGTAGCTCAATTGGTGGAGCGCCGGTTTCGTAAACCGGAGGTCGTCGGTTCGATCCCGACCGAGGGCACTCGCAGTCCCGAAGTTTCTGCTGCCGTGGCCGAGAGGTGAGGCACCTGAGCGCCACTCAGGACCATGCGGGTTCGAGTCCCGCCGGCAGCTTCATGGGGTCGTAGCTCAGCGGGAGAGCGCTCGGTTCGCATCCGAGAGGTCCCGGGTTCAATCCCCGGCGGCTCCACTCAGTCAGTCGAAGTCCATGGGCCCGTAGTTCAGCGGGAGAATGCTCGGTTTGCACCCGAGCGACCCGGGTTCGAATCCCGGCGGGTCCACTTCCGTATCACCTTGGTTCCGTAGCTCAGTTGGAAGAGAGCACACGGTTGCGAGCCGTGGGGTCGCAGGTTCGAGTCCTGCCGGGACCGCTTCTTCTTGATTTGTCCCTGTAGCTCAGTGGATCCAGAGCGCACGGTTCCGACCCGTGAGGCCGCAGGTTCGAGTCCTGCCAGGGGCACTCGTTGCTTCCGTAGCTCAGAGGATGAAGAGCAGGCGCGTCCTAAGCGCACGGTCGCAGGTTCGAATCCTGCCGGGAGCACATGTGACATTTCTCGTAACTGCGGAGAGGGGCCGGCCGCCCCACCGGGTCTCATACGCCTGAGCTGCAGGGTTCGACTCCCTGCTCCGCAACTTCTCATGCACGCCGAGCCAGCTGGAGACGGCACCGGTCTCACATACCGGCTTTGCTGGGTTCGATCCCCAGGGCGTGTACTTCGAGCCGGAGTAGCCCAATTGGTAGAGGCGCCAGATCGAGAGTCTGGAGGTTTGAGGGTTCGACTCCCTCTTCCGGCACTTCCCCTTTTTCATGCCGCGGTAGCCCAACCTGGTAGAGGCGCTGTACTCAGACTACAGAGGTTGCGGGTTCGACTCCCGCCCGCGGCACTTTCACGAAGCTCCCAACCCCGTCCGCGTAGCCCAATCGGGAGAGGCGGCTGGCTCAAACCCAGCTCAGGTGCGAGTTCGAAGCTCGCCGCGGACATTCCTCCGAAAGGACCCGTGTCATGGAGACGCTGGTATTGAGCCAGGCCTACGAGCCCGTCGCGCGGGTGCCCTGGCAGCGCGCGATGATGCTCATCTGGCAGGGCAAGGTCGAGGTGGTCGAGGAGTATGAGGACCGCTTCGTCCGCTCTGTTACCCTTGAGTTGAAGATGCCGTCCGTCATCCGCTTCATGAGCTTCTTCCGACAGCGGCATCGCGGCATCAAGTTCAGCCGGGACAACGTGTATGTGCGCGACGGCTGCAAGTGCCAGTACTGCGGCAAGAAGGTGTCTCGTCCGGAGGCCACTTACGACCACGTGACTCCTCGCGCCCAGGGCGGCAAGACGACCTGGGACAACGTGGTGATCGCATGTGTGCCCTGCAACCAGAAGAAGGGCAACCGGACTCCGGCACAGGCTGGCATGTTGCTGCGCACCACACCGATGAAGCCCAAGCGGCTGCCGGAGTCGCTGCACTTCACGTTCACCTACGAGAAGGGCATGCCCATCTCGTGGCGGAAGTTCCTCCGCGATGTCGCGTACTGGCACACGGAGTTGGAGGAGTGAGGCCCGGGAAAAGGGGGGCACCAGAGGTGATCCCCGCCACCGCTCCGCCCCGGAACGGAGCACCCGGTGGAGCGGGGGTGCGCCAGAGGCGGCCCCCACCCGTAGAGCCTCCCCGCGCGCCGGCAGGCGGGTCCGCTGCTGCCGGCACCTTCTCCTGGAAGACCAACGCCGGAGGCCGGCGGCCCGTCTCGAAAGCGGTGCGAGTGCTCAGCGCTTGGGGTTCGAGTCCCCTGTCTTCCGCTGTGTGACGTCTGGAGCGTGATTGCCGGGTGGCCGGCGGCCTGGCTGGAACCCAGGCGGGTCCAAAGGGCCCGTGGTTCGACTCCACCCCGCTCCGTGTTTTCTGGAAGTGTGAACTGGTGATGGCACCAGGCTCCGTTGCTAGCGGGTGCGGACCGGCTCCCGGTCTGAGGTTCGAGTCCTCCACCTTCCGTATCGGTTTACCCCCTCACCACTGCGGTTCAGCAGGCTAGAGTGCCTCGCGTTGGGGGCGTTTCAACATGGCGACGAGAAAGAGCGAGGACAACGAGAGACTCATCGACCGCGATCTCACGGCGCTCGCGCGTGACGGCAAGCTTGCGCCCGCGCACGGCGCGGACTCCGCCGTGGCGGAGGTGCTGGGATTGCTGACTCGAGGCGGCAAGCACCCGCTGCTCTCGGGTGAGCCGGGCGTCGGAAAGAGCGCGCTCGTCCAGGAAGTGGCCCGCCGGATTGCCGAGGGCCGTGTGGATGCGGAGCTGACCCAGGCCCGTATGGTCGAGGTGTCCGCCGCAAACATCCTGGCGCGCAGCACCCAGCGGCAGGCTGCCGAGAGCTTCGAGGAGCTGCTCAGCTACCTCAGCCGACACCCGTGCCCCATCGTCTACATCCGGGATCTACCTCTGGCGCTCGGGGGGCCGCTCGCCCCCGTGGCCATCCGTGCCCTGCGCACAGGAGGTGTCCGCTTCATCTTCGAGACCGAGCCAAAGCGCGTGCAGGAATTGCTGCGCGCGGATGAGGCCCTGGCCGAGCGTCTCCACCTCATTCCGCTGCAGGAGCCTCCCCTGGAGCGCTCCCGGTGGATCCTGGGCCGAGTGGCAGAGGAACTCGAGCGCGAGATGCATCTACCGATCGATCCGGCCGCGTGCGATCTGGCGCTGCGCCTGTCCGCCAAGTTCCTCCTTGCCCAGCGCATGCCGCGTAAGGCCATCGAACTGCTCAAGGAGACAGCGGCCGAAGCGGCCGGTGCGGCCCGCGACCGCGTGGGAGCCGAGGATGTCCTCACCCGCTTCTGCGCTGCCACACGCCTGCCACGCTTCGTGGTGGATGACGCGATGCCACTGGATCTGGAGGAGACGGAGCGCTTCTTCGGGGAGCGGCTGCTCGGACAGACGGACGCGGTGAGCGCGGTGCTGCGCTCCGTGGCACTGCTCAAGGCCGGTCTGAATGACCCGCGCCGCCCGCTGGGTGTGTTCCTCTTCGCTGGCCCCACAGGCGTAGGCAAAACCCAGCTCGCCAAGTTGCTGGCGGAGTACCTCTTTGGCTCCGCCGACAGGCTGGTGCGCCTCAACATGGCGGATTTCCCCAATGATGGCGACGAGAGCGTCCCTTTCGGCGCGTCTTGGGCCCCTGCCCTGGAGACGAAGCGTGGCGAGCTGACCAACCTCCTCGACGGCAAAGTGTTCACTGTGCTGCTCCTCGATGAGTTCGAGAAGGCCGCGCGAAGCGTGCACGACCGCTTCCTTCAGCTCTTCGATGAGGGCACTTTCGTCAATGGCGCCGGAGAGACGGTGTCGTGCAACAACACGCTCATCGTCGCCACCTCCAACGTAGGTGCCGAGGTGTACCGAGAGAAGGGCATGGGTTTCACCGTCAATCGGAGGGACGAGGAGCTCATCCCCGAGGTAGACCGGCGCATCGGTGAAGCCTTCCGCCCTGAGTTCCTCAACCGCTTTGACGCCATCTGCCACTTCCGTCCACTGACCAAGGTCGAGATCCGGAAGATCGCCCAGCGCGAGGTGGGTCGAGTGTTGGAGCGCGAAGGTATCCGTGCCCGAGCCCTGGATGTCGAGGTGACTCCAGAGGTGGTCGACCTGCTGGTTGAGCGCGGCTACTCACCTCAGTTCGGTGCCCGCTACCTGCAGCGAGAGATCGAGAAGACGCTCACCGCAGCGCTCGCGGTGGAGATTGCCCGCCGTCCCCTACGGCCTGGAACTCCCGTGCGTGTGGAGGCTCGGCTTGGTGGCAAGGTGGTGGCCGTAGCCGAGCCATTGGCTCCTCCTCGTGAGGCGACGGCACAGCTCTCCCTTCCGACTCCCAAGGCCGCAGCCGTCAAGCGTCGTCTGGACCGCAAGTCCCTGCTCCATGAGATGGACCGGCTCGTAGGCCGAGCCCGCGCCCTGTCGGTCTCCGCTGCCCGCCCCCAGTTGGAGGAGAAGCGCAACCAGCTCCTGGCGGAAACCCAGGCCCCCAATCTGTGGGACGACCCGGATCGTGCTGCCACCACTCTGAGGGCATTCCGCACGGTGGAGGCCCAGATCAATGAGCTGGAGCGCCTGGAGCAGGCCGCAACCTTCGCACGCCGACTGGTTCGCGAGGCAAAGAACGAGATGCAGCTTGCGTCCGCGGCGAAACAGGTCGAGGACGTTGCTCGCGAGGTGCAGATGGCCGAGGCCCTTCACGCCTCTGGGGCCACCGCAGAGGACAATGAGGCCCTGGTGGACATCTGCGCCAGCGAGTCAATGGAGGCACAGGACGCATGGGTGCAGGAACTGGCCACCATGTACCTCGGCTGGGCGGAGAAGCGCGGCTACGAGGCCATACTGGTAGCCGAAGCCGAGGGCCCCTCGCGCGTGGTGGTGCGCATCGCGGGCCCCGGCGCCTACGGATTCCTCGCTGGCGAAGCAGGCATGCACCGGCGCATCGAGGATGAGAAGCGTCAGCGCGCCTACGTCCGCGTGCATCGAGGTGGCGCGGCCGAGGACCTCGAGGCTCTGGAGGTGGAAGGTCGCCCGGTCAAGAAGCACGAGGGTGCTTTCCTGGAGCGCGTCCGCACAGAAGTTACTGTGAAGGACTCCTCCACGGGCCGCGTGCTCACCCTGACGGGCTCGGGTGAAATGGACGAGATGAAGGACATTGCCACGCGCGTGGTGTCCGGCCAGGGGGCCAGCACCGATGAGGCGCGAAGGTACTATGTGGCTCGCGGCGCACGCGTGGAGGACCCTCGTACAGGCGCTGGGACTCCTCGCGTGAAGGACGTGCTGCGCGGCGACCTGGACCTCTTCATCGCAGCGTGGATCTCCCGTCCGCCGCCCGAGCCCCCCTCCACACCGTGAGCCTTCCATCCGGCTTCCCGCCAGGGAAACCTCACCTCCCCGGCAGGCAACAAGGCGGGCGCCTGCTCAAAACACTCGGGCGGCGTCGGGCCTCCGTCCATAATGAGTAGGGCATGCTTCATATGATTCCCCTGGGAGGGCTGGGCGAGATCGGCCTCAACGCCATGGTGCTGGCCTGCCGTGGAGAGATGGTCCTCATCGACGCTGGGCTCATGTTCCCCTCCGAAGCCGCCCCCGGTGTGGACATCATCATCCCCGACTTCAGTCACCTTCGGCAGAACGCCTCGCAGCTCAAGGGCATCGTCCTCACCCACGGCCACGAGGACCATACCGGCGCCCTTCCCTACCTGCTCTCCGAAGTGCCTGTTCCCGTCTATGGCACTCGCTTCACCCTCGCCATGGCACGGCAACGTCTGGATGAGCTGGGTGTCATCGCGGATCTGAGAGAGATCGAACCCCGCACTCCTTTCCCCGTGGGCTCCGTCTTCACCGTCGAGGCGAGCCGCGTCACCCATACCGTGCCAGATGCCGTGGGCTACATCTTCCGTACCCCCGAGGGCACCGTCATTCATACCGGGGACTTCAAGCTGGATCCCGATCCCATTGACGGCCTGCGCACGGATCTCGAGCGCTGGGGTGAAGCAGGTGATCAAGGCGTCCTCTGCCTCCTGTCCGACTCCACCAACTCCGAATTCACCCAGGAGACCGGCAGCGAACGGGTGGTGGAGCAGACCTTCGACCGCCTCTTCCGGGAAGCCCAGAGCCGCATCGTCGTCGCCCTCTTCGCCTCCAACCTCCACCGCGTGCGCACCGTCCTCAAACTCGCCGAGCAGTCCGGGCGAAGGGTGGCACTCCAGGGCCGCAGCATGACTCGTAACGTGGAGATGGCTCGACAGCTCGGCTATCTCGATGTGCCCGAGTCCCTCTTCATCCCTCTGGAATCCGCTCCAAGCCTGCCTCCCAACCGGTTGGTACTCCTCTCTACCGGAGCCCAAGGAGAGACTCGCGCCGGACTGGCCCAGATCGCTGCCCGCAACGGGCCCGTCAAGCTCGAACCCGGGGACATGGTCGTCCTCAGCTCCCGCCCCATCCCCGGCAATGAGCGCTCTGTCGGAGCCCTCCTGGACCAGCTCCATTGGACTGGGGCTCGCATCGTCTACGCGCAAGTGGAGCCCGGTGTCCATGTCTCGGGCCACGCCAGCCAGCCGCAACAACGACGTGTCCTCGACATCGTCCGCCCCCGCCACTTCATCCCCGTCCATGGCGAGCTGCGCCACCTCCACCGCCACCTGGCTACCGCTCGCGAGTCTGGCCTCGCCCCCGCTCAGCTCCTCCTCGCACAGGACGGGGACCTCATTACCTTCGAGGAAGGCCAGGCCCGCTTCGCCGGCAGCGTTCCCGTCGGTCGCGTCCACAAGGACCTCTACAGCGGCGGCGTGGTCACTCCGGAAGCCCTCCAGGAACGCACCAAACTGGCCGAGACCGGCCTCGTCGTCGCCGCGGTCGTCATCGATCGTGCCTCGCTCGCGCTGATGGCCGGCCCCCAGCTGTCCGGCCATGGACTGTCCCTGGATGAGCAGGTGCTCCTGCCCCGGATCGCCGACGAGGCCCGGAGCCTCTTCCTCCAGCTCTCCCCACAGCTGCGCGGAGATGACGCCCTGGTGCGAGAAGAGGTGACCCGCTCCGTCCGCCGTGCTTTCAAGCTCTTCACCGCCAAGCGCCCCCTGGTGGTGCCCATGGTCGTCAAGGTGTGATAAGGGCCCTGGCGCCCATGCCTTCCTTCGACGTCGTCTCCAAGATCGACCTGGCCGAGCTCGACAACGCGGTCAACCAGACCAAGAAGGAGCTCAGCACCCGCTACGACTTCCAGGGCGCCCAGGCCGACATCCTCCTGTCCCCGGACAACACCGTCCTCACCGTCAAGGCCAACAGCGAGGACCGGGTCCAGGCCGCCAAGGAGGTCCTCCTGGCCAAGCTCGCCAAGCGCGGCATCTCCCTGCGCGCGCTCGAGTTCCTCGACATCGAAAAAACGAGTCTGCACAACGTCAAGCAACCCATCAAGCTTCAGCAGGGCATCCCCGTGGACAAGGCCAAGGAGCTCATCAAGCTCCTCAAGGAGTCCAAGCTCAAACTCCAGGGCTCCATCCAGGCGGACCAACTCCGTGTCACCGGAAAGAACAAGGACGATCTCCAGGCTGCCATCGCCTTGTTCCGCCAGGAGCAGGACCAGCTGAAGCTCGACATGCAGTTCACCAACTTCCGGGATTAGTCATGCGTGCGCCTCTCCTCTCCCTGTGCCTTCTGCTCGCGCCCGCGCTCTCCCAAGCCCAGGAGCGCCCCAGCAAGGCTGTTCCCGCGCTCGCCAAGGCTCCCAAGCTGGATGGCAACCTCAAGGACTTCGCTCCGTCCGTGACGTTCCGTCCGCCCGCCTCCACCGACGCCACCGCCTCCTTCACCGCTCGGGTGGCCTGGCGCAAGGACACGCTCTATGTCGGCGTGGAGGCCACGGATGACCAGCTCATCGCCGGCGATCTCATCACCCTCACCCTCTTCTTCCCCGGCGCAGGGCCCACCGCGATTGGCAACACCTTCCGGTTCGCCTTCGATGGCAAGCGCGCTTCTCCCCCGGACAGTGGGACCTCCGCCTCCGCGCAGGAGAAGGTCGACGTCGGCGTCCTGCGCAATGACGACAAGCTGAACCTGGAGATCGCCCTCCCCGTCACCGCCTTCCCGCGCTTTCCCACAGTGGATCCGCTCGTCTTCGATCTCTGCGTCACCTTCGAGGACCAGGATGCGGTGGGCCAGAAGGCCACCCCCGTTTCCAACTGCAAGGACGGGGGCATGATCGGTGATGCCCTCAAGCTGCCCGAGGAGTTCCGCAAGGGCCTCAAGCTCAAGCCCTCCGAGGAAGCAACCGCGCTCGAGGCCACCCAGGGCGGATGGCTGGGCTGGGGCATCCTCCACTACCCGGTCTGGGTGGAGGCCGAGAAGCCCCTGACCTCCGAGTCGCTGCGCTCCATGGTCGCTCCAGAGGCGGTGGAGCCCGAGAAGGTCAACGTGAATATCCCCGAGACACTCACCCTGTCTGGAGGTCGCACCCTCCTCACCGTTGTCTCCGGCAAGGACCCCTATGCCGTCGAGGGCAAGTGCGACTCGGAGCACGAGCTACGCTTGGGGCTCTATCTGCTCTCGAACAAGGACCGGACGGCCCAGAGTGTGCTCGAGTGGCCGGCTGCCACCTGTGCGCTGGGTCGGGCCCTCTCGATCAATCTGGAAGAAGACGGCGCGCTGAGCATCGGTTACTCGAACGGCGCAATCACCAACTTCGCCTGGAGTGGAGACCACTTCGCGCGGACGCAACTCGGAAAGCGGTAACGCAGTGCAGCAAGACACCAAGAACCTTTACATGATGACCCTCGGCTGCCCGAAGAACCGGGTGGACTCCGAGGTGATGCTCGGCACGCTCAAGCAGCGCGGCTACCGCCTCGTGCAGGAGCCCTCCGAGGCCGAGGTCATCGTCGTCAATACGTGCGCCTTCATCGGCCCTGCCAAGCAGGAGTCGGTGGACTCCATCCTGGAGATGGCCGAGTACAAGAAATCCGGCGCATGCAGCACACTCGTCGTCACCGGGTGCCTCTCGCAGCGCTACGGCGGCGAGCTGTCCAAGGAGATGCCCGAGGTCGACCACTTCCTCGGCACCGGCGCGTATGCCCAGATCGGCGACCTGCTCGCCGCCGAGGCCTCCCCGCGCCAGGTCATCCCCGATCCGGACTACATCCACGACGCGCGCACCCCGCGCGAGAACTCGATGCCCTCGTACACCGCCTATCTCAAGGTGTCCGAGGGCTGCGACAACGCCTGCGCCTTCTGCATCATCCCCAAGCTGCGCGGCGGTCAGCGCTCGCGTCCCATCGCGGACATCATCGCCGAGGCCGAGCGTCTGGCTGATCAGGGCGTCCAGGAGCTGAACCTCGTGGCACAGGACCTTACGGCCTACGGGCATGACCTGCCCGGCAAGCCCAAGCTCCATGAGCTGCTCAAGGAGCTGGTCAAGGTGGACGTGCGCTGGATCCGCCTGCACTACGCCTACCCGCGCATCTTCCCGGATGAACTCATCGAGGTCATGGCGACCGAGAAGAAGATCGCCAAGTACCTGGACATGCCCCTGCAGCACGCCAGCGACAAGCTGCTCATGTCCATGAAGCGCGGCCGCAACTCGCAGTTCCTCACGGACCTGCTCACCAAGCTGCGCACCCGCGTGCCGGGGCTGGTGATGCGCACGTCGATGATCGTCGGCCTGCCGGGCGAGACCGAGGAGGACTTCGAGCTGCTCAAGGAGTTCGTCAAGACGCAGCGCTTCGAGCGGCTGGGCGTCTTCCAGTACTCGGACGAGGAGGACACCGCGGCGTTCGATATGCCGAACAAGGTGCCTCAGAAGCTCATCGAGCGCCGCTGGCGCGAGATCATGGCCATCCAGAAGCGCATCAACCGCGAACAGAACAAGAAGCTCGTGGGTAAGCGCATCGAGGTGCTCGTGGAGGGCCCCAGCCCCGAGACGGAGCACCTCCTGGTGGGCCGCCACGAGGGTCAGGCTCCAGAGATCGACGGGCAGGTCTACATCAACGATGGCCTGGCCTATCCGGGTGAGTTCGTCACCATCGAGGTGACCGAGGCTCACGACTACGATCTCGTCGGCCGTGTCGTGGAGCGCCCCGATCCGAAGCAGCGCCAGCACAAGGTGCGCGACGCGGCTCCGGCGCCGATGGCCACCTGGACTTCGCCGCGCTGAGGGTTCTCAGCCCTTGACGAAGGGAATGCAGTCCCCCTCGAAGTCATTGAAGATGGCATGCCCCCCAAGGGGGGGTCGGTTGGCGTGCCGATGCACCCGACGCCCTTCGCTCTGAGTTCCTCATAGGTCGTCCAAACGAGAGTCCTCCCGTTGGACGATGCACACATGGTGAGTGCTGTCCGAGCGCCAGCACGGGTAGATTTCTCTCACCACCATGACGCCTCCCCTTCCCAGTCATGTCGGTCCGTACCGGCTGCTGCATGCTCTTGGCAGCGGTGGCATGGGCCATGTCTTTGCCGCAGTCCACGAACAGATTGGACGACAAGTGGCGCTCAAGATCCTGCGGCCTGAAAAAGCACAGGATCCACACCACATCGCCCGCTTCCTTCAAGAGGGGCGTGCACTCGCTCAATTCCAGCACCCTGGTGTCGTTCAGGTCTTCGAGTGCGAACAACTGGGAGACATGGTCTTCCTGGCGATGGAGTACCTCCAGGGTCTCTCCTTGCACCAGTGGATGCAGAAACATCCCGGCACTGTACCCATCCCAACCGCTCTAGCCATCTGCGCGCAGATCGCTGCTGTCATGGCGGATGTCCATGCGCAGGGCATCGTCCACCGAGATCTGAAGCCAGAAAACATTTTCCTCTGCCCGAACGAAAAGGCTCTCTCAGGCCATCACGTCAAGCTTCTGGACTTTGGCATCGCCAAGCTGCCACCCGCTCCGGACGGCGTGCTCGTAACCACTCAGATCCACACGCAGGAGCCGTCTCTCATTGGGACTTACACATACATGGCCCCAGAGCAGCGCCGCAGTCCGTCGACTGTGAGCGGACGCGCGGACGTGTATGCGCTGGGCGTGCTGCTCTTCGAGCTACTCGCAGGCCATAGACCCTTTGTGTCGGACGACCCTGTCGACGTCCTCTCCGCGCACGCGAACCAGGAGCCCCCCCCCCTGAAGCAGCTGGTGCCCGCCCTCCCCGGAACGCTCTCCGCCTTCGTCGCCTCCATGCTTGCCAAGGAGCCCGCGGAGCGGCCGACGATGCTGCGCTGCCGGAACATGCTCAGCGCCCCCTGGGAGATGACACAGGACGTCTGCCCTGTTCCCGGACTGGCCTCCTTCACGGGGGCACAGGCAGAGCTGTTCTTCGGCCGTAAGACGGAGACGCAGGCGATGCTCTCGCTGCTCGAGGATGCCCTCTCCGGAAGAAAGCGGTGGGTGCAATTGGAGGGGCCCAGCGGCGTAGGCAAGTCCTCCCTGATTCAGGCAGGGCTGCTGCCACGGCTCAGAGAGTTTCCTTCCTCAGGGGCTCCACACTGGCTCGTGGCTACCCTACGCCCTTCCGACATGCCGCTTCGGAGCCTTGCCCAGGCCCTGGCTGACGTGTACGCAACCACAGGTCCCGAGAGTTCTCCCGAGGAAGTCGAGCGCGCGCTGTCACAGGGAGCCAACGCTCTTCGGGATTTCGTCACAGATCGTACCCCCCAGGAGTTTCTCCTGCTCCTGATCATCGATCCCATGGAGGAGCTCTTCACACTGGGCTCGGCCGAGTGCCAACGGCTGGATGCTCTGCTGTCCACTGCGCTCGTCTCCCCAGAGTGCCCGCTCCGGCTGCTCACGAGCCTGCGCAGCGACTTCCTGCACCGGATGGAGCAACTACCCACTGTGGCGCGCCAGCTCCCTGGAGCGGCCCGCTACCCTTTGCTGCCCATGGATGAAGCGGCACTGGAGCAAGTCATCCAGGGCATGGCCTGGCACGCAGGTCTCCGGCTCGGTCCTGGGCTGGCACAACAAATGGTACGGGATGCCCGAGGCGAAGGCAGCCGACTCGCACTCCTGGGACACGCGCTGCGGGAGTTATGGACGCTCAGTGGTGGAACGCTGCTGGCTCTCGAGGACTATGAGCAACTCGGTGGGGTGGGGGGCGCTCTGGCGCATCAGGCCGAAGAACTCCTGGATAGCCTGGGCGATGAAGGGCGAAGGCGCGCCAAGTGGCTCCTCCTGGAGTTGGTCCAGATAGGCCGCGGCGTGCCTGATACACGCCGCCCTCGCTCTCGCGAAGAGGCTCTCACCGCGGCAGAGGGTGGCCAACTTGCCGAAACGGTACTGCTGCGGCTGAGCGGAATGCGCACGAGCAGCAAGCTCGAGGAAGCGCAGGGGCTTCGGCTCATCACCCTCTCTGGAGAAGAAGAGCCCTCACGTCAACGCGTAGAACTGGTGCACGAGACGCTGCTCCACAGGGTCCCCTCGTTGGTCCGATGGATCAACGAGGAGCGAATGCTACTCGAACTCCATGAGGACCTCGAGGTCGCCGCGCATGTCTGGGAGCAGGCGAAGTGTCCGACCGAAGGACTGCCTACGGGCACCCTGCTCGCCTATTACCGCGGTGGCTCAGCAGTGCCGCGCGGTGCCAACCCGCTGGCACGACGGATGAGCCCTCGCGCAGCCCGCTTCATCCGAGCCGCTGAGAAATCGGAACGGCGGCGTACCTGGAGGCGGCGAGCACTCGTGGCAGCCTCTCTTCTGGCAGGGGTGACCATCCTCTTCTTTGCAGCTCGAGCAGAGCAGGAGCACCAACGAGCGGATCAGTCCCTCCAGCAGTTCATTGCCGAGGCAGATGACATTGTTGGCGATCTGGACTGGGAGTTCAGCCGCTTCCCCTACACGCTCCATGGGCGTACACAGATGCTCCAATCCTTCCAAGAGAAGTTGGAGGCGCTGCGCTCTCAGGCGGGGACACGCCCCGAGATCCGGTTGGCTCTCATTCAATTCCAACAACGGCTGGCCGATCTCGCGTTTCATGATGAATCGCTCGATGCCGCAGACAGTCACCTGCTCCAGGCCTTGGAACATCTGCAGGCTGGTCTTGCCGACCAGCCTCAGAGCAGAGATCTGCGGAAGCAGTTGGCATTCAACCACTCCAAGCGCGGCAAGGTGGCACAGGCACGCGCCCGCTTAAGTGAGGCACATGGCTACTTCACTCAAGCCCTGACGGTGTTTGGGAGCCTCGAAGCCAAACCTAGCGAAGAAGAGGATGATCGGCGATCCATGGCTGTGAGCCTCGCCGAGATGGCCGGGTTGGAGCTCGAGCTCGGGCTTCCGAACGACGCTGCTGAGCACCTGGATAGGGCCATCTCCTACCACCAACAGAATAGCGGCCTGTATAACCAGTATGTCCTGGCCGTCCTCCTGGGTGATCGCGCAGAAGTGGAGCGAAAGGTCGGAACTCTCGAAGCAGCAGGGCAATACCTCGAGAAGGCGCTCCAACAAGCGCGGGCCTGCGTCCAGGCTCAGCAGGGTAATCACCTCTATCTCTGGGTGCTGGCTCGAACGCTCGTCAAGCGCGGCGCACTCGAGGCCACACAGAACCGGACTGAGGAGGCTCTTCGAGACTACGAGGATGCACAGAGGCATGCACGGGAAGTGCATCAAGGTGAGCCCACCAACAAGCGTTATGCACTGGTTCTCGCGCAAGCGCTGCTAGGGTATGGAGAACTCCTTCAAGCTCGCGGAGAGAGCGTGCCCGCCCAGAAGTCACTGTCGGAGGGATGTACCTTGGTCCGTGAATTCCTCCAGCGAGACAGTGAGGATGTCCGCTTCCGTTTTGCACAATGCGCTGGAGTGGGAAAGAAGGAGTAGGCATGAGCCCAATTTCCCCGTCCGGGAAGACCTTCGAGGAACTGCTCCGTCGATCGCGTGCGCGAGAGAAAGAGGCACTGGAGGAGTTGCTCCGTTTCACCCGAAAGGAGATGGAAGCCTGGGCTGCACAGAAGGCCGACACGGCGCAGCCTGGCGGCTCCCGGCCCTCGGACATCTACCAGGAGACGGCAATACAAGTGGTTCAGCACTTCGCCTCCTTCCAGGGCTTCACCCAAGGCGAGTGGTTTGCCTGGGTCAAGAAGATCATCTCCAGCCAGGCCCGGCAGTTGGCTCGTGATGCCGGGCGCAAGAAGCGTGCTCCGGCCGGATTCCTCTCTCTGGATGCCGAAGAAGCCCAGGCAGTACCCATCCCGCAGCAGAGCCCAAGCCAGCTAACTGCCCAGAAGGAGGAGTGGAACCAGCTCGACAAGAACCTCGCCCTCCTTCCCGCCGAACAGCGCGAAGCCTGCCGGCTCCATCACCTGGAGGAGCTGACAGCTACTGAAGTCGCCAAGCGCATGGGAAAGAGCAAAGCCGCCGTCGAATCGCTGCTGCAGCGGGGGCTGAAGAAGCTACGAGAGCTCTCGGCGCAATCGGCACAGAATCTGACCGAGCCTACCCTCGGTCTCCAGGTGGGTGAGTATTCCATCGTCCGCAAAGCGGCGGTGGGCGCCACGAGCGAGTTGTACGAGGGGAGCCACAGGAGCAGCGGCGCAATCGTGGCGGTAAAGGTGCTGCGCCCCAAGTGGTGCAGGCAGAAGGAGATCGTGGCGCGATTCCTCAACGAGGCACATGCGCTCCAGGAACTCCAGCACCCGCACCTGGTGAGAGCCATGGCCAAGGGCACTCTCCCTCAAGGCGCCCCTTTCATGATCCTGGAGTGGCTCCCCACGGATCTGCACCAGTTGCTTACAGCAAGAGGGGGACGCCTACAGATTACGGACTGCTCGCGGGTCCTCCAGCAACTCGCCAGTGCTCTGGAGAGCTTGCACGCGCACGGCCTCATCCACCGCGATCTGAAACCCGCCAACGTGCTGGTGAGCCACTCGAAGCCTGGTGCCGTAACCGTCAAGCTCGCGGATCTCGGGCTGGCAAAGCACACCGTCGGCGACGGTGCGCTGCCTTCCGCGTTGCCAGTCTCAACCGCAGGCAGCGCTCTGCTGGGCACCTGGGACTACATGGCCCCAGAACAGTGGGTCCACTCGAAGACAGCAGGCCCCAAGGCCGATGTATATTCCCTGGGGGTACTTGGGTTCCAGCTCCTCACTGGCAGGCTGCCCTTCATCGCGGGAGCTCAAGGGGATCTGATGACCCAGCACCTAGAGCAACCGCCTCCCCTGGAGCTCCTTCCGGACAGCGTTCCGACCCCCGTGAGGACGCTCCTCTCCCGAATGCTGAGCAAGAAGGCTTCGGAACGCCCTACGCCGCGAGAGCTCCAGGAAATCTTACCTGTAACCCGCAAGTGAGCTGCTCCGAGGCTGGGTACCGGCCTCCCAGAGCAGCTGCCGACCCTTCCCAAGAAAAAAGCACCTGACCGCGATGGTCCCTCCTTCCTTTTGGCGTCCTTTTTTGTGGGTGCCAGAAAAGGAGAGGCCATGTGGAGTGTGCGTGAGGCCGTGCAGCGGTTTATCGAGTCGTTGGAACTCACCGACCATCAACGAGAGGAGGTCATCCGCCAGCACACACTGGTCCGGGAGCAGTTGCGCCGGTGGCTCAGCCCGAAGACCGACTTCCTGTCGGGCTCCTACGCTCGTAGGACCGCCATCCGCCCCCTGCACGACATCGACCTCTTCGTCGTGCTGAGGGATACCTCCTCGCCACCGTCCGAGTCGCAGGACACCGTTCTCAAGCAAATCCGGCAGGCGCTTCAGCCGCTCAGGCCTGGAATGGAGCTGCCCATCCTTCAGGAGCACTCGGTGCACATCGGGTTCTCCTCGCCAGGCATCGAGTTCGACGTGGTGCCCGCATTCCAGCAGCCAAGCCAGCAGTTCTATTTCATCCCCGAAAGGGGAACAGCGCAGTGGATCCGCAGCAACCCTCGGCTGCACGAGGAGCTGAGCACGGCAGCCAATGAGCGTGCCGGGAAGAAGCTCAAGCCGCTCTTGAAGGCTGTGA
Source organism: Hyalangium versicolor (assembly GCF_020103695.1). Classification (GTDB taxonomy): domain Bacteria; phylum Myxococcota; class Myxococcia; order Myxococcales; family Myxococcaceae; genus Hyalangium; species Hyalangium versicolor. The sequence continues at coordinate 83,580 of NZ_JAHXBF010000012.1, forward strand.
AGCATTGGAACCGCAATCATGGCTCCAGCCCGCTGCGCTCGTTCCACCTGGAGGCCATGAGCTACAGCGCGTTCACCTCGCCCCCCACCGGGTATCTGGAAGGCCTGGAGGCACTCTTCTCTCACCTCAGCCAGCAGGTCCAACGCTCCTGCCCCGATCCAGCAGGGTTGGGGCCCAACGTCGACAAGTACCTGCTCCCCAACGACCGAAATGCCGCCCAATCGATTCTGGGGAGTGCAGCCAGGGAGATGCGGCTGGTCCTCACCGAAGAGAGGTCCTATCCCTCACAGGCACATGCCCGTCTGCGGTCGCTCTTCGGTCCTGAGTATCGGGATGGTCCTTGAGCCCCTTCCCCTCCACTCGCGTGCTGCCCAGGTGACCACCTTATGGACATTCCCATCCGCTCGAGATCCCGCGCCCTCATCCTTCGATACGAGCACGATCGGCCCGTCATCGAGTCCGCCGCGCGCGACGCATTGAGCCGCAGCGGCCACGAAGGCCACCAGGATGTCGCCGACGTGGTGCTCCATCCCCATGACGCCGCTCGAGGAATTCGCGATCAACAACCCCAGGACTGGGCATGGGCCTTCCATGAAAACGAGCGATTTGCCGATCTCCTGCTCCAGAAAGAGGCGAACCTCGGTCTCGATCACCTGCCGGTCCATCTGTTCGGATGCGCGCCCCTGGTCCTGATGCTGCACCTCGGATGGCGGCTATCTCGCCGGACGCTCCATGTCTACCAGCAGTCGCTGGCGGATGGAGCGTGGGCTCCAGGCCATGACCGGACGCAGCCCTCCACTCGAGAGGACTTCTTCCAAGTGGAGGGACTGCCTGCAACTCGTCAGGGCGGGCACGGGTACGTCGCGCTCATCGTCGAGGTGACGAAGTCCATCAAGGACAGGGCCGTCGCTGACTTCCAGGCCAGATACCCTTCGGAATTGCTGGCCACCGTGTGTCTGCGGCCCACTCGAGGTCCCTCGACCAACGCCGTTCAGCACCCGGGCGAGGTCTCCCGTGCGGTGGAGCAGTTCCGCAGCGTGCTCGACACCCTTCACGACCGGTTGGAGGGCGCCAAGGCTGTGCTGCTGGTCATGGACTGCCCGGCCAGCTTCGCCGCTGCGCTCGGCACGGCCTTCAACCCGAACACCCAGCGCCCACTCTGGCTTCACCACTTCTTCCCCGACAAGGGCTATCTCCCTGTTCACCTCATGCGACCCCAGCGCCGCGCGGCTCAGGTACCGGCCACCCGCGAGCAGATCCTGGAGGCCTCCCGTGTGCTCGGTGAGGTACGCAAGGTCCACGAGGAATTGGCGCACTGGCTGAAAGAGCCAGAACAGCGGTCTCTGGTCGACCTCGTCGATGGGGAGAACCTGCTGCACAGCCAGATCAACAGCACCCCGGCCACCGAAACCGAGCCGCTCTTCCGCTACCTCCAAGGAGAATGGAGGTTCCACGTTGACTTGCTGCTGGCGCTGAAAGCGCTGCGCGAACGGCTGGCCTCCCCCACGGATTGGAAGGAGTGTGTTCGGCTGCTGATCATCCACGAGGCCTACCACGTCCGCCAGGGCGGCCTGACCTCCTACAACTACAGCGGAAGCGGCCGAACGGGCTGGGTGCTCGAAGCGGTGGACTACGACGCGGACGACGTCGCCGTCCAGGTGGCCTTCGCCTGGCGCCAGGCCAAGCAGCCCGGTGTCGTGAAGGACGAGGGACAAGCCAGGACGCTGGAAGCCATCGTCTGGAACATCCTGGAGAGCCTGCGCATGTTCGAACCGGAGCGCCCCATCCGGGATCTCTCGGAGCGCCGACTCCGGCGGTACCTCATCTGGCTCTTCCATGCCTGCCGACTGGGCGTCCAGGCCTCCCGAAAACAGGACGGCACGCCGTTGGAGGAGCGGGTGATCGTCGAGATCGCTGGGCTGCAGGGCTTCCCCGATGCATACGAGAGCTACCCTCAGCAGCGTGTCCAGCTCGAAGGCGCGGAGCAGAGCGACTCGCTGGGACTCGCCATCTACTACCAGCGCACCCTGGTGCGAGAATCAGACAAGGAGCTGATCGCCGCCGTGCTCCAGGTCCTCAGCCGCTGGGACTCGCTGTCCCGAGCCGAAGCCCAGGACCAGATGAAGCTCCACTTCGGGCGGCTCTTTGATCGGCACCGCTCCCTGCTCAATCCGAGGACGTGACATGGACCTCCCTGAGCCGCCTCCGCAGCAGCGGCGCTCCTCCTCTGGAGCGCCACTCGCGTCCCTCGTGGTGGAACTCGAGAACACCACCCCCATCCTCGGCGGCGCACCTGTCCCTCGCCAGGTAGACACCGTGGATGTCATCCGGGTGCCCACGGTCCGCGGCCACCTTCGCTTTTGGTGGCGAGCGCTTTATGCCCACGAATTCCCTGCCCCCATCGAGCTGGCGCGCCGAGAGCGTGAGCTGTGGGGCGGCGTCGGCGATGACACAGGAACACGCTCCAGTGTCGAGGTGACCGTGGCGGTGGATAGGAGCCGCAAGCAAGTGGATCCGACTCCCGTTCACACGCGAGAGCGGGACTTCTATGCGCTATGGCCTACCCGCCCAACTGCGGAAGAGCCAGCCGCACCCAGACTCCAGCCCGCTCTTCGCTTCCAGCTCTGCCTCAGAGCCCCCGCCGGGCGCATAGGCGAGGTGGAGAATGCTGTCCGCGCCTGGGTGCTCTGGGGTGGATACGGAGGGCGTACACGACGTGGGGTCGGCAGCCTCACAGTCTTGGGAGATGTCTCGACATGGCTCCCGCGCGGTGCGAGCGGAGCCGAGCTGCAGCGACTCTTCGGAGGGCTGTCTCTCTTCGGCTCTCCTCCTCAAGGAGGGGCGCGGCAGGTGCCTCTCCTTCAGGGAGCACGTCTGTTCCATGGGCGGACTCGGCAGGATCCACGAGAGGCCTGGCTCGAAGCGCTGCAATGGCTCCAACGGTTCCGCCAGGAACAGCCGCCTGAGCAGTACCAGGGGACGGCCAGAGCATATGCCCGAGAGAGGGGAGACCGGACGCGTCCCGGGCGCTCCAACTGGCCGGAGCCAGACAAGATACGCCGGCTCCTGGATCCTTCGGGGAACAGGCAGTGGGCCCACCTCCCTCGAGCGGAGTACTCGAAAACACCCGCATGGCCTCGCGCTGGCTTTGGGCTTCCCATCGCCATCCGCTTCCAGGACAAGGACCGTCGGACGAAGGCGAGATATCGCAACCTGGATCCTGCGGAGGTGGAGCTGCGCTGGTACGACGGCAAGGAGGTCCGTGAGCGATTGGCCTCGCCCCTGATCGTCAAAGCGATGCCCCTGGCGAATGGCTCCTTCACGCCTGTCGCTTTGTGGCTCTGCCGCGCGAACCCTCCAGGGGAGGTCGTCCTCCTTCTCAAGGGCCAGAGGACTCCCGTGAGCGGCTCGTCCGCGCGGTTCGATCAGCTCCTGGCTCCCCATGACAAAGCTCTGTACGCGCCTCTCCAGGCCTCCAGCCTTCGTGAGGCCTTCTTCGGCTGGCTGGCGAAGTCCATTCCCGACGTGAAGGAGTCCTGACGTGCCCGCGCATCTGCTCCTCATGAGCCTTGGCCCCGTACAGGAGTTCATTGCTCAAGCCAGGCGTACCCGCGATCTCTGGTTCGGCAGCCACGTGCTCAGTGAACTCTGCCAGCGGGCAGCCTCAGCAGCTCTGGAGCGAAATGCAGAGCTCATCATTCCCGCGATCCTCGACACACCTGAATCCGCCACAGGTGTTCCCAACAAGCTCCTGCTCCTGGTGAAGGAAGGTGATCCGCGTGGGGTCGCCCAAGCGGCAAGAGAGGCCGCACGCGCCCGCCTGCGTGAATGGGCAAGCCAGGTCTGGCGAGACCACTCACAGCTCGTCGATCCCACTGCCGAGGATGCCGCTCGGGAGCATGTGGACTCATTCCTCGAGTTCCATGCGGCCTGGACCTCGTTCGAACCTGGGAGCGGATATGCCGAGGCGCTGCGCCGCACCGAGGCTGCGTTGGCAGGGCGCAAGCGGCTGCGAGCCTTCAACCCCTGGTCACGCCAGCGTGGTGGCGTCCACAAGTCCAGCCTGGATGGCGCACGAGAGTCGGTGCTGAGGGAGGGCCCTCGTCGCGGAAGCGAGTGGAAGCGCTTCCGCATCGGTAGGCGTGAGCAGTTGGACGCCATCGGCCTGCTCAAACGCACGGGTGGAGCCCCCGGACAGTTCATCCCTGTGCCCACCATCGGTCTGGCCGCCTACACGGCTCTCGCCCAGGCGGAGTGCGCCCGAGAGCTGGAGATACTCACCGCCGAGTGTGAGCGCCTGCGCCGCCATGAAATCCTGACGAAGGTGCGGGAGGGACCAAGAGGATGGGTTCGCAGCTTCCCTTTCGATGCTCAGCTCCTGCTCCCGGGCCGCTGGCGGACCCACCTCGAGGAGCAGGAGCTGCCTGCCGCGGAGGCCACCCGCTTCGGCCAGTTCGTCACTCCATTGCTGAGCAAGCTGGGCGAGCCATTCCCGTATGTCGCTTGCCTCGTGGCGGATGGCGATCGCATGGGTGACACTCTCCAGGATCTGGCGAAGCACGGCCACACGGCGCACCAGGAGCTGTCTCGAGGGCTTTCCCGCTTCGCCGCGAAGGCCCGGCACATCATCGAAGAGAAGCACCGGGGAGTGCTCGTCTACGCCGGCGGGGATGACGTGCTCGCCTTTGTCTGCCTTCCGGACGCACTGAACTGCGCGGCCGAGTTGCACCGTGCCTTCAGCGAAGCCATGAGCGAGTCCCTCAAGGACAAGCACGTGCGGCAGCAACCCACGCTGTCCGTGGGCATCGGGATAGGCCACGTGCTGGAGAGCCTCGGGGACCTGTTGACGCTGGGACGACACGCGGAAGCCATGGCCAAGGGCAAGGATCGCAATGGGCTCGCGCTGCTCGCCCGCCTGCATTCGAGCCGCGAGCACTCCTGGCGAGGGCGGTGGTCTGACAATCCTGTGAAGGTGCTCGAGGCGGCTGTCTCCCTTCGAGAGAAGGGAGCACTGCCGTTGAAGAAGGTCCAGGAGGTACAAGAGGCGCTGCGGCGAATGCCCGCGGGTGACGGCTCTCGCACGGAAGTCTCATCCTGGGGCCGCGTATTGACGCGAGAAGTGTCCCGGATTCTGGACAGGGTGGAGGCGAGTCCTGGCAGCGCGGGACTCACGCCAGCCGCAGCAGGGTTGCTGCTTGAGGATTCTCTGCCCGCAGAGGAAGTCCGCGCCCGCGTGGAGTCGTGGGCGGAACGCATGTGGCTGGCAGAGATGTTGGCTCGAGCCACCCCACGACCGCGCGCCCCTCGAGGAGGTGAGGCATGAGCCACGCGCGCTTTGCCCTGCTGCCGAGGGATGGACTGTTCTGCAAGGACGGCCGCGGCTGGTACACCAGCGATGTGGGCCGCAGCCACGCCCATGTCTGGCCCCCGCCCTCCACCCTCCGGGGCGCGCTCAGAGCTGCGTGGGGCCACTCCCTGATGGCCCGTACCCAGGAGGTACTGACGCCTGAGGCATGGGAGCGTGAGACGCGAGGGGTGACCCTCGGTCCACTGCTGGCGCTCCGGCGGCCCTGGGGCCACCGTTTCACGCCAGAGCATCGGCTGTGGCCTGTCCCAGCGGATGCCCTGTCCGTGGGGGGACAACTGCGCCGCCTCCTGCCTCGCCCCACAGATGTGGCCACGCTGGGTCCTGATGATGACGACGCCCTGGAGGCACTGTGGTATCCGCCCCTGCCCCCAGGCAAACCAGATCCTCTGCCTCCCTTCTGGACGGATGAGTGCATGCGGTGCTGGCTGCGCGGGGAAATCCCCGCTCCCCAGAGCGTTCCAGAACTGGTCCGCCGCAATGACGTGCGAGTCACCCTGGATCCGGCCACTCAGGCGGCCATGCCAGGCATGCTGTACCAGGCAGAGGTGCTGGAGACCTTGGACCGGAGCGGGGAGTGGGCACTCGGGGTGGAGTGCGCTCTGCCAGAGGAGGCGCCCGGCTTTCCCCGCGGGCTGGTGGGCCTTGGAGGCAAGCGAAGACTGGCTGTTGCCGAACCGGTGGATGCGGAGCTCTTCACGGCGCCAGGAGATCTGCCGAAGCGAGCCCCCGGACTGCGTCTCGTGCTGGCCACACCCGCGGAGTTCCAACGCGGCTGGCTCCCAGACGGCTTGAAGCGCGGCGAGCACGAGGGCCGCCCCGCTTGGGTGGGGCTGCTGCCTGGAGTAGAGGATCCGGTGGTACTTCGGGCCGCACTGGTGCCCCGGCCGCTCGAGCTGTCCACCTGGGACATGGCTCGGAGGAAGCCCCGAGCTACACGCCGGCTGGTCCCCGCGGGGGCCACCTACTTCTTCGAGAAGGCAGACGGGCACGACTTCACCGCCCTGCAAACGTTGTGGCTGGCCGCATGGGGTGGTGGCCGCGAGGAAGGCCTCGGGCGAGTCCTGCCCGGGCACTGGAACCCCGAGGAGGGACGCACTTGAGCCTGGAGACCCGGCCGTACCTGCTGCACGCGCTGTCACCCCTTCACGCGGGGACAGGACAGAGCGTTGGTGTCATCGATCTGCCCATTGCCCGCCTGCGCGCGACGAACATCCCGTTCGTCCCAGGCTCATCTCTCAAGGGCGTGCTGCGCGAGGCCCACCGAGGACGCCTGCCGTCCCCTGAATGGGAAGCCCTGTTCGGCCCCCTGAGGAAGGTGAGCGGCCAGGAAGGAGACGAAGCGTTGGATCACGCAGGCGCTCTGGTGGTGGGCGACGCGCGGTTGGTGGCGCTGCCGGTGCGCAGCTTCTTTGGCACCTTCGCTCTGGTGTCCTCGCCACTGCTGCTCAATCTGGCCCGCCGCGATCTGGCTGACCTGGCGGGGCTACCTGCTCCCATGGGGCGCGTGGCCGGCCCTAGCGCGCGAGTGGGCCCGGGCAACGTCACCGTCACCCCGAAGGATCGCCAGATCCTCTTGGAAGATCTGGACCTGGGAGTGCAGGAAGAGCGCCTGGTGGAGGAATGGGCTCGCTTCCTGGGAGGGGCTCTGCCGCAAGACGAAGAGTTCTTCCGGGAGCGTTTCGTCGTCGTGGATGACGAGACGATGGACTTCCTGCTCGAGACGGCCACGCAGGTGGACACACGCGTGCGCATCAACCCCGAGACGGGCACGGTCGCCGAGGGAGCGCTATGGAAGGAGGAGAGCCTGCCCGCGGAGACACTGTTGGTGGGCGGGTTGGCAGCAGGACCGAGCCTGCGACGCGAGACAAGGCTGAGCGCGACCACTGTCCTGGACCAAGCACTGAAGGGGATCAGTATGCTGCAACTGGGCGGCAAGGCCACCATCGGCAGAGGGCGATGCCGGCTGGCGCTGTGGCCAGATTCTGCCCAGGGGACGCGGCGATGAAGCGTCTGACACGTGAGCAACTTCGTGCGCTCCATGCCTACCAGTGTGTGGAGAGAGTCCCCGAGCCGGAACGCTCGGACTACGGAACGCGCGTAGGCGCCCTGGGCAGCGCTGTGCTGCGCAATGGCCTGGCGGCAGCCCTGGCCTTCCTGGAGCGGGAGCGGGAGAAACCGGCTGCCCACCGCCTCTTGGATGACCTGGCCTGCTCTGGAATCCCTGGGCTCTCCCATGTGAAAGGCAAGGAGTTGCCAGGCAAGGTGCGCGCCCTGGAGCTGCGAAGCTACATGCTCGCAACCCGCGAGGTGCTCCACCTGGTGGTCTGGTTCCAACGGGCAGTTCAAGCGACCTTGACGAAGAAGGAGGGGGATCATGTGGCTGGCTCCAGGCCCTGAGCGTGAAGACAGGGCCTGGCTCGAGAAGGCCATCCCCAGTCACGCAGGGCTGGCTCATGAGCGCTGGGCACCTCTGCCAGTGCTGCTGGCCAAAGAAGCGCAGGGCTCGACCGAGCGCAACCAGTGGATGGACCGCCTGGCGCAGTGCCGTGAGCCGGAGCGCTACGCCCACGCATATCGCCGGTGGGAGGATTCGCTGAAAGGGCCCGACATCCTTCGCTTCACCGTCCGAGCTCTGGGACGCGTCCTAGTGGGACACGGCAACCCGACAGCAACGGGGGTGGGACTGACGCTGCACCACACCTGGGGGGTACCGATGCTGCCAGGCTCTGCGCTCAAGGGGCTCACCGCGAACTACGTTCAGGCAGTCTATGGGCCCGGTGCCGATCCTGGGACGGACGAGCGCGATCCCTTCCGGGGTTTGACGTGGAAAGGGCCGCGACCGATTCGAGGGGCGGGGTGGGTATTCCGGCTGCTCTTCGGATCTCCAGATGTGGATACCTCTGGAGAAGAGGCCCTGGCGGGGAAGATCCGCTTCCACGACGCGCTATGGGTGCCCACGAAAGCGAGCCCCATGCTAGCGCGCGATGTTCTCACCGTACACCAGCGGAGGTACTACGAGAGCGGCGGCACGCAGTGGCCCGGGGACTTCGATGATCCCAACCCGGTGTCCTTCCTCACGCTAGCGCCAGGAGGCTGCTTCCTCATAGCGCTGGAGCTGTCGTCAGGAGTCGAGGAGGGACAGGTACTGCTCGAGCGCGCGGGCCGCTACGTAGCAGAGGCCCTGGAGGAATGGGGCCTGGGAGGGAAGACAAGTGCGGGATATGGGCGCTTCGTTCGTGAGGATCAGCCCGCGACAACCGGGCAGGCGAGGACGGCGGTCCGTCCGCTCCAGGAACTCACCTCCGCCGCCCTGACAGAGCTCAAGACATGGCTGGAAGAGCAGAAGGCGACGGGAGTAGGCCAACGCGAGCAGTTCCGGCTCCTGGAGCGCAATTGGAAGACTCGTCTTCTCGGGCTTGGCACAGCGGAGCAGCGGGCAGCAGCGCACCTGATCAAGAAGTACCTGCGGCTCAAGCGCGAAGCGGAGCAGCAGCAGTTGAATGCACTCCTCTCCCAGCTCGGCGGGAGCGAGGCCCCGCCTTCCAACTCACGAGATTGACATGCCCTTCATCGACCTCGTTTTCCCCGTGCAGGGCGGTCCCGTGCCGCTCGATCACGCCTACCTTTTGTTCTCGGCGTTGTCGCGTCGCATCCCCTCTCTGCACGAGTGCCGGGACATCGGTGTCTTCAATCTGCGCGGGGCACAGGCATCCCGAGGGATGCTGCACCTGGGAAACGGATCGCTGCGGCTGCGCTGCTCGACGGAGGCTGCTGCACTTCTCCTCCCTCTCACCGGCAGCCCACTCGAGCTTGCGGGCCACAAGCTCCGCCTGGGGAGCCCCACGGTGTATCCACTCTCTTGCCCCTCCTCTCTCTCGGCACGCGTCGTCACCTTCAAGCACGCCATCGACGAAAGCACGTTTCGCACGTCTACACGAAAGTTCATGGAGGCGCTGGGCTGTGTGGGAACCCCACAAATCGGCCGACGACGTGTCATCTCGATCGCAGGGAAGAAAGTGGTCGGCTTCGCCCTCATCGTCAGCGACCTCTCGCCCCAGTCCTCCGTGTTGATCCAGGAGAGGGGCTTGGGTGGACGACGCCACCTGGGCTGTGGACTGTTTCTCCCCACCCGCGCCCACCCGCTCACGGACATCCGTCATGTAGCTATTTAAGCTGCCATTGGGCTGAGACGCGTCCCAGCATCTCATTGAGCCTGGCCAACGCCTCGGCAGACGGCCGCTCCCCTTCGGCGGCAATAGTGATCCTGAATGAGAACGAGAGCTCAGGTGCAGCGCGCTTCAACTCCACGACCGTCTCAGCGAAATCCTGAACCTCTTGAGCCGTCAGCTGAGCCTCGGCGCGCAGCGCAGCCTTGGGCATGCGGACACGAACGTCAAAGATGGACCTCCCCGACGGTAACGCCTTCCGTGGGTCGTTCAAGGTGAAGAGCTTGCGCCCCAGCGCACTCTCGACCGCCGAGCGAAACAGACTCTCGGAGAGGGCACGGCCTTTCTCCGCTTCAAGCGCTCCCTTGAGCTTGCCCAGTGTCGGTGCACTTCCCTTCCATACTGCCTGAGTCGCTGAAGAGACCAACTCGGCCGCATCCAGTTCCACCACTTCGACCAACCTGAACCGTACACGCTCCATCTCTTCCGGAGCGCAGGGCCACGTCCCCTCTTCGACTACCTCGAAGAGGCGCGTTGTAAGCGCTTCACTCACCGCAGCCTGAAGCAACGTCCATGGAACCGAATGCCCTCGCCTCCCGGCGATGGCTCGAACAATCGAGGCCAACGGGCTATGTCCTTCACTCCATGCCTCGGGAAGCCCCTTCGGTCCCAGTTCCCCCCCCCGCACCGCAGGAGGCGGCGAAAGCAGTTCCAGGTCGTGGGCAATAGGGCCCTCTGGCAAGGCCTGCCGCAGGAAAACCTGGCCGCCTGTACGTGCCATGAGCAATCCCCGCTGCACGGCCATGCGCACGGCTCGGTCGATGACCTCGGGGGAAGCAACCCGGGGGTGGAGGATGCCCTCAAACATGGACTCGATACGCGCAAGGCCGAGCGGCGCCGATTCCATCAGCCAGAGTCCTTCGATGCGCCCAGGCATCAGCAGTTCCGGATCCAGTTCGTGGAGCACCGCGAACGCAACGGGCAGGACCTCCAGCCCGGCTTGGGTCAGATGTTCTGGCTCCAACCCCGTCCTCCAAAAAGTCCGCACGAAGCCCTCCGCCTGAGCGAACTGGAGCACAATCTTCCCCTCACGGACTCCGCGGCCCAGCGAATCGTGAAGCACACGCAGCTTCAAGAGCCGGGGCAGACGGGGTAGCTGCGCAAAGGCTGCCACGAGCTCTCGAGCCTGCTTCGACCGCTCGCCAGTTACCCAGAGGTCCAGATAACTCCCGGGAAGCAACAACTCGGGATCAATGCTCGTGGTGAGAAGCCGCTCAGCCTCGAGCAGCACCTTCTTCGACCGCTCGAATGCACTCTCCGGACCGGGAGATAGCTGTCTGGCCTCGACAGCGCCCGCCTCATCTACGGCAAGGAGTACGCTGTAAGCAGCCCGGACAGCATCAGGGAGGCCGTCCTCAGCCTCGCGTTTGCGTCGTTGAAGCTCCTTCCTCTGGACATCGGAGAGCAGCTTTGCACCCTCGCCTGCTTCGACGACGCGCCAGGCAAGTACTCGGAGCACCCGTTCGCGCAGCCCCGCGAGCCGAGCACGCTCCGGGGCAATGGCAATCAAGGCATTGCGGTAGGTTCTCGGGTTCCTGGGACCGCTCGTCGTATTGAAGTACGCCTCGGCACTCAGCGGGATGGGCTTACCGAGTTCCACCGCACATTCGGGCGGCAACACCACCCAGTGCAGCTCCGACGTGTCGCTGACATCCTTGGGGCTGTCTGGCAGATGGTGTGCCACTACACCGTCCTCGACGTCTCCGAGCCGGGCGGCGCGAATTCTCGACCGGAGCTCGTCGGAGACCTGCTCGGGCTTCAAGGAGATCTGCTCCAATGCCCGCAGGTGCATGTGCGTGAGATTCGGCTGGGTACCGAGCCGCCAGAGACCTGGCTCCTCGGACAGGAACCACGAGAAATCACGCCACCTGCCAAGAGCCTCGGTGAGGGCCGAGACATCCACCGTTGGGTGGGCGAGCAGGGCGTAGAGTTCTGTCGCATCCGCCTTCTGGCCGCGTGGTTGCGAGTGAAGAAAGGTCCCAATGACTGCTTCTTCAATCTCTCGGGCCAGGAGACTTGGGAATGCATCCTGCACCTCACGTGCCTTCTCCAACTCACCCACGAGGATCTTCGGCCAATCGCCCTCTCCTTCGCATTGCTTCACCAATTCGAGCATGGCTTCTGATAATTCAGCGCCATGACTCAGCAGGGCCCCAGGCCCCATCAGGATGTCCCGCCTGGCCTTGTCGACGCTTCGGCATGCCAGGGCCAGCAATCGAAGCACGCCTCGCGTGCGCTGGAAGCCAGGGAACTGGGTCCACTTCTGATAGAGCACATCGAGCAGATCCGGCTGGAAGGGGTATGAACGGACGAGCCGATCGTAGGCCTGCTGGCCCTTCTGCCCCTCACGAAGAGGGAGCTGCTGCATCCGCGCCATGAGCGCATCCACGATCGAGCGGCGCTCAGGCTCGGGCGCAACGCTCTCGAAGAGCCTACGACGAAGAACCTCGGCCAGTTCGTCCTTGCCTACTGGCTCGACAGTCTCCTCGGCTCTGCCGAACTCGTCTTCGAGCGCGCGAAGGACCTGTCCTCCCGTGACATCCTGAGCCTCGAGCGCAGAGGCAATGAGCGTGGCGACAAATGAACAGCGCTCGACCTTTCCCACGGCTTGAATGAGTGCGTGGAAGAAGTCCTTCAACGTCCCAAGCCGCCGGGGATCCTCGTTGACAGCCGAGCGACAGTACCAGACCGCTTCGTCCAAGAGCACGAGGGTCGCGAGACCCTGTGCCGCCGGCATACGGAGGAGTTCGACCAACAGGGGCTCGGCGGGTGGATCATAACCGTCTTCATGAGCTCTCACCCGCGCCAATCCACTCTCTCCAGCGAGCTGGTATGCGAGCGCTCCCCAGGGTGTACGCACTCGCCGCGTCACTCCATCAGGGCCGTAAACCTGCAAGCCCTCATGGACGTCGAATTTGTCGAGAGGCAACAGAGCGACACGGGCGCGAGGCAACTGCTGCAAACCTGCAAACTGGGTGAACTCCCTGACCACGGGATGTTCCCCCAACCGCTGGCCCTGTTCAGCCAGGTGGAGCAAAGTAATCAGAGTGTGCGTCTTGCCACCACCATAGGAGACCTGCAACCGAACCACAGGCGCTCCCGGTTGGCCCGCGAGTCGTTGAAGACACTCCCGGACGAGACGCTTGAGATTGTATGTAGGAAAGGTACGCGAAAAGAATGCCTCGGCGTCGCGATAGACGGAATGTGCCTCCCGTGTGCGGACAGCATTCAGATCAGCGGCGAATTCCGCCAAGCGGAGCAAGCCTGTGCGAACCTCTTCGCGCACGCGACAGCCCTCGTGCCAGGAAGCAAGTGTCATACGGTTTTATCCTGGGTAAAGAGCGTCTGCTGAGAGGGCGCTGCGACAGAGCGCGGTTCCTTGCCACGTCCCCAGGCCACGATGGCCTCAAGCAACGAGCGCTCCCGGGACTTGGGCTCGCTCATCTCGAGCACAGCTTGCGCCACGGTCCAGAACAGCTCGCTCTGCGAGAACCCCTGTTCCCTCGCGTATTCATGCAGCGTCTCCGTCTCACCTGCCGACCAGAGGTGCATCATCCGGTGGAGCACGTCGATGAATGGCAGCCCTCCGGAGGGATGCAACATCCCCAGGCCATCCCTCTTTCGTTCGTCCCAGGAGAGCAACCGGAGATCGCTGCTGCGTCCGGAATCCTCCTCTTCATCTCCGGCCGCATCTCCATCCTCACCCGAGCGTGTCTTCTTCCCATGAGCCAGGAGCCCGCGGGGTTTGCGCAGTGCGGCGAGTTCGAGATTGTACCCCTGCAAGAGGAGAAGACACTCCCCCGCAGGCGCAGACTCGAGACCAAAGGACGAGCGGTGCATGAGGTAGTAACGTGTCCACTCATCCAGCCCTTGGGTCGACACTCCATGAAGCAGTTGCTCAAGCGCAAAGTCCGTCACGAGACGGCGAACCTCTCGTAGAAACTCCCCGACCGTAAAAGGGGACCCATCGATGCGCCGAACCTCGCGGAAGAGCGAGTATGCCTCGAGCGCTGGTCCCACTGCCGCCCAAACAAAATCGGGTCCGGAGACGCCGAGTTCCCAAAAGTAACGCAGACGCTCAGAGATCCGCTCGTGCATCTGCTTTTGCACCTCGCTGTAGCGCCCAACACCCGAGTCTGCGCGACGCGGGCGGCAGACAAGCCAGACAGAGGTTGAGAGATGGGCTGCTTTGTCGGCTCCGAGTCTAGCCGTGCGTTCGGTATCAATCGGCAGGGAGCTTGTCACCGTACATCCTGCACGGATGAGCGAGGTGACCAGAGCATCCCACGCTTCCGGTTGTTTGTTCGCGAAGACGACGACAAGCCTGCCATCTGGCACAAGAGCCTGAACCGCCTTCGAGAACGCGGCAACCATTCCTTCCTCATACCGACGCCTGGCTGCCTCACTGTCTCCCTGCGCGTAGGCCGCGTGTTGAATCAGCTCTTCACTTCGCGGCACCACTTCATTTCCCTCGAAGACCTCGGGATAGAGATCACCCACGGTACGGCGAAGCCATACATAGAAGAAGTCCGAGAGATCGGCATACGGAATGGCTCCGTAGTAAGGAGGATCCGTGATGATGGCATCGACCTGCAACGGAGCGTGCGAGCGAGTAGCGCTCTGATGAAGCACCTCCGCATCCCCACGTGCAGCCGAGCAGAGCCCCGCGATGGCTTCCACGACCAGAGCCAGAGCGGTGGAGTAGCCACCCGTTGCGTCAGACGCTGCGGGAACCTCGCAAAAGTCCCATGTCATCGGAAGGGCGTACTTGGCGAAGGAGTGCGAGACAAACTCGCCCCCTGGCTGCCACGTACAGATGGAGCTGTTCCTGTCTGCAGCCCGAGAGAGCACACAGTAGAGGTACCCCTGGACAGCCTCCGCCAGGGCGGTATCTCCTGTCGCCCGCACAACCTCACGGCCTGCCTCGCGCGTCCACTTTGAGATCACGCCAAGCGCGAGTTGCTGTCGAGGCGCGAAGACCTGTCCCCAGTGCACGATGCCATACTTCGGGAGGCTTGCGACTCCGCGAGCCCCATTCGGTGGTGGGACGGGTTCAACCGCACACAGCGGCTCAAACAGCGGACCAAAAGGGAGTGTCTTCATGAACTCCGGACAGTCGCGAGCCGCAAGCTCTACCGCCTCCATTTCTTCTGCTGTCGGCTCACGGTATTCCTTCCCATCCCGCCCCTCGACTGCCACAGCGGTGAGGAGTACTCGCAGCCGACCAGAAACCCCGCAGCTGCGAATGTACTCCCTGCTCATGACAAGGGGCTGAGCATGGAGAAGACAGAACGCCTTGGCATTTGACACCGTTCCTTCGCCAACCTCGTCAGGGCTGCCAGGGGAGAACACCTCGCACCGGATCTGACGATTCAGGGGATCCGGTATCAGACGAAGCGCTCGCGCTCTCCCCTTTCTCGTGCAGAGCCACAGCGTCTTGAGTAACGGGACGGTTGCGCCACATTGCGGATCCTGACAAGGAATGGTGCGCGCCCAGAAGTAGGCAACGGAGCGCTTGCGCTCAATCGTAGGGAAGTACGGAGCAAGCTCCTGCTCCACCCTCTCATGAACCCAATACCCCCAATACCTCACCTGCTCCGCCAGTCCCCCTTCCCGCTCAGCCATGCCCACGGCCACAAGCTGAGTTCCAGACTTCGTGGACGCAGCTTGCGGCAGAGGCCATCTCTTCCCCGCCAGACGACTCGGAAACTCGATCGTGCACTTCAAGATGAACCAAGCCACTGGATTATACTCGACCGCCAGGGCATGCGCGCCGAGCCGCATCGCTTCCAGCGGGATGGCTCCCCCTCCAGAGAAGATATCGAGCACTCTGGGAGCACCTCCTCCGTAGGCCTTGCTGATCAACCCCCGAAGCCGTTCCAGCTCACCCTCGTCACTCGCCCCCCACCGTGTGACTTTCTCTATCCTCAGGCAGAGTTCCTGCCGCTGCCTCGCCGGATCGGAGGAACCTGTGAGCGCCTCATACTCCCTTCGAAGCTCTGGAGGAGCATCTTCAGGATCCGGCAACAGCGTTGCGATCACCGCAGAGCGGCAGGCCGCGAGCGGACGTCGTGCCGGCCAGATGTGCAGCGTCGAGAGATGGCCTCTGCGCCCGGCGGACTTCTCATGTTTCGAGTCCGCGCTGGCCTTCTTCAACGGAAATGCTTGTTCGATGAGCCGGCGCACCCTCAATCCTCCTCGCCCATAGGCCGATGCTCATCCGACTCGAACCCGAGCACGTCAGCCACATTGATCGTCACACCGCCCTTGGGCTTGCCCATACCCTGCCCCGCGGGATCCTTGACGCACCGGAGCACGGGTGAAGAGTCACAGTGATAGACGACGTAGAGCCAATAGCGCTCGGGATGATTCCTGGCCTGCAGCCACTCGTTTTCGGTCAGCTCCACCCCTCCCGTTCGAGCCCGCCCCTTGACCTCGATGTAGCGCACCTCTCCATCAGGACGGACCGACTTCAGATCGAAGCCCCGTTTCTCGAGAGGGTCCGAGACGTCCTCGACGCTGGCACTCCGCTGGAGTTCATACTCGCGCGCAACGCGCATGGCGATGGCCTCGATCTGCGCATCCTGATGCCTCGAGCTCGGCTCGGACGGCATAGGAATCACCAATGCTCGCGCGTAGATCGTCACGGGCCCCAGGCGTAGGGAGTCAACCTCGACGAGGAGCGAAGACTCCGAAGCGGCCCGGCGCGCATCGAGTGTACGCAACTCCTCCTCGCATCGCGCCAGCTTCGTCTTCGCTGCAGGGTCTCCCTTCGCGAGCGCCCCCTTCAACCGCCCGCGACGCTCAAGCAGCTCGGCTTCATAAAGGCTGTACGCGCTGTGCAGTTGCGCCTGCCGCTCCGCGAGGCGCGCCTCCTCCGCCCGCCTCGATCGCTCCAAGGCCGGCGCTCCCAATCGCTCATAGATGAACGCCTCGACCGGCGCCGTGTCACTCGCTCGCTCGCCCCACTCTTCCGCGAGGCTATCAGCATCTTCTGGCGTACCCTCCTGCACTTCGAGCAAGAGGTGCGCCGGGGCTTCCTCACAGCTCCCGTCCGCGAACCGTCGAATGCCAACCATGACTTCGTCGAGTGTCTCTTTGATGGACTCCTCCATGTTCTCCGGGCGCTCCTTCAGGACCGGCACCTTGGCCAGGTAGAACAGGTAGGGCTGTCTGGCTTCGGGATCGCGGAACATTCCTCCCTGATCGGCCAGGGTTCCGCACTGGCTGAGGAAAAGGGTAGTCACAGCCTCATAGACTGCCTCTCCCGGGTGGAGATAGATGGCTCGTGGGGCGAGCACCTTCGCCGGCAGTGCCAGCTCACGGCTGAAGGTCAACTGATTGTGCAGCTCCTCCGGGTAGCCCTGCATCGCTCGACGGATACTCTCGGGATACGGGCTGAGCGAGAAGATGCCGTCGATGTCACCTTCGATGCGAAGCCCCGCCAGGGGAGCTGCCTTCTCGAAGAAGCCTCGTACATACGAGGGCATCATGCGCCGGAGTTGCGCCTGCTCCTGCTTCAGCCGAAGCGCTTCGAGCAGGTTGCGTACCTCAGAGCACTCGACACGCCTGCTCTGCTCGGACAAGTGGAACTCCACCTTCTCGCGCGTCAAGGTGGCGTCAATTGTCTCCGCCACCGCTGCGTCCTGCCCTTCGACGACGGCACGGAAGATGAGATCCGGCAGCGACACCTCCCCAAACTGCTCTCCGATGACATCGAAGACCTTGTCCGTCCCCAGCTCCTTGCGAATGCGCTCGAGCTTGTTGAGGAGTACCTTGAGTACTCGGCCTTCTCGCGTCTCGGCTGCCACCAGGTTGAGAAGCATGACCTCATGCTGCTGCTTGTAGCGATGAACACGCCCCATTCGCTGCTCGATGCGGGCCGGGTTCCAAGGGATGTCATAGTTGACAAGAAGCCAGCAGAACTGGAGGTTGATGCCCTCGCCCGCCGCATCGGTGGCCACCATGTACCGGGCTCCGTTTGGATCACGGAAGAACTCCGCGGCACGATCGCGTTCCCGGTAATCCATGCCGCCATGAATGCTGGCAATCCTTCCACCGAGTCCGAGCCCCTCCAGGCGTCCAATCAGGAATTCCATCGTGTCCCGGTGCTCCGTGAAGATGAGCACCTTGGCCTCGGGAAGCGCCTCGAGCGCTTCCCAGAGCCGTTCGAATTTGCTCTCGTGCTGGCCTCCATGGACGTGCCGGGCGAGCCCCACCAACCTCCGGACCTCTTGGAGTTCTGCGCGAAGATCCTCGACAGAGACCGCATCGGTCGCGCTGGCGAGGGTCTCATCGTTCCGCTCGGATTCCTCCCTCCCCTCCTCGGCCTCTTCCTCATCTCCGGTCTTCACATCCCGAATGTCCTCGAGCGGAAGCTGTTGCTGCCTCGCCTCGAGCTCCCGCGCGGAGACCCGCCCCTGCTCCAGCCCCTGCAGCAACTCGGAGAGCTTCGCATCGCGCCGCTCCAGGGACTTGAGCAAGGCCCAGGTACTGGAGGCGAGCCTTCGCTGGAGCACACTCATGGCCAGGCCCGCAGCCCCGCGGTTGAGCTGCTTGGCGCGGTTGTAGTGCAGCTCGCAGTAGCGCGTCGTCGCCTCGTAGAGCTCCTGCTCCCCCAGGGTGAGCGGATACTCCACGGTCTTGCTCTCGCGAACCGGGTAGATGGGCGAGCTGTCGAAGCGGACCATCTCCTCCTTCATCCGCCGCAGGCAATACCGTGCGCGCCGCTCCCGGGACATCCGATTGAACGCCTCGGGCGTGGACAGCAACTCCGGCTCGAGCAATCGCCAGAGAAAGTAGTAGGGGTCGTCCTTCCCCATGTGAGGAGTGGCCGTCAGCAGGAGCAGGTGCCGACCTTGCGCTGCTATCTCAGAGGCGAGTTCGTAGCGCTTCGATGCGCGCACGGTGAGATCCGCGTCACGGGTAGCCGACAATTTGTGAGCCTCATCAAAGACGACAAGATCGTACGGACGGGCCTCGCGAAGATGGGTCCGCATCTTCGAGCGATCAACAGTGTCGATGCTGACCAGCGCCAGGCTGTTGCGTGGGTCTTCAAAGGGATTCTCGCGTAGCCCATCCGCGCTGGTGACGATCCGGAACTTGAGACGGAAGAGGTTGCGCAATTCGCGCTCCCAATTCCCGACCAGGCCAGCGGGCGGAATGATGAGTACGCGCTCGACGAGCCTGCGCAACAGCAGTTCGCGAACGTAGAGGCCTGCCATGATGGTCTTGCCAGCCCCTGCGTCATCGGCCAGGAGGAATCGGAGGCGCGGCTGGCGCAGGAAATGATCGTAGACCGCGATCAACTGGTGGGGCAGCGGATCGATGAGGGAGGTCTCTGTGGCGAAGGCGCTGTTGAACAGATAGGCGTGCGCCAACCGGTGGCTCTCCGCGACCCACCGCACCACCTGACTCTCTCCTCGGAACGCGGAGCTTCCGCCCAAGAGCAGTTCGAAGCGCTGCTCTGCCTCCGCAACAGGGCAGACGAACGCTTCCATCCCACCCGTTTTGCCATCGTCGAACCAGAGCTTGACGACTCGCCCGAGGAGTTCGACGGCACGAACGAGCCGCTCGCGTCCCATGCGCTTATCCTGCAACCTCGTGCCAGCCCGAAGTTTCTCGATGATGCTCATGTTGTTTCGTGCCGCCTCCTCTGGCGCTGTGTCATCCGGCACCGCTCTGCCCAACACGCCTCCCATGTCCACGGCGGGCCTTGATGCCTCGAAAGTTCTTCCAACCTCCTGAGTTGTATCACAGTCCCGCAGACCATGCTACCTCTCCGGTAGGATGGAATGGGAGGTGGGGTTCTCTTGCCGCTCTCCGCGCATCGGCAACGAGATCGCTCCCGGCTGAGGATGCCCCTGGGCGTTCCGGCATCACGGCGATGGGGGTCTTCCGCACCTGGCGCCCTGAGTGCGCCGTTGTCGGTGGAGCAAGACCTTCCGGCATTGCTCCGGGGGAACTTCCGTGCTCTGGGCGCCAGTTGGCAGAGCAACCGGGCTCGCTCAACGCCCTCCGGCACCACGGAGAGGGGACTTGAGCGCTACACGAGGAGAAGGCGGTACCAATCACGCTCAGCGCCTTCCGGCATCACGGCGAGCGGGACAACCTGCCGAGGTGGAGGTTATCCGCTCCATGCCTGGCGGTGCTCAACGCCTTCCGGCATCACGGCGAGGGGGACTGGCTGGGGGTCACCCCTTCGCGCTGCCACAGCTCGTGCTCAACGCCTTCCGGCATCACGGCGAGGGGGACCTTGCAGGTCTGGCCGACTGTCGGACCGATTATCTGCGCGTGCTCAACGCCTTCCGGCATCACGGCGAGGGGGACAGTCGGTGAGGCTGACGGCCGTGACCGACAACGGGTGCTCAACGCCTTCCGGCATCACGGCGAGGGGGACTCTTCACGGTGTACGTGAGCTTCGGGAAGGTGGAGTTGTGCTCAACGCCTTCCGGCATCACGGCGAGGGGGACCGCGGATGCGATTGCTCGTCGATGGAGCGTCGGGTGCTCAACGCCTTCCGGCATCACGGCGAGGGGGACCGTCGTCGCTCGACCCCGAAGCGGCACCACGGTCCAGGGTGCTCAACGCCTTCCGGCATCACGGCGAGGGGGACGTACGCTCATCCTCGGTAAACAGAGAGTCGGTGTCGCGTGCTCAACGCCTTCCGGCATCACGGCGAGGGGGACGGAGCCCACCCTTCAGCGACCGCACAAGTTCGTCTAGTGCTCAACGCCTTCCGGCATCACGGCGAGGGGGACATCTACTCGGCCGAGGTGGTGGTGCCAGACATGCAGTGCTCAACGCCTTCCGGCATCACGGCGAGGGGGACGACTGTATCCCGCGACCTGCGAGGTCACCCCCGCTTCGTGCTCAACGCCTTCCGGCATCACGGCGAGGGGGACTCCTCGGCAGTGTCGGGGAAGACGAACTCAGCTATCGTGCTCAACGCCTTCCGGCATCACGGCGAGGGGGACGTCACGTGTCGACGACACGGTCGGACTGCCGGGCATGTGCTCAACGCCTTCCGGCATCACGGCGAGGGGGACTTCGCGCCGCCGGAGCGTCACCACCATCGTGTCCAAGTGCTCAACGCCTTCCGGCATCACGGCGAGGGGGACATGGACATGTCATCGACCCTGGGGGTCGCATGCCGGTGCTCAACGCCTTCCGGCATCACGGCGAGGGGGACCCCGCGCTCAAGTCCAGAACGGCCCGCCCTGCTCGGTGCTCAACGCCTTCCGGCATCACGGCGAGGGGGACTAGGATGCGAAAGGCCATAGGCTTCCCTACTGTCGTGCTCAACGCCTTCCGGCATCACGGCGAGTGGGGACGACCCGTCATTGACCGAAAAAGCAAGGCAGGCTCGGGTGCTCAACGCCTTCCGGCATCACGGCGAGGGGGACAAGCGCGGCAACGTGAAGCCCTTCGACGGTGGACGCCTGTGCTCAACGCCTTCCGGCATCACGGCGAGGGGGACCTCCGCCTCTCCGTAGGCGATAGAATCGTCCATCCGCTGTGCTCAACGCCTTCCGGCATCACGGCGAGGGGGACGTGGCTGGAGCGCTGGCGGGCCAATCTCTGCCGCCCGTGCTCAACGCCTTCCGGCATCACGGCGAGGGGGACGGTGCTCGGCATGGTGGTGCTAATCATCGGCCTGTCCGGTGCTCAACGCCTTCCGGCATCACGGCGAGCGGGACCTGGTCATTCGAGATCAGGATACCAAGCAGGTTCTGTGCTCAACGCCTTCCGGCATCACGGCGAGCGGGACGGTGGTTTTTCGCTCGGAGAGGACGAGAGCGCCGGTGCTCAACGCCTTCCGGCATCACGGCGAGCGGGACTGCGCGGCGAGCTGGCGATCTATGGCGTGGAGTAGTGCTCAACGCCTTCCGGCATCACGGCGAGCGGGACCCCAGCGCGGACATCGGCAGGTAGCCGACGAGGAAAGTGCTCAACGCCTTCCGGCATCACGGCGAGCGGGACAGGCGTGGCTCTCGAAAGCGCGGGCGTTGGGCTGTGCTCAACGCCTTCCGGCATCACGGCGAGCGGGACTGTCCGGTGGTCGTCCCAAGTGGTGAAGCGGGGGGGTGCTCAACGCCTTCCGGCATCACGGCGAGCGGGACCTTGGGAACCAGGGTAGTGCTCGCCTACAAGGAGTCGTGCTCAACGCCTTCCGGCATCACGGCGAGCGGGACCGGAGGTGTGGCTGTTGTTCGCGTGGTGAAAGTCGTGCTCAACGCCTTCCGGCATCACGGCGAGCGGGACTGAAGAGGTTCGCGCAGACGCTCGCCGAGGTGCGCGTGCTCAACGCCTTCCGGCATCACGGCGAGCGGGACGGTGAGCGAGGAACAGGACGCGGCTCCCCTTCGCGTGCTCAACGCCTTCCGGCATCACGGCGAGCGGGACTCTCTCGATATTCGCCACAGCTCAACCTCTCCGCAAGTGCTCAACGCCTTCCGGCATCACGGCGAGCGGGACCATCTCCCTCCACCTTCAGCTCGCCCACCTGCTTCGTGCTCAACGCCTTCCGGCATCACGGCGAGCGGGACCCAGTGAAGGCGATGCCGTCCCCGCCCACGTCCACCTGTGCTCAACGCCTTCCGGCATCACGGCGAGCGGGACTCCCTCACCAGCTTCGGTTGCCGCTCATCCCGGCACGGTGCTCAACGCCTTCCGGCATCACGGCGAGCGGGACATGCGCGCCCTCCTCTCTGGGGGCGAGGTGTACCACGTGCTCAACGCCTTCCGGCATCACGGCGAGCGGGACCGCCCCGCCCAAGGTCGGCCCGCCCAAGGGACTGTGTGCTCAACGCCTTCCGGCATCACGGCGAGCGGGACTTGGGCACGCGAGCCTTGCTGGGCTCCAGTCCTAGTGCTCAACGCCTTCCGGCATCACGGCGAGCGGGACGAGGCCAGTCGGCAGCACGAACTCGACATCGACCAGTGCTCAACGCCTTCCGGCATCACGGCGAGCGGGACCTGTACGAGGCTCGCCCGTGACGTTCAGCTTCACGTGCTCAACGCCTTCCGGCATCACGGCGAGCGGGACTCGAACGGAGTTCGGGCCGGCAGGATGGGTGCCGTGCTCAACGCCTTCCGGCATCACGGCGAGCGGGACCAGAGCTGTCGGCCGTAGAGGACGGAGCCCACGGGTGCTCAACGCCTTCCGGCATCACGGCGAGCGGGACCGTCGGTTCCGGGCAGGCTCTGTGTGAGCCAACTGTGCTCAACGCCTTCCGGCATCACGGCGAGCGGGACCTCCCCCGACTGATCCGGTGGAGCCGTCCAAGTGGTGCTCAACGCCTTCCGGCATCACGGCGAGCGGGACTACACCGTGTTCGTGTTGTACCCGGAGTCGACTGCCAGGTGCTCAACGCCTTCCGGCATCACGGCGAGCGGGACCAAGCGGGGCACGCTCGCCCAGCTCGAAGCGCACGGGTGCTCAACGCCTTCCGGCATCACGGCGAGCGGGACCGGGCCTGCGCCGGGGCTACACGGCCGGGAGCTTCTCGTGCTCAACGCCTTCCGGCATCACGGCGAGCGGGACATGACCACGTCCTCGATCATGCAGTTGTTCATGAAGTGCTCAACGCCTTCCGGCATCACGGCGAGCGGGACCGCTCGCAGCGCGCGCACCATGGGCGGCACCTCTCGTGCTCAACGCCTTCCGGCATCACGGCGAGCGGGACGGGAACGTTCACGGTCATGATCCTCTCCAAGAGGCGCTTGTGCTCAACGCCTTCCGGCATCACGGCGAGCGGGACAAGGGCGGCAAGGAGCGGATCTTGCCCGCGATCGTGCTCAACGCCTTCCGGCATCACGGCGAGCGGGACGTTGCGCAAGTCGAGGGAGAACGCGAACCTGTCCGAGTGCTCAACGCCTTCCGGCATCACGGCGAGCGGGACCGAGCTCGTGGATCGGCGGGCACTGGGACTGGAGGTGCTCAACGCCTTCCGGCATCACGGCGAGCGGGACCGGCCGTGGGCGAGGAGGAAGAGATTCTCGCGCTCGGTGCTCAACGCCTTCCGGCATCACGGCGAGCGGGACTACAGCTTGCCCTGGGCCACGAGGGTGCGGAGCGGTGCTCAACGCCTTCCGGCATCACGGCGAGCGGGACAATCCGCGTGCTTCGGCTCGAGGCCTATCAGGAGGGTGCTCAACGCCTTCCGGCATCACGGCGAGCGGGACTCCGGAGTCAGTGAGAGTCACGCGCGAACCTCTGGTGCTCAACGCCTTCCGGCATCACGGCGAGCGGGACGGGAACGTTCACGGTCATGATCCTCTCCAAGAGGCGCTTGTGCTCAACGCCTTCCGGCATCACGGCGAGCGGGACAAGGGCGGCAAGGAGCGGATCTTGCCCGCGATCGTGCTCAACGCCTTCCGGCATCACGGCGAGCGGGACGTTGCGCAAGTCGAGGGAGAACGCGAACCTGTCCGAGTGCTCAACGCCTTCCGGCATCACGGCGAGCGGGACCGAGCTCGTGGATCGGCGGGCACTGGGACTGGAGGTGCTCAACGCCTTCCGGCATCACGGCGAGCGGGACCGGCCGTGGGCGAGGAGGAAGAGATTCTCGCGCTCGGTGCTCAACGCCTTCCGGCATCACGGCGAGCGGGACTACAGCTTGCCCTGGGCCACGAGGGTGCGGAGCGGTGCTCAACGCCTTCCGGCATCACGGCGAGCGGGACAATCCGCGTGCTTCGGCTCGAGGCCTATCAGGAGGGTGCTCAACGCCTTCCGGCATCACGGCGAGCGGGACTCCGGAGTCAGTGAGAGTCACGCGCGAACCTCTGGTGCTCAACGCCTTCCGGCATCACGGCGAGCGGGACTGGCCGTGCCCGCATCATTCAACAGTGGAGGGAGGTGCTCAACGCCTTCCGGCATCACGGCGAGCGGGACGAGTGCGGCTGACGAGGGACTCGATGACGCGGACATGTGCTCAACGCCTTCCGGCATCACGGCGAGCGGGACCTCCCCCCTGGGCGTACTTCATCACCTTGCCCACTTGTGCTCAACGCCTTCCGGCATCACGGCGAGCGGGACCGTCGTCCGCGTGCTCTTGCCTCGGAGCCTCATGAGGTGCTCAACGCCTTCCGGCATCACGGCGAGCGGGACAAGTTGCTCCCGCTCCTCCATCCGTGCCCGCATCTATAGTGCTCAACGCCTTCCGGCATCACGGCGAGCGGGACAGCTCCCTTTCGCGTTGCCCGACGTACCGGGAGAGTGCTCAACGCCTTCCGGCATCACGGCGAGCGGGACTAGGGGGTACGGCTTGAGTCGAGACGAGCCAGTGATGGTGCTCAACGCCTTCCGGCATCACGGCGAGCGGGACTGAAACTCGTGGTCGGCCTCCACTCCCTGGCTTAGTGCTCAACGCCTTCCGGCATCACGGCGAGCGGGACTGCGAAGCGAGGGAGTGTCCCGGGTAGACGGTCAGGTGCTCAACGCCTTCCGGCATCACGGCGAGCGGGACCACGGCGGATGCGGCCTGCATGCGCGGAACGAAAGCCGGTGCTCAACGCCTTCCGGCATCACGGCGAGCGGGACCGAGCCGACCGCGCTCGTGATCGCCACGCCGTCGATGTGCTCAACGCCTTCCGGCATCACGGCGAGCGGGACTCGGGAAGGCAGAGGCCAGTCACGAAATCCAGGCTGTGCTCAACGCCTTCCGGCATCACGGCGAGCGGGACTCTGGGTTGGGCGCTCGCCTCAACGCTGCCACAGACGTGCTCAACGCCTTCCGGCATCACGGCGAGCGGGACTTTCCTGGGCGCTGAACCTGGGCTCGCTGCTCCAGTGCTCAACGCCTTCCGGCATCACGGCGAGCGGGACGGTGGAGCGCATCCTCAAGATGTACCGGCGCCCCATGGCGTGCTCAACGCCTTCCGGCATCACGGCGAGCGGGACACAGAGGCGTTCCCTGCGCCGGAGCGTACCCGTTGGGTGCTCAACGCCTTCCGGCATCACGGCGAGCGGGACATACCCCAGCGGATAGCTCGGTGGGTTCCTACCTCATGTGCTCAACGCCTTCCGGCATCACGGCGAGCGGGACTTGTCACAGTGACGTTCAACCCGTACCAGGAGGTAAGTGCTCAACGCCTTCCGGCATCACGGCGAGCGGGACTTGGAGGTGTAGATGCCATGGCGGCCATCCCCAGGTGCTCAACGCCTTCCGGCATCACGGCGAGCGGGACGGTGAACTCCAACGTCTCTACCTGCTCGGTGAGGGCGTGCTCAACGCCTTCCGGCATCACGGCGAGCGGGACCAGGGCGCCCTGGCCCAGTACAACCAGATGGGCGTGGTGCTCAACGCCTTCCGGCATCACGGCGAGCGGGACCGCGCTGGTCCTGGGCGTGAAGGCGATGTTCTCCAAGTGCTCAACGCCTTCCGGCATCACGGCGAGCGGGACCAACGGCGTCATCCCCTGGGAGGAGCCTGCGCCCACGTGCTCAACGCCTTCCGGCATCACGGCGAGCGGGACCGGGGCCTGACCTGTTTCGGCAGTACCGGAATGCGAGAGTGCTCAACGCCTTCCGGCATCACGGCGAGCGGGACCCACGAGCTGGCGATCGTCTGCCATGACGAGGCCCTTGTGCTCAACGCCTTCCGGCATCACGGCGAGCGGGACCAACGCCACCAAGTCGTCCAACTCGAAGGTGGCCCGTGCTCAACGCCTTCCGGCATCACGGCGAGCGGGACCGATGCAGGGTGGCGAAGTCCACCTTGCTGTAGGGGTGCTCAACGCCTTCCGGCATCACGGCGAGCGGGACCGAGCCACTCGGTGCTGTAGCGGGCCATCTCCAAGTGCTCAACGCCTTCCGGCATCACGGCGAGCGGGACTGAGCCGGTAGGCCCACAGCAATGGGTAGATTGTCGTGCTCAACGCCTTCCGGCATCACGGCGAGCGGGACCGTCTGAACCTCTGGCTTTTGAGAAGGAACATTTCGGTGCTCAACGCCTTCCGGCATCACGGCGAGCGGGACGATTGCCGTCTTAGTCAGCTTCTCCAGGTCTGCCGGTGCTCAACGCCTTCCGGCATCACGGCGAGCGGGACCGCGACCGTGAGTGATCGAGTAGCTGAGCTGAGCGTGCTCAACGCCTTCCGGCATCACGGCGAGCGGGACCTTCAGCGGCCGCGCCTGCCCGTCGAATGGCCCCTTCGGGTGCTCAACGCCTTCCGGCATCACGGCGAGCGGGACTGACGGGGAGCGACGCCACGTTCCAACAGGGGGAGCGGTGCTCAACGCCTTCCGGCATCACGGCGAGCGGGACGTTCACGCTGCGGCGGCAGCGGCGGCATCCACCGGTGCTCAACGCCTTCCGGCATCACGGCGAGCGGGACGGTGGGGGAGGAGAAAAAGCCTGTGGCTTCGATGTGCTCAACGCCTTCCGGCATCACGGCGAGCGGGACGAAGAGGGGAAACAGCATGAAGACACAGAACGTCGTGCTCAACGCCTTCCGGCATCACGGCGAGCGGGACGGGAGACGGGGCGTTGGGCCTCGGTGATTGGTCGGTGCTCAACGCCTTCCGGCATCACGGCGAGCGGGACCATGAACCCCTGGACGGCCTCCTCGTAGGCGCCATTGTGCTCAACGCCTTCCGGCATCACGGCGAGCGGGACAAACGAATCCACTGGTCATCAGGACCGGAATACAGTGCTCAACGCCTTCCGGCATCACGGCGAGCGGGACCAATCGCATCCGCAGCAACTCCAGGGTCACGGGTGCTCAACGCCTTCCGGCATCACGGCGAGCGGGACCGGGAGATGAGCACCCGAGCCAGCGGCCGCCCGTTGTGCTCAACGCCTTCCGGCATCACGGCGAGCGGGACGGTTCTATTCTGTGCCTGCGCTTCCGGTGGGAGTTGTGCTCAACGCCTTCCGGCATCACGGCGAGCGGGACTGGCGTGGTGCAGAACCTCCAGGCCCCAGAAGCGGTGCTCAACGCCTTCCGGCATCACGGCGAGCGGGACCTCCACTGGTAGTGTTTATCGAAGTTGACGTTCCGGTGCTCAACGCCTTCCGGCATCACGGCGAGCGGGACTACCGATGGCCATGGCCAAAGCTTCGCGGACAGGTGCTCAACGCCTTCCGGCATCACGGCGAGCGGGACGTGAAACCACCAATTGCATCCTTTGAACGAGCCACTGGTGCTCAACGCCTTCCGGCATCACGGCGAGCGGGACCATCTACGTGTCGGCGAGCTACCGCCCGGCCGCCTGTGCTCAACGCCTTCCGGCATCACGGCGAGCGGGACGGGACGTGGTGATGCTCGCCGAGGGTTGGCACCTGCGTGCTCAACGCCTTCCGGCATCACGGCGAGCGGGACGAAGTACGGCATCCCTCTTGGCGCCGCCCGCCACCAGGTGCTCAACGCCTTCCGGCATCACGGCGAGCGGGACCCACCGAGAGGGCCACGGGAGTGGATGGAGACTTGTGCTCAACGCCTTCCGGCATCACGGCGAGCGGGACCACGGGGAGGAACGACTGGACGGGCGTGGTGAAGTGCTCAACGCCTTCCGGCATCACGGCGAGCGGGACTGGTCGTGGAACTGGCAAGGTCATCTACATGCAGTAGTGCTCAACGCCTTCCGGCATCACGGCGAGCGGGACTGTCTCCCCTGTGCGCCAGGTAGCCTCCAGCTCAGGTGCTCAACGCCTTCCGGCATCACGGCGAGCGGGACCACCTTGCCCCCATAGCTCCCACTGGACGCCTTTAATGTGCTCAACGCCTTCCGGCATCACGGCGAGCGGGACCAGAACAACCGGCAGGGCAATGGCAACCGCCAGAAGTGCTCAACGCCTTCCGGCATCACGGCGAGCGGGACTTTTGACTGGCGCGAAAATCCGGGAGTCGCTCGGTGCTCAACGCCTTCCGGCATCACGGCGAGCGGGACTGAGCGAGGACGAGCGGGGCAGGTTCGCCAAGTCGTGCTCAACGCCTTCCGGCATCACGGCGAGCGGGACCCCACCCGGTGGCCAGAGTTGAAGGCTTCGATCGTGCTCAACGCCTTCCGGCATCACGGCGAGCGGGACAAGGCAAGCATATACTGGCGCTCGATGCGAAGTGTTGGTGCTCAACGCCTTCCGGCATCACGGCGAGCGGGACTCGTGAAGGCGACGACGGCCCAGGCGATGCAGCGTGCTCAACGCCTTCCGGCATCACGGCGAGCGGGACCTTCGCCGTCGCGGATGAGGCCCGCCTCCGCTAGTGCTCAACGCCTTCCGGCATCACGGCGAGCGGGACCTGGGAGAGCTCGGCCAACTCGGAGCCGTGTACCAGGTGCTCAACGCCTTCCGGCATCACGGCGAGCGGGACTGAGGCGTCGCAGGTAGGCGCTCGCCATCTCGTGTGCTCAACGCCTTCCGGCATCACGGCGAGCGGGACCAGACGGAATACAGAAGGCTTCGCACAACCTCTGGGTGCTCAACGCCTTCCGGCATCACGGCGAGCGGGACCTTCCGTTTCGGCATGTTCGGCAGGAAGAGCCGGTGCTCAACGCCTTCCGGCATCACGGCGAGCGGGACAGAGGCAGTGGAAGGTTGATGGGGGCGCAGTCCAGTGCTCAACGCCTTCCGGCATCACGGCGAGCGGGACTTCAGCGGGTTACCCGCATTGAGCTCATCCACGTAGTGTGCTCAACGCCTTCCGGCATCACGGCGAGCGGGACCCTGGAGCAAGCCGGTCGATTTCCTCCAACGCCTGCTGGTGCTCAACGCCTTCCGGCATCACGGCGAGCGGGACCGAAGAATCCGGGCAACGGTGTAGTCCACCAGCACCCGTGCTCAACGCCTTCCGGCATCACGGCGAGCGGGACACGACCGGCGGTGCCTCCAGCGTCGACGGGAGAGGTGCTCAACGCCTTCCGGCATCACGGCGAGCGGGACAAGATGTTCTTGATCACACGGTCCCACCCACCGCGTGCGTGCTCAACGCCTTCCGGCATCACGGCGAGCGGGACCGCCGCAATGAGGGCTTGCTGCACCTCGGGGTGATGTGCTCAACGCCTTCCGGCATCACGGCGAGCGGGACCGGCAGCAGCTTGCCCACCGAGTCCGCGAGCGCCTGGTGCTCAACGCCTTCCGGCATCACGGCGAGCGGGACATCATCGTCCCGGTGCAGAAGGGCCCGGCCATGAGGTGCTCAACGCCTTCCGGCATCACGGCGAGCGGGACTCTCCATCCCGGCCAGTGGTGCTCGGAGGGAAGAGAGGTGCTCAACGCCTTCCGGCATCACGGCGAGCGGGACTCAACGTGGCGGATCATCGGCGCCAAGTGTCGGGGCGCGTGCTCAACGCCTTCCGGCATCACGGCGAGCGGGACCGCACATGGTGGCTGCCAGTCTGAGGCCCAGCGCGTGCTCAACGCCTTCCGGCATCACGGCGAGCGGGACTGCTTGCCCTCGGCGCCAGCAGCCACCTCGGCCTGTGCTCAACGCCTTCCGGCATCACGGCGAGCGGGACTACATGGGTGCTCCACGAGTGGCGCTGGGAGGAGTGCTCAACGCCTTCCGGCATCACGGCGAGCGGGACCACGGTCGCTGGCTGGATCAACCAGTTCCCCGCGGGGTGCTCAACGCCTTCCGGCATCACGGCGAGCGGGACTACTCTTGCACCGTGGGGTCCGGCAGCGGCTCATGGTGCTCAACGCCTTCCGGCATCACGGCGAGCGGGACTCGCCGCCGTTGATGAAAGTAATATACGCAGGTGGTGCTCAACGCCTTCCGGCATCACGGCGAGCGGGACGACGCCGAGCAGCTTGCCATTCACCACCACCACCAGTGCTCAACGCCTTCCGGCATCACGGCGAGCGGGACTGAGGAGATCCTGAAAAGGTGTGTCACCCGGCACAACCGTGCTCAACGCCTTCCGGCATCACGGCGAGCGGGACAACCTCCGTTTCTCGGGGGTGGCGACTTCGCTCGGTGCTCAACGCCTTCCGGCATCACGGCGAGCGGGACAGGGGGTACGGCTTGAGTCGAGACGAGCCAGTGATGGTGCTCAACGCCTTCCGGCATCACGGCGAGCGGGACTGTGGAATTCCATCCACGGCAAGAACCCATCTCGTGGTGCTCAACGCCTTCCGGCATCACGGCGAGCGGGACTACGAGTACGCCAAGGCGGATGACTTCCAGCTGCGGTGCTCAACGCCTTCCGGCATCACGGCGAGCGGGACACGGGGTAGGACTCATCCTCAACCCTCGCGGCTCGGAGTGCTCAACGCCTTCCGGCATCACGGCGAGCGGGACCCTTCGGCGGGAGGTGCTGGTTCCGGGCGATCCACTTGTGCTCAACGCCTTCCGGCATCACGGCGAGCGGGACGAAGCTGAGCCTCAAGCAATGCGATCGCCTTGCTGTGCTCAACGCCTTCCGGCATCACGGCGAGCGGGACTTCAATCTGCCCTGAGTCACAGACAACAAGTTTGTGCTCAACGCCTTCCGGCATCACGGCGAGCGGGACCCACTGCCACCTCGGCTTCCGGCAGCATCTCCACGAGTGCTCAACGCCTTCCGGCATCACGGCGAGCGGGACTGCGGTTGAAGGACGGGAGCGCGACTGCGATGTTGTGCTCAACGCCTTCCGGCATCACGGCGAGCGGGACAGGTCAAGGAACTCGTACGCCGTGCCGCAAAGGTTTCTGTGCTCAACGCCTTCCGGCATCACGGCGAGCGGGACCAGCGCCATCAACCGAATCCAGGGAACCCCGTGGCGGTGCTCAACGCCTTCCGGCATCACGGCGAGCGGGACGTTCATCAGAACGTTTGACATACGCCCGATAGATACGTGCTCAACGCCTTCCGGCATCACGGCGAGCGGGACAGGAAATGCCCGAGTATTTTAATTGGGTCGCTGCAGTGCTCAACGCCTTCCGGCATCACGGCGAGCGGGACACACGCTGCTGACCCTGCGCGAGTTCAAGCCCGGGGAGTGCTCAACGCCTTCCGGCATCACGGCGAGCGGGACGGGCGACACCGTGCGGCGGGTGCTGGTAGTCCGGTGCTCAACGCCTTCCGGCATCACGGCGAGCGGGACCTCGACGATCCTGTTGGTGTCCCCAATGATTGTGTGCTCAACGCCTTCCGGCATCACGGCGAGCGGGACCGCCGCCACGTCATGGACTGAGGCAGCCATTTCGGGTGCTCAACGCCTTCCGGCATCACGGCGAGCGGGACCAAACTCCGCTCCCGTGTCGTCATCCCCGGTATCGTGTGCTCAACGCCTTCCGGCATCACGGCGAGCGGGACCTTCCGCATAGATGCGGGCGACTTCGTCACACTCAGGTGCTCAACGCCTTCCGGCATCACGGCGAGCGGGACTGCTTGAACTGGGCTGCCTCCGCGCGCGCCGTATCGTGCTCAACGCCTTCCGGCATCACGGCGAGCGGGACTGGCGAGGAGTCCTGGTTAGACGATCACGATGGCCTGTGCTCAACGCCTTCCGGCATCACGGCGAGCGGGACCGACATCTGGAACGTCCACGATGTTCGATGCTCCAGCGGTGCTCAACGCCTTCCGGCATCACGGCGAGCGGGACTAATGGACCCCCGGTCAATTGGGTCTTGATATTGTGCTCAACGCCTTCCGGCATCACGGCGAGCGGGACGGCATCCGCAGCGGCATGGGCTACGTGGGCTGCGCCGTGCTCAACGCCTTCCGGCATCACGGCGAGCGGGACCGCGGGCCGCGCGCATAACTCCCGCGAGCAACCGACCAAGTGCTCAACGCCTTCCGGCATCACGGCGAGCGGGACCGCAGCACCTTGTCGAGTTCCGCCGACGCCTTTCGTGCTCAACGCCTTCCGGCATCACGGCGAGCGGGACCGAATCGACCGTCGGTGATCACGGCGAGAGGGTGCCCGCGTGCTCAACGCCTTCCGGCATCACGGCGAGCGGGACATCATGTTCACGGGCGTTATCGCGGGCGCGATGCAGTGCTCAACGCCTTCCGGCATCACGGCGAGCGGGACTTCTGTCGCATGGCCGCTGTCATGTTGAACCAGACAGGTGCTCAACGCCTTCCGGCATCACGGCGAGCGGGACCTGCCGACTGGTGCAAGGTCGGCATGCAGGGATAGTGCTCAACGCCTTCCGGCATCACGGCGAGCGGGACGAACCGATCTCAAGACGTGCGAGATCTGTTTGCGAGTGCTCAACGCCTTCCGGCATCACGGCGAGCGGGACCTTCACCACCACGTCGATCACCGATGACGATCGGTGCTCAACGCCTTCCGGCATCACGGCGAGCGGGACCAGCGGAGCCAGCTCTTCTGCGAGGAGCCGCGCGAGTGCTCAACGCCTTCCGGCATCACGGCGAGCGGGACCGCACTGCTCCCCCTCGCTGTCTCCATGCGAGGGCGGTGCTCAACGCCTTCCGGCATCACGGCGAGCGGGACGACCGGAGTCCGTCCGGGTGGAGGAGCGCGAGTTTTCGGTGCTCAACGCCTTCCGGCATCACGGCGAGCGGGACATCGGCCGGTGACCTGATCTTCCCACTGTCCTCAGGTGCTCAACGCCTTCCGGCATCACGGCGAGCGGGACGGGGACTCCTGGAATACCTCCCGTGCCCACCAGGTGCTCAACGCCTTCCGGCATCACGGCGAGCGGGACCAGCAACGCCCGCCACAGGGCGCGCTCGTATTGGGGTGCTCAACGCCTTCCGGCATCACGGCGAGCGGGACATGCGGGCCGACATGGGGTACCAGGCGGCCTCAACGTGCTCAACGCCTTCCGGCATCACGGCGAGCGGGACGACCACCACCCCCGTACTCCTCCCAGGGAGGGTCCATGTGCTCAACGCCTTCCGGCATCACGGCGAGCGGGACTCGTTCAGCAGGTGGGCAAGGTCGGATTCAACGGGTGCTCAACGCCTTCCGGCATCACGGCGAGCGGGACCCTACGAACCCGAACGCGAGCACCTTGTCACCCTTGAAGTGCTCAACGCCTTCCGGCATCACGGCGAGCGGGACTAGAGAGGGCTGGGGGGGCTACATGCGACGCGAGGAGTGCTCAACGCCTTCCGGCATCACGGCGAGCGGGACCCCAGCTTCGCGGTTTTGGCATCAGCCAGTCCAAGGTGCTCAACGCCTTCCGGCATCACGGCGAGCGGGACCATGCACGTCGCCTCGCTCACTTCCTCTGCTGTCGTGTGCTCAACGCCTTCCGGCATCACGGCGAGCGGGACGCAAGCCCATGTTCGACGAGAAGGATTTCAATCTGTGCTCAACGCCTTCCGGCATCACGGCGAGCGGGACGGTACAGGGCGGCGAAGGCAATAAGGTAGCGTGAGGAGTGCTCAACGCCTTCCGGCATCACGGCGAGCGGGACCGCGGTGAGCGACGACAACGCCAGCCGGGTGGGCCCGTGCTCAACGCCTTCCGGCATCACGGCGAGCGGGACACTCCAGTAGGCACCTACCCGGACGGCACCGGTTACTAGTGCTCAACGCCTTCCGGCATCACGGCGAGCGGGACCAGACAGGGAATCACTGATGTTGATGTCATCAGGTGCTCAACGCCTTCCGGCATCACGGCGAGCGGGACGGGAGAGGTGAAGGGCCCCTTCGGTGCCGTGGATCTGTGCTCAACGCCTTCCGGCATCACGGCGAGCGGGACGCTGCCAGCCAGTGCGTGGGACGCACACGCTCGAGGTGCTCAACGCCTTCCGGCATCACGGCGAGCGGGACCTTGGTTGTGTTGGTGCATTGGTTTGACATGGCAACGGTGCTCAACGCCTTCCGGCATCACGGCGAGCGGGACTCGCCTGGCGAGGGTCGAAGTCAGCCACCTTCACCGTGCTCAACGCCTTCCGGCATCACGGCGAGCGGGACCCAGGGCTCCTACGAGAAACCTGTATGCGCGCTCATTGTGCTCAACGCCTTCCGGCATCACGGCGAGCGGGACAGTCGAGCACGAACTGCTCACGGACCTTCGCGTGTGCTCAACGCCTTCCGGCATCACGGCGAGCGGGACTTCCTCGCCCATGAACGCTTCCTTCGCGACCTCGAAGTGCTCAACGCCTTCCGGCATCACGGCGAGCGGGACTGCTACCCGATCTTTCGATACAATATGGAATACCCGTGCTCAACGCCTTCCGGCATCACGGCGAGCGGGACCTCGCCTGAGAGGATGGAGATCGTCGCGGCGGCCTCGTGCTCAACGCCTTCCGGCATCACGGCGAGCGGGACAACTCGGGGTGGGGGAGATCCCGCCTCGAGACATGGGTGCTCAACGCCTTCCGGCATCACGGCGAGCGGGACAACTACCACAGCATCATCGCGAACCTGCACCGTGTGCTCAACGCCTTCCGGCATCACGGCGAGCGGGACGGGGTGGGGTCTGAAAGGGCGATCTCGGCGCATTGTGCTCAACGCCTTCCGGCATCACGGCGAGCGGGACCAGGTCGATCCCGGTGTAGCGCCGACCGAGCTGGTGCTCAACGCCTTCCGGCATCACGGCGAGCGGGACCGGCGATCTCCACGCTCTGGAAAAAGGGCCTGGGAAGGTGCTCAACGCCTTCCGGCATCACGGCGAGCGGGACCTGTCTCCCCGCTCCTCCATGTGATCACGACACCGTGCTCAACGCCTTCCGGCATCACGGCGAGCGGGACATGCGAAGGGCTGATGGGCCACTGCACCACCACACCGTGCTCAACGCCTTCCGGCATCACGGCGAGCGGGACTGGTGAGTTCCTTCAGCCCGTCCACGTCCGCCTGTGCTCAACGCCTTCCGGCATCACGGCGAGCGGGACGCGACAGGTCGGTGAAGCTCAGCGACAAGTTCGCGTGCTCAACGCCTTCCGGCATCACGGCGAGCGGGACTACGGTGACACCGGATTGCAAGCTCAGATGTCCTTCATGTGCTCAACGCCTTCCGGCATCACGGCGAGCGGGACACCAACAGGTTCAATCGCGAGGCAACGGTCTCGAAGTGCTCAACGCCTTCCGGCATCACGGCGAGCGGGACCTCTCCACGGACAAGTAGACCGAGAAGCAGTCAAGTGCTCAACGCCTTCCGGCATCACGGCGAGCGGGACTGCCGAGAAGCCGGACCAGCATCCCGTTGCTGTGTGCTCAACGCCTTCCGGCATCACGGCGAGCGGGACCGTCCTCGTACCACTTCGTGGGGAAGCGGTACCGTGCTCAACGCCTTCCGGCATCACGGCGAGCGGGACCCCACCACGTGGCCGGCGCTGTCCAGGCGGAGTGCAGTGCTCAACGCCTTCCGGCATCACGGCGAGCGGGACAGCGAGCCACCGTTGACGTCCGTCAGTGTGAACGTGTGCTCAACGCCTTCCGGCATCACGGCGAGCGGGACCCACCTGGGTGACGTTCTACAGCGCCCAGGAGTTCGTGCTCAACGCCTTCCGGCATCACGGCGAGCGGGACATCAGCACGAACGCAACTTCGCCAAGCTGATCGCGTGCTCAACGCCTTCCGGCATCACGGCGAGCGGGACCCTCATGGCCCGGTTGAGCAGACGCCGAGCTGGCTGTGCTCAACGCCTTCCGGCATCACGGCGAGCGGGACGAAACGTCATCCGAGACAGCGTCACACAGGGGTAGTGCTCAACGCCTTCCGGCATCACGGCGAGCGGGACTCGACCAGTCGGCGTGTACCGACTGCGTCGCTCTCGTGCTCAACGCCTTCCGGCATCACGGCGAGCGGGACGAATGGTGAGCTCGGAGCCACCGTGGGCCTCTGCTCGTGCTCAACGCCTTCCGGCATCACGGCGAGCGGGACTAGAACATGACGTGTGCTCGATGTACCCATCCAGACTTGGTGCTCAACGCCTTCCGGCATCACGGCGAGCGGGACGGCGAGTTAGAGCCGTACGTCTCTTCCAGGTCCTTGTGCTCAACGCCTTCCGGCATCACGGCGAGCGGGACACTCTCCTTCGTCTGTGGATCACCGACGCACAAGAGTGCTCAACGCCTTCCGGCATCACGGCGAGCGGGACCAGGAGCGTTGGTGATCTTCGCGAGGACAGAGCCCGGTGCTCAACGCCTTCCGGCATCACGGCGAGCGGGACTAGGACACCCGCCGTCACCATCAACCGACCCCTTGAGTGCTCAACGCCTTCCGGCATCACGGCGAGCGGGACGAAAAGTGCCGATTGAGTATTTCTCGCAACAGGCTCCGTGCTCAACGCCTTCCGGCATCACGGCGAGCGGGACCTTCCCCACTCGGGATACTCCGAGTACCAAACCGGTGCTCAACGCCTTCCGGCATCACGGCGAGCGGGACGAAGGAGGCGGCGGAGACGTTCGCGCCACGCACCTGTGCTCAACGCCTTCCGGCATCACGGCGAGCGGGACAGGACAGCCTTTCAGGGCTTGAGCGGTGGATGGAGAAGTGCTCAACGCCTTCCGGCATCACGGCGAGCGGGACTGCTCTGCGTACACAGAGCGCCTGCGTTTTGCATCGTGCTCAACGCCTTCCGGCATCACGGCGAGCGGGACTATGCCTTGCCGTGCTGGGATGTGATCCAGAACTGTGCTCAACGCCTTCCGGCATCACGGCGAGCGGGACTACAAACTCACCTTGTGGGTGTTCCTCGACTGAAGGTGCTCAACGCCTTCCGGCATCACGGCGAGCGGGACACCTCACCATCACCGCCACCGCGCACGGGAAGACTGGGTGCTCAACGCCTTCCGGCATCACGGCGAGCGGGACTCAACGGGAGAGGAGCCTACCTACTGGCTGGAGGGTGCTCAACGCCTTCCGGCATCACGGCGAGCGGGACCAGGGGGCGAGGAGTCATAGCTTCACCTTGGGCTTGTGCTCAACGCCTTCCGGCATCACGGCGAGCGGGACCGTAGGTGGCTGCGGTTTCAATCTTCGAGTCTTTGTGCTCAACGCCTTCCGGCATCACGGCGAGCGGGACGCCGTCCGCCGCATTGCGCGCATTCTCCACTTCCTGTGCTCAACGCCTTCCGGCATCACGGCGAGCGGGACCCTTGCAGGACTCAACGCCCACAGCGGACGCGGGAGGTGCTCAACGCCTTCCGGCATCACGGCGAGCGGGACATGGCGGACACGTCTCGTTTCAGCGGGCGGATAGGTGCTCAACGCCTTCCGGCATCACGGCGAGCGGGACCAGCTTGCCTCCGTCTCGGATGGCAACCTGAAGAAGTGCTCAACGCCTTCCGGCATCACGGCGAGCGGGACCGGTGTCTCCTTGTGCGTCAGCGAGATTGCGTCGTGCTCAACGCCTTCCGGCATCACGGCGAGCGGGACTCCGAATGCCGTCGGACAAGACCGGCAAGCTCAAGAATCGTGCTCAACGCCTTCCGGCATCACGGCGAGCGGGACTGCACCATCTGCTGCTGCTGCGGCTGGGCGTACTGGTGCTCAACGCCTTCCGGCATCACGGCGAGCGGGACCGACGTTCGACGCAGTGCAGGCGTTCGGGAACGAGTGCTCAACGCCTTCCGGCATCACGGCGAGCGGGACGACCATTCAGCGTGGTTGGCAAGGAATGCGACAGGTGCTCAACGCCTTCCGGCATCACGGCGAGCGGGACTCCCACTGCTTCCGGTTCTTCTCCGGGGCAATGCTGAGTGCTCAACGCCTTCCGGCATCACGGCGAGCGGGACCTCCTCCTCGCTCTCGGGAGCCTCGCCCTCATCCGGCTGTGCTCAACGCCTTCCGGCATCACGGCGAGCGGGACCATGCCCGCTGCCGGAGGTTCCACGTCACCCGCGAGTGCTCAACGCCTTCCGGCATCACGGCGAGCGGGACAGTGGGCGCAGGAGAATCCGATCGAGCGCGGCCAGTAGTGCTCAACGCCTTCCGGCATCACGGCGAGCGGGACCCTGCCGCGCCTTGGGAAAGTTGCGCAGCAGCAGCCGGTGCTCAACGCCTTCCGGCATCACGGCGAGCGGGACGGCGCCTCCCTCTCGCTGGAGTACGTGACGGGCGTGTGCTCAACGCCTTCCGGCATCACGGCGAGCGGGACTTTGGGGTCCGGGGAGCCTGCCGAACCATGTAATGTGCTCAACGCCTTCCGGCATCACGGCGAGCGGGACAGGCCCAGATCATGCTTCAGTCTCTCCAGGAGTGGTGCTCAACGCCTTCCGGCATCACGGCGAGCGGGACTCTGGAGCGCGGTCTTGCGCACGATGGGCGCGTAGTGCTCAACGCCTTCCGGCATCACGGCGAGCGGGACCTCGACGCGGCCCCTGATCGCAAGCCCCAGTACGGGTGCTCAACGCCTTCCGGCATCACGGCGAGCGGGACGCGTCCCTCCCTCGGCGCGCGTCCTTGGGACCGGCGTGTGCTCAACGCCTTCCGGCATCACGGCGAGCGGGACATCAGAGATGGACGACTGGGGATCGAACCCCTTGGTGTGTGCTCAACGCCTTCCGGCATCACGGCGAGCGGGACGTGCTGGTGCCTGCGCAAAGAGTTCGCCGATCACGTGCTCAACGCCTTCCGGCATCACGGCGAGCGGGACAAGTCCCCAGGCAGCTCGATCTGGAAGCTGGGGGATCCGTGCTCAACGCCTTCCGGCATCACGGCGAGCGGGACCCCATCTGTTTCACGAAGACGGGGATCCCGGCGTACCGGGGTGCTCAACGCCTTCCGGCATCACGGCGAGCGGGACAGCGTGGAAAGTTCAGTCCGCGCCTTGCCTGGGGGTGCTCAACGCCTTCCGGCATCACGGCGAGCGGGACAGCCCGTGTCAAATCCCTCGTTATTCTGCGGACTTAGACCTCCACCTTTCATGAACCACATCGCGCCATCAGAGTTCATCCCAGTTGCACGGGCTGGCACCTCCCAACCCATCATCATCATTGAGGAACCTCCTTTCAAGCATCTATTCACGTGCCAAAGAACCCCAACCCCTCGACCTTCCATGCTTTTTTCCTTGATGGCGCCTGTCCCTGCTTCGCCATGCCTGGGTGCATGAATGCTTCATAGTACACGAAACGGCGCGGGATCCTCGGGCCACCCTTCCTTCGGGTTGATGGCCCTCACCCGCTCCACACAGCTGCCGCACAAGCCGAGGACCAGCAGCGTGTCTTCTTCGGCCATCACCTGGGCCAGTTCCCAGCGCAACTTCTCCCGATCCCGATCGTTCAACGAGCACCGAAACACCGACAACTGAAGCCGCTCCCCATACCCCCTCATGAGCTCGTACACCTTGCGCCACCGCTTCGGGTTGCGGATATCGTAGGTGAAGAGGTACCAACGTCTGGGCTCCGCCATGGCTCACCTCAACCTGAATGTCGCGAAGAGCCCCGGGCGGCCTGTCCACTCCTTCTCCAGCAACCGCACTTCCAGTTCCACCAGCCGTGAGTAGCTCAGAGAGTAGCCCAGGACGTTGTGCTTCCACGTCTCGCGCTTGCGCCGCTCATACAACTCGATGGCCTTGGCCCTCCCCACACGGCTCAACCAGACGTGCTCGGGTGTGACCTCGAAGTCCTCTTCCGGGTTCCAAGCCCGCCGGTTGATCGAGGCAATCAGCGGCATATCGACCAGCGGCACACGAAACTGCTCCATCAGATCCAACCCCAACGGGCCCGCCGCACTGCGGGGCTGGTGGTAGAACCCGAACGCAGGATCCAGCCCCACGGAGATGACGGCTGCCTCCACCTCGCGGTGTACCAGTCCGTACAGAAAACCGAGTACCGCGTTGAACCTGTCCTTGGGAGGGCGGCGGTTGCGTCCTTCGAAGCGCAGCCGAGCATCGACCTCGTCGCTGAGCAGTGAGGGCAACGCCCCGAAGTAGCGAGCAGCTCCAGCCCCCTCCAGCCCCCTCAGTGAATCCAACGAGCCGGCCTCGAGGCACTGGGGGAGCAATGCGCGAAGATCTCTCACGGCCGTAGCCACATCGGCGCGAGCCTCGGGTTCGCCGCGCGAGGCCCGCAGCAGGAAGCGAAGTTGTCCTTCCAACTTCGCGAGCACCAACCGCCTGGCGAGTCCCAGGCAGACCTGCTCTTGCCGCAGGGCCTCATATTGCCGCAATCTCCTCTGCACATTCCCGGCGCCTCCTCCCAGACCTCCCAGGTAACGCCCCCCAGCGGTGAACCAGTGCACTCCAATGGCCTGGTGCACACACAGAGCGAGCGCCTGTGCGCTCACCTGCACGGCACCATGAGAGATGAGTGCGGCCACCGTGCGGACCGGCACTCGCACCTCCTCCCCTTCCCCTTGGGGAGGAACAATGACGAGTTGCTCCGCCTCGCGCCCTACCCGTGTCCCGGGCACCGTGACATGCAGCACCTGCCGGACATCGTCCTCGGGAAAGAGCCGTGGGAGGGCCTCGCCCTCGGCGTGGACGCGCTCCTCCTCTGGGAGACACACCGGAGCCAGGGAGCACTTTGCGCACTTGCGCTCTTCCTTCGTCACGGGAGGGCGCTCGGTTCGAGCGCGAAGGTCCCGAGCACGCGCCACCGCTTCTCTCACCAATTGACGCAGCGCCTCGTCCAGGGGGAAACGCACCGTGGTGTCCTGTTGGTGGTAGCGCACGCGGCACTCGATGGGAATGCCAGGGAAGCGCTCCTCGGCGAGTACCGCGTAGGCGCCCACCTGAAGCCGGTCGCTCGGCCACGCCTCGGGCCCGTTCTCTCCCGGGGCGGGCCTGCCGCGCTTGTGCTCATGAACCACCAGCACGCCGTCACGCCGGCGCAAGGCGTCCACCTTGCCATGAAGCCCTGCAGCCTCGCTGGACAACTCCAGTTCCACCCGCTCGCCGTCCTCTGCCAGTTCGACGTGTAGCCGCCGTCCCGCGTACACCGATGCATCCGCGACGCGAATCTCCTCCACCTCCTCCAAGTAGAAGAGCCGCTCGCAGTACGCCAGAGCGTGGAGCGCGTGTACGCGGATGGACTGTGTTCCCGTCCCTGCCTGAATGGACATTGCTTACCCCTGTGGTTGCATCGGTAGTGTCCTACCTTATCCGTAGGGAGGCAACGGGACAACCCAGTGAACGCTTGCCGCTGCGCCTGTCGTCCTCATCGTGTCTTGCAGCTCATGGAGAAAACCCAAAGAATGGGCGCACATGAGCCTAGATCTGCCCCCTCACCTGCTGGCCAAATCACCCAAGGCTCACCTCACCCTCACGCTGGAGCAGCATTCGCTGGATACAGCGGAAGCCGCACACCATCTATTCAGGTTGGACAGGCGCTGGGGACAGGCCTGGTGCCGAATGTTTCAGTTGGACGCCAGGCAGCACTCTGCCTTTCTCCTGCATCTTCAGATAGCAGGACTTCTCCATGATCTTGGCAAGGCCAACACCGGCTTCTTGGAGGCGGTACAGCAGGGAGCCAAACAGAAGGGCCAGATCGTACGGCACGAGCATCTGAGCGCCCTGCTGCTGCATGTGCCGCAGGTGCGCGGATGGCTATCGGAGCGACTTGATCCAGACGTACTCACCGCCGCCGTGCTCTCTCATCACTTCAAGGCGTCCTCCCAGGAGGGGAACTACAGGTGGTGCGAGGCCCGCCGCTCGGGCCGCGTCGGTTTGTTCTTCCACCACCCCGAGGTCCGGCGGGTGTTCGAGCGCATTGCCCACCTAGCTGGACTGTCCACCCCGCCCGAAGTCAAGGCCTTGACCTGGCCCGACCCAACTTGGAATCAGTGTTATACCCAGGGCCGCCAAACAGCCGTCACCCTCTGGCAGGACCTACGAGGGAACATCCTGCGCAAGCGCCTGCTGTTGGCGGTGAAGGCAGGGCTGATTGCCGCAGATACCGTTGCCTCGGCGCTCGTGCGAGAGGGCCTCCATCTCCGAGACTGGATCGACGGCGTCGCGCATCGCGAACCGCTCGGGCCGGACGAGATCTCCTCCAAGATCCTGGAGCCTCGCATTGCGCAGTTGAGCCGGAAACGTCCGTTTCAGTTCCATGCCTTTCAGGAAGCCGCGGCCTCTCTCGGCCCCCGAGCGCTGCTGCTGGCTGCGTGCGGGGCAGGAAAGACGATGGCGGCATGGCGA
This sequence comes from Hyalangium versicolor, assembly GCF_020103695.1. Lineage (GTDB taxonomy): Bacteria > Myxococcota > Myxococcia > Myxococcales > Myxococcaceae > Hyalangium > Hyalangium versicolor. The sequence goes on from NZ_JAHXBF010000012.1 coordinate 126,108, forward strand.
TGGGCACAAGCCCAGGTGCGCCGAGATCCCGTTGGCCGGATCTTGTTCTTGTACCCTACGCGCGGCACCGCCACCGAAGGCTTCCGCGATTACGTAGGCTGGGCGCCAGAGGCAGAGGCGGCGCTGGTGCACTCCAGCGCTCGGTTTGAGTTGGAAGCAATCGCGGAAAACCCTCCGGAGGCATTGGAGGGCAAGTCTCTAGCAGTGGATGAAGCCCAGGAACGACTCTTCGCACTCCGGCATTGGCCCAAGCGCTTCTTCAGTGCCACGGTGGATCAGTTCCTGGGATTCCTGGAACATCAGTACGCCAGCACCTGTCTGCTCCCTGTGCTCGCCGACAGCGCCGTCATCATCGATGAAGTCCACAGCTTCGACCCGAGCCTCTTCGCCAACCTAATAGCCTTCCTCAGGGAATTCAGGACACCGGTGCTGTGCATGACAGCAACCCTGCCCCCTAGCCGACGCCAGCAGTTGGAGCACCTGGGCCTTGAGAGCTACCCACGAGCCGAGCACCGGGCGCAATTTCGAGACCTGGAAGACAAGGAGTGCCAGCATCGTTACCGGGTACACCGGCTTGATGGCGTGACGCAGGCCTTGCAGCGCGCACACCAAGCGTATGCCGCCGGACAGCGGGTGCTCTGGGTGGTGAATCAAGTCAAGCGCTGCCAAGAGGTCGCCTTTGAGCTTGAGTCCTCCCTTGGAAGGGAGGTGTTGTGCTACCATAGTCGCTTCAAGCTGGAACACAGGCAGGAGCGCCACCGCGAGACGGTGGAGGCCTTCCGGCCGAACCAACCTGCGTGCGTTGCTGTCACCACACAAGTCGCTGAAATGAGCCTGGATCTTGACGCGGATGTCCTCATCACCGAAGTGGCCCCCATCCCCTCGTTGATTCAGCGACTCGGCAGAGCCAATCGACACCCTCGACCCGAGGGTGCTTTCATCGCGCAAGTGTATGTCTATGCTCCCAAATCAGTGCAGCCCTACAGCCGAGAGCAGTTCCAAGACACGGAAAAGTTCTTGGTCGAGCTCGGCTCAACAAATGTCAGCCAGCGGCGCCTGACGGAGTTGCTGGAGCAGTGCGCCTCGCCCGAGGCCCGAGCGGATGGACACGCCCGATTTCTGGAAGGCGGCTATTTTGCCCTGCCGGGAACGTTGCGAGATGGGGATGAGCACTCCGTACCGTGCGTCCTCGACAAGGACTTGCCCTACATCCGAGCCGCATGCGAACGTCAACAGCCCATCGACGGGTGGGTAGTGCCAGTGCCCCGGCGAGCCATCCAACCTGTGGAGGAATGTCCGCCATGGCTCCCCAGATATCTACGCGTGGCTTCGAATTCCCAGTATGATACGCGCCGTGGTTTCCTGGAGGAGACATCCAAGGAGTCTTGAACATGGCGGCACGAGCCAGGAGCGCAGTAGCAAAAGCCAAGGCCCCTGTTTCCATCGCCCAGCCTGAATGCTTGCATCTCACCTACCGCCTGGCGGAGCTCCCCTCGACACAGCATCGCGCAGGACTCGCAGGGCTGGTGCTGCTTGTGCGGTGGCTGGAGCGCAATGCCTTTTCAGGGATCTGCACTCTGACGGCACTGGAGGAGCACGGCGTCATCCTTGACGTAGACCTGCCTGGACTGCGGCGACTCCTGGACGAACTGTACGGAGCAACCAAGGAGGACCAGCCCGACAGCAAGATCCGCAAGGACAAGAAGGGAAAGCCTATTCTCCCCCTCCGCGAGGAGACGCGCGAGGTGAAAGACGCAGCAGGCAAAGTCAAGAAGAAAACCTTCTATATCTACCCTGCGGTGGTGCCCAAGGCAGCCTACCTAGCGGATCGCGATACAGCCTCTGGAGGCCGGGGTTTATGGGTAAAGCTGTGGCGGGACATGGTGTGGAACACGCTCCGAGGCGTACCCGCTACGCGGAAGCCCTTCGAGGCCCGAGCTGACCAGCGGAACACGCAAGATGCGGACGACCTCTGGAAGCAACTGGCGCACGCGCCGGACGCGGCGGTGGATCTCCCCAGCACCTACTTCCTAGGAGCCATGGAGAGCACTGCCGACAACGTCTCATTCAAAGACCGTGCTCGCTTCCAATTCCTGCTTCATTTCTGGCCCTACGCCGCGCAAGTGTATGTACCCCAGGAGGTGGAGGTGGACGAGACAGGGAAGGCCCGGGCTAAGCTCAGCAACGGCTTCGCGCTGGCCATTCCTGACGTGTCAAAGTTGGCCTCTTTCTGCGACGGCCTGCATCAAGTGCTCGCCGACCGCAAGCCAGAGGCTCAAGGCTACCGCCCCCGCGAAGCGGTCATCGATGTTCCGGCGGAGAGTGCATTGGATCTCGCCTACCGCCTGGCACAGCGCATCGGCCGGAAGGAAGGTGGCCACGTCACGAGCAGCTTGGTGCTCGGCTACGAAGTCTTCCATCTGGCACGTGAGGGCAACAACATCCGCATCCTAAGCACCTCCCGGCTTGTGCCAGACCAACCGATGCTAGACGAGTATACCACCTGGCGCCGGCAACTGTGGGACCCTCATTTCCGCAGACGGATTCTGATCAACCTCGTTTCACAGCAACCGCAGTATACCGGGTTCGACCGACTGCTGCGCGCCACGCCCTATGCGCAGACCATTGGCTCGGCTACTTTCCGGCATGATGCCCGGCTTACCCTCCATGAGAACAGCGAGGACTCAATGCAATCCGACAGCCAGGTGGAAATCCCTAGCGAAGAGCAGTTGGTCTACCAATTGGTGCGCCACTACGTGCTCCAGCGACTCAAGAGCAAGCACGACCTGGAGTGGGAGAAGGTGAAGGGGGATGAAAAGAAAGAAGCCGACTACAATCAAAAGCGCTCCAAGATTGCCAAGGATGCCTTCTTGGCCGTGCGCAGCCGTACTCGAGCTGAGGACTTCATCAGCTACTTCGCCGGCACCCTATGCTCGGCGACGTATCACATGAACAAAGAACGCTTTGCCGTGCTCGCCCGAGCGCTCCACGACCGCACCCAGGAGATTCGGACCTTCACGCTCCTCGCATTGTGCGCGAACGGCTGACCCAGCCCCAAGAGAATGCCATGCCCACTGCCAAGAATCTGTTCGCTTCTGTCTTGACGTATGCTGCGCCCAGTTCGAACTACCGAGGGGAGAGCGAGGAGAATCGCACCGTTCTGCAAAAGATCTCCAAAATCGGTGCCGAGCACACGGTGATCAGTCCCGAATCGATGCGCAACGCGCTCCGGGAGATGCTCTCCGGCTGGGGGCTTCCCATGAATCGGCGACGGTTGCACGATGCAGAGCAACTCGCGGTGGAATTCAAGGAGTTCCCCAACGCGAACAAGTACGCGGACGACTTCCTCTTTGGTTTCATGGTCGCGGACAAGGGTGCGATCAAACAGCACCCGAAACAGCCCTCCAAGCGAGACAGCGTGCTTCGCATGAACATGGCCGTTGCGCTGTCTCCCTATCGCTTCGACGCAACGTTCCACCAGTCCCCTCTAAATGGGGGGGAGAGCCCTTGGAAGAACGCCTCGTCTTCTGCGCTGCTCCACCGAGAGGTGGCCTACACTGCGTATCAGTACCCGTTCGCCCTAGCGCTGGGGGATTGCCTCGAGACCACCAGCGGCAAGCAGTGGGTCCTTTCGCTCCTCCGTGCGATAGGCCAACTCTCCCAGGTGGCGGGAGGCCACGCGCGCAGTTTCTACGAGATGGCGCCTCGGAGCGTCGTAGCACGACTGACTCCAGGGCTCGTTGCCGGGTTCGACACCTACGGCTTCACAGAGTCGGGTGACTTTCCTGAGCTTGCTCGACTGTCCGCCCATGATCTGCCTGCTTCAGAATTCTGGGTGGGAGGAGAAATCGTTCGCAAGATGCTTCCTGAACAACGCAAGCATCTCGAGGCGGCAAAAGCCCACCTATTCGAGAATCCCCAGACCCTGCTCGAAGGCATGGGTGCCGCCGGTTTCTCCGAGGCGTGAGATGAAACGCCTCTGGCTCCGGGCGCGTGCGCCCTTTGCGGCATTCCGGCCACTGCAAGCAGGCGTCTACCGGACGACGGCGCGGACGTTTCCACCCTCGGCGGCATATGGCTTGCTCTTAAACCTGGCGGGCATCGAGTCTCGAAGTTCAGGTTCCCAAGTCACCACCTCCACCCGGGAGGGACTACCCAAGCTGCGGTTGGCTATTGGCAACGTCCACGAGCCTTCGGTTGGCACTCTCTACCAACAGTTGCATGGGTATCTTGTGGGCAACTCTGGCAAGGAGTTCAAGAGAAGGTCCCACGGCTCCAAGTATTGGATAGCGCCTGTCCGAAGGGAAGTGCTCATCGGGCTCGACTGTGTCATGGGGTTCGAGACGGACGAACTACACCTCGTGGAGCGCGTGGAGATGGGGCTTCAAGGGCGACTGCCCGAGCGCCGCTATGGATTGCCATTCGCGGGAGACAACAATTTCTTATTTGATCGACTGGATCTGCTCGTGCAGCCTCCTCCAACCTTCTGGTTGCAGCACTTGGCGCTAGACTCTGGCCCTCGCGTGGGCTCAGCCAGACTCACTGTGAGCATCAATCGCCTGGATAGCAGCCGGACACAAACAGCCCTCATGGCGCCCGTCGACATGCCTACCATTGAGCCTCCCGAATCCGCCTGGGTGTGGACGCCTTCGCAATAAGCTGTCGTCTTCTCAGGGGAAGCGCCTCTAACGGGAGGCACGCTTGGGGAGGAAAAGGCCACACCCCATGTGCCGTCGGCCCCCCAATCCCTTTTCTTGGAGCACCATGGATGACTCGGGCTTCAGGTCTTCTAGTTCAAGCCCGAAGCCCACCACCTTGGTACCGGCAATGGTGACGATGCGCCGCCTTACCACCTGAAGAGAACAAGACGTGCCCGTGAGTTCCTCGATGAACCGTTGGGCCGTGGCACGGAAGGTTCCTTCTTCCACCGAGTGCTTGAACGTGACGATCCTCGCGCTAAGCCGTGCCACAGGCTCAAGGGCCCGGATCGTGGGCGGCCCCAACGTCACATGCCTTCCCGCCAGATCGAGCGGACTGCCTACCAGTCCCAGGAACAAGGGGATCGCCTCGGCTGGGCAGCGCAGCCGCATCGTCCCGCGTCCGAGGTAGAGCGACTCCCCCACGGTATTCTCTCCGCGGAGATTGAAGATACCGATGTCCTGACGCTCATGCAGCGTGTGAATGCGCGCCGCCAATGCGGAAAAAAGCAGGTAACCGTGGTCGATTGGAATGACTCCTGACCGCGCTGGAAAGAGAAGATCGACAACAGGCATCCCCACCCCCTTGAGGTTGGAACCCATGTTAGTCAAACCTCTCTTGATGGCTGCCCAAAATCGACATGGGATTGCCCGCGTCGCCCTTCGGCACAAGGCACTACTTCGGATCCTCGGGTTCCAGCGGCCTCTCCTCAGGGGGAGGCGGCTGTGAGGCCGAAGGCTTGCGCGCCGCCGCACTCATGCCCTCTCCAAGTGGTGTCTCCTGGCATTCGCAAACTGGATGCCTCGAGGTCGGCTCCTGGATGAAGGCACACGTCAGCGGGCACTCTGGCAGGCTTCCGTCCTCGAAGAGCGACAGTGCGTAGCTCCGCACCGTCGAGAGCTGCGCGTAGCACTCCGGCATGGACTGGGCCAACGAAGGCCACGGAATGCGGTGCTGCGTCGTCGCGCCTCGGCTCGTCGCCATGAAGGTGAATCCCACGCTGCATCCCGTCTGCAGGGGCTTCCCGTCCTCTCCCAGGGGCTCGACATGAACCCGTCCACCTTCGGGAAGATCCCGGTACACCGTCGTGGACAGTGAGATCGACCCGTCCAGCTCCCGGCGCGTGTGCAACGCGTAGCAGGACTCGTCATCGAAACTCTCGGTGCCAGCTCGAGCGCAGCGTTGGCGGTCCCCCGAGGCGAGGACCCGGGGCCGACGGAGCAGAAGCACTCCCGCCTGCGCATCGATGGTCGCACGGAAGTGGCCCCACACATCCGGCCCCAGGCGTCCGAGCGAGCTGGGCGAGTTCCACACTCCCGTTTCGAAGATGATGGGGCGCACGCCCACCCCTTCCGCCACCTCCACCGAGTCCACCGGAAGAGCTCTCACGGGCAGCCCGGCCACCGTCTCCAGCGGACGCAGCCCCTGAGCCTGCGCGGGCCCCAGCGCAATCCGGGAGAACGGATCGCGCGTCGAGAGGACGAAGGGGCCCGTGAGCCGCGCTCCTCCCTGCGTCACCCGAGCCGCCAGCAATGGCCAATCTCCCGTAGGCTCGCGACTCAGTTCCAGCAGGTGCGTCTCTTGCGAGGGGTCTGCATTCGCCGCGGAGAGCTCGGCCATGTACGCCTCTCGGGAGCGCGACGCGGTGAAGGTTACCTCCCGACGCAGCGGTTCCACCGTGAGCGCGTATGGAGCAAGCACATCCGCCCCCAACGTGACGGAGCAGAACTTATCGCCCGTGAGCCCCGCCGAGAGCCTGAACAGGGAAACATCCCCCACCCGAAGCCCCGGCAGCGGCACCATGGCCCATTCCTTCATGCCACCGGGCTCGAGAGCACGAACCTTCCCCTCAGGCTGCGGAGGCTTTCCCTCGAAGCAACCCGCCGCGACCAGGGAGAGCTGCCGGTCCACATCCAACAGGACCGGCACCTGCTTTCCTCCCAGACTGCCCTCGAGCGACAGGCGCAGGGCCGGCGAGGAGATAAGCGGAAAGGTCCGGCCCGCGAAGCCACCCTGCTCGGGCACAGGAGCAGTGCTCCGGTGGCAGCCGGCCCACAACCACAGAGCCACGAGGAGCGCGCGGCGCACGGCGAGCTACTTGCCCTGCTTGGTGAAGTCTTCGACGCGCGTGCCCTCGGGCGGGTTGATCTTGAAGCTGTCCGCCGCGATCCCCACGTTCGTCTTCAGATCCACGAAGGCGATGGTGTTCTCGCTCCCATCCGGGTCCACCACCGTGCTCTTGAGCACCTGGGCCGTCTTCGAATCCACCTCCAGGCGCACCTGCTTGAAACGAGGATCCGGGCTCACCGGGTCCAGCATCAGGAGCGTGCCCTTGCAATCCGCGCACGTGCCCTTCGTGATGTTGAACTCATCCGCCAACCGCCCCTGCCCGAACAGGAACGTCACCGATGCCGACAGCTTGCTGGTGTCCACGCTGCCGACCGTAAGGCTCTGCCCCTCCGGGTCGTATGCGTACACCTTGTTGCCCGCCAGCACGAACGTGCGCGCCGAGGGCTTCTCGTACTCCCACCGCATCAGCCCCGGCTTCTTGTACGTCACCGTGCCCGTCGAGGTCTGCGTCCGGCGGAAGGTCTTGTACTTGTAGTCCTGCTTGAAGGCCGCCTTGAAGTCGTCCGTCTTCTCGTAGAAGGCCTGCATCCGCTCCACGAGCGGCTTGAGGTCCGGAGCAATGCTGCCCTTCGACGCGGTGGCGGCCTTGGGGGTTGCAGGCGCGGGTTTGGATTCGGCGGCCACCGCGGGCTTCGGCGCCGGCTGCGTCTGAGGCGCGGTCTGCGCGGTCAGCAGGGACACGAGCAAGGTCTCGATGAGCATGGTGGTGCGATCTCCGAGCGGGCCCCGAAGGCCCGTGATGGCTTCTATCGCTTCAGACGAGCCCCCAGGCTCGCTGATTCACGGCTGCTTTCCCTTGAAAATCCGCTTCCTTTGCTTGACAGCCAGCACATAGAAGCGCTCCCGGAGCACCTGCGCCTCCTCGGCTGTCAGGTCTCCTACCTTCCCCAGGTGCTCCTCCCGCCACGCGATCGCCCGGCTGATGCACGCCGAGGCCGCCGCCGAGATGTTGATGCTCTGGCTGAAGCCCCGCATCGGAATCCAGAACGCCCCGTCCACGCCCGAGAGCACTTCCTCGCTCACTCCGAAGCGCTCGTTGCCGAAGATGATCGCCACCTTCGAGTCGAACCGCAGTGAGTAGAGGCTCGAGGCCCCCTCCTGGATCGCCGACGCGTACAGCGAGAAACCGCGCCCCTTGAGGTGCTCACGGCACTCGGCGAAGGACTTGTACAGCTTCACGTCCAGCCACTTGTCGCAGCCCTGCGCCACTCGCGAGTTCGGCAGGAACGGCGCCTCCGGGTTGATGACAACGTGCACCTCCTGCACGCCCATGGCCTCGCAGGTGCGTAGCACCGCCGCCATGTTGAAGCTGTCCTCCAGGCGGTCCAACACCACCGTGAAGGTCCGCGTCCGCTGCTCCACCACGCGATCGATCTTCTCCTTGCGCACATCGAGAAGAAACGACTCCGGCTCGACGGGCTTCTTCTCGAAGGGCTCGTAGCGGGGGCCGCCTCCACTCATGGCGTCACGACCTCCGCCCCTTCGCGCGAACCGCCTTCTTCGCCGCAGGCTTTGCTCCGGCGCGCGCGGGGGCCTTCATGCCCACTCCCGCCTTCTTCGTCGCGGCCTTCTTCGTCGCGGCTTTCTTCGTCGCGGCTTTCTTCGTCGCGGCTTTCTTCGTCGCGGCCTTCTTCAGCGGCGCCTTCCGGGTAGCAGTTGCTTTCTTGGCAGGAGTCTTCCGCACCGGAGCCTTGACCTCAGTCGCTGCCTTCTTCGCGGGAGCCTTCCGCGCCGGAGCTTTGACCTCCGCCACTGCCTTCTTCGCAGGGACCGTCTTCTTCACCGGCTTCGCGGGCGGCTCCACGTGCAGCTTGTCCGCCCGGCCGGTGAAGAGCACCTCGGCCGTCACGTCCAGCAGCGCCTGCATGCCTTCACCCGTGGCGCAGGACACGGGAAACACCGCCAGGCCCCGCTTGCGCATCTCGGCGGTAAACGCCTCCAGACGCCCGGGCGCATCCGTCAGATCCAGCTTGTTGGGCGCCACCACTTGAGGCTTCTTCGCCAACGTCTCGCTGTACTTCTCCAACTCGCGGTTGAGGATGTCGAAGTCCTTCACCGGATCGCGGCCCTCGCCCTCCGCCCCCATGTCGATGAGGTGGATCAACACCTTGCACCGCTCCACGTGGCGCAGGAACTGGTGCCCCAATCCCACGCCCTCGCTGGCTCCCTCGATCAGCCCAGGGATGTCCGCCATCACGAAGGACAGGTTGTCCTTGTACTGGACCATGCCCAGGTTCGGCACCAGCGTGGTGAACGGGTAGTCTGCGATCTTCGGCCGCGCCCGGCTCACTCGCGAGATCAGCGTGCTCTTGCCCGCATTCGGGAAGCCCAGCAACCCCACGTCCGCCAGGAGCTTCAGCTCCAGGATCAGCGTGCGCTCCTCGCCCTTCGTCCCATCCTGCGCGAAGCGAGGCGTCTGCCGCGTGGAGGTGGCGAAGTTCATGTTTCCCAGGCCCCCACGCCCGCCCTGCGCCGCCACGAAGCGCTGGCCCGGATCGCTCAGGTCCACCAGCAACTCGCCCGAGTTCGCGTCGCGGATCAACGTACCCGCCGGAACCTTGAGGATCAGATCATCCGAGGCGCGGCCGTTACAGTCGCTCCCCATCCCGTTCTCGCCGTTCTTCGCGCGGTGGTGCTGCTGATAGCGGAAGTCCAACAGCGTGGTCAGCTGCGGATCCCCCACGAAGATGACCGAGCCGCCGTTCCCCCCGTCCCCGCCGCTGGGGCCACCGCGCTCAATGAACTTCTCCCGCCGGAAGGCGACGGCGCCGTGCCCACCGTCACCGGCCTTCACGAAGATGCGAACCTCGTCGACGAATTTCATGGTGATGCCTCTCCCCGCTCCCGGGGAAACCTGCTTCGGAAACGCAGAACGGGCCGCCCTCGTGCCCAGCCGCCTTCTGGCGCCTGGACCGGGAGCGACCCGCTCGAATGCAGCCAGGCCCGCACCAAGGCAGGCCCGTGGGTGAACCGACTAGGCGCTCGCCTGAGCCGGGTAGACCGAGACCTTCTTCCGGTCACGCCCGTGGCGCTCGTACTTCACCACCCCATCCACCGTGGAATAGAGCGTGTAGTCACGCCCCAGCTTCACGTTGGTGCCGGGGTGGATGACCGTACCGAGCTGCCGCACGAGGATGCTCCCCGCCGATACCTCTTCGCCGCCGAACACCTTGACGCCGCGGCGCTGCGCGTTCGAGTCGCGACCGTTGCGAGACGAACCCTGTCCCTTTTTGTGAGCCATGACACCTGTCCTGCGAGAACCGGGCGCCTCGCGGCGCTCGGGAAGAGTGGGAACCGGAACTAGCCGGCGATGGAGGTAACCTTGACCTCGGTGTACGGCTGACGGTGGCCCCGGCGGCGCGTCCAGCCCTCCTTCTCCTTGCGGAAGTGGAGGACGCGGCGGTGCTTGTCCTGCGCGAGGATCTTCCCCACCACCTTGGCGCCTTCGACGGTCGGCCGCCCCACCTTCGGGGAGTCCGTGCCGCCCAGCAAGAGGATGTCGTTGAACGTCACCTCGGTGCCAACATCGCCCGCAACCTTCTCGATGCGGAGGACATCGCCCTCGGCCACGCGGTACTGCTTACCGCCCGTGCGAATGACTGCGTACATCGTAGAACCCTCTGTCGAGTCGGGTTGGGTCAACCCGTGAAAACCACCGCGCATTTCGGACGGCTGGCCGCCCGATCACGCAAAGGAGGGCCGATCTACGAGAGATGATCGGGCGAGTCAAGGGTATGAAGGGCCCCAGCCCACACCTCTTCGCCCGGCCCGCCCTCCTGCCTGCCCGGCTGCCCCCCTAGCCAGGAAGCAAGAACCGATTAGGATGCGCCCCGCAGTATGCAGTTTCGACCCAAAGGAGCATGCAGATGAAGCGGTTGGTTTGTGCGTTGGCGGTGGTCTCTCTGTCGATGGTGGGGTGCAGTGGGTCTTTGTGCGACGATTTTGCGGACAGCTTCAGTACCTTGAACGACAAGATCAAGGGCTGCCCCGACCTCAGCGATTCCACTGTCGATGAGCCGACGGATTCCGAGATCAAGCAGTGCGAGGACAGCCTCGACAAGTGCTCCGACAGCGACAAGAAGGCGATCGAGTCCTTCGTGGATTGCGTTGACAAGCTGGACAAGTGCAGCCCGAGCACCGAGGACGCCTTCGCCACCTCGTTCCTGGCATGTGCCCTCCCGCTCGCGAATGTGAGCGATCAGTGTGGTGCGACCGGCGCGAGCATGCCTGCCAAGGCCGAATCCATCCTCAAGGCCTACAAGGCTCACAAGGCCCAGTAAGCCGCGACTCGGGTGGTGAAGGGGCCTGAGACCCGCTTGGGTGCTCAGGCCCTCTTCGTCTCCGGAGGCAAGTGCTCAGGGGGGGGCGCGCTGAGCCAGTGCCCTTCGCAGAGCGCGGTAGCGCTGAAGAAGCGCGAGATCGAGCGGATCCACGGCCAACCCCCGCTCGTAGGCCTCCACGGCCCTCGCCAGCTGGCCGTTCTTCTCGAAGGCATTGCCCGTGAGGATGTGGACGCGCGCCGTGCCCGCCGCGTTCGGGCGCCGCACCAGGAAGTCCCGGCGCAGGCTCTCCATCTGCGTCACGGTGAGCCCCGCGGACAGGCAGCTCTCGACTCCTCGGAAGTTGCCCAGCAACGCGTCGTACATGGCCCTGCGGGGGACGTTCGCCAGCGTCTCGCCCGCATCCCGGACTCGGGTGAGCACTGACTCCAGCAGCGAGCGCTGGGCATTCGAGAGCGGCCGGCCCCGCAGCCCCTCCAGTTCCGCGAGCGCCACACGCACCCGCGCCCGGACAGCCTCGAAACTCGAGTCCTGCGGGAGCGTGAGCAGGGAGTAGTGGTCTTTCTGGAGGTTCGCCCTATAGCCCTCCAACAGACTGGAAGCCTCGGCGTCCCCCGCCTGTCCGGTGACAGCGAGCGGAGTATTCCCCGTGCCGCCCTTGAGCAGTTGGGCCACGGCGGCCTTGAAATCCGGAGGAGCTTCGAGGAACTGCACCCCAAAGCCCGGTGCCATCCCCCAGAGCCGGGCCTGCTCGGGCGTCACCAGGCGCACCACCTCGCAGGTGGACGTCAGAGGCCCGCGCGCCAGCTCCAGGGTGACCTGCACCCGGGAGAAGAGCTGCGGCAGCTCCCCCTGCGTGCGCAGAAACAGTCCACCTCGAGCAATGTCCGAGCACACCATCCGCTCCGGCGGAGCCCCCGGACGGAGCACCACGCGGGCCGGCAGCTCCACGGGCCGGGCATGGCGCCGAGAAGGCGTATCCCGCCCGGCGCCGGGCACGGGAGGAGGCGCATGCACAGGCGCGGAAACAGGCGGCGCAGGCGCGGCGACAGGGAACGAAGGTGCAGCCACGGGTGGCGCGGGTGGAGGCGCCACGGGCGGAGGCGCCACGACCGGCGCGGGAGGCGGAGGCGGCTCGGGGAACGGGCCACCGCTGAGCTCAGCGGCCAACGCTCCTTCCAGGGCGGCCTTCAGGGCCAGGGCATTCTCGTACCGGTCCGTCAGGGCCTTGGCGAGCGAGCGCAGGATCACCGCCTCGACGGGCGGAGACACGCCCGCGAAGATGGACCGAGGCGGAGGCGGAGGAAGCGTCTGGTGCGCCACGAGCTGGGCGGCAGTGCCCTCCTCGGTGAAGGGGAGCTGCCCCGTGGCGAGCTGGTAGGCGATCACTCCCAACGAGTAGACATCCGCCCGCCCATCCAGGCGCTGGCTGCGAGACTGCTCGGGAGACATGTACTCCGGCGTCCCCACGATGATGCCCGCCTGCGTCTGCGGGCCCGCCCCGTCGATGAGCTTGGCGATGCCGAAGTCCAGCACCTTCACGAATGGCGGCGCGCCCTTGGCCCGCTGGACCAGGAAGATGTTGTCCGGCTTCAGATCGCGGTGGACGATGCCGCGCTGGTGGGCCGCGTACAGCGCCTCGCAGGCCTGCGCCAGGATGGGGATCCACACCTCGGCCCGCACCGGCACGCCCACCATCGAGGACAGCGGCACCCCCTCCAGGTACTCCATGATCAGGTAGGGACGCGGCGGCGCGGCGTTCAGATCGAAGATGCTAACGATGTTCTCGTGGCCGATCAGATTCACCGCCCGCGCCTCGGCGTGGAAGCGCTGGACGAGCTCCGGGTAGGCCGCCAGATGCTCGTGCAGCACCTTCACGGCCATGCGGCTGCCAATGGAGACGTGCTCCCCGAGGTACACCGTCCCCATGCCGCCCCGCCCCAGCCTCCGCACGAGCCGGAAGCTGCCGAGCTGCGTCCCCAGCAACGGATCGTCTTCCTCCGTGATCATCTCTGGGGAGTTCCGCTCATCCTGCATCGCGGGTGCGCCATCCTCACTGGCCTTCGGGGTCCATCTCGGGTTTTAGAGCGACCGCGTCTCCAGCGCCACTCCGCCCTGTGAGGCTGTGTTCAAATGACAGCCCTGCTTCCCTGCCAGGGTAGCGGACGAGAGCGCTCGATGCACGGACGGTTTGGGTTGATGGACCCGAGGGCCTGGGTAGAGTCCGCCACCATGTCCACCTCGGCTCGTCGCATCCCGCTCGTCAACCTCTCCCACTACCGCTCAGGTTCTCCTCGGGAGCGCGCCCGCTTCGTCCAGGTGCTCGGCGACGCCCTCAAGGAGTTCGGCTTCGTCTCCGTCGAGGGGCATGGTGTGGATGACGCGCTGATCCGGCGTACCTACTCGGACGTCGAGTATTTCTTCAAACTCTCAGAAGACGCGAAGCGCAAGTATACCGTCCCGGGAGGCGCGGGACAGCGCGGCTACACGGGCTACGGGCAGGAGCACGCCAAGAACCGCACCGTGGGCGACCTCAAGGAGTTCTGGCACGTGGGCCGGGAGCTGTCCCCGAACCACCCCCACTTCTCGCCCCACTATGGCCCCAACGTGTGGCCCGCGGAGGTGGAGTCCTTCCGGCGGAACACGCTCGATCTGTTTGGCGCGCTCGACTCGGCGGCAGCGGTCATGCTCCAGGCGCTCGCGGAGTACTTCGGCGTGGCGCGAGACACCTTCAGCGCCATGGCCCAGGACGGCAACTCCATCCTGCGGCTCATCCACTACCCGCCCCTGCGCGACCGCTTCATCCCCGGTGGGGTGCGCGCCGCCGAGCACGAGGACATCAACCTCATCACCCTGCTCTGCGAGGGCACCGCCTCGGGGCTCGAGCTGCTCACGCGTGACGGAGAGTGGATCCCGGTGGACACGCTGCGTGGACAGATCGTCGTGGACTCGGGCGACATGCTCAGCCGCGTGACGAACGGGGTGATTCCCGCGACGACGCACCGCGTGGTGAACCCGAAGAACGCCGAGGACGACACCACGCGCTACTCGATGCCCTTCTTCGTACACCCCTACCCTCAGTGCATGCTCGAGACCCTGCCCATCACCGCCACGGGCACCAGCCTGCCCCCCATCACCGCGGACGCATTCCTCCAGCAGCGCCTGCGGGAGATCGGACTCATCAAGTAGGCAGCGCCTCGCGGCACCAGGAAGTCGCGTGCTCCCCTCCGGCAGACTCGACCGACCTGCCACATCTCCTCACACGCGCCTGGACTCCTCGAGCGCTGACGTCAAAAGCGGAGGCGCCGGGAGAACACTTCTCCCGGCGCCCGTTCCGCTGGACCTGACGCTCCGCTCAGTTCTGGATGGTGATGCTCACGCCCTGGGACACGGTGAGGTTCCCCGCCGCGTCGTAGGCCTTGGCCGTCACGGTGTACGTGCCGTTGGGCAACCTCAGCGAGTTGAAGTTCACCTGGTAGGGCGCCTTCGAGTCGTAGCCGGCATACAGCGTGCCCACGTAGAAGTTGACCTGATCCACCGCATGATCGTCCGTGGCATTCGCCGTCAGGGCCACCGTGCCACTCACCACTGAGCCACCCGCAGGCCCGGTGAGGCTGACAGTGGGCGGAGTGAAATCATTGTCGACCCACACCGCCAGTTGGACCTCGCTGGCGTTCCCCAGCGAATCGAAGGCCTTGGCCTTCAGGGTGTGGCTGCCATTGGCCACAGCCAGCGTGTTCCAGGACAGGCTGTAGGGAGCGCTGGTATCCGAGGCCAGCAGCACGCTCCCATCGTAGAACTCCACGCGCGAGACACCGTGCAGATCGCTGGCCGAGGCCTCCACGTTCACCGTGCCCTGCAGCGTGGTGCTCACCGGAGAGGTCAGCGCCACCGCCGGCGCGGTGTTGTCCACCGTCACGGAGATGCCCGCCGAGTCCGTCGTCTGGTCCGCGCTGTCCACCGCTCGGGCAGTGAGCACGTACGTCCCATCCGCCACGCTCGTCGTGTTCCAGTTCAGCTCGAACGGCGCCAGGGGAGCGAGACCAAGCTCGCTGCCGCCCGCGTAGAACAGGACTCGCGCGACGCCATTGTCATCGCTGGCATTGGTCGTCAGCTTCACCGTGCCCCCCACGATGGCGCCATTCCCGGGAGCCGTGAGCGACACCTGGGGCGGAGCATCTGGCTGACTCACCGCGAAGATCAGATCATCGTTATCGCTGTAGGACAACTCGGAGCAACTGGCGGACACGCCCTTGTAGCGGAAGACGCCACGGATGGCCTGCAGCCCACCCGCGGGCAGCGTGAAGCTGGTGGAGAGCATCTGACTGCCCGCCAGTGCCGGCTGGAGCGAGCCCAGGTACGTCCACACGGGATTGTTGGCATCCGGCGCATGGAAGAGATCCAACCAATCGTAGGACGGGGTCGACCACGCCCACACGGTGGCCGAGATGTTCACCTGCTTGCCCTCCACCAACGGGCTGCCGTCCACGGTGGAGATGCGCAGCCGATCCAACGACTCATCATAGTGGTAGATGCCGGAGTTCCCATCCGGGCAGCTCGAGGCGATGGTGTTCGGAGCGTTGACCTCGGGCCCGAGAAAGCCACGGCCATCGAGGAGCGGGCCGGAGTCGCAGAAGGAGCTCACGCTGGTGCAGATGGGCACCCGGCGCGTCGAGTCGTAGCTGGCCATACCCGGGTTCAGCACGACGACGCCCACAGGGTCGCTGCTGCCCACGTTGAACAACGTGTCATACGCCTTGGCCACCAGTGTGGTCGAGCCGTTCGCCGCCGTGGTGGTGGTGTCCCACGAGAACTCATACGGCGGCACGAAGTCGGTGAAACGAAGACGACCATTGACCCAGAACTCCACGCGATCGAGGGCCAGGTTGTCCGAGGCATTGGCGCTGACGAGCACGGTGCCCTGCAGGGTGGAGCCTCCCGAGGGAGCCGTGAGCTGCACCTGGGGCACGGTGATATCACCGCCCGCCTGGATGAAGCCCGAGTAGAGCAGGCGGTTGGGCGAGCCCGCCCCCGGAGACACGATGCGGCCCACCGAGGCGAAGCCCGTCAATACCGACGCCACCGTCTCGGTCGAGGCTGAGGGGTTGGCCTGCAGGTAGAGCGCCGCCGCCCCGGCCACGTACGGGCTGGCCATGGAGGTACCGCTGAGCATCTCCGACGCGGTGTCGCTGGTGTTCCAGGCGGAGGTGATATCGGCGCCCGGCGCGAGGATGTCCACGCAGCTTCCGAAGTTGGCGAGCAAGGCCCGCTCGTCGTTGGCATCGGTGGCGCTCACGGTGATGGCCTCGGCGGTGCGCGCCGGAGAAACACTGCAGGCGTTGATGAAGTCGTTGCCGGCGGCCAGCGTATAGGTGACGCCCGAGGCAATGGAATTACGGACCGCCTGATCGAGTGCGCCCGAGGCCTCCTCGACCAGACTCATGTTGGCCACCGCGGGCGAGACGTGATGGGCCGTCACCCAATCCACGCCAGCGATGACGCTCGAGGTGGTGCCCTCACCCGTGCAGTCGAGCACGCGCACCGGGTGGAGCGTCACCCCTTTGGCGACGCCCCAAGTCGTGCCTCCCAGGATACCTGCCACGTGTGTGCCATGGCCGTTGCAGTCCTCCGCCGTGCCTCCCGCGCTCACCGCGTCGTAGCCAGCGCCGATGCGCCCCTGGAACTGCGTGTGACTCCGGCGGATGCCCGTGTCGATGACGTACGCATGCACCCCCGCCCCCGTCATCCAGTAGCTGTAACTGCCGCTGAGCGGCAGGTCCCTCTGATCGATGCGATCCAGCCCCCACGTGACGTTGAGCTGCTCGGTCGCGGTGCGCGCTACCGCGTCCTGCTCGACCAGTTCCACACGCGGATCCCGGCGCAGCCCCTCCACCTTCGCCTCATCCATCTCCGCGACAAAACCGCTCAGCGCATGGGAGTAGGTCTGCTCCACCTTCGCGCCGTGCTCCTGAGCGAGGCTCGTGGCGAGCTGTTGGATCTCCTGCGCCTGAAGACGCTGGGAGGCCGCGGGTTGCCGCAACACGACGATGTAGCGGCGGGGAACGAGCTTCTTGATCGGACGGGCCTGCACCAGATCCTTCTGCATGGAGGCCGACGACAGCTCCGAGGGCTGCGGCTCGGACTCCGCGCCACAACCCGCCAGGGCGAGGCCCATCAGCGCACCCGCCAGGAATTTCAAACTGGAATTTCTCATGTGTCCCTCTCTTTCAGCTCCCTGAAAAACTGCTCTAACGGTGAATACCTTTCCGTCAGACATGGACAGTTTTAACTGGGTGGTCTGACAAAAACGGGATATCTGATTTATCCGAGATCGCTTGGGGTTTTCCGGTATCTCATCTGCGTTGCATCAGCAGCACAGGTTGGAAACCGGCACGAAAAGGAGCAGCACCATGAGCAAGCGTCACTACGGGGTATCCCGCAGATGGAGCCACCGGCTGGCATTGGCTGGGCTGGCCGCCACGGTCATCGCCTGCGGAAGCGCGGAGGAGAGCCAGGAGGAACTACCAGAGCCGAACGTCGCGGCGCTCGCAGCCTGTTCCTACACCATCACGACGAACACCTACGTGGGCTCGGATTACTGGGGCACGATCACGTTCCGCAACACGGGCACGGCCGCGATGACTCGCCCGACCATCGCCTTCGGCGTCCCGAGCGGCGTCACGTGCGACCATGACGAGGCCGGCTGGACGCATACCCAGAGCGGCACCGTCTGCACCTACTCACGGACCTCGAACCTCACCGTCGGCGTGAACAGCTCCTATACGTTCGAGTACTCGACGACTTCGTCCTCCTCGTTCACCGCCACCAACATCCAGATTTCGGATTCGAGCTGCGGCTCCAGTGGTGGCACGGACGGTGGATCCGATGGCGGCACGGATGGCGGCACGGACGGCGGTTCCGGAGGTTCTGATGGTGGCACGGACGGCGGGACCGATGGAGGCACCTTCGGGATGACGGCCAACCAGAAGAAGGTGGCCGAGGCCCTCACCAGCATCTGGGAGAACGACACGCCAACCCTCGACTACGCGTACTCGGAGGACATCGACGATGGCCGGGGCTACACGAACGGGCGCGCGGGCTTCTGCACCGGCACGGGCGACGCCATCATGGTCATCCAGTGCTACGTGGCGAAGCGGAGCGCCGCCAATGGCAACCTGATGGCCAAGTACATGTCGGGGCTCACCACCATCAACAACCGCTTCCTCTCGACCGGTGAGGATCAGGCCTCGACGGCCGAGCTCGACGCGGTCGGCAACTGGCCCTCCGACTGGGCCACCAGCTACAACAACTCCACCACCCGCGCGGACTTCAAAGGCTGCCAGGATCAGATCAGCGATCAGCTCTATTACACGCCGGCCATGAACACGGCCGCGAAGTGGGGGCTCGTCAAGGCGCTCACGAAGGCCGAGCTCTACGACGCCTTCATCAACCACGGCGAGGACGGAGCCAAGGCCATCATCAAGGCCACCAACACCGCGCTCGGAAACAGCGGCCAGGTGGCTCCTGTCATCGGCTACAACGGCATCACCGAGAGCGCCTGGCTGCAGAAGTTCCTCGAGAAGCGCCGGGACACGCTCTCCTCCGACTCGACCTGGGTCGATGCCGTCGATCGCGTCGCCGCCTACGAGAAGCAGCGCAGACTGGGCAACTGGGACCTCTCCACCGCCGTCCGGAACGACGTGCGCGCCCGGGACTGCTGGGGCACGAGCTATCCGAGCAGCGGGTACACGGTGAGGTCCATCAACCCCGATGGCACCTGGAGCACGCCGTCCTCGTACACGTACTCGTGTAACTGAACCGGCGCTCGAGCCGCTCAGTCGGCGCAGAACGGAGGATGCACAGCAACGAGGACCGTCTCACCCAAGGCGGCCTCGTTGAGCGCGTGTCCGATCCGCTCGAGGCTGGAGTCCACATCCGCCCAATCCGACAGAAACACGATGACGGCTTCGTACTTCGGGTCCGCCGTGCGATCGCAGTTCCCGCGCAGCGGGCTCACGAAGCTTTGGTGGAAGGACGGCGTGCCGTGGAGGGCCTTGGAAACGACCTCCATATCGAAGTCACTCGCCTGGATGAGGTCGTCCGGAGCTCTGTCCTCGAAGAGCCGCTGACCCGTGGTCCCTCGCACCAAGAAGAGTCCGTTGAAGTCGCTGGGGGGGTTCGGGCACTCCGCCACGGCGAAGCCAGTCTGATCGTCGAACGCCAGCGTCACATCGGAACGAGAGCCCGCAGGCGGCTCGAGGCAGGGCTCAACCGAATCTCCGCAAGCCACGAGCGCGGACACCGCCAGGATTCCGACAGCCAGAGCCCTTCTCATGCGGTGCTCACTCCCCGAGCTTCTTCTTCAGCAGCTCGTTGACGAGGGCGGGGTTGCCCTTGCCCTTCATGGCCTTCATCACCTGGCCCACGAAGAAGCCGTAGATCTGCTTCTTGCCCGCCCGGTACTTCTCCACCTCGCCCGCGTTCTTCGCGAGGATGTCGTCGACCACCGCCTCCACCGCGCCCGAGTCGCTCACCTGCGCCAGGCCCTTCTCCGCGATGATGGCGTCCGGCGCCTTGCCCGTACGGAACATCTCTCCCAGCACGTCCTTGGCCGCGTTGTTCGACAGCGTCCCCTTCTCCACCGCCGTGAGCAGCTCGCCCAGCTGCGCCGGGGTGAACTTCAACGTGGAGATGCCCGCCGTGCCACCACCCTCGTTCAGCAGGCGCGCCAGCTCGCCCTGGAACCAGTTGGAGAGCTTCTTGTAGTCCTTATAGTGCTGTGCACACGCCTCGAAGAACTCCGCCAGCGGGCGCTCGGCGCACAGCAGCTTCGCGTCATAGGCAGGCAGCCCGTACTGGCTCATGAAGCGCTGCAGCTTCGGGCGCGGCAGCTCCGGCAGCCCCTGCGCCATCTGATCGATCAGCCCGTCCGCCACGTGCAGCGGCGGCAGGTCCGGCTCCGGGAAGTAGCGGTAGTCGTGCGCGTCCTCCTTCGAGCGCATGGAGCGGCTCTCGCCCCGCTGCGTGTCCCAGAGCCGCGTCTCCTGATCGATCTTCCCGCCCGACTCGATCACTTCCACGTGCCGGCCGATCTCGTACTCGATGGCCTGCTTGATGAACCGGAACGAGTTGATGTTCTTCAGCTCCACCCGCTGCCCGTACTGCGTGGCGCCCTTGCGCATCACCGACACGTTGGCGTCGCAGCGGAACGAGCCCTCCTCCATGTTCCCGTCGTTCACCCCGAGGTACACCAGCACCTCTCGCAGCGCCTTGAGGTACTCCACCGCCTCGTCCGCACTGCGCAGGTCCGGCTCGCTGACGATCTCCAACAACGGCACGCCCGCACGGTTCAGGTCCACCAGGCTCTCGCCCACCGCCGCGTCATGCACGTTCTTGCCCGCGTCCTCCTCCATATGGATGCGGCGAACGCGGATGACCTTCTCGCCCTCGGGCATGTCGATGGCGAGCTTGCCCCACTCGCAGATGGGCTGGTCGTACTGGGTGATCTGATAGCCCTTGGGCAGATCCGGATAGAAGTAGTTCTTCCGGCTCCAGATGCTCGTCTTCTTGATGGTGCAGCCCAGCGCCAGGCCCGTGCGGACGGCGAACTCCACCACCCGCTGGTTGAGCACCGGCAACACACCGGGCATGCCCAGACACACCGGGCAGGTATTGCGGTTGGGCTCGGCGCCGAACTCCGTGGAGCAGCCACAGAAGATCTTCGACTTCGTCAGCAACTGCGCGTGAACTTCGAGACCGATGACAGGCTGGAAATCGCTCAGGGGCATGGCGGTACCTGGGGCGCTCCGCTAGAGCGGGGCAAAGCGGCGGTGGAAGTCGTGCTCACGCTCGAAGGCTCGGCCAATGCGCAGCAGTCGCGCCTCGTCGAACGGCTTGCCGAGAATCTGAAGCCCAATGGGCAGGTTCGACTTCGTGAAGCCGCACGGCAGCGACAGCCCGGGCAGCCCCGCCAGGTTGCACGGCAGGGTGAACACGTCCATGAGGTACATGGACAGCGGATCGTCCACCTTGTCACCCAGCTTGAACGGAGGCACTGGCGAGATCGGCGAGAGGATGGCGTCCACCTGCTCGTAGGCCTTCGTGAAGTCCTGCCGGATCAGCGTGCGCACCTTCTGGGCACGCAGGTAGTAGGCATCGTAGTAGCCAGCGGACAGCGCGTACGTGCCCAGCATGATGCGGCGCTTCACCTCGGAGCCGAAGCCCCGATCCCGCGTCTGGCCGTACATCTCCCGCAGGCCCTTCGCGTCCTTGGCGCGCAGGCCGTAGCGCACGCCATCGTAACGAGCGAGGTTGCTGGAGGCCTCCGCCGGCGCCAGGAGGTAGTAGGTGGCCAGTGCGTACTTCGTATGCGGCAGCGACACGTCCACGAGCGTCGCGCCCAGACGCTCGTAGGCCTTCATGGCCTCGCGCACCGTGGCCTGTACCTCCGGATCCATGCCGTCGATGAAGTACTCGCGTGGCACGCCCAGCTTCAGGCCTCGAACGCCACCCTCGAGATCCTCCCGGTAGTCCGGTGCCTCCACGGCCGCGGAGGTGGAATCGAGCGGATCATGCCGGGCGATGAGTTGCAGCAGCGCCGCCGCATCCGCCACCGTGCGCGCCATGGGCCCCACCTGGTCCAGCGACGAGGCGAAGGCGATGACGCCATAGCGCGACACGCGCCCGTAGGTGGGCTTGAGCCCCACCAGGTTGGTGAACGCCGCCGGCTGACGGATGGATCCGCCCGTGTCCGTACCCAGCGCACCGAATGCCTCACGGGCCGCCACGGCTGCCGCGGAGCCTCCCGAGGAACCTCCCGGCGTACGGTCCAGCGCCCACGGGTTGTGCGTAGGCCCGAACGCACTGCCCTCATTGGACGAGCCCATGGCGAACTCGTCCATGTTCAGCTTGCCGAGGAGCGGAAGTCCCGCCTGCTTCAGCAGCCCCACCACCGTCCCATCGAACGGCGGGACGAAGCCCTGCAGGATGCGAGAGCCGCAGGTCGTCTCCACCCCCTCGGTGAGGAAGATGTCCTTGAGCCCGATGGGCACTCCGTCCAGCGGGCTCGCGGGGTTGCCCGCCTTGCGGCGCGCATCGCTGGCCTCGGCCGCCGCCAGCGCGCCCTTCTCGTCCACTCGCAGGAAGGCCTTCACCTTCCCATCCACCTGGGCGATCCGCGCCAGGCACGCCCGCGTCGCCTCCACGGAGGAGACCTCGCGCGCGGCCAGCTTCGCCGCCAGCTCCAGCATCGACAGGTCGGTCAGCTCCATGGCCTCACTCGATGATCTTGGGAACAGCGAAAGCAGTGCCCATCTTGGAAGGAGCGTTGGCCAGCCCCTTCTCCGGCGGCAGCGAGGGCCGCGTCGCATCCTCGCGCAGCAGCGAGGACGCGAGCGTGGCGTGCGAGGTAGGCTCCACTCCGCTCACGTCGAGCTCCTGGAGCTGCGTCACCGCATCCAGCACCGCGGAGAGCTGCGTCGCATAGCGCTGCTCCTCCTCGGGCGTCAGCGAGAGCCTCGCCAGGTTGGCCACGTGACGCACCTGCTCGGTCGTGAGCTTCATCCGGAGCCCCTCCGACTACTTGCGCTTGAACAGGTTGAGGACGGCGCCCATCACCTTGCCGCCACCCTCGCTCCCCTGCGCGAGGATCTGCTCCAGCTCGCCCGCGTCCAGCCACACGCCATGGCAGTTGAAGCAGGTGTCGATCTCCACCTTGCCCTTGGTCAGCGTCTGCAGGTCCATGCCGCACTTGGGGCACTTCATGTGGTGGAGCTGCATGAGCTCCTCGCGCCGCTTGGCGGCCATCTCCTCGGCCTGCTGGAGGGCGAGCTTGCGCTTCTTCTCGATCTCCTCGCGGGCGAAGTACTCCTCCTCGGTGGACGACGGCTTGTCGAATTCGGGCATGTGGGTCTCCTTCACTCCTTCAACCGCTCGATGGCGCTACGCGCGACCGAAGCCTCGGGTCCGTTCGGCAGGATCTCAAGGTACCGCTCGTAGTAGCGGATTGCCTCTGCCTTCTTTCCCTGGGAGCGGTAGGTCTCCGCAAGTCCCATGATGGCTTCCCCGTATTTTGGATTGATTTTGAGTGCCTGCTTGAACTCGGGCTCGGCCTGCCGAGGGTCATTCATGTCCAGAAGTGCCAATCCCCGGCCCGTGTAGGGCTCGGGCCGCTCCGGCTCGAGTTCCGCCGCCTGCGCGTAGGCGTCCAGGGCGCTCTCGGAGCGGTCCCTCTCCCGGAGCCGGTCTCCCTGCGCCATGTAGTAGTCGAAGTCCCGGACCGGGGCCGGCCGTTTCACACCTGGTGTACCTGCGTCCAGGGGGGCTCCCGCGTCGGCAGGGCTCCCGGCATCCAGGGTCGCCCCTGCGTCCGCACCTGCCCCTGCGTCCAGGGTTGCGCCCGCGTCTGCCCCAGGCCCCGCATCCCCTTCGAGCCCTGCGTCTCCGGCATCCGGTGCGCCCACGGCGAGTGCTCCCCCGTCCTCCGGGGTGCCTGCCGAGCTCCCAGCATCAGCTCGAAGCTGCGCCTCGGCGGCGGCTTGCTGTGCGGCGAGGAGCTGCGCCTGCTTCTCCTTCTCCTGCCGCTCTTTTTCGAGGCGCTCTTTCTCCAACCGCTCCGCTTCGAGCCGCACCGCGGCTGCTCGCTGTGCCTCTTCCTCCGGCCGAGGCATCACGACCAGGAAGTAGTACCCCGCCCCTCCCAGCCCGAGCAGCACCAGGAGCGTGATGAGGATCGCAGGCAGCCGGCTCCCCTGGGGCTTCGGCGGAGGCGGCTCCGAGGGAGGCGAGGGCCGCTGCGGGGACGGAGGCTGCGCCCCAGGAGTCCCTCCTGGAGGAGCCGCTCCGGGCACCAGTCCGAGCTGGGCCTGGAGCACCGCGGCCTTCTGGGCCTCGTCCACCAGTTGGAAGAAGGTCGCCAGCTCCGCGATGTCCCCCAACCGCTTCCAGGTGTCCCCTGTGACGGAGATCTCGTCATCGCGCACGATCTTGCGCTCGACGATCCACTTCTGGAGCGTCGTGAGGTCCTTGAGCGTGAAGACGTTGCCGGTGACCTGGCGGACACGCCACTCCCGAGAACCCGAAGAAGCGGTGGCGGGAGGCAAGGCAGGAGCGGGCGATTCGGGTGGAGGCGCGGCAGTGGCTGCTGGCCGAGCAGCGGGAGCCGGTGGCGGAGCGGCTGGGGCCGGCGGCGGAGCGGCCGTGGCCACCGGTGGAGGCATGTCGATGGGCGGCGACAGCGGGCGCAGCCCCGGCGGAGGCAACGAAGGCGGAGGAGCCCCGGTCTCCGATGAGACCATCAAGGGCGTCTGCGGCACCTTGCTCTGCTTCACCGGCACCGTGACGACCAGGGCCTTCTTCTTCACTACGAAGACGTGGTGGCAGTTGGTGCACTGGACGGTGACGCCGGTCTCCGAGATCCGGGAGTCGTCAAGCTCGTATTGCGTCTTACAGCGCTCGCAGCGAACGTCCATGTACCCCGCCTGACCACTTCGGTCCGATCACCATACTGTCTCCAAGAGCGGTAAGACCTCAAATTCACGCTCCCGGTTCCTCGGACGGCAGGCTGGAAAATTGACCTCCCCCCCTCCCTCCCTACACTCGCTCGCGCAGTCGCTACAGCCTGCTACGGGATCAAGAGGAACGGTCATGACGGCCAGGAAGGCCAGGGCGGAGAAGACGGTCCTGTCTCGGCAGGACATCGCCGCGCGCCGCAAGGCGCTGGCGGAGAAGAAGATGCAGACCGGAGGTTCGGGGCGAAAGGCGCTGGTGGGCGTCTTTGTCCTGGCTGCGTCTCTCATTTCCCTACTGTCGGTGGCAACTTTCGATGCGCGGGACCGCGTAGGTCCCGGGTTCCGCAACAGCGTGGGGCCCATGGGCCACCTCATCGCCGAGTCCCTGCGCGGGCTGATCGGTGTGTGTGCCTACCTGGTTCCCATCGGTGGGCTCTACGCGGCGATGATCATCTTCGTGGGCAACCGCGAGCGCCGCCGCCTGCCGCAGATGCTCGCCCTGGGGTTGCTCACGCTGAGCGCCGCCGTGCTGGCGCAGCTCATCTTCGGAGGAGATCCGGGTTGGGCCCATCCGCCCGGTGGCTCCGTGGGCGCGGGGCTCGCGAACGTGCTCCAGGGCCTGTTCTCCACCGTGGGGACCGTCATCCTCGTGACGGCAGTGTCCGTCGCCGCGCTCATCGTCGGCACGCAGTACACGTTCCTCAAGCTGTGTGCCCTGGCATGGGCGGGCCTGAGTGTGCTCGGACGCCAGTTGCAGGAGTCCGGCGCAGCATTCATGGAGGCGCAGAAAGAGGCGTACCGCCAGCGCCAGGAGCGACTCGCTCAGGAGAAGGAGGAGGAGGCCGCATTCCTCGCCCAGCTCGAGGCGGATGAGGAGGAGCTCGAGGAAGCCGAGCGTGATGCCGCGGAAGCTGAGGCCGCCGAGGCCGAGGCCATGGCCGAGGAGGCCGTGCGTCTGGCTCGGGAGCAGGAGAAGGAGCAGCTCCAGGCCGCGAAGCTGGCGGCGAAGCAGGCCAAGGAGACCGCCCGCGAGACCCGCCTCAAGGACAAGGAGAAGCCTGCCGCCCTGCCCGCTACCACGGAGTCCTCCCCCGCCCTGCCTGCCTCGACCCTGGCCGAGAAGCGCCCGGCTCCGGGAGCCGATCCTGCCTGGGCTTCCTTCCTCGCGCCCACGCCCGCCGCAGCCAACGTCACCACAGCCAACGCGGAGACGGCCGAGCCCCCTCGCAAGCGCGAGCGGAAGATGCCGAACATCGTCACGGCACCGGCCGCCCCCAACTCCGTGCCGCCCATGCCGGCCTCGGCGCTGGCAGCCCAGATGGCCTCGGAGCCTGCGCCCACCGCTGCGGCTTCGAGCCTGCCTCCTACCCCGGCTGCGGCAGTGGCGGCTCCCGCTGCTCCCTCCGCCAACCCGGCCGCCGCCATCGTTCCCGCGCCGCCCTCCGCGCTGGCGCGCATGCCGCTCATCGTGGAGCCCAAGGCGCCGCCCAAGCCCAGCGCTCCGAAGAGGAGCACCGAGCAGTTCGAGTTCGTCGGAGGCCGCAAGAGCTTCTCGCTGCCGCCGCTGGACGTGCTCGAGTGCGACAAGAAGGAGCGCTCGGAGCTGGACAAGGACGCGTTCCTCGTCACCGCCGAGAAGCTGCGCGCCAAGCTGGCCGACTTCGGCATCGTCGGCGAGGTGGTGGAGATCCGCCCCGGCCCCGTCGTCACCATGTACGAGTTCCTCCCGGGCCCCGGCATCAAGGTGAGCAAGATCGCCGCGCTCCAGGATGACCTCGCGATGGCCATGGAGGCCATGCGCGTGCGCATCGTCGCCCCCATCCCCGGCAAGGGCGTGGTGGGCATCGAGGTGCCCAACAAGGACCGCGAGACGGTTTTCCTCAAGGAGATCGCCGAGCAGGACGCCTTCCAGAAGGGCGCCAGCCGCCTCACCATGTGCGTGGGCAAGGACATCGAGGGCATGCCCTACGTGTTCGACCTGGCCAAGGCGCCGCACCTGCTCATCGCCGGCACCACCGGCTCGGGTAAGTCGGTGGCGGTCAACTCGATGATCATGAGCATCCTCCTGAAGTCCACGCCGGAGGAGGTCCGCTTCATCATGGTGGACCCGAAGATGCTCGAGCTGTCCGTCTACGAGGGCATCCCCCACCTGCTGCTGCCCGTGGTGACCGACCCCAAGAAGGCCGCACTCGCGCTGCGCTGGGCCGTCGAGGAGATGGAGCGCCGCTACCAGATGCTCTCCGAGGCCGGTGTGCGCAACATCGCCGGGTTCAACAAGCTGGTGGAGAGCAGCGCCTCCGAGGAGAAGCCCACCGTCGAGAAGGCTCCGGCGGAGAAGAAGTCCAAGAAGAAGGTGCTCGTGGTGGATGTGGCCCAGGGCGATGCCGAGCCTGCCGCTGCCTCCGCATCCAACGACGGGCCTGGGGTCGCCGCGCCCAAGGACGATATGGAGGACATGCGCGAGGCCGTGGTGTCCGAGCCCGAGCCTGACGAGGCTCAGGTCGAGGCCGCCGACTCCGATGCCGACGCGTCCGAGGCGCTGGAGGCCCAGGAGGACGATGAGGCCCCTGTCGCCGAGGTCCTCGAGCCCGAGAAGAAGGAGCTCAAGAAGCTGCCCTACATCGTGGTCATCATCGACGAGCTCGCGGACCTGATGATGGTCGCCAGCCGCGAGGTGGAGACCTACGTCGCGCGCCTGGCTCAGATGGCTCGCGCCGCCGGCATCCACCTGATGGTCGCCACGCAGCGCCCCTCGACGGACGTCGTCACGGGCATCATCAAGGCCAACTTCCCCACGCGCATCAGCTTCATGCTGCGCTCGAAGCCGGACTCGATGACGATCCTCGGGACGGTGGGTGCCGAGGCCCTGCTCGGCATGGGCGACATGCTCATCATGCCGCCCACGAGCGCCCACCTGCAGCGTGTGCACGGCGCTTTCGTCTCCGAGGCGGAGATCAAGCGCGCCGTGGACCACCTGAAGGCCCAGGGCAAGCCCGTCTTCGACGAGTCCATCCTCAAGCCGCGCGACGAGGAAGTGGAAGGAGGCGGCGAGGAGGACGAGCTGTCCGACGAGCTGTACGATCAGGCGCTCGCCACCGTGAGCGAGATGCGCGCGGTGTCCATCTCCATGCTCCAGCGCAAGATGCGCATCGGTTACAACCGCGCAGCGCGCATGATCGAGCGCATGGAGCGCGACGGAGTGGTGGGGCCCGCGGATGGCGCCAAGCCTCGCGAGGTGCTCATCCGCGCGGTGGGCGACATGCCAGGCGCGGGCGCGATGTAACGGCTCGAGGAGTCCATGATCGTCGCCATTTCGCGCTTCCGGCCTCCCGCCGAGCAGGCCGAGCAACTGATCGCCCGCTTCCAGGAGCGCTCGCGGCTCGTGGACAGGCACGAGGGCTTCCTCGGCCTGGAGGTGCTGCGCTCCTTCGAACGCCAGCCGGAGTTCCTGCTGGTGACGCGGTGGCGGGACCGGGACGCGCTGCGCGCCTACCTCCAGTCTCCGGACTTCCAGGTGGCCAAGGCCGCCAGTGTCGCGGATGACTCCACCTTCGCGATGTATGAGGTGGTGGGCCAATAAGTCTCTTCGTCGTTCCCAAGCGCCTCGGCGTCCGTTAAGGGCGACTCCATGGCTGAACGCATCCCGCTCTTCGCAACCACTGCCCGCGGCACCGAGGATCTCCTGGCCGAGGAGCTCAAGGAGCTGGGGGCCAAACGCATCCGCCAGGATCGAGGAGGGGTGCGCTTCCTGGCCACGCTCGATGAGGCCCTGCGTGTGTGCCTCTGGTCCCGCATCGCCATGCGCGTGCTCTATCCGCTCGGCGAGTTCGAGGCCCAGGGCGCGGAGGGGCTCTACGAGGCGGCCGCCAGCGTGCCGTGGGAGGAACACCTCACGCCGGAGAGCACGTTCGCGGTGGAGGCGACACTGCGAGACACGGAGCACAGCCACTCGGGCTTCGTGGCGCTCAAGGTGAAGGATGCCCTCGTGGACCGGATGCGCGGCACCCTGGGCGCACGGCCAGACGTCAACACCCGCAGCCCCGACGTGAGCGTGGTGGCCCACCTGGCGCGCGAGAAGCTATCCCTCTCGCTGGACCTGTGTGGCGAGCCCCTGCACCGCCGCGGCTACCGCGTGCGCCCGACTCCCGCGCCGCTGAAGGAGACCCTGGCCGCCGCCCTGCTCCGAGCTGCTCACTACACGGGCGAAGAGGCGCTCGTGGATCCGATGTGCGGTTCTGGAACACTGCTCATCGAAGGAGGCCTCATCGCGCGGCGAAGGGCCCCGGGCATCGGTCGTTCCTTCGCAGTGGAGCGCTGGCCGCACCTGGGGGCTCGGGCGAAGGAGCTGCTCGAGGATCTGCGCGCGGATGCCCGCCGGAATGAGCGCAAGGTGCTCGTGCCGCTGCGCGGCTTCGACAAGGATCCGGAAGCGATGGAGGCCGCTCGCCGCAATGTGAAGGCAGCCAGGCTCGCCGAGGAGATCCAGATCGCCGAGGGCGATGCCACCAAGCCCTTCCCCATCCCCGAGGGCGGCGGACTGCTCATCACCAATCCGCCATATGGCGAGCGCATCGGCTCGGGCGGACAGAAGGGCATGAAGGCCTTCTATTTCAAGCTCGGGGAGAACCTGCAGGAGCTGGACGGGTGGCGCGTGTACGTGCTCGCCGGCAACCCGGGCTTCGAGAGTGCCTTCCACGCGCGTCCCTCCAGCCGCCGGGACGTGTGGAACGGCCCCATCGCCTGCACCTTGCTGGGCTACCGCTTCGGAGCGCCTCCGCTCACCTCGAAGGAGCCCGGCTCAGAGGCGGCGCTCGGTATGGCGAAGCAACCGCGAGATGTTGCTCCGGTGCGTCCAGAGGATGAAGGCGAAGAAGAGCCCTGAGAGGATCGCGTACTCCAGCGCGCGGGCCGTGAAGAACGCGGTGGCCACCGACGCCACGCCCGCCGTCAGCGAGCCCAACGAGCTCACGCGTGTCGTCGCCAGAACCAGCCCATAGACGACGGCTCCGGCGAGCGCCGCCAGCGGCACGAGGACGACGAGCACACCGAGCGCGG
Source organism: Hyalangium versicolor (assembly GCF_020103695.1). GTDB lineage: Bacteria > Myxococcota > Myxococcia > Myxococcales > Myxococcaceae > Hyalangium > Hyalangium versicolor. Next base: position 155,779 of record NZ_JAHXBF010000012.1, read on the forward strand.
TGGCCACACCCTTGCCCCCCCGGAACTTGAGCCACACCGGGAAGCAGTGACCGAGGAACGCGGCGAGCCCCACCGCCACATGCACCCGAGGGCTGTCCGGCATCATCCTCAGCGCGAGCACCACAGGCAGCGTGCCCTTGAGGGCATCCAGCGCGAGCACGAGCACTCCCAGCTTCTTGCCCGCCACGCGCGCCACATTGGTGGCGCCGATGTTCCCGCTGCCCTCGGCGCGGACATCCACCCCGCGAGCCCAGCGCGTCACCAGCACCCCGAAGGGAATGGAGCCTGCCAGGTAGCCAAGCAGGAGGAGGGCGGCGAGCACGCAGGGCTCACATGAGCAGGTGGGGGAAACGCGTCCTCACCACGACATAGGCGTAGTTGACGGCGACGAGCACGGCCAGAGCGATGCGGACCCGGCTCCACTCATCGGGAGAGAGCTCGACCCGGGGAATGGGCATTGCGAAGACCAGATGCAGCACCGACAGCACCACCATGAGGGCGAAGAGCAGCGCCGCCACGGTGCCCAGCGGGTTGGCGTCCAAGGCCCCGAGGATGTTGAAGTGCGCCACCCTGTCGGCCACCCGGGTCAGCCCACAGCCGAGGCAAGGCCAGCCCGTGGTCTGCCGAAGCATGCAGCCCCAGAAGGGGATGAGCTTCGCCACGGGGATGTACCGGGCGATGAGCAGCCCGATGAGCCCGATGAGCCCCAGGTAGTCCACGAGGCCAGGTTTCCGGTTGGCAGGAGGTAGATGGAACTTCACGGGAAACAGTCTAGCGCGAGCGTATGGAAGTGTGGACTGGGAGATGTGGCCGCCTTGCCGGGGCAAAGACTTTTGGGCTATGCGCCAGGGCTATGAAGACGATCCGCACTGCCCTTCTGACCCTGGTTGCTATCCCCATGCTGGCGCTCGCTGGCGAGCCTGCTCCCGCCAAGACGCAGCCTGCGAAGACCGTGGAGAAGACCTCCGAGGCGGACTGCCACCACCCGGCCCAGCCCGAGGCCGCCGCTGCCTCGCCCCAGGGCGGCTGGACGCTGACCCGCGGAGAGGCGCTCAAGGGCGCTCCGGCGGTGAAGCTCGCGGACCTGCTGGCCAAGCCGCAGGAGCATGACGGCAAGACGGTGCTGCTCGAGGGCCAGGTGCGCAAGGCGTGCGAGCGGAAGGGCTGCTGGATGGAGCTGGCCACCGCCAAGGACGCGAAGGGCCCCGGGGTGCGGGTGACGTTCAAGGACTACGGCTTCTTCGTGCCGCTGGACTCAGCGGGCTCGACGGCTCGGGTGGAGGGCGTGGTGCAGGTGGCCGAGCTGAGCGACGAGCGCGCGAAGCACTACGAGAGCGAGGGCGCGATCATTGCTCGCGGCAAGGACGGCAAGCCGCGCGAGGTGCAGCTGGTGGCTTCGGGCGTGGAGCTGCGCCGCTAGGCAATGCCACGCAGCTTCAGCATGAGGGGCGTGCAGGGAGCGGCCGATCGGGCCGTGCAGCACGCCCGCACCTGGATGATGGAGACGGCTCCGGGCTCGCATGTCCATGACGTGCAGCTGGATCCGCGTTTCCAGCATCGGGGCGTGGACCTGCTGTGGGAGCTGCCCACGGGCGAGGTCCGCGGCATCGAAGTGAAGGGCGACCGTCAGCGGAGCCGGCGCTACTGGTTCGAGCTGGTGTCCAACGTGGAGAAGGACACCCCGGGCTGCTTCCTCTACAGCGGCGCGGATCTGATGATGTACGTGTTCCTGGCCCAGGCGGAGCTGCACGTGCTTCCGCTGAAGCAGGTGCGCGAGTGGTTCCTGCCGCGCGCGAAGGCGTACTCGCTCAAGCACACGTCCACGAAGACGGGAGCGATCCGCTACACCACTGTGGGAGCGGTCGTGCCCTGCCGCGAGGTGCTCGACGCGGTGCCGAGCGTCCTCTGCATCCCGCTCAAGCGCGGCGCAGGTAAGGGCGCCGAGGCCGAGGAAGCTCCATCGGAGCGGGAGACGCCAGCAGGAGAGGCCTCTTCAGCGCCAGAAGCCTCCGAGAGCGCGCCTCTCGCTCCCACGGGAACCGACGTCGAGTAGGTGTTCCCGTGGGCCCAGCTCAGAGGGTGAGGCCCCGGCTGAAGAGCCGGTTCGTCAGCGGCGGTGACGGTGGCCGGGGTGCATCCGGTCGTGCATCTCGCTGAGCCGCGCGGCATCCGGCGCCAGCGCCTGCAGGCCTCCACGGTCTCCCGTGGCCTTGTAGACGTGCTCCAGCCGAGCGCAGAGATCGATCGCCAGGTGGATGTCTCCATCCTTCTCCGCCTGCAGCATCATCGGCCGAGCACGCGCCACCGCCTGCGGCCACGCGCCCAGGTGGATCAACCCATCCACCGCGAGCAGGCGGGCCAGCGGCGTCCGAGCCGTGTCCGCCGTCACGTTCTCCAGGTCCACGATGCCCGCGTCCCGCTCGCCCTTGGAAGCGCGGACGATGGCCGTGGCAATCCCCTTGCGATCCGGCAGGAGGAACTCCTCGAACTCGGCGAACGAGTCCGCGTGACCCGCGTGGCCCGCCTTGACGAGCGCCTCGGCCATGGAGTCGAACATCTCGGCCACCTTCTCGTCGAAGCCGCCCAGCGCGCGCTCGACGAAGGCCAGCAGGGGCTGCCCCTTGTCATCCAGCGGCATGCGCTGGCGGATGGCCTTCATGCGCTCGAAGGCGGCGCCCACCGGAGCGTCCTGCTTGCCCTGCAGGAGCGTCGTCAGCGAGCCCATCAGCTCGGCCAGTCCGTGGGAGAACTCGTGCGGCGCCAACCGGTTGGGCACCCACCGGCGCCACAGCTCCTCCGCGGCGGCCCACGGGAAGGGCTTGAAGGGCCCGGTGCCCTTCCACTTCTTGCCCCACTCCAGGCCAATGTCCTGCGGCCAGGAGGACTCGGCGAGCTTCTGGAAGTCCGCCTCGGCCACCGGGGCTCCATAGTGCCCCAGCGTCCCAGTGATGGCCTCCGTCGAGTACGCCTCGAGTCCCTTGCTCTGCCACGCCTTGTCCACGCGCTCCGTGCTCACCGGTTCTCCTCGTCGCGCCAGTCCACGGCGCCAGCGGTCTTCTAGCAGAGCCTGACGGAGCCCGGCGCAAGACGTTCACCGCCCTGGCGTCATGTGTGCACACGTTTACGAGGGGCGAGCCCCCACCACGGGAGCAGCCATGTCGGCGCCGGGAGGAGCCACCGCAGGCACGGTGGGCCAAACAGTGGGGTTGCGCCGGCCGTCCTCGACGCGCCGGGCCAGATACGGCACGCAGCCCCGCGCCTCGAAGGCCCGCTTGAAGGCGGCAAAGCCCGCCCCGGCCTTCCATGCATCCATGCTGGCCAGGCCCGCCTCCGGACCGCACTGGGCGAGCATGTACTCCACCCACGCCCAGCGAGCGGACGTGGGCCGTACCTCGGCCCGCCCCTTGAGCCCGCGCCGCAGCCGCTCCAGCTTCGCCTCCACCTCGCGGATACCCGCGAAGGGTGCGCCATCCAGCGGCGTGTTGCGTTTGGCCACGAACGGGGCCACGCCCAGCGCCACGGGGATGATGCGGGACAGCTCGGTGGTGAAGCGGATGAGCTCGTCGATGTCCGCGTCCTCCTCGTGCGGCAGGCCGACGACGTTGTAGACCTTGAGCTGCTTCATCCCCGCCGTCCGAGCGAAGTTCGCCGCGCGGACGATCTGCTCCTCCGAGTGCTTGCGGTCCACGAGGTCCCTCATCCGCTGCGAGGCCCCATCCGCGGCCACGGTGAGGTTCGTCGCGCCGCCACGCCGCAAGGTGTCCACCAGCTCCTGCGTGAGCCGGTCCGCGCGCAGAGAGGACACACCCACCTCGCGCCCGGCATCCACCAGGGTGCGCAGCAACTCGACGATGCGGGGGTGGTCCGTGACCGCAGCCCCCACCAGGCCCACGCGCCGAGCGTTCTCCGGGATGAGCGACAACACGCGCTCGGGAGGCACCGTCCGCATGCCCCCGTTGGTGGTGCGCCGCATGACACAGTAGTGACAGCCGCGAGAGCACCCGCGCTCGGGCTCGATGAGGAACATCGAGCGCAGCTCCGTGTTCGGAGTGATGATCTGCGAGCGGGCAGGCAGACGCGTGTCCTGGGCCTTGGAGACGAAGTAGCGAGCCCCTCCCCTCCCGGGAACCCGGAAGCCGGGCGTGCGAGCCAGGAAGCTCAGCAGCTCCTCCCGCTCCATGGAGACGGCTGCCTCCAGCAGAGTGTGGATGAGATCCTCCGCCTCACCCTGGACGAGCACGTCCACGAAGGGCTCCAGCGGATCCGGGTTGGAGAAGGTCAGCGGCCCGCCGGCGACGATGAGCGGGTGCCGCTCGGTCCGCTCCTCCCTGAGCAGCGGCAGCCCCGACAGCTCCAGCAAGGAGAAGAAGCCGGTCATCTCCAGCTCGTAGGCCACGGAGAAGGCCAGCATGGGGAAGCCGGAGACAGGGGCCTCGGACTCGTAGGAGAACAGCTGCGTGCGGGTCCGGCGGTAGGCCTCCACATCATCGGGGAGGAACACGCGCTCGGCGGAGGTGCCCGGGTGCTGGTGGATCTCCCGGTAGATCGTCTGGTAGCCGAGCGAGCTCATCCCCACGTGGTAGGGGCTCGGGTAGCAGAGGGCCACCCGGTAGGGCGCCTCCTTGTAGAGCGTGCCCTGTTCGTCCGCGATCCGTGCGCGCACACCTTCGATGAGTGAGTAACGGCCCTCCATGCTCCTCCAGCGCTGCTCCAATCCTCTCTAAACACCGCGGCCCCGTGCAGCCACTCCCAAGGGGGAGGGCAGCCGGGGCCGTGGAAACTACACAGCGGGCTTCAGCCTACTTGAAGGACGGGATGGGATCCGTCGGCACGCAGGCCGCCTCTTCCCCGTAGTACTCCGCCACGTCCGCCGACAGAGCGTTCGCGTCGCAGTTGACCTTGAAGTCGGGGTTCAGACCCGAGCCCTCGCCACAGGCATCCGCGGCCGTGGGGTCGCAACCCACGAACGGCCAGAGCGCCCGGAACGAGTACTTGGCAGTGCAGCCATCCAGCGTGATGGTCACATCGCCGCCCATCTGCGTGCCGGGAGCACTGGGCGCCGAGTAGACCTGCACGTTCTCGAACTTGTACTCAGCCAGCGACGTGGACTCCGCATCGACGGGAATCTCAGCGCTGGCGACCGTCATGTTCGTCGAGGGGCACAGCGAGTCCTCCTCGTTCGGCGGATCCCGAGGCAGCGTTCCCACGGCGTTCGTGGGGTCCACCGCCTGGGGCTGCTGCGGATCCCACTGCGGCCCGTAGAAGGTCAAGGTGAAGGGACGGATGGCGAGCTTCGAGGTATCCGTGCTCTTGGGGTCCGTGTACTTGAAGACGCCAAAAGTCTCGCCCTTGATGTTCCCCATCCGCTCCACGCAGTCCGCCGTGTTCGGAGAGATGGTGCCTTCCTTCAGCTGGTACCGGGCGAACCAGTCCTCCGCATCCTGCACGACGCAGCCCGCTTTCGGCTGATCGAAGTTGCAGGAAGACAGGAGCGCGCTGGCACCGAGTGCAACCACTGTGGAAACGAGTCTCTTCGTCATTAGCGTGTGTTCCAGTTCGGTCTAGGACTTAGAAGGAGTAACGCAGGCCCAGACGCACCTGGCGCGGCGACTGGTACTGGGTCGGCTGCTTGAAGTTGGGGTTCGTGTCCGTCGAGTTGTTCACGAGGAAGCCCCCCGTCGCCCGGTTGCGCGCGACCGGCAGGTTCGCACCTTCCGGCACCTGCAGATCCGAGGGCTTGCCGCCCTTGAGCGGGAACACGTTCTGGGAGGTGTACGTCTCGTCCACGCTGGTGACCGTCTGGAAGTTGAACAGGTTGAACACGTCCAGGGTGAAGGACACCACGTTGTCCTTGGTGACGCGGTAGTTCACGCCGATGTTGCTGTCGATGTTGTTCACCCAGGGGGTGCGGCCACCCGAGCCACGCGGAAGGACGAACACCTCGTTGGCCAGGTAGGTCGGGTGAGCGCCCAGGTAGTTGATGGGGCGGCCCGAGTTACCGCGGTAGGACAGGCCGAGGCTGCCCGACAGCGCGTTCGAGAAAGCGAACTCCTTGGCGCCGAAGAGCTTCACGGAGTGCGTCTGGTCACCCGGCAGCAGGCCCGTGCGGTTCTCGAGCAGCTCGATCAGGTCGAAGTCCGAGGTGATGTTCGGGTCGAGCTGCGCCGTCTCCGGGCGGAACAGACCGGGGTAGTTACCGTACAGGCGCGACCAGGTGTAGCTTGCCTGGGCAAGCCAGCCATCGGCGAAGGTGCGGTTCAGGTACAGGGTGACGGCGTTGTAGTCGCGCTGGGCCTCGGGGAAGTCCTTCGCGAAGCCGCGGCCCGGGTTGCCGATGAAGTAGGTGTTGCCATCGTCACGGCTCATGTCCTCGATGACGTTGGTCATCGTGCGGTAGGTGTAGCTCGCACCGAACCGCATGTTGGCCAGCAGCTCGTACTCGCCGCCGACGACGAGCTCATCCGAGCCCTGCGGGGCGATGTCCGGGTCCACCGGCACCGAGTCCGTCTTGCCGCCGCTGTACAGGCGGTTGGCGCTCAGCTCCTCGGAGGGCAGCTGGGCGACGTAGCGCGGATCCTCGCAGCCGGACTCCGAAGGGGCCAGGCGGGGATTGCAGCCATTGGTGCCATCGCCCGCGACGCGGTACCCGTAGAAGCGGCGCTCGCCCGGGAAGGAGCGATCGGCCATGTCCAGGGGGACCTGCTCGTAGTAGCGGGCCGCGTTGGCGAACAGCTTCATGTGGCCGTTGCCGAGCGGGTCGACGATGGCACCGATACGCGGCGACCACTGGTTGCCCAGCACCAGGGCCAGGTCACCGCTGGCGCCGTACAGGCGCTGCACGTCATAGCGCAGACCGAGGTTCAGGGTCACCCGGTTGGCGATGGACCAGCTGTCCTGCAGGAAGCCGCCGATCGTGCTGCCCTTGGTCTTCGCGGACTGGACGAGCTCCGGGGTGATGCTGTCCGGGCTGCTCTGATAGCCGTAACGGCGCGCATCGATGAAGCCGTAGGTACCGTCCGGCAGCGGCGAGCCGTTGTAGACGAGCCCGCTGATGTCCGTCTGCTGGAGGAAGTTGCCGCCGGTGTAGGCCTTGGCCTGGTCGTACTGGAGGAACTCCACGTCCACGCCGCCCTTGAACACGTGCTGGCCCGCCAGGTTGAGCAGGTAGGTCAGCTTCGCGTTGGCCTGGTAGCGATTCAGCGTCGAGTCACTGATGTAGCCGGGGCCACCCAGGTCATACGTGGTGACGCGGCAGCGCAGCAGCGTATCGGGGTCGGCGGCGGGGCCGCAGTTATTCTCGGCGTCCGGCACGTTCTCGTAGTTGGTCATTGAGGCCGGCAGGATGTAGCGAACGCGATACGTGCCGGCCAGACCCGTCGTCGAGCCGAGCTCGCTGCCGTCCGCCGGCAGCGAGGAGGCCACCTGGTGGAAGTAGCCGACGTTGACGTCCGCCAGCAGCTTCTTGTCCATGAAGGAGCCGGAGTACTTTCCGCCGATGCTCGTCGTGTTCGATTTCTCCGTCAGGCTTGTATAGAAGGCCGGGGAGGACGGCATGCGCGCCAGGATGCCACCGGTCTGCGGGTCAATCGTGAGCCGGCCCAGGCCACCCGTGGTGGACGGCGTGCCCAGCACGGACACCGACAGGTTGTGGTCATCGTTGACGAGGTAGGTCAGCTTGCCCATGTACTGCAGGCTCTGAGCGTCGGCGAAGTAGGTCTGCTCCGAGTCCTTGATAGGGACGGTCTCGAGGAAGCCGCGGTCGTTGGTCACGCGCTTGTGGTTCTCCACCACGAAGGCGTTGAACGCGCGGGTGTGCTCATAGCGGGTGAAGGAGGGCGCGACACCAGCGAAGAACCACAGCCGGTCCTTGAGGATCGGACCGCCGAGGGTGGCGCCGAAATCGCCCAGGTTCTTCAAGGCGTTCTTGCCGCTGACCACCGAGCCCTGGCTGATCACCTGGGCGCGGTTACCCTCGAAGGCGCCCGGGGTGAAGTTGCCGAACACGGTGCCGTGGAACTCGTTGGAGCCCGAGCGCGTCACCGCGGTGATGACGCCGCCGGTGGCACGGCCGTACTCCGGCAGGTAGCCACCGGTGATGACGTTCACGTCCTGCACGAACTCGACGCTCAGCGGGCTGGCGTTCACGCCGTAGGCCGGGTCACCCGTGGAGATGCCGTCCACCACGTAGCCGTTCTCCGGTGAGGTTGCGCCGTTGATGGACACACCATAGGTGTCGTTCTGGGCGCCCGGAGCCAGCTCCGCCAGGCTCTCGAAGGAGCGAGCCGCGCCACCCTTGCCACCCGGGCGGTTCACGGCGATACGGCGGATGAAGTCCTGATCCACGTTCACGCCCGTGGCGGTGGAGCCCACGTCGATCGTCGGCGGGGTGCCGGCCACCTCGATCACTTCCGTGAAGGCCTCGGGCAGCAGCTCGACGTTGACGCGGATGGTGCGGTTGAGGCGCAGCTGGATGTCCGAGCGGGCAAAGGGCTTGAAGCCCTCGGACTCGAAGCGCAGGGTGAACACACCCGGCGGCAGCTGGGGAATACGGTACTGGCCACTCTTGTCCGTTACGACCGTTTGCTCACCCAGCAGGTTGGGCGAGGTAGCGGTGACGACCACGTTCTCAATCGGCGCCTTGTTCGCGGATGGGTCGGCATTGACGACCGTACCGATGATGACGCTGGACTGAGCCATGGCCGCTGACCCGAACAGCAGGCCTGCAACCAACACAACTCCGGTGTCCCGGAGCACACGGGTTAACCTCATGCCGAACCCCTCCAAGGTGGGCGGATGCAACCAAAAATGGCCCCGGAAAATATCTGAGGTCAGTAAGTTGTCAATAGATGGTTGCTTTTTGGTGACCAGTGGGGCATTGCGCCGTTTCGTCCGTCATCCCCCGGACGACCCCAGCTTGAACGCACATCGCTTTTCTGTATTGTGGCTCGCCTTCTGATCGGCGGGGCTGAATGGGTCGCCCACTGGTGTTGAGGAGTTATCGCGCATGTTTGACTCTGTCCTTGACCGCGGAGCGGTGCCCAAGGCCCGGTTCGGTACTGGCGCCGTGGTCTCCGTGATCCTGCACGTCGGACTCCTTGGGTTGGCGCTGTGGATCTCCATGCGCCCACCCCCTATGGAGGAAAAGGAGGTGGAGGTCACCTTCAAGGCCGCCATGGCGCCGCCTCCCCCTCCCCCGCCGCCTCCTCCGCCTCCGGCCAAGCCCAAGACCGAGAAGCCCAAGCCGAAGAAGCCGGACGCGATGATCCCGCCGAAGGAGATCCCGCAGACCAAGCCTCCTGAGAAGGAGCCCGAGCCGGAGCCCGAGCCTTCCGAGCAGGAAGTCGAGAGCGACGAGGGTGGCGTCGAGGGCGGCGTGGTCGGCGGTGTGGTGGGCGGAGTGCTCGGTGGAGTGCTCGGTGGCCAGGTGGGCAGCACCGGTACGGACGTGCTCCCGTTCGGCGCGGGAATGACGCGCCCGGAGAAAACGTCTGGTCCCATTCCCCAGTACACGCGCGAGGCGCTCGAGGCGCACGTCCAGGGCCTGATGATCGTCAAGTGCGTCATCACCACCGAGGGCAAGGTGGAGAAGTGCCGCATCATCAAGCCGCTGCCCCACATGGAACAGGCCGTGCTGGACGCGCTGTACGCGGCACGCTACAAGCCGGTCACCTTCCAGGGCCGGGCGGTCCAGGTGGACTACACGTTCAACATCAAGCTGACCCTTCCGCGCTGATCGACGGTCGCTTCCTCGCCTTACCTTGAATAGCTGTTACCCCCCCGCGCTCGTGGAGGAGCGCTCATACCGCCATGCACTTCTCGCTGATTGAAATCTGGAACGCCACGGGCACCTTCGCCCGCATCATCATCTTCACCCTAGCGGCGATGTCGGTCGCCTCCCTGGTCGTCATGGCGGAGCGCATGGTGGTCTTCCGCAAGACGCGGGCGGACTCGCGCACCTTCGCGTCGAAGATGGGCGCCATCCTCGCCAAGGGCGATCTGAGCACGGCGGCCAACACGAACCTGGGCAAGGACGTGGGTCACCTGGGCCGGGTCATCAACTCGGGCCTGACGGCATACCGGATCAGCCCCAACAACAAGGAAGTGGCCGTGGAGTCGGTGGCCCGCGCGCTCGAGCGCCAGGCGCAGCGCGAGGTGCAGAGCATGAAGCGTGGCCTGGGCGTGCTGGCCACGGTGGGCTCGACGGCGCCGTTCGTCGGTCTGCTCGGCACGACGATGGGTATCATCAACGCCTTCCAGCTCATGGCCGAGTCCGGCTCGGGCGGTCTGGGCACCATCTCCGCCGGTATCGCCGAGGCGCTCATCACCACGGCGTTCGGTCTGCTCGTGGCGATCCCCGCCGTGATGGCGTACAACTTCCTCCAGGGCTGGGTGGACGCGCGCTCGGTGGACATCTCCGAGTCCTCCAACGAGTTCCTGGACGTGGTGGCCCGTCAGCTGACCGGCGGCGCTTCGCACTCCCAGCAGCAGTCGGCCTGAAGCCAGCCGGGCGGCCCTCGTGGCCGCCTCCCGGCCCGCCTGAGCATCCGAGGAGCCTTTCCGCGAAGGTTCCCGTGCGTGGCGGGCCGGTCTCCTCCTAGCCCCCGCTCAAAAAAGCCCCAGGTGCATCCATGGGAATGGCAGCAGGCCCCAGCAAGGGGATCAAGAACGAGATCAACATCACTCCGCTGGTGGACGTGGTGCTGGTGCTCCTCATCATCTTCATGGTGATCACGCCCATGCTTCAGCGTGGCAAGTCGGTCACGCTGCCCAAGGCGACGAACATCAGCAAGGAAAAGACCGAGACGGATCCGATGATCCTCTCCGTCACTCCGGACAAGAAGATGTTCCTGGAGAATGACGAGTACGACGCCGCCGGTCTGGAGAACAAGCTCCGCGAGGAGCTGGAGACCAACCCGGGCAAGCGCATCCTCCTCAAGGGTGACAGCTCCCTGCAGGTAGGGGACGTGCGCAGGGCGATGGAGATTGCCCGCAAGGCGAAGGCCAAGAGCATCGCCCTGGGCGTCGAGGAGCTGAAGGAATAGCCATGTCCGGAATCAAGAAACGCCAGTGGGTCAAGCCGCAGACCCCTCCCAACTCGGACATCAACGTCACGCCGCTGGTGGACGTGGTGCTCGTGCTCCTCATCATCTTCATGGTGATCACGCCTCTGCTCGAGAAGGACATCGAGGTGAAGGTGCCTGACACCGAGGTGCAGCAGAACAACGAGCCGCCTCCGGACGATCAGCTCGTGGTGCAGCTGGACGAGCAGGGCGGCATCAAGATCAACACCGAGGTGATGCCCTCCCAGGAGGAGTACGTCGCCCGGCTGACGAAGATGCTCGCCGCCAAGCAGAAGGACGACCGCATCGTCTTCTTCATGGCGAACGACAAGACGAACTACGGCAAGCTCATTGGCGCGCTGGACGGCGCCAAGGCGGCCGGGGCCAAGGTGCTAGGCATGGCGACCGAGGACCTGCCGCAGGGTGCCGTGGTGCCGGGGCAAGAGGGCGCTCCTCCCGCGCCTGACGCTCCTCCGGCTCCGCCCACTCCATAGCGGGCGCCGTTCCCATCCAGGGGCTCGTCGGATACATTGCGCCACCTCATGGCCGACGAGCTCCTGGTTTTCGAACAGACGATCGAAGCGCTGTTCGTGCGCGCGCTCGGTGGACGCCTGACGCCTGAGTGCCGGGCGCGGCTGCGTGAGGCCGGGCTGGATGTCGATCAGAAGATCAAGCCGGCGTACTCCTTCCAGTCCTGGATGAAGTTCATCCGCATCGCGGCGGAGGAGCTGTTCCCAGGCGAGCCCCTGCCCCGCTCCACCTTCAAGCTCGGCGAGCTCTATGTCGATGGCTTCCGGCAGACGATGCTGGGGCGAGCGGTGATGGGGCTGCTGCGCGTGCTGGGCCCGCGCCGGACCATCTCCCGGGCGACGCAGAACTTCCGGGCGGGCAACAACTACACGGAGACACGCATCACGGAGCTGGGCCCCACCCAGTTCGACGTGTGGATGAACGAGGTGGGCGACGTCCCCGAGTTCACCGCCGGCATCATCCAGGCGGGTGTGGCCATGTCCGGCGCCAGGGAGCTGCGAGTCGAGTCGCACGGCTACGACGGCCATGCCTGCACCTACCGCATCACCTGGAAGGAAGCCTCTACCTCCGCAGGCGCGGAAGGTGGCGTGGACTCCAAGCCGTCGCGGCGCTCCGGGCCCAGCAAATCCCTGTAGACGCGGCGCCGCGCGAGGCGCTCTCCGTCCACCTCAGTCTCGCTTCGTGGACGCACCATCCCGTTCCTAGGACGGTCGAGCGGTGCGCTCCCCTCTGAGACTACCTGGTACAGCTGTTGCTACTGCTCTGGGCACACAACCCGGAGGGTGGGAATGCTGGCGAGGGTGCGCTCGGGCGCATTGATGGGGATCGACGCGGTGGTGGTGGAGTGCGAGGTGGATATGGCGCTCGGCCTGCCCTACTTCAACGTCGTAGGGCTGCCGGATGGAGCGGTGCGCGAGTCGAAGGTGCGCGTCATCTCGGCGCTGAAGAACACAGGTTTCGAGCTGCCGCAGAAGCGCATCACGGTGAATCTGGCGCCCGCGGACATTCGCAAGGAGGGCGCGGCCTTCGAGCTGCCCATCGCGCTGGGCGTGCTGGCGGCGGCCCGGTTGATGGAGGAGGAGCCCCTGGGGCACTACCTCTTCGGCGGAGAGCTGTCGCTGGATGGGTGGATCAAGCCCGTCAAGGGCGTGCTTCCACTGGCGGTGGCGGCGAAGAAAGGGGGCTTCCAGGGGGTGATGGTCCCCACGGCGAACGCGGCCGAGGCCGCGCTGGTGGATGGCATCCAGGTGTTCCCCGTGAACCACCTGCGCGATGCTGTCGAGCACCTCACGGGCGTCCGGATCCTGTCCCCGTACGTGCGTTCGGGCAGCGCGACTGCGGCGGCGAAAGGCCCTCCCCCGCTGGACATGGCGGATGTCCGGGGACAGCCCGAGATCAAGATGGCGCTGGAGCTGGCGGCTGCCGGTGGCCACAACGTTCTCATGTGTGGGCCTCCGGGCTCGGGCAAGACGATGCTCGCCCGGCGGCTGCCCGGCATCCTGCCCGCGATGACGTTCTCCGAGGCGCTGGAGGTGACGAAGATCTACTCCGTGCTCGGATTGCTGGGAGATGACCAGGCGCTGATGCGAGAGCGCCCCTTCCGGTCACCGCACCACACCATCTCGGATGCGGGCCTCGTGGGGGGTGGGCCCATGGCGCGACCTGGGGAGCTCTCCATGGCGCACCATGGCGTGTTGTTCCTCGATGAGCTGCCGGAGTTCCGCAAGAACGTCATGGAGGTGCTGCGCCAGCCGCTGGAGGAAGGCCTCATCCACCTGGCTCGGGCGAGCCAGAACGTCACCTATCCGAGCCAGGTGATGCTGGTGGCGGCGATGAACCCGTGCCCCTGCGGTTACTTCAACGTGCCGGGCCGTGCGTGCCAATGCCTCGAGCACCGGATCTTCGAGTATCACGCGCGGGTGAGCGGTCCCATGCTGGACCGGATCGACATCACGCTGCAGACCCGGCCCGTGGAGTACCGGCACATCGCCCAGCGCGAGAACGTCGAGCCTCCGAGTTCGTACTACCGCGAGCGGGTGGAGGCCGCACGCGAGCGCCAACGGGCCCGGTTCCGAGACGAGCCAGGAGTGCACTGCAATGCCCAGATGCCGCCGCGGCTCATCCGCGAGCACTGCGCGCTGGGCTCCGCAGCCATGGGCAAGTTGGAGAGAGCCGTGGTCCAGCATGGGCTGTCCGCCCGAGCGCACGATCGCATCCTCAAGCTCGCGCTGACGCGCGCGGACCTGGAGGGGCACGCACGCATCAAGGATGCGGACCTCGCGATCGCCATCGACTGCCGCATCATGGACCGCCGGGGCTGGCTCCATGCCAACACCCATGGCGCAAAGCCGGATTACTTCACCCGGCTGGCGCATCCCAACGGTCACTCCGATCACCCCGAAGAGCCGTGAGTGGCTCCACATCCCATGTCAGGGACTCTCCGAGCGGACGGCGGGCTGCGGCTCGGTGGCCTTGTGCGGCTCTTCGAGGATTGCCCCCGCGGCGGGCAGCGCGCTCTTCCCCGAAGAGCGTCCCCGCAACGGGACTCCCCCCGTGATGATTCGAGCGGACCGCCGGAAGGCCACATACGAGTAGGCCCAGTTCACGAGCACGGCCACCTTGCTGCGGAAGCCGATGAGAAAAAGAATGTGGATGAACAGCCAGGCGAGCCAGGCGATGTAGCCCGACATGCGGAAGCGTTCGAGCGCGATGCCCACCGCCGAGCCTCGGCCAATCACGGAGAACATGCCTCGGTCCCAGTAGCTGAAGGGTTCCACCGGCTGGCCCTTGAGCTGGCGGAGGATGTTCTTCGCTGCGTGCTTGCCTTCCTGCATCGCCGCAGGCGCCACGCCCGGCACGGCCTGACCTTTCTCCTTGAAGAGCGCCAGATCTCCGATGACGAAGACATCCTTGCGGCCTGGAAGGTTGAGCTCGGGGGTCACCTCCACCCGGCCGGCCCGGTCCAACTGCACGCCCAGCGACTTCGCCACCGGAGAGGCCGCCACTCCAGCCGCCCAGATCTTCGTGTACGCGGGGATGTGCTCGTCCCCGATGTAGACCCCGGTCTCGTCGATCCGCGTGACACGGACTCCTGTTCGGACTTCCACTCCCAGTCGCTCCAACGAGCGACGCGCGTTGAGGGACAGATTCTCCGGGTAGGTGGGCAGCACATGGGCAGCCCCCTCCACCAACAGGATGCGCGCCTGACTGGGATCGATGTTCTGGAAATCCCGCACCAGGGCGTGGTGACTGATCTCCGAGAGCGCCCCGGCCATCTCCACCCCGGTGGCGCCTCCTCCGACGATGACGAAGGTCAGCAGTTCCCGGCGACGGACCGGCTCCGGCTCGCGCTCGGCCAGCTCGAAGGCGAGCAACACCTGCCGCCGGATCTCCACCGCATCCTCGATCGTCTTCAACCCCGGCGCGTAACGGCCCCACTCGTCACGCCCGAAGTAGGAGTGCGTGGCGCCGGTTGCGACGATGAGGAAGTCGTACGTCAGCTCTCCGTCCGCGAGGAGTACCCGCTTGCCCTGCACGTCGATCCCCGTCGCCTCCGCGAGCAACACGGAGATGCCGTACCGGCCGAGGATGCCTCGCAGCGGCGAGGCGATGTCGCTCGGACTGAGCGTCGCGGTGGCCACCTGGTACAGCAGCGGTTGGAAGAGATGATGGTTGTGGCGATCCACGAGCGTCACGCGCACCGGCGCGCGCTTCAACCGCATCGCGGCATAGAGGCCACCGAAGCCTCCGCCAAGGATGACCACGTGGGGACGGGTGTCGGAGCTTGCAGTCACAGGGGAGAACTTCCTGCCTCCCCAGGCAAAGTCAACGAAGTCCGTGCCCATCGCACAACTGTGGACGGTACAACCGCCCACAGCCCTTCCCTGGCGTGATAAGGGCTCCCCCAAAAAGGCGCCCAGCCCAGATTCTTCCGCCGATGAAGATCCTTTATCCCCTCCTCAATGTGCTCCAGTTGCTCTTTCTGGCGGCCTGGGGCGCCTTCTGGATCACCCTGGCGGGGGTGATGATGCTGGTGACGCTCAACGGCAGTGTGCCGCTGATGATGGCCCGCCGCTTCTGGGCTCCCATGCACTGGCGCATCAATGGCTCGCGGATGTTCGTCGAGCCCCTGCCGGACCTCGACTGGAGCAAGCCCTACATCTTCCTGATGAACCACCAGTCGGCGATGGACATCCCCTGCGCGTTCGCGGCGCTGCCGGTGAACATCCGGTTCATCGCCAAGCACGTCCTCAAGCACGTGCCCTTCCTCGGCTGGTACATGGCGATGACGGGGATGATCTTCGTCAATCGCTCCAACCACCGGGAGGCGCTCCAGAGCCTGAAGCGCGCGGGCGAGCACATCCGCTCGGGCAAGTCGGTCCTCGCCTTCCCCGAGGGCACCCGCTCGCGCGACGGGCTCATCCATCCCTTCAAGAAGGGCACGTTCATGATCGCCATCGAGGCCCAGGTCCCCATCATCCCCGTCGCCATCGAGGGCTCGTTGCAGACCCTTCCCCAGGGCGGGATCTGGCTGCGCCGGCACGACATCCGCGTGAAGGTGGGTCAACCCATCGAGACGAAGGGGCTCACGAACGAGGACCGGGACGCGCTGATCCGTCGGGTACGCGACACCGTCATCCAGCTCCACCAGGAAATCGGCGGCCAGGGGGGTGTCCCCGAATCCATCGCCGAGCGCGGCCGAGAGGGACGCTCGCCCTCCCCTTCCGTCGACTGAACGACGGAAGGACTGCACGAATGTCCAGCGACCAACCCCTCGTGCGTTACCTTGCCCTCCCCCTGCCTCGTGGAGCGACATAGGCGCACAGGGTCTGAATGAAACACCGGCCCCCCCGTCCTATTCATGAGTCGAGAGGGTGCGGCCCAAGCCTGCACCCGTATCTTTCAGGGGTTGGCGATGTCCAACGGAGGCAATGTCATGGCTCCTCGATGGTTGGCCTGTGTGGTTGCCGTACTGGCGGCCCAGGCTGTGTATGCGCAGACCGCACCGGTCGCGGCTCAGGAGAATGAGGACGACTACGAGGTGGACTCCTCCCCCGTGGCGCCTTCCGCTCCACCGGAGCTTCCCGCGGAGAATCCCACCGCTCGTCCCTTCTCGGGTGCGGTGTGGACCTCGGGTCACTGGTACTGGGATGGAGACGAGTGGCGCTTCAAGCAGGGCGCCTGGATCTCTCCCATGGCCGGCTACCAGTTCATCAACGGCTACTGGCGGCAGGACTATGACGGGTGGCGCTGGGTGTCGAGTGGTTGGGCCCGCACCAACTCGAACGAGGTGGAGATCCCCGTCGATGTCGTCAATGAGGAGGTAGCCACGACGCAGGCCCCCCCCACCGCGCAGACAGAGTTCCAGCCTCCCGCTCCGTCGACGAACGTCACGTGGGCCCCGGGTTACTGGTACTGGTCCGGCTCGAACTGGGTCTGGATCGAGGGAAGCTGGGTGACGCCCCCGCGGCCAGGCCTCGTGTTCGTCTCCCCCAGGTGGTTCCACCGCGGTGGGGCCTGGGTCTTCGCCGGTGGCGGATGGGCGATCCCTGGCTCGCTGCGCATCGTCATCCCCGTCTACCGCCACGCGGGAATCTCCGTGAGCTGGGGCCACCCCAACTACTTCATGCATTCCTGGCGCCGCTACCCGGTCGTGAACCGCTACTACTACGGCTACGGCGGCAGGCCTCACTACTACCGCCCCAGCTATCGCGACGGATACCGAGAGAGGGACCCGCGCGGCGGATACCGAGAGCGGGACTCGCGCGACGGATACCGAGAACGGGACCACCGTGGGCCGCCTCCCGGGAACTACCACCCCGCGACTCCCGCCCGTGAGAACCGGGGCGGAGGCCGGCACCACTAAGCTCCTTCAGGCCCGTCCCGAAGGGGTTCGAGTTCACGTCGTCCACGCGCACCGTCTCACGGCATCCACGGCCGTGGACGGTGCGCGCGCGTTTTGGGCGTCTCGCGCCTCTGCTTCAGAGGGGAAGGCTCACGGCATGCTCATTGCTCATGGCTCCACGCGATGCGTTCGGCGGCGTTCCACCCGAGCGCAGCACTCATGTCCCGAGAAGGGCGGCGTTGGAGAAGCGATGAACAAGGTGACGGAGAAGTTGAAGGCGGTGGCGGCGGCGGTGGCGGCGATCGAGAAGCAGTTCGGCAAAGGGGCGGTGATGCCTCTGGGAGGCGAGGCACAGGAGCAGAAGGTGGCGGTCATTCCCTCGGGCTCGGTGAGCCTGGATCGGGCACTGGGGGTGGGCGGCTATCCGCGTGGGCGCGTGGTGGAGATCTTCGGCAACGAGTCCTCCGGCAAGACGACGCTCACGCTGCACGCCATCGCGCAGGTGCAGGCAGCGGGCGGCGTGGCTGCCTTCATCGATGCGGAGCATGCGCTGGATGTCCACTACGCGCGCAAGCTGGGCGTGCGTGTGGAGGAGTTGCTCATCTCGCAGCCCGACACGGGCGAGCAGGCGCTGGAGATCACCGAGCACCTCGTCCGCTCGGGGGCAGTGGACCTGATCGTGGTGGACTCGGTGGCGGCGCTGGTGCCGCGAGCCGAGATCGAGGGTGAGATGGGCGATGCGCACATGGGCGTGCAGGCCCGGCTGATGAGTCAGGCCCTGCGCAAGCTCACGGGCGCGGTGAGCCGTTCGGGTGCGTGCATCATCTTCATCAACCAGATCCGCATGAAGATCGGAGTGATGTTCGGCAACCCGGAGACGACCACGGGCGGCAACGCGCTGAAGTTCTACTCCTCGATGCGGCTGGAGATCCGGCGCACGGGCAACCTCAAGGATGGAGAGAACGTCATCGGGACTCGGGCAAAAGTGAAGGTGGTGAAGAACAAGCTGGCCCCGCCCTTCCAGGAGGCCGAGTTCGACCTGGTGTACGGCGTGGGCATCCACCGCGCGGGCGAGGTACTGGACCTGGGCGTCCAGGCGGGTCTCATCGAGAAGTCCGGCAGCCACTTCAGCCTGCGGGGCGAGCGGATCGGCCAGGGCCGTGAGCGGGCCGCCGAGTGGCTGCGCGAGCACCCCGAGGCGCTGGAGGGGCTGGCCACCGAGTTGATCGGCGTGGCTCCGCCCGTCCCGGCAGCAGCGTCCGAACCGACAGAGGCGGTGGCTTGAGAATCGCCTGAGAACAGGAGGCCGGGTCCTTCATGAGCCCCGACCTCTTCGTTTCTTTTGCTCAGGCCGACGGCGACTCGAGCGACACGGGCAGCGCCAGGCGGCTCTGCCCAGCTCGGAGGAAGAGGCGGCCTCCCTCCCCTTCCTCCAGCAGCTCGCCCAACTGGTGCTGGGCATCTCGAGAGAAGCGGGCCTTGGCCCGGCCTCGCTTGACCCGGCAAGAGAAGACACCATCCGGATCCAGCGCGAGCGTGGCGAGATCGAGCGCCTCAGCCGTGCGGTCGCTCAAGCGAACGGACACACGCTCGTCTGGCGTCACGTCCACCGTGCGGACCTCGTAGGCGGCGTCTTCCACCTGGATGAAGCACCAGTCCTGGCCGATGCGCAGTTGGTAGCGCCCGTCGTCATCGATCACCAGCGAGGTGTTGAAGAGCTCGATGATCTTCGGATGCTCGATGGGCTCGTCGTCGTGCCACCAGCGCAAGGCCTTGTCGAGACGGATGCCACTGTCCTCGCGCGTGTGCCAGCGCTTGCCGAAGGGAGGCTGACCGGTAGGCGGTTGCATGACGCTCCTTATGTGCACTCGCGGCCTGGCGGACGCAACCCAAGCGGTGCCCAGCTACCAGTTCCGGACGTACTCGGTGTAACCATGGAAGGCTGCGGCGCCCCAGAAGTTCACCAGCACGCCGAGCCCCACGGCCACCTGCACCCAGCGGTTGCGCAGGGCCCAGCCCCCAACGGCGAAGAGCAGCAGCAGGTAGGGCGTGTAGTCGAGGCTGAAGCGGAAGCCGAACTGCATGTAGCCCGTGTTCTGGTAGAAGAGCCCCGGCAGCGCACACACCGCCACGGTGAGCCACAACGGCCAGTGCAGCCGCGGGCGCGTCTTCGGGATGACCAGGAAGACGAGCAGCGGCAGCGTCAGTAGCAACGTCATCCCATACGGGTCGTAGCCCAGCTCGAGCGGGTGCAAGGACACGCGCGGAAGCTTGAGGAACGCCGCTTCCAGGTTGCGCTGGAGATAGGTCAGGTTGAAGAGCCCATACCGATCGATGTCCGTGTTGACGCGGTTGTTGTAGAGGAATGCGTGGCCGAACTCGCCGGGCCTCCCGAAGCGGTAGAGGTTGTAGGCGGCTGCCAGGACTGCGAGCGGCGCCGCCCCCAGGGCGAAGAGGCCCACCTTGCGAGCCGCAGGCTTCCAGTGGCTCGACAGGGCACGGAGCTGCGCGAGCCGGTCCGGCCCCGGGCACAGCGCCTCCAGCACGAAGAAGAGGCCCGAGAAGAGCAGGGGCGTACGGGTGAGCGTCGCCATGGAGAAGAACACCCCGGCCAGCACGGGACGGTGCGCTCGGACGGCGTTGCGCGCGTAGAGGCACGTCAGCGCCACCCCCATCACCTCCGCGCTGAACCACACCTCTCCGCGGATCGCGCAGTAGAAGAACAGCGTGCCGAAGGCGAGGATCAGCGCGAGCGCGATGTTCTCGTTCCGGTTCCTTGGCGACTCGCCCTCCTGGGCGAGGTAGCGCAGCAGCGAGTAGAAGAGCGCCACGGCCAGCGCTCCGATGATCACCCCAAACGAGGTGTCATTGAACTGGTACCCATGCAGCGCCACGAAGGGCAGCATCGCCACCGCCGGGAACGACGGAAAGCTCACGAACCAGCGATCCGTCGGCAGCGGCCGACCCTCGCAGCGGACCTTCGCTCCGCCCACCACTCGCACGCAGGCCCAGTCTTCCAGGTTGGGCAGCACCTCCGGATCCACGTCCAGCCGCCCCTCCATCCAGGACTGTGCCTGGTAGATGAAGTGAGGGGCCGCGCTCTGGCGCAGGAATCGCTGCGAGCTGAAGCTCGCCAGCACCACGAAGCTCACCAGGAAGAGCAGCACCTCCACCCGATACGCGGAGAACCAGATGCGCGCGGCCGCCCAAGCTCCCTCACCCGGTGATGCCGCGACAGGCTCGGGTGGATCACCCGGCTTGTCCGATACGGCGGCATGAGGCTCGGGCTGGGAAACCTGCACTGCCTGCGCAGAGCCTGCCTCCGGGGCAGGAGCCGGAACGGGTTCGGCGGACAACGGAGGCGAGGCCGGCGAGGAAGCCTCCTCGGAAGAGGAGTCCTTCTTGGAACGCTTGGACTTGCGGCTCATGGAACGGAGGCTCGCGAGAGAAGATGCTGACGCAGGAGTTCGAGCGCTGAGTTGGCCGCAAAGAGGCGCACGCGCTCTCGATCTCCCACGAAAGTGAAACGCTCACAGTGGGTCGGGTGCCCCTCGGCGGCGAACCCACAATAGACGGTGCCCACGGGATCCTCGGGCGTGCCTCCCGTAGGCCCCGCATAGCCCGTCACCGACAGGCTGTAGGTCGTCCCACAGGCGGTACGCACACCCTCGGCCATGGCCACCGCCGCCTCTCGCGACACGGCGGTGTGGCGATCCAGCACCTCCGGGGGAACTCCCACCCAGGCCATCTTCACCTTCTCCGAGTATGAAACCGCGCCTCCTATGAAGAAGGCGCTCGACCCCGGCACCGCGGTGAGCTGGGTAGCGATGAGGCCTCCCGTGCAGCTCTCCGCGGTGGACAGTGTGGCCTTCGCCTCGGTCAGCATCCTGGCGATCACCGCGGCGTAGTCCTCGTCATCCACGCCGAAGACCTTCGTTCCGACCACCTGCCGGGAAGCCGCCTCGGCGGCTGCGAGCGCCGCATCCGCCTCGGCCTGCGTGCCAGCCGTCGCCATCAGCTTGAGGTGGTTCTCCGGAGCATGGGTGCGAAAGCCAAACACCACCTGGGGATGCCGCGGAACCAAGGGAGCCACACTCGCATCCAGTTGGGACTCGGGAATGCCCACGGTCTTCAGCAACCGGAAGGCCCGGTAGACGCGCTCCGAGTCCTTCTCCAGCGCCGCTCGGATGCGCGGCAGCACCTCATCCTCGGCCAGGGCCTTGTACTCGCGAGGCACTCCCGGCACGAAGAAGAGCTGGCAACGCCCCAGCCGGAAGAGGACCAGGGGCGCGGAGCCCACGGGGTTGCGCACCACCTCGGCCCCTCGAGGAATCCGCGCCATGCGGAAGGCGCCCGGGTTCAGCGGAAGGGAGCGCTTCGCATACCGCTCGCGAATCCACTCCATCGCCTGGGGACTCTCCTCCAGAGGAACGCCCGCCGCCGCAGCGGCGCACTCGAGCGTGAAGTCGTCCATCGTCGGGCCCAGTCCTCCCGAGACGAGCGCCACGTCCGCGCGGGAGGCCACCTCCAGCAGTGCCTGGGTGATGTCCGGGCGAACGTCGCCCACGAGGAGCACCCGCTCCACCTTCACGCCCAGTTGGAAGAGCTTGTCCTCGAACCAGGGACTGTTGGTGTCCGTAATGAGCCCGGTGACGAGTTCATCACCGGTACACAGGAGCTCGACGCGCATGGGCGGAGCATCCTAGCGGCACTGCCGGAAACGCCAAGGTGCGGCGGAACGGCTCAGCGGGAAACCCGGTTCAGGAGCCAGCAGCCTCTTCCGCGGCCTCCTCGTCCTCATCCTCGTCCTCATCCACCTCTTCCTCGAGGACCGCCGCGGCAGCGACCACCCCCGCAGCCCCCACCTTGCGCGCCACCAGCCGCTTGCGCACCAGGAACGCGGACTCGATGAGCCCCATGGCCAGGTACGCGGAGGAGTACGCCACCAGCACATACGCCGGGCGCAGCTGCGTGCCGATGGCCAGCCCGCTCAGCGCCACGAGCATGAACACCACCGCGGACTTCTTCGACAGCCGCAGGTCCTTGAACGTGCGGTAGCGCACCGTGGACACCATCAGCAGCGCCAGCAGCCCCACCACCGCCGCGATCGGGCCCCGAACCGCGGAGGCCGGCTCGGCCCCGACGATGACGTGGTGGGTGATGATCATCGACACCAGCACGCCCGCGGCCAGCGGGATGGGAAGGCCGACGAAGAAGTTGCCGCCACCACCGTGCGGGTTGCGCATGGCCAGAACATTGAAGCGCGCCAGGCGCATCGCGCCGCACGCCGCGAACGAGAACGAGATGAACAGCCCCAGGAAGCCCAGAGGCGCCAGCGCCCACTTGTAGACCAGGAGGGCAGGCGCCGCGCCAAAGGACACCACGTCCGCCAGGCTGTCGAGCTGCATGCCAAAGTCGCTCTGCGTCTTCGTCAGCCGCGCCACGCGCCCGTCGAACCCGTCGAAGAACATGGCGAAGAGGATGGCCAGCGCCGCCTGATAAAGCTGGACAGGCGTGGCCTCACCGGCGCACAGCGTGATGGCGTAGAAGCCACAGAAGATGGAGGTGACCGTGAAGAGGTTGGGAAGGACGAACATCAGTTTCCTCAGCTTCATCGGTCGCCTCTCTCTCCAGATGCCCGTTGGCACTTGCACGGCGGGGTGAACGGACCATAGCAAGGTTTTATTGCGTCCACGGAGGGTTGGATGGATCCGGGAAGTTGGGTGCTCTGGGGACTGCTGCTCCTGCTGGCCGTCGTCCTCGGAAATGTGGTCTGGGTGCTGGGGGTTCGCCGCCTCTACCGTCCCCGTACAGCACCACCACAACTGCTCAGGGCGCGCTGCCAGGACGGGTGGGAGATTGCCGTTCATGCCCGCCGGTCGCTGAAGCGGCGCTTCGAGGAGCCTGTCCTGCTGTGCCATGGACTGGCCGCCAACCGCTACACCTTCGACTTCGCGCCTCCCTATTCCGTGGCGCACTACCTGGCCGAGGCCGGGTTCGACTGCTTCAGCGTCGAGTGGCGCGGCACGGCGCACTCGCGCCTCCCGCCTCCGGGACGCCGGTACACCGACTTCTCCATTGATGATCACATCCTCCAGGACGCCCCCGCTCTGCTGGAGTTCGCGCTGAAGGAGACCGGCGCGAAGCGGGCCTTCTGGCTGGGGCACTCGATGGGCGGACTGGTCGGGTATGCCGCGGCCCAGGGTCCTCTGGGACCCCAGCTGGCGGGGTTGTTGGTGCTGGGCTCCCCCGTGTTCCTCAAATCCGAACCCCTGCTGCGCTCCCTGCTGGGACTCGGAGTGCGCGCCGCGTGGCCCGGGCGCCTCCGGCAGGAGTGGATGAGCGCTACGTTGGCTCCCTTCCTCGGCTACGTCACCCTGCCGCTGTCGGATCTGCTCGTGAACCCCCAGCACATGCCTCCGCAGATCCAACGGCAGGTCTTCGCCACCATGCTGTCGTCCATGAGCCGCAAGGTGCTCCTCCAGTTCCAGGATTGGATCGAGCACGACTCGTTCCGCTCCTATGACGGCAAGGTGGACTGGCGCGCGGGCATCTCCCGCCTCAACCTGCCCGTGCTGGTGATGGGGGGCAGCAGCGATCGGCTCGCCACCGCGGAGAACCTCCGCAAGCAGTACGAGCTGCTCACCACCCCGGACCGCACGCTCCACGTCTTCGGCCGCGACCGCGGAGACAAGATGGACTACGGCCACGGGGACCTGATGTTCGGCACCGGCGCCCCGATGGAAGTCTATCCACTCATCCGCGCCTGGCTCGAAGCCCGGGCCACGCCGCTGCCCGAGCCCGTGGAGCCACCCGCGCTCACCTCGCCGTGACACAGGAGGCCGTCAGGCCTCGGCGATCCTCTGTCCTCAGGCGCCCCAGGTGGACCTGCGCCGTCCCCTCGCACTCGGCCCAGACCAGGCCCTCGGCGAGCCCGCTCGCGGTGAGCACATCCACCCAGACCTCGCCGTCCCGGAGCACCGCCAGCGCCACTCCCTTCGTGTCACGCACCTCGAGCCCCGTGGCGCTCACCCGCGCCAGGCTCTCCGCCTCGAGCCCCGCCTGCTGGCACCGCACCAGCGTCACGTCTCGAAGGGTGACCTCCGCGCCCTGGGCCGCCAGCACTCCGACTCCGGGCGCATCACGCACCTCCACGCTCTCGACGTCCGCCACCACTCCGCGCAGGTGCAGGCCATCTCCCGTGAAGCCCTCCTTCGAGCGCAGCCGGGTGATGCTCCCATCGCGCGCCCGCAGCTTCCCCTTCGTGGCTGCCACGCCGTAGCCGTCCACATCGTCCAGCCGGAAGTCGCGCACCTCCAGGTCCGAGTCCACGAACTGCAGCGCCCCGAAGCTCCCGCTCTGGCGCACGTGGATGTCCTCAAGCCGCCCCGTGGACCGGGTGAGCCCCATGCCCGCGCGCTCCGCTCGCACCGAGGTGAACCCTCGTACGTCGAGCCTCGCCCCGTGGCTGGCCAGCCCGTACTCGTGGCCGATGACCTGCGCCTCGTCGATCTCCAGCGTCCCGTCCGTCACCAGCAGCCCCGGCCCCCGCCCTGCCTCCACCGTCACCCGTCTCAGCCGCGCACGGCCACCCTCCTGGTCCAGCGCCATCACCGCGTCCTGGAACCGCACTCCTTCCAGCACCACCTCGGCGGCCCCCTGCATGCGCACCCCACGCCTCCAGGGCCCCACGAAGGTGCTCTCCCGGACGTCCACGCTGCCCGGGCCCTCCACGGAGACTCCCACCGTCTCCGAGAGGCTCGCCTCGAACCGCGCCCCCTTCGCCACCAGCCGGCCTCCGATCATCCGGACCGCTCCCTCCCGCTGGCCGCTGAAGGCCACGCCCTCGAGCTCCAACGTCCCATCGGTCTCCACGGCCCAGCCCCCTCCCTGAAGCGCCAGCCGCTCGAGCCGAGCCCCCACCTCCATCCGGAGCACGGGCTCCCGGCCCTCCACGTACAACACCGTGCCCTCTCCCTCCCCCACCAGACGTGTCCCCGCGGGGAGCACAAAGGGCCCGGCGTAGAGGCCTCGGGCGACGTGCACGGTGGGTGCGGGACGCACCACCAACCCCTCCGCCAGGGTCCGGAACGGCCGCTCCCGCGAGCCATCCCCGGACGCCCCCCGAGCCCCATCCACCCACACCTCGGCTCCCGGGGGTGGAGGCGTCAACGGGACGACAGGCGGCACGGAGGGTGCCCGGCAGGCGGCGATCAGCAGCAGCGCGAAAACGAGGGGGCGCGGGCTCATGGAGCCCCCCACTCTAGCCCCACCCCACCCATGCCGCTGGATCAGCGGAGCCCCGTAAGCGATCGAAATGACAAAGAAAAACCAGCTCACCCGATCACAATCCCTCTCAATGCATCGCATGCGTGCCATGTGACGGTGTATCGGATTTCGCGATCATTTCCTCTCTACGCTCGTTGTCTCAGTCGTCAATAAATCGGAGGCCGCGCCCATTTTCAGGGAGGGGGGTCAGGTCTATCATTGACAGGGAAAAGAGCGATTTGTTACCAACCGCAACCAGGTTGCGGTTCCAAGCCAGACAACCCTAGACGGAGGGGAGAATGACCAAGGCAGAGCTCGTGGAGGTGGTGGCCGCGCAGTCCAAGCTGACGAAGAAGTCGGCGGCGGAGATCATCGACATCGTCTTCGGCAACATCGGCAAGGCGGTGAAGAAGGACTCGCGCTTCAGCTACCCCGGGTTCGGGACCTGGTCGGTTCGCTCCCGCAAGGCGCGGAAGATCCGCAACCCGCAAACCAACGAGATGATGAAGCTGAAGGCCTCGAAGACCATCGGCTTCCGTCCCGCCAAGGAGCTGAAGAACTCGCTGTAGTCCCGGTGCCAGCCTCCTGAGCGCCCGCCTCGGCTGGCGCGCTCGGCGGCATCACCTCAGGGGCGTCGTCCTACTGGGCGGCGCCCCTGTCGCTTTTCAGAGGGCGGCGCGGCTTCGAGCGACACGGTGCCAATCTCCACCGCGTCTCCACGGTCCAGCTCGTCCAGCGGATCCCTCGCCCGGCCGTCCTTCCACACCTCGAAGTGCAGGTGCACGCCGGTGGCCATGCCGGTGTCCCCGGCCAGCCCCACCAAGTCCCCTCGCTCGAGGATCTGCCCCGGCTCCACCATCACCCGCGCCAGGTGGCTGTAGCGCGTGGTGATGCGCGCGGCGTGCTGGATCTCCACCTGGTAGCCATAGCCACCGTTCCATCCGGCGTTGAGCACCACGCCCGGCGCCGCGGCCACCACCGCCTGGCCACGCCTCGCCGCGAGGTCCACCCCCAGGTGCTCCTTCATCTCTCCCAGGATGGGGTGCGCCCGCTCTCCGAAGCCGCTCGTCACGGAGACAGGAGAGATGGGCCAGGTGAAGCGCGGCGGCGCATCCACCGTCTTCACCATCAGGCGACGCACGTCCGCCATGCGCGCCACCAGCTCGCTCACCCGCGTCATCACCGACTCGGCGAGCTCTTCGGGGATGTCACCGTAGGAGCGCGCGTCCTCCTCGAGTTCCGCCTCCAGCGTCACCCGGGCACGGACGATGTCCATGGCGGAGGTCTTCTCCGCCGGGCGGAGCAGGAAGGTGTCCAGGGCGCCCGTCACCTGGACCCAGTTCTCCTCCTGCTCCCCGGGCATGGGGCTGCCCCGCTTCACCTGCCGGCGGTACTCCCGGGCCTTGTTCACGAACGCGGCGAGCGCCGCTTGGAGCTCCGGCGAGGTGCTCGCCGTGGGCAGGTCCTTTCCAGGCGCCTTCAAGTCCCGTGTCCGGTTGCGCACCCGGGCCCTGGGTGCCTGCACCTGCATGGGAGCCGCCTCTGGCTCCTCCGGAGCCGGGCCGAACGCCTCATCGAAGCTGATCTTGTCGTCCGCGCGCGAGGTGACGCACGCGGACAGCAGCGCGATCAGAGAGAGGGCAATCAGGCGAGACAAGGCTCCTGGAGCCTACCACGCCCTCTCCAGGATCAAGATTCGAGGGCCTTGCGGATCCGGGTGAGCGCCTCGTCGATGTCGGAGGCCGACACATCCAGGTGGCACACCAGGCGCGCGGTGTGCGTGCCCGTGGCATTCAGGAGGACCCCCAGGGTCGCCAGCCGCGACACCATTTCACTGGCCGGACGCGTGAACTCGACCAGCAGGATGTTGGTCTCCACCCGAGCGGGCTCCACCTTCACGCCCTGCAGCTCCGCCAGCCCCGCCGCCAGCCGGCGCGCGTTGGCGTGGTCCTCGGCCAGCCGGTCCACGTGGTGCTCCAGCGCGTGGAGCGCCGCGGCGGCAAGGATGCCTGCCTGCCGCATGCCGCCTCCCAGGCGCTTGCGGAGCCGCTGCGCCTCGCGGATGAGCGCCGCCGAGCCCGCCAGCGCCGAGCCCACCGGTGCGCCCAGCCCCTTGGAGAAGCAGACCGAGGTGGTGTCCGTCAGCTTCGCCCAGGCCGAAGCCGGGGTGCCCGTGGCCATCTGGGCGTTGAAGAGGCGCGCCCCATCCAGGTGCACCGCGAGCCCCGCCTTGCGAGCCGCCTCCACCACCGACTGGAAGCGCTCCAGCGGCCACACCGTGCCACCTCCCCGGTTGTGGGTGTTCTCCAGCGACAGCAGCTTCGAGCGCGGCGCGTGGATGTTCTCCCCTCGCACCGCCTCCGCCACCTGCGCCGCCGTCAGCAGCCCGCGCTCCCCAGGCAGCCCCTGCGGCTGGATGCCCCAGAGCGCCGACAGCGCGCCGCCCTCGTACTGGACGATGTGGCTGCCTACCTCGGTGATCACCTCGTCGGACGGGCGGCAGTGCAGGCCCATGGCAATCTGGTTGGCCTGCGTGCCAGAGGGCACGAAGATGGCCGCCTCCAGCCCCAGGCGCTCGGCGACCCGCTCCTGGAGCCGGTTCACCATGGGGTCCTCTCCATAGACGTCGTCCCCCACCTCTGCGTCCGCCATGGCGCGGCGCATGGCGGGAGTGGGCTTCGTCACGGTGTCCGAGCGGAAGTCGATGGGCTTCATGAGTTTTCCTACCTACCTGGTGGGTGGGTTCCCTCTTCTGTGACGAGGGCGGTTATGTCATACAACGAAGCGTGGGACGCGAGACTCTCGAGGCGAAGCGAAGGCGGGCAAGCACGGTGCTGGATCGGCTGGAAGCCGAGATGCCGGAGGTGCGCATCGAGCTCGACTATCGCACGCCGCTGGAGCTGCTGGTGGCCGTCATCCTCTCCGCCCAGTGCACCGACAAGCGGGTGAACATGGTGACTCCCGCCCTCTTCGAGCGCTTCCCGGATGCCCAGGCCTTCGCCTCGGTGAAGCCCGAGTTGGTGGAGCCCTTCATCCAGACGTGCGGCCTGCACCGCGCCAAGGCGAAGAACATCGTCGCGGCGGCCCAGGCGCTGGTGGCTCAGCATGGTGGACAGGTGCCCTCCTCCCGCGAGGCGCTGGAGCAGTTGCCAGGTGTAGGGAGAAAGACGGCGGGGGTGGTGTGCATCCACCTGGGAGGGGATTCGGCCTTCCCCGTGGACACCCACGTGAAGCGGCTGGCGGGCCGGCTCGACTTCTCCCGGCAACAGCACCCCGACAAGATCGAGAAGGACCTTCAGGCCGTGGTGCCGCAGGAGCGGTGGATGAAGGGCCACCAGCTCCTGGTGTGGCATGGGCGAAGGACGTGCTTTGCCCGCTCGCCCGAGTGCGCACGCTGCGTGGTGGCGGACCTGTGCCCCAAGCGCAGAGTGCGCGTGAAGCCGACTACGCCGACGGACGCTCCTCGCGCTCGGACTTGAGGCGCTTCATCCGCTTGCGGATGAGCTCACGCTTGAGCGTGGACACGTGGTCCACGAACACCGTGCCGTTCAAGTGGTCCGTCTCGTGCTGCACCGCGATGGCCAGCAGCCCGTCGCACTTCAGCGTCTGCTCCTGGCCCTCCGGGTCGAGGAACTTCACGGTGACCACGGCCGCGCGGTCCACGTCCTCGGCCTCGCCGGGGATGGAGAGGCAACCCTCCGTGTAGGTGGTCTCGCCCTCCATGGCGATGAGCTCCGGGTTGATCATCGCGATGGGCTTGGACTCCGGCTGCCGGGGCGTGGTGTCCAGGACGATGATGCGCTGCAGGATTCCAATCTGCGGCGCCGCGAGGCCTACGCCGTCCGCGGCATACATCGTCTCGAACATGTCCTTCACCAAGGTGCGGACGGCGTCGTCCACCTTGGTCACGGGCTTCGCCTTCTGCTTCAGGATGGGATCAGGCCAGATGAGGATCTCGCGAACCATAGGGGTTCCTCTTAACCCTCCTGGGGCGAGCGGGCAACCCAGGCAAGCGCCCGGCGTCACCCGTTCCGCAGCCCACCGTCCGGGGCGACGAGCCACCCCCGAAAGCGGGTGTCCGGTACCTGACCGCGCACCCGCTGGAGCACCCGCTTGAAGCGCGCATAGAAGCGGAAGAAGCGCTCCACCCCCACCCGCTCCCGCTCTCCCAGCGGCCGGTGGCTGCAGATGACCTTGGGGTCCCCTCGCCCCGCGTCGATGAAGTCCACCACGCCCACGACGGGGACGTGCAGGCGCTCGCCCTGGCGCAAGCGCGGACCGAGCACCAGCGCATCCAGTGGATCTCCGTCATCGGACGCGAAGCCGGGGATGCAGCCGTAGTTGTAGGGGTTTGGCACCGGCGAGATGAAGTCGATGCTCCCGTCCGCCCTCCGCTTCACCAGGGACCAGCGCGGGCACTCGATGAGGACCTCGGGCTCTCGGGGCAGCCCGGGCAGCGGAGAAGTCTCGGGTCCAGCGGCCATCTCTCGCCTCAGTCCAGCAGGTTGCGGGCGTACTCCGCGCGGAGCTTGTCGTCGGCAAGAGCGCGCGCCGCCTCGGCCAGCACGTCGCGGATCTGCTGAGCGCGGTACTGGAGCGAGGCGTCCGGGTGGCCCGCGAACCTCAACGGGTGGAACTCCGTGGAGAGCCGCTCGAAGGCGCGCTTCACTTCCTCTCCTCCCGCCGTGCGGGCCAGGCCCAGCACCGTGAAGTAGTCCGCTTCCTGGATCTCCTCGAACTTGGCCTCGAGTCGACGGACGTCCAGCTCGGGCGGCAGCTCGCCGGCCGGTTCGGTCGAGGGACGCAGCGAGACCAGGCCCAGCGCCCTCGCCACCGCGAACGTCTTGAGCACCGTCTCCTGGGGCAGCCCTGCTCCCAGCAGCAGCTCCTCCAACGTCCGCTCTCCGTCCACCTTCGCCAGCAACTGGAGTTCTCGCGATGGGAGCCCGAAGCCCTCCGGCTGGAGCCCCGCATCCCCCCGTGAAACCACGGCCCGCAGTCCGCCGACCTCCGTCACGAAGGACTCCACGGAGATCGAGTTGCGCAGCGCCTCGGCCAGCAGGTGCAATGGTGGACGCGTGGCCGCCGCGAGCGCCACCTCGTGTGGAGGCGCCTCATCCGTCACCCGGTAGAGGGTAGACGCCTCGGAGAAGGCATCCAGGAAGACCTGCTCCGTGTAGCGCTGCACCAGCGGCACGGCCTCGGCTTCGCGCACGTAGCCCCGGCCTCGCAGCGCTTCGAGCAGTGCGCCCGTGGAGGTGGAGCGCACCAGGCGCAGCTCGTTCTCCTGGCGCGCGTTGATGAGCCCATCGCGGCGCGCTCGATCCACCAGCGTCTCTCCCGGCGCCGACGAGAGCGCGCCCACGAGGCTGCCCCTCCTCAACCAGAGCACTCGCAGAGCGTCGGTCGCCTTGAGCTCCAGGCGCACATTGGCGTTCCCCTCGCAGAGCCGCAGGAGCAGGTGCGCCAGTCCTTCCTGCGTCACGCTGCCGCCTCGCGGCACGATGACCCGATGCTGCCCCGCCGCTTCGATCTGCAGGACGGCGGACTGCATGCGCGCGGCCAGCTCCTCGGCCTCCGCCTTCGCCTTAGCGACGGCCTCCACCTCGCGGCGTCCAGCCTCCTCGGTCTCCCGGCGCGTGCGCTCGGCGGCGGCCAGACGCTCCGCAGCCTCGGCCTCGGCTCGCGTCTTTTCCGCGTTCAGTTGCTCCAGCTCCTGGGAGAGCCGCTCACGCTCCTGGCGCACGCTGGCGACTTCAGACTCCAGCCGCGCAAGCTGCTCCTGGAACTGTCTCTGGCGCTCAGCGGCCTCGGCCGCCGCCTGGCGTGCCGCTTCGTCGAGCTGCCGCGCCTGGGCCTTCCAGTGGGCGAGTTCCTCGGACGCGCGGGTGGCCTCGGTCTCCGCTTCGGCCTGAAGCCGCTCGAGTTCCTCTCGCAACTGCTCCTCGGCCGAGGCACGCGTCTGGAGTTCGGACTGGAGCCGGGCCTCCGCCGCGAGGCGCTTCTCCCGCTCCTGCCTGGCACGCGCGTCGAGGTCCGCCCGAGCCTTCAACGCGGCCTCGAGGCGCGTCCGCAGCTCCTCGTTCGCCTGGGCCTCGGCGCTCGCTCTCTCCTCTGTGAGCGATTGAGCGTGCACCAGAGCCTGAAGCTGCTGCTCGACCTCCGCATGCTTGCGCGCGGCGGCCTCTGCACGGGTTTCCGCGACGACCCGGGCCTGCTGCTCTTCCTTCGCACGGGCTTGCGCGGCAGCGCGCGCCTGCTCCTGCTCCTGCGTACGGGCCTCCGCGGCAGTGCGCGCCTGGAGCTCCTGCTCGGCACGGGTCTCCGCGGCCGTCCGCGCCCGACCCTCTTCCACCGCACGCGCCTCCGCCGCTGCGCGCGCCCGGCGCTCTTCCTGGATCCGGGTCTGCGCCTCGCTTCCGGCCTGCTGCCCCTCTTCCGCCCGCGCATCCGCCACGGCTCGGGCCTGGCGCTCCTGCTCAAGGAGAGCCTCCGCCGCGGCTCGGGCCTGACGCTCCGCCTCGGCCTGGGCTTCTGCTTCAGCCCGAGCCTGATGCGCCTCCTCCGCCTGCTCCTCCGCGGCGGCTTGCGCCTGCAGGGCGGTGGCCATGGCGGCTTCGGCATCGGCCCTGCGCCGCGACTCTGCCTCCGCGTTCGCTTGTGCCTCCTCGCGGGCTCGCGCCTCGGCATCCGCCCGGGCCTCCGCCTCCGTGCGAGCCTGCTCGGCCGCCTTGGCCCGGCCTTCCAGCTCGGCCCGAGCCAGCGCCTCCGCCTCGGCCTGGGCCTCGGCCTCCGCGCGAGCCAGGGCTTCCGTATCGGCATGGGCTTCCAGCTCCGCGCTGCGCTGGGACTCCGAGGCCGCGCGCGCCTCGGCATGCTGGCGTGCCTGAGCCTCCGCCTCCACCTGTCCTTCCGCCTCGTCCCGGCCCTGCCGCTCCGCCTCGAGGTGGGCCTCCGCCGCGACTCGGGCCTGACGCTCCGCCTCGGCCTGAGCCTCCGCTTCGGTCCGGGCCTGACGCTCCGCCTCCAGCTGCGCTTCCGCCTGAGTCCGAGCCTGCTTCTCCTCCTCAACCTGGGCTTCCGCTTCGGTCCGGGTCTGACGCTCCGCCTCCAACTGCGCTTCCGCCTGAGCCCGGGCCTGATGCTCCGCCTCGGCCTGGGCTTCCGCTTCGGTCCGGGTCTGACGCTCCGCCTCCAGCTGCGCTTCCGCCGCGAGCCGGGCCTGCTTCTCCGCCTCGGCCCCCGCTTCCGCCTCCTGGCGCGCCCGCCCCTCGGTCTCGGCCCGCTCCTCGGCCTCCGTCCTCGCCTGGAGGGCTGCGTTCACCCGAGTCTCGGTCGCCGCCCGCGCCTTCGCCTCCCGCTGGAGCCGGGCTTCCATCTCCGCCCGCTTCTGCTCCTCCTCGCTCGCGCGCTCCTCGGCCTTGGTCCGAGCCAGGGCCTCCGCGTCCGCGCGCACCTGGGCATCGAAGCGCGCCAGCTCCTCCTCACTGACCCGAGCCTCGATCTCGGACCGCGCCCTCGCCGCCCGCGACTCCGCTTCGGCCTGCGCCCGGGCTGCCGCCTCTACCCGCGACTCCGCCTCGGTGCGGCCCTGGGCCTCGGCCTCGGCGCGAGACTCCGCATCGGCCTGCGCCTGCGCCGAGCGCTCCGCCGCCGCCTCCGCTTCCCGGCGCTTCCGGGACTCCTCCTGGACTCGTGTTTCCAGTTCGGCCCGCTGGCGGCTCTGCTCGCCCGTCTCCTTCTGGAGCGCCGCCAGCTGCGTACGGAGCTGCACCAGCTCCTCATCCTGCGCCTGGAGCCGAGTCTCCTTGGCGCGAGCCGCCTCGGCCTCGGACTCCATGGCCTTGCGGCGCTTCTCCTCCTCAGCGCGAGCCTTGGCGATCGTCGCCTCGCGGCCGCGGAACTCCATGACCCAGCGCTCCGCCTCGGCACGGAGTCTCGCCTCGTGGTCGCGATCCTTCGTCAGCTGCGC
Organism: Hyalangium versicolor; assembly: GCF_020103695.1. Taxonomy (GTDB): domain Bacteria; phylum Myxococcota; class Myxococcia; order Myxococcales; family Myxococcaceae; genus Hyalangium; species Hyalangium versicolor. The sequence continues at coordinate 189,455 of NZ_JAHXBF010000012.1, forward strand.
GAGCCGGGTCTTCAGCTCCTGAGCCTCCTGCTCAGCCTGGTGCCGGAGTTCCTCTTCCGCCCGCCGCAGCGCCTCTTCCCGGCCACGCTCGGTCTCCGCCTCCAATTGGGCGGCTTCTGCCAGGGCCCGGAGCGCGACCTCCCGCTCGAACTCGCTCTGCAGCGCCGTCGTGCGGTTCCGCTCCACCTCGGCCTCGTGCTCGGCCTGCAGCCGGAGCGTGGCCTCCTTCTCCAGCTCGGTCCGAGCCGCCCTCATCAGCTCGCGAGACTCGGTGTCCTCCGGTTTCGGTGCCTCCTCCTGCGCCGGAGCCTCCTCCTCCACCGGAGGCGCCGCCACGTCATCCTCCACGGGCGGCGGCGCGCTGTCCGGTACCAGGTCTCCCAGCTCCTGCGACAGCACCTCCGACACGGAGGGCTCGGCCGACGTGGTGCCCGGCTCCACCCACTGCAGCGAATGCGTCGCCTGCTCCTCGGACGCCTTGGGCAGGGGCGTGCCGAACTGCACCCAGCGCGCCGTCCGCTCCATCCGCTCCTGGAGCGTGGAATCCGGCGCCTCGGCGAAACGAGCCCAGCGCTGCGTCCGCTCCATCCCCTCCTGCGAGGTGAGGGGCACGTCTCCGAAATGGGCCCAGCGCTGCGTCCGCTCCATCCGCTCCTGCGGAGTGAGAGCGGCGGACGGATCCGCGGCCTCGGCTGTCGGCGCATCTTCCTCGGGAGGCGCCTCCTCGGGCGCGGCAGCCGAAACCGGAGCCGGAGCTTCCCCACGCAGAGCGCGCAACTCCGCCTCTGCCGCCTCCAGCGCCTGAGCCCTCGCATCCTCCGCCGCGCTGGGACCAGACGGCTCGGTATCGAAGAAGCCTTCTTCTCCCAGCCGAGGCTCCGCAGCCACGGGCGCTGCTGGAGGAACGGTCTCTTCCGCAGCCGCCGGAACCTCCGCGACAGGCGGGGCCACGGACGCAGCCGCCGTCTCCGCGGCCAGACGCTCCCGCTCCCGCTCGAGCGCGGCGTCGATCTCGAGCTGAGCCAAGCGCTCGGCCTCGGCCCGCAGCTCAGCCTCCACGCTCCCGCCCGGCTCGCTCGTCCCCGAGCCAATCCCCGACCAGCCCTGCGCGCGGGCCAGCTCCTCCTCCGGAATCTCCTCTTCCCCCGAGAGCGAGAACGCCTCGTCCTCGGGAGTCACGAACGCCTCTTCCAGCCCCTTCTGCGCAGCAGGGGCCTCGGCGGCAGCACTGTCCTGGGAAGAAGCCGCAGCGGGCGCAACAGCCTCGGAGGAGTTCTCCTGCTTCCGGCGCCGCCGCTCGGCAGCCTCGCGGCGCACCTCCTCTTCCATGCGGAGCAGTTCGTCCTCGTCGCCGTCCGTGTCAGGCGCGGCCTGCGGAGCCTCCTCCTCCGGTGCAGCCGCCTCCGGAGCAGTCTCCACGGCCACCGGCGGGGCCGCCGGATCCTGCACGGTGATCTCCTCGGCCGCGGAGAAGTCCACGCCGGACGAGGAGTCGAGAGTCGCCGGCATGGCCTCCACGGCGCCCGGGACATCCAGCCTCATGTCCACCGGATCCAGGTGGTGGTGGATGGGATCCGCGGAGACGGCCAGCGCCTCCTGCTCGGAAACCGGCTCACTGCCCACGAAGGTGAACGGAGAAGCCGCGTGCGGCTCCGCCTCGGCGGCCGGCACCGGCGCCGGAGCCTCCTGAGGGGCGAACGGCGACTCCAGCGAGGCCCCCGCTTCGGCCTCCATCTCCGGGTGAGCCTGATCGAAGGCCGCCTCCATGGCGAAGGAGGCGTGCTGCGCGACCGGGACCTCGGGCGCGGGAGCCGGCGCCTGCGCACCGGGGCCCGAAGCCCAATCCACCGGCGGAGGCGTCCCCATGTCCCCGAAGAGGGCATTGGCCAGCGCGGGGTTGCTCCGCTCCGAGGGCGGAGGCACCTGCCACGGGTCGGCCTCCACCGACGCCTCGGCGTGGGGAACCGGGAAGGAGTGCTGCTCCTGGACGCGCCAGTCCTCGGCTTGCGCAGGGGCGCGCACCAGCTGGTTGACCGTCTCGATGAAGCCCTGCCCATCCAGCGGCAGGGGCGCCACCGGCAGGCTGTAGCCCTCAATGGGCTCGCCCAGCAGCAACAGCCGGGCCTTGTGCCCCTCCGGATGCTGGGCCAACTCCTCGAGCACCAACTGCCCCCGGCTGCTCTCGACCGTGGGCGCCAGGATGATGAGCGAGGGCTGGTAGTGGCCGAAGGCGATCAGCGCGTCCGCGACGGACGTGGCGAGGATGACCTCATGCCCCTCGCGCGAGAGCAGCCGGCGGACGGTGGCAATGGTGGCGATGTCGTCGTGGACGAGGAGGACCGGGGCGGCCATGGAAGCCGCCCGAGTCTACAGCATCGCACCCGGATCCACGTCGATCGTGACCTTGACCCCCGACGGAATGTCTTCCAGCTTCACCTCCAGCCGGGCGAGCAAAGGGGCGAGGGCCGCATGGTTGGGCCCCTTGAGCAGCAGTTGCCAGCGCGTCCGGCCCCGGAGGCGGGAGATGGGCGCCAGCGCCGGTCCCAACAGGCGCACACCGGCGGAGGGGGGAGGCATGCGCCGCGAGAGGAAGTCCCCCAGCATCCGGGCCACACTGGCAGTCTGTTCCGGGTGCTCCCCCTCGAGCCGGATGGCCGCCATGCGGGTGAAGGGGGGATAGGCCAGGGCCTTGCGCCATTCCAGTTCCTGCTGGGCGAAGCCCTCGAAGTCATGGGCGAGCACCCGCCTCACGGGCTCGGAGTCCGGGTTGTAGGTCTGCACCAGCACGCGGCCCGGATCCTTGCCCCGACCTGCCCGGCCGGCCACCTGGGTGAGCAGGTGGACGGTGCGCTCGGCGGCGCGGAAGTCCGGGATGGCCAGGGAGGTGTCCGCCATGACCACGCACACCAGGGTGACGCCGGGGAAGTCATGGCCCTTGGCCACCATCTGCGTGCCCACCAGGATGTCGATCTCCCTGCGCGCGAAGGCGGCCAGCAGTTCGGTGACGCGCTCGCCGCTGGTGGCCGCATCCCGGTCCAGCCGGGCAACACGGGCCTGGGGGAAGCGCTCGGCCACCTCCGTCTCCACGCGCTCGGTGCCAATGCCCAGCCGGAGCATGGGGCCGGTGCACTCGCGGCAGCGCTCGGGCACGGGGGTGGCCAGGCCGCAGTAGTGGCACATGACGCGCGAGGCCGCTCGGTGGAGCGTGAGGCACACATCACACTCGGAGCACTTGAGCGTCAGCCCACACACCTCGCACAGCATGAAGGTGCTGTGGCCGCGGCGGTTGAGGAAGAGGATGGTCTGCTGCCCCTTGTCCAGCGTCTCCTGCATCGCATCCAGCAGCGGCTGCGAGAGGATGGGTGCCTCTTCGGTGACGGGCCCCCCGTCGCGCGGGCGCTCGATGCGCAGGTCCACCATCTCGATGCTCGGCATGGGCCGGTCATCGACACGGTGCTTCATCTCCAGCAGCTTGTAGCGGCCCCGGTGCACGTTCTCCAGGGACTCCAGCGAGGGCGTGGCCGAGCCGAGCACCACCAGCGCCCCGGCCTGCTTGCCGCGCATGACGGCCATGTCGCGCGCGTTGTAGCGGAGCTTGTCCTCCTGCTTGAACGAAGGGTCATGCTCCTCGTCCACGACGACGAGGCCCAGGTTCTCCACGGGAGCCCAGATGGCCGAGCGCACGCCCACGGCGATGCGCACCGTGCCCTTGCGCAGCGCCTGCCAATGGAAGAGCCGCTCCCGGTCCTTCAAGCCCGAGTGCAGCACCGCCACGTCCGATCCGAAGCGGCTGCGGAAGCGGCCCACCAGCTGCGGGGTGAGGGCGATCTCCGGCACGAGGATGAGGCTGCCCTTGCCCTGCGCGAGCGTGTGCTCCACCGCGCGCAGATACACCTCTGTCTTCCCACTGCCGGTGACACCGTGCAGCAGCACCGTCTGGAAGCCGCCCATGTCGAGCGAGTACTGCAGGGCCTTCACCGCGACATCCTGCTCGGGGGTGAGCACCTCCGGGCGGTTCTGGCCGAGCCCCTCGCGGACACCCGGCTTGAGCACCTGCTCCTCCAGGCGCACCAGCCCGCGCTGGGCCAGCTTCTTCAGCGTCTCGCGGCCCCCGGGGATGGAGTGGGCCACCTCCTCCACCGGAGCGCGGCCTCCCACGGCGAGCAGATAGGCGAGCGCGGCGGACTGGGCGGGAGCGCGGCGCAGCTCCGGCGGGGTCTCGGCGACGAGCGCCACCGCGAAGTGCTGCACATCCGGCCGGGCCTCCTTCTCGTCCTCGGCCTTGGCGAGCCCGGGCGGAAGCGCGCCGCGGATCACCTCACCGAGCGGATAACGGTAGTGCTCGGCGGCGAAGCGCAGCAGCGCGATGAGGTCCGGCGGGAGCGAGGGCGACTCCTCGAGCACGCGCTGGATGGGCTTGAGCTGGATCCCCTCCTCGGCAGGCGAGGAGGCAGGCCCCAGGAAGAACCCCAGCGCCGTGCCGCGCCCGAAGGGCACCAGCACCCGCTGACCGGGGGCCAGGCGCCCCGAGAGTGTCTCTGGGACGACATAGGTGAACTCGCCCCGGACAGGGCGGCCCACAGCGACAGAAGCAAGGGAAGCGGACGAGCTCACGGGGACCACAGTAGCGGAGTGATCCGACACGACCATTTCCTGCCAGGTCGCGCAACCCCGAGTGTGATCCACCGTCCCACTGGGAGTGGGCAGCAGCTCCAGTTCCCCGCTACCGCGAGAGGGCGAGTGGTCCATGTCCCAGGAACGCGCGGGGAGCCCCTCGCCGTCCTGCCCGCCGGAAGATTGTCATTCGATGACCAGAAGGGCCTTGCCGAGAACCTGCCGGGCCTCGAGGGCGGCGTGTGCGTCGGCGGCACGCTCCAGGGGGAAGCTCTGCCCGATGATCGGCCGGAGCCGGCCCGCCGCCGCTTCCGACAGCGCCTTCTCGACCCACCGCTGCTTCTCCGCGCCCTTCATCTGCACGTCCTGGATTCCGCGCAGGGTCACCCCTCGCTGCTCGGCCTCTTTCGGATCAATCCGGGCGAACCCGCCACTGGGAGCCCCGTGCGCGGAGAACCAGGCTCCACGGGCTGCCACTTCGAACGCGGCCCGGCCGAGCTGACCGCCAGCGCCATCGAAGACCACATCCGCGCCATGGCCGCCAGTGGCCTTGCGCACCTGCTCGACCCAATCTGGCTCGGAGTAGTCGACCACCGCGTCGGCACCGAGCTCCCGGACCAGGCTCAGCTTCCGCTTGCCGCGAGCAGCGCCGATGACCCGTGCGCCGGCCTGATGCGCCAGTTGCACCAGCAGCGCGCCGAGCCCACCCGCCGCCGCCACCACCAGCACCCACTGGTGGGGCTGGATCCGGGCGGCGTGGGCCAGCGCCATCGCGGTGGTGCCGTCGTGCATGAGCGCCGCGGCTTCGGGCAGGCCCAGCCCCTGGGGAACGGCGATCAACGCCTCCGCCGCGACCACGGCCTTCTCGGCATAGCCTCCGCGCCGACCGGTATCGGCGATGACGCGCCGCCCGATCCAGCCCGGATCCACACCCTCCCCGACGGCAAGCACCTGTCCGCCCACTCCGAAGCCCGGCACGTATGGGGGCTTCATATGGAAGTACTCGGCGCCCCAGCCGCTCCGGATCTGCGTCTCGACGAACAGGATGTCCGCGACGGAGACACCCACCACGGCCTGCCCGGCCCCTGCCACCGGATCGGGCGCCTCGGTGGGAACGAGCACTTCAGGCCCTCCGAACTGAGATACCTGGATCACACGCATGGCTACCGCTCTCCTTTCCGAGCCGTCCGGCCACATGAGCGCCCCGAACGGCGGTAGCCACAAACCATGCATCTTCAAGTTCACTTGAAGTCAAGGGGATGTGGCGCCCATATTCGGACATGTCCGACCTGCTCACGATTGGAGAGCTCGCACGCCGCACGGGCGTGGCGACGTCCGCGCTTCGCTTCTACGAGGAGCGAGACCTCATCCGCTCGGAGCGCACCTCGGCCGGCCATCGCCGCTTCGCGCGCCCGATGATCCGGCGCGTGGCGTTCATCGTCTTCGCCCAGCGAGTGGGGCTCAACCTGGAGGAGATCGGCCAGGAGCTCGCGAAGCTACCCACTGACAGCGTGCCGAGCCGGAATGACTGGTCCAAGCTCTCGCAGACCTGGCGCTCGCGGATCGACGAGCGGATTGGCGAACTCGAGCGGCTCAGGGATGGCCTGGCGGAGTGCATCGGCTGCGGCTGCCTCTCGCTCGATCGCTGCCGCTACGCGAACCCCGGAGACCGGGCCGCGGCTTATGGGCCTGGGCCGCTCTTCTGGATCCGGCCTCGGCGGCCAGTTGGGTAAGCCCCGTGCTCGGCAGGCTGCTCTCCGGTACGACGACCGGCGCGCCAGCGCTCCACCATGGCCGCCTGCACGCATCATCCGAAGATTGAGCCGAGGTTCTTCACCCCTTCACTCCAGGAGAAGGTTGATGACTCCCTCGGAATCCGGAATCACCCGACCGTTCGCCGTCGTCACGGGCGCATCGAGCGGCATCGGCTATGAGCTCGCCCAGCAGTTCGTCCAGAACGGGTTCGACGTGCTCATCTGCGCGGAGGACAGCGGCATCATCGAGGCCGCGAAGAGGCTCTCCGATGGCTCGCACGTCGAGGGCCTGCAGGTGGATCTCGCCCACTACGACGGCGTGGAGAGGCTCTATGGGAAGATCCAGTCGATCGGCCGGCCCATTGACGCGATCGCGATCAACGCGGGCGTCGGTGTCGGTGGAGATTTCGCGCGAGATACGAGCCTGGAGGAGGAGCTCAACCTCATCAACCTGAACGTCACCTCGGCGGTCCACCTGGCCAAGCGCGTGGCTCGGGACATGGTCAGGCGTGGCAGCGGACGGATCCTCTTCACCTCATCGATCGCGGCGATCATGCCCGCGCCGTTCGAGGCAGTGTACGGCGCGTCGAAGGCCTTCCTGCTGTCCTTCTCGGAAGCGCTCCGCAACGAGCTCGCCGATGCCGGCATCACGGTGACGGCCTTGATGCCAGGCCCCACCGACACCCAATTCTTCCACCGCGCCGGCATGGACGACACCAAGGTGGGCCAGGAGGAGAAGGATGACCCGGCCCAGGTGGCTCGACAGGGCTTCGAGGCGCTGATGGCCGGCAAGGACAAGGTCATCGCGGGCTCGCTCAAGACCCGGGCCATGGCCGCGGCTTCGAAGCTGCTGAGCGATCCTGTCAAGAGCCAGGCGCACCGGCGCATGTCCGAGCCGGGCTCCGGGCTCAAGCCGGATCACAAGTAGCGAGCCTTTGGCTCAGTCCGCTCCGGTGGGACGGCCATCGGGGCGGATGAGCGGAGGTGGCGCCACCCACAGTGCCGTGGGGTGCTGGTAGCCCAACTCGAAGGACTGGAGGATGGGCGGCCAGCGGTCCGCGAACACGGCCCAGTTGTACTCGGTGGCCTGCGAGGTGAGGAACCGCCCATCCCGATCCCTCTGCTTGCATGCGTAATCGGTGAACTTCCACATGACGGGCCCCATCTCCAGGCAGATCAGCGGCGTGAGGGCCTGCATCAGCTCGGCGCGAGGCACCTCCTCCGGGAAGGGCTTGGGCGGCATGAAGGCGGGCTGCACCGCGGTGAACTGCTCCTGGTAGGCGAGGAAGTTGTTCGCGATGCCGATGAGGGCGTCTCGCACGGAGGGGCTGGGGGACAGCCGGGATTGCTCGTAGAGGGCGAAGGCCGCCACCACCAGGCTCTCCGAAGCCACATCGGGCAGCAGGCGCGCGAACTCCGCGGGGCGGGGCGCGTCATGGGCGTGCTCCAGCGCGAAGGTGTAGGCGCGCTGGGCCTGGTCTGGATGGGAGCCGGGGCGGGAGAACTCGGCGAGGACGCGAGCGGCAGGCGGCGAGCCGACGTTCTGTCTCCAGTGGAGATACAGCTCCGCCGAACCGCCGATGTCCGTGAAGATGAAGACGTTGCCCTGGTTGAGGCAGCGCTCCAGGGTGGCCACCACGGCCTCGGCCTTGGCGAGTGGGTCCTTGCCCGGCGCCTCCATATAGAGCTTGGCGAAGCGCTGCGCGGTGCACCAGAGGGTGCGTGGGTCCCCGAGCCCCTCGATGTTCAGCGCTCCGTTCATCGAGGCGAGGGCCGCGGCCACATCGCGCGGCAGGCCGTACCAGGTCAGCGCATGGGAGAGGGATTCGATGAGGAAGCGCTGAGGGAGTTGGAGGCCGACTCGATCCAGCGCCGAGGGAACGGAGGGCGAGGGCTCCCCCTGCGCGGCGTCGATGATGCGGTGGGCGATGGTCGCGCCCAGGATGCCCTTGCCGGCCTCCTGCGAGGCATGCGGGGCGAAGCCGAACCAGTTGGGCATCATCCGGCTGACGCCCCCGGGACGAAACTCCGGGTCGATGATGGCCTGCATGGCATGAGCGATGCGCAGGTAGCCCTGGGTGATGAGCCGGTTCTGCTCCAGGGGAGAGGCCTGGCTCGGCAGCGGAGAGATGAGTTCGGGAGCTGGGGTGCTCAGAGTGTTGCGCTCGGGGCTGAGCGAGAGCTCGGAGCGGCTCGAGGAGGACTGCGAGGACGACCTGGAGGATCGACGTAACTCCACGCGGGCACTCTCCGGAAGGAATCGGCGGGATGCCGGGCTCCCATTTTACGGAGAGGGCTTCACGGAAAAATCCCAGGGGGCAGGCGAACGACGGTGGCGAACACTCCTCGGTCGAACACGTTTGTCCCGTGGACACTGATAACGGAGGCGCTGCCCCTTCCTTGGGACACAGGCAACGACATGACCCGCTTGCGGGCGCGGCCTGCACGAACCGGCAGAGCCCTGCCTGAGCGAGAATGGCCTCTTCGTCCGAGGAGCGCATCCACCTCGACCCATACCGACCGGCTGGGGCAGCATGTCCCCATGAGGATTGTCTCTTTCCTGCTCGGACTCCTGCTGTCCGCCAGCGCCCTCGCCGAGCCCGACACCTTCTGGCTCGGCTCCGGACGCAATGGCTCCCTGACCGTCAATCAGCCCAACACCGTCGTCAACCGCTACGCGCAGCTCACCGCTGACGCTCCCGCCGGCACGAAGGCACTGACCGTCTCCACCTCCAGCACCTTCACCGCTGGGGAGCTGGTGCTCCTGCATCAGTCGACAGGCCTGACGCCCTCCCCGGCCTCTGGAGACCAGGATCCGATCAGCCTCGACTCCAGCACCGTGGGCCAATTCGAGTTCGCGCGCGTGGAGTCGTTCTCCTCTGGAACGTTCCAGCTCACCGCCCCGCTGACTCACAGCTACCCCGCGAGCGTCACCCAGGTGGTGAGCGTGCCCGAGTACACGGATGTGCAGGTGCTCTCCATCGGCTCACTGCAAGCCCGCCCGTGGGACGGGAGCATGGGCGGCATCCTCGCCTTCCTGGCCTCCGGCACCCTGACCAACAACGGCCTCGTGTCCGTGGACGGCGCTGGCTTTCGCGGTGGCGCCTTCCTCAACCATGCCACCCTGCTCAACTGCCCCCTGGCCCCCGACCTCCCTCAAGCCGATGGCGGGACCTTCAAAGGAGAAGGGCTGGTGCCAGGCAGCTATGGCACGGCCACAGGCCGAGGTAACCTGACCAGTGGAGGCGGCGGCGGCAACTGTCACAACTCGGGAGGAGGTGGCGGTGGACACGGAGGCCGAGGCGGCCAGGGTGGTCGTGCTGTCGCGCCAGAGACCGACGCGGGCGGCCTGGGCGGTGCCGCGGTCGAGTACCTGCCCCATGAGCGTCTCCTCTTCGGAGGCGGCGGCGGTGCGGGTGAGGGCAACGACAACGTCGGGACTGGGGGCGGCGCAGGAGGCGGGCTGATGATCATTCGGGCCGCGGCGGTGGAGGGCAGCGGACGCTTCAGCGCGAAGGGCTCCTCCGCATCTCCCACGCCTGACGCGGGAGATGATGGCGCAGGAGGCGGCGGTGCGGGCGGAGCCATCTCTCTGCGAACCCCGGGTGGGCTCACGTGCAGCGGCGCGGAGTCCTCGGGCGGCGCGGGGGGAAATGCCTCCAATCCAAGCCTCATCACGGGTCCTGGAGGAGGAGGCGGCGGTGGCATCGCCTTCCTGCAAGGCGACCCCCTCACCTGTCCTCGTGTCGTGCTCGCCGGTGCACCCGGCGTCTCCGCGGCGACGGGCACGATCCGAGGTGCAGGCCCCACCCGCGTCGATGCCGGCGTCTCCTACGGCTCGGATCCATCGCTCCCGGTCGCCTTGAAGATCCCAGAGACTCCCTCCGTGACACGGCCCGCGGATGGAGATCGCCTGGTCGAGCAGCGGCCCCTCATCGAGGGCACGGCCGAGCAGGACGTCCCGGTCCATCTCTTCCTCGATGGAATCCTCTACGCAAAGCTGGAGGCGACCGGCAGTGGAGGGAGCTTCACCTATACCGTCACCTCGGACCTGCCCCTGGGTTCGCACGAACTGAGTGCCTCCGCCGAGGTGCTGGGAATCTCCAGCGAGCCCTCCACACCGAACCGCTTCGAGGTCGTGGCACGCCCCGTCCTCGTCATCCCCGCCGAGGGTGACCAGGTGGACCCCACGCCCCTGCTCGCCGGTACAAGCCTGAGTGGAGCCTCGGTCAGCGTGGAGATCGATGACGTGGAGGTGACCCGCCTGCCCGTAGGCTCCGAGCGGCGCTTTGCGTACACGCTCGGCGCGGCGCAGGCGCTCGCTCCAGGCCAGCACCGCGCCACCATCCGCTTCTGGGATGCCGCGGGCAACCCGGGCCTCGCCTCCCCCGTCACGAACTTCGAGGTCTTGGATCCCACCAACCTCGATGTGAGCTGCGGGTGCGGTACCTCTCCGAGCTTCGGACTGGGAGCCGCGGCGGCACTGCTGGGAGCGTGGGCCGCTCGCCGCCGCAGAGGCGGGCGCTGGCCTCCCGCAGACCAGCACCCAGGGGGCAGTTGAGCCCACTCCAGACTATGCGTCCGCGCGCAGCGCCGGAGACTCCCCGCCCTGGGAGCCATTCCTCAGAGGAGCGACCTCCTCCCGGGGCTCATGGCTCCCCAGCAGCTGCCAGCTCTGTGTAGCCGCATCCCACTCGAGCAGCTCCGCGTGGCCCACGTCGTAGAACCACGCGTGCAGCCGAACCCCACCTTCCTCGTACTTGCGGCGCAGCACCGGATACGTGAGGGCGTGGCGGAGCTGCACCAGGGCGTTGCACTTCGCCGCATCCTCGACGGAGGCATCGGGCCGTAGCTCCACCAGCGTGCTGCGAGCCTCCTCCAGCCAGCGCTGCACACCGGGCAGCCCCTCGGGATCGTCCTTGCCCATCAACGCTCGCATGGCGCCGCAGCCCGAATGTCCGCAGACGATGATGTCCGTCACCCCCAGCACCTCCACGCCGTACTCGATGGCGCTGCTCACCGAGGCCGCCATGGGCGAATCCCCGTGGGGAACCAGGTTGCCCACGTTGCGGACGATGAACAGCTCGCCCGGATTCGTGGACGTGATGAGGCTGGGGTTGATGCGGCTGTCCGAGCAGGTGATGAGCAGCGTGTGCGGCTTCTGCCCCTGGGCGAGCCGTCCGAAGAGCGTCCCGAAGCGCCGCCGGTTCTGGCGGAAGCGCTCCACGCCATGCACCAGCCGCTCCCTCGCGGACAGGTGCGCCGAACCCTGAAGCAGGGATGCCACGTCCGTCTCCATCACGGCGAACAGCGGCTCCAGCCGCTTGCCGTGCTCGTGGTGCAGCAACACCTGCTGGACCTCGGGCCTCGCTCCCTGAATCGCAACCCGCGCGCCCCCGTCCAGCAACGAGCCCACCAGCTCCACCAGGAGCTCCGTGCCCGAGGCATCCAGCGCCGTCACCTCCGAGAGATCGATGACGACACCTCGGGACGGATCGAGCGTCCGCGTCTGCTCACGCAGCCGCTCCAGCTTCGCGATGGACAGGAACGTGAGCGGACCGCTCAGCAGGAAGCGATAGGGTCCCGGCATCCCCACGGGGAGCAGGCCCGCCCGCGTCTGCCCCAAGCGCACCGCCACGATGGCGAACGCCACGATGAGGCCCGCCTGCACACCGACGATGAGATCCACCAGCACGATGGCCAGGAAGGTGACCAGGTACACCGCCGCCTCCGTGCGCGACACCCTCCACAGGCCCATCAGCTCACGCGGGTGCAGCATGCGCAGCGCCACCGAGAGCAGCACGCCCGCCAGAGCGGCGATGGGGATGCGTCCCATCACCGGCGCGAAGAGGAACACCGCCGCCAGCAGCACCAGTGAGTGGATGATGGCTGAGCGCCGGGTGCGCGCTCCGGCCTGCACGTTGAGCGCCGAGCGGGCAATCACCCCCGTCACCGGGATGCCGCCGAAGAACGACACGGCCACGTTGCCCAGGCCCTGGCCCACCAGCTCCTGGTCCGGATCATGGCGAGGCCCCTTGGAGAGCTTGTCCACCGCGCCACTGGAGAGCAGCGTCTCCAGCGACGCCAGGGCGTAGACAATGAACGCGGTGCCCAGCAACGGCCCCCACCCGGACTCCGGCAGCGTGGGCAGGTGCGGCGCGGGCAGTGAGCGAGGCAACTCGCCGATCGTCTGCACATCGAGCCCCAGCGCCACGACGGCCACGGTGGGGACGATGACCGCGATGAGCGGAGCGGGCAGACGCGGCAGCACCTTGGGAAGCCCGAGCGCGATGGCCAGCGTCACCCCCGTGAGGGCCAACGCGGCGGGCTGAGCCTGGTGCATCAGCTGCACCATGTGCGCCATCACGTCCACCACATGGCTCTGCTCTGGGGGAGGTAGACCGAAGGCGCGCGGGAGCTGACCAATGAGGATGATGGCGCCAATGCCCGCCGTGAAGCCGGCCACCACCGGCACGGGCACGAAGCGGATGAGCCGCCCGAAACCGAGCACGCCGGTGAGCACCTGCAACACGCCCACTGTCAGGCCGATGACGAGCAGCCCTCCCAACCCATGTTCCTGCACGGCCGCGGCAATGAGCACCGCCATCGCCGCCGCCGGACCGCTGACGGCCAGAGGGGTGCCGCCGAAGATCGCGCAGACGATGCCCGCGACGATGGCCGTGACCAGCCCCACCTCGGGAGCCACTCCCGACGCCAGGGCGATGGCCAGCGAGAGCGGAATGGCGATGCAGGCCACGGTGAGGCCCGCCAGCGTATCTTCCTTCAGGTGGCGTGGGGACAGCAGGGCCCTCCATTCCGGGAGGAGCTGGCGCAGGCCCAGATCGAGACGCAACGAGGACAGATGCGGCCGGAGCCGCGAGAGGATGTGGGTATTCATGGTGGACCGGAGTTCTCAGGACAGGGCTCCGCCATCACGCCAGACAACACCCGGCACGCGGAGCCCCCGAAAGGGTTGAACGAAGCAAGGCCTCACTCGACTCGCGCGAGACAGCACCCCACCCGGGGGCGTCTCACGCGCGGACTTGCGGAGGCTCTTCCCAAGAACTCCGAGGAGGCAGCAGCGCTGCGCGCCAGTGGCTCTCGGCGGCCTCACAGCTCCGAGGAGCCGGGCCTGGGTTTCTCCATCGCACCGGCCGCGCCGGCACGGGCGACACTTCTCCCTGGGACCGCAGCCCTGCCCTGAGCGCGAGCTGGGGCGCCAAGCGCAATCCGTGGAACTTCTCCCCTTCCTCCTCGGGAAGCGGGCCTTGGAGAGGAGCCTGGGAGCCCGCCACGGTGCCCGCGGCGGACCCGCCCAGAGCGCGGACGAACGCGGACGGCTGCTGCAACGCCAGCAGCGCGCACAACGCGAGCTTGAAAAAGGTCGTCCAGCTCAAGGCATTAGCAATAACCACGAGCGTGACGCGTCGCATCCCGGAGTGGGAGAAACCGGCCACTTCGGGACCGAGGGCGGGGATCGCCGCCCTCTGCCCAACAATTCCCGTCAGTGCAATCGCAACATCGACGGGCGCTGGAAGATCCAGGTCCTCCGCTTGCGCCCGTCCGTCGGCGTCCATTCCTTCTCGGACACCTGGACGCTCGCCATCACGTCGTGGAGTGTCACGCCCCAGGCCCGGGAGATGTAGACCCCCAGCAGCGCGGGCAGGTGCACCAGCAAGCGGCCCGCGGCGGTGTGCCCCGCCTCGTGGCAGGGAATGACGATCAGATCCGGGAACTTGCGCACCGGACGCTCCGAACCGTCCACCAGCGTCACCTCGTCCCGCTCGCCCACGAACTCCTGGAGCATCGCCAACGTGAGCGGCGTGCCGGCGCGGTAGCCAATGGGCAGTCCCCCCGGCTCTCCTCCGCACGAGAGCACCGCGAGGCCGATGTCCAACCGCTTGTGGAGCTCATAGCCCTCGAAGTTGAGCTGGTAGCGCTCCCACAACCGCGCCTGCTCCGTGGCCCACCGCGCAATATCCTCGCGCACGGCCAGCGGCTCCGCGTCATCGCGCGTGGCCACGTCCGTGGAGCCCTGCAGCGCTCCCGTGAACTCGCGCGAGTAGCGCGCGCGCAGCCCGCCCGCGGTGATCACCGACAGGCCCGCCCACCGCTGCATTGCCCCAGAGGCGATGCAGATGCGGCCAATGCACTGCCCGCTCGCGTCCAGCACCGGGCGCACCATGGGCGCCAGGAACTCCATCAGCGCCGTGTTCACCCCGCGCGCCGTGTTGCCGATGCGCCGCAGCAGCTTCGTCGCATCCAGCGTCTTCCAGTCGTTGGCCTCGATGACCGTCACCGGCTGGCCAGGGCGCTCCTCCAGCTTCAGCGTCACGTCCAGCGTGGGAGCAATCCGCCCCAGCAGCTCGCTGAACGAGATGCGCTCCTCCGACTCGGACCAGTGGTCCCACTGATCGCTGCGGTCCAGCAGCATCTGCTCCCAGTCCCGCTCGCGCGACAGCCACACGCGCACCCGGGTGCCACCCTCCGGCAGCTGCTCCTCCGGCTCCGCGGGATGCAGGATGGGGTGCGCACCCAGCCCGTTGTCGAACTCCAGGACGTGCGTCACCTCCTGCTGGAAGGGCCGGGAGACAACCCGCAGCCGCTCGCCCCACATGAACACGGAGAAGAAGCCGATGCCGAAGCGGCCCGCCGGAACAAAACCACTGGCCGCCAGCCCCGGGTAGTCCCGGCTCATGTCCTCCGTCGTCCAGTAGCTCGTCCCGAAGTCCATGAGGTGGCGCATCAGCACGCGCTCCGTCATGCCCAGGCCCGTGTCCACCACCTCGATCCAGCGCCCGTTCGCGTCCCGCCCCACCTTCACGGTGATGGAGCCCCAATCATCCTTCAGCCCCTCCAGCGCCCGCCGCGCCCGGACGGCATCCGCCGCGTTCTGGATGAGCTCTCGCAGCGGCACCGAGGGATCCTTGCGGTACAGCTGCGCCCCGCCGATCTGCGCGATGAGGCTCGGCACCTCCGAGATGTGCACCCGCGCATCCACCGGCATCCATCCCTGCGTCTTCACGTGGCTGGCCAGCCGCGTCGCATCGTCCGCGTCCACCACGCCCCGCGCCAGGAAGCGCGACCGGCCGCTCGCCGACAGCAACAGGTCCACGTCGTGCAGATCCCGATCGATCTTCCGCAGCGCCTCGAAGCAGGCCCAGAACATCTCCGCCTCGCTCCGGTTGAAGGGCTCTCCGGAGCCCGTATAGAGGAGGCGATCATGCACGAGCGTCGGCCGGCTGAGCTTGCGGCGGCGCTCCTCGACGAGGAGCGTATCGGCGGCCCGCAGCGCGGCGGCCACCTTCAGCGCATCCACCGTCCAATCCGAAGGAGAGGGCGCCGGCGCCTCGAGCTTCCGCGCCGCGAACACCCGGTTCACCTCCGCCATGTCCCAGCTATGGCTGTAGGCCAGCTCCCCCAGAATCTCGCCGAACTGCCCGCGCAGCGCCGCATCGTCGAGCAGGTACAGCTCCTCGCCACCGGGGCCCTTGCGCGGCGTCAGCGCCAGCTTCTTCGCGTGCGCGAGCGCCAGCACCCGGAGCGCCTCCTCCGTGGCGGCTTGCATGTACTCGGCCGAGGGGCGTGCCATCTCCGCGGGCGTGGGCGAGCGATCCGTCTCCCGCCGGATGCACGTGGTGAGCGCCTCCCTCCACTCCGGCGTGGTGTGCAGCTCCGCCTCCCCGCTCTGCGGCCCAGCGAACCCGGGCCCGAGATCCGAGAGGATCAGCGCACTGCCCAGCACGAAGGCCTCGGCGGCATTGAAGGGATAGTCGTGCCCGACGATGAGGTCGACCCGCTCCCACAGCGCGACGAAGCGGCTGCTGCCTTGCGGGTTCAGCGTGGGGTACGCGGTCCGGATCTGCTCGGCTAGCTGCTGAGCGCGCTGCCATGCCCGGCGCAGCTGCTCGCGCAGATGGGCCCGCGCAGCCTGGGAAGCATCTCCCGCCCTCTCACCCAGCGTCCGCTTCCAGAGTTCCGTTCGCTCGTAATCGAACATGCCCCCAGAATACGGGCGGGCAGCCACTGGGGGCTACTTTCAAGCCCGACCTGTCACCCGGGAGTGCGAGCGAGGGAGGGCAAATCCCATGGGTTCCAACGAAGTTCCTGGCACCTCCCCGTTCGCGGAAGCCCCCTCCATGCCCCCGAAGTGCGGAACCAGCGCCTGCGCCCGCGCCCACACGTCGTTGGAATAATCGTCCCCGGTGGTGCCACGATCCATGTCCCGGATGGTCCGCACGTGGCCCACGCCCGAGTCATACGCCACCACCGCGCCCCGGAGCTGCTGCTCGGCCGGCCAGCCGGGGTGCATCGCCTTCACCTCGCCCAGCAGCCGCGCGAGCACCTGCGCCGCATGATCGATGTGCTCGGCGCTGTGGGCCCCGCCGCGGGGCCGGTAACGCGAGTCGAGCTGCATCAGCCCGAAGCACTCCCCACCGCCCACCAGGCCGTTGTTGTCGAGCAACGCGCCCGCCCGGGACTCGCGGCTGGCCAGGGCAGCCAGGAGAGCGGGGGGTAGGCCGTGCTTCAGCGCGGCGGCCTCGAAGGCGGACTGGTGCTTCAGCAGCCGAGGCAGGTCCGTGCGAGCCAGCTTGTGCGAGGCGCAGATGCCAGCCGACAGCCCATCCTGCCGCGCGGTGGCCACCGAGGCGCCCTTCGGCAGGAACTTCGAGAGCAGGGCATTCGGGTGGGGCGCGTGGGCAGCGGCCTCCTTCATCCGGGCCTCTCGGTGCTCACGCGTGCGCGCAGTGCGGTTCTGCATGGTGTGCTCCTGGCAGCGCCCGACTTCCGGCCAAGGGCGTTGGCTCTGCCTGCAATTGTCCAGGAGGCCGCAAAAAAGTTTCTGCGCACCGCGTCATGGTGGGGGGAAAGCCGCCTGTTTCCGCAGCCCTACCACGCTCCGTACGACACGCCAGTCCTTGATGCCGCGCGGCAATTAGCGGCGATTTTCGGCGGCATTTCCGCTCAGGGGGTGAAGAGCTTGTCAGCGAGGGAGGCGCGCGTGTCCGACTTGATGGCGGTGAAGCGCAGGGTGCGCTGGCCATCGCGCCAGACCTCGATGCTGCGAGGCATCCACTCGCCGGTGGCGGGCGAGGTGTAGTCGATGAAGCGCACATCCCACGCCGTGCCGGACTTCTCCTTCCAGCGCACGCGCGCGGGGCGGAAGTTGTCCTTGTAGATCCAGAACTGGGGCTTGCCCTCCTCGGGATCGCCGAGCACGTACGCCACCTCGCCGCTGAAGCGGGCCAGGGAGGTGGTGCGCGTGGCGATGCCCAGGCTCTGGAGGTACTGCTCCACGGCGTCGCGCGTCTCGAGATCATGCTCCGAGGAGGCTCGAGCCGCGAGGATGGGGCACACCTGGCTCATGGCCGCGGACAGCGCGGGCAGCTCCGAGCCCTCCACGCGCCGGCGCGGGCCCACCTGCACCACGGCCAGCTTGTTGCCCTCCTGCATGGACAGCTCGAAGCGGCAGCGGCCCGGCGCCTTCAGGAGGATGGCGCCATCCGCCACGAGCTCCGAGCGCTCCGTGGGAACGTTGAGCGCGGCGGAGGCCTCCCTCACCCCCGGCCCCGAGAAGATCCAGGAGCCCTCCACCCTCGCGGAGGAGGGGTATTGCGCATCCTGTCCGCCCGTCATCCGGCGCAGGATGGAGCCACCCGGCAACACATACGCCCCCGCAGCCAGCGCGGTGAGCACTCCGACCAGAGCGACGAGTCGCTTCACGGCTTCTCCGTCTTGACGATTTCAGCCATCCACTCGAGCAGCGGGCCCCGGAGTTCGGGGCGCTTGAGGGCATAGGCGATGTTGGCCTTGAGGTAACCCACCTTGTCGCCCGCGTCGTAGCGCTGGCCCTTGAACCGGTAGCCCAGCAGCCCCTGCCGCTGCTGCAGCGTGGCCAGACCGTCGGTGAGCTGGATCTCCCCGCCCACGCCGGGCGGCTGCTTCTCCAGGATGCCGAAGATCTCCGGCGGCAGCACGTAGCGGCCAATCACCGCCAGGTTCGACGGGGCGGTGCCGCGCTTGGGCTTCTCGACGATGCGCTCGATCTGGATGATGCCATCGCCGATCTCCTTGCCGGCGGCGATGCCATACAGGTGCGTCTCGCTGTCGGGCACCTCCATCAGCGCCACCACGCCCTGGTTGTGCTGGCGGAAGACGCGCGCGAGCTGGCGGATGCCGGGATCGTCCGAGTCGATCATGTCGTCGCCGAGCATGACGCCGAACGGCTCGTTGCCCACGAGCTCCCGGGCACACAGCACCGCGTGGCCGAGCCCCAGGGGCTCCTTCTGCCTCACGCTGATGATGTTGGCCATGTCCGAGATGGCGCGCAGCTTGCGGAACTCCTCATCCTTGCCGCGGGCCTTGAGCGTGGTCTCCAGCTCCACGGCGAGGTCGAAGTGGTCGACCATGGACTCCTTGCCGCGGCCACTGATGAGGATGACCTCGGAGATGCCCGCCGAGACCGCCTCCTGGACGATGTACTGAAGCGTCGGCGTGTCGACGATGGGCAGCATCTCCTTGGGAATGGCCTTGGTGGCCGGCAGGAAACGCGTGCCCAGACCCGCCGCGGGAATCACGCACTTGCGAAGCAGGGGCTCTGGTTTCGGGGAGGGAGCAGCCATAGGGGGTCGAATCTAGTGATCGCCCTCGGAGGCATCAAGGCGGATAGGATGCGCGCTCCATGCCTCACCGATTGATGCTCCTGCTGGCGCTGTGTCTGTCCACCACCGTCCATGCCCAGGCCGAAGTCGAGGATCTGCGCGAAATCCAGAGCGCGCGGGGCTACGCCATGGGAGGGGCCTACCGCGCGCTGGGGCTGGGTACTGAGGCCATCCTGGGCAACCCCGCCGCCATGGCCCTGTGGAAGACGTACCGGATGGAGCTGCACGGCTCCTGGGACACCCATGGCAAGGACGCCTTCGGCGGAGTGTCCTTGATGGACGCCAAGACGAGCGACCTGGCAGCCGGGCTGGACTACCACCTGCTCAGCCTGCGCAGCGGCGCGGGCCGGACGACGGGGCACTTCAGCACGCTGGGCTTCGCCCTGCCCCTCACGCCGGGCGTGCTCATTGGCGCCTCGATCCACTACCTGCGGCTGAGCGGCCCTCGGTCGGCCAACGCCACCACCGCGGATGCGGGCCTGCTGCTGCGCTTCTCCGAGGGCCTCACCGCGGGCTTCTCGGCCCACAACCTCATCGACACGCACAACGACGAACTCACGCGGTACTACTCGGGGCACGTGGGCTACCTGGCGGGGAACCTCGCCCTGGCCGGGGACGTGCGCGCGGACTTCGAGACGGGAGAGAAGACCCTCTTCACCTACAGCGTCGGCACCGAATACCTGCTCGGCCAGTCGATCCCCGTGCGCCTGGGCTACACCTATGACGGGTTCCACAAGGCCTCGCGGCTGGGCGTGGGCCTGGGGTTCCTCACGGGCGAGGGTGGCGGCATCGACATCGGCTACCGGCATGATCTCGGCGGCGAGAAGGCCCGGGTGCTGGCCCTCAGCATCAAGCTGCAGGTGGGCTGAGCGGCCTCACGAGGCGCTGCGCAGTTGGAAGTAGCGCTCGGAGGCGGCGAAACGCACCAGCTCCACCACCTCGCGCTCCAGGGCGCGCTTCATCTTCAACGCCGCGAGCGCCGGGCCCACGGCTCCGCAGGCGATGAGCCCCGCGCGGTTGGCTGAGTCCCGAGCCGCATCCGCCAGCGCGGACACGTCGAACTGCCGCGTCGCGGCTCCGAACAGATCCGTCGCGCGCGAGAGCTGCTCCGGCGTCAGGGACTCGCGCACCACGCGGGCTTCGAGGCTGTCGGACTTCCCATCCTTGAGGACCGTGGAGAGCAGCGCGATGCCGCGCAGGACCTGGTCCTTCTTGAGGCTGCGCAGGGCCAGCAGGTCCGGCTCGAGGCAGATGATCGCGCGGCCAGCGTAGAAGCGCAGCTCCGGAGCGGGGAGCACCTGCCGCACCGCCTGCTTGCCCACGAGCAGCCGCGGGGTATTCGTGAAGACGAGCGAGAAGGGCGGGCCGTTGTCCTCGGAGAGCACCACCTCCGGGGCCTCGATCCCCAGCAGACGCTGCGTGAGCTTGAGGGCCTCCATGGACACGGGGGCCCCGGGTCCCAGGTTCGAACGGAGGGGCTCTTTCGTGCCGGCGGCCCGGCCATGCATGGGGAAGAGGCGGCAGAGCGCCACGCCCACGAACGTGAGCAGCTCTCCCGCGGGCGTGCGCAACAGCGGGTGGCGCAGCCCCGAACGCGCATCAGGCGAGAGTTCCTGGCGCGGCGGAAGAACCTGGGTGCCCTCCCGGCCCTCGAGCGCGTCGGCGATCTCGCGCATCAGCAGGGCGCGCGCTCCATCCTGCCGGCCCTCGAAGTAGTCCGCGATCTGGAGATAGAGCTCGGCATCGAGCGGGTACTCGCGCACCTTCTTGAAGACGGCGGGCTCGGCCGCGGGTGGCTCTGGCGACGGAGCCTTGGCCGTGCCAGGGGCTCCCTTGACGCGGGCCACCCGGCGCACGGGCTCCATCTTCCCGGGAGGCGCCTCCCAGGAGATGATCGACGTGTTCTGCACGGAGCCGCTGATCTGCGCGGGCCGGCCGACCTCCGCCTCGGGAGGCGAGACCTTGGCGAAGGCCGAGTCCGCGGACTCCTGGCCTTTGGGAGTCCGTTGTCCCTTGGCGGCAGTGCCCCTCGCGTTCAGGGTCACGCTGCTGGTGCTCAAGGCTTCGCGAGGTGGCGGCGGAGGCTTCATCGCGGCCTGACGAGCCTCCGCGGGAGGCTTGGCGCGCGCGGGCGGCGCCTCCGGCTCGGGAGGTGGTGGTGGAGGAGGCGGACTCTCATCTGGGAAGACGGGGCGCACCCTGCTCATCCGCGCGGTGGCCTTCCGTACCGGAGGCTTCTCCAGGAGGGTCTGCTTCTCCGGAGGCGCAGCGGGCGGTGCAGCAGCACCGTCCTTGGAGGGCGACACGGCCCGCTTCAGGGACCAGGCCGACAGGGACGGGCTGGTGTGATCGGCCTCGTCCTCGCCTCCCCCGAGCAGCGAGTCCAGCTCCCGCGAGGGATCCAACGCCGCGATGTCGACCTTCTTGCTCGCGGCCTTCTTGGGAGCTGCCGCCGCGGGCTTCGGGGCCTTCTCGGGACGAGCAGCGGACCGGGTGGCCTTCGCGGGCGGAGGTGGAGACGCGGGCGCGGGCTCCGAGCCGGGCGGGACGAATCCCTCCGGAGCTTCGGTCGCCGTCTTCTCCTCATCGGAGAAGGGCATCTTGTCCCCGGGGAACGTCACCGCGGAGAACTCGATGGTCGGCCGGGCGTGGTCGGGGAGACGTGACGCCACATCCTCGTGGATGTCGGTGCTGGGCTCGTCCGCCACCGGAGGAAAGGCCTGACCCGACGGCGTCAGATCCAGGTTCCCGGGTGGAGGCATGAGCACCTGGGGACGAGAGCCCGTGCCCTCTCGGCGAGGAGGAGCGCTGCTTCGCGGCGCCTCCGGGATGGGAGGCGAGTTCTTGTCCTCGAGCGAGCGCCGCAGGTTCTCCGCGCGCCGGGAGTACATGTCCGCGCGCGCGGGGTCCTTGAGCACGTTGTGGCAGAAGCTGGCCAGCCGCTGCCAGGTGCGCAGGCGCTCCGCCTCGTCCTCCATGGCGGAGGCGGCATTGTCCAGCGCCCAGGCCGCTTCGCCGATCTGTCCGTGCTCGGTGAGGCGGTCGGCCAGCAGCAGCCAGGCCTCCTTGTGGCCGGGCTCGAAGCGCACGGCCTGCCTCAATTCGGTGAGCACACCCTCCGCGTCTCCCGAGTCCTCCAGGGTGGTCACCAGCTCGATCCGAGCCAGGCGCGCCGTGGGGCCTCGGGGCTCTCGGGCGATCTGCTCGCGCAGAAGGTGGCTGAGCGCCGTCCTGTCTCGCAGCACCCGCGCCAGCTCCAACAGCCGCTCACGCGCGCGGGCATCATCGGGCTCCTCGGAGAGCACCTCGGTCCAGGCCCACTGCGCCAGCTTCGGATCCTTCAGCGAGTCCTCGGCCACGGAGGCGAGCACGCGCAGCGCCTCGGCGCGATCCGGAGAGCGGCGAGGCGCGGCGGAGAGCGCGGACCGCAGGCGGTTGGCCAGGATGGGCCGCTCGGCGTTGGGCACGCAGCGCACGAGCCCCGCGAGCACCAGGAGCATCCCGGGCGTGAGGGCCTCGGCCGTCTCGAAGTCAGCCTTGGCCTGGGCCTTCTCCCCTGCTTCGAGCGCCCGCTCGGCGCGGGTGAGGTAGGCGGCGGCCCGGGCCTTGGCCGTGCGCGCGCTCTGCACCGCCTCGTCGAGCGCCCGCCGCACCAGGGAGGGGTCTCCTCGCTGCGAGAGGAGGCGCAGTTGCTCCTTCAAGGCATCGCGGTCACCAGTGAGCGAGACGATCTCCCGGTAGATGCGCGCCGCGCCCGAGGGATCGCTGAGCTCGTTCTCCATCAACTCCGCGAGCCGGGACAGGGCCTCGGCACGGAGCAGCGGCTCCTTCGCGCGATCAGCACGGGTGAGGTAGAGCTGCGCGAGTTCGCGCCAGGACTTTCGCGCGATGAGCTGCGCTTCCAGGCGCTGCTCGGCCAGGGGATCTTCTTCCTCCTCGTCTTCGGGCGCAGACTCTTCGGACTCGGCGTCCTCCTCGAGTTCGTCGGAGGTGACGGGATGCGCGGAGTGAGCGGTCGTCTCGTCGGGGATCTCCAGCAGCTCGGTGAGCGGCGCCCCTTCTCCGCCCGTGAGCTCGTGTCCCTCTTCCTGGTCATTAGGGGCCGCGAGCTCGTCACTGTCCTCTAGAGGAGGCGGCGGGGAACTCTCCGCAGGCGCGGCGACAAAGGGGGCTATCGCCTCGGCCTGGGGGGCAGCGGAGATAACAGGCTCGGGCGAGGGCTCGACAGCAGCCTCCTCCGGAGACTCCGAGGGAATCGCAAAGGCGGGCTCCGATGGAGCGGCGGCCTCCTCGGGCGGAGCCTCAAGCTGCGAAGGCTCTGCCATCTCCGCGGGAGGCGGTGGGCTGGCGACAGCAGGGCTCTCAGGGGCAGCGGCCTCCACGAGAGGAGCCTCGGGCTGCGAAGACTCTGCCATCTCCACGGGAGGCGGAGAGCTGGCGACAGCAGGGCTCGCAGGGGCAGCAGCCTCATCGGGCGGAGCCTCGGGCTGCGAAGACTCTGCCATCTCTACGGGAGGCGGCGGACTGGCGACAACAGGGCTCTCGGGGGCAGCAGCCTCATCGGAAGGAGGAGCCTCGGCTGTCTCGGGCTCAGCGATGGGAGCAGAAGCGGCCTTCTCGGGCGGAGCCGAAGGCGTGGGACTCGCAAAAGCCACACCCTGGGGCGAAGCGTCCTGGACCGGAGCTGGAGAAGGAGGTGGCGCAACCTGCACGCGGGGAGCCGCGGGAGCGATGGCCTCGGGCTCCGGCATGACACTCAGGCTCTGCTCGGAAGCCGCGGCGGCGAGCATGGCCTCGAGCAGAGGCAGGGACATCTCGACCGTGGCGGTGTTCCTGGGGATGCGGGCCTCGGACGAAGCGCTTTGCGCGAGAGCAGGCTCCGAGGAGCCCGGCTCGACTCGGGGCGGAATGAGCTTCAGCTCCTCCAGCACCTGGCGCGCCTGGGCATCCCGGCCAAGCCGGGCCGCGGCGCTCATGCACACGGACGCGGCCGCGGTCAGCACAGCCTCGGAGGCCCCCGAGGCATGGAGCACCCGAAGCCCATCCAGCCGCACGGTGAAGGCGCCCACCGCGTCTTCCATCTGCTCCAGGTAGTTGGCGGCCTGCCCGTAGCTCTCGGCCGCGCGAGCCAGGTTGCGCAACTGCTCAGCCTGGATGCGGGCGCGCCAACTGGCGGCTCGGGCCGCGCGGTAGTACTCGCCGCGCTGGAAGGCGTCCTGAGCCTCGCGCTCCAGGGAGAACACGAGCGCCTCCCACTTGCCGGTGCGCTCCAGCAGCAGTTGCAGAACCCGGCGCGAGGCGTGGTCATCGGGGACCGCCGCGAGCAGCGCATCGAGTACCTCGATGGCGCGAGGCAGTTGCTCCACCTTGCGCAGCACCCGCGCGAGCTGGCGGCGCACGTCCCGGCGCGCCAAGCCCTCCACCTTGTCCACCGCCGAGGAGAGCAGAGTGATGGCAGCGGCCTCGGTGCCGGCACGGAGCGACACGGTGACGAGCGCCGCTGCGAGCCGCCGCGTCATCGGCAGGGAGCGTGTAGCGCGCACCAGCTCGCCAAAGGCCTTGGGGGCCTGCTTCTCGCGCAGCAACCGGAAGGCCTCCTGGAGGTGCTGCTCCACGCGGCCCTGCACGAGACGTGGGGGAGGCGCGGAGATCGCGTCGACGGCGAGCGTCTCCTGACGGGGCCCGGACGCACCGGGCTCGAGTTCGCTCTTGCCGTTTCTCACGCCACCCATCGCTGAGGCAGTCTACACACGATGCCCGTCCCGGTCGTCACTGTCCTCCTTCCTGCCCGCAACTCCGAGTCCACCGTGGCCCGAGCCGTGGAGAGCCTGCTTGCAGGGACCCTGAGTGAGATCCGGGTCCTGGCGGTGGACGACGGCTCCACGGATGGGACGCGAGGGGTCCTCCAGGAGCTGGCGACCCGGGATTCCCGGGTGGAGGTGCTGGACGGAGGAGGACGGGGGCTGGTGGCCGCGCTCCAACTGGCGCTGGCTCAAGCCACATCCCCCTACGTGGCCCGCATGGACGCGGACGATGAGGCCCTGCCTCGCCGGCTGGAGGCCAGCGTAGCGGCCTTGGAGGCGGACTACCGCCTGGCGGGGGTGGGCACGAGCGTGGAGCTGTTCCGGGATGATCAGCCGGTGAGCCCTTCACTCCAGGCGTACGCGGCCTGGCTCAACGGGCTCACCACGGCGGAGGAGCTCTTCCGCGAGAGGTTCATCGAGAGCCCGCTGTGCCACCCCTCGGTGTGCCTGAGGCGCGAGGCACTCATGGCCAGCGGAGGCTGGGAGCATGGGGATTTCCCCGAGGACTACGCGCTGTGGCTCAAGCTGCTACATGCGGGGCATGGGCTGAGGAACCTGCCGGAGGTGCTGCTGCGCTGGCGGGACAGCTCGGGACGGCTGACTCGGACGGATCCGCGCTACGCGGTACGACGCTTCACGTGGGTGAAGGCTCGCTACCTGGCAATCGGCCCCCTGGCGGAGGGGCGGCCGTGCACGGTGTGGGGGGCGGGCCCCAGCGGACTGACGCTCACGCGGTTCCTCCGTGAGCAGGGAGCGGCCGTGGAACGACTGGTGGACGTGCATCCGCGCAAGGTGGGCACCCGAATCGAGGGCATCCCCGTGGTGTCTCCGGAGCAACTGGGGCCGCCGAGCGGAGAGTTGCTGCTGGTGTGCGTGGGAATCCGTTGGGCGCGAGAGGAGATCCGAGCGGACCTCACGGCTCGCGGCTGGGTGGAGGGCGTGGACTTCCTGTGCGCGACGTGACGGGGAGGATGGGGCCTTCGGGCACGGGGACGCCGGCCGCGGAGAAGAAGCGCCGCAGATCCTCGGGCACAGGGGCTTCGATGCGCAGGGGCTTGCCGGTGCGCGGGTGTGACAGCTCCAGGGCCTGCGCGTGCAGCAGGCAGCGCGGTGCGAGGAGTTCCGCGGCCCGTGCTGCGCCTCCGTAGCGGGCGTCTCCGAGGATCGGTGTCCCGAGCGCCGTGAGGTGCGCACGAAGCTGGTGGGTGCGCCCGGTCTGGGGGAGCAGTTCCACGAGGCAGAACGCCTCACCGGCGTACAGGGTACGAAAGTCCGTGAGCGCGGGGACTCCATTGGCGGCACGGCTCGCGCGCCAGCGCCCGGGACGAGACGGATCCTTCGACAGGGGAAGATCCATCGTACCCGATGCTGGAAGCCCTGGCCCGGTGGCCGCCACGTAGCGCTTGTGCGCATGGCCCTCGCGAAACTCCGCCGCCAGCGCCGACGTCGCCGCTGACGTCTTGCCGAAGACCGTGACGCCGGAAGTCTCCCGATCCAACCGGTGCACGAGCCCTGCGGGCTGGCCGAGCCGCTCGCTCACCCGATCGACCAGGCTCTCCCCCACCCTTCCTT
Organism: Hyalangium versicolor; assembly: GCF_020103695.1. GTDB lineage: Bacteria > Myxococcota > Myxococcia > Myxococcales > Myxococcaceae > Hyalangium > Hyalangium versicolor. The sequence goes on from NZ_JAHXBF010000012.1 coordinate 215,861, forward strand.
CCGTGGGCTGTGCGGTGATGCCGGGTGGCTTGTCCACGGCCACGAGGTCCTCATCTTCGAACAGGATGCTCAGCGCCGGAGGCGGAGTTGGAGCCGCGAGCGGGCTGCGGCCAGCCTCCTCCAGCACCACCGCGACAACCTGCCCCTGGCGCGGACGGGCATCGGGCTCCCTGCAGCGGCGTCCCGCGAGGTACACGGCGCCCGCCTCCACGAGCCCTCGTGCCACCTCCGTGGTCATCCCGAGTTCAGCGGCCACCGCCTCCACCACGGAGCGCCCGACGAGCCCGCCCTCGACCTGAAAGGTTCTACGCTTCACGGTGGCCCTCCGGGCGGCACTGTATGCCCTGCAAACCCTTCCCTGTCGCGCGCTTCCTGCATAGGGTGGCCGCCATGGACCGTCCCGTGCACTCCGTTCGTGCGAGGCTGGACGATTTCCTCGCCGAGCTGGCCACCCTCCACTATCGCCACGGCGCTGGACTCTCGACAGACCTTCCCGTCAGCGCCCTCCACGCCACCTTCCCCGAGCTCTCCGACCCCGCCACCTTCGCCGCCGCCACCGAGGCCCTGGAGAAGGCCCGCTCCAAGAACGACACGCTCGCCGCTCGCCGCCTCCAACTCCTGCGCGAGCTCATCGCCGGGCAGGTGGAAGAAGCCCTCGCCGCGAGCGACACCGAGGCCGTCGCGAAGCTGGAGGCCCAGGCTCGCCTGCCCGTGGATGATCAAGCCCTCTCCTTCGGAGAGGTGCTGGCCCAAGTCCCTCTCGAGACACAGCGCGGCCGCCGCGCCCTGCTCGAACGAGCCGTGGGCAACTTCCTCTGGGGCGAACGAGGCCGCTATGGCGCCCGGCGCGAAGCAGCCCTCCGGACCACCGAACGGCTCGGAGCCAAGAGCTATCCCCAACTGCGCGAGGCCGTCTCCGGCATCGCCCACGACAAGCTCGTCCAGGCCGCGGAGGAGACCCTCAAGCGCACGGAGGACGCCTACCGCGATGTCCTCAGCTACGTGCTGCGCAAGCTGGAACCCACGCTGCGCCCACTGCCCGGCGGAGACGCGCGCCGGCACGATCTCCAGGCCGCGCTCCGAGCCCCTTGGATGGACAGCTTCTTCCGCCGCGAAGACCTGATGCCTGCCGTCACGCGCTGGCTGGAAGAGTGGAACCTCCCGCCCGCCGCGAAGGGCCGCATCCGCATCGACGACGAGCCCCGTCCCGGCAAGGCCCGCCGCCCCTTCGTCACCGCCGTGCGCGTGCCGGACGAGGTGCGCCTGGTGATCCACCTCGAAGGAGGCATGGACGCACTGAGCGGCCTGCTCCACGAATTCGGCCATGCTCAGCACCTGGCCCACGTGTCGGACACAGCCCCCGTGGAGTTGCGCCGGCTGGGAGACGCCTCCGTGACGGAGGCCTACGCCTCGCTCACCGAACGCCTGCTGCTCTCCCCCGAGTGGCTCAAGCGCTACCTCCACCTGCCCACCACTTCGGCGCGGGACACGGTGCGTCTGGCCGCCTTCCAGGCCCTGGCGGTGATGCGCCGCCACTGCGCGAAGCTGGTTTACGAGCTGTCCCTCTCCACACGTGGAGCCTCGGAGGAACGGGCCGAGGAGTACGCGGCGGGCCAGCGGCGCGCGCTCTTCGTCGAGCCCCACCCAGGCTTCTTCCTCTTCGACGTGGATCCCCAGTTGTACTCGGCGCGCTATCTGCGGGCGTGGGCGCTGGAAGCTCGCCTCACGGCCCGGCTCATGGAGCGCTTCAACGAGGACTTCTGGCGCAACCCCTCCGCCAGCGCCTGGCTCAAGGGGCTGTTCTCCCGCGGAGGCACCGACGATGCGGAGGCGCTCTCCACGGAGGTTTCTGGCACGGCCCTGTCGCTGCCCGAAGCGGGAGCCCGCCTCGTGGCCATACTCAATGGGTAGCCCCCCGCTACCGGCTACTTCTTCTTGCGCAGCGCGCGGACGATCTTGTCCTTGGCCGCGTTGCCGGACTTCTCGCTCGTGCGAGCAGCGGTCGCCTTGGGCTTGCTGGCCGTCTTCGTCTGGCCGGTGCGCTCACGCATGGCCTTCATCAACTGCATCTCGATGACAAGAAGCTCGTCGGCCAGCTCCTCGTTGTTGCCCGCCGCACGGGGGAGCGGAGCGCTGGTGCTCGGAGCGCCCGCACCGTGACGCATCCGCAACACCTTCTCCTCTTCGGACGTCAGGGTGCGCGCCTTCTCCAGCGCCGCCTTGACCTCCTTCGTCGTCACCGTGCTACTGCCAACCTTGCGCTCCATCTCCACTCCCTTGAAATGGCGCCATCTGAACACATGAGCATGTCAGACGCGTCTGGGCCGCAACCAGTGGGGATTCTAGAAGACGCAAGGGGTCGGTCAAATTTTCTTCCAACAGGCTGATCCCCATCTGTAGCAGGCCAACCCTCCGGCCTAGAGATGGAGGCCCAGTCCGACGAAGGCCGAACCGAGCGCCTGGCGCTCCCCCGAGAGGGGATCCCCCCCGGTGGAGAAGCTTTGATATCGCGCTTCGGTCGCGAGGAAAAATCCCTGTCGGAGTTCCACCCCCACCCCGCCGCTCACCTCCGCGCCCACGAGCAGGCTGGAGGGGGACGTGACAGGGCGGACCGCCGACGGGACGTGGGGGACCAGGAGGCTGGCGCCCAGGCCCAGGTACGGCCGGACCCAGGAGTCCCTCAGAGGGGTGAAGCGCACCGCCAGAGGGGTGGCCGTGGTGAGCAGCTGGCTGGTGGCCACGTGCCCTCCCACCTCGGCCAGGGCGTCCGCCCGGCGGTAGACCCAGCCCACCTCGGCGGCGTAACCAATGAGGCGGCCCTTGGGAGTCCCCGTGAGCATGAAGGCCCCCACGGGCGCCACGGTGAGCCCCAGGCTCTGTCCCTGGGCCCACGCCGAGGAGGCCCCCAGGCACGACAACACGAGCAAGAGCAGCACGAAACGACGCATCCCCCTGCGCACAGCAAGCCCAGGGCCATCCGAGAGGCTCCGGATTTCAAGGGCTTACAGAGCCTCGCGGCAAAAGGCAGCCCTCCGCCGGGACACGCGGGTCAGGGCAGCCAACCAGGCCGCCCTATCAGGTAGGGCGTCGCGTCACGCACTTCGCCCCACACGCCGTGCTCCGGTGGCTCAGGGCGCCTCGTCGTCCGGGTCCGTCTCGCCCGGAGTGCCCCCATCCGCGCCGTTCTTGGCGCGCGGGATGCCAAAGCGGTCGAGTGCATCGGCGATACCCTGAGGCTTGTCCTCGTCCGGCAGGAACTTCTCGGGCGGCTGCAGCTTGGGGTCCCGGCCAATCTCGGTGAGGGTGGTGTCCAGGGTGATGTGCAGGCTGGCGGCCTCGGGAGACTTGGAGGCGGGCACCTCGAGGCGGCCATCCAGGTGCGTCTTGAGGACGACGGAGGTGGCCGCATCCACCAGCACCTCGCCATCCAGGCTCTGGGGGACGCGGTGCTCGAAGAAGGCCAGGCGGCGCCGGGTCGTCTCATCGCGCCCGTTCTTGGGCGCCAGCAGCGTGGGCAGCTGCTTGGAAGCAGTCTCATCCGGCTTCTCGCCCAGCTTCACCTGGTAGCGCCAGGCCGTGCGCCCCTCGTAGGTGATGGTGCCCTGGGGCTCCAGCAACATGCGGCCCTGGAAGAGCCCATCCATGTCCCTCAGCGCCCCGGTGAGCTCCGCGCGGGTGCGCTCGGCCATGCCCCGGTCGCGCAGACGCTGGCGGAAGGGGCCATAGCGGTTGCGCGCGTACACCTTGCCCCCCACGCGCATCACCTCGAGCCCCTGGTCCCGACTGTTCTCCAGCTGACCATGGAAATCCCCGCTGACACCGCCCGGGCCGGCCTGCAGGGTGCGCTTCTCGGAGAGCTTCATCGGCGCGGCATCCCGGGCGCTCCACTCGAAGTCGACCTGGGCGTTGTAGGTGTGCGGCCCCAGGCGCTCGGTCACCTCGGCGGCGTCCATGCCCAGGATGCGGCGCGCCACGCGCGGGTTGTCGGCCACGTCCTCGGGCGGCAGCTTCTCGGCGGCCGAAGCCACCACCTTGGGGGGATCCTCGGGCGAGAAGATGCGGGCCTTGGCCGCTTTGTCGACCGGATCGCTGGTGCAGGCCGCGGTGGCGAGCATCAGGGCGGCGATGAGTGTGGACCTCTCGAAACGACTCACAGATCCTCCAACATGGGAGTGGCGCAAGTTATGTGGCGCGTACAGAGGCGGCAAGCGCCCCTTGCGCTCCGCTGTGCAAGGGATAGAACGCCACACTCACCATGCAGAACCTGCGCGACAAACTCCTGAAAGCTGGCCTCGTATCCGAGGATCAGGCCAAGAAGTCAGAGACGAGCGCTCCGGCCCCCCGCCGCTCGCCCCCTGCCCAGACACCGCGCCAGGAGGCTGGCGCGCCTCGGCGTGAGGACCGTCCGCCACCGCGCCGGGACGATCGGCCGCCCCGCCGGGACGACCGGCCGCCCCGCCGGGATGATCGCCCGCCCCACCGCGAGGGAGGAGGCCGCCCGCAGCATGGCCGGCCCGCCGCCGCGGCGGCTCCCGAGCGCCCCATTCCCAAGCTGCCGCCGATGCCGGGCTCCAAGGAGTACCAGCGCATCGAGTCGAAGAAGCAGTTGGAGCTGGATCGGGCGCTGCGCGAGCTGGTGATGGGGGCGCAGGTGGCCACCGATCCGGGCGCGACGGCCTTCTACTTCATGACCCGCAAGGGGCGGTTGCGGCGGATGGAGCTGACCGAGCCGCAGGCCAAGGCGCTCGAGGAAGGCGTGCTGGCGGTGGTGGAGCGGCCCGAGCCGGCGCAGATCGAGCACGCGCTGGTGCCAGCGGCGACGGCCGAGCAGATGTTCGCGCTCTCGAAGAAGGCGGTGCGGTTCCTGAATCGCAAGGAGAACCCCATCGGCTTCATGAGCGACGAGGACGTGAAGACGCAGCAGGCGGCCGAGGCCGCGGGCACGGCGCCGGAGATTGCCGACGAGCCCGAGGGTGACGAAGCGGCTGCCGCGGCGCCCCCCGCCGAGGGTGGCACGCCCGAGGGTGGCAGCACCGAGCCTCAGGCCCAGTAGCTGTCTCGGAGCGCGGCCGCGAGCTGGTATGCCTGTCATACCAGTGGGGCCAGGCCGCCTCCGCCTCAGTTGAACGCGTCGATGCCGGTGATGGCTTTGCCCAACACCAGCGTGTGCACCTCGTGGGTGCCCTCGTAGGTGAAGACGCTCTCCAGGTTGAGCATGTGCCGCACCGGTGGGTACGCGTCCGAGATGCCGTTGGCCCCGTAGATGCTCCGCGCCGAGCGGGCAATGTCGAGCGCCGCCTTCACGTTGTTGCGCTTGGCCAGGCTCACCATCACCGGCGTCACCTGGCCCTCGTCCTTCAGCCGCGCCACCCGCAGGCCCAGCAACTGCGCCTTGACGATCTCCTGGAGCATGTCCGCCAGCTTCTCCTGCGTGAGCTGGTACCCGGCGATCGACTTGCCGTCGAACTGCACGCGAGACAGCGCGTACTCCCGAGCGCCCTCGAAGCACGAGATGGCCGCGCCCGTCACCGCGAAGGAAATGCCCAGCCGCGCGTTGTTCAGGCACGACAGCGGCCCCTTCAGCCCCGTCACCTTCGGCAGCACGTTGCGCTCCGGCACGCGCACGTCCTGGAAGGACAGCTCGCTCGTCACCGAGGCCCGCAGCGAGAACTTCCCGGGGATCTCCCGCGCCGTGAAGCCCGGCATCCCCTTCTCCACCAGGAAGCCGCGCACGGACTCAGGCCCGCCCTCCTCCGTCTTCGCCCACACCACCGCCACGTCCGCGATGGAGCCGTTGGTGATCCACATCTTGGTGCCGTTGAGCACCCACGTGTCCCCGTCCTTGCGCGCCCGCGCGCGCATGCCGCCCGGGTTCGAACCGAAGTCCGGCTCCGTCAGGCCGAAGCACCCGATGATGCGCCCCTGCGCCATGCCCGGCAGGAAGCGCTGCTTCTGCTCCTCGCTGCCGTAGGCGTGGATGGGGAACATGCTCAGCGAGCCCTGCACCGACGCGAACGAGCGCAGCCCCGAGTCCCCGCGCTCCAACTCCTGGAGGATGAGGCCGTAGCTGACCGCGTTCATCCCCGCGCAGCCGTACCCCTGGAGGTTGGCGCCCAGCACGCCCAGCTCCGCCAGCCCCGGAATGAGGTGCGCGGGGAAGGTGCCGTCCCGGAAGTGCTGACCGATGATGGGCAGCACCTCCTTGTCCACGAAGCGGGCCACCGCGTCTCGAGCGGCCTTCTCCTCGTCCGTCAGCAGCTGGTCGATGAGGAGCAGGTCGGTGATCTCCGCGCGCGGCATGGCTCTTCCTCGGGTGACGGGGGTGCGCGGCTTGTAATCCCCACTCCCAGGGCAGTCAAACCACCCCCGCCGTGCATCCCTCCCCCGCCCCCAGGCGCGTCCGGCTATCCTGCCGCGCCATGACGACTCCGACGAAGACAGCGGTGGTAACGGGCGCCAGCCGCGGCATCGGCCGCGCGGTGGCCCTGGGCTTCCTCAAGCAGGGCTACACCGTGTGGGCTCTGGCCCGCTCGGACGAGGCCCTCGAGGGACTGCGGCGCGAAGGCGGCGAGGCCCTGCACCCCATCCCCTTGGATGTAACGGACGAGGCCGCGGTGCTGGCCGCCTGTCGCACCGTGCTCCAGGCCGGTGCCCCTCGCGTGCTCGTGAACAACGCGGGCATCTCCGTCTCCGCGCCGCTGGCGAAGACGCGCACGGAGGACCTGGCGCGGGTGATGGCCATCAACGCCACCGCCCCCTACCTCTTCTGCCGCGAGCTCATGCCCGCGATGGCCGCGGCCGGTGGCGGGCGCGTCATCAACATCGGCTCCGTCGCCTCGATCCGCGGCGCCGCGTACACCTCGGCCTATTGCGCCTCGAAGCACGCCCTGATGGGCATCACCCGCTCACTGGCCGTGGAGTTCGCCCGCAAGAACGTGACGGTGAACCAGGTGAACCCGGGCTGGGTGGACACCGACATGCTCACCCAAGCGGTGAACACCATCAGCAAGTCCACGGGCCGCACCGAGCAGCAGGCGCGCGACACGCTCGCGAGCATGAACGCCAGCGGCCGCGTCATCCAGCCAGAGGAGGTAGCGGCGGCCTGCCTGTTCCTCGCCTCGGAGGAGGCCGCTGGCATCACGGGCGCCGCCATCCCGCTGGCCAACGGCGACTTCGGCAGCTGAGTCCGGCCGTCTGCTGAGACACCGACCCCGACCTGGGTCCATTGCGCCGGGAAGATCCGGTGGACAGCCTCCCGCATCCCTTTGAAGGCGGGAGGTCCCTCGTGAGGTCGTCGTCGTGGAGTGTGGTGGCAGGGCTGCTCGTGGCTGCTGGGTGTGGAGTGGAGAACGACCCGTCGGCTCAATGGGCCGGGTTGACGAGCTCGCCTCCCACTCGTGCCCCTACCCTCGTCACCGTGGAGCCAGGCGCGGTGATGTTCCCGCGCACCACCGTGGGCCACTCCGTCACCACGTCCGTGCGCATCCGCAATCACGGTGAAGGCACCGCGCAGCTCTTCCTGGGCATCCCCGAGCCCTTCACCGTGGCCCTCACCTCGCTGACACTTGCTCCGGGTGCGGAGCAGATGGTGGATCTGCGTCTGGAGCCCACCCGTCCCGGAATCGCGGGAGCCGTCCTGCAGCTCCTCGCCAAGGACCGCAGGATTGAAATCACCGTGCGAGGCGAAGTGGATCCCGCCTCCACCGGAGGCTCCGAGGACAACTCGGACGGGCAACTGTCTACGCCCAGGTGCTCTGGACCGGCGGGCACGGCACGGCTCGCCTGGTCCTACGTCCCGCCGCAAGACCAGACGCTCGAGTTCACCGGCGCCATGGACAGCGAAGGCCACCTCTATGCCACCGAGTGTCCGCGCTACTGGGACACCTCCGAGGACGGCCCGCTCGACCAGCGCACCTGCCACCTCCTCTCGCTCGATCGAGACGGGCACGTGCGCTACCGCAGCCCCCTGGCCGGCACCCAGTACGTGCACGTGGACCTCATCTCGGGAGAACGCCTCTACGGAACCTTCGAGCGGACCTCCCCACGCGTCACCTCGCTGAGCGCGGCGGATGGCAGCGTGCTCTGGTCCACGCCGCTCCTTCCGATGCTCGACGCGGGGTGCAAGTGGGCCTACTTGTCCGCGCCCGTGCTCGCGGGGCCGAACGTCGTCGTCGCGGTGTACGCCATCGGCGACGGAGTGACATGCAACGCACTGCTGGCGCTGAACGCGGACACCGGAGCGCTGGCATGGAAGGTGAGCTCGGGCTCGCGCTTCACCCAGCCCATCGCCGACAACCCAGGCAACCTCTATACGAGCCACTACGCCATCGCCCAGGACCACTCGACGGTGCTCTCGTACTCCTCCACGGGCTCCCTGCGCTGGCAGTCCGAGCGGACCGGCGAGAGAACCCCACTCGCCGTCAACGGAGGGACCCTGATGCTCTCGGCCGAGGAGCTGGCCGATCCGGACACCGGCGTGTATCGGACCGCACTGGGAACCGCGGGCATTCCCCGGCAGCACTCGGAAGGAGCGCTCCCGTTCGGCCCCTCACCGCATGCCGACGTGGCGCTCAGCGCCCAGGGCCTGATCGCGCTCCCGGACGGCCGCTGCACCGGAGCCGCGTGCCCCACCGACGCGCATGTGAGCGGGCGCTTCTTCTATGGGCTCGATGCCACAACGGGACAGCTGCGCTGGAGCGTGCCGGTGGGCGGGTACCCGTCGGCGCCGCTGCTCACGGCTCGCAACTCGCTCCTGCTGGTGGATCGCCCCGTCCCCGAGGACTGTGAGTTCGGCTGCCAGGGCAGTGACTCGTCCTTCGAGTCGTACCTGCACGAGTTCTCCCTGGACGGCCGCGAACAGGTGGCCTGCAAGCTCCAGGGCCTCGCGCCCTTCATCACCTCTCCGGCGCTCCACAAGGGCCGGCTGTTCCTGGGCGCGTGGCTCAACTGGAACATCGAGAATGACGCGACGCGTTTCCTCGGCCTGCACGCCTACGAGTTGGGCACGCCGACGGATCCGGCCACCACGGGCTGGGTCACCGAGGGCGGTAGCCACGAGCGCCAGGGCCAGCCGACGCTCTAAACCTCCGCGAGTCCTTGCAGCTCCAAGCCGTTGCCTGGAAGTCCCGACTCTGTCACGCTTCCAGCGTTTACCGGCGTTGCACGCTTCGGTAATGGCTGGGGGACAGCATGAAGACGACCACGCTCTTGCTCTCTTCGACCCTCGCGGTCCTGGGGCTGGGTCCGCACCTTCAGCCCACGGCCCCTCCCACGCCATCGGCGGTTCCCAGCCCCGCCGCCCCCGCTCCGGACTTGCAGCAGTTCATGGAGAAGGAGCTCAACAGCGCGCTCACCGACGTGAGCTACCAGGTCTTCCACGCCCGTAGGTCGGGCGACGCGCCCGCGCCCGAGCTGGTCGAAGCGCTCGAGCGGCTCTCCACCAAGGCCTCGCTCTTGGCACACCACCCCAGAGGCCAGGATGCGGATGGCACTTCGTTCCGCATCTACTCCGTCCAGCTCCAGGTCGCCGTGCGCGGACTCACCGAGGCCAGTCTAGAAGGAGACGAAGTCCAGCAACGGTTCTGGATGACGCACGTCTCTTCCGTGTGCAATTCGTGTCACGCTGAGTACCGTGAGTGACACCCTCCTTCCGAAGATCGCCCTCGCCGTCCTCGCCTCCCTCCTCGCACTGCCCGCCACGGCTGGAACCGTGAAGGGCAAGGTCCCCGTCGCGGATGCCCAGGAAGCAGAGCGAACGGTCGTCTACATCGAGCAGCTCCCCGAGGGGAGCCTGCCCCCACCACCTACCACGCCGGTGAAGGTCTCTCAGCGCGGCGCCCGCTTCTCTCCGGCGGTGATGCCAGTGGTGAAGGGCTCCTCGGTGGACTTCACCAATGATGACTGGGTCACCCACAACGTCTTCTCCAAGTCCAAGGTGAGGACGTTCGATCTGGGGCTCTACGCCAAGGAGCAGACCAAGGTGGTGAAGTTCGATCAGGCGGGCCCGGTGGAGATCTTCTGCTCCATCCATCCGAGGATGAACGCCGTCATCCTGGTGCTCCAGAACCCGTACTTCACCAAGCCCGCGGAGGACGGCTCCTTCACGCTGCCCAACGTGCCCGCGGGTGAGTGGAAGCTCCGGGTGTACCGGCCCGGACTGGAGAAGGAGCCCGTGTCCGTGAAGGTTCCCGCCAAGGGCACCATCGAGGCCAACCCCTGACGGAGCGCACGGCGCCGGCTACAGCTTGTAGCGACGCACCATGGTGGTCACCTCGCGCGAGGCGCCCATGAGCCGCTCTGCCGCCTCCTCGGTGGCCTGCAGCCGCGCCACCGTCTCCTGCGAGAGCGAGGACAGATCCTTCAGCGCGTCGAAGAGCTGGGCGATGCCCGCGTCCTGCCGGGCCACCGTCTCGGCGATCTCCCGGACGACGAGCCCGTTTTCGTGGACCAGCGAGGCCAGCGCGCGAAGGCTGTCTCCCGTAGCCCGCACCTGCGCCAGCCCGCCCTCCACCTCGCGCGCGCCGTGCTCGCTGGTCTCCACCGTGTTGGAGATGGCCACGCGGATGTCCTCGAGGATCTCCTGCACCCGCGCCGTGGCGCCCACGGACAGATCCGCCAGCGAGCGGATCTCCCGCGCCACCACCGCGAAGCCCTTGCCGTGCTCCCCGGAGCGCGCCGCCTCGATGGCGGCATTGAGCGCCAGCATGTTGGACTGGTCCGCCAGATCCTTCACCGTCTGGGTGATGCCGCCGATCTGCGCCGTGCGCTGCTGTAACTCCTGGCTGGTGTGGGCGATCTGATCCACCTGATCGCGGATGAAGGTGAGCCCACCCACGCTGCTCTCGATGGCGCGCTCACCGGCCCGGCCGAGCGAGTCCGCGCGCTCGGCGCCCTTGAGGACGGCCTGGGCGCGCTGGGCGGCGCTCTGCGAGCTGCGTTGAAGCTCCTGCGCCGTCACCTGGGTCTCGTAGAGCGCGGAGGCCTGGCGGGTGGCGGTGCGGTTCTGCGCCGCCGCATCCGTGGAGAGCTGGGAGGCGGCGTGCTCCAGCTCGTTGGCGGAGGCATCCAGCACGAGCAGCACCTCGCGCAGCTGGTCCATCATCCGCCCGAACGAGGTGCCCAGCTCGCCGATCTCGTCCTTGGAGCGCACCTCCAGGCGTCCACGGAAGTCTCCCTCGGCCACCACGCGAGCGGCCGCGGCGGTGAGCTGGCGCAGCGGCCCTGTTACCCGGCGGGCCAGGAGGAAGGCCACGGCTCCGGCGGCGAGCGCCCCCGCCGCGGCCAGGGTGAGCAGCGAGAGCAGCGTCCTGCGGAACTCGGCGAGCTCCCCCTCCGCGCTGCGGATGAGCACCATCCGCAGGCCATCGCCCATGTCCAGCCGGATCGCCAGCAGCCGGGTGGTGTCTACCTTGAGGAAGCCCTGGGAGTCGCCCGCGGTGGGCAGCGCCTTGAGCACATCCTGGGGTTTCAGCGCGACCAGGCCGCTCGCGCTGACCGTCTGATCCGACAAGAGGAAGGTCTGCGCGCCGCTCTGCTCCCGCAGGCGCCTCAGCAGGGAATCCCCCAAGCGGACTCCCAGGACGGCGTAGCCGACAGTCCTCCCGTTGGCCTCCACGGCGTTGAAGACGCTCCAGTAGGGCGTGCCGTCGATCATGAGCAACCCGGGCTGATTGCGCGCGATGAAGGTGGTGAGATCCGTGGGAACAGTCCCCTGCAAGCTGCCCGCGCGCACCTTCCCGCTCGGGTCCGTGAGCAGGAACAGATCCACCTCCATCAACGCGCGCTGCTCGTGGGCGACACCCTCGAGCGTCTCCCGGTCCATTCCCTCCGCGGAGAGCAGCGCGCGCAGCGTCGGGTTGTTCACGACGCCCCGCGCCACCACGGCCAGCACGCGCCCCTCCTGATCCAGGAGGCTGCGCCAGCTGGCGATGTCCTGGTCCAGGTTGACAGACAGACGGTCCCTGAGGCTCCCCCGTAGCGACATGGCCACGAGCGCGATGCTGCCGAAGGACAGCACCAGCACGACGAGCAGGAAGGCCGCGGTCAACCGGGCGGCAAGGCTGAGCTTCATACGCGGCGAAGAAGGAACGAGAAGGGCGGCAAGACGAAAAGAGCCTAGTCCGAAAGCGGAGGCACTTGGAGGGGCAGATGTCGCACGAGGTACCGAACGAAAGGGAAGGGCCTCAGGTACGGCTCCAACCCTCCTGGCGCCTGCTCACCTCCTCCCTGGGTTCATGACTCTTCAGCACGTCTGAGGAGCGATTGATCTAGCCTCCAGAGCGCTCGGAGGTGTCATGCAAGTCCCCACGCGTGAAGCGCTGCTCAAGCAACTGGACTCCCTTCCTTATGGAGCTCGCATGGCGCAGGCGGCTGCCGTGGGAAGGCAGGCCCGAGGCACAGCGCCCTTGACGCAACTCATGGACGAGTTGCTCGCCGGAGAGGCCTACGAGGCGAGCATCGCGCTGCAGATGGCCCGTGCCACGAAGGACGAAGCGGTGCTGCTGCGCGGCCTCTCCCACCCCTCGTTGATGATCCGGACCCTGGCCGCCTCACTGGCGGGCCCCTGCATCCAGGATGATGCCTCGTTGGAGCGGGTACTCCCGGAACTGGCCCCGGCGCTGAGGCGGCGCGTGCTCAAGGGCCTGGCGCTGGCTCGCAGGAGCGCGCTGGCCACCCGGCTCCTGCCACAAATCCTCGCGAAGCATGGCGCTGGAGAGGCCGTCCTGCTGCTGCCCGCGTTGGATGAAGCCTCGGTGCGACGGCTCCTGCCGGAAGTAGGCCACGCGCTCAGGAGCTGGCACACGCTGACGTGTCGCTACCCGGACGCGGTGCTCGAGTACCTCCGGGCCCTCTTCGCCGCCGTGCCCGAGCGACAGCGCACCTACCTCTTCTACACCTACCACGCGCCGCTGGAGGAACTGACCAACCTGCGGAGCGCCGCGGTGCTCGCCCTCGCACGCGACTACTCATCGCTGGAAGTGCTGCCTCGCGCGCTGATCGCAGGGAGCCGCAGGCTCACCCGGCGACACCCGGAGCAGATGTTTGACCTGCTCACGCGGCCGTCCCTCCGAAGCTGGCTGAAGAACCAGGGTCTACCCGCGGGCGTGCTGTTGGAGGCGGATGCCTTCTCGCCCGAGCAACAGCTCGCGCTGGCCCGGATCCTCGGAGAGGTTCCCCATAACCTCGCGGCCTTCCTGGGTGCCCTGCCGCCCTCACGCCGCGCGGCCCTCTTCGCCCACGCCTTCGAGGGAATCCCCACGCGCGAGCTGCCGGACGCGCTCCTCTCCGTGCTGCCCCACACTCTGCGGGACGCGGAGGCCGCGCGGAGGCTCACGTTCCGCGAGATTCAAGAGGATCGGGATCGGCTGCTGGCCACCCACGCCCTGCGACTCATCGAGCACGCGCGCGAACCGCTGACGAAGGCCGCCTTCGCGGCGAAGGCGGAGGATCGGGCCCAGGCGCTCGTCCACCTGGTGAACGCGACGGGGCTGTCCCGCCGGGGGATGACGGAGACGCTGACGCACCTGATGCGGCTGCGCAACGAGCAGGATCCGGTGCGCATGGCGGCGCTCAACGCGCTGGCGAACGTGCCGCTCTCCAGCTTCACCGCCGAGCACATCCCCTCGCTCAAGGAGCTGGTGACGTACGTCGTGGAGGCACGGGACTCCTCGTCGACGACACGCGCGGCGCTCCAGCGGCTGGCCTTCCGGCTGATGCAGGGCCACGCCACCGAGCCGGAGGGCCCTCTGTTCCAGTTCGCGCTGGAGACGCTGAAGCGGCTGGCCGGGCAGAGCGGGACGCTGTCGCTGCCACGGCTCGAGCAGGATCTTCCGCGGGGCGCCGAGTTCCGCATCGTCTCGACCCTGCTGCCGATGATCCGCTCCGCCGCCGAGCGGGACAACCACGTCCTCACCCTCTCCCTGGCCCAGGCACTGGGGCGGCGCGCGTGGAATGTGGATTTGCTCCAGGCGATGCTCGAACCGGCGACGAACAGCTCGCCGGAGGGCATGGCGATGACGGCCATCTCCCTGTGGCTGGCGCCGCCCCATACGCGGGACGTGCGGGTGCGCAAGCTGCTGGATCGAGACGAGACAACAGCGGTCCTGCCCCCGGTCTTCAGGCACCTGCACCGGAGGCGGCAGGACTTGCTGGACCCGTTCCTCCAGGGACGAGCGCTGCAAGGGCGCTTCATGAGGGGAGACGCGGGCTGGGTGCCCCACTATGCCGAGAACGGCTTCCACCGCTGGCTGCCCCGGCAACAGGAGCAGCTCCTGTCGTTGCTGCTGCGTGTCGCCCGGGATGGGCAGCGCAGCTCCAGTGAGCGGCAGAGCATGCTGCACATCATCCGCCGGATTCCCGTGGTGAAGGCGGACACGCTGGCCTCGTTCCTCACCTCCGAGGATGTGCCCACGGTGGAGGCCGCGCTCGGCGCGCTGGCGTGGATCGATCGGCCGGAGACGGCGCTCCCCATCCTCCTCGAGCACCTGGACGGAGATCGCGCGCGAGTCGCCATGTACGCGGTGCCCCGGGTGGCGAGACTGGTGACGGCGGAGACGCTGTCGGCGACCCTGGCGGAGCTGCTCGGGCGCGAGAAGCTGAAGGTGACGGTGCAGAAGGAGGCGGTGCGGCTGCTCGGGACGTTCCGGTCGCCGCACAGCCTGACGCTGCTGCGCCAGCACTTCGATCGCCCGCAGCTGCACCGGGACGTCCGCATCGCGGTGGGCCACGCGGCACGCCGGCTGCTGGACCAGGAGGAGGCGTGGGCCATTCTCGATGCGATGGCGCGGAGCCCGGACACGTACGTGGCGATGAGCCTGCTGGATCAGAGCCCCTCCGAGCTGCGTCCCGAGGTGCGCCCGCGCTACGCGGCCCTGGTGCTCCAGGTGGCTCGGCATTCCGAGCTCACCGTGCGCAAGCAGGCGTGGCTCAAGCTCGCGGCCTGGTCCCCCGGCCTGGAGGAGCAGGTGGCGCGGGCGGCCTCCGAGCGCATCCTGGAGCTCGCGGGCGGTGCCGAGTGGAAGGAGGCCACACAGACGCTGGTCAATACCGTGCGAGACGGTGTCGCGGTGGAGCAGGTGATCTCGACGGTAGCGGCGCTCGTCACGCAGCCCGTCACCGAGACGCAGAACGCCACGGCGGAGAGGGATCTGCCGGCCCGCCAGCGGCTGCAGGGGCTGTGCGCGGCGTTGCTGGAACTGCCGCCACCGGCGCGCCTGCGGCTGCGGACTCGACTGCATGAGGTGGCGGATGTCATCGCCACGGACGCATCGCTCTGGCCGGAGAGCGTGAGGCTGCGGCTGAGCGTGCTCGACTGGAAGAATGCGGAGACGGTGAGCAAGGCCCTGCTCCACCTCACGCACGAGTCGCACCAGGAGCCACTCTTCGCCCCGACGCTCGCGAACGAGGTGTCCATCGCGGTGGGGAACCCGAATGCCCAGTGGGAGCCGGAGACCCTGCTGGAGATCTCGGATCACGTCGCCCAGGCGGCTCCCCTCGTCTCGGTGGAGTTGGTGTTTGCCGCAGGGAACCGTCTGCACTGGCGAGAGGACGCGGCGAAGCGCCTCCGCGTCCTGCGCGAGCACTCACGCCCGGCCGTTCGAGCCGCGGCGCGAGCCATCACCACGGCTCAAGAGTGAGCGTGGGCGCGGAGGAACTCCAGCAGGTGCGCGTTGAACACCTCGGGGTGCGTGAGGCTGGCGGCGTGGGAGGCCCCGGGGATGCTGACGAAACCCACGCTGCCGGGCAGCAGATGGCTGAGCAGTTCTCCCTGCGAAGGAGAGATGGTGGTGTCCTCGGCGCCGTGCAGGACGAGCGCCGGACACCGGATGTCCTTCAAACGCTTGCTGATGTCATCCCGATCGACCAGACAGCGGATGGCGGCCAGCACGTGCGCCCCGGTGAGCACCCGCCAGTGATTGATCCAGGTGGTGAAGCGAAGCGGATCTCCCAGGAAGGAGCTGGCGAGGATATGGAGGATCGGCTCGATGGGCCCCTCGGAGGACCAGATCTTCGCGATGTCCTGGTAGATGTCCTTCTGCTGGGCCTCCTCCGGAGTGATGCGGGTGCTCATGAGCACCAGGCCCTTGACGCGATCGGGATGGCGCAACGCCATGCGCAAGGCACAGTGGCTGCCCAGGGACATGCCGCCCACCACCGCCCGATCGATGCCGAGGTGATCGAGCAGGGCCACGCAGTCATCCGCTGAGTCCCAGAGGTTGAAGGGCTTGCCGTCCCAGCGCGTGCGTCCCAGCGCGCGCGAGTCCCAGCGGATGACGCGGAACTCGGGGGCCAGCGCGAGCACCTGCGGCTCGAACATGCGGCTGTCCATGAGGAAGCCGTGGCCCAGAATGAGAGGAGGGCCCGAACCACCCGAGTCCTCGAAATAGATGTCCTGACCGTGAATGGAGACAAGGGGCATGGTGTCCCCGGAACCCTGCCCGCCCCTGGCCTCCGGGGGCATACTCCTGGAGTGGTACGGCTCCCGCCTCGACCGTTGCGTACCCTCCCGCGCATTCCAGTCAGTTGGACGACACATAAGGTGGGCGGAATGAAAGGCAAACCGGCAGCGCGGGCTCTCCCGCGCTCCTCTGGGGCTCAACACAAGCGGCGTCACACGAGCCCTCTGGCGCTTCGGGGAGACAGGCAACTTCAGGAGCAGCGGCTCCGGATGACGCTCGGCCGCGCGGCGCGAGTGGCGAGGCTGCGCTCCGGGCTCACCCAGGCGGACGTCGCCGAGATCATCGGCACCGTCACGGAGGTGTATGGGCGCATGGAGCGCGGCAAGCTGCTCCCGAGCGTGCCCACCCTGCTGCGGCTCTGTGTGGCACTGCGCAGCGGGCCCCATGAGCTGATGGGGTTCGTCCCCGTGGGCCCGGCCGGTGGGAAGGCGCCCTGGGAGGATCTCAAGTCCGCGCCCGCCGTGACGAAGACCCCGGAACTCCAGCGGCTGGTGACGCGTCTGGGCCGTCTCCAGCGCTCGGAGCTCCGGCTCGTCCTGTCGCTCGTCACCTCCCTGGCGGCGCGGCGGATGAAGCGGTGAGCCTGCCGGAGCAAGCTCCGAACCCCAGGCGCTGCACCGCCATTCCCTGAAAGAAAAGTCCTGGGAGGAGCCTGTTGACGCGGGCTGCCTCTCGGGAAAGAACAGGCGTCTACCTCCTGCACCTGGAAGGACGCATGCCTGTGTACCGCCTGCTGCTCGCCCTCGGCCTGCTCGTGGCCCTCCCCGCCCGCGCGGAGGAGGGAATGTGGACCTACGACGCATTTCCCTCCGAGGCCGTGAAGAAGGCCTATGGCTTCACGCCGACACAGGCGTGGTTGGACTCGGTGCGGCTGGCCTCGGTCCGGCTCGCGGGTGGGTGCTCGGCCAGCTTCGTGTCTCCCAACGGGCTGGTGATGACCAACCACCACTGCATCCGCAGCTGCGTGGAGGACCTGTCCTCGTCCCAGAAGGACCTGCTCGCGACGGGTTTCTCCGCCGCCGAGGCCAAGGACGAGCTGCGCTGCCCCAAGGTGGAAGCCAACCAACTGGTGGAGATGACGGACGTCACCGCGCGGATGAACGCGGCGACGAAGGGGCTCAGCGGCGCGGCCTTCAACACGGCGCTGAAGGCGGAGATGTCCAAGGCCGAAGCGGAGTGCGCCACCGGGCCGCAGGTGCGCTGCGACGTGGTGACGCTCTACAACGGCGGCAAGTACCACCTTTATAAGTACCGCCGCTTCCAGGACGTGCGGCTGGTCTTCGCGCCGGAGTTCTCCATGGCCAGCTTTGGAGGGGACCCGGACAACTTCAACTTCCCCCGCTTCGGCTTCGACGTGGCCTTCGTGCGCGTGTGGGAGAACGATCAGCCGGCTCGCAGCCCGAACTTCCTGCCCTGGGCGAAGCAGAGCGTGAAGGAGGGAGAGCTCGTCTTCGTGTCCGGCCACCCGGGTGGCACCGAGCGCAAGAGCACGGTGGCCGAGTTGGAGTTCCAGCGGGACGTGGCGCTGCCGTACACCCTGCTGAACCTGGCGGAGCTGCGCGGCATGCTGCGCGAGTTCACACAGGGCTCCCCGGAGCGGCTGCGTGTCACTCGCGCGACGCTGCGCTCGGTGGAGAACGGCCTCAAGGCGCTGCGAGGCCGGCACCAGGCGCTGGCGGCTCCGGCACTGCTGGCGCAGAAGCGCAAGGAGGAGGCAGAGCTCCGGACGCAGGTGATGGCCAGAGCCAAGCTCAAGAGCTTGACGGTGGGGGCGTGGGAGGAGATCGCCCAGGCGCTGGAGCTCTATCGCCCCATGCTGCCCGAGTACCGGATGAAGGAGGCGGGAGATGCCTTCCAGTCCGAGCTCTTCACCCTCGCGCGCCAGCTGGTGCGCAGCGCGGAGGAGCTGCCCAAGCCCAACGCGGAGCGGCTGCGCGAGTACACGGAGGCCCAGCTGCCCTCGCTGCGCCAGCAACTCCTGCGCGAGGCCCCCATCTCGTTGGAGCTGGAGGTGGCGACGCTGACGTACGGCCTCACCCGGATGCGCGAGACGCTGGGCGCGGATGATCCCTTCGTCCGGACGGTGCTCGGCCGCGCGGCACCGGCGGACATGGCGCGAGCACTGGTGGTGGGCACGAAGCTGCACGACGTGAAGGTGCGAAAGGCGCTGCTGGAGGGAGGCAAGGCCGCGGTGGACGCCTCGGAGGATCCGATGGTGGTGCTGGCGCGCAAGGTGGACGCGGAGGCTCGGGCGGTGCGCAAGCGCTACGAGGACTCGGTGGAGGCTGTCCTCAAGCGCAATGGTGAGCGGCTGGCCCAGGCGCGCCTGGCCGTGTACGGCACCAGCGGCTATCCGGACGCCACCTTCACCTTGCGGCTCAACTACGGCGCGGTGAAGGGATGGGAGGAGAACGCCCGCACGGTGGCGCCGTTCACCACCTTTGGTGGCGCGTGGGAGCGGAACACCGGCAATGAGCCCTTCAAGCTGCCGGCCTCGTGGCTGGCGGCCCAGGGGAAGGTGCCTCCGGAGACGCCGCTGGACATGGCCACCACCAACGACATCATCGGCGGCAACTCCGGCTCGCCCATGGTGAACAAGGACGGGCAGGTGGTGGGGCTCGTCTTCGACGGCAACCTGCCCTCGCTTGGAGGCCGGTATGCCTATGTGCCGGCGACGAACCGCGCGGTGGCGGTGAACGGGGCGGGGATCCTCGCCGGGCTGGAGCACGTCTATGGGGCCCGGCGTGTCCTGGAGGAGTTGCGCGCCACGCAGGCCCGGTGATTGTCGGCTGGAAGGTGAATCGACACCGCTTCGGCAATGGCCAGCCCCTCTCGACGTAGAATCCTCCGCTAGCGTGCGAGGAGGAACGATGGAGCGTGCTCACCCGAAGCCACCGTCGAAGCGGTGGATGAAGTACCTGGCCGACCTGGCCTTCTTCGCCATCATCCTGGTGGGCCGAGGCAGCTTCGCGGACCACTACCATGTGCCCTCGGGCTCCATGGAGCCCACGCTCCAGGTGGGCGATCGCCTCGCGGTGGACAAGCGCGCCTACGGGCTGCGCATCCCCCTCACCCACATCTGGCTCACCGAGAAGTCACCTCAGCGCGGGGATGTCGTCATCTTCGACTCGCCGGCCAATGGCAACGTGCTGGTGAAGCGGCTGGTGGGGCTGCCGGGGGACCACATCGCCTTCGATGGCGTGAACCTCATCCTCAACGGCCAGCGCGTGCCTCAGGACTTCACGCAGGAGGACGCGCGCATCGAATATCTCCCGGGAGCGCCCCATCCGCTCCACCCCGAGCCCTATCAGGGGCCTCCGATGAGAGAGGTGGAGGTGCCTGCTCGACACTACCTGATGCTCGGCGATCACCGGGGCAACTCGGCGGACAGCCGCTTCTTCGGATTCGTTCCTCGGGAGAACCTGCTCGGCCGCGCGGTGGCCGTCTACTACAGCCCACGCGACGGGCTCTCTGGCAGCGAGCGCTGGTGGATTCCCCTGCGCGCGGCCGATGGCTCGCAGAGCGATCCGCGGCTCACACGGTAGGTATCGGAGCGCGCTCCGCGCTCACTCAGGGCCCGAGTCCCCGTCTTCCAACACCGTCTCCGCTGGCCGCCGGGGCTCCGGCGTTACAGGCTGCGCGCGCTGGATCCACCGCGCCAGCTCCGAGGGTCCTGCGTCCGGCCGCGCACGGCGCAGCGGCGCCAGCAGTGTGCGGAACGCCTCTGCCGAACCCACCCGCTCCTCCGGTTTGCGCGTCAGGCATGCGCGCAGCAAGGGCCTCAGGTCCGCCTCCACGTCCTCCAGTGAGCCCAGCTGCGCCTCGCGCACGCGATCCATGGTCTCCAGCGTCGTCTCTCCGTCGAAGGGACGACGGCCGGTCAGCAGCTCATGCAGGGTGGTGCCCAGTGAGAAGAAGTCGCTCGCGGGGCTCAGCGTCCCGCCGCGCATCTGCTCTGGAGACATGTACGCGTACGTGCCTTTGCGGACACCGCTTCGAGTGACCTCCCGCAGCAACGTGGCCTTGGCGATACCGAAGTCCGCGAGCTTCACCTCACCGAGCCGGGAGATGAGGACATTGGCCGGTGTGACGTCCCGATGGACGACTCCGAGCGGACGCCCCTCGTCATCCGTGAGCGCGTGCACTGCGCCGAGCGCCAGCGCCAGCTCATCCGCGATGTGGAGCGCCAGCGATGTGCCTGGAAGACCTCTGGCGAGGAGGCTCGCGAGATCGGCTCCATCCACGTAGTCCAACCGGACGTAGTACACGCCCTCCGCACAGCCCAGGTCGTGCACGCCCACGAGGTTGCGGTGGCTCAGCCGAGCACCCAGCCTTCCCTCCTCGATGAACATGCGCTCGTACACGGCATCGCCCACGTGCTCCTCGCGCAGCACCTTGATGACCACGCGCTTCTCGAAGCCGCTGGCTCCGAAGGCGAGCGCCAGGAACACCTCCGCCATGCCTCCCGCGCCCAGGCGGCGCACGAGCCGATACGGCCCCAGTTGTCGCGGCAGCTCCCTCACACGCCCTAGGATAGCGCCTGCGATGGGATTGGCGGGCGCGTCACTCCGCCGCTGCGGTAGCATGACCGCGTACCCCGCCCGTGAGCCAGACCGCCCTCATCACCTCCCAGGACACGCCCGGTGAAGGCCCACCCCGGCGCTACCAGCTCCTCGTCGTCGATGGGCCGGATGTGGGTCGCGCCGTGGCGCTCGGCTCGGAGCCTGTCCGAGTGGGGACCCGCGAAGGCTGTGCCCTGCGCCTGACGGATCCGCGCGTCTCGGGAGAACACCTGGAGGTGCGCGTCGAGGGCACGGACTTCGTCGTGAGGGACCTGGAGAGCCGCAACGGCACGCTCTACGAGGGCTCGAAGCTCCGCGAGGTCCGCGCCCCCCCTGGAGCCACCTTCAAGCTGGGCCGCACCTTCCTGCGCATCCAACCCGAGAGCCAGCCCTGGCAGGTGGCTCCCAGCCAGGCCCGCCGCTTTGGAGAATTGGTGGGTGAGAGCCTCGGCATGCGCGAGCTGTTCGCCGTGCTGGAGCGCGTGGCGAGCTCGGACGCCACGGTGCTGCTCCAGGGAGAGACAGGCACCGGCAAGGAGCTGGCGGCGCGCTCCCTTCACGAGGCGAGCGGGCGACGCAAGGGTCCCTTCGTCGCCGTGGATTGTGGCGCCCTGCCCGAAGGCCTGGTGGAGAGCGAGCTGTTCGGCCACGTGAAGGGCGCCTTCACCGGAGCGCTCGCAGCGCGATCGGGCGCCTTCGTCCGGGCTCACGGCGGAACACTCTTCCTCGACGAGCTCGCCGGCATTCCCCCGCCCGTCCAGGCCCGGCTGCTGCGCGTGCTCGAGGAGCGCAAGGTCCGCCCCGTGGGAGGAGACGCCGAACAGCGCGCCGACGTGCGTGTGGTGGCCGCCTCGCGCGAGGACCTGTCGCTCTCCGTGGCCGAGGGCACGTTCCGCTCGGACCTGTACTACCGCCTGGCCGTGGTGCCGCTCGTCCTGCCGCCCCTGCGCCAGCGCCGCGAGGACCTGCCGCTGCTCATCGCGGAGATCCTCCGCCGTCGAGGGTTCGAACCCGGCCCGGTTCGAGGTCCCGCGCTCGAATTGCTGTCGGGGCACGCCTGGCCGGGCAACGTCCGCGAGCTGCGCAATGTGCTGGAACGCGCGCTCGCCCTGGGACCCGGTGCGCACTCCTTCGAGGAGCTTCGCCCGTCACTCCAACCCGTGGGCGCCGGGCCGGAGCTGCCCCTGCGCACGGACCTGCCCTTCGCCGAGGCCAAGCAGGCCGTCATCGACTCCTTCGAGCGCCACTACCTCCGGGACGTGCTGGCGCGCGCGCACGGAAACCTCTCCGAGGCAGCACGGCAGGCCGGAGTGGACCGCAAGCACTTCCGGACCCTCGCGCGGCGGCACGGCCTGCTGCCCTCCGCGGACGAACCGGGCGACTCGGAGCGCTGAGCCCGAGTCCTCGCTGCATGGGAGCGCGGCGCCGCGGTCGAGCTCAGCCACGCATGAGGCTGCGCGCGAACATCAGCAGGGCGAAGCTGTTCATGGTGGCGTGCAGGAGGATGGGCGCGCGCAGCCCTCCGCTGGCCAGCCGCGCCCACCCCAGCATGAGCCCCAGGTAGAAGATCCACAGGGTGAACACGCCATAGAAGAGGTGGAGCGACGCGAACAGGCCCGCGCTCACCACCAGGGCCACCACCTGCCCCATCCATCCACGCAGCCACGGCAGGAGGACACCGCGGAACAGCAGCTCCTCGCCAATGGGAGCGAGCACCGCCGCCGGGACGATGAGCAGCACCCAGCCCAGCACCCCCATCGGCCCGTGCCGGGACATCTCCAACATGGGATGCGCGTTCTCCCCAGGCACGGCCGAGACAAGCCGCGAGAGCCAGACCAGCAGCACCAACACGCGTGAGCCCAGGGTGATGAACAGCCCCAGAGTCACGAAGTACGTCCAGAGCCAACCGCGCCCCTCCGCCTCCTCGGGGCCGGGGGCGCCGCGTCTCACGAGCAGCCCCGAGACGGCCACCAGGATCAATCCCTGTGCCCACAGGCTGAGCAGCAGCGTGCCGCGAGACGGCCCTCCCAGCAGTGCCGAGAACCCTTTCAGCGCCGCCAGGGCGCCAAGCCCTGCAACCCCGAGCACCCCCAGCACCGCGAGCGGACGCATATCCGCGCCACGCCTCCGCCCCACGCCCCAGAGCACGACCAGCGCCACCACCACGAAGGACGTGCCGATCCACCCCCGCGGCATCGTCCGCAACCCCTCCAGAGCCTCCGACTCCTCCGGCCCCTCCGGCGCTGAGGGCTCGAACAACCCTCGAGGCGCTGGAGCGAGGGCTGAAGCCTCCACCGGCACGATGCGGACCTCTCGGCGCTCGCCTTCGTGCTCCACCTCCAAGAGCAGCCCTTCTGGCTTCGAAGCCTGGACCGCGTCGCGCAGGGCCTCGTGACCATCCACGGGCTCTCCATCGGCCCGGTGCACGACATCGCCCACCTGCAGGCCTCCATCCTTCGCCGGGCCTCGAGCCGTCACCTGCGCGAGCCGGACCCCAGGCCCCGGGTACTTCGGATCCGTGATCACCCCCAACACCTTCTGGGACGTGAGTGGCGCCTTCATGGCCTCCGGGTTCTGCCGAGCCGCCACCGCCATGTGCAGACAGACCAGGGCCACCAGCGTGTCGAGGATGGCCAGGGCCAGCAGCCGCCGGAACCAACGCCGAGCCAAGGGGCTCGCCTCCCACCTCCGCCCAAACAGGGCGAGCCCCCAGACCACGGGCAACCCACAGACCGGAGTGAAGCCCGCCACCAGGGCCCAGATGAAGGATTGCCGAGCCCCCTCCTCGAGCACTCGCTGCTCTGGCGTGACAGGCGGCTCCTCGGGCGCGACAGGAGGCGGTGGGATGTCGGACACGCAGCGTCTCTAGCACCCCGAGCCAGACCACGCACATCTCGCCGCGCAGCCTCGGGACCGCTCCAGCGCGTCAACGCAAGCGCACTCGCAGGACGACCTCCGCGCTCGCCTGCCTGCTTCCGACCCACCAGATCGTATTTCCGAGGGACATGCGCTTCAGGTTTGGCCGATTTCGGGTAATCCTTCGGCCCGCGTGCGTCTCCTGTCCTGTCTCCCTCTCCTGCTGTGCGCCGCCTGTGCAGCGCATGTGGCTTCCACCCCCGCCGCGTCGGCGCTCCCCGAGCATGCCGACGCGACAGCGGCCTCAGCCTCCGCGACGCCTCCCACCGCGTCCGTCACCGCCCCGGCGAGCAATTCTCCCGAGGGAGTGGCGCCAGCCGTGGCCGCCGAGTCCTCCCCGGAACAGGCCTCCGCGGGCGAGGATGCGGCGGAGGGCTCCGAGGGCGAAGCCGATGATGACAGCGCCGCCGCCGTCGAGGGGTTCGACTCGACCGAGGGCGACGAGGGCGAGGCCTCCGTGTCCAGCACCGGCACCCCGGAGCTGCAGTACACCTCCGATCTGTCCGAAGAGGAGCTGAAGCGCCGCTGGAAGGAGGACCCTGCTTCTCTCGGCTCCGTGTCCGTGGGCTTCGTGCAGAGCGGCCGGCTGGTCAACAGCGTGCGCTTCCCCGAGAGCCCGGACTGGACCGTCGTCTCGCCCGAGAAGGCCTGGACGACCTCCGAGACGGTGGACTACCTCACCCAGGTCATCCGCGAGCTGCGCACGCGCTTCCCCAAGGCGCCCCTGCTCCGCGTGAACCAGATCAGCGCCAAGGACGGCGGCTACATCCGTCCCCACAAGAGCCACCAGAACGGCCGCGACGTGGACCTGGGCTTCTACTACCCGGACGGCAACCCCATCCGCGCCCGCGCGCGCGAGAAGTACATCGATCTCACGATGAACTGGGCCCTCGTCCGCGCGCTCGTCACCCTCTCCGACGTGCAGGTGATCCTCGTCGATCGCCGCGTCCAGAAGGTGCTCTACGACTACGCCCTCAAGAACGGCGAGGACAAGGCGTGGCTCGACTCGCTGTTCCACGCGGGCGAGAACTCGATCATCAAGCACGCGCGTGGGCACCGGGATCACTTCCACGTCCGCTTCTTCAACCCACGCGCCCAGGAGCTGGGGCGCCGGCTGGCCCCACTGCTCGCGATGCAGCCCGAGCACAACATCGCCATGCACCGGGTCCGCTCGGGAGACACGCTCGGCGCCATCGCCATGCGCTACAATTCCTCGGTGAACTCCATCCGCGGCGCGAATCGGATCCGCGGCACCCTGCTGCACATCGGCCAGGTGCTCTCCGTGCCGCTGCGCGGGCCCTGCACCCAGTGCCCCGTGCCTCCGCCCGTGGTGGTGCCGCCCCGGCGCCTGCCCGCGCTCGCGAAGGTCGACGCCCAGCCCGAGGCGAAGCCCGCGGTGCAGGCCAAGGTCGACGTGCCGCCCGCCTCGCCCGCGCCAGCTGACGCTCCGCCCCCGGTGCAGGCGCAGGCCGACGTCCAGCCCGCCGTGCACACCGCGAGCGATGCCCCTGCCACCGTGCAGGCCCAGGTGAGCGCTCCCGCCGCGGAGCAGGCCAAGGCCCAGGTCCAACCCGCCGTGGTGCTGACTCCCCAGTCTCCACCCTCTGTCCAGGAGAAGACCGAGCCCCCGGCGGCAGCCCCGGCGAAGGACGAGCCCCCGACCACGGTGGTGAACAGCCCGAGCCCCTGAGGGCCCCGCCAGCGCAAGACACGCTCCCTGTCTGCCTCCAGCGATATAGAGTCATCCTCGCTCTAGCCCCTGAGGATGACGGATGACGCCCTCCGCCGAGGATCGCTTCAACATCGAGGTCATCAAGCTGCTGCTCCAGATCGCCTGGAGCGATCGCCAGCTCACCCACGCCGAGCAGTTGGTGATCTTCGGCCTGGGCCGGAGCTGGAACGTGCCCGAACCGGAGCTCCAGTCGCTCCTGGAGACGCTCAGGGCCGGAGGCTCCCTGCCCGAGCCCGACATCGAGGTGCTGCGCACCCGCCCCGATGACGTGCTGGAGGCCGCCCGCGCCCTGGCCGTCTCGGATGGCTCCTTCGCAGACTCTGAGAAAGGCATGATCGAGCGCATCCAGGCTCGGCTCGGTGCGTCGTAGTCCCCGACGTGTCGAGTCCGGGGGCACTCCTTATATAGGAGTGCATGATCCCCCGCCCCGGAGCCGCCCCCGCCTCGGAAGCATCCTGGACCTTCCTGACGAATCACGCCCACGTGCTGCTGTGTCTCGCGATGGACTCCCAGGCGCGGATCCGGGAGATCGCCGACAAGGTTGGCATCACCGAGCGCGCGGTGCAGAAGATCGTCGCGGATCTCGAGGAGGGCGGCTACCTGACCCGAGCCCGGGCTGGGAGGCGCAACCGCTACCAGATCCACGCGCACCAGCCCCTGAGGCACCCCATCGAGAGCCACCGGAACATCGAGGCGCTGCTGGCCCTGGTGCTCTCGCCTGACGCGGCCTCCGCGGAGCACGCCAGGCCCGTCCGTCCCCGCGCGTCCAGCCACCCCCCTCGATAGGACCCGAGAGAGGCCGTCTTCGACTCGGAGCGTTAGATCAACCCCGCCGCCGGCGACCACGGAGCGGCCAGGCGCACCACCACGGCGGTGATGTTGTCGCGCCCACCCGCATCAAAGGCGCTGGTGACCAGCGTGTTGCATGCGTCGGTGAGGCTCGGGCGGGACAGGCCGGTGATGATGCCCTCCGGCCCCAGCGGCTCGTAGAGGCCGTCCGAGCACAGCAGGTACACATCCCCCGGGCGCAGCTCCAGCCGCTGCACCGTGGGCTCGGCGCGATCCGTGCCCAGCGCACGGGTGATGATGTGGCCGAAGGCGCTCTGCCCCCGCGGAGGCGGTGCGAGCCCCGCCGCGCGCAGTTCCTCCGTCACCGAGTGATCCTGGGTGACGGCCTCGAGCTCGCCGCCGCGCAGCCGGTAGAGGCGGCTGTCTCCCACATGGGCCACGGCCCCACCCTTCTCGCCCACGGCGAGCGCGACGACCGTGGAGCCCATGTCCCGCAGGTATCCCACCCGGCGTGAGATGAGTTCTCGCTGCGCGAGCGCGGTGCAGGCCGTCAGCAGGTTCTCCTCACGGCTGTGCTGGGGGTTGAGCTGGATGGGCCAGGTGGCATCCGGATCGCGCACCAGCCGCTCGCCATACTCGGAGAAGGCATCCACGACACAGCGGCTGGCCACCTCGCCCCCGGCCTGACCTCCGAGCCCGTCGGCCACGACGTACAGGCCGAGATCCGTCCGGATGACATAGGCATCCTCGTTGTGGGCTCGCCTGCCGACATGTGTCTGTCCCGCGCTCTCGATTCGCATACCGTCCTCCTCGTTCCCCCCGGGACAGCAAGCGGGGGACCACCTCCAAGCATGCGAAACGACATCGGCGACAGGGGCCAGACACCCCGGCCGACCCACCAAGGATAGCAGGGATGGGGACTCTATACCCCATGGCGGGCGGATGACCCAGTTTCCCCCGCCTGGGGACGAAGCCAGCGAGCAGGGGTAGCAACTTCCAGGGGTTCGGCGTGACAATGCGGATGCAGCCCGCCTTCCGTCCGCACGAGGCCCCATGACTTCCATCCGACGTCTGCTCTCCGGGATCTCCTCTTCGGCGGTCTCCTGGGCGCGCTACGAGGTGACGGCGCCCATCCGCCAGAAGCCCACCGCGCCGGTGGAGCCGGTACGGCGTGGGTTCTCGGACCACAGTGACTTCCAGTCCGCGGAGGAGGCCGAGCGCTCGCCGCTCGATGCCCATGCTCCGCAGTTGGCGGGAAGGGAACGCCGGGCGCTGGATCCGCTGAGCGCCTACACGGGAAGGAGCGACTTCCAGGCCCGCCTGCCGCGCTACCAGCACCTGCTGGGGACGAACGTGCCGCCCCCGCCGAAGCGCTACTGGGAGTCCGCTCGTGCCCAGACTCCGAATGCGGCGCCGCAGCAGGAGCCGGAGAGCATGAAGGCTGGCGCTCGCACGAGCCTCACCGCTCCGACGGATCTGGAGCAGGCCTTCGAGCTGGCGGGCGAGGACGACTCGGTGCTGCTCTACAAGGGCGAGGGAGACGCGGGCGGCCGCTCGGTGGTTCAGCGCTCGGACGGCAGCGTCACCGACCCGGCGGAGCCGGACAAGCGCTTCGCGAGCACCGAGGAGTGGGAGCAGGCGCACCCGGACCTGAGCCAGACAGTGTCCCTGTCGCGCAATGATGCCGAGCTCGTGCTGGCCATGCCCGAGGGCGAGGCGCGGGATGAGATCCTCGCGGAGCTGGCCGCTCCGGAGACCTCCACCGCTTCGAGCCAGGCGAACGCATCGCGTGACGACTTCATGCCGTCGCTGGATGATCTGCCAACGAACGCGGAGCCCGAGCCGGAGACAGGGAACTCGGATGGCTTCATGCCATCACTGGACGATCTGCCCGGGGATGGCGGGCAGGTGGAGCAGTTGCTCGCGGCCGCGGAGGATTCCGTACCGCTCTCGCCCGAGGAGCTGGACGGGCAGCTCAGCCCCACGGGCGAGCTGGCCGAGGGACGCAGCCCCATGGACGTGGCCAGCCTGGTGGCGCGGCGCGGAACACCGGAGATGCAGGCGCGGGTCGCCACCACGCTCCATGACCGGAGCCGGACGCCCGACCTGCCCGAGGCCGCGGCATGGTCGCGCGGTGCGGCACTGGCGGCGTCGGCCAGTCCCGAGGCCTCCGCCGCCTTCCTCCAGCACGTGGGAGAGGCGCAGCTCGCGGACTTCGTGCGCTCCGTGATGCAGTCCTGATGCAGAGCCCTTCCGACATGAATGTTCCTTCCGGGCCCTCGATCATGGGCCTGCTGCTGCGCGCGGTGGCGGAGCTGCCGCGCGAGCCGTCCACCGACATCCTCGTCACCCAGGCCTTCCTCCAGGCCGATGCGCGGGCGTTCCAGAGTCCCGAGTTTCGAGCGGGGCTGGTGGCCTGCCTCGCGGCGGTGCGCTACCCGGAGGCGGGAGAGGCGCGAGAGCAGGATGTGGCGCAGTGGGAGCAGCTGCTCTCGGAGCCGCTGGGCGAGCAACTGCTGAGCGATCCACGGCTCACGCCCGAGCAGCGCGTGGCCAACCTCTCTTTCTTCCTGCTGCGGCGGGAGCTACCAGTACCGCTGTTGTCTCCGGCTGGGGGCAACCTCACCAGCGTGGCTGCTCACGAGGCACAACTGGCGATCCAGGCGTTCGCTCCGGAGCAGGTGGCGTCCGTGGCGCGCTTCCCCGTGGAGCTTGCGGCTCGATTCCCGGAGCTGGCGAGGCTCACTCCTCCCGTGGATGCGCAAACCATCGCAGGGCTCATCCCCGAGACGTTGCCGCCAGAGCAGGCCGCGCGGATCCTGGACTCGCTCGCCGACGAGGCCCTCGCGTCCACACTGGAAGAATCGCCGGTGAAGGCATGGCGACAGGCCTTCGGCACCCTGGCGTCGGAGGGAATACGAGCGCTGGCGGAGCAGGCCAGGACCGAGACAGAGCCCCAACGGGTGGCGCAGCTCCTCGTGCTTGGGGGGCTCCAACACCAGGCCTTCTCCCAGAGCATCGTCCCCCTCACGGAGGACGCGCTCGCACGGAACCATCGGCCACCGGGAGCGGTGGGTGCCGTGGGCGGCGTGGCGCGAGAGCTGATCTCCACGAGCGTCGTTCAGCTCGGCATGGCCCTGGGAGGTCCCGTCGGAGTGAACGCGGCGAAGCTGATCCTTCGCAAGGTCTTCCAGACGGTGGATTCGCTCTGCGAGGGAGGAAAGCTGCCGCTGGGGGCTCTGGCGGGAGAAGTGCTTGGCATCCCCGGGCTGGGCCTGGCGCCCGGAGCGATCGGCGAGGTGGTCACGGCGCTGACCCAGCTCTATGCGAACCGGCTCGCCGGGCTGGAGGAAGAAGAGGGGCAGACCTTCCTGGAAGAGCTCCTCCCGCTCCTGTTCCGAGGAGAAGTCGAGGGACTGGGCGCAGCCTGGAACACCCTGCTCAACAACCCGGAGCACATGGAGTTCCTCCGAGACATGGACGGGATGGCCCGCGCACAGGCGCTCAGCGTGCTGCTCGTGGGAGGCGCCGTCGGAGCCTTCCCATGGGAGGAGATCACGCCAACGCTCCAGATGCAGGGCCAGGCGATCTTCAGCCATGCCCTGCCCGCGGACACATCGCCCGAGGCAGTGCCCACGCGCTACGCCGCCAGCGCGGCCCTGGCAGTGGCTGTGCTGGCCAATGAAGAGATCTACGAGCAGGTCTGCCTGGGCGTCTCCTCGCCCGAGGAGGCACTGACCCAGGCCCGCGAGTTCGGCTCGGGCCTGTTTGCCGGAGGCACGGATCAACCCGATGCCTTGCTCAGCCTCGCGATGCTCCGCGCCATCACCCCCGTGCGCAGTTACGAAGCGACGGATGACGGTGACGGCGACGACGAGGATTGAAGCGCCGGGTGCTCCTCAGGGAGCTTTCGCGCCACCCGCGAGGGCATCCAGCTCGTCCTGGATCTCCTTCACGTCCTCGGAGAAGCGTCCGATGTAGCGGGAGCGCTCTTCGCTCTGCCACTCCTCGGAGGAGAAGACGGAGTTGGGGTACTCACGCGTGGTGTGCACATAACCCGGGAGCGTGGAGAGCAGCTCGCGGTCCGGATCTCCGCGTTCCTTGAGCAGGAAGCCCTCCACGTCGCGCAGCTTCAGCGGTAAGGCGGGCGCCTCGTCGAGGATGAGCTTGCCGAAGACGACGAAGTCCACCTCCTGAGGCCCCGCGGGGATCTCCTCGTTGAAGGACACGTAGGCAAAGGGGACTCCCGCCTCATCGTCCACGCGGCCCGCCAGCACGTAGCGCCCGGCCGTGCGCACCTGGAGCCCCACATAGATGTGCAGGGAGCCACGCACCACCGCCTCGCGCACCTTGCCGGTGAAGCGGGCCGGCGGCGAGGGCGTGAAGAGGATGTCGAAGAAGGCGCTGCCCTCCGCGCTGCCGGAGCGCACCTGGAACGAGATGCGCAGCGTGCCGGAGTACAGCGGGAAGCCCTGCTTCGAGGGCTGGAAGGCCGTGGTGAACGTGCCATCCCCGGCCAGCACATCGCCCTGAGTGCCATCATCCACGAAGGACAGCGGCACGGCCGCCAGCGGGGCCTGGCCTCCCAGGGCGTGCTCGGCTTCGTGCGCCGTGGCATTCGTCACCTGGCACGGCAGCGGCTGGTTCGAGATGTTCTCGCAGCCGACGTAGAAGTGCACCACCTCGTCCCCGGCGACGAAGACCTTCTCCTGCTTCAGCTTGAGCTGCACATCCGACGAGCCGTCGCGCTTGAGCGGCTGCTTGCGCTCGGGAGAAGCCAGCTGCTCCTGATCCGGGTGCTCGCGGATGGGGCGGGACTCGGGTGGGTAGCGAGTGCCCGCGACGTATGAGTCGAGCGAGAACTTCGCCCGCTCGAGCCGCTTCTCCAGCACTGCGCGCTGAGCCTCACGCTCCTCTTCCTCGCGAGAGCGAGGCGGAGCCACTGGAGCAGCTGCCTTGCCGGGAGCCACTGGAGCACCGGGAGCAGCGCCGGCGATGGCCTTCGCTCCCGAGGCGCCCGAGGACTGCGAGAGTCCCGGCGCGGACGAGGTGCCTGCAACCTCGTCCGGCCCGGATTCACCCGCGCTCCCAATCCACCACAGCCCTCCGAACACGATCGGCACGAGCAGCAGCAGCCACAGCGCTCGACGTGAACGGGAGCTCTGAGCAGGAGCGGGGGTGTTCACGGCCATGGCTCGGATTACTTGGCGTACGTCGCGACATCCGCACGCACGGGGCCGATGATGCCCGCCCAGTTGCCGTTGGCGTAGTGGTTGTAGGCCTCGCCGTCATCGCGCAGGGACACGGTGTGGTAGCTCCACTTGGCGCGGCCATCACTGCACGCGCTGGTGCCAGTGTTCAGCGTGCCGTCGCAGAACCAATCGCCGGGGTTGCAGTACGAGCCGCCAGAGGAGCCCGAGACGCCACCGGTGGAGTGATAGGAGACCGCCTCGTCATCCTGGCCGGGGAGGATGCCGGAGTAGAGCGTCCCCTTGGAGCCAGCGAAGTGGTAGAAGTAGAGCGAGCGCGTGGTGTTGTGGTTGTACATGGCGCGCGCCGTGGTGGTGACGAGATCGCTGACGAGCGGCTCGCTCACAGCCCAGTCGCCGTGGTCGGCCAGCTCGCTGCCACCGCCAGCGCCCGAGGCCACGTCCACCCAGCGGATGTTCCAGCCGACTTGCGTGGTGCCGTCGGTGTTGCCACAGACGCCGCTGGAGTTGGGGGTGGCGTTCTTCTTGTAGCGTGCGGAGCCGCCGTAGAGGGACAGCGCGTAGCCGATCTGCAGATCGCCCGCGCTGTGCACGGCGATGTAGCACCAGTTGGTGCCTGTGCAGAAGCAGTCCAGGGCGTCACGGACGCGGTAGTTCTCGACGGAGATCTTCTGGGTGCCGTTCCAGTTGATGGCCTTCTTGTTGACGCCGGCCGAGGCGGAGCTGGGGCCCCAGTAGCTGAAGTCGGCATAGTTGCCGGCCTGGGTGGAGCCGCCGTTCCGGCCATGGATCCACAGCGTGTAGTTGGTGGCGGAAGCCTCGGGGGCTACCAGGACGGTGACGGCAACGAGAACTGCGCTGAACAACGTCTTCATGTGAGCGCCTCCGGCTCGGGGGTTGCGAGAGAGCACTCCTGCCTGGACGCGGCCCAGGCAACGGAGCGGGCGCACTCTAATGTTTCATTCCGTGAAAAATCGAGAGGCGAGAAGGCCACGTTTGTCGCGAATAAACCGACTCATTGCGTCAATGTT
The DNA here is from genome assembly GCF_020103695.1 of Hyalangium versicolor. Lineage (GTDB taxonomy): Bacteria > Myxococcota > Myxococcia > Myxococcales > Myxococcaceae > Hyalangium > Hyalangium versicolor. The sequence continues at coordinate 248,558 of NZ_JAHXBF010000012.1, forward strand.
TTGCGCCCGTTCCAGCGGGTCGGTGATGACCCGAACGAGGCGTAAAAGGCCATCCCGGGAGCCGCACTTCGAGCGCTGGGACGCCAACCAGACGAGGGCTGTACTTGGCCGATTCCTACCTGGGTTGAGTGGTACCCGCTCCAAGTCCTCCACACGCTGGAGCAGGCGCGTTGTCATGCCGCAACTGTGGGCGACCTCGTCAGGTGGAGGCCCTGTTCACGGCCAGCGGCGAACAGCCAGAGCGCTCCACTCCCGCGGCAGGCGGGCTTCCCCGGGCTTCGAGCCCTCGCTCTTGATGGTGAGTCCCGTCTGGTCTCCCAGGACGAAGCAAACGGGCATGCGGCGTCCATCCGGCAGGAGGGCCTCGGTGTAGCGACCCAGCACGGCCTCCTGTCCCTCCTTCTTGAGGTTTTCCGTCCAGAGCTGACCATACAGGAGGGTGCCCTCGGGGAGCGGGCCCGTCCACGAGTACTTCATCACCTTGCTGACGATAGACCCCGGGCGGTAGGTGCCCTTCTGCTGTTGCGTGCCAGGCTGGTTGATGTCGATAACGATCGTGTAGCCGCTCTCGTCGAGGAGATCCATCTGCTCCATGGCCTGGACAGCCTCCTGAGGGCAGTCCTCCGGTAGGGGCCGCACCTGAGCCGCAGTGCATCCGACGCTGAAGGTGGCGCACAGCCAGGCGGCGGTGGCCCTCATGGGCCGGGAGTTGCTGAGGGTGGACACGAGCGAGCTTCCTTTCTCGGATGCTGCGGGAAGAGGCGGGACGGGAGTACGCCACACCTGCCAGGCGACCCAGAGGAACCCGAGCAACAGGAGTGAACCCGCCCCAAGGGCGATTCTGCGCCATCGCTTCTTGCGGCGAGCGTCTTTCTCATCCTGGATGCGCAGGTCCGCCTCCATCTGCTGAACGGCGGTGGAGAATTGCTCCAGCGTCTGCGCCATGGAGAGCTCTTCAGCCTTCTGCTTCTGAGCCTCCCGAGCCCGACGCTCGGTCTCCTGCTGGTGAAGGCGGCGCTCCTCCTCCTCGTCCTGAGTCATGGGCGCCGGTCCCTCGGGGGGCATCCTCAGCGGCACCTTCCAGGCCTGCGTGGAGCGCTCCTTGTTGGCCTCCCACAGCGCCTTCAGAAGCGCCTCGGCACTCTCGTGCCGGTCTTCCGGACGCTTCTCGAGCAGCCGCAGGACGATGCGGCTGAGTGACTCCGGCACCGCCGGATTGAGCCGGTGGGGCGCTCGCGGGACGACGGTCTGGATGGCCGTGAGCAGCTCCTTGTCCGTCAGTCGTGGATTGAAGGGCCAACCCTCCGTGAGGGCCTCGTACATGAAGACGCCCAACTGGTAGAGGTCGCCGGCCTCCGTCGCGTCGAAACGCGCTCCTTCTTTCCAGGTGCCCTCGCGCAGGAAGGCGACGCACTCGGGGGGCAACGCGTAGGGCGTCCCCGGAGCCAGCCCCACGGTGAGGGTGGAGCCGCCCGGCAGCCACGCGCTGCCCAGGTCCACAAGCGTGGGTCTTCCATCCTCCGGGACGATGACGTGCTCGCTCTTGAAGTCGCGGATGAGGACGCCGTGACCGTGCAGAGTCGCCACCACGCGCACCACGGCGATGAAGACGTCCACCAACTGAGCGGCGGTGGGCCGGGCATGCTCACGCCAGTCATGGAAGGGCGCGCCGGGCACGAAGTCAGTGACGATGTAGAGGTAGCCCTTCTTGGGATGGGGCCATCGACCGATGCCCCGAAGGTGTGGCAGGCCGTCGACACTGGTGTTGGCCAATAGGACGGCGCCCTCATGACGCATGCGCCCATCCACCTGCCCTTCCTCCCTAAGCTTCTCGGGTGTGGCCTCGGAGAGCTCCGGCGGCGGACGCACCGCCATCTTCAACGTGAAGAACTCACCCTCGAGCTCCGCTTTGAAGGCGTGGCCGAAGCTGCCGCTGCCCAGCGATTCGACGATGTGCCAGAGGCCCACCATGTCCCCAGGCTTGAGCTGGTCGGGGTGAAAAGCTTCCGTCGTCATGGGCGGTGGCCTCCTACTTCTTCAGCAGGTTGATGGAGAGACGGCGCTCGCCGCTAGCATCCACGAGCGTCACGCTGAACGACTTGCCGAGCACCCAGGGTGGCGTCTTCACCTCCACCACCACGAGCCCTTCCTCCCCAGGCTCGAGTTGCACCGGCTTCATCTGCGCCGAGAGCACCTTCATCGCTGCGCCGCCTGGGCCGACGACGCGCACCTGCTCCAGCACCCACAGCCTCTGGCCGGCGAGGTTGCGCAGCCAGATGGCGAACAGCGCTGAGGACTTGCCCCGGTAGCCGAAGGCCCGTCGGGCCACCAGCCCTTGGCCGCCGACAGCCGGGGACTCCACCTCCAGGATGACGGGGCCGCTCGCTTCGGTGAGCCACCCGGAGAGCATGAGCCCCGCGGGGCCGGTACCCGCGTACCGGGCCTTGAGCTCCTCCAACTCGGCTTCCTTCTGATTGAGGGCTGCGAGCAGGGCCTCGGGGGTGTTCGCCCGCCGGTCCACCTCCACCTTCCCGTCCATCACGTCCGCCTTGGAAATGACGGCGAGGACGGCCTTCGCGGGCAGGGCCCTGTCCTTGAAGCCCACCTGCATGATGAGCCGCTCGCCTGGCCCCAGGTCCGTGAAGGGCTCCAGGACGAGGGTGCGGTCGCCGACGTCCATCCACTTGAAGCGGGTGCGATCCACCACGAGGCTGTCCCTGTCCAACGGGCCGTTGAAGGCCACCGTGGTGAGGTTGCCCGCGGCCACGTACACCTCGGGGATGGGCTCGACGGAGGTGGTGGGCAGCGCGGCGCGGCGATCCTGGCGCTGCCGGGCAGGGAGTTGAGGCTGGGCGGCGGCTTCGCTCGCCACCACAACCACGGCGAGCAGTAGCCACTTCATGGGTAGTGCCAAGGAAGCAGAACCTCCAAGGTTACTACCCTAGCAGAGGAGCGGCGCCAGTGGAGTGTCCGCGAAGTGTTTGGACATAGTCGCTAGGGAAGCCACGGCCTTGAGGCCCTGGCGGCGACGCGTGGCACAAACCTGTCCGACAGTCGGACAGGTTCGGCTCGGTCGCTTCCGGCGGGTCCCCTCGCAAGCTCAGGTACCGATCGCGACGATGTCCAAGAACTTGTAAGACAGTCCACTAGCGACGTGCTCCGTCGTAGCGTCCACGCATGAGCACGACCCGCCTCCGTCGTCATGTGAATGCGCCCCGCGCGAGCGTCTATCGCGCGCTCCTCGATGCACGTGCGGTCGCCACGTGGATGGTGCCGGATGGCATGACCAGCCATGTGCACGAGTTCGAGCCTCGCGAAGGAGGCGCGTTCCGGATCTCGCTCACGTACGACGCGCCCACGGGGACGGGCAAGACGACCGCTCGCACGGACACGCATCACGGGCGGTTCGTGAAACTCGTGCCGGACGAGCAGGTGGTCCAGGTGACCGAGTTCGAGACAGAAGATCCCGCGCTGCGCGGCGAGATGACGATCACGTTCACGCTCTCCGATGCGGACGGAGGCACCGATATCCTCGCCGTGCACGAGGGTGTACCGCCCAGCGTGCCGCCCGCCGACAATGAGACCGGCTGGAGCATGTCACTCGCGAAGCTCGCGGCACTCGTCGAGGCGGGCTCAGTGCAGACGCACACCTCGAAGGACAAACCTCACCAGAAGTAGCAGCCCCGCTGGCGGCCGAGTGGTCGCGAACTGGTATGACAGGCATCCCAGTTGGCTCAAACCGCGCCCGGAGAGGCCCTCTCTCTCACGCTCCAAGGCATGGGCGCCCCACGCCGAGAGGCTCAGCGGAACGCCGTCTCACAGAAGCGCTCCAGCCGCGCCAGCGCCTCCGGCATCTGCGTGCGCCCAAGCCCCATGCGGAAGTGATTACCCGGGAAGTCGTAGACGTCTCCAGGCAGCAGCAGCACGCCCTCCCGCTCCACGAGCGTCTGGCAGAAGGTGGCCACCGGCATCTCTCGCAACAGGCGCGGGAAGGCCACGCTGCCCGCGCGCGGACGCACCCAGCGGAACGTATCCGCGTGTCGCGCGAAGAAGGCATCCAGCCGCTTCAAATTCTCCTCGAGGATCGCCCGGCTGCGCGCGAGCACCTGCTCCCGGGCCCGCAGGGCGATGAGTGACAGCACCTCGCTCGGGGCGCTGTTGCAGATCGTCGTGTAGTCCTTGTACGCCGCGCACTGGCGCAACACCTCCGCATCCCGGCACGCGAGCCACCCCACGCGCAGGCCTGCGAGCCCGAACGCCTTCGACATCACCCCGAGACTGATCCCCCGAGCGGTACGCTCCACCGCCGCGGGCAGCGTCCGGGCCGGCGCATGCTCCAGCAGCCGGTACACCTCGTCGGACAGCAGATACACCCCGCGCTCCTCCGCGAGCGCACACAGCCCTTCGAACACCGCCGGCTCCGGCAGCGCGCCCGTCGGGTTGTGGGGAAAGTTCACCACCAGCAACCGGGTGTTCGGCCGGAGCGCCCGGCGCACCGCATCCAGATCCAACGCCCAGCCCTCCTCCTCGCGCAGCGGCAGCAGCGTCACCTCGGCCCCGGTCGCGCGCGCCACCTCATACAAGGACTGGTAGCCCGGCCACGTCACCACGGCATGGTCCCCCGCCCCCAACAGCACGTTCACCAGGACGAACACCGCCTCCTCGGCACCCGCGAAGGTCAGCACCTGCTCGGCCCTCAGTCCCGGGTAGAGGCCCGCGATGGCCTCGCGCAGGGCGGGCAGTCCCGTCGACTCGGTGTAGCCGAGCGTCAGTGACTCCCAGCGCGCACGGGCCTCGGGGTCCGCGAGCGCCAACAGGTCCGCCATGCGCCAGCCCTCGATGTCCGAGGTGGACAGCAGATAGGGCGCTGAGAACTCCCACTTCGCGAAGTACCGCTCCAGCTTGAACTCAGGAATGCGCACGTCCAGGCCTCCTGCCCCCGGAGCCTGCTCGGCTGTCCGGGAGCCTCCTCCCCTCTCCACCCAGGCAGGCAAGCCCGCCTGGGAGCCGGCATGGGGGACACCGGCTCCCGATGCATAGCTTGAGACACGTCCGATCCAACGTCTTTTCGCGGAGCGTTCCCATGGCCTTGGATGAGCTGAACGACGATCAGCATCCCATCCCCCTCACGCTGCTCGATCCAGATGGGGGCTGGATCAACTCCCCAGTCCACGTCTCGCAGTTGCACGGCCGCCCGGTCCTGCTCCACTTCTGGTCCATGGACTGCGAGTCCTGTGTCAGCCAGCTCGCCCAGGTGCAGGACTGGATCCGCGACTATGGCCCCCAAGGGCTGGTGGTCATCGGCGTGGATGTGACGCACTCTGAATCCGAGCTGCGTGACACCAATGCCGTGGAGGACTTCGCGCGCCGCCACGGACTGCGCCATCCCATCGCCGTGGATGATGGCTCCATGGCGGGGGCCTACGGCGTGGACTCGCACCCGGGTTACCTGGTCTTCGACACGCAGGGCATCCTCCGGCTGCACGTCCTCACGCCCGAGCAGATGCGCGACATCCAGATGATCCTCGAGCGCCTCACCGGGCCCGACGCGACCACCGGAGCGTTCGCTCCCTGAGCCAGACCCGCCTCGCCCCTCGAACCTTCACGGAGCCTGAATCATGGCCGAGCGCCACAAGAAGGAATCCACCCGCCTGTCCCTGGGCACGCTGACCGCGGCTGGCGTCGGCGCGGCGCTGGGATTGCGTGCCCTGCTGCGCCCCCGGATGAACTTCCAGGACAAGACGGTGCTCATCACCGGCGGCTCACGGGGACTGGGGTTGGTGCTCGCGCGAAACTTCCTGAAGGAAGGGGCGCGCCTGGCCATCTGCGGCCGGGACGAGGCCACGCTCGAGCGGGCACGCACAGAGTTGGAGCGGCTGGGCGGAGAGGTGGTCGCCATCCCCTGTGACGTGACGGATCCGGTGCAGGTGGAGGCCATGGTCGCCGCCGTACACGAGCGGTTCGGCGCGGTGGACGTGCTGGTGAACAACGCCGGCATCATCCAGACGGGCCCGCTCGAGTCGATGACGATGGAGGACTTCCAGGAGGCCATCGACACGCACCTGTGGGCGCCGCTGTACACGACGCTGGCGGTGCTGCCCGAGATGAAGCTGCGCGGCGCGGGGCGCATCGTCAACATCTCTTCCATTGGCGGCAAGCTGAGCGTGCCGCACATGGTGCCCTACAGCACCAGCAAGTTCGCGTTGGTGGGGCTGTCGGACGGCATGCGGGCCGAGCTGGCGCAAGATGGCATTCTCGTCACGACGGTGTGCCCGGGGCTGATGCGCACGGGTAGCCCTCGCAACGCCACCTTCAAGGGCGACCACGAGAAAGAGTACGCCTGGTTCTACGTGAGTGACTCGCTGCCCGGCTTCTCGATGAACGCGGAGCGGGCGGGACGGAAGATCCTCAAGGCGTGCCGGCGCGGAGACGCGGAGGTGCTGGTGGGCCTGCCCGCGAAGCTCGGAGCGGTGGCTCGCACGCTCGCGCCGAACCTGACCGCGACGTTGCTGGCATACGTGAACCGATGGCTGCCGCAGGACAGCCACCCCGAGCGCTTCACCGGCAAGCAGAGTGAGACGCCGCTGACACGTTCGTGGCTCACGGAATTGTCTCGCCGCGCCGCCGAGCGCAACAACGAGACCGAGGTCCCCATCCACTGAGGCCTGGAATCCCTCGGGCTCCAGGAGTCCCGGATCTCGCGGACAACACCTCTCCCTTCCGGAGCGAAAACGCTGCGCGGACAGGGACCTTGGGGTATGGCTCCCGCCGGCCAAGGAGGGAGCCACATTGAAGATTGGCATCATCGGTTCAGGGCACATCGGCGACACGGCCGCGCGCCTCTTCGTCCAGGCGGGTCATGAAGTGGCCCTCAGCAACTCGCGGGGCCCGGAGTCCCTGAAGGCGCGGGTCCAGGAGCTCGGCTCCCTGGCGCGCGCAGCCACCGTGGAGGACGCGGCGGCCTTCGGCGAGCTGGTGCTCATCGCGGTTCCCCTCAAGGCCTACAACACGCTGCCGCGGGCACAGATGTCCGGGAAGATCATCATCGACGCGATGAACTACTACTCGCAGCGCGATGGCCAGCTCGACTTCAGCGGCCACACGTCCAGCGAGTTCATCGCCCGGTACCTGCGCGGCTCGCGACTGGTGAAGGCGTTCAACACCATGTGGTTCAAGACGCTGGGCGAGGACGCCAAGCCGGGAGCGCCGCTCGAGGAGCGGCTGGTGCTGTTCCTGGCGGGGGATGACGCAGAGGCGAAGCAGACCGTGGCTCGCCTCATCGAGCAGATCGGCTTCGCGCCCGTGGACACCGGCTCACTGGCGGTGGGAGGCAAGCACCAGCAGCCGGGCGCGGCCGTCTACAACCGTCCCATGCGGCCGACCCAGGCCCGCGAGGTGCTCGCCACGTTGTAGGTGGCGCGGCCGAAACCGCGCCACCTCGAGCCTGCTCAGCCGAAGATCACCTGGCAGGCGTTGCTGCAGGCATCACCGTTGTTGGTGTTGCCGTCGTCGCACTCCTCTCCGGCCTGCGACTGGATCACGCCATCGCCGCAGCGAGGCCCCAGCGTGCAGGTCGGCGAGCACTGGCCGTAGCCGCCGGTGTTGTTGGCCGTGCCGTTGTCACACTGCTCGGGCGCCTGGACGACACCGTCGCCGCAGGAGTTCTCGCATTTGGTGCGGCGGGTCACGAAGTTGGTGAGGGTGAGCTTGTAGTTGGACTGAGTGGTGTGCCGCTCCGCCTGCAAGACGATGGCGTCGTAGACCTTGCCGAGTTGGAGGCCGAGATCTGAGCGCTGAGAGAGCGTCACCGAGCCCGTCTCAGCTCCATGCACGCCGCCGAGATCCACGGCGAGGCGGTCGTTGATGAAGACCCACACGTCGTCATCGCCGATGAACTCCAGCACCTCGGTGCCCTTGTATTCGAACCAGTAGCGCACCTCGCTGGTGAAGCTGAAATTGTGGCCGTTGTTCTGCGGCTTTTCCTGCTTGGTTGCCACCCAGCCCAGGCCATCCAACGGGAAGAAGTTGCTGTTCGAGAACTGGTACGCACCGCTCGACTGCCTCGCCAGCGTCAGCGTGGAGACGACGGTCTTGTTCACGTTCGGCGTGTCCCGGTACCACTGATCGAAGAGAGCCTTGCTGGTGGTCGTGGGAGAGTGGCTGCCATCCGTCCGCGCATACACCGGCTTGCCATCCGCACCAAGTTGGTTTGCCAGCATGCCGCGATCATCACCGCTCATGGAGTTGAAATCCGCGTGCTCGAGGTTGGTCCCACCATCCTGGGTACCCTTTCCAATGAAGTCCCGGTAGACGATCGGGATCTCCACCGAGGGCGGCGGATCATCTGCGACTGTCTCGCAGTGGAAGCCTGGCTCGAACTTGCACTCGGGCGAGCATCCGTCGTTAGCGCGCAGGTTGCCGTCGTCGCACTCCTCCGAGTTGTCGCCGGGAAGGATCACTCCGTCTCCGCACACCGCGGTGCAGCTACCATTGCTGCAGTTGGGCTCGCGGACACACAGCGGCGAGCACCCATCGCCCATGTTGTTGTTGCCGTCATCGCACTGCTCGGTGCCTTCCACGATCGTGTCTCCACACGTGGTGGCGACGCAGGCCTGGCCCGGCACAGGGCACTTGTAACCGCGCTCCAGGCGGCACTTGTCGGAGCACCCGTCACCGCTGCCGGGAGGATTGTCGTTGTCCTCACACTCCTCGTCTCCGGCGACGATGCCATCACCGCAGCGGGCAGCCGTGCAGCGGCCTCCACCAGGGGGGCACGAATACCCGGGCTCGATGGTGCACGTCGCGCTGCAACCATCATTGGGGGTCGTGTTGCGATCGTCACACGCCTCGGTCGAACCGGTGCGCCCGTCGCCGCACACGTTGCGGGTGCAGGGTCCCGCCACATCGCAGAACCAACCGGATTCGACCGTCTTGCAGTCGGCCGCGCAGCCGTCTCCGGCGTTGGTGTTGCCGTCATCGCAGGCCTCGCCGGCCTGGATCACCCGGTTGCCACACTCCAGGGTGATGGGCCCGCCATCGGGATTGGTCGGGCCTCCATCCGGATTGTTCGGGCCTCCATCCGGATTGTTCGGGCCTCCATCCGGATTGTTCGGACCTCCATCTCCAGGTCCCCCGTCTCCACGCGAGCCACCGTCTCCGGGATCGATATGGGGACCGTCGGGGGGGTCTCCCACGCAGCCCACGACGGCGACGAGGAGCGAGGCGACAATCAGGTTCGAGAATGAAGATCGCGAGCGAGGTCCAAGCATGACCGCGATCGTGGAATTCACGACAAGCAGAGTCAATCAGCGGATGATCCGCTGCGTTACGTCTCTCGTGGGTCTGTGTCCTGGAATGTGTGCCCCCATTCGGGAAAACCTGCGTCCTCCAACGAAATCGCTAGGCTCACTTTCATGAGTGCTTGTCCTTTCTGCCAGGAGCGGATGCGCGACACCTTCCACCACGGGCTGGCCCGCGAGGAGTGCGAGGCGTGTGGCGCCGTCTGGATCGAGGGGGAGTTCGTGGCGAAGCTGCTGGGAGGCGCCCAGTCGGCGACGCTGCCTCGGCGTGCGAAGGGGCAACCCGGCGTGTGCAAGGGCTGCAGCGCGCGGATCCAGTACGTGCCGAACTGTCCCGAGTGCGGCCTCCGGTCATCCACCTGCCCGCGATGTGGCACCGCGCCGCTGGCCGTGCTGGAGGCCTTCAACGTCAAGGTGGACGTCTGCGATGGGTGCGGCGGCGTAGCGCTGGACGCGGGGGAGCTGGAGCAACTCCACGAAGCCGCCACGGTCCATCGAGACGATGGGTTGCCCCCGCCCTCCCAGGTTCCGAGTGACACGCCAACCCGTTGCCTCTCATGCAAGCGCAAGCTCAAGCCCGAGCATGCCTTCGTCTGGGAAGGGCGCTTCTACTGTGGGAGCTGCGCCCCCGAAGGAGCGGCTCCCTTCACCGCGGAACTGACCCGGGCCCGCCCCACCGCTCAGGGAAGCATTGGGGCGGCCCGGTTGGGAGACACGCCCACCGAGTCCGCCCTGGTGTGGCTGTTCTCCAAGATCTTCAGCTGAGCGAGCCCGTCACTCCTGATCCGAGTCCTCCGTGGCGAGCGGGTACACCGTCACCACGCGTCCGTCCTTGTCCGGAGTGCTTCGTGCCGCATCCAGCTCATCGGGATTGCGCGGGGCACGCTCGGAGAAGTTGTCGTTGTGCAGGCTGCGCTGACGCTGCTCGCTCGTGCCGCCGTAGCCCTCTCGCAGCTTCGGTTCCTTCGCCATGGCTTCCTCCCTGGTTCGCGTTCGTCCGGTAACGCTTGGGATGACGCGGCGTGAGAGCAAGCAGGGAAGTCCGCAGAATCGCCCCGCTCGAGGCCCGGCAGGCGCCTGCTTGCCTCCTAGGAGCCCGGCTCAGTCCAGCTCCGACAACTCCGCCCGCCAGTGGCCCCGGTGCTCGTAGGCACGCGCGAGCTGCTCGCGCAGGGCGGCGATGATCTTCGTATTGCCCTCCTGCTCGTAGCCCTTCAGCGCCTCCTGGCTCGCCGGCACCCGGGACAGGAATTCCTTCAGCGCCTCCAGCGTGAGCTGCTTCGTGTACATGCCGTACCCGAGCTTCTCCAGGTACAGCGCGTTGATCACCTGTTCGAACTGTCCCTCCACCGGGATGGAGAGCAGGGGCTTGTGCAGGTACACCGCCTCGCTCATCAGCGTATAGCCGCCTCCCGCCACCACCGCCCGCGCCGTGCGCAGATCATCGATGAAGCCCTTCTCGCTGAAGGGCCGGTACATCAGGTTGCCATCCACCACGTCCTCGGAGATGTCCCGGCGCAGGCCGTAGATGCGGCACGGCAGCCCGCTCTGCTTGAGGATCTCCGGCAGCTGCGTGTTCGTCGTGGACGTCTGGTACACCAGCAGGTGCTCGCCGGGTTCGGACTTCGCCTCGAGGATCTCCGGGCGAAGGATCGACGGCGCCAGCGTGGTGCGCTCCTTGCGCACCGGCGGGTAGAAGAACGTGGTGATGAGGTAGTGGAACGCCCCTGGTAGCTTGGCCTTCACGATGGCGCGCGTGCCCTCGTAGGCGTCCTCCCACCCCGCCAGCAGCTCCGGCTCGTGCTTGCAGCGGTTGATGATCTGCATGTTGTCCACGCTGATCACCGGCAGCCGGTGCACCTTTCCGAACATGTAGCTGAAGGACTCGAAGTCGCTCACCACGACGTCCGGCTGGAACTTCTCCACCAGCTCGAAGTACTGGCGGATGTTCTGCGGCCAGCCCGTCACCGCGCCCTGCAGGTTCTGCAGCACCGTCTGCCACTTGCTCACCGCGTTGCCTTCGTAGGCCAACGTGTAGCCCCAGATGCCATGCACGTTCTGGAAGCGCTTGGACAGGTAGTCCCTCGCCCGACCGGAGACGACGATGTGGACCTCGTGCTCCTTCGTGAGCTCCTCGAGGAGCACCCGCGAGCGCGTCGCATGTCCCATGCCCTCGCCAACGACACCGTAGAGGATTCTCATGGCCCGACAGCATACGGCAGGATGTGGCGCACGTGACCGAGCGGTGATAGCTCCCTCGCCATGAGCCCCGCTCCGGACAGCTCGGGACAGCCCACCCCCTCCTCCCTGGGTCGTGCCGCCTTCCTGGGGCTTGCCTCGGGCATGGTGTTCGGCGGGCTCTGGCTGCTCGTCCTCGGCCTGCGGGGCATCTTCCTCCCGTTCGACTGCACGGGCCTGAGCAAGAACGAGTGCGATCTGCGCGTCGAGGCCCTCAGCCATGTCGGCCGCGTGCAGACGCTGTGCGGCGGCGCCCTCATCGCACTCGCGCTCGCACTCTATGTGTTGCTGCGCCCCTACCTGAACCGTCCGCCAGCGCAGCCCAAGCAGCCCTGAGCCTCCGAACTCCCTCCTGATCTTTCGGACAAGGGGCCTGCGAGCGAGCAGACGCAGTGGCGCGCTGGCGTAAGGAAAGCTAATTACCCCTAGCCTAATGCTCGGCCTTCGGTATAGGAGGCGCCCTTATGCAGCTTGAATCCCTGAAGATGTTCTGTGACGTGGTGGAGACGGGCTCTTTTTCTCGCGCCGCTCAGCTCAATCACGTGACGCAGTCGGCCGTGAGTCAGCAGATCCGTGCCCTGGAGAACCGGTACGAGCAGAAGCTGCTGTCTCGCAGCGCGCGCCAGGTGACGCCCACTCCGGCGGGCGAGCGCCTGTTCCGGGGGTGCAAGGAGATCCTCGCCCGCTTCGCCGAGGTGGAGACGGAGATCCGCGAGCAGTCCACCGAGGTGGCCGGCACCTCCACGGTGTCCACCATCTACTCGGTGGGCCTGCACGAGCTGCAGAGCGTGCAGAAGCAGCTGTTGAAGACGCACCCCAAGGTGAACATGCGCCTGAACTACCGGCGCAATGATCAGGTGTACGACGACGTCATCCTCGGGGCGGCGGAGATCGGCATCGTCGCCTACCCGCAGCCGCGCGCGGGCGTGGACATCCTGCCCTTCCGAGACGACAAGCTGGCGGTGGTGTGCGCGCCCGGCCACTCGTTCGCCACCAAGTCGAAGGTGAGCCTCTCCGCGCTGTCCGGCGTGCCCTTCATCGCCTTCGATCGCGAGGCCCCCACGCGCAAGGCGCTGGACCGGCTCTTCCGCGAGAAGAACCTGGACCTCAACCCGGTGATGGAGATGGACAACGTCGAGACCATCAAGCGCGCGGTGGAGATGGGACTTGGAGTGGCCATCCTCCCGCTGTCCACCTGTCACGCCGAGGTGGCGGTGAACTCGCTCGTGGTCAAGCCGTTCGCCGAGGGGCCCGTGTCCCGGCCCATCGGCCTGCTCATCCGCAAGGGCAAGTACCTGGATCGCGCCTCCGCGGCGGTGCTCGATGCCTTCAAGCTGGCCGCGCAGTTGGAGGAGTAGCCGCCTACTCCTGGAAGATGGCTACGTGGGGCGTGCCGTCCTCGCCCATGTAGCCGCGATACATGCCGGGGGAGTTGAAGGGCATGGCCACGTTGCCCTGCGCATCCATGGCGATGACGCCGCCCTCCCCTCCGGCCTTCACCAGCACGTCCATCACCATCGCGTTGGCGGACTCCTGCAGCGGCAGTTGCTGGTACTCCATGCGGGCGCAGATGTCTCGAGCCACCGTGTAGCGGATGAAGAACTCGCCGTGCCCCGTGCCCGACACGGCGCAGTGCGCGTTGGCGTAGGTGCCCGCGCCGATGATGGGTGAGTCCCCCACGCGGCCATAGCGCTTGTTCGTCATGCCGCCCGTGGAAGTACCCGCCGCCAGGTTCCCCGCCTGATCCAGCGCCACGGCGCCCACGGTGCCGAACTTCTCCTCGCCCGTGGCCGGATCCCGGCTCGGCTGGAGCGACGAAGGCTTGCCCGGCGAGGCCTTCTCCTTCTCCAGCGCCTTCTGCAGCTGCTCCCAGCGCTCCTCGGTGCGGAAGTACTCGGCCGGAACCAACTCGATGCCCTGCTCCCTGGCGAACGCCTCCGCGCCGTCTCCCACCATCATCACGTGCGCGGAGTTCTCCATGACCTTGCGCGCCAGATCGATGGGGTTCTTCACGTGGTGGAGCCCCGCGACGGCGCCCGCCCGCAATGTCCTTCCATCCATGATCGCGGCGTCCAGCTCGTTCTGCCCATCATGGTTGAAGACAGCTCCCTTACCGGCGTTGAAGAGAGGCGAGTCCTCCAGGATGCGAAGGGCTGCCCCCACGGCGTCCAGACTGGAGCCTCCACGCGCGAGGACAGCGTGCCCGGCCTGGAGTGACTCGGTGAGCTTGGCTCGATAGGCTGCCTCCTTCTCGGGCGAGAGCATGTCCCGGCGAATGACTCCCGCGCCGCCATGAATGACGATGCCCCACTGGGGCTTGCGAGCAGGCGGGGCCTCGGTCGCCAGGGCTGCCTCGTCCCTCGCACTGGCCTGAAGGGAAGCACATCCCACCAATGGCAGCGAAAGCATGAGTACGCGGACAATGATCCGAGGACGCAACGCGGCAGATAGAGCAGACATGCGCGGCGTTATCCCACTCCTCTCATCTCCTCGCAGCCGAAATCATGGAAATCATTGGTGAACATATGACTCAGTGATTCAGTTTATCTGCGATACATCTCGGGCGTTCTCACGAATGCTGCTCCGTACATCATGGTCTCCTCATCATCCCCCGAGCCGGCACGGGACTCGTCCCCCGAAGAGCCTTCGTGGCTCTTGAGCTGGCTGGACTCGCTCCTCTCGGAGGAGCTCCGTGGCGCGCCCCCCACGGAACTCGTCCGCTACCGCGTCATCGTCGGCGCGGCCTGCTTCCTCATGGGGCTCACCACCCTCTTCATCCTCTCCAACGTGCGCACGCCGCTCCGGGCCCTTCCCGGCATCTTTACGAATCTCGGCTTCATCGTGACCCTGCTCGTGGCACGCAAGGCACGAGCCCCCTTGCTCCCCGCTCTGCTCCTGGTGGGGACCATGTCCGCGGGCGTCGTGGCCACCATCTTCTCCTCTCGCTCTCCGGGGAGCAGCGTGCACGTCACGACCATGCTGCTGCCCGCTCTGGCGGTGTACCTGCTCGGGCAACGGTGGGGCCTGCTCGTCACGTTGATCCTCGCCCTCCTCTTCATGGTGGCCCACCCGCTCTACCTCCTCCATGTCGGCATCGTCCGTGTGGACCCCGCGACGACCCTCTGGTCCTCGCACTTGTTCGGAGCCCTCGCCTTCATCGGAGCGTGGTGGCTGTTCTCGTTGAGCACCACAGCCCGAGACGCCGCGCAGACTTCGCTGGAGCGGACGTTGAAGGTCCTCCGCGAGAGTGAGGGCAAGCTGAGCAGCGTCATCGAGAGCACCGATGACATCGTCGTCTCGCTGGATCCCCAGGGGCGGGTGATCACCGCCAACCAGGCCGCGAAGCGCATGTATACGAAGCGCCGCGGCATGCCGCTCGAGGAGGGGCAGACCCTGCTCCCAGAGCAGGGGACGGATCGGGCCACGCTGTGGCAGCAGCGCATGGCCCAGGCACTCCGGGGCGAGCGCCTGCGCATCGAGGAGGAGCACACCTTCGGGGATCGCCACCTGGTGCTGGACATCAACATCAGCCCCATCATCGGAGAGGGCGGCCAGCCCGCGGGGCTGACCATCTTCGGCCGGGACATCACCGCCCGCAAGGAGGCCGAGTCCCGCCTGGGCGAGATGCACCGCAACCTGGTGGATGCCTCCCGCCAGGCGGGCATGGCCGAGGTGGCCACGGGCGTTCTCCACAACGTGGGCAACACCCTCAACAGCGTCAACGTCTCCGCCTCCATCATCACGGATCGGCTGCGCCAGTCCCGGCTCAACAGCCTGGCCAAGCTCACGCAGCTCCTGCGCCAACACTCCGCCGACTTCACCTCCTTCCTCTCTCGAGACCCTCAGGGCCAGAAGATCCCCAGCTTCCTCATCGCCTTGTCGGATCAGCTCCAGGAGGAGCGGGAGTTCGTCCTCGAGGAGATGAGTTCGCTGACCGGGAGCGTGGACCACATCAAGTCCATCGTCAGCATGCAGCAGAAGCACGCGCGGGCCGCGGGCGCGGTGGAGGAGGTGGCGGTGCCCCAGCTCATCGACGAGGCGCTGCGCCTGCACGCCGTCTCCTTCGAGCGCCAGGGCATCCGCATCGAACGGGACTATGCGTCCGTCCCCCCCATCCTCGTGGACCGCCACAAGCTTCTTCAGATCCTCATCAACCTGTTCAGCAACGCGCGGCACGCACTGGTGGACAGCCAGAAACCCGACAAGCGCCTGACGCTCCACGTGCACCCCGCGCCGGGAGGAAAGCGGTTGCTCATCGAGGTGGAAGACAACGGCACGGGCATCTCCCCGGAGCACGTGGCGCGCCTCTTCACCCAGGGTTTCACCACGAAGAAGGAAGGCCACGGCTTCGGCCTGCACATCAGCGCGCTGGCCGCCACGGAGATGAAGGGACGGCTGACCTGCAGCAGCCCGGGCCCCGGCCAGGGCGCCACCTTCACGCTCGAGCTGCCACTGGAGCCCGAGGCCTCCAGCCCTTGAGGGCCGCCTCCTACCCTGTAGGCGGACGTTCATGGTGAACGCAGCTCTCGGCAAAGCGGGTGGCTGGCGTTGCCTACTGAAGGCCCCAGCCGTAGCCCCCCTGTTTGGACCGCAATCACCCCCTTGACCTGGGGACGCGGCGATCTGAAGGTGCATCCCGAGTCATGCGTTCCGGGGGGGACGCACCATGTCCAGTCCTTCACAGCTCCGAGGGGCTGCGGTCGCGCGTTTCCTGAAAGGAATCACGGCGATCGTCAGCCCACTGATTGGCATCCTGGTCCTGGTGGGTTGGGCGCGGGGTATCCCTGCCGCGATGTCGGTGATACCCGGGCTGTCCAAGATGGCACCCAACACCGCGCTGGGGCTCATCTTGAGCGGCGTGGCCCTGAGTCTGCTCCACCCACGCGCGCTGGCGCCTGCCCGGAGGGCGGTGGGGGTGGCCTGCGCCGGGGCGCTCATCCTCCTGGGTGTACTCACGCTCTTGCAGGTGCTGCTCATCCCCTGGTTGGGCTCCCAGAACGTGCTCCTCTTGTGGGCGAACGGGCCGGCACAGAATGCGCCTCCGCTGACAGCTCCCAGCACCGCCCTCAGCTTCACGCTGCTCGGGGGCACGCTGCTGTTGCTCGGGCGAGAGGCGCCACTCTCCGCGTACTGGACGGACACGCCCATCATCTGCGTGATGCTCGTGGCGCTGTTCGAGTTCAATGGCAGGCTCCACGGCGCCATCGCGGACAGTCCCGACGCGCCCTACGCCGGGGGCATGGGACTGCACACCTCCCTGGTGCTGATGCTTCTGGGGGCCAGCATCCTGTGCACCCGGCCGGAGAAGGGGCTGATGGGGCAGCTCACGCGAGACACGCTCGGCGGCTTCCTCGCTCGCCGGCTGGTCCCCGTGAGCATCCTCGGCCCGACGCTGGTGGGGGTGGTGCTGGAGTTGTTCCACCGGGAGGACATCTTCAGCCTCCCCACCAAGGCCGCGCTGTTCTCCACCGTCATGAGCCTGGGAGGCGCGGCCATCGTCTTCTTGTCGGCCCAGGCGCTCAACCGCATCGACGTCGAACGCCGACATGCGAACGCCTCGCTCCGGGCCTCCGAGGAGCGCTTCCGCGGCCTGCTGGAGACAGCGCCGGAGGCCGTCATCACCGTGGACGCCACCGGGCACGTGCGCTTCGTCAACGCCCAGGCGGAGCACCTGTTCGGCTACCCGCGTGAGGAGCTGATCAGCCAGGACGTGGAGCAGCTCGTCCCGGGACTGCTCCGGGAGATGAGCCCCCTGTGGAGCACCGTGTCCGCCTCCGCGTCCCCGGTCCACAACCCGGGCCCACGGGTGGCCCTGCGCTCCCGGCACAAGAGCGGCAAGGAGCTGCCGGTGGAGGTGATCCTCGGCGTCTTCACCATGCCGGAGGGGACGACCGTCACCGCCCTCATCCGGGACATGACGGAGCACGAGCAGTACCTGGAGGGACTGCAGATCGCCCGCGCCGAGGCGGAGCGGGAGCGCGCCCTGCTCGAGGCCGTGGTGGAGCACGCCCCCGTGGGCATCTTCTTCGTCGATCCCACGACGGACGAGATGCGGCTCAACGCCTCCTTCCAGAACATGCTGGGCGCGGATCCTTCCCCCCAGCGCACCCAGTACCTGGGAACCCTCCGGCACCCGGATGGCAAGCCGGTCCGATTCGAGGAGCTGCCCTCCACCCGAGCCCTGGAGGGGCAAGACGTCCCCCCCGAGCGATACGTCTTCAATCACCCGGAGGGCCCCGTGCCCGTGCTCGTGTCCGCGGCGCCCGTGCGCGTGATCACGGACGAGATCCGCGGCGTCATCGTCTGCATCCAGGACATCTCCGCCCACGAGGAGCTGGAGCACCTGCGCGAGGAGTATGTGGGGCTCATCTCCCATGATCTGCGCACGCCCCTGCAGAACATCCTCCTGCGCTGTCAGCTCCTCCTGCGCTCGCTCCAGGCCAAGGGACTCACCTCGGAGGTGACCGCGGCGGAGGCACTGCTGCGCAATACGCGGTGGATGAGCGGCATGGTGGAGGAGCTGCTGGAGGGCTCGCGCTTCGAATCCGGCCAGGTGGAGCTGCACCTCGAGCGGATGGATCTCAGCCGCTTCATCGAGGAGGTGATCGAGCGGGATGTGCCACCGGATGCGCGCGAGCGGCTGCGGCTCGAAGTGGCCACGCCCGTCCCCTGGGTTCCCGTGGACGCCCCCCGGCTGGAGCGCGTGCTGGTGAACCTGATCACCAACGCCCTCAAGTACAGCACCGCCGGGACTCCCGTCGTCCTCCGGCTGGAGCAGGAAGAAGGCATGGCGCGGATCTCGGTGATGGATCAGGGCAAGGGGCTGCAGCCCGAAGAGGCCGATCGCCTCTTCACCAAGTACTACCGCACGCACGAGGGCCGGCGCGTGGAGGGCGTGGGGCTGGGGCTCTACATCAGCCGGCTCATCATCGAGGCCCACGGCGGCCACATCCGCGTGGACAGCACTCCGGGCAAGGGCTCCACCTTCCACTTCACCCTGCCCCTGGCAGCGGCCGGGCGGGACGAACGCCAGCAGCGGGTGGCGGATGGGAGACCACCGCAGTCCTCTTGAGAACGAAGTCTCTCCGCCTGCTCATTGCGCCTTCGCCCGGGCCGCGCGAGCCTGCAAAGGTTGGAGGCACCCATGTCACGCATCCGCCCCGCCACGCCCGCAGATCTCTCCGCCCTGGGCACCGCGCTCGCGCCGCTGCCGCTCTTCCAGGCCTACCAGCTCACCGCCTCGGCGCTCACCCAGCGCTTCGAGTCCGCGCTCCAGCGAGGCGAAGGACTGCTGCTGGCGGAGCATGAGGGGGCTCCGGTGGGCGTGTGCTGGTTCATCGCTCGCGGCGCGTTCGCCTCGGGGGCCTACCTGCGCACGCTGGCCATCCGCGAGGGGCTCCAGAGCCAGGGGCTGGGCGCGGAGCTGCTGCGCGGCTATGAGTCGGGGAGCAACAACCCGCCAGGGGGCTGGTTCCTGCTCGCGTCGGACTTCAACGCGGGCGCGCACCGCTTCTACGAGCGCTACGGGTACCGCGAGGTGGGCCGGCTGCCGGGCTTCGCGGCTCCGGGCGTCACGGAACGGATATACTGGAAACCGCGTCCCGCAGCGGGCTGACCGGCCACGGATCATTGCAGAGTGGCGGCGGGCGCTCCTTCAACATCTGCCCCACCGTCACCAGCTCGTAGCCACGCTTGCGCAGGCCCTGGATGATCTCCGGCAGCGCGTCCGCCGTGGGGAACTGCTTGTGGTTGATGTGCATCACGATGATGCTGCCTGGCCTGGCCTGCTTGAGCACCCAGTTCACCAGCTTCGGCTTCGTGGCGCGCTCGTCCGGATCGCCCGAGGCCAGATCGAACTCGATGGTCGTCAGCCCCGCCTGCCCCACCACCGAGGCGAGCCGCGTGTCGAACTCACCGAAGGGCGGCCGGAAGTACTCGGGGATGACGCCCGTGAGATCGTAGATCTCCGCCTGCGTGTGGAGCAGCTCGTCCAGCGCCTGCGCGGGCTTGAGCTGCGTCATGTGCTTGTGCGTGTACGAGTGGTTGCCCAACTCGAACAGCGGGTTGCTCGCCAGCTCGAGCACGGTCTGCGGGCTGTTCTTCACCCAGGAGCCACTGAGGAAGATCGTCGCGGGCGTGCGCGTCTGCTGGAGGATCCGGGTGATGCGCTCGTCGTACGCGGACCGCGTCGGGCAGGCGTCAAACGTCAGCGCCACGCGCATCTCGTTGCGCAGGCCGTTGTGCACCACCGGAGAAACGAAGGACGCGATGGGCTCGGGAGGCTCCACCTTCACCTCCTTCGGCGCGGGAAAATCCTCCACTGGGAGCACCACCGGGACGCAGCCCGAGGCCAGCCCCATCCCCACCACAGCCACCACTGTCCGCAGTCGGACACGCATTGCCCCATAAGTATCGTGAACAGGGCGTTTGCGCGAAGTAGGAGCGTGTGTGCGTACGCCCCCGAGGGAATGGACACACCGTCAGTAGAGCTTTCGCAGCCGGGCGGCAAAGAAGCCATCCCAGCCTTCGGGGCCAGGCAGGGTGCGAAGCCAGGCCTGATTCAGGGGCAGCTTCAGCCCGGGGAGCACGGGGGGTTCGGACGTCCACTCCGGGTGGCTGCGCAGGAACATCTCCACCTGGTCCTGCCCCTCCTGCGGCTCGGTGGTGCACACGGCGTAGACCAGCAGGCCTCCAGGCGGCACCACCTCCTGGCAGTTCTCCAGGATGCGACGCTGGAGCGCCGCCAGCCGGCCGATGTCCTCCTCCTTCCGGCGGTAGCGCAGCTCCGGGTGACGGCGCAGCGTGCCCAGCCCGGAGCACGGCGCGTCCACCAGCACCGCGTGGAACTCGCCCAGGTCCTCCGGCAGCGGCACGGTCGCGTCATGCGCCACCGCCTTCAGCCTCTCGGTGAGCCCCAGCCGCTTCGCCTCGGCCTGGATCTTCGGCAGCTTGTTGGCGTGCAGGTCCGTGGCCACCACCTCGTGCACCTCGGCCAGGTGGCACGACTTGCCGCCCGGTGCCGCGCAGGCGTCCCAGACGCGCGCCGTCTCCGGGATGGCGCCGTACACGCCCACCAACTGCGCCGCCTCGTCCTGCACCTGCCAGAGCCCCTCGGAGTAGCCGTACACGTCCTCCAGCCGTCCCACGGGTGGCAGGGTGATGCCCACGGGGGACACCGAGGTGGGCTGGACCTCCAACCCCACCTCACGCAGCTGGGACAAGAGCGACTCGCGCGTCACCTTCGCGGTGTTCACGCGCACGACGATGGGCGGCGTCTGGTTGTCCGCCACGAGCATGGACTCGGCGCGCTCACGGCCGAAGTGCCGCAGCCAGCGCTCCACCAGCCACTTGGGATGGCTCTCCCGAATGGAGAGATACTCGGCGATGTCGCTCTCCGGAGGCAGCGGCGGTCCCGGCAACTCCGCCAACCTGCGGAGGATGGCGTTGACGAAGCCCGCCGCTCGCGCCACGCCCAGATCCTTGAGGGCCTGCACCGTCTCGGCCACGGCGGCGCGCGCGGGGATGCGCGTGTGGAAGATCTGGTAGGCCCCGATCCGCAGGGCCGCGAGCACCCGATCCTCCATGGAGTCCAGCTTCCGGTCCGCGAAGCGGGAGATGGCGTAGTCCAGCGCGAGCTGCCGCCGTGCAGCCCCGTAGGCCAGCTCCGTGACGAGCGCCGTGTCGCGCGAATCCTTCAGCGGCGACTCCGACAGCATCGTGTCGAGGACGACGTTGAGGTAGGCGTCGGTGGCGCGCACTCGCGCGAGCACCTGGATGGCAAGAGAGCGCGCGCTCATCCTTCGAGCTGGGTCATCATGTCCACGAGCTGCTCATCCGAGAGGCGGCTCGCGGGCAGGGTGGAGAGGGTGAGTGTCTGCAAGTTGTCCTCGAGCATGTCGCGGTAGCCGCTCTCGGCGGGAGCGCCGCGTTGGACTTCCATGTACTGGGTACGCGCCCAGGTGGCCAGCCCCGCGGGCGTCAGCTTGCCGGAGAGCCGGTCGGCGATCTTCTCTCGCACCAGCGCCCGGGTGAGGAGGTTGGCCGCGGGCGTCTCCTTCGAGCCGCGCCCGATCGTCTTCTCCTTCTCCGCCTTCGCCGGTTTGTCCGCCGCTTGAGCCTTGCGGCCCAGCGTCTTGGCCACCCCGCCCGTCTCGGCCGTGCGGGCCAGCGCCTTCGCGGGTGCCGCAGCCAGACTGTCCGCCTTGCGGCCGATGGTCTTCGCCTTCCCGGGCGCCGCCGCGGCCTTGGAGCGCTCACGGCCGGAGATGAGATCGCCCTGGGCGAAGCGATCGATGGCCT
The DNA here is from genome assembly GCF_020103695.1 of Hyalangium versicolor. Classification (GTDB taxonomy): domain Bacteria; phylum Myxococcota; class Myxococcia; order Myxococcales; family Myxococcaceae; genus Hyalangium; species Hyalangium versicolor. Next base: position 270,394 of record NZ_JAHXBF010000012.1, read on the forward strand.
GGAGGTACGAGTCAAAGCCCTTGCCGGACAGCTGCGCCGCGCACGCCTCCTTCAGCACGGACTGTTTCGCCCGCGCGCCGTCCAGGTGGACCTCGATGGCAGGCACGCCGATGGCCTCCAGGGCATCCCTCAGCGGGTACGAGCCGAAGAGGCCCGCGGGGTTCACCACCACGCCATCGATGATCCGGCGCTCGGCGTGGAGGGTGTCGATGAGCACGCCCTCGTGGTTGGACTGAACGATCTTCAGCTCGATGCCGTGGCTGGCGGCCCGGGAGCGGAGCGCGCTGTTGAGGTCCTCGAACCGTCCACCCACGGAGTTCTCCCGCTCACCCAGTAGGTTCAGGTTCGGCCCGTGCAGCACCAGCAGTCTCGTTCCCATCCGCGTGTCTCCTTCTTTTCGCTCCAACAGCCCTCAGCCCTTGCTCTCGACAGGCGCCGAGAACGGCTGACTCCCCGGCGCCAGCCTCCGGCCGGTGAGGAACTCCGCGGCGCTCATCACCCGCTTGCCCTCCGGCTGGACATCCAGGAGCACGATCGAGCCCTCGCCACAGGCCACCTCGATTCCACCCGAGTCCGCCGACAGCACGGTGCCAGGAGTGCCCCGCCCCGAGCCCACCTTCGTCCGGTGCACCTTGATGCGAGCGCCGTTCAGCCCGGTGAAGACGCCGGGCCAGGGCGTGAAGGCGCGCAGGCGTCGCTCCAGTTCCACCGCGGGCCGGGTGAAGTCCAGCAACCCGTCCTCCTTCTGGATGATGGGCGCGAGGACCATCCCCTCGGAGGGCTGCGGGACGGGCTTCAGCTCCCCACGCAGGTAGGCCGGGAGGGACTCACGGAGGATGTCTCCGCCGAGCCGGGAGAGCTTCTCGTGGAGGCTGGCGCTGGTGTCGTCCGGAGTGATGGGCAGGCGCTTCATCGCGATTACCGGTCCGGTGTCGAGCCCCTCGTCCATGCGCATGAGGGCCACGCCCGTCTCAGAGTCTCCGTGAGCGATGGCCCACTGGATGGGAGCGGCGCCGCGGAAGCGAGGCAGCAGCGAGGCGTGCACGTTGACGCAGCCGTGGGGCGGCACCTCCAGGAGGTCCTTGGGGAGGATCTTCCCGTAGGCCGTCACCACGCACACGTCGGGCGCCAGCTTGCGCAATTCCTCGGCGAACGGAGGGGTGCGCAGCTTCTGTGGTTGGAACACCGGCACGCCGCGCTCGAGCGCCAGCGCCTTCACGGGGGAGATGGCGATCGCGTTGCCGCGGCCCTTGGGCTTGTCCGGCTGGGTGACGACGGCAATCACATCGCCGATGTCAAAGCAGGCCGAGAGCGACGCCACGGCGAACTCGGGCGTGCCCATGAAGACGATCCGGGGTCTGCTCATGAGGGGCTGGGGTCCTGGTCCAGAGGTCATCAATGCTCGGCGGACCATACCGCCCCGAGCCTGGAATGGAACCCGGGAACTCACCGGGAGCATCAGCCCTTGAACAAGCAGGGGCCTGGACGCGGCAAGGCCGGACACGGGGAGTCCCGGTCCGGCCTGCTCGCTGCGTCAGAGACGGGCTCAGGCCACGAAGGTGCGAGCCATCAGGTGCATCGGCCGGGGCTGCAGTTCGTGGGTCATCTCGCGCAGCATCTTGCGGTAGTCATTCAGGGCAATGCCGCTGTCGCCGTGGGCCTGGGCCGCCTTGGCGTACTTCTCGTAGGTGGCCAGGACCTTCTTGGCCTCGGGAGAGAGCTTGTTGGAGTGCGTCTTCGCCCAGTCCGCGAACTGCTTGAACTCGTCGGTGGCGGACTTGCCGTCGAAGTCACCCACGCCCTTGCGGATGGCGTTGAGCATCTGCCGCCCGGAGACGTGGCCGCGCACGTGCGAGAGGTCCGCCAGGGCCTTGGTGGCGCTGGCGTCGCGCACCCCGTTCATCTCCTTCACCATCTGGCGGTAGTCCTTGTCGGAGATGCCGCTCTGGCCGTGGGCCTGCGCCGCCTTGGCGTGCTTCTCGTAGATGCCCAGCACTTCCTTGGCCTCGGGGCTCAGGCGCTTCTCGTTCTTCTGCGCCCAGTCGGCGAACTGCTTGTATTCGTCCGAGGCGCCCTTCCCGTCCGCGTCGGAGATGCCCTTGCGGATGGCCGCCGCCATCTGGTCCCCGTTGATGGGGCCCTGGGCCTTGTCCAACCCGGCCAGCGCGGTCTTGGCGCTCACATCCTGGACTCCGTCCATCTCCTTCACCATCTTCTTGAAGTCCGAGTCAGGCAGGCCGCTCTGGCCCTTGGCCTGTGCGGCCTCCGCGTGCTTCTTGTAGATGCCGAATACCTCCTTGGCCTCGGGGCTCAGCCGGCTCTCGTTCTTCTGTGCCCAGTCGGAGAACTGCTTGTACTCGTCCGAAGCGCCCTTCCCGTCCGCGTCGGAGATGCCCTTGCTGATGGCATCGGCCATCTGGTCACCGGTGATGGGGCCCTCGGCCTTGTCCAGCCCGGCCAGCGCGGTCTTGGCGCTCACGTCCTGGATGTTCTTCATCTCCTGGACCATGTTCTTGAAGGCCGTCTGCGGCAGACCGCCCTGCCCCAGCAGATGGGCCGCGTCCGCGTACTTCTTGTAGACGTCCATCACCTGCTTCGCCTCGGGGCTGAGCCGCGACTCATTGCGCTGGGCCCAGTCGGAGAACATCTGGAACTCCTCCGAGGCCGCCTTGCCATCCAGATCGCCCACGCCCGCCTCGACGGCCGCGGCCATCTGGTCACCCGTGATGGGACCCTGGGCCTGATCCAGTCCCCACAGCGCCACCAGCGAGCTGGCGTCCGGGAGCGCGGGCGGCGTGATGCCGGTGTTGCCCGAGAGGGCCCGCTTCTCGAAGCCATCGCTCTTCACAGGAGTGCTGGCCGAAGCCACCAGGTTGCTCTTGGCGGAGACGAGCGTGGGCTTCACGTCAGTCTTTCCCATCGAGGTCGGGGCAAACGGCAGGGGCAGGTGGCTATCGGGGATCCGCATCGTTCTCTCCAGGGGGTGAATCAGCTGCCCCTGCCCATTGCGGCTCACGTGCCACGCTTCTGTGTTCTTCCTCGCGAGCGCATTTCACTGTGATTCCAAGCGCTTACGAACGGACCAGCAGAAACCATCCGTGGTAACAGCAGTCATCACCGAGGACCGCAGTTACCAGCGAGAGATACCAGGGGCCGAGCGCTCGACGGCACTTCAAGGCGCGTCATCGCCGCCCTGCAGGCCGTGCTTCTTCATCAGCTTGCGGACGTAGAGCCGGGCGATGCCGGCCTCGCGGGAAGCTCGCGAGATGTTGCCCCCGCAGCGCTCCAACAGGCTCTTGAGGTAATCGCGCTCGAAGCCCTCGATGAGCCGCTCCTTGGCTTCCTTGAAGGGCAGCTCCTTCTCCTGCGAGCCCCGAGGCGCATGTGCCCGGATCTCGAGCTGCGTGGGCATGTCGGGCAGCGCCACCTCGCCCAGGCTCACCACGCGCTCCACCACGTTGCGCAGCTCGCGCACGTTGCCGGGCCAGGGGTACTGGGCCAGCAGGGCCCGCGTCTGCTCGGACAGGACGCTGGGCGGCTTGCCCATCCGCTCCAGCACCGTGTCCACCAGCAGGGGAATGTCCTCCTGACGCTCGCGCAGCGGAGGCAACTGCACGCGCAGCACCGCCAGCCGGTGGAACAGATCCTCGCGGAAGCGCCCCTCCTTCACCGCCTGCTCCAGGTTCACGTGCGTGGCGGACACCACCCGCACGTCCACCTGGCGGTACTCGTTGGCCCCCACCCGCTTCACCTGACGGCGCTCCAGCGCTCTCAGCAGGCGCGGCTGCACCTCGAGCGGAAGCTCTCCCACCTCATCCAGGAAGACAACGCCCCCACTCGCCCGCTCGAAGGCACCAGCCCGATCCGTGTTCGCGCCCGTGAAGGCCCCCTTCACATGGCCAAACAGCTCCGACTCGATCAACGAGGGGGAGATCCCCGCGAGATCCACGATGATGAACGGGCCGCTCCGGCCGCGCCGGCTCTGGGAATGGATGGCCTCGGCGCACAGCTCCTTGCCCGTGCCCGTCTCGCCCTCGATGAGCACGTCCGCCTCCCCGTTGGCCGTACGCTCCAGCAGGGTGAAGGCCTCGCGCATCTTGCGGCTGTGGCCCACCAGCGCGCCGAACTGGCGGCTCGCGGAGGAAGGGATGACGCGCTCGAGGGAGTCCTCCGGGACGAGCTTCAACTCCGTGGTCCCCAGCTTGAGGATGGCTCCCGGGCGCACCTCCAACTCGGTGAAGCGCATGCCCTCGCAGAACGAGCCATTGCGCGAGCCCTTGTCGATGGCCTTCACGCCGTCTCCGCGCACCTCCAGGACCAGGTGCTGCCGGGACACGGTCCGATCCTTCAGGACGATGTCACACGAGCGATCCGTGCCGATCCGGCGGTATCCGATGGGGAGCGCGTGGCTCTTGCCCGCCTCCGGTCCGGACAGCACCAGCAGCTTCACCCGCAGGGGCTCGAGCCGGAAGTTCGGCAGCGTGGCGGTGCGGGGCCGCCTCTCGTCATCATCCTCTTCCTGAGACCCCACGGCCCCGGGACCTTAGCGGGTCTACCGGCCCCTTGGGCAGTTCCCGCGAAGCCGAGAGCCCCTCTCAGCTCCTGAGAAGGGGGCGGCTCAGCGCGTGGGGACCACGGGATGGTTGCCGCTGACAGGCTTGTCCACGGCCTCGCGCTTGCGCGAGTGCAGCTCCTCGAGCACCTTGAGCGCCGCGCGGGCCTCGTCGCTGGTGGCCAGCGGTTGGAAGACGGACAGGGCCTGGCTGAGCGCCCGAGCCTCGTCCGCCTCACGCGCGCGGATGCGCTCCACCGCGTGGCTGAAGCGGTCGAAGAACTTCTTGAGCTCGTCGTACTTGCGCAGCGGGCGCAGCCGCGGGTAGTGCCCGGCCGCCAGCGCCTCCACGTAGAGATTCATCACGTGCACCGGCCCGGCCACCCGGTGGGTGAAGACGAGCCCGAACAGGCCCAGCGCCACGGAGGTGCCCACCACCGCCAGCACTGTGAGCCAGAGGATGGTCATGCCGGCGAAGCCCTCGGAGCCCGAGCCCGCTTCGAGCGCCGCGGTGTGTGCCCACCACGTGAGCCCACCGAACAGGGCAATGCTCCCGGCACCGATGGAGGCCAGCATGAAGATGTACTTGAGCTGGAACTCTCGATCGATGAGGTACGTCCGACGCTTCCAGACGCGCTTCTGTGAACCAATGACTGTGTCTGAGGACATTGTCGTTGACCAGCGTACCTCAACCAACCGGGCAGGTTTGACCCGTTCTTTCAAGCGGGGGTACGACGGAGCCACCCACCCGCCAGACCGCAGCCCAGGAGGCCCCATGCCCCGCTGTCTCGCCGCGTTGAGCGTCATGCTCGTACTCGCAGTCCTCCCGGGGTGTAAAGGCGATCCGAAGACGCCCGAGTATTGGGAGAAACGGCTCTCAGGAGCGAAGCGGGCGGACGGGCGGATTCAGGTGGTGGAGTCGCTGCGCACCTCCGGCAACCTGCAGGAGGGCTTCCTGCCCATGCTGCACGCCAGGCTGGCGGCGGAGAAGAAGCCCGAGGTGAAGGCCGCCCTGGCACGGGCCATCGGAGATTTGAAGAGCCCCACCTCCCTGGAGCCGCTGCAAGCCGCGCTGGATCCAAGCTCCGCGGACTCGGAGACGGCTCTGGCCAACAAGGAGCTGGCGGCGGTGCTGGGCCGGCTGGGAGACCCGAAGGCGGCGCCCGCGCTCGTGGGGCTGCTCCGCAACCGGGACAACTACACCCGGGTCGAGGCGGTCCAGGCCCTGGGGCTGCTGCGTGCGCCCCAGGCCGTGGAGCCGCTGGTGCAGATCGCGTCGAGTGATGACAACGAGACCTTCCTCCAGAAGAAGGCCATCGAGGCACTGGGCCGCATCGGGGACGCGAAGGCCGTGCCCATGCTGATGCGGATGCTGACGAAGGAGCGCCCGGGCACCTCCTACTATGCGGAGAGCGCCCTGGCGCTGTACCAGGTGGGCACCCCCGCGGCGGACGCGCTGCTGGCGGCGATGGAGGGCCGGGACGCGGAGCTGAAGACCTGGGTGCAGCAGCACGGCGTCCATCCGGCCAGCTACGCGATGAAGGGCGCGCAGATCCTGGGATATCTGAAGGACCGGCGCGCGGAGGCGTCGCTCCTCAAGCAGTTGTCGTTCACGGATTCGAACGCCCAGGTGCAGGTGCTGGTGCGGATGCAATCGGCGGAGGCCCTGGGGAGGATGCGGGCGACGGCGGCAGTGCGTCCCATCGCGGCGCTGGCCTCCGAAGAGGATCCCATGGTGCGGGCCGCATATGTGCGCGCGCTGGTGCTGCTGGGCGGGCGAGACGCGCTGCCGGCGCTGGAGAAGGCGGCGGGCCAGGGAGACTGGTACGCGCGCGAGGTGGCAATGAGGGCCGTGGCGATGCTGGGCAACGCGCAGGAGCAACCACTGTTCACGAAGTGGGCGCAGAGCGAGCCCGCGTTGGCCGCCAAGGAGTGCCAGGAGTACGGAGGCGACGGCTGCGACAACCCGGAGGCGCTCGGGCTGAAGCGCGGGGAGACGATCCTGCGCTACGGCAAGGTGCTGGAGGCGGCGAAGGCGTGCAGCGCCGACCCGGGCTGCTGGGCGCAGAAACTGGGGGACAAGGAGCCTCGGATCGTCGAGCGGGCGGCGCTGGAGCTGGGCCGTACGGGCAATCCGCAGCATGCAGCGGCCATGGCGGGACGTCTCTCCGAGAAGGATCCGGAGACACGCGCCGCGCTCGTCCAGGCACTGGACTGGATGGTGGGAGACTCGAAGGAGTCGGCGGCGAAGGCTCGCGAGGCACTGCCGAAGATCGAGGCCCAGCTCGCGGACGAGAAGGGCAACCGCACCTTCGCGGACGTGAACGAGGATCTGCGCAGGCTCGCCTTCCGGCTCGAAAGGGCCTGAGCGGGTAGGAACTCCGCCGCTCGCCTCCTCGCCTGCCCTGGCCTGTCGTTGGGGAATGGATGCCTACCTTCCCCCGGGGACGATTCGAGAAGGAGGAGGCACCATGACGCGGCACGGATGGAAGGGTTTCGTTGTGGCAGGCCTGCTGGGGCTGACGGGGCTCGCCATGGGCTGCTCCGAGCGCGGCAAGGCCGAGGTGCGCGAGAGCGCCCGCCAGGTGGGCCAAGAGGTCGGCAAGGCCACCGAGGACGTGAAGGAAGCCGGCAAGGAGGCCGCGGACGGCTTCCGCGAGGGCTGGGGCGGCTCGGGCACGGACAAGAATATCGGTGACGGCAAGATCGGGGACAAACCGGGCGTCATCAATGACGGCGAGGGCCCGTTCGAGCAGCACGATCAGCGCGGCGACCACAACATCCTCAAGGATGGTGAGGGCCCGCTCGAGGGCCATCACTAGCCTCAGTGAGAGGAGCTGGAAGAGGAAGCGGAGTTGCTTCCCTCCCGGTGCCGCTCGGCCACGCGGTACAGCTGCGTGAGGGAGAAGTCCAACAGGGACTGGGACGAGCGCATGTACTTGTGGGCGCGGACGAACGGCAGCCACACGCGTTGGCCGACGCGCACCTGGGTCTCCTCCAGCTTCTTGCGAGGGATCCACTGCCCGCCGAGGTAGCGCACCAGCACCTGGCCCAGGTAGGCCCCGACCGTCGGTACAGCCCTCTGGTCGATGTGCTGGCGCTCGAAGGTTTCCGGAAAGCGCTCCACCCAGAACTGGAAGTCCACATCGGTGAGGGACTCGGGCGTCTGCTCGAAGACGGAGGGGACCTCGGTGTGCAGGAGCGCCACCAGGTACTCGGCCAGCAGCGAGTAGTGCTCGATCGCCGCCTTCGTATCCGGCACATCCGAGGGCAAGGCAGCGTTCGCTGGGAGCCATTCCTCGGGCTCTGGAGGCTGGTAGGCGTTGAGCTCGGCGATCCTCCGTTGGCGCTTGCTGATACCGACCTTGTTCAGCAGGCGCGTGAGCAGGGGCGCCACGTCCGGGTGGAAGAGCTGGTCCACGGGGATGAAGGCCGCGTTGCGCTCGTGCAAGGCGCGCAGCACCGTGTCGTAGTCGAGTTCCGGGCGCAGGTGAACGAGAGCGCGAGCCTGGGCCTGACGGGCTTCCTGGCGAGTGAAATCCGCGGCGGTGGGCCATGTCACCAACAGCACCGAGCCATTGGGCAACTCCTCCACACGATGGGCTGGAGTAGACAGCATCCGATCTCGGCCCACCTGAGCCACCAGCCGAGGGCCAAACACGTTCAGCCAGCACACCTCATAGATCTTGTCGAAGCCATCACGCCGAGCGATGGCCTTGTCACGTCCGTAATAGGGCGCGTCTGCCAGTTGCTCATCCGCTCCACTGTGGGCCGATGCATAGAGCACTGGGTAGTGAGAAGACCAGGCACGCACCAACTCCACGAGCTTGCGGCAGGGCTCTTCCTGCGTAAAGAAGGTGAGCGGCTTCACGCCCAGGCTGACACTCAGCTTCCGGGGAACCTGCTGGAGCCCGAAGCTGAGCGCCATGTCCAGGAAGGGCTCTGTCGTATGGTAGAGCCCGCAGCCTGAGCCGTATTCATCACGGCGTTCCTCGAGAGCCTTCCAGACAGCGGCGCGCATGTACCGACGCCGCCGCTTGCCTTCCACAAAGTCTGGCAACCATTCCCCGGCATGGGTCTCAAGCGCCTGGAAAAAGGGCTCCAACGCGAACTCGACCTCCATCTGCGGTTCGAGGATGCCATCCCAATAGAGATCGAGACCATCCTGCCCATTCGAGTCTTGGAGTGTCAGCGACTTCATCGGAACAGGATCTCCACTCCCGGAAGCCTTGCTTGCACCTGGTTCACCGCAGTCTCCAGTTCCCTTGGGTTCCCAGGCAAGAGTTCGCCCCCCTGATAGACAAGACGGACGTTCTGGACCTGCACGCGGCCCTTGAGAGAGGGCCGCAAGATCTCGAGTGTGCCGCCGTAGTAATCCAGGGCAGCACGTGCATCCACCCTTATCTGTTCCCGCAGAGGGTCGCGTTCCAATGGCGCGAGGTAACGGCTCTTGAAGCTGAAGGTCTCTACTCGAGGAGACTGGCCGACAGGAGGCTGCTTCTCGATGATGAGCACGTCCGCGTAGCGGATACCGGGCACCCCCGGCTTCGATACACCGACATGCACCTCGATGCGGGGTAGGTTGAAGCCCTGAAGCCACTGGCGCTGTGTCACCGGCAGGAGAGCATCCGCGCGCAGCAACTCGACCATGAACCGCTCAAAAGCCAGCCCCCGAGCGAATGCTCCTCGCATCCACTCATACGCTTCCCATCTCAGCGGCCCTGCCCTGGCAGCACCCCGCTCGAGCTCCGAAAGCCTGCGCTGCCGGTAGGTAAGGTATTCATTCCACAGCGCGTAGCCTTCCGGTACTCCCGGAGGTGGAGTGGAGAGCGTAGCGCGCAGCTTGTGAAGCAGCGTCACGTCCGCGGGCAGACGCGGCCCCGTAGCTTCCAGCTCCGCCTGCAGGAGCTTGGCTTCCACCACCTGCGTGCTGTAACCGGCTGCCTCGTCCACCAGCGACGCCACCCCACTCACCGCTCCGCTCGGGGTGACCCTTGGCTCAGGGGCTCCCGCGCGCTCGGGGCGGGCCTCGGACAACCACGCCTGCGCCCGAGCTACATCGCCGCGCGCCTCATACAAGGCCACGGCGGCTGGCTCTCCACCAGCGCCCACGAAGACGGCGGCTTCCCGGCTGGCTCGAATGTAGCGAGACAGCTCCGCCAGGCTGTCCACGCCCAGACGCTCAGTCACCTGCCACGCGACCCGCCTCAGGGTCTCCAACCGAAGTTCCGGCAATGAAAGCCGTGCACCCGCCCCTCTCGTCTCCGCCAGGTACCGCGCGCCCTTGCCTCCGGCATACAACGCCACCAACAACGCTGCCGGAGCCAGCTCTCTCGTGGCCTGCTCGTACTGGCCCTGTGTGAGGTCCCCCAACCCGTGCGCCGTACCAACAGCCAGATGGTAGAAACCCAAAGGCACGCCGAAGGTCAGCTGATCGATGGCTCCCAGCGCCATGCGGCCAGGGGCGTAGTGCTCGCGCATCAGCTCTCGTTCCAGCGATGCCTGTGCCCGCTGATAGGCTGGGGGCAGTTGCCGGAGTTGCTCACTCATCCGCTGGTAGCGCGCTCCATCGCTCGACGGGCTGCTGTTAAGCGCATCCGCGGCGGCTTGCCCGAGTCCTCGCAGCACGTCTCCAGGCACCTCGCCCCGCTCCGGGTAGTCCGAGAGCTTCAGCCCACGCCGACCCAACTCCCGGCGCACCGCTTCCATGGGCCCCAATGTCTGACCCAGCTGCTTGTCGCGAGCCAACAACCGCAACAGTTCGTCCAACTCGTCGTCATAAGCCGTGTGGATGATGAAAAGGGCGAACACCTGTGCGTAGGCGCCAGAATCCCGCACGGCATCGAGCAGAAAGGCGGCCCTCTTTCGGGTGAGCACCCGTGAGGCCCGAGCATCCACGAGTGGACCCAGCGCTCCCAACCTCACCGCGCTCCAATCTCCCAGCCGCTCAACCACCCGCGCCATGTCCACATCGCGCTGCAACGCCAGGTAGTCCTCCACCGAGGCGCATGCCAGCAACGGCGCCAACACCTCCTCCTCACTGGAGTCCTCTGTGGGCCAGCCCTCCGTTACCAGAGTTCGTCCAGATGGGAGTCCGCAATACCGGACACGCTGGCGGTAGGCATCCGCAGCATCAAGTGTCCCCGACACTGTGGCGCAGCCTGTGCCCATCAGCAGCAGCGCGCTCAGCCATAGCGCCCCAGCGCCCCGTCCCAGGCACACCCAAGCCCAAGCCAGATGCGTGCTCATCAGATGCTCCCTCAATCCATGGAGTGCTTCACGCTACGCTACTTCGAACGGGCGCGAATCCGGCCCGCGGCGTACTCAGCCTTACGCCGCAGCCGGGTTCGCTCCTTGCGCGAGAGGTCGGGCACCTGCCGGGGCTCGAACAGGTCCAGCAGTTCGAGAATGCGCGCGTCGCCAATCTCGGCGAGGCTCACGAGCACCGCCTCCAGGAGCGAGCAGTCCTCCGTCGCCAGGAGCACATGGAAGAGCGAGATGGCCGCATCCGCATCCCCGCACCGGCCCAGGGCCCAGGCCGCCGCCGCCCTCACGCTCGGCTCCACATCCTCCTGCAACCGTTGAATCAGGTGCGGGACGGCGTCTCTCTCGCCCAGAGTGCCAAGCGCCTCACACAAGGCCCGGCGGACACCCGGCTCGGGATCCGAGAGCCGCACCTCGAGCATGATGCTGGCGTACCGTGGCCGGAAGCGCCCCACGCACCCGACGGCGGCCGCACGCACCTCCCGATCCGGGTCATTGAGCTGCTCGACAGCAAACTCCGCCGCCCGGCCATCACCGATATTCGCCAGACACCGGAGCACCGTGGCCCGAGCGTCCGCCTCGGCTCTCATGCCCAGCTCGATCAACGCGGGCACCGCCGGAGCCCCCAGCTTGTGCAGTGCAGCAGTGGCCGCCATCCGGAGGTTCAGGTTCTCGTGCCTGAAACAATCGAGCAGCACGGAAAGGGCCCGGGCATCTCCCAACGCTCCCAACGCCCGGAGCGCCTCATACCGCACCCACGGCAGGGCCCGAGAGGAGCCCGCGATCGGCGCCAGCACCTCCACCGCCAGTGCGTCCCGGGCAGAGGCCAGGGCCTTGCCCACTTGCAGGCGCGTCTCGAGCTCGAACGCCCAGACCTGGGGACGCAACGCCGCCACGGCTTCGGCGCTCCCCACGCGGCACAGCATCTCCGCGGCCCAGTTGCGCACCTGGGGCTCTCGAGCGCTGAGCTCCTCCACGAGCGGAGCCACCGCTGCATCTCCCAGCAAGAGCAACTGCTGCTCACGCCCGGCGTCACGCAGGTTCCGCAACACTCCCGAGCGAAGGCGTTGGATGAGCCAGGACGCGAGGCGCGGACGATCCAGCATCCGGGCAGTCTCGCCGATAAGGAAGCGGCAGGGCGAGGGGCCGGTAGATATCCGGCCCACGCGCGGAGAGCGGCTCTCTTCCAGTAGAATGCCGCCGCCTCACGGACCTCTCTCCAGGTAGCGCATCCCAGCCCGCCCCTTCAGATGCCTCACGCTCCTCCCACGTCCGGCACGCCAGCCCCCGGCACCCTCCTGGCGGACCGCTTCAGGATCCAACGGCTGGCGGGCCGTGGGGGCATGGGTTCCGTCTATCGGGCCATGGACATCACGAGCGAGCATCCCGTGGCCGTCAAGCTGCTGAATGCGGCCACCGACTCCGAGACGGCGCAGCGCTTCACGCGCGAGGCCCAACTCCTCTCGGAGCTGCGCCATCCCCGGATCGTCTCCTACGTGGCCCATGGCGTCACCGAGGAGGGCCAACCCTTTCTCGCCATGGAGTGGCTGGAGGGTGAGGACCTGGCCCACCGGCTGCCGCGCCAGCCCTTGAGCCTCTCTGAAGCACTGCTGTTGGTGCGCCGCAGCGCCGAGGGGCTCGCCTCCGCGCATGCGCAGGGCATCGTCCACCGCGACATCAAACCGTCCAATCTCTTCCTGCGCGGGGGCGAGGTGGAGGATGTGGTGGTGTTGGACTTCGGCCTGGCGCGGCTGGCGGCGGCCTCGCAGGCGCTCACCGGCAGCTCCATGGTCCTGGGTACGCCTGGGTACATGGCCCCGGAACAGGCCTCGAGCCACCACGACATCACCCCCGGAGCGGACATCTTCTCCCTGGGCTGCGTGCTGTACGAGTGCCTCACGGGACAGCCGCCCTTCCGGGCTCCCCACATCGCCGCGGTGCTGGCGAAGATCCTCTTCTCCGAGCCCGCGCGGCTGCGCACGCTCCGGCCCGAGCTGCCTGCCTCGCTGCAGGCTCTGATGGACCAGATGCTCGCCAAGGATCCCGCTCAGCGGCTCGCGGATGCCTCAAGCCTGCTACGGGCGATGGAGGCGATGGAAGCTCCCGCTGAAGTGCCCGCGCCGGGCCGGCCCCGGACACCGATCCCCATCAGCCTGACCCAGGCCGAGCAGCACCTGGTGAGCGTGCTGCTGGCCACTCCTTACGGGGCCGCCGCGGACGATCCCACGCTCAACGCCGACGATGCGAAGCATGCCCGCCGCCGCCAGGGCCCCCTGCTGCAGGAACTCCGCGCGAACGGTGCGCAGGCCACGCTGCTGGCGGACGGCTCGCTGATGGCCACCTTCCTCCTGGAGCGCGGCACCGCCACGGATCAGGCCGCTCTGGCCGCGCACTGCGCCCTCACCGTCAAGGAACAGTGGCCCGATAGCCTCGTGGTCCTCGCCACGGGCCTGACGCTCCGGGGCGAAGCGCTGCCCGTCGGCGAGGTGATGGACCGGGCGGGTGAGTTCCTCCGGAAGATGGAGCGGGAGCGCAACGAAGCAGCCCTGGTGGTGCTGGACGACACCACGGCCGGGCTGCTGGGCCCCCGCTTCCTGCTCGACAAGGCCACCTCCGGAACCACCCGGCTGCTCGGAGAACACCTGGGCGCGGACGAATCCCGCCGCCTGCTGGGCCGCCCCACTCCCTGTGTGGGCCGCGAGCAGGAGCTGGCCGTGCTGGAGATGGCCTTCTTCTCCTGCCTGGAGGACACGTTCGCCCGCGCGCTGCTGGTCATCGCCTCGCCCGGCACCGGCAAATCCCGCCTGCGCCATGAGTTCCTGCGCCGCCTGGAGCACCGCGCCCCGCCCATGCTCGTGATGCTCGGGCGTGGCGATCCCATGAACGCGGGCTCCGCCTATGGCCTGATGGGCGAAGCGGTGCGTCGGATGTGCGGCATCCAGAACGGAGAGCCCTTGGAGTCCCGGCGCCAGAAGCTGGCGCGACGCGTGTCCCGGTACCTCTCGCCCGAGCTGATGAAGGACACCGCCGAGTTCCTGGGCGAGCTGTGCGGCGTGTCCTTCCCCCTCGAGGACAGCCCCAAACTGCGCGCGGCCCGCGAGGATCCGCAGGTGATGAGCGCCCAGGTGACACGCGCGATGATCACCTTCCTCCGCGCCGAGCTGTCCCAGGGGCCGGTGCTGTTGATCCTCGAGGACCTGCACTGGAGCGACACCTTCACCGTGAAGCTGGTGGACGAGGTGCTGCGAGAGCTGAGCGAGCAGCCCCTGATGGTGCTGGCGCTGGCCCGCCCCGAGGTCAAGGAGCTCTTCCCGGAACTCTGGCCACGGCACCTCCAGGAAGTGCCCCTGCGCGGCTTGAGCCAGAAGGCCTGCACGCGGTTGATCCACGAGGTGCTCGGCCCCCAGGTGCAGGAGGCCGTGGTGGCCCGGCTGGTGGAGCAGGCGGCCGGCAACGCGTTGTTCCTGGAAGAGCTCATGCGCAACGAGGCCGAGGGACACGGCTCGGAGACACCGGGCACGGTGCTCGCCATGCTCCAGTCCCGCCTCCAGCGCATGGAGCCCATCCCTCGGCGCGTGCTGCTGGCCGCCAGCATCTTCGGCCGCTCTTTCTGGACCGGTGGCATCAAGGCGCTCCTGGAAGAGGTGCTGTCTCCCCAGGAGATGGAGCGCGGACTCCAGGGCCTGAAGGATCTGGAGATGGTGCAGCCCCAACCGGGCAGCCGCTTCCCGGGGGAGACCGAGTACCGCTTCCGCCACGCGCTGGTGCGAGACGCGGCCTACAGCCTGCTGCCCGGCCACCTCAAGCCTCTGGGACATCGCCGGGCCGGAGCATGGCTGGAGCACGCGGGAGAGCATGATCCCTGGCTGTTGGCGGAGCACTACCAGCTCGGGCAGGAGAAGGAACGGGCGGTGCACTTCTTCATCCGTGCGGGCGAGCGGCTCTTCGAGCAGGAAGACATGCCCGGCGCGCAGCGGTGCCTGGAGGCCGCACTCGAATGTGAGCCCACAGGCTCGCCCCTGGCGGAGCTGCGAGCCCTGGAGGTGCTCATCTGCTTCTGGCGAGAGGACTTCGAGCGCGGGTTCAACGTGGGCACCAAGGTCCAGCCCCAGCTCCCGGTAGGGAGCGCGCCCTGGGCCCGCGTCACGGGTGCGATGATCCTCATGGGAGCCCAGAGCAGCCGCCACGCGGATCTGGCCCGGCTGGCGCAGCTCCTGCTGGGCACCACTCCCGAGCCCCAGGCCGCCACCTCCTATATCGAGACGGCGGCCTTCCTGACCGCCATCAACAGCTGGGGCGGGCTGCGGGCCCAGGCCCTCATCGTCCTGGGCCGCCTGGATTCGGTGGGGACGGACATCCTTCCGCAGGCTCCCATCGCGAGGGGATGGACCTGGTGCGCGAGAGCCTATGCCCACCACTTCCTGCAACCTCACCCCTGGCAGGCCTGTGTCGCCGGCGAGGAAGGCGTGCGAGCCTTCCGCGAAGTGAACTCGGAGCGCAACCGGACGGCGCCCCAGGCCATCTGGGGCCTCGCGGTGGAGGCGCTCGGAGAAGGGGCTCGCGCCATCGAGATCCTCCGCGACGCGGTGGAGACGACCCAGCGAGGGGGCGAGACATACGCGGCAGCGGCCACACGGATGCAGTTGCTGTTGGTCCTGTCCAACAGCCCTGAATCCACGCACCGGGAAGAGGCCCGCCATCGGGCACGCCACCTGTTGGAGACGACGGGAGACCTTCTCTATCAAGGCGTCGCGCACCTGGCGCTGGCACGGGTGACGGGAGCCGAGGGCTGGCAGGCGCAGGCGGAGTCCCATGCTCGCGAGGCGTGCGAGCGCTTCGGCGTGTTCCTGTCCTTCCAGCTCCTGGCGCGCACCTTCCTGTCAGCGACGCTGCGGGCCCAGGGGCGAGCCGAGGAGGCACGAGCCGCAGCGGAAGCAGGTGTGCAGGTGCTGGAGCAGATTGGCGGCCTGGGAGCGGGAACCGTGGGCGCATGGCTGGCTCTGGCCGAGGCCTGCCTCGTCCAGGGAGACACGGCCGCTGGAGAGCGAGCCCTCCGCCGGGCCGTGCAGTGCGTGGGCATGCGCGCCAACGACATCCCGGATGCCTCGGCCCGCGCGCGCTTCCTCCATCAGGTCCCCGAGAATCTCCGCACCCTGGAGCTGGCCCGGCAGCGGTGGGGAGAGGGCTGGGAGCTCGACTTCACCCCTTGAACAGAGGGGGTGAGAACCGAAGCCCTCACCCCCTCCGCGACTTCAGTGCTGCGGCCCGCGAGGCGGCGGACCCGCCTCCTTCAACGCGAGGTACTCCGTGTCATCGAAGACGCGCGAGCGGATGAGGAAGCGAACGCCCTCGGGAGCCTCCACCGAGAAGCCGCTCCCCCGCCCCGGCACCACATCCACCGTGAGGTGGGTGTGCTGCCAGTACTCGAACTGCGGACCGGAGATGTAGAACGGCGTATCCACGATCGTCCCGAGGAACACATCCCCGTGGCCAATCTTGAAGTCGCCGCGCGGGAAGCACATCGGCGCGCTGCCGTCGCAGCAGCCTCCCGACTGGTGGAAGAGCAGCGGGCCATGAATCCCCTGTAGCTTGCGCAGCAGGGTCTCGGCCTTCGGAGTGACGGTCACTCGGTTCACGCTCATGGTGCCTCCCTTTCTACGGCCTAGAAGAAGCCCATCGGCTTCGGGTCGTAGCTCACCAGCATGTTCTTCGTCTGCTGGTAGTGGTTGAGCATCATCTTGTGCGTCTCGCGGCCGATGCCCGACTGCTTGTAGCCGCCGAACGCCGCGTGCGCCGGGTACAGGTGGTAGCAGTTCACCCACACGCGGCCCGCCTGGATCTCCCGGCCCATGCGGTACGCCGTGTTCGTGTCACGCGTCCACACGCCCGCGCCCAGGCCGTACAGCGTCTCGTTGGCGGTGGCCAGCGCGTCCGCCTGGTCCTTGAACTTCGCCACCGACACCACCGGGCCGAAGATCTCCTCCTGGAAGATGCGCATCTTGTTGTGGCCCTCGAAGATGGTGGGCTCCACGTAGTAGCCCTCGGCCAGCGCGCCGGGCAGGCTCGCGCGGCCACCACCGGTGAGGACCTTGGCGCCCTCCTTCTTGCCAATATCGATGTACGAGAGGATCTTCTCCAGCTGATCGTTGGACGCCTGCGCGCCGATCATCGTCTGGGGATCCAGCGGGTTGCCCTGGACGATCTTCTTGGTGCGCTCCACGGCCTTCTGGATGAAGGCCTCGTAGAACTTCTCCTGCACGAGCGCGCGCGAGGGGCAGGTACACACCTCGCCCTGGTTGAGGGCGAACATGGCGAAGCCCTCGAGCACCTTCTCGGCGAAGTCGTCGTTCTTGTCGAACACGTCCGCGAAGAAGATGTTGGGCGACTTGCCGCCCAGCTCCAGCGTCACCGGAATGAGGTTCTCGGAGGCGTATTGCATGATGAGGCGGCCCGTCGTCGTCTCACCGGTGAAGGCAATCTTGGCAATGCGCTTGTTGCTCGCCAGCGGCTTGCCGGCCTCGATGCCAAAGCCGTTCACCACGTTGAGCACGCCGGGCGGAATCAGATCGCCTACCAGCTCCATCAGCTTGAGGATGGTGGCCGGAGTCTGCTCGGCGGGCTTGAGCACCACGCAGTTGCCCGCGGCCAGCGCCGGCGCCATCTTCCACGCCGCCATGAGCAGCGGGAAGTTCCAGGGGATGATCTGGCCGACGACGCCTAGCGGCTCGTGGAAGTGGTACGAGACGGTGTTGTCATCGAGCTCCGCGAGGCTGCCCTCCTGCGCGCGGATGACACCGGCGAAGTAGCGAAAGTGATCGATGGCCAGCGGCAGGTCCGCCGCCAGTGTCTCGCGGACGGGCTTGCCGTTGTCCCACGTCTCGGCGACGGCGAGCTGCTCGAGGTTCGCCTGCATCCGGTCGGCGATCTTGTTGAGGATGTCCGCGCGGGCGGTGACGGACGTCTTGCCCCAGGCCGTCTTGGCCTTGTGGGCCGCGTCGAGCGCCTTCTCGATGTCCTCGTGGTTGGAGCGAGGAATCTCACAGAACGGCTTGCCCGTCACCGGGGTGATGTTCTCGAAGTACTGGCCGCGCACGGGCGGAACGAACTCGCCCCCGATGTAGTTGCCATAGCGGCTGGCGAACTGGACCTTGCTGCCGGGCTGATTGGGGGCTTCATAGACCTTCGACATCTGAGGACCTGCCTTTCGTGTGTGTGGAGGCCGCGCCAACCCCGCAGTGGGAGCTCCGGGGGACGCAGTTGCGCACGATAGCGAGCAACACACCGGAAGAGGTAGGGGCGCGCAGTGAAGGCGAGAGACGTGAATGGTAGGCCGTCGTTCGAGGGGCCTGGCCGACGGGCGGGAAGTGTTCAGAACTGGAGGAACATCCCGCGGACATGCGGAGTCCAACGCTGCCGTGAGAACCGCACTGACCTGCCTGCTGCTGACCTATGCGCTGACGACGCACGCCGAGGACCGGGTTGCCGCCGCGCGTCAAAACCGAACCCATGCGCTCTCGGAACTCTTTGCCTCCGCGGGGTTGCAGTACCCGCCGGGGGAACTCTATCTGCGCGCCTTCAAGCAGGAGCGCGAGCTGGAGGTGTGGGCAGGAGCGAGAGGTCAGCCCCTGGTGAAGGTGAAGACGTATCCTTTCTGCGCTGCGTCAGGCGAGCTGGGGCCCAAGCGGCAGCAAGGAGACCTGCAGGTTCCCGAGGGCTTCTACACCATCGACCTGTTCAACCCCTGGAGCGACTTCCACCTGTCCATGCGGGTGAGCTACCCGAACGAGTCGGATCGCATCCTGGGCGGTCGGCCGCTGGGGGGCGCCATCATGGTGCACGGTGACTGCGTGAGCATCGGGTGCATCGCCATCCAGGACGACCCCATCGAGGAGCTGTACGTGCTGACGCTGGACTCGCGGGCGAAGATGGGGAGGGAGGTGCCCATCCACATCTTCCCGCGTCGGCTCGACGCGGAGGGGATGGCCGCGCTGGAGAAACTGCCCTACGCCACTCCCTCGCTCGTAGCGTTCTGGCGGGGGCTGGAGCCGGGCTGGCGGCTGTTCGAGGAGTCCCACCGTCCGCCCCGGGTGTCCGTGGATGCGAAGACGGGCGCCTATCGCGTGCGGCCCGAACCGCCACCACGCGCTGCGACGCCCCAGCCTCGCGGTGCCCGAGCGACTCCCTCTTCCCAGGATTCGTGAAGGGGCACCGCCTGCCTCACTCCTTGTCCTGGAGATGAAGCTTCTCGAGCAGTTCCTTGAGCTTCTCGGGCGGGAGGTTGGCGCGCTCCAATGACTTCCGAAGCCCCTCGGCCTTCTTGTACACGGCCTGATAGCCGCATTCCGGCAGGAACTCCGGGAGCGCGGCATAGAGGAGGTTGCGCGGGTAGTCCCGGCACATGCCCGGGCGGCTGTCATATGAGTCGCATTGCTTGGTCGCCGGGTCGTAATGCGTGCAGCGGAAGATGAAGATCTTCTGCCTGCGATCTTCTCCCGTGAACTCGAACCCGTTGATGACGCGGTGCCAGGCCAGCGCGAGCCAGCGCAGCGAGCGCAGACGGAACACGGGCGTGCTCACCGGAATCATCGGGGACTCGCAGCACTTGCCACAGCCGTTGCACGAGCCCGTGAGGCGGTAGCGAGGCTCGCCTCGGGCGCGGAGAACCCACCGGGTGAAGCCCAGATCAAAGTTGTAGCGAAGCAGCGCGAGCTTCTTGATGAACCGCCGGATGGGGCCGTCCTTCATGAACTCAGCTCCAGAACCTCGCCGCTCAACCCACCTGGCGCTCAGAAGCTTCTGGCTCGGGCTCGGGAGAAGGCTCGGGCTCGTCCTGGAACGCGCTCGGCAGCAGGCTGAAGGGCAGAACCTTGGACAAGGCGATCAGCAGCAACACCCCGCCCGGCGCGGCGAAGATCGCCAGCGCGGGAATGGCCTTGGCCACATCGATGAGCTGCGCCCGCATCCTCCGGCGCTCATCCCGCGTCAGGCCCTGGCCGCGAGCCGCCTTGGCCAGCAGCACCGCCAGGTCTCCCGTCTCCCGCACCTCCTGCATCACCCGGTGGAAGTTCGTCTCCAGCGCCTCCTGGATCCGGATGACGTAGTCCTCGCCCATCACACCCGCAGCCGCGGACACCGTGAACACGTCCACCACCGAGCGGTGGTGCGCGTAGAACTCGGCCATCTCGAGTTCCAACCGGTGCAGCTCCTCACCTGGCACATGCAGCGCGTCAGCCAGATCCTGGATGAAGGCCCGCTCCCCCCGAGACCGCTGCCCATCCACCAAAGAAGCCAGCAGCGTCTGCTCGAGGATGAAGTGCTGCATGTCCTTGCTGCGCACGCCAGCCACCATCGTCCGCACGGAGAGCCGGTGCTCAAAGGACTTCTTCACCGCGGCCTTCAGCTCAGACTCGATGGCATCCGGCAGCGTCAGATCCTCCACCTGACGCAAAATGGCACGGCGCGTGGAGTAGCTCGGCTCGCGATCCGCGCAGGCCAGTCCCGCCAACACCTTCACGAGCAGCGCCTTCTGCTTCGCCGCGAAGTCGATGCGCCGCTGTGCCTCCGCGCGCTGGAACTTCCCCCGCGCGAAGTAGTCGATGGCCTGCCGACCAAACATCTGCGCGTCCGCGTACAGCGCCCCGTTGTGGAGAACCAGCCCGTAGACGGGATCACCCGCCAGCGAGATGGCGCGCCGGGCCAGCGCCGACTCCACCTTGCCCCTCAAGCGCCGAGACACCGCCGTCCCGCCCTGGAGCTTCGCGTCGATGTCCTCGGCCAGGGACACCTCCCCGGTGAACACCGCGAACAGGAACAGGAGCTGATCCTGCCGCGCTCGGTCCGGAGCCCCGGTGAGCAGCGCGATGTCCAACGCCATTCGCGCCAGCGTGCGAACCACCGCGAGGAACAACTGCTCCTCGGGCGCGCGAGCCCGCTCCCCGCTCGTCTCCGCGGTGGGCACTTCCTCCTCAGTCCCAGCCGTGCCCTCCGTGGGCGTGCCGTACAGCAGCCCCGAGGCCCGTAGTGTCTTGCGCAAGTAGGCACGGGCCCTCGCACGGCCCGAAGCGCGGTCCTCGGACAGACCAGGAGCCACCGCGGGAGTCGACACACCTGCGTGTGCCGCCACCGCCTCCTCGAGAATCGAGGAGAGCCAACCCGCTTTGCCCAGATCCATGACCGTGCCCTACCCGCGACGCCACACCGCTCGCGTCCACCTGGGAATAACCTACCTGCCGCGCGGATGCCACCCTCCCCTCCCGCCGGTGCGAGAGCGGTGACAATTCTGGGCAGTTGGACTGCCAAGAACCGTCTCTTGTTCTGGCCGAGCCCGGGGCGCAAGGATCAACCCATGCGCCGCGTGATTCCTCTGCTCGTGACCCTGATGACCTCTATGGCCTCCGCCCAGGACGACACCGAGGGCGCCATCCCCGACGGCTACTCCGATGAGGACTATGAGCGAGAGGCCGCCAAGCGGCTCGAGGGCACCAGCCGCGTCTCGATCATCGGCGGATGGCGGTATGCGCCCAACTTCACCTTCTATGACAACTACTACTTCAAGCGGGACAACCGGGCTCTGGAACGCTCCCGGGGGGCCATCGGAGGCCCACTGCTGACGGGGACGTTCGCGTACTCGGTCACGGAGCTGATCGAGGTGGGCATCGACCTGTTCACCACCTACGAGCGGATGGAGCTGACGAACAAGCCGGGACTGAACGCCGTCACCTTTGGCGCGCTGGTGGGACTGCGCTTCCAGAAGCGGCTGGAGCTGGGCAATCGAGTGGTGATCCCCTCGGTGGGTGCCCTCTTCGGCCCCATCGTCGCCGCGTCCTACTTCGACGGAGGGCAGTCCGTGGAACGCGGCCAACAAGCGCTCGGCTTCACGGGTGGAGCGACGCTGAAGCTCTCGAAGCAGTGGGGCCTCTGCTTCGAGCTCCGGTACCTCTTCGCATCGGGCGATGTCAAAGACGTGGGCCCCTTCAACGCCGGCGGGACGTGGCTCGGCGTGGGAATGACGTACAGCTTCCCCTGGCAGAACGAAAACACGCGGATCCACGGGAAGATCTAGGCATCGGGTGAGGTGGGGCCCACCCCACCCGAGCCCGTTTCCTCTACAACCGCGTGAGTTCGAAGTCGTCGAACGCGGACCAGTTGCCCGCCGCCGCGTTCGAGTACACGCCAATCGTCACCGTGCCGGTCGTGACGTTGATGGTGCCGATCGTCAGCTGCTGCCATGTGGACGCCGAGGCCGTGGCCCCGAGGTCCGCGCTGTACAGCGTGCCGCCGCCGTGGTTGCTCGCCTCCAGGCGCAGGTTGGTCTGCCCGCCACCCGAGCGGACCCACACGCTGGCGCGGTAGGTGCCGTTGGGCACGCTGACGGCCTGGTACGTCGTCTGCTGGTAGGCGGTGGCCGAGTAGTGCGTCAGCTTGTAGGCGCCCGTGCGCGGCGTGTCCGTGTCCACCTTGTGCACGTCCGCGGACTGACTGGTCGGATGCCAGCCGGACCAGCTGCTCAAGCTCCCGCCCTCGAGGCCCGCGTTGACGAGCAGGTTGCCCGAGACAAGCGCCGTGCCGAACTGCACCCAGTTGAGGTTGGCGCTGCCCCGGAACACGACGTAGAGGTCATGCACGCCGGATGCGCCGGTGATGGGAGCGCTGGCCGTCGTCCACGTCTGCCAGCCGCCCGTCACGTTGGCGCTGACGGTGCCGAGCAGCGGCCCCGTGGCGCTGTCCGCGCGGAACTCAATCGTAGTGGCCGAACCGCCATTGGCCAGACGGGCGCTGACGGACGTGACATTCGTGAGGGTGACGTTCTTGAACAGGAGGTAGCTGCCATTGGACGTGTAGCCCACGTCCTTGCCGCCGCCCGTGTCGCTGCAGTTCTCCGGCCGCGCGCCCTTGGCCTCCTGGAACGCCGCGGCGAGGAGCCGGGTGGTCGCGGGGATCGCGGTGCTGCCCGCCTGGGTGCCCGTCCACTTGAACGTGGCGATGGACGTGGCCGGCAGCGTGTAGGTGAACGAGGAGTTGCCCCACTTCACCGCGAACTGGGCGCTCGCGCCGTTCTGGTTGTAGACGATGAGCGACTTGGAGCCGTCCGGGTTCTTGAACGCGACGTTGTGCAGGCCCTGCGCGTAGCCGGTGGAGGCGATGCGTTTGGCGCCGGGGACGACGAACTTGCTGATGTGTCCCATGGCGTAATACGTCGGCGTGTAGGTCGCCGTGCCGTTGGACTGGTTGATCGTCACCAGCCCCGAGCAGGTGGTGCACCCGCCATTCGTCGGGCCGCGGTTGGTATCGAGCGCGATGTTCCAGTCCGTGTACGTCTTCGCCCAGTTGCGGAAGATGGCGATCTCGTTGGTGATGTTCGCGTCGAACAGGTTGGTGATCCACGTCCCGCTGGAGCCCTCCGTGAAGTAGATGTCCTTGTTCGGGTACTGGTAGTGGATGTCATTCATCGTGGAGACATCCCCGCCATAGAAGTGCCAAGCGGAGCCCGCGAGGTAGCCAGCCGTCGACGCATCCGCGTAGAGCGTCTGGACGTAATCGGGCCGGTCCCAGTTGTGGTCGTAGCCGAGGATCTTCGTCGTGAGGCCCCGCCCCGCGAGCGTGGGGCCAAGGTTGTACTTGATGAAGTTGGACGCCTCGGCGGCGGTCAGGTTCATCGTGGGATAGCCGGACGTCTCGTGCAGCGGCTCGTTCTGCACGGTGAGCGCGTAGACGGGAACGCCCGCCGCCTGGTACGCCTGGATCGTCTTGGCGAAGTAGAGGGCGAACTGGCCATAGGCGGCGGTGTCCAGCTTCCCGCCATTCATCGAGCCGTTCGTCTTCATCCACGCCGGCGCGCTCCAGGGGGTGATCATCACCTTCAGGTTGGGGTTGAGGGTGAGGGCCTGGCGCAGCAGCGGCAGGACGTACGCCTCGTCATGGGCGATGGTGAAGTGGGACAGGTTGGTGTCGTCCCGCTGCCCGGAGGGCATGTCGTCATAGGAGTAGTTGCCATTGACGGCGAAGTCGGAGGCCCCCATCGGCTGGCGCAGGAACGACACACCGATGCCGTTGACCGGATCGAACAGCTTGCTCATCACGGACGTCTGGGTGGCGGCGCTCAGCTTGTTCTTGATGAGCCACGCGGAGGAGTCCGTCAGCGAGGCACCGATGCCATCCATCGTCTGATAGGCGGTGTTCTCGTCCACGAAGATGGTGTTCAGCCCCGCGCTCGCGTCCGCGGTGAAGGCCACGTTGCCCTGCTGCTGCAGCGCCTGGGACAGATCCTGTTTGGTGAGCCAGACATTGGCCGTCTCTCCGGCCGCATGCGCGGAAGCACCGGCCACGAGGCCCGCGAGCGGCACGAGCCGCAAGGAAGACAGCAAGGAGCTCAGAGAGCGTTGGAGGTACGTTTTCGTCATGGTGTGTTCCTCGGTTCCAGAAAAGGCAGGAGGGGACTGACGGGACGAACCCGCCAGCCCCCTTCCGAGCTGCAAGTCACTCGAGCCTGGCGGCTACTTCAGATCCAGGTAGTCCACCGAGAAGATCCACCCGTTCGGGTGGGTGACGCCCACCAGGCACAGGGTGCCGGTGCCGCTCGCGGAGACCGGGAGGGTGAGGTTGGTCAGCTGGGGGCTGCTCCATCCACCCGTCGCCGTGCTCAGCGTGTACGTGCCGAGCACGGTGTTGTTGAACTTCAGCTGCGCCTGACCGTTGGGGTACGGCGCGCCCACGTGAGCGACGACGGAGGTGAAGCCCGTCATCGTCACGTTGCTCCAGCAGATGGTGTCGCCGCCCTCGAAGGCCACGACCTTGCCACTGCTGTCACCGCCGGCCTCGGCGAAGCAGCCCGTCAGCGTGGCGGCCTCGGCCTCCTTGCGCACGGAGGTGGGGGGCGTCGAGGTGCACTGGCCCGAGCTGTTGCAGGAGCTGCCCGAGCTGCAGGTGCCGCACGTGCCGCCACACCCGTCGCTGCCGCACACACGGCCCGAGCAGGCCGGCACGCAGGAGCTGACGCACTGGCCGGAGCTGTTGCAGGAGCTGCCCGAGGAGCAGGTGCCGCACGTACCGCCGCACCCGTCGCTGCCACACACACGGCCCGAGCAGGCCGGCGTGCAGGTGCTCGTGGAGGCGGTGCACTGGCCCCAGCTGGAGCAGGTGGTGCCCGAGCGGCACGAGCCGCACACGCCGCCGCATCCGTCGCTGCCGCACGTCTTGCCCGTGCACTCCGGCTGGCAGGCGTTGCCCGTGGTGCCCAGGTACATGTCATCCACGTACACCTGGGTGTTGCTGCCCGCGCTGCCGCCCGCGTCGATCTCGAACTTGTACGTGTCCGTGGCCGAGGGGGTGAAGTTGGGGCCGGTGCACGTGGTCCAGCCGGTGCCCACGTTGCAGTTGAAGGTGGAGACGACGCCCCAGGGATCATGCGCCTGGGCAATCTTGATGGGCAGCGTCCGCGCCACGCTCGACTTCAGGTCCACCTTCCACTTGTACTGGGTGCCCGCGGTGAGCTGGAAGCCCTCCTGGCGGATCTGCACGCTGTAGGGCTGCGAGCCACCGTTGTCGATGCGCACCCACTGCACAAAGCCGCGCGTGCCACCCTCGTTGATGACGTCCGTGAGGCCGCCACCACCCTCGAAGAACAGATCGCTGCGGTGGTAGGTGTAGTCCTCGTTGAAGCCACAGTTGCGGATGATGTTGTCGGCCGTGCCGTTGCCATCGCTGTCCTGGCACGAGGCCTTGGCGGCCTGGGTGTAGCCGGAGTTGCGGTGATACCAGCGCACGTAGTCCACCTCGAGCTTGGCCTTGTCACCCTGGCTGGCCCAGTCGACGTTGATGCACGAGCTCGGTGTCTCCTGGCACTTGCCGCCCGAGCACGCCGCACCGTTGGCGCACTGCGCGCTGGAGGTGCACGAACGGCCGGACCAACCCAGGCAGCCCAGCTCGCCGCCCACCGCGTTGTTCAGGATGAGGAACATGGGCTGGCGGAACTCGGTCGCGTTGTCCCCGATGGAGAGCGTGCCCACGGGCGTTCCGCCGTTCTGCGGCAGGTTGTCGATGTAGATCTTGAAACCGTTTTCATCCCAGAGGAAGCCCCAGGTGTGCCACTGGTGGTAGTCGATCGTCTTGCCGGGCCACTGCACGCGCGAGCCGCCCACGTCGCCGTCGCACTTGGCGTCACCGTGGTTGGGCCAGTCGCTGCACGCGTTCGCCTGCCAGCCACCGGGAGCCGCCGCCATCTCTCCGGACTCGGGGTACTCGCGCCACAGGGCGTTGAAGCCCATCGCCTCGTTGGAGGGGAAGAGCGACTTGTTCTCCTTGATCTGCGAGTACTCCATGATGTCGATCTCGCCCGTCATGGGCCAGCCGGCGCTGTCATCGCGGCCACCGTTGGTGATGGCGCCGTTGGCACCGAGCAACCAGATGGCCGGCCACATGCCGTTGGGAGGCGTGGCGCCCGCGGGCAGATCCGCGAAGGGCATGCGCGCGCGGAACTCGATGTAGCCGTAGCGGAACTCGACCTTCTCGTCCGACTTGATGCGGCCCGAGGTGTACTGCTGCCCGTTGGCAGGGCCGTTGGAGAGACCGTTGAAGGGCGCGCACTCTTCGTGATCGTAGACGCCGTTCTTGTTCTGGTCGTAGATGCAGTAACCCGTGGCCGCGCAGGTGCCGTTGGTGCCACATTGGCTGCTGGCGGTACATTGCTGCCAGACGACACAGTCCAGCGGCTCCTTGCGCGCCAGGATCGTCAACTTGCCCTGCTCCACACAGTAGTTCCAGTTGGTGGGATGGTCAGGACATTCCCGGTTCGTATAGGCCTGCTGCTCATAGTTGACGCCCAGGTTCTCCTTGGTCCAGTTGGCCGTGTTGAGGAAGGACTTGCCCTGGCCCCCGTTCAGGTCGCCACCGAAGTCGTCCTCCCACGTCAGCGTGAAGGGCTGCCCACTGATGGAGAGCGTCCGCGAGCCCGTGGACTCCAGCGGCTCCGCGCTCTCCACGGCCGGGACGGGCTCGGGAGCCTCCTCCACGACACAGCTCACGCCCCCCAACCCCAGTGCCCAGACACTGCAACCCAACAGGGCCTGCTTCCACGCAGGCTGCATGCTTCGTTTCATTTCACTCACCCCGGCCATGGCTTGTTTCAAAGGGAGAAGTCACAGCAAAACGCGTGAAAGCGGTTTCACGAAACTATTACGCTTATTCCCTAGAAAAGGAAATATGAATTCAGCCGACGCAGCGCGGCGACGAAAACCCGAAGTTTGAAAACAGCCACTCCGGGGCCGAAGACATGTCAAAGCCTGACGCGGTGCAGCGCTCGCTCCCGGGGCTTTAAAGACAACCCCTTGGAGTCAGGCATCGGCGACAAAGACATCTCCGACGCAGTGCAGCGTCTCTGTTCAGGTACCCGCATCCTTCACGCGAAGTGCGTCTCGTGGGCGACAGGGAGGAGGGCCGCGCGCTCCAATCTCCTTGTCTCCACGGGCAGTTCCGCACATCATGTTGATTTTGAGAATCAGTATCGAATTCAACAAAGGAGACAGTGGATGAGTTCATCAGGCGTCCCTTCGCGCTTCGGAGGAAGAGTTCCCTTGCAGCCGCTCACCCTGCCCGCCCTGGCGCTGGTCATGGCGTGCGCCTCCCGGCAGGACACTGGCACCGGAGGTGGCGGCAAGCTGGAGGCCGCTGCGTGCGATCCAGCCCGGGACAAGGCCGCCATCCTCCAGATGGCGGGGACCTACCAGGTGGACTTCGCCTTCGAGGAGACAGTGAGCCTCAGCGAGGGCTACACGCCTCACGAGCCCTACCGGACGACCGGGACAGAGCAGGTCTCCGTGGTGGAAGACACGCCTCGAAGCGTGACGCTCCAGCACATCCTGGTGGTGGAGAAGAACGGCAAGCGAGAGGCGCTCAAGCACTGGCGCCAGGACTGGACGTTCGAGGACACGGAGCTGCTCGAGTTCCGGGGGCATCGGACGTGGGAGCGGCACACGCTCAGCCCGGAGGCGGTGAAGTGCACCTGGAGCCAAGCCGTGTTCGAGGTGGACGATGGGCCCCGATATGAAGGTTATGGGCGGTGGACGCATGAGCGTGGGCTGTCCGCCTGGGAGTCGGCGGAGACGTGGCGGCCCCTGCCGCGCCGCGAGTACACCAAGCGCAGCGACTACGACGTCCTGGTGGGGACCAACCGGCACGCCCTGACTCCCAAGGGCTGGGTGCACGAGCAGGATTCGCTCAAGGTGGTGCTGGGCCCCACGCCGCACGCCCTGGTTCGGGAGCGAGGACTCAACCAGTACACGCGCCAGTCGGCCGAGCCGAACCTGCCGGAGGCGAGCGCTTACTGGAAGGAGTCTCAGGGCTTCTGGGCCGAGGTCCGCCAGGAGTGGCAGGCCGTCTTCCAGGAGCACCCGCAATTCACCCTGCGGGAGACTGTCGACGGCAAGCCACGCTCCCAGTACCTCTTCGGGCTCGCCGAGGAGCACGCGAAGAGCGCGCAAGAGGGGCATGCCCCGCCGGCACCCGAGGCGCGGCAGCAGATCCGTGCCGCCCTCGAGCGCTTCGTCGAGACCGCCGTGAGTCAGCGGTCCGAGCGGAGTCCTGACGGGACGTAACGACGCCTCCGGGTGAGCAGGAGGACCAGGGCCAGCGCCGGGGCAAGTCCAGCCGGCGCTGCCTGGCAGCCTCCTTCATCGTCCCCTCCTCCTGGCGTGTCCGGTGTCACCGCCACGCAAGGCTGCTGGGAGGAGGTACCGGTGATGCACAACCGTCCGTAGCGGCCCGTTCCCTCGTGCCGCCCGTCCACCACGGCCACCACCACGTGGGTGGCATCCGACGCGGGCACCTCGGCGACCAGTGTTCCGGGACCGTCCGCTCGGGCCGTGCGCAACACCGCATTGTTCGTGACAGCGGACACCACCAGATGGAGCGACTCGGCCGCGGCTCCGTCCGCGGGCTCGAAGGCTGCGGAGACGGCCTGCCCTCCCCCGGCCACTTCGAAGTAGCGGGTGGAGGCAGGCGCCACGCGAACCTCGGGCTCGTCCACAGGAAGGGTGGCGGGGGCGACGGTGAGCTCGGGAAAGCCCGCACCGCGTGCATAGCCCTGCCCCGCCCTGGCCCTCGGGCCCGTGGCCAGGTTCCACTGGGCGAACTCCGCGAATGCGGCGTCGAAGTCCGAGTTCCAATCGCGGCGCAGCGTTGTCTCCAGCAACTCCGGCCAACTGGCCGCCGGAGCGAGGACACTCTCTTCCCACAGCGAGAGCAGGAGTTCGTCTCCGAAACGCTCGCTCAGGAACTGGAAGAAGATCGCCGAGCCATAAGTGAAGGACACCGCTGCCCCGCTTGGATCCAGCACCAGGCTGCGGTCCGGGCGCTGCAGGTATGCCTCGGAGAAGTGCTCCAGGTCGTCCAGCTCGGGCCTGAAGCGCTCCGTGGCCCAGACTGCGGTGCCCTCTCCCATCACGGTGCCCAGGCCCAGGCGGTAGGCAGCCTGGACGGCATGGAAGAACTCATGGCTCGCCAGAATGGCCACCGCCTCTTCCTCGGAGCTGTAGCCGTAACCGGCGAAGTCGTTCTCCTGCAGCATGTGGCCGGAGCAGCGGGCGTCCGTCTCGAGGCAGCCGTCCAGCCGGAACTCCCCATCCGCTCTGCCGGCGAAGTCCACGAGGTAGACGTCGAAGAGTCCATCCCCGCCATGATCTCCCGGCACCCAGGCGTCGTCCGGGGGCAGGCGATAGCCCAGCCCTGCGTAGAAAGACTCCACTTGATCATAGGTCCGCGCGGCGGTGTCCACCATGTCCGGCACACCGTTGCCATCCTGATCGATCGCCCCTACCGCGTTGGGACCGCTGCGAGAGAAGTGGAGCCGGAAATGACCGCTCGGCGAGACCGCCGACTCCACAGCCTCACCCAAGGCGAAGCTCGGCGGGGGCGCCGAGGGATCCGTGGGACGAACTGCCGCCTGGAGCGCTCCATGAGTCACCGCCAGTTCCTCGTGAGGAGGCCTGGCCTGACTGCACCCCATGCCCAGGAGGAGGAGGAGCGCTGAGAGCCTCATTTCAGGAAGGCCCACTTGACGCGGAACTGCGCCGACCCGCTGGGGCCATCTGGCAGCTTGCCCGTCTCGTCGCAGGCCTTCTGCACAGCCGGATCGTAGTAGCTCACCACCTCCAACTTCACGTGGCGGCCATCCGCCAGCGTCACCACGAAGACGTTGCCCGTCATGGCCAGGCAGCCCGCGTAGGTCCAGTAGCTGCCAAGCTGTGCCGCCGGAGCGCCAATGCCCGATTCGTCCTCGACGAACTCACAGGTGTCGGTGAAATAGGTCTCCGTCTTGACCTCCCAGGCGGAGTTCACCGTCGTCACGGACCCGAAGGCGGTGCCTTCCGGAGTCTTCGCCACCGAGACGCACGAAGGGCCAGATACCCCGCTGTTCACCCGGATGACGTAGCGGCGGAACGCGATGTCCCAGTCCGTCGAGGACAGCGCCGCCTGATCATCGATGTCCACCCGTGTCAGCCCCTGCTCGGTGAAGCGGACATAGGTATAGGACATGGTCGGCGTGAGTCCTCCAGCGCGGGCATCCACATAGGTGAGGAACTCACCCGAGGTGGTTCCTTCCTCTCGCACCTCCATCGTGGATGGCGTGGTGAGCAGGTCCAACTGATCAATGCTCTGCTCGGTGCAGCGCACCGGGCTTGCCGAGCACTTGACCGGCTCGGGCTCCTCCTCCTCGGAGTCACAAGCCGTCAATGCCAGGGTCAGGGCCAGGACTGCCAGAGACCGGGCGCGCTGCCCGTCGAGCATCGTCATCGATCTGCGGGAGGGAAAGTGCATGTCGTGTTCCTCGTATAAGCCCCTGCTCCGGGGATCCAGGCACGGGGAGAGTGCGAGGGGCAACGTAAATGAGAACGATTCTCAATCGCAATATCAAAGTATGCGGAGAGGTGAGAGAGCCCACTCCACCGGCTCCCCACCTCGGTCTGCGCTTCTTGCCCGGCGTGCCTGGATCCAGCCCGCTCAGTGCTGGATGCGGGTGCCCAGCACCTGCAGGAAGCCGGCGATCCACTTCGGATGGGCGGGCCAGGCGGGCGCGGTGACGAGGTTGCCATCCACCACCGCGTCATCCACGGGGACCTGGACGTAGGTGCCGCGTGCGAGCGTCACCTCGGGGCCGCAGGCCGGGTAGGCCGTGCAGCGCTTGCCCTCGAGCGCTCCCGCCGCCGCGAGCAACTGCAGCCCGTGGCAGATGGCGGCGATGGGCTTGCGCGTCTCGGCGAAGTGGCGGACCACCTGGATCACCTTTGCGTCGAGCCGCAGGTACTCCGGCGCCCGGCCGCCCGGGATCACCAGTCCGTCGTAGCTCGAGGCCTGGATATCGGCGAAGGTGGCGTTGAGGGCGAAGTTGTGCCCCGGCTTCTCGCTGTACGTCTGCGCTCCGTCGAAGTCATGCACGGCGGTGCGGACCGAGTCTCCGGCCTTCTTGTCCGGGCAGACGGCATGGACGGTGTGCCCCACTGCCAGCAGGGCCTGGAACGGCACCATCACCTCGTAGTCCTCCACGTAATCACCTACGAGCATCAGCAGCTTCTTGCCAGCCATGTTGCCTCCTTCGGGTTGGAACCCGCTGTTCATAACAGCTCGGGGCCCGGGATGACTGCCCATGGTACCGTCGACGCTCATGAGCGCGAACCTGTTGGGTGAACTCGCGGCCGTGCTGCCACCCGAGGGCGTCGTCACCGACGCGGATGTGCTCGAGTCCCATCGCCGCGATCAGGCTTCGTGGGCGGAGGCAGGCATGCCCCGCGTCCTCGTCCGCCCGGGCTCGACCCAGGAAGTCCAGGCCGTGCTCCGCGTCGCCTCCGCCCACCGAGTCCCCGTGGTGGCTCGCGGGGCGGGCTCGGGGCTGACGGGCGGTGCCAATGCCGTGGAGGGAGGCATCGTGCTCTCGCTCTCGCGGATGAACCGGATCCTCGAACTCGATCGGAGAGGGCTGTTCGCCGTCGTCCAGCCCGGAGTCATCAACGCCGCGGTCAAGGCGGCGGCGGCAGAGCACGGGCTCTGGTACTCGCCGGATCCCGCGAGCTGGGAGTTCTCGTCCATTGGCGGCAACCTCGCGACCAACGCGGGTGGACTGTGCTGCGTGAAGTATGGCGTGACGGGAGACTCGGTGCTGGGCTTGGAGGCCGTGCTCGCGGATGGCTCTGTCGTGCGCACGGGCGGCCGCACGCACAAGAACGTGGCGGGATATGACCTCACCCGGCTGTTCGTGGGCTCCGAGGGCACGCTGGGCATCATCACCGAGGCCACGTTGCGGCTCCGGCCGCGCCCGCCTCCGGCTACCACGCTGGTGGCCTCGTTCCCGACGCTCGTCGCGGCAGGAGCGGCCGTCACGGAGATCATGACGGGCACACGGCCCTCGCTCCTGGAGTTGATGGACCGGGCGACGGTCCGCGCCGTCGAGGCGCACCGGCCCATGGGATTGGACGTCGACGCCGCAGCGCTCCTGCTGGCGCGCTCCGATGCGGGGGGAGATCAAGGCGTCGCGGAGTGCGCGCGGATGGCAGCGGCCTGCGAGTCCGCGGGAGCGACCTTCATCGCGCAGTCCGGGGACGAGGCTGAGGGAGAGCTGCTGATGGGAGCACGCCGGCTCGCCTACCCCGCGCTGGAGCGGCAAGGGTCCACGTTGCTGGATGACGTGGGCGTCCCACTGTCTCGCATCGTGGACCTGCTGGCGGCGGTCGAGCGCATCGCCGAGCAACGCGGTGTCCTCATCGGCACGTTCGGGCATGCGGGGGACGGGAACATGCATCCAACGCTTGTCTTCGATCGAAACGACCCGGATGCTGTGGCTCGAGCTCAAGCGGCCTTCGACGACATCCTCCGCGTGGTGGATGAAATGGGAGGAACGATCACCGGGGAGCACGGGGTCGGCATGCTCAAGCGGCCGTACCTGGCGCGGCAGCTTGGCCCCGAGTCGACTCGGATCCACATGGCCATCAAGGCCACGCTCGATCCGCTGGGCATCCTCAATCCCGGCAAGCTGCTCTGATTGCCAGGATGGAGAGTGCGGGCACCCCGGTGGCTCCGGTGCATTCTCATCGTCGCGTATAGAGGGAACTCATGGTGCATGCAGAGCAGAGGTGGCACCGCTGCTGGCTGATGGCGCTGGCCACCCTGGTGTCACTGGCCGGCTGCGCCACAGAAGGCGTGGGTCGCAGGGCAGGTACGTTCCACGACCTGCCTCCCCAGCCCAACATGGCCCGAGAAGCGTCCTCTCCTCGCCAGACGGAAGGCTCCCCGACGGCTACGCGGAGGAGCTCCCGCGGCGCAGGTGTCTTCGGTCGTCTCGGCCAGAAGCAGGATGACTTCCAGCTCCTTCAGGAGTCAGCAGGCCTGGAAGAGGACGCCCGCCACAAGGAGGAACAGGAACTCGAGACCGCAGATGCACAGGCGTTGTGGAGGGTCCTGGCGCAGACACCGACGAGCCTCAAAAACTTCAGCTCCCGCCGCGCCATGGTCTTCTTGTTGCGGCAGGTGCTCATCGACGGCAAGGATCTCTCCTACTCCGAGGTGCTTCAACGCACTTCCCGCTTCCGCTCTCTGGTCGTGATGCGTCCGGACGGCTACCTGGTGAGTGCCCTCGACGGCCGGCCTTTGCAGCGCATGGGGAGAATGGAGCTGCGAGAGGGCCGCCTCATGGCTGGCAGCTTCGAGGTCGGCGCCTTCTATCGAGACAAAGGCGGTGTCTTCTATGCCGTGGACGAGAAACTCCAACCCCTCGTCGCGTCCTCGCTGGGGGAACTGGGTCTGGAGCATGACTGGTTCAACGCCGCGCTGGATGGAACCGAGGACGCACTGGCGGAGATGGTCATGGGCATGGGGGCCCTCATCACCCATCCCATCCGCAGCGCCGAGGGACTGGCACAACTCCCATCGGCAGTAGGGGCCCTCATTGCATCCTCACCAGGCTACTTCGCCCGCTACTCAGCACTTCCTATCCAGGAGCAGATACGCGAGGCAGCACGGCTGTCGACGCACCTGCTCATGCTGTACGGAAGCACAGCGGGCTCCGCGACGCGGCTGGGCTCGGTAGGTGCAAGGCTGCCGGTGCTTTCACTCTCGGCCGAGGGAGCCATGGCCCTCGAGCAGGTGACGATTCCAACAGGCACGGCCGCAGCAGCCCTGGGCACTGGCGCTAGTGCCGTCTACGTCCTCATGGCGGCCGAGCGAGCGCCCAAGGACGGCAGCAAGCCCAGCTCCACAGAAGGGCCAGGAGAGTGGAAGCGCAAGAAGTTCTCAGGCTCGGAAGAGGCCAAGCGTTACCAGGAGCAGATCAGCGGGCGTCCTGCCGATGAAGTCTTCTACATCGATGGCGTGGAGTATGACGGCTTCACCTCTGGCGTCCTACGAGAGGCCAAAGGCGAGCATTATCTCAACTTCTTCAAGAAGAACGGCCAGCCCGAACAGTGGTACCGAGATTCAGGCAATTTCCAAGGGTTGCTCGACCAGGCGGCAAGACAGGCGCGAGCGGCTCGCGGCATACCTGTGGAGTGGCATGTGGCTGAACGAGAGATGGTCGAGATCCTTCAGTATCACTTCCGCCAAGAGGGCATCTCGGGCATCCGGGTCATCTTCACGCCACTGCTGCCGCCCTGAGGAGTAGGACACCATGTTGGAAGAAACCTATTACGTGGGGGCCTACTGGGGCGTCAGGCAAGAGACCGTCTCTGAGTGCGCCCGGCGCGTTGAACTCTTCTTTCACCTCCTTGCTCAATGCGATGCGTCGTTCGGTCAGTGGTATCAGAGCGGCCGAGGGAGCAGCAGTTCACAGGGATTGGCCCTCACTCCACATGACCCGGCAGCGCTGGAAAATGTGCTCCTGCAAGGTCGGAACCGAACGGACCTGCACAAGCAGGTCATCGACGATCTGGGCTACAGCCTCCGCGTCAGGAACCAGCTACCCGAGGGCAGCGCGACAAACGTGAGCATTCGCTGCGGCGTCTACACGGAGGCAGTGAGCAACACGTGCCTCTTGGAGCCACCTACGGAAGGAGAAACTGCGGAACGCATTGGGACCCTGCCTACGCTCATCCAAGTGCTGACATGCATGGTGACTGCATGGGATCCAGACTGGGGCGTGATCAATTCCAATCGTGCCTTGATGGAACTCGCCCCGGAGGCTTCGCAGAGCGACACGAATGTGGGCTGGGTGACCTATCTCGCGCGCCGCCGAGGCATTGTCCCTCTCCTTCCCGCTCCAGTGCGCATCGAACCGCTGTCCTTGAACGGCACGCTCGTCATCCTCACTCCCGAGCGTTTCACGACTTCCAACCCCGAGCACATGCAGTTGGGCCGCCGCGTACGTGGACTGCTCGACCGAGCCAGCTTGTTGAAACCCCGCCCGGCCTGAGGATTCCATCCATCAGAGCAGCGGCGCCACTGCGCGTGGAGTGGGACCCTGGCCGTGCTCGGCTCTCTGAGCTTCACTCGCGCGCACCGTCCCCTGCCGAGCCAGCACTTGTGCCAGCACTCTCGTCAGCGTCTCCTCTGGCGAGGCCCCCTTGCCCTTCGACCGCCAGGCCACGATGCCATCCGGCCGAACCAGGATCGCCCCCTCCGCCTTCACGCCATACGCGGACGGCCACTTGTCTTCGGGATCTCGCAAGTCCACGCCCACCCGGAACGTGTCCATGCGCACGCCCATCCGCTTCGAGATGGCCTGAGCCGCCTCGCACCATGCGGAGCCATTCCTCCCCGCCAACAGCACGAAGCCTCGGCCCAGCAGATCGAGCGCCGAGAGCTTCTTCCCCTCCCTCTCGAGCCATACGTGCGGCGCTCGCGTTCCGGGCCGGCCTCGCAGCTCGCTCGTGCCCGGCCCAGGCACACTGCCTCGCTCGAGCACCACCGCCGCTGACGCGTAGCCGTACCCCATGGTCATGTACGGGAAGATCCGCCGCATGTTCCACAGCATCCCCAGCGATCCCAGCCCCTTCGGAATCGTCATCAACCCCCGCTCGTCACTCATGCTCCCGGAGATCTCCGCCACCGCGCGAGCCACCGGCCGCCGCTCCACGTCGTAGGTCGCCAGCAACTCCGGCCCCGCCTGCCCCCCCAGCACCGCCGCCAGCTTCCACGCCAAGTTATGCGCGTCCTGGATGCCCGAGTTCGCACCGAACCCGCCCCACGGCGGCATCACGTGCGCCGCGTCTCCCGCCAGGAACACACGCCCGTGCTGGTACCCATCCGCCACCCGCACCGTCGACTGCCACGGCAGTGCTCCCTTCAGCTCCACCTCCAGCTCCGGCATCCCCACCGCCTTGCGAATCAGCTGCACGCACCGCTCCGGCGGAAAGTCCTCCGGCCGCTCCCCCTTCTCCGGGTAGTACGACACGTGCAGCACCCACAGATCCGAGTTGTTGATCGATGCGAACAGCCCTCGAAGCCCCTCGTTCTCCACCAGGCACATGCTGAACTCGCGCCCCTTCACCAGCGCCGCCAGGTCCGCCCGGAAGTAGAGGTTCAACTGGTGCGCCAGCACCCCCGCGCCACTCTGTGTGACGCCAAGCCGCCCGCGAATCGGGCTCCGAGCCCCATCCGCCGCGATCAGGTAGTCCGCTCGCACCGTCCGCCGCTCCCCCGTCCTCCGGTCCGCGATCGTCCCCGTCACGCCATCCGCGTCCTGCGCCAGGTCCACCAGCTCCGTGAAGAACCGCGCGTCGACGCCCCGCCCCCGCGCCGCCTCCAGCAACACCGGCTCCAGCTCATCCTGGGTGCAGCGGCAAGGGCCCGTCGGGCTCTTCTTCGTAGCCTGCCCTCGGACGCCCCTCGCACGGAGCCGCTTCAGAAACCACCCGCCCTCCCCACGCGACTCCAGCACCTGCACCAACGTGGTCCCCGCGTAGATCCCCACGCTCGGGCCCAGCTTCACGCTCGCCCGGCGCACCGCCTCCTCCAACCCCAGCTCGCGCATCAACTCCATGGTGCGCCCGTTCACCCCTCTCGCACGCGGGTGGATGCTCGTGCCCGGATGGCGCTCCACCAGCATCGAGCGCACCCCCTGCTGCGCCAGGAAGAGCGACGCCGACAGCCCCACCACTCCGCCCCCAACGATCAAGACAGGAACCCGGTCATCCGCCATGGCTGGTTCTCCTTGCGAGCCGGCCAAGGGCCTGCTCTTTTCTGGAAGGCACTCCAAATATGGAGTCACTCCAAGTTTTGTGTCAACCCAATTTCCAGGAGGCCGGTGTTGGCGACGAAGGCAAAGCCAGGGCTGAGGGAGCGGAAGAAGCAGCAGACGCGCCTGGCGATCTCCCAGGTGGCGACCCGCATGTTCATCGAGCGAGGGTTCGACCACGTCACCATCGCGGAGGTGGCCGAGGCCGCCGAGGTGTCGGTGAACACGATCTTCAACTACTTCTCCACCAAGGAAGAGTTGTTCTTCGATCGCGGAGAAGAAGGGGTGGAGGCCCTCTGCCGCATCATCAAAGAGCGGCGGGAAGGGGAGTCCGCCCTCGATGCCCTGCACCGCGTCTTCCGTCAGGTGGTGAAAGGGGACTCGGGGCCGCTGCGCGTCCAAAACATGAAGCCGTTCATCGCGACCATCGAGGCCAGCCCGGCACTCCGGGCCCGGGCGCGCCTCCTACTGGAGCAGAGCGAGGCGCGACTCGCCCAGACGCTGATCGAGGAGACAGGCTTGCAGCCCGATGATCCCACCGCTCGGTCCGTCGCGGCGATGGTCATGGGTGTGTGGTGGATGCTCATCCAGGACTTACAGGCCCGCGTGCTCCGGGATGAGCCGGATTCGAAGTTTCGCCCCGCGCTCTTGCGCCTGGGAGAGCGAGGCTTCGAATTGCTGCGCTCCGGCATCGGCGACTACTGCCTGCGAAAGAAGTCCCCCCCTCCCCCTGCGAAGTAGGCCGAACAGGCCTACCTGGAGTACAGCCTGCCAGGAGAACCCCACCCCGTTCTCCTCCGGGTGTACGAAGTCCCGCTCCTCACCCGCATCTGACCCGCCAGTCAACACGGGGGGTGCGCTACGCTGGCCCGGACGTGGACCACCGATTCCAGATCAACCTCCGTGGGGTCATCGACCTCCTGTCCCATCACCTCTACAGCTCTCCCGGCGTCTATGTCCGGGAGTTGCTGCAGAACGCCACGGACGCCATCCGGGCCCGCCAGTTGCTGGAGCCCGGCCATGTGGGCACCGTGCGGGTAGAGCTCATCGAGAAACAGGATGGAGGCCCGCCCACGCTCCTCTTCAGCGATGACGGCATCGGGCTGACGGAGGAGGAGATCCACCGCTTCCTGGCCACCATCGGCGAGAGCTCCAAGCGAGAGGCGCTCGCCGAGCGCCGCAACGACTTCATCGGCCAGTTCGGCATCGGCCTGCTCTCCTGCTTCATGGTGTGCGACGAGCTGCTCGTGGTGACGCGCTCGGTGAAGGGCGACGGCAGGACCATGGAGTGGCGGGGGCGCCATGACGGTACCTACTCCGTGCGGCCCTCCGAGCACCCGCTCGATCGCCCGGGGACCCAGGTATTCCTCGTGGCCCGGCAGGACTCGGCCAGCTTCTTCACCGCCGAGCGCGTCAGCGAGCTCGCCCTCCACTACGGAGGGCTGCTGCCCTTCCCCATCCTGCTCACGGCGGACGGGCAGACCTCTCGCATCAACTCGGAGGGAGCCCCCTGGCGCCGCAAGTACGAGAGCGCCGGAGAGCGGCGGGCCGCGCTGCTGGCCTATGGGCGAGAAGTGTTCGGCTCGGACTTCCTGGACTGCATCCCGCTGAAGTCCCCCGCCGGAGACGTGGAGGGCGTGGCCTTCGTGCTCCCCTTCAGCCCGCACTACAACGCCAGGCAGAAGCACCGCGTGTACCTGAAGAACATGCTCCTGTCCGAGAGCGCGGAGAACCTGCTCCCGGACTGGGCCTTCTTCGTGAAGTGCGTGGTCAACGCCAATGACTTGCGTCCCACCGCCAGCCGCGAGTCCTTCTACGAGAACGAGACCCTGGCCAAGGCCCGCCAGGCGCTGGGCCAGGCGCTGCGGCGATACCTCACGGAGCTGGCCAAGGACGACCCACGCGCCCTGCAGCGCCTCATCTCCCTGCATGCCATGTCCGTGAAGGCGCTGGCGCTGGATGATGACGACTTCTTCCGGCTCGTCATCGGCTGGCTCCCCTTCGAGACCTCCCAGGGGGCGATGACGCTGGTGGACTACCGCCGCGCGAACCCCACCGTGCGCTACGTCTCCACGGTGGACGACTTCCGGCAGGTGGTGCGGGTGGCCGCGGCCCAGGGCCTGTGCGTGATCAATGCCGGGTATGCCTATGACTCGGAGCTGATCGAGAAACTACCTCGCGTCTTCCCGGATGCCCACGTGGAGCCCTTCTCCGCGGCGGAGCTGCCGCAGACCTTCGACGAGCTGACCCTCGATGAGCGCGAGGAGGTGTTCCCCCTCATCAAGGTGGCCGAGCTGGCGCTCCAGCCGTTCCGCTGCGACGTGGCGGTGAAGAAGTTCCGCCCCAAGGAGGTGCCCACCCTCTACAGCGTGGACGCCGAGGGTACCTTCCGGCGCGACGTGGAGCGGGCCCGCGACGAGAGCGATGACCTGTATGGCTCCATGATGGACAGCGTGTTGTCCGGCGTGCGGGGCAGCGACCGCCCCCTGCTCACCTTCAACTTCCTCAACCCCGTGGTGCGCAAGCTGGCAGGCGTGGCCGATCGAAAGCTGATGAAGCTCTCGGTGGAGATGCTGTACGTCCAGGCCCTGCTGCTCGGCCACCGCCCGCTGAGCGCGATGGAGATGGCGCTGCTCAACCAGGGCCTGCTCGGGCTCATCGCCGGACGCCTGGAGGGCGGCGGCGGTAGTGGTGGAGGCGAGGACTCGGGTCGGGGAGGCATGCATTGACCGCGCGGGACTGGCGTGAACAGGTGGACGAGCTGAGGAATCGCGCCGCCCGCATGCGGCACGGCGAGGTCAAGGTCCAGACGCTCGAGGAGGCGGTGCGTCTGGCCGACACCCACGGCGACCTGGATCTGGCCTTCGAATTGCGCGACGAGCTCGTCGACGCGGCCACCTTCGGCGGCTTCCCGGACAAGGCCCTGGTGGCCTTCGCGTGGTGCCGCGCGCAGACGAAGAAGAATCCGGAGCGCTTCGACTCGGACTCGCTCCTGTGGAAGCAGAAGTGGGTGGTGGGCCGGCTGGACGACTTCCCGCACATCTCCCTCAAGCAGATCCACGATGCGCTGGACGACATCGAACAGACCTACGCCAAGGTGGACGCGGGCAAGCGGGCCATCCTCAAGCTGCGCTACCAGACGTCTCGGGACGTGGGCGATGAGACCGCCGCCCAGAAATATTGGGACCAGTGGGTGGTGGCTCCGCGCGACTACCTCACCGATTGCCGCGCGTGCGACCTGGATGACGAGATCGATCACCACATCGACAAGGGCGAGTACGAACAGGCGCTGAAGAAGGCCCGCCCCATCCTCGAGGGCCGCAGCAGCTGCGCGGAGATTCCCCACCTGACGTACGGCAGCGTCCTCTATCCGCTCCTCAAGCTCGGGCGGCTGGAGGAGGCGCGAGACTGTCACCTGCGCGGCTACCCGATGATCTCTCGCAACCGCGACTTCCTGGCCTGCGTGGGCGAGCACCTGGAGTTCCTGGCGCTCACCGACAACCTGTCTCGAGGGCTGACGCTCTTCGAGCATCACCTCGGCTGGGCGCTGGACCACGCGAGTTGGAGAGACCGGTTCACCTTCCACAGCGCCGCGGAGTTCCTGCTGGCCCGGGTGGTGGCCTCGGGACGCGGCACGGTGAGCCTGCGGCTGCCCAAGGCCTTCCCGCTGCATCAGGGGAAAGGCACCTACGAGACGCGCGATCTGCACAGTTGGGTGAAGACCCAGGCCCAGGAGATCGCCGCGCGGTTCGACACGCGCAACGGCACCGACCGCTTCCAGCAACTCCTGGAACGCCCGCAGCAGTTGGAACGGGACGTGTCACCGTTCCCCATCGAGACGACTACGGTTCCGAGCTAGACGGACGCGGCTTGGAGAAGATGGGGACAAAACAGCTCCCTCTCCATTCGTAGGCGAAATCCGGGCAGTCTGGAGGACTGGCCTCGTGCTTCATCCAACACCCTCCCTGGATCTCGACGGATCCCGGGCAAGGCGCACGCCGCTGACCCGGTAGCGGACCTTTGGGAAACTCGGCGCTGTATACACTCCATCGATAGAGCATGGGCGTTTCGAAGGTGGCTGCCGAGGCGAGGACACCGTCTCCCAGATCCACGGTCCCTGCGTCCCTCTCGCCATCGAGCGACTCCGCCTGCACCATCATCGGAGCTTCCAGGAACTCCTCACTGAGGCTCTCCTGCCGAGGTGCCTTCAGAAGCAGGGGCATCACCACGGCAGCCACCACCAGGGTGAGCCACACCCAACGTGTCCGCCCCGAGCCGGAAGACGGTTCCCTCCATGAGCCTTGCTCCGTGCGTGCCAGGGCGACACGAAGCCCATCCACCTCAATTCGATCCAGCGTCTTCCTCGCGGCGCTGGCTCGGTGCTCGGCGGCGTGGACCTTCTCCATGTCCCTGAACAGCGGGCGATGGTCCGGGTTGGACGGTGCATCCCGATCCTGCGTGGGCCAGTCGCTGGGCTCCAGCGTCTCCCAGCCGAACAGCGGGACGTGGTCCTCCGGATCCTTGCTCTCCGAGAGATGCTCCAGGGCTTCGGCCAACTCCTGCGCCGTGCCCCGCTCCGCGGGATTCACCGCGAGCATCTTCAGGATCAGCGCGTTGAGCCGCTGAGACACCCGCGGGTTGAGCTCCCGGGGTTGCTTGAGCACCTCGCCCTCGACGTGCCACACCTCGGAGCCGTCCAGACCGGGCTCCGTGGGCGGAGGGTACTGCTCCGTCACCAGCCGATAGGCCGTGATCCCCAGCGCGAAGAGGTCATCCGTGGGCTGGGCTGTGTAGTGCGCGCGGGGATGGCTGCCGTAGCGCCGGGCGAAAACCCAGGCCTCGGGGCTGCGGTAGGCAGGCGTCGCGGGAGGAATGGGATACGGCGTGAGTGTCGCCGCGCCCGTGTGGTTGCCCAGGCCGAAGTCCGTCAGGACGACGCGTTCCCCGTCCTGCTTCACCAACGTGTTGTCTCCCTTCACATCCCGATGGACTCCCCCTGCCTCGTGCGTGGCCGCCAGGGCACTGGCCACCTGCGCCAGCATCCGGGCCACCCGGCACGACGATGGGTTGTGCGTCGCCGCCCACTCATAGAGAGGCATGCCCTCCACCCAGTCCATGACGATGTAGGGGTAGAGAGCGCCCTGGGGAGATCGCCAGAAGCCATCATCTCGCGGCCGGGGAACGCTGGGGTGGTGGATGCGGGACAGCAATTCCACCTCGCGGTCGAAGCGGGAATCCAGCTGCGTCATCGCGATCTTCAGGGCGACGATCCCCTGCTGTTCCTGGCCCTCTCTCACCGCGCGGTACACGACGCCATAGGTACCTCGGCCTCTCCTGCTCACCACGCGCCAGGGCCCCACGAGTGTCCCCGGTTGAAGGAAGGCGGGATGCAGATCCGGTGGGTGGGGGAACTCCATCAAGGACAACCTCTCGGTGCGAAGAGCAGCCAGCTCATCTTCCAACACCCTACCCCATCAGTAGGTCGAAGTCAGCCCTCCCTGATGGGTTGGTCTCCTCCAGCCCCGGCAGGCCCATCTGTCATCTCCTGAAGCCAGGGAAAGGGCGTCCTCCACGAACACTTGCCCGCTCCCGCGCCGGCCGATACGTAGGGCGGCCACACCCAAGGAGCGGACGTGATCGAACACATCCTCGTCGCCATCGATGGCTCGGAGCACTCGCGCAGGGCGGCACGCTTCGCCCATGACCTGGCGCAGCAGACGCGCGCACGCATCACCCTCCTCTTCGTGCTCGAGCCTCCTCGGGTGCTCCCGCTCGGCTTCCTGGACGCCGCGGCCATCTCCCCTCCCCACGCGAGCCCCCAGGAGATGGAGAAGGTGCAGCGCCTGCTCGATGAAGTGGCCGCCGATCTCCCGAAGGCCCAGGTGGAAAAGCTGGTGGAGTTGGGGCAGCCCGCTGACACCATCGGGACCGTGGCCGAGCGAACCCAGGCGGACCTCATCGTCGTGGGTGCGCGCGGCCTCTCCCGGGGTGGGAGGTGGCTGCTGGGCTCAGTGAGTGACCGGGTGATTCAGCACGCGGGCCGGCCCGTCACCGTGGTGCATTGAGACTCGCGGGCCCCTACACGGGCACGGCGGTCAGGTCGCGTGCGAGCGAGCGTAGACCCGACGCAGCGCCTTCTTGTCCACCTTGCCCGTGGCAGTCTTCGG
Organism: Hyalangium versicolor; assembly: GCF_020103695.1. Classification (GTDB taxonomy): domain Bacteria; phylum Myxococcota; class Myxococcia; order Myxococcales; family Myxococcaceae; genus Hyalangium; species Hyalangium versicolor. The sequence goes on from NZ_JAHXBF010000012.1 coordinate 313,526, forward strand.
CAACTCCGCCACGAAGTGCGCCGCGTCCGGCAGCCACCAGCGCGCCACTCGCGGACGCAGGTGCTCCACCAGTTCCTCGAAGGAGACGCGGGACTCTGGCTGACGGACCACCACCGCCACGGGGCGCTCCCCCCAGTGCTCGTGCGGCACGGCGATGACCGCCACCTCCTTCACCCCCGGGTGCGCCATGAGGTGGTTCTCCAGCTCGACCGAGCTGATCCACTCCCCGCCGGACTTCACCAGGTCCTTCGTCCGGTCCACGATGCGCAGCGCTCCCTGAGCATCCAGCGTGGCGACGTCCCCCGTGCGCAGCCACCCCGCCCGGAAGCGCTCGCCCTCCGAACCCTTGAAGTAGCGGCTCGCCCCCCACAGCCCTCGCGCCTCCAGCTCTCCCACGGACGCACCGTCCCAGGGCAGCTCGCGGCCCTCCGAGTCCACCACCCGAAGCTCGATGCCCGGCACGGCGGCGCCCTGGAGTGCCAGCGGTGCGAGCCGCTCCTCGGGAGAGCCCTCCTCCCGGGCCCGTGCCATCGTCCCGCTCGGCGCCAGCTCCGTCATTCCCCACGCATGGAGGAACGAAATGCCGTGCTCGGCGAACCGCTGGATGGTCCGCATGGGCAGGGGCGCTCCTCCACAGAGGATGCGCCGCAGCGAGGACAGCTCGTGCTTGCCTTCGCGCAGCACGGGCTCGAAGGCATTCCACACGGTGGGCACTGCGGCGGCCAGGGTGACGCGCTCCCGCTCGATGAGGTGCGCCACCGAGCCCGCATCGAGCCTGGGCCCCGGCAGCACCAGCGTCGCGCCCGCGAAGGCAGTCGAGTAGGGCAATCCCCACCCACTGGCGTGAAAGAAGGGCGCCAGCGGGAGCACCACGTCCCGCTCCGAGACGGCCATGGAGTCCACCATCAACGCGCCCATGGCATGCAGCACCAGCGCCCGGTGCGAGTACTCCACTCCCTGGGGCCGGCCCGTCGTCCCGCTCGTGTAGCAGAGGCTCGCGGGCGTGCGCTCATCCACCTCGGAGAGCCCTTCGAGCGGCGCCTCACCCGCGATCAGCTCCTCATAGCGAGGCGCGCCCATGAAGGAAGGAGCCACTTCCCCTTCCTCTCCCATCACCACCCAATGGCGGACATGAGGGAGCCGGGCCCGTACCTCCGCCAGCAACGGCGTCAGCGAGGCATCCACGAACACCACAGCATCCTCGGCCTCGCGAGACACATGCACCACATCATCCGGATGCAGACGGACGTTGATGGGATGCACGCAGGCCCCCAACTGGGGCACTCCCAGCAACAGTTCCAGGTGCTGATGGTGGTTCCAACCGAAGGTGGCCACCCTTTCTCCCGGACGCACTCCGAGCCGCTTCAGCGCTCCACACAAGCGCAGCGCCCGCTCCGCCACCTGCGCCCAGGTGCGTCGCTCGGCTCCTTCCCGAAGCGCGGTGACCACCCACTTGGAGCCGCCCATCCGGCTCGCCCGGCGCAGCACGAGAGAGAGCGTAAGGGGTAGCTCGCTCATCCCAGGGCTCTCCTCAACTCCCTCGGCTCGGCCGGCACCAGCGCCTCCGAGGCCCAGCGCTCCACCAGCCCCGCGGCCTCGCGCACCTCCAGCGCAAAGGGCCGATCCAAGGTGAGCGGTGGGAAGCGCTCGAACAGCTCGGCCCACAGGCCCTCCTCAGAGGAAGGACGGCGGCCGGACAGGTGCGTCCATTGGTTGAGCGCCAGGGCCAGCGAGCCGAGCACCCACCCTCCGAACTCCAGCGCATCATGCACCGCGTTCGCCCCGTTGAGCGCCATGGGCACGTGGTCCTGGTTGTGGAGGTTCGTCGGCAAGGCCGTGAGCGAGGCGGGATAAACCAGCTGGCGGATGCGCGACACGAACGAGGTCGCGGAGACCTGCACTCCCGCCAGCCCGCTGTAGGCCCCCGGGTGAGGCGTAAGCATGGGAGGCATGCCGCCATTCGTCTCCGGTGTCAGCAGCAGGGCCAACTGCCGCTCCGCGAGGAAGGCCAGTTGCTGCACGCACAGCCCGTACATGTCCGAGGCCAGCCCGATGGGCATCGCGTGGAAGTTGCCGCCATGCAGCACCTCCCCATCCACCACCACCGGGTTGTCCGTGCACCCCTGCGTCTCCGCCATCAGCACGTGACCGTGCAGGCGCAGCTCCTCGAGCACCGCGCCAATCACCTGGGGCGCGCAGCGCAGGCTGTAGGGCTCCTGCAGCGGACGGCCCTCGGCACGCTCCCTCAGCCCGGCGCATTCCTCGCGGATCCACGCGGCGGCCAGCTGCTGGCCCTCCTGTCCGCGCACGGTGGACAATCCAGGGTGGTAGGCCTGCGGGTTGGCCCCAAGCATCCGTGCCATTCGCCCCGTGAGCGCAGCCAGGGCTCGTGCCATCCGCAGCAGCGCCCGGTGGTTGAAGCACGTAGCCGCCAGGCTCGCCGTCGTCCCATTGACGAAGGCGAGCGCATCCCGAGCCCCCCACCTCCTGCGCTCCAGACCCAACGCTTCGAGCATCCGCGAGGCCGGCACGCGCTCCCACGCCCCAGCCTCGCTCCGCCCCCACGCCTCTCCCACGCCCGCGAGCGCCAGGGCCGCCTGGGCCAGGGGCTGCAAGTCTCCGCTGGCGCTCACCGTCCCTTCCCGGCACACCACCGGGATGAAGCCTCGGCTCCACGCCTCGGCCAGCTGCCTCCAGAGCCCCGGCTCCACGGCCGAGTGCCCCCGGCGCAGCCCCTCCAGCCTCAGCCAGAAGAGCAGCCGCGTGACCTCCGGCGACAGCGGCTCCCCCTGCGAAGTGCCCAGGTGAGCCAGGAGGTTCATCCCCTGCTCGCGCCCGGAGGCGTGGGCCTCGAAGACGACGAGCGGACCAAATCCATGGGTGACTCCATAGATGCGCTCCCCCGCGGCCTGCCGCTCCGAGAGCACGCGCGCGCTCGCCTGCATCCGCGCTTCTTCCTCGGGGTACAGCTCCAGCGAGACCTGTCGCTGCACGTACTCCACCAGCGCGGACACGCCGTCCACGAAGGGCAGTCCCAACTCCTCGGCCATCACGCCTCCTCAGGCGCTCATCATTTCAAGGCAGGGGCTCCCGAGGCACCGCGCAATGCGCCCACCCCGAGCGCCGAGTGTTCCCTTTGGCACAAGGGCCCTGACTGCCAGCGGCCGGGGTGCCTGCACGCCCTGGCTTGCCCCACGCATACCGCGAGTCCATCCCTAGCTCTGGAACTCTCACGCACGGAGACACTTCATGGCCTCGATCTCCTCCTCTCCCGACTTCGCCGACCGCACCCGGGCCGCTCTCTGGGGCACTCCCTTCGTCGTCGGCCTGCTGCTGATGGTGCTCGGGCTGTTCGCCTTCGGCACCGCGACGCTGACCAGCCTGATCTCCATCGTCGTCTTCGGCGCCATGCTGGCAGCCTCGGGCGTGCTGGAGATCGTCTACGCCTTCCGGTGGCGCCAGAGCAGCCACTTCCTCCTCTACCTGCTGGGAGGCGTGCTCTCGCTGGTGGTGGGTGTGCTGATGCTGCTGCGGCCCCTCGCGGGGCTGGCCACGGTGACCCTGCTGCTGGCGGGCTACTTCTTCGCCAGCGGACTGTTTCGCGGCATCACCTCGCTGATGGACCGCTATCTCGGCTGGGGGTGGGATCTCTTCGCCGGGCTCGTCTCCATCTTCCTGGGAGTGCTGGTCATGGCGCAGTGGCCCATCTCCGCGCTGTGGATCGTCGGCGCGCTGGTGGGCGCGGAGATCTTCTTCCGCGGCGTGCGCATGGTGGCCGGCTCCCTGGAGCTGCGGCGAGGCCTGCGGGCCGCCACTCCCTGAGCGGGGGAGCGGGCCGTTCCCCGCCTTCTCCCCGGTGCCGTGCACGCACGAGCACAAGGGCTACCTATGTATTGGGGGCCTTCTCATGCGTACCCACAGATGGGGATGGATGTTGGCGCTGGTCATCGCGGGGTGCATCCCCGAGACCCAGCTTCAACCGAGGCCGGACGCCCGCTCGCTGGCCGGTGATCCGAGCGCCGCCGTCGCTGAGGCCCAGGGAGTGCGGCTCGTGGCGGACGGAGCGTCGTGGAAAGGTCACCCCTCGAACCTCGAGCGCCGCCTGACACCCGTGGAGCTCCGGGTGGAGAACCACAGCGGCCGGAGGCTGAACATCCGCTACACCTTCTTCGATCTTCTCGGGGAATCGCGCTTCCAGTACGCCGCGCTCTCGCCCCTGCGCATGGACGAGGCCAACGATGCCCGGCCGAGCTGCGTCGCCAGTTACCGGCCCGGCTACTGGAGGCTGGGCGTCAGCTGGGGCTACCAATCCGCCTGGCGCCCCAGCGCTCCCTGGCGCAGGGCCTGGTGGCCGAGCCCCTTCTACGATCCGTTCTATGATCCGTACTACGGCCCCCCGCCCTACGTGCGGTGCGAGGAGCCGCTGCCCACCCAGGACATGCTGGATCGAGCCCTTCCCGAGGGCACCCTGGAGAACGGGGGCACCATCTCGGGCTTCCTCTACTTCCAGGGAGTCGGCGAGCGAGAGCGTCAGGTCGTCCTGCAGGCTCGCCTCGTGGATGCCACCACGGACGAGCCCTTCGGCCAACTGACCATCCCCTTCCAGGTGCACCGGTGATGCCGGGAGCGCAGAAGCGCTCTCCGCGCCCCCGTGAGGACGTCAGGCCTTGCCGAACTCAGCTTCCAGCGTGGCCTTGACCGCGGGCCGGGAGGAGATGCGCTCCTGATAGGCCTGCAGCGCGGGCCACTTGCTCAGGTCGAATCCCACAATCTTGCTCCAGCCTAGGAGGACGAACAGGTAGGAGTCCGCCGCGGTGAATTGATCGCCCAGGAGGAACTGCTTGCCCTTGAGCTTCTCGACGACGTAGTCGAAGCGCTTGCTGAGCTTGTCGAAGTACGGCTTCTTCTCCGCGTCGGTCATGCCTGGCCGGAATAGCGGCGAGTACTGCTTGTGGATCTCGGTGCCGATGAAGCCCAGCCACTCCTGGAGCCGATAGCGCTCCAGGGTCCCGTTGGCGGGCGCCAGCTTCAACTCCGGCTTCTGGTCGGCGATGTACTGTGCGATCGCCGGGTTCTCGGTGAGCACCTCGCCGTTATCCAGTTCCAGCGCGGGCACATAGCCGTTGGGGTTGACGCTGTAATAGTCCGTGCCCTTCTCGGTCTTGTGCTCGCGCAGGTCGACCTTCACGAGGTCGAACTTCAGGCCCGCCTCGCGCAGCAGGATGTGAGGGTTCTGCGAACAGGCACCAGGGGCGTAGTAAAGCTTCATGAGAGCCTCCAACGGATGGTTGTGGGGCGCCCTATATATGAGAGGATCATTTTCCGCGCACGCGCAACGAACGGCGCGGAGGCCACGACTGTCCCCAGCTCAGCGCTTGATGTTGCGGAAAGGGTTGTTGAAGGGTTCCGGGCCTTTCTTCTCTCCGGGGGGCGGCTTGCTCGCGGGAGGACGCCCTGGTGGAGCGCCCTTCCCTGCCGGGGGACTCGTCGTCATGCGTCCCGGGTTCCCCGCCGGAGCCCGGTGGGACGCAGGCTGAGGCGCACCGCCCTCTTGCACCGCGCGTACCGAGAGGGCCAGACGTTTGCGCTGCAGGTCCACGGAGAGGACCTTCACCGTGAGCCGATCCCCCACCTTCACCACCTCGGCGGGATCCTTCACGAAGCGCGTGGCGAGCTGTGACACGTGGACGAGCCCGTCCTGGTGCACCCCCACGTCCACGAAGGCGCCGAACGCGGTGACGTTGGTCACCACGCCCTGGAGCACCATGCCTTCCTTCACATCCTCCAGCGTCTTCAGGTCATCGCGCAGCGTGGGGGCGGAGAAGTCTCCGCGCGGATCGCGGCTGGGCTTCTCCAGCTCGGCGAGGATGTCTCGGAGCGTCATCTCGCCCAGGTCCGGGCCCAGGTAGCGCTTCGGATCGATCTTCCGGACCAGCTCCGCGTTGCCCACCAGCGCGCCCACCTCCACGCCCAGATCCTTCGCCATGCGCTCGACGACGGGGTAGCGCTCGGGGTGCACGGCGCTCGCATCGAGCGGCTCGGGACCGCGCACGCGCAGGAAGCCCGCGGCCTGCTCGAACGTCTTGGGTCCCAGTCCGCTCACCTTGAGCAGCTCGCGCCGCGTGGAGAAGGCGCCCTTCTTGCTGCGGTGCGCCACCAGCTTCTTCGCCAGCGAGGGCCCCACACCGGACACGTGCTCCAGCAACTGCGGCGAGGCCGTGTTCACGTCCACGCCCACCGCGTTCACGCACGAGTCCACGACCTCGCCCAGCTTCTTCTTGAGCAGCCCCTGGTCCACGTCGTGCTGGTACTGCCCCACGCCGATGCTCTTGGGATCGATCTTCACCAGCTCCGCCAGCGGATCCTGCAGCCGGCGGCCAATGGACACCGCGCCCCGCAGGGACACGTCCAGGTCGGGGAACTCCTCACGCGCCACCTCGGAGGCCGAGTACACGGAGGCGCCCTGCTCACTCACGGAGACGACCGGCAGCTTCGTGCCGAGCTTCTCGAGCACCTCTCGTACGAAGGACTCTGCTTCGCGGCTGCCCGTGCCGTTGCCCACGGCGATCAACTCCGGATGGTGCTTCTGGATGACGGCGGCGAGTTGCCGGGCCGCACGGGCGCGCTCGTCGGGTGAGCGCTCGGTGTAGAGCGTGCCCGTCTCCGCCACGCTTCCGGTGGCGTCCAGCATCACCATCTTCACGCCCGTGCGCAGGCCCGGGTCCAACGCCACCACGGCCCGTGTGCCCGCGGGCGACGCCAGGAGCAGGTGGCGCAGGTTCTCGCCGAACACTCCGATGGCCTGGCGGTCCGCGCGCTCCTTCACCTCGGCTCGCAGCTCCGACTCCAGGGACGGGCCCAGCAACCGCTCCCACGCATCCTCCGCCGCCGTGCGCAGCTCCGAGGCGAAGAGCGCCTGCGGCTTCGTCACTACGCGCGAGCTCAGCAGGCCCTTGGCCTCGTCATCGGGGAAGAGGACCTTCACGCGGAGCACCTGCTCGGCCTCGCCGCGCAGCAGCGCCAGCACCCGGTGGGAGGGCGCCTGGGCGAGCGGCTCCTCGTGCTCATAATAGGACTCGAACTTGGAGGGCTCGTTCTTCTTCGCGGGGGCGACATCGGAGTGCAGGCGCCCCTTCTGGAGGCACAGCTCACGCGCGGCGCGGCGCAGGGGCGCATCCTCGGCGACGCGCTCGGCGCAGATGTCCCGCGCTCCCGCGAGCGCCGCATCGAGGTCCGGCACCCCCTTCTCCGCGTCCACGAAGGAGCGCACGCGTGCGTTCCGGTCCTCGCTGCGCTGCCCTTCCTGCTTCCACATGATGTCCGCGAGCGGCTCCAACCCCCGCTCCCGGGCGATGGCGGCCCGGGTGCGCCGCTTGGGCTTGTAGGGCAGGTAGAGATCCTCCAGCTCGGTGCGCGTCCGCGCGCGCTGGAGCGCCTGGGACAACTCGGGCGTCAGCTTCCCCTGGCCCTCGATGGTGCGCAGGATCGTCTCCCGGCGGGAGTCGAGCTCCGAACGCTCGGCGGCGCGATCCAGGATCGTCTGGATCTGCACCTCGTCCAGCCCGCCGGTGGCTTCCTTGCGGTAGCGGGCAATGAAGGGGACGGTGGCGCCCTCGGCATTGAGCGCGAGGGTCTTGTCCACCTGCTCGGGCTTGAGGCCCAGCTCCTGGGACAGCTCGGCGGCGTAGGCGTGCATGGCAGGGGCAACCTATCACTTTTTGCCCGCCGTGTATGCTTCTCACCTACCTCCAGGCTGCCGAGCGTCCAGGCGGCGGCCTCCGAGGCCTTCATTGCAACCGGAAGGAGCCGTCGGCGACCACGAGCAGCTCCACTGCCGGAGTGGCCTTCTCCCCGAACGTCGCGAGCGGCGTAGCCTGGGCCTTCACCGCGCTGACATAGGTGGCGTAGGCATCGGCAATCCCGGTGGCCAGCTTCGCGGTGTCCGTCTGGGTCGCGGTGACGGCGGCCTTCACCGCCACATCCAGCGCGGCATCGAGCGCGGTGGCCGCAGTGGCCGTGGCCTGCACGGCTCCAGCTGCCGCGACCTGGTTGACGACGCTGACGCCCAGATAGGAGCCCAGCACGGTGCTCTTCAGATCCGCGCCGGTGGCCACGCTCGCCGAGAAGCCCGTGAATGCCTGCGCCGCGGCCGCCGCCGTCACCGAGGCGCTCACGTTCGAGCGCAAGGCCGTAGCCGCCGTGTCCGCCTGCTGGAGCGACGCATCCGTGGCCGTGGAGGCCTGGAGGATCACCGAAAGCGCCATGCTCGAAGTCCTCGCCTCGGCCGCCGCCGCGGCACGTACGGCCGCGTCCACGAGCGGCTGCGCATCCTGCGCGGACAGACGGCCCTTCACCGTGGCGCGGAAGGCCACGCTCGCCGAGCTCTCCGCCTGGGCCTGCTGCTGCGCCTTCGCCCCCAATCGCTGGGCCGCCGCGGCCAGCTCCATGTAGAAATCCTGATAGGCCGTCTCCACGGCGGCCCCCGTGTCGGACGCCGCATCGAGCGCCACATTGAGCTTCGCCGAAGCGGCCAGCTCCGCGTCGAAGAGCGCCGACTGGCTCGTCGTGACGCCCGCCTTCGCATAGGCACGGATCTCCGCCTCCTGCGCGGCGCGCACGGCCTCCGCCAGGACTTTCACCCGCGCCTGGACCGCCTCGCGCGTGCTGGCCCCCTGCTTCGCGGCCGCCGCCATCTTCGCGTTGATACGAGTGCGCAGATCCACCGTGTTCGTCTGCGCGACCTGGGCCCCATCCGCGACGATGCGGGTGAAGACCTCCGCCTCGAGCGAGCTCTCGCTGTCCATGGGCGGAGCGATGGTGGCGTCACCGGCCTGGCCGCTGGCATCGAGCAGCGCGGAGACCACCACCGTGCCCGAGTTGTCGATTCCCTGGAGCACCAGCTTCTGCTGTCCCTCGGGGACCTCCACGGTGTAGCTGCCCTGAGCGGAGACCTCCGCCTCGCCCACGAGCGTCAGCGCTCCGCCCTCGGCGACCGTGCTCGCGCGGACCTTCGTGACGGCCGACGCGGTGCCCGTACCCCCGAGGCCCTCCGCGCCGAAGGCCCGTACGCCCAGACTCTGCCCCTGCGAACCCTCCAGGTCCGTCACCCGACCGCGCACCTGGACAGGCTCCACCTCGTCACCGCACGCGCAGAGCACGACAGTCGCCACCGCTGCCCACAGCTGTCTGGTCATTCGCCTCATGATGCACCTCATCGAGGACACAAGGCTTCTCCGGCCAGGAAGCCCTCGCGTCACAGCACCTTGACCCGCCCTCGCGCGGATGGATCACCGCGAGGCCTGGCGTGCCTCCCACTCGGGCCGCAGCAGCCCCCAGAACTGCAGATCCATCCGCCGCCCCTGGACGACGGTGTGCTCGCGCATGACGCCCTCCAGCACAAAGCCCAGCTTGCGCGCCAGGGCCTGCGAGCCAACGTTCTCCGCCGTGGTGGTCAACCAGACGCGGTAGAGCTGGGGGATGGAGAAGAGCCGCTCCAGCATCAGCGTCACCGCGCGGGTGCCGATGCCACGGCCCAGGTACTCCTCGGCAAGCATGTAGCCCACCTCGACCCGGCCATGCACACGGGACAGCTCTCGTGCGGACAAGGTGCCAGCAATGCGCCCATCCGCCTCCACCATCCACCGGAAGCTCTTGGCGCGAGGATCCGTCACGTCACTGCTCGCCTCGCTCAGCCGCTTCAGCAGTGACTCGCGGCTGTCCTCGTCCATCGGGATGAGCCGGCGCGAGGTGGCGCCAGCGCGGATGGCGATCCATTCGTCCAGGTGCTCGGGGAGCGCGGGGACGAGCCGCACGACAGGGGTGCCCATGAGAGGCGCAGCGTACCGCCTGCGCCTCCCGGGCAGGAACGACTTACGCGGAGGTGATGGTGCCGTTCTGGATGACGAGCGACTGGGAGATGAACTTGGCCCTCAGCTCGTCATCGCTCCGCAGCGAGTAATCCTTGTGGATCTCGCTGCTGGGGATGAGGTGGTAGGTGGCCAGCGCCTGATCAGGGCGGATCTCCACCATGAGGAAGCCATGGGCCTCCGAGTTGGCGAACGCGAGACCCGGGTTGCCGGCCTTGAGCGTGGCATCCATCTCGGCCACGGCGTACCGGTAGATGGCGCTACCCGAGTAGTAACCCGCGCCGAGCAGCGCCGTGCCCGCCAGTTCCTGCACCGTGCCCGAGGAGATGGCCGGCCCCGTGAGCGCGGGGATGCCGTACTCCACCGAGGCGTACGAGGCGTGGATGTCTCCGGACAGCACCAGCGCGTTGACGTTGGTGGCCTTCAAAGTCTTCAGCAGCTCCTGCTTCTTGGTAGGGAAGCCGTCCCAGTGGTCCACGTTGAAGTAGAAGCGCTGGCGCAGGGTGGGATCGGGGATCTCCGTCTTGGCTCTCAAGTCCCACACCAGGGAGGTGACGGACACGGAGCTCACCACCACCTTCCAGGTGTTGCTGGCCTTCACCTTGTCCTGGAACCAGGCCTCCTGGGCAGCACCCCAGGCGTTCTCGCTGGCCTTGGCCGTGGTCTGGTAGTGATACGCCGCGTACAGATCGAAGGTGTCCTTCACCACGACGTAGCGAGAGCCGCGGATGTCGAAGAGGCCCACCTTGCCCATGTGCACGTAGGCCAGGCCTCGCGGCAGGCCCTCGGCCGAGATCGGCGCCACGGGCGTTGGCGACTGGGCGAGCACCTGGTTGACGTAGGCCAGCGCCAGATTGCCCTGCACCCAGGTGGCTGCCTTCGCCTTGGCCTCGTCCAAGGAGAGCCCCGCCTTCATGGCCAGGAACACGTAGGCCTCCTGCAAACCGGGCTTCAGCGCCGCGAAGGGCGCTACATCCACGTTGATGTACGCGAAGGACGCGTCCGTGAAATAAGGCGCCACCTGGGCCGCCTCGAGCGCAGCCTGATCCATCACCACCGTGCCGGGGTAACCATCCTCGGGAATGATGTGATCGGGCCGGTAGGTGCGGTAGTCCGTGACGATGAGCTTGACGTGCTTGCCGAAGTCGAAGTCGCGGTAGATGTGCGTGTTCGGGTAGCGGGGCTCCGAGTTCACATCGATAGGACCCGGAGGAGCGCTGGCCGAGGTGTCGATGGGGATGAACTCAAAGAAGGCCTGCTCGGCGTTGCGGCGCCGCTCGTCCTGCTTTTCGAGCTTCTTGCCATCCTGGTAGGTGGCGTTCGAGCCCCAGCAATCATCCGAGAATTCGTGATCGTCCCACACGACGATGAAGGGGTAGCGCTCGTGGACCTTCTGGATGATGGGGTCCTGGCGGACGGTCTTGTAGATGTCGCGGTAGTTCGAGAGCGCCGATGCGGCCTGATACTTGAAGATGCCGGTCTGCTGCACCAGCGCGCCATCGGGCTCGGTGAAGGAGACGCCGCGGGTGGTGCTGGTGGACTGGAAGGACGGGTCTCCGGTGGTCTCGTAGATGTAGTCGCCGAGGAAGATGATGGCATCCACATCCGCGTTGAGTTGGAGCAGGCGTTGCCAGGAGTTGTAGTAGCGGCCGACGTAGTCCTGGCAGTTGCCGACCACGAACTTCACGGGCACGTCATCGCCGGGATTGGGTGCCGTCTTCGTGCGGCCCACGGGGGAGATGAACTTCTGGCCACCGTCCTCGTAGATGAAGCGGTAGTAGTAGGTGGTGCGCGCCTGGAGGTTGGTGACCTTGACCTTGATGGCGTTGTCGTGCGCGGCCTGGGCGGTGAGGCCCTGCTGCTGGAGCACGAACGAGCCGAAGTTCTCGTCGGTGGAGACATCGAGGGAGATCGCGGTGTCGGTATTGGACTGCGCGGAATTCACGGCGCGGGTCCAGAGCACGACGCTGTCGGGGCGCGGATCTCCGGAGGCCACGGACTGAGGGAAGTACGCGCGAGCCTTCTCCGACTCCGACTGGGTGTCGACGGTGGTCTCATCATCGCTGCAGGCGAAGGCAGTCGAGGCCGCGACGGCGACGACGGACTGCAGGATGGTGCGGCGGTTCATCTTCTGGGACAAGGAACCCTCCAAGGGGCCGAGGCCGTCGGGGCCTCTGGCGCGCGGAGTCTATGGCGCATCTGCGCTTTGTGCGCAAACGACGAGCCCGCGACATCCATGACGCGCCGCGCCTGAAGATGGAGTGAGGCACAGGGTGTCAGCGCGGCTTTCTCGCGGGGTGAAGCCGGAGGAAGACTGGGCCGCATGCTTCGACTGCTGGCGCTGACTTCGTTGGTAGCGCTTTCTCCACTGCTAGTGGCAGCCCGATGCGGTGGACCAGAGGCCGTGTCGCTGGAAGAACTGCGCAGGGATGAGGTTCCCGCCTTCGACTATGGGCTGTACTGCGATGCGACAGGCCGTCTTGAGGGCGATCGCTCCGCAGTGTTCCTGGTCCACCGCTCCGCGCACTTGGAGCGCGTGTACGCGGATGCTCAAGGGGGGGATGCACGTGCCCTGGAGGTGGTGCGGCAGCTGGAAGAAACCCTGCGGCACACGGGTGAGGCGATTGGGGATCAGGCGCTGGGAGTGGTGTGCGGCACTTTGCCGAGCTGCACGGTGCAATGGAGGCACCTGGAGGAATTCATCCCTTCACGAGGCGCGGGCGGCCTGAGATTGAGAGGGCTGCTCGCGGAGGGATTCACTCGCAGGGCCAGGATGAAGGGGGTGGAGAACGCCATCATCGCTGGAGCCCTGGACGTGTTGGTGGTCGGCAGCGTGCTGAAAGCCGGCGGAGCGGAGACGAGGTCAGGCGTAGCAGAAGCCGAACGCATGGCCGTGGAAGCGGCGCGTGTGGAGCAACTCGTCGGAGCAGACGGGCGGATGGCGCTGGAGGAGGCGCTGACGCAGGAGGCTCGGCTCGCGGAGGCGGAGGCGGAGGCGGCGGGGCCTCGCTGTCCATCTGGGCTGAAGGAGTTGGAGCGCTACCACCCGAGAATGAGTGAGCCTCCTTCGGGAGTGAAGGCCGAAAGCCGCCTGTGGGTGGATTACGTGGCGTATTGGGAGGGGCGCTACCAGGATCTTGTGGGTGGCAGATCCGCAGTAACGGGGCGAGTGGAGCTGAAGCCGCCGCTGAAGTGGGAGAGCTATCAGGCATTCCGAGACCGCTTCCAACAGGCGCTGGAGTTCCAAAGACGCGTGGGCAAAGCCATGCAGCGGGAGGCAGGTGAGGCTGCAGGAACACGAACTCTGCTGCGTGGCATCGAACAGCCCCTGGTCGCGGAGAACGTGGGCCTGGGACACGAAGGCGGCTGGCTCACCTACGCGGACCAGTTCGTTATCGACGAGGCCTCACTCGGCGCGGGCAGGCAACCTACCGTCCACTCCTTCAGCAACAAGCAGCGTGCCTTCCCCAACAAGAGCATCGATGAATCCATCAAGCAACTCCGCGAGGACATCCAGGAGGCCCGAGCCAAGTATGGAGGAACGGTGGAGGTGCGTCGGCTCGGCCATCCGCTCTTCGGACGCAAGGTGGGTGTCACCCGGGTCCACCTCGTCTATGACGGAGAAGGGCTGACACCGAAACTCCAGGAGGCCCTCGCCGATGAAGCCTTCAACCGAGGGATCGAGCTCCACTTCCATGGACGCTGACGCGTGGAACAAGGAAGACGACTTCGTCCTGCAGCTCTACTCCTTCAAGGATCCGCTGGCACGGGGCTTTGAAGGGCTGGAGGAACTCCTGGACATCATCGAGTCCTTGGACGAAGAGCTGCGCCCGGACCAGATGCATCTCACCGCGCGGCCGCAGAAGTATTCGCGGCAGACGCTGCGGGAGCGCTTCCACAAGAACCGCATCGGTGCGGGCACAGGTACCATCCTTGCTCGCTCCCGGCCTCCCAAGGTCAGCGTGTGGCTCGATACCTTCGATGGAGAGACCGATGGTGTGCGCTTTGCCTTGAAGCTAAGGATCAGTCCTTTCTCGTTTCTTCACCAGGGCGGAAAGGCATCAGAGCATGCTGAGCAACTCGTCTCGCTGGTGCGTGCAGTGGCGGCCAGGCTACCGCTGGCCTACGGACTGGGACACAGCTTCACCGACTTCACGCTGAGCAGGAAACCAAACGAGGAGCGTTCTCGCATCCCCCAACGCATCACCGAAGCCTTCTGGCTCAACCTCTATGGCGCACACATGCAGGAGGAACTCGGAAGGGACCGCGTGCTCTCCACTCCCGCCTCACGGATGGAGGAGCTACCTGGCGGTGCGGTGCTCTGGCTCACACAGACTACGCCTGTGGATTTTGACTCCGAAGAAGCGCGTGCAGCACAGGCCCGTTCGCTGATCCACCTGCGCCCCGACCTCAACCCGGAGGCCACGCTGGCAGCTCTGCGCGAGCGCTCACTGGCATTCGCCCCGATTCCCATGGAGTTTCATCCGGACGTGGCGGAGATCCTCCGAAAAGAGGTGGACTTTCAGGGGTTGCTGCGCAAGCGCCAGACGGTGGAGCGGTTCAACCGCTACCAACCGCCACCCGTCGCCGAGTGGCTCCCCGCCGCCCAGGTGCTCCAAACGGACATGACGAACGTAAAGGCATCGGTGGAGACCTACGAGGGCCTTTACGCCGAGCAGCTCATCGCCTTGTTCCACACGGAAGTACCGGAAGTGCTGCAAACGATTCCAGAAGCCCTTCCCGCCTTGGACTGGCGACTGTGGCACTTCGGCTGGGGAGAGCACCCCTCTGCGGAAAAGAAGGAGGCGCTCATCTCAGCACTGGGGGCATGGCTGGGCCGCTACCTTGTACACAAGCTCGGCGGGCATTGGGTGCCACGTCGTGAGCTCGCAGAAACAGCAGTAGTCGTGGAGGACTCGGTCTGGCTCCCATTCCTCAGAGCCCGTCACGCGCTCCAGAGCAGCGATGCACCGCTGGACTTCTCCTGCACCCAGTTCGTCCGCGAAGCTCAGCGCCGCATTCGCACGACCCCTCTTTGAGTTTCATCCTCCTCGGTTGCTACTCGGGAAAAAGAACGCACAGAGCGCGCACCCAATAGCCACCCAGAATGCTGTGTGTTCGATAGAGGCCCACCACTTGGCCGGCCAACACCGAAGCCCAAACGGACCAAGCTTTTTGTTCCAGAACAGATCCAATCTCCGCTCATGGCACATACTGCTCAAAAGAACGCCGCCCGCAATGCCAGCAATCACAATAAAAACGATTGCACTGATGAGCCATGCCCTATTGAAATGGAATGAGAAATCTTTGGCGCTCGTGGCAACAATCCCAGTCAAGACGCCAACGACGGTGAGGTAGATGCCGACATGAAACTTGGTGTAATCAAACAAAAGCTTGAGTTTTTCGAACTCAGCATCATCGCCGGGTTGGCTGGTATCCACCTCTCCTCCACGTATGCAGGACCACTTATCTCCAACGCCCAAGCTCGCGAACCCGGGGGAGCAAAGTAAGGTCACGATATGAGAGGGTGAACTACCTGTGAGTCGCAAACACGTGTTTCTCGCTCTACAGCACCAGGGCACTTCGCAGCGGCCCCGGTCCAATCAGCCCCGACACGAAAAGGGGCTGCTCACCTCGCGGCAAGCAGCCCCTGAGACTTCGTCCCTGCTGTGTCAGCGCAGGACTACTTCACGGCCTTCACGCGAGGGCGCTTCTCGCCCTCCGCCGGAGCCTCCGGCTCAGCAGGAGCCGCTGCGGCCGCCTGCGTCTTGAGCACCCCGTACTTCTCCAGCACCCGCGCCTCGATCTCCTTGTACGTATCCGGATGCTCGCGCAGGTAGTCCTTCGCGTTCTCACGGCCCTGGCCGATGCGCTCGCCCTTGAACGCGAACCAGCTGCCGCTCTTCTCGACGATGCCATCGTTCGACGCCAGGTCGATCAGGTCTCCCTCTCGCGAGATGCCCGTGCCGTACATGATGTCGAACTCCACCTCCTTGAAGGGAGGCGCCACCTTGTTCTTCACCACCTTCACGCGCGTCCGGCTGCCCACCACCGCCTCGCCGTTCTTGATCGCTCCAATCCGGCGGATGTCCAACCGCTGCGACGCGTAGAACTTCAGCGCGTTGCCGCCCGTCGTCGTCTCCGGATTGCCGAACATCACGCCGATCTTCATGCGGATCTGGTTGATGAAGATCACGCACGTCTGGCTCTTCGAGATGGTGCCCGTGAGCTTGCGCAGCGCCTGGCTCATCAGTCGCGCCTGCACGCCCATGTGCGCATCGCCCATCTCGCCCTCGAGCTCCGCCTTCGGAACCAGCGCCGCCACCGAGTCCACCACCAGCACGTCGATGGCGCCCGAGCGCACCAGCATCTCCGCGATCTCCAGCGCCTGCTCGCCCGTGTCCGGCTGGCTCAACAGCAGGTCGTCCGTGCGCACCCCCAACTTCCGGGCGTACCCCACGTCCAGCGCGTGCTCCGCGTCGATGTAGCCGCAGATGCCGCCCCGCTTCTGCGCCTCGGCGACAATGTGGAGACACAGCGTCGTCTTACCGGAGGACTCCGGCCCGAAGATCTCGACGATGCGCCCCTTCGGCACCCCGCCCACGCCCAGCGCGATGTCGAGCGAGATCGATCCAGTCGAAATGGCCTGAATGTCATGCGCCAGCGGCTCATCGTTGCCGAGCCGCATGATCGAACCCTTACCGAACTGGCGCTCCACCGCCGACATCGCCAGCTCGATCGCCTTCTCCTTCTCCTGATTCACGGCCATCTCTCGACTCCTCCAGTCGTATGCGGTGAGCCACCCCGGCCCACCTGAACCCGCGTTCAGAACGCGGTTCGTATTACTACGCGACGGGTAGACCGTAGTCCACCCCCCTGACATACCTGTATCGCAAGGCCCCTCAGCTCCGATGGAGGGCAAACAGGAGAGCAGCCACCAACCCGCCCAAGCCCGCCGCCAGGCCAGCGTAACCCCCCAGGACTCCAAGGGAAAGTGTCAGCATCGACACAACCAGCAGTACCGCCAGCCCCATGTTGTGCGCCGCCGAGCGCGGCCTGCTCACCAGCAGCGTCACCAGGGCCAGCAGCAAAAGGCCTACCTCCACCGTGAGCAGCTCCATCCCCGGCAACTGCCTCAACACGTCCAGCGCGACCTCCGCTCCGAGCCCTCCCACCAGGACTCCCGCCGCCGCCCCCTTCAGCTTGCGCCCCCGCTTCCGGTGCTTCGGCTGGGACTGCCGCGGCTTGAGGCGCTCCAGATCCTCGGGCCGCACCTCCAGCGCGTACGGAAAGCCCATGGCCAGCAGCCCTCGGACCGCTGTCTCATGACAGGACTGCCCCGCCGCATCCGCCAGCCCCTCGAGCCGACCGCGCTCGATCAGGTGGTGGAACCAATCCGCCACGTGCCGTGAACCTCCCTCGCTCACCATCTTGTCCAGCCAACGGTTGATGCGGCGGGAGAGTTCCTGCCGCTCCTCCCCCGAGGCGTTCTGCGCCTGCTCCACCAGCAGCAGCACCGGCAGCGGCGTCTCCGGCGGGGGCGTGTTCACCCCCGGCGCCGGGCGCGAACTCGGAAGCGCGGTGAGCATCGCCGGATCCACCACCACCGATGCCACGGACCGCTCGTCCGAAGGGAAGGACTCGACAGCAACAGGTCTCGCTCCCTGGCGGGGCGAGGGCAGCGGCGTGAGTTCCTCCGAGTTGGCCTCGGAAACCAACTCCGGGCGCTCCGCCACCTCTATCGAGAAACCCGCTGCGCTTGGGCCCGCGCCCTTTAAAGGAGGGGGCTCAGCCGAGGGAGCCGGCGCCGGCGCCTCGAAGCGCTCCTCCGAGAGCACGGCCCCTGAGTCGACAGCTGGTACCGCTCCCGCCAGAGACTCCCCCTCGGGTCGAGCCTCCGGGAGGAGATGTCCCCAGTCGGCCACGTCCGCGATGGGCAGCTCGCCCACGGCCTCGCCCGAGACGGTGCTCGACGCTTCACCCGAGGTGGGTGGACGTGTGCTGGAGATGGTAGCCACGCCGAAAACTGTACCCAGGGTTACCCGTGAGGTTCAAAGCGCACGGTGCCCGCAACTTCTTCCAGGCAACGGGGTTCAAGGCATTCGTGGAGCCTGAATCGGACACAGAACTCATGCGGCGGGTGGCGGCGGGCGACCGGAAGGCCTTCGCCCAGCTGTTCGACCGCTACCACGCGAGCGTGGCCCGCTTTGCTTTCCGCTTCGTCGGGGATCAGGCCCGGGCGGAGGAGCTGACGCAGGACATCTTCGTGAAGCTCTACCGGAACGCCAAGGCCTACAAGCCCACGGCGCAGTTCAAGACGTTCCTGTTCCGGGTGGCCACCAACCACTGCCTCAACGAGGTGCGCCGTGGAGAATACCGGGTGACACACACATCCACTTCACCCCGCGAAGAGGAGGAGGAGAACGGGGTGGAGGTGGCTGGGCCGGAGGGAGAGCGTCCGGACGAAGCGGTGGCGGGCAAGGAATTGGAGCGCGCCGTGGGCGAGGCCCTCCAGGACATGAGCGAGCGGGAGCGCGCCGCCTTCACCATGTGCCGCTTCGAGGGCATGGCGTACCGGGACATCGCCGAGGCCCTGGAGGCCAGTGAGGCCGCGGTGAAGAGCCTCATCCACCGGGCCACTCTCGCGGTGGCTCGCAAGATAGAAGAGCTGCAGGCGGGCACCTTGCCCGCGAGGAGCAGGGCATGAGCTGCGCGTTCGAGGACGATCTGACGGCATACATCGACGGGGAGCTCTCCGCCGCGCGCCGAGCGGAGATGGAGACGCACCTGGGCACCTGCGCCGAGTGCCAGGGCACCGAGAAGCTGCTGCGACGCACGCTGACCCAGCTCGCCGCGCTTCCCGAGTTCAAGCCCTCTCTCGACACGCGCCGGGCGGTGCTGGCCAGAGTGGACGCGCTGCCGCCTCCGCTCCGGGAGCGGCTCAAGGCGCTGCTGCGGCCCGCCGTGCTGGTGCCCTCGCTGGGGCTGGCCGCGGCCGTGGGGTTCGCCATCGTCTACACCGGCCACGAGTCGCAGAGCATGAATGTGATGGACGCCGGCTCGCTGGAGCTGGCCGCCAATCTGGAGCTGGTCGAGGACTACGACATCGTGGGCCTGGACAGCGCCGAGGACCTGGAGGTCATCGAGAACCTCCACGAGTTGGAGGGGCAGTGATGAGACACAACCTGGCAATCATCGGCGCGGTGGTGGCGCTGCTCGCGGGCACGCCCTCGCGAGCCCAGGCCCAGAGCACCGAGCAGGCCCAGACGGCAGCCGAGCGCTTCGAGAAGCTCTCTCCCGAGCAGAAGGAAGCACTGCGCGCCAAGCTGCGCGAGTTCAAGGCGCTGCCCAAGGAGGAGCAGGAGCGCATCCGCGGCAACCTGGAGCGCCTGCGGAAGATGCCTCCCGAAGAGCGCGAGCGCCTGCGCGCCAACCTCCGGGACTTCCAGAAGCTGTCTCCCGAGGAGCGCCAACTGCTGCGCGAGCGTTTCCGCGACTTCAGGGACATGGATCCGGAGCGCAAGGCCGAGGTGCGCAAGCGGATGCGCGAGTACCTGCGCGCCCACCCGGAGCGGCGCGAGCAGATGATGGAGAACATGCGCCGCTGGCGGCAGATGTCTCCGGAGCAGCGGCAGGATCTGCGCGAGCGCCTGCGCGAGAGGCGGCGCCAGTGAGCCGCATCCTCCTCATCCTGCTGGCCACCAGCCTCTACTCTGGTGTGGCCGCAGCGGAGGATCGGACTCCGACACCCCCTCCGCCGCCTCCACAAAAGACCGAGCCCGCTCGCCCACGGCCCAAACAGCCCCAGATGTCCCGGGAGGACCAGGAGGTGGTGGAGAACCTGGAGCTGCTCGAGAGCATGGACGCGGCGGAGGACCTGGATCTGCTGATGGAGCTCTCGAAGGAAGACGATTGAGCCCCCTGTCCGGGGGGTGAGGTGCCACCTTCCTGGTTCGTGGCGTACAATGGGACCGTGGAAGTCGGGGCCGCCAGAACCGTCGAGGTGCCGTCGAGGCGCTACGGGCGTTACGTCATCCGCTCGCGCCTGGGACAGGGCGGGATGGCGGAGGTGTTCCTGGCCGAGGCCATTCCTCCTCGGGGCGACAAGTTCTCGGTGGCCCTCAAGCTGATGCGCAAGGACGCCCCGCCCGAGGCCTTCGCCGACGAGGCGGACCTGATGGGGCTGCTGGACCACCCCAACCTCGTGCGCTTGATCGAGTCGGGCCAGGCCTTCGGGCGGCCTTACATCGCCATGGAGTTCCTCGTGGGAGGGGATCTCAAGCGGCTGATGGAGGCCCACGATGCGCTCAAGCGCCGTATACCCCTGGGCGTCGCGGTCCACATGTGCATCGAGGTGCTGCGGGCCCTGGCCTACTTCCACCAACTGCGCACGCGCAGCGGCCGTCCCCTGGAGCTGGTGCACGGCGACGTGAACCCCTCCAACATCTTCCTCTCGGGCGAGGCGGACGTGAAGCTCGGGGACTTTGGCGTGGCCAAGGCGCGCGGGGTGGACATCGGCCCCCAGGACGGCATCGCCGCCGGGAAGCTCCACTACCTCTCTCCGGAGCAGACACTGGGCGAGCCACTCACGCCCGCCTCGGACCTGTTCTCCCTGGGCATCGTGCTCCACGAGTTGGTGGTGGGCAGCAACCCCTTCCAGCTCGGGGACGCGGAGGACGAGGTGGTGATGGAGGCTATCCGCGCGGCCAAGTTGCACCTGCCGGACACGGTGGACCCGGCGCTGGGCCAGATCATCCGAAAGGCGCTCTCGCCGGACACGGACACCCGCTACCAAACGGCCGGGGAGTTCGCGGGCGCCCTGTTCACCTGGTCGCTGGACTCGGGCCACAGCCCCACGCGCAACACCGTGCAGACCTGGCTGATGCAGACCCTCAGCTACGCCGGGCTCTGAGCCACGGGGCCCACTGGCCTCGGCGCAGGTGCCCTAATAGAGCAACGAGCGCACGCGCACGGGATCGAATGGCTTCTCGAGGCGCCGGATGGAGCCGCGCTCCAGGAACGCGACGGCTCTGGGCGTGAACGCACCCGCCGACATGAAGACCATGCGCTGGAGCAACTCCGGGCGCTGCACCGCGATGATGTCGTGCAGATCCATGCCCGTGAGGTCCGGCATCATCAGATCGCAGAAGATGACGTCGTACTCCTCTCGCTGCTCCAACAACACCCGCTGGGCATCCCGAGCCGTGTCCGCCAACTCCACATGGTGCGGCGAGCCGATGATGCGCGCGAGCGCCGCGCGGACCTCGGGATCGTCATCGATCACCAGCACGCGCCGCGGGGTGGCCACGCGCTGCACTGGAACCGGAGTCTCATGCTCGTCCGGGAAGAGCGTCTTCGCGGCGGGCAGGCGGATCCGGAACAGGGTGCCCTGCCCCACCTCGCTCTCCACCTCGATCTGCCCTCCCAGCCCCACGACGATGCCGTGGCACACCGAGAGCCCCAGCCCCGTGCCCACCCCCAGCGGCTTGGTGGTGAAGAACGGCTCGAAGATGCGCGGCAGATGCTCGGGAGCAATCCCGCTGCCTGTGTCCGCCACCTCGACGATGACCCAGCCCTCCTCCCCCTCCCGCACCGCCACCGTCACCGCGTGCTGGGCGACGAACCCCTCGGGGATGGCCTGCGCCGCGTTGATCAGCAGGTTGAGGAAGACCTGTCCCAGGCGGGACTCGTTGCCCATCACGAAGGGCACCTTCCCGTAGCTGCGTACCAGCTTCGCCCGCTGACGCATCTGCGGCATCGCCATGGAGATGGAGAACTCCAGCGTGGCCTGCACATCCACCGGACCCATCGCGTCGGGATCTCCCCGCGCGAAGGTACGCAGATCCCGGACGATGTCCCGGATGCGCTCGGCCCCCAGCTGCGCCTGCACCAGCGCCCGCTGGACCTCCTCCAGGTCCATGCCCGGCATGGGCAGCTTCAGCCGAGCCAACTCCTCGATGGCATACGTCTGGTTCGCCAGCACGTAGGACAGCGGATTGTTGATTTCATGCCCCACGCCCGCCGCCAGCTGGCCCGCGGTGGCCAGGCGCTCGGCCTGGACGAGCGCGTTGCGAGCCGCCTCCAGCTCCGCGGATCGGCGACGCACCAGCTCCTCCGCCTCCCGACGTGCCTCCTGCTCCCGCGCCAGCAGCTCATCCCGCTCCTGCTCCGCGCGATGGCGCCGGGTGATGTCCTCGATGACGGCGATGAAGTAGTCGGGCATCCCATCCGGCTTCCTCACCAGTGAAACAGTGAGGTTGCACCAGATGATCTCCCCCGACTTGTGCCGGTAGCGCTTCTCCAGCGAATACATGGGGAGCGTGCCCTCGAGCACCTGCATGGCCAGGTCCAGGTCAGGCCCCACATCATCCGGGTAGGTCGTCTTCTCGAACCCGAATGTCATCATCTCTCCGGTCGTGTAACCGAAGATCTCCGCCATCTTCGAATTCACTCGCAGTGGCAGCCCAGCCACACTGACATGCGCAATACCGACGGCAGCCTGCTCGAAGGTGGATTTGAAACGGCGCTCGCTCTCCTCGAGCTGGGTGAGCGCATGCTCCCGCGCTGTCACATCCAGCGCCTGGGTGAGAACACACAGCAACTGCCCCGCGGCGTCGCGGATCGCGGTGCAGTACCACACGCACCAGGCGAGCGAGCCGTCCTTGCGGTAGTTCCTCAGCTGCAGATCGATCCAGGGCACCTCACCCGAGAGCAGCTGTCTCACGCCCTCGGTGAAACGCGTCTCATCCTCCTTGTGGATGAGGGCCATCTCCACCGGGTGCTTGCCGCGAATCTCGCCCTCGCTCCAACCGAAGAGCTCGGTGGCTCGCGTGCTCCACACGGACACCTTGAATGCCGCGTCCCACTCGATGATGGCAAGCGGCGAGTTCTCCGCGAGATCATTCGCGGAGAACGACCCTCTGGCAGGCTCACTCGAGGGAACTTTCAAGGGACTCGCAGGCATGAACAGGTACAGCTGTTGTTCAGTCTACGCCTGGACCCACCGCCGTTCCACCCGCCCCCTATTCGGAACGTGCGACAACGGCGCTGTCGACAGGAACGGCCGAGCGAGAAAGGCTTGCTTCGGCAGCAATCTCCCGTAACAGGGCGCCGCTGAAGTGATCCCTCGCCTGCATGTAGACACACGTGCGGTGTGTCACCGAGCCAAGCCGGAGCTTTTCCAGGTCCGCCGTCATTCCCAGGTGGACCGTCTTCATCCCCAGCTCCATGGCGCGTCGCACCGTTTGATACAGGAGCTGGCGGTAGACGCCATGGGTCTCCACGTACTCATAGTCCACCCCGCACAAGAACCCTCCGTAATGTCCGTCCTGCTTGTGGGCTGCCCCAAAGGCCACTGGACGGCCGTGAGAAGGCCCGCCGTGCTCGGGCGGGACGCGCAGGACGATGAACTCCCACGCCGGAGACTCGTGCATGGCGGCCAGCAGGCGCAGGGGGAGGTGAAACACGTTGAAGCGCAGGCTCTTGCGCGCCACGTTCAGGTAGAGCGAGTGCAGGTACTCGAGCTCCTCCAGGGAGAGGGTCTCTCCGACCCCTACCCCATGGATCCGCCGCTCGTAGGAGTGGGACTGCGCGATACGCGCTTTCAGGTGATCACGCTTCCGCTTGGACTTCAGCTGGGTGAGGTACTCGTCCTCCGTCCACCAATTGATATGTATCAGGTGGGAGTCGAGCATGGGCACCTTCACGAACCCATGGTGGAGCATCTCCTGATCCATCTCGGCGTCATCCGCGGGCAAATCGCGCAGTGTCATCACCGAGCAGCCGGCCTTGTCGTACTCCTCGCGAGCCACCTCCAGCAGCCGGGCGAGCGCGGCGCGCCAGGGCCCCGCTCGGTTCAGATACAGGTGGTTGCCCTCCGAGAGCAGCGTGCCCAGCACCAGTGAGCGTGAGGACAGGAAGTAGGGATCCGTCTTGCGCCGCTCCTCGACACGCTGAGACACCTCCTCGCGCATCAGCATGTCATCCTTGCACAGCGCCACCGTGAAGGGCGCCGCCGCGAGGATGTTGCCGGGCTTGTCGCGGATCAGCACGTAGAGGAACTGCCAGGAGTTCTCGCGCTCCTCGGTATCGGTGAACACCTGTTCCTGCATCATCAGCGAGTCCCAGCTGACGAAGCCCACGGTGCCCAGCATCGAGTTCCACAGCGCCTTGTCGATCTGCCAGATGGAGGAGTAGCGCTCGACGACGAGCTCCACGGGCGGATCCACCGGCCTCCGGGCGGGAGGCAGCGGCGCGACGGGCTTCTCCTCGGGCGGCTGCTGCTCGACGATGAGCCGCTGGATGAGTTCCTGCAGCGGAGCCCGGACCCGGGCGCCGAGCCGGATCTTCCCCGGCAGCGCGTTGCGGAACTCCTCGTCCAGGTTGTCGACGCTCCACCCCTCCTCCGCGAGCACGGCGGGCACGTGCACCGCCAGCCGTTCGATAACACGTGATACATCCTCGGCGGTGTGGTTCGCCGTGAGGGACAGGCGGATGCCTCCGCGGCGCATGGGCACCGTGGGGTACACCGACGGCGTGACATAGATGCCCTCGTCCATCATCCTCCGCGCCACCTTGAAGGCCAGCCGCGGCAGCCCCAGGCGCATGAAGAAGATGGGCGTCTCGTTCTCCAGCAGCAGCGGCAGGCCCGCCTCATGGATCAGCGTGTTGGCCTGCCGGATGCGCTCCTGCAGCACCTCCTGGTGCTTGTAGATCTCCGGGGACAGGTGCAGCTTCGCCGAGGCGATGGCCGCGCCCAGCATGGGCGGCTGCAACGGGCCGGAGAAGAAGAGCGGGCCTCCCGTCTTGCGGACGAACTGGCGCTCCTTCTCGGTGGCGAACAGCAGACAGCCGCCACCCGCCGCGAAGGCCTTGTTCAGCGAGGTGGCCAGGACGATGCGCTCGTTGAAGCCCATGCGCGTCAGGAAGCTGCCCTGGCCGTGCTTGCCCACCCAGCTCATGCCGTGCGCGTCATCCACGTACAGCCGCACGTTGGGGGCAATCTTCAGCGCCTGCCGCAGCAGCTCCACCGGTACCAGGTCGCCGTACATGCTGTAGACACCGTCCACGGCGAACCACACCGTGCGATGCAGCGGCGCCAGCTGCTGGATCACCTCCAGCGCGCGCTCCAGCTCTCCGTGCCGGACGATCTCCACCCGACACCCCGAGGTGCGAGTCAGCTGCGCCGCCTGCTGGATGCTGTAGTGGGCCTGGTGATCCAGGACGATGGCGTCCTTCTCCGTGGCCAGCACGCCCAGCGCGGACTGGTGCCCCAACGAAGTAGAGGAACAGACGAGCGCATAGCCCCCAAGCAGCTCGGACATCAGCGCCTCCAGCTCCGCGTACGGCGGCGCGGACACGAAGCCGCGCGTCGCCGAGAACTGGGTGCCGTAGCGCCTCACCGCATGGACAACTCCCTCGACCAGCTGGGGGTGATGCTCCAGCCCCAGATAGGAGCACGAGGCGAAGGACAACAGCTCCTGCCCGTTGAGGCTGAATGTCCGCCCGTGCAGCTCCTGATCATCCGGGGTGAGGAAGTAGATGCCATGCTGGATGGCCTCCTGATGGATGGAGGCCACCGTGGCGCTGCGTTCCGAAGCTTCCATAGGGGGTACCTGATACCTGGGTGGGAGAGGGTAGGCCGTGGCCCCAGCTTGTGAGAACCAACATTCCCCAGGTTGATTACACAGGTAGCGTATTATTTTTATTGGTTCAATACCTAGCAGGTCACTTCGGCGAGTGGATTTCCGGGTTCCCTGACAAGGCATGTACCCGAGAACGAACAAAGCCCGGGAACCTCGTATAGGAGGTGCCCGGGCTTCGGTTTTCCCGATGTATCAGGTAGGGCGTTACTCGACGGTCACACTCTTGGCGAGATTGCGCGGCTGATCCACGTCATTTCCGCGCATTTCCGCCACATGATACGCAAGCAATTGCAACGGGATGGTGGCGACCACTGGCGCGAGCAACGCGCAGGCGGGCGGGATGCGGACGACGTGATCCGCCAACGAGGCCACGTGCTCGTCATCCTCGTCGATGATGGCGATGACCTTGCCGCCGCGGGCACGCACCTCTTCGATGTTGCCGATGATCTTCTCGTAGGCCACGTGCGGCTGCTTGGGCGCGATGACGACCACAGGCATCTTCTCGTCGATCAGCGCGATGGGGCCGTGCTTCATTTCGCCGCCGGCGTAGCCCTCCGCGTGGATGTAGGAGATCTCCTTGAGCTTGAGCGCACCCTCGAGCGCCACCGGGTGCATGGGGCCGCGGCCGAGGAAGAGGAAGTCCTGCGCGGTCATGAACTCGCGCGCCACGCGCTTCACCGAGTTCTCGCACTTGAGCACGTCCTCGATCATCTTCGGGATCTCGGTCAGGTGCGTCAGGTGCTCCTGGGCCTGCTTCACGGTGAGGGTGCCGCGCATGCGGCCCAGCTTCACCGCCAGCATGTAGAGCGCCACCAGCTGCGTGGTGAAGGCCTTGGTGGACGCCACGCCGATCTCCGGGCCGGCATTGGTCAGCACCGAGAATTCCGCCTCGCGCGTCATCGCGCTGCCGATGACGTTGCAGATGGCCATGGAGGTGGCACCGCGGGCCTTGGCCTCCTTGAAGGCCGCCAGCGTGTCCGCCGTCTCGCCGGACTGGCTGATGGCGATGGCCAGATGCGTGCCGTCCACAATGGGGTCCCGGTAGCGGAACTCACTGGCCAGCTCCACCTCCACGGGGATGCGCGCCAGCGTCTCGATCATGTGCTTGCCAGCGACACCCGAGTGCCACGAGGTGCCGCACGCGAGGATCGTGACTTTCGACAGCGAGCGGACCTTCTCCGGGGAGAGATTCCAACCCTCGAAGTGGATGTCGCCCTCGGACAGGAGCATCCGGCCGCGCAGCGTGTCCGCCACGGCGCGGGGCTGCTCCCAGATCTCCTTGTGCATGAAGTGCTTGTGACCGCCCTTCTCGGCCATCATCGGCGTCCAGTCGATGCGGCGGGTGGGCCGGTTCACCTTCTGGCCCTGGCGGTTGTAGATGTCGATGCTCTGCGCGGTGACGACGGCGAGATCCCCCTCCTCCATGTAGACGAAGTCGCGGGTGTGCTCGAGCAGCGCCGGCACGTCGCTGGCCACGAAGTTCTGCCCCTGGCCCAGGCCCAGCACCATGGGCGACGAGTCCTTGGTGGCGACGATGCGGTTCGGATCACTCGCCGTCACCACGGCCAGGGCGTAGGTGCCCTTCACCTGCTTGATGGCGAGGCGGACGGCCTCCACCAGATCCACGCCGCGCTCCAGCTCATCCGAGATGAGGTGGGCGAAGACTTCGGTGTCCGTCTCCGAGGAGAAGATGTGGCCCTTGGCCCGCAGCTCCTCCTTGAGCGCCAGGTGGTTCTCGATGATGCCGTTGTGCACCACGGCCACGCCCTTGTACGAGTGCGGGTGAGCGTTCTCGTCCGAGGGACGGCCGTGCGTGGCCCACCGCGTGTGGCCGATGCCGATGGTGCCCTTGGGCACCTCTTGCGACACGCGGTTCTCCAGGTTCTTCAGCTTGCCCGTGGCTCGTACCACGTTGAGCGTGTTGCGATTCACCACCGCCACGCCCGCCGAGTCGTATCCCCGGTACTCCAGCTTCTTCAGGCCGGACACCAGGATGGGAGCCGACTCCTTGTCACCGACGTAACCAACGATCCCGCACATGATTCAGACCTCACTCTCTCTCACACGCCCTTGCCCGTCGGACTTCTCCGCGGGATTCCCGAGCCACGCTGCCTGGAATGGTTTCCGGTTTTCTTACTGAGCAAGAGCCGCGCCATCGTAGCGCGGCGGGGGCGGCTTCAGGAAACCGCCCGATCTTCAGGGTGTTAGCCGCGCTGAGCCTTCTTGCGGGCCACCCAGCCTTCCTTGTTCACCTGAGGCACCCTGGACACAGCGAGGCTCCCAGGCGGTACATTTTTCGTCACGGTTGTCCCCGCGCCGACATACGCACCGTCCCCGACGCTCACGGGAGCCACCAACTGCGTGTCCGAGCCGATAAAGACACCGTCCCCGAGTTCGGTGACGTGCTTGTTCACTCCGTCATAGTTGCAGGTGATGGTGCCCGCGCCGACGTTCACCCCGGAGCCGATCTTCGCGTCTCCCAGGTACGCCAAGTGGTTGGCCTTGGAGCCCTTGCCGATGCGGGCCTTCTTCGTCTCCACGAAGTTGCCCAGGTGGACCTCCTCGGCCAGCTCCGTGCCCGGACGCAGGCGAGCAAACGGACCGATGATGCACCGCTCGCCCACCTTGGCTTCCTCGAAGACGGAGTAAGGCTTGATGGTGGTGCCATCCGCCACCGTGGAGGCCGTCAGCACGCTGCCCTGGCCGATGGTGACGTTGCGTCCCACCACCGTGCCGGCCGCCAGTGACACCTGCGGGCCGATCTCCGTGTCCGCGCCGATGCTGACGTCGTCCTCGATGAAGGCGCTGGCCGGATCCAGCAGCGTGACGCCGGCCCGCATGTGGCCTTCGTTGATCCGCTGCTGCATGACCCGGGCACGCGCGGCCATCTCCACGCGATCATTCACGCCCGCGGTGTCCGTGGCGTCCGCCTCCACGGTGGCCACGGGCCCCAGGCGTGCCGCCATCTCCACCAGATCCGTGAGGTAGAACTCGCCCTGCGCGTTCTGCGGGCGGATCTCCGCCAGCGCGCGCCACAGGAAGGAGGACTCCACCAGGTAGATGCCGGCGTTGCACTCGCGCACCGCCCTCTGCTCCGGAGTGCAGTCCTTGTGCTCGACGATGCGCGTCACCTTGCCACCCTCGCGGATGACGCGGCCGTATCCGGTGGGATCGTCCAGAGTCGTGGACACCATGGAGAGCGTGGCCTTGCCGGACTCGTGCGCGGCCACCAGCGCCTCCAGCGTCTCGCGGCGCAGCAGCGGCACATCTCCATAGAGGATGAGCACCCGGCCCGAGAAGTCCTTCAGCTCGCCCTCCGCCGAGCGGACCGCATCCGCGGTGCCGCGCTGCTCCTTCTGGAGCGCGAAGCGCAACGAGGCCGAGGGGAACTGCGCGCGGATGGCCTTCTCCACTTCAGCTGCCTGGTGGCCTACCACCGGCACCAACGGAGAGGCACCCAGTTCGAGCGCGCGCTTCAAAGGATATGCACAGAGGGGCCTGCCCAGGATGGGGTGAAGGACCTTCGCCTTCTCCGACTTCATCCGGGTGCCCTTGCCGGCACACAACACCACTGCCGCGAGGGATGGGGACATGCGGCCCAGAGATAGGGACCGCGGAAATGATCGTCAACCGCGCTGGGGTTCGTCCTTGTCCTTCTGCGGACGGGCGCTCACATCCACGGACAGCCCGTGGCTCTCGGCGCGTATCCCGAAGCACGGCTTGTAGAACACCTTCACTTCCTGCTGCGGTGGAGGTGGTTGCTTCCTGGATTTGGTGGTTGTGCTCATCACAGCCCCCGTAGGTAACCTCATGGCATTTTTCATCTTGTACGGATTTCTACACCCGTACAAGTAAAATTCTGTGACCATGCTGAAATTCCGAGGGTGAAGACGTGAGGACCGCCACGGCTCGCCCTCGGGTCGGGGATACTGGTGAGACCCAAATCCCCCCCAGACAACGGGGACTTAGAAACCTCAAACAGGGCCGCTGTACAAGAGCGAAGGGGCCTAACGACCACCATCCTGCATTACGGGCGCTATGAGTTTTCGGAAGGAAACAGGCCCCCGAGAAGAGATGTTGAGCACCAACAACCCGCTGCTGACACGGCGCGTTGTTTGCTAGGCAGGGTGACGTGGGGAGTCGTGTCGGGGGAGGGAACGGGGCACGCAGCAGTGCCGAAGATCAGGATATAGGTTGCTGTCTTCCCCCCTTGTGAGAGCCCTGTGCCCGAGCTCCCCTCCCTCTTCGACGCGCACCTGCACCCCGAGGCCCTGAGCGATCAGGACCTCGAGTCCATGCGCTTCTTCGGGGTGCAGCGGGTGCTGGTGGTGGCCCATCACTTCCCCGAGCCCTCCTCCAAGGCGCTGCTGAACCACTTCGATGACCTGGTGGGCCGACAGCTCCCCCGCCTGGATCGGCTGGGCATCCGAGCCTATGCGGCGCTGGGAGTGCACCCGCGCTGCATCCCCCGGCGCGGGCTGTCCGAGGTGCTCTCTCGGCTGCCGGACTACTTCCAGGGCGGACGCGTGGTGGCGCTGGGAGAAACCGGGCTCCATGCCGGCGGCGAGGAGGAGGAAGAGGCCTTCCTGGAGCAGCTCGCGCTGGCCCGGCGGCTGAAACTGCGGGTGGTGGTGCACACGCCCCTGCAGGACAAGGAGCGCCACACGCGGCGAATCCTCGCGCTGCTGCGCGCTTCGGGGGTGCTGCCCTCTCGTGTCCTGGTGGACCACGCCACGGGGAGGACGGTAAGCGCCATCCTGGGCTGTGGGCACTGGGCCGGCCTGACGCTGCACCCCGAAGCTCTGAAGGCCGAGCGGGCGGTGGCTCTGGTGCGCAAGCTGGGCAGTGAACGGCTGGTGCTGAACTCCGACGCGGGCGATGGCGCCGGGGACATCCTGGGACTGGCGCGTCTGGCCCGCCTGCTGGCCAAGGCCAACCTCTCCGAGCGAATCGTCCGGCGCGTGGGCTACGAGAACGCCGAGCGCTTCTTCCAGATCACGGCCTGAGCGCCGGGGGCTTCAGAAGCTCACGTGGAAGACGGAGGTGCCCAGCACCTCGTCATGGTCCACCAGCTCCATGCGGACACCCTTGGCTCCCGCCGCCTCGAGCGCGCGGGTGAGCACTCCCCGCATGAAGTGGGGCGGGTCCATCTGGAGCAGGTGGGAGGCGACGAACTCCGGCAGAGGACGGGTGACGAGCTCCCAGCCCTTGCCTCCGGGCAGCGCCCGCACCGTGGCATCCGTGAAGTTGTTGGCCATCCGCAGGTTGCGCGCCGTGCGCATCAGCGTCCGCTCCGGCCCCACCACCTGCGCATGGGCGTTCAGGGCTGCGCCGATCCGCGAGTGCATGGCCTGGTCGGCGTAGCGCTGGCCCAGCAGGAACTCCGCCGCCGCCGTCCCCACGTCCGCCGAGAGCGCCTTCACCAAGGTGCCGAGCGCCTCGGACCACACCTCCACGGGGTATGCCACCTCCAGGAAGTGCTGCGGAGACAGCCCCAGCCGGGCGAACTCATCGAGGACATGCGGCGCCAGCACCTCTGCTTCGGCCACGAGCGTCTCCAGCGCGTGTCCGAACACGATAGGCTCACGTCCCAACTCGCAGCGCGTCGTCTCGACCAACATGGGTGAGGCCTCCAACCGATCCAGGACGCCGGCCGCGTCCCTGTCATCGGTGGTGCCATGACATACGAGGCCTGTTGGCCCGCCATTGCAGATCCATGAAGAAATGTTTCGAGGCCGGGTAACCTGCCTCGCCGGTCCGAGGCCTGGCGAGGGAATGCCTCCTCGCGGACCGGGTTGAAGAAGACCACCCCCCTTGGAAGGGACCCACCTCTTGCGTCGTCTCACTCTCGCTCTCGCCGCCGCCTCTGCGCTCGCAGGGTGCGCCAGCTCCACCGCCAACACTCCCGCCCCTCCGCCCACCGCCCAGACGGCCCCGGCCCCGGTGGCTGCCCCTGCGCCCTTGGCCCTCAACGGGGGGCGCGCGCTGACGGTCACCGCTGCCCAGTTCCGGGACTCGTGCCTCCAGGACATCCAGAAGGCCCGGGAGGCCATCGCCCGCTTCAAGGCGCTGCCGGCCCCCCGGGACACCGTCGCGGCGCTCGAGGTGTATGACGAGGCCATCGCCCTGCTCAACGACGCCAGCGGACGCTCGGCCATCGCCACCAACTCCCACCCGGACGAGGCCGTGCGCAACGCCTCCCAGGACTGCGACACCGAGGTCCAGAAGACCCTCACCGGGATCAACCTGGATCGCGGTGTCTATGACGTGCTCGTCAGCCTCGACCCGAGCAAGGCGGACGGCCCGACGCGGCAGTACATCACCCACGAGCTGCGCACCTTCCGCCGCTACGGCGTGGACCGGGACGAGGCCACGCGCGCCAAGGTGCTCTCGCTCCAGGAGGAGCTCACCCGGATTGGCCAGGAGTTCGGCCGCAACATCCGCGAGGACGTGCGCTCCGTGGAAGTGGATCCCAAGGAGCTGGCCGGCCTGCCGGAGGACTACATCCAGGGCCACAAGCCCGGGCCCAACGGCAAGGTGCGCATCACCACCGACACCCCGGACTACGCCCCCTTCCTCGCGTACGCCCGGAGCGCCAAGGCCCGCGAGTCCCTCTGGCGCATCTACCGCCAGCGCGGCTATCCGAAGAACCTGGACACGCTCTCGCGCCTCATCGCCAGGCGCCACGAACTGGCCACGCTCCTCGGCTACCCGAACTGGGCCGCGTACACCACCGAGGACAAGATGATCCGCACCGAGAAGGCCGCCGCGGACTTCATCGAGAAGATCACCACCGCCTCGGGCGCCCGGGCCAAGAGCGACTACGAGACGCTGCTGGCCCGCAAGCGCAAGGACGAGCCCAAGGCCACCACCGTCAACCCGTGGGACCAGCAGTACCTGGAGGACCGGGTGAAGGCCGAGCAGTACCAGTTCGACTCGCAGGCGGTGCGCCCCTACTTCGAGTACACGCGCGTGCGAGATGGAGTGCTGGACATCACCTCGCGCATGTTCGGCCTGACGTTCAAACCGCGCCAGGACGCGCCGGTGTGGCACCCGGACATCGAGGTGTACGACGTCTACGAGGGCGCCACGCTGCTGGGCCGCATCTTCCTGGACATGCACCCGCGCGAGAACAAGTACAAGCACGCGGCGCAGTGGGACTTGTTCAGCGGCAAGGAGGGAAAGACGCTCCCCGAGGGCGTGCTGATGTGCAACTTCCCCAAGCCCGGCGCCGAGCCCGCGCTCATGCAGCACAGCGACGTCGAGACGTTCTTCCACGAGTTCGGCCACCTGATGCACCACATCCTCGGCGGCCACGGGCGCTGGGCGGGCCTGTCCGGCACGCGCACCGAGCTGGACTTCGTCGAGGCGCCCTCGCAGATGCTCGAGGAGTGGGCCTGGGCACCGGAGTCGCTGCAGACCTTCGCGAAGCACTACCAGACCCAGCAGCCGCTGCCCATGGACATCATCGGACGGATGAAGAAGGCCGACGAGTTCGGCAAGGGGCTGTGGGTGCGCCAGCAGATGTTCTACGCGGCCACCAGCCTCAACTTCTACAACCGCGACCCGAAGGGCCTGGACACCACCGCGCTCATGAAGCAGCTCCAGGAGCGCTACACGCCCTTCAAGTACGCCCCGGACACGTACTTCCACCTGTCCTTTGGCCACCTGGATTCGTACTCGGCCGCCTACTACACCTATATGTGGTCGCTCGTGATCGCGAAGGACCTCTTCACGCCCTTCCAGACCGAGGGGCTGATGAGCCCCGCGCCCGCCATGCGCTACCGCCACGCCGTGCTCGAACCGGCCGGCACCCGGGATGCCGCACTGCTGGTCAAAGACTTCCTGGGCCGAGAGTACGGCTTCGAGGCCTATGAGCGCTGGCTGAACGGCACCTGAGGCTGGCCCGGTGCGTCGTCGCCCCGCGTCGTAAAAAAGCGGGGCCCCGTGCCGTCAAAGGCGCGGAGCCCCGCCAGTGTCAAAGCGTGAACAGCGCCTCGCCCCAGAGGGCGAGACGTGCGCACGTCCTCAGTGAACGGTGGCCTCGGATACCTCGGGCTGCAGGGTGACGCCTTGAACTTCGTCCATGCGCACCTGCACCGCGATACCCTGCCGCCTGTACTGGGCCAGGGAGTCCGCCACGGCGTCCAGCATGCGCTGGTAGCGATCCTCGAGCTCCACAGCGATCAGGAGCATCGTCTCGCCCGCATCCTCGACGCCTGGCCGGTGCACCCGGCACCGCTGGAACCGCGCCCAGCGGCCATTCTCCATCTTCACAAGCTCGCCGTCGTAAGCCATCGCGCAGTCCCCCGTGGGTTGAGTGAGCTTCAGGTGGGGAGCACTGTAAGCACTTATTAACCCCGCGTCATCCCCCCTCTTGAAAATTCGTCAATTCCCTCGAATTTCAAAGGGTTGGAGGGCCACCCCGCACCTTCTTGCGATCCCTTTTGGCCATAGGAGGTGAAGTTTGTAAATTTGCCAGACTGTAAAGCTGTTGATGGCCGACCTGCCGCGTCAACTGGCCAACAAGCCAGTCGGGCGCCCTCCGACCCGCCGCTTGCTCCACAGGGGTGACCCCGAGGGGCGCATCCCTTAGATTGGAGGAATGAAGGTGCCACTGCTGTTCCGCCGCGACCGGAGCATCCTCAAGCGGCCGGACGCCCAGGATCAGATGGAGAAGCTGCTCGCGGACTCCCTGAGAACGCTCGGGCAGGTGTGCGCCAAGGTGGCGGACCTCATCGAGGCGCAGCGCCTGGAGCGCCAGGGCTACTCCCAGCAGAACGACTTCCTGCGGCGGCTGGATCAAGAACAGGAGCCGGGCCCGAAGAAGGAGTAGCCAGGCGCCCGCCCTCCCCATGTCCCTTTCCGACGAAGTCCCCACCTGCCTGGGAGCCATCTCCTCCTGGTTGGATCCACGCAGCCGCCCGGTGCCGCTGCCCGCGCTGAATGACGAGGAGGGGTTGAAGCTCCCAGAGGGGCTGCCGCCCGTGGTGGATGCCCATGTCCACCTGTTCCCGGATGGTGTCTTCGAGGCCATCTGGCGTTGGTTCGAGCAGTACGGCTGGCCCATCCGCTACAAGCTGCACACGCCCGAGGTGGTGGCCTTCCTGTTGTCGCGCGGGGTGAGCCGGGTGGTGGCGCTGGCCTACTCACACAAGCCGGGCATGGCGCGCATGCTCAACCAGTACATGGCGCAGGTGGTCCGCGCCGAGCCGCGCGTGGTGGGGCTGGCCACGGTGCTGCCTGGAGAAGAAGGCGCGGCGGACATCCTCGCGGAGGCCTTCGCCGCGGGGCTCCACGGTGTGAAGCTGCACTGCCACGTCCAGTGCTTCGCTCCGGACGCGCCTGAACTGCACGAGGTGTATGCCGCCTGTGCCCGGGCGGGCCGGCCTCTGGTCATGCACGCGGGCCGGGAGCCCTCGAGTCCCCACTACAAGTGTGATCCGCACGCCCTATGTTCGGCCGAGCGGGTGGAGCGAGTGCTGAGGGATCATCCCACCCTCAAGCTGTGCATCCCCCACCTGGGGGCGGACGAGTTCGACGCGTACGCGCGGCTGCTGGAGCGCTACGACACGCTCTGGCTGGACACGACCATGGCCATGGCGGACTACTTCCCCCTGCCCCTGCCGCGCCGGGCGCTGGACGTGCGTCCCGAGCGCATCCTCTACGGGACGGACTTCCCTCACCTGCCGTACGCGTGGGATCGAGAACTGAAGCAGCTGCTAGGGTTGAAGCTGGGGGACGAGGTGGAGGCGGGGCTGCTGGGGCAGAACGCACTGCGTCTTTACGGGGTGGCAGACTGAGGGGAACACCCCTGCGAGGCGAGTGGCTGTTGAAAATTGGATCCCCCCCTTCCGCTATGGGGAAATCGATCCCATCTTGGTCCCCATAGAATCACCACACCCCCGCTGCTTGTCTTACTGAGGCCTCACCATGTCCCACATCCTGGTCGTCGACGACGACGCGAGCCACCGCACGCTCATCTGCGATGCCCTCGAGGAACTGGGGTACCGCACCGTCCAGGCCTCGAACGGCCGGGAGGCGCTGGACCTGCTGGAGGGAGACATGCCCGCCGCGGTGCTGTTGGACCTGCGGATGCCCGTGATGAGCGGGTGGGGCTTGCTCGACGCGCTGAAGAAGATGCCGAGGGCGCGCAACCTCCCCATCATCATCATCTCCGGCTACGGCTTCGAGTGGGAGGCGGAGCTGGTGGGCGCCGCCGGCTACATCTCCAAGCCAGTGGACCTGGACAAGGTGCGGATGACGGTGCAGCAAATCGTCGGTCCGCCCGAGATGTCGCTGATGCACTGAGCCGCGCGCTCTGCGTGGGCCCGTCGGCTCGGCTTGTGTAAAGATCTCCTCTTCAGGGGTGCCGACGGGTAGCCCTGTCCGCCTGAATACGGGCACCCGGGAGACGACCATGACTTCAGAAGTGAAGACCAGGAAAGAGCCCGCCCTGCCTCGGTTCGGACGGCTCCTGCGCTACGAGGACGGCATGCTCCTGCGCGCGGCGACCGAGGACGAGCTGAACGCTTCGAAGAAGGCCGCGGAGGCCAACGGCGGCAAAGGAATCATCCGCGTCAACGGAGTCCGCTGCTACGTCGAGCCGTAACGCGCACGAAGCCGCAGTCTGGTTTGGCGACTTCACTCATTCCCAAACTCACCCTCGTCCAGGTTCGCGACACCCTGTGCAAGCCAGGCGCAGACGTGAACAAGAATCACTACCACGTCGGCCCGTACTGCAACCTCGTCGTGGATACCGCCGCGCAGGCACATCGGAGCCTGAGGCCGAAAGTCTCGGCATCCTGAATCTCGTGCTGGGCAGGCAACCGCACGAGGCACTGCCCGCCTCCTGAAATCCCAGGGGGATTGTCGGCAGGGGCTTGGTCGGCCGAGACTGGGCGTCACATGTCGCCCTCCCCCTCCGACCTGGCCGTCGACGCCCGCGGGCTCGTCAAACGCTTCGGCAGCTTCACCGCGCTCAACGGGCTCAACATCCAGATCCCCCGTGGCGCCTTCTACGCCTACCTGGGCCCCAACGGCGCCGGGAAGTCCACCTCCCTCACCATCCTCACCGGC
Source organism: Hyalangium versicolor (assembly GCF_020103695.1). Lineage (GTDB taxonomy): Bacteria > Myxococcota > Myxococcia > Myxococcales > Myxococcaceae > Hyalangium > Hyalangium versicolor. The sequence goes on from NZ_JAHXBF010000012.1 coordinate 350,115, forward strand.
GTGTATGGCCCGGACGCGGGCAGCATCCAGTTGCTGGGCTTGGATGCCGTCAAGCAGCCCATGGAGGTGAAGCGCCGCATCGGCATGGTCCCCGAGGAGCTCAGCCTCTTCGAGCGTCTCACCGGCCGGCAGTACCTCACCTTCTGCGGCCGCATGTATGGCCTGTCCGGAGACGAGGCCGCCGCTCGCGCCGTGGAGCTGCTGGAGCTCACCGAGCTCACCTACAAGGCCGGCGCGCTCGTGGCCGAGTACTCCAAGGGCATGCGCCGACGGCTGGCCATCGCCGCAGCGCTCATCCACGCGCCCGAGCTCGTCTTCCTGGATGAGCCCTTCGAGGGTATCGACGTACTCGCCGCCGGTGTCATCCGCGAGTTGCTGCGAGAGCTGAGCCGACGCGGCGTCACCCTGCTGCTCACCACCCACGTGCTGGAGATCGCCGAGCGCCTGGCCACCCACGCGGGCATCATCCGCGGCGGGCAGATGCTGGACCAGGGCACCGTGCAGGAGCTCATCACCCGCTACGACTCACCCTCCCTGGAGGCCGTCTTCGAGAAGCTCATCTCCGTGCCTGCGGCGCGCAACGCCCGCCTGTCCTTCTACGGAGAGGCCCCCGCCCCGGTGGTCCCCCTGCGCCGGGAGTCCGCGTGAGCCCGCCTCCTGTTCCTGGCTTCTTCCGCCACCTGTGGCTGCTATGGGGCCTGCGGCTGCAGATCGGCCTCAACCGTGGCTCCGGCCGCCCCAGCAAGCTGCTGGCGGTGGCCACGTTCCTCGGCTCCAGTGCCCCAGCGCTCTTCTTCGGGCTCATGTTCTTCGGGCTCATGCGGCTGCCTCCCGTGGCCCAGAGCAACGTGTGGCCGTACTTCATCCTCAACCTGCTGTGCTTCGTCACCGCCTCCGTGTGGGTCACCTGGCCGCTGCTGTCCGCCGGTGTGGATGATCACTCGGAGCTGAGCCGGTACGCGCCCTTCCCCATCTCTCCCTTCCGGCTTCTCATCTCCTCCAGCGTGGCCAGCCTCTTCGAGCCGCGCGCGCTCGTCTTCTACGCACCACTTACCGGTGCGGCCCTGGGATACGCCTCCGTCAACTCCATGCGTGCCCCATGGGTCGCCGTCGCGAACTACATCCTGTTCGCCCTGCTGTGCGCCGCATGGAGCCGCGTGGCCCTGCATGCCGTCATCAACGTGCTGCGCGCGAAGCGCAGTGCCGAGATCATCGGTGGCGGGCTGTTCGCCTTCCTGTTCGCCGCGTCGTTCATCCCCCCTGTCGACACCTCGTGGCTCACCGCCGTGGGCGAGGCGGGCGTGGGCGCGCTGAACATGGACCTCATCATCAACGCCGCCGTGGCGCTGAGCCGGGTACCGCCCGGCTTCTTCGGAGACTCCCTGGGACAGTTGGCCCACGGACGCCTTCGCCTGGCCCTCATCGAGTCCTTCGGGCTGGCGCTGTTCACCGCCATCGGGCTGGCGGTGGCCTATGCGCTGCTCCTGCGCTTTCACAGACAGGCGGGACGCGCCGGGCCCTCGATGAAGGAGTCCGGTGATCGGGATCCGTTCGCTCGGACGCAGACGCGGTTCCGGACGATCCTCACCCGGGAGGCATTGGACTTGTGGCGCAACCCGCGCGCGCGGCTGCTCACCGCCGTGCCCTTCGTGCTCGCCATCCTCCTGAAGCTGCTGTCCGGGCGGGATTTGTTCGTGTACATGCTCGGGCAGTCGGCGGATGCGTGGCTGATGGGCGGGCTGTCAGTCTATGCCGCCGTCGTCATCTCCTCCACCTTCTCGCAAAACACCTTCGCCTATGACGGGCAGGGCTTCGCCATCTTCCTGGCCGCCCCCATGGAGTTGGCGGATGTGCTCCGCGCCAAGAACCTAGTGCAGGGCGTGGCCGGCCTGGGCATGGCACTGGCGGTGGGCCTCTTCTACCGCTTCTACTTCGGCTTCGGCACGGGCGTGGACTTCCTGTGCTCCATGGCCTCGGTGGCTGCGCTCGTCCCCGTAATGCTCGCCGCGGGCAACTTCCTGTCGCTCTACTTTCCGGTGAAGTTCCACGCCAGCCTCAAGCGGCGCGACAAGCTGCCCCTCACCGCTTCCATGCTGGGCATCGTCGCCGCCAGCGTGGGCTGCATGCCTTTCGGCTGGGCCCTGCGGCTTGCAGGCAAGTCCGGGCCGACGCCGCAGACAGCGGCAATGATTGCCCTGTGCGCCGCGCTCTACGCCGTGCTCTACCGGCTGATGCTGCCCCTGGCCCTGCGTCTGCTGGATCAACGCCGGGAGATCATCCTGCGCGCCGTCACCCGCGAGTAGCCAGGCTGCCCAGGAGCTCCCCAAACACAAAGGGCCCGGCGCACAGAAGCGCCAGGCCCCGGGGTGTTGCTCGCCGACAGCGTACAGCTCAGTACTTCAGCCCGGGGATCAGCGCGCCGGACGTCCAGCCGCGGCCATTGGCGCTGAAGATGTCCACACCGTAGGCCTTGCCGCGCGCCTCGATGGTGCGCCCGTCACCCAGGCTGATGGCCACGTGGCCCGGCCGATAGAGCAGCGCGCCGCGCGTCTTCAGCGCCTTCTCCACGGAGATATCCGTCCCCTTCTGCTTGAAGTAGGGCACCTGGTTCATCGTCCCATCCGGCACATCCACACCCGCCTGGTGCGCAGCCCACTGAACCAGTTCCGAGCAGTCGAAGGTGTCAGGGTTGGGATCGTTCAGCTTGGTCTCGGCACCGAAGACGTACTTGTCGCCCCGCTGCGCCAGCGCCTTCTGCACGAACTCCTCGGCCGTGCCCTTGCCGGCAGGCTTCGGGGAGGAAGGAGTCGTCGGGCTCGAGCCGCCCGCGCCCTTCAACTTGCCCCAAGTCTGCGGGCCGACGATGCCGTCAACCGAGATGCCCTTGGCCTTCTGGAACGACAGCACCGCCGCCTTCGTCTTCGGTCCGAACTGGCCGTCCACGGGGCCCGGGTTGAAGCCCTTGCTCTTGAGCAGGTTCTGCAGATCACGCACCGAAGCGCCCTTGGAGCCCTCTCGCAGCGTCGGCTGGGAGGAGGTGGTGCGCGCCGTCAGCGCCGTGGCGCGGGAGGAGGAGAGAGGGGCAACCATGCCTGCAACCTCGTGTAGGAGATGACTTACACGGGTTATCGACGGCGAATTCTCAAAGTTGCGGAAAAAGGGCGGGATCAGCCACCGGCCAGCCAGCGCAGCCCCCATGCGGTCAGCAATCCCAGGTAATTGCCCAGAGCGATGCCCGCCAGGCCCAGCGTCAACCCGGGGCCCACCAGTGCGCGATTCTTCAGGGCCGCAGCCACCGGGCCAATCTGCGCCGGCCCGTAGATGGTGGCGGTAGAGCAGATGAGCGTGCTGTCCGCATCGATGCGCAGCAGCGCCGAGAGCGCCGTGTGGACGACGATGGCCAGCCCCATGACGCCCCAAACAAAGAGGACCAGGCTCGTACTCCCCCCGCCCAGCACGCGCGCGTCCGCCAGCGAGCCCATGGCCACACAGAAGATGAGCAACAGGTACTCGCCCAGCTCATAGGTGCCCGCCAGCGAGCGCACCCGCTGGGACAGGGACGCGGCAATGCCCAGGGTAGTAATGCCGAGTAGCGCCGGACTGGCCTCCAGCTTCCCGAACGCGAGCACCGTGCCCCCTACGGCCACCGCCGCGATGAGCACCGCGAGCCCGAAGCCCCGTCCCATGTCTCCAAGGTGGTGCCGCGTCCACCCAGAGAGCTGCTCGCCCGGGTGCTCGAAGGCCTCGTGGTGGGGCGCGGCGGTGAAGGGCCGCATGAAGCGCAGGAACAACCGCTGCGCGAAGGTCAGCAAAAAGATGAGGTACACGCCGCCCGCGATCAGGTCCGCCGCGTTGAGCAGCACGAACGTCTCGCTGCGAGCCTCCAGCACGCGCCCGATGGCCGCCATGTTGGCCGTGCCCCCCACGTACACGCCCACGAGCATGCCGGCGATCTTCCACCACTCGTCCGTCTGCCCCCGGAAGAACCAGCCCACCAGGCCGGCGGAGAACACCGCGGCGAAGCATGCCAGCACGAAGGAGATCAGCAGCGAGCGCGCCAGCCTTGGCCACTGCCTCACATCCGAGGAGAAGAGCAGCAAGGGGATGGCCAGGGGCACGGCGGCCTCGCTCACGCGCATGGACGCAGCCTCGGACAACCGCACTCCCGGCAGGTTCGCCACGAGGATGCCCGCCACGTAGCAGAGCGTCACCGGGCCGAAAAACTTCGCCGCGCGATAGCGCTCGCCCGCCCAGAGGGCCACTGCCGGAAAGAGGAGGCACCCCAGCACCTGAAGGACTGTCATCGGCACGCTCCCCGCTCAGCCGCGGTCGAACATCCCGTCAAGGAAGTCCATCAGGAAGCCGTCCACCTGCTTGCGATCAGGGATGGCGCCAACCATGCCGTACATCGCCGCGCTACCCTCGGGCGCTGGCTCTCCGGCCGCAAGCCGAGAGGACAGCTCTCGCAAATCCTTGAGCAGCGTGTCCGCGATGCGCTCGTGCGCAGGAGTGATCATGCAGTGCAGGGCAGGAGGGTTCTGCTGCCGGTCCAACTTCCACCCACAGGCCTCCATCGCGTCCGCCAATTCGTACACGTTGAGCGAGTCCGAGGCGAATGCGAAGACACCCACGTGCGGCTTGCCGAGCACCCGCAGGCCCGGGATGGCGTTGATGCCGGCGATCAGCTTGTCCGTCGTCGCGAGGACACGCCGCGCGTGATCCAGATAGCCCTCTTCCCCCAGGTAGTGCATCACCGCCCAGGCTGCGGCGATGGCGCCGCCGGGCCGCGTGCCCGTCATGGAGGGCGAGACATACAACCCTCCCGGCCACTCCGAGTAGGTGTAGAACTGGTGCCGCCGCAGCTCGCGGTTGCGGTGCAGCACCAACGATGCACCCTTCGCCGCGTAGCCATATTTGTGCAGATCCGCGGAGATCGTCGTCACGCCCGGCACCGAGAAGTCGAACGGCGGAATGTCCCGGCCGAGCTTCTTCGCGAACGGGAGGAAGAAGCCTCCCAGGCACGCGTCCACGTGGCACAGCAGGCCGCGCGACTGCGCCAGCGCCGCGAGCTCGACGATCGGATCCATCACCCCATGCGGATACGGAGGCGCGCTCCCTACGAGCATGGCCGTGTTGGGGGTGATGAGCCGCTCCACGTCCTGGAGATCCACCCGAAGGTCCGGCCCCGTGGCCGCGTGCCGGATCTCGATGTCGAAGTAGTGCGCAGCCTTCTCGAAGGCCGGGTGCACCGACAGGGGAGCGATGATCTCCGGGCGGGCAATGCCCTTCTCGTTGCGGGCCCACTCGCGCGCCGTCTTCACCGCCATCATGATGCTCTCGGTGCCGCCCGTGGTCATCGTGCCAACCACGTCGTCATCGCCGTGGAAGAGCCCCGCGGCCATGGACACCACCTCGGACTCCATGCGGCGCAGCGAGGGAAAGGCCATCGGCGACAGGCCATTCTCCGCCATGAACTCGCCGTAGGCTTCCTTCAGCAGACGGGAGTGCTCGTCGTCCACGTAATAGACAAGGCTGAACGTGCGGCCATCCTTCCACCGCGCGTCCTCGGTGCGCAGCTCACGCAACTCCTTGAGCACGTCATCCTTCGAGCGCTTCGACTTGGGCAACGACTTCGGCATCCAATCCTCCCGCACGGCCAGACCCGCGTGAGAGCCGAATACCATCAGCGCTCTGGGGGCACGTATCCCCTTTTCGCGTCTTCCGTCTCGGGGTTTCCCCTCATGAATTCCGTCAGGGTATCGACCACCTCCCGCAGGAACTCCTCCGGCACGGATGCCCTCATCCAGACTCCACCGGTGGTGTCTTCTTGACCCTCCCCTGGTGTATCCCCCTCGGGGAAGGGCGCGGGGAACAGGGATTCCTTCACGGGCGGGCTCACGGCTCGCACACCGTGGCGTGAGCACTCTTCACGCGCGCGGTGTTCCTTGTGGAGGCAGGAAGCAAAACCTGGCCCTGGCGCTTCGCTCGAGAGGAGGCCGGCCGCCTCACAGGCTTGCCTGTACTGGAGACCTCGACTCCTCGAGAGCCGGCAGCCCATTGGTGCCTGCGACGCAGCGCGCGAATGATGAGCCCCGCCACCACGGTCGCGCCCAGGCTGATCAACAGCACGGGCGGCGGCCGGGAGCCGGGGACGCTACGGGGAACAGCCATGAGGAGCCTCCAACAACAGGGGGGGACTCCCGCTCCCCTGCACCGGCGATGCCTGAAGCTGCCTCCAGGAAAATCGCGGTTCTACGGCTTTGAAAACCGGAAAGCGCCCTGAAATGGGGCCCCAGAATCGAGCATGCTTCGAATTGGGGCACCCGGGAGGTGCACTCGCCCCGAAGTGGGGCATACCATCACACCATGAGCGTGAATGGATGGCTCCAGGAGTTCCGGGCGCTCCACAAGCGGGCCCGGCAGAAGCAGCTCGGCGATGACGAGAAGCAGCTCTATCTCCAAGCGCGCGAGCAGTTCGCGCGCGCGCTGACCGCGGCCCAGGGCATGACGCTGAAGCCGGGGGAGATGGCGCGCCAGACGTTCCGCGTCGCGCAGGCGATGCAAATCGAACTCAGCCTCAACGCGGGCATCATGCGAGCGATGACGCTGGATGTCTCCAAGGGAGGCTTCTCGGTGGTGCTCGGCAAGCCCCCGGGCGAGAACGAGATGGTCGGCTTCACGCTGAGGATGCCGGATGGGATGGACCCCATCATCGGCCGGGCCAAGCTGGTGGCCTCCAAGAAGCAGATCGGCAACTACCGCCTCTCCTTCGCCTTCCAGGGCATGTCGGACTACGACCAGGAGCGGCTGGAGACGGTGCTGTTCGACGCGGCCCTCGCCCGCATCCCGGGCTGAGCCACGAGCCTGCTGGGGCTGGTGAACCGGCGCTCGTCAGGAACGAGGGGGCGAGCGCGTGGCTGTTCCTGCGCCTGGCAGTTGAGGCCTTACAAGCTCTCCGGTTTCGCTGGTTCGAATCCAGCTCCCTCCGCTTCATGGAGGGATGGCCGAGCGGTCAAAGGCATCAGACTTCAACTCTGACAAATCGACACCACGGCTTCATCACTCGGGCGCACCTTTTCCCTTCCTTCCGGCTCGCTGAGGCTCGCGGCGCCGCCTGCTCCAGGCGGGCACCCCGCCTCGCGCTCGTGACACGAAATGGTCGCGGCTGTTCTCCCGCCGCGCCACCTTCGGTATAGGTCAGGGCGCCATGCCGATGATCGCGTTCTCCACCATCAAGGGCGGAGTCGGGAAGACCACCCTCTGTGTCCATGTCGCCGCCGCCCTGGCCGATGCGGGCCATCGGGTGCTGTTGATGGATCTCGACCCGCAGGCCCATGCCTCACTCGTGCTGGGACTGGATCCCGCGGATGCGCCGTGTGTGGCGGACACGTTCGGCCCCCGGCCTCGCCACCGGATGGATGAGGTGGTGGTGGCCTCGCCCAAGCGCCCCAACCTCTTCATTGCCCGCGCCCAGCCGCGCATGGCGGCCATGGAGCGAGAGCTCTTCCAGTGGGGGCACCGCCTGCAGGCCGTCCCCCGGGCGCTCAAGACGCTGAGCTGGACGCCGGACGTCATCATCGCCGACACGCCGCCGAACCTGGGCGCCTTCACCGAGGCCGTGCTCCACCACGCCGATCTGGTCGTCGCCCCTGTGCCCACGGGTGCCTTCGCCCTGCAGGGCCTGGGAGAGATCGAAACCGCCTGGAAGGATGCTCGCGAGGAGGGCGGAGCGCTGGTGGCCGTGGTCAACCTCTGGGATCGCCGGACCACCGCCACCAACGATGCGATGGATGCCGCGCTCAAGGAGTCCACTGTTCCCGTGCTGCGCGCGCGCATCCCCCGCTCGGAGGCCATCAACCAGGCCGGACTGGGTTACGAGGTGGTGTTCGATACCAGTCCAAGCGCACCCGGTGTGGAGGAGCTGCGCGAGCTGGCGAAGGAGCTTGGCCGCCGTGTCGGGCTGCGCTGAGTCCAAAGCGCCCCGCTCGCATGGGTAGCACGCAGGGAGCCAAGCACCCCGGCCGGAAAATCCCACGCCGTCACATCCGCTGAACAGGCCCTTCTATCGCGGCGAGAACTCCGCCGATGTATTTGGCGGAGATAGCGGGTGGGGACTCACGGGAGCCGTGTGCCCTCGCCAGGGAGCGTGGCCCCATGATGCAAGCCCAATCCTCCGCCCCGCCTGGCTATACCGAGAGCGTCGTGCCGTTCCGCGCGGGGGACGGCCGAGCACTCAACCTGCACCACATCCGTGGACCGCGAGAACCCACTCAAGGGCCCGTGGTGCTCATCCACGGCGCGGGCGTGCGCGCCGACATCTTCCGCGCTCCCGTGAAGCAGACACTCGTCGATGCGCTGCTGGCAGCGGGCTACGACGTGTGGCTGGAGAATTGGCGCGCGAGTATCGACGTGGAGCCCAGCGAGTGGACGCTCGATCAAGCGGCCGTCCACGATCACCCGAAGGCCATCCAGACGATCGTCCGGGAGACTGGCCGGGACGAGGTGAAGGCTGTCATCCACTGCCAGGGCTCGACGAGCTTCATGCTGTCGGCCATGGCGGGGCTCGTCCCCCAGGTGAAGCTGATCATCAGCAACGCCGTCTCGCTGCACCCGGTGGTGCCGCGCAGCGCCCGGCTGAAGGCCCGCTACGCCGTGCCCGTGGTGTCACGGCTCACGCACTACCTGGATCCGCAGTGGGGCCTGCACGCGGAGGGCTTCACGCCCCGGGTCATCACCCTGCTGGTGAAGGCGACCCACCACGAGTGTGACAACACCGTGTGCCGGCTGGCGAGCTTCACCTATGGCACGGGGTTCCCGACGCTCTGGCGCCACGAGAACCTCAACCCCGAGACGCACGAGTGGCTGAAGCACGAGTTCGCCAAGGTGCCTCTCACCTTCTTCCAACAGATGGCCGAGTGCCTGCGCGCCGGGCACCTGGTGCCGGTGGAGGGCTACCGCGAGCTGCCCGAGGACGTGGCCGAGCGCCCACCCGAGACAGACGCCCGGTTCGTCTTCCTCGCCGGAGCGCTGAACCAGTGCTTCCTGCCCGAGAGCCAGCGGCGCACCTATGAGCGATTCTCGAAATACCGGCCCGGCTACCACGCACTGCATGTGATTCCGGACTACGGGCACCTGGATGTCTTCATGGGCCAGGACGCGGCCCGAGATGTGTTCCCCCTGATCCTCGCCGAGCTGGGCAAGCCGGTGTGACGGAGACCGCCATGTGGATGATGCCGAGGCGAATCAAGCAGCAGACCGGACGCTTCTCGAAGGTGGACGGCATTCCCTATGAGCTGCCCATCAACTCGCGCTCCTCTCCGGCGTTGATGGCGGCCTTCACCCTGGATGTTCGAAAAGCCGCGCAATTGCTGCCCGGCAATGAGGTGCACCCGCTGCGGCTCTGGGGCAACAAGGGCGCACTGCTCGTCACCGTCATTGACTACCGGGACACGGACATCGGTCCCTATATCGAGTTCAGCGTGGCCATCGCCTGTACGCACGGCCGCAAGCCCGCGCCTCCCGTGCTGCCCCTGCTCTTCCAGAAGCACTATGGGCTGGGCCAATACGTGGTGGATCTGCCGGTGAGCTCGGAGATCTCCGTAAAGGGTGGCAAGGGCATCTGGGGCATGCCCAAGCACCAGGCGAACCTGGACTTCCGCATCGGCGAGCGCACCATCAGCAGCCAGTACGACCAGGATGGGAAGCTCGCGGTGCGCATCGAGATCGACCGGCCTGGGAAGGCCTGGCTCCCCTTGCGTGCCAGTGGCGCCAACTACTGTCAGTTCCGCGGCATGCTGATGAAGTCCTTCATCTACTTCCGCGGCAAGTTCGCCTTCTGTCTCGGAAAGAAGGCCTCGGCCCGACTCACCCTCGGAGATCATCCGCGCGTGCAGCCGCTCAAGCAGTTGGGCCTCGCCTCCAAGCCCTTCTTCGTGGGCTTCTTCCCCCAGTCGAGCGGCGTGCTGGACGACCACTTCGAGGCCTGGTTCCTCAGCCATCCTCAGCTCCCCGAGAGCCAACCAGAGGGACTCGAGAGCGTGGTAGGGCTCGGCCTGAGTCAGAAGTGGCTGGCGCCTCCGAGTGCCGAGGACCGGCAGCCCACCGTCGCGCCCCTGCTTCCCTCGGCGATGGGCGCGCTGGAGCAGGTGGACGCGCTGGAGGAGCGAGAGTCCTCCGAGCAGCGCCGGGTCGACGCCCCCGCGGATGACGCCAGCCAGGGAGCCCACCCATGAGGCGCACGCTCCTGCACACGCTCAACGCGTGTCTGCTGTTCCTCTGTACCTCCATGTATCTGGGGACGGGCTGGTCGTTGGTGCTGTTCTCGTTCCCCATCGCGCCCCAGCTCACGGTGGACAACTACTATCTCCAGTTCGTCCCTCAGGTGACCGCTGCCACCCGGTTCTTCACCTGGATGACGCTGGTGATGCTGGTGTCCGCGGTGGTGCTGTTCCTCTTCGAGCGCAAGAGCCCCCTGCGCTGGTATCCCATCGCCATCTTCCTCGCCGTGGTGGCCGCCACGCTGCTCACCCGGTTCCTCATCTTCCGGTACAACGCGGAGATGGCCTCGGGCATCCGCGATCCCGAGCGCCTCCGCGAAGTGCTCTCCGCGTGGATGACGACCAACCGCATCCGCGTGGGGCTGTGGACCGTCCAATGGCTCGCGATGATGGGCTACTTCGCCCACAAGGTGCTGCGAGCCGGACAGCCCGTGCGCACCCAGACCTCGGCGCCGACGCGTGAGGTGTCAAGCCTCCGTCCGTGGAAGGAGGCTCGCTCATGAACGCACGCGCTGAGCGCTGGCTGCGCCGGATCCTGGGTGCCATCGCCCTGGCCACGGTGGTGAGCGGCGCAGTCCAGCTCGTCGTGCCTGGCTTCGAGCTCGGGTTCCTCCAGGCCGAGTCCACTCCGACGAGCCGCCACTTCTTCGCCATCGTCGGCATGTTCATGGTGCTCTTCGGCGGCCTGCTGCTGCACGCACTGGTGCGTCCCAAGGAGAACCCCGCCGCGTTCCTTTGGGCCGGCCTCCAGAAGCTAGGCGCGTGCGCGGCGGTAGGCCTCGGCGTAGCGAGGGGAATCTTCTCTCCACTCGCCCTGGGCGTCGCGGGGTTTGATTTCGTCTCCGGCGTGCTCGTGCTGGGCTACCTCGCCCACATGCGCCGCGCCGAGCAGCTGGCCGAGGCACCTCCGCCGCTCAAGTCCGCCCCCGCGGCAACGCCTCCCCCTGAGCCACGTCCGGCAGTTCCTGCGAGTATGGGCTCCTCCGAAGCAGAGGGGCGCAAGCGAGCACTCATCCTCGCGGGCGGAGGCATGCGCGTGGCCTGGCAGGCGGGTGTCCTGCGCGCCATCCAGGAGGAGGGGCTCCGCTTCACGCACGCCGATGGCACCTCGGGCGGCATCATCAACCTGGCAATGCTGCTCTCAGGCCAGTCGCCTCAAGAGATGTGCGATCGCTGGCGGACGCTGCGCGTGAAGGAATTCGTCTCCTTCGTCTCTCCCGAGAAGTACCTCCGGGCCTGGGACATCGAAGCCCTGGGCGACGCGGATGGAATCACCCACTACGTCTTCCCTCACCTGGGCATCAACTTGGACGCCATCCGAGCCAGCACCGGGATGGAAGGCACCTTCAACGTCTGCAACTTCACTCGGAAGACGAACGAAGCCATTGCCCACTCCCGCGTGGACCTGGACATGCTCGTCGCGGGCATCTCGCTGCCCATCTTCATGCCTCCGGTCCGCAAGGATGGAGCGCTGTATATGGACTCCGTCTGGATCCAGGATGCCAACCTGCTCGAGGCGGTGAAGCGCGGGGCAGACGAGCTGTGGGTGCTGTGGTGCATCGGCAACACGCCCGCGTACCAGCGCGGTGTGTTCCACCAATACGTCCACATGATCGAGCTGAGCGCCAATGGTGCCCTCTTCGCGCAGCTCGAGCGCATCCAGGAGATGAATGAGCGCATCCGCGCCGGAGAGGTGGTCCATGGCCACAGCCGGCCCATCGTGGTCCACCTCGTCAAGCCCGAGCGTCCCCTGCCGCTCGATCCGGACTTCTACGCCGGCCATGTCACCGCCGGCACGATCATCGACTGGGGGTACGCGGACGCATGCCGCTACCTCGCGAACCGCAGCGACGCAGGCCTCCCGCTCACACCGGAGATTACCCAGATGAACACTCCCGCACCCGACCTCACCTTCCGCGAGATGATGTCTGGCCCCCTCGCACTCAACGAGACCGACCCGACCGTGGGCGCTGGCAAGGGCCGCCATACGCCCTTCACCTTCCACGCCACCATCAGCGTGGATGACATGGAGGCCTTCATCAGAGACCCCGCCCACGCGGCCCGGCTCTCAGCCCACATCTCCTACCCACCCTTCGGAGAAGACATCCCCGCGAAGCGCGGGAGCTTCAACCTGTTCAAGTCCGGCGATGACCCGAACACCCGGCTGATGACGTACGGCATGGCCTTCGAGCACGACGGCCGCGAGTACTACCTGGAGGGCACGAAGACGATTCATGACGACCGGGGACCAGACCTGTGGCGAGACACCACCCGGCTGTACTGCCGGCTCCACGAGGGCTCGGACGAACGCGGCCCGGTGGTGGGCGCGGGCGTTCTCAAGCTGGGCCTGGGAGACCTGCTCAAGCTCGTCTCCAGCATGCGCTCGTCCCGAGAGGGAGCCGAAGGCGTCCGAGCGGTGATGCATTTCGGGCAGTTCTTCCTGGGCACGCTCTGGGACATCTACGCCCCCATGGCCCACGAACCCGATGCCGTGGCGCCCGTCTCCCCTCCGTGAGCCAGGAGCCCTGCCATGAACCCGAGACGCGAACACTTTGATGCCATCATCGTCGGCTCCGGCTTCGGCGGCTCGGTGATGGCCTGGCGGCTGGCCGAAACGGGCCTGCGCGTCTGCGTCCTGGAGCGCGGCAAGGCCTATCCGCCCGGCTCGTTCCCTCGGAGCCCCTACGCCATGCGCCGCAACTTCTGGGATCCCAACCAGGGGCTCCACGGGCTCTTCCACCTGTGGTCCTTCCGGGGGCTCGGCGGCGTGGTGGCGAGCGGGCTGGGCGGGGGCTCGCTCATCTACGCCAACGTGCTGCTGCGCAAGGAAGAGAAGACCTTCGTCCGAGAGAACCTGCAGGACGGCGGATACGAGTACTGGCCCGTCACCCGCGAGGATCTCGATCCGCACTACGACACCGTGGAGGCGCTGATCGGGACCCAGCGCTACCCTTTCGAGCACGAGCCCTATCGCCACACCGCGAAGACGCTGGCGATGAAGCTCGCGGCTGAGCGGATGGGGCGCCAGGATGACTGGCAGCTGCCGCCACTCGCGGTGACGTTCGCCAACCCGGGTCAGGCACCCATCCCGGGCGAACCCATCCAAGAGCGCTACCCGAACCTGCACGGACGCACCCGGCTGACGTGCCGGCTGTGTGGCGAGTGTGACCTCGGCTGCAACTACGGCAGCAAGAACACGCTGGATTACACCGCGCTGTCGGAGGCGAAACGGCTGGGCGCGGAGCTGCGCGTGCGGTGCGAGGTGAAGCGGTTCTGGTTCGAGGACGGAGAGCACGTCGTCGAATACGTGGACTACTCGGAGGTGCGCGAAGGAGAGCGGCCCGAGATTCCCACGTCGATGCTGCCGCGCACGGTCATCTCGGCGGACAAGCTCATCCTGGCGGCGGGGACGTTCGGATCGGCGTACCTGTTGCTGAAGAACCGGGACGCGTTCCCCGGGCTGAGCGAGCAACTGGGGACACGGTTCTGCGGCAATGGAGACCTGCTGGGGTTCCTCTTCAAGTGCATGGATGCGAGCAAGGGCAAGCGGGAGCCGCGCATCCTGGATGGAGGCCATGGCCCGGTCATCACCAGTGCGCTCCACATCCGCGACGCCACGGAGGGAGGCACGGGCCGGGGCTACTACGTCGAGGACGCGGGCTACCCGGAGTTCATCAACTGGCTCTACGAGGGCAGCGATCAGTTCGCCCTGCTGAGGCGCTTCGCGCGCCTGGGGCGGAAGATCATCAAGGGGTGGCTGGGCCTCAGCCAGGACACGGACACGAGCGCGGAGATCGCCCAGTTGCTGGGGGATTGCGTGGGCTCGGCCAGCTCGCTGCCGCTGCTCGCCATGGGCCGGGACATCCCCAATGGACGAATGACGTTGAACCGTGACGGGATGCTGGACGTCGACTGGCGGCTGAGCAGCTCCTCCAGCTACTTCCAGCGCGTGCGCCAGACCATGGCGGAGATCGCGGACGCGCTGGAGGGAAAGATGATCCAGAACCCGCTGAGCTACCTGAGCCGCGTCATCACCGTACACCCTCTCGGAGGCTGCCCCATGGGCCGCACGGCCTCGGAGGGAGTGGTGGACTCCCATGGAGAAGTCTTCAACCACCCCGGGCTGTACGTGGCGGATGGCGCGGTGATGCCAGGGCCCACGGGACCCAATCCCAGCCTGACGATCGCCGCCCTGGCCGACCGCTTCGCCGAGCACGTCATCGAGCACTCCCGGCGCATCACTCCTTCCCGCATTCCTGCCCCGGAGGCGACATGGTCTCCACCACCAATGTGATTGTGGCTCCCGCTCCGCCGAAGCCCCCGCGGCGCAAGCGCCACCCGGGCCGGCCAATGGTGTCGTGGCTGGATCCGCTCATGCTGGCCCGAGCAGGTGTCCAAGCCGCCATCTCGTCCACCATCGGCAAACAGGCTGACCGCCGACTGCTCGATGCGCTGGCGGCTCCAAAGGTGGAGCCGTCTGACTTCTCCGTGGATGACGAGGGCAAGCCCCGCGAGGAGCTGTGGCTCGACTACGTGTCGGACATGGGGGACGGCTGGGACTCCACGTACGCGGTGGCCCAGACGGTGGCGTGTCCCACGCTCACGCTGCGGGACGAGACGGGCGCCACGCATGAGACGCGAGGCGGAGAGCTGCTCGTGCTCGGCGGAGATGAGGTGTACCCGACCGCGAGCGTGAAGGCCTATGAGGAGCGGACACTCGAGCCCTGGCGGGCGGCGATGAGCCGACAACGCCCCCCGCCCCATGTCTTCGCGGTGCCTGGGAATCACGACTGGTACGACGGACTGGTGTCCTTCACCCGCCTGTTCTGTCAGGGGCGAACCCCCGCAGGCTGGCAGACACACCAACGGCGCAGCTACTTCGCGGTGAAGCTGCCTCATGGATGGTGGCTCATTGGTACGGACATGCAGCTCGAGTCGGACATCGACGAGCCGCAGGTCAGCTACTTCCAGGAGATCGCCCGGCAGATGCGCCCCGAGGACCGGGTCATCCTCTGCCTGGCGGAACCAGCGTGGCTGCTCGCCCAGGTGCGGCCGCTCGATGGCCGCTCCTATCTGGAGAACAACCTCACGTTCCTGGAGGATGAGGTGTTCGGGAAGAAAGTGAGCGTCTTCCTCGCGGGAGACCTCCACCACTACCGGCGCCACGCGGACGACGACGGCCGGCAGAAGATCATCGCGGGCGGAGGAGGCGCCTTCCTGCACCCGACCCACGTGCCTCGGAAGGAGCAGGCGCTGCAGGATGGCTTCACCGCTCGCAAGAGCTTTCCTGAGGCCAGGGACTCGCGGCGGCTGAGTTGGCGCAACCTGGGGCTCGTGATGAGCAACCCGCGGTTTGGCGTGCTTACGGGCCTGCTCTACATGCTGCTGGCCTGGGCGCTCGCGGTGAACATCGGCTCGGCGAACGTCCCCAAGGCGCTGGGGCTCGTGCTGAGCACGGCGCTGTCGAGCCCCGGCATCGTGCTGCTCTCCACGTTTGTCATCCTGGGATTGATTGCCTTCGCGGACACTCGCTACGGGCGGTGGCGGTGGCTGGTGGGGCTGCTGCACGGGCTCGTGCACATGACGGCGGCGTTCCTGATCGCCTGGGGCGTGGCCCACCTGATGGGCTCGGAGCTGGCACTGTCGTTCCGCAATCCCGTGAGGGACATGCTCAGCGCCGTGCTCATCTTCGCCGGTGGCTTCCTGGCGGGGCCGACGATCATGGGGCTCTACCTGCTCATCTCGTTGAACGTCTTCAGCGCCCACCCCAACGAAGCCTTCTCCTCACTGGCCATCCCAGACTGGAAGAACTTCATCCGGATGCGCATCGCGCCGGACGGACGCCTGTGGATCTACCCGATCGGGCTCCGCCGGGTGCCTCGCGCATGGAAGCCGGGAGAAACGGCTCGAGACCCTGAGTGGGTGGCGGACCCGAAGGACACGCGGGCCACGCCACCCTCGCTCATCGAGCCGCCGCTCGTCATCCCGTAGCTCAAATCGGAGCGGGGGGCATCAGGTACTCCAACAGGGTCCACGCCGTCTTCCATTCGGGCGAGCGCTGGGCGATCAACTGGTGCAGCCACTGCGCGAGCTGCGGCGGTGGAGGTACACCCCGGGGCTCGAGCGCGACCTTCGTGCTGGCCAGCAGGCGCGGGATGCATGCCGGCGGCGCGCTCCACACCTGGCTCAACCCCTTCTCCCACTGCCCCTGACGGAACAGAGCATCGATCTCCTCTACGAAGACCTCGGGCATGCGCTGCCAGAGTTCCTTGCGGATCGCCGGATCGTGCCCGTCCGGCCGCCCGGCCTGGATGGCCTGCCGGACCTGATCAGGAGGAATCCGCTGCCAGAGCGCGCGGAAGGGCTCGAAGCTCCAGGGCTCCATCTGCTGCGCCCACACCCGGACGAAGGCCTCCCAGTGCTCCGGCCGGAAGTACTGGCTGACCTCCTTCTCACCCAGCAGGAACCGGAAGCGCTTGGTGGCCAGCACCTCGATCGCCTGCGTCGGCAGGAACTGCCAGAAGATGGCGGCGTGGCCCTCCTCCGGGCGCAGGAACTGGGGCAGCTCCGCGGCACCCGACGCGAACCAGGCCGTCCAGATCTTCCGGACACACTCCTCCCAGTCCACCCCTCGCCGCCGTGCGTACTCCGGCAGCATCGCGCCCAGCGCATGCCAGGACACGCTCTGATTCAGCTCGTTCAACTGGAACGTCTGCTGCTGAAGCTGCCGGAGCAGGCGCTCGGGCTGGAACAGGAGCGGAACCACCGTCGAGGGCACCGTCGGCGGGCCCATCCCCTCCAGCAGCCTCCCGCCCAGCAACAGCAGCGGCATGAGCCACTGCTCCGGCATGCGCCGATCGTGTGTCGAGCGGTACGAGGCCATGTACACCAGCCACCTGCGCGCCTCTGAGGACGGCTTCGTGCACCAGGAGTCGAGCGACAGATTCGACCCCGGAGGCAGGGACTCGGACAGCGCCAGGAGGGCGCCGTACCAGATGCGGCGATCGACCAGCGGAGACTCCCGCATCGGAGCCACCTCATAGGCGATGCGAGGCCGGGGAAGGCCCGAGGCGTCCGGCACGACAAGGGCCCGCTGCAACCGGAGCGCGCCCAGCCGCAGCTCGTCCGGCACGGCGCGGCCCTCGAGCACGAGCAACCCGAGCACCCGGAAGCAGGCCTCGATCGCGGCGACCCAGGCGGGAGAGCGCGGGTCGGGCTTCGCGAGGACACCTCGCACGAGCTCGAAGTCGTTGCGCCGACAGCGCTCGATCAGCGCCTCGAACACCGTCGCCGCGTGCTCCTGGCGCAGGAGGATCTCTCCCCATGCATGGGGCCCCTGCTCCAGCGTCTCGAGGATGCACTGGGTGAGAACCCCCTCGAGTACCCACGGGGGCTGGAAGGCATACTGCTGCGGCTGACGCTCGCGCAGCAGCTCGAGCTCTCGCAACGTCCTCACCATCCGGAACGCATCCAGCGGCAGGCGGTTGCGAAGCTTCTCCATGCTCGTCCGATCCACCTTGAGCCCCTGGCGCTCCAACTCCTGTACCCACTCGAGGTCCGTCTGGTCCGGCCGTGAATGCGACAGCGCGTGCCAGGCATCCAGCGGGCGCGCCTCGAACCAGGGCACCTCGCTGTTCAGGAGCAGGCGCCGGCCCAGGGTCTGAAGCTCCTTCCAGAGCAGCTCCTGGGGCAGCTCGGCACCCTCGGCCAGTTGGATGCGCATGCGCAGGAAGAGCCGGACCATGTCCGCCGAGCTGCGCGCCTTGGCCAGCGGCCCGGAGGGATCTCCGCGCCGGGCAAAGGTAGCGAACAGGCCGATGAGCCCCAGGGCCGTGCCCGGGTTGTCCACCATGGCGAGCACGCCCGGAGTCTCCTGCAACCACCGCTGGCAGGCCTCCGCATCGAAGCCGTCGACAGTGACGCGCTCGGCCACCCACTCCACCAGCTCGCGCAGCCACGAGTGGACCTCCGGGCTGTGCACCACGGTCCACGGCTGAGAGAGCCCGGAGAGCTGCGCATCAACGAGATCGCGCACGCTCCGGTTGACGCGCTCTGCCTCGGGTTCCGGGGCGCGCGGGGGGGCCACCTCGGTGGCCACGCAGACCTTGAGATCGAACGGCCACGGGGCTCGCAGGGGAGCCCCTTCCGCGGAGGCCAGCTTGAGGAAGACGGCGCCGCGCTCGGGGAACAGCGCCTCGGCCTCGGCCCACGTCTGGGCCTGGATGAAGACAGCCAGCCCCCGGGCCTCGAGCCACTGGCCGACAAGGGTCCGCCCCGAGCCGATGGGAGCCTGCCACCAGAGCGGCCACGTGCTGGGATCCCTCACCTGGGCGGGGATGCCCGGGGGCAGCGGCTCGCGACGCAGATCAATGGAGCGCGTGGGCACGTCGCGGAGACGGATGCGCGAGCCACTCTGGGCCCGGGACGGCTGGAGCTGCGTGAGCTGCGCGTCCACCTCTTCCCGAGTCGTCTCCAGGACTTCGGCGAGGGCCTGACGGGCGCCGGGGCGCTGCTCGAGCCACTCCAGGGCCTCGCCTCCGTCGAACTTCCCCAGGTACGTCGCGAGCGAGGTTTCCTTGATGCGCTCGTTCCGAGGCCACGACCGGGCCTTCCTCAACTGCTGAGCCAGCTCGACGAAACTCTGCACAGGTACCTCCAGCTCCTCCATCCGGTCGCGAATCCAGCCCATGTGGAGCTCCTCCCCAGGGAGCACTATATTCAAGCCATAGCCAATTGATAGCCAATTGACTCCAGATTGGCCACGAAGCTGACGCACGGAGTGGCTCCCGGCGGGAGGCCTCGCTCACCTGGACTGAAGGAGAGGCGGGATCAGAGGGCGGAGCTGTTGATGCCGGTGCGCAAGGCGGCCTTCATGGCCAGGAGGAGCCGGTTCGAGAGCTGCTCGTACACCTGGGCGTCCGGGCCATCGAAGCCCATGTCATTCCACGAACCCATCCCGCCAAACACATCCGACGCCAGGGCGGCGTTGACGAGCTGCACGGCCGGCACGGGCAATTTCTGGAGCAGCAACAGCTCGAGGACATCCTCAAGCGGTTGGGGTTCGAGGGACAGGCGCAGCAGGCAGCGGCGGAAGTGTTTACTCCAGAACTTCAGCTCACGCTGTTCGGCGAACGTCTTCACGGCCTGCAGCGCACTGGCGAGCTCGGCCCGGCAGGAGTCGACGTTGCGCTCGGCCAGGGACGCGTCGCCCGGGCCCACGGGGAAGTACTCGAAGGAGAGGCTGGTGGAGCCCGGGGCAGGGGTGAAGAACGTGTTCCACTTCACCGTCTCGTCGGGCTCCACCTCGTGGCCTTCGCCTACGGGCTCCACCTCGACGCTCAGCGGCATGGCGCGCTGGATGATCTCCTGCATGTCGTCGAGCGAGCGGGATTCGAGGAAGGCGCGGAGGCTGCGTCCCTGGAGCTCGGAGCCCAACTCGCGCGTGAGCGCCGCCTCCCAGGCCTTCGCCTGCCGGCGGCCGAGAAGGAACTCGAGCAACTGGGCGCCGGAGATTTCATAGAGGCGCGGACGCACCTCGCCGGGCATGAAGCACTCGGAGCGCTGTCCCTGGGTGAAGAGGAGGAGCCCCACGCCGCCGCCGCCCATGAAGCCCTCCCGGATGTGGGCGGGCAGCTCGCGGACGCCCTGCTGCGGGTGGGTGTCCCAGGGGCCTGGAGCGAACCACAGGCGAGCTTCGGGCGAGGCCCGCGCCTGGAGCCACTCCTGGAAGGACATTCTTCCGCCCTGCTCGTCCCGCATCGTCACCCGCGAGTACAGGCGGCTCTGCGCGCGCAGGCCGATGCTCATGAAGTCTTCGACTTCTTCCCAGCGAGCCGAGCCCGGCTGGCGCAGCGCTCGGTTGCCGGTGGTGACAAGGACCGTGGTGCAGACATCGGTGGGGCGCATGGGCGAACCTGTACCTCCTTGGAGAGCCATCGACGAGCGTCAGCACGACCTGTCAGCCCTGACGCTCCGGCAATCCGAGCGCCTTGCGCACCTCAACCGTCGAGCGCCCCGCCCAGTGGCGGCGGTGGTTCTCCACGAGGGCGAAGCTCCGCGTCTCCATCCGATCCAGGTAGAGCGTGCCGTCCAGGTGATCCACCTCGTGCTGGAGGATGCGCGCGTACCAGCCCCGAGCCGAGATGGAGACAGGCTTGCCGTTCTCATCCAGCGCCTCCACGCGCACGCCGCGCGCCCGAGCCACCAGCGCCGAGTACCCGCTGACGCTCAGGCAGCCCTCGAAGAACTCCACGGGCGTGGGATCCTCCACCACCAGGCGCGGGTTGATGAGCACATGGAAGTCCACCGGCTTGCGCTCGCGTGCGGCCAGCTCTTCCGGAGAGACACCCGCCTGATACTCGGCCCGATCCTCCACCACGACGACACGCAGCCCCATCCCCACCTGCGGTGCGGCCAGCCCCACCCCGGGCGTGTCCCGCATCGTGTCGCGCATGAGCGCAATCAGTGATTTCACCTCGGGGTTGGCAATCTCCTCGGGCGTCAGCTCCCGGGCCCGCTGCCTCAATACGGGCTCTCCCGCCTGGACGATCTTGAGCACCATCGGCATCGCAGCGCCTCCGCGTGTACGTGTGGAACTGGCAAGAGCCTGCGCCGTAGCTGACCTTCAGCGTGCGTGCAATGCCATACACTCTCCGGCGCGGTTGTCATCTCCCGGACGGCGAGGTGTCCGCCTCACGCCCAGCGGTGATCTGCTAGAAGGGGGCCATGCCCATCGCAGAGCTCAATGGACAGGGAATCTTCTTCGAGGATTCGGGAGGCCCCGGCCGCCCCGTCATCCTGGCGCACGGCTTCCTCATGGACAGCCGGATGTTCGACCCGCAGGTGGAGGTACTCGCCCCCGAGTTCCGCGTCATCCGCTGGGACGCGCGAGCCTTCGGGCGCACCCGGTGGGATGGCAAGCCCTTCTCCCTGTATGACCTGGCCGCCGACTGCGTGGCGCTGCTCGATCACCTGGGCATCGACAAGGCCGTGGTGGGTGGCATGTCGCAGGGAGGCTACTGCGCGCTGCGCATCGCCCTGCGCTACCCCGAGCGCGCGAAGGCGCTCGTGCTCATGAGTACCCGCGGCACGAACGATGACGAGCAGGCGAAGGCCAGCTACGTGCAGGCGGCCCAGGTCTGGTCCTCGGTGGGCCCCGAGCCCATCGTCCAGGCTCTCGCGGGCCCCCTCCTTGGCGACCCGCGCCTGTTCCCCACGTGGCTGGAGCGCTGGCGTCAGGTGCCCTCGGCGAACTACCTGGCCGCCGTCCGCAACCTCACCGACCGGGACGACATCACCGCTCGGCTGAAGGAGATCCGCTGCCCCGCCTTCATCACCCATGGGCTGGAGGACACCGGAACTCCCCCTTCGGATGGCGAGTTCCTCCACAAGACGCTGCCGGGCAGCGTCCGCTTCGTCCCCGTGCCCCAGGCCACGCACGCGGCCAACCTCTCGCACCCGGAGGTGGTCAATCCGCCGCTGCTCGAGTTCCTGCGCACCTACGCATGAGCCGGGGAACGGCGTGAGCCTCGCCGCCCGAGCCCTCAGTAGGCCACGCCATACGTGGCGGCCTGAGTCCTCACGCTCTTCATCACGTTGTCATCGAAGCTGTCCGACTTCTCCGCCACGTTCTTCTCACGCCACGTGTCGCGGTCCGCCGCCAGCTTCGCCGCCTTGGCCTCCAGCACCTTGCGCTCATCGGCGAGCTGCTTCACCTTCGCCGCCTGCTCCTCCTTCTTCAGCCCCTGCAGCGCCGCCGGGAGCTCCGCCGACTTCACCGAGGCCAGGGCCTCGGGCTTCTCCACCAGATCCACCGCCCCGCCCACGGCCACGGGCGCACTGCTCGCCGCCGGAGCGGCCATGGCCGAGCCCCCGGAGCGCGCCTTCTTCATGTAGCTGATGCGCTCGGCGGCCTGCTCCGGCGCCAGCGTGGCCATCTGCGACGCGCGGTCCATGTTCTGCGCCTGCACGTCCGCCGTGCCCGTGTACAGCGTCTTGGTGGCGATCTCCGCGTTCACCTTCGCCAGCTCCGCGTCATACGGCGTCGCCACCGCCAGCATGCCGCCCTCCTGGCCAATGGTGTCGAACGTGCCATCCGTCAGCTTCGCCGCGTACCTCCACGCCGTCGCCGTCTCCTCATCCCCGCCGCAGCGCACCGTGTTCACCACGATGTGGCGCTCCTTGGCCTGCCTCGACCAGGACTTGAAGCTCCACTTCTCCTCACGCGCGGCCGGCGGCGCATCGCCCACCAGGAAGATGACCTTCATCGTCTCGCGGTTGTCGCTCCAGCTCATCTTCGACACCGCCTCGCCCAGCCCGCGGCCCACGTGCTCGGGAGTGTCCCCACCGCCATCCGCGCTGAACTGGCGCAGGTGGGTGAACACCGTGTCCAGGTCCTCGCTCAAGTCGAAGCGCTTCGTCACGTACTCGTCCCCCACGTCCCGGTAGCCCACCAGCCCCACCTTCAGCCGAGGCGTCGGCTTGCCCGTGGCGATCCGCGAGGCGATGGAGAAGATCTTCTGCTTGGCGCCCTCGAGCAGCCCGGACATCGAGCCCGTCGTATCCAGCACGAAGACCACCTCGATCTGCGGCCGGGCCTCCTTCTTCGGAGCCTCCTCGGGCGCCTTCACCTGCGCGGGCTGCTCCTGCTTGGGAGCGGCAGCCGCGGCGGGAGTCTCCGCGAAGGCCAGGGGAGCAGAGAGCGTAACAGTGGCGAGCGCGGCGGCCAGGACAGGCCGCGCGAGGAATTTCAGGGACATGGAAGGCTCCAGGGGAAGTGTTCCCCAGAAACGGACGAGGGCGCGGAAAGGTCTATGCCCTCCCGCGCCCTCCTATCTCCGCCTGTCTCACGCTGGCGCTCAGGCCAGATCGAAGAGCAGCGCCTCCACCGGCTCGTTGGCCGTGAGGACCAGCGAGCTCTCGTTGGAGATCGCCGCGCCGTCACCGGCGTTGAGGGCCACGCCGTTCAGCGTGGCCGAGCCCCGAGCGATCTGCACCCAGGCGTGTCGGCCGGGATTCAGCGTGTACTCGGCCTTCTCGCCCTTGCCCAGCAGCGTGCTGTTCAGCGTCATGTCCTGGTGGACCGTCACCGAGCCTTCACGCCCGTCCGGAGAGGCCACCACGCGGAACCGGCCCTGACGCTCCTTCTCGGAGAACGCCTTCTGCTCGTAGCTGGGCTCCAGGCCTCGCCGCTCGGGGATGATCCAGATCTGCAGCAGGTGCAGCTCCTGATCAAAGCGGTTCTGCTCGCTGTGCAGCACACCCGTACCGGCGGTCATGCGCTGCACCTCGCCCGGACGGATGACGCCGTGGGTGCCCATGCTGTCGCGGTGCTCCACCTGCCCACCCAGGACGTAGGTGATGATCTCCATGTCCCGGTGCGGGTGGGTGCCAAACCCGGTGCGCGGCGCCACGCGATCCTCATTGATGACGCGCAGGCTGCGGAAGCCCATGTTGTCCGGGTCGTAGTAATCCGCGAACGAGAACGAGTGATAAGTATCGAGCCAACCGTGGTTGGCGTGGCCTCGGGCTTCAGCGGGTCGAACGTTGATCATAGGGTGCTCCTTCGTGTTGCCTGTCTGAGATGCCCCCGCCCTCTTGGCGTTGCGGGCCGCTCAGGCTTCCCTGGCGACACCCCGTACAAGAGCAAGCCCATTGCCAACCCATAACCCCCTGAATTCAGGCTGAAACGAATCAGCCCCATCCGCCCACACTCTCAAATTGAGAGAGAGAACCTCTCCAAGCGAGAGCGCCCCACCCAGCAGGGGGCCAACCGTGGGCCGAGGCGCCTGTGCCCTCCGGGAGGCCAGCCTCGTCCCCCCCGCAGTGCCTGTAGCACCGGGATTGACGACACCGGAGATGCGCCGCGAACGCCCCGATTGCTTGGAACAAAGCCACCAGACGTAGCACGTCGTTTCTATTCGGTGCGAGCGCGGTGATCGTCTCTCGTTGGCCAGGAACCGGCCCTTGGGCGATGCCCGTGGGACCAGGGCGCAGGGTCGTGACAGTCGGGATCACACCACGAAAGGCGTACAGGAGCACTCCACATGAGAGCGAAGGCCTATCAACTCGTCGAGTGGCAGAAGCCGCCGGAGCTGCGCGAGGTGGATGTTCGAGACCCCGGTCCGGGCGAGGTGCTGCTCAGGGTGGGAGGTTGCGGGGCTTGCCACACGGACCTGACGATCATGGGGATCCCCCCGGGGTTCATGCCGTACAAGCTTCCGTTCACGCTGGGGCATGAGACGGCGGGATGGGTGGAGGCGGTGGGGGCGGGAGTGACGGGACTCGAGCGCGGGCAGGCCATGCTCGCGTATGGCCCGTGGGGCTGCGGTCGCTGCAAGCCGTGCAGACAGGGCAGCGAGAACCACTGCGAGCGAGTGGTCGAGCTGGGCTATCACGGAGGAGGGATGGGGCGAGACGGAGGCATGGCTCACTACGCCATCGTGCCGTCGTCCCGGCTGCTGGTGCCGTTGGGCTCGTTGGATCCGCGGGACTGGGCGCCCCTGGCGGACGCGGCGCTGACGCCGTACCACACCATCAAGAGGATGCAGCCACAGCTGGTGCCAGGCACAGCGGCGGTGATCATCGGTGTGGGAGGGCTGGGGCAGATGGCCGTTCAGCTGCTGCGCGAGCTGACGCCCGCTCGCGTCATCGCCGTGGACATGTCGGCGGAGAAGCTATCGCGGGCGAAGGAGCTGGGCGCGGACAACGCCGTGCGCGCGGACGACAAGGCCCAGGAGCACATCCGCGAGCTGACGCAGGGCCAGGGCGCGGAGCTGGTGATGGACCTGGTGGGCTCGGATGCGACGCTGAAGCTGGCGGCCAGCGTCGCGCGAGCGCGGGGGCTGATCGCGTTGATCGGCCTGGGAGGTGGCGTCCTTCCCTTCCACTTCTTCGGCGTGCCGACCGAATGCCAGGTGGTGGCGCCTTTCTGGGGAACGCTCCCCGAGATGCTGGAGGTGGTGGAGCTGGCCCAGGCGGGCCGCCTCCGCATGACGGTGGAACGCTTCCCGCTGGAACAGGTGGCGGACGTCTACCGACGCATGCATGAGGGGACGCTGAAGGGGCGCGCGATCATCACCCCGCACGGATGAGCCCCGGTGCGCAACGCCGCTCCAAACGCTAGGGTACAGCCCACATGAGCACCTCCCCCGCCCGCCGACAGGCCGCACTGGCAGCCCTCGCGCTCGACGACGAGGCCCTGCTGAAGGCCTGCGACGTGGAGTACTTCATCGCCTCCGGCCCCGGCGGCCAACACCGGAACAAGACCGAGAGCGGCGTGCGCCTCACCCACCCGCCCACTGAGCTGTCCATCACCGCCACCGAGCGCCGCAGCCAGATCCAGAACAAGGGCGTGGCGCTCGAGCGCCTGCGCGAGGGTCTCAAGGCGCTCACCTTCGTGCCCAAGGTGCGCCGCGCGACGAAGCCCTCGAAGGGCTCGCAGAAGCGCCGCCTGGAGAACAAGAAGCTCACCGGCCAGAAGAAGGCCCTGCGCGGCAAGAAGGACATCTGGTGAGCCCCCCGCGCACGCTCGAAGACGCCATCGCCCTCGCCGTGGAGGCCCACCGGGGCCAGCGAGACAAGGCCGGGCAGACCTATATCCTCCACCCGCTGCGAGTGATGATGCGCCTGGAGACAGACGCCGAGCGCATGACGGCCATCCTCCACGACGTGGTGGAGGACACCCCGTACACGCTGGAGCGCCTGCGCGAGCTGGGCTACCCGGAAGAGGTGCTCGGCGCGCTGGACTGCCTGACAAAGCGCGAGGGCGAGTCCTACGAGGGCTTCATCGAGCGCATCCGCCCTCACCCGCTGGCACGCAGAGTGAAACTCGCGGATCTGGAAGACAACATGGACGTGCGCCGCCTGCTGACGGTGGGTGCCAGGGAGACCGAGCGGCTGGCCCGCTACCGCGCCGCCTGGGCTCGCCTGAAGGAGGCATGAAGTCAGCCAGTCCGTCGTCCGCCACCAGCCCGCCTACCCTTGCTCAACCCTCCCCCCATTGAGACCTTTCTACCGAGGTCTCCCGGTAGGGGAAGTGAGCCAGGCCATGTCTCGGAATGCTCCAGGGTGGATGGGTGTCGGCAGGGCTCGGAGCACTCCCAGGAGCGCGTGGAGGTGACCGAGTCCGGCGCGAGCCCTCCTTCGCTGGAGGTGGTCGGGGGAATCACCGAGGAGCAGTCGCGCTTCTTCCTGGAAATCATGGTGGCCAGCGCACCGATCGGGCTGGCCTTCGTGGATCTGGATCTGCGCTTCGTCTACATCAACGACACCCTGGCGGAATACAACGGAGTGCCCCGCGCCGCGCACCTGGGCCGCAAGGTGAAGGACATCGTCCCGCGGATCTGGGAGTTCATCGAACCGCACTACCGTCTTGTCGTGGAGCAGCAGAGGCCCGTGCTCAACCTCCAGCTCACCGGAGAAACCTCCCGAGCCCCTGGCGTGCGCCGCTCGTGGCAGTGCAGCTACTACCCCGTCCGGGACGCGGCGGGCACGCTGTGCGGAATAGGGACGGTCGTCACGGAGGTCACCGAGCAGCGCCGGGCCGAGGAGGCACTCCGGGCCAGCGAGCGGCGCTACCGCTGTCTCGTGGAGTCCATGCACCAACCGGTGTGGACGCTCAATCTCCGCGGAGAGATCGTCGAGCCCGCTCCGCGCTGGCGCGAGTTCACGGGCCAGCAGGATGACGAGTACGTGCGCCATGGGTGGCTCACCGCCATCCACCCCGATGACCGGCCGCGGATGATGAGCGAGTGGCGCCACGCACTGGCAGAGCGCGTGCCCTACCAGACCGAGCTTCGGCTCCAGCGCCACGATGGCTTGTGGCGCGACGTCATCCTGCGGTGCGTCCCCGTCCTCCAGGAGGAGGGCTCCGTGATCGAGTGGCTGGGCGTGGCCGAGGACATCAGCGCGCGCAAGCGGGCCGAACGTGCGCTCCAGCAGGCCACCACGGAGCTCCAGCACAGCGAGGAGCGCTACCGCACCTTCATCAACCAGAGCACCGAGGGCATCTGGCGCATGGAGCTGGCACCCCCCATCTCCGTGGCGCTCCCCGAGGAGCAGCAGCTCGAGGCCATCTTCCGCAGCGCGTACCTGGCCGAGTGCAACACCGCCATGGCGAAGATGCACGGCCTGCAGGCGCCCATCTCTCCAGTGGGGCGGCGGCTGGACCAGTTCCTCACCCGCTCCAACCCACGTGACGTGGAGTACCTCCGCGCCTTCATCCGCAGCGGTTACCGGCTGGAGAACTCCGAGCTGAGGCAGGTGCACTCGGATGGCAGGCCCCAGGTGTTCCTCAGCAACCTGGTCGGCGTGGTGGAGGACGGCCATCTCGTGCGCGCCTGGGGGACCCAGCGCGACGTGACGGAGCAGTACATGGCTCAACTGGCCCTGGAATCCAGCCAGGAGGAGGCCCGGCACAACGCCCAGCAGCTCCGCGTCATCACCGACGCCTTGCCAGCACTCGTGAGCTACGTCGATCGCGACGAGCGCGTCCTGTTCTGCAACCAGGCCCATGAGAGCTGGTTTGGCGCCAGGGGGGAGCAGTTGGTCGGCAGAACAGTGCGGGAGATCTTCACTGAGCGCTACCCACGGGTGAGGGAGTGGGTCCGCAGGGCGCTCTCGGGCGAGACCGTGCGCTACGAGGCCGCCTACACACGCAAGGACGGACAGCCTGTCTATGTGCAGGCCACCTATATCCCCAGCCGTGACGCCCGAGGCGAGGTGCAAGGCTTCGTGGCTCACCTCCACGACATCACCGACCGCAAGCGGGCGGAGCTCGAACTGGAGGCACAGCGCTCCCGGCTCGAGGACATCCTCATCAACTGCCCGGCCCCCATCTGCATCTTGAGCGGCCCCCAGCAGGTCTTCACCCTGGCCAATCCCATCTTCCAGAAGCTGTCAGGGATCCCGAAGCTCCTGGGGACCTCCATGCACGAGCTGATGTCGGACGAGGATGGCCGCTCCTATTCCGAACGGGTCCGCCGCGTCTACGAGACGGGAGAGCCCCTCTTCCAGAAGGAGTTCCGCGCGCGCGTCGGTGCCTCGAGCCGGCACCCCGGTGCGTCCGATGGCATGGAGGAATACCGGCTCTTCGACATCCTGCTCCATCCCCTGCGTGACGCCCAGGGACAGGTGGACTCGGTCATGAGCTTCTCCATCGATGTGACGGAGCAGGTGGAGGCCCGGCAGAAGATGGAGGAGTGGGCAGCCCACCTCTCCCACCAGGAGCAGTGGCTGCGCTCGGTGCTGGACGTCATGCCCGTGGCGCTGCTGCTGCTGGAGCCTGGCACCGGGCGGGTGCTCTTCGCCAACCAGACCGCCCACCGGATGGCGGGGGGGACCTTCCCTATGGGGGTGCCCTCGACGCAGTACGGCACGGTCTACGAACTGCTGCACGAGGACGGCACTCCCATCCCCACGGAGTTCGTCCCCGGAGTGAGGGCGGCGCGAGGAGAACAAGTCCGAGGCGCGTCCTTGACCTGGGTGACGCCCGCGGGGCGCTACTGCCTGCTCATCGACTCCGAGATACTCCCGGCGGCCCATGGTCACCCGTCCACCGTCCTGCTGACGCTCCAGGACGTGAGCCAGCTCAAGCACACGCAGGACCAGCTCCAGAAGGCCGTGCAGCTCCGGGACGAGTTCCTCACGGTGGCCTCGCACGAGCTGAGAACGCCGCTCACTCCCCTGCAGCTCAAGCTGCAGTCCCTCATGCGAGACTGCGCGGCCGAGCTGCCTCCCGAGCAACTGCGCGAGCGCGTCCGCAAGACGGCCGCGAGCGCCACCCTGCAGATCCACAAGCTCGTGGAACTCATCGGCGATCTGCTCGACGTCTCCCGGCTCTCCGAAGGCCGGCTGTCCCTGTTCATCGAGCCGGTGGACCTGGCGGACCTGGTCCGGGAGGTGGCCGAGCACTTCGAGTCCGAGTCCCGCCGCGTCCGGGCACCGCTCGTCATCCTGGCCGAGGCGCCCGTCATCGGGTTCTGGGATCGCCTGCGGCTGGAGCAGGTCGTCGACAACCTCCTCTCCAACGCACTCAAGTACGGGCCGGGCAGGCCCGTCACACTCCGGGTGGAACTCCGGGGGGACAGGGCCCAGCTCACCGTGAGCGACGAGGGCATTGGCATCGCGTCCGAGAGCCTGCCGCGCATCTTCGAGAAGTTCGAGCGGGCCGTCTCCCCCCGCCACTACGGCGGCCTGGGCCTGGGCCTGTACATCACCCGACAGGTCATCCACGCGATGGGAGGCACCATCCAGGTGGAGAGCCAATTGGAGCGAGGGGCCACCTTCACCGTGGAACTGCCGCTCACGGGGGCCGGAACCCCACCCAGGGGGGCCGCCAGCGCTCCTCTCCCGGGCCGGAAGGCCTGAGAGCGTGCCATCGGCAGGCGCCTTGCCGCAACAGCGCTCTTGTCCTTCGGCCCGAGCACGGCTAACTCGCTCCCCCGACTTGGAGCAAGGGAGAGCGCCATGCAGGTGGTCAGTGTGAAGAAGGCCCTCGCGGGCTCGGTGCCCGCGGGCTCGAAGGTGGAGATCCGCGGCTGGGTGCGCACGCGCCGTGACTCGAAGGCCGGCATCAGCTTCGTCAACGTGCACGATGGCTCGGTGTTCGATCCCATCCAGGTGGTGGCGCCCAACACGCTGCCCAACTACGAGAAGGAGATCCTCCACCTCACCGCGGGCTGCTCCGTCATCGCCCGTGGCACGCTGGTGCAGTCACAGGGCAAGGGCCAGACCTTCGAGGTCCAGGCGGATGAAGTCCAGGTGCTGGGCTTTGTGGATGACGTGGAGACCTACCCCATCCAACCCAAGCAGCACACGCTGGAATTCCTCCGTGAGGTGGCGCACTTGCGCGTGCGCACCAACACCTTCGGAGCCATCACCCGGGTGCGGCACTCGGCGATGCAGGCCGTCCACCGCTTCTTCCACGAAGAGGGTTTCTTCTGGGTGAACACGCCCATCATCACCGCCAGCGACGCCGAGGGCGCCGGGCAGATGTTCCGCGTGTCCACGCTGGACGCCGTCAACCCGCCGCGGACTCCCGAAGGGAAGATCGACTGGCACAAGGACTTCTTCGGCAAGGAGGCCTACCTCACAGTTTCCGGCCAGCTGAACGTGGAGGCCTACTGTCTAGCCATGTCCAAGGTGTACACGTTCGGGCCCACGTTCCGCGCGGAGAACTCGAACACCACGCGCCACCTGGCCGAGTTCTGGATGATCGAGCCAGAGATTGCCTTCGCCAACCTCAACGACGACGCGGATCTGGCCGAGCGCTTCCTGAAGTATGTCTTCAAGGCCGTGCTGAACGAGTGCGCGCCGGACATGAAGTTCTTCGAGGAGCGCGTGCAGAAGGGCGTCACGGAGCGCCTGGAGAAGTTCATCAACTCGAGCTTCGAGCGCATCGACTACACGAAGGCCATCGACATCCTGAAGGGCGCGAAGAAGAAGTGGGACTACACGCCCGAGTGGGGCAATGACTTGCAGACGGAGCACGAGCGCTACCTCACCGAGGAGCACGTGGGCCGGCCGGTGGTGGTGATGAACTACCCGGAGAAGATCAAGGCCTTCTACATGCGCATCAACGAGGACGGCCAAACCGTGGCGGCCATGGACGTGCTGGCGCCTGGGATTGGCGAGATCATCGGCGGCAGCCAGCGCGAGGAGCGGCTGGATGTGCTGGACCAGCGCATGGCGAAATTTGGCCTGAAGCCCGACGGCTACCAGTGGTACCGGGATTTGCGGCGCTACGGCACGGTGCCGCATGCGGGCTTCGGACTCGGATTCGAGCGCCTGATCGTCTACATCTGCGGCCTTCAGAACATCCGTGACGCCATTCCCTACCCGCGCGTTCCGGGCTGGGCGCAGTTCTGAGGTGGCTGTAGTATCCGGGCCCGTCAGGGTCCGGATGTTGGACTGGCATTGAGGGGGGACATGTGGCTCGTGAGCATCGGCTCGTCTTCGAGCTGCAAATAGGACCGCTCGCGGCGGCGGATGTCGTCGCGACGCGGCTGACGGGTGAGGAATCTCTCTCCGAGCCCTTCAACTTCCAGCTCGACTTCTTCCCCGTATCCCAGGAGCCGCTGGACACGAGCGAGCTGCTCGGCACGCAAGCGAGCCTCTCGGTGAGAAATCCCGAGGGGGCCGAGCGCTTCGTGCACGGCTGGGTGGAAGAGGTAGAGGATCTCGGCCCCCGGAATGGGCGGCCTGAATACCGCGTCCGGCTGGTGCCCCAGCTGAGGCAACTGCGACACATCCGGCGCAGCCGCATCTTCCAGCACCTCTCCGTTCCGGACATCGTCTCCAAGGTCTTGAAGGCGGGACAGGTGGATTACCGCCTGGCGCTCTCGGGCAGCTATCCGGCTCGGGAGTACTGCGTGCAGTACCGCGAGTCGGACCTGGACTTCGTGCGCCGGCTTCTCGAGTCGGAGGGCATCTTCTTCTTCTTCGAGCACGGCCCGGACTCACACGTGATGGTGCTGGGAGACGCGGCCGGCGCGCACGAGCCGCTCGCGGGAGAGTCCACCCTGCTCTTCCGCGCGGAGACGGGCCAGGCGCCCACGGTGGGCGAGCACATCACCCACGTGGCGCGCACGCACCGTCTGCTGCCGGGAAAGGTGGCGCTGCGGGACTTCGACTTCGAGCGCCCCACCCTGGACCTGACGACACAGGCCCAGGAGAGCCAGGAGGTGACGGGGCTGGAGATCTACGACTACCCGGCTGACTACGTGCAGCCGGGCGAGGGCAAACGGCTGAGCAAGGTGCGGCTGGAGGAGCTGCGCTTCGGGGTGCGGACGCTGGCGTGTGCTGGGACGTGCCACCGACTGCTGCCCGGAGCCACCTTCTCGCTGGCCGAGCACCCGGAGGCAGAACTCAACGGGGACCTGCTGGTGGTCCGAGTCCGCCACCAGGGCCAGCGCCAGGAGATCGCCGGGGATGCGGAGGCAGTGGAGGGCTCCTATCGCAACGAGTTCGAGACATTGCCGGCGGGAGTGCCGTACCGGCCGCGGCGCAACACTCCCCGCCCTGTGATTCCTGGCATCCAGACGGCCACGGTGGTGGGGCCCGCGGGCGAGGAGCTGCAGCCCGACTCACACCACCGCATCAAGGTCCAGTTCCACTGGGACCGAGAGGGGCAGCGGAACGAGCAGAGTTCCTGCTGGGTGCGCGTGGGGCAACCGTGGGCGGGCGAGGGCTGGGGTTCGAGCTTCATCCCCCGCGTCGGGCAGGAGGTGGTCGTCCGGTTCCTGGAGGGCAACCCGGACCGGCCCCTGGTGGTGGGGGCTGTCTACAACGGGAGCAACCCGCCCCCGGTGGCGCTGCCAGGCGAGAAGACGAAGAGCACGCAACGCACGGACTCCAGCCCTGGGGGCGGAGGCTTCAACGAGGCGCGCATCGAGGACGCAGCGGGCGAGGAGGAGGTCTACCTCCATGCGCAGAAGGACGAGAACCTCGAGACGCTGAACGACAAGACCCAGACCGTCCGTGGCAACGAGACGCTCCTTGTGGAGAAGGACCGCTCGCGGCAGGTGAACGAGAACCAGTCGCTTTCGGTGAAGCTGGAGGATGACTCCACCATCGAGGGCAACCAGTCGCTGAGGGTGACGGGCAACCGCGAGACAAGGGTGAAGGAGAGCCACTCCGAGGAGGTGGACGGCAGCCAGAACATCACCGTGTCGATGGCCCACACGCTGAACGTGAAGGAGGCTGTCGCGATCAACGTGGGTGCGGCGGCGGCGCTGACGATTGGCGCGGCCTACTCGGTGAACGTGGCGCTGGCCTACAACAAGGCGGTGGGAGGGGCCCGGCTGGAGCAGATTGCTGGATTGAAGAGTGAAGACGTGGGGGTCGACCGAACGGAGACGATCGGTGGCAACCGCGGCAGTGATGTTCTGGGCGAGGTGGAGGAAGTGGTGAAGGGCAAGCTGGTCCAGGAGGCGGGCCAGGATCGCAAGGACGAGTCGGGCCGACACACCTTCACCGAGGTGAAGCAGGAGACAGGTTTCAGCTCGAAGGAGATGAAGTTCAAGGCGGACGAGTCGGCCGTGGTGGTGGGCGACGAGCTGGCTCTGCTGATCGACAAATCCGGCACGGTAAAGATCTGGGCGAAGGACCTCACGGTGGACGGCTCGAAGATCAAGCTCAAGGGGAGCCAGATCGAGAAGAAGTCCGGTGGTGGCAACCAGAGCAAGTCCTGCCAGGAGGTGCTGGATCCCTCGGTAGCGGAAGAGCTGGAGACGCATGGCCCTGGCAACAAGGGTCCGCTCTCGCCGCAGGACGCCGCGGCCTTCAAGGACGGCAAGTACACCGTGAAGGTGCTCACCAAGGACGTGCAGGTGGAGCGGCTCCATGGCGGCGGAGCCTTTCCGCAAGGCCGTTGGGTGACGGGTGGATCTCGGCCTCTGGGGTTGGAGGGGAAGATCCGCATGGCGCTCCGCCCCGAATGGGGGAATGCGGCCTCTCAATCCAGCTCCTTCACGCTCAAGGCCGGCACCAAGGTGTACGAGGGCATCGTGGCCGGCCAGGGCACGGGCTATGCCGGAGGCGCGACGCAGATCCTCGTCCACGTGCCTCAGACCATTCTCGACAAGGGAGGTGCCGCGACAGGTGCCTTCCTCAAAGCAGTGTTCCTTTAGGAAAGGCGGGCAGACGTGGGATTGCTACCCAAGCGTTCCATCCTCTCCAAGCTGCACTCGGGCAAGCAGTTCGATTCGCTCGACGAGGTGCAGGAATTCGAGAGGAGACTGGCGGCTGAGTTGGAGAAAGGCACGGTGGAACGCATCCCCGTGGGGAAGCTGTATTCCCATACCACGCCCGAGGAGTGGTACCGGGAGCGGGAGGCCGGAATCGTCTATCGCTACATCCCTCCCGAGTTCCCCCTCAAGGGGCGTTGGGAGCGGGTGGAGAATCCAGAGGAACGCTCCTACTTCGAGCAGTTGAGCCGGGAAGATCAGCCCACGCAGGAGCAATACGCGCAGCTGTCAGCGGAGCTGGAGGAGCGCTGGCGCCGCGGCGAAATCGAGCGTGCGCTGAACACGAACTCGAAGATCGCGGGGACGTGGATCTACCACCATCCCCCCTCGGACGAGACGTTCGAACTCTATCCACCATTGCAGTCCACGAAGCGAGCCATCTGGCAGAAGATCTTCCGCTCCGAGAAGGATGGGAGCTGGCCCGGAGAGTTGAAGAAAGACATTCCACCGGCCCGGGGCGGGACCGAGCGCGAGAGGAAATGAACCATGGCCATTGCCACTGCGCCGTTGGCGGCAAACCAAGCGGAGTTCGAGTTCGAGTGCGGTCCCCACCCGGCTGGAGAGCTGGCCGTGCTGGGCTTCACGGTGGAGGAGTCGCTCTCGGCGCCCTATCAAGCGGAGATCGATCTGGTGCCCGGGCCGGACATCGAGGTGGACGGTGCGGGCCTGCTAGGACAGGACGCTCTGCTCACAATGCAGTTGGGAGATGGCTCGGCGCGCTTCGTCCACGGCATCATCGGCCACGTGCGTTGCTGGGACGAGGGCACGGGACCGGAGCGCAAGCGCTGCCGGGTGCGCGTGGTGCCGAAGCTGTGGACACAGCGCCACGTGCGCCGCAGCCGCATCTTCCAGGAGATGACGGCGCCGGACATCGTGAAAAAGCTGCTGGGAGAGGCGGGGGTGGCGTACCGGCTGGCGCTCTCGGGCAGCTACCCGAAGCGCGAGTACTGCGTGCAGTACCGCGAGTCCAACCTGGACTTCATCTCCCGGCTGCTGGAGGAGGAAGGCATCTTCTACTTCTTCGAGCACGAGCAGGGCGCGCACACGCTGGTCCTCGGGGATTCGCCCTCCGCGCACGAACCGATCCTCGGTGAGGCGCGACTGCTCTTCCGGGACAGGAGCCAGATGGTGGCGGAGTCCGAGGCGGTGAACGCGTTTGCGTCACGCCACGAGGTGCAGCCCGGCGCGGTGATGCTGCGCGACTACAACTTCCTGCGGCCCACGAGTGACTTGAGCGCGGATACCACTGCTGAGGGAGGGGATGCGGCGCTGGAGGTGTACGACTACCCGGGGCGCTATGACGAGGTGGGGGCCGGGCGCAATTATTCGAAGATCCGCATGGAGGAGCTGCGCGCCCGGGCGGAGACAGCTTCGGGTTCGAGCGTCTCCCGCCGGATGACGCCGGGTTATGTGTTCGAGCTGGCCGAGCACCCGACGGGCGCATACGACGGCGAGTACCTGGTGGTGTCAGTGACGCACCGGGGCTCGCAGCCGGAGGTACTGCCGGGAACACAGGTGCGGCAAGAGGGCGAGAGGCAGGATCCCTACCGCAACCACTTCACGTGCCTGCGCAAGGCGGTGCCCTTCCGGCCGGAGCGGAGGACGTCACGCCCGTGGCTGCCGGGGCCCCAGACGGCGGTGGTGGTGGGTCCCGCGGGAGAGGAGATCCACACGGACGAGCACGGCCGCATCAAGGTCCAGTTCCACTGGGATCGCGAGGGCAAGGGGGACGACAAGAGCTCGTGCTGGATCCGGGTGAGCCAGGCGTGGGCAGGGCCGGGCTGGGGAGCGCTGTACCTGCCGCGCATCGGGCAGGAGGTGGTGGTGGAGTTCCTGGAGGGGGATCCGGACCGGCCGCTGGTGACAGGAGGCGTGTACAACGGGCACCACCCACCGCCGTTGGAGCTGCCGGGAGAGAAGACGAAGAGCACGCTGCGTTCGAGTTCGAGTCCGGGCGGAGCGGGATTCAACGAGCTGCGCTTCGAGGACGCGGCGGGCTCGGAGGAGGTGTTCTTCCACGCGCAGAAGGACTTCAACATCGTCGTGGAGAACGACAAGTCCCAGAAGGTGGGCGGCAACGAGAAACTGCTGGTGGAGAAGGACCGGAGCCGGGAGGTGCACGGCAACCAGTCGTTGGAGGTGAAGAGGGACGACTCATCGGTCATCGGCGGCAACCAGACGCTGGACGTGACGCAGAACCGATCGACGACCGTGGGGGGCAACCACACGGAATCGATTGGAGGGCACCAGTCCGTGACGGTGGGCGGCGCGCAGAGCGTATCGGTGGCGCTGGCCTCGGCGGAGAACATCGGACTGGGGAAGGCGGTGAACATCGGCGGGGCCTACGCGGTGACTGTGGGCGGCGCAATGAACGAGTTGGTGGGTGGATTGAAGTCCGAGCAGGTGGGCGGCGCGAAGGTGGAGATGGTGGGCGCCAAGAAGTCGGAGACGGTGAAGGGCAACCGGACGTTGAGCGTGGGCGGGGACTACTCGGAGACGGTGAAGAAGAAGCGCAACCTGAAGGTGGACCAGGACCACCTGCTCAACGTGGGAGGCAAGTTCCAGATTGTCGCGAAGGAGAGCTACGCCATTCAGGGCAAGGAGCTGGTGCTGGCGGCGGAGGAGTCGTTCACGCTGCAGGTGGGCAGCGCGACGATCCAGGTGAAGAAGGACGGCAAGGTGGTCATCAAGGGCGGGAAGATCGAAGTAACGGCCTCGGGTGACATGGTGCTGAAGGCCTCGGAAATCAAAGAGAACTGAGCCCCGGCCGTCATGCCCAACCTCGAGAACCTCACCCGCTTCAGTGCCGTGGACCTACCCTCGATGAACAAGGAGGGTGAGGAGTTGCTGGTCATCTGCGTGGCCGGACGCTTCGACCTGCCGCCAGCGGGGAGACCCTTGAACGAGCCACCCAAGCCTAGCGAGGAGCAGCGTCCACCAGTAATGGAGGACGTCTACTGGGGCGAGCCTGGAACCTCCAGCCTGCGCTACGAGGGCCAGACTGCGTACACCCGGCCAGGAACTGACATCTACGTCTCGGGCCACGCCTGGGCGCCGGGCGGCAAACCCGTCTCGGAGATGCTGGCGGCAGTGAAGGTGGGGCCGTGCCAGAAGGGCATCCGCGTCTTCGGAACGCGTGTCTGGTACCGAGGTGCACTGGGCCTCAAGGCCTCTGCACCGCGGCCCTTCGAGTCCATGCCGCTGCGGTACGAGCGGAGCTTCGGAGGAGCAGCACAAACCACGGGCAAGGAGCCCCCGGCGTCAGAGCCGAGGAACCCAGTGGGCCTGGGCTTCTACGGCTCGGCCAAGGAGGCCATCGAGCAGCCGCTACCGAACCTCGAGGATCCGCTCCACCTCATGAGAAGTCCAACGGAGCGAGTACAGCCTACGGGCTTCGGTCCCATCGCTCGAGGTTGGCAGCCACGACTGGGCTTCGCTGGCACCTACAATGAGGCCTGGGTGGAGAACCGGGCCCCTCTCTGGCCTCGCGACTTCGATCCGCGCTTCTTCCTTGCAGCCTCCCCTGGACTCGTGGCGTCACCAGGGTTGAAAGGAGGAGAGCCCGTGGTGCTCTCGGGCTTCTCGCCTGATGGGCAGATCGCGTTTCCCCTCCCCCATCATCGATTGATGGTGAAGACCGTGTTCCGCCACCGAGTCGACCGCCGTGAGATGGAACTGGATGCAGTGCTGCTCGAATCTGAAGAACGGGCACTAACGCTCATCTGGCGCACGACGGTTCCGACCCATCGAGAACTCACTCAGCACGAATCCAGCATCGTCCGGGAGTTGGAGTCCTGGGAGGAGTCGCCCACATGAGCACGCGCGATCGAGGAACGGATGAGATAGCGATCGTCGGCCTCGGAATGTGCACGCCTCTTGGGCTGACTGCCAGAGCCACCCAGGTGGAACTCGCCGCAGGGACGGTGCGCTTCTTTGAAACGGACGTACTGGATGGTACCGGCGAACCGGTCCGAGGCTCCGTGCTGACCCTGCTCGAACCAGGGCTCACCCGAACGGAGCGAATGGCTGCACTGGCGGTCACCGCGCTTCATGAGCCCCTCGCGGACCTTGCCTCGTTGCAAGTCGAGCACCTGCCATTGCTTCTGGCTCTGCCAGAACCAAGGAGCGGCTCGCCCTTCGAGCTGGCAACAATCCTGGAGGCGCTTCAGAGTGCTTCAGCCCCAGTGCGGATAGAGTCCTCCGAGGGCACTGTCTTTCATGAGGGGCGCGCCGGGTTCTTCCACGCACTGTCCCAAGCCTCTCGGCTCTTGAGGACGCGCAAGTTCCCCTGGGTCCTCGTCGGTGGAGTGGATTCGATGTGTGATATTGGCTCTCTGGCCTACCATTCAAGGAACGGACGGACGCTGGGGCCGAGCACGCGAGACGGAATTCTGCCTGGAGAGGGGGCTGGATTCTTCCTCCTGGGCTACCACGTGCCGTCAAGCAAACGCGCGACATCGCCTCTGGGCTGGATCGTGAGCTGCGCCCTCTCGCATGAGCCCCACTCCTTCCTTCAACTGAGCCCCAATCTGGCTGAGGGGTTGACTGCAGCCTTCCAGCAACTGAGCGCGCACCCAGCCGCGGGGACTCGGCGGGTGAACCACGTCCTGTCATGCCAGACGGGAGAGTCCTTCTGGGCGCAGGAGTTCAATTATGCCTACCTGCGCAACGCGCAGCTGATGCCTGAACCCCTGACCCTCAGCCTGATTGCTGACAGGCTGGGGGATACAGGAGCTGCGGCGGGGGCAATTCAGCTTGGAAGCGCACTGCATCAACTCAAGAAGCGATCTGCCGCACCCGGAGAGGTGGCCCGTGCTCTGATATATGGATGTGCAGACGCGGGACAGGTGGGCGCCTGCATCATCGAGGGGGAAACATGAGCAAGGTCTACGCCAACGGCCGCTCGGTCGTGCACAAGGGAGATGGCCAGGTCAACACCTGCGCAGTGCCGGACGTGTGCAAGACGCCCTCTCCGGGAGGGCCAGTGCCCATTCCCTACGTGAACGTGGCGCGAGACGGAGATCTTGCCCAGGGCAGCACATCCGTCAGCATCGAGGGCAATCCAGTAGCGCTCAAGGACTCCAACCTGAGCACGAGCAGTGGCGACGAGCCAGGCACCGCAGGAGGGGGCCTCGTCTCGTCGAAGACGAAGGGGAAGATGACGTGGGCCAATGCCAGCATCGACGTCAAGATCGAGGGCAAGGGTGTCGTCCGCTTCATGGACCCCACCCAACACAACGGCAACACCTTCAACACCGCCTTCATTCAACAAGGAGGAACAGGTTTCGCCTACGGTGACGACCGCGATCCCACAGGCCCCTGCGATCTCTGCGAGAAGCCGAAAGAAGAACATCGCATCCTCGAACATGACAGCACCAAAACGAGCACCCAAGACCTGGTGAAGAAACTCGAGGAGATGCGAAAGAAGGAATCAGGACTCCAACAGACCCGGCAGTTCCTTGAAACCACACTCGCGGTTTTGAAGGACAAAGGGGAGGACACCAAAGCACTGTCGTCGCAGATTCGCACGCTGGACCAACAAATAGGCGACTCGCGCGTACTCAGAAAAACGGCGGATGGCGGTGGCTACATGATAGGTGTCTTGGTCTGTGAATGTGGCACCGAGATCTTCGCTGCGATGTCCGGTACCGAGACACGAGGCTTTCCCCTGGCTGTACAAGCACTGGGCTGGAAACTGGCCACTGCGCCCGGTTCCCCGCTCCTCAACGGGAATGGAGAAATCCCTGCTGAAGAAGAGCAGCGCCTGAAGAATCTGCCCAAGTCCTTGCCAGGCAAGAACAACAATCCTTTTGGCGTATGCGCGGCACCCAAACTCATCCAAGCCATGATGAAGGCCGGCCACAAACCGCTGCTCATGACCGAACAGCTCTACTCGCCCGCCAACACCCAAAAGCGAGTCAAGGTGCGCTACCGGAAGAATGGCCGGATGGTCAAGCATCAGTTCAGAGGTGGAGATACAGTCCCTTCATGCCGGACTTGCCAGAACACGCTCCCATGCCTGCTCTGCAATCGGCCCCCCTGTCCCTAATCATCTGAAAAACGGGAACGCATGCTCCAGGATCTCATCGCGCTCATAGAACGATACGAACCGGATTACTCTCGAACCATCCAAGGAGCCAGCCTTCCGGAGGTTGCTCATCTCGAACGGCTCGTGGGCCGAGAGCTCTCCAGGTGCCATCGGGAGTTCCTCGCTCTTATGGGAAAGAGCATGGGAACCCTGCAACTGGAAGGTGTTGACTTTCAACTCAGTCGAGTCATCGAATTCTATGAGAGCGGTCATTGGACTCCACCTGATGGATACATCCTCATTGGAATACAAGACGAGGATCCTTGTCTCGACTACTATCTGGAATGCCCCTCTGCGGTTTCAACGGACTGCCCTGTGGTACGGTTTCCCAGCGACGGTGAGTTCTCCCGTGGGCCGTATTTCTATCCGCTTGATCCCTCGCTCAAGGACTTCCTCCTCTCCCTTGCTTTTTCGGAGAAGCGCATGGCTGCACTCGAGCAAGAGCGAGTGTTCACCTGCTCCACCCGCAAGAGTCAGACTGGGGGGCTCATCACCGCTCCCGCCGAAATCCTTCGTGTCGTCG
The DNA here is from genome assembly GCF_020103695.1 of Hyalangium versicolor. Lineage (GTDB taxonomy): Bacteria > Myxococcota > Myxococcia > Myxococcales > Myxococcaceae > Hyalangium > Hyalangium versicolor. The sequence continues at coordinate 390,750 of NZ_JAHXBF010000012.1, forward strand.
AGGAGAGGGCACGACAACTCGGATTCGAGCGCGTCGCTCCATCCAGCACGGCCTATCGTTTCCACGACCAGAGCGATGCGGCCATTTACATCCGCTTCGACGAAGCAGATGGCAATCTGGCCATGACCCTCGGGACTCGGAAAGCGCGCGATCTCGAAAGAATCGCTGACATTCTCTGCAATGGAACATCTCTTGTAGTGACTTGACCCTCTCGATGAGATGCCCGTGCCCCTCTCCCTCCTCCATCATCCGGGTGCATCCGCATTCCTCCGCGACTTTCACGAGGAGCATCTCTCGGAGATTGAGTTCCTTCTTCAACAGCGCACCCGGTACCTACGTGATGCGGAGCGCTCCTGGGTCGATCTCTCCAATGTAGAAGAACGTCTCGAGGTGCACCGCGAAGCATTGCACGCGGGAGGAGTGCTCTCTCTCGAGTTGGCTCGCGAAGCCATGCTGGGAGGTGACGACGCACAGATGTTGGCGGGGGCCTACATTGTTGCTTCGGTTCAAGAGCGGGATGGCACAGAGGAGCTCGGCGAGGTGCTCCGAACGCTCGAGGAGGTGGCGGCAGATCTCTTGGGGATCTGGGAGGAGGTGCTCGTGCTGTCGGAGCATCCGAAAGTCTCGGAGCGAACCAGTCCCCTCTTGTCATCCCCTCGCCCTGAAGCGCGCGCGGTGGCGGCTCGCATTCTCGGGCGGCGCCACGAGGGCAATGCCGAGCGCATCCTCCCACTCCTCGGTGACGACTCTCTCGAGGTCCGCAGTGCTGCGGTCATGGCCCTGGCCCGGCTGAACTACCGCCCTGCCGTCACTTCTATCGAGAACCTGCTCCAGTACGTCCCCGTGTCCGAGTGGGAATCGTTGACGTTCGCCGCGCTCTGCCTGGGCTCTCCCCGCGCGCTTCAGCATTGCCGCAAGGTCTGCCAATCCGGAGGAGACATTCCATCAGGTTTCCCTCGGCTCCTGGCCATCTCTGGCGACGAGCGAGATCTCCCCGTCCTCCAGAAGCTCTGTGCCCACACGAAGCTCGCCTCTCGTGCCCTCTCGGCCGTGGGCATCCTGGGCCTTCCCTCCTCTGTCCCCTTCTTCATTGAGCACCTCACCTCTAATGCACTCGAAGTCCGGCTGGCGGCGGGGGCCGCGCTCAACCTCCTCACCGGGGCGAATCTCCGGGTGACAACGCGAGCCCTGGAGGAAGGGGCCGAAGGTGACGAGCCCGGCCGGGTCATCCACCTCCCCAACACGGACGCCACCACCTGGTCTCAGTGGTGGGACGGGCACGTCCCCCGTTTCGCCGGCTCCCGGCGCTTCCGGCTCGGCAAGCCCTTCTCCCTGGGCGTCTGCATCGAAGAACTCGCCAGTCCCAGCAGCCCCTTCGAAGCCCGTGAGCGCGCCGCCCACGAACTCCGCATCCACTCCGGACAGGCTATCGGCTTCGAGCCGGACTGGCCCGTCCGCCGCCAGCAGGCCGCTATCGCCCGATGGCAACGCTGGTGGACGGACCATGGGTCCCCTCGCTCCCACCGTCCGTAACCCCGCAAGCGAAACGGCCCGGCATCCCTCCCTCGGGACACCGGGCCGCCTGTCACTTCACTCGCAACCTCGCGCTACGCCTTGGCCAGCTGGCGCAGCACGAACTGCAGGATGCCTCCGTGGCGGTAGTAGTCGAGCTCGTTCGGCGTGTCGATGCGGCACAGCGCCTTGAACTCCTTCGTCCCGCCCTCGCCCTCCACCTTCACCGTCAGCACCTTCTGCGGCGCCAGCCCCTCCGCAATCCCCGCGATGGAGAACTTCTCGTGGCCCGTCAGCCCCAGCGACTGCGCGTCCTGACCCGCCTCGAACTGCAGCGGCAGCACGCCCATGCCCACCAGGTTCGAACGGTGGATGCGCTCGAAGCTCTTCGCGATGACCGCCTTCACGCCCAACAATTGCGTGCCCTTGGCCGCCCAGTCACGGCTCGAACCCGTGCCGTACTCGGCGCCCGCCAACACCACCAGCGGCGTGCCCTCCTGCTGGTACTTCATCGAGGCGTCGTAGATGGTCGTCCGCTCGCGCGTGGGGATGTGCACCGTCACGCCACCCTCCACCCCCGGAACCAGCAGGTTCTTCAGGCGGATGTTCGCGAACGTGCCGCGCACCATCACCTCGTGGTTGCCGCGCCGCGCACCGTACGAGTTGAAGTCCTTCGGCTCCACGCCCTCGGCCATCAGGTACTTCGCCGCCGGGCTGTTCTTCGCGATGTTGCCCGCCGGAGAAATGTGGTCCGTCGTCACCGAGTCGCCCAGCAACGCCAGCACGTGCGCCCCGTTGATGTCCTTCAGCGCCGCCGGCTCCTTCGGCAGGTTCTCGAAGAAGGGCGGCTTGCGCACGTAGGTGCTCTTCGGCTCCCACTGGAAGGTGTTGCCCTTGCTCACCTGCAGCTGCTGCCAGAGCGTGTCGCCCTCCATCGCGTGCGCGTACTGGCGGCGGAACTGATCCGGCTTCACCGCCGTGCGGATGATCTCCTGGATCTCCTCGTTCGTCGGCCAGATGTCCTTCAGGTACACCGGCTTGCCGTTCCGGTCATGCCCCACCGGATCCGTGTCCAGGTTGCGGTTCACGTCCCCAGCCAGCGCGTACGCCACCACCAACGGCGGCGAGGCCAGGTAGTTCATGCGCACGTGCGGGTTGATGCGACCCTCGAAGTTGCGGTTGCCCGACAGCACCGCCGCCACCACCAGGTCGGCCTCCGTCACCGCGTTGGCCACCGGATCCGGCAGCGGGCCCGAGTTACCGATGCACGTCGTGCACCCGTAGCCCACCACGTGGAAGCCCACGCCCTCCAGGTACGGCAGCAGGCCGGCCTCGTTGAGGTACTCGGTCACCACGCGGCTGCCCGGCGCCAGGCTCGTCTTCACCCACGGCTTCGCCGTCAACCCGCGCTCCACCGCCTTCTTCGCCAGGATGCCCGCGCCCACCAGCACCGCCGGATTCGACGTGTTCGTGCACGAGGTGATCGCCGCGATCACCACCGCGCCGTGCCCCAGCTTGTAGCTCTGGTTGCCCGCCGTCACCGTGGCCGTCTGCGCCAGCCGCTCGGGAGGCACCGGCGCCGCGGGCGCCTTCGCCTTGCCGCCGCCCTCGTCGTCCTCGCCCTTGCTCTTGCCCGCCGCCAGCATCTCCACCAGCGACTTGTCGTAGGCGCCCTTCATGTCCTTGAGCGGCACGCGGTCCTGCGGACGCTTCGGACCCGCCAGGCTCGGCACCACCGTGGACAGATCCAGCTCCAGCGTGTCGCTGAACACCGGCTCCTGCGCCCCGTCCACCCGCCACAGGCCCTGCTCCTTGCAGTACGCCTCCGTCAGCGCCACCACGTCGTCCGGACGGCCCGTGAAGCGCAGGTAGGCCAGGCTCTCCTCATCCACCGGGAAGAAGCCGATCGTCGCGCCGTACTCCGGCGCCATGTTCGCGATGGTCGCGCGGTCCGGCAGCGACAGGCTCTTCAGGCCGCTGCCGTAGAACTCGACGAACTTGCCCACCACGCCCTTCTTGCGAAGCATCTGCGTCACGGTGAGCACCAGGTCCGTCGCCGTGGCGCCCGCCGGCAGCTGCCCCGTCAGCTTGAAGCCCACCACCTGCGGAATGAGCATGGTGATGGGCTGGCCCAGCAGCGCCGCCTCGGCCTCGATGCCGCCCACGCCCCAACCCACCACGCCGATGCCGTTGATCATCGTCGTGTGGCTGTCCGTGCCCACCAGCGTGTCCGGGCAGGCCACGTTGCCGTTGCGGAACGTCACCTGCGCCAGGTACTCCAGATTCACCTGGTGGCAGATGCCCACGTCTGGCGGAACCACCCGGAAGCCCTTGAACGCACCCTGGCCCCAGCGCAGGAACGCGTAGCGCTCGCGGTTCCGGTCGAACTCCAGCTCCGCGTTCTCCTTGTACGCCGCCGTCGTGGCGAACGTGTCCACCTGCACCGAGTGGTCAATCACCAGGTCCGCGGGGTTGCGCGGGTTGATCTTCGCCGGGTCTCCGCCCATGGAGCCGAGCGCCTCGCGCATGGCCGCCAGGTCCACCACCGCCGGCACGCCCGTGAAGTCCTGCAGCAGCACGCGCGCCGGGTGGAAGGAGATCTCCGTGTCCGGCGTGGCCTTGGGATCCCACGCGAGCATCTTCTCGATGTGCTCGCGCTTCACCACCCGCCCGTCCTCGTGACGCAGCAGGTTCTCCAGCAGCACCTTGAGCGAGACTGGCAGCCGGTTCACCGCCGCGTTCGCCTTGGCCAGCTTGCTCAGGCTGTAGAAGTCGTACGTCGCCGAGCCCACCTTCAACTGGCTCTTCGTGCCGAAACTGTCCGTCATTTGCGTTAGCCGTCCTTCCGCACAGATTCGCGGTTCTTCTAGGCGCGCATCGGTCGGCTTGCAAAGGGTTCCTGCACGCGAATCCAGGGGTCGACGGTTACCCCGTACAGACGCGCAAGAGGCCGAGCTCTCTGGCTCTTTTCCGACGCTTCCGCTTCAGAGGATCTTCCGGAAGAAGTACAGTACCCGTTCCAGCACCTTCTGCCAGAGCGGCCGGCGGCGGAACTCCTCCAGGCTCACCTCGCGGCAGCTCCCGCAGTCGTTGCGGAACGAGTCCTCCACCCTCTGCCCCAGCTGCGGATCCGCGAAGACGGCGTTCACCTCGTGGTTGAAGGCCAGGCTCAGCCGCTCCAGGTTGAACGAGCCGATCGTCCCCCACACCCCGTCCACCACCGCCGTCTTCGCGTGCAGCACCCCGCGCTGCCACTCGAAGATGCGGACCCCCGCGCCCAGCAGCTTCTCGTAGAAGGCCCGCGTGCAGTGCTCCAGGAAGGGGTGATCGCTGCGGCCGTTGAGCAGCAGGCTCACCTCCACGCCGCGCTGCGCCGCCTCGCGCAGCACCGCCACCATGCGCCGATCCGGCACGAAGTAGGCCGCGGCGATCAGCACGCTGCGCCGCGCCCGGGCGATGGAGTGCAGGTACGCCCGGTGGATGCTCCGGCGGCTCGAGAGCACTGACAGGCACACGCTCCCCCGGCGAGGCCCCGGCCGCCTCAACTGCCGCAACTGGTGCAGCCGGTTGCGCAAGCGCCCCAGGCCCCCCTGGAAGGCCATGCGCCAGGTGGCCAGGAAACGGCGCTCCAACTCGTGCACCGCTGGCCCTTCGATTCGCAGCACGTCGTCGCGCCAGCCCGCTCCCTTGCCCTGCCCCACCGGCGCCCAGTGCGCGGAGATGTTCACCCCGCCCACGAAGGCCACCTCGCCGTCCACCACGAGGATCTTCCGGTGGTCCCTGCGCAGCAGGTACCGCAGCCCGCGGCTCAGGCTGAAGGGCTTGAACGGCCGGATGTCCACCCCGCGCTGGCGCAGGAACTCGAAGAAGCCGCGGCGGCTCGTCCACGAGCCCACCGCGTCATAGAGCACCTTCACGTGCACGCCGCGCTCGGCCGCCTCGGCCAGCACCTGGCCGAACAGCTCGCCCACCGCGTCGCTGATGAACATGTACGTCTCGAGCCGGACGTAGCGGCGTGCGTTCCGGATGGCCTCGAGCATCGCCGGATACGCCTCGACGCCGTCCCTCAGCAACTGGCAGGCATTGCCCTGCAGCACCGAGTGGCTGCGCGGCAGGTAGTAGCGTGCCAGCAGCCGGTTGGGAACGCTCGGGCTCCAGACGACCCCGTGCTCCGGCACGGGCCCCGCGTGCCCTCGTGACGCTTCCTCAGAACGCGGCTCGTTTCGCGCCTCGATCCGCGCCAGCCCCGCCTCCTCGCTCCCCACCCCCCGCTCGTACATGGCAAGGGTACGTTGCGAACGGTGGGCCAGACCGGCAACCCGCGAGCGGCGCCACCGGCCCTCCACGCGGCGTTGCTTCGTTGGCTGGACGACGGTGCGGCTAGAACCCGTACTCCGAGCGCTTGTTCTCCGCGTGCGTGGCGCAGGGCTGATCAAACTCCGGGAAGTACTCGCGGATGTACTCGAGCGTGTGCTTGGCCGCCGCGAAGTTCTTCTGGTTGTAGTAGCCCTCGGTCTCCAGCAGCAGCTTGGCGCACGTCTTGTCCAGCTCCTGCTGCGCGTCCTTCATGCGATCGCGCGCCTCGAAGTAGAGGTCCGGCTTGGGCTCTGGGTGGGCCTCCAGCAACAGCCACGCCTCGCGGAAGGACTTCCACGCCTCGTAGCGGTTGCGCGCGCCCACGTCCGCACGCTGGAAGTTCTGCCGGCCTCGCTGATAGGCGTTGCGAGCCTCCACCTCCAACTGATCCGGCGGCAGATCCGGCAGCAGCGCCTTCTCCACCCACACGTTCCAGATGCGCCACTCGTCCTCGGCGGGAGGGTTCTTCGTGTTGTCGAAGGTGATGCGGTTCACTTCGCCCTTCTTCAACAGGTTGGGCGGGACCATCAGCTCCAGCGAGCGATCGCGGCTGGCCAGCGTGTCCGGAGGCACCTGGCCCACGTCCACGCCGTTCACCGTCACCACCACCTCGCCCTGGGAGATGTTCTGCGCCTGGTAGTGGACGATGACGACGGCGCGCGTGGCGGCCGCGTACTCCCAGGTGAATGTCTTCAGGTCCGCGTGCTGCCACCTGACGCCCTGGCCCAGGCCGAACACATCCGAGATGGGCTGGGTGCCAAGCACCGAGGGCTCGTTGCCCAGGTTCAGCATGGCGGGCTGGCTCATCACGAACCAGTACGCCCCACCCACGGCCAGGAGCGCCATCGCGACGAACCCGCCGATGATGCCGCGGCGCACGTTGGTGCTGGCCTCGAGCCAGAAGAGCTTGATCTGGGCGATTCCGCCCGGAGACTCGCGCTTGATGCGGGCACGCTCGGCGGCGGACAAGGCCGCGGCCCCCGCAGGCCGGGGCGGCGCCGCACGCTCCACGGCCGCAGCGCCCGAAGTAGCGGGACGCCGAGGCGCTGGCGAGGCAGGAGCGGCCCGCTCGATGGCCGCGGAAGAGGCCCCCGCACGCGAGGCCCCCGCGCCCGGGCGCGAGCGCACCGAGGGCATCGCGCGGGTGGAAGAGCGCTGCAGGTTGGCCAGGTTCTCCGGCTCGGCGTCATTGCCCTCGGGCTTGAGCGCCTCGGCCTTGTTCTTCTGGCGCGGCTTCACCTTGTCCGCGGAGACGATGCGCGTGCTGCCCTCGCCCTCCGGCGGAGGCGCCTGGATGGCCGCGTCCGTGTTGGGCTCGGGAGCCGGCTCCTCCTCCTCCATGGCTCCGAAGACGAAGACCACAGGGCCCAGGGTGAGCTGATCCCCGTCGCTCAGCGACTGCTTCCGGGTGATGGCCGAGCCGTTCAGCTTGGTGCCGTTGGAGCTCCCCATGTCCTCGATGAGGAAGCGGTTGCCCTCACTGAAGATGCGGCAGTGCTTGCGAGACACTCCCGCGTCGTAGAGGACGACATCGCACTCAGGAGTTCGCCCGATCAGGACCGAGTCCTGATCGAACTCGAACTCCTTGCCCGCGTCCTTACCCTCGGCGATCTTCAGCTGGAAGCCCATGGAATTCCTAGAATCCTAGCGAGGCTTGGGCCGCGCGGGCAACGGCGGCGCGTGCCGAGGCCGGTTCCACGACTTCAGCCTCTCCTCCGAAGGACAGGATCCATTGTGTCAGCCAACGCTCGCTGTCGCCAGCAACGCGCACCTCGACCCCTCCGTCAGGGAGGGGCCGAGCGTCCGACCCGAAGCGCTCCGTGACGTAGGGCGCCACGAGCTTGGAGAAGCGCACCCGGACTCCCGCATCCGTGCGAGCCGGATTGGGCACCGCGGCGCGCGCGTCCGCGGGAGGCTGGAAGGGAGTATCCGTGACGGCCAGGTTCTCCATGCGATCCAGCCGGAACAGGCGCGCGTCCTGCCGCGTGTGGCAGAAGCCCTGGAGGTACCACTGGCCTCGGTGGCTGAGCAGCTCGTAGGGGCGCACGCGGCGCGGCTCGGAGGTACGGCCCGGGCTGGCGTAGTCGAACGTCACCTCGCGCCGCTCGAGGATGGCGCGGGTGAGCGGCCCCAGCGACTGCGGGGCCTCCGAGGACGCGTCGATCTTCCGGTACATCTCCCGGTACCGCTCGCGAGCGGCGGCGGGGAGGATGCGCTCCAGCTTCTGGAGGGCGCTCTGCAGTGCGTCACCCGCGGCCGGGCGCAGCAGCTCCGCCGCGGCAGCCAGGGCCGCGGCCTCACCTGCCGTCAGGCGCGGCGGGCGGGACAGGCGCTGATCCAGGTCGACGTAGACGCGATCATTGTCCACGTAGATGTCCACGTAGTCGTCCGGGTTGAAGGGCGGCCGGCCCACGCAGGTGAGCAGGTCCAGCTCCTCCAGCAGGTCCTCGCGCTTGACGTTGAGGGCCTTGGCCAGGTCGTCGACGGTGACGCCCGGGTGCTTGGAGACGTAGGGCACGAGGAACAGCAGGCGGCGAAGACGCTCGTGAACAGTGCTCATGCGGTCACCTTCTTCTCATCGGTGGCGGCGTGGCGCTCGAGGATGCTCGAAGCCATCTGCCGCACGCGGGTGACGGCGGGCTCGGGGGACTCGACGCGGCAGTCGGGCCCCAGCGCCAACAAGAAGCGCAGCAGGCCTTCCAGGAACGTGACGCCCAGCCGGACTCGCGTGCCCTCGGTGGCGGGCTCCGCGGTGGCGCCGGGGAAGAGACTCGCGGCCCGCGGGGCCAGCTCTCCGCGCAGCAGCAGCGTCACCTCCATGGGCTCATGGAAGCGGTGCTGCCACGGGTAGTACGCCACGTGTGAGTCCAGCGAGAAGTCCGCGGGCACCTCGAAGTCCGGCGTGCGCGGCTTGGCGGTGTTCACCTTCAGCTCGCGGATGCGGTGCACGTGGAAGGTGCGCAGGCCTTGCCTCAGGTGGCAGTAGCCCACGAGCGTCCACACTCCGCGCCGCAGCGCCAACCCGTACGGATCCACCTTGCGGTCCGTCACCTCGGAGCGCTTCGGCGAGCCGTAGGCGATCTGCACCCACTTGTGCGTGGCGCAGGCCTCCCAGAGCTGCTCCAACCGCGAGGAGAGCTCCGGATCGCTCTGCGCGGAGCCCAGCTCCATGCGCACGCGCGGTGAGGGCAGCGCGTCTCCGCCGAAGAAGCCGATCTTCCGCAGCGCATGGGCCAGATCGTCCCGTCCCGGGAAGGCGCCCGAGGCGAGCGCGGCGCTGCCCGCGGCGTACAGCACGGCGAGTTCCTCCTTCGTGAGGTTCGCCTCCGGCAGGTAGTACGCGCTGCGGTCGACGATGTATCCGTCCTTCCGGTCATCGTCTCCCTGGATGTACGTCAGCGGCAGGCCGAGTTCGAGCAGCTCCGCCTTGTCTCGCTCGAACTTGCGTTCGGCGGCATCGTCCGAGATACCTCCGTAGTCAGCGGGGAAATGCTCGCGCAGTTCGGCCCACGAGATGGGCTCGCGCGCGTCGAGCAACAGGGCAACCAGGTCCAGGAGGCGTTCCGTACGGTCCATGTCAGGAGGGCGGCGACGATGGCGAATCCGGGTACGTGGGGTCAAGGCGGGCATGGTCATGGTTCGAGAGGACGGCAGGGACAGTGAGGTGTGTCTGGATCGGATATCCACACCCCACTGAACGCGCAAGCAGGTAGACCGCCGTAGTCAAATCAACTACATTCAGCAAGCAGACAGTGGGGCAAGGGGGACTCGCTCTTGAGCCTCGACTGGGATATTCCTTACAAAGGGACCGGAGACGCCCAAGCAGGTTGGGGAATGGGGATAGGACCGGGCGGCGTGGCGCGAAGGTTGCTAAGGCGAGGACTCACCGTGAACCGCACCCTTCTCAGAAGCGTGATTGCCGGGCTGGCGTTGGTGGGCCTCACCACTTCTCTGGCGCCGGCGAGAGCCGAGGCCGAGCCGCTCTACTTCGCGCTGGAGGTGCGGCGCGAGGGACGGCTGGTGGCCCAACCCAAGCTATTGGGTGAAACGGGCCGCACCCTGCGGGCCGAGCGCCGCAAGCCGGGCGCCAACCAGGCGGATTACCAGCTGATCCTCACGCCCATCCTCGAGGGGAACACCTACCACCTCTCGCTGGAGCTGACGCTGCCGGAGCTTCGAGGGCACTCGGAGCTGGCGCTGCTCCATGGCCAGCAACGCAAGCTGCAGCTGGGCAAGGTGCCAGGCGAGCTGGAAGTGTCCCTCATGCTGATGAAGGTGGACTCTCCCGAGTTCCGGGCGCTGATGGATCTGGCCGCCGACAGCGAAGGCCAAGCCGGCTCGCGCCCCATCTGACGTCCCAGTTCCGGCACCGCTGATCCCACGGCTGGGATTCAGGCAGGGGCCTGACTGCTCCCCTGCTTCCGGCTCGCTGCCAGTTCGTCACTCAGGGAACCTGGAGCACTGCCAAGTCGTCCCGGTGCACGGCTTCGTCGATATAGCGGTAGCCGAGGATGGACTCGATGTCAGCGCTCTTCCGGCCCGAGATGCGGCGCAGCTCCGCATCCTCGTAGGCGCTGAGTCCCCGGGCGAACACCGTTCCCTGCTCATCCACCAGGTCCACCGGATCCCCCCGGCCGAAATCTCCCTCCACCTGCTTGATGCCCGACGGGAGCAGGCTGCGCTTGGATGTGACGATGGCCTCGCGTGCCCCAGCGTCCACCACGAGCCGGCCCTTGGGGCGCAGGGCATGGGCGATCCACGCCATGCGCGCGCTGCGGCGGTTCTCCCCCGCTTCGAAGAGCGTGCCCACTGGCTCACCCTGGAGCACCGAGCGCAGCCGGCCGGGAACGGCTCCCGAGGTGATGACGCAGCGGATCCCCCGCTCGGCCACGCGAGCGGCAGCGCGGATCTTCGTGGCCATGCCGCCCGTACCCACCGTGCTGCCACTGCCACCGGCCAGGGCGAGCAGCTCCGGCGTCACCAGCTCCACCTGGCTCATCAGCTTCGCCTGGGGATCCTTGCGCGGATCCGCCGTGTAGAGGCCCTCCACGTCGGACAGCACCACGAGCACATCCGCCTCGATGACGCCCGAGACGAGGCCCGCCAGCGTGTCGTTGTCGCCGAACTTCAGCTCGTCCACGGAGACGGTGTCGTTCTCGTTGATGACGGGCACCACGCCCACCTCGATGAGCCGCTCCAGGGCGTGCTTCACGTTGAGGTAGCGCCGCCGGTCCTGCACGTCCTCGTGGGTGAGCAGCACCTGGGCCACGCGCCGGTCCGCCCGGCCAAAGGCCTCCTCGTACGCTCGCATCAGGCGGCTCTGGCCCACCGCCGCGCAAGCCTGCTTGCCGGGAATATCCTTCGGGCGAGCCGGCAGCCCCATCCGCTCCACGCCCAGGGCAATGGCGCCGCTGGACACCACCACCAGCTCACGGCCCTCGGCGGCCCAGAGCAGATCCTCGCTCAGAGCATCGAAGTGGGCCCGGTTGAAGCGCCCCGTGGCGTTCGTCAGGGCATTCGTCCCAATCTTCACCACCACCCGCTTCGCGGCGCGGATGGCTTCTCGTCCAGAAGTCGTCACGGACCCCAGACTAGGACGGAAGCTGCCGCCGCGCCCGTGTGTTCCCACCAGTCCCCTTTTCGGGCCAGGAGCCGTGAATCCTGGCTGGCAAGTCTTTAGACTGGGGACAGGTATGGACGCGGGCCCGGCCCGCGCGGGAGAAGGACGAATTTGAAGGAAATCTACGGCAATACCCTGGGTCTCAAGCCGAGCGAGCAGCAGCGCCTGCGCAACACCTACCGCCGCCGCGTGGCCCCCCACGAGATCGTCTCGGCGGAGCTCGCCCGTCACCTCACCGAGCTGTCGAGTGAGACCAACCGGCAGATCGGTGTCCTCATCAATCGCAAGGGTGACATCGAATACGTCGTGGTCGGCAATGCCCACAAGTTGGAGCTGCCGGACATCGGCCGCGCCCGTGCCGGGCAGATCCGTTTGCGTGGTCTGCGCCTGGTGCACACGCACCTCAAGAGCGAGCCGCTCACGAAGGACGACCTGACGGACCTTGCGCTGCTGCGCCTGGACATGGTGGCCGCCGTCGGCGTGGGCCGCGAGGGGCTGCCCGGAGTGCTGCACTACGCGCACCTGGTGCCGGAGAACGGCGCCAACGAGTTCTGGCGCGTCACCACGCTGCCCAGCGTGCACCAAGACCAGCCGGACCTCATAGACACCCTGGAGGCGCTGGAGCAGGAGTTCAATCGCAAGGCCGCCGCGCGCGCGGTGGGCGGGCGGGAGAAGGCCATCCTCGTGGCGGTGTGCCTGGACGGCAACCGCACCCATGCCGAGTCCAGTCTGGCGGAGCTCAAGGAGCTGGCGCGCACGGCGGGGGTGGAGGTCATCGACAGCGTGCTGCAGATGCGGCGCGAGGCGGATCCTCGCTACCTCATCGGCCGCGGCAAGCTGGAGGACCTGAACCTGCGCTCCATGCAGTCCATGGTGGACCTGATCATCTTCGACAAGGACCTCACGCCCTCGCAGGGCCGGCACATCGCCGAGGCCACCAGCCTGAAGGTGCTGGACCGCACGCAGCTCATCCTCGATATCTTCGCCCAGCGCGCCCAGAGCGCCGAGGGCAAACTGCAGGTGGAGCTGGCCCAGCTGAAGTACCGGCTGCCCCGGTTGGTGCAGAGCGATGACTCGCTCAGCCGGCTCGCGGGTGGCATCGGCGGCCGAGGCCCTGGCGAGACAAAGCTCGAGATCGATCGCCGCCGGGTGCGCGAGCGGATTACTCACCTGGAGAAGCGCATCGACGCCATTTCGCGCGAGCGCAGCGTGCGGCGGGCCCAGCGCAATCGGCGCGAGCTGCCCGTCATCTCCATCGTGGGCTACACGAACGCGGGCAAGTCCACCCTGCTCAACGCCATCACCAACGCGGAGGTGCTGGCCGAGAACAAGCTGTTCGCCACGCTGGACCCCACCAGCCGCCGCCTGCGCTTCCCGCAGGAGCGCGAGGTCATCATCACCGACACGGTGGGTTTCATTCGCGACCTGCCCAAGGACCTGGTTGCGGCCTTCCGCGCCACGCTCGAGGAGCTGTACGACGCAAGCCTGCTGCTCCATGTGGTGGATGCGGCGGACCCCGCTCGCGACGAGCAGGTGGAGGCGGTGGAGACCATCCTCGGCTCGCTGGGGCTGATGGAGAAGCCGCGCCTCATGGTGTGGAACAAGGCGGACCTGCTGTCGGCCGAGGACGTGGAGTCCCTGCTGCGCTCCAAGGGCGGTGTGGCCATCAGCGCCGAGAAGCGCGAGGGCATCACCACCCTGCTGGCCAAGGCGGACACCACCCTGTTCGCCGAGGGCGCCTCCGAAGCCCTGGGCGCGCTGTAGTCGCCCTGTCGGGCGGGCTTGTGCCGAACCTGTCTGACAGGTGGACAGGTTCGGCAAGTCCGCGCCCGAGGGCCCCCCTCAGCGCAGGACGCTCACGTGGGTTGACGGCTTGCGGTGCTCGGTGGCGCGCTCCACCACCCGTCCCAGGCGCAGAAGCAGGTGCTCCTCATAAGGCCGTCCTGTGAGGTGCACGCCCACCGGCAGACCTGCACAGTCGAAGCCTGCGGGCACCGACAACGCTGGGTTGCCCGTCAGGTTCGCCAGCCGGATGAACCGCATCAGCGCATCCACCACCGGCAGGTTCGATTCTCCATCGGGCAGCGTCGCCTCGGGAATGGCTGGAGCCGTGGAGGCCGTCGTCGGCGTGACGATGACATCCACATCCGCCATGAGCGCCACCAGCTCGCGCGTCAGCCGGTGGCGGTGCCTCAACGCATGCACCAGATCGGTCGCTCGGAAGTGCCGGCCAATGGCCAGATTGGTCCTCGAGTCGAGGCCGAAGTCCGAGGAGCGCTCCTTCGAGTGAGGCATCATCGCTGTCGCCATCTCGCTGAGGATGATGCAGCTGTGCGTCCACAGCACGGTGTTCAAATCCGGCGGGGGAATCTCCACCACGGTGGCTCCCGCATCCGTGAGAACCTTCACGGCCTCCTTGCAACGCGCCACCACGTCGGCGTCCGCGTCTTCGAAGTAGGGCCTGCAGATTCCAAGCCGCACTCCCGCCAGCCCGCCCTCCTCATAGCCTGACAGGTGATGCGGCGGCTGGCTCTGCGAGACCATGTCGTGCCCATCCGGCCCCGCCAGGAGCGCGTACGCGGCAGCGACGTCATCCACCGTGAGCCCCAAGGGCCCGACATGCCCCACGTTCCAGCACAGCGGAGGAACGCCCGTCTCGGGGATGCGCCCCCAGGTGGCCTTGAGGCCAACGATGCCGCACAGCGCCGCAGGGACGCGGATGGACCCGCCTCCGTCGGCCCCAATGCTCACGGGGCACAGGCCCGCGGCCACGACGGCTCCCGAGGCGCTCGAGCTACCACCCGTGATGTGGCCCCGGTTCCACGGGTTGCGCGCAGCTCCGTGGTGCGGGTTCAACCCGGTGGGGTTGATGCCAATCTCGTTCATGTTGGCCTTGCCCAGGATGATGGCGCCCGCCGCCTTGAGCCGCGCGGCCACCGTCGAGTCCGCCGTGGCCACCTGGGCGCGGAACTTCGTGCCCAGCGTCGTGGGGAAGCCGGCCAGATCCACTTCGTCCTTCAGCACCACGGGCACGCCTTCGAGCACGCTCAGGGGCTGGCCCGCCCGCAGCCGCTCGCCTGACGCCTCAGCGGCCCGCAGCACCTCCTCGGGCTTGCGCGCGACGAAGAGGCCCAGGCGCTGCGCTCCTTTGTCGATCTGCTCAATGGCCTCGTGGATCCGGCGCACCACCGTCACGGGATCCACCCCGCCCTCCCGGTAGGCACGGGCGTAGGCGGCCACCGTCTCGCGTTCCGATTGCACCGGCGACGCGGCGATGACGCGGGCGGCCTGTTCTCTCGAAGGCTGCGGTTCTACCGCAGGGGTTCCATGCGGCAAGGGGTACTGGAGTGGTGGAGCGTCTCCCGCGGACAGCTCGCGCCAGCGCTCGATGCCGCTGTCCCTCATCATCTTGTCCAGCACCACCGACCCGACTCCGGGGCTCTCGAGGGTGTTGACGAAGGCCTTGAGCGCCAGGCCCGACACACGGGGAACCTTCACCGGATTTCGCTGGTAGGTCATGACAGCGCAGCCTACCTCCCCGGGCGGCTCACGGCATCTGCGCGGCTCGCGCGCGGTCAGGACGGAGGCGCGAACAGATCGCTATCCGCGGTCGCCCCGGGCATGCGCACCTTTTGTTGAAACGCCAGGCCCAGCTTCTCGAGCACCCGGATCGAGCTGCGATTCTCAGGCGAGACAATCGCGACGATGCGCGGCAGGCCCAGCGCCTTCAGGCCGTACTCCATGACCGCGGAAGCCGCCTCGTACGCGTAGCCACATCCCCAGAACTGGGGGAAGAGCGCATAGCCGATGTCCACATCCGGCAGGCTGTCGCGCCGGAGCAGCCCGCACATCCCGATGGGCGTGCCGTCCTCCTTCAGGTCCACCCGGTACAGCCCGAAACCATGGCGGTCATACATGGCGAGGGGCCCGTTCTGAAGGTACCCACGAGCGTCCTCCAGGTTCCGCACGCCCCTGTCGCCGATGAACTGCAGCCACGAGGGCTCGTTCACCAGCTTCAAGACGAACGGAGCGTCTTCGAGCGACAACCTGCGGATGACCAGTCGTTCCGTATCGAGGACTTTCATGACGCCCGACTATGGCATGCATGTGGGCCCTCGGTGCGGATGGCCTCAGTTCGAGGCGATCGTACGTCGCGCGGCCACCGGTGCGCTCTGCGGCTGCGGGGGCGTCTCCAGTATCTCGGCCTTGCCCGTCTTGACCAGCGCGTACCCTCCGCCGACGACTCCCGTGCCGATGGCGATCGCCAACAGGTACAGCACCACGTGATTGACCGCGTGGGGGATGAGCAGCACGAAGAGACCTCCGTGCGGAGCCATCAACTGCACTCCGAAGTACATCGACAGCGCCCCGGTGATGGCTCCGCCCAGCATGCAGGTCGGAATCACCCGGAACGGATCCTTGGCCATGAAGGGAATGGCTCCTTCCGAGATGAAGCACAGCCCCAGCACCAACGAGGCCTTGCCGGCCTCCCGCTCCGGCTCCGAGAACTTGGAGCGCGCCAGGAGGCTCGCGACCCCCATGCCCAGCGCCGGCACCATGCCCGCCGCCATGATCGCCGCCATCGGCATCTGCGCACCGGCTCCGCCCTCGGCCAGCAGCCCGACTCCGAAGGTGTAGGCCGCCTTGTTCACCGGGCCCCCCAGGTCGAAGCACATCATCGCTCCCAGCAGCATTCCGAGCATGATCGCGTTGCCCGAACCCATGTTCTTCAGGAACGCCGTCAGCCCCGCCATGACCGCTGCCACCGGCGTGCCGATGACGTAGATCATCACCAGCCCCGTGAGCAGGCTCGACACCAGGGGGATGAGGAGGATCGGCTTCAGGGACTCCACGCTCGCCGGGAGTTTGAGGTAGCGGCTCAGGGCTCTCGCCGTATAGCCGGCGATGAAGCCCGCGAGGATGCCTCCAAGGAACCCCGCTCCGAGATCGCTCGCCAGATAGCCGCCGATCATTCCCGGGGTGATTCCAGGACGGTCGGCGATCGAATACGCGATGTAGCCGGCGAGCAGCGGCACCATCAGCTTGAAGGCCGTTCCTCCGCCCACCTTCATGAGCGTCGCCGCCAACGTGCCTTCCTGCTTGAAGGCCTCGATGCCGAATACGAACGACAGGGCGATCAGCAAGCCCCCCGCGACCACCATGGGGAGCATGAACGATACGCCCGTCAGCAGGTGTCGATAGGGCCCACGCCGGGCTCCTGCCGCGCCGCCCTTGCCATTGTGCTCGGCGCCTTCCGTGGGGGCAGTGCCTCCCTGGACCTGCGCCTTCTCCAGGGCATCCTGGATCGTCTGCGTCGACTTCTTCAGCGCCACTCCCGTCGATGTCCGCCAGACGCGCTTGCCCGCGAACCTCGACGTGTCGACCTCGATATCCGTGGCCAGGACGACCGCGTCGGCGGCTTGGATCTCCTCCGCGGTCAGCTTGTTCTGTGCTCCCACCGAGCCCTGTGTCTCGACACGGATGCCGTAGCCCAACCCTTTCGCAGCCTGGGTGAGTGCCTCTGCTGCCATGAAAGTGTGGGCCACTCCTGTCGGGCAGGCGGTGATGGCCACGAGCTTCTTCGGTCCTCCGGCCCCCGGCTGCGGTGCGGGTGCCTGTGCCTCGGCCTGAGTTGCTCCGCGCCCAGCAGGTTCGGTCAACGTCGTGGCCTGGCTCTCGGCTTGCGCCAGGAAGGCATCCGGGTCTGGCAGCGCCTGGGCGATGGGCGCTTGATAGACGCGCTTGCCGGTGAACCGCTCGAGTTCCACCGGGGCGCTCGCTGCGATGACCACCAGATCGGCAGCGGCGATCGTCGCCTTGTCGGCCAGCACGAGCGGCTCGAGCTGGCTGTGCATCTCCACCTTCGCCTTCCAACCCCGCCGTGCCGCGGCACGCTCCAGTCCTTTCGCCGCCAGGAAGGCTGTGGCCATGCCGCTGGGACAAGCCGTGACGATGATCACATTCATCGGTGCGTCTCCCGGTTGAGTTGTTCCTCGGACACGAGTTGCACCCGCGTCTGCTGCTGGAGCCCTTCGAAATCCTGGGCGTTCGGATCGCCGACGCCCACATGGCGCACGGACTCGGCCGCGAGCGCCGTGGCGAAGCGCAGACTCCGCTCTCGTGGCCAGCCGGACAGAATTCCATGCAGCGTGCCGGCCAGCAGTGTGTCCCCCGCTCCCACGGTGCTCACCACGGAGACCCGAGGCGGTGTGGCCCGGAGTGCATGCCCGCGCTGTGTCCAGATCACTCCCTCGGCGCCGAGGGAGAGCAGCACGTCCTCAATGCCCTCGGTATTGAGCCGAAGCACCGCCTGGATTCGCTCCTCGGGTGTCTCGAGTGGATGACCTGCCCAATCCGCCAGCTCGAGTTCGTTGGGTTTGACTCCCGAGGGCCGTGCGCCCAATCCAGCGGCCAGGGCTGGGCCGCTCGTATCGAGCCACACCGGCACCTGGCGTTCGCGAATCGCGGAGATGAAGCCGGCCAGCCGCGCAGGCGTGACGTTGGGTGGCAGGCTGCCGGAGATCGCGACCACGTCGTTCCCCGACAGCAGTGTCCCGAGCCGCTCGGCCAGCTCCTCAAGCGAGTGAGCCGGTATCTGAGGTCCCGGTCCGTTCAGATCGGTCACCCGCCCGTCCTTCTCAGAGAGCTTCGCGTTGATGCGCGTCTCTCCGGGCACTCGGATGAAGGCGTCACGCAACCCGAGTTCCTTGAAGGCCCTCACGAAGGCCGTCTCGTTGTCGGCTCCGAGCAACCCCGACACCGTCACGTCATGCCCCAGTCCCGCGAGGACTCGCGCCACGTTGATGCCCTTGCCACCCGCGTCGAGGCGCGTGCTCTCCGTCCGGTTGACCTCGCCGGGCTTGAGCGCTCCGAGCCGGATCGACAGGTCCAGAGCGGGATTCAGTGTCAGCGTCAGGACTCGCGCCATCAGGCCGCCTCCAGGGCGTCTCGCACCGCTGCGGCGGTGGACTGTCTCAGTGCGAGCGCGGCCAGCTCCCGAGCCCTCGGCAACGTCAGCTCCCGGATGCGGGCCTTCACCAACGGCACGCGGCGGCTGGTGACGGACAGCTCATCGACTCCCAGACCCACCAGCACGGGGATCGCCAGTGGATCGGAGCCCAGCTCTCCGCACACGCCCACCCAGCGGCCCTCGGCATGTGCTGCCTCGACCGTCATGCGGATCATCTGGAGCACGGCCGGGTGCAGCGCGTCGGACTGCGCGGACAGCTGCGGGTGATCCCGGTCGATCGCCAGTGTGTACTGAGTGAGATCGTTGGTTCCGATCGAGAAGAAGTGCGCCTCCTTCGCCAGCGTGGGTGCCAGCAACGCGCACGAGGGCACTTCGATCATCACCCCGAGTTGGACGTCGGGCGCCTTCACCTCGGCCTGGATGCGATCGAAGAGGGCTTTGCCCGCACGGAACTCGTCGATGTCCTTGACCATCGGGAACATGATGCGCACCGGCCGTGAGCCTGCGGCGGTCAGCAGGGCTCGCAATTGCGTCTCGAGCACCTCCGGCCGCGTCAGCGTCAGGCGGATCCCTCGGAGCCCCAGGAAGGGGTTCTCCTCGTGCGGCATCGGCCAGTACGCCAGCGGCTTGTCTCCGCCCACATCCAGGGTACGCGCCACCATCGGGCGGCCGGCGAGCGCGTCGAACGCCTGCCGGTACTCAGCCGTCTGGGTGGCCAGATCCGGCATCTGCGGATGGGCCATGAACACGAACTCGGTGCGCAGCAGGCCAATGCCCTCGGCGCCTCGCTCGACGGCGTCAGCGGCATGCCCGGTGTTGCCGATGTTGGCTCCCACCTCCACCCGGTGGCCGTCCTGTGTACGAGCCTCCTCGTGACGCCGGCTGTAGGCCGCCTCCTGGAGCGCCTTCTGCTCCTCGATGCGCCTCTCTGTGCGCTGCCGGCGTGCAGGGCTCGGTGCGGGGATGACCCGGCCACTCTCTCCATCGACGATCAGCTCGACGCCTGGGGTCAAGGCCAGCACGCGCTCCCCGGCGCCAACCACTGCGGCGATACCGAGCGACCGTGCAAGGATCGCGCTGTGCGCCGTAGCACCTCCGCGCGCGGTGACGATGCCTCGGACCTTCGCCGTGTCCAGCCGCGCGACGTCAGAGGGTCCGAGATCCTCCGCTACCAGGACGTAGGGTTGCTCTGGGGGAATCGGCAGCTCGACACCGCACAGCAGCCCGAGCACCCGGCGGCCCACGTCGCGCAGGTCCGCGGCGCGTTCGGCCAACAACCGGTCTGCCAGCGCCTCCTGGGCCCGCGCCGCGGTCTCGATGGCACGCCACCACCCCGCCTCCGCCGACATGCCTTCCCCGATGGCTTTGAGCGCCGCTTCCCGCAGCGCTGGATCCTCCAACATCTCCACGTGGATCGACAGGATCTGCGCGACATCGCCCTTCGTCGTGCGCCGTACCACTGTCTCGAGCTGCTGACGGGCTCCCGCGAGCGCTCCTTCTAGGCGCTGTCGCTCGCGGGACGCGTCGCTCGCACGCTCGGGATAATGGAAGTCCGGCAGACGCAGCACGTAGGCTGGCGCGATGGCGAGCCCCGGAGCCGCAGGCACGGCCGTCAGCGCTTCATCGGCCTGCGGTGCAATAACGGCTGGAGGGACGGCTGCTGCTTCCCTAACAACGGGCGGCGCCTGAGGTGCCGCTTCGAGGGGCGTCACCGGCTCTCCCAAACCTCCACGAACCGCATCGGCCATCGCCGCGACAGCCTGCTCGGCCCCCTCACCCTCGGCGGAGAACACCAGCGTCTGGCCGTGCCTCGCGCCGAGCCCGAGCACCTTGATCAAGCTGGTGGCCGGAACCGCCTCGCCCGCGCCTTCGAGCAGACGGATCCGAACGGGCACCGGCTGTGCTCGCGCCACCTGCACCAGTTCCCGAGCGGGCCTCGCGTGCAACCCCTGCGCGTTGAACAAACGAACAGGTGCGGTCCGAGCCTGCGCGGACTCTCCCGACAGGCGGGACAGGATCTGCTCCATGGGCAAGCCCGCGAGCTGGGCTCCATCTCCGCGGGCGATCAGGGCGTCGAGGCGCTCGAGCAGCGCGCGATGCGCATCCCCCTGGGCAGCCAGGCAGAAGACAGCGGCCACCTCCCCCGCATCATCCTGGAAGCGCTGCTTCGGAGTGGCCAGTCCCAGCGCAGGAGTCTTCACGCCCGTGGCGCCGTACGAGAGCCAGAGCCCCTGTCCCAGGGGGACTGGCAGCTGGCCAGCGATGGCAGCCACGAAGCTCGCATCCACGCAGCCGATGTGGCGCAAGCGAGCCGCGGCGGCCAGCGCCAGCTCCAGGCGGTCACGTGCCGGCACATCCAGGCAGAGCGTCTCCGCGTCGAACCTCGCCGTCACCAGCTCGCGAGACAGGGCCGCAATCACCTCCTCCGCGCTCATCGCTCGGGCCAGCGACTCCGCCACCCCCGTCCTCTCCAGCACGTGCGTGAGCTGGCGAAGGATGTCCAGGTGCTCGTCGGACTGCGCGGCAATCGCCACCAGCAGGTTCACCTTGGAGCCGTCATGCCAGGCGACTCCATCCGGGTACTGCAGCACGCGCACGCCCGTGGCGCGCACGTAGCGGCGGCTCTCCAGCGTGCCGTGAGGGATCGCAATCCCATGGCCCAGGTACGTGGAGGACTGAGCCTCTCGCGCGAGCAGCCCCTCTCGGTATTCGATCGAGACCCGGCCCGCCTCGACCAGGGCCGTGGCGGCTTGATCCAGCGCCGCACGCCAGTCCGGAGCGCGACAGCCAAGCCGGACGTCGTCACGAGTGAGCGTCAGCATCCGTTGGCATCTCCTCAGTCATGCCGGGCTGGCAGGTGGCTGAGGAGAATCGTTTCACCAATGCAGACCGGACGCAGACCCGTTCGCCTCAAACTTCCAGGACTGGAAAGATGGGAGGCTCCCCCCAACCGTCAGCCCCAGGACAGGAGGTGCCCCCTCCGGGCGCGGTTCGGACGAACCTGTCCACTTGTCAGACAAGTTCGATGCGCACGCGCTCCCCGCGCTCGGCGCCAAGCACCGAGGCCGCGTTCCCATCCCGCGCGGAGACCTCCAGCAGTCCCGAGCTGCCCACCAGCGCGAGCAGCTCTCCAGGCGCCACCGCCTGATAGTGTGGATGCGGCGCTCCCTCCACCACCGAGAGCCCCACGCGCACCCGGAAGCGAGCCGGCAACTGAGCACTCGGCAGGTTGGTGATGAGGTTGCCGTAGCTGTCCACGTGGATCACCTCCCCCACGGGCAGTCCGTCCTCCACCTCGGGAACGGGGATGCGAAACGGAGCCTCCAACCGCTCCACCGGACGGCCCAGCCGCTCCAGCGTCACCCCCGTCGCGAGGTGTCCCACCACCGGCGCGAAAAGATCCCTCCCATGAAAGGTGCTCGAGCGCAGCGGCCCCCACCACGTGGAGTCCGTGAGCTCCACGGCGGCCTCCTGCCCCCCGAGCTGCTCCAGCGCTGGCAGCAGCAGCCCGTTGTCAGGCCCCACCAGCACATCTCCTCGCCGCGAGCGCACCGCCACCGCCCGGCGCCGCGAGCCTACGCCCGGATCCACCACGGCCAGGTGCAGCGAGCCCGGGGGAAAAGCCTCCACCGCCGTCCACAGCAGAAAGGCCCCAGCGCGCACATCCTGGGCCGGCACCGCATGCGTCAAATCCACCAGGGTGGTACCCGGGGCAACCCGGAGCAGGGAGGCCTTCATCTGCCCCACATAGGTGTCGGTGGCGCCGAAGTCGGTGAGCAGGCTGACGAGGGGCATGGTCCACCCCCCAGGCTACCGCACCTGCCGCCCCAGCGGCCTGTCTCCGGAGAGGGTTGCGGGGGAACCCTCGGGTTCTCTAGATTCCACCCACCGTGCTCACGCTGCTCCTCAGCCTCCTGCTCCACCTGGTCCAGATCGACGGGCTCCCCGAAGGCATGCCCGGCCAGGACAACACGCCCCAGTACGTCAAGCCCGCCTCGTCCATGGCGCCGAAGTACATCGATCTGCTCGAGCAGAACAGCCACATCGTCTATCCGGCGCTGGCTGTCGTCACGCTCCTGCTGGTCATCGGCGGCATCTTCCAGGCCTGGAAGAGCCAGGACATGGACGGCCTCACCAAGAACGAGTTCAAACGCGCCATCGTCAACGAGCTGCGCCGCAACCTCAGCGGACTGCCCGGTGACATGATCGCCCGCGCCATCGGGCTGGATCGCCTCAAGACGGTGCGCCTCCTGGAACAGATGCAGCAGGAGGGCATCCTCAACTCGTATATGAGCTCCAGCCAGATGATGATGTGGCGCGTGCGCGGCGCTGGGCCCGAGAAGAAGGACAAGCGCTACTAGAACTCCGGCTCCTGCTCGCCCGGGTGCCCCACCGGCAGCAGCACCCGGAACGTCGTCCCCTGGCCGGGATGGCTGTCCACTTCAATCTGCCCTCCCAGCCCCGTGACGATGCCGTGGCACACGGAGAGCCCCAACCCCGTGCCCACCCCCACCGGCTTGGTGGTGAAGAACGGCTCGAAGATGCGCGACAGGTGCTCGGCGGCAATCCCCTTGCCCGTGTCGCTCACTTCGATGCAGACCCGGCCTTCTCCCGCCGTGCACAAGCGCACCGTCACCCGATGCTGCTCCACCGCGCCCTCGGGCGTGGCCTGCGCGGCGTTCAGCAGCAGGTTGAGGAAGACCTGCCCCAGCCGCGTCTCGTTCCCCTGCACGAACGGCACCGGCTCGTAGTTGCGTACCAACTGCGCCCGCTGGCGAATCTCATGCGCCGCCATGGCGATGGAGAACTCCAGCGCCGCCTGCACGTCCACCGGCCCGATCACCTCGGGATCGCCTCGCGCGAAGATGCGCAGATCCCGGACGATGTCCCGGATGCGCTCGGCCCCCTTCTGCGCCTGCACCAGCGCCTGCTTCACCTCCGCCAGGTCCACTCCCGCAACAGGTGCGTGGAGCTGGCCCAATTCCTCCACCGCGTACATCACGTTGGCCAGCACGTAGGCCAGCGGGTTGTTGATCTCGTGCCCCACGCCCGCCGCGAGCTGCCCCGCGGTAGCCAGGCGCTCGGCCTGCACGAGCGCGTTGCGCGTGGCCTCCAGCTCCTCGGAGCGCCGCCGGACCAGCTCCTCCGCCTCCGTGCGGGCCTGGTGCTCGCGCGCCAGCAGCACATCCCGCTCCTGCTCCGCGCGGCGCCTCCGAGAGATGTCCTCGACCACGGAGATGAAATAGTCCGGCGTACCGTCCTGCCTGCGCACCAGCGACACGGTGAGGTTGCACCAGATCGCCTCTCCGCCCTTGCGGATGTAGCGCTTCTCCATCGAGTACATGGGCTGCTGGCCGTGCAACAGCATTCGGGCCTGCTCCTGATCCCGAGCGATATCCTCCGGGTGGGTGACGAGCTCGGCCGTGTGCGTCATCATCTCGTGGAGCGAGTAGCCGAGGATCTCGCACAGCCGCGTGTTGGCGCGCAGGAAGCGCCCATCCACATTCACGTGAGCAATGCCCACGGCAGCCTGCTCGAAGGTGGACTTGAAGCGCCGCTCGCTCTCCTCCAACTGGAGCAGCGTCTGATCCCGCTCGGTGACGTCCACCACCTGCGAGAGGATGCAGAGCAGCTGCCCGTCCGCATCCCGGAGCGCGGAGCTGTACCACTCGCACTGGATGATCGTGCCGTCCCGGCGGTAGTTGCGGTTGCGGCAGCGGTTCCACCGCTCCTGGCCGGACCGCAGCCGGATCACCGCCTGCAGGGCCAGCTCCGAGTCCTCCTCGTACACGAAGGGCCGCACGCCCTGCCCCGGGTAGCCGCCGAGCACCTCCTGCTGCGTCCACCCGAACATTGCCTCGGCCCGAGGGTTCCAGTACCGCACCCGGAAATTCGGATCCCACTCGATGATGGCGACGGGAGACTTCTCCGTCAGATCGAGCGTGGAGAACGTCCACCGGGGAGCGGGGTGACTGGGAGGCTTGAGCGGGCTCACGGACATGGGCGTGCTGTGGGAGAGGTTCAGCTGCTACTCAGCTCGGACTTCGGCTGTCGCGTCATCAACCCCACCATCGCCGCCTTCGCGCTCTGGCCCTCGTAGGCAATCGCGTACACCTGCTCGCAGATGGGCAGCTCCACCCCCGTCTTGAGCGCCAGCTCCCGGGCGCTCTTCGCCGTCTTCACGCCTTCGGCCACCTGCTTCATCTCCGCGAGGATGTCGGCCAGCTGCCGACCCTTGCCCAGCTCCATGCCCACGCGCCGGTTGCGGCTCAGCTCGCCGGTGCACGTGAGCACCAGGTCTCCCATGCCCGACAGCCCCGAGAGCGTCAGCGGGTTGCCGCCCTTGCGCACCGCCAACCGCGTAATCTCCGCCAGCCCGCGGGTGATGATGGCCGCGCGCGCGTTGTGCCCCATGCCCATGCCGTCCGCGATGCCCGCCGCGATGGCGATCACGTTCTTCAGCGCCCCGCCGTACTGCACCCCCACCACGTCATTCGACGTGTAGGAGCGGAACGACTCCGTCTGCAGCACCTTCTGGCACCGCACCGCCACCTTCTCCCAGTGCGAGGCGATCGTCACCACCGTGGGGCTGCGCAGCGCCAGCTCCCGGGCGAAGCTGGGGCCCGAGAGCACGGCGATGTAGGGGTGGAATTCCTCGGGCAGGCACTCCTCCAGCAACTCCGTCATCGTCAACAGAGACTCGTTCTCGATGCCTTTGGCCACGGTGATGAGGGGGACGTGGCGGGGCAGGTGCGGGATCGCTCGGGAGAGGATGTCCCGGGTTGCGTGGCTGGGCATGGCCAGCACCACGAGCTCCGCGCCCGCGAGCGCCTCGCCCAGCTCGAGCGTGGCACGGACCTTGGGAGACAGGGGGATGCCTGGCAGGTAGGTGGGGTTCTCGTGGCGGGTGTTGATGGACTCGATGAGCGCGGCGTCCCTCCCCCAGAGGTGCACCTGCTCGCAGTTCACCGCCAGGGAGTTGGCGAGCGCCGTACCGAAGGAACCTGAGCCAATGACGCTGCTACGCATGGAGAGCCTCGGGAGCAGAGAGGGGCACGGGGTTCAGAAACCAGTCACCACGCCGATGCCGACGACGGGCATGAACGAGGCGTCCTCATCGCGGCCCTGGATGTTGCCTCCGACCATGACGAGATAGGACGTCCGCTCAGAGAAGGGCACCTCGAGCCCTCCGCGAAAGAGCAGGTTGCCTCCCATCTGCACTCCGTCAGGGACGCCGCCGAGCGGATTCTCCTGGTAGGGCTGCGTGTCGAAGGCGAGGAGGTAGCGCACATCCAGGAAGCCTCGCGAGCGCTTGCCGAGCAGCACCGAGCCCACGAAGCCCGGGGCCACGTTCCAGTTGCGGCGGCCGGTGAAGTAGCGCGCGCCGTACTGCTCTTCGCTGGGCGAGTTGAGGAAGAAGGCGTGGCCGCCCTCAATGGAGAAGGCCAGATGCGCCTCTTCACCCGAGAGGATCCCCAGGCGCACGTACCCGCGCACCTCATTCATGATGCCGTAGAGACTGTCCGCACCGAGCCCCGCATCCAGCCAGGGCAACAGGCCCACGGAGAGGCGCACCGAGGCGAGCGGGAAGCCCAGCATCGCGCCCGCGCCGAGCTTGCCCGGCTCCAGGAGACGGCCCCCGTAGAGACTCACCCGGTTGGGCTTGAGGGGCTCGGCCGGAACGCGTGCCTCCACGTCCCGCCTGGAGAATTGCGAGGGGACTGATCGCACAGGCCGAGGATCTGGAGGAGGCGCAGGGGCCTCGGGGCCGGGGTAGCTCAGCCAGGACTCATCCGGCGCAGCCGCGGCGGCCGGCTCCGAGGGAGCCTGCGCCAGGGCTGGCAGTCCCAGGCCGAGGACGAGCAGTGACGGGAGGAGGAAGGCACGCATGGGGAAATCTGCCCCAGTCTAAGGAGTTTCAAGAGTTTCAGGTAGTTGACGTGGCAACTTCGGGGCAGCCAGGGGAGCAGGGGTGGAGGCTCCGGTTCCAGCCGGGCTGGAAGGGCCACCGAGGGTTCAGTGCGAACTGGTTCGCAGTGGGCCTCTGCCCCCACGCCCACTGCGAACCAGTTCGCACTGGGGCTCTGCCTGCGGCCACTGCGAACCAGTTCGCACACATGGTGTCCCTTCCAGCGCCGGGCTCTACTGCGACCAGACCGCGCGCCTGCGTTGGCGCACGGAGCGGGGAGGACCATGAGTACGGGTTGCTCGAGCCTGCGAGTGTTGCGTGCCGCAGTGCGTTGGATCGTCCTGATGCTCGCAGGGGTGCTCGGCGGTTGTGCCACGGACAGCGCCACCCCTTCCCGGGGAGGAATGGGCGGCAGGGGTGGCCCCCCGGCGATGGTGGCTCGCTCCGTCCTGGGCGGGCTTCAGCAGATGGATCCTTTTGAGGCCGTGCTCCTGTTCGCTGGGCTCAACTCTGGCGAGGACCTGCCCGAGCGCGAGGCTCCCTTCACTCCCGAGGACGCGGCGCACCTGTATGACAGGCTGCTGGACACACCTGTCTCCCTGGCGGGCTTTGGTCCTCGGCTCGTCGCTGCTTTCCTCCTGCGGGAGGTGATGGAGGGTAACGAGGAGCTCTCCCGCTCAGCTCTCCTCGAGCGCGTGCAACGCTTCCATGGCCTGGCGGTATTGAGGCCCGATGGCTACCTGGCCTGGGCTCTCACTGG
>NZ_JAHXBF010000013.1 GCF_020103695.1 Hyalangium versicolor
TACAACCGCAAGCGCCGACACTCGAGCCTCGGCTACCTGAGCCCGAGGGACTATGAACGGGCCGCACTACCTGATAGGTTGGCAGCATAACTCCCGTGTCCACTAAACCGGGGCAAGCCCAAATCAGCTTCATGTTTGTCAGGCCTTGGCGATGGACGAACGTGGCGAAGCGCTCGGAAACGACGATGTTTCCTTGAAGGCCTCGGGGGCGGAACACGTCCTCGCCCTGCCAGGTGTCTGGCTCCAGAGCGAAGCCGTGGAGGGTGTCCACTCCCGCAGACTGGCACTCGGGGCACGTTATGGGCTCTGAGCGGCGGATGCGGGTGCGTGCCTCATCCACGGCTCCGCGACCAAAGCAGGGCGTCACGGCGACATAGCGGGGGAGGGCGGATGCCTCAGGTCCCTTGCGTTTCCCGCGGATGCGGACCACCTCGACGGGATGGAAGCCGCTCAATCCCGTCAAACCATCCTCTTGAAAAGCCTTGGCCATGCGCTCGGAGAGGAGCACGTCGTAGCCAGGGCCTTTCACGAAGTCTCCGGCACACTCGCCATGCAGTTCCAACTCGACTTGATGAGGAGGAAGCCATGTCCGCATGCCGATGGAGTCTCCGCACTGCGGGCACCGAGGTGCCCTGCCGAAGTGGGTGGAATCGACGGCGAGCGACTGGGTGTCGCACGGCCCGGACGCGTCGTGCTTGAGCACGAAGAAGCGCGGGTCAGGTGCCAGGCCCGAAGCCATTCGGGAACCTCTTGAGCATGTCTGGGCGGTTGTAGAGCTCACGGCGGAACTTCGAGGGAGCCGCTTCCCGCCCCAGCGCCTCGGGCGGAAAATCCCGAGGCGAGGGGAGGGGTTACGGCGAGTGGGCCCTCCCGGATTCGAACCGGGGACCAATCGGTTATGAGCCGACAGCTCTGACCGCTGAGCTAAGGGCCCTTCTCAAAAACGACAACGGGCGACGGGAATGAGTATCCCGCCGCCCGTAGCACTGACAAGGGGCACCGGCTCCCTCAGGAGCCGGGCTCACCACCCCGCGCTCAGCTCTCCACGAAGGAGCGCAGGCGCTTGGAGCGGCTGGGGTGACGCAGCTTTCGCAGCGCCTTCGCCTCGATCTGGCGGATGCGCTCGCGCGTCACCTCGAAGTCCTGACCCACCTCTTCCAGCGTGTGGTCGCTCTTCTCGCCAATGCCGAAGCGCATGCGCAGCACCTTCTCCTCGCGCGGCGTCAGCGTCGCCAGCACCTTGCGGGTCTGCTCCGCCAGGTTCATGTTGATCACCGCATCCGCCGGCGACACCAGGCTCTTGTCCTCGATGAAGTCGCCCAGGTGGCTGTCCTCTTCCTCGCCAATCGGAGTCTCCAGCGAGATCGGCTCCTTGGCGATCTTCAGCACCTTGCGCACCTTGTCGAGCGGCAGCTCCATCTTCTCCGCGATCTCCTCCGGAGTGGGCTCGCGGCCGATCTCCTGCACCAGGTAGCGGCTGGTGCGGATGAGCTTGTTGATCGTCTCGATCATGTGCACCGGGATGCGGATGGTGCGCGCCTGATCCGCGATCGCGCGGGTGATCGCCTGCCGGATCCACCACGTGGCGTACGTGGAGAACTTGTAGCCGCGCTTGTACTCGAACTTGTCCACCGCCTTCATCAGGCCGATGTTGCCCTCCTGGATCAGGTCCAGGAACTGAAGGCCGCGGTTCGTGTACTTCTTCGCGATGGACACCACCAGGCGCAGGTTGGCCTCCACCAGCTCGCTCTTGGCGCGCTCGGCCCGCTTCTCGCCCAGGCGGATGGCGTCGTAGTTGCGCCGCAGCGCCTCGACGGGGAGGTTGGCCTCCTCCTCCACCTTCTTGATCTTCCGCACTGCCGTGCGCACGTCGCGGTCCAGCGCCTCGAGCTGCTCCGGCGTGAAGTTCAGCTGCTTCTGCAGCTTCTTGGCCGTGTTCGGGTTCTCGCGCGCCTCCTTCAACTGAGGCCGCAGCTCCTTCATGTTCACCACGTTGCGGCGCTCGATGTCCCGCAGCTCTTCCTCGGCCTTGTCCACGCGCTCGATGAGCTGGCGCAGGTTCAGGACGATGCGGTCCACCTGCTTCTTGTTCAGCCGCATCTCCTCCAGGACCTCCATCATCTTGGTCCGGAGATCCTTCACCTCCTGCTTCACTTCCTTCTTCTTGACGTCGGTGAGCTTCTTCTTCCCGGAGAGCTCCTCCTCCAGGACTTCGCAGTCCTTGGCGAACTTGCGGAAGCGCTCGATCTGCTTGTTGATCTGCTCGATCTTGTTGAGCTCGCTCTGGGCCAGCTGCTGCGGCTGCTCACCCTCGGCGCCCTCCTCGGGAGCATCCTCCGCACCCTCGGCCTGAGCCTCCTCGGGCGCGTCCTTGATGACGTCGCGCACGCGCAGCTTGCCCGTCTTCAGCTTGTTGCCGATGTCGAGGATCTCCGCCACGGCCACGCGGCAGGCCAGCAGGGCGCGCAGCACTTCCTTCTCGCCCTCCTCGATGCGCTTGGCGATCTCCACCTCGCCCTCGCGGGTGAGGAGGCTCACGCTGCCCATCTTGCGCAGGTACAGGCGGACCGGATCGTTCGACTTGCCACCCGGCTCGTCGTCCTCGTCCTGCTCCTCCTCGTCGGACTCCTGCTTGTTCTCCTCCTCGACGGCGACGGTGGGCTTGATCTCGTTGGACTGCGCCTGCTTCTGCGCGTCGACGATCTCGATGTCGTTGTCGCCGAACATGCTCATCACGTCGTCGATCTGATCCGACGACACGATGTCCGCGGGCAGCGCGTCATTCACCTCGTCATAGGTGAGGAAGCCCTTCTCTCGCCCCGCGGCCAGCAGGTCCTTCACTTCCTTGCGCTCGGCGATGGCCTCTTCCTCGACCTCGTCCTCCACCGCGTCGGGATCGACGTGGACGGCGGCGGCCGCCTCTTCCGCGGCCTCCTCGGGATCGATGTCGTCGGCGGAGGCCTCGGTGGTGCTCTTGCGCTTCTTGAGCTTCTCCGTCGCGGTGGCCACGGCCTCCGCGCGCTCCTCGGCAATCGCAGCTGCGGCCTTCGCTGCACCCTTGGCCGCCGCGGCGCTGTCCGCCCCCGTCTTCTTCTTGCGGATCGTCGGATCCACCTTCTTCTTGGGCTTCACGGACCCCTTCGAGGGCTTCTGCGTCGGCATTCGGGTACTTCTCCTTAGAAAACAGGGTCTTGGCCTGGAGCGAGCCGGCCGATCTACCGCAAAGTACTAGAAAGTTACAAACGCGAACTCAAACCGGTTGCAGAGGGGCCTTTGTTCCCGGCACCGAGGGGCGAAGCTCCTCCTTGATGCGTTTCTGAAGAGCCACCAACGCGATGCGTTCCTGAAGCAGCCGCTTTGTCTCCTCCGTGAGTTCGGACGCGCCAGGAGTCTGCTTCGTGGCCTTCTCAATATAACGGAGCTGTTCCTCGACGCGCCGCAGCGTCAGGGTGCGGCACACCGCGAGGAATGCCTGCTCCAATGCGGCCCCGCCCTCGGGGAGTTGGCGCATGGCCACCTCGAGGGCCCGCTTCACCGGCTCGGCGGCCTCGAAGAGCGCATCCTCCGTGCCGTTGCCCGAGGTCGCCTGGGCGAGCACCACACGAAGGCTCGTGTGGGATATTTCATCGCATGCCCGATAGGGATCTCTGGCCAGGAGGCGCGGCTCGCGCAGGGTCGCGGCGACGTAGAGGGCCTCCATGGCGTCCGGAGGGCGCACGGAAACGGGCCTGTCCGCCGTGGTGGGCCGCTGGGCGCCGGAGGCTCCTTGGGGGGCTGGAGGCTGGGCGGGCTTGGGAGCGGGTTTCGTAGGGCGAAGGGCGGCTTCCAGGTCTCCCACCGGCAGGCCGAAGTGGCCGCCCACGGCGTTGAGGAAGGCCGAGCGGACCAGCCCCAGGGGGATCAGGGCCGTCATCGGTTTGAGCCGCTCGAGCGCCGCCATTTTTTCTTCGAAGCTTGCCTTGGCGCCATTGGGCAGGACGGTGGCGAAGATGTGGGAGGTCAACGGCTGGGCGTCCTGGAGGAGGCGATCCACGCCGTCTGATCCTTCCCGACGCGCGAACGTGTCGGGATCATCCCCTTGGGGCAGCAGGGCAACTCGGGCGGCTGCTCCGGCGGCGAGCAGGGGACCGGCAAGCCGCTCGACCGCGTTGAGGCCGGCCTGGTCTCCATCCAGCAGGAGGATGAGTTGCTGGGCCTCGGTGCGGCGCAGGAGTTGAAGGTGGCCCGGGGTGATGGCGGTGGAGCACAGGGCCACGGCGTGGCGCACTCCCACCTGGTGCAGGCCGATGCAGTCGAAGTACCCCTCCACGAGGATGGCCGCCTTGCGCCGGCGGATCTCGTCGCGGGCCTGATCCATGCCGTAGAGCGTCTCGCTCTTGTTGTAGAGCCGGGATTCCTTGGAGTTGAGGTACTTGGGGCCCTCCTCCGCACCGAGCAGGCGGCCTCCGAAGGCGATGGGGCGGCCCTCGGGGGCGCGGATGGGCACCATCACCCGGCTGCGGAAGAAGTCGTAGTAGCCGTCCGAGTTGTTGCGGCGCTGGACGAGGCCCGCCTTGACTCCCCAATCGGTCATGCCGTTCTTGGTGAGTTTGTCGGCCAGCAGGCTCCAGGTGTTGGGCGCCCAGCCGAGCCCGAAGGCGTGGGCGGTCTCCTCGGAGACGCCACGGTTGGCCAGGTACTGCCGGGCTGTACGGCCCTCGTCCTGCCAGAGCTGGGTGCGGAAGTGCTCGGCGGCCAGATCCGTGACTTCCTTGATCTGCTGGCGCTCCTTCGAGCCAGGATCCTGGGCGGCCTCGACGTCCACGCCCACCTCGCGGGCGAGGTCCTTCACCGCGTCCACGAAGGTCTTCCCCAGGTAGCGCTGGACGAAGGAGACAGCATCCCCGCTCGCCCGGCAGCCGTGGCAGAAGTAGAAGCGCTTCTCCGGGACGACGTAGAAGGAGGGCGTCTTCTCCTGGTGGAAGGGGCAGCGGCCCTTGTACTCGCGCCCGGACTTCTTGAGCTCCACGTGGCGGGAGATGAGAGAGACCAGGTCCACCCGCTCGAGGATTTCTTCGATCTTGTGCTCAGGGATCACGTGGACTGACCCTCGGCTGGGAAATTGCCGGTGAGCATGCCCCACGGCTCCGACGTCCCGGGTTGAGACGTCCAGGCCTCTGGGATGAGCACCTGGCCCCAGGATGGCTCTGAATCTAGTCCTTGGGCGGTGGTAGGGAAGAGGGGGAGGGGGGCCCGCTGGCGCGGCACGGAACGGCTCTGCTCCAGCGAGGTAGGCACGGGTGCGGCTCCTCCCACCGGATCAGCGCCGCCCAAGTGGGCGGACGTGGCGGGCTGGGAATAGCCCTTAACGTTGGATCGTGCCCGGGGCAAGCTCCCGACCCGGTGAGCGGGGCGGGAGCCGGGTTCCCGAAGGATCAGGACAGCTTGGCCAGCTGCGCCTTGACCTCTTCCGAGATGGCGCGGCCCTCGGCGCGGCCCTGCACCTTGGGCTGCACGGCCTTCATGACGGCGCCCATGTCCTTGGGGCCCTTGGCGCCCACGGCGGTGATGGCGGCAGCCACTTCGGCGCGGAGCTCGTCCGCGGAGAGCTGCTGGGGCAGGTACTTCTGGAGGACGCTGATCTCGGCCTCTTCCTTCTGGGCCAGATCATCGCGGCCACCGGCCTTGTACTGATCAACGGAGTCGCGGCGCTGCTTGATCAGACCGGCGATGACCTTCTCGATGCCGGCGTCGTCCAGGGCGGAGGCCCCGGGCTCCACTTCCTTGTACTTGATGGCGCTCTTGAGCATCCGGATGACGCTCGTGTTCAGCTCGTTCTTGGACCTCATCGCGTCCTTGAGGTCCGCGTCGAGGCGCTCCTTGAGGGTAGCCATGGCAATGACTCCAACCTGAGTGGGAAGGGGAGGGACGACGGTTGCGAGCCAGGGCGGCTGACGGAAGCAGCGCCCCGGCTCACACAGGCGCTAGAACGACTTGCGCGCCTTCTTCACCGCGCGCTTCTTGGCGGCGAGGGCCTTCTTCTTGCGCTTCACGGAGGGCTTCTCGTAGTGCTCGCGCTTGCGGATCTCGGAGAGGATTCCCGCCTTCTCGGTGGCCTTCTTGAAGCGCTTGAGGGCGCTCTCGATAGACTCACCCTCCTTGACTCGAATACCGGGCAATGCAGTCACCTCCTTCCGCTGTGCGTCA
This sequence comes from Hyalangium versicolor, assembly GCF_020103695.1. Classification (GTDB taxonomy): domain Bacteria; phylum Myxococcota; class Myxococcia; order Myxococcales; family Myxococcaceae; genus Hyalangium; species Hyalangium versicolor. The sequence continues at coordinate 6,187 of NZ_JAHXBF010000013.1, forward strand.
AAAGTCGTGAAAAAGGCAGCGGATATGGCGCAGCGGCCGACAAAACGCAAGGACGCCCTCCAAAATGAAAGGGGGGCTTCGGCTAAAGTAGTGCGCCCGTGACTCCCGCTCTGCTCCTGCTCCTGGTGCTGTCGGCCGATCCTCGTGGCGGCGCGGGGACCACCGGTTGTTGGAAGGCCTGCCAGCGGCACGTGCAGGAGCCATCCCTCAGGGCGAAGGTCTGTCGGCTGTGCATCGTCCAGGGTGGTACCCAGGACTGGGTGCTGATGCTCGGGGACGTGAAGCCGGTACCCCAGAGTTCGCTGAGTTCGGCCCTCACGGATGAGGATTGGCGGATCCGCTGGGCCGCCGTGCGCGCCAGTGCCAAGGCCCGTGGAGTGTCCGAGCCTCGTGCCCTGGCCGAGTGGGTAACGGGGACCCAGGCCACGGCGGACCTGCCTGCCTGCCTCACTGCCGCCCGGGCCGCCGCCGAGGCGGGAAGCACCCCTTCGGCCTTCCTGCAGGGGGCGGGGGACAAGGGCGTTGCAGCTGCCGCGCGCGTCCAGGCCCGGAAGGACGCCATCCGCCAGGAACTGGAGGTGGAGCTGTACTCCCCCGACGCGGGGACCCGTGTGCGGGCCTTGTCGCACCTGGCCCCTTTCCTCAAGGTCTCCGCCGCTCGGGTGGTGATCGACGCCATGGAGAATCGCCCGGAGTCCGGAGACGAGGCGGTGGCCGGGGCCTTGCTCGGCTTCGCCGAGCGCAACGACACTTCCGTGGGCCGGATGCTTGTCGAGGCGGCCCAGCAGCCGGATCAGGAACGCGTGAACCGGCTCTTCGCCATCTACTCTCAGCAGTTGCAGGCTCTGCAGTCGGAGCTCTCCTCTGCGGAGTCGTTGACGCGGGCCAACGCGGTGCGACGGCTGCGCCTCTATGGGCCTCTGGCCCAGCGGGAACTGGACCATGCCCTGCAGGACCCGGACACCCATGTGCGACAGGCCGCCGCGCGCGGGTTGGCCCAGGCCGAGGGGCTTACGCTGGTCCAGGCGGTCGGAAAGCGGCTGCAGTCCGGTGCGGAACTCGCTGTGCAGAGGCCCTGGTTGGAGGCGCTGGCTCACGAGAAGACCTGCCAGCCGGCGCTGCTCACCGTGGCGGAGGACGTGACGCAGCCCCTCTCCATTCGGGGCGAGGCACTCGCCCAGCTCTCTGAGTGTGATGGGAACTCCGGGGAACGCACCCAGCGCGTGCTGCCGTTCTTGAAGGAGGCCCAGCCGCCGCTTCGCGCTGGAGCCCTCCGTGCCATGGCCGGACCCTGGCAAGGGGAGGTGAGCGAGGTAGTCAAACCCTCCTTGGAAGATCCTGCCCCCGAAGTCGTCGTCGCGGCGGTCGACACCGCGGCCCTCAAGCGGAAGACGGGGCTCGCTGATGACATCGCTCAGTTGCTCGGCTCGGAGAGTGCGGAGGTGCGACAGGCTTCGGCACGTGCCCTTGAGCGCCTGGGAAAGGATCGGCACGTCAAGGCGCTCTCCCAGAGTCTCGAGAAGGATCCCGTCCCCGCTGTCCGCGTCGCCGCGGCGCAGGCGCTTGGGGTGCTCGGAGGCCCCTTCGCCATCTCCGCGCTGAGCCAGGCGGCCGAGAAGGACTCCGACTCGCACGTGCAGCACGTGTCCCGCGAGGTGCTCAAGCGGCTGGGCTTCTCCAACCGCTGAGGTGCCGCAGCCCGAAGCTCAGGGGCCGCTGGTGACCTTGGCGTCCACCCGGTTCCGGCCCGCGCGCTTGGCCCGGTACAGGTACTTGTCCGCCGCCGCCAGCAGGTCCTCCGGCTGGGCGAAGTCCGAATCCAGCAGCGTCGCTACGCCCAGGCTGATCGTCACCTTGATAGGCGTGCCGCTGAAGATGAAGTCGCTGCGGTCCACCGCCTGCCGGCACCGCTCGGCACACGCCAGCGCCTGGGCTTCCTCGGACTCGCGCAGCATCAGCGCGAACTCCTCGCCGCCGTAGCGCGCCAGCAGGTCCTCGGTGCGCACCGTGTCGCTCACGCGCTGGGCAATGCGCGTCAGCACGTAGTCACCGGCCGGGTGCCCGTAGACGTCGTTGATCTTCTTGAAGTGGTCCACGTCGAACATCACCAGCGACAGCGGCACCCGGTGACGCAGGCAGTAGGCGAACTCCTTGCGCAGCGTCTCCATGAAGTACTTCTTGTTGTAGAGCCGCGTGAGCCCGTCGCGCGTGGCCGACTCGTAGATGCTGCGCTGGTACTGCTCCTCGAGCTGGTCCTGGATGGAGAACTTGAGGACCGTGTTCGAGCCGATCTGGATCTTGTCGCCGTCGTACAGCGGCGCCGTATTCACCCGCAGGCCGTTGAGGTACGTGCCATTGGTGCTACCCAGGTCCACCAACTGGAAACGCCCGTCCCCCAGCGCCACCACCTTGGCGTGCTTGCGGGAAATGCCGTCGTCCTCGACCTGGAACTGGGCCTCCGCACTGCGGCCAAGCACCGTCTCCGAGCGATCCAGCTTGAACATCCGTCCAATACCGGCCGCGGACTTGGCGCTGATCACGATCAGATAGGCGCTCTGCTGCTGAGCGTTGCTCAGCAGGTCCGCGATCGAATGGACGTTTGTCTTCTCCTCGGACATCTCCCCCCCATCTTAAGGGCCGGTATTTCGTGGCGGCAAGCACACACACCGCCAATGTGGCACATGCCCCCTTCACCGGGCGTGTAGCTTGCGCCTCCGCTGGGGGGCGGCGGGTGGGGCAGGGGGGCGCCCCACCGTCAGCTCACCGGCCACCGGAGCCTGGATGAAGCGGCGCACCGCGTCCAAGGACGAGTGGTAGGCCAGCGCCTGCATCAGCTTCACCAGCGCCGCAGAGGGCGTCATGTCCCCTCCACCAATGGCTCCCTCCTCCAAGGCGGCCACCCCGGACTCGTATAGGGTGAGGTCCACTCCGTTGCGGAAGGCCTGGCTCACCACCACTACGGGGATGTTGCGCTCCCGGGCCTGGGCGAACAGCGGGCGGAGTGAGCGGCCAAGGGAGGGATCGATCGGGAAGTTCCCCGCCCCGTACGCCTCAAGGACCAGGCCGCGTACGTGCGGCAGCAGCGCCAGGGGCAGCGCCGGGTCCAGCCCTGGGTACACCTTCAGGAGGAAGACGCGCGGATCCAGCTTCTCTAGGAGCCGGAAGGCCCCCTTGGGACGAAGGCCCGGCTCGAAAGTGGCGTCCACCCCCAGCGTGCCCAGCACCGGGAAGTTGGGGCTCTCGAAGGCGTCATACTCGGCCACCTTTACCTTGCGGGTGCGGTTGCCTCGGTAGAGGTGGGAGTCGAAGCAGATCGTCACCTCGCGTGGACCATTGAGCGCCGAGAGCACCGAGTCGATGAGGTTGAGCCGCGCGTCCGTCCGGATCTTCCCCAGCGGGCGCTGCGAACCGGTAAGCACCACCGGCCGAGGCAGTCCCCGGAGCATGAAGGAGAGCGCACTGGCCGTGAAGGCCAGCGTGTCCGTGCCGTGCGTCACCACCGCCCCGTCGAAGTCCGGCAGCCTCCGGTACAGGTGGGCCGCCATGCCGCTCCACAGCTCTGGCTGCATTTCCGAGCTGTCCAGGTTGGAGAACAGCTCCAGCTCGATGTCGGCCAGGTCGAAGAGCTCCGGGACACGCGCTTTCAGCGTCCGGAAGAAGGCCGAGGGCCGCAGCGCGGAAGGCCGCCCTCCAGCCATCCCCAGCGTTCCCCCGGTATGCAGCAGCAAGACTTTGGGCATGAGCGGTCCTTCACTGACAAAGCCCGCCTTCCTTTACAAGCCTTGCGCGCGTAGCTAAGACCCCCCGGCGTGTCCTCCTACTGCTGGAAGCGCGCTGTCCTCCTGCTGGCCGCCGTGTCCCTGACAGGGCTGGCCTGTACCAAGACCCCTGAGGTCGCCCCGGGCGACAAGGGGGGCTCTACCCCACCGTCCGCCACGCCGGCGACCCCTCCGCCCGCGCCCGCGACGCCGCCTCCGGCCGCCGCGGCGCCCTCGGCCAACCCTGCCGCGGTGCTCACGGGCATTCCGGGCATGGACTTCTCCTCGCTGCCGCCCGCGGCCCAGCGCGAGCTGTCCACCATCCTCAGCGACGAGTTCTGCTACTGCGGCTGTCCCCACAGCCTGGGCCAGTGCCTGCGGCAGCACACCCCCTGCAAGCACGCCAAGCGGATGGCGCGCCTGGCGGCCTCGTTCGTGGCGCAGGGCGGCTCGGCCAGCGAGACGATCGTCGCCATCTCCCAGTACTACGCCGCCTACCGCGAGCCGCGCGTGGAGCTGAAGGTGGACCCGCGCATGTGCATGGGGGACGCCAACGCCCCGGTGACGGTGGCCGAGTTCTCCGACTTCGAGTGCCCCTACTGCGGCAAGGCCCGTCCCGTGCTCGAGGACTTCGCCCGGAAGAACCCCACCAAGGTGCGCTTCTGCTACCTGCCCTTCCCGCTGCCCATGCACGCCAACGCCATCCCCGCCGGCCAGGCGGCGCTGTGGGCTCGCGACCAGGGCAAGTTCTGGGAGATGCATGACGCCCTCTTCGCCAACCAGGCCAACCTGTCTGTCGCTTCGCTGCCGTCGCTGGCCACCCAGCTCGGCCTGCCCGGCGCCAAGCTCCAGGAAGTGCTCAAGGGAGACTCCTATAAGCAGGAACTGGAAGGCTTCCGGGCCCAGGGCAAGGCGGCCGGCATCACCGGCACTCCCTCCATCTTCTACAATGGACGCTCCTTCAAGCTGCCGCCCGAGCTGGATGTGCTGACCCAGAGCCTCGAGGACGAGCTCGAGTGGCGCGCCAACAACAACGCGTGGGCCGCGGACTGAACGCTCAGGGATGACACCGCCTCGCTTTCGCATCGACGGGTCTTCCCAACTCGTCCCCGAGGAGCGCCAGGGGCCGCCAGCGCTGGTGGGCCGGTCGGGCTCGTACGCGCTGATGCCCACGGGGCCGGATCTGCTCGTCTTCTCGCGCGTGCCCGCCGAGGGCCGCACCATCCCCGCGCCTCGGGTGGTGCTCGCGGGAGATGCCGGTGGCTTCCCGCTGTCGGACCTGATCGCCTTCCTCAGCCAGTCGCGCTGGAGCGGCATCGTCCGCGTGCGCACCCCGGGTGGCGAGCGCTCCATCACCCTGCGCGAGGGTGAAGTGCGGGGCGCCAGCTCCGATGATCCCGCGGACCGGCTGGGCGAGGTGCTCATCCGTCTGGGCTACGTGGAGCGCGCGAAGATCGAAGAGGTGCTGCGCGAACAGCCTCCCTCCAAGGTGGGCCGCGCCCTGGTGGAGCGGGGCTACCTGCAGGCGCACGATCTGTTCAAGTGCGTCACCCATCAGGTGAGCGAGATCTTCCACGCCATCGTTCTGTGCCGCGAGGGCTCGTTCTTCCTCATCGATCAGCCGGTGGACGACAAGACCACCCACAACATCCAGCTCACGACGCAGAGCTTGTTGATGGACAGCATCCGGAAGATCGACGAGATGGCGCACTTCCGGAAGCGCATCCCCCACGGGCGGCTCTATGTGGGCCGGAAGCGCGCCTCGGACGGCAAGTTGGAGGCGGACGAGGACCGCGTGCTTGCCATGCTGGACGGCAAGCGCACCCTGCTCGAGTTGGGGCACGCCGCCAAGCTGTCCGAGTTCGACATCACCAAGGTCGTCTTCCGCCTGCTCGAGGGCGGCTACGCGGTGCTCTCCGAGAAGCCGCTCGTGCCCGTGGCTGCGCCTCCGGAGCGGGCCTCCACCCCGGCCTCCCCCGCGAGGCCCGCCGCCGCGGTGAAGCAGAGCCGGGTGGATCACCGCGAGGTGGCCCGCGTCTTCAACCTCATCTTCCGGGAGATCCGCGACGAGGTGGCTCGGCAGAGCATGGACACCGAGTTCATCGCCTCGGCGAATGCGGCGCTCTCCGGGCAGGCGCTGTCGTCCTCCCCGGTGCTGGAGGGGCTGTCGCTCGCGGGCGATGGCTCCTTGCCCGAGCAGCGGCTCATCGAGGCCTTCGAGCGTCACCGCGGACACCTGGGCTCCGAGCCCATCGCCTCCTTCAAGCAGGCGCTCAGCGACGTGATGTTCTTCCTCCTCTTCCAGGCGGGAGAGCTGCTGGAGTCCCGCGCGGATGAGGACCTTGCCCGGCGTGTGAAGGAACTGCTCGCCACGCTCGAGACGCCGTGACGGATCTGCCTCGGCTCACGGAGGAGGTGCCTGGCTGCGGCGGCGCCTTCAAGCTCGTCCCCGAGGACTTCGAGGTCGAGGAACTTCCCGCGTATCTGCCGGGCGGGGAAGGGGAGCACCTCTATCTCTGGGTGGAGAAGCGCGGCAGGGACACGCGCGAGGTGGTGAAGGCTCTGGCCCAGACGCTGGGCTTCCCCGAGGGCGAGGTGGGCGTGGCGGGCATGAAGGATCGCCATGCCGTCACCCGGCAATTGCTCTCCGTGCCGGCCCGGGCGGAGGCGAGGCTGTCCGAGTTCTCGATGGAGGGCGTGAGCGTGCTGTGGGCGCGCCGGCACGGCAACAAGCTGCGGACCGGGCACCTCAAGGGCAACCGCTTCCGGCTGCGCCTGCGAGGCGTGAAGGACCTGGGCGCGGCGCGCGAGTCCCTCTCCCGGTTGGTGGCGAGAGGTGTGCCCAACTACTTCGGAGAGCAGCGCTTCGGTCGAGAGCGGGACAACGCCGAGAAGGGCAAGGCGCTCCTGCTGGGCCAGAGGCTGCCGCAGCGGCCGGATCGCTTCCAGCGCAAGCTGTACCTGTCCGCCTTCCAGTCCCTTCTCTTCAACCGGGCCCTGGCCGCTCGGCTCCGCGCGGGCACCTTTGATCAGGCGCTCCTGGGAGACGTGCTGCGCAAGGAGGACACCGGTGGCCTTTTTGTCTGCGAGGCGCCAGAGGTGGATGGCCCGCGCGTGGCCGCCTTCGAGGTGAGCCCGGCCGGCCCCATCTTCGGTCCGAAGATGACGCCCGCCGCCCATGTCGTGGCTGAGGCCGAAGCCGCGCTGCTGACCGAGGAGGGCATGACGCTCTCGGACTTCAAGCGCGGAGGCGGAGAGACCGAGGGAACCCGGAGGCCCTACCGCGTCCGGATCGGCAACCCCGAGTTCTCGCCCGAAGGAGAGGACCTGGTGCTCGCCTTCGAGCTGGCGCGTGGCGCCTACGCCACCGAGGTCCTCGCCGAACTGCTCAAGGAAGGCTGAGCCCCGGAGGTGGCGGGGTGGGGCTCGAGGCCCGCACCCCGTCTGGCCCGGGGGCCCGGCCCCTTACGGCGCCGGGGGCGTCGCCGGGGCCTGATCGTCGACGATGTTGAACTCGGTCCGGCGGTTCTCCGCGCGGCCTGCCTTCGTCGCGTTGGACGCGATCGGCTTCGTTTCGCCGAAGCCCACCGCCTCCAGCCGGCCCGGATCGATGCCCAGCTTGATCAGCTGCGCCATCACCGAGTCCGCGCGCTTCTGCGACAGCTTCAGGTTCGACGTGTCGTTGCCCACCGAGTCCGTGTGGCCCTCGATGCGCACCCGCTTGATGGACGGCGTGTCCTTCAGCACCTGGGCCACGTCCGCCAGGACCGCGAGGCTGTCCTTGCCGATGATCTTCGCCGAGTTCGTGGCGAACTTGATCTGCTTCTTGATCTGGATCTTGTCCTTGAGGACTTCGACGTTCTTGTACTTCTTGGGGCAGCCCTTCTCCTCGGGGACACCGGGCTGCTCGGGGCACTTGTCGAGCCGGTCGACGATGCCGTCCCGATCCGTGTCCTTATCCGGGCAGCCGTTGTTCTCCGCCGGGCCCGCATCGGCCGGGCACTTGTCGAGCCGGTCGTTGATGCCGTCCTTGTCCAGGTCGGTGTCGGGGCAGCCCGCGTTCTCGGCCGGACCCGCATCGTTCGGGCACTTGTCCTGACCGTCCGGGATGCCGTCACTGTCGTTGTCCAGGTCCGGGCAACCGTCGTCGTCCTTGAAGCCGTCCTTGTCCTCGGGCTCGTCCGGGCACTTGTCCTGCGGATCGTTGATGCCGTCGCCGTCCTTGTCGACGATGGGGCAGCCCAGGTTCTGGATCGGGCCCACGTCGTTCGGGCACTTGTCCGCCGAGTCGACGATGCCGTCGTTGTCGTTGTCCAGCTCGGGGCAGCCGTCCTGATCCTGGAAGCCGTCGTGGTCCTCGGCCTGATCCGGGCACTTGTCCAGCTTGTCGACGATGCCGTCGTTGTCCCGGTCCTTCGGCGCTTCCTCCGGGCAGCCGGCGTTGTCCTTCAGGCCCGGGATGAGCGGGCACTTGTCGTCGCCGTCCAGCACCCCGTCCTTGTCGTTGTCGGGATCCGGGCAGCCGTCCTGGTCCTCGAAATTATCCTTGTCCTCCGGCTGATCCTGGCAGGGATCATCCTTGTCGAGGATGCCGTCACCGTCGGTGTCCGTCTCCTCGATGCGCACCACCACCTGCTGCTGGGGCTGTTGGGGCTGCTGAGGCTGCTGGGGTTGCTGGGGTTGCTGGGGCTGATCCGGCTTCTCGCGCACCACCACGCGCTGGGGGCCGCAGCTCTTGGAGAGCTCCAGCGCCCGCTTGATGGAAGTCTCCGCGGTGCGGATGTGCTCGGAGGCGCGGAAACTGCTGCCCTGGCTCAGCTCGCCACGGGCAAAGTCGAGGTTGGCTTCGGCCGTGGCCAGCTCCACCGGGGCGCAGCGCAAGGCCCCGCTGCGGCGGGCGCGCTCCACATCCGCCTGGATGACCTCGGAGTCAGCGCGGATCTTGGATCCGCTGACACAGGCGGAGCAGGCAAGCAGCAGCGCGGTGGCGAGGAATCGCTTCATCGGAGGTCGCTCACACGTCAGGGGGTGGGGCGGGTATCAGTGGCGGAGGTGGACTCGGAGCCCGCGGTGGCCATGGCCTTCTCGCGAGCCTCGTTGGCGTACTTGGATGCCTTGACGGCGAAGTCCACGCCGGCCTGGTAGTCCGAGTACCCCACCTCCTCACGCGCCTTGTGGATGTAGAGGTTGGCGGAGGTCCACTCGTAGGGAGCCAGCTTCTCGGCTCCGGCGGTGCGGGCTGCCTGGATCTGGACCTCCGCGTCGAGGATGTTGGCCGTAGAGCGCACCGGGCCGCACCCGGCGAGGGCGCCCACCACTGCCACCAGTACCGTCAGCTGCTTCATGGACAGGCCTTGAGGTGAGAGGCTGGACTACGAATGTTCAGGTCGTATCAATCGAGTCCAGGGGGGTCAAGAATCGGGCACATCCAGGGGGCAGCCAGGCGAGTTGGCCAGGGTTTTGACAGGTTGGCACGGGCCTTGTCATCGTCCGACACCGTGCGCATGTCCTCCCGTTCCCTAGGCTTGGCCCTTTTCCTGATCGCTTCGCTGGCGCTGGCGGCGGGGCCTCGTGCCACCCAGAAGCGGCTCAGCGGCCGGGTCCAGGTGGATGAGCAGATCGAGTCGCTGCTGCGGGGCGGCTCGGTGGCCAATGTGGTCTCCCGCCTGCGCTACATCGGCGAGCGGGACTACGCGGCCGAGTCGCTCACGCAGTTGCTGCGCAAGGTGCTGGAGGATCGCCCGCGCCGCAACATCGTCGCCACGTTGGCCGGGCTCGAGGTGCGCAGCGCGGAGCCTGTCCTCGTGAGACTGGCGCAGGATGAGGACAGCACGGTGCGCATGTATGCCGCGCAGGGCCTGGGTCGGCTGCAAAGCCGGAACGTGCTCGTGCTGGTGCCGCTGTTGGAGGACAAGAGCCTCGGGGTACGCAAGGAGGCGGCCAAGGCGCTGGGGGCTTCGCGCAACCCCTCCATGAGCAAGCTCCTGCTGGAGGCGGCCAAGAATGAGGCGGAGGTGGATGTGCGCGCGGAGATGCTCATCGGCGCCGGACGGGCCGGAGACGTGAAGCAGGCTCCCTCCCTCAAGGCGTACCTCAACAGCGACTCCGAGAGCACCCGCTTCGCCGCGGCCAAGGGGCTGTGCCTGATGGGCTCCGATGACGGCTTCACGTTCGCCAACAAGCTGCTCGGCGCGCAGGACAAGTACGTGCGCCGTCAGGGTCTGGAGCTCTACGAGGGGGTGCCCGCGAAGAAGGCCACCCCCGCGCTCACGCCGCTCCTCAACGACGCGGACCGCTCGCTGGCCGCGGGTGCCGCGCGCCTGCTGTACCAGGGCGGGGACAAGAAGATGCTGGACTGGCTCGTGCTGGCCTCCTACCAGGCCAAGGGCGACGAGAAGCTCGCCTACGAGAAGGAGCTGGAGACGCTGCAACTCGCCGATGATCAGCGCAAGGGCATCCTCCGCAAGGCGGGCATGGTGAAATGATCAGTCTCGCCTTCGCGCTCACCTCGACACTGCTCCTGACGCAGGCTCCCTCTTCCCCCGTGCCTGGAGGATGGGCGGAGTTGACGCCCGAGCAGCGCGCCACCCTCCTGAAGGCCGCGGAGCCCGGGGCCCAGCTCGACCAGCGGCTGCTGCACGTGAGCGAGCGCTTCCTCGGCACGCGCTACCTGGCCTCGCCGCTGGGCGAGGGCAGCGGCGTGGATCCGGATCCGACGTTCCGCACGGATGCCGTGGACTGTCTCACCTTCGTGGAGGAGACGCTCGCGCTCAGCCTGGCGCGCCAGGACGCCGAGGTGCCCACGCTGCTCGAGCACATCCGTTACGCGAGCAGCCCCGTCTATGAGGATCGCAACCACCTCATGGAGGCCCAGTGGCTGCCCAACAACGTGCGCAAGGGCTTCCTCACGGACGTCACGCGCCGCTACGGCGGAGAGGACACCGCCCAGGTGCGCAAGGTCATCACCGCGCGCACGTGGACGTCCCGCTCCTCGCAGGAGCTGAAGCTGCCCAAGGACCGGCAGCCGGTGGGGACGTTCTCGCTCGACATCATCCCGCTGGAGCGGCTGCTGGCACACGCGCGGCAGATCCCCTCGGGCACCATCATGGTCATCGTCCGGGATGATCTGCCGCTCAAGGCCACCCGCATCACCCACCTGGGCTTCGTGGTGCAGAAGGGCAAGCGCACGTGGCTGCGCCACGCGGCACGCAACGGCTACTTCCGCGTCGTCGACGAGGACCTGGAGACGTTCCTCGCGCGCAACGCGCGGTACACGAAGTGGAAGGTGACGGGGGTGAGTCTCTTCGAGGCTCACCATCCCGATGAGGCAGGCAAGGGAGCGGTTGTCCGCTCCCAGTGACGCCCCCGGCTCAGGTGGCCGTGCCTGGAGCGCTGACGGCGTTCTCCGTCTCGCGCTCCTCTTCCTCGGCGGCCTGCGCGGCCTCTTCGGCCGTGGCATCCAGCTGCGCCTTCTCGCGAGCCAGCAACTCGGTGGCCTTCTGCACCTGATCTTCGGGCACGAGGATCTCCCACCAGGGGTGGGGATTTCCCGTAGTCAGCACGTCCACCGTGCCCCCGCGGCGCGGCCGCGAGAAGACGGGGATGTGTTCGGCCTCCAACAGTCGGACGTAGTCTTCCGCGGTGAGCGGATCCTCGGCGGTGCCCACACGGATGAACTCCCGGGTGTCCCGCTCATGCGGCAGGGGGAGCCGGCGCTGGCGCATGGTCTCCGCATCCACCAGCTGGCTCCCGGGACAGTCGGCACACTCCGTCACGTGGTCCTGGTACTCCGAGCCGCACTCGACGCAGTATTTCATCGCTCCCTCCCTCCCCCACATACTGGGGCCTGCCCTCGAAATTAGCACGGGGGGGTCAGTGGCGCGCGGACTCCCCGAGACTTTCCACGGCAGCGGACAGTCGGTCCACGTCGATGGGCTTGCGCAGCACCACGTCACAGTGCTCCGAGCCCTCCACCTGTGCGTAGCCGGAGACGAGGATGACACGGGCCTCGGGAGACAGCTCCTTCACCCGTTGGGCGAGCGCCGTGCCACACAGGCCTGGCAGTGACTCGTCCGTGACGACGACGTCTGGATGATCCGCTTCGAAAGCCGCCAGGCCCGAAAGCCCATCCCCCGCCGTGCTCACCTCGAAGTCGACCTCCAGGATCTCCGCCAGGAGCTCCCGGCTGTCGCCATCGTCCTCGACCAGCAACACCCTGATGCGGTCCGTCCCAGTGCCCATGCGACTGAGCAACCCATGTGAGTGCGCGGAACGTCCGGTACGGCGGGGAAGCTCACTCCGTTGCTTGGAAGGGAAGCAAGGGAGCAGGGAATGTCCCCCTCACCAGCCAGAGCAAGGCTGCTCATCTTCAAGACCGGAGGTGATCACATGAAGGTGTTGATGCGGGGCGTGCATCTGTCCCTGTCGGATGGGCTGAAGGCATATGTGCAGGAGCACCTGGTGGACCACATCGAGCGGCTGTGTGACGACCAGGAGGCGTCGGAGATCGACATCTCGCTGGTGGACATCAACGGCCCCAAGGGTGGTGTGGACAAGGAGTGCCGCGTGACGGTGCGGCTGCCGGGCCTGTCGGCCATCCACGTCACGGAGACGTCCGAGACACTGCATCAGGCGATTGATGCATCGCGTGATCGCATGGAGAACGCGTTGAAGCGGACGCTGGAGCGGCGGCGAGACGTGTCGAACCAGGGGCTGTCGCAGGATGTGGCCTCGGACGCGGCTCCCTACTAGTAGAGCGAGCAACCGGGGGCTCGGGCATCCAGGCCGTTGGCGGGACGCCCGGGCCCTGGGGTAGAGCCGTCGTCGATTCTTGCTGGCTCGGAGCGGTGAACGCTATAAGCGGGAACCCTTACCTACCAGGGCCAAAGGACGGCGATGGTTCGCGTCAAGTTCCTCATTTTCGCACTCCTGGCCATCGGCCTGGGGCTGGCTCACCTCCTCCTCCTGTCGAAGCCGATGGGAGCGCGCGCCATCGAGGATGCGCAGGCCCAGGCTGCCGCTGGCACTGCGGAGGTGGTGCGCACACTGGAGGCGAACCGAGGCATCGCTCGTGCGCTGGCACTGAAGCTTGCTACCAGCGCCGAGCTCGTCACCGCCACGCAGGAGCTGAGTGGCTCGGAGCCGGTGACAGCCGAGCGCTTTGCGCCGGTGCGGGCTGCCGCGGAGGCGCTGCTGCCCAAGGAGCTGCCGGGCGTGGTGATCGGCGTGGTGACCGAGGGCGGTGCCTGGTACGCGCGCCCCGGTGAGGAGCCCTCGTCGAACGCGGAGGCGCTGGACATCAAGGCGCTGAGCCAGGCGGAGGCTTCCTCGGTGGTGGATGCCTTTGGCGCGCCACATGCCTTCGCCTCCGTGCCGCTGGGGTGGAAGTTCGTTCGCATCCCGGGCGCGGAGAAGCTGGAGACGCAGCTGAGCGCGACGCTGGTGGTGGGCGTGCCGCTGCTGCCTGAAGGCTCCCTGGACAACGCGGTGAAGGCTTCGGGAGTGAGCGCGCTCGGGCTGGTGAAGGGAGATGCGCTGGCGGCCAGTGGTGGCGCTGAGAAGCCGTTGCTCGAGAAGTCCTTCGGCACGCTCAAGGTGGGTGGGCCTGCGGTGGCCGTGCAGAGCGGGAAGGTGGAGGCGCTGGGCCCCGTGCAGTTGCCGGTGCTCACCACCGGCAAGGACTACCTCGGTGGCCAGGCTCCGCTCGTGGTGGGCACCCGCCGCGCCCTGGAGGGCACTCCCTATGAGGTGGTGGCCCTGACCGGCACGAAGCTGATGGGGACGCTCGCGGCGTATCAGCGCAATGCGCTCTTCGGCCTGGCGGGCCTGCTGGGCCTGAGCCTGGTGTGGACGGCGCTCATGGGCTCCAGCAAGCGCAAGGACGACTCGGAGTCCGAGTCCTCGGGCGACACGCTGGGACTCGGGAGCGCGATGGCGAACATGGCTCCGCCGCAGGCTCCGGCCCCGCATCCGCAGTACGCCGCCGCTCCCGCCGAGCCTCCTCCGGCCACGCATCCGGGGCTCGAGCTGACGGGTGCGGCCACGGCCGTGCCTGGGAACGACTTCCCGTTTGCTCCGCCACCCTCGGCGTATGACGCGCCTGCGGCTGTGGCGCCGACGCCCACGCCAGCTCCCTTCGCGTTCCCCCCTCCGCCGCAATCGCAGCCGCAGCCTTATGAGGCGCAGGCCTATGCCGGACAGGCCGCGGATCCGTTTGCTCCGCAAGAGGCGGATCCATACGCTGGGCAGCCTTATGGCTCCGCGCCGATGCCGTTCGACTCCGATCCGAGTCAGGCGCAGCCTCCGCCAGGGGGCAATGGAGTGGCTACGGCGACGGCTCGGGCGGGTGCGTTCCACTTCGAGGAGCTCCCTACGGCGGCGTACTCGCTCCAGCAGGCCGCGGATCCGTACGCTGCAGCGGTCGCGATGGACAGCCCGGAGACGACGCGCGTGGCCGCCATTCCGCGCGAGCTGCTCCAGGCCGCCGCTCGTCCTCCGACCCAGGAGCTGCCGTTGCCCGCGCCATACCCGACGCCGGCTCCGGTTCCTGCTCCCGCGGTGGCTCCGGTGCCGTGGAACGATTCGGCCCAGCAGGCCATCCCGCTTCCGGGCGCGAATTACCAGCAGTTCCTGGGCAACAGCGGGGACGCCTTCTCCGAGGAGGAGTTCCACTTCCAGGAAGTGTTCCGGGAGTTCGTCATCACCCGCGAGAAGTGCAGCGAGCCGTCCGACGGGCTCACGTACGACAAGTTCGTGCAGAAGCTGCGCAAGAACAAGGAGCAGCTCGTCCAGAAGTACGCGTGCCGGACGGTGAAGTTCCAGGTCTACGTGAAGGAGGGCAAGGCCGCCCTCAAGGCCACGCCCGTCAAGGACTGAGTCAGAGGGCGCGAGGCAGCACCACGCTGAAGCGTGCGCCCTCGCCCGGCTCTCCGCCCACCTCCAGCTTGCCGCCGTGCTCCTGGAGGATTCGCGCGGCGATGGCCAGCCCCAGGCCGGTGCCTCCCTCCTTGGTGGTGAAGTAGGGCTCGAAGATGCGGGCTCGGTGCTCGGGAGGAATCCCCGGGCCGGTATCCTCCACCTCCACGATGGCGTCCGTCTCCGTGCCCTTCACCCGCACGCGCACGGAGCCACCCTTGTCCTTCATGGCCTCCTCCGCGTTCTTCACCAGGTTCACCAGCACCTGCGTGAGCTGGTCGCGGTCCGCGCGCGCCACCACGCCCGTCTGCAGCGTGGGCAGCAGCGTGATGCCCTCCGGCGGCGTGGCGTAGAGGGACAGCACGCTCTGCGCCAGCTCTCCCAGATCCACCGGCGCCAGCTGCGGCTTGGGCAGCCGCGCGAAGCGACTGAACTCGTCGACGATCCTCCGCAGTCGATCCACCTCCTCCAGCACCACCGCGGCGCTGTCTCGGAAGAGAGTGGGGAAGCGTGCGTCCTGCGCGCTCTGCGCGGCCAGCAGCGTCTCCAGCGACATCTGGATGGGCGTGAGGGGGTTCTTGATCTCGTGCGCCAGCCGGCGCGCGACCTCCTGCCACGCGGCGATGCGCTCGCTGGCCACCAGACGCTCGGTGGTGGAGCGCAGCTCGGAGGTCATGTGATTGAAGGCTCGCACCAACTCCGCCACCTCACCGCTGGCCTGGGCCGTCACCTGCACGTCCCTGGCTCCTTCCCCCACGCGGCGAGCACCCTCGGTGAGCGCCTCCACGGGCCGGGTGATGCGGCGGGACATGAGCAGCCCCAGCAGCATCGCGAACGCCAGCCCGAAGCCGGCCAGTACGAGGAAGGCGTTGGTGACGCCGCGCTCCGCCTCCAGCACCGCGGCACGGCTGAAGGTGAGCCGCACCGCGGCCGCGTTCCCCAGGGGAATCACGCGCTCCACCGTGGGCGGAGCCGCACTGCCCGCCTGGGCAACCACCGTGTCTCCCGAGCGCAGCGACACCTGGGCCTGGGTGATGCGCGCCAGGTGCTGGGCGAGGCCCTCATCCAACTGCACCCCACCCACCACCCACAGCCTCAGGTTGCCGTAGTCCTTCGGGCGGGCGATGACGAGCGCGGGAACGTCTCGCAGCCCTGCGTCGCTTCGCACGCTCACTCGCGCCGACACGGGCTTGGAGGCCTCCTGCTGGGTGACGGCGAAGAGCTCGGGATCCGGATCGCCTCGGCGCGCCGGCAGATGGCCGGAGGACAGCGTGGTGCCCTGGCGATCGAAGAGGCTCAGCACCGTGAGGCCTCGGCTCTTCATCAGTCCCTCGGCGGTGTCGGCCTGGATGACGCGGGTGGGCGCTTCCTGCGCGTCCCGAGCCAGGTCCTCCATCGCCGTGCTATCCACCAGCTCCTCGATGGCGCGCTGAGCGCGCTCGGCGGAGCGCTCCAAAGCCTCCTGGGCGGAGGTGGTGGCGCCCTCCATCCGCGCGTCGAGTTCGCGCGAGAGGGTGGTGCGCAGGCGGCTGAGGGTGAGGGGGACCACGACGGCCAGAGGCACCAGCGCCAGCAGGGCAAAGGCGAGCGCGAGCCGGGTCCTCAATCGCATGGGGGACGCCTCCTTACTTGGGTGCCGCGGCGGGCGCCGGCTCGGTGGGCTGGATGTACACGCCGTCGAGCACGGGGAGCCCCTGGGCGTCCATCATGAGGCCTCCCAGCTCCGGCGCCACGCGCACTCCCAGCCCCTGTGCATAGAGGGGAAGGATCGGCACCGAGGGGCCCAGTGCCATGGCTCGTTCCCGGGCCCTTGCATCTCGCGCGGCCGCATCCGGCACGCCGCCGATGAGCGGTAGCTCCACGCCGAGCAGATCCTTCCGCCCGGCTGCGTCCAGGACCACGGCCAGCGCCGGGCCCGGCACGGGCGGCAGCAGCAGGGACTGGAGCATCAGATCGAAGTCTCCCTTGGCCCAGCGCGAGCGGAGGATGGTGCGAGGCTGCGGCTCCAGGGCGACCTTGTAGCCGCGATCGTGGAGCTTCACCTGGATGCGCTCGGCCACCGCACGCTGATCCTCATTGGTGACGTCGTAGAGCAGTGTCACCGTCCTGCCTCCGCTCGAGGGCGGTGCGCTCGGACGAGGCTTGGGCGCTTGGGACAGCAACGCGGGCGGCAGCAGGTACGGCATGGGCACGGCCGGCGCACGGACGAAGAGGCGGGTGAGATCCTCGCGATCAATGGCGCTCTCGAAAGCCTGTCGGAAGTCCGCGGGCACTCGGCGCGGCGAGAAGGTGAGGTAGGTGGCGTAGAGGGCCACACCGGTGAGGCTTCCGGAATCCGGAATCACACCCAGCTCCAGCTGCACCTCCCTGGGATTCATGGCCCACATCCGCGCGAGTCCGCGTTCATCCGTCGCGGTGAGCGTGAGGCGATCCAGGTAGGGCCGCCCCTCGGGGTAGCCGATTCGGGCCTCGAGCCGCCCCGGCGCGGCAGTGGCGGCAAACGGCCCTTGCGAGAGCGCGGTGGTGGGGAGTGGCACGGCGAGCGCGGGGTGGCACAGCGCGCGCTCCATGTCCGGCCACGGGAAGGACAGGGGCAGCTCCAAGGTGGTGCCGTTGGAGGAGAGCTGCCGGCCCTCCGTCTGCACGGGGAACAGCAGCGCGCGGTAGGGACTGGGCGCCTCGGGACCGGTGAATCGCGTCCACGCGCGGACCAGCGTGGAGGTCATCGCGAGCGAGGGCAGGGTGATGCGCACCGTCTGGCCCACGGGCCGGGACACTTCGCGGGCAAAGCTGAGGCGAGGGGCGCCGCTGGGGTCCAGCCGGCACACGGAGCGGGATTGCAGGCTGAAGAGCGTGGCGCGCACCGGCGAGTCCGCGAGGGTGGGATCGCCGAGGGGCTCGGAGGAGCCCGTGTGGGCCAGGCGCAATTCGCCCCCATAGGGGACGCGGCCGGCCGCGAGCGCGGAGGTGGCGCAGAGCAGGAGGAGGCAGGCGAGAGCGTGTCGGAGCGTCATGGCGCACCCTGGCGCATGAGGAAGACTTCACCGGAGCCGTCCGGGAGCGCGAGCCCCACCAGCACCTCGCGATGCTTGTCCCCGTCCAGATCGGCGGTGACCACCTGGAGGGCTCGGCCTGGGGGAAGGGCGCTCTGCCAGAGCACTCCGTGGGTGGTGGGATCGTCTCCGGCGAGCGGGAAGACGCGCACCACGTCCGGGACGGGGAACACTTGAGGCGAGGTGGTGATCAGCTCCGGCGTCCCATCCCCGTCGAGATCTCCGAGGGTGCTCCCGGCGCCGAGGCCCTGGATGCGAATAGGCGGGGCAGTAGGGCGCGGATACAGCGAGGCCGAGCCATCCAGGTGAACGAAGAGCATGCGCGGAGGGACCATGCTCGCGGTGGTGAAGGGCGCGGGGACATTGAGGATCCGCCCCTCTCCGAGCCGCACCTCGGCGATGAACGTGGTCTGTCCCTGGGTGAAGGTGCCGCGCTCGTTGGCGCCCAGCGGGGCTGAGTCGAGCGGGCCGAGGGGACGCAGGGCACCCTTGGGCTTGTCGAACACGAGCACCTCGCCATGCGAGTAGCGGGCGGACCAGGCCGCGATGCGCGCGGGCTGGGGGATGATGGCCACGGTGCCGAAGGGTTCGCGGGGTGGAGTCGCGCTTGGCGGGAGGCTGTCGAAGTCCCGCTGCGCCAGGAGGCGCCCGTCGTCGGCGAAGACGGAGACGGCTCGCTCGGTGAGGACGATCACCTCATCCTTGCCATCCCCATCCAGATCGCCTGCGGCCAGGGCGGCAGGAGCCTGCTCGAGGTGGATCATCACCGCGCCCATGAGGCGCACGGCGCGTGGCCCGCTCGCTACGGCCATCGGGGACGAGGCGGACGTGAGCGGCGAGATGGCGGCGAGAGCCAGTGCTCCGGAATCCGCCTCCACCGATCGAGCCAGCGCGGCAGCCGGTGTGGTGGGACGGCTCGGGGTGTCCCCGGACCAGAAGTTCACCCAGGTGCCCAGCACATCGCCCCGGGCACTCACCTCTCCACCCTGCACGGAGACTGTGATGCGCACGAGCGAGCGAGCCCCGCGCTCCCGGGCGAGGGTTTCGGCGGCCTCGGGAGAGGGGGCATTCAGCACGACGGGACCCATCTCCTCGGCGGCGAGCCGTGAGGCCAGCACCGTCCCGAACGCGCGCTGCAACTCAGGAGCCGGGCTGCTCAGGTGCAGTGCGATGGGAGGCTCGGGCTTGAGCGCGAGCACGTCCTCGGCCACGAACTGGACGAGCTGTTCGATGGACGGTGGTCCCGCGGGAGTGGATGCGCTCGAACTGGCCGGAGCAGCGGCCTTCGTGCCGGCCGGAGCAACTGGAGGCTCGGCGGCGAAGGCGAGCGTGGACACCAGGAGCGTGGCGAAGGCTCGGCGCACTGTCATCTCCGCTTGCCGTCGTCGAGGAAGAAGTTGCTCGTGTCCACGGTCCCCACGGGTGGGGCCTCGGCGGTGGGCTGGGTGCCCTCGAGAAAGGGCTCGAGCCGTCCGGGCATGGAGTTGCCGGCGAGCAGGCCAGTGGCCGGATCGATGCGCACCTGGACGATGCCGGGCGGCACCTCGAAGTCGCGCACGGGCAGGCCCTGGTGCGCCACGCGCATGAAGTCCAACCAGATGGGCAGGGCGGCACGGCCACCCGTCTCTGAGCTGCCCAGGGGCGTGGCATCATCGAAGCCCACCCAGGCGCTGGCGACCCAGTCCATGGTGAAGCCGGAGAACCAGGTGTCCTTCGACTCGTTGGTGGTGCCCGTCTTGCCCGCTGCGGGGCGGTTCAGCTCCTTCACCGCGGTGGCCGTGCCCTCCTCCACCACGGCGCGCATCATCGTGACGGCGAGGTAGGCCACCGCCGGGGGCAGCGTCTCTTCGAAGGCAGGGGTGTGCTCCTCCAGCACCTTGCCCTGGGCGGTCTGGACGCGCAGCAGCAGGAGCGGCTCGGCATAGCGCCCCAGGGACTGGAGCGTTGCATAGGCATTGACGGCCTCGAGCATCGTCACCTCACCGGTGCCGAGCGCCAGCGTCAGGTTCTCCGGCATCGGCGAATGGATGCCCGCGCGCTTCGCATAGTCGATGGCCGCGGCGGGGGTGATGGCCTCGATCAGGCGCACGGAGACGGTGTTCTTGGACTTGGTCAGGGCCGTGCGCAGCGTCATGGGGCCCTCGAACTTGCCGTCGAAGTTCTTCGGCTTCCACTGCTTGCCCGTGTACGGGTCGCGGACGGCCTCGGGCGCGTCGTTCACCGTGCTCAGCGGCGTGAAGCGGCCGCTGCCCAGCGCGGCGGCATAGAGGAAGGGCTTGAAGGACGAACCTGGCTGCCGATGGGCCTGGGTGGCGCGGTTGAAGGGCGAGCGTTCGAAGTCATAGCCACCCACCAGGGCCACCACGTTCCGGTTGGCCGGGTTGATGACCACCAGTCCGCCCTGCACGACGGGGATTTGATCGAGCGTGGCCTCGATGTTGGCCGGAGCAGGCAGGGCCTTGAGGACGCGCACGCGCACCAACTGGCCCACCTCGAACACGTCCGAGATGCTCGACGGGGCGCTCTTGCCCTTCTGCCGCGCCCACTTCACGGTGGGGAAGGAGAGTTCCGCGGTGCGGCCCACGAGATCCACCCGGGCGATCCCCTTCTTGTCGTCCACCGAGGTGACATAGCCGGCCAGCCGTAAGCCCTCCTTCAGCGGGCGGAGCGGCACGGAGCCCACCAGGGCCTCCTCGGGGGACGGAGGTGCCTCGCCCTCGGGAGTGAGTTCCGGACGTTGCTCCTCCGCGCCCTCGTCCTCGTCGGTGGGCTTGGGCTCCGGGCTCACCTTGGCCAGCGGAGCCAGGTCCGCCACGTACTCCGAATCCTTCTGCCGCCGGCCCGCCTCCTCGATGCGATGGGCGATGAGGCCCTTGAGGCGCTCGAAGCGGCCGGCTTCCATCGTCCCCAGCGGGCCGCGATAGCCCTGGCGCCGATCCAACGCCTCCAGGCCGTTGCGCACCGACTCCTCCGCTGTGGCCTGCAGCTTGGGCACCATGGCGATCTCCACGCGCAGGCCGCCCTCGAGCACCGCCTCCTCGCCGTAGCGCTCGATGAGGGTGCGGCGGATCTCCTCGGCGTAATACGCGCCCACAGGGGGCGGGGGCCGAGGCGCCAGGGCGATGGGCTTGTCCAACTCCGGCTCCACCTTCTCCTTGGGGAGGAAGCCGTGCTGGATCAGCTGGCCCAGCACGTAGCGCTGGCGCGCCTTGGCGCGCACCATGTTCGTCTCGGGGTTGATGCGATGGGGCGACTGCGGCGTTCCCGCCAGCACCGCGGCCTCGCCGATGCTCAGGTCCTTCGCGTGCTTGCCGAAGTAGTAGAGCGCCGCCTCCTCGAGCCCGTAGCGCCGCTGCCCGTAGTAGATCTGGTTGATGTAGAGGTTGAGGATCTGATCCTTGGTGAGCGCCTGCTCCACACGCGGAGTGAGGATCCACTCGCGGATCTTCCGGCCCAGGCTGCGCTCGGGAGTGAGCAGCAGGTTCTTCACCACCTGCTGCGTGATGGTCGATGCGCCGGACTTGCGGCTGCCGGGGATGAGGTTCTTGAGCGCCGCGCGGGTGATGCCGAAGAAGTCCAGGCCCTCGTGCTTGTAGAAGTCCGCGTCCTCGGCGGCGAGGAACGCGTCGCGCACGTGCTGAGGCAGCTCCTCGATCTGCACGAGCGTGCGGCGCTCCTTGTAGAACTCGGCGCACAGCGAACCATCACCGCAGGTGACCTTCGTCACTTGGGGAGGCTGGTAGTGGCGCAGGGCCTCCACGGAGGGCAGGTCCCGGCTGAAGTAGAGGTAGGCACCCACGCCCGCGGCCACCGCCAGCACCAGACCCACGGCCCCGACGATGAGCAGCCGCTTCGCCCACTTCCAGATGCGGGCACCGAGGCCTGGGCTCGCGGGCGGTGGGGCCAGCGGCGGCGCGGGAGGCTCGGGAGTGGAGGGGACTTCAGGAGGTTGGGGCATCGCTCGGGCCGGAGTCATGGGGCTCGGTGAGAAGGGGACGCACGTTAGACCGATGTACGGGCAACGGGAACCGTCAGCTCCAACGCCCGTTTCGGGCCCTACTGGCCCGAGTCCTCGGTGAGCAGCCCCCCGGGCCCATCACCCTGGGACGACTCGGAGGGTATGACACCGAGGCTTGCCACCTTGTTCATGCGGTCCACGTTGACGCGCGCCTTGACATAGCGCGGGGAGAGCCGGGTGGCGGTGGCATAGGCGGCCTGGGCCTCGTCGGTGCGGCCGAGACGCTCGTAGGCCACGCCGAGGTTGTTGTGGACATAGGCCACCTGGGGCAGCAGGGCGGCGGCGCGGGCGAGCACCTCGGCGGCCTTGGCATTCTCGTTGGCGCGCAGCCAGGCGAGGCCGAGGTTGTTGAGGGCGTAGCCGTGCTCGGGTGCCAGGTGGACGGCCTGCTGGAAGCGGAGGATGGCCTCGGAGAGGTTGCCCGCGGCCATGTACGCACGCCCGAGCACCAGATAGGCATCTGGCTCCTCGGGATCTCGCGAGATGGCCACCTCGCCCACGCGGATGGCCTCGGTGGAGCGGCCCACGGAGATGAGGAGGCGTGCCTGCTGGACAAGCGGGGAGGCCTCGTCCGGATTCAGGCGCCCGATTTGGTCGAGGGCGAGCACGGCGAGCTCCGTCTTTCCCGTGAGGCGTCCCAGGCGGGCAATGGCGTTCAGGGTCTCTTCATCCTCGGGGTTGTCGTAGAGGGCGCGTCGGTACTCGGTGAGGGCACCGGAGAGATCGCCCAACTCGTGCAGCGTCCGGGCGCGCACGCCGTGGTTCACGCGGCTCAGGTGCCCATGGGCGAGGGGCAGCGTATCCGCAGGGACGGGTGGCTCCTCCACTGGGGGTGCGAGCGGCTTGGGCGCCGAGCGGGGCAGGGCGAGGAAGGAGGGGATGAGCGCCTCGACAGGAGAGGACACCTCGACAGCCGTGTCGGACGCAGTGAGCCGCGAGGGATACGAACCCTGGAGACCCTGGTGGGCGATGAGCGCCAGGGCGACCAGCGCGGGGACGAGCGCCGAGGTCAGGTGGGGCTTCGAGGGGCAGGACACAGGGGCCTTCATCATGACGGTCTCCTGCCCGGTCTCATTGCGATGCCCGTGCCAGGAGGATTTCCCTCGAAAGCGGGGAGAAGTGTGTCCAGAGGGCCGCAGGGGGTAGGGAAAAGCGTGGAAGGGACGCGGGTGACGTGCGACGGTGCCGCGCGATGAAGATCGCCACCTGGAACGTGAACTCGGTGCGGGCGCGCCAGGAGCGCTTGCTCAACTGGCTGAAGAACCACCAGCCAGACGTGCTCTGCCTGCAGGAACTCAAGTGCGTGGAGAAGGACTTCCCCACGGAGGCCGTGCGCGAGCTGGGCTACCACGCGGCGCTGCACGGGCAGAAGACGTACAACGGCGTGGCCATCCTCTCGAAGGCGGAGCCCCAGGACGTGGTGCAGGGGATCTCGGACGACGTGGAGGATCCGCAGGCGCGCGTGGTGGCGGCGACGGTGAACGGGGTGCGGGTGGTGAGTGTGTACGCGCCGAACGGGCAGGCGGTGGACTCGCCAGCGTACGTGTACAAGCTGGAGTGGTATACGCGGCTGCGGCGCTACCTGGACACTCGCCACCAGCCGAGCCAGCCGTTGGTGCTGTGCGGCGACTGGAACGTGGCGCCCGAGAACATCGACGTGTGGGATCCAGCGTTGTGGGAGGGGCAGACGCTGTTCACGTTGAGGGAGCGGGACGCGCTGCAGCGGCTGTGCGCGTTCGGGCTGACGGACACGTTCCGGAAGCTGCACCCGGCCGAGCAGAAGTTCAGCTGGTGGGACTACCGGGAGCTGGGGTTTCCGAAGAACAAGGGCGTGCGCATCGACCACATCTTCGCCACGGCGCCACTGGTGGAGCGGTTGGAGAAGGCGGAGATCGATCGCGAGGAGCGTAAGGGCAAGCAGCCCTCGGACCACGCGCCCGTGTGGGCCGAATTCCGGAGCTGACGGAGCGAATGGCTCGCCGCTTCAATACCGCCGGGCCGTGTCTGCCGGACCTGCACTACATGATCCCCGCCGAGCGTCGGCTGCCCGAGGCGCCCGGTCTGGTGGACCAGATGGGATACTTCGTGGTGCATGCGCCACGGCAGACGGGCAAGACCACGGCGCTGCAAGCCCTGGCGAGGCGGTTGACGGATTCCGGTCGCTATGCGGCGCTTCACTTCTCCTGCGAAGAGGGAGAAGCGGCGGGGGACAACTATGGCTCGGCGCAGCGAGCCCTCCTGCGCACGTTGGCGCTGTTCGCGCAGCTGAACCTTCCCGCGGAACTGCGCCCGCCTCCCTTTCAGCTCGAAGGGGATGAAGGGCTGGTGCTGACCAACCTCTCTGCCTGGGCTCAGGTGTGTCCCCGGCCGCTGGTGCTTTTCCTGGACGAGATCGATGCGCTGCGCGGCCAGAGCCTTATCAGCGTGCTGCGCCAATTGCGTGCCGGTTTCTCCCATCGTCCTGACGCCTTCCCCTCTTCTGTCGTCCTGTGCGGACTGCGGGACGTGCGGGACTACAAGGCCGCCAGCGGCGGAGACCCCGAGCGGCTCGGCACCGCCAGCCCCTTCAACATCAAGCTCGAGTCACTCCGGCTCGGTGACTTCAGCCAGGACGAAGTGGCAGACCTGTACGCGCAGCACACCGCTGAGACGGGTCAGCGTTTCAGCGAGGATGCCGTGGCGCGCGCCTTCGAGCTGACGCGAGGCCAGCCATGGCTCGTCAATGCGGTGGCCCGGGAGATCATCGAGAAGATGGCCGTGCCCGTGAGCGAGCCCATCACGATTGATCATGTGGAGCGAGCCAAGGAGCGCCTGATTCTCGAACGCGCCACGCACCTGGACTCCTTGGTGGCCCGTCTGCACGAGCCGCGAGTACGTCGAGTCCTGGAGCCGTTGATGGCCGGTACTGTTACGGCCAGCGACACCTACCAGGACGACGTGCAGTACGTCCGGGATCTCGGGTTGTGCGCTTCGGACAACCCGTTGCGAGTGGCCAATCCCATCTACCGGGAAGTCATTGCGCGGGTGCTCGCCGGGGACGTCGAACTGCAGATCCAGGCTGAACCCAAGAGCTTCGTTCTGCCGGATGGTCGGCTGGACTTCGAGCGGTTCCTCCGGGAGTTCGTGGCCTTCTGGCGGCTGCACTGCGATGTGCTGGCCGCCGGAGTCAGCTACCACGAGGTGGCACCGCAGTTGGTGCTCATGGCTTTCCTCCAGCGCGTGGTGAACGGCGGGGGCTTCGTCGAGCGGGAGTACGGCGTAGGCCGAGGACGCATCGATTTGCTGGTGCGCTGGCCCTACCTGGAGCAGGGCCAACGACAGTGGCAGCAGCATGCGTTGGAGCTGAAGGTGTGGCGAGAGCAGGAGGCGGACCCGCTGGCCGAGGGACTGGTACAGCTGGAGATCTACCTGGAGCGCTTGGGATTGGAGGAGGGGGTACTTGTCATCTTCGATCGCCGGAAGCAGGCGGGTGGCAAGCCGCAGGGCTCCTTCGAGGAGTCCCAGACTTCCTCGGGCCGCAAGGTGACCGTTCTGCGGGCCTGAGCGGCAGGGGCTTCGTGAAGCCGCCAAGGGTGGTACCAGGGGAGCGGGCTTTCAGCTGATGGGCGGAGGGGCTGCCCCGGACTTGGCGTGCCTGCGATATTAAAGGTTCTACTGTTGGGACACTGCTGGACCGAGCACGGCTGGCACGGCTTCGCGGAGGAAGATTCGGATGGACTGCGACTGGCTCATCATCGGCTCGGGGTTTGGCGGCAGCGTGAGCGCGCTGCGGCTGACGGAGAAGGGCTATCGCGTGGTGATGCTGGAGAAGGGCCGGCGCCTCCAGGCCCAGGACTTCCCCAAGACGAACTGGAACCTCAAGCGCTGGCTGTGGATGCCGCAGCTCGGCTGGCGCGGGCTGTTCAAGATGACGTTCTTCCGCCACGTCACCGTGCTCTCGGGGGTGGGCGTGGGCGGTGGCTCGCTCGTCTACGCGAACACGCTGCCCATCCCGAAGGACTACTTCTTCCAGAACGGCGACTGGAGCCGGTTGGCGGATTGGAAGACCGAGCTGGCGCCGCACTACGAGAAGGCTCGGCGGATGCTCGGGGCCACGGTGAATCCGCTGACCACCTACCCGGATCAGATCATCCAGGAGGTGGGCAAGGAGATGGGCCGCATGGATTTCCAGCCCACCACCGTGGCCGTGTACTTCGGCAAGCCGGGCGTCACCGTGCCGGATCCGTACTTCAACGGCGAGGGCCCCGAGCGGACCGGCTGTAACTCGTGCGGCGGCTGCATGCTCGGTTGCCGCTTCGGTGCGAAGAACACGCTGGACAAGAACTACCTCTATCTCGCGGAGAAGCGAGGGCTGACCATCCACGCGGACACGGAGGTCACGTGGGTGCGTCCGCTGGAGGGCGGCGGCTATGAGGTGGAGGCCCTGGAGGGCACATCGGTCTTCTTCCGGCGCAAGCGGCGCTTCACCGCATGCAACGTCATCTTCGCGGGAGGCGTTCTTGGCACGGTGGACCTGCTGCTGAAGCTCAAGGCGAGCCCGGAGGGGCTCCCGCGGCTCTCAGACCGGGTGGGAGACGGAGTCCGCACCAACTCCGAGGCACTCATCGGCGTGGTGACTCCGAAGACGGACAAGGATCTGTCCAAGGGCATCGCGATCGGTTCCATCCTCCACACGGACGAGCACTCGCATCTGGAGCCGGTGCGCTACTCGGCGGGATCGGGCTTCTTCCGGACGCTCTCGGCGCCGTACGTCACGGGGGAGGGGCCCATGACACGGCTGGCCCGGCTCATCGGAGTGATGTTCCGCCATCCGCTCCAACTGCTCCGGGTGATGGTGGCGCGCGACTACGCCAAGCAGACGATCATCCTCCTCTACATGCGCATGCTGGACGGGTACCTGAGCATGAAGCGCGGCCGTGGGCTCATGACGGGGTTGCGCATGGGACTGACCACGGCGCTCAAGGCGGGGCCTGCTCCCACGGCCAACATCCCCGAAGCCGCGGAGTTGGCCCACCGTGTCGCAGATAAGATCGGCGGCATGCCGATGAGCCTGGCCAACGAGACGGTGCTGGGCATCCCCACGACGGCGCACATCCTCGGCGGGAGCTGCATGGGGGACTCAGTGCAGACGGGCGTCATCGACGCCCAGCACCGCGTGCATGGCTATGAGGGCCTGTATGTCATCGACGGCTCCGCTGTCTCCGCGAACCCAGGCGTCAATCCCTCGTTGACGATCACCGCGCTGGCCGAGCGGGCCATGACCTTCATCCCGGTGAAGAAGCAACTGGAACAGGGACAGACAGAGGCTTCGGCCGAGGGCTCACCTTCCGCCGCCGTGGCGGGATGACCCCACACCCGGCGCAGCGGCTCAGAAGTTCACCACGAGCCGCTCCCAGTTCGCGCTCATGGGTATCTCGAGGACGCCGTCCTTCATGGAGCCCAGCTCCAATGCTCCCGTGACGGAGCGCACGCCCTTCACTCCATAGATGTACAGCGTCTCCCGCTGGCGAGGGGAGGCCAGGTTGCCCTGGACCTTCCGATCCAGCCAGAACCGGCCGCGGTCCATGCCTCCGGTGATGAGGGAGATTCGTGACTCCCCGTACCCGTCACCCTCATCCTCGTAGAGCCGCGTGCGCACGTCCGGTCCCGCGTGGATGTGCCACTCGAGGTGTTCCCAGTTCGCCGTCGTCGTGTGCAGCGCGGGCTTAGTGAGCGCGACCGCTCCCCCCGCACGGAGCCAGATCGGCACCGTGTCCAGCCGGCCTTCTCCGATGATGTGCTGCCCACCCTCGCGCACTGCCTCGGCCCGCTCCATGTTGGGCCACTCCAGCCACTGGCCCTTCGGCAGGTACACCAGCCGCTTCGTGTGCCCCGGCTTCGTAATGGGCGCCACCAGCAGATCCCTGCCGAAGAGGAACTGGTCGAACGCTCGCAGCGCCTCCGGGTCCGCCGGGTCCAGCATCAGCAGTGGACGCAGCACCGGCAACCCCGTCTCCGCGGCCTCCTGCATCAGCGAGTACAACGTGGGCAGCAGCCGGTACCGCCGCTCCATCGCTGCCTTCGCCAGCTCCTGGAACTTCTCGCCAAAGCGCCACGGCTCCTGGAACGGCATCGGCTTCGCCGCGTGGTTGCGCATCAGCGGGTAGAACGTCCCCAACTGCGTCCACCGCGTGAACAGCTCCGCGCTCGGCCGGCCGATGAAGCCCGGGATGTCCACTCCCGTGAAAGGCACTCCCGACAGCCCCAGCCCCATGAGCATCGGCATCGACAGCTCCAGGTGCTCCCAGTGGCTCGAGTTGTCTCCCGTCCAGGCCGCCGCGTAGCGCTGGATCCCCGCGTACCCCGCCCGTGTCAGCAGGAAGGGGCGGCGGTGTGGCGCGTGCCTCTGGAAGCCCTCGAAGGCCGCCTTCGTCATCGCCATGCCGTAGGCGTTGTGCACCTCCAAGTGCCGCTTCTTCCCGTGCCTCGCCGCGTACGGCAGCGTCTTGCCCTCCCGCCGCTTGGCCTCCTCCATCCGCCCGCCCATCGCCGACACGCTCCCCGTGGCCTCGATCAGCTCGAAGCACGCCGGCTCGTTCATGTCGTTCCAGAAGCCCGCGATGCCCTGCTCGAGGAACTCCTGATGCCAGTCTCCCCACCACTGCTGCACCTCCGGGCGTGTGAAGTCCGGGAACACCGCGGGCCGTGCCCAGACTTCGCCCACCAGCACGTCCCCGCTGTCGGCCCGCACCAGGTAGTCCTGTTCCTTCGCCTCCTCATAAGTGGCGTAGCCGGGCTCGGCCTTCACGTTGGGGTTGATGATGGGCACCAGCTTCACACCCGCGCTCGCCGCCTCGCGCGTGAGCCCCTGCGGATCCGGGAACCGCGAGCGATCCCACGTCCACACCTTGTACGCGTCCAGGTAGTCGATATCGAGGTACACCGCGTCCAGCGGCAGTCCCCGCGAACGGTACGCCTGGATGACACCGCGAATGTCGTCCGCGCTCTCGTAGCCCCAACGCGACTGCTGCGCCCCCAGGCTCCACAGCGGAGGCAGCGGTGGCCGGCCCGTCAGCGCCGCATACCGGCGCACCACGTCCGCCGGGTGCGGCCCCACGAAGAGGTACACATCCAGCTCCGGTCCCCAGCTCTCCCACCGCACCCGGTCCGGCTCTCCGTAGGCCACGTCCACCTCGGAGCGCCACGTCTCGTCCAGGAAGAAGCCCCACGCGGTGCCCGCGCGCAGGCCCAGGCAGAAGGGGATGGAGATGTAGAGCGGATCCGTATCCGGGTGGTGCGGCATCACATCCGTGTTCCAGAACGTGAGGCGCATCCCTCGCTTGTCCAGGCTGCCCACCTTCTCCCCAAAGCCCAGGTACGCCTCGTCCGGAGGCGCGGCCAGCGCCAGCCGCGTCCGGTGGTGGTTCAGCGGCATGTTCGGCGAGGACTCGCCCGACACCGACTCGCACCGCGCGAGCTCCCGGCCCTCCACGTCCCGGAAGACCCATGTCCCCGTTGCAGCCGACAGCTCCAGCGCCACGCCTTCCGCGCTGATGTGGATCGTCTCTCCCTCGCGGCGGACCTGCAGCGGCAGGGCGTCATCGGAAATCACCGCCCAGGATTGCTTGTGCGCCAGCTGCGGGTGAAGGAATCCCACGCCCGCTGAAGAGGGCGAGTGGCGCAGGCGCAGCACTCCCGGCAGCGGGCATCGGACTTCGAGCGCGGCGCGCGCTCCCCAGAGGTGCAGGCGGGTGGGCTCGATGGAGCTGTCGGTGAGGCGCATGGCCGCGATTGTATGGATGCTGGCCGGGCAGGCGACTGCAATCGGAAGCGAGAGGGGGGATGCAGGCGTTATCGCAGGAGTTCCGTTTCGTGACGCACTGCTCCGACATGCCAACACCCGTGAGAGGCCCCTCAGAGGGCTCCTGGGGAAGGCAGCGGGGTGATCGCGAGACCGAGGTGAGACGACATGAGGAATCGGCATGCCCGCCTCCACGCTGGAGGGCTGTGGCGAGCCCCTCGCTGCCGTGGTGCAGGGGGGCTCGTGGCGGCGCTTCTGCTGGGCCTCGGGTGTGAAGCCACAAACCCTGGAAGGACGACCGCAACCATGCATGGAATAAGAGCAACCCGGTTGAACGAGAACCTGGCACGCATGGGTCGGCTGGAGGCTCGGCCTCTGCGCCCCATGTTCGATAGCCGTCCGCGCGGAAAGATGCCGCTCGGTCTCGGAGGCAAGCGCGATGGCTTCCTCTACGTGCCCGAGATCTATCGCGCGGACCATCCAGCGCCGTTGGTGGTGATGCTCCATGGGGCGGGGGGCCACGCGCAGCACGCTCTGGGAATCCTCCAGAAGCTGGCCGACACGGAGGGCATCATCGTTCTCGTGCCGGAGTCTCGGGGCGCGACGTGGGATGTCATCCGAGGGAGCTACGGGCCGGACGTGCTCTTCATCGATCAGGCGCTCTCGTTTGTCTTCGAGCACTACGCGGTGGACCCGGCGCACGTGGCCATCGGTGGCTTCTCCGATGGCGCCTCGTATGCCCTCTCGCTGGGGATCTCCAACGGAGACATGTTCACGCACGTCCTCGCGTTCTCCCCGGGGTTCGCCGCGCCGCAGGAGCAGCATGGCCAGCCACGCATCTTCGTCTCCCACGGGACAGATGATCAGGTGCTCCCCATCGACCCGTGCAGTCGGCGCCTCGTGCCCAGGCTCGAGGGCGTGGGCTACGACGTGCTCTACCGGGAGTTCGACGGCGCGCACACCGTCCCCGCGGAGATCGCGCGCGAGGCGGCAGAGTGGTTCCTGTCCGCCCAGCGCTGACTCCTTCGGAGGATTCCTTGCGGTGGCCGTGTCACTTCTTGCGAAGGACCTCGGCCGGCAGGTTGCGTCGGGCGGGATCCAGGATGGCTGCCAGGACCATGACAAGTGGGCTGGGCAGCATCACCAGTCCGAGGATGAAGAGGAACCGCAGGATACGAACGAAGAACTTGAAGAGGGCGCGCGCACGGGCACGCACCCCACGAGGATGGGGTGTCACGAGTTGCTCCACGAGCTGAAGGGAAAGGCGTTCCAGGAACAGGGACCCGGAACGGCTCAGTGGAGAAGCGCTCGGTGAGCGATGAACAAGCGGCGCGGAGGACCTGGCGGGCGCGTCTCAGGGGCCAGTCTCGGGGACTCGGCTCGCGCGTGGACCTGGAGGAAGGATCCCACCGCGGCAGGCACGTGCACAGCCGCCTGAGCTGCCTCGCGCTGCTTCGGGGAGTCACGCCGCTCGACCGAGAGCGTCACCTCGGCGCGAGCGGCGGGGAGTGCATGTGCAGGCACCGCGCCCAGAGCGAGCGCCAGGCTTGTCAGCCCCAGCCTCAGCCAGCGGGCGATGCGGTGCAGGTGTCCGGACATGCGGGGCTCAACGTATCCACCGCTTCCCGCCTGTCAAAACCACCCTGAAATCGAGCAGTTGTCAGCCCTCAGGCAGAGCGGCTTGCCCGGCTCACGGGCGGGGCGTGCCTCGGGGGCTCCCCGGTTTCCCTTCGCGAGAATCTTTTTCGGATGTCCGCGCAACTCCTACAGCTACCCACCGATAACAGGGTTGTCATCTCACTCGCTGAGAAATTGGAGCTTTCGCCATGACCACGCTTTCGACTTCGACCGTTCGCGCGACGGCGCTCCCCCTGGCCGCAACGACCCTGGCGCCGCCCACCCTCAAGGAGGGCGCGCGTGGCTCGCAGGTGGTGGACCTGCAGCGCAAGCTCGCGGCGGCGGGGTTCAGCCCGGGCTCGGCGGATGGAGTCTTCGGCCCGAAGACCACGACCGCGGTGAAGTCCTTTCAGCGCGCCAAGGGGCTGACCGCCGACGGCATCGTCGGGCCGCAGACATGGAACGCGCTCAACGCGCCGCCTCCGTCCTCCCAGCCCGTACTCAAGCAGGGGGCTCGCGGCTCGGCGGTGGTGGATCTCCAGAAGAAGCTGGCCGCGCACGGCTTCAGCCCGGGTGCCGCGGATGGCGTCTTCGGTCCGGGGACCGAGGCCGCGGTGAAGTCCTTCCAGAGCGCCAAGGGCCTGACCGCGGACGGTGTCGTGGGAGCCAAGACGTGGGCCGCGCTGGCCGCCGCTCCGACGAAGCCCACGGATCCGGGCCCTGTCTCCGGAGGCGTGTCGCTGCAGCAGCTCAAGCAGATCATGCCGCACCTGTCGGATGCCCGGGCTCGCGAGTGCTTGCCGCACCTCAACAAGGCCATGGCCGAGGCGGGCATCAACACTCCGAAGCGCCAGGCCGCCTTCCTGGCGCAGCTGGCGCACGAGAGCGGTGAGTTCCGCTACTTCGAGGAGATCGCTTCGGGCGCGGCGTACGAGGGCCGCAAGGACCTGGGCAACATCTACCCGGGTGACGGCGTTCGCTACAAGGGTCGGGGCCCCATCCAGCTCACGGGCCGCAACAACTACCGGGCGGCGGGCAAGGCGCTGGGCATCGATCTGGAGAACAACCCCAAGCGCGCGGCGGACGTGGACGTGGGCTTCCGCACCGCCGCGTGGTTCTGGAACAGCCGCAACCTGAACACTTACGCGGACGCGGGCAACTTCCGCGAGATCACCCGGCGCATCAACGGCGGCTACAACGGCCTGTCCAGCCGCGAGGCCTACTACGCCCGCGCCAAGCAGGTGCTGGGCGCGTAGTCCATAGTCCTCGGCCAGCAGGGCCCTCGCGTCGAGCCTGGACGCGGGGGCACCCGCGGGCCTCAGCGGCCGCTCAGAGGCGGACCTGGATCTCGTAGCGCCGGTTCTTCGCCTTCTTCGCCGCCGTGTCGTCGGGCTTCACCAGCATCTGCTCCGAGCCGCGGCCCACCGCGATGATCTCGTCCTTGGCAATGCCTCGCGCCACCAGCTCCTTCACGATGACGGCGGCGCGCTTCTCGCTGAGCTCCTTGTTCTTCGCCGCGTCGCCGCTCGAGTCGGTGTGGCCGGACACCTCGAACTTGTAGTTCTTCACGCCGCCGGAATCGAGTTGCTTCTTCGCGTCCACGAGCGCGGACGTGAGCTTCTTGAGCTTCTGATCACAGCCGGGCTCCAGCACGTCGGTGCCGGACTTGAAGCTGCACTGGTTCTTGCTGGCATCCTGCTTCAGCTTGGAGTTGATCTTCTTCTCCAGCGCGGCCTTGCCCGCATCGCCCACTTCCTTGCCCGCGGCCTTCTTGATCGAGTCGAGCGGGCCCTGCGCGAGCGCCACTCCAGGAGCCACCATCAGCGAGACCGTCATGCACAGCGCCTTCAACCGCATATGTACCTCCAGTGAAGTCATCGGGTTCTGCGGGCCCAAGGCTGCCCAGGAGTGCCCCGCGCGTCCATCTCCATGACGCCTCCTGGCGGGGGTTGGCGTCGCGGGCGTGAGGGAGCAGGATGCGCCGCCCGCCCCCCCGAGGAGGAAGCGCCGTGAGCACGGAACGTAACGAGCGATGGCAACAGCTGCTGTCCGGGCATCGCCTGGGCTCCACTCGCACGCCCGAGCTCCAGGATGAGCGGACCGAGTTCGACAAGGACTACGACCGCATCGTCTTCTCCAGCGCCTTCCGCCGGCTGCATGACAAGACGCAGGTGTTTCCGCTCTCCACGAGCGACTACACGCGGACGCGGTTGACCCACAGCATCGAGGCCTCGTGCGTGGGGCGCACGCTGGGCCAGTTGGCCGGTAAGGCGCTGAACCGCCAGAACGTGAAGGTGGATCCCTCGCATCTGGGCACGCTCGTCGCGGCGGCCTGCCTGGCGCATGACATCGGCAACCCGCCGTTCGGGCACTCGGGAGAGGCTGCCATCCAGCACTGGGCCGAGAAGAAGCTCGTGCCGCCCGCGGAATCGTCCCCCAGCGCCCCGAGCCCGTTCGCCACGGAGACCGAGTGGAAGGACCTGGTGAACTTCGAAGGCAACGCGCAGGGTTTCCGCATCCTCAGCCGGCTCCAGGCGCGCGAGCGGCAGGGTGGCATGCGCTATACGGTGGCGACGCTCGGGGCCATGAGCAAGTACCCCCGCCCCTCCGTCATCCCGGGCCGCGAGCGGGACAAGAGCCGCATCTCGGAGAAGAAGTTCGGATATTTCCAGGACGACGCGGCGCTCGCATGCGAGGCGTACCGGCGGCTCTGTCTGCAGGAGCGAGGGCCCGGAGTGTTTGCCCGCCACCCGCTCGCCTTCCTCGTCGAGGCGGCGGATGACATCTGCTACGCCGTCATCGATCTGGAGGACTCGGCCATGCTGGGCCTCATCCCCATCGACAAGGCGTGCGCGCTGCTGGAGAACGTGGCGCGGGTGCGAGGGGGCTACATTCCTCCGGCGGAGCTCCAGCCCGAGAGCCGCCTGGGGGCGCTGCGCTCGAGCGCCATTGGCGTGCTCATCCACGAGTGCGTCGTGCTGTTCTCGGAGGTGGTGGGGGAGATGGAGCAGGGGCGCTGGGAACAGTCGCTCGCCTCGGCTCGGGAGAGCGTGAGTGGTCTCCTCAAGGAGATCACTCGCATCACCCGCGAGAAGGGCTACGAGAGCGAGCGCGTCCTGCAGATCGAGAGCGCCGGTTTCAGGACACTCGGAGGGCTGCTGGACATGTTCGCCTCCGCCGTCGTCAAGGACTCACCCAACAAGGAGGAGAAGAAGCTGCGCCAGCTCCTCCCTCTGGAGTTCCTCCAGCGTCCTGGCGCGCACGAGCCGGATCGCCACGAGGCCATCCGGCGCCTCTCTCCATACCAGCGCCTTCTCTGCGTCACCGACTACATCTCCGGCATGACCGATGGGAACGCCGTGGAGCTCTACCAGCGGCTCTCAGGCATCAAACTTCCCGCGTAAGGCCCGCGCCGCCTGGAGACAGGTGCTACTGGGTTGCAATACTGCGAACCTGAAAAATTGCGTCATTGCGATAAGTAAGGGATTGCACGCAAAAGCCAGTAATTCGACCAAACAGGGATTGACCGTAATGAATGGCGGCGGGTACCTTCACGCGCCGTTTCACCCGGCGCCTCGTGGCGCCAGTCATTCCCCTAATCCCCCGAGAGGTCGAATGAAGCGCATCAAGCAAGCTGCGTGCACCATCTCCTTCCTTGCGATCACCGCGTGCGGTGGCATGGAGGGCCAGGATGTCCAGGCCGACGAGCCGAAGCAGGAGATCGGCCAGATGGCTCAGCTCCTGAGGAGCGCGCGGCCGGTCCCCGGGCAGTACATCGTCGTGCTGAAGGATGATCTCAAGGGCGTGGCGCAAGTAGGCCCGGAGAGTGTGGCGCAGGAAATGGCCCTCAAGCACAACGGCCAGGTGCTCCACACGTACAAGGCGGCGCTCAAGGGCTTCGCGATGAAGCTGACCGAGGCCGAGGTCCAGAAGCTGCTCGCCGATCCGCGCGTGGCCTACGTGCAGGAGAACGGCTACGTGCACGTGGTGGGCACGCAGACGGGCGCCACCTGGGGCATCGACCGCGTGGATCAGCGCAACCGCCCGCTGGACAGCACCTACAACTACCCGAACACGGCCAGCAACGTTCACGCGTACATCATCGACACCGGCATGCGGAAGACGCACTCCCAGTTCACGGGCCGCGTCGGCAACGGGTTCGATGCGATCGACAACGACACCGACGCCACCGACTGCCACGGCCACGGCACGCACGTGGCGGGCACGGTGGGTGGCACCACGTGGGGCATCGCCAAGGGCGTGACGCTCCACCCGGTGCGCGTGCTGGACTGCACTGGCTACGGGGATGACGCCCAGGTCATCGCGGGCGTGGACTGGGTCACCGCCAACCACGTCAAGCCGGCCGTGGCCAACATGAGCCTCGGGGGCGATGCCTCGCAGCCGCTGGATGACGCGATCGCTAACTCGATCGCCGCGGGTGTGGTGTACGCCATCGCCGCGGGCAACGACAGCTCGAGCGCCTGCAACTACTCGCCGGCCCGGCTCCCCGCCGCCATCACCGTGGGCGCCACCACGAGCTCGGACGCGCGCGCGTCGTACTCGAACTACGGCACCTGCGTGGACATCTTCGGGCCGGGCTCGAGCATCACCTCGGCCTCGTACAGCAGCGACACGTCCAGCACCAGCATGAGCGGCACCTCCATGGCCAGCCCGCACGTGGCCGGTGTGGCGGCGCTGTACCTGAGCGCCAACCCCACGGCCACGCCGCAGCAGGTGCGTGATGCGCTGGTCACCAACGGCACCGCGGGCGTGGTCACCAGCCCGGGCACCGGTTCTCCCAACGTGCTGCTCTACAGCGGCTTCATCGGCAGCGGCCCGGCTGATACCACGCCGCCCTCCACCTCCATCACCGCTCCGGCGGGCGGCTCCACGCTGAGCGGCACCACTACCATCAGCGCCAGCGCCTCGGACAACGTGGGCGTGACGAAGGTGGAGTTCTACGCGGGCAGCACGCTGATCGGCACCGACACCTCCTCGCCGTTCAGCGTGGACTGGAACACCGGCGCGGTGACCAACGGCAGCTACTCGCTGACCACGAAGGCCTTCGACGCGGCCGGCAACACGGCGACCTCGAGCGCGGTGGCCGTCACGGTGGACAATGTCCAGGGCAGCTGCTCCACCACGACGCAGCTCCTGGCCAACCCGGGCTTCGAGAGCGGCAACACGGGTTGGACGGCCCCCACGGGCGTCATCAACGGTACGACCAGCGGGAGCGCTCCGTACGCGGGCACCTACAAGGCGTGGCTGAACGGCAACGGCAGCACGTCCACGGAGTACGCGTACCAGGACGTGACCATCCCGTCGACGGCCTGCAGCGCCTCGTTCAGCTTCTGGCTGAAGATCACCACCTCGGAGACCACCACGAGCACGCAGTACGACAAGCTCACGGTGACGGTGCGCAACACCTCGGGCACCACGCTGGCGACGCTGGCCACCTACAGCAACCTGAACAAGTCCACCGCGTACGCGCAGAAGACGTTCGACCTGTCCGCGTACAAGGGCCAGACGATCCGCGTGTACTTCAACGGCACCGAGGACTCCTCGCTGCAGACGAGCTTCTTCGTCGATGACACGGCGCTGAACATCACCCAGTAGTCAGCGCTCGGTTGTTGTGACTTGCCGGCGTGGGGACGGAGCGACTCCGGCCTCACGCCGGTTTTCTTTTGTGGAGGCCCGCGTGCACAGGGCGCGCTCGAAGGGGGGCTCGCGCGGCTGGCAGGCCACCCTAATGCTTGGTGGATGCCCGGATCACGGGTGATACTTGGCCCCATGTGCGGCCGTGTAACCGTCCAGACCCCTGCTGTGGATATTGCGCGAGAGTTCGGCCTTGTTGGCATCCGCTCCGCGATCGAGCGTCCCCGGTTCAATCTTGCCCCGACCCAGATGATGCCCGTGGTGGCCAATGACGGGCAGCGGATGCTGGATGCGTTCCGTTGGGGGCTCATCCCGTCCTGGGCGAAGGACGCGTCCATCGCGAACAAGCTCATCAACGCGCGCTGCGAGACGGTGGCCGAGAAGCCCAGCTTCCGCTCCGCGCTGAAGCGCAAGCGCTGCCTGCTCCTGGTGGATGGCTTCTACGAGTGGAAGCAGACGACCAAGCCGAAGACGCCGTTCTTCTTCCACCGCAAGGATCGCAAGCCGTTCGCCATCGCTGGGCTGTGGGAGGAGTGGACGGCTCCGGACACCGGCGAGGTGGTGCGCACCTGTTGCATCATCACCACGGGCCCCAATGCGCTGATGGCGCCGCTCCATGATCGGATGCCCGTCATCCTCTCGCCGGAGGGACAAGAGCAGTGGTTGCGTCCGGAGGCCATGGACGCCGCGAAGTTGCAGCCGCTGCTGGTGCCGTGCGCTGACGACTTCCTCGATGCTTATGAGGTGGCGCGCGTGGTCAATTCGCCCGCCAATGATGTGCCGGCCTGCATCGAGCGCCTGGCCGCCTGAGGTGGATGTCCGCTGCTGAGGGCATCAGGTGGTGGCGTCACCGGACGGGCCGCGCCGCAGGCCCAGTGCCTTCATCTTCTTGTAGAAGTGCCCACGCTCCAGATCCAGCAGGCGCGCGGCCTCCGTCACGTTGTCCTGCGTGTGCGCCAGCGTGAAGAGGATGATCTCTCGCTCCGCGTCCTCCACCTGCTCTCGGAAGGTACGGTCCGCCCGGGGATGGAAGCCGGTGGGAGCAGCAGCCGGCTCTGGTGGACGCGGCGCAACCGCTTCGCTCACCGCAGGAACAGGCGCGGAGGCGGTGGCCACCGGCAAGGGGGGCGGAGAGGCGGGTAGGGCGCTCACGGGCAAAGGTGAGAGCGGGACACGGCCTCGTGGCAGCAACTCCAGCGCCTCTGTGCCCGAGACGGTCGGTCCCTCGCAGAGGATGGCCAGCCGCTCCACCAGGTTGCGCAGCTCCCGCACATTGCCCGGATAGTCATAGGAGGCCATCACCGACAGGGCCTCAGGGGACAGCTTCAACGGCTTGCGCCCATTCCGCGCGCACGCCTCCTGCAGGAACGTGTCGATCAGATCCGGCAGGTCCTCGCGCCTCTCCCGCAGCGGCGGCGAGTGAATCTGCACCACGTTGATGCGGTAGTAGAGGTCCTCGCGGAAGTGGCCCCCTGCGATCTCCTTCTCCAGGTTCTTGTTCGTCGCGGCGATGACGCGCACGTCCACCTTGATCGTCTCCGCGCCGCCCACGCGCTCCAACTCGCCCTCCTGCAGCACCCGCAGCAGCTTGGCCTGCATGGCCGCCGGCATGTCGCCGATCTCGTCCAGGAAGAGCGTCCCCTCGTGCGCCAGCTCGAACTTCCCTCGCCTCACGCTCACCGCACCCGTGAACGCGCCCTTCTCGTGGCCGAACAGCTCGCTCTCGATCAGCTCGTGCGGCACCGCCGCGCAGTTGAGCTTCACGAACGGACCCGCCTTGCGCCTCGAGTTCTGGTGCAGCGCCCGCGCAATCAGCTCCTTGCCCGTGCCGTTCTCTCCCGTGATCAGCACACGGCCCTCGGACGGCGCCGTGCGCTGGATCAACGAGAAGATCCGCTGCATGGCCGGGCCCGTGCCCACCATGTCGTAGCGGCCCAGCTGTGCCCGCAGTTCCTGCAACTCCTCGATCACCGCCTGGTGCTTGAGCGCGTTGCGCAGCGCCACCAGCAGCCTGTCCCGCGCGAGGGGCTTCTCCAGGAAGTCCCTCGCCCCCAACTGCGTGGCCTTCACCGCCGTGTCGATGGTGCCGTGCCCCGACATCATGATGACGGGCAGCTCCGGCTTGAGCTCGTGCAGGCGCGCCAGAGCCGTCAACCCGTCCATGTCCGGCATCTTCACGTCCATCAGCACCGCGTCCACCGGCCGTGCCGAGATGACGTCCAGCGCCACCTGCCCGGAGCTCGCCAGCTCCGTCCGGTAGCCTGCCAACTGGAGGGACTGGCTCAGCGTGAGCAGGATGTTCTTCTCGTCATCGACGATGAGGACGGATGCGGGCATGGGTCGTGGACCTTGGACTTCGGGGTGTGGCCGCCGTGCCACACTGTTCGGGAAAGAATTAGGGGTTTCAAGGACTTCAGCCGTGCTTCGGTGGGCTTGATGCAATGCAGCGGCCGGGACAAATTGCTTTGACTCACTCGCCGTCTTGAGACTACACGCGACCCCCTCAACCCGTCCCCCGGACGGGGCTCAACGAACTTCTGGGAGGGAACGATGCGGCGAATTTCGATGGTGGCAGGGCTCGCTCTCGCCATGGCTCTGATGACGGGCTGCCCCAAGCCCTACCCCAACTGCGAGAACGACGAGGCCTGCAAGGAGCACGGCGAGGTCTGCGTCCAGGGCACCTGCCAGGAGTGCGCCACCGACGCCAACTGCAAGGACGGCTTCACCTGCCAGGCCAACAAGTGCGTGCCCAAGGGCCCCGAGTGCACCCTGGACAATCAGTGCGGCTCGGGCCGCATCTGCGAGGCCGGCAAGTGCGCCCCCGCCCAGTGCAAGGGCGATGACCAGTGCAACGGCGGCAAGTGCCAGGGCGGCCGCTGCCAGGCCCCCGAGAATACCTGCACCACCAACTCCGACTGCGGCGAGGGCCAGCAGTGCCAGGCCGGCAAGTGCGTCTCGGCCGGTGCCCAGGAGTGCAACTGGGAGCCCGTCCGCTTCGGCTTCAACGAGGCCACCCTCTCCTCCGAGGGCCAGAGCCGTCTGTCCGAGCTGGTTGCCTGCATGAAGGCCACCAAGGTCACCGGGAAGATCACCCTCGAGGGCCATGCCGACGAGCGCGGTACCGAGGAGTACAACCTCCAGCTCTCCAACCGCCGCGCCGCCGCCGTGAAGAAGTACCTCACCACGCTCGGCATCGCAGCCAAGAGCCTGGACACCGTGGGCTACGGGGAGACTCGCCCGGTCAACCAGGCGGCAGACGAGGAAGCGTGGGCTCAGAACCGCCGCGTCGAGTTTCGCCGCTGATCTGAGGTAGGCTCTCGCTCGATGGGCGTCTCTGAGTCCGAAGGGCGACAATCCTACCTTGTGTTTGCATGTGGTAGCAGTTGGTACGCGGTACCTGCGGAGAGCGCGGCGGAGGTGGTCACCTTCCCCGAGCTGACGCGGGTACCGGGTGCCCCGGCCTACCTGCTGGGCGTATTCGCGCACCGGGGAGAAGTCATTCCCGTGGTGGACATGGGGCTGCTGGTGGGAACCGGCAGCCAGTCCACGCGGCGCGCGGTGCTCGTCCGCCTGCCTCGAGGGTCGCTGGCG
This sequence comes from Hyalangium versicolor, assembly GCF_020103695.1. GTDB lineage: Bacteria > Myxococcota > Myxococcia > Myxococcales > Myxococcaceae > Hyalangium > Hyalangium versicolor. Next base: position 46,573 of record NZ_JAHXBF010000013.1, read on the forward strand.
CTCACCGCCAGCACCGTGGCGGGAGTCTCCCTGGTCGCGGGCAGCTTGGAGCCGTTGGGCGCCAGCGGTGTGCACCTGCACCTGCGCGGCCCGGCCAAGGGTGCCCAGCGGGATGTGGCGGTGATTGACGCCGAAGGGCTGTTCGATCACCTCAGCCAGGGGGCCTGAGCCATGGCTGGGCTGAGGGTCAGTGGGACACTCCTGTGTCATGCCGGCGAGTACCGCATCGCGTTCCCCGCGGTGGACGTGGCCGTCATTGATGCGCCCGCGCTCCATGCGGGGCGTGCACGTTCGGCGCGCCAGGCCTTCGGAGAGGCCGGGGGCTCGGCTCGGGTGCTGCTGGCGCCCTCCGGTGAGACGGTGGGGGTGGACACGTTGGAGATCGACGCGGAGATGCACCGCGTGCTGCCCATGCCCGCGCTGATGGAGCGGATGGCCGGGGGCAGCCTGCTGGGGTTCCTCTTCATTCGCGGCGAGCTGTGGCCGCTGGTGCGGCTGGTGGAGTTCGAGCACTTCCTCGCGAGTGCTTCCCGGGAGGCGGCATGAGCTCGGGGCTGAAGGGGCTGACGCGGTGGTTGACCCGGCCGTCCTGGCTGGGCGGTGGCGTGGGCGTGGTGCTGGCGCTGACCCACGGGCAGTTGGAGTACTCGCCGCCCGAGGGTGCATGGCTCTCCTTCCTCATGTTGGTGGCCCTGGCGTTGGTGCTGAGCTTGGGGCTCACCCGGTTGCTCGAGCGGCGGGCGATGCGGGTGCTGAGGGCCGTGGAGGGGGGCCGCCTGCCGTCCACGCCGGACAATCTTCGCCAGGCGCTCCAGGAGGCGCGCGCCATCCCCGAGCGCTGCTTCTGGTTCACGCTGCTGGGCTGGTTGGGCGGCACCTTGTTGGTGTCGCTCGCCTTCCCGCCGCTGGTGGACCAGCCGTGGCTGCTGAGCGTGCGCATCGCGCTGGTGGTGCTGGCGCTGGGGCCCTTGAGCGCGCTGCTCGTGTACCTGTTGGTGGTGCGCCGCAGCCGCACGGCCGCTGAGCGCATCGCGAACGAGGGCCTGTCCGCGCTGGAGGTCATCACCGCGGTGCCGCCCCAGCGGCAGAACATCCGTCGGCGGCTGCTCATCTTCACCGCCATCGCCGTGCTCTGCCCGTCCATCTTCATCCTGGACGTCTCCGTGGCGCGCGCGGTGCGCGTCATGGACGAGATCGTTCAGGCCGGCAACCACGCGGCGCAGGAGGCGGTGGTGGCCCAGGCCCAGAGCGAGCACAGCGTCTCGTTGGGGTTGCTGTCGGCGTTCGTCATCCTGCTGGTGTTGGGCACGGCCTACGCCGCCGGCGCCGCGCTGTCCGAGCCGCTGAGCGCCATCACCGAGGACGCCACGCGCATCGCCAAGGGCGACCTGCGCCCGCCTCGCGTCATCCCTGCCGAAGACGAGGTGTGGGCCGCGTCGGCCGCCTTCGTGCAGATGCAGGCCCAGTTGGGGCAGGCGCTGGCGCAGATGCGGCGTGCGGGCATGCAGATCTCCAGCACGACCGAGCAACTGGTGGCGACTTCCTCGGAGCAGGAGATGGGCGCGGACGAGCAGTCCAGCTCTCTCAATGAGACGAGCGCTACCACGGAGGAGCTGGCCCGGAGCGCGCAGCAGATCGCCGGCAACGCCGAGTCCGTGGCGGGTATCGCCGAGAGGACGTTCGCCGCGGCCCAGGGCGGCCAGCGCAACGCCGCTGCCTTCCTCACCGCCATGCAGCGGATGAAGGAGGACAACCAGTCCATCGCGGACGCGGTGGTGCGGCTGAACAAGCGGGTGCAGCAGATCGGCAAGGTGGTCGAGTTCATCAACGAGATCGCCGACAAGACGGACCTGCTGGCGCTCAACGCGGAGCTGGAGGGCACCAAGGCGGGTGAGGTGGGCCGGGGCTTCTCACTGGTGGCCGCGGAGATGCGCCGCCTGGCCGAGAACGTCATCCGTTCCACGCGCACCATCGAGCAGCTCATCGAGGAGATCCGCGATGCCACGCACGCGGCGGTGATGGCCACGGAGGCCGGGCTGAAGACGACCGAGGCGGGCACGCTGCTCGCGGCGCAGGTGGACGAGAGCCTGAGCCTCATCCTCGAGCTGGCACGGCAGACGTCCCACGCCGTGCGCTCCATCTCGCTGGCCACCCAGCAGCAGCAGACGGGCACCGACCAGCTCGCCGCCGCCATGGGAGACATCCTCCGGGTGACGGAGCAGAACGCCTCGGCGACCAAGCAGATGGTGGCGGCCAATAGCGATTTGTCCGCACTGGCGAGGGACTTGAAACTCGTGGTGGAGCGCTTCCAACTGGCCGGGAGAGAGGGCTAGCCGAATGAGCACGAGCGGCACCGCGCGGCGGGCTTCCTTCAGCCGGCACCTGGCGATCCCTGTCCCCGTGGGCAACCTCGTGGGGGCCGCGCTGGCGTTCTATTACGCCTGGCTCACCATGGAGCAGAAGCTGGACCGTGCTTTCCACCTGCTCATGTCCCTGGGCGCGCTGGCCTGCGTGCTCTCCACGGTGGCTGGCGGCGGCATGCTGCTGCGGCGCCTGCGCGTGCTGCGCGGGCTGGAGCGCGGCGATCTGTCTCCTACGCCGGAGAATCTGGCCCAGGCCGCGGTCGAGGCCACCAGCGCCGCGGACACCACGTTCGTCAAGTCATTGATGATGTGGCTCCTCGCCACGGTGGTGCTGGGCGCCCTGGTGTGTACGGTCGATGGCGTGAGCTGGCACACGGGCCTGAGGGTGGCCTACCTGGGGCTGCTCTTCGGGCCCATCACCGCGCTGCTCGTCCACTGCCTGGTGACGTTGCGGGCCCGCCAGGTGGTGTTGTGGCTGAGCGAGCTCGGGTTGACGCAGGCGCAGATCATCTCCGCCATGCCCCGGCGCGCGCAGATCCGCGCCCGGCTGGTGCTCTTCACCGGCATCGCCGTGGTGACGCCCGCGGTGCTCTCCTCCAACCTCGCCTCGGCGCTGGCGGAGCGCGCCTATGAGCAGGTGCTCGCCACACCCGCGCACGAGCAGGCGGTGCGCGTGCACGAGCTGCGCGTGGAAGCCTTCACCTCGGGTGGGGCGCTGTGCCTGCTCGTGTTCGGTCTGGCGCTCACCACCGCGTATCTGGGGGGCACGCTGGTGGGACGCCCCATCCGTGAGCTCGCCGATGAGGCGCGGCGCATCGCGGATGGAAATCTCGCCGCCCCTCGGCTCATCCCCGCGGAGGATGAGGTGTGGGGTGTCTCCGCCGCCTTCGCGATGATGCGGGCGCACCTGGCGGATGTGCTCTCGCAGTTGCAGCGTGCGGGAGCGCAGATCAGCGCCACCACGGAGGAGATACTGGCCACCTCGGGCCGCTACGAGGCCGGTGCCGCCGAGCAGGCCAGCTCGCTGGACGAGACGAGCGCCACCACCGAGGAGCTGGCCCGGAGCGCGCGGCAGATCGCGGAGAACGCGGGTTCGGTGGCGGAGATCGCCCAGCGCACCCTCGCGGCCGCCCAGGGAGGGCAGGGCAGTGCCGAGGCCTTCCTGGCCTCCATGAGCCGCATGCGCAACGACAACCAGGCCATCGCCTCGGCCGTCACCCGGTTGAACAAGCGGGTGCAGCAGATCGGCAAGGTGGTCGAGTTCATCAACGGCGTGGCCGACAAGTCGGACCTGCTGGCGCTCAACGCGGAGCTGGAGGGCACCAAGGCGGGCGAGGTGGGCCGGGGCTTCTCGCTGGTGGCCGCGGAGATGCGCCGCCTGGCCGAGAACGTCCTGGAGTCCACCAAGGAGATCGAGGGGCTCATCGAGGAGGTTCGAGAGGCCTCGCGCGCGGCGGTGGCCGCCACCGAGGGAGGCGTGCGCGCCACGGACACTGGCACCCAGCTCGCGCAGCAGGTCTCCGAGTCCCTCAAGCAGATCCTGGATCTGGCCGGGCAGACGTCCGATGCCGTGCGCTCCATCTCGCTGGCCACTCAGCAGCAGCAGACGGGCACCGACCAGCTCGCCGATACCATGGCGGACATCCTCCGCATCACCCAGCAGAGCCTCAACGCCACCAAGCAGGTGAGCACCGCCAATGGTGACCTGCTGGTGCTCGCGCTGGACCTGCGCAACGTGGTGGAGCGGTTCCAGATCAGCCAGCAGCCGCCGCCGAGGAGTGAAGGGTGACTCCCCGGGACAGGCTGCTCAAACAGTTCCGCGACCTGGTCGGGGTGCGCCTCGAGCGCATCAACCGCGCCATCGTGGAGCTCGAGTCCGGAGGCAACGTGGAGACGGGGCGCAAGGCGCTCCGGGAGCTCCATGGCCTCAAGGGCGAAGCCCGGATGATGGGCTTCGACAGCATCAACGTCCTCGTCCATGAGATGGAGGAACTGGTCCGCTCCATCGAGACCACCCAGTACGCCCTCTCCCACGATTCCGCGGATGCGCTCCTGAAGTCCGCGGATGCGGTCATGGTGCTCTCGGGGCTGGTGGCCTCGGATGATGCTCCCGAGGTCGAGAAGCTGGTGTCGTGGCTGCGGGATCGCACCAAGGTCGAGCAGATCCAGCTCGGGGGCTCCATGCCCGAGCCGGTGGTGCTGCCTCCCGTGCCAACCGCGCCCCCAGTCCCGACGACGCAGCCCCCGTCCGGTTCGGTAAAGACACCGGCGCCGACGCCTCCTTCCCCGAAGCCTGCGCAGAATCCGCAGTCGTCCTGGTCTCGGAGCTCCGGTTCCAATACCCGACCGCCCATCCCGACGTCTCCGCCCGTGCCATCGGGAACTGCTTCCGCCCCTGCGATGGGGGGCTCCGCGCCTTCGGGAGCGGCCGGTACGACCCGCCCGCCTGTTCCGAATCCATCGCCGCCGCAGCCTCCCCGCCCACCGGGGTCAACCACTTCGGGGTCAGCTCCCTCCGGAGCGCCGGGTCCAACCTCGTCTTCACGCCCGGAGATGCGCGCGGACAGCTCGGTCCGCATCGACGTGGGCAGCCTGGATCTGCTCACCAGCGCCGTCACCAACCTCTCCCAGGTGGTGCGCCGCCGGGAGCTGGCCAATGCCCGCCGTCTGGCGCTGGCTCGGGACCTGGCCCAGCTCGCACGTGAGGCCGAGGATCTGGGGCCCGCGGGCTCCGCGCTCGCGGCCAAGTTGAGCAAGGCCAAGGACCAGGCCGCCGCGCTCCATCGCGAGGCGAAGCTGCTGGCCAACGAGGAGCTGAGGGATCTCGGGCAGGTGGTCGAGGAGGTGCATCGCATCCGCATGCTGCCGCTCTCGGTCCTCTTCGAGCCCTATCCCCGCGTGGTGCGGGACATGGCCCGCGAGCTGGGCAAGGAAGTGGACCTCGTCGTGGACGGCGAGGACACCCGGGCCGATCGCGCCGTGGTCGAGGCGCTGCGCGAACCCCTGCTGCACCTGATCCGCAATGCGCTGGACCACGGCCTGGAGACTCGCGTCGACCGCGTGGCCGCGGGCAAGAAGCCCAAGGGGTGTCTGACGCTGCGCGCCTCGCGCGAGGGCAACCGCATCGTCCTGCGCGTCGAGGACGACGGCCTGGGGCTGGACACCGTCATGCTGCGCAAGGTGGCCGTCCGCAAGGGCTTCCTGGACGAGATGGCCGCCGGAGCCCTCACCGAGGCCCAGGCCCGTGAGCTCATCTTCCTCTCCGGTTTCTCCTCGCGCGAGGAGGTGACGCACATCTCCGGCCGCGGCGTGGGGCTGGATGCCGTGCGCACTGCCGTGCAGACCCTGGGCGGAGACGTGGGCGTCGAGTCCGCGCCCGGGTGGGGCACCATCTTCGAGATCCGCGTCCCCGTCTCCCTCACGGTGGCGCCGCTGCTCTTCGTGAAGGCAGGGGACGAGACGCTCGCCCTGAGCGCCGCCCATGTCACCCGGGCCCTCAAGCTGGACCTCTCCTCCATGACGGAGCTGGCCGGGCGGCCGGCGCTGAACGCGGACGGCCGGGTGCTGCCCTTCGGCCACCTGTCCACGCTGCTAGGGCTGGCTCCGGAGCGCCGTCCGAGCGAGGGCGAGCTGGTGCTCGTGGTTCGCAGCCAGGGCGCCACCGCCGCGCTGGCCGTGGAGCGCGTGCTCGAGGAGCGCGTCCAAGCCATCCTCCCGCTGCGAGGCCTCCTCGCCCGCTTCGGGCACCTCACCGGCGCCACCACCCTGGCCGATGGCCGACTGGCGATGGTGCTCTCGGCCGCCTACCTGACGGCGGGAGCCCACGGCTCGCTCTCCGTCCGCCTGCCTCGGGCGGCTCCCCGGGCCGTCGAAGTTCAACGCCGCCGGATCCTGGTCGTGGATGACTCACCCCTCACCCGCGAGCTCATCTCCGCCCTCCTGGAGGCGGTGGGGTACGACATCCTCGTGGCCTCGGATGGCGGCGAGGCCCTCCACCTGCTCTCGGATTCGCCGGTGGACCTGGTCGTCACCGACCTGGAGATGCCCGGCCTGGACGGCCTGGAGCTCACCCGCCAGCTCAAGGCCCATGAGACGCTTAACCGACTCCCGGTCATCATCCTCACCACCCGTGGGGGCGAGGAGGACCGGAAGAAGGGGTTGGCGGCCGGGGCCAACGGCTACATCACCAAGGGCGACCTCGTCCGTCAGGACCTCGTGGACGTGGTGAAGCGCCTGCTGGGGTAAAGGCCACCCGGAGACAGGCGAAGTCATTGGGTATACTCCTCGTGTCGCGCACGGGGTATGCACAGGTAATGGTCAAGAAAGTGTCGGTGCTGGTGGTGGATGACTCGCTCATCTGCCGACAGCTCATCTGCGAAGCACTGGGCCAGGACCCGGATCTCCAGGTCGTGGGCACGTGCGTCGACGGGAAGGAGGCGCTCGCGAAGGTCAAGGAGCTGCGCCCCAGCGTCGTCACCATGGACGTGGACATGCCGGTGATGGATGGGCTCACCGCCGTGGAGCACATCATGGCTGAGTGCCCGACCCCCATCCTGGTGCTCACGGCCGATCCTCGGCAGCAGGCGCCGGAGCTGACGTGCCGGGCGCTGGAGCTGGGCGCCCTGGGGCTGCGCGTGAAGCCGTCCATCGATGATGGGCTCGAGGCGTGGAACCTGGCCAAGGAGCTGAAGCTGCTGGCCTCGGTGCGAGTCATCCGCCACATCCGCCAGCACAAGAAAATCACCCCGCCAGTGCGCAATGAGCTGCCCTCGCTGCTGCCGCCGAGCATGGGCATGGTGGCGGTGGCCGCGTCGACGGGTGGGCCGCAGGTGCTTCACCGGATGCTGTCCGAGCTGCCCTCGGACTTCCCGGCACCTATTGCCATCGTGCAGCACATCAACGCCGCCTTCGCCGAGTCGCTCGCGGGCTGGCTGGCCAACTCGTGCCGGCTGAAGGTCCGGCTGGCGCAGGACGGCGAGCTGCTGATGCCGGGGCACGTGCTGATCGCTCCACCGGGCATGCACATGGTCATCCCGTTCCGGGGGCGCGTGGCGCTCAAGCCGGGCGTGGAGCGGGACGGGCACATGCCGTCCGCCACGGTGCTGCTGGAGAGCGCGGCCAAGGCCTACGGGCGGCGCGCGCTGGGCGTCATCCTCACGGGCATGGGTGAGGACGGCGCGGCGGGCATGCTGGCCATCAAGCAGGCCGGTGGGCTCACCCTGGCTCAGAACGAGGAGTCCTGCGTCGTGTTCGGCATGCCCGGCGCGGCCGTGGAGCGCAATGCGGTGGATCACCTCGTCCATGGGGATGAGGTGGGTGCGGCGCTGGTGAAGCTGTCGCGCGGGGAAGCGCTCGCCCAGGGGCGGTGACGGCGTGACGCCCACTCGGCCAGGCTCGCTCATCCACGCGTACATCACTACGCGGACGGGCATGGCCCTGAGTGACAACCAGCGGCGGAGGCTGGACGAGCGGCTGGCGGTGCTGAGGGGTTCGCTCTCGGAGCAGCAGTACCTGTTGCACCTGCAGACCCCATCGGGTGCGGCGGAGCTGTCCACGCTCATCTCCGTGGTGGCGGTGCACAAGACGGATCTGTTCCGGGACGAGGTGCAGCTGGGGGATTTCCGCACGCAGGTGCTCGATCCGCTGGTGGCCCAGGCGTCGGGGCGGCCGCTGCGCTTCTGGAGCGCGGGCTGCGCCACGGGCGAAGAGGTGGCCACGCTCCTGATGATGATGGACGAGGCCGGAGCGGATCCGGGCAGCTCGGTGCTGGGGACCGACATCTCCGAGGCGGCGCTCAACCGTGCTCGGACGCTGAGCTTCTCCGCGGATCAGATCCGCCGCCTCCCGGGCGCGCTGCGCGAGCGTTACTTCGTTCCCGACGGGGCGCGTGGACTGCTGGTGCCCGAGCTGCGCGAGCGCGCGTACTTTCAGCTCCACAACCTGATGGAGACGCCGTACCCCAGCTCGGGTGGGGGCGAGGGCTTCGACGTCATCTTCTGCCGCAACGTCCTCATCTATTTCACCACGGAGGCGTTCGATCGGGTGGTGCTGGCCCTGGCCGAGCGGCTCGTGCCCGGGGGCACGTTGGTGCTCTCCGCCGCGGAGCCCCTGCTGCACGCCCCATCGAGCCTGCGCATCATTCGCAGTGACCACGCCTTCTTCTATGTCCGAGCGCAGCACCATCTCCCAGCTCCGCCCTCCTCGGGCCCTGAGCGCAAGAGAGACGCGGGCTCCTTCCCAGTGGTTGTGCCCTCGGGGGGCTCGGAGCGGCCTCGTGAGGCCACCGTGTCGCCCCAGCCGTCTGCTCTCGCTCCCGAGTGGCCGAGAGAACCTGCTCCCGGGAATGAGCCGCGGAGGGATTCGGGGCGTTACGCCGCCGTGGGAAGCGCACCCAGGAGGGATTCGGGGCGCCACTCCACCGTTGCTGCGGAGCCGAGGCGGGACTCGGGGACTTTTGCCTCCGTGCCGCCCGACCCGCGGCGGGACTCGGGCCGCCATGCCACGGTAGGGAGCGCTCCACGGAAAGAGTCGGGGCGTTTCCCCGCCGTGTCGCCCGATCCGCGGAGGGAGTCCGGAAGCTTCGCCACGGTGGGGAGCGATCCGCGGAGGGAGTCGGGGCGTTTCCCCGCTGTGCCTCCTGCTGCGTGGTCCTCGGGTTCGCCTGTGTCCGGATCGTTCCCCGCCATCGGCTCCCCTCACCCTCAGCACGCCCCGGACCGCTCCGAGGAGCACCCCTTGTTCGTCGAGGCCGACAGCCTCTTCGCCCTGGTGCTCGAAGGGGTGGGGGAGGCGGACTCCCAGACGGAGGACTACCTGCGGCGCTGCCTGGCGCTGGACCCGGATCTCTCCGCCGCGCGCTACCTGCTGGGGATGCTGCTCGAACTGAGGGAGGCGTTCCTCGAGGCCGCCTCCGAGTATCGCCGAGCCCTCCGCTCCCTGGAGGAGGGACGGGCCCGGGCCACCCCCTTCTTCCTCAACCACTCCCGCCTCCGGGTGGCCTGCGCCAAGGCCATCGAGCGGATGGAGGGCGGGGGCAAACCCCGCTGACAGGCGGGCAGGCGACAATGCCCGTGAGAAGGATCGGACGCGCGCGGGGTTTGGCCGTAAGATGCGCGCCCCTATGAGAAGGCTCGCCGTGCTCTCCCTGGTCCTGCTGTCGGGTTGCTTCTACCCGGCCAGCCGCGGCCGTGCGCTCGAGGCCAAGGTCGACAAGCTCACCGCCGACAACACCCGGATGAACGAGGAGTTGAAGCAGGCGCGCGAGCAGCTCGCCGCCACGCTCCCCCGCATCGACGAGAAGGTCGTCGAGGTGACCAAGGCCCTGGAGAGTCTGGAGTCGGGCTCGCGGCGCAACGACGCGGACATCGGCATCCAGCTCCAGAAGACGGTGGAGGACCTGGCCAACCTGCGCGGGCAGGTAGAGACGTACCTCTATAAGATCGGCGAGCTGGAGACGGGGATCGGCAAGCTCACCACCGATGCGGAGAAGAAGCAGCTGACGCAGCAGGGCCCGGATGCGCTGAAGGAAGCCGAGGCCAAGAAGCAGGCCGAAACCCTGAAGCGCCCCGAGGACAAGAAGGAGTTCCTCGCGTTGGCCCAGGAGAAGGCGAAGGCCGGCGAGTTGCCCCTGGCGCGCCAGCTCTATTCGGAGTTCATGAAGAAGTGGGCCAAGGATCCCCTCATGGGCGAGGCCCACTTCGGCATGGGAGAGACGTACTTCACCGAGGACAAGTGCCGCGAGGCCCTCTTCGAGTACGGCAAGGTGATCCAGGACTTCGCGAAGACGCCGTCGGCGCCGCAGGCGTACCTGCGCTCCTCGGAGTGCTTCGCCAAGCTGAAGATGACGGAGGAGTCGCGGCTGGCGCTGGAGGAGCTCGTCAAGAGCTTCCCCAAGTCCGAGGAGGCGAAGACGGCCAAGGCGCGAATCGCGGAGCTGGACAAGGCGAAGAAGAAGCCGGCTCCCGCCCCCACGAAACCGGCGCCCGCACCGGCGCCCGCGAAGAAGGGAACCAAATGAGACTGCGTGCCCTGGCGCTCGCCGCGCTGGCGCTGCTGCTCGTGCCATTCGTGGCCGGCGCGGCTCCGAAGAAGGCGGTGCTCATCTTTACCGGAGACAACGGGGGCGAGATCGCCCCCTGTGGTTGAATCCACAACCCGTCTGGCGGTCTGGCCAGACGAAAGATGGCGATTGAAGCGGAGCGCGCGAAGGACGTGCCGGTGCTCGTGTTGGATGCGGGCAATGCGCTCTTCAAGTACCCCGCGAAGGGAGCCGATCCGACCGAGAAGGCCCGGGCGGAGCTGATCCTCAAGCAGATGGACGCGATGGGCACCGTGGCCATGGCCGCGGGCGCGCGCGACCTGACGCTGGGGCTGGACTTCCTGAAGAGCACGGCCAAGGGCGCGAAGATGAAGGTGCTGTCCGCCAACCTCGTGGACAAGGCGGGCAAGGCGGTGTTCCCGGCCTCCACGGTGGCCACCGTCGCGGGGCTCAAGTTCGGCATCGTGGGCGCCTCTCCCGAGGGCGCGCTGCCCGACTGCCAGGGCCAGCCTGCGGCTCCGGCCGTGCTCGCGGAGGCGAAGCGCCTGCGTGAGAAGGAGAAGGTGGACGTCGTCGTCGTGCTCGCGGCCATGCCCTACGATGTGGCTCGGAAGCTTGCCTCCCAGGCCGAGGGCGTGGACTTCGTCATCCAGTCCCATGAGGGGCGCGGTACGGGTGTGGCCTACAGGGATGGCCTGGCCGTCGTGATTCCTCCGGGGGAGCGAGGTCGGCAGGTGGCTCGCCTGGAACTGGCCGTGTCGGGTCCGGGCACCTTCCAGGACCTGAACACCGCGGGCCAGGCCAAGGAGAACCTGAAGAACCTGGAGGCCAACCTGAACCGGGCGAAGGAGCGGCTGGTCGCCACCCAGGATCCGGCTGCCCGGAAGGCACTCGAGGAGACGATCGCCACCTTCGAGGCCCGCCGGACGGCCTTGCAGAAAGAGGCCAAACTCGACGCAACGGGTTTGGCCCGTACGCATCAATTGTCGTACATCCAGCTTGGAACCGATAAACCCTCGGATCCAACCGTCCAGAAACTGGTGGAGCGCATCGAGCCGGCCGGCTCGGGGCACCACTGAGGGCTGGGCGGGCTTGTGTAGCACCCGGCGCGCCGTTATAAGCGCCGGCCACCTCAATCGCCGGACCTCCTGCCCAAGGGTGGGTGGGGGCAAGGCGCACTGGAGATGTCGTCATGAAGCCTGAACTGCACCCGGTCTATCCCCCCGCTCGCATCACCTGTGCCTGCGGCAACATCGTCGAGACCAAGTCCACGCGCGGCTCGTTCCAGGTGGAAATCTGCTCGAACTGCCACCCCTTCTTCACCGGTAAGTACAAGCTGCTCGACACGCAGGGCCGCGTCGACCGCTTCCGGAAGAAGTACGCCGCCACCAACGCCGCCAAGGAGGCTGCTGCCGCCGGTGGCGAGGCTGCCGCTCCGGCCGCTGGCAAGAAGGGCAAGAAGGCCGAGACCAAGGCGTAACACCGCCTGACTCAGTCCGTGCTGTTCCGTCGAGCAGGGTGACGGAGGCTTCTTCGGAAGCGCTCCCGCCCTGCTCGCGGCGTTTCAGGGGGTCAAGTTTTCAAGTGCTACAGGTCGAAATTTGGACGTAGCACGCATCTGCCCGCACATTCCGCCGCGTCAACGATGTCCCGAGACGGAGGCGAGATGTCCGCGGAAGCCACAGCGCTGAAGATTGCTGACCGCTCCCTGAGCGAGAGCCTGTTCGCGAAGGGTGATGCGTACCGGCTGTACCAGGGTGACAGCGTGGAGCTGATGAACCAGTTCCCCGAGCAGCAGTTCGATCTGATCTTCGCGGACCCGCCGTACTTCCTGTCCAACGGTGGCTTCACGTGCAAGAGCGGCAAGCGCGCCTCGGTGCAGAAGGGCGCGTGGGACGTGTCTCGCGGCGTGGAGGAGGACCACCGCTTCACCACCGAGTGGCTGAAGGCCTGCCAGCGCGCGCTCAAGCCCACGGGCACGCTGTGGGTGAGCGGCACCCAGCACGTCATCTTCAACGTGGGCTTCGCGATGCAGAAGCTGGGGTTCAAGCTGCTGAACACGGTGACCTGGTACAAGCCGAACGCCAGCCCGAACCTGTCGTGCCGCTACTTCACGCACTCGACGGAGCTGCTCATCTGGGCGTCGCCGCGGCAGACGAAGACGCTGCAGCACACGTTCAACTACGCGCGGATGAAGGCGGAGAACGGCGGAAAGCAGATGCGCGACGTGTGGAACCTGCCTCGCACGGGCGAGGAGGAGCTCACGGCCGACGGCGCCGGGCGGATGTGGACGCAGATTGCTCCGCGCCGTGAGGAGAAGGCGTTCGGCAGCCACCCGACGCAGAAGCCGGTGGCGCTGCTGGAGCGCATCATCGAGGCGAGCACGCCGGAGGACGCGGCGATCCTGGACCCGTTCAATGGCAGCGGCACCTCGGGTGTGGCGGCGCTGAAGCTGGGCCGGCGCTACACGGGCATCGACCTGGATCCGAAGTACCTGGAGCTGACAAAGAAGCGCCTGGACGCTGTGGGGCGCTGAAGTTCGAGCAGGGGGGACGATGACGATCAACTGTCCGAAGTGCGGCAAGCCGGTGGACGTGACCGGAGCGCAGCCGGGTTCCAGTGTCACCTGTGTCTGCGGCAACGTGTTGGTGGTGCCGAAGAAGGGCATGAGCCGGACGTTGCTCTTCGTCCTCATCGGGGCGGGAGTGGTGGTGCTGGCTTGCCCGTGCCTGGGAATCCTCTCGGCGATCGCCATCCCCAACTTCATCCGGTATCAGGCCCGGGCGAAGCAGTCGGAGTGCATGACGAACCTGAAGGCCTTCTACGTCTCTGCCCGGATGGCCAAGGAGCAGGGCGGAGATGTGAAGGACCTCGCGAAGATCGGCTTCACGCCGGAGCGGGGCAACCGCTACGCGTACTTCCTGGGGCCAGGGCCCGTGGAGGAGCGCGGTGCCGCTCAGGCCACGCCGGTGGAGGGAGTCGAAGCCATCGGTGTGGACACCTTCAAGTTCCCAACCCTGCGCCCCTTTACGTTCAAGGACCTGCCTCCGGATGTGGCCGCACAGGTGGGCGTCTCGGGGGAGTGCCCGGAGTGCTCCATCACCGTGGCGTGCGCTGGAGACATCGATAACAACGCCTCCGACTCGCCGGACGTGTGGAGCATCTCCACGGAGGAGCGGTCCACCGACCAGGGCGACGTCATCCCGGCGGGGCAGCCCTACAACCATGTGAACGACGTCACCTCGGACTGAGGTGCGTCACGCCGGATCACCTGGAGAGCCAGTCCAGCTGAGCCTCACGCGCGGGAGAGGATGCCCTCGATGCCCTGCCGGGCGATGGGGTGGTAGCGCTCCCCGTATTTCTGGAACAGCTCGCGCGCCTTCGGCCGGTACTCCTTGGAGGCGTGCAGCAGGCTGTAGAGGGGCTTGAGGTACTTCATCCGGCCCACCTCGCCCAGGAACTGCTCGGTGCGCTCCAGCGCCGGCGCGTAGTGCACCCGCAGCGCCGCCAACAGCCAGGACAACAGCACCTCCGAGTTGCGGCTCTTCGTGAACTGGAAGCGCTCGTCCAGCGCCCTCAGTGTGTCGCGCGGCGTGCTCGTGGGCAGCCACTCCAGGAAGAGCTGCCACTCCGCTGGCGTCCACTCCTTTACCTCCTCGCGCGAGGGCACCGTGCCCTTGAGCCGCTGCAACTCCTCCAACCGGCTCGAGCGCGGTGAGGGCGCTCCGGACGGAATCCCCGGCTGGTTCAGGTAGGCCTCCGCGTTCACCTTGCCAAGCACTCCCGGCAGCTCGCGCTCGGTGAAGGCCACCCAGTCCTCCGTGGTGAGCGCCTGGAACCGGAACGTGTCGATGTACTTCCTCAGGTACGCGTCGAAGGCCGGACGCCCCGCGGCAGCCTCCATCGCGCACAGCATCAAGTAGCCCTTCTCGTAGGGAATCTGCGAGAAGACATCGTCCGGATCGATGCCCGTCAGGTGCGTGCGCAGCGCCGTGAGCTGAGGGTGCGCTCGGAAGTGCTCGATCGCCGTCTCCAGCGAGCGGCGGCCCAGCGCGGCATGGAGCGCCGCCAGCTCCGGCCCCTCTAGCGCCTCCAGGATGCGGCGCTCGGCGAACACGGTGAAGCCCTCGTTCAGCCAGAAGTGCTCGGCCGAGGCGTTCGTCACCAGGTTCCCCGTCCACGAGTGCGCCAGCTCGTGCGCCACGACATTCACGAGGCTCTTGTCCCCCGCAAGCAGCGTGGGCGTGAGGAACGTCAGCCGCGGGTTCTCCATGCCGCCGTACGGGAACGAAGGCGGCATCGTGAGCAGATCGAACCGCTCCCAGTCATACTTCCCGAACAGGGACTCGGCCACCCGCAGCATCGCGTCCACGTCCTCGAACTCGGAGGCCGCATCCTCCAGCAGCTCCGGCTCGGCCCACACCCGCGAGCGTGGCCCCAGCTCCTTGGGTGCCAGGCTCCCCACCGCGAAGGCCAGCAGGTACGGCGGAATCGGCTGCGGCATCTCGTAGTGCTCCACCGCCTCCACCCCGGGCTCCTCGCGCTTCACGAATCCCGCCGCCATCACCGCCTTGAGCGCCTTCGGAATCGTCAGCGCCGCCGTGTACCGGATGCGGATGCGCGGCGTGTCCTGGAGCGGAATCACCGACCGTGCGTGGATCGCCTGGCACTGGCTGAACAGGAACGGGTGCTGCCCGCCCGCCGTCTGCGAGGGCGTGAGCCACTGGAGGGCGCTCGCCTGGGGCGAGGTGCGATAGCGCACTGTCAGCTGCCTCAATCCCGCCGGCAATTCAATCCGCAGCCGGCTGCCGAGGATGGGCTCCGGCGGCGCCAGGTTGAAGGGGAGCGGTTTCCCCTGGGCATCCACCACTGCACGGATGTCGAGTTCCCGAGTGTCCAGATCCAACGGTCCCGCGGAGGCCTCCTTGAGGGTGAGGGTCACCTCCGCGTGCAGCCTCCGAGTCCGGAAGTCCACACGGGCCCTCCAGTCAAGGGATTCGGTCTCCGGCTGCGTGCTGTCGTTGTACGAGTGTGGGTCGAGGCGGGGCATGGGGGCGACGGTTGTAGTCGCAAGGGCGACCCGGTGGCGAGACTCTCGATTGACTTTCGGGTCAAACGCCGACATTTGTGCAGTCCCTTCTTCCCCTCAGGGAGCCTTTTTGATGAAGACGCGGATCCGCAAAGTGGCAGTGCTGGGCGCGGGCGTGATGGGCAGTGGCATCGCCGCGCACCTGGCCAACTCGGGTGTGCGCGCTCTGCTGCTGGACATCGTCCCCCCCAAGGCCGCTCCAGGCGAGGACACCAGCTCCAAGGCCTTCCGCAACAAGTTCGTCCTGGGAGCGCTGGCCAACATGCGCAAGCAGCGCCCCAGCCCCATCGTCTCCGAGCAGGTGTTCACCGCCATCGAGGTGGGCAACTTCGAGGACGACATGGCCCGCATCGCCGAGTGCGACTGGGTCATCGAAGTCGTGAAGGAGGACATGGCCGTCAAGCAGGCCCTGTTCGCCAAGGTCGAGCAGTACGCCCGCAAGGACGCCATCGTCAGCTCCAACACCTCGGGCCTCTCCATCGCCGGCATGCTCCAGGGCCGCGGCCCCGAGTTCCGCAAGCACTTCCTCGTCACGCACTTCTTCAACCCCGTGCGCTACATGAAGCTGCTGGAGCTCGTCGCCGGTCAGGAGACCGACCCCGAGGTGGTGCGCACCATCCACGGCTTTGGCGAGGCGGTGCTCGGCAAGGGCATCGTCTACGGCAAGGACACCACCAACTTCATCGCCAACCGCATCGGCGTGTACGGGATGATGAAGACCATCTCCGAGATGCGTGAGGCGGAGATGACCGTGGAGGAGGTCGACAAGATCTTTGGCCCGGCCATGGGGCGGCCCAAGTCCGCCGTCTTCCGCACCGCGGACATCGTCGGTCTGGACACCTTCGTCCACGTGGCGAAGAACTGTTACGACACGCTCACCCAGGACGAGAAGCGCGACACGTTCGCCATCCCCGACTTCCTCCAGAAGATGGTGGAGAAGGGCATGCTCGGCGACAAGAGCGGCTCCGGCTTCTACAAGAAGGCCAAGGGCGGTGGCGGAGACGGCGAGAAGGAGATCCACGCGTTGGATCTCAAGACGCTCGATTACCGGCCGCAGAACAAGGTGCGCTTCGAGTCCCTGGGCGCCGCCAAGGAAGTGGAGGATGTGCGCGAGCGCATCGCCACGGTGATGAAGGGCCAGGACAAGGCCGCCAAGTTCGCCGAGCGCGTCACGCTGGACGTGCTGGCCTACTCCAGCCGCCGCATCCCCGAGATCGCCGACGACATCGTCAACGTCGACCGCGGCGTGCGCTGGGGCTTCGGGTGGGACCTCGGGCCCTTCGAGACGTGGGATGCCTACGGCGTGAAGGCCGGCGTGGCGCGCATGAAGGAACTGGGCATCCAGCCCGCCGCCTGGGTGGAGGAGATGCTGGCCGCCGGCCGCGAGTCCTTCTACGGCGTGCAGGACGGCCGGGACACCTACTGGGACATCCCCAGCAAGTCCGTGAAGCCCGTGCAGGAGAGCCCGCGCACCCTGCGCGTGGAGTACCTCAAGCGCGGCAACAAGAAGATCACCGGCAACGACAGCGCCTCGCTGTGGGACATGGGTGACGGCGTCACCCTGCTCGAGTTCCACTCGAAGATGAACTCCATCGACGATGAGATCATCGCGATGATGAACACCGCGCTGGACGAGACGGAGAAGAACTTCCAGGGCCTGGTGATCGGCAACGACGGGTCGAACTTCTCGGCGGGCGCCAACATCATGGCCATGCTGATGGCGGCCAAGAGCGACGAGTTCGACGCCATCCGGAAGATGGCGGCGGCCTTCCAAGCGGCCAACCAGCGCATGCGCTACAGCGGCGTGCCGGTGGTGACGGCGCCCTTCAACCTCACCCTGGGCGGCGGCGCGGAGGTGACGATGGGCGGCAACGCCATCCAGGCCTCGGCCGAGCTGTACATGGGCCTCGTCGAGGTCGGCGTGGGCCTCATCCCCGGCGGCGGCGGCAACATGCAACTGCTGCGCAACGTCTACGGCCCGTACTCCACGGACAAGGATTTCGATCCGCTGCCCTTCCTCAAGAAGGTGTTCCTGTCCATCGGCACCGCGAAGGTGGCCACCAGCGCCGAAGAGGCTCGCGAGGCGGGCTTCCTCAAGGCCACCGACGGCATCAGCGCCAACCGCGACTTCCTGCTCATGGACGCCAAGGCCCGCGTGCTGGGCATGGCGGCCTCGGGCTTCCAGCCGCCTCGGCCCACCCGCTTCCGCCTGCCTGGGCCCAGCGGCGCCGCCACCATCGACATGATGCTGTACGACATGCAGCTCAACAACCAGATCTCCGAGCACGACCGGAAGATCGGCCAGAAGCTGGCGCGCGTGCTCACCGGTGGCGACACCAGCCCCTCCGCGCTGGTCACCGAGGAGCGGCTGCTGGAACTGGAGCTTGAGGCGTTCCTGAGCCTCATTGGCGAGTCGAAGACGCAGGATCGGCTCATGTTCATGCTGGAGAAGGGCAAGCCGCTGCGGAACTAGCGCGCGGCTCTTATCCAACCTTCTCAGAGCGATTCAGATGAAGACCTTGAATGCCTGGATGCTCTCCAGGCGAGGAGACGAAACATGGCCGGTCGAGTCGTGATTGCCAGCGCGGTGCGGACGCCGTTCACCCGCGCCCACAAGGGAGAGTTCAAGGACACGCGGCCCGACACGCTCGCGGCCCATGTCATCAAGGAGGCGGTGGCTCGGGTTCCCGGGCTGAAGCCGGACGAAGTCGAGGACGTCATCCTCGGCTGCGCCATGCCCGAGGCCGAGCAGGGCATGAACGTCGCGCGCCAGGCCGCGCTGCTGGGTGGCCTGCCGGACTCCGTGCCGGCGATGACCATCAACCGCTTCTGCTCGTCGGGTACCCAGGCCATCGCCCAGGCGGCGCAGGCCATCCAGGCGGGGATGATCCAGGTGGCGGTCGCCGGTGGCACCGAGACGATGACGATGGTCCCCATGGGCGGCAACAAGGTGAGCGCCAACCCGGAGATCATGGAGAAGCACCCGGAGGTCTACACCTCCATGGGCGCCACGGCGGAGAACATCGCCAGCCGCTACAACGTGACGCGGGCGGATGCGGACAAGTTCGCCTACGAGTCCCAGCGCCGGGCAGCCACGGCCCGCGAGCAGGGGAAGTTCAAGGACGAGATCCTCCCCATCGCCACGACGATGTACGACGACGACGGCAAGCCCAAGCAGGTCACCGTCACGTTCGACACCATCCTGCGCCCGGACACCACGCTGGAGGGCCTGGCGAAGCTCAAGCCGGCCTTCAACGCCAAGGGCGTGGTGACGGCGGGTAACGCGTCTCCGCTGACGGATGGCGCGGCGGCGGCGGTGGTGATGAGCGAGGAGAAGGCGAAGGCGCTCGGGGTGAAGCCGCTGGGCTACTTCCTGGACTACCAGGTGGCCGGCGTGCCTCCGGAGATCATGGGCGTGGGGCCCATCCCGGCGGTGAAGAAGCTGCTGGCGAAGAACAAGCTGAAGATCGAGGACATCGACGTCTTCGAGCTCAACGAGGCCTTTGCCGCCCAGGCGCTGCACTGCATCCGCGAGCTGGGCATCCCGCTGGACAAGGTGAACCCGAACGGCGGCGCCATCGCCCTGGGTCACCCGCTGGGCGTGTCCGGTGCGCGACTGGTCGGCACCATCCTGTACGAGCTGAAGCGCCGCAACGGCCGCTACGGCGTCGTCACGATGTGCATTGGTGGAGGGATGGGCGCCGCGGCGCTCGTCGAGGTGGCGAAGTAGCCTCGATTCGGACAGCCTGCTGACTTCGGAAAGGGCCTCTCCCGTGCATAGGGAGGGGCCCGTTTCTTTGGGGAGAAGCGTCCATGCGAATGCGGCAGTCTGTGGCGGTGATGGCCCTGGTGCTCGGAACGATGTCGGGCCTGGGCTGTAGCTCGGATCTCAACGAGCAGGTGCAGACCTATTACTACAAGGGCATCAACACGACCCGCTCCGCCGACGGACAGGTCACCGCGCAGGGAGAAACCCTGCTGAGGCGGGTCTTCAATGGACCTCAGAGCCTCATCATCGAGGACGTGCTGACGCGGGACGCGGATCAGAACGTGGCGGAGACCATCTTCAATTTCCGGGTGCAGGGCTCGACGCTCACGGATCCCAACACGGGGTTCACCGGGCAACTCGTAGGAGGTGAAGCCTGGGACTGGATTCAGTGGACCGTCACCGGGACGCTGGACGACGGCACCACCATCGTGAGCACCAGCAGCATCAACGAGAACAAGGTCATCGTGGACATGAGCTTCAAGAAGGGGGACGTGCTCCAGTTCTCGGTGAAGCACGAAGTCCTTTCCATCCTGGGCGAGCGTTACGACGACCTGCGCGAGCAGTGGGCGAAGTCTCCATAGCGCGCCGCGGCCGGAGCCTCTTCAGTTGTTCGAGTGGAAGAGGCCCACCTGGCCCGGCAGCCGGCGGAACTCCAGCACCGGCATGTCGTCGCTGTTCTCGAACTCGGGGGCCCGGGAGGACAGCTCTTTGAGCGATTCGTCCCCCATGGCCACCAGCCGCTCGAAGCCGGCCATCCCGTCCTTGATGCCGATGGTCCCCAGCAGCGCGCGGCCCTCGTCGTAGTGCTGCATGAAGAGGTCCCGCTGGCGCGGCTGCAGCGGCTCCATCGAGGCGATGACCGTCATTCCGTTCCCGTAGGAGGGGATGCCCTTCACGTACGGGAACACCTCGTGGATGCCGTGGTATAGCGCCGCCATGTCCGGCCCGAAGATGTGCTGTGCCAGCACGCCCCCAGGTGTCATCCGCGAGCGCGCCAGCTCGTAGAACTCGCGGCTGTAGAAGCTCGAGGTCCCCGGCAGGTACGGATCCGTGACGTTGATCGAGATGATGTCGTAGCGGTCAGGCGTCGTCGCCAGGAAGTGGCGCCCATCCGTGACGTGGATCCGCACGCGAGGATTGGAGAAGTAGTCGTGGTTGCCCGGGCTGAACAGCTTCGTGTGGTCCACAAGCGCCGGGACGATCTCGACCGCGTCGATGGAGCTCACCTCCGACACGCGTGAGAACGCGCCTGCCGTGATGCCGTAGCCCAGGCCGATGTTCAGCACCTTGTCCAACTTCGGCGCGTAGAGGATGGGCAGGAAGGCCTGCGTCTCCTGCACATACTGCGTGCTGGCCTCTCCGTAGAGGTACACGAGGTCCGTCCGGTTGTTCAGCACCCGGAGCCGCTTGTCGTCTACGCGCACCACGCTGAAGATGCCGTGCGCGTCCTCACTCCGCACCACGGCCTTGTCGGCATCCACCACCGGCGGCACCTGGAGGCTCCGTGGCGCGATGATGGCCAGGAAGGCGAGCACCGCCACTCCGCCCAGCGCATGGTCCGTGAGCCGGAACTGCGGGCGGAAGCCGTACGCCAGCCCCGCCAGGGCGATCAGCAGCAGCACGGAGTTGAAGGCGATGAGACCATTCGAGCCGATGAAGTTGATGAGCACGTAGCCACTCGCCAGTGAGCCCATGAGGCTGGCCAGCGTGTTCATGCCGTATACGAGCCCCACCCAGCTCGCCCCGTTTGTCACCCCGGCTGGCCGCGCCGCGAGCGTGAGCGGGAAGATCAACCCGAGCGTCGTGGCTGGGAACACCACCATCAGCAGGATGAAGGCCACCACGAGCCCCGGCTGCGTCGGCTGGAAGGCCGAGCGCTCCAGCAGGAGCGCCGCCGCGAAGGAGATCACCGTCAGCGAGCACGCGTACAGGAGGATGCGCCACAGCGGCGTCGTCCCTCGGAGCATGGCGCTGCTCATTCGCGCCGCCTGGCCCATGAAGAGCAGGATGATCGCCAGGGTGATGCTCGTGACGTAGATGCGGTTGCCGAAGCACAGCGACAGGAAGCGCGTCCAGGTGATCTCGCAGGAGAGCGCTACGAAGCCCGAGAACAGCGCGAGCGCCAGCATCAGCGGGCGGCTCAGCATCCGGCCCTCGGGAGTGTTGGAAGGGCTCGGGGCTGGCTCCTCCGTGGCGGACTGGGGAACGGGTGGGAAGAAGCGGTTGCTCGCCAGGGCCACGGCGAAGATGACGGCGTTGATCGCCGTGGCGACCGCGCCGGCCCGGATGCAGCCGAGGTAGTAGATGAGGACGAAGCTGGAGATGATGCTCCCCGTGGCCGCGCCGATGGTGTTCACACCGTAGAGCGCGGACACCTGTCTCCGGTCCACTACGAGCTGGCTCAGCAGCGGGAGCGTCATCCCCATGAGCGCGGTCGGGATGCCGATGAGCCCCAGGCACACCGAGAACTGCGCGGCCACACGGGACAGCAGCGGCGAGTTGGGCGAGCCGGACAGCGAGAGGTAGAAGTTCTGGTGGGTGAAGAGCGTCCACGTCACGAGCAGCGAGCTGAGCCCCACCAACAGCTCCACCGTGCCATAGGCCGCCAGCGGACTCGCCGCCAGCCGCTGACCGTTCTTCAGCAGCCGGGACATCGCCAGGCTCCCGAGCGCCAAACCGAGCATGAAGACGGTGACCACGCACGCCATCGAATAGATGGTGCTGCCGAGGATGATGCTGAAGCCCCGCAGCCAGATGATCTGGAAGATGAGCGACGTCATCCCCGTGCAGAACAGGAGCGCGCACAGGAAGCGGAAGCGAGGGCGGCTGAGCGTGGCGGGAGCTTCAGTCATGGAATCTCCGTGGCGGCGAGCCGGGAGTAGGGCGCGAGCGTGCGAACCCGTTCGATGTACTTGTGGGCCTCGTCCTTGTCACCTCTCTCGAGCGCCAATCGCGCGAGCGCCTCGGCCACCGCGAGGTCCGACGGGTTGTAGCGGCTGGCTTCCTCCAGGAGCCCGCGAGTACGGTCGGGATCCAGCGGGGGCTGCACCTTCGCCGCCAGCCCCAGCACCTGGGCCATCCACACGGCGGCGGCGTGGTGCCGGGGGTACACCTCGAGCGCCTTGCGGAAGTCGGCCGTCAGCGCCTCGGCGTTCGCCAGCACCTCTTCCGGCGGCCGGGCTCCGAACCGATCGAGGGTCTCGACACCTTGGAAGAAGATCTGGTCCGCCTCGTGGACGCGCCGGGTCTCGTCCCGCAGTGCTTCCAGTTCCTGGCTCTGCGAGGCGCTGGCCTGCAAGTGAGCGAAGACGGAGCCCGGCGGCGCGGCGATGAGCTGCCGGACGGCGGCATCGATCTCAGCGGGTGTCTCCTGGGGGAGGAAATCCAGCACCGGGTTCATGTCCCGGTTCAGCAGGGGGACCCGGTCGGCGATCTCCTTCAGCCGCTCCGGCCCGGCTCGGAAGCTGGCGAAGAAGAGCCCCGGCGAATCCCAGCCGAAGGCCCCGAGATCCGCGCGCGCCACGTGGTCGAACTTCTGCTGCCAGGCCGCCAGATCGATCCGCGCCTCGTCCCGGAAGCCGACGATGAACGCCTCCTGTGTGTTGAGGCCCAGCGGCAGCCAGAGCAGGCTCTGCGGGAAGACCTTCTGGAAGGTCTTCAGGATGACCATCGCCTTCGTGGTTCCCGCGTTGAGCGGCAGCCACGCGAGCGCCACGCCTCCAGGACGCAGATGCTTGCGCGCCTCGATGAAGTGCTCCTCCGTGTAGAGCCGGAGGCTGCCCTCGCTCGCGAGGATCATCGAGTCCGACATGATGACGTCGTACTGCTCCTGGCTCATCTTCAGGAAGTGCCGGCCGTCCATCACGTCCACGCGCACGTTGGGCCGGGTGCTGGCGTGCTCGTTGAGCGCTCCGAAGTACTGCTCGGCCATGGGGACCATGTTTTCGTCGAGCTCGACGAGGTGCAGCAACTCCGGCTGGTAGAGCAGCAGCGTCCGCGCGAGCTCGCCCACGCCGTAGCCGATCTCCAGCACCCGCTGCGGGTTCGAGTGGACGAGCATTGGCAGATGCGCCTGGAGCTTCTGCGTCTGCCGCCGCGCGGGCACGGTCTCGCCGGACTGGAAGGGGCCTCCGAGGAGGACTCGCTCTCCCTGGGGGTTCTCGGCCACCATCACGGGCTGCAGGCTGCTCTCTCTCTCGGCGATGATGTGGAAGTCCGGGCGGAGGCTCACGTGCTCGTAGTAGCGCGTGAGCCAGTCGTCTCCGAGCCAGCCCGCCAGCCCCACCGCCGTGAGCAGCGCACCCATCCCGAGCCACTTGGCGCTCATGGGCCGGATCGCGAGGCCCGCCACGCCCACGGCGACGGCCAGGTTGAGCATGGCGACAAGCAGGAGCGTCGCCGATGTGCCGATGGCCGGGAAGAGCACGAAGCCCGTCAGGAACGAGCCCAGCACCGAGCCCGCGGTGTTCGCCGAGTAGATGCTGCCCACGGATCTCCCCAGCAGGCGCAGCGGCGCCGCGTGGAGCTTGCCCGCCAGGGGAAAGAGGCCGCCGAGCAGCAGCGTCATGGCGAAGAGGATGAGGAAGCCCACGGCGATGCTGAGCGAGCGGTGGCCTGCTCCGCTGATCACGGACAGCAGCGGCAGGCTGAGGAGCCCGAGGAATCCCAGCACGGTCTCGAAGGCCACGAAGAGCTTGAGATCGCTCAGGCCCGCGGGGCTCCAGCGGCTGAACGCGAGGCTGCCCAGGCTGATGCCCAGCAGGTACACGGACAGGACGCAGGCGAAGGTGGTCAACCGGCCCAGCAGGAGGAAGTCGAGCAGGCGGAACCAGATGACCTCGTACGCGAGCGCACAGAAGCCGGACACCGCGAAGGCGGGCAGGAGGATGCGGCCGTCGAGCGTCTCGCCCGCTTCGGGGGAAGGCGCAGGGGCGGGGGACGCTTCAGTGAGCGTGGTGGGTGTCGGGCCGTGGCGGCGGGACAGGAGCAGGGCTCCCAATCCCGTCACGGCGTTGAGCATGAGCGCGAGGTGGTAGCCCACCTCATAGCCCAGCACCCACACCAGCCCGATCATGAGGATGGCGCCCGCGGCCGCTCCCAGGGTGTTGATGGAGTAGAGCTGGCCCAGCCGGGCCTTCAACCCATCGTCCCGATCCACCACGTACCGTGCGAGCACGGGCAGGGTGCCGCCGATGAGCGTGGCCGAGAGCGAGACGAAGACGAAGGCGATGAAGAAGACGAGCCACTTGATGGTCGCTTGCGGCGCCCAGGCATAGAGGGCCGAGTAGAGCGATTCGATGTGGCGGAAGGCATAGAACGCGAGGAGCCCGCTGAAGGCGACTCCGAGTTCGAGCAGGCCATAGAGGCGCAGGGGCTGGGTCTGCCGGTCCGAGATCCTCCCGAAGAGGTAGGAGCCCAGCCCGAGCCCAAGCATGAACGCCGTGATGACGGCGGTGACGCTGTGGGTGGTGCCCCCGAGCAGGTACGTGAAGATCCGCGTCCAGAGGACCTCGAAGAGGATCCCCGAGAGGCCCGAAACGAAGAAGAGACGCAGCACCCAATGTTGTGCGGTGGGGGCGGAAGCGGGGGCGGCCATGTGGGTGTCGCGAGGATGCCACAGGAGCGGGGCCCTCTGCCCGGCTGGTTGCTGGGCATTCGGGTTTATGCCAGGAAAGGAAGCGGGAGGTGCCCTGTGGCGGATTCCAGTGCGTGGCGCAGGTTTCCGGAGCGGCTTGGTGTGGCGCATCCGATCATCCAGGCTCCCATGGGCGGAGGTATCACCACGCCCGAGCTGGTGGCGGCGGTCTCGAACGCGGGTGGGTTGGGCTCGATGGGAGCCTCCTATCTGCGGCCCGAGGAGATCGTTCGGCAGGCCCAGGCGGTGCGTGCGCTCACGCAGCGGCCGTTTGCCATCAACCTGTTCGCTCCTGTGAGCGCTCCCGGCGCGGATCCGGCTCCCATGCTGGCGATCCTGGCGCGCTATCACGAGCAGCTCGGGCTTCCTGCGCCCCAGTCTCCCGCGACCGCGCTTCCGGACTTCTTCAAGCAGGTCGAGGCGGTGCTCGAGTGTTCTCCCGCCCTCTTCAGCTTCACGTTTGGCATCCCGCCGGCCCATGTGCTTGAGGCGTTCAAGTCACGCGGCATCCTGGTGGCGGGAACGGCTACGAACGTCGAGGAGGCACGGCAGCTCGAGGCTGCGGGCGTGGACTTCATTGTCGCCCAGGGTTCGGAGGCGGGCGGCCATCGAGGCACCTTCGCTGTTCCTTTCGAGGCGGGCCTGGTGGGGACGATGGCCCTCGTCCCACAGGTCGTCGATGCCGTGAAGCTCCCGGTCATCGCGAGCGGAGGCATCATGGATGGCCGGGGCATCCTGGCTGCCCGGGTGCTCGGCGCGGTGGCGGTGCAGCTCGGCACGGCCTTCATGACGTGCCGCGAGGCTGGCACCGCGCCGGCTCACAAGACGGCGCTCCGGGGGGCTCGTGATGATTCGATGCGCATCACCCGCGCGTTCACGGGACGCCCGGGCCGGATGATCTCCAACGAGTTCATCGAGACGCTCTCGGACAGTGAGGCCATTCTCCCGTTTCCCGTTCAGCACTACGCCACGATCGGTTTGAGGGGCGCAGCGGCAAAGCAAGGGGATACCCGGCTCATGGCGCTCTGGGCGGGGCAGGCTGCGGCGCTCAGCCGGGATGTGTCCGCTGCGGACCTGGTCCGTGCGCTGGTCTCCGAGTCCGAGGCCACTCTAGCGGCCCTCCGGTAGCGCTCGGCGGCACAGGGGCACATGGCTTGGGGCAAGGTGCCCCCTCGGGCGAGGCTGTTTCCGAACCTGTAGGACTAGGATACAGGTTCGTTCCGGTCGCGCCCGACAGGGGGTCTTCCTGTCCGCGAGAGTTCAGCGCGTCCACATGGCGACGTCCAGCCCGTCGCCCATCGGCACCTTCACCGCGAGGTAGGGGCTGTCCTCGCTGTGCACGTACTGGACGTAGGGCGCGACCATCTCCGGCATGAGTTCGATGTCGTCCGCGACGAGGAGGGTGCCTCGGCGCAGCTTCGGCTCCAGGAGCTGGAGGACCGGGAGGTATAGCCCCTTCCACCCGTCGAGCAGCACGAAGTCGATCTCCGGAGCCACGTCACGCAGCGTCTCCCGGGCGTCGCCCTCGCGCACCTCGACGAACTCCGAGAGCCCGGCCTCCGCGATGTGCTCTCGAGCCCGGCGCACCTTGTGAGGCTCCAACTCGGTGGTGATCACCTTGCCTCCGCCAGAGTCCTTCAGCGCCGCGGCGAGGAAGATCGTCGAGATCCCAAACGAGGTCCCGAACTCGACCACATGCCGGGAGCGGCTGGTCCGGACCATCATGTAGAGCAGTTGTCCCACGTCTCGGGAGACGGGAATGAACGCCTGGCTCAGTGCTCCAGCCAGCTTGCGATCATCCAGTGCTCCCCCTTGGCGGCGGGTCTCCTCCGCGAGGGGAGCCAGGATGGCGGGGTCATTCTTCTCGGCTTCAGTGAAGAGTCGGTCGAGCACCGAGGCGATGGCGGGAGTCTTCAGTGAATGGGGCATGTGAGTTCTCCGTGCTTCAAGGTTCGGGAGAACTCTTGTCCGGCCAGCAGACTTGCCACCAGTGCAACTCATGCACTGAATGATTGCACGGGACGCAATCTGGGAAGGCTCCTCTACGCTCGGGACTTCATCGTGGGGCACACGCGGCGAACGCACTCGCGGAGCCAGCGATGGCCCGGGTCCGCATCGAAACGCGGATGCCACGCTTGCGAGATGGTCATCACGGGCAGGCTCGCGGGCAGGGGGATCTTCTCCAGGCCCAGCGTGTCCCGGAAGTGCTCCGAGAAACGCTCCGAGACGGCCGCGACCATGTCCGAGCCAGCGACGGCCGCCAGCGCGGCGAACATGGAGGGGAGGGTCAGGACCACCCGCCGCGTGACGCCCGCCTCCTCGAGGAGGTCGTCCAGCGGCCCACGCAGCTTCCCGCGCCGGGAGACGGAGATGTGCGGATGCTCGGCCAGCCGCTTGAGCGAGAAGCGGCCTCGCAGCAGCGGATGGCCACGCCTCACGACGGCGACGAAGCGGTCTCGGAACAGGGCCTGGACCCGCACCTCAGGGCCCATGGGACCGATGGCGCCCAGATCGAGGTCCACCTGGCCATCTCGGAGGGCTCCGACGTCTTCCTCTCCCTCGGGGACGAAGCGCGCCACGACTCGGGGCGCCTCGGCCTGGAACAGGCGGATGAGCGGCTCGGAGAGCATTCCGGCCAGTGCATCGCCCGCCCTCAGGGTGAAGACGCGCTCGAGCGTCGAGGGCTCCAGGGGCCTGCTTGGCCTCAGCAGCCCGGAGGCCTGCTCCACGGTCTCGTGCACGCGACTCTGAAGCGCCAGGGCATGAGGCGTTGGGACGAGCTTGCGGCCTGCTCGAACCAGGATCGGGTCTCCCACGGCCTCGCGGATGCGCGCCAGGGTCCGGCTCATGGCCGGAGCGCTGAGGTTCAGCCGCCGGGCGGCTCCGGTGACGCTGCCCTCCCGGAGAAGGGCGTCCAGGGCGATGAGCAAGTTCAGGTCGATGGCTCGGCCTCCGTGACGGGGACTCCCGCCATGCGCAGCACCCGGAGCGCATTGGTCGTGTCCACCACCCCCGTCCGCAGCTTGTAGTCGAACACCATCTTCTCGCCCTCGAGATGGTCTCGGAAGTGGACGTTGACCACGTGCGCTCCCGGCTCGTCCGCCAGCGCAGCCAGGGACAGATCGTGCGTCGTCACTGCCCCGCAGGCTCCCGTGCCCAGCAGCAGCCGCAGCACCTCGCGAGAGGCGATCTGCCGCTCGCGCGTGTTCGTGCCCAGGAGGATCTCATCGAGAAGGAACAGGCTCTGTCCCTTCGCCGCCTGGGCCGCGTCCAGCACGGCCTTGATGCGCTGCACTTCCGCGTAAAAGTAGGACACGCCTCGCTCCAGCGAGTCCTTCACCCGCATGCTCGTGAGCACCTGGAGCGGAGACAGCGTGAACTCCCGCGCGCACACGGGCGCTCCGGCTAGCGCCAGCACCACGTTGGCACCCACCGCACGCATCAGCGTCGTCTTCCCGGACATGTTCGAGCCCGTGATGAGCAGCGCGTGCCGAGGCCCCGGCAGAGACACGTCGTTGGGCACCGGGCTGTCCAGCAGCGGGTGGCCCAGCTCTTTCGCCTCCACCCTTGGCCCCTCAGTCACCAGCGCGGGCCAGACGAAGGCCGGCCGATCGTGCGCGAAGCCCGCCAGGCACGAGAGTGCCTCCAGCTCCGCGAGCGCCTCGAACCAGCGGCGCACCTCCTTGCCGTGCTTGGCCCGCCAGTTCTCCAGCGCGAACAGCGCGTGGATGTCCCACAGCGTGAACAGGTGCACCAGGGGATGGAACTGGTGCCGCTTGAACTCCACCCACGAGTACAGCCGGCTGAAGCGATGGAAGTGCGCGGACACCCGGGGCTCGCCCGGACGCTGCAGGCCAGACTGGAGCCGCTGGAGCAACGGGTGGCGAACCTCCTGGCCCTCCACTCGGGCGAAGAGGGGCGCATAGCGCACGAAGCCTTCCTCTCCGGCGGACATCTTCGCTTCCATCTCCCGAAGCGTCCGGAGCGTGGCCATCGCTATCCCGAGCTGCACGAAGAGTCCCAACCACCACACCCACCCCGGAACCACGCTGAACTGGCCGAGCACGTAGAGTGTGAGCGTGATGGGCGGCAGGATGATCGCCAGCGGCCGTGACCAGCGGATCGAGTCGAGCGACGGACCCGCCTCGGCCCATTGAATGAAGTGGCTCGGATCCGCCTTCTCCCGAGACACCACCCGCGCCTCCACGCACACGTCCTGCCGGAACGCCACGAGCGGCGCCAGCTCCTGGGCTGCTCCCTGTCTCGCCACCACCTCTTCGGCCGAGGCCGAGCTCGACAGCCAGGATGCGAGCCGCTCCTCGCCCGCTTTCGTCGCCGTCTCGTTCAACAACTGGAAGAGGCTGGCCTGGCCGAACACATCCAGGTCCGGCGTGTACAGGTGCGAAGAGGAGAGGAAGCGCTCCCCACGGTCCATGAACTCGCGCCACGCTCCACTCAGCCGGGCCAGGCCCCGCTCGTTCAACGTGACGTACAGCCGCTCCCGCGCCTCGCGGCGGAACACATAGTGGTGCAGCACGGCGAGCACGGCGTAGAAGACGATGGCCCCCACCACTGCCCACCAGTAGGGCTTCGGCAGCTTCCCAAAGCCGGTGAGGCCCGCGATGCCCGCCGCTCCCAGGAACGTGAGGCCTCGGAGGTTCGCATAGCGCGCGCTGACCCGATCCAACACGGCCAGCCTGGCCTGGGCGGCGGCGCGGCGCTCGGTGTACGTGCGGTGAGGAGTGGACTCGGCTGGGGCAGTCATGGATCCCGGGCGTGGTGGCTGATCGAGGCCCGGCAGGATAGCGGCGCCGCGAGCCTTACGGGCCCCAAAAGCACGACGGGCCCGACCGCTTCTCGCGGCCGAGCCCATTCGTTCGTTCACTCTCAGGGGGCTGTCAGGGATTACTTCTCCTTGCCAGCGATCTTCCGCAGCGCCTTCTGGTCACGCACGCAGAGGATGCGGCCCACGTTGCCGAGCACGCCCTCGCGCTTCATCTCGTTGATGAGCGTGGACACGAACGAGCGGGACGCGCCCACCAGATCCGCCAGGTCCTGCTGGGTAATCCCGCGCAGGTCCGTCTCACCGCCGTGCGGGCAGCGCTCGCCGTGCGCCTCGACCAGGGTGAGCAGGGTGTCCGCCAGGCGGGCCGGAACCTCCTTGAACGTCAGGCCCAGCACGCGCTTGCGGAGTGCACGCACGCGCTCGGCGTAGGCGCGAACCACGTCCAGGGCCAGCGCCGGGCGGGCCTCGAGCTGAGCGCGGAAGTCACGGCCCTCGATGGACCACACCTCGGCCTCGCCGGAAGCCACCGCCATCTCCTCGATGGTGGTGCCCTCGGGGCGGAACACCTCACCAAAGATCTCGCCAGGGCGAAGGATGCTCACCACCGAGCGGGTGCCGTTCTTGCCCACTCGCATCAGCCGCACGCGGCCCGACTTCAGCAGGTACACGCGGTCCGTCGTGTCGCCATAGCGATAGATGACCGAGTTGTGCGGGAAGGACTCAACCTTGAAGTAGCCCTTGAAGTCGATCGCCTCCTGGCCGGGGACGATCTTGTTCGCGGTCACCATCATTCCAGAGCTGGTGGTCTGCAGCGGGGCAACGACGTTGGAACCGATGGGACCGAGGGGACGGTTGAAGCCGTGCATTGAGTACTCTCCTGCGAACAAGGTGGGTGGGGAGGAATCCCGGAGTGCCGAACGAGGAACCTTCTTTCCAAGCTTTGTGCCAACCCCGGAATGAAATGCCTCCGGGGTAACAAACCGAGCAATGCCGCGTACTTAGCGATCAAGGTCCAATTTGTGGCGAGCGCTGTGTCCAAAACTTGAAACAGAACGTTCAAACAGTCTGATCAACGTGAACGAAACGTTCAATTTCCAGGGGGCTCTGTCGGCGCTGCGACACTGTCCTGAACGAGACGTGCCTGCACGCGACGCTAGCCCTGTCCACCGAGCGACGAGGGGACCGACTGGGAAAGCCCGAATTTCTGGAGCTTGCGCTCCAAGGTCGGCCGGCTGATTCCAAGAATCTGGCAAACCTTGCCCTTGTGGCCCTTGGTCACGGCCATGGCGCGCTGGATCAACATGCGCTCGGCCTCTTCCAGGGTGGGGATCTGGCTGGCGTCGTCCACCGCCGGGGCCGTCAGGAGGGGCACCGGGGTGGGAGTGGCGGTGGCGCGGCCCGGTTCGGGGGCCCCGGCCTCCAGGGCAGGCAGATCGTCTCCCAGCAGCACCTCGCCCGGAGCCAGCACCACGGCGCGGGTGAGGACGTTCTCCAACTCTCGCACGTTGCCGCGCCAGGGCAGCCGGGAGAGGTGCTCGAGCACCTCCGGAGGCACCCGCGTCACCCGCTTGTGCACCTTCTCGTTGATGCGCTCCAGCAGGTGGTGCACCAGCAGGGGGATGTCCTCGCGGCGCTCGCGCAGGGGTGGGATGGTGATCGTGATGACCTTGAGA
Organism: Hyalangium versicolor; assembly: GCF_020103695.1. Classification (GTDB taxonomy): domain Bacteria; phylum Myxococcota; class Myxococcia; order Myxococcales; family Myxococcaceae; genus Hyalangium; species Hyalangium versicolor. The sequence goes on from NZ_JAHXBF010000013.1 coordinate 77,926, forward strand.
CGCTGGTAGAGGTCCTCTCGGAAGCGCCCGGCCGCCACCTCGTCGGCCAGGTTGCGGTGCGTGGCGGCGATGATGCGGGCGCGCAGCTTCACGCGCTTGACGCCACCCACGCGCTCGAACTCGCGCTCCTGCAGCACGCGCAGCAGCTTGGCCTGGAGCATGAGCGACATGTCGCCAATCTCGTCCAGGAAGACGGTGCCGTCCTCGGCCAGCTCGAACTTGCCCGGCTTGGTGCTGGTGGCCCCGGTGAACGAGCCCTTCTCGTGGCCGAACAGCTCGCTCTCCAGCAGCGTGTCCACGATGGCCGAGCAGTTGATGCCGATGAAGGGCTTGGTCTCGTCGTACGAGTAGTTGTGGATGACGCGGGCGAACAGCTCCTTGCCCGTGCCGCTCTCGCCGTTGATGAGCACCGTGGCGCGGCTGCTCGTCACCTTGCCGATCTCCTTGACGAGCTGCTGCATGAGCGGGCTGGTGCCGACGATGTCGCCCAGGCGCGCGGCCGCGTTCTCCACGCTCATCGAGGCGGCGCGGCGCGAGAGCTGCCGATACTCCAGCGCCCGCTCGACGACGAGATCCAGCGCGGCCGGCTCGGGGAAGGGCTTGTGGATGTAGTCGAACGCTCCGGCCTTCATGGCTCGGATCGTCGTCTCCATGTCGTGGTGCGCGGTGACGAGGATGATGCGCGCGTCGCCGCACAGCGTCTTCAGCTCCTCGATGATCTCCAGGCCGCTGCGGTCCGGCAGCATCATGTCCAGGATGACCACGCTGGGCATGGCATCCTGGGCGGCCTTCAGGCCCGCGGCGGCGTTGGTGGCCGTCACCACGTGATAGCGCGGTGCGCCATCCTGGAGGATCTCCTCGAAGTGCATCTGGAGATTCTCCAGGAGCCCCACGTCGTCATCGATGATGAGAAGGGTCTCCATGCAGCTCACTCACACGGCAAAGGTGAGTGTGAACACCATTCCTGGCTCCGAGCTTCCCTCGGCGGAGATGTCACCCCCCTGGTTGAGCATGACACGTCGGAGCGCCGCGAGGGAGAGGCCTGCCCCCCGTGCCAAGCGAGAGCCGAAGGGCTCGAAGAGCGTGCCTCGCTCCTCCGGGGGCAGGGCGGCGGCGGAGTCCTTGAGCACCATCAGAGGTCGGCCCTCGGGGCCTCGACGCAACTGGACGTTCACGTGGGAGTCCTCGGGCTGGCCCATGGAGATGTTGAGCAGGAGCTGGGCGAGCACCGGCCTCAGTCGTGTGGCATCCACCCGCACCCGGGGTAGCTCCGGATCCTCCTCGACTTTCAGCTCGATGCGGCGCTCGGCCATCTCGGGCGCCACCATGGCCTGGGCCTCCTGGACCACGGTGCGCAGCGGCTGTTGATCCATGTTGGGCACGCTGTCGCGGCCGTACTCGGAGAGCAGCCAGAGCATCCGCTCCATGGTGCGGATCTCCCGATTGGCGATCGTCAAGCGGCGCTTGTCCCGGTCCGACAGGGTCGTGTTCCGTTGCAGTGTCTGCACCGCCATCTTCACGGAGCTGAGCGGGTTGCGAATCTCATGGCTGAGCGAGGAAGAGAGTTTGGAGATCTGCACCGGTGGGGCCCCGTCCAGCAACCCATCCAGATCCTGGATGATGGCCGTGGGCTCGCCTGCCTCCAGGCCCAGCACGAGGCGGAGCGGCGCGGGCTCGTCATGGCGGGAGAGCGGGTGTTCGAGCGAGGGGCCCTGACGCTCGGCCTCTGGCGGGCGGGGCTTGGGGCCGATCCGGGCGGAGATGAACTCCACGGCGCGGCGATCCTCCCGGGCGCGGGCGTCCAACTCGTGGGCGCGCTCGGGGGTGATGCCCAGGGCTAAGTGCAGCGGCACATCCTGAAGTTCCGCGGCGGGGCGGCGAAGCACGGCGACGCAGTCACCCTCGGCGCGGGTGACCCGGAGGCTTGGAGACCAGACGAGCTGGAGTGCTTGCAGGAGCTGGGCGTTCATTGGTCGGCCCAGAACATAACGAGTAAGGTTCCGCCCTGTCCCCATGGGCTTTCCGAAGAATCTGGTTTCAAGCTTCCTCTTCCTGTCCGGGGCGACCGCCCTCGTCTACGAGCTCGTCTGGTCCAAGTATCTCGCCAATGTCCTGGGGAATAGCGGGCAGGCGCACTCCGTGGTGCTCGCCACCTTCATGGGCGGGCTGGCACTGGGGGCATATGTTTTCGGGCGAACAGCTGACCGGGTGAAGAACCCCCTGGCCATGTACGGCCTGCTGGAGCTGGGGGTGGGGCTCTACGCGCTCCTGTTCCCCTCGGTGCTCCAGGTGCTGAGCGCGGCGTACCTGTCCGTGGCGGTAAAGGTGCCGGATGGGGTGCGGGTGGTGCCCAAGCTGGGGCTGGCGGCGCTGTCCCTCGTGGTGCCCACCATGCTGATGGGAGGCACGCTGCCGGCGCTGGTGCGGCACTTCTCCGCCTCGCTGGCCCATGTGCGGCGCGAGCTGGCTCGCCTGTACGCCGTCAACAGCCTGGGGGCCGCACTGGGCGTGTTCCTCGCGGGTGTGAGCCTGGTGCCGGCGCTGGGCCTGTCCCTGTCGGCGAAGCTGGCCGCGAGCCTCAACATCCTACTGGCGCTCGGGGCGCTGGCGCTGGCTCGCAAGCATCCGCCCGCGCTCACCCAGGGCCAGGGCGCTCCAGCCGACGGAGCCGCCGCCGAGGACGGGGATTCGCTCTCCTATCCCCACGCGGCGGTGAGGGCCGCGCTGCTGGGCGTGGCGCTGTCCGGCTTCACCTCGATGCTCTACCAGGTGACGTGGATCCGCCTGCTGTCCATCGTCCTGGGCGCTTCCACGTACGCCTTCACGCTCATCCTCACGGCGTTCATCCTGGGCATCGGCCTGGGCAGCTTCTGGCTGATGACGCGCAAGGGCAGGGGAGACCTCCTGCGCCTCTTCGCGTGGCTGCAGGTGGCGCTGGTGGCGAGCGTGTGCATGGCGCTGCCGCTCTACGTCCGGCTGCCGTACCTGTTCCGTAAAGCGCAGTTCATGATGAACCGCTCGCTGGACACGTGGCCCTACTTCCAGTTCCTCACCTTCGCGTTCTGCTGCGTGGTGCTGCTGGTGCCCACCTTCTTCATGGGCGCGGCCTTCCCGGCGGCGGCGCGCGTGGCCACCGCGAAGGTGGCCGAGGTGGGGCGGCAACTCGGCGGCGTCTACCTGTGGAACACCGTGGGCACCATCACCGGTGCCGCACTCGGCGGGCTGGTGCTGATGCCGTGGTGGGGCATGGAGGGCAACTTCATCGCCGGGCTGGTGGGCCACCTGGTGGCGGCCGGTGTGGCCTTTGCCGCCGTCCCGAGCCGTCCTGCCCAACCCGTCCGAGCCTTCTGGCCCCTGGGCATCGGCGTAGCCTGTGGGCTGCTGTTCCTGCTGCCCATGCGCGGTTGGGCCGTCGCCCTGTCGGGCATCACCTCGTTCCGCATGCGCGAGGCGCCGCCCGAGACCTATGCCGCGGCCGTCTCCAGCTTCGAGCGGAGCATCCAGCCGCTCTTCTACCAGGACGACACCTTCGCCACCGTTCTCGTGGGAGAGCTGAAGAACGGGCACCGGTTCATGAAGCTCAACGGGAAGGTGGATGCTTCCAGCGGCCTGGATATGGAGACGCAGATCCTCCTGGGCCAGTTGGGCATGCTGCTGCACCCGCGCCCTCCGGAGAATGTGCTCATCGTCGGCGCCGGCTCGGGTGTCACCGCCGGCTCCGTGCTGGCCCACCCCGTCAAGCGTCTGGACATGGTGGAGATCTCTCCCGCCGTCGTCGAAGCGGCTCGCCTCTTCAAGGCCTTCAACCGCAACGCCGTGGATGATCCGCGCACGCACGTCCACATCGACGATGCCAAGACGTTCATGGCGCTCGCGCCGCTCCAGTACGATCTCGTCATCAGCGAGCCGTCCAACCCCTGGGTGGCGGGCGTCTCGGGCCTCTTCTCGCGGGACTTCTTCCGCACCGTGGATCAGCACCTCACCGACGACGGCATCCTGGTGCAGTGGATCCACACCTACGAGAGCAGCGAGGAGATCCTCAAGCTCGTCATGCGCACCCTGCGCGAGACGTTCCCCTACGCCACCACCTGGCTGGGCCCCACGGACCTCATCCTCGTCGCCAGCCGCAAGCCGCTGACCTTCGACGCGCGCCAGGTGGCCGAGCGCATGGCGCTCCCAGAGGTACGTGAGGATCTGGCCCGTGCCGACATCCACGACGTGTTCGGCCTGCTCGCCAAGCAGGTGCACAGCGACGCGGGGCAGGGCGAGTTCGCTGGAGCGGGCCCCATCAACACGGATGACCGCAACCTGCTCGAGTACGCTGCTCCGGTGGCCTTCTTCCTCCAGAACCAGGAGACGCGTGTCCACGACGAGCGCCGGGGCCCGGATGGAGGCTCACGGCTGTGGATCCACCGTTACCTCCAGGAGCATCCGCCCACCGCCCAGCAGGCAGCTGCCCTGTACCGCAACCTCGATCGCAACCACGCCCTCAATGATCCGCTCCTGCGCGGCGCCGCGGCGCTCTGGTTCTCGCTCGCCCCGGACAGCCTGGAGGCACGGCTGGCGCTGGCCAACACCACGCTCGCCCAGAAGGACCTGGCCCTGGCCGAGTCAGTGCTCGCCCCCGCGCTGGATCAGGGGCGCGAGGATCGCCATTTCGTCTCTGCCTGGCTGCGGCTGGTGACGGCTCGGGCCTGGGCCTCGCGCACCGCGTGGACGCCCGTCTCCGGGCTCTCCGAGGCCGTCGCGCTGGGGCAGCAACATCTGCGCGCTCACCCCGAGGATTCTGAGCTGACCAAGGCCCTCGCGGCACTCTGCGAGGTGGTGCCACAGGACTGTAACGCCCCAGGTCCTACCCCCACAGTGGCAGCTCCGGGGGCTCCCTGAGCCCTCCCAGGCCTTCCAGTGTGACTTAAATTCCTGGGATTACGGACATTTCCAGCCATCCTCCCGATGACCGATAGTACGCGGAGTCTGATCCCTCTACTGTCCGCCTGCCCTCGACATTGAAGGGTGCCGTTTCCCCACCGCCAATACCCCCAGGGAGTTACTCATGAAGGCCCTTCCGAAGAAGCAGCTGCGCAAGGCTCGTGGTCAAGGCATGACCGAGTACATCATCATCGTGGCCCTGATCGCGATCGCGGCGATCGGCGTGATCACGCTGTTCGGCGACAACATCCGCAAGCTGTTCGGCGCCTCCGCCGCGGCGCTCGCTGGTAACTCCAGCGTGTCCAACGACGGTGCCAGCTCCAACGACACCCTGAACAAGAAGACGATGAAGAGCTTCGCCGAGAACAACGCTTACTAGTTCTCGCTGAGTCGGTGGGAGCCCGGCTTCGGCGGGGCAGCTCGCTGGCAGGGGAAGGCGGCACGGGCCCGAAAGGGATCCCGGCCGCCTTTCTGCTTTGCGGGCCGATGATCCGCCCCGAGAGCTGCCCCTGTCGGGCGCGAGCGGAACGAACCTGTGTGCTTGTCGGACAGGTTCTGACTCGGCGCGGGGGACTCGCGCCCGAGCGGAGGCTTGGAGTAAGGAGAGGGCTTGGGGCGGTCCGGTCCGGGGATCGCGGTCATGACTCATGGTTGAGAGAGCCGCCGACGGGTGGAGACGCGTGGCCGCGCTGCTGGGCACGCTGGGGTTGATGGTGGCAGCCACGGCTGCTGCCGCTCCGTCCGAGGAGCCGCGTGCCGCCATCCGGCGCTATGCCCTCATCATCGGCTCGAGCGAGGGAGGGGCCGGGCGCGAGCGGCTGCGCTACGCCAGTTCGGACTCAATGGCCGTCTCTCGGGTGCTGGAAGAGCTGGGCGGGGTGTCCGTAGGGGATCGGCTGCTGGTGCTCGAGGCGGATCGAAGCTCGCTGGTGTCGGCGCTCGATCGGATGCGCCAGCTCATCTCCAGTAACCCCTCTCGGGAGGCTCGGCGCGAGCTGGTGCTCTACTACTCGGGGCACTCGGATGCGGACGGCCTGCTGCCGCGCGGAGAGCGTCTCTCCTACACGGACCTGCGCCGGCTGCTCTCCGAGATCCCGGTGGATGTGCGCATCGCCATCCTCGACTCGTGTGGCTCCGGCGCGCTCACCCGTTTCAAGGGAGGCGCGCACCGGCTGGCCTTCCTCTCGGACGTCTCGTCACAGGTGCGTGGGCACGCGTTTCTGGCCTCCAGCTCCGCGGACGAGGTGGCGCAGGAGGCGGACTCCATTGGTGCCTCCTTCTTCACGTACTTCCTGCTCTCTGGCCTGCGCGGCGCCGCGGACACGAACGGAGACAACCGCGTCACGCTGGACGAGGCCTACCAGTTCGCCTACCACGAGACGCTCGCGCGCACGGAGAGCACCCAGGGGGGGCCCCAGCATGCGGCTTATGACATCCAGCTGGCGGGCAGTGGCGATCTGGTGATGACGGATCTCCGCGGCTCGCAGGCCCGGATGGGACTGGCGCCGGAGGTGGAGGGCCGGCTCTTCGTGCGCAACTGGGGCAATCAGCTCGTGGCGGAGCTACAGAAGCCCGCGGGGCGGCGTCTGTCGCTCGGCCTGGAGCCGGGCCGCTACCACGTCACCCTGGAGCGTCCCCAGCAGCGCTTCGAGGCGGAGCTGGTGGTGGCTGGCCGCGAGGAGGCGGAGCTGAACGCGGGGGACTTCGTGCCCATGACGCTCACGCACACCGCCCAGCGCGGCGGAGGCGCGGCGCCCGAGGAGGAGCGGAGCTCCGTGGACGCGCCCACCGTGCCGCTGAACCTGTCCTTGCTGCCTCCCCTGGCCACGAACACGCTGTGGGGACCCCGCAGCCTGAACCATGTCTCACTGGGCTTCTTCAGCGCGCGCTCGCTCCAGGTCCGTGGCATGGCGGTGTCCGGTGGCGTCACCTGGGTGGATGGGACGATGGAGGGGCTCCAGGCTTCGGGGCTCGTCAACGTGGCGGGCGGCGAGGTGTGGGGAGGGCAGGCGGCGCTCGGCGGGAACCTCGCGTTCGGCGATGGCAAGGGCGTGCAACTGGCAGGCCTGGTCAACATCGCCGAGGGTTCCTTCACCGGGCTGCAGATGAGCGTCACCGCCAACCGGACGGATGCGGCGATGCGTGGAATGCAGGCCGGAATCGTCAACGCGACGGAGGTGCTGAGGGGCGTGCAGGTGGGCCTCGTCAACATCGCCGGGGATGTCTCCGGATCGCAGATTGGCCTGCTCAACGTGGGCAACGAGGTGCGGGGCTTGCAGCTGGGGCTGCTCAACATCGCCGAGGATGTGACGGTGCCCATCGGCGCGCTCAGCATCGTGCGCAAGGGGCGGCTGGCCTTCGAGGTGTGGGCGGACGACATTTCCCCCGTCAGCGTGGGCTTGAAGTACGGCAGCCAGCGCGTCTACGTGTTGCTCGTCGAAGGCGTCCAGCCCTGGGAGAAGACGTACCGCTCCTTCCTGTTCCTGGGGCTTGGACTGCACTTCAACCTGACTCCGTCGTATTACCTGGATACGGACATGAGCTATGGCTCGTGGAGCACGCATATCTTCGGCAACGCCCCCAAAAATCATCTGATCCGGACGCGGCTGATGGTGGGCCGGGAGCTGAAGCGGAGGCTCGCCCTGTTTGGCGGAGTTTCGGTGAACCTCTACGACGTGCCCGAAGAGCTCGAGGACCGCTGGATCAGCTGGATGCCTCAGTGGACGGTGGGGAAGGGCGAGAACCCGGACCGTATGTGGCTCGGGTTGCTCTTCGGCCTTCGTATCTGAACAGCGCGGCGCGCCTGCTTCAGCGGGGCTCGTCGACGATGCCGAGGTACTCGCCGAGCCGAAGCTCGACGTCGAGGCCCTTCGCGGCGAAGTGCTTACCGAGCCGCGCGAAGCTCGTCTGGAAGCCAGGTTGCGTCAGCGACTTCGTGTACTCCCCATAGGCTGTTGCAAAGTCGGCGTCCGGGGGCAGTGACGCCCGGTTGATCTGGGCCTTGGCGGCCGTCATGACGGCCTTGTCGAACGAAGCCAGTCGGGCCGCGAGCTGGTCCACGAAGCGATCGAGCTCGACGTCGGGCAAGGTTCGCGTGACCCAGCCATATCGCTCGGCGAGTTCCGCGTCGTAGTCCTGGCTGGTGAGGATCGCTTCGAGGGCGCGGTCACGCCCGATGAGGCGTGGAAGGCGTTCGCTGCCACCTCCCCCGGGCACGATGCCGGTGCCGACTTCCGGCTGTCCGAAGCTGGCGTGCTCGCGGCTCGCGTAGCGCAGATCGCAGGCCAGAGCGAGCTCGTTGCCGCCTCCGCGGGTTCGTCCACGAATCTTCGCGATGCTCACGAAGGGTGCTTTCGAGAGGCGAATCACCAGGTCGACCCAGGCCGGGACGGAGCCTGGGCCCGGCGTGAACGGGAACTTGTCGGCTTGCCGCAGATCGAAATGGTTGAAGTAGAAGCCGCTGGTGCTGCTCGTGAAGATGACGACCTGTACTTGATCGTCATTCGAGAGCTCGACGACAAGCTCGTGCAGCCGTTTCACTGTCTCTGGCACGATGACGTTCGCGGCTGGGTTCGAGAACGTGATGGTTGCGATCTTCGGCGTCGAGCGTTCGACGCTCACGGTGCTTTGCTCGCTCATTTTGCGCTCCTGGGATTGCCTTGCTCAACGTTCCGGCTAGCGGCCGAGGAAGCGGTTCACGTCAGCAGCGAACTCTTCTGGATACTGGAACAAGAATGCGTGCCCAGCGTCCGGGTAGATTCGCAGTTGTGCATTCGCAAGGTGTCGGGCCATCAGGTAGGAGTTGGTCGTCGGTACCATGATGTCGTTGTCGCCGTTGGCCACCAGCGTCGGCTGCTTGATCGCCGCGAGGCGCGAGAGCTTCGACGCGTCCGGGATACCCCAGGTCGAGATGGCGGTCAGGTGCGCGTGGGTCGTCTCCCGGGTCACGGCAACGTCTCGATCGGTCTGCCGCAGGCGAAGGCGCGCGATGAACTCGCGGCCCTTGGCGCGACTCGACTCCGATTTTTCGAAGAAGATGGTCAGTATTGCCTCCGCGTCGATCTTTTCGCGCAGCGCGATCTCGAGCACTTCCGGCACGTACATGTGCATGCCCTCGCCGCCTTGGGGGCCCGTTCCGGCGAGGACCAGGCGGCGCACCTGATGGGGCCTCATCAGGGCGAACTCTTGCGCCACGAAGCCACCCAGCGAGAAGCCCAGGAGGTCGACACGCGCCAGCTTGAGCGCATCGACGAAGGCGATGGCGCCGTGAGCCATCTCGGTGACCGTGTCCGGCGTCCTGCCGCTCGAGCCCGCGACGCCGACGTTGTCCATCAGGATGATCTCACGCTCTTCAGCGAGCGCGTCGACCAGGGCCGGGTCCCAGTTGTCGAGATTGGCGCGATAGTGAACGAAGCACACGAGCGGCGTCGCCGAGCCGTCGTTCTTGCCGAACCGCCGGTAGGCGTACCTCACGCCGTTGGCCGCTTCGAGAGTCAGGTTGGGAGCAGTCAGTTGCCCGATTTTCATGGTCATGTTGGGTCCTTTCGCTCGCTCAGCGAGTCGGTTTCGAGGGGGGACGGAGATACAGCCCGCGTGACAAGCCGTCTTTCACCCGCCTTGTGAGCTCGTCGACGAGCACCTCGTCGGCGCCAGCCTCCACACCCTCCAGTGCCAGTCGCGCGACTTCCTCTGGCCGCACCTTCGGGACATCGAGTTCGCGCACCATGTCCGTGTCGATGTAGCCGGCGTGCACGGCGGTCACCTGCGTGCCTTGCGGCTCGAGTTCTGCCCGTAGTCCGTTGGTCAGCGCCCACGCCGCGGCTTTCGAGGCGCAGTAGGTCGCCGAGCCGGGCGGTGCCACCCAACTGAGCACCGACAGAACGTTGAGAATCGCGCCGCCGCCGTTCTTCGCGAGGACGGGTGCGAAGGCCTCACTCACCGCGAGGAGCCCGAAAAAATTAGTCTCGAACTCCTCGCGCGCGCTCGCGACGATGTCTCCCGCAAGCAGCCTGCGTGTTCGCAGGACGCCGGCGTTGTTCACGACAAGGGTGACGTCGCCGAGCTCGCGAGCCGCCGCCGCGATGGTATCGGGCTTCGTCACGTCGAGGACCACTGGCACGACGCCGGCGATGGAACTCGGGGTGGGAGTGCGAGCTGCTGCGTAGACCTTCCTGGCGCCGCGCTCGACCAGCGCTTTCACGATGCTGAGACCGAGGCCCCGGCTGGCGCCCGTGACGAGCGCGACGGATTGCTGAATGTTCATGACCTCCTTTTCGCAACGACGCGCGGTTCGAGCCAGTGGCAGAATCGACAATGTTCGGTCTATCCTTGCCATATGTTCGTGCACTTGCTCCTGGAAGGCGTTGCTGACGGCTCGCTCGGCGTGGCGCTCGACGTCGTCAGCACGGCGTCGTTCCTCGCCGAGGCTGGGCGGACCCCTATCCCTCGTGGAACGAAGGCGCTGTCCCAGCGCGTGGTTTCACTCGACGGCCAGCCGGTGCGTTCCGCCGCTGGGCGCACCATCGCCGTGGAAGGGGCGTTCAGTCTTCGAGGCCTCCGCAAGGGCGATGTCGTCGTCTTGCCCGGGCTGTTCTCCGCCAGCGGGCGAACCGTCGAGCAGTTGCTGGCTCGCGAGGACGCGCGACGTGCCGCGGGCCTCCTTCCAGAGGCAGCCGCCAAGGGCGTGATGCTCGCCGCGTCGTGCTCGGCCACGTTCGTGCTCGCCGCGTCCGGTCTCCTCGATGGACAGTCCGCGACGACGTCGTGGTGGCTCGTGCCGGAGTTCGCGCGGCGATTCCCCCGGGTGTCGCTCTCGGCCGACCGCATGGTGGTCGACGCTGGGGACATCCTGACCGCGGGCTCCTCGCTGGCCCACGCCGACCTCATGCTCGCGATCGCCGCGCGGCTGCTGGGACCTTCCGTGGCGCATCTCGTGGCGCGCTACCTTGTGCTCGACGAGCGGCCGTCCCAGGCGCGCTACATGGTGACGGAGCATCTGCGCGTGTCCGACCCCGCGCTGCAAGCGGTCGAACGCTTCATCTTCCAGAACGTCGGCCGTCAACTGTCTCTGGACGAGCTCTCCCGCGTGGCCGCGCTGTCTCCACGCACGCTCGCGCGCCGAGTCCACGCCAGTCTCGGAATGACGCCGCACGAGTTCGTGCAGCGCATCCGCGTGAGCCGTGCCGTCCATCTTCTCGAGACGACGCACGTCTCGGTCGAGGACGTCGCTGCACGGGTGGGCTACGCGGACGCGGCGGCCTTCCGCCGTGTCTTTCGCCGCTTCACGGGGGAGTCACCTCGGCGCCGACGTGCGCCGGCTGGATGAAGCGCACGACGGCGCGTGCGACGTGGCGAACGGTCTCGAGAGTCGTGCCGGTGACACCTGACCGGGGGTGCGGTGTTCCCTTCGCACAATCGTCGTACACGAGGGGAAACACATGCCGTCCATGGTCTTGTTCGCCCAGGCTCCTGCCCCGGGCGTGGGCTGGTTGAGCAGCAAGTTGCTGGGTGTGACGCTCTCCAGTGCCGAGTGGGTGCTCTGGCTACTTGTGACCCTATCGGTGCTGTCCATCGCCATCATGCTCGAGCGCGCGCTGTACTTCGCCCGCCACCGGCTGCAGGACTCGGAGACCCTGGCTCTGCGCTTGGCCCGGGGGGAGTTCGACGCCGTCCGCGAGTCGGTGACAGGCCGTCGAGGCATGGAGGCCGCCGTCATCCTCGAGGGACTGGCTTCCTCTCCGCAGGGCCCGGACACCGTGGAGCAGGTCATCGCCTCCACCATGGCTCGCGAGCGGCCCCAGTACGAACGCTTCCTGTCCTTCCTGGGCACCCTGGGCAACAACGCGCCGTTCATCGGCCTGTTCGGCACCGTGCTCGGCATCATCAAGGCGTTCCACGATCTGGGCTCCATGAACGCCAAGGGCGCGGCCATCCAGGAGACGGTCATGGCCGGCATCTCCGAGGCGCTCGTCGCCACAGCGGTGGGGCTGGCCGTCGCCATCCCCGCGGTGGTTGCCTTCAACTTTTTCAACCGTCAGCTCAAGACGCTCACCAGCCGCACCAACGCCCTGGGGCACGCGCTCGTGGGCAGCCTTCGCTCGGAGGGTCGCTAGTCATGGCCGGCGGAGCTGCGGAGAACGACGACGAGATCACCGGTATCAACGTCACGCCGCTGGTGGACATCGTCCTGGTGCTGCTCATCATCTTCATGGTCACGGCCAACTTCATCGTGCGCGAGACGGTCGAGGTGGATCTGCCCCGCGCCGCCAACGGCGGAGAGACAGTGCAGGGGCTCGTCAACGTGGTGCTCGACAAGGAGGGCAAGCTCTTCTTCGACGGCACCGAGGTCAGCGAGGACGCGCTGTCGAAGAAGATCATCGAGGCGCTGGCCAAGGACAAGGACACCCGCGCCATCATCAGTGCCGACCAGTCACTGCCCTATGGCCAGGTCATGCACCTCATCGACGTGGTGAAGGGGCAGGGCATCGCGAAGTTCGCCCTCAACATCCAGAAGGATGCGGCCCCCACGCCGGCGCAGCTCTGAACGGTGCTTCCATGAGCCAGATGGTTCTCGATAACGGCGCGCTGCAGCTCCCACGGCGCGGCGGCTCGCGGTGGCTGGTGGGCTTCGTGGCAGGCTCCCTCGCGCTGCACGGCGGGGCGCTGATCTTCCTCCACACCCGGCCGGTGAGCGTGTCCACACCCCAGCGGCCCGTGGAGTTGGTGATGGTGGAGGTGCAGAAGCCGCCGCCGCCTCCTCCTCCCGAGGTGAAGGAGGAGCCCAAGCCCGAGCCTCCCAAGCCGCGCATCGTCCCCAAGCCCCAGGTGAAGGTCGCCCAGGCCCCCAAGCCACTGCCTCCGCCTCCGGTGGACGCGCCTCCTCCGCCCAATGATGCGCCTCCTCCGACCAAGGCGGCTCCCCTGGTGGTGGGCATCTCGATGTCCTCCACGACGAACTCGGGCGGTTTCGCGGCGCCGGTGGGCAACACGCTGTACGGGCGCACCGCGGACAAGGCCGCCGCACCCCAGCAGGTGAAGGCCTACTCGGCACCGAAGTACACGCCGATCTACCAGGTGGACAGCGAGCCCCAGTTGGCTGGCGAAGTGAAGATCCCCTACCCGGACGAGGCGCGCCGGGCGGGCATCGAGGGCACGGTGACGCTGGCCATCACCATCGACACTGAAGGGCGCGTGGTGGCTGCCCGCGTGGTGTCGGGCCCCGGCTACGGGCTGAACGAGGCGGCGCGCGACGCCATCCTGCGCTTCCGCTTCAAGCCGGCCATCAAGGGCGGCGAGGCCGTCTCCACCGAGATGAAGTACGCGTACACGTTCCTGCTCGACTGAGCGTTCGCTCTCACTCACTCCCTTTCCATTCCTGCCATGTCCTCGAATTTGAACGCCCGAGCTGCGCTCATCGCAGCCTCGCTCCTGACGGGTGCGCCCGCACTCGCCCAGGAGCAGACCTCTCCGCAGAAGCCCGCCGCGGAGGCCCCGAAGCCCGCTCCGCAGCTCACCAAGGCTCCCGTCCTCATGAAGCCGGTGGATGCGAAGTATCCCCCCGAGGCTGCCGCCCAGGGGCTCACCGCCGACGTGAAGATGATCATCACCATCGCCGAGGACGGCACCGTCTCCGATGCGCAGCTCGCCGAGCCGGTAGGCCATGGCTTCGACGAAGCCGCTCTCGAGGCGGTGCGAGCCTTCCAGTTCTCCCCCGCGGAGGTGGATGGCGTGCCGGCCCCCGTGCAGGTGGAGTACGTCTACCACTTCACCCTCTCCGTGCCCGCCACGGCTTCGGACTCCGCGCCCCAGGAGGAGAAGAAGCCTCTGGCGACGCTCACCGGCCAGCTCATCTCACGCGGCAGCCGTTCGCGCGTGGCAGGAGCCACCGTTCGTTGCGGAGACGATCCCGACGCGCCCGAGGCCCTCTCGGACGGGGAAGGACGCTTCACCCTCCAGGTCGAGCCCGGCCTCTGCGCCGTGCGCGTGGTAGCCTCCAACTTCCAGCTCTACCAGACGACGGAGACGCTCAAGCCCAACGAGACCACGGAGATCGTCTTCTACCTGGTGCCCACCGGCGGAGCCTTCGAGACGGTGGTGCGCTCCGAGCGGCCGAAGAAGGAAGTGGTCCGCCGCACGGTGTCTCGCGAGGAGGCACAGAAGACGCCCGGCACCTTCGGCGATCCGATCCGCGTCATCCAGACCCTGCCCGGCGTGGCGCGCGCTCCCTTCATCTCGGGAGAGCTGCTGGTGCGCGGCTCCAACCCGGGACAGACGGCGACGCTGATGGACGGGGTGCGCATCCCCCTGCTGTTCCACCTGCTGGGCGGCCCGTCGGTGGTCAACGCCGAGTTCATCGACTCGCTCGACTTTTACCCGGGTGGGTACGGCAGTCAGTACGGCCGAGCGGTGGGCGGAGTGGTGGACGTGGCCACGCGCAAGGGCGCCAGCGACACGCTGCATGGCTCGGTGAAGGTGGATGTGATGGACGCGGGCTTCTTCATCGAGGCCGCCATCACCGACGGCGTCAGCGTGGCCGCCGCGGCTCGACGCTCGTATGTGGATGCCCTGATACCCCTCTTCATCCCCGATGATGAGGGGAGCACGATCTCGGTGGTGCCGAAGTACTGGGACTACCAGGTCCGCGTGGACTTCGGCCTCCGCTCCAAGGACGCCCCCGCTCCCGGTGCCGCACGCAGCACGGGCCACATCATGGCCTTCGGTGCGGATGATCAACTCGGGATCGTCGCCTCCGGAGATGACGAGGCGAGGGACATCAAGCTCGGCACGCACACCCACTTCCATCGCATCAAGGGAGACTGGACGTACCGGTGGGGCAAGCTGTCCTCGTCTTTCACTCCCTACGTGGGCATCGACAAGAGCCATCTGGAGTTCGGCTCGTACAAGGAGAACGACACCTTCTACTCTGCGGGCGCTCGAGAGCTGCTGTCGGTGGAGCTGAACTCCTCTCTCTCCCTGCGCACCGGCTTCGACGCGTACTTCGAGCACGTGAATCTGGACGTGCAAGCCCCCGCGCCCGGAGGCACGGAGTACGTGCCCTTCCCTGGTGCCGAGCCCGAGGCGGAACTGTTCAGCGCGGATCTCACCGTCAACGGCTTCGACGGCGGGCTGTTCCTGGAGGCGGACTACAAGCTGGGCCCGCTCACCGTCACCCCGGGCGTGCGAGGCAACCTCCAGCACGCCAACGGCAAGGACAACCTGGCCCTGGATCCCCGGCTGTGGCTCCGGTACGCGGCCAGTGAACGGACCACCCTCAAGGGCTCCGCGGGTCTCTACAGCCAGCACCCGGAGACCTTCCAGTTCATCCTGCTGCCATACGGCAACCCGAGGCTCGGCTATCAGCGGGCCTTCCAGGCCAGCCTTGGAGTCGAGCAGCGGCTCCTGGATGTGCTGAACGTGGATGTGACGGGCTTCTTCAACCGCCGTTTCAAGAACGTGGTGTCTCCCGGGCAGCTCATCCCCCAGGACAGCGGTGCCATCCTTCAGGAGCGCTACAGCAATGACGGTGTCGGCAAGGCGCTCGGCGTGGAGCTGATGCTGAAGAAGGATCGCGCCTCCGCCACGGACAAGTTGCACGGCTGGGTTTCCTACACCTTCAGCCGCGCGGAGGACGGCCGTGCCGGGCCCATGCCCGCTATCACCGAGAGCCCCTTCGGCGGTGGCGGCTCGGGAGACAACGCGTACGGCCTGAGCCCGTGGGATCAGACGCACATCCTCACCGTGGTAGCCGGCTACCTGCTGGGCAATGGCTGGGAGCTGGGCGGACGCTTCCGCTACACCACGGGCCGCCCGTCGACGCCCCTCGTGCACCCGTATGACGTGTACGGCTCGGATGGAAACGGGTACTCGCCCATCCAGGGGCCGTACTTCTCCGCGCGCGCTGGCAGCTTCCACCAGCTCGACATGCGCGTGGACAAGAGCTGGCAGTTCCAGAGCTGGACGCTCACTGCGTACCTGGACGTGCAGAACCTCTACAACCGGAAGAACGCCGAGTTCTCCCTCGACGACTACCGCTACCGCGAACAGTACGAGCTGCCGGGCATCCCGCTCCTCCCTGTCCTCGGCGTGAAAGGAAGCTTCTGACATGAAGGCCTGTGTGAAGTGGTCGAGTCTGTTGCTCGTGCTGGGGTCCGTGGCCTGCGTAGAGCCCGAGGACAGGCCGGACCTGGTGCATGACTTCCGCGTGCTCGGGCTCTCCACCGAGCGCCCAGAGCTGATGGCTTCCGAGTGTGAGCTCACCGACGCGGTGATCGACTCGCTGAAGGATCCCGTGACGTTCCGGGCGCTGCTGGCGGATCCCCACGGAGATGGCCGCGCCATTCAGTACACGCTGTGGGCGTGCGCGGATCCGGAGGACGAGACGTGCTCGGACACCGCCAACCGGGTGCAGTTGGTGGAGGGCTCTACCTATGAGAATGAGCTCTTGCTCACCATCCGCCCCGGAGACACCTTGGCGGAGGACGGCACGCCGTTGCTGCGGCGCGTCCTGGAGAAGGATCCGTACCAGGGGCTGGGCGGGCTGCGCATGCCACTGGTGCTCCACGCCCGGGCGGGCGACGAGGAGGTGTACGCGCAGAAGCTGATGGTCTTCTGGTGCCCGGTGGTGGAGGGCATGAGCCCCAACGTCAACCCGGAGCTGCCTGGCCTGAAGCTCGACGATGCGCCCTGGGCGACGGACGTACTGCCGGAGCTGCGTGGCATGGGGCCCTTCGTCATGGGCACGGAGGACGTGTCGGCATTCGAGGAGCACTACGTGGTGCCCGGCCTGCGCTCCAAGTCGGTGAACCTTACGGAGGCGTGGAAGGTGTCCTGGCACGCCACCTTCGGTGAGTTTTCGCTCCAGGAGACGGGTGGCGCGGACCTCGGTGGCCAGGTGGGCCGGCACCGCACGGAGTGGGAACCGCCCGAGGAGGGAGGCTCCGAGCAGATCGTCACCTTCTGGGCCGTGGTGCGAGACGGGCGCGGTGGGCAGTCCTGGATCAGCCGCCGCGCGCGCTGGGTGCCCTGAGGAGGCACAACCGCGTCACGCATGCTCCATGACGGAAGCGGGCTTCTCCCGGGAAGCCGCGGGCCCGGCGCGGGGCAGCGAGACGGTGAAGCAGGTGCCGACCCCTGGGGTGCTGTCCACGTGGATGGCACCGCCGAGCGCCGCGACGATCTCGTGGACGATGTAGAGCCCCAGGCCCAGTCCGCCGTACTCTCGCGAGGAGACGGCGCGCTCGAAGCGTCCGAAGATGCGGTGGAGCTTGTCCTCCGGGATGCCGATGCCGTGATCCTGGACGGTGAGGAGCGCCATGCCCTCGTCCCCGCTGACGGTGACTTCGATGGGCTTGCCGCCGCCGAACTTGAGCGCGTTGCCGAGCAGGTTGGTGACGACCTGTTCCAGGCGCAGCCTGTCCCAGTGGCCGATGACGGAGCCCTCCGAGTGGAGCCGGAGCGGCGTCCCCGAGCGTGCCGACTCCTCGCTGAAGTGCTCGATGACGTCTCGAGCGATGGCGAGCAGATCGACATCCTCGATGTGGAGGTGCATCGACGCCTGCTGGAGCCGGGCGACGGAGAGCAGCTCGTCGACGAGCCGGGTGAGGCGGCGGATCTGCCGCTGGGCAGTCCGGGAGACGCGGGAGAGATCCTCGGGAGAAGGAGATGTCCGCTGGAGCCCCTGCATCGAGAGCTGGAGGGAGGTGAGGGGGGTGTACAGCTCGTGGGCGGCGATGGAGAGGAACTCATCGCGCAGGCGGATGGCCTCCTGGGCTTCGCGGTAGAGCCGCGCATGGTCCAACGAGAGAGCGGCGCGGCGTGCCAGCTCCTGCGCGAGCGCCAGATCGGCGGGCCCATAACGGCGCTCCGGAGCACCCGAGAGGAAGCTGAGGGCACCGATCCGCTGGTCCTGGGCGAGCAGTGGCACGGCCATGGTGGATTGGATGCCCAGCGGGCGCAGGTGCTCCACGTGCTCCGCCTCCAGTCCCAGCGCCTGGAGCCGCTCCTCGGACAGGTCCGGCAGGAACTGCGGCTGTCCTGTGCGAAGCGTCACCTCCTCCAGACGGCGTGAGTCCCCCGTGGGGGGATGGTTCTCCTGGAGCTCCCGCAGTGCCTCCTCCCGGGTGGGGTTGGCACAAGCGATGGCCGCGACATGGCTGTTCTGGTGCTCATCGGGCACGAGCACCGTGCAGCAGTCCGCGAGGAAGGGGACGGCGAGCCGCGCGACGCGGGACAGGATCGTCTCGTAGTCGAGGGACTCGGCCAGGGCCATGGAGGACTCCGCGAGGAACCGGACCGCGCGCTCGGCGCGGCGGCGCTCCTCGACTTCGACCTGGAGCCGCTCGAAGAGCAGGCTGTTCTCCAGAGCGATGGCCATCTGCGAGGACAACAGCTTGAGGACCTGCACCCGGTTGGGAGGGAAGGCCCGGGTGGCGAGGTTGTTCTCGAGGTACAGCACCCCCACGGAGGAGGCCTGGCGCCGGATGGGAACGACGAGCGCGGACTTCAGGTTGTGCGCGACGACATAGGGATCCAGGCGGAAGGGGCTCTTTCGAGCGTCAGCGAGGACGAGTGCCTCCCCCGAGTCGTAGGCATGGGTCACCAGGGACGGGGGAACATGGGGGGAGGCGTGGAAGGGCGTGTGCTCGAGGGAGACGGGCTCGGAGACCGAGCCCACGGCGCGCACGGAGAGGGTACCGCCCTCATGCAGCAGGAGGGCACCGCGCTGCGCGCCCGCGACCTCGAGACAGACCGTCATCAGCTTCTCGAGGAGCCGATCGAGGACCACTTCGCTCGAGAGCGTCTCCGAGGCCTTGAGGATGCCGAGCAGATCCAAGCCGGTCCCACTCGCGATGCTCTGCTCTCGCGTGGTGGGGATCTTCCAGGGGAGCGCCTCGGAGAGAGCGATGTCCGGGAACTCCTCCTCCAGGAGCACGGCCTTGGCGGTGGCGCCCCAGCGGGCAAAGCCCTTCATGGCGGCGCGGAGGTAGGGCACGGCGATGCGGCGGTGACCCAGGGTGTAATAGAAGCGGCCCGCGCGGTCGTGGGCGAGGGCCTCGTCCTGGCGGAACTCGTTCTGGCGGGCGGAGTCGATGGCCGAGTCATACAGGCGCATCGCATCGAGCTGGCGCCCCTCGATGCGGGCGAACTCGGCGGCGACCAGCAGGTGCTTCTGGCGGAAGTTCTCGGGACAGCCCCGGGCCCACGTTTCGAGCACATGCAGGTGCTTCTCGAGCCGTGCTCGGACGGTGTCCTTCTCAGAGACTGGAGCCACGGGGTGATACGCCGCGAGCGCCAGCGCCGTATAGAAGGTGTAGTCGATCGCGGGCAGCAGGGGCTTGACGAGCTGGAAGTTCACTTCCACGGCGCGAGACATCTCCAGGGCATCGGCGATGTCTCCCAACAAATACGACGTCTGCAGGCGCAGGATCCGGTACTCGCAGGCGACCAGGGGGCTGTCACGGATGGAGTGCAGGAACGCTTTCTCGGAGAAGGCCTCATCGTCATAGCGAGCCCGCTGGTCGGTCCGATCCTGGAGGCACAGGATGGCCTGACGGTAGCCGAAGAGCAGGTCCGCCATGTCCTGGTGGCCGACCCGTTGGACGCTTGCCAGGCTGGCTTCGCATTCCGCGTGGACGCGCGGCAGCTCCGTTCCCATGGCGAACAGGTTCTCCACGATCTGCGTGGTGGCATAGCTGGCGAACAGGAACTCGTTGCCTTCCAGCCCGGCTGCCATGGCCCTCCGCAACAACGGGAGGTTGGTGTGGTACGGCGCTCGCCAGAAGTTCACGCTCCCGGCGAACGTGGTCAGGCACCGGCACTCCTGCACCAGGTCGCCGGAGCGGCGGCTCAGCTCCACTCCGATCTCACCGAGCATCATACCGGTGTCGTAATCGCCCGTGTCCGCCCCCAGCGTGAACGCGTAGGCCAGGTACGCATGCGAAGAGTGACGGGTGTGGCCATGCTCCAAGGAGAGGTGGAGCATTCGCGTCTGGATGAAGGCGAACAGCCGCAGCTTGTCCTCGAAATAGGCGGCCATGACGGTGCTCGACATCAGCCGCATGAGGGTGATCAGGCGCGCATCCTGCGTGGAGGGAGCGGCGAGGAGCGCCTCTCGGGTACGGCCCCGGAGGAGCCCGCTCACAGCGGTAGACTCCTCCGCGATGGCCCGTTGGAGCTCGGGCTCGCTCTCGGGTGGCGCTTCCCCCATGAGCCGCAGGCCTTCCTTTCCCCACCGGAGCGCCTCCTCATAGTTGTGCATGATGCTGTAGGCGAGGACGTGGACTTCGTAGAGGCCCACCCGTTCGAGATCCGAGGTCACCTGAGGCAGCGCGGCCTGGATGATCGCTTCGGCGAGGGCATGGTCTCCAGTGAGGTGCGCGCACTCCGCGGCTTGCTGGTGGAGCGCCAGGGCCAGCTCATGGCGGGATTGCCAGGCTTCGGAGGGGAGGAGCGCGAGCCCATGCCGCAGGTAGACGAGCGCGGAGCTGAAGGCCGAGGTCGCCTCCGCCTTGCTGCCGGCCTGGAGATACAGCTCGGCGAGCTGGAGCCGCTCGGAGGGCTCCAGCCTCTCGTGGGACTCCATGCCCATGTCGAAGTGATCGGCCACGTCGAAGATGCGCTCGTCCCGCTCGTGCTCGGAGACGCCCTCCAGCAGTTGGCGCCCGATCCGCCGGTGGAGGTGGCGCTTCTCCTCGTCGGAGAGCAGTGAGTACAGGGCCTGTTGGATCCGGTCGTGAGCGAAGCAGTAGGCGGCGGAGTACATGGGGCCGTCGTCACCAGGCTGGCTCATCCCTCTCTTGAAGCGGGGACCCCGGCTGTCGGGGACGAGGATTCCTTGCTGGAGGGCGCTCCACAGCGCACCCGCCGTGTCCTCGATGGACAGCTCCGCCACGGCGGCCAGGAGCCAGAGATCCACCCGGTGCCGGAGGCAGGAGGCAATCTGGAGCAGCCGCTGCGTGAGCACGGGAAGCCGGCGGATGGCGGGCAGCAGGACTTCGACCACGTTCTCGGTGACCTGCACCTGGGAGAGTCGAGCCGGATCCCAGCTCCATCGTCCCTGCTCGGAGTCGAAGGACAGGAGCCCCGAGTGGTGGAGGAACCGCAGCAACTGCTTGACGAAGAAGGGGTTCCCCGCGGTTTTGTGGAGCAGGAGCTCCGCCAGGGGCTCAGCTCGCCGGGGACGGACGTGGAGCGAGTCGCTGCAGAGCCGGGTGAGATCGCGCAGCTCCAGCGGGGGGACCTCGAGGGTTCTCAGGGGGACGCCCATGACCCGCATCGCCTCGAGGGTGCGCGTCAGCGGATGCAGGGGGCCGACCTCGTTGGAGCGGAACGCCCCCAGGAGCAGCACGTGGCGGAGTTCCCGCGTCGTGGCCAGCCCGCAAAGCAGGTGGAGCGAGCCGACGTCCGCCCACTGCAGATCATCCATGAAGAGGACGAGCGGGCGCTCCGCGGTGGCGAACGCCTGGATGAAGCACTGGAGCGTGAGCTGGAAGTAGTGCTCCGTCTCGGCGGGCCCCAGCCGAGACGAAGAGGGCTTTTCGCCGAGCAGGTACTCCAACTCGGGAACGATGCGAGCCATCCGGGCGACGCGGGTGCCCAGCGCCTCCCGCAGGCGCTTGCGCCAGATGAGGTGGACGGAGGGAGGTTCCCGGAGCAGGCCTTGAACGAGCCCTCGAAGCGCCTCCCTCAGCGAGGCATGAGGCACGTGGCCATGGAGTGGGTCGCACTTGCCGAAGAGGAACCAGGCCCCTTGCTCGAACCGCCCGCGCAGCTCCTGGACGAGCGAGGATTTGCCAGAGCCCGCCTCTCCCGAGACGAGCATGAGCTCGCTGGGCCCGCTGCGCACACGCTTCACGGCACTGCCCAGCTCGCTCAGCTCCGCATCGCGCCCATAGAGCTTGTCGGAGATGACGAGCTCCCGGCTCAGATCGTGCCAGCCGAGTGCGAAGGGAGTGATGGTGCCCGAGTGCCGCCACTGCCGCGAAGCCTCGCGCAGATCGGCCTCCAGGCCCTCGGCGCTCTGGTATCGCTTCTCGGGCATCTTCGAGAGCAGCTTGAGGACGATGTCCGAGAGCAGCCGAGGGATGGAGGCGTTGAGCTGGTGCGGGGGGAGGGGAGGCCTGGCGAGCTGTGCGTGGATGATCTCGGCCGGATCCGCCGAGATGAAGGGCGGCACACCCGTGAGCAGCTCGTAGAGCGTGGCGCCGCAGGAGTAGAGATCCGCGCGGTGGTCGACGAGCCGGTTCATCCGTCCCGTCTGCTCGGGAGCGATGTATGCGAGCGTCCCCTCGGCCTCGCCCACGAAGCCCGCGGTCTTCGTCGCGGTGCCGAAGTCGATCAACGTCACCCGCTTCCCGTCGGGCCCCAGGACGAGATTGGAGGGGTTGATGTCCAGGTGGAGGACGTTGCGTCGGTGGAGCTGCCGGAGGATGGAGATCAGCTGGAGGGCCAGCTCCAGGAAGCGGTCGAGCTCGAGGGGCTTCTGCCCCAGGTGCTTCTCGAGATCGATCGGGCCAGCATCCTCCAGGACGAGCGCTGGAGTGCCCTCTACCTCC
The DNA here is from genome assembly GCF_020103695.1 of Hyalangium versicolor. Taxonomy (GTDB): domain Bacteria; phylum Myxococcota; class Myxococcia; order Myxococcales; family Myxococcaceae; genus Hyalangium; species Hyalangium versicolor. The sequence continues at coordinate 100,407 of NZ_JAHXBF010000013.1, forward strand.
TGCAGGGCAAGGGGCTTCACCACGCCCGGGACATCCAGCCCGCTCAGCAGCCGGTGCTCGTGGCGCAGCGCGGCGGCGGCTCGGGCCGCCAGGGGGCCGGGCTGGACCGTCTTGAGGATCCGGGGAGCACCCGAGCGCTCCTCTCGGACACGCAAGACGATGTATCGGCGCCCCTCATGGATTTTCAGCGGGTCGAGGTAGCCAGGAACCTGAAGCGACACGGCCTCCCCCATGGACGAAGCGCCTGCGAGACGAGCCTCCTGGGAGGATGGGGTTGGGGAAATCCCCAATGCACCCTCGGGTGTGGGGGCTGGCGGCGGCCCGGCGGCCCGGCCTGCTGACGCTCCACGCCGAATACATTTTAATCGGGATGCAATGTTTAAGTCGGATTCGTTGAAAAAAAGGTCAGACTCTGTCACTTCGTGGAGCGCTTTCCCCCGACTCGGAAGGAGCACCGCATGAGGAGACGCTTCGGCAGTCTGGCCCTCTCGTTCGCATCGATCCTGGCGCTGTGTCAGGGCTGCAACCCGGTGACGGAGGAGGAACTGGAGACACCTCCGGCGGCCGCGGCTCCCACCGGTACGGCGGCCCAGCCACTGGCGGCGCCGGGCTTCGCCGAGCTGCACCACCACATGTTCGCCGAGGAGGCCTTCGGCGGCGGCTGGTTCCACGGCAGCTATACCGGGACGCTCGCCAGCTGCGATGGAGGCATGCCCGAGAGCGATCACGCGCGCGTGCGCATGGACTTGAGCAGCCTGCTCAACCTGTGCCCCAACTCGGGCAACGTGAACCTGAGCGGCGTGCCGGTGCTCTCGCAGTTGTTCGGCATCAGCGGCGCGGTGGGCTCGGAGTTCATCGGCAAGATCGAGGGCACCGAGGGCGACACCGGAATTCACCTGGGCCGCATGAACGTGAACACGCAATGGCCGCGCTGGGACACCATCGCGCACCAACAGGCGTGGGAGGGCTGGCTCCAGAAGGCGTACCAGGGCGGCATGTCCCTGGTGATGGTGTCGCTGGTGAGCAACGAGTTCCTCTGCAAGGTGCTGCCCACCCAGAATCTCAAGCGCGCCTGCGACGAGATGTCGGACGTGGACGTGCAATTGCAGATGGCGCGGGACTTCGATGCGCGCACCTCGTGGGCGGAGATCGCCCTGTCCCCGGCGCACGCCCGGCAGATCATCGCCTCCGGCAAGCTGGCCATCGTGCTCTCCATCGAGTCCAGCAAGCTGTTCGGCACCAAGGACTGGCGCACCGAGCTGGACCGCGTCTACTCGTTGGGCGTGCGCTCGCTGCAGCCGGTGCACCAGCTGGACAACCGCTTCGGCGGCGCGGCGCCGCACAACGCCATCTTCCAGGCCGCCCAGTTCCTGGAGAACTGCCACATCGACACGGACTGCGGCCTCACGGGTTCTGGCTTCACGCTGGGCTTCGACGTGGACACCAACTGCCGCAACGTGAAGGGGCTCACGGCGGACGGCAAGGCGCTGGTCCAGGAGATGATGAACAAGGGGATGGTCGTCGACATCGCGCACATGTCCGAGCGCAGCATCCAGGACACGTTCGCCATCTCCCAGGCGCGCACGTACTACCCGCTGCTCGTCTCGCACGGCCACTTCCGCGAGGTGATGAACCCGGACCTGGCGGCCAACGAGAAGACGACTCCCGCCTGGGTGGTGCAGTACCTGCGGCAGACGGGCGGCATGTTCGGCCTGCGCACCGCGCATGACGAGACGCGCACGTACACGAAGACGACGGTGGCCAACACCTGCCAGGGCTCCACGCGCTCGTTGGCGCAGGCTTACGAGTTCGGCCGCATCGGCCTGAAGGTGCCCATGGCCTTCGGCGCGGATCTCAACGGCTTCATCCAGCAGACGCGCCCGCGCTTCGGCAACTACGGGGCGTGCTCGGCGGGCTTCAAGGCCGAGGCGGATGCGCAGATGAACCAGCAGCGCGTGAGCGGGCCTCCTCGGTTGGGCACGGACTTCGACGAGTACGGCCTGGCCCATGTGGGCCTGCTGCCGGATGTCGTCCGGGATCTCAAGCAACTGGGCGTGAACACCACGGGCCTGGAGAACTCCACGGAGAAGTTCATCCAGATGTGGGAGCGGGCCAACAGCACGCGCACGGGCATGGCGGATGCGGCGGCGGACATCGACACCAGCGGCGTGGCGGCCTACGTGCCCAAGGCCACCCGCGAGGCGCAGTACCCGCAGATCTGCGGCAAGGCCTACGCGCCCAGCTCCAAGGCGGTGGGAGACTCCTGCCGCTTCGCCCAGGAGTGCATCAGCGCTGCGTGCTCCACCTCCGAGGGCTGCTCGGGCACCGTGGGCACCTGCATCTGCGATGGTGACAACGATTGCGCCACCAACCAGTACTGCGGCGTGGGGCTCAACCTCGGCGCGTGCCGGAACAAGCAGCCCAAGGGCGCGCTGTGCACGGCGAACCGCGAGTGCCTCTCGGGCAAGTGCAGCTGGCTGACCTGCAACTGAGCCAGCCGAGCCGGTTGGGCTCTCTCAGGCCGTCCCGCCGTACCCGGGGACGGCCTGAGGGCTTCTAGGGGGGAGGGTCAAACGCGCTCCAGGCAGGAGGGCGTTCAGGTATGTAGGGTGGTCAACCACTGGACTGGGAGCAGCTTCCGGTGTGTTGAGTGAGCCATCTAGCCTGTCCCAGGACAATTCCTGCCGCATGCTCGATTTTCCTGGCTACACCCTCGTGGGGGCGATTCGGTCGGCCAGCACGCACCCGCTGCTTCACGCGGTGCGTGACGCGGATGGCTTGCGTCTCAGCCTCAAGACGCCTGTGTCGCTGACTCCCGGGCCGCGCGAGTGTGCGCGTTACCGGCAGGAGTACGGCATCCTTCAACGGCTGCGCGAGGTCCGGGGGGTCATCCGGGCCCTGGGCTACGAGGAGCACGAGGAGCGTCCGGCGCTTCTGCTGGAGGAAGTCACCGGCTCGCCCCTGAGCGAGCTCCTGGACGAGCCGTTCCCGGTGGAGCGGGTGCTGGAGCTGGCCATCCGCCTGGCGTCGATCCTTGAGGGCGTCCACCGCTGCGGTGTCATCCACAAGGACCTCAAGCCCTCGAACATCCTCATCACGCCGGATGGAGATGCGTGCCTGATCGACTTCGGCATCGCGACGCTCCAGGCCGTGGAGCACGTGGACGCGGCGCCGCCCACGCTGATCGAGGGGACGCTGGCCTATATGTCCCCGGAGCAGACGGGGCGGATGAACCGCGCGGTGGATTACCGCAGCGACTTCTATTCGCTAGGCATCCTGCTCTACGAGCTGCTCACGGGCCGCCGGCCCTTCCAGGGGAAGGACGCGCTGGAGTGGTTCCACGCGCACCTGGCGCTGAGCCCGCAGCCTCCTCACGAGCACAGCCCCACCATTCCCCCGGTGCTGTCCGCCATCGTGATGAAGCTCCTGGCCAAGCTGGCCGAGGAGCGCTACCAGAGCGCCGAGGGGCTGCGGGCCGATCTCGAGCGGTGCCGCAAGGCCCTGAGCCAGGGCGTGGTGGAGGACTTTGCGCTGGGGCAGCGGGACACCCCCAGCCGCTTCCAGCTCCCCCAGCGGTTCTACGGGCGGGATGCGCAGGTGGCCGCGTTGCACCAGGCCTTTGAGCGGGTGGCTCGGGAGGAGCGCCCGGAGCTCATGCTGGTCAGCGGGTACTCGGGCATCGGCAAGTCCTCGCTGGTGTCCGAGCTGCACAAGCCGGTGGTGCGCCAGCGCGGCTTCTTCCTCACGTGCAAGTTCGATCAGTTCCAGCAGGATGTTCCCCTATCCACGATGGCGCAGGCCCTCCGCGCACTGACGCAGCAGCTGCTGGCGGGCACGGACGAGGAGCTGGCGCGCTGGCGGGAGCGGCTGCGTCAGGCGTTAGAGGGGCAGGGGCAGCTGCTCTTGGACGTGGTGCCCCAACTGGAGCTCGTCGTGGGGCGGCAGCCGCCGGCTCCGGAGCTTCCTCCGCTGGATGCGCAGAAGCGCTTCAACCGGCTGCTCCAGAAGTTCCTGGGTGTGTTCTCCACCCCCCAGCATCCACTCGTCGTCTTCCTGGACGATCTCCAGTGGGCCGATCTGGCCAGCCTGCGGCTGCTCCAGTTCATGTTCACCCACCCGGACACGCCGCCGCTGCTGGCGATCGGGGCCTACCGCGAGAACGAGGTGAGCCCTTCGCACCCGCTGGTGCAAGCGCTGACGGAGTTGCGCGAGGCGGGCGCGCTGATGAGCGACATCCACCTGGAGGCGCTGAACCTCCAGCAGGTGCAGCAGCTTGTCGCCGACACGCTGCCGGGAGCCGAGCAGGCCGTCGTCGGGCCTCTGTCTGCCTTGGTCTACGAGAAGACGGGCGGCAACCCTTTCTTCCTCATCCAGCTGATGACGACGCTGGTGCAGGACGGGCTGCTGGTGCGCACGCCCGAGGGGCGGTGGCGATGGGATGCGGACGGAGTCCGAGCCAGGGAGTACTCGGACAACGTCGTCGACTTCATGGTGAGCAAGCTGCGCCAGCTGCCGCTGCGGACGCAGCAGTTGCTGCAGCTGGCATCGTGCGCGGGCGGCAGCTTCTCGCTCCATCTGTTGGTCATCATCTCCGGGATGCCGCCGGTCGAGGTGGAGTCCGGGCTCGAGCAGGCGCTCCAGGAGGGCATGTTGGTGCGTGCCGAGCCGGAGCAGTACCGGTTCCTCCATGACCGCATCCAGCAGGCGGCCTATGCGTTGATCCCCGAGTCGGAGCGCAAGGCCGTGCACCTGCGCATCGGCCGGATGCTGCTGGCGAGCCTGTCTCCCGAAGAGGTCCGCGAGAAGCTCTTCGATGTGGTGGGGCAGCTCAACGCCGGGGCTGGGCTGATCACGGAGCCTGCGGAGCGGCTTCGCCTGGCGCGGTTGAACGCCGAGGCGGGCTGGAAGGCTTCCTCGTCGACGGCGTTCCGCTCGGCGGTCACCTTCTTCCGGACGGCCTTCGAGCTGCTACCAGGAGACCCTTGGGAGACGGACCGGGAGCTGGCCTTCAAGGTCCAACTGGACCGGGGCCGCAACGAGTTCATGAGCGGCGGCGCCACCGAGACACGGCGGCTGGTGGGCGAGCTGCAGTTGCGTGCCCGCTCGCGGGCGGAGATGGCAGCCGTCTACCGGCTGAAGAGCGACATCCACCTCGCGGCGAATGAGGGTCAGGAGGCGCTTACCAGCCTCCTGGAGTGCCTTGCGCGGTTCGGCATGCCGATGTCCGCGAGCCCCACGTGGGAGGAAGTCACGGCCGCGAACGAGGAGGTGGTGTCGCTCCTGGGAGAGCGTCCAATCGCGAGCCTCGTCGCGCTGCCGCTGATGACGGATCCGGAGATGAAGGCGGTGATGGACGTGCTGTCCGCGCTGTTCATGCCGGCCTTCATCTCCAACTTCAACCTGCTGGTCCTGCACCTGTGCCGGATGGTCTCCCTGAGCTTGCGACACGGCAACTCGGAGGCCAGCGTGAATGGGTACGCCTGGTACGGGTTGATGCAGGGGGTGGCTTTCAAGCGGTACGCGCAGGGCTATGCCTTTGGCGAGCTGGCGTCCGCGCTCGTCGAGCGTCATAGCTTCACGTCCTCGCGGGGACGGGTGCTCTACTCGCTGGAGCTCATCAACTATTGGACGCGCCCCATCTCGCGTTCGCTGGAGCTCATCCGGAGTGCGTTCCAGCACGCGCTCCAGGCCGGGGACTTCCAGGTGGCCTGCTACTGCTCGACGCACATCGTCACGGACCGGCTGGCGTTGGGGCACTCGTTGGATGAGGTGTACCAGGAGTCCGTGGTGCGGCTCGACTTCCTGCACAAGGCTGGGTACCCGGCGGTGCGGGACTCCATCCTGCACACCCAGCGCTACGTGCAGCAGCTGCGAGGGCTTTCGCGTTCGTTCGACACGCTGAGCGGAGATGACTTCGACGAGGCGGCGTTCGAGGCCGGACTGACGCCTCGGCACCACAGCACGATGCAGTGCTGGTACTGGATCCTGAAGATGCAGTCGCGCTTCATGTGCGGCGCGTACGAGCAGGCGCGGGAGGCGGGAACCAAGGCGGGCGAGCTGCTCTGGTCTTGCCCGGGGCACATCCAGCAGATGGACTTCCACCTCTTCCACGCGTTGACGCTGGCGGCGTGCTACCGGGGGGCGCAGCCGCGGGAACAGTCGCGGTACTTGGAGGTGATTCGCGAGCACGAGCAGCAGCTGGAGGAGTGGGCGAGCCATTGCTCCGAAAACTTCCGTGCTCCGGAGAGGATGGTCTCCGCGGAGCTGGCGCGGATCACGGGCCGGACGGAGGAGGCCCTGCGGACGTACGAGGAGGCGATCTTCTCGGCGCGAGCGTACGGCTTCATCCAGAACGTGGGATTGGCCAGCGAGCTGGCGGCGCGGTTCTGGTACGAGCGCCAGGCGCCGACGGTCGCCGAGGTCTACGCGCGGCAGTCGTGGGAGGCATGGGTGCAGTGGGGGGCACGGGGGAAGGCGAGGCACATGGCGGCCCAGTGGCCGCACCTGGTCTCCGTGACGGCGTTTCGGGGATCGTTGAGCGACGTGAGCTCGACGCAGCTCGAGGCGCACACGCTGGCAAAGGCGCAGCAGGCGGTGTCTGGCGAACTGAGCCTGTCGCAGTTGACGACGACAGTGGTGCGCGTGGCGCTGGAGACGACGAGCGCGCGGTGGGGAGCGCTGCTGCTCCCGCAGGGGGACTCGCTCACGGTGGCTGCGTTGTCGGGGGCGGCTCCAGTGGGCTCCGCCGATCGCACCGTGGAGGAGAACCTGCCGTGGGCGCTGCTGACCTACGTCCGGCGGACGCGGGAGCACGTGCTGCTGAGTGATACCTCCCAGCCGCACCCATTCTCGGCCGATTCGTGGCTGGGGCGCGGCCAGGCCCGGTCGGTGCTCTGCCTGCCGCTGATGCGGGGCGAAGAGTTCCACGGGCTGCTGTACCTGGAGAACGATCTCACGCCGCGAGCCTTCACGGCCGCCCATCTTTCTCTGCTGGGGCACCTGGCGGAGCAGGCGGCGATCTCGCTGGAGAACGCGAGGAGGCATGCGGAGCTGCAGCGCTCCGAGGTGGGGCTGAGGCGTGCCCATGACGAGCTCAAGCAGCGCCTGGAGGAGCGCACGTGGGAGCTGCAGAAGGCGCAGACGCGGCCTGCGGAGGCGCCTCGAGACACGGCGTCGGCGGAGATGGCGGCGAGCATGCTCCACAACGTGGGGAACGTGCTGACGAGCGCCATCGTCAATCTGCAGACGGTGCGAGAGCAGGTGGAGGCCTCACGGGTGAGCCGGGTGAAGCAGGTGGCGGCGATGATCGATGAGCATCGAGCGGACCTGGCGGACTTCCTCACCCAGGACCCGCAGGGGGGGAATCTCCCGGCCTATCTCTCCAGCCTCGCGGAGGAGCTGCTGCGAGAGCACTCGGCGTTGAAGGATGGGACGAGGGAGCTGAACAAGCAGATCGAGCACCTGCGGGCCATCATCCAGGTGCAGCAGGCATACGCGCGCAGCTCGCTGCTGCCCGAGGAGTGCGATCTCTCAAGGATCATCGAGGATGCGTTGAGCATCCAGATGCCGATGTTGCAGCGCCACGGTGTGCAGGTGACGCAGGAACTGGGCATGGTGCCCAAGGTGCGGTTGGACAAGCACCGGGTGTTGCAGATCCTCATCAACCTGATCAGCAACGCGCGCAGCGCCTTGAGCGGGCTGCCTGTGTCCCAGCGGAAACTGCACGTGCGGCTGACGGCGAATGGGAGCACGGCCCGCATCGAGGTGGTGGACACGGGCAAGGGGATCGCGCCCGAGCACCGCGAGCAGCTCTTCTCGCGAGGCTTCACGACGCGCGAGGATGGACAGGGGTTGGGGCTGCACTCGAGCGTGCAGGCGGCCAAGACGCTGGGAGGGAAGCTTACGTTGGAGAGCGAGGGATTGGGGAAGGGAGCCACGGCTATGCTGGAACTCCCACTCGCATAGCTCCGCGGCTTCGGGTCCTTCGCGGTCGAAAAGAACCGCTTCCATGGAGGTGGCTCACCAGTCTTCTGCCGAGGGCCGGATTCAGATCCCGCCGCAAAGCTGATTGGGCTCTATTGGGCGCGGATCCTGCCAGTACCAGTCACTGATAGGGAGGCTTCCCGGAGAACGTTTCAGAACGTTCGAGGGTGGTTTTCGTAGGAGTTCCAGCCGCTGTGTGGTTGCCGAAGACCCCGCGACGTCCTTGGTTCCGCATGAGCGCTATTGGCACTGTCACGTCCGCTGCCGGTGGCGCCTGCCCAGAGAGAGGGCCCAGGTGAGCAGGACCCAGGTGACGGACAGGGGAGAAGCGGTGGCACAACCCAAGCTATAATGGCTTCGCTGAACGGTGAACGAGTACTCGCCTGAGCGAAGGCTGTTGTTAGCCGCTGGGTCCGTGGCCATGACCGAGACGGAGTGGCTGGCCCACTGGAGTTCCGTGTCAAGTGTGAAACTCCAGCGCCCCTTTGTGTCCGCGGTGACGGTTTTGATCTCTGTGTCATCGAGCCACACCGTCACCTTGTTCTGGGCCTCCGCCGTCCCGGTAATGGTGGGCTTCACGGTGTAGATGGCCTCAGGCATGTCCACTACAGGCACTTCGGGCGGCGTGGTGTCGACTGTGAAGGAGATGCTGTTCGAGGGGGTGCTGGTATTTCCCGCTGTATCCGTTGCTCGGGCGCTCACCGCATGGACGGCCTCCCCGAGCTCCTCCGGCTGCAGCAAGCTCCACTCTCTCGAAGGCGTCACTGTCGTCACGCCTCTCTCGACTCCGTCCACGAACACCGTAATGGTGCTCCCCGCCTCGGCCGTGCCGCTGTAGGTCGGTGTCTTGTCGTTCGTCGCCGAGTCGCTGAGGGGAGCGGTGACCACCGGGACGGCAGGAGTGCGGGTGTCCACGGTGAAGGTGCTGGCAAACGATTCAGTGCTGGCATTGTCCCCGGTGTCTGTGGTCTGCGCCCGCACCGTATGGGGGCCATTCGCCAGCTCCTGAGGCTGCTGGAGGCTCCAGACTCCCGAGCCGTCGGCCGTCGTAGCTCCGATCCAGATGTCGTCCACGTAGACGGTGATGGTGCTGCCCACCTCCGCGGTGCCGCTGTAGGTGGGCGTGTTGTCAGAGGTGATCGAGCCATAGGCCGGAGCCACCACCAAGTTGGAGTCGCAGTACACCTCCGCGATGTCGATAAATGCACTGGAGCCCCAGCCTCCCGTGAGCAACACACAGCCCGAGGGCAGTGTCTCCGCCCGATGGTTCCGTCGGGCCGCGACCAGAGAGCCGGCGGGGCTCCAGGACTCCGTGAGCGGGTCGTACAGCTCGCTCTCACTGAATCCGGCGACCAGCACCTTGCCAGAAGGCAACAGCGTGGCTGTGTGGTCCAGGCGTGCCGAGGCCATGGTGCCCGCTAGGCTCCAAGTCTCTGTGGCCGGATCGTACAGCTCCGCAGAGGCAAGCGAGTGATCGTTCGAGCCTCCTGCCACCAGCACTTTGCCCGAGGGCAGCAGTGTCGCCGTGTGGTGGGCGCGAGCGGTGTTCATGGCTCCTGTGGTTCTCCAGGCCCCTGTGGCCGGATCGTACACCTCGGCGCTGTTGAAGTAGCCGGCCCCGAAGAAGTCGTAGCCCCCGGCCACCAGCACTTTGCCCGAGGGCAGCAGCGTCGCCGTGTGGTAGCCGCGAGCTGTGTGCAGGGGGCCCGTCTTCTTCCAGGTCCCCGTGGCCGGGTCGTACAGCTCCGCGCTGTTGAGGTAACCGCTGCCCCAACCCCCGGCGACCAGCACCTTGCCAGAGGTCAGCATCGTCGCCGTGTATTCTTCGCGAGCCGTGATCATGGAGCCCGTAGGGCTCCACGTCCCTGTGGCCGGGTCGTACAGCTCCGCGCTGTTGAAGGGGGTGTTGGTAGTGCTCGACCCTCCGCCCTCGCCTCCGGCGGCCAATACCTGGCCGGAGGGCAAGCGGGTGGCCGTGTGCCTGCGGCGGGCTGTGGACATGGAGCCCGTGGGGCTCCATGTCCCGGCGGCAGGGTCATACACCTCCGCGCTGGCGAGACTGCCTTCCACTTCGCCCCAGCCTCCGGCCACCAGCACCTTGCCAGAAGGCAACCGCGTCGCTGTGTGATACGTGCGGCCCGTAGCGAGAGTATCTGTCAAACTCCACTCCCGAAGGAGGGAGAGCGAGCTCCCCCGGGGCTCCGGGCTCTTGGGGGGAGCCTCGGGTTCTGACGGCTGGCTGCAACCCAGGCTGGTGCTCACGAGCAGCAGCAGCAGCTTCATCCAGGTTGGGGGCAGGGTGGGGACTTCCCTCCATGACGGCGTCTTCAATTCCAACCTCCTCAGAGCGTGTGAGACGCTCTGGAAGGGTGGATTGCAAGCCACACGCCAGGGAGGCTCCCCACGAGGAGGGCGGCTGCCTCGAGGAGAGGGGCGTCCATTGACGCGTCAATACGCGCAAGCTCACGCGTCAGCTCCCTTCACTTGACGCGATCTCCCGGAAACGCGGGTCAACGCTCCGCGTGACCGCTGCCAGTCTGACGAGGTAACGCCTCGAACTGACAAGGTCTTGATGCGTCGCAGGGGCATGGGCAATCTCGCTCGCCGCGATCGAAATCCCGCGCTTCCCGCAGATTGTCTCCACAAGTCGGAGCCTGACGTGCCATTGACGCGCCATTGACGCGTCAACGCAGGACCTCTCCTGCGAATGTGGGGCAGGAGGGCGAGCGGGCCGACCGGGTGGAGGGGTGGCGGCGCTCTTGCATGAAGCAGCGGAGTGGCTGCTCTCGGATGCGGGCTTCCTGGCGGAACACAAGGCGAAACACTCCGCAGTTGCGCGCTGATTGAGCGGTTCGCAGCGCGATTCAATGGCTTGCAGAACCTTGACCCACGCGCCGCCAGCTCGCAGGGCGGTGAGCGGCCCTCTCCCGAGGAAGAGGGATGTGGTGGATGGGGCTCGATGACCCTCGGAGCGTAAGCAACATGAGTCTGTTCACAGTGGGCGGCACGGTGCAGGCCGGCGGAGGTGTCTACCTCGCCAGGCGAGCCGATCCAGAGATGCTCTCGCTGTGCAGGGATGGCACGTTTGCCTTCGTGCTCACCGCGCGCCAGATGGGCAAGTCGAGCCTGATGGTGCGCACCGCTGAGCAGCTCTACGAGGAGGGCATCCGCTCGGTCATCATCGACCTGACACGCATTGGCAAGCAGGTGACGGCGGACCAGTGGTACGTGGGGCTGCTGGTCGTCATCCAGGAGCAGCTTGAGCTGAGCACGGATGCCGCCGAGTGGTGGAGCAGCCACCACGACCAGGGCCCCGTGCAGCGGATGACGCGCTTCCTGGAGGAGGTGGTGCTCGCGGAAGTCCCGGAGCGCGTGGTGGTGTTCGTGGATGAGATCGACACCACCCTGGGCATGGGCTTCACGGATGACTTCTACGCGGCCGTCCGCTACCTCTACAACGCGCGGGCGGGCAACCCGGACCTGACGCGGCTCTCCTTCGTGCTCGTGGGGGTGGCCACTCCCGGAGACCTCATCCAGGACGAGACGCGCACCCCCTTCAACCTGGGGCAACGGGTGGAACTGACGGACTTCACCCTGGAGGAAGCCGCGCCCCTGGCGCAGGGGCTGGCGGACTCGTCCGAGCAAGGGCAGCGAGTACTGGAGTGGGTGCTCGAGTGGACGAAAGGCCACCCCTACCTGACGCAGCGGCTGTGCCAGGCCCTGGTCGACGAGCACAGGGACGTGGCTGGTGGCGGCTGGACCCGGCAGCGCGTGCAGCACGTGGTGGAGCGGACCTTCTTCACGGAGAAGAGCTTCCAGGACAACAACCTGGTGTTCGTCCGCGACATGCTGACCCGGAGGGCGCCGGATCCAGAGCGCGTGCTCCGGACCTATCAGGACATCCGGCGCGGCCGGCGCGTGCCCGACGAGGAACGGTCGCTGATGAAGGCGCACCTCAAGCTCTCGGGGGTGGTACGCCGGGAGGGTGAGGCGCTTCGGGTGCGCAACACCATCTATGAGCGTGTCTTCACCGTGGCCTGGGCACGGAACCAGCTCCCGGTGGACTGGCGGGTGGTGCGGCTGGCGGCGCTGGGGCTGGTGATCGTGGGTTTCATCGTGCTCCTGCCTGCCTCGGTGCTCTTGTACCAGCAGCTCGCGGAGGCGGAGCGAGCAGCCAAGGCGGTTCGTGCGGAGGCGAACCTGGCGCAGCAGAACCGCAAGGAAGCCGAGGATGAAAAGCGCCAGGCGCAGGAGGAGGCGAGCAGCCTCCGCGAGCAAGCCCAGAAGGAGACGCTCAAGCTCCAGGATGACGCCAGCCGGGCGAAGAGCGAGGCCGAGAAGTTTCGCGTGGAGGCGCTGCGGCTACAGGCCGAGGCGAAGCTGGCGCTGGACAAGAAGGCCCTGGCCGAGCAGGAGAACGCCCGGGCCCGAGCCGAGGCCGACAAGAAGCTGCACGAGGCCGCCTCCTATGTACTCATCAGTCAGGCAGATGCCACCCTGCGCAGGGCGTCCTCGGCACTGACCACCAGCACCGCGCTCTCCACAGAGGCCGTGCGGCTCAATTCCTCCGCCGAGGCCATGGATTCGCTCATCCGCGCGCTCGTCCAACTGCGCCGTTCCAGGGTGCGGCTGGCTCACGATGACAACGTCCTGGCCACGGCCTTCAGTCCGGATGGCCGCGTGGTGGTCACCGCCAGCGAGGACAAGACGGCACGGCTGTGGGACGTCTCCACGGGTGAGCTGAAGCTGCGGCTGCCGCATGACAACGCCGTGACCGCGGTAGCCTTCAGCCCGGATGGGATGATGCTGGCCACCGGGAGTGATGATGGCACCGCGCGCCTGTGGAGCACAGACACCGGGGAGCCTCGCACCCAGCCCTTGAAGCACATCGGCTCCGTCAACTCCGTGGCCTTCAGCCCAGATGGGATGCGGCTCGTCACCGGCTGCGATGATGGCACCGCGCGCCTGTGGAACACGACCACCGGCGAGTTTCTGTCCGCGCCCATCACCCATCGGAGGCCCATCACCGCTGTGGCCTTCAGCCCGGATGGCAAGCTCCTGGCCACCGCGAGCGCGGATCGGACGGCGCGCTTGTGGGACGCGGCCACCGGCAAGCGGGTGGGCAACCCCATGCAGCACAAGGGCCGTGTCCTCTCGGTGGCCTTCAGCCCGGATGGCAAGCTCCTGGCTACCGCGAGCGAGGACAAGACCGCGCGCCTGTGGGAGACGGACACCCGGCTGCCCAGCGTTCTCCTGGCTCATGACAAGGCCGTCACCGCTGTGGCTTTTGGCCCGGATGGCAGGACCGTGGCCACCGCAAGCGCGGACCGGACGGCACGCTTGTGGGAGGTAGGCACCGGGCAGCAACTGGTTCTCCTGCCGCACGAGAGCGCCGTTAACTCCGTAGCGTTCAGCAGCGATGGCCAGGGGCTGGCCACCGCCAGCGAGGGCAGGACGGCGCAGCTTTGGGGGACGGTGCCGAGCCCCCCGCTCGTGCTCCTACCTCACGACAAGGCTGTCACGGTCGTGGCGTTCAGCCCCGACAGCCAAGTGCTGGCCACCGCCAGTGAAGGTAATGCCGCGCACCTGTGGCGTGCGGATACGGGCGAAGCGGTGGCCAATCCTCTGCAGCATGAGGCCCGCGTCCGTGCCGTGGCCTTCAGTCCAGACGGCCGAGTCGTGGCCACGGCCAGCGAGGACAAGACCGCGCGTCTGTGGAGCCTTCCCGCCGGCACGCTCCTGGCGCGCCTGCCTCATAACGACAAGGTGGTGGCGGTAACGTTCAGCCCGGATGGCTCTCAGGTTGCTACCGCCAGCGAAGACCGGACCGCGAGGCTCTGGGACGTGGCCACTGGCCGCGAACAGTGGCAGCTGCCTCATGAGCAGGCCGTCATGACCCTGGCCTTCAGCCCGGATGGGAAGACGCTGGCCACCGGCAGCGATGATGGCTCCGTGCACCTGTGGTGCGTGGCCACGGGAGAGCCCCAGGCCAGGCCCCTGCGGCACGAGGCCAGTATCCGAGCCGTCGCCTTCAGCCCGGATGGAGCAACCCTGGCCACCGCCAGTGAGGACAAGACGGCGCGCCTGTGGAGCGTGGCCACGGGCGAACCGCTGGGCCCGCCGCTGCGGCACGAACTCGTCGTCACCGCGCTGGCCTTCAGCCCGGATGGGAAGACGCTGGCGACCGCCAGCGATGACAGCACGGCGCGCTTGTGGGACGCGGCCACGGGCCGACAGAAGGTGCAACTGCCGCACGATCTCTCCGTCACCGCCGTGGCCTTCAGCTTGGACGGGACGCGCGTGGCCACGGCCAGCGAGGACGACTCGGCGCGCCTGTGGGATGCGGCCACTGGCCACCGGGTGGCGCGCCTGCCTCACGAGAGCCGGGTGCTGGACGTGGCCTTCAGCCCGGATGGCACGCATCTGGCCACGGCCAGTGCGGATGGCTCCGCGCGCGTGTGGCCCGTGCTCACCGCGGATTGGCTCCAGCTTGCCTGCGCGTTGCTGCCTCGGAACCTGAAGCCTCAGGAGTGGCCCGCGGATGTGAGCGGGGTTGCTCCCTATCGAAAGACGTGTCCCAACCTGCCCTGAGCTGCGGGACGACAAACCCACCCCTATGGCCCGTGTCTTCATCAGCTACAAGCGCGATGTCACGCCGGATCAGGACCTCGCCAACGCCCTGGTCAAGGCGCTCAAGGTCTCCCATGAGGTCTTCATCGACACCTCCATGCTCGTGGGCGAGAAGTGGGCGGAGCGCATCGATGCGGAGATCCGCCAGGCGGACTTCTTCATCTCGCTGCTGTCCCCGTTCTCCGTCAACAGTGAGATGGCGCGCACGGAGATCGAGCTGGCGCAGCGGCTCCAGGCGCAGCATGGCCACCCGGTGCTGCTCCCCGTCCGCGTTGCGTACCACGAGCGCCTGCCTCCGCCCCTGAGCGGCTATCTCAGCCCCATCAACTGGGCGCTGTGGGAGGGGCCGGAGGACACCTCGAGACTGCTCGAACAGCTCGCCAAGGCCATGAGCGGAGGATCGCTGCCGGGCTCCACGCCGAGAGCCTCGACGCCCGCGCGTGCTGCTCCCTCGCCCGAGCCATCCCCTGCGGCTCTGCGGCCGCCCTCGCCGTCCGCGCCGCTGGAGCTGGACGAGACGCTCGAGGGAGCCATGGATACGCAGTCGGCCTTCTACGTGGTGCGCGCCGCCGACACGACGGTGATGCGGGCCGTCTCGCAGAAGCAGGGAACGACGGTCACCATCAAGGGGGCTCGGCAGATGGGCAAGAGCTCGATGCTGATGCGAGGCCTGGCCGCCGCGCTTGAGGCGGGCAAGCGCGTGGCCTATCTGTCGTTCCAGGAGTTCGACACGCCCACGCTCGCCAGCGCGGATCTGTTCTTCCAGCGCTTCTGCAACGCTTTGAGCGACCAGCTCGAGGTAGAGAACCAGGTGGAGGGGTACTGGCAGAAGCCCATGGGGCTCAGCCAGCGCTGCGGGCAGTACATGAGCGGCCATGTCTTGAAGAAGCTGGATGCGCCGCTGGTGCTGGGGCTGGACGAGGTGGAGACGCTCTTCGAGACGCCGTTCGGCACGGACTTCTTCGGCATGCTGCGCAGCTGGCACAACAACCGCGCGCTGCCCACCACGCCGGTGTGGAAGAAGCTCGGCATCGTCCTGGTGACTTCGACCGAGCCCTTCCTCTTCATCAAGAACCTGACGCAGTCTCCGTTCAACGTGGGGCAGACCGTGGAACTGGGAGACTTCGTCCCGGAACAAGTGACGGAGCTCAACCAGAGGCATGGCTCGCCGCTAGCGCAGCCGCAGGAGCAGGAGCTCTTCTCGCTGCTGGGAGGACACCCGTACTTGATCCGCAAGGCGCTCTACCTGGTGGCCAGCGGGAGCCTGTCGATGGAGGGCCTGCTCGTCCAGTCGGCGGAGGATCGGGGGCCGTTTGGAGACCACCTGCGCCACCTGCTCTTCCGGCTGGGCAGCCAGCCGCAGCTCAAGGCGGGACTGCGCGAGGTGCTGCAGCGCAACGCCTGCCAGGACGAGGGCGTGTTCCTCCGGCTGCGGAGCGCCGGACTGGTGCGGCAGGAGGGAACCTCCGTGCTGCCTCGCTGCGAGCTGTACCGGCGCTATTTCCGTGAGCGGTTGAACATGAGCTGAGCCGGAGGGAGGACCCGTGACCCCCAGCCCCCTGGAGCTCACCCTTCACCTCGTCTCAGGAGAGCGCACGCGCGACGCGGACCGCTTCCGCTTCGAACCCCGGGACTACCTGCGGCTACGAGAGGAGGGCATCTCCGCGAGAGCCTCCTTTCCTTGGGACCATGCGCTGGAGGATCTGGCCAGTCTGGGAACCAGCCGGCCCAGCCCCAACGCGGCCCAGCGGCTCGGGGAGTTGCTGCGCGCCTTTCTCGGGCCCCTGGGCTGGGCCCAGGACGAGCAACGGTTGCGGCAGGCGCAGGAGTCTGGTCGGCCAGTACGGCTCACCCTGAAGCTGGAGCCCGCCGAGCTGTGCGTGCTTCCCTGGGAGCTGCTCACGCTGGAGTCCACCGGCCAGGCGCTGAGCGATCTCGATGGCTGCACGCTGTGCTACGAGCGGCCTGGGACGCAGACTCATCCCTTTGAGCGATCGCCTCCGCTGGCGGGAGGCCGCATCCTCTTCGCCTGGGCTGGAGACGTGCCCGCCGCTGCGCACCAGCGTGCGCTGACCGAAGCCTGCGCGAGCGCGGGGTATGACTTTGATCCGAGCCGGGACGTGTTGCCGCATGTAAGCCTCGCTTCGCTCGAGGAGGCGCTGCGAGTCCGCGAGGAGCCGCTCGCCGCGCTCCACCTGTTGTGCCATGGCACTCCCTCGGAGCCTGGCGCGTATGGCCTCGCCTGGAACTCTTCGCGGATGGATGGAGAGCTGGACGTGGTGGATGCCGCCTCGCTGCGCGCCGCGCTCGAGCCTCATGCTGGGCGCATTCGCATGGTGGTGCTGTGCGCCTGTCGCGGCGGAGACGCGGGGCTTCCGGGCAACCACCTGGGCAGCCCGGCTCGCGAACTCCACCGCGCGGGGCTCGCCTCGGTGGTTGCGTCCCGGCTGCCGCTCTCCAAGGCCGGCTCCTTCACGTTCACGCGCACGCTCTACGGGGAGTTGCTCGGGCATCACTCCTCTCTGGAGCAGGCGCTGGCAGAGGCCCGCAGGGCGCTGCGGCTCGAGGGGGCTCGCATGGATGGGGTCTCGCTGCAGCTCTATGCGCGCGCAGCGGAGGGGCCAGACCTGCGCCCCTTCATCTTTCCGCCATACTGTGGATTGAGGCCGTTCGAACCGGGGGACCACCGGCGCTTCTTTGGCCGCGAGGCGCTTCGGCAGACGCTGTGCCAGCGAGTGGAGGGGGCTGTGGCGGGAAGGCTCCCAGCATTCCAGGTGATGGCGGGCGCCTCGGGGAGCGGCAAGTCCTCGCTGCTGCGGGCGGGGCTGCTGCCGGCGCTGTCTCCTGAGCGCTGGGAGATCACCCGCGTGCGTGTGAACGAGGCGGAGGCGCTGGAGAGGGTGCGCTCAGCGCGCGCCACTCCCGGCAAGCACCGGCTCTTGCTGGTGGATCCCCTGGACGAGGCCTTCACCCTGTTGGGGGATGATGCGCGCGGAGAGTTGCTGGGCGTGTTGTGGGGTGTTTCGCAGGATCCGGAGCGGGGGGTGGTGGTGCTCTCCACGTTGAGGGTGGACTACCTGGGGCGATGCGCGGAGGTGCGGTTGGGGGCGGGCGGGCCCCGGCTGGACGCGGTGCTCTTCGCGAGCGAGAGCCTGCTGCTGGTGCCGGGGATGACGGCGGAAGAACTCCGTGAGGCCATCGAGCGTCCCGCGCGGCAGGAGGGGCTTCAGCTGGAGCGGGGGCTGACGGAGCGGCTCGTGCAGGATGTGGAGCGGCAGCCGGGAGGACTGCCCTTGCTGGCCCACGCGCTGGAGCGGCTGTGGCAGATGCGGGAGGGACGGTGGCTCAAGCACAGCGCCTACCAGGAGCTGGGCGGCGTGGCCGGGGCGCTGGCCCAGGAACTGGACCGGCTGTACCTCGGGCTGAGCGAGGAGGAACGGCACCAGTTGCGTCGGCTGCTGGTGGAGCTGGTGGACGTGCGGGAAGGAGCGATGCCATTCACCTGCCAGCGCGTGGCGAAGCAGCGATTGCTTCCCCTGGGTGAAGAGTCGCGCCGCGCCTTCGAGGTGGCCCTGGGGCGGCTGGTGGAGGGCCGGGTGCTGGTGCTCGGCGGAGGGGCGCAGGGGGACGAGGTCTTCATCGAGGTGGCCCACGAAGCGCTGCTGCGCCACTGGTGGCCTCTGGCTGAGTGGATCCGGGAGGATCAGGAGCGGCGGCGCAGACGGTTGGAACTGCGCACGGTGGCGCAGGCCTGGCATGGCCAACGCGCGTCCGCGTACGCGGAAGACTACCTCCTGCACGGTCGGCGTCTGGAGGATGCATTCGAGTTCCAGCAGGCCTGGCCGGACGAGCTGGACGAGCGGGTACATCAATTCATCAACGCGAGCCGGGAGCGGGCGGAGAGTCAGGCGCGGGAGGCTCGCAGGCACCAGGAGCGGCTGCAGGACTTCGCGCGGCTGATCGTGGCGGACAAGCTGCGCAAGGAGGACCCCACGGCGGCCCTGCTGGTGCTGCTGGAGGTGCGCGAGCCCGAGCAGCACCTGGCGTGGACACAGGCGGCACTGGAGGTGCTCCAGCAGCCGATCGCCTCGGCGGTGCTGCGAGGCCACCGGGGGCCGGTGGGTGTGGCGGCCTTCAGCGCGGATGGCACGCGGGTGGTGACGGCGTCACGGGATGGGACGGCACGGGTGTGGCGCTCGGACGGCACGGGACCGCCAGTAGTGCTTGAGGGGCATGGTGGGGAGGTGCTGGCAGCGGCCTTCAGTCCAGAGGGGCGGCGAGTGGTGACGGCGTCGGCGGATCGGACGGCACGGGTGTGGCGGGTGGAGGGCGAGGCAGCGCCGGAAGTGTTCGTGGGGCACATGAGCGAGGTGGTTGCAGCGGCTTTCAGTGCGGATGGCACGCGGGTGGTGACGGCGTCGCGAGATGGGACGGCGCGGGTGTGGCGCTCGGATGGCACGGGAGTGTCGGTAGTGCTGCGAGGACACGAGCAGGCCGTGGTGGCCGCATCATTCGACTCGGCGGGCGAGCGGGTGGTGACGGCGTCGCGAGATGGGACGGCGCGGGTATGGCGCGTGGATGGGCGAGGCGCGCTGGCGGTGCTGCCGCACCCGGGAGACGTGCGTGCGGCGATCTTCAGCCCGGATGGGGCGAGGGTGGCCACGGCCTCGGTGGATGGGGCAGTGCGGGTGTGGCGAGCGGACGGACAGGGAGAGCCCATCCTGCTTCAGAGCGACTCCGGCTTCGTCAACGCGGTGGCCTTCAGTCCGGATGGAGGCTTGGTGGCGAGCGCGCATGCGGATGGAACGGTGCGCTTGTGGCGAGCGGACGGGAAGGGCGGATGGATGAGGCTGGCCGGGCACACCGGGGAGATCCTCAGAGTGGCCTTCAGTGCGGATGGGCGGTGGGTGCTGACATCCTCACGGGATGGGACGGCGCGGGTGCGGCGCTCGGACGGGGCGGGCGAGCCTGTGGACCTGATGGGACACACAGATGAAGTCCTTGCCGCGAGCTTCAATTTGGACGGGGAGCGAGTGGTAACTGCCTCCAGGGATGGCACGGCGCGGGTGTGGAGGCGGCGTGGACAGCCTCAGGCGCTCACGCTGCATCGCCGGGCGGGACCGGTGCAGGCCCTGGCTTTCAGCCCTCGGGGAGAACTCCTGGCGACGGCGCACGCGGACGGCACTGCTCGGGTCTGGCCGCTGCGTGGCAGCGCGGAGATGGTGTTGCTCAAGGGGCATGGCGCGGAACTGCGGATGGTGGCCTTCAGCCCTGGGGGAGAGCGGGTGGTGACGGCCTCCGTGGATGGGACGGCGAGGGTGTGGCGTGCGGACGGGCAGGGCGATCCCGTGGTGCTCCAAGGGCACACGGGACGGGTGGTGGCGGCGGCGTTCAGTCCGGAGGGAGAGCGGGTGGTGACGGCCTCGTGGGATGGAACGGCATGGGTGCGGCGTGCGGACGGGAGCGGTGAGCCCGTGGTGCTTCAAGGCCACACGGAGTTCCTCCGGGCTGCTGTATTCAGTCCTGAAGGAGAGCGGGTGGTGACGGCCTCGGATGATGGGACGGCGCGGGTATGGCGTGCCGACGGGAGGGGTGAGCCCGTGGTGCTCCGAGGACACATGGGGCGGGTGGTGACAGCGGCATTCAGCCCTGGGGGAGAGCGGGTGGTGACGGCGTCGGATGATGGGACGGCGCGGGTGTGGCGCGCGGATGGGACCGGTGAGGCGGTGGTGCTCCGAGGACATGAACAGGCGGTGGTGAGCGCGGAGTTCAGCCCGGACGGAGCGCGGGTATTGACCGCTTCTCAGGACAAGACGGTCCGAGTGTGGTCCACCGACGGAGGAGGAGAGGCGGTGGTGCTCCGAGGACACTCGGCCCGGTTCGACTTTGGAGGAACGCGGGTGGTAACGACCGCTGGAGACGGAACGGTGCGGGTGTGGCCTGCGGACGGGAATGGCGAACCCCTAGTGCTCACCGGTAATGGGGAGCGCGTGACGGGGACTGCCATCAGTCCCGAGGGGGACATGTTGGCCATCTCCTCAAGTGATGGCAGTGCGCGGGTGTGGAAGTTGGGAATAGACGCGCTGCGCGAGCGCCTGCGCCTGATGACGAGCGCGCGCTTGGAAGTACGCCAGCGGCAGCGCTACCTGGGCGAACGCCCCGAGGAAGCCCGCAAGGCCCACGCTCGCGACGAGTAGGCGTGGAACCGCGAGGCGAACAAGGGGACTTGAGCCAACGGCTGCGGAAAGCCGAGGCCACGAGCAACAAGGCCCAGGTGGCGGGGAAAGCGGGGGCAGTGGTGCAACCCCATCCGTAATGGCTTTTCTGGATGGCAAAAGAGTACTCGGCAGGGGGTAGACTTGTGTTGCCGACTTCATCCATGGCTATGGCAGTGACAAGGTGACGTCCGAGGCTCAGTCTAGTAGTTGGTGTGAAACTCCAGGTACCATCTTCTCGGGTTGTAATGAATGCTGCCTTTGCCTCATTCCCGTCTAACCACACTGACACCCTGCTATCGGCCTCCGCTGTGCCTCCAATGATGGGTGTCTCGGTGTCGACGGAAGACCCAGGCGATGTCACTACAGGCACAGCTGGTGGCGAGGTGTCCACGGTGAAGGTGTTAGTGTTTGAGTAAGGACTAGTATTGCCCGCTGGATCGATGGCCTGAACCTTTATCGTGTGGGGGCTACCATCACTGACCAAAGTCCATTTTTCGAGCGTCCACCTCCATGTTGAATCAGAGATTGTGGTGCCCACCTCCATTTCGTCTACGAACACTTTGACGACACTTTCTGCTTCTGCTGTGCCGCTGTAGACGATCGGCTGACTAGTTTTCGAATTGTTAGCCGGTGTGGTGAGCATGGGTGCGGCAGGAGGGATTGTGTCTATCTCGAAGATGTTGGTGTTGGAGTCTGTGCTGGTATTGCCCGCGCCATCCATAGCCTGGGCTCTTAGTGTGTGAAAGCCGTCTGCGAGCGTCGGTTGCGGGAAAATCCACACCCCTGAGGCGTTGACTGGTGCAGTGCCCACCCACACGCTATCCACGATCAATGAGACAGTACTGCCTGTCTCTGCTGTGCCGCTGTAAGCCGGAGTATTGTCGTTGGTCAACGATCCGTTATCTGGTGTGATTACCTGTGGTGTCTTCGGAGGAGTGATGTCTACCGTGAAGGTATTGGTGTTGGAGTCGGCGCTGGCGTTGCTTGCCCTATCCGTGGCGCGAGCCTTCACTGTGTGCGGTCCATCGGGTAGAACCATTGGAGGCAGAAAACTCCATGCTCCCGAGATGCTGGCCAGTGCAATTCCTACCTCCTCCCCGTCCACGATTACCGTGATGGTGCTACCCTCCTCTGCTGTGCCGTTGAAATTGAGTCTGTTGATCGATGAATTGTTGGCCGGCGTAGTGAGCAGCGGTGCATCTGGGGGGGTGGTGTCCACCGTGAAGATGTTGTTGTTGGAGTCGGCACTGGTGTTTCCCGCCCCATTTGTAGCATGTCCCCTCACTGTGTGGATGCCATCTGTTAGCACTGTTCGCTGCGGGAGAATCCATGCCCCCGAGTTGTTGGCTGTGGCAATGCCTACGCCCATGCCGTCCACAATTAGCGAGACAGTACTGCCTGCCTCTGCTGTGCCGCTGTAGGTTGGAGTGTTGTCGTTGGTTGATGAGCCGTTAGCCGGTGTCGTGAGTAGCGGTGGAGAAATGGTGCCTACCGTGAAGGTGTTGGCGTTGGAACTCGTCCCAGAATTGCCTGCCACGTCCGTAGCAAAGACCCTCACTGTGTGGGAGCCATTGGTCAGCAGAGTAGTTGAAGTGAAGATCCAGTTTCCTGAGGGACTGGCTGTGGTGATCCCCACTGCGACCTCATCCAAGATCACAGTGACAGTACTGTTCGGCTCGGCCGTGCCCGTGTAAGTCGGCATATTGTCGTTGCTCGTCGAGCCGTTCGCGGGAGTCGTGACCACCGGCGCCGCAGGAGGCACCGTATCCACCATGAGGGTGTTAGTGTTCGAGTCCACGCCTATGTTGCCCGCCACATCTGTGGCCTGTGCCTTCACCATATGTGAGCCGTCCGCCAGCGGCGTGGCAGGCGTGTGGCTCCAGTTACCCGAGGCATCCGCCGTCGCAGTACCCACCGAAGTGCCATCCACGAACACCGTGACGGTGCTGTTGGCCTCCGCCGTCCCGCTGTAGGTCGGTGTGTTGTCACTGGTCGTCGAGCCATTGGCGGGAGTGACCACCACCGGCGCGGGAGGAGGCGTGGTGTCCACCGTGAACGTATTGGTGTTCGACTGCGGGCTCACGTTGCCTACGGCATCCGCCGCCGTGGCGCTGACCGAGTGCACCCCATCCGCCAGAGCCGGGGTCGGCGTGAAGCTCCAGTTGCCCGACGCGTTGGCCGTGGTCGTTCCCACCGGCGTCCCGTCCACGATCACCGTAACCGTGGTCCCAGGCTCCGCCGTACCGCTGTAGGTAGGCGTATTGTCATTGGTCCTCGAGCCGTTGGCCGGAGTGACAACCACCGGAGCAGCGGGAGGCACCGTATCCATCGTGAACGTGTTGGTGTTTGAGTCCGAACCCGTGTTGCCCGCCGGATCCGTGGCCCGCGCCTTCACGGTGTGCGGGCCATCGGCCAGCGGCGTGGTCGGCGTGAAGGTCCAGTTGCCCGAAGCATTGGCCGTAGTGGTGCCCACCACAACTCCATCCACGATCACGGTGACCGTGCTGTTCGGCTCGGCCGTGCCCGTATAGTCCGGCGTACTGTCCTTGGTCGTCGAACCATTCGCGGGAGCCGTGACCACCGGAGCCGGCGGAGGCGTGCTGTCCACCGAGAAGGTGTTCGTGCTGCTCGGGGAGCTCTGGAGGTTCTGCGCCGTGTTGATCGCGACGGCGTAGACGGTGTGGGTACCCTCCGCCAGGCTCGTGGGCTGCGTGAACGTCCAGTTGCCGGTGGAATCCGGAGTCACGCGCGTCAGCTCGACGCCATCCACATAGATGATGACCTCGGTGCCCGCCGGATAGGGCAGGGCCAGCGTGCCGGTGTACGTGGGGGTGTTGTCATTGGTGCTGGAGCCGTTCGCCGGCGTCACCACGACCGGCGCGGTCAGCGGCGAATAGCAGTCCGCGAGCAGCGTATAGGCCCCGTTCCCGCCCGACGTCGCACCGTACTGCTCTCCCCCCGCGCCCGTCTGCACGCCCGAGAACCCACCGATGACATTGGCGGTCCCCAGCGGGCAGAGCGGAGCGCCACCACACGCCTGGAACACCACCCGGCCACCGCCACCGCCGCCGCCCGGACCTGCAGTCTGGTTCGTGCTGCCACCCTGGCCTCCGAACGCATGGACCTTGGAGGGAGTGCAGCTCGCCGTCCCCGAGAAGCGCATATGGATGGTGCCACCACCGCCACCACCGCCACCGCCGTCCTGGGTGCTGTCCTGCGAGAAGAAGCCGTCGGCCAGGACGCTACCCGAACCGGTGAGGTTCTTGGCGCGGATGAAGATGATGCCTCCGCCCTGGCCACCTGCCGTAGTCGTGCTGCTCGTGATGTGAGAAGGCCCACCGCCTCCTCCCAGCGTCAGGCGGGTGGCCGCAGGGTAACTTAACGACGCGCCGCCCTGCCCTCCCACGGCCCGAGCCCCGTCCGCGCTGTTGCCTCCATCACCTCCCGATCCTCCGTTGCCACCGCCGCCGCCACCTGACTTGAAGCACACACCACCGCCCGCACCATTAGCCACCCGGCCGCGTCCTGTCTGAGTCGGCCCATAGCGGGAGACAGCAATGCCCTCTCCCTTTTGCGCGCCCTTGGGAGCAGTCTCGTCCAACGCCGAGCAGTTGTTTGCAGCCGACGTATCCTGGGCAAACTGGCCGCCGCGAAAGCCTCGGCTCGTGACGCTGATGGTGGCGTTGATGGTCACTGTGCCCGTGGCCAGGAAGGCCAAGATGCCGCCGGTGCTTCCGTCCCATGTGCGAGAGATGAGGCTCCCCGAGCCGATCGTCACGTCGGTGTACTCCGGCACCCTCACTATCTGGGTGACGTTCGCCGCGTAGGAATAGAGCAGCGGTTGAGTCATGGTCAGCGTTGTTCCCGCCAACCCAGACAACCGCGCCAGCTCGAAGCGCCCCACCTGATCACTGCTGAGATCAATGTTCGTCGGCCCCCCCGAGGCCGGCTCAGGGACGATGCCCGTGGTCTGGATGATCATCACCACGTCATTGACCGCGAAGCCGGAGGTCGTGGAGACCGTGAGGGTCGTGGCACCCGGAGCCAGCGCCACGGTCACCCGGGCATAGGCATTGATGACGGTGTTGTTCGCACTCACATTGAGTGCGCCGTTATGCCCATTGCCCACGCCGTAGATGTCCTCTCCGGCCAGGGCGGGCAGCGCGCACACGATCACCGCCAGCAGTGTGGTGTGGATGAGGTTCTTTGTCGATGCGTTCTTCATATGAGGCGTTCCGCGCCTGGTGGCGCACCCTCTCGTTATGTAGTGAAGTATTGGCTCCTGAGGTGGGCCGAATGGCCCTTCTCAGGGGGCGACGTCTGTCGAGCGCCAGGGACAATGTCAACAACTCCGCACCAGGACGGCGTTCTTCATTGGCGCTAATGCCGCTGGCAACGAGTGCTCTGCCCGAGAGCCAAAGCGTCGCCGCGCGTCGCCAGCGAACTGCACTCAGGGAACTCGTTTGGTTTCATATATCTATGCACGGAGCATACACTTCCAAACTGGTGGGGGCGCCATCTGGGTCATAGCCTCCCATCAATGCTTGCATGCGTTCAGCCGCATTGCTGTGGGGATCTGGCGCTCATGGGCTCGACTTCTTGTGGAACTCCACGGTTCGCTCGACGTGGCTAGGAGAGCCTTCTGCTTTCTCCTTTCATATCGCAGTCTTTTGCCGCCAGTTGGTGGCATCTCGCCACACGCGAGGCATAGCAAGGAGGAGGCTATGGTCAGCGTTGCAGCCATTCTCATCCCGTGGATTAGGGAAACAGGCCTACGCCCAGTGAGACCAGCAAGCACTGGGTGCCGTAGCGCTCGCCGCTGATGACGAAACGCTCGTAGGCGATGTCTGCAAAGGCATACATGCGAGCATTCCATTGCACGTCCGCCCCAAGTGCTGCGCGTGCACTGATTCCGCCGAAGAGGGCGTAGTGCCCCTGGTCGTCCTGCTCGCGGAAGAGCGCCGTGGCGCCCAGCCTTGCGTAGGGTCTCACCCAGCCCAGGAGGAACGGATGATATTGCCCCTCGGCTCGGAATCCCGGCGAGGGCTGAACCAGCACGGAGAGTACACCTGCTTCGCGCTCCCGCGCGTAGCTCACTCCCACTACCGGAGTGACAGGAGCCTTCATGACGCCGAATCCCAGGGCATCCACCTCGCTGTGGATCCCCAGGCTCAGCCCATATCGTCTGGGCGGGGGACCTGTCACTGCGGGTGCTGTGATGACTCGTACTTCCGGAATGGCCTCCAGCTCCTCAGCCAGGAGCTGCTCGTCCGCCGGAAGTCCAGCGGTGTTGCGCGCCTGCTCGAAGAGCTTGCGCAATCGCCGGGAGGCCTTCACCGGAAGCTCTGCTTCCGGATTGAGCACCAAGGCCTCCTTGAAGGACTCCAGAGCCTTGCCCGGTGCTACCTCCGTCTGCAGCACGCCGCGCATGAGCTTGAGCCAGAGCTCCTCCTGCGCGCCGTTGGACTTCCACTCCAACGCCTTCTCCAGCTTGGAGAGGGACTCCTCGTACTTCGCCTGCTCATAGAGCGCGGCGACCGCGGGGATGTATGGGTTGTTGGTCGGGGGCACGTCGACCAGCAGGGCCTCCTCCGCGAAGGCCGTGACCGCCACCAAACCGGCGATGGCCGCCATCCTGGGAAAGACACGCGCCCGAAACACTCCCGGGCTCACGTTCCACGGTTTCAACAGCACGGCCCATAGCCACAGTGCGCTTGAAAAGAGAGGATTCATGTGTCGGTCCTTGGATGGGAGGGTGTGAGGGGGAAGGGCGGGGCTTGAAGGGGGCAGTCCCTTGAAGTACTGGGCAGGGACGTCGAACGAAGCTGGCATGAAGAGGGGAGAGCACTCGTTGGAAGACATCTCCACGCTCAACCGGTCCCCGCAGCGCGGCGGGCCCGTGGCGCCAGGTCTCGTCCCAGCCTTGACCATCGTCTCCCACCCGAAGATCCAGCGCAGCGGCGAGCGGGTGCTGCTCCGGGAACTGCTGGCGGGGCGGGAGGTGCCCCTCTCCCGCACAGAGCCTCTGTTCGCTCGCCCAGGCGCCGTGCAGGGGCTGCCGCTGGCGGATCCCTTCCTGAGCCGCAAGCCGCTGCGCCTGCTCCCGGGAGCACAGGGCGGAGTGCGCCTGTTGGTGGGAAGCAGCGCCCCTGTGATCGTGGAGGGCGAGCCACTCTCGAGCGAGCGGGAACTGGAGCCCGCCACGCTCGCCGCCGGTGTCACGCTGGAACTGGCCGAGCGCGTGGTGCTGCTGCTGCACCTGGTGCAGCCCGCGGACAAGGAGGTGGCGGAAGAGCTGGGCATGGTAGGCCAGAGCGCGGCGGTTCGCCGCGTCCGTCGGCAGGTGATGCAAGTGGCGGACCTGGATGTGTCCGTGCTCATTCGGGGCGAGACAGGCACGGGCAAGGAACTGGTCGCTCGCGCGCTCCACCAGCATGGCCTGCGGCGCAAGGGGCCCTTCATCAGCGTGAACCTGGGTGCCATTCCCAAGGAGCTGGCCGCAGCCGAGCTCTTTGGCGCCGAGCGCGGTTCGTACACAGGGGCCACCCAATCCCGCGAGGGCTTCTTCCGCGCCGCTCAAGGCGGCACCCTGTTCTTGGACGAGGTGGCCGAGGCTTCCTCCGAGGTGCAGGTCCTGCTCCTGCGCGTGCTCGAGACAGGCGAGATGTTCCCCGTAGGCTCGCGCACACCCGTGAAGACGCAGGTGCGCCTGGTGGCCGCCACGGATGCGCACCTGGAGGAGCAGATACAGCAGGGACAGTTCAAGGCTCCGCTCCTCCACCGTCTGGCCGGGTATGAGGTCCGCGTGCCCCCGCTGCGCGAGCGCCGAGAGGATCTCGGGCTGCTGCTCTTGCACTTTGCTCGCCAGGAATTGGAGGCGCTCGGAGAGGCCTGGCGGCTGGAATCCCAGGAGGCTTCCGCCGAGCCGTGGCTGCCGGCGTCGCTGGCCTCTCGCCTGGTGCGCTATCCCTGGCCCGGCAATGTCCGCCAGCTTCGCAACGTCACCCGTCAGCTCATCATCAGCAGCCGAGGCATGCCGAGCCTCCAGGTGGATCCGCAGTTGGAGCAGGAACTGGTCGCGCTTCCCGCTTCTTCGCCTGCCACTCCGCCTCCGATCACCCCTGTTCCCCGGGCCCTCACGGAGGCGCGTCGCAAGCCCTCCGAGGTTTCCGAGGAGGAGATGATGGCCGCGCTGAGGGAACACGCCTGGGACATGGCGGCCGCCGCGAACCAACTCGGCATCACCCGCGCCTCGCTCTACAACCTGATGAAGAAGAGCGCTCGCGCTCGCACCGCCAAGGATCTGAGCGTCGAGCAGATCCGCCAGAGCTACCAGGAGTGCGGTGGCAACCTGGAACTCATGGCGCAGCGGCTCGAGGTGTCATTCCGGGCGCTCCAGCGCCGCGTGCGAGAGTTGGGGTTGGAGGCCGATTGACGCGCCCATGCGGTGATTGACACGCCAGTGCGCGCGGCTGACGCGTCAATTCCTGCCCATCAGGGCGGGTGGAGGATGGTCCACCGGAGACGGCGGGTGGCATGCAGGTTGCTTAAGGAGGGGATGCAGGCTCCGGCGAAGCAAATAGGCCTGCGATACCCACTCCCGTCGAGGTACGACCATGAGCACCGATTCCTCCCAGAGCAAGACCTCCCCCACCCAATCGGCGAGCAGCAAGAAGGAGTCCTCTCCTCCAGCGAAGAACCCGCAGGGCACCGGCACCGCTCGGCACGTGCCTTTCGATGAGACGGGCGGCTCGGGGGAAGTCGTGGAGACGAGCAATCCCCAGAAGCCTCCCATCGATCTCGACGTCTGATCAGCCACCCCAGTGGGAAGCCTCTTCCCAGGTGCGCTGCAGGTGGGGGTTGGCTTTCAGCACGTCACGCAGCTCCTGCAAGGCTCGAGTGCGCTCGGGAGCTGCGTTCGCCTGAGACCCGGCTTCCAGGAACTGAAGGCTGGCGCGCAGGACGCGTGCCTCGGCCCACTTCGGCCGGGCGGCCAGCAGCTCGCTGGCCAGCGCCAGTCCCCGGTCCAGGGCGAGGTGGAGATCCAGCCTGGCTCGTTGCCTCCATGCGGCCCACTCCCCGCAGAAGCGGCCGAAGGCCAGGCGATACTCCAGCGGCCGATCTGTCGTCTCGAGCGACCGCTGATAGGCCTCAGCCGCTTCCTCGAAGTCCTTGGTCTCCGCCTGGCCCTGGCGAGCGCGCCAGCGGGCCCGTATCGCGCGGGTCTCCGCCAGATACAGCCACGCCTCCGCATTCCGGGGAGCCCGTTCGAGGGCTTTCTGGAGTTTCTCCGTGGCCTCGGTCAGATCCGCCGTGGGGTCGCCTTGCGCCTCGAATGTGAAGGCTGCCAGGAGCTGGTGGGCGTGGCCCTGGTCGATGAGCCCGAAAGGATGCTCAGGGGCCTGTCGCTGGGCCTCTTGCGCGGACTGCAAGGCGGCGCGGGCATTCGGCCGGGGATCCTGGCCCCGAGCGCGCAGGTATACCGCGCGGGTTGCCTCCAGATCCGCGAGGTTGTTGTAGGTAAGCGCCAGTTTGGGATCCAACGCGAGGGCCTGCTCAAAGGACTGTCGTGCCTGCTTGAGAAAAGAGAGGGGATCCTCGCCGCGGTCCCAGTTTCCCCGCGCCTGATCCTGGAGCACACGCCCCATGAGGTTGTGGAGCGCGACCATGCGAGGGTTGATGGCCAGCCCCTCCAGGCAGGAAGCGATGGCTGCGGCCAGTTCTGGGCGCTCATCCCCGCCCGTGTCGCGGAGCCGCAGGGCCCGGAGGTGATGGAGCCGCCCCTCCTGGTAGGAGAGCACCGGGTTTCGGGCATTCAGCGTCCGGCTCTTCTGCAGGGCCTGCCAGGCCTGCTCGAGATCTTCCTCCGCACCGGGGGCATGAGGGCGGGCGGCTCGCTTGTAGTACTCCACCGCCAGATTGGTCCATCCCGGCGCGTATTGTGGCTCAAGCAGGAGCGTCTGCTTGAATGCGTCAATGGCCTGGTCGCGATGGCTCCGCGAGTCCGCTCCGATCTCCTCCTCATAGTCCGCCCAGGCCTTGAAGACGACGCCCAGGCCGTGGTGGACGTAATAGTCCTTCTCGTTGGGCTCGAAGCTTCCGAAGACGTCGGCCGCCTCGCGGAGCTGAGCGCGGGGATCCAGGCCCTTGGTCTGGCGGAGGGTCGCCAACCTCCACAGACTCATGCCCAGCTCCTTGCGGGCATCCGGATGCAAGGGTTTGAGGGCGAGCGCGCGCCGAGCGGCTTGGGTGGCTTCGTCCAGAGGCGCCTCCGCATCGCCCCCCTGAAGGCTGCGGGCCTCAGCCAGATTGCGGTACAGCGATGCCTGCAGCGCCAGGGACTCGGTGTGATCCGGAGCAGCCCGCAGGGCACGAGCGAGGTGCTCGAGTGCGCGCTCGATGTGAGGCTGCACCTGTCCTCCGCTGTAGAGGTCCATGGAGGCCTCCGCCCACTCGACCCGGGCCAGCCCGTAATGGGCCTCTGGCCAGCTCTGGGCGGTGTCGGCGGCCAGGGCATAGGCCTTGCGAGCTTGCTCCAGGTCGGCCTGGGCCCGCGCGCGTTCCTCCTGCGAGTGGTTGCCATCATCCCAGCGCGTCAAGGCGCGCATCTGAAGGATGTCTCCTCGGAGCTTGGGTGCCTCGTAGAACCAGGGCAGCTGCTCACCCAGTGCGTCCAACCGGGGGAGCGCGTCGTCATAGCGCTCCTCGTAGAAGGCCAGGAGGGCTTCCATGTACTCGGGGGAGAGCACTGGAGCGCCTTGGCCCAGTCGCAGCCAGGTGAGTGCCGGATCTCGGTATTGGTGTTCCAACTCGGCGCGGCGGCTCTTGCGCCGAGCGGCCGTCAGGCTCCCCAGGGACAGGAGTTGCTGCCGGTAGAGCTGGCCCAGCGCCAGCGCCAGCGCGTAGGCGACACGGACATCCTGGAAGTCATGTGCCCAGGCAGCTTCCAGGTGCTCGCGGGCCTGGGCGGGATCCCCAAGCTCCAGCCACCCCTGGCCGAGTGCGTAGTGCCCGGGCCCCAGGGCTCGCTCGCCGCCCTGCTGCATCGCCTTCTCGACTTCCTCCAGCTTCGCGCGCAGGGCCTGTCGCTCGGCGCGCGTGTCGTGCAGGCGACTGAGCGCCATGAAGCGCGCGCGGGCTCCCACATCACTGGCCAGCTCGGCGAAGCGGCGCGCCAGGCTCTCGCGCAGGTGCGTGTCACGGCGGTTGAGCACGGCCTGTCCCAGGCTCAAGGCGACGAGCACCATCACCACGGAGGCCATGGAGACCAGGGCCCAGTGCTTGCGCGCTCGCTTGCGCAGCCGATACCAGGTGCCCACCGCTCTCGCCTGCACCGGCTCGCCGTTGAGGAAGCGCCCCAGGTCCTCGGCGAGCGCCCGTGCCGAGTCGTATCGGGCCGAGGGCTCCCGCTCCAGGCATTTGAGGACGATGGCCTCCAGATCCGCGGGGATGTTCTTGTCCAGCTCGCGCAGTGGGCGAGGCTCCTGGGTGGCCAGGTTGTTGAGCACCTCCAGGGGGTTGCTGCCGGGGATGGGCGCCTTGCCCGTCAGCAGGACGTAGAGCGTGGCGCCCAGGCTGTACACGTCCGCGCGCCGGTCCAACCGGCTCACCTCGCCGCGGGCCTGCTCGGGCGCCATGTAGTGCGGGGTGCCCAGCACCGTGCCGGTGACGGTGGTGTCGCGCTGCCAGTCCCGCGCCAGGCCGAAGTCCATGACATAGGGCTTCCACCGCCCGTCCTCGCCGCGCTCCACGAGGATGTTGGAGGGCTTGAGGTCGCGGTGGATGAGGCCGGCGCGGTGAGCCGCGTGCACGCCCTCGGTGGCTTGCTGCACCACCATCACCTTCTGCTCCACGGACAGCTCGCCAATCATGTCCAGCAGCGAGCGCCCGTTCACGTACTGCATGGCGATGAAGGGCTGGCCCTGTACTTCGCCAACTTCGTACACCTTGCACACCCGCTCGTGGTCCACGCGTGCCTGCGCCTGGGCCTCGGAGACGAATCGCCGCAGCATGTCCGGGTCATCACCGCGCACGAACTTGAGCGCCACGTTGCGGCGTAGGAGCGGATCGTAGGCGAGGTAGACGCGGCCCATGCCGCCCTGTCCCAGGAAGCGCACGGGGTGGTAGCGCTCCCAGCCTGGCGCGGGGAAGGCGGGCTCCTGAGCAGATACCTCCGATGGACGCCTGGGAGTGGGCTGGAGGGTGAGGGTCGGTGAGGCGGGAGTGAGGGGCGCCTCCTGGCGGGGCGCGGGCTCTGCGGCAGGGCGCCTCAAGGAAACAGTGGCGCTCTCCTGCGCCTTCTCGCCTGGATGCACGGCGGCGCTGCGGGCCTCGGCCTGAATGGTCTCGAGGGTTTCTTCGGAGATGACGCCACGCGCAACGAGCAGCTCGAGTGGGTGGCAATTCTGGCGCAATCCCTCTACCAGC
The DNA here is from genome assembly GCF_020103695.1 of Hyalangium versicolor. Taxonomy (GTDB): domain Bacteria; phylum Myxococcota; class Myxococcia; order Myxococcales; family Myxococcaceae; genus Hyalangium; species Hyalangium versicolor. Next base: position 132,665 of record NZ_JAHXBF010000013.1, read on the forward strand.
AGGGATTCGGCTTCTTCTTGAGAGAGCACTCCCCGGGTCTGCGCCACGCGCAACTCTTCTTCGTACCGCTTACGCATGGGCGCTCCTGACACGTTCCTGAATTCCTCCGGGCAGGCTGCATTCCGGTCGTGATGGAAGCTAGCATGGGGGCTCCGCGCGCTTTAATGCCCGAGGGTACAGCCAGGTTGGCGCCTGCCTCGGCGGCTGCGCGGCCAGAAGAGCACCAGCCAGGCTCCGCCAGGGAATGGGGGGCTCTCCACAGCCCAGCCCAACGCATACCAGCAGCAGGCTGGCCATTCTCTGGAGCCAGGTGGATGGGGGCCTCCGCGGCAAGATCATCACGCTCGCTCCTCTCGGGTGTGTCGTCCTGGCCCGGGACTGCAACCCATGCGCCAGGGGAGCGCGCACATGGCGTGCTTCTTTCTCCGCCAGGTGCGCCCATTTGCGCGTCAACGGCGGTGGCTGACGCGTCAATGCGTGCGCGGCATCAACTCGGCACCAGGGCAGGACTCAGAGGAGGTACTGGCAAGGAAATGGCAAGCTCCCTCGGGCATGGACTTCGAGCTGTTGCTGGCACATGCCGATGACCAGCGCCCCGTGCTGGAGGAGGCTCTGCCTCTTCATTCCGCCTCGACTCAACCCAGGCCCGCGGAAGTGCCCTCGGGCAAGGTGCTGATCGACGCGGGAGTGGACCCCAACTCGTTGCCGGACCAGCGCTGGGGACTGGTGGTCCCTGAAGGTCCCCTGGGTGACAGGCTGCTGGCCCTCATCGAGCCGCTGCGTCGGCTGCGTGAGGCGGAGCAGGGAGCTCCCGCGCGAGTCTATCGGGTCAGACCCGACATGGACGCGCTCCAGTCCGTCCGGTGGAAGGACACCGTGCTGCGGGACGAGTCCGAGTTCGAGACGGAGCAGCCCGGCTACCTGCTGCTGCTGGGAGACTTCGACCAGGTGTCGCTCGAGTTGCAGCAGGTGCTCGGCAGTGATGGCTTCGCGGGTCGGCTCGCCTTCTCCTCCGACGCTGGCTACGAATCCTATGTGGACAAGGTCCTGCGCTGGAGCCGAGAGCCCTCCCAGGCTAAGGCGGGCCGGGCCCTGCTCTTCACCGCCCATGACGGGACTGCCGCCACCACCGTGGGCTACCGAGCGCTCATGGAACCCAGCCTCGAGACTCTGCGCAAGCTGCGGGAGATGGGCAGCCTCTCCGCCGAGTCGCTCGCGGAGCTGGGGGCTCCTCAGAGCTGGTCTGCTCAGCAGTTGCTTACGCAGGTGTCCTCGCCACAGCCTTCCGTGCTCTTCACCATGAGTCATGGGGTGGGGCTTCCGCGTGGCGGCTGGCGGTCGGTGGACGAGCAGCGTGCGAGACAGGGGGCCATGAGCCTGGGAGTGCATGGGACGCTGGATGCCTCAGCCCTTGCCTCCACTCCGTTCCTGCCGGGGGGCATCTGGTTCTTCCTCGCCTGCTTTGGTGCTGGCACTCCCGCTCGCAGCGCGTACTACCCGTGGCTGTCGCGGCTGCGAGAGGCCGGCGAGTACTCGGGGCAGTTGGAGCGGCTGCTGGCCGCGCTTCCCCGCGAGGGCGAGCGCCCCTTCGTCGCTGCCCTGCCTCAGGCGGTGCTCGCCAATGCCCAGGGGCCGCTGGCGGTGGTGGGACATGTGGATCTGGCCTGGACCTATTCGTTCCAGGATTTGGGCACCGTGGCTCGCAATCGTCCCTCGCGCTTCCTGGGCCTGCTGCGCAACCTGCTCGAGGGTCGCCGCGCTGGAGCGGGCCTGAGTGCGCTCCTACGCTTCTTCAACGAAGCGAACACGGAGCTCACCACCCTCTACGACCAGGATGAATCGGCGCGACTGGCCGGGCGCGACAGCTCCGTGAACTCCGCCGAGCGTGCTCACTTGTGGATGCTGCGCCAGGATCTCTCTGGCTACATCCTCCTGGGCGATCCGGCTGTGCGACTGCCGCTCACCGGGGCCGCGGCCGTGCCACGAGAAGTCCTCCCGGAGCGTCGGAATCCCTTCGTGGCTCCAGCGCTCCCAGTGGCGCAGTCCCAGGTGTTCGCCATGGGGGCGCTGCCCTCAGCAGAGGACATGGCCGAGGCCGTGCTCGTCATGCTCAGCGGTGAAGAGAGCGAGAGAGCCCTGGCAACTCGCGTGGGTGTCCCCCTGGCGGAACTGCGCCGCTGGAAGAAGGTCTTCACGGAAGCGGGTCTGAAGGCCCTGGCGGGGCTGCGCGCTCCGGGCTGAAGGGGCTATGGGCTCGTCACGCCGCCAGGTTCCGTTTCCAATGACGACGCTCATGTGCATCAGGCCATGGAACACCAGCCGCTTTTCGCAGGGGGAGAAGAAGTCACCTCTCAGACAGTCGAGACGACGCACCTGTACTGAGTGACCGGGGACGTCTCCTTGCATGAGTTGGGCAGTGAAACCTGGGGCCTTCCGTCCGTAAAGCAGTGCGCTGTATCCTCCCAGGTGGGATGTAGGGGGTTCCACGCCTTGGGCGATGGAGGAGCCATGGCCATGAGCCGGTTGCCGCAGAAGATGTACCTCGACTTGATGAACGGGCTGGTCGAATCACAGAGCCTCGTGCAGTTACAGGAGCGCACGGAGTCACTGCTGGTGAAGCTGTTTCAAGCGGACCATGTGGCGTTCTGCTGGATGCATCCGGATCTGCCCACGGGGTTCGATTGGAAGGCGAGCACCACGGGACATTTCCTCCAGAGCTATTACCAGTGGTACCAGGACGACTTCGTCTTCCAGTGGCTCTCGCAACATCCCAACGTCGCTTGGAGCGACACGGAAATGCTGCGGGGCCAGAGGCTCCACGAGACAGAGACCTATCGGCGCAGCCGGGAGTCGCACTTGGGCTTGCGGCATGTCCTTACGGTCTTGCTGGCCCGCGAGCAACGGAGGGGCAGCGGTGCGGTTGCGCTCTACAGCGAACGAACGAGACCTTTCTCCGCGGAGCGTCGGTACTGGTTGCAAGAACTCGTCCCCGCCTTCTCGGGGGCGTTCCAGAACTACGCGCGAATCAGTGCGCTGACCTCTTACAACCAACTCCTGGAGGAACTGCTTCGTAGGGAGGGAGCCCATGCCATCGTGCTGGATGGCCAGCGGCAGGAGTTCCGGCGGACGGAATCCGTCACGCCGTTGCTGGAGAACTGGTTCTCCTCACCATCGGACCGGGACGAGGGGGGGATCCCTCGGACCTGGAGGGAGCGGATGGACGCGGCCATGGCGGGGAGCGTCCTTCTCACTCCCACCACTCACTCGTGGCAGGAGAAGCGGGGGATGAGCACCTTGGAGGTGAGCTTCACCCGTCTGCCTCGCATCGATGGCCGCGACCTATGGGAGCTACGGCTGAAGGAGATCAAAGCGATACCCGAAACATGGCGGCAGAAACTGTCGCCCCGACAGCTCGAGGTGGCTGCCCTCGTTGTTGAGGGCCTGACGGACAAACTGATCGCCGCCAGGCTCGGTATCGCCGAGGACACAGCGAAGGAGTACGTGCAGTCGGCCTACAGGAAGTTGAAGGTGTCTGGTCGGCCCGAACTCATCGCCTTGGCCCTGCGTTCCTGAGACTCCTCCTCAGGAGAGGTGCGCCGCGTTCTTGTATGTCTCCTCCGTGAAGAGGCCCAAGTAGAGGACGCGAGTGGTGCGTGCGGACAGTAGGAGCGCGGCCTGCTCCTCCCGTTCTACCAGAGGACTCAGCAGCGCCGTCAGCTCCGCCACGTGTTTCTCATCCTCGGTGCCGTGCGCCTTCAGGAAGGTGACGGCCTTGCGGATGTTCGGAATGGTGTTGGCCGCGAGCATCCGCTCCACCGACTGGCTGGCGCGGTGCACGGACAGATACTCCAGCACATAGGCCGTGCCGAGGAACGCCTCGGGCCGGCCGCTGCGCGAGGTGAAGCGGTTCCAGGCGACATAAGCGGTGACTGCGGGGCTGGGCATCTGCCGCTCGACGCGCTCGGCTGACCAGCCCAGGTTCTTCAGGTCCGCGAGCAGCCAGCGCTCATGCCCGCGCTCTTCGTCGGACTTCTGCAGGAGCAGGTTCCCCAGTCGCGGATGCATGCCCAGGCGCTTCATGCGCCGGCCCGCCTCGGCCATCAGCGGCGTGGTCCACCGCGCATAGTGGTACGTCTGGATCAGGTAGTGGACGTAACTGTTCTTGTCGATACTGCCGTCGAAGAGCCGCCGCGCCTTGGGGTGCGTGTCCAACTCCTCGAGCAGCGTGCGCGCCTCGAGCTCCAGGGAGGTGAGCCAACTCATCATGAAAGGGGATTCGGTGTGCGAGTTCATGGACGTCTCCTGTTCGGGCCCCGGGATGGGGACCGTGGGTGTTGATGTGAAGTGGGTGGGAAGGGTGATTCGGGCGCGAGCGGCGCGGTTCAGTTGCGCGCGCTACGGGCGGTGATCTTGTCGAAGAACTCCCGCGTGCTGGCGGGGACATCATTGAGCGCCGCGACGAGCGGCAGGGAGAAGCGGCGGAAGCACGAGTCGTAGAGGGGCTCGGCGATGAAACGCGCCCCCATCTTGCCGGAGAAGAGCGACAACACCCGAGGGAGGCACAAGCCTTCGAACCGTCCCTGTCGAGCGCGCTCCCGCTCCTCGGGGGTGTAGATGGGCGTGTTCGGTGCCTCCGGGGGCTTGGGGTAGGCGCGCGTCCGCACACGCCACCGGGGGCTCAGCAGGCCCTGGTGGGTCGCCACCTGGAAGAGGATGTGGGCATCCTCGGCCGAGTCCGTCTCCGTATTCGCGGAGGCGATCCAGTGCGTCACGCCCCGGCGGCGACTCTCCTGATGGAGCCCGGCATACAGCCACATGAGGACCGCGGAGTTGCGCCAGTCCTTGAGGATGCAGAAGCGGGTGGTCTCGGCGAACACCATGTTCGGGCCTGCCAGATCAGACAGGTCCACCTTGCTCTCCAGATCAATACCCAGCCGGCCTCCGGTGGCGCGGGCCACCTCGGGGTTGGGCAGCAACAGGCGGGTGGTGGCCACGGGCACGTCCTCCGCGTAGACGATGACGTGGGCGGTGGTCGCCAGGGTGTCGAAGCCGTTGTTCTCCCGGGGTACGGAATAGGCCGGGCGCTCGAGCAGGCCCAACTCCGTACCGAAGACGTCCCAGCGCACGCGCAGCGCATCATCGAGCTGCTGCTGGGTGGTGGCGATGCGGAAAGTCAGTGATTTCATGAACTCCTCCTGACGGCTCGGCGTCGTGCCGTGCCTTCAGGAAGCAATTCGGGGCCAGCGGCTCGAGTTCGCCGCTGTCTTCATTTTTTGTTTGGGCGGATGGGACGGAGTAGGTTGTGTCTGTCAACCCCCCCTAAAGGGTGGAGGCGTGGAACTGCTGGATGCTCCACTCTCCGCCGTCACGCGCGAGGGGGCCTGTCGAACTCTGCGGCGCTGCATCGAAGAACCGGGGGAGATGCATGGAGTGCATGAGCGGCCGAGTCCTGGCGAGGAGAAGGGATGCGCAATCCGTCACTAGAAGAGGAAATGGTCTTGCACCAACGGCTCCTGGAGCACGATCCGTTGGCCTACTTCGATGTCTTCCCGATGTATATGGAGCGGCTCGCCAAGAAGCTGGAGGGGCAGGGCTACGACGTCGATGTCGCCCGCGATGCCGCCCTCGAGGCGGTCTTGGCCTACCGCAAGAAGCCGGAGGGCTACGATCCCCGGAAGGTTCACCCGTTCACATACCTCATGGGGGTGGCCAGGCATAAGGCGGTGGATCGGTGGCGCTCCGTTCAGGCGCAGGCCCAACGGGAAAAAAAGCAGGGCGATGTCGAACTCTTGCGGAGAACTCCGAATGATCCAGTGGATCGGATGGAGAAATGCGTGAGGGTGAAGCAACTCATGGATTTGCTTGAAAATGGGGAGATTCTGAGTGCGCAGGACCAGGCCATCTTCCGGCTCTTCTTGATGGGAGAGGACTCGACCGAGGAGGTGGCGAAGGTCTTGCGGTTGCCTCCGATGTCCAAGGAGGAACGGCAGTTAGAGGTGAAGCGGCTCAAGGACCGCCTCATGAAGCTGCTGAAACGTCGTTTGGGAAGGGAGGATTCAGATGACGATTCCTGAGTGGCTCAAGAAGGAGGCGGCTGAACGCAGCGCGCAGGATCCCGCGTCGCTGGGCTACGTCTTCGCGCAATACCGGAAGCATGAAGGCAAATCCGCCGAGGAGCTTGCTGCGATGCTGGGCTGCAACATGAAGGTGTTCGATGAGCTCGCCCTGTGCCGGCGTCCCGAGCAGGAGCGCTTCGCCGAGCACCTGCGGATGCTCGAGAAACGTTTCGCAGTGGATCCTCGCAAGCTCGCGGCGGTGCTCAGGCGGGTCGAGGTGTTGGATATTCTTCCCGTGGGCGACGAGGGAGGGACCACCGTGAGTCACGACGCCTACCTGTTGGCAGCGCGAGATCACTCCAGCGATGACGAGACGAACTCATGAGTGAAGGTTGGCTGCAAGAAGCCGTGAGGGACTGCGGCCTGCCTGACCCCACCGTGTTTCCCAGGGACCTGATGGAGGACATTCCCCTGGCGTTGACGCTCACCGTGGTGCCCGTGCCGGACCTCACTCCCCGGAAGGGGCTCGAGTGGCTGGTGGCTCACAAGCGCGCGCATGGGGGGCTCGCGGGGACGAGCGATCCCAAGCACGGGTTCACGGTGGCACATGCAGGCGGGGGCGTGCTCTTCCTGAACAGCACAGAGCCGCCAGACGAGCAGCGCTTCACGCTGGCACATGAAGTGGCCCATTTCGTCCTCGACCATCTCCAGCCCCGGATGAGGGCTCTGCGTGCGCGAGGGAAGGGCATCCTCCCTGTACTGAACGGTGAAAGGGAGCCCAACATCGCCGAACAGTTTGTCTCCGTGTTCGAGCGCCTTCCCTACCGCACCCAGGCCAACTTCATGGACCGCAACGACGAGGGAAAGCCCCTCAGAGGGCAGGTGATGGAGTCGGAGCAGCGCGCGGACCGTCTCGCCTTTGAGTTGTTGGCGCCTCGGCGGGAGCTTCTTCCTCTGCTCGAGCGCGCGGGGCGGAAGGAGCTGGAGGCCACCCTCGTCTCCCGCTTCGGGCTGCCGGTGAAGGAGGCGCAGGCCTACGCGCGGTGGCTGCTGTCGGAGCGGCCTTCCCGGCGTCCCTTCTTGACGTGCGTACCCGACGATGAGGAGCGTGACTGATCATGGCTCGTAGTGGCTCAGGGGGACAGGGGCGCTTCATTGGAGATGATGACTACAAGTCGAGCTTCAAGGAGGAGCTGGAGAAAACGCTCGATCTCGAGACCTGGTCGATAGGACTGGACATCGAGAGGCTGATTGACGACATCCGGGGCCAGGTCTCCCATTCGTCGACAGCCGAGGAAGACATCCAGGCGACGGTCCGCGCCGGGATTCTTGGCAATCTCAAGGAGTACACGAGGCTCGACGTCGCGGGTGTCTATCAGGCCAGTGAGGAGCGGCTGCGGACCGTTTTCGAGGCGTTGTTGTTCCCGGGACGCGTCGAGGCAGTGTCCAGCATCGTCGCCTCCCATGACAGCTTGCCGCTGGGCATCACCCAACTGGGAGTTGCCGTCGTTGGCTATGGCGGCATGTCTGGAACCTTCTCCCAGCGGCTCTTTCGCAAGGAGCTGTCCACGGAGGACGAGGATCCGATCCGAGCTGCCATGGAGTGCATGGGCGCGCGTCACGAGCGCTCCGGAACGGGACGCCGAGACATGGTGTCCGCGCTCGCGCGCAGAGGACTTCGGGACTATGCCGAGCGGGCCATCCTCTTGGACAAGTCCCAGGCGGAGTGGCGCATCGGCCAGGGCAATCCCTGCTCCCAGGGGTTGCTCACCGGTTCAGGCTATCCCCGTCTGTTGATGGCGTCGCTCAAGATGTTGAGCAGGCTCATCGGAGGGCACAAGAAGTTCGTGTTTGTGCCTCATGCCATGGAGGAGCGAGGTTACCTGACGCTCGGGCACGCTCTTCGGCCAGGTGAATACGCCATCATCAAGACGCTCGAGTCCGACAGTGCCCACGCCATGGAGGGTTGGAGCTATCCCAACGAAGAGTACAGGGGCGCGGCCCTCTCCTTCGTGAGGAAGTACTGCGGGGACATCCTCATTGGCCTCTTCCGGGCCTCAGAGCACGCGCCACCCAGTCTCTTCTTCGCGCACCGGGAGCATGTGCACGTCGCCGCGCACATCGTGATGGCGGACAGCCTCATCCACCCCCGGCGGGGTTTTCCCATGCTGCTCGAGGTCGCGGATTCTTCCTGTCGAGGCGTGTTCGGCACGGACTCCTTTCAGGGGCTTGTCCAGGATGCCTTCACGCGCGCGGGCGGCAAATACCAGTACATCAACGAGCGCCGCTGGCAGCGGCAGGAGAGATAGGCCATGGCAGATGACAAGTTTCCGAAGTCCTCAGGGGGCTCACAGAGCAACAAACCCTCGCGGAGCGTGGGGGGGGATCCCCGAGACGTTCCTCACTCCGCCGAGGAAGTCCCGCCCGAAAGATCTGCGCGTCTGGGGGCCGCGGCGGGAGCCATGAGGGAAGGCCGGCCACCCGCAACGACGACCCCTCCGGTCGTGGGTGCACGCCAGGCACCTCGGCAGACGGGGGCTCGGACATGGCAGCCTCCGGAGCCCGACATCAGCCCCAACGAGGTTCATCGGAAGCTTCCAGATACGGAGTCCGCCAGGTTCGCCGAACTGGAGGTCCAGGCGGATGCGGCTGCCGCGGAGCTGGACCCCGAGCTCGAGAACGCGGTGGGGTTCACTCATTTCGACAGCGCGTCGAGTCAGGACAACCTCATCACCGTGCTGATGACGCGGGACGATCTGCACAAGTTGCCCTCGCAGACGCTCGTGCGGGTGAAGTCCCAGGAAGACAATCGCTCCTACCTGGGCGTCGTCGTCCGCGGTCCCTTCTCCGAACCGGATGCCGTGGCCGCCAACTCCAACATCGCCGTGGGAGTGGTCGTCCAGGGCAAGAAGCTCTCCTATACCTTTGACTACCACGGCCGGGTCGAGATCGAGATCCTGGGGGAGGAAAGTGACGGCAAGCTGATTCCTCCCGGTCATCGCCCCCGTCCCAAGAGTCCCGTGTTCCTGCTGGATGACGAGGAGAGCGAGCACGTGCTGGGAATGACGGGAGAGCTGTGTTTCGGACTGGTCGTGGGCTACAAGGAGATGGAGGCGCGCATCGATGCCCTGGACAAGTCCGTCCTGCCCCGTCATACGGGCATCATCGGGACCACGGGCGCTGGCAAGTCCACCACCGTTGCGACGCTCATCCACCGTGCCCAGGCCTCGGGAATCGCCACCATCGTCTTCGATGTGGAAGGTGAATACACCCATGTGGACCAGGCCACCGACGAACCGACGATGCTCGCGGCACTCGCGCGCAGGAGGCAGCAGCCCGAGGGGGTAAAGGACCTGCACATCCATCACCTGACGGGCCGTGACACCCGCAACCGCCGTCACAAGCACCGGCAGCGCTTCGCGTTGAGCTTCTCGAGCCTCTCGCCCTACGCCATCGCGGAGATTCTCGGGATGACGGACGCGCAGCAGGAGCGCTTCCACAAGGCCTACGAGGTCACCAAGTTGTTGTTGGAAGATCTCAAGATCTTCCCGAAGACTCCCGAAGAGCAGCAGCAGGCGCTGGAACTCGATGAGCTCTCCACGGGCTATCCGCGCATGACGCTCCAGCATCTCTTGGATGTCGTGAGCACGTACATCTATGTCTTGGGCAGTGAGGGAAGATCTGAGAGCAAGGCCAAGGCCAAGGGATCCTCCCGGCAGGCCCCGTTGTCCGGTGAGAGCACAGAGGAGGTGGCTGCTGAGGCGGCGCCGCCCCCCAGGGGGCCTCAGCTCTACAGCGAGTTCAAGGATCACGTGCACCGGGTTCTCGGCCGGGTGTATGAGCAGAGCAGCCGGAACGAGGTGAGCTGGAAGGCCTTGAATGGCAGGCTCATGAGCCTGCGGCGCCTCAAGATCTTCGACGTGGGGACCGCACCGGGTGTGGATTATGACTCCATGCTGACCCCGGGGCGGGTGTCGGTGATTGATCTGTCGGACACGGACTCGCCCCAGCTCAACAATCTCGTCATCGCCGACATCCTCCGGGGGTTGCAGGAGCGGCAGGAGGAGCGCTACCAGCGGGCTCAGGAGCAGAACCGTCCCGTCGATCCGGTCCTCATCATCATCGAGGAGGCCCACGAGTTCCTCTCAGCCAGTCGCATCTCGCAGATGCCGGTGCTCTTCGAGCAGGTCGCCCGCATCGCCAAGCGCGGCCGCAAGCGCTGGTTGGGGCTCGTCTTCGTCACCCAGTTGCCCCAGCACCTGCCCAACGAGGTGCTCGGCCTGCTCAACAACTTCATCATCCACAAGATGACCGACAGCACCGTCATCTCCCGGATGCAGAAGTCCGTGGGCGGGATCGACGAGAGCCTCTGGAATCGCGTCCCCCGGCTCGCTCCCGGGCAGGCCATCGCTTCGTTCAGCTCCTTCAAGCGGCCGCTGATGATCACCGTGGACCCCGCTCCCGTGAAGCGGCTGCTCGTGGACTGATACGGCGAGGAGTCCCCCCGGAAGGGGGGATATGCGTCTCTGTCTCTGGCCTCTACCTTGTGTCTTGAAACAACCAAGGAGAAGTCAATGGCGGCCTTAGGACAGGAATTCAAGACGGGGGCGAAGTGCGAGACCAAGGGCATCTACACGTTCGATCGGTACGTGGACGATCCGCAGACCCCTCTGCCGACAGACAATGAGCGGAATATTCCCCTCGACGAGGGGGACACGTTCCCTCCCATCAAGTCCCAGGGCAGGGCCGCCTGGTGGCGGCTCACCCGCCTGACGTAGACGGCGAGCGTTGGAACCTGTGGGCGCTGACGCTCGCATTTGAGCGTCAGCGCCACTCCCTGGTCGTCAGGGAAGCTCCGGAACCTGTTTCGCCGAGCTGTCAGTGCTGCTCTTGGTGCGGACCTGCACGGGATCGGTTGCGGCGGGCGATCCCAAGGTCTGGCGCTGGGCTGACCATGTTCTGCATGCCTTGACGGCCTCCGCGGTGCCCTTGCTGAGGGCCGCTTCGCAAACGGCTTCGGTGCATGCAGCGCTTCTCTCAGTCCCCGGCCCCATACACGCCGAGACGTCAGTGACCGCCTCCGTGATGGCTTGCGAGCAGAAAGCTGTCACGTACTCGTCCACCAGGGGAAGCTCGTTGAACTCGGCCTGGAACATCGGATTGACGATCCCGGTGGAGAACGGTGTCCCCACGGGTTGCACATCGATGTGGCTTTGAAAGCACGTCGAACGCAGTGAGCAGATGCGTTCCTTGAGCACATTGGGATCGGTCGTGTTCAGGTCGCCGTCTCGGAGGGCCTCGCGGAAGGCGGCGGTCGCCTCGGACACACTCGATGCAGCCTTCGAGTAGCCCTCGGCGCGCTCACTTCCCGTAAAGACGTTACCGACGGCCAGGCTTGCTCCCACGAGCGTGACGATGATTCCACTCCAGGTGAGTGCAGTCTGCTCACTGGACTCATCGTCGAAGAGCGATGCCGCGGCAGTGGTGGCCGCGCCCGTCGCCGTCAGGAGTGGAGCAGAGATATCAAAGAACCTCCCCTGGCGGCTCCGGCGCGCCGCGCGCTCCCCATAGGCCGCCGCGATATTGGTGCAGACCTGGATCTGGTAGCGTGCCGCCTTGAGGATCGGGGTGTCGGGCGAAAGGTTCTTGACGGGTGGAAGGCGGATGTACGACCACCTCTCGGGTTGTGGATATCCCATCTGGGTGGTTCCACAACCGCAGGTCAGGACCGAGAGCAGTGCTGCTGCCCACCTCATGCATTGGTTTCGCGGAGTTGCCACGCTCTCCCTCATCGCATTGTGTGAGTCCTACAATGACAGGCGGAAAGGTACTCGACCCCGGGCTCAAGTCCATCTCGGATCGGAGGGCTCTCGCAGGTGGGCGCGGGTGGCTGGTAGATTCCACCATATGAGAAGCGCCAAGAAGGCCCTGACTCCTGCTCCGGAAGTGGAGGCCGCCGAGGCTGCTCGGCTGGGAGCTCGTATCCGCGAGCTGCGGCAGGCCCAGCAGATGACGCTGGAGGAACTGGCGGAGCGTTCCGGAGTGAGCCGGGCGATGATCTCCAAGGTGGAGCGGGGGACGAACAACCCCACCCTCGTGGTGGCGGTGAAGATCGCCAACGGACTGGGAGTGGGGCTGACGAATCTGCTCTCACGTCCCCAGCCTCGCCAGGCGCGGCTGCATCTTCCCCGCGCGCAGCAGCCCACCTTCCGAGACGAGGAGAACGGCTTCGTGCGCCACGTGCTCTCGCCCACCTTCACGGAGCGGGGCCTGGAGTTCACCCGGCACGAGCTGCCCGCCCGCGCGACGACCGGCGTGCTGCCGGCGTCGGCCCCGGGCGCGAGGAAGTACATGGCGGTGGAGCGAGGCACGCTGCACGTCGTCCTGCCGGACGAGCGCATCGTCCTCGCTCCTGGGGATGCCTACTACTTCGAGCCCGACATGACGCACGAGTTCATCAATGCGGGCAACGGCGCCTGCGTCTACTATCTGGTGAGCGCGTCAGCCTCGCGAGGCTGAGCGCTCAGTTGCAGGTGATCCGGCGGCTGTCGTTCAGCGCCAACGCCAGCACCAGCGATGAGAGCTTCAGCGTCGCTGACTTCGCGCACATCTTCGTGCGTGCGTCGTTGGTGTTGTTGACGTACTTGCTCGCGTACTCGATGTTGAACACCGGTTTTCCCAGCGAGGTGAAGGCGGTGTAGCCGTCACACTCGTTGTACTGATGGCATTGCTCGTTGACCGCGAAGTCGTGGCTCGCCGCAAGCTGGGACAACTGGTCAATGTCGTTCTTCAATCCCACGGCCAGGCCGCGCGCATGGGCCTGCGTCGCGAGCCAGCGGTTGTAGTCGAGCTGCGTCGCAGCCGTCAGCGGCAGGCCGGTGTCGTTGGTGTAGCCGTCCACGTTGTCGGGATCGACCGCGTCGCAGCCCTTGCTCTTCGCCAGATCCAGGCGCGCCGCCATGATGCTGCGCACGTTGGTCGAGCGCGTGTCCAACCAGCGCTCGCCCTCCCAGCCGTCCAGGGGCTCGCCCATGTCGGCCTCGGTGAACAGGTCGAAGTCGTCGCGCCAGTCTTCCGATGAGCCCGCCGAGAAATAGCAGATGACCCGGCGGCCCTGAGCCTTGATGCTCGCGATCTTCGTGGTCGAGGTGTCGAACAGATCGATGTCGTAGATGTTCACGTTGTAGCTGGTGTTCAGGGTGCCCGTGAGCTGGATCTGCCAGGTGTCGGTCAGGGCCGGCTTCCACCAGGTATCGGCCAGAGGTGCCGGGCTCAACGCCTCGGGCCTGCTCACCTCCGATGTGTCGCTCGTCGTCGTCGTAGCCGGGGCGCTGCTGTCCCCACCGCCGCAAGCCACCAGCATCCCCACCACCAGACCCGCTGCCGCCCATCGCATCGTCGCAGTCATCGTCGTCACGTTCCGTGCTCCTCCTTGGTGGTGCGGACCGTATCGAGGAAAGCGAGCAAAACAAGAAATTTCGGTGACGTTGCGATCATCCAGCTCTCTTGTGTCCCCTGGGGCTCGCGCGCACCCGCTCGGCGGGAGACTTTCCCGTCATCCGCTGTGATGAACCTGTCCCTGGACATCCACAACAAGCTGCCCGTCAATGGGACGACTCGAACCGAGAACTGGGGAGGGGTGTTCCTGGAAGGCACTCACCCGCAGGTGAACGTCTTCAATGTCAACGCGAACCAGTTGAGCGGCGTGGACTCCACGGGCGCGCTCTACCACTTCTGGGGAGCCACCACGGTGAACATCAGCAACTTCGCCCTGCATGGGACGATCCTGGCCCCATGGACCAACGTCAACGCCAACGCGATCTCCGGCGGGGTGGAGACGCACGTCGCGTCGCTGAAGCCTTTCCTGTGCTGCAAGTAGGGACGCCGCTTTCGATGCTGCAATCATCTAGCCGAATGCGCCCCGGAGGATGGCAATGCCTGATTGGAATGCTCGCGGAGTGTTCCGGGCGCCGCTATCATCTGGCGCGCCAGCGGACCTGAGGCGGAGCGCGAAGGGGAGGATGATGGAACGAGCGAGCCGGACCGGAACAGCAGCCGTTCTGCGTGAAGTCGGAGGCGCGCTGACGCGCACCGAGATTGTCTGCGACGCGCTTCGTCCCGATGAGGTCCTCGTCCAGATGGCGGGCGCCGGCATCTGTCATACCGATCTCTCGGCGATGGAAGGCGTCGTTCCCGTGCCGCTGCCCGTCGTGCTTGGGCACGAGGGTGCGGGCGTGGTGATCGAGCGCGGCTCCGCCGTGACCGCACTCGAACCGGGTGACCACGTGGTGCTCAGCTTCGATGCCTGCCGGGCCTGTCCTGCCTGTCAACGGGGGCTGCCAGGGTATTGCACTCACGCTCGTGCTCTCAACTATGCCTGCGCGCGCTCGGATGGAACCACGACGCTGCGCGATGCCGTCGGGCCCGTGCATGGGGGCTGGTTCGGGCAGTCCTCTCTCTCTTCGATTGCGGTGGCGAGCCAGCGCAATGCAGTCCGCGTGCCTCGCTCGAGCGATCTCGCGCTACTCGCCCCTTTGGGCTGCGGTATCCAGACCGGGGCCGGAACCGTGCTGCGAGCACTGAAGCCCTCGCCCGGTCAGGGCATTGCCATCTTCGGCGCGGGGGCGGTCGGGGCCGGATCGCTGATGGCCGCCGTCGCGGCGCGCTGTGCCCCCATTGTGGTGGTTGACCCGCTGCCTTCGCGCCGCCAGCTTGCGCTCGAGTTGGGCGCGACCCACACACTGGCGCCAGAGGAGGTGGGTGAGCGCAGCTCCGGGCTTCGCAAGGTGCTCGGGGGCTTGCTCGACTTCTGTATCGATACCGTGGGAACGCAGGCGGTGATCACCCAGGCCTTGAATGCACTCGGCGCGCCGGGGGTATGCGCGACGCTCGCGCTCCGCGGCGGTGCCAACCCGATCTCGATCAGCCAGACGCACCTGCTCTATGGGAGGACGTTGGTCGGTGTCATCGAGGGGGATGCCGATCCGCATGCCTTCATCCCCGAGCTCGTGCGGATGTGGCGTGCCGGGCAACTCCCCTTGGAGCGGGTGATCCAGACATTTCCCTTCGAGCGGCTCGATGAGGCGCTTGCGAAGATGCGCGATGGATCGGTCGTCAAACCCGTCTTGACCTTTGGAGTAATCGAATGACCTCAGCGTCCGCACGTGATCGCATCACAGCGCTCCGAACCCGGGACAGAATCGACACCGCTGAACTCGATGCGCTCTGGGAGACGCTCGCTCCCGCGTCGCTCGAGGATCTCTGGGGGAGTTGGGACGGCGCGGAGCTCGTCACGGGGCATCCCCTGTCGAAGGTGCTCGGGAAGATCGGCTGGGTCGGCAAGCGCTTTGTCGGACCGCTGGAGGTTCAGCCGCTCGTGTGCCGCGCCCCTGACGGCTCGCTCTTCTCCAATGTCGAGATGGGGAAGGGTGAAGCCAGTGCGTGGATGATCCAGTTTCGAGGCCAGGTCACCGCGACCATGGTCTACGACGGCTCGCCGATCTTCGATCACTTCAAGAAGGTCGACGACCGCATGCTGATGGGCATCATGAACGGGAAGAACGTGCTCCACGAAGGCCGCCACTTCTACTTCGTCCTCGAGCGAGCCAAGACTCCCTTCGTGGTGGGGACTCCGCCGGCGCGTTCTTGATGGGCGCCCCGCTCACAGGGCTCAGCCGCGCAGGCTGCCCTCCAGCAGGTTCATGACGGCGTCGGCGTAGGCCTCCGGAGAGACGCCGCGCTGGCGGTACTTCCAGCGCTTCAGGTACCACTCCTGAAGCAGGGGTTTGATCAGGGCGGCCGTCATCTCGAGGTCCTTCAGCCGGAACACGCCCTGCCGTACACCGGACTCCAGGGCCTCGCGGACCAGTCGCTCGGTGGCCAGTTCCTCCTGGCGGGCGCGCTTGCGTGCGGACGGGCCAAAGGCCTTGGCTTCCAGGTAGGCGAACCTGAACCAGGCGGGCATCGCCTCGGTGAGCTGGATGTGCCGGTCGATGATCCAGCGCAGATGGGCTCGGGGGTTGGTGCGCACCTCCGTGGGCACGTTGACCAACACCCGATCCACCGCGTCGGAGACCACGTCGAGCATCATCTCCAGCAGGGTGTCCTTGTCCCGGATGGAACTGTAGAGCACTCCCATGCTCAGGCCCGAGGCCCGACTGAGGTCTCGCATGCTCATCTCGTGGAAGCTCTGCCGCTCGGTGATGCGGAGCGTCGCCGTCAGCACGCGGGCCAGATTCGCCACGGCCGTGCGCGCCTTCTTCACCTCCATGCGGTCCCGATGCCGCTGATACAGGCGCTCACAGATCTCGTTCAGCGAGAGGCCATTCGCTCGGGAGAAGGCATCGTCTGAAGGGGGCGGGAGCGCGCGTGCCGGCATCGGGGTTCGGGGGAGGACTTTGCCTCCAGAAGATTCTTGCCAGACCGGCCCGTCAATCGGAAGAATCACGAACGATCGTTCGGATTTTCAGGAAGGAGAGGGTTTGCCATGGCGCTTACCGGGTCGTTGCAGGGCAAGAACGTCCTGATCACCGGGGCTTCCAGTGGTCTGGGGCAGCACTTCGCCACGACGCTGGGGGAGGCTGGCGCCTCCGTGGTGCTGGCCGCCCGGCGAGACTCCCTGTTGCAGGAGACTGTCGCCGCTCTGCGCGCTCGGGGTGTGAATGCTCATGCGGTGCCGCTCGATGTGCGCGACCCTGCCTCGGTCACGGCCGCGTTCGATGCTGCGACGAGCGCCGCTGGAGTCATCGACGTGGTCATCAACAACGCCGGCATTACGGCCACCACGCCTGCCCTCGACATCTCGCATGACGAGTGGTCCCGCATCCTCGACACCAACCTGACTGGTTGCTTCACCGTGGCCCAGCAAGCGGCGCGACGCCTGAAGGCGGCCGGGCGCGGCGGCACCATCGTCAACGTGGCCTCCATCCTGGGCCAGCGCGTCGCTGGAATGCTGTCCCATTACGCCGCGGCCAAGGCGGGCCTCATCCAGCTCACGCAGGCCCTGGCACTGGAGTGGGCTCGGTACCGCATCCGGGTCAACGCGCTGTCCCCCGGCTACATCGAGACCGATCTCAACCGCGACTTCTTCCAGACCGACGCGGGCAAGGCGCTCATTCAGCGTATTCCCCAGCGGCGGCTGGGACAGATGTCCGACCTCGATGGCCCGCTGCTGCTGCTCTGCTCGGATGCCTCCGCCTATATGACCGGTTCGGTCCTGACGGTGGACGGCGGCCACCTTGTCAGTTCCCTCTGAGGAGCCTTCATGGATTTCGCCCTGCCCGCCGATGTCGATGCCCTGCGCGCCCGCGTGCGCGCTTTCGTCGAGACCCACATCATCCCGCTGGAGAACGATCCCTCTGCCCGGGATGAGCACGAGAACATCCACGAGGTGGCCCTGGACACGCTTCGCGCCAAGGTCAAGCAGGCCGGGCTCTGGGCGCCGCAGATGCCCAAGGCTCGCGGGGGTCTGGGGCTGGGTGTCGTGGGGATGGCCGCGCTCTATGAGGAGATGAACCGCTCGATCTTCGGTCCCGTCTGCTTCAACGCGGCTGCGCCGGATGACGGCAACATGATGCTGCTGGAGAAGGTCGGCACTCCCGCGCAGAAGGAACGCTGGCTGCAGCCGATCGTCGACGGGGCGGTTCGCAGCTCTTTTGTCATGACCGAGCCCCGTCCCGGCTCCGGCTCGGACCCGGGCGGCATGATGCTCACCCGCGCCGAGAAGAAGGGTGACACCTGGGTGATCACGGGGCGCAAGTGGTTCATCACGGGAGCGGCGGCGGCGACCCATTTCATCCTCGTCGCCCGTACCTCCGACGATCCTCGGACGGGACTGACGTGCTTCCTCCACCACCGAGATGACCCTGGTTGGCGCATCGAGCGACGCATTCCCATCATGGGGCCGGAGGAGCACGGCGGGCATTGCGAGCTGGTCTACGAAGGCCTCGAGATCCCTGACGAGAACCGCTTGATGAACATCGGCGATGGTCTGAAGGCGACCCAGATCCGTTTGGGCACCGCCCGTCTCACCCACTGCATGCGCTGGCTGGGCATGGCTCGGAGAGCCCTGGAGATCGGTGGAGAGTATGTGCGGGACCGGATGGCCTTCGGTGAATCCCTGGCCGAACACGAGAGCGTGCAGACATTGCTGGGAGATGCCGCGCTCCAGATCGAGATCGGCCGCCTGCTGACGATGAAGGCCGCATGGAAGCTCGATGCAGGGGACTTCGCCCGGAAGGAGGTCAGCATGGCCAAGATCGTCGTGGCCGATGCTCTTCACCAGGCCATCGACACCGCCATCCAGCTCAACGGCGCCCGGGGCTATTCCAAGGACACCCCCCTGGAGTGGATGTACCGCTACGCCCGCCAGGCCCGTTTGGTCGACGGGGCCTCGGAGGTGCACAAGATGGTCTTGTTCCGCAGCCTGCAGAAAGAGGGCAAGGACTTCTGGAGCTGGGGGGTGTGATGGAAGCTCGGCGCGCGGAGCTGGCGTCCTGGCTCGCCACCCGGGCCGAAGCGAGGGGAGCTGAGATCCTCTCCTTCGCCAGGCTGTCGGGTGGCGCCATCCAGGAGAACTGGGCCCTGGATGTGGCCTTTACTGGCGGACCGTTGGAAGGCCGCCATGCGCTGGTCATCCGGACCGATGCTCCGTCTGGAGTGGCGGTCAGCCTGGGGCGGCCCCAGGAGTTCGCTCTGTTCCAGGCCGCCTTCGCCGCTGGGGTGACGGTGCCCGAGCCGCTGTGGCAGGACGCGGACGGCGGTGTGCTCGGCAAGCCGTTCTTCGTCATGCGCCGCGTTGGCGGCATTGCTTCGGGGCATCGGCTGGTCAAGGACGCCACCGCTGGGGGAGGGCGGGTGGCATTGACCGAAGCGCTGGGGCGGGAGCTCGCACGCGTCCATTCCATTCGGCCGCCACGCTCGGAGCTGGCCTTTCTGGGGCCCCCACCAGCCAGCCCCGCGCGTCGCTGGATCGCCGAGTTCCGTGGGTGGCTCGACCGGCATGAGGCAGCGCATCCCGCGCTGGAGTGGGGGCTGCGCTGGCTGGAACGACACGCTCCTGACACGCCCGAGCCGACCCTCTGCCACAATGACTTCCGCACCGGAAACATCATGGTCGACGCACAAGGAGTGACCGGCATCCTCGACTGGGAGTTCGCCGGCTGGGGCGACCCGCTGGCCGATATCGGGTGGTTCTGCGCTCCTTGCTGGCGCTTCGGCGCCTTGGAACGCCAGGCAGGTGGCATCGGTGCGCGCGAGGACTTCTATCGCGGCTACGAGCGCGAGCGCGGGGCTCCTATCGATCCCAGTCGGGTCCCCTATTGGGAGGCCATGGCGACGTTGCGCTGGGCGATCATCGCCCTGCAGCAAGCCGAGCGTCATGTCTCGGGCGGAGAGCGCAACCTGGAGCTGGCGCTGACGGCCCACATCGTACCGGCGCTGGAGTTGGACATCCTGGAGATGACACGGGAGCACGACCATGCGTGACAGGCCCATTGCCTACGAACTGTTGGAGGCCGCTCGAGAGGTGTTCTCCGAGAAGCTGCTGCCAGCGCTTCCTCAGGAGCTGACCTATCAGGCGCTGATGGTGCTGAATGCAATGGGCATCGCCGCGCGGCAGGCGGCAGCGGGAGACGCTCCACTCGAGGCCGCGCGGCACCGACTCTCTGCCCTCTATGGTGATGACGCGAGCGAACTGCCCGCTCTGGAGCGGCGCCTGGCTGCGGAGATTCGGGCCGGTCGCTTCGACCCGGGAGCGGCCGACCGGGCAGCGGTCTTCAGCCATCTGTGGGAGACAACTCGCGCCAAGGCGGCGGAGAGCAACCCCAAGTCATTGAGCGGTCGCACTACATGAGTGGTTCGCGATGGAGGAGACGGTGGGCACCGTGCCCTCGATACGTGTAACGGATGCGCTTCCCGCGATCCGCAGCCGCGCAGCTCGGTTAGGCTCTCGCATGAGGGCCAGGGGGTACGCCCGCAAGAGTGAACGTGCCCCACCCATGTCCTGGCTCCTGGGAGGGTTCATGACTACACCGCTCGCTGCACCTCAGATTGTCATCAACAGCCGCATGCTCTACTCGAACTGGATCCCAGCGGATCCGGCCGCCACCGCTGCGCTGCTTCCCCCGGGGCTCAAGCCCGCCGCCAACCGCGCCGTCTATATGAACCAGTACGTCGTGGACTCGGCGGAGCAGACCTCCGGGTTTGGTGCGTACTCGCTGACGTACCTGGGAGTGGACCTTGCGGGCCACATGGCGCCGGACGGAGTGACGCCTGGGCGCTTCTTCACGCACTACTTCAACTCCTCGGAGGTCATGCGCCACTACGCCAGCGAGCGCGGCGTGCCGGCCACCGCAGGCTCGACGACGCTCGAGCTGAAGGGCCAGGAGCTGATCGCCACCACACATGCCGGGGGGAAGCCCATCATTCGGGCTGTGGCTCGCGTGGGCAACACCATCAGCGCCGTGGCGCGTGGCCAGCTCATGTACGTGACGCGGGTGGGAAACCGGCTGATGGCCGGCAACTACCCCTACGTCGGAGAGATCGCTGCTCCGTTCGAACTCGTCTCGCTCGAGTTCCTCGCACCGGATCACCCGGTGTACGCCCTGCGGCCCGCCAGCCCGCTCCAACGTGTGGAAGGGTCGTGCTGGTATGCGCCTCGAGATTCGTTCGCCTACCCGGGCGGTGAGTACGAACTCAAGCCCTGAGCGGCCCGTTCGGGAGGCTCAACGGGGGGCGGGGCTGCTCCGCCCTCGCTGACATTTTTGTCATCTTCGCGTCATCTTCCCGCCTGCTCTTTTGCCTAAGAGTTCCGGGTACATGGTCGCGAATGAACAACGGTCCGGTGGCAGCTGGGCCAGGAAGCTCGGACTCCTCGTCATCGCCGCACTCGGGATCGCGGCTGGAGCATGGTTGCTGGGCGGCTCCTCGAAGCCTCGTGCGGCGACGGGGCCGCCCACCGTGCCTGTCGTGGTGGAGCAGGTCTCCCGCCGCGATGTGCCTCACCTGCTAAGAGGCATCGGCACGGTTCAATCACTCCACAGCGTCGTGGTCCGCACGCAGGTGGACGGGCTCCTCACCGAGCTCGCCTTCAAGGAGGGCCAACAGGTCAAACAGGGCGATCTGTTGGCCCGTATCGATGACCGGGCGATCGTCGCTGAGGTTGCCCAGGCTCGTGCCGAGAAGGCGCGCAACGAGGCGCTGCTCCACTCCGCGCGAACCGACCTCGAGCGCTACGGCAACCTCGTCCGGGACGACGCGATTGCTCGCCAGGCGGTCGATCAACAGAAGGCCCAGGTGGAGCAGCTCGAGGCCACCCTTCTCGCCAACGAGGCGATGATCGCCGCGGCTCAGGTCCGCCTCTCCTACACGCGCATCACCTCGCCCGTCACCGGCAGGGTGGGCCTGCGCCGTGTCGATCCCGGCAACGTCGTCCGCGCCTCCGATGCGCAGGGACTGATCACCGTCACCCAGCTCGATCCCATCGCGGTGCTGTTCGCCCTGCCGCAGGAGGATCTCCCCCGGCTCCAGACCCTGATGCGCGATCCTACTGGTGCGCCCGTCACCGCATTCGATCGCGCGGGCGGGGCCGAGCTGGCCCAGGGGCGCCTGACGATGATCGACAACCAGATCGATTCCACGACGGGCACCATTCCTCTCAAGGCGGAGTTTCCCAATACCGAGGGCAAGCTCTGGCCGGGCCAGTTCGTCACCGTCGAGCTGCGGACGGGAGAGAGCCAGGGCGCCACGGTCGTCTCGGCCCGCGCCGTTCAGCGGGGACTGCAGGGCCCGTTTGTGTTCCGTGTCGAGGGAGAGAAGGCCACCGTGGTTCCCGTCACGGTGGGCTATGCGAACGATGAGCTCGCCGTGCTGACGTCTGGGGTGACTCCCGGTGAGACGGTGGTCAGCGATGGCCACTCCCGCCTCAAGGCCGGCAGCATGGTGAAGGCCGTCTCGCAGCCGGGCGGGGACTCGAGAGGAGCCTCCCGGTGATCCATTCGAAACGCAGCATCTCGAGCTGGTTCGTGGCCCGTCCCGTGGCCACGGCGCTGCTGACGCTGGGCATCGTCCTGCTCGGAATCTTTGCCTACCCGCGCCTGCCCGTTGCACCGCTGCCCGAGGCAGAGTTCCCGACGATCCAGATCAGCGCAGGCCTGCCTGGCGCGAGCGCCGAGACCATGGCCTCCTCCGTGGCGACGCCCCTGGAGGTGCAGCTCAGCGCCGTCCCCGGCATCACGGAGATGACGTCGACGAGCTCCCTGGGGACGACCTCCATCACCCTGCAGTTCGATCTCGCGAAGAGCATCGACACGGCGGCTCAGGAGGTCCAGTCCGCGATCAACGCAGCCTCGGGCCGGCTCCCCTCGGAGATGCCGAACCTGCCCACCTGGCGCAAGGTGAACCCGAATGACAGCCCCATCTTCGTGTTGCGCGTCCAGTCGGACCTGATGCCGCTCACCGAGCTGAGCGATCTGGCGGAGACGAAGCTGGCGCGGCAGCTCAGCCAGATCACTGGCGTCGCCGAGATCAACATGACCGGCCAGCAGCGCCCGGCCCTGCGCATCCAGGCGTCCCCCGCGCGGCTGGCGGCCCAGGGGCTGACGCTGGCGGACATCCGGGCGGCGGTGCAGGCGGCGAGCGTCAATCAGGCCAAGGGCGCGATCTTCGGGCAGACCCGCGTTTCGACGCTCTCGACCAATGACCAGATCTTCCGCCCGGAGGACTACGACGATCTCATTGTCGCCTACCGTGGGGGGGCTCCGATCCGCCTCCGGGACGTAGCGCGCGTGAGTGCGGGCGCGGAGAACGACTACGTGCAGGCCTGGCAGAACGGCAAGCCCGGGATCAACTTCCTCGTCCGCCGCCAGCCGGGCGCAAACCTCGTCGAGACGGCGGACCGCATCCGCGAGGCCCTGCCGCGCCTGCGCGAGCAGCTTCCCGCCAGTGTCGAGGTCGACATCCTCATCGATCGGACGCGGACGATCCGCTCCTCGCAGCATGAGGTTCAGATCACGCTCCTCATCACGATTGTCCTGGTGGTGGTGATCATGGGCCTGTTCTTGCGGCAGTTGTCGGCCACGCTCATCGTCGCCGCGGTGCTGCTGGTGGCACTGGTGGCGACCTTCGCGGCGATGTACGCGCTGGGGTTCAGCTTGAACAACCTCACGCTGGTGGCCCTCATCGTCGCCGTGGGCTTCGTGGTGGATGACGCGATCGTCGTGGTGGAGAACATCCACCGTCACCTCGAGGCGGGAATGAACCAGCAGGAGGCGGCGCTCACTGGCGCCTCGGAGATCGGCTTCACAGTCATCTCGATCAGCCTCTCGCTCATCGCGGCGTTCATCCCCCTGTTGTTCATGGGCGGAGTCGTCGGGCGTCTGTTCAACGAGTTCGCCATGACGATGGCGGCGGCCATCCTTCTCTCGGTCGTTGCATCGCTGACGCTCGCGCCGATGCTCGCCTCGCGATTCATGAAGCCCCTGGCCCACGGGGGAGCGGACTCCCACGGTGGGTTCGCCCAGCGCCTGGTGGAAGCGTATGGCCGGACGCTGCAGTGGGCCCTGAACCACCAGCGGCTCACCTTGCTGGGCTTCGGATTGGCACTGGCCGCCGCCGTCGTGAGCTACGTGTACGTGCCCAAGGGTTTCTTCCCGGTGCAGGACACGGCCTTCATCCTGGGAACGACGCAGGCGGCACAGGACATCTCGTATGGGGACATGATCGCCAAGCACGCCGCGCTGGCCGACATCGTGGCGAAGGAACCGGCGATGGAGGGGTTCGCGCACGCCGTCGGCGCGACCGGCGGCAGCCAGAGCACCTCCAGCGGGCGATTCTGGATCGTCCTCAAGGATCGCTCGGACCGTGACGTGTCGATCACCGAGTTCATGGATCAGCTGCGCCCGAAGCTCGCCCAGGTGCCCGGCATCATGCTGTACCTGCGCCCGTCGCAGGACATCAACCTCGGCGGCGGCCCCGCGCGTGCTCAGTACACGTATGCGTTGAAGAGCAGCGATGGCGCCATGCTGTCCGAGTGGGCGGAGAAGCTTACGGTGAAGCTCGCCCAGCTTCCTCTGCTGCGCGACGTCTCGAACGACCAGCAGCTCGGCGCCAGCGTCACCCGGCTCACGATCGATCGCGCGGCTGCGGCACGCTTCGGCATTTCGGCTCGGGACATCGATCAGGCGCTCTACGATGCCTTCGGGCAGCGGCAGATCAACGAGTACCAGACGGAGGTCAACCAGTACCGGGTGATCCTCGAGATCGACGCGGGGCAGCGAGGCACCTCGCAGAGCCTAGCCTACCTCCACCTCCGCTCACCCCAGACGGGCGAGGTGGTGCCGCTGTCGGCGGTAGCGAAGCTCGAGCCCCCGAGCACGGGCCCCCTGTCGATCAGCCACAACGGCATGTTCCCGGCCGTGAACATCTCCTTCAACCTGGCGCCGGGCGCCGCGCTCGGAGATGCCGTGACGGCCATCCAGCAGGCCGAGGCGGAGATCGGAATGCCCACCGCGATCACGCGCAACTTCCAGGGCACCGCGCGCGGCTTCCAGGAGTCGCTGGCGAGCCAGCCCTTCTTGATTCTCGCCGCGCTCCTGGCGGTCTACATCATCCTCGGCGTCCTCTATGAGAGCTTCGTGCACCCGCTGACCATCCTCTCGACGCTCCCGTCGGCGGGACTCGGCGCCATCCTGCTCCTCTGGATGATGGGACACGACTTCTCGGTGATGGCGCTGATCGGCATCGTGCTCCTCATCGGCATCGTGAAGAAGAACGGCATCCTTATGGTCGACTTCGCGCTCGACGCCCAACGCGCGCGGGGGCTGGCGCCCCGAGAGGCGATTCATGAAGCCTGCCTCGTCCGCTTCCGGCCCATCATGATGACGACGCTCGCCGCGCTCCTGGGCGGCATTCCGCTCATGCTGGGCTTTGGCACCGGTTCAGAGCTGAGGCAGCCACTTGGTATTGCCATCGTGGGTGGCCTGATCGTCAGCCAGGTCCTGACGCTCTACTCGACGCCCGTGGTGTACCTGACGCTCGATCGCCTGTTCAGCCGCGCGCGGCAACCGGCCTCCTCGGAGCTGCCCAAGCCGCCGCACCTGGAGGCGACGTGATGCGCCGGACCACGCACCTGCTCGCCGCGTTCCTCCTCGTCACCGGCTGTGCGAGCTCGGCTCCCACGAAGCTGCCGACCGCGGAACTCCAGGCGGACTGGGAGAGTGCCCCCGCGGCTGCACGAAGCGCTTCGATCGACGCGGCGTGGTGGCACACGTTCAGCGATCCGGTGCTCGATGGGCTGATTGCCGAGGCGGAGCGCCGGAACCTGGATCTCCGCATCGCCGATGCGCGCATCCGCGAGGTCCGGGCGCTGCGGAAGGGTGCACGCGCGGAGCTGTTTCCCCAGGTCAACGGCACCGCGGGGATCAGCCATGGCCGCACCGTGGGGAGTGATGAAGCGAGGACCTCCGGCTCGCTCGGTCTGGAGGCGAGCTGGGAGGCCGACATCTTCGGAAGGCTGCGCGGCGAGGTTCGCGCAGCGGATGCGGACTGGGTAGCGACCGTGGCCGACCGTGACGGTGTGCGGCTTACGCTGGTGGCTGAGGTGGCACGCGCCTATCTGGAGTACCGCCTCTATCAGGCGCAGCACACGATCGCCCAGGCCAATGCGAAGGCCTCGGAGGAGACCCTGCGGATCGCCCGGGCCCGCTTCGAGCAGGGCGTCTCCAGCCGGCTGGACGTGGAGCGCGCCCTCACCACCCGGGGCCAGACACGAGCCAGCGTCGCCCAGATCGCGGAGCTCGCCGAGTCCTCTCGCCACCGGCTCGTGTTGCTCCTGGCTACGACTCCGGCGGAGCTTGGGAAGCTGCTCCCTGAGAGCGGACCACTGCCGGCCGCGAGCGCGCTGAGCGTTCTTCTCACGCCCACGGAGGTCATCGGCCTGCGGCCGGACGTCCGCGCGGCAGAGGCTCGGCTGCTGGCCGCCATCGCCCGGCGCGAGGCGGCGGAGGCCCTGCGTTACCCTCGCATCACCCTGGGCAGCATGCTCGGGCTCCAGAGTGGCTCGGAGACGACCGCCTTCCTGTCTGGTGGCTCCCTGATCTGGTCCATTGGGGCCAATCTGCTCGCACCGCTCCTCGACTTCGGACGCATCCGTGCCACGATCGACGCAGCGGATGCGAAACAGGAGCAGGCCTACCTGAGCTACGAGCTGACAGCGCGCACCGGCCTCCAGGAGGTCCAGACGGCGCTCATCCTCTATACGCAGGGCGAGGTGCGGCGGGGCGAGCTTGCCGCCGCTACCGAGTCCGCACGTGCCGCAGCCGAGCTGGCGCGCCGGCAGTATGGGGCGGGGACGCTCTCGTTGCTGGAGGTGCTTGACGCCGAGCGCACCCTCTACGGCTTGGAGCTGCAGGCGGCGGAGGCGACGGCGGACGTGTCGCTCCGCCTTGTGCGCCTCTACCAGACCATGGGACTCATGCCACCGAACCCGGAGCCGGCATGAAGATCCTCATCGTCGAGGACGAGGCGAAGACGGCCGAGTATCTGCATCGTGGTCTCAACGAGCAGGGGTACACGGTCGACGTGGCTCGAACGGGGCCAGACGGGCATGCCCTGGCCCTGCAACATGACTATGACGCCATCGTCCTCGACGTGATGCTGCCGGAGCTGGACGGCTTCTCCGTGCTCCGGGCCATCCGCACTCGCAAGCAGACGCCGGTCATCATGCTCACAGCACGCGACCGGGTCGACGATCGGGTCCACGGGCTCCGAGCGGGCGCGGATGACTACCTCGTCAAGCCGTTCTCCTTCCTGGAGCTCGTCGCCCGCTTGCAGGCGGTGACGCGGCGAGGCCGGGCGCAGGAGTCGACGCAGTTGCGGATCGGCGACCTGGAGATTGATCTCCTCGGCCGGAAGGCCTACCGCGCAGGGGGGCGGCTCGAGCTGACGGCGAAGGAGTTCGCCCTGCTGGCCCTGCTGGCCCGGCGCGAAGGGCAGATCCTGTCAAAGACGGTGATCGCCGAGCAGGTGTGGGACATGAACTTCGACAGCAACACGAACGTGGTCGAGGTTGCCATCAAGCGCCTGCGAGCGAAGGTGGACGGCCCCCACGAGCGCAAGCTGCTGCACACCATCCGGGGCATGGGGTACGTGCTCGAGGTGCGCGACGAGCGGGAGGCGTCATGAGGGCATCGATCTCCACTCGGCTGGCGGTGATGTTCGCAGTGGCCTCGCTGGGGGTCTTCTCCCTGGTGGGCTTCGCCCTGTGGCATGTGCTGCAGCGCGAGCTCTGCCGCCACCAGCTCAGCGAGGTGAACACCCGCCTGGACTACGCGGGCATGATGACCGGCCGGAATGACAACGCCGAGAAGTGGAAGATGCTGCGCACGAAGCTGGACGTGCTCACTCCGCTCGATCGCAGGGTGCGCTTCTGGGTGGTGGGCCCGGACCCACGGTTCGAGTATGGCGACGCATCGCCGGTGCTCCGCGAGCGGCTGAGCACCCATGCGGAAGGGCCGTTGGATTTCGAGCTGGAGGGCCGCTCGTGGCGGGCCTCCGTCCGA
Source organism: Hyalangium versicolor (assembly GCF_020103695.1). Lineage (GTDB taxonomy): Bacteria > Myxococcota > Myxococcia > Myxococcales > Myxococcaceae > Hyalangium > Hyalangium versicolor. The sequence continues at coordinate 160,278 of NZ_JAHXBF010000013.1, forward strand.
TCCATTGCCGCCAATGGCGAGCGCCCCGCGGTCCAGCTCGTCACCGCGGTGGACTCGGCGAGCTTTCGCGAGACGCTGAACGTCTTTGCCGGAGCGCTCGTAGTGCTCTGTCTGGCGGGGGGCGCGCTCGTCGGGCTCCTGGGCCATCGCATCGCCAGGGTGGGGCTGGCGCCGCTGAGCAGTCTGTCCCGAGAGGCCCAGGCCCTCAGCCCGAGGGACTTGTCCCAACGGCTGCGGCTCTCGCCCCTGCCTCGGGAGCTGGCTGATCTGGTCTCCTCGTTCAATGGCGCGCTCGAACGGGTGGAGCGTGCATACGCCCAGCTCGAGGGCTTCAACGCCGACGTGGCCCACGAGCTGCGCACGCCGCTGACGAACATCATCGGCCAGACACAGGTCGCGCTGGCGAAGGAGCGCACCGCGCCACATCTCGAGGAGGTGCTGCAGTCCAACCTGGAGGAACTGGAGCGCCTGCGGGGGATCGTCAATGACATGCTCTTCCTGGCTCGAGCGGACCAGGGGGAAGAGGCGCTCGATCGGGTCCACACCTCGGCGGCGGAGGAAGTGTCGAAGACCGTCGAGTTCCTCGATGTCCTCCTAGAGGAGGCGGGCGTGTCGGTGCGGGTGGAGGGGGATGCGCGCACCTCGTTCGAGCGCTCGCTGTTCCGCCGGGCGGCCAGCAACCTGCTCCTCAACGCCATCGAGCACTCCGAGCGAGGCGCGGAGATCGTCGTGGATATCGCGCAGCGGAAGTCCGAGGTGCGCATCGCCGTCACGAACCCGGGGATACCCATTCCGGAGCAACACCTGGAGCGGCTGTTCGATCGCTTCTACCGGGTGGACGGCGCACGCCGGAACAGCCGCGACAATCACGGCCTGGGACTGTCGATCGTGAAGGCCGTCGCCAAGATGCACGGTGGCACCGTCTTCGCTGCGAGCACGGAGGGCCACAACACGGTGGGCTTCACCCTCTCGGCCGCCTCTCAGGTGTGAGCCCGCCGCGCCGCCTCAGCCTCCTCACATCGAGTCACCGCGCCTGCCCGTCTCCCTCGGTGCGCTCCCATGGTGGCGTCCCGGCGAAGGCCTCGGCCAGAAAATCAATCATGACCCGGACCTTGGCGCTGACATGCCGTCGGCTGGGGTAGATCGCCATCACGTCGATGTCGGGCAGACGAAAGCCCGGAAGCAGCGGCACCAGGCGTCCGGTGCGCAGGTCATCGCCAATCAGGAAGGTCGGCTGCCAGATGATGCCCTCGCCCGCCAATGCCGCGGCTCGAGCCGTGTCCCCATTGTTGGTGAACATCACGCAGGGAACGTTGACGATGTGCGCCTTGCCCGCCTCGTCGGTCAGGTGCCATTGGTCGGCCATCGCCGCGTACGTGTAGGCGATGCATGCATGCGAAGTGAGGTCCGCTGGCGTCTGGGGCCGTCCATGCCGCCGGAGATAGGCGGGCGACGCACAGACGATGTTCCGCGAAGTGGCCAGCCGTCGCGCGACATGGGCTGTCGAACCTCCGCGCGAGATGCGGATCGTCAGATCGAACCCCTCCTCGACGATGTCGACGACGCGATCGATCAGAGCGATGTCCAGGGTGACGTCCGGATACTTCCGCCGGAAGCGGGGCCATAACGGCGCCAGGTGAAGCACTCCAAAGCTGAGCGGGGCGTTGATGCGGAGCCGGCCCCGAGGCTGCAGTGCTGCCGACGATGCCGAGGCTTCGGCTTCAGCGACTTCCTCGAGGATGAACTTGCAGCGCTCGTACAGCGCTTCACCTGTCTCCGTCAGCGACAGCGTGCGGGAGCTGCGGTTCAGGAGCCGGGTACCCAGATGTGCCTCCAGCTCATTGACGTACCGGGTGACATTGGCTGGCGAAGTGTCCAGGGCATCGGCGGCCCGCGTGAAGCTGCTGCGAGAGACCACGGTCACGAACACTTCGAAGGCACGCAAGCGATCCAAAGCCATCCTCCACGAGCTGGAATGCAGGCCATCATCGTTCACAAAAGCTGAAGGGTGGAACCAGTTTCCAAGCCTTTCCAACAAGAGTCCTGAACCTTAGTTTCACACCATCGGTTGGCGCCAAGGGCACTGGCCGACGCAACTGGAAAGGCTGAGCCATGACTTCTGAACTCGATTCGACTTCTTCCTCCCTGTCGAGCAACCACTCGCTGCCCCGCCGGTCCGTGCTCGCTGGTGCCGCTTCGCTGCTGGCCGCTTCGGCGCTCCCGGCCTCCGCCGCAGGGGCCGATCCCCAGGCTGGTTTCTCCGAGCACTTCGTTGAAGCGAACGGCGTCCGCCTGCACTACTCGATCGGCGGCAAGGGGAGCCCCGTCGTCCTGCTGCACGGCTTCGCGCAGACCGGGCACATGTGGGGCCCGGTGCTGCAGCCGCTGGCCAAACGTCACACCGTGATCGTGCCGGATCTGCGCGGCGCTGGTGCATCGGACAAGCCCGAGAAGGGCTACGACAAGAAGAACATGGCCGCTGACATCCGTGCGCTCGTGACGTCGCTCGGTTTCGACAAGGTCAGCATCGTCGGTCATGACATCGGCCTGATGGTCGCGTACGCCTACGCGGCGCAGTTCCCGCAGTCGACCGAGCGGATCATCTTGATGGACGCGTTCCTGCCGGGCATCGGCGACTGGAAGAGCGTCTGGTTGCTGCGCGACCTGTGGCACTTCCACTTCTACGGCGAGACGCCCCTGGCTCTCGTGAAAGGGCGCGAGCGGACGTACCTCGAGCACTTCTGGAACGACTTCGCCGCGGACCGCAATCACTCGGTGTCGGAGGCGGATCGCCGCATCTACGCCAAGGCGTTCGCGCAGCCGGGCGGCATCAGTGCTGGCTTCGAGTACTTCAAGAACTTCGAGCGCGACGCGGCGGACTTCGCGCAGCTCGGGGCGACGAAGCTGACCATGCCCATGCTGGTCCTGACCGGTGAGAAGGCGGGCGGACAGTTCCTCATCGATCAGGGCAAGCTCGTGGCCAACGATGTCAAAGGCGTGATCGTCGCGGGCTCCGGACACTGGCTGATCGACGAGGCCCCGCAGGTGGTCGTGCCCGCGATCGTCGATTTCCTCGGGTGATGCAGCGCACGTCGAGGGACGCTTCTGGTGCACGGAGTTGTCTCGAAGTCCCCTGAAGGGCGTGGCAGTCTCCCCAGGTCAGCACCGCAGGGAGGCATGCACATGAAGATGATGAAGGCGCTGGGACAGACGGAGTTCGGGGGGCCGGAGGTCTTCAAGGAACTCTCGCTCCCCATTCCCGAGGCACGCGGCTCGGACCTGCTGATCCGGGTCAAGGCCGTGGGCATCAACCCCGTGGACACCAAGGCTCGCTCGAATGCGGGCGGCTATGGCCAACTCCAGAAGGAGGAGGTCGTCGTCACGGGCTGGGATGGGGCCGGTGTCGTTGAAGAAGCCGGTCCCGAGGCCGACGGCCGCTTCCGCAAGGGAGACGAGGTCTACTTCGCCGGAAGCCTGGTCCGTCGCGGCTGCAACTCCGAGTACGTGCTCGTCGACTCGCGCGTCGTGGGCCGCAAGCCCGCGTCGCTGTCCTTCGCCGAGGCCGCTGCCCTGCCGCTCACCGCGATCACCGTCTGGGAGGGGATGATCGAAGGTTGTGGCGTGCCGCTCTCTCCTTCACCCGGCCCTCGCAAGCGCGCCCTGGTCGTGGGCGGCGCGGGTGGGGTGGGCTCGATCGGTACCCAGATCCTCTCGCGCGTGTGCGGCCTGCAGGTGGTCGCCACCGCCTCTCGTCCCCAGAGCGCCGAGTTCTGCCGGAAGATGGGTGCCTCCATCGTGATCGATCACTCCAAGAGCTTGAGGGAGCAGCTCGCTGCGCACGGCATCGATTCGGTGGACTACGTGCTGAACACCACCGATCCGGACACCAACTTCGACGCGCTGACGCCGCTGATTGCTCCCCAGGGGAAGATCTGCTGCATCCTGCGCATCAACAAGCAAGTGGATCTGGCGGCGCTGTTCGCTCGCCGCGTCACGGTGGTGTTCGAGATGATGTTCTCTCGCACGATCTTCAGCTCCCAGCCCGAGATGCAGGGAGCCATCCTGGATCACATCTCCACGCTGGTGGATGCGGGGACGCTGCGCTCCACGCTCGTCACGCAGATGCCCTGGACCGTGGCGGGCCTCTCCGAGGCCCACGAGACCAGCGATGCCGGCAAGGCCATCGGCAAGATGGTGCTCGCGCCGGTCGGGTAGGCTCGTGGCCTGAGCCCTGGTATCACCACCAGGGCTTCATGGCGCCGTGCCGGCAGGCACGTCCCAGGCGATGGGCAGGTGCTCGAAGCCTCGCAGCATGAAGTACGGCCGGCGCACGGCGACCGAATCCGTTCTCAGTCGCGGGTTCGGCAACCGCCGGAGCAACTGCTCGAAGGCAATCCGCCCCTCCAGCTTCGCCAGCGGTGCGCCCACGCAGAAGTGGATGCCCTTGCCGAAAGCGAGGTGCTTCTTCGCGTCGGCACGGCGGATGTCGAAGCGATCCGGTTCGGAGAACTGCGTCTCGTCCCGGTTGCCCGAGGCGTAGACGATGAACAACCGGCCCCCCTTCGGAACGTCGACTCCGCCCAGCCGGGTGTCCGTCGTCACTGCCCGGAAGAAGCCGCGGATGGGGGCCTCCATGCGCAGCATCTCCTCGATGGCGTTGGGCAGCAGGCTCGGGTCGTCTCTCAGGGCCTGGAGCTGCTCGGGCTCCTGGAGCAGCAGCCACATGCCATTGCCGATGAGGCCTGTTGTGGTCTCGTGCCCCGCGGCCATCAGGTCCATGGCGTTGCAGACCGCCTCCTCGTGGCTCATCGACGCGGTGCCGCCCATCGACTGGGGGACCAGGAGCGTCAGCAGATCCTCGCGAGGGGTTTTCCTCCGCTCTTCGAGGCGCTCGATGAAGTAGCGCTGCATCGCGATGAAGCCGTGCGCGGCCTGCACCTGGAGTTCCAGGGGAGCGGTTCCCGACATCAGCAGCGTCTTCTCATCGGACCAGCGCTTGAGCTGCTCCATGTCGGAGCGCGGCACGCCCAGCAGATCGCAGATGAGGAAGCCCGGCAGGGCGTAGGCGAATTGTTGGATCAGGTCCGCCTGGCCGTCGCGCACGAAGCTGTCGAGGAGCGCGTCGGCGGTGGCCCGGATCTCCGGCTCCATCGCCGCGATGCGCGAGGCGCTCAGGGCTCTGCCAAATACCCCTCGTACCCGGCTGTGGTCCGGAGGATCGCTCTGGACCAGCGAGACGAACGGGAAATAGCCCTGCTGGAGCACCTGCAGCACCTCAGGAGGTGGCGCGCTCCGGGCGTCGAGCGCTCCCGCGGACGAGAAGCGCGAGGGATCCTTCTCTACCTCCGCGATGTCCTCATACCGGGTGACGACCCACAGGTCGAACGTGGGGCTGTAGAAGACCGGGCGCTCCCGGCGCAGCCTCGCGTAGACCGGGTAGGGGTCCTCGAGCTGGTCGGGCGCCATCGGATTGAAGTGCTGCGCGACATCGTCCTGGGAGGGACCGGAGGGTGTGGACATGAGACGCAGTGTCCCACGATCTCAGTCGTCGTCGTCCTAGTCCGGGAAGAGCTGGTTGTAGTCCGACTGCTTCATCCGGGTCGTGATGGGCCGGTAGCTCACCCCGTTGTAGACGCAGCTCGAGTAGAACGCGGGGTTGATGCTCGGCAGACAGAACTGCGAACACCGGCCGACGAAGCGCAGCGGAGCGCACTGGGTGCTCGAGTCGGCACCGGAATCCAGTGCTCCACAAGCCCGGGTGAGGTACTCGCCCTGGTCCTGGACCGGCCGGTCGACGCCGAAGAAGAGGCTGTTCGGAGTGAAGAGGTTCCCGAAGAAGCAGGCCTCCCGAACCGAGTAGCTCGCCAACTCACTCGTGGTGAAGGGGATGGCATTGCCCCACGCGTTCCATCCCAGGACGGAGATGGTCACGTGCACTCCATACCGGTTCACGTGCGCCAGCAGGCAGGCCGTGACCACCTGCTGCTCGTTGTAGTTGGCCGGGTGTCCATTGGCCCAGTCCAGCGCCAGCCCCAGCCCTCCCGCCCAGGTGTACGTCTTTCCCGTCTGGCTGTGGGTGTACGAGCGGGTCTGCCCGGCCGGTACGGCGCAGCGGACGACATACGTCATCAGCATGTCGGCCATCGCCGGATCCTGGTTGAACCATTGTTTGAAGGTCGCGGTGGACAGGCCATTGGCGGACAGGCCGTTGGCGGACAGGCCGTTGGCGGACAGGCCATTGGCGGACAGGCCATTGGCGGACAGGCCGTTGGAGGAGTCGAGTTCCTGGGACTGGCTGTCCATCGGCAGTGGCTCGCTGGAAGGCTCGGCCGGGCCGCACCCGGAAGCGCTCGCCCACAGGCACAGGGTGGCGAACCATGTTCCAGCCCAGAGCCTCACCCCGACTCCCGGGAAGGCGCGGGGGGCTGCCGTCATCGGAGCGTTCTCCATGGGGTTCTCCTCGCAGGCGTGAGCATGCTCAAGGGTTTCTTGAATATGAGGTTTAGTGAGGGTTCCCGGCTCGTCCGGCTTTGAAATTTCGAAGAGGAGCGCGTGAGGTAATGGACAGCCTGGGGAGCGCTTCGTTCGCTTCCCGATACGCGCGGCCGGAAGAGTTGTTATGAAGGAGGAGCTGAGCGGCGATAGGCGCCGCCCCGCGAGCACCCGGAGGCACTTCATGAACTCGCCCCTTGATCTTGCCGCGGTCGCAGTCCTGTTCGCCCAGAGGGCGCAGGCCGCCTAGCTCGGCCCCGAAGGTCCGTCGCAGCGCGGTGCTGCCCTGCTGGGCGCCCTGAAAACCAGGTGCGTCGCAGGCACCGCTCTGTCCGGAGTCCTTCCAGTGTTCATCGAGTCCCTCGGCTGGGGTCCAGCCCTCGCTCACGCTTTCTCTCTTCTCCTCTCGCAGTCCTCCCTTCCCCTCGTCCCCGGCCGCGTGGTGCGCCAGGAGCGCGGGCTCCTCACCGTTCAGACATCCGAGCAGGCGCTCCTCGCGCGTCCCGCCGGACGGCTGCTCCACCACGCCTCGAGCTCCACGGAGCTGCCCACCATCGGCGACTGGGTCGCGCTCCAGCCTCCCGCCGGTGAGGGGGAAGCGCTGCTCCACGCCGTCCTCCCTCGCCACAGCGTCCTCATGAGGCGCGAGGCGGGGAGCGAGCACGAGGGCCAGCTCATCGCAGCCAACCTGGATGTCGTCTTCCTCGTCACGGGGCTGGATGGGAACTTCAACCCGCGCCGCATCGAGCGGGCCCTCACCGTGGCCTGGAACAGCGGCGCCGCGCCCGTGGTGGTGCTCACCAAGGCCGACCTCCACCCGGAGGTCTCCTCCTTCCTCGCAGAGGTGGAGGAACTGGCTGCTGGAGTCCCCGTGCTGCCGGTGAGTGCACAGCAGGGCACGGGGCTCGAGGCGCTGCTCGCGCATCTGCCGGCGGGGAAGACCGGGGCGCTGCTCGGCTCCTCGGGTGTGGGCAAGTCCACGCTCGTCAACCGGTTGCTCGGTGAGGAGCGGTTGGCCACCCAGGCTGTCCGGGAAGACGATGACAGGGGACGCCACACGACCACGCACCGGCAGCTCTTCGTCCTTCCCCAGGGAGGACTGCTCATCGACGGGCCGGGGATGCGCGAGCTCGGGCTGTGGGGCGAGGAGGAAGGCCTGGGCCAGGCGTTCTCCGACATCCTCGAGCTGGCCAGCGGTTGCCGCTTCTCGGACTGCACGCACCGTCGCGAACCCGGGTGCGCTGTTCGGGAGGCTCTGGCCGCCGGGGGACTCTCCGAGGAGCGGCTCCAGAGCTTCGAGAAGCTTCAGCGCGAACAGGCCTATCAGGCTCGTCAGGCGAGCAGTGCCGCACAGCGGGAGCAGAAGCGCACCGAGCGCATCCGCTCCCTGGCGGGCTGGGAGCACTCACGCAACAAGCGGCGCCGTCAGTAACGGCGCCGCCCGGAAGACTTCGCGGGCCCGGAGAAGCTCTTCTCCGGGCCCGGGGAGCTACTGGCGAGCGCGCCGCCGGATGATCCAACCCAGCATCAGCAGGAGGAATGCGCTGGAGGAGCCAGGGGCGCTGGTGCAACCCACGCCACCGCCGTTGATGTCCTGCACCGGGAGCCTTCCGGGCTGATCTGGAGTATCGGTGCCGCCGCCCGTACCACCGCCCGTGCCGCCACCCGTGCCGCCGCCTGTGCCGCCGCCCGTGCCACCACCCGTGCCGCCACCCGTGCCGCCGCCCGTACCTCCACCCGAAGCCTGCGTCACCGTCCAGGAAGTCTCCGCCGGGGCGGGGTCCACGTTGCCCGCTGCGTCCTGGCTCCGGGCGCGGAACACATGCGCACCCGGGGCGAGCTCGGTGACGGCCGCGGGGCTGGAGCATGCATGGAAACCCTCGCCGTCCAGGCTGCACTCGAAGGTCACCTGCTCCTCGTTCGAGGCGAGCGTGAAGGCCGCCTCCGTCGCCTCGGTCTGCGCGGAGGGCCCGCCGCTGAGCGTCGTATGCGGAGCCACCGTGTCCACCGTCCAGCGGTACTCGGCGGGAGTCGGATCCTTCAGCCCCGTAGGAGCCACGGCTCGGGCCTGCAGGCGGTGCTCACCGTCCCCCAGATCCTGGAGGACCATCGGGTTGGGGCACGTGGTGAACGCGGTTCCCTCCATCTTGCACTCGAAGGTAGCGCCCACGCGCTCGGACTTGAGAATGAAGGTCGCGCTCCGGGTCGGGCTGTATGCCGGCGGGCCCGAGGTGATGCTGGTGTCCGCCCCCGTCGTGTCCACGGTGATGCCCACGGAGACCGCCACGCTGATGTTGCCCGCCAGGTCGATGGCGGTGGCGGCCACCAGGTGCAGGCCTGTGGCCAGCGTCCCCGTCAGAGGCACTTTCCACGCACCCGAGCCCTCGGCCGTGGTGATGCCCGCCAGCACCCCGTCCACCAGCAACTGAACGGTGGCTCCCGGCTCGGCCCAGCCCGAGACGAAATCGGGGCTCGTCTCCAGCACCACGCTGGCCGAGAGGGAGATGACAGGCCCGGCCGGCGGCTGCGTGTCGACCGTCCACTGGGCCCCGGCGGGGCTCGCATCCCAGTTGCCCGCCATGTCCCTGCTGCGCACGGAGAGCGAGTGGACGCCGTCCAGCAGAGAGGGGATCACCAAGGGGGAGAGGCAGGGAAGGTCGAGCTGGCCGTCCAGGCTGCAGGTGAAGGTGGCATTCGGCTCGGAGGAGCCGAACTCGAACACGGCGGTCCGCAGGGGAGAGATGGAAGCCGGAGCCGTGGTGAGCGTCGTCTGCGGCGGTGTGAGGTCCACGGTCCAGGAATAAGACGCAGGGGTGGTGTCCACGGTGTCCAGGATGTTGCGTGCGCGCACATCCATGTGGTGCGCACCCTCCGAGACGCCGGTCAGCTGAACGGGAGGGCTGCACGAGGAGAAGCTGGCCCCGTCGAGCGAGCACTCGAAGGTGGAGGGAATGACGCTGGAGGCAAAGAGGAAGTCAGCCTCCTGCTTGTTGGTGAGTGGCGAGGGGCCGCTGAGGAAGAACGTCTCCGGAGCCAGGGACAGCACCTGGAAGTTGACGATCACCTCCGCGCTGATGTTCCCCAGGGCGTCTTGCGTCCAGGCGCGCAACTGATGGGTACCGTCCGTCAGCGACTGGGTGGGCAGCAGGACCTGGCTCCAGAGCCCCAGGACGTTGACCTGAAGGGCGGCGATGTCGTGCCCATCGATGGTGAGATGGACCGTGAGGTTGGGTGTGGCGGTGCCGGACAGCAGCGGCAGCGGCGTGGAGAGGATCGAGCCCACCACCGGTGTCAGGACGACGGGAGGCAGTGGCAGCAGGGCGTTCGGGGAGGGGGCTTTCTCAGAGGAGTCAGCGGGGGTTGCGAAGGCAGTGAGGGTGAACAGCACCCCAGCAGCCACGAGGGCTCGTGACAGGAAATGGGTCATGGCAGTGGATCCTTGAGGGGTGGGTCAGCGCTCGGAGGGGGACAACTGGGAGACCATCGGGCTCGACTGGGTGACGAGGTGGAACTCGACACGGCGGTTCTGCTCACGGCCGTTGGAGGTGCTGTTGGAGGCCACGGGCACCTCGGGCCCACGGCCCACGGCCATCAGCCGCGTGGGCTCCACGCCGCGCTGGATGAGCGCCTGGCGCACGGCCTCGGCGCGGGCCAACGAGAGCGCGCGGTTGGTGCGAACCTTCCCCACCGAGTCCGTGTGGCCCTCGATGAGCACGCGGTTGAGCTCCGGGTGGTTGATGAGCACGTTCGCCACCTGGGTGAGCAGCGCAGAGGAGCGCGGGAGGATGCGCGACCGGCCCGTGGCGAAGAAGACCTTCTGGCGGATCTCCAACTGCTGCGGCGTGATGATGACGAACTGGGGGATGCTCGCGGGGCACCCCTGGTTGGAGGCAGGCCCTGCCTGGCGTGGGCAGTTGTCCACGGCGTCCGCCACCGAGTCGGAGTCCGTGTCCTTCACGGGCGGCGCGGGCGGTGCGGGCGGCGCGGGCGGTGCCGTGGCGACAACCTGTTCGCGCAGGGGCTCGGGCATGACCAGGGCAGGTGGCTCGGCGGGCGCTGCCTGGGGCGGGGTGGGGAGGGCCATGGGCGCGGCCATGGCCAGAGGCATCACCGGGGCGGGGGCCTCGTGGCGCATCGGGGAGAAGGCGCGAAGGGCCACCCCCGTCATCACCCGGTAGGTGGGGATCCCCGGGGCCGAGCCGAACCCAGGCCCACCGGCCGCGAAGAGCTCGAAACGGCTGGCCACGGGATAGCGCACGCCGCCCAGCACCTGGAGAGGAGCCGAAGCGTGGGTGAGCGGGATGGCGGAGTGGACGCTGAGCTCCGCGCGCAATCCCTGCCCCGTGGTGGCGACGGCGGCCAGACAAGGCACCTCGGTGCCGACGACGGAGCTTCCCACCGTCGTGGCCTGGCGCAGCCGCAGGCCAGCCTGGGTCGCGAAGAGCAGGGGGCCCACCTGCTTGCCCGCGGACAGGCGCACCTCGCCCGTCCACGTCTCATCCCGCTGGAACGCGCTGTCTCCTCCCACCGGCACTCCCACTTCGATGCCGGCGGAGAGGGCCAGGGGTGCTCCTCTTCGCTCGTCCAGGAACCCCACGCGGGCCTGGAGCCGGGGCGTCCCCACGGCTTGGGCGGAGGGGCGGGTCATGCCGAAGGAGTCGAGGGAGTCCCCCTGCTGGTGGGCGACCAGCGGGAGGATGAACCCCAACTCCACGTTCTTCAGCGCATAGGCGCCGGAGAGCTCGAAGGAGAGCCGGTCTCGGACGATCTCTCCCACCTGCTCCCCATCCTGGCGCAGGGTGAGCGGGGCTCGCTCGTAATGCCCCAGGAACGCCAACTGGAAGGTGCCAGCCTCCAGAAGGCGGCCGGCGGGCGTCGCCAGCGAAGCCTCCGCGGTGGGCTGGATGGACATGCGCTCCAGATCGAACCGCTGCAGCGGTGTATCCGCCAGCGCAGGGCCGGCGGCCGAAACAAAGAGGCACACGGACACGACAGACAGTTTTCGAGATGAATTGGGCATGACGACCTCGGGACGGAGTCCGAATCCCTCCCAAAGCAATCAGGATGCCGAGGCGCAAAGGCCTGCCGCACGAGGCTTTCCTGCTGAGGCGGCGCGCGAGGAGGCTTCGCCCTCGTCGCGTTCCGCGACGCATGCGGTGTGATGCAGCGCAGCTCCTGTTTGTTCGGAGCTACCGGGGACCGCGGCACTCGGGGACGACGTTCTCGAGCGCCTGCCGGGCTTCGGTGTATGCCCTTTCGGCCAGCTCCACCCCTTGTTTCAGGGGCTCCGACAGCCCTTCGGGAGCGATCCTCTCCAACTCCGCGCACAGGCGGGACAGGCCCGTGGCACCGAAGAGTGCCGAGCTGGAACGAAGGCTGTGCGCATGTTCCGCCAACGTCTCCGCCTGCCTCTCCGAGAGCGCTTCACGCATCCCCTTCAGGTGGCGCTGGGCGTTGCTCAGGAAGGACCGGGTCAGCGAGGCGAGTTCGTCCCGGTCTCCATTGACCAGGCTCATCAGCTTCCCGACGGCCTCCGGATCGAACACGGAGCTGGAGGGCTCCTCGGGGACTGGCTCCTCGGCCTGCGGGAGCGGCTCGGACGGCTGAGTGGAGTGCTCGCCCACCTTGATGGCATAGGCCCGCTCCAACGCCGTGGCGAGCGTCGCCATCTCCACGGGCTTCGTCACATAGTCATTCATGCCCGCGCGCATGCAGCGCTCGCGGTCGCCGCGCATGGCGCTCGCCGTCATCGCGACGATGCGCGGCCGCCCGTATTGGGGCTCGTTGGCACGCACCATCTCCGTCGTCTTCAGCCCATCCATGTGGGGCATGTGGAGATCCATGAAGACGACGTCGTACGGGGTGGACTCCAAGACCGAGAGCGCCTCGCGCCCGTTGCCCACCACCTGGACCTGGTAGCCGAGGCGCTGGAACAGGTGCACGGAGACCTTCTGGTTGATGGGGTTGTCCTCCACCAGGAGGATGCGCAGCGGGTTGCGCGTGCCCAGGGTGGGATCCAGCTCATGGTGAGGCTTGCCCGCGGGCTCCAGGGCCCGATGGAGCGAGAGGCGGAGGGTGAAGGTGGAGCCCTGGCCCTCGGTGCTCTCCACTTCGATGGAGCCGCCCATCAACCCGGCCAGCTTCTGGCTGATGGCGAGCCCCAGGCCCGTGCCGCCGTAGTGGCGGCTCGTGGAGGCGTCCACCTGGCTGAACGAGCGGAAGAGCCGATCCATCCGATCGGCGGGGATGCCGATGCCCGTGTCCTGCACGGTGAAGCGCAGGCGCACCGCGGGCGGCGGTTCACCGGCCGGCTCCTGCTCGCACGAGACGTGGAGGCGGACTCCCCCCGTGCGGGTGAACTTGATGGCGTTGCCCAGCAGGTTGACGAGGATCTGCCGCAGCCGCGCCCGATCCCCCAACAGAGAGACGGGGGCCTGGGGATCCACCTCGTGCCGGAGGTACAGCCCCTTCGCCGAGGCCTGGAGCGACAGCAGGCTGCGGCATTCGTCCAGGAGCTGGCGCGGTGAGAACGGGTGGTGCTCAAGCTCCAAGGCCCCCGCTTCGATCTTCGAGAAGTCGAGGATGTCGTTGATGATCGTCAGGAGCGCATCGCCGCTGGTGTGGATCAGCTCCGCATACTCCCGCTGCTGCTCCGTGAGGGGGGTCTCCTTCAGGAGCCGGGCCACGCCGAGCACGCCATTCATGGGCGTGCGGATCTCGTGGCTCATGTTGGCCAGGAACAGGGACTTGGCCGCGTTGGCCGCGTCCGCCTCACGGCGGGCCGCGTCGAGCGCCAGGTTCTTCTCCTCCAGCGAGGCGAGCGTGTGCTGAGACTCGGTGACGTCCAGGAACACCCAGAGCCTGCCCCGCGCTGGCCCCACGTACGCGCGCACGCACGAGACGGAGAGGACCCGGTCAGGGTTCTGGAAGCGCCAGAGGATGTCCCGGATCTCGTTCGAGCCGCCTCGGAACAGGCGCGACAACTGCGCGTCGATCTCCTCGCGGTTCAGCGTGTGTTCCCGGAGCGCGGCCATGGCGAGGGCCACCTGATGGGGCGGCACCTGTCCCTCGGAGAGGCCCAGCAGCTCCGCGCCCGGCCCATTCACCCACGCCTCGGCGTGGTTCTGGTCCAGGAAGACGAGCGCACAGGGCAGGGCGTGGGTGATGGCATCCACCCGCACGCGCAGCGTCGCCGTCGCGCGCTCCAGGTCGCACTCGCGGACGGTGGTGACCAGCAGCCCCGCCAGAGCGTGGAGGATGGCGCGCTCCGGAGGCGAGAAGGAGCGGTTGTCCGCGCGAACGAAGAGAATGGCTCCCTGCCGTTCCTCGATCGACGCCCACGGCACCACGGCCGTGGCACCCTGGAAGGCGGCGGGCAGGTGCTCGGCGTCCTGTCCGGGCTCGAAGAAGTGACACCCGGTGCTCCCCAGCATGCCGCGGAAGAGCGTTTCCTCCAGAGGGGGGAGGCGAGGGTGGGGCGTGCTCGCGAGCTCGAAGACGGTGACGGCATCGATGCGGCGCAAGGCCAGGGCCATGTCGGCGCCGCAGGCGTCGCGCGCCACTTCGAGGAGCCGCTCGAAATGGCCTCCATCGCGTGGCATGAGGGCCGCGACGGCCGCAGCCACTACGTCACTCGCGGACAGGCTGCGAAGTGGAGGCGCCGGGCTCTCTTCCACGAGGGAGGGGTGGGGGGGCCTGCGGCTCATGCGGCTTTCAGGGCAGCGGCGATGTGGGCGTTGATTTCGCCCGGAGCGCTCAGGTGAGGGAGGTGCCCCTGGTTTGGCACGAGCTTGAGGTGGCCCTGGGGCAGATGCTCCACCAGGTAGTGTCCCACCGCGACGGGGACAGCGAAGTCCTGCTGGGGCTGGAGCACCCAGGTGGGCAGCTTGAGCTTGGGGACCTGGGCGCGCAGGTCGGTCTCGAAGGCGAGGCGCGCCATGGCGATGGCGATGTCCGGGCGGAGCGCGAAGAGCCCTTGGGCGAACGTCTCGGCGACCTCCGGCAGGGCGGAGGGGCCCGCGACGAGCCGCGCGAAGCCACTGACCCAGGCCTCGTAGTGCTGCTCCATCGCCTCATAGACCGCGTCGAGGTCCTTGCGCTCGAAGCCTCCGGTGTAACCCGGGCTGTTGAAGTAGCACGGGGAGGCACCGATGAAGACCATGCTCCGGAACAGGGTGGGGCGGCTCAGCCATGCGAGCAGCCCCACCATGCAGCTCATGGAGTGGCCCACGTAGAAGATGTCGCGGGCGTTGACGGCGTCGAACACCTCGAGCATGTCCGCCGCGTAGCTCTCCATGGTGGAGTAGCGGTGGGTGCTGTAGGCGTTGATGTCGGAGCCGCCCGCGCCCACATGATCGAACAGGATGATGCGGTGGGTGTCCTGGAAGGCACGCACCTGGTGCCGCCAGGCGGTTTGATCCGTGCCAAACCCATGCGCAAACACGAGTACGTCCTGGCCCTGGCCGAGGACGTGCACGTTATTGCGATGGAGGACTGCCTTGGACATGGATGGGACCCCCCAACTGCGTGAGTCCTATCATGCCAGTCCATGGCCCTCGGAATCCAATCCAGAGGATGCAAGTCCTCACTCGGAGAGTGAGAATTTCCGCCGGGTGTCAAGTTGTGCGTGTATTTCGGTCAAACTCGGACAGAGCTGCGGACGCGCCTACGGGGATGGGGAGGGCCCCGGCGGGGGCTTGCGGATCCGGACGCGCATCCTCGGGTGCTCCGGATCCTCGGTGACATCCACGTCGATGAGCGCTCCTTCGCCCTCCTGGCGCTGGAGTTCCTGGATGAGGCGCTGCCGGGCCTGCTCGCGCTCGTCGGGCGTGGCTCCCGCGCGGAACAGGGAGTGGCGCAGCGCTCCGAGCAGGTTGTGGCGCACGCGTCCCTGGAGGCTCGTCACTTCGGGGGAGAGACCGGCGAGTTCGGGCAGGGCGCGCAGTCGTTCGAGCCCCTCGCGCTCCGGGAGGAGCTGATCGCCCCAGACGTCCACCACCAGCATGGCTGGACCTTCGGGCATACGGCGAAGCATGGCCTGGACATCCACCAGATGGCTACCCTCGGAGACAAAGGCTTGCGCGATCTGGGTGTTCAGGTCCGGGGCGGGCTCGCGGCCCGTTGGCAGCACCAGTTGGATGCGCTTGCCCACCTCGAGCTTGTACTCGGCTGTCACCTGGGTGGCCGTGATCAGGCACGCCAGGAAGCAGGCCGCGGTGGCGTATCGCAGCCAGGGCGCGCGCCCCGGCCGGGCTCGGCTGAGCCTGCGCGCGTCATAGGCCGCGAGCAGCTCCTGCTCGAGGCGGGTCTGGTGTTCCGGGTCCGCTGGGGGCTCGTGGCCTCGCAGCGCTCGGGAAAGCTCTTCATCCGTCATTGGCCAGCGCTCCTCCCGCCAGTCCAGCATCCCACCGCGCTCGCAGCTCTCGCACAGCCCTGGAGGTGCGCTGCCGGACCGCGGCCTCGTTCAGTCCCAGCATCTGGGCGATCTCGCTGAAGCGCAGGCCATCTCCGAAGCGGAGCATCAGCAATTCCTGCGTCTCGGCGGGCAACCTCGCCAACTCGGATCGGACCCTGGCGGCGTCCTCGTCGCCCACCAGGCGATCGAGCGGCCCCAGCTCCGAATCGGGTACGGCCGCAGCGGCCTCTTCCGGCACCCTGCCGGTGCGCCTGCGCGCGTCGTCCACCAGGGCATTGCGCGCCATGGACAGCGCGTACGCGAACACCGTGCCCTTGCGTGGATCGACGCGGTCGAGCGACTCGAGCAGGCGGAGGAAGACCTGGCCCACGAGATCCTCGGCCTCCGCCGGGTGGGACACGCGTCGGCGGAGGTAGCGCGAGACGGGCTCGTACAGGGCCCGGTACAGCTCCCGGAAGGCGTCGCGATCGCCGCGCTGGCTCCGCAGGAGCAGCCGGGACAGCCACGCGTCTCGAAGGAGCCGGGGGAGTTGGGGCATGGGCCAGGGGTTCTCCGGCCCACGATACGGCCCAGGCCCGATTTCGTGACAGCTGGGCTACTGCTTCTTGATGATCTTCACCTTCTTGACGACCTTTCCGTCCTCCAACCCCTCGGACTTCGGGCGGTCCCTGGGGTCGAGCGTGCTGACCTGGATGTCGGCCGAGGCCAGGACGGGGAAGGCCTCGCGGAGGGTCTGGGGGATGCTGTCCTGGGGAACGGTGCCGCCCCAGAGGTCCAGGGTGAGCTCCTGCTGGCCGGGGGTCAGGTGGTGCTTCACCTGGATCTGGTGCTGGCCTCCGACGGAGGTGATCGACGCGACGAGCGTCTCCGGATCCGGGAGCTGGCCGCTGGATTCGGCGAGCTTGACGATCACGCGGGTGCCCGGCTCAGGGGTGGCCGGGGGCGAGGCCTGGGTGGTGAGAGAGAAGAGGCTGAGGACGACGAGGATACGGCTCCACATGTTCGCGCGCATGGTGCGCCTCCGTTGGCGTTGAGTGCCGACAGGAGGTACGGCCTGCGTGCGAAAGTGTGACGGTCAATCGAGACGGCGTGAATGAACAGGGATGTCCGTGAGCAGAGGCTCAGGCGAGCCCACGTTCGAGCTGGCCCACGAGCATCAGGAATTGTGCCCGCTCCGCATCCGCGAGCCGGCCCGAGGCGTCACACCGAGCCAGTAGCTGCTCGGCGGAGGCGCGCCCCAATGCCGCCATTGGCGACAGGGACTCGAGGTTCGCCAGCAGATCCATCAGCGAGCGCAGCGTCGATGCATCGTCGCGCACCCCTGACAGGAAGCGGACCTTCGGCTCCGGACGAGCGCATGCCTCGCGGACGAGCCGCTCCAGCCAGCGCGCCGTGGCCTCGATCTTGGCGTAGTCGAGCTTGTCCGGTGTGTCCTCCGGCGTGTGGTAGTAGCGCCAGCGCCCGTTCGTCAGGAACAGGAACGGCACGTTCCGGCGCCAGAAGCCCCAGTAGTCCGAGAGCGGTGGCACCGTCTCCGCGTCGAACCGCCGGAGGATGACTCCCGGCTCCACCCGCGCCAGACGCTCTACCAGCGCCGCCGTTCCCTCGCTCCGCTCCGCCCCCAAGGCGAATACCGACTGGCGGACCTCCTCCGGTGCGCCCTCCGGTCCGATCGCGTGGCCCACCAGATCCATGCACACCATCAGATCGATGGTGTTCAGTGGCACCGTGGGGTGGAGCGCGAAGTGCTCTGAGCCCATCCCCTCCGAGAGGAAATATGGCGGCTCTTCGCCGTCGAACGCCGCGAAGAGCACGCCTCGCCCCTTCGGCGGATCACGCCGCAGTGCTCGGGCGACCTCCACCATGATCGCGACCGCCGCCGCGTTGTCGTCCGCGCCGTGGTACGTGTGGCTGCCCTCCCGGCCCAGATGATCATAGTGCGCCGCGACGAGCACCCACCGGTCCTGCGCTCCTCGGAGCGGCGCGAGGATGTTCGCTCCCCCACAGCCCGGAACCGGCTGCTCCGTGGGCTCGAGCCCCACCTCTCGGAATGCTTCGGCCACGAGTGCGCGGGCGGCTCGGCCTCCCGCACTCCCCGGGGCACGACCGGCACACTGGCTCGAACAGAGACTCTCGATGAAGGTTCTCAGGGGCATGGCAGGGAAGGGAGCGTTAGCGCTCGCGAGGGGCAGGAGCGCACCTCATGCGTCAACGTAGCAGGTGCCTGACGACGGGTGAGGGGCTCTTCGCTCATCCATCCATCTCCTGGTGAGCATCCGCTTTCAGCGTTTGTTGGCCAGCAAGAGGATCGTCCTGCTGGGTGTGGCCGGTATCGGGCCCCCTTCCTACCTCTGGGCGTACCCCTATGAACGCCCTGCTGATCGCAGCCCTGCTGTTGCCCTTTCGACTGTTGCCCGCCGCTCTGACGGCCCAGGCGGAACAGACGCCCGTGCAGGCTCCTGCATCCGCCACACCTGCTCAGCCACAGGTTTCGGATCCGTTGCTCACTCCTGTGCCTCCCGCACCGCTCGAGCTGAAATCGTGGGGAGAGGCGCTCGGGCTGCTGCGCCAGCGCTCCACGGATCTCCAGGTGGCGCTGGCTCAGGTGGAGTCCGCTGCGGGACAGTGGCGCATCTCGCTCGCCGCGCTGCTCCCGACCCTTCAGGGCACGGCTTCTGTTCAGTACAACGTGCTCAACCCCGATTCCACGAGCTACATCGGTGGAGGGACGAGCAGTGGCGTGGGAGGTGGCACGAGCGGGGGGGACCGGACGCCCACCTCGCCGCTCGGGGTCGGCCTGCTGACCGCCTCGGTGCCGGTGGTGGACCTGAGCGCATACACCGCGCTGGGCTCGGCGCGCGAGTCGCAACGCGCGGCCACCCTGTCCCTCGCGGAGACACGGCGGCAACTCACGAGCCGGCTCGCCAGTGCCATCGTCTCCGTGGTGGCCTCGGAGCGGTTGGCTGAGGTCAACCGCGTCAACCTCCGCACCGCATTGGAGCGGTTGGCCCTGGCTCAGCGCCGGTTGGAACTGGGCGCGGGCACGCAGTTGGATGTGGTGCGCGTGCAGCAGGACGCGGAGACCGCCCGGGATGCGGTGGTGTCAGGCGACGAGTCGCTGAGGCAATCCCGTGAGGCGCTGGGGCTCGCGCTGGGAGTGCAAGGGGGCGTGGGGCTGGCGCAGGGCACCACGCTGGTGGCGCTGCTCACCCAAGCCCGGCAGGACTGTCATCAGCTCGAGTCGCTCGACAGGCGGGCGGATCTCGCCGCGGCGCGTGCCCGGCTCACCGTGGCCGAGCGGGGAGTGACCGAGGTGAAGGGCGCCTACGCCCCGACGTTGGCACTGCAGAGCACCACGGCAGCCATCACGGTGGATCCTGGCTTCGCGGAAGTACCCACCTGGAACATCGGTGCAGCGCTCGTGCTGCCGTTCTGGGACGGCGGTGTGCGCGAGGGTCGGTTGCGAGTGGCACGGGCCCAGGCGGAGGTGGCACGACAGAACGTAGTGGCTCTGGAGCGCTCGGTCGAAGTGGAGGTGAACCAGTCCCGGCGCGCCGTGACGGTGGCCCAGGCGACGCGGGACATCGCCGCCCGTGCGAGGGCTCTGGCCGAAGAGAGTGATCGGCTCACGCGGCGCAGCTTCGAGGTGGGGACGGGGACGAGCCTCGAGCTGGTGCAGTCGGCGGGCGCGCTGCGGCAGGCGGAGCTCCAGTTGGTGCTGCGCGAGTTCCAGTTCCAGGACACACAGGTGACGGCATTCCTCACGGAGGCAGCATGCGACTGGTGAGAGTGGGCGGAGTGGGGTTGGCGGTTCTGTTCCTGGCAGGGTGCGGGGACAAGAAGGCCGCGGACGGGCCTCAGCAAGGGGCGGCCCAGGGCGCGGGCCAGGCCCTCCCCGTGGAGGTGATCGCGCTGAAGCCCGGCGAGGTACGCGACACCCAGGAGTACCTGGGCCAGCTCATCTCCCGGAGCAGCGTGTCGCTGCGGCCTCAGGTTGCGGGCTCCATCCAGTCCATTCGCGTGAAGCCGGGCGAGCAGGTGAAGCAGGGCCAGGTCCTGCTGGTGGTGGATCCCCGGCGCGAGCGGGCCGATCTGCGCGCGGCGGAAGCTCAGCGCGCCTCGGCCGTGGCCAATCGCGAGTTTGCCCGGAGCACGCGGGAGCGCGCCGCCCAGCTCCTCAAGGAGGGGCTGATGAGCCGTCAGGACTATGACCAGGCCGTGGCACAGGCCACGTCGGCCGAGGCCAGCGCCCGAGCCGCCGAGGCACAGATTCAGTCCCAGCAGGTCCAGCTCGGCTATTACGAGGTGAGCGCGCCCTTCGCGGGAGTCGTGGGAGACATCCCCGTGAAAGTGGGCGACTACGTCACCCCAGAGACGGCGGTGACCAGCGTGGATCAGAGCCGGGCGCTCGAGGCGTCCGTCCAGATCCCGGTGGAGAGCGCAGCGAAGATAGAGCTCGGCCGGACGGAGGTGGAGCTGTTGAACACGGAGGGCGAGCCCACCGTGAGCGCCCCCATCTTCTTCGTGGCTCCCACTCCTACAGGCAACACCCAGTTGGTGGAGGTGAAGGCCGCCTTCGAGAACACCGTGGGGCTGCGCGCGGGCCAGCTGGTGCGCGCGCGGGTGGTGTACCAGACACGGCAGGCGCTGCTGCTGCCTACCTATGCGGTATCTCGGCTGGGGAGCCAGGCCTTCGCCTTCACGGTAGTCCCTGGGGATGGCGGCACGGTGGTGCAGCGCCAACCCGTGACGCTGGGGCAGATCGAGGGCAACTCCTACGAGCTGACGGGCGGTCTCGATGCGGGCACCCAGGTGGCGGTGAGCGGGGTGCAACTGCTCCGGGATGGACAGCCGGTGCAGCCCAAACCCGCCACACCCAAGGGCTCCCAGGCAACGGGCATGGGCGGAGCCTCGGACGCAGGCCAGTGAGGGGCGCGCATGTTCACTGACTTCTTCATCCGCCGCCCCATCTTCGCCGCCGTGGTGTCCATCCTCATCACGCTGGTGGGCGCCATCTCCATTCCCACGCTCGCGGTGGAGCAGTATCCGGATCTCTCTCTGCCGCAGGTGACGGTGACCTCCACGTATCTGGGGGCCTCCGCCGAGGTGGTGGAGAGCGCCGTGACCACGGTGCTGGAGCGCGCCCTCAATGGCTTGAAGGGCATGCGCTACATCACCTCGACCAGCACCAACGAGGGTTCCAGCAGCATCACCGTCAGCTTCGAGCCGGGCTACAGCGTGGACATCGGCGCGGTGGATGTGCAGAACCGCGTGGCCACCACCTCCGCGCGCCTGCCCGCCGCGGTCAACGCGCTGGGCATCACCGTCAACAAGACGCAGTCGCAGTTGCTGATGTCCTTCGGCTTGTACGACACGCAGAACCACTACGACCGGGGCTTCATCAGCAACTACGCGGACGTCTACATCCGAGACGCGCTGCTGCGCGTGAAGGGCGTGGGCGATGTGCGCATCTTCGGCGAGCGGCGCTTCGCCATGCGGCTGTGGCTGGATCCCACGCAGCTGGCGAGCCGAAGCCTCACTCCCGCGGACGTGGTGAATGCGCTGCGCGCGCAGAACCTGCAGGTGGGCGCGGGGCAGGTGGGGCAGCAGCCGGCTCCACAGGGACAGACGTACCAGTTCACCGTGCGCGCGCTCGGGCAGCTCACCACGGCCGAGGAGTTCAACGACATCGTCGTGCAGCGCGGGGAGGATGGCTCGCTGGTCCGGCTGCGGGACGTAGGGCGCGCGGAGCTGGGCGCGGAGAACTATGCGCAGTTGCTGCGCTTCAATGGACGCGAGGCGGTAGGTCTGGGCATCTTCCAGCTCCCGGGATCCAATGCGCTGGATGTGCGCGACGGCGTGGTGAAGGAGCTGGAGCGGCTCAAGGGCAATTTCCCGCCAGGGCTCACCTATCAGTCCGCCTTCGATACGACGAGCGCGGTGTCAGCCTCCATCGAGGAAGTGTTGACCACGCTGGGCGAGGCCATCCTGCTGGTGGTGCTCGTCGTCTTCGTCTTCCTGCACGGCTGGCGCAGCGTGCTGGTGGTGGCGACGACGCTGCCAGTGTCCCTGGTGGGTACCTTCGCCTTCGTCAAGCTGTTCGGGTTCTCGATCAACACGCTGACGCTGTTCGGCCTGACGTTGGCCACGGGTCTGGTGGTGGATGACGCCATCGTCGTCATCGAGAACGTCGAGCGCATCATGGAGAAGGACAAGGTGAGCCCGCGCGAGGCCACCCACCGCGGCATGAAGCAGGTGGCCGGCGTGGTGGTGGCCGTGGCGCTGGTGCTGTCCGCGGTGTTCGTCCCGGTGTCATTCTTCCCAGGCACCACGGGTGCCATCTACCAGCAGTTCGCGCTGACGCTCGCCTTCTCCATCGCCCTGTCGGCGCTGGTGGCCCTCACGCTGTCTCCGGCTCTGTCCGCGCGGCTGCTGCGCGGGCGCGAGGGAGAGAAGTGGCGGGCGGCTCGCTGGGTGGACCACACGCTGGATTCCTTCCGCAAAGGTTATGGGCGGCTGCTGGGCAAGCTGCTGGGGCGGCTGCGATGGGTGGTCGTGGCTGCGTTCGTCGTGTGCCTCGGCATCACGGCGTGGCTCTATCGCTCCACTCCCACGGGCTTCATCCCCGCGGAGGACCAGGGCTACCTCATCGTCGCGGTGCAGGGCCCGGAGGGCACGTCCCTGGACTACACCCGGCAGGTGTTGATCCAGACGGAGGAGGTCCTGCGCAAGCAGCCGGAGGTGGCTGACATCTTCACGGTGGGAGGCTTCTCCCTGCTGGGAGCCGGCTCCAACACGGGCACGCTCTTCATCAACCTGAGGCCATGGGACGAGCGGAAGAAGGAGGAGCAGGGCGTGAGTGCGCTGGTGGACAGGCTGCGTGGGCAGTTGCTGTCGGTGGGCGGCGCGCGCGTGCTGCCCTTCCAGCCGCCGACGATCCGCGGCGTGGGCAGTGTGGGTGGTTTCGAATTCGTCCTCGAGGATCAGCAGGGCACCCACACGCTGGAGGAGCTCTCGCAGGTGACGCAGCAGCTCATTGGCCGGGCCAACCGCGCACCGGGACTGAGCGGCGTTTTCTCCTCCTATACGGCCAGCACTCCGCTGCTGGACGTGCAGGTGGATCGCGAGAAGGCCGAGGCGCTGGGCGTTTCGCTGGACTCGGTGTACTCGACGCTCTCGGTGTACCTGGGCAGCCAGTACGTCAATGATTTCACCTTCGCCAGCCGCGTGTACCGCGTCTACGTGCAGGCGGCGGTGCCCTTCCGCAACGAGCCACAGGACATCAGCTCCTTCTATGCTCGCTCGGAGCAGGGGCAGATGGTGCCCCTGGCCTCGCTGGTGAATGTGACACCCGTCACCAGCGCCGCGAGCATCCAGCACTACAACCTCTTCCGCTCGGCGACGATCAACGGCCAGCAGGCGCCCGGTGCCAGCACTGGCGATGCGCTCACCGCCATGGAGCAGGTGGCGCGGCAGGGCTTGCCGAGTGGCTTCACCTTCGAGTGGACGGGGCTCTCCCGAGAGCAGAAGGAGGCCGGTGGCAAGGTGTTGATCATCTTCGGCCTGGGCATCGTCTTCGTGTTCCTGGTGCTCGCGGCTCAGTACGAGAGCTTCGCGCTGCCACTCGTGGTGATGCTGGGTGTGCCGGTGGCCATGCTGGGCGCGTTGGGGCTGCAGAACCTGCGAGGACTGGCCAACGACGTGTTCTGCCAGGTGGGCCTGGTGATGTTGGTGGGCCTGGCCAGCAAGAACGCCATCCTCATCGTGGAGTTCGCCGAGCAATTGCGCGAGCAGGGCAAGAGCGTGGTGGAGGCCGCCATCGAGGCGGGGCAGACGCGTCTGCGGCCCATCCTGATGACCTCGTTCGCGTTCCTGCTGGGCGTGGTGCCGCTGGTGCTGGCGTCGGGGGCGGGCGCGGCGTCTCGCAAGTCCCTGGGGACGGCGGTGTTCGGCGGCATGCTGCTGTCCACCTTCGTCAACCTCATCTTCATTCCGGTGCTGTACGCGCTGGTGGAGACGGCTCGCTCGAAGGTGCTCAAGCGCCGGGAGCACAGCCGCGAAGGGGGCGAGGGACCGGCGACGCAGCAGGCGTGAGCTGTCCTACCCGGGTGGCGCAGGTGGGCGGGCCATGTCGATTGTCGAATCGAGTTTCGCGCCCCAGGGCCCGCCTTTACTCCTCTCTCCGGAGGAGTCGAACACATGGGCACGACGCAGGCGGCAGTGCAGGCAGGCCTCGAAGGCGTAGTGGTGGCGGAGACCCGGCTGAGCGAGGTGGATGGCGAGCAGGGCCGGCTCATCATCGCTGGCAGCGAGGTGGAGTCCCTCGCGGGCTCCTCCTCCTTCGAGGAGGTGTGCTCGAGGCTGTGGGCGCCTTATGCGAAGGCGCCGCTGCCCTCGTCGCTCCAGGCGGCCCTGGGTGAGGCGCGCGTGCGAGCCTTCGGTTGGCTGGAGGGCCTGGGGAATGCGCTCTCAGCGGAGGATGGGATGGACGCGCTCCGTTCCTCGGTGGCGCATGTCCCGGTGCAGACAGGAGGTGAGCTGGAGACGGCTTTGTCGCTCACGGCGGCTGCCGCCGTCTTCACGGGGGCTTGGGCTCGGCGCAGGCGTGGGTTGTCGCCTGTACGGCCGGATCCGAAGCTGTCTCACTCGGCGGATCTGCTGCGCATGGTGACGGGCGAGTTCCAGCCCGAGCGGGCCGCGGGGCTGGACGCCTACCTGGTCACCGTGTCGGACCATGGGCTGAATGCCTCCACGTTCACGGCGCGGGTGATTGCGTCCACGGGCTCGGATGCCGTGTCAGCGGTGGTGGGCGCCATCGGTGCGCTCAAGGGGCCGCTTCACGGTGGAGCGCCCGGGCCGGTGCTGGACATGCTGGATGCCATCGCCCGGCCGGAGCAGGCTGCCTCGTGGCTCGAGGCGGAGCTGAAGGCCGGCCGCCGCATCATGGGCATGGGGCATCGCATCTACCGCGTGCGCGATCCTCGCGCGGCCGTGCTGGAGCGAGCCATCGAGCGGCTGGAGCGCGGAGGGCTGCGGACCGAGCGGCTCGCGCTGGCCCGGGCGGTGGAGCGGGCGGCTGAGGAGTTGTTGCGCCAGCGCTATCCGGACCGCCCGCTGCGCGCGAACGTGGAGTTCTACACGGCGGTGTTGCTGGACGCGGTGGGGCTCGATCGGACGATGTTCTCGCCCGCGTTCGCGTGTGGCCGTGTCGCCGGGTGGCTCGGGCACATCGCCGAGCAGCGCGAGACGGGCAAGCTCATCCGTCCCGCCTCGCGCTACGTGGGGCCGATGCCGGGCTGAGGCACCGCTCACCGCCGCCGCGTCATCCGCTGGCGGCGGTGGGCTCGCGGCGCCTGCTGGGCGCGGTGGCTCAGCAGTTGTTGCCGGAGGGGCACTTGCAGGAGCCGGCCTTCACCTGGTCCTTGCGCTTCTTCTCCGCGTCGAGGCGGGAGTCGTAGTGAGCCAGACAGTCGTCGGTTCCGCGCTGGCTCTTCATCGCGGCGTGCTCGCGGGTGTCGATCTCACACTCACCCCTGGACGTCTTGTAGACGTGGTACTTGTCGTTGGCCAGCGCCGGAGTTGCCAGCAGCACCACCGCGCCCACCCAAGCCATCGTCATCTTCCGCAGCATTGTTTCCCTCTCGTTTCGAGACGCACGCCCGAGCGGCGGGATGCCGCCCGTGGCAGTCAGAGCAAACACTGGGAGTGAAGTGCGGGGAAGGACGTGCGGGGGAGAGGGGAGAGAGCCCGGTGTCGCGCGTCGGCTCGATCGTGAGCGCTGGGTCGAGCACGCGGTGCTTGCCGTCCGCTGAGTCCCGGCCCGAGACTGCTCCGGGTGAAGATCCAGCCGACCTCCGACCGTTCGTATCCCAGGGCCGCATGAGCGTGGAGCGTTCCTCGGGTTCTCCTCGGTGGCAGGCGGCGGTGGGCCTCACCGCGCTGATGTTGGTGCACCACTTCGGGTTGTGGGCATGGACGGCGTTCCACCGAGGCTTTCCGCTGATCGAGGCCGTGAATCGCTGGGACTCGCACCTCTATACGCAGATCATCTTCAATGGGTACGCGGACCCGGCCTTGCGGGCGTTCCTTCCGCTGTACCCGGGCGTGGTGTGGCTCCTCCGTGCAGCGCTGGGAGGAGGGATTCCTCCCGCGGCGATCGGGTGTGTGTTGTCGTCGCTGTGCCTGCTGGGATTCGCGGCGTGGGTGTCCTGGAGAGGTGCTCGGCAGCCGGTTTCGTCTCCGCTCGAGCCGCGGACGGTGTGGGGTTGGTTCTTTTTCCTCTACAGCCCGGGCAGCTTCGCGCTGCACTCGCACCACACGGAGGGGTTGTTCCTGCTCCTGTCCCTGGGGGCGCTGGCTTGCGCCTGGGACGGGCGTGTGTGGCAGGCGGCACTCTTCGCGGCGCTCTGCGTGTGGGCTCGCAACCAGGGTGTGCTCGTGGCGATCACGGCGGCGCTCCTGGTGGCGCGAACTCCGGGGGCTTGGAGTGGGAGGGTGGGGCGGTTCGCGGCTGTCGGCGGCGTGGCGCTCGCATCATTCGCCGGGCTGCTCCTGTTCCATGAGCGCGTGTCGGGGGATTGGCTTGCGCACATGCATGCGCAGAAGAACTGGCACCATGCGGACTCGCTGTGGAGCGCGGTGCGAGGGCTCTGGTTCGGCAACGAGTGGCATCGGCCCGGGTGGTGGCTGGGCCTGAGGAACCTGTTCGCCGCGGTGTGGCTCGCGGGGGCGGTGATGCTGATTCGCAGGAACTGGCCACTGGGGCTCTATGGCGTGCTGTCGATCCTGATCATGTTGCCCCAGGGGGATCTGGGGAACGCGTTCCGCTTTGGCTCGGTGATGTTCCCCGTGCTGTTCCTGGTGGGAGACTGGTTCGCGGAGCGGCCGGTGTGGCTGCGCTGGACCGTGGCGCTGCTGGCGCTGTGGCTCAACCACAAGGTGGCGCACTCGTTCTCCATTGGTTCGTGGGCTTACTGAGGCTGGGCCGCCGGGCGACGGAGATTCCGGGACTTGCTATGCTCCCGGACCATGGCGTCCGCAGGCTCCGGCTCTCTCTCCCCACGCTCCGCCACCGTGCCGTGGCTGGAGGAGCTCGACATCCTCGTTCGGGCTCGGTACCCGCTGCTCTACCTCGTCTCGTGGGAAGAGCACCGGGTGGACTCCATCCTCGCCGAGCTCGCCCGCTCCCACGGCAAGGCGCTCTTCCATTGGTCCATCATCCGCGGCCTGCGCAACGTCGGTGGCTCGCGCGCCCAGACGCAGCCAGACGAGACCCGCAACCCTCTCGATGCCCTCTCCGCCATCGAGAAGCTCAATGAGCCCGCCCTGGTCGTCCTCAAGGACTTCCACCCCTACCTCGAGGAAAAGGGCGTGGTCCGTGCCGTGCGCGAGCTGGCCCACTTCCTCAAGAGCACCTTCACCACCGTCATCCTCCTGTCGCCCACGCTCAACATCCCCATCGAGCTGGAGAAGGAGGTCTCCGTCGTTGATGTGCCGCTGCCCGGGTACAACGATCTCATGCAGTTGCTGAAGGAGATCGTCGCCGTGGTCCGCAAGGGCAACAAGGCCACCGTGGAGCTCTCCCGAGAGCACGCCGACCAGCTCATCAAGGCGGCGCTCGGGCTCACCCTGTCGGAAGCGGAGAACGCCTTCGCCAAGGCCATTGCCCACGACGGCAAGTTGGGCGTCGAGGACATCAAGCGCATCCAGGACGAGAAGCGCCAGGTCATCCGCAAGAACGGGCTGCTCGAGTACTACCCGCCCGATGAGACGCTGGGCAACGTGGGTGGCCTCCAGAACCTGAAGGCCTGGCTCGGGCAGCGCACCGCCGCCTTCGGAGAGCGCGCCCGCCAGTTCGGCTTGCCCGAGCCCCGAGGCCTGTTGCTGCTCGGCGTGCAGGGCTGCGGCAAGAGCCTCACCGCCAAGGCCATCTCCGCGCACTGGAACCTGCCCCTGCTGCGCCTGGACATGGGCCGCATCTTCAGCGGGCTGATCGGCTCCTCGGAGGAGAACCTGCGCAAGGCCATCCAAGTGGCCGAGAGCGTGGCTCCCGTGGTGCTGTGGATCGACGAGATCGAGAAGGGGCTGTCCGGCGTGGCGTCC
Organism: Hyalangium versicolor; assembly: GCF_020103695.1. Classification (GTDB taxonomy): domain Bacteria; phylum Myxococcota; class Myxococcia; order Myxococcales; family Myxococcaceae; genus Hyalangium; species Hyalangium versicolor. The sequence continues at coordinate 188,287 of NZ_JAHXBF010000013.1, forward strand.
TCGAGCACGGGAGACAGTGGCGTATCCGCCCGTATCTTCGGCACGCTGCTTACCTGGCTCCAGGAGAAGACGGCGCCCGTGTTCGTGGTGGCCACCGCCAACCGCATCGAGGGTCTGCCCCCGGAGGTGCTGCGCAAGGGCCGCTTCGATGAGATCTTCTTCATCGATCTCCCCGAGCAGGCCGAGCGCCGGGAGATCTTCCGCATCCACCTGGGCCGCCGGAAGCGGGAGCCCGGGCACTTCGATCTCGAGGCGCTGGCGGCGCTCACCGACGGCTTCAGCGGCGCGGAGATCGAGCAGGCCGTCATCGCGGGGCTGTACGAGGCCTTTGGTGAAAACGTGGATCTCGGCCAGCAGCACCTGGTCCGAGCCATCCGCGAGACGTTCCCGCTGTCCGTCACGATGAGGGATGAGATTGGCCGGCTTCGGCTCTGGGCCAAGGGGCGCACCCGCCCTGCGTCGCCCGGTGGCCCACCGGAGGGCTTGCAGGGTGGCGCACCTACGGGGAGTCGGCGATGACGTCCAAGTTCTCCCGTTTCCTCCACTTGGAGCGCTCCCGCGGCGAGCGCCCCAATCCCAACGAGCCGGCTCGGTTGCAGAGTGGCAGCCGCTTCGAGACCCTGGCGCAGCGAGGAGCGGGCCCCCAGGAGGCCGCTGTCCCCGATGCGCACCTCGAGCGCTTCCGAGGTGAGGCCCCCTTGGCGTTGGAGGAGGTTCCAGCGGAAGCGGAGCGCTTTCCTCGCTGCGCCCGGTGCGAGTCCGACAACAGCCGCTTCGCCCGTGAGTGCGCGCTGTGTGGCGCGGACCTGAATACCCCCGAGCAGCGCGCCTACAACGAAACGTTCTGGAAGACACGGCAGCAGGCGCTGGCCCAGGAGCGTGAGGCCGTGAAGGCCCTGGGGCAGCAGCAGCGAGACGAGGACCGGCGCGATGAGCAGGCCCGGTTCGATCAGATGCTGGAGAAGTTGCGAGAGGAAGAGCGGGCGAGCTCTCGCTGGGACTTCTTCACCGGAGAGACACCGTTCGGCTGGAGGCTGCTGTCGCTCATCTCCGATCCGGTCGTGCGCGTGGGTGTCCTGATCGTCAGCATCCTCATCCCCGTTGCACTCTGGCGTTACGGCGTGGGCCGGACGCGGCTCGTAGGGGTGGCTCTCGGCTTCCTGATCCTCATGTCTTTACTCCCATCGAACCGTCGCCGGTGGTGGCGCTGAGCGCTGGACGAGAGGGCACCTCATGAGTGAGCGGCGTTCATCGAGGACGGCCCCTCCCGCGTCCGTGGGAGAGACGCCGGAGAGGCCTCGGAGCGGCGTTGCGTCGTCCCGGCCCGTTCGCCAGGCCCAGCGCCCCGAGCCCTCCAGCGGGTGGAGGGAGCGGGTGGCTCGGGCGTGGGGAGGGCTTCCCCTCGTGGCCATGGCGCGCCACCGGAAGCGGCTCAGCTTCTATGTCGGGCTCCACACCCTGCTGCGGTCCGGCGTGTCCCTGTCCATGGCCTTCGCGGAGCTGTCTCGGGGTGCGGACAAGGATCCGCTCCGGCGCGCCGTGGCCCACGTGGGCTCGGCGGTGGCCAGCGGGGCAGGGCTCGGCGAGGCGATGCGCCGTCAGCCCCTCTGGTTCGCGCCACAGGAGGTGGCGGCGGTGGAAGCGGGCGAGGTGTCGGGAACGCTCGAGGCGGCGCTGACAGGCATCATCAACCGCATGCGGGAGGCGCAGCAACTGCGATGGCAGACGCTGGGGATGTGCCTCTATCCCGCATACCTGCTCATCGCCTTCATCGTCGGTGGCTCGCTCATCGATGTGGCTACGGTCTCCGTGAACTCTGGGGATTCGGGCAACATCGTCCAGGGAGCCCTGGTGGCGATCCTCGGCCGGTTGCTCGGGTTGGCGGCCTTCGGGCTGGCCTTCTTCGCGGCACCTCTGGCGCTGGCGGTGCTCGGGCTCGAGGAGCGGTGGGCGCGGTGGCGCTTGCGCCTGCCCCTCTTCGGAATGTTCCACCGGCGCTCCCAGGCCAGCCGGTTCTGCGAAGTGCTGGGCAGCTCGCTGGGCGCCGGGCTGGATGCGCCGCGCAGTCTGCAGATGGCGATCGATGCGACGGGGAATGAGGATTTGCGTGCACGGACCGGGCAGGCCGTGCAGCGCCTCCGTGACGGCTCCACCTTCACGGAGGTGGTGGAGTGGCTGGGCGTGCTCGATGGAGAGTCCCTGCGTCAGGTCGCCATTGGTGAGCGGGCGGGCCGCATCGAGCCACTCCTGCTCCAGCAAGCGCGGGAGAGCATGGCGGCCGCGCTACGTGTCTTGCGCACGCTGATCTTCGTGTTGATTGCCCTCCTGGTGGCCTACCTGTTCGCCACCAGCATCGTGAAGATCTTCGCGTTCCAGTCGGACTACTTCCGCCGCGTCGAGGAGCTGAGCCACGGCTGAGCCAGTGGGCTCCCTTCAGGGCCTCCCACCCCGGGCTCTGCGCAGCGCCTGGCGCAGGAAGGCTGTCCCCACCGTGACAGGGTGGTTCAGCGCCGTGGCCAGCCGCCCTCGAAGGGTCAACGGATTGTGCGCGATGCCGAGCTGCCGCAGGATGGTGTTCGCGTCGAAGTAGATGCGCTCGCAGACGATGCGCTCCCCCTCGAAGAAGAACACCGCGCTCATCTTCGCCACGAAGGCCCGCCCCGTGGGGGGCAGCCCGCGGTAGTTGCCCAGGTGCGTCCCGTACAGCTCGAACTCGGTGACGATGGCGTCGTCCGAGTGGTGCATGGCCAGCAGGCGATTGCGCTGATCCGGGAACGCGGTCCGGGACTCCGTGTAGTACCGCATCACCTCCTCGGGCCCGTCGTACACATCTCCCGTGGCCATGAGCTCGTATCGCGGGTGGTGGAACGTCGCCAGGGTCGCTCCGAAGTCCTTGCGGTTCTCTGACTCGAAGTGCTCGCGGAGGAGGACCTCTCGGCGGGCGCGCAGCTCAGGGGAAAGGCTCATGGGTCTCCAGGGGCAATGTGAGGGAGAAGGTAGCTCCGCCGTCTCCGTTTACCAACCGCAGTTCTCCGCCGTGACGGGTGACGATCTCGTGAGAGATGGACAGCCCCAGGCCCGTGCCCTCGCTGGGCGCGAGGGTGGTGAAGAACGGATCGAAGATGGCCTCGCGGTGCTCCGGGGCGATGCCGGGTCCCGTGTCCCGGAAGAGGAACTCCACTTGCCCGTCCGCACAGCGGCCGGTGATGAAGATCTCCCCGCCGTGAGGCATGGCCTGGGCGCTGTTGAGCAGCAGGTTGGTGAAGACCTGGTTCAGTTCCCCAGGGCGGCACGGCACCTTTGGCAGCGGCTGCAGCTCGCGGTGCACCCGGATGCCTCGGTCGTCCAGCCGCTTACCCACCAGGGAGAGTGTCGCCTCCAGGTCCGCCGCCAGATCCGTGGGCTCCGGGGCCACACTGCGCGCCGTCACGTAGTTGCGCAGGTTCTCCACGATACGGTGAATGCGCTCGTTGCCCGTCAGGATCAATTTCAGTGCCCGCTTTGCTCCCTCGAGCGCTTTGCGAGCGCCCTGGAGTTCGGGCTGCTGTGCCTCCGGCTTTCCGAGCATGCCCTCCAGCAGCTCCAGCCGGCGCTCCAAATCCTGCGCCCCTCCCCGGGTGAAGTTGAGCGGGTTGCCCACCTCATGGGCCACGCCCGCCACCAGGTGGCCCAGCGAGGCGAGCCGGGCCTGCTGCACCATGCGCGCCTGTGCAGACTTCAGTTGCTCCAGCGCCTGGAGCAACTCGCGGGTGCGTTCCTCCACGCGCACCTCCAGCACGTGGGCCTGTGCCGTCCGCTCCTCCAGCAGTTCGTCCTGGGCACGCTTGTGCTCGCGGCGCAGGGCGCGGATGCGCTGGGCAAGTCCGAAGGACAGCAGCGTCGCCTCCACCAGCGAGCCGACCCTCGGCATCAACGAGGCTGTCGCCGACGTCACGAGGAGGCCATTGGCCGCGAAGCCCGAGGCGAACGTCCCACAGAGCAGCGCCACCCACCCCCAGAGAAAGAGCTGCGCGTGCGGGCTGCCCCGGCGCCAGGCCAGCACAGCCGTGAAGAGGATGGAAGCAGCGCCGAGCACCACCAGCACCATGCCCGACTGCTGGACGAGCCGGTGGCTCGTTTGCGTCGCCACAGCTCCGAGCCCCGTGGCCAGGCCCATCAGTGCGGCGAGCAGCCGATCGAGCCAGGGAGCCACTGCGCCGAGCTCCAGGAAGCACCGCGCGAAACCCAGCGCCCCGAACAGCATGATCGAGGCGAAGAGGATCTCACTGCGCGCGGCCCAGTGCGGGGACTCGGGCCACAGGTACCAGAAGGTGATCTGATCCAGCGCGGCCTGGGTCAGCACCATGCCGAGCTGGAAGAGCGAATAGAAGAAGTAGGTGCGGTCCCGGGTGGACAGGAACAGGAACGCGTTGAACAGCAGCATCGCCAACAGCACGCCGAAGTAGACGCCGTTGATCAGGTTCGCGTGGGCGGAGTCCGCCGCGAGCGCCTCGTCCGTCCACAATGTGGGCGCGAGGTCCAGGGTGTCCTCGCCCGCCACGCGCATCCAGTAGAGCTTGGACTCCCCCGGCTCCAGAGAGAGGTGCAGCAGGGGCCGCTCGCTGGACACCTCGCGCTGGGACAGCGGCAGCATCTTCCCGAAGCGTCTTCCCTCGAAGCGCTCATCCTGGCTCCGGGTGTACAGCACCGCCTCGTCATTCGGGCGTGGCAGCTCCAGCAACCAGTGTCCTGCCTCCCGGCCGGTGTTCATCAGCCGGAAGCGCAGCCAGAAGGCGCTGCGCCGGTAGCCCACGTTGAGTTGTTCGGGATCGAGCCGTGGCAGCTCCGAGTCCGCTCGCAGCTCCACCTGCTCCACCGTCATCGTCCGAGATGCGTCCTCGAACGCCTCCAGCGCTGGTACCAGTGAGGCCGGAGCCTGATGCGGCGTCAGGGGCAGCACGGGGGCCGCCGAGGCGCTCAGGCTCCCCAGCAGGAACAGCAGGGTGATTCCCAGGCGATCCGCGGCGCGCGTCATTCAGAGCAGTCCGTGCTTCTTCGCGCGGCTGATGAGCGTGGTGCGGGGGATTCCGAGCGCCCGAGCCGCGCTGGAGCAGTTGCCGCCATGCTGGACGAGCAGCTCACGCAACTGCTCCATCTCGCTTCGGCGCACCTCCTCGCGCACCGTGCCGGGGAGGGGCTCGGGGCCTGGAGTGGGCTCGCGGTTCGTGGCGAGCGCCGGAGCCACTGGGGAGAGCGTGAGGCAGAAATCGTCGAGCAGCAGCTCCTCTCCCTGGGCCTGCACGAGCGCCCGCTGCACTAGGTTCTCCAACTCGCGCACATTCCCCGGCCACCGGTAGCGCGCCAGGGCCTCCACCACGCCGGGGCCCACTCGCACGTGGCGGTACGGCCCGCCGTGCTTGGCGATGAAGTGGGTGACGAGCGCCTCCAGATCCTGGGGTCTCTGGCGGAGCGCAGGCACGGTGAGCGGCAGCACGTTGAGGCGATAATAGAGATCCTCGCGGAAGCGCCCCTCCGTCGACAGTTGCGCCAGATTCCGGTGGGTGGCGGCGATCACGCGCACGTTCACCCGCAGCGTCTGGTTACCTCCCACGCGCTCGAACTCACGCTCCTGGAGCACGCGCAGCAGGCTTACCTGGAGCCTCGGAGAGATGTCTCCGATCTCGTCCAGGAAGATGGTGCCGCCGTGCGCCAGCTCGAAGCGGCCCCGCCGCGTCTTCACCGCCCCCGTGAAGGCGCCCTGCTCATGGCCGAAGAGCTCGCTCTCCAGCACTCCCTCGGCCAGTGCCGCGCAGTTGACGCGCACGAAGGGCCCCGTCGCGCGCCGGCTCTCCTCGTGGATGAAGCGGGCGATCAGCTCCTTGCCCGTTCCTGTCTCTCCGTGGATGAGCACGGTGGCATCGCTCTGCGCCGCGCGCCGGGCCTGCTGGAGCGTGGCCTGCAAACCGCCCGAGGCGCCGATGATGTTGCCCGCATCGCGCTCCTCGCGAGCGTCCTGCTCCAGCACTTCGGCCAGCTCCGCCCGCGAGGTCAGCCGCCGCCGGCTCTCCACCATGGCCAGGCCCCGCTCCACGCAGCCGCGCAGCTCCTTCGCGTCCCAGGGCTTGACGATGTACTCGTGGGCGTGGCCCCGGTTGATGGCGGCCAGCAGCCGATCCGCGTCGTTGTAGGCGGAGACGATGACGCGCACCGTCTCCGGCCAGCGCGACACCACCTGGGACAGCAGCTCGATGCCGCTCATGCCCGGCATCCGCTCGTCCGTGAGGATCAGGCCAATGCGCTCCCGCTCGATGAGGACCAGGGCTTCCGGCCCGTTCGTGGCGGTGCGCACCTCGAAGTCCTCCTCGAAGTGGAGCCGGAAGAGCTCCAGGTTGTCAGGCTCGTCGTCCACATACAGCACGGGAGACCGGGATGCAGGACCGGGTGGGACGCTCATGATGACACTGTAGTCTCACCCGAGCCTTCTCCGTGCGACAACGCGGTGCTTCAGCCGCCCTGTAGGAGAGGAATCTCAGTGGTGCAGTGGCTCCTTGGGGATTCCCGAATCCTGGGATGTTTCGCCCTGTTTCTCCGGGTGCTGTGGGGCTTGCGGAGCAGGCTCTCCCGTGGCGATGGCGAGCTCGCGAGCTTCCTGGTCCCACCGGGCGCTGCGCTGATCCTGCACCTTGTGCAGGAGGACCTGCAGCGCCGCGGCGATCGGCAGGGCGAGGACGGCGCCGAGCACCCCCATCACCATGGCTCCCCCCACGACGACGATGGCGATGAGCAGCGGGTTCATTCGCAGTGTCCGCCGCTGGATGAGCGGCTGGAGCACGTTGCCCTCGAGTTGTTGATAGAGGAGGAAGAGCCCGAGTGCGATGAGGGCTCGGCGGAAGCCTACGGTGGCGAGCGTGGTGAGGGAGACGGCGATGGCGACCACCAGGCTCCCCAGGTACGGGATGAACCCGAGCACCAGGTACATGAGCGCGAGCGCTAGGAAGAAGGGGACGCCCAACGCCCAGGTGATGACGCCTGTCACACAGCCACCCAGCGCACAGACGAGGAAGGCGCCCACGAGGTAGCCGCTCACGGCCCGGTTCATCTCCAGCAGCGTCGCGCGGATCTCGGGGCGCCGCTCCGGCTTGAGCCAGAGCATGGCCTGCTCGAAGAGGGGCTCGCCCGAGAGCAGCCCGAAGACGCTGATGCTGAACACGGTGATGGCCATGATCAGCAGGCCCACCGAGGAGCTGAGGACGTCCAGGACGGAGCCCGCGACGCTGGCAGGGAGCCTCAGCAGCTCATGCGCCAGGGAGTCCACCAGGCTGAAGCGCGCATCGAGGGAGCGCAGCCACTGCGACTCGTTGAGCTGGGTGACGAAGCCTGGGAGCGCCTCGATGAGGTTGCTCACCTGCTCCACCAGCATGGGGACGATCGACAGCACCATCAACGTGAGCAGCCCCAGCAGCGACAGGACCGTCAGCCCGACGCTCCAGCCGCGCTTGAGCCCGAGGCGCTCGAACAGGCGCACCAGGGGCTCCATGGCCAGCGCCAGCATCAGGGAGAGGGCGAGGACCACCAGTAGCGAGCGCAACTGGTAGAGCACGAGCCCCAGCGCGATGATGGCCAGCACGTGCAGGCCCACGGTCCAGACGGTTCGAGGAGCGACCTGGGAGGGACGGGATGGAGCCATGGCGGCCCATAAGGTGGGGACTCGCACCAGGGGTGCATCGGCTCTGTGGGAGAGAACGTCCACTGGCGCAAGAAATCCAGGCCAGAGCGCTGGCTGGTGGACACTGGCCGCTCTGGAGCATCATCCGCGCATGAGATTCGATTTCACGGGCAAGACAGTTCTCGTGACAGGGGCATCGATGGGCATCGGCGAGGCGTTCGCCCGGGAGCTGGTGCGGCGCGGCGCGAAGGTGATCCTCGTTGCCCGGAGCGAGGCCAAGCTGAAGGCACTCGCCGCTGAGCTGGGACCTCAGGCGCACATCGTGGTCGCGGATCTTGCCGCGCCCGGTGCGGCACAGCGTGTGTTCGATGCTGTGAAGGCTCAGGAGCTCGAGGTCGATGTCCTCATCAACAACGCGGGCTTCGGCCTGTATGGAAACTTCAGCGCCCTGCCGCTGGCCACCCAGCGCGAGGTGATCGATCTCAACATCAGCGCCCTCGTGGAGCTGACCTATCTCTTCCTGCCGGGCATCGAGCAGCGGCAGGGAGGCTTCATCCAGCTCGCCTCCATCGCTGCGTACTTCCCCGTTCCCTACATGGCGGTGTACGCGGCGACGAAGGCCTTCGTCCTCTCCTTCAGTGAAGCGCTGTGGGCCGAATACCGTTCGAGAGGAGTGCGCGTGCTTGCGCTATCGCCCGGCCCGACGGAGACGCCCTTCTTCGATCGCGCGGGCGACAAGGGCCCGCCGGGCAAGGCGCGGCCCGAAGAGGTGGTGAGGCGAGGTCTTGCGGCGTTCGAGGCCGGGCACGCATCGGTGGTGCAGGGCGTGGTCAACAACTTCGTGACCTTCGCCTCGCGGCTGTTGAGACGCGAGTTCGTGGTGAAGGTGGGCACGTACGTCACCCGACCGAAGAATCCCGCGTTGCTCATGGGCAAGCTTTGAGTGCCCAGGAGGAGCTGCGAGGGGTCTGGTTCAGTTCCGCAGCTCGGGCTCGGCCCAATCCTGGGCGCTGAAGCGCCACAAGCGGGTGCCCGATCGCCATTCCTTGGAAGGCAGTCCTGCCTTGCGCAGGAGGAAGCCGAGGAACTCCTCGGGCTTGGGCAACTGCTGCCACATCTTCGGGATGAACACTCCGCGATGAGTACCCCACTGCAGCAACAGTCCATCCACTCCGGGGCGCAGTTTCTCCAGTGCCTCCTCCCGGGAGTGCACCTCAAGACGCTCCAGCGGAGTCAGCAGGCTCACCTCGAAGCGGACCAGATCCAGCTCGTTGCGCTGGAGCGGGGAGAAGCGCGGATCATTGTGGGCCGCGTTCCGGGCGTTCTGGACCAGATCCTCCCCCAACGACCGGTGGGCTTCGATGCTGCCGATGCAGCCGCGCAGCTCGCCCCCCTTGCGCAGGGTGACGAAGCAGGCGCCGGGTTCGGCCAGCCAGGGCTCGGAGGGAACCTGGACCTGCGGGCCGTCGAGGGTCTCCGCCACGGCGGCGCGGGCGAGGGCCAGCAGGGTGACTCCGCGCATCATGCGGTCTCCTGGGGCGTGTTGAAGGCGAAGGCTCCGTAGCCGACCACCCGCGAGCGGTCCCCCGCCGTATCTCCCGAGTTGCGCAGGTCGAGTTCCTCGGCGCGCAGGCCACGGCGCCGGGCCGCGAGCAACAGGCCCGTCACCGGGATGGCTCCACACGCTTGATCGGTGTCCAGGTGCTCCGCGTCGAATGCGAGGATGCGGTCGGCCGTTTCACGGTCCACCGCGCGCGCCTCGTCGTAGGGGAGGTAGTGAGAGAGGTCCGAGCTGATGAGGATGAGCGTCTCGTCGCCATCCCAGAGTTGATCGATCACCTCGGCCACCTGCGTGGCGCTGGCGGAGCCCACCACGAGTGGCACTACGGGCACTCCCGGCAGCACTCTCTGGAGGAAGGGGAACTGCACCTCCAGGGAGTGCTCCTGGGCGTGGGCTCGGGCAGAAGTCGTGACCTGGGGGAGACGGGCCACGGCGGCGGCTCCCTCCGTGCTCACGGGAAGGACGCCGAGTGGAGTCTGCAGCCCCTCGGCATCGGGCAGCGCCAGGCCTCGGAACGGGACGCGGTGGGCGGGCCCCAGCAGTACCACGCGGCGGATGTGAGAGGCCGCGCCGAGCAGCCGCGCATAGGCGGACGCGGCGATCGGGCCCGAGTACACATAGCCAGCGTGGGGAACGACGAGCGCCTTGGGGCTCTGCACCGCGGGCTTGGGAGCCTCAGCGAGCAGGCGATCCACCGTTGCGGCGAGTTGCTGGGGATCTCCGGGGTAGAAGGCTCCGGCCACGGCTGCGGGACGTACCTGGGGCATACGGCTTCCAACCTCCTACAGGCTCGGATTCTTCCTCCCCGAGCATACAGCGGCCGAGGGGGCGCTCCGTGAGGATGCACCGCGCCATGCTGGATTCACCTGGGGTGGAATTCCCGCCCGGGGGACCTCTGGGTTGACGGGTGCTGGAGGCGCTGTCAGAACGGTCCTGACGCATTGACAGGAGAATCAATGTCCGACGCGCTTCGCTTCGACGGAAGGGTCGCCATCGTCACCGGCGCCGGTCAGGGCCTGGGCCGTGCTCACGCGCTGCTGCTGGCCAGCCGTGGAGCCCGGGTGGTGGTCAATGATCTGGGAGGCACCTCGACGGGAGGCGGCAAGAGTTCGGAGGCCGCCGACAAGGTGGTGGCCGAGATCAAGGCCGCGGGCGGCGAGGCCGTGGCCAACTACGACTCGGTGGAGGACGGGGCGAAGATCGTCCAGTCGGCGTTGGACCACTTCAAGCGGGTGGACATCGTCATCAACAACGCGGGCATCCTGCGAGACACCACCTTCCACAAGATGAGTGAGCAGGACTGGGAGCTCATCTACCGCGTCCACCTGCTGGGCGCGTTCCGCGTCACCCACGCCGCCTGGCCCCACCTGCGCGAGGCGGGTTATGGCCGGGTCCTCTTCACCGCGTCCGCGGCCGGCATCTACGGCAACTTCGGCCAGGCCAACTACAGCATGGCGAAGCTGGGCCTCGTGGGGTTGGCCAAGACGCTGGCGCTCGAGGGAGCCAAGAAGAACGTCCGCGTCAACGTGATCGCTCCGCTGGCGGGCTCGCGCCTCACCGAGACGATCCTCCCGAAGGAAGTCACCGACGCGCTCAAGCCGGAGTACGTGAGCCCGCTGGTGGCCCTGCTGTGCCACGAGAGCTGCGAGGAGAACGGCGCGCTGTTCGAGGTGGGCGGCGGCTTCCTGTCGAAGCTGCGCTGGCAGCGCACCGAGGGCGTGCGGTTCAAGCTGGGGCGCAACATCACCCCCGAGCTCGTCCAGAGTCACTGGGAGCAGATCACCGGTTTCGAGAAGGCCACCTTCCCAGTGGATGTCACCGAGGCCTTCCAGCCGGTGATGGAGAACCTGGGTACCAAGAGCCACGGGGGCAACGAGTTCATCGATGTGGACGCGGCCCTGGGCTACGAGCTGCCTCCCGTCACCACGTCGTATGACGAGCGCGATCTGTCCCTGTATGCCCTGGGAGTGGGCGCGGCGCGCGATCCGCTCAACCCGAAGGAGCTGCGGTTCGTCTACGAGAACCACGGCGAGGGTTTCCAGCCGCTGCCCAGCTATGCCGTGGTCCCGGCGGTGAACGCCGTGCTCAAGCTGGTGGCCGAGGGCAAGCAGGCTCCCGGGCTGAACTACGGGCTGGATCGCGTGCTGCACGGCGAGCAGTACACCGAGTTGCTCCGGCCGCTGCCTCCGCACGCGAAGCTGCGCCACCATGCGCGCGTCAAGGACATCTTCGACAAGGGCAAGAACGCGCTGGTCGTCACGGAGATCCGCACCTCCGATGCGGCGAGCGGCGAGGAGCTGGTCCGCAACGAGATGACGATCTTCGTGCGCGGTGCCGGTGGCTGGGGCGGAGACCGGGGGCCCTCGAGCGACATCAACACCCCGCCGGATCGGGCTCCGGACGCGGTGATCACCGAGAAGACCAGCGAGAACCAGGCGCTGATCTACCGGTTGTCCGGGGACTGGAACCCGCTGCACGCGGATCCCGAGTTCGCCGGGGCGTTCGGGTTCCCCAAGCCGATCCTCCACGGTCTGTGCACCTTCGGCCACGTGACGCGGCATGTGCTCCAGAGCTTTCGGGACAGCGATGCCCGGTACTTCAAGAGCATCAAGGTCCGTTTCGCCGAGTCCGTGTTCCCCGGCGAGACGCTGCAGACCGAGATGTGGAAGGAGTCCGACTCGCGGATCGTGCTGCGCTGCAAGGTGGTCGAACGGAACAAGGTCGTGATCAGCAATGCGGCCATCGAGCTGCACACGGAGCTTCCCAAGGCCGGTGCGGCTCCCAAAGCCGAGGCCCAGGCTCCCTCCGCTGCTCAGGCCGCGGACTCGGGCAGCCCGAGTGCCGCCGTGTTCGCCGCCATCGGCCGCTACGTGGAGAAGCACCCGGAGCTGGTGACCAAGGTGGGCAACGTCTACCTGTTCAAGCTCAGCAGCCCGGACAGCGCCTGGACGCTGGATCTCAAGAACGGGCAGGGGAGCGTGACGCAGGGCGCGGTGGGCAAGGCCGACTGCATCCTGGACCTGGCGGACTCCGACTTCATGGCGATGACCTCGGGCAAGGCCGATCCGCAGAAGCTCTACTTCGGCGGCAAGCTGAAGATCTCCGGCAACCTCATGGCCTCGCAGAAGCTGAACTTCCTCACGAAGCTCGATCCTCGTGAGGTGGCAGGGGCTTCCGGAGCCGCCGCGAAGGCCGAGGCTCCGAAGACGGAGGCAGCCACGAGCAGCGGGCCGGCTTTGGCTCCTGCCATCTTCAAGGCCCTGCAGGAGCGCCTGGCGAAGAGCCCCGAGCTGGCCGCCGAGGTTGCCGCCCTCATCCAGTTCAAGCTCACCTCTCCCGAGGGGGCCTGGGCCGTGGATCTCCGCTCCGCGCCGGGCAGCGTGTCCGAGGGCACGCAGGCCGGGGCTACCACCACGCTGACGCTGGCGGACGAGGATCTGCAGGCGCTGGCACGGGGAGCGGTGACGGCTCGGGAGCTGTTCCAGCGGAGCCGGCTGCGGGTGGACGGGGACGTGCAGGTCGCCCACCGGCTGGGGTTCCTCAAGCATCTGATCTGACGCGCATCACGAAGGAGAGACGAGTCATGGGTCGTCGAGTCAATGTCGCCGGGGTTGGCATGATCAAGTTCGCCAAGCCGGGGGCGAGCGAGGAGTACGACGTGATGGCGTCGAAGGCCGCGACCGCGGCGCTCCAGGACGCCGGGGTGCGGTACGACGAGATCGAACAGGCCTTCGTCGGGTACGTGTACGGCGACAGCACCTGCGGCCAACGTGCCGTGTACGGGCTGGGCCTGACGGGCATCCCAGTCATCAACGTGAACAACAACTGCTCGACGGGCTCCACGGCGCTGTACCTGGCGCGGCAGGCCATAGAGGGTGGGCTGGCCGAGTGCGTCCTGGCGCTCGGGTTCGAGAAGATGGAGAAGGGCGCGCTGGGCGCGAAGTATGACGACCGCGTGAACCCGGTGGAGCGGCACGTGGACGTGCTGAACCGGACGCAGGGCTTTGCCAGCGGGCCCATGACGGCGCAGATGTTCGGCGGCGCGGGCCGCGAGTACCGCTGGAAGTACGGCACGAAGCGCGAGACGTTCGCGAAGATCTCCGAGAAGGCGCGCAAGCACGCCGCGAAGAACCCGTACGCGCTCTTCAACCAGCCGCTCACGGTGGAGGAAGTCCTCGCCTCGGAGGAGGTGTTCGATCCGCTGACCCGCTTCCAGTGCTGCCCGCCCACGTGCGGGGCGGCGGCGGCGGTGCTGTGCTCGGATGAGTTCGCCCGCAAGCACAACCTGTCCCGGCCCGTGTACATCGCGGCGCAGTCGATGACCACGGATCTGCCCTCGAGCTTCGAGGAGAGTATGATCAAGATGGTCGGCTTTGACATGTCGGCCAAGGCCGCGAAGCAGCTCTACGAGAAGGCCGGAGTCGGCCCGGAAGACGTGGACGTGGTGGAACTGCACGACTGCTTCACGGCGAACGAGCTGCTCACCTACGAGGCCATCGGCCTGTGCAAGGAGGGCGAGGCCGAGAAGTTCATCTGGGACGGGGACAACACCTACGGCGGGAAGTTCGTCACCAACCCGTCGGGCGGGCTGCTCTCCAAGGGCCATCCGCTGGGCGCGACGGGCCTGGCCCAGTGCACCGAGCTGGTGTGGCACCTCCGTGGACAGGCCGAGCAGCGCCAGGTGGAGAACGCCCGCGTGGCGCTCCAGCACAACCTGGGGCTGGGCGGCGCCTGCGTCATGACTCTCTACCGCCGCGACTGAGCCTCGGCTCGTGGGCTCGGACTGTTGTCCTATGCTCGGCGGCTTCATCGCTCTTGCTCAACGGGCGCTCAGGCCCGGGAGGTGTCTCGCATGCTTCGCTCTGGAACCGGTGAAGGTCGGCGCTCGTGGGAGGGCGGTCTTGTCCTGGCCCTCGCCCTGCTGTCCACGCACGCTGTCGCGCAGGGGGCCTCGAAGACGGAGGAGTTCTTCGGCAAGGCGGAGGTTTCCCGCCAGGTGGAGTTCCACGAGAAGGGCTGCAAGAAGGGCGACGCGGGCGAGTGCTTCAATCTGGCCCTGGCCTTTCAACAGGGGATCGGAGGGTTGACCAAGGACGAAGCTCGCGCGGCGACCTTCTTCCAGAAGGCGTGCGACAAGGGTCACCTGGACGCCTGCAACAACTTGGGCATTGCCTATGCGGAAGGCCAGGGCGTCATGCGGGATCCGAAGCAGGCCGTGGCCCTCTTCGAGAAGACCTGCAAGGCCAACGACGCGAAGGGCTGCTTCAACATGGGTCTGGCTTACTCGACGGGGATCATCGGGACGCAGGACCCGGAGCGCGCCGCCTCCTTCTACGAGAAGGCCTGCAACAAGGGGCATGCGGAGGGCTGCTTCAGCCTGGGGCTCTCATACTCGCGCGGCAACGGAGTGACGGGGAGCGCCGAGCGGGCCGCCACCTTCTTCAACAAGGGCTGCGAGGCCGGGAGCATGTCGGCTTGCAGCTCCCTGGGCGTGGCCTTCATGACGGGAAACGGCGTGACGAAGGATCCGAAGCGTGCCGCCTCTCTCTTCGAGAAGTCCTGTAACGCGGCCATGCCGGGAGGATGTCTCAACCTCGGCTATGCGAGCCTGCAAGGCAACGGGGTGGAGAAGAACGTGGAGCGCGCCAAGTCCCTCTTCACGCGCGCCTGCGATCTCGGCCTGCGCCCCGCGTGTGATGCGTACCGGCGCGCCTTGAAGGCGCCCTGAGCCGACAGCCGAGCCCGTTGCGCCTCACACGGTGCTACCTTCCGGTGCCGCGGCACCAACGGGAGGAGTCATCCATGAGTGAGGCGACGCAGAGTTGCGGCCCCAGCCAGGGGCGCACGAGGTGCATCGGGTTCATGCTGGGGATGCTGGTCCTGGCAACCCCGGCCGGTGCGGCGCTGCCGGACTACACCCTGCAGCTCCAGGCCCGGACCAACCTGATCGGCAACGACTCCGGGGCGTACAATGTGGCTCCGGGCAACCTGATTGCCGGGAGCCTCCAGGTGCCCATCGCGCGGGATCGGCAGGTGGCCTTCCGGCTCTCCATCACCCCCGAGGGCAGCTCCGCCGTGTGGTGGGGCCAGGATGGCCGGGGCAGCCGCATCTACCTGCTCCCCCACTTCGGCGAGGATGCACGCACGGGAGATCCCGGTATCAACTCGCTGGGGGACATCGCTTTTGGTGTCGCGGGCGCTTCGGATCCCGTCAACAACGGCCTCTACCTGCTGAACGCCCAGAAGCCGAGCGAGGTGCGCATCTTCCACGAGCCCCTCGGCGCCACGGACTGGCAGAACCTGTGGCTCAATGAGGCCGGGCAGTTGGGCTTTCGGGCGCTGATCTCGGGCAACCGCGTCTATGGCCTGATGACTCCCTCCGGTACCGGCTTCCAGACGGTGCTCCTGGCCAAGGAGAAGGCGCTCGATCCCTCCAGCCCGTACGAGTTCCTTTACGCTCCCACGCTCAATGACAAGGGCCAGATTGCCGGTGTGGCCGATGTGGCCGCCATCTCCACGGAGTACTTCCAGGAGCTGCGCGTCTTCAACGCGGATGGGACCTCGACCCTCATCGCCCGGAGCCGCGGGCTGGACGCCGCGTCGCCCATCTACCGCTTCGCCTCCGTGCAGCCGGCGCTCAACAACCCCGGGAAGATCGCCTTCCTCGGGACGGTGAGGGATCCGACGGGGAAGAACCTCCTGACGCTCTGGCTGTGGACGGGGACCGAGCTGAGGGTTCTCGCGCAGAACGGCAGCGGAGACATCCGGGAACTGGAGAGCTTTCCGCCCGACATCAACGACAGCGGTCTGGTCGTGTTCCGAGCCTTCGACTCCACCGGCAAGCGGGCGGTCTGGGTGAGCGACGGTCAGGCCCTGAAGCGGGTCGTCACCGAGCACGACATCATCCCCTCGGATCTGGGCCCGGCCCGCGTGGACCAGGAGACGCCCTCGAGCCCCGTGTTTGCCGGGGGCCCGCTGATCAATGCGCGAGGCGATGTCTCGGTGGTGGCGGGGCTGGCTCCACCGGACAACGACCAGGAGGAGTGGGGTACCGCCATCTACGTCGCGCAGGCGGCGTTCCCTCCCGGTGAGCCTGACGGAGGGGTGGATGGTGGCTCCCCGGAGACGCCGGATGCAGGCGTGGATGGCGGCTCCTCGGAGATGCCGGATGCAAGCGTGGATGGCGGCTCGGGGGACGTCCCGGACTCAGGCACCCAGACGGATGGGGGGACCTCCGGAGAGACTCCGGATGGGGGCGACTCCGAGCCTCTTCCGCCCGGAGACAAGGCTGACAGCGGCTGTGGTTGCCAGACGGCTCCCACAGCGGCGCTCTGGCCGTTGTTGCTGCTGGGTCTGGCGAGATACCTGTCGGCGCGTCGCCGCGGAGCTGTGGACCGCGGCTGAGCCTGTCCTCCTCGGCGGCCGCCTCCGCGCTCAGCGGCGGCGGTACGCCAGGGCCGTCTGCACCAGTTGGCGCATCTGCTGGCGGTCCGTTTCCGGGAGCCCGAGCCGCTCGAACTCGGTCTCCAGGCCCGCCAGCTTCAGTTGTCCATCCACGCAGGCGTTGAGCCACATCGCCACGGTGGAGTCCTCGAACTGCCGCTCGCTGTACGCGCTGAACAGGCGCATCACCTCTGCGTTCCTGCGCAGGTAGTACTTCTGGTGGTAGTCCTCGGCCCGGTAGAAGGTGGCCAGCGGGAGCAGGGGCGTGAGGATCGGTCCGCTCCGGCCCGCCATCGCCCGCTGCCCCGTCTCGAGCGCCAGCCGCTTCTGTGCCTCCCCCGCGTAGAACACCGCGGACATGTACTGCCGGCCGTAGGGACGCTCGGTGGGATCGGTCTCCTTCCAGAAGTGGCCCAGCAGCGTCTCGTAGGAGATTCGTGCCGGATCGTAGTCGATCTGGATGGACTCCGTGTGGTCCCCGAGCTGGCGGTAGGTCGGGTCCGGCTGGCTTCCGCCGGTGTAGCCCACGCGGGTACGGATGACTCCAGGAAGACGCCCGAACCGGGCGTCAGGGCCCCAGAATCAACCCAGGGAGAAGGTGGCCGTCTCCACGCGTGTGGGTGCCATCGCATCCACCGGCAGGAGCCGGGTGGTAGGGGCTTCGATGCTCGAGGCTGGCTTCATGAGGTGCGTCCTCCACCACTCTCTACGGATGAACCCGCATCCTGGTTACGTCTCTTCCCGGCTTGGGCAAGAATGCCACCCCGGCCCCCGAGGCTCGTGGCCTTCCGAACCGGATGCCGCCAACCCCGAGGTGGCCAGTCTGCCGTCTCCCCCCACCCAAGAGGAAGCGAATGGCTCGAACCCATTTGATGAACGTCGTCGTCCGCGCGCTGCGCACCGCACGAAAGGCTGCTGCCGCGGGGATTCCCGTGACCGAGTATGCCGCCCAGCAGCGCGAGCGCGCGAGGTTCGACCGGCGTACGCTGCTGAAGCTCACTGCCGGGACCGCGGGCGCGGCGATGCTCTCGGCCTGTGGTGACGACAATCACAAGAGTGTGGCCATCATCGGCGGCGGCATGGCCGGGTTGCATTGTGCGTACCGGTTGAACCGGATCGGCGTCGGTGCTCGCGTCTACGAGGCCTCCTCCCGGCTCGGGGGACGGATGTTCACCGAGCGCAGCATCTTCCCCGACGGACAGCACTGCGAACTCGGCGGCGAGCTCATCGATACCGGTCACCAGACGATGCACGATCTGGCCGAGGAGCTGGAGATCGATCTGCTGGACTACAGCAACGATGACCCGAGCGTGGCGCGGTTGGCGGCCTTCTTCGATGGACGCAGGCTCTCCGACGACGAGATCCTCGAGGGCTTCGCTCCCATCGCGGAGCGCATCGACGTGGCGCTCACGGCGCTGGAGGATCCCGAGGAGTACGTCACCTACCGGACGCCCAACGGCGCGCAGGCGCTGGACCAGCTCTCGCTGGCGGCGTGGTTCGACAGCGAGGGCATCCCGTCCGAGGATCCGGTACGCCGGCTCATCGAGCTGGCCTACGTGGGCGAGTTCGGGCTCGACGCGAACGAGTGCAACTGCCTCAACCTGTTGACCTTCATCTCCACGGACACGACGCGGCTGGAGCTCTTTGGAGAGTCCGACGAGCTCTTCCACGCGAAGGACGGAAATGATCTCTTCACGCAGCGGCTGGCCGAGCGGCTGGCGCCGGGACAGATCCAGTTGGGGCACCGGCTGGTGGCGCTGGAGGAGCTGTCCGACCAGCGCTACCAGTTGACCTTCGAGACTCCGGGCGGTTCCAAAGAGGTGAAGGCGGATCACGTGGTGCTGGCCCTTCCGTTCACGTTGCTGCGGAAGCTCGAGCTGCCCGCGTCGCTGCCGGAGGTGAAGCGCAAGGCCATCCAGGAGCTGGGGTATGGCACCAACGCGAAGCTGATGGTGGGCTTCTCCTCGCGGCCGTGGCGCGGGGAGCCCTACCTCTCGGACGGGAGCACCTACTCGGACGTGGGCTACGAGCAGACGTGGGAGACCAGCCGTTTGCAGCCTGGCACTTCGGGGATCATCACCCAGTTCGTCGGAGGCCAGAAGGGGCTGGCCCTGGGAGAGGGCACGCCTGAGCAGCAGGCCGCTCTTTTCCTCGATCAGTTCGATACGGTCCTACCCGGCGTGAAGGCCACGGCGAACGGTCGTGTGGCGCGCATGCACTGGCCGAGCTACCCGCTGACCCTGGGCAGCTACTCCTCCTATAAAGTGGGCCAGTTCACGACGATCGCGGGCGCGGAGATCGAACGGGTGGGCAACCTGCATTTCTGTGGTGAGCACACCAGTCTGGATGCCCAGGGCTTCATGGAAGGCGCGGCCCTGACTGGCGCGATGGCGGCGGAGGAGGTGGCGACGGATCTCGGCCTCGGGGTGGAGGAGGAGGGCTTCGCTCCAGGAGCGCGCATCATGGCGCGGGCTCGGGCGGCGCGAGTCCATGGCCGCTGGCTGGATGCGATGCGCCGAACGGTGCGCCGCCGAGCGGGCTGAGTTCGAGCGTACAAAGGGATCGGCTCCCGGTCTGACTCCGGGAGCCGTCTCCGAGGAGCGCGGCTCGAGCCCGGTATGACGGGAAACATTCGTGCGCCGGCCCGCCTGCCAGCGCTGGTGCGAGGCCGCGTATGCTCAGGCCCCGGACGTGGAGGTTGTCTCATGGCTGAGCTGTTTCGGGGCCCTCGGATGCCCGTGTTGCCCCTGCTGCACTTCGTCGTGGATCCCCTGGAGATGGTCCGGCAGTGCGCCGAGCGGTATGGCGATCCGTTCATCGCCACGCTGCCGCTGGGCCGGCTGGTGGTCATGGGCACTTCGGAGGCCATCAAGGAGTTCTTCACCGCGGACGGCAGCCTCTTCGAGCCCAATGCCCACACGCCGCTGGAGCCCGTGGTGGGTTCCAACTCGCTGCTGCTGGTGGCGGGGGCGCGTCACCAGCGGGAGCGGAAGCTGCTCATGCCTCCGTTCCACGGGGAGCGGATGCGGGCCTACGGAAGGCTGATGCAGCGCATCGCCGTGGAGGCCATGGAGCGGATGCGGCCGGGAGAGGACTTCAAGGCGCTGCACCTGGCCCAGGAGACCGCGCTGGAGGTCATCATCCGCGCCGTCTTTGGCGTCGAGGAGCCGGAGCGCGTGAGGCACTTTGCCCGGGTCACCGTGGACTTCGTCAACGCGTATGGCCCCATCATCGCGATGCTGAAGGTCTCCCGGCAGCCCTGGTTCAAGCCCTGGACCCAGTACAAGCAGAAGTATGCCGCGTTCGAGCAGTTGCTGCTGGAGCAGGTCGAGCGCCGGCGTGCGAGCAACACGGGAGGAGAGGACATCCTCTCGCTGCTGCTCGCGGTCCGGGACGAGGAGGGGCACCCGATGTCCGATGAGGAGCTGAGGGACGAACTGCGCACGATGCTCGTGGCGGGCCATGAGACGTCGGCGATCAGCATGGCGTGGGCGATGTACTGGATCCACCGCCAGCCGGAGGTGAAGCAGCGGCTGGAGCAGGAACTGGCCACGCTGGGGCCCTCTCCCGAGCCGGACGCGCTGGTGAAGCTGCCCTACCTGTCGGCGGTGATCGACGAGACGCTGCGGATCTGCCCGGTGTTCGCGATGACGTCTCGCAGGACGGTGGCGCCCTTCAAGCTGCTGGGCCACGAGCTGCCCATCGGGACGCGGCTGGCGGCCTCCATCACCCTGGCGCACTACAACCCGAAGGTGTTCCCCGAGCCGGAGCGCTTCCGGCCGGAGCGCTTCCTGGAACACAAGTTCTCGCCGTACGAGTACCTTCCCTTCGGCGGAGGGTACCGGCGCTGCATCGGCATGGCGTTCGCGCTGTACGAGATCAAGGTATTGGTGGGCACCCTCCTGGCGAACTACCGCTTCACGCTGACGCACACCGGGCCGGTGAAGATGGCTCGTCGCAACCTGTCGCTGGGGCCGAGCGTCCCCATTCCCATGCGCTACGAGGGAAAGGCGCCTGCCGTCACCTCGGCTGCGGCCTGAGCCTCGATCTACGAGGAGGGGGGACCGGAGTGGGAAGAGCCAGAGGCTATCGGCTCTCCCGCGCGGGCCTTCTGGCGAGCACGCAGGGCCTCCACCACAAGGCCTGACAGGCCGAGGATGCCGATCATGTTGGGGAAGACCTGCAGGCCGTTCATGAGGTCGCCCCAGGCCCAGATCGTCTCGGGCTTGCCCACGGCGCCGAAGTAGATGAGGCCGCAGTAGACCCAACGGTAGGGTTTGGCGATCTTCACTCCGACGATGTACTCGAGGAACTGCTCGCCGTAGTACGCCCAGCCGATGAGGGTGGTGTAGCCGAAGAGGAAAGCGCAGAAGGCCACCACCCAGCCGCCCACGGGGATGGCGGTGTCGAAGGCCGAGGCCACCAGGGCCGTGCTCGTCTTTCCCGACTGCCACACGCCGCTGACCAGGATCGTCAAGGCGCTGATGGAGGAGGTGACGAAGGAGACGATGAACACCTCCATCACGGCGTTGAGCCCCTGCTGGAGCGGCTGTTCGCTGCGAGCGCTGCCGTAGGCGACGGCGGCCGTGCCATAGCCGGCCTCATTGGCGTAGATGCCGCGAGCGATGCCGTAGCGCATGGCGACCATCATCCCGATTCCCGCGCCTCCACCCTTGGCGGCCTCGAAGGAGAAGGCCTCGCGGAAGATGAGGGCGAAGACTTCGGGGATGTGCTGGGCGTGGAAGAGGATGACCCACAGGCCGCCGGCCAGATAGAGGCCTACTTTGAGGGGCGCGAGCTTCTCGGCCACGCGCCCGATGGAGCGCACTCCGCCGATGATGACGAGCCAGGCCAGCACGGCGATGCCAATCCCCGAGGCCCAGGTGGGGATGTGGAACTGGCTCTCCAGGACCACGGCCATGGAGTTGGGCTGGGTGAAGGGGGTGGTGGTGAGGGCCGCGATTCCAGCCACCAGGGCGTAGAGCCACCCCAGGGCGGGGGAGCGGAGGCCGTCTCGGAGGTAGTGCATGGGCCCGGCGGAAACGTGCCCGTCGCGGATGGAGCGGTAGCGGATGCCGAGCACCGCTTCGGTGAGCTTGATGACGGTGGCGAAGAAGCCGTAGCACCAGATCCAGAAGACGGCGCCGGGGCCACCGGAGACGACGGCGGTGGCCACTCCGGCGATGTTGCCCGTGCCGATGGAGGCCCCCAGCGCGGTCATGAAGGCCTGGAAGGGGGAGAGCGCGCCTTGGGCTCCTTCTTGCTGCGCGGGCACAAGGGTGCGAGCGGCATCGGGGAAGAGCCGGATCTGGACGAAGCGGTAGCGGAAGGTCAGGAAGAGGCCGGCGCCCAGGAGGAGGACCAGCATCCACGGGCCCCAGACGAAGTCACTGGCCCAGAAGATGGCGCGGCGGAGGGGCTCGGGGAGCATGCGTGGCGCGCACGCTATCACCGCTGATAGGAGAGGCGGCCATGAGTCCTCGTGCTCCTGCGTTCTTGCTGTGTGTCGTGTGCGGTCTCGTGGCGTTGCCTGGAGGCGCCGAAGCTCCGGTGGCTCCTGGGAAGGCTGCACCTGTTGCTCCCAAGCCCCTGCCTGGGCCGGCGAAGGCTCGGGCTCGGGAGCTGGGGATTCCGTTCGGCGGCCAGGCCGGGGTGCTGGATGCCATCACGGACGTGCCGGGCGTGGAGGTGGGCCACAGCACGGTGATCTCGGGCCAGGGGCGGCTGGTGGTGGGCAAGGGGCCGGTGCGCACGGGAGTCACGGCCATCTGGCCACGCGGGAAGGTGGGGACGGCGCCGGTCTTCGCGGGGACCTACGCGCTCAATGGCAATGGAGAGATGACGGGCACGCACTGGTTGAACGAGTCGGGCTACCTCTACGGGCCGGTGTTGGTGACGAACACGAACAGCGTGGGCCTGGTGAGGGACTCGCTGGTCGCCTGGGCGGTGAAGCGGGGGCGTTCGTGGGAGCTGGGGCTTCCGGTCGTGGCGGAGACGTGGGACGGAGTGCTGAACGACATCGACGGCTTCCATGTGAAGCAGGAGCACGTGTTCAACGCTCTGAGCACCGCGATGGGAGGGCCCGTGGTGGAAGGGGCCGTGGGGGGCGGCACGGGGATGGTCTGCAACGGCTTCAAGGGAGGGATTGGCACGGCGTCGCGGAAGCTTCCGGAGGCGGAAGGGGGCTACACGGTGGGCGTGCTGGTGCAGTGCAACTATGGCAAGCGCCGGCTGCTCACGGTGGCGGGCGTCCCGGTGGGGGAGGAGATCTCGGACCTCCAGGCTTGCACGACGGGAGATTGGGCGCCGTCGAGCCCTCTCATCACGGACATGCCGTCTTGCACGAAGCAGGGGGCCTCGCGGGCGTCGTATCCCGAGGGAATGGGTTCGATCATCGTGGTGGTGGCGACGGATGCTCCGCTGCTGCCGCATCAGCTCGGACGGATCGCCCGGCGCGTGCCGCTGGGCATCGGGAAGATGGGCGGGCTGGGCGAGGACGTCTCGGGAGACCTCTTCCTGGCCTTCTCGACCCAGGTCACGCTTCCGGCGACGCCGGGGCCCGTGGCCACTGTCTCTACATTGGACAACGAGCGGATGACGCCGCTCTTCGAGGCCACGGTGCAGGCCACGCAGGAGGCCATCCTCAACGCGATGCTCGCCGCAGACACGATGACGGGCGCGGATGGGATTCGCGTGTTCGCGCTGCCTCAGGACCGGTTGATGGAGGCGATGCGGAAGTACGGGCGGAAGTGAGAGCGGAGCTTGGGAGCCAGCTCCCTCCTGCGGTGATGCATGACGGAGGGACCCCTGCCGGGCGCGGTTTTCGCGAACTGGTATGCCTGCCATACCAGTTGGTTCAGCGCCACCGGCACCAGGGGCTGCCTCCTTGGGTGGACCCTGGCCATTCGGGCCTTCATGGTGCGATAGAACCTGATGGAGTGGGTGGTCCAAGTCGTACCCATGCGGTAGGGTAGGGGAGCGGGTCAGGTCCGCCCGCATCAGGAGAGGCGAGATGACGAACCCTGCTCAGAGAGGTCCGTATGGTCCGGCGTACGGCGAACTGCTGGGGTCGTGGCGAGTGCTGGAGCCGCTCGGTGTTGGCACCTACGGCTCGGTATACCGGGCGGCGCTGGCGGACCGGCCCGAGGCCCGGGAGTACGCTCTGAAGCTGGCCTACTACGCGGACGATGCGCGCTTCGAGCGTGAGGCGGAGGTGCTCTCGCGCATCCGCCATCCGAACGTGCCGCGCTACCACGACCGAGGTGTGTGGCAGGACTCGCAGGGGCGACGTTACCCCTATGTGGTGATGCAGCGGGCGGAGGGAGTTCCCCTGTATGACTGGGCCAAGGCGCACGGCATCACCAATCGCCAAGCGCTCCAAGTGCTGGCGCAGGTGGCTCGGGCTCTGGAAGCCACCCACCAGCATGGCCTGCACCGGGACGTGAAGGGGGACAACGTGCTGATGGACAGGGAAGGGCGGGTCATGCTCGTGGATTTCGGCCTGGCCTTCCACCCCGAGGCCCGTCCGGTCACGGACACGGTGATTCCGCCGGGCACGGAGCCCTACCGCAGCCCCCAGTTGTTGCGCTTCCGCTACGACTTCCGGCTCGACGGCGAGGCGTACTACCGGTACCGGCCGGAGGATGACCTGTACGCCCTCGGGGTGACGGCATACCGGCTGGTGACGGGCACGTATCCTCCTCCGGGAACGGATCCCGAGTGCGAGGACGATCCGCAGCGGCCGCGGCCGGTGCGCCGGGTGCCCCCGAGCGAGCTGGCCAGCGTGTGTCCGGAGTTGGAGAAGCTCATCCTGCGCATGCTGTCGGAGAAGCCGGAGGCTCGTGGCACTGCGGGGGAGTTGGCTCAGGCGCTGGAGGAGGCAGCGAAGAGCCTGGGGCGTGCGGGCGGTGTCGCAATCCGGCCTGCTCCGTCGATGGTTCCTACGGAGCGTGCGAAGAACCCAGGCCCGCGTCCCAAGGTGACGATTCCCAGTTGGCTCATGTGGGCTGGTGCCTCCATGGTGGGCGGCCTGGTGGTCGCGGTGGGAATGGAACTGCTGCGTGGGGCGGAGCGGGAACCGACGGAACTGCGTCCCTCAATTGTAGAGGTAGTGCAGGAACCGGCGGCGAGAGTTGATGAGACGGTGGGGCTTGCGGATGCGGGGGTGGAGGAACGCGTCTTCTCTACGTCAGTGGGCATTCCCCAGGCGGGAGGGGCTCCCTCTGTTCTGGCGTTGCCGTTTCCCAGGACGCCGGTGCCTGGCCAGAAGAAACCACCCTGTGACCCGCGGTCGGAGCACCTCATTCTCGGCGCATGCTGGACGCGTATCGACATGAAGCCGCCCTGTGGGGCTTCTGCCTATGAGTTCGACGGCAAATGCGTGCTCCCCAGCGTCATTACTCAACGCTCGCCTACCTCGGATCCTCCGTGAGGTCTCTCCCCGTCTACTCGTGGTCTTCGCGCTTTCTCTGCCGGGGGATGAGCACGGTCTGTGAGCGTGTCGTCAGCATGTGCTCACACCACTCTCGCCACTTCTCGGGGGAGGGTTTCGCCCTCTTCTCGTCGAGCATCTTGCGGATCAGTTCGTCGTGGCGCTCGGTGTAATCGTCTGGTGGCTTCGGCATTCCCCCTCCCGTCTACTCGTCCTGATGAAGGCTCTCGTGAAGCCTGGCGACCAGTGTGTCGAGAAACTGCTGCTGGGAGTCTGTGAGGCGAGAACTCCCGCACTCGGCTCGGACGAATTCATTTGCGGCTTGCCGAAGGGCTGCCCGCTTCTGGTGTGCCAGCAGCACCACCAGC
Source organism: Hyalangium versicolor (assembly GCF_020103695.1). GTDB lineage: Bacteria > Myxococcota > Myxococcia > Myxococcales > Myxococcaceae > Hyalangium > Hyalangium versicolor. The sequence goes on from NZ_JAHXBF010000013.1 coordinate 213,735, forward strand.
CCATCCTCCCTCGCATCGTCATCCAATTGCTCGATGATACGGACGCAAGTATGGAACATCCAGGCCACCATGCACCGCCTGGGGAGGCGCACCCGACTACGAGGAGGAGGAGCAAGAGGAGGGGCATCGTGGGGGCGCAAGTCTACTCCGCGTCGCCCGCCTCAAGCCGAAGATGGAGGGGATTCTCTCGCCATGCAGGAAAGGGGGACTCGCAAAATCACAGTCGTTCAGGGCATTAAGTACGACTGGAGCACCGAGCGGAGGTGGCTCCATTCCGCGAGCTCAACCCCTTTGCTAAGGCCGCGAAGCCGGAGCAGAAGGAACTGGCCGAGGATTGAACTCGGCTGCGTCACTCTCCCGCCGTCAGTGGAGCATCCCCGGCAGCCGGGTCTGCACGAACGCGCCCACGAGCCCCAGGATGACCACCACGCCCAGCGAGCGGCCCAGTCGCAATGTCAGCGAGCGCTGCTCGGAGACTCGCGCCACCAGGACGAAGTTGATCCCCGCGCTCGCCAGTGACGCGATGATGGCTCCCATCCCCGCGACCGCCGGAGTGATCGTCCCGTGCGAGCACAGCGCCGCAGCGGACGCCACGGCCGAGGCACTCGAGACCAACCCTCCCACGGCGCTGACCGCGTAGAAGCCAAACCGGCCCAACAGGTTCTGTCCCACCGTCCCCACCGCTTGCAGCGCCAGGAAGATCAGGCCGAACTTCAGTGCTGAGAGCAGCGAGAAGGGCGACTTGAGTGGAAGCGTAGGTGCTTCACTCTCGGCCTTGGCCGGCGCTCGGGCTCGCACCAGGGCCAGCCCCGTGCTCGACAGCAGGATCAGCACGAGCGGCAATGCCGAATCCACGAACGCCCCAAAGGACAGCAGCCCCAGCAGCACCGCATTGCGCAGCGCCATCGCCGCCGTGGCCAGCATGACGCCTCGGTAGGCCACGTCCAGCAGGCGGCCGGCCGACTCCCGGACACGGTTGGCCATCTCCGTCACCGTGACCGTACTGTTCACCAGGCCTCCCAGGAAGCCCGTCATCTCCACTCCGCGCGCCCCGAACCCCTTCCACAACAGGTAGTTCACGAAGCCGATCGCCGCGATGAGGATCACCGTCACCCACGCCGCCCGCGGCGCGATGAGCCCCCAGGGATCCACGGGCTGCGCCGGCAGTGCCGGGTAGATGGCGAAGGCGAGGATGGCCAGCAGGATCGCCGAGCGCAGCTCCTCTGCCGTGATCTGATGGCTGAACGCCGCCAGACGCTCCTTCCACGTAAGCAGCCCCGCGGCTGTCACCGCCACCGCCGCAGGCGTCACCGTGTGTCCCAGCCCGCACAGCACGCCCGTGAAGCCCGTGACGAGCAGGGCCGCGGACGTCGTCAGCTCGGTGGTTCCCTCCGAGCGCAGGGACTGCCAGTTGAGGAAGGTGATCAGCACCCCCAGCAGCGCGATGCTCAGCAGTGCGAACGGCGGCCCGAGCAGCCCGCCCAGCCCCCCCAGCAGCGAGGCGAATCCGAAGGTGCGCAGGCCCGCTTCCTTGCCTCGCCACTCGCGCTCCAGCCCCACGAAGAGCCCCACCGCGAGCGCCAGGGTGAGGCGCATCAACGTCTGGAGCGGCGGCCAGGTGATGACCGGGGGAAGTCCTTCCATGGCAGTTCTCTCTCGATGAATCTCAGGTGACGGCGTGGGGGCCCTCGCGTGAGGGGCTCTCCACGACATGGAGCCGCTCCCACCCCTGCCGGACGAGCAACTGCCGGAGGCGCGGCCGCAGCTCCTCCGCCAGCGCGCGAGCATCCTCGCTGCTCTCCAGCGGCCGGGCCGGCAGCAACCAACGCTCCTGGTAGCGCTGGCGGAGCGGAGGCCCTTCCGGCAACTCCAGGAGGATGACCCACTCGGGCTCCTGGGCCCGTACGCGAAGCACTGCGGGGGTGAGGCCCATCCTGCGGATCAGTCCCTCCACGGGAGCGGGAACCCCTGCTTCACCCGTGGACGGATGGGCGGCCTCGGCGAAGGCGAACTGGGGGTGAGCCAGGCTATTGAAGAGGGCAGCGGCCAGCTGGGCCGGGCCTGGCACCGCACAGGTGAAGACGACCTTCCGGGGGGCCTCGGCCCGCACATTCCTTCCCAACAACCAGCGGAAGAGGCAGACGGCCAGTGCCGCGCCCAGCAGTTGCGCCGCCACGAACGACTCCACCTCGAACGGGCGGATCGTGTCCGGCCTCGCGCTGGCCGCACGCGCCAGGACCAAGGCCGGGTTGGCCAACGAGCGCGAGTCAGTGAACCACACCGTCGCCGCCACATAGGCCGCGATCGCGAACGGGGTGGAGGAGGGCCGCAAGCGGACACAGCCGCACACCACCACGAGCAGCCCGAACGTCGCCACGAGCTCCGTGAGGAACTGGGCAGTGCCGGCTGCCGGAGCGCGCACGGCGATGAGCAGAGGCTCGCTGCACATCACGTGCGCCAGCAGCCTCCCGGCCAGCCCGCCCAGCATCTGCGAGACCGCGTACAGCGGCACTTCATGCCACGGTGCCCCTTCCTCCAGCGCATCCGCGAAGGTGAGCGCGGGGTTGAAGTGGGCTCCCGACAGCGGCCGTAGCACCAGCGTCATGCATGCCAGCACGCTCCCAGCCGCGAGCGACATGAACAGGCGCCCCTCCAGGGCACTGGCGCCCAGGTGTTCGGCGATGTGGTGGGCCCCTTCCAGCGCCACGACCAGCAGCCCACAGCCCAAGGCCTCGGTCGCCATGCGCCGGCGCAGGTCCACTCGTGAATGTGGCTGGGCCCGCACGCGAAGACGCTCGTTCAGAGTTGGTGCCTGCAAGGTGCCGGGGACCTCCTTCCCACCAGGTCCTGGGCTTCGAGCTGCAGGGCCAATCTTCACCCTACGCCTCGGACGGATCAGGCGTCAACGACCCCTCCCCAGGCCTGTTGGCTGGACGGAGACGAGGCCGCCAGCCCTCATCGCTCCATGAAGTACCGGCGGCGCTGAGGAGGCAGCTTCTCGATGGCATAGCGGAGCATGGTGCGCGGCATCTCCCCGGCATGGCGCTCGAGGAACGACTCCAGGCGGGCAAGGTCTCGATCCCCCACCTCGCGCAGCATCCAGCCCACGGCCTTGTGCAGCAGATCGTGCGGATCGTGCAGCAGGCGCTCCGCGATCGCCAGGGTGTCCTCGAAGTCTCCGCGCCGGATGAAGGTCTGGGTGGAGATGATCGCGATGCGCCGCTTCCATATCGAGGGCGCCTTCGCGAACGTGTACAGCATCTCCCGGAGCTCCGGGTGGGCGACCATATGCTCGCCGAAGATCTTCGGCGCCATGGTGTCCACGATGTCCCAGTTGTTCACCTGCGTCACGTGCTTGCGGCAGAAGGCGAAGAGCTTCCCCCGAGTCTCCTCGTCTGCCTTGCGGAACTGCTCCGTGAGGATGAGGAACCCCGTGAGGCGGTGCTCATGGATGGGGCTGTCCACCAGCTTCGCCACCTGCGGCAGCGGCGTGTCCCGGTGGCTCCGGGCAATGCGGCGCTGGTGAGGCACCGTCACCCCGAGGAACCGATCTCCCTCCGCATATTCCCCCGGGCCCGTCTTGAAGAACCGCGGGAAGAACGCGGCCTTCTCCGGGCTGGCGGCCTGGGCCAACTCCTTCATGATGGTCTCGGCGGACATCGTCCCCTCCGGGCGCGGAGTCTACCCAGCAGGCCAGGCCCCCGGAGGCTTCTTCACAGGAGATCGCGAGGGCAGAGCCGACGAGGAAGCGCGTCTGGCCTTCACTGCCGCTCTTCGCTAGACACCGCCCATGGGAAACGAACAGGGAATCACGTCGTTCGTGAAGCTGCTCGTGTCGGACGGCGAGCGTTCCGCGAGCTTCTACGAGGGGCTCGGCTTCGAGCGGATGCCGTCGGAGCCTCCCTTCATCCACCTGCGCTGGGCCGAGAGCGCGGACGTCTACCTGGTCGTCACCCGAGCGGGCGCGGCCCTGCCGGGAAAGCGCGGCCTGGGCGTGCTGGTGGGCTTCCGGACCGGCCCCGAGGGCGTCGCCGCCGTAGCGGGACGGGCGGTGAAGCTCGGCGTGGAGGCCGAGGGCCCCACCCTCCAGCCCTGGCACACCCGGGAGATCCTCATCACCGATCCCGACGGGTACCGGCTGAACTTCATCGAGCCCGCCTGAGCCCCGCGCTCGCGGTGACGCTCAGCGAGCCGTGGCGGGGTAGAGGTACTTGAGGATGTCGTCGATGCGGTCCGCCCACGCCGTCTCGGTGTGGATGGCGCCAGGGATCTCGACGTACTGGAGATCCTTGCCCTCCACCCAGCCCTCGGCCACCAGGGCGTCGCGCAGCTGCCGGGTGTCGTCCACCGTCTCCTGGCTGCCCTTGGACTCCTCGGTGCCGATGTCCACCCAGAGCTTCTGCGGCGTCTTCTTCTTCAAGGCCTTCACGCGGGCGAGGATGTCCTTGTTGCCCCAGAACACGGACGGGGACACCACGCCCAGCCGCCGGAAGATGTTGGGGTACTTGATGCCCAGGTGCAGCGTGACCAGGCCTCCCAGCGAGGAGCCCGCGAGCCCCGTGTCCTGAGGGCCCGTCTTCGTCCGGAACGTGCGGTCGATCATCGGCTTGAGCTCCTCGACGAGGAACTTCCCATAGGCGTCCGCGTTGCCTCCGCCGAGGCTGGCGAACTCGCCGGTGTCCTTCACCTGGGTGTACTCGGAGAAGCGGTCCTCGGTGTTGTACACGCCGACGATGATGAGCGGCTCCACGTCCCCGGCCGTCACCAACTGCTGGGCCGCCTCGTCCACCCGCCACTCCGCGCCCGTATAGGAAGTCGCGGCGTCCATGAGGTTCTGCCCATCGTGCATGTAGAGCACGGGGTAGCGGCGCTTGGGGCCCTCGTCATATTCGGGAGGCAGCCAGACGATGATGTCGCGCTTGCGCGGCAGGTACTTCGAGGCAATCCCTCGGAGGTAGCGGACATTGCCGGTGAGCGTGTGCTGCGCGGGAGTCTTGGTTTGATCCGCCCAGCGGGCCACCGTGAGGGTGAGTTCCTGGGTGGCCTTGTCGCCCACCCGCAGCTTGCGGTTGGAGATCTCCTGCCCGGTGGCGTCCTTCTCCACCGTCTCCCAGGTGCCGCGCGTCACCTTGAACTCGATCCCCGTCCCCATGGGCAGGGAGATGTTCCCCGAGTAGCGCCCGTCCGGCGTGCGCGTCAGCTTCAATCCCTTGCCGTTCCACTGGCCCAGCGAGGGGTGGTTGCCGGAGATCCACACCTCCGCGTCGGCCGTGGTCTCCAGCGGGACCCCCACATCGAAGGTGATCTGGGGGTCCGGGGGTTGTCCAGCTGGGGCCGGGCCTGCCGCGCAGACTCCGAACCCCACGGTGAGCCACAGCAGGAACGCTACCGGGAAGACATGTCGTTGCGTCATGGCCGGGGAAGATAGCTCACGCTTCCCCGGCTTCCCGTGCGGAACTGCAGGAGGTTCACTCCTTGTGCGCGGCGGGACGTTCAGTGCCGGGCGGCAGGTCCCTCTCGCCCAGGTTCACCGCGCCGATCCAGCGCGTGCGATCGAAGCGGTTGAGGTTCTTGTTGGCGACGACCTGGAAGGCGGTGGAGCTGCCCTGCGCGGCGATCTCCACCGACCAGCCGAGGAACACCTGCCACAGCCGGAACCACCACTCGCCGTACGTCTTCACCACCTCGGCCCGGTTCTGCATCCAGTTGTCGTACCAGCGCGAGATGGTGAGCGAGTAGTGGATGCCGATGTTCTCCACCGAGTGGATCTCGAAGCCCGCCTTCTCCAGGTTCTCCACCACGAAGCTCAGCGGCATGGAGGCGTCCGCGCCGGGGAAGATGTACTTGTTCATGAAGAGGCCCCACACCAGGTCCTCCAGGTTGAAGCCCAGCAGGCCCGCGCGCGCGCGCAGGCCGGCGATCTGGAGGAAGAAGATGCCGTCGTCCTCGAGCAGGCCATACACCTGCTCCAGGAAGGTCTGGAACCGGCGCACGCCCACGTGCTCGGCCATCTCCAGGCAGGAGATCTTGTTGAAGCGCTCCTTGGGGATGTCGCGGTAGTCCATCACCAGCGCGCGGGCGGAGGAGGACACGCCCTCCTTGGCGCACTGCTCGTTGGCGAAGGCCGCGCCCTTCTCGGCCACAGTGACGCCGGTGGCGTCCACGCCGAAGTCCCGGGCGGCGTGCGCCACCAGGGTTCCCCAGCCGCAGCCGATGTCCAGCAGCCGCTCGCCCTTCTTCAGCTGCATCTTCTCGCAGACCAGCCGGATCTTCTGATCCTGCGCCTGCTCCAGCGTGTCCCCGATCGAGCGGAAGAAGCCGGAGGTGTACACCATGCGGGGCCCGAGGAAGGCGCCGAAGAAGTCGTTGCCGCGATCGTAGTGCTGGCGGCCGATGCGGATGTCCTGCTCCTGCGAGTGGATGATCACCTCGGGCAGGAAGCGGGTGAAGACGAACTTGAAGTGGTCCTTCACCAGGCTGTAGTCCACCACCACGTCACGCTGCTGGATGAACTCGCGGAAGTCGCCCTGGATGTCGACGCGCTCGTGGATGTAGTCGTCGATGAGGGTGGTGATGGGGACCTTCTGGTTCCCATAGCGTGCCTGGACTTCCGATGATTTGGGTGCGATGCGCTGGTGAAGAGACATGTTCCGTTCGAACCTGGGGGAAGAATACCCGCCGCGGGAGTGCGGACGGGGCGCGGGATTCTGTCATCCCCCCGCGTAGGCTCTCAGGGAAATCGCAGCAATCCCACCCCTTCCCGGAAGTTCACAGTGACAGCGTGAGCGCGCGGAACTCGCGGTCCTCGGGGAGTGAAGGTGTGCCGAGCCCTTGGAGGGAGCGCCGACGGAACTCCTCGCCCTCGCGCTGGATGGCCCTGGCCACGAGCGAGCGCGCCTCCTCGGGCTTTCCCAGGAGGAAGGCGATGTACCCCGCGCCCCAGAGCGCCGAGCCGCCGGGGATGCGCACCAGCGCGGAGACGAGCTTCGCCCGGGCCTTCTCCAGGAGCGCCAGGGCCTGCTCCCGTTCCTCCCACCAGCGCCGCTTCGCCTCGTGGATCAGCGCGAGGCCCGCATGGGTGAGGGCCTCGTAGGCGGGCCCATCTCCTCGCCACTCCTCCAGTTGGGAGGCGCGGCTCTCCGCCGCCTCATAGGCCGCCAGGGCTGCCTGAAAGCGCTGTCGTCCAGCCAGGAGGTCTCCCTTGCGGATCAGCGCGTGGATGACCTCGGCCCTCACGCTGCTGCTGCTGTCTGAGCCATACCATCGGAGGAGCTCGTCCAGGACGGCCATCTCCTCGTCAGGGCGGTTCAGCCTCCCCAGGAACTCGGACTTGTGCAGGAGGCTCTGGGCCACCTGCTGCCGCAGCTCCGGCTCGCTGGCGAGGCCAAAGCGCTGGACCAGCTCGTCACGCACGGCCAGGGCGGGCTCGGGCGCCTTCAGGTTCTCCAGCAGGAACCCTTTGTCCAGCAGCGCCAGGGCGGCTTGCAGGCGCTGCTCCCGCTCGGGCGCTTCGGCGTGGCGCCGGAGCAGCTCGTCGAAGGTGGCCAGCGCCTCCTCACGGCGGCCCAGCGTCCGCTGGAGCCGGGCCTTGTCCAGGAGCGCCTGGGCCGCTCGCACCCGTTGCTCCCGCTCGGGATGGCCTTCCGGCTGCTGGATGAAGGCGTCCAGCTCGCGCAGCTTCTCGTCGGCGTGATCGAGCTGCTGTTGGAGCTCGGTCCTGCCCCGGAGCGCCGCGGCGGCCACTCCGCGCAGTTCCTCTTCCTGGGCGTCACCGAAGCGGTGGACCAGCTCGGCGAAGAGGGGCAGGGCCTCGGTGGGGCGCTGCTCCATCCACAGGATGGAGGCCTTGCCCAGGAGCGACCAGGCCAGGGGCTGACGCAGCAGCGGATTCTCCGAGCCCGAGGCCCGTTGGATCACCTCCTTGTAGGAGCGGCGAGCCTCCTCATGCCGCTTCTGGAGCGCCAGCGTGCGGGCCTTGTAGAAGATGGCCACGATCACCGGCGCCCGGAGGGACTCCTCGGCCGCGCCATCGAACCGCCGGGTCACCTCGTCACAGACGGCGAGGACTTCGTCGAAGCGATCCTGCTGTCCCAGCGCATCGGCCTTGGTCACCAGCGCCTTTGCCGCCAGCACGCGGAGCTCCGCCTCGCGCATGGCGTCGGGCTGCTGGGCGATCTGATCGAGCAGGGGCAGGGCCTCGTCGAACCGGTACAGCTCGGCCAGGGCGAAGGCCTTGCCCAGGAGCGCCCGGGTGACCTGGATGCGCACGGGCAGCGCGCTGGAGCCACCAAAGCGCCGGATCAGCTCGTCGCAGAGCGCCAGCGCCTCGTCATGCTTGCCCCGGTCGAGCAGGTCCCGGGAGCGGTCGGCCAGATCCCTGCTGACTGCTTCGAGCCGAGCCGTTCCGCTCGTGACGTCGTGTCTTCGGGCCTTGGATTCATCGGCCGTCATGGAGTCCCCCCTCCGGCTTCCTCGCTGGAGGATCTAGCACTCCCCTTGGCAGGGTGCCGGGCGGAGTCGTCGCCACGCGTTCAGAGTGCGGGCTGGTTGACCACAGGGGGCGGGGCCTCCTTGAGATCCTGGGACAGCGCGTCGAGATCGTGGAAGCCCTTGGTGCTCACCTCGCCACCCCGGTAGAGGGCCCAGCTCTGCATGCCGCGCTGGAAGCTGTGCGTCATGTGCCACAGCTCGACGGCGCTGTTGGCCAGGTAGAGGTAGAGCACGCGCTGGGGGTTCCAGGGGTTGGGCACGGCCAGGGCCAGGCCATCATCCGAGCGGCCATAGGTCTTCCCCTGCCAGCGGAAGAAGCGCCGGCCGATCTCCACGGGGAGCTTCTTCTCCGCGGCCAGGCGGGCCACGAGCGTGTTGTCCTCGGCGCCGCCGAAGACGATGAGGTCCTTCTCGGCCAGCTCCTGGTCCGTGACTTCGGCGTCGGGCTTGAGGGGCGGGAGCACATCCATGGACACATCCGCCACCACGTCGCGGTAGTTCATGGCCAGGGTCCGCTCGGACTCCACCTGGCGGGAGGAGCCATAGACGAAGAGCAGCCGGTCCCACTCCTCCAGCATCTGGGACAGGGTGAAGTAGCGCTCGCGGCGCACGGGGACATCCGCGGCGGGGTTGAACACCAGCCGCACCGGCTTGTCCGAGGTGTGGAAGGTGAAGGTGTCACTGGAGCCCTTCACCTCCACGCGCTCGAGGAGGCGGGCCTTCTCCGTCCACACCTCCACGGAGGTAATGAAGTGGTACGGGCTGCCGGGCTGCTCCACCTTGAGCTTCACGTCATAGCCGTCCTTGGCCTTGGTGAAGCCGGACTGGATGCGGGGTTGGGGCAGCCCGCTGCGCTCCACCCACTGGGTGATGAAGGCGCGCAGATCCTTGCCGGACACTTCGGAGGCCGTCTTGATGAAGTCGGCGGTGGTGATGTTGCGGTTGGCGAAGCGCTCGTGGGCCTTCGTCATGACCTGGGAGAAGACCTTGTTGCCCAGCAGCAGCCGGAGCTGGTGCAGCGCGAAGGTGCCCTTGATGCGCGGCACCAGGTAGGTGCCATAGCGGTTGTAGGAGGTGCGTGCGGCCACGGCGGCCAGGTCTCCCTCCCGGCCGGTGATGGTGAGGTAGCGGGAGTTGATCTCGGCCAGCGCGTCGCGCTGCTGCTCGAAGGCCTTGTCGGCCTTGTCGGCGCCCTCGGGCAGCTCCTTGAGGAGGTTCCAGTAGGCCGCGCTGCCGCTCACCAGCCAGTTGTCCCCATCCGAGGTGGGGTACACGGTGTTGGCCCACAGCAGCTTCTCGTCGAAGCTCACGGCGTCCTTGATGTGGGCGAAGTCCCGCTTCGGAGTCTGGGCCTCGGCCTCGGGCTTCGCGGAGGCATGGGCCGCCTTCAGCTTGTCGGAGACGACGAGCGGGCTGAAGGTGGTGTAGCCCAGGGACAGGCGAGGCGTGGCGCCTGGGAGATCCGGGATGAAGCGCGAGCCCACCATGTTCTCGCGCAGGGTCGGCTTGCCGTAGTGGGCCAGGAACATGAGCTTCTCGGTCATCTCGCTGGTGGTGACCTTGCCATCGCACGCGTGGGGGCGGGTGATGGGGCTGCTGGCCATCATGCGGGTGGCGCTGTCCAGGGTGACGCCGCCCTTGCCGTACTGCTCGTAGAACTTCCAGAAGGCGATGTCCCGGTTCCAGGTGTTGAAGGCCAGATCCACCGGGGCGTTGTTGGGGTTGGGCACGGACTCCTTGCGGACCTCGATGTCCCGGTTGTTGTTGTTGGCCCAGATGAAGTCCTTGAGGTTGCCCGGGGTGTCGGCGGCGGCCGTCTTGCTGCCCGTGCGCCACAGCCGCGTCTTGTTGGTGCCGAGCAGGAAGCAGGCGCCCTCGTCCGTCTTGGCGTCCGCCAGGGTCCAGTCGTTGGTGTAGAGCCCGTTGTTCTTGTCCTTGAGGAGGCGGGCCACGTCGTCGATGGACGAGGCGTACTGCGCGGCCTTGCGGATGCGGTTGCTCTGGGGCGTGCCGTTGGAGTTGAAGGGCGTCTGGCCCACCGTCGTCTCGCCGATGACGATGCCCGCGTCATTGATGAACCAGTCCGCGCCGCTGTGGATGCCGCCCGGGAAGGTCTGCATGACGAAGCGGTGGCCGTGGGTGGGCTGCACGTCCAGCACCACGTCCCAGTGCACGCCGGTGTAGCCGTTCCACATGAAGAGCTGGCCCATGATGAAGCGGCCATCCGGGGTGGCGGACTTGGTGGCGACGAAGGAGGAGCAGTGGTCTCCCTTGCCGGCCAGCTCGGCCTCCTCCTCGGCCTTGAGGAAGGTGCGGCCCGACAGCGGGGTGGCCGTCACGGTGTTGGCGGACTCCAGCGAGCTCAGGTCCACCGCGGAGTTGAGCGAGACGATGTCCAGCAGATCCAGGTCGCGCTCCTTGAACTTCGCGCCGCCCTTGTTGGCACCGTCGGCGATGCCGCGCATCTCCTCGAGGTACTCGGGGTCGTACTTGCGCAGGAAGAGCGAGTCTGTCAGCAGCCGCACCTGCGCCCAGCCCTTGGCGGCATCCGCCTTGTCCTTCTGGATGCCCAGCTTCTCCATGTAGCGGACGATCTCCTGGGAGACGAGCTCGCCGAACTGGCGGCCGCGCTCGTAGGGCTCGCCCTCGATGTGGACGTAGATCCACCCGCCCTCGTCGTAGCGGAAGCCCTTGTCGGCCCAGCGCACGGACTCCAGCGGGGTGTAGGCGGTGATGTCATCCACCTCCTCGAGGCGCACGTCGTCGAACCAGGCCGAGCCGGTGGCCTTGCCGTTGCGGCCGAGGTGCACCTGGACCTGATCGGTGCTCTGGGAGGCGAAGAACATCACCGAGACGCGGCCGCCCTGCTCGGAGGCGGAGGCGGGCGAACAGTTGGTGAAGGGGAAGCTCTTCATGGAGAGACATGCGCCCACGGCGGTGGGGTAGCGCGCCGTCGGGTCCGCCTGGACGCCGCGGGTGCGGACCCAGGCGCTCAGGCGGTAGAGGCGGCCCACTTGGAGCTTGAGGGGCTCGGATTGGACGGTGGTCTCCGCGCCTCCGGGAGGGCTCTGGATGGAGAGGCTGCGGTTGCCCTCGGCATGCACGGTGGAGGTGGCGCTCACCTGGCCCTGGCCGGATACGGACCAGCCGGTGGGAGCTCCGGAGCCTGCCGCCGTCTCGAAGCTGGCATTCGCCACGGGCACCTGCGCGGCGGCGGCGGTCGTTGCGGCGAGCACCCCCAGTGCTGCGAGGAGCGCGGTAAGGAGTCCAGAGGGTGGGCGGAGGGAGAGCATGGGCGGTCTCGTCGGATGCGCTGAATGCGCAACGGGTCTGCGGGTGGCAGTTGTACCTGGAAATGCCCCGCGTTGTGGCGGCGGCGTAGAGCCTCAACCAGCCCGGGGGTGGTTTCAGGCTGGCGCTGCATCGCCTGCTTGGCAAGCAGTGGCGGCGCGCTCAGCCCGTGCTACCGGAACTGGTCTACGACGTAGACGGTAGCGCGGTGATGCTCGAGGACCGCTGTTCCTGGCTTGGACTGAGGGAGCTTCTTGAGCTGTCCGAGCCCGAGCCGAGCGACCGCGCAGATGGGGACCTCGTCGCCACCATCGAGCCGATGGGCAGCATAGTACCGGATGACGGCTTGGGGACCACTGGTCCATACGTACCCGTAGAGTCGGCTCGGCGCGAAAATATTCCCGAGGTCGCCTTGGAGCTGGCTCTCAATGGGCCCGTCGTAAAGGGTGATCGGGCCTGCGGATTGGTTCGCGTCGATCAATACCCAAGCAGCGTCTCCGACGACCACCCGCATGTACTTCATCGCCTTGCGGGCTTCTTCAGGGCACTCCTGCGGTCCCGGAGTTCCGTCAGGGCGAAGGGCTACCCCGCCTGTCGCAGTACCCGGGCAGCCAGAGAGCGCCATGCCCAGGAAGGCGCAGCCCAAGAACGCGAACTTGTGGGAGTGCATGCCACTCGCTATTAGCGCGCCACGAGGTCCGGATCTAGCTGGACGAGGGCTTGTCGCATCCCATCGTGTCGGTAGAGCTCCAGGAAGACAGACGTCAACTTGCCGTCTTCGATGAACGCGCTCTTGTCTGCAACGACCGCGACGACACCGGTGTCGCCGGGATCAATGGAGCGACGCGTCGAGTGTACGGCGACGGTGCTTTGCCTGCCGCTGGTGACGCTGACAAGCCGGGCTGACTTCAGGCTCCATGAGTGATCGGGGTCGAGGTTCTTGACCTCGAAGACGGCCGCCGCCTTGCTTCTCCCCCGGTACACGGTGACCGTAATCTCAGCGTCGTCATCCTTGCCGGCGTTGCTGCTCTCGAACTTGAACGGCGTCTGCGCTATCGCTCCCGTGGCCAGGAGGGTGGCAAGGGCATGGTCCGCTGAGTTCTCCTCCTTGCGGAAGTTCTCGACCTGCTCCTCCAGCGCTCGCTTCTCTTTGATCACGTCCATCAAGACCGAGAACATGGCGTCGTAGGTCTCGCGATCCTGGAATACGTTCACCTGCTGATCCGTCCACCAGTCTGCGTCCTTCGGGGGGCGGAGTAGGAAAGGGATCTCCGTGCCATCCGTGAGCGTTACGAGCAGGGGGATGCCTTCGTCGCGGCTGAGGTCCCTGAGGGGCTCGAGGATCACCTTGTTGCCCACGACCCCTAACGGCTCGAACCGACCTTCCCAGCCCAGCATCCGGGTCTTGGCCGCGTTGACGGGCTGATCGAGCCGCAGGACCGTCACGACTTGCCCCTTCACATAGACCTGGTTGGTGGAATCGTCCGGGTGCTCCGACAAGACAACTGTCCGAACGGCGAGACTCTCGCGCTGGCTGGCCAGGGCGGCGGACGCCACAAGCACAGCCAGTAGAAGAGACCTGATAGGTAGGCGCCTTTGCATAGGCCAGACAACTTACCAGGGTGGGTGCTGGGCATCCATGCCGCGCCTGTCTCCGGTACGGGCGCGGGCCATGTCAGGAGTGAACCTACCGGTTCTGACATGGGGGAGTGGCTGGCGAGCAGAGGTCTACTCCCAACTGGTTGGGAGTGGCCGTGGGGCAGAGGTTCACTTCCAACTGGTTGGGAGTGAACCTCTCCCATCACCCCGCGTGGGAGGTCCAACCTGGGACGTCGGAACCGAAGCCCGTCAGTCTCCGGAGACGGTCATCTGCTTGAACCAGATCGCACCTCGCGGATGAGCGGCCTTGGCATGGCCTCTGACTCACCTGCTACGGGGGTGGTCAGGCTTCGTCGTCCGGCAGGAGTGTCCGAAGTAGCTCGTCGTCAGGACCGAGCGGGCGCCAGCCAGCAGGAGGCGGATTGGCGAGGAGCGCGTCGCCAGCGAGCCTTACACGCTCCAGGAGGGGCTCTGGGGTGTACGCCGACCATTGGCCAAGCACTATGGCGACCTCCATGCGGGCGTCGTCGTCCAGCACGGCCGGCCATCCAGTGGGGAGGAACTTCGATAGTTCGCGCACAAGCTGTCCGCGAGCCAATCGAGTGAGCTTCTTGCTGCGCTCAGCCTCGGCGACCAACCCTTTGAACACCTGAACGCCGGCAACGTCGTCCGGGCCAAGCTCCTCTGCAAGAGCGACTAGGGATGCCGTGGGACGATCTTCAGCAAAGGCGGTGACCGAGTCGTACCCCCGCTCACGGACGCGCTCATACAGGCGGGCGATCCAATTCCCCTGCCACGAGCGTCCATCGGTCATCAGCTTCTCCCGGGAGTGAAGTTCATTGGAATATCGTAGACCTTCATATTCTCACCGACGATCTTGAGGATCGCAGTTCGCGTCAACGGCCTCCCGGCCCTGACTTCAGCGTCGCTGTCCCCCAGCGCCTCTCGCACGCCCTCGAGCAAGTCCTGGTTCGCCTGGGCCATCGTGACCTGTCCGCCCTGACGGCGCACGCACACTGGTGACACACGGCGGCTCCTTCACCGACTCGAAGGGCCGCCGCTGTCAGTCAGGCTTCTTCGTCGGGGAGGAGCGTCCGGAGTAGCTCATCGTCAGGACCGAGCGGGCGCCAGCCAGCGGGGGGAGGGTTGGCAAGAAGTGCATTCCCTGCCCGGTCAACCCGCGCCCTGTGGGTTACTGGGGTGTAGGCGAACCACGACCCGAGCCCCATCGCAACCTCTCCACGGGTTGCATCGTCCAGCAAGTCCGGCCAGCCATTCGGGAACCTCTCGGCCAACTCGCGTACGAGGACGTCACGAACCAAGCGCGTGACCTGCTTGCGCTGCTCCGCCTCGTACATCAAGCCGCTTAGAATCTGCACGGCAGCAACGTCGTTGCCCAACTCGTCTGCCAGGACGTACAGCGGAACAGCAGGGCGTGCTTCGGCAAAGGCAATGAGTGAGCCGAAGCCCCGTTCACGAACCCTCTCGTACAGGCGTGCCTTGATGTCGCCCCGCCAAGCCTCTCCACCACTCATCATCCTCTCCCAGAAATGAAGTTCATGGGGATTCGATAGTCCCGCATATGCCTCGCGACCTCCTTCAAGATCCCATCCCGCGTCAACATTCGGCCGGCTCTCGTCTCGGCCTGGAGTAGCGCATCCATGAGAGGGTATGGAGGGAGGCGAGAGTCAGGGCTTCAGCCCGTGGGTGGCCGACTCCCAGCCCGGCGCGCACCGGGGCCTGGCACTGTCAGAGGGCAGGGGGGAGGGGGCAGAGGTCCACTTCCAACTGGTTGGAAGTGGCCGTGGGGCAGAGGTTCACTCCCAACTGGTTGGGAGTGGCCACACGAGAGAGGAAACTCACCTACAGTGTGGGCGGCGGGCCGGGGGGCGTGAATGTAGGTCCTGACGTACGCGGGTGCGTACTGGTGCGATCAGGAGTCGGGCCTGCACGCCCAGGGTTGGCTGGACACGTATCGGTGGCACCGGAAGCCCGGGTCGCACACGTTGGGGCCATTGGGCTCGCAAGGCTTCAGACAGGAGGGAGAATCACAGATGAGCCCCGCTGGGCACGTGGGACGGCCCTCACCGCATTCTGGGTAGCACTCGGTCCACACCGATCCTCCCTGCTGAGGGGAAAAGATCGCTTTACATGTCCTACCTTCGGAGCAGGGGGCGCGCTGACAGTCAGGGCCATGGCGCACCACGCACACCGAGGCGTCCGCTCTATCTCGCATGCACTGCTGGCCTTCAGGGCACGTGCGCCCCTCGCACGTAGGGCGGCAAATGGGGCCCGGGAAGATGTCGGCACAGAAGAACCCTTCCGAGCAACTGGCCGGGTTGTCCAAGGTGCACGGGCGGCCACACCATCCCTCCGCGCAGCGCAGCCCGGGCCTGCATGCGTCGTCCCGATCGGGTGGTGTCTCGAAGCAGGGTTCACCCTCCTTGCGCACGCCCACGGCGATGCACTCATGGACCAGAAGTCCATGATTCATCGTCTGAAGTGGAACGCAGCTGAAGCCCTCGGGGCACTGTGCATCCGTCTCGCATTCGCTGTCCGTGCAGTAGGCCTTCATGACGCGGACGTCATTGAGACAGGCCAGGGGAGGCTCACAGGGAGAGTCCCACCAACACTTGTGATGGTAGGCCGGCAAACTTGAGCGTTCCTCAGGGGAGAGTACCGGGGCGAACCGTGCATCCGCCAGCTCGGGTGCATGAGGCTGCTGAATCATGGAACTCGCGATGAGTAGGACGAGCGGCAACGACAGAAGCAACCCTCCCAGAAGGCCACCGGCCAGACGCCAGTTCATCCACAGTACTCGCGGCATTCTGGCGAGCTCTCTTGGTGGAGGCAGTGCTCGCGGTACGCATGGTCGTCGCAATCTTCGCCGTTGAGGAGGGAACATCCCAAGAGGGTTACGGATGCGAGAGTGCACACCGCGCACGAAAATCGGCGCATCGGAACCTCCAGGTGGAGAGCAGTTGTGAGTAGAAGCCATGCTCACGTAGAGCGTCCAGCCTCACTTCGGATCGTCATGGAAAGAGCGTCCCCTCACGCAGCGCCACAGCGGACCGCCGCCGCCGCGGACCGACATTTCTTCGGGCACCCGCGAGGCCTGTCCACGCTCTTCTTCACGGAGATGTGGGAGCGCTTCTCGTTCTACGGCCTGCGCCCGCTGCTGGTGCTCTTCATGTCGGCGGCGCTGGCCCGAGGCGGGTATGGCTTCCCGCGTGAGCAGGCTGCGGCCATCGTCGGCATCTACTCGGCCTCGGTGTACCTGGCGTCGCTGCCCGGCGGGTGGGTGGCGGATCGGCTGCTCGGGTTGCGGCGCTCCATCTGGTACGGCGGGTGCCTCATCTCCGCGGGGCACATCTCCATCGCGCTGTCGGCGGTGGCGGGGCGCACGCCGTTCTTCCTCGGGCTCGTGCTCATCGTGCTGGGCACGGGGCTGCTGAAGCCGAATGTCTCGGCCATCGTCGGCGATCTGTACCCCGAGGGCGGGGCTCGCCGGGATGCAGGCTTCTCCCTCTTCTACATGGGCATCAACGTCGGCGCGCTGCTCGCGCCGCTCGTCACCGGGCTTCTTGGGGAGCGGGTGGGGTGGCACTACGGCTTCGGCGCCGCCGGGCTGGGGATGATCCTCGGGCTCATCCAGTACTGGCTGACCTCGAAGTGGCTGGGGCCGCTGGGTCTCGACATCACCCGGGATCCGGACCCCGTGGCGCAGGCTCGATTCGAGCGTCGGATGAAGGCGGGATTGAGCGTGGGGCTGGGCGTCCTGGCGCTGGTGTTGGTGCTGGGCCTGTCGGGAGTGCTGCGCATCGACTCGCTGGCTGTCGCCCACTCGATGAGCTACGTGATCGCGGGGTTGGCCACGGTCTACTTCCTGTACCTCTTCACGCTCGCGGGGCTGACGCGCTCGGAGAAGAAGCGGGTGCTGGCCATTCTCGTCCTCTTCCTCTTCGCCACCATCTTCTGGTCGGCGTTCGAGCAGGCGCCCACCTCGCTCAACCTGTTCTCGGCCGACTTCACGGATCGCTTCGTGTTCGGCTGGGAGATGCCCGCGCTCTTCCTCCAGTCCGCCAACTCCTTTTTCGTCATCTTCTTCGCGCCTGTCTTCGCCGCGCTCTGGGGGGCACTCGGCAAACGCGGGAAGGACATCTCCAGCCCGGCGAAGTTCTCCCTGGGGCTGCTGTTCGCTTCGGTGGGCTTCGCGGTGATGATCGTCGCGGCGCAGCGCATCCAGGGTGGGGGAGCGGTGAAGGTGTCCCCCTGGTGGCTGGTCGGCAGCTACTTCTTCCAGACCATCGGAGAGATGTGCCTGAGCCCGGTGGGGCTCAGCTCGATGACGAAGCTGGCGCCACGCAAGTTCACGGGGCAGATGATGGGGGTGTGGTTCATGGCGTCGGCGCTCGGCAATCTCATCGCCGGCCTGGTGGGAGGGCACGTCAACCCGGAGAACCCGGCGGAGATGCCCACCCTCTTCATCCGCACGACGCTGTTGCTGCTGGGGGCCTCGGTGGTGCTGGGCCTGCTGGTCATCCCCATCCGGCGGATGATGTCCGCACCCCAGCCGGAGGAGTGAGTTCCGGCGCTCACTCATGCTTTCGGTCATGAATCTGCGCGGATGGTTGATCGTGGAACTCGGTCCACGGGATGGGAATGTGGTTTTGGACCCCGAAACCATTGTGGCGTGGTTCTGGAGCCTCGCTACCATGCCTATTGAAGAGGCAGCCTCCATCGTGAATCCTGCTTTCCACCAAGCCGCTGCTGCTCCCACTGATCCGCCGGTGCACCTCCGCCCGCTGCCCGACGAGGTCATCCAACTGCTCTTCGAAGTCGGAGCGCCTCCTCGTCTCGCTGCGCACTTGCGCGCCGTGCACGACGTGGCCCGACAACTCATAGAAGGGTTCGTGACGACGTGGCCTCAGTTGAGCTTCGACGCAGACGCCGTTTCTTATGGCGCCGCGACCCACGACATCGGCAAGGCGCTTTACCCGAATGAACTCACGAGCCCAGGCGACCAGCACGAGTCAGCCGGTTACTCCTTGTTGCTCCAGAAAGGAGTACCCGAGCGACGAGCTCGCTTTGCCCGCACCCATGCGGAGTGGGATGAAGAAGGTGCGACGACTGAAGATCAGCTCGTGGCCCTTGCTGACAAGATCTGGAAGGGCCGCCGTGAAGAAGACCTTGAACAACTTCTCGTCCAACGCATCGTTACCGCAACGGGATACGAGCCTTGGAAAGCCTTCATACACCTCGACGAACTCCTGAACCGCATCGCCGCCCAAGCAGAAGGACGGCTCCAATTCCAGGCCCGGTTTGCAGTCAGCACTCGTTGATGAACGAACACCATGGGAGAGCACTGCCATCCGGCGGATGATGTCCGCGCCCCAGCCGGAGGAGTGAACTCCGGCGCTCACTCCTTGGGCCAGTCGGGGGCGACGATCTCCATCGGGCCATTCGCCCACGTCGCGTATGCGGCTTCGTCCGCGACGGTGTAGGGCCGCCCGAAGGTCGTCTCGAAGTATCGGCCCCAATCCGGCTGGCTGCCGTCCTCATCCTTGAAGCCGTACTCCCGAGCGAGCTGCCAGGAGCTGAAGACGCGTCCGTTCCTGGCCGCGACGTTCGGGTCGGCTGCCAGGGCCGCGACGGCCCGGCCCACGTAGAACGGCGTCTCCGAGGCGATGAAGTGGGGATCCTTCTTCGCCCCGTCTCGCCAGGTCGCCTCCGTGACGCCGAAGTGGTCGAGCATGGCCTCCGAGCGGAGGAAGCCTGGAGTGACTGCAACGGCGGTGATGGGGTGGCGTCGCAGCTCCCAGGCCATGGTGTACGCCAGCCGGATGACCGAGAGTTTGACCAGATCGTAGAAGATGTTGCCGCGGTAGCAGAAGTTGTCGCCGTCGGTGATCTCGACGACGAGCCCCTGGTTGCGCTCCAGCATCAGGGGCACCGCGTAGCGGCTCGTGAGGATGTGCGAGTAGATGCCGCGATCGAGCATGAGGCGGCCCTTCTCGGGTGCGAGCTTCCAGAAGGGCAGGCCGAACTCCGCCAGCTCGTCCCCGCCCCAGACGTCGTTCACGAGCACATCGAGGCGGCCGTGCTCGCGCTTGACCCGCGTGAACAGCTCGGCGACCTCGGACTCGACCGTGTGATCGGTGCGGATGGCGATGCCGCGGCCGCCGCGAGCGGTGACGAGCTCCGCGGTCTCCTCGATGGTCTCCGTCCGCGTCCCGGTGGCGGGCTTCCCGCGGACACTGCGCCCGCTGCAGTAGACCGTGGCTCCCTTCTCCCCAAGCATCATCGCGATGCCTCGCCCCGCTCCGCGCGTGGCCCCCGCGACGAGGGCAATCCGTCCTTCCAGTGGCTTCATGGCGTTCCTCCAGAACCGTTCACCTGCGTGGATGTGGCAAGCACCCTATCCAACGATTCCTGACAACCTGTGTCATGTTTGCTCGGGTACCTTTCGGGGCCGAGGGCAAGACATGCGTGCGGATCGACTCATCAGCCTGCTCATGCTGTTGCAGACGAGGCCTCGGTCAACGGCGGGGGCACTCGCTCGGCGGCTGCAAGTCTCGGAGCGGACGATCTACCGAGACCTGGATGCGCTATCGGCGTCGGGTGTGCCCGTGTTCGCGACCCGAGGCCCGAACGGTGGGGTGAAGCTCGTCGAGGGGTGGCGCACGCAGCTGACCGGGCTCACGCGGGCGGAGGTCCATGCGCTCGCAGCGGTGGGCACTCCCGCTGCATTGGAGGATCTGGGCCTTTCGGCGCCATTGCGGAACGGGCTGGTGAAGCTGGCGGCGGCGCTCCCGGCGGTCCAGCAGTCCGTCATCGAGTATGCGCGCCAGCGGCTCCACGTCGATCCGACCTCGTGGTTCCCGGATCGAGAGCCGGTGCCCCACCTCTCGGTCCTGAGGGACGCGGTGTGGCAGGACCGCCGTGTGCGGATCGAGTATCGCGACTTCGATGGGAAGCGCACCCGGCGCGTCGTGGATCCGTATGGACTCGTCATCAAGGCGGACCGCTGGTACCTGGTCGCGGGCACCGAGCGGGGGCCGAGCGGCTTTCGGGGTTCGCGGATCGAAGGGGTGCGCCTGCAGCCTGGGACGTTCGTGCGGCCTGCAGGCTTCGATCTGGCGGCCTTCTGGAAGGAGTGGTGTGCGCGCTTCACCGAGCGCCGCGCCCAGTACGAGGTGACGCTGCGAATCACCCCGGAAGGCGAGGAGGCGCTCCGGCACATCCGGCCGCCCGCCGAGCATGCGCGGTTGGCCGATGCTCCCCAGGGGCGCGATGGAACGAAGACGGTGACCCTGGACTTCGAGCGCGAGACCATCGCGCTGTCCCAGCTCTGCACACTGGGACGCGGCGTCGAGGTGATGGCACCCGAGGCGCTCCGCACCCGGCTGCGGACGATCGCTGCGGAGCTCCACTCCCTGTACCGCGAGGCCTGAGCCCGACAGCTAGAGGGTTCGAAGGTGCATCAATCGACGTACTTGTAGCCCGTCCCTGTGTCGAAGACGACGACGCGCTCGGTGCGCTCCAGCTTGCCGCTGGCCAGCAGCTTCTTGACGGCCTCCCAGGCCGCGCCTCCCTCGGGCGCCGCGTACAGGCCCTCGCTGGAGGCCAGCTCGTTCACCCCGCGGCGCATCTCATCGTCGGAGACCGTCACCGCCTCTCCCTTCGACGCACGGACGATCTTCAGGACGAGGTAGTCCGCGTAGGCCTTCGGGACGCGCAGGCCACTGGCATAGGTGTGGGCGTTCTCGAAGCGCACCGAGACGTCCTTGCCCTCCGCCAGCGCCTTCGGAATGGGCGCGCAGCCCTCCGCCTGCACCGAGATCATCCGGGGGCGCTTGGAGCCAATCCAGCCCATCCGCTCCATCTCATCGAAGGCCTTCCACATGCCGATGAGCCCCGTGCCGCCTCCGGTGGGATAGAGGATGACGTCCGGCAACGTCCAGCCGAACTGCTCGGCCAACTCGTAGCCCATCGTCTTCTTTCCCTCGACGCGGTAGGGCTCCTTCAGCGTGGAGACATCGAACCAGCCCTCTGCCTCCTTGCGCAGCGCGACGATGCGGCCGCAGTCGTCGATGAGTCCATCCACCAGCGTCACCTGCGCGCCGTAGGCCTCGCACTCCAGCCGGAACACCTTGGGCGTGTCCCGAGGCATGAAGACGTGGCACGGCAGGCCCGCCTTCGCCGCATAGGCCGCCGCGGCGCCTCCCGCGTTGCCCGCGGTGGGCAGCGCGATGGCTCGCGCACCCAGCGCCTTGGCCATCGTCACCGCAGCGCACAGCCCGCGTGCCTTGAAGGAGCCCGTGGGATTGCCCGCTTCTTCCTTCACCCAGACATCGGGCATGGATAGACGAGCCCCCAGCCGCCGGGCGTGCAGGAGCGGCGTGCCTCCTTCGCCCAGGGTGATGATGTCCTCGGGGCGCTTCGCGGGCATCACTTCATGCCAGCGCCAGATCGTCCTGTCTCGCGAAGCCACATCCGTCTTCGACAGCCGAGGCAGTTCGTACTCCGCGAAGAGCGAGCCCGCGCAGCCGGGCTCCTTGCAGACATTGAGCAGGAGCGCCGGGTCATACGTCTTTCCACACTTCGTGCAGGACAGGTGCGTCAGGTGGGAGAAGGGCATGGCGCGAGAACCTACCAACTGACGGGCCTTGCGCCATCGGGTTCCAGCCTGGCGCTCGTGGGGCGTGTCAGACCTGTGACGTGCAATCATCTCGGCAGAGGAGGGAAACGTGAATACTCCTGGACGCAGGTTCGGAAGGGCAGTGGTCATCGGTGGCAGCATGGCGGGGCTCTTGAGCGCCCGAGTGCTCGCGGACCATTTCGAAAAGGTTGTCCTCCTGGAGCGGGACCCACGCCCGGAAGGGCCCGTGCCGCGCAAGGGAGTTCCGCAGGGCTCGCACATCCACGTCTTGCTGGATTCGGGCCGGCGGGTCCTCGACCGGTTCTTCCCGGACCTCTTCCAGCACCTCCAAGAGCAGGGCGCTCAACTCATCGATTCGAGCGGGGATGTCGCATGGCACCACTTCGACGTCTGGAAGCCGCGTTACACCAGCGGCATCCCCCTGCTGCTATGCACCCGCACCCTCCTGGAGTGGAACGTGTTGCGCCGCGTGGTGGCGCTGCCCAACGTCGAACTGCGTGATGGGTACTCCGTCGAGGGACTCCTCACGGACACGGCTCGGCAGCGCGTCACGGGAGTCCAGCTGAAGAGCCCCGGGGGTGAGGAGCCGCTGGAGGCCGAGCTGGTCGTGGACGCCAGTGGCCGAGGCTCGCGAGCGCCGCAGTGGCTCGAGGCGCTGGGCTACGGCCGCCCCGAGGAGGAGCAGGTGGGCGTCGATCTCGCCTACACCTCGGGCCTCTATGAGCCTCCCGCGAACTTCGGCGGAGAGTGGAGTGCGCTCATGCAATACCCCGCTCCTCCCTCCACCTGGCGCTCAGGCTTCATCGGGAGCGTGGAGGGAGGGCGGTGGCTCGTCACCCTCAACGGCTACTTCGGCGAGCACGCTCCCACGGAGCACGAGGGCTTCCTCGACTTTGCCCGCGCGCTGCCCCGGCCGGACTTCCATGCCTACCTGCGGGACGCGAAGCCGTTGGGGCCACTCACCACCCACAAGGTGAAGCACAACCGCTGGAGGCACTACGAGCGCATGGCACGCTTCCCGGAGGGCCTGGCTCTTCTGGGGGATGCCGTGTGTGCCTTCAATCCCGTCTTCGGCCAGGGCATGAGCGTGGCGGGGCTGGGTGCGGAGCTGCTCCACGAGTGCCTGTGCGAGCACGCTCAGCGCTCCCCCGGCGAACTCGAGGGGATGGCCGAGCGTTTCCGGAAGCGGCTGCCTGGAATCCTTCGCCTGCCCTGGTTCGTCAGCACCAGCCTGGATCTGCAATATCCCCAGGCCACCGGGCAGCGGATGCCCGGTCTCGGGCTCCTGCACTGGTATATCCGCCGATTGCTGGAGAGGACTTCGCGAGATACGGCCGTTCATGCCCAGTTCAACCGGATGCTTCATCTCCAGGCCGGGCTCGGTGCCGTCCTCCAGCCTTCCGTTTCACTTCCTGTGCTGGCGCACGGAGTCCGGACGCTCTTCGTCCCGCTCCGGGATCTGGCAAACACAGACACCCTGCCTCTTCACTCCAGGAGTGAGCCGGGCTGAGACTCCTGTAAGTTGCCACGGATTGCGGTATGGTCCCCATCCTCTCATCCCAGGGGGGAGGAATGGGCTCGACGTTCACGTGGCTGGACCACTCGGAGCACGACCGGCGACGAGTGCTCGAAGCGGTCGACCGCTTCAAGGAGACCAACACCCGGGATGAGCTGGGACTCGGGGGCATCCGCGACACCTTCGCCGACCTGCTCTTCCCTGGCACGAGCACCATCCAGACACGGGCGCGCTATTTCCTCTTCGTGCCGTGGATGTACCGCCAGCTCCATGAGAAGCGCGTGGGCTCGGACAAGGTGAGCGCCCGTGCACGCAAGGAAGAGATCCAGCTGCGGGATGCCCTGCTCGAGACCGAGGACACAGCCGGTGTCCTCGGCAAGGTCGCCGGAGCGGCCCTCAAGCGCCTGCCGAGCAACGTCTACTGGCAGGGGCTCGGAGCCTGGAAGATCCGCCTCTACCCCGGCTCTCAGCCGGAGTACCACCGCTACTTCGAGCGGCTCCATGATCGTGAAAGAGGAGGGCGCGACAAGGAGGAGGAGGAGGAACTGCGCGCGGAAGGCTGGGCCTCGCCATGGCACCTCCACCTGCCGCCTGCTCCCGCTTCTTTTCCAGACGGCGCGGGCTTTGAGCTGAATGCAGACGAGGCGCGCTACCTCGCGGAGCGCATCTGTTTCTCCTCCCCACGCTCCCTCCTGGCCTTTCTGGTGCGCCGGGGGAAGAGCGTGGAGGCCGACTACCCGTGGACTCATCCACAGCTCGCCGAGTTCCCTTCCCACATCCGGGACATCCTCCACCACGGTCAGCTCCTCGCCGAATCGATGCACGGCGCGGCGCTGCTGTACAACCTGATGCTCGCCGAGGAACTCCCCTCAGGCCCCAAGAGAGATGAGCTCACGGAGTGGTTCCGTGGGAGCCTCGCGGCC
Organism: Hyalangium versicolor; assembly: GCF_020103695.1. Lineage (GTDB taxonomy): Bacteria > Myxococcota > Myxococcia > Myxococcales > Myxococcaceae > Hyalangium > Hyalangium versicolor. Next base: position 238,216 of record NZ_JAHXBF010000013.1, read on the forward strand.
TGGTGCACGGAGCTGGAGCCTCGCCATGCCGCCCTTTCCGGGTGGGATCGCAGTGGGTTCTGGACGCTGGCGCAGCAGCGCACCCGGGTCAGCGGGGCGACCCACGATTTCGTCGAGCGATGGGTGGCGCGCGAACCGTGGGCCAGCAGCGCTCGGGCCACGGACGATCCGGTGCTTCGCAACCAGGTGCGCGATCGCGAACGGCAGTTGAAGGGCCCTCGTGCGCGCCTCGGAAACCCTCGTGCGCTCGAACTCTGGAACGGGGCGTCCGGTGTGGACCGGCTCGCCTACCGCTGGCCGAGCGCCTCACGGATCCTGGCGGACATCCACGCAGGGCTTGGAGGCCACGATGCTCGCGCCTGACACACGAACGGTCCTGCTGGAGGCGCTCCGGCCTCCCGAGGGCTTCCGCCTCGATCGTGCCATCGCGACGACGTACACGCTCGACCTGCTGGCCCTGCTCACCGCGCCGCTCGCCTTCTCCCTCTTCGACACCGTCGCCACGAAGGAGGATGCCGCAAGCAGCGCCGAGGCGAGCGAGCAGCTCAACCCGTTCGCGCTCCTGAAGGCCGTGCGCTCCCACGCGGAGCGGACCACTGTCTTCTGTCAGAGCACTCGGATCTCCGTCCCACGCCGGTACCAGCGCCTGCTCGCCTACGTGGAGGACTCGATCGTCGAAGTGAACGCCCCGAGCCCCACAGGGGTGTTCCATCCCAAGCTGTGGGCGCTGCGCCTGGTCGGGGATGAGGGGCTGGTGAAGTACAGGGTGCTGTGCCTGTCCCGGAATCTCACGTTCGATGCGTCCTGGGACACGGCGCTGGTGCTGGAAGGGGAGCTGGCGGACCGGGAGCGTCTCTTCTCGTCGAATCGGCCCTTGGCGGACTTCTTTCGCGCCTTGCCATCCCTCGCGGTGCGGCCCCCTCCCGGACGTGTCACGGCCGACGTGGAGCTCATCGCTGGAGAGCTGGGACGGGTGCGCTTCGAGGTCCCGCCTCCCTTCGAGGAGCTTCAGTTCCATCCTCTCGGGCTGGAGGGGTACAAGCGCCTCCGCCTCGAGAAGGCTTCACGGGCGCTCATTGTCTCCCCGTTCGTCACCGCGCCGGCCCTGGCGGAGCTTGCGGAGGGGGGGATTCTCGTGTCGCGCGTGGACGAACTGGCGAAGCTCCCGCGCGAGAGCCTGGAGCCGTTCGAGGTGTGCGTGCTGCATGATGGCGCGGAGATGCTCGAGCTCGGAGACACGGAGGCTCCTCCGGCTCACGGCGGGGAGGAGTCACCGCCTCCCTTGGGCTTGCATGCCAAGCTCGTCGTCCAGGACGACGGCTGGAACGCCCACGTCTGGACGGGCTCGGTCAACGCCACGAGCGCGGGGCTCCACCAGAATGTGGAGTTCTTCGTCCAGTTGACGGGAAAGAAGAGCCATGTGGGCATCAAGGCCCTCCTGGAGGGCCGGCAGGGGGAGCCAGGGCTGCGCGCCTTGCTCTCCACCTGGTCTCTGCCGGAAGGTCCGCCGACGGAGGACGCGGTCTCCCAGGCCTTGGAGGAGCGGCTCCGAGTGGCCCGGGGGCTGCTCGGGCGGGCGCGGTGGGTCGCCGACGTCCAGGAGGGACCGGAGGGGTTCTCCACGCGGCTGCGAGCCGAAGATCCGGTGAGCGTGCCGGCGGACATCGCGGTGAGCGTGTGGCCCATCTCGCTCCCTCGGGACACCTACGCGCGTGCCCTGGAGATACAGGAGGGGCGCGCGGGCGCGGACTTTGCGGCCAGGAGCTTCGAGGCGCTCACGAGCTTCTTCGCGTTCTCGCTGACCACCACGGTGGAGTCCACGACGGCGGAGGCGGTCTTCGTGATCACCGCCACCCTCCTGAATGCGCCGGCGAACCGGGCCGCGCGCATCCTGCAGTCGATGCTCGACGATCCCGCGAAGGTACTCCGCTTCCTACGGATGCTCCTGGCCACGGATCCTCTCGAGCTGCTGGATGGGCTGGCCGGCTTTGAGGGCGCTGGGCCCGAGACGGGCACGCAGGGCGCGAGTGGAGGGGCGGAGGTGCCGCTCCTCGAGGCGATGCTCAAGGCGCTGGACCGCGAGCCCTCGCGCCTCGATGCCATCCATCAGGTGGTGCAGGATCTTCTCTCAACCGACGAGGGACGGCGGCTGCTGCCGGACCGATTCCTCTCGGCGTGGGAGCCCATCTGGGCCGCACGCAAGGCCCTCACGAAGGAGGTGGCCGCGTGAACCGCACGGGAGATGCCGGGGCCCTGGCCAGTGCCGCGCAGGCGTTGCAGGGCCTGAAGGACTTCCAGCTCGAGACGGTCGACTACGTCTTCGAGCAGCTCTTCTTCCCGGGCGGCTCGGGACGCTTCCTGGTGGCCGACGAGGTGGGCCTGGGAAAGACGATGATCGCCAAGGGCGTCATTGCTCGCACCATCCAGCACCTGCGCGACCGGGTGGAGCGATTGGACGTGGTCTACATCTGCTCCAACACGGACATCGCGCGCCAGAACGTCAGCCGGCTCAAGCTGGAGGGGGAGCACGTCTCATTGGCCTCCCGGTTGACGCTCCTGCCCCGGGAGGCACAGCGCCTCAAGGATTCCCCATCCCGGATCAACTTCATCTCCTTCACGCCCGCGACCTCGTTCGACCTGAACGGGGGCCTGGGCCATGTGGAGGAGCGGCTTCTCCTGCACTCCATGCTGAGTGAGCTCTGGGGGTACGGTGGCAGCGCCGCGGCGATGAACGTTCTCCAGGGCCAGGTGGAGAGCGACCGCTTCCGGGCCCGAGCCAAGACCCTCAGGCTCTCGGAGTTCGACCCGACCGGTGATAGCACCCGGTTCTTCGCGACGGAACTTGCCCGGCGCGCCGCGGCGGCCAAGGCCCAGGGCGAGCCGGATCTGCGTGCACGCTTCGAGGCGCTCTGCCAGGCCTACCCGACCTCCAGGAGCCAACCGGATGCCGAGACGTCACGGCTGCGCTCACGGCTGGTGGGCGAGCTGCGCTCGGCGCTGGCCTCCAGTTGCGTGGCCACCTTGGAGCCGGACCTCGTCATCCTGGATGAGTTCCAGCGCTTCAGCCACCTGCTCGATGGAGAAGACGAGGCGAGCGAGTTGGCGCGTGAGCTGTTCGAGTTCGAGGGCGTGCGGACCCTGCTGCTCTCGGCGACCCCCTACAAGATGTACACGACGGCCACCGAGGCGGGAGGGGAGGACCACTATCAGGACTTCATCCGGACGTTGCGGTTCCTGGAGCGCGGTCCGTCGGAGCCGGACGACCTTGACGGCCTCTTCCAGCTCTATCGCCGCGGCCTGATGGAGCTCGGGGACGCGGAGCGCCGACGGGAGTTCGACCAGGTCCGCCAGAAGCTGGAGGAGCGTTTGCGGCGCGTGATGGTCCGGACGGAGCGGTTGTCCTCCACTCCCGACCGGAACGGCATGCTCCAGGAGATTCCATCGCAGGGGGCGTCGCTGACCCGTGACGACGCGCTGGGGTATCTCTCCCTCCAGAAGGTCGCGCGCCTGTGCGACCACCACGATACGCTCGAGTACTGGAAGAGCACGCCCTACGCCCTGAGCTTCATGGACGACGGGTACAAGCTCAAACGCGAGCTGCGCGCGCGAAGTGAGGACGGCCCGTCCCGGTTCGAGCTCGCCCGGGCGTTGACGGGCCCGGGTAATCTCCGCCTGCCGTGGGCAGACATTGAGCGGTATACGGCCATCGATCCGGGAAACGCGCGGATGCGGGAGTTGGTGGAGCAGACCCTCGGGCGCGGTGCGCACCGCTTGCTCTGGCTGCCACCGGCGTTGCCGTACTACCGGCTGCGCGGTCCTTGGGGCGAGCCGCGGATGCGGAACTTCACCAAGAGGCTCGTCTTCTCCTCCTGGAAGTTCGCTCCTCGGGCGATCGCTGCGCTCCTGAGCTTCGAGGCGGAGCGGCGGATGCAAGGGGACGCGCCGCAGGATGGGTACTCTTCGGAGCGCAGGAGGCGCAGAGGCGCCGCGCTGCGCTTCCAGGTGGCCGAGGGCCGTCCCACGGGCATGCCCGTTCTGGCACTGCTCTATCCCAGTGTGTTCCTCGCCCGCGCGTGTGATCCCGTTCGCTTCGCTGCGGAGTCGTTCCGTGACGGAGTCGCGGGGGAGGGGTTCGTCGATCTCGACGAGGTGCTCTCTTCGGCCCGGACGCAGATCGAGGTCGCCCTGCGGCGTCTGCCGCCTGGAGCCGCAGAGGGACGTGTGGACGAGCGCTGGTACTGGGCCGCCCCGTTGCTCCTGGACAAGGTGTTCGAGCCCCAAGCGACCCAGCAATGGTTCGACCGGCCCAACCTGGCCAAACTCTGGATCGGGGAGGACCTGACGTCCGAGGAGCACGCCGAGCAGTCCTGGCAGGCGCATGTCGTGGCCGCCCAGGAGATGGCGCTGGGCCGGGGTGAGCCTCTGGGCCGCAGGCCGGACGATCTGCTGGACGTGCTGGCGGAGATGGCAACGGGGGCTCCGGGGGTCGCGCTCCTGCGCTCGATGTTGCGAGTCCTCGAGCTTCGGACCGATGCGCTGGGTGACGAGGCGGGTGTGCGAATCCGGGATGCGGCGGGGACGGCGGCCTGGGCCTTCCGGGCCTTGTTCAATCAGCCCGAGTTCGCGGAGATGCTGCAGCGCGAGGTCGTCGGGCCTCGGAACCTGCCCTATTGGAGGGCCGTGCTTCACTACTCGGTCGAGGGCTGCCTGCAGGCGGTGCTGGACGAGTATGCGCATGTGCTCCGGGATCACCTGGGGCTCGTCACGGGCAGTGCGGCCGAGCGGGTGCATGAGATCGCGGTGCACATGGCGGACGCGTTGTCCCTGCGCACCGCCAGCCTCACCACATACGACGTGGAGCCGAGCGAGAGCGGGCGTACGGTCCGGCAGGAGGTGCATCGGATGCGCTGCCACTTCGCCCTGCGGTTCGGCGACGAGGTGGCGGATGACGGGCAGGTGGCGACCCGTGCGGACTCGGTGCGCAAGGCGTTCAACTCACCGTTCTGGCCCTTCGTCGTGGCGACCACCTCGGTGGGGCAGGAGGGGTTGGACTTCCACACCTACTGCCATGCGGTGGTGCACTGGAACCTTCCCAGCAACCCGGTGGATCTCGAGCAGCGCGAGGGCCGGGTCCACCGGTACAAGGGACATGCCGTGCGCAAGAACGTGGCACGGACGCATGGGATGAAGGTGCTGAGCGACTCCGCCACCGATATCTGGGAGGTGATGTTCGCGGCGGCACGCCAATCACGTCCCCCGAGGAGCACGGACATCATCCCCTACTGGGTCTATCCCGTGGAGGATGGGGCACGCATCGAGCGGCACATCCTGGCGCTGCCGCTGAGCCGTGAGTTCGAACGAGCGGAGCGGCTCATCAGAGCCCTGGCCATCTACCGCATGGCTTTTGGCCAGCCGCGGCAGGACGATCTGATCAAGTACCTGATGGAGACCTTGGAGCCCCAAGCGCTGGAACAGGCGCTGACGGCGGCGCGGATCGACCTGTCGCCATCAGCGCTAGAGACTCCCGCTGACGTGCTGGCGACGTGAGCACCGCACGGCAACGGTGGGCGGGCCACGTGTCAGCCTGCCCACCGGGTGGAACTACTGGATGCTGACGCCGCAGCTGTACGAGTCCGTCGACAGATCACCCCAGTCCGTCGAGGTGACCAGGTTGAAGGCCTCACCGAAGTAGCCGCGCGCATAGACGGGCACTCCGATGGGATCCAGCAGGTTCCCCAGGGCGCAGGTCGTGCAGCCGCCGCTGGTGATGTCATCGTCGTTGGGCAGGGTGAAGTTCTTGTTGATCAGCTCGCAGTGATCCTGCCCGTGGCCCGAGTAGTCGGCGATCTCGTAGTAGGTGCCCGTCTCGCTGCTGCTCATGTACAGCTTATAGCGAGAGGACGTGGTGCACAGCTCGGCGCCCACCCACTTGTTGTACTTGGGCACGTAGTGCACGTAGCGCGCCCCGGAGCAGTAGCGGACCCCTTCATAGGTCTTGAAGGAATAGGTGCGCCACTCCGTCACGGGCACACCGCACTCGTACCACTCGGTGCTCAGATCGCCCCAGTCCGACGCGGTGACGAGGCTGAAGGCCTCTCCGAGGTAGCCGCGCGCATAGACTTGCACGCCGTTAGGGTCCGTCAGGGCCCCCACGGCACAGTTGGTACAGCCACCGCTGGTGATGTCATCCTCATTGGGCAGGGTGAACTGCGTGTTGACCAGCTCACAGTGATCCTGGCCGTTCCCGGCGTAGTCAGCCACCTCGTAGTAGGTGCCGGTCTGGCTGCTGCTCATGTACAGCTTGTAGCGGTTCTTGCTGCCGCAAAGGGCGGCGCCCACCCACTTGCTGTACTTGGACACGTAGCGCACGGACCGCGCTCCGGTGCAGGGAATCGCGCTGCCGGAGGCAATCTTGAAGTTATAGGCAAACCAGCCGCCAGCCGTGCCGGCAGGCGTCAGCGCATCGGTCGCCGTGGCCAGATCCTCAGGCAGTACGTCCTCTCCGTCCGCCTGAGGATCGACAACTCCTCCACAACCGCCGAGGGTAAAGGCAGCCACGACGGCCGCGGTCGCTACGGTCCAACGCATCGATGAGAAGTTCATCCCAAGCTTTCCGTTCAGTCCAATAGTGGATTTCCGTCAAAGACGGGTAATGCCGCTTTGGCTGATAGCACGGGATAATCTGGTTTGGGAAGAGCGTGGGAGGGTTGGGTTCGCGGCCTCTCGGTTCCTACAGGCGCGGCAGACAGGCCAGGCCAGGAATCGAGCCGGAGCTCGTGGAGGAGTAGTAGTCCAAAAGCACGTAGTTGACGGTGTTCCCAGAGAAGGGGGAGGGGTCTCCGTAGCAGGTCTTGAATTGGAAGAACCAGCTCCCGGATCCGTTCTGGAGGATCGTTACGTCCAGCCGGATGAAGGAGGTGGAGTTGCCGACAACGTTGTTGACGTAGGCCTTGGCGTCGCTCCCGTTGCGGAACGGTCCGTTGAGCGCGTTGCAGTTGCTGCGGATCAAACCGTCCGAGCACTGGTAGTACGACTTGAAGAAGGCCGGGCCGAAGCCGATGCTCCAATGGAGCAGATAGCCATTCAGGTAGATCTCGGTCGCCTGGCTGCCCTGGTTCGCGGCCCAGTAATTGACCAACGCCTGCTTGCCGAAGAAGGGCCCATCGATGCTCTGGGCAGAGGCGCTCCGAGCAAAGAGGAAGAAGGACAGGAACAGCACGGCACACAGAGAGAGACGCTTCATGGTCTGGCTCCAAGGGTTGCAACAGGCTGCTACCTCCAGCCTGGCCTGGCGCGGATGCGCGCAATCCAAGGAGGGACGGAGCCAGCGAGCTATGCAGAGCGCCTTCGCTTTTGTCCCCCAGCTCCTTGTTCCAGGGGAATGTCTGGAAAAGTGGTGGCCTGTCGCTTGTCCACGTGTCACCTCAGGTGTATGGACCGCGCGGTTGCTGGCTTGAGAGGACGCTCGCGCATGTGCTCTTCCATCTTCTTGTCGGGTCCCGTGGGCGCTCGGGCCCTGTCGCCGCGGCGCACGCCATGACGGGTGACCCGGCCGCTCGCGTCCCCTCGGACAGGTGGTTCCTGGCTGCGCTCTCGGCGGCCATCCTCCTGGTGCAACTGGTCACCGAGGCGCCCGGGCTGGGAGGACACCACCTCGGGATGCCCATGGTGAACAGCGGGGACGAGCCGCATTACCTGGTGGTCCTCAACAGCCTCCTGCTCGATGGCGATCTGGACCTGAAGAACAACTACCTGTCCGTGCATCTGGGCTCGCTGCAGGCGGGCGCGAAGTTCGCTGGCTCCTCCATCGACCACCACTCCAGTTGGTACGTGGACGGGGAGCGGCGCGTCTGGGTCGAGCTCTTCCAGCCCTATGTCTTCGGTTGGCCCCGGGACGAACGCGGGAACCTCATTCCACAGCTCCGCCCGGGAGTGGATCCGCGGATCGCCCAGGGGCCGGAGTACAGCGCGCACCCGGTAGGGATCGGCTTCATATTGGCTCCGCTCCTGTTCCCCTTCCGAGGCACCCGCCTGCTCGAGCCCATGGCGGTGTTCATGGCCGGGGTGGCCACGGTGCTGGCCCTGCTGCTGTTCCACCGCCTGCTGCGCGCGTTCAGCACGGACACGCGGGCCATCCGTTTCACCCTGGTGGCGGTCTTCCTCGGCTCTCCCATCTGGTACTACAGCCGCAGCTTCTTCAACGAGCCGTTCCTGGTGCTGAGCGTGGTGGGGGCCTTCACGATGGGCCTGGAGCCGCGCCGAGCCCCGTGGGCCGGGTGCTTCGTGGCCGCCGGCATGCTGATGAAGCCGCAGCTGGTGCTGCTCTGCCTGCCGTTGGGACTTCCGCTGCTGCTGCGCAAGGACGTGCGGAACGTGCTGCTGCTCGGGGTTGCGCCGGTCCTGGCGGGGCTGTTGTTGATGTATCTGAACGCGAAGATGTACGGCACGTGGTCGCGGGGCCCGTACCCGTTCTACCGAGGCGAGTTCTGGACCGGGGCTCGGGGCCTGCTGTTCCATCCCACTCGGGGCTTGCTGGGCTTCTTCTCCGTGGCGGTGCTGGCTGTGGTGGGCTGGCCGGGGCTGCTTCGCCGGTTCCCGCTGCGAGCTGGCATGCCGCTGTTGGGCTTCGGCATGGTGTTCGTGCTCACGGCGGTGTGGAAGTACTGGGACGGGGGTTGGTGCTACGGCCCGCGGTTGCTGGTGCCGGTGCTGCCCTTGCTGGGGCTCGGGATGGTGCGAGTCCTGGAGTGGCCTTTCTTCCAGTCCTTCGCGCCGCGCTGGGTGGCCTACAACCTGCTGGTGTTCTCCTGCCTGGTGAATGGCGGCGCGGTGCTCCGGTACTGGGCCACGGTGGATGTGCCGCCCGGGCCCCTGGTGGCGAGCACCGTGCAATGGCTCTGGCCATGACGCAGAGTCTGCCAACCGGTCAGACGGACTGCAACGCCGCGATCTCGCTGATCACGGTTGCTTCTGTGATCGCATTCCTGGGAGAGACCGCCATCAGAGCGCCGAACCGGTGGCTGCTGCTGCGCGTCTCGGCGACAATGGCCAGCTTGCCGCTTTCGACCGCCCTGGCCGGAAGCGGCTTGCCACTCGGGCAGTCGTTGACCTGCTGCTGGTGGCCTTCGCCATCCGTGTAGGTGTAGAGATTCCCCGAGAGGATTGGGCGGGCGAAGCCCACCAGCTTGTCAGTGAGGGTCTGCTTGTCGGCCCGAGCCCGGGTGCTCGGGTGCTTATCGACGTACTTGCGGCACATGGCGGCGAGAACGGCGCCAAACTGAGCGTGGTTTCTGAAGGCAGTCAGGATGGCGCTGGCCTGGGCGCTCAGCGAGTTGGCAATGAGCTGGTTTGGCGCGGACTTGAAGACGATGCCAAACTTGTCCTTTTCACCCGAGAACTCGTTCACGCCGTCGCCCAGTCCCATGAACCGGTTGAACCCGAAGATAGTCAGGGTGGCGGCGATCTCCGCCTTGTCATCGTCGGTGTGCGCGATGTGCGCGCTTAGCTTCACAGTGGTGTTGGGAGCCGTGGTGATGTCCAGATTCAGGATGGCTGCGAGCGTCTCGTGGGCGATCTCCCGGGCGAAGACGAAGAAGTTCGCCTGATTGGGAGGGGCGATGGCCTTGGCGGGGGGCTTCTCGAAGGCGTTCTCAAACCCCTTCTTCTGGGCAGTCCCTGGCTTGCCGAGCCGCACCAGTGGCACCTCGAAGCTCGTTTGCGTGCCACTCGTGAGGGTGGTTTGGCGCGAGTCCTTGAGAAACACTCCCGAGTCGTCGTTCTGGCCGTGTTGAGTGAGCAGGTTCCCGACATGAGCGACATGCGCCGCGTTGGGAACCTGGGCCGTGTTGAGCAGATCCCTGAGAGCCGTGAGCTCGTAGAGCTTGAACTTCTTGAGCTCTGCGTTGGTCTTGGCCTTTTGGTTGAGCTGAGTGTTGTACGTGAGAAGCACCGTCGTCCAATTGGCCAGCGACTTGCGGCGAGCCGCGCCGGAACTCTGGCTGACGAGCCCTGAGAGTTTGACAAAGACCTCGGCGAGGAGCTTCTGAGCTTGGCGAGCGGCCTTCCAGGTCGCGGTGTTGATCTTCAGCGGGCCGATCTTCACCTCGATCTCGGCCGTGTTGTTCTTTTCGTGATCCGCGGCGACGGTGAGCAAATCGAGGCCGAGCTGGCGGTACTGCGGGTGGGTGACAGCGAAGATGTCGTCGTAATCGATGTCCGCTCCCGCAACGAGACCCTTGGTCGGATCAGGCCGCCAACACTCGATTTTCATCTGCCGGAGTTCGTTCTCAGAACCAATGTGGTACGTGTCTGGCATGCCAGGACCTACCTTCGGGTGCCGTCGCAAGAAGCGCCTGCGAATGTAGCATGGGCTGGGCCTCAAGGTGCGTCCGCTGTCAGATTGCGAGAAGACCCAGAAAAAAGAGCTGTGGAGATCCAGGCACGACTCTGGATTCAACCTCCTTCACACAACCCACCCAGGAGGTTTTCCATGGCAACTTCCGTTCGTTTCGCCTTCACGCAGCCCAGCTCCCCCGGGACGGAGTTCATCATCGAACTCACCGATGACAACACGATTGCCCAGGCGCGCCGGATTCTCTCCGGTGAGGAGAAGAATGAAATCCATGTGCATGGCCGGATCATCAAGCGGTCCGTGCCCTACAATCCGAGGTTCTCGTTCCACCTCGACCCGTCCACCATCCGGTTCTTCGCGGTTGCCATCGAGGTCTGCGATGCGAACATGGTGTACGTCGAGGATCACCTGGACGAGGCCGGCGGCGCGTTCCTCCCGGGTGGCCACTGGTGCCCGTGGGATTCCAAGTTGACGCGTGAATTGACCTGACGCCCGCGCTCTGGCGCGAAGGTCCGAGGGCTCGGGTGAGCACCGCCTGGGCCCTCTTGTTGTTGGAGCTGCTCCAACTGCTCATGTCTCACCGCTTCAAGACGATCTTGGCCTTGGAGGTAGAACTGCTCGAGATCAGCCGCACGGTGTTGCGATCCGGCATTGTGAGTGTGAAGCCTCCGCCCAGGGAGACCCGCGTTCGGCCGTTGCCGCCGATGCCGCCTGCCCTCCAACCGCAGTGATGGTTCCTGCGTAGCCCCCAAGTGCTTCGAAGAAGATGTCCGCAGGATCCGTCACGGTCGAGGCCACAGTCCGCGACAAGGCCACGATGACGACCTCGGCACGGGCTGGGGCGCGCGGTGGCTGCTTCCTCGTCATGGTATCCCCTGGCATGCTTGGTGGACCCACAGTATCCCGCGTCACCTCCCTGTCTCGCACCCACCATTGCCAGGTGCTCTGGCAATCCACCGACGAGGATGCCGATGAAGTGTGCCAACAGCGGCTGCTATAACCGGGCGCGCAAGAACAACAAGTACTGCGATCGGTGTTGGCAGCGGCACCAGAAGTCTGAATTTCCCCTGGAGCAATCGCGGAGAGATATCGAGCGCCTCCGCGGATCCTCGGGGCACTTCGTTCGTGCCTCCTCCGTGGAGGTGGAGCGCGAGCCGCCGCCGTTCTTCAAGGACACTCCGCGCTACCAGCAGCAGCAGGAACGGCGTTCGCTCCTCGAACGGTCGCGCCAATCGCCCGAGTCGGTGCGCATCCGCGAGCGGAGCAGCTCACCGGTTCGGGAGCGGAAGAGGCGGCGTATTGACGATGAGGGCTCGAAACAGAAGGGGGGCTCGTCCTTCCCTTCGTTCGAGATCTCCAAAGAGTCCAGGCGCTCGCGCGTCGAGCTGCCGATCCTGTTCGTCCCTTTCGAGGGCAACTTCAGCAATCGAATGATGGGCGGCTACGAGAAGAAGGGCAACCAGACCTCTTCGATCGTGGAGGGAGGGGGCGGTTCTTTCGTCATCCATCAAGGCCGGCGAACCATCGACGAAGGCGACATGTCTTCCTCCGTCGGGTCGAGCTCTCATTGGACCGGCATGAAGGGTGAAGTCACGAAGAGGGAGCTCTTCGGCAGCAACAAGAAGAGCGTCAGCAGTCGGCTCTCGCAGGAGAAGACGAGCACGGATCGGTTCTTCGAGATGGTCGTCATGGCTGCCTACGTGCTCGACTCCGCCGCGTGGCGCTACCGGTTCAGCTCGACGCAGCGCAGCTCGAAGTGCAAGGGGAGCAGCTTCACCGAGACGTGGCTGTTGATCTCGGAGCGTTCATCCACGCCGGAGTTCACCATCGCGTGTGTCCACTTGAGCTCCAAGTACACAACCGTGCGGACCGACAACATGGAGTCGATCCTGAATGAGGTGCTCGTATTCGCGCGGACGAAAGGCGTGCACGCCCTGATTGGGGATTTCAATCTGAACACCTACGGTGTGCACGGAGGCTCATTCTCGGTGTCGAACGAGTTCATCATGGAGAAGCAGAAGCTCTCCATGAAGACAACCTTCGGCACTTCCAACGGCGGTGGTGACAGCGTGTACATGGGCGGGATGATCTGTGACTCGCGAGTGTCCTTCCGCCCGACGCTCACCACCACCGGGTGCTGCGCCGTTCCGCCGTGGTTCCAGTTCGACTCGTGGGAGGGCGAGGTCTTCAGCGACCACCACTCGCTCTATGGCCGCTACGTGTTCTATGGCGAGGAGCGCGTTCGACAGCCGTCGAACGAGGCTGGAGGCGACTGCTCCTTCGTCGCGCTGCGAGCCAGGCTCGGTTTGACCGAAGGCGTCGACGCGCTGCGTCGGCGCATCATTGACGGCATCACGAATGACGTGGTGGCCAACACCCATCTCGCCGGGCCGCGCTCCATCCTCGTGCAGCGTCCCAACTCGGACTCCGCGGTCCCTGTCTGGTGCACCTCAATGAGGGCGTACCTGACCGAGATGCGTAAACCCGGGAGGTGGATGGAAGACACGCTCCTGCCCTACGTCGCCGTGTATCTGCGGTGCAGGATCATCGTTCAGTACGGCGACCACCACGCCGTCTTCGGCGTCGATGGCGGCCGGGACGAGGGCACTGGCTTCATCTGGCCGGAGGGGACAGACATCTTCATGAACTGCCAGGGGAACCACTTCTGGTTGTGAGGAGTGCCTCAAGGAACTCTGGTGACGAAGTGGGGGGAGCGGAGGACCTCAGGCAGAGTCTCGTCATGGGAGTCCGACCGGAGCCGGAAGAAGCGCATCTGCTGCCGCAGGGCTTCGGCTTGTGCTTTCAGCTCCTCCGCCGTGGAGGACAGCTCCTCCGCCGCGGAGGCGTTGCGCTGGGTGACGTGATCAATCTGCCGCATCGTGTCGCTGAGCTGGCCGACGTTCATGGCCTGTTCCTTGCTGGCCGATGAGACCACCTGCACGAGCTTCGTCGTCGTTTGGATGGAGGGCACCAGTTCCTCCAGCATCTCTCCGGAGCGCAGGGCCACTTTCACGCTGGAGCTGGCGAGCACTCCAATCTCCTGGGCCGCTTTCCGGCTGCGCTCGGCGAGCTTGCGCACCTCGGTGGCGACCACCGCGAAGCCTCGGCCGTGATCGCCAGCGCGCGCCGCCTCGATGGCGGCATTCAGCGCGAGCAGGTGGGTCTGGTACGCGATCTCTTCCACGATGGAGATCTTCTCCGTGATGGAGTCCATCGCCGAGACGGTCTGTCCCACTGCCTGCCCGCTCCTCTCCGCGTCCCGGGCGCCCGCGAGCGCCATCTGCTCCAACTGGCGGCTGGTCTCCGCGGTCCGGGCGATGGAGTCATTGAACTGCTGGATGTTGGAGGTGGTCTCCTCCATCGAAGCGGCCTGGGTGCTCGTCCCCTGGGACAGGGCCAGCGCCGCGGACGAGACCTGCTCGGAGGCGGAGGTGAGGGCCTGCGTCGCGGAGCGTGCCTCGCTGATGACATCGGTGAGCCGGAGGACCATCTCCTTCATTCCCGCCATCATCTGACCCGGCTCGTCCTTTCCTCGGGGCGTGATGGTGACGGTCAGGTCTCCCGAGGCCAGTTGACGGGTGAGCTGCACCGCCTGGGCCAGGGGTTGGCGGATGCTCCGCGCCAACAGGGTGCTGAAAAGCAGCGCGACGAACACGCTCGCACTCCCGCCTCCCACCAGCACCCGGTACATGTCCGCCTCCAAGGTCGCTGTCTTCTGGCGCCGCTGCGCGAGCAGCGCGAACTCCTCTGCCTCGATCGCATCGCTGACGGTTCGCAGCTGGTCCATGTACTGCTTCCCCCGAGCCTCTTTCACCTGCGAGATGAGGCTGGAGTGCTCCGCCCGGCCCGCCGTTACCTCTCGCCGGAGCGCCAGCATGGGCTCGAGATAGGAGGTGAGCCATTGCTGGTTGAGCTCCATCAGCTGCCGGATTCGCCCTTGCTGATGCGGATTGTCCTGGGTCAGGCCATGGGCATTGGCCAGGTGCTCATTGAAGGCCGCGCGGCCCTGGGTGAGCGGTTCGAGGAATGTCTCGTCGCCGGTGAGCAGGAAGCCTCGCTCTCCCGTCTCGCGATCCACCGCGCTCTTCATCATCCCCCGGACTTCGAGCAGCACCTCGAAGGTGTGGGTGTCCAGGGCGCTGGCCTTTTCGAGGCGGGAGAAGCTGGAGTAGGACGCCCAGACCAGAGAGAGCAGGAGCAGCACCAGCGTTCCGAACCCCACCTGCAGTTTGCGCGCAATGCTCACGTTTTGAAGCACGACCCCTCCTTCGTGCGTGGAGGGGGAATTGAGCAGAGGTGCGGCCGGATGTCTTCTGTTACCTCAGGCCTTTCTGGCTCCGGGTGCTCTCTGCGTGAAGTGCTCTTCAGCCTGGAGCGAAGGAGGGAAATCCCGTCCGGGCGCGCACGGCATACGAGTGAAGGAGCTTTTTCTCTCCGCTCCGAAGCAGGATGCAGTTGCGCGCGTTGGGCGAGAGCGTCTCTTCCCGGAGGAGCCGCTCATCTTCTTCGAGCGAGGTGGGGTAGCCGGCCAGCCGTCTCTCGCAGCCGGTGGCGAAGGCGGTGCGGAGCCTCTCCTCGTTGCGCTGGCTCAGCGGCGCCCTCGCGTGGGCGAGCGCATCGGGTGCGGTCTCGAGCACGGCGAGCTCCTCGGCCTCCGCCTGGGCCACCCGCAGGAAGGCGAACAGCGGCTCCATGACCTCGGCATCGTAGGTGCGTGACAGCTTGAAGGAGCGCTGCTCATCCGGCGTGGAGAGCCCCAGCAGCCGCTGCTTCTTCGCGGTGAAGGGATCCCCCGGAGGGATGCCCAGGAGCAGCAGCACCTCGTCGTGCGCGTTGTCCTCGTGCACGTACCCGTACTGGAGCAGGAGGCTCAAGTTGCTCTTGTTGCCATAGGTCGTGTGGAGCTCCTGGCCTGCCGCCACGGCGTCTACGCTCTTCACCTGGAAGCACTGCTCCTCCTCCAGCCAGGCCCAGGGGCTGTCCCACGGCCTGCCGTCGTTGATCATGTCCACCAGTGGCACCAGACACGAGCCGTGGGAGCCGCTCCGCGTCATGGTGAAGGTGCGCGTGACCACCGCGAAGTGCGCCCAGACGAACGCGTCGAAGGTGAAGCGGTTGAACCCGGGGACGTGCTGGCTCAGGTGCACGTACCGCTCCGCGACGAGCCGCTGCTGAATCCCGACCATCCCGGCCAGGAAGGAGCCTTGCAGCAGCGCGAGCTCATGCTCCTCGAAGAAGAATGGGTGGGAGGGGAAGGCCGTGGGCAGCATGTCCAGGAAGGGCTTCCAGAAGGAGTCCTCCCCGCGCTCCCGCTCCTGGAGGAGGAAGGCGGACAGGTATGTCCGCTCCTCGTCGAGTTGGGCGTGGTCATCGAGGAGTCGGCCGATCTCGGAGGCCCGTACGTCCTCGACTGTCAGCACGTGGCTGCGTGGAATGCGCAGGAGCGTCTCGCCTGGAGCGATGTCGGCCAGGGCGCGAACGCCCCGTTCGGCTCCCTCCGGGGTGACGATGTGGATCTTGGAGATCCGGGCTCCGCTCTGCTCGAGCCAGCGGAGGAACCTGGAGACCCCCGCGTCCTCTTCTGGATGCGTACCCATGGGAGGTGCTCATTCTAGCCGCTCTCGGCGGTTCCAGGTGGCTAAGGATTCTTGCGCTTCTGACCGCGTATTTCTTCAGCGAGGCGCGGAATCTTTGCCAGACTTGCTCAACTCCGCCTTCCGCCACTGTTTCTCAGCTTCAATGAGTTCCTCCACCATTGGGTGCAACTCTGGCGGTATCTGGCCGAGAATCTGCTGCAAACGAGCATTGGCGCCGGGCTCCTCAAGAGAGGCAGTCGCCAGCGCGTCTGCGACAAGCAAGTGAAGCTGGATTGTGCCAGCCTTTGTGGGTGCCAACCTTTTTTGCTCAGCCGCCATGAGCCAGCGTTTGATCTTCTTGGTGCCAGCTATTGAATATAATTCAGACGGGTTTGATAGGAAGCCCTCTATGAACGTCTCTTCAGCGTGCTCGGGCATTTCTATCGAGTGCACGGCAGCTTCAACATCTTCGTACTTGCTCTGAGCCATGAGCCCTTTGAGAACGGTGGCTGTGTCGCGCAGTTCGGTGGCGCTGTAGAGGTAGGCGAGGAGATTGACGAGCGGCTCCAGCAGCATGCGGCCCTTGCGGTATTGATACCAGAGTCGGAACAAGCCCTCGGAGATGCCGTAGACCGTGCCCTTGCCTCCCGAGCCGTGGGTCACCTCGACGTGTCCGTCCTGCAGGAGCCGTGACATCAGCGTCGAGAGGGAGCGCTCCGGGAGCCGACTCTTCTCGGCGATCTCCTTGAGCGTGAGATTCTTCGGCGCCAGGGCCATGACGGTCACGATGGCGCGCTCGCGCGGCGCGAGCTTGCTCAGCCGAGCCTCGAAATAGGCCGTTTGTGCGTCGAGGAGCGCTCGTAAATCCTCCACGAGCGGTTGGATGCCTGCCTTGTCCCGCATCACCTCGAAGGCCATCACGAGGGAACGTGGCAGTCCTCCCGTCAACTGGTGGATCACCTTCCGCCGGAGGGCCGCATCAGGCCCATCGCCTAGCAAACCCTCCATGCCCTTGCGTTCCGTCAACTCGGCGATTTTGCCGAAGACGCTACTGACCTCCTCCACGGTCAGCGGCTTGAGGGTTCTCTCCTTGAACTGGTTGTAGAGCGGCTCCTTGGGATTTGTCAGCGCCGACATGTACTTCGTCGGCGTCGTGCTGATGAACAGGAAGTGGGCATCGTGCAGAAGCAATGACCGGAGCTGCCGGAGCTGAGTCTTGCGCTCCTTGGGCGCAAAGCCCTCCAGTAGCGCGTCCAGGTTCTCCATGAGGATGAGCAGGATCTTCCCCTGCCGGGTCGACTCTTCCCCAAGGAGCGTGGAGAGTTCCTGGAAGAATCCCTCCTCGTCTCCCGTCCCCGAGAGCTCGCGCAGCTTTTCCAGGAGGCTTGAATCCGGCACCGCCTCGATGAGGCGCTCGGCGATGCGCTCGAGGAGCGTCGCGGGAGAATAGACCTCGTAGACGTCTGCCTCGCCCAGCCAGAGGGGAAGGTATGCCCTGGATAGCTCCGGCTCATTGCGGACCCGGTGGTGGATGATGCCCGTCAGGTGCGTCTTGCCCATCCCTCGCGGTCCGCGGATGAGCCAGTGCTGACGCGTCTGGCCTCGGGCCTGCTCCTGGAGATTGCTGAGGATCTCCTTCAGCAGTGGTTCTCGCCCGACGAGCATCGCCTCGAGCTGCTCTGGCGGTGTAGCTCGGGGGTTGTACAGGGAGACATGGGGGCTCATACGTCCGTTCCTTGGTGCATCCGCCAGAATCGCCGGAAGAGGCGAGAGGCGAGCCGGACCTGCTCACCCTCGAGCGTGACTGGAAAGTGCTCCACCAACCACGCGAACCAGCGTGTCTGCTCGTCGTCCGTGCCCTCGAGACGAGCCTTCACGTCCGCGACATTCAGGCCCCTCCCAGTCTGCGACAGCCGGTCGAGCGCCTCTTCGAGGGTCTCCGCGACGCGGAGATCTTCCTGGGCGAGATGCTCGAGATGGTTGATGAGGTCCGCGAAGGCGTCGGTCGTCGCCAGGAAGCCGTTCAGCTCCTCCTTCAGCGTCTCGACGCTCAGGGAGCGCTCGTGTGCCACGGACGCCAGGTGCCCCAGAAAGCGAAGGGCCGGGTACGGCATCGCGAGATCGACATTCTCCGCGAGCCACTGGAGGTCCGCCGGATCGGCAACGAGCCCTGTTCCCAGAAGCACCCGCCGCATGTCGAACTCGAGCTGGCCCTGAGACAGCGGCGGGAGAAGGTAGCGGCGCAGGTTCCCGAACACACCGGGCAGATGACCGAGGCCTCGATCACGCACGAACGGCTCCAGTTCGATGGAGCCCGCGACTACGAACCGTGCATTCACCTCGCTCGCCGCCGCGTCCAGGGCTGTCAGGACGGCACGAATCCCGTCAGCGCCACCAATGTTGTCGAGCAGGAAGACGAACTCATCCAAAATGAGCACGAGCGGCCGGGCGTCCGCGGCGAGCGTCGCCATCGCCTCGCGCAACGCGGCCTGCCACCCCTGCGTCCGCACCTTCTTGAGCACCTCCGTGAAGCGGCGCCCCGTGGACTGGGCCACGAGCCCTGCGGCCAACGCCTCGGGTGAGCGGAACTTCTCGACGTCGAGAAAGACCAGGTTGAGCCGCTGCCCGCCCGTCTCGGAGAGACGGTACAGCAGCGAGGTCTTTCCAGAGCGCCGAGGCGCCACCAGGAGCACGTGCTCGCCTTGGGCCAGGAGCGTCTGGAGCGTGGCGAGATCTTCATCCCGGCCGAGGAAGTCCACGCCCCGGGCCACGCTCCCCTCCATCCGGGTGGCGCTGGGGAAGAGGTTCTGCCCTCGCCGCAGGTGCTGGAGGGCGGGCCCAAGCAGGCCGCGGAGGGTCTCGGAGTCAAGCCCCCGGAACTCCGCCACCTCCAGCCGGGTCATTCGCATGTGGTCGAGCCGGAAGCCCACCGCCGAGGGCTCGAACTGATTGGCCAGGGTGTACCAGTGGAAGCGGTCATCCACGAACGCGCGGCAGGCCAGTTCGAGCTCGTGCAGCGGACCGATGTCCGTGGCTCCTTCGACGAGAAACAGGATGCTGGCATTGCACCGGGACTCGTTTCTGTCCGAGAACACCAGCAGGCTCCCTGTCCTGAGCGCTTCGTTACGGAGCCGCATGCTCGAGCTCTCCGTCTGGTTGGGCCTCCGCCTCGCGTTTGAGCCGGTTGAAGTCCCGGTCCGCCTGGGCGAGCTGAGCGCTCAGGTCCGCGAAGATGATCCGGTGCTCGAGCGGAACGTGCTCTCCCCTCCGGACGCGCTCGTATACGAGGAAGTGCTCCTTCTTGTCCCAAGCCTCCTGGAGCAGCGTGACGATCTGCACCTCCACCCGATAGCCCCGAAGATCCGCCTGCCGAGGGGAGAACCATCCTTTGCGGCACCGCTCGCCGGTGCTGCGGTGCTCCGGTGCCATCGCGATCATGTCCTCGAACCGATTGCTCGCGAGGCCGAACTCCTCTCGCAGCTGGAACTGGCCCGGCGTGATCCGAGTTCGCTTCGTGGCGTCATAGGGCTCCTCGATGCAGCGGGTGATCACCTCGACGTCGTCCAGGAAGTTGGCGACGATCCGGAAGCGCCCCAGATCCTTGAGCTGGTCGAGATTGTGGAAGCTCACCGGGGGCGCCAGCGTCTGCTCCCGTCGCCACTCGCGCGCCATCTTCTCCAGGATGCTTTCTGGAGACTTGGTGATGTGGCTCTCGTCGATGCGAAAGAAGAGCCGGTCCGGCTGATTCGCGGAGAGTCGCTGCTGGAGCTGGGTCAGGATCGGCTCGACCCGGGCGATGAGCGCCGTGGCGATGCCCCGGTAGATGGCCGCCTGCTGCTCGAGCCACCGGCGGACGTGCGCGAGACGGTCCTCCACTCGCTCGGGGCACGGTCCGTCCCCCCAGGGGAAGTGCGCATCCACCAGCTGTTGGATTGCTCGATCTATCTCCGTGTCAGAGTTTGACATACACACCCTCAACCGCCTTGGCCAACAGGCCAGTTGCTCAACAAGATTGTTGCCCAACAAGATTGTTGCCCAACCAGGTAGTTGCACAACACGTTTGTTGTCAATGGCGTGCTGCGCCCGTGAGCGGCAGGCCTCGTGCAATTCCCCAGCCATTCCGGCCGGTTGGGAAGTTCGCTCGGAGAAGGGCAGGCGCGACGCGTAGCTACCCCGGGCACCGTCCACCGCCGTGGACTCCGTCTTACCCGTGAGAGGTGCCCGGCGTGCCGGAGTCTCCCCGTCCGCCATGCAGGTTCCCCCCGTGGCCGCGCATGCCTGAGGCGCCGTGTCGTCTCGTTGGATGCACGCGGACAGGCCGAAGAGCATCAGCAGCAGGGGCCCATCGCATGCAGCCTCCCGAGGGGATGGCGTCTTGAGCAGACGTGTACCCTATAGGGCTGCGGGATGGAGGCGGCGGGATTCGAACCCGCAGCAGCGCGGTCTTCGCAAGACAGCATCGCTCGGTACCCATGAGCCTGGCCTTTCTGGTGATCACCTGGCGCAGGCCGTGCCCACCACGCCTGCGGGCGCGATGGCCCATCGTCGCTCGGGAGACTCAGCGAGGGCGGCAAAGGGGCGGCATCCCGCCTCGAACGCCTGAGCCGTATCCACCACCACCGGTTCGTTCTCAGGCCAGGCGCCTGTGCGCAGGCGCTCTCTCAATCCGTCGACTCCCGGGACCACGTCGATGGGGCGGTCCAGGTACCAACTCGCGAAGGGGTAGAAGTTGTAGGTCGAGACGAAGCGGATGGAGGAGGGGACGGGGTGCGTGCGGAAGAAGTCCTTCAGCATCACCCCCCGCGCGTTGAGGATGCGTTCGCGCCCGGAGTGATCTCCGGCCAGCCGGAAGCTCACCACGGCCTGCAGTCCGAGCAGGGCCACCGCCACCGCAGCTACCGCGGACCTTCGCGCGTGAAGCGCATGCAGGATGCCAGCGATGGCCACGGCCGCCGGGAGGATCAGGTTGTAGGCCCAGAAGGGGTGCCGGTCCGCGCCCTGGCGGAAGATGAGCAGCATGCCCAGGCCAGGCGCGGCGCTCAGGAGCAGCGCGGGGACGAGCCCTCGCGGCCGCACCCCGAGAGGCAGCCACACCGCCGCCGAGGCGAGCACCACGAGCGTGCCCCACCCGAGCCCTCCACCCAGGAATCCGAGCTGCTTGCTCAGCCAGGCGCTGGCTCCCGGCAGGTTGCTCGAGGAGCGGTATTGGAATTGCCAGACCATGGCCTCGGGCCCCCCGTTGGCCCACACGAGCCAGCCCCCCACCGCGGCCAGAGTCACGGCAGTGACCAGGCCGGGAGCGAGTGCGCGTCCCCAGGCCGAGGCACGCCGCCAACTGCCCGAGCGCAGCTCCGCCCAGGCCAGGGAGAGCGAGAGCACCACCGCGCCGATCGTCCCATCCCAGGAGGAGAGCACGAGCCCCGCGAAGGCGGCGAGCAGGGGCCATCGCCACGGTTCGCCTCGAAGGATGCGGCGAAGTACGGCCTCCAGCGCGAAGAGGAACAGTGGCGTGGCCAGGGTGAGCGTGGTGAGCAGCCTCCCGTAGATGAGCACGTAGGGAGAACTGGCGATGACCGCCGTGGCGAGCAGGGCCAGCGGCTCCGAGACGAGCAGCCGCAGCACGCGGAACAGCAGCAGCAAAGCAAGCCCGGCCGCCCCGAGCGCCGCGAGCCGGGGCCCGGCCTCGGACAGGGTGAAGAGCTGCACGAGGGCAGACACCCACACGGGCAGGGGAGGGTGGTGGGCATAGATGCCAGGGCGCGGTCCCGGCCCCGGGAAGGGCGACACCCGCGCTCCGAGCTGTGAATCCAGCGGCCCCTGGGCCAGCAGGTTGCGAGCCCCCAGGCCCCAGATGGTGGCGTTGACGGCCTCCTCCGTCTGCCCGAACGGATCGAAGAGCGAAGGCAGCGAGAACCCCAGCGGCATGGCGCAGATCACCACCAGCGCGAGGACACGGAATCGGGGCGGCAGAGGGGCTGTCAGGGAGGGCGTCGTCTCGGCGGGAGCCATCGTCGTGAGCCTCCCGTAGCGTCTCGGGGCGGTTCAGGGAAGTACGAAGCTCCTGGGCGCAACTGTGGGCCGCGTGTCGCCTCCGCCGTGGGGTTCACCCCTTGGTTGCGAGGCTTGCGGGGCTTACGGGGATGGGTACACTTCACCTCCCACGATGACTCGGGAGACGCGATGAGCCGGGAGAGCTTCCCCATGTTGGCCGGTGAGTCATGGTCCATCCGGGATGGACTCTCCACCGTGCGCATCTTCCGGCGCACCGCTGTGAGGGATGTGGATCCCTCGCGCGAGCTGCCGCCCGCGGAGGTGTGCTGGAAGCTGGAGACGTGGCTGAGGCTCTCGCCCCACACGCTTCGCTCCCTGGAGGAGGCCCTGGGAGGAGGGTGGCCCGGAGGCCTGACGCGCCTGGAGCGCCTGTCCCATGATCAGCGGTTGATGAACCGCCTGGCCGAGGCCTTCGAGTCCGGCCAACTGATCGCTGTGCTCGAGGAGCGCGCAGCGGGCCATGGACGCGTGGAGGACGACCCCATCGAGGAGCTGCACGAGATCTGGGAGCCGCCTCCCCCTCCCGTGAAGCCAGCGCCTGCCGTCTCTTCGACGATGGACGTCGCGGCCCAGGCCCAGGCCCTGCGCAACGCGGCGCGTGACGGTGTCCCCTTCTGCGAAGAGTGCGAGAAGCGCCGCCAGCAGCAGGCCGCGGCGTAAGGCGAGGCAGGCGTGTGGATCGATCGGATCATCGAGACCCTCTGGCAGTCGGAGCGGCAGGACGAGCACGGGCGCGTCTATGCCGTGCTGGACGCGGCTCGGGACGAGGCCGTGCTGCCCTTCCTGCTCAGCAACGAGGTTCGCCATGAGTGCCTCTACGAAGGCCCGCTGCCTCGCGAGATCCTGGCGGTGGCGCCCTACCTGGTGCCGCTGGAGCGCGAGAAGCCCTTCACCCGCGAGTTGCTGAAGCAGGCCTGGGGACGCTCCTGGGGACTGTTCGTCACGGCTTTCGAGGACGCCTCCACCGTGCGCCGGCACCTGCGCCACTTCCTCAAGGTGAAGGACGAGCAGGGGAAGCGCCTGTACTTCCGCTTCTATGATCCGCGGGTGATGCGGGTGTTCCTGCCCACCTGCACCCCCTATGAACTCAAGGCCCTCTTCGGCCCGCTGGGCTCCTGGAGCATGGAGGGCCCCGAGGGCGCCACGCTCATGCGCTACGAGTTTCAACCCACGAGCAAGCTGACCCTCCAGAAACTGGAGCTGACGTCCCGGAAGCGGTGAGTTCCTGCGTGGGTATGTTTTTGTAAAGAACCTGGTGACAACTGCCTACAAGGTGGTGACAAGTGTCCCAGAGGCAAAGTGCCTTCTGCTGATGACGGAAGTCACCGGCTGACAGGCTTCGGCTGAATACCATCCCCGTAAAAACAAGGAGTTACCAGCGCAAGTTCCTGACGCGCCGCATGGCACACATCATGCTCCATCCTGAATACATCGACTCACCAATCAGGACAAATTCTTACCCCGCTTACTCGGAGCCCACCGCCATGCAGATCGCCAACCGCCCCCAGACGTCCCCGCTGTCCTCCACCCCCGCCGTCAACACGCTCGCGCAGCAGAATCCCGCGGCATCCCCCGCCCGCAAGCAGGAGTCGGGCTTCGAGGCCAAGTCGAGCTTCGCCACCTCGAGCAACAAGCCGCTGGTGGCCCTCACCGCGCAGACGGCCGCTCCGGCCCCAGCAGTTGCCGCCAAGCCCGGCCCGCTGGCGCTCGAGACCCCTGAGGCCCAGGCCGCCGTGCAGAAGTCGCTCGAGTTCATCCAGTCCCAGTCCAGCATCAGCAACCAGGGCATCGTCGCCGGCGGCAGGACTCCCGCCTCTTTCGACCCCCGCTCTGTTACGCGCGACGAACTGGGCATGACGCACGTGCGGCTGGACCGGACGCACGAGGGCGTGAAGGTGTTCGGTGAGCAGGTCATCAGCCACCTGGACAAGGAGGGCAAGGTGTCCAGCCTCACGGGCAACACCTCCACCATCCCGGCCGGGCTGGGCTCGGACGCGGTGAAGCTGTCCTCCGAGGAAGCGTTGGCCGTGGCGCAGAAGGCATTTGCCGGCCACACGGACGCCAGCCATCCGCCCTCCTCCGAGCGCGTGGTGGTGCAGGACAAGGATGGCCAGTACCACTCCGCCTACCAGGTGCAGCTCACCAACGTGGAGGACCTGCAGGCCGATGAGCGTCCGCGCCGGATGAACTACTTCGTGGACGCCAACAGCGGCGAGGTGGTGCGCAGCTTCGACCAGATGGGCGGCATCGAGCTGCCCAAGGCTGGCGAGGCCAAGGCTGGCGAGGCCTCTGCCAAGGGCGAGGCGGCGGCGGCCACCCCTGCCGAGAAGCCTGCCACGCCGAGCACTCCGGCCACCGACAGCAAGGCGGGGGCGACGGGCAAGGCGGATGACACCACGCTCTACAGCGGCAAGGTGGACCTCTCCACCACGAAGCAGGCCAACGGCAGCTACACGCTGGAGGACACCACGCGCGGCGGCGGCATCGTCACCTACGATGCCAAGAACAGGACTTCGCCCAGCGGCAAGACGGAGTTCACCGACAAGAACGACGTGTGGGGCGAGGCCTCGGACAGCGCGAACACCAAGGCGGCGGTGGATGCGCACTACGGCGCGGAGATGACGTACGACTTCTACAAGGACGTGCTGGGCCGTGACTCGCTGGATGGCAAGGGCGAGAAGCTCGTCTCCTACGTGCACGTGGACAAGAACTACGTGAACGCCTACTGGGACGGCGAGAAGATGAACTACGGCGACGGCAACGGGAGGGACGCCGGCCCGCTCACCACGCTGGACATCGCCGGCCACGAAATCTCCCACGGCCTGACCGAGCGCACCGCGGGCCTCATCTACGAGGGCGAGTCCGGGGGCCTCAACGAGGCGATGAGCGACATTCTGGGTACGGGCGTGGAGTGGTACGCCAGCCAGAAGAACTCGGCGGTGCAGTTCGACTGGAAGATGGGCGAGGACGCGTGGACGCCGGCCAATGGCACCGGGGACGCGCTGCGCTACATGGATGACCCGACCAAGGACGGCTACTCCATCGACAACTACAAGAACTACCCGAAGCAGACCGAGGTGCACGGCTCCAGCGGCATCGCGAACAACGCCTTCTACCTGCTGGCCAACGGCGGCACCAACCGCACCTCGGGCGTGCAGGTGAAGGACGGCATCGGCATGGAGAAGGGCCTCAAGGTGTTCTACCGCGCGCTGGAGCACTACATGACGCCGAACACCACCTTCGCCGAGGCCCGTCAGGCCACCATCAACGCCGCCACGGACCTGTACGGCGCTGGCTCGCCCGAGGTGCAGAAGGTCAAGGAGAGCTGGAACGCGGTGGGCGTGAACTGATGGAGGAAGGCAGGGCGGTGCGGCCTGACGCGAGGGCCGCACTCCCCTCACCGTGAGGGCAGTTTCACGACGTCCGAGCGCAGGGTTCCGAACGTGGCGAGGAGGAAGGTCTGCTCGGGGACGTCGCCACAGCGCACCAGGGCCGAGGGCTCGAAGCTGAACGCGCGGCTCTTTGCCTTGAGCATCCGTTTCGCCACGGGAACACTCGCCCAACCGAAGTGCCGGCTGCGCTGGCAGAAGGCGAGCAGCGTGAGGGGTGGGGTGCCCGTGGCCTCGGGATCCAGCGGAATGGCGGGGCCTGGGAGCGCACCGAACATCTGGGTACGGCCCGCGGGACTCTCGAGCACGATCGTCCCTTGGCGGGAACGGGGCGAGGAGGCCGTGTCCCCAACGGTCAGCTGGAGGTCCACACCTGCGCCGGAGGCCCCCCGGGCCGGGTTGGCCGGCACGTGCACCGTCTTCACGGGTGTCACCCGATCATCCAGCCAGAGGAACACGTGGTAGTCCCCCTCTTCGGGTGGCAGCGAGAGGTGCGCGGCGAGATCCACGTTGAAGAACGTCTTCACGATCATCCCCCGCTCGAGCGGTTGCGCCTGAGCGATGGCGGCATCCAGATCCTTCGGCATCGTCGCTGAGATGGGGAGCTCGTTGGGATCCGCCGGCTTGTTGAACGAGACCCGGCCCGTCTTCGCGTTGATGGCGACGATGTGGATCGCGCTCGATAGTTGCGCGCGGTAGATCAGCGTGTAGGGCGCGCTCAATGCAAAGGCGCCGAACAGGGCCACCGTGGGGCCCGTGGGGCCTCGTGCCGGCGCGACCGTGAAGTCCAGGCCGAGGGCGCCCGGGGAGAGCTTCTTCGAGTGGGGAGTCTCTCCGAACCAGAGCGCTGCGGGGATCTGGACTTCGGCCTCGTCGCTCATGTCGCCTTGCCTTTCAGGGCTGCGGGGAGGCATCTCCG
The DNA here is from genome assembly GCF_020103695.1 of Hyalangium versicolor. Lineage (GTDB taxonomy): Bacteria > Myxococcota > Myxococcia > Myxococcales > Myxococcaceae > Hyalangium > Hyalangium versicolor. The sequence goes on from NZ_JAHXBF010000013.1 coordinate 264,502, forward strand.
CTCGAGGTGCCGGCGCCGCGTTCCATTGCGCTTGCGCGCCTCGGGGGCACCCGGCCAGGGCGAGCAGCAGCCCCGCGAGCACCGATGCATTCGCCAGGCTCCCGCTCAGAACGGAGCGCTCCCCGCCACGGGGGGATTGGTGTAGTCCCGGCCTTTGATCGCGTCCTTGCACGTGTCACAGAAGACCACACTCGGGCTGACCGTGTCGTACATGATGCAGGTGTTGCCGTTGGAATTGCAGTGGGCGCCGTTCAAGAAATAGTAGCGCCCATTGCCGGTGCCACCCGTGTCGGGGAGCGTGCTCGCCGCGAGCCCGAGGTAGTGCCCGGCCTCGTGAAGGACGGTGTTCTCATCCGGTTGGCCGACGGTGTTCTGGCGGAAGCGCATGCCCACGATGGTCGTCGGTCCCCAGGAGATCCCGGAGAGCACCGGGTACTCCTTGAGATGGAAGCTGACGGCGGCGGTGCCTGCTCCGTTGAAGGGCGCCAGCGCCGGTGTCGACCAGGCCAGCTTGAAGACGCCGTTGGTCTCGGTGAGTGTCGTCGTGGCGGAGATGTCCGCCGGGGGAGCCGCCCCCGCGGCTACACTGCACGTTGCCGAGATCAACCAGGCCCCGAGATTGAAGAGGGCCCCTGGAGCGATGGGCGTGTTGCCAGCGGCTGGGTTGAGGTTGGCGCCATTGACGGTGAACGGCGCTCCGTTCGTGGGGGCGAGCGTGATGCTGATGTTCACCGTTCCGTTCCCCGTGTAGGGCGCCAGGGCGGAGAGATCCCAGGCCAGCGTATGTCCTCCACCTCCCGCGGGCGTGAGCGTGACGGCATGATTCATGGACACAGGGGCGCCATTCCAGGTGACCTGGCAGGTGGCCGAGTTCAGCCATGTGCCCTTGTTGGCCAGGTTGGAGTTATCGAAGGTTTGAAAGAGATCGATGCTGGCGGGCGCGAACGAGAGGTTGTTCCAGTCGAACGCCGTATCCTTCTCATTGCCCAGGATGGTGTCGATCAACGCGATGTTCATCTGCCGGGGGCCTGCTACGCCCAGCACGTTCGCCATCCAGACCTGGGAGTCCACGGCCTTGAGGTAGCGTTGGTGCGCTGGCTCGGCCACCGGGGCCAGGCTCGTCACCTTCAGCTTGTTCTGGCCAAAGCCATTCTCCAGGACGTTCGACTTGTCGGTGTAGGGGACGTTCGTGTCCTGCTTCATCGTCGCGTACTTGTAGAAGACCTCCTGCCAGACCTCGATGGGCTTGGAGCACGAGGCCGGCGGAGCGCTGTTCTTCACCGGCGGAGCCTGCTTGACGTACGCGGCGATCGTGAAGGTGTCGCTCGTGAAGCGTGACAGCTCGAGTTCGGCGGACGTCGCGATGCCTTGCGCGTTGGTCTTCACCGCGGCGTCGGTGTCCTTGGGCTCCTGGTACTTCATCCGGTCCGGCAGGTTGGCCTGGTTGGTGTTGCCGGGGATGAGCGTGAAGAGGATCTCGACGTCCTGCAGGGGCTTGGTGAGCTTGGCCTGGCTCTTGAGCTTCCTTCCACGTTCGGGGTTGGTGTTCACCGCGGGCAGGTTGATGTACTGCTTGTAGTCCGCGGTGTCCGGGGTGATCTTTTCAAACGCCACCACGGTCACGAGCGCGAAATCCCCGTTGCGCTTGGCCGTGTGCGCGAGCCCCCCCGCGCCGCGGTTGAGCCCCACGTCGATGCAGACATGGCGGAAGTCATGGGTCGCGGCGCTGCCTTCGATAGAGAGGATCACGTCCCCCGCCCCGAAGTCAGCCCGCGCGAGCTCCAGCGGCCATGCCTGCTCGACGTCCCCCTTGAAGAGCTTGACGCCACCGCTCTGGGACGCCTGTTGCAGGACGACCTTGTGATCGGCTCCGCCCACGGTCCACACGGCATCCGCGGGCTTCTTGACCACCACTTTGGCGCGGCAGTGGTGTCCGTTCTCCTGCACCTGCACGAGGCCACCGCGCTTGACCTTCTGCTCGTCGGTGAGCCTGGTCGCCCCGGGCGCCTGCGGATCGCGGAAGACCTTGCTGTGCGGTTTGCTGTGCTCGTACAGCTCCAGATCGAACTGGACTGCCTCCATCGCCAGCACGGCTTCGGTGACGACGAAGATGGAGCGTTGGGCCAGGGCGCCCAGCTTCGAGGTCGCATCCGGGGTGAGCGTCACCTGGATCTGACCGGCCCCCTTGGCGCGAAGGTAGAGCGTCGCCTTCTTGCCTGTCGTGAGCTCCTTCGCCTCGATCTCCAGGTTCTTGCCGTCGAAACCTGGGGCGGGCTTGTCACCGGCTGCGTCGGTGAACAGCTCGACGTTCGTGCCGAAGCTCAGCTTGGCTCCACCGGTGTAGGTGATCCCTGGCTGATCCTGCTCCAGGGACAGCTCGAGTCGTGTCAGGTCGGTGGGATGGTCGCTCTTGGGCTTCCCCTCGTGCGACAGCAGCCGGTGGGGCACGAGCAGGACCCGGTACTCCGCCTCGATGCACGGCTTCACGAGCTTGGCCTGCTTCACCTCCAACTGCGCGTCCTGGCGTTCGATCGCCCGGACCTGGGGATTGCCGGAGGGATCCAGCTTCAGGCTGATGGCGTGGGTGTCGACCGTCTTGCCCCGGACGAAGAACCGCTTCTTGTGACCCTCCGTGGTTCCATTGGGGATCTTCTTGTTCGCGGGGGCCTGGCACTTCTCGTCATCGAAGAGTTCGAGCTTCTTGTCATCGAAGAGGATCTCTCCACCGCCGCCATAGGAGGGGGCTCCCGTCGACTCGGTGTACCAGACGTCGATGCACGCGGGCGCGGCGTGCCCGCGGTCCCCCTGCAGCCACCCGGTGTTCTCGATGAGCTGCACATGGGGCGTGACGATGTTGACGGGCTGGATGGTGAGGGCCTGCGCCACGGGCCCCAGTTCGCGAACCTGGGGATTGCCCGAGGCCGTCAGGGCAAGTTGCACCTGGAGCTCACGCACCGCGGTCCCTTGGACATACAGCGGTGCTCCCTGACGCAGCTCGTTGGCGGAGAAGGACTGCGCGGCTTGCGTGCACTCGGGATTGCGGAAGAGTTGAGCACCTCCTCCGAGAACACTCACCTGACCCTGCCCCGTGTACGCATGAGCGGGTTGGCTCTCCGCGATGCTCAGCCTGAGCCGAGCCGCCTTGTTGCGGCCGGGGGCATCCGGATCGTGCCACGCCGAATCATCCTCGACGGCGATCCTCGGCGTGACGAGGTTGATCGCCTGGATCTGCACCGTCGCGTTGGCTGGGCCGTGGGGGATGATCTGTGGGTTGCCCGAGGGAGTCAGGGAGAGCTGAAGGGTCACGGGCCCTGCCGCGGTGCCGCGAATGTAGACCGGCTCGCCCCCGCGCAGTGCGGCCGCTCCATAGGAGGCGGGCACCGGAGCGGTGCACCCTGGATTCGAGAACAGGGTGGCACTCCCTCCCGTCACCGTGATGACTCCTGCCCCCTGGTAGGGCATTGCCGGCCGGGTCTCGGCGATGGAGAGGACCACCTGGGCGGGTGTGGAGCGGGTGATGTCGCCGCTGTCGTACCACCCCGGCGTGGAGACCACCTGGATGGCGGGCGTGACATCGTTGATGAGATCTTCGGCCAGACACTCCTGCTTCGGCTGGGTGGTGGGGGCCTCCTCTTCCGCATAGAGGTTGGCCTCGTCGAACCTGCGCTTGGGTGTGGTGCTCGGCGGCGGAGTGGAGTTCGTGTCATCCAGGATGCTCACGTGTGGTCCTCCCCATCCGAGAGGTGCCCCCGGGCCACGAGTGCCAGCACCTCGAGCCGTGTATTGGGATCGCTGAGAGCCGGATCCTGGAGCACGTGCTCGGCCCAGGGGAGTTCCTCGAACCCTGCCCCGAAGAGCACCCGCAGGTGGACGAACTTGCAGAGGGTGGCCGCGCGAGTCGCGCCATGGACCCGTGCCCGCTCGACGCTCACGTCGATGAGGCCCCACAAGGTGTCATCATCCATGTCCGCGAGCTCCGAGGCAAAGGAGGCACGCAGGTGGGGGCGGAGCCATTGCTTGAGGTGATCGAACCGAGTCTCGGCCAGTGCCTCTATCTGGGCTTTGCGGATGATCAGCACGGCAGAAGGATAGCTTCATTCGTGCCCCATCAGCTGCTCAATCCTTGGAGGAGAGGAGTCCGTCGAAGGCCTTCTCATCGTGAGCGAAGACGTTCAAGTCGATGGGCCCACTCACGCCGGGGATGCTCTCCCTTCGGCCGGGAGTGGCTGCCGGATAATGGCTCCCCAGCGCAGCTGGAGTGCTGAGGCGCACCCCAGCCCGCCTATACTCCCCCGGGCATGGCGAGCCGGAGCTACAAGTCCCTCTTCAGCGAGGGGCGGCAATGGATTCAGGACGTCGGGCGCGGGCGAGAGCCGCTCATCGGCATGCCGCTGGGCCGGTTCACGGTGCTCATCCTCGAGGCGGTGCGCCTGCACTATTTCGCCTTCGGGGCCGGGGCCGCGCTCGCGGGCTCCGCCGCCGTTCCATCAGCCGCCGTGGGGTGGCGCGTCGTGCTGGCGGCCTTCGTCGCGGGAGGAGGGTGGGGCGTCGGCCAGCTCATCAACGATCTGCTCGACCGGGACACCGATGCGATCAATGCGCCGGGACGCCCGTTGGCGGATGGGCGGTTGTCGGCGGGGCCGACCCTGGCGGTGACCCTGCTCTCGGGGCTGGCACTGATCGCGGCGTTGCTGGCCCTCCACCCGGCCGCGTGGCTGCTGGCTCCTGCCGCGGTCGTCCTGCTCGTGGGCTACAACAAAGCCAAGGGCGTACCGCTGATGGGCAACCTCATTCATGGAGGCATTGCCGCGGTCGCCGGAGGGCTCGGGGTCCTGGGCGCGCTCCCGAGCAGCGCGGGTTCCTTGTCCGCCGCGCTCGAGGGGCTCGTTGGCGCGCTGCCCATGTTGGGGCTCATCCTCGCCATTGACGCGTGGTTCATCCTGGCCAACTACGAGAAGGATGGGATCGGGGATCGCGCCGCGGGTTACCGGACGCTCCCCTTGCTCATCGGCATCCGTGCCAGCGCGCTCATTCGGGCCGTGCTGGTGTGCGTGCTCGCCGCTGGCATCTTCGGAGGCCCGATCGCGCCAACCCTGCCTGGGAAGGTGGCGCTCTCGCTCGCGGCGGTGCTGGGCCTCTTGTCAGTGATTCCCTCGCTGCGCTCCGGCACGGACGAGGCCGCGCTCCGGGGCTACCGCCTGGCGGTGCCCGCCTCGTTCATCGCCATGCTCGGGCTGGCAGCGCCGCTGCTCGGAGGCGTGGGGCTGGCGCTCGTCACGATCGGGAGCGTGGCGTTGATGGAGGCGATGTTCCTGCGAAACGGTAACCCCTGAGCGGTCCAGCACCGCCGTGGCTCGGGTTGGCTTCCTCTTGACTTGCTGCGCGGACACCCCCTAATAGGAGCTGAAATTGATAATGACTATCGATTTCATTTTCCCTGGAAAGGTTGACGATGAAGCATCTGGGTGCCCTCTCTGCCTTGCGGCTGTCCACCGCCACTCTCGCCCTGGCCCTGTTCACGGGGTGCGGAGACTCGGAGGAGCAGGACGGTGACGACAACGGGCCGCTGTACGCCATCACCACGCAGTTGTTCTCCGAAGATCCGCCGGCGAGCTACGTCATCGTGACGGACAAGGCGGAGCAGACGGCGTCGCTCTCCCTCGACAAGGCGATCCGCGTGGCCGGCCGTGCGCTGGGGGTGGGCATTCCCAAGTCCGGTGCGCTCTATGTCGTGAGCGACGAGAGCCCCATGGTGACCCGCTACAAGCTCAACAGCACGGGAGCGCTGGAGGCAGCGGGCACCGTGAGCTTCGCCAGCGTGGGGGTGACGTCGCTCGGGGAGTACCAGGGCAACTTCCAGTTCCTCTCGGAGACCAAGGCCTACTTCTTCGATGCAGCCGCCGCCCAGGTCGTCATCTGGAACCCCGAGCAGATGACGGTCACCGGCCGCATCTCGCTGGATGAACTGGCCCTGCCGAACACGCTCCTGGCCTTCTCGGGCGCGGTCGTGCGGCTCGACGGGCAGCTCCTCATGCCCGTGAGTTGGCGTCCCGAATCGGGCGTGAGCATCACTCCCAAGGCGGGCGTGGTCTCCATCGACACGGCGACGGATGTGGCCACCATCGCCACGGACGAGCGGTGTGGCTACACACAAGACGCCGTCGTCGGTCTCGACGGCACGGTGTACATCGCGACGGAGGCGTATGGCGCGGCGTCGCGCCGGGTGGTGGGCGAGGAGTCACCAGAGCCGTGCCTGCTCAAGTTCGATCCGCGGACCCGCACCTTTGATCCGAATTTCTACCGGACGCTCGGAGGGCTGGTGGGCGGTGGCACCGCGGGCACGCTCGTTCCAGGTCCTCGCGGGACGGCGTACGTGCGCGTGCTCGATGAGACGGTCGCCCCTGTCATGGAAGGCACCCCTCCGCGCATCATCGCGAGCGGCACGGGCTGGCAGTGGTGGGAGCTGAATCTCGCCACGCTGGTCGCGACGCACAAGCCCAGCTTCCCGGCGACCTCGGGGAGCACGTTCCTGTTCGAGTCGGAGAACCAGACCCTCTACACCGAGTTCGGCGCGGGCGCCGCGTCCACCACCCTGCGGGTGCTGGGAGACAACGGCAGGGCCACGGTGAACGTCCAGGGGCTCTCCTTCTCCTTCCTTCAACTTCGCTAGCGGCTGCAGCCACGCCGTGTCTCAACCTCATCGGGAGAATTCATGCATCCTTTGATTCGTATCGCGGGCGTGTTCACCGTTTCGGCGCTGTGGTCCTCTCCGGCTTTCGCCACCAGCACGGGCATCACCGGGCAGTCCGGCAAGGACGGGATGTCGTGCGCCACCTGTCACAAGGGCGGAGAGCCCCCCACCGTGGAGTTCGAGGGTCCCGCGAGCCTGGATCCGGGGGCCACGGGCCAGTACACCTTCATCATCCGGGGAGGCGCCGCGAAGACGGGAGGGCTGGACATCGCGGTGGACAATACGGATGCCACCCTCCAGACCGTCAGCACCGGGATGAAGAAGCTGGGGGCTGAGTTGACGCACTCCGCTCCCCAGCCCTTCAACGCCGGGGAGCTGCGCTTCAACTTCTCGCTCGTCGCGCCCGCGACCGATGTGACGCTCACGATCTTCGGGGCTGGCAACTCCACCAACGCGGACCTCAAGAGCGATGGGGACAGGTCCTCCACCACGAAGCTGAGTGTGAAGGTGGGGAAGGGCACTCCTGTCGATGTTCCCAACGAGGAAGGCCCCAAGGAGAGCGATGGGGGTTGCGCTGCCGCTGGGAGTGCGCCCGTCTGGGGCGCCATGCTGGCGGGTCTGGCGCTGCTCCGGCGCCGCCAGGGCTGATTCCTGAGAACGCCAAGCCTGCCGCCGTGTGAATCGCGGCGGCAGGCTCACTGCGTTCGCCTCACTTCTCGATGTGGATGTGGGCACCGCCCCAGACCTTCTGTCCCGCCGGGCGTGTCCGTTCGTCGCGCACGGTGTAGCCATTCGCCCGGGCATCGGCCATGAAGGCGTCGAGGCTCGCTTCCGAGACGCCGCGGGTGCGCACATCGATCGCCCGCCCCTGGTAGTGCTTCGAGCCGGTGTTGTGCTTTCCGCCCGTGGTCGAGGTGACGGTGAGGCCGTGCTGCTGCGCGAGCCGAGACATCGCCTCGTACGGCCGGCCAGTCGTCGTCGATTGGGTGGTCGCAGGGGTCTTGGTTTTCTGCGTGAAGCGGGAGGTTCCGTTGAGGGCCTCGAAGGTTCGAGGCCCCACCACGCCATCCGCCTTGAGTCCCATCGAGCGCTGGAAGTCGCGAACAGCCTTCTCGGTGTTGCGGCCGAACTTGCCGTCCGTCTTTCCAGGATTGAATCCCGCGGAGCGCAGCCGATCCTGCAGATCCCTCACGTTGGTGGTCGCCGCTCCCTTGCGGAGAGAGCCGCTCGTGTAGCCGGCAACGCTCGCCCGATCCGCGGCCCGGGCCGCAGCCATCGAGCCAGACTTCGAGAAGCTGCTCTCGGCGGAGTACCCCTTCACGCTCGCGCGGTCCGCGGCTCGCGCAGCGGCCATCGAGCCAGAAGACTTGCTCGAGACAGAAGACTTGGAGGTGCGGCTGTCGGCGGAGTACCCGCTCACGCTCGAACGATCTGCTGCCCGCCCTGCGGCCATGCTTCCAGAGCTGCTGCGCGACGAATTCGCACCACCAACGGACATGGGGTACTCCAATGTGGGAGAGGGGGCGTCCAAGGGAGACGCCGTACCGTTCGTAACCACATTCTCGGACGAGCAGTGAAAAGAGTTGCCGCCGAACTCACGCCGCCTGTGCCAGCGGCGGCTCGCACGACACCTTCGCTTCGGGATGGTCCACCTCCATCAGCCGCGTGCCCTGCGAAATCACCTGGAGCGTCGGGTGCGTCAGCTTCACCGCGCCCGACAGCACCCGCAGATGCGAGCCGGCCTCCACCGTCAGCGCCTGCTGCGGAGCCAGCGTGCGGTGCTCGCCCTGTTGCAGCCACGTGCGCCGGGCCTGTCGGCGTCATCTCCCGTGGGTCGCGTCAGGCGTGGACGCAGCCGCTTTCGAGGCGGAAGCAGCAAGTCCACCGAAACCATGACGCTCGCAGCACCTGAAGCTACGATGGCTCGTCTACATCGGGAGGGGAGCACGATGGCGAAGAAGAAGCCGGCCAAGAAGGCTGCTGCCACGAAGAAGACCGCGAAGCTCAAGTCCACCACCAAGAAGGGAGCCCGCAAGGCGGCTGCGAAGTCGCCTCGCAAGGCAGCCGCGAAGAAGGGCGCGGCTCGCAAGGCTCCGGCGAAGGCGGCTCGCAAGCCCGCTGCCCGCAAGCCCGCTGCAAAGCCTGCCGCTCGGAAGGCTGCTCCCAAGGCCGCCTCCAAGGCTGCTCCCAAGGCCGCCCCCAAGGCCGCTCCCAAAGCCGCTCCCAAAGCCGCCCCCAAGGCTGCTCCCAAGGCTGCCCGGAAGCCCACCCCCCGCCCGCCCCCGCCACCGGCCGAGACATCCCCAGCCCCGGTCGAGGCTTCCGAGCCCACCGGTCCGCTGGTTCAGACCGAGCGCCCCACGGCGGAGACCGTCGAGACGACCTCGGCCGGCATCCAGGCCCTGGCCCCCGAGCATGCGGCCGTGGATGACCTGACCAGCTCGGGGAACGAGCTGCTGGACATCTTCCAGAAGTACGACCGCAACCGCACCGGATCCATCGAGCAGCCCGAGTTCGCTCGCTTGCTGGAGGCCCTGGGGCAGAACATCACCGACGAAGAATTGATGATCGCCTTCGATATCATCGACACTGATCGGACAGGGAAGATCTCCTGGAAGCAGTTCAAGAACTGGTGGACGAGCCGTTAGCGGCTCGTAAAGACAAAGATGCGGCGACTGTCGTCTCCTGTGGAGAGGTTGGGTGGGCACTGGCCCGTGGTGGTCGTGGGCTCTGGCTATGGTGGTGCCATCGCCGCGTCCCGGCTTTCGCGCGCCGGGCAGAAGGTCTGCGTGCTGGAGCGTGGCAAGGAGCGGCTCCCGGGCGAGTTTCCTCGCACCAGCGCCCAGTTCCTGCGAGAGACCCAGCTCATGGGGCCGGGGGGCTCGTTCCTGGAGAAGTTGAAGGTCGGCTCTCCCACGGCGCTGATCTCGCTGCACCTGCTGGGCGATCTGGCCGTCATCTCCGGCTCGGGCCTGGGTGGCACTTCGCTCATCAACGCCAGCGTCGTGCTGCGGCCGGATCCGCGCATCTTCGATGACAGCTGGCCCGCCGCCTTCCGGGAGGACCTGTCAGGCCTGGTGGAGGACGGTTTCGCCCACGCCGAGCGGATGCTCTCCCCGCAGGTGTACCCCGAGGGCCACCCGCGGCTGCGCAAGATGGATGCGCTGCGGCGCTCGGCCGAGTACATGGGAGCGAAATTCTCCTCCCTGCCGCTGGGCGTGCACTTCCAGGAGGGCGTCAACGCCGCCGGCGTCCGTCAGCGCGCATGCACCCTGTGTGGAGACTGCGCCACCGGCTGCAACGTGGGCGCGAAGAACTCGGTCAACCACAACTACCTGGCGGACGCGCAGCGGCACGGCGCGGAGCTGTTCACCCAGGTGGCCGTGCATCACCTGGAGCGCGGCCCGGGCCACTGGCGCGTGTACTACCGGCTCACCGGCATGGGGCGGGAGCTGTTCGATGCGCCGCTCCAGTTCCTCACGGCGGACCACGTCATCCTGGCGGCCGGCTCGCTGGGCAGCACGGAGCTCCTCCTGCGCTCGCGGGCGGCGGGGCTGCCGGTGTCGGGCGAGCTGGGCAAGCACTTCTCCGGCAACGGGGACGTGATGGCGTTCGGGTACAACCTGGACGTGCCGGTGAACGGCGTGGGGCACGGCGACCATCCTCCGAAGGATGCCGAGCCCGTGGGGCCCAACATCACCGGCGTCATCGATCTGCGGGACACCGAGTACGTGGACGAGGGCATGGTGATCGAGGAGGGCGGGGTGCCGGCGGCGCTCGGTGGCTATCTGCCCACGCTCTTCGCCGCGGTGGCGCCGCTGATGGGCGAGGACACGGATGAGGGCTTCATCGACGGCGTGCAGGAGAACGCTCGCGTGGCGGAGAGCCTGGTTCGCGGCCCGTACCACGGGGCTGTCCGCAACACGCAGACCATCTTCGCCATGACGCATGATGACGGGGGCGGCGAGCTGAAGCTGGAGGGAGACGGGCTTCGCGCCGTATGGCCTGGAGCGGGACGGCAGGAGGGCTACCTGCGCGCGGAGGTGAAGATCCGCAAGACGGTGGAGGCGCTGGGCGGCACCTTCATCCGCAACCCCGTAGGGGCCCGGTTGCTGGACAACGCACTCCTCATCACCCACCCGCTGGGTGGCTGCGCCATGGGTGAGGATGCCGAGAGCGGTGTGGTGGACCACGAGGGTCGCGTCTTCTCGGCCCAGGAGGGCACCGCCGTCCACGAGGGCCTCTACGTCTGTGATGCCGCCGTCATTCCCCGCTCGATTGGCGCCAACCCGCTGCTGACCATCTCCGCGGTGTCCGAGCGCTTCGCCGCGAGGCTGGCGAAGCGGCACGGGTGGCACATCGACTACTCGTCGATGCAGGAGCGGCCAGGGCCGGAGCCGCGGACGCCCACGGGCCTGCGCTTCACCGAGAGCCTGCGCGGCATCATCTCCTCCGCGGTGGACGAGGACTACCGCGCCGCGGCGAACCCGGATCGGCCCGGGGCCTCGGAGCTGCGCTTCGTCATCACCGTGCTGGTGGAGGACCTGGAGGCCCTGCTGAAGGACCCTCGGCACCCCATGGCGGTGACGGGGTGCGTGACGGCGCCTGCGCTGTCCCAGAAGCCACTCACGGTGACCCGCGGCACGCTCAACGTCTTGGTCGAGGATCCGCAACGGCCAGGTTACAAGCAGCTGCGCTACGCGCTCCACCTGCAGTCCGAATCGGGCGAGAAGTTCTTCTTCGAGGGCTTCAAGCAGCTCACGGACGATCCCGGCATCGACTTCTGGGAGGACACCACCACCCTCTTCGTCACCGTGCGGCGAGGAGAGGGGCCCGGGGCGGCGCCCGCCTATAAGGGCGTGCTGCGCATCTCCGTGGATGACTTCGCGCGTCAGGTTTCCACCTTCCGGGTGACCCACGCGCTGAGTGTTCAGGAGCAGCTCTCCGCGGTGGGGCGCTTCGGGGAATTCTTCCTGGGAGGCCTCTTCGAACTGTATTGGAAGCCCTCCTTCGTCGAGGAGGCGTGACAGGTCTTCTCTGACCCTGCGGTTTGCCAGATCACCCAGGGTCTTGAGATGGCTTTGCCTTTAGGGCAGGTTCACGGCGCTGCCGGGGGGGCGAGTGCATTTCCTACGTGCCTTCGGGGGCTTTTCCCATACAGAGGAGAGAATCGTGCGGATTGATCGATCGAGCAGCCTGCGTGCGTTTCGAGGCAGCAGGTGGATGCGAACCCCTGTCTCGCTGCTCCTGGCCGGTGCGCTGCTCGGCACCATGGCTTGCGATGATGATGATGAGAAGCCACCCGAGGAGACGCCGCTCTCCGTGGAGGCCGAGAAGGGCCTGTCCATCGTTCCCTTCGCGCTGGACACCAATGGGCTCAGCAACGCCGAGAAGGAGCGCATCGGCATGGGCAGCTACCTTGTGAACGCCGCGGGAGACTGCGGGACGTGTCACCAGGCGCTCCAGCCCAACGGTCCGCCCAAGTACATGGGCGGCGGCATCGCGTTCGCGGTCGGCGCGGGCGGTGAGGTCGTCTACGCGCGCAACCTCACGACGGATCCCAAGTACGGCATGAAGCTGACCGAGGCGGAGTTCATCGAGACGATGCGCACGGCCAAGGACTTCAGCAGCGACAATGACGAAGAGCAGCTCATCGTCATGCCCTGGTACACGTTCCGGTGGATGTCCACGGAGGACCTGAAGTCCATCTACGCGTACCTGAAGAAGGTGCCGGCCGTGGAGAACCCGGTGCCCGCGGACATCAAGGGCGCGCTCGCAGCGGCGAGGCCGGTCCCGTTCCCCAGCTCGTACACCGATGGCGAGGTCTCCCGGCCGCTGCCCGCGGAGAGCACCTCCGACAGGCTCAACATCGATCGGGGCATGGCCATCTCGACGCTCGCGGATCCCGCGGCGTTCTCCACTTTCAGCGCGGATGACAAGAAGCTGTATGGCCGCGGCAGCTACCTGGCCAATGCCGTCTCCGACTGCAGCGGGTGCCACACCAATCCGCAGCGGAACCTTCAGACCGCGAAGATCCCCCCGGACCTCTTCCTGAGCGGCGGCGCGATCTTCGCGACCGGCCCTGGCATGGATGCGGCGCTGAAGCTCAAGCGGTCGATGAGCTCCAACCTCTCTGGCGCCACCCACGGCCTCATGAAGGATATGACCTACGAGCAGTTCAAGGAGATCATCGTCAAGGGGCAGTACGTGCGCGGCACCATCACCCGTCCCCTGGTCTACCCCATGGCCAACGCGGCCGAGGCGCTGCGGAAGCTGACCGAGGATGACCTCAAGGCGCTCTACGTCTACACCAAGAACCAGACGCCTCGGACGGGCGCCGCGGACAAGCAGCCGCAGGAGCCGGCGCGCTGGTGCGCCACGGATGCGGATTGCACCTCGACCGGCGGCGGGACATGCAACGCGAGCAATGAGTGCGTGGGCACGGCCTGCACCGAGGATTGGCAGTGCGGTGCCTGCCAGACCTGCTCCTCCAACGTGTGCGTGGCACCGGCGCCGAACTCCGCGTGCCTCATGGGCGGTATCTAAAGGGTTGTCATGATGAACCTCGTCGCTTCCACTCGCCGGTTCTCTCCTGGTGAGACGTGGCCTCTCTCCCTGGCATGCCTGCTCACGGTGTGCCTCTTGTCTGCATGCTCGTCGGATACGCCCGAGGAGGAGCCCCCTCCTTCCGAGGACCCGAACGTGGCCTGCAAGGATCTCCACACGGGGATGGAGGGAGGCGCGGTACCGGCCACGCTGTCAGGGACGGGGCTCTTTCAAGACATCCGGACTCGGACGCTCGCGGCGGGCGTGCGGCAGTTCGAGCCCGTATATCCGCTCTGGTCCGATGGGGCAGAGAAGACGCGGTACGTCCAACTGCCGGACGGCTGCCCCATCGAGACCAGCGACATGGACCACTGGGTGCTCCCCGTGGGGGCGAAGCTCTGGAAGGACTTCGTTGTCGACGGGAAGCTCCTCGAGACGCGGTTCATCGCGCGTTATGGCGCGGGCCGCGATGACTTCATCCTCGGGGCGTATGTCTGGCGCGAGGATGGGTCCGATGCGGACTACACGCAGTATGGAGTGAACAACGCGCAGGGGACGGCGCACAACATTCCCGCGGCGAAGAACTGCAAGTCCTGTCACAGCTACCTGCCGGAGCGCGCGCTGGGTTTCAGTGCCTTGCAGCTCAACCATGCGGGGCCCGGGGTGACGCTCACGACGTTGGTGGCCGAGGGGCGGTTGAGCACGGCGTCGGTGCCGGAGCTGAAGGTACCGGGAGATGCCGTGGCCTCCCAGGCGCTGGGGTACCTGCACGCCAATTGCGGCAACTGCCACAACCCCACGGGCATCGAGTTCAAGAACATGTTCTCGTTGCGGCTCTCCGTGAATGACAAGAGCGTCGAGGACACGGCCACCTGGAAGACGGGCATGGGCGTGCCGGTGGAGAAGTTCGTCACGCCCGGCGTCGAGAAGCGCATCGCTCCGGGCAACCCCGAGGGCAGCTGCATCGTGCATCGCATGACGATCCGCGGCACGACGGAGCAGATGCCGCCTCTCGCCTCGAAGGTGACGGATTCGAGCGGGCTCGCGGCCATCCGCGAGTGGGTGGGCAGCCTCCACTGAGTGGGGGTGAACTGGCGGCTGCGACCTTCGTCCAAGGCGCCGCCGGCCGCTGTGGAATGCGCGACGGCCCGCGCTGGCTGAGCGTGGCTTGTCCGACACGCGTACGCACGAGCTACACCTGCCCGAGACGCATCTCCGGTAAGCGGTAGAGGTCTACCTCTTCCCGGCGGTGTATGGGCCTCTTTCCTCCGGCCACCGACAACGTGCTGCGCGGCGTCCTGGCCGTGCTGGCCGGGATCCCTCTGGCCGCGACGGCCGGGCTGATGCTGATGGCCCGCAGCCCGCTGGGCACCGCTTCCTTCGAGCCCGTCCAGCAGCCGGTGAAGTTCGATCACCGTCACCATGTGGCCGACGACGGGATCGACTGCCGGTACTGCCATGAGAGCGCTTGGGAGGGGCCCTATGCCGGGGTGCCTCCCACCAGCCGCTGCATGGGCTGTCACGCGCAGATCTGGAACGAGAGCCCGCTGTTGGCGCCCGTGCGGGACAGCTACTTCCAGGACCGTCCCATTGCGTGGAACCGCGTCCACCGGCTGCCGCACTTCGTGTTCTTCAATCACTCCATCCACGTCCACAAGGGCGTGGGATGCGTGAGTTGCCACGGCCGCGTGGATCAGATGGCCGTGGTGGAGCAGGTGGTTCCGCTCACCATGGAGTGGTGCCTGGAATGCCACCGCGACCCGGCACCGCACCTGCGGCCGCTCGAGCACATCACTGACATGTCCTGGCGCCCGGTGGGCGAGCCGCGCGAGGCGGGTCTCCGCGTGGCCCAGGACCTGGACGTCTCCCCTCGCACCGAGTGCATCACATGCCACCGCTAAAGGATCGATACCCGCTCCCGGTGCTGTCCGATGCGCCCTCGGCCTGGCGCAGCGTGGAGGAGCGTCGTGGGCTCATGGCCGATCCCAGCAAGGATGAGTTTCCTCCAGGAGCGTCCGAGCCTCCGCAGGGCGTCTCTCGCCGGAGCCTGCTGGAGCTGGCGGCCTTTGGATCGGCGGCGCTGGGGCTGTCCGGGTGCTTCCGGCCCGCGCCGGAGAAGGTGTTGCCGTACTCGCAGCAGCCTCCCGAGGTGACGCCGGGAGTGCCTCTGCACTACGCCACGGGGATCGAGCTGGCGGGGCACGTGCGCGGATTGGTGGTGCGCAGCCACGAGGGACGGCCCACCAAGGTCGAGGGTAATCCTATCCATCCCGAGAGTCGCGGGGCCGCGGGCGCTCACGAGCAGGCTTCGCTGCTGGGGCTCTACAATCCCTACCGCGCTCGCGAGGTACGCTTCCGGGGGACGGCCACCTCCCGCGCGGAGCTGTTCGCTCGGCTGGAGTCACTCGCCCAGCGTACGGATGGAGGCGCCGGGCTGCGGCTGCTGGTGGAGCCTACGGCGTCTCCGCTGTGGGCGCAGACGTTGTCGCGCGTCCTGGAGCGCTACCCGCGTGCACGCGTGGTGCCGTTCTGTGCCGCCGAGACGGGACAGGCCCGCGAGGGTGCGCGGCTGGCTTTCGGGCGTCCGCTGCGGGTGCTTCCGCGCTGGGATGCGGCCCGGGTGGTGGTTTCGTTGGACGATGACTTCCTGTCCACGCTGCCGGGAAGCCCACGCGCGGCGCGAGAGTTCGTCTCTGGCCGCGCTGCTCGGCTCAACCGGCTGTGGGTGATGGAGAGCCATCTCAGCCTCACGGGGGCCTTCGCTGATCAGCGGCTCCGGGTGCGGCCTTCGAGGATGCCACTGCTGGCGCGTGCGCTCGCGGCGGAGGTGGGGCGTCCGCTTGGCCGGCCGGGGCTTGCGAGCTTGGCTGAGGCCACGGGAGGACTGAGCGAGGCGGAGAGGCGCTGGGTTTCGGCGGCGGCGCGGGATCTGTCGGCGCATGCGGGCGAGGCGCTCGTGGTGGCAGGGGAGGGACAACCGCCAGCGGTTCATGCACTGGCGCATCTGCTCAACGAGTCCCTGGGCCCGGCGGGCCAGAGGTTGCGCCTCGTCGAGGAATCTCGGGTTCCGGCTCCGGATGCCGCGGCGCTGCCGGCGCTTGTGGAGGAACTGCGCTCCGGTTCCGTGGACACGCTCCTCATCACTGCCTGGAATCCGGTGTACCGGGCTCCGGCGGATGTGCCGCTCGCGGAAGCCCTGGGTCGGGTGGAGCACGCGGTGTATTGCGCGCTCGAAGAGGATGAGACGGCGGCCGTGTGCTCGTGGTTCGTTCCCTCCACGCATCCTTATGAGGATTGGGGGGATGGCCGCGCTTCGGATGGCACCACGACGATCCTGCAGCCCCTCATCGCTCCGCTCGTCGAGGAGACCGTCGCGCCTCTGGACATGCTGTCCGTCTTCACGGGAGAGCTCTCCGCGGCTCCCTATGATCGACTGCGAGCCCTGTGGCGCCAGCGAACCGCGCGGCCCGAGCGCTTCCAGGAGACGTGGGAGACCTGGCTCGCGGAAGGCGTGATTCCGGACACGCAGCTCTCGGAAGTGCAGGCGCGAGTGGACGAGGCGGCGGTGCTCTCGGCGGTACGCGCACTGGCGGTGCCGGCCGGGGAGGGACTCGAATTGCACTTCGTGCCCGACCTCAAGCTCTACGACGGGCGCTTCGGCTTCAATCCCTGGCTCCAGGAGATGCCGGATCCTCTCACTCAGCTCACGTGGGACAACGCGGCATACCTGAGCCCCGCGACGGCCGAGCGCCTGGGCTTGAAGCGAGGCTCGCGCATCCGACTGGAGCTGAGGGGCCGCTCCCTGGAGGTGCCTGTATTGGTGGCTCCAGGGCAGGCCGATGACACGGTGACGCTGCCGCTGGGCTACGGACGGACTCGGGGCAGTCCCGTGGCAGTGGGCGTGGGCGTCAATGCCTATGCACTGAGGCACCAGGACTCGCTCTGGTCCGCCCGCGGGCTTCAGCTCATTCCAGTGCAAGGGCATCACGAGTTCGCGCTTGCACAGGAGCACTGGCGGATGGAGGGCCGGCCCCTGGCGCTCCAGACGACCCAGCCGGAGTTCCAGTCGCACCAGGACTTGCTGCGCGGCATGCAGGAACCCCAGGAGCACCTCTATCCGCCGCCAAGGCCTCGCACGGATCCCACCTATCGGTGGGGCATGGCGATCGACCTGCATCGCTGCACCGGGTGCAGTGCGTGCGTACTGGCCTGCCAGGCGGAGAACAACATCCCCGCGGTGGGCCGGGAGCAGGTGCTGCGCGGGCGGGAGATGCACTGGTTGCGGATCGACCGCTACTTCCTGGGAGACGAGCACGACCCGAGCGTCATCACCCAGCCGCTCATGTGCGTGCACTGCGAGTACGCACCCTGCGAGTACGTGTGCCCCGTCAACGCCACGGTGCACTCGGACGAGGGGCTCAACCAGATGATCTACAACCGCTGCATCGGCACGCGGTACTGCTCCAACAACTGTCCTTACAAGGTCCGGCGGTTCAATTACCTGGACTACACGCCGAACCGCCCGCAGGACCGGATGTACCGCAACCCGCAGGTGACGGTGCGCTCGCGAGGCGTGATGGAGAAGTGCACCTACTGCGTGCAGCGCATCGAGTCGGCGCGCATCACTTCCCGCGTGGAGCGCCGTGCCATCCGCGAGGGCGAGGTGCGCACCGCCTGCCAGCAGGCGTGCCCCACCGAGGCCATCGTCTTCGGGAACCTGAATGATCCGCGGTCCGCCGTCACCCGCCTGCACCAGGACCCGCGCCACTACAAGCTGCTGCACGAACTGGGCACCGAGCCGCGCACGGTGCACCTGGTGCGGCTGAAGAACCCCGAGGAGGCGCTCGGATGATCCAGCCCGCTCCCAAGGCACCCGTGACGGCCGATCCGCTCGTGGAGCACCCGCTCATCAGGGGGCGCTACTCGAACGAGGAGCTCAACGCTTCGCTGCTGCGGCCGGTGCTGACCTCGCCGGGGCGTGGGTGGTGGGCGCTCGTGGGCCTGTGCTCCGCGCTCGTGGGTTTGCTGGTGGTGGCCATCGGAGTGACCCTGGTGAAGGGCATCGGGTCGTGGGGCAACAACATCCCCGTGGCCTGGGCCTTCGGCATCATCAACTTCGTCTGGTGGATCGGTATCGGGCACGCCGGCACGCTCATTTCGGCCATCCTGCTGCTGTTCGGCGAGAAGTGGCGCAGCTCCGTCAACCGCATGGCCGAGGCGATGACCCTGTTCGCCGTGGCCTGCGCGGGCCTCTTTCCGTTGCTGCACCTGGGGCGGCCGTGGAAGTTCTACTGGCTGCTGCCATACCCGAGCACGCTGCGCGCCTGGCCCCAGTTCCGCTCACCGCTCACGTGGGACGTCGTGGCGATCCTCACGTACCTCACGGTGTCGTTCCTGTTCTGGTACCTGGGGATGTTGCCGGACCTGGCCTCCGCTCGGGACACCGCTCGTGAGACGTGGAAGCGCCGCGCCTGGGGCATCCTCTCCATGGGGTGGCGAGGCAGTGCCCGGCACTGGTTGCAGTGGCGCGCGGCGTACGTGGTGCTCGCGGGACTGGCCACGCCGCTGGTCGTCTCGGTGCACACCATCGTGTCGTTCGACTTCGCGGTGGCCCAGCTCCCGGGTTGGCACAGCACCATCTTCCCCCCGTACTTCGTGGCGGGAGCCATCTTCTCCGGGCTGGCCATGGTGCTCACGCTGCTCATCCCCGCGCGGCGGGTGCTGGGCCTGCAGCACGTCATCACAGAGGCGCACCTGGATGCGCTCTCTCGGCTGCTGCTCGTGGCTGGGCTCTTCGTGGCGTACGGCTACCTCCAGGAGCACTTCTTCGGCTGGTACAGCGGCAACGCGTACGAGCAGCACGCGATGAACATCCTGCGCGTGGGCCCGTATGCGCCGCTCTTCTGGACGGTCATCTTCTGCAACGTCGTGGTGCCGCAGCTCTTCTGGAGCGCGCGGCTGCGCATCCAACCCGCGGTGCTCTGGGGGGCTGCGCTGCTGGTCAATGTGGGCATGTGGCTGGAGCGCTACATGATCATCGTGGCGTCGCTCAGCGAGGACTTCCTGCCGAGCAGTTGGAAGCACTACGCGCCCACCTGGGTGGATCTCAGTCTGCTCGCGGGCACGCTGGGGCTGTTCGGCCTGGGGTTCCTGCTGTTCCTCAAGTTGCTGCCTCCAGTGCCCGCCAGCGAGGTGAAGCACCTGCAGCACGAGTTGGAGGCATCCGAGGCCTTTGCGCGAGAGGTCTCCGCGAAGGATGGGGCGGCGGGAGGGGCGGAATGAAGCACTGGGTGCTCGGAGAGTTCCGCTCCCCCGAGGGGCTGCTGGAGGCTGCGCGGGCCCTGCGCGAGCGCGGCCTCGTGATGCTGGACGCCCATACCCCCTTTCCCGTGGAGGGGTTGGCCGAGGTGCTGGAGCTGAAGCCGTCGCGGCTGCCCGCACTGGGACTTCTCGCGGGGCTCTCCGGAGCCGTGGGAGCCTATCTGATGCAGTGGTTCACCCAGCGGGTGGACTGGCCCCTCGATATTGGAGGACGGCCGCTGCATTCCGCACCTGCCTTCATCCCCATCACCTTCGAGACCGCGGTGCTCTCGGCTGCGGGAGCTGTGTTTCTCGGAGTGTTCGTGGCATGTGGCCTGCCTCGGGTGACGCACCCGGTGTTCGAGCTGGAGTCCTTCCGCAGCGCCAGCGTGGACGGCTTCTGGGTGAGCGTCGCGGTGGACGAGGCCTCGCAGCTAGATGCCGTGTCCGAGACCCTGCGTTCCCTGGGCGCCGCGCAGGTGTCGCAGGTGGGGGAGGGCGCATGAGGACGCTCCTGCTCCTGCCTGTCGTGGCTGCGGTGCTCCTGGTCGCCTGTGAGGACCGGGATCCAATGCAGCAGCAGGAGCGGGATGATCCCTTCGCCGCTGATCCCTATTTCGCGGATGGGCGGGCCATGCGGCCCACGGTGCGGGGGACGGTGCCTCAGGACTGGCATCGCCAGCAGGCGGCCTTCAGGGTCGACCAGAGTCCGGATGCCGGCTGGGTGGATCGGCCGCCGGTGGCGTTGACCCGGGAGATGCTCCTGGCGGGACGCGGACACTTCGAGACGTGGTGCGCCCCGTGTCATGGGGTGCTGGCGGATGGCCAGAGCGTGGTCGCGAGGAACATGCAATTGCGGCCCGCTCCCGCGCTGTTCGGGCCTCTGCACCGAACCCATCCGGCGCTCAGTGCCGCTCAGCTTGACGGAGGCACTCCGGAGGCGGGCGCGGTGGGAGCTCCGACGTCCCTCAGCGCGGTGCAGTTAGACGGAGGCACTCCCGATGCGGGGGGATGGGCCGGGCCGGTGTCCGCAGGCTGGGGGGCATTGCCGCATCCGCCGGGCTTCTACTACTCGGTCATGACCGATGGGTACGGGCTGATGCCGTCCTACGCGGATGCGCTCGCGCCCTCCAAGCGCTGGGCCGTGGTGGCCTACCTGAGAGCGCTCGCCTACAGCCAGCTCGCGCCCGTTTCGGCCGCGCCGCCTGCGGTTCAAGCTTCGCTCCAGCAAGGGAGCACGGGAGGTGCACCATGACCACGGTGCTGCCGCGTTTCGAGGGAGGCCGGCGCGAGCTGGGCGTGTTGCTCGTCGTCGGCATGCTCGGCTTGGGCGCCACACTGGCCGGTGGATTCATGAACCCCCGGGAGGCGGCGCACGGGTACCTGTTCGCCTTCGCCTACTGGCTGTCCCTGTGCCTCGGGGCACTGGTGCTCCTGTCCGCCTTCCACGCTGCTCGCGCGCGCTGGCCCGTGGTGTTGCGGCGTCCCCTGGAGGTGATGGCGGCGTGCTGCCCGCTGTTCATCCTCCTCTTTATTCCCGTGGCGGTGGCGATGCGGCAGTTGTTCCCCTGGGTGGATCCTTCGCCAGCGCTGGGTGAGCACGCGCTCCACCTCCTGGAGCACAAGCGGCCCTATCTCAATGTCCCCGGCTTCTTCCTTCGCGCGCTCATCTACTTCGGCGTGTGGTGCGCCGTCGCGCTGCTTCTCTATCGCTGGTCCGTTCAGCAGGACGCGGAGCCCGAGCAGAGCGAACACCGGGTGCGCATCACCCTGTGGCAACGGCGGCTGGCGGCGGGCTCTCTGCCGGTGGTGGTGGTGTGCCTGTCGTTCGCCACCCTGGACTGGATGATGTCCCTGGAGCCCCTCTGGCAGTCCACCGTCTACGCGCTCTACGTGGGGTGCGGCGCGGTGGTGGGCGCGATGTCCGTCGTGGGGATCCTGGCGGCTCGGGGACAGGCGGAGGGGCAGTTCGGCGCGTTGATGCGGTCCGTACACTTCCGGTGGCTGGGGACACTGCTGCTGAGCTTCGTGTGCTTGTGGGCCTACTGCGCCTTCTCGCAACTGCTGCTCATGTGGATCGCCACGCTCCCTGAGGAGGTGGGGTGGTACCGCGCTCGCCTGGACGGAGGCTGGCGCTGGCTGGCCGCGCTCCTCGCGCTGGGGCACTTCGCGGGGCCCTTTCTGCTGCTGCTCCAGCGCCGCATCAAGGAGAGTCCCCGGGCACTCGCGTGGGTGTGCGCGTGGCTGCTGCTCATGCACGTGGTGGATCTGTATTGGCTGGTGCTGCCCGCGCTCCACCCGCGTCAGTGGTACCCGCATTGGACGAGCCTCACCGCCTGGGTGGGCGTGGGCGGCCTGTCCGTGGCGGCCTGTCTGTGGCTGCTGCGTGGTGGCTACACCGTGCCGGTGCGCGATCCCTTCCTCCTTCACTCGTTGCGGGTGACCAGCCATGAGTGAGGGATTCACGCCGAGCCCGCCCCAGCACGACCGGCTGCCGAGCCGGCTCATCATCGGCGTGGGCGTTGGCTGGCTGGTGCTCGTCGTCCTCGTGCTGTTCGCGGTCCGTTGGTGGGAGGGCAGGAGCCTCCCTTCCGAGAAGGCCGGAGTGCCCGCGCGGATGGGCGAGGCGGAGATCGGCGACGTCAACCAGCGTCCCTTCGCGCTGGAGGACGCAGCTCCGCGCCTGAGAGCCGAACAGGGCGCACGACTGGAGACCTACGGCTGGGTGGATCGCGGCGCGGGCATCATCCACGTGCCCATCGAGCGCGCCATGGAGCAGGTGCTGGCGGAGGAGGGGAGGAGGCCATGAGCGAGTTGCTGCGACACCTCCTGTTCCTCCCCGAGGCGGGCTCCACGCTGGCGGACCGCGTGGACCGCATCCACTTCTTCGTCATCATCACCACCTTCGTGGTGGGGACTTGCATCGGGCTCACCGGCTTTGTCTTCCTGGTGCGTTACCGGCGGCGGCACGCCTTCACCTTCACGCCTCGGGTGGTGGCTCCCATGTGGCTGGAGGGCCTCTTCATCTGCGTGCCGCTCAGCTTCTTCCTGTTGTGGGGGATCATCGGCTTCCACGACTACGTCTGGGCGAAGACGGCTCCTGCGGGAGCGATGGATGTCTACGTCACGGGCAAGCAGTGGATGTGGAAGTTCGCCTATCCGGAGGGCATCGGCAGCGTGGGCGAGCTGTACGTGCCGACGGGCCGCCCGGTGCGGTTGCTGCTCACGGCTCGGGACGTCATCCACTCCTTCTATGTACCCGCGTTCCGGCTCAAGCAGGACGCGCTGCCCGGGCGCTACACGGAGACGTGGTTCGAGGTGAAGCGGCCGGGGCGCTACCAGGTGCTGTGCGCCGAGTACTGCGGACTGGACCACTCGCAGATGCGAGCCGAGGTGGTGGCGCTGGAGCCGGGAGAATTCGAGGCGTGGAAGGCTCGGCAGAAGGCCCTGCCCACGCCAGGGCCAGGAGAGGCGCCCACGGTGGTGTCCGGAGCGGATGCGCCGGGGCCGCTGGCCGAGGTGGGGCGCACCGTGGCCACGCGGCAGGGCTGCTTCCAGTGCCACACCGTGGATGGGACGCCGCATATCGGGCCCACGTGGCTGGGGCTCTACCTGCGCGAGGAGCCCCTGCGGTCCGGCGAGCGGATCCGCGCGGACGTGGCCTACCTCACCGAGTCGATGATGGACCCGGCGGCCAAGGTGGTGGCGGGCTTCAACCCGGTGATGCCGAACTTCCACGGGAGGCTGAGTGCTCCCGAGGCGGCGGCCATCGTCGAATACATCAAGACGCTGCGACCCGAGCGCCCCGTGCCTCCGGCCGCGCAGGAGCCCACGTATGTCCCAGCCCAGCGCTGAGCCGGTGATGCCCGAGCGGCACTACCTCAACGCCGAGAGAGGCGTGTGGTCGTGGCTCACCACGCACGATCACAAGCGCATCGCGGTGATGTTCCTGGTGCTGGTACTGCTCGCCTTCCTGCTGGGAGGTGTGTACGCGATGGCGCTGCGCCTCGAACTGCTCACCCCGGGCGAGACGATCATGGGGCGGCAGGCCTACAACCGCGCGTTCACGCTGCACGGCGTGGTGATGGTGTGGCTGTTCCTGATCCCCTCCATCCCGTCGGTGTTCGGCAACTTCCTGGTGCCGCTCATGATCGGAGCGAAAGACGTGGCCTTTCCACGCCTCAACCTGGCGAGTGTCTACCTCTACGTGCTCGGGGCGGCGATCACGCTGTGGGGCATGTTCGAGGGAGGAGCGGACACGGGATGGACCTTCTATACGCCCTTCAGCACCGCGACGGGGACGGCGGTGCTGCCGGTGCTGCTGGGCGTCTTCGTGGTGGGGTTCTCCACCATCCTCACGGGGCTCAACTTCATCACCACCGTGCACACCCTGCGGGCCCCGGGAGTGACGTGGATGAAGATCCCGCTCTTCGTGTGGGCCATCTACGGTACGTCCATCATCCAGGTGCTGGCCACGCCGGTGCTGGGCATGGTGCTGGTGTTGGTGATGCTCGAGCGGTTGGGGGGCCTGGGGCTCTTCGATCCGGCGCGCGGCGGCGATCCGCTGCTCTACCAGCACCTGTTCTGGTTCTACAGCCACCCGGCCGTCTACATCATGATCCTGCCGGGCATGGGCGTGATCAGCGAAGCGGTGTGCGCCTTCAGCCGGAAGAACCCGTTCAGCTACAAGGTCATCGTGGTGAGCACGGTGGGAATTGCCTTCGTGGGCTTCCTCACCTGGGGGCACCACATGTTCGTCTCGGGCGAGTCCGCGCTGGGGGCCGGGGTCTTCAGCGTGCTGTCCATGCTGGTGGCCATCTTCACCGCGCTGAAGATCTTCACGTGGCTGGGGACGATGTACCGGGGCAGCATCGCGATCACCACGCCCTTCGTGTACGTGCTCGGCTTCATCTTCCTGCTCTTCTTCGGTGGCATGAGCGGGGTGGCGGTGGCCGTCACCTCCGCGGACATCCACTGGCACGACACGTACTTCGTGGTGGCGCACTTCCACTTCATCATGGTGGGCGCCTCGCTGATGGCCTTCGTCGGAGGCCTGCACTACTGGTTCCCGAAGATCTTCGGCCGGCGCTACCCGGAGGGCCTGGGCATCGGCACTGCGGCCCTCATCATCTTCGGGTTCATCGCCACGTTCCTGCCGCAGTTCCTGCTGGGCAACATGGGCATGCCACGCCGCTATGCTGATTATCCGGAGCGGTTCCAGGCCCTGCACGTGGCGTCCACGGCGGGGGCGTCGCTGCTGGGGTTCGGTTTCCTCACCATCGCCATCTACCTGGGCTGGTCGTTGCGCCATGGCCGGGTGGCGGGGCGCAACCCGTGGGAGAGCCGTGGCTACGAGTGGCTGAGTGAGTCGCCGCCACCTCCCTCCAACTTCCACGAGCCTCCCTCGTTCCCGGATCCTCCGCACGATTACTCTCGACCCGATGTCGATCCGGAGGTGGGCCGTGCAGCATGAGCCCGCGCTGAGGCCGGTGGTGCCTCATGCCGACCACTTCGGCGACGAGGCCTCGCGCCAGGACGCGGCGCATTTGGGCATGTGGATCTTCCTGGCCACCGAGGTGCTGCTGTTCGCGGGCCTCTTCGCCGCCTACGCCATGTACCGGCTGGCGTACCCGGAGGTGTTCCTCCATGCGCGCGAGCACATGGAGGTGACGCTGGGGACGATCAACACCTATGTGCTGGTGAGCAGCAGCGTGCTCGTGGCGCTGGCGATCGCCTCCATCCGTGGCGGCAGGGAGATGACCGCCAGCGCATTGCTCGCGGGCGCGGCGCTGCTGGGCATCACCTTCCTCTGCATCAAGGGCGTGGAGTACGCCCACCACGCGAGAGACAAGGCCCTGCCCGGCGCGCACTACGCCTTGCACGCGTTCGCCGTCCCGGGGGCGAGCCTCTACTTCACCCTCTACTGGATCATGACGGGCGTGCATGCCGTGCACGTGACGGTGGGGGTGGGCGTGCTCTCGGTGCTGAGTTTCCAGACGCTGTCGGGGAAGTTCAACGCGCGCTACCACACACCGCTGGAGCTGGGCGGCATGTACTGGCACCTCGTGGATGTCGTCTGGTTGTTCCTCTGGCCGTTGCTCTACCTGGCGTGACGTGGAGGAGGTGCGGATGACGGGGACTCCAGACAGGAGTAAGGGGCACGAGCCCCATGGCGGCTTCGGCAAGGCCTTGCTCGTGGGAGGCGGGCTGCTCGCGTTCACCACGCTGTCATACGGGTTGGCACACCTGCACCTGGGGCACTGGGGGCTCGTGGTGGCCATGGTCATCGCGCTGATCAAATCGACGCTGGTCGTCTTCTTCTTCATGCACCTGTCGGAGCGGCCCGGTGGACCTCGATTGGTGGTGGCCACCGCGATGGCCTTCGTCGTCATCCTCGTGGGGTTGATCCTCGCGGAGGCCAGCGAGCGGCCCAGGAGCGTGTTGCCTCCAGGCCCGTTCTCGGCCGAGACACTCCCAGGGCTCCAGGACGAGCCCGCAGCGGCACCCACGCGCGAGTCCCCCAGCGAGCAGACGCCCTGATCAGGCCACCGCTGCGCGAACTCCACGAAGGGTCCGGCGCATCCGGTCGAGGTGGGTCACGAGCTTTCGAGCCGGTACCACCGCGCCAAGCGAGGCTCCGAAGGCCAGGTGCAGCAGGAGCAGTGCTCCGTGAGGCGCCGCGCGATCGAGGGGCGGTGAGGCCCACGGCACCACCAACGCAGGCATGACGGTCTGGAGCACCAGTCCCATCAGCACCCCGAGCATCAGCGCCGCCGTGCCCGTGCCTCCTCGCGGCAGCAGCATGGCGAAGAGCGTGGCCAGTCCTCCCGCGACGGCCATGTGCACGGCCAAACCCAGGAGCGCCGCGAGCGTGCCACTCGGTGCTTCACGGAAGAAGACGCCACCAGCCAAGCGCGCCGCGTACCACGGATCCCTATGGGTGATGACTCCCAGCGGCAGCGCGAGCGCCACCATGATCGTGGCTCCGAGCATCCCCGCCAGCGCCCCTGGCAACACAACATCTCGGAAGAGGTTCCACGGCTCGCCCTCTTCTCGTTTGGCCTCGAGGATCTGACGGGCATGCTGGATGCGCTCCATGATGCTCTCCATGGTCGTCATCTCAGGCAACTGGTGGCAGCCCTGAGTCATATACGGAGGGGCAGAGCGCTCGGCGGCATTCCTGGATACCGGCCGAGTCTCGCCTCTCAGGTGCCGTTACTTGCTGCACCCACCTACCTTCTCCGCAGGCATTGGATGGACCGCAGGCCCGGGGACTTCTGTGGCAGAGGGGACACAACGCTCCAGCGAGCCGGTGCGCATCGAGCGGGTCGATGCGAGGGCGTACGCGTTTCCCACGGATGCTCCGGAGGCTGATGGCACCTTCGCGTGGAACTCCACCACCCTCGTCGTCGTGGAGCTGACCGCGGGTGGCCATCGAGGGCTGGGTTACACCTATACAGACGCGGTGGCCGCGGACCTCATCTCGCGCGTCTTCGCCGAGGAGCTTCGCTCCCAGGACGCGATGGACATTCCCGCACGGATGGTCGCGCTCCTCCGCCGGGTGCGGAACCTGGGGCGGCCGGGACTGGTCTCCATGGCGCTGTCCGCGGTGGACGCTGCTCTCTGGGATGTGAAGGCACGTGTTCTCGGTCTTTCGCTCGCCCGGCTGCTCGGCGCCATGCGAACGCGCGTTCCTGTCTATGGCAGTGGAGGGTTCACCTCGTACTCGGTGGAGCGTCTCCAGTCGCAGCTCGCGGGCTGGGTGGAGCAGGGCATCCCTCGCGTGAAGATGAAGGTGGGCACTCACCCCGAGCAGGATGTGGCTCGAGTCCGCGCCGCCCGGCAGGCCATCGGCAAGGAGGCGGAGCTCTTCGTCGATGCCAACGGCGCGTACTCCGCCCCTCAGGCCCTGGCGCTCGCGGAGCGCTTCGCCGAGCACCGCGCCTCCTGGTTCGAGGAGCCCGTCTCCAGCGATGACCTCCCGGGACTGCATCAACTTCGCGAGCGATTGCCCGAGGGGATGGCGCTCGCGGCGGGCGAGTATGGAGACGGAGGGCTCTACTTTCGCCGGATGTTGGAAGCTGGCGCGGTGGACGTGCTGCAGGCGGATGCCACGCGGTGCCTGGGCATCACCGGTTTCCTCCAGGCGGACGCGCTGTGCGATGCGTACGGCGTGGGGCTCTCCGGGCACTGCGCTCCCGCGATCCATGTCCATGCGGCTTGCGCGGCGAGGCGTCTGGTTCACCTGGAGTACTTCCACGATCACGCTCGCCTGGAGCGGGTGTTCTTCGAGGGAGTTCCCGAACTGGAGGATGGCGCGCTCGTGCCGGACTTCTCCCGCCCGGGGTTGGGACTGGAACTGCGACGGGCGGATGTCGCCCGCTACGCATTGGGGGCAGGGACATGAAGACCTTCTCGTTGCTCGATACCTGGGTTGATCAGCGCCGCCTGAAGCGCGGGCGGAGGCCCGAGACGCCTCCCGAGCGCCGTGAGCGGGAGGAGGTGGACGTGAAGGGGCTGGAGGCGGCCCTGCGTCAGCGCCTGGAAGGTGAAGTGGAGTTCGATACCGGCAGCCGCGCCCTCTACGCCACGGATGCCTCCAACTATCGGCAGGTTCCCCTCGGAGTGGTGCGCCCTCGCTCGGTGAGGGATGTGGTGGAGACGCTGCGCGTGTGCCGCCGGTTCGGCGCCCCGGTTCTCAGCCGGGGAGGGGGCACGGCCCTCGCGGGGCAGACGTGCAACGTGGCCGTGGTGATGGACTTCTCACGGCATCTGAACCGCATCCTGCACGTGGATCCGGAGCGTCGGCTGGCGCGGGTCCAGCCGGGCCTGGTGCTGGACACCCTGCGCAATTTCACCATCGATCGCTACCAGCTCACCTTCGGGCCGGATCCCTCCACCCACAATCGCTGCACGCTGGGAGGCATGCTCGGCAACAACGCGTGTGGCACGCACGCGCAGCAAGCGGGCCGCATGGAGAAGAACGTGGAGGAGCTGGAGGTCATCACCTATGACGGGCTGCGCCTGCGCGTGGGACCGACCTCCGAGGAGGAACTGGAACGCATCATCCGTGCCGGAGGCCGCCGCGGGCAGCTCTACGCGGGGCTCCGGTCTCTGAGGGAGCGCTACGCCCCGCTCATTCGCGAGCGCTATCCGAAGATCCCCCGGCGTGTCTCGGGCTACGGCCTGGACGAGCTGCTGCCGGAGAAGGGCTTCAACGTGGCTCGGGCGTTGGTGGGCACGGAGGGCACTTGCGTCACCATCCTCGAGGCCACGCTGCGGTTGATCCCCGAGCCGCGTGCTCGCTCGTTGCTGGTGCTGGGCTACCCGGACGTGTTCCAGGCCGCGGACCACATTCCCCAGGTGCTCGAGTCCCAACCCATCGGACTGGAGGGGCTCGACGAGCGGCTCATCGCCGGGATGAAGCGCAAGGGGCTGCACGCAGAGGATGTCCGGCTCCTGCCCGAGGGCAAGGGCTGGCTCGTCGTGGAGTTCGGTGGAGACTCCCGCGAGGAGGCGGATGACAAGGCTCGCGCGCTGATGGCGATGCTGAAGGGGCTCGGTGATGCGCCGAGCATGCGCCTCTACGACAAGCCGGACGTGGAGCACCTCATCTGGGAGGTGCGGGAGTCCGGGCTGGGCGCGACGGCCTTCATTCCTGGCGAGCCGGACGCGTGGGAGGGGTGGGAGGACTCCGCGGTGGAGCCCCGGCAACTTGGGGCCTATCTGCGCGAGTTCAAGCAGCTCCTGGGAAAGCATGGCTACCAGACCGCGCTCTACGGCCACTTCGGCCAGGGTTGCGTGCACTGCCGCATCAACTTCGACTTCACCACGCGCGACGGCATCCGGAACTACCGCCGCTTCGTGGAGGAGGCGGCGGATCTGGTGGTCAAGCACAACGGCTCGCTGTCCGGCGAGCATGGGGACGGGCAGTCGCGCGGGGAGCTGTTGCCGAAGATGTTCGGCGAGGAGCTGGTCCGGGCCTTCGGCGAGTTCAAGGCGCTGTGGGATCCGGACAACAAGATGAACCCGCATAAGAAGGTGTCCCCCTACCGGTTGGACGAGAATCTGAGGCTGGGCACGCAATACCGGCCGCCACCGCAGGAGACGCACTTCCAGTACCCGGACGATCGGGGCAGCTTCGCGCGAGCCACGATGCGGTGCGTGGGCGTGGGCAAGTGCCGCCGGGAGCAGGGCGGGACGATGTGCCCCAGCTACATGGTGACGCGCGAGGAGAAGCACTCCACGCGCGGGCGGGCACATCTCCTCTTCGAGATGATGCAGGGCGAGCCGCTCGAGGGCGGCTGGCGCAGTGAGCACGTGAAGGAGGCGCTGGATCTGTGCCTGGCGTGCAAGGGCTGCAAGTCCGACTGCCCGGTGAACGTGGACATGGCCACCTACAAGGCCGAGTTCCTCAGTCACTACTACGCGGGCAAGGCGCGGCCGAGACACGCGTACGCCTTCGGGCTCATCATGTTCTGGGCGAGACTGGCCTCGCTGGCGCCGCGGCTGGCCAACGCCTTCACCCAGACGCCGGGGCTGAGCCGGCTGGCGAAGTGGGCGGCGGAGGTACACCCGGAGAGGCGGATTCCGAAGTTCGCGCCGCGCTCGTTCCAGCGCGAGGCGAAGGGGCGGAAGCCCATGCCGACCACGCGGGGGCCCGTCGTGCTGTTCCCGGACACCTTCAACAACTTCTTCCACCCGGACACGGCCCACGCGGCGCTGGAGGTGCTGGAGGCCGCGGGCTTCGAGGTGCGGGTGCCACAGGGCTTCGTGTGCTGCGGCCGGCCTCTCTACGACTACGGCATGCTGGACACGGCGAAGGCGATGCTGCGGCACACGCTGGAGCGTTTCCGCGAGGACATTCGCGCCGGGGTGCCCTTCGTGATGCTGGAGCCGAGCTGCGCCGCGGTCTTCCGCGATGAGCTCATCAACCTCTTCCCCCAGGATGAAGATGCCCGGCGGCTCCACCAGCAGACGTTCCTGCTGAGCGAGTTGCTGGAGAAGAAAGCGCCGGACTTCGAATTGCCGAAGCTGCGTGGCCAGGCGTTGGTGCAGGGGCACTGCCACCATCAGGCCGTGATGAAGTTCAAGGCGGAGGAGAAGGCGCTCGACAAGACGGGGCTGGACTGGGAGCGGCCGGACTCGGGTTGCTGCGGCATGGCCGGCGCGTTTGGTTTCGAGAAGGCCCACTACCCAACGAGCCAGGCCTGCGCGGAGCGAGTCATCCTGCCCAAGGTGCGGCAGGCGCGGAAGGGGACGCTCCTCATCGCTGATGGGTTCAGCTGCCGGGAGCAGATCTCCCAGGGCACGGGACGGATGCCGGTGCACCTGGCGCACGTGCTGTGGGCGGCGGTGAAACGCAAGCAGCACCTGCTGGAGGAGGATGAGCCAGAGGCCGCACTGCTCGAGGCGGCCCGTGACGAGGAGGCCCGAGGCCGCCGCTCGCTGGGCCCCACGCGGCGCTGGGTGGCGTTGGCGAGTGCCTCGGTGCTGATGGGGGTGGGGCTCTGGGCCGCACGTGAGAGGGGCGCTCGGAACAGAGGCTGGCTCATCGGGGCTCTCAGCGGGCAGGCGTGAGAGCGCCGGCCGGGGAGGTATGAGCGCCAGTACCTTCCACGGCGTGCGGGAGGTGCGCAGTTTGAGCGCCAGGGACGGACATGGTGCGTGAGCGGGGCAACACACGAGAAGCGAAGTGCGTGGGCTCGTGCGCCTCGGCGTCGTCCTGCCCTGGAAACCCCACTTCTCCCAAGGAGTCGCCATGAGCGCCACCGTTTCCGACTATCTGCTCTACCGCTTGTCCCAGTGGGGCATCCGCCGTGTCTACGGCTACCCGGGCGATGGCATCAACGGCATCCTCAGTGCCTTCGAGGGCGATACCGAGCTGCAGTTCATCCAGGTCCGCCATGAGGAGATGTCCGCTTTCATGGCTTGCGCGCACGCCAAGTTCACCGGTGATGTGGGCGTGTGCCTGGCCACCTCGGGCCCCGGCGCCATCCACCTGCTCAACGGCCTCTATGACGCGAAGCTGGACCACCAGCCCGTGGTGGCCATCGTCGGTCAACAGGCCCGCGCCGCGCTCGGAGGCCACTACCAGCAGGAGGTGGATCTGCAGACGCTCTTCAAGGACGTGGCCAGCGAGTACGTCACCATGGTGACGAAGCCCGCCGCCATCCGCCACGCCATCGACCGGGCCGTGCGCATCGCCAAGAGCGAGCGCACCGTGACGTGCGTCATCATCCCCAACGATCTCCAGGAAATGCCGTACGAGCGGCCCGACCGCAAGCACGGCACCATCCACTCCAGCGTGGGCTTCAGCGTGCCCCGCGTCCTCCCCAGGGAAGAGGACCTGCGCCGCGCGGCGGACGTGCTCAACTCGGGCAAGAAGGTGGCGATGCTCGTGGGTGCCGGTGTGCTCAACGCGGCCGACGAGGTGATGAAGGTCGCGGAGGTATTGGGCGCGGGCGTCGCCAAGGCGCTGCTCGGCAAGGCGGTGCTTCCGGATGATCTGCCCTACGTGACGGGCTCCATCGGCCTGCTGGGCACCAAGCCCAGCTGGGACATGATGCAGGAGTGCGACACGCTGTTGATGGTGGGCACCAGCTTCCCGTACTCGGAATTCCTCCCCAAGGAGGGCCAGGCGCGCGGTGTCCAGATCGATCTCGATGGCCGCATGCTGGCCATCCGCTACCCCATGGAGGTGGCGCTCCAGGGCGACAGCAAGGAGACATTGCAGGCCCTGATCCCGCTGCTCGAGCGCAAGAAGGACCGGGGCTGGCGCGAGCAGATCGAGAAGAACATCCGGCAGTGGTGGAAGACGACCGAGGCCCTGGCCATGAACTCGGCCAACCCCATCAACCCGCAGCGCGTGTTCTGGGAGGTGTCTCCGAAGCTTCCGGATGGAGTGATCCTCGCGGCGGACTCGGGCTCGGCGGCCAACTGGTTCGCCCGGGACTTGAAGATCCGCAAGGGGATGATGGCGTCCTTGTCGGGCAACCTGGCCACCATGGGCTGCGGCGTGCCTTACGCCATTGGCGCGAAGTTCGCCTTCCCGCACCGGCCCGTCATCGCCTTCGTCGGCGACGGGGCCATGCAGATGAACGGCAACAGCGAGCTCATCACCGTGGCCAAGTACTGGAAGGAGTGGAAGGATCCGCGCTTCATCATCCTCGTGCTCAACAACCGCGACCTGAACCAGGTGACGTGGGAGCAGCGGGTGCTCGCGGGAGACCCGAAGCTGCCGGCCACGCAGGACCTGCCCGACTTCCCCTACGCCCAGTACGCCGAGTCCCTGGGGCTCCGGGGTATCCGCATGGACAAGCCGGACCAGATTGCCCGGCAGTGGGATGAGGCGCTCAATGCGGACCGGCCCGTGGTCATCGAGGCCTGCGTGGATCCGGACGTGCCGCCGCTGCCGCCCCACATCACCCTCGAGCAGGCGAAGCACTTCGCCTCGGCGATTCTCAAGGGAGATCCGGAATCGAGCGGCGTCGTCAGTCAGGCCATCAAGGGAATGGTGGACAGGCTGACGCCACACAAGGGCTGAGTAGGGAGCAGCCGGGCAGGAGAGCGCGGGCCGACGCGCTCTCTTGTTCTGGCGGAGGGGCTCTTCCTTGAGTAGGAGGGAGTAAGCTGCGGAGCCGGTTCCTCCCATGAGATTCCCTACCTACGTCTTGCTGCCCCTTCTGGGGATCGTGGTGCTCGTGGCCGCCGTGCTGGGCACCTGGCTGTGGCCCGCGCCCACGGGTTCTTCAGACAGCGCTGTGTCATCGCCGAGCCCGACGCAGGTGGTCCCGGAGATGCCGAAGCCTGTTCCGGCCCCCCTGCCTCCGCCTGTCAGGTCCGCGAGCCGGCCCGTGGTCCCTCCGCCCGCACCCGTGGAGGTGCAGGCCCCGCCACCTGTGCCGATGCCGAGCGAGCCCATGGCGGTTGCACCGCCGCCGGTTCTTCCCAGCTCCCAGCCCCCGGGCTCGAGCCCCGATCCCAACGCCACCCCCAAGAAGACGTGGTCCGCCATGAGGAACCGCGCGGCGGACCTGGCGCTGCGAGGCATGGAGCACCTGGAGCGCCGGCGAGATGAGGCCCGCGCTCGTGGCGATCAGGAGGAGGCCGATCGCCTGGATGCGGTCATCCTCAAGCACAAGGAGAGGGTGGAGCTGATGCGCGGATCGATGCGGCCGGCAGTTCCCTCGACAGAGCCCCTGCCTCCTCCGCCGGCCCAGGCGGGTCCTGCCATGCAGTGACGCCGCGGCGTCGACCGGCAGGGGATCAGCGCACCACGGGCAGTGGGAACTTGAACGGCTTGCCGTCCGAGGCCACGGGATGCTGCGTCACCTCCGCGGCCCCCAGTCCCTGGCGCTGCGGAACGAAGGTGGCGTGCGGATCCTTCGTGGAAGCCTTGCCCGCCTCGTAGATGGCGTAGCGTGTGGCGAGGGCTCCCGTCAGTGTCAGCACGCTCGCCGTGAGCTGCTTCCATCGCTGCCGGCCCGGTAGCAGGCTCAGCGCCAGCCCCGCCGCGCCGCATGTCTTCGCCATCTTCCAGAGCAGGCCCGGCATGCCCTGTCGCAAGGGCCGGATGATCTCCTCGGAGCGCCCTGCCTCACGCTCCACCGCGAAGCCTGCCGCCAGCTCGGCCACCTTTCCGATCAGCCCGAAGCGGCGAACTGCCTTCTTCTCGCGCTCCGACTTTGGAGGGAACAGCTCCAGCAGACTGCCGGCGCTCGCCATGCTCGAGGCCATGAACAGCAGTGGCAGCGTGCGGTGGGTGCCCTGCCATACCGGCACCGCCGAGTTCGACAGGAGCACCGCCGTGTACCCCGCCAGCGGCATGCCCAGCGCGCCGCCCACCAGCGAGGCCACGTTGCCCAGCTTCCGCACCACACCGATGCGGCCGGCGAACAGTGCCGCCACGGAGGCCGAGTTCATCGCTCCAGAGCCCGCCAGCACCCACGCTCCCATGCTCATGGGTGAAGTCGGCCGGAACACGCGCAGCATGTTCAAGAAGCGCGTGGGCCTGCCCAGATCCTGGATGAGCAGCACGCTGCTGGCCGCATCCCCCAACGTGCCGATCCATCGGCACCGCCGCCCCAGGGATGCCAGCCGGGTACCATCGAGCAGCTCCACCGCGGCCCCCAGCGCACTCGTCGCGCCCGCCATCCCGCCCACGAAGAAGTACAGGGGAATGGTGGGCAGCCACACCGGGGATTTGATGGCCGGAGCTCCGTAGTAGCTCGGCGCCTCCTCGCCCGGGCCCGAGCGGGAGGGAATGGTGGTCAGCAGCTTCGGGACTGGATGAGCGATCTCCAGCTGCTTCACCTGTTGAGCCGCGCCTTCCCCGAGCAGCAGGCCCTGCTCCGGATTCACATTGCGCCCATCCGAGGCGCGCTCGAGCTGCTCCAGAAGGGGAGTTCCCTCCTCGATCTCTCTCATGACGCCTCCTGGCGACCCATCCACACCACGCCCAGTGCTGCCACCGCCATGGCCAGCGAGCCCAGCGCCACCGAGGCCCACGAGGCGCCCTGCTTCTTCGTGGGCACCACCGGATCGGGTGGCAGGTTGTAGACCTCGGGCTTGTCCACCAGCAGGAAGAAGGCGTTGAGGCCTCCGGTGCCCGGCTGGTTCTCCTCGTCCACGCCGTACAGGTACGCGCTCTTCACGCCCAGTTCGTGCAGCTGCTCCACACGCTTGCGGGCCCTGTCGCGCAGCTCATCCAGATCTCCGAAGACGATGGACTCGGTGGGGCAGTGCTTGGCGCACGCGGGCGTCATGTCCTCGCCCAGCCGGTCGTAACAGAGCGTGCATTTCCACGCCCGCCCATCATCGTCGCGCCGATCGATGACTCCGAACGGGCACGCCACCACGCAGTAGCCGCACCCGTTGCACACGTCCGGCTGAACGTAGACGGTGTCGAACTCCGTGCGGATGATGGCGCCCGTGGGGCATGCCTCCAGGCACCCGGCGCGCTGGCAGTGCTTGCACACGTCCGAGGCCATCAGCCACGAGAAGTCGCCCACCCCCGTCTGTTGTCCCGGCAGTGGAATGGGCCGCTCCACGAAGGACACGTGCCTCCAAGTGGAGGCGCCCAGGTGCCCCGTGTGGTCGTACGACATGCCCGTGAAGTGGAACCCGTCATCCGGCAGTTGGTTCCATTGCTTGCAGGCCACCTCGCAGGCCTTGCAGCCGATGCAGATCGTCGTGTCGGTGAAGAAGCCTTTCTGTCCCATCGGCTATTTCTCCTGACCCTTCTTCTCCTGCCACTGCTCGTGCGAGGGGTGGCCGGCCAGCGGACTCTCGCGTGGCGCCTCCGGCACGTCGGAGGGCAGCGCGGGCCCGGTGTCTCCCGTGGCGGCCCGAGCCCCCGTGGCATGCCGCCCCGCGACGATGTCGCAGGTGAGCGCCTTGGACTCCTGGATGTCCACATTGGGGTCCGCCACGAAGCCCAGCAGCTCGTTGACGCCGGAGCTGCGCGTGCGCCCCGTCTCGCCCCAGTGGTACGGCAGGCCAATCTGGTGCACCCACGTCCCGTCCAGCTTCAGCGGGCGCAAGCGCTCGGTGACGAGCACCCGGCACTCGATCGCGCCTCGGGCCGTGCGCACCGTGGCCCAGCCTCCGTTCTCCAGGCCCCGCTCCTGGGCCAGCTCGGGGGACACCTCGCAGAACTGCTCGGGCTGCAGCTCGCTCAGCCAGGACAGCCAGCGGCTCATGCCGCCCGCGGTGTGGTGCTCCGTGAGGCGATAGGTGGTGAGCACGAACGGGTAGCGCGGATCGCCCCAGGCCCGGTGGTACGGGTTCTCCTTCCGAGTCCACTCCTCACGCGCCGGGTTGCACTGCTGCCCATAGAGCGCGTTCTGCACGGGCGACTCCATGGGCTCGTAGTGCGTGGGCATCGGGCCGTCGATCATCCCGCTGGGCGCGTAGAGCCAGCCCTTGCCGTCCACCTGCATGATGAAGGGGTCATCCCCGCCGATGGCGTCCACTCCCGTGGTGCCCACCTCCGGGCGGTACTCGGGCGGCCGGCCCTGGATGAAGTCCGGCACATCCTCGCCGAGCCACTTGCGCTGCTCCGGATCCCACCAGACGTACTTCTTTCGCTCGCTCCACGGCTTGCCATCGAGATCCGCCGAGGCGCGGTTGTAGAGCATGCGCCGGTTGGCGGGCCACGCCCAGCCCCACTCGGGTGCCACCCACGTCTGTTCGCGCCCCGGCTTGCGACGCGCCGGCTGGTTCACCCCATCCTTGTAGCTGCCCGAGTAGATCCAGCATCCGCACGCGGTGGAGCCGTCATCCTTCAGATCCGGGAAGCCATCCACGGGTTGCTTGTCCACCACGGTGTAGCCGCTGATCTCCTTGAGCACCGCCTCGGCGCTCGGCTCCGCGTCCTTGCCGTGCGTGGGGTAGTCCCACGTCAGGCTCTGGATGAGCACGTCCTTCTCGTCCTTCGAGCCCGCGTAGAGCGCCTGGAGTCTCCGGCCCAGGTGGAAGGTGAAGTGCAGCTCGCTGCGTGCGTCTCCGGGCGGCTCCACCGCCTTGTGGTGCCACTGGAGCAGGCGCTGCGTGTTGGTGAAGCTGCCGTCCTTCTCCGTGTGCGCCGAGGCCGGGAAGAAGAAGACCTCCGTCTGGATGTCCTCCGTCTTCACCTCGCCGCGTTGGATCTCCGGAGCGCGGCGCCAGAACTCGGCCGTCTCGATGAGCGTCAGATCGCGCACCACCAGCCACTCGAGCTGGCGCAGGCCCTTGCGCTGGAGCGCTCCGTT
This sequence comes from Hyalangium versicolor, assembly GCF_020103695.1. GTDB lineage: Bacteria > Myxococcota > Myxococcia > Myxococcales > Myxococcaceae > Hyalangium > Hyalangium versicolor. The sequence goes on from NZ_JAHXBF010000013.1 coordinate 301,792, forward strand.
CATGGAGCCCACGGCGGGGTTCTCGCCCATGACGAAGTAGCCCTTCACCCGGCCATCCGACATGTCCACCACCGTCTGCATGTGCGAGTGGTTCCCCGAGAGCCGGGGCAGGCGGGTGAACAGGTAGTCGTTGCCCTCGTGGGCCGCGGGGCCGAACCAGGCCTTGAACAGCGAGACGACGTACTTGGGCAGGTTGCTCCACCAGCCGGCACCCGCCGCGTTGTCCTTGAGGTACTCCTTCAGCGAGTGCGCCTGTTGCGCGTGGGGCATGGGGATGTAGCCCGGCAGCAGGTTGAACAGGGTGGGGATGTCCGACGAGCCCTGGATGGACGAGTGGCCGCGCAGCGCCATGATGCCGCCGCCAGGCCGGCCGATGTTCCCCAGCAAGAGCTGGAGGATGGCCGCCGCGCGGATGTTCTGCACGCCCGTGGAGTGCTGCGTCCACCCCACCGCGTAGCAGAAGGCGCTGGTGCGCTCCCGGCCCGAGTTGGCGCACAGCGCCTCGGCCACCTTCAGGAACAGGTCCTCCGGCACGCCGCACACCTGTGACACCATCTTCGGCGTGTAGCGGGAGAAGTGCCGCCGCAGCAGTTGGAAGATGCAGCGCGGGTGCTGGAGCGTGTGGTCCTGATTCTCCTCGGTGATGTCCGTGCCGCGCAGCGTGCCGCCCTTGCCCGCGCCGGGCTCCGAGAAGAGCTCCTTGTGGCCCGCGGCGGGCACCGCATCCTCCACGCCCTGGTACTGCCAGGACTGGATGTCGTACTTGCCCTTGTCCTCCTGGTAGCCGCTGAAGAGCCCGTCCAGCTCCTCCGTGTCCTGGAAGTCCTCACGGATGATCGTCGGCGCGTTGGTGTAGTGGACGACGTAGTCCTTGAAGTAGCGCTCGTTCTCCAGCACGTAGCGCACCAGCCCGCCCAGGAAGGCGATGTCCGAGCCCGGCCGGAGGGGCACGTGCAGGTTCGCCATGGCGCTGGTGCGCGTGAAGCGCGGATCCACGTGGATGATCGTCGCCCCGCGCGCCTTGGCCTCCATCACCCACTGGAAGCCCACGGGGTGACACTCGGCCATGTTCGAACCCATGATCAGGATGCAGTCCGAGTTCTGCAGATCCTGCTGGAACGTGGTGGCACCGCCTCGGCCGAACGAGATGCCCAGACCGGGCACCGTGGACGAGTGTCATATTCGGGCCTGGTTCTCCACCTGCACGATGCCCAGCGAGGTGTAGAGCTTCTTGAGGAGGTAGTTCTCCTCGTTGTCCAGCGTGGCGCCGCCCAGGTGGGCGATGCCCAGGGTGCGGTTGACGGGCAAGCCGTTGACGTCCTTCTCCTCCCATGTGGCGTCTCGGGTGCGTTTCACTCGCTCGGCCACCATGTCCATGGCCTTCTCGAGCGGGAGCACCTCCCACTCGATGCCGCCGGGGCGGCGGTAGAGCACGTCCTGCACGCGGTGGCTGCCGGTGACGAGCTGGAAGGTCGCGGCGCCCTTGGGGCACAGCCGGCCGCGGGAGATGGGCGAGTCCGGATCGCCCTCGATGTCGAGGATCCGCCCGTTCTTGACGTAGACGTCCTGTCCACAGCCCACGGCGCAGTAGGGGCAGACGGATTTGACGACCTGGTCCGCCTGGACGGTGCGCGGCTCGAGCGTGCGGCTGCGCTCGGTCATGGACGTCTCGCCCAGACCCTTGAGGTCTCCCTCCTTCAACTGTCGGAGGACAGGCCAGCGGGCGAGCAGGTCGAGGAATCCCAAGGCAAACCTCCCGGGCATGGTGAGCCCGGGAGGGAAGATGTGCACGGAGCCCGGCAAGGGTGAGGGCGGCTGCCTCGTATCCAGGTACAGGGGGGCTGGCTGCTCAGGGGAAGACAGTGGGCCGCGCCTTGGTCGGGCTCGCCTGCATGCCTGCCCTGCTTCACGGGGAGGGGTGCGCCTCCAGCCACTGGGTGACTTCCGGGAGCAGGCTCTTCAGGGCGTGCCGCCGCAGGGTCTCTAGCGACTGTTGGGCCAGCTCGCGCGCGCGGGGTCGATCCTGGTTTGTCTCCCAGAGCGCCTGTGCCAGGGAGAACTGGACCTCCGCGAGTGTCATCTCGGGCGCCAGTCGCAGCGCGCGCTCCAGCGGTGCGAGCGCCTCGTGCGGCCGATGTTGCTCCAGCGCGATCAGGCCCAGCCCCAGGAGCGGTCCCGCGAGCTCGGGGCTCTCTGGCCCCAGGGCCTTCTCATCCACGGTCATCGCGCGCAGGTACTTCTCCCGCGCTTCCTTGTACCTGCCGAGTTGCCGCAGACAGTCGGCCAGGTTGCCCAGGGTGTGGCCCATCTCGGGGTGGTCGGGGCCCTGGAGCTTCTGGCGCAAGGCCACCGCGCGCTCGAACAGCGGCAGGGCCTCTTCGGATCGCTTCATCCTGAGGAGGCAGAGCCCCTGGTTGTCGAGCGCCAGGGCCACATCGACGTGCTCGGGCCCCAGGCTCTTCTCCCAGAGCGCCAGGACGCGCTGGTAGATCTTCAAGGCCTCCTCGTGCCGCTCCATCTCCAGGAACACCAGGCCCAGGTTGTTGAGGGATGCGGCCACGTCGGGGTGGTCGGGGCCCAGGGCCTTCTCGCGGATGGCCAGGGCGCGCTCGTTGGCCTGGCGTGATTCCTCCAGACTGCCCTGCTTCCAGAGCGCCAGGCCCAGGTTGTTGAGCGAGCCGGCCACGGCCGGATGCTCCGGGCCGAGCGCCTTCTCACGCAGCGCCACCGCCCGCTCGTTCATGGCGCGCGCCTCCTCGTACCGGCCCAGGTTGTAGAGCACTCCTCCCAGGTTCGTGAGCGACGTGGCCACGTCGGGATGGTCCGGGCCGAGCGCTTTCTCTCGCAGCGCCAGCACTCGCGTGTGGACCTGCCGCGCTTCCTCATACCTGCCCAGGGAGTAGAACACGCTGCCCAGGCTGTTGAGCGACGCGGCCATGAGCCGATCGTCATCGGCGGCCGCGGCCAGTGCCTCCGAGGCGGGCTGCATCGCCAGTGCCTCCTCGCCGCGGTCTTGCCGATAGCCCACTTCCCGGATCAGCAGGCCCCACGTGCGGGCCATGATGTCCAGCGCCTTGCCCTGCGCCGCGACCGTGAAGGCCTTTCGCAGCCGCGCTTCCGCGGCGGCGTAGGCGCCGACCTCATCCTGCAGGCGCGCCGTGACCAGCAGGGCGCGGGCCTGCAGCGGTGCGTAGCTCAAGGACTCCACCTGGGGCAGCAGCGTGTCGGCCACCGCCAGCCCCTCCTTGTACTTGCCGGCCTCGAGGAGGACCTCCAGGCGATCCACCTGAGCGCGCAGCGCCTCGATCCGGGCTCGTGCCGCGGGGGCCTCGGGGAGCGGCACCGCCGCGGTGAGCGCCTTGGCATCCTCGCAGTCCTCCAGCGGAGGCAGTGCCTTCACCGCCTGGACCGCGCGGCCCACCAACTCTGGATCCGGAGCTCGGGAGAGCAGCTCGGTGAGCGCCTGGAGCTGGCTGCGGCGCTGCTTCAGACAGGACTCCCTCAGTGCTCCGAGCCCGCGCACCTGCGTGCTGCCGGGCAGGCCCACTCCCTCGCAGAGCTGGGTGCTCTGCTTCACCCAGTCCGCCGCGTACGCGTCCAGCGCCGCCGTCACGCGCTCGGCGGTGTCCCGAGCGTAGGAGAGCCCTGTGCTCAGCGTGGCCTGTTGCACCTTCTCCCGCACCGCTGCGTCCCACACGCCGGACAACCGTTGCCCCACCTGGCCGCAGCCACGGTCGTGCTGGTGTCCCCATCCCCAAGCGGCAAGTCCCGCCAGTGACAGCATGAGGAGCCCCACGCCCGAGGCACGCAGCCGCGCGCGCCGCTTCACCTCGGGATCGTCCTCCAGTGCCGCCAGCACCGCCTCCATGGACTTGGGGCGTCGGGAGGGATCGGCCTTCAGCCCCTGGAGCACCGTGCGTCCCACCCAGTCCGGGACTCCCGAGCCCACGGGCGGAGCGAGCTTCCCCGCCTCCTGGGCCCGGAGCAGCTCGACGATGGTGTCACCGGGAAAGGGCGATGTTCCGTAGAGCGCCTCGTAGAGCGAGGCACAGAAGGAGTACAGATCGCTGCGAGCATCCGCGCGCTGGCCCTTCAGCACCTCGGGAGCCATGTAGCGCGGCGTCCCCATCCAGGGGCCGTGCGGCGTGAGATTCTCCCGCGGATCGACGGAGGACGAGCCCAAGGCCGGAACGGACACGGGCTCGGTGGGAGCCGCGGAGGAGTCGAGGCGGGCCAGGCCGAAGTCGGTGACCCTCACGCGTTCATCCCGGCCCACCAGCACGTTGTCCGGCTTGAAGTCCCGGTGGACGAGCCCCGCCGCATGAGCCGCCGCCAGCCCGTGCCCCGCGGCCAGGTACATGGCCAGCACCTCGCGCCAGGTGCGCTGCGGCGCCCTCCAGCTCCGGAGCGTCTGGCCCTCCACGTGCTCCATGGCGATGAAGAGCGTGCCGTTCTCCATCGTCCCGGCGTCGTAGACGGCCACCACATGAGGGTGGTTGAGGCGCGCCATGGACTGCGCCTCGCGCAGGAAGCGTCCCTGCTCGTCGAGCGGGCTTCCCGCGGCTGTCTCGCGAGGGTGGAGCAGCTTGAGGGCCACACGCCGATCCAGCCGCGAGTCATAGGCGGATAGCACCACGCCCATGCCTCCCAGCCCGAGCTGGCCCAGCACCGTGTACCGGCCCAACACCGTGTGCCCGCTGGCGGGGACTTCGAGAAGTCCCCGCGCCGAGACTGAGGGTGGCTCTGCTCCGCTCATCCGCATGCCCAGATGGGCGTGGCGCTACCGCTTGAAGTGGGTGGCCACCACGCTGGCCACGCACGCGGTGAGGCGCTTGCCGGTGGGGATGTGCAGGAACTCGTTGGGCCCGTGAGCGTTGGATCCCGGCCCCAGCACGCCGGTGATGAGGAACTGCGCCTCGGGGAAGCGCTTGCCCAGCATCTCCATGAAGGGGATGGTGCCGCCCTCGCCCATGGCCATGAAGGGCTTGCCGAAGAAGGCCTGGCTGGCCTCGGCCGTGGCCTTCTCCAGCCACGGAGCCAGCGCCGGCGCGTCCCAGCCCGCGCTCGCCTTCTCACCCTCGAACACCACCTTGGCGCCGTACGGCGGGTTGCTCTCCAGCGCCTCCTTGAGCGCCTTGGTGGCCGCCACCGGATCCAGCCGCGGAGGGATGCGCATGCTCAGCTTCAGCGCGGTGAAGGGCCGCAGCACGTTGCCCGCGCTCCCCAGCGCCGGCATGCCCTCCGAGCCGGTGATGGACAGCGCCGGCCGCCACGTCCGGTTGAGGATCAGCTCCGTGCCGTCGTTCGTCACCGGCCGGGCGCCGGACACCCACGGGAAGCGGTCGAACACCTCCTGGCCCAGCACCTGCGCCACCGCCTTGGCCTGCTCCAGGCGGGCGGGGGGAACCTGAACGTGCAGGCCCTCGACGCGCACGCGGCCGGTGGCCACGTCATCCACCCGGTCCAGCAACTGGCGCAGGATGCGGAACGAGGAGGGGACGATGCCGCTCGCGTCTCCCGAGTGCACGCCCTCGGTGAGGATCTCCACGCGTAGGTTGCCGGAGATGAGGCCGCGCAGGCTCGTCGTCATCCACAGCTGATCGTAGTTGGCACAGCCCGAGTCCAGGCACACCACCAGGGACGGCTGGCCGATGCGCGGCGCCAGGGCCTCGATGTAGGCGGGCAAGTCGTACGAGCCGCTCTCCTCGCACGCCTCGATGAGCACCACGCAGCGGGCGTGGGGCAGCTTCTGCTCCTTGAGCAGGCGGATGGCCGCCAGCGAGGCGAAGGCCGAGTACCCGTCATCCGCGCCGCCACGGCCGAAGAGCTTGTCGCCGTCGCGCACGGGCTCCCAGGGGTTCAGGCCCTGGCGCCAGCCCGTCATCTCCGGCTGCTTGTCCAGGTGGCCGTAGAGCAGGACGGTGTCCTTCCCCTCGCCGGGGATGTCCATATAGATGACCGGGGTGCGCGGCTCGCCCTTCTCGTTGTTCAGCCGCACCACCTCCACCTTGAGGCCGGGGATGTGGGCCGCCTGCGTCTGGGCCCAGTCGGCGATGAGCTTCGTCGCCTGATCCATGTGGCCCTTCTTCACCCAGTCCGGCTCGAACGCGGGGGACTTGTTGGGGATGCGGATGTAGCGCTCGAGCTGCGGGAGGATCTCCTTCTCCCAGATGCTCTCGGAGGAAGACAGGGCGATGGCGTTGTTCATGGCGCCCCTTCCACTACGTAACCCCGGTGGGACGCAAGACCGACGTGCGGCCCCAGGAGGCAGGGGCCTTGCTGATTGCCCGCTCGGTGACGCAACACGTCACCCACGTGCGGAAGCGCAGATGGGATGTCTGCTACAAAACGGCAAAACTTGTTTATTCAATTCTCCGGGCAAATGGTGTAAATGCATCAACTCCAAATCGGTGGGTGGTCCCGTTTGAAAGCGCTTTCTTCTGGCTCGACAAGGGCACCCCAGCTGTCAAGGAGTTGCATATGTCACTGCATTTCAAGAGCTTCCTGAAGAGCCGTTGGGTGTTGCTGGCGGGGCTGGGTGGACTGCTGGTGGGCGCTCCTGGCTGCGAGCCCGAGCCCGCACTTGCTCCGGAAGCTCCGGCGGACGTGAAGCAATCCCTGGCGGCGCCCATCGGGCAGACGATCTCGCTGAAGGCCTGCTTGAACGGGAAGTTCATCTCGGCGGACGGCAACCTGGGAGCGGATGCGCCGCTGGTAGCGGATCGCGCGGCGGCGCAGGGCTGGGAGCTGTTCCAGGTCGTCGATGGAGGTGGCGGCACGGTCGCGCTGCGCGTGAGCGAGACGGGCAAGTACGTGTCGGCGGACACCAACCTGGGCGCGAAGCTGGTGGCCAACCGGACCACCGTGGGCGACTGGGAGCGCTTCGACTGGGTGGACTTCGGCAACGGCACGGTCGGCCTGAAGGCGCGGAGCACCGGCAAGTACGTGTCGACCGATCAGAACCGCGGGGCGAACCTGCCGCTGTACGCGGACCGCGCCACGGCCGGTTGCTGGGAGTCCTTCACTCCGACGGTCCAGGGTGGTGGCGGCGGCGGCGGCACGGGGCAGTGGGTGCAGATCTGGAGTGACGAGTTCGACGGCACCAGCGTGAACACGACCAACTGGAACATCGTCACCAACGTCCACGTCAACAACGAGCAGCAGCAGTACACGACCTCTGGCAACAACATCCAGGTGAGCAACGGCACGCTGAAGCTCATCGCGCGCAAGGAGTCGAACAACGGCTATCCGTTCACTTCGGGCCGGCTGGAGAGCGGGGGCAAGCGGGAGTTCCGTCACGGGGCGGTCGAGGCGCGCCTGAAGATGCCGGTGGGCGCGGGCCTGTGGCCGGCGTTCTGGATGCTGGGCAACGACATCAACACGGTGGGTTGGCCGGCCTGTGGTGAGCTCGACATCATGGAGAACGTGGGCTACGGCGACTGGGTCTCTGGTGCGCTGCACGGGCCGGGCTACTACGGCAACACGCCCATCAACGGCCGGTTCTACCCGAACTCGTCGGTCGCCAACTGGCACACGTACCGCACCGAGTACTCGCCCAACGACATCAAGTGGTTGATCGACGGGGTGGTGGTGAAGACCACGACCAAGGCGGAGGTCAGCCAGTACGGCGCGTGGCAGTACGACAAGCCCCTGTTCATCATCCTGAACCTGGCGGTCGGTGGCGGTTACCCGAACGGCATCAACGGGGCGACCTCGCCGTACTTCGGCGTGCCGCAGTCCACCTCGGATCTGATCGCCCGGACGCCGCAGGTGTTCGAAGTCGACTACGTGCGCGTCTTCCAGTGGCAGTAGGGGTTGTGACGGGCTGACGGAGGGCAGGGGCGTGATGCTGGCGTCCCTGCTTTCCCGGTCATTTTAGTGCGAGTGAGCGCGAGCGATGCGCTGAGCGGTGCGGAAGAGCTGAGAGCAGGAGTAGTCCAAAGGCGCCTCCTGGTTTTGGAGGGCATGACGGGCCCGGAGGAAGGGCAGCCAGGCCCTGTCCCCGATGACGACCGCGGCCTCTTCCAACTTCTTGCGCGGCACCCAGCGGCCACCGAGCCCACCCACCAGAAAGCGGCCAAGAAAGGCCCCCAGGGCGGGCACGAGCGTCTCACGCTGCTCGTGGGACAAGCGTCTGCCCCAGTTCGCGTGCCACAGGTGCCAGTCCAGGTGGGGCAGGGCCTCCAGGACGCCCTCCATGACCTGGGGCACGTCCGTGTGGAACAGGGCGACGAGTTGCTCGGCGTAGAGGCCTTCGTAGGTGTCGATGGCGGCCTTGATGTTGTCCACATCCGGCTCGGGAGCCTGGGAGGCGGGCAACCACTCGGAGACGGCGGGAGGGTGGTAGCGGTTGAAGCGCTCGACGAGGGTGCGCTTGCCACCAAGTACACCTTGGTGGTCCGCCTCCATGCGAAGGATGTCGGCGACGTCGGGGTCGAACTCCATGGGGACGGGAACGAACTCGAGCGAGCGCCGACGCAGCGTGGCCAGAGCGGAGTCCAGGGAGAGTTCGGGGCGCAGGTGGACGAGGGAGCGGGCCTGGGCGAGGCGGGCCTCTTCGGAACTGAAGTCTGCGGGAGTGGGGCGTGTGAGCCAGAGGACGGCCCCGTGGGGCAGTTCCTCCATGAGGGTGGAGGGGGTGGACAGCAGGTGCTGGCGGCCGATGGCCTGCACCGTGGCCGGGCCGTACACGTTGAGCCAGAACGTCTCGTAGATGGGCCGGGGCATGCTCAGGTCCCTCACGGTGGGATCGGTGCCCAGGCCGAGATCGGTGGCGCTGTGCCCTACGCCAAAGGTGAGCGGCAGGCACGAGGCCATGGCCCGCACAAAGGAGACGAGGTACGCGGCGCGCCTTTCGGCTTGACCCGGCTCGCGCAAGAACGAGAAACGCTGCAGGTCCATTGTGATGCAGCAAAAGACTCCAGCCTCATTCGTCCTGCTCGTGAACTCGACCATGGCCTCTGGCTGCTGGGAGCGCACCAGCATGAGGCTGAAGGTGTCGACAATGTAGGCCTCATGAAGCCGCCTCCTGAGTTCATTGCGCGAGTAATTCAGGCGAGGCCCCATGAGCCACATCTTGTCTGGACGCACCTCGGGGTCCAGCGACTCGATGACCTCCAACACTTTCTCCAGCCCCTCGAAGCCCCGGCCCATGGGGTTCATGGAGGAGAAGAGCTGCAGGTGAAAACTGTCGTCGTTGCACCACTCATCAGGGGACATAGAAGTGAAGTTGGACACCAAATCTGGGTGCAGCTGCCACGAGGGCGTCCGTGACCTTGGAAGAAAGTCCTGTCCCGTCATAGACGATATGCACTTGGGAGATCCGCACTTTCTGGCCGAAGAGTGGATGGCCGCGCCGACGTACCTCGACCTCTCCACCGTACTTGGTCCTGGCCTCCACACTGTCGATCTTGAGCTGTTCGAGCAGCTCGTTCGGGCTCTTGCCTGCGAAGCTGTGCTGCTTGTTGCTGAAGGAATGGACGGAAAGTGGGCGGCCTGGGCCGAGGGTCGCTTGGTCTACGGCGAGCTGGTCGACGTACACGGGGGTGGTGCGGCCCTCGATCTGGAGCCCTGTGTTGTCGGTGACCAGGGGGTGTTTCATTCCCGGCATCCACTGACGAGAACCCTCCGCTTGCTGGAGCCAACGTGTCACGGCGCGCTGGAACTCCAGGGATCGCTGGAACGTGTTGAGAAGTCCCGAGTAGCTGCTCCAGGTGAGAGGGGGCTTGGCTTCGCTCACCCCGGAGGGCAAGGGGCGAGCACCGGCCAGCTCCTCGTAGCGGCGATGCCAGTAGGCCACGTAGCTGGTCCAGCGCGGATGATCGGCCTCAATGCCCGCGGGAGGCTGGGAGGATGCGGGGCGGTGGCGTGCGAGTTCCTTCAGGCTCTGAGGGTGGCGTGCGCCTGTCTCCAGGGTCTCCGCTTCGGCGAGACGGGCCTCCAGCGCGGGCAGTTCCTCCGCGGCAATGCGAGCCTCCAGGCCCGCCAGCGCCAGTCGTCCGGCCTCGACCGGGGCGACGGCTTCCGCAGCCGCGGTCCTGGCATCAGCTGCTGTGACTTCTGCTTCCGCGGCACCAGCCGCGCCTTGCTTGAGGACGGTGCCCACCAAGAGCACGTCGAGCACGGCGGCGAGGGTGGTGTTCCTCACATGCTGGAGCCTGGCCTCGTCGGAGAAGCTGGCGGCCATGACCTGGCGCAGGTGCATGCCCCCTTCGCCACGCGAGGGCATGAACTCGTCCAGCTTGTGCCACTGCACGACGCAGGCGGGCAGCGAGCCGCAGGCAATGCCCAGGGATTGGCGGGCCAACTCCTGGCCGGTGGCGCGCAGGCTGTCCTCCAACTGTCTCCAGAGCGCCTGGGCGCGTGAGTTGCCGGCCCGGGAGTCGGCGTAGACGTGCTCGAGGTGCTCCGCGCGGTGGACGAGGAGCACCGCGGAGCGCTTGCCCACCAGGGTGCCTTTCTCGTCGCAGTAGAGGGAGTAGTCGAACGCAGGAGGGAGGTCCTTCTGCAGTTCCTCGAGAGGAACGGCGTCGGGCTCGGAGCACGAGCCGCCCAACTGCGTAAAGGCCAGCAGCGCCAGGAGCACCCAAGAGCACAGGCGAGGCATGGCACGCAGCCTGTCATCGCCCCTGGGTGGGCAGAAGGACCTTACAGGCAGGGCCCCAGGAAGATACGCGGTGGTTGGCTACGTGGCTCAGCCCGGCTCGGTGATGATGTCGTCCGTCGTCAACATGTCAGGTGGTAGCTCGTGCTCGCTCGTGGGCCCGAGCACGCGCCGATTCATGCTCGCCCCGTCACGTGAGTTGCGGCCCTCCTCGAGCGCTTCCATGGCTCCGTAGGGAGCGCCGAGAAGGGCGAGGCCCGCCTGCAGCTCTGTTTCCAGCTCAGCCGCCGAGGGATGGCGATCCTCTGGCTTTCGCTGGAGCAGCTTGCGGAGGATGGAGCGCAGCGAGGGCACGAGGGGCTCGGTGAGCTCCTCAACGTCCTCCGGATTGAACGTGGCAGCTCGCAAGATGCAATCTTCGGCGTGGGCTGGAAGCTCTGCCTCCATGGCCGTCAGGGAGGCGTCGAGAACCTGCTGCTTCACCTTCGGCGTCAGCGCCTGCTCCAGGTCTTCAAAGCGTGCCTTGCCCGTGCTGTAGAGGTGGCACAAGCCAGCCAGTTCCAGCAGCACGAGCCCGAGCGCGAACAGGTCCGAGCGCGGATCCGTCTCCTCGCCAAGGAGCGCCTCGGGTGAGCAGTAGGCCACGTCACCCTGCGGGCGCGGGAGCGTTGTGGCTACCCGGCCCGGGAGCAGGGAGCGCGCGCGGGCAAAGTCGGTCAGGATGATCTCGCCCCCTGTCCCCAGGTAGATGCGGGTGGGGTTCACGTCTCGATGAACGATGCCCAGCGGAGCGCCGCTCTCGTCCTTGCAGGTGTGCGCGTAATGCAGGGTCCTGGCGATCTCGGTGCCCACGTACAGACAGAACGCAGGGGAAAAGGGCACCTGGCGCATGTGGGCATAGTTGATCAGGGTGTTGATCGAAGTGCCCTCCACAGAGTCTGACACGACATACAGAACGCCCTGGACCTCGTAGGGCCCGCGGGTGCGAGCGATCCTCGGGTGTTGCAGGTAGGCAGCGAGGCGTGCCTCCTCGCGCAGCCGCGCGCGCATCCTGTTCAATTCGACCTGATCGCGCCTCGACAGAGGGGGCAAGCTCCGGACAATGACCGGACGGAGGCGCCTGGCGCCCATTCGCTCCCACGCGCGGAGGGTTCGTTCGCCCAGCTTCGATTGCGCCATGTCCTCAACCAACCCGTGCGACAGATCGACCTCATACGAGAGGTCGCCGTGAGAGAAGAGAATGACGCCTGGGATGGTGAAAGGCTGTTTTGCCGTAGCCATGCGGATCGACTCCTGGCAGCGCGCAAGGGGCGCCGCGCGACGGAGCGAAACACTACCCGGTATGTCCTGGAGAAGTGAACAACGCCCAGGGTTGGGAGCGGCGTGGGATGGAGCTACAGCGTCAGCGGAAGTCCGGGAGGCCCGCCTATACACAAGAGTGCGCCTCCGGGCCGATCTACCGTGCCGCGCTCAACGCCACTGCCTCACCGCACGCCCGTTGGCTTCCTTCGGGCCCACGGCGGCACCGGGTTTTGAGCCCTCCTCCTTGTCCAAGCCCACGGGAAGATCGTTGCCCAGCTCGACACAGATCGGCACGGAGCGCCCGCCTGGAAGGTAGGCACGGCGATAGCGGCCATAGATGCGATCCCCCGTTGTCCACAGGTGCCCCTCCAGTCGTGTCCCCTTCGGGGCTTTGCCCTCGTCTCTGGTAAGCTCACCTGTTACGGGCCCGTCGTTGAGGACCGTATGGGCGTCCTCGATCTTGGCCAGAGGACTGGGGGCTCTCCCCTTGGTTACGTCAATGACGAGAGCGGGCTGCTGAGTGACGACGAACCAGCCTAGCTCCTTCTCCATCGCGTCCACGGCTTCCTGGGGGCATGCCTCCGGATCCGGGCGCGTCTGCACGCCCGTGCATCCCTCTTCGGCCCAGGCGAGGGTAAACACAAGCAGCGCGCACCGCTGAACCTTCGAGAGCACGCGCCGGGGGCTGGCCTTTCGCGGGTTGGGTATTCCGCTGGTGAGGGTGGGTGAATTCTCGGGCAATTGCACGGAAGGGCTCGTCTCCTTCTGGGTAGGGAGAGGCGAGGGTAACTGAGCGGGGCGGCTTGTCGGCTTTTCGGCCAGCGCAGGCGAGGGTGGGGGTTGCTCCGTTGGGGCACTGCCGGCCACTGGGGACTGCCCAGGTTGTGCTGGCCTGTGCAGCAGAGAGGCGGCCCCGGCTGCCGCGAGCACTCCGAGCACGAGCAGCCCAACGAGCGCCGGACGGCCCCACTCAAGGCGCACGCCCTTGAGTGCAGCCCTCCCCACCCCCTGAACGGCGGAAGGGTGAACGGGGATTGGCTCCTCCAAGCCCTGGGGTTGGTCGTCCTCGACCACAACGGCCTCTTCCGCGGGTGCCGGGGGAAGCTGCGCGGAGACAGGATGCACGCGGGTGCCGCGCCACTCGGGGCCCTCGCACTGCGTGAAGTCCTCCAGCGGACGTCGCGCATCCTTCGCTGTCGCGGGCCTCTCCCCCAAGTCCTCATGGAGCAGCAGCAACGCATAGTTGCTCAAGTCCAGCGGTACGCGCCCCTGGGTGACCTTGAACGGAGACTGGGGCGCCACGGCTCCGAAGAGCGGGGGCCGCTTCGAGCTGAGATCGGGCGTTGGGTCCGTCAGCACGTCGTAGAGGTCAGCTCCGAGCGCGAAAATGTCATCTGCTGCCTTGAAGGGGTAGCGCGCCTCAGGGGTGAGGCGATTCTCCTTCCAGAACTGCACCGCCTCCGGGCTGCGGTTGCGCGGCGTGCATGGGGGCAGCAACGCATCCGTCAAGTCCCCGGATGCCGCGTAGTCCGCCGCTCCGAAGTCGATGATCACCGGCTCGCCTTCCTTGGTGACCATGATGTTTCGCAGGCTCAAGTCCCGGTGGAACACGCCCCGAGCGTGCATGTGCTCCAACCCGTCAAACAGCTTGCGGAACAGGACGACCACTTCATGCACCGTCGGGTACGTGCGCCGCACCCACTCTCCGAGCGTATAGCCGTCCACGAAGTCGAGGACGATGTAGAGGAAGCCCGAGCGAGGGTCCCCCCAACGCCCTTGAGCCCACATGCGGATGATATGGGGGTGGTCGAGCTTCCCGAGGCAGACCACCTCGCGCCGCGCGCGCGCGTCCGTGTGCTTCGGGTCGCTGCTCTTGTCCACCTGGCAGGCCACTTTGAGCGCGAAGCGCTTCCCGTCCTTCTCTACCTCGTAGACCACGCCGTAACTGCCGCTGCTGATCTTCCGGACGATTCGCCAGCCGTCCACCATCTGACCGGGCTTGAGTTTCGTGGGATTCAATCGCCGCAACATGCCGTGCACCTCGCGCCTGTAGCTACAGCTTCACCTTTGGAAAGGACAGACAGCGGCTCCCGTCCGTGTTGCACACCCGCAGCGAGTGCAGCGCTTGGGGCCATGCTTCCAGCGTCCTCAAGGGCATCTCCACTTCGACGGCCACGCTCACCGTACCGCCTGGGGGGATGACGGCTTGTCCCGAGAGCACCGCACGGGCGCGGCGCGGCTCCCCTCCCACTGCGGGCGTGACCTCGGCCCACGCGGGCGACCATGGCTCCGGTCCGGGGTTGCTCACTTCGAGGACAACCACCGTCCAAGTCGATGCCGCGAACGCTCTGCACTGGTCGGCGCTAAACTCGCCTACCGCCTCGGAGCACGGTCTCTTGAAGTCTTGAGCCTGAATGCCCTGCAAGTCCAAGAGCCCCTCGAGCGCCACGGACGCAGGGCTCATCTCTGGTGGCCTCGCTCTCAACTCCTCCAGTTCCCTGGCTTGTGCCTCGTACCGCTCGCGCGTGACAGACAGTTCCACGCGGCATGCCTCGGCCGGCTGCTGCGGGCGGCTCACATTCACCACGGTATCCGCTTCGCCGGGCTGCCCAGTGAGGAGGAACACGACGCTTTGGGGAGAGCCCTCCCGGTAGCTGAAACGCAGCGCCAGCCGTTCCTTTGAACCGAGCGGTACGGCAAGAACCAGCGTGATGCCCAGATCGCTCGGATCGACTCTGGCGAAGCGGGCGCGGCCCTCCACCTGGACGGACTCACGCACGATGGGCGCGTCCAGCAGGAGGAACGTGGGGGTGCCAGACGAGAGGTAGAGCAGGGGTGACTCGTCCGCCTTGCCCGTGAGAACGACGGAGCGAGGAGCAGCGCCCCCTGCGGGCGCAGCCTGTGCCGTAGTGGCAAGGCTCACCAGCAGCGAGGCGAACGCGAAAGGCGGGAAGGAAGGTTGGAGCAAGACGGGGAAACCTCTCAGGTAGTCTCCCAGACTAGCAGACGCGAGCGGGAGTCCACGTCGAAGTCTCCGCGCTCGTGACGGGCGGCGTGACCTGGGGGCATTCTCCCACGCGTTGTTTCTGACTCAGTCAGGTCAGTGGTGGTGAGCGCGAGCGATGCGCTGAGCGGTGCGGAAGAGTTGGGAGCAGGAGTAGTCCAGAGGAGCCTCCTGGTTCTGGAGGGCATGGCGGGCCCGGAGGAAGGGCAGCCAGGCCCGGTCACCGATGACGACCGCAGCCTCTTCCAACTTCATGCGAGGGACCCATCGTCCGCCGAGCCCACCCACCAGAAAGCGGCCAAGGAAGGCCCCCAGGGCGGGAACGAGCGTCTCACGTTGCACGTGGGACAAGAGCCTGCCCCAGCCCGCGTGCCACAGGTGCCAGTCCAGGTGGGGCAGGGCCTCCAGGACGCCCTCCATGACCTGGGGCACATCCGTGTGGAACAGGGCGACGAGCTGCTCGGCGTAGAGGCCCTCGTAGGTGTCGATGGCGGCCTTGACGTTGTCCACATCCGGCTCGGGAGCCTGGGATGCGGGCAACCACTCGGAGACGGCGGGAGGGTGGTAGCGGTTGAAGCGCTCGACGAAGGAGCGCTTGCCGCCGAGCACGCCTCGGAAATCGGCTTCCATGCGAAGGATGTCGGCGATGTCGGGGTCGAACTCCATGGGGACCGGAGTGAACTCGAGCGAGCGCTGACGCAGGGTGGCCAGGGTGGAGTCCAGGGAGAGCTCGGGGCGCAGGTGGACGAGGGCGCGGGCCTGGGCGAGGCGGGCCTCCTCGGAGTCGAAGTCCGCGGGAGTGGGGCGCGTGAGCCAGAGGACGGCACCGTGGGGCAGCTCCTCCATGAGGGCAGCCGGGGTGGACAACAGGTGCTGGCGGCCGATGGCCTGCACCGTGGCTGGGCCGTACACGTTGAGCCAGAACGTCTCGTAGATGGGCCGGGGCGTGCTCAGGTCCCTCACGGAGGGATCGGTGCCCAGGCGGAGATCCGTGAAGCTGTGCCCCAAGCCGAAGGTGAGCGGGAGGCAGGAGGCCATGGCTCGCACGAAGGAGACGAGGTGCTCGGCGCGCCTTTCGGGTTGACCCGGCTCGCGCAAGAACGAGAAGGGCAGCAGATCCAGCGTGAGGGAGCAAAAGACTCCCTCTTCATTCGTTCTGCTCGCGAACGAGATCACAGTCTCCGGCGGCTGGGAACGCATCAACATGAGCGAGAAGGTCTCTCCAATGTATGACTCATGGAGCCGCTTCCTGAGCGCCTTGCGCGAGTAATTCAGGCGAGGCCCCGAGAACCGCATCTTGTCTGGACGCACTCCAGGGTCTAGCGACTCGATGGCCTCCAGTACCTTCTCGAGCCCTTCGAAGCCCCTTTCCATGGGGTTCATAGAGGAGAGGAGCTGAAGCTGAAAGAAGTCAGACTTGTTCCACTCGTCAGGGGACATAGAAGTGAAGTTGAACACCAAATTCGGGCGCAGCGTTCACGAGGGCATCCTGGAGCGTGGAAGAAAGCCCTCTTGCGTCATAGACGAGGTGAACTCGTGAGACCCGCACTTTCTGGCCGAAGAGCGGATGGCCGCGCCGACGCACTTCGATCTCTCGGCCGTACTTCGTGGTGGCCTCCTGGCCATCGGCCCTGAGCTGTGCGCGCATCTCGTCCCAACTCTTACCAGAGAAGCTGTGCTGCTTGTTGCTGAAGGAATGGACGGAAGGTGAGCGGCCTGGGCCGAGGGTCGCCTGGTCTACGGCAAGTTGATCCACATAGACGGGGTAGGCGCGGCCCTCGAGCTGAAGCCCCGTGTTGTCGGTGATAAGGGGTTGTTTCATCCCCGGCAGCCACTGCCGCGAGCCCTCCCCTTGCTGGAGCCAGCGCGTGACTGAGCGTTGGAACTCCAGGGAGCGTTGGAACGTGTTGAGAAGTCCCGAGTAGCTGCTCCAGGTGAGAGGGGGCTTGGCTTCGGACGCTCCGGGAGGCAAGGGGCGCGTACCGGCCAACTCCTCGTAGCGACGGTGCCAGTAGGCCACATAGCTGGTCCAGCGGGGGTGATCGGCCTCGATGCCTGAGGGAGGCTGGGAGGAAGCAGGGCGGTGACGTGCGAGTTCCTTCAGGCTCCGAGGGTGGCGAGCGCCCGTCTCCAGGGCCTCGGCTTCGGCGAGGCGGGCCTCCAGAGCGGGCAATTCCTCCGCGGCGATACGGGCTTCCAGCCCTGCCAGCGCCAGCCTTCCAGCCTCCACCGGGGCGACGGCTTCCGCAGCCGCAGCCCTGGCCTCAGCCGTGGCCGCATCCACCTCCGTGACACCGGCCGCGCCTTGCTTGAGGGCTGTGCCCACCAAGAGCACGTCGAGCACGGCGGCGAGGGTGGTGTTCCTCACATGCTGGAGCCTGGCCTCGTGGGAGAAGCTGGCGGCCATGACCTGGCGCAGGTGCATGCCCCCTTCGCCGCGAGAGGGCATGAACTCGTCCAGCTTGTGCCACTGCACGACGCAGGCGGGCAGCGAGCCGCAGGCAATGCCCAGAGATTGGCGGGCCAGCTCCTTGCCCGTAGCGCGGAGGCTGTTCTCCAACTGTTTCAAGAGCGCCTGGGCGCGTGAGTTGCCGGCCCGGGAGTCGGCGTAGACGTGCTCGAGGTGCTCCGCGCGGTGGACGAGGAGCACCGCGGAGCGGTTTCCCACCAGAGTGCCTTTCTCGTCGCAGTAGAGGGCGTAGTCGAAGGAAGGCGGAAGGTCCTTCTGTAGCTCCTCGAGAGGAACGGCATCGGGCTCGGAGCACGAGCCGCCCAACTGCGTGAAGGCCAGCAGCGCCAGGAGCACCCAAGAGCACAGGCGAGGCATGGCACGCAGCCTGTCATCGCCCATGGGTGGGCAGAAGGACCTCACAGGCAGGGCCTCAGATTGAACGAGCGACGTTGGCGCGTTGATGTCGTCTGCGAGGCCGGGCCTTCGCCCAGTCCCCGTTCAGCGCGCAGTAGGCACGCGGCACGCGGCGTGCCCCAGGATCTGATCCCCGTCGCGCGTCGAGGTGGGCGTCGGCACCCAGCCCGATGCCAGCCGGGCCTCGAGCATCTCATCCGCCGTCGGTCTGTGGTCCCACACGGAGACCCCGTTCACGCCGCCCAGTCAGGTGGTGTCGAACACCAGGAACACCTCCCGCCATGGGAGCACCACGTCGTGCGTGAACTCGTCCTGGATCACCACGTCCGCTACGTCGCTCGGCGGCGTCTGCGCAAAGCCCCAACGGATGACGTCCTGGAGGATCGTCAACGGCGCCAGCTCCAGCTTCAGCGCCGCCAGCCGTTCGGATGGGAGTCCCGCGCGGTCGTTCACCGTAGGCATGGCCCCATTCTACTCCTGCGGGTTCTTCAGCAGATAGTCGCCGTATTCCTCGCGCAGCTTCGTCTTCAGGAACTTGCCCGTGGAGGTCCTCGGAATCTGCTGCACGAACAGGTACGCGTCCGGCACCCAGTACTTCGCGAAGTGTTTCTCCAGGTGCGCCGACAGTTCCTCCTTCGTCGCGCTCTGCCCCGGCTTGAACACCACGGCCGCCAGCGGACGCTCGTCCCACTTCGCGTGCCGCCCCGCGAACACCGCCGCCTCCAGCACCGTCGGGTGGGCCATCAGCGCGTTCTCCAGCGCCACCGAGCTGATCCACTCTCCGCCCGATTTGATCACGTCCTTCGAGCGGTCGGTGATGCGCAGGTAACCCTCCGAATCGATCGTGACGACGTCCCCCGTCTTGAACCAGCCGTCCTTCGTGAACCGATCATTGCCCTCGTCGCCGTAGTACGACGAGGCCACCCACGGCCCCCGCACCTCCAGCTCGCCCATCGTCGACCCATCCCATGGGAGCACCTCGCCCGTGTCGCTCACGTGCCGCTGGTCCACGAAGGGCAGCGGGAATCCTTGCGAGGCGCGCAGGGACAGCTTCGTCGCGTCATCCGCATCCGCGTGGTGCCGCTTGAGCCGCGAGAGCGTGCCCACCGGGTTGAGTTCGCTCATGCCCCACGCGTGCGTCACCACCAGTCCGTGCCGCTTCTGGAAGCCGTCGATCATCGCCGCCGGCGCCGCGGAGCCTCCGATGGCCATGGTGCGCATCGCGCTGAGATCCCACCGCTTCGGCTCCTGATCCAGCAGCGCCAGGATGCCGAGCCAGATGGTAGGCACTCCACCCGCGACGGTCACCCGCTCCTGGGCCATCAAGTCCAGCAGCGACGCCGGATCCAGGTGCGGCCCGGGCATGACGACCTTCGCGCCCGTCGCCACCGCGTCGTAGGGCAGGCCCCAGGCCGCCGCGTGGAACATGGGCACCACGGGCAGCACTGCATCCTCCCCGCACACGCCCAACACGTCCGCCATGCACGAGACCAACGTGTGCAGTACCGTGGAGCGGTGGCTGAAGAGCACTCCCTTGGGGTTGCCCGTCGTTCCGGAGGTGTAGCAGAGCATCGCCGCCGCGTGTTCATCCACCTTGGGGAAGTCGAAGGTGTCCGGCTCGGGCGCCAGCAACTGCTCGTAGTCGAGCCGGCCGCTCGGAGCAGGCCCGTCGTCCGGGATGACGATGACACGCTCGATGGAGGGCACGGCGCCCGCGAACTTCTCGAACAGCGGCAGCAGCGACCGGTCCACCACCAGGACGCGATCCTCCGCGTGGCGCGCGATGTAGCCGAGATCGTTCGGGTGCAGGCGCAGGTTGAGCGTGTGGAGCACCGCCCCCATGGCGGGCACGGCGAAGTAGAGTTCCAGGTGCTGGTGGTGGTTCCAACAGAGCGAGGCGACCCGATCCCCCGGCTTCACCCCGAGCCGCCGCAGCGCTCCCGCGAGCCGGCACGCGCGGCGGTAGAAGTCCGCGTACGTATAGCGGTGGAGCGAGCGATCCGGCCGCCGGCTGACGATCTCGGAGCGCGCGTAGAGAGTCCGAGCCCTTTCCAGGAAGTGGGTGAGGGTGAGCGGGAAGTTCATCATCCGTCCGGTGAGCATGCGCGCAGTCCCCCTAAAGAGCAGTCCACGGCGGGCGCCGAGGAGGGGGGCATGCTAGCGGAGAAACGAATGGCCTGGCGCGTTAACACACGGCAGACACCGGCCCGCGCTGTGGTGTAATCGCCGCGCTCATTCATCCATCGGAGGAAGTGTGCTGCGACGTTCTGCCCGCTCGGTGCTTCTGCTGCTCGTTCTTGGAGGGAGCGCGCTCGCCGCGGAGCCTGGCACCCCCGCGCCTCAGCCCTTGCAGGGGTTGGATTCCCTCTATCCCGAGCTCGACACGCTCTACCGCAACCTCCACCAGACGCCGGAGCTCTCCACCAAAGAGGAGAACACCGCCGCGAAGATGGCCGAGCGGCTGCGCGCGCTGGGCTTCGAGGTGACGGAGAAGGTGGGCGGGCACGGCGTGGTCGGCCTGCTGCGCAACGGCAAGGGCCCCACGGTGATGTTGCGCACGGAACTCGATGGTCTGCCGTTGGAGGAGAAGACGGGGCTGCCCTATGCCAGCAAGGCGACGACGAAGGATGCCTCGGGGCAGACCATCCCGGTGATGCATGCCTGCGGGCATGACGTGCACATGACGGTCTGGGTGGGCGTGGCCACCCTGCTGTCCCGCTCGAAGGATCGCTGGCGGGGCACGGTGATGATGGTGGGCCAGCCGGCCGAGGAGTCCGGCTCGGGAGCCCGGGCGATGCTCGAGGATGGTCTGTTCAAGCGCTTTCCCAAGCCGGACTACGCGCTGGCGGTGCACAACCTGGCCAATGGCGCCTCGGGCACGGTGGAGCAGGCGGCGGGCTTTGCCTTCGCCAGCGTGGACTCGGTCGATGTGACGCTCTATGGCAAGGGTGGGCACGGGGCCTACCCGCACACCACGGTGGATCCCGTGCTGCTCGCGGCCCGGACGGTGCTCGCCTTCCAGACGATCGTCAGCCGCGAGCGCAACCCGATGGAGCCCGCGGTGGTGACGGTCGGCTCCATCCACGGCGGGACGAAGCACAACATCATCCCCGATGAGGTGAAGCTCCAGCTCACCGTGCGCAGCTACAAGCCCGAGGTCCGCAAGCAGATCCTCGATGCCATCGAGCGCATCGCCAAGGGCGAGTCCCTGGCGGCGGGCTCGCCGCGTCCGCCCACCGTGGCCATCACCGAGGGTACTCCGGCCACATATAATGATCCGGAGCTCATGAAGCGGGTGCTCCCCGCCGTGAGCCGGGCGCTGGGAGCGGAGAACGTCCGCGAGGGCACGCCGACGATGGGAGGCGAGGACTTCTCCGAGTACGGCCGCGCGGGCGTGCCCGCAGTCATGTTCTGGATTGGCACGGTGGAGCCGAAGAAGTGGGCGGCGGCGCAGAAATCCGGAGAGACGCTCCCCTCGCTCCACTCGGGAGTCTTCGCTCCGGATCGCGAGCGGACGATCCGTACGGGTGTCACCACGCTGGTGAGCTCCGCCCTGGAGCTGCTGGGCAAGCCGTAGCGAAGACGGAGGCGGGCGGGCGGGCCCCGCACCGGAGCCTCGGAGAGGGGAGGGGACGAGGGAGCGCCCGTTGCCGGAGCCAGGGAATGCCTCACTTTTGCGCGGATAACCGCACGAGGAGGATTCCCATGGCACAGAACGACGTCGAGACACTCAATTCGTTCCTGCGCGGAGAGATCTCCGCTGTGGAGACCTACCGTCAGGCCCTCGAGCGTCTCTCGGATGACCGGCTGCGTCCCCAGTTGGAGGTGTGTCAGAAGGACCACGAGCAACGGGTGGCGGCGATCCGGGAGCGCATCGAGAGACTCGGAGGCACGCCCGCCGAGGGATCGGGCCCCTGGGGTGTCTTCGCGAAGCTGGTCGAGGGTGGAGCAAGCGCGTTCGGGGAGAAGGCAGCCATCCAGGCGCTCGAGGAGGGGGAGGACCACGGCCTGGCGGACTACCAGCGGGACGCGGACCAGGTACACGGGGATGCACGCCGCTTCGTCCGCATGGAGCTGCTGCCTGCCCAGAAGCGCACCCACGAGCGGCTGAGCCGGCTCAAGAAGACGCTGCACTGATGGGCGAAGACAGGGCGCAGCCCGGAGTCCACCTGGAGGGGGGCATTCCCTCCGGGCTGCGCGCCCTTACAACAATCTCAGCGCTTGCCCTTGCCCCGTGCCGGCTGGGCAGGCAGGTCCACCGCGGTGCCATCCAGCGTGGCCGCGCCGCAGTCCGGGCCAAACGCCAGGGCATGGCTCGTGCCGTCAGAGCTGGTTTGCGTCAGCGTGCCGGACGTCGGCCACGGGCACACGTTGCGCGGCTGACGGACGACGTCCTGCAACGTCACCGTGCCCGACGTGCCGTCCAGGTACTCCTGCGTGTACGAGCCATTGATCGTCCGCACCGGCGGCGTGTCCGCGGAGAACGCCACGCTCATGGAGCCCGTCAGGTGCACAGACTTCACCACCGCGCCCTCTGCGTCCTTCGTGGTGCGCGTCACGTCCGCCTTCGTCTCCTTCTGCTGCGGCGGGCCCTCCGCCACCAGCAGCGCGCTCGAGGTGCTGGTGCCCTGCACCGTCGACACCGAGCCGTCCTCCGCAGTGCGAGTGATCTGGAAGGTCACCGTCTGATTGCGAGTCAGCGCATTCGCGCAGTCGCCCCCCGAGGAGTACGAGTACGTCGTGTCCACGGTGCCGCTCGATGGCCCCGAGTGTGCCCCACAGAAGCCTCCTTTCTCCGGAGATGCAGCGGACGCGAGCGCCTCGCCGCCAGCCCCGCCGGGCCCTCCATGTCCCCTGCCATCACCACCGCCGCCGCCACCACCACCACCACCGATGCCACCGCCGCCGCCGGGACGCTCGGGCGCCGCGCAGTCGGTCCACTCCAGGTGAACCGTCGCGGGCAGGCTCTGGCCGCACACTTCCACGTAGGTGATGTCGGGGCTGGCGTCACAGTGGAAGCCCTCGACCGCCTCGGGGCGGAGCCCGTGCAGCCCGTGCAACAGACTGGAGACATCCACCGCATCCGTGGCATCCGACGTGGTCTCCACCGCCTGGGATACCGCCGCGGTGGTGTTCTCCACTGTGTCCTCCGAGTTGCATCCGGTGCCCGTCAGCGCTCCGGCGACGAGCGCCATCACTCCGAACCAAGGACTGCCTGGCATCCTGCGCTTCATATGTATGTGCTCCCTCGCGTTCCGGTCCGGCCTCTCTCCCGGCCGCACGCGTGAGACGAGAAGGGGCAAATTCGTGTTCCCGGCACGTGGATGGATAGACTGGCCGCCTTGGTCGAGAACGACGAACTGCGCGCATTGATCGCCGAGGCCCAGGACGGCAGCGTCCGCGCCTTCGAGCTCCTCATCTCCGCGCACCTGCCCCAGGTCCGCCGCTTCGCCCGCGCATTCGCTCCGTCCGACTCGGACGCGGAGGACCTGGCCCAGGAAGCGCTGGTGAAGGTGTACAAGAGCCTGCGCTCGTTCCGCTTCCAGTCCTCCTTCAAGACGTGGCTCTATGTCGTGGTGCGCAACGTCTTCTACGACGCGGCGCGCAGCCGCGCGGGCCGCGAGCGCTCCCAGGAAGATCCGCTGCCCGAGGACCACGTCCGGCTCCCTTCCTCACAGGAGTCCGCCGATGAGGGCATTGCCCGGGCCGAGGAGCGTCAGAAACTCTGGAACGCCTTGCGCCAACTGCCGCCGGAGTTCCGCACGGCGGTGGTCCTCTTCGATGTAGAAGGCCATACCTATGAGGAGGTGGCCGCCATCGAGTCAGTGGCCATCGGCACAGTAAAGTCGCGCCTGTCCCGGGGCCGGGCGCTGCTGCGAACGCTCCTGGCGGGCGAGCGAGCCCCTGATTCCCCTGCCAATACTGGCCGTACGGGAACACAGGACCCGGATGTTTCGTCACATGGACGTGGGAGTGGGCAATGAGTGAACCGGAAGACTCGGAAGACCGCGAGCTGAGAGCGCGCCTGGGTGCGCTGCGCGAGGAACTGCCCGAGTCGTCCTTTCAGTCGGCGCTCCACCGGAAGCTCGTCGCGGCGGGGCCTCCTGAGCCGGAGCCAGGGTGGGACAAGGTGCGGTGGTGGATGCGCCGGGCTGCACCGGTCCTCTGGCCGGTCCTGGGCGTTGCGGCCGGGGTGGCCGCGTTCTTCGTCCTGGGAGCGGTTCGTTCGCCGCCTGCTTCGCTGCCCGAAGGTACCCAGGTTTCGCGCTCGCTCGAGGCGCCAGGCACGCGGGTACCGGCCAGTCGCGTGGCCGTCATCAAGCTGGATTTCACCGCCGATGTGGCGGTGGAGCAGGCGGACTTCCAGGTGAGTCTGCCGGAAGGACTGGCCTTCTGGGCCGACGGCGAGGAGCTGCCGCTGCGCTCCTTCACCTGGACCCAACCGCTGAGCGCGGGGAGCAACGTCATCCCCATTGCCATCCGGGGACACAAGCCGGGCCGCTACCTGGTGACAGCGCTGGCGCGTGCAGGCGATCAGAAGATCGAGCACGATGTGGTGCTGGAGGTGACGGACGGATGAAGCCCTTCCACACCCAGCTCCCGATCATGGCCCTGGCGCTCGCGCTGCTGCTGGCGGGGAGCGCTCGCGCGCAGGAGCAGCCGGCTCCTCCCAAACCCGAGACCAGCGCCGTGCGTGCTCCCGAGGCACCTCCGCCTCCGCCCGCCTCGGAGAACGCGAACGCCGCGAATCGCGTCCACGTTCGCAGTTCGCACACCGTGGATGTGATTGCACCGGGTGAGAAGGTGGACACGATTCTCGGACGGATGCGCTCCGAGCGTCCGCCGCCTCCGCCCCGGGATGAAGCGGTTCGTCCGCCTCCGGGATCGGACTCCCACCGGGGGTCTCCAGGTGGCCCTGGCGGAAGGGGACCACCCCGCCCAGGTGAGGACGGGCGATCGGGGACACACTCCCCCAGGACTGAGGGCGGCCCACCGCCGTCCTCTTCTCCGCCGCCTTCCAATCCGCCGCGATGATCGCTGCCCCAGCGCTGGTGCTCGTGGTGATGCTCGCCGCGGGGGATCCTCTCGCGGAGGCGCAGCAGGCCTTCTCTGAAGGCAGGTACGCGGAGGCGGAGCAGCTGGCCTTGCAGGCCGCGCATCCACCCCAGGAAGGAGCCGCGTTCTACCTGGTGGGACTCTCTCGCTTTCGTGCTGGAAAGCCCGCTGAAGCCATGGAGGCGCTCGACGCCGCGGGTCAGGCCGCGGACGCTCCCGAGCGCGGCCCCTGGAACTTCAACCGTGGAGCCTGTCTCTACGCGCTGGGGCGCTTTGCCGAAGCGGAGCAAGCCTTCCTGGCCGCCACGGCGGATGACTCCCTGGCTCGCGTGGCCTTGGCCAACGCAGGCTTCGCCGCACTGGATGCAGGCTCGCCCGAGCGCGCCGCGCAATGGGCCGCCCGAGCCAGGCCCGGGGCTTCCGAGCGGGAACTTGCGCTCGTGGAGGACCTGCTCGCGGAGATCTCCGGCGTTCGCGAGCCCCGGGAAACCGAAGGGAGTGAAAGCGAGGCCTACCGCCAGGGCCTGGCGGCCTTCGACGCCGGGCGCTTCGAGGAGGCCCGCGCGCATTTCCTGGAGGCGCAGAAGCAGGCTCCTTCCTCCGGCCGCGCGCGGCTCATGGCGGGGGCCTCGGCCTACCGTGCGGGGGACAGGGCCACGGCGCGAGCGGACATCTCCTCGGCGCTGGATCTTCAGCTGGCGCCCTTGGAGGAGGAGACAGCGCGCGAATATCTCGACCGGCTGTCCTTCGGGCTGCGCTCGAATGGCCGAGGAGTGGGGCTCTCCGCGGGAGCCAGCCTGGGCTTCGACAGCAACGTGCTCCAGGTGGGCGTGGCGCCAAGGGATGTCTCCGGAGGGATGACTGAACTGGTGACCGGGAGTCCCTTTGCTGAGGTTGGGCTCGGGATCGTCGCGCGCATGCGGCTGTCGGATGCGGTGTTCTCCGAGTTCTCGTACGGCGGTTCACAGCGGGCCTACTCCGTGTCCTCCGCGCGGGATTACTCGCTGCAACTGCATCGGGTGGGGGCGTCCTTGGAGTGGGAGATGGCTCACCACCTTCGGCTTGGGGGCTCGGTCTCGGGTGACGTGTTCTTCACGGGCTTGTCGGCGTTCCGAGGGCTGCAGGCTTCGGGGGGCGCCTCGGCGTGGCTGGCCGTGGACGAGAGCGAGTTGACGAGCACGCGGCTCGATGCGTCCTTCGCGCGCAAGCTGGGGCTCGGCGACGAGTTCAGCTACCTCACGGGGCGGCGCCTGGACGCGACGGTGTCCCAGGAACTCCGCCTGCGCACGGTGGCGGTGACGGCGTGGTACCGCTACCGCGCGGATCTCATCGGCACCCTGGAGCAGGCCGCTTCCGTGCAGGGCTCGGACCTCTTCCAGGAATACGTCATCCCCTTTGCCTGGGCGGGACACGCCACGGGAGCCTCGGCGCGCTGGGTGCTGAACTCCTGGCTCGACGCGAGTCTCGATGCCGGGGTGGAGTGGCGCCGCTACCGGTCCGACAGCTTCCTACGGGTCCAGTTCATGGACGGGACCCAGGCGGAGTGGAACCGGCGCCAGCGCCGGGATGTGCGCTTCGTGCTGGGGCCGCAGGTGAGTGCTCGTCTGGCGCGGCACGTCTTGCTGTCCATGCGGTACGACCTGCTGGTGAACAGCTCGAACGTGGATACGCAATTGGAGGACACCGGCTCGACGTGCTTGGCACCAGAGTTCGTGTGCCACCGCTACGACTACACGAACGGGAACTACCAGAAGCACTTGCCGACGCTGGAGCTGAGTGCCAGTTGGTGAAGAACAGGCTCTATCATGGGCGCCTCGATGACCGTGCTCGACTGCCAGCGCTGCGGCGCCTGCTGCTGCAATCCGGATGAGAATCGCGCCGAGGGCTTCCCCTACTACGTGGAGGTCCAGGCCGACAGCCGGCTGCTGCGGCGGGAGGATCTGCGCAAGCGCTACGTCGTCGAGGACGAGGAGCAGGTACCGCACCTGCGCCTGGATCCCAGCGGTCGCTGCGCGGCACTGAGAGGCAAGCTGGGCCAGAGCGTCCAGTGCGCCATCTACGCGGATCGTCCTCGGGGCTGCCGGCTGGTGGAACCCGGCAGTGCCCGCTGTCTCCAGGCCCGGAGAGAGCGGGGCGTGGACCGCGGCCGTTGAGCACCTGCTCCGGGAGCGATATGGGACCGGTCCGCGGGTCGAAAAGCCGTCCGCCGCGAGAAGTAACGACTGGCTCGGCACGTTGGCAGCCTGGTCAGGGCTGGGCTGCTGCCGTCCGCTCCTTCTTGTCGAAGATCGTGGGTTCGCTGGCGCCCAGGGCGGTCAGTACTCCGTCCACTCTCTCGGGTGTGGCGGTTACGGAGACCACCCTGCGGTGCGGGTCGAGATCAGTTGCAGCCACTGCGGCGACCTCGGCGGGAGTGACCTTGCTGATCGCGGCCGCCAGCTGGTCGATGTAGTCGACAGGCAATCCTTGCCGCACGCCGAGTTCGAGTTCGTCCGCCACGGCGGTGACTCCAGCGGCATCCGCCAAGGCGTTGGCCAGGGCACGACGCCGCGCGCGCACGAAGTCCTCGAGCATGTTCCCGGCCCCGGTACGCAGGGCCTCGAGTTCGGAGAGGAGCGCGGTTGCGGCCTTGGAGGCGCGTCCTGGATCCAGGTCGCTCGTGATGTAGAACGCGCCTCCACCGGCGCCTCGCGTGTACTCCGCAGTCACGCCATACGACGCGCCCATTCCCTCGCGGACG
The DNA here is from genome assembly GCF_020103695.1 of Hyalangium versicolor. GTDB lineage: Bacteria > Myxococcota > Myxococcia > Myxococcales > Myxococcaceae > Hyalangium > Hyalangium versicolor. The sequence goes on from NZ_JAHXBF010000013.1 coordinate 329,363, forward strand.
ATCCGCAGGCGATCTCTGACCATCTCACTCAGGACGATCCTTGCGGCATGTTCTTGGCCGGGAGCCGACGGGATCGCGAACGCTACCTCCAGGCCCACTTGGGAGCGGGAGGGATCGCGCATCCCCAGCCAGCTCGGCCCCGGCTCGGGCTGGGGCGCGGGAACCGTCTCGGGAGGGACGGTGGCGACATCGGACCACGGCCCGAACAGGGACCGGACATGTTTTCTCATGGCCTCCAGTTCGAAGTCGCCGGTGACGATCAACGTAGCTCCACGCGGTGCGTAGTACTTCTCGTGATAGCGCTCCAGCTCGTCGGTGGTCAGCCAGCTCCACGCGTTCCCGGTCGGCAGCGGAGCGGCGTAGGGATGCGCTTTGCCGAACAACAGCTGATGCATTCGGGCCTTTACGGGATCTCCTTCCTCCTTCGCGCTGGCATGAATGATCATGTCGCGGAAAGCCGTCACGGACTCGTCGAGATAGCCACACTGCTCGACGAGCCACAGCAGGCGCCACACGTGCCAGTCGGCCCGGTTGGCGGCCCCACGAGCCGTGAACACCGTCGATGTCTCGTGAACCTCCTCATCGAGCTGGGTCCCCACGCTCAAACCCCAGGTGAGCAGGAAGGCGTCTCTCGCCCGGTAGCGACGGCGAGGATTGTCCTCCAGCAAGGCCGCGGCGGCGACAGCCAGACCCTGGCGATCGTGCGGGTCGGATGCCGAACCATGCGGGAGCACCAGCCGCACATCGACCAGTGAGCTGCTGGGATCGGGGACCAGCAATACCCGGAGTCCATTCTTCAGGGCCATCTCGTCGATCGTGTCGCTGATACGGGAGGCCGGAACGGGGAGCGGGTGCTGAGCCTCCTGGGGGTCGACGGGAGCTCTCCACGGGGCGAGATCGGGTTCCTGGCCCGAGGCCACCGTGGTGGTTGAGGCGGTGGCGGGTTTTCCGCTGGGGTCGACCAGGGCGACGTGACTTTGGTTCCTCACGAATCTTGCCCGGACGTAGCGGTCGGCGTCGGCCATCGTCACGTGTTCCAGCGACTCAAGCTCCGCCTCCATGAGTTCGTAATGCCGAGTGTAGGTCAGATAGTCGGCGAACCAGGAGCTTCGAGTCTCGAAGGACTCGTACGACTCCAGGTAGTTGTTCTGGAGCTGGGTGATCAGGCGGACCGTGCTGTAGGGGTTCATGTCGGAGAACATCTTGGGCGCGCGCGCGAAGAGTTCGTCGACGGCGGCATCGAGGCGCTTGGGGTCGTCGACCGAGATCTCGACGCGGAGCAGCCGGGCCTCTCCCGCTCCCTCGGTGCCCACCTGGACGCCGGTGATCCAATCGAGCTCCTCGTTGGCTCCTGCCATCACCTGGCGCAACCGCTGGACGGCCAGCAGATGCAGGACCGTATCCTTGCTCCCCCATGGCGGGGCAGGGAAGAAGACGAGCGCGGCGGCTTTGTCGACGTCTGCCTGATACCGGGCCCGGGTACCCGTGAGATGGGCTTGCGGAACAGCGGTGTGCGCGGTGGCTCTCCTCCGCGTGTTCTGGCCGAAGCGCTTGCCGATCTGCTGGGCGAGCGCGGCCGGGTCGAAATCGCCCGTGACGACCAGGATCAAGCTGTCAGGTGCATAGTGACTGCTGAGGAAGCCGCAGGCCTCGTCCTTGGTCGCATTCGCCACCTCGAGAGTGCCGATCTCTCGGGCATAGGGGTGGTGCTGGCCCCAGACTCCTTGCAAGATTTGAAGGGAGAAATCCGTCCGCGGTGCGCGCCGCTGGGCTTCCTCCTCCAGGACCACATCCCGCTCACGGCTGAAGACAGCGTCGTCGAGCTGATCGCAGGTCATCTCGAGGCGTTGCGCCTCGATCTCGAGGACATCCGTGAGCCGGTCCGCGAGCGCCGTGGCCGTGTAGTGGGTCACGTCGTGGTTGGTGAAGGCATTGTGCTCGAGGGCAGCCTCGCTCAGACGGTCGGAGAGGCTGGCCCGGTCTGGGCCCGTCCAAGCCTCGAAGGTGAGGTGCTCGACCAGATGCGCCATCCCAGCTCTTCCGGGAGGATCATCGGAGGCGCCAAAACGATAACGCGCATCCACCGTGACCAGGTTGGTGCGCCGGTCGGGGACCAGCACCACGGTCATTCCGTTGTGGGCGGCATACAGGCGGATGTCCTGATGAAGCTGGAAGGGCTTGTTGTCCGCGCGAAGGGCTCCGAAGCGAGGGGGTGCACGCACCCCCAGGCACGCGCTGGTGGCGGTCGCCAGGGCGACCATCCAAAGGAGCCGGTTCTTCATCCTGAGTGCCTCTCGAAAGAGAACCCTCGAGGCATAGAGGCTGTAGCAACGCGACCGCGATGCTCCTACAGGGGTACTTCGAGAGCTTGACCTTCCAGGCGCTCCACGCGGCGAAGCTCCGCCTGGGCACCAATGGCGGTGAAGATCTCCCGGGCAAGCCCCAGCAGCTGCGCGCGCCGGTGGGGGAGGGCGACGGCCGCGTCGAAGCACGCCACGCCCAGCTCCCATCGGTGGGGGCCCTTCTCCAGGATTGAGATGGCCTCCAGGAACACGGGCTCGGCGGCGGCAACACCCTTGCTCAGGTTCAGCGCCCGGGCCGTCACCCGCAGTGCTGGCCCCCGCAGGTACGTGTAGATGCGCGACAGCACCCTCGCCTTGAAGCTGCCCAGGCGGACGATGCGCAGCAGCTTCGAGCGTGGCACCGAGGTAGCGCCCTCCTCCAACGCGAAGAGGGCCGCCTCCGCCGCGTCCACCAGGCCGATCTGCAGGAAGGGCACCAGCACCTGGTACTTCCACACCTTGTCAAAGGCGCGCACGGCCATGCGTGCCGCGTCCTCCACCCGGTGCTCGCGCACGAAGATGTTGGCCAGGTGGTTGAGCGCCGCGCACTGGTTGGCCAGATCGCCCACCGCGACGGAGATGTCGTGGCCCTGCTCCAGTTCCTTGCAGAGCTGATCCACGTCCCTCTCTCCCCGGAGGTAGCGGCAGATGGGAACCCACGAGTGGGCCCACCCCTGGTGCATCAGGGCGTTGAGCGCCTGTCCCAGCGCACCCATGTCCTGGAAGGCCTTCTCGGCCTGCTCGAATCGCGCGGACAGGAAGTGGCTGGTCCCCAGGATCATCGTGGACGTCTGCACCTCCCACGGCTCGCCCACCTGCTGGAGCGTGTGGATGGCCTCCTCCTCCAACTGCATGGCCCGCTCCAGATCATTGGTGAACAGGGCGTGGGTGCCCAGTCGGCTCAGGGCAATGCCCTCGATGGCCATGTCCTTCGAGCGCCGTCCGAGTTCCACCGCCCGGTCCATGTACTTCCGCGAGCCCTCGAGCAGCCCAGCGCCAAACAGCACGGTGCCGTAGTACCCACTGCTCAGGCTCAGGGCGTAGTCCGTGCGCGCCCGCTCCGCCATGTTGAGCGCCACCAGCGTGGCCCAGGTGAGCTTGGACAGATCCACGAAGTAGTAGATCCGGATCAGGGACATCAGTGTGTCGAGCTGCTTGAGGAACAGCGGCCGCTGGAGCGTCGGCACGGGCCGGAGGATGCGCGGGAAGATCCGGCTCAGCAGATGAATGCCGAGGTGAGCCACCGTGCGGATCACCCGAGCGGCCCGGTTGCTAGGCGCGGCGTGTCCCATGAGCTTGAGGGCGCGCTCCAGCTCCTGGATGGCCCGGCCCGACTCGCCCTTCTCCTGGAAGGCGCGGCCCAGCCCCACATGGATCTCCGCGCGGACGGTGTCCGACGGCTCGTCCTGGAGCCGCTGCTCGAATGTCTGGATGGCGGCGGTGTAGTGGCCTGCCTGCAAGAGCGTCTGGGCCAGCTCCATCATCACGTGACGCGTGTCCTCTCGGACTCCGGGTTGTGGCAGGCGCTCCGACGTGGAGAGCACCTCCAAGGCCCGGTGGTAGTGGTGGATGGCCTCGTCGTTGGCGTACTGCCGCCTCGCGGCGCGCGCGGCGATCAACGTGTACTCCAGCCCCTTGGCCTCGTCGTTGGCCGCCAGGTAGTGGTAGGCGAGCAAGCCCGCCGGCTTCACGGTGCTCTCCTCCAGAGCCTGGGCGATGCGTTGGTGGTGCTGCCGCCGCACGCTGCGAGGCAGAGACTGCAATGCTGCCTCCTGGATCAAAGCATGGCGGAACTGGTAGCCGGGCTCGGCCTCCTCATCCCATGGCTGTAACAGCCCCGCGGCCATCAGCCCCGCCAGATCCCTGCGCAGTGCGCTACCGGCCCGCCCCGTCAGCGTGGCGAGCAGCGCGTGTGAGAAGCTTCGCCCCACCACCGCGCACAGTTGCGCGAGCTGCTTCTGCCTGCGGGGCAGTGAGTCCAGCCGGGCCAGCAGCAGCTCGTGCAGGGTCAGCGGGATGGCAGCCGCTCCGCCTTGGAGGATCACCCGCGTCATCTCCTCGACGAAGAGGGGGATTCCATCCGTCCGGGCCACCAGCTGCGTCACCACCTTGTCCGGTAGCCGCTGGCCTCGCGCCATCTCCTTCACCAGCCGCTCGGTGCATTCCGCCGACAGCCGTTCCAGGGCCAGGAGCTGGAAGCGGGCAGGCTGTCCCCAGGGCGGGCGGAACTCGGGGCGTGCACTGAAGACCAGGAGCCAGCTCTGGCTGCCCGCGAAATCCTCCAGGGAGCCCAGCAGCTGCAGCGTGGAGGAGTCCGCCCAGTGGAGATCCTCCACCAGGACCAGCAGCGGACGCCTCAACTCCTGGTGCGCGGGAAGGGCGAGCAGCGCCGCCATCGTCTCTTCCTTCTGGCGCTGCGGCGTGAGGCGCTTGTGCGGAACATCCTCGGCCACGGGCAATCCCACCAGCGCGGCCAGGAGCCCCACCTGCATGGGCGTCAGGCCCCGATCCGTGAGCCGCTGCTCCACCGCGCGGAGGTTCTCCTCGGGCGAGCGCTCCGGACGCAACCATGTCCGCTGAAGCAACTCGATGACAGGATGCAGGGCACTGGAGCTGAACTGGCTCCAGCACTGGATCCTCACCACCTGGGGATTCTCCGGCAACACGCGCTCGCGCAGCTCCTGCAGGAGCCGGGACTTGCCGATGCCGGCCTCGCCGCTGACGAGCACGCAGCCCCCCCGGCCCTGACGGGCGCGCCGCCAGGCATCGAGAAGCAACCCCAGCTCACGCTCGCGGCCCACCAACGGGCTCAGCTTCCCTTCTCCAGCGAGGGTGCGCTCGAAGCGGACGATGGCCACGCGCGCGCGAAGCACCCGGTGCAGCTCCAGGGTGCGTCGCCCATCGAAGGCGCGAGTCCCGAGCGGCACCGTGTCGAAGGCGCGCTTCACCACGCTGTGGGTGCTGGGGCCGAGCACCACCTCATCCGGTCCGGCCTGCCGTCCCAGCCAGGCGGCGATGCGCGGGGCCTCTCCCTGGATGGTGGGCGTGCTCCCTCGCAGCTCCGGGAGGATGTCGTCCAGCACCACCAGGTCCGTGTCGATACCCACCTGCACCGCCAGCCGCCGAGATGGCCAAGGCAACGGCCTCGCCTGGAGGGCCTGGTGCACGGCCCGGGGCAGATCCAGCCCCGCGCGCACCGCGCTCTCGGAATCACCTTCCTTGATCACCGGGTAGCCAAAGCAGGCCAACACCTCATCGCCGATGCACAGGGTGATGGAGCCGCCGTGCCGCTGGATGACCTCCGAGGCCACGCGGTGGAAGGTGGCCTCCAACTCGCCGAAGTCCTCGGGATCCAACTGCCCGGCCAGCTCCGAGAGCCCCGCCAACCGGCAGGACACCAGCGTCACCTGACGGCGCTGCGGCGCCATCGGACGTTGAGAGCCTCGGCCCGGCTGAAGGTGCTCCTCCAGCTCACGAAGCTCCTCGCGCAGCTCCTGGGCGGACAGCAGGCGCTTGGCGGGATCCTTGGCCAGCGCGACGGCCAGCAGGGACTCCAGCTCCCAGGGCAGCTCCGGGTGACGCTCGCGCAGCGGGGGCACCGGCTCCCGGGAGAGCACCTTCTCGCGCAGCTCCTCGATGAGCAAGTCCGGGTAGGGGAGATCTCCGGTGAGGAGTTCGTACAGCAGGATTCCCGCAGCCCAGATGTCCGTGCGCTCGTCCACCTGTTCACCGAGCCATTGCTCAGGCGCCATGTGAGAGGGCGTGCCGGCGCTGGGCAGGTTCTGCGGCGTGTCCATGGGACTCAGGGGCGCCAGCCATGCCAGGCCAAAGTCCAGGAGCTTCACCGCGCCCTGATGGGTCAGGAAGACATTGCTGGGCTTGAGGTCGCGGTGGACGATGTGGTGCTCGTGAGCGTGCGCCAGCCCCGCCGCCACCCCTCGCATGATCTTCAACGTGCGCCGCAGCTCCAGCTTGTGCTCGCGCGCCAGCAGCTCCGCGAGCGACTCGCCCTGCAGGCACTCCATGACCAGGAAGGGGACCGGAGGTGCACCAGGGCCGTCCCTCCACTCGGACACGTCGAAGATGCGGATGATGTTCTCGTGATCCAGCCGCGCGATGGCCCGGGCCTCTCGCAGCCCCATGCCCTCCAACTCCTCGCGCGGGAAGAGGAACTTGAGGGCCACCACCCGCTGCAGCTCCGCGTCATGGGCGCGAAACACCTGGCCCATGGTGCCTTCGCCCAGCCGCTGGATGATCTCGAAGCGGTGGCCATCCGAGCCTCCCAGCCGCTCGCCAGGAAAGAGCCGGCGCAGCTGCATCCGCGGCCGAGCGGTCGCCACTGCCTTCAGGAAGGAGTCATCTAAATCGGACCCGTCCTCGAGCTCCCACTCCGCTTCCTCGGGGTGGTGAGCCACAGGTCCCTGGCCGTCATGCTCGCCGGTTCTTCCCATGGCATTGTCCCCCCGCCCCTTCATGCACAAGGTAGGGGCACGCAAGGAGGCGGGCAACGCAGCCTCCCAAGCCAGTGAACATGAGCACTCCGTCGTGGAGTGCAGGGGGCCGAGCGGACAAGGGCCAGGACCGGCGAGCGCTGGCCGCGCTCAAGTGTCGTCGAGGCTGTCCTCTCTCAGGTGGTTCAGATCTCCCCACGTCACCAGCCGGAGCTTCTTCTCGTGGTAGTCGAACTGGTTCCAGCTCGCATTGAGCACGGAGAAGCTCCGAGGCGTCCCCGGTGGAATGCCCAGGCTGTGCCGGAACAGGCCGCTGAGCACGCCGCCGTGGGTGACGACGACGAGGCGTGTTCCCGCGTGTCGGGTAGCAAGCTCCTCCAGGCACTCCAGGGCATGACGCAGCCGCTGCGTCACGCTCTCACCCTGAGGGACGACGAAGTCCGGTCCTCCCGCCGAGTACTCCGCGAACACCTCGGGATGGCGCTGGTTCGCCTCGTCGCGCGTGAGCCCTTCCAGGATGCCCAGGCCGCGCTCGCGCAGTCTCGAGTCCAGGAGCACCGGGTGTCCCGTCCTCGTGGCGATGCGGCGCGCCGTCTCCTGCGCTCGCCCGAGATCGCTGCTGTAGAGCGCCTGGAAGGAGAAGCCCTTCAGCCGCGCCGCGAGGGCGTCCGCCTGGCGCAGCCCTTCCGGGCTCAGCGGACTGTCCCGATGTCCCTGCAGACGGCCCAACGTGTTCCATTCCGTCTCTCCGTGACGGAGCAGGATGAACTCGGTCTTCATGCGGCGTAGCCTGACCGGGCATTTCCTCGTGGACAAGCAAGGCGTCCGAGCTGTCGGTGTCATGCTACGAACCCAATCGTTTCAAGGACTTGCGGCTCCCTGGCGGAAAAGGCGAAAGAGCTTCGGCACCGATGTCGAGAACCGTTTTTCGGCTCCGACTACCCGGTGAACGCGCGCTTCATGGAGGGGCGCTCGGACAAGAGGAGTCGACCATGAAGTACATGCTGATCATGAACACTCCAAGCGGGGGGCCGTACCAGATCGCCCGCTGGCCGCAGCAGGACATCAAGGCCCACATTGGCTTCATGATGAACTTCGCGAAGAAGCTCACAGAGTCGGGCGAGCTCGTGGCCGCCGAGGGCCTGTCCGGTCCCGATCAAGCCAAGCGCGTGCGCGCCGGGAAGGATGGCAAGCCCATCACCGATGGCGTCTTCCCCGAGTCGAAGGAGTTCCTCGCCGGGTTCTGGATCGTGGATGTCGAGAGTCCCGAGCGCGCCTATCAGATCGCCGCTGAGGCCTCCGCCGCGCCAGGGCCTGGCGGAGTCCCCCTCAACATGGACATTGAAGTGCGGCAGGTGCCGAGCGGGCCGCCCATCGACACGCCCTGATGCCTCCGCCACTGGACATCTCCACCCAGCACCTGCTGCGCGAGCTCGCGCCGCGGGTGTTGGGCGCCGTCGTCCGGCGCTTCCGGGACTTCGCCGCATCAGAGGATGCGGTTCAGGAGGCGCTCATCGCGGCGGCGACGCAGTGGCCGCGCGACGGCTTGCCCGACAACCCGCGTGCCTGGCTGATCCACATCGCGTCGCGGCGCATCACCGATCATGTCCGCGCGGAGGCGGCTCGCCGCCACCGGGAAGAGCTGGTGGTGAGCCTGGTGCCTCCGGAGGAGCAGCTCGTCCTCTCCCTGGATGAGGAGGGCGCCATGGAGCGGGATGACACGCTGGACCTGCTCTTCATGTGTTGTCACCCCGCGCTCACGCCCGCGTCAGCGATTGCGCTCACGCTCCGGGCCATCGGCGGGTTGACGACCTTCGAGATCGCCAAGGCATTCCTGGTCCCCGAGGCGACCATGGCCCAGCGCATCAGCCGGGCGAAGCAAACCATCAAGGACTCGGGAGTCCCCTTCCAGCAGCCCACGGCCGAGGAGCGCGCCTCGCGTCTCGAGTCCGTGATGCACGTGCTCTACCTCATCTTCAACGAGGGCTACACGGCCACCACGGGGCCGGAGCTGCAGCGCAGCGACCTGTCGGCCGAGGCCCTTCGCCTCACGCGCATGCTCCATCGCCTCGTCTCCGACGAGACAGAGGTTGCGGGGCTCCTGGCGCTCATGCTGCTGACCGACGCGCGGCGCACCGCGAGGACCGGACCGGCCGGTGAGCTCATTCCGCTCGACCAGCAGGACCGGAGCCTGTGGGACAAGACGGCGATCACCGAGGGCGTGGCGTTGCTCACCGCGACGCTGCCTCGGGGAGCCGTGGGCCCGTATCAACTCCAAGCGGCGATCGCCGCGGTGCACGACGAAGCCCCCACCTCCGAGGACACGGACTGGGCGGAGATCCTGGGGCTCTACGGTCTGTTGCAGCGCATCTCCGACAATCCGATGGTGACGCTCAACCACGCCATCGCCACGGCGATGGTTCACGGCCCGGCCGCGGGGCTCGAGCGCCTCGATGCGCTCGCCAAGGATCCGCGCATGAAGGAGCACCATCGCCTTGATGCGGTGCGTGCGCACCTCCTGGAGCGGGCTGGAGACCGCGAGAGCGCCATCGAGCACTACCGGCGCGCGGCAGAGCGCACCACGAGCCTCTCCGAGCGCAACTACCTTCTGATACAGGCGGCTCGGCTGGACGAGACTCGCAAGGCTTAAAGGGTCCTGCGAGACACCCCATCCGAGACATTGCTGCTACGCGTCATCGCGTGCGTCTTTGAAAGCGCTTATGTCAGCGTGAAACAAAGACGCACAGCGTCATCACTGCGCGCCCTGATCCATCCGCTGCGAGTGGAATCGCGTCTACGGGTTTCGAACTTTTCGCGTAGAGCGGCCCACACTGGGTGGTGGCGCTTTCAAAAGAACCCTTTACTTCCGGGATAATCTTTTTTACATCTGTCTTCAAAAATATCAGGCACCAGTTGAGCAGGAATGCGGTGCCTTTGACGCAACGCGAAACGCGGACCGAAGCCTCGCCTCTCCAGGAGACAGTGAAATGATCAAAAAGTTGTCGTCCATGGTTTCCGCATTGGCCGCCGCAGCGGGCCTCTGCGCGGCGGTACCGGGGACCGCGGAAGCGGTGCCGGTGTCCCAGGCCAACACCACCATCTTCGGGCCGAATGTCTATGTGTTCGACACGAGCATGCCGGCCGGGGACGTGCAGGCGAAGGCCACCGAAATCTTCACCAGCATGGAGGCCGCGGAGTTCAGCAACAACCGCTACGCGCTGCTCTTCAAGCCGGGCACGTACCCCGTCAACTTCAACGTGGGCTTTTACACCCACGTGGGAGGTCTGGGGCAAAACCCGGACGACGTGAACATCACCGGTGGCGTGAACGTGGTGGCCAACTGGATGGCCAACGCCAACGCCACGTGCAACTTCTGGCGCAGCTTCGAGAACTTCGCCGTCACCCCGTCGAACGGCACGACGCAGATCGCCGTCTCGCAGGCCGCGCCGCTCCGCCGGCTCCACATCAAGGGCGGGCTGTGGCTGTTCCAGGTGGACTACTCGACGGGCGCGGGTGGCTGGGCCAGCGGCGGCTTCCTCGCGGACTCCGTGGTGGATGGCCAGGTTCTCCCCGGCTCGCAGCAGCAGTGGCTGTCGCGCAACAGCAAGTGGGGCAGCTGGGCCAACGCGGTGTGGAACATGGTCTTCGTGGGCAGCGTCAACGCGCCCGCGGACAGCTTCCCGGAGCCGCCCTACACGGTGGTGAACCAGACGCCGATCATCCGTGAGAAGCCCTACCTCTACCTCACCAGCTCTGGCACGTACGCCGTCTTCGTTCCGGCTCTGCAGACGAACACCCAGGGTCCGTCCTGGGCCAACGGCTCCACGCCGGGCACGTCCGTCTCCATCGATCAGTTCTACATCGCGCAGCCGTCCACCGCGAGCGCCGCCACGATCAACGCCCAGCTGAGCGCCGGCAAGCACATCCTGTTCACGCCCGGTATCTACCAGCTCAATGACACCCTGAAGGTCAACAACCCCAACACCATCATCCTCGGTCTCGGCAACCCCTCGCTGGTGCCCACCACCGGCCTGCCGGCCATCTCGGTGGCCGACGTGGACGGCGTCAAGATCGCGGGCCTGATCATCGAGGCCGGCGCGGTGAACTCGCCCTCCCTGCTGGAGGTCGGTCCCACGGGCAGCTCGGCCAACCACTCGTCCAACCCCACCTTCCTCTATGACTTGACGATGCGCACCGGTGGCTGGACGGCGGGCAAGAACGACGTGGGCATCAAGATCAACAGCCACAACGTCGTGGGCGACCAGCTCTGGCTGTGGCGCGCGGACCACGGCGCGGGCGCTGCGTGGAACACCAACCCCACCAAGAGCGGCCTGGTTGTCAACGGCAACAACGTCACCATCTACGGCCTGTTCAACGAGCACCACGAGCAGTACCAGACGGTGTGGAACGGCAACGGTGGCCGCGTGTACTTCTACCAGTCCGAGATCCCCTACGATCCGCCGAACCAGGGTTCGTACATGAATGGCTCGGTGAACGGGTACGCCTCGTACAAGGTCGCCGACACCGTCTCCACCCACGAGGCGTGGGGCCTGGGTGTGTATTCCTACTTCCGCGACGCGGTCGTGAAGCTGGAGAACGCCATCGAGGTGCCGAATGTCTCGGGCGTGAAGATCCACCACATGACCACCATCTGGCTGAACGGCCAGGCGGGCAGTGAGATCACCCACATCATCAACGGGCAGGGCGGCCGCGTGTACGCGGGCTCTCCCACCACGTCGCAGCGGCAGACCATCACCGATTTCGTGGGCACCGGTACGCCTCCGCCGACCGACACCACCGCGCCGAGCACGCCCTCGAACCTGACGGCCACGGCCGCTTCGACGAGCCAGATCAACCTGAGCTGGACCGGCTCCACGGACAACGTGGGCGTGACGGGCTACACCATCTATCGCAATGGCACGGCGGTCGGTTCGTCGACCACGACTTCGTACAGCGACACGGGGCTGGCGGCCAACACGTCCTACAGCTACACGGTCAAGGCCTCGGATGCGGCGGGCAACATCTCGTCCGCCAGCAACACGGCCACCGCCACCACGAAGGCGAACAGCACCGACACCACGGCGCCGAGCACGCCCTCGAACCTGGCGGCCACGGCCGCGTCGAGCAGCCAGATCAACCTGAGCTGGACCGGTTCCACGGACAACGTGGGCGTGACGGGCTACATCGTCTACCGCAACGGCACGCAGGTCGGCACGCCGACGGGGACTTCGTACAGCGACACGGGGCTGACGGCCTCCACGGCCTACAGCTACACCGTCAAGGCGCGGGACGCGGCGGGTAACCTCTCGGCCGCCAGCAACACGGCCACCGCCACCACGCAGGCCAGCAGCGGCGGCGGCAGCAGCGGCACCGGCACCGAGTGGACCTACGGTGTCAGCACCGCCAGCTCCACCCAGGCGCTCTTCTGGTTCAAGCCGACGGGCTTCACGGCGCAGTACGTCATCGTGCACTACAGCACCGCGGCCACTGGCCAGCAGAACGTCACCCTGACGTACAACAGCGGCACGGGCCGCTGGGAGTACACCGCGAGCGGCATCAGCGCGGGTGCGGCGATCACGTACTCGTTCACCTACAACAAGGCCGGCGCGCAGTACGACACGTCGACCTACACCTGGACCAAGCAGTAAGGTCCTGAGGTAGTCGCTTCAAATGCGGCCCACTTCCCCGCGCGGTCTCGCGGTGGAGGTGGGCCGCTTCGCTGAGAGAGGGCTACGGCCAGAAGTAGTGGCTGGCGCCCGGCTGTGTCTCCGCGTCCGTGCCCAGGTTGTTCAGGAGGAACTGGCGCGGATTGAAACGCCGCGGCGAGTTCGGCTCCCACTGCTTCACCCACGGCGTCCACGTCAGCTCCAGCTTGCCACTGGCGGGCGCAACGGGCGCGGAAGAGGGCGCCAGGGTGCTCGGCAGCGGCAGGGAGTAGGAGACCGGGCCGGGCTGGATGGCCGCGTAGTAGTCCCAGTAGCGCCGGTGGCCCGTGATGCCGTGCATGGACCACATGAAGCCGGCGTTGGCCGGAGCGGTGAAGGTGAAGGCGTTGCCCGGAGCGGTGGGCGCCGGCTTCTGGCCCAGGAGCACGTACACGCCATTGGCGGTGGGCGAGGCGACAGCCAGATCATTGAGGCCATCCGCGTTGATGTCGAGCGCCACCAGGGCACGCGGGTCTCCCGGCACCGGTATCTTCGAGTGCTCGACGAAGGTGCCGTTGGAGGCTCCCTGGTAGAGGGTGACGGTGCCCTCGCTGGAGTTGCTCACCGCGAGATCCAAGTGCGTGTCACCGGTGAACTCGGCCAGCGCAAGGCCCGCGGGCGACAGGGCGGCGATGTTCACCGGCTGCGCGAACGTCCCCCCACCCGCGCCCAGCAGCAGGGCGACGGTGTTGTTGCCCGTGTTGGCCACCGCCATGTCCGGCAGGTTGTCGCCGTTGAGGCGGCCCACCACCACGGCGGCGGGCTGGGCGCCAGTGGTGACGCGCGTCGAGTTGCCGAACGGGCCCTGCGCGGTGCCATCGAGCGCGATGGAGAGTCCCTCGGTCACCAGCACCACGAGGTCCGGCGTGTTGTCGCCGTCCAGGTTGGTTACGAGCACCTGCGTGGGCGAGGTGCCGGCCAATGCCACCTGCACGCCCGCGCTGAAGGTGCCGTTGGCCGCACCGTTGAGGATGGACACGGTGTTGTCGCCCTGATTGGCGACGAGCAGATCCAGGGACCCATCTCCGTTCACGTCCGCCGCCGCGAGCCCCGATGGGCTGGTGCCCACAGGGTACGGGGTGGGCGCCTCGAAGCTGCGAGGCGTGCTGGAGCTGGCGAGCAGCACGTGGACGGAGTTCGTTGCCGGCTCGGTGATGGCCAGGTCCGGCTTGCCGTCCTTGTTGAAGTCACCGGCGACCACACTGTGGGGCTGGGTGATGTCGTTGCAGCAGTTCGTGTCCGTGACGACGCTGGTGAGGGAGGGAGTACCCCAGTACATGCCTATGGCGAAGCGCCCGGGGATGAGCAGATCCGGGAACGTGTCTCCGTCGAGGTCCGCGACCGAGATGCGCGCCGCCCCGGAGTTGCTCGCCCGGGCGCGCGCGGTGCCTACGCCGCGTGGCCCCTGGGGGATGCACTCCGGTTGGCCCGGGGATACCCCGGTGGCGGGGGCGCTGAGCGGGAGGCTCAGGGTTCCAGCGCCGATGGTGGTGTAGAGGGAGTGGTCCTCGCAGACCCGCTCACTGGAGAGATAGCCGGTGATGCGCTGCTGCACGGGCGCGTTCGCCGCGACGAAGGCGACGCTGAACTGGTTGGTGAGCCCATCGTAGTTGGCGACTCCGCTGTTCACGTAGGGGAAGCCCGGCACGTCGCGCGTGGGATCGGCCTGGAAGTACAGTCCCTGGTTGTGCCAGCCCGCCGGGAGCTGGAAGCTGCCCGTGGCCTGTAGCAGCACCGCCGGTCCCGGTGGCAAGGCGATGTCCACCGTGGCATTCGCGGCCAGCCCGGCGTGCTGCAGCTCGGTGTAGTTCCAGAGGCTCTTCGGAAACTCCAGGGTGTAGTCGTTGCCGGACACCGTCATGAAGAAGGGCTCGCTGGGAGAGATGCCCGAGAGCGTGTACGTGCCATGGCCCTGCGCATCGAGGGTGGCCGTCGTGGTGCGGAAGAGGCCGTTCGCGGTGGCCAGGTTGATCACCGCCGTGCCATTGACGGGCCCTCCCGTCACCTGACCGCTGACGGAGTAGCCCGGGATCGGCGCCGCTGCGCCGCGCTCTGTCCAGGCCTGCCCGTCGTAGGTCCACAGGTCCCCGAGACGGGTTGTGGTGGAGGTGGCCGGATCGAGGGTGAGGCCGAGCCCCAGCACGAGCTCGTGCCGCTCCACATCGAAGTACATCACGTGGGCGTAGCGCGGCTGCGGGGTAGCTCCCGGCGGAATCACGGACTCCCAGGCGGTGGCGCCCTTGCGCAACCTCAGAAGGTCCCCGAAGGGAGTGCTGTCCAGAGTCCGTCCGCCAAAGGCATAGAGGGTCTCGGTGAAGGGATCGAACGCCATGGGGAAGTCGGAGCGCTCCGAGGGCAGCGAGGGCCTGACGGTCCAGTTGCCAGTGGAGGGATCGAAGGATTGGCACTCGGCGGTGACGACGGGAGTCCCTCGGCCGCCGCAGAACCACAGCTCCCCGGTGGCGGTCTGCGTGGTAGCGCCCATGAACGCGCGGTTGAAGGGTGCTGCGGGGAGCGCGGACCAGGTATGGGTGGCGGGCTCGTAGCGCCACACCTCGTTGCTGAAGAAGGGGATGCGGTAGCCACCCACCAGGTAGATGGAGTTGCCGCTGGCATCGCGCACCAGGGCTGGAGAGCGGCGAGGCGCGGGCTTGCTGCTGGCCGGGGTGACGGGCGCCCAGGTGTTGGTGGCCAGATCGAACTCCCAGGTGTCACCCAGCGCGTCACCCGTGTCGATGCAGTTGCGGCCGCCGAAGAGGACCGCCTTGCCGCCAGCCACGGCCATGGCTGCATCGTAGCGAGGCGAGGGCGAGGTGCTCTGGCCTGCTGGCACGCGCAGGGTGAAGCGCTTCTGCGCCACATCCACCGCCTCCACCGTGTCGTTGAAGCATTGGGTGTAGAAGAGGGAGTTGCTCATTGACGAGTCGTAGCCGCCGTACAGGAGGAAGCGCCGAGAGCTGGGATCGTAGGCGCCGCTGCTGTACACGCGCGCGCCCAGCACGGTGTTGGGGAACAGGTACACGGTGACGAGCGAGGCGTTGATGCCGGCATAGGTGGTGTTCGTCAGCTCCTTGCCATTGGCGGTGATGTCCACGGTGTCCGTGGTGCCGTTGAGGCCCAGGCCGGTGAAGACGGCCTTGCCCGTGTCGTCGGTGAGGGCTTCCTTGGCGGGGGAGTACTCCTGGCCGTTCTTGCGTACGCGCACCCCCACGTTGGCCTGGGGCACCCGGCCCGAGACGGCGAAGACGGTCAGCGTGTCGGTGATGCGGCTGCCCGCGGGCGCCAGTCCCACGACGCCGCCCAGGCTCACCGGCTGGGGCTTCACGACCTGCAGGGCGTAGGTCTGGCTGGCGGACCGGCTGCCCGCATCCGTCACGGTGACGGTGATGGAGTACGTGCCCTCAGAGCCCGGCGCAGGGGTTCCGGTCAGCACACCGGAGCTCGCGTCCAGGCTCAGGCCTTGGGGCAGGCCCGTGGCGGAGAAGGTGAGCGCCCCCTGGCCGAGCTGCGCCTGGAGGCTCTCGGGGGCGGACTCCGAGCGCCGATAGTCCACGCCCTCGGTGGCGAGGGTGAGCTCCGCGGAGGCGAGCTGCGGCAGTTGGTAGGTGGTGAGCTCGAAGTCCTTGGTGCCCGTCTTCCCGTCCGCATCCGTCACGGTGACGGTGAAGGTGCTCTTCGTGCCCTGGGTGATGCCCTCGTTCACCTTGGGTCCGAGGGTGCCATCGGTTGAAAGTGTCAGGCCTACGGGCAGTAGGCCGGAGGTGACACTGAATGTGAGGGGCGCCTTGCCTCCCTTGGCCTCGAGCGGGGTGGAGTAGGGCTGGCCGGCATAGGCCCCCGGCAGTGGCGAGGCGCTGGTGATCTCGGGGGTCTCGGTTTCAGGCGGCGGCTGGGGATCGTCCTTGCAGGCGCTGAGGATGAGCACGGTGCTCAGCAGCCCCATGAGAAGGGCGAATGAACGCATGATGAAGAACTCCAGAAGTGAGGGAAGGGCGGCCCTTCTAGACCGCCGGCGCACTTGCTCACAAATCACTCGCAAGGCGTCTCGATTTCACTGCTCCGCGCTCCAGAGCGGGCGCCAGGCGGTTGCAGGAGCACGCCACCGCCCCATTCCAAGCCCGCGGTCCGGTGGTGCCGACAGTCACCAGTCGAAGAAGCCAGTCACCAGTCCGAGCACTGGGGGAGAAGGGCTCTGCGAAGGAGTTCCCCTCTGAAACGGTGCTCCTCGAGGACTCGTCGGAGGCTGGCACACCTTCTGCTTAGGAGTAGTCGCAAGTCAGCGATACCCCTTCCAAAACCTCTTTGGCCTCTCTGGAGTCTGCCATGCGTATCGGTCCTTCTACCCCCGCCCCCGCTCCGGCCGCTTCCACTCCTCCCGCCAGCGCGGGCTCCCCTACCTCGGACAAGGGGAACTTCATCGACAAGAACCAGCCGAAGAACCAGACCGGCAAGCAGTGGGGCGATGACATCTTCCTGGATGATCGCAAGGGGCCGAAGGCTCAGAGCAGCGCCGACCGGAAGGACAACCGGTTTGTCTCGGACACCAACATCAACTCGAACCAGGTGGATGGCAACGAGAGTTCCCGCTATGTCGAGTGGGAGCAGGACGTGGCCGAGTTCCAGACCGGCACGGGCTTCACCCAGGACGGCACGGGCGCCCAGTTCGAGGCGAGCGCGCTGGAGGCTCAGGGTGATGCGTCTTACATGGTCAACCCGCTCACGGGCGTGAAGGGTCAGGCCGGCGCCGAGGCCAACCTGGCGAGCGTGCGTGGCGATGCGGGCTTCGGCAAGGACCTGGGTGAGCTCGGCCTGGATCAGGTCGAGGGGAAGATCTACGGCGGCGTGCACGGCGAGGCGCTGGTGGGCGCCAACGCGGACGCCAAGGGCAAGATCGCCTACGACTTCAAGAATGGCGACGTGGGCGTGGAAGGGAGCGCGGGCGCGCTGGTGGGCGCCGAGGCGAGCGCCACGGCTCGCGGTGAGCTGGGGCCCGTGCAGGGCAAGGTGACCGGTGGCGTCATCGCCGGCGTGGGCGGCGCGATCGGCGGGAAGCTGGCGTTCGAGGATGGCAAGCTGACCATCGGCGCCAAGGCGAAGGGCGCGCTGGGTGTGGGCCTGGGCGTGGAGTTCGGCACCACCATCGACTTCGGCAAGGCCGCCAAGACGGTCGAAAACATCGTGGGCAAGGAGAACGTCGACAAGGCGAAGGAGACCGTGAACAAGGCCACCGAGGGCGTCAAGGAGACGGTCACCCAGGCGACCGAGGGCGTGAAGGACGTGGCCAAGGACGCCGCCGACACCGCCAAGGATGTGGCCAAGGACGTGGGCAACGGCGTCAAGGACGCGGCCAACAGCGTGAAGGACTTCTTCGGCGGCCTCTTCTAGCGCTCAGCCCCGCCGGGCTTCGATGAGGCTGACCATTCCGGACTGGGCCGGGGTGATGCGCTCGAACTGCCAGCCTGTGCCCTCGAGCAACACCTGGAACTCATGGGCCGTGCGTTCGCGGCCATCCGCCATGACGAGCATGTTGAGATCCATCAGCGGCATGGTGGAGTTCAGCCCCTCGTCTGACATCACTCGCTCCACCAGGATGAGCCGGGCTCCTTGCGGAGCCCCCTGGTGGATGTGGCGGAGGATCGTGGTGGCGGGGGCATCATCCCAGTCATGGATGATGTGCTTGACCAGATAGGCCTCGGCCGCGGGGATGACAGGCTCGAAGAAGCTGCCCCCCACCAGTTTGATCCTGTTGGCGAGCCCCACGGACTCGATGCGGGCGCGGGCGCCCTCGATGACGGGCGGCAGATCAAAGAGGATGCCTTGGCAGGAAGGATGCGCGCGGAGCACGGCCTCCAACAGCACGCCCTGGCTGCCACCCACATCGGCCACGCGGCCGTAGCCGGAGAAGTCATGGAGACGCGGCACCTCGCTGGCAATGCGCTGGGTGAGGGCGCCCATGGTCTTGGCGAAGAGCGTGCCCTCTTCTGGATGGCTGGCGAAGTACTCCCAGATGTCGGTGCCCAGCGCGGCCCGAGTCGTGGAGTGGTTGGTGCGAATCGCCTCGGCGAGCTGGCCCCAGGGCAGCCAGTGGGAGCGATCGCACAAGCCGAGCGCCATCTCTCGCATGGAGCCTGGGACGTCCGAGCGAAGGAGCTGCCCCATGGGCGTCAGCGCGAACGTGCGGGGTGCCATCTCCTGCATGAGGCCCACGGAGGCGGCTCCACGCAGCAGGCGGTACAAGCCTTCGGCGTGGGCCTTCACCTCGGGCGCGACCTCATCGCTCGTGCGGGGCCCGCTGGCGAACCGGTCCGCCACGCCCAGGCGGGCGATAGCGTGGATGATCTGGGAGATCCAGAAGCCTCGGATATGCCCGATGAGCTGGTCTCCTGGGGAGAGTGACGGCGCGGAGGAGTCGTTCATGCGTCGAGATGTAACAAGGATCGCGGCAGGGTTCGCGGCGACCCCTGTAGAGCTGTGATGTAATTCACAGCATTCCTGCCCGCTCGATGTCATGTTCTTGGGGCAGACCGGGTCGGATTTTTCGATGCCTGGTTTGTCTCAGGGGGATGCAACATGATTGGCATGAGCCGTGACTGGTTGGATCTGGCAGGGAAGTTGATTCGCGAAGGGGTGAAGATTGGCGCCAGCGATGGCCCGCTGCTCCCTCCGCAAGAACTCATCTCGAGGGTCCGGGAGCGCTACACGCAGTTCCTCGTGAAGGGAAACGCGGAGAACCCCTTCGTGCTCGAGCTGAGAGATGGCAGCAGGCACGTCATCGGCGCGGGCGAGCCGTCTTTCACCCTCCGCATCGTCACCCAGGCGGGCCTGCAGGCCATCAGCTCTTTCGATGAGCTGGCGTTCGCGGAAGCCTACATGAACGGTGACATCGACATCGCCGGGCACATGCTCTCGGTGTTCCGCTGCAGGGGGATGCTCTCGGACCTCCACCCGCTGCGCTACCTCAAGGCGACGTACCTCGAGCCCTGGATCGGCGGCCAGGTCGACAGCGACAAGCGATGGATCAAGAGCCACTACGACATCGATCCGGAGTTCTTCCTGCTCTGGCTGGACAAGAAGATCCGGGGCTACTCCCACGCTTTCTTCGAGGACGAGTCGGAGCCGCTCGAGGTCGCCATGGAGCGCAAGTTCCGTTACGCCATGGACGTGACGGGCATGAAGCCGGGCTGGCGAGTGCTCGACATCGGTGGCGGGTGGGGCTCGTTCCTCGAGTACGGGGGCTCGCGGGGGATTCAGGTGACGTCGCTCACCATCTCCGCCGAGTCCGAGAAGTTCATGAACGAGCTGATCCGCACCAAGGGGTTGCCGGGCCGCGCCATCCGTGAGCACCTGCTCGAGTACAAGACGACCGAGCGCTATGACGCCATCGTCAACTTCGGAGTGAGTGAGCACCTGCCGGATTACCCCAGCACGGTGGCTCAATACGAGAGGTTGCTGAAGCCGGGCCGCCGTCTCTACCTCGATGCCTACTCGGGTGAGCGGCATGCCATGCCCTCCTTCGTGACGCGCTGGGTCTACGAGGGCAATACCTCGCCGCTGGCACTGCCGCTCTACATGGAGGCGCTGCGCCACACGCCTTTCGAGGTGGTGCTGCTCCAGAACGACCGCAACAACTACTACCTCACGTGCCGCAAGTGGGCTGAGAGGCTGGAAGAGGCGCGGGAGACCATCGTGTCGCGCTGGGGCGAGTTCCTGTACAGGCGCTTCCACCTGTACCTGTGGGCGTCGGCCTACGCCTTCCTCGCCAACACGCTGAGCGCGCACCACATGGTGCTGGAGCTCCCGGAGCGGCAGCGCACCGCGTGATTCACACCTGGGAGCCGATCGGAGTGGCTCATGCTCCGGTCGGCTCCTTCGCGGCCTCGGTGTCCATGTTGAGCGACACGATGAACTCGGTGCCTTTGCCCTCCTCGGTCTCGTAACGCAGCTCGCCGCCGTTGCCCTGCACGATGATGTCGTAGCTGATGGACAGGCCCAGCCCCGTGCCGTCACCGGACGGCTTGGTGGTGAAGAAGGGCAGGAAGATCCGGTCCCGGATGGAGGCGGCGATGCCCGTGCCGTTATCGCGCACACGCACTTCCACGCTGTCGCCCACCCTCTGCGTGGCGATGCGCAGCACGGGCTCGTATTCCGCACCGGCGTGCTTGCGCCGCTCTCTCATGGCGTAGAGGGCATTGCTGACGAGGTTCAGGACCACACGCCCGAACTCTTGCGGCGCGAGCAGGATCAGCGGGAGCGAGGGATCGTAATTCGTCTCGAGCCGCGCTCGCAGGTCCCCGAGCTGCAAGCGCCGCCCCTCCCAGGCCAGGTGTACGTACTGGGCGATCAGCGCGTTCAAGTCCACTTCGCGCTTCTCTCCCGTGCCGCCGCGGGAATGTTCGAGCATCGCCTTGATGATCCGGTCCGCGCGATGGCCGTGCCCGGCGATCTTCATGGCGTTCTGCTTGAGATCAGTGGCGAGTTCTTCCAGAGAGCTCGCCAGGGACGGATCGAGTCGGCTCTGCTCCTTTCCGAGAATTGAGAGCAACCCTTCGGTCAGCTCGACCGAGGCCTCGGCGAAGTTGTTCACGAAGTTCAGCGGGTTCTTGATCTCGTGGGCAATGCCCGCGGTGAGCGCGCCCAGGGAGGCCAGCTTCTCCTGCACCACGAGTTGCCGCTGCGTGGCCTGCAGCCGTTCGAGCATCTGTGACAGCTCCCGGTTGCTGCGGTGCAGCTCTCGCGTGCGCTCCTTCACGCGCTGCTCGAGCGTCTCGTAGAGCCGTGCGTTCTCGAGCGAGATCGCGGCCTGTGCCGACAGCAGCTCGAGCACCTGCAGCCGGGCGGGTGTGAACGCGCTCTGCAAGAGGTTGTTCTCCAGATAGAGGATGCCCGTGAGCTCGCCGTGGCGCCGGATGGGCGCGCAGAGCGCCGAGCGGACCTTGCGCTGCTGGATATAGGGATCCCGCTGAAAGCGGCCGGCTGCCTGCGCGTCCGCGATCACCACCGGCTCCTGGGTGCGCCACACGTAGCGCACCATGGCCTCGCACAGGTTCTGGGCATCGGCCAGCCGGACGGAGCGGCCTGGCTCACTGCGCCGGCCACCTGCCTGTGCCTGCGCCTCGAGGAACAACTCTCCGTCTCGCAGCAGGAGCAGCGAGCCCTGCTCGGCGCCCGCGTTCTCCACCATGATCTGGACCAGCAGGCTCAGCAGCCGTTCCATCACGATCTCGCTCGCGATCGCGGCGGAGGCCTTCATGAGCGAGGTGAGATCGAGCGCTCCCGCGTCCCTCGTGCTCGAGGGCGTGTGGTAGCCGGGTGGCTTCGCGGAGCGGAGGGGAACTTCGAGGGGCTCGGTGGTGAGGCCTCGCTGCCAGGTGAGCTCCGGGTATCTCCTGAACAGCTCCTGCACCTTGCTGCTCGCGCCCCAGCGCCTGTAGCCCTCGATGGCCTCGCGCATGTAGAAGCGGGCCAGTTTGTGGCGGCCACATTCCAGGTGGAAACGGGCGCACAGCTCGTTCGCCAGCGCCTCCTGGTGGGGGAAGTCATTCTCTCTCGCGGCGTCGATGGCTCGCTCATAGGCGTCCAGCGCCTGGAGTTCGTTGCCATTCAGTCGCGACACCTCCGCGTCGACGAGCAGTTTCTTGTGCAGGAAGTTGCTGGCGCACTCGTCCGTCCAGGTTTCGAGCCGCTTGCGGCGCTCGGAGAGCATCGCCTCGTAGCTCGCACGTTGCTCGGGTTCCGCTTCGGCCATGAGCTGGATGAGCGTCAAGCAGGTGAAGAACACCAGCTCCTTCGTATAGAACAGCCCTCCTCCCCGGATGTGCTTTTCGGCCGTGAGGGCCAGCTCGAGCGCGAGCCGCGGTTCGCCGTACATGTACGCGAGCTGCAGTTTGGACGTGTAATAGAAGCTCGCTGGAAAGTGATGGCCCTTCTCCGAGAGGTGCTCCGCGTAGCCCTCTTCAGTGAAGGTGTCGTCGGCGAGGCTGAGCCGCTCGCGGGTGCGCCCCTCGAGGTTGGCGACCACCTGCCTCACGATTCTGTGGATCTCGAGCGAGACGTGGTTCTTCGTGCGCTGCATCACATCGAAGAACTTCTCTACCTCCTCGCGCAGCACGGGCAGCGGCTCGCCGGTCGCCAGGTGGATGAACAGCGTCTGGTCACACGCGTACGAGGTGTAGACGAAGTCTCCCACCTCCAATGTGGCTTGATAGGCGCGTCGCAGGCGGCCCACTCCGCTCTTGAGCGGCCTGCGCCAGAAGTTCATGAAGGCCGTGAAGAGCACTTCGATCTTGCCGTCGATCTCGGCGTTGCAGAACCGCTCGTTGAGCGCGATCGCCAGCGTACCGAACTCATAGGCCTCGCCATGGCGGCTGAGGCCGGCGGCGAGCAGCATGCCGTAGAAGCAGTAGCCCAGCGCCGAGAGATCCGAGTGCCCATGTCGCAGCGCGAGCCCTACCTGCTTGGCGGCGACGAGTCCAAACAGTGAGGGGCTGACGAACCAGGCAGCGGAGTTGAAGTAGATCATCAACCGGCTCAGCTCTCGGAGCTCGGGATCGGTCATGACCGGAGCGTCGAGCAGATCCGCTGCCTTCCGGCTTGCAAGCAGTTGCTGGACCTCGGCCAGCTCCTGTTCGAGAGCGGCACGCCTCGCTTCGTCTGACTCCGGGATGATGATGCCGAACCGAGCCGCGCCGGCCGTGCCCGCGGCAATGGCGTCAGCGAAGCGGCTGGGGGTGATGGCCAGGATGATCCGCAGCGTCTGTACCTGCAACCACTCCCTGCGCGTGTGGGCTCGGTCCAACAGGGTGTCCAGGAACGTCTCGGCTCGCGCGAAGTTGCCGGAGAGGTATTCGCTCTCGGCGCGATCGAGGTGAAGCGCGAAGGCAAGCTCGTACTCGCGTTCCCAGCAGGACTCGCCGAGCATCTCCATGCCTGCGCGCAGATAGTTGGCCGCGGCCTGGTAGGCCGTGGAACTCTTGGCCCTCCGGCCCGCGGCGAGGTTGAGGCGCGCGAGCTGCATGCGCTCCGCTCTCGCCTCGATCAGCTGGGCACCGAAGTTGAGGTGGTCGGCGATGTCGAACAGCTCGTCATCGCCCTGTGTGCCATTTGCCCGCGTGAGCATGAGCCGCCCGATCCGCAGGTGGACCTCCTTGCGCCGGGTATCCTCGATGAAAGAGTAGGCCGCCTGTTGCACACGGTCGTGGAGGAACCGGAAGGAGACATCGAAGGAGGGTGGGGGAAGCGGCACCTGCTCGGAGGGCAGCTGAGGGTGGAGGTAGCGGTACTCCACGTCGAGGGGCACGACCAATCCCTCACGCAGCGCGTCCCACAGGTCCTCGGCGACCTCTCGTTCATGGGACTCTCGGATGACCGCGAGGGTGCGGAGGTCGAACTCATGGCCGATGCACGCGGCGAACTGGAGCACCCCCTGGGTCCGAGACGGGAGGCGCCTCAGTTTGCTCGCCATGAAATCGACGACATTGTCTGTCACCCGCCGCTCGATGATGCGCCGGGCTTCCCAGGTCCAGGTGCCGCGCTGGGCATCGAAGGTGAGCAATTTCTCGTCATACAGCGAGCGCAGGAACTGCCCGACGAAGAAGGGGTTTCCGTGCGTCTTGTCGAAGACGGGCTGTGAGAGCGAAGCCGCCTGCTCGCGTGCGCAGCCCAGGGAATCGGCGACGAGTTGTTCGACGTCGGGATACGTGAGCGGTGCGACCTTGATCGCCGAGATGGTGGCGCTTCCCTCGGCGAGCGACTGCAGTGCCATCACGAGCGGGTGGGCCGCGGTCACCTCGTTGTCGCGGTAGGTGCCCACCACGAGCATGTGCTTGCTGTCCGGGCCCGTGAGCAGGAACTCCAGCAGGTTGAGCGAGGCGGCGTCCACCCACTGCAAGTCGTCGAGGAAGAGCACCAGCGGGTGCTCGGGGGTGGCGAAGACACGGATGAAGCTCTGGAAGGCCAGCGCGAAGCGGTTCTGCGCCTCCTTCGGTGGCAGCGGCAGCACCGGGGGCTGGGGGCCGATGATGAAACCAATCTCGGGGATGAGATCGACGAGCACCTGGCCGAGCCCGCCCAGCGAGCCCATCAGGGTTTGACGCCAGTCGGCGAGGACTTCGGGAGGCTCGGTGAGGATCTGCTGCACGAGCGAGCGGAAGGCGTGCGCCACAGGCTCGTAGGGCGTGGTGCGGCTGCGCTGGTCGAACTTGCCTGCGATGAAGAAGCCTCGGTGGCGGGTGATTCCTTTCTGGATCTCGTTCACGAGGGCCGACTTGCCTACGCCCGCCTGACCTACGACGAGCAGCAATTCCGAGCCCCCCTGCCGCACCCGCTCGAACGCCTCGGAGAGCCGGGTCAGCTCCTCGTCCCGGCCGTAGAGCTTCTGCGGGAGCTGGAAGAACTCGGTGCGATCGTGGCGCGCGGGCGCGAAGTCATCACCGATGCTCCCGCGCTCGCGCAGCTGCCGATGGCATTCCCTCAGGTCGACGATGATGCCATGGGCGCTCTGGTAGCGCTCCTCGGCGTTCTTCGCCAGCAACCGTGCCACGATGGCGGACAGCGCGCGCGGCAGGCCAGGAGCGAGTTCATGGACGGGAGGCGGCACGACGGCGATGTGCGCGTGGACGATCTCGATGGGCACCTGCTGCTCGAAGGGCAGGCGCCCGCTGAGCAGTTCGTAGAAAGTCACGCCGAGTGAGTAGAAGTCGGCGCGGTGATCGATGCCGCGGTTCATGCGCCCCGTCTGCTCGGGAGCCATGTAGGGCAGTGTTCCCTCGAGATTCCGGGGACTGGCCAGCATCGCATCCTCGCGCGAGAGCTCCGATGCGATGGAGAAGTCGATGAGCTGGACGGTGCCGGTGTCGGGCTTGATGACAATGTTCTGCGGCTTGATGTCCTTGTGCACCACGCCGCTTCGGTGGATCTCCGCGAGCGCCTGGCTGAGCTGAAGCACTACATCGATGCAGCGCTCGACGGAGAGCCGGCCCTGGCGGTCGACGTACTGCCGCAAGGAGATGGCACCGATGTCCTCCAGCTCGAGTGCCGGCCTGCCGCCAAATTCCACGAGCGACAGCGCACGGGCCACTCCTGGGACGGACAGCCGCGAGGAGATGGCGTACTCATGGCGCAGTTCGGCGACGCGGCGGGGCTCGGGTCGCTCCTCGGTGGAAGTCTTCAGGATGACGGTTCCGCCATCGGCCAGCCGCGTCGCCCGGTAGACGATCGACTTCGGGCCTTGATGGAGGAACTCGCGAAGCTGATAGCCCGCCAGCGTCATCATGCTGCTCCTCGGCTGTTTCGAGTCGAGTGGTGCGCCAGCAAACTGGGGTTACCTGCAAGAGTCAACCCAGGCCTGATTGTGCTGGCAGGTAGGCCAATGCCACGCATCCATGGCTGTCCGGCCGCTTTCCAGCATCGTGCGGCCATGGGATCATTCCGCATCGAGTGGAGCCATGAAGGGGAGGGCATGATGGCCACGGTTCCGGAACCCGCGTTCGTTCACTTCAACACTCATGAGGTGACGAACCAGCCCCCACCGCTGTTGGACTACAACCTGTTCACGACCGACCGGCCGTTGATGGAAGCCGTGGCGCGCGAAGGCGCCTCATGGGCCCGGGAGGAACTCACCACGCTCGGAGCCCGGCTGGGGAGCACCGAGGTGATCGAGTGGGGCTTCCTGGCCAACCGCCACCTGCCCGTGCTCCATGCCTTCGATCGCTTCGGCAACCGCCGCGACGAGGTGGAGTACCACCCCGCCTGGCACGAACTGCTCGGGCTCAGCATCTCCCATGGCTTGCACACGAGCCCCTGGGCTGATCCCAAACCCGGTGCTCATGTGGCACGGGCCGCCGGGCTGATGATGCTGGTGCAGATCGAAGCGGGGGTGATGTGTCCAACGACGGTGGCATATGCGGCTGTTCCCGCGCTGCGAGCGCAGCCCGAGATCGCGGCGGAGTGGACACCTCGGCTGCTGTCCAGGCGCTACGACAAGCGCTTCCTGCCTGCATCCCAGAAGGTGGGAGCACTCATCAGTATGGGGATGACGGAGAAGCAGGGGGGCTCGGACCTGCGCTCCAACAGCACGCGTGCTGTCCCCTTGGGGCGCAGTGGCCCTGGTGCGGCCTATCGCATCGTCGGGCACAAGTGGTTCTTCTCCATTCCCATGTGCGATGCGTTCCTCGTCACCGCGCAGGCGCCGGGAGGGCTCTCGTGCTTCCTGTTGCCACGCTTTACTCCGGACGGGAAGGTGAATGGCCTGCGCCTGCAGCGCCTCAAGGACAAGCTCGGCAACCGCGCCAACGCGTCCAGCGAGGTAGAGTTCCACGATGCCTACGCGCAGCTCGTGGGGGAGGAGGGGCGTGGGGTGCCGGTGATCATCGAGATGGCCAACTACAGCCGTCTGGACTGCGCGCTGGGCAGTGCGGCCGTGATGAGGCAGGCAGTCGTACAGGCGTTGCACCACTGCTCGCACCGCCAGGCCTTTGGCCGGCTGCTCATCGAGCAGCCGCTCATGAGCAACGTGCTCGCGGACCTGGCTATCGAGTCCGAAGCAGCAACGGCCCTCGTGCTGCATCTGGCACGGGCCTATGACAGGCAAGAGGATCCCGAGGAGAAAGCCTATCGTCGGCTGATGACTCCCGCCGTGAAGTACTGGGTCTGCAAACGCAGCCCTGGCTTCACCGCCGAGGCGCTGGAGTTGCTGGGCGGCGCGGGTTACGTCGAGGAGTCCATCATGCCTCGGCTCTACCGCGAGGCGCCCCTCAACTCTGTTTGGGAGGGGTCTGGGAATGTCATGTGTCTCGACGTGCAGCGCGCGTTGCAGACGCGTACCGGCAGCGTGGAGCGGTTGCTGGGGGAACTGCGTGCGGTTCGTGGAGCGGATGCACGCCTCGACCGTTTCGTTGCCGCGCTCGAGCCGGACCTCACTCCGGATGGAGCGGCTACGGGCGGCCGGCGCCTCGTCGAGCGCATGGTGTTGGCCCTCCAAGGGGCGTTGCTGGTCCGGCACGCGCCGTCATCCCTGGCTGATGCCTTCTGCGCCTCGCGGCTCGAGGGGGGCTGGAGTGGAGCCTACGGGACGCTGCCGGCGGGGCTGGATCTCCGTGCGATCGTGGAGCGGGCGAGGCCCGTCGGCTCATGAAGAGCAACATTGGCCTGTTCCTGACCCGGCGGGCCCAGCTCAACCCTGGGACCGAAGCGGCGGTCGACGTGGCGTCGGGGCGACGGTTCACCTATGCCCAGCTCAACGCCCGTTGCAACCGGGTGGCCCATGGGTTGCTGTCGCTCGGGGTGGGGAAGGGGGACAGGGTGGCCCTCCTCATGCTGAACAGCCCGGAGTTCCTCGAGACGTTCCTGGCCATCGCCAAGATCGGCGCCGTCTGCGTGCCGCTCAACTGGCGCCTGATCCCGGATGAGCTGGCGTTGATCCTCAGAGACTCTGGCGCCCGCGTCTTGATCAGCAGCGCCGAGTTCGACTCCACCCTGGCCGAACTTCACTCGCGTGGTCCGGCCAGCACCTTCGTGGAGCACTGGGTGCAACTCGGCGTTGCTGCCAGGCCTGAGTGGGCTTTGGACTATGACGCCTGGACCGCGGAGGTGTCGGACGCTGAGCCCCAGATCCTCGCGGGTGACGAGGATGTGCTCTACATCATGTACACCTCGGGCACTACGGGGCTGCCCAAGGGCGTGACGCACAGCCACAAGGCCGCGATGTGGGCCGTGCTGACCTTCAACTCCACGGCGGACATGCGGCACGGGGATCGCTATCTCGTCGCGCTGCCGCTGTTTCACGTCGGGGCACTGACTCCAGTCACCGCGTGCATCCACCGGTGCATCACGGCGGTGATCGTGCGCCAGTTCGATCCCTCTGGAGTATGGGAGGTGATCCAACGCGAGCAGCTCACCACGGGCCTGTGCGTGCCCACGATGCTCGACCGCATGCTGCAGGCCTATGTGCCAGGGAAGCATGTCCACTCGAGCTTGCGCTGGATGATGAGCGGCGCCGCGCCCGTTCCCGAGACGCTGATCCGGGCGTACGCGGAACTCGGGATCGAAGTGCATCAGGTGTATGGTCTGACCGAGTGCTGTGGTCCGGCCTGCCTGGTCTCTCCGGAGAATGCCCTGGCGCGCGTCGGATCCACGGGCAAGGCGTTCTTCTTCACCGAGGTGCGCGTAGTCCGGCACGATGGCACGGAGTGCGCTCCCAGGGAGGCGGGCGAGGTGCTCATCCGGGGCGAGCACGTGATGGCAGGGTACTGGAACCAGCCCCAGGCCACGGCCGAGACCCTCCGCGATGGATGGCTCTACACGGGCGACGTGGCGATGAGGGATGAAGAGGGCTTCATCTACATCCAGGATCGTCTCAAGGACCTGATCATCTCGGGTGGCGAGAACATCTATCCCGCCGAGCTCGAGAATGTCCTGCGCATGCACCCGAAGGTGAGGGATACGGCTGTCATTGGCCGGCCCAGCAAGAGATGGGGCGAGTCACCTCTTGCTGTGATCGTGAAGCGCGATGATTCGCTCACGGAGAGCGAGGTGCTGAGCTGGTGCCAGGGGAGGATTTCGCAATACAAGCTGCCCAAGGGGGCTGTGTTCATCCCCGAAATCCCGCGCAACTCCTCGGGCAAGATTCTCAAGCGGGCTCTGCGCGAGCAGTTTCCCGGCTTCATTTTCGACTGAGGAAACGCTTGGGGTTCTACGGGCAGACCCGCTCGACCGACTTGATCCGCACCGCTCCGTCGACGTTCGGGTCGTTCGTCTGGTCGCCAATGGCGATGGAGCCGTTCGAAGTGAAGTTGTTCCGCGTGAGCTTCGCGACGCCGTCGATGCTTACCGTCGCCACCTTCGCTGAGTCCACGGCAAGCTCGTAGACATGATACGCACCGTCGGTCACCGAGAACGCCGCGGACTGCGTGTCGTCCGCCCAGCCGATCGCTGCGCTGTCGAGATAGATCATCTGCGAACGATCCGTGCTGTTGCCGGCTGACGGCGTGAAGCTCCCCAGGATGGCCGCGCCGCTGTCGAGCTGGTTGTGGGTGTTCACCGACTCGACCTGCATCGTCACGCGGAGCTTGAACGGCTTCGTTGCGTCGAGCGCGTTCGCCCGCGTGATGAGCAGCTGTCCACTCGTCCTCGCGCCGCCATTCGTCGACGTCGCGAGCCGAACGTAGTCCGCGCCGTACGTGAGCGTGTTTGGAGCCTGGGCGACTGTTGTCCAGCCTTGCGCTGCGATGTCGGTGCCGCCGACCAGCAGCGGAGTGCTCGCGCGTGCCGTCCACTGCGTCGTCGACGTCTCCGGCGTGCACGTCTCGCACACGTTCGCCGGGTTCGGTGTACCCGCGGCGTAGACCACGCCGTCGATGAAGCACTTCGAGGTGCACTCGCCGGCCGAGCAGACCTGTCCCGGGTTGCACGGCGTCCCGTCCGCGCGTTGCGTCCACGCGGTCGCGGACGTCGTCGGTGTGCACTGTTCGCACGAATTCGCCGGGTTCACCGCGCCGGCAGTGACTTGCGTGCCGTCGATCTGACAGATCGCGACACAGACGCTGCTCTCACAAGCTTCGCTGGTCGCGCAGGCCTTGTCGCAACCCCCACAGTGCTTCGGGTCGCTCTCGGTCCTCACACAGGAGGTACCGCACAGCTCGAAGCCGCTGTCGCACGTCACCGGTACAGAGGCGTCGGGGGTGTCGATGGGACCGGAGGGGGGATCATCGTTGCAAGCAGCTACGAGGCCGAGCACGACGATGCAGGAGAGAGCGGTAGCGCGGGTGGAGTGCATGGAACCTGCACCTTACGCGACCACACGCCCGCGCGATGTGATCATGAAGAGGTGACGCACGGGGCATCGCATTATCCTACTGGGAGTGAAGTTCCTCTCCTCAAGACTCCTGCTCCCATTGTTGATCATGGGCACGCTGCTGCTGCTCGGCCTCTTTCCACGATGGCTCGATCAGTTTCGCGCGTGGGACTCGGGCTCGATGCACCCCAGGGCAGGTTTGCTTCTCGTGGCCAGTCCTGGCAGTGGGGATCGGAACTTCGCCAAGACGGTGGTGCTCCTGGTGAAGGTGGGACCAGAAGGAGCAACGGGGTTGGTGCTCAACCGCCCAAGGCCTCCTGGGGATGAAGCGCTCCGAGAGGGAGCGGATCGATGGGGCGGACCGGTGTGGCCTGCGTTTCTCTCCACGCTGAGTCGCTCCCAGACATCCATGCCGGGCGCATGGCGGATCCTCGAAGGACTTTTCTGGAACGAGGGGCCAGCTCCAGAGGGGCTGTCCACGGAAGGCTCTCTGACCTTCGCAGGTCTGTCGGTGTGGGGCCCTGGTCAGCTCGACTCCGAGCTGGAGCGGGGAGGGTGGGTGCTGATGGAGACGGGCACGGAGGCGGTCTTTTCGGATACCAGTGCTTTGTGGGCCGAGTGCATTGCGCCTCATGGGTGAACGGTTCGGTCCCTGGGACGGATCTCGACCGCCCCGCCACCCGGATCCTGGAAGACAGGCTGGCCCTGGGGGCCGTAGTCCACGTCCTCGTGGTAGGGCAGGGCCTTCCACCTGAGTGGTTCGACCGAGAAGCTGTGGATGTTCTCCTCCTCGCGATCCAACTCACCGAAAGCAAGGCGGCCAGGCCCCGCGGTGTCCGCGAACACGAAGGAGTGCCCCTCGTAATTGATGTGCCGCTGTCCTGGGGCAGGCGTTGCGCGAATGGCGGTGAGCACGTGCGGTACTCCCGCAGGGGTCACGAAGAGGAGGTCCGCAGGATCCATGAGGTAACTCAAGATCCCCGCGAACAACGTCACCTTCGAGTCGCAGTCTCCATAGCCCGTCAGCAGGATGAGGGGCGGAGGCGAGAGCCCCGAGCGGTTGATGCCATCGTCCTCGAAGTCGGGCACGCCGTAGGGGATGTCCTGCACGAAGGCCATCGCCATGGCGATGCGGTTCTCGCGGGTGTCGAGGTCCTGCTCCCGCAAGTATGAGTAGATGAAACCGGCGATGGGTTCGGTGAACTCCGAGTAGTAGGTGGTCACCGCGCTCAAGTCGGGCACTACGGCGCTGCCAGTGCGGCGGAACAGCCCGTTGTCCATCAGCTTCTCGCGATTGGGCCGTTCCTCCTCGAAGAAGGGCTGGAAGAAGCTGGACGGCACACCGAACCGGGCGGCCATGTCCACGGTGCGCTGGTAGTCATAGGTGTGCTCGAATACCAGCAGCTGCCCGCCGGGATCCTTGAACTGGAACCGGACGTGGAAACCTCCGTCGGGTGTGCGCTGGGCCTGGTAGCCGACATGCGCATTCCTGGAGAAACCCTCGGGCTTTCGCGGAGGTGTGGCTCCCAGGGTGGCGAGCATCAGGGACGGCAGGATGGCCGCTGCGGTCAAGGCTCCCATGGTGCTGGAGGCCTCCAGAGTGCGAGTTCTGAAGGGGTGACGGAGCAGGCGCCCAAAGATTCAGGCCTCGAGTTGCTCAGTGCCGTGGCGCCGCAGCTGGGGTTGGCGTGTCGGATTCAAGCAGGAAGCCGCTGATACGGTCCGACAGCCAGCGCCGGAAGGCATCCGTTGTCGGTGGGCAGTGACGGCACTGCGCGAGGAGTTCCTGGTCGACGAGCGTTGGAAAGAGCTGCGGTGCCCGAGCCAGGAGCCGCTGTCCCGGAAAGCTCACGTCCTGGTCCGCGCCCAGCACGAGCGTGGGCGCCTTCAATCCCTTGAACTCTTCGGGTCTGGCGAGCACCGGTACCCGGATGTTCATGGTGTAGGAGCGCAGGGCGTCGCCCATGTACGGCACCCAGTCGTCATCCGCGGTCGTGAACAGGTGCCGGACGACCGCATCGAGTCGCTTCTGGGATGGAGACAGGCGGTAGAGCGTCATCGGGACGCCGACCTTGGTGAGCCCCTCCCAGGCCGAGCCATTGACCACTCCGGCCGGAACGAGCAGGGCGAGCCGATCGATGCGCTCCGGCGCGAGCGCCGCGAGGCGGATGGCCACGAAGCCCCCCATGCTCACCCCCACCACATGGGTGCGCTGAAGCGAGAGCCCCTCCATCACCTCCGCGAGCCACTCCCCATACTCGTTGTTGGAGACCGAGGGCTGAGCATCCGCGCTCTTCACGGACTGCCCGATGACGTCGACCGCATGCACTCGGAAGCGCTCCAGCAGCGGCGCCAGCTCCCTCAGCACGTGCGCCGAGCTGGCCAAAGCGCCGTGCAGAATTACCACCGGAGGAGCTCCTTCCGGCCCTCCCACGAGGACGTGGGTGTCTCCCCACCGCGTTCGCACCGTCCGACTCTCGGTCGGTGCGGGGATTCGCTCCCGGAAGCGATCGAACCACTGCAGGAGTACGGCCTTCGCCTGCTCGTTCTTGAACATGGACTTCATGACTTCTTCCTCCTGCGCGGTTTGGGAACTGGACGCAGTCCCTCGAGGTGCTGGCGGACCAGGTGATCCACCAGTTCCGTCGGTGAGGCATGCCCGCCCTGCACCCATGCGATGAGGGCGAAGTAGAAGAAGGAGAAGTACGCAACGGCGAACAGCGCACCGCTCACATCGGGCCGGAGCTCGCCGCGCGCGCTCGCCTCCTGAGCCAGTTGCGCAAGCGCTCCGTGGACCCTACCGACCTGGGCGGTGAACCTCTGGGCCCATGGCTCATCGGCGAAGAGCGACTCCTTGAGCAGGGTTCGTGAGAGCTGGGGACGGCGCTGGTAGTAGCCGAACACGGCGCGGGTCAGCGCAGAGAGCTGCTTCTCCAACGGCCCCGGGCCGAGCCCGGCCAGCGCTTGCGCCAAGGTCTCTTCCAGATCATCGAACAGCGCGGCGTGGAGCAGCTCTCGCTTGTCTCCGTAGTGGTGGAGCACCGTCCCAGCCGATACCCCCGCGCGTGCGGCGATGGCCCTCAGGTTCGCCGCCTCGAAGCCCACGCGCTCGAATTCCGCGCGCGCCGCCTGGAGGACCGCCTGTCTGGTGGCTTCCTTCTGGGTGGCTCGGGTTCCACCCTGTTGCTTGCGTTGGTTGAACACGTTCAATGAACATGTTCAATGAAACCCTGATCAAAGTCCAGCGTCTGTTCGGATTGAGTTCCCGCGCACATCGAGTGCCTGCCAAGCCATGTGGATTTCCGGGACAATCCCTGTCGTGGCAATACACTCCCCCCTCCCGCAGACAGATTCGCTGGCTCGCTCGACGCTCATCTCCATGGGGGTGCGCATCGCCGCCATCATCACGCTTGCCACCGTGTTCAGCTATCTGCATCTGGTTCGCACCCTGCGCTCGGAGGCGCTGACGCAACTGGACCGCCACGTCCAGGAGCGCCTCGAGCGCGAACAGACCATCTTCGTCCTCGCGGAGGACAACCACTCCCTTCTCAAGAAGGCCCTGGCGGACAAGCTCACGGAGTACCATGCGCAGGAGCCGGAAGCCCGCTTCGACAGCCTCTTCGCGCAGAACCCAGACGGCACCGTCCGCAATCGTCCCGAAGTCTTCGACGGTACGCGGATGCCGGCCCTTGTGGTTCCCCGGGACGTGAAGATGGATGCCGGGCTCCGCCGCCGCATCCTCGCTTCGTATGATGTGCTGGCGCAGTACGGGCCCGCGTTCCACTCCCGCTTCACGAACACATACATCGTCCTGCCCGAGGGGCCCTTGATCCTCTTCTGGCCCGATAGCCCGAATTGGTACAGGGAGGCCGAGTCCGACTTCACCCCCCTCTCACTCGAGTTCATGGTGCTCAGCCTCTCCGCGAACAACTCGGCGCGAGAGACCCGCTGGTGCGCTGCCTATCCGGATCCCGTCGCCCGCAGCTGGATGGTGTCCGTCTCCACGCCGCTGGACATAGGCGGGCGCCACGTCGCGACGATGGGGCACGACGTGTTGCTCAAGGAGCTGATGGCACGCACCACCAACGTGCATCTGCCCGGCGCCTACAACATCCTCTTCCGGGATGACGGACAGCTCCTCGCCCATCCGGAGCTGCACCTGGAGGGGGCCACCGAGAGCTACAATCTCCTCCAGTCCTCCGCTCCAGCGGGCGCGGGGGCGGGCGAGCTCGCATCCGAGGAGAAGCACACGCACCTGAGGGCCATCTTCGAGCGGGTGACGCGCCGAGAGCCCAATCAGACCGTGTTGGAGCTGCCCGAGCACCGCGAGTACCTCGCCGCCTCGCGGCTGCGAGGCCCGGGGTGGAACTTCGTCACCGTGCTGACCGAGAGCGAGGTGACCCGGCCCGCTCTTCAAGCCGCTCGCTATGTGCTGGGGTTCGGCGTGGCGTCGCTGCTGCTGGAGCTGGCCATCATGTACTGGGTGCTGAGGCGGCAGATCACCCGCCCCCTGATGGCCTTCAACGAGGCGACCGATCGAGTAGCGGCTGGGGATTTCAAGGTGACGCTGGACACCCAGCGCAAGGACGAGCTGGGCCGGCTGGCGGGGGCCTTCCGGTTGATGGCCGACAAGGTGCAAGAGCGTGAGGACGCCCTGCGTCATGCCAACGAGGGACTGGAGCAGCGGGTGGATGAGCGCACCCGTGAACTCCGAGAGGTGAACCGGAAGCTGGTGGATGTGGCACGCAGGGCCGGCATGGCGGAGGTCGCCACCAACGTGCTGCACAACGTGGGTAACGTGCTCAACAGCGTCAGCGCCTCAGCGCTCGTAGCCAGGGAGCAGCTGGCGGCGCTGCGCATCGAGCAGGTGCGGAAGGTGGCGGGGCTGCTCGGTACGCACCAGGGGGAGCTGGCGACCTTTCTCTCTCAGGACGAGCGCGGACGGAAGCTGGTGCCGTACCTGGACGAGCTCGCGCGGAACCTCGAGCAGGAGCGCGAGCAGCTGGCTGGGCACCTCGATGAGATCGAGCAGTACACCCACCACATCGGCACCATCGTCAGCCAGCAGCAGAGTTATGCCCGCTCTCCGCAGCTGATCGAGTCCGTCGTGCTGGCGGAGGTGATGGAGGACGCCCTGCGCATCAACGCTGCCGGGCTCACCCGCCACGAGGTGAAGGTGGAGCGCCACCTGGAGCCCATTCCGTCGGTGGTGACGGACAAGCACAAGGTGCTCATGGTGCTCACCAACCTCATCAGCAATGCCAAGAACGCCATGAATGGAGTGGAGCCCGAGAAGCGGCTCCTGACGGTGAGGGTCGAGCCTGGGCTCGGTGAGAGTGTCCGGCTCGAGGTGGCGGATCAGGGCGTGGGCATCCCGCCGGAGTTGCTCACGCGCATCTTCGAGCACGGCTTCACTACCCGCGATGACGGGCACGGTTTCGGCCTGCATTTCAGCGCTCTGGCCGCTGGGGAGCTCGGCGGATCCCTGCGCGTCCACAGCGACGGACCCGGGCGCGGAGCCACCTTCACCCTGGAACTGCCACTGCAACCCCCCGCGGTCTGAGGGGACCTTTCCCCACGCCGGCAGCGGGTTGGACAACATCTGCCAACGCTTCCACCTGATGCCGGAGTAGGTTTCGGGTAGCAAGAACCCCTCGGCTCGAGTGGAAGGACTTGGTCACCATGAGCACCGACTGGATTGACGTCTCGGTTCCCCTGCGCACCGGCATGGTGCACTGGCCGGACAACCCCCCTGTGAAGATCGAGCGGGTCATGGACCTGGAGCGGGGCGATGTCGCCTCGGTGTCGTCCATGTCGATGGGTGTCCATACCGGCACGCATATGGACGCGCCCGCGCACTTCCAGCGCGGCGGAGTGGGCATCGACCAGATGCCGCTCGAGGCCACCCTGGGGCAGGCGAGGGTGGTCGAGATCCAGGATCCGGTGTCCATCCAACGCGCGGAGCTGGAGCGCGCGAATCTCCAGCCGGGGGAGCGGGTGCTGTTTCGCACCCGCAACTCGGAGCGCTGCTGGAAGACCGACACGTTCGTCGAGGACTTCGTCTTCATCTCCCGGGGCGCGGCCGCCTATCTCGCGGAGTGCCGCGTGCGGACCGTGGGCGTGGACTACCTGTCCGTGGGCGGGTTCCGGGAGGATGGCGAGGAGACACACCTCGCCTTGCTCCAGGCTGGCATCTGGGTCATCGAGGGGCTCAACCTCTCGCAGGTGCGTGAGGGGGCGTACGAATTGATCTGTCTCCCGCTCCGGATCGCAGGGGGAGATGGCTCCCCCGCCCGGGCCATCCTGAGGCCCCTCCCGGCGGGCCGGTAAGATGGCAAGCTCCTTCTCCCATGGACGAGCATGACATCCACGAGGCGGGTGGTTCGAGATCGCGGCGTACCTGGGGCGCTGAGCGGCCATTTCGTCAGACGGACTGCTGAAGCGGGAACTCGAGCGTGGCCGTGGCGCCCTTTCCGGGTCCCTCACTCTCCAGCAGGAGGCGCCCCCCCATCACCTGCGCCGCCAGCGCGCTCGAGTGCAGTCCGAAGCCATGGCCCTCCTTGCGGGTGGTGAATCCGTGCGCGAAGAGCTGCTTGCGGACCTCCGGCGTGAAGCCCTTGCCGCTGTCCACCACCTGGATCCGGGCCATGTTCCCCTGGACCGTGAGCCGCACGCACAGGTGACGCTGCTCCTCGGGCAGCTCGTCCATGGCGTACTTGGCGTTGCTGATGAGGTTGATGAGGATCTGCAGCACCTTGTGCTTGTCCAACCTCAGCCTGGGCACGGAGCCGAACTCGCGCGTCACGGAGATGCCGTGCCGCCGCAGCGCTGCCAACTGAAAGCGCAGGCTGTCCTCGATGAGCTGGGCGAGATCCCACTCCTCCAAGAGGAGGGAAGTCTTGGCGTAGTCCTGCTGCACCCGGACGATGGCGTGGATGTGCTCGATGTGCAGGCCCATTTCATCCAGGTTCGTGCGGAGCTGGGTCTGCTCGTGGCTGAGTTCCTTGGAGAGGGCCACGAGGTAGTTCGGCAGGACGCGGCCGCGCGGGTCCTTCGTCAGGAACCCCACCAGATCCTCCTGGTGATCCTTGAGCATGGCGGAGAGCTGAGCCGCTCGGTCGAGGCGCGAGGCCGCGAGCGCGCTGCGCATCTGCTCCAGGTTGATGCCAGCGCTGGTGAGCACATTGCCTACGTTATGCAGCACGTTGGAGGCGATCTCGGCCATGCCCGCCGCACGCGCCGTGTCCACCAACTGGGCCTGGGCCTGCTTCAGCTCGCGCGTGCGCTCCTCCACCCGCCGCTCCAACTCGTCGTTGGCGCAGCGCAGGGCGGCCTCGGCGCGCTGGATCTCCGCGTACAGCCGCGCGTTCTCGATCGAGATGGCGGCCTGCGAGGCGACCTGACCCAGCAGCGTGATGCGGGCCGGGGTGAACGCCCCCGAGGCGAGCTTGTTCTCCAGGTACATCACTCCCGACAGGGCCTCCTGGCGCAGCAGTGGCAGGCACAGCACGGACCTGGCTCCGCTTTGCGCGAGGTAGGGATCGGTCGAGAACGGGTGGGGTGCCGCCGCGTCGCTGATGAGCACATGCTCGTGGGTCCGCCGGACGTAGGAGATGATCGTCCAGGGCAGCACGGCCTCCGCCTCGTCCAGTGGCAGGGCCTGCGCGCCTTCCGAGGCGCCCTCCGTGTCGGCCGCGAGCACGAGCTTGTCGCCGCGCGGGAGCAGCAGGGCGCTGCGCTGGGCGCCCGCATTCTCGGTGGCCACGCGCATGAGCGCGGAGACCAGCTTCTCGAGGACGATCTCGCTGGCAACAGCCTGCTGCGCCTTGACCACGGCGAGGACGTCGAGCTCCCGGGACTCCGAAGTGGTGGTGCTGGTGGTTCCCGCGGATACAACCGGGGTCACCAGGAACGGCCACAGGGCGTCCAACTGCTTGACCTTGCCAAGGGCGCCCCACTGCATGTACGCCTCGCGGGCCTGCCGCACGTAGGCCTCGGCGATGAAGGGGGCCTGCCGCCTGCGGTAGAAGTTCGCCGCCAGCTCGGCCACGAGCGCCACGTGCTGCATGAAGCCGTGCTCGCGGGCCATGCGAAGGGCTTCCTCGTACGCGGGGAGCGCTTCGTCCAGGCGGCCCCGGATGCGGGCCAGCTCCGCGGCGATCAGCCGCTCGAGCGCGCGGAACGTCTCGGGGCAGTTGGCGGCCCACTCCTCGAACTGCTGCCAGTGCTCCTCGGCGGCTTCCAGGTATCTCCGCTGATCCTCCGGTGCGGCCCCCTCGTAGCATGCGATCAGGGCCAGGGCGTGGAAGAGGTGGAAGTCCACCAGCGGGATGATGCCGATGAAGGACCAGATGAACGCCGACGCCTTGTCCCCCGCTTCACGGGCCTCCGTGTAGGCACCGCACATGAAGCGCGCCTGCATCTTGGAGAGCCAGTACTGGCACACCATGCTGCTCATGTGGGCCGGTGACAGCGAGGACTCCAGGGCCTTCTCGTCGAAGTCCTCTCCGTCCAACGTGCCGAACGTGGGCGACAGGCCTCGCAGCGTCTGCATGTAGCGCAAGACGATGAGGGTGGTATCCACCACCCCCACGAAGCCCGTCTTGCGCATGAAGTCCATCCGGTCGAGCGCGTCCTGGTAGACGTCGTCCAGCGGGTGCCCCATGGCCTGCCGGTTCCAGACCAGATGGCCGACGATGTAGCAGGCGAACAGGTAGTTGTTGGTCTGGATTGCTTGCTGGAAGCCGCCCAGCGCGAAGTCATGCGCGACGGGCAGAGGCCGGCACCAGTAACTGATCATCTCCATGTTGAAGAGCACCCGGACCCGCTCGTTGGCCAGGTTGTACCGGTCGACGAGCGAGAGGGCGAGCACCCCATAGGCATAGCCCTCCTGGTAGCTGTGGAAGAACTTGCCGAGCAGCACTCCGATCGAGCTGTACGCGATCACGGAGTCGTTGGTGTTGCCGTAGCGGAGGCTCAGGGCCACCATCCGGCAGACGTGGAGCACGAGCAGGTTGTTGTCGGTGAGGTAGGCCGACGGGAAGAGGCGGCCCAGCACGCTCATCACCGGCTTCATGTCCGCGTCCGTCATCAGCGGCAGATCGATGAGGCTCTCGATGGGGCGTCCTCCCAGCAGGGCCTGGACCTCCTCTCGCGCCGCCGCGGCCTCCTCCCAGGTGGGGTGCGGATCCATCGGCATGCCCAGCAGCCCCAGGCACTCGAGGAGGCAGGTGACGGAGGTCTGGATCTCACCGACGATGAGGAGCACCTCATGCATCAGTCCGTAGGCGGCGGCGATGTCCACCCGGCTCCGGACTCTCGAGCGCAGCCCGTCCAGCAGGCGGCGGGCCTCGCCGATGTTGCCGCTCATGAGCTCGCTGCTCGCGCGATCGAGCTGGACTTTAAAGGCCAGTGAGTGGTCCTCCTCCCAGGGATCGCCCGGGATGAGCGCGAAGGCCATCGCGAGGTAGGCAGCGGCCGAGCTGTGCGCGCTCGAGGCTCGGGCCTTCCAGCCCGCATCGGCGTTCAGCCGTGCCAGGCGGTGGCGTTCCTCGGGACTGCTGATCAGCTCCACTCCAGTGTTGAGCTGGCTGACGATCTCGAAGAGCTTCTCTCGCACCTCCTCGGAGGACAGGCGCTCCAGCAGCAGGCGCCCGATGCGCAGGTGGATCGTCTGGCGCTCTTCCTCGGGGATGAGGGCGTGCGCCGCCTGCTGGATGCGATCATGCAGGAACCGGTACTGCTCCGGAGCGCTGCACACCACCAGGCCCTCTTGGAGCGCGGGCTCGAGGCCCCGCTCGACTTCGTCCGCGTTCATGCTGGAGATGAGGGTCAGCATCCCCAGGGAGAAGCTGTTGCCCACGCACGCGGCCAGGGGCAGCAGGTGCTGGGTGCTCGCGGGCAGCTGGTGCAGGTTGCGAGCCATGAAGTCGACGATGTTGTCCGAGTACCCCTGGGCCCGGACGCCCTCGGCATCCCAGCGCCACCCTCCGCCGGGCGCGCGGCTGAGGAGGCCATCGTGGTGCAACGTCAGCATCAACTGGAGGAGGAAGAAGGGGTTGCCGCCCGTCTTCGCGTGGACCTGCTCCGAGAGGGGAAGGATGAGCTCC
This sequence comes from Hyalangium versicolor, assembly GCF_020103695.1. Lineage (GTDB taxonomy): Bacteria > Myxococcota > Myxococcia > Myxococcales > Myxococcaceae > Hyalangium > Hyalangium versicolor. The sequence continues at coordinate 369,758 of NZ_JAHXBF010000013.1, forward strand.
ACCCCCGCGCCGGGGAGCGCATCCGCCACGAGGTGCCGGACCTGCTCCATGCTCAGCGGTTCGAGCTGGAGGTCGGTCACCGGCGTCTTCGCCTTGCGCACCTCTCCCAGCGTCATCATCAGCGGGTGGGACGGGCTGACCTCGTTGTCCCGGTAGGCGCCGATCCACAGGGTCGGTGGCGCGCTCTCCTCGGTGAGGAGGTACTGGAGGAGCCGGAGGCTGGCCAGGTCCGCCCACTGCAAGTCATCCAGGAACATGACGAGCGGGTGCTCGGCGGTGGCGAAGACTCCGAGGAACTGGAGGAAGGCCTGGTTGAAGCGGTGCTGCGTCTCGGCGGGTGGCAGCTCCGGCACGGCCGGCTGCGTCCCCATGACGAGCGCGAGCTGAGGGACCAGGTCCACGATGACCTGGCCGTTGCCATCGAGGGCCTCCCTCAGACGCTCTCGCCACCGGGCAATCTCCTCGTCGGTGCCCGCCAGCAGTTGCTGCACCAGCCCCCGGATGGCCTGGGCCAGGGTGGCGTAGGGCACATCCCGCTGGAGCTGATCGAACTTGCCGCTCAGGAAGAAGCCTCGCCGCTGGACCACGGGCTTGTGCAGCTCGTTGACCACCGACGACTTGCCAATGCCGGAGTAGCCGCGAACCAGGATGAGCTCGGGCTTGCCTCCGCTCACCACCCGCTCGAAGCCCTGGAGCAGGGTGGCGACGTGGGCATCTCGCCCGTAGAGCCGCTGAGGGAGCTGGAAGCGGCTGGGGATGTCCCGCTTGCCCAGCACGAAGAACTCCAGGACGCCCCGGCGCAGGCCCTCCACGCACTCGGCCAGGTCGTACCTCAGCCCCTCGGCGCTCTGGTAGCGCTCCTCAGCGACCTTGGCCATGCACCGCATGACGATCGCGGACAGCACGGGGGGGATGCTGGAGAGGAGCTCGTGCGGTGGCCGAGGCATCTGGGCCATGTGGGCATGGAACCACTCGAGCGCGTCTCGCCCCTGGAAGGGCCGGACGCCTGTGAGCAGCTCGTAGAACGTCACGCCCAGGGAATAGAAGTCGGTGCGGTAGTCCACCGCCCGGTTCATGCGCCCCGTCTGCTCCGGAGACATGTAGGCCAGCGTCCCCTCGATGAGGTGCGTGGGCGCTGCATCCACATGCTCGGTGCGCTGGAGGGTGGCGGCGCCAAAGTCGATGATGCGCGGCTCGCCCGTCGGGGTGACGATGATGTTGGAGGGCTTGATGTCCTTGTGGATGACGCCCCGGAGGTGGATCTCCGCGAGAGTCGCGGCCAGGGAGACGGCCAGCTCGAGGAAGCGGTCGACCTCGAAAGGTCTGCCCACGGCTTCCGAGAGGGCGACCCCCTGCACCTCTTCCAGGATCAGGAGGGGGCGATCGTCGATTCGCTCGCAGCCATAGGGGCGTGTGACGCCTCGCACGCCCTGGAGCCGCTGCAGGATGCCGTACTCCCGGCGGTACCGCTCGTCCTCACGCGAGCTGACGGCGGGGCCCACCGGCGTCTTGATGATGACCGGTGCGTCATCCTCCTCGCGCACGCCCTGGAAAAGCGTGTTCGAGCCGTTGACGCGGACCGGACGATGGATCGTGTACCCCGGGAGCTTCCACATGAGCGGAGTCCACCGCCAGGACCGCCCTCATGCAAGTCCCGGAGACATCGTCTCAGAAGAGCACGCGCTGAACGCCTGCTGCCTGGAGGAGGTAGTCCCGGGAGGCTTCGAGGGTGGCTCGGAGGAGGGGCCAGTTCACGTCTACCAGGGCTCCCCGCCATTTCCGGATTCGGCCCGCGACGATGACCGTGTCCACGTTGCTGCGGTCCATCAGCGTCACGACAGCCCCCGGCACGTTGTTGAGGGGGGCGACATTGATGGCATCCGCCCGCAGCAGGATGATGTCGGCCTCCTTGCCCGGCGTCAGCGAGCCGATCTTGTTCGAGAGCCGGGCCACCCGGGCCCCCTCGACCGTGGCGAAGCGAATCACATCGCGGCAGGTGAGGAGCTCGGGCAGGTTCGTCTCCCCGTTGATGGCGCGCTCGTTGACGAGCGCCCGCTGAAGCGTGAAGACGGTCCGCATCTGGGTGAAGAAGTCCGCGGCCATCGTGCACTCGACATCGACGCTGAGTGCGGGCTGCACGCCATGAGCGAGCGCGGCCAGGATGGGCGGCATGCCGTGCCGCATGGCCATCTCGATCGGGGCCGCCATCGAGACGGTGACGCCGTGCGAGGCGATGGCCTGCCACGAGCCCTCCGAGAGGTGGGTGGCGTGGATGAACTCGAGGTCCGGCCCAAGCAGGCCCTCGCTCGCGAGCTGCTCCACGAGCGTCTCCTGGTTGAGGCTGCCGACGAGGTGGGTCACGATGTACAGGCCATTCTGACGGCCAATGTTCCAGTAGGTCCGGAAGTTGGGGTCGAACAACTCGCCGCCCATGGCCAGGGTCAGGAGCTGGTCGGTGGACGAGAAGTAGCGGCTCCGGATGCGCTGGAGATCATTCGGGAAGATGTTGTGGGGACCCACACCCGGTGAGTACACGAAGACCGAGCGGCGGCCCGCTTCCTGGAGTCCCTTGATGACGGCATCGCTGTGCGCTGGCGAGTGGCCCACCTGAGACGTGTCGACGACCGTCGTCACCCCCGCGTCCAACTGGCTGAGCGACGCGACGAGCTCGGCGATGAAGGCGTCCTGCGGCCTGAAGAACGGCGTGATGCGGGTGTGAATATAGTCGAGATAGTTCTTCTCGCCGTGCGGCAGCCCGTCGTTGGACAGCAGTCCGTCCGACAGGAAGCTGCGCAGCGCGGTCTGGTATTGATGGTGGTGGGTGTCAACGAACCCCGGCATGACGATCATACCGGTGGCATCGATGATGGTTGCATCCGAGGCGTGCAGGTGAGGGCCGACGGCGACGATCTTCTTGCCTTCGATGAGCACATCGCCCTTGGCAAAGTCTCCCACATTCGGATCCATGCTGAGGACGGCGCCGCCCTTCAGCAGGTAGCGCCTGTTCGAAGCACCAGTCTCCGCGGGCAGGTCACGGTCCCTGTCACCGCTCTCCCGAGACATGTCCCCCTGCTCGGGCGCCGCCAGTGCTGGCGCAGGAGCTGAAGCCACCGCCGCGGCTCCCAGGGCTGAAGCCCCCACCGCAAGCAGCTCGCGACGAGAGGTGCCAGCCTTCGCCGGCTCGCTGTCATGCAGCGAGTTGTTTCCACAAAGCATTTGACACATGTCGTGTTTCCCCCCTCTGGAGCTACCAGAGTCCTTGGGCATGCCGCCGTTTTCTCGGGGCGCCCACGTTGTCTTCCCTTGAGGTCAGTCAAGAATAGCGCGCGAAAGAACACAACGTCGAGCCTTGTTATCAACGTTTTTTGTGTGTCATCTTTTGGCACGGTCTGCCCACCTCCAGAGGCGGTGTAAGCGGCTCCAGCTTCCACGCGCATCACTCGTGGTGTGGCCCGCCTTTTCTTTCTCCTGAACTTGTCCGAACATGGTGGGTGAGGAGCGACCCTCTTGACCGAGGTCGCCACAGCCTCAGCGCCGCTATGAACGAACTCGAGTACCGGATCAGATCAGGCGACACCTTGGCCGCGATCGCTCGCCGCCACGGCGTGAGCGTGGAAGCCATCGCTCGTCGCAATGGCATCAGCGACGTCAACCGCATCTGGGCTGGCCAGGTGGTGTGGATTCCGAGGGCGGCGCCGCCCCAGCAGAGCGCTCCGCAGCAGCCAGCGACCTACCGGGTGCGGGCGGGCGACACCTTGTTCGCGATTGCCCAGCGCCACAACGTCGATCTGGATGCGCTCGTGAGTGCCAACGGCATCCAGAATCCGGACCTCATCCGGGTGGGGCAGGTGCTGACGCTTCCTGTCGCCGCGGGGGTTGTGCAAGGCAAGCCCAGGGTGGAGCCGGCTCCCCAGGTTCGAAGTACGGAGGATTTGATCGAGAAGGCTCGCAAGCTCAATGGTGAATACATTGCCTTGCGGCAGCGGTATATGGAATGGATTGCCAATCCGGAGGAGGCAGCCTGGTATTGCATTGCTCAGTGGACCCAGGCGTTGGTCAAGGTCGACGCGGAGGAGTATGGCCCTCTCGTCAACGCTGTCTCCCTGAAGGCTTTCCTGAAGAACCATGAGTCGCAGGAACAGCAGCGCCGGCTGGCCTACGAGGCCAAGGGGCGCGAGCTGGCGGCGCTCCTCGCACTCCCTGCGTTCAAGCAGCAATTTGATGCCTTGGGAGGATCGTCGCGGGTCCAGGTTTACGTGGATGTGACGAATGGGCTCAGCCAATGCGATGCTGGCCGGGCTTTCATCCTGCGAGAACTCAAGGCGGCGGAAGAGAACAATCCGATCGGCATGCTGCAAGGGGTCTTCAAGGTGCTGAAGGAGGCCAATGGCCTCTTCTGGACGCTGCTGGGCGAGCTCGCTCCCGTCATCGTGAAGTGGAAGCAGGAAAAAGCACTGGCCTACGTCGAGACGCTCATCGTCCAGCGGATCACGATCGTCGTGGTGGATCACCTGCACCAGTCCCTGACGATTTATGACAAGACCATTTTCAAGATCAAACGCAAGCCCATCCAGGTGACGGTGCTGAGCCCTGAAGCCATCCGGCTCCCGGATACACCCGCCTTCAAGGGCGCCAATGCACTCATGCAGAAGGCATTCGCTGTCTTCAATTTTGCCTTCGCGCTCAGGGATGCATCGCAACAACTGGGCCCCAAGGAGACGCTGTCCCTCATGGGGGCCATGGCGGGATTGATGGAGCAGATCTCGGTGGTGACACGCGCGCTGCAAGCCAAGAGTCTCGTCCGGGCGGCGGGGAAGGCGGTGGAGGTGACCGTGCTGGGGATCATCGGCGGCGTCTGCGACACCATCGCGGGCTCCCTGGAAACGTGGGACTACTATTCCAAGGGAGATTTCGACGCCGCCGTGGTCTCCGGCGTGGGCACGGTGGCCGGGCTCGCCGTCACGGTGGGCTTGTCCATGATGTACTTTGGCGCGGGCACGTCTTGGAGCGGCGTGGGCCTGGTGATTGCCATTGTGGGAGGTGTCATTGCCCTCATTGCGGCGATTGTCTCGTTCTTCGGTGACCTGGCTGACTCTCCGCTCGAGCTGTGGCTGAAGAACAGCCGGTTCGGCATTCAGGGGAATGCGCCCGCCAAGGCTTTCCAGTCGTGGAAGGACAAGTCTTCCGTGCAGATCGACGAGCTCCTCAAGGTCCTCTGCGTCGTCGAGGCCTCCGGGGACTTCAAGGGGGATGAGTACCGGATCACCCTCAAGCCCTCGTTGCTGCTGACGTGCTCGCGCATGGTCATTGTGGTGACGACGCTGATCGATGGGAAGCGGAAGGCTCAGCAAATCCCTGTCACGGATGCGTCGCTGGACGGCGACCGCGTGACGGAGGTCCGGTTCGGTATCTCCTGGCCATCCCGCCCCACGGACTGGCTCAAGGCCGCAGAGGAGGTGCTGCCGGGCGGTCTCGTGACCTACGCGATGGCTCCCAAGGTCATTGTGGCGGTGGCGGTCGATCTCTACGGAGATGGAGTGATGAAGTACCAGCGCGCGGTCACGCTGAATCCGCTGTGGGTCGAGAGGGCGTTGTCATTCCAGGCCCCTCCCGAGGAGGTCTTGAAGGCGGTGGGAGGGCCCAGCGGCTTCGCGGATCTCCTCGAGAAGCCGCTCCTGGCGATGGGGCCGGGTACCCAGGCGGCCACCACGTCTTCGTCAGGCGTGGCTTGACCGGGCGGCCGGAGCCCCGTCAGCCCGTCGAGAGCCGTGCATCCGCCGCCAGCGCGGCGAGGTCCGCCCGCTTGGGCAGCGCGGCATAGGAGCCCGGGCGGGTCACCGTGAAGGCTCCGCAGCGGCAGGCGAGCTCCAGGGCCTGCGTCAGCAACTCCCTGTTCGCGACCCAGGCGGGCAGGGTGGCCCGGGTGAGCCCCGCCTCCACCACCGCCGAGAGCAGCCCGCCGATGAAGGCATCTCCCGCCGCTGTCGTGTCCACCACCTGGACCTTGGGCGGAGTGACGTGGAACAGCCCCTGCGCGGTCACCGCGGTGACCGGATTGCCTCCGTCCGTGATCACCAGCAGGACAACCCCCTTGGCGAGCCGCTCCGCAAGCCAGCGCTCCTCGGGGACGTCACCGCGCAGCAGCTCCAGCTCTTCCCGGGCCAGCTTGATGAGCTGTGCCTTGTCCAGCAGCTCGGTGACGCGGGCGATGTCCACCCGGTGGCTGGGCCACAGGTTCGCGCGGATGTTGGCATCCACGCTGATGAGCGCTCCCGCGGCGGCGGCGCGATCGGCCACCGTGAAGGTGGTCGCGGTGATGATCTCCTCGGTCAACGTGTTCGAGCACAGGTGCAGCAGCGACTGCGCGTCGAACAGGTTCGCGGGAAGGTGCTCGGGACGATAGAGCAGGTCGGCTGACGGGGGACGGTAGAAGTCGAAGCGGCGATCGCCCGAGGCATCGCGCGAGACGAAGGCCAGCGCCGTCTTCGCCGCGTCCGTTCGCTCCACGTGGCGCACGTCCACCCCGTGCGAGGAGAGCTCTCCGAGGATGAAGTCCCCGAAGCGATCCTTCCCCAGCATGCCCACGAAGAGGCTCGGCATCCCGAGCCGGGCACACGCCACGGCGACATTGGCCGGAGCCCCTCCCGCGTACGGCGTGAAGGTCTCCGGCGCGGTGGAGTCGCCCAGCCGGCTGGACAGCATGTCGACCAGGGCTTCTCCGAAGGCGATCAGACGCGTCATGACGGGCAGCTCCCTCAGGCGGCGGAGTACTTCGCGTTGAGCGCCTGGAGCGTCGCCACCACGCCCTTCTCATCGAGCTGCTTGCGCAGGTACAGGTACAGGTCAACGAAGGTCTGATTCGCCGGCAGCTGGGTGCCGACGATCTCGGGGATGCCGAGCAGCGTCATCGGCGAGTTGCTCGTGATGACCTTCTCCAGCAGGGCGCGCGCGTTGGGCTCGTTGATGGGGTAGCTCTCGCCCTTCTCGTCCTTGCCGCCACGCAGGTAGCGGTCATAGGCCGCGAGGAAGAACGCGATGCGGTGGAGCGAGCGGCCCGCGCCCAGCAGGGCGTGCACCGTGGGCAGCAGGAAGCCTGGGATCTTCGAGCCGCCATCGATGCACAGGCGCGCCAACTGGTCTCCCACCGCCCGGTTGGAGAAGCGCCGCAGCAACGTGGGCTTGTACTCCTCGATGTCCAGTCCGGGCAGCGAGCGCAGGAACACGCCCGCATCCCGATCGAGGAAGTCGCGCAGGTAGCCCGAGAAGAGCGGATCGTGCAGGGCGTCGTCCACCTTGCGGTAGCCCGAGAGATACGCCGGGTACGAGAGCATGGTGTGGCTCGCGTTGAGCAGGCGGATCTTCGCGTCCTCGTACGGGGACACGTCCTTCGTGATCATCACGCCGCCGGCCTCCCACTCGGGGCGGCCGTTGCGGAAGTCGTCCTCCAGCACCCACTGGATGAAGTCCTCGCAGATGACGGGCGCGGCATCGTCCACGTCCGTCAGCTCGCGCAGCTTCTTGCGGGTGGCGTCATCCGTGGCCGGGGTGATGCGATCGACCATGGCGTTGGGGAAGCCCACCTCGCGCTCGATCCACGCGGCCAGCTCTGGATCCCTCGCGCGAGCAAAGGCCACGCAGGCCCGCTTCGCCTGGACGCCGTTGTGGCGCAGGTTGTCGCAGGACATCACCGTGAAAGGCTTCACGCCCGCCTTGCGCCGGCGGTCCAGCGCCTCGATGAGGTAGCCGAACGCGCCCTTGGGCTCGTGGGGGTGCGCCAGGTCCTCCACCACCGAGGGGTGCTGGAGGTTGAAGCGGCCCTGATCGTCGATGAGGTAGCCGCCCTCGGTGATGGTCAGCGAGACGATGCGGATGTCCGGGTGGCTCAGCCGATCGAGCACCGCCTTGGGCTGCTCGGGAGCATAGAGGTACTCGACCATGGCCTCCACGACGCGCGAGACGTGGGTGCCGTCCGGCGCCATCTCGCTCACGGTGTAGAGCCCGTCCTGGCGCTTCATGGCCGCGGCCATGGCGGCGTCCTGCGGCAGCAGGTTGATGCCCAGGATGCCCCAGGCCTCGTGGCCGGGCCGCGAGAGGATGCGGTCGAGGTAGATGGCCTCGTGGGCGCGGTGGAAGCCACCCACGCCGATGTGCGCGATGCCCGCGCGCAGCTTGCTCCGGTCATAACCGGGGCGGACGATCGACTTGGGCAACGCGGAGAGGTGAGCCTGATCCAGGGTATGCATGACGGGGATGTTCAGGAGTGAGGGGGGTGGAAGAGGGCAACGCCTTGTGCATCGAAGACATGGAAGCCGCCGGGGGGGATGAGCGCCGCGGCCTGGGTGCCCTCCAACCTTCCCACATCCGCGGGACAGCGCACGGTGATGCGGCCCACGTTCGGCACCGACAGGTAGGCATAGGCATCACTGCCCAGCCGCTCGATGACTTCCACCTTGCCTTCCAGGGTGCCCTGTCCGGGCGTGGCCAGCGAGAGCTGCTCGGGACGCACGCCGACGGTCAGCTTGCCGCCCTCTTCGAGCTTGGTCACTCCCGGGGGCGGGGCGAGGGAAGCGCCGTTCGCCAGCACCAGGGCTCCGTTCTTCACGGAGGCATCCAGGAAGGCCATCTGGGGCATCCCGAGGAAGCCCGCGACGAACCGGTTTGCGGGGCGGTGGTAGAGCTCTTGCGGCGGGCCGGCCTGCTCGATGTTCCCCGAGTTGAAGATGACGACCTTGTCGGCCAGCGTCATCGCCTCGACCTGGTCGTGGGTGACGTAGATCATCGTCGCCTGGAGGGCCTGATGCAGCCGGGCGATCTCCAGCCGCATCTGCACGCGCAGCGACGCGTCCAGGTTGGACAGCGGCTCGTCGAACAGGAAGATGCGCGGCTCGCGGACGATGGCGCGGCCGATGGCCACGCGCTGACGCTGGCCGCCCGAGAGCGCCGACGGCTTGCGGTCCAACAGCGGCTCCAGCTCCAGGGTGCGCGCGGCGCGCTGGACCTTGTCCTCGACGAGCTTCGGATCCGTCTTGGCCAGGTCCAGGGCGAAGGACATGTTCTGCCGCACCGTCATGTGCGGATAGAGGGCGTAGGACTGGAACACCATCGCCAGGTTGCGCTTGGCCGGAGGCAGATCCGTGATGGGCTGGCCATCGAGCGTGATCTCGCCCGAGGTGGCGTCCTCCAGTCCGGCGATCAGGCGCAACAGCGTGGACTTGCCACAGCCGGAGGGGCCCAGGAAGACGCAGAACTCCCGGTCTTCGATGCGGAGATCCACGCCCTTGATGACGCGGGTGTCTCCGAACGACTTGGTGAGGGATTGGATGTCCAGACGTGCCATGAGTGGAAGGTCTCCGGTTACTTGACCGCGCCGAAGGTCAGACCGCGAACGAGCTGCTTCTGAGAGAGCCAGCCCAGCACCAGGATCGGCGCGCAGGCGAGCGTGGAGACTGCGGACAACTTGGCCCAGAACAGGCCCTCGGGGCTGGAGAACGAGGCCACCAGCGCGCTGAGGGGCGCGGCGTTGGTGGTGGTGAGGTTCAGGGACCAGAACGCCTCGTTCCAGCTGAGGATGAGGGAGAGCAGCGCCGTGGAGGCCAGTCCGCCGCGGCTCACCGGCAGCAGCACCCGGATCATCTCCTGCGAGGTGGTGGCTCCGTCCATGCGCGCCGCCTCGAGGATGTCCTTCGGGATGTCGCGGAAGTACGTGTAGATCATCCACACCATGATGGGCAGGTTGATGAGCGCGAACACGACGACGAGCATGATGCGCGAGTCCAGCAGCCCGAGATCGCGAGCCAGCAGGTAGATGGGCACCAGCACGCCCACGCTGGGCAGCATCTTGGTGGAGAGCATCCACGTCAGGGTGCTGCGGGTGCGGTTGCTGGGGTGGAAGGCGAAGCTGTAGGCCGCGGGCACCGCCAGCAGCATGCCCAGCAGCGTGGCTCCGCCGCTGGTGACCAGCGAGTTCCAGGCGTAGTGCAGGTAGTGGGTCCGCTCGAAGATCTCCTCGTAGTTCTCCAGCGTGGGAACGAAGAGGAACTCGGGGGGCATGGAGAACGCGCCCAGCTCTGTCTTGAAGCTGGTGAGCACCATCCAGAGGATCGGGAAGAAGACGAGGAGGGCTACGAACCAGGCCCCCACCGTTCGGATGATCTCGGCGACACGCCGTCGTTGTTTCAGCTTCGACATGGTGGAGTCTCCTGGGTGTCGAGAGGGGGTCGATCCGGGGAGTTCGAGCCGGAATGCACCGCCTCCAGCTGAGCGACGCGCACAGTACCTCTCGGAGTCGACAGCTATACAGCGCAATCGAACTCCCCGAGGGGATGTCGGGAAATACACAGACCCGGCAGGTCCCCCGCATACGACTGCGGCTCAGACGACGCCTGTCTCCAGACGCCGGCTGAGCCGCAAGGTGTGACGCTCTGCGTTACGAGGGCTCTACCAGATGATGACCTGCTGAGCTCCCTGGCGAACCATGGGCTGGCCCGGCTTGCACGAGAACGCCGCGGCGAAGGTGGGCAGGTTCGACGGAGCGCCAATGGCGCGGAAGGGGGCCGGCGCGTGCGAGTCCGTGGCCAGACGGACCTTCAGTTCCTCGGGCGTGAAGTTGCGGCGCCACACGGTGGCCCAGTTGAGGAAGAAGCGCTGGTCCCGCGTCAGGCCATCGATCTTCGGATCGGGCTGGCCCTCGGTGGCCTTCTTCATCGCGTCATAGGCCGTGGCCAGGCCGCCCAGGTCGGCGATGTTCTCGCCCAGGGTGAGGTTGCCGTTGACCTTGGCGCCCGGCGCGGCCTCGTAGGCGTTGAACTGGTTGACCAGCTTGGTGGTCAGCGCCTTGAAGGCCTTGGCATCGGCGTCCGTCCACCACTGCTCGAAGTTGCCGGTGGCTCCGAAGCGCGCGCCCTGGTCGTCGTAGCCGTGCGTCATCTCGTGGCCGATCACCGCGCCGATGCCGCCGTAGTTGAAGGCATCATCCGCGTTCGGATCGAAGAACGGCGGCTGGAGGATGGCTGCCGGGAAGACGATCTCGTTCTGCAGCGGGTTGTAGTAGGCGTTGACCTTCTGCGGCGGCATGCCCCACTCGGTGCGATCGACGGGCTTGCCGATCTTCCCGATGCTCCACTTGTAGTTGAACTCCATGGCGGCCTGGACGTTGGCCAGGTAGCTGTCGCGGTGGGTCTGCAGGCCGCTCCAGTCGCGCCACTTGTCCGGGTAGCCGATCTTCGGCATGAAGCTGGACCACTTCTCCAGGGCCTTCTTCTTCGTTTCGGGGCCCATCCAGGGCAGCTTCTCGATGCGCGCCTTCAGCGCCTCGCGCATGTTTTTGACGAGGGCCTCCATGCGCGCCTTGGACTCGGGCGGGAAGGCAACCTTGACGTACATCTGGCCCAGCGCCTCGCCCACCTCGTCCTCGACGGTGTCGAGCACGCGCTTGCTGCGCTCCTTGAGCTCCTTCTGGCCGCGCAGGGTCTGATCGTAGAAGCGGAAGTTCTCCTGGACGAACACGTCCGAGAGGAACGGCGAGGCGCCATCCACGGCGTGGAAGCGCAGGTAGCTCTGCCACTGCGCGGCCGGCACCTCCGCCAGCATCTTGCTGATCTCCTGGTGGAAGGCGGGGATGGCCAGCGAGAAGATCCGCGGCTGCGTGATGCCCTGCGAGTCGAAGAACTTCGTCCAGGAGAAGTTCGGCGTCAGCTTGTCGGCGTCGGCCAGGCTGACGGGGTTGTAGAAGAGGGCAACGTCGCGAGACAGCTCCTCGTGCGACTTGGAGACCTTGGCCAGGCGCGTCTCGAACGCGATCACGTCCTTGGCCTGCTGGGAGGTGGTGGCGGCGGGGATGCCGGACAGCTCCAGCACCTTGGCGATGTGCTGCTCGTAGGCGACCAGCTTGTCCTTCTTGTCCGCGTCGAAATAGTAGGAGCGATCCGGCAGGCCCAGGCCGCCCTGCATCACGTAGCCGAGCTCCATCCGGGAGTCCTTGAAGTCCGCCTCGGCGCCGAAGCCGAACAGGATGCTCTGGCCCTTGGCCGTCTCGGTGCGCACGTAGTCGGCGATCTGATCCTTGTTCTGGAGCCTGGCAATGGCGTCCAACTGGGGCTTCAGCGGCGAGAGGCCTTGGGCGTTGATCCGGGCCTCGTCCATGCCGGTGGCATAGAGATCGCCGACGATCTTCTCCACACCCTGCGCGTTGGGCATGGCGGCGGCCTGCTGGGCCAGCTGCTTCTGCACGGCCTTGGAGCGCTCGTCGAGCATCTCGAAGGCGCCCCACGAGGTGCGGTCACCGGGGATCTTGTTCGCGGCGAGCCACTTGCTGTTGACGTAGCCGACGAAGTCGGCGCACGCGTTCTTGGTGGCGTCCAGATCGCTGAGCTGGAAGCGGTTGACTCCCGGCAGGGTGCTCTCGTCGAGCTTCAGCGGGGCGGGCGCGGCGCTGGGGGCGGGCGAGGCGCTGGCAGCGGGCGTGGCGCTCTCGGGCGCTGGCTTTGCGAGCTCGGCGTCGGCGGTCGGCGCGGACTTGTCGTTCTTCGTGCACGCCGTGAGCGGCGTGGCGAGGGCGAGGGACAGCAACAGCACTTGCGGTTTCTTGAGGTTCACAGCGGCTCCAACCGTCCAGGGGGTTGAAAAAGAACGGCGCACCATAGACTTGATTCCCCAGTGGGGCGACTGCTTGGCGGCGTCCGTTGCACGAGGCGTACGCGAGCGCCGGACAGTGCGTGTGAGCAGAAGGGGTGTTTGCCCGCGACATGGGGCAGGATTGGGGAACACCTCCCAGGAGCTCTCATGAAGACGGTGATCTTCGCCTGCGTGCACAACGCGGGGCGCTCACAGATGGCGGCTGCTTTCTTCAACGCGATGGCCGACCCCCGGAAGGCGCGGGCGGTGTCGGCTGGGACGCAGCCCGGTGAGAGGGTCCACCCTGAAGTGCAAGCCGCGATGGCCGAGGCGGGGATCGAGCTCGCGGGAGCGAAGCCTCAGCGATTGACGGACGAGATGGCGCAGGGGGCTCACCGGCTGATCACCATGGGCTGTGGTGACGCCTGCCCTTACGTGCCGGGCCTCGAGCGGGAGGATTGGCCGTTGGAGGATCCCAAGGGCAAACCGGTGGAGCGGGTGCGCGAGATTCGGGACGAGGTTCGCACCCGCGTTGCGAAGTTGTTGGAGCGCCAGGGTTGGGGCTCCTGACCCTCGGCGTCACGCAGGAACACGAGAGGCAGGAAGCGCACTATAGGCTACATCCGCTCATCTCTGCGCCCCATGCCTCGTCTCTGCAACTCATTGAGATTACAGGAGGGGGCGCGACAGGCCCGTGGGCTACTTCTGACGGCGTCAGAAGTGGCCGACGAATACAGGGGGCCGTTCACATCAAGCGTGCACCGCCCGCTTGAGCGCCGCGACGTAGCTTTCGAGCTCGGCGTTCCTCAGTTCGAGGTGACACGGCCGCCAGTACTCTCTTAGCGCCTTCACCGCCGCGCGGTCACCCCTGAGCTTCAGGACCGCCCACGACCCCGACTTTCGCAGCTCGCAGGCATACCGGACGAGCTTCTCCACGTGCAGCTCGTTCAATCCATGTCCCAGGAAGAGAAAGGATCTCCGCGCAATCTCCCGACGGAGGACGGTCGGCAGAATCTCCGGTATCCGCTCCGCCAACACCACGAAGTCCTTCATCGTGACGTTGATACCCGCAGGCACGCTTCCCAGAGGCTCCACGCTCCCATCGAGCTTCACGATGATGGAGGCTCCCGTAGGCTCCAGCTCTCGGATGTTCTCAGGCTTCACGAGGGCCCGGAGGTGACCCTTCGGGTCGCGGTGGATGAAGCGGCCCTCGGGGCGCTCGCCGCTCTGATACATGAGCAGGTGGTACGGCTCGCCGCACTCATCGAACGTTGATTCGAGCACGGTGTCATAGTTGGTGGTGAAGATGACCTGCCGGGTGTTCTTCACGTTCCGCGCACGCAGTGTCTCCGGCAGCCCGGCGATGAACTGGTGGATGGCGGTGGGTCTTGGATTGTACTCGCCGAGGATGCTCCGGACCGCGCGCGTGAGGGCCTCACGTCCTTGCGTATCCTCGAGCAGCTGAGCGCCATCTGAGCGGTGTCGAGGGAAGGCCGGGACTGGCAACCGTTGCGTCAGCTTTTCATAGAACTGCGAGCCGGTGGGCAGGTTGTCGAGGTTCACGGCGGAGCCCAGGAAGAAGATGACACTCCCGTCGCGGATCGCCGTGGCGACATCCTGGATATGGGGATCCGGCGCCTTCTTCGGTTTCGCTGGTTTCACACCCACCGAGCGGACCTTGCTGGGAACCGTGGGTGATAGGGCAGGGGGCGCTGCTCTCGTTGGGAGGATGCCAAGCTCCTCGGTAGAGACCCGCTCCACCATCTCCCGGAGGATTTCGCCGATCCGTCCGAACGCCTTGGGCGCGTACCACAGCGGCGTGATCCCAAGCGATGCGAGTTGCTCCTGCCGCTTCTCGAGCTTGCGCCGCCGGTAGTACGCACCGAGGACGGCATAGTGCCGGAGCGCCGCGTGGCGACGGTAAAGGGTCTCGAGGATCTCCATCGTGCGATCCGTCTCCAGGCTGGCACCGAGGATCAGCAGGGGACGGTTCGAGAAGAGCAGCTCCAGCAGGCTTCGCAGGCTCGCTCGGCGCTTCTTCCCGGGAGGAGCGCCGTAGCTCGTCTCGTATTCGCCCAGCGTGAAGGTCCGGGTCTTGGAGTCCGAGCAATCGCCGTGGATCTTGAAGAGCACATGATCATTCCGCTGGATGGCGGCGACGACAGGGTCGGGACTCGATCCCAGGATGATCTTCTCGAAGTCCCGGCCTGCGGCTGTGAACACCTGCTCCAACACGTGGTCGAAGTTGGTGGTGATCACCGGGCCCATGGTGAGGAGCGGGAGTGACGACAGTGCGCTTGCCTCCAACTGGTTGCGATCGAGGGTCCGGCAGAACTCGCTGTCGATGCGCCGCTGGAATGCGTCCTCGTTGGTTCGCTTCAGGGCCTCGGCCGCGCCCTCGTAGTCTCCGCCATCGAGCAGCTTCTCGACGCGCTTGCGCAGGGCAGTCGACGGGGCGGCGTCCAGCAGGAAGTCCCTCCATGCCGCGAACTTGAACGGGACAGACATGCCGGCGCCAACAAACGGGATCACCCCGAGAGGGGAGGCGAGCTGCCTGACCAGGTCGCTCATGGTGCCGGCATTGCTCTTCTGAAGCCGCTCCTCCAACTCGGGCGGAGTCAGGATGCGCTCCTTCGTGTCTACCGCTTGCAGGGCGGAGCGGCCCCGGGCAGTGCGAGGGGATTCCGGGAGCCCGAACGGTGCCCGCGCTCCGGGTGCGAGCAGCGCCAACTTTCGCAGCACGCACTCGGCGGCCTCGCCGTCCTCGGGCGTCGCGGGTCGAATGCCCGCTTTTTCGACCGCCCATAGTTGGAAGCTGTCCCCGTTCTTCGCGACGAAGAGCACCGTGTCCAGCTCGGCTTCTTCGGCGATGCTCTTCATCCAGGCCTGCTGGGCCTGCTCCGTCCGGTGAGCCCATGAGGTGGGTTCGATGACCAGGACACCCCTCGAACGATTCGAAGCGCCGAGCCTGGATCGGCCCTCCACGCGCCAAAGCACCAGTCCCTCGCTCATGGGTTCGCCCGGAGAGCGGCGAGGACCGCCTTCATCAGCCCAGGGAAGCGCCGGTCGAGCTCATCGCGACGCAGGGAGTTCATGTGCTGGACGCCTTCGCTCCGGGTCCGGACGAGCCCGGCATCCCGCAGGATGCGGAAGTGGTGCGACATGCTCGACTTCGGCCGCCCGCAGTCGACGGCATTGCAACTGGCCTCGCCGAGCTGCGCGAGTTGCCGGACGATCTCCAGGCGTACAGGGTCGCTCAAGGCATGAAAGATGTGCTCGAGGGAGATGTCCTCGATCGCAGGGTTCTTGAAGGCCCTCATGGTCCTCAGCGTAGCACACTTTCATCTTGCTATAGTTCGAGACCAATCGAACAATGGAATCATGGTCGGCGCCAGTCATGCCGGCCGTCATCCTGGAGCTTCTGCCATGCCGACCCTGTTCGATCCCTTCACGCTCAAGGGCGTTACCCTCCGCAACCGCGTTGTCGTCTCGCCGATGTGCCAGTACATGGCCGAGGAGGGCTTTGTTACCGAGTGGCACCGGGTCCACCTCGCGGGCTTGGCGCGCGGCGGCTCGGGCCTGGTCATGGTCGAGGCGACCGGCGTCTCGCCAGAAGGGCGCATCACGCCCGGCTGCACGGGCCTGTGGAACGACGCGCAAGCGGAGGCCTTTGCGCCCATCGTCCGCTCGATCAAGGTGGCAGGTGCGGTTCCCGGCATCCAAATCGGGCATGCAGGCCGCAAGGCGAGCGCCAACCGGCCGTGGGAGGGCGATGATCATATTGCCGAAGGGGATTCGCGTGGCTGGGAGACGATCGCTCCTTCAGCGGTCGCCGTGGGCGGGGGGTTGGGCAAGGTGCCTCGCGCGATGACGAAGGCAGACATCGACCGGGTCCGGCGAGATTTCGTCGCGGCGGCCGTGCGCGCGAGGGATGTCGGCTTCCAATGGCTGCTGCTGCACTTCGCGCACGGCTACCTGGCGCAGGAGTTCCTCTCGGGTCACTCAAACCACCGCCAGGACGAGTACGGTGGCAGCTTCGAGAACAGGAGCCGGTTCCTCATGGAGACGTTGGCCGCCGTGCGCAAGGTGTGGCCGGAGGATCGGCCGCTGGCAGCGCGCCTGGGCGTGATCGAGTTCGACGGCCGTGACGAGGAGACCTTGTCGGAGTCGATCGAGCTGGTCCGGCGATTCAAGGGGGAGGGGCTCGATCACCTCGACGTCAGCCTTGGCTTCTCGACGTTGAACGCGAAGATTCCCTGGGGGCCCGCCTTCATGGCGCCGGTCGCGGGGCGTCTGCGGGGGGAGACGGGGCTGCCGACCTCCACGAGCTGGTACATCAGCGAGCCGGAGCAGGCGAACGGCCTCATTCGCGACGGCAAGCTCGATCTCGTGATGCTCGGCCGGCCGTTGCTGGAGAATCCGCATTGGCCCTACACCGCCGCGCGCAAGCTCGGGGTGGACAAGGCGGCGTGGACGTTGCCAGCTCCATACGCTCATTGGCTGGAGCGGTATCGCTCGGCATAGCCCTCTTGCGTCAGAGCTCAGTAGCAGAGGTAGTTGTCGCTCCAGCTCTGAGGATCCGCGGGCTCCATCCACGGAACACATCGCTTGCCGGGAATGGGGCCTGCGGAGGACCACTGGAAGTTGAGCGAGCTGTTGCCCGGAACGCAGACGTAGTTGTTGTTCCAGCCATGGGTATCCACAGACTCGTTGACGAGCGTGCACTTCAGGCCGGGGATGGCTCCCGCGCTGCTGAAGCGCAGCCCTTCGTCGTTCTCGGAGCACAGCCAGTTGTCGTTCCAGGTGTCCGGATCGTTCGGCTCGAGGATCTGGGTGCAATGGTAGCCCGCGACCTTGCCCGAGTTGGAAAACACGAGCCGCTGGGTGAAGCACAGATAGTTGTCATCCCAGCCATGGGGATCACTTGTCTCCAACCATGGCGTGCAACGCTGACCAGCGATGGGGCCGGCGAACGACCAGGTGAACTCGATGGGGCTGGTGGGGGGCACGCACAGGTAGTTGTCGTTCCAGTAGACGATATCCGAAGGCTCGAGGATCTGCGTGCAGCGCTGGCCGGCAATGGGCCCCCCGTAGGACCAGCGGATGCCTTGGTACCCAGCAGAGCAGAAATAGTTGTCGCTCCAGGTATCAGTATCGCCGGGCTCATCGACGCTGATGCATGCGGAAGAAGACAGGGACCCAGCGGACCGGAACTCGAAGGGAGCCACGCCGTAGGCACGCCGCAAGCCCTGCACATCGAGCGGACTCAGGGTGTCGGACCAGACGCCGTCGCGGTAGTAGGGGTACAGGACCGAGTCGAAATCGAACTCAGTAAATTCCTGGCAGGTCCTGCTGTTCTCGGGGACGTCCTCCTGGTCCGGACACGCGTCACTGTAACCGTCGGTGAAGCCCAGCGCGTAGCCGAACATCTTCAGCGCTTCGGCGCGGATGCAGTAGTTCAGATCATCGCCCGGAAAGAACGCATCATCGATACCGTCGTTGCAGTTCTCGCTCCAGTGGGCAAAGGTGAGGTTGAGCAACATGCTTGGGTTCGAGCTGCTCATGCCTCTACGGGAGTAGGGGGACTGATCGGCCACGTCGATGCGGATGGCGGAGGCTGGCGTGGTGCTGTCGCAGGTTCCCCAGCCTGTGAAGCGAACGCTGCTGAGTGCATCCCACTGAGCCGTGATGGCCGTTCGCACCCACTCCTTCTCAGTGGTCAAGCCCGGAACGAGCCAGCACACAGGAACGTCCGTGGAGCCCGAGGGGCTCGTAGGCCAGAAGGTAGACGGATTGCCCACCAACGCCTCCTGGTGCGAACCCACGGTCAGCACCTCATTGCCCTGGGGGAGTTCGCCTGGAGGCTGGCAGGCGAGAATCAGCACGGAGAGCAACGAAAGCCTGTGGGGAAGGCGGGCTGCGGGGTCGCGGGGCGACATGGCACACTCTCTGGGATAGCGGAGGGCCCCAGCGAGAGCAGCCCTCGTGCCAGCCGCTCGCCTCTCGCAGCTCGCTCTGTGTCCTCCGCGAAAGGCCTCGGTTCCCGGCAAGAAGTTGCCCGCGGAGGTTTGCCCGTCGGCAAGAAGTTGCCCGAGCTGCCCGGCGCGCTCTTTCGACTCTGTAGGTTTCGCCCTGCTTGATCGCCGTCACTGAGGGTGACTGCATCCGGCTGAGACGTCTGCTCGTAACAAGGTCCACGAAAGCAACTCCGGCAAGCTTGTGTCCTCGGTGGAGTCTGCGATCGTCGAGTGATTGCGGTCCCTTTGCCCTCCTGGAGCTTCTTGCCATGGCCATGTGCCGTCGGGTCACTCATCTGTGCGTCGTGCTGTCGCTGCTGTGGACCTCTTGCGGTAATGGAGGCCCAGGCGCCTCCTATGCTTCGAGCTACAGCAGGAAGGCCGATTGGGCCCCCGGTATCCCGGCGACGCCCGCGAGCTCCGACAAGGTGGTACGGCCGGACCAGATGGTCGTCGCCTTCTCCTTCGGCAAGGAGGCCGTCGCGAGGGAGACACTGCTGCCCGCGCTCAAGGCCGCAGTGGAGCAGTACACGCGCTCCGCCACGGACACCACGAAGGCGGAGCTGGCGGTGAAACTGCGCGGCTTCGTGCCTGGGGTTGCGTCCGTGGACGGCAAGCCCGGCTGGCGGGCCACGGTGCAGGGCGAACTGATCGTGACGTTGCCAGAGGCCCTGGACTACTGGGGGCGTTCCGAGCTGATGGCGGCGCTCCTCCAGGTCGGTGAGCAGACGCTGCTCGCCGCGGAGAAGACAGGGCTGGAGGTCAGCATCTCCGCGCCCGTGGTCAGGCTGAAGGATCCGGAGGCGTATCGCGCCGAGCTGATGAAGCGCTGGGTGGAGCAGGCCCGCGCCTTTGCCAGCACGGCTCAGGGCGATCGTCCGCTGCAACTCGAGGCCTGCGCGCCGCCGGGTGCGGTGGAGCAGCAGGTGGTGACGGTCGAGGAGGTGGTGCTGAAGCTGGCGATGAACTGCCAGCTCTCCGCCCCGCCCGCGCTCCCCCAATGAGCGTGACGGCCCGCGGGAGGAGGGGGCTCCTCGCCGCGGGCCGAGCCGGACGGTGAAGCCAGGTCCTTAGAAAGCGGATCCGTTCGCGCGCGTGCCGGCCGAGGCCGCGAGAGGCGAGATCGCGTTGTGCAGCACGAAGCTACCCTCCGCGGTGGCATCCGGGCTGCGGTTCATCGACACTCCATCAGCCGAGGCCAACCCGCTGGAATAGGTGAAGGTGTCGATGACGATGCCCGCGGCGGTCTTCAGGGTGACCGTGTCGCCGGTGTTGCCCAGGCTGAGGCCTCCGGTGCTGGCGGCCACGGTGAGCGAGCACGACGAGCACGGCGGAATCCCGGAGGCCGCACCGAACACCACCACGGCCTTGCCCGGAGCCAGCACGGTGCCGGAAGCAAACGTGTGGCGCGCCGCCGTGGCATCCCAGAGCGTCCATCCGCTGATATCCGTGGCCGTGCTGCCCGCGTTGACCAACTCGACGAACTCTCCGGCGGTGGCCGAGCCGGGCTCGTTGGCGAGGATCTCATTGAGGATGATGCCACGCTCCACGCAGGTGAGGCCATCACCCGTGTAGCCGGAGTTGCAGGCGCACGTGCGCGAGCCGGGGAGGTTCGTGCAGGTGGCGTTCTCGCTGCACCCGCCGTTGTTCACCAGGCACTCGTTGCGGTCGCCCATGACAAACTCCTGGCTGACGGACGCGGAGAACGTCTGGTTCGGCAGCGGCGTCATCAGGTACGCGGAGTTGGTCCCCGGATCGAGCCGCACCGAATCGTAGAAGCCCGAGATCATGCGCACCTGGAAGCGGCCGTCGGAGCCTGACAGGGGCGTCAGGTCATTCCAGCTGATTCCGCGATACGCCGAGCCCAACAGGCGCACGTTGGCCACCGGCTGGCCGCTGCTGTTGACGACTCGGCCGTTGAGCACGATGTCATTCGTCGTCAGGTTGAGTGTGGTCGAAGTGCTGAAGGCCCGGGAGGACACCAGGGTCTCCGAGCCCGTGAAGCCGGGGAGGGCGAACTCGACGCCGACGCCATAGGTGCCAGGGCTGAGCTGCAGCGAGTACATACCAGATGCATCCGTGGTGGCCTGATACGTGGGGATGCTCCCCGAGGAGCCCTTGACATAGACATTCACTCCCGCCGCGATGCTTCCATCGGCGAACTTCACTTGCCCCGAGAGGCTGATGACCTGGCCCAGGACGAAGTCCTGCGTGGTGTTACCCGAAAACGTCTGATTGGGCAGCGGCGTGACGACGGAGGGGCTTCCCTGAGGAGGCACCAGACTCATCGAGGTGTAGGTTTCTGGGACCATGCGGACCTGGAAGCGGCCGTCGGCTCCAGACACGGGAGACAGCGCACTCAAGCCGCTGCTGCGATTCGCCATCCCTCGCAGGTTCACGTTGGCCACCGACTGGCCGCTGCTGTTGACGACCCGGCCATTGAGCTGGATGTCATTGATCGTCAGGTCGAGTGTGGAGTTGGTGCTGAAGGTGCTCGAGGAGAACAGGAGCGTCATGCCAGTGAAGCCGGGTGAGCTGAACCCGGCGATGATGTTGTAGGTGCCAGGGCTGAGTTGCAGCGAGTACATGCCGGCTGCATTCGTGGTGGCTTGATACGTGACGGTGCTCGTGGAGTTTCTGACATAAACGGTCGCTCCCGCCGCGATGCTGCCATCCGAGAACTTCACCTGCCCGGAGAGGCTGATGGGATTGCCCAAGACGAAGTCCTGCGGGGTGTTGGCTGAGAGCGTCCGACTCGGCAGGGGCGTGGCGACGTAGGGGCCACCCGTGGGAGGCTCCAACAGCATGGAGGTGTAGTAGCCAGGAAACATGCGCACCTGGAAGCGGCCGTCGGCTCCAGAGACGGGAGACAGCGCACTGTCCCCGTCGTAGTTGCCATTCAGCGACTCGCCCCACAGGTGCACGTTGGCCACCGGCTGGCCGCTGCTGTTGACGACTCGGCCGTTGAGCACGATGTCATTCGTCGTCAGGTTGAGTGTGGTCGGGGTGCTGAAGGACTGGAGGGACACCAGGCTCTGCGCGCCAGAGAAGTGGGGGGAGTTCAACTCGACGCCGATGCTGTAGGTGCCGGGGATGAACTGCAGCGAGTACATACCGGCTGCATCCGTGGTGGTCCGGTACGCGAGGGTGCTCGATGGCAACCTGGCATAAACGGTGACGCCCGCGGCGAGGCTGCCATCGGCGAACTTCACTTGCCCGCTCAGGGCGGCTTGAGCCCAGGCAGTGCCAGGGAGCGACAACAACACAATGGCCACGAGGGCCGTCCGATAAAGGAAAGCGTGTAGAGGCATGGGGACCTTGTCGTTGAAGAGCGGCAGGGAAGGATTGCTGCGGCACTCGGGCTTCTCTTGGAAGCCGCGAGTTCCATGCTGTTAGACCATGCGGGTCTGACTTTTCCCTGGGACTGACCGGCCTCTCCGTCACCCTGAGTCTGCGATGCGATCGAGCAGCTCGCTCAACAGCAAGCTCTCGCCTTTCGTGAGCACCGTGAGCCGGTCCATGGAGGCTCGCAGTGCCGCAGCTGCGGCGCGGACGTCCGTGTTCGCCGGTGTCGCCGCCTCGCTCGTGATCGCGGCCAGGACCGCCTCGCGCGCTGCGTCGGCGAGTCCGAGGTCGCGCTGCCCTTCGGGCTGGCGCAGCAGGGTGAGCACGGCCCCGGTGCCCATCGCTGTCACGAGGCCGAGCGCCCGTTCTTCACTGACCCGCAGCCGGCCCGCGAGCGCGATGTTCCGGATGCGCCGCCGCAGCACATCCGTCCCGTCGCTGATGGCCGAAGACGGCGAGGCCGGGTGCGGATCGCTGCTCATGATCGCGAACAGCCCGGGGTGGCTCAGGCCAAACGCCACGTGCATGTCCCAGCCATCGCGAAAGTCCTGGAGCGCGTCGGGATGCGGCGCGCGCGCGGACTTCTTCGACACGTAGCTGCCCAGCACGTGCTCGATGACGGCCGCAAGGAGGCCTCGCTTGTCGCCGAAGAGCCGGTAGATGGTCGGGGCCTGCACACCGGCAGCGGCGGCCACAGCCCGTGTGGTTGCGGCATCGGGGCCTCCGGAGGAGATGAGCTCCGCGGCGGCCGCAATGATTCGCGCACGCACATCGGGGCCCTCGGCGTCTTCAGCGGCGGACTTCTCGCGGTCCTCCATGGCGCGGAAGGTAGCATGCGGCCCTCGAAACGTCGCTAACAGCGAATTGATAGCGGCGATAATGTGAGGGTGTTATCGTTGGTAACGAAGGGGTGTTTCCGTCGTTATCCAGAGGGGCATTCAATGATCGTCGTGACCGGAGCAACAGGGCAGCTCGGCCGTCTCATCGTGGAGAAGCTTGTTACCCGCGTCCCTGTGGATCGGGTCGCCGTGAGTGTCCGCGATGTGCAGAAGGCCCAGGATCTGGCGGCACGTGGCGTCCGAGTGCGCAGGGGCGATTTCGCGGATCCGAAGAGCCTGGCACACGCCTTCGAGGGCGCGTCCCAGGTCCTGATGATCTCGTCAAATGCGGCTGCGACTGGCGGCGATACCCTGGCCCAGCATCGCTCCGCCATTGACGCCGCGCGGTCCGCGGGGGCGCGGCGCATCGTCTACACGAGCCACATGGCTGCGAGCCATTCGTCGGAATTTCCTCCGATGCTCCACCATGCGGCGACGGAGCAGATGCTGGGCGAGTCCGGTCTGGCGTGGACCGCGCTGCGCAACGGTTTCTACGCTGCGAGCGCGATGCTCCTGCTGGGGAAGGGCCTGCAGACGGGAGTCTTCGAGGCGCCCCCGGACGGAAAGATCTCCTGGACCACGCACGCCGAACTTGCGGAGGCGGCCGCGGTGATTCTGGCGAACGAGGGGCAGTACAACGGGCCGACGCCGCCCCTCACGGCCGCGCAGGCGCTCGACTTTGGAGAGCTGTGCGACAGCGTGTCGAGCGTCCTCGGACGTCCGCTCCGTCGAAGCATCGTGTCGGAGGACGAGATGCGCGCGAAGCTCACGGCATCCGGAATGCCCGCGTACGCGGTCGCTGTCTCGCTGGGCCTCTACCGCGCGAGCCGGAACGGCGAGTTCGCGGCCGTGGATCCCACGCTGCGGAAGTTGCTCGGGCGTGCGCCGACGAGCATGCGCGAGGTGATTGCCGAGAAGATGGGCCGAGCGGCTTGAGCCGAGTAGGCCTCTGCCTGGGGGAGAGGCCTTGTTGCTGGGCGTGGATGCGTCGCCCGCCGCTCCCGGAAGTGTCTCGTGTACCATGCTACAATCCCCATCATGGGGCAGCGCCACGTTCACTTCAGCCACGTCTCCCGGCGCGCCCAGTCCATGGGCGCGGTGCTCCCTAGAGCCGTTGCCCCATGAGCCTCCTTACCGCGGTCCTGCTCCTCGGGGGGCTGGCGTACCTGGTGTGGGCCCTCTTCCTCTATTTCTCCACGCCGGACCTGGACACGCTCGATGTGAAGGACCGGAGAGAGAGCAAGGAGACATGTTTCAAGAACGGGACTTCTCACGAGGAACCCAAGCGCTACCCCCTTTATGTCGGGCCCCCTCTCCACCTGGCCTACCGGCAGATCCTCGCCCTGGCGGTGGACAACGCGGTGCTGCGGGCCCTCGTGAACGCGCTGACGTGGGCCTTCCTCATCGCCATCACCCCTATCCGGCACCTGCTCTGGCACGGGTACCTGAACAACATCGCGGAGCAGTCGTTCATCCCCCGGAAGCTGTACGACCGCGTGACGACCGATGCGTTCGGCGGCGCTCCTCTGCTCACCAATCCCCTGGTGGTCCTGGAGGATGACGACACGAACCCCACCCTGGAGACCCGCGCCGCGAGCCTCATCATCGGAGGGCTCACCTTCTGGAGGAACCTGAAGGCCGGCAACATCGTCAACCTGACGCGGGGCCTGCGGTGCACGCTCGACGAGACCTTCTTCCTCTTCAACCGGTGCTCGGGGCTCCACGAGCTGTCCCTGCGGCCAGACATCTCCCGCATCTCGGAGAACATGGACCTCGCGCCGGACAGCTACATCGCTGTTCTCATCGGCGGGGATGCCTACCGGATCGACGTCACGGATCAGGAGCTCACCGAGGCGGACCGGAAGGTCCTGCTGGAGCGCCTGCTCGGCATCGTGGAGGACCATCGGAAGCGAACGGACGCTCGGGATCAGGGCCTGAGCCTCTGCACCCATGTGTACGATCGGCGGCAGGGCGCGCTCCGCCATGCGCACGGGGACTACTTCCGCGTCCTCAATGGAGCGCTCTTCATCGTGTCGCTGATCCCCGAGGCCACACCCGAGAGCGTCAACGCGCTCGCGACGGAGCACTTCGCGTACCCGGAGAGCTGCTGGCACGACAAGGGCCTCCAGTTCCTGATCTACGGCAACGGCAAGGCGACGGCCATCGGCCGGCTGCGCAACTACGTGCTCGGCTCGTCGATCCTCAAGACCGTTTCCTACGTCGGGCAGGAGGCCCAGAGGCAGCAGTTCTCCAGGCTGCTGGCGGAGGCCCAACCCGCAGCCGCGAACCTCCTGCGCGTGCCCCACCCAGCGCTCCAGGAATCGGAGCGAGAGGTGCTCCGCTCGTACCGGGAGAAGCACGCGGACTGGATGACGAGGGATCCTCACGTAGGCCTGTCGCAGGTGGGGCGCGACGCCTTTGCTCGATCGGGCGGCCCCAGGCTTTACGCGGACTCTCTCTTCCAGCTCTGCCTCCACGCCGCGTACACGAAGGTGTTCGGTCACTTCCCCCTCGTTACCGAGGCAGCGTACCTGGGCAGCTTCCAGGGCATCGTCAGCGGTGTCATGGAGTTCTCTGGGACTCGGGAGATGAAGGCGCTGGTGGAGCGGCTGGTCGCGCTGGATGTGTCCTCCGAGGTGCCCCACGCGCGCCTGCACGCTGACGCGGAGCTGGCCGGCCTGCTGAGCGAAGCGGCGAAGTCCCACAATCAGCTCACGCGCCTGGTCAAGCACGGCTTCCTGACTCCCAACCGGCTCCTGGGGTGGCTGCGGACCTTCACGTTCCTGCCGTCCAACATCGCCGCCATTCTGTGGAACACCCTGGTGCCCCGGAGTGTCCGGGAGGCGGCTCCCGTGAGATGGCTTGGGGCGGGGCTGGCCCGGCTTCCGGTCCCGAGGATGCTGACGATCAGCCCCATTGATGTCGCCTCGTCCCACCTGCCGCCCGTGCCGGGCTCTCGGGCTGCGGTCATCCAGTCCTGCCGGTTCGACAAGGCGCCGCCCTTCTTCACGCCAGAGCCCCAGCCCGCCGAGAAGCGCGGCAACGTCTACCGGCCCAAGGTTCTCGTGCACTACTCCCTCTTCCCCGACCGGGCGACCTATTCGGTCCTGTGCTTCTCCCAGGAGGCGCTGGCCCGGCGCGAGCACTTCATCCAGACGATCGACTTCTACCTGCGCGTCTGTGCTTCCCTGTGTGGGGCGGAGCAGGCTCTCATCGGGCAACTCCAGGACGAGGCCCTCCAGCGGGCTGTGGGGTAGAACCCGGAGCGCAGACGGCGCGGGCAGACCGCGCGATTCGACACACCGAACTCACCGGAGGAATTTGTGGCATCACGGACCTTGAAGGGCCGCCTCATGACCCGCGCGGCTCGGGTGGCCGACGTCTTGCTCACCCGGCTGGAATTGCTGCGCAGGCGGCTGACACCTGCCCCGCTCGATGTGATGCAGCGGATTACCGGAGCCTGGATCACCCAGTCCCTGTACGTCGCCGCGAAGTTGTCGGTCGCCGACGTACTGGCGGGCGGCCCGAAGTCCGTGGACGAGATCGCCAAGGCCGTGGGCGCCGCTCCCGGCCCCCTCTACCGCGTGTTGCGGGCGCTGGCCTCCACGGGCATCTTCGTCGAGCAGGAGGGCCGCCGCTTCGCGCTGACGCCGTCGGCATCGACGCTCCGCAAGGATGTGCCCGGCTCGCTGAGGGACACGATCCTCTACTTCGGTGATGGGTGGATCTGGCGCCCCTGGGGCGAGCTGTACGAGGGCGTCCGGGAAGGCACGTCCGCGTTTCGCCACGTCCACGGTGCCGGGCTGTACGAGTTCCTGCCGAAGAACCAGGAGGCCAACGAGGTCTTCAACAACGCCATGGCCTCGGCCTCGGAGCTGGCCGCCAAGGCCGTCGCGGCCTGCTACGACTTCAGCGGAGCCCAGAAGGTGGTGGATGTGGGGGGAGGGCAGGGGATGCTCCTGGCTGAGATCCTCGAGGTGAACCCCGAGTTGAAGGGCCAGGTGTACGACTTGCCCTCGGTGGTCGACTCGGCGCGGAGCTTCATCGAACGCCGGGGCCTGAGCTCACGCATCGAGGTGGCTGCGGGGGACTTCTTCACCCAGGTGCCTACGGGTGGAGATACCTACATGCTCAAGAACATCCTGCATAGCTGGGATGACGAGCGGGCCCGCACCATCCTGCGTGCCTGTCGCGCCGCCGTGCCTGCCCACGGAAGGCTGCTCATCGTGGACATGATCATCCCCGAGGGGAACCTGCCGTTCCTGGGGAAGATGGTGGATCTGCACATGCTCATGCTGCACGCCGAAGGACGGGACCGCACGGCCGAGGAGTATGGCGCGCTGCTGGCAGCGGAGGGCTTCCGGATGACGCGCCAGGTCCGGACGTACCTGCCGGTGAGCGTGCTGGAAGCCCGCCCGGTCTGAGGAAGGCGGGATGAGGCGATACTGTGTGCTCGCCGACAGGGCCACTGGGTGCGCGCTGTTCTGGCTTTACGCTCTGTCGCGGAGCGGCGGAACGTGCACGGCCAAAACGACATCCGGAGGAAATATTGAAAGCGATCGTACGCGCGGCACGCGCCGGCTGGACTCTTGGGCTTGTGTGCCTCCTGGTAGCATGCAGTGGAGACGACGACACCGGTTCTCCTGCGCCCGAGCCCGAGCCATCCGCCGCGCAGTCATGCTCCAACCTGGCGGGCAAGACGATCGGAGGCGCGACGATCAGCGCCGCGAGCATCGTCGCCGCTGCGAGCCCTGTGCCCGAGTACTGCAATGTGATTGCGAGGATCCCGCCGAAGCTGAACTTTGAGGTGCGCTTGCCTTCTCAGTGGAATGGCAAGCTGCACTACAACGGGGGCGGCGGTTTCAACGGCATGATGACTCCTCCCAGTGCGGAGGCGCTCTCCAAGGGCTTCGCGGACGTGGGCAGTGACTCCGGACATAGTGCCGACCCCTTCACCGCCGACTGGGCGCTGGATGACCAGGTCGCGTTGGTGAACTTCGCGTCCGCCTCGATCCCCACCGTGACGAACGCAGCGCGTGAGATTCTGAAGGTGCGCTACGGCAAGGACGCCGACCGGGCTTAGGGGCCGCGCAGGAATAAAGTTTCAGTTTGCGGGTGCCCGAGATCGTGCCCATCAATGTAGGCATGGACCTGGAGGAAGTCATCGCGGCGAAGTACCAAGCGCTTGAGAGCGGACTTACA
>NZ_JAHXBF010000014.1 GCF_020103695.1 Hyalangium versicolor
CGGGCGCTCGGCTCAGGGCTCCACAGGCGAACTCCCGGGCGCTGGCGTCAGCTCCCCCTACCCACCACCGGCGGAACTCTGCAAGTCACCCGTTTCGAGCCGCTTACGCGTTTGGTGCTAGTCCTGCTCCTGATCAATATAAGGACTCTCGTCCTCAGGCACGCCGAACAGCTCCTTATCCGCAGGGGGAGAGCCCTCGTCGGCGGAGGCCGGAGCACTCATGGGACCGCCCTCGAACTGTGAGGGCAGCTTCCGCTCCCCCAGAAACGCGCCGCTTCGGCGAACGATCAGATCCGGAATGACCACGCTCCACTCACCCGCGATGTTGACGGCCACCGAGTAGACGCCCGGAGGAACTCCCCGGAACCGGTAGTGCAAGAGGCGATTGTCGGGATCCGGCTCGACGTCCAGATCACTGGCCTTCAGGACGAGAGCGTAGGACCCATCCAGGCTGGCCAAGCGGATCGTGTCGTCCTGCATCGGATCCCCATCCAGATCCCTCTCAAGGGGGATGACGATGTCCATGCCTCCCAGGACCAGGATGTTGTGTGCCTGCTGGCCGGGCTCACCCAGCATGACGTCGTAGATGTCGTCCATGGATTCCCCCCGGCCGCAGAGGCTCAGCAGCCGTGGCGCTCTTCGAGCTTGTTCAGAGTGGTGGCATCCGGCTCGCCCGTGAAGTCCAGTCCCTCGTCGGCCTGGAACACGGCGAGCGCTGCACGTGTGGCTGGGTCCAGCAGGCCGTCCTGCCGGGGGATGTGGTAACCCAGATTCCGCAGCCGGGCCTGGACACCGGAGACATCGTCCTGGGGAGCATCCCGGGCCGGGTTGAGGTAGCCCAGGCGCAGGCGCAGCGTGCGATCGCGCAGTGTCAGCACCGCCTGGGTACAGCTCAGGGGCACGAAGTGCTGCAGCCCTCCTTCACCGTCGGTCTGGGCCACGATGAGCTCCGGCTCGCCGTCCAGCTCCAGCACATAGGGCTCGTTCGCCAGGGGCTGGCCTTCATGATCCCGAAGCTTCAGGGAGAGCATCTTCTTCGGCCGGCGAACCTGGAAACGGTGCATCTTTCCGGTGGAAACCGATGCCTTCTTCGGCGTGGGGTCCGGAATGGACACCTCGTCCCCGGGATGAAGGATGTTCGGGTTGGGCCGCTTCTTGCGAAGCTCCGCGTTGCTGGCGTGCTCGTAGACCGTCTTGTAGTCAGCGAAGCCATACTGCCAGGCGATCTTCGTCAGACACTCGCCCGGCCTCACGATGTGCTTGCGAGGCATGGGAGAGTCCTAGTCCAGGCGGGCGCCCCAGGACAAGCCAGGGGCGGTCAATCCCCGGGGCTGCAGTCTGCGCGTCCCTGCTGCACTCCCGCGTCGATCTGCAGCCCCCCATCCGCTGAGAGGAGGAAGGTGTGGGTGTGGAGCGTCTCGCCTGGGTGCTCGCAAACGGTCCCCACGGGACAACGTGTGCGTGCCCGCCAGCCACGCTCGAGCTGCTCGAGCTTCGTCTCACACGGTGGATCCATGGGCTCCTCCGGGGTGAAAGCGGAGAGCAGCCGGGAGTCGAGCAGGTTGCCGGATGCATCGCGCAGGGACGCGATGAGCTGGGTCACCGGCCTGGAGGGTGTGCCCCCATCGGGGACGAAGCTGTAGAGCCCCACCGCCAGCTCGCGGCCGCTTTTCTTGAGTATCCGCTCCTCCTCCAAATTGGCCTGATTCAGTACCTGAGGGCAGGAGGCCGCCTCGGCGGGCAGTTCGACCCGAAGTGAATAGACCTCTTTGTTGGTGGCCTCCAGGAGGGTGACGAGCTCCGCTCCCTTCGGAGCCGGGCAGTAGCCGAGAACCAGGGTTTGTCCCTCTTCGAGCCCGGGGACTGCCTTTCCCTCGACCACCTGGGGATAACCTGGAGCCAGACGCACCAACCTGCCCAGGAGCGCCGCCTCCGAGGCCCAGGTATCCACCCACTTCTTCGCCACGCTGGGAGAATCGGTCTCGTTCCAGATGATGGCGTCGAACACCGGCCGGGTGATGATCTCTCGGGTCGTCGCCTGGGTGGCGGCCCGGGCGAGGTCCAAGACCTTCTTCCTGGCATCGGTCCCCTTCCACCGGAAGACAAGATCGCAGGGCGAGTCGTCGTCCCATACCTCGACGAGCTGGGTGGTCTTGTCCTCGAGCTTCCGCAGTGCCTGACGCCCGAGTCCGCTGACGAGCGACGCTCCTGCGGGGAGCTTGTCGGGAGGCTCCTTCGAGCCGTCCTCGCTGCAGGTGTAGACAATCGAGGCCGTGCTGCGCTGCTTCTTGTTCTTGAAAGCGCAAATGGTGGAACAGGTCTCGCAGTTGGCGGTCTCCTCGAACTCCCAGCCCTTGAAGAAACGGGCCTGGAGTTGCTGCGGAAGAACGGTGGCGCAGCGTGGATAGTACGAGGAGCCTGCCTCCGAGGTTCCCGCAACCCCTACGACGAGCATGAAGGCCCAGAGGATCGGGAGCGTGGAGTGTGTCTGGCGGATCATGCGCCCCCACTATACCAGTGGGCACTCTCCGCGACGCTGGT
This sequence comes from Hyalangium versicolor, assembly GCF_020103695.1. GTDB lineage: Bacteria > Myxococcota > Myxococcia > Myxococcales > Myxococcaceae > Hyalangium > Hyalangium versicolor. The sequence goes on from NZ_JAHXBF010000014.1 coordinate 2,542, forward strand.
GCCTCTTCCTCCGTCATCCAGGAATCCGTGATAAGCCGGATTGGCCAGAAGTATCGGCTCTTTCACAGGAGAATGTATGGCTTCACGACCGAAGTGTTCCAAGCTCATGGGCGTCCTGGGCTTCGCTGCCGCCCTGTTGCTCTCTGCGTGTGGCGAGGCCATCGAGCCTGATGCCGAGTCCCTCGACAGTCAGGAGCAGGGGCTCGTGCTGCGCGACACCTGGGCCGCGAAGGCGGCTCGCATCCAGCAGCGAGATCTCCAGCGGAGCGTCCCGCTCAACCGGTGGCAGCGGTTGGGGACACACAACTCCCACGTCGCCACGACCTATACGAAGTGCGGCGACGGCTCCTGCTACTACGCCCGCTCCAATCAGCACCGGAGCCTTCCGGCCCAGTTGGACATGGGGATCCGGACCCTCATGTTGGACGTCTACGACGGTGGCAACTGCCAGTGGGGCTGGAGCGTCTGCTTCAGCCATGATGGCGAGCAGTTCGGCCAGTGGAGCGTGGCGCTCGAGGACGAGATCGCCCGCTGGCTCAACTCGCCCGAGAACCAGGGCGAAGTGCTGATCCTCCTGCTGGAGGACTACTTCGACGATGACGCCAACAAGCGCCGGTTCTTCAGCGAGCTGCGGTACCGCTTCGACAAGGACTACTGGCCCGGCGCGGGCACGCCCACCGGAGTGACGGACGGAGATCTGATCTTCCGTCCGGTCGACAAGGAGCGCCTCTTCCCAGGGCGGTGGCCCACGCAGGACGAGCTCCTTCAGCAGGGCAAGCGTGTCCTCATCGCCGTCAAGGATCGTTCGAAGTACGAGCTGTCGGTTTCCGCGGAAGGCTACGCCGGTCCCATGAAGGACTGGCTCTTCTCGGTCAACTCCGTGGGCTACCCGTCCATCCAGTACCCCTGGTATAGCGCCAACTTCGCGCCGTCCTTCGATGGCTCGCGCTGTGGCTCGACGGAGATCAAGGACGGCTCGGGCAATGCGGCTCCCCTCCCCTTTCAGTTCACCCAGTTCGAGGAGATGAAGATCTGCGATCACTTCGAACTCTGCGGCGGTCTGTATGACACGAGCCTGTTCAGCAAGCGCATCGACGTGAAAGCGGTCGTGGACTGCGGCTTCAGCGTGGCCCTGGATCAGGCCGAGGCAGATCCTGGATACACGGGGCAGGGATATGACTACTACTCCCGCACCCTGAAGCAGGCCATCTGGAGCTTCGCGGAGGGAGAGCCCAATAACGTCGGCGAGGAGGACTGCGCGCACATGGCGGGCGATGGCCGCTGGAATGATCTGCCGTGCGAAGCCTCTCGCCGCTTCGCCTGCAAGAAGAAGGACGCGCTGTGTGAGCCGGCCTCCTGTCCCTCGGACTTCTGGACGCTGTCATCTGCCTCGGGAGCCTGGCCCAATGGCCTCACATCCTGCCCGGCTGGGTATGAGTTCGGAGTCCCCCGAAATGGCTTCGAGAACAAGAAGCTGCGGGAGCGCACGGGCGGCGAGGAGGTCTGGTTGAACTTCACGGATCGTGCGCAGGAGGGCACCTGGAAGAGCGAGGGTTCCTCTCTGTAGGCCTTGACCCGGGGGAACTCACCCTTAAGTGGTAGCTCCCCCAGCCTCATCCGGGCTCCCATCTGGCCTATGCTCCTGGACCGCATCCTCACCCAAGGAGACACTTCGTGAAGAGCCGCACCCCTGTCATGTGGGCCACGCTGACGTGCCTTGCCCTGTGTGCCTGCGGAGGAGATTCGCGTCGCGATCTCGTCGGCAACTATGACGTCACGGGTTCCTTCACCGTCACCTACGGAGACGGTCAAAAAGACACACAAACGGTGGATTCACCGCTTACGATCATCGCCGATGCATTCGATTCCGAGAAAATCTACCTGGACTTTGATTGTGGCCTGCCTGCGACGATGAGTGATTCGGGCTTCGTGTTCACCCGGAAGGCCTGCGATTCCTATGAAGTCGAAGAATGCACCTACGCCTGGACCTACAGCACTGGAGGGGGCAGTAAGGAAGAAGAAGGGACTGAACTCACACTGAATCCAGGAGGAACCATCAAGGGCCTCTGCTCCGATGGCTCGTCCGGGCAGATCTCCTTCCTCTTCAAACTCACCGGCACGCCGAGTGGTACACCTTCGGGGAATCCGGGTGAGCAGGACACGAGGAGCACCCTGAGCACTGCTCTCCACCGGGCCTTCGGACGCGCGACGCAGGCCCACCCTCGTTGAACTGGTACTGCACCCTCGATTGATTGACCTGCTGGCCTCCGCGAGGCGAGGCACGGTGGCGGGCGGTGTTCATGCCCGTTCCACCGCGCCCGCCCGAGGGCCTGCGATTGGAATCTCAGCGGTCGCTGATGCGCTTGGAGAACAGCCACGTGTACAGCGACTGCGTGGCGTAGGCGGTATCCCACGTGGCACCGCTGTGGCCTGCGTTGGCAATGGCCGTCGTCTGCATCTGGCTCGCGGACACACCGCATTGGGTATCGAGCCGGGTCTTCGCGGCCGTAGCGCTCGACGGCGGCGCGGAAGAATCGAGCGCACCGTTGAACGCCCAGATGGGCACGTTCGCCAGGTTGCAGAGGTTCGTCAGGTTCGATGGAGTGTTGGTCGCCGCGATGGGTACCAAGGCGGCGATGTTCGGGGTGTGGGCCACGCTGAATTCCCAGGTGAAGTTGCCGCCGCCGCTCAAGCCCGTCAGGTAGATGCGATCGGTGTCCACCAGGTAGTCGCCCTTCACGGCCTCGATGAGCTGGGTGATGGCGCCGTCCTGGAACCAGGCATTCCCGCTGCCTCCGGGGACGTGGTAGTTCGGCGACACGACGATGCCCTGGAACGAGTCCCGGAACGAGGCGCTGAGGAACTGCTTCGCCAGGCCTTCCGGCGAGGCTGCCACCTGGGTGTGATCATTCTGGTTGAGGGTGTAGCCACCAATGCCGTGCAGCGCGACGATGAGCGGCCAGCGCGCGTTCCGGTCGAGGTTGTAGTCCTTGGGCAGGAACTGCGCATAAGCATAGGCAGGGTGACGCACCGCGACCTGCTGCCCGGCGGGGCAGCTCAGGGCCGGCGTCGGCGCCGTCGAAGGCACCGCCAACACTCGCAGTTCTCGCAGCCAGCACGTAGTGGACCGGTCCAGGCAGACGAAGCGAACCTTCTCCGCCCGCACTGTCTGCGCCAGCGTGATGCCCACGTTGACGGTGGTGTTACCCGAGACAGCAGTGCCGGGAATGGTCTGCCAGCAGCCGCCATTCCACGCCTGGACCTCGAACGCCGAAGCGGGCGTCGAAGAGTCTCCCCAGCTCAAAGCCAGCTCAACGCGGCTCACATCATACGCACCCTGGAGGTCCACCGTCACGGACTGGCCCGCTTGGAAGGCATACGCGCTGGCCCAGCCGGTGGAAGTCGAACCATCCACCGCACGTGACGCGGGATGCGAAGCATCCGACTGCGAATAGGAAGTCGCGGGTTTGTTCAGCGCGACGTTCGTCGGTGTATCGAGCGATGCGCTCAGCGCGCCGAGGTCCTCCGCCCCGGTGCCTTGACCGCAAGCACTCATCGCCAATACCGCGAGACTGGACAGCAGCAGGTGTCGTTTCATTGTCGTGGCCTTGTGACCATTCGTTGAGCAAGCGTCTGCCATTGAGAAGCGGCGGGAGCTTGCGTCCACCCATGGGGATGCGCCATTGGGGATAACCAGGATTTCCCTCTTTTTCTGGATGTATGGCCCACGGAGGATCTCTCCTTGCGTGTAGCCAGCCCGCGCCCCACTCTCGTGGGATGGAAAATCCTGCGTCCGAATGGAAGTTGCCTTGGGATGGTGGGTGCCGCTGCGGAAAGATCCGCCTGCGCGTCACCCTGCCTCCCCTGCTCGCCATGGCGTGTCACTGCACCGGCTGTCAGCGCATGAGCTCCAGCGCCTTCAGCCTGTCGCTGGCGGTGCCGACGCCCGGCTTTCACGTCCTCTCTGGAGAGCCGGTGGTGGGCGGCCTGCACGGGCCGTCGAAGCACATGTTCTGCGGCTACTGCATGACGTGGATGTTCACGCGGCCCGAGGGCATGGACTTCTTCGTGAACCTGCGGCCGACCATGCTCGACGACCGGAGCTGGTTCGTGCCCTTCATCGAGACGTTCACGGACGAGAAGCTGCCCTGGGCCACGACGTCCGCGGTGCACTCGTTCCCGAAGTTCCCGGAGATGTCCGCCTACGAAGGGCTCGTCCAGGAGTTCGCCGCGAAGGGAGCGCGTCCCAGGTAGCTTCGCGGCCGTATGAAGAAGACGGCGGCCCGCGCGCACGCGAAGCCGCCGCCTTCAGGGGCGGGCCGGATTACAGCCCGTCGGGATAGCACCACCCGTAGGTGCGATCGTAGCCGCCGCCGGACAGCGGGTATCCGACGAAGCCCAGCTCTTCACCCGATCCGCAGTCCGAGCGAGCGCGCTCGTACTTGAAGCAGGTGCCGAAGCCCGTCCGCTGCAGGTCGACGCAGACTCCTCGCGCGCCCTCCACGCCGCAGAACTCGGCGTAGTTCACGCTGCACGTCTCACCGACGAGCGCCGGATCGAAGAGGTAGCCGATGGGCTCGAGCACGGACTGCTCGATGCACAAGCCATAGACTCCGCACACGGTGCCAGTGGGGCAACCGGGATCCGCCGCCATGAAGTCGCACGTCTTCAGGCACTGCCGGGAATCGGTGAACTCGGGGCTGCACGCGTAACTCGGAGCGCAGTCCGTCGAGGCCAGCTCGCCGTCGTTCGCCGGCGGGGTGTAGGTGCACTCCTGCCCTTGCGTCTTGGTGCCCAGGGACTTCTCGAACGTTCCGTCATCCGCCGCGGCATTGTCCGCGACGCAGGTGAAGTTCGAGAGGGGTGGCCGCCACGAACCCTCGCGGGGATCGCACCCACCAGTGCGAACGGTGCTCCAGGTGGCAAACCGGATCCACCGGCACTCGCCCCCTGCCACCGGTGCGCTGCCGGTGTAGGGCGCGCTGAGCGGCGCGGCCTTCACCGACTGGCGCAGCACCACGTTGGAGAGAGCTCCCACCGTCTGCTGCGGAGACACCTTGTGCGCCAGCAGGAGCTTCCCGGACTCGGCGACGAAAAGCTTCTCCGCCGATGAACCGGCGTCCTGCACGCCCCACACGCACTGCTCGCACGTGAAGAGGTTGGTGCCACCATTGGCCAGATCATAGAGCCCCGGAGCCGTGTTCAAGTCCAGCCGGATGAGCGCGGTGTCCGTGGTCGCGGGGTCTCCCTGGTTCGAGAACTCTCCGCGATACGTCGGCTGCGCCCCGTACATCACGGGCGCCAACTGCACGCCATTGCGAAGCTCGCCCAGGGTGATCTCGGTACACCCGGGAGGCGCGGACAGCTGAGACGAAGATTCCTCGAGCGCACGCATACTGTCTTGCTCCTGGGACGGAGCTTCCTTCTCGCTGGCGCAGCCCATGGCCATGACCAGCAGCGCCACACTCCACTTCAACCTTGTTGCCGTTGCATGATCCCGTTGTTGATACATCAAGGCTGTTGTCTCCTATGTTGGTTAACGCTGACTGCTCCCGTTGCTCGAGAGCGCAGCGACCATAGGGCAACAGTTTGAAGATTGTGAGCACCTGACAGTGCCTGAAGAATGGACAGGCCCCTCCTACTCGGGATGTCCATGGGGACGCCCCTCCATGGTGGGTTGGGTTTCACGCCAATGGATGCTCGAAGACAGGCATTCGAGCAATGGGGCGTGTCTTTAATGCGGGAACGACCAATGGGGTGGGATGTAGCGTGTCAGGGCTTCTTGAAGGCAGCTGCGAGATTGGGGAGAACCCCAAGCTGTCCCAGCAAGATGGTCGCGGCCGTGTAGCAGTGGAAGGACTGAACCTTGCCGTCCTTCAAGTGGAACACGTCACAGCAAGGCGTGTGTATCTCCTTGCCCGTGGCGGGGATGGTTCCAGCAGGCAGCTCTAGTGGCCCCCGATGCGTGCCGTTCAATGACAACTCCACGATCACGACATCACCGCTCACGTAGAAGTCGGTGAGCTCCCGATGCATATCAGGGAATGCCGTGGCGAAGATGTCGACCACGCGGCCAATCTCGTTGCCGTAATATTTACGGCCCGCTGACACATCATAGACGTAGCCGCTGTCCGCAAACAGAGACACGAACTTCTGGACGTCCTGGACCTCCGCGGCCTCATAGAGCGCGCGGATCACCTGCTCGTTCGTAGCCATGAGACTCCTCCTCATTGAGTGATGAGAAGGAGGTACCGTCACGCCCATCTTCTCGAAACAGAAGATCCTGCAATCCATCGTTGCAGGTTTGGCGGTGATCACCTCCGTCCAGGCGCGTCAGATCGGCAGCTCCAGGGTGGCCACGGCTCCCTTGCCGGTGCCCTCGCTCTCCAGCAGGAGCCGGCCGCCCAGGATTTGCGCCGCCAGTGCGCTCGAGTGCAGCCCGAACCCGTGCCCATCCTTGCGCGTGGTAAAGCCATGCTCGAATAGCTTGCCCTTCACCTCGGGAGTGATGCCCACTCCATCATCCGCCACCTGGATGATCACCTTCTCGCCCTCCGCCGCCATCCTCACACGCAGGTGGCGCGAGCCCTCCGGCACCATGTCCAGCGCCTGCTTGGCGTTGGTGATCAGGTTGATGAGGATCTGCAGCACCTTGTGCTTGTCCACCATCAGCTTCGGCACGGGTGAGAGCTGGACCTGGATGTCCACCCCGTGCCGCTTCAGGGCTGCTGTCTGGATGCGCAGCGCATCGTCCACCAGCTGCGCCAGATCACACTCCTCCTCCATCAGCGGCGTGCGCGCGTACATCTGCTGTACCTGAACGATGGCACGGATGTGTTCGATGTGCCGCCCCATCGTCTCCATGTCCTCCAACAAGCGCTGCTGCTCTTGCATCAGCCCTTCCGACAAAGCCACCAGGTACTCCGGGAGGTGATCGCCCCGCGATCCCGGAGCCAGGAAGGAGGCGAGTTCGGCGCGGTGCTCGCGCAACAGGTCCGTGGTCTGCTTCAGCCTTGCCACTTTCGAGGAGTCCAGCGCCTGGTGCATGACCTCCAGGTTGATGACCGCGCTCGTCAGCACATTGCCCACGTTGTGCAACACATTCGAGGCCACCTCCGCCATGCCCACCGCCCGCGCCGTATCCACCAGCTTGCCCTGAGCCTGCCTCAGCTCTCGCGTGCGCTCCTCCACCCGCTGCTCGAGCTCCTCGTTGGCGCGCCTCAGCTCCGCCCTGGCGCGCTGCACCTCCGCGTACAGCCGTGCATTCTCGATGGAGATGGCCGCCTGCGAGGCAATGTGATCCAGTACCGCCAGGCGAGCCGGACTGAAGGTGTTGGTGGCCAGATCATTCTCCAGGTACAGAGCACCGATGAGATGATCCTGGCGCAGCAACGGCAGACACAACACCGAGCGCACCCCACGCCGCGCCCAGTACGGATCCGAAGAATAGGGATGCGGAGCCAGGGCATCGCCTATCACCACCGGCATGCGAGCGCGCCGCACGTACGCCAGCACCGTCCACGGCAGTTCCAGCTCCGCGCCCTTCCCCACCGAGACAGCGACGCCGTCCGCGGACACGAGTGAAGAGGCAGCCACCGAGAGCGTGTCACCGCTCGCCAGCAACAGTGCTCCGCGGCGCGCACCCGCGTTCTCCAGGGCCGCCCCCATCAGAGTCGTGACCAGCTTTTCCAGGACCATCTCTCCCGAGATGGCCTGCTGAGTCTTCACCACCGTCAGTGCGTCGATCTGCGTCGACTGCGTCGTGCTGGTGGAGTCCCCGTCCGCGACGACCTCAACGGGCACGATGCGAGGCCACTGGGCTTCCAGGTTCTGGACCTTGCCCATGGCCCCCCATTGCAGATAGGCCGCCCGTGCCTCCCGGGCGAACGCCTCGGCCACGATGTGCGCATGGCGAGTGCGCCAGAAGTCCGCCGCCAGCTCGTTCGCCAAGGCCACGTGGTGGGTGGCCCCGCTCTCCCGGGCCGCGCGAAGGGCCTCCTCGTACAGGTCCGCCGCCACATCCTCTTGCCCTGTCAGCCGCGCGAGCTCCGCCGACACCATCCGCTCGGCGGCGAGGAAGTTCTCGGCGCAGCACTCCGCCCACTCCGCCAACTGCCGCTGGTGCTCCCGGATGAACTCCAGCGACCGCTGCCTCTCCTCGGGGGAGTCCTCGAAGAAGAGGGCCGCCAACGTCAGCGCGCGATAAAGATGGTACTCCCGGAGGTAGAACATGCCCTGCACGGTCCAGAGCAGCTCGGTCGCCTTGTCGGCGGCGGCTCGGGCCTCCGCGTAGGCTCCGCACATGAAGTGCGACTGGATCCGGGTCATCCAGTAGAGCCCCCGGATGGTGCCCATGCGCTCGGGTGTCATCCCGGCCGCGGCGGCCTCCGAGTCGAAGCCGTTCCAGCTCATCGTCCCGAAGGAGCGCGTGCGCCCACGCAATTGCTGCGCGTAGGCCTGGAAGATGGACAGGATCTCCAGGGCATCCGCCACCCCGGCCTTTCGCACGAAGTCGATGCGCGTGACGCACTCCTGGAACACGTCATCGAGGGGGTGTCCCATGCACACGCGGTTCTGGATGATCGCGGTGCAGAAGAAAGCGGCGTTCAGGAAATCGCCGAACTGGAGGGACTGCTGCAAGCCGGGCAGACAGATCTCCCGCTGCACGGCGGAGAGCGGGCGGACCCAGGAGCTGGCATAGCCCAGACCGAACGTCACCCGTGAGAGACGGGCGGGCATGTTGTGCCGCTCGAGGAGCTTGCAGGCCACGATGCCCAGGGCCTCGCCTTCCCGGTAGCGCTTGAAGTAGGAGCCGGTCAGCACACCGAGCCAGGCGAGCCCCAGCGCCGAGGGCTCCGCGAAGCCATGGCGAAGGGTGATCGAGACCATGAGGCTCACGTCGATGATGAGCAGGTGTTTGTCGCTGAAGTAGGCGGGCCCGAAGAGCGTGGCGAGCACGCTCATCACCATCTTCATCTCGGCGTCCGTCATGAGCGGCAGCTCGAGGAGGCTCTCGACGGAGCGCTCCCCCATCAGCCTCCACACCTCCTCATGGGCGGCCATCGCCTCTTCCCAGGTGGGGTGCCGGGAGATGGGCATGCCCAACGAGGCGAGACACTCGCGCGTGCAGGCCACCGCCCCTTCGATATCTCCCGTGACGAGGCCCAGGTCACTCTTCAAGCAGTAGACGGCCGTGGTATCCGCCCGGCTGCGCGCGTGAGGGAAGAGCTCCTCCGCGCACTGGCGCACCACGGAGGTATTGCCATTCCCGAGCTCGCACCGCGCCCGCGAGAGTGACACCCGGAAGGCCAGCTCGTAATCGGTCTCCCAGGGGTCTCCAGGGATGAGCGACAGCGCCGTCGTGAAGTAGCTGATGGCGGTGCCCAGCGCGACCGCGGACTCGGCCCGCCACCCCGCATCGGCGTTCAGCCGGGCGACGCGGTGGCGCTCCTCGGGGCTGCCGATCAGTGCCACTCCCGCGTTGAACTGGCTCACCACTTCGAAGAGCGACTCGCGCAGCTCCTCGGGAGACAGTCGATCGAGCATCAACCGGCCAATGCGCAGGTGCACGGCCTTGCGCTCCGGCTCGGAGAGCAGGGCATGGGCGGCCTGCTGGAACCGATCGTGGAAGAAGCGGTACTCCTCTGGCCCCAGGCGCGCCAGCATGCCTTCCTGGAGCGCGGGCTCGAGCCCCTGTTCGACCTGATCCACACCCGAGAGCTCCGCGAGGGTGCCCAGCAACTGAAGCGTGAAGGAGCTGCCCACGCAGGCCGCCAGCCGCAGCAGGTGCTGCGTGGACGGAGGCAGGTTGCGCAGCTTGCCCACCATGAAGTCGACGACGTTGTCCGAGTAGCCTCGGGCGCGCACCCCTTGCGCGTCCCACCGCCACCCCGCTCCGGGTTCGCGCACCAGCAACCCGTCCTGGTTCAGCGTCACCAGCAGCTGCAAGAGGAAGAAGGGGTTGCCGCCCGTCTTCTCGTGCAGCAGCGCCGCGAAGGAGACCACCTGCTCCAGCTGCGTTCCCGGCAGCGCCTCCGCCAGCATCTCGGAGATCTGCTCCAGGTTCAGGGGCGCCAGGCGGATGTCGGTGACGCGAGCTCCTGCCTTGCGCACTTCTTCCAGCACGGAGGAGAGCGGATGAGTGGAGCTCACCTCGTTGTCCCGGTACGCGCCGATCCACAGCACCGGCGGCGTCTCCGGCTGGGACACGAGCTGTTGGAGGAGCTGCAGGCTGGCCAGGTCCGCCCACTGCAAATCATCCAGGAACACCACCAGGGGATGTTCAGGGGTGGCGAACACCCGGAGGAACCGGAAGACGGCTCGGTGGAAGCGGTGCTGGGCTTCGCTGGCGGAGAGCTCTTGGAGCGGCGGCTGCTGGCCCACCACTGCTTCCAGCTGGGGCACCAGCTCCACGAGCGCCTGCCCCTGCCCCTCCCACGCCTCGTTCACCCAATGGCGCCACTGCGCCAGCTCCTCATCCGGCTCCGCCAGCAGTTGCTGCACCAGGCCGCGGATGGCCTGCGCCACCGTCGCGTAGGGAATGTCCCGCTGGAACTGATCGAACTTGCCGTGGAGGAAGAAGCCCCGGCGCCGCACCACCGGCTTGTGGAGCTCGTGCACCACCGACGACTTGCCGATGCCCGAGTACCCGCTGATCAGGAACAGCTCGGGACGGGCCGTCCGCGCCACGCGCTCGAAGCCCAGCAGCAGCGCGGACACCTGCGCCTCTCGGCCATACAGCCGCTGCGGCAACTGGAACCGGCTCGGGATGTCCTCCGCTCCGGGCGAAAACCCCTCCAGTCCTCCCGCGCTCAGTCCGCGCTGGCACCGCTCCAGGTCGGCCTTCAGCCCCTCGGCGCTCTGGTAGCGCTCCTCCGCCGTCTTCGCCAACAGCTTCATGACGATGGCGGAGAGTGCGACGGGCACCGCCGGATTCACCTCGTGAGGAGGCTTCGGCCGCTGGGCCATGTGCGCGTGGAACCACTCCAGCGCGTCCCGGCCCTGGAAGGGCCTCTGCCCCGTCAGCAACTCATAGAAGGTGACCCCCAGCGAATAGAAGTCCGTGCGGTAATCCACCACCCGGTTCATCCGCCCCGTCTGCTCCGGGGACATATAGGCCAGGGTGCCTTCGATCAGGTTGCTCGGTGCCGCGTCCAGGTGCTCCACCTTCTGCACCGTCGCCGCTCCGAAGTCGATCAGCCGCGTCTCTCCCGAGGGCTCCAGGATGATGTTGCCCGGCTTGATGTCCTTGTGGATCACGTTGCGGCTGTGCACCGCCGCCAGCGTCGCCGTCAGCGAGAGGGCCACGTGCAGGAAGCGCGAGAGCTCCCACGGCTGGCCCACGCGCTCGGAGAGCGCCTCGCCCGGCACCCACTCCAGCAACAGCACCGGCCGATCGTGAATGCGCTCGCAGGCATAGGGCCGCGCCACGCCTTTCACGTCCTGCAGGCGCTGGAGGATGCCGAACTCACGGCGATAGCGCTCGTGCTCACGCTCCCCGGGAGAGGGAGACATGGGTGTCTTGAGGATGACGTGCAACCCATCCGTCTCGCGCACGGCGCGAAAGAGCATGTTCACACTCGAGGCCCGAATGGTCCCCTGGACCCTGTACCCCGCGACGTCCAACATGGATGACTCCCCCCACTGCTCGCGCCAGTGCTTGCCTACGCCAGGTCAGCTCGGCTCGTTGACCTCACGTCTCGCGCTCGAACATCAGCATGCCGCTCCCCCTCCGCCATGCCAAGACCCGGAAGGGTAGCTCGAATTCAGCCGAGCGAGCATCGGTCCGGTGATCCATCATGCCGTGCTTCCTCTGGGGAGCTCTCTCGACTGCAAGGAGTCCCATGTTCACGCCCATCCTGGCTCGACAACAGAGCCACTCCACTCTCTCCATCCCCTCGCTAGCCCAGGCGCTGCTCCCGGGGCCGCGCGGCCTGATACTGGGAGTGCTCCTGGTGCTGCTCCAGGTGGCTCCCGCCTTCGCGGAGGCTCCAGCGCAGTCCGAGAAGCAACGCATCGCCGCGGCCTCGGGCATCCGGCTGCGTGCCACCCCGGCCCCAAGCGGCAAGGAGGTAACCAAGCTCTTCATCGGCACGGTCCTGAAGGTACTCGAGCAGACCGCGAAACAGGAGACGATCGGGGGCAAGGCGGACTATTGGTACCGCGTCGCCACGCCCGAGGGACAAGAGGGCTGGGTGTTCGGCTCGCTCGTCTGGCCCCTCCTGCCGGACCAGCAGGTGCAGACCTATCTGGAGATTGCCCGGCAGCGCATGGCGGACGAGAAGACGCCCTTCGTGGATCGAGCGGACCTGGTCAACTTCCTGAAAGCCACCGTGACTCAGACTCCTGCCAAGGAGAGCGCGGCCCACCTGGAGCTCGCGCTCTGGCGCGCGATGCGCTGGACGCTGGCCGCTCTCTCGGAAGGCAACGTGCCCAAGTCGGCTTACGAGAAGTGGGTGCAGCGTCAGGGCGACGCGCTGGTGTACAGCGAGCCCGCGGGGGAATGGTTCGTGAGTGGCGCATTCCTCTGGAAGCTCGAGGAGAAGTACCGCGGCCTGCCCGAGGCCGAGGCGTTGGCCTGGGAAGCCGCGACCACTACTCCTCCGGGTGAATGCGAGGGTTACGCGCCGTGCTACCTAGCCATGTCCAACTCCATGGAGGGGGAGTACCTGCGGCGCTACCCCGCCGGACCTCATGCGGGTGAGGCCCTGAAGGCGCTGCAGCAGGGGCTGGGAACAGACGGCATCTCCGACCTCGACCAGGAAGGACGGACCGACCTGCGCGAGGAGCTGGGCAAGCTGGAGGCGGCGCTCGGCCCGGTGAAGCTCCCGGAGAAGAAGAAGGCGCTGGACCAGCTCCAGGCGCTCCGCAAGGCAGCTGGCAAGTAGCGGAACCCCGCGTCCCGGGGCCTGACTCGGGCCGAGTATGGGGTCGATGGGCGTGTCCTCGCCTGCTCCCCAATGCCATTCGAAGTCTGGCGCCCCATTCATGAAGAGGGAGAGCGCGAACCCCTGCTCGATACGAAGGAGAAAGCCATGGCCAAGATCACGCCCTGTCTCTGGTTCAATTATCAGGCCGAGGAGGCCGCGAAGTTCTACGTCTCGCTGCTGCCCCATTCCCACATCGACAAGGTGGTGCGCTCGCCTGCCGACAATCCGAGCACACGCGCCGGGGCCGTGCTGACGGTCGAGTTCACTCTCGCTGGGCAGCCGTTCATTGGCCTGAATGGAGGCCCGCAGTTCCCATTCACCGAAGCCGTGTCGTTTTCCATCGACTGCGAGGACCAGGCCGAGGTGGACCGATTGTGGGAGGCGCTCACGCGAGGCGGCGGTTCGCCCGGGCCGTGCGGCTGGCTCAAGGATCGCTTCGGCCTCTCCTGGCAGATCGTCCCGAGGGCCCTGCCCAAGATGCTGGAGGATCCCGACCGCGACGCCGCGAGCCGCGCCATGCAGGCCATGCTGAAGATGGGCAAGATTGACATCGCGGGGGTCACACGCGCCTACGAGGCCAGGCCAAGCGCCTAGAAAGCCTCCCCCCCTTGAAGCACAACGGGCGGCCCTCGCGAGAGAGCCGCCCGTCTCTTTTCAGCGCCTTCGGACCGTCGAAGCTACGGCTTCGTGTAGTTGATGGTCAGGTTGTAGGTGGCGCTGCCCGAGCCCGCGCCGCGGACCATGATGTACGCGGAACTCTGCCCCGCAGGCACCGTCAGGTCGCACGTCTCGGAGGCCCCCGACAAGGCCGGGCGGCAGTTGTACGTGGTGGTCGTCGGCGCCGCGCCGAACCGCACGTACAGGTCGGGGTTCTTCGTGCCCGTCATCACCACCTTGAACTGGGTGCCCGCCACCACGCTGTACGGGCCGTGGTTCTTCTGCGAGTTCTTGCTCACCGAACCGCTGGCCGTCTCGGTCGTCGGCGTGCCGGTGCTGCCTCCGCCACCATACGTCCCCGTGAGCGTCAAGCCCGAGTACGAGGAGTACCCGACGATCATCACGTACCAGGTACCCGCCGCCGGATTGGTGAAGGAGCAGGTCTCCGCGTTGCCGCTCGTGTACGGACGGCAGTCATACGCGCTGGCGGTCGGCACCGAGCCGGCCCGCACGTACAGGTCCGCATCACCCGTGCCGCCGCTCGTATTGAACGAGATGCTGGACTGACCGGCCGGCACCTCGAGCGTGTAGTACTTCTTGCTGCCGGAGCTGCCCGAGAGGCTGCTCACGGGCACGCCGTTGCTCAGCGGCGACGTCACCGGAGGCGGAGGCGGCACACCCACGGCCAACCACGCGTCCGTCACGGCCTGCACCGTCGCCGCGTCGTAGCCCAGCGCCTGCGCGGCCTGCACCGTGTACGCCTTGGCCTGCTCGAAGGTGGTGCTCGCGGTGAAGAAGTCCGTGTTGGCCTTGTAGAAGATGCGGCCGGCCTTCTCCGGGCCAATCGCCGTCACGTTGATGCTCGTCTTGCCGCGTGGGTGCACGCCGCCCTTGGAGAGCAACGCGAACACCAGGTTGCTGATGCCCGAGCTGTAGTGCACGTCCTGGCCGCCGTAGTCCCCATAGAAGTCCAGCGAGACGCCATCCTTGGCGGGGTCATCCATGTAGCGCAGCGCATCCCCCGCCTCGCCCGGCGTCCAGATGTCCTCGCCGATCTTGAAGATGTCCGCGTCCACCGCCCAGCCGCGCGACCAGCTCTCGCACACGCCGGAGAAGATGTCCGAGTAGCTCTCGTTGAGGCCGCCAGACTCACCCGAGTAGATGAGGTCCGACTCGGAGCTGGTCACCGCGTGGCTGAGCTCGTGGACCGTCACGTCCAGGTCCTTGCCCAGCTCGATGGAGTCCACGCCGTCGCCGTCGCCGTACACCATCTGCGTGCCGTCCCAGTAGGCGTTCACGTAGTTGGTGCTGTAGTGCACGGTGCTGATCAGCGTCGCCCCCGCGTTGTCGTACGAGTCGCGGCCGAAGAGGGCATTGTAGCAATTGTAGGTGGCACCCAGCTGGTCGTAGTTCTGGTCCACGTGGGCGTCGCCGACGGACGCCTGACCCTCGGAGCGCTTGAGCGTGCCCGGAGTGCTGGTGCCGTTGTTCGCCGAGTACACCTTGCGGTTGAGCACCGAGTGGATCCGCGGGTGCAGCGCCAGGACGCCCCCGCGCTGCGCGTCCACGTAGAGCAGGTCATCCGCGGGCATGCCGTCGCGCTCGCCCTTCACCCTCACCTGCCAGGCCAGCCTCAGTTCGTCGCTGCCCTCGGGGCGCAGGTAGACGAGGCTCGGAGCCCCCTCGGCGGAGGCGCGGAGCGACTTCGAGCCGACCTCGGCCTCCTTCAGCGCGGTCTCGGGGGCCAGCTTCGCCTGAACGGAGACCGTGTCGCCGCCGTGAGCCGAACCGTTGGCCGCATAAATGAGGCCATCCGAGTCCACGTGGAGGATGAGCTCGCCGCCCACCACCTTCAGGCCGTTGAGCGTCTGCTGGAAACGCAAGTGCTGGTGACCCTGCGCATCCACCGAGGACTTGCGCAGCACCAGATCATTGCCATTGAGCCGGAACACGGGAGCGATGGTGTTGAGCGCCACACGGACGGCATCCTCCGCCCCGCGAGCGCCCTGGGCGGAGAGCCGCGGCGCTTGACCGAGCCGGCCCTGGATGGAGAAGGGCACGCCCTGGTTCGTGTTGGCCACCACCCGGGCTTGATCCAGCCGGGCCAGCGCGGACTGGATGTCTACGTCCTTGGCCGGCAGCACCTCCGCCGCCTCCTCCTGCGTGGAACCACAAGCGGCGAGGCTCGCTCCAAGCCAGGCCGCGCAGAACGTCTTCAAGAGTTGATTGCGCACGACATCACTCCCAGTGAAAGGGAGTTCTTTAGTGACATCCGTGATCATCTCTTTGCAATCCATAAAATAGGAATTCTGGTTCTCCAGTTGTAGGTGAACGAACCAGCTCTACCGGAAAACCCGAAAAAGACCTGCTACTCCTCTTTCTTCGGGAATTCCCCAACTGGGAGACCTGGATACATCCATGCTGAAGATCAAACCCGTGATTGCCCTGGTGGTGCCTTTTCTCTCGATAACTACAGCCCAGGCGGACACGCCTCCCGCCACCTGGCAGGAACACTGGTTCGAACACAACCAGGTGATGACCAAGGTGTTTCAGGACAACGATGTGGCTGTTTATTTCGACCCGGACGTGAATCGCTCCGTCACGTGGCCCAATACCTACCTCAGTCAGGTCTGGCGCTACACGAAGAAGACCTACGGCAACTTCGGCGCCCAGCCGCAGCTCTACGCCCTCTTCCACACCAACAAGTACAGCGGTGGCCATCCCTCCGGTTACTTCGATGGCAGCCATGACTACCGGAACGTGATCGACGTGGGGCCGGGCCCGTGGACGAACGGAACCGGCAACGATCTGGATCTCACCACCCACGAGGTGGCTCACATCGTCGAAGGTGACTCCAAAGGCTCACATGGCTCGCCGGCCTTCGGCATCTGGGGCGATAGCAAGTGGGCGGAGATCTTCAACTACGATGTCTACGTGGGGCTCGGCAGGACCAGCGATGCCACGCGGTGGTACAACTTGATGATCAATGGAACCGACAGCTTCCCGCGGGCCAACACCCACTGGTTCCGGGATTGGTTCTATCCCATCTACTCGAGGTACGGCGGCTCGGCGGTGCTCAACCGGTACTTCGTCCTGCTGGCCCAGTACTTTCCCAAGAATGGGAATGACTATGCGCGGGGCCTGAACTGGGGCGAGTTCGTCCACTTCTGGAGCGGCGCGGCCGGCATCAACCTGAAGTCGCTGGCCACCACGGCCTTCGGCTGGCCCACCGACTGGGAGGCCCAGTTCACCCAGGCGCAGAAGGACTTCCCCTTCACCTACTCCACCCCCAAGCCCACCGTTGTCTCCTTGTTCCAGGACATCAACTATGGTGGCTACGCAGCCGCGCTCCCGGTGGGCAATTACACCCTGGCCGCGCTGAAGAACCAGGGCATCCTCAATGACGACATCACCTCACTGAAGGTGGCGAGCGGCTACAAAGTCACCCTTTACTCCAATGACAACTTCTCCGGGTCCAGCATCGTCAAGACCGCGGATGATGCCTCGCTCGTGGATGACGGGTGGAACGATATCGTGTCATCGATCGTCGTAAGCACAGCGCCTTGAGCGCCTGAGCACGAGACCTCCGCATTCTTTGCGGAGTGCAAACCTTGCAATGCAGCCGCGTGCACAATCACGCGCTGCGTTGCTCACAGGTTTTGTTTTTTCGAAGACTTGCATCACTCCCCTTGGCGGTCTGCGGCTTGCACAGGCGACGAGCCGCAGCACCCACCAACGAGGGAGAACATCTGATGAGATTGATCATTCCAACGCTGCAGCGTTTGTGTATGGGGCTCGCATTGATTGGCACGGCAGGCACTGCCTCCGCGAGAACGGCCCCACCCAATCTTCACTTCATCGTTGACACCTCGGGTTCGATGCGGGAACTCCCCCAGGTCGTCAACAGCGGCCACGCGGAATTCTTCAATATCACGACGAATGGCTGCGAGAACCCTCGGTTGGATGCGTACCTGGTGAGCCATGGCTGGGATCCCTCCACGGTCTACCCGGTCCCCGATGAGGGCACGGGGCTTGGCTCGGATACCGGCCACCCCAACCTGTTCCGAGACAACAAGTTCTACGGATACATGTACTGGGCCGACTCGAGCGACCCGTCCTATCAGTGGAACTCCAAGGAGGAGGCCTGCCAGTCCCAAGTGCCCCTCTGGGACACGAGCCGCTCCGCCGACTACAACCGGTGCCTCTCGTGCCTGAACACCAAGGGCTACTACAAGCTGCCAGAGGCCGTCGGACGAGACACCGCACCGTTGACCAGCCTGGACTTCATCTTCTGGGGCCGTCACCTCAACTTCAATCCACCCAAGTATGTGACGGTCAAGGCTGAGTTGAAGAAAGCCTTCAAGGACCTGCAGGGCAAGCGCGTCGGCTTCAGCGTCTTCGCGCCCAACATCGCTCCCTTCTCCACGATGGTCCAGCGGCAGCAGCCGAACTGCGATCAGACCGCGGACGCCTCCGCCTTCGATACCTACCGAGCCAGCTACATCAGCTCCGTTGACGGCCTGACCTTCACCACCGGCACGCCGCTGGCCAAGGCCCTGCTCAACGCGGGCTACTACTTCACCTCGGGCGACGACGTGTACCAGACCACCTTCGGCTTCGGCTCCAACTACAGCTACCCGTTCAGCTTCAAGAACGACCCGCTCACCTCGCAAAGCCGCAGTGTCTGCTGGACCTGCCAGACCTCCGCCATCATCCTCATCTCCGATGGTGAGCCCAGCAGTGATAGCGTCAGCAGCTCGTTCGCTGCCGCGCTTCGCACCCGCAACCAGGGCCCCGTCTACTGCCCGGACTCCCAGCCGTGCGCATCGGGCACCACCGCCGCGACCCGGGACATGGGGGCCAACGCCACCAATGTCCTGGATGACAACCCCAACTACTACCTGGACGATGTGGCGAAGCTCCTCAACAACCAGGATCTGCAGCTGGCCACGCCCTCACTCGTGGGCGACTTCGACACCAGCGGGCAGCAGAGCCTGAAGGTCTACACCGTCGGTTTCGGCATCAACAGCAACCTGTTCAAGAACACGGCGGCAGTGGGAGGCGGACTGTCGTTCTCGGCTGATGGTGGCGCCAGCCTCCAGCAGGCGATCCAGTCGATCGTCAGCGACGTCGAGGAGCACAGCGCCTCCTGCGTCATCCCCTAGAAGCGCTGTCGAACGGAAGCACCTCACGGTGCCAGGGGCCCTCTCCCAAGGTAGCCCCTGGCACCGCGAGTATCAGGGTTCCGTCCTCTTCTCCCTGACTCAGAACATCCCGGCGATATCCTTCACGATCTGCGGGGCGGCCTCGGTCTCGCTCAGAGCCCCCGTGTAGGCGCCCACGAGCAGGGAGGCCGGGTTGACCTTGCCCGTCGTCACGGCTCCGAGGACGCCCTCGGCGACACCCTTCCAGGTGTTGAGCACTCCACCCGCGGCGCCCTTGAGGACGCCCCCGACGCCACCCTCCGAGTTGCCGATGCCCGTCAGCACGTTGCTGACGCCCGGGACGAACCACAGCGCCTTGCCGGCCTCGCCCATGGCCCACTGGAAGTTGTCCTTGTTGCTCCCGTCCGCCTTGACGTGGGTGTCATTCGTGGTCGGCAACTGGTGCTCGCCCAGGAACTTGTAGCCCTGCTCGGCGAAGTCCTTGAGCATGCCGGCCTCGGTGCCGTGGCGGGCATCGCCGTCCTTGGTGAGACCCTCGATGTTGCCGTCACCCTGGCCGTTCTGGACCTTGCCCGACCGGTCCGATCCGTCGGCGCCCTTGGTGCTGTCGATGAACTCCAGCACCTTGGCCATCCGGTAGACGGCATCCGGGTTCTGCTTCGCATCCTTGATGTCGAGCTTGGAGTCGACACCCGTCTGCTTGCAGAGATCATCCCACTTGATGTCCTTCTGGCGGCCCAGGTTCTTCAGCGCGGGGGTGTCGTCGACGATCTGCGCCGCCGAACGGGTGTCACCCTTCGGCCGCTTGGATTCAGCGCTGAGTCCGTTGTCCTCCTGGACCGGCTCAGCGGGCTGCTCGGGCGCGGCCTCGGGGGAGACCTCGGGGGCGCCCTGGAAGATATCCGCGGGCTGCAGCATCTGCGGATCCATCATCTGCGGACCCATCATCTGCGGCCCCATCAGCTCGGGCGGCAGCATCTGCGGACCCATCAGCTGCGGCGGCAGCATCTGCGGACCCATCAGCTGCGGCGGCAGCATCTGCGGACCCATCAGCTGCGGCGGCAGCATCTGCGGCCCCATCAGCTGCGGCGGCAGCTGAGGAGCAATCGTCGGCATGCCGAACCGGGCATTCGCGAGGGGACCTGCCTCGAAGGCATCCTTCGGGACAAGGTTCAGCGCAGGTGCGGCCAGGCCGCCGGCGACGCCGCCCGCGCCCAGGGAGGCAACGGCCTCCTGCGCGGGGAGCTGCTTGGCGGAGACCAGGGACGACTGGCCCGCGTCCGGGCGAGGCATGGCAAACGGAGACATAGCCGCAGTTGCTTTGAAGTCGATCATTGGATTCACCCAGTTCGTGACCGCGAAGGAGATTGCTGCCGCGGGTCTTGCCCGCCGTTGCCCTATCCGATTGCAGCGGACATGCCATCGCGCCCAGCTGCGCAAGTCGTTGATCTTCCAGGGCCAGGCTCGCAGCGCGGCGCCCGTGACGAGGCCTCTTCCGGTGACTGAAGTCACCAGGAGGGTGGCTCGGGTCATCAGCGCCGGGATACCCTGGGTGCATTCTCGCTTCGATTGCACTCACGGCGCTCGTGGCCTGCGCGCCCGGATTGATGGATGAGGCTCCCGCGGCAGAGCCCCGCACGACCGGCAAGTCGGCCCTCGCGGCCCCGGTCTCGGGCTCCATCCCCGGGGGCCTGCCCTCGCGTCTGCTCGTGGGCCTCTTCGAGGACACCGGACAGACGTGGATGAAGAGCAGTGGCGTGCCGTGGGACGTGCGCTACCGCTACTTCGTCAAGGGCTGGATCAACAACTGGGGCTATGGCCCGGGTAATGGCCAGTGGGGCCTCCAGTTCCTCCAGGAGTGCCAGGCCCAGGGGTTCCTGCCCGCCGTCCAGTACTATCAGCTCAACGGCGAGCCCGGCGGCGGCGAGGACCAGTTCCTCGCCAAGCTCCGGAACACCGCCACCATGAGGAGCTACTTCTCCGACTTCAAGGCGCTCATGCAGCGGGCCCGCGAGTTCGGCAAGCCGGTGCTGGTGCTCGTGGAGGCGGATGGCTTCGGGCTGATCCAGAAACAGACGCAGAGCAATCCCTCGGCGCAGGCCGCGGTGGCGAGCACCGGGCTGCCCGAGCTGAGCAAGCTCCCGAACACCGTCGCTGGATGGGGGCTCGCCTTCCTCCAGCTTCGCAAGGCGGTGGGCGCCAGCAACGTCATCCTCGGCATCCACATCTCCGCTTGGGCGGGAGACGGGGATATCGCCCACTTCTCCGTCACCCAGCCGCTCCAGCCTGAGGTGACCAAGGTCTACACCTTCCTCAAGCCCTTCGGACTGGCTCCCAACGTCACGGGAGGCACCTGGGATGTGCTCGTGGGGGATCCGCTCGATCGGGATGCGGACTTCTACAAGCGCACCTCCAATCAGGACCGGTGGTGGGACGCGAGCGACTCAGCGTCCATCTCTTCCAAGAGCTTCAACCGGTACGCTGAGTGGCTGCACCTGTGGAACGTGACGTCCGGCAAGCGCTGGGTGCTGTGGCAGATCCCACTGGGGAACTCGAACCACCTCAACGTGGACAACACGCGCAACACCCCGCGCGAGGGCTATCGCGACAACCGCCCCGAGTACTTCTTCGGCCCGAACGGCGCCACGCACCGGCAGAGGTTCGCCAACAGCGGCGTCATCGCCCTGCTCTTTGGCAAGGGCGAAGGCCGGCAGAGCTCGTACACCAATGACGTGTACACAGACGGTCAGCTCTTCATGAAGACCCGTGCGGGCGCCTTCCTGAAGGCTGGTGGCCTGTCCATCCCCGCCTCGGGCTCCGGGCCAACGGGCGGGACTGCGCCAGCCCCGTCACCACCGCCACCACTGCCCCCGACTCCGACTCCGACTCCCACGCCAGTACCAACACCTGCGCCTGCACCTCCGCCTGCTCCGGCTCCTGGGACAGCGGCGTTCCAGTTCGAGAGCGGCACGCAGGGATGGACGAGTTGGGGGCCTCTCATCCAAGGCCTCTCCAGTTCCACCACCCGGGCCTTCCAGGGCAGCCGCTCGCTCGAGGTGAAGGTGGCTGGCACGCCCAAGGGGATGTCCAAGGTCTCCGTGCCTGGAGCCTCGGTGCCAGCGGGCAGGACGGTATCCTTCCGCGTGTGGTTCCCCAGCGGGAGCCGCATCAGTGCCCTCCAGCCCTTCGTGTTGCAGGGAGCAGCCGGCGGGTGGAAGTGGAACGGCTCGTGGATTGCGACCTCGTCCTTGAAGCCCGGTACCTGGAACACCATCACCCTGCAGATCCCCGCGGGCGCGGTGTCACCGTTCCAGGAGCTCGGCCTGGAGATCTTCACCGACGCACAGTGGACAGGTCCGCTCTACGTCGACTCGGTGAGCTGGTAGAGCGCTCGTCACTCGCTGCGCAGCGCCACGAGCGGATCCACGCGCATGGCCCGCCACGCTGGCAGCCAGGTGGCCACCAGCGCTACGGCCGTCACCAGCAATGCCAGCGTCCCGAAGGTCAGCGGGTCCGTCGCGCTCACGTTGAAGAGCAGGCTGCCCAGCGCTCGCGACGCGGCCCACGCGCCCACGAGCCCCAACCCCACGCCTCCCAGCGCCAGGCTCATTCCCTGCACCAGCACCAACCGGAGCACATCTCGCGGCCGGGCGCCCAGCGCCATGCGAATGCCGATCTCCTGCGTCCGCTGCCGAGCGATGTACGAAATGACGCCGTATAACCCCACGCTCGCCAGTACCAACGCCAACCCCGCGAACACGCTCACCAGCAGCGTCAGGAAGCGCTGGCGCGCCATGGTGGCTGCCACCACCTCCTCCAGGGTGCTCACCTTGGCGATCGGCATGTCGGCATCCAGGCGGCTCACCACCTCACGCACCATGGGAGCCAGCGCCAGCGGCTCTCGCTCCGTGCGCAGGATGAACCGCATGGTCGTGTTGGGCCGCTGCAGCGAGGCCACATAGGCCTCCGGCCGCACCTCTCGCGTCGGTCCGCCATGCCTCACGTCCGCCACCACTCCCACCACGGTGAGCCAGGGGGTCTCTTCACCGCCCACGCGAATGCGCTGCCCCACCGGCGCCTGCCCGGGCCAGAAGCGGCGCACGGCCGCCTCGTTCAGGACGGCCACGCCCTGGGAGCCCTCCCTGTCCGTGCTCGTGATGTCGCGCCCCTGGCGCAGGGGAATACCCATCGTCTGGAAGTAGCCCGGGGTGATGACCTGGAACCCCAGCACCTGTGACTCGCCAGCGGCCGGCGGCGCCCGTCCCTCGATGTCGAACGTGAGCTGCACGTCACTGCCTCCGCCCATCGGAAGGTCCGACACGCTGCCCGCGGACTCCACGCCCGGGAGCGCCGAGATCTGCTCGAGCACGTTCTCGAAGAACGCCGCCTTCCGCGCATCCTCGGCGTACTTCCCCGGCGGCAGCGTCATCTCCCAGGTAAGCGCATGGTCCGTCTTGAAGCCCAGCTCCACCGCCTGCACGCTCCACAGACTCCGCAGCAATAGCCCCGCGGCGATGAGCAACATCACCGCCAGCGCCACCTCGCCCACCACCAGCGCCGAGCGCGAGCGATCACGGCTGGCCAGGCTCCTCCCGCCGCCTCCCTGCCGGAGCACCGCGCCCAAATCCGGACTCGAGGCATGGAGTGCCGGCGCCAGCCCGAAGAGGATCCCCGTGCCCAGCGCGACGGCCAGCGTGAACACCAGCACCCGCCCATCCAGCCCCACCTCGCCCATCCGAGGCAGATCCTTCGGGCCCAGGCCCAGCAGCACATCCATGCCCCACATCGCGCCCAACAGCCCCAGGCATCCCGCGATGAGCGCCAACAGCACGCTCTCTCCCAGGAGCTGCCGCACCAACCTCCCACGCCCAGCCCCCAGTGCCGCGCGCACCGCGAACTCGTGCCGGCGCACCGAGGCCCTCGCCAGGAACAGGTTGGCCACGTTCGCGCACGCGATGGCCAGCACCAACCCCACCGCTCCGAGCAGGGCCCACAGCACCGGCTGGACGTTGCCCACCAGATGCTCGCGCAGCGGCACGACCGTGATACGTGTCCGCGCGTTGGTCTCCGGGTACGCCGCCGCGAGCCGCTCCGCGATGGTGGACATCGCTGCTTGCGCGCGCTCCAGCGCGACACCCGGCTTCAGCCGCCCCAACACCCGCAGATAGTGCCCGCCTCGCCAGCCACTGGGGTCCACCTGCGGGTTCAGACCGAACTGCGGAACGTCCTTGTGCACCGCGGGCACCCACAGCTCCGGCGCCCCGAGGGATGTGACCCGATCGCTGCCAATGGCAGGCCACTCGAAGCGCGCGGGCATCACGCCGAGGATCTCGTAGTTCCGGCTGTTGAGGTTCACAGTGCGCCCGATGACGCGAGGATCTCCGCCGAAGCGGCGCACCCAGAGTCCATGGCTCAGCACCACCCCTTCCCGAAGCGCCACCCCATCCACCGCCGGAGTGAAGGGGGCGCCCAGGGCCGGCGCCACACCCAACACCTGGAAGAAGTTCGCCGAAACGCTCGCGCCGTACAGCCGCTCCGGCACGCCGTCTCCCGTCAGGGTGAAGGGCAGGCTCACGAAGGCCGCCAGGCCCTCGAACACGTCGTTCTGCTCCCGCCAATCGAGGAAGTCTGCTGGCGACACCGGGAGGCGCGGCGTCTCCCCTTCTCCCGTCCATGCCAGCGCCAGGCGCTCCTGCTCCGGATAGGGCAGCGGAGACAGCAGCACCGCATCCACCACGCTGAAGATGGCCGTGTTCGCGGCGATGCCCAGCGCCAGCGTGAGGACCGCCACCGCGGTGAACGCCGGTTGATGGACGAGCATCCTCAGTGCGTGACGAAGTTCCTGGATCATGTCCCTCATCGATTCCCTCGGGATGGACGGTGCCGGGGCGCACGACAGAGCAATCCCCACGCCACGATGCGTCCCCCTCAACCCTACGGAACTCCTCGCGGTGGCACGGGGCGGTGACCACCCGTGGGATCTCACTTCCCAATACCGGACAGAAGGCGGAGCGTTTCCCACTCCTTGGGAAAACCCATTTAAATCGGATTAACCTCTTAAAAGGAACAATCCGCCGTAAAAGAAAAACTGAAGACGCTGGCCACCCCTGTCACGGAGAGCACTGGATGGAGTCTCGAACCGTTGTCTGTACTGGTGGGAAGTGGATGGGCTTGCTGCTGTGCGGCGCCCTGCTCACCCACCCCTGGGCCGCGGAGGCGGCATGGGCGCTGAAGACGCCGCCGCTGTCCACACCGTGGACTTCGCAGGCGACCCCCGCCAACGCTCTGCCCGAATATCCCCGCCCGCAGATGGTGCGCGCCGACTGGCAGAACCTCAACGGTGAGTGGCAGTTCGCCAATGCCACCGCCTCGCAGACACCTCCGTTCGGGCAGAACCTGTCCGAGAGCGTGCTGGTGCCATTTCCCATCGAATCCGGCATCTCGGGCATCCAGCGCCACCAGGATCGCATGTGGTACCGCCGCACCTTCACCGTGCCCTCGGGCTGGAGCGGGCGCCGCGTGCAGCTCCAGTTCGGCGCGGTGGACTGGGAGGCCAAGGTCTACGTCAACGGCCAGCTCGTCGGCACGCACCAGGGTGGGTTTGACAGCTTCGGCTTCGACATCACGGATCGCCTGAACGGAGGCACCAACGAGCTGATCGTCGGCGTGTACGATCCCACGGACTCCGGGGGGCAGCCGATTGGCAAGCAGCGCCACACCCCGAACTCCATCTGGTACACCGCCGCCTCGGGCATCTGGCAGACGGTGTGGCTCGAGCCGACTCCATCCGCTCGGATCACCCGGCTGGACATGACGCCGGATGTGACCGGCAAGGTGCTGAAGCTGACGGTGCAGGCCACGGGCCTCAGCGGCCAGACGGTGGAGGCCGTGGCGTTCGACGGCAGCGTGCAGGTGGGCTCCATCACGGGCAGCGCGGGCACTGAAC
This sequence comes from Hyalangium versicolor, assembly GCF_020103695.1. Taxonomy (GTDB): domain Bacteria; phylum Myxococcota; class Myxococcia; order Myxococcales; family Myxococcaceae; genus Hyalangium; species Hyalangium versicolor. The sequence goes on from NZ_JAHXBF010000014.1 coordinate 28,239, forward strand.
TCCGCATCCCGGTGCCGACCCCCAAGCTGTGGTCCCCCGAGAGCCCCTTCCTTTACGACCTGCGCGTGTCGCTCAAGAGCGGCAGCACCACGGTCGATCAGGTGACGAGCTACTTCGGCATGCGCTCCATCGGCCTGAAGCTCGTGGCTGGCGTGGTGCGCCCGGTGCTCAACGGGCAGTTCGTGTTCCAGCTCGGCACGCTCGATCAGGGCTACTGGCCGGACGGCATCTACACCGCCCCCACGGATGCGGCGCTGAAGTTCGACATCCAGAAGCACAAGGACCTCGGCTACAACATGATTCGCAAGCACATCAAGGTCGAGCCTCAGCGCTGGTACTACTGGGCTGACAAGCTGGGCCTCCTGGTGTGGCAGGACATGCCCAGCATGGGCAGTTCCCCCTCGACGGCGGCAAAGACGCAGTTCGAACTCGAGATGCGCGAGCTGGTGGATGAGCACCGCAGCGCCACTTCGATCGTGCAGTGGGTGGTGCAGAACGAGGGCTGGGGCCAGTACGACCAGGCGCGCCTGGCGGATCTGGTGAAGAGCTGGGATCCCACCCGGCTCGTCGACAACATGAGCGGCATCAACTGCTGCGGGGCCGTCGACGGCGGCAATGGAGATGTGGCGGACTGGCACGTCTATGTCGGCCCCGGCTCTCCGCCGCCCTCGGGGGCGCGCGCCTCCGTGCTGGGCGAGTTCGGCGGCCTGGGCCTGCGCGTCACCGGCCACGAGTGGAGCCCCGGCAATGGCTTCGGCTACGAGATGATGAGCAGCGCCGCGGCGCTGACCAGCCGCTACGTGGGGCTCGTCCAGCAGACCCAGACCTTGATGAGCAACCCGGGTCTGAGCGCCTCCGTCTACACCGAGATCACCGACGTGGAGAACGAGGTCAACGGCATGCTGACCTACGATCGGGCCATCGTGAAGCCGGACGCCACGCAGGTGAAGGCGGCCCATGACACCCTGATCGCCGCCTCCCGGCTGCTCAACAACCAGGGGCCGCTGCCGGTCAACCAGTTCCGGTCGCTCCAGGTGATGACGCCGGGCTACACCAACCGCTACTTGCGCCACATCACCAGCCTGGGTGTCACCGAGGTGGTCACTGCCACCAGCGATGGCACCCTCAAGCAGGATGCGACCTTCAAGATCGTCGCGGGCCTGGCTGACTCCGCCTGCTACTCCTTCGAGTCGCGCAACTATCCTGGCAGCTACCTGCGCCACTCCGCCTCTCGCATCCGCCGGGACGCGCGCGATGGCACGGCGCTCTTCGACCAGGACGCCACCTTCTGCGCCCGGGCCGCGCTCGATGGCTCCGGCAACTTCTCGCTCGAGTCGAAGAACCTGCCGGGCTCGTACGTGCGCCACAGGAACGCCGAGGTCTGGGTCGATGCCTTCCAGGACACCACGGGCTTCCGGCAGGACGCGACCTGGGCCGTGGCACCGCCGTGGTGGAAGAGCGGAGTGACCTTGACGGCCAACACCTACCAGTCGTTCCAGGTGGTGACGCCGGGCTACACCAACCGCTACGCGCGCCACTACAACAGCCTGGGCGTCACCGAGGTGGTGAGCAGCGCCAGCGATAGCCTCCTCAAGCAGGACTCGACCTTCAAGATCGTGGCGGGCCTGGCGGATGGCAGCTGCTACTCCTTCGAGTCGCGCAACTACCCGGGCAGCTACCTGCGGCACTCCAGCTCTCGCATCCGCAGGGACGCACGGGATGGGTCCACGCTCTTCGATCAGGACGCCACCTTCTGCGCCCAACCCGGACGGTACGGCTCGGGAGTCTCGTTCGAGTCCTTCAACTACCCCGGTCACTACATCCGCCACTACAGCGCCGAGCTGTGGAGCGCGGACGGCACCGGCGGAACCTGGAACACCGCCTCCGGCTTCGATGCGGATACCAGCTGGAGCGTGGTCTCTCCCTGGGCTCCCTGACCTGTATCCAGTGCGTCCGGTAGGACTCAGCTCCGGACACGAACCACACACGGCACTCGTGACCTCCCCACACCGGGGGCTGGGGAGCGACCCCGGAGAGCAACGCTGCTCTCCGGGATCGGGCACTACCCTCTTCTACCGGGATTCATCCGCGGAGTTCGTCCGGCCGGCACGAGCCTTCCTCCCGAAGCGCCATCCCGGACGCATCGAGGCAAGCGAGAGGAGCAGCAGCCCCCAGCCCGCCCCCGCTCCTGCGCCCAGACTCGAGGTGCAGCCACAGCCGCTGTCCTCTCCTTCATCGTCGGGAGCGGCCACCTGGTCCAACCTGACCGTCACGGTGAAGCTGCACTGCGCCGTGTTGCCCGCGCTGTCCGTGGCCGTCACCGTCACCTGCGTGTCGCCCGGAGCAAAGTGAGTCCCCGAAGCCTGGCTGTAGACCAGCGTCGGCGAGCCCCCCTCGTCGCTGGCCGTGGCGGCCGGGTACTGCACGGTCGCGCCCTGGGCATCGAGCGTCGTCTCCGTCACGTTGCCAGGGCAGCGCACCGTGGGCGGAGTGCGATCCACCGAAGTCGGCAGTGGCACGGCCCGAGGCTCGCGGCCATAGGCGGCATCTCCCGCGTGGAAGAAGAGCTGTCCTCCCACCACCGCGAACCCCGTGGGGGACGAGGAATCCGGACCCGGGATCAGATCCGCATATCGGAAGGTGCCCGCCGTCGTGCCGTCCGTCGCCCAGAGCTCCACGCCGCCGGCCTCATCCGATCCAGCGAAGACGGCCAGGCCCCGATCATCCAGCGTCAGCAGCTCGAACGGGGCGTTGAACTCCTCATCGCTGGTGTTGATGCGAATGCTGCTGCGGGCTCCCGGCACGAGGTCCGTCACCCGCTCCGTACCGGCCTCAGTACCGTCCGTCCTCCACAGCTCGAAGCCGTGGGCATCGTCCCGAGCCGTGAACAGTACCCGGTTGCCCAGCGCCTTGAAGCCAATGCCGAAGGACGGATCGCTCCCGGGCGCGATGTCCTTGAGGATCCGGGTGCCCTCCGTGGTCCCGTCGCTCACCCAGGGCTCGAAGCCGTGAGCGTCGTCCCGAGCCATGAAGTAGATCTTACCGTTCGCCCAGGTGGGGGAGAACACCTCATCCAGCCCGTTGCGAACCAGCACCGTCCCGGCGGCGGTGCCGTCAGTCTTCCACAGCGCCTCGCCCTCATCGGTCTCGTTCGTCACGAAGTACAAGCTGTTACCGCCGACGAAGAGGCCCTCCACCTCCGCATTCGTCACCTTCACCGTGCCGGCAGCCGTGCCATCCGTCTTCCACAGCTCTCCGTTGGAGTCCGCGTCATTGGCGGCGAAGAACAGGGTCCCATTGAACACCGTGAAGTCTGACGGGTTGCTGTTGCCATTGCCGGGCACCAGATCCCGAACCAGCACCGTGCCAATCTCGGTGCCATCGCTCTTCCAAAGTTCCCACCCAGCACTGTCACGCGCTGCGAAATAGAGGCTGCCCGCGAACTCCGCCAGTCCGGAGGGAAAACCGCCCTCTGTGCCGGGAACGAATTCCTTCACCATCACCGTGCCAGCCGCCGTGCCGTCACTCTTCCACAGCTCGGTGCCATGAGTGCCATCGTCCACGGAGAAGAAGAGCGTGGAGCCCACGCGCGCGGCGCTCCTCACCTGGTCGATGAAACTCCGGAGCAGCACCGTGCCCCCTGCCGTCCCGTCACTCACCCACAGCGAGACGCCACTGTCTTCCCGCGCCTGGAAGAAGATCTTGCTGCCCACCACCGCCGTCAGCGGGTACTGCGCGAGCTGAGAACCCTTCGTTCCAGGCCGGACGCTGCCCAGCGCAACCGTCCCCGTAGAAGTGCCGTCCGTGCGAAACGCCGTGGCTTTCTGCTCGGGGCTCAGCAGTTCGACGAGCGTCGTCGTTCCCAGGGGTACCGCGGGCCTCTGAAAGTAGGTGGAGATACTGCTCCACTCTCCGGGTCGCTCCGCGAGCAGCTGGGTACCCGCCTCGGTGCCGTCGCTGATCCAAAGGCCGGTCCGCCCCGCCCCCGGAGCCGCTACGAGGAGGAGTCGCCCGTTCACGCGCCCCACGGGCGAGGCGTAGCTGGAGTCCGGCCCCGGGAACAGATCCTTGACCCGGCTCGTCCCCGCAACGGTTCCATCGCTCTTCCACAGCTCCAGGCCGGCATCATCGTCGCTACCGAAGAACAGCGTCCCCCCCACTGCCTCCATCCAATATGGAGAGTAGTCCGCGAGCTTCACGGTGCCAGGCTCCGTCCCATCCGTCTTCCAGAGACCGCCTTGGGTATCCATGAAGAGCTGTGTCCCCACGGCAGTCAGGTCGTTAATCGACACACTCAGCGTGGTGACAAGCACCGTTCCCGCAACGGTTCCGTCGGTCTTCCACAGCTCATGGTTGAAATCGCCCGCGGCGAAGTAGAGCGACTGCCCCAGTTGCACCGGCAGCCCCGGAGAGCCATCGTTCGAGGCGGAGTACAGATCCTTGAGGAGCACCGTGCCCGCAGCCGTGCCATCCGTCTTCCACAGCACCGCACCCAGATCGGAGTCATCGGCCACGAAGGTCACGGAGTTGCCCAGAGGCACGAGGCGCGAGCTGAAATAGGCTGCCGTGGCCGGCAGCAGGTTCTGGATGGAGACGGTGCCCGCCTCCGTGCCATCGCTCTTCCACAGCTTCTCGGCGTGGAAGAAGTAGAGCGATCCACCCGCGCTCACCAGCGAGCTGAAGGTGTCGTCATCCGGCTCCTGCGCGTTGGGGAGGAACTTGACCACCACGGTGCCCGCCTCCGTGCCATCCGTCTTCAGCAGGGCGTTCACCCCGAATTCGAGCTCCGCGCCGAAGTAGATCGCTCCGTTGAACGGGGTGAAGTCCCTCGGACGCGAGGACCATGTCCCCGGCGCGAGATCCTTCACGAGGGTGGTTCCCGCCTCGGTGCCGTCTGTCCTCCACAGCTCCTCACCGGTGAGTTCCTCCTCCAGCGCGACGAGCGTTCCGCCCGTGGGCAAGGGCACCGCCGCGTTGGCCCCCCTGTGGAGCCGGGGGAACTCCTGAGCCTCCGTCTGGATGTCCTTGAGAAGCGCGGGTCCCTCCACATGCTGCTGCGTGGTGGCCCTCGTGAACTTCATGGACTGTCCTTGTGACTCGGAGCAGCCCGCCAGCCCCACCATCGCCCCCGCAATGAGCATCGCGGAGACCTGGCTTGTCCTCTTCATGATGTTCCCCCTCTTCGGTTGATGACGACGCCATCGAAAACGCCATCCCATCACAGCTACCTCCGCTTCCCCTCCAGGAAGTTTCGAAGCAGCCGCTGACCGTTCCGCGTGCCGATGGATTCGGGATGGAACTGGAGTCCGACAATTGGGAACTCTCTGTGAACCACGCCCATGATGAGCCCCTCGTCCGTGGACGCCGTCACCCCCAGTGAGGCCGGCAGTGTGGCAGGATCGATCACGAGCGAGTGGTAGCGCATCACCTCCAGCGGGCTCTCCAATCCCGCGAAGAGGCCCTCGCCGTCATGGCGGATCCGGCTTGTCTTGCCATGCATCACTCTCGGCGCGCGGATGACACGGCCTCCAAAGGCCACGCCGATGCCCTGGTGCCCGAGGCACACGCCCAACAGGGGGATTCTCCGTCCGAGCGTGAGGATGACGTCGCGGCAGATTCCGAACCACGCCGGCTCCTCGGGGTTGCCCGGACCGGGCGAGATGATGAGGTGGGTGGGGTTCTCTCGAGCGATGGCGTCGACGCTGGTCCGATCGTTTCGCACCACCTTCGCCTCGACGCCCGTCAACTCTCCCAGCGACTGGTACAGGTTGTAGACGAACGAGTCGTAGTTATCGATGAGGACGATCCGGGGCCGGGACTCACCGCTCATGGGCGATCTCCAGCGCCAGCACCAGCCCGTGCGCCTTGTCGAGCGTCTCCTGATACTCGTCCTCCGGAATCGAGTCGGCGACGATCGCTCCGCCCGTGTGGAAGCTGACGCGCTGCCCCTGCTTGAGCACCGTGCGGATGATGATGCTCAAGTCCACCGCGCCTTCGAAGTCGAAGTAGCCGATGCTCCCGGAGTAGACGCCTCGCCGGGAGGGCTCCAGCCGCGAGATGATCTTCATCGCCTCGATCTTCGGAGCCCCCGTCATGGAGCCGCCCGGGAAGGCCGCGCGCAACAGGTCCACCGCGTCAAACTCCGGGCGCAGCCTGCCCCGCACCGTGGAGACCAACTGGTGCGTCATCGGGAACGTCTCCACCTCGCAGAGGCGGGGTACCCGCACGGTGCCGAACTCGCAGACCCGGCCCAGATCGTTCCGCGCCAGATCGACGATCATCAGGTTCTCGGCCCGATCCTTCTCGCTGGTCTCGAGCTCCTCGCGGAGCGCGGCGTCCTCATCGGGAGAGGACCCCCGAGGCCTCGTGCCCTTGATGGGGCGCGTCTCTACCCAACGCTCGCGATCCAATGAAAGGAATCGCTCCGGCGAGGCGGAGAGCACCTCGCCCTCGGGGAGGCGCATGTACGCAGCCATGGGCGCCTCGTGGACCGCTCGGAGGACGCGGTACAGCGCCTCACCCGAGCCTGCGTACGCGGCATCGAAGCGCTGGGTCAGGCAGACCTCGAAGACGTCTCCGGCATGGATGTGCTCCAACACTTCGTAGACCGTCTCCAGGTAGCGATTGCGATCGAGGAAGGGCCGGATGCCGTTCTCGGCGAGGTGTTGCTCCAACAGGCGGGGGCGTTGGGCCAGGCGGGCCTTGCGCCGCTGGATGTACTCGGCCGCTCCAGGACGGGTCGCCAGAGGTGGGCACGTGGCCAGCCGCCGCAACATGTCCCCGAGTTCGCGATCCGCCCGCCGCGAGGCCTCGCCGGACGTGTTCCCGAAGCCGTTGGCGAGGACCCAGCTCGTGCCCTCCAGGTGGTCGGTGGCCAGCACGGCGCCGCAGAACATCAGGCACGCGTCGGGCAGTCCCAGGTTCTCCTCGCCGGGAGAGGGAATGGACTCCAGCGCATGGAACAGCTCGTAGCCGAGGTAGCCCACGGCGCCCCCCAGGAACGGAGGAAGCCCGGAGGTCCACTGGGACGATGGGGAGCGGTAGCGCGCCAGCAGCGCCTTCAACGCCTCGGACGGCTCACCCGGCAGCAGTTGGAGTTCCCCTGGGGGCCCGGCCCGGCAGGTCGCGCCCTGAGCCTGGAAGACCAGGAAGGGATTGGCGCAGAGGAAGGAGTATCGGCTCTGGGCAGAGGGCCTGCCTGGACTCTCCAACAGGCACAGGTACGGCTGATCCGCGAAGCCGGGCAGCGCCTCGTATGGGTGGATGGCAGAGGAGAGCTTCTGCACCCGCAGGCTGCGCTGGAATGGCCCCTCCGAGTTCATTCCCCGCCTCCTTTCTGTGCGACGTCAGCAGTGCGCTGCCGGTAGAGCCCGTGCAGACGCTGATACACAGGGCCCGGCCTCCCCGCCCCGATCCGAGCCTGATCGATGCGAACCACGGGCAGCAACTCCGCCAGCGAGCTCGTGACGAAGACCTCTTCCGCCTCCGAGAGCGTGCTGGTTGGAAGCGGCTCCTCCAGTACCTTCAAGCCGTTCGCCCGTGCGAGTGACAGGACCTCGGCCCGGGTGATGCCGGGAAGGCACACGGTCCGCGGCGGAGTCACGAGCGCTCCGCCCACCACCGCGAACAGGTTGGAGACCGTACCTTCGGTGATGTGGCCCGCGCCGTCGACGAAGAAGCCTTCCTGGACACCACGACGGGAGAGCTCCGGCCGCGCGACCACCGTGTGCTGGTAGCTCGTCGACTTGAGCGTGGGCGGAGGATGTACCTGGGTGGGCCGGACCCAGAGCACCGTGGCGGCGATGCCATCCGTGTACGAGGCCTCGGGATAGGTCCGCAGTGGCAGCGCCGCGATGAGTACCGTGGGCACCTCGCAGCCCGCAGGATCCAACCCGCGCGTGCTCACCCCTCGTGTCACGGTGATGCGCAGATAGGCCTCGGGCAGCTTCGCGCGAGCGAACGTCTCCAGCACCCGGGCTTGCAGCTCGGACCTCGGGGGCGCGCCACGGATGGCCAGCTCCGCCAGCCCTTCCTCCAGCCGCGCCAGGTGCTCGTCCAACCGGAAGGGCACGCCTCCATAGGTGCGCAGGGTCTCGAAGAGCCCATCCCCATAGAGAAAGCCGTGATCGAACGCCGGCACGGTGGCCTGCGCGGGCGGGACGAAGGCCCCGTTCACATAGACACAGCCTTCCGTCGATCCCATGGCGCTCCCAGCATGCCACGGACTCCTGTGATAAGGGCCTCGGCAATGGCCCCTCCTCGCCGTCCCGGTCGCGCTCTCGCCTTGAAGGCCCGCCAGCGCACACCAGGCCACCATTACAACGGGAGCTTCCTCTCAGCCGCGGACCGCGCCGAGGTGATCTCCTGGCTCACCACTCTGAAACCCCTGTGGGAAGAGCGCTACTCCAAGCACTTCCCTCCCCCGCCGGGCCAGACGCAGCGCCGGCTGCTGCGCCCCGTGTACTGGCTGGGCAACTGGCAGTTCGCCTGCCTCGACTACTACCGCCCGCCCAAGGGCGTGAAGGACCGCTGCGTCCGGGCCGAGCCCTTCCCTCCCGTGCTCCAGCGCCAGGTGGAGAAGATCGAGGCGCTCGCGCGCCGCATGTTCCGAGGGCCGGACATGCCCGCACGCTGGCACCTCAACACGTGCCTGGTGAACTTCTACGGCAACCGGCTGGAGGATGGGCGTTGGGTGGACACCGCGCGCGTGGGCGAGCACAAGGACTTCGAGCCGGGCCCCGTGGCCTCGCTGTCCCTGGGCGAGCGAGCCCTCATCCAGTTCGTCACCTCCACCCGGCCGGGCGAGCGGGACGCGGTGGTGCTCGAGCAGTGGCTGGATGACGGCGCGCTGGAACTCTTCGGAGGCGCGCAGTGGAAGGAGCAGACCTTCCACCGTGTGCAGCGGGTGGACACGCGCGAGGGCCATGTCCTGCCGCCCGAGCTGCCCGACTTCCAGACCCGGCGCGTGAACCTCACCTTCCGCTACGTACCAGACGAGCACGTGACGCCCTTCGCGGCGCTCGCGCGCGAGGCCCGCGAGGACGTGCGCCCCTACATGCGCACGCTGGCCGAGGGCAGCCCCTTCTTCCGTGCAGAGCTGGCCCGCGAGAAGCCCGAGCCCGAGAGTGCTCCCCCCGCGGGCACTCCGAGCTGAACGAGCGCCCTGCGCTTCACGGGAAGGCCGCCTGAGCCGCCTTCCGCGCCTGGGCCTCGTCGCCGACGATGCCCACCACCAGCCGCTCCGTGCAGGCAGCGAACTCCTTCCGCAGATCGGCTGACGTCACGGCCTGGAGGAGAGCCGGCCGTCGCGTGATGGCCTCCGCATCCCAGCCCAACACGCGCGAGTCCAACACCGCATCCACCCAAGCCCACGAGGTCGTGAGCGACACGGCCTGCTCCGCCAGCAACCGGCTCCGAGCGCCCTCCAGCTCCGCGGCGGGCACGCCCTCGCGGGCATATGCCGCCATCACCGAGCGCATCGCCGTCATCGAGGCACTCAGCTGGGAGTCCTCCACCACGCCCTCCAGCAACAGGTAGGCCGCGCCACCACGAGCCACTGACACCCGAGTCTGGAAGCCATAGGTGGCGCCCATCTGCTCGCGCACCTGGCGCCACAGGTGCCGCCTCATCACCTCGGCCATCAGCCCGTAACGAGCCGCGGCCTCAGCCGTCACCTCCGGCAACCGGCAAGCGAGCTGCACATGGCCCTGCGTCGCTCCCGGGCGCGGAGTGAAGAGCAACTCCGGCTTCGCAGTGGGTGCCGGCATCGCCGGGAGCGGTGGCGCCTCCACCGGAGCGCCCTTGCTGCCCCAGCCGCCCAGATACTGCTGCACCAGCGGCAGGACCTGCTGGGGCTCGAACTCGCCGGAGATCACCGCGACCGCGTTCGCGGGGCGATGTACCTGAGAGAGCCAGCCCTCCACATCCGACTGCGTCACCTGCTCCAGCTCCTCGAACGAGGTGGAGTGGCCATAGGGGTGCTCGCCGTAGAGGGCCCGCTGAAGCGCCCGCTCCGCCTTCGCCTCGGGGTCGGCATCCAGCGCCTTGCGCCAGGGCATGACGTTCTCGCGATAGACGCGCAGGGCTTCGTTCTCGGTGCCCGTGCTGGACAACCGCTCGGACATGATCGCCAGCATGTTGCCCACGTTGCCCGCCGCGCCCTCGACCCCATAGCGCAGGTGATCGCGGTAGAGCCGCGTGAAGCTGCGCAGGCCGTAGTCTCCCGGGCTTCCCTCGTAACTCGACTTGGGGAAGGAGACCCACTCGGTCACCTCGGCCACTCCCTGCTTCCCGCTCACCTCGCCCCCACCCAGCATCACTCCCACGCTCACCAACGGCATCCCAGGCCGCGGCACCAGCAACACCTCCATGCCGTTGCCCAGGCGCATCGAGGTGATCGGCACAGGGGTCGTGAGCGCCGCGGGCAGCGGGCCCTGGGGCCGCACCGCGGTCTCCTCATCGGGCGGCAGCCCCTGAACGGCGGCCAGGGCAGGCACACCGCTCTCCCCCGGCTTCACCAACACCACGCGCGCCCGGTCGCGCTGCAACCAGTGGTAGGCGAAGCTGGTCACCTTGGAGCCATCGAGCGCCTCCAGCGCCGTCTGGGTGCTTCCATAGGCGAGCGCATCAAGGGTGTAATGGGTGAGCTCGGCCCGGCGTATGGCGCGGCCCAGCAGATCCTGCGAATCCAGCGCCATGCCCACCGTGACGTTGCGGTGCATCCGCTGGAAGTCGAGCTGCCGGGTGAGCACATCCCTGGCGGCCAGGGCCGTGTCCCACACGGAGTACACCTGATCCAGCACCGTCTCCGCCGACTTGTCCGGGTGGGCTCCCGAGATCAGCACCACCCGCACCAACAGCATCGAGGCGCGTGTGCCCGGAATCAGCTCGCTGCTGATGCCCGCGATGTCGCCGTCATGCAGCATCGCCCGGCCGAGCGCGACGGAGAGGCTGGAGCGCACGAACTCCTGCACCACGCTCGCCTCGTCGAAACCGCGCGGCAGCACCCAGCTCAGGTACAGCTCGGGTGAAGGGAGCGCGGCCTCGTGGGCGATCAGCTTCGAGGCCTTGGGGGCCAGGGGAGGCTCGGGAGCTGGCTGCGGCAGCCGGGGACTCACCGCCAGGGGGAGTCCACTGCCGTACCAGGACTCGGGCAGGTGCTCCTTCAGCAGCGCCTCCATGGCCTCCAGATCCACGTCGCCAGTGATGACCAGCGTCACGTTGTCGGGCTGGTAGTGCTTGCGCACGAAGCGCTGGGCATCCGCGAGGGTGATCCGCGAGAGCGAGCCATGGGTTCCAATGACGGGCCGCGCGTACGGATGGTCCGCGGGGAAGGACGCCGCCTGGACCCACTCGAAGACCTGCCCGACGTAGCCCGTCTCGTTACCCTCGCGCAGCTCGTTGCGCACCACCTCGCGCTCCACGGTGAACACCTCCTCGGTGATCCCCTGGAGCGGAGTGCTCAATCGCTGGGCCTCGAGGTGCAGCAACTCCGGCAAGGACTCGCGCGGCACGAGCGTCTCGTAGCGGGTGTAATCCATGCCGGTGAAGGCGTTGAACCGGCCCGCGCCCGCCCGCTCCAGCCGCGTCCACATCGAGGCGCTGCCCTCGTGCCGCGACCGGAAGGCCAGGTGCTCCACCATGTGCGCGAGGCCTTCCCTGCCCGCCGGATCGCCCGAACTCCCCGTGCCCACCAGCGCCACTACCGCCACCACTGGAGCGCGCCGGTCCTCCTCGACCACGACACGCAGGCCCGAGGGGAGCTTGAAGTCCCTCAACGGGAAGTTCACATCGCGCATCACGACGGTGCCCCGAGCGGGCAGCATCGTGGCGCACGCGGACAGGGACAGGGCCAACAGCGCGAGCAGCCCCATGACGGCGCGAGGGCGCTCGGAGCGAGCGGACACCAAGTGGGACCTGGGCATGCGGTGACACTTCCCACACACCCTGGTGGCCTGCCAATCCCCTCCAGCGGCGCCTGCCGCAGGGGGCTCAGAACGACGCGGTCAAGCCCCAGCGGATGTCGATGTGCTGCTCGGAGGCCACGCCCCCCTGCTCCCAGCCGACCCGCGCGCCCGCGCCGGTGAAGGTGTCCTTCACGGTGGTGTACCGGCCGCGCACCGAGTAGCCCAGCGGGCCCCACACCTCACCGGCCAGGCCCAGCTCCCCGAACCAGCCGGCGCTCGACACCTCGGTGCCCAGATCCCGCACCTCGAGTTCCAGCTCACCCTCATCGGCGGTGAGGCTCTTGCCAGCCTTGGGGCCGATGAAGAACTGCCCGCCGCCCTCCACGCGCAGCCAGTGGCGCAACGGCACGGAGAACTCCAGCCCCGCCGACGGGTGCATCCGGTGCGAGCCCGTGAGCGCAACCTGCGCCTTCTGATCCACCTCGAAGGCCCGGCTCAGCAGGCCTCCGCGAAAGCCCGCGTACGCCAGCCTCGGGCGCTCGACCGTGCCCATGTTGAAGTAGTAGCGGTACAGGAGCATGCCGGTGATGACCGTGTCGGTGGCCACCACGCTCCGGGTGGGCGTCTCTCCCGAATCCGTCGTCACCTTCACCTGCGTCTCCGAGTAGCCCTGCTGGTAGCCCGCCACCAGACCCAGGCCGCGCAACGCATTGCCCGAACGAGCCAGCGGCAGCAATTCGATCTGACCGGTCAGCCCCAGGTAGGGCACTCCGGACTTGAAGTCGATCGTGTCGCCCGTCTGGTTCTCCTCGGGGCGGCTGTCGAACTCGGCGCAAGACTTGGAGCCCGGCCGGGCGCAGTACGTGCGCCACGTGGTGGTGCCCCCCAGGAACAGGTGGATGAAGGGGGGATGTCGGTGCTTGTCCTCGGCATCCAGCCTCGTCTGGCTCGCCGCGGCCGCGACGACCGGCTTCGTGGAAGTGTGGGACTCGTCATCGACGGACTTGGGCGTCTCCTCGGGCTCCAGGGACGGCTTCTCCGGAGTCGAGTCCACGGGCGCATCAGCGGAGCTCGTCGCAGGAGGCGTGGCTGGCGGCTTCGTCTCGGCGGGTGCGGCGTCCGAGGGGGGCGGCTTCGCAGCAATGGGTTCGGGCGGCGACGGGCTGGCGGATGGAGGCGGAGTGACCGCGACGGGCGGAGACGGCTCAGGCGTGGAGGGCGTCGGAGGCGTGGCGGGCTCCGTAGGAGGCGGCGTCACAGCCGGAGGCGGCTTGGCGGCCGTGGCGGCAATGCCCGCGACGAGCCTGCGCGCCTCGCTCGCGGACATCTTCCCGCGCTGGAGCTTGACGCTCTTGGTCCACAACTCCCGGCCATCCGAGCCCTGCACCTGGATCTCCAGGGTGCGCCCGGCCGTGGCGGTCACCACCGCGGTCAGCCCGAGCCCGGGGGCCACCTGCGCAATGCCATCGGCCGTCTGGGCGGCGGCGCCCTTCAGGCCCGCCTTGCTGGCGGCGGCCGTGTACTTCTTGAGCGGGACGACCTCGACCTGCTTGCCCTTCTTGAGGCCCGTCTCCACCTGGTTGCGCAGCGCACCGCGCTTGTCACCCTCGAAGTCGAGGACCACGACGCGGGGTTTGGCCGCCTTCTGGGCCAACGCCGCGTGAGAAGTCAGCACCAAGGCCAGGGCCAGCACCGCGCCCCACCGACTCATCCATCGTCCCATGGACATCATCTGAACTGGGAGGTTCACCCAGCCCACACCCGATGTCCACAACCACACGCATCAGGTCTCGATGGGAGACGCTGCGAGGGAGGGAGCCGCCTCCAGGACCGCGGGAGCCAGGATGGGCGTGGCCTCCATGGCCGAGGGGGCTGGGGTGGCGGTGGCGGGCGGCTCGCCGGGGTTCTCGAACACCGCCGGCTGCGTCAGCCCCAGGAAGTCGCGCCGGTAGATGCGCACCATGGCCATGAAGAAGGCGGCGATGAGCGGGCCCACCAGCATCCCCATCATCCCGAACACCGCGACCCCGCCGAACATGGAGAGGAAGACGATCAGGGGGTGCAGGGCCATGCGCGAGCCGCACAGCCGGGGCCGGATGAAGTTGTCGACGGTACCCACCACCAGGGAGCCCCAGGCGGCCAGGAAGAGGGCATCGCTCGTCTTGCCGGACAGGAACAGCAGGAGACTGATGGGGACCCAGACCAGGCCCGTGCCCACCACCGGAACGAGCGCGGCGATGACCATGGCGGCGCCCCACACCACCGCATGGGGCACACCGGCGATCAGCAGACCCACCAGCCCCACGGCGCCCTGGACGAGCGCGGTGACGGTGTTGCCATAGACGATGGCGTAGCCCACGTCGGTGAACTCACGCGAGAAGTGCTGGATGTAGCGCCGCTCCAGCGGAACCAGGCGGATGGCCTCGGCATAGAGGCGGCGCCCGTCCAGGAAGAAGTAGTACATGGCCACCGTCATGAGGAACAGGTTGACCACGAACTCGGAGCCCATCCCCACCGCGTGCTTGATGACGGTGGCGCTCCCGGTGGCGGCCGACAGCAGGCCCTTCTCCATCTCCGAGCCCACGGACTCCGAGCGCACATAGCGGCTCAGCCCCCGAGGCAGGTTGGTGATCAGTTCCTGGCGAACATCCACCCGCTCGAGGACGGCCGGGAGGTTGGTCGCGAGCTGGAAGAGTTCACGGCCCACCAGCCAGCCCACCCCGGCCAGCGGCACGAGGATGAGGAGGAAGACGGTGAGCGTGGAGAGCAGGGCACTGAGCCCCTTGCGCCCCTTCAACCGCCGGCACAGGAAGTCCTGGATCGGTAAGAAGAGAACGACGAGAAAGCCGCCCAGGAGCACAGGCATCACAAAGGGCAGCAAGATGCGAGAGAACAGCACCACCGCGAGAGCAAACAGCCCCGCGAACACGAAATTGGACCAGCGCTTCGAATCGGCCGCCGACACGCCCCACCACCCTTGAGCCCCACGGCTCCCCACCCGCCAAGAACAACGTAGGAATGCTCCCCATCTCGGGGAAGTACCGACTCCCTTGCCAAGGAAACGAGCTATGACTTCTGGACGCTTCTGGGTGATCGCCACCACGCTCGCGAGCACCGCGGTGGCCGTGGCCATCGGCTGTGGCGAAGACGGCGCGCCCTGCACGGCGTGCCCCTCGATCGAGGGACGCTACCCGCTGGAGTTCGCTGCGGGCTCCCTCCCGGCCGAATGCACTTCACTGGGGGTGACACTGCCGAAGGGACCGCTGGAAATCCAGCACACCGGCAGCCAGCTCAACGCGACGCTGGACGCGGTGGGGCTGCAGGGCACGCTCTTCCAGAACTACAGCTTCACCTTGCTGGGGAGCCAGTCGGCGACCGATGGGGGCACCACCCAGTTCAGCCTCTCGGGGACCTACATTCCCGGCAGAGCCGACGGCGGCACGGATGGCGGCACGGGGCAGCTCTCCGGCTCCTTCACGGGCACCTACACCCGGCCCTCTGCTCAGGGGACGGCGCGTTGCTCCCTGGTGCGCGCCTACACGGCCACCCAGAACGGGCAGCCGTGAATCGGGCGCAGGGGGCCTACTTCTTCTTGGCAGCCTCTTTGGCGGCGGCCTTGTGCTTCTTCATGCGCTTCTTCCACGCCTGACGGTTCTTCATCTGCACACGGCGGTGCTTGCTCTTGCTACGGGCCATTCAAGTGACTCCTGGGTGATGAAAGGGAGCGCTACGTATCAGAAGACCCCCCGGGAGCGGAACCCTCCGCTTCATCGGGGGCGGGCCTTGTGGGGTAAGGGATACCCTCGGCCCCTCGGACGGCGGTCGGCAGGGCCTCGGCCAGACGGACCTCGCCCTCCTTGTCGGCGTCCACGGGCTTCTCTCGCGAGGCGGGGGCGCTGCTCTGCTGGGGGCGCTTCTTCACCGAGGCGAAGATGGGGCGGCAGGCGTCCACGAAGCGCCGGACCTCGTCCAGCGGCAGGGCCGGGCAGTAGTTGTCGTTTACGCCCTTCATAGGCTCGGCCATGCACATGGAGTTGAGGATGGCCTCCTCGGTGGCCTCCATGACGGCCTCGTAGAGGGGGTCCAGCCGCTGGTCCAGGAGGATCTTCAGCTTGTAGACCATCTTCTGGGTGCGCCGGGGGATGATGTTGGCAGTGGAGAAGCCGACGATGATCTCCCCCGAGCCGTGCGCCGCGTAGCTGCCGACCCGGCCGATGCCCAGGGAGACGCGCTTGCACAGGCGGTTGATCTGGTGGCTGAGCAGGGGGGCGTCCGTGGCCACGACGGCGATGATGGAGCCGTAGGTCTGCCCGCGCCGGGGGGTGTCCTTGAACTTCTCGGCGAGCACCTCGCCCACGGGGAGGCCGCCCACGCGCAGGTTGTGCATCTTGCCGAAGTTGGACATCACCAGGACGCCCAGGGTGTAACCGCCCAGGGCCTCGGGGAGCTTGCGCGAGGCGGTGCCGATACCGCCCTTGAAGTCGCACGTCACCATGCCGGTGCCGCCGCCCACATTGCCCTCGGCGACCGGGCCGGCCTTGGCGTTGTTGATGGCCTCGATGACGTGGTGATCGCGCACGTGGCGGCCGGAGATGTCGTTGAGCCAGCTGTCGTCGCACTCGCCGACGATGGGGATGATGACGTCGTGCTCGTCGCCGATGCCGGGGTAGCGCTCGACCAGATAGCGCGCCACGCCATCGGACACGGCACCCACGGCCATGGTGTTGGTGAGCATGAGGGGGGTCTCCACGAGCCCCCACTCCATGAGCTGCGTCATGCCGGAAACTTCGCCGGCGCCGTTGAGGACGAAGCCGCCGCCGTTCATCCGCTCCATGAAGATGTTGCCGTTGTTGGGGAGGATGGCGGTGACGCCGGTGCGCACGGGGCCGTGGCCTGGGCGCAGGGGGCCCTCGCCGCGGATGATGGTGCTGTGGCCGACCAGCACACCGTCCACATCGGTGATGGCGTTGTACTTGCCGGGCTTGAAGCGGCCCAGGGGCAGCCCCAGCTCGCGAGCGCGGACGCGTGGCACGGTCAGTTCCAGTTGGCGCTGAGACGACATGGGGATGGGACGCTAGTCCACCCCGGGGCGGGGTCAACCGTTCTGGGGCCTGACGCGCAGACCGTCCAACAACAGGCGGGTCTGGGCCACGGCCTGAGCCTCGGGGTCCAAGGAGCCGTTGCCCATGGGTTCGAGGACCCCGTCGACCAGCAACGAGGCCAGTCCGTGGACCAGGGACCAGGACGCCATGGCCAGTAAGAGCGTATCTCCGGAGCGCAGCACGCCTGCCTGCTGGCCTTCGGTGAGGCACTGCAGCAGCAGGCCGAAGCCATGACCGCCCTCGGTGCTCATGCTCTCGTGCTCGGCGGGACGGGCGAAGTGCGGGCCGAACATGACTCGGAAGTGCGAGGGGTTCTGCACGGCGAAGAGGACATAGGCGACGCCGCAGGCAATCAAGCGCTCGGCGGGGTCTGTCTCTCGGTCCATGCGCTCGCGCATCTGGGCGGCCATGGAGCGAAAGCCCTCCTCGGCGACGGCGGCCAACAGGGCCTCTTTGTCGGCGAAGTGCCGGTAGGGAGCGGCGTGAGTGACACCGGCACGCCGAGCCACCTCACGCAGAGTGAGAGCACTGAAACCCTCCTCGGAGATGAGGGCCAGGGACGCGTCGATGAGGGCGCGGCGCAGGTCTCCGTGGTGATAGCGGGCCTTGGATTGCGAACTCGTCTTCTTCGGGACGGCCACGGCGGTTCTCCTCGTACGAGAAGCTAATACCGAACGCACGAGAAGTAACCAGCGACAACATGCACTTGAAGCACCGCGTCAAGGCCTGCGCAAGTGACGGGGGGACCCGCACCGAGACGAGGGACCCGCGACCTGTGTCCCCCGAAATGTGGGCCCCTGCCCTTCCAACCGTGTGACTCAGCGCAACTGGATCATGGCCTGGACCAGCGCCAGAGCCTCCGTCACCGTCTGCCAGACCTGCATGGCCTTGAGGTCCTCTTCCCCGGCCTGAAGACTGCGCCGAGCCGCACGCTCCAGCGGTTCCAACGCGGCCTGGATGAGAGAGACCTGCCTGGGCAGATCCACCGGCATCGGTGCGGAAGCAGCCCTGGCGAGCGCTGGGGCCACCTGCACAGGCCGCTCCGCCATGGTCGCCACCGCCTTGGTGAGCTGCTCCATGAACGGCGTGAGATCCGCCACGGGCCCGGAAGCCGCCACAGGCGCCGGAGCCTGCAACGAGCGCTCCGCCAGCGCCTTCAGCACCTTCGCCAGATACTGGAGATACGGCGAGAGATCCGGTGCTGGCGGCACGTTCACCACGGGCGCAGGTGGTGGCGTGTCCTTCGTCTCGCGAGCCACCCGAGCCACCTCCAGCACAGCCTCCCGGAGCGCCTCCAGCCTCGGAGTGACAGCCGCCACGGGATCCTGCCCCGGCTTCTTCTCCAGTTGGCCGTGGCGCACCGTCTCCGCCGCCTGTGACACGGCCTGACTCACCGCACCAAGCTGTTCCTCGATCGCGCTGAGCTGACCCGTCACGCGAGCGACCGGATCATCCTCCTTACCACCCATGCGCTTGACCCGAGCGAAGCCCTGCTTGATCTCCTCCCAGCGCTTCGCCTTCTCCGGATTGAGCCGTCCGCGCATTTCCGCCAGCTTGAGCAGGTTCTGCTCCGCCGCCGTGGTGAGCGTCTGGGACTCGCCCTGGTAGTGATCGTCGATGAGCCGCTCCAACTCCTCGTCGGTCATCGCCGCCACCACCTTCTCGGAGAGCTTGTTCATGTTGCGGTAGCTGCCCTGCAGCTTGAACGCAGGCTCCGTCCGGAACCGCTCATCCTGTGCCGCCGACGCGATGTACTGCAGATTCACCTTCAGCAGCACCTTCTGCACGCTGAAGAGCCGCTGCAGCACCGCGGTGATCTCCTGGATCTCCGCCGCCGCGTACCCGTACGACAGCTCGCCCGTGTTCACATCTTCACCGCGAGCCATCCGGATGAACTTCTGGATGTCCCCCGGATCCCGAGTGGCCAACGGCGCCAGCGCCGGGTTCGACGTCAGCGAGTTCTCGATGTAGCTGAGCGCGAACAGATCCTCCTTGCCATCCAGGATGTCGCCCAGGTTGTACGTGTCAGCACGGTTGGCGAGCATGTCCGGGATGCGGAAGCGCTCACCCGTCTCCGTGTACGGGTTGCCCGCCATCACCACGCAGAACTTCTTGCCCCGCAAATCATACGTGCGCGTCCGCCCGTTCCACACGCCCTCGATCCGGCGCTGACCGTCGCACAGCGAGATGAACTTCTGGAGCAACTCCGGATCCGTGTGCTGGATGTCGTCGAGATAGAGCATCACGTTGTTGCCCATCTCGAACGACAGATTGATGCGCTCCACCTCCTGCCGAGACGTCGCGTTGGGCGCCTCCGCCGGATCCAGCGACTTCACCGAGTGCCCCAACGCCGGGCCGTTCACCTTGACGAACGTCAATCCCAGCCGGCTCGCCACGTACTCCATGAGCGTCGTCTTGCCGTAGCCGGGCGGAGACATGAGCAGCAGCATGCCCATGCGGTCCGTGCGCTTGTTCTCCCCCGCCGCACCCAACTGCTTGGCGAGGTTCGCGCCGATCAACGGCAGGTACACTCCATCGATGAGTTTGTTACGCACGAAGGACGTGAGCACCTTGGGGCTCAGTTCCTCCAGCCGCAGCTTCCGGCGCTCGCGCTCCAACTGATCGCGCAGCAGGCCTCGGTACGCATGGTAGGCGGGGACCTTCAACTGCCGGAACTCGCCCAACCGAGCGAGGAACTCGTCCAACCGCAGGATCATCTTGCGGTCCGTGATGCGCGGGTGCTGCCCCAGCAGGCCCGTCACCTCCAGAGCGGTGAGCGCCCCGGCCTCCTGGCGATCCAGCCTGCGCTCGGTGAGCAGCAGCACGGCGGCCTCCACCGCCACGTGCGCCGCCTCTCCCGGCCCGCCCTCACGCTGAGCCAGGTACGCGTCCACCCAGGCCCGAGCAATGCGCAGGCGCTCGGGGAGGTTCTTCTCCAGACCTCGCAGATCATCCTCGAAGGCCGGGCGATTCCCCCTCCGATCCAACTGTCCGATGAAGGCGTCCCGCAGCGCCACCGCCTCGCTGCTGGTGGTGAAGCGCGGCCGCTCCTCCCCCAGTTCCTCCACGAGGTAGCGGCCGGCCTGACGGGCCTCCGCGGGCGAATGCGCGATCTTGTTCGCCGTCAGGAAGGCGCCCACGCGCTCTCCCAGCTCATCCCCGAGCACCGCCAACTCAGACGCGCTGGAGAACACCGTGCGCAGCCGAGCCAGACTGCGCGCCCGGCGGTGGCCGACGGCACGGCCGGCATCATCCGAATCGAACGCCCAGTAGAGCGAGGCCCAGGCGCGTGGCGTCGGAGCAAACCGCAACAGGCCCGCGCCCTTGTGGAGCGTGAGCAGCTTCTCGAGGATGTTCACGGCGTCCGTATCGTGGATGCCGCGCTCGTAGCCCTCGTCGAACCGCTCGGCCGAGTACGCGCGCACGCGCTCCAGCAGCGTTCCCGAGGTGACCGCCTCGTGCAGAGCCGACAGGATCAGTCCGCCCTTCCCTTCCTCCGCATCCGCGAGGATGCACGCGGCCAGGAACTCCGACCGATACACCTCCCGCGTCTCGGAGACGAGGTGCTGCTCCCACAGCTCCCGGTACTTCTCCAGCTCCGGGTCCTCCAGCTTCTGGGCATAGTCCGAGCCCGTCAGCTGCATGAAGAGCGCGCCATCCCTCGGCACCAGCGTCAGATCCAGCGCCTGGGTATTGACGTTGAAGCGGTACTTCCCGAACTTGATGACAGCCTGGCCGTCCTCGAACAGATCCTGGCGATCCCGCAGGGCGCGCAGCGCATCCTGGCGTGCCGTCTTGATGCGGGAGAGCACCTCGTCCGAGCGGACGCTGTCCTGCAGATCCATGAGCTGCTCGGACAACTGCCGCAGCTTCTGGACCATGGAGTCGGACGCGAAGTACGTGTTCAGCTCGTCGTCCGACTTGAAGGACTTCGCCCGGCGCTGCACGCCCACGAGGATGCGATCGGCGGCGCTGAACAGGTTCTGCGCGCGGCGCTGGCGCTCGTCCACCAGGGCCTGCTTCTTGGCCCCGAATGCCTCGAGCAGCTCTTCACGCTTCTGCGTGATGGGCCCCAGGAACTCGTCGAACTCGCCGAAGCGGCCCTCGAGCTCCTCCAACTGGACGGTGATGCGGGACAGGCCCTCATCACACTTCTCCGGCGTGTCCGCCACGGACAGGCCGCTCTCGATGTTCTGCGCCAGCAGCTTGAACTGGGCGCCGAACTCCGCGCGCTTCTCGCGGCCCACCAGCTCCTTGCGCTTCACCTGGAGCCCGGCGCGCACCCGGTTGAGCCGGGAGAACAGCTCGGAGATGCCCTCCAGGATCTTCGCGCGAGCCAGCGGATCACCCACCTGGAGTCCGCCCACCACCTCGCCCAACACCTCCAGGCCCTTGCCCACCGTCTCGATGTCCTCGGCGAGCGGAGCCAGCTCCAGCGTCGTCTGCACGGGCTCCAGCTTCGCGAGCAGCGTGTCGAGCCGCTCGCCCACGGGCTGCAGCGCCTCGCCTTTCTGGAAGAAGGTGACGCACTCCGCGCTGACGCGGTCCGTCTCCTCGACAACCTGCTTCTCCAGTGCCTCCACCCGGGCCAGCTCGATGTAGCGGATCTCCTTCAAGGAGATCAGGTGCCCACGCTGCTG
This sequence comes from Hyalangium versicolor, assembly GCF_020103695.1. Classification (GTDB taxonomy): domain Bacteria; phylum Myxococcota; class Myxococcia; order Myxococcales; family Myxococcaceae; genus Hyalangium; species Hyalangium versicolor. The sequence goes on from NZ_JAHXBF010000014.1 coordinate 49,887, forward strand.
ACGCAGCTCGGTGAGGGCCTGCATGTACGAATCGGCGTTCGTCAGCTCCTCGGGGCGAACCTTCAGGAGCAGTGCCTGCTGCTTCGCATCCGCGCCGGCAATGGCCTCCACCGCGCGCTTCTGCAGCGCCTGGACCTTCTCGAACTCGTCGATGATGAGCTCGGAGGTGCGGCGCAGCGCCTCCATGGGTTCCTGGAGCTTCACCTCGGCGTGGGCGAGCCAGTAATAGGCATCCACTGCGCGCGTCACCGAGGTGATTAGATCCTCGTAGCTGCGCCGGGTGGGCTTGTCCGACTTCGCGATGCGCTGCAGGGTAAGCGCATCGGAGATGCCGCGTACCAGCTCCGCGTTACCCACCTTGCCCAGGTAGCCGGGCGCCGGGGGCAAGGTAGCGGCGTGCTCAGCCGAGACGAACGGCGTCTGCCAGATCTGCATCGGGTGGACGCGCGTGGGCTCGTTCGACGCGGCCCGGAAGATCACCAGACACCCGTCCGCGAAGAGGCTGAACCCGTGCCCGAGCAGCGGATTCTGAACCTCCTTGCGTACCAGGTTGTACGGGAAGAGGACGTAAGAGCCCTCGTCGCGGCGGTGGAAGATGTAGAGCACATCCTCCCCATTGGGAGAGCGGATGGCCCGGGTGAACTCCATGCCCTCGGAGGTGCCCTCGAAGACCTTGAAGTCCCCTGTCTGCAGATAGAAGCCCCCAGGAAAGATGATGCCCTGGTCCTCTGGGAGCCGGACGCACGCCTGTCCGATGGCATCGATGCGCACCACGTGCTGCGTGCGCGTATTGAAGACCAGATAGCGGTGGGTCTTCTCCCGAAACGGCAGCACGCGCAGCAGGATGAGGCCGCCCACCTTCGCGTAGGCAATCTCCGCGTCATCCAGCGCCTGGTCCGCATCGTCCACGGGCTCGCTGTAGATGCCCAGGCCCGTGCTGGTGTTGTTCTCCACCTTGACGGTGAGGTCGCCCTTCACCGTCTCGACGAACACCTGATCCAGGATGTTGACGTGCGGGTGGGTGCCCAGCACGTAGTTCCCGCGAGACGTCACCGTCCACTCGAAGTCGTGCGCCGGCGGGAGCACCAGGTCCCGCTCACCCTGGTTGTCGATATAGGTGGCTCGGCCCTCGACATCGATGTTGAAGCGGAAGACCTTGATGTCGCGCAGCGTCTGGCCCGTCTGGAAGATGGCCATCAGCCGGGACTCGGTGCGGCTGAGCTGCAGCAGCTTCGCGTCCTTGTAGTACTTGTACAGCTCGCCGAAGTCCTTCACGAACCGCGGATCGGCCAGGAAGCCACCGCCCTCGGTGGGAGGCACGGCGGTGAGATCGAAGCCCTCGGCCGTCTTCTCGAACTTGTGCAGCGAGAAGACGTCCGCGACGGCCGTCTCCTTCTTCAGCCCGATGAAGACGTTGTAGCCGAAGAGCAGGTACTTCCCGACGCTGATGATGTCGCGCGGGACGCAGTTGTTCTCCGTGCGGACGCGCTCGTTCCCGATGACGGTCAGCTCGGTGCCGCCAAAGAGCGCCTTGCGCCGCGCGTTGAGATCCGCGGCCCGAGTGCCCAGTTCCTCCGCCTGGGACAGGAGGCGCGCACGGATGACCTCGTAGCTGCCGCCCTCCAGCGTCGTCTCACCTGCGGGAGCAGTGCCCGCGGGCTTCGCGCCGTCAGTTGCCATGGTGATTCACCGGGAAGAAACAGGATGAAGAGAAGAAAGCACCCTCGCCTCCTGTCCACTCCACGGCGGAGGAACAGGAGGCCAGGGATTCACACACAGCGAGCGAAGCGGCCTACTCCTTGGACTTCTCCGAGGAGACGGACCGGCCGCTGCTGTCCACCACCGGGGCAGCGGGCTGCACGGCGGCGGCCGGGGGCGGAGCGTTGCTCACCATGCGGTGCAGCAGCGCGGCCACGGCCAGGTTCTGCGCGTCATTGGTCAGCCCCGGCTTGGAGAGGATCTCCTTGAGGTCCGCGGAGAAGTCCTTCTCGCCGGACAGGTAGCCCTGGGCCACCGTGCGCAGCGCATCGCTGTGCTCCAGCGCGCCATCCACCGAGGTGCCCAGCGAGACGGCCTTGACGAACCGCTCGAAGAACTGGCCGTCGCCGCCGACGATCTGGAACTTGGCGTGGCTGAAGGCCTCGGCGAGCACCTTGGACTGGGCCTCGGCGATGTCCTTGCGGACGCGGATCGCCTCGAGCTCCACATCGCGCTCCTTGTTCAGACGCAGGCGGAACTCCTCGTGCTCCTTGCCCACCCCGTCCAGGGCCTTCATGGAGGTGGCCTTCTCGGCCAGACCCTTGGCCTCGGCCAGCAGCTTCTCCTGGATGGCCACGGCCTCGGCCTCGCCGCGCTTCTGGATGGCGGACGCCTCGGCCTCCTGGGCACGCGCGTGCGCCAGGCCCTTCTCCTGCTCACCAGCAGCCTCGGCCAGCAGCCGCTTCTGGACGGCGACGGCCTCGGCCTCCTGGATGCGCGCCTTGGCCAGACCCTTCTCCTGCTCACCCGCGGCCTCGGCCAGCAGGCGCTCGCGGATGGCCTCGGCCTGCGCCTGGCCCTGCTTCTTGATGACCTCGGCCTCGGCCTCCTTCACGCGCACGTTGGCCAGGCCCTGCTTCTCGCTGGCCACGGCATCCGCCTCGCGCACGCGCACGTTGGCGAGCCCCGGGGCGGCCGTCTCGGCCTGGATGCCCTCGGCCAGCCGAGCCTTCGCCTTGGCCGTCTTGTCGGCGGCTTCGAGATCGGCCTCGGCCAGGGTGAGCCGCTCCTTGGCCATGAACTTGGCCACCTCGTTGCTGGCCTCGGCGGCCTTGATGTCCTTGACGAGCTTCTCCTGGGCGTGGGCCTCGGCGGTGATGAGCAGCGCGTCCTTCTGGCGCTTGGCCTCGGCCGTCACGCGCAGATCCTTGATGCGCTCCTCCTCCTCGGCGACCGTCTTCTCCACGGCGATGCGCGCGCGGACGACATCGGCGATGGCCTTCTTCTCCGCCTCGAGCGCCTTCTCCTTGGCGATGCGCTGCAGCTCCGTCTCGCGCTCACGGTTGATGGCCTCGAGCATCCGATCCTTCTCGACGCGCTCGGTCTCCACGCCGACCACGCGCTCGCGGTTCTTCTCGGCGACCTCGACCTGGCGGGACTTGTTCTGCTCGTTGATGAGGATCTCTTCCTCGGCCTTGATGCGCGCCAGCTGGGCCTTGGCCTGCTCCTCGGCCTTCACGCGCTCGGCCTCGGCCGTCTCGCGGGCCTGGATGCTGTCGATCTCACGCTTCTGCTTGGCGGCGGCCTCAGCGCGCTGGCGCTCGAGGGCGAAGATGGCCTCATCCGACTCGACGTTGCGCTTGGTGATGGCCATGCGCTCGTTCTGCTTGAACTCGTTGGTGCTGACATTCTGCACCGTGGTCAGCTCGGTGATCTTCTTGATGCCCTGCGCGTCGAGGATGTTGTCCTTGTCGAGCATCTCGACGGGGGTCTGCTCCAGGAAGTCGATGGCGCAGTCCTCGAGCATGTAGCCGTTGAGATCGCGGCCGATGACCTTGACGACCTCGTCCTTGATCTCGTCACGCTGGGTGTAGAGATCCTCGAAGTTGAAGCGCTTGCCCACCGTCTTGAGGGCTTCGGAGAACTTGGCCTCGAAGAGGTTCTCCAACGTCTCCTGATCGCTGGCGCGGACGCAGCCGATGGCGCCGGAGACCTTGAGCACGTCCTCGCGGGTCTTGTTCACGCGGACGAAGAAGGTGACCTTGATGTCCGCGCGGATGTTGTCCTTGCAGATGAGGCCTTCCTTGCCTCGCCGATCGATCTCGACCGTCTTGAGGGAGATGTCCATGACCTCGGCGCGGTGGATGATGGGGATCACCACGGTGCCGGTGAAGGTGACGGTCGGCTCGCTCTTGAGGGTGTTGACGATCAGCACCTTGCCCTGATCCACCTGCCGGTAGAAGCGTGCGACGGTGAAGAGGGTGCCGAAGATGATGACGACGGCTCCGCCGCCGATCGCGAGTGCGCTGACAGGATCCATTGCGTTCCTTCTTGGATAGAAAAACGGCGGGCCTTGTTTGACGTGTCCGGAGTCCCCCGCAAACGGCTCTCCGGGCAGCGAGGTAGCGACGGTGGGCGTCGCATGAAGTCCTAGTGCACCCGGTCCCTGGCACGAGCCGCGATGGCGGCGCCCTTCTCGGGATCATGAATCTGGGCAACCTCCTCGGGGAGGAGCCAGTCGACCGGCTCCACCTCATAGACGTCCCGAGCCGCGTCGTATCCGAGGATGAGCGCCTGATCACCGCGCTTGAGCTGGTTGGCGTTGGTGCAGAAGACGTTGAGGATGAGGCCGGCGCCTCCGTCCTCGAAGGTGGCGTGGCCGTGGGTCTTGTCCACGCTGCCGCTGTTGATGGTGCAGACGCGGCCCATGAGATCGTCGCGGCCGGGAGCCTTGCGAGCGATGAAGATGGGACGCAGCGGGCGTACGGCGACGGCGGCCAGGAGCGTGCCGACGACGAGGCTCAGAAGGAACAGGCCGCCGCTGAGCAGGAGACTGGGCACCACGGAGCCGAGCAGGTTGAACACCGCCTCGCGAGCGAGGAAGGACACGGTCCAGGAGGCGAAGGTGACGAAGCTGGAGGAGATCGTCACCGGAATGCCCGCGAAGCCGAGCGCCGAGAGAAGCCCCGCGCCGTCTCCGTCCGCGTCGTGATCATGGCCATGGCCATGACCATGGGCGTGACCGTGGCCATCCAGCACGCCACCGGCGGCCTTGGCGCCACCTTCGAGCATGCCACCGGCGGCCTTGGCACCACCTTCAAGGATGCCACTGGCGGCCTTGGCTCCGGCGGAGAGGTCGACATCGCCGTCGAGCACATCGATTCCCACGGCTCCCAGGATGACGAAGATCCAATACGTCAACGTCACCCCGAGCAGGATGGTGAAGAAGACGGTGGGAAAGGCCAGGATGGAATCGAGGAAGGTGCTCATCTGCTCCGGGCGGGAAAATTCGTCGGAGTCTAAACCAGTTGGGGGGCGGCCAGGGAAGCCCTCCCCCTGCCGGTCTTGGCTGCCTGCTCTACGTGCCACCTGCCTGTAGCGGATTGCGGCAGGTGAGCAGGCTGTACATCCCATGGGGACGATGACCCAGATCGAGTGCCTCCAGCAGGAAGGGATCCGAAGGCTGGGAAGCCCCAAGCGGGGGTTCCGGTACGTGCGAGCCGACGGTCGCCCGGTCCCTCGTGCCGAGCGAGAGCGAATCGAAGCGCTGAAGATTCCGCCTGCCTGGACGGACGTGGCGATCTCACCGTCTGTGAAGTCGAAATTACAAGCAGTTGGAAAGGACAGCGCGGGGCGGTGGCAGTACTACTACCACGAGTCGTTCACGCGGCGGCAGCAGGAGGAGAAGTACCGGAGGATCGTGGGGTTCGCGCGAGCGCTGCCTCGGATGAGGCGGAGGGTGAGCGAGGATCTGCGGAAACAGGGCCTGGGGCGAGACAAGGTGCTGGCGTGCATGCTGCGCATCCTGGGTACGTGCTTCATCCGGCCTGGGAGCCAGGTGTACGCGGAGGAGAACGGGAGCTTCGGGCTGGCGACGCTGCGGGCGCGGCACGTGAAGGTGGTGGGCGACACGGTGTACTTCGACTTCCCGGGCAAGAGCGGTCAGCAGCAGCACCGCGAGCTGAAGGATCGGCGGGTGGCGACGCTCGTCCGGCAGTTGCTGAAGGTGCGAGGCCGGGACGTATTCAAGTTCGTACTGGACGACGGATTCATCGTGGACGTGCGTCGGCGGCACATCAACGAGTACATCCAGGAAGTGATGGGAGTGGAGTACACGGCCAAGGACTTCCGGACGTGGGCTGGGACGTTGATCTGTGCCTGTGCGCTGGCGCGGGCGCGGCAACGGGTGAAGAAGGCGGCGGCCGAGGGCGGAGTGAAGGCGGCGAAGAAGACCATGGTGGCCGCGGTGCGCGAGGCGGCGGAGCACCTGGGCAACACGCCAGCGGTGGCGAAGTCTTCGTACATCTACCCGTCGGTGCTCGCGATGTTCGAGCAAGGCAAGGTGGTAGACCGCTACTTCGAGTCCGTGGACGAGCTGACGAAGCACGAGGGTCCAGCTCTGCACTGCTCGGAGAAGGCGCTGCTGGACATGTTGAAGGAAGACGCCGCACCCGCTTGAGGGAACCGGAAGCCACAGCACCGGCATGTCACCCCGAGAGCGGGCCACTTTGGTGGCATCGCCCTGCCCTCCCTCGTTCTTTAGCCTTTGCGAAGCGCTCGGGCTCCCCGTGCCAGGAGCCCCTCGAGAAGGCGGGCTGGTGGAGGGCAGCCGAGACGGTGGTGGCCTACCTCTACGCCTCGGGCGCAAGCAGCGCAGCGGCACCGAACTCGTTCGCACGCTTGAGGAACGCACCCGGTGTGAGCCCCACGAGCTTCTGGAAGTCGGCGATGAGGTGCGACTGGTCGTAGTAGCCCGCGTCGAGCGCGACGCGACCCCAGTCGCTCGATGTCGCCGCCAGCCGCAAGGCGCGCTGCAAGCGAATGGACCGGACAAACTCCTTCGGCCCCACGCCGACGTTCTCCACGAAAGCGCGATGCAGGTGGCGGGTCGTCACGCCCAGCCGCTCGGCCAGAGCGTCGACCCGCACGTCCTCGCGATCAAGCACGCGGGCCGCGTGGCGCGCCAGCCGGGCGGACACGGGCTCGAACGTCGGCGAGAGCTGCACCGCGAAGGCGTGCGCGATGCGGTCGAGGAACTCGGGCACGCTCGTTGTGCCGAGAAGCTCGTGGTACAGCGCGGTCGCGGAAGGCCCCCAAAGATGTTCCAACGCAATGAACTCATTCTTCAGTTCGTTCGCGGGCCCCCCGAGCAACGGCCTGGACCAGCCGGGCTTGAAGTCGAGTATGACCGCCTTGACGAAGCCGCTCGCCTTCTTCAGCAGCGAGCGGGTGCGCGGCCCCACCACGGTGATGTCACCGCGACGCCCCTCTTCGATGACACGAAAGACGAGCGAGGTCCGTCCATCGGGCAGCCGGTCGACGAGACAAGCGCGACCGCTTACGGGCGCGACGGTTCGAACGCTCTCGACGAAGCGAGAGAGAGAGAACATCGAATCGACGCTGGCAATCACGCGGGCCATACCCAGACTTTCATGCACCGAGCCGATGCGTGCAACCCCACGCGATGCAACCTGTCCGATCCTTCCAATCGCTTCGCCGGCGCAGTGACTAGGAATGGGCATGACCCATCAGCAACGTCCCCTCGGAACCGGCTTCACCGCATCCTCGACCACCGAAGAGGTCCTTCGCGGCGTCGATCTGGCCGGAAAGAACATCATCGTCACCGGCGGTCATGGGCGCCTCGGCCTCGAGACGACGCGCGCTCTGGCCCAGGCCGGCGCGTCTGTCACGGTGGCCGCGCGCGATCTGGAGCGCGCCGGTCGCGCCATCGCGGGCATCTCGCGCGCGGAGGTGAGCAGGCTCGACCTCGTCGATCCAAAATCCATCAATGACTTCGTAGCTCGTTGGCTCGCATCGCCCCGCCCGCTCCACGTCCTCATCAACGGTGCCACTCCGAAGGCCCCCCCGACGCTCACGCTGGACGCGCGCGGCTTCGAGATCCAGTTCGCGACCAGTCACCTCGGTCACTTCCAGCTCACGCTCGGGTTGCTGCCAGCGCTCCGGGCGGCGCACGGCGCTCGCGTGGTCAACCTGTCTTCCGGCGCGCAGCGCATCGGCACCCTGCGTTGGGATGACCTCCACTTCGCGAACGGCGGCTACGACCCGCAGGTCGCCTACGCGCAGGCGAAGAAGGCAAACGTGCTCTTCACCGTGGAATTGGATCGCCGCTTCGCGAAGGACGGCATCCGGGCCTTCGCTGTCCACCCAGGCGTTGTCGTCGACCCCCAGCAGCCCGGCACACCGGCCTACCAGTCGCTCCGGGCCATGGGCCTGATCAACGAAGCCGGCCAGCCCATCATCGATCCGGAGCGCGGCAAGAAGGCGGTGAAGCAAGGCGCCAGCACCATCGTCTTCGCTGCCACGAGTCCGCTGCTTGCCGACCTTGGAGGCGTCTACCTGAAGGACAACGACGTGTCTCGCCTCGACGACGAGCCGCGCCCCCTCACCGCGGACAGCATCCCGTCGGAGGTCGCTTCACACTCCATCGATCCGCAGTCCGCGCAGCGCTTGTGGGAGCTGAGCGAGCACCTCCTGAAGAGGTGAAGAAGCTGGGACCGGTGACATGGGCGTACCGCATGGCATTCTCCCGGCCATGTCCCAAGTGACCTTCCGTGAGGCGACCGCTGCAGACCTCTCCACTCTCCTCGCTCTGCTCGCCGACGATGCCATCGCCCGGGAGCGCACGGGCTACGTGGACGAGCCCACCCTGGAGGTGCGCGCCGCCTTCGACGAGATCGCCACAGACCCGAACAATGTGCTCGTAGTGGGCGAACGCATAGGCGAGGTGGTGGCCTGCCTGCAGCTCACGTTCATCCCCGGTCTGAGCCGCGGCGGCATGCGGCGCGCGCTCGTGGAGGCGGTACGCGTGCGCGCGGACCTGCGGGGCCAGCGCATCGGCGAGCAATTGATGCAGGACGCGATGGCCCGCGCCCGAGCCCGCGGCTGCCGCCTCATCCAGCTCACCACCGACAAGCGCCGCCAAGCGGCCCACCGTTTCTACGCACGCCTCGGCTTCGAGGCGAGCCACGAGGGGATGAAGCGCACACTCTGAATCGCGCCCACGCTGCGAGCCGAGGCGCTCTTCCAGGATCGTCTCGTCTGCGTGGTCCGGCGCGGAGGCCGCGAGACACCGCCATCCATTGATGCCATCGATTCCTCCCATGTCGACAATCGGTTGGACGATGGCCTGAGCCTCCGCCTATAGGCCTCCCCTGCTTCAGGTGGACCAGCCAAGGATCGGTACGATGATCGTCGAGTACAGTCGTGCTGGGTCGAGGCAAGCCGTTCTTCGCCGCCCCCCGACCGCCGCTCCGCCTTGTGGCCAGCGACCGGGTCGGCGAGGACGCGATCCGGTTAACGTACGTTCCCGCCTGATTTGTCCGTGCCGTAGGCTCGGTGCAGAGAGGGCTGCCCGCGCCGGGAGGAGTCCACCATGAAGCAATCTCAACGGAGAGGGTGGCTCGTGTTGCTCGGGCTGCTGCTGGCGGCGCCAGCCACGGCCCAGAAAGCGAAGGACGTCTGTGGAGACCGTCCGCACTGTATCGTGAAGGGCACCCAGCGCGCACCCAAGGGCCACGAGGTGGTCGAGCTGTCACTGGGAAAAGAGAGTGGGAAAGAGGAGGAGGAAGACTCCAAGTGCGAGCAGAAGGAGTGGTGGCTGCGCAGGCCCGACAAGTCCGTGGTCAAGCTGCTCGACTCCTGCCCCGAGACCCAGGGTATCGGCGAGGACGAAGTGAACGTGGAAAAGAATCGCTTCATCCACACGGTGACAGGCGGCGCCCGTGAGCGATGGGAGCGCGTGGCGGAGTTGCAGCTGGTGCCCCTGGTGTGGGCCCGCGGCGAACAAGTCAGCTATGACGCCCTGGACACCGAGAAGATGAACAGGGCGAGCTTCGACTACGCCACCTTCGAGGGCCGCTCGACCTGGGCAAGCTGCGAGACCGTGAAGGCGCAGCTCGTCCCCGCAGTCGCGGTGCCCGCGCACTTCCTCAGCGAGGGGTGGAAGCGCATGTCGCTTGGGCGCTGCTCGGTGGACGGCTCCTTCGTCCTGCGCGGGAAGGCGCAGGGGGAGGAGGACGCCCGGATCCGCGCCGTGCTCGCCCAGGGGAACGTGCTCCTGTTGGAAGTGATGGACGACACCTGGACGGGACCGGGGGAGAAGTGGCTCACGGATGACCACGTGGAGCTCTGGCTGTCCGGCTGGGGCCCGACATCCTTCAATACCTGCGATGATGAAGAAGAGCAGACCGGGCTCCTCCAGTGGGGGATCCGCATCGCCGATGGCAAGGTGTTCTCAGCGTACGGGGAGCCCAAGGAGCCGCTCCCCGTCGAAGTCGCGCGCGAGGGTAAGGTCGCTCACCTGAAGATCCAGCTCCCCTGGGAGCCGGGCGGGCTGACGGTCATCTACAGCGACAGCGATGAGGGCAAGAAGCAGGAGCTCATGGTGGGCACCAGCGCGCTCAAGTTCGGGCGCGCGGCCACGCTCTCTCAGGTTTGGAGGATCACTCCCGCCCAGGCCACCTGCGAGGTGAAGGAGAACCAGCTCGTCCCTGTCCGCACGGAGCTGCATCCCAAGCCCGGCGAGACCGCCATCGGCGAGTGATGACACCAGGGTGGAGCGGCGCGGGGGGCTGCGGGTCAAGGCTCGCCCCTCTGGAGGATGCCCGCCACCTCAGGCGGCTCGTCTAGAGACTGTCAGCGAGCGCGCGGCCGGCGGCGCGGCCGGAGAAGATACATCCTCCGAGGAACGTTCCTTCGAGTGCGTTGTAGCCGTGCACGCCACCGCCACCGAAGCCTGCCACTTCTCCGGCTGCGTAGAGTCCTGGGATCGGGTTTCCATCACTCCCAAGCGCACGCGAGGAGAGATCCGTCTGGATGCCGCCGAGCGTCTTGCGCGTGAGGATGTGCAGCCTCACGCCGACAAGCGGACCGGCATCGGGATCGAGGATCCGATGTGGAGCGGCCGTGCGCCCGAGGCGGTCGCCGAGCGTCTTGCGCGAATTGTGGATGCCTTGAATCTGCGCATCCTTGCTGAAGGAGTTCGCGATCTGCAGGTCGCGGGCCTCGATCTGCCTGCGGATGTTGGCGGGATCGAGCAGCGGCTTGTCGGTGAGCGCATTCATGCGCCTGACCAGGGCCTCGAGATCACGCTCGATCACGAAGTCCGCGCCGTGCTTCTTGAACGCCTCCACGGGGCCAGGTGCGGCGCGGTTCAGCAGTCGCGCCTGCACGAACGCTCTCTTGCTCTTCGACGTGATGTCGGGGTTCTGCTCCGAGCCCGACAGCGCGAACTCCTTGGCGATGATCTTCTGCGTCGCGATGAACCAGGAGTGATCGTATTGCGCAATGTCCGGCGTGGTGCGCAGATAGCGAAGCGTGCCCAGCGTGTCGTAGCCAGGCAGGAAGGGCTCCGGCAGACGCCGGCCGAGCGCGTCGAACCACATCGACGACGGCCCCGGAAGGATCCGGATCGCGTGGTTCGGCCAGATCGGGCTCCAGTTGATGATGCCTTCGGTGTAGTGCCACATGCGGTCGCGATTCACGAGCCGCACGCCAGAGCCGACGGCGATGTCCAGCATCCGGCCATCGACGTACGCCGGCACTCCCGTGAGCATCGACGCGGGCGGCGTCCCCATCCGCTGGGGCCAGTACTGCCGCACCATCTGGTGGTTCGCGCCGATGCCACCGGTCGTGATGACGACAGCCTGCGCCGACAGCTCGAACTGCCCGACGGCCGTCCGGTTCGACGGGGCACCACGGACGGCGTCATCCGGCGCGAGCACGGTGCCGCGCACGCCGGTCACCGCGCCATGAGTGAATACCAGCTCGTCGACGCGGTGGCGGTTGTGGAACGAGACCAACCCGCGTGCTTCGGCCTCGAGCGCGGAATTCGCGAAGGGCTCGACGATGCCGGTGCCCGTACCCCACGCGACGTGAAAGCGCGGCACCGAGTTGCCATGGCCCGTCGCTCTCAGAGAGCCGCGTTCGGCCCAGCCCACCGTCGGGAGGAAGCTGATGCCTTGCTCGGTGAGATACGAACGCTTCTCTCCGGCCGCGAACTCCACATACGCGCGCGCCCAGCGGCTTGCCCACCGATCCTCATCGTCGAGCCGATCGAACGCGGCGCTGCCTTGCCAGTCGTTCCACGCGAGATCGAACGAGTCCTTGATACCCAGCCGACGTTGCTCGGGGCTGTTCACGAGGAAGATGCCGCCGAACGACCAGTACGCCTGACCACCAAGATTGCCCTTGTTCTCCTGGTCGACGAGCGCGACCTTCTTGCCTCGACGAGTCAGCTCGTGCGTGGCAACCAAGCCGGCCAGCCCAGCGCCGACGACGATCACGTCAACAGCCATACGGTCCTCCCTCGCGCTGCACGCCGGGTTTCGATACCCCGGCGTGTCATGAGGTTACGGCAATGTCGGTCGCGACCGAAGCTGCTTGTTCTTCTCGTTTGAGCGGTGCCGCACCCGAGGGCCAGCGCGGCGGTGAGCAGTGCCCACCTCATCGCGGCTCCTCCGAGGTGGGCGAGCGAAGCATGGGCCCACCGCCGCATAACACTTACCCTGGTAGTCATAGAGCGTGTCGCCGCATGGGGCGCGCTCGCCTTCGATGGGGCCGAGCCAACACCCGCCATTGCTCACCCGCTGGTGGCACCAGGGTCTCAAGGCCGCGATCGACTCGGCTCCGGATATCCCGCCCGGACCCGCTCAGGCCTTGAACGTGAGCAGCGGAGCCATCCGCGCCACCTCGCGGACGATGCCAGCCTCCACCTGCGAGGCCACCACCGGCCCAATGGGCTTGTACGCGGCGGGCGCCTCCTCGATGCGGCGCTCCTCGCGCAGGGTGATGCAGTCCACGCCGGTGAGCCCCAGCGCCTCGTCCCGCCGGTCCGCCCCACCCCGGGCCATGGAGAAGCGCGAGCGCGCCCGCCCCGCGCCGTGCGAGGCCGAGGCCAGTGCAGCCGAGTCACCGCACCCCACCATGAGGTAGGACGCCGCGCCCATGGAGCCGGGGATGATGACGGGCTGGTCCGCCTCGGCGGGGCAGGCCCCCTTGCGCGCCAGCCAGCCGCCCTCCCATGGCAGGGTGATGTTGTGGGGCACGTCGTAGACGAGCGGAGCCTCCACATCTCCGAAGAGCTCGCGCAGGGTCTGCCGCAGCAGCTCCGCCAGCAGTAACCGGTTGAGGAAGGCGTAGTTGGCGGCGGTGGCCTCGGCCCTGAGGTACTCCGAGACGAGCTCCGGCTCCGCCAGCGGGAGGATGCCGCTCTCAGGGAACGGAGCTCCGGCGGGCCACGCCGCGCGCGCCCGGTCCTGCCACGCCATGCCCACGTGCTTGCCCACGTCACGCGAGCCCGAGTGAATCATGAAGGCGAGCTGGCCCTCACGCACACCCCACTCCCAGGCCCGCGACCGGTCCGCCACTGCCTCCACACGCTGCACCTCGACGAAGTGGTTGCCGCCGCCGATGGTGGCCAGGCCCGCGTCCCGCACCACGCCGGGCTTCACGAGCCCCGAGGGCGCCCAGGACGGGTCCCCCTCCAGCGCTCCGCCCAGATAGATGCGGGTGGACTCACGATCCAACTGCGCCAGATCCGCCCTCGCGGAGCAGCCCAGCGGCTGGTCCACGGTCTCCAGGAGCCAGCCGGGGATGCCATCGCGCAGCAGCGCCTCGGCGGCCCGCGAGGACATGGCCACGTCCCGGGTGCCGAAGAAGTAGTGGCCCTTCATGCGCTCCACGAAGGCGTCGCGCTGGGAGAGGAAGTCCTCCACGCGCAGATCGGCCACGTGCAGGCGCATGCCACAGTTGATGTCGGTGCCCACAGCTCCGGGCACCACCAGACCGCGCGTGTGCAGCACCGAGCCGATGGCCACACCGGAGTCTCCCGGGTGAAAGTCGGGGGTGGCGCGCACGCGCAGGACGGAGCCGCCGCCGGGGTGCTTCAGGGCTGCGAGGTGGGCGAGCTGCCGGAAGGCCTTGCCCTCCACGGGCAGGTCCGGCGGGAGGAGGACTTCAGCGGGCGGCGCGTTCGCGTCACCCAGGAGGCGGACAGAGTAGAGGCGACCGTCATAGGTCACCTCGAGCCCCTCGCGGGCGAGTGCCCGGAGGAGCCGATTCAGGTTCGGCTGCATGACCCAACTCGGAGCTACCCCGCGCCCGGAAGAGCACGGGGGGACGTGGACGAATGAGAGAGGGACCTCGGGTCAGCAGCCGCGGTCGCCGGACGGCGCGAGGCCATCCTGCGGGCGCGCTGGACGCGACGCCGCGAGAGCCCCTGACACCGTCGTTCGAACAGGCGCAAACGGTACGCCGTGGCAAGGTCTGCGGGTTGCAGACTCCCTCCCCCGGAGCCAATTGGCCTTTGAGTTCCGCTGGCTTGGCGAGTGGGGAGACGACCCTCCGCGCTTTCCAGAAATCCGATCTCGGGCTGCTTCCGTACTGAACGAGCCTCGGCGGTGTGCGAGGCGGACGGCTCCCGCTCGCACTCCAGAGCCCGTCCTTCCCCAAAACAAGGAGCGTCGCGAATGCCTTTGCATCGTTGGCTGATAGGAGCCTGTCTCGGCCTGATGGCGGTGACAGGCTGCAAAGATGAGGAAGAACCGCCACCCCCTCCCCCCGTCCTCGGGGATGGGACGATCGGGAACATCAAGTCCGTGGCCCATGACGGGGCGACCTTCTCATCTCCACTGGATGCCACCCCCAACCCCGATGGGAGCCAGGTCTACTTCACGGCTCGTGGCACCGACGGCGCGGGGGTCTTCAAGACCTCGCTCTCGGGAGGCAGCGTCTCGGCCCTGCACGTGGGCAGCCCGATCGCGGCTCCCGTGGGCATCGCCGTCTCCACGGATGACAAGACGATCTTCGTCGCGGATCCGGCTGCCACGGTAGGTGAGGACGACCGGGGCGGCATCTGGAGCGTGCCAACCGCGGGCGGCGCACCCAGCCTGGTGCCCGGCACCGCAGGCTACTCGCCCAGTGGCATCGTGCTGGTGAACGAGAACGGCGCCGACAAGCTCTACTTCACCGGCAAGCAGCCCACGGATGGGGCGCCCGGCGTCTTCCGGATCACCGCCGCGGGCGGCTCCGTGGAGGGTATCGCCAAGAACCAACCGTTCAACGATCCCAGCGGCATCACCGTCACTCTACACGGCGACATCTACGTGCTCGACAGCGCGGCGGGTGACCTGGGTGGGAACTCGGCACGCATCATCTCGGTCATCGGCCAGGCGGCGAAGGTGTTCCAGAGCGGGTTCAAGGTCGGCTTCCCGGCTGGCATCACAGCCTCCCAGGACGGCTCGGCCCTGATCGTCTCCTCGCTGGATGCGACCACCGGCACGGACATCCTCGCGCGGGTGGCGATCGCCTCGAAAGAGCACAAGCGCTTCTCCGACAGCATCAACACCTACTCGGAGCCCGCGGGCATCCACCGCGCTGCTGACGCCGAGGTCTACGCCTGGGCCGAGAGCACCGCGGATGGCTCCGGCACCGTCTACGTGCTCACCAAGTGAGCACCTTCTCTTTCCAAGGAACCCTACCCCTATGAAGAACCTGCGTAACGTATGCATGACCGCGGCCTTCTGCGCCCTGGGCGCAATGGCCGTTCCTCAGACTGCTCAAGCCTCGAGCCACCGCGAGGCCCCCGCCATCTCGCGGGATCCCGTGGCGGACAACACCGACCTGTGGGCGTGGGTGAAGGCCGGGACGCACGACACGCTGTACATCGTGGCGGCGTACAACCCGCTCGAGGAGCCTTCGGGCGGCCCGAACTTCCACACCTTCTCGGACGAGGTCCTCTACGAGATCCACATCGCCCGGGGCCCCACCAGCCTCCAGGACGTGGTGACGTACCAGATCCAGTTCAAGACCCAGACCCCGGCGACGGTGAGCCCGAGTGACCTCAACGCCTCTGCCGGCGGCGGCAAGGAGTTCTTCCTCCAGTTGGCGGCGGGCGCGGGCGGCGGCTTCCCGGTGCAGACGTACACGGTGACCAAGGTGGAGGCGGGCAAGACGCCCGTCGTCATCGCCCAGGACGTGAAGGTGGCTCCGCCCAACGTCGGCGCGCGCACCTTCAGCATCGTGAGCTCGAAGCAGTTCCCCACGACGGAGACCTCGTACAACGACGCGTTCGCGGCCTCGTTCGCCTCGCCCCTGGGCGCGGCCGGCTCCGAGGGTACGGTGTGGGCGGGCCCGCGCGATGACGGCTTCTACGTGGACCTGGGCGGGGTGTTCGACCTGGCCGGGCTGCGCGCGAAGGGCAACGCGCAGGATGGTGTGGCTGGCTTCAACTGCCACGCCATCGCGCTGGAGATCCCCACCACGAAGCTGACGGCCAACGGGCAGGCTCCTGGCAACACGCCGGGCGACGCCACCACGCTGGGCGTGTGGGCTTCGGCGAGCCGCCGCAAGGTGACGATCCTGCGCAACAACGGGCAGAGCGATGGCTTCGGCCCGTGGGTGCAGGTGTCTCGTCTGGGCCTGCCGCTGGTGAACGAGGCGCTCATCGGCCTGCAGGACAAGGACAAGTACAACCGGACCCACCCGTCGAAGGACCTGGACAACTTCGGCGCGTACTTCCTGAACCCCATCCTCGTGCGTGACGCGGAGTTCGCTGGCTTCTACGCCAACGGCGGGCCGCTGCAGGGCATCACTCCGCCCAAGTCGGGCCGCATGGACATCGTCGAGGCCATCAACATCAAGAACTTCCCCGCGGCGGGTGCGCACGGCATCCAGACCATCGGGGACGTGCTGCGTGTGGACATGGCCATGGATCCAGGCTTCCCGAACGGGCGTCCCATCCCGGGCGGCGGCGCTCCCAACAAGGAGCAGGCGGACGTCACAGACGTGCTGCTGAGCCTGATCCTCACCAAGCAGCTCTCGGGCGTGTCCGACGGCGTGGATTACAACGACAGGAACTACCTGACGACCACTCCGTGGCTCGCCCTGCCGTGGTCCGGCGACAAGGAAGGCCACGGCCGGACGACGCCGTAGCCCCCTGAAGTGTCTGGCGGCCTCTCGCGAGCTCTTCGTGAGGGGCCGCCGTGTTGCACAAGCTCCTGACTCGAAGAGGCCATCGTGTCCCGTTTGAAGCTCGGTTCCGTCATCATGGTGCTGCTTGCCGCGCTCACTGGCTGCAAGGAGAAGCAGGAGTCCGCTGCGCCCACGGCCCAGGCTGCTCCGGCCACGAAAGAGGCGCGGGATGACAACCGCCTGCTGGCCCTCGCGTCCCCCGGTGGGCAGACAGCGGTGGATCAGCAGATCCGGCAGCTTCAGGAGCAGGTGCTCCGGAGCCCGGAGAAGGTGGAGATGTGGCTCGCGCTGGGCCAGGAGTGGATCCGCAAGGCCCGCGGCACGGGCGATCCGGGCTACTACCTCAACGCGGGCGCCTGCGCCGAGGTAGCGCTCAAGCTGTCCCCGGATCAGCAGCTGGCGCTGAGCCTCAAGGGCATGGTGCTGCTGAATGCCCACCGCTTCGCGGATGCACGGACCTTCGCGGAGACGGCGCTGAAGCAGGACGCGGATGATGCGCTGGCGCTGGGAGTGCTGAGCGATGCCAACCTGGAGCTCGGTGACTTCGAGGGAGCGGCCGCCGCGGCGCAGCGGATGATGGACCTCAAGCCGAACCTCCCCGCGTATGGGCGCGCGGCCCACCTGAGGTGGTTGCAGGGCGATGCGGCGGCGGCGAAGCAGTTCTACCGGATGGCCATCGATGCGGGAGGGGACTCGCGCGACGCAGAGCCGCTGGCGTGGATGATCGTCCAGACGGCGATGCTCTTCTGGCACGAAGGTGACGTCGAAGGCGCGGAGGCGGGCTTCGACACCGCGCTCGGCAAGCTCGAGGGCTACCCACCGGCGCTCATGGGCAAGGCAAGAGTGGCGCTCGCGCGGGGGGAGGCTCGTCGAGCCGTGGAACTGTTGGAGAGGGCTCAGGCCCAGAGCCCTCTGGCGGAGACGGCCTGGCTGCTCGGTGATGCGCGGGAGGCCGCGGGCGATGTCCAGGGGGCGCAGGCCGCCTATGCGGAAGTGACACGACTGGGAAAGCAGGGCGATCACCTCACGCTGGCACTGTTCCTGGCCACGAAGGACCGCGAGCCCGGGGAGGCGCTCCGGCTGGCCCAGGCAGAGCATGGGGCTCGACCCAACGTCTACGTAGAGGACGCCTACTCCTGGGCGCTCTACCGCGCCGGCAAGCTCACGGAGGCTCGGTCCGCGAGCGACCGCGCTCGGGCGCTCGGGACAAAGGATCCACGGCTACAGTTCCACGCGGGTGCCATCCGGCTGGCGCAGGGAGAGACCGCCGAGGGCCTGGCGCTCCTGAAGCAGGCTCTGTCGCTCAACCCGGAGTTCGACGTCAGCGGCGCCAACGAGGCTCGGAAGCTGCTTGCGGCTCCGCCTTCTCGGCACGCGGCGGTCACGGAGGCTCGAAAGGAATGAGGCGCTCGGACATGCATTGGAATGGGACACTCGTGGTGCTCGGAGTGCTGGTGGCGGGGCTCTCGCCGATGCGGGCCTCCGCCCATCAGGTCGGCATCTCGCGCGGGGAGTACCGTCTGGAGGACAAGTCGCTCCAGGCCGAACTTGTCTTCGCCCGCCAGGAGCTGGTGGGCCTCGTGCCCGCAGTGGATGGAGATAAGGACGGCACCCTCGCGGCGGCTGAACTGGAGGCAGGGCGGGAGGCGATCCAGGCCGCAATACGCTCGGGCGTCTCCGTGCACGCGGACGACACGCCGTGCACGGGAGAACTGCTGGGAACGCGGCTCGTCGAGGAAGATGGCGTGGCGCTGGAGACGCGCTTCACCTGTGAGCAAACGGCGTCGCGCGCGTCAGTGGAGTTGGCGCTGCTCCAGGAACTGCCCCATGGGCATCGACACCTCGCGCACGTGGCCTCGGGCAACGGCAGCGGGGATGCGGTGCTGCTGCGGGGCGCGAGCACGCTGGATGTCGGTGCCAGCGCGGCGGAGCGAGGCTCCGTGGTGGGAGCGCTGCTGTGGATGGGGATCGTCCACATCCTGAGCGGCCTGGATCACCTCGTCTTCCTCTTTGGGCTCATCCTGGTGGGCGGGCGCCTGCGAGGGCTGCTCGCGACGATCACGGCCTTCACGGTGGCGCACTCGATCACCATCGCGTTGGCGGTGCTCGGGGTATGGGCGCCGAGCCCCTCGTTCGTCGAGCCCGCCATCGCGCTGTCCGTGGCCTACGTTGGCTGCGAGAACTTCTTCGTGAAGAACGCGAACCGTCGCTGGCTCATCACCTTCCCCTTCGGCCTGGTGCACGGGTTCGGCTTCGCGGGGGCGCTCGGCGAGCTGGCGGTGCCCAAGGCACAGCTCATCCCCGCGCTGGTGTCCTTCAACCTGGGAGTGGAGGCGGGACAGCTCGCGGTGCTGGCAGTGGTGCTCCCGATCCTGTTCTGGGCGCGCCAGCGTCCGTGGTTCGTCACCTATGGAGTCCGCGCCCTGAGCGCGGTCGTCGTGCTGCTGGGCGCGGGCTGGTTCACGCTCCGGGTGACGGGCCTGGGCTAAGAGGCTCGAGCCAGACTACGGCGCGTCACAACGCGGACCGCAGGTGCCAGCTCGCCCACCGTCGGGCTTGATGCATCCGCCCAGACACTCTCCATCGAACTCGCAGGCCGCGCCGGCGGGCTTGGAGGGGGTGCAGACGCCCTGGATGCAGCGCGCTCTTTCCTCGCAGCTCCCGTTGACGCACGGCTGTCCCAGGCTGGCCAGCTCTCCCTCGGCGCACTTCCCCGCGGCGCAGTGGAGACCTCGAGCGCACTGCGCCTCGGTGGTGCAGGCTCCGCCGATTGCGACAGGGTCGGCGCAAAGTCGCCTGCCACAGTACCCCTGACACTCAGGGTGCGCTTCATCCAGCGTGTCCTGCCGTGTGTAGGTCGCGAGCGGATCCACGGCGAGGGAGCAAAGCTCACCGGCTGCACCCGGGGGGCTACATACTCCCGTGTCAGTCGGGCCCACGCCGCGACAGTACAGGCCCTCGGAACACTCGAGCGACGAGCGGCACCTGGCTCCCGTGGCGAGGGTGCCATGGATGAGACCCAAGCAGGTATCGGGGATGGGCGGCGTCTGAGGTCCGACCCACTCACAGCCTTGATGCGCTTGCTCCATGGCCTGGACACAGGCATCCACGGCGGGGGCCTCCAGCTTCACGGCTCCGGAGGCGAGGGCGGCACTGAGCATCCGGACACACTCGCCTGTGAGGAGCAGCCCGGGCGTGCCGTTGCAGCACGCGGCGCGACGTCGAGCGGGAATCTCTTGGATGGCGGCACAGAGGCGCTGTGCGAGGGGTGAGGGCTCGCCGGCCTTCACAGGGTACACGGGACGGACGTCTTCATCGGTGCTCGACTTCTGGGCCGAGGAGCTGACCGGGCTCGCATCTGGAGTTCCTCCGCTCTGCCCACACTTGCACCCGCTCCACAGCGAGAGCGCGAGCACCGCAGCCAGATAGAGCCCTTGTCTCGAAGTCCGAGCCATTCCGAGTCCTCTCCTGTGCGCTTTCTATAGCACCGCGAGCTCCGAAACCCGCTCGTAGCACGCTAGCCGTACAGCTCGCTGAGCGGGCCCTGCGCGATTCGGGTCGGGCCCTCGTTGCCGAAGGTGTTGAAGTCCGCGTCGCCCGCGGCGTGTCCGAGGGTATTGAACAGGTTCGACACCTGCCGGTTATTGGCCTGCCCCATCTCCGGGTAGATCACCGTCCGCCCATCGGTGAGCAGGCCGAGCGCGTTGCCGCCGAGCACCAACGTCGGCCACTCGGCGGCGGTCGAGTGGTGCTGCTCGCCGTTGTCGGACATGAAGACGATCGCGGTGTGATCGAGCATCGACCCGGAGGCGCCCACCTCCGGGGTGGCGGCGAGGGTGCGCGCGAGCTTCGCGATCAGCTCGACATGCTTGCGGGTCACCGCCGCAATCGCGGTCCAGTTCGCGGGGGTATCGATGCCGTGCTGAAGGTCGTGCCGGCCGATCGTCGGAATGATGCTCTCGTAGTGCACGTCGAAGCCAGAGCTGCCCGACGCGAGCACCACGGTGTTGGTGAGGCCGCCAAGGAGGCAGGTGGTGGCGATCTGGAACTGCGCCTCCAGCCACATCAGCGAGTCTGGGGGCGAGCCGGCGTTCTTGATCAGAGGGTTGTCGGCAGGCGCGGGCGGCAGCAGCGGCTGCACCGACGCCGCCATTGACGCGAGCTGCGTCTCTCGCGCGCGGAGCCCTTCCAGCGACGCGAGGTAGCGCTCGAGCTTGGTCCGCTCGTTCGAGTTGCCCTTGAACGTCGCGAGGGTCGCCTGCACGTCGGCGCGGGCGAAGTCGAACAGCGCGCTGCGCTCGGCGCCGGCGCTGGCGCCCTTGGCGATCGAACCGAAAATCGAATCGTAGGCGAGCGCCGGGTTGACCAGGATGGGCGCCGGGCGCTTCGGGCCGAAGCTGCAGGTCTCGTAGACGATGGGGGTGGCCGCGGAGCTGGTGCCGAGCCGGATCGCCTCGTACGGCGCGGTCCGCTTGAGCTTTGGGGCCAGCACCGCGTCGATCGTCGCCGCCGCGCCGTTCACCGCGCAGCTCAGCGCGCCGGTGCCAGAGGAGTGGCCGCCGCCGGTGATGTTGCTCGACAAGCCGAGCAGCACCGCGGCGCGGTTCTCGAGCGAGATCTTCGACGAGGAGGCCTTCAACGGATCGAGGCAGAGCGCCGAGCCGACCGCGTCGCCGGTCAGCGTGCGCGCGGTGGCCGGGTACACGCGCGAGAACATGATGTCGCTGCCAATCTGCGCGCTGCCGAGCGAGGAGCGCGCCTTGGCGCTGAGGAACGCGACCGGGTAGATGCCGTTGCACTCGAGCACGATCACCAGCCGCCGGGGCGGACCCACCGGGTCCGCGGCCTCACTCAGCAGAGGACCGAACAGCGCCATTCCGGCCGCCGTCTTCAGAATCGTTCGTCGGTTGAACATGGTCATTCTCCCTCTCCGGGAATGCGGCGGCTGGTCCAGGTGTCGCTCTTGATCAGCGCGCCCACCATCTTGCGGAACGAGCCTTCACTCGAGTCGTAGGCCTGCTCCATCTTCGCGAGCGTGCACGCATCGGTGAGGTTCTCGTCGCGGCCCATGTAGTAGCGGAACGCCTGGCGGATGAAGCAGCGCTTCACCCACGGCGACTGAGCGAGCTTCTCCGAGAACTCGACGGCGTCGCGCACCGGGCCGTTCAGAGCCGGGTCGGGGAGACCGCTGAGCGTTGACGAGCCGTTCGGGGGGCCGAGCGAGCCGTCCGCGGCGTGATCGTGCACGCGCAGGTAGCCGGCGTGGTTGTAGGTCTCGAACGGGTACCCAAGCGGGTTCATCAGCGAGTGGCAGCCCTGGCACTCGGCCTTGCCGGTCGCGTCGTCGAGCCGGGCGCGCGCGCTCTTGTTCGGGGCATGCGGTCCGACCTTCGCCATCACCCGCACCGAGCTCAGCGGCGGGATGTAGCCGCAGAGCAGGTTCTCGCGGACCCACTTGCCGCGGTGGACGATCGACGGATCGTCCTCGAAGTTTCCGCCGTGCGAGCCGAGCCACGCCGGGTGGGTGAGCACGCCGGCGCGCTCGGTGGTGGGCATCGTCACCCAGCGATCCGTGTCGACCGACTGGGTCACGTTGTAGATCTGTCCGGTGTACTTGGTCGCGCCCGGAGCCGCCGTCGGCTGGGTCGTCGAAGCGAGGTAGTACCGGCGCGTGGTGAGGAGGTTCTTCAGCACGTCCTTGTCCTCGACCACCACCCGCGAGACGAGGTCCTCCATCTGTTGCACCAGCGTCGGCTCGTCGCCGTAGTAGCCGTCCATCAGGTTGGAATAGGAGGAGAGCTGCGAGCGGTAGCCGCTCGGGTCGCCGTCGTCGAACGCGGAGAGCGCCTCGGGGCGCTCCTTGAAGATCTCGGGAATCTTCGAGTAGCCGAGCCACTCGCGGAAGAACCCGGTCGCGCCGTCACCAAGCCAGTACTGCCCGCGCGCCGCGCGCTCGTTCTTGTTGTAGTCCTGAATCAGATCGAACCGGGTTGGATCAGTTCCGCCCACGTTCTGGAGGAAGAGGGCTTCAGCCGTCGCCGGGTTGCGGAGGGTGCCATTGGCGGCGGCGGCCGCGATGTCCGCGAGGTGGCCGTCGAGGGGCGCGGAGAAATCGGGGTAGACCCAGGTCGGCGTTGCTCCGGGGGCGCGGTTTCCGACCGCGTACGCGAGCTGCTGACCGAGCTCCCAGTCGGTGAGCTGGGTGCGGCCGGTGGCGGTCGGAGCGCCGCCCTCGGTGCGGAACAGCGCGCCGGCGGTCATCCACGCCGCGTTGGAGATCCGGGTGATCGAGTGGGTACGGATATCGGTTCCGCCGGACGCGGGCGGCTCGGCGGCGAGGATCGTAGCCGCGAATTGCTGCAGCCGGTTCAGCTCCCCTTCGCTCGGCTCGCGGAAGAGCACTCCGTGGAGCAGGAACTCGTGCAGGTAGTGCTGAACGCACGCGGCGGTGGGGCGATCGTCGTCCCACATGCAGCGGAGCGTTGTGTCGAGCCGCAGGCGCTCGAGCCGATTGTCGCCGGTGTATGGCCCCGCCCACGGAGGGCCTGCCTCGTTGAGCACCGGGAGGAACAGCTCGATCGTCGCCTCGTCGAGCGTCTCGTCGGTGGCGTAGGTGCTGTAGGCCTCGCCCGCGCCCGGGTCGAACGGGTTGTCGAAGAAGGTGAAGCCGGTCCAGCCGCGGGTGACCGCGCCGCCCACGTTGCGTGTCCACTGCCAGCGGTTCATGCGGCGGATGCGCGTCGGCGCGTCGGAGACGGCGTCCTTACAGGTGAACAGCTCGTTCTGCGGGAGCAGGTTCGGCGGGCTGTGAGGCTCCTCGCCTCCTTCGGCGCAGGCGGGCATGCCCGAATCGATCCAGGAGGAGAGCACCGCGATCTCGGCCGCGGTTGCCGGGGCCCCGCCCGCGGGAGGCATCGGGTTGTCGGTGCTCTTCATCCGCTCAACGCAGCGCTGGGCGACCGACTGCGACGGCTCTTTCTGAGACTGGAGGCGAAGGAAGTCCAGCGATGCGAGTGACATCGGCGCGCCGTTGATCGGGCTCGCCGCGTGGCAGCTCACGCAGCGCTCCTGAACCAGCGCCTGGACCTTGCAGCCATCGCCGTCGCCGGTGCCGCCGTCGCTGGTACCGCCATCGCTGGTGCCGCCATCGCTGGTGCCGCCGTCGCCGGGGCTTTTCCCGCTGCAACCCACGCACACCGCCAACGTCACAGAGAACACCGCCACGACTGCAATCCGCAGATGGCTCATGAACAATGAGGATACGCAGATTTGCACGGAAATCGCGAGCGGCGATCAGCGCGGCTCCTCCGAGGTGGGCGAGCGAAGCACGGGGCCCACTGCCGCATAACACTTACCCTGGTAGTCATAGAGCGTGTCGCCGCATGGGGCGCGCTCGCCTTCGATGGGGCCGAGCCAACACCCGCCGTTGATTTCCTTTTCCCCCCGGCGACACGGGGGAGTTCGCTGACCGGGCAGCGGCTCGTTGGGCATCGCCCGCCCATAGGCCATGAATGGAGACAGGATCGCATGACCAGTCTCTGCGCTGGCCAGGGCCTCCTCCCCGATTCCGGCATCAGGAGTCTCGGCTGATGGCTTGCCGCGCATCATGAGCAAAGCGCCCCAGTCTCGAGCCCGGAGCGCCTGCGTCCCTAGTAGCACCAGGGCCACGAGGGCCCAGCTCACCGCCACAGCCAGACCCCCTACGAGAAGGGGGCTCCGTCGCGGAGGGCCCGGCCGAGAAGCCTTTTCGGTGTCGGCCGCAGCCGGCGTGGGGAGGATGAGAGCCGCAGCTTCGACCGCACAAGCCGCATGCCTCAACGCGATGAACAGCGAGGCTGCGGGCGGTCGGCGAAGGGGCTCCTCGTGGAGACAGGCCAAGAGCAGTTCGTCGAGCCCAGCCGAGATGGTGGCCAACTCCCGAGGAGGAAAGAGACGCCGGGGCGGCCCCGAGGCTTCTTCCACAGGGGGTGGGTAGGTTCCAGTACACAGCCGGTAGGCTGTCACCCCCAGCGCGTAGACGTCATCCGTCCCCTTCGGCTCGTAACGCTCCCCGCTGAGCCGGTGCGCCCAACTCCAGCGCAGCGACTCCGGAGAGCGGTAGGCCGCGGTGCCCGGCCCGAGAGGCCCGTCCGTGAGCTCCACCGCTCCCAGGTGGATGCCGCACCCCCAGTCCAGCAATACGGCCCGGCCCTCGGAGGTGACGAGCACGTTGTCCCCCTTGACGTCGCGGTGAACAGCCCCAGCGGCGTGAGCGCACGCCAAGGCGCTGGAGAGCTGCTCGAGGACATGGATGACCTGGCGAGAAGTGCGGCGAGTGCTCCGGGCCCATTCGTAGAGCGGCTTCCCCTCCACCCACTCCATGACAAGGTAGGGGTACTGCCCGCCCCTGGGCGAGTCCCACCACCCACGGTCCTCGAAGCGCGGCACGGAGGGGTTCTGCAGGGACTGGAGCAGTGCCACCTCGCGCGTGAAGCGTGCGTCTTCGGCCTGAAGCGCCAGCTTCAGCGCGAAGGAGCCCGCCTCGGGGTGCCCGGCCCGCTCCACACGGAACACCACGCCGAACGAGCCACGGTCCCACCTCTGCCGCACCACCCAGGGACCGATGGTGACGCCGGGCTCGACATCGGCGTGCGGCATGGTGTGCGTGTCCATCATTCACCTCCCTGCAGGTTAGCGAACATGGACCCTACCCTGCGAGTAGGTGTGGCGCCAGCGGGGCTTGGCCCAGCGACTCATGGCTCACCCGCTGGTAGGAGGCCGGCGGCCGTCAGTCCCTCCGCCACCCTCTCTCCCGTCAGAGCGGCGCTCCCCGACCGCGGAGCCTGCGCCATGCTTGCGATCGAGCTGAGCGACTCGGGCTTCCGGAGCGGTTGCCAGGGGCAACCGCCACCCTCAAGGCGGACTCGGACAACGATGCCACCGGTATGATGACCCAACGTATTGGCGAATTCGTGGAAGAGAGCAGCAATTGATAGACTTCCATGGAGGCGCCCGGTCCGACACGGGCAAACCTTATCGAACCGAGAACATCGTGCGCGCCGTGGCAAAAAGACAACCCGCGAGGCAGACAGTTTCACAACACTGCTACGACTCGCTGGGGTCAGACTCATCCTTACACAGGATATTAGGGCATGCGGCCAACACATAAACCAGGCTCATTCTTGAGAATCCCCCTCGCGGATGGCTCCTTCGGCTATGGAAGGGTTCTCGAATTACCATTTGACGCCTTCTATGACTACAGAACCACCAGCCCAGACTCGGACCTGGACAGGATCGCATCAAAACCCATTCTTTTCAGGATTGTTATCAGCCACCCGCACTCGAAGTCATGGAAGTTCATGGGGTGGAGAGCGATTGAAGAACGTCTGACTCAACCCATTGTCCAATTCAGAATGGAAGTGGGTCCACTCCGCCGCTGCTGGATTTTCGACAGCCTCGGCAATTCGAGAGAGGCACGCCCCCAAGAATGCACTGGGCTTGAGCCAGTGGCTGTTTGGGAGTCTCACGGTGTGGAGAAACGCCTGCTCGATGCTTTCATGGGGCGACCCAACGACAGTTTGGTGCGCATGTGGAAGGAGTTGGAGTAGGAGGCCCGAGAGAAGCCCGGAGATGGACACGTGCCAGCACTGTGGTCCCGAGGAGAAAGCGGGCGAGTTGCACATGGGCATGCAGACGGGGACTTCTGTCTTCAAGTGGGTCGGCGAGGGGGAGACCGTCCCGAGGAGCGCTCCCGAGTACGGGAAGATCGTGCTCAAGGCGTACAAGGGCATGGTGCTGACGGACATCAGCAACGACCTGCTGCGCACGCCGAGGGTCGGCGACGCGGGCGTCAGGGAGGACATCCGCGCCACCGTGGCCGATGGTCTCGACGACGCCGGGTTCAGGGGTTGGGAATCGGGGCACGTCGGAGCGTCCTCTGTCACACTCCAGGAGGGCGCGCCTTGACCTACGGCCCCCTGCTTGATTGAAGGGACGCCGCCATGCCTCCCCGAACTTGTAGCGCCCCCCTGCTCCTGCTCCTGCTCTCAGCCTGCGCGACGATGGATCCAAGCCCGGGAGAGGTAGAGGCCCCGAGCCCGAGACTCGCCCATCTTCAGCGTGCGGCACTGTACCCCTGGACAGATGATGGGCAGTGCGTGGTGCGAGAAGCCTCCAACGAATGGCCCATCCTTGCGGAGCGGTGCTTTCACGCGCTCGATCGCGACAGGGTCAGATTTCGGGATGTCACCAAACGATGCGCCGTTGCCTACGCGGATGCCGCCGCTCCCGCAGTCGTGGCCCTCTGTATCTTTGCCGCACCCGAGATCGTCGTCGGTGCAGTGGTTGTTGTTGGCGCGGTGGTGGTAGCAGCCGCCATCCAAGAGGGGATTAATGCTTATCAACGGCACGCATCCCGCGAGCGAGCGAAGCTCAGGACGCAACCGACACCCGCTGAGGAGCCCCTAGCGAATCAAACACCTAAGCCAAAGGGGTCGCCCACTGGAGACATCTTCCCAGTACCAGACTCCAACCCGCGCCGCCCGGAGTGCGAGGCCATCCCGGTGCCGCGCGCATCCAAAGATGATCCGCATAACGAGTGCGCCGACAAGTTTCCGCCCAACCGTTATCCCGGCATGGACGTGAGCGTGGGAGGAATACGCTTCGATGCGCTGCAAGTCGGTGTGCGCGTGCTGTGGGAGATCAAGACCCATCAATTCGATAAATATAATTCCTTCGTCCAGAGGATGGAGATCGACAAGGAACTCAAGCAAATTCAAAGGGAGCGAGCCATCGCAACAGCATGTGGATATGACTTCGTCATCGGGGTGAGCACCCAAGCGCACAAAGACGCTCTGCTCGCCAAGGCTCCACTCCTCAATATCGTCGTCACGGGATGCCCACGATGACTCAGCAAAGAACCCTCACCCTTATCACCTACGCGCCTGCACTCATGGGCAAAGACGGCCGCACGGTCGACGTCATCCATGGGATCGAAAAGGCGCTCCCCGGCTTGAGGCTGAAATGGCGGCTCTCAGGCAGCGGGCGCCCCATCGCATTGCCACAGCGCGACGCATGGCTCGTAGAAAGCATTGAGGACGGGGGATTCCCTATTGTGTGCAACGGGGACAAGAGTTACCCCGTGATGGTTTCTGGAATGGAAAATTCGGGACTCTTCACCGCGGGCGGTCAGCCCCAGTTTGAAGTCCATGCAGAAATGCCACTGGACGAGCCTGTGATCGCGGCATCGGCGGCTGTGCTTGAAGCCGTGGCAGAGGGCGCACGCGCGTTCTGGGGGTGTGCAACGCCATACGCCGCTAAGGTGGACATCGCGTATCAGACAGCGCCCACGCTGCAAGGGCCGCCGTCTCCACGCAGGGGGCTGCCTGCCCTGAAACTCTTCCAGCACATTCGCTCGCCTGAGATTCCCTATTACCTTGGGTGGCTGAACTACTGGTCTGCCGCTGCCACAAAGACCATCGGGTTCCCGGACCCGGCCCGCGACGCCGAGCTGCTTACGCGAGCGCGTCGCACGCCGTCGGGCGGATGGGTCGTGCAGCTCACCGATGCGCCGCTCGACCTCGACAACCCCGCCCACCTGGACGCGCTTAAACGGGCCTACGAGCGGTTCCCGGCAATTGGTGGGCGCGACTCACCGTGACCGATCGGCTCGGGCCGCGCTGCGCGGGTGCTGGCGACGGTAGGGTGCAAATCTAGTGGAGTGTCCGCGAAGTGGGCTGGAACAGGACGGGACGAAACGGGACGCGGCAGGCTATCGACTCCAAGTCATTCCGGGCGATTGCGAGGTAAGGGCGCGATTCTGCTCAAGGTTTCGCACCGCCCGGCGCGGGTTCGAATCCCGCCGCCTCCACTTCCGGGAAGATCAACCGATCGCCGGTGATTCCATCAGTACGTCGCCCGCCAAGCCAACCTCAAGCCCACCGTACTCCGAAGGCTCCAGCGTCAGCGTCCAACCGTGCACCTGCGCCACGTTGTGCGTGATGTGCAGCCCTAGCCCCTGCCCCTGTGGAGCACGTGTCCGCGCCGCATTGCCTCGGAAACTGCGCTCCAGCAACCGCGAGCGCTCCTCCTCGGGAATGCCCGGCCCGTCATCGATGACTCGCAGGTGGAATCGTCCCTGGCGCGTGGTCTCCAGCACCACTGCGACGTGGCCGCCCTCACGCCCGTACCGGATGCCGTTGAAGACAATATTGCTCACCGCCTGTTCGATCAGCGTCACGTCTCCAAGCACCCACGTGGGCATGCCGGGAACGCCACTCTCCAGTGAGATCTGCTGCTGGCGCGCGATGGGCTGGTGCCGCCCCACGACACGCCCGACCAACGCGTTGAGATCCACCGCAACTCGCTGAGTCGCCGGAGTCCCCGCCTCGAGCCGCGCCGCAGCGGACAGGTTGTGCACCAGCGAAGCCATGTAGTGCGCCTCGCTCATTGCCGAGGCCACCAACCCCGGCTCCAGCGGCTCTCCCCTTCCCGCGCGCTGCTCCATCGCCGACAGGTGCCCCTGCAACACCGTGAGCGGCGTCATCACGTCATGCGTCGTGTTGGCAAGAAAGTCGCGCAGGGCCTGCTCACGAGCCTCCTGCTGCGCCATCTGGTTCTGGATCTCCGTCCGCGCCTCCTGGAAGGCGCGCGCCAGTTCTCCGATCTCGTCGCTGCCCTGCACGGAGATGGGTTGCTGGTAATGGCTGCTCGCGGACGTCCTCACTTCCTCCGTGAGCCGGCGGATGCGTCCCACCACGGGCCCCAGCACCACCACCACCGTCGCCAGGACGATGAGCGTGGGAAAGCCCCAGAGATCCAATGGGGGGAGAAACCCGAACGGCGGCCCCGAGGGCTCCTGTCGTCGCGCCAGAATGTATGCACAAGGCCCGCTGTCCCAGGGCATCCGCACCAGCACCTCGTGGAAGCGCTGGCCCTCCCCTCGCCACTGCCGGGAGACCCTTCCCTCTCCCAAGCGAGCCTCCGCCCTCAACTGCTCGTCCAACACCGGAGCCTGGGGATTCCGCGAGACGAGCTGACTGTCATAGGGAAAGAGCTGCACGGAGCCCGGCCCTCTCCCCAGCGACTTCCGATCCCGATCCGGCGGAGGCCCGGGCGGCGGTCCCCGATCCTCATCCCCAGGAGGAGGCCCAGGCGGCCCGAACAGTTCGAAACGCTCTTTGGGCGGGGGCTCCCCGCGTCCCCCTTTGGAAGACGGTCCTCCCTGCAGGCGAAGCCCTCCCTTCAGCATCCAGGACTCGGGAGCGGCCTCGCAGCGCTCCCGCTCGCCCGCCTGCATCTGCGCGAGCGTGGCTGCCTCGAGTACCTCTTCCTGAGAGCGGCTGCGCAATGATTGCTGCAGAAACCCCAGCACCGCGATCAGCGGCACCGTCACCGCCGCCGCCGTGAGCGCCAGGCGCAGCCGAAGCTTCACGAGCCATCTCCGGGAACCAGCCGGTACCCCACCCCCCAGACCGTCTCCACGCAGTGCACCGACCCCAACTTGCGCCGCAGCCGCGACACGTGGACATCCAGCGTGCGCTCGGTGCCCTCCCGCTCCGGATCCAGCACGTGCTCCACCAGCCACTGTCGCGTCACCGCCTCACGAGGCCTCCGGGCCAGCGCCGCCAGCAGCTCGAACTCCACCCGCGTCAGCTCGACGGGACGGCCCTGCACCCGCACCTCCCGAGCGTTGAAGTCGAGCCGCAACGGCCCCACCTCCACGACCGCCTCCTCCTTCTGCAACGTGGG
Source organism: Hyalangium versicolor (assembly GCF_020103695.1). Classification (GTDB taxonomy): domain Bacteria; phylum Myxococcota; class Myxococcia; order Myxococcales; family Myxococcaceae; genus Hyalangium; species Hyalangium versicolor. The sequence goes on from NZ_JAHXBF010000014.1 coordinate 80,304, forward strand.
CCGGCGCAGGCGCGCGCGCACCCGCTCGACGAACTCCTCCGGCCAGAAGGGCTTCGTCATGTAGTCATCCGCGCCGAGCTTCAACGAGCGCACCTTGTCCAGCGTGTCATTGCGCGCGCTGAGGATGAGGACGGGCACCTCCGAGAAGACCCGGATCGCCTTGAGCATGTCCAGGCCGTACGTGCCCGGCAGCATCAGATCGAGCACCACGAGGCTCACCTCGGGCAGCTCCCCCGGCATGAGGCTCTTCCCCTCCTTCCACCAGATCGGATCGAAGCCCGCGCCTCGCAGGTGCTCCACGATCTGCGACCCGAGCTGCGGATCGTCCTCCACCAACAGGATTCGCTCCCCCATGCCGTGCACCTCCTTCCACACACAGGCCGCCATGGCACCGCGGGGATGGACGGAACCGTAACCGCATCACCGTAAGAGGTTCTTAAGATCCCTCCCCTACGTTGAGCATGGGACGCCGATGGGCCGGCAGCGTTCCCGGAAGGACAGGTCCCTCTTTAAGAGGGCGTTGACCGCTGCCCCCCACGCGGTCAGCGGCGCGGCCGGACGGGGTGGGGTCGCCACGTCCGGCCGCGGTTTTTTCCGCCTCAGGGCTTCCTGTCCGACGGCACCTCACCCGTCAGCACGCAGATGAGCGCGACGGGATCGCACTTCACCGGGAAGAGCGGGTTGATGCCCGAGCCGCGCAGCCGACCCACGCTGTAGTCCGGGTACGGATCGCACTTCGCCTCGTCGGGCTTGCCGGAGGTGGCGCAGCTCACCACGGGCCAGATGCCCTTCACGCTGTACTCGGCGGTACAGCCGTTCTCCGAGTAGCGCAGGTCCGCGACGAACTGCGTCCCGGGGATCTCCGGCGTGTTGTAGATGCGCAGGTTCGACCACTCGTAGGAGAAGCTCTGCGCGGGCTGCTCCCCGCTCGCTGGCACCTCCAGCCGCGCGGCAGCCAGCTGCGGCACGTCACAGAAGTTGTCCGCGCCCGGGTTCTCCGAAGCCAGCGCCCCCACTGCGTAGGGCTTGCCCGCCGATGCGGGATCGATCTGCGCATCGAAATCCTCGAGCAGATCCCCCATCCGTTTCGTACGGATGGCGACGGTGTCCGGCGCGGAGGGATCCTGGCTGAAGTACTTCTGCAGCCCCACCGGCTCCGCCTGGAGCTGGGTGCACGGCCGGTCGGGTTGAGGTGCCCCGTCCTTCAACGCATAGGTGGCGGCGAACGAGCCGAGGGATCCATCCGAGACGGCTCGCGCCACGGAGCACTGGCGCTCCGGATCCGAGGTATTGCACGCGCCCAACACGGCGGCCATGGCCACCGCGCCCACGCTCAGTCCCTTGAGTTCACGCTTCATGGCAGGTGTTCTCCGAGCAGCAGGCTAGAAGCTGAACTTCGCGCCGAGGCGAACGGACCGCGGTGACTGATAGGCGGTCGGCCGCTTGAAGTTGGGGTTGACCTCTTCCGGGCTGATGGGCTTGCCCGTGGCCGTGGAGATGACCTTGCAGTCCCCGCCCGACGAGCGGCATGCCTCCACGTCCTTGATCGTCTCGCCATTCTCGAGCGCGTACACACGGGTGAAGGTGAAGCTCTGGTCCACCTCCGTGTACTGCTGGAAGTTGAAGAGGTTGAAGACATCCAGCGAGAGGGTCACCACGTTGTCCTTCGTGAGCCGCTGGTTGAACCCCACGTGCCCATCGAAGTTGTGGACCCATGGCAGCCGGCCAGCGCTGCCACGCGGGAGGATGAACGTCTCCGCGCCGCTGCGCCGCGGGTGCGCGCCCAGCACGTTGATCACCGTGCCGGAGCGGCCGCGGTAGCTGGCGCCCACGTTGATGCTCATGCTGTTGGAGAGGATGAACTCGCGCGCCCCAAAAGCCTTCAGGTTGTGCGTACGATCGCCGGGCAGCAAGCCGTACCGGTTGAACGTGAGCGAGAGCAGGTCGAAGTCTCGCGTCAGGTTGGGAGACAGCTGGCCCGTATCCGCGCGGAACAGGCCCGAGTAGTTGCCCACCAACCTGGACCACGTGTAGCTGACCTGGGTCAGCCACTGGTTCGAGAAGTTCTTCTGGTAGTAGAGCGTCACCCCGTCGTACTTGCGGACGGCCTCCGGGAAGTCCGACGAGTACCCCTTGCCCGGGTTGCCGATGAAGAAGGTGCTCCCGTCATCCCGGCTCATGTCCTCGATGACATCGTTGAGCTGGCGCCGCGTATAGGTGAGGCCCAACCGCCCGAGGAACAGCTCGTACTCGCCACCGACCACGATCTCGTCCATGGACTGGGGCTTGATGTCCGGATCGACGGGCACGCGATCGCCGCCCTCCACGTTCCAGAACTGGTTGGGGCTCTCGGGATTGCCGATGGCCTGGCGGTACTCGTCGCTGGCGCACGCCGTCCTCAGGGAGATCGGGTCCGCCGGGTTGCACGCGGGTGCGTCATACGTGGCCGACATGAGCTGCTGCTGCGGGAACGAGAGGTCCGCCATGTCCAGCGTCATGTTCTCGTAGAAGCGAGCATAGTTGGCGAAGAGCTTGGAGCGGCCCTGCTGCGTGGGATCGTAGATGACGCCCAGGCGCGGGGACCACTGGTTGGGCAGGTACAGGCCCACCTTCCCATCCAGGCCCCAGACGGTCTGCGCGTCGTAGCGGACACCCACGTTGACGGTGAACTTGTCGTTCACCGACCAGCTGTCCTGGAGGAAGCCTCCCACGGTCAGCGACTTGGAGGTGCCCTCCTTCGTCTCGAGGAACACCGGCTGATCCGGCGCGTCCAGGTAGCCGTACTGGGTGGTGGTGAACCAGCACGTGCCGTTGGTGCACTCCGTCCAGGGCGCCAGGCCCGTACGCGCGCGGTTGTTGTAGTAGCTCAGCCGCTCCAGATCGAAGCCAGCCTTGACGATGTGGTGGCCGCGCGCCTCGAAGAGGTACGTGCCCAGCAGCTTGCCCTGGATGCGATCCAGCTTCTGGATGCTGATCGTGTTGGGGCCACCGATCGAGTACGCGCTCACCGGGCAGCGCGTCGCGCGGCGATCCGGCAGAGTGTCGGTGGGGAACAGTTCCTCGGGCGACTCACAGACCGAGGGATCCGGCAGATCCTCGAACTCGGTGATGCTGTGGTAGTCCCGCCCCACCGGACCAACTCTCGTGGCAGGGCTGCGCGTCCGCCGGTAGTTGATGCGCGGCTCTGCCGACAGCCCCTCTCCCGTGTTCAACCCCGAGCCATCCGACGGCAGGATCGTGTCCCGCTGGTGGTGCCAGCCGACCGTCGCGTCCAGCAGCAGCCTCTTGTTGAAAAACGAGGAGGACTGCTTCGCCACCAGATCCAGCGCGTCATTGTCTCGCTGCGTGGCGATGGACTCGTAGGAGCCCTGCACATAGCCCGTGCAGGACAGACCCACGCACACCTCGGGATCCCCATCATCGCTGAACGAATACTTGCCCTGGCCTCCAGACGAACGTGGCACGCCAAAGGCCGAGATCGACAGGTTGTGGTCCGGGTTGAAGTTGTATTGCAGCTTGGCCATGTACTGCACGCTCCGCTCGTCCGCGAAGCGGTTGACCTGGGTGCCCTCGATGGGCGTCGCAACCACATACTTCGTCGAGGGATCCACCCGCGCGGCGCCCGCGTCGCTGCAGCCGTTCGCCGGATCCTTCGCCGTGCAGATGTCCAGCGTGTTGAGCTGCCGCTCCACGCGGATGCGGTTGAACGACGGCGCCACGCCCACGTAGAACCAGAGCTTGTCCTTGATGATGGGACCGCCCAGATCGAAGCCAAAGTCTCCCAGGTTCCACGGATTGCCCTGGGCGCTGATGACCGAGCCGGCCTGGAGCACCTCGGTGCCCGCCGTCTGCAGGACTCCCGGCGCCACGTTCGCGAAGACTGAGCCGTGAAACTCGTTGGAACCGGTCTTGGTGACGACACTGAGGATGCCACCGGTCGAGCGGCCGTACTCGGGCATGTAGCCGCTCGTGATGACGTTGACCTCCTTGACGAACTCCACGGACAGCGGCGTCCCCACCGTGCCCACGCTGGGATCGCTCACGGACAGGCCATCGACGACATACTGGCTCTCGGGCGAGCTGCTGCCGTTGACACTCACGCCATAGCGGTCCGAGCTGGCGCCAGGAGCCAACTCAGCCAGGGACTCGAAGGAGCGCGACGCCGAGCCCTTGGTGCCCGGACGGATGACGGCCACGTTGCGCAGGAACTCGGAGTCCACGGTCACACCCGAGGCGCTCGAGCCGATGTCCACGGTAGGAGGCGCCGCCGTGATCTCCATCGTCTCCGTGAAGTTGTCGGGGAGCAGCTCCACGTTGACGCGGATGGTGGTGTCCACGCGCACGGAGATCGCGCCACGCTCATAGGGCTTGTAGCCATCCCCATCCACGCGAATGGTGTAGCTGCCCGGCGGAAGTTGCGGGATGCGGTATGAACCGGTCTTGTCCGTGAGGACCACCTGCTCACCTTGGAGCGCCGGCGAGGTCACCGTGACGACGACGTCCGGGATCGGCTGCTTCGTGGCCGCATCGATGACAGTGCCCGTGAGGACTGAAGTGCCCTGGGCGAGCGTCTCGAAGCCCCACAACAGGGCAAAGAGACACAGTCCCCGAGCGAGGAGATGTGCGCGGTTCGGCAAGAAGACCCCTCCAGAATGAGCAGGGCGCACTTTGTCTCAAAGTGGACGGAAGCCCAAATCCCATCTGGGAGGTCGGGTGGGAAAACGGCCACCTGGATGCACTGCGCCACCGTTTCCAGAAAGAGACTCACCGCCCGTGAAAGGCTGCTGCTACACCCCGCCCCCACCTGAACACCCATCCGAGGAGCCCGGGTATGGCCAAGCGAGCCTCCCCCAGCCGAGGCAGCCAGAAGACCGTCGAGCGGGATGTCATCCCCGAGGGGGTGGACGTGCCGGACCGGGAGCTGTTCTTCAACCGGGAGCTGTCCTGGCTGGCCTTCAACGATAGGGTGCTGCAGCTGGCCGAGGACGGCTCGGTGCCACTGATGGAGCGTCTGAAGTTCTGCGCCATCTACGCGCGCAACCTGGATGAGTTCTTCATGATCCGCGTGGCGCGGCTGCACGAGCAGCACCACGCGGGTGTCTCGAGGCTGGTGCCGGACGGGGCCACGCCGGGGGAGACGCTGGACAAGCTGCACGACGGCATCCGCGAGCAGGGGCGGCGGCACAGTGACTGCCTCGAGAAGGTGCTGCGGCCCGCGCTGGCCGAAAAGGGCCTGCGAATCCTCCCCATGAAGGAGCTGAATGCGGAGGCTCGGGCGCAGATGGATCAGCGCTTCCGCGAGCAGATCTTCCCGGTGTTGACGCCGCTGGCCATCGGGCTGGGGCGGCACTTCCCATACATCTCCAACCTCTCGGTGAGCCTGGCGGTGCTGCTGCGGGATCCCGTCGCCGAGGTGGAGCACGTAGCGCGGGTGAAGGTACCCAAGGAGCTGCTGCCCCGCTTCGTACCGATCAAGAGCAGTGCGGGGGCGGCGTTCGTGCCGCTCGAGGACATCATCGCCTGTCACTTGAGCGCGCTGTTCCCGGGCATGGAGGTGCTGGACTACGGGCTGTTCCGGGTGACTCGGGATGCGGACTTCACGGTGTCCGAGGACGCCGAGGATTTGCTGGTGGCCGTGCAGGACGAACTCCGCCAACGCCGCTTCGGAGACGTGATCCGCCTGGAGGTGCAGGCGGGAATGAACGCGAAGCTGAGCGATCCGCTCATTGAGGCGCTGGGGCTGGAGCCGCGGCAGGTCTACGAGGAGCAGGGCCTGCTGGCGCTGGCGGATCTGCACTCGGTGGTGGCAACCCCGGGCTTCTCGGAGCTTCGGGATGCCTCGTGGACACCTGTCACCCAACCCCGCCTGCGCCCCGACCCGAACGCGGAAGGCGGAACGACGGTGATGGCGGCGATGCGCCGAGGCGATCTGCTGGTCCACCACCCGTACGAGTCCTTCGCCACGTCGGTGGAGCGCTTCGTGACGGAGGCCGTGGAGGATCCGGATGTGCTGGCCATCAAGCAGACGGTGTACCGCACTTCGGACAGCTCACCGCTCGTGCCCGCGCTGATCCGCGCCACGGAGAAGGGCAAGCAGGCGGTGTGCATGGTGGAGCTCAAGGCCCGCTTCGACGAGCGCACCAACATCCAGTGGGCGATAGCGCTGGAGGAGGCGGGGGTGCACGTCGTCTACGGCATCCCCGGCCTGAAGACGCACGCCAAGGCGATCCTGATCGTCCGCCGGGAGGGAGAGAAGATCCGCCACTACGTGCACATCGGCACGGGGAACTACAACCCGAAGACGGCGCGGCTCTACACGGACCTGGGGCTGTTCACGACGGATCCGGAGATCGGCGCGGACGTGGCGGACCTGTTCAACTACCTGACGGGGTTCGCCCGGCCCCAGACCTTCCGCAAGCTGCTGGTGGCGCCGGTCAACATGCGCGAGGGATTGCTCGCGGAGATCCGCCGCACGGTGGCCGCGCACTCGAAGGACAAGCCCGCGCGCATCCAGATGAAGATGAACGCGCTCGTGGACCCGATGATGATCCGGGCGCTGTACGACGCCTCGCGCGCAGGGGTGAAGGTCGAACTCAACGTGCGAGGCATCTGCTGCCTGCGGCCAGGAGTGCCCGGGGTCTCGGAGAACATCCGCGTGGTGTCCATCCTGGACCGCTTCCTGGAGCACGCTCGCATCTACCTCTTCGAACGGGCCGGCGAGGTGCGCTGTTACATCGGCTCGGCGGATCTGATGCCTCGCAACCTGGACCATCGCGTGGAGGCGCTGGCTCCCGTGGACGATGCGCAACTCCTGGCACAGGTGCGTGATGTGCTCGATCGGTGCTTCGCGGACAACACCCATGCGTGGGAGCTGGAGGCGGCTGGCGCCTGGCGTCGGCGCAAGCTCCAGGATGGCGACAAACGCTGGGTCCAGGGCGAGCTGATGGAGCGGGCAACACGGCAGGCTCAGGCCTCTACGGGCCGCCCCGTCTCCTGATGCACGAACGCCCCTCCCCCGCTCAGGGCTCCGCCAGGGCGTCCACGTACTCCTTGGCCTCTTCGAGACTCGCGCCCGTGAGCTTCCGGTAGAGCGTCAGGGCCTCCGCCTTCTTGCCCTCGGCGACGAGGGACTCCACCTGCTCGAGATCCGCCTCGGTCCCAACGCCCGGGAGCGGCTTCTTGGCGAGCCATGCCCGATGGCTTCGGGTCGAGCCCATGAGCTCGACCAGACGCCGGGCCTCTGCCTCCGGCGCTCCGGCTCGCGCCACCAGGAGCTTCACCGCTTGCTCCCGGTCTGCCTTCGAGATCAGCGTCTTCACCTCGGAGGCGAGCTCCGCGGTGAGAGCCTCGCCAAACGATAGGCCCCCTTGCTGCGCGGCCTGGACCGCTTTGACGTAGGCCTGCGCGTCCCCGAGCGATACCCGTGAGGTGTCACGCAGCAACTTCACCGCCACCAGCGGCTTGCCTTCCTGGACGAGCTGGCGCGCCTGCTGCAGCACGGATCGGCCAACGTCCATCGAGGCGCCCCCCTGCCCCATCGGGCTCCGGGATTGCCCCTGTGCATTGCGGGGAATGAACGAGAACATCAGGATGACGAGGACGATCACCCCCGTCACCGCGATACATCCCCACGGCCCCCGGAAAGAGGCCTGCACCAGCTCCAGGACGTTCATGCGCGCCTCTCCTCGCCGCTCCCGTCACGGGGAGAGGACGAGCACCTTCGTCTGGCTCGGGACCAGCCGAACTCCCGGGGCGTTGGTGCCGTTCTGCAGCGACATGCTCGTCAGCCGCGTGGCGGGCATGCCTCCCACCAGCACGGTGAAGCTGGCCGTCAGGTGGCGGGACGGCCCCATCACCATGCCCGAAGCCACTCCCATCGCGACGCCGGCGTTGTCACCGTTCGTCAGCGGAACCACCGTGCTCATGTTGTGCGCGGGCGTGCACATGAACAGCACGTTGTACGCCGCCGGCACGCCCATGGGCCCCATGGCGATATTCGGGTACGGAATGGGTGTCGGTGCCGGCATGGGCGTCAGGCACACGTCCGGAAAAGCCATATCCATGCCCATCATCTGCGTATTCGCGAACATGCGGTTCCTCCTCAGCCCAGGTGGATCTGCTCACCGTCGACCTTGACCAGGTCCTTCGCCGTGACGAGCGTGTTGCTCCCCCGGAGGGTGGCGTTCTGCTCGGCCACGTAGTCGATCCGCGCGGCCCGCACCTGATCGTGCTCCTCCACGAAGCGGTACGAGCGCTTCATGCGCTGCAGCAGCCGGTCGAACGCCGAGTCACAGCTCTCGGCCAGCACCTTGATCCGGTCGAACTCGGCGCGCACGAACGAGCCCAGCAGGTTCAACTGGCGCGTCACCACGCTGCCCTCGTCCGCGTTCACCCGGACCGCTCCGGCCGTCACGGAGACATCCTGGGCGGAGACGAGATCCACGCCCTCCTGGGCCGCGACGACGAAGCGCCCCTGCGTCAGCCGGATCTCCAGATCACCTTCGGTGACCAGGCGCGCGGGCGCGTCCGCCTCGCGCTCCAGCACCGCGAGCACCCAGCACGTGCCATCGGGCAGCCCGCTCACCAGCACCACGTCCCCCAGCATGGGCTCCACCAGGCAGCTGAAGGCCCGGCGGGCCAGGTAGGTGCCGGAATCGGCCCGCACCGACAGCGAGGCTCCCGCCTCCACCGCCACCACGGTGCCCGACTCCTGGAATGCCGCCATCTGCTCACGCGCTCTGGCCAGCTGTCTCATCTGTCCTCCTCCCGGGCCGCTCTCACGGCGCCGCCATGCCTTCAGTATTTTGGCCGCCACCGCTCGGCTTCGGCCAGCTCTGGATCATCTCCCAAGGCGCCTCGCCCCTTGCCGATCGTGCCCTGTTCCTTCGTCTGATGAAACTTCGCGCGGGTGACCGTGGCCCCCGTGAAGTGCGCCGCGGACACATCCGCATAGGAGAAGTCCGCATACGTGAGGTCCGCGTCCGCGAACCGGGCCGCCTGGCACTGGGCTCGGTGGAGAATGCATTGCTGCATCTGCGCACCCGTGCAGTCCGCCTGGGTCAGGTTCGCGTCCACCCAGAGCGCCTGGAAGAGCTGGGTTCCCCGCAGGCTCGCTCGCTGGAGCTTTGCTCCGACGAACAAGGCATTCGCAGCCTTGGCCTTGTCCAGCTTCGCTCCCTCCAGCACGGCATCCTTGAAATTGCACTGCGTGAGGTTCGCCTCGCTCAGATCGCATCCCGCCAGGTCCGCGCCCGTGAGCTGCGTGAGGGCGAAGTCACTCCCCCTCAAGTCCATGCCGGCCAGCTTGCTGCCGATCAGCACGGCCAGATCGAACTTCGCCCCGCCGAGCTTCGCCTTGCGCAGGTCAGACTGATACAGCGTCGTCTGCCTCAGGCGAGCATTGGAGAGATCGATGCCCGTGGTGTTCGACTCGAGCACCGAGGCGCGCTCCATGTCCGTCTCCGCCAGCACCGCACCGGTGAGATCCACCCGGATCAGGGCGGCCTGCAGCATCTGCGCTCCGCGGAGGTCCGCGGAAGCGAGCTGGGACTGGATGATCTGCACCGCTACCAGGTTGGCTTTCGTCAGCACGGCCTCTCGCAGATCTCCGTCGTGCACCACCGTGTGCGTCATCTGGGCGCCCACCATGCGGGCCCCTGAGAAGTCACAGCCGGTGAAGGTGGACTCGCGCAGATCCGCGCCGCTCAGCTCGGCGCCCCGGAAGCGCACCCGCTCGAAGATGCCACCGGACAGATCCGCCCCCGCCAGCGCCCCCTGGGACAGATCGATGTCGACCAGGGGCTCCCCGCGTTCGATCCGGGCCCGCAGCTCCTTGCTATCCATTGGACCTCCGCGGGTAGATGCGCAACTGCACCGTGTAGGCGTCCTGCAGGCTGCGCGCCGAGCCCCGAATCCGGGCGAAGTCCGCGCGGAACAGGTTGGACCCACGAAAGTCCGCGCCCTGGATGCAGGCCTTCTGGAGCAGCGCCTGCATGAGGTTGCAGGACACGAAGTTCGCGTCCGTCACATCCGCCTTCACGAAGCGCGCCTCGGTGGCCACCGCCCGGTAGAAGCGGGCTCGATGGAGGAGGCTCTCGCTCAGGTCGGCCCCCGCGAGCTTCGCCTGGCTGAAGTCCGCCTCCGTCAGGTTCGTGGCTCGCAGGTTCGCCCCCTGGAGACTGGCTTCCCGGAAGTCCGCCTTCATGAAGGAGGAGTCCTTCACCACTCGCAGGTTGTCGCTCCGCGACTGGCGGAAGTTTGCGCCATCCGCCTTGCACGAGACGAAGACCGCTCCCACCAGCGTGGCGCCAGTGAAGTCCACTTCCGAGACGTTCACCTCCACGAAGTTGCTCTTGGTGAGATCCGAGCCTGCCAGTTTGAGCCCGGACAGATCGGTGCGCAGCAGCGTCAGCTCACGCGCCACCACGCCTCCGAGATCCGCGCCCTTCACCACGGCCTCCGACAGATCCACTCCGTCCATGCGAGCCCCTCGCAGGCTCGCCTCCGTCAGGTCCGCCCGGTAGAGCACCGCTCGCGTCAGATCCAACCCCTTCTCCGCCCGAGCCCGAATCAGGCGCGCCAGCCCCAGGTTGGCTCCGGAGAAGATGGCCTCCGACAGGTTCGCCTCCGTGAGATCGGCCCGCGCGAGCACCGCGCCGGTGAAGTCCGCTCCCCGCAGATCCGCGCCGGTGAAGTCCACCCGCTCGAGCAACGCTCCGCGGAAGTTGGCTCCCCGAAGCTCCATGCGGGACAGATCGGAACCCGTGAGATCCCGTCCTTCAAAGCCTTGCTTGGTCTGGAGCAGCACCATCACCTGCTTGCGAACCTGTGCCGCCTGCTCCGCCTGGAGCCGAGCCGCGGCCGGCAGGTGGTGCGCATGAGCGCGGTAGCTCAGCAACTGTGCCGCCTCCGCGCTGCGAAGCTTCTGCTGGAAGACCGGATCCTGCACCTGCTGCTCCAGTTGGGGCAGCGGTACTCCCAGCGTCCGGGCCTGAGCGGCCGCGTCTCGAAGCCGCGCCAGCTCCGCGTCGGCCGAGAACCGGGGAGGTCCCCCCTGTTTGGCCTTCTGCTCGGCGACGATCTTGTCGTAGTCCAGCCCGTGCTGCTTGCAGAACTCCCGGGCCGTCTTCTCGGCCTCGAGGCGTTTCGTCTCCGCCTCGCGCGACTGCTGCTCGGCGCTCTCCATGGCGGTCTGGACGAAGCTCCCCAGATCCTCCAGCTTCGGAGTCGCTGGCTCCGGAGGCAGGGCCGCGGGCACGTACTTGTCCGGATCAAGCCCCTGCTGGCGGATCTTCTCCCGCGTCTTCTCCAGCTCCAGCGCAGCGCCGCGCCGAAGGTTCTTCTCCAGCCGCTTCTCCGGCGCGGGAGGCATGCCCGTGGCCTCCTCCGAGGCCGCAGCCGCTCCCGGCTCGGCGGGAGGCATCAGATCACTGTCCCGCAGGGCAGCAAGGTACCCCTTGTCCCGATCCAACCGCTCCGCCAGCACCTTGCGGTAGTGATCGACAGGCCTGGGAGCCGCGGGCGTCTCGCAGGCCACCATCAACTGGCGGACGTCCGCCCCATCGTCCTCGCTCACCCGGGTGACGCCTCGGAACACAAGAACGCCCCGCTCGGCGTGAGGGAACAGGTGCACCGTATCGAGCCGCGTGGACAGCTCGCGGAACTCCTCTCCCTTCTCGGTCTGCTGGTTGATGAAGGCGCGCGTTCGCAGCCCAGGCAGCCGTCCCTCGAGGATCGGCTTGTCCGGGTGCATGTGCTCCAGCGTGAAGGGCTCGTCCCCACTGAGGAAGTCCTGGAACTGCTGGTCCTCCGGAGCGGTGTTGAAGAAGCCCCAGTCGATGTCCTTCGCGAAGCCTGGGAAGTTCTCCTTCAGCCACTTCTCGTCATACGTCCCCGTCTTCGAGAAGCGCTGAGGCCAGGTGGAGTCGTACGGGCCGAAACCCGCGGGCTGCCGCTTGTCCTTCTGCGTCCGGATGAGCTGCCGGGGATCCTCGATATTGGGCAGCGGATGCACCTCGCCCTGGGGCGTGCGCACCGGCACGAAGCCCTTGCCGAGTGGGTTCTGCGGATAGCCCGGGCCGCCATACGCATTCGCGTAGTGGATGGGCAACTCGGTGAAGGGAGCGGGCGGAGTCGGTGCTCCCCCCTTCCAGAAGCGCTCGCCCACCGCGTACAGCGTCTTGTCCACCTTGCCCATGTGCAGGCGCACCGAGCAGGCCGCCTGGGGCTTGCCGCCCACGGGGTACGCCTTGGCCGTGAGCAGCACCTCCGCACGAGACTTGGGCATGCCGGCATCGAGCACGGCGTCCTTGCCCAGCTCCTGGGGAAGGAACTTCCACAGGGCGATCTCCGTGAGCAACTGGTGAGACGCCTCGAACGGAAAGAAGGCGAGCACACTGACGGCGAAGTGAAAGGCGCCGTCATGCTCGAACGTCCTCGCGAGGACCCCCAACCTCTGAGGCTTGATGACCTTCATGGGAACATCGTGATGCCGGCACAGCCAAGCCAGATGGCGGCGTTCTCGAGCCGGGGACCCGCGTTCTTCACCTCCACATCCAGCGAGGACAGGCTGATGCCGCGCTTGCCCAGTTGGAGCGCCGCTGTGTACTCGATGGAGGGGCCGATGTGCGTGGACAGGTTCAGGCCCACGATCGTCTCCATCGCCATGCCCACTACGGTGTCGATCTTGGCGGTGATGATGTTCTCGTTCTTCACCCCGAGGATCGTGTCCGAGGTGGTCTGCGCCTTGAAGCTGATCTCGGCGCCCAGCAGGTTGGTCTTGGTATCCGACAGCACGGTCACGGTCTGCGAGCCGGTGATCGTCTGGGTGAAGTTGGCCAGGTGCGTCTGCGTGACATTCCCGGTGACCGTCTGCGTCAGCTTGCCGCCGACCGTCTCTTCCTGATCGCTCGTCACCTGATTGGTCTGCGTGCCCGTCACCTGGATGAGCTGGTTGCCCGTCACCTGGACAGAGTGATCGGCGCCCACCGTGTGCTCGTCATTCACCCCCACCTCGTGGCGCTGGTTGCCAGTGATCTGGAGGACGCGGTCGGACAGCGCTTCGATTGTCTGGTTGCCGTGGATCTTGGTGTCCTCGGTGCCAGTCACCTCCAGCGAGCGATCGGAGCCCACCGTCTTCGTCTCCTTCTGGAGGAAGTTCTCGGTGACGTCCTGGTGGATCTCCTCGCTCATCGTCCCGTCCACGCGGACGGTGAGGTTGCCACCCAGCTCCACCAGCTCGTGCCCCATCGAGGACAGGTGCACGTTGTTGCCGCTGCCATCCGCGGCGCCCAGGTGGAACAGCGTGGATTCCGGGGGCGTGGTGATCTTGATGTACTGACCGCCGTCATTGTCCTCGATCTCGACCCGGCTGCCGCCACCGGTGAGGATGACGTTGTGGGTGGCGTTGTCCACCGTGACGGGGCTGGGCGAGTGCGCGTTGGGCACCACGCCCGCGATCACCGGCCGGTCCGGATCTCCTCCGAGGAACACCAGCATCACCTCGGTGCTCTTGCGCAGGGGGAAGTGGAAGCCCTCGTTGGGTCCGCCGTGCGGTTGCAACATGCGCACCCACATGGAGGACTTGCCATTCCGCGGGTCGTTCTCGTCGAAGTAGACCTGGACCTTGTAGCGGCCGTGGCTGTCGATCTGCGCGTAGGGGCTGTCCTGCTCCCCATCCACCGTGCCCATCTCCGTGCCGTAGATACGGGGAATGGGCGTCACACGCGGGGGGCGGTACTGCACGGTCTCGGGGATGGCCTCCACGCGGATCCGATAGGTGGGCTGCTCCTCCTCCGTCCCGATCTGGCCCACGCCCTGGGAGCCCTCATGGTCGATGGAGACGGCCAGGTACTTCGCGTTGAAGGAGGGACGCGGATGCGAGACGACGTCGAAGATGTAACCGGGATGCACTTCGAACGTGTGGCCGTGACCCTCGAAGAGGATCTCGCGCGCCTTGAGCTCCTGGGAGCGCACTCGAGCCAATCGCTGGCCCTCGGAGGGAGTGCTGTAGTTGTCGTCGTGGCTGACGACCTCCACGGAGGAGTGCCTCGACACCGGCTCCTCCTTCTTCAGATCCATCGTCGGCCGCAGGTAGTCGTACTCGCGCAGCCGGACCAAGCCGGGGCGCGTCTGGTAGCGGCAGTTGAACGCCGTGAACGCCTCCATGCGCAGCACGGTGTCGTCCGCCTGCTCGAGGTAGCGCACGGAACCGCTCGCCTTCTGCTTCTGCTTGTCGTCGATGATGACGAGCTTCTCGCGGTCATCCGTCTGCTCGAAGAAGAAGTAGATGCCCTCCCGCTCCATGCGGCGCATGATGAAGGCCAGATCGCTCTCCCGGTACTGAGCCACGTGCTGCAGCTCCTCGTACTGGGTCGCGCCCATGCGGAACTCGAAGTCCTTTTTCTCCTCGAAGCCGTTGGACTCGAGCACGTCCTGGAGGATGGTCTTGACGTTCTTGCCCACGAAGATGTTGCCGTGCTGGCTCAAGCCGAGCCTCCACAGCCGAGGCACGAGGACCACCTGGTAGACGGAGTGATCGGCCAACTGCTGCACCCAGTCCACGGAGGCGATGACGCCGTGGAAGGCCCTGCGCTCCTCCCCCTCCGCGCCATGGATGTGGAGGATGGCGGTGGCGTTGAGGGCCTCGCCCATGTCGAAGACCAGGCCCTCGTCTCCGGGGATGACCAGCTCGGCGGTGAAGCTGTAGAGGCGTGACAGGCCCTCGGAGCCGAACAGCTTCATCACCCGCGTGGTCGGAGGGAGCTTGTCGCAGGTCAGGGTGAAGAGGTCCATCTCGGTGCCTCGCGTGCAGCCCCCCGCCCCACTTGCGAGGGCGTGGGCCGCTCCTTGGAGAGACCTTCGACCCTATGCCAGCGAGCTGACAGCATCAACCCGACGCCGGATCCAGTCCTGTCAGGTAGGCCCGCGCGTCTTTACTGTGAGAGCTGGCTCAGCGCAGGTGCGCCCGCGGGCTGTACCGAGGGCCGCATGGCCGCGAGCGTGCGGCGGATGCCTTCCTCATAGGTCGTCTTGCGCACCTCTCCCAGTAGCCCATGCAGCGCTGCGTCGTCCATCAGCACGGGCGTGGTGTGCAGGTAGCTCATCTCGACGAGCTCGCGCATGAAGCGATCGAACAGGCCCAGGACTCGCAGCGTGAGAGGACCGGCGACGCGGAACTTCGGGGGACGCCCCACCTCCGCGAAGATGCGCTCCACGAGTTGCCGCTGCGTCGTGACGCCCGCTCCGGCCAGGTTCCAGGTCCGGCCGTAGGCACGCGGCTGATCCATCAGCGCCGTGACGACAGGCCCCACGTCGGGCACGTAGACGAACTCGTGCGGCGTATCGATCGGGCCGACGAGGTCGGCGCGAGTGCCCTCGACAGCGGCCTTGAAGGCGAGATGGAGCAGGCTGCGATCGACTCCCGGACCGTAGAAGTCCGGCAGCCGGAGGATCGTCGTCTGCAGCCCGCCGCGGCCGTGGGCCTCCATCACCAGATCCTCCTGCTGCTTGCGCATCTGGCCCTTGAAGGTGTGGGGCTCGCGCGGGTGCGACTCGTCGACGCGCGCGCTCCGCGGCCGGCCGAAGGGGTACACCGTGCCGATCTGCACCAGCCGGGACACCCCCGCCGCCACCGCTCCCTCGAGCGTCTTCCGCATGAGCACCGGGTGGAGCTGAAACTCCCAGTATGGGACTCCAACCAGATAGATGAGCGTGTCCACGCCCTCGGCCGCGGCGCGCACCGAGGCGGGCTCATCGGGGTTCCACGTCACGATCTCCGCCAGCGGATCCGCGCCGAACTCCTTCTGCAGCGAGCCTTTCGAGCGCCCCACCACCCGGTACGGACGGCCGCTCGCCCGCAGTGCGCTCGCCACGCTCTGACCGATAGCTCCCGCAGCTCCAAACAGTGCAACCGTGCCCATGACTGCCTCCCTGAATGAACGAACGAATATTTTGTGAACACCGTTCAGTGAACGCCGTTCATTTAATGTTGGCCGTTCGCGCCGTCAACCCTTAAAGTTCAAGTCATGGGCAGCACAGAGAGAAAACAGAGGCAGAAAGCGCAGTTACGCGAGCAGATTCTGGAGGCAGCGCGGGACATCGTGGTCCGAGAGGGTTTTCGCGCGCTGTCGATGCGCAAGCTGGCGGACGCGGTGGAGTACGCGCCGGCAACGCTGTACCTGCACTTCGAGAACCGGGACGAGATTGCCCAGGAGCTGTGCGCGAGGGGCTTCAAGGAGTTGTGGAGCGCCCTGTCTCCGGCCGCCTCGATAGCGGATCCGGTGGAGCGGTTGCGCGCGGCGGCGGAGCGCTACGTCAAGTTCGGAGTAAGCCATCCGGAGACCTACTCGTTCATCTTCTTGGAGGATCCGAAGATCACCAGCGCCGTGCTGCGCGGAAAGCCCAAGGAGGGAGGCGAGCAATCGTTCCGCCTTCTGGCGGGAGCCCTCGAGGAACTCCAGGCGCAAGGGCGACTGGCGCAGGGAGCGGAGCCTCAGCGGCTCGCGGAGGTGTTCTGGGCAGGGCTGCACGGCCTGGTGAGCCTCAAGGTGACGTGCGCGGACTTCCTGCAGACGCCTTCCGAGGTGCTCTCGGAGCACATGCTCCGCACCCTGCTCGGAGGAATGCTCCTGCCTGATCAGGCTCAGCCCTCCATCCAGGCATCTTCGTCCTGATCCACGCCCGGACGGGCGAGCAACCAGCATTCCCATCGCAGGGGTCCACACGGAGCCTGGGACCCGGTACGCTTCGAGCTGTGAGCGAGTACGTCACCCATCGCGACGCACTGCCGGGCTTCCAGCTCGAGTCTCTCCGCGAGTCCCTGCTGGCCTCGCGCTTCGTGGGGCGCAGCCCACTGATGGGGACATTCCAGGCCAGTAAGGGCTTCGCCTTCATCTTCACGGAGGCGGGCCAGCACACGCTGGTGGAGCGCTTCCCGTTCCTGAGCGACTACCTCGCGCTGGTGCAGGATCCGGCGACGACGCGCGGGCTGCTGCCGTGGCGCGAGCGGCTGTTCGGTGCGCGCAAGGATCGCCCTCGGCCCAACGCTTTCTACCTGAACCTCCTGCTGCTCGAGGCTGGCAAGAGCGTGGGGAGACACGTCGACGCCACGCTGAGAGAGCCCAGCGGTGTTCCAGGCGCGGTTCCCGAGCACGTCAGCGTGCTTTACCTGGAGATGCCAAAGGGGGTTCGAGGCGGAGCGTTGCAGTTGCTGCGAGAGGATCAGCCCGTGGGCCGAGTCCAGCCACGGCCGGGCCTGCTCGTGCAGTTCCGAGGGAGTCTCCAGCACGAGGTCCAGCCCTTCACGGGCGGCACGGAGGGAGCGCTGCGAGCGAGCCTGGTCTGTGAGCAGTACGCGTTCAGCCCGGAAGCGCTGGCCCGCGTCCCCACGTTCCGCATCCAGTCCAAGGCGGGCTTCGCGGCCTACCTGGATGCGCACCGTGAGCGTGAGACGGCGGCACAGTAGCTGGACTATACGGCTGCACTGGTCCCACCCCGTGCAGGAGGCGATCGTCCGATGAGCCTTGCGAAGAAGCTGAACCTCAAGGAAGGCGTGAAGGTCCGCGTCGTTGGCAAGCCCAAGGGCATCGATCTCGACGACGTGGAGACGACGACTTCGGCCAAGGCAGAGGCACTGCTCATCTTCGTCAAGACGCTGGCCGAGGTGGACGAGAAGTGCGCGCCGCTGATCGAAGCCGCGAAGGAGGATCGTATCGCCTGGGCGGCGTACCCGAAGGCAGGCCAGCTCGGGACGGACCTCAACCGGGACATCCTCTGGGCGCACCTGGACAAGCAGGGCATCCAGGGCGTGCGCCAGGTCGCGATCGACGAAGTCTGGAGCGCCCTGCGCTTCCGGCCGGCCAAGTAGGATCTCGAGGGACAATCCCCCGCAAAGCCGAAGGCCCCACCAGCGCTGTGCTGATGAGGCCTTCGGTCCAAGTTGCGGGGGCAGGATTTGAACCTGCGACCTTCGGGTTATGAGCCCGACGAGCTACCAGGCTGCTCCACCCCGCGATATGGGTACGACTCTGAGGAGAACGACGGAGACCCTTCCGGTATTCCGGAAGGGTCTCCGGTGCTTCCAGTTGCGGGGGCAGGATTTGAACCTGCGACCTTCGGGTTATGAGCCCGACGAGCTACCAGGCTGCTCCACCCCGCGACAAAGGCGAGGGCTAAGTACCGCCCCCACCCCAGTGCGTCAACTCCTTTTTCCGGAGCCCGCCCCTCAGACCTTCTTGTTCTTCAACAGGTCCGCGAGCGTGCCGAATCCCTTGCCGCTCGGCGCCTTCTGCGTCTTCTGCCACGCGTCCAGCTCCGCGCGCTCCTCCGCACGCTCGGCCGCGGTGATCGACAGCCGGATCTTCCCCGACGCGTCGATGTCCAGGATGGCCACCTTCACCTCCTGGCCCAGCGAGAAGTGCTTGCGCAGATCCGTGCCGCGATCCGTGCCCGTCTCCGCCGCGGGGATGAGGCCCTTGCCGCCCGGGAACTGCAGGAACACGCCGTAGGGCTCGATGCGATCCACCTTGCCCACCACCACCTGGCCCACCTTCGGGCGCGGGGCCGCGGGCTCGGCCGGCTTCGCTGGCGCCGCCGCCTTCGCCTCGGGCGCCGGACGCTCCTCGGGAGGACGCAGCGCATCCTCCTCGGTGATCTTCCGCAGGCCGATCCGCTTCTCGTTCGGATCGATCTTCTCGACCACCACCCAGATCGTCTCGCCCTCCTTCACCACGTCGCGCGGGTGCGCGATGCGGCGATCGGACAGCGCGGAGATGTGCACCAGGCCATCCACGCCCGGACGCAGCTCCACGAAGGCGCCGAAGGCCTGGAGGCGAACGACCTTGCCCTGCAGCCGGTCCCCTTCCTTGATGGAGGCCAGCGCCGCCTTGAACGGATCCTCCTGGCGCGAGCGCATGGACAGCGTGATGCGCTCCTTGTGCTTGGCCTTGTCGGGCGAGTTCGGCTGGGCCGCCTCGAGACGGAGGATCTCCACCTCCACCTCGTCGCCCACCTTCACCACCTCGCTCGGGTGGCCTACGCGCACATGGGACAGCTCGGAGACGGGGATCATGCCCTCCACGCCGCCCAGGTCCACGAACACGCCGAAGTCACGCACGCCGGTGACCTTGCCCTTGACGACCTTGCCCTCGGACAGGCCCTTGCGCGTCTGCTCCGCCAGCTTCTTCTGCTCTTCCTCGAGCAGCGAGCGCCGCGACAGCACCACGTTGCGGTCCCGCACTTCCGTCACGCGGAACGTCAGCTTCTCGCCGATGAACTGATCCGGCTTCTCCACGAAGCGGATGTCCAGCTGGCTGATGGGGCAGAACGCGCGCACGTCGCCGATGGCCACCTCGACGCCGCCCTTGTTCACGCCGAGCACCATGCCCTCCACCGGCATGCCCGAGGCGCGCGCCTCGGCCAGCATCGCCATGGAAGCGCCGCTCTTGGTCAGCGCCCGGCTCAGCAGCACGCCCCGAGCGCCCGCCTCGATGACGTGCGCCTCCAGCGTGTCGCCCACGCCGTAGCGCAGGATGCCCTCGTCGTCCTTCAGCTCGCGCAGCTCGATCATCGCCTCGCTCTTGACGCCATCGAGCGACACGAACGCGGTGTCCGCGCCCAGCTGGAAGATCTTGCCCGACACCTTCTCGCCCACGCGCACGCTGCGGCGCGCCGGCACCCCGCCCTCCTTCACCTGCGCCTCGAACATCTCGGCGAAGGACTCGTTCTCGGGCACCTCCTCATAGAGGGCGCTGCTCGGCGCGGGCGCCGGAGCCGGACGAGGCGTGGGAGCAGGCGTCGGCACCGGAGTCGGAGCCGCGGCAGCCTCGGCCGCCGGAGCCTCACCCGCCGGAGCGGACTCGGTCGCCGCCGCAGGCTGCTCACCCACCGGCCCCCGCGTCTCGATGACGCCCGAGGCGCGCTTCACGACGACGAGCGGCCCGGAGGGCTTGCGCTCACCGCCACCCTTGCGCTCACCGCCGCCACCGCCGCGCGGCCCTCGATCGCCACCGCCGCCACCGCCACGGGGACGGCGATCCTCGCGAGGAGCTCCGGCGGACGCACCGGCGTTCTCACCCTCGGGCTTCGGGCGCGCATCGCGTTCACCGCCTCCACGGCGGTCAGGCCCACCACGGCCTCGATCTCCTCCCCGGTCTCCGCCGCGATCACCTCCACGGCCCTCGCGCTCGCCACCGCGCCCCGAGGGGATACCCAGCATCACGTCACCGAAGGTGGCCTTTGGCTTCTTGGGACCAAACCCACCTGCTCCGGAACCGCTCTTCTCGTCGCTCACTGCCGAGACCTTCCTGATGGAAATCCTGGCCGGGTTTCAGGCCAAACCGGGCTTCTGAAAAAGGCGGCGCACTCTACACGGGCAACAAGCTCGGACGGAAGTCGCTTGAGAGCTTTTGCGCCCACCACATCTGTTGCTTAACGCGTCAGGACTGGCGGTCCATCCCCCTGGACGAGAGGAATTGCCGCCTGCCTGCCTCCCTCCGGCCCTCGGGATCTACCTCCCCAGGAGCCGCTTCACCCTGCGAAACACCGCCTGCGCCTGCGGCATGCCCAAGGCCCCCGTGAGCGCGAAGTAGACGATTCCAAAGGGAAGAATGACCGCGGCGGCCGTGAGGATCGGGTGCATCGCCGGAGGCGCGAGCACGCTCCCACCCCACTCGGCACCCACACCCTCGATGGCCCCTCGGAGCCAGGTCAGCAGCTGCTTGGCGCCCAGGCCCACGAGCCCAGCCACGGCGGCACAGGCCCAGAGCTTCGGCAGCAACCCGGGCGGAGGACCTACATGCCCCCCTATGCGCCGAGCGAGGCTCCGACGCAGAAGGCCGGCTTCCATCCAGGCCAGCGCGCCCGTCACGCCTGTAATGAAGACGCCACCCAGGTGGCGAGGCAGCCCCAGCATCTCCGGCAGGTACAGGCCCGTCACCCAGGTCAGGCCCGCCGTCAGCGCCACGCGGAGGACAGCGAAGCGCAGCGGCGTGCCGGGATCCTTCAGGGCATAGAAGGCCGAGGAGTAGAGGCGGCCCACGGCCGAGGACACGAGCCCCACCGCGGCGCCCATGAGCAGGTACCACACGTAACGCGAGTCCGCGGAGGTGAAGCGCCCCGTCTGCAGCAGTGCGGCGCCCACCACGTCACCTATGAAGAGGAACGCGGCGGCCGAGGGCACGACGAAGAAGGCCACCCGGCGCGAGGCGGCATCGATGCGCTCTCGCAGCTTCGCGCTCACCGCCTCGGGAGTGGAATCCCCGGTGGCGCGCGACATCTCCGGCAGCTCAGCGGCGGACACGGCCATGCCGAAGAGGCTCACCGGGATGAGGTAGATCGTCTGTGCATAGAAGAGGGAGGACAGCGCCCGCTCGGACAGCAGCGAGGCCACAGCCGTGTCCACATAGGCGCTGATCTGCACCACGCCGCGCCCGATCACCACGGTGCCGAAGCTGCGCAGCACCCGCCGCACGGAGGCGCTCGCCGCAGAGATCGAAGGCCGGAACTTCCCGAGCAGCCGCAGCACGGGAGGCACCTGCACGGCGAACTGGAGGAAGCTGCCCAGCACCACCGCATAGGAGAGCTGCGCCACCAACTCCCGCTCGGAGCTGCGTCCTCCCATGATCACCAGCGTGGCGATGAGGACGAGGTTCCACACCACTGGCGCCAGATAGGACAGGAAGAAGCGGCGGTGGCTGTTGAGGATGCCCAGACACCACGCCGACAGCACCAGCAACCCCGTTCCGGGGAAGACGATGCGCACCAGCTCGACGGCCAGCTCCCGGGAATCACCCTCCAGGCCGGGAGCAATGAGGTCCACGAACAGGGGTGTGGCCAGCATGCCTGCCGCCACCACGACACTGATGGCCAGCGCGAGCAGTCCAAAGATCGCCCCCGCCAGCCGGTCCGCCTCCTCGTCCTTCTTCTCTCCCAGCAACTGGGCGTAGACGGGGATGAAGGAGCCCGAGAGCACTCCCTCGCCGAACAGGTTCTGCAGGAAGTTCGGGATGCGAAGTGCCGCCTTGAAGACAGCCGTCGCCTCCGCGTTTCCCAGGTAGTGTGCGAAAACGCGCTCTCGCACCAACCCCATCAAGCGCGAGGCGAGGATGCCGGCGGCGACGAACAGCGCTCCCCGGCCGCTGCCCGGCTCTGGCTTCCGAGCGGGCGAGGCATTCTCCGAGGGTGGGTCCTGGCGAGGCACGGAGGCAGTCAAAGGAGCGCGGCAATCTACGCAAGACGTTCACAGCCATGAAGCAAGAAGACAGCCATCCACTGTTTTCCTTGACGGTGCCCCCTGCGGGCCGCGATGGTCCCGCCCCGTGGCGAGTACCTCGGACAGCGAACTCCTGAACGACGTGGCGCGCATCCGGCGTGTGCTGGCGCGCGAACTCGAGACCATCAACGAGTACGAAGCCTTCGCCCAGGCGGCCTCCAACCCCGAGGTCCGCGCGTTCTTCCTCCACCTGGCCGCCGAGGAGAAGGAGCACGTCTCCGAGGCCACCCAGATGCTGCGCATGCTGGACGCCGCGCAGAACGCTCACTTCGCCAACCCCATCGAGCCGGGCCACTTCCAGAAGGCCATCGGGGCAGCACCCGCCCCCTCGCCCGGCCCCTCGCCTGCCCCCACCCCCGCGCCCTCGGGTCCCGGGAACGGGGGCCGCAACCCGCCTGAGCCCATTTCCAACCTCCCCCCGCAGCGCGTCATCTACGGTTTGTCCGCTCCTCCTTCCGAGAACGCCTACCCGCTCACCGTGGGTTCGCTCAGGCGTTCCGGAGGCGGGGGCGGTGGCCGTGGTGGCGCTCGCTGACGATTTCCTCCTTAGAGGAGCTTGCCGATGCCTGACTTCCTTGGACATGCCGAGAACCCGCTCCGTGAAGAGGAGTGGGCCCGCCTGAACGAGACCGTGATCCAGGTCGCTCGCCGTTCGCTCGTGGGCCGCCGCATCCTGGACATCTATGGACCGCTGGGCGCAGGCGTGCAGACGGTGCCCCATGACGAGTACCAGGGCGTCTCCGCGGGCGCGGTGGACATCGTCGGCGAGCAGGAGACGGCCACCGTCTTCACCGACGCGCGCAAGTTCAAGACGATCCCCATCATCTATAAGGACTTCCTGCTGCACTGGCGCGACATCGAGGCGGCCCGCATCCACAACATGCCGCTGGACGTGTCCGCCGCCGCCGGCGCCGCCGCCCTGTGCGCGCAGCAGGAAGACGAGCTCATCTTCTACGGGGACCCCAAGCTCGGCCACGAGGGCCTGATGACGGCCACGGGCCGGCTGACCGTGCCGCTCGGCGACTGGACGCACCCGGGCGCCGGCTACATGGCCATCGTCGAGGCCACCCGAAAGCTCAACGAGCACGGTCACTATGGCCCCTACGCCGTGGTGCTCTCGCCGCGCCTGTACTCGCTGCTGCACCGCATCTACGAGAAGACGGGCGTGCTGGAGATCGAGACCATCCGCCAGCTGGCGTCGGACGGCGTCTACCAGTCCAACCGGCTGCGCGGGGAGTCGGGCGTGGTGGTGTCCACCGGCCGCGAGAACATGGACCTGGCCGTCGCCATGGACATGGTCACCGCCTACCTGGGCGCCTCGCGCATGAACCACCCGTTCCGTGTGCTCGAGGCCCTCATCCTGCGCATCAAGCACCCGGACTCGATCTGCACCCTCGAGGGTGCTGGCGTTCCCCCGATAAAGAAGTAGCCCCCGGGAGCCGCGAGGCGCGCACATGGCCAAGGTCCTGGTCCTCGATGACGAGGCAAACCTGCGCAAGGTGCTCGCCGCCATGCTGCGGCGAGAGGGCTATGACGTCACCGTCGCCGTGGACGGCGAGCAGGGGCTCGCCGAGTTCCAGAAGAACGGCGCGGACATCGTCGTCACGGATCTGGTGATGCCCAAGGTGGGCGGCATGGAGGTGCTCAGCACCGTCAAGAGCGCCAACCCGGACGTGCCCGTCATCATCATCACCGCGCACGGCACCGTGGACTCCGCCGTCGAGGCCATCAAGGCCGGCGCCTTCGACTACATCACCAAGCCCTTCGATCAGGCGGAGCTGTCGGCTGTCATCGCCAAGGCCTCCAAGGCGCACGAGAGCAACCGGCGCTCGGTGCGTCCGGACATCAAGGCCCGCGCGGCCATCATTGGCGAGTCCGCGCAGATCCAGGACGTCTACAAGATCATCGACAAGGTGGCGGACACGCCCTCCACGGTGCTGATTACGGGCGAGAGCGGCACGGGCAAGGAGCTGATCGCCACCGCCCTGCACGGTGCCTCCAGCCGCCGGGACAAGCCCTTCATCAAGATCAACTGCGCGGCCATCCCCCACAACCTCATCGAGTCCGAGCTGTTCGGCTACGAGCGCGGAGCCTTCACCGGCGCCGTCACCTCGAAGCCCGGCCGCTTCGAGCTGGCCGACGGCGGCACGCTCTTCCTGGACGAGATCGGTGAGATCCCCGTGGAGATGCAGGTGAAGCTGCTGCGCGCGCTCCAGGAGGGCGAGTTCGAGCGCGTGGGCGGCATCAAGACGACCCGCGTGGACGTGCGCCTCGTCGCCGCCACCAACCGCGATCTCCAGGCGGAGATCGAGGCCGGGCGCTTCCGCAAGGATCTCTATTACCGGCTGGCAGTGGTCCCCATCATCCTGCCGGCCCTGCGCGAGCGCCGCAGCGACATCCCGATGCTCGCGCGGCACTTCGTGGAGAAGTACAACCGGCGCCTCAACAAGAAGATCGAGGGCATTGGCGACGACGCCATGGCACTGCTGCAGGGCTACGCCTGGCCCGGCAACATCCGGGAGCTGGAGAACCTCATCGAGCGCGTGCTGCTCTTCGCGGACGGGCCGCTCATCACCGCCAGGGATCTGCCGGAGCCTGTCCGCCCCACATCGCAGACGGGCCTGCCTGCCGTCTCGGCAAGCGTGGAAGCACCCACGGGTGAGACGGGGCTCAAGGACATCATCCGCATGAAGGCGGCGGAGCTCGAGAAGGACCTCATCACCAAGGCCCTCGAGGAGACCGGCGGCAACGTCACGCGAGCAGCCAAGCTGCTCCAGATCAGCCGCAAGTCGCTGCAGACGAAGATGAAGGAGTTCGGCCTTCGCGACACTGCCCCCGAGGGCAAGGACGAAGGCAAGGACGAGGGGCCAGGCAAGGACGAAGGCCCCGACGAATGAACGGGAGTTGCCGAAATATCCCCGCGAAGACGGGCGTTTCGGCCCCGCGTACCGCTCGACACAGGGAGCATGAATGCGGCCGTCTCTTCCCACTCTTGGAGAACCTCCGAAGCGCAACCGCTTCGGCTCCGTCGTCGTCTTCTCGCTGATCCTTGGCGGGGCGGCCGGCGGCGTGTGGTGGTGGAAGCAGCACAAGGGTGCGCTGCCGCTCCAGGCCCCTCCTGCCACTGTCGCCATCGCGCCCCAGGCCGCGGGCGATGCGGGGACGACCGTCGCGGCGGCTCCCACGCCTCCCCCGCCCCCGTCGGATCCGCTCGTCGCGGCCGGCCTGTCCCGCGCCTCGGTGAAGATCGGCGGCCCCCTGGAGACGGCGCTCGTCCAGGCCACGGATCCCACCGTGGGGCCCGCGTTGGCACAGGTGGTGACGCGCAGCCTCGTGTGGTGGGTGCGCGTACCCAACGAGATCCTCCGCGGCGACACCTTGGACGTGCTCTACCAGCTGCGCCCCGGTGAGGAGCCGCTCGTCCACGCCGTGCGCTTCGTCAGCAGCAAGACCGGCCAGACACACCGCGCCTACCGCTTCCAGCCCCAGGGCGATACCTATGCCCGCTACTACCTGCCCACCGGCGAGGAGATGGAAGAGCGCCTGGAGCACTCCCCCCTGGACGACTACGAGCAGGTGACGTCCCTGCTGCGCGACGGCCGGGGCCACAAGGGCGTGGACTTCAAGACGGCCGTGGGCTCCCAGGTGAAGGCCCCCTTCACCGGCGTCATCAAGCGGAAGAACTGGAACTTCAGCGGCAACGGCAACTGCCTGGAGCTGGAGGAGCTCGGCGGGAAGCGGCGGCGTGCGCTCTTCCTCCACCTGTCGGAGCTGCCCAAGAGTCTCAAGCCCGGGGCGCGCTTCTCCACGGGCCAGGCGCTTGGCCAGAGCGGCAACAGCGGCCACTCCTTCGCCCCCCACCTTCACTACCAGCTCATGACGCAGGATGACCGGGTGATGGACCCCTTCGAGAGCCACCGCACCTACCGGCGCACCCTGTCCGCCGAGCAGCGGCCGGCCCTCGAGGCCGAGATCCGGCGGATGGACTCGCTGCTGAGCCAGCCCGTGGCCGGAAATTGAGGCCACCCATTTCTTGACACCCCTCGGCATGGCGGCTAGCGTCCCTGACAATTTCTCAACAGTTCTCAGGGGTTAGGCCACCGTAGCTCGCAGTCCTGAGGGGGGCTGCCGGCATTCGCGGGCCCTGGGAACGCCTAGGGTTTCTTCGGAGGTCGGATGTTGAGGCTTCGCGCCATTCTCGCCGCGCTGATGCTGGGCGCACCGCTGGCTGCCAGTGCAGCGGAAATCACCCGCGTCGCATCCTCGCTGGACGAGGATGATCCGTTCGATCTGTTCATCGACGTCAACTTCGAGCGGACCCAGGGCCGCGAGAAGATCACCCGCGAGCAGTTGGCTCCCGCTGGAGCGGAGGCCGGCCGCACGGACGTGGGAGAGGTCTGGCACAAGTCCACCGACTCGCGGCTGAACCTGCGGCTGGCGATCGGGCTCTACAAGGATCTCGAGCTCTCGTTCGGGCTGCCGCTCATCCTCCAGCAGAACGACAGCTACGACTTCGTGTCGGGGACCACCCCTGCAAACTCCACGATCGTCCGCAACTGCGTGAACCCGGACGGCACCGTCACGGATCCCGACTGCGCGAGCACAGGAACGGGTGAGAAAGGCCTCTTCACCGTGCCGTCCACGAGCAAGCGCGGTGGCCTGGGCAACATGCACTTCGGCATGGCCTACGCCTTCTTCAACCAGCAGCGCGACGACACCAAGCCCACGTGGGTCGTCGGCATCGACTACGAGGCCCCCACCGCCAAGCTGCGCGATCCGAGCGAGGACAACACCGGAGACGAGCGCGGCAACGTGGGAGACCGCGTCCACAAGTACACCTTCTACACGGCCCTCTCGCGGAAGATGGGGGTGGCGGAGCCCTACTTCAAGGTCAGCTACACGCTGCCGGTGCAGGGCCCGGGCATCTACTCGAACTGCTTCAACCGCGACCAGTTGGGCCGCCCGGAGAACTGCTTCCAGGGCCCGTGGACGCGCAAGGAGACGGGCATCCAGGCTCCGCAGACGGGCGGGTTCCTGTTCGGCACTGAGTTCAACGCGTTCAACGACAAGAACAAGAACCAGAAGTTCACGATCGATCTGCGCGCCATCGCCAACTACGTGGGCGAGGGCCGCTACTACAACGAGCTGAGCGCGGGGCTGGGCAAGCTGCTGGCCACGCAGGACTACCTCCAGGTGGGCGGCCAGCTGGGCGCCGTGGCGAGCGCTGGCGAGGCCTTCACGCTGCGCGCCTCCGGCACGTTCTTCTACAACACGGAACACACACTCACCAACGAGAGCATCGGCAAGGATCTCGATGGGAATGGAGGGGTGGACCTGAACGACGTGGGACAGCCGTCGCCCGAGGTGAACCCCAACTTCGACTTCCGCACGGACCTCGTGTCCCGGCGCTTCCGGGCCACCGAGGCCAAGACGTTCCGGTTGGAGCTGTCCGCCTCGTTCGCGTTCTGAGGCGGCTCAGCGCTTGAGGTTCAGGCCCAGGCGGTAGACGTCCTGGCCTGACCAACCCGCGCGGCGAGCCAGCTCGGTGCTCAGCGCCTTGAGCTTCTCGCCGCGCGACAGTCCCTCCTCCAGGGCCCGCCGCAGTTCCTCCTCGGACCAGCGGCGCTCTCCGGTGCGACCCTCCACCAACACCACCACCTCGCCTCGAGGCTCCTCCGCCCCGTAGCGCGCGGCCAACTCCGAGAGCGGCGCCCGCACAAACTCCTCGTGCACCTTGGTCAGCTCCCGGGCCACGCATGCGCGGCGATCGCCCCAGGCCTCCTGCAGATCCGCCAGCGTCTCTCCCAACCGGCGCGGGGACTCGTAGAGCACAAGCGTGGCCGACAGCTGCGCCACTTCCTCCAGCATGGCGCGGCGCTCGGGGCCCTTGCGCGGCAGGAAGCCCAGGAAGTGGAAGCGCCCCGTGGGCAGCCCGGATGCGCTCAGCGCCGCGACCAGGGCCGTGGCCCCCGGTACCGGCACCACAGACAAGCCACGCTCGAGCGCCTCGGCCACCAGGCGCTCTCCCGGATCGCTGATGCCAGGGCTGCCGGCGTCGGTGAGGAGGGCGCAGTCCTCGCCCGCGGCGATCCGGTCGAGGATGCGCCCGGCGCGCTGGCCCTCGGCGAAGGCGGGCAGGCTCACGGTCTCCGGATTGAGGCCGAAGTGCTCCAGCAACACCCGGGAGTGCCGCGTGTCCTCACACGCGACGAAGGCCACGCGCCGAAGGATTTCGAGCGCCCGGGAAGTCATATCCCCCAGGTTCCCGATGGGCGTGGCGACGAGGTAGAGCGTCCCGGACATGCGTCACATCCCCGCGTCGAAGGCGTTCGGAATGTGCTCCACGGAGGCCTTCTCTCCGTGGCCCACGACCGAGACGACGTCGAAGCGCATCATCTTCTCGCGCAGGTCATGCGCGAAGAGATAGTGCAGCGCGGCTTTCACAACCCGACGCTGCTTGGCAAACGACACCGTGTGGGAGGGATCTCCCCAGACGGCCGTGGAGCGCATCCGCACCTCAACGAAGCACACGGTGTCTCCGTGCTCGGCCACGATGTCCAGTTCCCCATAGCGGCACCTGAAGTTGCGAGCGTGGATGCGATAGCCCCGCGCCTCCAGGAAGCGGACCACCGCCGCCTCGGCCTCATTCCCATACCCCCGCCTGTCCACCGCCGCCCGAGCCATCCGCCCTCCTCCCATCCACCCACGCCCTGAACCGGGAGGACCTCTATCACAGGACAGTGGGGCGTGCGCCAGACAGGACCCGTGCGCCTCGAAGCCTCGCGATGTCCTGAGACTCAGGTGAGGGCGGCCGTCGCGTTCTCCGCGTCATAGAAGCGCCGGGCCTGGCGGATCATGAACCCGTCGGGCATCCACGCGAGCGCCGCATCCCTCACGGCCGCGCGCACCCGGCTGCGTCCGAGGACGAATCCCCGCATCTTCCCCGCGCTCTCCTGATAGCGGGCGTTGAGGGGCTGGATGGCCGCCTCGTAGCTCGCCAGTGCACGGGGCACGTCCGAGCGGTGTTCCGCGATCGCCCTGGCGAGCAGATCGGCCCCCTGGATCGCCAGCGCGCTTCCCATCCCCGAGAGGAAGGTGGGACACCCGCCCGCATCCCCGAGCAGCGCCACCCTGCCCTTCACCACGTGCGGCATGCGAACCTGGGTGATGACGTCGGTGAAGACGTAGCCACGTTCGTCGATGGCCTCGAAGGCCCGCGACACGGGAGCGGCGAAGTGACGGTATTCCCGCAGGAGGAAGGCGCGCAGCGCTCCGGGCTCGCGAGACTCGGGCCACTGGCCGACCTCGCCGTGGTAGACGACGAGCGACACGACGCGAGGGCTCATCGGGAGGAAGATCACCATCTGGCCTCGGCCCAGATAGGCAACCCCGCACTGTAGCTCCAACCCGTGGTCATACTCGAGGGTCAGGGCGACGTAGTGGCCGCCGAAAGGCACCTCGAGGCCCTTGCCGAAGACGCGCTCACGCGTGGGCGAATGGACGCCGTCCGCGCCCACGAGCAGATCAAACGTCTCCGTGCGGCCACCCCGGAAGCGGACCTCGACCCGCTCCCCAGCGGTCTCGCTCTCTTCCACCTCCGTGCCCAGACGCAGCTCCACCTTCCCGGAGATCGCCTCGTGGAGAGCCGCATGGAGATCAGCCCGCCGGAAGGCGATCAGGCCCCCCAGCTCCCTGTCGAGACTCGCCGTCGAGTCCTCTCGCAAGAGCCGCCCCGTGGATGTCACGTAGCGGAGGCTGTCAATCGGCGCCTCCCGAGCGCGACAGGCCTCGATCAGCCCCATGCGGCGGATCACCCGCACACCGTTACCCTTCAAGGCGATGTAGTGCCCGAGCGGTTTGAACTCCCGGGCACGCTCGGCCACCACGGTCTCGATGCCCAGGCGCTCGAGCCAGAACGCGAGGGCCAGTCCTGCGATGCCTCCTCCCGAGACAAGGACACGCATGCTTCACCTCCTGTTGGGGAATGCCGGACGCCAGCTCAGCTCCGAGGCGGGTGCGAGCAGACGTCGTATCGAGTCCACCACCAGCGCCATGTGGCGCAGGATCGCCTCGGGATCTCCGGAGTCACTCCGGGCCAGAAAGGCCGCATCGAGCACCTCATCGAGGGCTTCGAGCAGCTCCGTGAGCAGTTCGATCCCCAGATCGTCGCGCACACAGCCCAGTTCCTTCCCGCGTCGCAGGAACGCCTGATACACGCCCCGACTCTCGGCCAGCACCGATGCGAAGCGCTGGGGAGCCTCGCGGCGCAGGGAGCCCTGGAAGCTGCGGAAGGCGTGGTACTGGGTGGGCCTGGACAGGGCGCTCTGGCTCCAGCGCCGGGTGAAGTCTCCGAGCTGCTCCCAGAAGTTCTCGGCAGTCAGGGCCTCGAGCGGGACCGGCCCCACATCGCGGAACATCTCCTGGATGGCTCGGATCAGGACCGTGGCGTACAGGTCATCCTTGTCCGCGAAGTAGTAGTAGAGCGCGCCTTTGCTGAAGCCCGCCTCCTCCAGGATGCGATTGAGCGAAGCCTCCTCGTAGCCGTGACGAGCGAACTCCTCGGTCGCCGCGTCCAGCAGCCGAGCCTGCTTCTGCGCCTCCAGCTTCTCGAACCGGGCAAGCGGCATGACCCACATCCTCCAGACCTTGGTCCAAACCATCGTTTAGACCAGTGGTCTAAACGGAGGATTAACCAGGGTGTGGGCCGATTGCAAGCCCCTTCCCCTCCAGGCCTGGGCAGTCCCCAGCCGCGATCAGATGTTCACGGTTCCCTCGGCCAGCTGCGCCAGGCCGGGGTGGTTCGTCACGAGCAGCACCTGCGTCAGCGTCCCCAGGTGCTTGAGCATCCGCCCGATGAGCGGCAGCTTCACCTCATCCATGCCGACAAACGGGTGCTCCAGGATGAACGGATACTTCACCCGAGCGCTGATCTTCTCCACCACCGTCATCCGCAGCGCCAGGTAGTACATGTCCATGTCTCGAGGCGGGATCTCCCCCACCCCGAGTTGCTGGCCCGGCACGTACACCGAGCCCAACCCATCCTTGTCCCACTCGACGCCCAGGTAGCGCCGATCCGTCAGGGCGCTCAGGTACTGGGTGCAGCGATCCCGCAGCAGCCCCGCCAACGTGGACACGTCCATGGACAACAGGTCCGCGGCCACCTTCATCACGATGGGAGACGGATCCTCCATCGGCCCCGAGGGCGCGGCGCCAGCGGGATCCATGCCCCCCGCCGCCACGGGAACCGCCCCAGACTTCGCCAGGACAATGGACTCCTTCGTCCGGGAGAGCTCTCGCTCCACCTCGCGAAGATCACGCACGAACGAGCCCTTCTTCCCGATGTCCCCGTTGAGCTGCTCGATCTGCTCCTTGATGGCGTCCCGCTGCTGCCCGGCGGCCACGAACTCTGGATCGGACTCCATCGCCGTGAGCTGATCGCGCAGCTCGTTGAGGCGCTGCTCCAGCAGCCCCTTGCGCTCGAACATCGTGGGGATCTCCTCGGGAGTCTCCACATCGAGCGCCTTGAGCGCCTTGCGCACCGGCGCGGCCTCGGACTCGAACTCCTCGAGGATCTTCTTCTCGCGCGCGGAGAACATGCCCTCCTTGCTGCGCACGTTCGTCGTCTTCGACAAATCGTCCACGTACCGCAGCGCCACCATCGCCGCCCAACCGAAGAACGGAATGTCCACGAGCGTCAGGTAGCGCCACGCCGAGTCCACCGCAGAGCCCAGGATGATGCCCAGCAGCAGGAACAGCACCCCCGCGCCCAACCCCGCCCAGAAGACCGCGCTTTTCTTCAGCGGCTCCACGGCCACGGGGGCCGCCTGAGCCTCCTGCTCCCGCTCCGCCTGCAGCCGGTTCAGCGCATCCTCCCGGCGGGCCATGGCCCTCGGGTAGCGCTCCACGCGCGTCAGGATGTCGTCCGGCAGCCCCAGCGACGCGGGCGTAGGCGCGGCGTTCCACGCGTTCTCCGCGTCTCGCAAGGCCACCCGGAGGCCCTCGGTGCTCTTCAGCTTCCGCTCCACCTCGAAGAGGTTCGAGTTGAGCCCGTCCAGCTTGAACTGGAGCTCCTCCATCACGCGCGACTTGACGAGCTCCTCTTCCAGCTCCTTGACCCTCGCCTCGGCCGCGGGGATGTCCTCCGCGGGAGCCACGGCCTGGGTGCTGGCCAGCACGGGCATGGACGGGTTGCTCGACAGTCCATGCATGCCGGGATGACTCGTGGAGCCGGGCAGCGACGGCCGCTTCAGATCCGGCTTGGAAGTGCGAACCCGCGGCCTGCGCGAAGGCAGTTGGCCCGGAGCCAGCGCGTATACGTGCTCCCAGGCAGTACGCGACGGAAGGCCCACCTGCGAGCGCAGGAACTGGGCAATCTCCGCCGAGTCCTGGGACACCAGCTCCGGCGGCTGGCCCGGCACCGTCTGCTTGTGCAGCGATCCCACGCCTCCGAGTTCACGCAGCAGCCGGTACGTGAAGTTGTCCTGGCCCAGCATGGTGAAGGCCGCCTTGCCCGCCTTCTGCCCCTGGACCGCGAACTTCGCGTCCTCGCCTCGGCCGTCGGCGTACAGCAGCGCCAGCGACAGCGACGCCAGCGGGCTCATCTCACCGCCGGGCGGCTTGAGGACGAGAAAGCCCTGCTTGAAGGGGAAGCGGCCCTGCGGGGAGAAACCCCGGACGTTCTGGACGGCGACCTCGGTGAAGTGCATGCGCGCCCCCCATCCTAGCGCACAAAAGCAGAGAGGAGCGTCCCGGAACGGACACTCCCCTCGATGCTGAGAAGTCTGTGAAAGTGGGGCCGAGAGGACCCCGGGAGACTAGGCCTTGGGGGCCTTCTTGCCCTCGGCAGAGGCCGGAGTGACGTCCTCCTGGACGTCCACGCGGGACGCCTTGCCCTTGAGGTTGCGGAGATAGAAGAGGCGGTTGCGGTTCACGCTGCCGCGCGAGAGGATCTCGATCTTCTCGTAGCGGGGGCTGTGCAGCGGGAAGATGCGCTCCACGCCGACGCCGAAGGACACCTTGCGCACGGTGAAGCTGGCGCGGTTGTTGCCCTTCTTCTTGCGGATGACGACGCCCTCGAAAGCCTGGACGCGCTCCTTCTCACCCTCCTTCACCTTCCAGTGAACCCGAACCGAGTCGCCGGTCCGGAAGTCGGCCAGCTCCTTGCGCAGGTGCTTGGCTTCGACGTACTCGATGGCGCTGTGACGCATGACGGACTCCAGAAATCTTGTGGTGCGTAAAGACCAGTAAGAGGGGCGCCTAGTAGCAGAGAGAGGCGAGTCGGACAAGTCCGCAGATCATCCGGTGTTTTCCGCCCTGCCCCTTCCCGGAGGTCCAACCCCCAGCGCTACAGCTCTTCCTCCCCCCGCGAGAGCAGCTTCTGGTCCGCTGGCCCGACTTCCAGGCGGGCGAAGAGGTCCGGCCGGCGCTCCTGGGTGAGCTTCAGGGCCTTCCAGCGCCTCCAGCGGGCGATCCGGGCGTGATCCCCGGACTGGAGCACCGCGGGCACCTCCGCGCCCCGGAACACCGGAGGCCGGGTGTACTGAGGGTGCTCCAGCAGTCCCTCCTCGAAGCTCTCGCTCACGTGGGACGCCTGGTTGCCCAGCACCCCAGGGAGCAGCCGGGCGACCGCATCCACCACCGCCAGCGCCGCGATCTCCCCACCCGTGAGGATGAAGTCTCCCAGGGACAGCTCGCCGTCCAGGTATGTCATCACCCGCTCGTCCACGCCCTCGTAGCGGCCGCAGACCAGGATCAGGCCCGCCGTGTGGCTGACCAGCTCGCGCGCTCGCGCCTGGGTGAAGGCAGGGCCTCGGGGGCTCATCAGCAGCACCTTGGCGCCTGGGAGCCGGACCCGCGCCGCCTCGATGGCCGCCACCAACGGCTCCACCTTCATCACCATGCCCGCGCCGCCCCCATAGGGCGTGTCGTCCGTGACGCGGTGCTTGCCCTCGGCGTACTCGCGGATGTCCGTGGCGGAGACGGACAGCTTGCCCCGCTCCTGCGCCTTGCCGAGGATGCTCTCCCCCACGTACCCGGACACCATGCCCGGAAAGAGCGTGAGGATCTCCACCGGGTACATCAGCGTTCCTCCTCGAACTCGGGAGGCTTGATGACAATCCGCCCTCCCGGCACATCCACCGAGGGCACGAATTCATCGGCGAACGGGACGATCACCTCGGGCTTCCCAGGGCCGCGGATGACCAGGTTGGGCACCTCGCTGGTGGCCCAGATCTCCACCACCTTGCCCAATTCCTGGCCGGCCTCGTCCACGGCGGTGAGCCCCACCAGATCGCCCTGGAAGTACTCACCGTCAGCCGGCGGCTCAAGATCCTCGCGGTAGACGAACACCTTGGAGCCGACCAGGCCCTCGGCGTCCTCCCGAGTCTCCACCCCCTCGAAGGCGACGATGTCCTCCTTGGGGGTGGGCCGCAACGACTCGATGGCCAGATCGCGCTCCTGGCCCGCGCGGGTTCGCACCCGCACCCGCTCGACGGCGGCGAGCGTCTCGGAGCCCGGATCAAACGGGCGCACCGCCACCTCGCCCCGGATGCCATGGGCCCGAGCCACATAGCCAAGCTCCAGGAGAGGCGAGGGCGTCACTGGGCGTCAGGGGCGGGAGGTGCCACGGGAGCCGCCACCGGAACCGGTGCGGCACGCCGATCGTCGAGGATCTCGAGGCGAACCTTCTGCCCCTGCTTCTGGGCCGCGGCGCTCAGCAGCGTCCGGAGGGCATTCACGGTCCGCCCGTCACGGCCGATGACCTTGCCGACGTCCTCGGGGGCAACCTTCAGCTCATAGAGCCGGGCGCCGTCCACCTCGGACACGCGCAGCCCCACCTGGTCCGGTTGGTCGACCAGGGCCCGCGCCAGATAAGTAAGGAGTTGCTCCACGTCCGGTCAGGCCAGCTGACTCAGGCAGTGGGGGGCGTGGCCTTGGCCGCGCGCTTGATGAGGTCAGCCACCGTCTCAGAGGGCGTCGCGCCCGTCTTCAGCCAGTACTCCAGCCGCTCCTTGTTGAACTCCACCTTCGGGGGGCTCAGGTTCGGATCGTAGGCGCCCACGGCCTCGATGAACTTGCCGTCCCGGGGGTTCCGGGAGTCGGTGGCAACCACGTGGTAGTACGGCTTCTTCTTGGCGCCCGCGCGGGCGAGACGGAGAACGACGGCCATTGAACTGACTCCAGTGAAAACAACCGGTAACGAAAAATAAAGGAGGGGCGCGCTATTAGCGTCCCTCCCTCGGGATTGTCAAGGAAGCTCGGGAGCTTGCGTTGCCTGCGAGGCAGCCTCCCCGCTCCTGTTGGCAAGCTGTCCACAGGCGCCGGCGATGTCTCGGCCCCGGTTCTGTCGGATGAAGGCGGCGATGTGACCGTCAGCGAGGATGGCGCGGAAGGCCTCGGCGCGCTCCTCCATGGTCGTGTGGAACCCCAGACCCGGGTTCTCGTTGTAGGGAATGAGGTTCACCTTGGCGGGGATGTCCTTCAACAGCTCGATGAGCCGGAAGGCGTCCTCGTCCGAGTCGTTGAAGCCCCGGAGGAGCACGTACTCGAAGGTGATGCGGCGGCCCTGGCGCAGGGGGAACTTGCGGCACGCCTCCAAGAGCGCGGCGATGTTCCACTTGCGGTTGACGGGCATCGTCTTGCTGCGCTGCTCGTCCGTGCTGGCGTTGAGCGAGATGGCCAGCTTGACGTCCGTCTCCTGGCCGAACCGCTCGATCATGGGCACCAGGCCCACGGTGGAAACGGTGATGTGGCGATGGGAGAAGTTGGGCCCGTCCTCGGACTGGAGGATGGAGAGCGCCGTCTTGAGGTTCTCGAAGTTGTGCAGCGGCTCGCCCATGCCCATGAACACCAGGTTGCTGAGCGGGCGATAGGTCTCCAGGCCCTCGAGCTGGCGCACCTCGCGGTTCACCGTGTGCACCTGGGCGACGATCTCACCAGGGGTGAGGTTGCGCTTGAGGCCCAGGGTGCCCGTCATGCAGAACGAGCACGCCATGGCGCAGCCCACCTGGGTGGAGACGCACAGCGTCTTCCGATCCTCGGAGGGCATGTAGACGGACTCGATGTAGCGCCCGTCCCGCGTCTTGAAGCGGTACTTGATGGTGCCGTCCACCGAGCGCTGCTCGAGATCCTTCACGAGCGGGACGATCTCGGCGCGCTCCTTGAGCTTCTGGCGCAGCACCTTGGACAGGTCCGTCATCTCGTCGAACGAGCGGACGCCGCGCTGGTGGATCCAGCGGTAGACCTGCCCGGCGCGGAACGCGCGCTCGCTGAGCTGCTCGGTGAGGAAGCGGGTCAGCCCCTCCAGCGTGAGGCTGGACACGTCGACGAGCTTCGCCGGCGCGGGCGCAGGCAGCGGCGTGGTGTCAGGAGTGGCGACAGAGGGCTCGGACATCTGCGGTTTCTAACGGGAGGTAGAGGGGGGAGCCTTCCCACATCTCGGGGCGGCAAGTCAAAGGCGCGCTCGCTCTGCTGCTAGGACTCCAGGTGAACTACATCGGCGCCCCCTACTCTCCTACGAGCTCCTCTCGCCGGCTGAGCGCCCGCAAGCACACGGCCCGGCCCCACGCACGAGGCGCAGGCACCGGGCCGCATGAAGCCGAGCAAGCGCTCTGCTTACTTCTTGCCCTGGTACTCGTACGAGTGGATCTCGGTCTCGCGGAAGAAGTAGGCGACCTCGTTCTTGGCGTTCTCGAGGCTGTCCGAGCCGTGCACCGTGTTCTTGTCGATGCTGGTGGCGAACTCCTTGCGGATGGTGCCCGGGGCGGCGTTGGCCGG
Source organism: Hyalangium versicolor (assembly GCF_020103695.1). Classification (GTDB taxonomy): domain Bacteria; phylum Myxococcota; class Myxococcia; order Myxococcales; family Myxococcaceae; genus Hyalangium; species Hyalangium versicolor. The sequence goes on from NZ_JAHXBF010000014.1 coordinate 117,349, forward strand.
GTTGGTGGCGCCCATGATCTCGCGGTTGGCGGCCACGGCGTTCTCACCCTCCAGCACCATGAGCACCACGGGGCCGGAGATCATGAAGCTGACCAGGTCCTTGAAGAAGGGGCGCGCCTTGTGGACGGCGTAGAAGCCCTCGGCCTGCGCCTGGGACAGGTGCTGCAGGCGGATGGCAACGGGCTTCAGGTTCTTCTCCTCGAACTTGGAGATGATCTTCCCGATGATGCCCTTCTCCAGCCCGTCCGGCTTGATGATGGAAAGCGTACGCTCGATGGCCATGTGTCTTCGGTCCTCGTGAGTCTTGAGTATGTGAAAGGTGGAACAGCTAGCGGCTCTTCTTCGGGGCGCCGCGCTTGAGCGCCTCCTGGAGCGTGGTGCCCAGCTCCGTGGGGCTCGCGGCCATCAGGAAGCCCGCTGCCTCCATCGCCTTGATCTTCTCCGCGGCGGTGCCCTTGCCACCGGAGATGATGGCGCCCGCGTGGCCCATGCGCTTGCCCGGAGGAGCGGACTGGCCCGCGATGAAGCCGGCGATGGGCTTGGTGAACTCGCGCGCCACGTACTCGGCGGCGGACTCCTCGGCGTTGCCGCCGATCTCGCCGATCATGATGACCGCGTCCGTCTCCGGATCGGCGTTGAACAGCTTGAGGCAGTCGATGAAGTCCGTGCCGTTGACCGGATCGCCACCGATACCCACCGCCGTGCTCTGGCCCAGGCCGAGCTGCGTGAGCTGGTGCACGGCCTCATACGTCAGCGTGCCCGAGCGGGACACCACGCCGATGCGGCCCGGCTTGTGGATGTGGCCCGGCATGATGCCGATCTTGCACTTGGCGCCCGGGGTGATGACGCCGGGGCAGTTGGGGCCGATGAGGCGCACGCCCGGCTTGCCCTGGAGGTAGCGCTTGGCGCGGACCATGTCGTTGACGGGGATGCCCTCGGTGATGGTGATGATGAGGGAGATGCCCGCGTCAGCGGCCTCCATGATGGAGTCCGCGGCGAACGGCGGCGGCACGAAGATGACCGAGGTGTTGACGCCGGCCTGCTTCACCGCGTCGGCCACGGTGTTGAAGATGGGGACCTTGCCCTCGAAGTCGGTACCGCCCTTGCCCGGGGTGACGCCGGCGACGAGCTTGGTGCCATACTCCAGCATCTGCTTGGCGTGGAACGAGCCCGCCGAGCCCGTGATGCCCTGACAGAGGACCTTGGTGTTCTCGTTGACGAGGATGCTCATGGGTAGCTCTCGGAAGAAGTGGGTGACGGACCTGGCTACTTGACGGCGGCGACGGCCTTCTCCGCCGCCTGCCGCAGGTTGTCCGCGGGGGTGATGGCCAGGCCGGAGTTGCGCAGCAGCTCCTTGCCCTTCTCCACGTTGGTGCCCTCGAGCCGCACCACGAGAGGCACCTTGAGCTGGACCTCCTTCGCCGCGGCGATGATGCCCTCGGCGATGACGTCGCACTTCATGATGCCGCCGAAGATGTTCACCAGCACCGCCTTCACGAGCGGGTCGGCGAGAATGAGCTTGAAGGCCGCCGTCACCTTCTCCTTGCTCGCGCCGCCGCCCACGTCCAGGAAGTTGGCCGGGCTGCCGCCCACCAGCTTGATGGTGTCCATGGTGGCCATGGCGAGGCCCGCACCGTTCACCATGCAGCCGATGTTGCCCTCGAGCGCGATGTAGGCCAGATCCCACTCCTTGGCCTGCGTCTCACGGGGCTCCTCCTCGGCCAGGTCGCGGTACGCCAGCAGATCCTTGTGCCGGTAGAGCGCGTTCTCGTCGAAGTTCACCTTCGCGTCGAGCGCCACCACGCCGCCATCCTTGAGGATGACCAGCGGGTTGACCTCGACCAGCGAGGCATCCGTCTCCACGAACATCTTGTAGAGCGCGGTGCAGAACTGGACGAACTTGTTCACGGTGGGGCCGGAGAGGCCCAGCCCGAAGGCCAGCTTGCGGCCCTGGAAGTCCAGGAAGCCGACAGCCGGATCCACCGCCTCGCGGAGGATCTTCTCGGGGTGGTGGGCGGCGACCTCCTCGATCTCCACGCCTCCCTCCTTGGAGGCCATGAAGGTGATGCGCGAGGTGGCGCGGTCCAGCGTCACGCCGAGGTACAACTCCTGGGCGATCGCGAGGCCCTCTTCGATGTAGACCTTGTGGACCTCCTGACCCTCGGGACCGGTCTGGATGGTCTTCAGCTTCATGCCGAGCATGGCCTTGGCGAGGTCCTTCGCCTCGGCGGGGCTCTTGGCGAGCTTCACTCCGCCGCCCTTGCCACGACCGCCGGCGTGAATCTGTGCCTTGACGACCACGACGGGGGTGGCCAGCTCCTTGGCAGCGGCCTCCGCATCCTTGGGAGACAGCGCGAGAATGCCCCGGGGAGTGGGGACACCGTACTTCCGGAAGAGTTCCTTGCCCTGGTACTCGTGGATCTTCATCGAGGCTCCGGGTGAACAACCATGGCTTGAGGCGTCAAGCGCGGGCAGCGTATTCGCGCAATACGCGCCTGAGTGCAAGGACGTTCACGGGCCTGGGGTGACAGCAACCCCTATGTAGGCATGAGCGAAGCTTCAGCTCGCCGCCTCCGCACATGACACGGCCCTGCCTCGGGCGCATGGGCTCCGAGTGCAGGGCCGATTGAAGCCAGGCTGGCCTTTCGGTCACCCCGGACCGGAGCTCGCCTTGCGCTCCTCTTCCTTGAAGAAGATGTCCTTCACCAGCACCTTCGTCACCTCGCGGTTCATCACCGCGATGGACGAGGTGAGCGGGATCTCCTTCGGGCACACCTTCACGCAGTTCTGGGCCTTGCCGCAGTCCTGCACGCCACCCGGGCCCATCAGCGCCCGCGTGCGCTCCTCGGAGTTCATCTTCCCCGTGGGGTTCATGTTGAACAGGCGCGCCTGGCTGATCGCCGCCGCTCCCACGAAGTCGTTGTCGATCGTCACCTGCGGGCACGCCTCCAGGCAGCTGCCGCAGGTGATGCACGTGGAGAGCACGTACATGAGGGACTGATCATGAGGAGACTGTCGCGGGCCCGGCCCCAGGTTGTGCGTCCCATCCACCGGGATCCAACCCTTCACCCGCTTGAGCGCCTCGAACATCCGGTTGCGGTCCACCGTGAGATCCCGCACCACCGGGAACTTCTTCAGCGGATCCAGGGTGATCGGCTGCTCCAGCTTGTCGATCAGCGCCGAGCAGGCCATCCGCACCCGCCCGTTGATGTTCATCGCGCAGCTGCCACACACCTCCTCGAGGCATGCCGCGTCCCACACCACCGGGGCCACCTTCTTGCCCTGCACCGTGGTGGGGTTGCGCTGGATCTCCATCAAGCACGACACGACGTTCGCGCCCTTGCGATAGGGGATCCGGAACTCGTCATAGTGGCCCTCGTTGCCCGGCCCGTCCTGGCGCCAGATACGAAAGGTCACGGTCTGCGTGGTAGCGCCTGCCTGTGCGTTATCCATGATGCGTTCCCTTGACTACGCGTACCAACGAGGCTCCGGCTCGAGCACCGGGGTGGCGATGTTCTCGTAGGAGATCTGCGGCCCCTCCACCGAGTACTTCGCGATCGTCGTCTTCGCCCACTTCTCGTGGCGCTGCTTCCAGAGATCCATCCACTGCGGATCCTCGCGCGGATCCTTCGACTTCGGCTCCGGCAGCGAGGCGTCCGGCTTGTAATGAGCGCCGCGGCTCTCGTCGCGCATGAGCGCGCCGGTGGCGATCACCTCGCCCAGCTCCAACATGTTCCACAGCTGGTTGGTGAAGGACAGCGCGCGGTTGGCCACGTTGCCCGTATCGAGCACGTTGCAGTTCTTCCAGCGCTCCTTCATCTCGCGGATCTTCTCGACCGTCTTCTTGAGCCGATCGTTGTAGCGGACGACGGTGCAGTTCTCCGTCATCAGCTCGCCCAGCTCCTTCGAGATCTGGTACGGGTTCTCCGCGCCCGCCATCTTCTTGATCGTGGCGAAGCGATCATCCCAGTACTTCTTCGCGTCCGTGAAGTGCCTGGCGCTCTGGGCCTCGGCGGACTTCGCGTTGTTCTTCGCGTACGCCACCATCGCCGGCCCGCCGATCTGCCCCGAGTAGATGCAGGACAGCAGCGAGTTGGCGCCCAGCCGGTTCGCGCCGTGGAAGGCGTAGTCGGCCTCGCCCGCCGCGTACAGGCCGGGGATGTTGGTGGACTGGTTCTTCGGGCTGCCGTCGGCCGGCGTGAGCGTCTTCGGATCCGCCTCGAAGTTCACATACAGGCCGCCCATCGAGTAGTGCATGCCCGGGAAGATGACCATCGGCGTGTGGCGCGGGTCGTCTCCCACGAACTTCTCGTAGATCTCCATCACGCCCTTGATCTTCGCGTCGAGCGTGGGAGCCGGGATATGCGTCACGTCCAGGTACACGCCGTCCCGTCCGCCGATGCCCATGCCCAGATCGCGGCAGACCATGAAGATCTCGCGGGTGGCCACATCGCGCGGAACCAGGTTCTTGTACTTGGGGTACTTCTCCTCGAGGAAGTACCAGCGCTCGCCCTCGGGGATCTCCCGCGGCGCTCGCGTGTCGCCCTTCTTCTTCGGCACCCAGACGCGGCCACCCTCGCCGCGCACCGACTCGCTCATCAGGCGCAGCTTGTCCTCGCCCGGGATCGACGTCGGGTGCACCTGGATGAACTCGCCGTTGGCGTAGATCGCGCCCTCCATATAGGCGCGGCCCGCCGCGGTGCCCGTGTTGATGATGGAGTTCGTCGAACGCCCGAAGACGATGCCCGGGCCACCCGTCGCCAGGCACACCGCCTCGGCGGGGAACGTGCGGATCTCCATGGTGCGCAAGTCCAGCGCCACGCTGCCGATGCACCGGCCGGACTCGTCCTTCACCGTGCCGAGCCACTCCCAGTACTCGTACTTGGTGACCTTGCCCTCGGCCTCGTAGCGGCGCACCTGCTCGTCCAGCGCGTAGAGCAACTGCTGGCCAGTGGTGGCGCCCGCGAAGGCCGTGCGGTGGTGGAGCGTGCCGCCGAAGCGCCGGAAGTCCAGCAGGCCCTCGGCGGTGCGGTTGAACGTCACGCCCATGCGGTCGAGCATGTAGATGATGCCCGGGGCCGCGTAGCACATGCCCTTCACTGACACCTGCTCGGCCAGGAAGTCGCCGCCGCGCAGCGTGTCCTTCACGTGGATGTCCGGGTGATCGCCCTCACCCTTGGTGTTCACCGCGCCGTTGATGCCGCCCTGCGCACAGACCGAGTGCGAGCGCTTCACCGGCACGATCGAGAGGACGTCGACCTGGTGGCCAGCCTCGGCCAGCTTGATGGTCGTCATCAACCCCGCCAGCCCACCACCCACCACTGTGAACCGCGCTGCTGCTGCCATGCATCGTCTCCTTCACTGCCAGGAGCCAGGGGGCCGCCAGCCCGCCAAGCTCGGCGCTCGGCGAGCGCACCACCCCAACCCCTCGGTGCGGGTTCTCCAGGCTAGATAACTTGGCGAAACTCCGCTGCAATCTCGGAGGCACGCGCGATAAGCGCGCGCCATTCACGACATAAGGCCCGCCCTACCCGGGAAGTCCCGAGCGGGGCAGGCCTGGTTTCAAGGCACCGGACTACAGCTTCACGCTGTCGACCGTCTTCTTCACGGACTGGAAGGACTTCTCCAGCGCCGCCTTCTCCGAGTCGTCCAGCTGAACGGTGATGACCTTCTCCACGCCGCCCGCGCCGATCTGCACCGGGGCGCCGAAGAAGTAGCCGTTGATGCCGTACTGGCCCTCGAGCAGGGCCGCGGCCGGGAGGACGCGCTTGCGATCCAGCAGGAAGCTCTCCGCCATGGCGATGGAGCTGGCCGCCGGACCGAAGTAGGCGCTGCCCGTCTTGTAGAGGGCCACCAGCTCGGCGCCGCCCTCGCGGGTGCGCTTGATGATGGCCTCCAGCTTGTCCTTGGGCAGCAGCTCGGTGAGGGGCACGCCACCCACTGTGGCGTGACGCACCAGGGGCACCATGTCGTCACCGTGGCCGCCGAGCACCAGCGCCTCGACGTCCGCGATGGAGGTGTTCAGCGCCTCGGCGACGAAGCACTTGAAGCGGCTGGTATCCAGCACGCCCGCCATGCCCACCACCATGTTCTTGGGCAGCTCCGCGATCTTGTAGAGCGCGTACACCATCGCATCGAGCGGGTTGGCCACGTTGATCACGAAGGCGTTGGGGGCGTGCTGCTTGATGCCGACCGCCACGTCCTTCATGATCTTCAGGTTGATGTCGAGCAGGTCCTCGCGGCTCATGCCCGGCTTGCGCGGCACGCCAGCGGTGATGATCACCACGTCCGAGCCGGCCACGTCCTTCCAGTCCGTGGAGCCGATGACGCGGCTGTCATAGCCGTCCACCGCGGACAGCTGGTTGATGTCCAGCGCCTTGCCCTTGACCAGGCCCTCGGCGGCCGGGATGTCGAAGAGCACCACGTCGCCCAGGTTCTTCTGGACGGAGAGCAGCGCCAGGTTGCCGCCGATCTGGCCACCGCCGATGAGACTGATCTTCTTCTTGCGCGTCTGAGCCATGTGAGTCGTCTCCCAAAAACTACATGTTCTTGATGATGGCCTGACCGAACTCGGAGCACTTCACCTCGGTCACGCTGCCCTGGTTCTCCAGCTTCATCAGGCGGGCGAAGTCGTAGGTGACGGTCTTCTGGGCAATGGCCTTGTCCATGCCCTGGATGATCAGGTCGGCGGCCTCGTTCCAGCCCAGGTGGCGGAACATCATCTCGCCCGAGAGGATCACCGAGCCCGGGTTCACCTTGTCCTGGTCCGCGTACTTGGGCGCGGTGCCGTGGGTGGCCTCGAACACCGCGTGGCCGGACACGTAGTTGATGTTGCCGCCCGGCGCGATGCCGATGCCGCCCACCTGCGCGGCCAGCGCGTCGGACAGGTAGTCACCGTTGAGGTTCAGCGTGGCGATCACGTCGAACTCGTCCGGACGGGTGAGCACCTGCTGCAGGGTGATGTCCGCGATGGAGTCCTTGATGATGACCTTCCCGGCGGCGACCGCGGCCTTCTGCTCGGCGTTGGCGGCCTCCTCGTTCTTGGCGGCCTTGGTGGCCTCCCACTGATCCCAGGTGTAGACCTTGTCACCGAACTCGCGGGCGGCCAGATCGTAGCCCCACTTGCGGAACGCGCCCTCGGTGAACTTCATGATGTTGCCCTTGTGGACAAACGTCACGCTCTTGCGCTTGTGCTCCACCGCGTACTGGATGGCCGCGCGGATGAGGCGCTCGCTGCCCTCCTGCGACACGGGCTTGAAGCCGATGCCCACGTTCTTCGGGAAGCGGATCTTCTTGAACTCCTTCTCGAACTCCTTCTGGAACAGGCCCAGGAACTTCTCCGCCGCGGCGGTGCCCGCCTCGAACTCGATGCCGGCGTAGATGTCCTCGGTGTTCTCGCGGAAGATCACCATGTCCACCTTCTCGGGCGCCTTCACGGGGCTGGGCACGCCCTTGAAGTAGCGCACGGGACGCAGGCAGACGTAGAGATCCAACAGCTGGCGCAGCGCCACGTTGAGCGAGCGGATGCCACCGCCCACCGGCGTGGTCAGCGGGCCCTTGATGCCCACCAGGTACTCGCGGAAGGCCTCGACCGTGGCGTCCGGCAGCCAGTTGTTCACCTGCTTGAACGCCTTCTCGCCGGCCAGCACCTCGAACCAGGCGATCTTCTTCTTGCCCTTGTACGCCTTCTCTACCGCCGCATCGAAGACCGCCTGCGAGGCACGCCAGATGTCTCGGCCAGTGCCATCACCCTCGATGTAGGGGAGGATCGGGTTGTCCGGAACGTTCAGCTTGCCGTTTTGAAGGGTGATCTTCTGGCCAGACGGGGGCGCCATGAGAGAGAGCTCCTGGATAGGTGTGACCGTGTATGCAGGGGGGCGGATAGTCCGGAACCCGCTCCCTCCAGTCAAGCTGTTTGGCCACTGATCAGGCGCCTCTGACTTATCGAAGCCAGAGCCTCAGCAAGGGTTGAACCGTCCTCCCTCCCAAGCTTCCGTGGTTTCATGCGCCCGGGAGGAATGATGCTGAACCGTACACCTGTCTCCGGGCCCTACGTGGCCCTCGTCCTGTCTCTCATGCTGGCTCCCGTAGCGGCCCTCGCTGACGAGCCCCGCAATCCGGAGGAAACCACCCTCCGCCAGCTCATCGCCGCGCAGACCGAGGCGTGGAACCGCCACGACGCCGCGCAGTGGAGCAAGGACTTCGCCCCGGACGCCGACTTCGTCAACATCGCGGGGACCGTCTTCCAGGGCCGCGCGGAGATCGAGAAGCGCCACGCCGGCATCTTCGCCAGCATCTTCAAGAACAGCCGGACCCAGGTGACCGTCCGCCGGCTCGTGTTCCTCGGCCCGGACATCGCCGTGGTTGATACCGATCACGAGGTGACCGGCCATGAGGGGCTCCCCCCGGGAGTGCAGAACACGGAGGACGGCGTGCTCCGGACCCGGATGAGGTACGTGATGCGCAAGGCAGAGGGGAAGTGGCTGATCGCCGCGGGGCAGAACACGGATGTGAAGCCTGCGCCCAAGGCCCCCAAGAAATAGTCCGGGATTTTCGCGGTGCGTCATCGGACCCGAGGGCACGGTGTTCGGCAGCCTGCCCAGGGAACGTCTGGAAGGTGTCAGCCCATTCGGGTGTTTACGCGCGGCGTCGTGATTTCCGGAGATCCTGGGATCATCATGGCGCGCTCACGTGTTCTATACGTGGGGTCTCCAACGGGGGTGCAGTGCCATGGAATGGCTCGAGTTCAATCGGTGGTCCCAGGAGGTGCAGAAGCGCCTCGCGCTCCAGGCCGCGCGCCTGCATGAAGTCTCGCAGAGCCTTCCCAAGCCCACGGTCACCGCCGCGCAGGCCTACCATCTGCAGGCCATGTTGCGGCGGCAACCGTCCACCAACCCCTGGGGGCACCCAAACGCCGAGCGCTGAACTGTCTGGGTGATCAGGCAGCGGTGGAGCGCTGGCGAAGCACCGTGCGCTCCACCTTGCCCATCGCGTTGCGCGGCAGCGCGTCGATGGGCAGGAAGCGCGACGGGACCTTGAAGCCCGCCAACGAGCGCCGGCACCAGCCGTCGAGATCCTCCGGGAAGGCATGGCCGGAGCGGAGCACGACGAAGGCCACGGGCACCTCGCCCCAACGCGCGTCCGGTATTCCCACCACCGCGACCTCCTGCACTGCGGGGTGTGAGGCGATCACCGTCTCGATCTCCATCGGGTAGAGGTTCTCTCCGCCTCGGAGGATCAGATCGGTGCGTCGGGAGAGCACTGTCAGGCGCCCGCGCTCGTCCAGCATCCCCACATCGCGGGTGCGCAGCCAGCCGTCCCGGAGCGTCTCGCGGGTGGCGTCGGGCCGGTTCAGGTAGCCCGCCATCACCGTGGGGCCTCGGACCTCGATGTCCCCTTCCCTCCCCGCTCCAAGCACCTCTCCCTCGGGTCCGACGATCCGTATCGACAGGCCAGGCAGCGCGGGCCCCGCCGTGCGCCCGTCGGCCTCGGAGGGACGCTCCGTGGCCACCTGCGAGCACGCCTCCGTCAGTCCGTAGGTCTGCAGCGCCAGCAGCTTCGCGGCTCGGGCCCGTTCCAACAGCGGCGTCGGCACCGGGCCTCCGCCGATCAGCGCCAGGCGGAAGGTCTCTGGGAGCCGACGGTCCTGGCGATCATCGAGGACCCGTTCCAGCGTAGTGGCCACGAAGCTCGCGTGCGTGACGCCCTCGGCGTCGATGGCTCGGTTCACGGCCCCCGCGTCGAAGCGATCGTGCAGGATGAGGCACCCACCCTCGTAGGCACAGCGCGTGAGCATCGCCAGCCCGCCGACATGGAAGAGCGGCAACGTGCCGAGCCAGCGCGGCGCCGGGTATGCCCCAAGGTTCGCCGCCGAGCACTGGCAGGACGCGCGGAAGTTGCCCTCCGTGATCACCGCGCCCTTGGGCCGCCCCGTGGTGCCAGACGTGAACAGCACGACGCGCGGCGCCGAGTCCTCCAGCGACTCACAGGTCGCCGAGGGCTCCTGCACGGCATCCGCCCACGTCTCCAGGAGTTCGGCTCCAGGGAGGCGATCTCTCAGCGCGCCCAGGGCCAGCATCAGGCGCGGAGACACATCCTGGAGGAGCGGCGCGAGTTCCGCGGAGGTCAGCCGGGCATTGAGCGGCGCGAGCAGCGCTCCCAGTCGGCCGAGCGCGAAGAAGAGGAACACACAGGCCGCGTGGTTGGTCGAGAGCACCACGACGCGGTCTCCCGCTCCAATGCTCCGAGCCTGGAGCGCAGCCACCCAGCGGCCAACCTCCACATCCAGCGTCCGGTAGGTCCAGCGTCGTCCGGCGAAGGTCAGGGCCTCGGCGTCAGGCCAGCGTGAGGCGCCCTCCCGGATGGGACAGCTCTGAGTCATCGCATCATCCTGGCAACCCGAGTCCCGGCGCATCCGGCAATTGGATGCGGCCTCCCACAGGGCGGTAGAGATCCTCCGCCGGATCATCCACCTTGAAGAGCTTCCCCACTCCGAGCCCCGAGGCGAGCTTCCCCGAAGGCAGCGCCGCAGCCAGGTGGGCCGCGCCCGCTCGCGAGACGATCCCATCCAGCGAACTCGTCACGAAAGCCTCCAGCCCTCGCTGATGCGCCTCCCGCGCGAACATCAGCGCGGGCAGCAGCCCTCCGAGCACCATGGGCTTGAGCACGAAGGCCCGCGCGGCCGGCATGCGATCGGCGGTGCCTCCGAGCAGCACGGGGATGGCTTCGGGTAAGGCAAGAGATTCATCCGCGGCCAGGGGGAATGGCGCACGCCGCTGGAGCCGCCAGAGCCCTCGAAGATCTTCCGGCGCCACAGGCTGCTCACACAGCTCGAGCCCGTACCAGCCCAGCCGATCCACCGCGTGCACCGCCTCGCGCTCCGACCAGCCCCCGTTCGCATCCACCCGGATGTTCACCTCGGAGCCCACCGCCTCGCGAACCGCTCGGAGCCGTGCCTCGTCCGCGTCGAGCGGCCGGCCTGCCACCTTCAGCTTGACCGTCCGATAGCCCTCTGCCACCGCCTGGCGAGCCTCCTCGGCCAGCTCCCGCGGATCCTCCGCCGTGAGCAGCGCGTTCACCAGGACCTCCGAGCGCGAAGCCCGGTTGAGCAGCCGGCTCAGGGGGATCTCCCGACGCTGCGAGAGCAGATCCAGCAGCGCCAGCTCCACCGCATGGTCCGCCGCAGGGGCCTCGGGCAGATCATCCTCGACTCGCAGCTGCGCGCCTCTCCACTGTGACGGATCCCCTCGGGGAGCGGCGAAGGCATCCTCGATAGCATCCAGGCTGTCGCTGAGCACCTGGTCCCTCAGCGCCTTGAGGTGGCTGCGAATCACCTGCTCACAGGTGTCCAGGGACTCGGTGCCGAACTCCGGCAGCGGCATGGCCTCGCCCTGCCCCACCCGGCCCTCTTCATCCACGAGCTTCACGAGGAAGCCCTCTCGCGCCGCGTACGTCGCCCGAGCCGTCTTCAGCGGGCGCACGAGCTCCAGCCGCGAGGGCGTCAGCCTCGTCTCGGTGATGTGCATGCGCTCTTCACCTCAGGTAGAGACCCAAGGCGAAGAGTAGCCCGAACACGAGCTGCAGGCGCGCCGTTCCCCCGAGTGCCGGGTTCAACGCCGCCCCCTCGGCTCCGAGCACGAGTCGCAACGGCCCCACGGCCAGCGGCGCGCTCAGGAGTGAGAGAAACACCCACGCGCTGGAGAGCCCGAAGGTGTAGAGGATGAACGGGGTGGCGTAAGAGGCCACCAGCAACACGATGTACTCCGCCTTGCCGGCCCCCGTGCCGAAGCGGACGATCAAGGTGCGCTTGTTGGCCTTCACGTCCGTCTTCGCATCGCGCAGGTTGTTGACGACGAGGAGCGCCGTGCCCAGCGCGCCCACCGGAATGGCGGCGAGCCACGCGGCCGAGCTCACCGTGAGCGCCTGCACGTAATAGGTGCCCATCACCGCCACGAGCCCGAAGAACACGAAGACGAACACGTCTCCCAGCCCATGGTAGGCCAGAGGGGCGGGCCCACCCGTATAGGCATAGCCGCACAGCACCGAGGACAGGCCGATGATCACGATGGGCCAGCCTCCCACCCACACCAGATAGGAACCCGAGAGGATGGCCAGGCCGAAGCACGCCATGGCTCCCGCCAGCACCGTGCTCGGAGCGATGAGCCCGCTCTGGGTGACGCGCACGGGCCCGAGGCGCTCCTCGGTGTCGGCGCCCTTCTTGAAGTCGTAGTAGTCGTTGGTGAAGTTGGTGCCGATCTGGATCAGCAGCGCCCCCACGAGCGCCGCGATCGCCGGCAGCCAGCGGCCCACCTGCTCGCCGAACGCCAGGCCCGTGCCCACCGCCACCGGCACCAACGAGGCCGTGAGCGTCTTGGGCCGGACGGCCATCAACCAGACCTTGAGCGAGGGACGAGGACGGGCCTCACCTCCCGGGACGGGAGCGGCGGGGCTCAGAGAGGGCGAGGCGGCATCGGGCTTCATGGGGAACTCACAGGTGGACTTCGAACTCGGGGGCTTCGTACCAGGGCGTGTGCAGGAAGGAGAGCACTTCGCGCGCGTAGTCCTCCGGCACCTCCAGGTGCGGCACATGCCCGCAGTCCGGGAACGTGTGCCGCCAGACCACGGGCAGCTCGGTGGCCATCTTGCGCGCGATCTGCGTGAACTTCTCGTCCAGCGCTCCGGTGAGCAGCAGCGTGGGCAGGCGCTGGCGGTGCAGCTCCGGCCAGTAGTCCGGCTGGAACCCGAGCCCCAGCCGCCCCAACGCGCCCATCAGACCATCGGCCGTGCAGCTCTTGCGGCGCTCTCGCAGGCCGGCGATCCGCTCGGGAGGCAGGCGCTGGAGGCTCTGGAACAGGGGCAACGACTCCCAATGATCCACGAAGGCGTCCAGCCCCTTGGTGCGCAGCAGGGTGCCGAGCCGGCCGTCCGCCTCCCGCCGCTCCGCGCGCTCGATGCGCCGGTGCAGGCCGGGCGAACCACTCTCCAGGATGAGGCGTCCGAAGCGCTCTGGCTTGTGGAGCGCGGCCCCGAGCGCGATCCGGGCACCCATCGAGTAGCCCAGCAGATCCACAGAGGGCAACCCGAGCTTCTCCACCAGTTGGACCACCGCCTCCACCGTCTCGATGAAGCCCTCGCGGCCCTTGCGCTGGGGCAGCGGCGTCTCTCCATGTCCCGGCAGATCGATCGCGATCGCCTTCACCGCGCTGTGCAGCAACGGGCGCAGGTGATCGAACGACGAGCGGTTGCCGGTGAAGCCGTGCAACATCAACAGCGGCCGGGTTCCCTCTCCCCAGGTGCTGTAGGCCAGCGTCACGCCCAAGGTCCATCTCCCAGCGCAGCCGCCATCCGCGCGAAGAGTTGCCGATGCTCCTCCACGTTGCGCGCCCGATCGGTCCGGACCTCGATGAGGTGCAGCCCGCCCTCCAGCCCGACCTTCACCGAGGCGCGCAGCGCCGGAGCGGAATCCGGACGGTGGAACTCCGCGCCGTAGAGCGACGCCGCGTGCGACAGGTCCACGCCGTGCGGCGTGCCGAAGAGCGGCTCGAAGTGCTCTGTCGTCCCGGCCAGCGGCAGGAAGGAGAAGATGCCGCCTCCGTCGTTGTTCACCACCACCACGGTGAGCGAGAGATCGTGCCGACGCGCGGTGAGCAGTCCGCCCACGTCGTGCAGGAAGGCCAGGTCTCCGGTGAGCAACACCGTGGGCCGCCCCGAGGCCGCCGCCATCCCGAGCGCGCTGGAGATGATCCCGTCGATGCCGTTGGCGCCCCGGTTGGCGAGCACCCGGAGCGGCATGGCGCTGCCCGGCGCAAAGGCGTCCACGTCCCGGATGGGCATGCTGCTGGAGACGAAGAGGTTCGCACCCGACGGGAGCGCGGCGACCACCTCGCGGGCAATGCGTGGCTCGGTCAGCGAGACATCCTCGGCGAACGCGGCCTCGAGCACGTTCCGGATGAGGCCCTCCGCGCGGAGGAAGCCCTGAGCCCAGCTCCCCAGCCCGCGAGACAACCCCCGAGAGAGCGCCTCGCACACGGCCACGGCCGAGCCCTCGATGGCCTGCGCCGCTCGATGAGCGGGATCGAAGAGCGCACCGTCATCGCTGAAGAGCACCGTGTGCGCGCCCGATGCGTCGAGCCACTGCTGCGGCACCTTGGGCGTCAGGCCTCCACCGAAGCGCAGCACCAGCTCCGGCCGCTGCGCCTGGGCAAAGGGAGCGTGGCGCAGCATCGCGTCATAGAAGGAGAGCATTCCGGCCCCTCCTCCGTAACGGGCCTGGGAAGCGGCCTCGGCGATGACCGGATAGCCCGTGGCGTGCGAGAGCGCGGTGATGGCCTCCGCGAAGCCGTCCTCCTCGTCCCGAGGGCCGCAGACGATGAGCCCTCGCTCGGTATCGGAGATCCGCCGGCGGACCTCGTCCAGCGCGTGCGGAGCCGGCTGACGCGCAGCCGGGGCAATGGTGATGATCCCCTTGCCGGCTCGGCCCTCTCGGACAATCGCGGACAGCTTCTCTTCGCCAAAGTCCTGGGGCACGGGAGCCAGCGGCTCCCGGAACGGAACGTTGAGGTGCACGGCCCCACGAGGCGCTCGCAGCGCCACTCCCACGGCCCGAGCCGCTGTGGCGCGCAGGTGGGCCAGGGCCACATCGCTCGCCTCGGGCAGTCCCACGTCCGCGAAGAAGTGGGAGAACTCTCCGAAGAGGCGCCCCTGAGGAATCGTCTGCGGCGCGCCCCACCCTTGCAGCTCCAGCGGCCGGTCCGCGGTGAGCACCACGAGCGGCACGTTCGACATCGCCGCCTCGATCACCGCAGGATAGAAGTGCGCCCCTGCCGTCCCGCTGGTCGCCACCACCACCGCTGGCGTGCGCGTCTGCTTGCCCACGCCCAACGCGAAGAAGCCAGCGCTGCGCTCGTCGATGACGGACCAGACCTTCAGCCCTTCCACCCGAGCGCATGCGAGCGCCAACGGCGTGGAGCGTGACCCCGGGCACACCACGACGTGCCGGACGCCACCATGCACCAGCTCCTCCAACAGAGCCCGTGCCCACAACTGATTGAGGTTCACGTCCGCCATCTGCTCCTCAGCGTGTTCGCCGCCTCCACGCCAGAGACTGCGCCGCCGCTCCTGCTGGCCCGACGATCGTGTTCTACGTCAGTTTGGTCGAACATCCACACGGAGTTCAAAACCGCGTGAATTCCGCTGACGCACTGTGTGTCCTGAACCTGGACTGTAAGTGTTCCTCCGAGGTGCCCTACTCGGCCGTTTCAGCCCATAGAGCCCTCAAGATTTACCGTACTGTCACGTTTTTACTTCCTTCATAGAGGGGGGCTTCATCTATCGTACCCGCCTCCCTTTTCACCCGGAGGATGACATGGAGCAGGCAGCTGCAGAGGCGAACCGGATCGTCGACGAGCACTTCAAGGCCGAGGGGTCCATGAACATCGACGCCATCATGGCGACCTACACGGATGACATCGAATTCGATGTGGGCGGGATGCCGGAGACGTTGCGTGGCAAGCAGGCCGCGGCCGGCTTCTACAAGCAGCTCTTCTCGGATCTGCTGACGGACAAGGTGACGCCGCTGCGCCGCCTGGTCTCGCCGACCTTCGTGATCGATGACGCCATCTACGAGTGTCGCGCGGTGGGTCGGCCGTTTGGCATCGAGGGCAAGGGCCGGCCGGTGAAGTTCCGCTTGATGCACATCTTCGAGATTCGCGACGGCCGCATCTCGCGCGAGAACGCCTGGCTGGACGTGGGCGCCATCCAGCAGCAGCTCGCCTAGCGTTCGTCGGAAATCTCCGGGGCCTGGCTCACTCCCAGGCCCCGCGTCGCGGCGAGCCACTGTGCCCTGGAGCATCCTGGCTCCAGAGCACGGGCCACGGCCGGAACTACTGCGGCAGGCAGAGATACGGCGGCGTCGGCCCCGCGGGACCGTTCGGCTCATCCGCGCGCCAGAGCTGGGTCGACGAGTAGTTGATGACGGTCGGCGTCGGCGGAGCATCGATGGGAGGGAAGAACCAGGGGTGGCCAGTCACCGGATCCGCCGGAGCCGTGTCCTTGAACTCGTAGTGGATCACGGGAGGAGGAGTCCCACTGGCCGCCAGCAGGACCACGGTGATGCCCAGGGGGCTGGTCGCCGCATCGGTCACGATGTAGCCGCGCGTGGAGCGCAGGTTCGCGGGCGGAGTTCCCGGAGGAGCCCAGTCGATGTGCAGCACCCGTCCGGCGGAGGCCTCGACCGTCGTGTCACCCGCGGGTCCACGCAGCAGCGGCGAACCGGGCTGGAAGAGCCAGAAGACAGCCACGTTCGCGAACCGGCCCGGATTGAGCAGATCCGTCACGAGAGTCGGCGTCCCATCCACCACGGACAGGTGCTTGGCCACCGCCTCGAGAATACCAACGGTGCTCAGGCTGGCCGCCTCCTGCACGGCGCAGATGCTGTTGTGCGTGAAGACCGGGCGCAGCGTCACGGTCGGCACGTAGCCGCCCGACGGAATGGCCGGCAGCGGAGGGCCAAAGGGCGGCGGGTTCAGCGTGCCCGTCGGCAGCGCGGTGATGAAGTACGGCGCGTACGTCCGGCTGGCGACAGACGGAAGCGTCCACAAGCCCCCGTCGTCCGCCTGGACGGGATCCGCCGCGGGAGCGCCCGTGGTGGGATCGAACGGAAGAACGGTGGCTCCCTTCAACGACGAGCGCAGGAAGAGCGGGCTGTTGTCGAGGATGAAGGGCGGGATGCCGCAGTTGCCGCAGTTGGCCACGTTCATGAACCAGGCCTCGGGGTCCCACGCGAACCCGGAGACGCGCGAGGTCCTCGGCTGGTACTGGGTGACCTTGGGAACCGGGATGAAGGGGGACTCCGGCGGACCCGCGTTGTCTGAGGTGCAGCCGGCTCCCAGCAGGAGCCCTCCCAGCAGGGCTGCTTTGCGAAAGGTTCGGTTCATGGCGGCGCTTACAACCCTTCGGTGGAGGGAAGGATGTGGGACTTCGGAGGAGTGTTCACGTGGCAGGCCTGCGCGCAGTTACCGAAACGGTTGGGCTCGCCAGTGCTGGAGAACTTCGCCTGGAAGAACTGGTTGTCATGCGCCGAGGGGTGGCACGAGGCGCACAGGGTGATGCTCGGCCGCAGCGTGCTCCGCTTCGTCAGGTGGCACATGGTGCAGTCGCTCTTGTTCGCCGGGTAGCGCGACGACGTCATGTGGATCTTGTGAATGAACTCCTGCGGGCGGTTGTACAAGTCGTTGTTGAACATGTGGCACACCTTGCAGCTCTCCACGTGATCCACCGAGAGGCCGTGGCGCAGGTTGTCCAGCGACAGCACGCCTCGGTGGCAGATCTGGCAGTTGCCCACGTCGCCCGGGTAGGAGGTGCGCTCGGACTGCCCCACCTGGAAGAAGAAGGCGTTGAGCTTGGAGGTGCGCTCACCCATGAAGTAGCGGTTGTTCTTCACCAGGGCCACGTAGGTGCCGGCCTTGGCGTCCTTGGGCAGCGTCTTCGAGATGCGCGTGGGCCACTTCATGGTGTTCATGCCCGTGGGCAGGTGCACCGTGGCCGGCTCATCCGCCAGCGCGTAGAAGAAGTCCGGACCGAAGTACTGCGCCGGAGCGGTCGGATCGCTGCGCACCCGCATGTCCTGGAGCGGGCCGGCGATCTGCACCGCGGGCACCATGTCGTAGTCCATCACCGTGTCCAGCAGGGGGATGAGCGCGTAGAGCAAGCCGTTGGCGTTGTTGCTCGACACCTCGGCACCGCTGGGCAACGTGTCCGCCGGGTGGAGGCGGTTGCCCTCGCCGTCGCGCACGTCCACGAACAGATCCAGCAGCTCACCCGGCTGGTAGTAGTCCAGGCCGTTGACGGGGGCCGCCATGGTCAGGCGCGGCGCCAGACCGAAGCCACACGGCTTGGCGTTGCCCGAGTCATCGGTGCACGTGGCCGGCACGTCCTGCGGGTTGACGTAGGTGACTGGGAAGTAGAACGGGGAGTCCTTCATCTGGCTCCACGTGATCTTGATGGTGCCGTCACCGCGCAGATCGCCCACCTTGAACGTCTTGAAGGGGTTGGTGCTACCAATGGCGTCCATGCGCACCATGGTGCGGAACAGCGGCGGCTCCGGCGGCCAGCCGGGCACCTGCGGAATCGGGCGCGCCACCTGATCGCCAGGGGCCACCGGCGGCATCACCTTCTCCATGCGCCACATGATGCGCGAGTGGCCCGCGGACCAGGAGTCCGCGAGGAACTCGGAGCGCGCGTACGTCACCGGCTCGCCACGCACCACACCATCGAAGTCGAGGATCTCGATGGTGAAGGAGTCATCCGTGGCGGTGCGCCAGTTGGCGTTGTCAAACAGCACCTGGCGCGCCCAGGAGTCGTGGGTGGCGCCAGGGACCGCCGGGAGGAACTTCCACTCGTCCGACACCTGGCTGAGGTTGCTCCAGTCCAGCTTCTTGAAGACCGACTCGTTCTTCATCCACGAGATCGCGGCGGACAGATCGCCGGGCGTCGTGTGCTTGTCGACGACCGTGTCCGTGACGGTGAACTGGTTGAGGAAGTACGTCGTGTTCGCCTGGATCTGGATCCGGCCGGTGGGATCCACCAGCGTCTTGGTGGGCTCATCCAGGGGCGAGGCCAGCGACGGGCACTTGTCCGGATAGGGGAAGAAGGTGGCGGAGTTCTTCGCCGCCATCTGCCCGTTGGGCAGGATGGCGCAGCCGTTGAACATCTGGAGGCTGAGGCGAATGGCTCCCGAGGCCGCCGACTGGTAGGGGTCGAACACCTTGGCCCCTCGTCCGCCGGTGCTCTCTGAGTCAGACACCTTGAGCAAATCGCACCCCAACATCGGTACCAGGAGTGCGCACACTGCGGCTTGGAACAGAATGGATCGCTTCATGGATGGTGGGTGACTCGGAGGTTCCGGGAAAGGACCATGCCTCAGGGAATGTTGGCGGCCTGCTGCTGCACCCACGAGGCCAGGGAGACGGCCTGCGGCTCATCGAGCAGCTGCTCATAGGTGGGCATCTGGGTCCCCGGGAGGATCTTCTCCGGGTTGCGGATCCACTTGGCCACCTCCTCGCTGGACTTGCCGCGAGACTGCTTCAGCATGGCCCGGTACTTCGCGCCCTCACCGTGGCACAGCGCGCAGCCCAGCTGGACGAAGAGCACCTCGGGCTTCTCGCTCTGGGGCGCGGCCTTCACGCGCGGCGCCGCGTCATCCGGCAGGGTCGCGTCGGACTTGGGAACGCTCTGCAGGTACTTGTAGAGGGCCTCCGCGTCCACGTCGTCCAGGCCGCGCACCCGGATCATCGGAGCGCGCAGCGCGAAGCCGTCGCGGGTGATGCCATCGCGCAGCGCGCGGCCGAACTCCGGCAGCGTGTACGCGCCCAGCGCCTTCTCGTGGAAGGTGATGTTGGTGGAGTAGATGCCACCCTGCGGTGTGTCGAAGAACTTGAAGCCGCCCTTGAAGGCGTCCGGCCCGCGGGCCTTGTCGCCGTCGTGGCCCGGCGTGTGGCACTCGGAGCACACGTACACATCGTTGGCCAGGTAGGAGCCGTACTCCACCGTGGGGCCCTTGGGGGGCGCCTGGATGCCCGAGGCCGGCCAGTTCGGGACGGGCGCCAGGCCCATGCCCAGGGCGAACTTGCCCAGCGGCGTGGTCTGCGGGGTCGGCTGTGGCCGCTCGTCCGGGGTGAAGAGCGGGTCATTCGACCGGATGAAGCCGATCACGGCCGACAGATCCTCGTCGGACATCTTGAAGGGGGGCATGACGACCAGGCGACGGCCATCGCGGGCGACGCCGAAGCGGACCGCGCGCGCGATCTTCTCGTCCGGGACGTCCTTGATGCCCGCGGTCGGGTGACCCGTCAGGTTGGCCGAGGTGATGTTGCCGAAGGGCTTGGGCAGGTCCGGCATGGTGCCGCCCGCCGCGTGGTTGCTGCTGTCCTGGACGTGGCAGTCGTAGCAGATGTTCTTGAAGATGTGCTCGCCACGAGCAATCGCCTGGGGATCGGTCGCCGCATGAATCGGAGGAAGCGGCGTGTCATCCACCAAAGTCGAGAGCTTGGAGCTGGCCTTCAAGAACAAGCCGCCTGCCGCTGCTACGACAAGAACGACGAGCCCAATCAGGATTTTTTTCAGCACTGTTCGTGTCCTTGAGCCGTGAGAGTGGGAGGAGGGGGTCGCACACCCGTCCCCTATGTTCCTCAGGTAACAAAGCCGATTACATTACCGAATGCGAGCGAGTCAAGTAAGGCCCCCCCTACCCAGACTCCGCCGCAGGGCCTCCGCCCAAGGGCAACGGGAGAGCAACAGCACGGTGCGCCCGCATGCCCGCCTCCCCCGATCCGCACCACCCGCGTTAGCGCTTTGCACTCGAGCCCGAGAGGGCCTGAAGCATGGCCAGGCTCTTGATTTCCGTCTCGCGCCACTCGGACTCGGGGCTCGACCCCTGAACGATCCCCGCTCCCACGAAGAGCCGGGCGTGGGAGCCCCGGACCAGCGCCGAGCGCAAGGCCACCGCCATATGGGCTCCGGCTGGCCCTACCCAACCCACCGGCCCCGCGTACCAACCCCGATCCAGTGCCTCGGCCTGGCGCAGGAACCCCAGCGCCGCCTCTCGGGGGACGCCCCCTACCGCAGGGGTCGGGTGCAGCGCCTGGACCACATGGGCCGGGCTCACCGAGTTGCGCAGCTCGGCGCGGATGCCGGTCCGCAGGTGCACCACATTCTTCAGCGGCAGAAGCGACGGGGAGGAGTCAGCGGAGACCCGGACCGCCAGGGGCCTGAGGGCCGAGAGGATGTAGTCCACCACGGCCTCGTGCTCGCGGCGGTCCTTGTCACTGCCGCCCAGCCCCTCGGCCAGCGTCGGCGCCGCGGAACCCGCCAGGGCCTCCGTCTCCAGCGTCCGCCGGTCCACTCGGCACAACGTCTCGGGCGTGGCGCCCAGGAATGCCACGCCTCCCGGCGCGTGGAACATGAATGTGACACAGCGCGGATTCTGCTCGCGCAGGCGCGCCACCACGTCCACCCGGTTGAAGGGCCGAGAGCCCTCGGCCTCCACCGCCCGGGCCATGACCACCTTGCGCAGCCGCCCGGAGGCGATCTCTTCCAGCGCGCCGCCGACACGGGCCTCGAAGTCCTCGCGAGAGGCCGACAGCTCGAGCGAGACCGGCTCGCTCCGCGGATGGTAGTAGCGGGTCGGAAAGCTGTCGCACACCTGCTTCAGCCGGGCGCTCACCCCAGCCTCCTCCCCTCCCCCTCGCCACGGCGCCAGCACCATCACCGCGAGCTGCTTGCCCACGCGCCACACCAGCAGCTCGGGCAGCGTCCAGCGCGCCACGCCGTGCGCCTTCCACGGCTCACTGCTGGGGGAAGTCAGATCGAAGCGCATCCCGCCAAACCACGGGCCGGGGATCCACTCGGGGCTCTGCCCGATCCACCGCAGCTCCATGCTCGAGCCCAGCATCCCGAGGATGTGGATGGCCTCGGCCGCGTCGTGGGCTTGCAGCACGGACAGCTCGCCCCACCCCGCCACCGCTTCCTGCGTCTGAGAACGCTCCCAATAGAACGAGGGCTCGCCCAGCACCGCGGCGCCCGCCAGCGGATCGGCCGCATCCAGCAGGGCCATTTCCGCCACCCAGCGCTCGGCCTGATCAGCGTGGAGCTTCATTATCGGCACGTTCTCCGTGAATGCCGCAAACCTTGCGTTGACCTCGGTGTCTCTCGTAATACTCGATTTCTTACAAATGTGTATACGCAGTGGACTTGTATCAGCGAGCTTTTCTCCGTGGAGGCCATGTGGGCGGAAGGGGGACTGATCAGGGCGTTCAGGGTGCCTCCAAGACGGGGCCGAATCGCGCGCGGAGAGAGGTGCGCCCCGAGGGCACGCGTATCACCGTGGGCCGGGTGGAGATCGGCGGCCCCGGCTTCGTGGTGATGGCGGGCCCTTGTGCCGTCGAGGACGCGGAGCAGACGGAGCAGTCGGCAGCGGCGGTGGCGGCGGCAGGAGCCCATGTGCTGCGCGGCGGCGCCTTCAAGCCCCGCACCAGTCCGTATGCGTTCCAAGGGCTGGGTGAACCCGGGCTGCATTTGCTGGCCGAGGCGGGCCGGCGCCACGGGCTGCCGCTGATCAGCGAGGTGATGGATACGGCCCAGATCCCGCTGCTGATGGAGTACTCGGACATCCTCCAGGTGGGCGCGCGGAACATGCAGAACTTCAGCCTGCTGCGCGCGCTGGGCAAGGTGCGCAAGCCGGTGCTGGTCAAGCGCGGGCTGGCCGCCACCATCGAGGAGTGGTTGCTGGCGGCGGAGTACGTGCTGGACGGCGGCAACGAGCAGGTCCTCTTGTGCGAGCGCGGCATTCGCACCTTCGAGACCGCGATGCGTAACACATTGGATCTGGCGGCGGTGACGTATGTGAAGCAGCGCTCGCACCTGCCCGTCATCGTGGATCCCTCGCACGCGACGGGGCATCCGGGGCTGGTGGTGCCCATGTCCCTGGCGGCGGCGGCAGCGGGCGCGGACGGGCTGCTGGTAGAGGTACACCCGTGGCCCGAGCGAGCGCTGTGTGACGGCGCCCAGGCGCTCACGCCCGAGCGCTTCCAGGACTTGATGAATCGGCTCCCCGCCGTGCTGGGCGCCGTGGACCGCTTCCTCTGGAAGGATTCGCCCGTCCCAGCTGTGGGAACGCGATGAGCACCAACTTGCGACAATGGGTAGCCCATCCGACGACGCTTGGGACATCCTACGCCCATGTCGGAACAGTCCGCTGATGCGCGGCGCCTCATCCTCGTAGAAGTCCTCGACAACCTCGATCCGCGCCTGCGCCACCAGTTGCACGCGGCGCTCACCCAGGAGGCGCCGGGCACGCTCCCCGCGCCTGGGCAGACCGTCGTGATCGCGGGACACCGCGCCGCGGGAAAGACCCGGGTGCTCCCCCTGCTCTCGCGGCTGCTCGGACGAGAAGGGATAGACCTCGACAAGAGCCTGGAGAAGTCCTCGGGGCGCTCGCTGCGCACCTGGGTGGCCGAGGATCCGAAAGCGTTCCGAGCCGCCGAGCGCCAGGCCCTCCTGGGAATCGCTCCTGGGAGCCTGGTGTCCGTGGGCGGAGGGTTTCTGTCCCACCACCCGGACGCCCTGGAAGGCATGTTCACCCTCGTCGTGCCGATCTCCTTCGAGACGTACCGGGAGCGCCTGCTGGCCGACAGCTCCCGTCCCCGGCTGAGGCCCGGCGTCTCCTTGGATGAGGAGATCGCTTCAGTGTTCCATGAGCGCGAGGCCCTGCACGCCCGTGTCCCCTCCATTCCTCTTGTGGACTTCCTCCGCGGTTTCTGGCGTGAGGAAGGTTCATGAGTTCCGCCCTTCGAGTGGTGACGCTGCCTCCCACGCTCTCCGGAGCCGAAGCGGTGCGCTTTGCTCAAGAGATCCGCCACCGGGGCGCCAACGTCCTCGAGATCCGGACGGATCTGCACGCGCCCACGGCCGTGGACATCCCGGCACTGGCCCGGGAGCTGCCGCTGCTCGTCTCCGAGCGGGGACAGCCTCTTCCCCCGCTCTGGGTCGAAGCCTCCACCTACGTGGACCGGGATGTGACCGTGTCCGTCGATGCGCCTCCGACGAAGCTGGTGGCCTCGCACCACGCCGAGCGCCCGCTCTCCACTGCGGAGGCCCTCGCGCTCTGGAACCAGGATCTGCCCAGGAACGCCTTCGTCAAGCATGTCGAGCCGCTCGGCTCCCTGGCGCGGATCCCGGAGCTGTTGGAGACCCAGGCCCGGCTGATCGAGCGCTTCGGCGCCGGCCGGGTGACGGTGCTCGGAATGGGGCCGGTGGCGCTCCCGGTGCGCGCCGTGCTCGCCCAGCGCAATGCCCTCGACTACCTGGCGGCCGGAGGCAACTGGAACTCGGCTCCCGGACAGCGGCTCCTGGATGATGCGGTCCGCGAGGCTCGCGCCGCGGGAACAGCCACGAGCCTGCGCCGAGGCATCCTGGGGACCTCGATCGTCCACTCGCGATCGCCCCGCATCCACAGGCAGCCCTTCGATCGCATCGACATCCCCGAGGAGGGTCCCGTCGAGGAGCTGGTCGACGCGCTGATCCCCCACTACGCCGGCTTCGCCGTCACCAGCCCCTTCAAGCTGCGCCTGGCCAGGCACACCCGCTCTCCGCTGGAGGCCATCAACACGCTCGTGCGCCGGGGCACCCGCTGGGAGTCCTTCAACACCGACGTTGAGGGGGCACGCGCTGTCCTGAAGCGGCTCGGGGTGCGAGAGGCGTTCGTGCTCGGGGATGGAGGCTCCACCGCGGCCCTGCGCTCCGTGGCGGGAGACGTAGGATGCCAGCTGCGCATCCTCAAACGCGCGGACATCCGTGAGCCGCTTTCGGGCGCTGGCGTGTGGACCTGGCCGGACCGGATCCCCGCCCCCGAGGAACTGCGTTTCGACGGGGCCCGCGTAGCGGTGATTGCTTATGGAGCCCCCGGCCGGCGCGTGGCCAAGGAGATCTCGCGCCGAGGAGGCACACCCGTCATGCTGGGGGCTGCGTGGTTCATCGCGCAGGCCCGACGCCAGCGCGAACTCTGGGAGACTGCGACATGAATACTCTGGGAATCCTCTTCCGCCTCACCACCTTCGGTGAGAGCCACGGCGTCGCGCTGGGCTCGATCATCGATGGCTGTCCCGCCGGCGTTCCGCTGACCCGGGATCAGATCCAGGCCGCGCTGGACCGCCGCCGTCCGGGACAGTCCTCCATCACCACCGCCCGCGCCGAGCCGGATCAGGTGGAGATTCTCTCGGGAGTCTTCGAGGACAAGACGCTGGGCACGCCGATCGCAGCCATCGTGCGCAACACGAACCAGCGCTCGGGGGACTACGACAAGCTGAAGACGGTGGACCGCCCGGGCCACGCGGACGCCGTGTGGCGCGAGCGCTACAAGCACCGCGATCACCGGGGCGGCGGCCGCACGAGCGGGCGCGAGACGCTCTGCCGCGTCATCGGCGGCGCGGTGGCCGAGGCCTTCCTGGCGCGCGATCTGCCTCGGGTGAGCACGGTGGCCTGGGTGTCGCAGGTGGGAGACCTCGTCGCCGCGGTGCCGGAGCCCGGTATCACGCGGGCGCAGGTCGACGCGCACGCCACACGCTGCGCGGATCCGGTGGTGCGCGAGGAGATGTCCAAGCGCATCCTGGCGGCCAAGGAGGCCGGAGACAGCCTGGGCGGCTCCATCGACATCCGCGTCGAGGGTCTGCCCGTGGGGCTCGGTGAGCCCATCTTCGGCAAGCTCAAGGCGCTCATCGCGCAAGCGCTCGGGAGCGTGGGCGCGGTGACAGGCGTCGTGTGGGGCCCGCCGGATCTGCTGGCTCGCATCGAGCAGCCCGGCAGCGTCTTCCACTCGCAGAAGGAGATGTACGGCGGCATCCAGGGAGGCCTGGCCAACGGCGAGCCGATGCAGTTGCGCGCCTTCTTCAAGCCTCCCGCCACGCTCGCGGAGCACGCCAAGGGCGGCCGTCATGATCCGTGCATCATGCCGCGCGCGGTGCCGGTGCTCGAGGCGATGGTCTCCATGGTGATCGCCGATCTCGTCCTGCAGATGAACGCCTTCCACCACACCGCATGAGCTTCCTTCCTCCCGGCGCGTACAAGCCCGCAGTCGATCACTGGGGTTCCTTCCAGAAGCTGTCGAAGCGCCTGCCCGAGGGCAGCCTGGCCGTCGTAGACAAGACGGTGGTCGGGTTCCACCCGGGCCTCATCCCCGCTCTCGAAGCGCGCAACCCCCGCGCCATCGTCCAGATCACCGGCGGCGAGCGGGCGAAGAACTTCGCCTCCCTGGAGAAGGTGCTCTCCGAGAGCCTGTCCCTGCCCCGCTCCGGCACGCTGGTGGTGGTGGGCGGAGGCACCCTCGGAGACGTAGCCACGGTGGCCGCGCACCTGCTCAAGCGGGGCGTGCGGCTGGTGCAGGTCCCCACCACCCTGCTGGCGGCGGTGGACAGCAGCCTCGGCGGCAAGGGAGCGGTGGATCTCACCCTGCGCGGGCGCGTGGTGAAGAACCCGGTGGGTGTCTTCCACTACGCGGACGAGTCGTGGATCTGCCCGGAGCTGTTCACCTCGCTCTCCGAGGATCAGCACCGCGAGGGCGCCATCGAGGCCTGGAAGATGGTGGTCTGCCTCGACGGTCCCCTCTTCCGCCGCTACATGCGCAAGGCGCCCGCTCTGGACAAGCTGGTGAAGGACGCGCGCCGGCTCAAGGAGAGCGTCTGCTCGCAGGATCCTTATGAGCAGACAGGCCTGCGCCGGGTGCTCAACTTCGGTCACAGCTTCGGCCACGTGCTGGAGAGCCTGTCCCGATTCAAGCTGTCCCACGGAGATGCCGTGGGCCTGGGCATGCTCTGCGCGCTGGATGTCGGCCGCGCCATGGGCGTGACGCCCGAGAAGGTGGCCACCCAGGTCGAAGAGGCGCTGAAGCAAGGCCCCGGCGTGCTCGGCCGGGACCGAATCGCCTCACTCATCCGCCGCACGCCGCTGGGCGATGTGGTGGAGCTGCTCGCCGCCGACAAGAAGGCCGGCAAGTCCGGCGAGCTGCGCATGATCCTCCTCACCGCCATCGGTAGCTTCGAGATCCTGGACGTCTCCGAAGCCACCTGGCGCAACCTCTGGCCCGCCTGGAAGCAGGGAATCCGCCCATGAGCCAGCTGCACGTCGACCCCTCCCACCTCAAGCCCGCGAGCCTCACTCCCCCGGTGTCCAAGTCGGACGCGCAGCGGGCGCTGGTGCTCGCGCACCACACGGGCCACTGGCCCCTCGCCGCGCTCCAGTCCGAGCCCGAGTCCGATCTGCCCGCCGACGTCCGCGTCCTCAAACGAGGCGTGGACGCCCTGCGCCTGCCCGCCGGCCCCGTCCGGGACGTGGACTGCGCGGACGGCGGCGCCCCGTTCCGCATCCTCGTCACCCAGTCCGCGGTGACTCCGGGTGTCCACGTGCGCCTCACCGGCACGCCGCGCCTGGGCGAGCGTCCCCATGGCCCGCTCTTCAAGTCGCTCCAGGAGGCCCTGGGGCCCGCGGGCCTGAAGCTGACCGAGGGCAAGCCCTGGCCCGTGGAGATCCAGGCCCCCACCCGCACCGCCGATCCCGTGTTCCGGGTCCCCGGCGACCAGAGCAGCCAGTACGCCTCCAGCCTGCTGCTGGGCTGCGCGGCCCTGTTCCTGCGTGAACACCGCCCCTGGAGCGTGGAGATCCAGGGCACGCTCACGAGCGCCGGCTACCTGGAGCTCACCGTCTCCTGGCTGCGCCGCTTCGGCTTCACCGTGGAGGAGACCGGCTCGCGCTTTACCGTCACGGCCCACCAGGCCTCCAAGAGCGCTCCGCCGATGCCGGGAGACTGGTCCTCGCTGGGCTACCTGCTCCTCATCGCCTGGCGCACGGGCGGCAGCGTGGAGCGCGCGGATCCCTCCAGCGCCCACCCGGACCAGGCCATCCTGTGCCTCGTCCAGCCCGCGGGCCTCACGCCCGTCCCAGGGCCGGACCTCACCATGCGCATGGAGGGCAAGGCCCGCGCCGGGCTGGTCGCCTCCGGCAAGGAGTGCCCGGACCTGCTGCCCACCCTCGCCGCGCTTGCCTGTGTGCTCCCGGGCCCCTCCACGCTCACGGATGTGGGCATCCTCCGCCTCAAGGAGAGCGATCGGCTGGAGGGCATCCGGACGCTCGTGGCCGCCTACGGAGGCACTACCACTCTGGACGGAGAGACGCTGACCCTCACCCCGCCCGCCGCCCCGCCTGCCCACTTCGCCATGGACAGCAAGGGCGACCACCGGCTCGCCATGGTGTCCGCCACCCTCGCCATCCTCTCTGGGGCGAAGCTGACACTCACCGGCCCCGAGTGCGTGGAGAAGAGTTTTCCGGGCTTCTGGCGGCAGGTGGAACGGGTGGGTGTACGCCTAACTGAATGATCCTTCAAGTCGCAGTGTCGGGGGCATGCCAGGGCCTATCTTTTTTGTTGAAAGCACTCTGTTCCCCGTGAAATCTCCTGCCCATGCCCAAGGACACGCTGACGATCACGGACAACCGGACCGGGAAGACGTACGAGGTCCCGATCGAGAATGGCTGTATTCGCACCCACGCGCTCAGGCAGATCAAGGCCAGTGACGAAGACTTCGGTCTGATGGGTTACGACCCAGCGTTCCTCAACACGGCCAATTGTCGCAGCGCCATCACGTACATCGACGGCGACAAGGGCATCCTCGAGTACCGCGGCTACCCCATCGAGCAGTTGGCCGAGAAGTCCTCGTTCCTCGAGGTGGCCTACCTGCTGCTCAACGGCGAGCTGCCCACCCCCAAGGAGCTCGAGCAGTTCATCCACCTCGTGACGCACCACACGTACGTGCACGAGAACATCAAGACCTTCATGGACGGGTTCCGCTACGACGCGCACCCCATGTCCATGCTGGCCTCCACGGTGGCGGCGCTCTCCGGCTTCTACCCGGACGCCAAGAACACCAAGGACGAGCAGAGCCGCCGCATCCAGATCACCCGGCTCATCGCCAAGCTGCCCACCATCGCGGCGTTCTCCTTCCGCCACAGCATGGGCCTGCCGTACATCTACCCGGACAATGATCTGTCCTACGTCGCCAACTTCCTGGCGATGATCCGCCGCATCGGCACGGCCACCTACAGGGTGCACCCCACGCTGGAGCGCGCCCTCGATCTGCTCTTCATCCTCCACGCCGACCACGAGCAGAACTGCTCCACCACGTCGGTGCGCACGGTGGGCTCGTCCGAGGTGGATCCGTACTCGGCGGTGAGCGCGGGCATCGGCGCCCTCTACGGCCCGCTGCACGGCGGCGCCAACGAGGCCGTGCTCCGCATGCTGCGCGAGATCGGCCACGTGTCGAAGATCCCCGACTTCATCAAGGCGGTGAAGAGCGGCGAGGGTGAGAAGAAGCTCATGGGCTTCGGCCACCGCGTCTACAAGTCGTACGATCCGCGCGCCAAGGTCATCAAGCGCGTGGCCGACGAGGTGTTCGAGATCACGGGCAAGAACCCGCTGCTGGACATCGCCCTGGAGCTGGAGCGCATCGCCCTGCAGGACGAGTACTTCGTCAAGCGCAAGCTCTACCCGAACGTCGACTTCTACTCGGGCCTCATCTACGAGGCCATGGGCTTCCCGGTGGAGATGTTCCCCGTCCTCTTCGCCATTCCGCGCACGGTGGGCTGGTGCGCGCAGTGGGAGGAGATGGTGAAGGATCCGGAGCAGAAGATCGCCCGTCCGCGCCAGATCTACACCGGCTCCAAGCGCCGCGAGTACGTCCCCATGGACAAGCGCGCCGCCAAGTAGTCCCGGCGCGCCACACCGTGGCCTGAGGCATTCGAGGGGCGAGGGACTTCAGTCCCCCGCCCCTTTTGCTTTCCCCTCCCCTCCCGCTCAGCCCGACTGGGCCTCGGCGGAGTGGGCGGCGCCCTCCGCGTACAGCGCGTCGATGACGGAGGCGTACTTCTTCTCCACCGCCGTGCGGCGGACCTTCAGCGTGGGCGTCATCTCCCCCTCATCGATGCTGAAGTCCCGCGGGAGGATGGAGATGCGCTTGATCGTCTCGAAGCGGGCCAGGAGCGGGTTGACGTCCCGCTCGATGGCCTGCTCCAGGTACTGGCGCAGACGGGGATCGCTGGCCAGGGCCTGGACATCCTCGGGCCAGCCCTTCTCCCGAGCCAGCTTCTTGGCCGCCTCCGCCTCCAGCGTCAGCAGCGCCACCAGGTAGTTGCGCCGATCGCCGATGACGACCGCCTGGCTGACCGGGGAGATGCCCTTGAGCAACGCCTCGATGGTGGCGGGCGCCGTCTTCTTGCCGCCGGAGGTGACGATGATCTCCTTCTTGCGGCCGGTGATGTGCGCGAAGCCCTCGCCGTCCAGCATGCCCACATCCCCCGTGTGCAACCAGCCATCCTCCAGCAGCTGCGCGGTGGCGGCGGCCTCGCGGTAGTAGCCTTGGCACACGTTGCCGCCCTTCACGAGGATCTCCCCATCCTCGGCGATGCGGACCTCCACCCCCACCATGGGCCGGCCAATGCTGCCCAGTTGGGTGGCCTCCACCGTGTTGAGCGTCCCCGGTCCAGTCAGCTCCGACATGCCCCACACCTCGCGGAGGATGAGATCCAGCGAGGCAAAGAAATCCAGCACGTCCTTCCCGATCGGCGCCGCGCCCACGGAGAAGTACTCCACCTTGTCGAAGCCGATGCGCTCATGGAGCGGCGCGAACACGAGCTTGCGGGCCAGCTGGTACTGCGCCTCCAACAGCACGGGCACCTTCTCGTGGCGCAGCGCCAGCGTGTGGTACTGCGTGGCCACCCCTCTCGCCCACGCCACCACCTTCTGGCGCAGCGCGGGCTGAGCGCGGAAGCCCTCCTCCGCCTTCGCCTTGAACTTCTCGTAAACCCGAGGCACGCCGAAGAAGAAGGTAGGCCGCACCTCCTTCAGGTTCTGCGGCACCGAGTCGAACGACTCGGCGAAGAACACCTGTCCCCCCAAGAGCAGCGGACCGTGGATCGACAGGACCTGCTCGGCGATGTGCGACAGCGGCAGATACGACAGCAGCCGCCGCTCCTCGCCAAAGTGCACGGCCTGGATCAGCTTCTCCGTCGTCCACACCAGGTTGTGGTGGCTGAGCATCACCCCCTTGGGATTCCCCGTAGTCCCCGAGGTGTAGATGAGTGTCGCCAACCCGTCCGTCCGCAGCGCATTGACGCGCTCCCAGTAGGGGCCCTCGTCCGCGCCAGTGCCCAATTCCAGCACGTCCACGTAGCGCAGCACGCCCTCGGGCAGCTTCTCGGGCGGATCCATGACGATGATGTGACGCAACCGGGGCAGCCGCTCCTGGAGCGCCATCACCCCGGAGAGGTACTTCTCGTTCTCCACAAGGACGAACTCCGCCTCGCAGTGCTCGAGGATGTACTGGATCTGCTCCCCGCTGCTGGTGGTGTAGATGCCCACCGGCGCGCCCCCCAGCGCCATGGCCGCCAGATCCGCCACCACCCACTCCTCGCGGTTGAAGCTCTGGATGGCGAACACGCCCTGGGCCTTGAAGCCCAGCTTGAGCAGCCCGAGCGCGAACCGGGTGACGCGCTGGGCGTACTCGCGCCAGGAGGTGGGAACGTACGTCTTGCCCCGCCGCCTCCAGAGCGCCGGCCGGTGCTCGTGCCGCGTGGCCTGCTCGTGGAGGACATGCACCATCGTCTTGGCCTGTTCCATAGGGTGGGTGAGGCTACAGAAACCCAGCGGCGGGAACCATGCCATCCAGGCCACCTGAAGCGTCTCGGGCGTTGACAGGTGACTGGGGGGCTATGTATTCCGCGCAGCGACCATGAGCATCGACTTCACCTGTCAGAAGTGCGAGGCGAGCTTCGAGTTGGACGCGCAGGATCTCATCGAGGGCACCGAGAAGCTGGTCTGCCCCCACTGCGACGCGAAGGCTCCCGCCAACCTCTCCGAGGACTTCGTCGCGGCGCTTACGGAGATGCGCGCTCAGATCGCCGTGATGAGCAAGAAGTTCTCCGTCAGCATGACGCTCGAGTCCGAGGACCTCGAGGACGAACTCGAGGAGGAGGACGACGACGAGGAGGACGACGAGTCCGAAGAGGACGATGACGATCTCGACGAGGACGAGGACGAGGACGTCGAGGACGACGAGGACTACGACGAGGACGAGGACGACGAGCGCTGAGCGCCGCGTCTGCCTGCCTGCCCTCCTGCCCGGGGGGCTGGCTAAGTGGCCGTCGAGCGGCCGGGCATATTCCCAGGCCTCGCCGTCTACGACCCGGTGCGTACGTTTGGTGAGTGAAAACACCGAACCGCGCCGGTCTCTTTCTTGCTCCCATCTCCGCCGTCGTGCTGGCGCTGGTGGGGTTGTTGTTCCTCCCCGCATTCTCGGCCCAGCCGGCGTTTGCTGCGCCTCGGCCCCTGGCTGCTGTCGGTCCTGAACCCTGCGTCACGGAGGAAGGCGGCGATCCCGCCGCGTGCAAGGAGCTCATCGAGCTCATCGTCCGGGACGTCGTCCCGCTGGAAGAGGCGCAGACGCACGCCGTCGTGCTGACCACGGCGGACGGCACGATCGTCCTGCCCGTCTTCGTGGACGAGGCGGCGGCCGTGGCCATCGCCTTCCGTCTGGCTCACATGGAGCCCCCGCAGCCGCTCGCCCAGGATCTGCTGGACGACGTGGTGGTGAAGCTGGGCGCCCACGTCACCGAGGTCCGCATCGACGACCTGCGAGGCGACATCTACACCGGCCGCGTGTTCCTCCAGCAGGGCAAGAAGCGCCTGGAGCTGGATGCTCGCCCCGCGGACTCCATCGCCATGGCGCTGGACGGCAACGCCCGCATCCGCGTCACGCGCAAGGTGCTGACGCAGGCCGGCATCAACCGCGATGACATCGACGCGCTGCACGGTAACGAGGGCCCGGGCGTGGGCGGCAGTGGTCCGGCCGAGACCGAGTCCGAGGCGGAGCCCGTCCCCATGGGCCACCCGACCCGGCACAAGGAGATCAGCCTCTAGCCGGCGCCATCCGAGCGGCTCGACACGTGAAAGCCCGGCCCCCCCTCCCAGGGTAGCCGGGCTTTCTTGTGCCGCGCGGGCAACACATTCGCCTCGGAGGATCGTGGCTGTCAAGGGACCCTCCCCCCGCCTAGGATGAGCCGCCCATGCACAAGGCGAAAATCATCTGCACGTTGGGCCCTGCTTCGGACACTTCGGAGGTCATCGAAGGGCTCATCCGGGCCGGCATGAACGTGGCGCGGCTCAACTTCTCCCACGGGACGCAAGAGGATCACCGCAGACGGGTGAACACGATTCGCAAGGTGTCCCGCAAGCTCGGGATTCCCGTCGCCGTCCTCCAGGACGTGCAGGGGCCGAAGATCCGCCTGGGCAACTTCGAGGGCGGCCAGCTCGTCGTGAAGACGGGGCAGACGGTCACGGTGACGACTCGCGCCGTCCTGGGCCAGGGGACGATCATCCCGACGCCCGTGCGCTCGCTGCCGAAGGATGTGAAGCGCGGGGATGCCATCCTGCTGGATGACGGGCGCGTGCGACTGCGGGTGCTGCGCGTATCAGGGCGGGATGTCACCGCGAAGGTGGAGGTGGGCGGGCTGCTGAAGGACCACAAGGGGCTCAACCTCCCGGGCGCGGCGATCTCGGTGCCCACCATCACGGAGAAGGACGCGGCGGACCTGGCGTTCGGCCAGGAGCTGGGCGTGGACTACGTGGCGCTCTCGTTCGTGCGCTCGGCGGCCGACATCAAGGAGGCGCGCGAGCACGTGGCCAAGCGCAACACGCCCCTCATCGCGAAGATCGAGAAGCCTCAGGCGGTGGAGAACCTGGAGGCCATCGCCTCCGTGGCGGACGGGGTGATGATCGCCCGCGGGGACCTGGGCGTGGAGATGCCCCTGGAGCAATTGCCGGGCATCCAGAAGCGAGCGGTGGCCGAGGTCAACCGCATGGGCGGCCTGGTCATCGTCGCCACGGAGATGCTGGAGAGCATGGTGGGCAACCCCCGCCCCACGCGTGCCGAGGTCTCGGACGTGGCCAACGCGATCCTGGACGGCGCGGATGCGGTAATGCTGTCGGGCGAGACGGCTGCGGGGCGCTACCCCATCGACGCGGCGGCCACCATGGCGCGCATCGTGGAGGAGACCGAGCGAGGGTCAGCCTCCAGCCTGCGGCCCTCGTTGCTGCTCGAGCGCAAGGAGGATTTGTCCACGGGCGTGGCGGCGGCGGCGGTGGCGGCGGCCGAGCAACTCGGCATCGACACCATCATCACCTACACCGAGCGAGGCCATACCGCGCGGCTCATCTCCGAGTTCCGCCCCCGGGCGCAGATCATCGGCCTGACGCCCAACCCGGAGATGGTGAACCGGATGGCGCTCTACTGGGGCGTGAAGGGACTGCAGGTGGGGCGGCTGCAGAGCACGGATGCGATGCTCAAGCAGGTGCGCCGGCTGTGCCGCGAAGAGGGCCTCTGCAAGGTGGGACAGCCCGTGATCATCGTCGCCGGGGTGCCGCTGAACGAGCCCGGGCGGACGAACATGATGTCGATCCACCGCATCTGACCGAGGGCCACGGGAGCTGTTCCCGTGGCCACCGCTGCATCACAACGTCTTATTCTGGAAGTCGTAGAGCTTCTCGACGGCGATCTGCCGGTAGCGCTCGACCTTGAGCGCCCGCATCGCGCAGTCCCAGACCAGCTCCTTGGCGGGGCGGTCCGGCTCCTTCTTCTTGCGCCGCTTCACCTCGGCCTTGATGGCCTTCACCGCCACCTTCGGGTGGTAGCAGAAGGCCGCCGAGAACAGCAGGTGCCCTCCGAAGGGAATCAGCCGCGCCTCGATGACGTCCCCGGACTCCAGGCCGGCGATGGTGCGCCGCTCGGTGACGTCGAAGTCCTTGCCAGAGAACAGCTCGCGCAGGCGGATGACGCCCTTGCCCAGCTTGCGGACCTCGAACAGCCCGTGCACCGTCTCCGTGAAGCTGCGGAAGGCGTTGGCCTCCTCGGGGGGCGCGGACTGCAGCCGCTGCTCGTAGAGCTCGGTGGCCGGCGTCTTCCCGGTGAACGGCGAGACGCGATCGTAGAGGTAGTAGTCCAGGAAGGACGCCATGCGGAGCTCGAAGATCTTGTCGTCCTCGAACACCTCGCCGGTGAGGCGGAAGTACTCCGCCTTGGCCTCGAGGAGGTCCGCCTTGCGCGGCTCCTGGCTCCCGAAGGCGATGAGCTGGTCCAGGTACGGCTGATACGACAGCGGTGAGGCGGAAGGAGCGTCCATGGGGCGCGGAGATCCTACTCTGCCATCAGCCGGGCGAAACGCTTGAAGAGATAGCGCGCGTCGTGAGGGCCGGGAGAAGACTCTGGGTGGTACTGGACGCTGAAGGCCCGAGCGTCGGGAATGGACAACCCCTCCACCGTGCCATCATTCAGGTTGATGTGGGTGACCACGGCCCGGCCCTTGAGGCTGGCATCGTCCACGGCGAAGCCGTGGTTCTGCGCGGTGATCTCCACCTTCCCGGTTGTCAGATCCTTCACGGGTTGGTTGGCGCCGCGGTGGCCGAACTTCATCTTGTACGTGCGGCCACCCAGCGCGAGCGCGAGGATCTGGTGCCCCAGGCAGATGCCGAAGATGGGCACCTTGCCGAGCAGCGAGGCCACCGTCTTGTCCGCGCCCTTCACGGCGGCCGGATCGCCCGGGCCGTTGGCGAGGAAGACGCCGTGCGGCTTGCGCGCGAGCACCTCGTCAGCGGACGTGTTGGCGGGGACCACGGTGACGCGCATGCCCTCGTCCACGAGGAACTGGAGCATGGAGCGCTTGAGGCCGTAGTCGTAGGCCACCACGTCGAAGCGCATCTGCGGCGCGGGCTTCGTGCCACCGAACACGTCCGGGGACGGAGTGGTGAAGGCGTAGGCTTGCTTCGTGGAGACGCCGGTGGCCAGGTCCAGGCCCTCCATGCCGTGCGCGTTCTTGGCGCGCTCGACGAGGGCCGCGGTGGAGTGGTTCTCGCTGGAGATGACGCCCATCTGCGCGCCGTGCGTGCGCAGGTGGCGCACGAGCCGCCGGGTGTCGAGCCCCTCGATGCCGCCCACGTTGTGGCGCTTCAGGTACGCATCCAGCGACTCCTTGGAGCGCCAGTTGGAGGGTTGCGGGGTGTAGGAGCGCACCACCATGCCCACCGCGTGCGGGTGGACGGACTCCTCGTCCTCGGGGTTCGCACCGATGTTCCCCATCTCGGGGTACGCCATGGTGACGATCTGCCCCACGTACGAGGGATCCGTGAGGATCTCCTGGTAGCCGAACATCGACGTGTTGAAGACGACTTCGCCGACCATCTCACCCGTGGCGCCAAAGGAGCGCCCCTCGAAGATGGTGCCATCCGCCAGCGCGAGCACTGCCCGCTTCATCACCGGGCCTCCTTGATCTGACCGTCCGAGAAAACGAGCCTTCCGCCCACCCAGGTCTGGGTGACGCGCCCCTTGAGCAATCGTCCGTTGAAGGGGGTATTCCGACTCTTGGAGAAGAACCGCTCCGCGTCCACCGCCCACTCCGTCTCCGGGTCGACGAGCACGACGTCCGCCGGAGCCCCAGCCGCCAGGTGGCCGCCCGGCAGGCCGAATGCTCTGGCCGGGCCATCCGTGAGCAACTCCACGGCCTTGCTCGGGCTGAGCACGCCGTCGTGGACCAGGGCCAACGTCAAGCCGAGCGCCGTCTCCAGGCCGACCACGCCGTTGATGCCCTTCTCGAACTCCACCTGCTTGTCGAGCACCCCGTGCGGGGCGTGGTCCGTGGCGATGGCGTCAATCGTGCCGTCGGCCAGGGCCTCGCGAAGAGCTTCCACGTCGCGGCGCAGGCGCAGCGGTGGGTTCATCTTGGCGTGGGTGTCGTACTGGGCCACCGCCGTGTCATCGATCGTGAAGTGGTGCGGCGTGGCCTCTGCGGTGACGCGCAGGCCGCGCTTCTTGGCCTCGCGGACCAGACGCACGCTGCCCTCGCAGGAGAGGTGCGCGATGTGCAGGCGCCCTCCCGTCTCCTCGAGCAGGACGATGTCCCGCGCCACCATCGCGACCTCAGCGGAGGGAGGAATGGGCAGCAACCCGAGCCGCGTGGCCGTGGGGCCCTCCGTCATCGCGCCCTTGCCCGAGAGCGTGAGGTCCTCCTCGTGGACCATGACGGGGATGTCGAAGAGCGTGGCGTACTGGAGCGAGCGCCGCATGAGGGCGGCATTCATGACGGGGCGCCCGTCGTCGGTGATGCAGACGCAGCCGGCGGAGACCAGCTCGCCCATCTCGGCGAGCTCCTCGCCCTTGAGGCCCTTGGTGATGGCTCCCGCGGGGTAGACGTGGCAGAGCCCAGCGCTGCGAGCGCGGGAAAGCACCAACTCCGTCACCAGCGCGCTGTCATTGACGATCTTGGTGTTGGGCATGGCCACCACCCCAGTGAAGCCTCCCGCCACGGCGGCGCGGCACCCGGTGAGGATGGTCTCCTTCCCCTCCTCGCCCGGCTCGCGCAGGTGCACATGCAGATCGATGAAGCCCGGCAACACCCAGCGGCCCTGAGCCTCCACCACCTGCGCACCGGAAACCTGGAGCGGGGCCTCGGAGACCTGGGCCACCTTCCCGTCCCGGACGAGCACATCGCGCACACCGTCGACGCCGTTGCGCGGATCGATGACCCGGCCACGGCGGAAGAGCACCAGGCCGCTCACGAGCACACCTCCAGGATGGCCCGGCGCACGGCGACCCCGTTGGCCACCTGCTCCAGGATGACGCTGCGAGCCCCGTCCGCCACCGCGGGCGCCAGCTCCACACCGCGATTGATGGGGCCCGGGTGCATGATCAGCGCCCCAGGCTTCATCCGGTCAGAGCGGGCCGGGTTGAGCCCGAAGAGCCGGGCGAACTCGCGCGTGGAGGGAAAGAAAGACTCCGTCTGACGCTCGACCTGGAGCCGCAGACACATCACCGCGTCCGCGTGAGGCAGTGCCTCGTCCAGCTTCGTCGTCACCTCCGCGCCCATGTCCTTCAAGCCCACGGGCAGCAGCGTGGGCGGGCCACACACGACCACGCGGGCCCCGAGCGCCGTGAGGCACAGGATGTTCGAGCGCGCCACGCGGCTGTGGAGGATGTCCCCGACGATGAGCACGGTGCGGCCATCCAGCGGGCCCCAGTGCCGGCGCAGCGTGAAGGCATCCAGCAAGGCCTGCGAAGGGTGCTCGTGGGTGCCATCCCCGGCGTTGATGACGGCGCAGCGCACGTGGCGCGCGGCCAGGTGCGGAGCACCCGAGGAGCGGTGGCGGATGACGAGCGCCACGGGACCAGTGGCCTCGATGTTCCGCACGGTGTCCAGGAGCGTCTCTCCCTTGGACACCGAGGATCCCTGAGCCGTCCAGTTGAGCACCTGGGCGCCGAGTGACTTGGCGGCGATCTCGAAGGAAGTACGGGTGCGGGTGGAGTCCTCGAAGAAGAGGTTGGCCACCACCTTGCCCTGAAGAATGGAGGAGCTGGCCGAGCCGCCCGGTAGATGGGCCTCAGCCCGATCGAGCAGCGTCTCGATCTCCTCCCGCCGCCAGCCGTCGATTCCGAGCAGGTGTCGCATAGAGCCGGGGCTGCGCCCTAGCAGTGCCGACGCGGAGGGTCAAGCATCAGCGGCTTTCTCACCGAACAGGCTCGAAGAACCGGTCGAGTCGCAGGCCGGTTCCGTCGAAGAGGCCACTCAACACGCCTCCGTAACCCAGGGACAACCACACCACCATGGCCTTGCCCTTGATGTTGCCGTAGGGGACGTAGGCCGGCGGGTGACCCTGGCCGACGAAGCCGACGCGACTGTCGGAGCTGTTGTCGCGGTTGTCGCCCATGACGAAGACGTGACCCTCGGGGACGATGAACGGGCCCTCGTTGCGCGGGGTGACGGGGCGCGGACTCTGGAGCACCGCGTGGTTCACGCCGTCCAGGGTCTCCCGGTAGTAGACCACCTCGTCATCGGCCCACTGCCCTCCCTCCAGGTTGTGGACGATGAAGTCCTTGGACACGAGGTCGCGGCGCTGCGGCACACCGTTGACGTAGACCTGCTCGTTGACGAGCTCGATGCGGTCGCCGGGGATGCCGACGATGCGCTTGATGAAGTCCTTGTCCGTCTCGATGGGGTTGTTGAAGACGATCACGTCCCCGCGAGCCGGCGCCCGGACGATCTGGAACGGGACCTTGTTCATGAACGGGATGCGCACCCCGTAGATGAACTTGTTGACGAAGACCTGGTCACCGATCTCCAGCGTGGGGAGCATGGAGCCCGAGGGGATGCGGTACGGCTCGATGAAGATGGTGCGGATGAGCAGCGCGATGAGCAGCGCCTTCACGAAGCCGGACACCGTCTCCCAGCCGGACTGCTTGCGGTAGGCACCCAGCAGCTCCTCGTGGAGCTTGTCGAGTGCTTTGACTTCCTTCTCCAGCCGGGGCACGTCCGCGGCCAGGGAGGCGTCCTCCACCCGCATGGCCTGCTCAGCGATGCGCTCGGTGGTGCCATCCAGGAGCTTGCCGGGCACGCGCGCGAAGATGCGCTCGGCCTCGTGGAACAGCTCGCGCGCCTCGTGGCGACACTTGCGCAGCGCCTGCTCGCGCTTGGAGGACAGGCGCCAGCCGAGCAGCGCTACCCAGTAGAAGAACATGGCCGCGCCGAAGAACTGCATGGCGGGCTTGGCCCAGCTGGCGGCGGCCGGAGAGCTCTCGATGACGAACAGGTACGGGATGAACATGATCCCGACGAGCGTCAGCGGAGCCCAGAGGCTGGTGAGCAGTTGCCGCCAGGCCAGCAGCCGCCGGGCCCGGAGCTGCTCCGGGGTGCGGCGGGCGGTGATCGCCTCTCCCAGCTTGATCGGCGTGGACGCGGCGGTCATCTACTCCTCCGTCTTCAGCACCGCCAGGAAGGCCTCCTGGGGGATCTCCACCGTGCCCACCTGCTTCATGCGCTTCTTGCCCTCCTTCTGCTTCTCCAGGAGCTTGCGCTTGCGGCTGATATCACCGCCGTAGCACTTGGCGAGCACGTTCTTGCGCATGGCGGAGATCGTCTCACGGGCGATGATCTTCGCGCCGATGGCCGCCTGGATGGCCACCTCGTACATCTGCTTGGGGATGACTTCCTTGAGCTTCTGGCACACCTCGCGGCCGCGGATGTATGCGCGCTCGCGGTGGACGATCACGCTGAGCGCGTCCACGGGATCGCCATTGATGAGGATGTCCAGCCGGGCCAGATCGGCCTCGACGTAGCCTGCCAGCTCATAGTCGAGGCTGGCGTAGCCGCGCGACACGCTCTTGAGCTTGTCGAAGAAGTCGAACACCACCTCGGCCAAGGGCATCTCGTACGTCACCTGCACGCGCTGGCCACTGGAGCCCAGATACTTCATGTCCTTCTGGACGCCGCGCCGATCCTGACAGAGCTTGAGGATGGCCCCCAGGTGCTCGTTGGGCACGTGGATGTGGCAGGTGAGCATGGGCTCTTCGAACTTCTCGATGTTCTGCACCGGCGGCAGCTTGGCCGGGTTGTCGATGAGGAGCGTCTCACCCTTGCTGGTGGTGATGCGGTACACCACCGAGGGCGCGGTGGTGATGAGATTCAGGTTGTACTCGCGCTCGAGGCGCTCCTGGACGATCTCCATGTGGAGCAGGCCCAGGTAGCCGCAGCGGAACCCGAAGCCCAGCGCCGTGGAGGACTCGGGCTCATAGGTGAAGGCCGAGTCGTTGAGCGTGAGCTTGGCCAGCGCGTCGCGCAGGTTCTCGTACTCCGCGGAGTCCACCGGGAAGATGCCGCTGAACACCATGGGCTTCACTTCCTTGAAGCCCGGGAAGGGAGCATCCGTGGGGCGCGCCTCCTCGGTGACGGTGTCACCGACCTTGGCGTCCTGCAGCTCCTTGACGTTGGCCACCAGCACGCCCACTTCACCGGCCATCAACTGGGGCACCGGCCGGGAGAAGGGGTTGAACACACCCAGCTCCTGCACCTCGAAGACCTTGTTGTTGCTCCACAGCTTGATCTTCTGCTTGAGCTTGAGCACGCCCTCCAGCACGCGCACCAGCGTCACGACGCCGCGGTAGTTGTCGTACCAGCTATCGAAGATGAGGGCCTTGAGGGGAGCGCTCGGCTCGCCCCTGGGCGAAGGGATGCGCTGCACCACCGCCTCGAGGATGTCCTCGATGCCGATGCCCTCCTTGGCGGAGGCAGGCACGGCCACCGAGGCGTCGATGCCGATCACGTCCTCGATCTCGGCCCGGGTGCGCGCCACGTCGGCGCTGGGCAGGTCGATCTTGTTGATGACCGGGATGATCTCGAGGTTGTGGTCCAGGGCCATGTAGACGTTGGCGAGCGTCTGGGCCTCGACGCCCTGGCTGGCGTCCACCACGAGGAGGCAGCCCTCGCACGCGGCCAGCGAGCGGGAGACTTCGTAGGCGAAGTCCACGTGTCCCGGGGTGTCGATGAGGTTGAGGACGTACTGCTTGCCGTCCTTGGCCGTGTAGTTCATCCGAACGGACTGGGCCTTGATGGTGATGCCCCGCTCCCGCTCGATGTCCATGTTGTCCAGGAACTGGGCCTGGGCCTCTCGCTTGCTCAGCGTCCCCGTCTTCTCGAGGAGACGGTCGGCCAGCGTCGACTTGCCATGGTCGATATGGGCGATGATGCAGAAGTTGCGGATGTGGGCGTTCTCGGCCGGCATGGATTCAGGGCTCTTCGGTGTGCGTCGAAGCGCGCGTCAGTAACACTGAACCCGTACAAAATCCATGCATCCGCGCGTCCGCTGACCAGACTTCCAGTCAGCGGAGTGCCTGTCATGTCGGGCACTTGGCTCGCTGCGGCGTAGCCAGACGCCCTACCCGGCCGCCCGGGAAGGCTCACGGGCCTTGGCGCGGAAGTACTCCACCGTCTTGCGGAGCCCGTCGGCCAGGGCCACGGTCGGCCGCCAGCCGAGCACCTTCTGCGCGAGCGCCGGAGTGATGCACGAGCGGCGCTGCTCGCCCGGCTTGCCCGGAGCGTGGGTGACGGGAGTGGTGGAGCCAGCGCCCTCGGCCAGCAGGGCGTAGAGGCGGTTGATGTCCGTCTCGATGCCGGTGCCGATGTTGATCGCGCCCACGTAGTCCTTCTCGAAGGCCAGCAGGTTGGCCCGGGCCACATCCGGCCCGAAGACGAAGTCGCGCGTCTGCCCGCCGTCACCGAAGATGGTGCACTCGCGGCCGGCGACGAGGCGCTGGGCGAAGATGGCCACCACGCCAGCCTCGCCGTGCGGATTCTGCCGGGGACCGTAGACGTTGGCGTAGCGCAGGGCCACGTAGTCCAGCCCGTATTGGGCCTTGTAGTAGCCCAGGTAGAGCTCGCCCGAAGCCTTGGACACACCGTACGGAGACACGGGGCGCGTCGGATGGGACTCGGGCGCGGGGAAGATGTCCTGCTCGCCGTAGATGGCGCCGCCGGTGGAACTGAAGATGACCTTCTTCACGCCGGCGGTGCGCGCGGCCTCCAGGAGATTGAGGAAGCCCAGGATGTTGGCGTCGGCGTCGAAGCGGGGATCCTCCACGCTGCGACGCACGTCCATCTGCGCGGCCAGGTGGCAGATGGCCTGTGGGCGCTCGGAGCGGATGAGCTCAGCGGCCTCGGGGCTGCGGATATCCAGCACCGCCAGCTTCACGCGAGGGTCCAGGTTCTCCCGTCGACCACTCGACAGGTTGTCGAGGGCGACCACCTCGTGTCCCGCGCGCAGGAACTCATCGCACACGTGGGATCCGATGAAACCCGCACCTCCCGTCACCAGCACTTTCACGCTGACACTCCCGCCACCGCCCGTGGCTCTCAAAAGTCCAGAATCGTCGCCAACTTAAGGACCGCCGGGTGGGCGGGCAATGGCGCGGAAGTAGGAAATGGTCTCCCGAAGACCTTCCTCCAGGGGCACTCTCGGCTCCCACCCCAGCAGGGTGCGGGCCCGGGAGATGTCTGGCTGGCGCTGCTTGGGATCGTTCTGGGGCAACGGGCGGTGGATGATCTTCCCTCCCCCGCCCGCGATGGCGCGCACGGCCTCGGCGAACTGGAGGATGGTCATCTCCCGAGGGTTTCCGATGTTCACCGGATCCGTCACATCGGACTGGGCGAGCCGCACCAGCCCGTCCACCAGATCCTTCACGTAGCAGAACGAGCGCGTCTGCGTGCCATCGCCGAAGACGGAGAAGTCCTCGCCGCGCAGGGCCTGGCTGACGAAGGCGGGCACGACGCGTCCGTCATTGAGGCGCATCCGCGGCCCGTAGGTGTTGAAGATGCGGACGATGCGCGTCTTCACTCCGCGCACGCGCCCGTAGGCAGAAGTGATGGCCTCCGCGTAGCGCTTGGCCTCGTCGTACACCGAGCGCGGGCCAATGGGGTTGACGTTGCCGTAGTAGCCCTCGTGCTGAGGGTGCACGAGCGGATCGCCATACACCTCCGAGGTGGAGGCCATGAGGAACACGGCCCCCTTGGCTTCGGCCAGCCGCAGGCCGTTCTCCGTGCCGATCGAGCCCACCCGGAGCGTCTCGAGCGGCAACTGGGCGTA
This sequence comes from Hyalangium versicolor, assembly GCF_020103695.1. Classification (GTDB taxonomy): domain Bacteria; phylum Myxococcota; class Myxococcia; order Myxococcales; family Myxococcaceae; genus Hyalangium; species Hyalangium versicolor. The sequence goes on from NZ_JAHXBF010000014.1 coordinate 160,394, forward strand.
GTCGATGGGAGAGGCCGGAGAGGCCAGATTGAAGACGTAATCCAGGGGGCCCGCGACGGAGAGCCCCTCCACGATGTCTTGCTTGAGGAACTCGAACCCTTGCCGCCCGCGCAGGGTGCGCAGGTTCTCGTCCGCTCCCGTGATGAAGTTGTCCACCGCGACGACCGCAGCACCGTCGTCCAGCAACCGCTCGCACAGGTGGGATCCTACGAAGCCCGCTCCGCCGAGCACCGCCGCCCGCTTGCCTCGCATTCCTGTCACCCGCCCCTTACTCCGTGAGCTCGTCGAACGTGGCCTGGCCGGGCAGCTGCGCCTTGTACTTGTCGAGCACCAGATCGATCCCCTGCCGGATGTACTCGGCCACGGGCACCTTGGTCTTCTGGTTCAACGCCTTGAGGCGCTCGTTCTGCTCGGGGGTGATGTAGATGGTGGTGCTGATCTTCTTTCGAGCCATGGCGATATGTGAAAATATATGGAATGACGTGGCCCGTGAAGGAAACGGCTGCGCCCCCCGTGGGTGGGCCGATCGAGCCCTCCGGGAGCAGGCATGTCATCAATGAAATCGTGGGCTTACGCGAGCCTCTGGGCACTCGCCGTGCTGGCTGGGTGCTCGGGGGACAAGGCCGGAAAACGGCCTGCGACGGAGGCCGAACCGATCGGAAACCAGCCCACCGCGCGCGAGTCGATCCGGCCGCCGCGGGACAAGAACGAGAAGGTGAAGGAGCTGGATCTCAACCGGGACTACAAGCCGGATGTGTGGCTGTACACGGTGGAGGACAAGGGTCCGGACGGGCAGCCGCGCGAGCGCAAGGTGCGCAAGGAGATCGACTTCAACGGGGACGGCCGGGTGGACATCACCCAGTACTTCAACGAGCGCGAGGAGAAGGTCCGCGAGACGATGGACCAGGACTTCGACGGCAAGGTGGACTCGACGCTGCTGTACGAGAAGGGCGTGAACGTGCGCACCGAGCGGGACGTGGACGGCAACGGCCGCACGGACGTGTGGCTCTACTACGAGAAGGGAAAGCTGGCCCGCAAGGAGCGCGACACGAACGGCGACGGCAAGGTGGACAACTGGGAGTACTGGGAGAACGGCCAGGTGGATCGGATTGGCGATGACCTGGACAGCGACGGGAACGTGGATCGCTGGACGAAGAACCCCAACGCTCAGTAGGTCGCGAGGGCCCTCCCCCACTCCGAACAACGGGAGGGCCTGCGCACCGGGCTGTGGCTACGGCTTGCTGGTGCCGACGCGGCCGTACGAATCCTCGAGCCGGACGACGTCATCGAGCTCGGGGGTGCTGACCTCGAGGATGTCGCAGTCGGTGAGGGCGACCATGCGGTGCTTCATGAGCGGCTTGATGTGGTAGCTGTCTCCGGGATTCATCTCCTTCTCGATGAGCCCCTGGCCCTCGTCGACGACGAAGAGCAGCTTGCCGCTCTGGACGTGGATCGTCTCGTCCTTCTTGTTGTGGTACTGCAAGCTGAGCTTGTGCCCCTGCTTCACGTGCAGGAGCTTGCCTACGTAGCGCTCGGTGTGAGCCCAGATCAGCTCATGGCCCCAGGGCTTCTCCACCCGCCTCGTCGCTGTCATGTCGCTTCTCGTTCTTCCTGTCCCGCTCTAGTTCGCTCCGGCCACGAACGCATCGAGCTGGGTTTCACGCTTGAAGTCCGCCAGGTACCGCGTTGCAGCATCCTTGGAAGGAAAGCTGCCCATGCGGACACGGTACCATGTGCCCTTGTGGGGCACCTCGGCGGCGACGATATAGGGGGCATAGCCCCTGTCGCGCAACCGGGCGGCGAAGCGATCAGCCTCCGCCTTGGTCTGGAAGGCGGAGAGCTGGAGCGTGAAAGCGCCTCCAGGAGCGGCCTCCGCGGGACGCTGCGTGGCCCGGGCAATGGCCTCCTTCAGGCCCCCGCTCGGCGGCGGAGTGGTCGTCCGGGTGGGAACGGACTCCTCGGCCGCCGGACCGGGAGCAGGCTTGGAAGCGGCGGCGGCGGCGGCGGTGGGAGCAGGCTTCTCGGCGGGAGCGGGCTTCTCAGCGGCGGCAGGGGCCGCGGGCTGCGGGCGCTTCACCGCGGCGAGCGCGGCGAGCTCTTCATCCGCGGGGTTGAGAGCAATCTCGGAGTTGCCGGCGGGCTTGTCCGCGGGCTTCTCGGCAGCGGGAGCAGGCTTCGGGGCTGGAGGCGTGGGAGCGGCGGCCGTGGCCGTAGGCTTCGCCGCCGGAGCAGCGGCGGGAGCAGCGGCCGCTGCGGCGGGCTTCGGCGCGGGAGCCTTTGCGGGCTTGGGCTCGGGCTCAGCGGGCGTGGCGGACTTGCGGGTCAGCTCGTCCTGGAACGTGAGCGGAGGCTCCTTCTGGACCTCCTGGAGCGCCTGGGCATTGGCGTCGAGCGCCGAGAGCAGGTCGGGCGCCTCGGAGGCCTGGGCGTTGCCAGCGAGCTTCTTGCCCACGACGACGCCGAGCACGAAGACGGCACCCATCACGACGATCCCGGCGATCAACAGGCTGACGATCTGCCGGTTGTCGAGGGAGACGTCGAACTTCTCCTTCATCCGATGAGTATCCCGCATGGTCGTGGCGTTCCTCGTGCGCTGGCGATCGGCCGGGCTGATCCCGTGTTGCGGCCTGTAGCGCCAACGGTTCGGAAGGTACGCTCCACCTCCGGGTCGGTCAAATTCGCGGAGCCTCCCCACCCGTTACGCCCGGGTGCGTATTGAGCGCCGAGGCCCCCATCACGGAGGTGGAAGGCAAACGGAGGGGGAGGCGCGAGACAGGCTCTGGAGCTGGAAGGGCGCGGTTGATGCGCTCACGCAGTTCCTTGCCGGCGGCGAACGACACGGCGAACCTGCGCGAAAGCGCCACGGGAGCCCCCGTCTTGGGGTTGCGGCCGATCCGGGCGGGGCGAGCCTTGAGACAGAAGCAGCCGAACCCGCGCAGCTCGATGCGCTCTCCAGCCTTCAGGGCCTGGGTCATCTGTTCGAAGATGGCGTTGACGACCGCCTCGATCTGCCGAGGATGGAGCTGAGGCGCCTTCTGCGCGATGCGTTCGACGAGCTGGCTCTTGGTCATGTTCCCCCACTCTACAAACCCGGGGTGACACGACTCCGCGCCCCACGGCGGATCAGCGCAGGCGCAGATCCATGGGGCCCTCGATCTTCAGGGCGTTGCCCGCGGCCGTGTGGATCATCACCTCGGCGTCATCGGGGAGGATGAGGCGCACGGTGCGCCCGAGCGGAATCTGTCGGTCCTCGAGCAGCACCGCGGTGGTGAGATCATCTGTCTCGGCGACCGCGAAGCCGTCGGTCACCTCGACCGTGATCCCGTCATCTCCGAGCGGCCCCGCATGGATGTACGGGACCTTGGGGCGAAAGGGAGGCGCGGGCAGCGGCTTGGAGGGGCCGTCGGGCCGGGGACCCGAGGTGAGCTTCTCCATGCCGTTGGGAGTGAAGAAGGCCTTGAAGTAGTCGCTCGTGGTGAGTTGGGTGTTGGCCTTGGGCGGGGTGATCTCGACGTTGGTGTAGCGCGCCGCCACGAGCCGCTGCGCGGGAGGGATTTCCTGGAAGATGCCCTCGGTCCACCGCCGGGTGGGGAGGTTGGACCCGAGCAGCTTCGCCTCATCCGCATCGCCCACGTCGAGCTCGTCCCCGTTGTCGAGGAAGCGCAAGCCCCCGCCGAAGAACTCGAGGAGCGCGGGGCCCGTGGCGAGGATGTGCTCATCCGCGCGGAGGTGCGAGCCCACGGGGATGGGGCGCTTGTCCTTGCCGACGACACGCAGCACAGGGGCCCCCGCGGCGTGCAGTCCCGCGATGGGCTTGTCCGATGGCTTCTTGCAACCTCCGGCGAGTGCGAGCACCGCGATCACGAGAAGGACGGGTCGACGCGCCATGCTCACCTCCTGCCGGATCAGACGATCCAGCCTCCGCCGAGCACGCGGTCTCGATCGTAGACCACGGCGGCCTGGCCGGGAGTGACGGCGCGAGCCGGCTCATCGAGCTTCACGGAGACCAACCCGTGAGGAGAGATCTCCACGCGACCCGGAGCGCCCGCGTGACGGTGGCGGATGCGGACCTCGACGGTCTGCTCCGGCGGCGGAGGCGCATCTACCCAGTGCGGCTGGAGCAACCCGAACGAGTCCCTCCCGGAGGCGGCAGCGGAGCCGACGACGACACGGTGGGTCTCGGGCTCAATGCGCTGGACGTAACGGGCCTCCCCTCCTCCGAGGTTCAGGCCGCGGCGCTGGCCGACGGTGAACCGGTGGATCCCATTGTGGCTGCCGAGCACCTGGCCCTCGGTGTCGACGATCTCTCCAGCAGGCTGCGGCCCAGCCACTTTCTCCACGAAGCCTGCGTAGTCACCATCCGGCACGAAGCAGATCTCCATGCTCTCGGGCTTGTGGCTGGTGGGCAGGGAGTGGCGCTCGGCGACGGCGCGGACCTCGGCCTTGGTCATGTCACCGACGGGGAAGAGGACGTCGGACAGCTCGTTCTGGCCAAGCGTGAAGAGGAAGTAGCTCTGGTCCTTGGCGAGATCACGCGCTCGGCGGAGTACGAAGCGCTCGCCCTGCTGCTCCACCTGGGCGTAATGGCCGGTGGCCAATCGGGCGCCAAGCGCACGTGCACGCTTGAGGAGGAAGTTGAACTTCACGTCCCGGTTGCAGCCCACGCAGGGGATGGGGGTGCGGCCACCGAGGTAGGACTGAACAAAGGGGTTGATGACGCGGTCCTTGAAGATCTCCTCGGCGTTGGCAACGTAGAAGGGAATGCCGAGTGTCTGGGCGACGGCGCGCGCGTCATCGATATCATCGGGACTGCAGCAACTGCCGCACTGGGCCTTGCCCTCATAGGACCAGACCCGCAGGGTGATGCCGATCACCTCGTGACCCTGCTCCTTGAGGAGCGCGGCGGCGGCCGAGGAGTCCACTCCACCGCTCATGGCAACGACGACTCGCATGACGTCCTTCCTACACACCGGCCCATCCGGTTGCGAGGCTTCGACGAGAGCCTCGAAGGCTTCCAGACAGAGCGCACACCCGCACCTCTCTGAAGAGAGGGCTGGAAAGAGGGTTTAGCGCCACTGTGCTCCTCCGGGAAGAGGAGAACACGGATCCTCGGGGCCAGGGTGGGCTCAGCGGCCCTTCCCTGCCTGCCAGGAACGCAGCAGTTCCTTCAACCTCTCGGATTGGTTGAGGGAGGGATCGTCGAGTACGGACTCGAGGAGATACCGGGTGGCCTCTCCGACCACCTTCGAGGGCCCGACACCCAGCGTGGCCATGATGTCCCCGCCCGTGAGCGCGAGTTCCTTGGCACTGAGCGGAGGCCTCGCAGCGGCCAGGGTCCGAAGCCGCTCCTGGAGCCGCAGGAAGTCGGGGAGCCGTTCCGGTGCACGCACCTGGATACGGGCGTGGGCGACCGAGAGCAGGGGCTCGACATACTCGAGCCCTAGCCGGGCGAGCAGGCGCCGGAGCGCGGGAGCGGAGTCTGCTGTGCGCTTCTCCAGGGCAGCGTGCTCCACGAGGAGCCCCACCGTATCGGCGACCTTGTTGGGGAACTTCAGCCGGATGCCGATGTCACGAGCTTGAGGACCAGTGACGAGATCGGCCAGTAGTGCGGCGAGCCGGAGTTCCACCTCTGCGGGAGCCACATGGGCTGCGGCACGGGCCTGACGTGCGGCATCGGCATCCGCTCGCGCCAACTCGGGGAGGAAGACCTCCAGGAGTCCCGTCTCCGAGAGCAGCACGAGACCGGACTCAGCGCGTGGGGAGAGGAGCAGCTTGACGAACTCCTCGCGGACACGCTCGAGGGCGACCTTGCGGAACACGGGGAGCGTGGGAGGAATGGCGGCTCGGGTGGCGGGCTCGAGCGTGAAGCCGAGCACGGCAGCAAAGCGCACGGCCCGCATGGGACGCAGACCGTCCTCGGAGAAGCGCTCGTGGGGGTCGCGGACACACCGGATGACGTGGGCCTGGAGATCCGCCTGTCCGCCGAACGGGTCGACGAGCTCCTTGCTGAGGGGATCGTAGGCCATCGCATTGATGGTGAAGTCGCGGCGCGAGAGATCCTCGGTGATGTCGCTCTCGAACTTGACGGAGCTGGGGCGGCGGCCGTCGTGATAGTCGCCCTCGCTGCGGAAGGTGGTGACCTCCACGTGGGTGCCACCACTGAGGACGGTGACGGTGCCGTGCTGGATGCCGGTGGGAATGACCTTCTTGAACGCGCCCTGGACCTCGTGAGGGTGCGCGCTGGTGGTCACATCGAAGTCCTTGGGAGGGACGCCTCGGACCATGTCGCGGACGCAGCCGCCGACGAGGAAGACGGCGAAGCCCAGCTCGCGGAGACGGCGGAGGACATCAAGGACCGGGCGCGGGATGTCCGCGTTGTGGAGATTCGCGAGCATCAGTCACGCCGCAGGAGAAAACGAAGTGACCCCGACAGGAATCGAACCTGTGGCCTGCGGTTTAGGAAACCGCCGCTCTATCCAACTGAGCTACGGGGCCAGATGACGGGCGGTTTATAGCAGGTCGACCGATCGGCGCAACGAAAGCCAGATCTCCACAACCGAGCCCTGTCCGCTACCACGGGGCTCTGGCATGTCAGCGTCTCGGAGACAACGTTCTACTCCTCGGGTCACTGCTGGCTGGACTCCGCCGTGACTCCCGCATCACTCCCCAGCCGCCGCTTGAGTGCGTCCAAACCCTTGCCCCCCGTCTCGCGGACTCTGTCCAGCAGGCCGTCGGCCTCGTGCGAAACCTTCTCGGGAGTGATCTCCCCAACACCCTGGCGCACCCGGTCCATCCAGACAATGGGGGCGTAGATCTGCTTCGCCTTCTCCGGCCCTAGCACGGTGACAAGGATGTTCTCTACCCCACCCGCCCGCGCGATCAGCGCCTGCCCCAGAATCACCGCTGCACGTTGTTGCTGTAACACGGGCAGCGAATCCCCGTGCCGACGCATCTCCTCGGCGCTGGCTCGCATCTCCTCGCGCTCCTTCTCGCCGAGGTAGGAACTGCCCGCCAGCTTGTCGAGGTACTTCGCCGACTCTTCATAACGCTCGCGCCGGAAGTGGATGAAGGCCCAGCCCCACCACGTCAACTCGTTCTCCACTCCCAGCTTCTCCAGCGAACTCAGGCCCCTCTCGATGTCCTCCTCGGCGGCACGCTCCCGCTTGAGCCCCATGCGGTTCCAGGCCCGCAGGAAGTAGCCCGCGGCGAGCAGCGTCTCTCGCGACTGCTCTCGGGTGGCCCCTCGGACCGCGGGAAAATCTTCCGCCGGAATCGCCTCCGCCTCGGAGAGAAAGGCATTCAGCTCCTCCTCGGCCGCGTAGTGATACCCCGCCTCGCAGAATGACAAGCCCCGGTTGGCTCGGACGGCCACGCGCAGCACGGGCGACCATGAGGGCTGGGGCGTCGCACGCGACAGCTCGTAGAACACCAGCTCCGAGGCGGGCAGCCGGTTGCCCCGGTCGGCGCTGTCCAGCACGATCCAGATGCTTGCCATGAGGGCGTGTTCCTGTCCTGCGTCGTAACCCGGCAACAGTGGCGACTGATTCGGCATCCACTTCGACCAGATCAGGGGGAACTCGTCCTCGTCGCGCTTCTGCAGCGTCTTGCGCGCCTTGTAGAACGCGATGCCCAGGTCGAGGTAGCTCTGGGCCGCACGCCGGGTCTCCTCATCCGTCAGTGGCTTCTCGGGCAGCGCACGCGTCTCGGCCAGTGCCTTCCAGAGCAGCGCGATCTCTTCCGGCGCGTTCGGTTCACCCTGCGCCCGTATCGTCAGCTTGAGGGCACGGTAGGGCACGAGCGTCACGGAGTCTCGAATGCGCTTCTCGATCTCTGCCCGCTCCTTCGCAGCTCGTTCGGCGTCCGAGGCTCGGCAGCCCCCGCACGCACTGAGGAACACGAGCACGAGCGCGGCGACGCGGGTCCGCACACGGTGCGGGGAGGAGCATGGGCGCAGCAAGCCCTGATCAGACGACATCTCGGTAGGTGTCCTCATCGGGTTCTCCCCAGCAGGCTACCTCACCTTCGAGTGATTCAATGCCTGCCTGCTCCAGTGGTGGAGCATCCGCAGGGGGGACAGCATGAGCATGAGAATCGGGGGTTCTTCCTTCTCCAGGCCGGCCGAGGTTCGCTCGGAGCCACAGAAGGTGCAGCAAAAGGCCGAGCAGCCCCAGCCTTCTTCTTCCTTCCAGAACGGCGCCTCGAGCTTCGAGTCTGGACGCCGCGCCCCCGTGGCGCTGAACGTTCCACCCCCTCCCCCACCCGTGCAGACTCCGCAGGCCAGCTCCCTGCGCACCGAGCGCCTGGGAGACGGACGAAGCAACTGTCTGGAGAAGGCCGCCACCCTGGCCCGGCCCGGCGACAGTGTGGTGCTCTTCAGCGACAAGCGCGACAGCGTGGGCCACGCGGTGGTGCAGCACCCGGACGGCTCGGTGACGGATCCCAACCGCCCCACGCAGAACTACTCGAGCATGCAGGCATGGCAGCAGGCCAATCCGCAGTACCAGTCACCCGTCTCGGTGCCGCAGGAGACGCTGTCACGTGTGCTCTCACTGCCTCCCGGAGCCCAGCGCGATCAGGCCCTGAAGGAGGCAGGATTGAGCGCCGTGGCGGGCCGCAACGTGGCCGATGGGCCCGCCCCCGGGACGCTGGGCGAGCTGGGCTACCTCACCGTTACCGTCTCCGGCGGCCTCAACATCCGCTCCAACCCCCAGGTGTCTGATCAGACATGGTTGGGCAAAATCCCTGCCGGTACCGTGCTGGTCGTCCAGCCTCCTCCGCCGGGCGTGACTCCCCCAGACGACGGGAAGAACTGGACCTATGTCCGAAGCCCTCCGCTGCAACCCAACGGTCAGCCCATCGAAGGCTGGGTCAGCGCCGATGCTCAATACGTCGAGAAGAAGGGCCCTCCCTCTCCCAGCACCACAGGCACCACGCCATCCACAGGCAACACCACCCCCGTGACCACTCCGACCCCGGTCACCTCCGTGCCCGTGACGGCAGGCACTCCCGCGGAGACCGCCGCAGCCATGTTCACGGAGGCCCAGGGCCGTCTCAATACCGAAGCCCCCCCAGACACCACGTGGGACTACAGGTGCCTGCCGTTCGTCTCCGACGTCGCGCAGGCCACCGGCATCAAGGATCCGGCGCTCACCTACTCCCAGACTCCCAAGGACGTGATCGCCACCCTGCAGAGCGAGGGCAGGCTCCATCCCATGAGCGAACCGCCTCCCCCAGGCGCCATCGTCCTCTGGGACAAGGGAGGGTACCCAGACACCAACGGTAACTACGTCCAGACTGGCCATGCAGCCATTGCCACTGGCGATCCCTCCAAGCCCTACATCACCACGAAGGTCTCGGACGAGAGCGGAGTGACCCAGCGCGGCATCAACTCGCTCGAGGCGGATGCCCAAGGCAACTGGTCTCCGACTCCTCCCGTGGGCTGGTTCATCCCCGAGAACCCGAGCTGACCTCGCGCTCGTCAGGCACCAGCAGCGCGAGCAGCGTCGAGAGCGGCACCTGCTCCCGGTCCTCCTGGCCTTCCCGAATGAAGACCAGGGGGTCGCTCGGCTCCGGAGAATCCAGTCGGATGACCAGCCACGCGCCGCCCTCGCCCAGCATGGCCGCGCCGAACTCCTCCGCTTTCGACAGAGGCGTCGGCATGAACTTCAGCTGGGAGATGTCGCGCATCAGGTCGCCTCCCCGGAAGCGCGCGTCCGGCCACCGGATGTCATACAAGAAGGCGCGAATAGGCTCCGGGAGATGCCGGCCCGCGAGGCGCTGAGGCTTGACGAAAACCGGCTTCCGGTAGACTCCGCCGAGCCGCCCCACCTGCCGAAGGACAGCGGGAGCCGGGCGGCCGGTGGCGCTCGAAACGGGCGGGCTCAGGGTGGGCTCGCTTCGGTCGACGAACGTCTGCAGCATTCCCAACATCGTGCTCGCAACGCCCAGCAGCACCCCAGCGAACAGACCTGCCGCATTCCACCGATTGGCCCCGTCCCAGAACGAGAGGAGAAAGAGCGCACCGCTGACGACTGCCAGGATCAACATGGCCGAGCCTCAATCACGGAAAAGAGGCTGGGGATTCACCCAGATCCCAGCGATCATGTCCAAGCCCTGCCAAGGAAGAGAGCCCTTACCTCCCTCGCCGATGTGCATTCCGTTCGGTGAGCCCTCCCTCAGTCCCGAGCCTCCATCACCTCCGCCGGCTCCTCCAGTCCGAGGGGCACCACGCGCTGGCACCGCACTTGGAGTGACTGTCCCCGAGGCCGGCACACCGCCAACGCCGCCTGGTGCCGCGCCGAGGGCCGAAGCTGGACGAACTGCCACCGCTCAGGCTCGTCTCGCAACCGAGGATCGAAGGAGATCGTCGGAAGCCGCCCGGGCCGCAACTCGAACGCGAAATGCGCCAGCGGCAGCGAGAGTCCCATCCCTCGCGCCTTGATGTACGCCTCCTTCAGGGTCCAGTACTCGAAGAAGCGCTCCTGCTGGCGCTCCACCGGCAGCGCTCGGAGCGCCTGCGCCTCGGAGGGCGCGAAGTAGTGGTCCGCCAGGCTCACCGTCTCGCCCGGGCGCAGCGCATCCTCCACATCCACGCCCACCTCCGCCCCATGCGCCACCGCCACCACCGCCATCCCGTCCGTATGGGAGAGATTGAAGTGGAGCCTCGGTAACCCCTCTCCGTGCACCTCCGGCCGGCCGTACTCGTTGGTGCGGAAGGACCACGCCTCCGGCGCCACGGGCGCGTACCGGCTCAACGTCAGCCGTACCAGCGCATGTGAGACCAGGTACTGCCTGCGGTGCTTTTCGAAGTGGAACCTTCGCTGCTTCTCACGCTCCTCGGGGTTCAGCAGCCCCAGGTACGCCTCGAGCAGCCGAGGCTCGGAAATCTGCTCGGGTTCCACGATCCAGACGTGGACCTCGTCTGGGGCCAGGGACATCAACGCCGACGGCGAAGGACTCGACGACATGGCGGCCTAGCGAAGCAGGCTCCCCGCCTGCTTGTCATCTCCGAGCAATCATTCGGTTTTTCCGATGTAATCCAGCCAAATTTCCTATTTGCCGAATATTCAGCCGGTTCCTATTTCCAAGGTTGGCCCTCACCTTTCAACGGTGCCCCGTTGACTGGCCCCCGTATCCGGAGACGCATCGACCATGGAAATTCAGAGTGTTGGCAGCCCATTGCTCTGGGCGGGGTTCATCGCCTTCGTCCTCGCCATGCTTGCCCTGGACCTGGGCGTGTTCCACCGCCAATCCCATGAGGTGCGCTTCAAGGAGGCGCTCGTCTGGAGCGGCGTCTGGGTGTCGCTCGCCCTGCTCTTCAACCTGGGAATCTGGTGGCACTTCGGCACCGAGCCGGGCGTGCAGTTCCTCACCGGCTACCTGATCGAGAAATCACTCTCGATCGACAACATCTTCGTCTTCGTCATCGTCTTCTCGTCGCTGCGGATCCCCGCCATCTACCAGCACCGGGTGCTCTTCTGGGGCATCCTCAGCGCGCTGGTGCTCCGCGCGATCATGATCTTCGCCGGCGTGGCGATGCTCCAGCGCTTCCACTGGCTCATCTACGTCTTCGGCGCGTTCCTCATCTTCACGGGCGTGAAGCTCTTCCTCAACCGCAACAAGGAAGAGCATCCGGAGAACAGCGCCGCCATGCGCTGGGCCCGCCGCGTCATCCCCTCCACCAGCCAGTTCCACGGCCACCACTTCTTCACCCGGGACAATGGCCGCTGGCTGGCCACCCCGCTGCTCATGGCCCTGCTCCTCGTCGAGGTGACGGACGTCATCTTCGCCCTCGACTCCATCCCCGCCATCTTCGCCGTCACCCAGGACCCGTTCCTCGTCTTCACCTCCAACATCTTCGCCATCCTCGGCCTGCGCTCCCTGTTCTTCCTGGTCGCCGGCATGGTGGAGAAGTTCAGCTACCTGAAGATCGGCCTGTCCGCCGTGCTCGTGTTCGTCGGCGCGAAGATGACCCTGGTGGACTTCGTGAAGGTGCCCGCCGCCGTGTCCCTCGGCGTCATCGCCCTGCTCATCGGCGGCTCCGTGCTGGCCTCGTTCCTCAAGGCGCGCTCGGATGAGGCCGCCAAGGGCAAAGAGGCGCACGGCCGCACGGCTTCCGGCACGACGCCCTAACGCACCGTCTCCAGGAAACGGAGCCAGGACTCGACCATCTCCTCGAACTCCTCCAGCGTCACCTCACGCACCCGGCCGGGGACGGCGATCTCGCTCTCGATGATGGCCCGCCCCCGGCTCAGCTTCACGCTCCAGGACTCCCCGTCCGCCAGCCACGACGAGTGGCTGCCCCGGCGCAGCGCTCGGATGATGTCGAGCAACCGCTTGCACCGGCGCGGATCGTTGCGAACCTCCTCGGACAGGTAATGGGCAAGGACGTCGTCTGGCGGCTCCCCGAGGGCTTGGACGTGCCCCTCCTGGTCCCATGTGAACCGCAGTTTGTGCATCGCTCGACTCCTGGACCCCGCGCCAGTGTCGCATGGAGATCACCCCGCTGAGCAGGGCTTGCAACGCTTCGTGTCAGGTGCAGGGGCCCGCGAGCAGGGCTCCGCCGCCCGAAGTGATGGCTACCGGGCAACTCGAAGCCAGAAAAAGCGAAAGGTCGTGAGCCCTGGGGAATTCATCCCGGACTCACGACCTCTCTGAGTGGGCGCAGCAGGGTTTGAACCTGCGACCCCTGCCGTGTGAAGGCAGTGCTCTACCGCTGAGCTATACGCCCGTGGCGCCGTTGCGACGCGGGGGTAAATGCCATCCGCCCCCTCACGTGTCAACGCTATTCAGCCGTCGTTGAGTGAGTCCAGCTTCTCGTCCAGTTCGCGCAGCCGGCGCTTGAGGCTGGAGAGCTTCTTGCCCACCGCCTTGAAGTCGCTTTTGGGGGCGAAGTTCAGGGCGCGCATCAGCTCTTCCTGGCCCTTGTCGAACGCCTGCTTGCCCCGCTGAACCTTCCCGATGGCATTGGCGACCTGCATGGCGCGCTTCTCGTCCGCCATGAGCTTCTCCATCGCCTTGCTCGAGACGCCCAGCGCCTTCTTCTTCAGCTCATCCGCGAAACCCATGTGAGGTGCCCCCCGCGGACCGTCACCGGTCGTCGATGAACTCGGTCTTCAGCGCAGCGAAGACGCGATCCGCGATCCCTTTGTACCTCATCCGCTCGATGAGCGGTTGGAGATCGCCCTTCACGGAGATGCGGCGCTTGAGCACCGCCTCCACCGGGTCCAGCGTCCCCTGGAGGAGCTGTTTCCACACGGAATACGGCGCCCGAGCCACATAGGCGGGCTCGAACTCGTCCAGATCGTCCGGATCATCCAGCAGCCGGAGCTTCTCGAGGCGGCCGTTCTTGGGGGTGATGTGGATGACGAAGACCTTGGCCAACTTACCCGGCTCGGGGTCCACCACCGCTCCGAAGTCGCCGGTCCACCCCTGGCCCGCCGCCACGGCCTCACGGTCCTCGTTGGTGAGCCGGACTGCCTCCTCACACCACTCCTTGGATGGAAACTTCGGCATACCGTCTCCCGCTACCTGCGGCGGAACACCCGGGTGATGCTGGACAGGAGTCCACCGCTGCCCTCGGAGGGCTGTGGCTCGGCCGGGGGTGGCTCCTTCGGGAGCGACTCCTCGATGGCCTTCTTGAGCGCCTCGGGCGTGTCCCGGGTGGCTAGGTCCACCTTCTTCATGGTGGCACCGTCCTCCACCAGCACCTGGAGGAGGCACTCCTCCGTCAGCTTGAAGTCGATCTTCCGCCCGGCGAACGCGGCCGGCAGGCGCACCGTGCCCAGGTACTCGTTGTCGACGATCAGGTCGCTGTCACCCTGGTAGATGTCCAGCTCGATGTGGGGCGAGTTGGCATCCCTTGGGGTCGGCAGCCGGAAGCTCTTCACCACCGGGATGAGCGTGTTCTTGTCGATGATGCGCTTGACGCGATTGTTGGGCAGCCCGTAGCCGATGGGCATGGACAGCGCGTCCAGCAGCGTCACCGAGTCAATGCTGCCCAGCGAGTCCCCCAGCAGCGCCGCGCCCAGGGCCACGCACTCGTCCGGATGCACGCCCTTGCGTGGCGGCTTGCCGAAGTGCTCCTGGATCTTCTGCTGCACCAGCGGCATGCGGCTCTGGCCACCCACGAGGATGATCTCGTCGATCTCCGAGCGCTTGATGCCCTTCTCCTCGAGCACCCGGTCGCAGATCTCGAAGGTCCGGTTGACCAGGTCTCCCGTGAGCGCGTTGAGCACGTCGCGGGTGAGGGGGATGCGCAGGTCCACCGGCTTGCCCTTGCGCTCCTCGATGAAGGGCAGATCGATGAGGACGTTGAGGCGCAGGGTGAGATCGATCTTCGCCGCCTCGGCGGCGTTCTTGATGCGCTGCAGGGCGATGGGGCTCTGCGAGAGATCGATCCGGTGCTCCTCCTGGAACTTCTCGAGCACGTAGTCGATCACCCGGTTGTCGAAGTCCACGCCGCCCAGGAAGGTGTCTCCACCGGTGGCGAGCACCTCGAAGACGTTGCCGGTGAGCTGCAGCACGGACACGTCGAAGGTGCCGCCGCCCAGGTCATAGACGAGGATCTTCTGATCCAGGCCGCGGTTGAAGCCGTAGGCGAGCGCGGCGGCGGTGGGCTCGTTGACGATGCGCTTCACGTCGAAGCCGGCCAGACGCCCGGCCTCCTTCACCGCGTTGCGCTGATTGTCGTTGTAGTAGGCCGGCACCGAGATGACGGCCTCTTGAATGGGCCCGCCGAGGAACTGCTCGGCGATGGTCTTCAGCTGCCCGAGGATGAGGCTGGCCACGTGGGGCAGCGAGTACGTCTTCCCACCCAGGTTCACCGCCGCGTCCCCGTCCGCCCCCTCGACAATGTCGTAGTTGAAGTAGCTCTTGAGCTCTTCGACGACCTTGGAGTGGTACTTGCGTCCGATGAGCCGCTTGGTGCCGTAGAGCGTGTTCTTCGGGTTCGTCACCATCTGATCCTTGGCGACGCCACCGACCTGCAGGTCTCCCTTGCTCGAGAGCGCCACCACGGAGGGGAGGATGAGGTTGCCGCGATCGGTGGGGACGATCTTCGGGATGCGGTTGCGCACGGACGCGACCAGCGTATTGGTCGTGCCCAGGTCGATCCCGACGATGCGAGGTTTGTCCGCCATGGAAATCCAGAGGCGCTGATCAGACGAGACGCAGCGCCCTCCACTTCTGTATCACGTCAATGAGCCGCACGCCCGTTTCTGGCCATCGCCCTACGGGTCGACATCGGACTCCGGGTCTGGAGGAGCCCCCACCCCGGGCGCAACCCCACCCTCCAACGCCTTCATGCCCTCCAGGCGAGGAAGCACCGGTGTCTCCATCGCCTCCAGGATGAGCCGGTCATACGGAGCGTCCTCTGCCACGGGCAGTTCTTCGATGAACCGCGACTGGCGGAGGATGATTCGCGCCCCATCCTGGGGGTTCGTGGTGAGCGGGTAGATGAGCGACAGCTCGTCCTTGGCCCGGGTCACCGCCACATAGAAGAGCCGCCGCTCCTCCTCCTCCTCCTCCGGGTTGCGGATGGCCGTGATCAGCGGGAACCGCCCCTCGGACAGCCAGATGACGAACACGGCCTTCCACTCCAGCCCCTTGGCCTGGTGGACGGTGGAGAGCGTCAGGAACTCGTCCGGCTCCTCCCCGGACATGGCGTCCTCGGCGGAGAACTCGGCAACCAGGGCGATCTCGGACAGGAAGCGCGGCAGGTCCTCGAAGCGGCTGGCGTACTCGGCCAGTTGGCGGATGTCCTCCTCGCGGCGCTCCTCGGCGACGAACTCGGCCCGGAGGTACTCGCCGTAACCGCCCGTGAGCACGTCCTCCACGAGCTGCCCTGGGGTGCGCGCGGCGTCCGGCCGGGTGAGGCGCGCCACCATCGAGGTGAAGCGGGTGAACCCCGAGGACCCCTTCCGAGGCACGTGGCGGCGGACATCCGGGTGGCCGAGCCGCTCGTGGATGGGCTGCTCCGGCGGCAGGGTCAGGAGGGCGGTCCAGAGAGACTCGGCGGTCGCCGGGCCCACCCCGGACACCAGCCTGATCACGCGCTTGAAGGCCAGCTCGTCGCCTGGGTTGTGGGCGAAGCGCAGGTGGGCCAGCACATCCTTGATGTGGGCCTGCTCGAAGAAGCGCACACCGGAACGGACCCGGAACGGGATGCCGCGCTTCGTCAGCTCGAGCTGCAGCTCCATGGAGTGGCTGTGTGCCCGGTAGAGCACCGCCATCTCCTCCAAGGGTGTCCCCTCGTCTCGCAGCTCCAGCACGCGCTGGGCGACGAACGCGGCCTGCTCGTCCACGTCCTTGGTGGGCACCAGCACAGGCCTCGCGCCGCTCGGGCGCTCCGCCTTGAGCTGCTTGGGGAACTGGCGCTGGTTGAGCGCGATGGAGGCGTTGGCCAGCTGGAGGATCTCCGGCGTGGAGCGGTAGTTGCGCGTCAACGGGTACACGCCGCAGCCGGGGTAGCGCTTGGGGAAGTCGATGATGTTCGTGAAGTCCGCGCCCCGGAAGCTGTAGATGGACTGGCAGTCGTCCCCCACCACCGTCAGGTTCTTCCGCTCGCCCACCAGCAGATCCACCAGATCTCCCTGGAGGCGGTTGGTGTCCTGGTACTCGTCCACGAGGACGCACTGGAACCGCTCGACGAGCTGCGTGCGCACCGACTCGTGCTCGGCCAGCAGCCGCTTCAGGTGCAGCAGCAGGTCGTCAAAGTCCATCAGGTTCATCTGCTGCTTGCGCTGCTGGAAGCGCAGCGCCACGGCCAGCACCTCCTCCGCCAGCGGCAGGAACTGCGGCCGGTCCTGCACCAGCACCTCCGACAACGAGCGCTGCAGGTTGATGGCCGTGGACACCATGTCCAGCACCACCTCCGCTCGGGGGAAGCGCCGCTCCTTCGAGATCTTCCGCTCGGCGATGCACGAGGCCATCAGGTCCCGCACATCCTCGCGATCCAGCACCGTGAAGGCTTGGGAAAACCCCAGGTTCTGCGCGAACTGCCGCAGCAGCGCGTGCGCCGCGTGGTGGAAGGTGCCCCCGAGGATCCGGCGCACGTCCACGAAGCCTCCGGCCAACTCCTCCACCCGCCGCGTCATCTCTCTCGCAGCTTTGTTGGTGAAGGTGAGCAACAGGATGCCCTCAGGGGGAATCCCGCGCTCCAGCAGCCGCGCCACCCGGAATGTCAGCGTCCGCGTCTTGCCCGAGCCCGCTCCAGCGATGACCAGCGCTGGTCCGTCCCCGGCCTCCACGGCCTGGAGCTGCTCGTCGTTCAAGAGCCCCGCATAGTCGATCCGCAAGGCGGGCTTCGCCGGAGCAGCGACCTTCAGCGTGTAGGTTCGCGTGGCCATGAGCCCTCCGACTCTAACCTCCGCACTCGCGGCGGGCAGGGAAAATCTGTTCAGTCCCCTCGCGCGGAGATCGCGGCGAGCCGAGCCGCCGCCGTAGCGCGAACTTCCGGTGAAGGATCCCGCTCCTTCGCCACCTGCAGGAGCACCGGAGCGAGCTTGGGCAGCTTCGCTCCCACCGCGCCCAGCGCCTCCGTGCGCTCCTTCACCGCGCTGACCAGGCGCTCATGCACCTGCTGATCCCGGCACAGGCGCACGCCTGCGTTCTGCTGGCGCAGCAGCAGCTCCGCGTCCGCCAGCCGGGCCTCCGAGAGCTTCACCGCATCCTGCGCCGCCCGCTCGAAGGCGCTCAGATCCTCGGGGAACTCCGTGGCCTGCTTGCGCGCCTGAGCGATGGAATCCAACGCAAAGCGCGCGTTCTCCGCCGCCGCGCAGAGCTGACGGGCCGAGGCCAACGGCACCCCACCCTCGGAGGACACCAGCTCCTCCTTCGCCACCCCGAGCGCCCACAGCGCCAGCTGCCGCGCCGCCACCGCCGCCGAGAAGGGCTGGCGGCGCTCCTGGCGAATCTTCACCCAGCGGCGCAGCACCACCGGATCCGGGTTGTTGGTGTCGAAGGCGCGCTGGTACTCGGTGGCCGCCAGATCCAACTGCCCAGTGAGATCCAGCAGCGCCGCGATGGTCAGGTACACCTCCGCGCTGCTCGCGCGCTCACGCAGCGTCTCCAGCCGCACCGCCACCTCGTACTCGGCCACGTCCCGAGGCAGGGCGCGCAGCACCGTCTGAAGGCTCTCCAGCGCATTGAGGCGGATCAGCGGGTTGCGCGCCGTGCGAAACGCGTTGAGCAGCGGATCCACCGCGCGCACCGACACGTGCTGTCCCAGCTCCTCCGCCGCCTGCCAGCGATCCAACGGATCCAGCGCCGCGAGCGACTGCTGCAGATCCCCGATGTCCCGCAGGTAGAAGTCCACCCGCGAGGCCTGGGCCAACGGCTCCTTCGAATTCAGCGTCTCACGCACCGCCTTCGCCCGAGCCAGCCGCTGGGGAAAGTCCTTCAGCTGCGGCCCCAGCGGATGCGCCTTCACCTTCGCCTCGGCATCCTCCAGGAGCCCCGAGACGAGCAGTCCCTCCACCTCCAGATCCAACAGCCGCACCTTGGCCTCCTCGCGGTGCTGGCCCGCAGGGAAGTCCCGCAGGTACGCAAACAGCTTCGTCGCTCCCGAGGCCCGCGCCTGCGCGAACGTCTGATCGTCCAGCCGCGCCTCCACCTCCTGCCGCCGCGGATCGTCCCCTGCCTGGCGCAAGTAGGCCGAGAGCTGCTTCGGATCCGCCGTCGTGCTCAGCTCCTTCTGCTCGGCCTCGGCCATCAGCCGCTTGGCCTCCTCGCGCTGCGACCCGTCCGGGTGATCCGCCAGGAACTGCCGCCAGGCGGCCAACGTGCCCGCCTCCTTCGCCGCGTTGAAGCGCAGGCCCTCCAGCAGAGAGCGCGCCGCGTGGGCCTGCGCCGCCTCCGGATGCGCCTCCAGGAAACGCTTGTAGGCCAGCACCGTGTGGAGCTTCTGCGCCTGCGTGAACTCCAGCTCCTCGACACGAGCCTCGGCCGCCTCGGCCATCTCGTCCTTCGGGTACTCGCTCAGGAACTGCTGATAGGCCTCCACCGTGTCCGCGTCCTTCGCGTGCTGGTACGCCTGGGACGCACAACCTGTGACAGACAACAGCACCGCGAGCGCGAGAACCCTGAGCATCCCCTCACACTTATCCCACCCTCCTGGAAACGGAAAACCCAAGCCTCCACGCCCGGTTGTCTGGGTAGGTATTTTGACGACACAGCCGGATGGATCGACCATGTAGCACCTGGACTCACAGGGAGGTCTCATGAGGTTCATCGCGCTGCTGGCCGGGATGGTGTGGATGACGGGGTGCGCCACGGGTGCCACGGGAGCGCCTCTGGGCGGCCGGATGGCCTACGAGAACTTCCGGTACCGGCCTGCTACTCCCGCGGCCATGCCTCGAGGCATTCCGGACGAGGACACGCAGGACGAGTCCGAGGAGGCCATCGCCGAGGCTTCGCCGAGCACCGATCATCGCACCACCGTGGATGCGGCGAGGCGTCAGGCGAGCCCCGCCACGGCCACGTCCCGGGAGTCTCGCGCCAACTCGAAGAAGCGCGCGAAGCCCACGCCCCGCCCGGCCCCTGCGCGCGATGCCCGCGAGACGGTGCTCGCCACCGCCCGCGCGCTGGTCGGCAAGTCCCAGGTGAAGGTGGGAGGCCGCGCCTACCCCAGTGACTGCACCGGGCTGGTGGAGGCCGTCTACGCCCAGGCCGGCGTGTCGCTGCGAGGCACCTCCAAGCCGGGAGACAACGGCGTCACCGCGCTCTACCGCTACGCGCTGAACCACGGCCGCGTCTACAACGGTGGCCGGCCCGTGCCGGGGGATCTCGTCTTCTTCCGCGAGACGTACGATCAGAACCGCGACGGCCGGCGCAACGACGGGCTCACCCACGTGGGGATCGTGGATCAGGTGGACTCGGACGGCACCGTCACCGTCATCCACCGCGTGAAGCGCGGCGTGGTGCGCTACCGGATGAACCTCTCGAAGCCTGGCGTGGGCAAGGATCCCGACACCGGCAAGATCCTCAACGACACGCTGCGAGCCCCGGGCTCCGGCCGCTCATTCGCCCTCACCGGCCAGCTCTTCTCCGCGTTCGCCACCGTACTTCCAGGCTCGAAGCCGGTGGTCGTCGCGCAGCGATAGCGTTATGTAACGCGCGCCATGATCACCCGGCGTCTGGTCGAGCACTCCAAGGATGTGGCTCGCCTCGCTCCCGTTCGACCCGCGGTGAAGGCGGGGATCCGCGCCTCGCTCGCCGCCATCCTGCCCGCGGTCCTGTCCAACATCCTCCAGCTCACGGGAGGGCTGTGGCTGAGCGTGGGCGGCTTCAACACCTCCTTCGTGGACAAGGGCGGCTCGTACCGGGCGCGCGCATCCACCATGGGAGCAGCCGCCCTGGCCGGAGCGCTCTCCGCCACCGTCGCGGGGCTGGCGAGCATGCACCCCGCCGTTGCGATCCCTGCCGCCCTGCTCTGGGTGACAGCCTGCAGCTATGCCGGCGCGTACGGCACCGCCGCGAGCTTCGTGGGCAACACGGCCGCGAGCACCTTCGTCATCTCCCTGGCCCTGCCGGGCACGGGGCTCGTCGAGTCGCTGGAGCGCGGGGCCTTCGTGATCGGAGGCGCGCTCTGGGCGATGACGCTCTCGCTGGTGCTCTGGCCCATTCGCCCGTATCGGCCCAGCCGTCTGGCCGTCGCCCGCTGCTTCCGGGCGGTGGCGGACCTCGCGGCGGACGTGGGGCACCTCTCCACGCACGCCCAGGGCGATGCTTCCTGGCAGGCGCTGATCCAGCGCCACCACGGGAGACTCCGAGAAACGTTGGAGGAGGCCCGAAACACCCTTGCTGCCACCCGCCGCGGGAGATCCGAGAGCCATCGCGGGGAACGGCTGCTGGTGCTACTCGAAATCGCGGATGCGATGTTCGGCGTCCTGGTCGGGCTGGGCGACGTGATGGAGAGCCTGGTGAACGAGGGCGGCTCCGAGCCCGCCCGGGCGGAGGTGGAGCGCACCCTCTCCGCTGCATCCCAGACGCTCCAGGAACTCGCGCCCATCACCGAGACGGAAGGAGCGCCCCAGCAACTCCCATCCCTGAACTGGGGCGCGGAGGCACTTCGCAAGCTTCTGGACCCTGCCGGCGCGGACAGCGCATCCCCTGCCCTGCCAGCCTCCGCGCAGGTCAAAACGCTCCACGCGGCGCAGTTGCTGGCGCAGCTCCGAGAGTTCGCTGGGCTGGCAGTGGGCAACGCAACCAGCCTCCACGATGATCACCCGACGCACGGTGAGCAGGTGCCCCAGCGTGGAGAGCACTCCGAGCAACGGCCCTCGCTGCTCGAACCGCTGCGGGTGAACCTCACCTGGAAGTCCATGGTGCTCCGGCACGCGCTCCGGGTGGGCGTCACCACGACGCTGGCGGTGGCTGTGGCCAAGGGCCTGAACCTCAGCCACGGCTACTGGGTCACGATCACCGTGCTGACCATCATGTTGCCGTACAGCGGGCCCACCTTCCTCAAGGCCCTGCAGCGCGTGGTGGGCACGGTGGTGGGAGGGATCCTCGCCGCGGCCGTGGCCGCCGAGCTCCATCACCCGTACGCCATCCTGGTGCTGGTGTTCTTCACCGCCGCCATCAGCGTCGCCGTCATCGTCGTCAACTACGGCCTGTTCACCATCTTCGTCACGGTGACCTTCGTGCTGCTGGCCGAGATAGGCAGCGGCGACTGGAACCTGGCCCGGGTGCGCATCATCAACACGCTCATGGGCGGGGCCCTGGCGCTGGCGGGCTCGTGGCTGCTGTGGGAGCGCCCGGAGAAGGAGCTCTTCCCCGAGCAGCTCGCCGAGGCCCACCGGGCACAGCGCGAGTACCTGCGGCAGCTCGTCGCCGCCTACCTGGACGGACGGAAGTTCCTGGATCCGGCGCTCTCGGAGGCCCGGCGCAAGATGGGCCTGGCGACCATCAACGCGGAGACCTCCTTCCAGCGGCTGCTCGCCGAGCCTCGACGGCGGGCCGAACCGATCGAGCCGCCGATGACCCTGCTCGTCTACACCCGCCGCTTCGCCGCGGCGATGATCGCCCTGTTCACCACGCAGCCCCAACAGGCGACAGTGCAGCTCCGCTCCCTCCTGGAGCGCTTCGCCCAGAACGCCGAGAAGGTCCTGGACGATCTCGCCGACGCCGCGCTCCAGGGGCGAAACCCCGCGCCGCTCCCCGACTTCGAGGCCGTCCTCCAGCCGAGCCACGCGCCCACCGTGGAGTCCGCCACCCGACCCGGAGATGACTCGCTGCTCCAGGCCCAGCTCCGCTGGATGGTGCGGCAACTCACCGTGCTCCACGGAGCCGCGTCACGGCGAAGCGCTCCGCCCGAGACGGGACACGCCCCTTCCGCGTGAAGCCACCGCGCCGCCCCGCCGGGCTCACCCCTGCTTCGCGGAGCTCGCGCCCTGTGGCTCTTCGGTCAGAGCGAGCGCCAGCTCATACACCTCATTCTTGTTGAAGGGCTTGCGGAGCTCCGTCAGCCGGTGCCCCTCGCCGAACTCCCGCCGCATGTCCTCCAGGGAGTAGTCCGAGAAGGCCGAGCACAAGACGACGGGCACCGTGGGAGAGACCTTCCGCAGGTGCCGCAGCGTCTCGAAACCATTCCACCCCGGGGGCATGCGGTAGTCCAGGAACACCAGCGCATAGGGCCGCCCCTCGGCCATCGCTTCCCGCACCTTGGCAACGCCATCCCGGCCTTGGAAGACCGTGTCCACCTCGAAGATCTGGCTGGAGGTGCTGGAGCTCGGAGGCGTTACACCGAACAGCGCCTCCTCGAGCCGGGCGAGCTCCTCCCAATCCTGGGAGGGCCCCGGACAGAGGATGCGCTTGAAGTCTTTGTGGATGTCCTCTGAGTCGTCGATGACCAGGATCCGGCGCTTAGACATTCGGTCGCTCGCTCTGCTTCTCCGGGGTGACGGGGAGCTCTAGCGTGAATGTCGCGCCCTTGCCTGGACCCTCGCTGTGCGCGACCAGGGAGCCCCCCAGCTCCTGAGCCGCCAGCGCGCTGGAGTGCAGGCCGAAGCCATGCCCCTCCTCGCGGGTGGTGAAACCGCGCTGGAAGATGCGCGTCAGCATCTCCGGCTCGATACCGATTCCATTGTCCCGCACCTCGATCTGCACGCGCTCGTTGGACAGGGACCGGAGACTCACGGTCAGCCGCCGCTCTGCTTCCGGCAGCTCGTCCAACGCATACTTCGCATTGCTGATCAGATTGACCAGAATCATCAGCACCTTGTGCTTCTCGGTCAGCACGGATGGAACGTCCCCCAGGTTCCTCTCCACCTTAACAGAGTGGCGCGTGAGTGCAGCCTGATTGATGCGCACCGCATCCTCCACCAGCTCCGACAGCGTGGTGGGCTCCAGCAGGTGCAGCGGCATCCGCGCGAAGTTCTGCTGCAGCTTGACGATGGAGCCGATGTGCTCGGTGTGTCGACTGACGTCACTGAGCAGCGTCTGGATCTCCTGGCGCTCGGCCAGCATGTGCTTGCCGAGCCGGCGCAGGAAGGGCAGCGCGTTGCGCCCTCGCGGATCCTGGGTGAGGAAGCTCGCCAGGTCGCCCTGGTGCTGTTCGACCAGGTCCACCGTCCGCTCCACGTTGTCGATCTTCAGCGCGGCCAGCCGCTCCTGGGCCACCAGGGCGGAGGTGTGGACGCTGTTGAGCACGTTGCCGACGTTGTGCAACACGTTGGTGGCGATCTCGGCCCGGCCCACCTGCCGCGCCGTCTCCACGAGCTGCCGGTGGACCTCCGTGAGCTCCTGGGTGCGCTCCACCACGCGCTGCTCCAGGCCCTCGTTGGCCTGCAGCAGCTCTTCCTCTCGCCGCTGGACCTCCTGGGCCATCAACTGGAAGCCCTGGGCCAGCCGCCCCAGCTCGTCATCGCGCGAAGTCTCCAGCGAGACCTTGAAGTCTCCGGCCGCCACCTGGTCCGTGGCCTGGGTGAAGGCCTCCAGCGGGCGGGTGATCTGTTGCCTCAGCGCCCAGTACATCACCGCGAGTTCCACCAACAGGGACGCCAGGCCGAACATGAGGACATAGCGCGCCACGTGGAAGGCCGCCGAGGACACCACTCGTTCGGGCAACACCGTGACG
The DNA here is from genome assembly GCF_020103695.1 of Hyalangium versicolor. Taxonomy (GTDB): domain Bacteria; phylum Myxococcota; class Myxococcia; order Myxococcales; family Myxococcaceae; genus Hyalangium; species Hyalangium versicolor. Next base: position 184,473 of record NZ_JAHXBF010000014.1, read on the forward strand.
AACTCCCACTCGGGGCCGTGCAGCCGCGCCGCCGCGAGGTACTCGCCATACTCCGGCAGGTGCACCCCGAGTTGCCCGCGCTTCAAGCCCTTCACTGCCTTGACGATGGCCTGCAGGTGCGCGCGGGCCTCCGCGGTGCCGCCTTCCTCGAAGACATCCTCCGGCTTCCGCGGGTCGTTCAGGATGTTGTACGGCTCCACCCCACTCTTCACCCGGAGCCCCGGGTGGGCGATGAGCAGACCGTCATCGCGGAAGAGCAGGTTGTAGCCCTCCGGCAGGTGGTCCAGGACGGTCCGGCGCATCAGCTCGTCCAGGAGCACGTCATGGGAGACCGTCCCCACGTGACGCCCCTCCAGATCCACGGGCGTGACGACGGTGACCATCCAGGTGCGCGAGGGCACATCCTCGAAGATGCCGGTCCAGGCGGACTTCCGGCTCGAGTTGTTCTCGGGCAGACCCAAGGTGAAGTACTCGAGGTTCAGGATCGAGAAGCTGGGATCGAGATCCAGGAAGTACGTCGCCCCCTCCGGCCAGTACCCCACGACGACGCCCTCCGGGAGCATGATGCCGGTGTCCGTAAAGCGGACATGGAAGGCAGGGCCATACAGGGACACCGCCTCGTACGCGGCCAGGAGCCGGCGGCGGAAGTCCGCATCGTCCCTCACGCCCCGAGGCACGAAGACGCCCGGCATCTTCGTGCCATCGAAGCCCTCGCGCTTGTTGCGGATCGTCCCATCCGCCTGGAGCGTGAAGAGGCTCTCGAAGAGCGGGTTGGGATCCTTCTCCCGCCAGGCCAGGATCCGCTCCTGGAAGGCCTTCGCGACGAGCGCGTGGTCATCCTGCGCGAGCAGGAAGATGGCCTGCTCCCGCTGACTGCGCTCCGAGACGCCCCACTCCATCCGCGTGAGCGTCTCTGTGCGGATGGAGCGGAGGATGTGGAGGTAACTGACGAGGGTTGTAAGGGCGATGACCACCGCCACCCGCACGCCCATCTTGATGAGCGTGGATCGAGCCAGGGATGAGCGTGCGCGAGATGATGGGACTGGCGGGTTCGACATCGTGAGCTAGGGAATACTGGTGGGATTGGCGGGGTCGCTCCCCGCCATGCGTTCGTCTCCGTCGAGGAAGCCGTCCAGATCCCGATCGATGCCGATGCGCACGCCAGAGCCCGGAGGCGTACACGTATACGTCAGCGCCGTGCTGCCCGCGACAGCTTGCGCACGGAGGTTCGGCTCGGAAACAAGAGGCTGTGTCTGCCGGTCACCTCTGAACTGCCCTCCCCCTACATAGAGGTAGCCCACGGGAATGCCGAGGATCCGGCCCTTGATCACGAGATCGCACTCGCCAGCCGCCGCGCGCGCCATCAACAGGTGGATGCGCGGGTACACCACTCCCACGTTGAGGGGCGTGAGAGTCACCTGCTGGCCGACGACCGGCGCCAGGTTGGTGTCGAACGCGAGCATGAACTGCTCCATGTCCCGCTTGGCCTGAGCGCCCGCGGGAGTGAGGGGGATGCCAGGCTGGTTGAAGACCGGATCAAAGTCGAAGCCGCTGTTGAAGAGGAAGAGCGTGGGGATACTGCCGTCGCTGTTGAAGCCAAAGCCACGGATTTGATCCCCCATGAAGGAGTCGGCAGCCACCGAGCCGAAACCGAAGGCGGCGCCAAACATTCCGACCTTCTGATACATGTTGCGCAGGTGCGGCACCTTGGGGAACAGCACCTCCGCGTCGAAGGACGAGCGGCCGTCCGTCCCGAAGAAGCCCTTGAACAGGCCCTTGTCCGGGTGGGCGTTGGGATCGAGCGTGTGGCAGGACGCGCACGGGCCATGGAAGAAGCTCGTGGTGTCGAGGAAGAAGTCCTTGCCCGCCTGCTGAGAGGCCGTGAGCGAGTTGTCCAGGTTCCGGATCGGGTTGGGCGGGTACATCACCTGGAGGATGAAGTCGGTGAACTTCTGCATCTCCGTAGGCGTCAACTGCGCGCTGCGGCCGAGCAGATCCATGAAGGCCGGGTTGAACTGCTTGAAGGCCTCCTGCTCGTTGAAGGCGCCGCTGTCCGGCTGGGCGCTGGGCGCGTCGAAGCCGCCGTTGCGATCTCCCCGCCAGTGCATGGGGCCGTGATTCGCCATGCCGCGCAGGCTCTGGGTCATCAGCGGGCCCTTCATCGGGTGGAAGGCCGTGTCCTGGCCGAAGGTAGGATCCGGGCCGAACTCGGGCAGCACGGGGACGACGGGGCTCGGGTTGGTCTTCACCAGGGCGTCCGGGTTGCCGAGATCCCAGGCCAGGCTGTCGAAGTCTCCGAAGATGTGGCAGCTGGCGCAGGATGAGTCACCGTGGCTGGAGCTGTTGCGCGCGTCGTAGAGGAACGGCCGGCCCTGCACCACGCTCGGCGGCTCCGGGTTGTACATGGCCAGGTGGGCGATCTCCTGGCGGGTGGTGGTGTTGACCACGGAGATCGCGTTGTCGAAGCGCGTGAGCACGTAGATGCGCCCGCGCGCCTCGTCGAGCACCAGGCCCGTGGGGCCTCCACCGCTCAGGGAGACCTGGTCCGCCGTGTTCGGCACGAAGGTGTCCGCCTCGAGCGCCGCCGTCGAGTAGACGCCGAGCTTCGAGGAGCCGAATGCGGTCACGTAGAGGGTGGCACCGTTGGACGTCACCGCCATGCCGAGCGGCTGTGCGAGGCTCTTCTCGCTCTCGGGGTTGGGGGTGGGCGCGCAGCAGGTGTTGTAATCGATGTGCTTGTTGAGGTGCCTGGGCGCGACGCCGGAGGAGCTGAGCACCGTAATCCGGCTCTCGTGCAGGTGCCCGCGGAGGCTCGTCCCCGCGAAGAGGCCTGGGCCCTCGAAGCGCAGATCGTTCCGGCCCTCGGTGTTGCTGACGTACACCTTCCCGCTCACCGGGTTGACGGCCATGTTGAACAGGATGGTGCCCACGCCGGTGTAGAAGCCGGTCGGACCCGACAGCTGCACCGGAGGATTGGCGTTGGCCGAGATGGCGAACACGTCCTTGTCCGGGAGGTTGAACCTCACCGTGCCGGTCCACGAACGGTTGAGCACGTCCACCCAGTCCGTGCCGTTGTAGCGGACGATGATGGAGACCTCGGGCCGCGTCTCCCCCTCTGCGTTGGTCATGGGCCCGGGCACGCCGCCGTCGGCCTCGCCCCCGTTGGGCACCACGCTCTCGTGGAGCACCGTGGAGCGGTTGCCCGAATGGAACGCAGCCGCGTACACGCGCGAGCCATCCGGCGTCACCGCGAGCGCACGAGGCGTGTCGCTGAACAGGTTGATGATGGTGAGCGGCGTGCCTCCCAGCGAGCTGCCCAGGTTGCACGCATCGAAGACCCACACGTCCGCGCGGCCAACGCCCGGCGTGGTGAGCTGCGGATCGAAGGGAGCGTTCTGCCCGCGGTGGGCCGCCGTGATGAAGGCGCGAGCCCGATCCGGCCCGGCGAAGACGATGTCCCGCGGCTCATCTCCCACGAGCAGCGTTCGCACCACCGTACCGCTGAGCCCCGCCCCATCGATCTCGACGACGCTCACGCTGTCGGACAGGTGGTTGACGACCCAGACTTCCGTGTCCGTGCGCGCGGCGACCGCTACGGGCTCCAGGCCAACGGGCACCGAGGCGCGATGAGACAGTCCGCTGGCCGTCACCCGGAAGATCTCCAGGCGGTTGTCGGGCGTGTTGACGGCGAAGAGGAACTTGCCATTCGGCGAGAGCGCCAGCGGCCGGACCTGCCCGCTCTCGAAAAGAGTGAACGCCCCAGAGGTTTGCGCGTGCGCCGTGGTCAGGCTCGTCAGCAGCAATGCAGCCACAGCAGCCGTCAAGAGCCCACGGCCAGATGCCAGTATCCCAGTTGTCATGCAGTCCCCACGCGAGGCGCGGCCTCGCCCGTGTCTGTTTCGCGACGAAGCGAACAGAGGGCCGATCGTGCGCTCGGGCCCGACCGGAGTAAATGGGAACTGCTTGTCTTAAAATGTATCACTCAGGGGTCAGGCTCACCCCAGCACCCGATCGGATGCACAGGTCGTGAAGCACCCGGCGTGAGCCTGACCCACGCGCCTTCCTGGGCCTACATACTCAGGACGCGCGCGCCGTGCGATCCCACGCCGCCTTCTGAGCGTTGCGCAGGAACCGCCAGAAACCCACGACGATGGCCAGGTTCATCGTCACGAAGTAGTAGGCCACCGAGGCGATCCTCCGGCCCGTGCCCTTGAGCACGCCCGCCTTCCCCAGATACGCGAGCGCGTAGAACATCACCTGGGTGAAGAGTGTGAGCCGGTAGAAGACGCTGTCGAGCAGGAAGAGGTTGGCCAGCAGCGCCGCCGCCATCAGCGCCGGAGCGCACCAGCGCAGCAGTTTGTGAGACCAGAAGGCGAAGGAGGCGAAGCCCGCCGTGGGCAGCAGCAGCCCCGGCACCATCTTCAGGCTCTGGAAGTTGCCCGCCGCGATGCGCGCGCGCCGACCGAACTCCTTGCCGTAATCCTCCGTCGTCTCCTCGTGTGCCACGGCCTGGGCCTCGTAGACGACCTTGTAGCCCTGCTCGAGGATCCGCAGCGGGATCACGAAGTCATCCACGATGGTGGACGGCGGCAGTTGCGTGAAGAGCGTGCGGCGGATGGCGTACAGCCCGCCGTTGGCCCCCACCACCGCGCCCCGCTTGCCCTCGTAGAGCTTGATGAGCGACTCGTAGTTCCAGTACGCGCTCTCCTCGTAGTCCTTCTTCGTCGGGTTGTAGAGCCGCAGCTTGCCGCAGACCGCGCCCACCTCCGGATCCTCGAAGTGGCGCACCAGCGCCTGGATGGCCTCGGGCTCGATGACCGTGTTCGCGTCCGAGAGGACGATGATGTCCCCCTTCGCCGCGGGGATGCAGCGGTTGAGCACCGTCGTCTTCCCCGCGCGAGGCGCCGGAGACAGCCGCACCCGCGAGTCCGTGCACGCACGGACGATCTCATCCGTCCCGTCCGTGGAGCCGTCCGAGCCGATCAGCACCTCGAAGCGGTCCGCCGGGTACTGCAGCGCCAGACTGTTCTCCAGCTTCTGTCGGATGCAGCTCGCCTCGTTGTAGGCCGCCACCACCAGGCTCACCGACGGAGCAGGCCCCGCGCGCCGCTCCCGGCGTGGGCTCTCACCCTTCCGCATGGACCGGAACGTGTGAAAAACCTGCGCCACCCCGTCGATGGCGAACAGACACAGTGGGTAGAAAAAGTACGTGTGCAGCAGCAGTAGCGCCGCGCACCAGAAGAAGACCTCCGCCATTACCCTCGCCTCCGCGTTCCCAATCTCCTCGAATCCCCAGAGGGGTCAGCAAGGGACGTGCCGGAGTGGCATGGGGGCTCTTCCCTCGGAGCAGGACCGTGACAGGTGCTCCCGAGCCGTATGACGCTGAACTTTCTCCAGCCTTGAGAGGAAGGAGGCTGAAAGCCTGTCAGGGGATGGAGGCGGTCGTGGGCGCCCACTTCTGGAGCTTCCGAGCAAGCGCGTGGTTCGGGTTGAGCACCAGCACCGCGTCGAGCAAGGACTGCGCCGTCGCCGGATCGTTCTGGCGCAACGCCAGGCGGGCGCCCAGCACGTAGGCTCGAAAGAACGCCGGATCCTTCGTGCGCAAGCTCGACAGATCCTCGGCCACCGCGGCCAGCGCGGACGGAGGCGTGTTGGCATTGAGGCCATACTCGGCCAGCGCGAGGACGCTCCAGTGAGGATGGGACTCCACCTTCTTGAGCCGCTCGGCCAGCGCCACCGCCATGGGAGTACCGCTGACGGCCTCGGAGATCGCCTGGGCCTTCACCCTCGCCACCACGTCGGCCGACGGCTCGGTCTCGGGGGCGGCACGGATGACGATGAGAGCCCTGTCGAGCCGCGCCTTCAGCTCCGCGATCGTGGCAGTGAGGGAACGTCGCTGCTCACCGAGCGTGGTCTGCTCCTGCTTGCGCGCGGTGACCCGGCCGGACCAGTCGGCCGGGGTCTTCGAGAGCTCGAGTGCGGAGATCTCCTTCTGGAGACGGGCCTCCTGCTGGCGGACCCATTCGAAGTCGACCCTCACGTCATCGAGTTGCAGCGCGAGCGCCACGACGAGCTCGGCCTGGGCCTCGGTGAACTTCGGGTAGCGCTCCGCCAGAGTGCTCAGCTGCTGGATGGCTTGCTGCCGGGAGTCCATGTCGTCCCGCCGGAGCAGGTTCACCGCCTCGTCCTTCGCGGCGACGGCGTCCCCGGGTAGCTCCGCGCCCCGGTTGCGCCACACGGGGTACGACAGCCACGCCGTCAGTCCCAGTGCGACGAGGGCCGCCAGGATGATGAGGATCCGCTCCTTCCCACCGCCCGAGGACTCTTCGGAAGCGGGCCTTGCGCTGCTGGGACGCTCCGAGACGAGCACCTCGGGAGGCAGCTCCACCGCGGGGGCTCGACGCGAGGCCGCGATGGGTCCGCTTCGAGCGATCTCCGGCTCCGGCGGAATGAACGGGTGCTCGGGCTCCGGGAGGGGAACCGGCTCTTCGGGGAGCTCGACGGACGGTGCCGCCGTGGGCATGCCAACGGGACTCGTGATGGTCCGGGCGGGCTTCACCGCGGGCCCGGGCTCGGCCAGCCACGGCGCCGGGCTGCCTTCCGGGCTCGACGCTGGGGCGGTGGGCTCCATCGCCTTCCGAGCCTGCTGAACCTGCGCTGAACCGAAAACCTGGGTCGTGGCTGCCGAGGGCGCTTGTCCCGGGATGGAGGCGGCACCGAAGACCTGGGTCGTGGTCGGTGGAGGAGCCTTGGCCGCCACGTCCGCCGCACCGAAGACCTGGGTGGTGGCCGTCGAGGGCTGCTGGGGAGGAATCGAGGCCGCGCCGAACACCTGCGTCGTGGTGGCTGGCGGCGCCTTCCCGAGCCCTGGCGGGGCACCGAAGACCTGGGTCGTGCTGGCCGACGGAGGAGGCAGAGGGGCTGGCGCACCGAAGACCTGGGTCGTGCTCGCCGAGGGAGGAGGCAGCGGAGCCGAGGGCGCACCAAACACCTGGGTCGTGCTGGGGATGGGCGCCTTCGCCGGGGCTGCGGGCGCGCCGAACACCTGCGTGGTGCTCAGGGAAGGCGCGGGAGCCCCAGGCGCCGCGAACAACTGGGTCTTGCTCCCCGGGGGGAGGTGCGTGCCCGCAGTCGATGAACCGGAGGCCGAAGTCCTGCTCGACGCTCTGTCCCCCGCCGCGCTGTCGGCTCCAGAGGGAGGCGGAGGAACCCCGAAGATTTGCGTCGTCTGGGTGTTGAGAGATCCCGGCTTCGAGCCACCCGGGCTGGGACTGCCGAAGATCCCCGTCTTCGTCCCCACGGAGGAGCGAGAGGGATTTGGACTCGAGCCTGGGATGAGGACCTCACCCGAAGGGGTGGCGGTGAAGACGCAGCGACAGCGTGTGCACTGGACCGATGCCCCCGCCGGCGGCAGCAGCCGGGGATCGAGGTCGTACTGCATCGAGCACTGAGGGCAGGCGATCTGCACGCGAAGTGCTTACCACACGGAGTCGCTGGACGGGGCTCAACGTAGCTCGGTGGCTGCCTGGAGGGTCTCCAACTTGGCAGCGCCCACGCCGGAGACGGCATCCACCTCGGTCCAGTTGGAGAAGCGCCCCTGGGCGTCACGGGCCTCCACCAGCTTGCGCGCCAGCGAGCGCCCCACGCCGGGCAACCGAGCAAGCTCCTCCTCCGAGGCGGAGTTGAGGTCCAGCTTCAGCCCGAGCGCCAGGGCCTGGGCCCCCGTGGGAGGCGCCCCTTCGCCGCAGACGGCCACCCCGTCCCGGAAACGCACTGCGGCAGGAGCGCAGTCCAATGCGGGAGTGGGACTCGGCCAGCGCCACCGCGCGATGCCTCCGATGGCCATGAGTCCCAGGGTCGCGACGGCGAGCGAGCCCGTCCGGTTCATGACGCTGAAAGCCAAAGTCCCTGCCCCCCCTGCCTGCTTGACGGGCGGACCCTATTGAGCGCATCCCTCCGTGTCAAAGCCATCGTGTTACACCGGAGGTGGCTGGCCGCGCGCCCGGACTGGGTTAGGGTGCGCGCCCTTTCGCTGGAGCCCTCATGTCCCTGCCCCGCCTGCTCATCGATGGAGACACTCTCAAGCTGGAGGAGATCCTCCAGGTGGCCCGCCACGCCGTGACCGTGGAGTTGGCGCCCGAGGCCGCGGGCCGGGTCCACGCCTCGCGGGCCCTTGTCGACCGGGTGGCCGCGGGGGATGTGCCCTCGTACGGCATCAACACGGGGTTCGGCACGCTGGCCGAGGTCCGGATCGACAAGAAGGATCTGCGTGAGTTGCAGCGCAACTTGATCCTGTCGCACGCGGCGGGCGTGGGCTCGCCGCTGCCGTTGCCGGAGGCCCGAGCGCTCTTGCTGCTGCGGTGCAACGTGCTGGCCAAGGGTTACTCGGGGATCCGGCCGGAGACGCTGCAACTGGCGTTGGACATGCTGAACCGGGACGTGGTGCCAGTGGTGCCCGAGCGCGGGAGCGTGGGGGCGTCCGGAGATCTGGCGCCGCTGGCTCACCTGGCGCTGGTGTTCATCGGCGAGGGCGAAGCGTACTTCCAGGGCGAACGGCTCCCGGCTCGGCAGGCGCTGGAGCGTGCGGGGCTGCAACCGGTGGTGCTGGAGGCGAAGGAGGGCCTGGCGCTGGTGAACGGCACGCAGGCCATGTGCGCGGTGGGCACGCTGCTGCAACTGCGCGCCGAGATGCTGGCGGATCTGGCGGACCTGGCCGGGGCGATGACGCTGGAGGGGCTGCTGGGGAGTCACAAGCCCTTCATCCCGGAAATCCACGACGTGCGTGCACACGCGGGCCAGAAGGCCTGCGCTGCCCACCTGCGGCAGCTGCTGGTGGGCAGCGAGTTGGTGGAGACGCACGTGAACTGCAGCAAGGTTCAGGATCCGTACAGCTTGCGGTGCATGCCGCAGGTGCACGGCGCGGCGCGAGAGGGTTTGGCGTTCGCGCGGCGGATCCTCGAGGTGGAGGTGAACAGCGCCACGGACAACCCGCTGGTGTTCGTGGACACGGAGCGGATCGTGTCGGGCGGTAACTTCCATGGTCAGCCGATATCGCTGGCGCTGGACGTGGCGGCCATGGCGCTGACGCAATTGTCGGCGATCAGCGAGCGCCGGGTGGAGCAGTTGGTGAACCCGTCGCTGTCGGGGCTGCCTCCGTTCCTGGCGAAGAATTCGGGGTTGAACTCGGGGTTCATGATCGCGCAGGTGACGAGCGCGGCGCTGGTGGCCGAGTCGCGGGTGCTGAGCCACCCGGCCTCGGTGGACTCGATCCCCTCGTCGGCGGGCCGTGAGGACCATGTGTCCATGGGGATGACGGCGGCGCTGAAGGGGCGGCAGGTGGCGGACTTCACGCGCTCGTGCCTGGCGATCGAGCTGCTGTGCGCGGCGCAGGCACTGGACTACCGGCAGCCGGTGAAGGCGGGCAAGGGTCCGCAGGCGGCGTACGAGTTGATCCGGCGCAAGGTGCCCACGATGGAGAAGGACCGCGAGCTCCACCGGGACATCGCAGCGGTGAGTGCACTGATCGACTCGGGAGAACTGCTGGAAACAGTGCACTCCGCCACCGTGTGATGCCGAGTCCGCGCCCTGAGGCACGGACGCCTACTGCTTCACCACCCGCACCGGCCCGAACTGCTCGAGCTCCGCCTTCACCTTGTCGTCCCCGACGACGACGACCGTCTGTGACGACGAAGCGAAGAGCTTCTTCCCCGCTTCGCGAATCTGCGCGGACGTGACGGCGTTCACCTTTGGCACGTACTCGCCGAGGAACTCGGGCGGCAGCCCCTTGACCCAGTTGGTGGCCAGCACATACGCGACCGACCACTGCGATTGTGTGTTCAGCAGGTAGCGCCCGGTCGCCACCCGCTGCGCGGTCTGCAGATCCTCCGCGGTGACGTCCGTCGCCCCCATGCGATCCAACTCGTAGATGAGCTCCAGCAGCGTCGCGGCCGTCACCTCGTTGCGCACCTGCACATTGACCTGCAGGGCCCCGCCCTGCTGATACGACGACAGGTTCGACCAGGGCGAGTACGAGTAGCCCTTGTCCTCGCGGATGTTCTCCATCAGCCGGCCCGCGAAGCCGCCTCCAAAGACCGTGTTGGCCACCAGCGAGGGGAAGTAGGCCGGATCGGAGGCATGCACCCCCACCCGGCCAATCATGATGACCGACTGGACCGAGCCCGGACGCGAGACGAACAGGATCTCCCGCCCCTTGGGAGCAGGCACCTGAGGCGTCGCAGCGGGTGCGGAGCCCGATCCCTTCCATCCGCCAAAGGACTTCGTCACCGCCTGGGAGACGGCCTCGGCGTCGAAGGCACCAGCAATCACCAGCAGGGCGCCATCCGGGCGGAAGCGCCGCGAGAACTCCTTCTTCAGCACCTCCGGCGTGGCGCCACTGATCACCGCCGCGGTCGGCGAGACAACGTGGTACGGGTGCTTGCCGAACACCGCCTCGGCGAAGGTCTTCTGCGCCAGGAACTGCGGCTGCGAACTCTTCACCTGCAGATCCTGCAGCGCATTGGCCTTCGCGAGCGCCACCTCCTGCGCTGGGAACGAGGCATTGCGAGCGACATCCGCCACGACGGAGAGGACCGTGTCCGCCCCTGACGCCAGGCCATCGGCCTGAAGGTAGATCGCATCGTCCGCGGCCTCGACCTGGAGCGAGCCTCCCACGGCTTGCAATTCCTCGGCGATCTGGCGGCTCGTCCGGGTCGCAGTCCCCTCCGACAGCGTGCTGGCCAGCAACGAGGTGAGCCCCTCCTTTCCCTTGGGATCGGCGGCCGTGCCGCCTCGCGCCGCGAGGATCACCGTTACCTTCGGGAAGCCCTCACGTGGCACGAGCCACACCGTCAGTCCCTCGGGTGTCGTGGACTTGAGGATCTTCGGCACCGGCAGCGGCTTATCCGCTCCGAAGGCAGGCAGCTCCTTCGGGAACGGCTTGCGCTCGGCCGCGAGCGCCGGCGCCACGGCCAGGGACAGGAACACAGTCAGCAGACGGGTCAGATGATGGTTCATGGCGGGCTCCTCACTTTCCTTCCGCGGCCTGCGGGGTGGCGACCTTCGCCGGGCGACGATCGATGACCGTCCGGTTGGTGGGCGCCAGCCACGTGGAGGCCACGCGCCGGATGTCCTCGGAGGTGACGGCACGGATCTGGGTCGGCAGATCGTTCAGCTTCGCGGCATCCCCCGTGAAGAGCTGGGTCAACGCCAGCTTGTTGGCCCGGCTGAGCGGGGCCTCGATGTCGGCATAGAGGTTCGACTCCAGATTCGTCTTCACCCGTGCCAACTCTTCCGCGGGCACACCCTCCTTGGCGATCCGGGAGATGATGTCTCCCATCGCGGTGACCACCGCCTTGGCATCCGTCTCTGGCTTGTAGAGGCCGAAGAAGGTCATCATCGTCGGCCCTTCGATCTCCCACGCATCTCCCAGCGGCCAGTTGAGACCGCCCTGGATCTGGGAGAGCGTGCCACTGCCCTTCACCAACCCCTGATAGAGGCGCGACGCGTTGCCGCCCGCGAGCAGCTCGCCCAACACCGCGGCCGGGACATAGTCCTGCGAGGTCCGCCCGGGCAGCTTGAAGCCCACTGCCAGCCCCGGCACCTGCGCCAGCGCATCCGTCTGGTTCACCCACCGCTCGGCCGTGTTCGCGCCCTCGCTGACATCCGGACGCTTGGGCTGTGCACGGGACGGCAGCGCGCCGAAGTACTTCTCCACCTTGGCGAAGACCTCCTGCGGCTCCACGTCTCCAGAGATGCCAATCACTGCGTTGTTCGGGGCGTAGTACGTCTCGAAGAAGGACTTCACGTCCGCGATGTTCGCCGCGTCCAGATCCGTGAAGGAGCCGTACCCATCGTGGGAGTTCTCCCACTTGTCGAACGCCTTGCCCACGATGTCCGTCCAGTAGAAGAGGCCATAGGGACGGTTGAGGACGTTGCCGCGGATCTCCTCCTTCACGACGTCCTGCTGGTTCTTGAGGTTCTTCTCGGAGAAGTCGAGCCCCTTCATCCGGTCCGCTTCGAGCCAGAGGATCGCGTCCAGCGCCGAGACCGGAGCCGATGCGATGTAGTTCGTGTGGTCATACCGCGTGGAGCCATTCAGCACGCCACCGCCGCCTTGGATGACGCGGCCCAGGATGCCCTTCGGCGCGTTGGGAGTGCCCTGGAACATCATGTGCTCGAAGAGGTGGGCAAAGCCGGTCCGCCCTTTCGGCTCCAGGCGGAAGCCAATCCGATACACGGTGCTGATCCCGAACGTCGGCGTCGAGTGATCCGGAGAGACGACGACGGTCAGCCCGTTGGGCAGCTTCTTGACGAAGACAGGCAACTTCCAGCTCTGCGGCGCGGGAGACTCGGCGGCCGCGGGGAGGGCCAGCGCGATGGCGAGCGCCAGCGCGGTAATGGGAACTCTTCTCATGCGTTCTCCTCGGGAAGTGAGGCGTGCGCACGCTATGCGCCGCTATCGAGGAGGACAAGAGACGAGACTATGCCGCCACGCGCCCGAGCGAGTTCGTCACCACCGTCTGCGTGCCGGTGAGCGCCAGGGGGCTGCGGCGCACGGCGGCCTTCTCCAGCTCCGCGCCGCTCTGCGCCCACCACTGCGCGGCCTCCTCCTCCGTCCACCGGCCCGCGTCCGCGCACAGCTCCAGCGCGATCCGCAGCTCCCTCGCGCTGGAGAAGCGGGACTCGGGCCGCTTCTCCAGGCACCGGAGGATGGTGCTGCACAGATCATCCGGCAGTTCGCGCCCCACCCGCAGCGGCGGTGGCATCGGCGGCGTGTTCACGTGGTGCGAGCAGATCTCCGATGCGTTCTCGCCCGTGAAGACATGGTTACCCGTGAGCAGGGCGTACCCCACCGCCCCCAACGAATAGAGATCCGCGCGACCGTCCACCTGCGTCGGATCCAAGATGGCCTCCGGCGCCAGGTAGTGCGGCGTGCCCGCCACCACGTTGGCTCGGCCGGAGCCCGCCTCCTCGGACACGCCGAGTTGCTTCACCAGCCCGAAGTCCAGCACCTTCACCATGTCCGGAACGCCCCGGCGCCGGCAGAGGAAGAGGTTGGCTGGCTTGATGTCGCGGTGGAGCAGCCCCAAACCGTGAGCCTCCTCCAGCGCGCCGCACACCTGACGCAGGATGTGGATGACACGAGCCGGAGGCTGAGGTCCGGCAGCAGCCAGGAGGCGCTCCAGATCCATTCCCTCCAGGTACTCCATCACGTAATAGAAGAGGCCCTCGGCGGTGCGGCCGTAATCGTAGATGGCGATGGTGTTGGGATGCGTGAGCTGGCTGGTGAGCTGCACCTCGCGCTCGAAGCGCTCCAGGCCATGGCCATCCGAGTCCGTGCGCAGCAGCTTGATGGCGGTGCGGCGGCGCATCATCGCGTGGCTGGCCAGGTACACATCCCCCATGGCCCCGGCGCCCAGCAATTCGAGCAGCGTGTACTGCCCCAACTTGCGCGCATCCCGAACCTGCTGGCGCAGGCCATACACCACGCGCGTCACCAGCGCGGCCATGATGACGGCGATGGCGCTCCACAGCAGCGCATCGAGCGCTGGCAAAAGGAACCCCTCGGGAGTCCTGCTCCGCAGCAGGGCCAGGAATACGGCGTCCGGCAGAGCGCCCGCGATGGAGACCCACAGCGTCCTGCGCACGGACGTGGGGACGATCACCGCGCGGCAAATAAGGGCCGCAGTGGTGCCCAGCAGAAGCGAGTGCGAGTCGTTGTCGAAGTAGGCATCGACCTTCAGCAGGAACAACGCCCCCAGCAATCCCACGCTCTCCAGCCAGCGCAGCAGCTTCGTGGAGCGCCTCTTGGTGCGGCATACCTGCCAGAGGGTGAAGGCAATCACCACGCTGATCAGGTGGAAGACGTAGCCCGCCCCGCTGATCAGTTGGATCCACGGAGTGCCGAGGAACAGGAGCGCGGCCAGGCTGGTGACTCCGTAGAAGCCAGCGGCCAGCAGGAACAACGTCTTGAACAGGAACACCAACCGCTGCTGCAAGAACGCCCGCTCCTCTTCCGAGGGAAGCGCGTTCCCAGCACTGGCCGTGGGCTGGGACAGGTCTGGCCCGAGGTGAACCATTCAGAGTGAATGTTCTATCACTACTGGAGGGGAACAGACTGCCTTCTGAGGTTGGCTGCTCTCCCATTCGTGCTCGGCGGCCGACGATGACAGCCATTTGACGATCTGCGTCGAAAATCCGCCCTTGCCATCACCGCGTGCCAGCACGCCCCGCGGCTTCGATGAAGAGATCGGTGTAGCGATTGACCGGGTCCGCGGGCTGCGTGCCGTCTCGGTAATAGAAGGTGAACTCGTCCCACGCATCCGGCCGAGCGTCCGGGGCGAACATCCACGGAGCGATCCCCCCTACCCCCACGCGCCATGCGCAGCGCAGCCAGCCTCGATAGAGAGCTCGGCGCTCGTCGAGCGAAAAGCCATCATGGTTGCGCAGGCCGAACTCTCCGAGGAAGAACGGCTTGCCCAGTTCCCTCGCCAGGGCCGCATGCTCCGCGATCCAGTGAGCCCCGCTGCGAGCCGTGCGCTCTCTCGGAACGCCCCAGAACTCGGGATAGAAGTGCGCACTGCCGAAGTCGATCAGCGGCGAGGCCGTGTTCCCTCGAAAGCTCGTCGATGCATCGAAGAGCGAGGCGGCAGGCATTCCGCTCCAGAATGCCGCATCGTAACCCTCGAAGGAGGTGTCGAAGCCCTCCTCGCCCGTTCCCACCCGTTGGCCGGGCGCTTGGGCCTTCACCACCGCGGCGATCTCATCCACCCAGGCGCGCATCGCCTCCCCGCCCCTGTCCAACCCCACGCCGCGTGGCTCGTTCAGCAGCTCCCACCCCAGTACGGCCGGATGCTCGCCGTAGCGAATCCCATCGAAGGAGTTGGTCCGGGACAGCAGGAAGGTGATGTATTGCTTGTAGAGCGTGATCACCTGACGCTCGGTGAAGAAGCGGGGATCGCCCTCTCTCGCCTCGGGCAGGCCCGCCCACTGCACGTACTGGCGCGTGCCTCCGTAGGCGTCCCAGAAGTTTCCCAGTGGTAGGACGAGCTTCACCTCATGGTGCGCGGCTCGGGTGAGCACCCAATCCAGTCCGCGAAGGCTGGCCTCATCGTAGACGCCGGGCTCCACCTGGATGGTGGACATGCCACGCTTGCTTGCCGCGTCATTGAAGCCATTGGTCCGCAGGCCCCACGCGCCGATCGCCGCAGCCTTGGCGAGCACCTCCTCGACTACTGGGGACTCCGCCTTCCCCTCCCGGAGATCCACCGCGGCCTCTTCCTGGAGGTAGTACGCGTTGAGCAGCAGCGACGCGGAGGGGGCTTCTCCCAGGCGCATCGGAGATCCCTCGGGACAGTCCGCGGCCTCCTCTTCGAGCGCATCCAATGACTCGTCCCCGCACGCCATGAGCAGCAGGAGCGACAGGCTCGAGCAGATGCGCACATGGACAAAACCACCGCTCCTCATGGCTGGCGCAGCTTCTTCAGCTGAGCGACCGAGTTGTCATTCCTGGGGTTCCGCCAGGGACTCTTCATCGCTCTTCTCCATCGGGCCTATGAGTTGACACCCCCATCTCACGGTACCATCAAGCTGACGCACCCACTCGCCACCCCACACCATCGGGAGCGGATCCATTGCACCTCGGCAGGCCTCGCGAGTGCGCGGCCCACCCTTCCGCCGCTGAGCGGCCGCTAGCGCCCAAGCCCTCGTCCTCGCAGCCAGCCCTCCCTGTATTAGACTGCGCCCACCCCGATGTCCGAGACACTCCCTGAAGCCTCCATGCAGCGACTCGCTCTCGCCGTCCGTGCGTCCGAGCTGGTCCCCTCAGCTCCCGCCGCGGAGACCGATCGGATCCGCACGGGGATGGCGGGCGACGTGCCGCTGCGGCTCTCCCTGCGCGAGGACGGCACCCTGGAGGTCCAGGCGAAGCCTCCTCATCCCCTCCCGGAAGGAATGGACATCCGCCGAGATGACGCCAACGCGCTCCAGATCCAGGCCCTCAACCCGGCCATGGCCCGCCGCGTGTCATCCCGGCCCGACGTCCAGAAGAGACTCCAGGCACTGTTCGACGTGGTGCCGCAAGCCCGAGTCACGGAGGGCGCCGTCCTGCTGGAGCTTCCTCCCGAGGCCAAGGACGATCAGCTCCAGGCAGCCCTGCGCGCCGCGATCCGAGCCGCCAGCGCACTCTCCGAGGCCAGCCACGCGCTGAACCTGGCGGCCGAGCGCAACCGCGCGCAGGTGCGGAGCACGGCCGTTCCCGGCGAACTCGAGGGTGGGCGCCGCTTCGTCAAGCTCCTGCCCTCCGAGGATGCGAAGAAGCCCGAGAGCCAGGGGGAAAAGGAGACCCGGGTCCTCCTCGAGGCCCGGGATATGCTCATCGACGGGGTCTCCCGCGAAGAGGTCCTCGCCCACATCCGGAGCGTGATCCCCAATCCCCTCTACTCCAGGCTCGCGTTCAATCAGGCCCTGGGAGCCACTCCCCGCTTCCGGCTCCAGGGGCAGATCACCGCGCTCGTGAGCGTGGGTTGCATGGCATTCGTCTTCTACGTGCTGTACCGCCTGAACTTCCTGGGGCGCATGGAAGGAAAATTGAGCGTCTGGATCGTGGCGCTCACGGCCTTCTTCGGCTCGTACGGCGTGTGGAGAGGCGTCGGACGGTTCCTCAACCGGCTGGACGAGGACCGGGAGAAGGACGAGTCGTAACACCCCTCCTCGCCCCGATGAGGACCGAGCGCGGAGCCTCTATCGATCGAAGCGGATGATGCGCTCCACGCGCCAGGCTCCAGCTGCCTCCCCTGGGCGCAGCAGCATCAGCTTCGCGATCTGTCCCACCGCCACTTCGCAGGCACTCCGCGGCGGCAAGGGCACCACGTCTCCTTCCTTCACATCCCTGGCTGGCAGGGGCACCGCCGTCAGCCCCTGGCCCTCCACCGTCTCGATCGCCCCGAACACGCGCAGATCCCCCAACTCCGCGATCGCCCCCAGGAACACTGCTCGAGGCGTTCCGTTCGTCATCCGGATCGCCGGACTGGCGGCCACTCCGATATCCGCGAGGAAGGCATCGCCCGCCTCGCCGAAGACGTGGACGCCCTTCACGATCAGCCGGAGCAGTCCCTTGCTGTCATTCAGCGGGATCGAGTCGTAGCGCTCCAGGCTCGCCTGCTCCGCCCCGCCGCTCGCCAGCGCCTCCAGCGCCGAGACCAGCGCCACGAAGTTCAGCCGCAGCAGTGCCCCATCGGAGTCCTCCTCGGGCCACGGACCGGTCTCGATCAGCACGGCGGGCGTGCCCCAGCGACCCATGTTGTCGCCGAAGGCGCGGATCTCGAACGCGTCGTTGTAGCGGCCGACCTGTCCCGGTGCGAGCTGCTCCACCGCATCCCGGATGACCGCGCAGACCTTCTTGGCCAGCAGGCGCCCGGGGTTGTCGCTGCGGGCCTCGTCGAAGGCCGGCGCGAGCAGGGAGATGGATGCGGGCTTTCCGCTCCTCCCTACCGCGGTGCGCCAATCCTGGTTGTGCAGGTTGAAGCCCAGTGACGGCTGGAGCCGATCCCGCAGCGCCTTGAGCGTCCGCCCCTCGGGCGTCTGGAGCATCAGCGCGTCCCGGTTGATGTCGATCCCCTGCGCGTTGACCCGCTGGAAGCGCTCGGCTCCATCCGGGTTGAGCATGGGCACGGCGTGCAGCGTCAGAGCGGACAGCAGCCCGTCCACTCGCGGATCCTGGCGGTAGCGCCGCAGGTACTCGAACACCTCGAACAGCGCGGTGGTGGCCGTGGGCTCATCCCCATGCATCTGGGACCAGAGCAGCACGTGCCTCGGGCCATGCCCCACCTGCACGTGGTGGATCGCACGGCCCTCCACCGAGCGCCCCACCTCTTCCACCTGGAACAGATCCGGCGCGGACTCCTGCAGCCGCCGCAGCCAGGCCACCACCTGGGTGTGACGGACGAGCGGCAGCGGCGGGCGCTCCTGAAAGCGGACTTCATCCCAGAGCGAGGCGAGCACGGAAGTAGAGGAGGTCGGGATCATGAGCCGGGGGGAAGGATCTCTCTGCACAGGAAGGTAGGCATCGGCGCTCGGGATTTGCTATGGGCAATCGGGCCCCGTGCCCTGTCTTTTGGACTGCAAGTTTTTTGGCAACACAGTGGCTCGCCCTTGAGCGAGCGGAGGCAAGACATCATGAAGCAATTGTTCAATCCCGTGATGGTAGTCGCGGCGCTCACGCTGGTGTCCGCGTGCAAGAAGGTCGAGCGCATCGAGGTGACTCCGAAGCAGGTGTCGCTCACCAAGGCGGGCCAGACGGAGACGGTCAAGGCCAGCGGCGTCACCGCGGACGGCCAGCCGGTGGACAAGGTGAAGTTCGAGTTCTCCTCGAGCGACAAGAACGTGGCGACGGTGGACGCCAACGGCACCGTGACCGCGGTCAAGAGCGGCGCGGCCAGCATCGAGGTGAAGGGCAACGAGAAGAGCGCGAAGGTTCCGGTCGAGGTCGTCATCCCCGGCTCCATCGCCCTCAAGGGCGGGCCGGTGGCGCTGACGGGGATCGGCACCAAGGCGACGATCGACGCGGCGGTGCAGGATGACGCGGGCCGTCCGATCCAGGGCGCGCAGGTGGAGTTCACCAGCGCCGATACGAACGTCGCCGAGGTGAGCGGCAACACCGTGACGGCCAAGGGCGTGGGCACCACGAAGGTGAAGGCGACCTCCGGCGAGCTGAGCCAGACGATCGAAGTGACGGTGAAGCAGCCCGAGGTGGCGACGATCGCCTTCGAGGGCGCTCCGGCGAGCCTGAAGGTCGGCGAGAGCGCCACCCTGAACGCCGTGGCCAAGGCGGCGGACGGCGCGGCGATCGCCGGCATCACGCCGACGTTCACCTCCAGCAACGAGAAGCTCGCCACCGTGGACGCCACCGGCAAGGTGACGGCTGTGAAGGTGGGCGCGGTCACCATCACCGCCAAGAGCGGCGAGAAGTCGGCCGACGCGAAGATCACCATCAAGAAGAAGTAGTCGCGCGGAAGACTCGGAGGCCACGGACCCGGTTCCGTGCGCCTCCGGGCCGCCGTGCTTGAGCTATGCTGCCGTCCATCCCCTTCTCAGGAGGCAGCGGATGGACATGAAGAAGCTGTTCCACGTCCTCGTCGTGGGCGGCGCCGTCATCGGCACGGGTGGAGGTTGCGCCAAGGCGAAGGCTCCCGACAGCCCCTCGGCCCAGCCCGGCAGCCCCACCACGACGGCGAAGCCCGACTCGGACACCAACGGTACGCCCGAGACCCCGCCTCCTCCTCAGGAGAAGGGGGGCGGAGCCGGCAGTTGGTAGCCGACTCCCTCCCAGAACCCCTGCGCCAGCGCATCGCCTCCGCGTGGAGCTTCCGCTACCACGTGGAGCGCGAGGCCCAGGCGCGCTTCGCCCGGCTCGCGAGCTGGCTCGAGCAGGCCGGCGCTCCTCCCCCGCTGGTGGAGCTGGCCCGCCGCTCCTCCGAGGACGAGCGCCGCCACGCCGCTCACTGCGCCGCGCTGGCTCACGAGTACGGCACCCCTGTTCCCGGGGAGGTGCCGGTGGTGCTCCCCGAGATCGCGCCCCGCTCGCTCTCCTTCCCCCAGAAGCTCCTCTATGAGCTCGTCGCCGCCTCCTGCGTAGCCGAGACCGTGAGCGTGGGAGTGCTCATGCGGCTGCGCCCCGTCGCCGGCAACGAGCGCATGCGCGCGGTGCTCCACGAGTTGCTCCAGGATGAAGTGGTCCACAGCCGGCTCGGCTGGGCATACCTGGCCCATGTGGCGCCCTCGGAGAACGTCACCTTCCTGGGCCGCTTCCTGCCGGACATGCTGGAGGTCACCGCCGCCCAGGATGTCGAGGCCACCGCCCCCACTCCCGAGGACGAGGATCCGGCCCTGCTCCCTCATGGAGTGCTGCCCCACACCGAGCGCCGGGCCCTGTTCGCCTCCGCCATGCGCGACGTGGTGATGCCCGGGCTGGACCAGCATGGCGTGCCCACCGACCCCGCCCGGGAGTGGCTCGGGCGCTACGGACTCGCGACTCCGCCCGGGTAAGCCCCCCCTGGTGACTCCCGTAGATGACGACAGTCACCGGTGGTGACCGTTGTCACCAGGGGCTTCCTGGTGGCTGCAGTCACCACCCGGACTCGCCCTGGCGAGATAACCTATTGAAACTCCTGAAGAATACGTTGGGCGCACGGCTCCTCCCTTTCGTGGCATGCGGGCTGCAGTAGGGGTCAGACATACTCACCGACCCTCTCGGTCGGTCCCAAAAACAGGAGCACGCCATGAAGGTCACCACTCCCGCCCAGACCACCGTCACCGCCGCCGCCAAGCCCGCCACCCCGTCCATCGTCGCCGGTGGCTGCTTCCCCAAGCCGCCCGTGCCGACGCTGCCGACGCTGCCGAACCTGCCGGACATCTTCTCGCCCGACCGCAAGACGCGCGCCACCCAGGGCAACCAGCTGCACGAGATCGCCGACGGCGTGCGCAGCGGCTCCATCACCGCTCAGGAGTCCGAGACGCTCCTGAAGGAGCAGCAGGCCATCGCCGACGCGCAGAAGCAGGCCATGTCCGACGGCAAGCTGTCGCTCGCGGAGAAGCTCAAGCTGGGCCTGATGCAGGCCCGCGCCGACCGCAACATCCAGCAGGCCAGCCACAACGGCAGCCGTGACTTCTTCGCCCCCCTCAACGCCAACGCGCAGCGCCAGGCGGGCCAGATCGACCAGCTGGCCACCGGCCGCACCAACGGCAACATCACCAACTCCGAGGCCTCGAAGCTGCTCGGCCAGCAGGTGGAGATCGCCGACGCGCGCGGCGACGCGGACTCGAAGCCCGAGGCCGCCCAGCTCCAGAGCCAGCTGAGCAAGGCGGATGGGGACATCGCCCGCCACAGCAAGCCGGGCACGCAGCTGGACGTGCTGCCCTTCCCGCACCCGCTGCCCCTGCCGCTGCCCAAGCCGCTCCCCACGCTGCCCAAGCCGCTCCCCACGCTGCCCCGCCCGCTGCCGCACCCCCTGCCCTCCAAGCCGGTCTTCGAGGCGCTCCCCTTCCTCAAGGGCAGCACCACCAACGTCTGAGCTGAATCCGAGCTGTTCGACGGGTAGCGCTCCGCCACCCACGGCCCCTCCCTCGCCTGGAGCGAAGGAGGGGCTGTGCCGCTTCCTACGAGCGGGACACGCGCTCGGCGTTGGCGCGGAACGCATCCCGCGCGAACTCCGAGAGCCCCGGGCGGACCTGATCGATGTTCGCCGTGAAGCGGGGATCGATAAGAGATAGGGCCTCACGTCGCGTGAGGGTCAACCCCCTCATTTCGGTTCCGCCGGGCGGAACAGCGCGCAGGAGTGCACCGGCTGCGGCGGGTACTTCTGCGGCAACAGGGGGCAGAGGATGAAGGTGGACGTCTTCGTCTGCACGTAGCGCGGCGGAGCGGCGCATCGGTGGCACAGGCTGCTGGGAAAGGGCAACGGTGCGGGAGGAGGGGTCGTCATGCGCAAGGCCTCAACCGGTGTATCCCTCAGGTCCACCCGACGCCCTCCGGGCGAGCCCGGCGCCAACCTGTCCGCTTGTCAGACAGGTTCGGTCCCGACTCGCCGGACGGGCGGCGGCTCACCAGTTCCCGAGCGGCTCAGTCGCCGAAGATCTTGCGGAACAGGCGGAGGACGGACTTGGACAACGGCGTGGCCACAGGGGCCACGTTCTCCTTGAGCCCCAGTTCGACCTTGGGCTTGCGCGCCTCGGGATCGACCGAGAACACGCTGAATTCGTCATCCCCGTCGAGAGCAGACTGGACCTTGGACGCGCGGCTCGGGGGAGGAGGCTTGGGAGGCTTCGCCATGGTCTTCCTCGCAGTAGTCTTTCATCCTACCTGATTCGAGGCAGTCGCTCCAGCCTCGGTCAGCGAGGCCGCTTGCTCTCCTGGAAGGTGACGTCGAGCTGGAGCTCCTTGCCTTCGCGGAGGACCACCGCGGTCACCGTCTCGCCGGGCTTGGACGAGTTGAGGACGTACATGAGGTCCTCGACGCTACCGACGGCGTGCTTGCCGAGCCGGATGAGGATGTCCCCGCGCTGCAGCCCCGCCTGCTCCGCCGCGCCGCCGGCACGCACTCCCGCGAGCAGCATGCCCTTCTGCCCGTTGGACGGGCCCGCGTAATCCGGCACGGTGCCGAGCGAGGCGTTGAAGCTGCGCAGATCGCCGCGCGGCGTGGGAGACGGCACCTTCTGGTAGGTGAGCGTCGTCTTCCCATCGAGCCCCAGCGCGACGGCCGAGACGATGCTGGCCACCTGAGCGGTACCGGCCGCGTTGATGGCGTCCGCGGTGTCCGAGGGCTTGTGGTAGTCCGAGTGAGCGCCGGTGAAGAAGTGCAGCACCGGAACACCCGCCGCGTAGAACGGAGAGTGATCGCTGGGGCCGTAGCCGTCACCGCTGGAGGTGCACTGGACGCGAGCCTTCGTGCACGCGGCGCCGACGATCTCCCTCCACTCCGTGGCCGACTCGGCCCCGAGCACCGAGAGCCCGCTCGTCCGCAGCCGGCCGACCATGTCCAGGTTGAGCATGGCGGCGATCTGCTTCATGCCCGCGTCACCGCGCGCGCGAGTGAAGTACGAGGAGCCAAGCACCCCCGTCTCCTCGCCGGAGAAGGCGACGAAGAGCACATCGTGCTGGAGCTGCGCGCGGTTCTCGGTGAGCGCGCGAGCGATCTCGAGCACGCCGGCGACGCCCGAGGCGTTGTCGTCCGCGCCGACGTGCGGCACGTGCTTGTCCGGCGTCAGCGAGTAGCGCCCGCCGAAGCCCAGGTGATCATAATGGGCACCGATCACGATAGTTCCCGGCAGCTTGCCCTGCCCTGCCTCGAGCAGCGCGGCCACGTTGAACGCATCGCTCTTCTCGAAGTCGAGCTGTACTTCGATACGAGCGTCGACGCGCTTGCCAGCGCTCAGCTGGGCCATCAAGGGCTCCAGGGCCGAGCGCTTCACCACGACCACGGGGATGCCGGCATCACCCTGGCCCTCGGGGGAGAGCGAAGGCAGCGAAGCCTCGGAGGGCATCTGCCAGTCCTTCACCGGAGGATTGGGAGCCTCCGGCCAGTCGACGATGATGACTGCCTTGGCGCCCCGCTCCCGAGCCGTCCAGGCCTTGTGGCGCAGATCTCCATAACGGCGCTGCTTGTCGGTATCCGAGAAGGTGGTCGAGTCGGGCACGAAGCGCCGCACCACCACGATCTTCCCCTTCACATCGAGCTTCGCGTAGTCGTCCACGTTGATGGACGGCTCGACGATGCCGTAGCCCGCGAGCGCCAGGGGCCCTTGCGCCGCACCCTGAGCGGAGAACCCGAGCACCGTGTACGCCTCCGGGGGCACCACCGTCTTGCCGAGCTTCACCTGGGTCTTCGCCCCGGGCTTCACCGCGGTCGTAACCGGGAACACCTGCCGGAAAGAGCCATTGTCCCCCGCGGGCTTCAGGCCGAGCGACTGGAAGCGCCCCTCGATGTGCTTGCCCGAGGCCTCGATCCCATTCGTGCCGATGCCACGCCCCTCCTGCTCCGGAGCGGCGAGGAACGCGACATCCTTCTCGATCCGATCCGCGGCGGACTCGGCGGCGGGAGTGCTCGGCTTCGCGTCATCGATCCAGCGAGCGAGGAAGACGTTGGTGTCATGCTGCCCTTCGGCCGTGGCGCGGTTGCTGGAGAACGCGAGCCACTTGCCATCCGGCGAGAACATGGGGAATCCGTCGAAGCCCGGCGCGGAGGTGATGCGCTCCAGGTTCGCGCCGTCGACGTCCACGGCCCAGATGTTGAACTCGCGGCCCTGGGGATCTCCGTAGTTCGACGAGAAGAGGATGCGCTTGCCGTTAGGGTGGAAGAAAGGCGCGAACGAGGCGGCGTTGAGCCAGGTGATCTGCCGGGCCTCCGAGCCGTCCGCATTGGCCACGAACAGCTCCAGCTTGGTGGGCCGCACCAGCCCGCGCGCCAGCAGGGCCTTGTAGTCGTCCACCTCCTTGCCGGGGTTGGGCCGGGAGGCGCGCCAGACGATCTTCGAGCAGTCGGCGTTGAAGAACGCGCCGCCGTCATAGCCCGGCGTCTGGGTCAGCCGGCGCACGTTCTTGCCATCCTTGTCCATGCGATACAGCTCGATGTCGCCGTCCCGCACCGAGGTGAAGACGATGGAGCCGTCCTTGGCGCAGACCGTGCCCTCCGCGTCGTAGCCCGGAGTGTCCGTGAGCCGCGTCAGCCCGTTACCATCGGCGCCCACCTTGAAGATGTCGTACGAGTCGTAGAGGGCCCAGACGTAGCCCATCGAGTGGTCCGGCCTCGGCGGGCACGCGTCGCCACCCAGGTGCGTCGAGGCGTAGATGAGTTCCTGGTCTCCAGGCATGAAGTGCGAGCACGTGGTCGCCCCCTTGCCGCTCGAGACCGGCAGCACGGCCGGAGATGGCGTGGCCGGATCGACCGTGACGCGGAAGATGCGATCACAGCCCATGTCGCCGAACCGGGACTGGAAGGACAGCTGCTTGCCGTCGAACGACCAGTAGGCCTCGGCGTTCTCGCCACCGAAGGTGAGCTGGCGCAGATCCGCCAGATGCACCTCGTCGGGCAGCAGGGTCGCCTTGGAGCCGGTGGCGGGAGCCTCCACCGGAGGCGTGGACGGAGCGGCCGGCCCCGTGCTCGACGGGGTGGCACAAGAGATCAGGGCAAGGGCGGGCAGCAGGCAGCGCTTCATGGCGCTGGACCATGACAAAGCTGCCGCGTCCTCTCAACGCCCTTTCTCTTACTGCACTGAGAAGAGGCCGCGAAGCAGACCGGCACCTCGCCCTACTCTCCCCTGCTCAGGCGATCAGCGAAGAAACGGCGCGTGTCCTCGGCCACGGGGAGTGCGCGAATGGCCGCCTGGGTGGCGGAGATCTCGTACGGCACGCGGCGGAAGAAGACCAGATCCCCGTCATACAGCGCCCACGAGGCGCGGGGATCCCGATCACGCGGCTGGCCCACACTGCCCGGGTTGATGACCACCTTGCGCCCGTACAGCCCGCCGATCATCGGCATGCCCTGCGCCACGTAGAAGATCGTCCTCGGACCCACGAAGGTGAACATGCGGTTCCAGTCCTGGGACACGCTGAACAGCTCTCGATTCTCGTACGAGGTGAGGACGGCCGGCACGTGGGTGTGGCCGCAGAAGCCATGCGGTGTCGTGAATCGCGCGAGCAGATCTTGGAGGAACTGATCGATCTGCGAGTTGAGCTGCAGGAAGTGCATGCGGTGTCCCGGCCAGACGTAGCGCACCGTCGACTCCTCGGGCGCTCCGTGGACCCAGGTGATGCGGCCTTCCTGGCGGTGCGATAGGGCCTCGGCCTGCCCCGCCACCAACGCCTCGCGCATCCGCTCCCACGGCTCGAGCCCCTCCAGCGCTTGCGCCGACCAGAGCGCCAGTTCCCGGACATCCTCCTCCAGGCCCTCGTCGCCGGGGACCGCCGTCTCCAACTCGTGATTGCCCGCCAGCATGAGGTCCGCCACCTCATGGACTCGAGCGAAGCACTCACGAGGGAACGGGCCATAACCCACCGTGTCCCCCAGACAGACGATTCGATCCGGCTTCTGGGACTCCACATCCCGCAATACGGCCTCCAGCGCGGCCAGGTTGCCGTGGATGTCACTCAAGATCGCGATGCGCGGCATACAGCCTCCCGTCTCATCCAATCTCGGGGGGCTTCGCCAGCACCTCCTCGACCATGAAGCGGATCACGTCAGACGGGGTAATGATCCCCACCAACTCGCCTCCCCGCAAGACCGGGAGGTGGTGGATGCGGTGCTGGCGCAGCAGGCTCATCACCTCCTCGGTCCGATCGAACTCGTTCACCGAGTGGACCGAGCGAGCCATCAGATCGGCGGCCCGGGTCGAGGGCGCCCGCTCGGCGAGCAGGGCATCGAGCAGATCGCTCTCACTGACGAAGCCCTCGACACGGCCCTCGGCTCCCACCACCGGCACTCCACCGATACGCGCGGCCGCCAGACAGCGGGCAATCTCGTCGAGCGAAGCATCCAGACCGACCGAGACCACCGGCGCGGTCATCATGTTGCGTGCGTGACCTTTCATGGCCCCCGTCTACCGACAGGGCGGAAAGGGCGTCAATCGAAGCCCGCCGCATGTGCCTTCCACTGGACGCGTCCCTACCGCCTCCGGCGCCCGCCACCGCCGCCAAACAGCACCAGCAGCACACCGCCCGCCACCGCCGCGCCGCCGCCCGCGAGATACAGCGTGGTCTCCTGGCTGTAGCGCCCGGTGAGCGCGTGCCGGGTCTTCTCCACCACCGAGTCCTTCGCCTTCAGCCCCGTCCACAGCACCACCGCCCCCGCGACCGCGATCATCACTCCCACCAGCCGGCCAATTCCCACGTTCCCTCCTTGCCTGACCCCAGAAGGATATGCAGGCAGCCCTGCCCCCTCTCGCAGATTTTTCGCGGCAAGGCTCCAGACAACGTCGGCCGCTCCAGCCCCCAGGGTGCCTGATATGCATCGGAGGCCATGCCCTATACCCCCATCATCGGCACCCTTGGCTATGTGATGTCCCCGGACGGGGCGCGGGTGCTGCTCGTCCACCGCAACGCGCGCCCCAATGACGCCCACCTGGGCAAATACAACGGCCTGGGCGGGAAGATGCAGCCCGACGAAGACGTTGTGGCGTGCATGCGCCGAGAGATCCGCGAAGAGGCCTCCATCGAGTGCGAGGAGCTGAGGCTGCGCGGCACGATCAGCTGGCCCGGCTTCGGCCCCAAGGGGGAGGACTGGCTGGGGTTCGTCTTCCTCATCGACCGCTTCACGGGGACGCCGCCCGAGCGCAACGCCGAGGGCGAGCTGTCCTGGGTGCCCGTCAAGGACATCATGTCCCTGCCCCTGTGGGACGGGGATCGGCACTTCCTCCCGCTGGTATTCGACTCGGATCCGCGAGCCTTCCACGGGGTCATGCCCTACGCGGGAGGTCGCGCGTTGAGCTGGTCTTTCACCCGGATCTGAGATTTGCCGGATCGGATCCGGCCCGATCCGGTACTGTGGGAGTGATTCACCCTACCTGATACGGTAGAGAGGCTGGATCAGGTCCACGTGAGCTGTAGTAGCTTCCCGCCGTCTTCCAGGAGGACTCGTCCGGTGTTCTTCAGTTCCGGGTGGTTGGATTCGCTGATCGAACGCCTGGGCCTCACCCAGTGGGTGGGACCGCTGCGGGCGTTTCTGCGGCGAGCCCGGGGCGACGAGTCGCTGGTTGGTCATGCCGCAGTCCGCAGTGAGACTCCGCTGTCCCCTCCGATAGAGCCCACCATGCCCCAGAAGAAGCAAGCCAAGAGCAAGAGCCCCTCTCGTCCCCAGCGCGCCAAGGCACAGAAGCGCACCGCGAAGCCCGCCGCCCGCAAGGCCACCACCAAGCGCGCCTCCGCGGCCCGCAAGAGCGGCGCGACGCGGACCGCCACCACGGAAGCCGTGAAGCAGTTGGTGGATGCGCTGCAGAACCACCCGCAGCAGAAGAACCTGGTCACCGCGGGGCAGCAGAAGGATCAGCTCCTGCGCTCGCTGATCCCGCTGTACCTGGCGCGTGCACTGGGCGTGGAAGTGACGTCCGGGACCACCTCGCGCTTCTGGAGCAAGCTGGGCGTGTCCTACGCGGCCCCCAACGCCGCCAAGGCGCTGCGCATCCACACCGGCTACGCCTCGGACTCCAAGAAGGGCAAGACGATCACCGCCAAGGGCGTCCGCTACGTCGAGGACGCCATCGCCCGCGGCTGAGCCGGTGCTGTCCCCGCCCTCCTCTCCATGAGGGCGGGGCTCACCTGAGGTTGAGGCACGAGCCAGGGCTCAGGGCAGGATCCCCTTCCTCTGGAGCCCCTCGTCGATCCGACGGATGCGGATGCCCTCGTTCTTCATGAGGGGCATCTTCCCGGCAACCTCCTGAGGCGTACCGCCCGCGTGGTGGAGCGCGATGAGCTCTCCCTGGGCGTTGAAGACCGGCGCCCCCGAGGAGCCCGGCTGCGCATCCGTGAGATAGTGGACAACGCGCTCGTCGAAGTTCGTCACCGTGCTCCGGATGAACCCGAGCCGCTTCCGCGAGCCGCGCGGGTGCTGGAGGGTGAACACGCTCTCGCCAAGCACCGGAGGCACCGCGGGAGACAGGATCACGCGTGGCCAGGTGGGCTCCAGGCCCTCGGTGACGCGGATCACCCCCCAATCATCCGCCTCATCCGTGATGATCGAGCCGCAATCGCACGGGAGGGACTTGGACGGGAGCGCCGCGTCCCTGGCATCCGTCTCGAAGCCGAACTCAGCGATGACCTCCGTGGCCTTTTTCCCCTGGGGGAAGAGCACGTGGTGGTTGGTCAGCACGAGGTTGTCGCCAATCCGGAAGCCCGTTCCGACACCAGAGACGGAGCCCGCGGTGACGCGCAGCAGGCACACCGCCGGAGCCAGCTCCATCATCTTCTTCAGCGTCGCGATGAACGCCGGCACCCGCCCCACCAGCAGTGAGAGATCATCGCGGAAGAGCAGCGCCTCCTGCTCGGTGGGCGTGTCATTGCCGGAGAGGAAGACCGCGGAGCCGTTGTCCCTGCGAGGCTCCAGGCTCACCGCCACCGGGACATCCTTGAGCAGGGCCTCCAGGAAGGCATAGGTCGGGTTCTTGCGGTTCTGGTCTCGAACGAAGGCGACGAGGTGCTGCGTGGCGGCCTTCGCCGACGCCAGCTCCAGGATCTTCCTCCACAGCTCGAGCACCGGGAGACCGGAGGGGAGTTCCTTCGGCGGAATGCCCGCGGTGGTGGCCACGAAGGTGGCCCGTGGCTCGGTGGGATAGAGAGAGACGAGCGTCCGGTGCAGTTCCTGGGCCTCGGGGCGCTCCCAGGGAAACGGAGAGGCGTCGATGATCGATGGCATGGTTCCCCAATCGGGTTCGCGCGCGCATCCTAATGACTTTCAGGACGGGTTGCCTTGAAGAGAAGCAGCCGCCGCGATGCCCGTGGGCAGGGTGATGCGGAAGATGCTGCCGCGGCCCACCTCACTCGTCACCACCTGGAGGGTACCGCCCATGGCCACGACGATGGTGCGGCACACCGACAGCCCCAGCCCTGTCCCCATGCCCACCGGTTTGGTCGTGAAGAACGGCTCGAAGATGCGCTCCAGGTTCTCTGGAGGAATCCCGCAGCCCGTGTCGTGCACCTCCACGATGACGGTGTCCAGGATACCCATGTGCACCACCACACGGACCTCGTTCTCCTCCACCCGGCCCGGCTCGATGGAATGCGCGGCATTGACGATCAGGTTGAGCATCACCTGGCCCAGCCGAGGCCCATTGCCCTGGACCGGGGGCACGTCCTGGCAGTCCAACACCAGCCGGGCCCGCTCGCTCAACTCCTGGGTGGCAATGCTCGCGGCGCCGCGGATCACGCTCCCCAGATCCACAGGCCCCAGCGTGAGCTCGTCCGGCCGTGACAACACCTTGAGCTCCTGCACGATGATGCGGACCCGATCGGCACCCTCGCGCGCATCACCAATGGCTGTCATCAGCTCTTCCTTCTCCGGCAGACCCGCGGCCTCGGGCCTATCGAGCTCGCGCTGGATGAAGCGCAGGTTGCTGAGGATGTACGAGAGCGGGTTGTTGATCTCGTGGCCCACGCCCGCCGCGAGCCGCCCCACGGCGGCCAGCCTGTCCGCGAAGAGCAGCTGCGCCTGGGTGTCCTGGAGCTGCCGGAGGCTCTCCTCGAGCCGCGTATTGGCTGCCTCCAGCTCCGTGGTGCGCGCACGGACCGTCTCCTCCAGGATGGCGTTGTAGCGACGCGCCTCACGCTCGGAAACCTCGGCCTCGGCCTTCATCAAGCGCTGCTTCTCCTCGAGGGTGCCGTGCAGTTCGACGGCCATGCGATTCATGGCCTGGGCCAGCAGCCCCAGTTCGTCACGGCCCATGGTGGGCAGGGACACCGCGAAGTCACCGCGGCCCACTCGCTCCGCAACGCTCCTCAGCTGGCGCAACGAGCCCCGCAGGGGCAGGAAGAGGAACAGGGTCAGCGCCACCATGAGCACGGTGCAGGCCAGCGTGACGATATGGGTCAGGAGCAGAGAGCGCTTCACGTTCCGATCCCAGTGCTGCCGCAGCCACGTCAGCTCCTCCTGCTCCGCCGCCTCGATGGTGGCCATGTCCCGCCCCACCTCTCGCTCGTAGTCCTGGTAGAGCTCCCACTCGAGCATGGGCGGGATGGGGCGCTTCGCCGGTTCCGCGCGTACCCGAGCTTCGGTCTTCTCCATCCAGCGCAGCAGCGCCTGGATGACCTCGCTGAACTCCCGGCGCTCATCCGTGCGAGGCTTGTACCCGCTGTCGCCGCTGATCCTCTCTTCCTCATCCACGCTCAAGTCGAGCTGCGTCTGCTCCGCGAGGACCTGGTTTTCCCTCTCGTGGAGAAAGGCAACGGTGTCCTGGCCGTTCTCCTTCATGCGGCTGAGCGTGTTCAGGAAGGGCCAGACGCCCGCCTTCAATCGCGCCACGGCCAGGAGTTGCTCTTGAGAGGCGACCACCCGCTCGCGGATCTGGCGCCCCTTCCGTGTACCGAACAGGGAGTTGCCAGCCAGAATGGCAGTGATTCCAATCGCCACCAGTGCCAAAAGCAGGATCCTGGCGTTCACTGACATGGAGTCCCCCTCCCGGAAGTCCCTCGCAGAACCTCGTAGAGGACACTCCGGTACGCGGAGGAGCGCCGCAAGCAGCCCCAGAGGGCAAGCCACTGCAAGGAAGTGAACGCTGGGATTCCCTTGCAGTGGCCGGGTGCGTCACTGGCCCTGGCTGGCCATCCGGCGCTTCATCTCCTCGGGAGAGATGTCTTCCTTGTGCGTGGCGAGGGTCCACTGGTGGCCGAACGGATCACGCAGGGTGCCAGAGCGATCGCCGTAGAACTGGTCCTTCACCGGGCGCTCCTCCTTCCCTCCAGCGGCGAGGGCCTGCTTGAAGAGTAGGTCCACATCCTCGGTGTAGATACAGAGACCCACGGGAGAGCCCCCCAGTGTCTCGGGACTGCGGGCCCCCATCTCGGGGAACTCATCGGCGAGCATGATGCGAGAAGTGCCGATCTGGAACTCCGAGTGCCCCACCGAGCCACCCGGACCTTCCAGGCGGTAGAGCTCATGCGCATTGAAGGCCTTCTTGTAGAACTCCAGTGCCCGGGCTGCCCCCTTCACGATCAGGTACGGCGTCACGGTGTGGTACCCCTCGGGAATTGCCTTCGCCATGGCTGCTCTCCTTTGTTGGTGCGTGGAAAGTGGGTGCTCCTGCTTCTCACGAAGCGGCCGCCGAGTAGTCCGGCACCTGAACATCTGTCAAGTAGTTCAACGACAACTGTGCGTCACGTCCTTGCTTCCGTGTCCGCCAGGAGCCAGTCCCGCACCGCGAGGAAGCGCGCGGTGAGCGCCGTGGCCCGGCGCCACGCCAGCCAGATGGTGCCTCGGGGGCGCCGGAGCGAGCGCCGGCCGGACTCAGGCTCGAGCGCCACGACCCGCCCAGAGCGAACCGCCGGCTCCACCAGGTAGTCCGGCAACACCGAGATGCCGCACCCAGCCTCGGCCAGCGCCAGCATCTCGTCGAGGTTGGTGATGTGACACACCACCTGGCTGGGGAGTGGCTCCTTCGCTCCAAAGGCCGCCCGCCACCACGGCTCGAGCATCGCCAGATCGGAGTCGAAGGCGACGAAGCGGTGGGAGCCGAAGTCCCGCGCGGTCCGAGGCGTGCCCTGCCGACGCAGGTATGCGGGAGCGGCCACGGCCACGAATCCCTCCTGCGCGATCGGCCGGACCTCCAGCCCCGAGGCCTCGGGCAGCGTGCCCATGATGGCCAGATCCACCTCGCCTCCCAACAGCCTTCGGGTGAGCAGGCTCGACACCTCGAAGCGCACGCTCAGGCGCAGGTCCGGATGTTGCTCCAGCAATCCGGGCAGCCGCGGACGCAGCCAGAAGCGGCAGAAGGGCCACGGACCTCCCAGGGTCACCTCCCCTCGCACCGAGCGCTGGGCCTCCGCGGCCTCTTCGATCGCCGTGTCCAGAGCTGGCAGGTGCTCGCCCAACCGCTCCACCAGGGCCGCGCCGATGGGCGTCAGCCGGGCCCGGCGGCCCACCCGCTCGAACAGCGCCACGCCCAGACGCGCCTCCAATGCCTTGAGTTGCTGCCCCACTGCCGAGGCAGTGATGCCGAGCCGAGCCGCCGCTCCCGCATAGGTCCCGGCCCGACTCACTTCCCACAGCGTCCACAGCGCTTCATGATTGCCAAGCACCGCTACATATTATGTGAAGACACCCTCGGTTTTCTTGCGAAGCCCCGAGCGGTACCTCTCTGCGCATCGCCCCCCATGCAGGGAGGCACGATGCAAGGAGCAACCACGATGAAGGCACTGACCGCGATCAAGATCCTGTTGATCGTCACCAGTCACGAGCAGATGGGGACCACCGGCGAGCAGACCGGCTTCTGGCTGGAGGAGCTGGCGGCGCCCTACCGCGAGTTCACGGCGGAGGGCGCGCAGGTCGACATCGCCTCTCCCAAGGGCGGCAAGGCCCCCGCCGATCCGCGCAGCGTGAAGGACGCCTCCGAGGAGACTCGCGCCTTCCTGTCCGATCCCCAGGCCAGGTCCAAGCTGGAGCACACGCTCGTATTGGGAGAGGTGAAGGACACGTACGATGCCTACTTCGTCGTGGGTGGCCACGGAGTAATGTGGGATCTGGCGACCCATGCGCCCCTCCACAAGCTGCTCGCGAGCGCGTACGCCCGCGGGGCGGTGGTCGCAGCGGTGTGCCACGGGCCGGCGGCACTGGTCGGAGTGAAGGGCGCGGACGGCAAGCCGCTCGTTGCCGGCAAGCGCGTGGCGGCCTTCTCCGACGAGGAGGAGCGCGCGGCGAAGCTCGACAAGGTGGTGCCCTTCCCCCTGGAGACGCGCCTGCGCGAGCTCGGGGCCCGCTACGAGCGGGGGCCCATGTGGGGCAGCTTCGCCGTGCGCGACGGCCAGCTGATCACCGGCCAGAACCCCGCTTCCTCGGTGGCTGCCGCGAAAGAGGTCATCGGCGCCCTGCGGAAGAAGTAGGCCCGGGCTCGCGCCCGCTCAGTCCAGCGGAACCGTCCGCCCCTCTTCGGCGCTGCGCTGCGCGGCTTCCAGCACCTGGATCACCTGCGCCGCGCTCTCCGCCGTCACGGGCACCGGGCCCTCGCCCCTCATGGCGAGGACGAGCTGGCGGTAGAACTCCTCATAGCGTCCTGGCACGGTGGGCACGCTCCCGCCCCGGCTCAGCCGTCCGTGCCGCTCCGGCGGTTCGGCGCCCCACCCTGCCATTCCGGGCCTCAACCCGGCCTTGAGCTGCTCCTCTTGCGGATCCAGGCCGTGCTTGAGGTAGGCATCCGCCTCGCCCTGCACCACGAAGCGCGGCCACGGCTCATGCACCACCGAGCCCGAGTGCAGGATGACGCGCAGCTCGCCGTAGCGCAGCAGCAGGTGGAACCAGTCCACCGCCTTCCCCTCGGCCCGCTGCCGTCCGACATCCGCGATGATCGAGTCGGGCATCCCGAAGAGCTGGAGCGCTTGATCCACCAGGTGAGGCCCGAGATCCCACAAGGTGCCACCTCCCGGCACGTCCTCCTCCTTCCAGCGCTTCTTCACCTGCGGCCGGAAGCGATCGAAGTGGCTCTCGAAGCTGTAGAGCTTTCCCAGCCGGCCCTGCTCGATCAGCTGGCGCACCGTCAGGAAGTCCCCGTCCCAGCGCCGGTTCTGGAAGACCGTCAGGCACCGGTGCTTCTCCCGAGCCAGCGCCCCCAGCCGAGCGGCCGCTCCCGATTCCAGGGTGAACGGCTTCTCCACGACGACGTGCTTGCCCGCCCGAAGCGCCTGCTCCGCCAGCGCCGCATGGCTGTCATTCGGCGAGGCGACGACGATCAGCTCGAGCTCCGGGTCGGCCAGCAGGTCCTCGACGGACAGCACGCGCGCTCCGGGCCAGTCGCGCGCTACCGCCTCGGCGTTGCGGGTGGCAATGGCCCTCAAGGAGAGTGCCGGTTCCCTGGCAATCAAGGGAGCATGGAAGCTGGCCCCGGCCAGGCCGTAGCCCACAAGGCCCACGCGGAAAACATCTGGGATCAGAAGTGGATCAGGCACCCCCAGACGGTAACGCGGTCCGTTCCGGGGCCCAAGCCCCCGCCTCCTTGCCTACCCAGGGGGCGGCCCTGCTTTTCACCAAGGAAGTCGAGGACTTGAGAGGTCAGGCAAGCACGTGTTACGACCGCGACGGCCAGAGCCGCAGCCGCGATCTTCCCCTCTGCCGGAGCCTGCTTCCCCATGAGCGAGCAGAACGATCTCACGAGGACTTCGTCCTCCGCCTCCATCCCCGCGCCGGGAACCCCTCCCGTGAAGCCCGCGACGGAGGTCCTCGCCCAGAACATGAGCGCCATGCCGGCAGCCAGCACCCCCGAAGACGATGCCCGCGAGCGCCTCGCCGCCCTCGAGCGCGAAGCCCGAGCCATCAGCTCCTCCGATCCCCAGGCTGCTGCCCTGCTCTTCCATGAGATGGGCCTCCTCTGGGAAGAGACGCTCAAGAACCCGCGCAACGCGGCCGTCGCCTTCCAGAATGCCTACAAGCTGGCGCCCAAGTTCCTCGTGAACATCCGCGCCGCGCGCCGGCTCTTCGCGGACGTGGGCAACTGGCAGATGGTCATCCAGCTGCTGGACGCGGAGCTGGGCGGCACCGAGGATCCTCGCCAGAAGGCCACGCTCCTCTTCGAGAAGGCCTCCATCCTCGAGGAGCGCCTGTCTCGCGAGGCGGATGCCAAGGCCGCCTGGAAGATGAGCCTGGAGCTGAAGCCCACGGAAGTCGGCCTGCTCATCCAGCTCGAAGCACACTACGCCGCCCGCAACGACCACGAGTCCCTCATCGAGGTGTACCGGCTGCTGGCCAGCACGCTGGAGAACCCCACCCTCCGCGCGCACTACCTCACCTCGGCGGGCCTGGTGCTGGAGGAGCGCCTCAAGCAGCGCGAGGCCGCCGCCGTGTTCTTCCGCCAGGCCTTCGCGCTGGACCGATCGGACCTGCTGCTGCTGGCGGCCATGAAGCGCCTGGCCGAGCGCGAGGGCCGCGCCGACGAGTTGCTGGGCGCGCTGGCCGCCGAGGCCCACGTGCTGGGCACCCAGGCCACGCCCGCGTACCTGCAGATCGCCAAGGTCTACGAGCGCATGGGGCGCAAGGATGACGCCCTGGCCGCGCTGCTGGCCGCGCGCCGCGTCACCCCCAACGAGCCGCTCGTGCTCTCCGAGCTGGCCGGCATCTACGAGACGCAGGGCCGCTACGAGGAGCTGTCGGACGTGCTGCTGGCGTGGGTGGGCTCCATCAACGACGAGAGCGAGCTGGTGGCCATCAACCTGCGCCTGGCCGCGCTCTATGAGGAGGATCTCAAGCGCGAGCAGGACGCCGTCTCGCGCTACCAGGCCATCCTCTCGCGCATCCCCGGCCACGGCCCCGCGCTGGCCGGCCTGGGCAAGCTCTACCACCGGCTGCAGAACTGGGAGGGGCTGGTCTCCGTGTTCGACGCGGAGCTCGCCGCCGCCGAGGACGCCCGGCAGAAGGCCGCCCGCATGTACAAGGCGGCCGAGGTGCTGGAGGAGAAGCTGGGACGGCAGGAGGATGCCATCTCCCGCTACAACACCTGCCTCCAGCTCCAGCCCGGCTACCTGCCCGCGCAAAAGGCCCTCTCGCGCCTCTACGAGCGCCAGGGCCGCTTCGCCGAGCTCGTGGGCATGTACGAGCAGGATCTGCTGCAGACCGCGGATCGCGATCAGCTCATCTCCACGCTCAACAAGATGGCGGTCATCTACGAGGACCGCCTGGGCGATCTGGAGCACGCCATCGAGTGCATGAAGCGCATCCTCGATCTGGCCTCGGATCACCTGCCCACCATCCGCAACCTGTCGCGGCTGTACGAGCGCGCCGGGCGCTACCGCGAGCTCATCGAGTCGCAGGAGCTGGAGGGCTCGTTCGCCGGTGACACCAAGCAGGTGCTGTCGCTCTACCACCGCAACGCGGAGATCCTGGACGAGAACCTCAAGGATCGCCCTGGCGCCATCTCCATGTACGAGCGCGTGCTGTCCCTGTCACCCTCGTACCTGCCCGCGCTCAAGGCTCTGGGCCGGCTGTACGCGCTGGAGGGCCGCTGGAACGAGCTGATCAAGATGTACCGGGCGGAGGCGGAGATCTCCCCGTCCACCGAGCAGGCCGCCACGCTGCAGTTCAAGATCGGCGAGCTGTACGAGCACCGCCTCAAGGAGCAGAACGAGGCCATCGCCGCCTACGAGGAGGCGCTGACGCTGGCGCCCAGCTACTTCCCCGCGCTGCGCGCCCTGGCCCGCATCTACCGGTCCAACTCGCACTGGGAGAAGCTGATCGAGGTGCTGCGCGCCGAGGCCGCCAACCGCATCGATCCGGTGGAGCGGGCCAACGCGCTCTTCCAGGCCGCCGCCATCTGGGAGGATCAGTTGCAGCGGCCGGAGCTGGCCATCGAGGGCTACCAGGAGGTGCTCAAGGTGACGCCGGGCCACGCAGCCTCGCTGCGCGCCCTGGAGCGGCTCTACACCACTCAGGACAACACCAAGGAGCTGGTGGCCATCCTGGATCGCGAGACGCAGGTGGGCCAGACGCCGGGCGCCAAGGTGGCCGCCTACCTCAAGCTGGCGCGCCTGTACCTGGATCGCTTCCAGGAGCCCGCCCGCGCCGCCCAGTGCTGCGAGGCCGTGCTCCAGCTGGATGCGGGCCAGTTCACCGCGCTGAAGATGCTCGAGCGCATCCGCTCCGGAGACAAGCCGCGCCGCGCCGAGCTGCGCTTCCGCCTCTCCGAGCGCGTCCCCGAGGCCCGGCTCCGCACCGCGCTGCGCCTGTCCGCCGCCGCCGATCAGGACAAGGGCTCCACCGAGGCCACGCTGGAGGAGTACCGACAGGCCTTCCAGGAGGATCCCGCGGACGTGCGCGTGGCCTTCGCCCTGGAGCGCGCCCTGCGGCAGGCCGGTGACTTCGCGGGCCTGGCCTGGCTCTTCAGCCGCCGCCTGGAGATCGTCACCGAGCCCATCGAGCGCGTGGAGTTGATGCTGCGCAGCGCCGATCTGGCCGAGCACAAGCTGGGCGATCTGGAGCGCGCGGGGCAGCTCTACCGCGCCGCCCTGGAGGGTCAGCCGCAGTGCCTGCCCGCCCTCATGGGCTCGCGGCGCGTGCAGCTCAAGCAGGGCAACGCCGCGGCCGCTCGCGCCACCCTGGAGGCCGAGGCCCGCGCCAGCCGCGATCCTCGCAGCGCCGTGGAGGCCTTCATCGCCGCCGCGAAGCTTGCCTCCTCCCGGCTGAACGATCTGGACGGCGCCGCCGCCCTGTACCGCGCGGCCCTGGAGAAGGAGCCGCTCAACCCCGTGGCCACCGCCGGGCTGGAGGATCTGCTCGCCCAGCGCGGGGGCACCTCGGATCTCGCGGCCCTGCACGAGCGGCGCGGCGAGGCCAAGCTGGCCCAGCGGGACTACGCCGCGGCAGCGGCCTCCTTCATCAGCGGGGCAAAGCTGTGCCTCACGGCCCTGAACGATCGCTCCAAGGCGATGGTGATGCTGGAGCGCGCATTGTCCGCGGTGCCGAACTTCCCGGATGCCCTGGAGCTCAAGGGCAAGCTGCTGCTGGAGAACCAGCAGTATGCCGAGGCCGCCGCGGCGCTCGCCCAGCGCGTGCAGCAGGGAGGCGATCCTCGCGTGCTCGCACAGCACCACCTCACCCTGGGTGGCCTGTACCAGACGCACCTGAACGAGCCGAGCCGCGCCTCCGCGCACCTCCAGACGGCGCTGGCGGCCATGCCGAAGAACGAGGAGGCCCTGGATCGCCTGGCCACCCTGCACGCCCAGGGCCGCAACTGGTCCGGCGCGGTGGACTGCCTCAAGCGCCTGCTGGAGCTGGATCTCACGACGGCGGACCGGGCGCGCCACACGGTGGAGTTGGCGCGCATCCATGACGAGGGCCTGGGTGACACAGCGGGTGCCTCCGCGCTGTACCGCAAGGCGCTGGAGCTGATCCCCGGGGACTCGGAGCTGGTGGACCGGCTCGTCATCCTCTACGAGCGCGCCCACAACCTGCCGGAGCTGGCGCAGATGCTGGAGGCGCAGGTGGGGACGCTCGCCTCGGTGGATCCGAAGCGGGCCCAGTCCGTGCGGATGCGGCTGGCGGAGCTGTTTGCCCGTCAGCTCGATCAGCCAGTGCGCGCCACCGCCGTCTTCCGCCAGGTGCTGGAGCACGAGCCGACGAACATCTCGGCGCGTGCGTCGCTCGCGGAGCTGTACACGCGCGATTCCACGGCCACGGCGATGGCCATCGAGGAGCACCGGCAGCTGCTGAAGCTGGATCCGACGCGAGTGGAGAGCCTCCACGCCCTCTTCAAGCTGTGGGAGGGCCTCAAGCAGCACGACAAGGCCTTCTGCGCGGCGTCGGCGCTCCAGTTCCTGCGCTCGGCCAATGAAGTCGAGGTCGTCTATTACAACGAGGCCAAGGCCCGGCTGGCCCAGGACGCCAAGGAGAACCTCCCGCTGGCGGACCTGGACGGCATGCTGCTGCACCCATCCACGCGCGGACCGCTGCTGGAGCTGCTGCGCGCCATCGGCGATCAGCTCAACAAGCTGCACCCGCCCCAGTTCGAGATGCTGGGAGTGGACAAGAAGGCGGACAAGCTCAAGCCGGACACGGCGGTGTTCAAGGCCATCCGCGCTGTGGCGCAGGTCTTCGGTGTGGAGGAGTTCGAGGTCTACCAGTCCCGCCGCGGGCTGATGACGCTGGAGACCACCGAGCCGCTGTCTGTGTGCGTGGGCCAGGACGTGGTGCGCAAGTTCAACGCCCGCGAGCAGAAGTTCCTCATCGGCCGCGCGGTGCTGGGCCTGCTGAACAAGTCGGCGGTGCTGTCGAAGCTCTCCCAGGGCGAGACGGCGGATTTGTTCGGCAACTCGGTGCGCATCCACTCGGCGCAGTTCACCGCGCTGGGGCGGAAGAACGACGAGACGGTGAAGCAGCTGCGCAAGCTGTACTCGCGCAAGGCGCTCAAGGCGCTGGAGACGCCGGCCATGGCGCTCGCGGCCGATTCCTCGAAGGTGGATCTGAAGAAGCTGACCGAGGGGCTCTCACTGTCCGCGGATCGGGCCGGCATGCTGATGTGCGGCGACATCACCGTGGGCCTGGGACTGGTGCTGCGCGAGGACCCGTCGATGGCGAACTCGAAGGTCGACTCGATGGATCCGGTGTTGGCGGCGCTGAAGGCGCGCGACGACCTGAAGGATCTGCTGAGCTTCTCGCTGTCGGACGACTTCTTCCGGCTGCGGCAGCGGCTGGGGCTGGGGCTGTAGCCGGTTACTCCTGGCGAACCACCGTATCCGCGGGCAGCCCGCCGCGGATACGCGCCAGGGCCTCCTCCACGGGGGCCAGCTCGGTGGACTCGATGGTCACCTTGACGCGGTAGTCCAGCGCCGGGTCGAACACCGGGTATGAGCCGATGGCCACGTGCGGCATGTCCAGGGCCACCCGATCCAGCACGGCGGCGATGCTGCTCTCGCCCAACCGCAGGTAGAGGGTGCGCAGGTGGACCGGCGTACCGCGTAGGCGCTCGAGCACGGTCTCGAGCTGGAGCTTGAAGAGCTGGGGCACCCCGGGCAGCAGGAAGGTGTTGTCCACGGTGAGGACGGGGAACCAGCTCCCCTCCTGGGGCAGCAGCACAGCCCCCTCGGGCGCGTCGGCCAGCCGCATCGCCTCTTCGGTGATGTTGAGGTGATCGGAGCGCTTGCGGATGAGCTCCACCATCTCGGGCAGGCGCACCACCTCGCGGCCCATGGCGAGCGCCACCGCGCGCACGGTGACGTCATCGTGGGTGGGGCCGATGCCTCCGCTGGTGAAGACGTAGACAGCCTTCGAGCGGGCCCGCGCCACCGCGTCGACGATGGCGTCTACATCGTCGGTGACGATCTCCACGGAGCGCAGGGGGATGCCCACCTCGCGCAGCCGGCGGATGAGGTAGGGCCCATTGGCATCCACCACCTTCGCCGTGAGCACTTCATTTCCAATGATGACCGCTGCCGCGCCGGTGCGCTCCATGGGCGCCGACTCTAGCGCACGCGCTTGCGCCCGAGCACCGTGCGGATCTCCGCCAGCGCCGCGTCCGTCACCGCCTCGACGGGCTGCTCACCGTCGATCCGGACGATCTTCTCCTGCGCCTCGCGCCGGCGGATGGCCTCCTCGTACTGACGGGCGATCCGCCGCTGGAGCGCATCCTCCTCGAAGAGCTCCTTCGCCCCACCCCGCGCCGCTCTCCGCTGCGCCGCCACGGACGGAGACACATGGACGAACAACGTCAGATCCGGAGGCACCGCGTACCCGTTCGCCGCCTCCACCCACGCCATGGACAGCGACGCACCCTGGTAGGCCAGTGAGGACAGCACGTACCGATCGCTCAGGACGATCTGCCCCGCCTCCAGCGCCGGCAGCACCCGGGCCTTCAGGTGGTCGGTCCGGTCCGCAGCGTACAGCAGGGCCAGCGTCTCCTGCGCCAACGGCCCCGCGCCTCCCGGCAACACGAGCCGCCCCGTGAGCGCCTGCCGGATCAACGTTCCAATGGGCCCATCCGATGGCTCCCGGGTCGTGAGCACCGAGTGCCCCTCGGCCCGCAGGGCCACGGCCAGACGCTCGGCCTGGGTGGTGGTCCCCGCCCCATCCAGCCCCTCCAGGACGATGAAGCGCCCACGCCCCGGCTTTCGACGGAGCGCGCTCACCGAGGCAGCAGCGTCGAGGGGTTGTCCAGATTCAGCTGGCGCCGCAGCTCCAGCAGATCGCCGTACCGCTTCAGTTCCTCGGCCAGCTCGCGGCGCCCCTTGAGGTAGCGCACCAGGGCGTAGGTCGCCAGCGCCAGCGCCAGCGTCGTGGCGCCGAAGGCCAGCACCGGCAGCTTCGTGGAATCCCAGAACAGCTTGGCCGCCGCGCCTGAGAAGATCAGGGCGACGATGAACGAGATGGCGCTGTGGGCGAAGTGGAGGATGCTCTGGCGGGTGGCCAGGCGCTCCTGAAGGCGCTCGAGCTGCGAGCGCGGATCCTGGGGGGTTTCGGCGTTCACGGAGCCGGGGACATACCGCAGCCCCGGCCCGCCGTCGAGCCGTGAACGTCTCCCTGCGTCATCCCAAGGACGCCAGGGCCTCCCGGACCGCTCCCAGCTCCGCGGGCAGCTCCAGGGGAGGATTGGCCCGCCGGCTCTCCACATCCGCCAGCGTGCCCCGGTGGTAGCCCACCTTGAAGTCCGCGAACTTCAACCCGTGCGCCGTGGACACCACCACCACGCGCGAGCCCGGTGCAATCACCTTCTGCGCCGTCAGCTTCTCCACCGCCGCGAGCGCCACGCCCGTGTGCGGACAGGAGAAGGTGCCCTCGCGATCGGCGCGGGCCGCGGCGTTGGCCAGCTCGGACTCGGTGGCCTCCTCCACCACGCCGTCGAACGCCAGGAGCGTCCGCACCGCGCGCCGGTACGACACCGGGTTGCCGATCTGGATCGCCGAGGCCAGCGTGCGCTCGGCCTTCACGGGAACCAGCTCCTTGAAGCCCCCACGGAAGGCACGGAACAGCGGGTTGGCCCGTTGGGCCTGCGCCACCGCGATCCGCGGCAGCCGGGAGATGAGCCCCAGCGCGTGCATCATCTGGAAGCCCTTGCCCAGCGCGCTCGCGTTGCCCAGGTTGCCGCCGGGGATCACCACCCAGTCCGGAGGCTCCCAGCCCAGATCCTGGCACAGCTCGATGGCCACCACCTTCTGGCCCTCGATGCGCAGCGAGTTCATCGAGTTGGCCAGGTACAGGCCCCGGTCCTCCGTCACCTGCTGCACCAGCCGCATGCAGCCGTCGAAGTCCGTGTCCAGCGACAGCACGCGCGCCCCGTTGGCGATGGGTTGCACCAGCTGCGCCAGCGACACCTTGTCCTTGGGCAGGAACACCACCGAGGGGATCCCCGCCGCGGCCGCATACGCGGAGAGCGCCGCCGAGGTATCTCCCGTCGAGGCACACGCCACGGCGCGGATGGGCACGCCCCGGGCCCGCAGGTGCTTCACCGCGGACACGAGCACCGTCATGCCCCAGTCCTTGAAGCTCCCCGTCGGCGAGACGCCGCACTCCTTGAGCTCCAGGCTCTCCAGCCCCAGCTCGGAGGCCATGCGCCGCAGCGGCATGAGCGGCACCCGGCCCTCACCCAGCGAGACAATGTCCCCCACGGGCAGCTCCGGACACACCCACTCGTGCTTGCCCCAGACGCCCGAGGCGTGCGGCAGCCGCGAGGAGCCGAAGCGCGACTCGAAGCGGCGCTTCCACTCGGTGGCTGACACCGAGCGCAACGCCTCCATGTCGTGCGACACCTCCAGCAGCGAGCCGCACTTGGGGCAACGGTAGATGACTTCCCACAGGGACGAGCGGAAGCCGCAGCCTTCGCTGCAGGCGAACTCCGCACGGAAACCAGACACAGAAGCAGACACGCTCAATCCTCCGCCACCACGACTCGGGTCCCACACACCGAGCAGATCTTGTTCGGCCGGGTGGGCGTGCGGCACTTCTGGCAGGGCATCCAGTTGGCATCCTCCGCGTTCCCAGCCCCCTTCGCCGCGGCGCCCTGCGCTCCCGCCGCGGGGATCACCTTGGGCAGACGCATGCCGCAGCGATCGCACACGATGCCCGAGGCCTGGACGTTGCGGCAGTACCGGCACACCACCGCGCCCGTGGGCGCCGCCGTCCGCACGCCATCATCCACGGCGCGGCCGGTGTCCAGATCGGCCACGGTCTCGACGGCGACCTTGTCGATGGGCGCAGCACGCGTGCGCTCCATGTCCTGCACCACCTGGGCCGGCAGGTCCGGGCCGGCCTGCTGGCGGGTGTGGTCCAATTCGGGAAGGGTGGGAGCATCCACCGCCACGCGACCGCCAGCGTGGTGGGTCTGCTCGAGCTCAGGCAGGGTCGGCACGGCGACGGCGGCAACCTTGGGCACCTGGAGCTTCTTGCCGCAGTTGTCGCACTCGTCCCCTTGGGCCTGCTGGTGTTCACACACCGGGCAGATGATCATGGGCGCACGTTAACGGGCCCAGGTGCCCTGGGGCAACGCACTGTCACCTCAACCCTGGTGCCGAGCCTCGCCCGTCATGGGGACGAACCGTACCGGGAGCAGGTGCTCGACCCGGGGAATCCCCCCGGAGGGGGCTCGGGTGATGCGCAGCAGTTCCTGATTGCCCCCCTGGGGCCCGACCGGCATCACCATCCGGCCACCCGGCTTGAGCTGCCCCAAGACCTTGGGAGGCACGAGCTCGGGGGCCGCCGTACCGATGACAACGTCGAACGGGGCCTCCTCTGGCCAGCCGAGCGAACCGTCCCCCTCGCGCAGGTGCACGTTCTGGAAGCCGAGCCGCTCCAACAGCGCCCTGGCCGACCGGGCGAGCGAGGGGACGATCTCCACGGAATACACCTCCCCACACAGTTGGGCGAGGACGGCCGTCTGGTAGCCCGAGCCGGTACCGATCTCGAGCACCCGCTCGTGCCCCTGGAGTTCCAGGGCCTGGGACATGAGCGCGACGATGTAGGGCTGGCTGATGGTCTGCCCGTGGCCGATGGGCAACGGCGAGTCGGCCGTAGCGGAGGAGCGAGCGTTCTCGGGAATGAACTCCGCCCGATCCAGGCGGGCGATCGCGTCGAGCACCCGCCGATCCCGAATGCCTTGCCGTGCCAGAAAGTCTGCCAGTTCGACGTTGCCCATGGCGCACCTCCTTCGCCTCAAGGGTAGGCATCGGCACGAGCCTGCGTGCCGAAGCGAGCGCCTCCTCTACCCCACCCGAGCCAGCGCCAGGCGGCCTTCCCAGCGCTCCTCGAGCGCTTTCACCAGTCCCTGATGCTCGGACGATCGCAGGTGGGGATCCTGCGCGAGGATGCGCCGGGCCTCGACCT
Source organism: Hyalangium versicolor (assembly GCF_020103695.1). Classification (GTDB taxonomy): domain Bacteria; phylum Myxococcota; class Myxococcia; order Myxococcales; family Myxococcaceae; genus Hyalangium; species Hyalangium versicolor. The sequence goes on from NZ_JAHXBF010000014.1 coordinate 228,449, forward strand.
GGGCGATCGAGAGCAGGTCTCCATCCCGCGCCAGGTTGGCGACGGCCAGCTCGGGCAAACCGCTCTGCCGGGTGCCGAGAAACTCGCCGGGGCCGCGGATCTCCAGATCCTTCTCGGCGATGACGAAGCCGTCGCTGCTGTGCTCCATGACCGAGAGTCGCTCGGTGGACTCCCAGGAGCGCGCGGGGCTGGCCACGAGGAAACAGTGGCTGATGGCGGCACCGCGCCCCACCCGGCCTCGGAGTTGGTGCAACTGCGAGAGGCCGAAGCGCTCGGCGGACTCGATGACCATGACGGAGGCGTTGGGCACATCCACGCCCACCTCCACCACGGTGGTGCACACGAGGACGTGGATCTGCTTCTCGCGGAACGCCTCCATGACGGCGTCCTTCTCCTCGGGCTTCATGCGCCCGTGGAGCAGTCCCACCTTGGCCTGGGGGAACACCTGCTGGAGCTTCTCCGCGCCGCGCGTGGCGTCCGCCAGATCCAGCTTCTCGGACTCCTCCACGAGCGGATAGACGACGTACGCCTGATGGCCCTTGGCGATCTCGGCGGTCACGGACTCGTAGACGCGGGCGCGGTGCTGCTCGCTGAAGACGCGGGTAGTCACGGGCGTGCGGCCCGGGGGCAGCTCGTCGATGATGGAGATGTCCAGCTCCCCCGCCGCCGTCATCGCCAGGGTGCGCGGAATGGGCGTGGCGGTCATCACGAGCACATCCGGCCTGAGCCCCTTGCTCATGAGCGTGTGGCGCTGGAGCACCCCGAAGCGGTGCTGCTCGTCGATGACGACGAGCCCCAGCTTCTCGAAGGAGACATCCCCCTCGAGGAGGGCGTGAGTGCCCACAGCGAGGTGGATCTCGCCTCGGGCCACGGCTTCGCGCACCTCGCGCTTCTGCTTCGCCGTGCCGGCGGCACTGAGCAGCCCCACGCGGTATCCAAGGGGCTCCAGCAGGCGGCGAAAGTTGCGATCGTGCTGTTCGGCGAGAATCTCCGTGGGGGCCATCACGGCCACCTGGTAGCCGTCCTCCAGCGCGATCATCGCGGCCACGAGCGCCACGGCCGTCTTGCCCGAGCCCACGTCGCCCTGGATGAGCCGGTTCATGGGCTCGGGGCGCGCCATGTCGACGGAGATGTCCTCGATGACGCGGCGCTGGGCGCCGGTGAGCTGGAACGGGAGCGAGCCGCGAGCCCGCTCCATGCGCTCCGGGCTGACATTGAAGGCAATGCCCTTCTCGGCCTTCACGCCCAGCCGCTTGAGCCCCAGGCCGAGCTGAAGGAAGAACAGCTCATCGAACGCGAGCCGCAGGTGGGCCGGACTCCGGTGGCCATCGAGCCGATCCAGGTCCCAGTCCTCTGGAGGGAAGTGGATGCTGCGCAGGGCCTCGGTGAGCGTCATCAGATTGAGCCGCTTGCGCAGAGCCTCGGGCAGGGGCTCCTCGATGTGCTGGGCGTAGGACTCGGCGACGCGGGCGGCGACCTCACGGAAGGAGCGCTGATCGCCACGCTCGAAGCCCGGATAGACAGGGACGATCCGGTTGAAGTGGACGGAGGAGGACTCGATGTCCTCGGCGGGCTCGATCTCCGGGTGGGCGATCTCGCGTCCGGTCACGGAGGCGCGGACTTCTCCCGAGAGCACGATACGCTTGCCCACGGTGAAGCGGGCCTTGAGCCAGGGCCCCGCGTGGAAAAACGTGGCGGCGATGCTGCCCGAGCGATCCGCGATGACGGCCTTGAAGTAGCGCTTGCCGTTGCGCCCGGCGGCATAGTCCGCGTGCTTGACCACGCCCACGGTGACGCCGCGCCCGCCAGGCTCCAGCTCGGCGATGGTCTGCAGCTTCCGCCGGTCCTCATAGCAGCGAGGCAGCAGGAAGAGGATGTCGCCCACCCGACGCAGGCCCTTCTTGTTGAGGGCGCCCAGCAGGCGCGGACCAAGCCGCTTGCCCAGCGTCTTCAGCGGAACGGACAGTGGCCCCGAGCGAGGAGCGATGGAAAGGAGCTTCGCCTCAGCCCGAGACTCCTCGGCCCCCGTGGCCTGCTTGCGCTTCTTCGGAGCGGCCTTCTTCTCCGCCACGGGAGGCGGACGAGGAGGAGGTGGTGGTGGTGCAGGCCGGGAAGCCGGAGCCGGAGCCACCACCAGGGGTGCCGCAGGCTTCGCCACGGGCTCGGTGGACTTCCAGGGCGGGACACCGGCAACCGGGGGCGGAGTCCCAGGCCCGCGAGACACGGGGGGCAAAGGCGGTGCCACCATCCGGGCCTCCGGCTCCGCAACACCCATGAATGACGGCTCGGGAGCACTTCCCCCCGATTCGCCCCGAATCACCTGCTCCAGTTCCCCGGGCAGCGCCACCCCGCCCATCTTCAGCGCGGCCACCACCCGCCGCAGCGCGGCCTTGCGCCGGTCGAGCTGGGCATCGTCCACATGGGGCAGCGCGGCCCGCAGAAGCGACAGCGCGCGAGGCTCTACTCCCGACGCCCCGGCCAGGGCCCGCTCGATGACGCCGCGCAGATCCCTCACGGTGGAGAGCTGGGCGAAGTCCCGCTGACACGCGTAGCGCAGCGGTCCCACGAGGCTGGCGAGGGGATGGTTCACAGGCGGGTCCGAGCGCTCATCGTAAAGAGCCGGGGTGACGTCCCGCACCAAATGAAAGCGGGGGAGCGAGCAGCGGCCCACTCCCCCGGCGGCGCCCTACGTGGCGAAGCATCAATGAGCGGACGGAGCTTCTTCGTCTGGCGGGTCCTCGAAGCGAAGCTCTTCGATCTCGAACTCGCGCTCGCCGCCCGGGCTGCGGACGGTGGCGGTGTCCCCCACCTTCTTGCCAATCAGCGCTCGGGCCACGGGCGAGGTGACGGCCAGCCACCGCTTCTTGATGTCCGCCTCGAGCTCTCCCACGATCCGGTAGGTGACCGTCTTCTCCGTCTCCGTGTCGCGCAGCACGACGGTGGCCCCGAAGACGACGGCATCGCCCTTGAGCTTGCTGGTGTCGATCACCTCGGCGCGAGCGATCCAGTCATTGATATCCAGGATGCGTCCCTCGATGTGGGACTGCTTCTCCTTGGCCGCGTGATACTCGGCATTCTCCTTCAAATCCCCATGCGCGCGGGCGACCTCGATCTCCTTGGAGATCTTCGTGCGTTCGACGGTCTGGAGCTGCTTGAGCTCCTCCTTGAGCTTTCGAAGACCATAGGGGGTCATCGGGATGTTCCCGCTCATCTCTCCAACTCCTTCCACGACCCAATGAGTAAGTGTCCGACTGCCCGCCCCCTCTGGGGAGGGGTTCAAAGGCAGCCTATCGACAAACTCCGAATGTAGGAGACGATCGGCGAGCGGGCAAACGAAAGCGGACGATTGACGGGCAGCGAAGGCCTTGGGTGGTGGACCGGGAACCCATTAGGCTAGCAGCATGCTCCTGGTCCGCGAGGTCCAATCTCTGGCGGGGAACCTCTCACAAGAAGACTTCCGGAGGCAGGTCGGCCCCTTCGTCCTGGTCCGGCGTCCCCCCGACCCCCAGGTGGCCCGACTCGCCCTTCGGATGGGCTCCCAACGAACCCGGCTGTCGCGCACGCCCGCCCAGTCCAAGATTCTGGTGGCGGAGATGCTCCAGCAGTTCGATGATCTGATGGTGGCCACCCTGCCCCCCATCCATGGAAGCGACGAGCTGCAGGTCGGGCGGCTGCCGGACAACGATCTGGTCATCGACGATCCGTCCGTGTCCAAGCGTCACGCGGCGCTGCGGTGGGACAACCTGGCCCGGCGCTGCGTGGTGACGGACCTGGGCTCGCGCAACGGAACGATGCTCAACTCCGAGTACGTCCGGGATGTGAACACCTTGCTGACGGACGGGGACATGCTGAGCTTCGGAGATGCGGAGTTCTGCTTCCTGGAGACACCCACCCTGTTGGCGATGCTGCGCGTCGCGTTCAGCCACTGAGGCAAAACCACTGTGATTTCGGTCAAGGAACTGCGAGCGCTCGGTGCATCCCTCCCCGCGGGGAGCTTCCGCAAACAACTGGGGCCTTTCGCGCTCATCCAGCGGCCGCCGAGCGAGGCCTCGTCGGCGGTGCTGGCGCCCACGCAGATGGCCAACCCCAAGACGATCGAGATGGGGATGCTGTCGCTGCTCTTCGAGTTCGAGAACCTGCTGGTGGCGACGCTGCCGCCGTTAGGAGAGACGGACTCGCTGACGATCGGCCGGCTGCCGGACTGTGACGTGGTGCTGGAGGAGGGCTCGGTGTCCAAGCAGCACGCGGTGCTGCGCTGGAACGAGGCCGATCGGCGCTGCACGGTGAAGGATCTGGGCTCGCGCAACGGCACATTCCTGAACGGCACCTCGACGGGGACCCGCGAGGTGACGATGCGGGACGGAGACATCCTGAGCGTGGGCTACGTGCAGTTCTGGTTCCTGCTCTCGGAGACGCTGTACGCGCGGTTGCGCAACGGGCCTCCGGGCTCCAGCGGTGGGTGACGGGCGGAGGGCCGCCGCGTCCGCCTCCCATCAGAAGGTGGCCGACAGTCCCCCGAGGATTCCTCCCCGAGGCGTGGCGCCGACCACCGGCACCACTTGCGGCCCCTTGCGTCTCGGGGAAGCGTCGCGAGCCAGGTGCGCACCCTGGGACTCCAACGCGTTGGAGATCTCGTAACCCAGGATGGCCCCGACGAGCGGGCCCACGAGGAGGCCGACGACCAGGGGACCCGAGTCGTCAGAGCTCATCCCGTATATGGCCCCCACCCCCATTCCGAGGATCGCACCTCCGAGCGCGGGGAGAAACTTGCCTCGGCCTCCCAGGCCGTCACCCGCCATCTGTACTCCCATCGGGATGCCAACGAACGCGGCCGGGACCGTGATGATGGCCACGGTGGCGAAACACACGTCCGCATCCGCTTCGCAGTCCACGTTCTCGAGCGCGGAGACACTCACGATCAGGCCCACGAGGCCCATGCCGATCCCCCCCACGGCCCCTCCGAAGATCTCGGACAGGACGCGAGGCAGGACGAGCGCCCGGGAATCCGTCTCGGGCTCGTAGCGATGGGGAATGAGCTCGCCGGGGGGAGGTGGCGGCGGCGGAGCCTCTTCGGGTGCGGAGGAAACCGGCGGAGGCGGCAGTTCCTGAACGACGGGCGCCTGACTCGAATCCCCAGGCTCATTGAGAGGAGCGTCCGAGGGCACCTGGGCCAATCCAACGTTCGCCGAGAGGAGGGCGAGGCACAGCACGAAACGGAGACAGTTCACTCCGCCAGCCTAGTTCAGATCGGCGTGAAGGTGAGCACCCGGCGGAGATTGGCGCGCATGCTGCTCTCGGGCACGAGCCGGAACAGCCGATCCCTCAACCAGCACGCGAGAGCATTCTCCCACTGCCCGATGGCTCCGAGGCGCCGCGACTGGCTCACGAAGCTGTTGGCACGCGGGAGGCGAAGCCTCTCGTAACGAGCGAGCGCCGCGGGCCACTCCTTCTCCGTCGCCAGGCACCGCGCGAGCACCACCGCGTCCTCCACCGCCTGTCCCCCACCCTGCCCCATGTTCGGCGTCATCGGGTGGGCCGCGTCGCCAATGAGCACCACCCGCCCGCGCGCCCAGTGCTGGACCGGCGGCCGATCCTGGATGTCAGTGCGCACGATGGTCGCGGCCGGCGTGTTCTCGATGAGCGCTCGGACCGGAGCATGCCACCCGGAGAAACGGGTCAGCAGCTCTCCATGGGCATCCGGAGCGTCGATGCCTCCCGCGGGGAGGTTCGCGGTGGCGAACCAGTAGGTGCGCCCCTCTCCGAGCGGAACGACTCCGAAGCGCAGGCCTGTCCCCCAGGTCTCGGTGGTGATGGTCGGGTCCGCAAGGCCGGGCACCTCACAGACGCCCCGCCAGCTCGTGTACCCCGCGTACCGAGGCTCTCCGTCGTCCAGCAACTGCGAGCGCACCGTGGAGCGCAAGCCATCCGCGCCCACCAACAGGTCCGCGCGGACCTCCTGCCCATCCGAGAGCCGGACGACGACCCCCTCGGGCTCCTCCCGGAAGCCCACCACCTTGAGGCCGAGGGTGAGAGGCTCGGGCCCCAGCGCCTGCTGGAGCACCTCCTGGAGCCGGGACCGATGGATCGCGATCATGGGCGCGCCCAATTCCTGGGCCATCTCGCCCACGAGCATCGTCCCCAACGAGCGGCCTCGGGGATCGAGGATGGCCCCGCGCTGCATGGCATGGCCTGCCTCGGCCACGGCCGTGTCGAGCCCGATCGTTCGGAACGCCAGCATCGCGTTGGTCTGCATGGTGATGCCGGCGCCCACGGGACGGATCGCCGCCGCCCGTTCGAAGATCCGGACGGAGATCCCCGCTCGGCGCAGTGCGACTCCCAGCGTGAGGCCTCCAATACCGCCGCCCGCGATGACGACCGTCCGGTTCGTATCCATTGCTCAAGGTGTAGACTCTGTGCCCCGGGCGCACAACTCGCAATCTCGCCTCGAAAGGGATCGCCCCAGGACATGAAGCTCTACGCCATCAGCGATCTCCACGTCGGCGCTCCCGAGAACAGGCAGGCCCTCGAGGAACTCTCCCCCCACCCGGAGGACTGGCTCATCGTCGCGGGAGACGTGGGAGAGACACCCGAGCACCTCGAGTTCACCCTGCGGACGCTCACCCCCCGCTTCCGCCAGCTCCTCTGGGTCCCGGGCAACCATGAGCTGTGGTCGCACCCCAAGGATCCCTCGGCCCTGCGCGGCGAGGCCCGGTACCAGAAGTTCGTCTCCGTCTGCGACAAGTACGGTGTCCTCACGCCGGAGCACCCCTACCCTCGGTGGCCGGGCGAGGGTCCACCGCGCATCATCGCCCCTCTCTTCCTGCTCTATGATTACTCGTTCCACCCGGACGAGATCCGGGATGAGGACGCGCTGCAGTGGGCCATGGATTCGGGCGTGCTGTGCACGGACGAAGCGCTCCTCTTCCCTGATCCCTACCCCTCGCGCGCCGCATGGTGCGCCGCGCGCTGCGAGCAGACCCGCGCGCGCCTGGAGGCCCTGCCCGCGGACTGCTCGACGATCCTCGTGAACCACTTCCCGCTGCGGCGCCACCACGCCCGACTGCCGCGCATCCCCCGTTTCTCCATCTGGTGCGGCACGCGGAGGACCGACGACTGGCACCAGCGCTTCCGAGCCGAGGTCGTCGTCACCGGCCACCTGCACATCCCCCTCACCTTCTGGGAGGACGGGGTGCGCTTCGAGGAGGTATCGCTCGGCTACCCGCGTCAGTGGCAGGGGCGCCGCGCCATCGATCAGTGCCTCCGGCAGATCCTGCCAGCCACCACCACACCCACTCCGACCCCCATCTACCGAGGATGAGCGGCGGCTGGGATTCGAGCGCCCACCATTGTCGGTGAGGGCTCGATGGGGTTTCCTTGGGGGGCATGCGCTCCCGGATCCTCGTCCTCACGTTGCTCCTTGCCACCGCCTGCAGCACGTCCCAGGAGATGACCGTCACCCAGGATGGTCTGGACCTCCGGGAGGAAGCCCGAGATGACGCGGCCGTGGTGGAGAAGCTGGCCCTGGGCACGCGGGTCAAGGTCCACGACGCCCCCTTCTGGGTGAACTCGGACTGGCACCGCATCGACACCAAGGGCGGCAAGCGGTGGACGAAACTCGAGGGGCTGGCCCCCTACCCGCTCCGAGGCGAGACGCGGTTCGTCCGGCTGGTGGAGGTGCCCGTGCACGCGACCCGAGACCCCAACGGGCGTGTCACCGAATCGCTCAAGCTGGGCGATGAGATCCAGCTCCTCGCCGAGGAGCCCGCTGGAGATGCGGAGTACCACGGGGTGATCCGGGGAGGATCGCTGCGCGGCTACGTGGACGAGTTCGGCCTCGCGAAGGAGAAGCCCCTCACCGCGTCCCTGCTGGCGAGTTCCAGCGAGTTCTTGAAGAAGGGCGACTTCGGCCGGGCGAAGCAGCTGGCCGAGGCGGCGTTCGAGATGGCGGAGAAGACGGGCCGGAGCGGCGCGCTCGTGGAGGCCATTACCACCGCGGAGACGGATCCCGCCTCGCTGAAGGACGAGCTGATCAACTTCACCGAGAAGGCGGCCAGCGAGGCCCCTCCGAGCAAGGGCAGCCTGGGCTATGTCATCGCGTACCGGGCTCCGGTCCGCGAAGGGGCGGATGAGCGGGATGACATCCTCACCATGCTTCCCGCGGATGCGGCGGTGAACGTGCTGAACATCCAGGGACAGTGGGCCCAGGTGGAGCTGGTGGCCAAACGGACGCCGTGGATGGCCGTGGAGCTGGGGGATCTGGCGAAGGTCTCCGCGGGAGAGACCGCGGCGCTGTCTCCCGCCCAGCGGAGCGGACGTTCACGCGGGTTCATGACGCTGTCCGCGCTCCAGTCGAAGCACTCGAGCGCCACAGAGCACCTCGCCAAGGTGAAGGCCCTCGCCCAGGACGAGCACGCCGAGCAACGGCTGGAGCTGCTCAAGCGGGCCTTGACCATCGCCGAGCCCAAGGAGGTGCCTGCTGTCGCCCCGGCGCTGATCGATGAGGCGTTCCAGCAGCAACGGTACCGGCTGGCGGTCGCGGCGGCCGTCCGGCTGGTGGAAGAGGGACACGGCACCGCGCAGAAGCCTCGGGGTTCGGGGTGGAAGATCGAGACGGTCACCAGCATCTACGGGTGCTCGGGCTCTCCGCTGGAGTCCCAGATCGAGCAGGTGGACTTCGAGCCCACTGGAGACATCTCGAAGCCCTCGGGCAGCGTCTGTGCCCTGGTGACGGGGCTGTCATCCCCCTGCGACGTGTGCCTCTCGGATCTCTCCGAATACGACGCCGAGGAGCGCCAGCACGTGCTGCGCAACAAGGTCGCTGTCGACGGCGCCCTCACCAACCACGAGGACGTGATCACGAACTACCTGAAGGCGACCTCCCGCCTCGAGGACGCGTTCCCTCGGCCCTCGCGGATGAAGGTGACGGTGCGCGCGGCCTCCGGCTCACCTCCCGGGCGGCTCTTCGTTTTCGAGCTGCCGCTCGAGGTGGAGCGCTACGAGTCCCAGTTGGGCGTCAAGCCGCTGTTCAGGGAGGCCCGTGTGTCCGAGGTGGCCCTGCCCGAATCCGCTGCCGATGGGCGCTGGGAGTACTGGATGAGCACCCTGCAGTGGGAGGACTCGGCCCACGGGGCGATCTTCTCCTCGGATCCCAAGTCCGCGTGGAAGTCGGTCCACGAGTTCGCGCGGGCGCTCGCGGCGAAGCCCAAGGAACTGCTCACGCGAAACGAGGCGGCGGGAGTGGTGTACTCGCTCCACATCTCGGAGGCCTGCGGCCGGTGCCCGAACCGGCGCAAGTGAGCCGGTACAGGCCCTGTCCGGCTCCCTGCACGCACGAACCGTGGGGAGGACGGCCTACGCCTTCACCAGCACGATGGGCTGGCCTTCCTTCACGTGCTTCATCGCCACCGAGTTCATGCAGTAGCGCAGCCCGGTGGGGGGCGGACCGTCCGGGAAGACGTGTCCCAGGTGGCCATCGCAGCGGGCACAGCGCACCTCGGTGCGCACCATGCCGTGAGAGCGATCGTGGTACTCCGTCACCGAGTCCGGGCCAATCGGCTGGTTGAAGGACGGCCAACCCGTACCGGACTCGAACTTCGTTCCCGACTTGAAGAGCGCGTTGCCACAGCCCGCGCAGACGTAGGTGCCCGGCTCCTTTGTGCCGAGGAAGCAGCCCGTCCCCGGATACTCCGTGCCGTGCTTGCGCAGCACGTCGTACTCCTCGGGGGTCAGACGATTGCGCCACTCGGCATCGCTCAGCGTCAGCTTTTCCACCATGCGATCTCGCTCCTCTCCAACGGTGAGATCCGCCAGTGCTCGGCGGTCTCCTTCTCTATAACGCACGGCTGCCTCCTTGGCTGCGAAGCCAGCCATCCCGAGTGCTGGAGTGTATGCTTCCTCGCCTCATGCCCACCCTGCAGAGCGAGCGGGAGCCAGGCCCCACCATCCCTGATCGACTCCGGCTGCCGCTGCGCTTCGATGCGGCGCGCCTCCAGGAGGATCTGGACCGGTTGGCACCGGAAGACTGGGTGCCGCACTTCAACAAGGGCTACTACCAGGGCGAGTGGAGCGGTGTTGCCCTGCGCGCCGTGGGAGGCAGGGCGGGCGGGCTCTATCCCGATCCCGCCGCCCAGGAGCCGTTCGCCGACACTCCGATGCTCGATCGCTGTCCCGCGGTGCGCGAGGCCTTGAGCACCTTCGGATGCCCCCTGCTCTCGGCCCGGCTGTTGAAGCTGGCGGCAGGCGCCCGGATCCGGGAGCACCGTGACTACAACCTGGGCTACGAGGACGGAGAGGTCCGCCTCCACATCCCCATCACCACCAACCCGGAGGTGGAGTTCCACCTGGAGGGCCGGCGCATCCCCTTCGTGCCGGGAGAGTGCTGGTACCTGAACTTCAACCAGCCCCACCGGGTGGAGAACCTCGGGAGCACGGATCGCGTCCACCTGGTGGTGGACTGCGTGCTGAACGACTGGCTGCGGACACTCTTCGCTCGCGCGGTGGCGCGGGAAGAGCTGGATCGCTTCATCCAGCATGTCCTGTCGGAGCCCACGCTCCAACGGCAGCTCCTGGAGACACCCGAGCCCAAGGTCTTCGCCGAGATGGTCCAACGAATGGGCACGGAGCTGGGCCACGTGTTCTCCGCGGAGGATCTCCAGTCCGCGCTCCAGGAGGCTCGGCGCACCTGGCGGGAGCGGTGGGTATGACGGAGCCCGAGCAGGGAGCTCTCCCCTCCGCCGAGTGGATTCCCATCCGGCTCTACTCGAAGGACTCCCGATTCTTCGTGGACTGGTGCCACCTGCGGGGGATGCGCCTCACCGAACCCTTCTACGATCAGAGCATCGAGCGCTGCCTGCGCCATCCGTTCTCCCTGCTGTTCCGCCCGCAGACTCCCGTCGAGAGGCTGGTCGAACCTCGGGCCCTGCAAGGCTCGCTGGCGCCTCGGGGGTTCATCTTCCACCTGTCGCGCTGTGGCTCGACGCTGGTCTCGCAGATGCTGGCGGCGCTCCCGCGCAACGTGGTCCTGTCCGAAGCGGGCCCCATCGACTCGGTGCTCCGTGCGCACCTGCACGTGCCTGGCGTCACCGACTCACAGCGCATCGAGTGGCTGAGGGGCATGGTGGCGGCGCTCGGTCGCCAGCGCCACGCGGAGGAGCAGCACCTCTTCATCAAGTTCGACGCCTGGCACGTGCTGGAATTGCCGCTGCTCCAGCGAGCCTTTCCCGGTGTCCCGTGGATCTTCCTCTACCGGGATCCGGTGGAGATCATGGCCTCGCACCAGGGCCACAAGGGCGCTCACATGCTGCCCGGGGTGCTCGAACCATCGCTCCTGGGACTGGAGCCCGAGCAGGTGAAGGCGATGGCGCTGGAGGAGTACGGCGCGCGCGTCCTGGCCCACCTGTGTGAGACCGCCCTGAAGGCCTGGCGTGAGCGAGTCAGCCCCGCGCTCCTGGTGCACTACCAGCAGCTTCCGGAAATCGTCCTGGACACCCTGCCGACACACTGGGGAGTCGGCTTCACGGCGGAGGAACTCGATCTCATGCGCGAGGCTGCGCGGCTCGACGCGAAGAACCCTGTATTGCCCTTCGCGGACGACACGGCTGCCAAGCAACGGGCACTCAAGTCACCTGCCCGAGAGCAGGTGGAGCGATGGGTGCGTCCTCTCTATGAGGCCCTCGAGGCCGTGAGGAATGAGGCGCTCGGGCCGGCCTCATCCTGAGCCCACAATCCGATTCTTCAACCGGTTGAGCACCTGATCGTACAGCTGTCGACGCCGGGTGTCGGGCACGGCAACGAACTGATCCTTGAGCCTGCGCACCCATCCCACGGCCATCCAAGCCAGACTCCTCTGGATGGCTTCCAGTTCACGGTCCAGGTTGGAGCTGCGGGAGCGCTCGGCTTCGAGGGAGTCCCGAAGGCGCTTCAGCTCCGCGGCATTGGCCTCCACTTCCGCCGAACGCTCCTGAGCTTGTGTCCGGACCTCAGCCAGGAGCCTCTCGATTCTGGCCTGGCGGGACTGCGCCTCCCGCAACGCATGCTCCTGCTGCCGCAACAGCGCCTGAGCCTGCAACCGCCCCGCCGTGGCCTCCGCATGGACCTGACCCTCTCGGCCATAAGCGCTTCGGGACTGCTCGCCGAGGGCCACTCCAGACTGCCGTACTCTCGCGTAGAGCGCCGACAGCTCCTCCACCCTCCGGCTGAGGCTGTACTCGCGCCAGACCCGCTCGGCGAGCCGCGCGACATCCACCTGCCTCGCCTCCTCGAACAGCAGGTGCTCCAGTTCCTCCCGAGATGGGCGCGAGCGGGTGAACCGTCCGGAGAAATTCACGGAGGCCAGGCTCTCCAAACGCTCCGCCGTCAACAGCCCGTCACAGCCATGCACGTCGTACACCAGACAGGGACGCTGGAGCGCCGCCGCCAGCAACACGGTTCGGCCAATGGTGATGACACGATCAAAGCCGCGCAGCAGTTCCGGGGTGATCTCCACGGAGTTCTCGGGCAACCCCAGATGCGTCCAGGTCATCTCCGGATGCGCGGTGCGAATGGTCTCGAGATCCCGAGCCAGCGTCTCATCCAGGTGATTGGTCACCACCGCGATGCGACGGGCCTCACCAGGCACTTCGGGTGAGAGGGGCTGCATTGCGGTGTCATCGAACCAGTTCCGGAAGACGGAGAGCGGCGCCGCAGCCCCGAACCGAGAGCGCCGCAGCACGGCTTCCACCTCCTCCGAGACCGCCAACCCGTGGGCGACGCCCTCCCAGCAAAGAGGCGCTGCCTCGAGAGGAGGCGTCACCCCGAGCGAGGAAAACACCCCGGTCCCTCGCACCTGGAGAGCCCCCAGGAAGTAGAGGCAAGGTGCGTGGTGGATGTGGAGAATCTCGGGATCGAACGCTTCGATCCGCGCGACATCTCCCGGCAGGAACACCGTCACCCCTCGCCGCGCCATCTCCTCGGAGACAAGCCCTGACTCAAAGGTGAAGACGGCGACCTGGTGACCCGCGCGTCGCAGGGCCGAAGCCAGTTCCAGGGAGTACAGCTCGGATCCTGCCCGGCTGTTCAGGTGGTGGTTGGCGAAAAGGATCCTCATGACTGTTGGACGTCATAACGTCCACTTGCAACTCAAACAATCCGGATTTTCCCCAAACCGAAGGTGACGCTGGGGGCTCAAGGAGAGCCAGCAAACGGCCAGAGGAACCCCGGTTGGCGGATGAGCGCTGGAGCCTTCCGGCCCTGCCAGCGGACGCCCTCTCCAGGCCGCAGCAGCAGTGCACGAGGGCCGCGCCTCCTCTGCCGGTGGATCTGCTCCAGCCGCTCCGGATACGGGTCCGCATCCGGATTCTCATCCAGGGTGCTGGCACCGCTCACGGGCTCACCGGGATAGCCCGGGTAGCGCGGGCCCATCCCTTCCCGCCAGTACCACGGCGCCCCTCCGTCCGCACACGGGACCACATAGCGCGCACCGAGCAGCTCACCGAACTCCAGCGCTTCCTCGGGCCCCGCCATGAGCTGCTGCGGCCGGGTGAGCGCATTCCGAGGCACATCCACCAGGAACGCATCCAGCGTGGTGAACCCGAAGAAGAGCGGCTTGAGCCGGAAGCCGCGCACGCCACAGAACAGCACGTCAACGGGCCCCTCTTCGCGAACACGGCGGCAGACGGTCCGCATGTTGCCCCGCACATCGTGCCCGGCATCCGCGAAGAAGGCCGCCGAGAAGCCCGGCGTGCGCACCAGCCACGTGTTCCCCTCGTTGAAGAGATCCGGGTAGAGGCCCTGCTCATCGGTCGGCTGCTCTCCATGGAACGGCAGGGCGCGCACTGTGAGATCCCCCACCTGACGCTCCTCACCCCAGCACAGCGGCTCCACGCGCGTGAAGCCGAGCTGGCCCAGCCGCAGCGCACAATCCGTGGAGAAGAGACTCTCGCGCTCCACCGCGGGAACGAAGATCCGCGTATCCCTCGGAAGCTGCAGCAGGGATCCCAGGTGGAAGTGATCCCCATGGGAGTGAGTGATGAGCACCGCGTCGATCTGGCCGAGATCTCTCGGGTGCACTGGCGGATAGCCTGGCAGATCAATCCCACTCATGGGCCGGAAGTACGGATCCACCAGGACCCGCGCCTCACGGCCGGCGACGAGCACCGTGTTGTGGCCAGCGAAGAGCGCCCCCGGGGAGGGAATCTCTAGGGCCCCCTCGTGGCGTACCAACCACCCTGCCCCCGCCATGTCGTTGATCAGCTCCGCCACGGCAGGAACCGCGGAGAGGGTCCTCAGCTCGGCACGGCTGGCCCCACGTGCGAGTGCGGCGAACAGATCCGAGATCGCCGGCCACTCACCCTTGCCGACGGGGACATCCAGCCCGAGCTGCTCCTGGCGCAGGTGCAGCACGCGAGGCTGGTGGCGCCTCGCATCGGGGAACAGCACCTCGCGCCGCAGCACCCGACGTCCGCCGCGCCGTTTCTTGCCCTCACAGAGCGCGGCGTAGCGAGGCGTCTCCTCCAGCCAGCGCACCAGCGAGCGCGCCTCACGAAGCGCCCGATCCGGCCCCAGTACGGCGAGCTGCCGCTTCAGCGCGACATGGGCCCGACGCACCGGCCGCGAGGCAGGCCCCTGGATGCTGCACCCCAGATCCTCATGGTGCTCCGCCTCGGTCCGAGCCGAGGCCAGGACCGCCAGACTGACGCCGCGATGGAGGGTGATCCGCATGGAGCCAGAGCCCAAGAGCGGGGCCGAGGACCCGCGCCCCCAGTCGAGACCAGGAGCGCGACGCCCGCTTACGGCACGCGCGTGATCCGGCCCGTCGTGGGCGGAGTCAGCGGGTTGTTGGTGCGCAGGTAGGCATCCACCGCGTCGAGATCGATAGGGCCGGTGAGAACATCCGTGCCCTGGGTGAACGTCGCGTAGCCGTCTCCACCGGAGGCCATGAAGTTGTTCACCGTGACGCGGTAGGTCGCCACCGGATCGATGACCACGCCGTTGAGCTTGATGGAAGCCGGGTCGATCTTGTCACCGGCCGGGCCCGACGCCTTCCAGGTGTAGGAGAAGCCCTGCGACGCCTGCATGATGAGCGGGAAGCCACTCGTCTGGTTCGGCGGGAACTGCTCCTCCAGCACCTTCTCGATCTGCGCGCCGGTGAGCGTGAGCGTCGTCAGGTTGTTGGCGAAGGGCTGCACGGCAAAAGCCTCGCCGTAGGAGATCTCCCCTTCGTTGATGTCCGCGCGCACGCCGCCCGCGTTCTGGAAGGCGATGACGGCCTTGCCTGTCTGATCGTTGCTCGTGGCCGCGAGCATCGCATCCGCGATGACGCTGCCCAGCGAGTACTCGCCCGACGCGCTCGCTGGGAGCGGACGCACCGGCGCCTTCAGCGCCACGGGGGTGTTGCCGATGACGCGGTTGGCCAGCGGCGCAGCCTTGGCGACGAAGTCCTTCACGACCGCATCTACGGGCATGTCCGCGTTGTCGCGGGTGACGACGATGTTGCGCGCGGTCACCTCGATCACGTCGTGCGAGACGGGGTCCAGCTTCAGGTCGATATCAGTGATGACACGGCCGAAGCTGGCGGCGCTCGTCACGCGCTTGTTGTTGATGACGCAGTTGTAGGCCGCGTGAGTGTGGCCGGAGACGACCACATCCACCGCAGGATCGAACCGGTTGACGATGTCCAGGATGGCGCCCGAGACGCCATCGCAGTTGTCGGCGAGGCCCGGCGGGGCCAGCTGGGCGCCACCCTCGTGGATCAACACCACGATGGCCTCCACACCCTGCTGCTTCAGCTCGGGAACGAGCGCGTTGACCGTGTCCGCCTCGTCCTGGAAGGTGAGGCCCACGATGCCAGCCGGGTTGACGATCTTCGACGTGCCCTCCAGCGTCATCCCCACGAAGCCCACCTTCACGCCGTCGAACTCGCGGATCGTGTAGGCCGGCAACAGCGTCTTCCGGGTGGCGACATCGGTGAAGACGTTGGCCGAGAGGAACTTGAACTTCGCGCCGGTGAACGTGGTGCCGGCCTGACAGCCCTCCACGGGGTGGCAGCCGCCATTCTGCATGCGCAGCAGCTCTTCGCGGCCGTCATCGAACTCGTGGTTGCCCACCGTGTTGATGTCCAGCCCGATCATGTTCATCACGTCGATGGTGGGCTCGTCGTGGAAGATGCCCGAGATCAGGGGCGAGGCACCGATCAGATCTCCCGCCGACACGACCACCGTGTGCTCGGGGTCTTCCTGGCGCAGCTGGTTGATGTGGTACGCGAGGAAGGCCGCGCCGCCCGCATTCACCTCGGTGGTCGAAACGCCGCCATCCTCGAGGGTGGTCCCGCCATCCGCGAGGGGGGAGATCACCTTGACGCGCCCGTTGCTTCCCGAGGGAGGCTCCAGGTTGCCGTGGAAGTCGTTGAGGCCGATCAGCTGGACGTGGACCGGTGAAGCACTGGGAACCGGATCATCGTCCCCACAGCCGATGTAGATGAGCAAAGAGCCTACAACGAGCGTCCCAAGGAGAAGGAGGGCACGATAGCGCCCCTGATCAGAGGGGGAATGGGAGTGGGTCATTCGCGCCAAGGGAAATACCTGAAAATGGATCCTTGCGGAACCAAGTAAGAGCGAAGGCCGAGGGCTATCGATCTCCCCAGGCCAACCCCATGCCCAGAGTGAAAGCGATCCCATGGGCCCACGCCGCATCAGGTGGCTTCAGGCCCTGGTAGCGCACCTCGGCGTTGAGGGAGAACGGGCTCGCCCAGGCCGCATGCACGCGCAATCCGAGCGGCACGCCCACTCGCCGTTGTCCCTCCCAGGGGAGCAGCCCGATCCCCGCTGAGGCCCGCAGATCGAGGCCCAGCGCATAGCCCGGCCGCGCAGTCCACAGCGGAGGAGAGAGCACGACGAGGCTCCCGCCGGCTGGCCGAGCCAGACCGTGTCCGCCGCCTGCACTCCGAGTCCAATCAACTGACAGCCCGAATGAGCGCGGGAGCGGGAGCACCGCGCGCAGACCGACGATCGGGGTGGTCCCCCGCGAGTCCCGCGTGAGCCCACCCAGGAATTGAGCAGAGAGCTCGGGCGCGGGGTGGAAGCCTCGCAGCGCCACGGGGTTGTCGGAGGCCGCCGCCTCGAACTGCTCACTCGCCCATTCAAGGAAGGCCCGGGTATAGGCCACAGCGCTGGAGACCCGCGCGTCCACGAAGGCCGCATAGGTTGCGGGTTCGACCGAAAGCGCTTTCCCCTTCCAGTGCACGGTGCTCGCGCCGAAGGCATTGCCGACCTCGGCGCCGTAATGTCCGAAGGAGCCGGGGCCCCGGGTGGAGGGCTCGGTCCAGAAGGCGCTCCAGGGAATGGGACCCTGGGCGGTGGCCAGGGTTTCGTTCCTCACGGTGGCCAGGGTCTCTCGCGCGAGCTGCTGCTGCGCCTCGTCCCCCGGGAGCGGAGGCACTTCGCGGAGAGCGATCCGAGTCAGTGCCGCGTGGATGCCGTACCGCTCGAAGCGATCAGTGAGGCCGTGGTTCACCGGCACCACGTGGGGCGGCGATGCCATGTCCTGGATGTGGTGGGCAAGGTGCCCGGCGCGATCGAAGGCCCGATCCAGGTCCCCGTGGCGGGCAGCCTCCAGTGCCTCCTGCCAGAGCTCGCGGACCCTCGAATCCGAGGCCCGCCGGAGCGGCGTATCGAGCGAGCCCTCTGGAAAGTAGAAGTGGTGCCAGCCCGTCCACTTCACGTGGAGGTTGAGATCCTCGGCCGTGGCGCCGTGCATCACCTCGGCCCGGTGCGCCTCGAGCCATGGGCTCCCCTTCGATCCTCGGGCGGCGTCCAGTGCGGCCTCGGTGAGGGCCCGGTGGGACTCCACCGAGAACGCTGATGCCCTTGGCGAGACGGCCAGGAGCAGGAGCAGCAAGGTGGCTGGGCAAGCGAGCTTCACGAGGCGCATTCTGGAACCAACGCCTCATGGGGTCACGAGCTCCCCTGCCCTATCACCGCCTGGCCGCGGAGCAGCCGAGGCAGCTCCGAACGGTGGGACTCAAGAGATGCGCCGGCGGGTGGGCGGCCAGTTTCGCCGGGAGATGACAGCCGAACTCACGATGAAGGCCACCACCGCGACGGCAACAGCTACGAGCCAGTACCAGGTGAGTGGGCTCCTGGCGACGATATCGTTGTCGGTGGGTCCCAACCCGGGCTGGGCGAGCGCGAGCAGGGGCGTCAGAAGGCAGAGCACTGCGGCGGGAATCGGAAGCGTTCGCATGATCGTCCTCTCTGGGAGAACGTTGGCATCCCGGGTCCCGACCACAAGCCAACGAACGGAAGCTGGCCCGCTGCCCCCTCGGGGACTCATTCCGGTCCCATTCGAGCGCTCTAGCCGTTAGCCTTGCGGCGCATGCTGACCGAAGTGCAGGCAGGGCCGTACACCGTCCGAGGGATCTCAGTGGCCGGGGTGTACACGTCGCTCCAGGTTCCGGAGTTGAGCGTGGTGCTGGACGCGGGAGTCCCCCTGCGGAGCTTCGCGACGACGGACCACATCTTCCTGAGCCACGGGCACTCGGATCATTCCAGCTCTTTGGGCTCGCTGCTGGCGCTCCGGGGGCTGATGGGCAGGCATTCGCCCGCCCAGGTGTTCCTCCCGGCGGAGATCGAGTCCGCGGTCCAGGAGGCACTGGCGTCACTCAGCCGGCTGCATCGTTCGGTCGTGACCTTCGAGACCATCCCGATGCGCCCAGGCGAGACGCGGAAGATGTACCGCGACATCTGGGTGCGGGCCTTTCGCACGCACCATGCGGGCCCGTCGCTGGGCTACCAGTTCTTCCGCCGCATCACGAAGCTGAAGCCCGAGCACCAGGGCCTTCCGGGAGAGGAGATCGCCCGCCTGCGTCGAGAGGGCGTGCCTGGAGTCTTCGAGGAGCAGGAGCGGCTGGAGCTGGCCTACGCCACGGATACGTTGTCGCGGGTGCTGGAGACAGCGCCGGAGATCCTGGAGAGCCGGGTGTTGATCCTCGAGTGCACGTACCTGGATGACAAATGGACGGTGGAGGAGACGCAGGAGCGCCTGCACACGCACCTGGACGAGATCATCGCTCGGGCGGACCTGTTCCAGAACGAGGCGCTGGTACTGATGCACTTCAGCCAGGCCTACGGGCCGGAGCGCGTGCACGACATCATCCGTGAGCGAGTGCCTCCGGCCCTGCTGGAGCGGATCCGGGTTTTCGCGCCGAGTTCCAGCCAGTGGTTCGGGTAGAGCCCGCCTGCGTTCTCATGAGCCCGAGGTTCGCGGAGGCCGCAGGGCCTGGAGTTCCGTGAGCACGGACTGGAGCTGGGGCGTCTCCATGACCTTCTGCGCCGAGGCGAAGAACTGGGAGAGGTCGCCCATGCCCTGGTACTCGTAGACGCAGGCCTGGAGCGACATCTCCAACCGGTCCACCTGTCGTACCAGTCGAGCCTCGAAGGAGGCGCCGCGCTCGTACTCTTCCCAGAGCGCGAGGTACTCGGAGCCGCGCGGCAGCCGTCCGAGGATCTGCTCCACGGCCTGACGTTCCAGCGCGTGCTTCTGGGTGGGGTTCACGCCATCGTGGGGAGTGATGTCACCGACACGGGCCTCGCCGAGATCATGCAGGAGCGCGATGCGGACGAGCTTGGAGGCATCTGCCTCGGGGAACCAGCTATCGGCGATGAAGAGGCACAACAGGGCCACGCCCAGGGAATGCTCCGCGACGCTCTCGCAGCGCTCCGGAGGAACGCCCACGCGCAGCCAGCCCTGGCGGTAGAGCTGCTTGAGGTGGTTGAACTCGAAATAGGCCTCGATGAGAGGCAGCGTCGCCTTTCCGCTCAGGTGGGCAACGGGGGGCGTGGCCTTGGTCCGCATGGGGAAAGACTATGACGATTGATTCCCCGAGCTCTCTTCCAGAATGCGGTTCAACTCAGGGAGTGCCTGCCGGGTGATGGGGTGATCTGGGCCCACAGAGTGGAGCAGTGCCTCCACTGCCTGCCGAGCCGTCGTGACAGCCTCCTTCTCTTTCAAGGCAGCCTGAACCTGCGCCAAGCGATGAAGCGCCTGAGCCGTCTCAGCGTGGTGCGTTCCCCAGCTTGCAGCAGCAATCTCGACGGCCCGACGTAGGAACGGCTCCGCTTCCTTGGGGCGATCTTGTCTGGCCAGGGTAAATCCCAGCAACGTGAGTGTGGCGCAAAGATCAGGATGTGTTGCGCCAAGCGCGTTCTCCTCAAGAGAAAGCACCTGATGCAGTAAAACTTCTGCTTCTGGGTACCGCCCCTGTCGCTCTAGCACTCGTGCCAGTTCGCGCAGCGAAACGGCGTAGCTAGGGTGAGCAGTCCCGAGCGCCGTCCTATCGGTGGCAAGCACTTGGCGCAGCAATACCTCCGCCTCCACGTACCTTCCCTGGCGTCCTAGCACTACAGCCAAGGCGTGCAGCGAAGCGGCGTAGCCAGGGTGTGCAGTGCCCAGCGCCCTCTCTTCAATTTCTAGAACCTGCCGCAGCAATACCTCCGCCTCTGTGTACAGTCCCCGCCTGTCCAGCACTCCAGCGAGTTCGTGCAGCGAAGCAGTGTAGCTAGGGTGTACCGTGCCGAGTGTCTTCTCCTTACTGGCGAGTACTTGCCGCAGCAATACCTCCGCCTCCATGTATCTCCCCTGCCGCTCCAACACTCCGGCGAGTTCGTGCAGCGAAGCGGCATAGCTAGGGTGTGCAATGCCCAGTGCATTTTCCTTGCTGGCAAGTGCTTGCCTCAGCAACACCTCCGCCTCCATGTATCTCCCCTGCCGCTCCAACACTCCGGCGAGTTCGTGCAGCGAAGCGGCATAGCTAGGGTGTACGGTGCCCAGTGCATTTTCTTTGTTGGTAAGTGCTTGTCTCAGCAATACCTCCGCCTCCATGTATCCCCCCTGCCGCTCCAACACGGTAGCGAGTTCGTGCAGCGAAGCGGCATAGCTAGGGTGTGCAGTGCCCAGTGCATTTTCTTTGCTGGCAAGTGCTTGCCTCAGCAACACCTCCGCCTCCATGTATCTCCCCTGCCGCTCCAACACTCCGGCGAGTTCGTGAAGAACCCTTCCGTGCTCTTCGCCGGATGCAGAGGCAAGCAACCTTCGGAAGATCGACTCAGCCTCTCCCCACCGTCCCTCTTCAAGAAGTACGCGAGCGAGGATCCCTAACCAGCGCGGAGCCAGTTCAGCCGCACGCCGAGCCCACAACTCGGCTACTGCCAAGTCCCCTATGTCCAGTGCCTGGGATGAACTCTGCCCCCACATCTCATCATTGACAGGTTCGTGTCTGAGCCAGACTTCAACCACATCGGCGCGCCGCCCCAACCCTTCAGGGCTGGCCGAGAATGGGAGGGTCTTCGTTGTCGAGGCCGCCCACCAGGATGCCTCTTCCGGGTCCAGTGATTCTCCACGCATCACCTTCTGGGTCACAGCTTCCACTTCCAGAGCCCGAAGGCGGCGGGCCTGCTTGCCATCCTCGCTGAACGCGCGCATCGCAGGAGCAAGTGCCTGCCCGCGCACCAGTTCCTTCTCCGGGATCAACTGACGCGCCACAGCCAGCCGTCCTACCGCCGCTCCACCATCCGTCCCCCGTGCCATTTCCTTCTCTACTGTCCGCTCGGGTGTCCCCTGCTCGAGCAACGTGCTGAGAAGATCGATGGCTTCCGGCTCAAGGTCCACCAATGCCGCCAATCGCCCAGGACGGCGCGCCCCCGCCCGCTCCAACCGTTCCCGCGCCGTTTGAAAGTCAGCCACCTGCCCATGAACCGCCCACCATCCCGGAGAGGGCACGGCAGGCTCCACGAGAATGCTCCTCCCCCTGCGCCGGGCCTCAGCCAGGGCCCAACGCACCCGCCGCAACCGGAAGTCCCCATCCACGTCCGTCCAGGCCAACCAGTCTCCACGGGCCGCACGAACCTCCGAGACCATCTCTTCGTACGGCCGTGCAGCGCTCACCCTCCGCAGTTTCCGGCGCGGACGCGCCACACGAAAGGCCGCCTCCAGATCTCCTCCCTTCCACACCACGCCCGGCGCTCGCACAGCCAGTGCCCGCCGAAGCCCCGTCACCGCGAAGGGCGCAGGTCCAGGGCGACACTCCAGCCTGTGGGAGATCCAATCGAAGAAATCCACGGACCGCTGGGCCAGGACCACCGACGTCTCTCGCGAGGAGAACAACACGACCCGCAGCGCACGCGCGGCGAAGAGGGGACGGTTGATGTTCAGCCAATCCGCATCCTCAGCGCGGGGTATCAGGACGAGGGTCGATCCCGGTTCCGCCTCCATCAGCCGACGTGCATCGCTGTGGACCTCCAACTCTGGATAATCGGGCAACAACACACGCACCAGTTCCCCCAACCGCTCGGGGCAGGCGTGGTCGACCCAGACCAGCACCCCCATCCGAGACAGCCCCAGAAGGACGCTCAGGCGCCGGAGCCAGACGGGGATGTCCGGACCAGGTGCATCGTCAGCAACGGATGGGGGTAGTACCATTCCGAATCGTTGGGATAGGGCAACAGGTGTTGGTAGTTGAGCAGCTCATGCGCCAGCGCGTTGGCTGGCAGGCGATGCATCGGATCCTTCGCGACTTCCTCCAGCAGTTGGATGTGGCCCGTGTTCAGTCCAGTCTCCTGCCGCAGGCGCCACTCATCCAGCACCTGCTTCACGGCCTCGAGCGTCGCGGCCGGAGCATCCCGGTCCCACCCCACCTCCGCCAGGGAGCGGATGAAACGCACGAAGTCTCG
This sequence comes from Hyalangium versicolor, assembly GCF_020103695.1. Taxonomy (GTDB): domain Bacteria; phylum Myxococcota; class Myxococcia; order Myxococcales; family Myxococcaceae; genus Hyalangium; species Hyalangium versicolor. Next base: position 251,149 of record NZ_JAHXBF010000014.1, read on the forward strand.
CGCACGCCCACCGGAGCGATAGGCCAGCTCCACCAGGAGCTCCCGGCTGACGAGCCCCTGAACCTGAGCTCCGAGATCCTTCACCCGCTGCGCATACATCTCGCAGAAGAACTCGACCCCCTTGCCTGGCCTCTCAGGATGATCGTGGTCGAGGACGGGCTCGTTCACCAGTGCCATGGGTTTGAAGCCACGTACTCCCGCCGTAGCCAGGTGGTGCCGGAGCGCGAATGGGCCACACACCACCACGGGACAGTCGAGCTGTGAGAGCAACTGGGACTCGACGAAGAGGGCCTTGGCTCGCTCCACATCCCGGATTCGATCCAGCCCATCGATGACGAAGACCACCTTCCTGTGCTTCGACTGAACCTCGCCGACCAACAGGTTGACGGCCCCCAGCAGATCCTGCACGCGGCGGTCCTGATCCGGCAGAGGCTTCTCGCTCCTCCCCAGGGGCAGGTTCCAGGCCTTCACGGCGCCAACCACCGATTTGACGGCCTTGAGCCCCAAGCCCAGCCCCACGACTTCCGGACTGGCCGCAGCCAGGGTGGCGCCCAGGTCCAGCGCGTCCTTGGCGAAAGAGCCCAGATCCAACTGGGGCTCCGGAGCCCCCGTGGCCACAGCCAGGCCCTGCCAGGCCCTGCCCAGTTGCTTCACCATCTCCGGGTCCAGCTCGAACTGGAGCCGCTGCTTGAAGCGCGAAACCAGCCCCAGCCCGGCCAGGAAGCACACCTCCCACGAGTGGATCCGATCCAACGCGTGGGGATCCTTGACGACCTCGGCGAAGTGCCGAGCCAGATCCAGGAAGACAACGAGCTCCCGCTCCTCCCGCTCCTCCGCGATGTGAAGCAACTCGGTCGTCTTGCCCGTGCCCACCGTCCCCGCCAGAAGGATGCGAGGCGTACCGAAGGGCCGGTCCAACGTATCCAGGATCTTCTGAGCCGGACTGTGCGGCCGAGGCGCACGCCAGGGCAGCGGCGCAGGCAATTCGGGATCGAAACGCTCATAGAGCGTCCGCCACAGGTCACGGCTCGACATATCCCTCAACCTACCACCCGCCTCCCACCCTCGCGAACACATGCCGCAGGTCTTTCACTGCCAGCGCCCCGCTTGCACCCGAATATCCGCAGAAGCTCAAGGCTTCGCGGCGGGAGGGGACTTCGCGCCGCCTCCCCCCGGGTTCACACCGGCGGGAGTGAATTCCCCATTGGGATCGGCAGCCCACAGCGAGTAGCGGCGCGTGGACATGTCGTGGAGCACGCCGTTCGTGTAGCAGAGCAGGTAGACGGTGGTCTGCGGCTCGGTCATCGAGAACATCCCGTGCAGGAAGCACTCGGCGCCGTCCGCCGCCCGCATCTCCTTGCCGATGGGCCGCCCGATCAAACCGATGACGTCCTGCTGCGCCATGCCCGGATTGACCACCTTGATGCCATGGGCGGTGATGATGCGCATCGCATCCTCCTGCCCCAGCATGGACACCCAAGCCGCCACCACGGCGATCAGCGGGATGAGGGGCACCATGGCGATGTACACCCAGCGCCGATAGTTGATGCGCTCCTCCTTGCGGAAGGCGGTGAAGAGGCCCTCCGCGTCGGAGTTCGTCTGCTCGGCCACCATGGAAGGATTCATGCCCGTCTCTGGCGTAGTCACGCCGCCTCACATGCCGTTGTAGACCCCAGGAATGCAAGGAAACCCGCATCCCGGAAAGCTCATTCCACGACGCTCCGCCGAGCAAGCAGTCCATCCACCCCCGCGGCCAGGAGCACTCCCACGGTGTAGCAGACCAGGTCCGAGGCGAGGAACCCCCGCCCCAGCACCAGCGCTCCCAGCCAGTGCGCACGCACCGAGTCAAGCCACGGCACGTGGTACAGCTGGCTGAACTCCACGAGGAACGAGATCCCCCACGCCAGCCCCGCCACCCGGGCAATCGGCATGCGCGGCCACAGGAAGAGCAGCCCCACGTACATCATCATCGTCCACAGCGTGTCCCCCGCATAGGCCGCGAGGAAGGCCGGCACCGGGACCGCCCTGGAGCGAGACCCCAGGCCCAGCACCGGGAGCACGAGCAACAACAACGCAAGCCCCCAACGCGGGCGTGCAGGCACCACGGGAGCAAAGAGATCCACCCTCACCTACCCGAGCAGCGACGTGACGAGCGCCGGGAAGTCCGTGGCCGCAGGCAAGCGGCCCTCTGCGTGCTCAGGTCGACCGCCGCCTCGCCCTCCAGCGGCCTCCGCCAGACGCTTGAGGAAGGCACCGCACCCGAAGCTCGAGCCACTCCCCCGGGCAATCAGCACCGCGAGCCCCTCGGGAGTACGGCCCGCGAGCAACACCACCGCCTCGGGCTTGGACGTGAGCCTGGCCGCGATCGCACGCAGCGACTCGGGGCCGGCGCCATCGAGCACCGCCACCACCCGGTGCTCCGGAGACTTCTCCAGCGCAGCGGCCAGCTCCACCGCGGCCTGATCGGCCAGCTTCGCCCGAACCGCTCCCAGCGCCTCGCGCGCATCCGTCAGCTCCCGGCGGATCTTGTCGATGACCACTGGCACTTCGCCCGGGCCGCACGTGAAGGCACGGCTCAGGCCTCGGAGCGTCCCGGCCTCCTGCCACAGCTCGCTCCGAGCCCGGCGCCCCGCGGAGAACACAACGCGCCCCTTGCCCTTGTAGCGCTCCACCGCCAGCACCCGGATCATCCCCACCTGCGCCGAGCCCGTGCAGTGCGTCCCACCACACGGAGACACATCGAAGTCCCCGATCTGCACCACGCGGATGTTCTCGGTCACCTTCGGCTTGCGCCGCAGCGGCAGCTCCGCCAGCTCCTCGGGCGTGGGGAAGAAGGACCGGATCCTCACGTCGTCATCGATGACGGCGTTGCATAGCTCCTCCGCCTCGGCGACCTTGGATTCCTCGAGCACGTCCACATCAAAATCAATGGTGCACAGCGTCTCGCCCAGGCGCGACGACACGGTGTTCGCGTTCGCCACATCCACGAGCGCACGCGAGAGCATGTGCTGGCCGGTGTGCAGCGCCATGTGCACGCGGCGGCGAGCCTTGTCGATCTCGCCCGCCAGCTCGGCTCCCAGCTCGGGGAGCGTCTTCCCCTCGGGAATTTCCAGCACATGGTGAACGACGCCCGCGTCATCCACCTGCACATCCTTCACCGCGAGGCCGCCCAGCACCCCGCGATCGGCCATCTGGCCTCCCGCCTCGGGATAGAAGGCCGTGCGATCCAGCACGACGGACGGAGCCCCGTTCCACGAGGCGTGGGCCACCACCCGACCCGTGAAGTGGTGCAGGAAGGGATCGGCGAAGTAGAGACGTTCCGAGGGAGACATGGGTTCCTCCAGGGATAACACGTGCCTGCGCCCCTTCTTCCGCCCCCTCCCCCTTCCCTGACGCAGTGCGAAACGAGTTCAGCATTGAAAGCGCTTGCTTTCATACCTCGTTCCCCTGTTTCCATAGCAGCCAGACCGAGTGGCCTTTTCCCACTCGTTGCTTTCCCAGGTTGACGCGACGCATTAGCATGGGGCGTCGCGCAGTGAACAAACTTGAGCCTCACCACAGAGCAGGAGGGAGTCAGCTGATGTCGCACGTCCCGGGGCGGTATGGGCTGTATGAACCCGAGACGGAGCACGATGCCTGCGGCGTCGGCTTCGTGGTTCATATCAAGGGTGAGAAGTCCCGCGGCATCGTCGATGACGCGCTGGAGCTACTCAACCGGCTGAGCCATCGCGCAGCGGCGGGGCGGGATCCCGAGACCGGCGATGGAGCAGGCATCCTCCTGCAGATCCCTCACCGGTTCTTCGAGCGCGAGGCCAGCCGGCTGCGCATCGAGCTGCCCCCGCGCAAGCAGTACGGCGTGGCGCAGATCTTCCTGCCCTCGGATCCCTTCGCGCGCGCACGGTGCGAGGCGATCATGGAGGAAGTGGTGGCCGAGGAGGGCCAGCGCTTCCTTGGCTGGCGAGACGTGCCCGTGGCGCCCGAGCACCTCGGTCCCCTGGCGCGCGAGGTGGCTCCCGTCATCCGCCAGCTCTTCGTGGCTCGCCGCCGCGTGGTGCCCAGCGCCTTCGAGCGCAAGCTGTACCGCATCCGCAAGCTCGCCGAGAGCCGCGTGCGTGAGCGCGGCATCGACATCTGGGGCCGCTTCCACGTGGCCAGCTTCTCGGCCGAGACGATCATCTACAAGGGGCTGCTCCTGCCCCGGCAGCTGCCGCACTTCTACGAGGATCTCCGTCACCCGGAGTTCGTGAGCGCTCTGGCGCTGGTACACTCGCGCTTCTCCACCAACACCTTCCCCACGTGGGAGTTGGCGCAGCCGTTCCGCTACATCGCCCACAACGGCGAGATCAACACGCTGAGCGGTAACCGGAACTGGATGACGGCGCGCCGTGGCCTGCTGCAGTCGGCCCGGTTCGGCGGCAGTCTGGAGCCGCTCTACCCGCTCATCGTCCCCGGCAAGAGCGACTCGGCCCAGTTCGACAACATGGTGGAGCTGCTCCACCTGGGCGGGCGCACGCTGCCGCACGCCATGATGATGATGATCCCGGAGGCGTGGGAGGGCCACGCCACCATGAACGACGAGCGGCGTGCCTTCTACGAGTACACCTCGTCCCTCATGGAGCCGTGGGACGGCCCCGCCGCGATCGCCTTCACGGACGGGCAGCTCATCGGCGCCACGCTGGACCGCAACGGCCTGCGCCCGGCGCGCTACCTCATCACCGAGGATGATCGGCTCATCCTGGCCTCGGAGATGGGCGTCATCGACGTGAATGCGTCCCAGGTGCGGCGCAAGGGGCGGCTCACCCCCGGACGCATGCTGCTGGTGGACACCGCCGTGGGCCGCATCCTCGAGGACGAGGAAGTCAAAGAGGACATCACGGGCCGCTGGCCGTACCGCCGCTGGCTGGAGAGCAACGTCTTCACCTTCGACGATCTGCCCACCGTGCCGGCTCCGGCACGTCTGGGAGGCGAGGAGCTCTGGAGGCTCCAACGTGCATTCGGCTATACGGACGAGGACGCACGGCTCCTCCTGCAACCCATGGGCGAGACGGGCAAGGAGCCCGTGGGCTCCATGGGCACGGACACGCCGCTCGCGGTGCTCAGCGATCAGGCCCCGAGCCTCTTCTCCTACTTCCACCAGCTCTTCGCGCAGGTGACCAACCCGCCGATCGATCCGATCCGCGAGGCGCTGGTGATGACGCTGGGCACGGCGCTCGGCCCCGAGGGCAACACCTTCGAGGAGACACCGGATCAGTGCCACCGCCTGTCGCTGCCAGGCCCCATCCTCACCAACGGGCAGTTGGCCAAGCTGGCCGCCATCCGCGACGAGGGCGTCTTCGAGACGCGCGTGCTCTCCCTGGCCTACCCCCTGGAGTGGGGAGAGGAGGCCCTGGAGAAGGCGGTGGATCGGCTGTGCGACGATGCCGTGGCGGCGGTGGACTCGGGTGCCAGCATCCTTGTGCTGAGCGATCGCGGCGTGGACTCGGCCCATGCGCCCATTCCCACCCTGCTCGCCGTTTCCGCGGTCCATCAGCGACTGGTGCGCGATGGCATCCGCATGTACGCCGGCCTTGTCGTGGAGACGGGCGAGGCTCGCGAGGTGCACCATTTCGCGTGCCTCTTCGGCTACGGCGCCTCCGCGGTGAACCCCTACCTGGCGCTGGACACGCTGCGCGCGATGGCCGACTCGGGTGAGATCCAGGTGGACCACGAGAAGGTCCAGGACAACTTCATCCATGCCGTCGAGGAGGGCCTGCTCAAGGTGATGTCCAAGATGGGCATCTCCACGCTGCAGTCCTACCGCGGCGCGCAGCTCTTCGAGGCCGTGGGACTCCAGCGCAGCCTGATCGAGAAGCACTTCACCGGCACGGCCTCGCGAATCGAAGGCGTGGGTCTGCACGAGCTGGGCCGCGAAGTCGGAGAGAGGCATGAACGTGGCTTCGGCGCGGTGGCGAGCGCCGAAGAAGGTCTGCTCCCCTCGGGAGGCCAATACCAATGGCGGCGCCGCGGCGAGACGCACAAGTGGAACCCCGCCACCCTGGCGAAGCTCCAGGCCGCGGTGCGCAACAACGATGCGGCCACGTTCGCCGAGTACTCACTTCTCGCCGATGACGAGACGCGCGAGTTGTGTAACCTCCGCGGCTTGCTGGAGGTGGTGAAGGAGGGCCGTACCCCGGTGCCGCTGGAGGAGGTGGAGCCAGCCGCCGAGATCGTCCGGCGCTTCGTCACGGGAGCCATGTCCTTCGGCTCCATCAGCGCGGAGGCACACGAGACGCTGGCCATCGCGATGAACCGCATCGGCGGGCGCTCCAACAGCGGCGAGGGCGGCGAGGAGGCCCACCGCTACGTGCTGGACGACAATGGAGACTCGCGACGCAGCGCCATCAAGCAGGTGGCCAGCGCGCGCTTCGGCGTCACCACGGAGTACCTGGTCAACGCCGTCGAGCTGCAGATCAAGATCGCTCAAGGCGCCAAGCCCGGCGAGGGCGGTCAGCTTCCGGGCCACAAGGTGGATGAGCGGATCGCTCGGGTGCGCTGGTCCAACCCGGGCGTGACGCTGATCTCGCCGCCTCCGCACCACGACATCTACTCCATCGAGGACCTCGCGCAGCTCATCTATGACCTGCAGTCGGTGAACCCGACGGCGCGGGTGAGCGTGAAGCTGGTGAGCGAGGTGGGCGTGGGCACCATCGCCGCGGGCGTGGCGAAGGCCGGCGCGGGATGCGTGGTGATCTCGGGCTACGAGGGCGGCACGGGCGCCTCGCCGCTGTCCAGCATCAAGCACGCGGGCCTGCCGTGGGAGCTGGGCCTGGCGGAGACGCAGCAGGTGCTGGTGCACAACGGCCTGCGCGACCGCATCCGCGTGCAGGTGGACGGTGGCCTGCGCACCGCGCGGGACGTGCTCATCGCCGCGCTGCTGGGCGGTGAGGAGTTCGGTATGGCCACCGCGAGCCTCGTGGCGGTGGGCTGCGTGATGCTGCGCAAGTGCCACCTCAACACCTGCTCGGTGGGCATCGCCACCCAGGATCCCAAGCTGCGCGAGCGCTTCCAGGGCAAACCCGAGTACGTGGTGAACTTCTTCTTCCTGGTGGCCGAGGAGCTGCGCCGGCAGATGGCGGCCCTGGGCGTGCGGCGCCTGGAGGAGCTGGTGGGCCGGGTGGATCTGCTGCGGCAGCGGATCGACTCGACGCACTGGAAGGCTCAGCGGGTGAGCCTGTCCGCGCTGCTGGAGCGACCTCGCGCGCCCGAGACCGAGCCTCGGCGCTGTCAAACGCATCAACGCAAGGATGTGTCGGACCACCTGGATCACGAGCTGCTGAAGCACGCTCGCGCCACGCTCCAGGGCGGTCCTCCGACGATGCTGGTGCGCGCCGTGAGCAACACCCACCGCGCCGTCGGGGCGATGCTCTCCGGAGAGATCGCCAAGGCCCATGGCTCGCGCGGACTGCCGGATGGACAGATCCGCATCCGGCTGCAGGGCTCGGCCGGCCAGAGCTTCGGCGCGTTCCTGGCCAGCGGGGTGACGCTGGAGCTGGAGGGCGATGCCAACGACTACCTCGGCAAGGGGCTCTCCGGCGGGCGCGTCATCGTGTACCCGCCCTCGGGCAGCCGCTTCGTCCCCGAGGAGAACGTGCTGGTGGGCAACACCGTTCTCTACGGAGCCACGGCCGGCGAGGTGTACCTGCGCGGCATGGCGGGCGAGCGCTTCGCGGTGCGCAACAGCGGCGCCCAGGCCATCGTCGAGGGCGTGGGCGACCACGGCTGCGAGTACATGACGGGTGGCGTGGTGGTGGTGCTCGGGCCCACGGGGCGCAACTTCGCGGCGGGAATGAGCGGCGGCATGGCCTTCGTGCTCGACCGCGAGCGCTCGTTCCGCAAGCGCTGCAACCTGGAGATGGTGGAGCTGGAGTCCCTGGTGGACGAGTCTGAGATCTGGCTCGTGCACGGGATGATCGAGCGCCACTTCCAGCACACGGGGAGCACGCTGGCGCGACGGGTGCTCGACAACTGGGAGCTGATGGTGCCGCAGTTCGTGAAGGTGATGCCGACGGATTACAAGCGCGTGCTCCAGGCCCGCCGTGCGGCTCGGAGAACGCCGACGCAGGCGCCTCAACTGCGGCAGGTTGCCGGGGGGGAGGGCTGAGTCATGGGCAAGCCTACGGGTTTCATGGAGTGGTCCCGGGTGCCCGCCCCCAAGCGGGAGAAGGTCGAGCGCGTCCGCGATGCGCGCGAGTTCGTCCTCCCCCTGGCTCCCGACGAAGCGAAGCGGCAGGCCGGGCGCTGTATGGACTGTGGTGTCCCCTTCTGCCAACAAGGCTGTCCGCTGGGGAACCCCATCCCGGACTTCAATGAAGCGGTCTACCGGGGCCGCTGGAAGGCGGCGTTCCTCGCGCTGAGCAGCACCAACAACTTCCCGGAGTTCACGGGACGGTTGTGCCCGGCGCCTTGCGAGGCCGCCTGCGTGCTCTCCATCGATCAGAGTCCGATCACCATCGAGCAGATGGAGAAGGAGATCTCCGAGCGGGCCTTCGCGGAGGGTTGGGTCCAGCCGCAGCCTCCCGCGCGGCGCACCAGCAAGCGCGTGGCGGTGGTGGGCTCGGGGCCCGCGGGGTTGGCGGCGGCGGTCCAGCTCAACCGCGCCGGGCACTCCGTCACCGTGTACGAGCGGGACGATCGGCTCGGCGGACTGCTGCGCTACGGCATCCCGGACTTCAAGATGGAGAAGGGCGTGCTGGATCGGCGCCTGGCCATCATGGAGGCCGAGGGCGTGGTGTTCCGCACGGGCGTGGACGTGGGCAAGGAGCCCGGCTATCGCGCCCTGCGCGAACAGTATGACGCGCTCGTGCTGGCAATCGGGGCGCGCAAGGCTCGCGAGCTGGAGGTGCCGGGACGCGAGCTGGCGGGCGTGGTGCCAGCGATGGAGTATCTGGAGCACCAGAACCGGGTGGTCTCCGGGCTGGCGACGCTGGAGCCCCGGTGGAATGCCGAGGGTAAGCGAGTGCTCATCCTCGGCGGTGGCGACACGGGCTCGGACTGCCTGGGCACGGCGCTGCGGCAGGGCGCCAAGAGCGTGACGCAGGTGGAGCTGCTCCCGGCTCCGCCGACGATTCGAGCCGCGGACAATCCCTGGCCGCGCTGGCCGATGGTGTTCCGCACCTCCTCCAGCCAGGAGGAAGGCGGCGAGCGCTCGTTCGGGCTGATGACGAAGAGCCTGTCCGGGAGTGATGGACGGCTCCAGAAGCTTCACTCGGTGAAGGTGGAGCTCCTGCGACAGCCCAATGGAGGCACCCGGCTGGTGGAGGTGCCCGGCTCCGAGGAAACGCATGAAGTGGATCTGCTGATCCTCGCCATGGGCTTCACGGGGCCGGACACGTCTGGGCTCCAGGAGGAGCTTGGAGTCCGGCTCACGCCTCGAGGTGCCGTGCAGGTGGATGCGCGCTTCGCGACCTCGGCGGATGGGGTGTTCTGCGCGGGGGATGCGAACCGGGGCGCCAGCCTCATCGTCTGGGCCATCTCGGACGGTCGCGAGGCAGCACGCTCCGCCGATGCCTGGCTCTCGGGTTCTTCGTCCGCACTGCCGACCCGCGGCAAGGACGCGTCGTTCGGCTGAGCCTCCCAGGATGGAGCGTCTTCACCCTCCGCGGTGCTGAAGGCGCTCCATCTCGGCTTGGAGTTCCGTCAGGCGGCGCTCAATCTCCCTGCGCCTCCGCTCCTCCTCCTCGCGCCGCCGCTCCTCCACGGCAAGCCGACTCTCGGCCTCCTCCCGCCGCCTTACTTCTGTCTCGCGTTGCCGGGCCGTCTCCTCCAACTTCTCCAACGCCCGAGCCAGCAGTTCCTCGGACTCCAGCAGCAGCGCGTTGCCGGCCCAGACCTGCAGCCGCGCATTCACCACCTCGAACTCCAGTCCCAGCACCTCGGAATGAAACCGGCCCTGCCGCGGCTCCATGCGTGTGTACTTCCGCGCTCCCAGAGAGGCCAGATGGTAGGCCTCCAGCTTCTCCCGGGAGCGGTCGTAGATGAAGTACTCGGGGATGCCCACGCGCGCGTAGCGCTCCACGTTGTACTCGGCGTCCTTCTTCCGGTCGCCGCCCACGTGCACCTCCAGCACCCAATCCAACCCCTTGCCCTCATGGCTCACCACCCACTTGCCCCGCTCGTGCGGTTCCACATCCAGCACCGCCAGCAGGTCCGGCGCGAACCTCCGCTCGGCCGGGTAGTAAACAGCGACCTCCGAGCCCAGGTACACCTTGCGCCGCTGGTGGCGGAAGTAGCCCGCCAGCAGATCCTTCGCCCTCGCCTTGGCTCCGGAGTGCTTGTCGCCCTCCGGCATCGCCATCTCGTCCCACGTCACCTCTCCAGGCAGTGACTCCACCACCTGGGCCTGCTCCTCGGACCCCATCGCCTCCCACTCTTCCTGCGTGGGGGCCTGGGGGAAGGTGCCTCCACGCTCATCTGCGTGCCGTCCCATGCTCGTAAGCGTGCGGTGGACAGGCTCGCGCGTCAATCGCCCCCGTCGCATCCCATGAGCAAGGTGTGGGCCATACGTCGCAATTCGTGCTCTCCGAGCGACACCGTGCGGGGCTGTCTCTGATTGCGTTCTTTCACCGTCTCATTCCGCGGACTCCAATCCACGAAGCTGGACGGCGGGCGAGTCGTCACGGCACTCAGAGCCGCTTCAGACACTTTGTCACGCGGGAGGAGACGAAACCCGGCCTGACTCCAACTGTGCCGCTCGGAGGACCGCTGGGAATCGCGGTTGGTACTGGCCTTGCTCTGGGTGGTCCTCGTCCACGCCCACACCCCGGAGGCCGCTCATGTCCGCTCTCGTCCGCAGTTCATTCCACGCGTTCACCCTCGCCATGCTCGCGTGCGCATGCACGCTCGTGGCGCAGACGATCAACACCGTGGTGAGCACCTCCCTCCTCCCGCTGCCCACGGCTCCCATCCTGTCTGGCCCCAAGCCCCCCGCAGCCACAGCTGGCACGACCCCTCCGCTCTCCGCGGAGCTGATGGCCCGGCAGATGGGCCTGTCGCTGAAGGAGCCCTCCCAGGCCATCGCCGAGCCCCCCGTCGAAGCGCAACCGTCACAGCTGGCGCTCAAGCTGCTCGGGACGATGACGTCGACCTCGTCGGGCCTGTCGCTGGCTTCCATCTACGATGATGCCCAGCGCCGCACCCGCACCGTGTGGGCGGGCAGCATGCTGCAAGGAGCCGAAGTCCTGAGCATCGAGCGCACGCGCGTACTGCTCTCGAATGGAGGCCGAGTGGAGATCCTGGACATCCTCTCCGTCCCCGCCACTCCTGGATCGACTCCCCCTCCCCCGTCTCCGTCCGCACTGGCTGGAGCCTCATCGGGGTTCGGCTCCACCATCCGGCAGACAGGGCCAGAGTCCTACTCGATCCAACGCCAGGACGTGGAGAACGCGCTCGCCAACATGAACCAGCTCGCCATGCAGGCTCGGATCGTCCCCTCCTTCCGCGGTGGGACAGCCCAGGGCTTCAAGCTCTTCGCCATGAAGCCGGACTCCCTCTACGCCCGGCTCGGCATGAAGAACGGGGATATCCTCCAGCGCATCAACGGCTTCACGATGGACGATCCGGCCCGAGCCCTCGAAGCCTACAGCCACCTGAAGGGCGCCTCCCGCATCGAACTCGAGATCGAGCGCGACGGACAGCCGCTGCGCAAGACGTACACCGTGGAGAACTGATGTCCCTGGCTCACTGAGCCGGAAGATTAGAGCGCAGGACCCTCACGGCGTTCTCTCCCGCGATCTTCCGGATATCTCCTTCGCCGAGTCCCTCCGCGATCAGCGCGTCCGTCAGCTCGACCAGACCCGACACATCGAACGGAGCCTCCACGGCTCCGTCGTAGTCCGAGCCCAACCCCACGTGATCGATCCCTGCCACAGACACCGCGTGCCGGACCGCTCGGGCAATGGCCCTCGCGTCCTTTCCACACGTCGCGGTGCTCCAGAACCCGATCCCGACGACGCCCCCGTTCCGCGCCACCGCGCGGAGCTGCTCATCGCTCAAGTTCCGGTTGTTGTCGCACGTGCCCTTCACCCCTGTGTGAGAGACCACGACGGGATGGGTGGCGATGGCAAGCACCTCCGAGATCGTCTGCCGGGATGCATGCGCCAGATCGAGCGTCATCCCCTTCTCCTCCATCCGCTTCAAGACGGCACGCCCGAGCTCCGTCAGGCCTCCCTTCTTGACGCCATGGGCCGACCCGCTGATCTCGTTGTCGAAGAAGTGGGCGAACCCCAACATCCGGAACCCGGCGGCGTAGAGCTCATCCACCGCCTCGACACGCCCCTCCAGCGCATGCATCCCCTCCAGCGCCAGGAACGCGCCCACCCGGCCCTTGTCCTTCTCCCGCTCGGCCAGGAACTGGTCCAGCTCCGCCCGCGTTCGGATGAACACGAGCTTCCCGTCCGAGTCCTCCGCCGTCCTTGCGAGCTTCTTCGCCTCGTACAGCGCGCGGGCCTCCAGGCTGAACCACGTCGGCGGCGGCCAGCGCTGAGCCATCGAGAGCAACCGGACGTCATCCGTGGTGTCGTCGTTGCGCTCGGTGTTCATGTTCTTTGGCGTCTTGGTGACGACGCCAAAGACCTGAAGGGCGACGTTGCCCTCGATGAGGCGAGGCACATCGACGTGCCCTTGCGTCGATCGCTTGTTCAGATCCCGGTTCCACAGCAGCGGGTCCGCGTGGAGATCCGTGATGAGCAGTCCCGAATGGAGCGAGGCCCCGCGCTTCGTCGGGGTGTAGGGCGTCTTCCGGATGACGCCATTCATCCGCGCAGCGACGCGGCGGGCCTGGATGTCCAGCCCTATGAGCACGCCGGAGAGCACGACGACGACAGCTCCCAGGATGATCCACTTCTTCATGGCATCCTCCACGACTGAGACATGCGCATCATCGTCCAGAGTGCCAGTGCCTTGTCGGGCAGGCATGTATCGGCGAGGCTCCCTCGGCACTCTCTACACCGAGGCTCCATGTACACGCTGCGTGCACCGGTCTCCCTCTTCGCGTTCCTACTGCTGTCTTCCGCCTGCACCGCTTCGCACCCACCCTCTCAGACCGAGGCCACCGCCTCCGTCTCCGCCCGTTCGGAGAAGGCCGGGAGCCTGTCCCCCGCCCAGGTAGCGCTGCGCTCGTTCGTGGGTGCCCACTTCCAGGACACCTTCCGGCGCAACTCCACCCAGGCCACCCAGGCCGGCATCCACTCCTATGACGGGGAGCTTCGGGGCTTCACCCCCGAGGAGCGCGCCGCCTATGTCGCTCAGCTCCAGGCCGAACTCAAGGCCCTGCCGCAGCAGGTGGATCGCACCGCCCTGCCCCCGCTCGACCAGGCTGACTACGACATCCTCGAGAACCACCTGCGCGCTCGCATCCTGGAGATCGACACCATCCGGGCCTGGGAGCGCAACCCCAACAGCTGGCTCAGCACCGCCTCGATCGCTGTCTTCCAGCTCATCAATCGGGACTTCGCCCCGCTCGACGAGCGCATGCGCTCGGCCGTGAGCCGCATGAAGCAGATCCCCGCCGTGTTCGCCACGGCCAAGGCCACGCTGAAGGACACGCCGAAGCTGTGGACCGAGATCGCCATCATGCAGGCCCAGGGCACCCGCGGCCTCTACGCGGACACGCTGCCCAAGGCCTTCGCCCCGGTGCAGGATGCCGCCCTCCAGGAAGCCTTCCGCCAGGAGCAGGCCCGCTGCCTGGCGGCCATCGACGACTTCATCCGCTTCCTGCGCGAGGAGCACCTGCCGCGCTCGAAAGGGGACTTCGCCATCGGCGAGGACCTCTACCGCCAGAAGCTCCAGTACGAGGAGGGCGTCACCGAGAGCATCGACTCACTGCTCACGTGGGGCCGGGCGGAGATCCAGCGCACCCAGGCCCAGTTCCGAGAGGTGGCGGCCCGCCTCGCTCCCGGCAAGGCCCCCATGGACGTGTACCGCGACCTCGGCAAGGAGCACCCCACCCCGGCCGAGCTGGTCCCCACCACGCGCGCCACGCTGGAGGAGATACGCCAGTACCTCGTGGACAAGCACATCATCACCATCCCCAGCGAGGTGCGCGCCCTGGTGGCCGAGACACCCGCCTTCAGCCGATCGCTCTCGTTCGCCAGCATGAGCATGCCCGGCCCCTTCGAGACGCGCGCCACCGAGGCCTACTACTACGTGACTCCGCCGGAGCCCACGTGGAACGCCGAGCAGACCGAGCAGCACATGAGCTTCTACAACCGCTACGCCCTGCCGCTCGTCTCCATCCATGAGGCCTACCCAGGCCACTACGTGCAGTTCCTCTGGACGAACCACAAGGTGGATTCGAAGGTGCGCCAGTTGCTGGGATCGAACTCCTTCACGGAGGGCTGGGGCCTCTACACCGAGCAGATGATGCTCGACGAGGGCTTCGGTGGCACCGGAGCCAGCGCGGACAAGCTGCGGCTCAATCAGCTCGCGCTCTACCTGCAGCGGCTGGCCCGGTACATGGTGGGCCTCTCACTCCACACGCGCGGGATGACCTATGAGCAGGCCGTGCGCTACTTCGAGGAGGAGGCGTACATGACGCACGTCAATGCCGAGAGAGAGGCGCGCCGTGGCACCTCGGATCCCACCTACCTCGTCTACGTGCTGGGCAAGAAGATGCTGATGGAGCTGCGCGAGGAGGCCCGTGCGAAGTGGGGCGCGGACTTCACGCTCCAGCGCTTCCACGATCAGGTCGTCTCCTACGGCTACCCGCCCGTGCCCATCCTGCGCCGGCTGATGTTCGGCGAGGAGCGCGCCCCCTGAGGCAGGCGCGCTCCGGATCCGTGCAAGTGCGCCGCGGCTACGCGAGGCGGTGGTTGAGCTTGAGGTAGTCCTGCAGCGGCTTCACGCCCAGCTCCGTGCGCCGCAGCGCCTCCAGGGCGCCCACCGCCATGCGGGCCTGCTGCACCGTCGTGTAGTACGGGATGCCGTGCATGAGGGCCTCACGGCGGATCGAGAAGCTGTCGGCGATCTCCTGCTTCCCGAACGTCGTGTTGATCATCAGCACGATCTCCCCGTCCACGATCTTGTCGACGATGTTGGGGCGGCCCTCCTTCACCTTCATCACCTGCTGGGCCTGGATGCCCTTGGTGGCCAGGTACGAGTGCGTGCCAGCGGTGGCGATCAGCTCGAAGCCCATGTTGCGCAGGCGCCGGGCCAGATCGACCACGGCGGGCTTGTCGTCGTCCTTCACGGAGATGAACACCCGGCCCGAGCGCGGCAACTTCACGCCGGCGGCCAACTGGCTCTTGGCGAAGGCAGAAGCGTAGTCGTCCGCCAGGCCCATCACCTCGCCGGTGGACTTCATCTCCGGCCCGAGGATCACGTCCACCCCAGCGAAGCGGGCGAATGGGAACACGGACTCCTTCACGGCGACGTGCTTGAACTCGACCTCCTGCGTGTGACCGAGTTCCTCCAGCGTCTTGCCCACCATGCAGAGCGCCGCCAGCTTGGCCATGGACACTCCGGTGGCCTTCGAGATGAACGGCACCGTGCGGCTGGCGCGCGGGTTCACCTCCAGGATGTAGATGATCTTCCCCTGGATGGCGAACTGCACGTTCATCAGCCCGATCACCTTCAGCTCGCGAGCCAGGGCGATCGCCTGATCCTTCATGCGCTCCACGAGATCCGGTGACAGCGAGTGCGGAGGCAGCGTGGCGGCCGCGTCTCCCGAGTGCACACCGGCCTCCTGGATGTGCTCCAGAACACCGCCCACCAGCGCCGCGCCCGTGCGGTCCGCCACCAGATCCAGATCCACCTCGATGGCATCCTTCAGGAAGCGATCGATGAGCACGGGGTGCTCGGGCGACGCGCTCACTGCCTCGCGCATGTAGCGCTCCAGGCTGGCCGCGTCGTACACCGTCTCCATGGCCCGGCCGCCGAGCACGTAGCTGGGCCGCACCATGACGGGGTAGCCGATGCGCTCGGCGATCCGGAAGGCCTCCTCGTGGCTGCGGGCCACGCCGTTCTCCGGCTGCGTCAGCCCCAGCTTCTCGATCAGCTTGGCGAAGCGCTCGCGATCCTCGGCGCGGTCGATGGCATCCGGCGAGGTGCCCAGCACGGCCAGCCCCGCCTTCTCCAGCGGCACGCTCAGCTTCAGCGGCGTCTGCCCGCCGAACTGCACGATGGCGCCGATGGGCTTCTCACGCTCCGCCACCTCGAGCACATCCTCGATGGTGAGCGGCTCGAAGTAGAGGCGGTCCGATGTGTCGTAGTCGGTGGAGACCGTCTCCGGGTTGCAGTTGACCATCACCGTCTCGTACCCCGCCTCGCGCAGCGCGAACGCGGCGTGCACGCAGCAGTAGTCGAACTCGATGCCCTGACCGATCCGGATGGGGCCGCTGCCCAGGATGAGCACCTTCTTGCGATCCGTGGGCGGAGCCTCGTCCTCCTCCTCATAGGTGGAGTACAGGTACGGAGTGTACGCCTCGAACTCGGCGGCGCAGGTGTCCACCCGCTTGTACACAGGCCGGATGCCGCGGGCATGGCGGTGCGCGCGGACCTCCGCCTCGGGGTAGCCCAGCAGCTGGCTCAGGTACTTGTCCGAGAAACCGTGCGCCTTGGCCTGGCGCAGCACATCGTCCGGCAGCTGGTCCAGCCGGCCGAACTCCGCCAGCGACTGGGCCATGTGCACCAGCTCCTCGATCTTCCGCAGGAACCACGGATCGATGGCGGACAGCTCGTGCACCTTCTCTACCGAGAAGCCCTCGCGGAAGGCCTGGGCCACGTACCAGGGGCGCTCGGGGCGCGGCACGCGCAGGGCCTCGCTGAGCACCTTCTCCCGCTCCTCCTTCTCCTTGGGCAGCTCGACCGGCTCCAGCGCCAGGCGCCCGGCCTCCATGGAGCGCAGCGCCTTCAAGTAGGCCTCGGAGAAGGTGCGGCCAATGGCCATCACCTCGCCCACCGAGCGCATGCTCGTGGTGAGCGTGCGGTCTGCGCGGGGGAACTTCTCGAAGTTGAAGCGTGGGATCTTCACCACCACGTAGTCGATGGTGGGCTCGAAGGAAGCGGGCGTGTCGCGGGTGATGTCATTGCGCAGCTCGTCGAGCGTGTAGCCGAGCGCCAGCTTCGCGGCGATCTTCGCGATGGGGTACCCGGTGGCCTTGGAGGCCAACGCGCTGGAGCGGGACACGCGCGGGTTCATCTCGATGACGACGATGCGTCCGTCCTTCGGGTTGACGCCGAACTGGATGTTGGAGCCGCCGGTGTCCACGCCGATCTCACGGATGATGCGCAGCGAGGCCTCGCGCAGGCGCTGGTACTCGCGATCCGTGAGCGTCTGCGCGGGCGCCACGGTGATCGAGTCACCCGTGTGCACACCCATGGGATCCAGGTTCTCGATGGAGCAGACGATGATGACGTTGTCCGCTGAGTCCCGAACCACCTCCAGCTCGTACTCCTTCCAGCCGAGCACGCTCTCCTCGACGAGGATGGTGGAGGTGGGGCTGGCCTTGAGGCCGGCGCGGCAGATGCTCTCGAACTCGTCCCGGTTGTAGGCGATGCCGCCGCCAGTGCCGCCCAGGGTGAACGAGGGCCGAATGATGGACGGGAAGCCGATGTCCGAGATGAGCGCCAGCGCCTCATCCAGCGTCCGGGCGTAGCCGCTCTTCGGGAGCGCTACGCCGATCTTCTGCATGGCGGCCTTGAAGAGTTGCCGGTCCTCGGCCTTGTTGATGGCCTCGAGCGAGGCGCCGATCAGCCGCACGCCGTACTTCTCGAGGATGCCCTGCTCGGCAAGGGCCTTGGCGAGATTGAGGGCCGTCTGGCCACCCATGGTGGGCAGCAGCGAATCGGGGCGCTCGGCGGCGAGGATCTTCTCGGCGGCCTCGACGGTGATGGGCTCGATGTAGGTGCGGTGAGCGAACTCGGGGTCCGTCATCACGGTGGCGGGGTTGCTGTTGAGCAGCACCACCTCCACGCCTTCGTCTCGGAGCGCCTTGATGGCCTGCGTCCCCGAGTAGTCGAACTCCACCGCTTGACCGATGACGATCGGGCCGGAGCCGATCACGAGCACTTTCCGGATATCAGTACGCTTGGGCATCGGGGGGGACCCCATAGCAACGTCTGTCCGCACATGCACGCGGTGAGTGAACCGGCTTCGCCGCCTGCTTCAGGCTGAACCGGGCCATCCGGGCGAGGCTCTGGTAGAACGCGGGCGCTCCCTGGAGGTCCCATGCGTCGCTGGTTCCTGGCCTTGCTCGTCATCGTCGCTTCTTCCGCCCTCGCCCAGGCTCCCGAGGCCGCCGCCACACCCACACCGGAGGCCCCCAAGGAAGCACCCAAGGAAGCACCCGCCCCTCCAGCCGAGGCCAAGCCGACTCCGAGCGCGCCAGCTCCGAGCGCACCAGCTCCGAGCACACCGGCTCCCAGCGAGCCAGCTCCGAGCGCACCGGCTCCCACTCCGAAGGCGCCGCCTCCCGCCCCTGCGGCTCCCCCGACTCCTGCGGCGAAGCCACCGGCTGCCCCGCCGACAGCCCCTCCAGCGGCGGCGCCTCTGACGGATGACGAGGCCTCCCGGCGCGACAATGTGAAGACCGCGGCCCGTTACATCTTCGAGAACTTGCTGAACGGAGATGTCCGGAAGGTCACGAGCGAGCTGCTCTACCCGTTCCAACTCGAGGACAAGCGGTACAACACCCCCGAGGAGCTGGTGGCGGCGTGGGTGAAGCAACTGCGCACGAAGCGCACGGACCTCATCACGCTCTACGACATCGAGGTCCTCTCCCTCGCGGAGATGGAGAAGAAGTACGGCAAGCCTCCGGCGCGGCTCGGGATTGGCAACCTGAGAGAGCCGGACATCTATGCGGCGGTGGGCAACCTCTCCGGGCATGCGGCGGTGCTGCTCTTCCGCGCCTCGACGGCCGCTCCTCCGAAGGCCTTCGCCTACACGGACTGAAGTGCTCCGCTGACCTACCAGCCCGCCGTGGAGTTCACTGCGGGCTCGGGGAATGCGAGCAGGCAAAGCCCGAGCAGATTAGAGACCTCTCGTCATGGCGAGACGAACCCGGCTCCGAGGCCGCTTCCAGTTGCTGGCGACCCTGCTGACCGCCATCGTCCAGCTCCCCGTGGTGCTCTGGCTCTGCTGGTTCACTCGGACGCCCGTACCTGCGCTGGGAGCGGTGTTGGTTTCGTCACCGTACCTGCGCCAGTTGCAGAGCCCCTGGCACTCCACCTCCCCTTCGCTCTCGACCTACCTGGCGCTGGGCTGGTGGGCGGCCTGCCTGGTGTTCGACCTGCTCATGATTCCCAGCGCACTGGCCGTCCGGGCAGGCGTGCCCATGGGGGTGGCCTGGGGACTGGCCGGAGCCATCTCGGTGGCCCTGGGCGTGGACGCCGTGCTCGGCCGGCCAAGGATCCGGAAGCGCGTGGTGCGAGTCCCCGGGCTCGCGCCGGAGCTAGATGGGTACCGCATCGGCCAGATCTCGGACGTGCACTGCGGGCCGAATACCCCGGAGGATCGGGTGGCGGCCTGGGTCAAGCGCCTCAACGCGCTCGATCTCGACCTGGTCACCGTCACGGGTGATCTGATCACCCATGGCTCCTCGCACGTCGAGGCCGTCGCTCGGGCCCTGGGCGAGCTGCGCGCGAAGGATGGTGCGTTCGCATGCATGGGCAACCACGACTACTTCACCGATGGCGAGCACCTCGTCCAGGCCCTGGAGCGACGCGGCCTCACGGTCCTGCGCAATCGCGGAGTGGTGCTGCAACGGGAGAGCGCTCGGCTGTACGTGGCCGGCGTGGACGACACCTGGACCTCGCGCCATGACGTGGGCCGGGCCCTGGCGAATCGCCCCGAGGGCGTCCCCACCGTGCTGCTCGCGCACGACCCGAACCTGTTCCCAGAGGCGCAGGCCCGTGACGTCGAGCTGACGTTGTCGGGCCACACTCACGGGGGGCAACTCGCGGTCCCGGGCGTCCGTCGCCTCTCGCTGGCCCGGTTCGTCAGCCGGTGGACCGCGGGGCTGTACCGGCAGGGGCGCTCGTGGCTCTACGTGAACCGGGGCGCTGGAACCACGGGGCCTCCGGCTCGATTGGGTGCTCCGGCCGAACTGGCGGTCATCACGCTGCGAAGCGCCTGAGCGCGCCCGGCTGTTGGCGAACGGGTCCGACAGGTAGACCCGTTCGCAAGCACCGGCGCCTCAGCTCAGCGTGGCAACGAAGTCCTTCATCCGCGACAGGCCCTTCTCGATGACCTGGCGCGAGGTGGCGAAGCTCAGCCGCAGGAAGCCCTCGGCCCCGAATGGCGCGCCCGGCATCACCGCCACCCGGAAGTCGTCCAGGAGGATCTCGGACAGCCGGCTCGAGGTGCCCACCGGCGCCCCCTTGTACGAGCGCTCCAGCAGGCCGCGCATGTCCGGGAACACGTAGAACGCGCCCTCCGGCTTGCGACAGCGGACCCCGTTCAGCGAGTTGAGCCCCGAGACGATCAGCTCCCGCCGAGCCCGAAACTCCTCCACCATGGTGGAGATGAAGTCCGTGGGGCCCTTGAGTGCCGCCAGCGCCGCCTTCTGCACCACGGAGGTGGGGTTGGACGTCGACTGGTCCTGGATCATCTGCATGCCCGCGATGAGCGGCTTCGGCCCCGCCGCGTACCCCGAGCGCCAGCCCGTCATCGAGTACGCCTTGCTCAGGCCGTTCACCACCACCAGCCGCGGGAACAGGTCCGGCGCCACGTTGGCGATGTTCGCGAACTGGCCCTCATAGAGCAGCTTCTCGTAGATGTCGTCGCTGACGATCAGGCAGTCGTGCCCGCGGATCGCCGAGGCGATGCCCTCCAGCGCCGCCCGCGACAGCACCGCGCCGCTGGGGTTGCTGGGGCTGTTGATCACGATGGCCCGCGTGCGCGGCGTGAGCGCCTTGCGGATGGCCTCGGGGTCCGGCGCGAAACCGTCCTCCTCGCGCGTCTGGACGAAGACGGGCTTGCCACCGGCCAGCATCACCATGTCCGGGTAGCTCACCCAGTACGGCGTGAAGATGATGACCTCGTCACCCTCGTTCAGCAGCGCCTGGAAGATGTTGTAGAGCGAGTGCTTGGCACCCGTGGACACCAGCACCTGATCCGGAGCGTAGGTGAGCTGGTTGTCCTTCTGGAGCTTGGCGCAGATGGCCTCGCGCAGCTCGGGGATACCCGCCGTCGGCGTGTACTTGGTGAAGCCCGCCTTCAAGCTGTCGATGGCGGCCTGCTTGATGAACTCGGGGGTATCGAAGTCCGGCTCGCCGGCCACGAAGCCCGCCACGTCCACACCTTGAGCCGCCAGCGCCTTCGCTCGCGCATTCAGCGCCAGCGTGGGGGACGGCTTGATCAGTTTGATGCGCTGAGCCAATTGCATGTCCGGTTGCTACCGCGAGTTGCCCCGGCCGGACAAGCACTACCGCGTATTTCAGGGCTTCCGCGCGAACTTCTCCTTCAGCTTCGCGTGCACGTTCTCCGGCACCATCCCCGTCACATCCCCGCCGAACGAGGCCACTTCCCGAACGAGCTGTGACGAAATGTAGAAATAATCCTCACCCGTCATCATGAAGACGGTCTCGATACCGGGTGCCAGCTTGCGGTTCATGTTGGCGAGCTGGAACTCGTATTCGAAGTCGGAGACGGCACGCAGCCCGCGGATCAGCACGTTCACCTTGCGGCTCTTGGCGTACTCCACCAGCAGGCCCTCGAAGTAGTCCACCTCCACGCGCTCGTCCGGGCAGGCGTCCCGGATGAGAGCGCGCCGCTCCTCCAGCGAGAAGAGTGGCACTTTCTTCGGGTTCACAGCGATGGCCACGATCAGCCGATCGAACATCTGGAGGCCGCGCTGGATGAGGCTGACGTGCCCGTTGGTGAGTGGATCGAAGGAACCTGGATAGATGGCCACCGGCATGGCGGAGGAGTCTCGGATGCCCGCAAGGGACGGTCAAGGAATGCGGTAGAAGCTCACCAGCGTGTCTCCGAACCGGCGCTGATCGTCCCGGGCGAAGCCTTCATGAGACTCCGGAGCTGGCTCGCGTTTATCGTGCTCGATGACAAGTAGCCCTCCGGGCGCCAGCAGCCCCGCCCTCCCCACCTGCTCCAGCACTTCCTCCACCACCCGCGCCGCATACGGTGGATCCGCGAAGATGAGCTCGAAGCGCTCGCCCCGTTTGCCCAGCGCCTCCACCGCTCGCGCCACCGGCTGACCGAGGACCTCTACCTGGGACGTGAACCCCAGCGCCTCCGTGTTCTGCCGGCACAGCCCGAGCGCCTCGCGGTCCGAGTCCACCAGCACCGCGCGCCCCGCTCCGCGTGAAAGCGCTTCCAACGCCAGTGCGCCCGTGCCCGCGTAGAGGTCCAGCACGGTCTGTCCCTCCAGCCACTGGCCGAGCACGTTGAAGAGCGTCTCGCGCACGCGGTCCGCCGTGGGGCGGATGTGCCGGGACGTCGTCTTGGGCCCTTGGATCGCGCGGCCCTTCGCACTGCCTGCGACGATGCGCATCGGCTCAATCGCCCCGGTTCTCGGCCAGCCACACCATGGAGCGCCATCCCGTCCGGGACACGCCCAGCAGGGACAGCACCTCGGTGGCCTCCGTGAAGGTCAGCGCCTCCAGCTTGTCGCGCGCGGCGGACTCCAACGGAGGCAATTGCTCCTCGATGAGCCCCAGCAATTCGCCGGGCGGAACACCCGTGGCCTCCGCCTTCTGCTCCACGACGCCCCGAGCCTCCGCCGGCCATGCGGCCAGAGCGATACGCTCGAAGGGGCCCGCGCAGTCCACCTTGCGTACCCCGGCGGCGACAAAGGTCGGCAGCGATCGCAGCGATCGCTCCCCCACCTCCGCCACCGTCACGCTCACGCCGTACTCCGTGGCCAGCTCCACCAGCAGGTGCAGCATCCCCACGTCGAGGTCCTCTTCGCCAAACGCCGACGACGGCACCCGCAGGAATCGAACCGGCACGCCGCCCTTGCTCAACCCCTCGAGCAACGGACGGGCCTTGTCCGTCACGGTATCCCACTCCTGGGCGGAGGCCGGCAGGGTGACTTCCAGGGGCAGCTCGCGCTCTCGCAGGGGCGCGGACAACGAGCGGACCACCTCCACCGCCGAAGCCGCGTCCAGCCGGGATACATCCAGCGACACCAGGGAGAACCCGTCATCCACCAGCCGGAAGATGGCCTCCTGCTGCACGGCCACGCCCTCCGGCTTGGGTTTGGCCACGCGCACCGGCCCGGCCTGCAGGAAGAGCGGGCGCGCATGCTCCGACTCCGCGGCGGCGGCCTTCACGGTGGCCAGGAAGCGCTCGGTGGCGCCTCGATCCGCCAGCGGGTGCGAGCACGCCAACCCCAGCACCGAGTCCTCGGCCCGCGCCGCCGCCAACAACCCCGGTACGGACGCCTTGGCCCGCACGGGGATGCAGGGCAGCGCCACCGGAGCGCCCTCCAGGGCCCGGAGCAGCTCGCTCGGGCTGAGCAGCGGCAACCGGGAGCCCTGCCCCAGCCGTGCCACCGCGTTCGCTGGCCGTAGCGCCAGCACCTTGTCCAGCACACTCATCGGCCGACGAGGATGGTCCGACTCTCTGGCCTCTGCAAGACAACTGCGCACGGAGCGTCGTCTCCCTACCGGTCAGGTCCGCCTGGAGGGAGCCCCGCCGCGGGCCTCAGTGCACCTCACCCACGTGGGCGTAGGCCTCGCTCTCGATCTGGATCGTGGTGTGATCGATCCCGAACCGATCGAACAGCTCGTGCTTCACCGCCGAGAGGATCTCATCGTTGTTGCACGCCAGCGCGTTCACCACCACCAGGTGCACCGAGAGTGCGTACAACCCGCTGGAGATCGTCCACACGTGGAGATCGTGCACGGCGCTCACGCCGTTGACGTTCAGCAGCAGCCCGCGCACCGCCTCGAGATCCACGTGGGCGGGCACGGCCTCCAGCAGCACGTCCACCGCGTCCTTCACGAGCCGGATGGCGCCCACCACGATCACCACCGAGATGAGCACGGAGATGATTGGATCCACGACGAACCAGCCCGTCAGGGCCATGATCCCCGCGCCCGCGAGCACGCCCACGCTGGACAGGGTGTCCCCGAGCACGTGCAGGAACGCTCCACGCACGTTCAGCGAGTGCGTCCGGTGCAGGAAGCCCAGCGCGCCCAGGTTCGCCACCAGGCCCACCAGCGCCACCACCGCCATGGTGCCCAGGTTCACGGGCGTCGGCGTGCGGAAACGCTCCCAGGCCTCGATGACGATCACCACCGTGATCCCCAACAGCAGCACGCCATTGAACAGCGCGCTGAGGATCTCCATCCGGTAGTACCCGTACGTCTTCTTCACGGTGGCCGGCTTGCCCGCGAACCACAGCGCCAGCAGGCTCAGCGCCAGCGCCGACACATCCGTGAGCATGTGGCCCGCGTCGGACATCAACGCCAGCGAGTTCGTCAGGAAGCCGCCCACCGCCTCGGCCAGCGCGATCGTCGCCGTCAGCACCAGCGCGAACAGCAGCCGGTTCCGATCCTTGCGCCGCTCGTCCGCCAGGTTGGACGGCCTGCGAGGCGGGTGACCGTGCCCATGACCGTGCCCATGGTCATGATCGTGGTCATGGTCATGCCCGGCATGATCATGCCCGTGTCCGCCACTGTGGGCCTGCCTCGAACCGCCTCGGTTATGCGCCGATGTAGTCACGGGAGAGAACCCTGCGGACAGCACGCCGCTCTCAGTATATGAGCATCGGCTGAAATTCGGACACTCAGCGGCCCCGAGATGTCCTGGCCCCGGACAAGGGGACGAGGAGCGGGATGGAATTCGAGAAGTACCAGAACCTGCACACCATCATCATGCTCAAGGAGGTCATCCGCAAGTGGTGGCAAGCGGAGCTGGTCTTCGCGGACAAGCATGGGGTGGTCCAGGAGTGGCAGCGCGGGGATATCATCCCGCCGCCCAACGACTTCTGCCGCCTGTCGCTCCTCTCCAAGGAGGGCGGCCGCCGCTGCAGCCAGTCGGTTCGCGTCCTTCACGAGAAATTCAAGAGCAGCAAGCGCCTGCGCCGGGCCCTCACCCACGACTGTCACCTCAACTTCACCATCATCGGAGCCCCCCTCTATATCGATAATGAGTACGAGGGGATGCTCTTCATCGAGGGCTTTGCCCGGCAGCCACCCGGCGAGCGCGAGGCGGAGGTGCTCAAGTCACAGATCCGCGAGCTGACCACGGTGGACACGGATCTGGATCGCGCCGTGGCGCGCGTCCCCGTGATGGATGCCTCCGAGCTGGGCAAGCTGTCGGACCTGCTCGAGTTCGCGGTGAACGAGATCGCCAGCTACGAGGCGGAGCTGTCTCGCAAGGACGAGACCATCCACTCGCTGTCCAACGAGCTGTCGGACCGCTACCGCTTCGAGAAGATCATCGGGCGCTCCACGGCGATGATGGAAGTGTTCAAGCTGATGGAGAAGGTGGCCAACTCGGACTCCACCGTGCTCATCAACGGCGAGTCCGGCACCGGCAAGGAGCTGGTGGCGCGCGCCATCCACCACAACGGGCCTCGCAAGGAGAAGCCCTTCGTGGTGCAGAACTGCTCGGCCTTCAACGACAACCTGCTGGAGAGCGCGCTCTTCGGGCACACCCGGGGCTCGTTCACCGGCGCGCTGCGAGACAAGAAGGGCCTCTTCGAGGTGGCCGACGGCGGCACCTTCTTCCTGGACGAGGTGGGAGACATGTCCGCCGCGCTCCAGGTGAAGCTGCTGCGCGTGCTGCAGGAGGGCACCTTCATCCCCGTGGGCGGCAACCACTCCAAGGAAGTCGACGTGCGCGTCATCGCCGCCACCCATAAGGATCTGAGCGAGCTGGTGAAGAAGGGCGAGTTCCGCGAGGACCTCTACTACCGCATCAACGTCATCCGCCTGCACCTGCCGGCCCTGAGGGACAGACGCGAGGACCTGGCCATCCTCATCGACCACTTCCTGCGCAAACACCACCGCGAGAACCAGCGCACCCGAGGGCTCTCCCAGGAGGCGCTGGCCATCCTCCACGCCTACCCGTGGCCCGGGAACATCCGCGAGTTGGAGAACGAGATCGAACGGCTGCTGGTGCTCGGCGGGGATCTGGACCTCATCCCGCCGGATCTGATCTCCAGCCGCATCCGGGACGCAGTGATGCCCGGGGGCACCTCGCTGATGTCCTCGGTGCGCACCACCGGCAAGCTGAACGAGGCGGTGGAGGCGCTGGAGCGCGAAATGATTCAACGCGGCCTGGTGCGCACCCAGTACAACAAGAGCCGACTGGCCCGGGAACTCGGCATCAGCCGCTCCAACCTCATCCTGAAAATCTCCAAGTACGGCCTGGACCGGGGGTCGGACTCGAGCGACGAGGCCGAAGACTGAGCCCATGAGCCACTACTTCCGTCAGGACTTTCTGCGCGTGCCCGATGGGGCCGAGCTCTACTTCCAGGTGCTCGGCGAGGGCGAACCGGGGATGGTGCTCTGCGATGGGCTCGGGTGCGATGGCTTCGCCTGGAAATACCTCACGCCCTACCTGGCCCGGCAGCACCGCGTGCTGCGCTGGCACTACCGCGGCCATGGCCGCTCCGGGCTGCCGCAGGATCGCACCCGCTTCGGCATGCTCTACACCTGCGAGGACCTGGACCGCCTCATGGACGCGGCCGAGGTGAAGCAGGGCATCATCTTCGGCCACTCCATGGGCGTGCAGGTGGCCCTGGAGTTCCACCGCCGCTACGCCCACCGCGTCCGGGGCCTGGTGCTCATCTGCGGCAGCTACGGCAACCCGCTGGACACCTTCCACGACTCCACCTACCTCAAGCGCGTCTTCCCCCTCATCCGCCACCTCGTGGAGCGCTACCCGCAGCGGGCCAGCCGGCTCATCCACTCGCTGCTGAGGACGGAGCTGGCCATGCAGGTGGCCCTCACCGTGGAGGTGAACCGCGATCTGCTCTCTCGCGCCGACTTCGCCCCCTACTTCGAGCACCTGGCCAACATGGATCCCGTGGTCTTCGTCCGGACGCTGGACTCCATGGCCAACCACACCGCCTGGGACCACCTGCCCCACGTGGACGTACCTACGCTCATCGTCGCCGGCGAGCGGGACAAGTTCACCCCAGCCTGGCTGTCCCGGAAGATGGCCGAGCGCATCCCCGACGCCGAGCTGATGCTCGTACCCTTGGGTACCCACACCACGCCCCTGGAGTACAAAGAGCTGGTGGAGCTGCGAGTCGAGCGCTTCCTGCGCGACCGGCTGGGCATCCAGCTGCCCTCGGGGGCTCGCCTGCCCCCCGAGAGGGATGTCACGTCTCGGTAGCACCCGGCGGGAGGTCGGGGGATACCCCAGCGGGGGAAGCCTGCTTCCCCGCCCCCCTGGACTCTGAGAGAGGGCCCCCTGGGGCTCAAAGTACCGGCGTTCATTGCGGACGGGGGGGCTGCGGCATATAAGCCCCCGCCTCGTGCGTTCCGGTGGGATTCGGGGCGTTTCTGTTCCACGGAAGGCCCTGCCCTTCAGCATTGATTCTTCGTCCGTATGATTGCTCGCGAAAACATCCGAAACGTCGCCATCGTCGCTCACGTTGACCATGGCAAGACCACTCTCGTCGATCACATGCTCCGCCAGGCGGGCATCTTCCGCACCAACGAGGCCGTCGTTGAGCGAGTGATGGACTCCAACGACCTCGAGCGCGAGAAGGGCATCACCATCCTCGCGAAGAACACGGCCGTTACCTACAAGGGCCACCAGATCAACATCATCGACACGCCGGGCCACGCGGACTTCGGCGGCGAGGTGGAGCGCGGCCTGCGTCTGGTGGATGGCGTCATCCTGCTGGTGGACGCCGCCGAGGGCCCCCTGCCCCAGACGCGCTTTGTGCTCAGCAAGGCGCTGGGCATGGGCCTGAAGACGGTGCTGGTCATCAACAAGATCGACCGCCAGGACGCTCGGGCCAAGGAAGTGCTGGATCAGGTGTACTCGCTGTACATCGATCTGGGCGCGGATGACACGCAGCTCGAGATGCCGGTGCTCTACACGATCGCCCGCCAGGGTCAGGCGTCCACGCAGCTGGACGTGCCGGGCAAGACGCTGGAGCCCCTGTTCTCGGCGATCCTCGAGCACATCTCTCCCCCGCCCCAGAGCACGGAGACCGTTCCGCAGCTGCTGGTGGCCAACCTGGACTACGACGACTACGTGGGCCGCCTCGCGGTGGGCCGCATCCTGTCGGGCCGGCTGACCCCGAACATGCCGGTGTCCGTGGTGCGTGAGGGCGGCAAGATCGAGAAGGGCAAGATCGTGAAGCTGTACGGCTTCTCGGGCCTGAAGCGCACCGAGATCGCCGACGCGGGCCCTGGGGAGATCGTCTCCATCGCGGGCATCGAGGACATCTCCATCGGAGACACGATCTCGGACATCGAGAAGCCGGTGGCCCTGCCGCGCATCACCGTGGAAGAGCCCACGATGATGATGATCTTCCGGGTGAATGACGGGCCTTTGGCGGGCAAGGAGGGCAAGTACGTCACCTCTCGCCAGCTGCGTGAACGTCTGTACCGCGAGTCCTACCGCAACGTGGCCATCCGCGTGGAGGACACGGCGACGCCGGATGCCTTCAGGGTGGTGGGCCGTGGTGAGCTCCAGTTGGCGGTCATCATCGAGACGATGCGCCGCGAGGGCTACGAGCTGACGGCGTCGAACCCGGAGCCGATCACCAAGGAGGTCGAGGGCCAGGTCCACGAGCCGATGGAGCTCTTGGTGTGCGACGTGCCCGAGAACAGCGTGGGCTCGGTGACGGAGCGGCTGGGGCCTCGCAAGGGGCGCATGGTGGACATGACGCAGCTGGGCTCGGGCCGCACGCGGCTCCAGTTCCGCATCCCGGCGCGTGGGCTCATTGGCTTCCGCTCGGAGTTCCTCACGATCACGCGTGGTGAGGGCATCATGAGCAGCCAGTTCGACGGGTACGAGCCGTGGTTCGGCTACATCCCGAAGCGCAGCAACGGCGCGATGGTGTCCGACCGGTTGGGCGAGACGGTGCCCTACGCTCTGTTCAGCATCCAGGAGCGCGGGGCGCTCTTCATTGGCGCGGGCGTGACGGTGTACGAGGGGATGATCATCGGCGAGCACGCCCACCCCTCCGAGCTGAACGTGAACTGCTGCCGCGAGAAGAAGCTCACGAACATCCGCGCCGCGGGCCGTGACGAGAACGTCATCCTGACTCCGCCGCGAGAGATGGGGCTGGAGAAGGCGCTGGAGTGGATCGCCGACGACGAGCTGGTGGAGGTGACGCCGAAGTCGGTGCGCCTGCGCAAGAAGGCACTCGCGGTGGGCGAGCGCTACCGCGCCGAGCGCGACCGCAAGCGCGAGGAGCGCGAAGAGGCGTAACGAAGGGACCTGGGCTCAGGCCCAAAGCCGAGCCAGGTCCAGCTCGAGTGCCTCGAAGGGCGCTGCGCGCACGCGAACTGCGCCCTCATGCACGCCGAGCTGCACGTAGCGGCCCTCCCCGAGTCGCAGCACTTCCAACGTGCGCGCCTCGGGATCCACCAACCACAGGTGACCCACCCCTTCTCGGGCATAGACAGGCACTTTGACCTTCCGGTCCAGGCGTGACGTAGAGGGAGAGAGCACTTCGCAGGCCCAGTCGGGAGCCAGATTGAACGCGGCTCCTTTCGGCAGCACAGGGAGCCGCTCACGCCGCCATCCGGCCAGGTCCGGCACCAACACGTCCTGGCCCAGGTGCAGCTCGGGCTCATCGAGAAGGAGCCAGCCGCCGGGACCTCCCTCCCCTAGATCGAATGGACCTCCCAGCATGACTCCCAACCGCGAGGAGGCAAATGCGTGAGGGACTGCCGGTCGAGGGCTGGCGTATAGCTCCCCGGCGATGATCTCCCCCACCACACCTGCGGGAAGCGCTTCGAGATCCGCATATGTGGCGGGTTTGCGTCCCATTGCTTCCCCATGTTCCCCAACACCCATCCCCATTTCCATGAGGAGGGTCTAACACTTGGGTCTGACGCTGTAGGTTGCGCCAGTGCTTCCTACCCTTCAGGTTGCATCTGGCTCCCATCAAACGCAAGAGACAGCATCCCTCATTCGGGGCTCCCCCGAGCTGAGCTCAGCGCGCCCAGAGCTTGCCCAGCTCGAGTGCAAGCGCTTCGAAGGGCTCGGCACGCACCTCTAATGCCCCTACGTGCGTGCCCAGCATCAACCACCGTCCCCCCTCCAATCGGTAGACCTCGAGCATCTGCGCTGCCGGATCCACCAACCACACGTGCTTCACGCCTTCGCGGGCGTACACTCCCATCTTTCGTCCGCGATCCAGCACCGTCGTAGAAGGCGAGAGCACCTCACAGACCCAGTCTGGTGGAAGCTTGAAGCCCACGGTGTCCGGCATCTCCGGCATCCGCTCGCGCCGCCACCCCGCCATGTCGGGAACCAGGACGTCCTTCCTCAGATGCAACTCCGGCTCGAACAGGAGCAGCCATCCCCCAGGACCGCCCTTCCCATGCCCAAACGGCCCCATCAGCTCGCCTGCCAGCACCGTCGTCGCCAGTGCGTGCCGTGATGCAGGCCTCGGGCTCACGTAGAGCTCGCCCCCCACCAGCTCACCTACGACGTTGGATGGAAGCTTCTCCAGATCCTCGTAAGTTGCGCCGCTCCGAGGCGACTGGTCGCTCATGCGCCCAGGATGCTATGCGCCCTTGGCAACCGCAAGCCCCTCCTCCCACACCCCACCCGCTTGCTCATTCATGCAGCCAGGATGGATCCTACCTCTGACATCCTGTGAACCACGCCCCAGTCAAGAGGTCACCGTCGGGCTGGCGCTCCGTGAGCGGAATCGAAGCGGGCTCCTCATGCAGGAACTCCGCCTCCAGACTCCGTCCGCAGGGAACTCGACTCGGGACTCGCTCGTGGAATCCCAGAGTCACGGCACTTCCAGACAAAGAGGAGCGGACAACCCACTCTCCACTTGCCGCACTTCAGGAATCACCTGCCCAGGAGGGAGGAGTCTGGCTCCTCACCTCCAGGCTTCCCACGTCCCGGCTAGGCCGGGACCGGGATCTGCGGCTGCTGCGGCGAAGACGAAACGGTGCTCGGGGTAGCCTCGGCGTGAGCAGCCTCCGGCGCCATCGGAGCCACCGCCGTCTCGCCCACCGTCTCTCCGTGCTGGCTGAGATCGAGTCCCTCCTCCTCGTGCTCCTTGGTGACGCGCAGCGGGATGATGCGATCCACCACCTTGTAGAGCACGTACGAGCCCACGAAGGAGAAGACCGACACGATCACCAGCGCCAGCATGTGCATGAGGAACGTCCGCGTCTGCCCGTGGATCAGCCCCACGTCCTTGGCCAGCGCGCCCGTGAGGATCATACCCACCACACCGCCCAGGCCGTGGCAGGGGAACACATCCAGCGTGTCATCCAGCGCCGTGCGGCTCTTGAACGCCACCGCCGCGTTGCTGACGAAGCTGGCCACCAGGCCCACCATGATGCTCTGGCCCACGGTGATG
This sequence comes from Hyalangium versicolor, assembly GCF_020103695.1. Classification (GTDB taxonomy): domain Bacteria; phylum Myxococcota; class Myxococcia; order Myxococcales; family Myxococcaceae; genus Hyalangium; species Hyalangium versicolor. The sequence continues at coordinate 282,615 of NZ_JAHXBF010000014.1, forward strand.
AAGCCAGCTGCCGGAGTCACCGCCACCAAGCCCACCACCGCGCCCACGCAGGCGCCCATGGCGCTCGGCTTGCGGCCGCGCAGCCAGTCGAAGGCGAGCCAGCCCAGCATGGCCGCCGCTGAAGCCGTGTTGGTCGTCGCGAACGCCAGCGTCGCCAGCGACGAGGCCGACAGCGCCGAGCCCGCGTTGAAGCCGAACCAGCCGAACCACAGCATGCCCGTGCCCAGCAGCACGAACGGCAGGTTGGCCGGAGTATGGGTCACGTTCTCCACGTGGACCTTGCGCCGCCCGAGCACCATCGCGCCCGCCAGCGCCGCGAAGCCCGCGGACATGTGCACCACCGTGCCGCCCGCGAAGTCCAGCACGCCCCACTGGCGCAGGAAGCCCTCCGGGTGCCACGTCCAGTGCGCCAGCGGCGCGTAGATGAACAGGCTGAAGAGCACCATGAAGACCACGTAGGCCTTGAAGCGCACGCGCTCGGCGAACGCGCCGGTGATCAGCGCCGGGGTGATGATCGCGAACTTCAGCTGGAACAGCGCGAACAGCATCAACGGGATGGTGGGCGCCAGATCCGGGTGCGTCTCCCCACCCACGCCGTTGAACATGAAGAACGTGCGCGGATCTCCGATGATCCCGTGGATGCTGTCACCAAAGCTAAGACTGAAACCCACAGCCACCCATAGCAGGCTGATGACCGCCATGGCCATGTAGCTCTGCATGAGCGTGGAAACCACGTTCTTCAGCCGGACCATGCCGCCGTAGAAGAACGAGAGTCCCGGCGTCATCAGCAGCACCAGCGCGGTAGCCGTGAGAACCCAAGCCGTGTCCCCTGCATTGATGGGGCTGCCCTGCTTCACTTGGGCCGAGGGCTCGACCACCAGGCCCAACACTCCCATTCCAGCCAGGACAGCAACCGCCAGCCACTTCTTCATGCGCTCCTCCAGCACGTGAGGCGACGCATTGCATCGTGACAATTGGCCAGCTTAATTTCAAGCACCTTTAGACTTAAAGACGGAAACTTAAGCCTAGCTGTCCGGTCCCCTGGGGTAGTTCTTGGTTCATTGGGTCATATAGAAGGTTCCCAGGCACATCTCGTCTTCGGTGCCCTCCCCCCACATGACGTCCTGCGCCATGGGCAGGCTGTTGTCCCAGTGGCACTCGATGGCCATGCGATCGCCTGCCGTGAGGACCTTCGGCTGGGCGAACGCGTAGCTGCCCTGCCAGTGGAAGTCCCAGCGGGGGATGTCGAGCATGCAGTCGGTGCCGCCCGTCTTCCGCTCGATCTCCATGCGTCCCCACGAGCCGAGCGTGTGCATGTGCAACCCGGCCGAGTACACGGTGATGGGCACTCCGTTCACGAAGACGCCCCGCGTCACGTTCGAGAGCAGCGGCACCAGATCGAACGAGAAGCGATAACGGACATCCGCCTGCCCCGCGGGGATGAGCATGGCATCCGACTGGCGCCAGCTCGGATTCGTCCACGGCTGCATGATGGCCACCTTCTGCACCGAGGACTCCAGGCGCACGGAGACCGAAGTCGTGTCGGCCGCCGCGTTCGCGCTGCTCAGGTTGTAGTGGACCTGCAGGACGATCTTGGAGCCGGGCTCCACCTGGATACCCGTCCCATCGGGGTAGTCCATACCGCCGCTGCCCGGCACCCAGCTGCCAATCCAGGACACCGTGTTGCCGAGCAGCCCAGGGCCTCCGAAGCAGGTGTACCCCGGCTTCGGATCCGCGTCGTCCAACGCCTGGTAGGTGGCCACTTCGTCGGGCTTCGCCAGAAACGCAATCACGTGGTGCACGATCGACGGCCGCCCCGGATTGCCTCGGAAGCCACTGATGTAGCGCGTGGCCGTCTCCGGCCAGTCGAGCACGAAGCAGCGATACTCATCCGGAGACTGCGTGGGCGAGTACGCCTCGGGCATTGCCAGCGTCAGGTCCGCACGTGACAGCCCTCCCTGGCTCACCCTGGGGACAGTGGGCTCGTCCACGGGATCGCCCTCGGCTCCGCCCTCTTCCACCCAGCGGGAGATCAGCGCGATCTGCTCATCCGAGAGCGAGCGATCCTGCTGGTACTCCGTGCAGTCCCGCGCCGGCATCCACGGCGGCATGATGCGCGCCTTCACCGAGGCCTTGATGGCTCCGCGCATGGCGAAGACCTGCTCGTAGTTCTGGAGCGGAAATGGCGCGATGCCTCCCTCGACATGACACCCGCCACACTTCTCCTGGACGAGCGGCGCGATATCCCGATGGTAGGTGGACGGGACGGGCGGCGGCAGCGGGGTCTCCTCCGCCGCGTCTCCACAAGCGATCAGCAGGATCGCGATCAGGCCCGTGCCCAGTCCCAACAATCGGCGCATGGCAACCCCTCGGAGGTGCTCGGAACGAGCCGGTCCATCCGGCTTCGTCCGGCAGTGCCTTCACTGGCTGGCACAGGGATGGACGCGCGTCGGCATGGATGTGAATTCCGAAGGACCCGGAAAGGCCGAGGAGTGAAGTCTCAGGCCAGCGCTTCGGTCGTGAGGATCAGCACAAGGACGAACAGGAAACGCGCAAGGCCCACAAGCTCTCTCATGATTGCACCCAGATGAAGATGAGACCCGGGCCCACTGCAGGCCGGATGCCAAGGCGTGCTCACTGTGAATTCAGGCTGTTACGAGGTACCGGCCATCCATCACCGTCCCGCAGCGCGGGCGGCACGCTCTCCAGACGCGGGCGGCACGCGGCTGCTCGCAGTCGCAGCTCGGCGGCTCAGAACGTGTACTTCACTCTCGGGAACAGCGCGAAGGTGGGGATGTTCGGACCAATGACATAGCGAGCCAGGAAGTCCGCCCCCACCGAGAAGTGATCCATCATCGTCCCGTACTCGATGCCAATGCCCACGCCCGCATTGAGCGCGTTGACGGAGCGGCCCGGATCTCCCTCCACATCCACCGGCGCCGGATCCAGCCGCGTGTACCCGGCCGCCACCTTCGGCGTCAGGTAGAGCCGATCCGTCATCCGCACGTGGTAGGCCGCCGTCATGTCTCCGAAGGCCACCGTGAAGTTGTCCGACAGTGCGCAGATGTCCGAGTCTGGCAGGTAGCCCGCGAAGCAGTTCGCCGCCGACGAGCCCAGCCCGAAGTGCAGCCCGAGCGAGATCGTCTCCGTCAGGTCATACCCCACGCCGAGCTGCAGGTACGACTGCGCGTTCGAGTACGTGTTCTCCCCGCCGAGCGTGAAGAACATGCCGATGTCCGTCTCGGTGAAGAAGCCGCGGCGCGGTTTGAACTCCACGCCTTCAGGCGGAGGACCCGCCAGGGCAGAGGTGGACACAGCGAGCGCGGCGACCATCAGGTACTTCCTCACAGAACCTCCCACGCAGGCACTCCCTGGCTCATCCGGGAGCGGCGCTGGACGTTAATGACGCCTCCCGCGCAACGGCAACGCCTGACGTGAAAACTCTTCAGGGCGAACGTCTTCCACCCCACGACTCCGGAACCTCGAGCCCCACTTCCCGCAAAGAGGAGAGCCCCCAGGCACCCGGAGGCGCGCTGGAGGCTCTCGGACTTCAGCTCCGAGGGGAGTGGCTCAGCCCTCGCCCTCGCTGCCGGCGGGAGAGAAGAGCCACGGGTAGGTGACCGCCACCACACCGCCGCCCTTGGGCTCGGGGAACTTCCAGCGGCGGATGCGCGACAGCATGCAGTTCTCCGCCGTGGAGTTGTTGAGCGTCGTCTCCGTCACCGAGGCGTCCGCCACCGCACCCGCCGGGTCGATGGTGAAGGCCACCGCCACCTTACCGGCCAGGCTCGGGTTCTTGTTCAGCTCGGACTCGTAGCAGTATTTGATCTCGTTCTGGTGCTGCCGGATGATCTTGGCGATCACGTCCTTGTCCAGGCCGCCCACCACCGTGGTTTTGCCCGGGATGATCTTCGTGGTCGCCTTGCCCTTGCCGCCCAGGTCGATGCCGCCGTGGCCACCGGTACCGCGGCCGTTGCCCTGGGTGCCCAGGCCACCGATGCCCAGCGCCGTGCCGCCACCGCCCGAGCCATTGCCGCGCGAGCCCAGGCCGCCCACGCCCTGCGCATCACCCAGCCCCGCGCCCGACTTCAGGCCGCCGAGCGAGTTGTTGATACCCGTACCCAGACCGCCGGGCCCGAACACGTCCGAGGCTCCACCCTTCAGGCCCTTGAAGGCGCCGAGCAGACCGACCTTGCCCACCACCTGCCGGTCCTTCTCGCGCTTGGTCTTGTCCACCACCGGAGTGCCCGGCTTGGAGGGATCGGCCTCTTCCTTCTTGGCCTCCTGCTTGCCGAACTTGCCCTCCTCGTCCTTGGCCTTGGCGCCCTCCTCCACTCCGGAGAGCTTCAGCTTCTTCACCTCGACCTTCTTCTCGGGCTTGATGAGGAACTTCGCCACCCGCTGCTGATCCTGGAGGATGTCATCCGCGTTCGGCGTGTCCGAGCGCGGCGTCAGCAGCATCGCGACGATGACCGCCGCCGACGCCATCAGCGTGATGCAGGTGATCTTGAAGTAGGTGAAGTCCGCCTCGTTCAGCGTGTTCACCTTCAAGGCCGGCGAAGGCTTCACGTACCGCACCACGAAGGCGATCGTCCCGAGCGACACCTCCGCCCGGTCGTGCAGCCCCAGGGAGAAGACCTGGCCCTGGTTCGCCACCGAAGACGCCAGCTTCCCCGCCGCGCGCAGCGCATCCTTCGTCCGCACATCCCCCTGGTTGGTGACGAAGACGCCACCGCCCGCGGGCACGCGCAGCTCCACCTTGCCGCCCTCGCCCACCGCCAGCACGTGGCGCTTGCCCACCGCGGAATCGAAGACGTGGAAGAAGTTCTTCTTCGCCTCGCCGATGGTGACCGGCACCCCATCCTTGAAGTGCTGCACCTCGAGGATCTGATCGCCCCAGAGCATCGCCACCTGGAGCACCTTCGCCTCGGGCGTGGGCATCGCGTCCGGAGGCAACGGCTCCTGCAGGTGCGCCGCCGGCTGCGGCTTCTTCGCCTGCGGAGGCACTGGAGTCGCCGCCGGGGCCGTCGCCGGAGCCTTCGTCGGCAGAGGGACCGGCGTCGGCGTGGCCTTCAGCCGCAGCCCCGGAGGCGTCAGCGTGCGGCTCGACGGAGGCACGACGACTTCCGGAGCCGCGTGCATCGAAGGCACCGGCGCCGGCACCGGCGTGCGCTGCGTCACCGAACCCTGGAAGGCCGGTCCGCTCACCTGCGCACCCACCGGCACCTTGGGAGCAGGAGGCTCGGCCTCGCCAAAGAGCACCTCCACTCGAGAGGAGCCCACCGACAGCACATCTCCGGACGCCAGTGGCTTGGGCACCATCAACCGCTGCCCGCCGACCGCCGTTCCGGACTCGCTGCCGAGATCAATCGCGGTGACTCCGCCGTCCCTGTCCACCTTCAACATCACGTGAAGGTTGGAGACACTCGGGTCTGGAATCTTCACCGCCGCCTGTGCGCCCGAACCGACAATGATGCTCTCCGCGTCCGCGATGGTCTCCATCGTGGACCCGTCCGGTCCGGTGATACGCAACCTCAATCCGTTGTTCTTCGCCGCCGCCATGAGGATCGTTCCCTTCCCCTTCCACACCCAGAAAACGCGCGCCCCCTTCAGGCGCTAGAGGTTGTCCACCGACTTCTGCAACTCAGGGTTGAAGTTGTCCCGGACCTTGATGAGGCTTTGAAAGTCCGTCTTCTTCCGGTTGAGGACGTAGGAGCCTTCCGGCTTGGTGAGCTCGCCCTCCACCGTCACATCCGTGAAGTCGATGACGGTCTTCTTCCGATAGACCGTCTTGTCTTCCTCCTGGATGATCTTCACTTCGTCCTTCTCCTGAGCCACCGCAGGGCCCGCCCACAACGCCGCCGCCACCACCGCCGATGCCAGTCGCTTCATCTTCAGCCTCCGTTCACCCATCGGTTTCGACAGCGAGCCCTGGAAGAGGTTCCCGCAGGTTCTTGCAGGAGTCGATCCAAGCCCAATTCCCAGGATCGTAGGGAACTTGGCCCTCGCCTGCCACGTTGCCCGGCCCCCATCGGGAAAAATCTTCCCACTGCTTCCAGTCATTTGTCCCGTCCGAGGTGCTCAAGGTGCAGGCGAGGGAGCAGGCGCACCGGCCGGAGCCGTCTCGTTCGCGGGAGCTGCCTCCTCGGGCTCGGGCGCGTTGCCTTCCTGTTGCGCCGCGTCCTCCGACACCTTGTCCAGCAGCGAGTTGTCACCGCCCTGAGCCGGGGTGGCCGCCTTCTTCTCCTCGGCCGTGGGCTGGGGCGCGCCGTTCTTCTGCATCGCCTGGATGCCCTGCACCTTGGCCTCGATCATCTGCTTGTCCTGCGCCGAGGTGCTCTGCAATCCCTTGCAGCGTTCGAGGAAGCCGAGCGCCTTGTCCCAGCCAGCGCGGTCCGACGCATAGGCCCAGCCCGCGCCGCAGACGGCATCCGGTTGCTCCGGACGCAGGACGAGCACCTTCTCGTAGGCCTCACCCGCGACGATGCCCTTCTTCGGATCGCGGCCCTTCTGCCCATCGAGCGCGTAGGCGTAATAGAGGTGGCCCTCGTAGGCGGCGGGATCGAGCTCCACCGCCTTGGAGAAGGCCCGCTCGGCGCCCTGATAGTCCCGGTAGGACAGCGCCATGGCGCCGATGTTCAGGTAGCCCGGAGCGAACTTCTGATCGAGCGACACGGCCTTCTGGAACTGGGCCAGCGCGCGAGGACGATCGTTCAGCTTCAGGTAGATCATCCCCAGGTTGTTGTAGACGCCCGGATCGTTCTCCGCGAGCTTGCGAGCGTTGGCGCTCACCACCTCGGCCAACCGGTAGTTGCCCTGGTCGTAATAGATGAGGGCCAGGTTCTTGTAGGCCTCAGGGTTGTCCTTGCTGCGCGCGAGCACGCGACGCGCGGTGGCCTCGGCCTCGTCGAACCGGCCCGCCAGCCGGTAGGCCACGGTGAGGTTGTTGAGCAGCGCCACGTCATGCTCGTGGCCCGGAGCCTTCAACGCCTTCTCGTACAAGCTGATGGCGTCGTCGAACCGATCCTGCAGCCGGTACAGCCGGCCCAGGTTCAGCAGCGAGGGCTGGTGGTTCGCATCCACCGAGAGGACCTTCTCATAGGCCGCCTGGGCATCCGGGAGGCGGCCCTGGCGCTCGGCGATGAGGCCCAGGTTGAACTGGGCGTTGAGGCTCTGCGGAGCCCTCGCCACCACCTCCTCGAAGGCCTTGCGGGCCGCGTCGTAATCCCCGGCATCGAACGCCGCGAGCGCGGCCTGGAACCGCTCCTGCGCTCCGGAGTCCGTGGCCCCCGGCCCAGCGGCCGGCGTGGGCGACGCAGCCGGCGAGGCAGGCTGAGCCGCGACCTGCGTGGGCTGCTGCTTCGGCGCCGTCTCGGTGAGAGGCGTCGGCTTGATCTGCGAGCCCGTGGCACACGCGGTCGTGAAGGCGAGCGCGGCGGCTGCGAACGTGCGAGCGATCGTCATGGCGTTCTTCCCTGAGGATTCGATGGATGAAGTGCGCTTCACGGCCGGACCTCCCCCACCGTGGCGGCAGGCGAAGGCGTGGCCTGAGGAACAGCCCGCGGAGCCTGCTGTTGCTGCTGCGGCTCAGGCGTTGCCGGAGCGGGCGCCGGAGTGCCAGGAGCAGCAGGCTGGGCTCCCGCTGTGGCGGCGGCCGACATCCCCGGATCCTTGGCCACGTCCGAGGTGGCGAAGAACTCGCTGCCGCGGAAGGGCACCTGCCGCACCTGCGCGTAGGCTCCTGGACGGTACTTGTTCACCTGGTCCTGCGCCGCGAGCGTCCACTCGTTGTAGATGGACAGCTCGTAGGCCTTGTCGAGCGCCTTCTCCAGCGCCTCGGTGGACTTGTCCTCGAGCGGGAGCGCCAGATTCTCCAGCTCGCTGCGGTACATGGCGAGCTGATCCTCATCCAGCCCCTTGGGATCCGGAGACTCGAGGATGTTGCGAGCGAAGTCCGAGTACGCCAGCCCGATCCGCGTGAGCGCCGCGATACCCCACTCGCCCGAGCCGACGGCCAGCACCGCCGCGTACTCCTTCTCGAGCTTCTGCATCTCTCGCTGCTTGGCGGCCAGGTCGCGCCGGATGGTTGCCACGCGCGAGAAACGGATGTCCGTGTAGCGCTTCCACAGGAAGTCCAGCTCCAGGAACCGGGCGTGGGCGTAGGCATCCAGCAGGCTGACGTTCTTCTTGTCCTCCTCCGAGAGCCGGGCCCATCCGCGCACCATGTCGCCCTGGACGCGCTCCATCTCCTTGGCGTTCTTCAACTGCCGGTACGCCAGCAGCTCGTGGTACTTCGCCAGGTAGGCCTGGCCGGAGGCGATGCGCGAGTCCTGCCCGTACGTCGCCGCGAAGGAGGCAAACGCCCTCGCTGCCTCGGACCAGCGGGCATCCTTCTCGTGGACGAGCCCGATGTTGAAGGCGAGCTGCGGCACGTCCTTGCGATCCCGGAAGCGCGAGATGTACGCGCTGTAGGCGACGACAGCCTTCTGGGACTCGCCCACGCCCTCCCACCAGAGACCGGCGTTGAAGAGCGCGTCGGCCACCCAGCCCTCGGCCTCCGTCAGGAGCTGCTCACGCTCGGACCCGGGCTGCCCCTCCGGCTTCTTCGCCGGAGCCGCCGCAGTCTTCGCGCCCTTCTTCGCGACCTTGGCCTTCTTCGCGCCCGAGTCCTTCCCCGTGGCGGTGTCATAGGCGGCGACGAAGCCCTCATACGCCTCGGCGGCCTTCCGGAACTCGGCCATCTTCTCGTAGAAGCCCGCCAGCGTGAAGCGGACCTTCAGCGCGAAGGGGCTGTCCGGGTACTCCGCGAGGACACGTTCGCCGGCCTCGACGCCGCGATCCAGCTCCGCGGCCTCCTGGAAGATGATCATCGCGTAGGTGAGCGCCCGGTCCGCGTTCTCCGACTTGGGGAACTCGGTGACGAACTGCTGGAAGAGCTCGGCGGCCTTCTTCGGGTTCTTCTCCTGGCGGTAGACGACCTCATCCACGTACTTGTACTGGCTGCCCTCCACCACCTTGGCCACGCGCACAGCGAAGTCCGTGCCCGGCTTCGTCAGCTTCTTGTTGGACAGGAACTGACGAGACAGCTTGCTGAGTTCGAGCCACTCCTCGCGGCTCTCCAGCACGAACATCGTCAGGTCCGCCGCGTCCCGCGAGCGCCGCTCCTCCGGGTACTTGGCGATGATCTCGCCGAAGCGCCGCGCCGCGTCCACGAAGTGGTTCCGGTCATACAGGATGACGGCGGCCTGGTAGCGCAGGTCCACCTCGTCCGGATTGTCCGGGTAGAGCTTGTTGTAGACGTCGCAGGCGGCGACGAGGCGATCCTCGAAGCGGGTGAGCGGCTGCTCCTGCTGCTCCTTCGCGTTCTTCTTGACGATGCGCTTCTTCTCGACGTCGCCCTTGTACTTGTTCTCGTCGACCTTCTGGCCGTCCTTGAGGTTGCTCTGGGTGAGCTGGCCGCGCTCGATCTTCACCAGCTTGTCGTAGGCGAGCACCGCCGCGAACGAGGCGCTCTTGCGGTAGGACTCGTTGGAGACCTCCTTGGCCGAGTCCCGGTCCGGGATCTTGAACGCCACCACCGCGTCGTACTGAGCGGCAGCCGCCTCCCACTCCTCGAGCGTCCAGAGGATCTCCGCGTAGAAGAAGCGCAGGTTGAAGGCCGAGTCCGAGACGAACTCCGGATCCGCGCTGGACGCGAACGTGTCCACGTACTCCTTGTAGATGTCGCGGGCAAGCCGGTAGGTCTCCACCTGGCGCGTCTTCTGCGCCTCCTGGTGGTACTCGGTCACCATCACGCGCATGGCCTCTTCGGTGACGTTGAACGCGTTGCGCAGCACCGTCTTGCTGCCCGTGTTGGCCTGCCACCACGAGCCGCCCGGACGGTAAAGCTCCACCATCTTCTTCATCTCGGAGCGGACCTGCGTGCGCTGGCGCAGCCCCTCGTAGGCGCGGACGATGGCCTGCTGGTACTCGGGCGCGCCCGGGCCCATGGGCTTGTCGTCGATCAACCAGTGGAACATGAGGATCGCGCTGTCGAAGTGACCCGCGTCCGCCAGCCCCACCGCTGTCTTCGAGATCAGCCGCGACTGCCGCTTCGCAGGCGCCTTCTGCTTGAAGTAGGCAATCGCCTCCTTCGGCTGATCCAGCTGCACGTAGAAGACCGTCAGGTCGCTGAGCGCCTCCGTCTTGAGGTCGCCCAGCTCCTCGCCGCGGGTCTCCGCGAACTCCACCGCCTCCTGCAGCTTCTTGAGGCCAGCGTCGTACTCACCACTGTTGAAGTCGCACCAGGCCAGCTTGTAGATGGAGTAGGCGTAGATCTTCGGCACGCCCGTCTCGCGCGCCTTCTCGTAGTTCTTCCGCGCCGGGGCCAGCTTGTTGTTGTCGAAGTAGTAGTTGCCCAGCTGGATGTACGCGTCCGGCACGAACTGCGACTTCGGGAAGTCGCGGATCAGCTCCTCGTAGCGCTTCACCGCCTCGGGGCCGCGGTTGAGCTCCTGGAGGTTGTAGGCCTGCGAGAAGAGGACCTCATCCCGGAGCTCGTACTGCGGATAGTCGCGCAGGATGTCCTCGTAGAGGCTCATCGTCTCGGCGCGGTAGCGCTCGCTGTCGCGGTGATCCTCCTTGGGGGCATCGATCTTGTCGCCCCGGGCCACCGCCGCGTCGTACTTCTTCTCCTCGGCCAGGTACCGGTCCATCTCCAGCCGGTAGAGGTACTTGGACTTCTCCCAGTACAGCTCCGAGAGCCGGTAGAGCAGATCCGCCTTGCGCGAGGTACCGTCCTGGATCTTCGGGATCAGCCGCTTGAAGCCCTCGATGGCCTCGTCGCGCTTCTTGTCCGCCAGCGCGTCCTTCTTGCTGTCGGCGATGCGCGGCAGATCGGCGAACTTGGCGCTGGCGGGGCTCACCCGCGCCGGGCCATTGCGCCGCTCCTTCTCCTCGGGCTCGCCCGGGATGGCCGACGGCGCCTTGGCCGTGGCCTCCTTGGCCGTAGCCTCCTTGGAGGCGCCAGCCTTGGAACCCGCCTTGGCCTTTGCCGCCGCCGCTGGAGGCTTCTTCGCCGCCTTTCTAGGCGCCGCCGCCTCCCCCACCCCACTCGCGGTGAGCGCTACGCCCACCGCCAGCGCACCAAAACGAAGGAACGCCTTCATGCGAACTCCTGCCATCGAAGGGACGACCGAAGGTAGACGCGCACTCTTGGAATGAGAAGTGCTGCAACCGTGCCAAGACGACAGAATGCGCCCCAGAGGGCATTGGAGGGTTCAGCAGCTGAACACGAAAAAGGGGCGGCCACGGCGCGGAACAACGCGCGGACTCGCCCCCTTACTCCTGACTGCTCGAACGCCGATCAAGCCTACCGCGAGCCCAGCTCCTCACGATCCTCGTCGCGCCCCTGCTGGCTCCGCTGCTCCTGGCCAGGCTTCGCCGGACAGCCCCGCTTGAGCGTGTACTGGTAGTAGCCGATCTCGTCGATCCAGAACTCGCCCTGGAACTTCCAGTAGTTCCAGGCGGCGCCGGGCATGGCGGGCCGATAGAGCGACTGCCGCTTGAGCAGGGCCTTTTGATCCACGCCCGCCTGGAGCAGGTCCTTCTGATCGAGCGCAGTCTGCACGCGGATGATCTCGGCCTGGTCGGAGAAGGTGCGCAGGTTGTCGGAGGCCTCGCGGAGCCGACTCTTGGCCAGGGTGCCGCCCACCTGGAGCAGCGTGTTGCGGACATCCTCCAAGGAGGCCACCGTCTGCGTCGCCAGAGCGCTCCCCTTCCAGGACGACGAGCCGACGATGGCCCGCTTCTCCGAGTCCACGTTGGCCAGCACCCGCATCACCTCGCGGATGCGCTCGTTGTTGCGGATCCACAGGTACACCGGGCGAGGCAGCCGCCGGTTCTCCGAGGCGGACACCATGTTGAAGGTGGGGATCAAGTCCACGTCGTCGCCGGTGAAGGGCTGCAGCTGCTTCGCCATCGGCCCGTACACGTCGTCATACGCGGCCAGCGTCGTCTTCACCTCGTCGAAGAGGCAGCTGTAGTAGTAGACGGTCGCCTTGAGGATCCACGACTCGGGCTGGAAGGCGCCGGCGAACTGGGGCGCATGCAGTGCCTGGAGGCTGCCGAGCGCTCCGCCGAAGTCCTCGTTCTGGAAGCGGGAGAAGCCATTCTCGAAGAGGGCCTGATCCCAGTAGCGCGAGTAGCGCGGGACGGCCTCGTAGGCCTCGCTCGCTTCCTTATACTCCCCGCGCCCGTAGTGGAGGCGCCCGAGCCCCAGCATCGCCAGCTCGCGCGTCTCCTTGAACTCGAGCTGCCGCTCGGCCTTCTCGCCTTTCTGCTTCAAAACCGTCTGGAACGCGGCCAGGGCAGCCTTGTCCAGCGCATCCGCCTCGCCCGGGCGGCCCGGGAAGCGCGGATCAGCCAGCACGATGCCCAGCAGATACTGCGACTTGGCATAGACTCGGCTGTCGGGTGGCACCGCCTCCAGCAGCGAGCGCGCCTCCTCGAAGCGGCCACGGCGGTGGCTGATGGTGCCCACCAGGAAGTTGATGCGCGCGAGCACCTCGCGAGGCAGCGTCACCCACTGATCCCGCACCTCATCCGTGTAGGCCTGGTTGAGCAGGCTGGGGATCAGGTTCTGCTCATCCAACTGCTGCTGGATGTCGACAAGCCCCTCCACTCCCTTGAGGTACGAAGGGTGCTTCGGGCCGGCTTTGACGATGGCGGCATAGGTGACGAAGGCGGCCACTGGGAGGCCCTTCTTCGCGAAGGTCTGCGCCAGGTAGTACTCGGCCTTGCCCTTCGTCTCCGGATCCGAGGCCCGCTCGGAGGTCTCGAAGAAGAGCGGCGCGGCCGCGTCGAGATCACCCGCGTTGAAGGCGGAGAGCGCGCGGTTGTAGGCATTCACATCCTGGGCGGACGCCGCGAGCGGTGCCAGGACGACGGCGACGAGTGCGAGCAGTCGGGACATGACAGAGGTTTCCATCAGAAGAGGACCGAGAAGCCGGCGTAGAAGCTCACGTTGTTGAGGACGTCCGAGGAGGGCTCGGCCACCAGATCCCTCCCGAGGATGATGTCCTCGCGGTAGTTCTTCTTGGTCTTGGGGTCCACGCCGTCGAACTTCTGGAACTGGCAGCCACCGCTGAGGCCCAGGTTGGAGAACGGAGCATCACTGGCGCGCGCGGCCTCCATCGCCTCGAAGTCGGCCAGGTTGCAGCCGTCCACGCGATCCACCCGAGCGGTGTAGACGACGTCCTTCACCTCGAGGCGCACCGAGTACGAATCACCAAACTGGACGCGGAAGCCGCCGCCCACCGAGCCGAGGAACTTGGTCCCCGTGTAGCCGAAGCGCGCCGGGACGTCGTACGTCTGGCCATCCACCTCGTTGGCCACCTGCGGGCGGATCAGATGCCGCGTGCCGCCGAAGCCCGCGCCGCCGTTGATGATCAGGCTGAACTGCGCCAGGTGGTTGTCGTAGAAGGCGAATTTGCCGTAGAGCGGCGTCACCTCGACGCCGGCCTGCGCGCCCCACGTCAGCAGCAGCGACGAGGCCGCCTGAGCCTGCTCGCGAACCTTGTCGATCAGCTCCAGGTTGAAGTGGCTCTCGTTGGAGTGCCAGTTGTACTGGCCCGTCAGCTGGACGGCGAAGTTCTCCTGCAGGTGATACGTGTAGTTGAGCGCGCTGCCCGCGTGGTTGGTGAACCGGCCGTTCACCTGCACCGCCACCGGATAGAGCGCGAACTCATGCCGGCCCTCGTCCGCGAAGCGCTTCTTCTGGACGATGTGGACGGACACGTTCGGGTTGTAGAGCGGCGCGCCGTTCACCAGCCGCTGCTGCTCCGGCGTCGTCGTACTCAGCTCGTTGTCCACGTCCCCCATCGCCACGGGAGCATCCGAAGCGGGCTGCTGCGGAGCCGAGGCCTCGGCGGGAGGCGGAGCCTCATTCGAAGAAGGAGCCTGATTCTCGGACTCCTCTTCCTCCTCCTGCACCGGCTTGCGGGCCGCGGGAGTGGACTGCTCGGCGGGCACGGCCGAGCCCATCTCGTGCGGAGTCGTCGGCTGAGGCCGTGCCACCGGATCAGCCGGAGCAGCCACCGAGGGAGGAATGGAGCTCTCGGCTCCGGGCGCGGGCACCGTGGGCTTGGCTTGAGCCACCGCGGGCTCGGCACCAACAAGGGTCGACAGGAAGACCGCGAAGGACAGGATCGTTCGCATGGGTTCTAGAAGAGGAAGGTGTAGCCGATGTCGAACTGGACGAGATGAGTGAGGCCCGGGTGAGACGCGGGCGAGCCCGTTTCGCGGCCCGCCTCCCAGTCATCCCGAGACAGCTCCACGCGGTAGGCGTCGCGGAACACCCAGTCCCGCAGCTCGAACTTCACGCCGTGCCGCTCGAAGGCGAAGAACCGGAAGCCCACCGCGGCGCTCACCACCGGGGCCACCCGCGTCTCCTTCACCCAGAAGTTCTCGTTGGCCGTGGAGCGATCGAACGGATCCGAGCGGTCGTCGCAGATGCCCAGCCCCCGGTCCACCACCTGGCCGCACTGGATCAGCGACTGGCGCTTGAACGAGCCCACCCCGCCGCCGCCCCACAGGTAAGCCTGGAAGTGGGCGGGCACCTCGGCCATCAGCGACAGCTTCCCGTACACGGGCGCCCACCGCAGGCCGACGACACCGTGGGCGTTCATCCGCCACAGGTCCTCCAGCTCGTCGGTGATCTTCTTGTCGTCCCGGCCGAGGAAGCTCTCGGAGATGGAGCGCGCCAGGCCCGTCTGCCGGCTGAAGGAGTAGCCGGCGCGGCCCTCCACGGCGAAGGTGTCGAAGAGGTTGTAGGCCACACCGATGTCCAGCGTGTAGTGGGCCGTGAGGTACGTGAGCATGGAGACGCCCACGCTCGGAGAGAACTCGAGGTTGCCCGCGGGGCGGTAGAGCCGGTTGCGGACAACGGCTGGCTCCAGGAGTTGCTCCTGCCCGGCGGCGCTCAGGGCCGTCAGGGCCAGGATCATCGAGGAGAGCACGCGAAGTAAACGCACGGTCAACATAGGGTCCTGGTGCGGCCGTGGGGGCTGGCCGCGATGTAGCTGTGAGGATCAGCGCCCCCTTGGAAGCCGAGCGTCCCAGCGACGCGCGACCCCTTGTTGGCGCATCCAAGTGCACATCCGATGCCCGACGGGCAAGGTGCGCAGAACCCCCGACCGTGCATTTTTTTCACGGCTGAAGCCAGCACCGCTTGATGGATGACGTTTCGAGGCCCCTCCCCTCCAGGTTGTGGGCCTCCAGACTGCAAAAACGAGCGCCCCGCCCCCGAGCAACTGTTGGCTCGGGAACGGGGCGCTGGAGGGTGGGGATCACGGTGAAGCTCGATTCCCCCCTTACACCTGCTTACCTGGAGGCTACTTGCGGGCGGCGCCGCGCTTCACGTCGAGCCGCTGGGCGAAGTCCTTCCGCCAGTCCTTGGACAGGGCGACCTGCGGGTGCTTCGGCGTCTCGAGCTGGATCTGCATGGAGTTGTCACCGACCAGGAAGCCACCGGCGAACATGGTGCGCTCCTCCTTGCTCAGCGCGGCCAGCTCCGCGTCCGTCCCCAGGGTCAGGTTGAAGACCTGGCCCTCGGTGGGCATGCGCTCGATGGAGGTGATGGTGGTGGTTCCACCCTTCGCCTTGACCTGATCCTTCACCTTCAGCGCCACCGCAGGCACCACCTTGCCGGAGGCGGTGATGACCGGGTGCTGCTCGGTGAGGCGCACGTCGTGGCCCGCGCTGTCGCGCACGTGCACGAGCGGCTTGTCCTCGTTGCCGCGGGAGATGTCCATCACCGTCAGCGCCACGCCCTTGTCGTTGGCGATGACCTTGTCCCCCACCTTGAGCTGCTCGATCGCGCTGCTGCTGCCGTCCGCGCGCAGGATGCTCGTGCCCGCCGCCATGCAGCTGTTGCGGTAGAAGATCTTCTGGGTCACCAGCGCCTTCAGATCCGGGGTGGTGGCGGTGTAGCGGTTCTCGATCAGGCCGCCGCCGCAGTCGGCCTTGGCCTTGATCTGCATCCAGAGCGCGACGGGCTCGTTGAGGATCGTGTCCGTGGTGCAGTTGCCCGGACCGCTGGCCACGTTGGTGAAGTCCGCCAGGAACGAGAAGGCGGAGTAGCGCGAGCCGGTGACCAGGTTGTTCAGGAAGTCCGCCTCCACGTAGCAGACCTTGCCCGTGTTCACGAGCTGCAGGCGCAGCTTGGCCGACTCGAACTGGGTGATGCGGCAGTCGGTGGACTTCGCGCCCGCGTCATAGATGCCGTTGACCGGCAGGTAGATCCGCGACTGCGAGTAGGGCAGGCGCACCGGCCAGTACGCACCCGGATCCCGCGAGCCGTCCGCCTTGGCGCCGGCCAGGCCCGTGATCTGGCCAGTGGACGGGTAGGCCTGCAGCAGACCGTTGACGTAGCCCGAGATGGCGTAGTCGCAGTCGCTGCCACCGCGCTGCTGGCAGACCACGATGTCCGAGCCCGCGCCGCCCAGCAGCTGCGCCGGGTGGAATACGCTGATGCCCTGCGGGGCCGGCGTGGAGACCGTCTGCGCCTGCGTGTACGTGTACTGCTCGGCGCCCGTGCGGCTGTCCATGGCGATCATCAGCGACTCGAGGTTCAGGTGCCTGTCGCCACGCGCCGGAACGCTCGGGTAGATGAGGAGGTCGCCAACGAAGTTCGTGCCGCCGCTGTAGTCCTCACCCGCCGCGGAGTCGATGGGGATGTTGTCCGTCAGATCGCGGTTCGAGTCATAGGCAATGACATCGGTATAGACGTAGTCAGAGCCGCCCTCACAGGCCACCACCGGAGTGACTTCATAGGTAGTGCTGGAGCCGTCGCCCTTCTCGCCGCCCACATAGAGGAAGTGGGTGCACCACTGGCCCTGCTCCGTCGCCCCGGTCTGCTCGATACCCGAGGCCCGCCCGCCGGCCAGCGCCTTCTCCCGGGCCACGGTCAGCCGCGAGAAGAGGTTGGGAGAGTTCTTCGGAGTCTTTCCAGAAGCCCGGAGCCGGTTCTCCACGAAGCGGTACTGCGCCGGATCCGTCAGATCGATGCGCATCGAGTCCGCGGTCTGCAGGCCGCGAGCCTGGAACTTCTGGCGCATGTACAGCGCATCCGCGGCCAGTGCGGCCCGATCAGGGCTGGCAGCGGGCTCTCTCAAGCCGCTGGTCCACCCCGCGGATAGCAATGCAACAGTAGAGAGCGAGCCCACGGAGACAAAGGAACGCAACGCCTTCGACACCTTCTGGTTCTTCATTCTTTCTCCCTCTGGATGACCCATACACATCACTCGTGGTCGTCACGCCGAGATGAGACGGCCCTTCCGTGTCGCCATCCGCGGCGACACGGTCTCTGCCTGCACAAGAACTGTTGGAATTGGCCCCTGGGCCCGGCGCTCGGCGTGAGCGGCACGTGAGGGCAGCTTTTACCAAAGGCAAACCCGAAAGTCCAAGGTTTCTTCTATATTACGATAATGCTGGAATCCGGGACTTCTTCGGTTTTGCGAAGATTTGACTGGACCTGGGCTCACCACGCCACGGGGGCAATGCAATAGTAAAAGGTGGAGTCCCGGCAGCAGTTGTCCACGCACTGTCCACCGGCCCTCGAGCACCAATCGTCATAGACGCAGCCCTGATAGGGATCACAGCCGTAGGACTGCTGGCAGGGATCGTAGGGGCAAACGAGGTTCTCCTTGAACACGCACTGGCCAGCACCATTGCACTGGGCGACCTCGCAGACGTTCCCCGAGTCGCACCACTCACCATAGGGCTTGGGATTGTTGATGCACTGGCCGGCGGTGCAGGTCCCCGTGGACTGGTAGCACTGGCCAGGAGGAGCGCCGGCATTGCATGACGCGCCCTCGGCCTTCAGCGCGTAGTTGCACGTCGTCCCGGAGCAGGTGCCATTCGGCTCATGACACGGAGTGGGGGGCGTATTGCAGGCGCCGCAGGAGAGAGGCACCCCGTTGATGTTGAGTTGGAACCTGCCACAGGCCCAACCACTGCCATCCACCGTGACGCTGACCTCCTGGTTGACGGCCAGGTTGACCGTCACCGCGGAGGCGAGGCCGCTGCCGGGTGCATTGTCATTGCAGCCCAGCGTCGCGCTGGAGTTCCAGTCGGTGACCACCAGGACCGTGTCGTAGTTGGATCCATTGGTGGTGAACGTGAAGCTACCGTTGTACGGAGCGATCCAGTGGAAGCTGAAGTCCGAGGCGTTGCCGTAGCTATTGCAGCTGGGGGTGACTTCATTGCGCGCGCCACAGGTACTGCCCTGCCCCACCGCAGTTCCCGTGCGGAGCCGGAGATCGATGTAAGAGGTATTCACGAGCGCGGACCTGCTGACAGCCATTGCAGGCTCCGCTATCGGCACCTCCGGACCGCCGGTGGTGGGCTCACAAGCCCCCAACAGACAACCCGAGATCACGACAAAAACCGCTGCCACAAACGCTGACCCCGCTTGACGCATCACTCCTCCTGGGAAAGGGAAACTGTTTCCCAGTGTACAGACAGCGAGGAGTGCGTGCGGTGGCGCCGCGGCTCACTTTGCCCGGGCCAAACCGCGTCAGGCTGCCACGACGGCAGGCTCGCGCTTGAGCAGGAGGCTCGCCGCGAACGTCGCGAGGCTGAACAGCAGCACCAGCGACAGGCTCGCCACGCCAATGGCATCCCAGTGGATGATGGGCAGACCGCGCAGGGCCTGGACTGCGACGGCCAGCGTCAGGCCGAGGTAGGCCACACCCGAGGCTCGGACCAGCGCCAGCCGACGTGACTCGGAGCGCTCTCGCCGACGCGCCAGCAGCATGGCGATGACGGGCAGGACCTGCATGCCATGCAGCCCCAGGAAGTGCGCGGGCCGCATGTCACCCGCGGCGCTGCTCCAGCCCACGAGCGGCAGGCCCGGACCCCCATCCTTGCCTCCAATGGTGTGCGAGCCCGACTCCTTCGGCGCCTCGCCAGCCTTCATGCTCGCGATCTGCTCGGAATTGGGCGAGGTCATGAAGAAGCCCAGCCCCGCGCCCACCACTCCGACCAGCAGCCCCATGCGCAGGGCCGAGGCCAGGGAGAGATCCGTGAGCTTCGCTCGCAGCAACGCGACCGCCAGGACCACCATCGTCACCCACAGCACCGTGATGGTGATGCCCATGGTCGAGAAGATCGCCTGATCGAACGAGGTGGCGATGTTGAAGTGGCTGCGCACCCCACGCGCCGCCTGGAGCGTGATGGCCACCATCTCGATGACGCCACACGCCGACAGGACTGCCCCCACCGCACGCGAGAAGCGGCGCCGCTCGGAAAGAAAGCCGAGCAGATAGAGGATCGTGACGTCGTAGATGGCCAGCGAGACGTAGAACTTCGCCGGCTTCAACCAGACAGACTCGCCCAGCAACTGGCGCGGATCGAGCACCATGCCCATCGCCGAGAGCACGCTGCCCAGGATCATCACCACGGTACCTACCGCCAGGGCTGGAGACAGGCTCCAGGCGCGGCGCCACAGACTGCTCAACGAAGGACGGGAAGAGATCGCGGACATGGAAGGACTCCGAGTGGAGAGTGCGGGCGGGAATCAGTGGGCGGGTTCGGGAAGCGGAGCCACTGCGGGACGGAAGCGGCGCGAGAACAGCCGGACGGCCGTGTAGGCCAGGTAGCCCACGGGCCCGAGCATGAAGGTCAGCAGCAGGCACGGCACGACGAGCAGGTGCGGAATGCCTCGCCGCTGCGCATCGGCGAGCACCACCCGCCCCACCATGAAGTCGAAGGCCAGGTAGTGGATCCACCCGGCCAGCAGCATTCCCGGGCGCTGCAGCGCGGCGCCGATATGGGCCAGCGTGTCGAACTCGCGCAGCAGGCCCGGCAGGTGGGGCGCCACCAGCGACAGGTACAGCACGCCGATGCCCAGCGGTAGCGCATCGCTCTCCAGCAGCCACCGCGTCACGCGGGACCGAGGTGCCAGCACCATCGCCAGCCAGCCCAGCATCACCGGCGTACTCACGAACTTCAGGATCAGCTCTTCATTCATGGACCACCTCGGCAGGGACACGCGGCCACGTCGTGACCGCGACTCATGTTGACGATGTAAACACGATAAGTTGTCGGTGTCAACATAGCCGGACGAACGGAGAGGGTTCCCCTCGATCGCTGCCCTGCTCCGGGATCAGGCCTCCTGCGATGGCATGGGTGCGAAGCTCTGCTGACGACTGAGGAGCGACGCGGCATGTAGAATCAGAAGGTTCACCGAAGGAGAGGAACCAATGCAGGTATTCCGAGTCATCGTCGGCGTACTCGTGTTGTGCCTCCACGGATGCAGTCACGCGAATGGCCACACCTCTTCTGGTGCCGGGCAGGAGGAAGGCATCCGGACCAAAGGTGGCACTGCAAGCGCCCGGATCTGGGCCCTTATCGCCCAGGGCCAGTTCGCCGAGGCCCAGGTGCTCATCTCCGAAGGCACTGCCGGGGGACTGGTCAGCAAGGAACTCGCGTCGCGGATGTTGCAGCGGATTTCCGTGCTCACCACGAAGCTGGGCGAGATCCCCGCCCGCCTTCAACGCGTGCGTGATTTCCCCTCTCAGCTCAAGGACTTCACCCTCTTCGAGATCAAGACCATGTTGGACAAGAGAGACTTCAGCACTGCGTCCCAGGCCCAATTGCAGATGGCCCGGAAGCTCATTGAGGAAGAAGCCCGTCTCATGGAGAAATGAGCACCCCATGGCCCACCTGAGTCCTCAAGAACTCCTCTCGAAGCTGCAAACAGCCCGCACGACTGCCGAGAGCCATCCAGGCGCAACCCGTCATCTGACGATCCAGCGTGAGCTCGCGGAAGACTGCCCTGCCTTCACGCCCAACCTGCTCCAACTGGCCCGGATGCTTCGCCGCACCGATGAGCCGAACCAGGGTGTCGAAGAGATGCTCGCCGAAGTGCAGCACCTCCTGGAGCAGGCCGTTCATGCTTCTGGTCGGAGTGCCGACACGCTCATCGAGCTTGCCTACTTTCTGGACACCCATCGCAACGCTCCAGATGAAGCCCGCAAGCTTTTCGAAGAGGGAGCCGCCAAGGCTCTCTCGAGCCTCGAGGACGCCTGGGCCGGACTCATCCGCCTGCTCGAAATGAACGAGCAACTCCCTCAAGCTCTGGAACTGAGCACGCGCGCAGAGAAGCTCTTTCCTGAATCCGGCCGCGTCATGGGAGCCGTCTCGGATGCGCGCCAAGCCGCCGTCACTGCTGGGCTCCTCACTCCTGATACCCAGGAGCCTTGAGGATCACTTCAAATGCGAACGCCCCGCCTGGATCCTCGGAGGACCCAGCGCGGGGCGTCGGTACAGCGACTCGGCGGAGGACTACTTCTTGCCAGCCTTGTGCTGCTCGCGAAGCGCCAGCTTGATGGACGGCTTCACGTAGACGATGGCCTCGTTGTGGCCGGGGACGGCGCCCTTGATGAGCAGCAGGCCCTTCTCCTCGTCCACGTCCACCACGGTCAGGTTCTGCGTGGTGACCTGCTCCACGCCGTAGTGACCCGGCATCTTCTTGTTCGGGTAGGTGCGGCCCGGCGTCTTACGCTGACCGATGGCGCCCGGGTGACGCTGATACTCGTGCGTACCGTGCGTCTTCGTCTGCGAGCCCTTGAAGCTCCACCGGCGCATGACGCCCTGGAAGCCGCGGCCCTTGGTGGTGCCCGTCACGTCCACCAGTTGCCCCTTGGTGAACAGGCTGGCCTTCACCGCGTCGCCCACGTTGAACTGGGCGGCATCCTCCGGCGACACGCGGAACTCCTTCAGGTGCCGGCGCGCGGGGGCGTTGTTCTTCTTGAAGAAGCCCTTCTGCGCGTTGGTGAGAATCTTCTCGCGAATCTCACCGAAGCCCAGCGTCACCGCCGAATACTGATCCTTCTCCGGCGTCCGCTTGCCCACGACCTGGCAGCTGTTCACGTCGACCACGGTGACAGGGACGAGGTTGCCTTCCTCGTTGAACACCTGGGTCATTCCGATCTTCTTGCCAATCAGACCCTTCACGTCATCCTCACTGCGAGCGCCTGTGGCGCAGAAAACCCAATGAAATCCAATGCCTGGCCCATACCCGGGCATCAGGAAGCGGCGCAATCTAGCAAACACGGCCCTCCCGTCAAGCACCGAGAGTGGCGCCGGCCCTACTGGGCGCGATCGAGTCTCGGGTAGAACGGGGCGAGCTGCGCATCCGAAATGCGCTGCTGGTATACCTCTTCGCCGAGCAGGAACAACGCCTGATCCAGGTAGTCTTCCGCGGCCTGGATCTCCTCTTCCTTCTGGGCGATCGCCTGGTCGAGCTCGGCCATGCGCTCCTTGAAGGAGGCCTCACGCTCCTCGGCCTCGTCCTCCATCTCCAGCAGGCGCTTGTGCGCCAGGATGCCGGGCGCTCCGGGCTGGCCGGGCAGCGGCGTCAGCGCGTTGTTCAGATCGTCCTGGATGGCCTCGATGTCGCGCGCCTGCCGCATCATCTTCAGGCGGTTCTTCTTCAGGTTCTCGCGCGCGGTGGCGATCTCCATCGGATCCCGACGGGTCATCTCCATGTCGTGGATCTTCACTTCCTGCTTCTTCAGGCTGTCTTCGCCATAGCGGAGCTCGGCCTTCTTGGAGGAGAGCTGCTTGCGCATCTCCTTGACCTTGCCCTCGATGGCATCCACGGCCTTCTTGTACTTCTTCACCGTGACGTTGAGGCCCACGCGCTCCTGTTCCTGCTGGGCCTGGAAGTCCTGCCAGGACCCGTCCTCCTCGTTCATCTCCTGCTCGCATGCCGCCAGCTCGTCCCGGCGTGCCACCAGCGCCTCCTCGGCGCGGTAGACACGATCCATGGTGCGCGGGCAGTTGGGCTTGCCTGGCAACCGGTCCCGCGCCAGGTCTCCCAGCTGGAAGATGAGATCGTTGTAGCTCTCTGCCTTCGCCATGGGCGCATTTCTACGCCCAAGGCCAGGAGCCTGTCAGCAGGGTCAGCGCGGACAACTAGGAATCCGCGGGCGCCGCGGCGGCCGAGTCCTCGATCCCCAGCACGGGGAAGGCCCCTTCGGCCAGGGAGAGCAGCTCGCGGGAGCGATCCTGCTCCTCGGTGCGGTTGAGCTCGCAGACCCAGGCCGAGGACAGATCCGCGTGCTGGCGGGCCATCTCCGCCGTGGACTCGTAGCGGGCCGCGGCGGTACGGGCGAAAGCCCCTTCCCTGCGCAGCTCCAGCACCAGATCCGAGCCGACCTCCACATCCTCGGGCGGCACGGGCAGCGGCCCGCGCCCCAACGCGGCCAGGCGCGCCAGCAATCGAGAAGCATGGGCTCGGCAGAAGGCTGCCAACACCATCAGGCGTGCACGCGCCCGAGGATCTCCGACGCGCTCGGCCAGCGCCGTCATCCGCCGGGCCGAGACCACTTCGGCTTCCCATGCCGCCGCCAGTGCGGCCGCCAGGCGAGTATGCCTCGCTCCCATCTGCGTCCCCCTTCTCCCTACCTTCGACCTTTCGCGGGAAGTTAGGGATGGGATCGCGGGGATTCAACCGAGGCGCTCGACCAACCACCACGCTCCAGCGCCAAGGATGACGGTGGAGAGCACTCGCACCGTCCACAGGTTGACCTTGGGACGGCGCTGGATCAACCGCACGAGGGGCAGCAGGGCCACGACGATGGCGGCCTGGCCCAGCTCCACTCCGAGGTTGAAGCCGAGCAGGCCGGAGGCCACCTGTCCTCCCAGGCCGTAGGCGCTCAGCGCGCTGGCAAAGCCGAAGCCGTGCACCAATCCAAAGAGGAAGGTGATGACGGCCCGATGGCGATGCTCTCGACGGACCAGGTTCTCGGCCGCCACATAGATGATGGAGAGGGCGATGGCGGCCTCCACCCAGCGCGCCCGCTGCGCGTCCAGGAGGATGAAGCCCAGCGCCGTGGCGCCCAGCGTGAGCGAATGGGCCACCGTGAAGGATGTCACCATCCAGAGGATCTGCCGGAGGCGCCCGCCCACCAGCAGCAGGGCGATCAGGAAGGCCAGGTGATCGATCCCCTCGAAGATGTGCTTCATCCCCAGCTGGATCCATCCGCCAAGCCCCGGCCCTACGGCCTGTGCGGGAGAAGTGCCGCGCTCGGGAATGTCGAGGCTCGGATGGAGGCTGTCCGCGAAGAGCTGACCTCCCTCCCCTCCATAGGTACCGAGCACCACCCGATAGTTCGATGGAAGGATGGAGAGCACCGTGTACGTCTGCCGCAGCGGTCCGGGCGGACATTGAAAGGTGGCGGCCAGCTCCACGAACCCCTCCCGCACCTGGGCCGTGTGCTCCTTGCGAGCGCAGGGAGCTCCGCCCGCGGTGAGCGGCAGCGCGTCCCAGAACCCGACCTCCAACGCGGGGCGGCGGGCCTCCAGATCCGCCTGGGACACGGAGCCATCCCTATCCGCATCCGCGGGCAACAACAGGCTCAGCGTGCTCGCCGTCAGGGTCACCCGCGCGCGCACCTCGGGGCCCCCCGGCTGGGTGCGCTGCACCTGGGCATAGAGGATGTCCGCGTCGTGCGCACGGGCCTCGCCCACGGCCAGCATCAGGACGAGCACAGCCGCGAGTCGAGCCATCCGCATGCGGCGGACAGCCTGCTCCGAGCCCCCGGGCCCCGTCTACTCCTGGATGAACTCCAGGTGGATCTGCTGCCGGCCGCTCAAGCCCCCGTGGTGTGCTCCGCAACGCGGGCAGTAGAACGGCCCATCCCAGTCCCAGAGCGCCTTCACCTCGTCACTGCAGCAGACCAGGTGGATGGGGCGCAGATCCTCGGGCTCGTCCGGCATGCCCTCGGGCAGCGCCTCCGGCGCCATCGCGACGAAGGTGGGCCGCGGGTTCTGCCCCAGCGTCCGCGACACGTGCGAGAGCTGCTCGTAGCGGACATGGTTGGCCAGGCCCCTCGCGAGCGACTCGAGGTACGCCACGTGATCGCGTACCAGGAACTCGTCCGCGTCGGCCTGATGGCCGCAGTAGAAGCACGTCCACGAAGGCACCGGCACATAGCCCTCGTGCGGATTCTCGAACGGGAAGAGCGTCACCAGACGGCGGTGCAGCGCTCTCGAGTCGAACCGGCTGCGGCGCGTCTTGAAGATGCGGGAGCAGTGGGGACACTGCCGCCGGATGAAGCCGGCCGAGTCCTCAGGCAGCTCCACCTCGAGACACTGCGGCGAGCTCATGTCGACAACCGCCGCCCGCGCTGAACCACCGCCAGCGTCAGGGTCACCAGCGCGAAGATCAGCAGCAGATGAACCCAGTACCCTTCCGTCGAGCCGCTGATCATTCCCAGCGACCACAGCACGAAGAGGATGATGCTCATTGTCCAGAACACGCCGCCCGCCTCCTGCCCCACACCGCCGTAGGATGCTGGCCAAGCTAGGGAGGCACGAATGCCACGGCAAGTCCCCGCGCCGGGACTTCCGGTCCTTTCGACAGCCTCGCCGTGGGTAAAGCTCTTCCACATCCGGGCATTTCTACCGCCTCGTCTCCACCGCTCCGTGCGCCGCACGGGTTCTGATCTCTCCTGGATCTTAATGACAGAGAAACGCGAGTCCCGTTGCTGGCACGCCGGGTGCTTGAGCTGGCGGCAGGTGTAACGGGGCGCGGGGTCGGTGCGCTGGGGGAGACTGGGTATGAAGCGGTGGGTGGTGGCGGTGGCGGCGACAGGGATGTTGACGGGGGCGGCGATCCCCGGCTTCTTCCAGCTTCCCGATGGGGCGGTGGTGGACACTCCGGAGCTCGCGGCGCTGCGCGCGCAGCTGGCCGAGCGCGAGGCGAGGCTCAAGGAAGTCGAGACACGCCTGCATGCGTACGAGGACGAGGCCCACTACCAGGAGGCGCAGCGCCTGGGCGTGGCGGATGCGGTGAAGGCCTCGGGCCTGCCCACCCGGCAGCAGCGGCGCGTGGCGGTGGCCATCGTCCGCGAGGCCCAGCGCAACAACATGGACCCGCTGCTGGTGATCGCGCTGATCCGCTGCGAGAGCTCGTTCAACAACTACGCGGTGTCCGGCGTGGGCGCCATGGGGCTCATGCAGGTGATGCCGGACACCGGCAACTACCTGGCCGACAAGGCCGGCTACCGGCTGGGCCGCTCCACCAACCTCTTCGACGCGGAGACCAACATCGAGCTGGGCACCGCGTACCTGGCCAACCTCATCGAGCGCTTCGGCTCGCTGGAGCACGCCCTCGTCGCCTACAACGCCGGCCCGGGAATGGCGAAGAAGATCCTCTCCAAGCGCGAAGTCCGTAAGAAGTTCATGTCCGGCTACCCCGCCAAGGTGGTCCGCGAGTTCCGCAAACTGAAGGAACAGCAGGAACGCGAGCTCACCTTGCGTGCTCAGCAGCAGACGGATGGCAGCCGGGGCTGACCGCTGCGCAACAACCCGTCCGATGGGTGCAGGACACTCCACCCGATATTTTCCGGAGGGGGGCTGCAAATACTCCCGCTTTGCGCGAATTGTTCCCGCCGTTCAGGGCCACTCCCTGGAATTTCCAGGACTTTGGAGCACCCTGTTCGGCCCAGGAAATGCATTCAGGCACCGTGTCTGTCTGCTGACGACACGCTCACGATTCGGCAACAAGGGGAGAGAGGACATCATGGCGGGGCTGCAGATCCACCAGGAAGAGCTTGCAGGGCGAATCACCCTTCGGCTCGAGGGCACGCTGGACTGGCGCACCGCGGCGCAGTTGCGTCGCTCGCTGGAGGAGCTGGGCTCTCAGGAGGTGATGCTGGACTTCACCCACCTGCGCGAGTTCAAGGACACGGCGGTGGTGGTGCTGACAAAGGACCTGCCGGCGCACCACAAGGTGCAGTTCCGCGGGCTGGCCGGGCACCATGAGCGGATGTTCCGCTATTTCGGGGTGAGCACGGGCACGTCGCCGCGCGCCTACTACACTCCGGAAGAGATCCTCGCCTGATGTTTGCCCGTCCGGGCAGCGAGCGGGCCTGAAGGCCCCGCTGCCCGGCAAGGCACCCCGCCGAGGGGACGCCTCAGGTAGACTGCGCGGCAGATGAACCAACCTGCCCGCGCACTTGTCTCCGCCCCCACTGTTGCCTCCGCGCGCTCGGTCCTGGAGAGGATCGCCGCCCACCTCTCGCGTGTGGTGCAGGGCAAGGAGGCCCAAGCCCGCCTTACCGTCACCAGCCTCGTTGCCGGAGGCCACCTGCTGCTGGAGGACGTGCCCGGTGTCGGCAAGACGACACTGGCCGAGGCGCTGGCTCGCTCGTGCGGGCTGAGCTTCGCGCGCATCCAGTTCACCGCGGACCTGATGCCCGCGGACATCCTGGGCGCGCAGGTCTTCCACACCTCGAGCTCCACGTTCAGCTTCCGACAAGGTCCCATCTTCCGGCAGCTCGTGCTGGCCGACGAGCTCAACCGTGCCCCGCCGCGCACCCAGTCCGCGCTGCTGGAGGGCATGGCCCAGGGGCAGGTGTCGCTGGACGGGAGCACCCATCCCCTGCCCTCGCCCTTCACGGTGGTGGCCACGCAGAATCCGTTGGATCTCACCGGGACGTATCCGCTGCCGGACTCTCAGCTGGATCGCTTCCTCATGAGGCTGTCGCTGGGGCACCCGTCCCCCGAGGTGGAGGCACGGCTGCTCACCACGCGCGGCAGGACGCCTCCCGTGGAGGAGCTGGAGCCAGTGACAGGCCCCGAGGAGCTGATCGGCCTGCGCGCGCTCGCCGCGGATCTGAGGATGGATGACTCCGTGGCGGAGTACGTGGTGCGGCTGGCCAAGGCGACGCGCGAGCACGGGGACATCGAGCGCGGCGCTTCCACCCGCGCGGTGCTGGCGGTGGGCGCCGCGGCCCGAGCCCATGCCCTCTGGGAGGGGCGTGACTTCGTGACGCCGGGGGACGTGCGGGCGGTGCTGGTGCCGTGCCTGGCGCACCGCCTGATGCTTCGCAGCAACGTGCAGGGGGCAGCGGCCCGGGAGGAGGCTTCCCACCTGCTCGAGGAGATCTCCCGGAAGGTGGCGGCACCTCGGTGAAGGCGCGGCTCCAGGCCCTGTGGACGCGGCTGCGTGCCCTGCGTCCTCCGCGCACCTTGAAGGTGACGCGCACGGGACGGACTTATCTGGTGGTGACTTTCGGCGTCGGCCTGGGCGCGCTCAACACCGGCAACAACCTGCTCTACCTGGTGCTGGGCCTGCTGCTGGCCATGGTGGTGGTGTCCGGCGTGCTCTCCGAGCGCTGCCTGCGCCACTTGAGCGTGCGCCGCCTGGGTACCGAGTCCGCCTTCGCGGGCGAACCCTTCGCCTACCGCTGGGCCATCACCCGACACCAGGGCCACGCCTTCGCCCTCACCCTTGCCGAGGTGGATACGCCTCTCACCGGCGAAGGGCGCGTGGGCTACCTGCGCGCGGGCACCGAGCACGTCGTGCGTGCCGATCTCACCGCGCCCCGGCGAGGCCCGATGCGGCTGAACGGCGTGAGGGTGACCACCACCTGGCCGCTGGGCATCTTCGCCAAGACGCGCGTCTTCGATCTGGAAGGCACCCTGCTCGTCTACCCGCGGCGCGGCTACGCATGCCAGCTTCCGGACAACGCCCTGCAAGGGGCCTTCGGGGATGCGAGCACGCCCCGGCGCAACGACGGCACGGGAGACCTGGCCGGGCTGCGCGAGTTAGGCCCGATGGAGGACGCTCGCCGCGTGCACTGGCTCAAGAGCGCCTCCATGGGGAAGCTGATCAAGGTGGAGCGCGAGCGCGAGGAGCGCCGCACATACAACCTCACCGTCCCGCCCGGCCTCACGGGCGAAGCGCTGGATCGCCGCTGTGAGGAGGTGGCCGCCCTCTCCCACGATCTGCTCGAGGCGGGCAACGAAGTGGGGCTGGAGACACCGGGAGATCGCCTGCGCCCCGCGGTGGGCATCGTCCAGGAACGGCACATCCTCCGTGCCCTGGCCTGGGTGGGCTTCGAGGAGCAACGCGAGGACAAGGAGGCCGCGGCATGAGCGCGCCCTCCCGCCTGAGGCTCGCCCTGCGCGATCTGGGCGCTGGCGCGGCGTTCGGCTCCATGATCGTGTCCGGCCAGCTCCCGCTGTGGACGATTGCCCTCTTCGGCCTGGCGCTGGGGCTCGCGCTGCTGGGCTGGCGCGCGTTCGCGAAGCGCCCCCGCCTCACCGCGCTGCTACTCCTGGCAATGGCGGCCGTGCTGGGCCTCTCGGTGTATGCCGGACAGTTGGACCTGGTGGTGGCCGCATGCTCCTTCGCGGGCCTCATCGCCGGCCACCGGATGTTGTCCGCACCGGACTCCCGAACGGACGGCCAGGTGCACCTGGCGGGCCTGCTCATGGTGGCCGGTGGCGCGGCGCTCTCCGGCGAGCTGGTCTTCGCGGTGTTCCTGGTGGCCTTCTGCGCGTTCGCCAGCCTCTCCATGGGCCTCGGCGTCGTGGAGGCCGCCGTCCCCGAGGGCGAGCCCCTGCCCGTGCGCGCCGTGGTCCGCCCGCTCTCGGTGGGCCTGATCTTCGCCGTGTGCGGCGCGGCCGCCTTCTTCATCCTCTTCCCACGCCTCAACTGGAACATGGCCGCACGGCGGGCCTCGCCGGGCCTGGGCGCCACCACCGGCCTCTCGGACACGGTGCGTCTGGGCGGCGCGGGCACCCTCAAGAGCAACCCCCGCGTGGTGCTGCGCGCTCACATCACCCCGGATCCCAGCGTGGATCAGCTCGGCGCGTACTGGGTGGCTCGCACCTATGACACCTTCGATGGACAGGAGTGGACGAGCGTCGGCGACCAGAAGCGCTCGCGCCAGCGGGTGACACTGCGGCCCGGCGGAGAGCGCTCGCTCCATCAGCGCATCGAGCTGCTGCCCGCATATGGCGCTCGCACCCTGGTGGCGCTGGAGACGCCCACGCGCATGGGCAACGCCGTGGCGCACTCGGCGGGAGGCAGCCGACGCACCTCGCTGCAGGAGCTGGGGGGCGGCGAAGTTCGCTTCATGGACGCCGCCCTCGGCTACTCCTATGAGGCCACCAGCCTGCCTCC
Organism: Hyalangium versicolor; assembly: GCF_020103695.1. Lineage (GTDB taxonomy): Bacteria > Myxococcota > Myxococcia > Myxococcales > Myxococcaceae > Hyalangium > Hyalangium versicolor. The sequence continues at coordinate 312,583 of NZ_JAHXBF010000014.1, forward strand.
GGAGGAGGACTCCGCCACCAAGCTGACCGATGCCGAGCGCGGCCAGCTCCTGGCGCTGCCCGATCGGCTGGATCCCCGTGTGGCGGGGCTGGCCCAGCAGGTGATCGGCGGAGAGAAGGATCCGCTGGCCGCCGCGCAGAAGCTATCCGCCTGGCTGCAGCGCGAGTACGCGTACACGCTGGAGCTGTCGGGCGATGTGGAGGATCCCCTCGCGGACTTCCTCTTCGTGCGCAAAGCGGGCCACTGCGAGCACTTCGCCACCGCGCTCACCCTCATGCTGCGCACCCAGGGCTTCTCGGCACGGCTGGCCTCGGGCTTCTTCGGCGGCGAGCGCTCGGGCGAGGACTACATCCTGCGTGCCGGAGATGCCCACGCCTGGACGCACGTGCTGGTTCCGAACCGGGGCTTCATCACCGTGGACGCGACGCCCCCCGGCAACCGCGCGAGCCAGTCCGTGGCCGTGCTCCAGGTGCTCACCGGCCTGTACGAAGCCCTCGAGGCCACCTGGCGCTCCTCCGTCGTCGACTTCTCCCTCAAGGATCAGATGGACGTCGCGCAGCGCTTCATCCGCCCGCCGCGCGATCCGGCCCGAGGCCCCGCCCGGCTGCCACCGGCCCGCGTCTGGGGACTGGCGCTGCTGGCAGGCCTCGTCACCTACAGCGTGTGGCGCTTCCTCTCCGGACGGCTCTCCGCAACCCGGCCACACGCGGCCACGAAGCTGGTGGACATCGCGGAGCGCATGCTGCGCGAGGCCGGCGTCCGCTCCCACGAGGGCGAGACGCTGGAGGATCTCACCGCGCGCCTCGTCCGCGAGCACCACTCTCTGGCCGAGCCCCTGGCCCCCCTCACCCGCCGCTACCTGGAGGCCCGCTTCGGCCAGCGGCCCCTCGAGTCGGGAGAGGCCGAGCGCCTGCTCCAGCCCCTGCGCCGCTTCATCGAGGCCCGGCGCGCGGCGGCAGGCTCCCAGCGCAGCGCCTCCTGAGCCGCCTCGCCTGCCCTCCGGGCGTTCGAGCCCGTTGACTCGGGCAGACGACACAGGCCCACCCCGTTACAGGGTTGGAAAGCAGGGACGGACTCCCCATCTCATCCCCTGGGCTTGGAGGTATCGGCTGAGCGTTGCGCAACTTCTACAGACCGTCTGGACCGGGGTTCCTGGCAGCGGCCTGTAACCCTTTCCTTCTCCCGGCCTCCCTTCCAGCCGGGCTCCACGTCAACCCCCTGCTATTCCAGGGGATTTTCCATGAACGAGGGCTGGCACCGCGGTTGCTCCTGGCATGGAGCGTGCGGTCGTCAAGCGGTGCCAACCCACTCCATCGGCCTCAGGCCTCTCGTCGGGAGAAACCCATCATGCAGAACGCCCATGAGCAGTCGTCCAACTCCGGCTCCCTGGCCATGTATCTCTCGGAGATCAACCAGTACTCCCTGCTCTCCGTCGAGGAGGAGCAGGCCCTGGCGCGGAAGTTCATCAAGGGCGACCTGTCCGCGGGTCACCGCCTGGTCACCTCCAACCTGCGCTTCGTCGTCAAGGTCGCCTACGAGTACCGCTCCTACGGCATCAAGATGAGCGATCTCATCCAAGAGGGGAACATCGGCCTGATGAAGGCCGTGCAGAAGTTCGACCCGGACAAGGGCATTCGCCTCATCTCCTACGCGGTGTGGTGGATCCGCGCGTACATCCAGAACTACATCCTCAAGAGCTGGTCGCTGGTGAAGCTCGGGACGACGCAGGCCCAGCGCAAGCTGTTCTTCAGTCTGGCGCGCACCCGCCGCGAGCTGGAGAAGTTCGGCGCGGATGACGGCTCCGTGGTGAACGTGGACGACATCGCCAAGAAGCTGCACGTGAAGCCCGGCGAGGTGCGCGAGATGGAGCAGCGCATGGGCGGCCGCGATCTCTCCCTGGACGCGCCCATGGGCGAGGACGGCGGCAACAGCCACGTGGACTTCGTGGTGAGCGCCAGCGCTCCCCAGGATGACGAGTTCGCCGACAAGGAAGAGGCCGGCCTCATCAACACCCGTGTGCGCACCGCCCTCAACCGGCTGGATCCGCGCGAGCGCTTCATCATCGAGCAGCGCGTCATGAACGAGCGCCCCATGACGCTCAAGGAGCTGGGCGAGCACTTCGGCTTCTCTCGCGAGCGCGCCCGCCAGCTGGAGATCCGCGCCAAGGACAAGCTCAAGTCCGAGCTGGCCGCGCTCATGGCCGAGGTGGATCCCGACACGGCCGCCGTGGCCCAGTAAACGCCTGCCGGGCGAGGGGCCATCCTCCGGGTAGTTCCTCGCCCTACATGGCCAGCGGGTAGTTCTTCGGTTACAGGACTCTCCCGAAGCGTCCGAGCGAGTAGACTGGGGTTCCCCCCACCCTCTGCTCGGACCGTCGGGACCGCATGGCCTCACCTCAGAACGCCCAGGGAACAGCGCCGGAGCCTTCCGCGGATCCAGTGGTACGCGAGAAGGTGGAACAGGCACGGAACTTCACGTTCCAGCTCCTCAAGGGCATCAAACAGATCGGGATGTATCGCCACAACGAGGCGAAGTTTCCCGAGTTCCTCGGCCGTGCCCTGGAGGCCATCGAGGAATACACGGCCAAGCACGGCCCGCTCTCACTGAAAGTGGAACAGCAGAACTTCCTGCTGTTCGGTGAGCCGCTGTTCTCCGAGTCCACGCCGCTGCCCTACAAGTTCTTCCGCGACGGCATCCGCCAGCTGATCTTCCGGCCGGGGATGATGCTGCCGGAGCTGGTCACCTTCACGCTGATTGCGCTCTCGGAGCCGGAGCGCGGCGCGGACGACGTGCTGTCTCAGTTGTGGAAGGCGAACCTGGAGCACGTGGAGTACGTGGTGGTGGAGGGCTTCTCCATCGACGGCGCCTCGGACGAGGACGTGGCCGTCGAGGTGGACAAGGTGGTGGGCTACCTCTACGCCCGGCTGCGGACGAACTCGGATGACTTCCTGCGCTTCGCGCGCGTGTCCGCGGACGATCTGGACACGCAGATGGACGGCGTGGAGCAGATTCGCGGCGTGGTGGTGCAGGGCACGTACGCCACGGACACGCTGAAGGCCCGGCTGCAGAAGGAGATCGACGAGGAGGAGAACTCCCGCCTCTTCCCCAAGCTGGTGAGCGCCATCTTCCAGGTGGTGGAAGGCGGCGTGGAGGACGTGGCGCTGCTGGAGGAGATCTTCGTCCAACTGCTGGACGCCATGCTCATCCAGGACGACTACGGCACCATCAACCAGATGGTGCTCAAGCTGCGCGCCCTGTCCCAGCGCGAAGAAGCGGAGGGCAACCCCATCGCGCGGCTGCTCGCCTACTTCGTGCAGAAGATGGGAGACGAGCAGCGCCTGAATCGAATGGGCGAGGGGCTCAAGCACAGCAAGCCGAAGAACCCGGCCGACATCACCCGCTACCTGCAGGTGCTGGACGAGCCCGCGATCATTCCCCTGCTCACGGTGCTGGAGACGATCGAGGTGCAGGAGAACCGGGTGCTCTTGTGCGACGTGCTGGCGAGCTTCGCGAAGAACCGGCCGGACCCGTTCGTCATCCGCTTGCAGTCGGACCGGCCGCAGACCGTGCGCGACATGGTCTACATCCTGGAGAAGTGCCAGCACCCGGACCGGCTGAAGATGTTCGGGCAGGTGCTCAAGGGGAAGAACCTGGTGGTGAAGCTCGAGGTGATGAACATCATCGCCCTGAGCCACAGCGGCGAGGCCCGGAAGATGATGTCGGATCTGCTCCACGATCCGATCTCCCAGGTGCGCATCCAGGCGGCCAAGCTGCTGCCCGAGTTCGACAACGACAAGGCGTACCTGGACCTGCTGCGCGTCATCAAGGACTCGAGCAACTTCGAGAAGAAGACGCCGGACGAGCGCACGGCGTTCTACGCGGCGCTGGGCTCCACGGGCAGCCCCAACGCGCTGACGTGGCTGACACACCTGCTGTCGGTGAAGCCTTCGCTGCTGACGAAGAAGAAGGTGATGGACGACAAGCTGCTGGCCATCCAGGGGCTGGCGGCCGCGTGCAACGTGCACTCGTACAAGGTGCTGCAGGGCGTGGTGGAGGACAAGGCGCAGCCAACGGAGGTGCTCACCGCGGCGCGCAAGGCGATGTATCAGACCCGCAAGGCATTGTTCGGCGACGCAACCGCCACCGAGGAGGCGTGAGTCCATGGCCGAGAACCTGAAGATCACCCAGGCCCAGAACGAGAACATCGGCGAGTTCGGCCGAGGGCACTCGGAGAAACTGCAGACGCTGGCGCGCGGACTGGTGTCCGGGCTCTACATGCTGGTGCGCTCCGTGAAAATGTACGATCCGGACAACGCCGTGTTCGAGAAGCCGCTGGCGCAGCTCCAGGACGTCGTCAACCAGATCATCTCCAAGGAAGGGCGTCTGGATCTGGTGGGCGTGAAGGACTCCTTCTACCTGAACAACATGCTGGTGAAGGTGGACCTGAACTCGATCGAGAACCAGCGCTACCTGTTGTCCGAGATGCGCGCCAAGGACGTGGGCGGCTTCACGGTGTCCAAGCCCATCACCCTGCCGGAGCTGAAGAACTTCGTCTGGATCTTCAGCAAGGAGCAGACAGAGCAGGCGTCCGAAGAGGGCCTGGAGAACCGGAAGCTGCTGAACATGAAGGTGGCCCGCTTCTCGAAGCTGCGCGAGAAGCTGAACAAGGAAGCGGACCGGCTGGACAACCCGGACGATCAGAAGGTCGACCGGAAGAAGTACGCGATGACGGTGTACGCGCGCGCGGTCGTCTTCCTGCAGAAGTACCTGGAGTCCGTGCGAGCCGGAAAGCCGCTGAACTCGTCCAAGGCGCTGCGACTGGTACAGGACCTGGTGGACGTCTCGTACGACCAGAAGACACACTTCCTGGGCATGACGACCACGAAGCGCGAGGCCGAGTACCTGGTCTTCCATCAGGTGAACGTGTGCCTGATGAGCATCGTGTTCGGCGCGGAGCTGGGGCTGACCAAGCCGCAGCTGCGGGATCTGGGCTACATCGCGCTGTTCCACGACGCGGGGATGACGACGATCCCGGACGAGCTGGCGACGAAGCGCGGGGCGCTGACGGTGGACGAGAAGGCGCAGATCCAGAAGGCGCCGCTGATCTCCGTCCGCAACATCCTCATGGAGAAGGGCTTCTCGCGCTCGACGCTGCTGCGCGTGGTGACGACGTTCGAGCACAAGGCGGACTTCGGGACGGCGGTGCGGGATGCGCGCGGCAACATCCAGATGATCATCCCCAAGACGAACCTGGGTGTGTTCGCGAAGGTCATCGCCATCTGCGACGCGTTCGACGCGCTGACGAGCAAGCGGCCGTACCGGGATGCCTACGGGCCCGACGTGGCGCTGATGCTGATGTGGACGGAGATGCGCAACAAGTTCGACCCGGAGCTGCTCCAGGTCTTCATGCGGGTGATGGCGATCCAGCCGGTGAAGGTGCTCTCGAAGCGCCAGCAGAACGTGTCCCTGGCCGGCGTCTGAGAAGACCATGCCGGACAGGCCATCGACTCCAGAAGATCCCACACGGAAGACCCTGCCTCATGCGACGCCCGGAGCTCCCGAGCCGGGCCGCATCCGCCGGTTCCGGCTCACCGTCATGGAGGGAGCCCAGGCAGGCGTGACGTGGGAGTCCAGCGCGGATCGAGGCTCGGTGGGCTCACACCCGAGCAATGATCTCGTGCTGGAGGAGCCCACCGTCTCCGGCTTCCACTGTGAGCTGCAGGTGGGCTCCGAGGGCGTCACGCTGCGCGACCTCGGCAGCCTCAACGGGGCGGTGGTGGACGGGGTGCGCGTCAAGGAGGCGCTGCTGCGCGGGGGCAGCCTGCTGCGCCTGGGCGCCACCGTGCTCCGCTTCGACTTCAGCCCCGAGAGCAATCGGCTGCCCCTCTCGGAGAAGACGCGCTTTGGCTCACTGGCGGGCACCTCCGCCGCCATGCGCACCACCTTTGCCCTGCTGGAGCGCGCCTCCACCAGCGATGCCACCGTGCTGCTGGAGGGCGAGACAGGTACCGGAAAGAGCCAGGCCGCCCAGGCGCTCCACGAGGCCAGCCCGCGCAAGGATCAGCCTTTTCTCGTCGTGGACTGCACCGCCCTGCCCGCCCCGCTCCTGGAGAGCGAGCTGTTCGGCCACGAGAAGGGATCCTTCACCGGCGCCACCAACCGCCGCATCGGGGCCTTCGAGGAGGCGCAGGGCGGCACGGTCTTCCTGGACGAGGTGGGCGAGTTGCCCGCGGAGCTCCAGCCCAAGCTGCTGCGCGTGCTGGAGGCCCGCCAGGTGCGCCGCGTGGGCTCCAACATCTGGCGGCCCGTGGACGTGCGCATCATCGCCGCCACCCATCGCGATCTGCGGCGGCTGGTGAACACCGGCGCCTTCCGCACGGATCTCTTCTTCCGGCTCGCCGTGGTGCGCGTCGTCATGCCCTCGCTGCGCCAGCGGCCGGAGGATCTCCGCGAGGTGGCCCTGGCCGTGCTGGCCTCGCTGGGAGCCTCCGAGGAACGCCGCGAGGCGCTGCTCACCTCAGAGCTGCTCACCCGGCTGCAGCAGTGGGCGTGGCCGGGCAATGTGCGGGAGATGCGCAACTACCTCGAGCGCTGCCTCGTGTTCGATGAGGCGCCTCCCCTCTCCGACGAAGCGGGGTGGCTGCCCGCCAGTGATGGACCCGCTGTGGACGTGAACGTGCCCTTCACCGAGGCGAGACGGCAGGCGCTGGATGACTTCGAGCGCCGCTACCTCTCGACCCTGCTGGAGCGCCACGGAAGCCACCTGAGCCAGGCCGCAGCAGCAGCGGGCATCGATCGGGTGTACCTCTACCGATTGCTGCGCCGGCACGGACTCAAGCGCTAACCGAGGCCCTCGGCCTCCTCCAACCCCTGCCGCGCCGCTTCGGTGGCCCACACTCCCGGCCCAGGCCGGGTCCAGCGTGCAGGGTGGAGCAGCTCGGAGCCCTCCTCCTCGGCGGCATGCAGTTGGAGCGACACCGTCAATGCCTCACCGCGTGCCGCCTCCGCCAGCATCCGCTCCAGTTCTCGAGCCAGCGCGAGGAGCCGGGCCCGCTCCAGACGCTCCGCCTCGGCCCCCGCCGGCAGCCGAGCCGTAGCCAACAGCAGGCCAGCACCCTCGGCCTGGATCTCCAGCCCGCCTGATCGCATCGCGACAAGAGCGCGCTCCCACAGCACATCCAGCATCTCCAGCGCGGTGTCCTCCGCCTCGGGCGCCGCGGACAGCTCCAGGTAGAGCGCCGCGGCCCGCGCGGGTGCGCTCGCACGGGCCGGTGGACGCAGGGCTTCCGTCATCGCCTCCAACACCTCGCTGGCGGTCGCGAAGCGATTCTCGGGCTGCTTCGCCAGACAGCGCCGCACCACCGCATCCACCGCCGGAGACACGGGCACCAACGAGGTCAACGAGGGCACGGGCGCGATGAGGTGCTGCTCCATCAGCTCGGCCACCCCCTTGGCACGAAAGGGGGGCTGTCCACTGAGCAGTTCGTACAGCAGCACGCCCAGGGCATAGAGGTCCGTGCGCGCATCCACCGCCACCGCACGGATCTGCTCGGGAGCCAGCGCCACCGGAGTGCCCAGCACGCGGCCCGTACTGGTGTGGGGCGATCCGGCGCCGGGCTCGAGCGCCCGGGCGATGCCGAAGTCCACCAGCACCAACTGGGGAGCACCAGGGCTCTGGCGCACCAACACGTTGCGCGTGTTCAGATCCCTGTGGACGAGGCCCGCCGCATGGACGGTCTGGAGCGCCCCACAGAGTTGCTCGAGGAGCGGGAGCACCTCTGAGGCCTCCAGCCGGCCCCGCGAGTCCATCCACGCGGAGAGCGTGCCGCCCTCCACCCACTCCATGGCCAGCCAGGGGCGCCCGTCCTCCAGTTCACCTGACTGGCGCAACACCACCACGTGGGGATGCCTCACGCTCTCCAGGATCGCCGCCTCCTGGTGGAAGCGGCGCAGCACCGAGGGGAAGAAGCCATACTCGGCACGCAACACTTTGAGCGCCGCGGGCTCACCGCTGGTGGTGTGACGGGCCCGATAGAGGATGCTCGAGCCACCTTCCTCTGCCCGGCTCTCGATCCTCCATTCGCCGACCCAGGTCCCCCGTGCCAACTCTTCCCCTGATGAAAGGCTCATCCCGTGCACTCCTCGGTGCGGCGAGTGATGGCTTCGCTAGGGCACGTACGTCATGACGGGACGAGCCCAGGCCGCCGTTTCCTTGCCCATGCAGTTGTACAGGCCGTAAACACTGTCTTCCAGGCAGCGCCCCGTGCCCCCGGTCTTGGTGCTGGTGCACGAGCCCATGAGGTGGGCGGCGCAGTTCTCCGAGTTATTGGGAAGCGCACAGACCCGGCCTGGAAGATTCGCATCCCCCCCTGGAAAGGCTGGATCCGAGCAGGAATACATTTTCATGTAGACGGAGGTTCCACGAGGTATCCGAGGAACGGCCTCCACACACCTCCCGCCCGAAACCCGCCTGCACCATCCCTCGCCCTGACGGACATACTCGGCGGGGAGCGCCCCGTGTATGGTCAAGATGGTCTCCTGGGTGGTCGTGTTGTACTTCACCAAGAGCCCCGGCAGGATCGCACTGCTACCGAAGATGTTGCCGTAGAAGGCGCCCTCGCGGCGGGTAAACAGCTCCCCCTCGTTCATGAGCCGGGCCTTCGTTCCGATCGCTGTCTGGCCGTCCCACGAGTTGTCATCTGGTTGGGACGTCTGAGAAGAGAACGCAGTCATCACGCTGAACCGGCCCGAAGAGGGGCAGAGGAAGTCCACGGAGTTGCTGCCGCAGGAGGTCCCTCTCTCGGCGAGCTTCTCGGTCTGCGTGCATCCCCGTATACCTTCACAGGCCCGCAGGGCGCCACAGATGGAGCTCCCCAGGCTGGAACTCACGGTGAACGTAATGGGGGCGTTCGCCGAGCAGACCCCTACGGACACAGATCGCCAGCCACAATCGCTTCCCGTGGCCGAATCACACGGCTGGAAGCTCGGAATGGGCTGAGCCATCTGGACCGTCCCATTGTTCAACATCATCGAAGGCACGAACAGATCCGGATTCGTTCGCGCCCTGGGCTTCAGGACGGCAGGATTCGCCAAGCCCCCGCCTCGCAAGTTGATGCGGACCCGTGCCGCGGCTGGGTTGTTGCGAGCCAGAATGCAGGCGGACACCAACTCCAGGCATTCATCTTTGTTGGAGAGGACTGAGGGGGCTACGGATCCCCAGCTACTGCAGAGTCCCCCGCCGCCATACCAGGTCTCCGGAGGGATCCCCGGGACCGAGGATGTCCACTCCACTTTCTGATCCGGCGCCAGCGCGCAGGACACCAGGTACTTCATGAAGACGCGCGCCCATGGATCGTGCAGGGCATCGTGCAGCGCGGTGACCGTCGCGAAGCTCTGGGTGTTGAGCGGATTATCCACCAGTGCCTGGTTCGCGGTGGAATTCGCGGAGAGCGCATTGAAGATGAGATAGTCCGTCTTCAATCCGTTACCCCACCGTATCCACTGCGGCGCGATCTCCGGCTCCGCCGTGTCAGCCCTGCTTGCCATGGGTGCGACCAGGACCAGCACCATCAGGCACGCGCTCATCACCTCTCGAATCCAGCCTCTCCGCTCCATTGCGCATTCCCCCTTGTGGGTTTCCCGTACCAAAGCAAGACGGGTGCCAACCCATGGAGTAGCGCTAAACTCAGACACTCGCGGCGCGCGCCATCAACGCATCGAGCCTCGTGCGAAAGGCAGGCGTGCGGGTGACGAGCTGCTCGGCCTCCGCCAACAGGTGCTGGAGCGGCTCGTGAGCCCTGGCGCGGACGGCGCAGGCTCCGGCTTCGAGCAACACATCCACCAGCTCGAACGGGGCACAGCGCTCGCGAGCCTGGGCCAGCAGCGCGTCCCACTGCGCCTTGGCAAAGCAGCCTTCCGCCTCCTGAGCGAGCACCTGCCTCACCAGCGCTAGCAGCAGCTCGGGGGTGGAATCGGGAGGAGGAGCGGCGTGGGTCTCCACCCAGTCCACGTGCTGTCGAGCCTCAACCCCCTGCCCCTTCTCCAGGCACAGCCTCGCCATGAGCAACCTGTCCGCGCCCAACGAGGGCTCGGGGAAGAAGCGCTGCCCCAGCTCCAGCGCTCGGAGGGCCGCAGCCTCCGCCTCCGGCACCCGGCCGAGCATCAAAAGGAAGACGGCCAGGTTGAAGGTGCTGAAGCGCTCCACCTGCACATGCGCCAGCGCACGAGCCAGGGTCTGGGCCTGACGCAGATCCTCCACGGCCCGCGTCAAATCCAGCCGCGAGAGCCACAGCGCGAATCGGTTCATGTGGACGACAGCCAGATGCAGCGTGTCTCCGCATGATTGGCAATGCGAGAGGGCTCGGGAGAAGACGCTCTCTGCCTCCTCCAAACGCCCCAGATAGGCCAGCCCTACAGGCCACATGGTGAGGGATACGGAGAGCACCTCGGTGTCTCCCGAATGCTCGGCTCCGCGAGCGGCCTGCTCGAGCAGTGGCAGCGCCACGTCCCAGCGCCCGCGGCGGCCTTCCGTCCGCCCCCTCGCCAGAGCGAGCCTTCCGGCGAGGGGCTCCTGCTCCGCGAGCCCCTGCCCTACTTCCATGGCACGGCCCACGAGTGCGTCCGCGGCCTCCCAGTCCTCGAGCCAGTCGCGGGCGGTGGCCTGCTCCAGCAACAGCAGCGCGGCCTCGGCGCGCTCTCCCAGTTCCAGCGCCAGCTCCGCGGCTCGAGCCACATCCTCTCCCGCTTCCCGGTAGCGATGGGAGCGCAGACGCACCCTGCCCCTCGCAGCCAGCGCGCGGAGGCGGCGCGGCGCATCCTCGGCGGGCAGCAACTCCAGGGCGGCGGAGCAGGCCTGCTCCGCGTCCACGTCCCGGAAGGCCTTTCGCGCCCGCTCCGCCAGCTCCAACCAGGCCTCGCACGCCAGCTGAACCTCGCCCACGACGGTGGCGTGGCGGGCACGTTGGCGCAGCAGTGCGTCGCGCTGAGGTGTACCCCCGGTGGTCGCGAGAGCAGCCCGGTGCAACAGCACTCGCAGGTGGAGGGGCAGACCCGCCTCCAGGGACTCGCGCAGCACGGGATGAGAGAAGGAATACGCCCCCGAGCTCCCCTCGTGCAGAAGGCCCGCGCGGGCCAGCCGCCGCAGCCCTGCCCCCGCATCCAGCGAAGCGAGGGCCGCCAGTGAGGGCTCCTGCTCCAACAGGGGAAGTGCCTGTGCGAAGCGCTCCTCGGAGAGCCCCTCTCCCATCACGGCGCCCAGCCGCGCCAGGGACTGGAGGGAAGGAGGCAGCGCGGAGAGGCTCTGCTCGGCCAGGGGTTCGAGCAACACCGCCACGGAGCGCACGGGCCCGGCCTCCAGGGAGAGTTCCCAGGCCCCCCCCACAGTGCGGCGCACCGAGCCCGTGGCGTGGAGCGCTCGAACCAGCTCCACCAGGTAGCGCGGGATTCCGCCCGCCAGAGCCGCCAGTTGCTCGAGCAAGGCCTGCGGCACGTACTCCACCGGCGACAGCAGCGCCCGGAGCAGTTGCTGTGAATCCTCCGGTGTCAGCGGCTGAAGCACGCAGATTCCGTCAGGGCCCGAGCGCTCCACCAGGGCCGGGCGCAGCGCCACCAGTTCGGGGCCGGACGCCAAGCAGATCCACAGCGGCAGGGGCTCCTCGCCGCTCGTGGCCTGGACCACCGCATCGAGCGTCACCGTGTCCAGGTGCCCTGCGTCATCCAGGAGCAGGAGCAGGGGCCCACGGGAGGCACGCGCTCGCAGCGCACGAGCCACGAACTGGGCCAGGCGCTGGCGCCGCGCATCGGGTGGGAGGTGCCGTGCGGCTGTAAGTTCCTCCTCGGGCAAGGGCTCGGGAGCCAACGCCAACAAGGGCTTCAGCAACGGCTCCTGGCCTTGCGAGTACTCGGGCCTGGAGCCCAACCGCACCACCCGCGCTCCCGAGAGGAGAGAGAGCTGTCCTTCGAGCGCCTCGAGCACCCGGGTGCGGCCCGAGCCGGGGCCTCCCTCGAGCACCACCAGCCCCGGGCGGGAGCGGCGCAGCGACTCGACGGCCCGCGCCTCCAAGGCGGCGAGCAATGGCTCACGGCCCACGAGAGGAGGCGCGGGCTGGGCTGCCAAGCCCACTCCCATCCCCCGATCCTCGCGGAGCAGGTGGTAGCCACCCTCGCGCTCCGGGAGGATATCGGTTCCCAGCCAGGGAGAAGCCTCGGGGGAGACCCATGTGTGCTCTCCCGGGGGAACCCGGGCCCACAGCGCGCGCAGTTCCTCCAGCGCGGCGCCGGCCAGGCGGATCCCGCCCCGCCCCATGTGCACCTGCAGCTCGGCCAGGTGGAGCAGCCGTCGATCCCGGCCCCAACGCAGAGCGGCGCGAGCCGCGGCCTTGAGCCCCGCGACAGGAGAGAGGGCCTCTGGGAAGGCAGCCACGTACAGCTCGGGGTGCACCCGAGCCAGCACACCCCCTTCAGCGGAGAAGGCGGAGAGAGGCTCTGGGAGCGGGGCGCGAGCAGCCACGGCCAGCAGGGCCACTGCGCGCGCTCGGGACCTCGGTGCCGAGGAGCCTGACGAGAGAGGCGATTCGGCGGTCGGTACAGGCCCGGCGGCCTGGACGCGCCGCAGTTCCGCCAGCATCTGGCCGCCGTGAGCAAACCGATGCGTGGGCTCCTTGGCCAGACAGCGCAACAGGAAGGGCTCCCATGGCACGGCAGCGGGCTGGAACGAGGCCAGCCGAGGCGGCCGCAACGCGCTGTGGCCCTGGAGCACCTCCGCCCTGTCCCCCGTGAAGGGCGGACGGCCCGTGAGGAGCTCGAAGAAGATGACCCCCAACGCATACACGTCCCCGGTTGCCGAGACAGGCGCCGGACCCGCGCAGAGCTCTGGAGCCATGTACAGCAACGTGCCGGGCTGCTCTCCCGTGAGAGTCACCGGCTCTGGCTCAGGTGCCGCCAGCGTGGCATCCGCGTCACGGGCGAGCCCGAGATCGATCAACGCGGGAAGCCCCTGTCGCCGGAGGAAGATGTTCTCCGGCTTGAGATCGCGGTGGACGAGCCCCACCGCGTGGAGACGCGCCACGGCCTCGAGGATGGACACCAGCAGCCCGGCAGCCTCCCCAGGCGGCAGCGCCCCTGAGCCCGGAAGAGCGGCCATGAAGCGAGCGAGTGTCTCCCCTTGGAGCTGCTCGAGGGCCAGAAACGGACGCGCCTCGTGCACACCCTCCTCGAGCAGGAGCGGCGTGGTGGGCGGGCCGAGCCGCCGCAGGGCCTGGGCTTCCCGAGGGAAGCGCCGATCCCCCTGGGTGCGCGCGAGCTTGAGAGCCACCTGCTGGCCATCCCTCGCTCGAAGGGCCGCCACCACCTGGGAGAAGCCACCACGCCCCAGCAGCGAGAGGGCCTGGAACCCTGGAGGCAGCGACAGGAGCGGTTCTTCCTCTACGAGCGAGGGCGCGGGCTCTCCGTGAAGGGGGCACGCGGCAGCAGGCAGGAGTCGACGGTGGCAGCGCGGGCAACGCATGGCGGTGCGGGACTGTACACCGCGAGTGTTGCGCAACAGTCCACACTCGAACTGAGCGCTGTGGACGGGGAGGCAACGCCGCGCGCGAGCCTCGTTCCCCTCGAGCCAGCGGCCCCCCTGCGAAGCGCTCGAGAGAAGCCTCCGAAGCCGGGCTGGCACACGCGCTGCACAAAGAGGCGTGCCTCACTCACTCCCCTTCCAACCAGAGGAATCATGAAGAGCCCACTGTCCCCGCTGCGAGCTGTCCTGACGATGGCCACGTTGATGGCCGCGCCGCATGCGCTCGCGTTTGATGGGTCCCTCAACACGACAGGCAAGAGCACCGCCGTATTCGTGGTGACCAACTTCGCCTCGGCCACCGGGTTCGGCGCGCACATCTCCACCAGCAGCAGCACGGATGGCTACGGCGGCTCCGATGCGGAGTGCCACTTCATCGAATCCGCCGGAATGATCGACCTTCATTGCTACGACGGCTACCAGGACGCCACCAACACCCAGACCGATTTCTACCTGCCGCTGGGAGACAAGGCCCGCCTGAGCACGGTGACCATCACCGTGCGCGCCAGCGAGGTGCGGGTGGAGGCCTTGCGACTGGCGTCAGCCCCGGCCAGTGGCTCGCCCAAGCCCTATACCGTCGTGGGGCAGTTCCCGCTGCGGACAAGCAGCGGCTTCTTCCGCACCACTCCCATCTACTACCAGACCAACGGGGTGCTCGCGGCCTGGGCGGGGCGCCCCGGCTCGGGGTATCAGCTCTTCGCGGCGTATACCTACTGAGTTCCCCACTCACGGCGTCAGCCACGTCGTGAGCATGGCTCCACCCGCGAGCACCAGGCTCTCGACGGACAGCAGGCCACAGGCGGCGGGCAGTACCCACTGCTCCGCCGCCTCGGGCCGACGCCTCGCCACGGCCCAGCCGAGGACTCCTCCCACGCAGGCATAGAGCGAGAAATAGGGGGGCAGCAGGAAGGCCAGTCCCATGCCCAGAGGGGATGGGAGGAAACGGGCCAGGCGCTCGGGCAGCAACGCCTCGGCCAGGGCCAACGCCGCGCCTCCAACGAGCGCGAGGAGCACGCTCCATCGCGCGATGGGTGACAACTCCCACGAGCCCGTGCCGAGCATCTCCGCGAGCACGCGCGCCTGCACTCCGGAGGGTGCGGGGAACTGCCCTCCGAACTCCACCAGGCCCGACGTATCGGGGAGCAACAGACAGAAGGTGGGCACCAGCACCAGCACGCCGACGATGCAGCCCAGGAGCTGGGCGATGAGCTGCTGGCGCAATCCCGCGCCCAGCAACTGCGCCGTCTTGAGGTTGGCGAGCACATCCGCCCCCACCGCCGAGCTATTGAAGGAAAGGCTGGAATGCACGAGGTTGGCGGAGGGGCCTCCGCGCACGAGCAGCCCGCACGCCATCTGGTTCACGGCGGTGTCCGGAGGCGAACCCGTTTCCGCCAACACGCGGCACACCAGCGCGGTCAGCGCCAGGGAGACGCCCACGGCCAGGACCCCTTGGGGCCAGGGAATCCCGAACCCCTGCCACGCCTGCCACACCGAGGCGCCTGACAGGACAAGCAGCCCTCCCCAGAACCAGGCGCGAGGCACCAACTCTCTGGTGCCTTCAGGAGGAGACACCTCTTGTTGTCCCGAGCGGGCCAGCCTGGAGCGCAACAGCGAAAGCCCATAGGACAGCAGGCGGATCAGCGCAGCGCCCACCAACAGGAGCGTGCCCACCCATGCGGTGGGGCTGAGCGGCGCTCCGGGCTCCGCCGCCAGGGCTGGCACGAGCACCTGGTAGCACACCCCCGCGCCCAGCAGCATGGACAGCGCCACCCGTGGTCCCATCAGCGCTCCGGCGCCTACCATCAGCATCGAGCACGGCGGCACCCACTGCTCGAGCACACTCCAGCGCAGCTTGTCCCTCAGCGTCGCGACGAGGGCCACGGCCGAGGCCGCGCCGATCAGGGCACGGACCTGGGGCGCGGAGCCCTGCCCGGAGTGCACGGCCCGCAAGGCCGCAGCCGTTCCGACGCTGGAAGGAAAAGCGAGGCGCCCATCCGCCAGGAGGCGACGCTGCAACGCCAGTCCAAAGAAGATCCCCAGGAGCGAGGTGCACAGCGTCCAGGTGAGCAGGGTGCCACGCCCTGCGGGGTGCCCCTGGAGCAGCATCCAGGCGACTGCCATCGAGGGCAGGCTGCTCACGGTGGCATAGCCCGCTCCGGAGGCCGTGGTCTGGAGGACACATCCCTCGGGCAGCGAGAACTGCCTCCCGAGGAGCCCGGGGGCCAATCTGGCTAACAATCGCTGAAGGGGCAGTGCGATGAGCGCCGCGGTGGCCCCCACGGACACGGCCGCTCCCGCAACCAGGCCCAGGTAGAGATTGGACACGCCCAGGAGACAACCAAGCACCGCACCCCAGATCACGGCTCGTGGAGTGAGCTGCGGGACGGGATTCTGGGGCGCTGAGGGAACATCCTGCGCCAGTTCGGGGGGAACCGAGTCCTGGAGCGGAGCAGTCTCGGGAGCGGAGGCAATCGCCATGGGGACCTGAGCGAGCGCGAACGCTCACCCGCCTCCACGAGCCGACGCGGGCGAGGCGTTCACCTTCTCGAGGAAGCGGCGCGCGAACACCCAGGCATCTCCAGGGAAGCGCGCGGAGAGATAGTTCCCGTCCTCCACGACGAAGCCCGCCTCCGGGCGAGGCGTGCCGCTGAGCACCAGCGGTCCCCGATCGAACTGGGACGGAGCGCCGAGCAGGGAGCGCACTTCGTCCTCCAGATAGACGTCATAGGTCCGGTAGTGCTTGCCCACCCGCAGGAACGTCATGGCATACGCCCCCCACTCCATCAGCTTCGTGAGCGCCGTGGTGCGCCGCTCGTGCAGGACGCTGCGCCCGTCAGCGCCCTTGATGCGCGCGAGCGCCAGGACGCCATGGCAGATGGCACCCACCGGCCGCTTCGATGCCCAGAAGGCAGCGAGCTTTCCCTGCAGGACCGGACTCTCGAGATACGGGCGCATGCCTGGAGCATGGCCTCCTGGCAGCAGCAGCGCGTCATAGGCATCCGGCTCGATGTCCTGCCACCGCAGCGGTTGCTGGAACGCGGCATCCCGCTCCAACTCGCGGTATCGCTCGAGTGCCTCTGGGCTGACCCGCAGCCCTTTTGGGATCGGCCCTCCCAGCGTCACCGGATCCGCACGCGGTGCTCCCTGACCGGACTCGGAGGCGAACACCACGGTGTGCCCGGCCTGGGTGAGTGCATGCCATGGAATGGCAGTCTCCGTTGGATCGAAGTCATGGTCCGGCAACGGCGCGAGGATGCGGCGTCTGGAGGGCGAGGCTGCTGTCATGGGCGCGATGATCAGACCCGGCCTGCCTCGATGCAAACAAGAACCGATGCTTGCAAACCCACAGCACCGGATCGCACCTTGAGAGGTGGCGTCTCACTCGAAAGCGCCCCCCCGAACGAGGGGCAAGCGAGGTGGCAACGGAACGGATTCCCTTGCCCGGCAGCGCGAGCTGTACGCCCTACCCCTCGCGGACTTCACCCGAGCCCGGGACGCACTGGCCAGGGAATTCGCTTCAGAAGGCAGATCTCAGGACGCGCAAGCCACTCGAAAGCTCAAGCGCCCTGTCCTCGCCGCCTGGATCGTCAATCAGCTGGCCCACCAGCATCCGGAGCATCTCGAAGAACTGCTCGCCTCCGCGCGCACGCTCGAGAAGGCACAGCGTCGGGCCATGTCCGGGCTGGCGACGGAGACTCTCAAAGAGGCCAATCGATCCTTCCAACGCGCACTCGATGCGTTGATGAACGACGCCAACGCCTCGCTGGCTGGAGCGGGGCGGACTGCCGCGGGCGACCTCATCCGTCAGATCGACGAGACGCTGCGAACTGCCTCGCTGGGCACGGAGGAGGAACGCACCACCCTGCTCCAGGGCATGCTGACGCGACCGCTGCGCAGTTCCGGGGGCTTCGGAGCATTCTCCGCACTCCAGCTCGTGGGCCCGGTTCCGAAGCGCGCTCCCCACAGACCCGCGAAACAGCTACCGCCACCGCGGCATGCGAAGCGTGAAGAGCCAACGGAACCAACACCTGCGCTCACGAGTGGCAAGGTGCTGCATGGCCCCTGGGCACCGCGCGTCCGTGAGGATGAAGCGCCTCAGCGCACGCCATCGTCACCCAAGCGGCCGCTCCACCCGCCCCCGCCTCGCCCCTCCAGGCGCGAGCGTCGCGAAGAGGCCAAGGCTCAGGCCCGTCGAGACCGCGAAGTAGAACTCCGACAACTCCAGCGCGAGGCCCGGCAACAAGCACAACAAGCTGAACGAGACGATCGCAGCGCACGCCAGGATCTGGTACGAGCCAAGGCAGCGCTCAGGACCGCGGAGGCAAAAAGTCGCTATGCCCGGAGCGCACTCGATGCCACCGAGGAACGAGCCCAGCGCGCCCGAGAGGCGCTCGAAGAGGCGGAAGAGCAGGCACGCCTGACCCGCGAGGAACTCGAAGCGGCCGAGGAAGCCGAGCAGGTGCAAGCCCAGAAAGTCTCGCAGGCGGAGCAACGTGCCAGGTCCACGCAACAGGCGCTCACCCAGGCACGACGCCACCTTCAAGAGACCGAGTCACGCCATCGTCTCATCTGAGGAGACAGCACCCCGTCGGGCGCATGGTTTGCGAACCTGTCCGACAAGCATACAGGTTGGCTCCGGTCCCGCCCGGCAGGGCTCCTTCACTTCTTCTCGGCCAGCTGCTTCCACCATTCCTGGGAGACATTCAGGACGCCTTCGACACGTGCTCGCAGGTTGCGAAGCTGGACGTGCCCGGCGGTCACCGCCGAGACATCGCGCATCGTGGAGCGAAACTCCACCAACAGCTGTCGCGCCTGATCCTCGGTCTCGAACCGGCGCGTGGCCCAGTCGGCATCCCTGACGTCCCAGTAGGGCTGATAGGCGAGCTCCAGATCGATGTAGAGCTTCGCCCAACGCGCATGATCGGCGAGCTGCTCGATCAACCGGGCGTCGCCACCGGACGTCTTCAGAACCTCATCGACGTCAGCGAGCAGCTTCCCGATTCGCACGTGAAGTTCAGCGATGGCCATGTGAGAAAGCATCTCTACGGGCACGTGTGCCCGACAAGCCGTGGACGGGCCTTCTGTCCAATGAGATGCGAAAGCCGCTGGCTGGCCCCCCGGCGGCGACTTCCCGCCTCATCCCAGCCAGCGGCTCGAGGAGTGCTCGCCCACTCCTCAGTTGCCAGTGCCCGCGCCCTTGTCCGCCGTGACGGCCCGGCCTCCCGGACCGAGCAGCCCCTGCATGGAATCAAACAGATTGAGGTTCGAACCGCTGGGCAGGAACACGACCTTGTCCAGCCCACCCACCACCGCCGCCTGGGCCTGGGCCGCCACCGCCTTGACGAAGTTCTCTCCACCCCCGAGCGCCTCGACGCGCTGGCGGAACTGATCGGCCTCCACGGCAGCCAACCGCGCCTGCCGATCCACCTCGAGATCGTTCATGCGCTTCTGCCGCTCCAGCGACACCTCGCTCATCTTGCGCTCGCGCTCGAGCTCCGCCTCGGTGCGGATGCGGGACGCGCGGGCCTCGGCCTCGGCGCGGGCCAGAGCCTCCTCGCTCTCCACCCTCGCCTTCTCGAGTTGCGCCTCCGCCTCCACCTTCGCGTGGCTCAGCGTGGCCAGCTGGTGATTCTTGTTCTGCAGTTCGATGAGGGACTGGCGCTCGGCCTCCGCCTTCCGGTGGCTGGAGATGTCCGCCAGCTGCTTCTCCTCCTCGCTGCGGATGCGCTTGAGCTCCGCCATCGCCTGCGCCTCCTGCTTGGAGGCATCCAGTTGAATCTGGATGTTGGTGTCGATGGCCTCGCGCAGCTTGAGCGCCGTCTTGTCATCGACCGGGGCGATGTCCTTGATGTCGATGTCGATGATGCGCAGCTGGTTCTCGGAGAACAGCCGGTCCTTGCGCACCTTGCCCGCCTCATCCACTCCGAAGATGGTGCGGCGAATCAACACGCTGGCGTTCTTGTGGAACGTCTCGAAGTCGTTCTCCGCGGCCACCTGGCGGATGCGCGACGCGAGGTTCTCACACACGTAGCCGATGAAGTCGTTCACCCGGAAGATGGCCTTGTCCTTCTCCGAGTCCCCTTCCACGTCGAACTGCCACTTGTACG
Source organism: Hyalangium versicolor (assembly GCF_020103695.1). Lineage (GTDB taxonomy): Bacteria > Myxococcota > Myxococcia > Myxococcales > Myxococcaceae > Hyalangium > Hyalangium versicolor. Next base: position 332,251 of record NZ_JAHXBF010000014.1, read on the forward strand.
AGAGCTTGATGCGCAACCGGGCGTGATCCCGCGTGGCCACCTCGAACATGTCCGTGGCGAAGTCCGGCCCCAGGCGCAGCATGAGCACCTTGAGCTGCCGCGGCCGCTTGGGCGTGGCACCGGACAGATCCAGCACCGTCACGTCCTCGTACGGACGCAGCATCACCTTCGCCGGACCGAACTCCACCCGGGCATGGTTGGTCTCGAAGTCGTTGATGAGCACCGCGGTGTTGTCCTCGATGCGCAGGACGATGGCTCGCGTGCGATCGATGCGGTCCGCGGAGGCTGCTGCCGGGCGTGGTGCCTTCGCATCCTTCCCGTCCACCGCAGCCAGCTGGGGAGCCGCCGACGGAGGAGCCAATCCCAGCAGGGCCTCGGCGTCTGGGGAGAGCCGCTTCTCGTGCAGTTCCTGGTGGGCCTCGGGCATGAACTGGCACGGGCCCTGGACCAGCGACACCTTGCCGGAGCGCAGATCCCTCACGTAGAGGCCCTCGCCTTGACCCAGTGAGAGCGCGACGATCTCCTTGTGGATCAGCACCCGCTCGTTGGGCACATACGTCCGAGGCCCGCGGACGATCCACGTGTCACCCGCCTTGCGGGGCCGAAGCTCGCCACCTTCCTCAGGCTCGGAGAAGTCATCGAGCGCCTGGAGCTTGAGCCCCTGCATCTCGGAGAGCACGTGCTTGCGGCGGACATCACCCTCCAGGGCCTCGCCCGGCTCGAGGAAGAAGACATCCGGTCCGGAGATGATCTTGCGGCGGCCCTCCTGAATCTTCCCGGTGGCCCGATCCACTGGATTGAGCACGACGCAGTACTCGGTCTCCTTGAGCACACGAGCTTTCTCATCGGAGACGACGATCACCGACGCGTTCGGCACGTAGCGGCCAGGCCCGCGAACCAGCCACTCATCACCGGCCTCGCGGAGGCGCGGAGCTCCCGGAGAGCGCTCGTCGGTGAAGGCGTTGAGAGCGCGCAGCCGGAGCGCGTCATAGACGCCGAGCACGTACTCGGCAGCGATCTCACCCTCCATCTCCTCACCGGGATACAGAGGGAACACCTGGGGACCGACGCGGACCTCACGATCGCCGACGGCGATGCGAGCCTGGCCGAAGTCATCCAGCGAGACCTTGCCGTTCTCGCGCACCACGGGGTTGCGCACGACGCACCAACTGCCGGTGCCCAGCTCGATCATCCGGCTCTTGGTGACGAGGGTGAGGTGGGCCTCCAGCGTGAGGACCTTGGGGCCGATCTCCACGAGCACGACGCCACGGTTGGCGTCCTCGATATAGGCGTACTCGCGGTTCTTCAGGGAGATGCGCTGAATAGCTTCGCTGCTGTTGTTCGAGGGGGGCACGAGAGACCTGCTCGGTGAGAGTTCACCGTCCCTCGATGCGAGCCGCGTGCCTGCGCCGTTTCAGACGGGAAGCGTGCGAAATCGGAGGAATTCCCGTCCAGAATGGATCCCTCGGTTGCTCCAGAGTGGCGCGGGGTGCACCACCTTGGAGCGCTCGCTACCTCTTCGAAGGCACTCGAGGCTTGGAGTGGCGGCCTGCACGCTCCAAGGCCCGGCCGAAACGATCCGTCTCGAGTTGCACCATGCGCTCAACCCGCCGGGAGAACTTCACTCCAAAGCTCTCGGGAATGGCCATCGGGAACCCCAGCCCGCCCGCTTCGCTCCCACCCCACCGCAGGCGCTTCACATGAGGCAACAAGGCCTTTCTGATCCCCTGCATGGCCAACTGCAATGCCTGTATCGCGTCGATTCCCCAGGATTGCTGCACCAAGGGCTCCCCCAGTCCTTCAATGCTGAAGAGACAAGTGTAGTCCCCACTGGAGCGATCCTTCTTGGGCTTCCCAATGCGCACGTGAACCCGTGCCTTGCTCCCAACAACGGTCAGGACCCTCTCAGCAATGATGGCTCCACGAGCAGCAACCATTGAGTGCCTCCTCCCTCACGACTACTTCCCGTAGTGCCAGAAGCACCAACCCCGGCATGCCGTCTCCCCCACGAACTCGAGTCCCCAGCAACCAGCCTTGAGTTTGGGGTCCTTGATCGAGCGACAGAAGTTCCGCAGCACCTCACCTCCCGCAGCACAGCCATCCAGACATCTGCTCAGGTTCGGAGGCGGTCCTGCCTGCCGTTCATCAGGCACCTCTTCACGAAGCGGCATCGGCTCGAAACACCGTTCAGGGTGCAGTTCGCAGAAGTCTCGCAACGGCTCGCAGGCCGAAGGATTCCTAGCGCAATACTCGTCTTGCAGAAGCGCGTCAGCCCATCCAATCCTGGCTCGCGCCCCTGATGCACAGCCATTCAGGGCCCACGCGACCAGGAGCATCAACCATCCCCTGGAGACTCGTAAGCGCCCACCTGGTTGCATGAGAGTCGCCGTTCCCTGGAGCGCCACTTATGACAGCGAACTCGCGGCTACTCCACGGGCTCGCAGACCACCGTGGCCTCGAGCCGCTCGATGCTGCCACCCACGTAGATGGTGCCCGAGGTGGGCGTGGCGTCCCGATGCGTCCGCCCCGTAGCGACCCGCACGTGGCTCGTCTGTGTCAGCACGCCGTTGGTCGGATCGAACCCCTTCCACCCCCGGTCCGGCAGGTACACCTGCGCCCACGCATGCGAGGCCTCGGCCTGCGCCGTGTTTGCGTGCTTGGGGCCTGTCCAAATGTAGCCGCACGTGTAGCGCGCCGGCAGCCCCAGCAGCCGCGCCAGGCACATGAACAGGTTCGTGAAGTCCTGACACACGCCGCGCCGCATCGAGTACACCTCGAACGGCGACGTGTTCACGTGCGTCACACCCTGCGTGTACCGGTACTCCTTGAAGATGCTGTAGTTCAGATCCAGCAACGTATCGAGCAGATCGAAATCGTTGCGGCGCGCGAAGCTCATCGCGTACTCGAGCAACTCCTCCAGCTCGCTGTCCGGCAACGGCGGCGGCGGGAGGAACGGTTGAAGCATCACCTGCTGCGACGGCATCCACAGCACCGGGAACGTCGTGCGGATATGCGGCGTGCGGTGGCCCAGCGGATCCGTGTCGCGCAGCTCCACCCGCGAGCGCGCCTCGATCACCAGTTCCGTGTAAGGCGTGTCGATGAGCGCCTTGCGCACATAGTTGCCGAAGATGTCCTCGTACTCCTCCTGCATCACCCCCGGAGACATCCGCAGCTCATGCGAGAGCAGCGTCTGCAACCGATCGTGCACCGGCGTCAGCCGCAGCACGTGAGAACTCCGCTCCACGGGCCGCTCGTAGCGGTAGACCGTACGGTGCCTCACCTCCATCACCCGCACCGGAGCCACGGGAGGCCGGCTCAAACGGCTCCGAGCCGCCAGCTCCTCCGCCGTGCCACTGGGGTCCTGCCCCGGCTCACGCCTCAACTCGGGAGGCAGCACCTCCGCGCGGACGGCCCCCTGCCTCACCACCACCAGCGCACCCGGCGGAACCGCCTTCCAGTTCGCCTTCATCTCCGCCGTGCGAGACTCGATGGGCTGCGTGCTGAAGATGACGCCCTTGCGGCTCTTGGCGCCCCGCTTCGTGAAGTCCACCTCCACGTCTTCATCGCCGATGATCAGCCGATCGTAGGGAGGCGCCACCCGCCACAGCCAGGCTTCCTTCTCCTTCTCTCGGTCCGCGTAGACGCAGAGATCAAGCCCATCCGTGAAGACCACCGTGAGCGGCCCCTGGTCGTTCATCTCCGCCAACCAGGCGCGCAGCCGCTCCAGATCGATGTCTCCCAGCCGCTTCCAACCGTTGGACTGCACCCAGCCCAGCAGCGCGCAGAACACGCCCTCCGAATCGCTGGAGCCCACCGGCATGAACGCCGGCTCCGCGGGGATCTTCGCGGCCTGACGCAGCGTGCCACTGTGTCCGAACAGCCAATCCCGGCCGCCAAAGCTGCGGCAGAAGGGCTGGGTGTTGGCGTCCGTGATGGCGCCCCAACTCGCGGTGCGGATGTGCAGCAGGAGCAGCGAGGACTCGAGGTGCTCCCAGGCCTTCATGAGCTCGCTGCGGATGCTGCCTCCCGGAGGAGGCCGAGGCTCCTTGAGCACTGCCGCGGAGGGACCGCTGCCCGGGTAGTAGGCCACCCCCCAACCGTCGGGGGGCTTATGACCGGGAGCCAGGCACCGCAGATCCAGACTGGGCGCGAGCTCTCCCTCGAACGACATCGCAAGCAGGTTCGGCATGGACGCGGAACTCTACTGGGCCTGTGACTGCGAGCCCAGTGCTCTCGCGGCCCCGAAGAACTCCGCAGCCATCAGGTTGCACAGCGTCCCCGTCTCCTCGACCACCTGCGTGAGCAACTCGTGCACGGTGGCGCCCGGAGCCGTGAGCGCCGCCGGTTGCAGCTTCTCCAGCAGCCGCGCGCTGTGAGCCACCGTCTCCGCCCCAGGCAGCCCCTGCGTCCCTGGAGGGTGGAACTCCACCAGGTAGCGGTGCGCCGACTTCAGGCAGTACGCGAGCGAGCGCGGGAACTCCCGCTCGAAGAGCAGGAACGACGCCACCGCCGTGCCCGTGACGCGGCCCTGGTTGCGCTTCATGAAGGGCTCGAAGCCCGAGCACGCCCTCAGCAGCGACAGCCAGAGCGACGTCTCCACCACCTGGTGCCCGTTCGGCAACTGAGAGAAGGCATGGTGGTGCACGTCCAGCACACGCGCCGTCTGCCCCACTCGCTCCAGCAGTACGCCCAGCCAGATGAAGTCCAGCGGCGCGTCATGCAGCATGGTGCTGCGAAACAGGCCCAGCACCAGTTGCACCGAGCGGCGAATGGACCGGTAGAAGCCGTAGCGGTGGCGCAAGTACTCCTCCTTCGCCTCGTCGCTGCGCATCCACAGGTACAGCTCGTTGATGGCCTCCCAGCACTCGATGCTCACCACCTCGCGGATGGCGCGCGCGTTCTCACGGGCCGCCGCCACCGAGGCCTGGATGCTGGAGAAGTTGTCCTCGCCCCAGGACATGAAGCGCTGGACCCGCTCGCCCTCGTCCTCGTCGGCTGAGTGCACCTGCTCGGAGAAGCGGGTGAGCTCTCCGAAAACGGCCAACACCGGCCGCCAACACTGATCCGGAGGCAATCCCGCATCCAGGGCCAGCGTCCCCGTCACCTGGAGCACCCGGGCCGTGCTCTCCGCCCGCTCCAGGTAGCGCCCGAGCCAGAAACAGAGCTCCGCCACTCTCGCGATCATGCGACCTCCCGCTGCACCCAGGTGTCCTTCGAGCCACCTCCCTGGCTCGAGTTGACGACGTACGAGCCCTCGCGCAAAGCCACCCGACTCAAGCCCCCGGGCAGTACCCAGGGGCCCTGTGGACCGGTGAGGATGTAGGGCCGCAGATCCACGCGGCGCGGGGCCACCTTGCTCTTCGACGCATCCCACGTGGGGCAGGTCGACAACTCCACGCGGTGCTGCGCCACGTACTTCCGAGGCGACGCCAGGATACGCGTGCGGAACTCCTCGCGGGCCTCCGCCGTGGACTGAGGGCCCATCAGCATGCCGTAGCCGCCCGCCTCGTCCACCGCCTTCACCACCAATTGCTCCAGGTGATCCAGCACGTAGGAGCGATCCTCCGCTCGATTGCAGACGTAGGTCGGCACCTGCTCCAGGATGGGCTCCTCGGAGAGGTAGAAGCGGATCATGTCCGGCACGAAGGCGTAGACGGCCTTGTCGTCCGCCACGCCGTTGCCCGGAGCGTTGGCCAGCGCCACGTTGCCCGCCGCATACGCGCGCATCAGCCCGCGCACGCCCAGCAGGCTGTCCGGGCGGAAGGCCTCCGGATCCAGGAAGTCGTCATCGATGCGCCGATAGATGACGTGCACGCGGCGAGGCCCGCGCGTGGTGCGGACGAAGACCTTGTCCTGGTCCACGAAGAGGTCGGCCGGCTGCACGAGTTCCACGCCCATGGTGCGCGCCAGAAACGAGTGCTCGAAGTAGGCCGAGTTGTACGGGCCCGGCGTGAGCACGACGAGAGTGGATTGCTCCGGCGCCTCGGGCGAGCAGGCGCGCAGGGTCTCAGCCAGGCGCGCAGGGTAATGGTCCACCTGGCGGATCCGGCCCTGCTCGAAGATCTCGGGCATCACCCGCTTGGAGATGATGCGGTTCTCCATCACGTACGAGACGCCCGAGGGAGTGCGCAGGTTGTCCTCAAGCACCCGGAAGATGCCGCGCTCGTCCCGGATGAGATCGATGCCGCCCACGTGGATGCGCACACCACCCGGCGGGCGCACGTGGCGCAGCTGCGGCAGATACAGCTTCGTGCCGAGCACGATCTCTCGCAGCTCCGGCTTCTCCGCCAGGATGCGCTGATCGCCGTAGACGTCATCCAGGAAGAGCCCCAGCGCGCGCGTGCGCTGCTCCAACCCGCGCTCCAGGTGCGTCCAGTCCGCGCTCGAGACGACGCGGGGGATGAGGCAGAAGGGGAAGATCTTCTCGGTACCGCGAGAGTCTGAGTAAACAGAGAAGGTGACGCCTTGGTTCAGCAGCGCCCGCTCCGCCAGTGCTTGGATGCGGGCGAACTCCTCGGGGGTGCGGCCCGCGAGCAGGGCCGCCATGCGAAGGAAGTGGGAACGGGCGGTCCCGCTGGACTCGAACAACTCGTCAAAGGTACCGGACGCGACGGCATAGTCGTCGAACAGCCCCGATACGAGCATCCTTCTCATCAAGTTCCTCCACCTCGCTGCTGTGGAGAACATGATGACACGTCGCGTTGGTTTGGCGATACGGGGCGTATCAGCAAGCAGGCCTGCTACCTGTTCATCCGGTCAGTCTGCGCCGGTTCGCCTCCAGGATCTCCGCCGAGAGCTCGGGGTCGGCCGCCGCCACCGCTCGCGCCAGGATCACCGCCCCCACCACCTCGCTCATCATCTGGATGGCTCGCTCGCGGGGGACGCCCTCCCCCGCCTTGCGCTTGTCTGGCGCGGCCTTGGCCAGGTGAGCGGCAATGAGCCCGAAGACCTCCCCCACGCCCTTGGCGAAGCTCTCCTGGACCTCCTCAGGCTGCCGCCCGGTATCGGCCGCCAGCGCGGCCAGGGTACAGCCCTTGGCTGGGTCGTCCCGGTGCTCGAGCGAGAGGTAGTGCTCCAGGAATTCCTTCAGCGCCCGGTCCGGCGCCTGCTCGAGATCGCTCGCCAGCTTGGAGTTGGAGCGCTCGAAGGCTCCTGAGCACATCTCCGCCGCGAGCGCCTGCTTGGAGGGGAAGTGGTTGTAGAAGCCCCCGTGGGTGAAGCCCGCCTCCTTCATCAGGTCCGCGACACCTACCCCATCGAACCCCCGCTCCCGGAAGAGCCGGCCCGCCGCTTCGAGGATGTCCCGCCGGTTCTGGGCGGCCTGCTCCTTGGTGAGTTTCATCGCGCGCTCCTCCTGCCCTCGGCCCTCGGCCGGTTCTCTTGACAATTTAAATGACGTTCATCATTAAAGCACCGAAACCAACGATGTTGGTCGTCATCAATAGACAAAGGACCAGGGTCATGAGCAAGCATCAGGGCAAGGTAGCGGTCGTCACGGGAGGTAACTCGGGCATTGGCTTCGCCACGGCGCAGCGGCTGGCCAATGAGGGAGCCAAGGTGTTCATCACCGGCCGGCGGCAGGCGGAACTCGACGCGGCGGTGAAGAAGATCGGCAAGAACGTCACCGCCGTGCAGGCGGATGTGTCCAAGCTGGCGGATCTGGACCGCCTCTTCGCCACGGTGAAGCGGGAGGCCGACCACATCGACATCCTCTTCGCGAACGCGGGGACCGGAGAGTTCCGCCCGCTCGTCGACGTCACCGAGGAGCACTTCGACACGACCTTCGACACCAACGTGAAGGGTGTCCTGTTCACGGTGCAGAAGGCGCTGCCCCTGCTGCGCGAGGGCGGCTCGATCATCCTCAATGGCTCGAACGTCTCCATCAAGGGCAGCGACGTGCTCAGCGTGTACGCCGCCACCAAGGCCGCGGTGCGCTCCTTCGCGCGCTCCTGGATCCTCGAACTGAAGCCGCGGAAGATCCGCGTCAACGTCATCAGCCCGGGCCCCATCGACACTCCGGGACTCTCCAGCCTGGGCAGGAACCCCGAGGAGAAGTCGCAGTTCAAGTCGTACCTGCCGTCCGCCATCCCGCTGGGCCGGCTGGGCCAACCGGACGAGATCGCCAAGGTCGTCTCGTTCCTCGCCTCGGACGACAGCAGCTTCGTCACCGGCGCGGAGCTGTTCGCCGACGGCGGCTTGTCGCAGATCTGATCTCGCTCAGGCGTCTCGCAGGAGCGCCAGGGCGGACTCGAAGTCAGCGGGCAGGGGCGCCTCCAGCTTCAGCGCCTTGCCCGTCTTGGGGTGGGAGAACGCCAGCCGCCACGCGTGCAGCGCCTGACGACCGAGCGACTCCTGCGCCTCGGCCACCCTGCCCTTCGCCTTGCGTCCCGAGCCGTAGAGCGCGTCGCACAGTAGTGGGTGGCCGGACTCGGCCAGGTGCACGCGAATCTGGTGCGTCCGGCCCGTCAGCAGATCTACCTCCACCAGCGCCCCGCCCTCGAAGAGCTCGCGCGTCCGGAACACGGTGATGGCGGGCTTGCCCTCCTTCACCTTCCCCGTGAACTTCTGCCGGTGCACCGGGTGCCGCCCGTACAGCGTCTCGATGCGGCCCTCGGGCTTCGGGTGCCCGTGCACCAACGCCAGGTAGGTCTTCTCCACCGCCCGAGTCTTGAACGCCTTCTGCAGCGCCACGAGCGCTCGCTCGTTCTTCGCCACGACGAGGCACCCCGTGGTGTCCTTGTCCAACCGGTGGACGATCCCGGGCCGCAGCTCGCCGCCCACTCCGGCCAGATCCTTCACCCGGTGCAGCAGCGCGTTCACCAGAGTCCCGGACGCGTGCCCCGCTCCCGGGTGCACCACCATCCCCGCCGCCTTGTTCACGACGACGAGATCCCGATCCTCGTGCAGCACCTCCAGCGGCAGCTCTTCGGCCACCGGGACGGCCGCCACGGGCGCGGGGATTCGAAGCTCCAGCGACTCCCCTCCCCGCAAGCGCAGCGACGCCTTCACGGGCCGACCGTCGGCCAGCACATGGCCAGCTTCGATCAGCCCCTGGATCCGGGAACGGGTGAGATCGGGAAACGCGCGCGCCAGGTGTTGATCCAGCCGTTCGCCTCGAGCCTCGGGCGGAGCCTGGTGCTGGCGCGCTTCGGCGGCTACCAAATCTTCGACTTCACGTGCGCCTTCGAGCGCAACACGATGTCGTTGATGGCCCGCTCGAAGAAGTTCGTCCGAGTGAAGATCTCGGAACTCACGCGGCTCTTGTAGAGCTCGCGCCCCTCGTCCAGCTCCTCCTTGAGGATCTCGAAGAGGTTGTCCTGCTCGATGCCCTTGATGATCTTCTGCTCGTTGTAGAGCGAGATATCCGAGGCAATCGCGCGGGCGAGCCGCATCGCTTTGACCTTTTCTTCTTCTGTCATTGCACTTCTTTCATATGCACCGCAATGCGGGGAGTCAACATTCCTTCCACGTCATACCTGCCCCGCGATGTAGGTAGCTCACTTCTTCTTCGGGTCCGCGGCCAAGGCCAGATAACTCCTCGACACTCTGAGGGGATCCAGGCCCAGCTCGCGCGCGATGCTCATGAGGATGCCGCGCAGGTACACCGTGGCCGGGAGCGCGGTGTAGCGGTCCGCCTCGACGTTCTCCAGGTGCTTGGTGGAGATGCGCGTGCGCTCGGCCAGTTGGGGCAGTGAGAGGTTGCGGCTCTCGCGGACACGGCGCAGCAGCTCTCCGTTGAACTCGGTGTTGGGAGGCAGCTCCACGGGCTTGGGCCGTGGCTCGCGCGCCTTCGCCGCGACCTGGGCGAGCGCGGCCTCCGCCGTGGCGATGGCGGACTCCTGGGCGATCTGCTGGGCTTCCTCGAGGCTCATGCCCGCGGCAACCCCGGAGCGGGGGTTCCCCTTCCCTGCTTCTCCTGCTGGGGCGTGGGCGGGTACGGGCGTCGGCCGGGTGGCGCGACGGCCTCCAGGAGGCAGTGGAGGCGGTGTGATGGAAGGCCTTGTCGTGCGCCCGGAAGGTGAAGCGGGCGGAGTCTCCACCTTCGTGGCGGCGGCCCGGAGTTCCTCGCGCGTCGGCATGGGCGCGCGCATGCCGGAGACCTCTTCCTCCTCGTGATGGACGACCGCGGGCTTGGAAGGCTCGATGGAGGTTGGCGCTGGCGCAGGCTCCGGGGAGCGCACGGGTTCCGCGGCGGCCTGAGCAGGAGCGGCGCGAGGTGTCTCCGCGGCTTCAGCGACGGGTGTCGCGGGAGCAGGAGCCGACTCGGCAGGGGTTCCTGTCGCGGGCGCGGGGCTCGCTGTGCTTCGAGGAGGCGCTGTCGGCTCGGAAGGAGGCGGCTGCGGCTGAGCGACGGAGGCCTCCGGAGCCGGCGCCGAGGAAGGAGCTGCCGCGGATGGGGGCGTCTCTGGCTGCGGCTGAGAGGCGAACGGAGAGAGGAACGCGGTGCCCGCGGTCAGCGTCGGCGCGGGGACCAGGACCGGGACATACGAGATGGCGTAGCTGCGGAAGGCCGCGTGGATCTGGTCCGGCGTCACCCCACTCGGCACGACGATCTGTCCAGGAGGCACAGGCGTGCCCGCCGGCGCTGCGACAGGAGTCTCCGCCTCGGGGGCCTTCGCGGCCGGCGTGGAGGGAGGCTCGGCTGGCGCTGCGGTGGAAGCGGCCACCGGTGGGGAAGCTGTTGAAGGCGGAGCAGCCGAAGGTGCCGGTGCTTCCGCGGCGGCAGCGGCCACTGGAGGAGCGGCAGCCGGAGCCGAAGCCTCTGCACTCCGAGGCTCTGGAGCCGGCACCGAAGCCGCCGTGGCCGACGAAACCGAGAGCTCCGCGCTGGAGGTAGGCGCGGTGGAGGCAGGCGCGGGAACCGCGGCCGGAGCGCTTGGAGGCGCCGTGGCTGCGGTCTTGGGTGCGGAAGACTCCTGGGACGGGCTGGACTGGGCCGCTGCCGCCAATGCGGGAGCCAGGGTCACCACGGCACTCGAAGCGCCGCTGCTCACCCCGATCATGCGATCGTACTCGGCGCGAAGATCCGGCTCGGTGAGGATCTCCATCGCCTCGGTGAGGCGGGCCCTCAGCGCGTCGATCTGTCCCGGGTCCACCAGTGTGTACACCACCACGGAGTCGGGCGAGTACGTCTCGATGGCGCGTTCATAGGCTGCCCGGATCTCTGTCTCCGGCGCGGTGACGGGGATCTCGAGGAGCTCGTAATAGGTCTGCTGCTCGAAGGGCTTCATGGTGTGGAGGAACCGCCGCTGGCGTTACCGTCGAGGGTCAGGATACGTCCGGCGATGCGCTGGAGTCCCAGGGCAGCGGGCGAATCAGGCTTCTCCAGGAGGATGGGCCGCCGCTTGCGCACCGCTCGCCACGCCTCGTCGTCGTAGCGGATGGCCCCCAGATCATCCATCTCCAGGCCGAAGAACTTCTTCCACGCGGACACCACCGCGTTGCCCACGCTCATGTCGGCGTCGGTGCGAGCCTGGTTCACCACCAGTCGGATGCGGAAGGACTGGAGATCCCGCTCCAGTCGGGCTCCGGCGGCCGGATCGTGCTGGCGCACCTGGGCGATGAAGTCATGGGGCGTGCGCAGCGCTCCCTCGCGCGTGGTGAGGGCGCTCTCCACGAGATCCTCGATCCCGTACTGGGCCTCCACCTGCTGCAGCCGGCGGAAGAAGGCCGCCTTGACGAAGCGGTAGGCGTTCTCCACCGCCGTGGGTTCGGGCAGCACCACGAGCACGCCGTGATCGGCCACCAGGAAGAAATCCAGGGTGTTGAAGCTGGTCCCCGCGCCCAGATCCAGCAGCAGGTAGTCCACCGGCTGCGCCAGGAGCGAGCGCAGCAGCTTCTGCTTCTGGGCGTATTTGATGTTGGCCGCGTCCAGCACGTCCTGCGCGCCGGCGATCAGCGATAGCTGCGGCACGCCCGTGGGGATGATGATGTTCTCGATGGGCACCTTGTTGCTGCGGACGAAGTCCGAGAGCGTGGCACTCGGCTGCCCTATCCCGAGACAGGTGTGCAGGTTGGCACCGCCCAGGTCCGCGTCCACCAGCAGCACGCGCATGCCCGCCTGCGCCAGGGCCACACCCAGGTTGACCGAAACGAGGGTCTTTCCAATACCTCCCTTGCCGCCGCCCACGGCGATGACTCGGCGCGGGCGGGCGCGCTTGGAGAGCCCGGGAGGACCGGCGCTCGGCGTAGGAACAGGGGTGGTCGACGCGGTGGTGGAAGGAGCGGGCTTCAAGGCGCCCGCATCAAAACCCGTCCTGCCCTCCGCGTCGACTCCCTGGCCATTAGAGGAAGATCACCGTGCAGACACACGGCTCCGTGCCGTTACAGGTGTCGCCCGAGTTGGCCCCCTGGCATGTCAGCCCCGAGCAGCACCCCGTGGAGGACGAGCACGCCTGGCCGCTGGCCGAGCAGGTGGCGCCGGGCTGGCAGGTGCCCGTGGTCGCCCCGTTGGGCACCTCGCAGCGCAGGCCCTGGCAGCAGTCCGAGCCGGAAGTGCAGGCCCCGCTCTGGGGCTGACACAGCGCAGGCGGTTTGCACAGACCACCGGTGCAGATCCCCGAGCAGCACTGCGACGGAGCGCTACAGGATGTCTCGTTGGCCCTGCACATAGGACCGGCGTCCGCGCCGCCATCCGTGCCACCCGTACCGCCATCCATGCCACCGGCCGGCGGCTGGGGCTGCCGGCAGGCGAAGTTGAGCTCGTCCACCGGCAGGCAGCTCGTGCCCGCGCAGCACGCCGAGCCTCCATCGGCGTTCGGGCTGCAGGTGGAACCCAGTGGAGAGCACGTCGGGCGCTGGCACGTGAGTGCTCCGCTTCCATTGGGCAGGCACAGGGCGCCGTTGCAGCACTGATCGGAGAACTGGCACGTCTGGGCATCCTGGATGCAGCATGGCGGAGTCCCTGTGTAACCCGTCGAGCAGCCGGAGATGTTGCCGCCGCCGAAGCAGCGCGGCACTCCCGAGGAGTCCACCTTGCAGACACTCTTCTTGCCGTCGCAGCAGTTCTGCGAGGCGTTGATGTCCGTGGTGCCGCCGTCGGGCAGTTTGCCCGAGCCGCAGATGTTGCCCACGCCGTTGCACGCGCTGCCGTTGTCGCAGCGGCCGCCCGCGCACATCACCGAGCCGTTGGGGTTGGTTCCACCGCCACAGCAGTCGTTGTTACCGGAGCAGAAGTTGCCGGTGAGCTTGCACCCGCCCACGGGCTGGCAGACCTTGGCGCCGTAGCCCAGGTCCACGCAGGTGCGTGAGCAGCACGTGGAGCCATCCGAGCACGGGTTGCCGTCCTGCCGGCAGCCGCCGCCACCACCGCCAGTGATGAATTCGCAGCGGCCCACGCCTCCGGGCGGCGCTGAGCACGCATTGCCGCAGCACTCCGCGTCGGTCTGGCACACGTCGCCGTAGGCCTTGCAGCTATAGGAGCGGGTACAGAGCCCTCCCTGGCAGTTGCTGGAGCAGCAGTCCGCGGGCGAGCCACACGCCTGGCCCAGCACCTTGCACTGCGAGGCGCTGCCCGGGATGTCGGCACACGCACCGTTGGTGCACGTCTTCGTGCAGCACTGCTCGGCACCGGTGCAGGCCTGGCCCACGTCGCGGCACAGGTTGGCAGCGCACGTGCCGTTGTCACAGATGTTGGTGCAGCAGTCGCCGCTCGTCGTGCAGGCCTCGCCCGCGCTGCGGCACAGAATATTGGGAGGGGGACAGAGCCCGTCGTCCCCGCACACGCCGGTACAGCACTGGTTGCCCGAGGTGCGGCTGCACGTGGCACCCTCCTGGAGGCACGACGAGCCCGGCCCGCCATCAGGAACGGGGAGCACGCCTCCATCATTTCCAGGGCCCGCGTCGGGCGTCTCGTCGGGCGGATTGTCTCCGCCGCAGTCACAGCCCACGATGCTGATGGCCAACGCGAGCGCACTCAGCATCAACAAACCATTGCTCTGTCTCACGTGTCTCCCCTTTGCGCGTGCGCCTGGGGGACTCCATCAAGCCAGCATCGGCCACACCGGATGCTGGGACACGAAAGGCAGAGAAGCGGAGCTACTCGTCCAACAGTTCCACGTTCCAGTACGAGGCGTCTTCGACTCGCAGGAACGGAAGCCACTCACGGTACGTGATACGCCGGATGGCGCCGCGGAACAGCGGGGTCCACCGGGGCCGGAAGGGCTTGCGCAGCAGCTTCATGCCCGCCTGCTCCGGAGTGCGCCCGCCCTTCTTCAGGTTGCAGGGCACACAGGAACACACGACGTTCTCCCACGTCGTCTTGCCGCCGTCACAGCGGGGCAGCACGTGATCCAGGTTCAACTCCGAGCGTGGCAACGTTCGCCCGCAGTACTGGCAGGTGTCATGGTCGCGCGCGTAGATGTTGAGGCGCGAGAAGCGAACCCGACCCTTGGGCAGGTACTCGTACGCGGAGAGCACCAACACGCGCGGCACGCGAATGGAGCGGTTCACCGTGGTGATGCAGTCCTGCGTGGCGCTCAGGGCGGCCCAGTCATCGAACTCGTAGAGCCGGTACTGAGCATCGATGGCCTTGGCCACGCCTTGGTACAGCAGCGAGAAGGCTCGCTTCACCGAGGTGACATGGACCGGTTGGTAGTTCCGGTTGAGGACCAGGACGGCGCTGTCGATCATGGGCGGCTTTCCTGTCTGGCGGTGCCGACAACGGCCTCGGCAACCTGTCCGAGTTCCTCCTCCGCGAGACACCGGACGTCGAGGACCACCTCGCCATCCGCTATCCTTCCAATAACCGGCGCCTCGGCACCTCGCAGGCGCTCCAGGAATACATCCGGCTCCCCAACTTTGAGGATGCACGCGAAGGAAGGCAATCGGGCCAGCGGCATCGCCCCCCCGCCTACCTGCCCCGACACCGCGGCCACACGAACCTGGACCTGACGAGCGGCCAGCAACTCCTGGAGGCGCTCGGCGCGAGTGCGCAGCTCCTCCGGTCGCTGGGAGAGCAGGCGCCACGTGGGCACCGCTTGCAGCCGTCCGTCCCGGTAGAGCTCCAGGGTGGCCTCGAGCGCGGCCACCGTCATCTTGTCCACCCGCAGCGCGCGGGTGAGCGGGTGCGACTTGATGCGGGCCAGCAGCGCCTTGCGCCCCACGATGATGCCCGCCTGCGGTCCACCCAGCAGCTTGTCGCCGGAGAAAGCCACCACGTCCGCACCGGCCTCCACGGCCATGCGCACGGTGAGCTCGGAGGTAAGCCCCTCGCCCTCCAGCGGCACCAGCGCGCCCGAGCCGAGATCCTGGAACACCGGCACCCCGCGCGCCCGGCCGAGCGTGGACAGCTCCGCTACGCCCACGTCCTCGGTGAAGCCCACGAGCGCGAAGTTGGAGCGATGCACCTTCACCAACAGGCCCGTGTCCGGAGTGAGCGCGGACTCATAATCCGAGCGGCGAGTTCGGTTGGTGGTGCCCACCTCCACGAGCCGCGCACCCGACTGGCGCATGACATCCGGCACGCGGAAGCCTCCGCCGATCTCCACCAGCTCTCCGCGAGACATGATGCACTCGCGCCCCGAGGCCAACGACGCGAGCACCAGCAGCACCGCGCCCGCGCAGTTGTTCACGACAATGGCGTCTTCCGCACCGGTCAGCTCCGTGAGCAGGCCGATGAGGGGGGCATAGCGGCTGCCCCGTTCGCCCTCGTCGAGATCGTACTCGAGGTTGGAGTAGCCCCGAGCCACAGCCGCCACGCGGGCCACAGCCTCGGGAGCCAGGGGCGCGCGGCCGAGGTTGGTGTGCAGCACCACACCGGTGGCGTTGAGCACGGGGCGCAGGTTCGGCGTGGCCAGCTGGCGCAGGGCTGCATCCACGTCCGAGTCCTCAAAGGGGCGCGGCTCTCCGCGCAGCAACCGGGCTCGGGCTTCATCGACTGCCAGCCGCAGGGCCGCGACGGCGCGAGCGCGAGGGACTCCCGCCAGCCGTGAGTGCAGCGACGGCCGGTGCAACAGCTCTTCGATGGACGGCAAGCCGCGCAGGAGCGCGTTCTTTCCGCCGTTGCCACTATTCGACGGTGCCTCCACGTCCCCGAGTCTAGGAGACCCGCGAGCCGGGCGCCAGCCGGGTTCGAACCGTGACGCAACTGGTACGACCGTCCTACCAGCTGATCCAGGTACTCGCGCCTCAGCGGGCGGTGGGGAGCAGCTCGGCGGACTTCACCGCGGGCAGCTTGCCGGTCCTCCCGTAAAGAAGCTGGTAGGTGTTGTACGAGCGCAGGACGCGCTTGATGTAGCCGCGCGTCTCGGCAATCGGCACTTCCTCCACCCACGCATCCAGCGGCATGCCCTTGCGCTCGGAGCGCCAGCGGTTGATGGCGCCGGAGCCCGCGTTGTAGCTGCCCACCGCGAACGGCTTGTTCCCATCGAACTGCTTGACGAGCTGCCCCAGGTAGTTGGCCCCCAGGCGGATGTTGAGGTCCGGCTCCAGCAGGGACTCGACGCGGAAGCGCTTGATCTTGAGCTGAGCGGCCATCGACTTCGCCGTGGCCGGCATGAGCTGCGTGAGCCCCAGCGCACCCGCCCAGGACAGGGCCTTCGGGTCCAGCGCGCTCTCCTCGCGCATCAGCGCCTGCAGGAGATCCGGCTCCACCCCGGCCTCCTTGGTGTGCTTCTCGATCAGATCCCGGTACGCGTTCGGATAGGCGATCTCCCACACGGGCCGCGTCTGCGGGGTGATCCGGCCGCTCAGGTCCCTGCGCAGCGACACTCGAGCCACCGCATGAGCGGCTCGCTCATCGCCCGCCATGGACAGCAGGTGGACGATCAGCCGCGAAGGCTCGGCCGGCAACCCGTTGCGGTTGACCGCAAGCAGCTCGGAGGACACCGCCTCCGGGAAGCCCAGGCGATACAGCTCCACGGCGGCCAGGAAGTGCGGATCCTTCTCCATGATAGGCCCGGTGTGCAGGGGCCACGGGCTGGCGGACTCCGCGGTGAACACCAACTGCGGGGTGATGCGAGCCAGCCGCTCCTTGTCCACCTCGCCCAGCTGCGCGCGCGCCATCAGCCCGTAGTAGGTGGCCGGGTGCTCCAGCGCGAGCTTCTCGAAGATGGACTCCGCGCCCTCCTGAGCGCCCTGCTCCTGCAGCGTCCGAGCCCGCCAGTACCGCGCCCGCTCCACGTCATAGGACTCGTCCGCGTCGGCGAAGCGCTGCTCGATCAGATCCAGGATTGCCAGCCCGCCGTCCTTGGCCTTCGAGGTGCGCGCGATCCAGAAGGACTTGAAGAGCGCCTCGCCCAGGAAGTCTCCCTGGGGGTAGTTCTTCTCCAGTTCCTCGAGCCGCTGGGCGGCCAGCTCCGGCCGATCCGTCTTCACATAGAGGTCGGCCGCGTAGAAGAGCGCGTCATCCGCGAAGGAGTGGCCCGGGAACTCACGGGCGAGCCGCTCGTACGTCTCCATTCCGCGCTTCTGGTCCACGATGGAGCGCGACGAGCCCAGCACGTACATGGCGCGCGGCAGCAGGTCCGCGTCCTGGCACTTCTCCACCACCGGGGTGAGCGTGGCGATGGCCTTGGAGTGGTTGCGCTCCTTGCGCTGGCCCTTGCCGTAGGCGAAGTGCGCGCGGCAGGCGAGCGGCTCCGGCAGCTTCAGCGTGGCCAGCATCGGCTCCAGAATGGTGAGCCCCTGCTTGTTGCGGTGCAGTTCGATGAGCTGCTCGGCGCGGGCCACCTGGGCGTCCACCGGAGGCTTCATGCCCTTGAGACGCCGGTCCGCCTGCTTCGTCAGCGGCGACAACGGGTAGAGCGACCACAACCGCCACAGCGCCTCGCGCTCGCGGGCCTTGTCCTTCTTCTCGGAAGCGATGTCGGCGATGCCCAAGAGGGCCTCGGCGCCCACGTTGCGGCCGAACAGCGGCGCGGGCCGGTTCGCCAGCGGAGAGAGCGCGGCCATGGCGCCGTCATAGTCCTTCTTCTTGCGCAGCACCCGGCCCAGCGCCAGGCGCGCGTCCACGTACAGCTTCGAATCCTCGGACACCGCCGAGAGCCGCTTGGCCGCCTCGTCGTATTTGCCGAGATCCTCCAGCGCCACGCCCGCATGGGTGAGGCACCGATCCCTCAGCGCCGGGTAGTCGTCCGCCAGCGAAGCCATCTCCACGGCCGCGCGAGTGTCATCCCCGGCGCGCACGGCGCTCAGGGCCCGCAGGTAGCGCACCGGCAGCGAGTCGCCCTCGCCCTCCAGCAGCTCCCGGACCTTCAGATAGAAGCCGCGATCGAAGGCGGCCTTGGCCTCCTTCTTCCTACCCTCGGAGAAGTATGGCGCCAGGTCCTCCAGCCCATAAGCCTTGCCGAGCTGCACCTCCATCTTCGCCGGAGCCGCCTTCCGAGGCGCCTCCACCACCGGCAGAGGGAACGCGGGGTTGAAGATCTCCACATAGCCCGGAGGCAGCGGCGCCTTCTCGGCATCCGGAGGCGGCGTGAGCTGAGCCTCGGTGGGGGCACCGTCCGTGCGAGGCTCGGGAGCGCTCGTAGGCTCGGAGCCCACCGTCTGAGCGGAGGCCAGGGAGGCGAAAAAGACGAGGGCAATCAGCGAAAAGGCGGATTTCATGGGGGCGGGCGGCTGGCCCTGGTGGATGCGCTCGGGCACGCCCGAGGACAACGGGAGACAGTCTAAAAATTTCCGGACGTGAACACAGGTTAGACTGTTCGCTCGAACATGGACATCCGCACCCAGAGCGCGCTCCTCGCGTCCCTCCTCGGCCTGGCGCTCGGGCTGTCGATGCTCCTGCGACCAGGCAGGTCGCGAGGGGTGACGCTGTATTCCGTCTTCGCCCTTACGGTGGCGGGGTACTACCTCGCTCTCTTCCTGGCGGCCATCTTCCCCGAGCCGGGCTGGGTGTCCAGAATCGCGGTGGGGGCCACCATCCTGCTGGCCTCGCTGGTACCTGGCACCGCCATCTCGTTCTTCCTGGAGTTCCTCGGCGTCAGTAAGGGCGCCAACATGCTCGGCCGGCGGCTGGGCCTGCTGTCGAGCGTGTTCGGCCTGGCAGTCGCGGTGACGCCGCTGGCGCAGACGGGCTGGGCGCGCCTGGCCGTCGGGGTGTGGGTGCTCGGCACCCTGCTCACCTCGGTGAGTCTACTGCTCAACCAGGTGCGCACCCGCGAGTCACCGATCGAGCGGCTGCGGCTCATGTACCTGGCCATCGGGGCCGGGGCCTCCATCCTGCTGACGGCGCTGGATCTGATTGGCCGGAGCTACGACATCCCCCTGCCTCCGCTGGGGTCCATCTTCTCCACGCTCTACCTCTTCTTCCTGGCCCAGACGCTGCTGCGCCTGCGGCTGATGGACCTGCACGAGCTGTTCGGAAAGATTGCCTCGCAGACAGTGTTGGCCGTCATCCTGGCGGCAGTGTTCACTGTGCTCACCGTGTGGGTGAAGGAGAACACTGGCCTCTTCGTCTTCAACACGGTGGTGGCTGCCTTCGTCATCATCATCCTCATGGAGCCGTTGAGGGTGAAGGTGGAAGAGCGCGTGGTGGCGATCTTCTTCCGCGAGCGCTTCGAGTTGCTGCGCGCGCTGGGTGCGCTCCGGGCGCGCATGGCCACCGTCATCGACATCTCCGAAGTCACGCGCATGCTGCTGGACGCGCTCCACGAGACGGGCCGCGTCACCCATACCTCCGTGTACATGCTGGCCGAGGATCGCCCGGGCTACCGGCTGCTGGACTCCCGAGGCCCGCCGCCCGAGAACTTCCTGGACACCGCCGCCGCGCGAGGCCTGTTGCTGGCGGCCGCCTCGGGGCAGAAGGCCGTGCTGCTGGAGAACGTGGAGCACCGGCTCGCCGCCCTGCGCCTGCAGGCCACCGAGGGCAAGCGCTTCCGGGACGAGATCAAGCGCCTGCAGGACACGCGCTCGGCGCTGGTGCAGATGAAGTCCGGCATCTCCGTGCCCCTGGTGGGCAATGATCGGGTGATCGGCTTCCTGAACCTGTGGGACGAGCGAGTGCCGGAGGCCTACGCCTCGGACGAGATCGCCCTCATCCTCTCGGTGGCCGAGCGCGTGGCCACGGTGCTGGAGAACTCCAAGCTCTACGAGAAGATCCGCGAGCGCGATCGCCTGGCCGCCCTGGGCGAGATGGCCGCCGGCCTCGCGCACGAGATCCGCAACCCGCTGGGCGCCATCAAGGGCGCCGCGCAGTGCCTGGATCCCAAGCGCCTGCCCGGCGAGGACGGCGAGTTCCTGGGCGTCATCGTCGAGGAGGTCAACCGCCTCAACGGCGTGGTGACGGCGTTCCTCGACTACGCGCGCCCGCTCAAGCAGAGCTTCGGGCCCACGGACCTCAACGAGGTGGTGACGCGCACCATGCGCCTCATCCAGAACGACGTGCCCAAGCAGATCGAGCTGGCCGTGCAGTTGGATCTCACCGTGCCCCGCGTGGACGCGGACGCCGAGCAGCTCAAGCAGGTGCTCATCAACCTGGTGCAGAACGCCGTGCAGGCCATCGGCGCCACCCCCGGCCGCATCACCGTGGGCACCGTCAAGCACGATCGCTTCGGCGAGTTCCGCGGCAACCTCCACGAATACGTCGAGGTCCACGTCTCCGACACCGGCCCCGGCATCCCGTTGGAGCAGCAAGAGCACATCTTCGTGCCCTTCTTCACCACCAAGGAGAAGGGCACGGGCCTGGGCCTGGCCATCTGCCAGCGCATCGTCAAGAACCACGGGGGCAGCATCTCCGTGCACAGCCGGCCCACCGAGGGGTGCTCCTTCGTCATCCGCCTGCCGGCCCTGCCCGCGGAGCCCCCAGCGCTGGAGCCCCCTGCCACGGAAGGCGCGGCTGCGCCAGCCCCCCCTCCCGCGCTCCCCCCGGCCACGGAGGACTCCCGGGAAGCCCTGGCAACCAAGTCGCCGGAGACCCGCCCCAAAAGGGAAAAGAAGCGCAAGGCCAGTTGAGTCCGCTTGATACACTGTTACACGGTGAGTCGTAGGCGAGCGGCCCACCCATGGGGTAGAAACCCCCTAGGAGTTCGGAGAACCGAATGAGCAAAGCGATTCAAGTCCTCCTCACGGACGATTCCCCCACGATGCTGCAGGTCCTCACGCGCCTGCTATCGGCCCAACCGGACGTGACCGTGGTGGGGACCGCTCGCGACGGTGAGGAGGCAGTGGCGCTGGCACGCTCGCTGAAGCCCGACGTCATCACCCTGGATGTGCAGATGCCCGGCATGGACGGGCTGGGGGCCACCGAGCGCATCATGGCGGAGACGCCCTGTCGCATCCTCATGGTCTCCGGGGCGCCGGACACGGACCTGTCCTTCCGCGCGCTCCAGGCCGGAGCGCTCGAGGTCATCTCCAAGCCGCAAGGTTCGCCGGAGGACGTGGCGCGCTTCGGCGTGCGCCTGCTGTCGGCCATCCGGCTGCTGGCCGAGGTGCCGCTCGTCACCCAGCGCCACGAGGGCCGCAACACCGCGCCCAATCTCCCGGAGAACGCCCGCGTGGCGGGCTTCGCGCTGGCCTCCTCCATCGGCGGCCCCACGGCGCTGGCCTCGCTGCTGTGGCTGCTGCCGCGCAGCCTGCCCTACCCGCTCTTCATCGCCCAGCACATCACCCCCGGCTTTACCGTGGGCCTGCACCGCTGGCTGTCGTCGCTGTCCCCGCTGCCGGTGGAGATCGCCCGCGCCTCCGAGCAGCCCCGGGCCGGCACCGTCTACCTGGCTCCGGACGGCCACCACCTGCGCGTGGGCATGCAGGGCGAGATCGTCATCGAGAAGGCCTCGGGCAGCACCTTCCCCTCGGGGGATCTGCTCCTGGCGTCGCTGTCGCGCGCGTACGGCTCGCATGCCGCCGGCGCGGTGCTGAGCGGCATGGGTGAGGAGGGAGCCGTGGGGCTGATGGCCATCAAGCGCGCGGGAGGGCTCACCTTCGCGCAGGATCCGCAGACGTGTCTTGTCGCCGGCATGCCGGAGGCGGCCCTGCGCAACAAGGCCACCGACCATGCCGTGTCCCCCGAGGCGCTCGCCACCATTCTCCGCTCGCTCGAGGGCATGCCCCCGCCGGGGTCCCCGCCGGGCCTCTAAACGAGCGCTGGCCGGGACGGACCGTTTGAGGCATGAGACGGTCCCCACAACCCGCTCGCTCCCCTGTTCGAGGCGCACATGAGTTCCACCATCCGAGTCCTCATCGCGGATGACTCGCCCACCATGCTGAAGATGTACTCGGCGCTGCTCTCGTCGGCGCCGGACATCCAGGTCATTGGCACCGCGAAGGATGGGGCGGAAGCCCTGGAGTTGGCTCGGACCCTGAAGCCGGACGTCATCACCCTGGATGTGCGCATGCCGCGCATGGACGGGATCGAGGCCAGCTCGCGCATCATGAGCGAGGCCCCCAGCCGCATCCTCGTCATCTCCGGTGCGGTGGATGCGGAGATGTCCTTCAAGGCGCTGCAGGCCGGAGCGCTCGAGGTCATGCCCAAGCCGCGGCCCGGCCTGGAGGGCCTGGCCAACTTCGGCGTGAAGCTGATCCACATCATCCGCACCATGGCCGAGCTGCCGCTGGCCGAGCGCCGCCCCGCGCCCACCGTTCAGCCGCCGGCGCCCACGGTGCCCACGACGCCCCAGGGCCGGGTGAATGGCTTCGGGCTGGTGGCCTCCACGGGAGGTCCGCCCGCGCTCTGCCTGCTGTTGTCGCTGCTGCCGCCCAAGCTGCCCTACCCCATCTTCATCGCCCAGCACGTGTCGGACGGCTTCACCGCGGGCCTGTGCCAGTGGCTGGGGGCGGCCTCCACCCTGCAACTCGAGGTGGCGCAGACGGGCACCCGGCCTCAAGCGGGCCATGTGTACCTGCCTCCGGACGGGCACCAACTGCAGGTGATGCTGACGGGTGAGCTCCTCGTGGAGCCGATTCCGGCCGCGAAGACGGCGCTCGGGGACACGCTGCTGGCCTCGCTGGCGCTCGCCTACGGCAACCGGGCCGGCGGCGCGGTGCTGACGGGCATGGGCTCGGATGGAGCCTCGGGGCTGCTGGCCATCCGGCGCGCCGGGGGCATCACCTTCGCGCAGACGCCGGAGAGCTGCGTGGTGCCCGGGATGCCCGAGGCCGCGCTGCGCAATGGTGCTACGGACGTAGTGCTCTCGCTGGAGGGGCTGGCCTCGGCCATGCGTGCCCTCTCGGGAGCCACCGCGGCGACTCCTACCGTAAAGAATTAAGGGGCTTTCGGGCCTCTGCGTCTCGGGGACGCAGGGTCGTTGCGGTTGGCAATACGACCCAAGGCGTAGGCTCGGCGCTGGACAGCAGGTAGAATCCATCAAGTAGGATTCCTGTCTCCAGCTGCGCACTCGCCGACCCCCGAGGTGCACATGTCCAAGCCCATCCAGGTTCTTCTCGCCGATGACTCGCCCACCATCCTGAGGATGTTCTCGGGACTCCTCGCTTCCGCTCCGGACATCCGCGTCGTCGGTACCGCAAACGACGGAAAGGAGGCTGTCGCGCTGGTCCAGTCGCTCCGCCCGGACGTCGTCACCCTGGATGTGCGCATGCCCCGGATGGACGGGATCGACGCCACCGAGCGCATCATGGCCGAGTCTCCCAGCCGCATCCTCGTCATCTCGGGAGCCATGGACGCGGAGATGTCCTTCAAGGCGCTGCAGGCCGGGGCGCTCGAGGTCATGCCCAAGCCCACGCCCGGCAAGGACGGAGGGCTGGCGAACTTCGGCTTCCAGCTCATCAGCACGATCCGGACGATGGCGGACATCCCGCTGTCTCCGCGCAAGTTGCTGGTGG
The DNA here is from genome assembly GCF_020103695.1 of Hyalangium versicolor. GTDB lineage: Bacteria > Myxococcota > Myxococcia > Myxococcales > Myxococcaceae > Hyalangium > Hyalangium versicolor. The sequence goes on from NZ_JAHXBF010000014.1 coordinate 355,969, forward strand.
CCCACCCCACGCCCCCGCCGATCCTCCGAAGTGGACGGGTGAACGGCTTCGGGCTGGTGTCCGCGACGGGAGGGCCTCCTGCTCTGGCGATGCTGCTGTCGCTGCTGCCTCCGAGCCTCCCCTACCCGGTGTTCATCGCCCAGCATGTCTCGGTGGGCTTCACCTCGGGCCTGCGCCAGTGGTTGGCCGCGGCCTCGCCGCTGACCATGGAGGTGGCACGTAGCGGTACCCGGCCCCTGCCCGGCCATGTCTACCTGCCTCCGGATGGACACCAGATGCAGGTGCTCTCGTCCGGGGAGCTGCTCGTGGAGCCGTTCCTCGGCCGCCACGCGACACCGGGAGACACGCTGCTGTCTTCGCTGGCGCGCGCCTATGGGAACCGGGCGGGCGGCGCGGTGCTCACGGGCATGGGCTCGGATGGGGCCTCGGGGCTGCTGGCCATCCGCCGCGCTGGAGGCCTGACGCTGGTGCAGCACCCGGAGAGCTGCGTGGTGCCCAACATGCCCGAGGGGGCGCTGCGGCTGGGTGCATCGGAGACCTCGCTCACGATCGAGGCGATGGCCTCGGCCATGCGAGCCCTGTCCGGGGCGATGCCGACCGTGCCCCTTCGGAGCTGATCTGCCCTTGGGGGCAAGGCTCTGTCAGCCTGTCGGCTTCGTCAGCCCCCCATCACTCCGCCTGTGCTCGCAAGGACAGTGCGGGCGGATAAGCGCAGCGGGGGGTCGCGGACTGTCGACCCCGGATCGAGGTTGGCACGGATGCAAGTCGGCAAGTACCAGCTCGTCCGCAAGCTCGCCGTGGGGGGCATGGCTGAGGTCTTCCTCGCCAAGGTGGCCGGCCCCATGGGGTTCGAGAAGGAAGTGGTCGTCAAACGGATCCTCCCGCACCTGGCGCAGGAGGACGGCTTCATGGAGATGTTCCTCACCGAGGCCCGGCTGGCGGCGCGGCTGAACCACCCCAACATCGTCCAGATCTTCGACTTCGGTCAGGCCGCGGGCAGCTACTACCTGGCCATGGAGTACATCGACGGCCTGAACCTGCGTGCGCTCATGAAGCGAGTGACCACGCTGAAGATGGCGCTGTCGCCGGTGCTGTGTTCGAAGCTGATCGCCACGGCTTGCGAGGGGCTGGCCTTCGCGCACGATCTTCGGGATCCGAACACGGGGCTGCACCTGGGGCTGATCCACCGGGATGTGAGCCTGGACAACATCCTGCTGTCGCGGCAGGGCGCGGTGAAGATCGTGGACTTTGGCATCGCGAAGGTGGCGGACCAGAGTCACCGCACGCTGACGGGGGTCGTCAAAGGCAAGCTCTCGTACATGGCTCCCGAGCAGATCCGGGCCAAGCCGCTGGATCACCGGGTGGACGTGTACGCGCTGGGGGTCGTGTTCTACGAGATGCTGACAGGGCGCAAGCCGTTCAACGCGACCACCGAGGCCAGCATGGCGCAGGCGATCCTCTCCGAGCCGCCCGTGCCCGCGGTGGAGCGGAGGCCGGATCTGCCCAAGGCGGTGTCGCGGATCCTGGATCGAGCGCTCGCGAAGGAGCGGGAGCACCGCTACCCGGACTGCCGTGCGTTCCAGTCGGACCTGGAGGACTACATCTTGTCCACGGGGAAGAAGGTGGGTGCGCACCGGATCGCCCTGTTCGTGTCGAAGATGATGGAAGTGACGCCTGAGGAGCCCTCGGCTCCGCCGGCCGATGCGCCGCGTGTCACGCCACCACCGCCGCCGCGACTCACGCCGCCGCCACCGCCGCGATTGGCACTGCAATCGCAGCAGGACGAGACGTTGCCGCCTTCTCCGCAGAAGGACGAGACGTTGCCGCCCTCTTCGCCACGGAGAGCCTCACCGGCGCCTCGGCCGGGGCAGGCCATCACGAAGGTGGAGCACAACTCGAAGCTCGGGGTCAGCACGGAGCCGGACACGAGGCCTTCCCGGCTCATGGAGAATTCGCATTCGGCGCAGACCATCCCAGAGCACCTGATCCTCGAACCGCACCAGCGGACCGGGTGGCTGTGGGCCCTGGCCTGCGTGGGGATGCTCATCGTCGGAGGTGGCTTCCTGGCGTGGCGCCTGGGCGGGGAAGAGCCGCCTCCGAAGCACGAGCCTCTCCCGAGCACGGCGCTCAAACGGGACTGATCAGTCTTTCTCGTATTATGTAGGGCTGAGCTTGCTGGTGTGGCCAACCGTAAGCAAGGCACGACATCCGAGCAGGAGCCGGAGCGAATCCGCCTGCCTACAAAGCCCGTGGGTTCCTAGCGCGAACACGCCCCGGCATATCCTCCCCTGCCGGGTGTCAGCCCCCTAACCTGTACCCCTGCTCGCACAAAGGGGTACCCATGCTCTGGCGGATTCTCTGGAAGGTCGAAGCGCTGTTCCTTGCCGTGTTGGTGGGGTGCACCACCGCCCGGCCAGGCATCCGGGTGGACTCGGAGGCTGAGGGAGAAACGCTGATCTACATTTCCCGCGCCGCTACGGCGAAGCCGGTGGTGGTGACACCGGAGCAAGTCACCGAGGCAATCCGAAGACTGGCTCGCGAGGTGCGCTTGACGGGCTCACCCCGGCAGACAGTCGAACGCCTGTTTCAACTGGACGCGCTCTATGGGGACTACCTCTACCTGCTGCGAGAGCGAAAGCTCGTCCCGCTGGAGTTGGGCATGCCCCTGGAAGGAGCGTTGACAGAGGGGGATCAGAAGCTCGTCAGCCGTTACAAGGCATGGTGTCGGAATGCCCAGGGGGTGGAGGGCGATTGCCTGGGCGCGCTCGTGGGGGGCAAGTACCTGGACATGCAAGGCCGGTACATGCTGGCCATGGCTTTGAGCAAGAGCCCTGTTCTGGAGGAGTTCCAAAAGGCGCTCGGTGACATGGTGAGCATGCGGGCCGTCCTGCAAGCAGCGATCGGCACTGTCGTCACGCTGCTCGTCCTGCTCGCGTTGCCTGAGCCCGTCACCAAGTTTGTGGCCGCGTGGGCGACAGCGGCGCTCGTGCTGTGGGTCGGTGCCTTCACACTCTACAACCTCGTGAAAGGCTGGTTCGAGTTGATGGAAGAGGTGAAGGTCGCCACCACCTTCGAGGAGATCCGCGAAGCGGGCGAGAAGTTCGGCCGGCTGTTCTCACGTGAAGCAGCGCAGGCCTTCGCCATGATCGTGATGGCACTGCTCACACACACTGCGAAAGGGTTCGCGGAACAGGTGGCGACGCTCCCCGGTTCTGCAACTGTGTCGCTCCATGCCGCTGAGCAGCAAGGGATCCTGCTGTCCGAGGTGGGCACGGTGGACTCAGTGGCCGTAATGGATGACGACTTCCGCATAGCGCTGGCCCCGGGCGCGGTGGCGATGGCGGTGAGCGGCGGGCGCAGCACCCGCACTGAGAAACACCACATCGCAACCATCGCGAACAAGAAATCCGCCTTGCGAGGCGGCCCGTGGACTCCTCTGTTCGAGGAGCTCTTCGCCAGGGCGGGAATGAGGTTGAAGGACCATCAAAACGAGGTGCCGATCTTGGGGCACAAGGGACCTCACCCTCAGCGATACCACCAGATCATCTTTGAGAGTTTGCAGAGGGCACTGGGAGGCTGTAGCACCATCGCGGAATGCCGGGCGCGGTTGCTGCCCGCGCTGGATGACCTCGCCAAGCAGATCTCCACACCCGGAACGGAGTTGAACCGACTCGTCACCCTGGGAAAATGACGCTAGAAATCCCCTATGCCCCCGCGCTTCTTCCAGCTAGCCGACGACCTTGATGTTCCCCAGCGCTGGTACCTGGCCACGCCCATCGACAGCCATGGCCGCAAAGTTCACGACTGGGATTTCATAAAGGGGACGCCCGTCCACGTCGAAGGACGGTTGAAAATCCCCATCAAGCTTGCAGGCAAGTCGCTGGACTTTTCCTGGGCGCTCCTGAGCGTCCCTGTCGTCCACGTCAAGGTTGCTTCCTTGTTAGCAGCTCGCGCCCCTGGTGATGTCCAGCTCATCCCTGCAGATATCGAGGGCCAACCGGATCAGTACCTCGTCCTCGTGGCAACGCGCCTTATCCGCTGCATCGATGAGGAAGCCTCCAAGGTACGTTTCTGGACGCCAGAGCACGGAGTCCCCGACAAGGTCGGGCAATACCTGGGTATGGACCGCCTGCGCATCGACAAGCGGAAGGCGGAGAACGCCGAGGTGTTTCGCCTCGAAGGGTGGGAGGTTGCCTTGATCGTTTCCGAGGAGATCAAGAACGCCATGGAGGGTATGGGCGTTGCGGGCGCACGCTTCGAGGAGGTCTAGCCCGGATCGATCACAAGTGTCGAAAAGAGAAAGCTAGCAGCTATGTTCGATAGGGAGCACATCTCGTCGGATAGAGGGGTGACGCTGCTGCGCCAAACGAACCAGTGCTTCGGCATTATACGGAAGTTCGCAGAGAGCTTCAATGAACACGATCTTCTGGAAACGTGAGCCAACGATCCACCTGACTGCGGCTCGTCCGATGAGATAACGCCGCGATCGACATCCCGCGCTTTCCTTGGCTCGTTTCCACTATGCATCTGACCAAGTTGACAAACCGCAACTAGTTATAGCGAGAGGAGATGTAATTGTTGCCTTCAGTAGAGATTTCCTGGCGTCGTATCCGTCCGGTAAACGCCGTGGGTAGGTAGAGGGGAGCCCTATGCCATGGGTCGTGCATGACCCGAACGACACGAGAGAAGTGGGAGCAGCGGATCATCCGGCAGTGGCAGCGTAGTGGGATGGACGCGGCGAGCTTCTCGGCGCGAGAGGGGCTCAAGCCGGAGAATCTGCAGTGGTGGCGGTGGCATCTGGGCTTTGGCCCACGAGCCAAGGGCCGCAGCGCTCGGTCGGCATTCGTCGAGGTGGTGCTGGGGGGAGAGGACGAGGTGGCTCAGGCCCGCGCCGATGGCACGCACCTGCACTCAAGCGCCTGGCCAAAGCCCAGGTACTCATCCTCGACGTCTTCGGCCTGGAGCCCCTGGGCGCCGCCGAGAGCAAGGAACTGCTCGATGTCTTGGAGGATCGCTATCAGCAGCAACTGGAACCCAGAGACTGGCACGCCGTCATCGGCGACGCGACGCTGGCTGATGCCATATCTACCTCTTGCGCTACGTGCGACATACGTGCAACACGGATGGAGGAAGGCGCTAACCATCCGTAACTATGAAGAAAAAAGAGAGGCGGTGGAAATCGAACCCGTAACAAGGCTGAAGCAAAACCCCAAGCAGGTCGCGCTGTTACCGGCTAACACATTGATCTCACACCAGATCGGTCCCCGGATTCATCCCATCTCGTCCCGTTCTTTAGAGTGAAGAGGTTGGCTCGTCCCAGACTAGCCTCCCTGCTTCCTCGATTGGCTGGTAAGCTGCTGAACGCTTAGTTCAGAACCCGAGGAGGGATTCGGTGGGAATCACCCAACAGGAACAGGCACTAGCAGAAGCGGCTCAGCACGCAGCTGCCCACGACACTAGCCCTCAAGTTCGGCTCGTCGCGGGCCCAGGCACAGGGAAATCCTTTGCCATCGAGGAGCGAGTTTACTGGCTTCTCAAGAGCGAGACACCGGCAGAAGCCATTTTTGTAGTCTCATTTACGAGAGCAGCAGCTATCGAACTGGGTGCCCGCATCAGGCGCTATTGCGAGAAAAAGGGCCTAGACAACGCCTCAAAGGTCAGCGTGACAACGCTGCATTCTCTGGCACTCCGCGTCCTGAAGCGTGCTGGCCAACTGGAGCAGTACCCCAGCGACCCGGTAGTATTAGACAGGTGGGAATGCAAGAACATTTTTGACAAAGAGTTCTCCCACACGAGCAAATACAACCCCAGCCGGTGCGCAAAGATTCGAGAGGAACACGAAGCTTTCTGGAATACACGGACCTGGGGACCACCGAACTATATACCGCCCGATCCTCCAATTTCGGAGTCAGAGAGGTCAGCGTTTAACACTTTCAACGGGCCTCGCACCCAAACATACTCGTGCGTGCTGCCAGGACAAATCATCTACCAATGCATAGAACAAGTAGCCGCAGGTACATTGGAGCCCGTCGGGTTGCTTGGGATTCAGCACCTCATAGTTGACGAATTCCAAGACCTCAACCCATGCGATCTCGAATTCGTCGACCATCTCGTTGAAGCTGGCGTCCCTACGTTCATCGCAGGCGACGACGACCAAAGCATATATTCTTTCCGCTATGCATCCCCCCAGGGTATCCAGACGTTTGATACCAAATACCCGTCAGCACGCACGCATCGCCTGGACGCGTGCTTTCGCTGTACGCCTTCAATTCTCGCCACCGCAACAACGGTACTGAGCCGCAATCTATCACCACAGAGAATTCCAAAAGCACTCCGCTCCCTATACGCAACCGCCACCCCTCCCGTGACTGGTTCAGTGCGCCTCTGGAGTTTCAGCAGTCACAAGCAAGAAGCCAACGCCATTGCCTCATCATGTCAAGCACTAGCCGATGCTGGCGTCTTGCATCGGGAAATCATCATCTTGCTGTCCAACCGTAAATTGCAAGAACAAGCGCTTACGGATGCATTTGATGCTGCTCAGATCCCATACTCGCCGCCTCGCGAGGACGGATACAGCGACAGCGACGAAGGGCGGTTTGCACTCTCGTGCTTGCGAATTGTCTGCAATAAAAACGACTTCGTGGCATACCGCACATTGCTTGGTATTTTACCCCAAGTTGGCATCGCGACATGCAACAAGATCGCAGAGAATGTCCTTCTTCACAATCTAAGGTATCCAGACTTGTTTGAAGGAACCCTTCCAGCCAATGTTTTTGGTTCCCGCGAAACACAAGCACTCTCTCAAGCCTCTGCCATTCGATCAGTTATCGGTCTATGGATACCGAGTGCCGCCTTGGAGGACCATTCAGATGAACTTGCTGATCTCTTACTGACGCACTTCGGCGAAACTGCACATGAGCGGTGGCTTGCTGCAATCGACATCTTGCCGAGTCAATCGACCCTCAAGGAAACCCTTACCTATCTCCAGGCCGAGACCGACGACCAACAGGCTTCCGTTCTTGACGATATTGCTCTGCGCCTCGGTGCCGAACCTCCATCGGCAACTACCTCCTCATCACGCGTTCGCATGATGACCGCGCACGGAGCAAAAGGACTCGGCGCGCAAGTCGTCTTCGTTCCAGGGATGGAAGAGAGCATTTGGCCTGGCGAATCTCGCGCTCGCTACCCTGGGCTTGTGCAGGAAGCAGCTCGACTCCTCTATGTGGCCATCACGCGAGCGCGTGGCGCGTGCATATTGAGTTTTGCCAAGAAACGCCTCGTCTTTGGAAGAATGAAACCACAAACCGCTTCACGATTTGCTACTCAGCTAAATGGGCGCTTTTTGCCTCGCCAAGAAGGACTAACTGCTACTGAGGCAACAGAAATTGAGGACTGCATCAGTGCTCTCCAGTTGCAACCACCGCAGGCTGCGCCTGCCGTTGCTCAAAATCCGAAGCCTCCGAACGCTGTGCCTACCTCTGCAGGGAAGACCAATCTCGCTAAGGCTTCCCCCCCCTCCTTGATCAGTATTGCATCCACTGACACGCCTAAGCAGGCCTCCTCAATGAATCTCAAACCCCAAATACCAGATCAATCGATCTTGACAGACGATCTGCGAAGCCAGATTCGCAACAGGCAGGTTCTCTGCATTATTGGGGCGGGAGTATCAATCGCCGCTACAGGCGGCAACCCTGTCGCATCATGGCTTGGCCTGCTGCACCACGGGCTCAGGTACTGTATGCAGGTAGTCCAGCCCACCCCGCCGCCACAATGGCAGCAGAATGTCTACAACGACATCGAGACGGGGCGCGAGACTGGCGATACGCTTCTTTTGCTCAGCGCAGCCGAAAAGATTAGCAGCAAGCTTGGTGCTCCTAATGGCGGCGAGTATGCAAACTGGCTTGAGTTGGCAATGGGCAGTCTAAAGGCAAATTCCCAGTCTCTTATACGTGCCATTCTTGCCCTCGGTGTTCCAGTTGCGACGACAAATTACGATGGCTTGTTCGAAGAGGTCTCAGAGCTCCCTGCAATTAGCCCACGCGACACTCGAGATATCGAGCGAGTTTTCCGAGGCCAGCAAGCCGGCGTTGTCCATCTCCATGGCTGGTGGCGACACGCCGAAACGGTTGTACTCGGAATTCGCTCTTACGACCAAGTTCTCGCGAACGCGCAGGGGCAGGCACTGTTGCGTGCACTTGCGTCAATGAAAGGAGCCGCGCAGAAATAAAGTTTCAGTTTGGCCGGAGGGTGTAATTCCACTCACCATGGAAGTTGGAGCGCTCAAGGTGAAGGGCGGCCATCTGCTCGCGGCTGACGTCGACGCCTATT
>NZ_JAHXBF010000015.1 GCF_020103695.1 Hyalangium versicolor
CCATCCCGGGGATCGTGTACGTCGTGGATACGGGAGTAGCGCGCCTGTCGCGCTACGACCCGCGCTCGGGCACCACACGCCTGCACATCGAGCCGGTCTCCCAGGCCAGCGCCGACCAGCGAAAAGGGCGCTGCGGCCGCGTGCGCGAGGGGATTTGCGTGCGCCTCTACGACGAGGCGAGCTTCACCACGCGGTCCGCCTTCACCGACCCGGAAATCAAGCGCACCGGGCTCGCGGGGGTCATCCTGCGGATGAAGTCCCTCGACCTCGGTGACGTCGAGGACTTCCCCTTCCTCGATCCGCCCCAGCCGAGGGCCATCGCCGAGGGCTGGCGGGTGCTCGAAGAGCTCGGGGCCATCGAGGGCAAGGAGCGCACCTTGACGCCGCTCGGGTACCAGCTCGCGCGCTTCCCGGTGGATCCGCGCATCGCGCGGATGATTCTCGCCGGCGCCGAGTACGGGTGCCTGGACGAGGTGCTCATCGTCGCCGCGGCGCTCAACCTGCAGGACCCGCGCGAGCGGCCACGGGAGCTCGCGCAAAAGGCGGACGAGTTGCACCGGCGCTTCCGCGACGAGCACTCGGACTTCACGGGGCTCCTCAAGCTGTGGGCGTTCGTGCGCGAGGCCGAGGGCCGGGGGACGTCCCATCTGCGGCGCGTGTGCCGGGACAACTTCCTGTCCTTCCTGCGGGTGCGCGAGTGGCGGGACGTCCAGCGCCAGCTCGAGGAGACCGTCCGCGAGCTGCGCCTGCCGCGCAAGGGCCGGGGCGCCCCGTCGCGCGGGGACACCCTGCACCAGGCTCTCCTCACCGGGCTCCTGTCCCGCATCGGCCAGTGGAATCCGGAGCAGCGCCACTATACGGGCGCGAAGCAGACGCGCTTCATGGTTCACCCCTCGTCGGCGCTCGCGAAAAAGCCCCCTGCCTGGGCGATGGCGTTCGAGCTCGTGGAGACGTCCCAGCTGTTCGCGCGCACCGTGGCGAAGCTCGACCCGGAGTGGCTCGCGGCGGCGGCCCCCCACCTGCTCAAGCGCAGCTACTCCGAACCGCACTGGTCGGAGAAGTCCGCGCGCGCCGTGGTGAAGGAGAACGCGACCCTCTTCGGGCTTCAGGTCTTCAAGGAGCGCCCCGTGGCCCTGGCCAGCATGGACCCCGCCCGGGCACGGCTGATGTTCCTCGATCATGCCCTGGCGCGCGGCGAGTACCGCACCCGAGGGGCGTTCCAGGAGAAGAACCGCCAGGTGCTCGAGCGCGTGGCGCGCCTGCGGGACAAGGCCCGGCGCAGCGAGCTGCTCGACAGCGAGGCGCTGCTGACGTTCTTCGACGAGCGCCTCCCGGCGGACGTGACGGACGGAGCGAGCTTCGAGGCTTGGCGCCGCAAGGCCGAGGCGGCCGACCCCGACGTGCTCGTCCTCTCGATGGAGGATGCCCTCTCGCACGACCCGGACCTGTCCCCGGCGCACTACCCAGACGCCATCACCTTGCACGGCGCGTCCGTGCCGGTGACGTACACCTTCGACCCCTCGGCAGAGGACGACGGCATCACCCTGAGCGTGCCGCTGCTGCTGCTCGCACAGCTGGTCCCGGGTGAGCTCGACTGGACCATCCCCGGGTGGCAGCGGGAGAAACTCACCGCCCTGCTCGAGCAGGTCCCCCGCGCCCAGCGCAAGCAGCTGGGGCCGGTGCCGGACCTGGTCGACCGTCTCGAGAAGGAACTTGTGCCCTTCCGCGGGTCGATGATTCCAGCGCTCGTGCGTGCGGTGTCCCAGCTGTGCGGCGTGGACGTGCCCGAGGAATCCCTCCGGGCGGATGCCGTGGCGCCGTACCTGCGCATCACGCTCCGGGTGCTCGACGAGCGGGGAAAGGAGCTCGCGCGGAGCCGCGACGCCGACGCGCTGCTCGAGCAGTACGGGGGACGTGCACGGGCGGCGCTGCGCAGCGTGGCACCGACTTCGGACTGGGAGCGCAAGGGACTGACGGCCTGGACCTTCGGCGAGCTGCCCTCCGTGGTCACCCGGCGGGCCGGCGGGCTCGAGGTCCGCAGCTACCCCGCGCTCGTCGACCGGGGCGCTGCCGTAGACCTGGTGCTTCTCGAGACCTCCGCCGCCGCCGACGCGGCCACGCGCACGGGGGTCCGCCGGCTCCTGATGCTCGCCGCGCGCGGACACGTGGCTGTCAGCGCCGCGCGCATGCCGTTGCCCTTCCCGTCCCTGGACGGCGCGCCGCCCGCGCGGGGCCAGGCCGAGGCCTTCCGGGCGCTCCTCCTCGCACGCAGCGTCGACGATGCGTTCAAGCTCGCACCGGGTGCGCCGCTGCCCCGTACGAAGGCGGCCTTCGAGGAGCTGGTTCGTGATGGCTCACCGCTCATTGAGCAGGCGGCCCGGGACTGGGCGGACGCCGTCGTTGCCACGTCCTCGGAGCTCGCTGCGACGCTCTCTGCACTCAAGGCAGCATCCAAGGGGCCGAGCGGCGCGGCGGCCGTGCGGGACATCCGCTCGCAGCTCGGGCACCTGTTCCCCGCGAACCTCATCGAGTGGCTCCCCCTCGAGCGCCTGCTGAACTACCCGCGCTACCTCCGCGCGGCCCAAGCACGGCTGTCGCGTGCGGTGGCAAACCCCGGCAAGGACACAGGGAAGGCCGCGCCCTTCACCCCCCTGTGGGAGACCTTCCTCGCCAAGCGCGCCACCGTGCGTGACCAGGAGGCGGCGCAGGAGCTGCGGTGGGCCTTCGAGGAGCTCCGCGTGGCCATCTTCGCTCCGGAGGTGACGACGCCCGTGTCGGTGACAGTGACGAAGGTCAGCGCAGCCCTCGCGGCGCTGCGCTAGCCGCGAGTGGCTGTGCGTCCGCGACGAGAGCATCGGCGTCCTCAAGGTGCCGCCGCCCGACTGGGAGGGTAGAGTGATGCACCCACGCTCAGGCCCATTCCACCGAGCCCCTTGAGCCCAGCCACAGCAATACCCGCCTTGCGCAGCCCGGTTTGCTCCCGGGCTGGGAGACGGCCACTGCCTTGGACAGCGGCAGCCATAAGGACAGGCGCTTCAATCGGCCGCAGCGCCCGCCGCGATCCAAGCTCGGAGGGTCTCGATCTCCTCGGCTTTGGGGCCAGCACCCGCTGGAGGCATCGGCGAAGTGCACCCGCTGCACTGGATGCCGTTCATGTCACCGGTGATCTTGCGATAGAGCCAGCTCGTTGCGGGGGAGCCCGGATCGATCAGGTTCATATCGACCTCGGAGGCCTTCACGCCCACCAGGCCCACACGAATCGTGGACGCGGCCGTGCCCGCGAGCACCACTCCCTTGGACGGGCTCACGATGTCGTGGCAACCCGAGCAATAGGACTTGAAGATCGGAGCGATCTTCTCCGCGAACACGCCAGTCTCGACCGCCGCCGTGCCGTCGTTGGGCTTCGGCGCCTTCTCGAGCATGTGCATCTCCTCGCACTGAGCCTGCATCTCCGCTTTGTAGGCCTCATCCTCCTCACCGATGCCCTTCGCGACGCGATAGCGCTCCCACATGTCGTCGATCCAGGTGTGCAGCCGCCAGAAGGCCACCACGGGGAGGTTGGCGTTGTTGTTGGCCAGAAGGTACTGCGAGCCTGGCACGGACCATTGCCCATGCAATCCGTTGTGAATGCCTCCCGCAGGGCGCCCACCATCACTGACGCCACCGTCGCCGGGTCCAGGGAGGGGAAGCGGAAAGGGGAATCCTCCGTCCGGAATGCCGCCGTCGAAGCCGCCAGGAGGAGGACCGCCCCCGCCCGCCCCCAGGGTGCCGTCCTGGATCCATTGCCCCAGATCATCTTCGCTCTCGAAGAGCTCGAGGTTGTTCTCGATGTCTTGCAGAAGCTTGATCGAAGCGAGCTGATCATCGGTCCATTGGATCTTGACCCAGGGAAGCGGGTTCTCGGGATCCTCCTGGGTCAGCGGCACGTGCTCGAATCCACGCAAAAGCTCGGCGTGCTTGGGGAAGGCTTGCTTGAAACCACGGATCATGTGGCGGTGCGCCACAAGGAATGCATAGCCATCCCCGGGTTTGTCCTGCTGGATCGCGGCGGGCTGCAAACCACGCTCGGCCAAGGCCTTGGCGCTCGGGCAACTCTCCAGAGCGGTGTTCTGTCCACAGGCCTGGGCGATGCGCCGGACGTTGTGCCAGTCGCCGTGCGCCTGAACCCAGTTCTGCTCGAAGAGCCAGTCGACCATCTCCTGAGGCAACGTCAGATCGTACTGATCGTCCGAAGGATCACTGGGGTCGCCCTGACTCGTGACGAGGCGAATGAAGTCGCTGCTCATCGTCGCGTCCCGGGGATCGGGAGCATAAGGCTGATCGCAGGGATGACTCTCCTCATGGTCGTGGGTCTCGTCATCGGAGTCCGCGCACGAAGCCGCGACCATGACCGCGCATAGCGCGAAAGGGGTGGCCCTTCTGTACCAGGTGCTCCGGTCCGCGATGGTGACAGTTGTTCTGTAAGGTTTCATGGGTGATTCCTCGAGGGGTGCGATGCGCTATCGCCTGGGGTTCCGAGTGGCTCAGGGCATGCCGCCATCCCAGCCCGGAGGCGGACCCATGCCGCCATCGCCATTGGGAGGCGGCAGGCCGTCGTCAAGGCCGTGATGGCAGATGGGCGTGGAGAGGGAGGAACGGATGACGAGGGTTTTCCAGGCCAGCAGGGCACCGTCCGCCATGCGCCGGGTCTCGAAGACGTGGTCCGAGCCGCTCTGCGAGACAACGATATCGGTGGAGTTGGTCGTGTCGCGCTGACCGCGGGTGTCGTAGAGCGGCTGGGTAGCAACGATCTCGTTGGCCAGCGCGTCGTCGAAGATGAGCTGGGTGGTGACATATTCCTGATTGGCGAGACGAACGGTCAGGTGGATGTGGATGGTGCGGCCGCGGTACCAGCCAGGGAAGCAGGTGTTGAAGTTGACGCGGCCGTTCTTGTCGGTGGTCTGCACGCCGCGGTACCAGCGAGCCGCGCGAGCGCGCGCATCGCCAAACGTGCACACGTCACTGGAGTCATCCCCCGAATACAGGCCATCCGGGCCACAGTGCCAGATGTCGACGGTGGCTCCCTGGATGGGCTTGCACGCCTCGTCCACGATAAGGAAGGCCAGACGCGCGGGCAGCCCGCTCTCTCCCTCGGAGATGTCCTCGCGCTCCAGCGTGACCGCATAGCACGGCCCCAGCATGGTCTCGCATGTCACGGCACAGACAGCCCCCAGCCCCGTAACGAAAGGATTGGGGTAGTCCTTCAAGGCAGTCATTGACTGGGTGCCGCCGATAGCCCAGGCGCCAGGATCGACGATGTCATCCATGCCCGGGGTACCGTCATCGCTGGAACCGCAAGCGGCCAGGAGCTTGACGAGTGGAACGGCCGCCGCGGTGACTCCCATTCCATAGAGGAGCTTGCGGCGCGTCAGGATTTGATGATGCGACTCTGCCTTCGTATTGCTGCTCATGGTGACTCGCTTTCCGTGACAGGAGAGAAGCCTTGTAGGGGATCAAGATGAAGTCTGGATTAAGTCGGGATTGCTTGCGATTACACGAAGGCAGACGGCGCTTCCGAAAACTGGCCGCATTCATTTCGCATCCGCGCCACTGGTGATCCACGTGCGCAGCACGTCGATCTCCGCGGCTGTCAGCGAGGTGCCCGTCGGGGGCATGCGGTTGCCGCAGCTTCCGTTGCACGTCACCCCCTGGAAGTCGCCGGTCACCTTGTGGATGATCCAGCTCCGCGCCGGCTCGCCCGGCTCGACCAGGTCCATGGGCGCTGACTTCGCCTGGACGTTGACGAGTCCGGCGATGAGGTCCGCGCTGGACACCTTGGAGGCAGGCCCCAACACCAGGCCGAGAGACGCCTCCTGGGGTCCATGGCAGCTCACGCACTTCGCATCAAGGAGGGGACGCACCTGCGTGGCGAAGTAGCCCGTCTCCTGAGACGGCTCGGAGGGCGTGCCATCCACCGGCGTGTCGGTGTGACACTCGCCATCGCCGTGGGAATGCTGCCCCTCCGGGCACTCCTCCTCGGTCCCGCCACAAGCCAGACCGAGCCAGAGCCCGGCACACACCACTGCGGTCCTTACATGCTTCATGATCAGGTACTCTCCTCGGTGGCGCTCGTCGAGCGCGTGCCTCTGCTCGAGGCTGCACGCCCGCCAGCAGCTCCACGGACCACGTGGCGCGGCGAGGGCAGCGTCCTCGTGCGAGAGGCTTTGTAGAGAGCCGAGATGAAGTCTGAATTAAGCGCGCATTTGCGCCGATGACCTGGAGGCAGGCAGCTGGATGCGAACCCGGGTCCCTATGCCTCGCTGGCTCTCCAGCGTGAGCGACCCACCGTGCGCCGAGACGATGCGGCGCGCCAGCGCGAGCCCCAACCCCACGCCCCCGGTGGCCCGGGTGCGGCTCCGATCGCCGCGGAAGAAGGGAGTGAAGAGGTGGGGCATGTCACGCGAGTCGATGCCGATGCCCTCGTCCTTGACTTCGAGCTGGAGTCCCTCCTCCCGCATGACGGCGCCCAGCCGCACGGAAGTCCCGGGCTCGGAGTACTTGCCCGCATTGTCCAGCAGGTTGTCCAGCGCACGCCGCAGCAACACCGGGTCCGCCTCCAGCGCGGGCAATGGTGCCTCCACGATCAACTCCAAAGGGTGTCCGGGCCAGGTGGCGCGGAAGCGTGCCGCGGCTCGGTCAATCAACTCCCGGGCCTCCACGCGCTCCCGGCGCAGGGGAGGCGTCGCACCGGGCAGCGAACCAGCGGCGTCCCCCAGCCGCGCCGCGCTGAGCACATCCGCCAACAGGCGCTCCAGCTCGGAGAGGTCCGCGGCGATGCCGGCGAGCGACTCGTGCGCCTGAGAGCCATCTCCCTCGGCGGCCAACTCCAGCGCAACGCGGATCCGGGCCAGGGGGGTGTACAGCTCGTGGGAGATGTTGGCGAGCAGCTCCCGCTGGGAGCGAAGCAACTGGGTGAGCCGCTCGGCCATCTCGTCGAAGGCCTCGGCCACCTGCCCCAGCTCGTCTCGCCGATGCAGGCCCGTGCGGACTTCCAGCGAGCCCGCGCCGAACGTGCGCGCGACCTTCGCCAACTGCTGGAGCGGCACGACCAGCGTGCGGGCGAAGGCCAGCGAGGTGATGGCGATGCAACCCAGCACCAGGGAGGTGAGCAGCGCGACGTTGATGGAGGGCCTCGGCGGCGGAGGCAACAGCATGATGGCATAGGCCCGCGCGGGCCCTGTGTTCGGAAGGGCGACGAAAATGCGCGGGGGCGTTCCCTCCACCAGGACTCTCTCTCCCCAGAGCTGCTGGAGCGCCTCCGGAGCGAGGGGTTCGAACGCGGGAGAGACATTGCCAGCCAGCAACCGGCCATCCGCCGAACGGATCACCACCTGGGTGTCGAACTGCCGCCCCACCCGATCCAGCTCCGCCTGGAGTGCCTCGGGCTGCTCCAGGTTCAGGGCCCAATCGGAGGTCAGGAAGGCCGCGTACCGCCCCATGCTCTGGCGCGAGGGAATGTCCGCCACATAGTCCCGGGCGGCAATCAACACCCAGGCAACGAGGACGATCTGGGCGATGCCGACCCCGTAGACTCGCACCAGCAACGAGCCCGGCAACCGGAAGCCCCTCACGGATCCTCTCCCCGGCTGAGCATGTAGCCCACACCGCGCACCGTCTTGAGCAGTTGGGGGCTGTGCGGATCCGCCTCCATCTTCTGCCTGAGGCGGAAGACGTGCACGTCGATGGAGCGATCAAACACCTCCTCCGCGTTTGTGTTGATGGCCCCCAGGATCTGCTCGCGGCTCAGGACGCGGCCGGCATGCTCCGCCAGGACGCGCAGGACCATGAACTCGTAGGTCGTCAGGGAGAAGGGCTTGCCATTCACGCTGGCGGTCAGGCTGCTCGGATCCAGCCGGAGCGGGCCCACCTGGAGGAACTGGGTGTTGGGCCCGATCTGGCCGCGAGCCCTGCGTACCTGGGCACGGATGCGCGCGAGCAGCTCCCGCGGAGAGTAGGGCTTGAGCAGGTAGTCATCCGCACCGGACTCCAGCCCGAGCACCCGGTCGGTCTCCTCGCGACGGGAGGTGACCATTATGATGGGGACGTCACTGCGCGTGCGCAGCGCGTGACACACTTCCATGCCATCCCGGCCCGGGAGCATCAGGTCGAGCAGGATGATGTCGTAGCGGTGGCGGCCGGCCTGGGCCAGCCCCTCCTGGCCGGTATGGGCGAGAGTGACCGCCAGACCGCGCTCGTGGAGATAGCGGGCCGTGAGTGCGGCCAGCCGCTCATCGTCCTCCACCAGCAGTACCTGGATGTCCTCATCGGTGGTGGGGCGAGGCTTCAGCTCCATGCTCGATATCTCCCGGCACCGCGCTCACACGCGGCCAGGGATACCGTGCTGCACACGCATGTCCTCGGCGTTTCGCCCGGATGACGAAATCTTAAGGGAGTCTGAAGGGCCCTGCCGTCGAGCCCGCCGACTGATCAGCTGAGGACCGTGGCCAGGTTCAGCGGGCCAGCGGGGACGCCCACGTCGCGGCCCGCGGGGTTGTCCTGGGGCGTCTGCCAGGCGTCAGCCTCCGTCACCGTCTTGCCCGTGGCCTCGTTGGTGATGGACATCCGGCCGTTGTGGCCCGCAGGAGCAATCTGGCTGGTGTCGTAGCCGCTCCAGCCGGTGGCGGAGTTACCGAACGTCGCCTCGCCCCACGTCTGCCCCGAGTTCGCACCCGGGCTCGCCGCGCCGTCCTTCGACACAGCCCACGCCACGCTGCTGTTCGTGTCGAACGCCACCAACTGCGACTGGCCGGGCTGCAGCGTGAACGTCTTCGGCGTGCTCTTGTCGAAGTTCTGCCCGTCGTTCGGGTTCCCGTTCTCACCCGTCTTGTTCCACAGAGTGATGGTCTGCGGCTTGTCCGTCTTGTTCGTGAACGTGTTGGTGTACTTGAACTGGCTCTTCTGGCCCTCGTCGATCAGCTGCATGTTGCTGTTGTAGGGCGTGCCCACGTTGTTCTTGGCCAACCACGGCTCGTTCGCCGGCGCCGGCTCGGTGGACCCAGCGGACGGCGGGCCGAACCCGGGACCCGCCTCGCTGTTGTAGGTGGGGTACGTGGGCTTGTCCGCCTTGCTGGACGTGCCCACCGCCGCAGCCGAGCCCTCGGCCTTGGGGGCCTCGCTGGACACCTGCCCCGCCGAAACCTCGGGAGCCGCGAGGTCCGCAGGAGCGCCGAGATCCGCAGGAGCGCCAAGGTCCGCAGGAGCACCGAGATCCTCAGAAGCGCCGAGGTCTACGGGAGCGCCGAGGTCTGCAGGAGCGCCAAGGTCCACGGGAGCCGCGGAGCCCGCGCCGCCCACTCCGCCCACCGCTCCGGCGGAAGCATCCGAGCCGCCGACCTGGCCACCCGGAAGCTGCGCACCCAGGCTGTTCAGCACCTGCATGAGGTTGTCCAGCACCTGCGACAGCTGCTGCATCGGATCCGCGCCACCCGCCCCCAGGGCATCACCCAGCTTGCGCGGGCCCTGCTCGAAGGAGTCGGCCATGAGCCGCTGCCGCAGGCCGCCACCATTGCCACACCGCGACGCCGAAGCGCCCTCCACTCCCTGGGCCGGAACAGCGGCTGGCTGAACGTTCGAGGTGCTCGAGGAGGGAATGGCGAAGGCAGAGCGGTTGAGGGCCGAGATGGACATGTCCGACTCCGTAAGGGGCGAAGGGTGGTGCAGACGCGGAGGAACATGAGCAGGAATCGGGCCATGTGTAGGCAGGGCCATGCGCAGGTGGGAAAGGGGCTGCATTCCTCCGGAAATCGGGCACTTGGCAGGATCAGCCTGTCTCCCCTGCCCTGCCCGACATGGCGCGGCACGATGACGGCATTCACCACCTGGTGTCTGGGGTCACCAGTGCGACGCCTCCGGGTCCTCGGTCCCCCATGGACAACACGCTCGCTCAGCCCTACTACGCCGCGACCCGCGCCTGGTGCCCGTAGTCCTTGAGCGCGATCGAGTCGTGCAGGCGCACCCCCTTGCTGCTGAGCTTAGACAGCGCGCGCGTCATTCGCGGGGGAGCAAGGCTGATCAGCCTTGCGGCCTGGACAAGCGCCCACAACTGAAAGCGGCTGCTGGACACGAGGTTCTTTGCTGTATGGAGCGCGAAGGTCCGGCTGCGGCGGACGTAGTCGCCAAGCTCGCGCTCGTAGGCCTGGAAGCCACGCACGTGGTCGCCGCCAGCCGCGGCCAGCTCGCCCGCGAGCACGTAGGCCCCCACGATGGCGAGGCTGGTGCTCCCCCCCACGGCCGGCCCCGGTGAGTAGCCAGCATCCCCGGCGAGGGTCACACGGCCCCGCGACCACGTGTCCATGCGCAGTTGGGTGATCGAGTCGAAGTAGAATGCCGGTGTCCGATCGAGCTCCTCGAGCAGACGCGGCACTTCCCAGCCAAGGCCGGCGAACGCCTCGCGCAGCACCCCCTTCTGCCGTGCGACATCGCGGTAGTGGATATCGAGCTCCCGCGGCGTCCGGAACATGAACAACGCCCGCGCGTCATCCATGTGCTGACCGCTGTAGAACACGACCAGGCGCCCGACATCCCCCAAGGTGATCGACCGGTCCTTCAGCCCAAGGTAGTTGGGCAGGGTCATCACCGCCAGGTACGCACCGATCCAGTGCGCGAAGCGGCGCTCGTCGCCGAAGACCAGACGGCGCACGTTCGAGTGCAGGCCATCGGCGCCAATCACGAGATCGAACCGGCGAGGTGCGCCGCGCTCGAACGTGACGTCGATGCCCCCCGCGTCTTCCGCGAGCGCGGCAATCGAGTCACCGAACACGTACTCGACCGAGTCGCGCGTTGCGTCATGGAAGAGCTCCGCCAGATCGTCACGCATGATCTCCACGTGGCGGTCGGACACCGCCGTCACCAGCCGGGCCACATCCACCTCGATGGGCCGATCGACCCCCTCGCGCAGCAGCGTCAGCCGATCGGTACCGGTCTTCTTCGCCTCCAACTTCGAGAGCAGCCCCATCCGCTCGACGATCTCCATGGCCGGCCGGAACAGATCGACCGCATGGCCGCCCGTCTTTCTCAGCGTGGGGGACCGCTCGACCACCGTGGGCTGAAAACCGTAGCGCGCAAGCCAGTAGGCGAGGACTGGGCCAGCGACGCTGGCTCCGGAAATGAGGATCCGCATGGTGTCTCCTTACTTACTGGTAAGTAAACAAACTGACCGGATTCTGGCAAGCCTTACTGAACGGTCAGTCAACGATTATCTTGGGGGCGTGCCAAAAACGCGGAACTCCGACACCAAGGCGAGGATTCAAGCGGCTGCTCGCGAGCTGTTCGCACAGCGGGGCGTCCAGCAGACCAGCCTCAGCGATATCGCGGAGCGACTGGGCATCACCAAGCCCGCGCTCTACTACCACTTCGACTCTCGAGAGGCGCTGGTCACAAGCATCGTCCAGCCCATGCTCGACCATATGGAGGAGGTCCTCATCTCGCGCGAGGCGGTCAAGCACCACGACCCGCGCGTGCTCCTCAGCGACTACTTCGACCTGCTCTACCAGCACCGCGACATCATGCTCATGGTGCTGCACAACCCGAGCACCCTGAGCACCCTGAATCTGACCGAGCGTGTCCTCAAGTGGAGGCACCGTCTGATGGCGCTGCTGCTGGGACCCAAGCCGTCGCTCGCCCGGCGGATCCGTGCCGTCGTCGCGGTGGGCGGCCTCTCCGACTGCACCGTCGAGTTCCCGGACCTGCCCATCGAGCAGATCAAGGCGGGCGCGATCGAGTCCGCCTGCGCCGCTCTCGGCCTGCCCTCGTGACCTGGGACGGAGGGAAGAGTCCAGCATAGGATGCCAGCCACATGGCCTCCTCTGACGCCACCGGGACCCTGGACTTCGCCACTCCGCTCCTCTGTCAGCAGCTCTGGAACGGAAACCATCAGGCGTTTCCCGTCGCCGCACCCGCCCTGACGAGTCACGCTCCCACCCAAGAGGCCTGCCTGGCCGAGCAGCGGCTCTTCCTCGAGGAGTACCTCTCTCGCGCGGCGCCGGAGGTCCTCGCCCGCTTCGCCCTGCCCGACAAGGTCCGGATCGAGATGATCGAGGTGCTGGCGCCTCGGGCAGACCTGCCCAAGCGCCTCTTCAAGCCCTCCACCCTCGAATTGGCCACCCTCGTCGTCCCGCTCCCCCAGGAGACCTGGGCCTTCGTCCCGGCGCTCGATCACACCGTCTACGTCGGCCGCAACCAGGACGTCCTCGAAGCCGTCCGCACGGACGTGGAACGGCTCCTGGCCGCCCGCGCGCCGACCTCCCACGAGTACCTGCGGCTGCTCCCTCCAAAGTCGGCGACGCTCCAGACCGTGCAGCTCAAGCTCCGCCGCCAGGACGCTTTCAGCGAGAAGGCCCGCCAGGCCCGGAAGAAGCATCAGGAGAAGCTCGTGCGAGATCAGGCGCACGAGGTCCTCTCCTCCGTCTCCACGCTGATGCATGAACGGGAGGAGTCCAAGCGTGGCCCCCCGCTCGTCGGCCGGGACACCGAGCTGGCACTCCTGACGAACCTGCTCGGGGGGGAGAAACGGCAAGGCGTGCTGCTCGTCGGCCCGGAACTCGCGGGCAAGACGGAGATTCTCTACGCATGGCTGCGCGCGGAGCGAAAGGCAGGCCGCGAGCGTCGCGTGTATGCGACGAGCGGCTCGCGGCTCATCGCTGGCATGTCCGGCTTCGGGCAGTGGCAGGAGCGCGTCCTCCGGGTGATGCGTGCCGCGCAGGACCTGGATGCCGTGCTCTACTTCGAGAACCTCGGTGAGCTGCTCGCTCAGCACTCCACGGAGTCCATCGATCTGCCCAGCGCGATGAAGCCCTTCCTGGAGGAGGGAAAGGTCCGATTCCTGGGCGAGTTGGCGCCCGAGTCGCTCGACCTGCTCGAGAGCCGTCACCCCGCGCTCTTCGCCGCCCTCAGCCGGGTGCGCATCGAGCCGCTCGGATCCAAAACCACCTGCGATGCCCTGCGAGCACGGGTGGCCTGGCAGCGGCAGGCAGAGCCTTCACGGCCGACCCTGGCTGACAATGCCGTCGTGCCGCTCGTGGAGCTGGCCGAGCGCTACCTTCCCAGCCGCGCCCTGCCCGGCAAAGCCCTGCGCCTCTATGAAGAGATGCGCGCGGGCGTCCAACAGGAGCGTACCGGCGACGGCCAGACGCCCGTGCTCACCCGGGAGCGGGTCTACTCGCTCTTCAGCCTCAAGACGGGCGTGCCCGAGTTCCTGCTGCGAGAGGATCGCTCGCTCCTCGCCGGAGATGTGGAGGCGTACTTCCGCCGCCAGCTCATCGGCCAGGAATTGGCCGTACGCCGCGTGGCGGAAACGCTGTGCATGGTCAAGGCAGGCCTGCAACCCCAAGGCAAGCCGCTCGCCACCTTCCTCTTCGTCGGCCCCACGGGCGTCGGCAAGACGGAGCTGGCGCGGCTGCTCGCTACGTTCCTCTTCGGCTCGCCCGAGCGTCTGTTCCGCTTCGACATGAGCGAGTTCATGGATGCCTGGGCCGCCGACCGCCTCATCCGTGGCAACGAGCAGGGGGAAGGCCTGCTCACGCGGCGCGTCCGCCAGCAGCCCTTCTGCGTCCTCCTGCTCGACGAGATCGAAAAGGCCCACCCCGCGGTCTTCGATCTGCTCCTCCAGGTCTGCGGCGAGGGACGGCTCACCGATGCCCGCGGCCACACCGCCTGGTTCCACAACGCCCTCATCATCATGACCAGCAACCTGGGGGCCGCCCACCGCCGCAGCCCCATTGGCATCGGCACGTCGGCCGCCGATGACACCACCCACTACCTGCGCGAGGTCCACCGGCACTTCCGGCCCGAGCTCGTCAACCGCATCGATCAGATCATCCCCTTCCACTCGCTCACCTCCGAGCAGGTGGCGGAGGTGGCGCGGCTCGGCGTGGAGAAGCTGCGGCAGCGGCGCGGCATCATCCAGCGCGGCATCACGCTCGACCTGCCTCCCGAGGCAACCGCCGCCCTCGCCTCCTCCGGCTACCAGGAGGCCTATGGCGCACGGGCCATGCGCAGGCACCTGGACCAGCAGCTCGTCGTCCCCGTGGCCCGGGCGCTCTCCGCCGCGGGACCGGAGCTCCAGGGTGGACGCGTGGACGTCACCTTGCGCGATGGAGCGCTCGCGGTCGAACTCCAGAAGGGCAGCCCGAAGGCGACTCGCAACCAGCTGTACCTGGTCCGCGAAGTCCAGGCGGAACGCAGGGCCGTCGACACCCTCTTCCGGCTCGATGCGGTGGTGCAGATCGAAGAGCACATCGGCTTCCTCGTGGCCCAGCTCTCCCAGAGCGAGCGGGACGAACGCGGCCCGGGTTCCCTCACGCTCGCGAACCTCCGCGGTGAGCACCACCGGCTCGATGGACTCTGGAGACACGTGCAGCAATTGCGCTCGGCGCTCGTGGCCGCCGAGGAGCTCTCACTGATGGCCCTCTTCGAGCAGCAGGACGTCACGCCCTTCGTGGAAGAAGCCAACGCTCAGCTCGATGCGCTGCGAAGGAGCATGCCCGCGGTGCTGCTCGCGATGCAGTCCAGGCGGGATGACATCGCGCTGGTGCTCCAGGAGTGCGGTGAGCCCCGAGGCTTCGAGCACTGGGTCCTGCCGCTGCTCCTGGAAGCGCCCCGGCGCGGCTGGGTCATCGACGGCCGTCCCTCCGTGACGATGAAGACCAGCGATCGCAAGCGCAAATGGGGCGAACCCCTCAGCGCCGAGGATCTGAAGAAGGCCCTGGGCAACCCCGAGCGGAACTTCCGCGAGCTGCTCCTGACGATCCATGGGCCCAACGCCGGGGTGTTCCTGGCGCTCGAGGCGGGGGTGCACCGCTTCACGGGCGAAGGAGAGAGTGAGAACCCTCCCCTGCTCACCATCAAACCCGTGGCCATGCGCAGCAGCCTCTCCGAGAAGGAGCTCGCTCTCATCATCCCCCCCGTCGCCTTGCCGCTGAAGCAGCTGCGGCTCATGCCGCCGGTCCGCAGCCATCTGCCCGAGGCAAAGCTCGAGCTGTGCAACGGCGCCCGGAGGATGACACTCGGCACCCGGGGCTACTTCCCGGATCTCGAGCTCATCCTGCTCGAACACATCGATCAGGCCGAACGCTCCGGCGGACTCGACCGGGAAGAGCTCTTCTCCCTCGAACTCGACAAGGTCCGGGAGGCAAAGCGATGAACCTCACCATCGCCATCTACCAGAGCCGGGGGCCCTCGGGGCTCGAGTGGACCACCCTCGCGCTCGGCCCGTATACCCGAAGCCGCACGGGCAGGAACGCGATCAAACTACAGCGCAAGCTCGTGGATGAGTTGCGCAGCGTCATCGGCGAGCTCCCGGTCCGCGAGCTGAGCTACTTCCAGTTGCCGCGCGGCATCCACCTGGAGCGGGTGCGGCTCGAACTGGACTTCAAGCGCGTCCACACCGACGCCGAGACACGAAAGCTGGCGGGCGTCTTTCCGCTCATCCTCGAGCCGCGCATGCGCACGCGCACCGAGCCGTTGACCATCGCCTACCACCCCGCGCGCCAGGAGGAATGGTTCCCCGTCGACCCCGAACTCAGCCTCGAGGACCAGGCCAAGGCCTTCTTCACCCGCGCCTGGGCCCGGCTGGAGCCGTACACGCTCGAAGCCATGCGCTCCCAGCGCAAGGACAGCCTCCAGGCCGTGTCATTCGTGGTGCGGCCCAAGTCGCTGCTCGACGAGCTCGGCAAGAAGAAGGGCCCGTGGGACGATCTCGAGCTGACCGACCGGAGCGGCAAGAAGAAGAAGAAGTCCGGAGGGCTCCAGGTGCTCAACAACCTGGGCACGAACCTCACCGTCCAGGCCGCCGAGGAGACGCTCGACACGGGCATGCCTCGCAGCCCCTACCGTGAGCAGCTCCAGTTGCTGCTCGGGGGCGAGCGGCGCACGCCAGTGCTGCTCGTGGGGCCACCAGGCTCCGGCAAGCGGACCCTCTTCAAGCACTTCGCCGCCGACCAGCTCGAAGCCGAGGACTTCCGCAGCCACCGCAACCTGGACAAGGTCACCGAGATCTGGGCCGTCGCGGGCAAGCGCATCATCGCCGGCATGAGCTACGTCGGAGACTGGGAGCAGCGCTGCCTGGCGCTCCTGGAGGACTCGCGTGGCGGGCGGCGCATCCTCTTCGTCGAGGACCTGCATGCCTTCGGCCGCATCGGCCGCTCGCGAGACAGTGACGCCAACCTCGCCCTCTTCTTCCAGGGCCCGCTGTCCCGGGGAGAGATCACCCTCGTCGGCTCGATGACGCCCGAGCAGCTCCAGCGGCTGGAAACGGATGCGCCCTCCTTCGCCGCGCTCTTCACCCAGCTCCACGTCCGCCCCACCACCACCGACGAGACCCTGCGCATGTTGCTGCACGAGGGCCGCGAGCTTGAGTTGCGGCACTCTGTCTCCTGGGAGCCCACGCTCTTCCCGGCGCTGCTCGAACAGGCCAGCTCGCTCTTCGCCGGTGCGGCACTGCCGGGCAAAGCGCTGGATCTGCTGCGCGAGCTGGCCGTGGACTACGGCGGCGCAGACCGAGAGGTGGACTCGGGCCTGCTCTTCGAGCACCTCTCCCGCCGGACGGGGCTCCCGGACTTCCTGCTCCACCCGAACAAGCGGCTGGATCCCGAGGAGATCCACGCCTCCCTCTCCCGTAAGGTGATGGGCCAGCCGGAGGCGGTGGGCGTCGCGCGCGATCTCATCGTGCGCATCCACTCGGGGCTCACCGACCCTCGGCGCCCCTATGGAGTCTTCCTGTTCACCGGGCCCACGGGGACCGGCAAGACGGAGCTGGCCCGAGCCCTCGCGAGCTATCTGTACGGAGACGCGTCGCGCATGGTGCGGCTCGACATGGCCGAGTTCCAGACCCCGGATGCCGTCGCTCGGCTGACGGGGAATGCATGGCAGCCGGAGGGCCGCCTGACGCGCCTCATCCGCGAGCAGCCCTTCTCGCTCGTGCTGCTCGATGAGATCGAGAAGGCGCATCCGGCGCTACTCAACCTGCTGCTACAGACCTTCGACGAGGGCCGGCTCACCGACGCCTCGGGAGAGACCGCCGACTTCACGCACACGGTCATCGTGATGACGAGCAACCTCGGCGCCCGTCAGAAGGCCGTGGTGGGCATCGGCCAGCAGGATGCGCGCGCCGTGGCGCTCGACTCGGATCGCGCGGTGCGCGAATTCTTCCCCCCCGAGCTCTTCAACCGCATCGACCGCATCGTGCACTTCTCTCCCCTCTCGCGAGAATCCGGAGAGAAGGTGGTGGAGAAGGAGCTCGCGCGGCTGCTGGCGAGGCGCGGGTTGACGGCGCGCAACATCTTCGTGTCGGCGGATGACGCGGTGAAGCGGCGCATCGTCGAGGAGTCCTTCGATCCCGCCCTGGGCGCGCGGCCGCTCAAGCGCTACCTGGAGGAGAAGGTCGGGCAGGTGCTCTCCGAGGCCATCATCCGTGGGCCTCAGTCGCAGATGCGGCTGTTTCAGCTCTTCACCCGGGACGGGCGCTTCGAGGTGCAGGCCGATGCGCTCGTGCCCCGCGAGCCGGAAACGGTGGGCTTCGCGCTCGAGCCCCTATTGGGGCTGCCGGTGGCGAAGCTGCGCGAGAAGATCCTCGAGGCGCGGGAAGAGGTGCATCGCATCCGGCAGAGCGAGGAGTTGGGCGCGCTCTCCGAGCAACTCCGATTCCACCTCACCCGGCTGCAGGCGGGAGAACGAGAACATGCCGAGTCCGTCTACACGCTGGACTCCATGAGGCTGCTCCTGGAGGGATTCTCGGGGCAGCTGGAGGCCCTCGCACGAGCCCCCGAGGAGGAAGCGCGGGAGATGATCGAGGTCGACCGCTTCGGCGTCGAGAAGCATCCCTCGGACCAGGAGAAAGGCGTCTCGGGGCGCATCCGGCTCTTCGACCGGCGAGCCTTCGAGCCGGTACGGGCCGTCTCCCGAGAGGAGATCCTGGACGCGCTCGCGGAGGTCTACTTCCTGCGGCGCATCCTTCAGACGCTCTCCCGTCCGGACCAGCACACCGTCACGATGGAACTGCTCGCCCTGGGGCAATGGAAGCGGGAGGGGACCACCGGCTCGGCACTCGCCTCCTGGCTCGGCGAGGCCTATCGCGGCGCACGCGGCTCGTTCGAGACCTTTGCCGCTCGCCTCGCCGATGGCGCCCTGCTGTCGGGGAACTCCTACCAGGATCTGCTCGCGCTCGAGCAGTCCCCACTGGATCCCGTGCACATCGCGCTCAAGATGGTGGGTCCGGGCGTGCGGCCCTTCTTCGAGGGCGAAGCCGGGCTGCACGTGTGGCAGTCGTCCTCCAGCCTCCCAGAGGTCGTCAAGGTGCGTGTGCATGCCGCGGCAGCTCCCGAGCCCCTGGAGTTGATCATGCAGCACGACACGAAGCTCCAGGCCTTCCACAAGGCCCGCCAGGAGGGGCTCAGCTCCCTACCAGAGAACCCCGAGGCCGCCGTCCCCGTGGTCCGCGCCTACCGCTTCGACCCGCCCGCCCATCCCCACGCGATCGGGAGCCTGGAACTGGAGGACTACCTGCTCACCTACAGCGGCAATCACCGCGTGAAGACTCCGACAGACCCTCTCCCCGCGCTCTGGCGGCTGAGGATGACCCAGAACCCCTCGGACGGGAACCTCTGAGCCATGGCCGACAAGAGCCTTCGCATCTACTTCACCCGCCACCACGATGGCCGCCTCACGGGGCAGCTGCTGCCCGTGTGGGCCAGCTTCTTCGATGCGCCCGCGCCGTCCGCCTACGGCTCCAGCGAGGCCGAGGTCCATGCCCAGTTGGAGACCCGCGTCCGGGTGATGATCATCGAGGACCCCTCCACGCTCGACCGTTTCCTGTGGGAAGAGTCCCTGCAGGCCAAGACGCTCACGGTGGAGGTCCACCCTCAGACGGTGCACCAGAAGCGGCCGGTGATCGGCAAGGCGCTCATCCCGCTCCGGCTGACGTACGTCTACGGGAAGCTGGAGAGCGGCGCGTACCGTGTGCTCGTGCCACGCTTCGGCTGGTCCTTCGTGCTCGAGGAGCTGTCCATTGCCCGCGAGGTGCTGCAGCACGCGCTCGCCACGGCCCTGCTGGGCGAGCAGCCCAAGGGACTCTATGACTTCCGCCACGAGGGCGAGGAGTACGTGCAGAGCTGGGATCCGGGCGGGCTGGAGCAGGCCTCTCGGATGCGATCCTCCGAGGAATCCGTCCCGGAGGTGCTCACCCAGATCAGCGAGGAACTGACCTCGCGCGCGCTGGGAAGCCGTGCCCCCGCGCTGGTCTATGACCATGAGGCCCTGTCCCAGGAAGCGTGGCAGGTCTACGTGCGGCGCCAGCCTCCTCAGTCGCTCCTCCTCGTGGGAGGCCCAGGGGTCGGCAAGACGAGCTGGGTGCTGAAACTCGCACGGTGGTTCGCGGAGCGGCGCCGCGAGGAGAAGGGACGCGAGTTCCCGAAGATCTGGCGCACGAGCGCCGAGCGCATCGTCGCCGGCATGGTGTACCTGGGCATGTGGCAGGAGCGCTGCCTGAAGATCATCGACGCGCTCTCGTTCGAGAACCACTACCTCTATGTCGATCGGCTCACGTCTCTCCTGGCGCGGCAGCCGGATGGCTCGTCCATCGCCGACCTGCTCATCCCCGCGGCGGCCAGCGAGGAGATCTCCCTCATCGCCGAGTGCACCGAGGCCGAGTTCGAGCGCTGCCAGCGGCGCTTCCCCGAGGCGCTGCGTCCCTTCCGCATCATCCGCATCGAGGAGCCCTCCGCCACGGAGATGCCGGAGCTGATGCGGCGCTACCAGGAGACCCGGCGCAGCCGCGTCACCATCCACCCCATGGGCCTGCGACAGGTCGTGGGGCACCTGGAGATGTTCCAGCGCGATACCCTCTTCCCCGGCAAGGCCTTCCGCTTCCTGGACTGGCTGGACCAGCAGGCCGAACGAGGCAAGACGCGGACGCTCTACCCTCGCGACGCCTCGGAGGCCTACGCCCGCTACACGGGGCTGCCCCTGCAGCTCATCAGCGACGAGATCCCCACCGAGCAGAGTTCGCTCGCGGCCCAGCTCGCCCAGGGCGTCATCGGCCAGACGCAGGCCTGCGGGCTGGCCGCGGGAGTGCTCTCGCGGTTCAAGGCGGGACTCAACGATCCGGACAAGCCCGTCGGCACGCTGCTCTTCGTCGGTCCCACGGGCGTGGGCAAGACGGAGCTGTCCAAGCAGCTCGCTCGAACCCTCTTCGGCCACGAGGACCGGATGATCCGCCTCGACATGTCCGAATACATGCTGCCCGGCTCGGCACAGCGGCTGATGGAGGTGGGCCCCGGCGTCACCAGCCTCGCCGAGCGCGTGCGCCAACAGCCGATGTCGCTCGTCCTCTTCGATGAGATCGAAAAGGCCCACGCGGAGATCTTCGACCTGTTGCTCGGCATCCTCGGAGAAGGCCGGCTCACGGACAGCCTGGGGCGGCTGGTGGACTTCCGCATGACGGTCATCTGCATGACGAGCAACCTCGGCGTGGAACAAGCAGAGCCCGTGGGCTACGGCGCCGAGCGCAGCGGTGGAGACTTCCTGCGAGCCGTCCGGCAGGCGTTCCGGCCCGAGCTCTTCAACCGCATCGACCACGTCATCCCCTTCCGCCGGCTCTCCGAGGAGAACGTGCTTCGCATCGTCGATCTCGAGTTGGAGAAGGCGGCCTCGCGGGCGGGCCTGCTGCGGCGCAAGCTGCGGCTGGTCGTGGATCCGGACGCGCGGGCCTGGCTCGCGCGCAACGGCTATGACCCGAAGCTCGGAGCCCGCCCGCTCAAGCGACTCATCGAGGCGAAGGTGATGGCTCCCATCGCCGTGCGGCTCTCCGCCGAGTCCTCACTCGAGGGCGCGATGCTGCCCGTGGTCGTGGCTGGCAGCGCGGCGGAGAAGCAACTGAGACCGGAGCTGAGGGCGCTCGCGACGGTGCTCGGTTCCGATTCATAGCCTCACAAACGCCGTGCGCCGGGGCCTCGTGCAGGTACACCCCGGCGCACCGCCACGTGCATCCGCGCCCGCCTCCTGAGCCTCGCCCACTTTCACACTCCCGTGTTCCGTGAAGCTTGCCACTCACGCTGTGCTCTCGCGGCTGCTCACACGTAGCCGCGTGCCACCGCGGTGGAAAACTCGCGCCCGAAAGTGATTGCACAGAAGGGAAGCAGCGCCGTCGCTCCAGCGCTAGAGTTTTTCCCACGAATCTGGGTGACCCGGTTTGGCGGTTTTTCGCCACCATAAGGGGGATGATGAGTATGGCTCGACAAACAACAGACAACGGACGCGGGCACCCGTCTCCCCGTCCCCCCATTCACCGACGGCCCGGCACGGAGGAGTCCCTGCTGTTGGAGTTGCTGCCCCGCGTGCGCAACCTCGTTCGCTACCTGGTGCGCGGAGACGCGGACGTCGAGGACATCTCCCAGGAAGCGCTCGTCGCACTGCTGCACGGCCTGCCCGCCTATCGCGGAGACGGCCTGCTGCGCTCGTGGGCCGACCGCATCGTGGCGCGCACGACGTTCGCGTGGCTGCGGCGCATGCGTGACAGCCGCGAGGCGCGCGACAACGAGCCAGAAGCCCTGGTCTCCGTGCCCTCGGACGACGCGCCGCTGGATGAGCACGTGCACCGCCAGCACGTGGTGACGCTGCTGGATCGCATCCCCAACGAGCAGCGCCACGCCCTGGTCCTCCACCATGTGATGGAGATGAGCGTGCCGGAGATCGCGGCCGAGCTGGGCATCCCGCTCGAGACCGTGCGCAGCCGCCTCCGCCTGGGCCGAACCGCTCTGCGAACCCTGGCTGCCCAAGAAGAAGCAGAGGAGAGGACACCGCATGGACCACTCCACGGAGGACCGTGAGGAGCTCATGGAGTTTCAGCTCCTGCTCGACAGCGAGGCAGGCCCCGCCCGGCCCATCTCGCATCAACAGGCCGTGGAGATGGTGCGCGCCGCGCTGGAGCTCGCCAACAACCCACAGCCACACGACAAAGGTCCGCCACGCCGTGCACGCTCGCGTCGCACGATTCGCTGATACCGCACGTTTCCTGCGTGCCTGAAGCGCCAGAGTTGCTGTCTCAACTTCTAAAAAATCGGTGACCCATTCTGGGGGTTCATCGCCACCAGTACCGATGCGTGTGCAGCGCGCCATGTCGCTGCCAGGAAGAGCAGCACCGCAGCTCCCTCTCAGGAGGCCCCCCATGCGTCTCACCTCCGCGAAGCCCCCGTCCCTTCGCGTCATCCCCTCTGTGCTGCTCGGCCTCATGTTGGCGCTGGGCATGGCTCCGACCTCCACGGAGGCCGCCTCCTCCCAGGAGGTGCGCGCCGCCGTATCGCCTCGCATCCAGGTGGCCAGCTCTGGCTTCACCTTCCTCACGACCACGACGTGGCCCACCGGCTACTGCGCGGAGATGCGCGTCTCCAACACCACGAGCCAGCCCATCAAAGGCTGGACGGTGACGTTCCAGTTCGCGCCCGGGCTGAACATCACCTCGCTCTGGAATGGCAACTGGACCTACCAGAACTCGGTGCACACGGTGACGGACCAGACGTGGAACAACTCGGTGCCCGCCGGAGGCCAGTTGTCCTTCGGGTTCTGCGGTACCCGCACGGTCGCGGTCAGCGATCCCTTCAACTGCACGCTCAACGGCAAGCCGTGCGGCACTGGCGGTGTGCCCAATCCTCCTCCCGCCGGAGACACGCAGGCTCCCTCCACACCGGGCGGGCTGACGCTCGTGGCCAAGGCGCCGAAGAGCGTGACGCTCTCGTGGCAGGCCTCCACGGACAACGTGGGCGTCACCGGCTACGAGGTGTTCATGAATGGTGGCAGCACCGCGGTGGCCTCGCCGGCTGGGACCAGCGTGAGCGTGGACGGGCTGACGCCGGGCGCGACCTACAGCTTCACCGTGAAGGCGCGGGACGCCGCGGGCAACCGCTCCGCCGCCAGCGCCGCGCTCACCGTCACCACGCCTGGCCCCAAGAGGATCGTCGGCTACTTCGTCCGCTGGGGCGTGTACGGCCGCGCCTTCTACCCGAAGACGCTCGACACCAACGGCATGGCCGCCAAGCTGACCCACCTCAACTACGCCTTCGGCAACGTGGTGAATGGCAAGTGCGGCATCCTCGCCTCGCCGCTGGGTGACCCGTGGGCCGACTACCAGATGACCTTCGACGCGGGCATCAGCGTGGATGGCGTGGCGGACACCGCCACTCAGCCGCTCAAGGGCAACTTGAACCAGCTCAAGAAGCTCAAGGCGAAGTACCCGAACCTGAAGATCCTCATCGCCCTGGGCGGCTGGGATTGGTCCGGAGGCTTCTCGGACGCGGTCAGCACGCCGGAGAAGCGCCAGGCCTTCGCCGCGTCGTGCATCGATCTCTACATCCGCGGCAACGTGCCGGGGCTGCCGGCGGGCTCGCTGGCCGGAGTGTTCGACGGCATCGACATCGACTGGGAGTTCCCTGTCTCGGGCGGACTGAACCCGGGCCGTCCGGAGGACACGGCGAACTTCACGGCGGCGCTGGCCGAGTTCCGCCGCCAGTTGGACCTGGTGCGCCCGGGCCTGCAGTTGAGCATCGCCACCCCGTCGTCGCCCAAGGTGTACCCCTACATCCAGCTCGGCCAGGCGGCCACCTACCTGGACCACGTCAACATCATGACCTACGACATGCACGGCGGGTGGGACGTGCAGACGAACTTCCACGCGCCGCTCTACAACCAGAACGCGAACCCGGCGAAGAGCCTGAAGGACAGCACGCACGAGGCGGTGCAGGGACACCTGGCCGCGGGCGTGCCGGCCGCCAAGATCGTCGTGGGAGTGCCCTTCTACGGGCGCGGCTGGCAGGGCACTCAGGCGGGCTCGACGGGAGACGGCCTCTACCAGAACTCGTGGGGCCCGGCCTGGGGCAACCAGGACACGGCGGGCGCCAGCGGCATGTTCGACTACTTCTACATCCGCAGCACGCTGGAGGCTTCCGCCATCAAGCGCCGCCACGCCGAGGCGCAGGTGCCCTACCTCTACAACCCGTCCACGGGGCTCTGGGTGAGCTACGACGACCCGACGTCCCTGGGCGTGAAGGGCGACTACATCAACAGCAACGCCCTGGGTGGCGTGATGATCTGGGAGCTGAGCGGGGATGATCCGCAGGCCTCGCTCGTCACGGCGCTCAAGAACAAGCTGAACCCCTGACGCTCCGCTCAGGCTCGCACGTCCTGCTCGATCATGGCCCGAACCGCCTGAACCACCTCGGGCGGAGCCACTCGTGGCGAGCCGGCCTGGAAAGGCGGCTCCGGGTCGTACTCGATCGCCAACTGGATGGCCTGCGCCGTCGGCACTCCGAACTCCTTGCCCACCAGGGCCAGCGCCATGTCGATGCCCGCGGACACTCCGGCCGAGGCCACCCTCTTCCCATCGAACACGATGCGCTCCGAGACAGGCGTAGCCCCGAAGTCCCGGAGCTGATCGAGCATCATCCAATGCGTCGTGGCGCGCTTGCCCTGAAGCAACCCCGCCGCCCCCAGGATGAGCGAGCCCGTGCACACGGAGACCGTCCACCGGGTGGATGCATCCACCGCGCGCAGCCATTCGAGCACCCGCGCATTGGCCATCGTCTTCGACGGGTCCTTGCTCCCCGGCACGACGAGGATGTCGGCGCGGGAGACCTCCTCCAACTTCTTCTCCGCGTACATCCGCATGCCCGAGTCCGTCCGCACGAGCCCTGCCTCGGTGGCCACCAGGTGGATGCGCGCGTTTGGCACCAGGGCGAGCACCTGGTACGGGCCGATGAAGTCCAGCGGCGTCATGTTGTCGTAGAGCAGAAATGCGATGTCCATGGTGTGTCCCCCACACGGGTATCTGGAAGCGCCTCCGTGGCGCCACCGAGGCTCAAGGTACGCTTGTCAGCCGATGGCAGGGCTGCCAATGATTTGATGATTCCGGCCAACCCGGCCTTCCTCTGGGTGTCATCATGGCAGAGCCCGCACGCAGATCTCCTCAGCGCTCCCGGGATCGCCGGGTGCTCATCGCGGCCTTCCCGGACGTCCAGCTCCTGGATATCGCGGGGCCCTCGTCGGTGTTCACCACCGCCTCACAGCTCGTGAGTCCGAAGCGTCCTGGCTACCGGGTCGAGATCGCGGGCCTGCAGACAGGACCCGTGGTCACCGAAGGAGGAGTCATCCTCCAAGCGACAGTTCCACTCCACCGCGTACGGGAGCCCGTGGACACGCTGGTGGTCCCTGGCGGCATGGTGACCATGGCTTCGAGCAACCTGCCCGAACTGCCTCCGCTCCTGCGCGGGCTCGCCGAGCGCTGCCGACGAGTGACTTCTGTCTGCACCGGGAGCTTTCTGCTGGCCCGGGCGGGGCTCCTGGACGGCAAGCGCGCCACGACCCACTGGATGGCCTGTGACGATCTCCAGAAGCAGCACTCGCGATGCGAGGTGCTCCCGGACCGGATCTTCGTCCGCGATGGCCGGATCTGGACCTCGGCCGGAGTCACCAGCGGCATCGACATGGCCCTCGCGATGGTGGAGGAGGATCTCGGCCGCAACGTGGCCCGTCAGGTCGCCCGGCTGCTCGTCATGTACCTGCGCCGCCCGGGTGGGCAGAGCCAGTTCAGCGTGCAGCTCGCCTCGCAGTGGGCCTCGCGCGCTCCCATCCGCGAGGTGCAGGAGTGGTTGCCGGAGCACCTCCGGGAAGATCTCTCCGTGGAGACGTTGGCGCAGCGCGCGGCGATGAGCCCCCGCAACTTCTCGCGCGCCTTCCGAACCCAGGTGGGCGTCACCCCCGCCCGGTACGTCGAGCGGCTGCGCGTGGAGGCGGCGCGCACCTCCCTGGAGACGAGCCAGCGCACCATCAAGGAGATCGCCCGCGACGTGGGGTTCGGGACGCTGGAGACGATGCATCGCGTCTTCAAACGGACGCTCGGCGTGCCTCCGGCGGAGTACCGGCGCCGGTTCGCGGCCCACGCCTGACACTTCTCCCGAGCCCAAGCGTTCAGAATCAATGGTGTCCACTGCCCCGAGGATCGGGCACTCGATCGCGTCCTCAACAGCGAGCATCCCCGCCCTTGATGGCCTTCGCGCCAGAGCCGCTAGCTTCCCGTGACACAGACTTCTTCACGGAGGCCGCTCATGAACGACGTCACCCTCGCGGGCAGCAAACTTCACCACTACCACGTCGCGGCCTTCATCCGCTCTCGAGACGAGGAGTACGAGATCCTCCGGTCCTACATCAAGGAAGGCATCAGCGCGGGAGAGAAGGCGCTCCACATCTGCAACCCCGAGGAGCGGCACGATCACCTCCACCAGCTCGAGGCGATGGGCGTACCGACTGCCGACTGTACCCGGACCGGCCAGCTCGAAGTCCTCGGCTGGCAGGACGCCTACCTGAAGAACGGCCGCTTCGACGGGGACACAATGATGGCTCTCGTCGAGGAGACCATCAACACGAGCCTCGCCGAGGGCTTCGAGCGTGTCCGGCTCGTGGGGCACATGGAGTGGGCAAGCGAGAGCTGGCCGGGGGTGGAGCGGCTCATCGAGTACGAAGCACGCGTCAACCACTTCCTCAACCGGCTGAAGCAACCGGCGATCTGCGTCTACGATCTCACCCGCTTCAACGGCCTCACCACCGTGGACGTCCTCCGCACGCACCCGTTCGCCATCGTCGACGGCGTGCTTCGAGAAAATCCGTACTACGTCCAACCCGAGGCCTTGCTGCGCTCCCTGTCCGCCTCGGATCCCCAGTCCTGATGCGGAGAAGCGAAGCGCCCGTGCCCCAGCAAGGAAGCAGACTCCGGCTGTCGGAACTCGCCGAGCAGGGCGCCCTCGCTCTGCGGCGGCAGATCCATGATCTGTTCGCGCTGCTCGATCTCCCCGCGCACTGGAGAGACCGCGAGCCGAGGGAGATCGCCGAGAGCTTCATCGAGGTCATCGTCCAGTTGCTCCGGCTCGACGTGGCCCTCATCCGCATCCACGACCCGGAGGGCGCGATCGAGCAACACTTCCCCTCCGAGTTGGACGGGGCGGCGCTCCTGTCGGCCGTCCAGGGCTCGCCGGGCTCCCCGCCCACCCTGTTCCGGCTGCCTCGACCGAACACGGTGGGGCGCAGTGAGGCCCGTGTGGTGTCGGCCTCTCCGCTCGGGGAGCAGGGCGTGGTCATCGTGGGCTCGTGGCGGCAGAACTTCCCCACGGCCCACGAGCTCCAGCTACTCGAGACCGCCACCAACCAGGCCGCGCTCGCCATGCAATCCAGCCGCGAGGCCCGGGCCCAGCGGTGCCTCGTCGAGGAGCGAGGCCGGCTCGAGCGCATGAACCTGACGCTCGCCCGGCTCCACAAGCTCTCGGATGGGCTCTCGCGCACGCATACCTCCCAGCAGGTAGCGGACGTGATCCTCTCGCAGGGCATGGCGGCCGTGGGTGCCCAGGCCGGCAGCGTTTTCCTCCTCGATGAGACGCACTCCGAGCTGCGTTCCGTGCCAGGAACGAAACCCGACGACTCCTCCCCGCAGGCGCCCCGGCGCATCCCCGTGAAGGCGCAGGTGCCGCTCGCCGAGTTCTTCCGGAACAAGCATGCGCACATCCTCGTCCTCCCGGAGGGAGCTTCTCCGGAGTGCTACGGGCTGCCCCCCACCGGCTCGAAGATGGCCGCGCTCGTTCCCCTGGTGGTGGACGATCAGGGCCTCGGCATCTTGAGCCTGGGCTTCACCGAGGTTCGGACCATCTCCGAGGACGAGCATGCCTTCATCCAGGCCATTGCCCAGCAGACGGCGCAGGCGTGTGATCGCGCGCGGCTGCTGGAGGCCGAACACCGGGCGCGGCTCGAAGCCGAGGCGCGGCAGCAGCGCGCGGACTTCCTTTC
Organism: Hyalangium versicolor; assembly: GCF_020103695.1. GTDB lineage: Bacteria > Myxococcota > Myxococcia > Myxococcales > Myxococcaceae > Hyalangium > Hyalangium versicolor. The sequence continues at coordinate 27,850 of NZ_JAHXBF010000015.1, forward strand.
GGAGGCGAGCGCCATCCTGGGCGCCTCGCTCGACTTCGAGGAGGCACTCTCGTGGATTGCCCGGCTCGTCGTGCCCCGCTTCGCCGACTGGGTCCTGCTCCAGGTGGCGGCCTCACCCTCTTCGGGAACCGAGGAACCTCGGACGGTGGTCGTCCACCGCGATGATTCCAGGACGCATCGCGCCCGTGAGTACGGCCGCTCCCTGCTCGCCGCGGGTGGAGAGCTGCGCCCCCGCCTCACGAACCACTCGGTCCTCGCACCGATCGCGGGACGCGGCTGTCCGCTCGGCGTGGTCATCTTCGGCACGGAGCAGCCGGGAGTCTACGGAGCGGAGACCCTGGCCATGGTCGAGGAGTTCGGATTCCGCGCGGGCGTGGCGCTCGAGCATGCCCGGCTCTTCGCGGCGGCCCGGGAGGCGGATCGCCGCAAGGACGAGTTCCTCGCGATGCTCGGCCACGAGCTGCGCAACCCGCTCTCGCCCATCCTCACCGCCCTGCAACTCATGCGGCAGAAGGAGCCGGAGGCCATGCCTCGGGAGCGGACGATCATCGAGCGGCAAGTCGATCACATGGTCCGGCTCGTGGATGACCTGCTCGACGTGTCTCGCATCACCCGCGGGAAGATCCAGTTGAAGCGCGGGCTGGTGGACACGCTGGGCATCGTGACGAAAGCCGTCGAGATGACGGCGCCCCTGCTCGAGCAGCACGCCCACCACCTCGAACTCGATCTGCCGGAGGCCCCTCTCTTCGTGGAAGGAGACGAAGCGCGGCTGGCCCAGGTGGTGGCGAACCTGCTCAACAACGCGGCGAAGTACACGGAACCCGGAGGCTGGATCCACGTCTCCGTGATGAACGAGGGGGAGCAGGCGGTGCTGCGGGTCCGTGACTCGGGCACGGGCATCTCCCCGGAGATGCTGCCCCGCGTCTTCGAGATGTTCGTGCAGGATGGCCGGGCGATCGACCGCTCTCAAGGAGGGCTCGGACTGGGCCTCGCCATCGTGCGCAGCATGGTCGAGCTGCACGGCGGAACGGTCTCCGCCCACAGCGAGGGAACGGGCCGGGGGAGTGAATTCATGGTGCGCCTGCCCCTCGCGAAGCCGTACTCCACGGGCTCCCGCGCCGAGCCCGCCTCCGCCCTCTCCCATCCCCCCGTGTTCAGCACATTCCCCACCCTGCGGATCCTGCTGGTCGACGACAACCGGGACGCGGCCGAGATGCTGGCCGAGGCGCTCCGCATGATGGGGTTCGTCACGCACACGGCCTCGGACGGGCCCTCGGGGCTGGAGGCGGCCCTGGCGTTCCGTCCGGACGTGGCGCTGCTGGACATCGGTCTGCCCGTCATGGACGGCTACGAGCTGGCGGAGCGGCTCCGGGCCCATGCGGACCTGCCGGACCTCAAGCTGATCGCGCTGACGGGCTACGGCCAGGAGTCGGATCGGAACCGCGCCCGCCAGGCGGGGTTCGATCTCCACCTGGTCAAGCCCGTGAACCTCGAGCACCTGCGCCGAGAGCTCCGAGGTCTCCTCGAAGCCAGGGACCGGCACGCCTCCTGAGGAGGCTCACTGCTCCTCGAGCAGCATCTTCAGCTCGCGCACGCGCCGGGTGACCTCGTCCCGGTCCACGCTGCGGAACTGCTCGGGCAGCAATTCGCGGCTGGTGCACTCCTGCACCGCCACCAGGTTCTGCAGCTCGATCTCCAGCGGATAGCTGGGCGGGATGAAGTCCGCCAACACGGCCTTCAAGTCGTCCACCGTGACCTGCTCGCGCCCCTCGGCCAGCGCGCGGAACTTCGCGCGCACCATCACCGCCTCGATGTCCGCGCCGCTGAACTGGCGGGTGCCCTCGGGGATGAGCGCCGCGAAGGACGGCACCTCCACGGACACGCCCGTCTTCTTCTGCATCACCTTGAAGAGCTCGTCCCGCTCCGCATCCGTCTGCGGGTAGAAGAGCGCCAGGTGCTCCTCCGCGCGCCCCTGTCGCTTCAAGTCGATGGGCAGCAGGTCCGGCCGCGCCGTCATCAGGAACCAGACGATCTTCCCGCGGTACTGCGTGTTGCCCATGAACGAGGCGATGGAGCCGAACACACGGCTGCTCGTCCCCGAATCGCCGCCGGAGTCCCGGTTGCCCAGGAAGGTGTCCGCCTCGTCCACCATCACCGCCACGGGCCACAGCGCCTTGAGCAGCGTGAAGATGCGCTCCAGGTTGGCCTCGGTGACGCCCTGCCACTGGCTGCGGAAGTTGAGGAACTTCACCGCGGGGATGCCAATCTCTCCGGCGAAGCTCGTCACCATGAACGTCTTGCCGGTGCCCACCGGGCCGCTGATGAGGTAGCCCATGGGCATCACCTCGATGCGGCCCTTCTTCAGCGCGTTGGCGGCGTGGCGCAGCATCTCCTTCGCCTTGCCGTGGCCGGCCACCGAGTCCAGGTTGTTCGAGGGCTCGATGAACTCCAGCAGGCCGTGGCACTCCGCCTGGATGAGCTCCTTCTTCTTCTCCTTGAGAAGCTCGGGAGTGATGCGCACCTCGCGCTCGAGCGCCTCGGTGAGCACCCGGTCCAGGTTGATGCGAGACAGGCCCGCCGTCATCTTCGCCAGGGCGGCCAGCGGCACGTCCGACACGGACTGCAGCCGCTTGCCCTCCAGCTTGTAGCGCACGTAGTCCAGCCGCTCCTCCTCGGCCGGCAGCGGCAGCTCGATGGGGGCCACGTACGGGTTGCGAGAGATGCGCGGAGAGACGTCCGCCAGGTTCTCCGCCAGCAGCACCACGGAGATGTCGTTGGACAGGAACTGCGGATCGTGCGCCCACTTGTCCAGCGTGGCCACCACGAACCGGTCCTCCGCGGACAGGTGGCTCATCTCCCCGCCGGGCACCAGCGTCTCCGCGAAGTCGACGATGAGCGCCATCGACTTGCCGTCGCTCAGGCGCAGGCGCAGGAAGTTCTCGAGGATCTGCAGCGCCCGACCCGGATCTCTCGGCAGCGACTTGGCGTAGTCCGTGCCGTACATGGCGTCGTACCCCGTCATGGCCCGCTGGAGATCCTTCTGCGTCTCGGGCGCGGCGGCACGGATGCCGGATGAGCGATCATAGAAGATGACGTGGTCCCTGCCGCCGAACAGCTCCTCGGCGAGGAACGTCTTCAGCGTGCCGTAGCCCCGGTTGCCGTCCTCGAGCGTGAGGGGCTGCAGATCCCTCACCGCCCCGTAGAGCAGGAAGGTGGAGACGGTCTTCGTGTAGTACTTCTGGGCCAGCTTCTGGGCCCACCGAGGCAGATCCGCCAGGGGATCCGCCTTGTTCCTGCGCGCTTTGGTCGTCACGGACGAATGTCCCTCCACCCCTCAGGGCCCCCGGCTCGCCTCTCTCAGGCGAGCACGGCTACTTGCAGCCAGGCTGCTTCTTCAAGGAGCCCTTGGCCACCGCCGGCGACTCTCCGGAGGAGGAAGGGCTCACCGGAACATCGGTCTCCTCGAAGCACCGCAACCGCAGCGTCACCTGCTTCACTCCCGCCGGCAGCTTCACCGTGGCCGGGGTGACGGCCCCCAGCTCCTTGCCGCTGGCGAGGATGGTGGCCCCCGCTGGCTCGGACTCCACGCGCACGGCGACCTCGGCCTGCTCCAGCCGCACCGTCACCTGGAGCGGCTCGGCTCCCTTGGGTGGGGCGTACTTCTGCTGGAACGTCCTGTAGCCCGGAGCCCTCACCTCGATGGCCATCTCTTCGCTGGCGGGCAGATCCCGGATGAACGAGTCCTGGGCACCCTGGGCACGAACGACCTTGCCGTTGAGCATCACCTGGGCGTCCTGCGGCACGGTGGCCAGCACCATGGACACCGTCTTCACCTGGGAGGCCATCGTCGGCACGACGGTGGTCTGCTGGCTCGGCTGGATGGTGACCACCTGGGAGAAGGTGTCATAGCCGTCCGCGCTCACCACCACGGCCACGGGGCCCGCGGCAATGGTCTGCAGAACGAAGCCTTCCGACACAGTGGCCGGCTGCGAGTTGATCGTCACCCGGGCCTTGCCCTTCAGCTCCTGCGGCAGTTGCACCACGATGAAGCCCGTGGCGGGCGAGCGCAGCACCAGGAAGAGGATCAGCCCCAGCATCAGCAGCGCGACACCGCCGATGGCTCCGAAGACCACGTTCCGGTTCTGGCCGAACAGCTGCCCGGGCGCATTCTCCTCCCGCGGCGCAGGAGGAGCCTTCGCGGCGGGCCCTGGCGGAGGCGTGGCCGAGGGAAGATGGGGCGGCGGCCGCGAGGCCGGCCCGGGATAAGCCGAGGCCCCGCCGGGGCTCAGGATGGGAGGCCCTCCTCCGGGCCCCTCGGAACGGGCGATGCGAGGCAGTCCCTCTCCCGGGTAACGGCCCGGCGGGGGACGCGCGGGCGAGATGCCCGCCTCCTGAGGCGGCACCGCGGGCATCCCGAACACGGAGGGGCGTATCTGCACGTTGGGCGTGGGCGTCACCACGGGGATGTTGCCGGAGGACAGGCGCGGCCCCTGCGACCCGGGGGGAGGACCGATGACAGCCGTCTTCCCCGTACCGGCGGGCTCTCCATCGCCCAGCTCCGCCCGCTCGGACTCCAGCGGCGTCACCGCGCGGCCGGGCCGGGCGCCGGGCTGCGTGGTGGGCTCGTCCTCGTCGTCGAAGTACTCGCGCGAGTCCACCAGCATCGTCGCGACGCCCTCGTCATCCTTGGGCGGCGGCGCGGCGGCGGCGGCCGTGAGCTTGGGCAGCGCGGTGAGCGAGGGCGTACGGCGAATGGCCTCCCCCCCGGCGCCCGGGGGGCCCATCACCGCGGTGGCGCCCGCGGCCTTGGGAAGCTCCATGGGCGTCTGGATCGGCGGAGCGACAGGCTGCGGGGGCGGCGCGGCGCTCGGCATGGGCGAGGTGCCGCTGAAGCCCGCCTCGATGGCGGCCAGCATCCCTTCGGGGGGCTTGATGCCCGCGTACTCGGCCAGGCGCTGCTTCTCGCGCTCCACGTCCTCGGCGAAGGTGGACTTCATGTACTGCATGAGGTCCTTGCGGCCGAAGATCGCGTCGTTGGTGATGAGGAAGCGCTGCAGGTCGTCGCCCAGCTCGCTGGCGTACTGGTAGCGCTCGTCCACGTCCTTCGTGAGCGCCTTGAGGACGATCTTCTCGAGCTGCTCCGGGATCCGGCGGTTGTACGTGGACGGCGGAGCCACCTCCGCCTTGCGCACCTTCTCCAGCACCGAGAAGTCGCTGTCGCCCACGAAGAGCCGCTCGCCGGTGAGCATCTCGTAGAGACACACGCCGATGGCGAACACGTCCGAGCGGCGATCCAGCGGCAGGCCGCGGATCTGCTCCGGGCTCATGTAGCCGAACTTGCCCTTGAGGATGCCGGCCTGCGTCTTGGTCGCCTTGCCCGCGGCCTTGGCGATACCGAAGTCGATGACTTTGACTTCCCCCTCGAAGGAGATGAGGACGTTCTGGGGGGAGATGTCGCGGTGGACGATGTTCAGGTCCCGCCCCATCCCGTCCTTCTTGCGGTGGGCGTAATCGAGGCCCTCGCACATCTTCGCGACGGTGTAGGCCACCAGCGGGATGGGGGCGGGCTCCCCCTTCTTCCGGCAGCGGTCGAAGATCGCCCGCATGTCCTTGCCGGGGATGTACTCCATCGCGATGAAGTAGCTGTTGGAGATGTGCCCCAGTTCGTAGATCTGCGCGATGTTCGCGTGGGCGAGCTGGACGCTGATCTTCGCCTCGTCGATGAACATCGAGATGAACTCGTCGTCCTCGGCGATGTTCGGGAGGATGCGCTTGATGGCGACGAGCCGCTCGAAACCTCCCGCGCCGAACGTCTTCCCGCGCCACACCTCGGCCATGCCGCCGATGTTGATGCGGTCGAGAAGGAGATACTTCCCAAATGGGATGGGTTGCCGCTTCGGTTGAGAGGTCGTCACGAGATTCGGGTCTCGGGGTTTGGAACCCGAGCCTAGCGATCGCGCCTCTACAGGGTCAACCTTCGTAGACCGTGTGTGGAACGTGTAGGCAAGCCACCCGGTCAGGGGCCCTGGCGAGCGTCCTGGCCCTCGCTGCCAGGCCCCGAGGGAGGGGGTTCCGAGCCGTCCGAGCCCCGAAAGGGCTCCTCCGGGGAGGGGGCAGCGGCGGGAGCCTCCTCGGCGGGCACGGGCTGGACCAACATGAAACGCGGTTCACCTTGGACGGAGAGGACGTCCGGGGTGCCGAAGCGGCGCTCGGCGGGGAGGCCGACGAGGGTGATCCAGGCGCCCTTGCGGCCTGGGGCCACGCAGTAGATGAGGGTGCCGGGCTGAAGCCCGGGGGCCGAGCGCACAGGGCCATCGCAGTCCTGGCGGACCTGGAGGGAGTATTGGGCGACGGGCTGCCCCCGCACGAGGTAGGGCGGGCGCCCAAGCTGCCCGAGCAGGGGGTTGAGCACGGCGGGATCGGCGGGGACGGCGTCCAGGGAGGCCTGCTGCTGGGCCAGGGTGTGGAAGGACTGGAGGGACATGGAGGCCAGGTCGAGGGAGCTCAGCGGAATGCGCCTCTCGGCGAAGACCAGATCCACGAAGAGTGCTCCCACCAGGAGGATGGGTAGCAACCTGTAGCCCTTGAAGTCGTCGCCCCGGCGACGCAGCAGCCCCCACACCGCCACACCCAGGGCAGCGGCGCTGGCGGCGAGCACGAGGATGGGGAGGCCGAGGTGCGGAAGCTCGGTGAAGGCGGCGACCTCGGCGGAGCGAGCCTGGAGGGCATCGGACAGGTCTCCTCCGTAGAGCCAGGCCAGCAGCCCCAGGCAGAGGGCATTGGAGAGGAGGACCTTTCGGGAGGGCAGCGTCATCCGGCGAGCGTCCGGGCGGGATCCGTGGCGGCGGCGCGACGGCTGGGGAAGTAGGCCCCGGCGAGCGCGGCGAAGAGTCCCAGCCCCACGCCTCCGAGCACCACGGGCCAGGGGAAGGAGAAGAAGCTGTCGGGCTTGAAGGGGAAGTCCGGCAGGTAGCGGGAGGAGAGCCGGTTGATGGCGAAGGCGAGCAGCAGCGCCGCCGCGGTGCCGACGGCCCCCCCAGCGAGCCCTACCACCCCCGCCTCGGCGAGGACGATGTTGCGCACATCCCCGCGCGAGGCCCCGACGGCCTGCATCACGCCGATCTCCTTGGCCCGCGCGCGCACGGAGGCGGAGAGCGCATGAGCGATGTTCACCGCGGCCAGCACGCAGATGAGGATGGACAGCAGCGCGAGCGCGGAGGTGGTGAGCGTCACGGCGGCGCCCGCATTCTCGGCCAGCCGGCGCTCCTGGTCGTCGATCTCCAGGCCCATCTCCTTCACCGCGGCGACGAGGGCCGAGACCTGGGAGGGATCATGCGCCACGAGCGTGACGCCGGTGAAGGTGTCAGCATCCACGCCGGAGGCGCGGTTGAGGCGGATGGCCGTCTCGAGCGGGATGGTGATGCCCGCGAGCAGGCCTCGGTCCGAGGCGCCGACGACCTGGGCCTGGGTGGGTGTGGTCGGGCCCCCGGAGGTCTGCGCCACGTAGGAGCGGTTGAACTCCACCGGGAAGCCGAAGCCGACGATCATCTGCGGGGAGATCTGCGGGAGCTTGCGGGCTGGGGCGAAGGTCTTGTTGTAGATCTCCAGGAGCCGGGTGGAGATGACGGCGGGGATGGGCTTGTCGGGTCCGGGGTCCTTGAACTCGCCGAGTTGCACGTCGGCGGAGACGAGCCCGGGGTCAACGCCCACGGCGAGCACCTCCATGCCCATGCGCAGCCGCGAGCCGAAGAAGGCTCCCTCGTAGCGGCTGACCGCGGGCACGCGCACGTTCATCTTGCGGTACACCTTCTCCACGCCGGGCAGGGCGGACAGGCGCTCCACCATCTCGGCGTCCAGCTTGCCGCCGCCGAGCAGCGAACCGAGCGACACCGCCGGAGGCACGACGTCCACGAGCCGTGCGTCCGTGGGGAAGATGCGCTCGCGGATGACCTTGCCCACGCCCAGGCCCAGGCCGACAAAGAAGACGAGCGCCCCGACGCCCACGGCCACGCCGAAGGCGGAGAAGAATGCACCGCGGCGCTCGCGGGCGATGCTGAGACGGACCAAGCGGGAGAGCGCGGAGAGCCTCATGACGCACCTCCGGGCGCGGGCCGTACGGGCTCCTCGACGAGCTTGCCCTCCTTGAGCCGGAGCACTCGGCGGGCGGCAGAGCTCATCCGCTCCTCATGGGTGACGGCGAGCACGGTGAGCCCCTCGCGGTGCAGCTCGTGGAAGAGCTGGATGACTCCGGCGCCAGTGGCCGCATCGAGGTTGCCGGTGGGCTCGTCGCACAGCAGCAGCTTCGGACCGGTGAAGAGCGCACGGGCGATGGCCACGCGCTGACGCTCGCCGCCGGACAGGCGCACCGGGGCACGGTCCTTCTTGGACAGCAGGCCCACCCGGTCGAGCATGGCCTCGGCGCGCTTGCGGCCCTCGGTGGAGACGGGGCCGAAGTGCGAGGGCATCAGCACGTTCTCCACCGCCGAGAGGTTGGGGATGAGGTGGAAGGACTGGAAGACGAAGCCCACGTGCGAGTTGCGGAAGCGGGCCAGCTCGCGATCGCTCAGCCCGCGCAGCTTGACGCCGCCCACCTCCACGTCTCCTTTGTAGTGCACATCGAGCCCGCCCAGCAGGTGCAGCAGCGTGGACTTGCCGCTGCCGGAGGGTCCCACCACGGCGACGAAGTCCCCCTGCTCCACCTCCAGGGACAGAGCATCGAGCACGCGGACCAGCGAGCCATCGCCGTCGTGGTACTCCTTCTGGATGTCTCGGGCGCGGATCACTTGGGCTCGGAGGGTTGGGGCTGGGAGGGAGGCGGAGTCTGGGCCGCGGGCGCCGGAGGGAGCGTCAGCTTCAAGGACACCTCGGCCTGGACGGCCCTCTCCTTCTGGGACAGGTTGAGCGTCACGGCGCGCAGGTCATCGGTGGCCTCGAGCCACCGGACAGCGGTGGCCTTGATGGCGAATCCACCCACGCCCCAGGCTTCGGAGGGAAGGTTGCGCACGGCATCCGCGAGCTTGCGCAGATCCAGCACCACGGAGAGGACCTGATCCTTCATCGCGCCCTGGAGGTCCTGCGACAGCGGGGGCTCGCCCGGCTTGCCTGCGAGGCCCGTGAGGGCGGCCTCCAGACGGGAGCGAGGCGCGGCGAGCACCAGCTTTCCACCCACGTCCGCGAAGTGCGCGCCCTCCCCGGCCCGATACGAGGTGAGGTAGACGCGCTTGCCGCCGATGTCCTCGGGCTTCACCTGGGCGCCGAAGTTGCCGGCGATGTCCGGCACCTTGGCGAGGGTGGCGTCGGCCTTGGCCGCGTCCTTGGCCTCGGCGACGACCATCATCTGCACATAGCGGAAGGGGCTGGTGCGCCGGATGTCGAGCTCGGGAATGCCGCTGCCGAACTGGGCCGTGGGAGCCAGCGCCACGCCCATGGCGATGCCGCTCTGGAGATTGTCGAGCACCTCGCCCTTGATATCGAAGTTGCTCTGCTGAACGGCGCGGGTGACGTAGGGGCCGACGATGTACGGCCACACACCGCTGAGGGTCGCGGGATCTCCGCGATAGCGCGCCACGAGGAAACTGTCCGTGGGCAGGTAGCCGAGCAGATCGGGCCCGTCCTTGGGGACGAGGGGCGCCAGCGCCTGCTGGGTGTCCGGCCACGGGGCGTCCGCGCGCACTGTGACGGCACGGTCCTCAATGATGCCGGTGAGGGTCAGCCCCTGCACGGTGCCCGGGCGCAGCAGCTCGGTGCCACCGGGGAGGTAGACGTGGAAGTCGCGCTCCTTCGGGAGTCGTCCGAGGGAAGCCGCCAGCACGGGCTCCTCGGCGAGAGACTTCTCGGGAGGCTGCGAGGCGAACGTGGCCAGCCGGTCGACGGTGGTGCCCGGGGCGACCAGGACGAAGTCTCCGATGAAGAGCAGGCCCAGCTGGGGCGTGGTGGCGCCCTTGCGGCTGAAGGTGATGAGCGTGCCACCACCGGCCTTCTCCTCCTTGCGATCGGGAGCCCCGAGGCGGTTGCGCGCGAGGTTGCCGAAGGTCTCCTCCAGCGTCTTCGCGTCCTTCACTCCGAGCACCGAGAAAGCCTGGGTCTGGGAGAGGAACGCCACCCCGGCCCCCTTCCCTGGGTCGATGCCAGCCTTCTCCATGGCCTGGCGGCTGCGCAGGTCGACGCCCACCTGCCGCATCACGGCGGAGACATAGCCCTCGGCGCTCTGGAAGTTCTGCAGCTGCGCGAGGAAGGAGGCGATCTTCAGGCCCTGGAAGCGCGCGAGCTTCTCGCCGAGCGCGCCGAGATCCGGGACAACGACGAGCGCTTGGGCCTCGCGAGGCAGAAAGCGCTCGACGGAGGCGGGCTTGCCAGTGGGTCCGGCCGGACCGCTCTCCTTCCCACAGCGAGAGCAACCGGCGAGCAAGGCGAGCAGGAGCAGGGACCAGGGGGAGACACGGCGGAGCATGGGGGCTGAGTGCAGACGGACCCGCGTCCAGAGTCAAATTCTTCCTGACAGGAGCGCTCGATATCCGCTGGAGCCGGCTTGTTCAGGGCCGGACACGCTGTTAACAGGCTCGGCGGGCCTGCGCCGGCTTCCCTGTAACCCCGTCCGGGCAGCGCCATCCCCCGAGAGGAGTCACGCCATGCGCAAGTTCGTTTCGAGCCAGATCCGGGCCCTGGTCTGCCTGCTGGTGCTTTGGGTCGCGGCGGCGGCCGAAGCCACCACGCTCCGGGTCCACTACGACGTGGGCTACGGCAACCGCATCACGGTGCGAGGCAGCAAGACGCCGTTCTCCTGGAACACGGGCATCAACACCACGTGGACCACGGGAAACATCTGGACGTACTCCTGGGCGAACTCGGTGGGGGACGTGGAGCTGAAGCCGCTGATCAACGACTCCGCGTGGTCGGTGGGGGCGAACTACACTGTGAAGGCGGGCGCCACGGTGGACATCTACCCGTTCTTCCAGGCGCAGGCAGGCAGCCTCGTGAAGGTGAACAACTTCAGCTCGCCCCAGTTGGGCAACACGCGGGCGCTGAGGATCTACCTGCCGCCGAGCTACGGGCAGAACCCGTACAAGCGCTACCCGGTGCTCTACATGCATGACGCGCAGAACCTGTTCGAGACCTCGACGGCATTCGGGGGCGTGGAGTGGCAGGTGGACGAGACGGCCAACAGCCTGATCAACAACGGGCAGATGGACGAGATCATCGTGGTGGGCGTGGACAACGGCGGGGCCAACCGCATCTACGAGCTCACGCCGTGCTGCGATCCTCAGTACGGAGGCGGCGGCGCGGACGTCTACGAGCGGTTCCTGCTCGAGACGGTGAAGCCGTACGTCGACCAGAACTACCGGACGCTGCCGGGCAACAAGAACACGGCGATCATGGGCTCGTCGCTGGGCGGGCTGGACTCGTTCTACACGGGGCGGAGGCACCCGGAGGTGTTCTCGAAGCTGGCGGCGCTCTCGAGCTCATTCTGGTGGAACAACCAGGCGCTGACGCAGCAGGTGGAAGCGTCAACGACCAAGGTCGCGGTGAGCATCTACATCGACGCCGGGACTAACGGCGACGGGCTGACGGAGACCACGCGAATGAAGGATGCGCTGGTGGCGGACGGCTACGTACAGGGCAGCGATCTGTACTCCTACGTGGCCCAGGGCGCGAGTCACAATGAGGCATCCTGGGCCGCACGGCTGAGCATCCCGCTCAAGTACCTCTTCCCGTGGCAGAGCACGGTGTACTGAGCAGCGTGGGCGCGTCCTATCCGGGATGCTGAAGGCGCTCCAGTTGGGCCTGGAGCTCCGCGACGCGCCGCTCCGCCGCATCGCGCCGCCGCTCTTCCTCCTCGCGGCGCTGCTCTTCCACCGCAAGACGGTGCTCAACTTCTTCGCGCCGCCTTGCTTCGTCCTCGCGCAGGCGTGCCTCTTCCTCTCGCTGTCGAGCCGTCTCCTCCAACTTCTCCAACGCCCGCGCCAGCAGTTCCTCGGACTCCAGCAGTAGCGCGTTGCCGGCCCAGACCTGCAGCCGCGCGTTCACCACCTCGAACTCCAGTCCCAGCACCTCGGAATGAAACCGGCCCTGCCGCGGCTCCATGCGTGTGTACTTCCGCGCTCCCGGGCTGGCCAGATGGTAGGCCTCCAACTTCTCCCGGGAACGGTCGTAGATGAAGTACTCGGGGATGCCCAACCGGGCGTAGCGCTCCACGTTGTACTCGGCGTCCTTCCTCCGGTCGCCGCCCACGTGCACCTCCAGCACCCAATCCAACCCCTTGCCCTCGTGGCTCACCACCCACTTGCTCCGCTCGTGCGGCTCCACATCCAGCACCACCAGCAGGTCCGGCGCGAACCTCCGCTCGGCTGGGTAATAAATCGCCACTTCTGAGCCCAGGTATACCTGACGCCGCTGGTGGCGGAAGTAGCCGGCCAGCAGGTCCTTCGCCCTCATCTTGGCCCCGGAGTGTTTGTCGCCCTCCGGCATCGCCATCTCGTCCCACGTCACCTCTCCAGGCAGTGACTCCACCACCCGGACCTGCTCCTCAGGCCCCATCGCCTCCCACTCTTCCTGCGTGGGGGCCTGGGGGAAGGTACCTCCACGCTCCTCTGCGCGCCGTCCCATGCACGTAAGCGTGCGGTGGACTGGCTCGCGCGTCAATCGCCCCCGTCACATGCCCTGAGCAAGGAATGGGCCGACCGGTCCTCTCCTGGACACACAGAGCGCCGAGAGCCGAGAAAGTCCTTCGTTTCCACGTTTGGAGTCTCTGCCCGTGGACGCTCCGTCCACCCAACTGGACTCCCCCGCGCCAACCCACGACCTACCTTACCGGTATGGAGCGATTTCCCTGACCGGAGGAGTCCTGCAGAGCTGAACTGAACTGGTATGACAGGCATACCACCTGGCTCGAACCGCGCCCGAGGGGAGCGCTCCGTCCGCCCGGCTCACCGCACCCGCGTGCCGTGCGGCAGCGGCTTGCCGACCTCCTCCTGGAAGTCCATGAAGCGCTCCATCTCGCGCACCGTCTCGTCCGTGGCCTCCACCTCGGCGCTCACCACGTCCAGTTGTCGGTTCACCGTCTCCGGATCGCGGATGGTGATGGACTGCTCGTGCGTCAGCCGCATCAGATCCTCGATGCCCGCCAGTTGGTGGCTCACCACCTCCCGGCTCTCACCCGCCTGCTGGAAGCGAGCCACGCGCTTGCGGAGGATCTCCAGCCGCTTCTCCTTCACGTCCTTCAGCCGCGGATTGGACTCCTGCGCCACCTCAGCCTCCAGCTCGCGCAGCTCCTTCTCCAACTGCTCCCGATCCGTGCTGTTCAGGTACGTGCGGTGATGGTTGAGCGCGGACACCAGCCTCAGGAACGACGTGAGCAGCGCATCCAGCCGCGGCTCACTCTCGCTCGCCAGCATCTTCCCCGCCGGCAGCCGGCGGTAGTTCTCCAGGATCTTCTCCTTGAGTCCCACGAGCGCCTGGTAGTGCTCCCGCTGAGAGGGAGCCAGCTCCGTCAGCAGCGCATCCACCTGCTTGCGCTCCGCATCGGGCGACTCCTCCCCGCCCTTCGCGCGCACCGCCCGCTGGAAGCGCTTCATCGACGGGACGATCCCCAGGTACAGCCCCTCCACGCCCAAGGCCACGAGCGCCGGCAGGGGCTCGCCGGTCATCAGCGACGAGGCGCCGGCCGTCAGCAAGCCCACCAGGTTGGCGGGCAACAGGAAGGCGGCCTTGATGAAGCTGGGCGAATCCGCCACGACATCTCTCCTGCCCCACACAGGGGCGTCAGGGTCCGCGGGCTTCCGACACGTACTTCAACGCTCCCAGGTCCCGCGTGTCCTCCGCGGGGGGAGCCGGAGTCCCCCGCTTGAGCTTCTGGAAGAGCGCCGAGGCGCTCTGGAAGAGCTCGTCATAAGTGACAGGCGCCTCGCCGGAAAGCCCGAAGAAAGAGCGATTGTCCGCCAGTGTCGCGGGAGGCGCCGAGCGGATGGCCTCGATGGGATCGCCCAGATAGGGCGCCACATCCCCGAGCATCCGAGCCGCCGCACCGGGCTCCTTCTGGACCCCCTGCCCAGCATCCAACAAACCGCGCAGCACGCGCCGGACCGCATCCGGGTAGCGAGCCGCGAAGTCGCCCCGAGCCACCAGCACCGTGGCAATCAGGTGCGGCGCATCTGCGGTGGTCGCCAGCACCGAGCCACCTCGGTCCCTCGCGGCCAATTCCACGTCGCCCCACAGCCCTACCACCGCATCCGCCCGACCCTCGCGCAGGGCCCGGCCCGCGTCCAGCGTGGAGGGCAGATCCACCCACTTCACATCCGTGGTCCGCAGCCCCATGCGAGACAGCACCCACAGCGCGAAGTAGTGCGCGGAGCTCATCGGGTACACGCCAATGCGCTTCCCACGCAGCGAGGCCAGGTCCTGAACCCCTACCGCCGCCAGTGCTTCCTGCCCGCGGCTGCGCCCCAGCAACATCACCGTGCGCGGCGCCGCGTCTCGCAACGAGGGCGCCCAGGCCGCCAGGCGGTCCACCGACAGGCAGGCCATGTCGACCCCGCCGTTCTCCGCGCCGATGGCCAGCGCCTGCCGAAGCTCCTCCTCGCGGGCAAAGAGCACCGCGCGGGCCTCCAGCGCATAGGCCGTCTTGAGCAACCCCTGGGCGGCCCCCGGAGGAGCAGCGGGAGCATCCAGCGTGGTGGAGCCGCCCGTGGCCAGGAGCAGCGCCGACGCAGAGCCTCGCGGGGTGAAGCCGATGAGCACGGGCCGCAGCGGCACCGAGGCCACATCCGCCACCGGGGCCGACACCCCGGCGGGGAAGTCACCGGGGGACAGCCGGATCACCTCCTTGGCGGGCGGGAACAGCCGCGCCTGGAGTCGATCCAGGTACCCCATGCGCGACGCGAGCATGTAGCCCGCGCCGAACAAGCACAGGGTGAGGAACAGGAAGAGGCCTGGCCCGCGATGCAGCTTCATGGGTAGGGCCCCTTCCCGAGGGGAGGGCTACTTCACCTCCACCTTCTTGCCGATGGTCTTCTCCGCCGGAGCACCCACGTCGCTCACCGGCGCCGGGCTGTCCAGGCCCATCTCCATCTTGAACTGCTTCACCAGCTCGTTGGCCTGCAGCTTCTCGGCCTCTTCCTCGATGGCCAGCGACTGGTGATCCACCGACTCGAGCGCCATCTGCATGCGCGCCTCGTTGACGGCGGCGTTCTCCTGCACCTTGCGGAGCATCTCGTCATGGGTGGCGTCGATGCCGGCCACCTGGAAGGACTCCATGGCGTCCGCCACCTTGGATTGCCACTTGGCGCGGCGGGCGTCCCGGATGGCATTCATCGCCTCCTGGGTCTTCCGCTCCTTCTCGCGCATGAAGAGCTTCTTGACGTTCATCGCCTTCTCGTAGGCCGCACGAGCCATCTGCAACTGCTGCTCGTTGCGCTCGAGCGCCTGCTTCTCCATCTGGAGCTTGGAGGCGTACTGCCCGGCGAGATCGTCCCGGCCGGCCTGGATGGCGGCCTTCACCTTGGCGGTGAGCTCACGCACGTCTTGCTGGTACTTGGCGTTCTCCTTCTCCAGCAGCGTCACGTTCGCCCGCACCATGGCGATGGACTCGTTCATCTTCGGTACCTGATCGTTCAGATCCCGAACGTTCTGCTCGAGGATGAGCTCCGGGTCCTCGATGGAGGAGACGAAGAAGCCCGCGAAGCTGCGCATTGCTCTCTTGAACCGTTGCCACATATCGGCTGCTACCTCCTCCAGAGACCTCTAACGCCTGGACCTTATACGATCCCGTGGGGCCCAAGCCTACCCTTCTCCCCTCCCCTACGCATACCAACCAGGGGACATTGCCTTCCCCTGGACGGTTCCCCCCGAACCCCCGGCGCTCGGGCAGAGGGGCAAGGCACTGTCCACCCCTCTCCCCGGAGGGCAGTCCACTCCCTCCCGGCCAGGGTGATAGTGTCTGCCCACCTCTCACATGACCCAGCAGGACACCACAGCCTTCGATGCGCTTCTCGCGGAAGCGGTCGATCAGCAGCGCCGTCGCGTCCTGAAGGTGGGCGCGGCGGTCCGGGTGGCGGGCACGCTCGTGCTCCTCGTCATCATCCTGGCCCTGTGGCTCATGGGCCGGCATGACTGGGCGGCCTACCCGATTCCGCTCACGCTCTACCTGCTGGTGGCCGCGGCCCTGCTCGCGCTGCACGGCCAGCGCTTCGTCCAGTGGTTGGACGTCGCGCAATCCCTGGTCGACGTGGGGCTCATCTTCTGGGTCCAGCACGCGGCCCTGCCCATGGCCCGCTTCCCCGCGGGCATCGCGGGCTTCAGCCTGGGGCTCTTCTGCGCGGTGGTGGTGCTGAGCAGCCTCACCCTCATGCCGGGCGTCGCCTATGCGACGGCGGTGCTGGCGGCCGTGGCGCAGGCCATCCTCATGCGCGAGGCTGACGTGAGCTACGGCTCCGTCGCGGCCGCGGCCGTGGTGCTGGTGGTGGTGGCCTCCCTGAGCCAGTACGGCAGCCAGCGCGTGCGGCAGCTCGCCTTGCAGCTCACCCGCGTGGAGGTGGAGCGCCAGGTCGAGTCGCGGCGCGTCCAGGAAATGGAGCAGGCCCGGAGCACCATCGAGCGGATGCTGGAGGAGGTCCGCGCCCAGAACCAGCAGCTCATGGCGCTGCAGCAGGACAAGGATCAGCTCATCCAGTTCCTCGTGCATGATCTGCGCTCTCCGCTGTCAGCCCTGAGCATGACGTTCTCCTGGCTGGAGACCGAGCTGGTCGAGGCCGACCTGGCGCTCATGCAGGGGGTGCGGACGGGGCTGGCCGTCACCGGCCGCATGGAGCGGATGATCTCGGAGCTGCTGGACCTGCCCCGGCTGGAGGAGGGCAAGCTGGAGCTGCGCCCTCAGCGCATCGACACGGCGTCGCTGTTCGAGGAGGTGCGCCAGGCCTTCGTCGGGGCCGCGCAGTTCCGCCGGCTCACGCTGGAGGTGGAATCCCCCGCCGGCCTGATGCTCCAGGGAGACCGGGCGCTGCTCACGCGCGTGGTGGAGAACCTCGTGGCCAACGCCCTGCGCTACACGCCTCCCGGCGGACGCGTGCGGCTGGAGGCGGGAACGGAGGCAGGCACGTCCTACCTCGCCGTGCGCAACGACGGGCCCGCCATTGCCGTCGAACAACGGGCCCGAATCTTCGACAAGCACGTGCAGGGAGAGCAGGAGCGCGCCACCCGGAAGGGCTATGGGTTGGGGCTCTACTTCTCCCGGCTCGCGGTGGAGGCCCACGGCGGGCGCATCGGTGTCGAGGATGCGCAGGGGTGGCCCACCTCGTTCGTCGCGAGACTGCCTGCGGCCCCCGGAGAGTCGAGCCGCGCGGCCTGACGGCTCAGAGCCGGTTCAGACGCTCGCGCGCTCCAGGATGCGGGCGGCGTGCACCCGAGCGCTGTCAGCCACCTCCTGGGCATCCAGGGTGAGCAGCTGCCGATCCTTGAGCACGGGCTGACCGTCGATGATCACGTGCGTCACATCCGTGGCCCGAGCCGCATGGACGAGCACCCCCAGAACACTCTCAGGGGTAGGCAGGGTGTGCAGGCCGCGCACGTCCACCACGGTGACGTCCGCGCGCTTACCCACCTCCAGCGAGCCCACCTCGTTCTCCAGGCCCAACGCCCGTGCTCCCTCCAGGGTAGCCATCTCGAGCACGCGCAGTGGCGGCATGCCCAGCGGGCCCACGCGCGGCTTGTGCAACAGGGCCGCGAGCCGCATCTCCAGGAACAGATCCAGGTTGTTGTTGCAGGGAGCGCCGTCCGCACCCAGGCAGACGTGGACCCCCGCATCCATCAGCTCGGGCACCTTGGCGATTCCGGAGGCGAGCTTCAGGTTGGAGCTGGGGCAGTGGCACACCACCGTGCCCGTCTCGCGCAGCAGGCGCTGCTCCTCGGCGGTAGGCCACACGCAGTGGGCCAACGTCACATGGGGCCCGCTGATCCCCAGCGAATGGAAGTAGGCGATGTTGTCCTGGCCGATGCGCTGGCGCACCAGGTCGCACTCGGTGGCGTTCTCGCTGGCGTGGGTATGGATGCGCACGCCCTTCTCCCGCGCCAGCCGGGATACCTCCTTGAGGAGGGGCTCGGTGCACGAGAGGACGAAGCGCGGCGCGAACGCGTAGCGCAACCGGTTACCGTGCTTGCCGTGCCAGCGCTCCAGCAGCGCGAGGCTCTCGGCCAGCGAGGATTCCGTCGTCTCACGCAGGCCCGCAGGCAACCCGTGGCCCGTGTCCATCATCGCCTTGCCGCCCGTGAGCCGGAACCCACTGTCCCGCGCGGACTCGAAGACGGCGTCGTAGTGGCGCACCGTGCCCATATCGAGCGCCGCGGTGGCACCGGATTGGATGAGCTCGGCAAAGGTCAGGTCCGCGGAGACACGCAGGGAGTCCGCGTCGTGCGCGGCCTCATAGGGCCAGATTCGCTCGCGCAACCAGTCCAGGAGTTCCAGCCCATCCGCGTGGTTGCGGAACAGCGTCTGGCAGGCGTGCAGGTGGCCATGAATGAGCCCGGGCATCACCACCTGGCCCTTCACGTCGATCACCCGCCGCGCCGTACTGCCGGCCTTCAGGCCCCGCCCCACCTTCGCGATGCGACCATCCTGGATGAGCACGTCCGCGTCCGCGAGCACCTCGCGCTCGCGGTTCATCGTGACGACGGTGCCATGGGTGAGGAGGATATCCACTCGCGGGCTGCTCTTAACACAGAGCAGGCTGGTGTCAGAGGAAGTCGCGCGTAAACGCATGGGGGAGCAGATCCCGGAGCGTGTACTGCGCCTCCTCTCCCTTGAGGTTGCGGCTGCGCACGGGGAGCTCGGGCCCACCGAACTCGGCCATCACCTGCCGG
Organism: Hyalangium versicolor; assembly: GCF_020103695.1. Lineage (GTDB taxonomy): Bacteria > Myxococcota > Myxococcia > Myxococcales > Myxococcaceae > Hyalangium > Hyalangium versicolor. The sequence goes on from NZ_JAHXBF010000015.1 coordinate 46,696, forward strand.
CACATGCCGCAGGGAGGACAGGGCGCGGGGGTGTCCACGACGATGGCCACCGCCACCGGGCGCGTGTGCCCCTGGGCCACCGCCGAGGCGAACGCATTGCGCTCGGCACACACCGTGAGTCCGTACGTGGCATTCTCCACGTTACAGCCCGCCACCACGGCCCCGTCCGAGAACAGGACGGCCGCCCCCACGGGGAAGCGCGAGTACGGCACGTGGGCGCGCTCGCGCACCTTCGTCGCCTGTTGGAACAGCGCCTCCCAGGGGATTTCGTCGGCCATGCTGCCTCCGGGCTCAGGTCTTCGGTGTGGCCAGCTCCAGGTCATCCAGGTGCCGGGCGATGGCCAGCTCCGCCTCCACGGGCAGATCCAGGAAGCGCACCCGCGTGGCCGTCCCGTCCGAGCCGGCGAGCACTTCGCCGCGCACCTGGAGCTCGTCCGCACCGGAGGGCAAACGGAAGCGCAGCTCCAGCTGCGAACCGGGCTCCAGCCCAGCCCCCTTGAAGGCACAGCCACCGAGCGAGAGATCGCCCGGGTGAGACTCAAACGTCGCCTCGCTCCCGGCGCGCCGCACCTGGAAGCTCATGGGCACCCGAGGCGACTCACGCCGCTCCTCGCTCTTGGGCCCCGTGGAATCAGTCCTCTCCGCCATCGCTGTCGAATCCTTGCTCACGCGCGTGCCACCACTGGAAGAAAGTCCGTCAGCAGCCGCGAGAAGATACCCGCCACCCGGTTCGCCGTCTCTGCCACTTCATCATGAGTCAGGGGCTTGTCTCCCACCCCTGCTGCCAGGTTGGTGATGCAGCTGATGCCCACTACGGGAACCCCCATGTGGCCCGCCGCCACCACCTCCGGCACGGTGCTCATGCCCACCGCATCCGCCCCGAGCGTCCGTAGCATGCGGATCTCCGCCGGCGTCTCATAGGAGGGGCCGGCCACCATGGCATACACCCCCTGCCGCAGGGGAACCTGGCTGCGCTGGGCCGACTCCAGCAGGGAGGTCCGGAGCGAGGGTGCATAAGCCCGGCTCATATCCGGGAAGCGAGGGCCGAGGCGATCATCATTCGGGCCCGTCAGTGCGTTCCACCCCGACAGGTTGATGTGGTCGGTGATGGCCATCAGGTCGCCTGGAGCGAACTGGGTGTTGATGCCGCCCGCGGCGTTGGTGACGACGAGGCCCCGGATGCCGAGCGCGCAGAGCACGCGGGCAGGGAAGGCCACCTGCGTTGAGGAGTAGCCCTCGTAGGAGTGAACGCGGCCCTGCATGGCGACGACGACTTCGCCGCCCACCTCGCCCAGCACCATGCGGCCCGCGTGCCCGGGGACGGAGGAGTGAGGGAAGTGCGGCAGGTCCTGGTAGGGGATGACCACCTTGCGTCCGAAGCCGTCCGCGAAGGCGCCCAGCCCGCTGCCGAGGATGATTCCGACGCGTGGCGTCAAGCTGCCAGCCCGCTGGCGGATGGCCTGAACCGTCTCCTGGACCTGCTCGTAAAGCCCCATTTCCTGGCCATCATATACGCGGCCAGGCCACGGACGAGGATCCGGCCACTGTGGATGGCACGTTCTCCGCCTGCCGCACCGGGTCATCCTCCGGCAGCGCCCCACGGAAGACGGGGTTGCGCTTACGCTGGATGGACCGAGCCCCTTGTCGTGCCGGAGGCGTTCTATGCGGCTGCAACAGGTCGGAGCACTGTTTTTGACCTATTTGACGGCCTGTGCAGGTACTCCGCGGGCACTGCACGACCCTGCGAAGGCGGAGTTGGCCGCAGCCCGCTACGAGCTACATGAGCTCACTGCGGGCAGCGGACCTGCTGAGGCGGTGGAGGTGAATACCGAGGACTTCCAACGCGCCATGAGGGTGTTGGCCCCGGGCTTCCGCCCCGCGGCACGACCGGCGGATTCCGCGCACTGGCTGATGGAGGGCTCACTTCGAGCCGACCTGCAGGCGGAAATGGAGCGCGGGCGTGTGGTGCGGCTGATGCCGTTGGAGGATGACAGCCCGCTGGAGGCAGCCTCAGCCGCGGAGAACAAGCGCAAGTACCTCGGCCTGTGCCAACAGCAATACGGGGGCGGAGACTGCCTGGGGCTGCTGGCGGACGGGCCCACGCTGACGCGGGAAGACCTGCGCACGCTGGCGTTGGCACTGGCCATGAAGGACGCTCTGGCGGAGACGGGCACAGCCCTCAAGGGGATGGTATCCCCACGGGCGCTGGTAGCGATGCTGGTGTGGACCTGCTGCGTGTACCTGACTCTCTGGCTGCTGCCCGAGCCGGTAAGCAAGGTCCTGGCCGCGAGCTTGACGGTGGCGCTGCTGGCATGGCTGCCGGTTCACACCCTGTGGAGCCTGATGGAGGGTTGGGGCCGTCTGGTGCACGAGGTGGACCGGGCCACATCCTTTACTCAGGTGGAAGAGGCCAGCGCGAAGTTCCGCCGGCAGATGGGCGAGAACACGGCGCACGTGGTGGTGATGGTAGTGACGGCCGTGGTGACGGGGGGAATGGCCAGGTTCAGCGCGCAATTACCCAAGCTACCGGGCTTCGCTCCGGCGGCGGCCCGGGCCGAAGCCCAGGGCATGAGCCTCTCCGCAGCAGGAGAGGTGGAGGCAGTAGCCGCCGTCGAGGAACAGACCTTCACCCTGATGGTACGTCGGCCCGGAAGCCGCGCGGCTGCGGCCGCGGAGGAGGCTGCGGAGCAGCGCACCGGGGCCACGGTTCTCATCCGCCACCGAGCCGGCAACAGGCAGCTCCTCATCAACGGCCAGCGCTGGCACGTGCCAGCCAGCAGGTCCGTCCGAGACATCCCGGCAAAGGATGCTGCGGGGGATGCTCTTCAAGCAGCAGCGCGGCGCATCAGGGAGAATTGGAACCGCACCGAGCTATCCGAAAGAGAGTCCGACGCTCTCCAGGAGGCCTTCAACCATGGCGACTATCTCCGGGCGCATCTGATGGAGCGCATGTATCGAGGGCAATGGGTGGAGAAGCAACTGCGCCTTGAATTTCCGGAACTGCGTTGGAACCCGACGGGTGTCGATGCAGTTGACCCAGCCACAGGGCTCAAATACGAGATTCTCACAGGGACGGACTGGAACATGCACTTGCACGGGCGAAGGATGGCGGAGGAGCTGTTCCGGATGATCACGTTCTGATCCAGCGGCATACAGGGACATCATGATTCAGTTCCGAGATCGCGAGATATCGAACGAGCAACTCGTTCTCGATAGCCAAACCGAGCTCTACTATCTGGGTCCCTCGCTGACCCTGAATCGGTGCACCCTCATCGTGAAGGTCCCCGCCAAAGCGCTGGTTCTGAACCGGACACGCTGGCTCGACTGCAACATCGAGGTGGCAAGGCTATTGAAGAATTTCAGATGGGATCATGCCCATCTGACGGGGTGTCGGTTCAAGGGACGCTTCACAGGCAATGACTTCGGCGAGTGGCCTTCCACCCCAACTCACGGAAGCGTCGCGGATTGTGACTTCACTGACGCGCAGATGGATCAGACCCGCTTCCTCGGCTGTGATGCCCGAACCCTCCGTTTTCCTCCTTGGCCATGCTTCACCATTCTTGATCCCGTGCGCAGAGCCGCAGAGTTGGCTGCCCTGCCTTGGCCTGGCGACCTCGGAACGAAACTCTTCCTACGGCACATGGAGCGACCTCCTTCAACAGCCGCCTTGACGTACTTCGCCCCGGACCTCGCCAAGCGCAGCGGCACCACTCCCGAAGCCATCAAGGCCGTGCTGGAGAAGCTGGACGGCGTGTCCTACTGAATCAACTGGGCCTGCTCCACCACCTCTTGCAAGAGCTTGCGCAGCGTCGCCAGGTCCACCGGCTTCTCCAGCCAGTAGCGCGTCTGGGCGAGAAACTCCTCAGCCTTCTGGGTGAACGCTCCTCCCGTGAGGAAGATCATCCGGTCGGCCAGGGCGTGACGCTGCTCCTTCAGCCGCGCGTGCAGGTCCATGCCGCTGATGTCCGGCATGGCCAGGTCGCAGACGATCACGTCGAAGTCCTCTCCCTCCAATACCCGGCGCAAAGCCTCTGGGCCCGTGGCCGTCGTGACCCGGTACTCCGCCCGCAACGGCCGGCTGAGCGACGCGGCCACCATCGGCTCGTCGTCCACAATGAGAACCCGAGCGCGCTGCGGACTCGCAACCACGGGAGCCGCCTGGGGCGCAACCACCTGGGCTGCCTCCGTCGCGGGCAACGTCACCGTGAACGTCGTCCCACGGCCCACCGCGCTCTGAACGGAGATCCTTCCCCCGAGCGAAGTCACGATGCCATGGCAGATCGACAGCCCCAGGCCCGTTCCCACCCCGGCCGGCTTCGTCGTGAAGAACGGCTCGAAGATGCGCTCGAGGTTCGCCGGGGGAATCCCGCCCCCCGTGTCGCTGATCTCCACCACGACCTGGCCCGGCTCCCCTCTCCGCGTGCGCACCGTGATGGAATGCGCCTCGGGATTGCCCTCGGGAATCGCCTGCGCCGCATTCACCAGCAGGTTGAGAAACACCTGCCCCAGCCGCGTCTCGTCGCCCAGCACGAGCGGCACCTCCTGGAAGTCGCGCACCAACTGCGCCCGCGCGCGGATCTCCGGCGCGGCGACGTTGAATGAGAACTCCAGGCCCTTGCGGACATCCACGGGCTGGGGCCGGGACTCATCGACCCGAGAGAACGCCTTGAGGTCGCGCACGATGTGACGCACGCGGTTGGCGCCCTCGCGCGCGTCAGACACAGCCCCCCGGAGTTCTTCGAGCGCAGGATTCTGCTTCGCGGCTGAGGTGGACAGATTCTCCTCCAGGAAAGCCAGATTGGTGGTGATGTACGTGAGCGGGTTGTTGATCTCGTGGGCGATCCCCCCCGCCAGCGTGCCCAGGGCCGCCATGCGATCGGCCACCATCAGCCGGCGCTCCATCTCCTTGCGCTCGGTGATGTCCTGCAAGGTGCCGCTCATCCGCACCGGCTGCCCCAGCCCGTCCTTCACCACCTTGCCCTTGAGGTGCACCCAGCGCAGCTCCCCCGACGGCCGCACCAGGCGGTACTCACCGTGAAAGGCCTCCTGGTCCGCACGGGCCTGCCCCAATGCCGCATGGAGCAGCGGCTGCTCCTCGGCATGCATCCCCTGGAGAAAGTCCTCATGCCGGACCGGCTCGCCGGGTGTCCGCCCCATGATGCGGTAGAGCTCGGCGGACCACGTGTGCTGATCCGTGGCGAACTCCCAGTTCCAGCTCCCCGTCTGGGCAATGGCCTGCGCCTCGGCGAGCGCCGCCTCGCTGCTCGACAGGCGCTCCTCCATCTTCAGCCGCTTCTGGAGCTCCACCTTGGCGACGAGCTGCTCGAGCACCAGACCGGACACCAGCCACCCCATGAGGCCCGACATGCAGATATAGAAGATGCGCAGCGCCGCCAGGATCAGGTTGTCCCCCAGTTGCCCCATGACCCAGAGCAGCACGGCGTACCCACCCGCGAACGCGGCGATGGCGAGCAGGGTGTCTCGAGGCGTGAGCCGGATCCCCACCGCGATCACTCCCAGCATCAGCACCGGCATGTAGGGAGAGTGGATGCCTCCTGTGGCGTACAGCCAGAGCATCACGAAGGCCGCATCGCTGACGACCGTCGCGGTGGTGGACGGCAGCGACCGTCGCCTCGCGCGGGGCTTCAGCAGCGCGACGCCCATCGCGTAGACCGTCGAGAGGCTCAGCAGCAAGTACGCCAGCCACGGAACCGTCCCCGTCTTGTCCATCAGCGGGTAGCAACACCACCCCGCGAAGACGATCAGCACGCGCTGCAGCGCCAGGCCCCGCTCCGCGGCGTACGCCTTCTCCGCGAGCACTTCCTCCATTGGCTCCGACTGCCGCTCCATGCTGCTCACATTGAACAATTGAAACACCAGTATACGTGTTCAGCTCAGTGATGAACACATGGCCGGGAGTTCGGGGTGCGACATATAGGGCTATGAAGGCCTTACCGCTGCCGGCTTCATAGGCTGTGATCCGTGGCTGGCAGTGCCCTTGCAACCCGGGGAGGACATGTCCTCACGAACTGTAGCGCCCCGCCTGGTGGATCTCTCCTCGGCCGCGCTGCTGTGGCGGCGAAGCAAACAGTTGGCGTTGCAGGCGAACCGGCTGGTGCGCTGGGCAGCCACTCCCGAGCGCTGGCCTCGTCCCCAACTCGCGCCCGTGCGGGGCCTGGGCGTGCAGGTGGCTTCACACACCGTGGAGCTGGCTCGCGTGGATCCCGAGGCGGATCCACTGTTGGAGGCCGGCAAGCAGCACAACGTCCGCCTGGCCGCGCCCGCGTTCGATGGGCTGCTGCTGACACCAGAGCGGCCGCTCTCGTTCTGGCGCACGCTGGGACGGCTGACCGAACAGGCGGGTTACCGGTACGGGCTGTCACTGCGGGGTGGATGTCTCACGCCGTCGATTGGCGGCGGCATCTGCCTGGTGGCCAACGCGCTGTTCGAGCTCGCCGCGCGCCAGGGCTGGCACATCCTGGAGCGCCACGGGCATACGATGGAGGCCGTGCCTCCGCTCGAAGGGACACTGTGGGGCATGGACGCCACGGTGGCCTGGCCCTATGTGGATCTGGTGGTGGCACCGCGCGAAGGGCCAGTGCGGTTGGGCGCCCGCGTGCAGGAAGGCAGGTTGCGGCTCACCCTCCACGGAGCGGCGGCTCCTCGGACACGCAGCCAACTGTGGTCCGAGAATGACTCGGTGGTGGAGACGCCCGAAGGGCCGGTGCGCACCAACCGCATTGTCCGGAGGCTCGTCGACGTGGGAACCGGCGCGGTGCTGGAGGAACGCGTCATCGGGGAGAACCGTCGGCGAATCCTGGACCCCGAAGCGCGAAAGCGGACATGCCTGACGTGCGGTGAGACGGAGTGCCACGCGCGGGTAGAAGTCCCTCATCCCCAGGTCGCGGCGTCATGAACCTGATCCTCGCTCCAGAACCCGCACCATGGATCCACCAGCTGCCTTCCCTGCTGGGCCCCGGGGGTCGCGGCGAGGTGGTGGCACCGTGGACCCTCCCCGCCCGGATTGGAAGGTGGGTCCCCGCTCCCGCGAAGCTGCGCTCGGCCTGGCAGCGCCGGACGCTTCCAGTCCCCCAGGGCTTCCGCGTCTGGGGATTGCCGGGGTGGGTCGCGGTGGAGGCGGGCATGCGGCTGGCGGCACCCTCGACGGCGGCGACGTTCCGGGCCCGCTTCGCGATGCGCAAACGGGTGGCACAGGCTGTCGCGGCGCTGCTGCCTCGCTCCGTAGAGACGGTGCTCGCCCCTTCCCTGTGCGCACGCGAAGTCTTCGCCATGGCCCGAAGCCGGGGCGCGCGCTGCGTGCTGTTGGAGGACCTGCCCTCCTTGAGAGCGCTCCACGCGGACCTGGATGAGGCAGCCACGAGGCACCCGGAGGAGTCCTTCCTGCGCAACCACCGCGCCTCCGCGGAAGACGTGGCGCGGCAGGAGGCTGAACGCGTGCTGGCGGACGAACTCTGGGTGCGCAGTGAGTTCTGCCGGGAGTGGCTGCTGTCCGCCGGTCACGCGCCCGAGAAGATCCGCGAGTTGGGTCTCCTGGTGGAGGATTCCGGCATCCCCCGGCGATCTCCTGGGCACAAGCCCGGAGCACATGCCCACCATGTGGCGCTGCTCGCCGGCCCCGCGCTCGCGCGAGGCGGCCTGAGGGAGGCGCTGGCAGCCATCGACGCGCGTCCTCAGTGGAGCCTGTGGGTGCGCCCGGCCGAGGGCACGGATCCGAGGCACCTGCATCATCCCCGGGTGCGGCAGGTGACGGCAGAGACGCAACGGACGCTACGAGGCGTGGATGTGGTGCTGGCCCCTGCCTGGTGCGAGAGCCATCCCCATGAGCTGCCGCGCGCGGTGGCCCGAGGCATCCCGATCATTGCCACGGATCGAGCCTCGGGCTTCCTGCCCTGCCGGACGGTGCCTCGGGGCAACGTGCCCGCCCTGGTCGCCGAGCTGGATGCCCTGAGCGCTCGGTGAAGCCCGAGCGGGTGACGCGGCGCTACTGCCGCCACTCCGGGGGGATGTTCTTGCTGGAGGCGTAGCGCTCGAGCTCCCCGAGCTGCTCCTTCGCGAGCTTCGTCTCCGCCTCAGCGTCGGCGAGCTGTTGCCGCACATTCTTCCCGGCAGCCGAATCCTCCCGCAGTTGGCGCTGCGATTCCTCGGCTCGAGAGAGCCGCTCGCGCGCCCGGCGGAAGGAGTTCCGCCACTGTTCGGCCTCCTCTCTCGTGCGCTCTCCCTGCACGCCCATCTTCCAGAGATCGCGCTCCCACGCCTTGATGGCGCCCTGGCGGCGCTCCCAGATAGCCCGGGCCTCCGCGACCGACTGGAGCGATACCTCATACTTGTCGAGCTCGCCGTCCCCGGCCCCATCCACCTTCAGCCAGGCCTTCCCCGTACCACGCAGGGTGCAGTTCTCGACCGGAAGCCGCGCCGCCCCCACATAAACGCCCTCGGTGAGGCCGTGCGCGACGATCCACCGCATGCGGCGCGAGTCCTCCACGCGTTTCACCGCATCGAGGATGGGAAACCAGAATTCGAAGTCCGCGGGCATCGAGCACGGCTCGCTCCCCGCTTGCAGCACCAGCCCATGCCTCTTGCGCGAAGGGGGCGAATCGAAGTGCTCGATGAGCATCACCACGAGCCCCACATTGGGAACCACCGCGATCGAGTCCAGCCTGGGCTGAGCCATGTCCTCCTTGTAGTTCTCGATCTCCCGCTGCTCGTCACGGGACACGCGGGCCAGCAGCTCTTCCCACCGCCCTGCCGCCTCGGGGGAGGAAGGAACGGAGGTGAGCTTGCTCGCATACGCAATGGGCAGGGCCAGCCCCAGACCTTCCGCATCCATGATCTTCATCGAGACGACGCCCACCACCTCGCCGCGACCATCCAACAGCGGACCTCCACTGTTACCGGGGTTGATCGTCGCGTTGACCTGCACGTAGCCAATCCCCAGGTCCTGCCGGCCGACATAGCCGACCTTCCCCTCGTGGACGGTGAAGTCCAGCCCCTTGGGGCTACCGATGAAGACGATCGGATCTCCCGGCTGCAACCGGGTGACATCTCCGACTTTCAATGGCACCGCCTTCGCGCCCACCACCCGGACGGTCGCGAGATCCAGCACCTCGTCACGCGCCAACGTCTCTCCGATGAGCTGGCGCCCGTCGGGCAGCAGCACGCTCATCCTCTTCCCCACCGGGCAGGCCACATGAGCGTTGGTGAGCGCCAGCTCCTCCTCCACGAAGAACCCGGAGCCCATGTGGTTTTCGCAGCGCAGGCTCACCGTGCTCGGCATGGACCGCTGGGAGATCTCCTGGGTGGACAACCCCACAGGCCGACGAGTCTCCTCAGACGCCAGCGAAGGAGCCCCCAGCCCGAACGCCACGCTCTTCCGGGTCTCGGGAGACTGGGAGCTCCACAGCCGATGCGCGGCTCCCGCAACAACCACGAGCAACAGCACCGCCACCAGGACACCCCACCCCGAGCGCCGGGGAGCCTCGGCCACGGGCTGCGCCACGAGCGGTTCGGCGGGCTGCAGGACCGCGCTGACTCCATGCTCGGAGAGCACTGCCACGAGCTTCTGGGCAAACGCTCGAGAGACTCCACGAACCAGCCGCTCGCCCGGGAGCCCCAGCGAGATGCGAGCCTGAGAGAATGTCGGGGCTGGAGGACCGAGCAGAGCCAGCGCGCGAGCCAGCGCGAAGCGCCGACGCTCATCCGCCACGGGCTCTTTCAAAGACACATCGATGAGGAGACTGGCGCCACAGACACACCGCGCCTTGTCCCCAGGATCCGGCGCACCGCACCGGAGGCACCTTGCCTCGAACGAATCAGCCATCTGTCATCCCCCCTGCACTGCATCACTCCATCCCCGCGCGGGCAAATCACGCGGGGAGCGGAGGCACGGCCGTTACCGCATCAGATGTTCCAGCGGATCATTCCCTGGAGCGTGTTCTCCGTCTTGCCCGAGATCAGGTAGCGGTTGAGCGCGATCTGATACTCGAAGCCAGCATACAGCTTGCCCGGGGTGAACCCGATGGGCTTGCCGAAGTCCCACAGCAGCTGCGGCTGGGAGGTCAGGAACTGGTTGCCCTTCTGCCCCACGAAGTTGCCCACGCCCTCGCCCTCACCGAAGAGGCCGACCTGCACGAAGCCCGCGAAGATGAAGTCCTGCGAGGCGATCGAGAACGACTTCTGCCACGCACCGCCCACCTGGAAGTCGACGCCCTTGAACACGCTGTCGTCGCGAATCACCGTGGTCACCGTCACGAAGTCCATGAACGGCACCTTCAGGCCCCACTGCAGACCGTAGTAGTTGAGCATGCCGAACTTCGCGACGTGCTCCATCTCGTACTTGATCTCCAGGTCCGAGATGATGCCCCAGTCGAACTGGCGGCCGGCGATCTTCTCGCCGATCTTCTTGGGGGACACCGTCGTGGTGATGCCGCCGAAGAAGCCACCACGCTCGTTGGCGCGATCCTCCTGGCCATCCGTCTTCGAGTTGGCGCCGTTCCACGGGCCGGTGATGTCGTAGTACAGGAACATCGTCCCGTACTCCCAAGCCTGGAACGCCTTGATCGACAGGATGGTGCGAGAACCCCGGCCGTTGAAGTCATCGTTGAAGCAGTCGATGGCGCCCCGGTATCGGCCGTAGGTGAGGTCTCCCTCGGTGGGGTGCTTCACGTTCTTCTCGTCACCCGTCCAGCAGGGCGCGTGGAGCACCTCGAACCACACTCCCGCGTGAGCTTGAATCGGCGACAGGAAGACGGCGACGAGTGTAGCGAGGAAACAGAGCTTACGAGTCATGTGGCACCCCTCCCGGATGGCGCGGGCGATCTCTCACAGGACCCCCTGCGTCATCAAGAGTTGATGACACAATGCATGCACACGCCTTCTACACGGGCGGCACACACGCAATCTTTCCGTGAAACCGGTTTATCGCCTGCCGCCTACTCAAGGCGTTCGACGATGAGCGGGCGCGGCGGAGGAGCCTGGGGACCGAAACGGTAGGCCGCGAGCAGCCGATCCTTCACGTCCTGCAGAGGGCCCTCGTTGTTGTAGTGCACGCGCACCACGGGCTCGCCGGCCTTCACAGGCTCGCCCACCTTGCGCAACAGCGTGAAGCCCACAGCCGGATCAATGATGCTGTCCGTGCGCAGCCGCCCCGCACCGAGCGCCACAGCCGCCAACCCCACTGCCTCCGTATCGATGCCTGTGACGAAACCGTCACGTGGGGCCAGCACCTCCGAGGAAGCGCGGGCCTGGGGGAGCAGGGAGTAGTCGTCGATGGCCTTGGGGTTTCCCCCTTGTGCCTGGACGATCTCCTTCAGCTTGCGCAGGGCGCTCCCATCCTCCACGGAGCGCTTCAGCCGCTCGCGGGCCTCCTTCTCGGTGGCCGCCTTGCCGCCCAGCACGAGCATCTCGGCTGTGAGCGCCAGCGTCACCTCCGTGTAGTCCTCGGGGGCCTGGCCGCGAAGCATGTCCACCGCCTCGATGACCTCGAGCGCATTGCCCACCGCGCGCCCCAGCGGCTGATCCATGTCGGTGATCAGCGCCGTCACCTTGCGCTTCATCGCCGCGCCGATGCCGATCATCGTCCGAGCCAGGGCGCGCGAGTCCTCCAGGCGCTTCATGAAGGCGCCACTGCCCGTCTTCACATCCAGCACGAGCGCGTCAATGCCCTCCGCCAGCTTCTTGCTCATGATGGAGCTGGCGATGAGCGGCAGGCAGTCCACGGTGGCCGTCACATCACGCAGCGCGTAGAGCTTCTTGTCCGCGGGAGCCAGCGTCGCCGTCTGACCGATGAGGCACGCCCCCACATCCCGCACCAGCCGCCGGTAGTCCGCCACCGACAGGTCCACCCGGAATCCAGGAATGGACTCCAGTTTGTCCAACGTACCGCCGGTGTGCCCCAGCCCGCGGCCGGAAATCATCGGGACGGGCACCCCGCAGGCGGCTGCAAGCGCTGCCAGACTCAAGGAGACCTTGTCCCCCACGCCTCCCGTCGAGTGCTTGTCCACCTTGATCCCGGGCGTCTCGGAGAGATCCAACACCTCGCCGGACTCGAGCATCGCCTGCGTCCACGCCCCCAGCTCCTCCGAATCCAGCCCTCGGAAGAAGACCGCCATGCACAGGGCGGACATCTGGTAGTCCGGCAGGTCACCACGGGTGTATGCGGCGATGAACTCGCGGATGGCGCCGGGCTCCAGCGTCCGGCCCTCCCGCTTGGCCTTGATGATCTCGTAGGGTGTCACATCCCTGGCCATAGCCTACCCCTTCCATCGGGTCCATCATCTGCTAGATACCGCATCATGAACCGAACCCTCCGCCTGTCTGCCCTGGCCCTTGTGGCGCTGCTCGGCGCCTGCAAGAAGGAAGAACCTCCTGCCCCGGCCGCCCCCGCGGCCCAGCCGCAGCCCCAGGCCGAGGCCAAGCCTCCTCCGCCCCCGGAGCAGAAGACCTTCAAGGTCGGCCTCGTGGTGGACGTGGGCGGCCGCGGAGATCACTCCTTCAACGACGCCGCGCTGCGAGGCCTGGAGACCTTCGCCGCCGCCAAGCGGTACGACGGTGGCAAGTATGCTCCCGCCAGCCCCCCGGAGGTGAAGGAGGCCATCACCCAGGATCTGGCGGGCCTGCAGCCCCCCATCACCGCGCAGCCCATCGAGCCGCTGGTGATCCAGAGCAAGTCTCCGGAGGACTATGAGCCCAACCTGCAGCTGCTCGTGGAGCAGGGCTCGGACCTGACCATCGGCAACGGCTTCCTGCTGGAGAGCGCGGTGGAGGCGGTGGCCCAGAAGAACACCGGCTCCAAGTTCCTGCTGGTGGACAGCATCCTGCTGGACAAGGACGGCAAGCCCTACACGCTGCCCAATGTGCGCACGGTCACCTTCAAGGAGAACGAGGGCAGCTTCCTGGTGGGCGCCCTGGCGGGTCTGGTGTCGAAGTCGGGGAAGATCGGCTTCGTGGGTGGCATGGAGGTTCCCATCATCAAGCGCTTCGAGGCGGGCTTCCGCGCGGGCGTGCGGTCGACGAACCCCAAGGCCGAGAAGACGCTGGCCGCTGTCTACACCGGCAGCTTCGACAACGTGGCCGCGGGCAAGCAGGTGGCGCAGGACCTGCTGAAGAAGGGCGTGGACATCATCTTCCAGGCAGCGGGCGCGGACGGCCTGGGCGTCATCCAGGCGGTGAAGGAGGCCAAGGCGGCCGGCAAGACGGTGTACGTCATCGGCGTGGACTCGGATCAGTCTCACGTGGCCCCGGAGGTGGTGCTCACCTCCATGCTGAAGCACGTGGACCTGGCCATCTACAACGCCTGTCGCGACCTGGCCGAGGGCAAGTTCTCCGCGGGTGATCAGGTGCTGGGCCTCAAGGATGGCGGCGTGGGCTACGCCGAGATCCGCGTGGACTTCCCGGGCAAGGCCGAGGCGCTCCAGAAGGTGGAGGCCCTGCGCCAGCGCATCAGCTCTGGCGAGCTGAAGGTCCCGGCGACCCTCGAGGAGCTCTCCGCGTTCCAGGCCACGCCCTGATCTCCCTCCAGCACATCCAGAAGCGCTTCGGCGGCGTCGCGGCGTTGGACGACGTGTCGCTCGACATCCGCGCGGGCGAATTGCTCGCGCTGGTGGGCGAGAACGGCGCGGGCAAGTCCAGCCTGATGAACGTCCTGTACGGGCTCTATCACCCGGACTCGGGTGACATCCTGCTGGATGGCCAGCCGCTGCGCTTCAAGAGCCCCCGGGATGCGATTGCCCGGGGGATTGGCATGGTGCACCAGCACTTCATGCTGGTGCCCACCCTTACCGTGGCCGAGAACGTGGTACTCGGCCGCGAGCCCACGCGCTGGGGCCGGATGGATCTGGAGCGGGCCAACGCCGAGGTGGCGGCCACCTGCCAGCGCTTCGGCTTCCAGTTGGATCCGAAGGCCCGGGTGGACACGCTCACCGTGGGCTCGCAGCAGAAGGTGGAGATCGTCAAGGCGCTCCACCGCGGCGCGAAGGTGCTCATCCTCGACGAGCCCACCGCCGTGCTCACGCCCCAAGAGGCCGAAGACTTGTTCCGCGTGGCGCGCGGGCTGAAGGAGCAGGGGCACACCGTCGTCTTCATCAGCCACAAGCTGCGCGAGGTGCTCAGCGTGGCCGAGCGCATCGCCGTCATGCGCCGGGGCAAACTCGTCGCGGAGGTGAAGGCCGCGGACACCACGGCGGACATTCTGGCCAACCTCATGGTGGGTGAGGCGCGCACGGGCCCGCAGGTGGTGGAGCCCTACCATCCGCCCACGGGAGCCACGGTGCTGGAGGCCACGGGCCTGAAGGCCCTCGCTGACAGCGGACTCCCAGCGCTGAACGACGTCACCCTCACCGTGCACGCAGGCGAGATCGTCGGGATCGCGGGCGTGGATGGCAACGGGCAGCGAGAGCTGGCCGAGGTGCTCACCGGCCTGCGCAAGCTGGAGGGTGGCCAGGGAACGCTGCTGGGCAAGCCGCTGAAGGGGCTGACTCCGGACGAGGCCCGGCGGCGCGGCGTGAGCCATGTGCCCGAGGACCGGCTGCGGCGAGCGGTGGTGAAGGGCATGAGCGTGGAGGAGAACGTGGCGCTTGGTCGGCAGGGCCAGCCTCCCTTCGCTCGCGGCCCGTGGCTGGACTTCAAGGGACGGCACGAGCGAACGCAGAAGCTGATGGGGGCCTATGACGTGAGGCCTCCGAATCCGGTGCTCCCCGTCCAAGCGCTCTCAGGTGGCAACCAGCAGAAGGTGGTGGTGGCGCGCGAGCTGGACTCGGATCCGAAGCTGGTGGTGGTGGTGCAGCCCACGCGCGGGCTGGACATCAGCGCGGTGGCGCAGGTGCACTCCCGGCTGCGCGAGGAGCGGGCCCGAGGCGTGGGCGTGCTGCTCGTCTCGCTGGATCTGGAGGAAGTGCTGACGCTGGCGGACCGCGTCTATGTGCTCTTCGAGGGGCGCGTGACAGGCACCTTCACCCGGCCCGAATTCGACGAACGCGATATCGGCTGTCGCATGCTGGGAAGAGGACCGACTGATGGGTGAGAAGTGGCGCGCGGCGGTACCGTCGATCCTCTCCGTGCTGCTCGCGCTGGTGGTGTGCTGGATCGCCATCGCGCTCACGCGAGACGCGAAGATCGCCGGCGAGGCCTACCTCCAGATGCTCTATGGCGGCCTGGGCCAATGGCCTCGGTACCTGGACGTGGGCGACGGAGCCCTGCTGGCCCGGCCTCTCGGAGAGGCCGCGGGCAAGGCGGCCCTGCTGATCCTCACCGGCCTGTCGGTGTCGGTAGCCTTCAAGGCGGGCCTGTTCAACATCGGCGCCCAGGGCCAGATGGTGGTGGGCGCGCTGGCGGCAGCGGTGGTGGGCGCGCAGATGTCCGCGCCCGGTCCCCTGCACATTCCCCTCGCCCTGATAGCCGCCGCGGCCACGGGGGCGGCGTGGGCGCTCATCGCCGCGGCCCTGAAGCTGTGGCGCGGCGTCCACGAGGTCATCTCCACCATCATGCTCAACTGGGTGGCGGTGAGCCTGGTGGACAACTGGCTCGTGGTGGGCCCGCTGCGCGCGGTGGCCACCAGCGGCCAGTCCATCTCCGGCACCGCGGAGATCCATGACACCGCGCGCCTGCCCCGGTTCCTGGGCGACATCTCCCGGCTCAACCTGGGCTTCGTGGTGGCGCTGATCGTGGCGGTGCTCGTCTGGGCGTGGCTGACGCGGACGCGGCGTGGCTTCGAGACCCGTGCGGCGGGCCTGGGCGCGGATGCGGCGCGGGCCGCGGGCATCCCCGTGAAGCTGCGCGCGGCCGAGGCCATGGCGATGGCCGGAGCGCTCGCGGGGCTGGCCGGCGCGGTGCTCGTGCTGGGCACCGAGTTCCGCTACCCCGGCGCTCTCGGAGCCCCCTACGGCTTCGACGGCATCGCCATCGCGCTCATCGGCAACAACAACCCGATCGGGGTGACGTTCACCGCCCTCTTCTTCGGCGCCCTGCGCGCCGGCGGAACGCGCATGCAGCTGCTGGGCGTGCACAAGAGCTTCCCGGAGCTCATCCAGGGTCTGGCGCTCCTCTTCGTCGCGGGCCGGCTGGTGTGGCTCGCGCTGCTGCGCCGACGCCGCGCGGCCCCTGCCTCCACCGAGGTCCCCCGTGCTTGAGATCCTCGAGGCGCTCCTCTTCTCCACCCTGGACGCGGCCCCCGCGCTCATCTTCGCCGCACTGGGCGGCGTGCTCTCCGAGCGCGCGGGCGTGGTGAACGTCGGAGTGGAGGGCCAGATGCGCGCCGGAGCCTTCGTGGCGGCCGTGGCGGCACTGGCCATGCCCACGCCCCTGGCGGTGGTGGTGGGAATGGTGGCGGGCGCGGCAATGGCCTCGATCCACGGCTACCTCAGCATCCGCTGGCGCTCGGATCAGGTCGTCTCCGGCATGGCCATCAACCTGGTGGCGCTGGCCGGAGGCACCTTCCTCCTGGAGGCCCTCTACAGCCCCAACGGCACGCCTCCCATCGCCCAGTTGCCCCGATGGACGCTGCCCGTCATCCACGATCTGCCCCTGCTGCGCGCCATCTCCGACCACTCGGGCATGACGTACCTGGCGCTGGTGCTGCCCTTCGCCTTCCACGCGATGCTCAACCACACGCCGCTGGGCCTGCGGCTGCGCGCCGTGGGCGAGAAACCCCACGCCGTGGCCACCCTGGGCCTCAGTGTGCCGGGGCTGCGCTGGCTCGCGGTGCTCGGAGGCGGCCTGCTGGCCGGCCTGGGCGGCGCCGTGCTCTCCACCGCCGTGCTGGACCGCTTCGAGCAACACACCCCCGCGGGCCTCGGCTTCATGGCCCTGGCCGCCATGGTGTTCGGCCGCTGGACGCCTCTGGGCGCTTTCGGAGCCGCCTCCTTCTTCGCCTTCGGTAACGCACTGCGCATCGGCCTGGCCTCCAGCGCTCCGGAGATCCTCGAAGTCATCCCCCAGGGCTTCCTGCTGGCGCTCCCCTACGTCCTCACGCTGATCCTCCTCACCGTGCAGGGCCAGCGCAGCAGCGCCCCCGCCGCGCTCGGCACCCCCTACGAGCAGGAATCTCGCTGAGACCCCACCTACCGGAGAGGGGTGTAAATCACCCGGGTCAGGAATGACCAGGATTCAGGACTGACCCACCCTTCTACTCTGACGGGTCTTTCGTTTCTTGAAAGCTGGAAGGAGATGTGGTCTTATAAGCCACCGAAATCTCTGGGTGAACCGCGCAAATTCCAGAGATACGAGAAGAAAACTTCGGAATAAAAATTCGGCACGCATCTAGCAGGTGGGATAATACGGTTTGGAACTTCTCCTGCCCGTTCGTCCCAAAGACGGCACTCGGTGAGGTGGCGAGATGATGGCGACTCCGGCAACGACGGTAACCGCTCGCAAGACCCTGTCGGTGGAGCCACAGACCGGCACGGCGCAGCCCCAGGCCTCCGCCACCTTCGACAATGTCGTCTCGCTGGACGCGTACCTGCGCGAGACGCTGCCGCTGGACCTGAGCGAGCTGGCGCAGGACGTGGTGGCGCAGATGCTCACCGAGGGCCGGCTGGACAACGTGGACATCCACTACCACCTGCCGAACGAGTCGGTGCAGGTGGAGCTGCCGCGGCGCCAGTTCTCGCAGATCATCGAGCACATGGTGGCCACGGCGGCCGAGGCCATGAAGGCGCTGGCCAACCGCGCGCACGTGCTCCGGGTCATCGTGGAGCCTGCGGATCCGTTCGGTGATTTCGGTCCGCGCCTGCGGGTGCAGGACACGGGCGCCAGCGTCATCGTCGAGGACGCGCTGCAGGCGACCATCGAGCGCGCGGAGACGCTGGGCACGAAGCTGACGGTGAAGAACCGCCCCACCGGAGGCAACATCTTCACGGTGGAGCTCCCCGCGGAGCAGGTCCGCTCCTGGTAGTGACGCAGCAGTCGAGCACGGCAAACCGTCGGACACGTTGAAGCCGTGTCCAGCATCCCCCGGATGGTTTGCCAGCAATACTTGGAGGCTCAGAGCCGCCAGGCCACACCCACCAATGCCTCGAGCGTGAAGTACGCATCGCTGAGGCCTCGGTTGCCCGCGTCCGGGATGATGGAGGGCCCCACCCGGACGTTGAAGTTCACCTGCAGGCTGCGGTCGATGAAGTACTCCAGTCCCCCTCCGGCCAGGAGAGGGATGACAGCGCCGCCCCCCGTGCCGAAGTAGACGTGGAAGGGCACGTCCAGCGCCAGGTTGAGCATGATGGCGCTGCCCACGGGGATGCCGGCGACGAACTCCACGGGTAGGGCCAGGCCCACGTCGGTGTCTCCATCGTGGAAGTAGAAGAGAGGCCCGGGCTGGAAGACGAGCGCCAGGGACACCTCCGGCGTGCGCACGAGCATCAGCCGCGCCCAGGCCTGGAACTTGAAGCCGGGCTCGACGATGTCGGCGATGCCCTCCTGGCTGTAGTTGAAGGAGAACAAGCCGCCGAGATCGAGCTTGGGCGTGGTGCCGTGGAGCACTCCCAGCGAGATGCCGGGCCAGCCGACCTGGGCGGAGAGCACGTTCTGGCCCGCGCCCACGGTGTCTCCGGCGAGCAGGGACCAGCCCTGCCCGCGATAGAAGACCTCGTCGTCCTGTGCAAGCGCGGCCGTGGAGGCGAGAACGCAGCAGAGGAAGAACCCGGGAACGAGACCCTTCACGCGGCAACCTCGGGAAGAGGCCGCGCAAGCCGCGGCCCGTGGGAGTGGGAAGAACGCACGAAGGGACTCAGGCAGGCTGGCCACGCTCGCGGGCCAGCGCCACGAATGCATCCATGAGCGCCTGGAGGCGCCCCTCCGCCCGAGCACGCGCCTGGGCCACGGACTCGCCGGTCCCGAGCGTCTCCTTCAACTCGAAGTAGTACTTGATCTTGGGCTCGGTGCCGGAGGGTCTGAGGGTGACGCGACCACCGCCCTCCAGCTCGTAGGCGATGACGTTCGAGGAGGGCAGCGTGAGCGGCTCCACCTTGCCACCCGTGCGCGCCTCGCGCTTCTTGTAGTCCTTGGAGCTCTGGACGGCGGAGGTCCCCACGCGCTCAGGCGGCGAGGCGCGGAAGCCCTCCATGATGCGCGAGATGGTCTGTGCGCCCTCGGAGCCCTTGAACGTGAAGTTGCGCTGGGCTCCGACGAAGAGGCCGTGCTTGCGCTGGATCTCCTCCAAGTAGCCGAGCACCGTCGTCCCGCGAGACTGGCACCACGCCGCGAGGTCCGCGAACACCAACCCCGCGCTGATGCCGTCCTTATCCCGCACCACCGTGCCCACGGTGTAGCCGAGCGCTTCCTCGTACCCGAAGACGAACTGGACGCCTTCGCTGCGCTCGCGATCCAGCGCTCGGTTGGCGATCCACTTGAAGCCCGTCAGCACCTCGTCATAGGCGGCGTTCAGCTCGCGGGCGATCTGTCCGAGCTGCACCGAGGAGACGATGGTCGCGGCCACATAGGGCCGGGCTCGCTTCGTCCCCTGGGTCAGCACGTAATGGCCCAGCAGCACACCCACCTCGTTGCCGGTGAGCATGCGCAGCTTCCCTTCCCCATCCCGCACCATGACCGCGAGCCGATCCGCATCCGGATCGTTCGCGATCACCAGATCGGCCTTCTCGCGCTCGGCGGCGGCGATGGAGAGGTCCATCGCGCCGGGCTCCTCAGGGTTGGGGAAGCGCACCGTGGGGAAAGTGCCATCCGGCTGCTGCTGCTCGGCCACGGTGTGGAAGCGCGAGAAGCCCGCGGCCCGGATGGCCCGGTCCATCCACACGCCGCCCACGCCGTGCATGGCCGTGTAGACGATGGAGAGCGTTTCCGAGCCACGCCCGTACAACCGCAGCCCGAGAATGGCCTTCAGATAGGCCTCACCCACCTCGCTCTGAAGATCCCGCCACAGGCCCTTGGCTCGAGCCTCCGCTGGAGAGAGCAGCCGCACTTCGTTGGCGGGCTCCACCGCGTCGATGGCGGCGGCGATCCCCTTGTCATGCGGAGGGATGATCTGCGCGCCATTGCCCCAATAGACCTTGTACCCGTTGTACTCGGGCGGGTTGTGGCTCGCGGTCACCATCACCGCGGCACCCGCGTTCAAGTGCAGCGCGGCGAACGCCGTCAGCGGCGTGGGAGCCAGCGAGGGGAACACGAGCGCCGGAATGCCCTCTGCGGCGAGCACGCTGGCGGTGTCCTCGGCGAACTCGGCGCTCATTCTCCGGCCGTCCCGCCCCACCACCACGCCGCGCGAGGCGATGTCTGGCACCTGGGCCTTGAGGTAGCGCGCCAGCCCCGCCGTGGTGCGGCGCACCACCGCCCGGTTCATCCGGTTGGGCCCCGCGCCCAGCACTCCGCGAAGTCCCGCCGTGCCGAACTCCAGGTTGCCCGCGAAGCGGTCCGCCAGCTCCGCCGTGTCCTCCACCGTCAGCAGCCGCGTCAGTTCCTCGGCCGTGGTGGGATCCGGATCCGCCTTGCGCCACGCTTCCGCCTGCGCCCTCAGCTTGCTGATGTCCATGTCCCCCTCCTCGCCCGGACGTACCGGGCCCCGCGTGACGGGTTCAGGTGTAGTCGGTGAGCTTCTTGCGCGTGGGCCCGCCCTTGGGCTTGTCCTTCTTGCCCTGGCACTCCACGCAGAACTCCACGTACGGCATGGCCTTGAGCCGCCCATACGGCAGCTCGTCGCCACAGTCCTCGCACTCGCCAAAGCTGTCCGGGTCGTTGCGCAGCTTGCCCAGCGCCTTCACCACGCGCGCCAGCACGCCATCCATGTTCCGGTTCCGGCTGGAGGCGATGGCCTGCATCATCTCGTTGAGCGGCTGCTCGTCCTCGTCGCCGCCCACCTTCGAGTCGTCCGTCCGGTTGGGCTCGATCTTCAGCGGCGTCTTGCCGGTCAGCTCGGCGTGCAACCCGAGCAGCAGCTTGCGGAGTTCCTCTCGCTGAGCGTCCGTCACGGCACTCCCCCGGGCCTCACTAGTACTTCGCGGTGGACTTCTGGCCGGTGATGATAGCCACGGACGCGGAGGCGCCAATGCGGTTGGCTCCGGCCTGGATCATCTTCATCGCGTCCTCGGACGAGCGCACGCCGCCCGAGGCCTTCACGCCCACGTCATCCCCCACCACCTTGCGCATCAGCGCCACGTCCTCGGCGGTGGCGCCCCCGGAGCTGAAGCCGGTGGACGTCTTCACGAAAGCAGCGCCCGCGGCCTTCGAGAGCGCGCAGGCGCTGATCTTCTCCTCGAGGGAGAGCTGGCTCGTCTCCAGGATGACCTTCACAGGGTGCGGGCGGCTGGCGTCCACCACCATGGCGATGTCCTTGAGCACCAGCGCGTAGTCCTTCGCCTTCAGCGCGCCGATGTTGATCACCATGTCGATCTCCTTCGCGCCACAGCGGATGGCCTCGCGCGCCTCGAAGGCCTTGGCGCTGGGCAGCGCCGCCCCGAGCGGGAAGCCCACCACGGCGATGGGCACCGTCTTCGAGCCGGCCAGGATGCGCGCCGCCAGCGCCACGTTCACCGAGTTCACGCACACCGTGGCGAAGCCGTGCTTGCGCGCCTCCTCGGACAGCTTGATGACCTCCTCGCGGCTGGCCTCGGGCTTGAGCAGGGTGTGATCGATATAAGGGGCAATGTCCGCGCTGGTCCGGATGGACTCGGGCGAGATGCGCGCCGCGCCCGACTTCACCGCGTTCACGGTGCCGCAGCTGTCCACGTTGGGACACACGTCGCAGGAGGGCGCACACTCCCCAGAACTCGCGGTGTGGCTCGACCCATCCCCGGCGCCGCGCGGCGAGGCTCCCGAGTCCCGAGCCGAAGGCCCGGGGGAGGTGGTGCAGGGTTGCTCCTTGCCTGCTCGGAGGGCTTGCATCCTGCGGCGCACACGGTCGGCGATCTCGTCGACGACCTGGTTCACGTCATCAGCCTCGGCCATGGAGCCGGATGTAGCCCAGATAGGGGTCCCTCGGGAAGCATTCGGACGAGGTCCGCCTGGGCGCTTGCCGGGTGCCGTACAGGGGGTGGGAGGGGTTAGAGTCACCCCGTGACGTTCCCCTCTCGGTTGCTCAGCCTCCTCGTCCTCCTCCTCGCGGCCTTGCCAGGCTTGGCGCAGCCCTCCCCCGCTCCCAAGCCCCTCACGGTGTACTTCTTCGACGTGGGCCAGGGAGACGCGGCGCTCATCGTCTCGCCCACGGGCAAGACGGTGCTCATCGACGGTGGGCCTCCCGAGGCGGGAGAGCACCTGGTCAGCCGGCTGCGGGAACTCGTCCACGGGCCGCTCGACCTGGTGATTTTGACGCACCCGCACCTGGACCACCTGGGGAGCATGAAGGACGCCATCCAGGCGGTGGGGGCCCGGCGCTACATGGATCCGGGCTTCGACCACGCAAGCGCGGCGTACCGGGATCTGCTCGAGTACGTGGGCAAGGAGGTAGGCCAGGTGATGACGCCCGAACCGAACCCCCAGGCGCCCGACAGCTTCCTCACCATTGGACTGGGCGAGGGCGCCACGCTCACCGTCTATTGGCCGCGCTACCCGCGCGAGCCGTTCCTGAAGAACACCCGCTCGGATGCGAACTCGAATTCGATCGTCACCCGGCTCACCTATGGGAAGACGGCGTTCTTCTTCTCGGGGGACTCGGAGGCGGATACCGAGGAGGCCCTGCTGCGCAAGAACACGGACTACACCTCCACCGTGCTGAAGGTGGCGCACCATGGAGGGAAGTACTCCTCCACGGAGGCCTTCCTGGCGGCCGTGAAGCCCAAGGCCGCGGTCATCTCCTGTGCCGCTCGCAACGAGTATGGCCACCCCACCCAGGAGGCACTGTCGAGGCTCGCGGCGGTAGGGGCTCAGGTGTTCCGCACCGACCAGGACGGCGATGTCCAGGCGATCAGCGACGGCAACACGGTGACCCTGCAGGCCGCCAAGGGGCGCACCTCGCGCGTGGTCGTTCCGGGAGAGGTACGGCCCATCGCCGCGAGCGCCTCTTCCCCGAGCGCCAGTGGCCAGACCGTCCCCGCGAGTGCTCCCGCAGGCGCGGCTCGGACCGGGCGGGAGCCCGTGCCCGCCTCGGGGAAGGTGCCGGCCCCTGCGCCCTCCGAGCGTACGGAGGCACCCGCGCCCTCGAACACGATGCGCTTCATCAGCCTCAAGGGCAGCGAGGTCTTCCATCGCGAGGACTGCGCCACCCTCAAGCGAGCGAAGACGAAGGAGCGCAAGGTCTACACCCGCCGTGCCGACGCGGCCCGTGAGCGCCGTCCCGCTGAGGATTGCAATCCATGACCGCGCGCCTGCTGCCATTGTTGGGGCTGCTGCTCGTCGCCGCGTGCAAGCAGCAACCCCCTCCCGCTGCTCCGCCGTCACCTGCCCGTGCCAACCCGGAGAAGCACTTCCTGGGCAGTGCGCCAGACGGGAAGCTCCACGTCTACTTCCTCGACGTGGGCCAGGGGGACTCCGCGCTCATCGTCTCTCCCGAGGGGCGGACCGTCCTCGTGGACGCAGGCCCGGCCTCGGCGGTCAAACACCTCATCAACCGGCTGCCGGAGTTGCTCGCCGCGCGGTTGGATACGGTGGTCCTCACCCACCCTGCCCCGGACCATTATGGAGCGTTGGATGTGGTGCAGAAGATCACGGATCCCGTCCAGTTGATCGAGCCGCAGTTGCCCGAGAACCCTTCTGAGTATGACGGGCTCCTCACCACCATGGGCTCGCGGCAGGTGGCGATCTTCTCTCCCGCGCCAAACCCGGCGAAGCCTCAGGAGCTGACGCGCATTCCGCTGGGGAAAGACGTGGAGCTCACGGTGCTGTGGCCTCGCGCGCCCACCGAGCCCCTGCTCACTGTGTCATCCGCCGGAGACGCCAAGAGCGCGCAGCACGAAGCCAACTCCATCGTCTTGCGGCTCACCTATGGAAAGACGTCCGTGCTCTTCGCGGGTGACGCCCGAGCAGAGACGGAGGCCGCGCTGATGAAGGCCGGAGTGGAGCTGAGTTCCACGGTGCTCAAGGTGGGAGCCCATGGAGCGGACGTCGCGACGACCGAGGAGTTCCTGCAGCAAGTGGGGCCACAGGCCGCCATCATCAGCGTCAACGCCGAAGCGGCCAAGGCGCTGGGAGTGCCGGCCCCGGCCACGATCGAGCGGCTGAAGGCGGTGAGCGCGCACGTCTTCCGGACCGACGAGAATGGCGAAGTGCATGCGGTGAGCGACGGGGAGAAGTTCGTACTCACGCCGCAGAAGATCAGTGCCGGCGAGTCCCCCAGCACCCAGTATGTCTTCTCGCCCGATGACAAGAAGCTGGACCCCATTGTCCCGCTCGTGCCGCTCACCAAGGCCCCGGCGGAAGAGTCCGCGAAGGCGGTCCCTGCGAAGGGGGTGAGCGCGAAGGCAACGCAAGTGGATCTCTCGCGCTTCGACAAGGTGGTGGAGGTCAACTCCAAGGGCGAAGAGCGAAGCAGCCGCACGAGCAAGAAGGCGAAAGAGACGGGCGACAAGTACTACGCCAGCCGCCACAAGCCGATCTTCCACAAGGCGAGCTGCCCGAGCGTCAAGCGGATCAACCCGGAGAACCTCGTCACGTACAACTCACGTGAAGAGGCCATGAAGCAGCGCAAGCCCGCCGGCGACTGCCGCCCCTGAGGGAACATCCCATGCCGAAGGCCACGGTGGATCGCTTCGAGGAAGAGCTGGCCGTACTGATCGTGGACGGCCGACAGGTGACCCGGCCTCGCGCCGAACTGCCCGCGGATGTGCGCGAGGGGGACGTCATCGACCTGGACACAGGCCAGGTGGACACCGAGGCGACCGAAGAGCTGCGAGCGCAAGTGCGCAAGGCACGACGCCAGACGAAGAAGAAACAGGCGCCTCCCGGGAACTTCGACCTGTAGCCCTCGGGTTGGCTTCAGCGACGCGGCCCGAGGCCCGCCTTCTTGCGCGCCTCGAGCAGCTTCTGCACGTCCGCCGGAGCCAACGGCTGCACCGTTCCCAGCGAGCGCGCGGCCATGAGGATCTTCGCGTAGTGCTCGACGAGCTCCATCCTCAGCAGCGCCTGCGTCAGATCCTCTCCCAACGTCAGGGCGCCATTGCCCGCCAGCAGCAGGGCATCGTAGTCGGCCGCCGCGGCCTCCACGCGTTTGACGCCTTCGGGATCCCGAGGCATCGCACGCGGCAACGTGGGCACGCGATCCCCCAGCGACACCATCATCTCCGGCAGCGCGATGGGTGACAGCTCCTGCCCCACCAGCCCGAAGGCCGTCGCCACCGGCGGGTGCGCGTGCAGCACCACCATCGCCTCCGGGCGCGCCCGGTACGCGGCCAGGTGCAGCTCCAGCTCGCTGAAGGGCTTGCGCCGCCCCTCCAGCACCTTGCCCTGAGCATCCACCACCAGCAGCGACGCGTCGTCGATGTCCCGCTTCGACACCGCCGTGCAGGTGATCAGGAACCGCTCGCCCTTGAGCCGCACCGAGACGTTGCCGTCGTGGTTGGCCACCCAGCCGTTCGCATGCAGGCGGCGGGATGTCTCCACCAGCTCGGCCCGCAGCTTCGGCAGCGGCACGAAGCCTTCGCTCACGCGTCCACCTCGTCCACCACTCCAACGATCAGCGAGCGGATGGGCAGCGTCTTGTCCCCGAGGATCTGCCGCACGCCCCCGCCCTCGCGCATCACCAGCACCACATCCCCCGGCCCCGCCGAGGACGAGTGGTCCACCGCGATGAAGCTCTTGCCCAGGGGCTGCTGCTTCTCATCCAGCGGCTGCACCACCAGCAGCTTCCGTCCCTCGAAGGCCGGATGCTTGAGCGTGGAGGTGACGCTGCCGAGCACCTTGCACAGGTTCATACGTCCACCGCGTCCACGATGCCGACAATGGCGGCGTCCACCGGCACGAAGGAGGGCTCCAACGCCAGCGCCGCCTCGCGGCTGCCCACCAGGTACACCAGCTCGCCGCGGCCCGCGGACACCGTGTCCACGGCCACCTCCGGGCTGCCCATGGGCTCGCGCTTGTGGTCCAGAGGCTGGACCACGAGCAGCCGCTTGCCCTCGAGCCCCTCGTACTTCCGCTCGCAAACCACCGTGCCGAGGACGCGTCCCAGGTACATGCGCGGCCTGTTACATCGACCCAGAGGAGAGGACCAGGGGGATCTCCACATCCATCTCGCCCGAGCCGTCCTCCAGCTTGAAGGTGGGGAAGACCATCCGCTTGGCGCTGTTCTTGATGCAGGTGCCCACCGGGGACCCATCCAGCTCCTTGCGGTCCAGCTTCGCGCCCTTCACCACGCCCGAAGTCCCCACCGTGGCCACCAACATCACCTTCCCGCCCTTGAACTTCGGGTTCTTGCGCAGCTCCGTCTCCACGCAGCCCTGGAAGGCGGCGTGGGACTTCTCCACCACCTTCGCCACGTCCTCGGCAGGCAACCCACCCTTGCTCTCCGCGTCCTTGGCCGCAACCTCCGCGTCCTGACGCACCTCTGGAGCCACTTCGGCCTTGGCCGCATCCCCGTAGAGCGCCTTGAGCTCCTCGGCGGACTTGCCCGTGTCCGGTCCCGCCTTCGTCTCGTCCACCGAGCCCGGCTCCGTCTTCGGCGGAGTGCCACCCTGCGGCTTCTTGTCGTTGGAAGCCGGACCTGGGGCCGGTACCGGCGCGGGCGGAGGGGCCTTCGTCTTCCCCAGCAGCCTGTCCCTCAGCTCGCTCACGCCCTCGCCCGAGAAGAGGAGCGACTTCTGCTCCGGCTTGCCCTGGGCGTTCACCACCGTCACCTTCGGAACCAGGTTCAGCCGATCCAGCGCGAACGCCCCGCCCACCAGCAGGACGATGGGCATCAGGATGAAGAGCGCCACCTTCCACACCGGGTTGCGCTTCGTCACGCCCGACTTCGCCATGAAGTAGCGCGTGTCCTGAACGGGCTTCTTGTCGTCCTTGCCCGGCTTGCCTCGCACCGAGTCCAGCGGATCCGGCTCGCCGGTGACGCTCGTCGGCGGCTCACCGTCGTCCATCTGCTCGCTCTTGTCGGGCAGATCCAGATCCGAGAACAGATCATCCGCCACCGCCGCCTTGGCAGAGCCATTGCCGCCGCTCGCGCGGGCCGCGGGCCGCTCCGTGGGCTCGTCCCAGGGAGAGTTCTCCTGCGGCTCCTCGGCGTGCTGCTGCTGAGGCTGCTCAGGTTCGTCCCAGGCGGGCTGATCCTGCTGCTCCTCCTCGGCGGGCTGATCCTGCTGAGGCTCGTCCCACGCCTGCTGCTCCGGCTGGGCCTGCTGCGCCGGCTCCGCGGGCGCGTCGAAGTCCCACGTCGGCTGCTGCTGGCGCTGCGCCTGCCGTCCCTGAGGCTGCTCGGCCGCCGGAGGATCCAGATCCCACGGCTCCTTCGCCGCCGCCGCCGGGGCCCGTCCCACCGTGGTGGGCACGTTGTCCCAGGAGCGATCCTCTTCCTCCTGCACCGGCTGAGCCCGGGCCGCGGCTCCCCGCTGACCCCGTGCGGCCACGGTGGCCGGCTCGGGGGCCACTGGCGGCGCGGGAGCAGGCTCGGGGGCCGCGGGCGCGGCGAACACACCGGCCAGCTCCGCGAGGTCCGCGCCCCGCTTCCAGTCCGCCATGCCCTGCTGCCAGAAGAAGCTGCGCGGGTTGATGGCGCCACTGTCCGCCAGCGCTCGCAGGCCGGCCTCGTCCAGCGGGCCCTCCTGCTTGCTCTTCACCATCACGAACCAGGGAGCCGCCGCCGGCCGAGGCGGAGCGGCCCGGGTGGGCTCTTCCTCCCACGGGTTGCCGCCAGTGGCGGCAGCCGGGGCGCTCGACGCGGCGGACAGCGCGCGCTCCTGCTCTCGGATGCGCTCCACGTCGGCGAGAGACACCACGCGGGTGCTCTCCTCCATCTCGGCGGGCGGACCCTGGACCGAGATGACGTTCTGGCAGTTCTTACAACGGATCTTGACGGTCTTCCCGCGGACCTTTTCGTCCGCGATGGAGTACCGCCTCTGACACTTGTCACAGGAGAAGTTCAAGGGGGGCGACCGGTGCGCTCTTTGTAAACGGGTGGGGGATGCTACTCCAGAGTCTTCTGGTGCAAAACGTCCCGTTGACTCCTTCGCGAGGGCCAACTATGCACCCGCGCCTTGGGTTTCAGCTTTCCTCGTTTGCAGAAGGTGGCGAGATGCCGGCGAAGGACCTCGGGACAAAGTACGTCTGCTTCAAGTGCGGAAATAAGTTCTATGACATGAAGAAGCCGGATCCGCTCTGCCCCAAGTGTGGGGCGGACCAGCGCGAGAGCCCGGCCCTCAAGCCTGCGAGCGAAGGACGCCGCAGCCGACTGGCCGCCGCTCCGAAGGTCATCGAGCCGGAGCCCGAGGAGCCAGAGGCTTCCGAGGAGGAGGAGGATCTCGACTCCTTCGACGACGAGCCTAGCGAGGCCAGCGAGGACGAAGAGGAGATCTGAGCGGGGGGTGGGTCTCCACCACCCCAGCGCGTTCTCACTCGGAAAGGGCTCCCCGAAAGGTGGAGCCCGGTGCTTCCTACTGCGCGCGGGGCCCTTGAAGAGGGCTCCCGCGACGACCCGGCGTCCTGTTCAGTTCTCGGACACCAGCTTCATCTCCACCAGGACACGGCGGATCTGCTCATAGAGCGTGGGTCCCATGGCCTGCATCCCCACCGGTCGGGGCGCCTTGGCGTCCTCGGTGCGGACCTCAGCTCCATTCTGTGCTCGCTTCTTGGCTTGCATATGGGCCACCTCTCCCAGCTCGATTCACGCCACTAAATAGCAATTTTGCCGCCAAGGCAGAATCCGGGTTTCGATTCTCGACATTCCGCTGGCTTGGGGGAAAGCCCCCTCCTCAAGTGCCCAGGCTTTGGCATGTAGTCAGGGAATACTGTGCCCGGATCGGACAGTGGGGCGTCACTTCTGACCCTCCCCCTCCGAGCGTAGGTCTCCCACCCCCCAATCCTGCTCCAGGCGAACGGTCTCTCCGGCCTTCACCGTCACCGGCTTGGAGGCCTCGGGCAGGCGCGAGTGCCACAGCACCACCGTGTGGGTCCCCGCCGGGACTTCGAGCCGGAACCGGCCCTGGCCATCCGTGGTGGTGAAGAAGGGATGATCAAAGGTGCGCACCACGGCGCGCATCCAGGGGTGGACGTCGCACCTCACGTGGACGGTGCCCGGTGCCGCCGGGAGCGGCTTGCGCAGGGTCATCCCCTCCAGGGGCATGGCCACATTGAAGACGGACTGGGCGCCGGCCACCGCTCGCACATTGTGCATGACGGGATCCGAGTTGCGCACCTCCAGCGAGGTGCCCGCGCGGGCCGCCACGGCGTAGGGCTCGTAGGCACACTTGCGCTGGTCCAGGACGGCGGGCGGCGGCGGGGTGAAGCCATCCGCTGGGAGCGAGGCCCCATCCGCCAGCGAGATGACGACCTGCGCCAATGCGCCTCCCTCTCCCACGGTGAGCGAGCGATCGGCCACGTCCACGCCACAGGTGGGGGCGGCGCTGGGGGTGGTCTCGTAGCGCAGAGGAGGAGGCGGGGTACCAGTCAACCGCACCACTCCCTCGATGATCCCCCGCCCGACAGGCGCCGCGGTGGGACGCGCGGGCGCCGGGGTGGGAGTGGAGGCAGGTTGCGACGGGTTGGACTCCGAGGAAGGTCGGCAGGCGGGCGCCAGTGCCAGCAGCACGAGCGCGCCGAGGGTGTGAGCAGGGTGCACGGAGCCCGTCTAACGGTTCCGAGGATCCGTTTCAAACCCCACCTCTCCGGGGTGAAGGATGAACACGGAGTCATCTGGGCGTTGGACCCCAATACGTTTTGTTGGTAGATGAGCGCAGGCCACACGCCGGTGTGGTCCTCGTGGGAGGCAGCAACATTGCGGGAGAAACTGAAGGCTCTGGCCGAGCTGCAGAAGGTGGACATGGAAGCCGCCAGCCTGCGCAAGGCCGCGGACGTCCATCCCCGGCAGATCGCTGAGCTGGAGCGCGAGCTGGGCACGGCGCGCAGCGCCATGGAAGCCGAGCGCAACCGGCTCGCCGATATCGAGCGCCAGAAGCTCCAGCTCGAGCAGAACATCGCCGATGAGAAGGACAAGGTGAAGAAGTGGGAGGCGCGGCTCGCTGAGCAGCGCTCCACTCGCGAGTACTCCGCGCTGGCGCGGGAGATCGACATCGCCAAGAAGGCGAACCTCACCATGGCGGACGAGCTGGTGGAGCTCACCAAGACGCTCGGCGCCACGCGCGAAACCGTGAAGGGTAAGGAAGCGGAGTTCGCTTCCCGCCAGCAGCAGCTGGTGACGCGCATGGGCGAGCTTCGCACCAAGCTGGCCGAAGCCGAGAGCCAGGTGAAGGCGCTCGAGGGACAGCGCACCGGGGTGGCCACCCACGTGGACGCCAACCTGCTGCGCCGCTACGAGACGATCCGCAAGAAGAAGCTGCCCGCGCTCGTCGGAGTGGTGGCGGGGACCTGCCAGGGCTGCAACATGAACGTGCCCCCGCAGCTCTACAACCAGCTGCGCACCTCGCTGGGCACGGACGTGTGCCCCTCGTGCCACCGCATCATCTTCGCGGTGGAAGCGCTCGCTGAGCCCACCTCGAAGTAGCCGCGCCCGTCACTCTCCGCCCGCCATGCCGAAGCCGACCGAGGCCGACATCCTCCGCCACATCGCGCGCGAGGAGCCGCTGACGGCGACGGTGCGGGCGTTTCGCGGGCTCA
The DNA here is from genome assembly GCF_020103695.1 of Hyalangium versicolor. Classification (GTDB taxonomy): domain Bacteria; phylum Myxococcota; class Myxococcia; order Myxococcales; family Myxococcaceae; genus Hyalangium; species Hyalangium versicolor. Next base: position 77,335 of record NZ_JAHXBF010000015.1, read on the forward strand.
CTCGCGAGCGGTTGGGTCAGCTCCTGGAAGAAGCCGCCGAGAAGCTCGCGGCCGGAACGGCGGAGCCCCGCGCCGAGGCCCCTGCCGCCGCCGCGCCTGCACCCGCTGCCGAGGAGCCTCGCGGTGCCACGCCCCGCCTGAGGGTGTACTCGGATGGAGCCGCTCGCGGCAATCCGGGCCCCAGTGGCGCAGGTGCGGTGCTCATCGAGCCCGGCGGCCAGGTGGTGGCGAGGGTGGGCAAGTACCTGGGCCATCAGACGAACAACTACGCCGAGTACATGGGGCTGCTGCTCGGCCTGAAGCACGCCAAGACCCTGGGCGCCAAGGAGATAGAGCTCTTCGCCGACAGCGAGCTGCTCATCCGCCAGCTCAGCGGCCGCTACCAGGTGAAGAGCCCCTCCCTGCGTCCCCTTTATGAGGAGGCCGTGAAGCTCCTCAACGACTTCTCCCGCGTGAAGCTCGTCCACGTGCCGCGCGCGATGAACGCCGCAGCCGACGAGATGAGCAACCGCGCCATCGACGAGAAGCTGTAGCTGGCGCGGCGCCCTCGTTCAGCGTGAGAGCCGAGCTGCGATGCCGTCGAGCACGCAGTCCAGGCCCTGATCGAACATGGCTTCCGGCTTCGGGTGGATTGCGTCTCGAACCACCCGGGCGATCATCGGAAAGCGACCGGTGGCGATGACCCGCTGGAGGTAGGGCCAGAAGGACTCCTGCCACTGCGCCTCGTCCATGCCACTCTCCCGCTCGACGCGCAGATCGCGAGCCTCGCTCTGGATGGCGCCGATCGCGTAGACACTCACGGTTCGGACGGCATGAAGAATGGTGTCGATGTCCTTGAAACCCGGGGCATCACTCAAGGCGGCCAGTGAAGCCTCGAGAAACGCCAGGGTATGGGGCCCCATGTTGGGACGGCCGACCGCCACCAGCTCGATGAACCACTTGTGCGCCCCGGCGGCCCCCCGGATGCGGTGAGCCGTTGACCGAAGGGCTTCGCGCCACTCGCCGCGAATCGGCCCCGCGGACACCATCTCCCCGTACACCGCGTCCACCATCAGATCGAGCAGCTCTTCCTTCGTCGCCACGTAGCCGTAGAGCCGCATCGGCCCGGCATCGAGCGCAGCCGCGACCTTGCGCAGGGACACCGACACGAGCCCTTCCGCGTCGGCGATCGCCATGGCGGCGCGAACGATCCCGTCCCGGCTCAGCGGACCGGGAGCGGTACGGCCAGGGGGCTCCGGACGCTCCCACACAAGCCCGGCACCCGCCTCCAGGGGTTTCTCTTTCATCGCGGCCCGTCTTGCCTCCAGGGGAACACGGTTGACAACCACCCTTCTCCGATACACTGTATCGAATGATACACCGTATCTGAAAGGACGGGTTCTCGACGTGAACTCCACTTCAGTACTTGTAGTTGGAGGTGGGCTGGCCGGGTTGTCTGCCGCGATGTTCCTGGCGTGGCGAAAGGTGCCGACCGTGCTGGTCGAGCGGCACCCTGGCAGCTCGCCGCATCCGCGTGCGATCGGCTTCACTCCACGGACGCTGGAGCTCTTTCGAGCGGTGGGGCTTGGCTCCCGCATCCCCCAGGCCCCGCCCGACTTCCGGCTGCGCCGGGCCCGGGTCGAGAGCCTCGCCGGAAAGTGGTTCGAGGAATCCTCGTGGACCCCTGAGGATCCCCAGGCATCGCCGATCGAATACTCGCCGTGCTCGGGCGCCGCGCTCGCCCAGGATCGCCTGGAGCCCATCCTCCGCGACAAGGCGATCGCGCTCGGCGCGGACATCCGGCTCGAGACCGAGCTGATCCGGTTCGAGCAAGATGCCGACGGGGTGACGGTCTGGCTGCGCGAACGCAATGGGCGCGAATACACGATGCGCGCGGCCTATGTGATCGCGGCGGATGGCCACCGCAGCCCCATCCGCGAGGCGCTGGGGATCGGCCGCCAGGGCCGTGGCACCATGCGGGTCGTCCGCAGCGTCCTGTTCCGGGCTCCGCTCGAGAAGTATCTGGAAGCGGGGGTCTCCCAGTTCCAGATCGAACAGCCGGGGCTCAGCGCGTTCCTCACCACCTATGGAGATGGCCGCTGGGTGCTGATGTTCTCGGATGACGAGGAGCGCGACGAGCCCACGCTGAGGACCTTGGTCTCCAAGGCGATCGGCAGATCGGACCTGGAGATCGAACTCATCACCACGGGCCGCTGGGAGCTGAGCGCATTGATCGCGGACCGTTTCTCGGCCGGCCGGGTGTTCCTCGCCGGGGATGCGGCGCACACCCTGCCGCCGAACCGGGGAGGCTATGGCGCGAACACCGGCATCGACGATGCGCACAACCTCGCGTGGAAGTTGTCCGCGGTCCTATCCGGCGCGTCGACGCCGCAACTGCTCGATACCTACGATGCGGAGCGACGGCCCATCGCGTGGCTCCGGCACCAGCAGATCTTCGTCCGGACGGACTACAAGGCAGAGGCGGCCGGGACCGCCGCGGACGCGAAGATCATCGACGATGCCGCCATGGAGTTCGGTCAGCTGTACCGATCGGCCGCGGTGCTCGGCACCAGCGACGATCTCCCACCCGCCCAGCGTCCCGACCAGTGGGCCGGGCAGCCCGGCACGCGTGCTCCGCACCTGTGGATCTCCAAGGGCGGCGAGCGGCTGTCCACTCTCGATCTGCTCCAGCGCTCCTGGGTGCTGCTCGCGGAAGACGAGAGATGGGCTCCCGCTGCGACGCTCGCGGCCCGGCAACTGGGGCTCCCGCTGGAGAGCCTGCGCATCGGCGCGGACGTGCGCCCATCGGATCCGGAGGCGCTCCACAAGGCCTTCGGCCTCGGAGCGGGAGGAGCCTCGCTGATCCGGCCGGATGGTTACGTGGCGTGGCGCTCGAGCGAGCTGCCAGCGGATCCGCTCCGCGCACTCACGGACGCCCTCGGGCAGGTGTCGTTCGCCGCGCGCCGCTCCTAGGTGCCGCCCATCTGCTCGCGCCCCGGGTGACGAGGCAGCTCCACCGTGAAGGTGGCCCCCTGCCCCTGCGTGCTCACCACGCGCACTTCGCCTCCCATGGCATCGACGATCTGCTGGGTCACGTACAGCCCCAGCCCCAGTCCACCGTAGTGATGCGTGGGCACGGCCCGCTCGAACTTCTGGAAGATGCGCTCGATCGCATCGGCCGCGATGCCAATCCCCTCGTCCCGCACCAGCACCCAGGCGCGCGTGACGCCCGAGCGCACCTGCACGTGCACAGGCTTGCCCGCGCCGTACTTGAGCGCGTTGGACAACAGGTTCGTCAGCACCTGCTCCAGCCGCAGCCGATCCCACTCCCCGGGGATGGCGCTCTCGGCGGTGAACTCGATCCTGCACCCCGCTCGCTCGGCCTCGGAGTCAAAGCGCGCCACCACCTCCTGCACCAGCTGAGGCAGATCCAGCGGCTCATAGGTCAGCTTCATCCTCCCGGTGGAGATCCGCGACACGTCCAGCAGATCATTCACCAGGTCCGCCAGGCGCCTCACCTGACGGCGCATCATGTCCACGTCCTTCATCAACCGCCGGGCGAGTGGAGCCTCCGCGTCCGCCCGCGCCGCGCTCTCCAGCGCCTGGAGCTTCAGGTTCAGCGGCGTCAGCGGCGTCTTCAACTCGTGGCTGGCCACGGAGAGGAACTCGTCCCTCAGCCGCACCGCCTCGCCCAGCTCCTTGAGGATCCGCTCGCGATCCTTCTCACCCTGCCGCTGCTCGGAGATGTCCCGGGTGATGGTGCCGTAGCCAATCACCCGCCCCGTGGAGGGATCCTGAATGCTGAAGTGGGTGTCGGACACGGGGATGGAGGCCCCCGTCTTGAAGTTCCGGAAGCGAGACTCGCCCTCCCACCGCCCATCCCTCACCATCCCGGGGATGATGGTCTCCTGCGCCTGGGTCTGCGCCTCGGGCGCGTAGTAATCCAACAGGGTGGTGCGCCCCACATCGTCTTCCCGTCCCAGCCCCACGATGCGGCGCCCCGCCGGATTCACGTACACGGGCACCCCCGCCACATCCGCGATGCAGATGAAGTCCGGCGAGTTCTCCACGAGAGCAAAGAAGCGCTGCCGCTCCTCTGCCAGCGACTGCCGCCGCGCCGATTCCTCCTCGCGCAGCCTCACCGCCTGATGCTTCAGCTCCTCCCGCGCGCGGAACAGCTCCGAGAACGCCGCCACCTTCGCGCGGAGCAGATCGGCCTCGACCGGCTTGGCCAGGAAGTCCACCAGCCCCACGTCCTGCCCCAGGCACAGCCCCATCACGTCCCGGGGAGCATCCGTCAGGAAGAGGATCGGCGTGTGCCGGGCGCGATCCTGCCTTCGCAACATCCGCGCCAGCTCGAAGCCACTCCGGGCGCGTGTCTGGGCGGCCTCGATCAGGATCGCGACAAAATCCTCCTGCTGGGCCCACCAGAGCGCCTCATCCCCCGTGGCAGCGTGCACCGCCTTCCCGCCCAGCACTGCGTGGACGGTCCCCAGGAGCACGGGGTCGGGCGGCTGGCCCGCAACCAGCAACACGCTGGTGGTGAAACTCATCCGAGGGATTCCTTTGAGACGTCCCCCAGGCCCACAGGCTCCCGGAGGGGCAGAACGACCACAAAGGTAGCACCTTGTCCCAGCGCGCTCTCGACCTGAATGGCCCCCCCGTGCATCTCGACGATCTCCCGGACGATGAACAGCCCCAACCCCAGCCCGCTCACCTCGTGGGCGTCCACCGCCCGCTCGAACTTCCGGAAGATGCGCTCGTGATCCGCCGGATCGATGCCCCGGCCGTGGTCGCGCACCCGGAGTACCGCCTCGCGCTCCCTCTGTCCCACGGAGACCTCGACCGGCTCCCCCGCGCCATAGCGCGCTGCGTTGGTGAGCAGGTTGGTGAGGACCTGTTCGAGCCGATAGCGGTCCCAGGTCCCCACCACGGCCCCCATGGACTGGATTGACACATCGCACCGAGCCTCGCTCATCTGCGGGCCGAGCTTGGTGACGACTTCCCTGGCGAATATGTCCAGATCGAACGTCTCCCACTCCAGCGCCAACTTGCCGGCGGAGATGCGCGAGATGTCGAGCATGTCATTCACCAGCCGGGCCAGGCGCTGAGTCTGCCGGGCCGTCTGGTCCAGTTGCCGGCCCACCGCCTCGCGCGCCAGAGGCTCGTTGCGCTCCAGCCGCCGCTGGACCAGCTGCGTCTGGAGCATCAGCGACGTGAGCGGCGTCTTCAGCTCGTGCGAGGCGAGCGAGAGGAACTCGTCCCGGGCGCGCACGGCCTCCTCGAGCCCCTCCCGGGCCCGCTGCTCCTCCGCCGCGTGCTGGCGCAGGCGCTCGGCGGAGACCACGAGCGAGCGGCCCGCCCGGTCCACCTCCTTGATGGCCGACGGAGCCATGCGTGGCTCCTCCCCGTTCGCCAGGGCGTCCGCCGCCTCGGCCACCGAGCGGATGCCACGGGCAAAGCGCCGGGCGAAGATGAGCCCGCCTCCCGCGCTGAGGAGGATGGCCAGGGCTCCGGTGGCCGCGATGGCCCAGATCGACCTCCAGAAAGGCCCGTCGATGACCCCCGAGGGAACCACCACGGCGGAGGTCCAGCCCGACAAGGTGGAACGGCTGAACGCCACATAGGAGGGTGTGCCCTCCAGGGTGACGCTGCGGAACACCCCCTCGGTGGAGGCCAGGATGTTCTGTAGGAAACCCGTCGTGGCGGCCTTGCCGATGAAGCGCTCTGGATCGCGCGTGCGGAAGACGATGAGGCCCTCGCTGTCCACCATGGTGCGGGTGAACTCCCCCTCCTCCGCCGGCTGCTGGTGCGTCACCACCTCCGCCAGCGCTCGCGGGGGAATCACGGCCGTGAGCACGTAGCGCAGCTGGCCCTCGCGCATGACCGGCACCCGGATGGGAAAGGCCCATTCATGGCTGATGGGGCTCTGCGCGATCCGTCCCACCACGGGCTGGCGGGTCTCGATGACTTTGCGCACGCTCTCGGGCTCTGTCGCGCTGCGCAACGGCCTGTCCAGCGAGGAGTTCAGGTTGACGACCTGCCGCCCATCCGGCGTCAGCAGGAGCACGGTGAGCCAGGACGGCTGCGTCCGCTTCACGCGGAAGGCCTCGGCGCGAAAGCCCTCGAGATCATCCCGCTCCAGCGAGGCCGACTCCGCCAGCGCCTGGAGCGTGCGGACGGTGGCGGCCACCTCCCGCTCGAAGGAGGCGCTCATCACATGGGCCGAGCGCTGCAGGCGGCGCTCGATGGAGTGCTGCATCTCGCCCGCCAGTTGCAGCACCACCAGGGCCGAGAAGGCAACCAGGGGCAGGAGCGTCCCGCCGATCAGGAAGGTGAGGTGCCAACGCAGAGACCACGAGTGGGGAGAACCGGAACGCAATGCCTGCATGGCGCTGGGAGCGTTCGTAACACCCCCTGTCCTGAAAAGCTCTCACAAGGGCTGGGGCGCAAACGTGGATCTGGGTCCACCCCCTCGCATCCTGAAGAAGATACAGACTCATCTGGCGGGATGACCCCGCTCGCCAACTGTTGTATGCAGCGAGGGCCGGAGCGGCCTGGGTGAACGCTGGCCACTGCAGGAACGGGTGGCGGGAGGAAAGTCCGAGCTCCAGAGGGCAGGGTGCTGGCTAACGGCCAGTCGAGGTGACTCGCAGGACAGTGCCACAGAAAACAAACCGCCCGTTCCGCAAGGGGCGGGTAAGGGTGAAACGGTGCGGTAAGAGCGCACCGCGCCCGAGGTGACTCGGGCGGCACGGTAAACCCCACCTGGAGCAAGAGCCAATAGGAGCGCGTCCTCGCGGTTGGGGGACAAGGATGGCCCGTCCGCTGCGCTCGGGTTGCTCGCTGATGAGGTCCCTGGGCAACCAGGGCCCTAGACGAATGTTCGCCGCCCACCTCGAAAGGGGTGGGGACAAAACTCGGCTTACAGGGCCGCTCCGGTTTTTTTTCTCATCGCTGCGCCACGGGCACCTGCGCCAGCAGGATGCGATTGTTGCCGTCGTTGCGCACCGCCTGCGGATTCTTCAGCGGCAGACGCGTGTCCGTGTTCGGCTCCCACAACCCTATCCATAGGTTGACCCCACGCACGGGCGAGCCCGAAGGCAGATAGAAGGAGAACTCGTCCTTCACCGTCTCGCCCGGCTTCCACTGCGTGGTGGGATAGAGGCCGCCCGCCGGCTTGTGGTCCAGGTTCATCCGCTCCGACCGCCCCTCACTGTCCTCCGCGTGGGCGAAGACGATGTAGTCCGCGTCCAGCGGCTCGAGCACCTTGAAGAAGACCGTGACGCGCGTCTGCTCGCCCGGCACCACCCGGCCCGGCTGGATCGTCGCACCGACGATCTCCACCTTCCCTCCCAGGTTGGCGCCACTCTTGATCGCCAACTGCGGAACCTGCGCCACCGTGGCCTGGCGGCGCTCGGCCTCCGTGGCCCCACCAGGCGCTTCGATGATGCAGCCGCACACCAGGGCCGAGGAAATGAGCAGGCAGAGAGTCGAGAGGCGCATGGGACCGGTTTTTACCGGTCCAGAGGCGCTGCATCCAACAGCGGATTGGTATAAGCGGACCCCCCATGAAGACTCCGACTGCCTTGGACGTCCTCGCTGCGCAGGTGCCAGCCCCCGCTCCCGTGCCCGCTCCCCCGGAGACGACGCCCGGTCAGCCCGGCACCCCGCCAGGTACGCCCACCCCCGAGGCCAGCCCCGCCTCCCAATGGGTCGGCTACGGCGTGGGGCTCGTCTTCCTGCTCCTCTTGGTGCTGGCGGCTCGCAAGCTCTTCTTCAAGGCCCCCCGAGTCCCCGAGAAGCCCGCACGCCCCACCGTGCCCGCCGAGGGCGAGAAGCCCCAACTCCCGGCCGAAGCCCCGCAGATCCGCGTGGAGCTGCCAAAGTCCGAGGCGGAGCTGGCTCGCCAGCGAGAGGCCGACCAGGCCCACACCCGCGCCGAGGAGCTGGCCCGCCAGCGCGAAGAGGCTGCCCGGGCCGCCCGAGCCGCCACCGACGCCACCGAGCGCGCCCGTCTGGAGGAAGAGGCCCGCGTTCTCAAGGAGAAGGAGGAGGAGGAGAAGCGCGCCGAGTACCGCGCGAAGAAGGCCGCCGACGAGGAGGCCAAGGAGCGCAAACGCCGTGAGCGTGAGGAGGCCGAGCGGCTCCTGGGCGAGCAGAAGGCTCGCGACGCCGCGGAGGCCGAAGCCTCCCGTCAGGCCGCAGAGGCCGCCGAGCGCGCCAAGCTCCAGGCCGAGGCCGGCAAGACGCTGGCGCAGGGCCTGGACAAGACGAGGAGCCAGGGCTTCATGGCCCGCCTCAACGGCCTGTTCGGGCAGAACCGCCAGGTGGACGAGTCCGTGCTCGCGGAGCTGGAGGAGATCCTCTTCACCGCGGACATCGGCGTGCGCACCGCATCCAACCTGGTGGAGGTGGCGCGCGAGAAGCTCAAGCGCAACGAGCTCAGCAACCCCGAGCGCATGAAGGCTCTCATCCGCGAGGAGGTGGCGCGCATCGTCGATCTGCCCGTGCCGCGCTCGCTGGAGGGCGGCGGTCCGCCCCACGTCGTCATGGTGGTGGGCGTCAACGGCGCGGGCAAGACGACCACCATCGGCAAGCTGGCCGCGCAGCTCACCGGCGCCGGTAAGAAGGTCGTGCTGGCCGCCGGAGACACCTTCCGCGCCGCCGCCACCGAGCAGCTCGATGTCTGGGCGGACCGTGCCAAGGCCGAGCTCGTCAAGGGCGAGGACGGCTCGGATCCGGGCGCCGTCGTCTTCGAAGCCGTGAAGAAGGCCAAGGACACGGGCGCGGACGTCATCATCGCGGACACCGCGGGCCGGCTCCACACCAAGGCCCCGCTCATGGAAGAGCTCAAGAAGGTCCACCGCGTCATGGGCAAGGCCCTGCCGGGCGCGCCCCATGAGGTGCTGCTGGTGCTCGACTCCACCAACGGGCAGAACGCCATCCAGCAGGCCAAGCAGTTCCAGGAGACGGTGGGCGTCACCGGCATCGCCCTCACCAAGCTGGACGGCACCGCCAAGGGCGGCGTCATCATCGGCATCTGCGACGAGCTGAAGATCCCCGTGCTGTGGGTGGGCGTCGGCGAGAAGATCGCCGACCTGCGCCGCTTCGAGCCCCGCGACTTCGTGAAGGCGCTGTTCGACTGAGCCCCGAGCCTACTGGCCCGAGGTCCCGCGCAGCATGTCCTCCAGCATCTTCTGGGTGTCCTTGTCGAGCTTCATGTCCCCCATGCTGCCGCCCATGAGGGCCTCGAGGCTCGGCTGGCCCAGGTCCTCGTCCCCGTGCGCCTCCTTCCACCAGTGGTCCTGGAGGCGCTCCAGCGCACCCGAGGTGTTGGCGCTCTTGTTGGCCAGCTCCTTGCGGAAGCAGTCCAGGCAGGCCCACTTGTAGCGGTAGGTGTCCACGTACGAGCGCAGGCCGCGCAGGAACGCGTCGTCCCCCACCATCTTCCGAGCCGCGTGGAAGAAGAGCGGCGCCTTGCCGTAGACGATGGCGCCGTACTCCATCGAGCTGCTGAACTCCTCGGTGGGCCGCTGGGCTGGGCCATCCTCGCCGCCCATCATCCGATACATCTGATAGGCGGCCACGAGCGCCTCCTGCCGCAGGGACTCCGCCGCCGCCTTCCCGTGCGCCCACTCGAAGTACAGCACCGCCGCGTACTGGGTCAGCGCCTCGTCCGCCACCGGCTCCTTGATCGGATCCGTTCCCACCAGCCCCGCGAAGTACTGGTGCCCCACCTCGTGCGCCACAGTGAACTCCAGCGTGCGCTCGATGGACTTGCTGATCTGCGCGAACGGGTTGGCCCCTCCCCCGCCGCCCATCGCGGACATCTGCTCGATCAGCCCCTTGAACATCTCCATCCCCTGCACGCCCTCGAAGATGCTGTTGGGATCCGCCGCCCCGCGGTACAGGGAGGTGCCCACGGTGATGAGGCCCTGGAACTCCATGCCTCCCGCGCCGTCCGACAGCGGGGCCTCTACCACTCGGAAGTTCTTGTACGGCAGCGCCCCGAGCTTCGACTCGAAGGTCTGCAGCGCGGCCGCGGTGTACTGGAGCACGCGCCGCCCCACCACCGCGTCCCGGCTCGCGAAGAAGCTCTCCACGGTGACGTCTCCCACCGTCTTCGAGACGCTCTCGTAGCCCTTCGAGACGAACACCGGGAAGTCTCGTACCAGCGCCGCGGCGAAGCTGAAACGCACTCCCTGGGTCTTCTCGGGCACCTCGCCCATCGCTACGCCCGTGCCGTGCACCTGCCAGCCCGCGGGCACCGTCACGGTGGCCAGCACGTTCGACGGCTCGTAGAGCGCCAGATCGCCGATCCCCGACGGCCCGGCCCACGGCGTCCCATCCGCGTGCAGCGGAGGCATGAACGGCACGATACCCACGAGGCTCAGGAAGTCCGGCACGGCCGAGAATGCTCCGTAATCTCCCGGTGGCCCCGAGGCCCCCAGTGCTCCCAGGAGTGAGCCCGAGTTCCCCTTGCCTCGCGGGACGACGGCCTGGAGCGATACCTCCAGCTTCGCCACCGCGCCGGGCTCCAGTGGAGGATTCACCGGCACGCGGATCAGCGTCGGCTCGGGCCGCTCCATCGCCACGGGCTGGCCGTCCACCTTCGCGTCCGACAGCGTCACCTTCTTCCCCGAGGCGTTCGGCGTCAGGCGCAGGAACAGCTCCGAGATCTTCCGCTTCTTCGCGAAGACCTCCACCTGCACGCGGCCCTTCACCTCGCGCTTGGCCGGATCAACTTCTAGTTGCACGCGGTAGAGCGGCAACTCCTCCAACGGGCCCAGCTGCTTCTCGGCTCGCTCTCGTTCGGAGGGTTTGAGGTGCTGCAGGCACAGCTGCACCTCGGGCGAGCCGCCGGCCAGGGCCGGAGCCGCGCAGAGGAGCAGCATCAGGATCATCCATCTTGGAGCGGGCGCCATGGGTTGATCCTAAGCGAGCCAACAACTACGAGCATCGGACTGAATCTCTCGTACCTTTCCGACCACGAGCGGAAGATTCCATACAGGATGTGCTGGGAGTGTACCGGAGTGCCGCCCCATATCGGCTCCTACATACGACCTGTAGCGATGACGGCCACTGCTACTTGCCAGAACTGGTCGGGGTGGGGACGGCCCTTCGCCTCATGGACTCGGGCCGCCCCCCGCACAGATCCCAGCGAGCGCTGCGTACCCAATCTTTGAGATGGGAGATGCCGACGCTGCTGGAGTTCGCCTTCGAGCTCGCTCAGCCTGGCGTCCGCGGCGGTGTATGCTCCGCGAGAGCCAGGCAAGTGCCACACATGGAGACTGAATGCTTCCGACATGGCTGTGGCATCGGCACTTGTGGGCGTTGTTCCTGCTGGGGTGTTCTCCCGGTGTCGTCGATCATGACATCGTGCGGCCCGGCCCTGGGGAGCCAAGCCTGAAGAGCATCCCGGGCCCGTTGGGAGAACCGTTCAGCTCTTTCCAAGATGCATTGCTGGCCGCGTGCGACAAGATCATCACCAAGCCGAACGCGGTTGCGGGTCGGCCGGACTCGCAGAACTTCGAGACCTACTGGCGAGTCGCTAGCGAGTACTGCGCCTGGATTTATTACACACCTGACGAGAAGTATGAGCTGAGCAAGCTGACAGATCAGTCAGAGGTCGATCCCACTGAGCGCAGCAGGACGTGCTCACTACCGCCGGACGTGGACGATCGGCGCTACTCGCCTGGGAGCCTCAAGTATATCTGCGCGCTTCATAACCATCTCTATGATGATCCTTTATCAAAGCGTGATATTCAATTTATCGTAGCGCAAGTGCGTCGTCATGGCTTTGAGAGCGCGACGAGAGATGGCATGGCACGGCTCTCCGCAGTGGCCTTTTTCTCGAGCAACCGGGCAGCCCCCATCTGTGACGGATTCCATCAATATATTCCAGCTACCAGCCAGATCTTGAAGTGGACCCATACGCGAGAAGGATGGATCTGCGAACAGACAGGCCGCGTTGTCTGGGCAGATGACGATGTGCAGTTCTCGATCGTGCCCAAACATGGTTCGTGTTCAACAGGGAGAGAGAGGTGAGGGTGCTCTCGGTACTTGCCACCCTGATGCTCGTGGGGTGCCCGCGCCATGCTCCACCAGCTCTTGAAGAAGACAAGTCCATTGTCTTCCCTGAGTTCTACGCGAGCTTTCCAGTCGTCGTTGGAAAGCCAGGACAAGTGTATGAGCTGGACGGAGTGACGCTCAAAGCGCTCATGATTGCCTTGGCGGATCGCTACCCCCCAGAGACTCAGGCACGCTCATGTTGGAATCGCCCGGAATCGCAAGTGTATCGGGTCATCCGCCAGGGCGACATCATCTTCGTCAGTCTTGGGCCCAACCCTGCAGCCTGCAGCCCGAGCATGGTCCTGTTCGACTCAGGAGTTGAGTACGCCATCAGCGTGGATGGACGCATCCTGCGCCGCCGGTTCGATGGTGAACCGAATGGCCCCCTGGGAGAGGGAGCGCTAGATGCGGGCACTCAGGAACCGGCAGGCGAGCCGGTGCCTTACTCTTCGATAGGAATCGGAAGCGACGAGCCCGTGGCACCCCTGCCAGCGTTCTTGAGACGCGATGGGGGAATCGGCCCCCCTGATAGGGACAGTTCCGCGGAGGGGGAGCTTCGGGACGGAGGGGCTTCGACGATGCCACCCCAGGACTGAGGCATCCCCTGGAGCGTGTTAGTCCCAGCACGGCTTCTACTGAGTTGACCCCTCTGCGAACCGCTCGCTACAAGCCCGTAGCCCATGCCCGCCCGCAAACTCTTTCTGACCGCTGTCGCTGTCTGCTTTCTTGCCTGCGTGAAACAGGTGCCCGCTACACCCACCCGCACAGGCCCTCCGCGCGCGCTGCAACTGCTCGCGGACACGCTGGAGCGAGAGACGTCACAGATCCTCCAGAAGCGCGAGGACGTGGAGATCGACACCCGAGACTTCGAGCGCACCCCGCACGTGGTGGCCACTGGCGAAACGCCACTGCTGCGCCTGGAGGGAGCTCGGGCCCGGCTCTACGGTGACGCCGCCGGCAAGGAGGGCTTCTCGGTGGACAACCTCATCCTGCTCGAGGTGCTCGACGAGAAGGGCCATGTGCTCAACCGCGGCGCGGTGGGCTTCACGGACATGGTGCGCGTCGGCAAGGAGCAGGTCGACAGCGTGGGCCCCATGTCCTTCTCCTTCGAGCCGGGAGTGGTGGACATCACCTCCCTGCTGCCCGAGAGCGCCCCCTTCAAGGTCCGCGCGACGGCGCTCGACTACTCAGGCGTGGGACGCGTGAGCAACGTGTTCCTCCTGCTCGAGTCCCCCACCAAGGGCTCCGAGGACGATCTGCGCGGCCAGTAGCTCGCGCCCTCAATGGGCTCCGCGCGGAACCACGCCGTTGATGGTGCCATCGCAGGGCCCACCGCAGACCGTTTCCGAGCCCAGCGTCTTGACTCCACCGCTCTGCGTGGCCACCACGGCGCCCGCAGCGGCCGCGGCCACCACGCCCACGCCCGCCCAGACGTACCAGCGCTTGTACCAGGGCGAGCTGGTGCTCACCTCCGGCTCATCCTCCGAGAGCGGCACGACGGGCGTCTTGCTCACGCTCTCCGAGGGCGTGAGCACCGGCCGCTCCGGGCGATCCGTGCTGGCCACCGCCGTGGGCTTGTCCGAGGGCCGCAGGTTGGCGGCCACCGTGTATTCCTTGCCCGCCTTCACCGAGAGGCTCTTCGTTTCGGGAAGGAAGCCGTCCTTGCTCACGACGATCTCGTACGAGCCCGGCTTGAGCACGAGGTTGGCCAGCGGGACCTGGCCTCGCACCTGACCGTTGATGCTCACGCTGGCGCCGGCCACGTCCGCCGTCACTGTCATCACGCCGGCAACGGCCTCGAGCGTCACCGCCACCTCAGTGGGCTTGCCCTGCGCCACGGTGATGCGACGGTTGAAGTCGGCGAAGCCAATCCGACGCACGACGACGGTGTGCTCACCCGCGGTGATCGGCAGCGGCGCGGACTGCGGCAGCGGCCCCATGTCCTTGCTGTCCACGTACAGGCGCGCGCCCTTGAGGCCGCCACTCAGCTTCACGGCCAGCTCCGTCTTCCCCGCCGCGATGGGGATGACCAGCTCGTCCTCGAGCGCCGCGGGAGCCGGCTCCGTCTTCTTGGCCGTGGCCGGCTTCGACGGGGTCGACTTCTTGCCGTTGCTGTTGGAGATGGGGACGACGAGATCGTCCTCTTCCGGCGCCGGCTCCGCCTTCTTGGCCGTGGCCTTCTTGGGGGGAGTGCGGCGCTTGGTGGCCTTCGACTTGGACTTCGGCTCGTTGTTGATGGGGACGATCAGATCGTCCTGAGCAAACGCCTGGGGCGCCACGAGGGCGACCGCCAGCGCGCAGACGAAGGCACGGGAAAAATGCATGGCGACTCGAAGGTTAGAGAGTCGTAAGTGGGGGGTCAAACCCTGTGCCATCCGAGACAGGGTGATGAAAGATGCGCGCCCATGTCTCGTTCCTGGTCCCTGCCCCTCACCCTGGGGGGCCTCACCCTCGCGGGCCTTACCGCCTGCCCTACCCGAACTCCCGTCGGCCCCCCACCCGTCCACGTTCCCCCCGGCTGCGAGCAGAGCCAGGCAGGCGAGTATCACCATGTAGGCAACCCGGCCTTCCGCTATCTCGCCGAGGATGACGGCCGCATCCTGTCCCTCCACCTGCTCCACACCCTATCGGATGGAGGCGTGGGGGGGACTCCGGACGGTGGCAACGTGATGATCGTTCTGGCCCGAACGCCCGAGGGATTCGTCGGCTCCACCCACGCCACGGGCTTCAGCGCGGGCACTCCCTGCCCGGTGAAGTTCCCCACGGAAGTCACGGCGTGCACTCCCGCCGCGCTCAAGCTGCGCTCGGTGTGGAAGACGTCGCTGGACGAGGCGTGCCGCCCTCCCTCTAGCGAGCGCCCCCTCGCCTGGGCGGAGCAGGAGCTGCGCCGAGGCCCTCCACCGCCTCAGAGCCTCAGCACAGCGGCCTCGGATGCGGGCCTGCCAGCCTCGGACGCGGGCCTGCCGGCCTCGGATGCGGGAACGAAGCCTCTCGATGCGGGCGCGGCGGCCTCGGATGCCGGCTCCAAGACCCCGGATGCAGGGTCGAAGCCTGACGCCGGGGCCTGAGCCCCGGACTCGGGAACAACGGACGCCGGAGCGATCACGCCGCCCGGCGGGCCTGCTCCCCAGACGCATTGAGGCTGGGGGCGGACTCGGCGGGCTTCAGGCGCCCCTGCAACAGGCTGGAGAGGCCCACGTACAGGAAGCCCGCCTGGAACAGGACGATGAACGGCACCGAGGTGTAGATGCGCGCGTCGATGGCGAACCACAGCGCACCGGTGAAGTACGCCGCGAAGGCCAGCTCCACCAGCGGCATGAGCGTCTTGGCGCCCAGGTAGCTGCGCTTCACCTTGACGACCTTGCGGCCCTCGGCGCCCGTCTTGGGCGTGCGCGCGAAACCGGACTGCTGGTTGAGCAGCGCCTCCAGCACCGCCTTGGCGTTGTTGATGGCCAGGCCAATGCCCAGGCTCATCAGGAACGGCAGGTACTTCACCCGCTCCCAACCCCGGATGCCCTGCTCGCGCTGGGTGGCCACATAGAAGACGCACACGCTGGCCGTGGCCGTGAGGAAGAAGGGCAGATCCAGGAAGAGCGTGCCGTACAGCCCGTGGTTGAAGCGCACCACCATGGACAGCGGCATCAGCGCCGACAACAGCACCATCAACAGGTACGCCATGTTGTTGGTGAGGTGGAAGAAGGCCTCGCGCTTCACCTCGAAGGGCAAGTCGCTCTTGAGGATGGTGGGCAGCAGCTTCTTGGCCGTCTGGATGGAGCCCTTGGCCCAGCGGTGCTGCTGGCTCTTGAAGGCGTTCATGTCCACCGGCACCTCGGCCGGGGAGATGACTTCAGGCAGGAAGACGAACTGCCAGCCCTTGAGCTGGGCGCGGTAGCTCAGGTCCAGGTCCTCGGTGAGCGTGTCGTGCTGCCAGCCCCCTGCGTCCTCAATGGTGTTCCGGCGCCAGATGCCCGCGGTGCCGTTGAAGTTGAAGAAGCAGCCGGAGCGGTTGCGCGCCGTGTGCTCGATGATGAAGTGCCCGTCCAGGAAGATGCTCTGGGCCTGGGTGAGGATGGAGAACTCGCGGTTGAGGTGGCCCCAGCGCACCTGGACCATGCCCACCTTCGAATCCACGAAGAACGGCACCGTGCGCCGCAGGAAGTCCGGGGTGGGCACGAAGTCCGCGTCGAACACCGCCACGAACTCGCCCGAGGCCAGCTTCAGCCCGTTCTCCAGCGCTCCCGCCTTGAAGCCCTGCCGGTTCGTCCGGTGGATATAGACGATGTTGACGCCCTTCTGGCGGTGACGCTCCACGCACGCCCGGGCAATGCCGCACGTCTCATCCGTGGAGTCGTCCAGAACCTGGACCTCCAGCAGCTCTCGCGGGTAGTCGATGCGGCACACCGAATCCACCAGGCGCTCCACCACATACATCTCATTGAAGATGGGCAGCTGGATGGTGACGCGGGGCAGTGCGGGCAGCACCCCCTTGGGGGTCGGCAGCTTGAACTTGTGGCGGTAGTACAGGTACGCCATCCGGTATCGGTGCGAGCCGTACACAGCCAGCACACACAGGACGGTGAAGTACACGCCCAGGAAGATGATCTCGACAGTGGTCATCGGTGACGCTCAGCCTCTACCGCGGGGGGACTCCCACGCGGTGCTTCCATGCGCGGCGGCCGTGGAACTGCGCTCTCCCCAGACCGCCGCTCCTTGGGTCCGCTGAGCCCCCGCATGTATCTACCCGTAACTACAGGGTTTTACCCCCTGGGCAGAGATGGCGCCGGACAATAGGGATGCGTCAAGGTCGTGTCAAACAAAACCCCTGGTTCCTTCAGGGGGTTTTCCCACCTTGTGCGCTATTGTGGTCCCAGCGCCTGGCGCAGTTCGTCATAGTAGGAGTCGGCGATCCGCTGGGCTTTGTCACGCTCTGCGTCATCGGTGACAGAGCCCTCCAGGAGGATGCGCTGGCCGACGACGACGGCCTTGGCGGAGACGATACCGGTGCGCTTCAGGGCGGTGTTGATCTGCTCGGCGGTGACGGTGAGGGCAGCCTGGATCACGCGCGCATCGAGCCCCACCAGGAGCGTCACCTCCGAGCGGCCCGCGACCAGGGCGCGCAGCTTCTTCATGTCCTGCACCGAGTCCACGTGCCCGCTGATGACGAGGCGCTCGTTGACGGTGCGGACGTCCAGATCGGTGAAGCCGAAGGCCTTGAGTTCTCGGGTGAGATCCTCGGCTCGGGGGGTATCCACCACGAGGGTGCGCTGGAACTGCTTCGTGTCCGTCCACAGCGTGAGGGTGGTGCGGCCTCGGCGCTGGGCGGTGATGAGGAGCTGGGACTTGCCAACCACCCGCACGTCCGCGACGTCGGGCGCGGCGACGGCGACGCGGCGGATGCCCGGGATGTCGAGCACCTGCTGCTCGCCGGGAGCCAGACGCACGGGTGGCTCTTCCGCGCTCGCGGGCAGGGAGAGCAGGAGCACGGGCAGGAGGAGCCAACGGAGGGAGCGCATGAGACGGAGTGTAGCGTGCGCGGGCCTGGAGCCGTGAGCGAGGGCCGGGCGTAGGATGGCCCTCACCATGAGCATCAAGACGCTCTCGTCGAGAGAGGTGTACCGCAACCGGTGGATGACGGTTCGGGAAGACGCCATCGAACGGCAGGACGGTTCGCACGGCATCTATGGAGTCGTCAGCAAGCCGGACTTCGCGCTGATCATTCCGTACGAGGGCGGTGCATTCCACCTGGTGGAGCAGTACCGGTATCCAGTGCAGGGCCGCTACCTGGAGTTCCCCCAGGGCATGTGGGAGGAGCACAAGGACGCCTCGCCAGAGACGGTGGCGGCGGGCGAGTTGCAGGAGGAGACCGGGCTGGTGGCCAGGCGGATGACGTACCTGGGGCACGTGTTCAACGCGCCGGGCTATTCGACACAGGGCATGCATGTCTTCCTGGCAGAGGAGCTGTCCGCCGGGCCGCAGCAACTGTCTCCGGAGGAGAGCGATCTGGTGTGCACCCGCGTCACCGTCGAGCAGTTCGAGCAGTTCGTGCTCGAGGGGCGTATCAAGGACGCCTCGACGCTGGCGGCCTACAGCCTGCTACGGATGAAGAAGCGTCTGTTGTGAACCGAACGAGGTCCTCTCCATGGCCATCCGCTTCAACCACACGATCCTTCCGTCCCGAGATGCCGCGGCGTCGGCTCGCTTCATGGCGGAGGTGCTGGGCCTTCCCGCACCTCGAAGGGCGGGCTTCTTCCATGTGGTCGATCTGGCTGATGACGCCAGCATCGACTACGCCGAGTCCGGCGTGGACTTTCAAGGACACCACGTCGCGTTCCTCGTCGACGATGCCGAATTCGACGCGATCCTCGGACGAATACAGGAGCGTGGCATCGCGTACTGGGCCGACCCGCGCAAAGCGAGGCCCGGCCAGATCAATCACCTGCACGGTGGGCGCGGCGTGTACTTCGAAGATCCCGACGGGAACTACCTCGAGTGCATCACCGCTCCGTACTCGAAGTGATTGAGACGGGTGTCCCCGCCGGGCGGAGATTGGCCGAACCTGTCCAACAAGCATACAAGTTCGTCCCGAGCGCGCCGGGAGGGGCCGCCTCGAACCGGTTCACCCGACCCGTTCGCGGCTCAGCCCACCGCAGGCTGACTGCCGACGGCCACGGCTGGCACCACCTCCGGCACCCGAGGCCGATAGGCAAGCAGCCGGAGTCCGTTGGCGACCACGACGAGCGTACTGCCCTCGTGCAGCACCACAGCCTGGCTGATCTGGGTGAGCCCGAAGACGGCGGCGATGATCAGCACCGCGCTCACCCCGAGCGCGATCACCAGGTTCTGCTTCATCACCCCGGTGGCCTTGTCCGCGAGCCCCAAAGCAAACGGGAGCCGCGAGAGATCGTCGCTCATCAGCACCACGTCCGCGGTCTCCAGCGCCGCGTCAGAGCCCGCGCCGCCCATCGCCACTCCCACCGCAGCGGCCGCGAGCGCCGGGGCATCGTTCACCCCGTCTCCCACCATCGCCACCGCTCGGTGCTTGCCGATCTCACGGATGGCGGTGACCTTGTCGGCGGGCATCAGCGGGGCCCGCGCCTCGTCGATCCCCACCTGGGAAGCGATCGCGTGGGCCACACGCGAGTTGTCTCCCGAGAGCATCACCGTCCTCTCGATGCCGTGCCCCTTCAGCTCCTGGATGACGTGATGCGCTCCCGTGCGAACGGTGTCCGCGACACCGAGCACCCCGAGGTAACGCCCTGCCCTGCGCACCACCATCGTCGTCTGCCCGGCTGCCTCGAGCTTCTGCACCTCCGCGCTGATCTCCGCCGGAATGGCATCGCCTTCGAAGAGGGACAGGCTGCCGACAGCCACCGCCTCCTCGCCGATCTTCGCACGGATGCCCTTGCCGTGGATGGCTTCGAGATCCCTGCCCGGCGGCGGCTGGAGCTTCTGCTCGGCGGCGGCATCCACCACCGCGCGGGCCAGCGGATGCGCGGAGAGCGCCTCGACCGATGCGGCGGTGGCGAGCAGTTCCTCGCCAGTCACACCCAAGGCCGGAGTGGTGGTGAGCACCTTCGGCCGGCCCACGGTGAGCGTCCCCGTCTTGTCGAAGGCAATCGCCCGGACTCCTCCGAGCAACTCCAGATAGATGCCGCCCTTGATGAGCACGCCCCCACGGGCCGCCGCCGCCACGGCGGAGAGCACAGCCGAGGGCGTGGAGATGGCCAGCGCGCAGGGTGAGGCTGCGACGAGCAATGCCACGGCCCGAAGCACGGCTTCCTTGAACGGCGTGCCGAGCAGCACCAACACCGCCGGGAAGAGCACGGCGGCGACCATCACCAGCGGCGCGAAAGTCTTCTCCAGCCGCTGGGCGAAACGCTGGTTCGGTCCCTTCTGGGCCTCGGCCTGGGCGACCATGTCCACCACTCGGGCCAACACCGACTCCGAGGAGAGCCGGGTGACCTCGACCTCCAGCAGCGCCTCGCAGTTGATGGTGCCGGAGAACACCTCATCCCCCGGCTTCTTGGGCACGGGGATGGACTCGCCGGTGATGGCCGCCTGTTCGAGCGAGCTCTTGCCCTCGCGAATGACACCGTCCAGAGGCATGCGATCTCCGGGCCGGACGACGACGCGCTCGCCCACCTGCACCTGGGCCACGGGAACCTCGACGACGTCACTGCCGCGGCGGACTCGAGCCACCTCCGGACGCAGCTTGCCGAGCGTCTCGATGGACCGGCGTGCGCGATCCATCGCCCGGTGCTCCAGCGCATGGCCCGCGCTGAAGAGGAACAAAAGGAAGGCACCCTCGAACCAGGCACCGAGCACCGCCGCGCCGATGGCCGCCACCACCATCATCGTCTCGATGTCGATGCGGAGCTGGGCAATGGACTGGATCGAACCGCGGATGGCGAAGAACCCACCGCTCGCCATACCGAGCGCCCAGACGATCGTCGGGACCAGTGCGGGGACCGGAGCAAAGCGATCCAGCAGCCAACCGGTAACGAGCAGGACGCCCGACGCCACCACCAGCGGCAGCTCCAGCTTGGGAGCCAGACCTCCACCGTGCGCGTGGTGCGAGCAGACATGGCCCGCGGTGGGCACCTCCAGCCCGAACTTCAGCTTCCTGACGCGGGCCTCCACGTCCTCCAGCGAGACTTCCTCGCCGTCGTACTCAATGACGAGACGCTCGCTGGCATACGCCACGCTCGCGGAGAGAACGCCCTTCATGTGGGCGACGGCGGTCTCGATGATCATGGCCGCATCGGCCGAGTCCATCCCCCGCACGAACCAGGTGAAGTGCTTGTACCGCGCAGCCACTACCTCGCCGGTGCTCTGCGCGAGCGTGAGCAACTGCGCCACGCTCACCAGTTCGGGCCGGTAGTGGATGCAAACCTCCGGGTAGCCGAGATCTCGCCGCAGGTGGACATCGGTGATTCCACGCTGCGCTTCGAGCGCATCCTCCAACTTCTCGAAGCGCCCGATGTCATCCGTCTCGCCCGGGAGCGTGCCCTCCAGATCGAGCTGGAGCGCGACTCCCCCACCCTCGGCCGGCCGGTTCCCCGGAGGCCGGATCCTCTTGGCAGGGGGGGGGTGATGATCGTGATCGTGGTCATGGTCGCAGCCAGGACCATGCTCATGGCCGTGGTCATGATGCTCGTGGCCATGATGCGCATGATCGTGGCCGTGCGCGGGATCATGCGCATGACCATGGGCATGATCATGGTCGTGGTCATGCTTGCACTCGGGGCCGTGCACATGCTTGACGACCAGGGGCTTCTTGCCCCCAGCGCCGACGATCCCGACCAGTTGCCCGAACTTCTTCGGCTGCGACATGGTGCTCCCTAGTGGCGATGACCGCGATGCGGACGAGGAGCTGGAGCGCTCGCCGGTTCGGGCTCGTGCTCCTCCTCCTCGTCCTCGTGGTGCTCGTCCTCGTGCTCCTCGGGGATCGGCTGGGTGAAGCGCTGCCCCGCCACTTCGAGGGTGAAGGCCTTGCAAGCCGGCGGCACATCGAACTCCAGCACCGCGGGCAACCGGCCCTCCCAGGCCTTCAGCACCTTGCCGCCCTCGTCGTAGACCGTGCCACCGGCGGCCACCGTCATCGTGTCATCCACGAGCACGGCCACCAGCTCCGCCATCTCCTCCATCCGGTCGGCGATGCGGTGGCACCACAGGTGGCCCACTCCCGGATACTTCTCGTGGGAGATGGCCTCCATCTGCTCCTCGTCCACGTTGGTGCCCACGCCCACGAACACGAAGTTCATCCGCGGCAGGCGCCCCGCGGCGATCTCCTTCGCCACCTGGGTGGCATAGGCCTTCACGTCGTTGGGATCGGAGATCTGCGAGTCGGTGATGATCACCGCCAGCCCGCGCCGGGCGCCCACCTGGACCTGCTGCTTCATGTGCGCCACGAAGTCTCGCAGCACCGGCAGCATCACCGTGGCCTTCCCGTAGAACTTCGGCCCCGGGAAGCGGTAGTCCTTCGCCTGGGGGCCCGTGAGGTCCCCCACCATCTCGAGCTGGCTCCCATCCGCCGTGGCCCAGTAGGCCACGCGCACCATGCCGTCGCGGTCCTTGCTCGCCAGATACTCGAGCATCCACCGCATCTGCGGCTCGACCTGGTTCTTCACCGGCGCGAGCTTCGCGAGGATGCCGCGCGGGCCATACTCGTTCTCCATGCTCGCCGAGCCATCCATGTAGAGGGCCACATCCAGCCCCTCCACGGTGGGATCGTGCAGGAGCGTGGCCACCACCTTGTTCCCCGTCCGGTGGACGTCCGAGAACGGTTTGACGACGACCTCGTGGCCAGCCATCAGTGATGGTCCTCCTCATCCTCGTCGTGATGCTCCTCGTCCGGCAGCGGCTGCGTGTAGCGCTGGCCGTTCACCTCAAGCGTGAAGCTCCGAGCGCCCTCGGGCACCTCGAACTCGAGCACCGCCGGCAACCGGCCCTCGTAGCTCTTCAGCACCTTGCCCCTGTCGTCGTAGATGGTGCCGCCCGCGGCCACGGTCATGTTCTCGTCCACGAGCACCGCTACCAGCTCCGCTACCTGGGTGATCTCCGCGGCGATGCGGTGGCACCACAGGTGCCCGACGCCCTTGTACTCAGCGTGGGCGATCTCCTCGAGCTGCTCCTCATCCACGTCGTCCCCCACGCCCACCAGGATGAAGTTGATCCGCGGCAGGCGCCCGGCGGCGATCTCCCGCGCGAGCTCCGCCGAGAAGATCTGCACCTCGTCCATATCGCTCAGCCGGCCGTCCGTGACGATGACCGCGCAGCCCCGCTTGGCGCCCTCGCGGATCTGCTCCTTGAGGTACCGGACGTAGTCCTTCATGGCCGGCGCCAGGCACGTGTTGTTGCCCAGCTTCTTGGCGCCCGGGAACTTGTACTGCTTGACGTCCACGCCCTTGAGCTCGCCGATCACCTCCACGTCCTTCCCGGAGGCGCCGCACGCCCAGTAGGCCACGCGCAGCATGCCGTTGCGATCCTTGGTGGCCAGGTACTCGAGCATCCACTGCACCTGGGGCTCGACCTGGTTGGCCGGATCCTTCAAGGGAGCGCCCCGGATCCACTCCAGGAAGCTGCGAGAGGCCCGCTTGTACTCGTATTCCTCGCGCATGCTGCCCGACGCATCCATGTAGATGGCCATGTCCAGGCCCTCCACCGTGGGGTCATGCAAGAGCGTGGCGCGGACGTGATCCCCCTCGCGGTGGAGATCCGAAAACGGTTCGACCGGCTTCTCGTGTCCCATCGTTCCCCTTTCTGAGATGGGGGAACGCTAGCACTCCTGGGAGTGAGGACGGGAGATCAGCTCTCGAAGTCGGACATCCAATCCGGCTTCTTCGCGGACTCCGGCTCGGCAGCCGTGGGCTCGCGTCGCGGACGAGCCGCGGCGGGCGGGGCCGGAGCGAGCGCAGGTGCCGCTGGTGGCGTGACAACGGGCGAAGGGGCAGACGCGCTGGGAGCGAAGTCCGAGAGCCACTCGGGAGCCTTGGATGCGGCCGGAGCCTTCGGGGGAAGCGCGGGGATGGACGACCGCGAGCGAGTGAGCTTCGACTTTCCACCCTTGGTGTGGCCATGGGCGTCGAGGAAGTCATTCATCCAGTCGCTCGGGCGAGCGGGCGGCGGGGGCGGACGCGGAGGAATGTACGGAGCCGGCCGCTCGGTGTGCGCCGGCACCGAGGGGATGCCCCCTCCCCTCACAGGCGTACCGTTCCCGGGCCGGATCAACGCACGCAGGGCACGCTCCGCCTCATTGGGCCAGCCGGGGATCACCCCGAGCGCACGCCGCGCCAGTTCGATGAACTCGGGGGCCGCGGCCTCGGGGGGAACCTTCACCTTCTCCGCATTCAGCCAGCCCGCCAGCTTCCCCACCAAGCCGCCGCGCGGGCTACGCAGGATGGCCTCGTCGCCATTCACCTCGTAACCCTGCGCCTGCAGCTCCACGAGGGCCTGGATGCGGCTGGGCACGGGCAGCTCCATGAGGCGAAGCAGCTCCGGGCCGCCATGCTCTCGAGCGTCCTGCTGGAGCTGCTCCAGCACGTCATGGAGGATGTCCGCCACGAGCCGATCGTTCGCGGCGTTGCGCACCTGCATGTCCATGGGAACAGCCGGGTACGCCAGCACCAGCCCGCGCCCCTGGGCGAGCACGTCGGGGCGATCTCCGGGCAGCAGCGCGTGATGGCTGCGTGGCGCCGTCTTGCTCTCGGGATCCTGCGTATAGACGAAGGCATCGCTCGCGCCATGCACCAGGCCCGCGAGCACTGCCCCCCGGTTCACGGTGAGTTGCCCCGGAAAACGTGCCAGCGCATCGCCCGGCCACGGCCCCATCAGCGAGCCATAGAGATAAACCGGATCATTCACGCCCTCCTCGTCCGCGGGGTGCTCGACGAGCTCCACCGAGAAGAAGAAGAGCTCGGAGGCGGCGAGCCTCCGGGGAGTACGCCCAGAGGCGACCTCGTGGTGCGCGAGCTGGACCTGGGCACTGGCCGGGAGCGACGCTCGCTCACTGCCGGGCACGGCCATCATCTGGCCCACCGCGTCGAGCCCGACGATCCACTCCTGCTCGCCCAGGTAGCCCGCTTCCAGGCGGAACGTGTCCACGATGTTCACCACGGCCGAAGCATCCGGACGAACAGGCTCGGCCGGGGAGGCAGCGTGGGGAACGAAGTAGCGTGGATGGCTCAAGGCGGAGCCGCAAGGCTCGCCCAACGCCGCGGGGAGCGCAAGCCGATGCGGTTCCCCCGGTTCGGCTCGAAGCCTGCCCTGCTATCCCGCCTTGGCCCCGCTCTCGACGGGAACCGGCTCGTGGTGCTCTTCGCTCGCCTCATGGTGATGCTCATCGAACGGGAGCTTGCCCGACAGCACCTGCTCCGCCCGATCCCGATCGATCTCTCCGGTCCACTGGCCGATGAGCACGGTGGCAATCGCATTGCCGGCGAAGTTCGTCAGCGCGCGCGCCTCGGACATGAAGCGGTCGATGCCTACGATGAACCCGACGCCATCCACCAATTCGGGCCGATGGGACTGCAAGCCGCCCGCGAGGGTGGCGATTCCAGCGCCCGTCACTCCCGCGGCGCCCTTCGACGCGACGATCATGAACAACAGCAGGGAGATCTGCTCGCCGAGCGCCAGCGGTTTGCCAAGCGCGTTGGCGATGAAGAGCGAGGCCATGGTGAGGTAGATGGCCGTACCATCGAGGTTGAACGAGTAGCCCGTCGGCACGACGACGCCCACCACGGGCCGCGAGACGCCCAGGTGCTCCATCTTCGCGATGAGCCGGGGCAGTGCCGTCTCGGAGGATGACGTCGACAGGATGAGGAGGAACTCGCGGGCCAGGTACTTCAGCAGCCGGAACACGGAGAAGCCCGTCGCCAGCCGGAGGATCGTCCCGAGCACGACGAACACGAAGACGATGCACGTCGCGTAGAAGCCCAGCATGATGACCGCGAGGCTCTTGAGCGCATCGATGCCCGTGGCCCCGACGACGGCGGCCATGGCGCCGAATGCTCCCACGGGCGCCGCCCACATGACCATCGACAGCACCTTGAACACGAGGCGCTGGAAGTAGGCGATCGCCCGCAGAATGGGAGCTCCCGTGGTGCCCATGCCCTGGACCGCGAAGCCCACGAGCAGCGCCACGAGCAGGGCCTGGAGCACCTCTCCCGAGGTCAGCGCGGACACGAGCGTCGACGGGATGACGCTGAGGATGAAGTCGGTCGTGCTCTTGCTTTCTCCACCTCCGGCCTTGGCCCCCGCACCGCGCAGGGCCTCGGTGAGCTGGAGATGGGCGCCGGGGTGCAGCAGGTTGCCAACGACGAGGCCAATGGTCAGCGCCACCGTGGACATGCACAGGAAGTAGCCGAGCGCCAGCCCGCCCACATGCCCCACCTTCGCAGCCTGACGCACCGAGCCAACGCCCAGCACGATGGTGCAGAAGATGATGGGGCTGATCATCATCTTCACGAGGCTGACGAAGCCGCTGCCCAGCGGCTTGAGCGATTTGGCGAACTCCGGAGCGGCGAGCCCGACGATGACGCCCGCGACGGCCGCCACGATGACGGCGATGTACAGGTGGTGCGACTTGACGCGGCGAGTCCCCTGCGGCCCGTGGCTGGAAGCCAGTGAAGCTTCGGCGCCGGTATGGATGTCGCTCCCCATCGATTCTCTCCCCCGTCGGTGCGGGCTCCGCGATACACGGGCCGGCGGCGCGTCAGCCTACCTCAAGGGAGGGGAGAACCTCTGCTGGCGGGTTGACCGGCCCTACTCCGGGTGGTACCCAACGCTTGCTGGGCCGCAGCAGTGACGCTGCTGCGGGTCTCCTCCCCGAGGAGGCGCACAAAGCTACGTCACCTGGACCCGTGGGCAGCGATGCCCGAGACACGGGGAGGTGGCGAGCTTCGTCACCTCCCCAGAGGATGTAGAGATGAGCCCGAAGCTTCCCCCTGATGAAGTGAGTACCGCCTACGACGTCTGGGCCGACGTCTACGACTCCCAGACCAACGCGACGCGCGACCTGGATGCCATCGTCCTCCACGCGCAGGACCCCGCGTTGTTCCAAGGGGACGTCCTGGAGATCGGCTGCGGCACCGGCAAGAACACCGAGTGGCTTGCTCCGAGAGCTCGCAGCGTGCTCGCGCTGGACGGCTCGGAGAACATGCTGAAGCGCGCGCGCCAGCGCCCGGGTGTCCAGCACGTCCGGTTCCTCCAGCACGATCTGCGCGAGACCTGGCCGGCTCCGGATGCCTCATTCGACACCGTCACCTGCAACCTGGTGCTGGAGCACATCGAAGGGCTCTCCTTCGTCTTCTCCGAGGCGAAGCGCGTGCTCCGTCCCGGGGGCTCCTTCTTCGTCTGCGAGCTGCACCCCCTCCGGCAGCTCCAGGGCAAGCAGGCCCACTTCATGAATCCCCAGACCGGCACCCTTCAGATGGTGCGGGCCCACCTGCACGACATCTCGGACTACTTGAACGCGGCCCTGAGCGCCGGCCTCGTCCTGGCCCAGGCGCAGGACTGCCGGGATGCCAGTGATCCAAGGACGGGAGTGCCTCGACTGCTCGCGCTGCGCTGGCGCAAGCCCTGAGTGTCGAGAGGCTGTGCGTCAGGGGGCGGCGACGAAGCAATAGATTCCACCGTAGCCACCGCCCCCACCCACCGTGGAGCCACTGCCTCCTCCACCGGAGTTGGAGAGGGTGACTCCCGGCGCGCAACCCGGCGCCTGATGATCCGACATCCAGTTGCCTCCATTGGAAGGATTGGAGGCGCTGCGAGGCCAGGAGTGGCCGATCATC
Source organism: Hyalangium versicolor (assembly GCF_020103695.1). GTDB lineage: Bacteria > Myxococcota > Myxococcia > Myxococcales > Myxococcaceae > Hyalangium > Hyalangium versicolor. Next base: position 104,679 of record NZ_JAHXBF010000015.1, read on the forward strand.
GGCCGACCGGTGGAACCGGCTGAGCTCGTCCAGTCATTGCACGTGTTGCCCATGCCGCCACCGACGAACTGCCCCTGCTTCGTCGAGCCCGTGAGGGTGTCGTGGTTGTCCACGCCCTGGTGGTTGGGCTCGCCGCGCTCGTTGGGCAGATCATTCATGATCTGCGAGTTCCCCTGGGGGCGCGAGCTGAGGAGGCCGGCCTTGTTCGAGGCCACGAGCCGACCGGTGCGGTCGTACCAGGGGCCCTCTCCGATGCGATCGATGGCGTGGACGGGCCCCCCACTCGAGCCACCCGTGGATGCGCTCAAGAAAGCGCGCCAGGTCTTCGCCCCGGCACCGGGCACGGCCATCTCCGCGATGGTCCGGCAGATCTTGTCCGCGCCGGCCAGCCCCGTGGCCTCACCGAAGCGGAGATCGCCGCCGAAGCCATTCTGGCTCCCGGAGAGCTGGCGCATCGCCTCGATGCTGGTCACGAAGAAGCTGAAGCTCGAAGGATCCGTGCTGACTTCATCCGACCCTTCCCCGCCCGTCTCCGGATCCGTCCCGGAGTTCTCCGCGCCGCAGGCAGCGACACAGCTGCCGACGATTCCAAGCACAACGATGAATCTGATCTTCAGCATGGGAACACACTCCTCTCACCGTGGGAAAGGAGTGTGTCCCCGTGTCCTTAAGATTCTCTTGAGCAGCGAGGCCTGCCAGCTCAGTAGCGCTGGTACCAGGACCAGCCCAGCCACTTGGGCGTCAGGTCGCAGCGGTACTTGGTGACGCGGACCGTGTAGACGCCCGTCTGGGGCGCGGTGAACTCGATCATCTCGTACGTGTTGTCCCAGCTGCTCGAGCTCGCCACAAAAGCGCCGGTGGGCCCAATCACCGTCACATCCAGGTCCGCGCTCGGCCGGTTGGCGTACTGGCTGTAGCTCGGGTTGGTGTCCCACACCACGGCCACGCGGGTGGTGCGGTTGGAGGTGAGAGACATCGTCGTCAGCGTCTGCGTGGTCGGATCGGAGCACGAGTAGCTCCGGCCACCCCAGTTGCCGCTCACGCCGTGGGCCACGTCATCCGCCAGGGCGCCGACGATGGCACCCGCGCCGTCCTGCTCGCTCAGCCGCGTCGCCCCCTCCACGTTGTGGACGGCCGTGGCCATCAGGATGGCCTTCACGGCCTCCGGCCACACCTGGAGCCCGGTGTTGCGCTGCATCAGCAGCGCCGCCGTGCCCGTGGTGATGGGCGCCGAGAAGCTCGTGCCCGACACGGTGTCGCCCACCCAGGGAGAGGACGGCGAGGTGGTGGTGATGTTGGTACCCGGAGCCGCCACCTCGGGCTTCTCGCGATCGCCGTGCGTGGAGACGGGATCCTGCGCGCTGGTGAAGGTGCTCATCACATCCCCCGCCCAGGGGATGGTGTTCACGTCGTTCATGCTGCCCACGGTGATGGCGTTGTACGCCCGGCCCGGGCTGCCCACGATGGCCGCGGGAGTGGAGTTGCCGGCGGAGATGACCACCGTCCTCCACCCGTTCTGGACCAGGTCGTCATAGTAGTTGTCCAGGGAGCCGGGCTGGGTGCCCGCGTTGCTGCCGAAGCTCAGGTTGAACGCACGGGCGCCCCACGAGGAGGCCGCGCTCGAGCGGTTCGAGAGCTGCGAGGGCGACCCGCCGCAGGAGCCCGCCACGCGCAGCTGGATGCTGGGGGCCACTCCGCGGTGGGTGGCGTGGGTGCTGCGCAGGGTGCCAGCCACCCACGTCGCATGGGGGTGCGCGCAGGCATAGAGCGTGTCCTGGACCGCCCCGGACAGGTACGGGTTGCCCGCGGCGATCCCTCCGCCCACCTCGATCTCGGCCACCTTGACGCCGCTGCCGCTGAAGCCTCGGCTGTTCACGACGTCCGACTCGACGACGGACCGGGCGACGTTCATCGTGGGCTCGTACTGCTGCGTGGCGAAGATCTTGCTGACCTCCGTCCAGCGGGCCACTTCCTTGATCTCCTTGGCGGAGAGCTTGATGTGGAGGATGGGCGCCAGCGGGTCGACCTCACCCTTGCGGCCAGTGGCCTCGAGCCGGGCCTTGATGGGGGCAATCACCTGCTGGGCGACCTGCTGGCGGTAGGAGTCAACCGACGCGTACAGCTGGTTCACATCCTCCTCGGTGAGCTTGGCGTCCGTGGCGGGGCGCACCGGGCCTGCCTCCTGACTCGCCGCGGGAACGGTCGCCTGGATGGCAATCTCGAGCTCCGTCGAGTCCGCGACGCCTCCCAGCCGCTCGACGAGATCCGGAGTCAGCCGGCCGTAGTTCTTCTCGAACAGCGCCTGCTCCGCATCCGCGAGCTTGCGGACGTCGTCCGTCTCGGTACCGCTCGCGGTGAGGGCCAGCGCATAGGGGTTGCCCTTGGTGTCCACGGCCTTGAAGTCGTAGGCCGATACGCGCTGGAGCGGGAACGTCACCGGCGAGGCGTTGGTGATGGTGAACTCATCCGGGGACTGACCCGAGCGAGCGGCGAGGCGCTCCTTGGCCAGCGTCACGAGCTCCGCCGGGGCATTCACCGAGCCGTCATCCGTGTCTCCGCTGCAGGTGTCCTGGGCAGAGGTTGCGGGCTGGGACAGGAACGTGGCTCCAGCCGAGGCAGCAGGAGGTGCGGCATAGGCGGAGAAGCCAAGGGTGGGCACCAGCGCCAGCAAGGGCCATCGGTGAGACCGGGAGTGCTGCGGCATGGAGTGAGCTCCGAGCAAAAGATTGGACCCCGCGAAGTGCGAGGCGGGTTTACTCGGAGCAAGAGGCAGGCCATGGGAAACCTGCCTCCCGGGAGAGGAGCTGGCTCCACCGCTCGTTGCGCTTCAGGTCACAATGAAGCCCGGGCCTGTAGCGTCGGGCGCTACAGCCCAGAGCCCAGCAAGGCGTCCACCTTGCTGGGCTCCTCGAACTACTTGCTGGCGCTCTTCGCCGCATCCTCGATGACGGCCGCGACCTTCTCCGGCGCGGTCAGCATCGGCACGTGGCCGGTATCGAGGACCGTCGTCTTGGCCTTGATCTTCGCGGCGAGCGCGCGCTGCAGGTCCGGCTGGATCATGTGGTCCTGGGCCGCGACCACGTACCAGGACGGCTTGCTCTGCCAGGCCGCGGCCGAGACCTTCTCGTCGAAGTTCGCCCCCCGGATGGGCCCCTGCGTGACCGAGATCAGGTTCTTCTCGGCCGGCGAGGCGTCCTGGGCGAAGTGCTTCGCGACGCCCACGGGCGTGAGGGTGGCGAACCCCGAGGCATCGGCCCGGACCTCGGCGAAGCCGGCAGGGACCGGATAGCCCTTGGTCAGATCATTGAAGCTGCCGCCTGGATCATTGGCTGCGGCGGCCACGTAGACCAGGGTCTTCACCTTGGGGTCGCTGCCCGCTTCGGTGATTACCGTGCCGCCCCAGCTATGGCCCACCAGGACCACCGGCCCCTTGGCGGCGGCGATGGCGCGTTTGGCCGCGGCCACGTCGTCTGCCAGCGAGCTCAGCGGGTTCTGCACCGCGATGACCTCCAGCCCCTTGGCCTGGAGCAAGGGGATGACCTTGTTCCAGCTCGACCCGTCAGCAAAGGCGCCGTGGACGAAGACCACGGACGCCTTCGGAGCCGGAGCCTCCTGGGGACCGGCGGCCAGCGCGTGGGTGGCCAGGAGAGCGGATACCGCCAACACGACTCGCTTCATTGAGTTCAACATGAGAGGTTCCTTTCGACTCGATGGAATGCAGGTGGCTCAGACGACCTTCAGCTTGACGTCGACGTTGTTCCGGGTGGCGTTCGAGTAGGGGCAGACCTGGTGGGCCTTGTGGACCAGCGACTCCGCCGTGGCGCGGTCAATGCCCGGCAGGCTGATCTCCAGGCTGACATCGAGACCGAAGCCGTTGGGAATCTCCCCGATGCCGACGGTGGCGCTGACAGTCGCCTCATTGGGAACCCGGGTCCCCGACTTGCCGGCGACGAACTTCAGCGCGGACAGGAAGCAGGCGGAATAGCCCGCGGCGAACAGCTGCTCGGGGTTGGTACCCGGGCCGCCGGCTCCCCCCAACTGCTTGGGCGTGGAGAGCGCAACGGACAGGACTCCGTCAGCAGTCTGGGCGCGGCCGTCGCGTCCGCCGGTAGCAGTGGCCTTCGTGTCGTACAGGGTCTTCATGGTGTCGTCCCTCAGTGGGTTGCTGCTTTTTGTTGTGCGCAATTGAATAGCGCTCAATTTAAATTCGCGCAAGCGATCGTCACCCAGAACGGAGGGGAGGCAGGGCGGTACAGCGTAATTTCATTGCGCACAATGGGACTGGAACCCATCTTCCTGGGGCCATGCCCAAGAAGCCCACCGCCGACCTGCTGCGCCTGAACGATCAGCTCTGCTTCGCCATCTATTCGACGGCGCATGCCTTCAACCGGACCTACCGGTCGCTGCTCAAGGAGATGGGCATCACCTACCCGCAGTACCTGGTGATGCTCGTGCTGTGGGAGCAGGAGGACATGACGGTGAAGGAGATCGGAGATCGCCTGTACCTGGATTCGGGGACGTTGACGCCCTTGCTGAAGCGGCTCGAGAGCCTGGGCTATGTCACTCGGGCGCGGGACGCGGTGGACGAGCGGCAGGTGCGCATCCGATTGACGCCACAAGGACGTGCGCTCCGAGAGAAGGCGGAATGCATTCCGCCCGAACTCGCGGTGTCTACGGGCCTCTCACTCCCGGACATCCAGAAGATCCGGGACGACATGATCCGGCTCCGGGACGCCATGAATGCGCACCTGGACGAGGAGTGAGGGCAGGAGGGCTCCGCCTCCTGAATCGGGGCTCAGGCCTTCAGCTTCGCGTCGAAGAGTGTCAGCAGCGTCTTCCAGTGACGCTCCGCGCACGCGGGATCATGGGTCGGCATGTCGCGCGGCACCCAGCCGTGCCTGGCCGGATACGTCTCGATGAGGTGATCGGCCCCGGCCTTCGTGAGCGCGTCCTCGAGTTTCGCCTTCATGTCGTCAGGGAAGGAGTTGTCCTCGATTGCGCCCGCGACGTAGACGCGCGCTTTCATTCGAGGAGCCAGGAGATGAGGGCTGTCCGGAGCGTCTGTCGCCAGCCGGCCGCCGTGATACGAGGCGGCGGCGATGATGCGCTCGGGATGCGTGCCCGCCGCGGTGAGAGACAGCATTCCGCCCATGCAGTAGCCAGTCGTGCCGACCCCGCCCGGCTTCACGTCCGGCTGCGCGGCGAGCCAATCGAGGAACGTGCCCGTATCGGCCATGACGTTCGCCGGCGTCGCGAGGGAGAAATACTGCGCGAGGATCTTCCGCTTCTCCGGATCGGAGAAGATGGCCTTCGCGTCCATCGGCTCGTACGGACCTGAGCGATAGAACAGATCCGGAAGGAGGACGAAGTAGCCGTGCGTGGCGAGCCGCTCACCGATCTCGAGGATGGCCGGACGAATACCGGCGCCATCCATGAAGACAAGCACAGCCGGCCATGGCCCGGCTCCGCTCGGGCGGAAGATGTAGCTCGGACACTTCCCATCTCTCGTCGGAAGTTCGATCCTGGTCATGCGAGCTACATTACCAGCACGCGAGGAGCCGGTGCGGACCGTTGAAGCAGCGCGGCAATCACCTCTCCCACGTCGTCGGGCTGCGCGATGCGGCCGAGCATCCCGAAGTGATGGTGGAACTCGTCACGGAGACGCGCACCGTCGATATCGTCGCCGAGGGCTACGACGCGGGCGTTCGCTACGCCGGCATGGTGCCCGGCGACATGGTCGCGATTCCTTGCTCGGCCGATTCGCACATCGCGATCGTCGCGGCGCCTTCATACTTCCGAGGCCGGCAGCCACCGCGCTCACCGCGCGACCTCGCAGGGCACGAGTGCATCCGGTATCGCAAGGATGGCAACCCCGTCCGGCGCTGGACACTGGTCATCGGAGACAGAGAGAGCGCCGTCGATGTCGACGGCCACCTGGTGCTCGATGATGAGGCCTTCCTGCTCGAAGCGGCGCTCGCCGGCGCCGGGCTCGCGTACATCACGCACGCGGCCGCTGCGCCGTACATCGCGACCGGACAGCTTGTGCGCGTCCTCGAACGGTACTCGCCAAGGTTCGAGCCGGTGCAGCTGTTCTATCCATCGCGGAGCTACGTCCGCGCAGCCCTACGAGCGTTCGTCGACATCGTCAAGGAGCGGCGGCGTCGGAGCTAGCCGAACGCGGGGATCCTGCATGTGCAGGGGTGAACCCTGCCATCACGCTCAAGGCCTCGCTCGCGAGCTGAGGTGCAGGAGAGCCCGCCACGCACGAAACAACTGCGTGACGAAGCCACCACCGCCAAGGCTCGACGCGCTGCTTCCTGGGGCTTTCCCTGGGGAGAAGGACTCAGGAGACCGGGATAGAACGCGTCCCCATGAGCGAGCCCTTCCAGAAGTTGTTCGAGGACATGGTGGCTGCACTCCGTGCGCACCCGCAGGTGGACGTGTACGACGTCGTGATCCGCCCACCTGCAAGCCCTGATGACATTGCCGCGGCGGAGGAGGCCTTGAAACGGCCTCTGCCAGCGGACATGCGTTCGTTCTACCTTGCCCACGATGGCGTCTTCCTGTCGTGGGGGCTCAAGGATCGGACGTACAACACGCGGCTCGATCCGTTCACCTGGCCGGACTACGGCACGCCGCCTGGCGTCATCAACCTGTTGCCCCTCCACCAGGTCGTCTCGCCTGACTGGGTGGCGAACAGCGTGATCAACTGGACTGCCTCCAGCCACCGAACCATCTACGGCGCCGACATGGTCAAGGGGGGTGACAAGGGCGTGCCAGCGGTGGTGGTGGACTACTACTCGAACTTCCGCCATGCGGACATGGTGTTCGGCCCTGAGGACCGCCCGGCTTGGATGCTGATCGCGGACGACCACGGAGCGGAGCTGTTGGAGTCCAACCTGTCCAGCTTCAGCACGTACCTCGACGTGGTGCTGGCGCAGTGGGGGACTCAGCGAATGAACCAGTACAAGGTCTCGGAGTACAGGGCGCCGCGCGAACTGAAGGAGCCGCGGACTCGCCCCACGCTCGAGGCGGTGGTCGCCGACGCCCTGGCGGATTGAGCAAGAGCGCAGGACTCAGGGCGCCGGTGTGCCAGGCTGCGCCGGCGGAGGCACATAGCCCGCCACGAGCTGGCGCAGTGCCGTCTGGAGATCCACCCTGTGCTCCAGGTACGGCGTCCACTCGCGCCTCATCACCGGCTCGAAGGCGGCCCACTCCGGATCATTGTCATACAGATGGTTGGCGTAGGCGTACGGCACATAGCTGGGCCCCAGCTGACGGCGTACCACCTCTCCTGCCGTGAAGAACAAGAGCGCATGCCACAGCGTCTGCGGCGGAGTCTTGCCCTGGCGGAGAAACTCGGAGTGGAGCGCCTCCATCACCGGATCCACCAACGCGTGCGAGGCCTCGTGGAAGATGGACTCGAGCGGAGCGTCCTGGCGGTTGGGCGGCGAGCGGCTCGAGATGGTGATGACCGTCGGATCCACGAGCGTGTACGCACCGAAGCGGCTGGCCTGCCGGCTCACCTGGACGGAGAACGGCTGCGTGGGCCAGGGTACGCCGTAGATTTCGGACAGTTCATGAGCAATGGCTGGGCCGTACTGACGAAGTCCCGGTTCGAGCGCGGCCAGCCAGGCGTGCGACTCGCGCGTGACGTCTGGCCAGAAGTGCGCGCGATAAGGGGCGATGGCCTGCTCCAGGGCCTTCGCCAACACCGGATCGATCCCCGGAACGCCCACGGGAGAACCTTCCTCCGGTAGGCCGTCGAGCGCCCGCCGCATGGATACCAGCGTCGGATCGAACAGCATCGCGAGGAACCCATCCGCGGTGTGATCCCGATAGATGGCAACGGCCGACTCCCACGCCTGCCGCTCGGCGGAGGTCCAGCGATCCTCTTCCGGGAGACTGATCGTCAAACCTCGCGGCGGATGTCCCTCGAAGGCCAGCTGCTGGTGGAGATTGACCCATGCGCTGACATGGAACGCGAACAGCTTCGAAGCGATGGGAGTGGAGGGGGCTGCGGACGTCACTGACGCAGGAGGCGTCTCCGACGCGTGTGCGCAACCGACCAGCCCCGCCAACAAGAGCCACGGAAGGCTGAAGGCTCTTCCACGCGAGTGGCGAACGCGAGAAGGCGATGGAGCAGTGGGCTCGAGGGAAACAACGGGCTGGGGCGACTGGGGCATGGTGTGATCTCCGAGCGGGGGCTCAGGCACATGTCATGCCAGCATCGCCGAGTGAGAGATCGCCCGTCACGTGCCGTCGTGTCGCCGCCCGCATCCTGCCCCCGAGTGACAAGCTGCCTGCCTCGCAGCTCGCACGCAGACAGAGTGACAAAGGCAGAAAGGGAGTCAGCCGGTGACGAGAGCGAGCGGGCGCACCGAGAAGCCGCGCTTCCGCGTTCGTTGGGAGCGCTCGAAACAAACGGGTGGCGCGGCCTTGTAGGAACGTGCTGGGTAGGGTGATAGCGTGCAGACCCATGAGGAGGGGTGCCACCATGGGTCTGCTGCGAAGTCTGCTGCCGGGAGGGCGCCCTCTCGCGCAGACACTGTTTCCGGGATCGCTGCCGGCGGGAATGAAGGTGGGCGCCTGGCGCATCGTCCGTCGCCTGGGAGAAGGTGGCAACGGAACGGTGTACCTGGTGAAGCGCTGGGGGCGCTCCTACGCGCTGAAGATCGCCATGCGGCCTGGGGACAAGCGGCTGCAGCGCGAGGGACAACTGCTGCGGCGAATGCACCACCCTGCCTGGGTCAAGCTGCGTGGGCAGGGGTGGTGGCTCGGGCGCGAGAAGGGCTTCCCCTACCTGGTGATGGATTACGTGGAGGGGCTGTCACTGTATGCCTGGGTGCGGAGCGCCCACCCTACTCCCAGGCAACTGGCGGAACTGGTAGCGCAGGCGGCCGAGGCCCTGGAGGCCGTGCACCGTGAGGACTCCCTGCACCGGGATGTGAAGGGCACCAACATCCTCGTTCGCCCAGGGGGACGGGAGCTGATGATGCTGGATCTGGGGGCAGGCGGCTATGACGGAGCCACGCCGATCACCAGTCACGTGCTGCCACCGGCAACGGAGTTGTACCTGAGCCCGGAGGCCATGGCCTACGTACAAGCTCATGCCTCGGACTCGCGGGCGCGCTACAAGGCCCGGCCAGCGGATGATCTCTATGCGCTGGGGGTAATGGCGTACCGAGCGCTGACGGGCGAGTACCCGTTCCCCTCGGACATTCAGAGGGACCTGTTCTGGCTGGCGGTGCAGGCCGTGGCGGCGCCCGATATGCGCGAGCGCAATCCTCGCGTCCCAGCGGAGCTGGCCGCCATCGTTCATCGGTTGCTGGCGAAGAAGCCCGAGGAACGCTACGCGCGCGCCCAATCCGTCGCCGAGGCAGTTCGTCAGGCGGCGCGGGAAGGAGGGCCTGACTGGGACAAGTTGCTGTTCGAGGGGAACCCGGAAGTTGGGCACCCATCACGCAAGGGGCCACCCGAAGCGGCGCTGGAGAAGGAATATCCCAGAGGACGCTTGCGCGGGTGGGTGACTGTTGCCTGGATGCTCATGTTGACCATGGCTCTGGGGATGGCAACCCACGCATGGCTTCGTGATGCCAAAGATCCCGAGCCGGAGCGACCCCAGGCGTCAACCTTTGAGGCCGTGTCCGGACACCCAACCCCGGAGGTAGGAATTCCGAATTGGGAAGTAGCGCAGGCAGAAGGAGCACTGAATGCTGGTACTGGCGCGGTGGCCTCGGATGATGGGGCCTCCACCCCCGTGCCCATCGCTCCGGCGATACGTCCCAAGGAAGACACGCGCATGAACCCGCCAGTCCCGTCCGCACCCTCCGCTGCTTCGGAGCCACTGCCTCCCAAGTCGAAGTCTCCACTCCGGGGCATCAAGTCATTCGCTCCCGTACTGCCCCTGTGCATCGGCGTGGCCTGCGCGAGCGCTCCCACCGTGAGGCCCTTGCCTCCCCCTGAGGAGTGCCCACCGGGTGCCATCGAGGCCATGAAGAACGTGGGCCTTAAAATCGGAACCCTAACGCCCGCCTTCTTCGTGGGCTATGAGCCCGAGGGGCACCACCATGCGATTCCGGTGCAAGAGGGGAAGGCCGAGGTCATCGCCTGGCCCGTCATAGGGGGGCGACCTCCGCAGAGCCTCCGGCTGTCCGGTCGACTGATTTTCGGAGGCGACCGCGTCTACGGGAGGTTCACCGAAGCGCGACCGGAGAGGGGAGGACCCTCCTTCCCTGTCTGCATCGAAGTCCGAGGCTTGGATTTCGAGCGGGGCATGCTCCGCGAACCCGGCTCCACGGAGAACAACGTCATGGTGCTCGGCGTGCAAGACGTCAAAATGGTGGAGCGCTTCAAGTGAATCGCAGGCGGGCAAGAGGACTCTGGTCCATGCGTGGGGCAGAGCCGTGGAAGCAGTCCCTCGTGCTCGTCGCGTGGGTGCTCGTGACGGGGACTTCGGCTTCGGCACAATCCCTGTCTCCCCCCTGTGAAACAGGCACGCGATACATCCAGCTGAGGATGGAGCCATCTGCTCAGGAGCCCGTGTTGTGCATCAGTCCGGATGAGTCCACGACGCTTCTCTTCCACGATGCGGAGTTGCTACCGGAGAGCTTGTCCGTAGAAGGGGCGGAGCGCTTCAAGCTGGTGGACATGGGAAGAACGATCATTCGGCTGGAGCCCTCCGAACGGATGGTGCCGGGGGAGCGCCTTCGGCTGACGGTCCGCTTCAGGGATGGAGCGGCTCCGGTGAGCGCGTTCTTCTGGTTGGTGGTGCGACCCGGACAGGCAGAACCATGGGTAGAGGTGTACCGCCACAAGCGCACGATCGAGTCCTTCCAGCAGGAACTGGCGGAGAAGAACACCCAGCTCCGCCGCTGCCAGGAGGACCATGCGCGGGTGCGTGCGGAAGGGCAGAGCCCGGGAGGGCTCACAGGGCTGCTCGCCATGGAGCTGATGGGTGAGACGGGAGTCGTTGCCAGAAACCTCGTCAACGGTCTGGATTGGCGCCCGCTCAAGGCAACCCGGGTGGGCAACGCCAAGAGCTATCGAGCTGCGACAAGAGTGGCTGTGCTCCTGACGTTGATGTCCCCCAAGGCGGGGAGTCTCTGGAGAATCGGAAGGGTGGAGTTGGTGGGTCCCGATCACCGCAGCCGGCGCCTCGCGACGCCATGGCAAGGCGAGGCCGTCGGGCCTGAGGGTCCGATGCGGCGGTTGGTGATCGAAGCGGAAGCGGCGGAGGCGGAAACACCAGGCGAGTTCACGCTCAAAATCTGGAGCGAGGACGGAACCGAGAGCATCACCTTCACCGGAATCACGTTCCCGTAGCTCAGAGGGGGGGTCGACTTCTAACTGGTTAGTAGTCGAGGGGGGTGGAAGGGGGGTCGACTTCTAACTGGTTAGAAGTCGAGGGGTACCTGAGGAGCCCACACTCCTGGGGTCTTGTTGACACCGTCTCATAGTACGGACGGCGGTTGCGCGAGAAGAAACACAGCGCACCCCAGACAATTCAATGGCTTGCGCAACAAACCCCTGCGTGCGCTGCAATGACAGTCTCCCGCTGTGGACTACCCCGTCCAGCTTCGTGGACTGGCTCAGTGGCCATCCCTCGTAAGTGCTTGTTTTCTGGAGGGCTCGGCATTGGCCCGTTCCATGCTCTAGGTCCGCGCACGGTCGCTGCCAAAAACAGCGAACGGTGGGGATGCTGGCGTATCCCAAGAGAAACGAGGCTTGAAGCGATGTTTCATCTGTTTCAGACGAACCCGACGGACGGGCCGAAGTCCGTATGGAGTGGAATCAAGGAGGACATGACGCTCGATCAGGTGGGCGCCGCCATGGTGTTGCTCATGGCGGAGGAGAACATCAACCACTACCGCATGGGCGTGCTCTACAACTACGCGGTGGATCGCAAGCTGGCGGAGTTGGCCGGCTACAAGAACGCGCTGGACTTCTTCCAGCAGAAGCTGGCCGACCTGTCGCAGTCGGCGCTGAGCATGTACGGCGTGGTGGCTCGCGACTTCAGCGAGGAGACCTCCCGGCGGTTCGGTGTCACTTGCCTGTCCCTGCTGCGGACCTACAAGGATCTGGCAAGCATCAAGGTGAACCACGACCAGCCGGGGGATACCCCCATCGAGGTGCCGGACAAGAAGGGGGTGGTGACGACCAAGCCCTTCGGCCAGTGCAGCGTGGATGAGATGCGCCGGGCGCTCCAGCTCAAGCGCAAGCCCACCTCCAGTCAGCCGCTGGCAGAGGAGCACGTGGCGGTAGCGGACCAGGTCGGCAAGGCCGTGCTGGAGCGCTTCGAGAAGGGAGACCCTGTCAAGGTGCAGCTGCGCAACCACCAGGGCGAGGCGATTCTCGACTTCACGGGCATCCCGCTGTCGAAGCGGATGAAGCTGGCAGAGGCGCTGATGGCCTCCGCGCAGTCCGAAGTCTCCCTGCCGCAGCAGGGGGAGAAGGTGTCGCCCACGCAGTAACAGTCGGCACGTGAGGACCAGCACCGCGCTCCAGATGGACGGGAGCGCGGTGCTGTGGCCAGGGAGCCACAGCTTGCGCCCTGCCCTCCTCAATCTTTCCGCGGACTTCGCACGGTGGGAGCACTGGCCCGTCGGCTGCAATGAGGGCGGGCACACCCCAATCGTCCGAGGAAAACCCATGCGAGCCGTACTCGCCTCGCTCTTCGTCTGTCTCCTGAGTCTCCCCGCTGCGGCCCAGCCTCAAGAGGCCTCCTGCCCCGCCTCCACCTCTCCCCTGAGCCCCGGAGCCATCACCCAGGGCACGCTCGTGGCGCACCTGCGCCAGCACGCCGCTTCGCAGGGCTGCTCCGAGTCCGCGCCCCAGCAGTTCAGCCTCAAGCACACGCAGGTGGACGCGGAGGTGAGCGGCTTCCTGGCCAGTGTCACGGTGACTCAGGTCTTCGAGAACCCCTACTCCGAGCCGCTCGAGGCCCTCTACGTCTTCCCCCTGCCGGAGAAGGCTGCGGTGGACGCGATGGAGCTCGTGGTCGGCCAGCGCGTCATCCGGGGTGTCCTCCAGACGCGCGACCAGGCGCGAGAGACGTACGAGCGGGCCCGTGCCGAGGGAAAGACCGCCGCGCTGCTGGACCAGGAGCGCCCCAACCTCTTCACCCAGGCTGTCGCCAACATCCTCCCAGGCGAGGAGATCCGCGTGCGCATCCACTATGTGGATCGGCTCGTGTACGAGGCGGGCGCGTACAGCTTCGACTTCCCCATGACGGTGGGTCCGCGCTACATCGGCGGAGAGTCGCTGCCTGTCCGCCAGGGCGAGGGCACCGCCGCGGACACCACCACCGTTCCCGACGCGAGCCGCATCACTCCGCCGGTGCTGCCGCCGGAGGTGCGCAGCGGCCGCGATATCCAGCTCACCGTGCGTCTGGACGCGGGCGTCCCCGTGCACGAGGTGAGCTCCCCCTCGCACCAGGTGGTGGTGGCGCGCGAGGGACAGAGCCGCGCCCGCGTGGAGCTGTCTCCGGATGACCGCATCCCCAACAAGACGTTCACGCTGAAGTACCGGGTGGCGGACGCGCTCATCCGCCCGGCGGTGCTGGTGCACCGCGAGCCCGGCGCCGAGGAGGGCTACTTCCTCGTGATGCTCAACCCGCAGCTCGACCCGAAGCAGGAGGAGGTGGTGCCGCGCGAGCTGTACCTGGTGCTGGACACCTCTGGCTCCCAGTCGGGACTGCCCATCGAGAAGTCCAAGGCCATTGCCGCCGAGGTGCTGCGCCACCTGCACCCGGAGGACACCTTCCAGGTGCTCAACTTCGACACGCGGGTGACGAAGTTCTCGCCCGCCGCGGTGCCGGCCACGCCGCAGAACGTGGCCCGGGCGCTGCCCTACGTGGCCAGCTTCTGGGGTGGAGGCGGCACCGATGTGGGCGTGGCGGCCCAGGAGGCCATGGTGCCTGAGAACGATCCCTCGCGCCTGCGCATGGTGCTGTTCATGACGGACGGCTTCATCGGGAACGACGACGCGGTGCTCTCCACCCTGCAGAAGCACCTGCGCGAGGAGACGCGCGTCTTCAGCGTGGGCGTGGGCAACGACGTCAACCGCTACCTGCTGGCGAAGATGGCCGAGGTGGGCCGTGGCGCCTCCACGTTCGTCAACCTCCAACGCCCCGAGGCCGAGGTGGCCAGCGAGTTCGAGTCCCGCATCCGAGGCCCGGTGCTCACCTCGGTTCGCGTGGACAGCCAGGGGCTGCCGGTGTCGGAGCTCTACCCGCGCGAGATGCCGGACCTCTTCGGCGGCCAGCCTCTCTTCCTCATCGGGAAGTTCCACGGCACGGGCTCGGGCCTGCTGCGCATCACCGGCCGGGTGCGAGGACAGGAGCGCCAGTTCGAGGTGCCCATCACCTTCCCCGAGACCGCCCCCGAGCACGCGGCGCTCCAGAGCCTGTGGGCCCGCCAGCGCATCGAGGAGCTGACGGTGCAGGGTTACCGCGGCGAGACGCCCCAGCTCGTCCAGGAGATCACCGCGACGGCGCTGAAGCATGGGCTGATGAGCAAGTACACGTCCTTCGTCGCGGTGGAGGAGGTGGCGCGCACCCAGGCCGGAGGGGAGACGGTGCGAGAGGTGGTGCCAGTGGAGCTGCCGGAAGGCATGTCCTACGCGGGCGTCTTCGGGGCGCTGAGCCGCGAGGAGATTCCGCCGGGAGACCCCATCATCTCCGTGGTGGCCCCGAGCGATGCCCGCCGGGTGACGGCGTACTTCCCCTTCGGGCTGGTGAAGCCGCTCTCCTATGATTCGGTGACGCGCACCTGGCGTGGCCGCTTCCTGGTGCCGCTGTTCGTGAAGGATGGCACCTACGACGTGCTCATCTCCGCGGAGCTCGCGGACGGCACGGTGCGCCGGCGCGAGGTGCGCTACCGGCTGGACTCTCAGGGCAGTGACTTCGAGGTGGCGCTCTCCACGCGGGTGCTGGCACCGGGCCACACCCTGCGGTTGGAAGTGGACGCGGTGGAGGCCACCCGGGAGGTCAGCGTCTGGGGAGAACTCTTCGGTGAGGAGCAGCACCTGCTGGAGACGAGCGATGGCCTGCGTTTCGCAAAGGAGCTGGAGGTGCCCGCGGACGCCGTGCCCGGCGAGTACGAGCTGGTGTTCATCGCCCGGGATGCCGCTGGCAATCGCTTCGAGCGACGCGAGAAGGTGCGCGTCGCCCTCACTGTCGAGGACTGACCCATGATGCCCTCCGCCCTGGTGGCCCTGCTCCTCACCGCCTCTGTCACCAACACCGAGACGGTGCACGCGCTCTCCCGCTTCGGCGGCCACGTGGTGGCATGCACCGAGGGAGGCCTGGAGCTCTTCACTCTCGCCGGCCAGCCGGTGCGCACGCTGAAGGTGGAGGACGGGCTGCCAAGCCATGCCTGCCGCGCACTGGAGGTGGCGGGAGACCGGCTCTTCGCGGCCACGGACGAGGGCGTGGTGGCGCTCGACGCGGGCTGGCGAGTCGAGCCGGTGCTCGAGGCGCGGTGGCACGCGCTGCCGGCGGCGGGGGGACGGGAAGCGGGCCGCTACCGCGAGGAGCTCCTTCGGCTGGCGAGCCGGCTCCCGGCGGGGACCCCCTGCACGGCCTTCTCCGAGGGCCATGTGGGCACGGCGGATGGCCAGGTGTTGGAGCTGAATTCGGGGCGCACGTGGAGGGTACCAGGAGCCGTGCAGCTGCTCGACGAGGGCGGCAACGCACTGCGGATCGGTACTACCGAGGGAGCCTTCACCCTCGGAGAAGAAGGGCTCGCCGAGCACCCGGTGCCGGTGGGTCCGCTCGCGTACACGCGAGGCCCGGACGGGCAGCTGCGCGTGCTCGGGAGCGAGGGCGAGGCGAGGCGTTGGGGCGCTCGGGAGGGAGAGGCTCGGGCGATGCCCGTCGACGTGACAAGCGCTCTCGACGTGAACGGGGTGGCGTGGGCAGGCACGCGCGGCCAGGGCGTCTTCCGGCGCGATGCGGGCGGATGGAAGCGGGTGACGCCTGCGGGCCAGCTCTGCGGAAACCATGTCACCGCACTGGCGCGGCACCAGGGGCGGCTGGTGGTAGGCACCTTCGACAGGGGCGTGTGCTGGGAGCGCAGTGACGGGCACTGGCAGACGTTCCGCGCACCGGCCCTTCCCAGCAACCAGGTGCTGGGGCTCGGCAGCGACGGGCAGAATCTGTACGTGGCCACCACCTACGGGCTGGGGCTCTATGACGGGAAGACGTGGACGCAGATGGCCTATGGGGGCCGCAACCCCGTGGCTCTGGGCAGGCTGTCAGTGCTCGCGGCGGTGGTGGGCATGGAGCAGGGAGTGGCGCTGGTGGATGGGCGCGGTGCCTCCCTGGTGGTGCCCAGGAGTCGCCCCCTGGCGATGGTGAAGCGCCTGGCATTGCCGGAGGGCTGGAGCGAACACCCCTCGGTGG
The DNA here is from genome assembly GCF_020103695.1 of Hyalangium versicolor. Classification (GTDB taxonomy): domain Bacteria; phylum Myxococcota; class Myxococcia; order Myxococcales; family Myxococcaceae; genus Hyalangium; species Hyalangium versicolor. Next base: position 121,084 of record NZ_JAHXBF010000015.1, read on the forward strand.
CCGATGGCGCCGGGCACTTCCTGTGGGTGGCGAGCGAGGATCGAGGTCTCGTGCGTTGGGACGGTACCCAGTGGAAGCGGTTCCACGATGGGAGGGATCTCACGGACAACTGGGTGACGGCGCTCGCGGTGGATGCCCAGGGACGCGCGGTGGTGGGCACGTGCCAGGATGGCTTCAGCTACTTCGACGGAGAGCGCTGGGCGCGCGTGCCTCAGGCGGAGGGACTGCCGAGCCGCTACATGGTGGCCGCGGCGCTGGTGCCGGGAGGAGCGCTGGTGGGGACGCTGCTGGGCGCGGCACATTACGATGCCGCGAGCGGCACGGTGCGTCCCCTGCCCCGGCTCGCGGATCCCCGGGTGTACGCCATCCTCGTGGAAGGGAATGCGGCCGTGTTCGGCACGGAGGGTGGACTCTCCCGGCTCGACTGGACCGCAGCCGCTGCCATGGCGCGGCGCTGAGCCTGGCGACGCACCTGCGTCCAAGCTCTGGCATTGGACCCACGTGGTATCTTCGCTTCAGGCACTGCCCCATGAAAGCTCTGCACCTCCTGCCTCTCTTCCTCGCGCTTGTGCTCGCCTCCACTGCGCGAGCAGACGAGGATTCCGATTCCCTCACCGGTTTCTACGAGGCCCAGTTCAAGGCGTTTCCCGCTACGCCGGTCCCCTTGAAGGCCAAAGCCTCGCTCCAGTGGAACCCGAAAGCGCGCCGTTACCGCACGAGGATCAAGCAAGCCTGGGAGGAGGCGAAGGAGCCCAACTTCGCGGGCCACTTCTACGCGGTGGAGAACATCGGCTGCGGCACCGGCTGCCTGGTCATCTTCGTCATCGACTGGAACACCGGTGAGATCTTCTCCCCTCCCGAGGACCACTTCTTCGCAGTGCACAACAACAGTCGGCTGATGATCTCGAAGGCCTACGACAGCTGTACCGCGTACGGGCCTCCGATCCTGCTGGAGTTCACAGGGAAACGCTTCCGCGAAGTGAAACATGACCGGTGCAAGTGAGACAAAGCCTCGGACTGTGAGGCAGCGTTCCAGGCCACGTGGTGTTGAGACTCAAGACAGCCAAAAGGCCCAGGCCCCTGCCATGCCTCAGAGACAGAGCGCTTGAGAGCGGCGGGGTATTCTACTTGGAAGCGGCGGGAATCGAACCCGCCGCTTGGAACTTCTGGCGAGAACCATCCAACTCCGGTCGAGCGCCGTTTCCGTAAGACTGCCGCACATGCCCTATCGACAGTGGACGATGTCCTTTCAGCGCTTGGGATTGCCCTCGCAGCCTGGGAGCCTAGCCCCAGCGCGGGGGCCACCCCAGAACTCGTGGTGTTGAGTCTCCAGCAGCAGTGGCCCATCGCCTGCCGCGTCCTTATGGCAGGGCAACTTGAGCAGGCGTGTACCCGATAGGGTTGCGGGGTGGGCGCTCCCACGTGGCACTCGTCCCTGCTACACTCGGCAGCAGCCCTCCTCTGCCTCTCTGCTACCGCCCGTTCCGTTCAACAGTGCCCCTATCCTTCTTATGCGCCGTTGGGCGTACACGGTGGGTCGCTCTCCTCTGGGAGCCGACGACTTCTACAACGCACAAGCTTTCGGCTCAGTCTACCTGCATCAGGGGTCATCCTTCGCGATACCCTGGGGGCTAGGCTCTGGGTGCCCCCTTGGGCGTCCAGGCGCACCTCATCCGACGGAGATCGATGATCACTGGGGGAGTCAGGCGACGGCTGAGCCCATGGAGGTTCGTGGCGGTCCTTCTCATCGCCACGGCGCAGGGGGGATGCGTCCACGGGCGCGGTACCGTCGTTGGGCGTATCACGCCGTGGCACTTCCGGTTCAAGACGGTCGTCTCGGTGGATGCCAACGAGGCGCAACCCGATGGATGGCGAGCTGTCTGCATCCATGCCCGGATCACGGATGGGGATTCAGGAGCTACCGACATCTGTAAGTTCGAGGTGGGCCTGCCGATTCGGAACACCCAACAGAGGGAGGTCTCTCTGGAAGTGGCCCAACACGTGGCGGCGTACATTGCCAACGAGGCGGCGGATCAAGTCCTCTCGATGGCGCAGCCTGGAGAGATGATCGCCATCCTGTGTCGCAGGTTCAAGGTGGAGTACCAGCAGAGGCTCTGGGAGAGTGTCGCGGGGTCTCGAGTTTCGGAGTGCCAGACCCGGGGCATCGAGACCGTCTATTTCGACATTCCCGCGAGGAGCAGTACGAATGAGTGAGTTGACGCGGGAGTCATTGGTTGGAATCGCACGCCAATTCTACCCTGCAGGTTTCCCCGCGGAGGCGGAGGACCTGAGCGAGCCGGTTCCCGCTTACCAGCGCACACCCGAGCACGAGCGGTTCATGGCTGCCTGGGAGAAGGCGCTGGCTTGGCCCGAGTGGAAGAAGCTCATGAAGGAGCTTCCGCACGCCTTCCCTGAGATGGGGGTTGGCGGTGGAACTCAACCCTTTGTCTCTGCCTGCCTGCGGTGTTTTGTATATCGCGTGGAGCCCATGCCAGGAGGGGAGCGGTTCGCAACTCGCATCGCCGCTGCGGTCAGCGTCCTCGCGCCTGTCTATGTAGTTTATGTCACGACCCAGATCTGGCGCCCGACCTACACCGCCTACGGTAAGATGAGTGGAACCCATCCTGCAGGCGCTGCACCCGACGACGAGTCCTCTCGGCTCTATCACTTCTCCCGGCCCCAACTCACGTTCGGGCCACCCAGCGCGGTCAAGCCCGAGGCGGACACCTTGGCTCGCGCGATTGAAGAAATACTTGGCTATAGGCGCTTCCCGCTGGCGCTAGCGGACGAGTCTTTGCCGGATCTCCGAGTGGGCTTCCTGAATGGAGAAGGTCCGCCCACGCTCTTGGAAGCGCTCCTCTCCGACAATCTTGCTCACCTCCCCTGATGAAGTGGGGAGCAGCTGAGGCATGGCTATCGGTTTTCGCGGAGGTTGTTACTTGCGCAAGCACTTGGGCTGAGCGTGCTGAGCGAACGGCCGCAAGGCTGTACTACCAAAGAGGTAGCACGCTGGGCCATCCGCTCATTCTGAAGAACAGTGTTTCGCGAGTTCACAATTCAGACTGCCTGCAGAAAGCTGCCTGTATGCACTGGCATTTCCGAGGCCCCCTGACTCGTCAGTCACAGTGCTCTGCCGGGCGCATGCCTGAACCTTCAGGCATGACCTGCTCAACCCAGGAACGATTTCAGGCGCTTATTCTCAGGCGGAGTAGACTCGAGCCTACCCGGCACACCGCTGGCACAAAGCCGCAGTTCTCCTCATCAGGGGGCTGTGCTTGCTCATCAACCCGCGTGTCCTCTCGACGCTCTTGTTTCTCTCCCTCTGCCTGGCGGCTTCTCCCGCGGTGGCAGATGATCCTGTCCCGCGCTACTCCCTCGGGTTGAGCACGGGTTTCGGCCATCCCCTGGGCCTGCTGCAGGGCGGTGATGGTCATGAGGACCAACCGCTGAGACAGAGTGTATCCGGCATCATCCCGGCGCAGCTCGACTTGGGATTGTTCCTCACCTCGCGTGTCTACCTGGGTACCTCCTTGCAGTATTCCCGTGCGCTGCTCGCCAACGGCTGTCCCCCCCGGATCAACGAGGACTGCAGCGCGCTGGGCCTGCGGCTCGGCGCCACCCTGAGCTATCACCTGCCGGAATCCAACCATCTGAGCCCCTGGTTCGGGCTGGGAACGGGGTACGAGCTTCTCAGGCCAGCTGACCACTCCTTCCATGGCCTGGAGCTCTTCAACGTGCAGGCTGGCGCCGATCTCCACGTCGGCGGGCCCCTCTGGCTTCGCCCCTTCGCGATGTTCAGCATCGGTCTGTACCTCAACGTCAATGACGCGCAGCAACACTCTTGGCTCATGGGCGGTCTGCGGCTCTCCCTGAGACAGGAGCCTGAGAAGAACTCCACCGAAGAGACACCCCAGGGAGAGATCATTGCGAGCAGCAGGGACTCCGTGAGGGGCTTGGACTCGCGCGCCACTCGGATCCCTGCCGGGATCCTGGCGGGGACCCTGGCAGGGGCCGTGGGTGCAATCCCAGGAGCGTTCCTGATGTTTCAGAGGTACTGCTTGAACTGCGAGGGCGAATACATCGGCCTGGCGCTGGCTGTGGGAGGTGCGACCGCCGGAAGCGCTCTTGGTATTGACTATCTGGGCAGCACGCTGGGCGGCCACGGGCACTTTGCGGCCACGGTGGTGGGCACGCTGTTGGGCACACTGGCAGGCATCACCGCTGGGTTCGCGCTCGCGCCCACCGTCGGGGCTGCCGCGATCCTCCCCGCGATCGTGGGCCCTGCCATGGGGGGTGTCATCGCCTATGAGATCTCCCACGCGATCGCCATCGGGGAGACCTTCACCCGTTCGAGGCCGCGGTATGTCCCGCTGGTGTCCGCGAGCCCCAGGGGCAGAGTCATCGGCGGGCTCGCGGGGCGCTTCTGAGCGCCAGCGCTCTGACCTTCCCATTCGCTCGGTGCGTCAGAACGGCCCTATCCTCAACGCAAGAGACCGGCTATCGGATCGAGCGGGGTTCGTCCCCGCCATCTCCGAGCCCATGTCACTCCGCGGGCGGCGGGTTGTAATCCCAGCGCCAGGGCACGTCCGTCTCGCCCAGGAGGCTCTTCACCAGCGACGGGAACACAGCGGGCCCCTTCACGCTGTTGGCCATGAGCAGCACACAGCGCTTCTCCCGCTCGAGGCAGAGGGCGAAGTTATCGGTCCACTCGTCATGGCCTCCCTTGAAGAAGGCGGGACCAGCGCGCCCGTTGAACAGCACCACTCCGAGCCCGGCGGACAGGGCGATGGCCTCGTTTCGCGCATCGGTCTCCGTCAGCAACGTGGGAAACTGGTGGGCGGAAGAGATGGCGATCTGCGGCCGCAGCATCTCGGCCCGAGCCGTGGCCGACAGGCCCTCGCCGCGCATGAAGCCCGCAAGGAACTTCGCGTAGTCCTCCACGGTCGTGTCCATGGAGCCCGCGGCGCGCACGTTCTCGCGCTTGTCATGGGGCTCGAGCTTGCCCTTCTCGTCGTAGCCCTGCGAGACGTTGGCGGCAAAGTCGTCGCGCCAGACCATGCTCGTGCGCTTCATGTCGAAGCGGTCGAAGACGCGGCGCTGCATCTCCTCGCCGACCTTCAGCCCCAGCCCGTTCTCGAGCACGAACTGCATCAGGTTGATGCCCTCGCCGGAGTACGCGTAGCGCGTACCTGGCTCAAACTTGAAGTCGAGCTTCCCGTCCGGATTGAGGAAGCGGAAGTTTGGGAAGCCCGTCGTGTGGCTCAGCAGCATGCGCGGAGTCAGCCGCTTCCAGCGCGCGTCGGAGGCAAGTTCGGCGTACTTCGGGTACTCCGGCAGGGGCTTCGGCAGGTAGCGCTCGATGGGGGTATCGAGGTCGACACGTCCCTCGTCGACGAGCTGCATGACCATGTACGCGAAGGCGGCCTTGGTCAGCGACGCGCCGTACATCACCGTGTCGGTCCGAAGCGGAGCCCCCTGCTCCACATCCCGGAGGCCATAGGCCTTCACGTCGCTCACGCGCCCGTTATCGATGATCGCCAGGGCCAGGCCCGGGAGCCCCGTCTCCTTCATCAGCCGGAGCGCGGCGGCATCCACCTCCTCTCCGATGCGCGCGGGTGTCTCGGGAGGCGGGGTCGCCCCTCCTCGGGACTGGGCCGCGCACGCGCAAACAAGGAGGGAGAGACACGGGAGCAATAGGGGAACACAGTGGACAGGTCTCATGGCGCAACCATCGAGAGCACGGGGGCTGACGCAACGCAACACAGGAATCGCCGCCCCTCCAGGGGATGCTCCCCCTGTCTACGGGTGCCTCGGAGCGCCATTGCTGATATCGACACCTCCGTGAACGCACCCTCCTCGACGGCCGACCTCGAAAGCATCCAGACGTTCCACGGCAAGTACCCGCGCCAGCTCTGGTGGCTCTTCTTCTCCGAGATGTGGGAGCGCTTCAGCTTCTACGGCATGCGCGGCGTGTTGACCTTCTTCATGGTCCACCAGCTCATGATGGCGGAGGACGTGGCCAACCTGCAGTACGGCGCCACCCAGGCCTTCGTCTACGCCTTCACGTTCGTGGGCGGGCTGTTCGCGGACAAGGTGCTCGGCTTCCGCAAGTCGCTGTTCTGGGGCGGCGCGCTGATGATCGTCGGCAGCCTGGTGCTCGCCATCGACCCGAAGGCGTTCTTCTTCCTGGGCATCGCCTTCAACATCGTGGGCACCGGCTTCTTCAAGCCGAACATCTCCACCATGGTGGGCATGCTCTACAAGGAGGGAGATCCGCGCCGCGATGCGGGCTTCTCCCTGTTCTACTCGGGCATCAACGTGGGGGCGCTGCTCGGTGGCTACCTCTGCATCGCCGTGGGCAAGGCCTACTCGTGGAACATCGCGTTCGGGCTGACGGCCATCGTGATGACCATCAGCGTGCTCACCTTCGCCCGCTCGCAGCGCCTGCTCGGGCCCATCGGGCTCCCGCCGGGGCACGGCCAGCCTGGCAAGGCGCCGAAGCCGTGGCAGGACTGGGCGACCTACGCAGGCTCGCTGGCCCTCATCCCCGTCATCATGATCATGGTCTCGAAGACGAGCCTGACCGACTACTTCATGTACACCATCGGGCCGCTCACGCTCATCTACCTCGCCTACGAGATGACCCGGTTCTCCCCCGACGAGCGCAAGAAGCTCATCGCCGCGCTGGTCTTCATCCTCTTCTCCATCATCTTCTGGGCGTTCTTCGAGCAGTCGGGCGGCTCCTTGAGCCTCTTCGCGGCCAACAACCTCGACCAGACGGTGCTCGGCATCCCCTTGGACCCCAACGGCGTGAACAACTCGGCGAACTCGCTCTTCGTCATCGCGTTCAGCCCGTTGGTGGGGCTCGCCTGGGTGGCGCTGGCGAACAAGAACCTCGAGCCGAACACGGTGGTGAAGTTCGGCCTCGGCTTCCTCTTCCTCGCCGGCTCCTTCTACCTGTTCTACGCGACCCGCTTCTTCGCCAACGCCCAGGGCATCACCTCGCTGGACCTCTTCACGGTGGCCTACCTCGTCATCACCTTCGGCGAGCTGTGCCTGTCGCCGATCGGCCTGTCCATCATGACCAAGCTGTCGCCCCGGCCGCTGCAGGGAGTGATGATGGGCATGTGGTTCCTGGCCAGCGCGTACGGCCAGTACGTCGCCGGCCTGCTCGGCGCGGGCATGACGAGCCCGGCCGAGAATGCCACCGCCATGGACAAGCTCCTCTCCTACACGGAGGGCTACCGGCAGCTGGCGGTGTACGCGCTGATCTCAGGCGTGGTGCTGCTCGCCATCTCGCCCCTCGTCCGCAAGCTCATGGGCGAGGTGAAGTAGGGCACGCCTGGAGATCGCTGTTCAATCCAACCGGGCATCGAGCACCGGGGCTGGACTCTCCACCAGCCCCGGTTCCCTCTCCGCTACTGGCAGATGTCGTGATCGTCCAGGGGGTTGATATGGCCCTCGGCGTTGCCCGTCAGTGACTTCGCGTAGAGGCCACCATCCCAGCTCCCGTTGCTGAACGAGACATCCGCGTACGGAGCCAGCACCGTGCCCCAGAAACCGAAGCCCTGGGCAGTGAGGCTCGTCGCATCCACGAAGTTGTAGAGCACCCCGTGCTGGTTGATTCCGCCGCTGAACGAGATGCCGAAGCCACCGAAGGTGGCCGCCGCCCCGCGGATGTTCACCACCACCAGAGAGCCGGCCGGCGCGTCGATGGACCACAACTTCGCACCCGAGAAGGCGCTGGCATTCACGTCAAAGACATTCACGTCCGCAGCCGTGCCGCGCAGCATGACGCCACCCCAGGACTCTCGAGTCACGGTGCCGTTGGCCGTCAACCCCGCCAGCCGCGAGGACAAGGCGCGCAGTTCGTTGAACCGCGCAGCGAAGTTCACGGGTGTGCCCTGGGCCACCGTGCCCCGAGGGTAGACCACGGTGGTATCCGCGCTGTAGGTGCCGCCGTACCACGCATCACCCCACACGCCACCGCGCGAGAGGCTCAGGTTGCCACCCGCCACCAGCGTGTTGGCCACCTGCCCATCCTGGAGCCTCGTTCCCACCGCGAAGTCGCTCATGGAGATGTTGCCGCCAGCGGCCACCTTGCCCTCCACGTCATGGCCCCCCGTGTAGTCCTGGAGCAGGAACAGGTTGGAGTCACTCAGGCGCACCTCGATGCAACGGGTGCACGCCAGATTCACCTCGGCGGCCGCGGTGTTGTTGTCCTCGCGGCACTCCAGCTCACGACCGGTACCGGTGCCATCGTTGTCCGCGACCACGAACACCGTGGCCGTCCCGCCCGGCGGCGAGCTCAAGGTGATCGAGACGGGGGCGCTGCCTCCAGCCGGCAGGGTGTTGGGGACCGTCGCCACGCCCAGCAGCGTGCCACCCGCAGCGGGGTTGCCTTGGAAGAAGGCCACCTTCAAGCCCGCTGAGGCCGCCGCGTCTCCCTGGTTGTGCACGCGCGCGCTGAGCGTCACCACCTGCGTCTCCTTGTCACACGCACTGACGACATCCGAGGCAGTGAGGTCCGACGCCGCGAAGGGGCTGGTGCTGCCTGTGCCCTGGCTGTTGGAGTGGAACGTGTTCAAGCCCGGCGTGAGCCAGTTCGTCGCCGGGTGCGCGGGGATGGTCCCGTCATCATTCACATTGGTCACGGAGTAGGCGTGCTGGTTCCAGATACGCCGTGTATTCACCCAGCCATCCTTCTTGTCTCGGAACACACGGATGCCTGTCGGGCCAGGGAAGGCATAGTTGTTCGAGGGCATGACGATCTCCGCGTTGTTGTCGCCATCCACGTCCACGATGACCGGGTTCTCGTAGAGGGTGCCCGAGGCGTGCTCAACATCGAAGCGGATGGCCCCCGTCGCGCCGTCGTAGACGCGCAGGCGCCGCTCATCGCCGTAGATGACCTCGGCTCGGCCGTCCCCTTCGAAGTCGAACGTGGAAGAGCCCGTCACTTGCGAGCTGAAGTCCTGCGTCGGACTCGACCATTTGACGCTGCCGTTGGTCTCGAAGACTGAGTAGAAGGACCGGCCCGCCACGCCAATCTCGGGCTGCCCATCATTGTCAAAGTCCGCGATGTTGGGTGCGCCACCACCGCCTCCCGGGATGGCAGTCGACCAGATCGTGGCGCAGTTGGCGTCGATCAGCGAGACCAAGCCACCCCCCACCAGGACGATCTCGCCCTTGGAATCGGCGTTGAAGTTGCCCACCGCCGAGAACGCCCCCGGAGGAGTGCCTGCACACTTCAGTGTGCCATTGGCGCGGTACACGGCCCCGCCGATGATCACTTCCTGGACTCCGTCTTGATCAACATCGGCCGCGTAGGAGAACACAGAGCCACTGCTGCCCGCCCAGAGGCGAGTCCCCTGGCTGTTGAAGACCTCGTTGGACACGAGGATCTCCACCTGACCATCTCCGTCGAGATCCGCCAGGGAGGGAGCGCCATAGCCCACGGTGCCATTGGTCGTGGCCCGGAACTTGAGGGCGCCCGTATTCTCGAAGCACAGCAGATCTCTCGCGTTCGTTCCGATCGTGCAGATCTCGACCAGCCCGTCGTGATCAATGTCACCCGCGGCGATGTTGGATCCGGGGCGCACCCGGAGGGCCGGATCATCCACGACCCAGAGATCGTGTCCGTCATCGCCGCTGATCGCGCGCATCACCCCGTTTGACTGATAGACACCTCCCGCGAACGTGTTGAACACCACGTCCGGGATGCCATCTCCGTTCACATCCACCACCACGGGCGTCATCATCACCTGGTTGTAGGTGGGCAGGCTCGAGCCGCTGCCCGTCCACGCCCACTCCAGCTCCGGATCGAAGTTGCCAGTGAAGGGAGGGGTGGCTTCGCATCGTCCGTCGAGCCGCTGCTCCGCGCTCTGATCAGCGGCTGTGCTCTCCTCTGCCTGCGTGCAAGCCAGAAGCGCCACGCAGGGGAGCACCTTCCACAGGTGCAATCCACCTCCCCTGCCCCCCGTGAATACACTGTGTCTCGTGTCTTGGTCTTTCATCTCTCTTCCCTCATTTTCATCCATACCCACACACTGTGAGTGTGGGCAGTATGAGGAGAGACAAGAATAGAGCGCCAGAGACACGATCTACCCCTCCAGGAGAGTTTCACTTCAAGGCCTGTTCAAGACAAGGATCACTCGGTTTCACATTGAACGCGGTCTCGCGGGCGATGGCCTCCATCCGGTCGACGTCGGCGGCGATGAACGCCAGCTTGGAGCGGATCTGATCGACCGCATCGCCTCCGAGGGGCAGCCGGAGCGGAAGTTCGTTCGCTGGACGCGCGACAACGTCGGCGATGGCGCGGGCGGCCTTCGCTGGGTCTCCCGCCTGCTCGCCAGCCATCTGCGTCACCCAGCTCCGCATCTGGCCAACCGTTGCGGCATAGGCGTCCAAGGAGGGCATGCGCCGGAACGCCGCGCCGAACAAGGCGGTGCGAAAGGTTCCGGGCTCGACGACCAACACGCGAATCCCCAGGGGATTCACCTCCTGGGCAAGGCACTCGGACATCGCCTCGAGTGCGTGCTTCGCCGCGCAGTAGGCTCCGAAGCCTGGCGCGGTGGTGAGGCCCGCGACGCTGGTGATCTGGACGATGGTGCCACTCGCTTGCGCGCGCATGTGCGGGAGGACCTCCCGCGTGGTTGCGACCGCGGCGAAGAACATCAGCTCCAGGGTCGAGCGCAGCTCGTCGTCATCTGTCTCTTCGACCGCACCGACGATGCTGAAGCCCGCGTTGTTGACCAGGACGTCGATCCGGCCGAAGCGTGAGATCGCGGCCGCGACGGAGGCTCGTACTTGCTCGGGACGCGTCACGTCGAGTTCGACGAGGTGCAGTCGATCGGGAGCCGTCGCGGCGAGTGTGGCGAGCGCCTCGGGCTTGCGCGCAGTGGCGACGACGCAATCGCCGCGGCGCAACGCCTCTTCGACGAGGGCACGGCCGAAGCCCGAAGAAGAGCCGGTGATGAACCAGACTTTGGACGATGCGGGAATGCTGTGGGTGCTCATGGCGGACTCCTTCGACTCCGAGTTCCAGAAGAAGGTAGGCGGGTCGGGCAGGCGCGACGAGCGGTGGAATTGCGATGGGCTTTTAAGCCCTGCTAAAAAGTCCAAGGCATGCAGGATGAGTTCTCGGGACTGGCCGCGCTGGCGGCGGTGGCGGACAAGCGCAGCTTCACAGCCGCCGCGGCGGAGCTGCGGGTCACTCCTTCGGCGCTCAGCCAGAGCGTCCGGGCTCTCGAGGAGCGCGTAGGCGTGCGGTTGCTCCAGCGCACGACGCGGAGCGTGGGCCTGACCGAGGCCGGCGCACGTTTCCTTGAGCAGCTTCGGCCCGCGCTGGAGGGCATCCACGCGGCGTTCGAGTCGCTCGATGCGGTTCGTGGGCGCCCGGCAGGCACGCTGCGGCTCAGCATCCCGCAGCTGGCAAGGGCAACGGTGCTCGAGCCGATCCTCGCGGAATTCCTCGCCGAGTATCCGCACATCCGGATCGATGTCGTGGTCGACGACCGCCTCGTCAGCATCGTCGAGCAGGGCTTCGATGCGGGGATCCGCTTGGGCGAACTGCTCGACAAGGATGTCGTGGCGGTGCGTGTCACCGATGACATGCAGATGGCGGTGGTGGGCTCACCTGCGTACTTCGCGGCGCGCGGGAAACCGAAGCACCCGAGGGATCTCCATGCCCACGAGTGCATCAACTACCGGCACCTCACGAGCGGTACGATCGCCGGCTGGGAGTTCTCCGACGAGGGCCGTGACATCACCCTCGCTGTCGATGGACGGCTGAGCACCAACGACAACAACGTGATGATCCGCGCGGCGCTCGACGGCGTTGGCCTCGCCTATCTGATGGAGAGCTCGATCGAGGAGGAACTGGCCGGCAAGCGTCTCGTCCGTGTCCTGACCCGCTACAGCCCACGCTTCCCTGGCCTGTTTCTCTACTACCCGAGCCGGACGCAGTTGGCGCCCAAGCTCCGCGCGCTGGTGGACTTCCTACAAGCGCGGAGACGCAAGGCGAAGGCGTCTCGCTGAACACTGTGCCTTCAGCTGGGTCTCGCGCCTCATGCAACCCCTCCCCTCAACCCAAATGCTCGTCAGCTCGGAGAGAGTCCTCGCGCTGAGGCGCTCACGTTGGGGAGATCAACAACTCATGGGGCAGCTCAGTGCGCACCCTCGAGGAGCGTCTGCCCGTACGGACCATTGTAGGTGACGTAGAAGCTCATCGGCACGTTGGGAATGGGAGCGAAGGAGATGACGAAGCCATTGTCGTTGTTTCCGCAGCCTCCGAGTTCCACGACGGCTGGATACTGGTAGGAGGTGAAGGAGATGCCCGGCACAGCGTAGCCGATGCCCGGCGGCCCGCCTTGATACAAGGCGAAAGTGGCGGGAGGGGTGACGCCGTTGAACAGATCCGGGCGGACGCAGGCCCATCCACTGACGGTAGCCGGTTGGGAGTTGGGCGGGAGCGGACTCGGGAAGGGACCGAGGAAGACGCTGTCCACCCACCCTCGCTGCTGTGCGTTCCAGTCCCAAGCGAGCGCGAACTGGGACCACAGGATGGCGACCGCGAAAGCACTGCCTTTGAGGAGGTTCTTGAGACTCATATCCATTCCTTCACGGAGCAGGGGAGATGGAGCTCCGCACCCCGGTGGAGGACTGTCGCAGGCAAGCTATGCGAAAATGTTTCATCTTCCGCACAGGCCGAAAAATTCATGCTGTTACAGACTTCACGACCGGAGAAGGGCTCGGCCACGGCGCCGTACCGCCTAGACTCCATCCATGCATGCGCTGAAAAGCCGAGACGGCATCCGGCTGTTCCATGTCTCTGAAGGCCAGGGCTCACCCCCGCTCGTATTCCTCCATGGGGGGTTGGGCCAACACGCCCACTTCGCGCCCCAGGTGAAACACTTCCAGCAAACACACCGGATCCTCGCGCCTGATCTCCGGGGCCATGGTCGAAGCGATGCTCCCCGCCAGCTCTACTCCATCGAGGGCTTCGCCGAGGATGTCGCCTTCCTCTGCTCCGAGGAAAGCCTCGAGCAGGCCGTGGTGGTCGGGCACAGCATGGGTGGGCTCGTCGCGCTGGAGCTGGCCGTGCGGTTCCCGAAGCTGGCCTGCGCCATCGTGCTCCTCGAGTCCCCGGTGGTCCCTCCCGCCGATCATGCCAAGCGCAGCGATGCACTGCTGAGCATGCTCCGAGGCCCCGACTTCACGCGGACGGTCGAGCAGTGGGCTCGCCACATGGTGGGCCCTTCGAGCCCGCACGCGGAGCAGGTGGTAACGGACATGGTGGCCACGCCCCAGTTCGTCGCCGTCTCGGCCATCGAGCACATGCTTCGCTATGACTCCGCTGCCGCCGCGGCCTCCTGCCAGGTACCGATGCTCGTCGTCGACGGCGCGGTGGACACCGAGCGCTTGCGCCGCCTGTGCCCGCGCGCCGTCTTCGGGAAGACCGTTGGAGGAGGCCACTACATCCAGCTCGATGTTCCCGTTCAGGTGAACGACATGATCGAACGGTTCATCCGTGGTCTGGGGGAAGCGAAGGAGAAATGAGGGGCAGAGCCTGACGGGTCCGCCCCTGGAGGCTCAGCCGACCACGGCACGGCGCGGCGCGGGCTGCACGGTGGCCGTCTCCGGCGCCTCCGTCACCCCGGCCTCGTCGCGGCTGGCCAGCTCGAGGATGCGCTCGCACAACTGCGGGAAGGTGATGCCCCGCTGCGCCGCGATCTTCGGCAGCAGGCTCATCGGCGTCAGCCCGGGCAGCGTATTCACCTCGAGGACCACATCGTTCTCCTCCTCGGAGCAGATGAGGTCCACCCGGCCATAACCGCGGCAACCCAGCGCCTGCCACGCCGACAGCGCCAGTTGCTCCACGTTCGCCACGCGCGTGGCGGACATGCGCGGCGGCAGGTGGTAGCGCGAACCGCCCTTGTACTTGGCCTCGTAGTCGAAGCCCTCGCGGGGATAGGAGATCTCGCAGCTGCCGAGCACCTCGCCGCCCAGGATGCCCACCGTCACCTCGCGGCCGCGCACGAAGCGCTCGACCAGGGCCTCGCCGCCGTAGCGGCACGCGTCGGCCACCGCGGTGGTCAGCGCCTCGACGTCATTCACCATCGCCAAGCCCACCGACGAGCCTCCACACGCCGGCTTCACCACCGCGGGGAAGCCCAGGTCGCCGTGGCGCACCTGGAGCGAGGACAGCTCGTCGCGGCCGATGCGGTAGCCCTGCGGCGTGGGCAGGTTGTGCAGCCGGAAGAGCTTCTTGGCGAAGGGCTTGTTCATCGCCAGCGCCGAGGCCAGCACGCCCGAGCCCGTGTAGGGCAGCCCGAGCAGCTCCAGCAGCCCCTGCACCTTGCCGTCCTCGCCCATGCGCCCGTGGAGCGCAAGGAAGGCCACGTCCATCTCGGCCGAACGCAGCACCCGGTCCAACCCCGGCCCGGCGAAGACGCGGGTCACCGAGTGGCCCTGCCCTTCGAGCGCGGCAACCACCGCCTCGCCAGTCTTCAGTGAAATCTCCCGCTCCTCGCCCCACCCGCCCATCAGCACTCCGACGCGCTTGCCCATGTTGGTGACTTCCTCCTGGGTCAGTCCCTCAGCACGCCGAATGCCAACACCACTTGTGCTACAGGTCACGAAAACTGCCAGCGGGAGTGGGTGTAACCCTTTGATTTCGCGGGGTTACAGGGATGTAGCTTGTGGCCCTCCAGCCACGCGCGGCAGGAGGGCCACATGAGCAGGGCAGGCAGGCAGACGATTTTGCAGCTCCCGGGAGGCTAACGGCCTCCGTCGGCACCGCCGTCACGGCCTCCGTCGGCACCGCCATCCGTGCCGCCATCACCGCCCGCATCGGCACCGCCATCCGTGCCGCCGTCGGTGCCTCCATCCCGGCCTCCATCGGGTACCGCGCCGGGCGAGGAGACACACTTCCCATCCACACAGGCGTAGTCCTCCAGGCACTGGCCCTGGGAATCACAGGGCTGTCCCTCGGGATCGAAGTCAGAGAGGAGACTGCAGGCCGAGAGCACGGCCACGGTCGAGAACAACCACAGGAGTCGTTGAGAGCGCATGTCTAGTAGTTCCGGAGATCATCCTCGTCGAGGGCAGGCTTCTTCTTCTTCTTCTCCTCTTCCTCGCGCTTCTTCTTCTCCTCCTGCTCGCGCTTCTTGCGCTCTT
The DNA here is from genome assembly GCF_020103695.1 of Hyalangium versicolor. Classification (GTDB taxonomy): domain Bacteria; phylum Myxococcota; class Myxococcia; order Myxococcales; family Myxococcaceae; genus Hyalangium; species Hyalangium versicolor. The sequence continues at coordinate 136,261 of NZ_JAHXBF010000015.1, forward strand.
CCTGCTCGCGCTTCGCAGCCTCCTCGCGCTTCTTCTTCTCCTCTTCCTCGCGCTTGAGCCGCTCCTCCTCCTGCTTGCGCCGCTCCTCCTCCTCGCGCTTGAGCTGCGCCTCCTCCTCGCGCTTGCGCTTCTCCTCCTCGCGAGCGTTGGCGGCCGGCTTGCTCTGAGGAGCAGGAGCAGGCGTGGGCGCAGGAGCAGGGGGGGGCGCTGGCTTCTCCGCCGGCTTCTCCGCCGGACGGGCCGCGGGCGTCGGCTCCCGAGTGGACGCGGGAGCGGGAGTGGACGCCGGCTCACGGCTCGGAGGAGGCGCCCGAGCGGCAGGAGTCGCCGAGCGGCTCGGCTTGGCCGCGGCCTTGCCGCCACTGTCGCCTCCCGCGAACGCCAGCCAGGAGCCCGTGCCCGCCGCCACGAGTCCGCCGATGACTCCGATGTCGGCGAGCAGCGCGAACGTCTTCCCGTCGGAGCGGAGCTTCTCCGCCGTAGGGCTGTTCTGGACCGCGTTCTTGAAGTCACTCGACTTGGTGGAGGCCTGGAGCCCGAAGATCAACCCTCCCACCACGAGCGCCGCGCCCGTGCCGATCAGCACGTAGCCCGCGGTCTTGCGCCCCGAGCTCGTCTGGACGGCGGGGATGTGCACCGGCTTCCCCTTCGCGCGCGCCGCGTCCGACTGCAGCACGCTGGTCAGCAGCGCCAGCATGGCCGAATCCATCGCCTCGCCCGTCCCCGGCACGGGCACCGTCGCGTAGGCCAGGTTGTGGCCATCCGCCACGTCCACGCGGACGCCGATGGCGTCCTGAGCCGTCGCCCCCGGGGCACCTCGCACCATGAGCGCCACCACCTGCTGCGCGCCCGTCAGCGTGCCCACCTCCCGAAGCGCCGCGTCCCGGTCCAGCCCGTCGGGATCCTTGGCGATCCGGTCCACCAACACCTTCAGCTGCTTGCTGGCCGGCACGGGCTCGAGCGTGAAGCTCACCTCGCCGCGAGCCTTCCCCTGGGCCTGCCCGTAGCCCGGCGCGATCACCGTGACGAAGTGCTCGGCGGACGTGAGGCCGGACAGCGTCTTGGGCGTAAAGCCGCGGAACTCTCCATCCACGAAGACGCGAGCGACGACATCCCCCGTCTTCACCTCGAGCGACCGGTTCGCCTCGTTGAGGATGCTCTTGCGCAGCTTCTCGATGGTGGCGAGCTCGTCCGCGGGGAAGTAGTTGGAGGAGAACTCGGCGTTGGGATTCCGGGGGAGCATCTCCCTCAATTCCTTGAGAAAGCCCTTGTTGTCCCCGTTGGCCACGTACGAGGCGATCTTCATCACCTTCGCCCGCGTCATATCCGCGAAGTGCCGGGTGAGATCGCTGCCCTCGTACGTCTGCGCCGCCTTGTCGAACTGCTTGAGCGCCTTCTGGGTGTCCAGCTCGTCATAGGCCTTGAGGCCTTCCTTGAGCGCCGCGGCGGCCTCCTGGGCCTTCTCCTCGCGCTCCTGGACACCTTGCGCATCCAGCGCCTCGGCCAGGGGGACGGGCGCGAAGCGATCAGAGCCCGCCACCGTCTTCTCGGCCAGCCAGGTCAGCCGCGGCACTTCGGCCTGGGCGGGCGCGTCGAGCGGCACCACCAGGACAAGGAGCTTCGGTGCCGCCGCGGACGGAAGCACTCGGGGTAACAGGCGCAGCGCGGGTTGCTGCGCGAGCGCCGGACTGGCGGCGAGCAACCCCACCAGGAGGCCACTCAGCCCCGCCTCCAGCGCGCGGATCCAGGTTCGTCTCATCACTCTTCCCGACATGGGAAGAGGATTACCTGGAGTACAAGGGGAAAAGCCAGCCGCGAAAACACTACCGATCCGTCGCCCCCGCTCGGGAGGGGACGGCCGGCTCTGCCCCGGCAAGGGTATTGATGTATTCCAGGGCCACCTTGAGCGGCGGATCCTTGAGCTTCGCCGTCACATCCCAGGGCTTCAGGTTCGCTGGCAGTGTGCGCGAGTTGGAGTTCTGCTCGGAAGTCGACACCACGGGCTCCGCCTTGAAGTGCCGCTCCAGGTCCTTCTCTCGCGTCTCGCGGCCGGGCTTGCCGCCCGCGTCGTCGGGGATGAGGAAGTCCGGGGTGATTCCGCGCTCCTGGATGCTGCGCCCACTCGGAGTGTAATAGCGCGCGATGGTCAGCTTCAGGCCCGAGCCATCCTCCAGCTCGATGACCGTCTGGACGCTGCCCTTGCCAAAGGTCTGCGAGCCCATGATGACGGCGCGGCCGTGGTCCTGCAGCGCCCCCGCGACAATCTCCGAGGCCGAGGCGCTCCCCGCGTTCACCAGCACCACCAGCGGGTAGTTGGGCTCGGTGTCCCGGTCCTTGCTGCGCTCCTCGGTGGCGTTGGCGCCATTGCGCCCGCGCGTGCTGACAATGGGCAGGTTGCCGGGCAGGAAGCGGTCGCTGATGGCCACGGCCTGATCCAGCAGGCCGCCCGGGTTGTTGCGCAGATCCAACACCACCCCGCGCAATTCCTTGCCACCGTTGAGGCCGCGCAGCCGATCCAGTTCCTTGCGCAGGTACAGGTCCGTGCGGTCCTGGAAGTTCTTCACCTTCACGTAGCCGATGCCGCCGTAGAGCGCACCCTCCACGGAGACGATCCGGATGTGGTCTCGGATGATGGCCAGCTCGCGCGGAGCGCTGAAGCCCTCGCGCATGATGGTGAGCAGCACCCGCTTGCCCGCCGGGCCGCGCATCTTCTGGAGCGCCCAGGCGAGATCCTGCCCCTGCGTGCTGTCGTCATCGATGCGGAGGATTTCGTCCCCGGGGCGCAGGCCAGCGCGGGCCGCGGGCGTGTCGTCGATGGCGGCCACCACGACGATGCGCTCTCCCTTGCGAGCAATCTCGACGCCCAGGCCTCCGAACTCGCCGGAGGTGTCGATCTTCATCTCCTTGAAGATCTCGGGCGGCATGAAGAGGGTGTGCGGATCCAGCGTCTCGAGCATGCCCTTGATGGCGCCGTGCATGAGCCTGCGGCTGTCCACCGGCTCCACGTAGTTGTTCTCCACGTACGAGAGGACGCGAGCGAACACCTCCAGGCTCTTGTAGGTGTCGTCTTCGCGGTCCGCGCGGGCGGTGGCGGCGACGAGCAGCAAGCCCGCCGCGAGAGCCACACGCCACGAGTGGAGCAGGCGGTTCACGTGGTGTGTCCTTTCCCCGGGTGGCCGGACCAGTCTACACCCGAGCCTAGAGGCCCGCTGAGTCGGCGAAGCGCACCAGGTGGGACACCAGCTCGTCGGGCCGCTCCACCTGGGGGACGTGCCCGAAGCCCTCCACCACGTGAATCTCGGCGTGCGGGGGCAGGTGGGCCCGGTAGTAGTCCAGCGTCTCGGCGGGCAGCAGGCGCTCGCTTGCTCCCCACAGGAGCAGCACGGGCATGCTCAGGCCTCGCAGCGCCTCGGGAGCCAGACTCGCGCGCGTGGCCTTGGCCTCGGCCGCCAGCGCCTGCACGGTGGGAGAGCCGTAGAACTTCTTCATCTCGTTGGCGAAGAGGATCAGCGGCAGCGGCGCCTTGTGGAAGAGGCGCCGGGTGAGCGCGCGGGCCTCGGAGGCCGTGCGCACATCAAAGGAATTGAGCAGCGCATCCGTGGCCTCGGGCGTCAGCGCGGCGCCGGCCGGGGCCACCAGGGCCAGGGCCTTCACGCACTCGGGGTGCTCGGCCGCGAGGTTGACCGCCATGGCGCCCCCCAGCGAGTTGCCCACCACGAAGGCGGGCTCCCCCACCTCCTGCTTGCACCAGGCGCTCAGCACATCGAACTGGCCGCGCACGCACACCGGACCGCCGCAGTACGCCGCGGAGAAGCCGTGGCCCGGGAGATCCACCGCCATCACGCGAGAGAAGCGGCTCCCCAGCCGGCGGAACAGCCCGGCGAAGCCGTTGGCCGAGCCTCCCAGGCCATGCACCAGCACCACCGGAGCTCCACGGCCCTGCCCTCGGTAGTCGTACATGTGGACGGACTGCCCGGCCACGGTCACCACCTTGGACTCCACGCCCCGCTTCACCAGCACGTGGCGCATCACCTTCTGCACATTTCCCAGCAGATCCACGGTGTTCACCCGCTCCTGAGCAGCTTCTGGGCCCTAACCTAACCGGCCCGTATCCCTCTTGCACCGAGTCATGAGCCGCGGGCGAACCAGGGCGCGGGATCCACGGCCAGGCCGCCCTTGCGGATCTCGAAATAGAGGTAGGCGCCCTTGAGCGAGCCCGTGTCTCCCACGGTGCCAATCTGCTCCCCCACCTGAACCTCCGCGCCCACCTCGAGCAGCACCGAGGACAGGTGCGCCATGAGCGAGTGGTAGCCGCTCCCATGGTCCAGGATGAGCAGGTTGCCGTAGCCGCGCATCCACCCGGCGAAGACGACCTTGCCCTCGGCCACCGCATGCACCGGGGCTCCCTCCGCGGCGCGGATGTCCACGCCCTTCTGCACGGTGACGGTGTTGAAGAGCGGGTTGACCACCTTGCCGAACCCCACCTCGACGACGCCCGGGGTGGGAAAGGGCAGCTTGCCCTTGAGCGCGCGGAACCCGGTGGCGGTCATCCCTTCCTTCAGGTCCTCGAGCATGCGCGTCAGCTCCGCGTCCGCCTGCTCCAGCTCGCGCAGCGTTCGCTTCACCAGGTCCGCCTCGCCCGTGAGCGTGGCCACCACGTCCTTCAAGGCCGCCTGCTGCTGCTGGGCGAAGCTCACCTGCTCCTTGAGAAAGGCCATGCGCGAAGCGAGCGAGCCCTGCAGGCGCCGCAGCTCCAGCAGGGCCTGGTGCTCGAGCCGCGCCACCTGCTGCACGGCGCGCAGCAGCTCGAGATCGCTCTTCATCGTCGCCTCCAGCGTGCGAGCGCGCCACACGAGCGAGGAGAAGTCCTCGGAGGTGAGCAACACCTCCAGGGGCTGGCGGCGCGTCAGCCGGTACAGGGCGCGCATCCGAGGCGTGAGCCGGCGAAGCTGCTGCTGGAGCACCATGCGCGCGACGGCCTCTTCCTTCTCGGCGGCGGCCACGCGCTTGCGGAAGACGGCCAGGTCCTTCTCCACCACCTGCACGCGCTTGCGGGAGAAGGCGGAGATCTGCTCCAGCAGCTCCAGCCCCTCCAGGACGGACACTTTCTTGGACTCGATGAGCGCCAGGGCCGTGCGCTGCGTGGCGAGCTGCTCGCGCACGGCGGCCCGCTCCACCGCCTCGTCCTGAGCGAGCGCGGTGGTGGCAACCAGCAGCAGCGTGAGGAGGACCGTGCGGCTCATACCCTCAGGAAGCGCCCCACGGCGATGAAGCTGCCCACCAGCCCGAGCACGCTGCCGGCCACCACCAGCTCTAGCGCCAGCGCGGGCCGCACCAGCGGCTCGGAAGACGTGGGCCCCAGCAGGAACGAAAAGAGGGACGTCAGTGTAGGCCCCACCAGCCGCCCGAACGTCCACAGCCCCGCCAGCGCCACCAGCGCGCCCAGCATGCCCTGCAGCAGGCCCTCGATGAGGAAGGGCGCCTTCACGAAGCGATCCGTCGCGCCCACGAGCTTTTGAATCTCGATCTCCTCGCGCCGAGCGTAGATGGCGAGCTGGAGCGTGGCGGACACGATGATGATGGTGGCGAAGAGCACCACCGCGAAGGCCACCAGCCCACCGAACCGCAGCGCGCGGGCAATCGCCGTCAACCGCTCCACCGCCTCGCGGCCATAGTCCACGCCGGTGACGCCCTTCATCGTCTGCACCTGCCGCGACAACCCCTCGAGCAGCTCCGGGGTGCGTCTCTCCGGCGCTACCGTCAACTCCAGCGAAGGCGGCAACGGGTTCTCCGGGAGCTGCGAGAGCGCGTCGCCGAGATCGCCCAGCTCATGAGCCAGCCGCTTGAGCGCCTCGTCAGGCCTCACGAGCACGGCGTGCCCGCCGCTGATGGACTCCAGCTGCGTGCGCAGCGCCTCCACCTGGTTCGGAGACAGCTCCGGCGCCAGGTACACCGTCACCTCCACCTCTCCGCCGAGCGAGGCCAGCAACCCGTCCAGCGCCCGGCCCGCGGTGCGCGCCAGCCCCGCGGCGAACAGCGCGATGGCAATCGTCGTGATGGCGATGAAGTGCACGAACGGCGAGTGCTTCAGGCCTCCCGCCGCCGAGCGCCAGAAGTAGGAGACCTTGGCCAGCGCGCTCATACCGCCATCCGCCGCGCCGCCTTGACGCCATCCTCGTCCGAGACGATGAACCCGCGCTCCAGCCGCACCGTGCGCTTCTGGTAGCGCGCCAGCAGCGTGCTGTCGTGCGTGGCCACCATCACCGTGGTGCCGCGGATGTTGACCTGGTTGAGCAGGTCCATGATCTCCACCGTAAGCGCCGGATCCAGGTTGCCGGTGGGCTCGTCGGCCAGGAGGATGGTCGGATCATTCACGAGCGCCCGCGCAATCACCACGCGCTGCTGCTCTCCACCCGAGAGGCGCAGCGGGTACGAGCTCGCCTTGTGCTCCAGCCCCACCAGCTTGAGCATGCGGTTCACCTTCTCGCGCGCCTCGGCCCGGGGCACTCCCAGCACATCCAGGGTGAAGGCCACGTTGTCCTCCACCGTGCGCTGGGGCAGCAGCTTGAAGTCCTGGAACACCACCCCGATGTTGCGCCGCAGGTAGGGCACCGCCGACTCGCGGATGCGCGCGATGTTGCGCCCGCCCACGAGGATCTGCCCCTTCGTGGCCTTCTCGCCACAGAAGAGCAGCTTCAGCAGCGTCGTCTTCCCCGCGCCCGACGGACCCGTAAGGAAGACGAACTCCCCCTTCTCGACATGCAGGTTGATGTCCGAGAGCACGGGCGGATCGCCCGGGTAGGCCTTGTACACATGAAACATCTGGATCATCGGCGGCGTGATTGTGGACCCAAGTGGGCGATCGCTCCACTCCACGGCGGACCCTCCTCCCCTCCCTCACCCTCCACCCGTCCACTGGGGCAAAACGCCCCGTCTGCTTGACAGGAGCACTGTGAGTATGGCAACTGATGCGCCCCGGCTTCCGATAACGATAATGAAAAGCATTCGCATAAACGGTGAATCCGGGTTTCAGGCCGAGGGAGGGCTGTAATGGGAACGACCCCCAGGGTCGCTCTGGTGACCGGCGCGGCACAGGGCATTGGCGCGGCAGTCGCCCGGGCTCTGGCTGGCGAGGCTGCCATTGCCGCGATCGACGCGCAGGCGGAGGGCCTGTCCGGGCTGGTGAAGGAGCTGCGCGCGAACGGGGGTCGCGCCGCCGCTTTTCCGACCGATGTACGTGACGTCGCCGCTGTCGAGCGCACGGTGGAGGCCGTCGAGCACGAGCTGGGCCCCATCGGCATCCTGGTGAACGTCGCGGGCATCCTGCGGGTGGGCCCGGCCCTCTCGCTCAGCGACGAGGACTGGAACACCACCTTCGCGGTCAACACCCACGGGGTGTTCCATGTCTCCCGCGCGGTGGCCCGGCGCATGGTGCCGCGCCAGGCCGGCGTCATCGTCACCGTGAGCTCCAACGCCGCCAGCGTGCCGCGCATGCACATGGCCGCCTATGCCTCCTCCAAGGCCGCCTCCACCATGTTCACCCAGTGCCTGGGGCTGGAGCTGGCCCCGCACAACATCCGCTGCAACGTGGTGTCTCCCGGCTCGACGGACACGGCCATGCAGCGGGGCCTGTGGAAGGACGAGAACGGCGCTCAGGCGGTGATCGCCGGCTCGCTGGAGACGTTCCGCCTGGGCATCCCCCTGCGCCGGATCGCCACGCCCGCCGACATCGCCAACGCGGTATCCTTCCTCGTCTCGGATCGAGCCCGCCACATCACCATGCACGATCTCCGGGTCGACGGCGGAGCCACCCTGGGCGCCTAGCCCCCTTCTCCAGCCACTCCTCCTTCCCCACTCAGGCGCGAACCTCACCGTGCCCGCATCTTGAGAACGACTTTCATTTTCAACATCAAGGATGACTGAGATGAACGCACACTCCCTGGCGCCGCAGGCGCTCGCCACCCAGCTGCTCGAGAGCTACGAGGCCGGTTCATCCTTCTTCTTCGCTTCGCCGCGGCGGACCCTGCTGGCGCGGGGCACGTTCGCCACGGTGCCGAGCTCCACGGGCGCGGACGCTCTGCAGCAGCTGCCCGGGCGTGTGGCGGCGGTGCTCCAGGAGGCGCGGGAGGCGTCGCATGACATCCCCGTCGCCGTGGGCGCGGTGCCCTTCGACGGCAGCGTCCCCGCCTCGCTCGTCGTCCCGATGACGATCCAGCGCGCGGGCCCGCTGGAGTTCGGCTCGGCAGGGGCCACGTACATTCCGCCAGCGGCGCGCTTCACGGTCCGGCCCGAGCCCCGGCCCGAGGAGTACCTGAACGGCGTGGCGCAGGCGCTGCAGTTGATGCAGAGCGGCCCGCTGCGCAAGGTGGTGCTGTCGCGCTCGCTGCACCTGAGCGCGGCCACGCCCATCAACCTGCCTCAACTGCTGCGCAACCTGGCCCAGCGCAACCCGGCGGGCTACACGTTCGCGGCGGACCTGCCCCCGCGCTCGGACGCCACGGGCTCTCGTCAGCGCACGCTCATCGGCGCGAGCCCGGAGCTGCTGGTGTCGCGCTCGGGCCTGCAGGTGCTGGCCAATCCCCTGGCGGGCACGACGCCGCGCAGCGCCGACCCCATCGAGGACCAGGAGCGGGCGGAGAAGCTGCTGTCCTCGCCCAAGGATCTCCACGAGCACGCGGTGGTGATCGAGGCGGTGGCCGAGGCGCTGCGTCCCTTCTGCAAGGTGCTGGATGTGCCGGCCCGGCCGTCGCTGGTGAGCACGCCGACGCTGTGGCACCTGTCGAGCCGGATCACCGGAGAGCTGGCGGATCCGTCCATCTCCTCGCTGATGCTGGCCGTGGCGATGCACCCCACTCCGGCGGTGTGCGGCTACCCGACGGAGCTGGCCCACGCGGCGATCGACAGCATCGAGCCCTTCGACCGCGGCTTCTACACGGGCACGGTGGGTTGGTGCGACGCGAGCGGCGATGGGCAGTGGGCGGTGACGATCCGCTGCGCGGAGGCGGATGAGACGTCGCTGCGGCTGTTCGCGGGAGCAGGCATCGTGGTGGGCTCGAAGCCGGAGTCCGAGCTGGCGGAGACCGAGGCGAAGTTCCGCACCATGCTGCAGGCGATGGGGCTGGGCCAGGGTGCCGAGGTGCAACCGTGAGCCTCTCCGCTCCTTCACAGGAGGCGGACCTGCTGCCGGGCTGCACGCCCTGGCCGGAGGAGTTCGCCGCGCGTTACCGGGAGGCCGGCTATTGGCAAGGCGAGACGTTCGGGCAGATGTTGCGCGAGCGGGCGCGGCGCCACGGAGACCGCACCGCGGTCGTCGCCGGGGACCAGCGCTGGACGTACCGCGAGCTCGACGCGCGAGCCGACCAGTTGGCCGCCGGGTTCAAGGCCTTGGGCATCCAGCCGCGAGACAGGGTGGTGATCCAGCTGCCCAACCTCGGCTGCTTCTACGAGGTGTGCTTCGCGCTGTTCCGGCTGGGGGCGCTCCCGGTGTTCGCGCTGCCAGCGCATCGCAGCGCGGAGATCAGCTCCTTCTGCTCGTACACCGAGGCGGTCGCGTACATCATCGCGGACAAGCACTCGGGCTTCGACTACCGCACGCTGGCCACGCAGGTCCACGCCGCGGTTCCCACGCTGAAGCACGTGATCGTCGCCGGTGATGCCGGGCCGTTCACTCCGCTGAGCCAGCTGTACGCCACGCCTGTGGAGCTGCCGGAGCCCCGTCCCAGCGATGTGGCGTTCTTCCAGTTGTCGGGCGGGAGCACCGGCGTCCCCAAGCTCATCCCGCGCACGCACGACGACTACATCTACAGCCTGAGGGGCAGCATCGAGATCTGCCAGTTGGATGAGTCGAGCGTGTACCTGTGCGCGCTGCCGGCCGCGCACAACTTCCCGCTCAGCTCGCCGGGGGCGCTCGGCACCTTCTACGCCGGAGGCACGGCGGTGATGGCGCTGCACCCGAGCCCGGATGTGGCGTTCCCGCTCATCGAGCGCGAGCGCGTCACGATCACCGCGCTGGTGCCTCCGCTGGCGCTCATCTGGCTGGAGGCCGCCAAGGCCCGGCGCCACGATCTGTCGAGCCTGCGCGTCCTGCAAGTCGGCGGGGCCCGGCTGAGCAACGAGGCGGCCCAGCGGGTGCGTCCGATGCTCGGGTGCACGCTGCAGCAGGTCTACGGAATGGCCGAGGGGTTGGTGAACTACACCCGGCTGGACGATCCCGAGGAGCTCGTCGTCTCCACGCAGGGCCGGCCGATCTCTCCTGCGGACGAGCTGCGGGTCGTCGACGAGGACGGCAATGAAGTCGCTCCCGGCGAGACGGGCCAGCTGCTGACGCGAGGGCCCTACACCATCCGCGGCTACTACAAGGCCGAGTCCGCCAATGCGCGCTCCTTCACGGCTGACGGGTTCTACTGCACGGGCGATCTGGTGCGGCTGACGCCCGAGGGCTACGTGGTCGTCGAGGGGCGCGCGAAGGATCTGATCAACCGCGGCGGCGAGAAGGTGGCGGCCGAAGAGGTGGAGAACCACCTGCTGGCGCACCCTGCCGTCCGTGACGCGGCGGTTGTCTCCATGCCGGATCCGTTCCTCGGCGAGCGCTCGTGCGCCTTCGTCATCCCCCGTGAAGTACCGCCTCCCGCCACGGCGCTGACCGCGTTCCTGCGTGAGCGCGGCCTGGCTGCTTACAAGATCCCGGACCGGGTCGAGTTCGTCGAGTCCTTCCCGCAGACCGGAGTCGGCAAGGTCAGCAAGAAGGCGCTGCGCGAGACGCTCACCCGTCCCACCCGAACCCCCACCTCTCCCTCCGTGAGCTGAAAGGAGCCATCCCCATGGCACTGCCCACCATCGCCCCCTACCCCATGCCCGGCCCGGCTGACCTTCCGAAGAACAAGGTCTCCTGGACGATCGAGCCGCGCCGTGCGGCGCTGTTGATCCACGACATGCAGCGCTACTTCGTGGAGGCCTTCTCCGCGGGCCAGTCTCCTGTGAAGGAGCTGGTGGCCCACATCCGCCAACTGCGGCAGCAGTGCGCCGCGCTGGGCATCCCGGTCATCTACTCGGCCCAGCCGGGAGGGCAGACGCCCGAGCAGCGAGGACTGCTGCAAGACTTCTGGGGCCCGGGCATCAACGCGGGACCGTACCAGAAGCAGATCATCGAGGACCTGGCGCCCGCCAAGGACGACATCCTCCTCACCAAGTGGCGCTACAGCGCGCTCCGCAAGACGGGGCTGAGGGATCTCCTGCGCGAGCGCAACCGCGACCAGCTCATCATCACCGGCATCTACGCGCACATCGGCTGCCTGCAGACGGCCAGCGACGCCTTCATGGACGACGTGCAGCCCTTCTTCGTCGCCGATGCGCTGGGTGACTTCTCCCTGGATCACCACCACCTGGCGCTGAAGTACGCATCGCAGCTGTGCGCCGTCACCACCACCACGCAGCGGGTGATGGAGGAGCTGCGCTCCGGGGCCAAGAAGTCCTTGAGTCTCCAGCAGGTGCGCGCGGATGTTGCCGAGGTGTTGCTCCAGCCCGTCTCCTCGCTGGGGGACGATGACAACCTGCTCGAGAAGGGACTCGACTCGATCCGCATCATGAGCCTGGTCGAGCGCTGGCGGAGCCAAGGCTCCGATGTCGGCTTCGTCCAGCTCGCCGAACGCCCGACTCTCACCGAGTGGTACGCGCTGCTGTCCTCGAGCGCGCTTCCCCAGTCCTAGGGAACAGCTCGTCATGCGCGACGCACAGGATGTCCGGTGTCCGCTGTCCGCGGCCCAGCACGGAATCTGGCTGGGCCAGCAGCTCGATCTCCAGAGCCCCGTCTACAACGCCGCCGAGTGCATCGAGTTCCACGGGGCTGTCGTCCCGGAGCTCTTCGAGGCGGCACTGCGACAGACCATCGCCGAAGCCGAGGCATTACATGCCCGCTTCGTGGCCGATGGGGATGCGCCCGTGCAGTTGCTCGGGACGCAGCCGGACTGGATGCTGCACACCGCCGACCTGAGCGACGCGACCGACCCGTGGGAAGTGGCACAGGCCTGGATGCAGGACGACCTGACCCGCACGGTGGATCTCAGCCGTGGGCCTCTCTTCGCGCAGGCCTTCTTCAAGGCCGCGCCGGATCGCTTCTTCTGGTACCAGCGCGTCCACCACATCGCGATGGATGGCTTTGGCTTCTCGCTGTTGGCCCGGCGCGTGGCGGAGCTCTACACCTCGAAGGTGACGGGCCGTCCCGCCACGGGGGGCTTTGGCTCCCTGAAAGCCGTGCTGGACGAGGACGTCGCCTACCGGGCCGGGGACCAGTTCCGGCGCGACCGGGAGTTCTGGACGGAGAGGCTGGCCGACCGGCCCGTTCCCGTGGGCCTGGCCACTCCGGCGCCGATGTCCTCTCGCTTCGTGCGCCAGACGCGCTTCCTCTCCCCGGGGGATCTCGGGCGGTTGGAGGCGACCTCGCGCCAGGCGGGCCTGAGCTGGCCGGACCTCGTGTTCGCTGCCACGGCGGCCTATCTGCACCAGCGGACCGGCGCCACCGAGGCGGTGATCGGCATGCCCGTGATGTCCCGGCTCGGCTCGGCCGCGCTGCGAGTGCCATGCATGGCGATGAACATCGTCCCGCTGCGCGTGCAGGTGCCTGCCGGTGGCGAGTTCCTGGAAGTGGCCCGGCAGGTGGCCCTGGAACTGCGCGCCGCGCGCCCTCACCTGCGCTACCGCTACGAGCAACTCCGTCGAGACCTCCAACTGGTGGGTGGGTCACGCCGGCTGTTTGGCCCTGTGGTCAACGTCATGCCGTTCGACTACGGCCTGAGCTTCGCTGGAGTGCCCGCCACCGCGCACAACCTCTCCGCGGGACCGGTCGAGGATCTCTCGATCGGGCTGTACGCCAGATCGGGCGGCAACGGGCTGCGGGTTGACTTCGATGCCAACCCGGCCTGCTACAGCGCTGAAGAGCTGGACGCCCACCAGCGCGACTTCCTGCAACTCTTGGATGCTGTGGTTCGCGAGCCCCGCTCGGCGCTTCGTCACGAGCAAGGCACCGCGAAATCCCCCGCCCAGCATCCCGCAGTCATCATTGATGGAGGACCGCTCCCCGCGCCCTCGCGTCCGGTGCTGGAGCTGATCGCCGAGCGCGTTCAGGAGCATCCCAACGCCATCGCGGTCGAGCATGGCACGCATCGGCTGAGCTACCGCGAGCTGCTCCAGGCCGCACGGGCCGTGGCGGACCAACTGGCCGCCGCGGGTGTCCAGCCGGACAGCCCCGTGGCGGTGATGGTGCCACGGAGCATCGACGCCATCGTCGCGAGCCTGGGTGTGCTGATCTCCGGAGCTGGCTACCTGCCCCTCGATCCACAGGGCCCGTCCACCCGGACAGACGCCATCCTCGAGGATGCCAGGCCTGAGCTCATCATCACGACCGAGGCCGCCAGTACCAGCCCGTCGGCTCCAGGGAAGCTGACCGTGCGCAGGAATCCGCGGCTCGCGACCGCGGAGTCACCCTCGCGCCCCGTGCCTCACGCCTCCAGAGCCACCGACGAGCACCTGGCCTACGTCATCTACACCTCGGGCTCGACGGGCCAGCCCAACGGCGTGCAGATCCACCACGGCGCGCTGGCGCACTTCGTGGCCGGAGCCACCTGGCGCTACAACATGAGCTGCGGCGATCGCGTGCTGCAGTTCGCGCCGCTCCACTTCGACGCCAGCGTGGAGGAGATCTTCCTGACGCTGTGCATCGGCGGGACGCTGGTGCTGCGCACCGAGGAGATGCTCCAGTCGGTGCCTCGGCTGCTGAGCGCCTGCGCCGAGCACGGCATCACAGTGTTGGATCTGCCCACGGCGTTCTGGCACGAGCTGGCCTACAGCATCTCAACGGATGCGGCTCGCCTGCCGCCCTCCATCCGTCTGGTGATCATCGGCGGAGAGGCTGCGCTGCCCGAGCGTGTTGCACGCTGGCGCGCCACGGTCGCCCCCGAGGTGCTCCTGCTCAACACCTACGGCCCCACCGAGGCCACCGTGGTGGCCACTGCCGCCACGCTCAATGGCAGCGCGCATCCCAGGGCCAGCGAAGAGGTCCCAATCGGCCGCCCCCTCCCCGGTGTGAGTGCGGCGATCATGGACAGCCAGGGGCAGCCCGCGACGCCGGGCGCCGAAGGCGAGCTGTACCTGATGGGCGGAGGCCTGGCGCGCGGCTACTGGAGGCGCCCCGAGGTCGACGCGGCCCGCTTCGTCGCCGTCGATTCGCTCCCGGGCCGCCCACGGGCATACCGCACGGGAGACAAGGTCAAGCTGCGCGAGGACGGCGAACTCGTGTTCGTCGGCCGCGTGGATGACGAGTTCAAGATCAGCGGGCACCGGATCGATCCCGCCGAGGTCGAGAGCGTGCTGCTCTCGCTCCCTGGAGTGCGCGAGGCTGTGGTGATCGGCCAGGTGCTCCCCGGAGGCGTGCGACGGTTGTGCGCGCACCTCGTCGCCGAGTCCCCGCCTCCAGCGGCCGCGGAGCTGCGCCGCGCCCTGCTGGCGAAGCTGCCGGCTCCGATGGTGCCGGGAATCTTCGTGTTCTCCGAGCAACTGCCCCGGACGCCCACGGGGAAGCTCGACCGCAACGCGCTGCGCCGCGCGCTGCCCACCGATGAGTCCTCCGCGATTGCCGCCGCCACCGAACTCGAGCGCGTGGTCCTGCAGGTGTGGGAGCAGGTCCTGGGCGTGAGCGCCACGTCGGCGCAGGATGACTTCTTCGAGCTGGGCGGCCAGTCGCTGCAGACCATCCAGGTGGCCAACCGGCTCAGCGTCGCGCTCGGGCGCGAGGTGCCTGTCGCCACGGTGTTCCGCTACCCGACCGCCGCCGCGCTCGCCCAGGCCTTGGAGCAGGGAGGAGCGAAGAGCCACGCGGTGAACGGGGGCCTCACCCCGGCCATGCTCGCGGATGCCGAGCTGCCCGCGGACATCGTTCCCGCCCCGGCCGGTGGCCAGACCTCGCTGCGACAGGTTTTGCTGACCGGTGCCACGGGCTTCGTCGGCGCGCACCTGCTCGATCAGCTCCTGCGGCAGACCGACGCACGGATCGTCTGCCTGGTGCGGGCCCAGGATGAGGCGCAGGCCCTGAACCGGATCCGCGAGTCCCTGGTGGCCCAGCACCTGCCTACGTCGGGATTGGATCGGGTGCTCGCGCTGCCGGCGGATCTGGCCCAGCAGTGGCTGGGACTCGGCTCCGCGCGCTTCCACGCCCTGGCCGCCGAGTGCGACGCCATCTACCACAACGCCGCCGTCGTCAGCCTCGTGCGCGAGTACGGCAGCCTGCAGGCCGTCAACGTGCGCAGCACACGCGAGCTGCTGCGCATGGCTGCGGCCGTGCGCTCCAAGCCCCTGCACTACGTCTCGACGCTGGCAGTCGCCCCACCCTTGAACCTGAGCCCCGAGGTCCCCGAGGCCTTCGTGCCGCCGCACCCGGGGCTCGCCGATGGCTATCAGCAGAGCAAGTGGGTGGCGGAGAGGCTGGTCCAGCAAGCCGCCGAGCGCGGGCTGCCAGCGGCGGTCTACCGGTTGGGCCGCGTGGTCAGCGTGCCCGGACGCGGCTCCATCAACACGCAGGATCTGGTGTGGCGCATCGTGCTCGCGGGAGTCCCGGCGGGTGCGCTGCCGCAGCTCGCGGTGGGCGAGGCCTGGACGCCCGTGGACTTCGTGGCGCGGGCGCTGGTCCGGCTCTCGCTGGAGCCTCGGCCCGGCGCCGTGTTCAACCTCGCGCCCACGCCCGAGGTCCAGCTGAGCGACGTGTTCGGCTGGGTCCGTGACTACGGCTACCCGGTCGACCTCTGCCCGGTGCCGGAATGGCGCGCGCGCGTCGAGGCTCGTGCTGGAGGCGCCGACAGCACCGCCACGCTGGCCTTCTTCGATCTGCGCGCGGGCGCATCGGAGCCACCCCTCGGCCTGGGCTCCATCCGCTGCGAGCGCGTGCTCCAGGGGCTGGAAGGCAGCGGTATCTCCTGTCCTCGGACGGATCGCTCGCTTATGTACCGCTACCTGGACTCCTGCGTGGAGCAGGGGCTCCTGCCACCCTCCCCCCGCGCCCGGAAGGACGCACGGGACGATTCCTCTCTCTCACCTTGAAACGGCCTCCTGTGATGAACCGAGACTGGACTCCTCGCTCTTGGCGGGCCATGCCCGTCAAACACATGCCGGACGACTATCCGGATCCGCTCGCGCTCGCGCACACCGAGTCCGAGCTGTCGCGCCTGCCCCCGCTGGTGTTCGCGGACGAAACCCGTCGACTGACCGCGGCACTCGCCGAGGTGGCCGACGGGAAGGCCTTCCTGCTGCAGGGCGGTGACTGCGCGGAGAGCTTCAAGGAGTTCACCAGCGACAACATCCGGGACACCTTCCGGCTGATCCTCCAGATGGCGGTGGTGTTGACATTCTCGGGAGGGCGGCCGGTGGTGAAGGTCGGCCGCATCGCCGGGCAGTTCGCCAAGCCGCGCACCAGCTCCCTCGAGACCGTGAACGGGGTGACCCTGCCCGCCTATCGCGGCGACATCATCAACGGCATGGAGTTCAACCCGGCCGAGCGCATGCCCGACCCGAAGCGGCTCCTCAAGGCGTACCACCAGTCCTCGGCGACGCTGGGACTGCTGCGCAATTTCGCCCTGGGTGGCTACGCGGACCTCTGCAACCTGCACCGGTGGACGCTCGACTTCGTCGCGGGCAGCCCGGAGGGCGACCGCTACCGCAAGCTGGCGGATCAGATCTTCGAGTCCCTGAGCTTCCTGACCGCCCTCTGCGTCACGCCCGAGCAGAAGAAGACCCTGCACCAGGTGGACTTCTTCACCAGCCACGAGGCGCTGCTGCTGAACGTCGAAGAGGCGATGACCCGTCGCGAGGGTCCCACGGGCGACTGGTACGACACGTCCGCCCACATGCTGTGGATCGGCGAGCGGACGCGCCAGCTCGATGGCGGCCACGTGGAGTTCATGCGCGGCATCCAGAACCCCATTGGCCTCAAGTGCGGGCCGACGATGGAGCCGGACGATCTGCTGCGGATCATCGACGCGCTGAATCCCCAGAACCGTCCGGGGCGACTGACGCTCATCGGCCGCTTCGGAGCGGACAAGGCCGCGGACTGCCTGCCCCGGCTGATGGCTGCTACCCGGCGCGGTGGCCGCGCCGTCGTGTGGTCGAGCGATCCGATGCACGGCAACACGCTGAAGGCGAGCAACGGCTACAAGACCCGGCCCTTCGACCGCATCCTGTCGGAGGTGAAGACCTTCATGGAGGTCGCCAGTGCCGAGGGAGTCCACCCCGGAGGCGTCCACCTGGAGATGACCGGCCAGAACGTCACGGAGTGCCTGGGAGGCGCGCAGGCGGTGACCGAGGATGATCTCTCCAGCCGCTACCACACCCACTGCGATCCTCGGCTGAACGCGAATCAGGCGTTGCAGCTCGCGTTCCTGCTGGCCGAGAAGCTCCACACGCTCCGCGCACCCCGGGCCCGAGCGGCATGAGTCTGGGAGCAACCACAACCCTCACGGCCGTGCTGGCCTGGCTCTGCGTGTCGAGCCTGGCCCATGCGCAGCCCGCGCAGGAGTCCGAGGCCACCGCCGCACCGCAACTCGAGCCGCCGAAGCTGCGCGAGTTCGTCGAAGCTCCGTACCCGGAGGAGGCGGCGCGCGAGCGTCTCGATGCCAAGGTAAAGCTTCGCCTCACCCTGGATGCCGAGGGCCACGTCACCGAAGCCGAAGTCATCGAGCCCGTGGGGCATGGGTTCGACGAGGCGGCTCGGGACGCGGCGCTGCGCTTCCTCTTCGATCCGGCGAAGCGCAACGGGGCGCCGATGCCCTCGCGCATCGTCTACCTCTACGAGTTCCGGCTGCCTCCGCCCCCGGCTCCTCCCGAGCCAGAGCCTCCACCGGCAGCGCCGGAACCTCCGCCCGCTGCGCCCCCCACCCAGACCACTCCGAGCACGCCCACCGAGACGCCCATCGAGGTCACCGCTCAAGGCACGTCCGAAGTGCAGCGCCGGCGCCAGTCCGCCGAGGCCGTGCAAGTGCTCGAGACCGAGCGTGTGCAGCGCGAGGCCGCGGACATGGGCGAGGCCCTGGCCCGAAGCGAAGGCGTGACCGTGAGCCGTGCGGGAGGGCTCGGCAGCCGTGCGCGCTTCTCGCTCGCCGGGCTCACGGATGAGCAGGTTCGCTTCTTCCTGGATGGCGTGCCGCTCGAACTGGCGGGCTTCGGCTCCAGCCTCGTCAACGTCCCGGTGAACCTCATCGAGCGGGTCGAGACGTTCCAGGGTGTGGTGCCCATCCGCTTCGGCGCCGACGCTCTGGGCGGAGCCGTCCAGCTCGTGACGGATCAGCAGATTCATGGGACGGCCGCCACCGCGTCCTATGAGCTCGGCTCCTTCGAGACGCATCGCCTCACGGGAGGAGTCCGGCACCTCGTGGACAGCAAGGGTCTGCTGGTCCGAGCCAATGGCTTCGTCGACTCCGCCAAGAACAACTACCCCGTCGACGTGATGGTCGCGGACTCGCAGGGACGGGTCCAGCCCATGCGCCTGCCCCGCTTCCACGACGCGTTCCGTGCCGCGGGGCTGGGCGTGGAGACGGGTTTCGTGGACCAGCCCTGGGCCAGGCGCCTGCTCCTGCGTGCGTTCGTGAGCGCCCGCGACCAGGACATCCAGCACGACATCACCATGGAGTCGGTCTACGGAGAGGTGGAATCCAGCGAGCGCTCCGGCGGCGCCACCCTGCGCTTCGAGCAGCGCTTCTCGCAGGACCTCTCGGCGGACATGGTAGCCGGGTACACCTACCGCCGGACGAGCTTCACGGATCTCGGCGATTGTGACTACGACTGGTACGGCCGCTGCGTCATCCAGCTCCCGCAGCCGGGTGAGATCGATTTTCGCGCCGTCGACCGCATCGTCGGGCAGCACACGGGCTTCGCGCGGCTCAACCTGGAGTGGGGGCTCGCCACCAACCATGAGCTGCGTTTCTCGCTCGCGCCCACGTTCGTGGGCCGGACCGGCGAGGATCGGCAGCTGCGCGCCCGTCAGGAGACGGACCCGCTCCAAGGAGAGCGGAACGTGTTCTCACTGGTCAGCGGTGTCGAGTACGAGCTCGACGCCCTCGAGGGCCGTCTGGAGAACATCTCCTTCCTCAAGGACTACGTGCAGATGGCGCGCTCGGACAAGCTCCTGCCCACCGGAGTGTTCGCGCCGCGCGACCGGAACACGCACGGCTTCGGAGTGGGCGACGGCCTCCGGCTTCGCCTCTCGGACACGCTCCTGGCCAAGGCCTCCTACGAGTGGGCTGCGCGCCTGCCGCGTCCGGACGAGATCTTCGGTGACGGCATCCTCGTCGGCGACAACCTCGAGCTGGAACCCGAGCGCAGCCACAACCTCAACCTGGGGTTGGCGCTCGATACGCGTCAGACGCGTGCCGGTGCGCTGCGGGCCAGCGTGACGGGGTTCGGGCGCCTCGCGGACCAGCTCATCATCCTCATCGGCCAGGAGAACTTCTTCACGTACCAGAACGTCTTCAAGGCCCGCTCGCTCGGCGTCACCGGCTCGGTCGGGTGGACCTCCCCCGGGCAGTACGTCGCCCTCGACGGCAACGCCACCTGGCAGGACTTCCGCAGCATCTCCGACCAGGGATCCTTCGGGGTCTTCGAGGGACAGCGCATCCCGAATCGCCCGTATCTGCTGGGCAACCTCAGCGCCCGCTTCCAGCTGGGCAACGTGCTGCGCTCACAGGACGAGCTCTCGCTGACGTGGCACTCGCGCTACGTCCACGAGTTCTTCCGGGGTTGGGAGAAGCTCGGGCAACAGGACAGCAAGCAGCAGATTCCTTCCCAGTTCCTGCACTCGGCCGCGCTGACCTACGTCATCCGCGACACCTCCAACACGATGAGTTGGACGATCGACGTGCAGAACCTCACCGACGCGAGCGCCTATGACTTCTTCGGCATCCAGCGTCCCGGACGAAGCGTCTTCGCCAAGTTCGTGGTGGACCTCGAGTAACCCCAGAGTCACGCAACAGCAGCACCCCGCAACACGAAGCAACCCTCAGAACGCAGAAAGGCATCTCGCATGAAGCTGTCCATCCCCCGTCGCTCCCTGCGCCTCGCCGCCATGGCGCTGGCCCTCCCGCTCTTCGCAGGCTGCGGTGACGACACCGAAGACCCCGATCCCACTCCCGAGGACAAGCCGCTCTACGCCCTCACGACGCAGGTGGGCCTCAGCACCGACACCCCCCAGAGCTACCTCGTCGTGATGGACTCGGTGGACCAGCCCCAGCAGCTGTCGCTGGCCAACGCGATCGAGCTGCCGGGCCGTGCGCTCGGCGTGGGCGTTCCGAAGTCGGGAGCCATCTACGTCGCCGGGAGTGAGTCTCCCACGGTCACCCGCTACACGCTCAACAGCGCGGGCCAGCTGGAGAAGGGCTCCACGGTGAGCTTCGAGGGCAAGGGCGTGGCGTCGATTGGAGAGTACCAGGGCCAATTCCAGTTCATCTCCGAGACCAAGGCCTATTACTTCGACACGCGCACCGCGCAGCTCATCATCTGGAATCCCAAGGACATGACCGTCACGGGGAGCACCAGCATGAGCGACCTCGTCATCCAGGGGGCGGGCCTGTCGTTCTCGGGGATGCCGATCCGCCAGGACAACCTGCTCATCATGCCGGCGGGCTGGCGTCCGCCTCCGCCGACGGTGGGCATCACCAAGGTGGCGGGCGTCGTCGTCATCAACACGACGAACGACTCGGCGACGGTCGTGAAGGATGAGCGCTGTGGCTACGTGCGCGATGGAGTCGCCGGCCCCGATGGGATGATCTACCTGGCCACGGAGGCGTACGGCGCGGCGGTGCGGCGGGTGAAGGGGAACGACTCGCCGGAGCCGTGCCTGCTGCGGTTCAACCCGAAGACGCTCACCTACGATCAGACCTTCTACAAGGCGCTCTCCTCGTTCGCGAATGGCGGCACTGTCGGTTCGATCGTCGCGGGTCCGAGCGGGACGGCCTACGTGCGCGTCTACGATGAGAGCAAGTTCACGATCACCGCGGACACCCACCCGCGTACGGTGGCGAGCGCCCCGGCGTGGAAGTGGTCGCAGCTGAACCTCAGCACGTTCGCGGCCACTCCGGTCGACACGCTCCCGGCCAGCACGGGCAGCACCTTCCTCTTCCAGGCGGATGACCGGACCCTCTTCACCGACTTCGCCAGCGACTCGTCGTCGGCGAACCTGCGCGAGCTGACGGACAAGAGCGGCAAGGTGACGGCCAGCACGCAGGGCCTCACCTTCTCCTTCCTGCAGCTGCGCTAGTACCGGGGCACGCAGCCCCACCCGAGTCCGCTCCCAGCCCCCTACCTGGGAGCGGGCTCTCTCTTCTTCATCCACCTCCTCTCTGGACCCTTTCGTGACCGCTCCTTCCTTGCCCAGGCAAGAGCAACAGATGCTGTGGCTGCTGGCCGCCGTGCAGTTCACGCACCTGTTGGACTTCATGATCGTGATGCCGCTGGGCCCGGAGTTCATCCGGCTGTTCGGCATCTCGGCGGCGCAGTTCGGCGCGCTGGTGTCCGCGTACACGTTGGCCTCCGCGACCATGGGGGTGCTGGGCGTCTTCTGGCTGGATCGGTTCGATCGCAAGCGCACACTGCTGATGCTCTATGCCGGGTTCATCGCCGCCACGTTCGCGTGCGGCGTGGCGCAGGGCTACCTGTGGCTGCTGCTGGCGAGAACCCTCGCGGGAGCCTGTGCCGGCCTGGCGAGTGCGGTCGTCATGGCCATCATCGGAGACATGGTTCCGCCCGAGCGCCGGGGCCGCGCCATCGGCACGGTGTTGGCGTCGCATGGGCTCTCGGCCGTGGCGGGCGTGCCGCTGGGGCTGGGGCTCGCCACCGCTTGGGGCTGGCGTTCCCCCTTCTGGGCCATCTGCTCGCTCGCGGCGGGGGTGTGGCTCCTGCTGCTGCGAATCCTGCCACCCATCAACCGGCACCTCACCGAGTCACGGGACGCGGTCCGTCAGGACTCCCTCGCGTCGGTGTGGACGCGCCATCTGGCGCTGGGTTGGGTGCTGACCTTCAGCGTGGTGTTCGCCAGCTTCCTGCTGATTCCGTACCTGGGTACCTTCATGGTGGGCAATCTGGGCCTGCGCCTCGGCGAGCTGCCCTGGGTCTACCTGTTCGGCGGTGTGGCCACGTTCTTCAGCGCGCGCGGGATTGGCCAGCTGACCGATCGCCATGGTCCGGCGCTGGTGCTCGCGTCGCTGCTGGTTGGCACCATGGTCCCGCACCTCCTGTTCACGCACCTGCCCGTCTCGCCGCTCCCGGTGGTGATTGCGGCCTTCGCGCTGTTCATGGCGCTGACCTCCGGCCGAGCCATTCCCACCATGGCCCTGGTCTCCTCCCGCGTGCCGCCCGCGCTGCGAGGGCGCTACCTCGCGGTCAACATGGCGGCCAGTGATGGCGCCTCCGGGCTCGGGGCCTGGGTCAGCGGACTGATGATCACGGCGGCGCCGAACGGAGCCCTGAGCGGCTTCGATGTCGTGGGCTGGGTCGCGGTGGCCATGTCGGCCTGCGCGCTCGGCATCCTGTGGACGCTGAGCAGGCGCACCGCCTCGCTGAGCGCCGCACCTACTTGAGTCCTTCCCGGGCGAGCCGCTCTCAGGGCTCGCCCATCCCTTGTCGTGAACCGCTGTTTGCAATCCCGAGGAACCCCATGGACATGCCTGCCAAGAGACACCCGTCGTTGCCCCGCCCCATCCAGGGCGAGATGAAGCTGGAGAACTCGAACCGCCTGTTCGCCGAGGCGCAGCGGCTGGTCCCGGGTGCCACCCAGTCGCTCATGAAGCGGCCGGAGATGTTCTCCCCCGGTTCCTTCCCGGTCTTCCTGGCGCGCGGCCAGGGCGCGCTGGTGGAGGACGTCGATGGCCAGCAGTACATCGATTACATCTCCGGGCTGGGAGCCACCATGCTCGGCCATCAGCACCCGGCCATCGTGGACACCCTCCGCCAGAACATCGAGGGAGGCGTCATCCACTCCCTGCCCACGCCCGTCGAGGTCACCGCCGCGAAGACGCTGATCGATCTCATCCCCGGCGCGGAGATGGCGCGCTTCTTCAAGACGGGTGCTGACGCGACGTCGGCCGCGGTGCGGCTGGCGCGCTACATCACCAAGAAGGAGCGCATCATCACGGTGGGCTACAACGGCTGGCACGATCACTTCATGTTCGACACACCGGGAATCCCCGCCGCTCTGGCCTCGCTCACGACGCGCATGCCGCTCTTCACCGAGCCGGACGAGGCGGCGCTGCTCACCGCCATCGAGCAGAACGGCAAGCAGCTCGCGCTGGTGCTGCTCTCGGTGCCCTACAACCGCTCCCTGACGCGCGAGTTCCTGCAGAAGGTGCGCGAGACCTGCACCGCCCACGAGGTGCTGTTCGTGCTGGACGAGGTGGTGACGGGCTTCCGCCTGGCGCTCGGAGGCGTGCAGGAGTTCTACGGCGTGAAGGCCGACTTCGTGTGCCTCTCCAAGGCGCTCGCCTCGGGCATGCCGCTGTCGGCGGTGGCCGGGCCGACGAAGCACCTGAGCAAGCTCAATGATCTGCAGGTGTCGACGACGTTCGGCGGGGAGCTGCTGACCCTGGCGGTGTGCGAGGCCGTGCTCAAGGAGTACCGCGAGCGTCCCTGCATCGAGCACATCGCCAACATGGGCCGGCGGCTGCGCGAGGGCATCAACGCCAAGGCCGAGCTGGCCGGCTCCTCGCTCCGGGTGATCGGCTACGACGCCATCCCCTTCTTCCGCTTCGCCAAGGATCCGGCGGAGCACGCCAAGCGCATGCAGCCGTTCCAGGGCGCCATGGCGCGCCGGGGCGTCCTGCTGCGCCGCGACGTGAACTTCATCACCGCGGCTCACACGCCTGAGCAGATCGACTACACGATCGACATGGCGGCCGAGGCGCTGCGGACCCTGTCCGCGAACTGAGCCGGGTCCGGCTCGTACGGCCTGAATGGAGCGTCCGCGCCGGAGCCCTGGAGGCCCGGGGCGGCGCTCACGCGATCAGGACTGCTCGCCCTCGCCAGCCAGGTAGCTGAGGATCACCTCATCCAAGCTTTTCTCGGAGATGAGGTCCTCGCCGAACAAGGTCTCCACGCCCACCTCGTTGATCTTGGGCTGGACCTTCATGGCGCGGGCGGCGGCGACTTCCGGAGGAAGCTGGGACGCGGCGGGCGGCGGAGGCGGTTTGGTGGCGGGAGCCTGCTGCTTGACCGGAGCGGGCTCGTCGGTGGCCAACTGGCCCGGCTGATAGTGCCGTGAGGCGCCGGCCTCGAAGCTGTCGTACACGCCGTTGATGAGGTTGCGCAGCATCTCCTTGTGCTGCTCCTCCATCAACTCACGGACGACCTCGGCGAGGTTCTCGGCGTTGAGGATGTCGGCGTACGACGTCTTCTTCGAGGCGAGGATGTTACCACCCACGAACAAGTGGGTGATGATGTGGGGATTGTTGACCCCCGAGTCCTCGGTCTGGACGTGGTAGACCTTCCCCTTGTGCTTGATGTTGTGGTTGAAGCCGGTGACGGCCTTCTCGAAGGTTTTCGCCATGCCAGAGACGTCCGAAGCTAGCAGTGCACCTTGAGCGACACAAGGTAAGCGTCGCTCTCTCGTCTCCGGCCCCCCGCGCCTGGCTGCCTGACCCTCTGCCCCCACACCGGCGCCTGGCGACCGTCCATCCAAGCTCCGGCGCATTCGTTGAAAACCAGAATCCGGCTAGGCTACGTACGGTTCCGCTGTGAACAGCAGCCTCCACGGCGCTCCTACCCAGGTGTGAGATGAAGAACAACGTCACCAACAAGGTCCGTCACCAGGACGCCCAGACCCTGGCCAAGGGCTACACGCGAGCCATCCGGCTGATGGACATCGGCAGCATCGTCATCTTCATGTCCCTGGAGGGGCTGCTGGCGTACCAGCTGTGGGGAAACCCGCACATGGGGCCCTGGCTGCTGCTGAGCGCGGTGCTGGTGGGCTACCTGGCCGCGGACTTCGTGTCCGGCTTCGTCCACTGGATGGCGGACACCTGGGGCTCGGCGAACATGCCCGTGCTGGGCAAGGCCTTCGTTCGGCCCTTCCGCGAGCACCATGTGGACGAGAAGGCCATCACCCGCCACGACTTCATCGAGACCAACGGCAACAACTGCGCGATCTCCATCCCGGTGGCCATCATGTGCGTGGCCATGCCCCACACCAGCTCCATGTGGGTGTTCCTGGCAGCCTCGCTGGGTTCGATGATCTTCTGGGTGATGGCGACCAACCAGTTCCACAAGTGGTCCCACCTGGACAACCCGCCGCCGGTCATCGCCTTCTTCCAGCGCGTGCACCTGATCCTGCCGCCGGCACACCACCAGATCCATCACACCGCGCCGTACAACAAGTACTACTGCATCACCGTGGGCTGGCTGAACAAGCCTCTGCTGATGATCGGCTTCTTCACCACGCTGGAGCGGATCGTCACCTGGGCCACCGGGCTGCTGCCGCGCCAGGACGACATCGGCACGGAGGCCGCCACGGCGCTCGTGGCCTCCGCCGCCGAGGGCGAGGCTCCTGTGGTGCAAGCCGCCAAGGCACTGCTGGAGCGCACCGAGGACGCTGACTCCGTGTCCTCCGCGCGCCCGTCGGCCTGAGGGCCGGCAGCAGCGCCTAGAAGCTCAGGTCCACCTGCTCCGCGGAGGGGATGGGGCGCCCCAGGAAGCGCGCTCCTACCTCCACGAAGCGCTCGGGCACGTCCGTGACGTAGTAGCCATGCGTCGTGGGCGAGCCCTCGGGAGCCAGCAGCTCGCGCTGGGTGAGGAGCTCCGCCACCGCCTCGGCCGTGGCCTCCGCCGAGTCCACCAGCGCCATGCTCGGCCCCACCACCTCGGCGATCACGCCCTTGAGCAGCGGGTAGTGCGTGCACCCCAGCACCAGCGTGTCCACGCCCTCCCGAGCGAAGTCCGCCAGGTACTCGCGCGCGACCAGGTGCGGCACCTCACCCACGGTCCACCCCTCCTCCGCCAGCGGGACGAAGAGCGGGCAGGCTCGCGCCTTCACCCGGACGTGGGGCTCGGCTGCCTGCAGTTCACGCTGGTAGGCGCCGGACTTGATGGTGCCCGGCGTGCCGATGACGCCTACCCCGCCACCCTTGGTCCGCTGCAGTGCCGCGCGAGCTCCGGGAGCGATCACCCCCAGCACCGGCACCGGCAGCGCCGAGGACAGTGCGGGCAGCGCCACCGCCGAGGCCGTGTTGCAGGCCACCACCAGCAGCTTGATGCCGCGCTCGAGGAGGAACTGCGCGTTCTTGAGTGAGTAGCGCGTCACCACCTCACCAGACTTGGTGCCGTAAGGGACGCGCGCCGTGTCGCCCAGGTAGAGGGTGCTCTCGTGAGGGAGTCGGGTCATCAGCGCCTTGAGGACGGTGAGCCCTCCGACGCCCGAGTCGAACACCCCGATGGGACCGTGGCTGCCTTGCCGCATACCCGGAGTCCCTATCACATTTGATGCCAACGCCCACTTCGCCCCCCAAAAGCGAAGAGGGCCGGGGTTGTGTCCCCGACCCTCTCGCTGCCCCTGCTTTCAGCCGACCTGGGTTACTGGCGGT
Source organism: Hyalangium versicolor (assembly GCF_020103695.1). GTDB lineage: Bacteria > Myxococcota > Myxococcia > Myxococcales > Myxococcaceae > Hyalangium > Hyalangium versicolor. Next base: position 162,855 of record NZ_JAHXBF010000015.1, read on the forward strand.
ACATCACCACTTCCAGCGAGTTGTTGGGGCCCGGGTACTGGTCAGCGGCCACCTGGAGCGAGCCGATGTTGGGGTTGGAGCGGTACTCCACGTTGTTGGACGTCTTCGCGTACAGGGAGATCTTGTAGTTGCCCGGCCGCAGGTGCCTGTAGACGATGGGCTTGCCGCTGCACGGGTGCCAGTCACCCGAGTTCCCGTAGACCCACGCGCCCGTGGAGACATCCTGGAGGTTCACACCCACTTCCATGGTGCCCGCCGGATCGATCTGGGCACAGTCGAAGTTCACCGAGCCATCCGAGAACCGCCAGGAGAGGGAGGCGCCGCCATCGGTCAGCCGGTAGGAGGCGAAGACGGGATCATACGGCTGCGTCGTCAGCGGCCCGGTGGCGTAGTAGAGCGCCTCGCCCTGGAAGCCGATCGCCGTGAAGGAGATGGTGTGGTTGCCCGGCGACATGTACCCCGTCTTCAGGCCCGGCGTGGACTGCCCCTGGACGCACGGGAAGGGGTCGGCGACACGCACCCCGTCGAGGAAGATCTCCACCGCCTGGACACCCGCCTGGCTGCAGCTCTGGTTCCCCGGGAAGGTCCAGTTCAGGTACGCGTAGGACTCCTGCTGGCCCACGGGCGCCAGGTCGATGGTCACTCGCGCATCGCCGTTGATGGTGAAGGTGCCCGCGCCCTCGAACACGACCACCCCGCGGTAGTCGACGGCCTCGAGGTGGAAGCTGTACGTGCCAGGCGCGAAGTCATGCAGGGTGATGCCATCCACGCCCGAGGTGCTGCACCCGTACTCGCCGTTGTTGAGCAGCGTCTCGCCGGGGATGGTGATGTTGACGCCGTACACGTCACGCGCCTGATCGCAGCGCAGGCCATCGAGCGTCCAGAGGAACGTCACGTCGCCCGACCGGGCCGGCTCGGGGTGGCAGCTGTGACAGTCGTCTTCGATGATGCAGCCGGTTGACAGTGATGTGATGCAGAGGAATGCGATGAGCAGTCGGGAGTTCATAGGGGCATCCGCTTGGCGTTGAGAGGAGCGACCGGGCATCCAGCCCGTTGTGCCCTTTCGGACGGGACCCTCCAGGAATTATTCACCCCTGCCCCCGGAGGTAACCAGCCTGCCTCGCGGGGTTTGTTTGACCACCCCGGATCGGAGTGCTACGGCCTGAGCCCATGATGTCGCACCTGCCCCTGGCGCTCGGCGCCATGAACTACCTGGAGATCATCCGCAGCGCCTCGCTCATTGAACTGAGCGTGTTGGTGCTGCTGATGGGGGTGTCCGTCAGCTCCTGGGCACTCATTGTCATGAAGCAGTCCCAGCTCTCCCGGGCTCGCGCACAGTCACTCACCTTTCTGGACACCTTCTGGAAGGCGACGCGGCTGGAGGTCATCTACCAGTCGGCGCAGAAGCTGGAGGGCTCGCCGCTGTCGAAGGTGTTCTGCGCCGGCTACGAGGAGCTGTCCAAGCTGGCCCAAGCGAAGGAGGGCGCGGACGGAGCAATGAGCGACAAGCTGGGCGGCATCGAGAACGTGGAGCGGGCGTTGAACCGGGCGGCCACCTCGCAGATCACCGAGTTGGAGGCGCGGGTTCCGTTCCTGGGCACGGTGGGCGCGGCGGCTCCGTTCGTGGGCCTGTTCGGCACGGTGATTGGCATCCTCAACGCGTTCAACGAGATCGCCGACAAGGGCAACGCCACGCTGTCCACGGTGGCCGCGCCGGTGGGCAACGCGCTGTTCGCCACGGCGGCGGGCCTGTTCGCGGCCATTCCGGCGGTGGTGGCCTACAACTCGTTCGTCAGCCGCATCAAGGTGTTCGACACGGAGATGGCCAACTTCTCGGCGGACTTCCTCAACATCATCAAGCGGCACTTCTTCAAGTAGGAGGCTCGGCCATGGGCATGGGCGGAGGCAACAAGGGCCAGAGCCGCGTCACCATGAGCGAGATCAACGTCACGCCCATGGTGGACGTGATGTTGGTGCTGCTCATCATCTTCATGGTCACCGCGCCCCTCATCCAGCAGGGCGTCAAGGTGAACCTGCCCGAGGCCAAGGCCGCTCCGGTGGAGGCCTCCGAGAAGAAGCTGGTGCTCTCCATCGACGCCGGGCGCCGCGTCTTCATCGGCGACGCGGAGGTGGAGCTCGAGGAGCTAGAGAAGAAGCTGGCCGCCAACGCCAAGGCCCAGGCCGACAAGGAGATCTACCTCCATGCGGACCGGGATGTGCCCTACGGCGTCGTCGTGGAGGTGATGGCCGCGGCCCAGCGCGCTGGCATCTCCAACGTGGGGATGATCACCGACCCGACGGCGGCTCCGGCGGCGTCCAAGGGAGGAGCGAAGCCGGACCCGGCAGGGGGCTCAGCGGGGTCCAAGCCCAAGAAGGAGGCGAAGCGCTAGCCCATGGCCTTTCACCCGGCCGTCTCCCAGAGCATGCTCGTGTCCCGGCCCTCGCGGCTGGGCATCTTCCTCGGCGTGTCCGTGGCGGGCCATGGCCTGCTCCTCGTCGTGGGCATGCTCTATTCGTTCCTGACCTCCGGGCCCAAGGTGGACCCGAACATCCCCGTCATCAAGGCGTCCCTGGTGCGCCTGGGCAAGCCGCGCGATCAGAAGCTGCTGCCCCGCAAGGAAGAGCCTCCTCCGCCTCCCAAGGAGGTCAAGGCCCCGCCCGCCCCGCCCTCCGCCGAGCCTCCCAAGCCTCCCTCCCCCACGGCCGCTCCCGTCCTGCCGGCGAAGCCTCAGCCCGCGCCCGCTCCGCAGAAGGGCGACACGTCCGCGGAGGACCGGCGCAAGCGGCTCTTTGGCGCCTTCGACAAGACGGCGAAGAAGGTTCCCGAGGATGAGTTGGAGGGCGCCGAGGACGGCGATCCGAGCGGAGACTCCGCCACCGCCGAGGGCGAGCGCTACTACGCGCTGCTCTCCTCCCAGGTGCGCCGCAACTATAACGTCGCGGACACCATCCCCGATGCCGAGCGCATGTACCTCAAGGCCCTGGTGCAGATGCGCCTGGGTCGAGCCGGTGAGGTCATCGAGACGAAGCTGACCTCGGCCAGCGGGAACGATCTCTTCGATGCCGCGGTTCTCGCCGCGGTGAAGAAAGCCTCGCCCTTCTCTCCTCCCCCCGATCACCTGCGCGATTCGCTCCAGAAGCAGGGGATCGTCCTGGAGTTCCGCCCGTGAAAGCCCTCCTCATCTCGCTGCTGCTCCTCCCGATCGCGGCGCTCGCCCAGGCCCCGGTCATCCAGATTTCCGGCGCCAACTTCCGCCCTCTGCCCCTGGCCGTCCCCGCGCCCCTGACCGTGGACGACGGCGGGAAGAAGGCCGCCAACGACTTCGACGCGCCCTTTCTCTTCGACCTGCGCGCCTCCGGCATCTTCCAGGTGCTGGATCGCGCCAGCTTCACGGCCGACGCCAAGGAGGGAATCACCGCCGGCAGCATCAACTTCGCGCGCTGGACGGACGTGGGCGCCGAATCGCTCGTGAAGGTCCAACTGGGCGCCGAGGGGGCCACGCTGCGCGGTGAGCTGCGGCTCTTCAACGTGGGCACCGGCCGCGAGGACCTCAAGGTCAGCCACGACGTGCCCGCCTCCGAGCCCCGGCAGCTGGCGCACTTCCTCGCGGACGCGCTCTACCGCCACCTCACCCGCGAGCCCAGCCCCTTCCTCACCCACATCACTTTCGTGCGGAAGACGGGCTCCAACCGCGACGTCTGGGTGTCCGACTGGGACGGCAACAACGCCCGCGCCCTCACCAACGGCGGCATCAACCTGCTGCCCGCCCTCGGGCCCGGAGGCGTCGTGGGCTACACCTCGTACCGCAAGGGCCGGCCGGACCTCTACGTGCAGAAGCCTGGCGAGGAGGCTCGCGCGCTGGTGCAGAACGGGCAGATGGCCACCGGCATCGCCTGGTCTCCGGACGGCAAGCGCATCGCCTACGCCCTGGCCGAGGGCGAGAGCACCCAGCTCTATGTGGCCAACGCGGATGGCAGCTCTCCCAAGGCCATCACCGACACGCCCTACGGCATCAACTCGAGCCCGAGCTGGTCTCCGGACGGCAAGCGCATCGCCTTCGTGTCCAACCGGGGCGGCTCGCCGCAAATCTACGTGATGAACGCGGACGGCTCGAACCCCAAGCGGCTCACCTTCCAGGGCAACTACAACCAGACTCCGGACTGGTCTCCCCGAGGCGACCTCATCGCCTTCACCGCGCGCGATGAGCGCAACGCGTTCGATCTCTTCAACGTCAACGTCGACACCGGGAAGATCAGCCGCCTCACGCAGGACCAGGGCAACAACGAGGAGCCTGTCTTCTCTCCCAACGGCCGCCTCGTCCTCTTCACCTCCACTCGCGATGGCTCGCCCCGGCTCTATGTCATGACGGCGGACGGCAACAACCAGATCGCCCTGCCCATGGAGAAGAGCGGCGGTCTGACTCCCGACTGGGCTCCATGAGCCCCTCGCCCTTCCGCGCCCGCTGGTCGCTCGATCCCGACATCCTCTTCCTCAACCACGGCGCGTTCGGTGCCTGTCCCACCGAGGTGCTCCAGGCGCAGGCCGAGCTGCGCGCGCGCCTGGAGTCAGAGCCCGTCCGCTTCCTCGTGCGCGAGTTCGAGCCGCTGCTCGATGAGGCCCGGGCCGCACTGGCCTCGTTCCTCGACGCGGATCCGGACAATCTGGCCTTCGTCCCCAACGCCACCGCCGGGGTGAACACGGTGCTGCGCTCGCTGCGCCTGGCTCCCGGCGATGAGCTGCTCACCACCAACCACGAGTACAACGCGTCGCGTAACGCGCTGGACTGGGTCGCGGGACTCTCGGGGGCGAAGGTGGTGATGGCCCGACTGCCCTGGCCCGTCCCGTCACCCCGGGCCATCGTGGAAGCCGTGCTGGAGCAGGTCACCCCTCGCACCCGGCTGCTGCTCATCGACCACATCAGCAGCCAGACGGCGCTCATCATGCCGTTGAAGGAGCTCATCCGCGCCCTGCGCGAGGAGGGTGTGGAGACGCTCGTGGATGGCGCGCACGGCCCGGGGCAGGTGCCCCTCTCCCTGCGTGAGCTCGGCGCTGGCTACTACACCGGCAACTGCCACAAGTGGCTCTGTGCCCCCAAGGGCGCCGCCTTCCTCCACGTGCGCAAGGACCTCCAGGCCGGCATCAAGCCGCTCTCCGTGAGCCACGGCCACAACTCGCCCCGCCAGGATCGCTCTCGCTTCCGTCTGGACTTCGACTGGACGGGGACGGATGACCCCACTCCCGCCCTCTGCGTCCCCCACGCCCTGCGATTCATGGGTGGACTGCTCCCTGGCGGCTGGCCCGCGCTGATGGCCGACAATCGGGCCAAGGCTCTGGCCGCGCACCGGATGCTGTGCGAGCGACTTCGCGTAGCTCCGCATTGTCCGGAGGAGATGGTGGGCGCCATGGCGACCGTGAGCCTGCCAGATGGCTTTCCGGCCGAGCCTCCTCCTCCTTACTACCTGGATCCGCTCCAGGAGCGGCTCTTCCACGAGTGGCACATCGAGGTGCCCATCACGGCGTGGCCCAAGCCTCCTCAGCGCCACCTCCGGCTGTCCGCCCAGGTCTATAACACCCACACCGAGTACCAGACCCTGGCAGAGGCTTTGGAAGCGCTGCTCCGTTGAGTAGGCTCCGGGCCAATGCCGCGCTTTGCCACCATTGATGTGGGCACCAACTCGGTCCTGCTGCTCGTCGCGGACCGATCTCCCGAGGGCGACTTCCAGGCCGTGCTGGAACGCGCCGAGATCACCCGGCTGGGACGAGGCGTCGACCAGAGCCGTCGCCTGTCCCCCGAGGGCATGGAGGCCACGCTCTCCATCCTCACCGCTTTCGCCGACGAGGCCCGCTCCCTCGGTGCCGAGGGCATCGCCGTGTCCGCCACCAGCGCGGCGCGCGATGCCCAGAACGGCGCGGAGTTCCTCGCCGCCGCCAGGGACCGGGCCGGTGTCGCGGTGGAGATCATCTCCGGGGAGTTGGAGGCACAGCTCTCGTTCGCGTCGGCGTACATGGACTTCGGCAGCACTGCCGCCGGGCCTCTGCTCGTCATCGATATCGGCGGAGGCTCCACGGAGTTCATCTACGGTAACAGCGCCGGGCGCGTGGACTTCCGTCACAGCTATGACGTGGGCTCGGTGCGCCTGACCGAGCGCTTCATTCGCTCGGATCCGCCCTCCGCCGAAGAGCGCCAGCGCGTCTCCTCGTTCCTGCGGGAGACGTTCGCCACGCTGCCGCCGCCTCCTCCCGCCGCCGAATTGGTGGGCGTGGCCGGCACGGTGACGACGCTCTACGCGGTGCAGAACGGCATCGATCCCTACGACTCCTCGCGCGTGCACGGGGGGACCCTCACCCGGGTTCAGCTCGAGCAGCTCGTGAGCCAGCTCTGCGGTGTGCCCGTGGCTGAGCGCCAGAAGTTCCGCGGATTGCAGCCCAAGCGCGCGGACGTCATCCCCGCCGGTGCGCACATCCTGCTGGAGGCCCTGCGCGCCCTGGGGCTCGACGAGTGCCGCGTGAGCGATCGCGGCCTGCGCTGGGGACTGATGGCGCACCGCTTCGGAGCCTCTCACCCATGAGCCTCTCGCCCGCCGTGGCAAGCCCCCCGCACGAGAGTTCTGGCGTGCGCGCGGGCTACGCGCTCCTCATCCTCACGCTCATCAACCTGGTCAACTACCTGGACCGGTACATCGTCGCGAGCGCCCTGCCCAACATCCAGAAGGAGCTGGGCATCAACAACACGCAGTCGGGCCTGCTGGGCACCGTCTTCATCGTGGTGTTCATGCTGGCCTCGCCGATCGGCGGCTATCTGGGAGACCGTATCCCCCGGAAGTTCCTCGTAGCCGGTGGCGTGCTCATCTGGAGTCTGGCCACGGGAGCCTCGGGTCTGGCCACTACCTTCGTCACGCTGATGATCGCGCGGGCCGTCATCGGCATCGGCGAGGCGGGCTATGGCGCGGTGGCGCCATCCATCATCTCGGATCTGTATCCCCGGGAGCAGCGGACGCGGGTGCTCTCGTACTTCTACATCGCCATCCCCGTGGGAGCGGCGGCGGGCTACGGCCTGGGTGGGTGGCTGAGCAGCGCGTACTCGTGGCACACGGCCTTCTTCGCAGGCGGAGTGCCGGGATTGATCCTGGGCACGATGGCCCTCTTCATGCCCGAGCCCCAGCGCGGGGCCATGGACGGGCCGGACGCGCAGACGAAGCTCCCCTTCAAGGTGGGGCTCAAGGGACTGGCGGGCAACAAGGCGTTCTGGGCCACGACGGCGGGCTACACGCTGATGACGTTCTCCATCGGCGGGCTCGGCTTCTGGATGCCCACGTACATGGTGAAGACGCGGGGCATGCCCGATGACAAGGCGGGCTTCATCTTCGGCGCCATCACCGCCGCGGCGGGCCTGCTGGGCACGGTGGCGGGTGGGTGGCTCGGGGACAGGATGGACCGCAAGCGTGAGGGCGGTGGTCTGTTCGTCTCGGGCGTGGGGCTGCTGCTCGCCGCACCGTTCATGTACATCGCGGTGAACCTGGAGTCCCAGGCGGCGACGTTCGCCGTCATCGCGGTGGCGCAGTTCCTGGTGTTCCTCAACAGCGGTCCCATCAACGCGGCCATCGTCAACTGCGTGCAGCCGGCGTTTCGAGCCTTCGCCATGGGGCTCAACGTGCTCTGTATCCACCTGCTGGGAGACGCCATCTCTCCGTCGTTGATCGGCAACATCGCCGACAACTCCAGCCTCACCACCGCCATCGAGGTGAATGCGGTGCCAGTGCTCCTGGGGGGCGTGGCGCTGCTCATCGGCTCGAAGTGGTTCCGAGACGCCGTGCCCCGTCAGCGCTGAGCCGCCGCTCGCGGCGGGCACCGTGCACCATTCGGAGGGATTGTTCCCTGTGCGAGACCATTGCCCACGCTTCGCCGCGGTCTTGCTCTCGCTAGCGCTCCTGCTGTCTTGCAAGGGATGCCCCTCGAATTCATCTACAGGATCACCCGAGCCACTCAGACCTGACGCAGGTGATGCTGGTGACGATGACGACATCGGGTTCATCACGGAGGATGAATACGAAACCCTCCCCGTCGACCCGCGTTTCTCCTTTTCGGATGGGATTCGCGATGTCCGGAACCGTTTTTCGTTCACGGTCATGGTCGAGGTCTCATTGGGACCTCGGGAGCCCATCCGCTGCAGCGGGGTCCTGCTCAGCCCGCACCTTGTTCTCACAGCGGGCCATTGCGTATGCGGGGCCCACCCGATCTCTTCCCCCGCCGGAGAGGTGCATTCCGTCATTGACGGCTCTCGGTGCGCCGAAGATGCCAAGGTAGAGACCGTCATCTCTTCTCTGGCGGGCAGCCATCCGTCAGAAGTCATGGCGGAGAAGTTGCGGAGTTATCACGGCAGGGTGCGTCCCCACCCCAGCCTCGAGGTGCTCCTGAGTGAGCAGGCAACTCCACTCTCCAATCGCGCCAATCTCGCCGTCATCGTCCTGGAACAACCCGTCGACGATGTGCCGATGGCACCTCGTCTTCCGAGCGCAGAGGTGACGCTCGCCGAACCCTTCACCATTGCTGGCTATGGATTCGATGGGAGATCTGACTTGATCCAGGGACGTCGCCGCTTCGGCAGGAAGAAGATCACCCGGCTCCCGATGACCGCCTCCGAGGAGATCCTGTTCGAGCCAGCAGGAACCCCCTTCACCACTGGAAGTGGCGAACCATGCCTGGTCGAAGGAGGCAAAGAACCCATGCTCGTGGGTGTGACGACCCTGGACTCCAAGGATGGACCTGCGTTCACGAGCACATTCCCTCATCGGGAGTGGATCCTCTCCGAACTCGGCCGTCCCCTCCCTTCTCTGAAAACTCCGTCGAGAAGCAAGGATTCAGCCCGATGAACAAGGCACGCGTGGGCCAGGCAGCCAAGACAGTCTTTTCCTGCTACCGCTCGCCCTCAGCGGGTGCGCTGGCAGCACTCCTGTGCGCGAGGAGTCCGCTGAAGAGCAAGCCCTGCCCGAAGTCCAGCCAACGGATGAACTCCCGAGCATTCTTCGAGGCGAGGGCGACACGCAGAACCGATTCTCCTCGACCGTCTATGTCTCGCTCTCCGCACTTGAAAACTGCAGTGGCGTCCTCATCCATCCTCGGCTCGTACTCACTGCAGCTCACTGTGTGTGCCGGGGACGTGAGGACAAGTCAGCCACCCTCCTCGACAGTTCGACGTGTGAGAAGACGGCCACCGTCAAGACAGGGGTGCAGCCCAGAGACTTCCCGAGCTACACCGGAGACGTCCGCCCCCATCGGGATTTCAAGGTTATCCTCCGGAAGAAGAAGCTCCTGCTGCCTCCCGAGGCCAAGGTCGCTCATGCCCTGACCGACAAAGGGAAGCGCTATGTGCTCGTGGATGTCGTGGAGGAGAGCAAAGCGGATCTCGCTGTCATCGTCCTGAAGCGAGCCATGGAGCCTTCGGTTTCACCGACACCCCCTGCCACGACGAATATCCAGCTCAATGAGAGCGTCATCGCGACTGGCTATGGCGCGGACAACGTCGAGAACGGACTGGTCGTCTTCACTGACAGCCAGCCCACTCGCCGTTTCGGCAGGAACATCGTGACAAAGACCGGCGGTGAGCTGTTCACCATCGAGCCCCCCGGAGCCTTGGCTCTCCCGGGCGATAGCGGCGGCCCCTGTTTCCGTGAGGAATCCATCGGTCCCGTGCTCGTTGGCATCAGTTCGAGAACCTCCCCCGGCAGGAAGTCGACCTTCACGAGCACCTACCGCTACCTCCCATGGCTGACTGAGGAGATCCGTCGCGCGGACAAGCTCAGTCCCCAGAGCCCCTGACGCCGCCAACTCTGTGCGACTCCGCGCACCGCCAGAGCGCGGACCTCCAGCAGGGCCGTACCCCTCATCACTGCGCCAACCACGCCTCCAGGCTCCGGGACACCTCGGCCGCCCCCGCTGGCCGCTCCTCAGGAGCCCTGGCCAGGCACCGCAGCACCAGCGCAGCCAGCGCCGCCGGCACCTTCGTGCACTCGCGCGGATCCGGCGGCGGCCGACGCAGCCGCTCGTAGGCCCCCTTCAACGTGGTGGCCTGGAACGCCGGCTCTCCCGTCAGCATCTCGAACAGCAACAGCCCCACCGCGTACACGTCCGTGCGCGCATCCACCGGAGACTCGGTGAGCTGCTCGGGCGCCATGTACTGCGGCGTGCCCACCACCCCATCCTGCAGCGTCAGCCCTCCCGGCCCCTCATCCTCCATCGCCCGGGCGATACCGAAGTCCGTCAGCACCACCCGCCCCCCTCGCTCCAGCATCACGTTGGCCGGCTTGAGATCCCGGTGAACCACCGACGCCTCGTGCGCAGCTCCCAACCCCGCGCACACCGCCAGCGCCACCCGCGCCGCCACCATCGCCTTCAACGAGCCCTCCCGCTGCAACCGCGCCCGGAGATCCTCCCCGTCCACGTACTCCAGCGTCAGGAACGCCCGCCCCTCGGAGCTGCCCAGCTCGAACACCCGCGCCACGTGCCGGTGGGAGATCCGCTGCGCCAGCCGCGCCTCCCGGCTGAACCGCTCCAGCGCCACCGGGTTCCTCGCGAAGGACGCATCCAACACCTTCAGCGCCACCCGCTCCCCCTGCACCTCGTCCTGCGCCAGGTACACCGTCCCCATCCCCCCTCGCCCCAACACCCGACGCAGCAGGTAGCGCCCCGCGAACAGCCCCTGCTCCACCTCCCGGCTCTCCGAGCCGCACCCCACTGGCAGCGTCGGCAGGCTGTGCGCGCTCCCGATGAGCGCTTCCATGTAGTGAAACTGCCCCTTCCAGGGGGTGATTGATTGAACTTTTTCCATGTCCTTGAAAAGGTCATTTATGACCTTCTGCGCCAAAAGGAAAGCGGGAAATACGGTTTTTCTGTTTTTGGAGGGCCGGAAGCGCCTCCGAGGCAGGGCACATGGGGCCTGCTGGACCGCCTGCCCAAGCGCCTGGGGTGGGTGCCTAGCTTTGCCTTACGAGGGTTCGCTCCGCTGAGGGGGCAGCCGCGAGGAGGAGCAGACCATGGCCGGCGCCGTCGAGACCCAAGCGGGGAGACCTCCGTCCATCCAGACCCAACTCTCCGCCACGCGCACCATCCTCATGTCCACGGTCGCCGCGCTCGGAGGGTTCCTCTTCGGCTTCGACACGGCGGTGATCAACGGGGCCATCGGCGCCGTGCGAGACACCTTCCACGCCAGCGAGTGGGCCCTGGGGCTGGCGGTGTCCGCCGCGCTGGTGGGCTCGGCCATCGGCGCGTTCTTCTCGGGACACCTGGCGGACCGGCTCGGCAGGCCGCGCACCATGGCCGTGGCTGCCGCGCTCTTCGTCATCAGCTCCGTGGGCTCGGGACTTGCGGGCTCGCTCACGACGCTCGGCTTCTGGCGGCTCATCGGTGGAGGCGCCATCGGCATGGCCAGCGTCATGGCCCCCGCCTACATCGCTGAGATTGCTCCGGCACACCTGCGCGGCCGGCTGGGCTCGCTTCAACAGATGGCCATCGTCATCGGCATCTTCGCGGCGCTGATGGGGGACTACGCCCTGGCCACCCAGGCCGGCTCCGCCATGTCCGTGTCCTGGCTGGGCTTCCCGGCATGGCGCTGGATGTTCTTCTCCGCGCTGCCCGCCGCCGTCCTTTATGGCATCGGCTCGATGCTCATCCCCGAGTCTCCGCGTTTCCTCGTCGCTCGCGGACGCGAGCGGGAGGCCGTCGAGGTGCTCCGAGGCATCGTCGGCGACACCGCGCCCTCCAAGGTGCTGGAGATCCGCCGCTCGCTGACCAACGTCACCGTTCCCCGCCTGGGAGATCTTCGCGGCCGGCGGTTCGGCCTGCTGCCCGTGGTCTGGGTGGGCATCATCCTCGCGATGCTCCAGCAGTTCGTGGGCATCAACGTCATCTTCTACTACTCGAGCGTGCTGTGGCAGGCGGTGGGGTTCTCCGAGCAGAGCTCACTGGCCATCACCGTCATCACCAGCGTCACCAACATCGTCACGACGGTGCTCGCCATCCTCTGCGTGGACCGGTTCGGGCGGAAGCCGCTGCTGATCGCGGGCTCGGTGGGCATGGCGCTCACGCTCGGGCTGCTGGCGTTCCTGTTCGGCACCGCGGGGCTCGACGTGAACGGCCATCCGGTGCTGCAGGGCACCCGAGGCCTCGTGGCGTTGATCTGCGCCAACCTCTACGTCTTCTGCTTCGGGTTCTCGTGGGGCCCCGTGGTCTGGGTCATGCTGGGTGAGATGTTCCCCAACCGGATCCGCGCGGTGGCCCTGTCGCTGGCCGCGGCGATGCAGTGGGTGGCCAACTTCGTGGTGTCGGCCACCTTCCCCGCTCTTCAGAAGGCAGGCCTGGGCTTCGCCTATGGGCTCTACACCGCCGCAGCGGTGCTCTCGCTCCTGTTCACCATCAAGTACATCCGCGAGACCCGAGGCAAGGAGCTGGAGAACATCGAGCACGAGTCTTGAGACTCGGGCATCCCTGCCTCACGGCGAGACGGCCTGCTCCACGCGGGGCCGGTACTCTCCGGCCAGCTTCTCCACCTCGGCGGCCAGACGCTCCCCGTCCTGCAGCAGCAGGGCCTTGAGCCGAGCCCGACTGCCCAGCGTGAAGAACACGCCGATGTCCCGCATCAGCCCCACCCAGCGCTCGGAGAAGTAGAGGGTGAAGAGCGCCAGCGGCGGCACGCCCACCAGCACCACCACGCCCCAGATCCACCCGCCCAGCAACCAGGCCACCACCGTGAGACCGGGCCACCACAGCAACGCCATGAGGAGCGCGCCCAGGAACTTCACCGTAGCCTGGGTGTCCAGCTCGATCTTGCGCGAGGCCAGCCGAGGCACCTGGTACGGCAGGAGGAACAGCGCCAGCCCCAGCGCGAACAGCGGCAGCCCCAGACACAGCGCCAGCAGGTTCTTCACCACGAACGTCGCCACCTGTCCGGACTGGTACACCAGCGTCAGATCCTTCGGATCCGCGTGGACGAGCTCCAGCCGCCGCCGGAAGGACATCAGTGAGGAGCGCACCTGCTCGAAGCGCTCGGGCTCCTCGGAGCGGAACAGCTGCAGGCCTCGCGCCCAGTGCTTCAGGCGCTCGCGGTCCGTCTGCTCTCCCTGACGGAACGCGTAGAGCTGCTCGGCCGTCTGGATGAGCGGCAGGTCCTCCCACTTCTCCATGTTCACGGTGACGGCCTTGAGGCCCGCGGCGATGCGCTCGGTGAGCTGACGAGAGGCCTCCTTCTCCTCGGCCTCCGTGGCCCCCTGCTTGGTCAGAAAGGGCATCACCTCGATGGCCGGCCCCACCTCGATGAGCACGGTGCTGCGGAAGACGTTCTTCTCGCCGTAGGTGAACCCCACCGGGACGATCCGCACCGGTGCCCCCTCGCGAGCCGCCCCCAGGGCGATGCGCGCCGTGCCCGTCTTCAGCTCCCCGAGCATCGGCTCTGAGTGGCTCCGGCCCTCGGGGAAGATGGTGATGGCGCGGCCCTGCACGAGCGCGGTGCGAGCAGCCTCCAGCGTGCCCTCGTTCTTCACCGCCTGCCCCGGGTTGTCCTGCTTCCGGTAGACGGGCAGCGCGTGGAGCCCCTTGAGGATCCACCCGATGACGGGCATCCGGAACAGCGGCTCCTTGGCCAGGAACGTCACCTCGCGCTGGGTGATGACGAACACGAGCGCCGGGTCGATGAGCGCATTGGGATGGTTGCCCACGAAGATGACGGGGCCCTGGGGCTCGGCGGCCGGGGCATTCACCTTCACCCGGTAGAACAGCCGCAACGCCAGGGACACCAGGCCACGGATGAACGCGTAGAACACGGAGGCACTCTACACCGGGCCCCGAGGTCCACCCACTCGGACTCACCTGCCGTGAACCCGGGAGGAGCCCCCTCCGGGCGCGACCGCGCCGAACCTGTCCACCTGGCAGACAGGTTCGGAAACCCTGCCGCCGACGGGGGGCTCCCCTCCCAGGAGGGGCAGCGCAGCAAATTTCTTCAAGACCCGGCGTCTCCTCCCTCTTACGCTCCAGGAATCGAGCCTTGGCTGGCACCAAGGGAGCCCCACCTGGATGTCTCCTCCCCACCCACTCTCCGTCCCCCGGCAGGACTTCGTCGCCGCGCATGGAGCCCCTCAGGGGCTGGGCCCTCGAGAGGAATGTGTCTTCTGGCGAGCCGAGGAGCTGGGTGGGCTGGAGTTGCTCAAGGCCACGTACATCACCCACACCTTCGCTCCACACAGCCATGACGGGTTCGCGCTGGGTGTCATCGAGCGAGGAGTCGAGGCCTTCCGGTACCGAGGCGAGATGCAGTACGCCCCCGCCGGCACCGTCGTCCTGGTGAACCCGGGAGAGCTCCACACCGGCCACAGCGTCCAGGACGGCGGCTGGACCTATCGGATGTTCTACCCGGCCCCCCGGCTGCTGGAGGACGTCGCCACCGAGCTGACCGGCCGCTCGCGAGGCACTCCCTTCTTCGGAGCCGCCGTCGTGGACGATCCCGACGCCGCCCAGCTCATCCGGGCCCTGCATGACTCCATGGAGCGGCCCGCCTCCGCGCTGGAGCGCCAGTCCCGGCTCTTCGCCACGCTGGTCTCGCTCGTGAGCCGACACGCGGCCCCGCGCCCCGATGCGCGCTCCGTGGGCAATGAGAACGAGGCGGTCCGCCGGGCCCGTGACTACCTGGAGGCCCACCCCGGCGAGAACGTCACGTTGGAACACCTCGCGAACCTCGCGGGCCTCAGCGTCTTCCACTTCGTGCGCGTGTTCCGCCGCGAGGTCGGCCTGCCTCCCCACGCGTACCAGATCGAGCTGCGGGTGCGCCGGGCTCGGGAGCTGCTGCGCCAGGGGCTGCCTCCGGGCCAGGTGGCCGCCGCGCTGGGGTTCAGCGACCAGAGCCACCTCACACGCGAGTTCAAGCGGCGCATCGGGCTGACACCGGGCCGCTACGCCGCCAGCGCAGGATCCTTCAAGACGGGCACCCTAGAGGCTCCGTAACGTGAGGGCATGAGTCGTCCTCACTTCTTCCGGGACTTCCTCCGCGGCTTCCAAGCCGTCCTTCCCCTGTGGCTGGGGATCATCCCCTTCTCCCTGGCCTACGCGGTGAGCGCCCGAGGCGCGGGGCTCGGGATGCTCGATACGCAGCTCATGAGCGTCCTCGTCTTCGCGGGCAGCGCCCAGTTCAGCGCGGTGGGCCTCTTCGCGGCAGGCGCCTCGGGCGTGGAGATCGTCCTCACCACACTGCTCCTCAACGTCCGCCACGTGCTCTACGGGCTGTCGCTCTCGCGGCGACTTCCCCTGCTCCCGGGGGAGAGATGGATCGCCGCGCACCTCCTCACGGATGAGGCGTACGGCATGGTGCTCGCCGAGCCGCAGCCCTCCTTCGCCTACTTGCTCGGCACCGAGCTGAGCATCTTCGTGCCGTGGAACCTGTTCACGCTCGCGGGCTCCATCATCGGCCAGGGCCTGCCGGATCCCTCACGGCTCGGAGTGGACTTCGTCTTCCCGCTCGCGTTCCTCGTGCTGCTCATCCCCATGCTGCGCGGCCGGGTGGAGCTCACGGTGGCCGTGCTGTCTGGCGGCCTCGCATTCGCGGTCTCCCGAGTGCTTCCCGGAGGTATCGCGCTCCTCATCGCGGGGGTAGTCGGCAGCCTCGTCGGGGCCCTCCTCACGGCGGAGCAGCCCGCACCTCGCGATCCCACGGAGGCGGAGGCTCCATGAACACCCTGCCCATCATCCTGGGAATGGCCGCGGTCACCTATGCCTCCCGGCTCGCCGGCCTGTGGCTGCGCGCGAGCGTGCCGCCCTTCTGGGAGCGCTTCCTGCGCTTCGTGCCCATCGCCGTCTTCGCCGCCCTGGTCGTCCCCGCGCTCCCGGGCGAGAGAGGCGAAACCGGGGTGCGGCTCCTCGCGGCAGCGCTGGCCGCGGCGGTGAGCTGGAAGTTCCGCAAGCTCTGGCTCGGCATCGCGGCCGGCATGGTGGCCTACTGGGGACTGCGCTGACGCGTCCCGGGCCCCCAATCCGCCACGGCGCGGGTTCAGGGAAAGCGGTCCACCACCTCGATGATGCCCTTCGAGTCCTGGACCACCGCCGTGCCACGCTCGGGCCCCGGGTAGGCGATGATCCCCTCCCCGTCCTTGTCCCACCGGGGATCCACCAACACGCCGCAGAAGGACACCTCGTAGAAGTCTCGCAGCTTGCCGTTCTCGTAGTAGCGAACGTAGGCGCGGTCGTACCGGCCGAACACGCGGTGGCTGGCCACGTACAGATAGCCGGCGATGCTCATGTCCTTGAGCTCGCCCTCCTCCACCTTGGGCAGCGACATGACGAACCGGCTCTTGTAGTGCGCCGAGCCCGGCCGGTTCTGCGTCTCGTCCACCACCACCGGGATGCGGTCCCCCACCTTGAGGCCCATCCGCTTCATCTGATCGATGGCCTCCGCCGGACACGTCATCACCGGAGGCATCCACTTCGGCCGCACAGGCCCCTCCACCGGGGCGGGAGCACTGGCGCACCCGGCGCCCAGGCACGCCACGAGCGCGACGAGAACCTGTTGCTGGCTCCGAGCCTCGGACACACGCACCTCCTCAGAAGACTCCGATGCTGAAGTGGAACTGGGTGCTCGGCTCGTTGAACGTCTCGTCCGGATCCAGGTTGAAGCCCACATCGAAGGCCAGCGGTCCCACCGGCGTCACATAGCGCAAGCCCACTCCCACCGTGTACCGCAGCACCGTCAGCTCGAAGTTCGTACGGTCCGCCCAGAGGTTGCCCGCCTCGAAGAACAGCCCGAGATCCAGCGAGGAGAAGGCCGGCACGCGCAGCTCCGCCTTGCCCAGGGTGAACAGCCCGCCGCCCTGGCTGAGGGGCACCTGCCCCGCGAGCACCGCCGCTACCTCCGGTGAGCACCCCGCCTGGTTGATAACGCCGGCGCACTCCTCGAGTTGCCGGCGTACCTCCGCGCGCTGGTCCTCGGGCAGCACACCATCCTCCCGGAAGCCGCGCAGGCTCGAGGAGCCACCCAGGTAGAAAAGCTTCGAGCCGATGGACTGCGCCCCCGTCGCCAGCGGGACGATGGTGCCCGCCCGCGCCGAGAGCGCCACGCTCGCGCGCTGTCCCAGCGGCGCATACAGGCTCAAGCTCCCGGACAGCTTCACCTCGTTGATGGGGAAGTCCGGCACGGAGTTGCCCGCCGCGTCCGTGGGCGCCACCGACAGACCTCGCGTGAACTCCGCGCTCGTGGAGAACAGCGCGCCCTTGCGCGGATTCGTCGGGTCATCCCGGAAGTCGAGCGTGGCGGACGGCCGCAACGAGACCAGGGTGAAGATGCCGTACGGGAAGCGCAGCCGCTCCTGGTCCGCGCGGCTCGGCACGCTGAGCACGCCGCTCCGGGAGCGCAGGCGGTTGTGCTCCACTTCGCCCTGGAGCGACAGGTTCAGCCAGCGAGCCACCGCCCAGTCCAGGCCTCCTACCGTAGCGAACCGCGTGGAGAGGTACGAAGGCCGGTGGACCCGCTCGGCGATGAGGTCCGCCCGGCCGCCAATCTCCTGCGGCAGGAAGAGGCTCAAGCGAGGCTGCGTCGCCGACACGCTGCCTCGGCCGCCCAGCCCCTCCCATCCCTTCAACGAGCTGTCCTCCACACCCGAGTACCCGCCAGAGAACGCCTCCTGGCTCAGGCCCACGTAGTTGATCTTCCCGCGAGCCAGCAGGTTGAGCCCGCGCCCGTCCACGTTGGGGAACGCCGTATCCAGCGTGACGCGGGGACCGTCCACCAGGAAGTAGCCACCGGACACCTCGCCGTCGATGCGCGGACGCTCCTGCACCGTGACGAGGATGTCCTTGAGCTCCTCGCGGCGATTGGGCTCGCGCAGCTGCACCTCGACCTGGCGGAAGATGTTGAGCCGAGCGAGCCGGCGCCGGCCCTCGGCGAGAGACTCCGGATCCAGCGTGCCGCCCACATCCAGGCCCAGGATGGCGCGCACCGTCTTCTCGTCCGTGCGGACCAGACCCTGGAAGAGGATGCGGCCCACGCGCACCTGAGGGCCCGGCTCCACGCGCAGCGTCACCTTCATATAGCGCGGATCGTCTCCGCCGGGCTGCGCCTCCACCTGCACGCGGGCGAACATGTACCCGGCCCGAGCCAGCGTCCGCTCCAGGTTCTGCCGAGCCCGCTCCACCGCCTCCTCGCTCAGCGAGTCTCCCTCGGCCAGCTCCAGGCCCGTGGAGCTCGTCCCTGGCGGCAGACCCTCGACGACCACCTCGCCGACGCGCGCCTCCGAGCCCTCCTCCACCTCGAACTCCGCCACGGCCGTGCGCCCGTTCACGTCCATCTCCAGGCGGTGGAAGCGCACCTGGGCGTTGGGGAAGCCGCGCTCGCGGTACGCCTCCGTCAGCACCTCGGCGGCCTCCAGGTAGGCTTCCTCCACGAAGACGGTGTGCGGATCCGGCGCGAGCGGCAGCGAGCGAGGTCCCCGGCTGTCACGCCCGTCGAGTTGCAGGGGATCGTCTCGCAGCGGCAGCTCCAGGTCCGGGAGCGGCTCACTGGCACGGATGCGCTCGGCGAGCACCTCGCGGAGCACACCGCTGGGCAGCGCCCGGTTTCCCTGGAACCGCACCTCCGTCACCGTGAGCGGGTGGCCCTCTTCGATCTCGAAGACGATCACCGCCTCCGCATGGTCGGGCTTGCGCACCTCTCGAGGAGTCACGCGCACGTCGCTGAAGCCCCGGTAGCGGTAGAAGTTCATCACCCGCCGCGCGAGGTTCCACATCACCCCGGCATCCAGCGGCTCCGCGCCGTCATAGGACAGCACGCGCTCCAGCACCTCCTCCGGGAAGTGGTAGTTGCCATGGAAGTGGAAGCTGTAGCGAGGCCCGGCGGACACCGGCAGCGCCACCGTGGCGCGACCCGCCTCCAGGGTCACCGTGGGAGCCCCCACCCGGGCCCGGTAGTAGTGCTCCGAGCGCAGCAACGCGCGCAGCCTCTCGAGCCCTGCATCCAGCCGCGCCTGATCGAAGATGGCACCGGGACTCAGCTCAAGCACCTCCAACAGCCGAGTCAGCGGCAGTCCGGGGCTTCCCGTGAGCGTCATCCGCCCCAACCGGGTGGGCTCGCCCTCATCCAGGGTGAACACCAGCACCACTCCGCCCGGAGAGGGCTCCTGGGACACCATCACCCGGGCCTGGTCATAGCCCTTGTGGTTGTAGGCCTCCTCGATGGCGGTGATTGCCGTGTCCACGCTATCGGGATCCAGCGGGGCGTACTCCTGCAGGCCGCTCGCCTTGCGAATCTCCTCATCGGACAGGGCAACGTTGCCCTCGACGACGAGCCGCACGAGCTGCTGCACCGGCGTGAGGTAGAACACCAGCCGAACGCCACCGGGCACGTCCACCACGCGGGCCTCCACGTTGGTGAAACGGCCCGTGTTCCACAGCCCCTCCAGGCTCCGGCGCACCGCCAGGGGAGAAAGCACCTGCCCCCGGCGGACCGTCACCAGGGAGGACAACCCCTGCGCATCCGAGCCCGAGCCCGGCGGAAGGACGAGCTCCACCGCCATGACGTCCGGAGCGCCCTGCGCCCGAGGCTCCGCGCTCTCCTCGGCCGCCTGGGAGGGCTCCTGCGCATTGGGACGAGCCAGGGCCACGCTGCTGGTCAGCAGGCATAGCGCGAGCGCTACTCGACCTCCCAGCTCAGCTTGAGCTCGAGTCCAAGGTTGCCGAACGCGGCTTCGCTGTTCTCGTTGTCCCACTGGGCCTGTGCGGAGAGGCGGTTGTCGAAGCGGTACTCGGCCCGGGCGCGTGTCCCACGCCCGCTGACGGGTTGTGTCATGCCGATCTTAAGCTGATCGCTGAGGATCTTCGACTCCAGTTGTGCGGTCGGCTCCGCCTGTCTGGTCGCATCGTTGTACGTGGTGGAGATCTGGAAGGACAAGTCCCTCAGCACTCGATTTCTAGGCAGGAACCGCTTCACCTGCCGGTCCAATCCCGAAACGTTGAAGAGGGCCTCGGCGGCCAGACCCGCGCTGGCCGAGGCCGCCGTGTCCTTGTCCGTGCTCGTCACGCCCAGGGTGAGCAGGGAGACCACATCTCCTTCGGGCAGGTCCGGCTCGGAGGAGAAGAGCACCTGATAGTCCGTGGGCGGTCCGAAGGCGTGCACCTTCACGGTGTACTCGCGCACCTGCGTCTGGCCTCGCACGTCGAAGACGAGATCGAAGCCATAGCGGTCCCGGAAGTCGACCTGGGCCTGGCTGATGGCGAACTGGTTGTTGCGGAAGAAGGCCTGGCTGCCCTCATCGGCCTCCACGCGGCCGAGCAGGCCTGGGCGCACGTTGGTGCCCGTCAGGCGCAGGTCCCCGAGCAGCCGCGCTCGGGCCAGGTTGTTGTCCACGCGCACGTCCTTGAGGTGGACGCGCACATCATAGGTGAGGAACTCGCGAGGCTTGTCCGCGGTGGTGGGCAGCACGCCTCCGACCGTCCGCTTCCCCAGGTTCTTGAGCATGGAGTCCAGCTCCAGGCCCCGCTGGTAGCGCAGCCGGAGGATGTCCACGTCTCCGGCCAGCAGCATGGCATCCGGCGTTCCCGTGAGCTGCAAGGCGCCCGAGGCGGTGATGGGCAGATCGTCCGTGTAGCGGTAGGTGACGTCCTCCAGCTCGGCCACCAGAGACAACCGGTCTGGCAGGAACTGCTTGAGGACGACCTCGCCGCTGGCGGTGACGCGCCCCTCGTTGAGCAGACCTCGGAAGCCCTTGAGCAGCACGCCCTGCTCGGTGAAGGTGGCCAGGCCGGACACATTGCGCAGGGTGACGGGGCGACCGCGCCAGGACAGCCGCACGTCGGACACGGACGCTTCGCCCACCAGCGTGGGCTTGTCGAGTGTGCCAGTGGCCTGCCCCTGGAACTCCACCCGGCCGCCCGTGCGCTCCACCTCGGGCAGCAGCGTCTCCGCGACGCGCAGGTCCACGTTGCCGCGCACGTTCATGTCCAGCGT
Source organism: Hyalangium versicolor (assembly GCF_020103695.1). GTDB lineage: Bacteria > Myxococcota > Myxococcia > Myxococcales > Myxococcaceae > Hyalangium > Hyalangium versicolor. The sequence continues at coordinate 183,824 of NZ_JAHXBF010000015.1, forward strand.
GCGAGGCCCCACCCAGCCGGAGGCCGACAACTCCGTATCCGGGCCCCGGAAGGTGAACGGATCCACGACGAGCTTCCCGCCCGTGTAGTTCAGGGTGATGGGTCCATCGTTGGTGCCATGGAAGCTGCCACGCGCCAGGGTCAGCTGGTCCACCAGGGCCGTCACCTGCGCGGCCTCCACATTGCGGACGTTGCCCTGGACACTCAGCGTGCCCGAGAGCGAACCGGACATGCCCTGCGTCACCACGTTCGCGGGCAGCAGCGGGCGGATCTCCGGCAGCGCGAGCATCACGGAGAGCTCGAAGGGGAACGGCTCCTTCACCTTCATCTCCAGGAAGCCGCTGGCGTCCTGGAAGGGCTTGCCGGTGATCTCCAGATCGCGGCCCGTCATCTTGCCCACCAGGTGCATGGAGCCGAGATCCCGGTCCGCGAAGGTGATGTGAGCGCCCGTCAGCGTCCCATCGACGATGGGCAGCGTGGAGTTGCCGCTCACGGTGCCCTCCAGTTTGAGCAGGCCCTGCACACCCATGCGCTCGGCGAGCTCCGCCCCCACCATCTCCGCCAGCGCGAGGTTCTCGCCTCCGAAGCGGTAGTCCAGCCCACCCGCGAAGGTGAACGTGCCCTCCACCCAGCTCGTGCCGAGCGGCCCTTTCAGGGTGGTGCGCTCCAGCACCATCGCCTTGCCATCCACGAAGCGCAGCCGCGAGGAACCGTCTCCCATCCGGCGCCCGTAGTAGGTGGTGTCCTTGAAGTCGAACGCCGCCAACCCCTCGAAGCGATCCACCGGGCTGTCGATCTCCACCCGCCCCGAGGCCAGGCCCGCCACCGTCCCCTGCATCACGGCGATGTTCGGGTGGAGGCCGGCGATGACATCCAGCAGATCCTCCGTGCGCCCCTGCGGCACGTTCACCTCGGCCCTGGCGTGCAGCGATGAGCCGAAGGTGAGCGCGGCCTTGCCGAAGTACTGGGTGCGGCCCTTCTGGCCCGTGATGGCCGGGAAGTCGAGCACCATGTCCTCGTACGAGATCTTCCCCTGCACCACGCCCAGGTTGAAGCCCCAGAAGGTGAAGTCCCGCATGGACATGCTCGAGTCCACGCGCACGTCGGCGTAGGGCCCCACGACGGAGAAGGTCGCGCTGCCACGGCCCGCCCAGGGCAGCTCCGCCACCGCGCCGTAGTCCGAGAGTTCCAGCTCGCCCTCGCCGCGCACCTCCAGCCCGCGCGAGCCGTCGTAGAAGAGCGTCACATCCGTGCCCACCTTCGAGTGCCCCGACTCCACCTGCGCTCCGGTGAAAGTCACCCGATCGGGAAGGATCTTCACCTGCGTCTGCACCCGTCCTCGCTCGAAGTCGAGCAGCAGGAGCCCCTTCTTCTCGGGCGCATCGAAGGCGCGAGTGGCCAGCACGAAGTGGCCGGTGCGCAGATCCGCCTCTCCGGACAGCTGCGGCCGAGGCAGGATCGTCCCGGACAGGTGCGCCGAGAGCGTCGCTGGGAAGTCCACCCACGAGCCCTTCACCCCTGCCTGCGCCATGATGCGTCCGAAGGAGGCGTCGTACGTCTCCACCTCCACGTCCATGGGCAGATTCGGCGCGAGCCGCACCGTGCCATGGGCCTCGACCCGCCCGGCGCCCACGGGCACGGCCACCTTCTCCACGAGGATGCGATCGCCCGTGTAGTGCATCCGCGCCGTCAGCGAGGTCGGCCCGTAGCGCTCATAGGCGAGGTTGTTCGCGGAGACCTCCACGGACACGCTCGGCGCCGCAGGCGGGCCATTCACAGTGAGGCGGGACCACACGTGCCCGGAAGCAGGCCTGGACAGCACTCCCGCCTCGGTCAGCGTCCGCAGCGGGAAGAACAGCTGCGCATCCAGCGCGAGCGTGGGATGGCACAGCTCCTCCACGCGCCCGGAGACGCTCACGGTGGCATCGTCCAGCGCCACCTCGGCGCGGCTGAGCTCCAGCGACTGCTCGTCCACATCCAGCCCGCCGTCGAGCACCAGCCGGCCCAGCACCAGCTCCGCGCCGGTCCCCAGCACCACCACACCGCGCCGGGCCTCCACATCGAATTCGGAGACGCCCCAGCGATCCTTCCACCCCACGTCCAGCTCCGACACCTCGACGCGCCGGCCTCCAGGCAGCGCCACCTTCACCTGCGCGCCAGTGAGCGCCAGCCGGGAGATCTTCAGCCGCTGCAGGGGCGCCAGCGCGCACGAGCCCGGCTCACTCGGAGTCCCCTTCGACGGTCGCGACAGATCCACCGACACGCGTGGCCGCTGCACCTTCACCAGATCCAGGGCCACCTTGCCAGAGAAGGGACTCGTCAGTCCGAACTGGACCTCGGCGAGATCCGCGGCGAACAACGGCGTCTCCGTGCCGGGAGAGAACAGGGACAGGCCGCGGATGATGACCTTCTGCCCGAGGGGATCCAGCTCGCACTGGCCGATGCCCACGTCCAGCCCGAGAAGGTCTGGCAGGTTCCGTCGCGCCAGCGTGCAGGCGGTGTCCCAGGCCACGGACGTGCGCAGAGCCATCGTCGCCCCCACGACGAGGACGGCAATGACTCCCAGCGCTCGGAGCGCCCCCTGACGGCTCTGCGTGGCCAAAGCCGCTACAGCTTACCGAGCCCCTCGAGGTAGCGGTCGATCTCCGCGAGATCCACCTTCGAGCCGGCTGCCCGGCTGCTCGGCTGGGGGGCAGGCTTCGCGGGCGCACCCTCTGCCGGGGGCAGCGCCGAGCCCACCAGGCCCAGGTTGTCCGCCACGCGACGGACGAGCTCCTCGCCAATGCTCTCCTGGCGGGCCAGGAACGCCTCGAAGAGCGCGTTGTCGCACAGGGTGTTGATGACGCGCGGGGTGCCGCCGGAGGCCTTGTGGATGGCCAACAGCGCCTCGGCCGTGAAGGGCATCCGGGGCGAGCCGGCCAGCCGCAGGCGGTGCTTGATGTAGGCCTCGGTGGACTCGGCGGTGAAGGGCTCGAGCTTGTACCGGAAGGCCACGCGCTGGGCGAGCGGCGGGTCCAGCTTGAGGTTCTTCTCGATCTCCGGCAGCCCGAAGAAGACGAAGGAGATGAGCTTGCGCTCGGGCACTTCGAGGTTCAGCAGGCCGCGGAACTCCTCCATGAGCTCGCGCGTCTCCAGCATCTGCGCCTCGTCGATGAGGACGACGGCCTTCTTGCCGGACTCGTAGATCTGCAAGAGCCGCTGGTAGAGCTGGGACAGGAGCGCCAGCTTCTCCTGGGCCGGGTTCTCCACGCCCAACTGCAGGGCGATGCGCCGCAAGAGCCAGTTGGCGGTGATGCCAGAGTGGATGATGACGAGCAGCGCGGCCTCGTACTCGGCCTCGGGCAGCGAGTCGAGCATCCGCCGAGCCAGCGTCGTCTTCCCCGCGCCAATGTCACCCACGAGGATGGACAGGCCCTTCATGTAGCCCACGGCGTGCATCAGCCGGGTGAGGGCCTGCGAGTGCTGGACGGAGTTGTAATAGAACCGGCTGACCGGTGCGTTGGAGAAGGGCTCCGTCGTGAGCTCGAAAAAGTCCAGGTAGGTCGTCATGGGCTCGCCGGAGGGAGACTACACATAGCCTACCTTGCGGGCCTTGGGAGCGCCCGCGGAAGCTGCGGGAGGCGCCTTCGATGCCGCGGGAGGAGCTCCACCTCCACCGGGCCCCTTCTTGGGCTTGGCGACGATGGGGTCGTCCTCGGGCTCGGTCAGCTCGGACAGCCGGCTGACCTGCGAAGAGACATCGCGGTACTTCGGGTCCAGCTCGGCCACGCGCTGGTAGTGGTAGAGCGCCTTGCCGTTCTCGCCCATGGCCTCATAGGCCAGGGCCAACTCGAAGCCGAGCGCCTTGGCGGCCTCGTCCTTGGCGTGCTCGCTGGACAAGCCCTCCTTGAAGACCTTGACCGCCTCCTCATGCTCACCGCGCATGCCGTGGAGCATGCCGATCATGGTGATGCAATCCAGCTCGCGCTTGGTGCCGACACTCCCCTTGCGCGCCACGGCGAACTCGCCGAGCGCGTCGTCGGAGAGGCCCATCTCCTTGTAGGCGATGCCCAGATCGTAGTGGGTGTCCACGTCCTCGGGCTTGACGACCTTCTCCAGGCCCTTCTTGAACTCGGCGAACACCTCTTCGACCGAGTACTGGAAGTCATCCTCGGACGCGGCCGGCGCGGGCGTCTCGTCGGCCAGCCCGCCAAAGTCCTCGGCCAATTCGGCCGCCAGATCGAACGCGCTCGTCTCCGAGGGCGCATCCATCATGGGCTCGACGGCGGGCACCGAAGCCGACTCGGCCTCGGTCTCCTCCGTCGTCGGGGCGGTGCCACCATCGGCCTCGAGCGCCTCCAGCCGAGCCATCAGCTCGCCGGCGCGTACGTGCCCCGGGAAGGCGATCATCACGGTCTCGAGGATCTCGCGCGCCTCCTCCGTCAGCCCCTGATCGAGGAAGAAGCTCGCCTCGTCACACTCCTCGGAGGCCGGCTCCTCACCGGTGGCGGCGGGCTCCTCGTCGGAACCCACGGCCTCGGTGGGATGGGTGGCGGCCTCCGGCTCGGAGTAGTCCGCCGCGAAGGGCTCGTCCGCGGGAGTCTCGACTCCCAGCACGGCACCGACGACGGTGGCCTCCTCGGGCTCGTAGGCCGTGACGCCAGCCGAGGTGACCTCGGAGTCGCTGAAGTCGTCCTCCACGGGCTCCACGACGCGCGAGACCCGCGTCGGGACGTCCAGCTCGGAGCCCAGCGCACGCCGGTTGCTGGCGGTGGGAGCAGCGCTCTGGAGCAGCTCCGCCGAGGGCATCGACGGACGCGTGGGAGGCGGCTCGTCATCCCCGAGCGCCACACCGCCCAGCGCCTCGTCCTCGACGATCGGCTCGTCCTCGACGGAGACGGCGGGCTCGTCCACCACATACTCGGCGGACGTGCCAGCCACATCCGCGAACGACATCTCCTCGTCCGCGGAGCCGGCCATGAGCGGCTCGTCCAGCAGGTTGGTGGAGGTGGTCTCGTCGGCCAGCAGGCTCTCGTCGGCATCGGAGCCGGAGACGATCGTCTCGCCCACCAGCGCCTCGTCGCTGATGACGGTCTCGGTGGAGCCGCCCTCCTCGACGATCTCATCGGACTCGGACCCGCTGATCGCGGCCAGCGCCAGGTCATCCCCCGGCGGCCGGGCGAGCGCGTCCTCGGGAGCCTCGGCAACGACGATCTCCTCGTCGTTGGACTCCACTAGGATCTCATCGTCGCCGAGAGACTCGACGTGGTGGGCCGCGGGAGCCTCCGCATGCTCCACGCGCAGCACGGCGAGGAAGGCGGGCACCTCGGGGTGGTTGGGGTTCTGCTGGAGGATCGTGACCAGGTACGGCTGCGCGCGCTGGACTTCCTCGCGGCGGGTGCACAGGCGAAGCACGTTGAGCAACTGCTCGGAGGCCTGCACCGTGTTCCCGGCGGCGACGTAGATGTTGTAGGCCTTCTCGTGCGCGTCGAGGTTCTCGGGATCGACGGCGAAGATCTTCCGCAGGTGCTCCAGCGCTTTGTCGTGGAGGCCGTACTTGACGTAGACGTCGGTCTCCGTGAGCAGCTTGGCGAGCTGCTCGCGCGTCAGCGGGCCCGTGGGCGCGGGCGTGGCAGTCACCGGCCGAGGCGGCGACGTCTGCGGACCGGGCCGAGCCGGCTCGGGAGCAGGAGCAGGTGCTGGCGCGGGGGCACGAGCGGGCGCAGCCGCGGCGGGCGCAGGCGCAGGTGCCCGATTGACGGAAGAACCCGGCTCGCGACCCAGCGCGGGCGCGGGCCCGGCGGCAGCAGGCGCAGGCACCCGATTGACGGAGGAACCCGGCTCGCGACCCAGCGCGGGCGCAGGCCCGGCGGCAGGCGCAGGCACCCGATTCACGGAAGAACCCGGCTCGCGACCCAGCGCGGGCGCAGGCCCGGCAGCAGGCGCCCGGTTGAGCGTGGCGGAAGAACCCGGCTCGCGGCCGAGCGCGGGGGCACGCCCGGCGGCAGGAGCCCGACCCGGCGCGGCGGCGCGCGCGAGCAGATCCGGATCCTGCGGATCGATCTCGGCGATCTTATCCCAGACGCTGTTGGCTTCCTGGCCGCGGCCGGAGTCCTGATAGACCTTGGCCAGCTCCTTGTAGACGGAGACCGTCTTCGACGTCTGCCCCAGCCCCTGGAAGGCCTGGGCGAGCAGGTTCAGCGTCTCGACGTCGCGGCCATCGGCCTTGAAGGCCACCTGGAGGCGGGCCAGGGCGCGCTTCTGATCGCCCTTGCCCAGATACGTGCTGGCCAGTTCCTTGGCGAGCGCGATGTTCTCGGGCTCGAGCGCGGACAGACGCTCGGCCACGCGCACGTAGTCATCCGTGCGGGCATTGCGCTTGAGATACTCGGAGGCGCGCCGGAACTCGGCGATCGCCTCCTTGGGCATGTTCTCCTTGGCGTACAGCTCGCCCAGCTTGATCTTCGACGCCACGTTCTCGGGGTCGAGGTCGACCATCCGCTTGAGCGTGTCGAGCAGCTGCTTGGTGTCGCCCTGCTTGTCGTAGTGGTTGGCGACGATCTGGAAGTACGCCATCGCCTCGGACATCAGCCCGAGCTGCTGATGGAGCTCCGCCAGCTTCAGGTTCACGTCCAGCAGGTTCGGGTTGAGCTTGAGGACCTGCTTGTAGAGCGCGACGGCCTTGAGGAAGAAGCCATCCGAGGAGTAGCTCTCGGCAACCTTGGTGAAGTAGTGCGCGGCCTGGGGGTTGTCGTTCTTCTTCTGGTACAGCTCCCCCATCTTCTGCAGGACGCGCACGTCCTTGGGGTCCGCCTCGAGGACCTTCTGGTACTCCTTGATGGCCTTGTCGTAGGCGCCCTTCGCGACGAGCTTCGCGGCGGCTTCGATGATCTTGTTCTTGTCCATCGAGCAGGGCTTCCGACCGGGCCAACCCCTTGGAACTTCCGGGGTTTCCTGCGTCCTTCAGGGATCCAGCGAGGGAGACCGGAGGCTATCGGAATCCGCTCTTGCCGGTCAAGAAATCGCCACCCCACCCCCGAGGCGAATCAGGGGGTTGCGTAGGCGGGTGCTTAGCAGGCGAGCTTACGGCGTCTCTTCGATAGCCTTCTTGAGGCGGTGGGTGCCCGTCTCGCTGGCCAGCAGGCGCTCCACGAAGCGGGTGTCGTACTGCCCCTCCTGGAAGGCCTCCTCGGCCAGGGCCGCCCGGTGGAAGGGGATGTTGGTGCGAATGCCCTCCACCACGTACTCCCCGAGCGCCCGCTGCATCCGCCGGATGGCCGTCGCCCGATCCTCCGCATGGACGATCAGCTTGGCCAGCAAGCTGTCGTAGTGCGGGAGCACCGTGTAGTTCTCGTACGCAGCGGAGTCTACACGGACGCCATAGCCACCAGGGACGCTGTAGCCGGTGATGCGGCCCGGCCAGGGAGCGAAGGTGACGGGATCCTCGGCGTTGACGCGGCACTCGATGGCGGCGCCGCGCATCTGGATGTCGGACTGCTTGAAGCGCAGCGGATGGCCGTAGGCCATGCGGATCTGCTCGCGCACCAGGTCCACGCCGGTGACGAGCTCCGTCACGGGGTGCTCGACCTGGATGCGGGTGTTCATCTCCATGAAGTAGAACTGGCCGCGCTCATCCAGCAGGTACTCGATGGTGCCCACGTTGTTGTAGCGCAGCTTCTGCATCGCCTCGACGGAGGTGCGCCCCATCTTCTCGCGCAGTTCCGGAGAGATGGCTGGCGACGGGCTCTCCTCGATGAGCTTCTGGTGCCGCCGCTGCACGGAGCACTCGCGCTCACCCAGGTGGATGATGTTGCCGTGCTCGTCCGCGACGATCTGGATCTCGATGTGGCGCGGCTTCTCCACGTACCGCTCGATGTAGAGGTCGCCGTTGTTGAAGCTGGCCACCGCTTCGGCCCCTGCCGTGGCGAACGCCTGCGCCAGCGCGCCCGGCTCGCGGACGATCTTCATCCCCTTGCCGCCACCGCCCGCCGCCGCCTTGATGATGACGGGGAAGCCGATCTCCTTGGCGATCGCCTCGGCCTCCTTCGGATCCTTCACCACGCCGGTGCTGCCCGGCAGCAGGGGAATCCCCGCCTCGCGGGCCGCCTGCTTGGCGCGGACCTTGTTGCCCATCAGCCGCAGCATCTCCGGGCGCGGGCCAATGAAGCGGATCTTACAGTTCTCACACACCTCGGCGAACTCGGCGTTCTCCGAGAGGAAGCCGTAGCCGGGGTGGATGGCGTCCGCGCGGGTGATTTCTGCCGCAGACAGCAGCTGGGGAATGTTGAGGTAGCTCTCCTTGGACGGCGGAGGGCCGATACACACCGCCTCATCGGCGAAGCGCACATGCAGCGCGTTGGCATCCGCCGTGGAGTGCACCGCCACCGTGGCGATGCCCAGCTCCCGGCAGGCGCGGATGACCCGCAGGGCAATCTCCCCGCGGTTGGCAATCAGCACCTTCTTGAACACGCCCTGCCCTCCTCGTGGGCCCCGAAGCCGGCGAATGGCCGGCCCGCCGGACTACGCCGGCTCGATGCGGAACAGCACCTGGCCGAACTCCACCGGCTGCCCGTTCTCCGCCAGAACCTCGGCGATGCGCCCTGGCACATCGGCCTCGATCTCGTTCATCAACTTCATCGCCTCGATGATGCAGAGCACCTGGCCCTTCTTCACGATCGAGCCCACCTCGACGAAGGAAGGCTGGTCCGGGGCGGGCGTCCGGTAGAACGTCCCCACGAACGGGCTGGTGACCTGGTGGCCGGGCTTCTCCACGGGCTTGGCCGGAGCCGCCGCCGGAGCCGCTGCTGCAGCCGGAGCCGCCGCCGGAGCCGCTGCCCGCGCGGGCGCCGAATACTCCACCGCCGGTACCTGCACCGGGCTCACCGACGGGCTCACCGGCGCCGCCTGGTGGACGATGGTGGGCGCGGGCCCATGGCCGCGGCGGATGTACAGCCGCTCTTCACCCCGCTGCCACACCAGCCTCGTCACATCCGAGGCCTCCAGCATCTCCACGATCTGCCGGAGCGCGTCCACGTCCAGGGACGTCGCCCCCGGGTCTCGGCCATTGCCACCAGCCGGCGAGGACTCTCCCTCGGTCCGCGTTGCCTTGCGCTTCGTCGCCATGCGTCCCCTCCCGACCCGGGCTGCGGCCCGGATTATCCCCCGGTGGCCACGCGCGTGAGGTACTTCCCGTCACGCGTGTCGATCTTCAGGATGTCGCCCTCGTTGATGAAGAGCGGCACGTTGACGGTGTAGCCCGACTCCAGCGTCGCCGGCTTCAGCGCGCCAGACACCGTGTCGCCACGCACGCCCGGATCGCACTTGGTGACCTTCAGGTCCACGGAGTTGGGCAGCGTCACGCCAATGGCCTTGCCATTGTAGAAGAGCACCGAGGCGCTGATGCTCTCCTTCAGGTAGTTCTTCGCGTCCCCGAGCTCCTTCTCGCTGAGGAAGGTCTGCTCGTAGTTGCGCGTGTCCATGAAGTAGTAGTCGTCGCCCTGGACATACAGGAACTGCATGTCCTTCTCTTCGATCTCCGGCTTGCCCACCTTGTCACCGGACTTGAAGGTCGGCGTGAGCACGCGGCCCTTGGTCAGGCTGCGGATGGTGGTGCGCACGATGGCGGAGCCCTTGCCCGGCTTGACGTGCTGGAAATCGACGATCTCGAACGGCTCGCCGTCGATCTCGATCTTGAGGCCCTTGCGGAACTCGGAGGTATCAATGACACCGGCCATGGGACAGCTCCTTCGGACTACTGAAAAAGTCCGGGGTGTCTAGCCGATGGAACTCCCCTTTGGAAAGGGGAAAGCGGTGGGGCGGCGCGTCGTGCGCCTGCCTGCCTCACAGCTCGGCGCGGACCTTCGGCGCGGTGACCCGCAGCACATAGCGGCCCTTGCCGTAGTTGCCCTCCGCCTTGAGCGCCAGCACGAGGAAGTACTCGGGCGACACCAGGCGGATGATGGTCAACACTTTCTCGCTATTGACACTCAGCTCGGTGACGGTGCCCGTCTTCAGCACGTCCGCGGCGTTCTTCAGCTGGGTGAGCAGGTTGGCGTACTCGACCCAGGCGCCATTGAGCTCCAGCTCCCCCGCCTCGTCCTTCTGGAACGTCTCCACGGAGATGCCGTCGAAGCCCATCACGCTGCACGCAAGGGCCCCATCGACCTGATTGACCACTGACTCCAGGTGTGCACGGAAGGACATGGTGGGATGCGATTAGGCAAAGAAGAGGAGCCCGTCAAGGCCCCTCGTTTCTCCAAGACTCAGAGGCACTGATACCCGTAGCCATCCTGACCGGGGTTGACACACGGGTAGTCCACCGGCGGACGAGCCGTCGTGTTCTCTCCGCAGCCCTGGCCGCGCGTGAGCTCGATGGGGTACGTCACCTCATTGGTCTCCGCGGAGCGGCCCGAGGCCAGCTCACCCTTGATCTTGAAGGTCGCCAGCAGCGTCATGGTGTCCGGCGCGGAGGGCACCAAGGAGTCCAGCTTCGTGCGAGCCTCCGAGCCGATCAGGTCGATGACGACGTAGGACTCATCCGGGCTGGCACCGGGATCCACCACCAGGTAGATGGGCCGGCTCTCTTCCTTGAAGGTCCCCTTCACGCCCAGGGACTCGTAGTTGAAGATGATCTCGCTGCCGATGAAGCCCGTGCCCTCGGAGGAGTTGTCATCCGCGACCAGCGGTGAGAACAGACCAAAGGACATGAAGTAGTGAGTGCTGGCGGCGTAGTCCAACGAGCCACTGTACTGCTCGAGCACATCATCCGCCCGCGTACCACACTCCGTGGGGCTGAGCGGCTTTGCTCCGATCAGCTGGACCGGCTTGCTCCCTTCGACGCAGGCGCTCGCAGTGGCCGTGAGGATTGCGATGAACAACATCCGCTTCATAGGACTGGACTCCATGATGGGCGCCCCGGGTTACAGGGACTGCGCGATGGTCTGCCGATTGAGGATGCGAGGCGTGATGAAGATGAGCAACTCCTGCCGATCGTCTCGCTCCGTGTTCTGACGGAAGAAGTAGCCCAGCACGGGGATCTTCGAGAGGAACGGGATGGCGGCGGTGGAGGTGCTGCCGCGGCGCACGTAGATGCCACCGATGACCGTGGTGTCCCCATCCTTCACGAGCACCTGCGTGGAGGCCTCCTTGCGCTGGATGGCGGGCTGACCGTTGGCGCCCGTGTTCGCCGGATCCGGCTGGTTGTTCTGGGCGGTGATGCTCATGAGGATGCTGCCGTCCTGGGTGATGTGCGGCGTCACCTCGAGCGACAGACGCGCTTCGACGAAGATGGTGTTGGTGCCCTGGGCCGACGTCTGGCTGAACGGGATGGACACGCCCTGGCTGATGCGCGCGGTGTTGTTGTCCAGCGTCGTCACCTTGGGCGCGGAGATCGTCTTCACATAGCCCTCGTTCTCCGCGGCGGAGATGCGCAGGTTGAGCGAGAGCGCTCCGCCGGCCGAGCCGAACTGCATACCGAGAGCGCCACCGACACCCAGGTTCGTGGCGGCCGGCAGGTTGACGGCGAAGTTCGGGTCCCCGACGAAGCCCACCGGCTCGGTGCCCGGCGTGGAGCCGAAGACGCTGACCGTGTTCGGGAAGATGAGGCCCGTGGTGTTGCCCAGGGCGGCGGTGGCGTCGCCTCGACCACCCCACTGCACACCGATCTGGCGGGAGAAGGAGGTCGTCGCCTCGACGATGCGGCTCTCGATGAGCACCTGCGGCGTCTGCGTGTCCAGGTTGCGCACCAGCGCGCGCACCTTCTCGATGTTGGCGCGCACGTCCTTCACGATGAGGACGTTGGTGCGCGTGTCCACCGTCACCGAGCCGCGATCAGACAGGATGTCCTTCACGCGCTGGGACATGTCCGCGGCCACGGCGTAGTTCACCGGGATCAGGTTGACGAGCAGGTCCTCCTGCTGCTGGAGGGACTTCTTGCGCTCATGGCGCAGGCGGGCCTCCTCCTCCAGGGTCTTCAGCGGAGCGATGCGCAGGATGTTGCCCACCTCCTCCTTGCCCAGGTTCTTGGTGCGGAGGATGAGATCCAGGGCCTGGTCCCAGGGCACGTTGCGCAGGCGGATGGTCACCTTGCCGCTCACGTCGTCGGCGACCACGATGTTCTTCTTCGAGATCTCCGCGATGACGCGCAGCAGGTTCTGGATGTCGATGTCCTTGAACTCGAAGGAGACGCGCTTGCCACGGTAGCGGGCCTGCTGCGGCGCGCCCTCGGCGGCATAGGTCGGCGCCTCGGCGGTGAAGCCGGCGGTGCGCTGGGTGACGGCCACCTGCTCCGTCTTCACGCCCTGCACCGAGAGGTTCCAGCTCAGCGCGCCGCCGCCCTGGATGACGGACTCCTCGATGGCGCCATCGGCCGCCACCACCAGGCGCACGCGGTTGCCCTCACCAGGCACCGTGAAGGCGCTGATCATCTTCACCGGGGTGCTCAGCGCGCTGGTGTCCAGGCTGCGCTCGAGCTTGCGGGGCAGCCGGGCGTTGTCCAGCGTCAGCACGGCGCTGCGCGGATCCGGGCGATCCACCTTCCAGGTGGCCGGGCCGGACAGCTTGAGCTGGACGCGGCCGCCGGTGTCGCTCTCGTCGAAGGTGAGCTCCTTGACGTCCACCACCGCGCCAGAAGCCGGCTCGGCCGTGGCGGGCGCCGGGAGCATCGGGGCGCTCTCGGCCACCATCGCGCGAGACTCCTCGGAGGAAGTGGACTTGGGGGGAGCCTTGCGGGCCACCGCGCCGCCCAGGAGGATCTCCAGGCCGCGATTCGCGCGGTCCACACGGTAAGCGGGCATCCCGCCCGGCACATCAAGCACCAGGCGGACCTTCTCCTGGTGAGCGCCCACGCGGACGCCCTTCAGCGTCTTGCCGTGCACGCGCGGAGCCTTGGCGGACAGATCCACGCCATACACATCCACGGCCAAGCGGGGCGGATCGGCCAGCTCGAGCACCTCGTAGCGGGCGACCTCGCCATCCGTGCGGACGGCCAGCGTGTCGCGGGCGAAGGTGATGCCGGTGATGCGGCGGGCCGGGTGGGCCACCTCGCGCTCATCGGCCTCGGCCGCCACCACGTTCTCGGGCAGGGCCGCCGCGGGAGCCTGCTGCGGCTCGCCAGCCTCGACCACCACCGGGGCCGCCTGGGGCGCCGCGGCCTGCGCCACCACCGGAGCCGGCGTGGCGGGCTTCACAGGGGCCTCGGCAACCGCCGGAGCCTTCTCGGCGACCGGAGCCTTCTCGGCGACCGGAGCCTTCTCCGGGGCCGGAGCCTGGGCCACGGCCTGAACGGGCTCGGGCTTGCTCGCCTCGAGCTTGTCCGCGCTTGCGGTGGCCTCCTCGGCCATGCCGCCGTCCACCGAGATGATCACCCGGTTGCCGTCGGCGCGGACGTCGTACTGCGAGGCCTTGTCGAGCGCCACCAGCACCCGGCCCACGCTCGCGCGCTCGTCCGAGAACTGGGAGGCCACGATGCCAGACACCGGTCCGGTGCCGTCATGGTGGCCCTTGATGCCCGTGGCGTCCGTCGACGAGAGGTCGACGACCAGCCGCTCCGGCCCGCTGAGCCGGAAGACGGTAAAGGTCGGTGGACGGGTCCCCGATACGACCACTTGGGCTCCGGAACCTGTCGGGATGACCTTCAGGTCCCTCAGCGTGTTGAGTTCGGCGCCTTCGGCACTGGCGCCCGCGATCACCACCGCAAACGCGGCCGCGATCATCCACTTGCCCCTCGTCACAACGCTCTTCCCGAGCATGCTACCCCTCTACAAGTTGGAATCGGGCTGAGCTGCCGGCCCGTCGGCGCTACTGCCAGTTCTTGCCCGTGGACAAGTCGTACATCGGGTCCCGCTTGTTATCTTCCTTGAGCTGGAGGCTCACAGGATTGGGGATGACCTTGCCCTCCGTCGGGATGTACTCGGTCACTGTCACCGAGTCCCGAAGGATCTGTGTCACCCGTCCTCCCTGCCTCCCCATGCGCGCGTTGCGGCGCACGATGTGCCCGCGTCCCAGCGGGTCCTCCACCATCGCGATCGGATTGGCGTCGCCCGTGACGACCGCCACCAGCTTGAGCTGGTCGATATCCCACGCGCACAGCGGCTCGTTGCATGCCTGCACCTGGGTCTCGTTGCGCGACCGGCCCAGCTCCTCGAGCGGACTGCGGAACGGATCCCGCTTGCCGACCGGGTTGTACGAGTAATTCACGGAGGACTCGACAGGCGCGTCCTTGGTCTCGGCCGCGGCCGCCGCCACGGGCTTGGGCGGAGCAGGACGAGCCGCAGCCGGCTTCTCCTTCCCGCAAGCGGCCAGCGTCAGGGCCAGCGCAACCGTGGTCATCTTGAACTTGAGCGTCTTCATCCTCTGGATCCTCTTGTCACCCTATTTCTTGGGCTGCGCAACTTTCTGGCCCTTTTGCTTCGGATCAGCTGTCGCTGTCTTCGGTTGCTCGACGAACCGGAACGTGGTCGCCACGAAGGAACTCTGCAGGATGACCTTCTCGTTCTTCACCGTCGGCTTGCTCAAGTCGATCCCGTTCACGTTGACGATGCGCCGCATGTTCGCGATCTCCTGCATGAACATGGCGATCTCGTGGTAGTTGCCACTCACCGTCATCTTGATGGGGATGCGCGCGAAGAAGTCGCTGCCGCCCGCCGACTCCTTGCCCGGCTCCACGCGAGCGATCTCCAGGCCTGACTTCTTGCCGATGTCGTTGAGCTGCGCGAGCAGCTCGTCGATCTCCTTCTTCTCCGGCAGCTCGGTGAGAGCCTCGGCGAGCTTCTGCTCCAGCACGTCCATCTCGCGCCGGCGCTCGTTGAGGTTCTGGGCGATCTCGCTCTTCTCCGCGAGGTCGATGTCCAGCTTGCGGCGCTGCTCCACCTGCTTCTTGATGTCGGCCTCCGTCGGCTGGATGAGCGCGAAGAAGTTGATCGCGGTGAGCGCCACCACCAAACCCGCCAGGCCGCCGTACTTCACACCCGCCGGGGCCTTGGCAATCTTGTCCAGATACTGTTCCATGAGTGCCAGGTCCTCTCAGATCGCGTAGTTGGCGATCAGGCTGATGTTGAAATCCACCGTCGGGAAGGCGTTGGGATCGGCGCTCACCGATCCCTTCTGCACCGCTTCCTTCAGCTCGATGTTGGTGAAGAACGTCTTGACGCTGGCGATGGGGAACTCCTCGATGGTGGCGTCGGGCGTGAGCAGCTCCACGCGCGAGGTGGGAGAGTCCTTGCGAGACTCCACCAGCCGGCCCATTCCCTTGGGCGTCCACACCAGGTGGCCCAGGTTGCTCATGAACTCGGCGACCTCGTCATGGCTGATGGCCGAGCCGGTGATCTTCACCCCACCCTTGTCCTCGGCGAAGGCCCTGAGCCACAGCTTCTTCGGAATGGACGAGGCCAGCGCGTCCAGCATCTTCACCGGACCGGAGCGGCCCTTGCGCAGGTTGTCCAGCACGCCGAGCTTCTTCTCCACCTCGGCCTTGCGGTCGTTGATCTTGCTCACCTCGCCGATGACCTTCTCCAGCTCGGTGATCTTCGTCTTGACCTGGCTGATGCCGGCGGCGTTCTGGTCGAACTCGGCCTTGCGGTCCGCGTACCACATGTAATTGCCCACGAACGCGGCAATGAGAATGATGGCGAAGAGGACAAGGATCTGCTTGCCCATCTCCTTCTTCTTCGCCGCCCGGACGGGCAGGAGGTTGATGCGAATCATCATATGCGTCGGTTCCTTCAAGAAGAGGGAGAGGAGATCAGTTCAGCTTGTCACCGGGGCGGCGCAGCGCCAGACCGACCGCCACCGCCGCCATGGGCGCCACGTCCATGATGAAGGCAGGGTCGAACTTGCGGTTGTCCACTTCGATCTTCCGGAACGGGTTGAGGATCTCGACTGGAACGCCCACGCGCGCCTCAATGGTCTTGAACAGCGCGGGGATCTTCGCGGTACCACCGGAGAGGAACACCTTGCTGAAGTTGGCGTCCGCGGCGGTGCCCGCGTAGAAGTCCAGCGAGCGCTGGATTTCACCGGCCACCTGCTCGGCGACGCTGGTGAGCACGCGCTCCACGTCCTGGGGCACCACGGCGTCCGCGTCATTGCGGTTGCCGCCGAGCTTCAGCGCCTCGGCCTCGTCATAGGAGACGTTGAGCTGCTTCTGGATCTCCTCGGTGAACTGGTTGCCGCCGATCGTCACGTCGCGGGTGAAGACGGTGATGCCGTTGGCGATGATGTTGATGTTCACCACCGAGGCGCCCGCGTTGATGAGGACGACGGTCTCCTTGTCGGGGATGTCGTAGTTGGCGGCGAACATGTTCTGGACGGCGAAGGCGTCCACGTCCACCACCACGGGGGCCAGGCCGGCCTCGGAGACGACGGTGGTGTAGTCGTTGATCATGTCCTTCTTGGCGGCCACCAGCAGCACATCCATCTGACCGGTGGCGTCATTGGCGCCCGCGTCGAGGATCTGCGTGTCGATGTTCACGTCCTTGACGTCGAAGGGGATGTACTGCTCGGCCTCCCACTGGATGCTCTCCTCGAGCTCTTCCTGGCTCATGCGAGGCATCTGGATCTTCTTGATGATGACCGAGTGGCCGGAGACGCCGATGGCGACTTCCTTGTTCTTCACCTTCAGCTCGTTCATCAGCTCCTGCACCGCCTGAACGATGGCCGTCGAGTTCATCAACGCACCGTCGACGATGGCCTCGGGAGGCAGCGGCTTCATGCCGAAGCTCTGAAGCGCGTAGCCGACCTCGCCGCGCTTGCGCTGTTCCTTGAGGAGGATCATCTTCACAGAGGTCGATCCGATATCCAGACCGAGTGCCAGTTTGCCCTTCGCCATGCAGTTCTCCCGTGGAGAGGCGCCAGCGTAACACCAGCGCGCAACCCCGCCTAAAAGTTGACCGGCGCCCGCTCGCTCCGCGGCCGGTCGGGCTCATGCCCGCTACCCCTCGGCCGCTCCCCTCGTAACGCCGCGAGTGCCGATTTTCTGGCCTGCGGCGCGCGACGTCAAATCCCCACAATGTGCTCTGTCGGACGCTCAGCTGCCCTTCTCGGCTTCGGCGTCGGGATCGATTCCGTACTCCTTGATCTTGTACAGGAGCGCGCGATGGCTGATGTCCAGGACTTCCGCGGCTCGGGTGCGATTGCCTCGGGTCCGGCGCAGGGCTGCGCGGATGTATGTCTCCTCCAGCTCGCGCATGGCTCGCTTGAGCGACAAATCGCTACCGGCCTGTTGCACGGAGGGGGACCCGGCAGCCGGAGGGGGCGCCGCCCAGAGCCGCTCCGGGAGGTTGGAGGGCAGCAGCAGGGGGCCATCCGTCAGGAGCACGGCGCGCTCCATGGCGTTCTCCAGCTCGCGCACGTTGCCGGGCCAGGCGTAGGCGTTCATGAGGGCCTCGGCCTCGGGGCTGAGTCCCTCGACGGGCGGCTCGCGATTGAGCTGGCGGTTGAAGCGGTGGATGAAGGCGCGAGACAGCAGGGGGATGTCCTCGCGGCGCTCGCGCAGGGGCGGCATCCGCAGGTTCACCACGTTGAGGCGGTAGTAGAGGTCCTCCCGGAATTCTCCGCGCTCCACCAGCTTGCCCAGATCCCTCAGCGTGGCGGCGATGACGCGCACGTCCACGCGCTCGGCGCGGCTCTCTCCCACCGGGCGGATCTCCCCCTCCTGAAGTACGCGCAGCAGCTTGACCTGGGCAGGCAGCGGCAACTCCCCCACCTCGTCCAGGAAGAGAGTGCCGCTGTCGGCCTCGCTGAACAGGCCCTGCTTGGCGGTGCGCGCATCGGTGAAGGCACCCTTCGCGTGGCCGAACAGCTCGCTCTCGATGAGGCCACCGGGGATGGCGCCGCAGTTGACGGCGACGAAGGGGTGCGAGGCCCGGAGCGAGCGCTCGTGCAGCGCGCGGGCGATGAGCTCCTTGCCCGTTCCGCTCTCGCCGGTGATGAGGACGGTGGTGTTGACCGGCGCGAGCCTGTCCACCTGGCGCAGCACGGCCTTGAGGCCCTCGCTCTCGCCCAGGATGCGCTCGGGGGGAGGGGCCGCGGCCGTCCTCAGGCGCCGGTTCTCGCGCAGCAGCCGCTCGCGCTCCTCGGCCTTGCGCAGGACGAAGACGATCTCCTCAGGCTTGAAGGGCTTCTGGACGTAGTCGTAGGCCCCGGCGCCGACGGCCTCCAGCGCCTGCTCCTGCGAGCCATAGGCGCTCATCACCAGCACGGTGAGGCCGGGATGGTCGACCTTGGCCTGGCGCAGCACGGAGAGGCCGTCGCGCTTGGGCATGCGCACGTCACACAGCAACACGTCGTAGCTGCGCGCGGCCAGTTCTCGCACGGCCTCCGCGCCGTCGGCGACGGCGCGGACCTCATAGCCATGCTCGGTCAGCACCAGAGTGAGGACGTGGCGGATGGACGGCTCGTCATCGGCGACGAGGATGGATCGGAAGGTAGGCATGATCTTGAATGGACCCCATCATCCCCCAGCGCCCTGACGCAAGGGAGTAACGGATTCATGGGGCGGACAGGTGGACGATGAAGCGGGCGCCGCCCCCGGGAACATTCTCCGCGGTGAGCCGGCCACCCATGCTCTGAGCCAGGTGCATGGACACCGCGAGCCCCAGCCCCGTGCCCTTTCCCTCCTTGGTGGTGAAGAAGGGCTCGAAGAGGCGAGGCATGACGTCCGCGGGGATGCCCGGGCCGGTGTCCTCCACCTCCAGCCGCACCTCGGAGCCCTCGCGCCGGGTAGCGACGCGCACGCCCCCCTCCCCTCCCATGGCCTGCGCGGCGTTGAGCATGAGGTTGATGACGATCTGCGAGAGCGGCCCCGCATCCGCGCGGGCCAGCAAGCCGGGCTCGAGCCCGAAGTCCACCTTCACCTTGGACAGCTCGGGTCCGGCGCGCACGAGCTTCACGCACGTTTCCACCACCTGGCTCACGTCCACAGGCGTCAGCGAGGCGGGCCTCGGCCTCCCCAGATCCAGCAGTCCCCGGACGATGCCGTCGATGCGCTGCACCTCGTGATCGATGCGCTGCAGGAATTCCTTCAGCTCGGGAGTCGTGGCCCGCATGCGCGCCAGCGACAGGTAGCCGAGAATGCCAGCCAGCGGATTGCCCACCTCGTGCGCCACGCCCGCGGCCAGCTTGCCCACCGTGGCCAATCGCTCGGCGGCCACCAGCTCCGTCTGGGCTCGGGACAGGCGCGCGTTGGCCTCGCGCAATGCCTCGAGCTGCGAGCGCGTCTTGGCCTGCTCCAGACGCAGCGCTTCGGCCATGCGATTGAGCGCGCTCTGGAAGCGAGACAGCAGGGGGCCGCCCTGGGACACCGGCGGCAGATTCAGCTCGAGTCGCCCGAGCTGCTCCACCGCCAGCTCCGTGTTCCGCAGCGGCCGGCCCACGGTGAAGTCCAACACGAAGTACACCAGCGTCCCCAGCACCAGCAGGTCCAGCGCCAGCGCGAAGGGCAGGAAGCCACGCACGCGCGAGAGCACTTCCGCCTCGGGGCTATCCGGGGGAGCCAGGCGGCGCGTCACGTCCACCAGCCGGATGAGCGCAGGCTGCAGCGTGAGCCACGAGAGCCCCGTGGTGAGCGAGCCCAACAGGAAGGCCACGCTGGCGATGCGCCACTTCATCTCGCCCGGCCCCCACTCATCGCAGTCCTCCAAGCAGCTGCGCGAACTGGCGCGGCAGGACATGAGCCAGCCACGGCGCCAACAAGAGGATCTCCAGTCCCGCCAGGGCCAGCCACGGCCCGAAGGGGATATTCGTCGTGCCCGGCACCCAGTCGACCTCCTCGCCGTGCTCGTCCTTGGGCTCGTCTGGAATGGGCTGGACCAGCAAACACCAGGGCACCAGCAGGATCCGCTTCCAGAGCGGAATCCCTGGCAGGGTGAATTCCCAGGTCATCGTCGACTCGGGCTCCGGAGACTCCTCTTCAGGGCCTGCCCCGGCTGGGGCTGCCGCGACTGGGTCGGTCTCTACCGGGGCTGTCTCCACCGGCGCCACCTCTACCGGGGCTGTCTCCACCGGCGCCGCCTCCACTGGAGCCTTTTCCTCCGAAACCCCGGGAGGAGGCGCATCCGGCCCAGGGGGCCCCTCTGGCGCCGACTCTGACTCCGCGCGTGGCCCCGCCCGGCCTGTGAGCGCAATCAACAGCACTCCCACCACGGCCCCCTGGAGCGAGGACAGGAACAAGATGCCCAGCAGCGCCTTCCACGAGAGGAACGCGCCCAACAGCGCCACCAGGAACTTGTCGCCTCCTCCGAGCGCCTCCTTCTTGAACATCTTCCACCCCACGTACTCCATGAGGCGGAAGCACAGGAAGCCGATGACCGCGCCCAGCGCCGCATCGCGCAAGGCTTCCATCCCCCTGGGTATGGCCAGCACCACCCCGGCAAAGATGCCCGGAATGGTCAGCGAGAAGGGCAGGATCCAGTGCTCCAGATCAATGAAGGTGAGCGGCACCAGCAGCGTGACGAGCACCAGGGAAGAGACCAGCTCCCAGGTGAAATCGAAGCGGCGCACGCAGGCCAGGAAGAGCAGGCCCACCAGCAGTTCCACCAGAGGATAGCGGATGGAGATGGGCGCCTTGCAGCCCTTGCAGCGCCCCCTCAACGCCAGCCACGACACGAGCGGGATGTTCTCGTACCAGGCCAGGGTGTGCCCGCACTTCGGGCAGCGCGAGCGCGGCCGGACGATGCTTTCCCCTTGCGGCACTCGGGCAATGACGACATTCAAGAAACTGCCGACGCACAGGCCCAGGACGAACAGCCAGACCGTCAGCAGAGAGAAGAAAAAGGGCGGCAGCTCCTGAGCCATAGTGAGGCTCCCCAGGCTAGCCTCTCTGGTCCGGGTGCCCAAATTCGTCGCTGACTGCCAAATTTTGTCGATCCCACCCCGGCCTGATCCCACCCCCGTCAACCCAGATCCAAGCGATCAGGCTACTTAGCAGATCTGGCGGAGGTGGCCCCGGCCTTGCTATGACTCTAGACCGTCGTTCACCCCCAGTCCTCGCCGACTGCAAGGAGCAGCAGACATGACCCAGATCCGTCGCAACCGTGGTTTCACCCTCATCGAGCTCATGATCGTGGTGGCGATCATCGGCATCCTCGCGGCCATCGCGATCCCGAACTTCATCCGGTTCCAGGCCCGCGCCCGCCAGTCTGAGGTGAACACCAACCTCAAGAGCCTTTTCACTGGGCTGCGCACCCAGCAGCGCAAGCCGCCCGCGGCCATCCGCGCCACCAGCTTCGCTCCTGAGCGTGGCAACCGCTACAGCTACCACCTCAACAACGACTGCGCCCCGACCGCCGAGAAGCGCGACGCGGTCGACGCCGTGCAGAACAACACCGACACCTGCATCGGCGTGGACCAGTTCAAGTTCACCTCCTTCCCGGCCTTCTTCGAGGTTCAGGGTCTGACGGGCCCGGTGTGGAACGCCAAGTGCACCAACAACGCCATGTCCTCTGACTCCGGCATCTTCGGCAGCCAGGATGACTGGTGCTTCCTGGCCTACGGCGCTGGCGACGTGGACAACACCCCGGACAACGACAAGGCGGACACCTGGTCCATCTCGTCCTCCGACGGCCAGCTGCAGCCGTCCTGCCCCGCGACGGGCGTCACCGATAACGTCGCCGCTGGCGAGCCGTTCAACATCTACAACGATGTGAACTGCGACTGATCCCTGCGCTTCGCTGACATGTCGAACAGGCCGGGATGCTCGTTCATCCCGGCCTGTTTTATTTAGGAGGACCCTCCATGCGCCGAAACCGTTCGCGCGGCTTCACGTTGATCGAGTTGATGATCGTGGTGGCGATCATCGGCATCCTGGCAGCCATTGCCATTCCGAACTTCCTGCGGTTCCAGGCGCGCGCCAGACAGTCCGAGGCCAACTCCAACCTCAAGACGCTCTTCACCGGGCTTCGCACGCTCCCCAAGCGGCCCCAGGCGCAGATCCGTGTCCCGGGCTTCTCTCCCGAGCGTGGCAACCGGTACAGCTACCACATGAATGACCCCTGCACGACGGCCGAGGATCGGACAGGCGTCAACATCATCCAGAACCCCAACGACGACTGCGTGGGGGTCGACAACTTCAAGTTCAGCTCGTTCCCCGCGACGTTCACCGTGATCTCCCCGCTCAACGTCACCTGGAACACCAAGGCCTCGCAGAATGGCATGAGCCTGAAGCCGGGCCTGTATGGCTCGGGAGTGAACTGGGACTTCCTGGGCTATGCGGCGGGAGACGTGGACAACGTCATCTCGGATACGGCGGATACCTGGCTGGTCGCCTCCTCGGATGGCCAGATCACCCCTGCCTGCCCGAGTACCGGTGGAGTGTCCCAGAACGTCGCAGCTGGCGAGCCCTTCAACGTCAACAATGATGTGAACTGCGACTAGGTAGTCCCCCCCCGCAGGGAATGCCGCCGCGGGTGAGCCGTTCAACGTCAACAACAATGATGTGAACTGCGGCCAGCCAATCAAACGCTCCCTGCTGGAACTGTCCCCTCTGGCCTGCCGCGCTCCCCGCCGGTAGTGTTGCGGCCCCAAAGCGATGAAGTCCCTCCTCACACTGGCGATCCTCCTCTCTGGAATTGGGACCGTGGTCGCGCTCTCGGAGCCGCCGCGAGACCCGCCCCGAGGCCCCTACCAGGCTCCACTGCTGCCCCGCCTCGAGATGCTGCGAGTGCTGGGCGCCGGACAGCGCTCGCTCGTCACCGACTATTACTGGCTCCAGGCCATCCAGGCCGCCGGCCGAGGCAGCGAGAGCAAGGATCCCACCCGGTACCTGGATCTCTTCTACTACGCGGATCTGGTCACGGACCTGGATCCCAAGTTCCACAAGGTCTACCTCTACGCGGGCAACACCATCCCCACCAACCTGGGCCGCGAGACGTGGGTGAACACGGTGGAGGCGCGGAGGATCCTCGAGAAGGGGGTGAAGAACTTCCCCGACGACGCCAACCTGCGCCTCTACCTCGCCTACAACCTGAGCTACTTCTTCAGCGAGTACGCGGCCGCCGCCGAGCACCTGCGCATCGCCGCCACGCTGCCGAACGCGACCAAGTTCGTGCCGGAGTTCGCCTCGCGCATGCTGGCGTTCAACCGCCGCTTCGACGCCGCGCTCGCGATGGTGGAGTCCTTCCGTGATAACGAGACGGATCCCCAACTGCGCCAGGTCTTCGAGGACCGCATCAAGGAGATCCGCCTCGAGCAAGTCCTGGTGAAGGTGGACGACGCCATCACCTCCTTCAAGAAGCGTGAGGGCCGGATGCCCACCGCCATGTCCGAGCTGACCGCCAAGGGAGACCTGCCTGGAATCCCCGCTGATCCGCTGGGCGGCTACATCGGCTTCGATCCCGACGGAAAGAGCTACTCCAGCATGAGCCACTCGCGCCTGAGGCCTCCCGAGTTCGACAAGAAGCTTCAGCAGCAGCAGGACCAACAGGACGCACACAACAACACGCCATGAGCGCTCCCGAGACGCTAGCCATCGAGACCCGGGACCTGTCGAAGACGTACCGGCTGGGTTTCTGGATGAACAAGCGGGTGCTGGCTCTGCAAGGCCTCACCCTCTCCATCCACCCCGGACAGGTCTACGGACTGCTGGGCCCCAATGGGGCTGGCAAGTCCACCACCATCAAGATCCTGATGAACCTCGTCCAGGCGACGAGCGGCACGGCCCATATCTTCGGGCACGAACCGGACGCCAAGGAGGCCCGCCGCAACGTGGGCTTCCTGCCGGAGAACCCCGCCCCGTACGAGTACCTCACGGGCGAGGAGTTCGTCCGGCTGGCCGGCCAGCTCGTCGGCCTGAGCGGGCACGAGCTGGACAAGCGCGTGAAGGAGGTGCTGGGCGCGGTGGGCATGTCTCGCACGGCGGGCCTGCAGATCCGCCGCTACTCCAAGGGCATGGTCCAGCGCGTGGGCCTGGCGCAGGCCATCGTCGGCAAGCCCAAGCTGCTCATCCTGGACGAGCCCACCAGCGGCCTGGATCCCGTGGGGCGGCGGGAGATCCGCGATCTCATCCTCCAGGAGCGCGAGCAAGGCACCACGGTGCTCTTCTGCACGCACATCATCCCGGACGTGGAGGCGCTCTGTAACCGGGTGGCGGTGCTCGTCAATGGCAAGCAGGCGCGCGAGGGCAGCGTGCAGGAGCTGCTCACGGCGCAGGTGCCGCTGGTGGAGCTCACCATCGAGGGCCTGACACCGGACACGCTCCGGGGCCTGGGCCACCCGCTCGAGCAGGTGCAGGACCTGACCAACCGCGTGCTGGTGCGCGCCGGAGATGCCCACGTGCAGCCGCTGCTCAAGAGCGTGCTGAACGCGGGCGGGCGAGTCACCCAGCTTCAGCCGGCCCGCTTCTCGCTGGAGGAGCTGTTCCTCCAGGCGATGAGCGAGGCCAAGCACGGCACTGTCGGAGGAGAGATCCAGTCATGATGCGGCCGTTCCTCGCGCTCACCCTCAATGGCTTCCGGGAGGCCCGGCGCAACCGCGTCACCGTGGTGGTGGGCGCGTTCGCCCTGGGGCTCCTGGTTGCCTCCACGCTGCTCACCAACCTGAGCGTCTCCACGTTCGACCGCGTGCTCACGGACGTGGGCATCGGGGTGATGAGCATCGTGCTGGTGCTGCTCGCCGTCTTCCTCTCCAGCGGCATGCTGGCGCGGGAGATCGAGCGCAAGACGCTCTTCCTCATCGTCTCCAAGCCCATCACCCGCGCGACGTTCCTCACCGCGCGCTTCGCCGGCAACATGCTCACCCTGGGCGTGCTGCTACTGGCCATGGGGGTGCTCTTCTTCGGGCAGATCGCCCTCTATGGGACGGTCGTCACGGAGGCCCAGTTCGTCGCCATCGGGATGCTCTTCTTCGAGCTGCTGGTGCTCAGCAGCATCGGCTTCGCGATGTCGAGCTTCTCCAGCCAGATGGTGTCGGCCACGGTGACGATCGGCGCGTACTTCGCCGGCCACCTGGGCGGCGACATCTACGAGATGTCTCGCAAGGCCGAGAGCCCCCTGTTCCAGTGGGTGGGCAAGGCCATCTATTACGCGCTGCCCAACCTCTCGCGGCTCAACTACCGCGTGCAGGCCACGTATGAGCTGCCCACGCCCCTCACGGATCTGGTGCCCTCCATGCTCTACGCGGTGGCCTACGCCGCGGTGATGATTGCCATCGCCGTCGCCCTCTTCGCGCGCCGCGACTTCAAGTAGGCACGCTGGGGCCTCTCCGAAAGAGAGGCCCCTCCTCGCCGCACACCGTCCGCGCGGACAGCGGCGGGAACTACGCCGGACCGGGATCGCCGTCCTCGCGATCTCCCAGGCCGTGCTTGGCGGCGCGGTAGCGGAAGGAACGGAAGCTCAGCCCCAGCAACTCCGCCGCGCGCGTCTTCACGCCTCCCGCCCGCTGAAGCGCGGCCAACAGGTACCGCCGCTCCGCATCGTCCAGGTAGCGCTCCAGCGAAAAACCATTCGGCAGTTCCACGGCGCCCGCGGCCTGCTGCTCGGGCTCCCGCTCGCCGCGCAGCGCCGAGGGCAGCGTCTCCGGCCCCAGCACATCCACGTCCGCCAGCGTGGCGGCACGCTCCACGATGTTCTGCAACTGCCGCACGTTGCCCGGGAAGGAGTAGCGCTCCAGCACCTCGATGGCCGGCGGTGAGAAGTTCAGGTTCGGCCGCCCCAGCTCCTCGCGCATCTGCGCCAGGAAGTGACGCGCCAGCAGCGCAATGTCTCCCGTGCGATCGCGCAGCGGCGGCAGATCCACGGTGATGACATTGAGGCGGTAGAGCAGATCCTCGCGGAAGCGGCCGGCCTTCACCTCCGACTCCAACCGCTTGTTGGTGGCCGCCACCACCCGGGCATGGAAGGGCACCTCGGTGGAGCTGCCCACCGGCTTCACCCGCCGCTCCTGCAGCACGCGCAGCAGCTTCACCTGCGTGGACATCGGCACCTCGCCGATCTCGTCCAGGAAGACCGTCCCCTCCCCCGCCGAGACCAGGATGCCCGAGCGATCCGCCTGCGCCCCCGTGAAGGAGCCCTTCACGTGGCCGAACAGCTCGCTCTCCAGCACGCCCTCGTTGAGGGCCGCGCAGTTGACCGGGAGGAACGGCGCCCCCGCGCGCGTGCTGCGCAGGTGGAGCGCGCGCGCCACCAGCTCCTTGCCCGTGCCGCTCTCGCCCGTAATGAGCACCGTCGTGCGGCTGGGCGCCACCTTCTCCACCAGCGCCCAGACCTCCTGCATCGCCGGGCTCTCGCCCACCCACAGCCCGCGCATGCCGCTCAGCGAGCGGCGCAGGTTCCGGTTCTCCTCGCGCAGGCCGCGCTTCTCCAGCGCCTTCTGCACCAGCAGCTTCAGCTCTTCGTTGTCGAAGGGCTTGCAGATGTAGTCGTAGGCTCCCGCCCGCATCGCCTCCACCGCGGCGGCCGGCGTGCCAAAAGCCGTGATGAGGATCACCTCGGGCGGAGCCGACAGCACCCGTGCGGCCTTCAGCACGTTCAGGCCGCTGCCCGCGCCCAGCTTCATGTCCGAGATGACGACGTCCACGCCTCCCGAACTCAGCGTGTCGACCGCCGCCTTCTCGTTCCCCGCGATGCTCACGCGGTAGCCCACCCGCGCCAGCAGCATCTCGAGGTACTCGCGCATCGACAGCTCGTCATCCACTACTAGCACGTGCACCCTGCACCTCCTCCGCGGCCAGCGGCAGCTCCACCGTGAACTCCGTCCCCGCCTCGGGAGTGGAGGTCACCTGGAGACGGCCCTCGTGCGACCGCACGATGGAGTATGCCGTAGCCAGCCCCAAACCCGTCCCGCCACTTCGCGTCGTAAAGAATGGTTCGAAGATACGCCCCAGGTGTGACTCGGGGATGGCTCCCGCCGAGTCCCACACACGCAGCCGCGCCATGCCGCCCTCGCTCGACAGGGACACCCGCACGCGGCCACCCTCCCCTACCGCCTCGAAGGCGTTGCGCACCAGGTTCAGCAGCACCTGCCGCAATTGATCCGGATCCACCGTGGCCGTCACCGGCCGCAGCTCCAGCTCCAGCTCCACGCCCAGGCTGAGCGGATCCGTCTGGAGCATCTCCATCGTCTCCCGGACGAGCTGCTCCAGCTCCACGCCTCGGAGCACCGGCTTCGGCGGGCGGGCGAAGCGCAGGAACTCCTCCACCAGGCGCGAGAGCCGATCGGACTCGCGCAGCAGGATGGCCGTCAGCCGGGACGTGGCCGGATCCTCCGAGCCGTCCTGCGCCAGCATCTGCGCCGACCCGCGCATGGCCGCCAGCGGGTTGCGAATCTCATGCGCCAGCTGCGCCGCCAGCGTCCCCAGCGCCGCCAGCCGATCCGCCCGCCGCAGCTCGTCCTCGGCACGCCTCAGCGCCGTCAGATCCTGGAACACGATGAGGCGCGAAGCACGGCCCGTGCCCTCCAGCGGCGCCAGCGTGAGGCCCAGGATGCGAGACCCACGCGGCGTCTCCACCTTCAGCTCGGAGCGAGGCACCCGCTCCATCCCCGGCAGCCCCGGCAGCAGTTCCTGCACCCGCTTGCCCTTCACCGCCGCGTCCTCGAGCCCGAGGATGCTCATGGCCGCGCGGTTGATGAAGGAGACGCTCCCATCCTCCTCGCACGTGAGGAGCCCGGACGGGGTGCTGTCGAGGATCTGCTCATGCAGCGTGGCCAGGCGCCGCAGATCCGCCTGACTGGCCGACAGCCGCCCGCCGGCCGCCAGCAGCTGGCGACTGAGGAAGCCGGCCAGCGCCGCGATGAGGAAGTGCGCCAGCACGTTGCTGGCGAAGGTGAAGCTGAAGCGCACCACCATGGCCGCGGACGGTTGTGCGCTGAGCCGCAGCAGGTGGGTGACGACAATGGCGCCATACGCCCCCGAGCAGGCCGCCGCCGTCACGAACGCCCCCCGCTGCGACAGGAGGATGGAGGCGGCAATCACCGCCAGCGAGTACGTGAAGCTGAACGGAGAGTCCGCAGCCCCGGTGATGGACACCAGGCCCGAGGCGATCAGCACGTCCCCCGCTACCTGCACCACCGCGGCCACGCGGCCCACATGGCCCCGGCGCAGCCACAACCCGTAGATGAGGGAGAGGACGTAGACCAGCCCGATGCCGACGAAGCCCAGCGTGTCCTGGCGCGACAGCTCACTCGTCGGCGACGAGGCGAGCAACCGCAGCGCGAAGACCGTCAACAGCAGACTGGTCGCGACGGTCCGGAAGACGGTCAGCCACGTCAACCGGACTCGCAGCTCGGCCTCCCCCGGGAGCAGGGGGAGTGCCGCTCGACTGGATGTCACCGGCGAAGCTCTACTTGATAGCGCCGGCGATGGAGAAGATGGGCAGGTACATCGCGATGAGGAAGCCGCCCACCACGCCGCCCAGGAACACCATCAGCAGCGGTTCGATCATCGCCGTGAGGCCGGCGACGGCCGTGTCCACCTCGTCGTCATAGAAGTCGGCGATCTTGTTGAGCATCGCGTCCATGGCGCCCGTCGCCTCACCGACGCCGATCATCTGCACCACCATGGAGGGGAACACGCCCGTCTCCAACAGCGGACCGGCGATGTTCTTACCCTCGGCGATCTTGCCACGCACGAAGTAGATGGCCTCTTCCACCGTGCGGTTACCGGCCGTCTTCGCCGTCACGTCCAGCGCGTCCAGGATGGGCACGCCCGAGGAGATCATCGTGCCGAGCGTGCGCGTGAAGCGCGCCACCGCCACCTTGCGGATCACCGGCCCGAACAGCGGCATCTTCAAGATGACCTTGTCCAGGATCTTGCGGCCCTTCGGGTTGTTGTACGTGTAGTAGAAGAAGAAGACGACGGAGCCGATGCTCACCAGCAGGTGGATGATGTAGTTCTGCAGCCACTCGGACATGTCCACCACGAACTGGGTGGGGGCCGGCAGCGCGGAACCGAAGTCCGCGAACATCTTCGCGAACACCGGCGTCACCTTGAGCAGCAGCAGCGCCGTCACGCCGATGGCCACGAGGATAACGATGGCCGGATAGGTCATCGCGCTCTTGACCTTGCGCTTGAGCTTCTCCGCCTTCTCACGGTAGGCCGCCAGACGGTTGAGAATGGTGTCGAGGATACCGCCCACCTCGCCCGCGGCGCACAGCTGCACGAAGAGCTCGTCGAAGACCTTGGGGTGTTCCTTGAGCGCGTCCGCGAAGGTGGAGCCCTGCTCGACCTTGCCCTTGATGGCGAAGACGACCTTCTTGAAGGCCGGGTTGTCCATCTGGGTGCCCAGGATGTCCAAGCACTGCACCAGCGGGAGGCCGGCGTCGATCATCGTGGCGAACTGACGGGTGAAGATGAGGATGTCCTTCCCCGTCACCCCGCTGCCGATGCTGAGATTGATCTCGTACGGCTTCTTCTTGACCTTGACCGGGTTGAGACCGAGCGACTTGAGGCGCGCGTTGACGGCCTCGGCGTCGCCCGCCTCCATCTCGCCCTTCTTGGTCTCTCCGCCCTTGGTCTTGGCCTCCCAGAGCCACTGGGTCGTCTTTTTCTGAACCGCTGCCTGCTTCTGTGCTGGTGCCGCCATGACTCTGGACCTCCGCGGGGGACCGCCACTCTACCGCGCGTCTTGAAAACTCATAACTACCGGCCGGGGGCTCCGCCGCCTGGCCGCTGCGGGGCCATGCCCGGTACACTTCCCGACAGAATGTTGCGCAGCTCCTCGGCATCGCTGGAGCGGCCGAAGGCCTCTTCCTGGCTGATCAGCCGCCGCGCCAGGAGCGCCGCCAGGGCCTGATTGAAGGTCTGCATGCCGTACTTGGCCTGACCGACCTGCATGGAGGAGTACACCTGGTGGACCTTGTCCTCACGGATGAGGTTGCGGATTGCGGGCGTGGGGATCATCACCTCCAGCGCCAGCACGCGGCCCGGGCCACCGGCCTTGGCCACCAGCGACTGGCTCATCACGCCTTCGAGCACGAAGGACAGCTGGGCGCGCACCTGCGGCTGCTGGTACGGCGGGAACACGTCCAGCACCCGGTTGATGGTCTGCACCGCGCTGTTGGTGTGCAGCGTGGCGTAGCAGGTGTGACCCGTCTCGGCGATGGTGAGCGCCGCTTCGATGGTCTCCAGGTCTCGCAGCTCGCCCACCAGCACGATGTCCGGGTCCTGGCGGAGGATGTACTTGAGCGCCGTCTTGAAGTTGCGCGTGTCGGCGCCGACCTCTCGCTGGTTCACCAGGCAGTTCTTGTGCGGGTGC
The DNA here is from genome assembly GCF_020103695.1 of Hyalangium versicolor. Lineage (GTDB taxonomy): Bacteria > Myxococcota > Myxococcia > Myxococcales > Myxococcaceae > Hyalangium > Hyalangium versicolor. The sequence continues at coordinate 213,981 of NZ_JAHXBF010000015.1, forward strand.
AGGTACTCGATCGGATCCTCGATCGTCATGATGTGCTCATGACGTTCGGTGTTGATCTTGTCGATCATCGACGCCAGCGTGGTGGACTTGCCCGAGCCCGTGGGGCCCGTCACCAGGATGAGGCCGCGGGGGCGCTTCACCAGCTCGGCCACCACCGGCGGCAGCCCCAGCTCCGCGAAGGTGAGGATCTTGAACGGAATGGTCCGGAACGCGCCAGCCACCGCGCCGCGCTGCATGTAGATGTTGGCGCGGAAGCGAGACAACCCCTTCACGCCGAAGGAGAGGTCCAGCTCGTTGTCTTCCTCGAACTTGTGCTTCTGGGCGTCCGTGAGGATCGAGTAGCAGAGCTGCTTGGTCTCCACCGGAGTAAGGGGCGCCGTCTTCAGCGGCACCAGCTCGCCGTCCACCCGGAGCTGGGGCGGTGAGCCCGTGGTGATGTGGAGGTCGGAAGCGCCCTTCTCGACCATCGCCTTCAGAAGCTGATGCAGATTTGCCACGGAGGAAGTCCTTCGAGCTGCGGTGAAGTGTGGGTGAAGACTGAAGCCTAGAAGCGGTCCGGAGCGGTGTTGCCCACCACCTCTTCGAGCGTGGTGACGCCGTCCATCATCTTCGCCAGCGCGGACATGCGCAGAGAGCTCATGCCCAGGCGGATGGCCTCCTGCTTGAGCTCGTTGGCGGCGGCGCCGTTGATGACCAACTCCTTGAGGCCGTCCCAGAAGGGCATGACCTCGTAGACGGCCACGCGGCCGCGGTAGCCACGGTCATTGCACTCGCGGCAGCCAACCTTCTCGTACATGGTGAAGGCGCCGATCTTCTCCGGGGGCACGCCCGCGTCGATGAGGGCCTTCTCGTCCACGGTGGACGCCGGGCGCTTGCAGTCCTTGCACAGGCGGCGGCACAGACGCTGGGCCAGGATCAGGTTCAGCGAAGCCGTCACGAGGAAGGGCTCGATGCCCATGTTGAGCAGACGGCTGACGGTGCCTGGAGCGTCGTTGGTGTGCAGCGTGGAGAGCACCAGGTGGCCCGTGAGCGCCGCCTTCACCGCGATTTCGCCCGTCTCGAAGTCTCGGATCTCGCCGATCATGATGATGTCGGGGTCCTGACGGAGGAAGGAGCGCAGCGCCGCCGCGAAGTTCAGGCCGATGTCTTCATGCATCTGCACCTGGTTGATGCCGGCGAAGTTGAACTCGACCGGGTCCTCCGCGGTGGAGATGTTGGTGTCGATCTGGTTCAGCGACGAGAGCGCCGAGTACAGCGTCGTCGTCTTGCCGGAACCCGTCGGACCCGTCACCAGCACCATGCCGTAGGGGCGGTTGATGGCCTCCTGGAACCACTCGAGCGGCGTCTTGTCGAAGCCCAGCTTGGTCATGTCGAGCTGGAGGTTCGACTTGTCGAGCAGACGCATCACGACCTTCTCGCCGAACAGCGTGGGGCACACGCTGACGCGGAAGTCCATCTCCTTACCGCCACCCATCTTGATCTTGATGCGTCCGTCCTGCGGCAGACGGCGCTCGGAGATGTCCAGCTCCGCCATGATCTTCAGACGGCTGGTGATGGCGTTGCGCAGCTTCATCGGCGGGCGCATGACTTCGTACAGCGAGCCGTCGATGCGGAAGCGCACGCGGAAGTCCTTCTCGTACGGTTCCACGTGGATGTCGGACGCGCCCTTCTTGATGGCGTCCATGAGGATCAGGTTCACCAGCTTGACGACGGGGGCGTCGTCCGCGGCCTTGGCCATCTCCTCGAGGTTCTCGTCCTCTTCCTTGGAGACCTCGATGTCGTCGGACACCTCTCCGACGATGTCGTCCAGCGAGGGGCCCTTCTCCGCGTAGTAGCGCTCGATGGCATCGCGGATGGAGATCTCCGAGGCGACCACCGACTCGATGTTGTAGCCGGTGAGGAACTTCAGATCGTCCACCGCGTAGATGTTGGACGGATCGCACATCGCGACGATCAGCGACGGGCCGGCACGGTTGACGGGGATGACCAGGTGCTTCTCGGCGACTTCCTTGGGGACCAGCTTGATGATCTCCGGGTCGACGTCGAAGTCCTTGAGGTTGATGGCCGGCACGCCGTACTGCTTGGAGAGGAAGTCCGTGAGCTTGGACTCCTCGATGGCTCCCGTCTTGATGAGGGCGGTGCCGATGCGGGCTCCGCTCTTCTGAGACTCCTCTTGCGCCTTGCGCAGCGCCTGCACGGTGATGAGGTTCTCGCGGACCAGCAGTTCACCAAGTCGACCGGACATTCAGCAGCCTCGAGCAGAAAGAAAGACGGGCAGTTGCCTCTGGTGCGCCAGGCGCGGGCCAGGAGGCAGGGTGGAACGAACCTGTTGTCAGAATCCGCTCTGGATTAGAGAGAACCCACGCACGTACTGTCAAGGTAAGTGCCAGAAGCTTCCAGAAGCGCCAAACCATTGAACCGACACGGGAAACCCCGTGAAAACCTTCAGACGTCCGCCCGGGCGATGACCGTGCGAGCAGCCTCGACGTCCCTCTTGATCTGGCCGGCGAGCTCCGTCACCGAACCGAAACGCTGCTCGGCACGCAGCCGATCCAGGAACTGCACCCGCAATTCCTTGCCATAGAGATCACCCTGGAAGTCCAGCAGGTGGGCCTCGATGGTGACCACGGAGCCCCCAAAGGTAGGCTTCACGCCGATGTTGGCCACCGCCGGGTGCCAGACAGACGTATTGTCCGAGATCCGCACGCGCAAGGCATAGACACCCGGAGCCGGGCGCAGCTCGTTCTGTGTGTCCACGTTGGCGGTGGGGAAGCCGATGCCCCGCCCCCGGCCCGCGCCCGGCACCACCGTGCCGTCCAGATCAAAGGGCCGCCCCAGCAGCTTGTGCGCCGCCGCCACGCGGCCCTCGAGGATGTACTCGCGCACCTTGCTGGAGGAGGCCACCAGGCCGTCCACGGTCACCGGCTGCACCACGTGAACCTGGGCTCCACGCTGGCCCGCGGCCTCGCGCAGGGTGGCCACCGTGCCGGCACGCGCCGCGCCATAGGTGAAGTCGCTGCCCACCACCACGTGCTTCACGCCCATCACGTCCAGCAGGGACTCCTCGAAGGCCGAGGACGGAGTGCGCGCGTACTCGCGGTTGAAGGGCTGCACCACCGCCGCGGCCAGGCCATACGCCTCGAAGAGCTCCAGCTTGCGCGGCAGCAGGGTGATGAGCTTGGGCGCCAACTCCGGCTGGAGCACCTTGCCCGGGTGGGGATGGAAGGTGAGCGCGGCGGCTGGCCCGTGCCGGCGGGCCTCGGCGAAGAGGGCCTGGTGGCCCACGTGAACTCCGTCGAAGTTGCCCAGCGCGATGGCCCCGCCCGCCAGCTCCCGCGCCTCCTGTACCGATTGGAAGACCTTCATGGCCGTGGGTATACCTTCAACCCCGCGTTTTTGCCCTGTTCAAGCCACCCACCCTCGGGCATAGAGCGCGGCCCACGCCATGGCCCGTCCCCGCCTGCTGCCCGACCCTGTCGGCCTGAAGTTCGTCAACCTCGAAGCCCCTCCGGACTGGGACGCGGAGTTCGGTTTCTCCGGCCCCCTGGAGCTGGAGATCGGCTCCGGCGCCGGCGGCCACGCCCTCGAGTACTGCCGCCGCAACCCCCAGGTCCGCTTCGTCGCCTTCGAGTGGCGCAAGAAGTACGCCCGCGACACCCAGTCCCGCGGTGAGAAGATGGGGCTGAAGAACCTGCGCGTCATCGAGGCCGACGCGCGCGCGGTGGTCCCTCGCATCTTCGCCTCGGGCTCGCTGGCCGCCGTCCACCTCCAGTTCCCGGACCCCTGGTGGAAGCGCGCCCACTTCAAGCGCGCCATCATCCAGCCCGAGTTCGCGAGTCTCCTTCTGGACAGACTGGTCCCCGGCGGCCGGTTCGACATGCGCACGGATGTGGAGGACCGCGCCCACGGCATGCTGGCCGTGCTGGAGGAGGCCGGCTTCATCAACCCGCTCGGCCAGGGGGCCTTCCATCCCTATGAGCCCGAGGAGGTCCCCTCGACGCGCGAGCGCCGTTACCTCCAAAGTGGGGAGCCTGTCTACCGGGGTCGGCTCGTCAAGCCTGGTTGAAAAATCACCAAGGGAGCGACTTGGCATCCCCCTCTTACCTAGAGAGAATCTGGGAACGCCCGGGCGGCATAAGGGTTCTTCGGGGGTGGGATTGATGATGCCGGAGAGCAGTGCCAGCAAGAGACCCCTGGAGGGCAGCCGCCGAGCGGGGCCCGCAGGAGAATATTCGGACCGGACCGTGCTGATCGTCGACGACGATCCAGCGCACGTGCAGCACGTGCGGGAGGGCCTGGCCCCCCACGGCTACCGCTTCCGCGAGGCGCGGGATGGAGCGCAGGCGCTGTCCGCCATCCGCGAGCACCGGCCGGACCTCATCCTCATGGATGTGGAGATGCCCGGCCTGGGCGGGGTGGAGGTCTGCCGCATCATCAAGGCCAACTCGGGTGAGGGCGGCTTCGGCTTCATCCCGGTGATCCTGATGACGGCGCGGCAGGCGGCCGGAAAGGTGGAGGGGCTGGAGCTGGGCGCGGACGACTACCTGGTGAAGCCCTTCGACATGCTGGAGCTGGGCGCGCGGGTGAAGTCCATGCTGCGGCTCAAGGCCCTGCAGGACGCGCTCATCGAGAAGAACCGCGAGCTGGACCGGGCCAACAAGGAGCTGGCCCGCAAGCGCGAGGAGCTGCTGGCGCTCAGCCGCACGGACGCGCTCACCGGCCTGTCCAACCGCCGCTACTTCGAGGAGCGGCTGGAGGAGGAGTTCGCCCGAGCCCGGCGCTACCGCTCGCCGCTGTCGCTGGTGATGCTGGACATCGACTACTTCAAGCGCATCAACGACACCTTTGGCCACCCGTTCGGGGACGAGGTGCTCCGCTCGGTGGCCCAGGTGACTCGGGCGCGGTTGCGCGAGGTAGACCTGCTGGCCCGCTACGGCGGCGAGGAGCTCATCGCCCTGCTGCCCGAGACGAGCCCCTCGGACGCGCTCACCGCCTGCGAGCGGGTGCGCGAGGCCATCGAGGCCTTGCAGCTGGAGTACCAGGCTCTGGACGGCACGAAGCGGACGGTGCGCTGCACCGCGTCGCTGGGGGTGGCCACCATCCCCTCCTCTACCATCCAGACCTCCGCGGACCTGAAGCGCGCGGCCGACGAGTGCCTCTATGCGGCCAAAGGGGCAGGCCGCAATCGCGTTCGCCAGCATGAAGAGTGACTTCGAGACGCTTTGCGGAGAGCGCCCTTTGGCCTAAATCTCCACGCCATGCGCTCGTTTGCGATGCCGCTCCTCGTGCTGACCCTGCTTGCCCTCACGGGCTGCAAGCGCGCCGACACGCCTGTCAATGCCTACACCACCTTCCATGACCAGGTCCGCAAGGGCGAGTACAAGAAGGCCTATGCGGCCCTGTCCCAGGCCACCCGTGACGCCCTGGCGGCCCGGACACAGTCCCTCAAGGAGGCCTCGGGCGGCACGATGAAGGCAGAGCCCTATGACCTGCTCTTCGTGAATTCCGCCCCCCCGGCGGATGTTACGGAAGTTACGTTGGTCAAAGAGGAGGGGGACGTGGCAACCGTGCGCGTGCTCTCTTCGGGGCAGCCGCACGAGGTGAAGCTGGTCCGCGAGCCCTCCGGATGGAAGATTGACCTATCAGAATCTCTCAAGCCATGAGCCCCTTGTGCTCCCCCAAGGCGTGGCTATCAGGTAGCGTAAGACCGTGAACGATCGGAAACCACGGCGGGTGGCTCCCGCAGTCGAAGTCATCCGGCGCCCCGCAGCGACGACGCCGGGTAGCGTGTCCCCCACGCAGGCCCCGTCCCCGAGTCCCAGCCCGACTCCCACCCCAAGGCCCACGGCGGCCCCCACCCCAAGACCTCCCGCCGCCAGCGCCCCGGTCCCTGCTCCCACTCCCCGGCCTCCGTCTCCGAGCGCGCCCGTGCCCACGGCCCGGCCCGCTCCCAGCGCCGCCGCGCCCGTGCCCACGGCCCGGCCCGCTCCCACGCCGGGAGCTCCCGCACCGAGTCCTCGGCCCATGGGTTCCGGGCCCCGGCCCTCGGGTGGAGGCTATCGGCCCTCGGGCGGCGCAGGTGGCTTCTCGTCGCGCCCCATGGGTGGACGGCCGCCACCGCGAGGCGCTCCCCGCCCGCCGCCGACTCCCGAGCAGATCCTGGCGCTGGCCACGAAGGAGCACGTCCCCGCGCGCATCGCCAAGGGTGAGCTCGAAGGGAAGATGAAGTGCCGCATCTGGCGCAAGCTGCACGCCGAGGAGGCCAAGCGCTTCGATCAGGTGTACGAGCTGATGGGCCAGAACGCGGGCCTGTCGCTCGGGGATGCGTTCGGCGTGCTCCAGAGCGGGATGACCGTCGCCGAGTTCATGGCGCGCAAGGAGCGCACCCAGCGCAAGGCGGCCATCAAGCAGGCGCGCGGCGAGGTGGACAACGCCGCAGTGGCCGATTTCCTCGCCAGCCTGGTGACGGCGAAGACGGAAGTCGCCGTGGTGTTGGCCGAGCGCACGGTGCTCGACACGCTGCTGACCGAGGAGCCGATCGCCTTCTCGTTCGAGCGCACCGGGCGGCTGGAGAAGCTCCAGGTCGTGCTGCTGGCCCGCAGGTCGGACTGGGACAAGTTGCTGCCCACCCTGGAGCGGGACCAGAAGCTCACCCAGAAGCCCGCCAGCGTGGCCCGGCAGCCGGACAAGCGCCCGTTCTCCGACCCGAGGCCCTTCCTGCCTCAAGTGGGCCAGACCGTGCGCCTGGTGCTGCGCAACGGCATCACCTTGAAGATGCCGCTGCAGAAGGCGGGGCGGTTCGACCTGCTCCTGGGTGAGCCCGGGAGCGAGGTCTTCGTCCCGCTGCACGCCATCCTCCGCTTCGAGGCCCAGACCCCGGCGGAGCCGGCCCCCGAGCCTTAAGGAACCGCATGCGTTTCTTCTCGAAGATGATCAAGCCGCTGCTGGCGCTGGCGCTGGCCGGCGCGTGCCTCGCGCATCAGGGGTGCTCGAAGGAGCAGAAGTCCGAACAGGCTCCCGCGCAGGCGCGCAAGCCCGGAGAGGGCCCGCGCGTCATCACCCTGAGCGTGACGGAGAAGGGCTATGAGCCCACCCCCATCACCCTCACGAAGGACGAGCCGGTGAAGCTCGTGGTCACCCGGACCACGGACCACACCTGCGCCAACGACCTGGTGATGAAGGACTACAACATCAACGCCCCCCTGCCCCTCAACCAGCCCGTGGAAATCGCGTTCACCCCGACCAAGACGGGGACGCTGACGTACGGTTGCGCGATGGGGCAGATGATCAGCGGCACGTTCATGGTGGAGTGAGGCTCGGCCCTACGCCGGAAGGCGGTTAGGCTGGGCCCTACCCATGGGTGGTGCTGCGGAACTCTTCACTCGGCATGTCTTCCTGGACCTCGAGACGACGGGGCTCGACCCTCGTACGGACGAGGTCATCGAGCTGGGTGCGCTCTTCTTCGAGAACGGCCAGGAGGTGCACCGCATCGCCCGGCTGTACTCGGCGTCGCGGCCCCTGCCCATCACCATCCGCCGGCTGACGGGCATCGACGATGGGATGCTTGCCGGCAAGCCTCGCTTCGGCAGCGACATGGCGGAGCTGCGCGAGGCGCTCTCGGGCTGGACGGTGGTGGCCCACAACGCCCCGTTCGAGAAGGGCTTCCTCCCGGAGCTGCTGGGCCCCATCCGCGCTCCGGTGCTCGACTCGTGCGAGTTGCTGCACTACCTGCACCCGGAGCTGTCCAGCCACTCGCTGGAGGCGATGCTGCGGTGGGCGGGGCAGAAGCCTCGCACGGCGCACCGGGTGGTGACGGACTGTCTGGCCACGCACGCCGTGCTGATGCATGCGATGGACGGCTACATCCGCGACGGCCGCGCGGACGACGTGGCGGATCTGCTGACGGTCCTGGATCCCCGCCCGCGCGCGGCGCTGAGGATCGCCCAGGCCGAGGCAGGTGAGGCGGAGCTGGACAGCGCCTTCGAGGAGCGCCCCCTGGTGGCGATGCTGTCCCGGCTCAGGGAGGCCTGCCGGGCCACACCGATGCCCCTGAAGCTGGAGACGACTGGAGGCTTCCTACAGGGCCGACCCGAGCGCATGCGGGCGGGGGGGGCCAAGGCTCCGCCCGAACCCGAGCCCGGCACTCCGGTGCAGCCCGTGAAGGCCGGGGAGGTGGCGGCGCTGCTCGGTCCCGGCGGAGCCCTGGAGCGGATGGAGGAAGGCGGCTTCAAGAGCCGGCCCGCGCAGCTCGAGATGTCCCAAGCAGTAGCGCGCACGCTCTCCGAGGGCGGACAGCTCGCGGTGGAGGCGAGCACGGGCACGGGCAAGTCCCTGGCCTACCTGGCTCCGTCGGCGCTGTTCGCGGCGCGCAACGGGCGCAAGGTGGCGGTGGCGCCCCACACCAAGACGCTCCAGGACCAGCTCATCGAGAAGGACCTGCCGCGGCTGCACCGCGCCACCGGGGGAGCCTTCGGCTACGCGCTGCTCAAGGGCCAGACGAACTACCTGTGCCGCCGCCGCGCGCTGGATGCCACGCTGGTGGAGCCGGGGATGAGGCACGAGGCCCGCGCCCCTCGCGCATACCTGCGCGCCTTCCTGCGCCGCAGCCCGGACGGGGACCTGGACCGGCTGAGCCACTGGTTCCGCGAGCGCTTCCCCATCCTCAACTCGCTGGTGCCGGCAGTGCGCTCGGAGGCGTCGACCACGCTGGGCGAGCGCTGCCCCCACTACCACCGCTGCTACTACCACTCGGCGGTGGCGCAGGCGCGGGCGGCGGACGTGCTCGTCATCAACCAGTCGCTGGCCTTCGCCTGGCCACCGCGCTACCCCAAGCTGGACCACCTGGTGCTGGACGAGGCCCACGAAGTAGAGGACGTGGCCACCACCGCCCTCGCCCTGGAGCTCTCGGACGGCGCCTTCTTCCGTCTCACCGAGCGGTTGCATGGCCGGGACGGAAGGCGCGGCCTGTTCGCCGAGCTGCGAAAGGCCCTCGCGAGCACGCGGCGGGCCGAGGGGCGCACGCTGATGAGCGAGGTGGAGTCCTCGCTCAGTGCCCTGCTCTCCGCCGCCCGGAGCCTGGGCGAGCGCGTGACGGACCTGTGCGAGCCCGCGGCGGCTCCCAACGAGGACTCGGACGACGCGGCCTATGCCCCCGAGCTGCGGGTGACGGAACAGGTGCGGGCCTCTCCCGCCTGGGCGCCCGTGCGCGAAGGCATCCAGGACGTGCTCGGGGCGCTGCGAGAGCTGCACAAGCTCCTCTCGGTACGCATCCTGGAGTTCCTGCCGGAGCTCGCCGCCCGGCAGCCGGTGCTGGAGCGGGAGCTGTCCGGCGCGGTGTCCGAGCTGGCGGACCTGACGGCGCTGGCCGAGGAGCTCTCGGGCGAGCCATCCCAGGGGCGGTGCTACGCGGCCACGGCCGAACCCAAACGCCAGCGGTGGAGCGTGGGAGCCCAGCCGGTGGACGTCTCGGCGTACGTGTCGAAGGACTTCGCGGCGCAGAAGCGGGCGTTGGTGCTCACCTCGGCGACGCTGAGCACGGGCCAGGAGAACCCTTTCGTCCTGCGGCGCCTGGGGCTCAACGGGCGAAGCGATACACCCGCTCCCCGGATGCTGCGAGCCCCCTCCCCCTTCCGGCTGCGCGAGCAGGCGCTGGTGGTGCTCGTCACCGACGCACCCCGCGCCCACGAGGAGCCCTTCGTGGACTGGGCGGCCATGCGCATCTCCGGGCTGGCCCAGGCCATGGGCGGCCGACTCCTGGGACTGTTCGCCTCCACGCGGCGCATGGAGCTGGTGGCGCGCGAGGTCCAGACCCGGCTCGAGCCGCTGGGCATCGAGGTGCTGCGGCAGACGCGCGGCCACGGGCGCTCGCTGGTGGCGCGGCAGGAGCGAGATGCCGGCACGGTGCTGCTGGGGACGAAGAGCTTCTGGCAGGGAGTGGACATCCCCGGCCGCGGCGTGGGGTGTGTCTTCATCGACAAGCTGCCGTTGGAGCCGCCGAGCCGGCCGCTGGTGGCGGCCCGCGAGGAGGCTTTGACGCGAGGCGGCAGCGAATACCTGGGCTTCGTCCAGTACCGGTTACCCCGCGCCCTGCTGCTGCTGCGCCAGGGGGTGGGACGGCTCATCCGTTCACATGCGGACCGCGGCGTGGTGGTGATCGCCGACCCGGGCAACCCGAGCTACCGCGCCCAGCTCCTCGACGCGCTCGCAGGCTACCGGGTGGAGGCCCTGCCCTGGGCCCAGGCCCGGCTGAAGCTCCATGCGGAGCTGCGCGCCATGGGACTCACGGTCGATCTGACGCGCCCCTGAGCGGAGCTGTCTCCCCGTGGAGATGTCTCAGAGTTTGGGAAACACGGCCTCTTCGAGATGTCGCACGTTCTCGCAATCACGCTGGCTCCTCCGCAATGAAACATATTCAATGTATTTGTTGCCCACGGACCAAGTGCATGCGAGTCATCCACCCCCAGTGATACATTCGTGATGCATTTCCCATGGGGGGAACGTGTCCAGGAAAGCAGCGCGTGGCGCGCGAAGTCAGCTTGAGGCCCGGGAGCCAAACATCCCTGGCGTCATGGAGCTGGTCAAGGAGCTCTGGCAGGCCGCCGTCATGCTCCGCGGCTCCATCGAGCCCTCGGAGTACAAGCGCTTCGTCCTGCCCATCATCTTCCTGCGCTTCCTCTCGCTGAGGTACGAGCACCGGCGTCCCGGAGCCTTCGCCGTCCCCGCCAGAGCCCGGTGGAGCACGCTGCTCGCGCACGCGGACCAGGAGGACATCAAGGTCCGCCTCGATGACGCCCTGGAGGCGCTGGAGAAGGCCTATCCCGACAGGCTGCGCGGCCTGCTGCCTCGCATCTATGCCGCGTCCAACATGGACCAGCGCAACGTGACGCAGTTGCTCCGCCTGTTCGCCCGCGATGCCTTCACACACGAACACGGGGGGGAGGATCTGCTCGGCCGCATCTACGAGTACTTCATCGGCGAGTTCGCCTCCTCCGAGGGGAAGCGCGGCGGCGAGTACTTCACCCCGGCCAGCATCGTGAGGCTGCTCGTCTCCATGCTGGAGCCGAGGCGGGGCATCGTCTACGACCCCTGCTGCGGCTCCGGCGGCATGTTCGTCCAGTCGGACCTCTTCGCCCAATCCAACCACCAGCTCATGTTCTTCGGCCAGGAGAGCAAGGAGTTCACCTACCGCCTCTGCCGGATGAACCTCTTCATCCACGGCCTCGATGGCGACATCCGCCTGGGCAACACCTACTTCGATGATCAGCACCCCAGGCTCAAGGCCGACTACATCCTGTCCAATCCCCCCTTCAACGATGGCTCGAAGGGACGCGATGGATGGGGCGCGGACAAGCTCTCCGCGAAGGACCCCCGCCTGAAGATCGCCGGGAAGCAGATGCCGCTCGCGCCCCGCAACGCGAACCCACTGTGGATGATGCACTTCCTGCATCACCTCAAGGAGGGCGGCTCGGCGGGCTTCGTGATGGCGGCCGGAGAGCTCTCCAACAACCACGCGGGGCGGATCGAGGTGAGGACGGCGCTCGTCGAGGGGGACTTCGTGGATTGCGTGGTGCAGCTCTCCTCGCAGCTCTTCGCCAACACGCAGATCCCCTGCACGCTGTGGTTCCTCTCGAAGGGGCGCGGGGGAGGACGCGGGAACCGGAAGCGGAAGGGAGAGATCCTCTTCATCGACGGCAGGGCGCTGGGAGAGATGATCCCGGGCTCGCGCCGGCAGCGGCAGCTCAGCGACGAGGACGTGGAGCGCATCTCGGCCGCCTACCGGGAGTTCCGCCGCACGGGCCATCCCGAGGAGGTGCCTGGCTTCGCCCGGGTGGCCCGCCTCGACGAGGTCCGAGCCCAGGGCTACACCCTCACCCCCGGGCGGTACGTGGGCTCCGCGGACGTGGACGAGGCCGAGGACTTCGAGGAGCAGTTGCCCCGGCTCGCGACCCAGTTGGAGCAGGATCTTGCCCTGTCCGCGAGCCTGGATGAGCGGCTCCGAGCGCTCGTCGAGGAGCTCCGCCGTGGGCATTGAGCGCAGGATCGCCACCCTCGGTGAGCTCTGTGAGTTCCGAGCGGGAGTCGCCTTCCCGATCCGCTTCCAGGGACGCACCCGGGGCGACTTCCCCTTCATCAAGGTCAGCGACCTGAACCGCCCCGGCAACGAGCTGTTCATCGCCCAGGCCGAGAACTGGGTGGATGCCGAGACAGCCTCCACCTTGAGGGCCCGGCCCGTCCCCGCCGCCTCGGTCATCTTCGCCAAGGTCGGCGAGGCCATCCGCCAGAACCGCAAGCGGCTGATCACGCGGCCCACGCTCCTGGACAACAACCTGATGGCGGCCATCCCCCGCCAGAGCGTGGATCCCCGGTTCCTCTACTACCTGCTGTGCACGCTCGACTTCGAGGAGCGCATCGAGGGCTCGGCCCTGCCCTACCTCAAGGCCTCCGCCCTGGAGCAGGTGGAGGTCGAGCTGCCCCCGCTCCAGGACCAGCGGCGCATCGCCGAGATCCTCGGGACGATCGATGAGCGGCTCGAGCTCTCCCGACAGCTGAACCGCACCCTGGAAGCGCTGGCCTCCAAGCTGTTCCAGGCCTCGTTCGTCGAGTTCTACCCCGTGATGGCGAAGTCCGAGGGGCGCAGGCCCGTGGGCCTGAGCGAGGGCATCGCGGCGCGGTTCCCGAGCGAGTTCGTCCTCACGCAGGAAGGTCCCCTGCCCAAGGGCTGGCGGTGGGGGACGCTGGGGGATGTGGCGCGGCAGGTCCGGGAGAGGACTTCCCCGGAGGAGCTCGAGCACTCCACGCCCTACATCGGCCTGGAGCACATGCCGCCGAAGTCGATCGCCCTGGCGCACTGGGGCACCGCCGCGCAGGTGCAGAGCCAGAAGTCCCGCTTCCGCAAGGGACACCTGCTGTTCGGCAAGCTGCGCCCCTACTTCCACAAGGTGGGGCTGGCCCCCGTGGATGGCGTCTGTTCCACGGACATCGTCGTGGTCGAGCCCGCGCGCAAGGCCCTGCTCAGCTTCGTGCTGGGACACCTCTCCAGCGTCGAGTTCGTCAACTTCGCGGATGCCGGCTCGGACGGAACCCGGATGCCTCGGACGAGCTGGGAGCACATGTCTCGCTACCCCATCGCCCTCCCTGATGGGCCGTGCGTCGAGGCGTTCGACCAGTTCACCCGGCCCCTCTTCGACAAGCTGCTCGCCAACATCCATGCGGCCCGGACCCTGCACGAGCTGAGGGATCTGCTCCTGCCCTGGCTCTTCTCGGGCGAATCGGTCTGACGCACGGGCCTCGCCGAGGCGGTGCGCTCAGAGACCGGAGCCCAGGCGCTGCTTCACATGCCGTGGCAGACGCACCCGGAACAGCGTGCCCTCACCCTCATGTGAACTCACGGCGATGGTGCCCTGGTGGGCCTCCACGATGTGCTTCACGATGTAGAGCCCCAGGCCCACGCTCCGACCGGACTTGTCCTCCAGGGAGGTGGCGCGCTGCAACGGCTCGAAGAGGTGGGGGATCCGCTCGGCGGGAATCGGCGCTCCGTGGTTGTGGACCGTCAGCTCCACGCACGGGCCATCCGAGAGCAGGCGGACCTCGATGCCCGTGGCCTCAGGGCTGTACTTCACCGCGTTCTGCACCAGGTTGGTGATGACCTGGGCCAGCCGGTCCCCATCCCATACGCCCGTCGTATCCCCCACTGACTCGAAGGAGAGCTGGCGGTGCGGGAAGGCCTGGCGCACCTCCTCCAGCACCGGGACGATGACCTCGCGCGCATCCAGCTCGCGCACCTGCAGGGGAATTCCGCCTCCCAGCCGCGCCTGGGTGAAGTCAAGCAGGTCGCGGATCATCCGGCTGGCGCGCTCGGCGGAGGACTGGATGCGCGTCATCATCTTGAGGGTGCGCGCATCCAGGCCGCCCTGACGCACGGCCATCGCCGACTGCATGAGGATGGCCGCCAGCGGGTTCTTCAAGTCATGGCTGACGATGCCGACGAGCTGCTGCTCGAAGTCCGCGCGCTGCTTCTCGGCCTCCCGCTGGCGCATCAGGCCGATCTCGAAGGACTTGCGCTCGGTGATGTCGTAGCAGACGCCCACCAGCCGCTTCGAGTGCCCTTGTGTGTCGCGGACCATGCGGCCCCGGCTCACCACCCACCGGACGCCCCCGTCGAGAGGCAGGACGCGATACTCCAGCTCGTACTCCGTCTGGGTGTCCGACGCGATGAAGCCCTGAAGGGCAGCCAGCGCCCTGGCCAGATCCTCCGGGTGCACATGCGTGCCCAGCATCTCGGCGCGCAGAGGCCCCTCCGGAGCCAGCCCCAGCAGCGCCCTGCCGACCTCGTCCATGTCCACGTGCCCGGAGCCGATCTCCCAGGTCCACGTGCCGAGCCGGGCCGCCTCCAGGGCCAGGCGCCGCTGGGACTCGCTCTCCTGGAGCGCCGCGTAGAGCCGGGAGCGCTCGGCCTCCGCGCGGCGCTCCTCGGTGACGTCCCAGTTGGCGCCGATCCATTCGCGCACGTTCCCATCCGGGCCTCGCACGGGGACCGCATGCGAGAGGTGGCTGCGCCAGTTCCCATCCTGCGCGCGGACGCGGAACTCACTCCGGAACATCTGCTCGGACTGGACCGCCTCGCGCCAATGGCCCAGGGTGGCCTCCCGATCCTCCGGATGAAGGGCCTCCATCCACCGGACCCCCACCGACTGCTCGAACGGTATGCCTGTCCGCGTGCCCTGGACCGCGATGTTGGCCCCCCCTTGCCCCAAGGCGTCCGCGCGCCACACCACGGGAGACGAAGCCAGGATGAGCGCGCGGAAGCGCTCCTCTTCCAAGCGGGCCGCATCCCGTGCGGTGCGCGCCGCCTCGTACAGCTGCGCGCGCTCCAGCGCCTGGGCGCACTGGCGGGTGAGGACGAGGAGGAAGTCCTGCTCCTCTTCATCGAAGGCGTGAGATTCGGAGAAGTAGACGACGACGGCGCCCAGCCGGTTGTCGCCCACGCGCAAGGGAACGGCGGCCAGCGCCGGGAACCGCAGGATGGCATCCTTCAGAACCGGGTAGCGAGCGGACAGCTCCTCCCGGCTGCCGCAGGCGACGAGCGCTCCGGTGCGCGCGGCATCCGTGATGGGCAACGAGGAGCTGAGCAGGATGCGCCGCCACTTGCGGACGGTGTCCTCGTCGAAGCCAGGGCTGGCATCCAGTTCGAGATGGGTCCCGTCCTCGGAGAGGAGGGCCAGGAAGCCCGCCGCGGCGCCCAGCATGTCCATCGCATGCTGCAGGAAGACGTCCACCACCTGCCGCGGCGTGCGCGCGCGAGACAGCTCCGCCGTCACCTGTTGCAGCCGGGCGGTGCGCCGGGCCGTCTTCTCCACCCTGCGCTGGAGCCGCTCCTTGGTGATGGCATTGGTGATGGCCCGGCTGAGAGACGAGGCGGTGATGTCGTCCTTGAAGAGGAAGTCGGTGGCCCCCGCCTCGAGCATCCGGCTCGCCACGTCCGAGCGCCCCGTGCTCGTCAGCGCGAGGACCGGGGTGCTCCAGCCCGGCAGGGCGTGCAGGGCCTTGAGCGTCTCCAGCCCATCCATGCGAGGCATGTGGTGGTCGAGCAGCACGGCGTCGAAGGAAGCGCGCCGGCAGGCCTCGACGCCGACATCCCCCGTGATCACCTCCTCGACGAGGTTCCGGTACTCGGTGTCCTGCTGGAGAAAGCGACGGAACGCATTGCGGTCCTCCGCGCTGTCGTCCACGATCAGGATGCGCCGCTGAGGCTTCATCGCCGGTACCCTCTACGCTTCACTCGAAGGCAGGACCGCGGCACCAAACCAATAGTCCAGCATCGCGTGCAGGTGGCGCTGCTGCTCGTCCACATCCATCAGCTTCACCTGGTAGGCGGCGGCGCCGTGCCGGTAGCAGAAGTCCACGTCCCTGGAGTTGCTGGAGGTGGAGAAGATGACGACGGGCACGGACTTGAACTCCTCGTTGGCCTTCAGCCGCTGGAGGAAGGAGCGGCCGTCCTCCCCCGGCAGGTTCAGGTCCAGGAGGATGAGGCACGGGAGCGGACTGGCCGCCGGGAGCTCGCCCTGCCCGCACAAGTAATCCCAGGCGCTCCGGGCCGTGGCGCAGTGCTGGACGGGCCGGGTGAACTGGAACTTGCGGAAGGCACGCTGGAGCGCCTCCACATCCTCCGGGCTGTCCTCGACGAGGAGAATCGGGCGCTGCTGCATGACGGGCGCTACTCCCTTCCGAGGGTGAAGTAGAACGTCGTCCCCTCGCCCTCACGAGAGGTGAGCCAGATCCGGCCGCCGTGACGCTCGATCACCTTCTTGACGATGGTGAGGCCGGCCCCCGTGCCTCCACCGAAGTCCGCCTGGGGATGCAGCCGCTTGAAGATGCGGAAGATCTCCTCCTTGGAGTTCTCGGGGATGCCAATGCCGTTGTCCTTCACATAGAAGCATTCCTTGAAGCCCTCGGCCTCCACCGGGAAGCCGGGCTCACCCTCGGCCACGTAGCCCACCTCCACCTTGCGCTCGGGCTTGTCATTGTACTTGAGCGCGTTGGACAGGAGGTTCGAGTACACCTCGATCAGGCCGGTGTGATCGGCGTGGACGGTGGGCAACGGCCGGGGGACCGACACCACCGCGCCCGTCTCCTTCAAGCGGGACTCCACGTTCTCCAGGGCCTCGTCCACCAGCGGGCCCAGCGGGAGCGGCTCGATGCGCAGGGGGCTCTTGCCCAGCCGGGAGAAGTGCAGGAGCGAGTCGATGAGCACCTGCATGCGCTTGCTCAGCCGGATCACCGTGGCCAGCTTCTGCCGCCCCGCATCGTCGAGCGTCTTCGCGTAGTCCTCCGTCAGGAAGGTGGCGTAGTTGTAGATGCCGCGCAGCGGCTCCTTGAGATCGTGGCTGGCCACGTAGGCGAAGGAGTCCAGGTCCTGGTTGCTGCGGAACAACTCCAGGTTGAGCCGGGAGATCTCCTCGCTGCGGCGGAAGACGATCTCCGTGAGGGACTCGCGCAGGCGCCGGGCGGCCTCCAGCTCCACGTCGACCCAGGGCAGCGAGCGGCCCTCAACGGTCTGCGACCACAGCTCGAAGGACTTGCGAGGGGTGAGCCGGTCTCCCATGGGACCGATCTCCACGGGCTTGTAGGGATCTCCCGCCCAGTTGACGGTCTGGATCGTCTCGGGCCGGAACCAGAGAACGTACTCGCCTCGGGGGCGGGAGATGGGCAGGGCCAGCAAGCCACAGGCGGCTTCCTTGAAGGCCTTCGCGTCCGGGTAGAGCGCCGGGAGCTGGTCCGTGGCGAAGATTTCGCTGCCCTGGGCCGTCTTCAACCACTCCACCAGGAGGCGTACCTGGAGCTCGCTCGGGGTATTGCCCAGGAGTCGGCATTCGCCCTCGGCCAGCACGGCCGCACCGCCACACTCCACGAACTCGCGCACCCCGGGCGTGCACCCGGTCAGCACGTCCACGAGGTGCTCCTGCCGGGCCACGTTCTGGACCATGCACCGGTGGACCTCGCCCATCCGCTCCCGGTACTTCGTCTCCTCGTGGCGGCCCTTGTCGACCACCTGCAGCGAGACGACGCGGGAGAGGAACTCGCACGCGGTGCGCACATCATACGGCACCTGGCGGGCGCTGTAGTGGTGGCACGCCACCAGCCCCCAGAGCTGATCGCCCGCCGAGATGGCCAGGGTGAGCGAAGCCCTCACGCCCATGTTGATGAGGTACTCCGTGTACATCTGCGAGGCGCCCCGCAGGAAGGCGAAGCTCATGTCCAACGGCTTGCCCGTGAGCGGGTTGAGCTCCGGCACCACCCGCGAGGGCGCGTACTGCGCGTCCGGCAGCATCCGCACCGTGTTGAGCAGGAAGAGCGCCCGCGCCTGCGAGGGGATGTCGCTCGCGGGGTAGTGCAGGTCCAGATAAGACGGCAGGCCCATGTCCCGGGCCATGTCCTCGGCGATGACGTGACCGCTCCAGTCCTTCTGGAACTTGTAGATCATCACCCGGTCGTAGCCGCTGACGCGCCGGATCTCCTCGGCCACCATCTGGCAGAACTCGCTCACCGTCCGGGCCGACTGGAAGCGCGCCACGCTGCGCTTCATCAGCTCGTAGAAGTCCGGCTGGCGCACAGGGCTCGTCCGCGTCGGCTCGAGCTCCATCAACAGCAGCCCGCCGTGCAGGTGGACGATGACGTGGAAGGGCCCGCTGCCCAGCACGTGCGCGGTGAAGAGGTAGAGCGGGTTGTCCTCCAGCCGCTCCGTCCGCAGAGCGCTGGAGAGGAAGTCCAACTGCTCCGAGCCCAGGAGGGCATCCATTCCCTTGCCCAGGACGGCCTGCGCGGGGACTCCCAGGTACTGGAGCGTGTTGTCGCTCGCCTGAAGGACGTTCAGAGTCGAGGGGTCCAGCGCCAACAGGACGCCGTGGGCCTGGATGTGCCCGGGAATGTGGATGGGTTCCCGATCACAGTTGGTGAGATCGATCTTCTGCCCGGGGGGCAGGGTGCCCTGAAAGGGGTCGTGCAAGGAGGTTCTCCCGGAGCCGATGCATGGCGGAGAGCCTTCCTATGTGCAGTCGACGCCCTCCTGACAACATGGAAAAAGCCCGGAATACGGAGAGCGTCTCGTATGCGTCACAGCCGGCCTTTGATTCGGGACTCCAGGCTGCGCAGGTCCTCCACCCAATCGCCCTTCACGCCCTCCTGCTGGGCGCGCTCGAGCGCATGCGAGAGCACCAGCACGTCATCCTCGTTCTGCTTGCGCAGCACGTGCATCATGCCGCGCGTGGCATCGAAAATATCTTTGAGCTCATCCGTTTCGCGCAGCCCATACGGGGGCGGGCGGATCTGCCCGGAGGCCACGTCCTTCACCATGCGGCGGATGCGCATCAGCGGCCCGGCCACGCGGTGGGTCAGCACGATGGTGGCCAGGGTGATGAGGACGAGGAAGCCTCCCAGCGTCCCCATGAACACCAGCCACATGTTGCGCTGGTGACGCACCAGCGCCTCCCGCTCCCCGACGATGGCGGCGCGCTCGGCCTCGTAGCGCTCGTCGATGGCCTTCGAGGTGGCCTGCAATTGCGCCACGAAGACCGGGTCTCCCATCTTCTGGATGAGCTCGTTGGACAGGGCGGTGTTGGACAGCTCCCGGCTGGCGTCCGCGGCGCGCGAGCGGGCCTCCAGCGAGTGGCCGGCCTCGTCCAGCAGCGCCCGGGTGTTCCGGTACAGGAACACGCCCAGCACCGCCGCCAGCACCAGCGTCACGGTGATGAGGTAGGCGGCGAACTTGAGCTGGAACTTCGGCTCGATGAGGAAGTTGCGCCACTGGCGCTTCTTGCTGCCATCCTGCTGCGAGGCTGGGGAGGAGACGGCTCTCATGTTTTCCACTCGAAGGTTTGCGCGACATCCTGGATGGCCTTGGGTACCAGCGCCTTGAGGAGATCCGCGGGAGCGGCTCCGGCAGCCTGCACGTCCACCTGACCGAGCAGCGCCAGATCCGGATAGCTGAGGCACAGGAGGGCGATGCGCAGCCCTCCGCTTTCCGTGGTCTGGATCTCCGCGCTGAGACGGTAGCCGGAGATACCGTACTTCTTGAGCACGCCCTGGGCGCTCTTCTTCGCCTCCTTGGCGGGCGCCAGCAGCGCCCCCGTCTGGATGAGCCGCCGCTTGAGGCGCTCCTCGGTGACCTTCACCAGCTCCGGCGACAGCCCACCGGTCTTGTCCTTCACGCCCGTGAAGTCCACGTAGATGCGAGGGGGGCGGGACTTGAAGTCCTCGAGTGCCTTGATGGCCTCGCGGACGGACACCAGCGTGGCGGCATCCGTCTCCTTGTGCTTCTTGAGGCAGTCCAGGCCCGAGGCCTCCTTGAGCGTGGCCAGCCCCTTGGCGGCGGCGGCGCGGACCAGCTCGCTGGCATCCTGCAGACCAGCGCACAGGGGTTGAACGGCCTCGGGTTCCTCGGTGGCGCCCAACACCAGGGCCGCCTGAGAGCGGGCACGGGGATCCTTGCCCTTCTCGAGCTGCTTCGTGAGGAAGGCTACGCGGGCATCCACCTGCGCCAGAGCAGGCAGGGCCAACAGCAGGAGCGCAACGGGCAGCAGCCGCATGGGGTGACCGAAGACTCTAGCGCATTGGGAGCACCTGCTGGAATGATCTCCCAGACTTCCCTACCCGGTGTCGCGGGGGCCCCGGCTCGGGGCTGACGCTCGACTGCCCCCCGGGGGGGCGCCTGGGCAGCAAGAACTCCTGCGAGGCGCCCTCTTGTGGCATATACCCACACCACCATGCCTTCCGCTCTGACTGCGTCTCAAATCCGCGAGGCGTTCCTCAAGTTCTTCGAGGAGCGCGGCCATCGCCGCATCGCCTCCTCGTCCCTCGTCCCCCAGAACGACCCGACCCTGCTCTTCACGAACGCAGGCATGGTGCAGTTCAAGGACGTGTTCACCGGCCGTGAGAAGCGCGACTATTCTCGCGCCACGACTTCGCAGAAGTGCGTGCGCGCCGGCGGCAAGCACAACGATCTCGACAACGTGGGCTACACCGCCCGGCACCACACGTTCTTCGAGATGCTGGGCAACTTCTCCTTCGGCGACTACTTCAAGGCGGACGCCATCGCGTACGGCTGGGAGTTCGTCACCAAGACGCTCGGGCTGGACACGAAGCGTCTGGCCGTCACCGTGTTCAACGGCGAGGGCGGCATCCCCTGGGATGAAGAGGCGTTCGAGCTGTGGGCCAGGCAGGGCGTGTCCCGCGACCGCATCTACAAGCTGGGGCTCAAGGACAACTTCTGGGCCATGGGCGACACCGGCCCGTGCGGCCCGTGCTCGGAGATCCACTACCACCAGGGCGATGACATCCCCTGTGCCGAGGTAGCCGCGGGCAAGGCGTGTCAAGGCGTGGCGTGCGACTGCGACCGGTGGCTGGAGATCTGGAACCTGGTGTTCATGCAGTTCGAGCGCAAGGAGAAGGACGCGCCGCTGATTCCTCTGCCCAAGCCGTCCATCGACACGGGCGCGGGCCTGGAGCGCATCGCCTCGGTCGTCCAGGGAAAGCGCTCCAATTACGACACGGACCTGTTCCAGGACATCCTCAAGAGGGTGAGCGAGCTGGTCGGCAAGCCGTACACGCAGGAGGACGGTGCCTCCATGCGCGTCATCGCGGACCACAGCCGCGCGGCCGCGTTCCTGATCTCCGACGGCGTGCAGCCCTCCAACGAGGGCCGCGGCTACGTGCTCCGCCGCATCATGCGCCGCGCCATCCGCCACGGCTCGCTGCTGGGGTTGGATGAACTGTTCTTCTTCAAGGTCGTGGACCGCGTCATCGAGCTGATGGGCGATGCCTACGCCGAGCTGCGCGAGAGCCGCACCTTCGTCCTCGAGGTCTCCCGCCACGAGGAGGAGAGCTTCCGGCGCACGCTCAACCGCGGCCTGAAGATGATCGACGAGGAGATCACTAAGCTGAAGGAGTCCGGCGGCAAGGTGCTCTCCGGCGAGGTGACGTTCTTCCTCCACGACACGCACGGCTTCCCGTGGGACCTGACCCAGATCATCGCCCGCGAGCGAGGGTTCGATGTCGACCTGAAGAAGTTCTGGGACATCATGAACACGCCGCGCGGCGCGGCCTCGGACAAGCCCATCGGCCCCGGCGCGGCGGTGGGCGCCGTCTACCTGAAGCTCATCGAGAAGCTGGGCGCCACCGAGTTCCTTGGCTACGAGGGCGAGGGCCACGAGGGCGAGGGCTCCGTGCGCGCCATCATCAAGGATGGCGCGGAGGTATCGCAGGCCACGGCGGGCGAGAAGGTGGAGCTGGTGCTGGACCGCACGCCCTTTTACGGCGAGTCCGGCGGCCAGATCGGTGACACGGGCCGCATCGTCGCCCATGGCGGCAAGGCGGAGGCGCAGGTGAGCGATGCCCAGCGCCCCGTGCAGGGCCTCATCGTCCACTCGGTGGAGGTGAAGCAGGGCACCCTCAAGGTCGGCGACATGGTTCAGGCGTCCGTGGACGGCGAGCGGCGCAAGGCCATCCGCGCGAACCACTCGGCGACGCACCTGATGCACCGGGCGCTCAAGATGGTCCTGGGCGAGCACGTGAAGCAGGCCGGCTCCGTGGTGGCGCCGGAGTACCTGCGCTTCGACTACTCGCACTTCGCGGTCCCCACCCCCGAGCAGCTCGATCAGGTGGAGGATCTCGTCAACGGCTGGATCCGCGAGAACGCCGAGTCCCAGACGCGCATCATGAAGCTGGACGAGGCCAAGAAGTCCGGCGCGGTCGCCATGTTCGGCGAGAAGTACGGTGAGACCGTGCGCGTCGTCACCGTCCACCCGCAGTCCACCGAGCTCTGCGGCGGTACCCACGTGCGGCGCAGCGGTGACATCGGCCTGTTCAAGATCATCAGCGAGGGCGGCATCGCCTCGGGCGTGCGCCGCGTCACCGCCGTCACCGGCATGGGCGCGCTCCAGTACCTGCGGGAGACGGAGCGCGAGCTGCGCAAGGCGGCCGACGTGCTCAAGACCACCCCCAAGGATCTGGTCAAGCGCGTGGAGGCCACCCAGAAGCGCGTGAAGGAGCTCGAGAAGAAGGTCGAGGAGGTCGCCGTGAAGGCCCAGTCGGCCTCCAGCAAGGACCTGCTCGACCAGGCTCGCGAGGTGAATGGCATCAAGGTGCTCGCCACCCGCGTGGACCCGGCCGACGACAAGGTCTACCGCGGGCTGGCCGACCAGCTGCGCGACCGGATCCGCTCGGGCGTCATCGCCATCGGCGGCGAAAAGGATGGCAAGGCGCTCATCCTCGTGGCCGCCACCAAGGACCTGGTCGCCAAGGGCATCAGCGCGGGTGACCTGGTGCGCGAGATGGCCAAGGAAGTGGGCGGCAAGGGCGGCGGCAAGGCGGACATGGCCCAGGCCGGCGGCCCCGATGCCACCAAGCTCCCCGCCGCGCTCGACAAGCTCTACGAGCTGGTGAAGGCCCGGGCATGAGTGGACGCCCCTCCGCCTCCTGGTTGCTCCTGGCCGCGGCCCTCGCGTGGGGTTGCGCGAAGGAAGAGCCTCGCCCGCAGGAGGACCGCACGATCGCCAAGCTGCGCGCCGAGGCGGACCGCGTGGGCAAGGGAGGGGCTCCCTCGGGGCCTCCATCCCAGCTCGCGCCTCCCCCGGAGGATCCCAACGCGAACCTCGCGGGGCTGGCCACGGCGGAAGAGGGTGCCTCCGACCACAAGCTTCGGCTTCCTGAGCCGAATGACACGAAGCACGTGGACACCGTGGCCGTGAAGCTCACGGGACTGACCTCCACGCACTCGGTCAAGGGAGCCAAGGTGAGCCTCACCACCGAGGAGCTCTTCCTCCGTGTCCAGATCATCGCCCAGAACGTGGGCTCGGCCCCGGCTCCGCTCGGGCTGGAGAAGACGCGGCTGGTGGACGGGGCGGGCAAGGAGTACCCGGTGGCTCGGGATGCCCAGATCGCCGCCGGGACTCGCGAGCTGGCCCATACCTGGGGACCTCAGGAGCGCGCGGATGTGGTGTTCTTCTTCGAAATTCCTCCCTCGGTCCTCGACTCCGGCCTGACGCTGGTGCTGCCAGCGACCAGCGGAGACGTCCGCCTCGCCCTTCGGTGAGCTCCCCGTGAGACGGTGAACGGTGACGGTCGCGCCCAAGCTCCTCCCGCTGCGCATCCGCCTCCCGTACACCACGGAGGAGGAGTTCATCGACAAGTACGGGGCGAACGTGGGGCGTGGCGGAGTCTTCATCGCCACCCGCGCCCTCAAGGAAGAGGGCACCGCCATCGCGTTCGAATTCGTCCTCGCCGATGGCACCCGGCTGCTGCGGGGCGAGGGGGTCGTCGCCAAAGCCCTGCTCGATGAGGGCAATGGACGCATGGGGATGACCGTGCGCTTCGCGAAGCTGGATGCGCCCAGCAAGGCCCTCATCGACCGCATGGTGGCTCGGCGCGGTGGAGCGCCTGGCTCGGAGCCGGGGGGCACCGCGCGCACAGGGGCTCCGTCGCAGGTCGGCATTCCGGCTCAGGCAGCGGCCCCGAGCCCACCGCCTCCTTCGGGTCTGGCGACGCAGCCACCCGCTCCGCCTTCCCCTGTTCCCGCTTCGGCCCCGAGTGCACCGACGCCTCGGGCAATGGCTCCTCCCCCCGGGCTGGTCCGTCGGGCGACCCAGCCGCCCACTGCCTCCGTGCCTGCGCCGGCGGCCGTGCCTGCACCGGCTGCTCCCGCAGCACCACCTCCTGCTCCCACGCCTCGCGCTGCTCCCATTCCGGAGCCCAAGGCTCCGACGAGGCAGATGTGGGCGATTCCTTCTGCTCCTTCACCGGCCGCTCCGCGCGCAGAGCCGAGTCCGGCGCCCCAGGTACCTGCATCATCACCTCCTCGGGCGGACCCAGCTCCCAGCCCTCGCGTGGCTCAGCCGGCTCCGGTGCCACCCGTGGCTGCGCCGTCGCTTCCTCGGGTCGACCCTGCACCCGGCCCTCGCGCCGAGCCACCTCCCACGCCACAGGTACCGGCACCATCGGCGCCTCGGGCCGCTCCAGCGACGCCTGCACAGGCGCCTGCGGCGTCCGTGCCTGCTTCGCCCCTTGCCCAGGCCATGGTCGAGGCGGCTCTCCCCTCGCCTGCGCCCGCGGCTCCTTCCCTTCCCGAAGATCCTCCCAGCACGCGTCAACCCGCGGCGCCCTCCTTGCCGCCCGAGCCGCGCACCCCGGAGACACCTGCACCCCGCTCCGCACCAGTGGAGACTCCTCGCGCGGATTCCTCACCAGGCCTCGTACCCGAAGAGCTGCGCCGTGCTCCCGAGAGCAGGACTCGCCGCAGAACCCTGCTCGAAGTGCCTGTCAGCGCTCCCGTGGCTCCCGCCGTGCCCGAGGTCGTGCTCGGCATCGACCTGGGCACCACTCAGGCCCGTGTCGCCGTGTTCCATGAGGGCACCGTCCGCCTCATTCCCACCAGCGGCTCCGACGCACGAAGCATGCCCTCCGCTCTGGCCGTGGATGGTTCGGGCCAGCTCCTGGTGGGGACGGCGGCTATCTCCGAGTCCGAGCGTGCGCCCCGCCGCGCCGCCATGGGGCTCAAGCGCCTGCTCGGGCTTCGCGCTCGCTCGCCGCGGCTGCGCAGCTTCGTGGGGCTCCCCTACTCCGTCTCGGCTGATCCCCGAGGCGACGCAGGCATCGAGCTTCACGGGCGTGTCATCCCGCTCACGGACTTCGCCACCCAGCTCCTTCGCGAGCTCAAGTCCGCCGCCAGTACGTTCCTCGGCCGCGAAGCCACGCGCGCGGTCCTGTGCGTCCCCGCCTACTTCGATGCCCGCCAGCGCGCCGCCCTGCGCGAGGCTGCCGAGAAGGCTGGCCTCAACGTCCTACGCGTGCTCAATGCCTCCGCCGCGGCGACGCTCGCCTACGGGCACGGCCGTGGACTGGCTCGCAAGCGCGTCCTCGTGCTGGACCTCGGCGGTGGCGGGTTCGAGGTCTCCGTCGTCCAGGTCACCGGCGATGACCTCGAGGTCGTCACCACGGGCAGCGATCCGGCCCTCGGAGGCATGGACTTCGACGCGCGCATCGCCGAAGCCCTGCTCAGTGAGCTTCGTGCACAGGGCACCGCTTCCTCCGAGCCCTCGCTCGACTGGGGCCCGCTGCGCTCCGCGGCCGAGGCCACCAAGGTGCTCCTCAGCGATCAGGAAGAGGCCCTCGTCCGGCTCCCGGATGGGGCTGCCTCCTCCCTCACCCGCGAGCGCGTGGAGGCACTCACCGCGGACCTCGCCCAGCGCGTGACCGAGGCCACCCGCGAAGTCCTCGAGTCGAGCTCGCTCACGCCCCAGGGGCTTGATGCGGTGGTGCTCGTCGGAGGCCAGAGCCGCGCTCCGCTCGTGCGGCGACGGCTCGAAGAGAGTCTCGGCGTTCCGGTGCGCTCCGATGTGGATCCGATCGGCGCCGGAGCCCTGGGCGCCGCGCTGCTGGGACGCTCACTGCTGGAGATCGAGTCCGGCAAGCCGGGAGCCACCGTCTCGGACGTGCTCTCCGTTCCCCTCGGCGTGGCCGAGCGCGGAGGAGTGCTCCGCCGCGTCTTCGAGCGCAACACCCGCCTGCCCGCCGACAAGACGCTCGTCATCCCCATCACCCCGGGTCCGCTCTCCCTGGCCATCTTCCAGGGCCCCTCTCCCGTCACCGCCGAGAACGAGTACCTCGGTGCGCTCCACTTCCAGCTCGAGCGCCAGGGCGAGGCGGAGATCCACTTCTCCCTCTCCCAGGACGGGATCCTCTCGCTGGCGGCCACCCTGCCCGGCACCAAGCGTCAGCCGGTACCGCTCGCCACCGAGGAGCTGGACGATGCGGCCCGCGAGGCCCTCATCTCCCGCTCACCCTTCGTCACCGAGGCCAAGGAGAGCCCCACCGGGCTCTTCTCTGGACTGCGCAAGCTCTTCGGCAAGAAGTAGCCCGTCAGCGCATCAAGACTCCGAGCCAGCAGTCGGTCCGGATTCGTCCTCGGCGACGACACGGTCCGCGAGCGCCTTCGCGGCTCGCAGGAACTCGTCGCTGAGCGGCGTGCCATCCACGGCCCGGGACAGCGAGAGCGCCCCATACATGAGCGCGACCAGCCCGACGGCCTCCTCCCGGCGCCCAGACCCTGGACCGAGCACGCCCTCCAACGAGCTGACGAATTGGCCCAGCTCCGTGGAGAGCGCGCTCCGGTACGGCTCCCCTTCCCGAGCCACCTCCGGCGCGGCGCTCGGCAGCAGGCATCCCGCTTCCGGGTGGTCCCGGTGGGTGCGTGACAGGTACGGCCCGATCACGCTCCGAACGCGCTCTCGGGCCGACTTCCCCTTCGCCGAATTCATCAGGCGGATCCACAGCGCGCTCGCCGTGGTGCGAATCGTCTCCGCGAAGAGCTGCTCCTTCGAGTCGAAGTGCCCGTAGAACCCGCCGACGGTGAGCCCCGCGCCCTTCATCACATCCTGCACCGAGCTGGCCTTGATGCCTCGCTCCCGCAGGAGCGCCGCCGCCGAGGCCAGGATGGCGTCGTGGGACTTCTGCTTCTTCTCCGCCTTCTGGTTCACCGGCACCTCCTCTCGCGGCGTCAGAGCCGCTCGATGATGGTCGCTATACCCTGCCCGCCACCGATGCACATCGTGATGAGCGCCGTCTCCTGGCCGGTCCGCTCGAGTTCATCCAGCGCCGTGCCGAGCAGCATCGCCCCCGTCGCCCCGAGCGGATGGCCGAGCGCAATGGCTCCGCCGTTGACGTTCACGCGGTCCGGATCGATGCCCAGCGCCCGCGTCGTCTGCAGGACCACCGCGGAGAAGGCCTCGTTGATCTCCCACAGGGAGATGTCTCGCGCCTTCATGCCCGCGATGCGGAGCGCCTTCTCGCTCGCTGGCGCCGGACCGGTGAGCATCAGCACGGGTTCGCTCCCCACGGTCGTCATCGCGCGGATGCGAGCGCGCGGCTTGACGCCCTTCTCCCGGACATATCGCTCCGACGCGAGCACCACCGCCGCGGCCCCGTCCGCGATGCCACTCGAGTTCCCCGCCGTATGGACGTGCTGGATGGTTCGGGCGCGTGGGTAGGCCTGCAGCGCGAGCTGGTCCAATGTCTCTCCGCCGGGCCCCGCGGCCAGCTGCCCCAGCGAGACGAAGGAAGGCTTCAGCGCGGCGAGCGCCTCCGCCGTGGTGTCCGGCCGGGGGAACTCGTCACGCTCCAGGAGCACAGCCCCCGTTCGCGGATCCTTCACCGGGAACAGCGACTTCGCGAAGCGCCCCTCTTCGATGGCTCGCACCGCGTTCCGCTGGGAACGAAGCGCCAGGGCGTCGATCTCCACCCGGGAGAAGCCCTCGAGCGTGGCGATCAGATCCGCGCTGATGCCCTGCGGAACCTGGAAGAAGCGCTCACGCAGATGCTCGTTGCCGCCATCCTGGCCACCGCCATCCGAGCCCATCGGAATGCGCGACATGCTCTCCACGCCGCCAGCCACCACGAGATCCATGGCCCCCGAGGCCACTCCCATGGCGCCGAAGTGGATCGCCTGAAGCCCCGACGAACAGAAGCGGTTGAGCGACGCCGCCGGCACCTCGATGGGCCAGCCCGCCGCCAGCACCGCGTTGCGCGCGATGTTCGCCCCCTGCTCGCCCACCTGCGACACGCACCCCACCATCACATCGTCCACCTCGCTCGCGCTCCACCCGCCGCGCTGCCGGAGCGTGTTCAGCACCTGCGCGAGGAGCTCCTGCGGATGGAGGTTCGACAGCGATCCCTTGCCCTGCTTGCCACGCCCTCGCGGGGTGCGGGCGGTATCGATGATGTAGCTGGCGGTCATGGTGCGTCCTTTCATATTACACACGTAATATTACGGCCATCATCCGAACTTGCAATCCGATCCCCTTGGAAGCGAGCAGCCGGGCCCCTGGCCTCCGCTGCGCTCCTCCAGCGAACCCTTCGCCTGTCGAGAGCCCCCCTGTTGGGCCTCCGCTTCCCGTGGAGGCCCCGTGCCCAGAGATTGTCCCCTGACTCACAATTTCTGGAGGACGCGATGAAGATTCGTTCGGTGATGGGAGCCCTGGCGGCGGCCACCGTGCTGTGCGCGGGACCAGCTCTGGCCGCGGTCGAGGCGACCCAGGTGAGCAGGAGACTCAACCTCGAGGATCAGGAGACCCGGGTCGGCCTGGATGTGCGGCTCGGCCTCGGCGCGCTGCAGGGCGACATCGGACGCGAGACCGGCACGGGCCCGCTCCTCGGCATCGCCGCCGGAGCCCAGCTCAACCCACTGCTCGGAGTCGAGGTGGGCTACGAGGGCCAGCGTCTTCCCATCGATGACAGGCTCGTGGGCGACGGCGAGGCGCTCTACCGTCACAACGTCGGACTGCTGGCCAAGGCGGGCCCGCTCATCGAGCGGCACTGGCGCCCATTCGTGGGCGCGGGCCTGGGCCTGACGTACTTCAACCCCAGCGATGGCGCCGAGGTGCTGTTCAACAATGACGTCGCCGGCGAGGTGCCGCTTGCCGCGGGCGTGGACTACAACTTCGGGAACATCTTCGCCGGAGCGCGCGCCACCTATCGGCTCATGTTCGACGAGGGCTTCGCGGACGACGCCTTCCCGAATGCCAACGGGGGCAACCTCCTCAACGCCAGCATCACCCTGGGAGGGCGCTTCTAACGCGCCCCCTCCTCCGACCCGCGCCTAGAGCGTGAAGCGCGACAGCAGCGCCTCCGGGCGCGGGTCCTTCTCCCACGCATCCAGAATCGCCTGGGCGGGCGAGCGGCCCGAAGCCGCCACCCGGGCCAGCGGCTCCAGCAGCGACGCGTCCTGCGGATCCAGGCGCTCCAGCCCGCGACGGGCGATGGCCACCATCTCCCCAGCGAGCCGGTGCAGTTCCTGGTTGCCCAGCTTCCCCGCCAACCCCTGCGTGCGCGCGGTCTCGTGGAAGGCCTTGTGCTCGGCGAAGGACAGCTTCGGCAACAGCCGCTCGCCCTCCTCCAGCGCGGTCCGGTCATACAGCAGCCCGCGCCACAGCGCTCCGAGCGCGCCCGTCATCTCCGCCGAGGCACAGTCCGCCCCGCGCACCTCGATGACCTTCTTGAGCCGCACCTCGGGGAACATCGTGGACAGGTGGTCCGTCCAGTCGCCCATCTCCGCGGGCTGACCCTCGAAGCCCTCCTTCAAGAGCTGACGGAAGGAGAGCTTGGGGTGGAGGTACTCGCCGCGCCGGCGCAGGAAGAGCAGCGGCGCGTCCAGCGCCCACTCCACATAGGCCTGGTAGGAGAACGAGCCATCGAAGAAGGCGGGCAAGTAACCACAGCGGGTGGGGTCCACTTCATCCCAGACGCGACAGCGGAAGCTCATGTACCCCGAGGGCTTGCCCTCCACCAACGGGCTGTTGGCATACAGGCCCACCATCAGCGGGGCCAACCGCGCCACCAGCACCGTCTTGCGGACACAGTCCTCCTCGTCGGCCCAGTCGTACGAGGCCTGCCCCGTGGAGGTCATCTGCATCATGTTCAGCGCCAGCCGGCCGCGCTCCGGCAGCGTGCGCCGCATGACCTTGTAGCGGGTCTTCGGCATCCACGGCGTGTCCGACGGAGTGCCAAAGGGCCGATACCCCATCGCCACCAACTGGATGCCCAGCACATCACCGGCGGCCTTCACCTCGGACAGGTGCCGCAGGTTCTCCGCGTGGGCCTCGCGAGCCGTGACGAACGGGCTGCCGGACAGCTCGAACTGCCCGCCCGGCTCCAGGGAGATCGTCTCGATGCCTCGCTGGAGCGCAATCACCGGCGAGTCCGGAGTCTCCCGGAACGGCGCATAGCCACCCGCCGCACCGATCTTCTCCAGCAGCGCCCCGATGCCCGAGGGCCCCTCGTACGGCACGGGCTTCGCGCCGCTCTTCGCGTAGACGAACTTCTCGTGCTCGATGCCCAGCCGGTGCTCGGCCCGGGGTTTCTCCGCGGCCCGGAACGTGTCCACCAGTGCGTCGATAGAAGTAATGGGTTGGGAGACCGCTCGTTTGAGATCCAGGGACATGGCCGCGCCTATATAACGTGCGAGTAACCCGCCGCTCCCAATTACGCATTGCCCCCCGAATGAATCCACCCTCCCCAGTCCCTGAGTTCGCCGCTCGCCCCGCCCTCAAGGACTTCTTTCAAGGGGTCGGGTTGCTCGGGCGCGCCTTCGGCCTCATCTTCCGCTCCCCAAAGCTGTTCCTGCTTTCGACACTCTGCGCCATCGTCACGCTGGCCAGCCTGGTCGGACTCTCGGTGCTGCTCTGGCATTACACGCCAGGGCTGGTGGGAAGCTTCTTCGCCCGCCCGGAGGCCTGGTACGGACAGGCGCTCTGGTACCTGGTCCTCACCCTCACCTTCGTGGTGCTCCTTGTCGTGGGCGCCAATGTCGTGCCCCCCCTGCTCCTGGCGCCCCTGCAGGATCCGATTTCCGAGGCCACCGAGGAGCTGTGCGGCGGCGCCCCCTCCCCGCCCTTCAGCCTGGGGGCCTTCTTCCGCGGGCTGGTAACCGGAATCGCACACACCCTGGCGCGCCTCCTCTTCCTGCTCCTGGGGCTCGCCGTGCTCCTGCCCCTCCACCTCATCCCCGGGCTGGGGAGCATCCTCTGGACGGTGCTGGGCAGCCTGTGGAGCATGATCTGGATGGCCGGAGAGCACCTGGCCGCCCCCATGACGCGCCACCTCTACCCCTTTGCCGAGGTGCGGCGGATGCTGCGCGAGCGCTCCGCCCTCTGCCTCGGCTTCGGCGCGGGCGTCTACCTGCTCCTCTGGGTACCCGTCCTCAATACCTTCTTCCTGCCGGTGGCCATCATCGCCGGGACGCTCCTCTACCGGGGGCTTGTTGCCTCGGGGCAGCTCCCCCCTCCTCCTGCCACCTCCCACCTCCCGAAATAAACAAGGGCCCCAGGTGTCTCCGCCTGGAAGAGGACCCTTCGATCAGGGGGGGCGGGAACGCAGTGCCTCCCAGGAACGTTCCTGATCGATACCGAGGAGCGGACGCCTTGAAGCACCCGAAGTCCATGATTAGGCTTGCCCGGTTGCTTTCTGGTGTCCCACGTCCTCGACAAGCACCCGGTTTCACACAGCTTTTCTCACGCAACACCCCGGGGCCTCACGGGCCCCAGCTTGGATGAACCAATGCCGCGAATGCTTCGCCGGATCATCGCCGTCGCTGTCCTCCTCGGCGCCTGGGCCCTCGTGGGCAGCGACCGGGCTCCCATCCCCCTGACAATGGGGGCCGCTCAGGCCAGCCAGGGCTGGGACGGTTCGCTCGCACAGCAGAAGGGCGAGAAGCCACAGCACGATCTCTCCTCGATGCGCGTCTTCACGAAGGTCATCCTCTACGTGAAGGACAACTACGTCGACCCCAAGCGCGTCAAGCCCAAGGAGATGCTCATCGCCGCGCTGGAGTACGTGGAGAAGAGCGTGCCGGACGTGCTCGTGGACGGCAACGCCGAGACGGGCAAGCTCAACGTCAATGTCAACGGCAAGCAGCGCGAGTTCGACATCAGCCACGTGGACTCGCCCTGGAAGCTGTCCTTCACGCTGAAGGACGTCTTCGACTTCATCTCCAAGAACATGCGCCCGGTGGAGGACACGCGGGACATCGAGTACGCGGCCGTCAACGGCGCGCTGTCCACTCTGGATCCGCACTCGGTGCTGCTGCGCCCGGAGCTGTACCGGGAGATGAAGCTGTCCACCAAGGGTGAGTTCGGCGGCCTGGGCTTCGTCATCCAGATGCGCGAGGGCAACCTCACCGTGGTGAAGGTCCTGCCGAAGACGCCGGCGCACCGCGCGGGCATCCAGAAGGACGACCAGATCAAGAAGATTGGCGAGGAGTCCACGGTCAACATGGACCTGAACGAGGCCGTGTCCAAGCTGCGCGGCCCGGTGGACAGCAAGATCACCATCACCGTGGAGCGCAAGGGCTGGGACAAGCCGCACGTCATGACGCTCAGCCGCGCGACCATCTCCATCGAGAGCGTGCAGCACAAGCTGCTGGCCCAGAACGTGGGCTATGTGCGCCTCAAGAACTTCCAGGGCAACACCACGCGCGACTTGGAGGCGGCGCTGGCGGACATCCGCAAGCAGGCCGAGGCCAAGGGCGGCACCATGAAGGGCCTGGTGCTGGACCTGCGCGGCAACCCGGGCGGTCTGCTCGAGCAGGCCATCCAGGTGTCCGACACCTTCATCTCCAATGGCGTGCTGGTGGCCACGGTGGGCCTGTCCGACAAGCTGCGCGAGGAGAAGCGTGCCCGGCCGCAGGAGGGTGAGGACGCCTTCCCCATCGCGGTGCTGGTGAACTCGGGCAGCGCCTCGGCCTCTGAAATCGTCGCGGGCGCGCTGAAGAACCTGAACCGCGCCGTCATCATCGGCCGGCAGACGTTCGGCAAGGGCAGCGTGCAGGTGCTGTACGACTTCCCGGATGACAGCGCGCTGAAGCTGACCATCGCCAAGTACCTGACGCCGGGCGACGTCTCCATCCAGGAGGTGGGCATCATCCCGGACATCCAGCTGGTGCCCACGCGCGTCACCGAGGCCAGCATCGACGTGTTCGCTCCCCGCCGCTCCATCGGCGAGGCGGATCTGGATCAGCACTTCGGCAACCCGGACTCCGACAAGGTGGCCAAGAAGCGCGAGGATGTGCTGGACCGCGAGAAGCCCGCCGAGAGCCTCAAGTACCTGAAGACGGACGAGAAGAAGCTGGCCCAGGCCGCCGCCGAGAAGAAGGCCAAGGACCAGGAGACGGCCGCGAAGAACCCGAAGACGGCCACCAAGGATCCCAAGGACGCCAAGGCGCACGGCGAGCATGATCCGCTGATCGATACGGATCTCGCCGGCCAGGGCGAGGACCTCGAGGACCAGCTGGACGCCGAGAGCCAGGACGAGATCAAGGAGGACTTCGAGGTGACGTTCGCCCGGGACTTCGTGCTCAAGGCATCCTCCAGCAACCGCCAGGAGCAGATGAAGCAGGGCAAGGCCTTCATCGACCAGAAGCGCCAGGAGGAGGAGCAGCGCATCAACTCCGCCATCGCCGCGCTGGGTGTGGACTGGAGCCCCGGCCCCACCCCGAAGAACGCGCAGCTGGATGCCACCTTCTCGCCGCCCTCGGATCAGCCCGTGCACGCCGGTGACACGCTGGAGCTGACCATCACCGCCGAGAACAAGGGCACCGAGGCGCTCAAGCGCGTGCGTGCGTGGACCGAGAGCGACAACGCCTTCATCGACCGCCGCGAGTTCGTCTTCGGCGCGATTGCTCCGGGCGAGAAGAAGACGTGGAAGGTGCCGGTGAAGCTGCCCAAGGATCTCACCTCGCGCCGCGACGACGTGACGGTGAAGTTCTTCGACGACAATGGCGCGCTGCCCAAGACGCTGGTGAGCGAGGTGGGCTTCCAGGAGCTGCCCCGCCCGTCCTTCGCCTTCAACTGGCAGGTGCTGGATGACTGCGCCACGTGCAATGGCGACGGCGTGGCCCAGGTGGGCGAGGACATCACCGTGGCCCTGGACGTCACCAACGTGGGCAAGGGCGTGGCGCTGGACTCGTTCGCGCAGATCAAGAACGCGGGCGACCCGAACGTCTTCATCGAGAAGGGCCGCTTCAAGCTGGGCGAGCTGCAGCCCGGCGAGACGAAGTCCGCGCGCTTCCAGCTCGAGCTGAAGAAGGGCTACAAGGGCGACACCTTCCCGCTGAAGCTGGCCATCATCGACGAGCCGCTCGAGGAGTTCGTCACCGAGAAGCTCGAGCTGCCGGTGAGCGCCACGCCCGTGCTGGCGCTGGAGCCCACCAAGACGCTGGTGAAGCTGTCGGACAAGGCCGAGCTGCTGTCGGCGCCGCTGCAGGACGCGCGCCCCATCGCCAAGGTGGGAGCGCAGGCGGTGCTGCCCGTGGTGGCCGTGGGCAAGGGCTTCTACAAGGTGTCCCTGCAGGATGACCGCTTCGCCTTCGTCCGCACCGCGGATGCTCGCGAGCAGAAGATCGGCAAGGCCGTGCTGCCCAAGAAGGTGGACTGGGTGACGAGCCTGCAGCCGCCGGACATCCACCTGGATGTGGACACCTCCCGCGGCGGCGTGATGGCCAACACGGACCGGTACACCCTGTCCGGCACCGTGACGGATCCGCAGGGCCTGCTGGACATGTACGTGCTGGTGAACGACCAGAAGGTCTACTTCAAGGCCGCGGACCCCAAGGGCGAGGAGCCTCGGAAGATGAAGTTCTCCGCCGAGTTCGCGCTCAAGGAGGGCAACAACAACGTCCTGGTGGTGGCGCGCGAGGACCAGGACTTCGCCAGCCGCAAGACGCTGGTCATCCGGCGCCGGCCGGAGGCGGTGGCCCAGAAGCTGGCGCCCACCCCCACCGAGCAGCAGAAGCCGCAGTAGCCGGACTTACATCCTCCGCTCATCCGGGCGGCTCTCCCGGAGGCTCCGGCCTCCAGGTGGGCCGCCCGTTTTGTTGACGCTCTCGGCGAGCCCACGTTAGCGTCCGAAGGGTTTGGCACCCGTTGCCGGCGGGCGCCTGGGAGGCGGTTTGAGGATGCACGCGTTCAGTCGGTGGATGGCCCTCGCGGCGCTCGTGTCGGGGGCCGCCGCGCACGCGGATCAGAATGATCTGCAGATCACCAGGTTGGGGCGCCCCAACGAGGTGCAGACGACCTGTGATCCAGAGCAGCAGCAGACGTGCGCCACGGGCAACTCGCGGTTCCAGGCCTTCGCCCGCGCCTTCGCGGCCGGCATCAGCTCGACGAACCTGATGCCTCCGGAGACCGTGGGGCACGCCGGCTTCAACGTGAACATGGAGCTGGCCGTCGTCAGCCTGCCGAGCAGCATCGAGCTCCCCACCGAGGGAACGCAGCCCAGCACCGTGCTGGTGCCCTCCTTCCACGTGCGCAAGGGCCTGCCCTTCTCCATCGAGCTGGGTGGCCGTGTGGGCTGGGTGGAGAAGAGCCGCATGGTGGCCACCACCGGCGAGCTGAAGTGGGCCGCCAATGAGGGCTTCACCTACCTGCCGGACATTGGGGCACGGCTCCACGTCACCCGCCTCATGGGCGTGCGCGACTTCGGCCTCACCTCGGCCGGCCTGGACCTGGGCATCGGCAAGCAGTTCCCCCTGGGCGGAATGATCACCCTCACCCCGTATGGTGGCCTGGACTTCAATTGGGTGGGCGCCGACACGGACACGCTCGACTTCAATCCGAACCGTCCCTACAACGACTCGCTGGATGGGGACTCACTCGGGGCGCTCCAGGACACGGACGTCTACAAGCGCGTGAAGCTCTCGGACAACATGACCCAGCGCATCTACGGCGGCGCGCGCTTCATCGGCGGCGTGCTGCAGTTGGGCGCAGAGATCTCCTTCTCGCGCCTGGGCAGCGTGAGGCTAGACCCACGTCCGGATAACGAGGCCTCGACCACCGAGACCCGGGCCCTGCCCACGGTCGTCACCTTCAGCACCTCGCTCGGCCTGGACTTCTAGTCCCGAGGCCACCCGAAGCAGCCCCCCTGGCGGCGCGGAGTTTGCGAACTTGTCTGCTTGTCAGACAGGTTGGCTCGAACTGCGCCCGGAGGGGACCTCCTCCGTGCTCGTAGGGACTCAGGCCGCCTGGCTCAGGGCCTTGCGCAGCGCTCCGGGCCGGTTGGTGATGAGGTAGGAGATCCCCAGCTCCTCCAGTTGCCGGGCGCGCTCGGGGGCATCCACCGTCCACACCGCCACGCGCAGCCCCGCCGCCGTCCACTCCGCCACCCGCTCCGGGGTGCAGGCCTCGTGGAACGGGTGCACCGAATGCGAGGACACCAGCGGGCTCAGCACGTAGGCCTGAGGCCCCCACGGCTTGTCTGGATCGATCAGGAAGCCACGGCGCAGGGTGGGCGCAGCCGCCGCCAGCCGGAACAGGCACATGGGGTTGAAGCTGGAGATCACCACCCGCTCGGCCAGCCCGCGCCGCGTGACGAGCTCCGCCACCTTCTTCGCCAGCCCTTTGTCGTCAAAGTGGTCACACTTCAGCTCGATGTTGATGAGGAAGTGCGAGGGGAGCGCCTCCACCACCTCCTCGAGCAGGGGGATGCGCGCGGGACGAAAGCCCAGGGGCGTGCCTACGTCCGCCCGCTGGAGCTTCCACCAGGCGGTGGTGCGGACATCCCAGGGCAGCCCCGCGAGCCGGTCCAGCTTCTCGTCGTGGCACACCACCACCTCTCCGGAGCCGCACACCATGGCGTCCAATTCCACGCCGTCGGCGCCTTGGCGCACGGCCTCGGCGAAGGCATCCAGGGTGTTCTCGGGGGCGTCGGCGCTGGCGCCTCGGTGGGCGAGCAGGAGCATGGCGGCAGTCTGCGACAGAACCGGCTCCCCGGGAGGCAGAAGTGCACCGTTCCGTCCTCCACGGACAGGTGGCTTGCCTCTCCCAGGGGTTTGCTGCACTGTGAGGCCCATGTTCGGGCTGGGCCTTGGAGAGATCATCGTCCTCGGGTTCGTCCTGGTGGTGGTGTTCTCCGCCTCCAGGATGGGCCAGCTGGGCAACGCCGTGGGCAAGTTCGTCTACTCGTTCAAGAAGGCCTCCAAGGGCGAGGACTTCGTGGACGTGAAGCCCCTGCCCCCCGCTCGGCGCGGCAACACGGACGCCGAGTACACGGACTCCAAGAAGAGCTGAGGGCGGGCTCCCGCGAGCCTTCCAGCCAGCCCCCTGTAGCCCCCCGGACCGTGCATCAATGCAGGGCGCCCGTGTCTGCTCGCTACGGGTTGTGCGACACCGTCACAGGGAACTGGAGAAGCTGGGCGACGACCTGGGTCGGCGCGCCGATAGGAGCGAGCTCCACAGGCTCCTGGAGCTGGTAGACAGAGCCCTGCGGCGGAAACACCGTCAGGTTGTCGTTGACCAGCCTGGCCGTCTTCTTCTGCGACAACTGCAGGGGCGGTCCACCACCGGGCGGCTTCTCAATCGTTGTCACGAAATCAAGGAACAGCGTCTGCCGGAACTTCGGCGGGAGATTCCCGACGAGCTCCAACAAGCTGAGCGGTGTCGTATCAACATCCGCCTGGCTCAGGGTGACCTTGCCAAGCACCGGGCTGTCCGCCGACACCTCGAAGCCAATGACCTTCAGCTTGACGCCACCGAGTCCGGCCCCAAGGTTGGCCTCGACCCGAACCTTGATTCCCCCCTTGAAGTCCAGCGTCACGAGCCCGAGGACGTTCACTTGAAGCGGAACGTTGACGGCATACATGCTCATCGGGATTTCCAAACCAATCGGCGGAATCAGACCACCCATCGAATACATCTGACACTCCCTTTCAGTTGCTCAAGAATCGAGAACACCGTTGACTCGCGCTGCCCAGGTTCATGGGCCCTGGATGCCAGGGAATTGCCCCCAGCGAGCAGGATTGGATCTAGGCCAGCGACTCGACCCCGAGCATTGGGATCTTTGTTGAATTGACAGCCGAGAGAGAGTGTGTCTGCTCATTGGACTTTCGAAATGCGCGCCCTGAGTCTCCTGCTCTTACTGCTGGCAACCCCTTCACCCGCCGCGCCTCCCCAGGCGAAGACGGTGCTCCTCTTCGTGCCCGAGGACGCCACCGTTCCGGCCATCGCCCACTTCACCAACAGCTTCCGGCAGACCCTTCAGAGCGAGCAGCCAGGGCCCGTCACCGTCAATGTCGAGTATCTCGACCTGGCCTGGTTCGACAGCCCCGAGTACGAGCGGACGCTGCGCGACTTCTATGTCGCCAAGCACCGGGAGCAGCGGCCCGACGCCATCGTCACCTTCGCGGATGCCTCCTCTTTCGCGCTCAAGCTCCAGCAGGAGTTGTGGCCCCAGGTGCCGCTCATCTCCCTCCTGAACGATGACTTCCTGGCCAATGCCATGACCCAGGGGCCCTATCTCCGAGCCAACTGGGCGGATCTCGACATCCCCGGCGCCACGCGGGTGGCCCTGCAGCTCTTCCCAGACACGCACCATGTGGCCCTCGTGCTCGGCTCGAGCCAGCGGGAGCTGGAGGCCTGGTCCTATGTCGAGCAGGAAGTCCGCTCCGGCGCCCCGGGCCTCGACATCATCCCCCTCAACCGGCTCACCCTGGAGGAACTCCAAGAGCGCGTCCGCACACTCCCCGAGGACACCGTCGTCCTCCTGGTGGGCTTCATGCAGGACGCCAAGGGCCAGAGCCTCATCTCCCGCGACGTGCTGCGCCTCCTGCACGCCCGCGGCAGCCCTCCCCTCTTCAGCGTCCACAAGACGATGCTGGGTGAGGGCATCGTCGGAGGCGTGCTGCTGGACTACGAGCGGGCGGGCCAGGACGTGGCGCGGCGGACGCTGCGGCTGCTCCAAGGCGAGCTGGCCTCGAGCCTTCCCCCAGGTCCCCTGGACGCCAACCTCATCGCCTTCGACGACCGGGAGCTGAAGCGCTGGCACGTTCCCGACAGCCGGCTGCCCCCGAACAGCGTGGTGCGGTTTCGAGAGCCCAGTCTCTGGGAACGCTATCGCTGGCAGGTGAGCGGTGCCCTCGCGGCCGGCCTGCTTCAGGCGGTGCTCATCGTCGTGCTGCTGCTGGAGCGCCGCCGCCGCATGGGCGCCCAGGTGCTGAACCTGGCCGTGCTGGATTCACTCCCAGGCTCCGTGGCCATTCTCGACAAACATGGAACCGTGCTGCGGGCGACGCCCGCCTCCGCTCAGTTCGAAGGCCTGGGAGAGCGGCCCGCCGACACGCTCTTCGCGTCCGGGGCCTCCTTCCTGAACACGTTCCATGAGGCAGCGCGCACAGGCAACCCGGAGGCAGGCACCGTGGCCGCGAGGCTCCAGGAGGTGCTCTCGGGGGGAACCGACGAAGTCCTGGTGGAGCTCCGCGGCTTCACGGCGGACACCTGGCTGGAGCTGCGCGCCCGGCGGCTGCGGCTGCCCGAGGGCGGCGCCGTCGTCTCCCTGGTGGACGCCACCTCCCGCCGCCACGCCGAGCTCGAGGCCCGCCGCGCCCGGGACGAGCGCGCCCACATGGAACGTGTCTCCGCCGTGGGCGAGCTGGGCACCTCCATCGCCCACGAGCTGAACCAACCCCTGGCCGCCATCCTCACCAACGCCGAGATGGCTCAGCGCCTGCTCGACCGGACTCCCATGGACATCCCCCTGCTGCGCGAGATGCTCCAGGACATCGTCTCCGACAACAAGCGGGCCGGAGAGATCATCCGCCACATGCGGGCCCTGCTGAAGAAAGGCGAGGTGACCTTCGAGCGCCATGACTTCAACGAGTTGGTGCGCCAGGTGATACGGCTGATCAGCAATGACGTTCAGCTGCGCGGCGTCTTCCTCCTCCTCCAGCTCTCCACCTCGCCCCTGCCCGTCATGGGAGACGGCGTGCAGCTCCAGCAGGTGGTGCTCAACCTGATCGTCAACGCGCTGGACGCGGTGGGTGCGTGCGCTCCCGGAGAGCGCCATGTCTGGGTCTCCACCCGCCCCGTCGCGGACCGGGTGGAGCTCACCGTCGAGGACACCGGCGTGGGGCTGGATGACGAGGCGCTCTCGCGCATCTTCGAGCCCTTCTTCACCACCAAGCCCCAAGGCCTGGGCATGGGCCTGTCCATCAGCCGCTCCATCCTCGAGATGCACCAGGGCCGCCTCCAGGGCGAGCGCCGACCGGGCCGGGGAGCGCTCTTCCGCTGCACCCTCGCGCTCGCCCAGGAGCAACGTGCTAGCATGTAAG
The DNA here is from genome assembly GCF_020103695.1 of Hyalangium versicolor. Taxonomy (GTDB): domain Bacteria; phylum Myxococcota; class Myxococcia; order Myxococcales; family Myxococcaceae; genus Hyalangium; species Hyalangium versicolor. The sequence goes on from NZ_JAHXBF010000015.1 coordinate 254,116, forward strand.
GACTGGTCGCAGATGGGGGCGCGCGGTGCACGGTCTCTCCAACCCAGAACGTCCCACCGTGTTCGTCGTGGATGACGATCCCTCGGTCCTGCGCAGCCTCTCGCGCATGTTCAAGCTGGAAGGCTACGCCGTCGAGAGCTTCGAACACCCGCGGCAGATGCTGGAGCAGAAGCCCGGACGGCGCCCCGGGTGCGTGGTGATGGACCTGCGCATGCCCGAGCTGAGCGGGCTGGAGCTCCAGGAGGAGCTGCGGCGCAGCGGGTGGAAGCACCCCGTCGTCTTCATCAGCGGCCAGGGCGATGTCCCCGCGGCCGTGAAGGCCATGAAGTCCGGTGCCGTGGACTTCCTGCCCAAGCCCGTCAGCACCGACGAGCTGCTCGAGGCCGTGAAACGCGCGCTGGCCCACGATCAGGCGGCGACGGCCTCCGAGTTGGAGCACGAAGCGCTCCGGGCCCGCTTCTCCTCTCTCACTCCCCGTGAGTGGGAGGTCTGCCAGCGGGTGGCGCAGGGGCTGCTCAACAAGCAGATCGCCGCCGAGCTGGGCACCGCCGAGCAGACGGTGCGCCTGCAGCGCAGCCGCGTCATGGAGAAGTTGTCCGTGGATTCAGTGCCAGAGCTGGTGCGGATGCTCGAGCGGCTGGGCTCGCAGCCGTAAAGACAGGCACTTTTTCCGAGCTTAGCAGGATTACAGGCTCACTGTCTATTCAACACTCCATCTATAGTTTCACTCTGAGTCCATGCCTAGATAGTGGGCGTGGACATCCCCCGAAATCCCGAACTCGAAGCGACCCTCGTCAAGGAAGGGGGGGAGCCGCCTCCGGCTCGCAGGCGCATCCCCGCGACGCTCGCCACACGGTTCGAGCACCTCCAATTCGCTGGCGAAGGGGCGATGGGGACTGTCTACCGGGGCGAGGATGCACAGCTCGGCCGCCCCATCGCGCTGAAGCTCCTCAAGAGCGCTGACCCATCCGTCTACCGCCGGTTCATCGCCGAGGCGCGCTCCCAGGCGCGCATCCGGCACGACCATGTGTGCGGCGTGTATGAGGCCGGGCTCGCGGAGGGCGAGCCGTACATCGTCATGCAGTACATCGACGGTGAGCCCCTGTCGCGCGTGCACTCGCGTCTGACGATCGAGCAGCAAGTGAAGCTGCTCCAGGAAGTCTCCCTCGCGGTGCATGAGGCACACCGGCAGGGGCTGATCCACCGGGACCTCAAGCCCGGGAACATCCTCGTCGAGCACCCCGAGGACGGCTCGTGGAAGCCGTATGTCGTGGACTTCGGGCTGGCGCGAGAAGTCTCGGAGCAGGGGCTGACCCAGACGGGCGAGGTGCTGGGCACTCCGGCCTATATGTCTCCCGAGCAGGCCAACGGGGATGTGCACCAGTTGGATCGCCGCTCGGACGTGTACTCGCTGGGCGCCACGCTGTACGACGTGATCGCCGGCCGGCCTCCCTTTGTCTCCGAGCATCCGTGGAAGCTGCTGTTGATCTCGGCGACGGAGGATCCTCCCCTGCTGGGCCAGGTGAAGCCGGGCGTCCACAAGGATCTCGAGACCGTGGTGATGAAGTGCCTGGAGCGAGAGCCGGCACGTCGCTACGACTCGGCGCGGGCCCTCGCGGAGGAGCTCCAGCGGATCCTCGACGGGGTGCCCATCCAGGCGAGGCGGGCCTCCTGGAGCCACCGCCTGTGGAAGCAGGCCCTCCGGCACAAGCTGCTCACGGTGAGCCTGGGCGTGCTCATGCTCGGAGTGCTCGGGGCTGGCGCCATCTGGGTGGGCGCCCAGCGGCACGCGGCGGAGCAGGCACGGCTCGCCCGGGAGTTGGGGGAGACGGTGAAGGAGATGGAGCTGTTCCTGCGTGGAGCGTACGGGCTGCCGCTCCATGACGTGGAGCGGGAGCGCAACGTCGTGCGCACCCGGCTCCAGGAGATCGCCCGGGACATGCGCGCGACGGGTGAGGCCGGAGCTGGGCCCGGCCACTACGCGCTCGGACTGGGAGAGTTCGCGCTCGGTGAGCCCGCGCTGGCTCGGGAGCACCTGGAGAAGGCACTCGCGGCCGGGTACTCCTCGGCGAGCCTCGAATATGCGCTCGGGCGGGCGCTGGGAGAGCTGTTCCGGCGCGCCCTGGAGGATACCCGGCGCATCACCAACGCCGAGGAGCGGCAGAAGAAGGTTGCACTCCTGGAACAGGAGCTCCGCGACCCTGCATTGCGCCACCTGCGCTCGGCCATGGACGCCCGGCTCGAGGTGCCTGAGTACGTGGAGGGGCTGATTGCCCTGTACGAGGGCAACCACGAGGAGGCGATCGCGAAGGCCCGCGAGGCGTTCGACAAGGCGCCGTGGATGTATGAGCCGAAGAAGCTCGAGGGGGACGCGCTGTACGCCGAGGGCAGCAAGTACCGGCACGACGCGGCGTTCGACTACGAGAAGATGAAGGGCTACTTCGACCGCGCCGCGCAGGCCTACCGGGCCGCGGCGGAGATGGGCCGCAGCGACCCGGCCATCCACCTGGCGGAGTGCACGCTCTGGGAGAAGATGGGGTGGGGGGACTACTCGCAGGGCCTGCCCCCTGGCCCCTCTTTTGAGATGGCGGAGGCTGCCTGCGACCGCGCGGTGCACGCGAGTTCGAAGCAGAGCGAGGCTCTGGTGCAACGAGCCACCGTGATCCTGGCGCGGGTGTTCACGCTGGGAAGCAACGTCTCGGAGGCCACCATCACCATGGTGGACGAAGCGCTCAAGAGCGCGCAGATGGGGTTGCGAGCAAGCCCCCAGGATGTCATGGCCCGCTACGCAGTGGCCCAGGCCCTCTATCATCAGGCCCGCATCCTGGATGAGCTGGGCCGCGAAGCCTCCCTGGAACCGTCCATCACCGCGTACCAGCAAGTCCTCTCGCTGGAGCCAGGATTCACCTGGGCTCACAACGAGTTGGGGGAAGCGTACCTTGAGGAGGCCAAGAAGGCCGTCGAGCAGGGGCGAGAACCCACCGCCCTGCTAGAGATGGCGGTCGACCAGTACGAACAGGCTCTGGCGCTCGACCCCAGCTTCGCACTACCCGTGGGCGGCCTGTTGGACGCGGCGACGCTGCGACTCGAGACAGCGAGCGCACGGAGACAAGAGGCGCCAGAAGCCCTCGCGGCGCTCTCCCAAGCCGTGGCCCGGTTCGAACGGATCGGCTCCAGCCCGTGGGTCGTCGCCTTGTGGAAGGCGCGCGAGCAGCGACTCCGGGCCCACCATGAATTCTCGCTCGGCCGAGATGCACGCCAACCGTTGGAGAAGGCCTTCGACATCATCCGCGCCATCGGCGGAGATCCTCCAACGGATGCCTGGCTGCTCGACGAGTTGCTCCGAGGCCGCCTCCTGGAAGTGGAGAACGAGCGGCGGCAGGGGCGCAATCCGGCCACGGCTCTGGAGAAGGCACTCGCAGGGCTGCGGAAGATGGGCGAGATCAACGGCCAGCGCGCCAAGGCGACCTGCAAGGACGCGATCCCTCTCAGCCCGCTCCTCGCAAGGGAGTGTCAGCGCATCTCGAGCGATGCCCGCACACCTGTCCGATGAGCCCATGCCCCGTGCCACCTGCCTTTTCCCAACCCAAACTCTCCTGGAGACTCCCATGCAGCCGCAGCTCGCTCGTCTTTTGTTCCTCACAGCCATCATCATCGGCCTCGCCGGATGTGGAAGCGCCGAGGAGGCCCTTGAGCAGGAGCCTCATCTCTCCACCATCGGACAGGCCAAGATCAGCGAACGCCCACCGCCCACCGGCATGAACGGCACCCTGCCCTCATGCTTCTGGGCGCATGGCACCCAGCAGGCACTCAGGACGCTGGGGAGCGCCGCGCTCGATCAGGGTTCGGGGCTGCTGCCAAACATCCCCCTGAGCCAGGTCGACACGTCCTGTCGGCACGTCCTGCGCTCCGCCGTCGAGTGCGCCCTCACGCCGGACCAATCCGTCACGGATCCGGTGACGGGCGAGAGCTACTCGGGTTGGTGGGGGCTGGCGCCCTCGTGGCGCGGCGCAGTGCTGGACACCTCGGGCCGCCGGTACGTGACGGGGTGCATGGTCCAGCGGCTCAACTACTACGGAACCGAGGTCCCCATCCTCCTCGAGGGGCCCCACTCCGCCATCAGCCAGAACGCCACCTTCGGCCCCCAGTACCCCATCCTGGAGTCCACCGTCTTCGGCGACCTGTTCTCCTCCCCCACGCCCCTGCTCGGAATCCTGCCCGCGTTCAACCTGTACGTCTGCTGGGAGTCCCTGCTGCCCCAGTCCTGTGGCCTGCTGGGCCTGCCCCTGCTCCTCGAGAAGCGCATCTGCGACGACGCGCCGCTGTGCGGCATCATGCCGGTGGGGCCGTGCGCCCTCTCCTGCGTGCAGAATGGCCCGTACTGGAAGTGCCCTCCGGGCCTGCTCGCTCCGCTGCAGACGGAGACGGTCCGCGTGAAGCTGGAGACGCAGAGCTGCCAGTGAGCCCTACCCTCTCAGGGGCCCCTGTTGGAGCAGGCGCGCGGCCTGCTCTCGCAGCGAGGGGTGCACCGAGGAGTCCGCCGCCAGTTCCTCCAAGTCCGTGCTGTTCAGCAGGGGGACGATCTTCGCCCCCACCTCGGGCGGCAGGTACGGGTTGAACACGAGCGCGCGCCGCACCAGGTGGCGCGCCGACCAGCGCGAGGACTTCCAGATCTCCACCAGCGGCTCGGGGCGGGCCGGCCGGCGCGCGGCCATGCGCACCACGAGCGGCTCGGTGAGGCGCGGGTTGAGCAGCGCGTTGCGCACCACCGAGGGGTCGCTCACGATGGCCAGCCGGGCCAGCACATCCGGATCCTTCGTCAGTCGCGCCTGCTGCTTCATGTGCCCCAGCGACTGGGTAAAGGCCTTCGCGTCCGCCTTGGCCGCCGCGCCCGGATCCAGCTCCTGGCGCGCGGGGCCCTCGGCGAACAGGTCCGCCACCGTGGGCAGCACCTGCACCTGCGCCAACCGCCGCAGCTCATCCGCGTAGGGGATCTGCTCCGCCTCCATGGCCAGCGCCGCCACGAAGGCCGACAGCACGTGCGTGGCAGGCTCCCAGCCCGAGCGGGCCAGGGAGATGAGGTGGCTGATCAGCTCGTTGGCGTCGAGCGGATCGTACCGGGCGATCTCTCGCGCCGCCGCCTTGCGGAGGATCTCGCTGCTGCCGCTCAGCCCATGCAGCCGCAGCGCGAGATTTCGAGCCTGTTCCTGGGTCGGCATCGCCAGCCTCCCTACGGCTTGCTCCCCTCCTCGGGAGCCGGCTCCATCGACACCTTGAGCCGGAACGCGCTGAGATCCTGCGGGTACTCGTGGAACATGACGATGAAGGGCGCCTTGCTCCCAGGAGCCACCACCGCGGCGCCCCCATCCAACTTGCCACGCAGGGCCGCCGCCGTCTCCGCGTTGTTGACGGAGTGCAGTTCCTCCGGCGAAGGCATCTGCCCCGCCAGCCCCTCCGTGGACTTCACCCGCTGGTCCCCGTCGTAGAGCGCCGCCAGGACCTTGATGCGCACGGGCTTGGAGCCGCGGTTCTCCACCTCGCCCCGGACGTAGAAGACCGAACCGCCCCCGCGCGTGTCATAGAGCCCGTTGGTGACGTTGTGCGCGAGGAAGTCGCTGGGCGACAGCAGCTCCATCAGGTGCCCGGGCGACAGGGCCGCCGCGTCCACCTTGCCCTCCTTCATGTACACGCCACCCACCGCGGTGAGCGCCAGCAGCAACCCCGCCGCGATGGTGAGGTAGGCCACCTGGCCCGTCACCTGCTGCGCGGCGGTGGGCTTGCGCCGCTCGGGGATGCCCATGTCCGCCGGACGGCCCGCGGGGCGGGCAATGGCCGGAGACGCCAGGGTCGGCACAGGTCTCGCCTCCGCTGGAGCCGACGCCGGCTGCGACGGTAGATCGATCAGCTCGCGCGTCCCCGGCTCACCGAACCCCGCGCCGGGCATCTCCTGCGCACCCCCGTGCTGGGGAATGTCGAGCATCTGCCGGCCCGTGTCGGTCTGGCCGATGGTTTGATGGCTCGTGTCCGTCTGGGTGAGGAAGCCCTCGGACGGGCTCCCCGAGCCGATCATCTGCCGTCCCGTCGTCGTGGGCGAGAAGGAATGCTCCGCCGCCGCGAACGGATCCGGAATCCCCCCGGCCTGCGCCTGTGCCGCGAACGGATCCGACATGCCCGCGGCATTCGCCTGCGCCGCGAACGGATCCGACATGCCCGCAGCATCCGCCTGCGCCGCGAACGGATCCGACATGCCCGCGGCATCCGCCTGCGCCGCGAACGGATCCGGCATGCCCGGCCCGGACGCGGGAGGCGCGAACGGATCCGGCTCGCCGCCCGCTGGCGAGGGAGGCGCGAACGGATCGGGGCCTCCCCCCATCTGGTCATCGCCCACCATCCCGAAGTCCATGGGACCGGGAGGCGTGAAGGCGGGAACCGGAGCGGGTGCCGGCGCCGCCTGCAGCTGAGAATCCGGAGACCCGAAGGAGGGGCCGAACTCATCGGCGGCCGACATCGGAGCCGGAGCGGCGAACGGAGAAGGCGCGGATGCGGCGTGCTCATAGCCACCACCGCTCAAGTCCACGCCCGGTGCGCCGAACGGATCATCCGGGACGGACAAGGGCGAGGGCGCCGCCATGGGCGCGGGTGCCGCCATGGGCGCGGGCTCGGGCTCGGCCCCGAAGCCGAACTCGGGCGAGGGCTCGCTCAGATCGGCATTCGAAGGCCCGAACGGATCGTCCGGAATCGCCGCGGGCGCTGGAGCCGGAGCCGGAGCCGCGGGCGGAAACATCGGAGAGGGCGCCAGCCGAGCCGCGGGAGAGGGAGGCAGACGGCCCGCCGCGGGCGAGGCAGCCTGAGGCCGCCCCATTACTGGCGGAGCTCCCGCGGGAGGCGCAGCCAGCGGCCGTCCCACCGGAGCAGGCGTCGCCACCGGCATCGGAGTCGGCCGGCTCACCGGAGGAGCCACGGGCGGAGCCGCAGGCGGCGCATCCGCGAACATGGCCATGGGATCGAACTCGGGCGCGGGAGCGGGCTCCTGCGCGGGCCCACCCAGGTCCCCGCTCATCGGGCCGAACGGATCGTCATCCGGCGGCTTGAACGAGGGCGTGGGCGCCACGGATCGAGCCGGCGCGGGAGCCGGAGGCGGCGGGGCGCTGACAGGCGGCAGGCCCGGCGGAGGAAAATCCGCCAGCGGAGCCTGGGACCCGCCCGGGGAGTTGGCGAAGAACTCGGTGAACAGGTCCGCCGCCCCAGGCACGGCCGGAGCGGGAGCCGGAGCCGGAGCCAGTACCCCGGGCTTCGTCGTGGGGCGCGCACTGGCCGCGGGAGCCGCGGGCGCGGGGATGGGCGGCTGCGTCTTCGGCCCGGGTGGCTTCTGCAATCCCGTGCCGGGCTTCACCGGCGGGGGCGTGGGCTGGCTCCTGGCGCCCACCGGGGACACGGAGGGCGCCACGCTCGGGATGCCCGTCCGCGAGGGAGACGCATTCGGCCGGAACGACACGGCCCCGGGTCCCGCCGGACCCTGTCCCGCCGCGGGCGTGGCGGGAGGAAGGTCGAACGGCATGGGCGGCAGGGAGGGCACGGGGGGCCGCGCCTCCACGGGCACCTGCACGGGGATGACCCGGGTGGTCTCCTCATACACCTCGGACTGCAGGCCGGTGTCCGGAGAGTTCCACGGGGACGGCGGCAGCCCTGGGGAAGGCGCCGCGCGGCTGGCCTCCACGCCCTCGGCGAAGAAGCTCGGCTTGGTGATGTGGGTTCCCTTGGGCGGCTCGGGAGCTGTCCCAAAGCGCTCGAAGGGATCGAATCCGCCGTCCACCGGCCCGGGAGCGGGCACAGGGGGCAGCGTTCCGGGTCCGCTCTGGGCAGACACCGCCGACTCCCGCGTCACGCGGAAGGTATGGCCACATTTGGTGCAGCGAACCTTGACCCCCTTGTCCGTCACCTTCTCATCGGGGATCTTGAATCGCGTCTGGCACTGCTCGCACTTGACGATCATTCGGTCAGGTCCGGCAGTATAGGCGCCCGGCCCGTCTATCGCGAGCAAGCAACCGACCCAGCTTGCTCCCCCATCCCCCCTTTGCTACAGGGTCGGAGTTTCCTGGCTTCACGCGGAAGGCTCCCCGGACGTGGGCGGAGGAAGTACCGATCATGAGCGAAGCAGAGCAGGCAAGCGCTCCAAGCAGCACCAAGGAGCCGAAGGTCATCAAGCGCTACACCAACCGGAAGCTCTACGACACCGTGGAGAGCCGGTACGTCACTCTCGATGAGATCGCCGCGATGATCAAAGAGGGCGTCGAGGTCCGGATTGTCGACAATCGGACCAAGGAGGATCTCACCTCCGTGACGCTCGCCCAGATCATCTTCGAGGAGGAGAAGAAGAAGAACCAGATGCCGCTGGCGGTGCTGCGGGAGATCATCCGCCACCCGGGCGAGTCCATCACCGGCTTCATCCAGAAGGAGGTGACTCCGCGTGTGGCCTCCATTCGCGAGGAGGCCGAGTCCCGCCTGGACAAGCTGCTGCGCCGGGACGACAAGCGCGAAGAGGGCAAGGAGGGCGCCCCACCGTCCGAGGAGCAGGCAGGCCCGCCGCCCGCCGAGCCGACGGAGCCCTCCGCGAGCCCGAGCCTCAACCCCGCCGAGCTCATCAAGGCCAGCCAGCGCGCCTTCGAGGAATTTCAACGGAAGATCGACGAGCGCGTGAAGCAAGTGGTGGAGGGTCTCACGGGCAACCTACCGGCGCTCGGCCGCGACATGGCCACGCTGACGCAGCGGCTCGAGGAGCTCGAGAAGAAGCTCGACGCCATCGAGCAGCAGAAGAAGTCCTAGCCGCCGGCGAAGGCTGACGGCTCACGCCACCCGAGGCGCCCTCCCCTTCCTGGGGCTGGGCGCGTCGTGGATTTCCTGCGCGATGGCCGCGAGCATCTCCGCGCCGCGGCTGCGCGGGGCGTACTCCCAGATGGTCTTCCCGTGGCTCTGGGCCTCGTCGATCTTCACGTTGAAGCCCAGCGGCATGGCGGCCAGCGAGTCCGGGAAGTAAGCCTTGAGGCGCTCGAGGATGGCGTCCGCCAGGGCCGTCTTCCGGTAGAGCGTGGGCACCACCTTGGTGACGCGCAGGTCCGGCCGGCCCTCGGCCTCGCCGACCTTCTTCACCGTCTCCACCATCTCCGCGCACCCATCCAGCGCCAGGTACGTGAGCGCCACGGGCACCACCACCTCCGTGGCGGCCACGAGGATGTTGCGCGTGGTGAGCCCCATGGAGGGCGGCGCGTCGAACACCAGGGCCTGGTAGCCAGCGGCCTCGGCGGCGGCGAGGCGGTCCGCCAGCCGGTGCGCGCGGCGCGGGTCCTGCGCCACGGCCACCGGGAAGTCGCTCATCTCCTTATAGGAGGGCAACACGCTCAGCCCCTCCACGGCGCAGGGCTGCACCACCTCTTCCAGGCGCACCCCGTCCTCGGTGAGCAGGTGGAAGACGTTGCGCGGCAGGGTGCGGACATCCACGCCCAGGGACTTGCCCGCGTGGCCCTGGGTGTCCAGGTCCACCAGGAGGACGCGGAGCTTCTGCTCCCGGGCGAGCCACGCGGCGGTGTTCACCGCGAGCGTCGTCTTGCCGGTGCCACCCTTCTCGTTGATGAAGGCGATGCGCCGCATGGCAGCTCCTGGGGCCTGGGAGGGCTACTGCTTCTTGCTGCTGGCCAGCGCGTCCACCTTGCTCTCCACGGAGGCGAGCAGCTTCTCCAGGTCATCCACCTTGGCGCGCAGCGTCTCCAGGTCCGCGGTGGAGGGCAGGTTCATGGCCGACAGCGCCGTGCGCAGCGCCGTGTCCAGCGTGCCCTTGGCCGCCAGCGAGCGGGACACCAGCCCCTGCACCATGGCGACGAACTTCTCGTTGGACAGCAGCTGCTGGGCGATCTTGCCAATGCGCTCCTCGCCCGTCTCCACCAGCTTCTTCATCACCGGATTGTCTCTGAGCATGGTCTTGGGTCCTTGAAGGGGGGCTGTCCGGGCCCCCGGCGCGTCGGGAAGAGGACGGCGCACTGTGGGGGCTGCCAACGCGACGTGTCAACTCCCGTTGACAGAGGGCGGAGCCGTCCTTACGGTTCGCCGCTTCCGTATGCCCGGCCTGCTCGACAAGCGCCTCTGGATCGTCTCTGGCAAAGGTGGCGTGGGCAAGAGCACCGTCTCCGCCGCGCTGGCCCTGCGCTCGGCCCGTGCCGGCCGCCGCACCCTGGTATGTGAGGTGAACACCCAGGAGCGCATCACCCGCTTCCTCGAGCACCCTCCGGTGGGGCCCGAGGTGAAGCTCATCGAGGAGAACCTCTGGGCGGTGGACGTGCGCCCCCAGGAGGCCATGCGCGAGTACGCGCTCATGGTGCTGCGCTTCGAGACGCTCTACAAAACCGTCTTCGAGAACCGCCTGGTGCGCTACTTCCTGCGCTTCATCCCCTCGCTAGCGGAGCTGGTGATGCTGGGGAAGATCCTCTACCACCTGCAGGAGACGCTGCCGGACGGCCGGTTCCGCTACGACACGATCGTCCTGGACGCGCCGGCCACCGGGCACGCCATCACCTTCCTCAACGTGCCGCAGGTGCTGCTGCGCACGGTGCCACCCGGCCCCATGGCGCGGGATGCGCTGAAGATGAGGGACTTGCTGGTGGATCCGCAGGTGACGGCGGCGGTGCTGGTGGCCATGCCCGAGGAGCTGCCGGTGAACGAGGCGCTGGAGCTGCACGCGGCGCTGCGGGACATGGTGCGCATCCGCACGCACGCCGCCGTGCTCAACGGCGCCTTCACCGAGCGCTTCTCCGAGGGGGACCTGGAGGCGCTCGCCGGACACCCCGAGCTGCTCCGGGTGGCCAGGTCGCACCATGACCGCGTGTCGCTGGCGGTGCTCGCGGAGACGAAGCTGGAGCGCAACCTGGGCGCGCCCGTGTACACGGTGCCGCGCATCTTCACGCCCACCTTCGGGCGCAAGGCCATCGAGCAGGTGATGGAATACCTCGAGCCGTTGGTGACGGGAGCGAAATGAGCACCACCTCCCTCGGAACCGCGCTGGCGAAGAAGCGCGTGCTGGTGTGCGTGGGCTCGGGCGGCGTGGGGAAGACCACGGTGGCCGCCACGCTGGCGCTGCGTGCGGCGGTGGAGGGCCGCTCCAGCCTGGTGTGCACGATTGATCCGGCGAAGCGGCTGGCCAACTCGCTGGGGCTGTCGGCGCTGGGCAACGCGGAGACGCAGGTGTCCTCGCAGGTGCTGGAGGGGCTGGGCGTGAAGCCCAAGGCCTCCATGCACGCGATGATGCTGGACATGAAGCAGACGTGGGACGAGCTCATCTCCCGGTTCGCCGCGCCCGACCAGCGCGAGCGCATCCTCTCCAACCGCTTCTACCAGTCGCTCTCCACGGTGCTGGCCGGCAGCCAGGAGTACATCGCCCTGGAGAAGCTCTGGGACTTGCGCCGCCGCAGCGCCTACGAGCTCATCGTCCTGGACACGCCGCCCACCGCGCACGCGTTGGACTTCCTGGACGCGCCCAACCGCATCCTGGACTTCCTGGACAACGAGGCGGCGAAGTGGCTGCTCACCCCGGCGCTCAAGGCGGGGAAGATCGGCCTGTCCCTGTTCAACCTCGGCAGCAGCTACGCGACGAAGGCCCTGTCCAAGTTCACTGGAGTGGAGACGCTCCAGGAGCTCTCCGCCTTCATGCTGGCCATCTCCTCCATGAACGAGGGATTCCGCGAGCGGGCCAAGGGCGTGCGTGAGTTGCTGAGGGATCCGCAGACGGGCTTCGTGCTCGTGACGGGCCCCCACCCGGAGCGGCTGGACGAGGTGACGCACTTCCGCACCCTGCTGAAGCAGAACCAGATGGAGGTGCTGGCGCTGGTGGTGAACCGCGTGCACCCCACCCCGCCTCCGTCGCTCTGGGAGGATGCGGCCCGGTTGACGAGCAGCCGCAGCGCCAAGGTGCTCGAGACGCTGGAGGAGCTCAAAGCCCTGGCCGCGCAGGATGCCGCCGCGATTGCCCAGCTCTCGGCCGCCTGCCCGGACGTGCCGTTGATCCAGGTGCCGCGCTTCGACCTGGACGTGCACGATCTCTCCGCGCTGTGGCGCACCGGCCGCTTCCTGCTGGGAGACGAGCAGATCGGCTGAAGGCCGCCCGGCCGCCTGGCGCCTTCTGTGGATTGTTCCACGCTCGGGAGGGCAGCCGGGGAAGCCAGAACGGCCCGCGCGCATTAAGCTGGGAGCCCGAAGGCAACGGAACCCCAGGCCGGGCGGCGCTGTCCTGACAGGGCGTCGGCTCGGAAGGGCCTGGACGGTGAGCATGAGCGAGAGGACGCACATGTCGGGCACATGGCACAGGTGGGTATTGGTGGGTGTGATTGGCCTGATGGGCTGTCGCACGACGGGGACGGCCGTGCGCGAGGACGCGAAGCGGCCGCGGCAGGAGATTCAGTTCGATCCGGTGGAGGTGACGGCGGATCTGGAGCTGGAGAAGCTGAACGACGAGGAGCTGTTCGCGGGAGGTACCTCGGCGTTCGCGGCGAACGACTTCAAGCAGGCGGCGCGGTACTTCGGGCGGCTGGTGGACTTCCACCCGGACAGCCCGCACCGGCGCGAGGCGCTGTACAACGCGGGGCTCTCGCACCAGCGGCTCAAGGAGTGGGAGGAGGCGTACCACCGCTTCTCGGAGCTGGCGGACGCGGAGAAGGGCACCGGGGACGCGCTGGACGCGGCCTTCCGGGTGGCGGAGACGCAGTACCACCTGGAGCGGTACGAGGACGCGGTGAAGGTGCTGTCGGCGATCGCGAACCGGCAGGACGTTCCGGTGGGCCGCCGCATGGAGGCGCGGGTGCAGCAGGGCGTCTGCGAGCTGGAGGGGGGGCGCTCCGAACAGGCCGAGGCCACGCTGCGCAAGGCGTTGAATGAGTACGAGGCGCTGGCGGACAAGGACGAGGTGGAGGACTACTTCCCGGCGCAGGCGCACTTCTTCGTCGGGGAGATCTACCGGCTGCACTACGAGAACGTGAAGCTGGACCCGAACAAGGGCACGGACAAGCTGGCCGAGGACCTGAACTACAAGGCCGAGCTGCTCTTGTCGGCGCAGGGGCACTACCTGCGGTCGATCCGGATCGGGAATGGGTACTGGGCGACGGCGGCGGGGGCGCAGATCGGCGCGATGTACGAGAATTTGTACGATCACATGGTGCACACGCAGGCGCCGCCGGAGCTGAACGCGGAGGAGGCGCAGGTGTACCGGCAGGAGCTGCGCAAGAAGATCCGCGTGCTGCTGACCAAGTCGATCAACATCTACGAGCGGACGCTGGAGGCGGCCGAGCGCATCGGCTCGCAGAGCGCGTTCGTGGACCGGACGCGCGAGAGCCTGCGCAAGGTGCGGGAGTTGCTGCTGGCGGACGCGGACACGGAGGGGGATGCGGCTCCTCCGCCGGAGCCGGAGCCGGAGACCGAGCCTCACTCGTAAGCTCATGGGCCGGCGGAAGGATCAAAACGCTTCGTCGCGTGGGAGCTTGAGTCTCTCCGTCCCTGATGCGCTTCCTGGCTTCATCATTGTGTTGCAGAAGGCCACGGCCCTCTTCGAGGAAGAGGCCAGGGCGCGGCTGACGACGGGACACGCCTCGCTCTTCGAGAGCATCCAACACGCGAAGGACTTCTACGCGCGGGCAGCCCGAGCCAAGGTCCGCACCGTCCGCAAGATGGAGCCCGGAGCGGTCGCCGAGATTGAAGTGACGTCCTGGTTCCAGGGCAAGGTGGTCGACAGCAAGATGGTCTATTTCTTCGAGGGACCGCTGACGGGCCATGACGACTTCCAGCGGATCATCCGGCACCGCTTCACCGAGACCTTCCAGCTCAGGCCGGTGATTCTCCTACCCTACGGCAAGGTGGGTGACCGCTGGAGCGTGTCCGCGCACAGCCGTGACGAGAATCACGACTCCCACGACTACGAGATCAAACAGATCTACTCCGTCGGTAGCTGATCCGCGCGTCAGGTATGCCCAGCCGCAACTGCGCCCTCCGCGAGGAGGTCCAGGTCGCCATGCTTTCCTCTAGGAGAGGGACTGGGCGTGGTGTTTCCTCCTGATGTCACCGCCCTTCCGAAAGCCCCCCGTGATTATGATGTCCACAGGGCACTCGGGTGCTGTTGCCCGACACGGGAAGCCATGTACCTGCTCAACCTCGAGATATCCGGCCTCAAGCTCCTGCGCGACTTCCGTCTCTCGCCGAGGGACGAGCAAGGCCGGCCACGAATGTGGACCGTCCTCATCGGTGAGAACGGGCTGTGCAAGACCAGCATCCTGCAGGCAATTGCGATGGCGGCCAGCGGCTATGTGCGGGCCAATCAGCTCGCGGACGTGCCCTCGCTGCCGGACCGCAGGCGAACCGATGCCGAGCTGAGCATTCGAGCAGATTTTACCTTCAGCGAAGCGCTACACGGGATACGAGAGTACCCAGGGCTCGGGACACGTCCCCCTTCGCCGCCCATCATCACCTCGAGCCTTACCGTTGCCCCCGGACACAACATCCTCAAGGGCTACTCCAGGTATGTCCCCTCCGGTGTACAGGAAGGCTCCGATCCTATCGAGGATGTCCGGTCACTCAACCTGCCACTCTGGTTTGTCGCTGGCTACGGCACCTCCCGCCTGCTGCCACGCCCCCTCTCCAGCGACAAGGCAGAGGATCCCATCCTGAGCCGATTGAACCCCCTCTTCGATCGCGGACGGCTCATCGGAACGGGTTTCGCAGATCTGCTCGAGGATCCTCGTGAGTTCGCACGGACCTTGCGAGCAGCTCTCATCGAGAGCCAACTGCTCCCTCGCGCGACCGATGTCGAGCTCCGAGGGCGTGGTGGCGTGAAGTCAGCAAGCGACCTCGTCGAGAAGCACCGCTTCGAACTCAAGATTGGTGCCGAAAGCTTGAAGCTCCCCGCGACGTGGCTCTCGCAGGGCTACCAGAGCACCATTGCCTGGATTGCGGACATCATCGGCCAGGTGTTCTCGGAAGCTGGGGGCCCTGTCGCCCTCGCTGAAATGGAAGGGCTGGTGCTCATCGATGAGATCGACCTGCACCTCCATCCCAAGTGGCAGCTCGGCCTCATCCCCACGCTCAAGCGCGTCTTTCCGAAGCTCCAGTTCATCGTGACGACCCACTCACCCATGGTTCTCCCGGGGCTGTCCCGAGAGGAGGTCGTCATCCTGCGCCCCGATGATGAAGGCAACGTGGTTGCCCAGGAGAGTCCGGAGACTCCTGCGCTGCTCACGGGGAGCGAAATCTATCGCCTCTTCTTCGGCATCGACCGGCTGCACCCGGCCAACCTCGGCGCGGACCTCCAACGGTACAGCTTTCTCATCGCCGACCCGCTCAGGAGCGATTCCGAGGATGCAGAGATGTACAGGCTCCAGGAACGTCTGGCGAAGGCGGGCGTCGACCCGGGCTGGGAACCGGTCCAGAGAGTGCGGGAGCTTTCGGAGCAGACGGACGGGAGCGAAGAGCCGTCATGATCCGCATCCATCGCGGAGTGGAACCCGCGGCGCTCACGACAGCTCGGGCAAGCGAACTGCCCCGAGTCCAGGCCCTCGCCGCGACGCGCCCCCCCACCCAGGATGACATTGGAGGAAGATACAAGGTTGCCCACGACGCGCTCTGGAACGCGCAGCACTACAAGTGCTGCTACTGCGAAAGCCGGGAGCAATCGAAGCGCAACGACGTCGAGCACTTCCGACCCAAGTCGCAAGCCGACCGGCGCCCTGGTTCTCATGTGGACCATGGCTATTGGTGGCTGGCTTGGACCTGGGAGAACCTCCTCTTCTCGTGCCGCAACTGCAACCAGTACCCTGCCAAATCCGGCAAGTTCCCGCTCGCCGAGGGCAGCGCTGTCCTGCAGCAGAGGCAACTCCCTCCAGGCCAGGAGCGCCCCTTGCTCATCGACCCGGCAGCGGAGTCTGGCATTGAGCACATTCAGTTCGTCTGGATGCCCCATGGCGTCGCCAAGACAGGAAAGTGGCTTCCCAGGCCTCGCAACGGGAGCCGTCGCGGAGCCTGGAGCATCCGGGTCTGCCAGCTCGACAGGCCCGACCTTCTCGATCTGTATGGCCAGCATGTCGAGCAGAACGTCATGCCCATGGTGGAGGACCTTCGCGTAACGATGCGGGGCGGCAGTAATGCCGGCGTGCAGCGCCAGTGGTCACGCACCCTGCTGAGGCTGCTCAACCCGGCCCAGCTCTACATCGGCCTCTCCCACGACGTGCTCGATCACTTCATTCCTGCCGTGGTGCGCAAGAAACATACGCTCGACCTCCGCCTGCCCTGAGCCTCGGACCTTGGCCCCTGTGTCCCGCGTTCCTCAGGCACCGTGGTACCTTGGCTAAGATGGAGTCCCCTCTCTTCTCTTGGTTACATATCTCCGATTTGCACTTCGGCCACGGCGGAGTGGCGCACGGGTGGGATCAGCAGCTGGTGCTGTCTCAACTCCTCTATGATGTTGAGAAGACTTTCACGGAGGGCCGGTGTCCCCGGCCACGGGTCATTCTGGTCACAGGAGACATTGCCTTCAGCGGCGGCGTCCGTTCACCAGACGAGTATGAGAAGGCCGAGCAGTGGCTCGTCCGGCTCGCATGGCGATGCGGCCTCCAGTCCACAGATATCTACCTCGTTCCAGGTAACCATGATGTCCAGCGCAGCATAGACACGTCCGACCGGAACGTCGGCCGGCTCGTCACACAGCTTCGCTCGGGGATGGAGTCCCTCGACAACGTCCTCCAATCCCCACTGGACCGGGCCATGCTTGCCCAACGGTTCGCCCACTACGCGAGCTTCAGCCATGCCTTCGCCCCCGCTTTCCGGGAGCAGGCTCCCGGCTCGGTCTTCCACTGGCGCCAGCTGCTGACAGCGGAACACGGGCTGAAGGTCCGCTTGGTAGGGTTCAACACCGCGCTGCTCAGCACTGGCGATGATGACTTCGGTAAGCTCCAGCTTGGAAAAGGAGCCATCACCCAAACGTTGCTCGACCCTCCCATCGCTCCAGACGAGGTGGTGGTGCTCCTCACGCATCATCCCCTGAACTCCGGCTGGCTGTCCGACGGTGCCGAGCTATCTCAATGGGTCCGCCGGTACGCACACGTTCACCTCGCAGGGCACGTCCATCTTCAAGAGTCCATGCTCGTACGGACGGGAAGAGGCGCGGGAATCATCCAGGTCTCCGCCGGAGCGGCTCACAACGAGGCACTCCCGCCCGGCGTTCCCAACAGCCACGGCTACAGCTTCGGCACGATCGACTTCGCCTCGAATGGCACGTTGCAGGTCAAGATCTGGCCGAGGCGATGGTCCGATCGCTCCAAAGAGTTCGTCCTCGACGTGGAGAACACTCCCGAGGGTGAATTCTGCGCGACGCACGCCCTCTCCGGCCCGAAGCTGGCGGCTCCAGCGCCCCGCGGAGAGCCACTGGATCGAGAGCTCCTCCAGCGCGCGCTGGGTATCCTCGGCGTCGAGCCCTCGCAGCAGAACGCGTGTCTCCAGGCGGTCAGCGTCTATGACCGCACCCGCCACATGCGTGGCGACCACCAGCAGCACCTCGAGTACTCCCTGCCGAGACAGCTCTTGGGAGATACGAGACAGCGAGCCGCCGTCATCGACCTCCTCAAGCACGCGAGGCGCTTCGTCAACCTTGAGGACGGGCTGCCTGACAGTCACTGCGTGTATTTCAGCCCGCGAAAGATCCGCGAGGCCCATGCCTCGTTGTGCAAGCCGTCTTCAGGCTCCGAAGGCAACACTTTCCTGCAGCTGAGTGAGGTCTCGCACCACCTCTTCTCCCATGCGCGGGTGTTGTTCATGCCCGCCCTGCAGCTCGCAGGCTGGCCGCCCTGCACGGAGCTCGATGGCGAGTGGGTCTACTTCGCGCACTCCTTTCGCATCCCAGAGTTCGAGCAAGTCGTCAGGCAACTGCTCCCCATGGCGGGGCACGAATTGGAGCGCGGCTTCGGGCCTGGAACAGCGGTCTCCGCCCTGAGAAATCGTTCCGATCCTGACCGAGTGCCGTTCGTTGAAATGGTTGCGGGTGAGCACCCGCAGTTCCGGATGAACCTTTCACGGCAGCACTTCAATTTGAACTCAAGCACCTTCCAACTCCTGCGCAAACTCTTTGCAGGAGAGGCGCTCACTCTCTTCGGGCTGGGGCGCCTCCGAGTGCTCTCACCGGAGGTAATCGAGATCCTGGTTCTGCAAGCCCATAGTGGGTCCTAGTACTACTGTGTCATAAACGTTAGGCTTTGCCGGTGCCGGGGACGCCCCAGCACCACGGGCAGCAGAGGATGGAGAAGATCCGCAAGAAGCGCGTGATTTCGCTCGCGGCGAGCAAGCTCGCCCGGGCCACTGCAACGCCTCGAGTCCTTGTCAGTTCGAGGCGTTATCTCGGGGGTCCTCGTTTCAACAGGTGAGTTCGCGGGACTTGCGCAGGGCTCATGCCGACAGCGGGCACTGTGAGGGCGCCTGGGGCCGCCATCGTGGCCATGAGCTTGAAACGGCCCATCCCTTGACCGCTGCGGTTTTGCTGTGCGACTGGGTGAACGGTCATGTCCATCTCTTCGCCAAAGGCTCCCTCCCATGCTTCGTCGACACCTGCGTTTGCGCAGGGCCTGCTCTTCCTCGGCGGGGTGCTCGTCGGAATGGGGGCAGGCGCGTATCTCCATCGATTCACAAACTACTGGCCGAGCCTCTCCTGGATCCTGCTCATCACCGGTGGCCTTGCCATGACGGCAGCCATCCTGGCTCGAAGACGCGCCACCCGGTAATCCCGAGGAGAGGTTGACTGCGCCGCCGCCCCAGGGCCTCCATTGCTCCTGTGGTTGGAAGTAGGTTCGCGATTCCAGGAACGTGACACGCAGCCGCCGTATCCTTTTTCGCCCGTCGCGTGTCTCTCCGGCATGAGCACTGAGTCACAAGATCCCCTGGGAGCCGCCGTCAAGGCGTCCTGGCGCCGTTTTCTCGATACTTACGAGCCACTCCGCCCGGACCTCTACCGGTACTGTCGGCAGTTGACGCGCAGCCCCTGGGATGCCGAGGACATGGCCCAGGAGACGATGTCCCGGGCGTTCGTGAGTCTCGGCATCATGGCGGAGCCGCCGCGCAGCCCGCGGGCGTGGCTCTTTCGGGTCGCCAGCAACCTGTGGCTCAACCGGGTGCGGCAGACGCGAGAGGCACCGGCCCCCGACGGCGTCGAAGTCCCAGAGCTGGCAACGCGCGCCGAGCCTCGCGCGACGCGTGAGGCCGCCGGAACGCTGCTCTCGCAGCTCTCGCCGCAAGAGCGCGCCGCGGTCGTTCTCAAGGACGCTTTCGGGCTGTCACTCGAGGAGACCGCCGAGGCGCTCTCCACCACCACCGGGGCCATCAAGGCCGCCCTGCATCGGGGGCGGGCGAAGCTGGTGACGTCGGAACCGGATGAGCCAGCTCCGGTGGCTCCCGTTGTCCTCAACGCTTTTTGCGACGCCTTCAATGCGCGGGACCTCGATCGTCTCACGGCGCTCCTGCTCGATACGGCGACCCTGGAGTATCCGGGCTTCAAGATCGAGTCCGGAGCCCAGGCGGTCAGGGACGGCTCGTTCAAGGGAACGCTCTTCGGCTGTCCCGAGGGCGGCTACGTGCTCGTGGATCCGCCTCGTTGCGAGCTCCGCGCACACCGCGGCGAATCGATCTTCCTCTGGTGGTTGGGAGACGAAGTGCATGCCGTCGTGCGGATCGAACTGGACGGCGAGCGCATCGCGCGGCTGCGCAACTACTACCACGCGCCCGAGGTCCTCACCGAGGTCTGCCGCGAGCTCGACGTCCCCTTTCGCACGCACGGCTACCGCCCTGCTGCCTCGCCTTGAAGGATCTGCCATGAAGATCAACACCGTCAAATCCGCTGATGGGACGTCCATTGCGTTCGAGACCACCGGCAAGGGTCCACCGCTCATCCTGGTCGGCGGATCGTTCTGCGACCGCACCGCGCCGACCTCGGGAACGCCGT
Organism: Hyalangium versicolor; assembly: GCF_020103695.1. Classification (GTDB taxonomy): domain Bacteria; phylum Myxococcota; class Myxococcia; order Myxococcales; family Myxococcaceae; genus Hyalangium; species Hyalangium versicolor. The sequence goes on from NZ_JAHXBF010000015.1 coordinate 274,118, forward strand.
TGGCGGCCCTGCTGGCCCATCGCTTCACCGTGTTCAGCTATGACCGGCGCGGCCGTGGGGACAGCGAGGACACACCGCCCCATGCCCTCGAGCGGGAAGTGGAGGACCTCGCGGCGCTCATCACCGCCGCCGGTGGAGCAGCCGCCGTGTTCGGCAACTCGTCGGGTGGCCTCCTGGCCATCGACGCCGCGGCGCGAGGACTGTCGATCCCGAAGCTGGCCGTCTATGAGCCTCCCGTCATCCTCGATGCGGGCCGGGCCCGGTCATTTGAAGAGCTTGCGAAGCAGCTCGACGAGGCCGCCGCGGGGAATCGGCGTTCGGAGGCCGTCGTGCTGTACTTCACGAAGGTGATGCAGATGCCCGCGCCAGCCGTCGCGCAGTTGCGCAAGGCACCGATGTGGGCGGGCCTCGAGCACCTCGCTCACACGCTGAGCTGCGATCTTCTCATCACCGCCCGCGGCCCCTTGCGTCTCGAGCAGGTGTCGGCCGTGCGCGCGGCGACGCTCGTCATGGACGGAGGTGCGAGCCCGGGCTGGATGCGCGAGGCGATCCAGACCCTGGCACGGGCCATTCCCGGCGCACGCCACCGGACGCTGGAGGGACAGACGCATGCCGTCGAACCCCAGGCGCTCGCCCGGGCGCTGGAAGAGTTCCTGGGCGAGTGATCTCAGCCCCCGGTCGATTCCTATTGGCGGGAAAACACAGCGGGCATTCGCAGTGCGGGGAAGATCCGAAGGCCACCTCGTTCTCTCGGAAATAACCCTCCCCCTCGCCAAGCCTCGAGGACCGACCCGGTCTGAACGCTTCAGGGGGGCCCTCGCAGTCCCAGCCCGAAGGCGCCCTGAAGGCGCCAGCTTCGGAGTCCGCGCCTGTCCGCGAGCTCCGCAGGAGGAGTCCGTCCGATGCGTCCCTTGAAGCTGTGGTGTCTCGGTGTCCTGTGCACGCTGCTGGCGTGCGGAGAAGCCACCGAGGAGGAAGTGAACGGGGGTGCCGCGTTCGCGACGAGCGAGCAGGCGCTCAGCGCCTGTGACGAGACGGGACTGGCGTGGGCGTCCGCCGGCGATCCTTCCAATGTCTGCGCGGTGCCGTGGCAGTACGGGCTCGATTGCAACAAGTCGGGCAGCACCAGCGCCTGCGGCTCCTTGACGGGATACCAGCAGAAGACCTGCTACGACTACCCGACGTGCCGGCTCCCGCAGTTTGGGGTCGAGAGCCGCGGGTCGAAGACGTTCACGCAGACGGTGACATGCAGCCCGTACCAGGTTCAGGAGTGCCGCCCGAAGCCGCACACACCTGAAGTCGAGATCTGCGAGATGGTCACCTACTACAACTGCCATCAGAGTTGCCTGAGCGCGGCGCAGGCGAAGAAGAACACCCTGCCTGTAGCGGACCGCAACCTCGTCGGCATCACCTCGTACGGCGGCGACATCGAATCCAGCTCGTCCTCTGGCTCCTGCACCTACACGCTGAGCGACTGGCCCACGTACAATGACCAGGAGGACCCCGCATGCGGGCCCTCCACGGGCTCGCACCTCTGTGACGACCTGACCAAGCCCATCTACCCGACGTGCCGTCACAACAACTTCGGCGATGACGTCGCATCCGCTTGCAACGCCAACCCCTTGTTCGCCGCGGCTGGCACCACGCAGGGCGCGGTGAAGCAGGCGGCGAACACCGTCTGGGGAGCGATGAGCCCGAAGAACTACGAGGCCAGCCCCCTCTACGTGCAGCAGCCCTTCTGCCGCACCTGTGACCAGCTCCCGCTCACCGCCCAGAGCGGGCAGACGCAGGTCACCGCCAAGTACGACTGCCTGGTGCAGGGGCTGGCCGCGGGGCTCCCGGCGGGCGCCGGGGGCGCGCAGCTGCGCTCCGAGGTCGTGTCCCGGCTCAAGCTCCTCTTCGAGCTGCACGGCCACCACATGACGGTCGCTCAGGCGCAGTTCGTGCGAGGGCTGTACCAGTCCGACCCGGCGGCCAACTCCACGTGCAGCTCCGGCTTCGTCCCGCCCGTCGTCTCGGGCTGCGGCACGAACCTGGTGCCGCTCAACGCGGCGATGGACATCTGCACGCGCCTGGCGTCCGCACACGTGCCTGGGGCCTCGGCCCGCTCGCAGGTGCCGTACTGCGTGGGCCTGGCCTCTCAGGTGGCGGCGGTGCCCGCGGGCGCCTGCCAGGGTGCCGTGTACCGCGAGAAGTACCACGGCATGTGGTTGAAGCTGTACGAGCGCACGCTCTCGGACATGCGCCGCCAGGACGTGGCGGGGGATGTGCTCCAGCGCAGGGTCCCGCACCCGGACGACGTGCGCACCCACCTGCAGAGCATCAGCGACTGGTACGCGGCGCAGCAGGCGCAGCTCTTCCCGGCGGAGCTCAACAGCCCGGTGTTGATGAAGCAGTTGAGCGAGACCTTCGGCATCTTCTGGAAGGTGGCCTACGAGAACGCGCTGCTCAACGTGAACGGGCTGCCGGTGCACGCCAAGCCGCTCAACGCGGGCCTGCTGGTGGACCTCACGGTGCTCAAGGCGACCCTGACCGGCAGCCCGGCGATGAGCGGCCCGCCCTTGCTGATGCTCCTGGGGGACGGCTTCACCGGCCTCTTCGATCGCATGGAGGACTTCAGCTACCTGCACGACCTGGGCTGCCGCTTCAAGGGCTGCGGCGGCGGCTCGGTGGACACCGAGATGGCCGAGCTGTGGGCGCTCTTCGGCGCGGTGCCCGAGTCCTCGAAGCTGCAGACGGCCGTGACGAACGCCAACAAGCTGACCGCGTCGGGCTACGACCACCACGCGGACTGGGTGACGGTGTTTGACCTGCTGCGCGCCAACCACGCCGTCTTCACCCAGGCGGTGGTGTTGACCACGGGGGCGCCCTCGTACTCACCGTCCCTGTTTCTGAGCGGCATCAATGCCGCACCCGCACCGATGGCCAGGTGGGCGCAGATGGTCGAGAAGGCGGACGCCTACTCGGACAGCTATGCCAAGTCCGGCTTCTTCGTCAGCACCGCGCGCGACACGCTGAAGACGGGCATCGAGGAGTACAAGTCCAACTTCATCAACGACGTGGTGTCGGCGCGCAAGGGTGCGCTCACGACCGCGGTGAACGAGTACACCCAGAATCGCACCGCGCTGATCAACGAGGTGCTGGGGGAGGTGGCCAACGCGGCGAACCAGAAGACCGTGCGGGCCACGCTGGCGCGCAAGCTCACGGAGTTCTACGCGCTCAACGCGGATCTCGTCGGGCTGCAGGACAACCTGGAGAGCCAGGCGGCGCAGTTCAGCGACTTCGCTTCGGCGTTCAACACCACCCTCGCCAACGAGTCGCCCAACCTGGGCACGGACATCCAGCGCGGCCCGATGCAGACGCTCAACGTGAGCGCGGCGGACGCGCACGGAGCGCAGGGCGGGACGTTCAACATCCTCACGCTCGCGGTGCTCAGCGGCCAGGGGAACTCCCAGCCCTTCACCATCGCCGCGAAGCGCGGCGAGCTGCTGAACTTCGACGTTCTGGGCGAGTACACGCCCAGCTGCGCGCTCTCGAGCGCGCTGCTCCCGCACCCCACGAGCGGAGCCCCCACGGCCATCGGGCTGGGCGGCACGGCGGCCCTCACGGGCCCCGGCGGCTACACCGTCACCTTCAGCAACGGCAGCTACACCTCGCAGAACGCGAGCGAGTCGGCCTTCCAGAGGGACTCCACCAATGAGCGCGCGTGCGCCGGCGTCAGGGCGCAGGTGGGCACCGAGTGGTTCGGGAGCGGGGTCACGGCGTACGCGTATGCGGAGGGGTGCATGGACAGGACGAAAGGCACCGACAGCACCACCTCCACCCAGAATGGCTCCGAGAACCGGAGCTCGGCGAGCTTCGCCTTCGGCCTGCGCCTGCCGAACACCCCCTTCCCCGAGGCCCCGGTTGGCAGCCTGCTGCTGGTGGCGATGGGCCCGGGGAGCACTGGCAAGGCTGGCATCCTCGAGGTGCAGGTGCTGCAGTCGCCCCACAGCTCGGTGGTGGTGGACAAGGACGCCGACTACTACCTCGTGGTCAACGATCTCGGCTCGTGCGCGGACGACACCTCGCACCAGCTCACGGTGAAGTCCGTGCGGCTGATGCCCACGGGGGAAGCCGCCAAGGCGCTGGGCAACGCCATGGCCACGGTGATGACCGAGCTGCGCGCGGCGACGCCGGCCTTCGTCGCCCAGGGGCGCGTGACGGGCAGCGAGCTGGAGGCGCTGCGCAGCAACGCCCAGACCCGGCTCTTGCAGGAGTACACCGTCCAGTGCCCTGGCTGCTCGTCCAGCCAGATGCCCGAGGTGTTCCACGCGCTCTTCAACACCTTCGTCACCCAGGAGCTCGCGCGGCTGGAGCGCCTGGTGCAGATCCGCGCCACGCAGCGCGCCATCGAGCTGGCGCTGCTCGACATCCAGTCCCTGGCGGACGACCTCACGGCGGGCGCGGACAAGGCGCGCCTGCTGCGGCTGCTGCCGCTGTGGCGGCTGCGCAACCTGGACGGCGCGGAGCTGCGCGAGAAGGCGCGCGTGCTGACGAGCCTCGTCACCGAGTACCTCTACCCCACCATGGATCTGCGCCACCCCAGCTCGCTCGTCCCACTCAAGACGCACGCGAGCCTGGAGGCCCTGGTGCAGGCGGACTGGTCCGACGACTTCGCGGCGCTCTGCACCCAGGCGCTCACGGCCGTCACCACCATCGAGACCGCCCTGGCCCAGGCGCGCATCAACGACAAGGCGCCCAAGGAGTTCGCGCTCGCCTTCGCCTTCCCCAACCCCACCTCCATCCTGAGCACCCAGTGGCGCAGCGCGGACCTCGAGCGCTCCGAGGCCGTGTGGAACAGCATCCTCCAGGGCTCGGGCGAAGTGAGCATCACCCTCACCCCGGACGATCTCTACAGCGCGGGCGGCCAGGGGGGGGTGCTGCTCTGTAACCATCACATGCCCGTGATCAAGAACCTGGGCGTGCAGGTGGTCCGGCCCTTCAGCAGCACCAACGGCGCAGACTCCCAGGCAGGCCTGCTGGTGCCGGTGCGGTGGGCGGACGTCTTCGCCTACCCCTCGGCGGGGACCCCCAAGAGCTATGTGATGCTCAACCCGGACTTCCTCGTCGGGGGCCCGCACCTGCTGTTCGGCAACGACATCGACGTGCTGACCACCTTCGCCCAGGACATCCAGCAGCCGCTCGCGACGGTGGCGGGCAATGGGCTGTCGCCCTTTGGCACCTTCACCATCGATCTCGGCAACGCGTCCCCCGCGCTGTTCAACGAGGCCTCCGCGCTGGTCATCACCATGAAGGTGGACGCGCTCGAAGTCGCCAGCAATGTCGCTGGCGTCAAGGCCTGCCAGTAGCCCCTCCCGCTTCACTCCCTCTCTCATCAGGAAGACCCATGAAACTGCAATCGTTCCTACGGCGGCTGCTGGGTAGCAGCGCTCTGCTCCTCTCACCCCTGGCGCTCGCGCAGCCCGCCGGCTTCACGGACGCGAAGATCCAGCCTCCTCAGCTCACCGCTCCGCAGCGCGGCTCGCTCATCGGCACCTATGCGCAGACGGCCTTTGGCGCGGCGGACGTGGCGCGTGGCGGGTTCGCGCTCGCATCCCCGTTCACCCTCCCCTCGGACCGAGGCGAGATGCTCGGCACTCCGTTCCCCACCTACTCGTCGGACGCGGGCCTGTCCGAGTGGGGCCACGGCTGGCAGACCCGGCTGGAGATCCGCCGCTGGCGCGTGCGCGGAGACCTCGACTACGCGACCGACGAGCTCTCGAGCCCCTGGGGCCGCCTCGTCCTGGGCAGCGACGGAGCCTGGTACCCCGCGGACATGAACCCCGCGGTGCGCGTGGAGCAGTCAGCCACGGGCCTCACCGCCTATCTCCCGGACGGCAGCGTCTGGAGCTTCGGTGACGGCGCGGGCGGCGCCGCGGGCTCGGCGCAGGTGAACACGCCCCAGGGGACCTACGCGTGGTCCCTGCGCGAGGTGGTGAGCGCCACCGGGCGCAAGACGCGCTTCACCTACGAAGCCAACGCGACCGGGCGGCTCTTCGTGAAGACGGTGCAGTACGGAGGCACCGGTGGCGACTTCCAGTACCTGGTGGAGCTCGGCTACGCGACGCTGGCGAAGCCGGTGGACGACTTCCGCTCGAGCAAGAAGCTGCGGCTGGACCGGCGCGTGTCCACGGTGGCGGTGAAGGCGAAGAACACCTCCACGGGCCTGTTCGAGGCGCGCTGGCAGTACCAGCTCACCTACGAGGACCCCGCCGAGAGCGTGGCCTTCTACCTCACCCAGGTGGACCAGACCTACGGCACGGCGCCCAACCTGACGCCGGCCCCGACGGCCTACTACACCTACCACAAGTCCGCGGACGCGCTCGCCGCCGCCGCGTTCACGCGCGTGACGAAGCTGGACACGACGCTCGCCACCGCGGGCCAGGACGCCATCCAGCCCTGGCGCGCCACGCTGCTGGACGAGGACGAGGACGGCCGGCTCGACTTCGAGCACGCCCAGGCCCAGACGCTCTACGTGCAGGAGGATACCGGCTTCCGCGCCGAGCCGCTCCCACCCCCCAACGGGAGCACGCAGTCCGTGTGCCGCCCCGCGGCGAGCGTCAACAACGAGCCGCGCCTGCTCGCGCGGCTGCGGCCCAACCAGCTCAAGTCCGAGGTGGTCGCCATCAACAACCCGAGCGGCTCGACGACCGAGATCAAGGTCTGCGACCGCGCGGGCGCGCTCGTCGCGCAGCAGTCGCTCTCGGGCGCCTGGCAGCTCGGCCCGCACACCCGCTTCGTGGACCTGGACAATGATCAGCAGCCAGACCTCATCCGCGTGGTCCCGGGCGGCTACCAGGTGCGGCCCAACACCAGCGGCGCGCCGCCAGCCATCAGCTTCGGCGCCATCACCACGGGCACGCTGAGCCCCAGCGTGTCGGCGAGCGCGACGTGGGTGCACGACATGAACGGAGACAGCATCCCGGACATCGTCGCGCGGCTCACCAACGGCCTGCACGTGTGGCCGGGCACCGGCAAGTTCGCCTTCGACTCTGCCTCCAGCAAGCTGTTCCCGGTGCTGACAAAGAGCGGCGTGAACCTGGCGCAGCTGAGCACCTACTCCGCGATGTTCGTGGACGTGAACCGCGACGGCCTCTCCGACGTGCTGCTGTCCAAGCCGGGGCTCGCGCTGCTCTTCGTCAACGACGGCACCGCGTTCCGTGAGGTCACCGTCCCGGCCCTCGCCTTCTTCAACGGCACGACGAGCGCGCTGGCGCAGGGCGACTTCGCCGGCAGCGGGAACACCAGCCTCACCGTGACGAAGGGCTCGGATGCCTACAGCGCCTCCCTGGATGGGCCCGAGACGGGCCTGCTGAAGTCCGCGGATGACGGCAAGGGCACGGTGCTGAACTTCACGTACACGCGCCTGCCAGCCGCTCCGGGTGCTCGCATCCGCCAGCCCGTGCTCGCCTCGCTGACGTCCACATCGTCTGGCTACGATCCCGTCACCTATACCTACCAGTACTACGGCGCGAACTACCACTCGCAGGGCGGCTACCTGGTGGGCTTCGACAGCGTGGTCCGCACCGCGCCGCAGGAGACGCACACCATCAACTTCCTCAACGGGGACACCTTCGCGGGCCTCCTCGCCTCCATGACCCGCGCGGATGCGCGCACCCCGCTCGTGCAGGAGTACGCCTACCGCCAGTACGAGGACGCGACCTACATGGGCGTGTCCTTCAAACGAATGAAGGAGGAGGGCCAGGGGCTGCGGGACCCAAGCCTGCCGGCCTCGGCGCTCGGCGAGAAGACCGAGAATCTCCTCTTCGAGGGGGTGTGCGCGAAGCAAACGGTGCACACCTCTCAGTGGGGGACCCTCACCACCACCAACGTGCATGCGAACCCAAGCGGGCTCGTGAAGCACCTGCACTGCCTGCCGGGCACGGTGACCCTCACCGGCGTCCACCCGCAGCAGCCGGAGCTGGACTTCTCGTACCAGGGCACCATCACGCGCAACGCGATAGGCCTGGTGGAGAAGGTGGAGTCGCAGGGCCCCCAGGGGCTCCTGCTGCTGCAAGCGGTGACGTACACCCCGGACTTCAGCGTGAAGACCGTGAGCGCACCGGGGCAGGGCACGGCGTCATTCGAGTACGCCCCAGGCCGCCTCCTGCTGTCGAAGGTGACACAGCCGGACGGCGTGGTGGTGGAGGCTACCGAGCGCAGTCCATTGCATGACGGCCTGCTCACGTTCACCACGCGGCGAGGCGCCAATACCTACGTGCAGCGCTTCCGCTACGACGGCATGGAGCGACTGATGAAACAATGGGACACCCTGGGGGGCGCCACCGAGGCGAACCCCAACGAGCTGCTCACCTACCAGTTCGCCACCGCCACCCAGCCAGGCAGCATCGCGGCCACTTCGCTGGTGGACGCGAGCAGCAACGCCAGGCTCTTCAAGCGAGGCTATGTCACAGCCGCCGGTGAGAGCGTATCCAGCGCGCGCCTGGTCCCCGAGGGCTGGGTGCTCGACGGAGTGACCACGCACAGCCGCCAGCAGCGTGAGACACATCGGTACATGCGGCCGAACCTCCCCGCCAATACGGACATGTCGGCGCTCGACTACTCCACGCTGCTGACCGGCGTGGAGGAGACAGCCAGCGCACGCAGCGCCGTCTTCGGCTACGAGGTGGAGAAGCTGCTGCGCCTGCACGCGGACGTGGAGCAGAAGGTGACGGAGGGCTGGTCCATCGCGTCAGGCCTCCTGCGCGTGGAGACACAGGAGAACAACGCCCAGACGCGCCGTCAGTACCTGGACGGCGGCAAGCGCCTGGTCCACTACCAGGACGAGCTCAACACGCTCTACACCTACGGCTACGACGCGCTCGGTCGCCTGCGCAGCGTGACGCTGCCAGGCGGGCAGGGCCACCGGGTGTCGTACGACGGCTATGGCCGCATCGAGCGCGTGGAGCGCGACGGCGTCGCCAACGTGGAGTTCCAGTACAAGCCCAGCACGTGGCTGGTGTCCGAGAAGCGCTTCCGCACCCCGGCCAATACGCTGGTGCGCACCGAGGGCTACCAGTACGACGCCATCGGCCGCCGCACTCATATCACTCACACGAACGCGGTGGGCGGAGGCACGCAGACGTACCGCCTCTACTATGATGGCGCCTCGCCTGCGCAGCCGGGGAACACCAGCTGGCCTGGCTTCCTGACGGCCGCGGCCGGTGACGGGTACACGAAGCAGATGCAGTATCGCGTGGACGGCACGTTGCTCAAGACGACGCTCAGCTTCACCGGCTGGCGCACCGTTGAGGGCGAGCTCAGCTACGCGGAGGGCGGCGACGTGGAGCAGGAGCTGGTGACGGTGAAGGATGAGAATGGCCAGCCGCTCTACTCCACCTCCATCGGGTACGCGTGGGACGCCTACGGTCGCATGAGCGAACTGCAGCTCGACGGAGATCTCTGGGCCAGCGTGTGGCACAACGCCCACGGGCAGATCTCGGTGGTGGACTTCGGCGGTGGGACGACCCTCCAGCTCGGCTACGACACGCTGACGCGCCACCGCACGAGCCTCCAGCACACGGCGCCCGGATGGAATTCGTCGGTCGCCTGGAAGTTGAACGCTCGGGGCCTCACCGGCATGGAGATGATGCAGTTCGGAGCCACGCAGCTGACACGCCAGTACGGCTACTCCGCGCAGGGCTTCCTCACAAGCGCGCAGGATGCACAGCACAGCTACGGCTACGGCTTCGACGCCGCGGGCCTGCCCAGCTCCATCTCGGACGCCGCGGGCACACGCGCCCTTGTCGCCGGCAGCGGGACACTGGCCGCGGGCGGAGTGACGTACACGTTCGACGGCCTGGGCCGCACGGTGACCCGGGGCAACCTCACCCTCACCTACGGCCCCAACGGCCAGGTGGCCACGGCGCAGAAGGGCGGCACCAGTTGGAGCTTCCTCTACGATGAGGGCGGCCAGCGCCTCCTGAAGCGCGACGCCTCGGGCACGCCTGTCGCGGCATACCTCGCAGGCGGTAACTACCTGGATGCCTCGGGCCTCACCCAGCCGGTGCGAGTGGACGGCCAACTGGTGGGCTTGTTGAAGAATGGCGTGTTCCAGCTCTTGTCGGCCGACCAGCGCGGGACGGTGATGGCGGACGTCGATGGCACCGAGCGCCTGGCCTCCCCGTTTGGTGACCGCGCGATCCACCCCACGAGCGCGGCCGCGCTGGACTACGTGGAGAAGGCGTACGACGCGGACCTGGGCATGGTGCGCATGGGCGTGCGCGACTACGACCCGCAGATCAACCGCTTCACCACCCCCGATCCGGTCTTCCTCGAGGACGTGGAGAAGTGCCGCGCCAGCCCCGTGGAGTGCAACCTCTACAGCTACGTGCGCAACCGCCCGCTGGACCTCGTGGATCCCACCGGCACCGAGGGCCAGGAATCCGATTCCCCGATGTTCGCGTGGTCCGCCGAGCTCAACGCGCAGCAGCAGGCGAGCGACCAATCGCAGTCTGTACAGACCGCTGCCGGCCTCGTCGAGAAGCCGATCAGCACCGTCCTCGCCGTCCGTGAGATACCCGTGGCCATCAAGAGATTTGGAGAGGTGGGCGAAGCAGGCACGGCCGGGGGGAGCATCTACGCTGGCGCCGCGAAGATCGTCGGCGGCACGGCGAAGATTGCCGAAGGCGTGGCATCAGGGGACACGGCCACCGTCGTCGCAGGAGGCGCGACCGTGGCGGACGGGTTCCTGTCCACGGCGGGGACGATCGCGGGGAAGGGCGCTCTCGGTACCGGCCTGGCGAAGGCGGGCGCCGTGGGCTCGATCATCTCTGGCGGCATTGACGTCTACAAGGGTGGGACAGAAATTCAGAAGGCCAGTGCCCGGGGTGACACCGCGTCCGTCGTCGGGCACGCCGGCACTGTCATCAAAGGCACCACGGATGTCGCCGGCGGTGTGGCGGTCGTCGCCGGTGCTTCTCCGCCGGTCGTCGCGGGCATCGCGTCCTTCGGCGCGGGCTACGCGGTAGGCGAGGCTGCAGCTCCGTACGTGTTCGGCGGAGACGGAGCGGGCGTCAACTACGTCAAGGATTGCTCACCCAACTGCGGCCAGCTGCAGTACCGCTTCGGCGGCTTGGTCGGCGGCTTCTTCAAGGGCCTCGCCAGGTTCGGCGTGACGCCGTAGCACGCGGACGGCACTGACGTGAAGCGAGGGGACCGGGAGACGCCTGGTCCCCTCGCGCTGCTTTACCGTCTTCAGCCGCTGGGCCAGCGAGGCCGGGGCAATCCCCTCCGCTTCGGGAGTGCTCTCCACCAGCCCCGTGCCATCCAGATGCTGGCTCAGCTGGCCCGAGCGCTCGCCCGAGTCGGGGCTCTTCGAGTTGCAGCACCTGCGCACCCGAGCCGAGCGCTACCGGGCGGGGCCTGCGGGAGGAATCTGCCGTCCTTGATGGCGGCGGCGCTGGCGGTGGGATTCTCGCGGTCGACGGTGTGCAGGCGACCGTTGTGCAGGATCTCCATGCCCTCATCGAGCGCTGGCCCGACGGCGTCGAGCGCCAGGCCCATGCCGGGAAGACCACGATCCTCCCGGCGGTGGATCGCTCGCCCAGCCCACGCGGGGCGCCTCGTCTAGTCCAAGGCTCTCGGGTGCTCGATCGGCGAGCAGGTCGACCGGGCCTCCACGTCCCTGGAACAAACAGAGCACCTCGCTGTAGATGAAGTGCGGCGATCCAGCGGACGGGCGTAGGGGCTCCTCGGACCCTGGGTCCCGCCAGCCTCTCTCCGCTGCGTCATGCCCCTCCTCGCCTCCCCACGGCACCTGTCCCTTCCATGTGCAATGTCCTAGCGTGCTCCCTCCCCTGGGTTTGGGAGCAGTCATGACCGTGAGCAACCCACGACGCTGGCCCTCCGGGCTGCCCCCGGCGATGGAGCAAGCGCTCCCCGTGCTCCTCGGCTTCGTTGCCTTCTTCGTGGCCTACCTGGTCCTCGCGGAGGTCAACTACGTCTTCATCTTCCATCCGCAGAAGAGCGCCATCTTCTGGCTGCCCAGCGGCATGGCCCTGGCCTGGTTCGTCCGCACGCCCCGCTCTCGCTGGCCTGCCTGGCTCCTCGCCAGCGCCAGCGCGGAGCTGCTGATCAACCTCTGGCATGACATCCCACTCTCCGTCTCCCTGGCTTGGGGGGTGATCGACGGGCTCCTGCCGCTCATCGGCGCCTCGCTCCTCCGCCCTCCGACAGGCCAGCGTTTCGCGTTCGGGCGCGCGGGGGACGTCCTCCGTCTGGTCTTGCTGGGCGCCGGGGTCGCCGCACTCCCAGGCGCGCTCCTCGCGGCGGCGGCCAACGTCGCATGGCTGGAGCCTGGTGGATACTGGTCCAAGGTGGCCGCCTGGTGGAGCAGTGATGCCCTCGGGGTGATTCTCGTCGGTCCCTTCTTCCTGACCTGGAAGGCACCCGAGAAGCCTCGCTTCAGCCGCGCTGTCGAAGGAGTGGCCTTGCTCGCGCTGCTGACGACCGCGGGGTGGTGGGTGTTCGCCACCATGCAGCCACGGGAGCTCGACGCGGCGCTTCCCTTCTTCCTCCTCCCCGTGATCACTTGGCCGGCTCTGCGGCTGGGAGTGCGAGGCGCGACGGTGGCCACGGTCATCCTCGATCTGCTGGCGACCTGGCACACGATTCACGAGCGTGGCCCCTTCGCCATGCTGAACATGGCCCTCGGCACGCGCGTCCTGAACCTGCAGCTCTACATCGCGTTCCTCAATGTGTTCGTGCTGATCCTGGCGGTGGTCGTCGTCAAGGAGCAGCAGGCGCGCGCCGCCGCCGAGCAAGCGGAGCAGCGCGCCCGGTTCCTCGCCACCGCGACCGAGAGCCTGTCGGCCTCGCTGGACTACATGGAGACCCTCTCCGCGCTGCCGCGGCTGTGCGTGCAGTCGCTGGCGGACTGGTGCGTGCTCGACGTCATCGAGGACGCCGGGCTTCGGCGCCTGGGCTCCGCGCATCGGGATTCCTCGAAGCTGGGGCTCCTCAAGGATCTCACGGAGCGCTATTCGCCCGACAGCCGCTCGCCTCAGCCCGCGGCTCACGCGCTGCGCGCGGGCGAGCCTCTCCTGCTGTCTCAGGTCACCGACGAGGAGATCCGCAAGCACAGCGTCGACGAGGAGCACGCGCGCTTGCTGCGGGAGCTGGGTACGCGGACGGTGATGGCCGTCCCGCTCTCCGTCCGCGGGAAGCAGATCGGTGCGCTCTCACTCGCCTCGGCGACGCCGGGCGTTGCGTACGGCCCCGCGGATGTCGTGTTCGTGAAGGAGCTCGGGCGCCGAGCCGCGATCGCGCTCGAGAACTCGCGGCTGTACGCGGACGTGCAGCGCGGCAAGGCGGAGCTGCGCCAGGCCAACGATGAGCTCGAGCAACGGGTGGAGGAGCGCACGCGCGAACTCCAGCAGGCCCAGGCGCGGCTGGTGGACACGGCGCGCGAGGTGGGGATGTCCGAGGTGGCCTCCAACGTGCTGCACAGCGTGGGCAATGTGCTCACCAGCGTCGTCATCAACATCGAGACGATGTCCAAGGAGGTGGGCTCCTCGCGCATTGGCCGGTTGAAACGGGCGACGGAGTTGCTGATGGAGAACCGGGAGCACCTGGCGGAGTTCCTGGCCCCGGGAGCGCGCGGCAATCACCTGCCGGAGTACCTGTCAGCGGCGACGGACGATCTGGCGGGAGAGCAGACCCGGCTGCTGGAAGACATGGATGTGCTGGGCCGTCACATCGAGCACATCCGCAAGATCGTCCATGTGCAGCAGAACTACGCCCGGACCGCGCTCATGCCGGAGGAGTGCGACCTGGCGCAGCTCATCGACGACGCCCTGCGGATCCAGCTGGCGGCGCTCGAGCGCCACGGGGTGACCATGCAGCGCGAGCTGTCACCAGTGCCGCGGCTGAAGGTGGACAAGCACAAGGTGCTGCAGATCCTCGTCAACCTCATCAGCAACGCGAAGGACGCCCTGGACGCGGCCCCCGAGGGGAGCCGCCACCTGACCATGCGGCTCAGCGCGGAGGGGAAGCTGGCGCGCATCGAGGTGCGGGATGATGGGAGGGGCATCGCGCCGGAGGTGCGTGAGAAGCTCTTCATGCACGGCTTCACCACGCGCAAGGACGGCCACGGCTTCGGGCTGCACACCAGCGCGCTGGCGGCGCAGCTACTCGGGGGGCGCGTCACGCTGGAGAGCGAGGGCCTGGGCAAGGGCGCCGTGGCTACGTTGGAGCTTCCGATCCCCTGAGTTCCATGAACGCCCTGTCGGAGTCAGCGGCGAAAACGCTCTGGTAGTGTGTCGGCAGGCATGGCCATGGCGGACGAGCTCATCGACTTCGAGCTGGAGCGGGGGCGCCACGGCACGCGGCTCGGCCGCGAGGGTTTGCTTCGGGCCCGACCCATGGGCATCCGCTTCAGATCCCGATACAGCGAGTCGGTGCCATAGAGCACCAGCGTCCTCGCGCCGCCCGCCTCCAGGGCGTAATGCACCCGGATGCCATGAGCGTCTGGCTGTGCCAGCAGCTCATCGAAGGCACTGCGCTCGAACGCGTAGGAGAGCACCGTTCCGGAGGCGGACGACTCCTGGAATCGGGCGATGCTCTCCCGGGCGTGCTCCTGACTCACGAGATGGGAGTGCTTCGCAACTGCCTGCGCGAGGTGACAGGCGATGACGCCTTCTCGAGCGCCGCGGTGGCGCACCCGTTCTAGGCTGAAGGCATGGCTCGTTTTCGCTTGGAGACCTTCATCGCCGCGCCGCCCGAGCGGGTGTTCGATCTGGCGCGTGATCTGGACTTCCACCAGCGCTCCCTGGCGGACACCGGAGAGACGATCGTTGGGGGCCGGACGGGGGGCCTCATCGAGCTGGGGGAGGAGGTGGAGTGGCAGGCTCGGCACCTGGGGAGGGTGTGGAGGCTGCGCAGTCGCGTCACCGTGCTGGAACGGCCCCAGCTCTTCACGGACGTGCAGGTCCACGGTCCCTTCGCCAGCTTCGAGCACCGTCACCGCTTCGAGCCCGTAGAGGGTGGCACGCGCATGGTGGACGAGTGGGAGCACCGCGCGCCGCTGGGGTGGCTGGGGCGGGTGGCGGACTGGCTCTTCCTGTCCCGGCACATGGTGCGGCTGCTGGAGACACGCAACCTGGCGCTGAAGCGGGAAGCGGAACAGGGTGATTGAAAGACCGGTGTCGCTCTTGACTGTTACCGCCCGTCAGCGGTGCGCTTCGAGCCTGGCTCGCTAGAGGAACACAGGAAAGTCCTGGCCATTGCCGATGAAGAGCAAGGGAGTGCGCATGGAGAGGGGCTACCTCAGCGTCACAACGGCATATTGACTGCAACTCCCTCGCGGCCGGAGATCCACTCGCGCAAGTACCGGTTGAGCTCCCCGTAGAATGACACCGACACCAGATCTGCCACCGCGAAGAGCTCGCGGAGCAGTGACTCCACATGGTTGTTATGCGTTTCGGCCGCGTCAGCGTCGACGTACTCCTCAATGATCGAATAATGACCGGGCCTCTGCGTGACAAACCACTGGTAGCGCAACGTTCCCGGCTCGGTCGCAGCGACGGATGCCAGCGCCCGCGCCACCCGCCGGAACTCTGCATCTCCGTCGGTCCGTGCCCTGAACTCACATAGCACCAGCAGACTCATACGATTCTCCTACGCAGGCCGCGCTTCGAGCGTCGGTTCTCGTCGTATCACTCGGCAGGCCAGAAGTCGTCACCACCAGGCACCCGACGGGATACTGGGCTGAAGAGTTTGCGGCCCCGTACAGGGCATTCACCAGGGCTGGTCACTCGGTCGTCGTGGCCACTCCTGGCGGTGTCGTGCCGTACGTGGATGTGATGAGCCTGCGCCCTTCTCAACGCTGACTCGGGCCGGCTGCTCGTCGCGGCGCTCGCTTCGGGCAAACCCCTTGCGATCGTCTGCCACGCGCCAGCCGCGATGCTCGCCACCCAGGTGAGGGAAAGTTCACCCTTCGAGGGCTACCACATCACAGGCTTCACCAACGACGAAGAGAAGGCCGTCATCTCAGGACTACTACGAATGGGCCTATGAATCTCGACTGTATCACACCTTCTTCAACTCAGCATAGATCCAGCTATGGTCCGATGCCAATCGTGGCTTGGGCGGCCGATCATCCTTGCCAACCTGTTTGTTGACAACCTGTTCGTTGACCAAGTCGTAGTTTGCAACCTCTGCATGGACGACCTCATACGCACCTCGATAGAAAAGGTAATCAACCCGATCTTCCCCTACCGGGTACATGCCTTTCGTGTTGAGAACCTCTTTCAGTCCACTCTTCGCAAAGAACTCCTTCATCGCTTTTTCGTATTCGTTCTTGGCTCCCGGGTCCGTGCTTGCGTTGAAGTCGCCACCAAAGATGATCGGTTCATCAGGAGGAAATGACTTTACGAGATCCAGCGCATGCTGAATCCCTGATGGGTTTTCTGCTCTGTTGGTGCCATCGTCGTTGTGTGGCGCCAAGCGTGTCGACAAGACGTGATGGTTCTTTCCATTGACATTAAATGTCGCCACCATTGTCCCGAACTTGGCCTTTGTGCCCTTGTGCACCACCTTGATCACTTCGTATTCCCCCCTTTCGGGGATCTTAAGAGGCGGCCATTGAGAGAGAATGGCCATGCCTTTCCCGCTGCCGATGAAAGGAAGGCCCGCTGAATTAACCTCGCCAAAACCCTTGTGCGAGATTTTGGCCTTTTCTGCGATGACTGCAGCTTGATCGTCCCTGAAGATGCGACTGAGAATGTATGGCTTCCGCACCTCGTTGAGTAACACAATATGCGGCGACTTCAGTTTGATCGCCTCCACTATCTCCTTTAACGTTGCATCGACCTTTCCTTTTGGGTCTGTTCCTCGGCCTTCATTGATATTCCAACACATGATTTTCAGCTCTGACTCCATGATGTCTCCCTTCGCTTCAGCCGGCCTATCTGGCTTGGTGGGTCCTACTTATTCACCACGGCCCGCCTCTCGTGGCACTTGGTAGGAGCTAGGTTGCCACGCGAACTCTCACGGCGCTGTGAAGCTTTTCACTCCTCATGGGTGAAATGATTCACTGCGCAGTCGATGAAGGAGTATAGGTGGAAGAGATCTCCCGGAAACGCGAGCCAGTGATCCGCGAGACTGCGGTTCATCTGACGAGGTAACGCTTTGAACTGACAAGGATTCGAGGCGTCGCAGGGCCCGGGCGATCTCGCTGGCCACGATCGAAATCCCGCGCCTCCTGCGGATCGTCTCCACTCCCAGCGGCGGGTTCGATTGCCGCCGCTTCCAAGTAGAGCAACCCGCCGCTTTCAAGGCGCCCCCTTCTGAGAACGGGGCTGCGCCCGCATTTTCGGGGCCAAATCCGGTTGTTGGGGACCAAAGGAGGACCAAACCGGAGACGGAAACGACATGAGCAAGACGTGGATCGGCAAGTGGCAGCTCCGCGTATAGGCGGGATAGAGGCCATGTTGCGGGTGAGGGCAGGAGCGGAGGTGCCGCGGAGGAGCGCTGACAGGCGCCGCCCGAGCCGTGAGCCAAACGGGTGAACAGGCCGCGCAGCCCCTTGAGGTACACGACTGCCCAGGCCGCCCTCCCATGGGGTGCGCGGAAGGGGACTGGCCTTTTGGCTCTGGAGAGGCGTAAGCCTCAACACCACGCGGCCTGGGTTGATTCTTGCGCCGGGGCCAGGCTCACACCTGCCGTGGGCAAGCCCAGGTACTCCAGCAGCACCTCGCTCGCCACCCTGCTCGTGGCGGCGCGCAGATACTCCAGGACCTGCAACCCGAACACCGACTCCTGGCTCCGCTCCGCATGGCCAGGCCTGAGCGATGTGGAGCTCACGGAGGCCTGTCTTCGAGATGGCCGCTGGCACTACCTGGGGACCATGGTGGACATCGTCACCCGGGCCCTCACCCTGCCCGCCGGGATGGAGGTCGGGGTGAGCACCTACTCCGACCAGATCACCCCCGTGACCGTCAACAGCTGGACTCAAGGCACCCGTCTCTGCGGAGCCCCCATCGCCGTCGGTGACACGGCCAGCCCCACCAGGCTTTCCTTCGTCCACCAGTGTGTCACCGCGGTGGGCACTTCCTTCACCGTCACGCACAACCGGATTGACGGCTCGAACGCGACGGACGTCAGCCAGCGCGTCTATACAGGCTACACGGGAAGCAACGAGCGCTCCCTGCAATGCTTCGAGAGCGGTACGGTGCCCACCTGCGCCACCAACCAGTCGCTGGCCAGGTACTGGCGCATCTACGTCCGCCAGTAACTGGCCCTCCCTGCCGGCGGCGGCGCTCGCCCCCGCAGCGCGTGGAAGGCCCCTCGGTCGCGGAGGTTTCGATCGGTGGCACCGGGTCGTCGATCACGACGATCCCCGGTGTGCAGGTGATGGTGAAGAGGCTGCCTGTGGGGAGCCCATCGTGCGTGGCATACAGCGTGGCGGAGATCGACTGGGTCGACGTGGGGACGCACTTGATGGACCAGGATATCAGGCTGCCCGGTGGGAGCGTCACAGGAAGCGTGAGGCCGATCATTCGCAGGCTCGACGCGCTGTTCGGGCCACCGAGGATGCTGAACTGGGTGATGCGGAGCGATCCGGTGCCGACGTTGCGGAGCATCGCGCGACCCGTCTGGGAGGAATAGAGCCTCATGGTGCCGACCGGCTCCACGACCTGGAGCTGGCCCGCGGTGGCATTGCAAGCGAGAGCAATCGAGACCGGTGCGCCCGCATCGTGTTGGAGCGTCAGCGTGCCGATGCGGCTTCCCACCGTGGGCGGCCCGCACGCTACCGTGACGCTCTTGTTCGCGCCTGGCGCGACCGTGAACGGGAGCGTCGTGATGAGCTGGAAATCGGCACCGCTCAGCGAGTGGCTCGAGACGAGCAGGGGCGCAGTCCCCGTGTTGGAGACCGTGAACGTCCGGTTGCTCGTCGTGCCGACCAGGAGCGTGCCGAAGTCGAGCCGCGTCGTCGACACCGAGAGGATGGGCGCGAGACCCCGGCACGACAGCCCCACGACAGCCGAGCCTCCATCGCTGGTGAGCGTGAGCGCTCCCGTGGTGCTCACGGCGGTGGTGGGCAGGCAGCGCACCGTGAGGTTCGCCGACGCACCGGCAGCAAGGGGCCCCGGCAACGCGCCCACCACCGAGAACGCGGCGTTGTTCACCGTGGCGAGCGAGACGGTCAGCGGCGCCGTCCCGGAGTTGGTGACGGTCAGCGGCAGGTCGACGCTCCCCCCCACTCGCACATCCCCGAATGCCAGCGACGTCGGCACCGAGAGCACCGGAGCGAAGCCGCGGCAGGCCAGCCCCGCGGGGGCCGAGCCCCCATTGCTGAAAATGAACAGCGTGGTGGAGTAGCTCACGGCCGCCGGGGGCAGGCAGCGCACCGTGAGGTTCGCCGATGCACCGGGAGCGATGGGGCCCGGCAGCGCGCCCACCACCGAGAACGCGGCGTTGTTCAGCGAGGTCCCCGTGAGGATGAGGGGCGCCGTGCCCTGGTTGGTGATGGTCAGCGGACGGTCCGCGGCCTCACCGACCCGCACATCTCCGAAGCCGACAAACTCCTGTGCCCGGATCTCCGCCGCGTAGCCGCGGCACGACAGCGAGACGGAGGCGTTCCCCCCGTCGCTGACGAATGAGAGGGTGCCGGTGTACGTCGAAATCCAAGGCGGCTGGCACGTCACCTGGAAGTTCACGGAGCCGCCCGGAGGAATGACGCCAGGAACGGTCAACGGAGTGTTGGGGTAGAAGGGGCCCCCGCCCAACGAGAAGTTCGAGACGGTGAGCGGCGCGGTGCCCGTGTTGGTGAGCGTGGCCACCCGGCCCACGGCGGTGTTGACCGGCACATCCCCAAACACCAGCCCCGCCGGAGACACCGAGAGCACCGGCGCGACGCCACGGCAGGAGAGCCCCACGGAAGCCGGGATGCCGTTGCCGGAGAGCGCCAGCGTGCCGGAGGAGAACACGGCCGATGAAGGCACACAGCGCAGCGTGAGGTTCGCCGAGGTACCGGGCGCGATGGGCCCCGTCGGTGCGTTGACCCATGAGAACGCGGCGCCTGTCACCGAGACAATCGAGAGCGTGAGCGGGGCCGTGCCGATGTTGGTGACAGCCACCGTCTGGTCCGAGGCGGTCCCCACGCGCACATCCCCAAATGCGAGCGACGTGGGCGAGAGATCGAAGCCACGCGCCGCCCGCACCGCGGCATACGCATCCACCAGGCCGGTGCCACAGCCTCCGCCCGGGCACTCTGTCCAGGTCATGGGCCGAGCGGTGGACTTCAACTTCTCCTTGAGCTGCGCGGGCGTGAGCCCGGGATTCACCGAGAGCATGAGCCCGAGCACGCCAGCCACATGGGGCGCCGCCAACGAGGTGCCCGACAGGTAGCGGTAGCAGTGATCCCACGGCCCAGGCGTGGCGGTGGCCGCGGTCCACGTCGACACCACACCTTGGGTCCCCAGCCAGGGATCGGTGGAACCCGCGTCGTAACGAGGGCACGACACGCCGATGTCTTCTCCCCAGTGGCTGGTGCCCTCGAGCCCACCCCCAGGCGCGGTGATGTCAATCCTGTAGCCCTGCGTGCTGTAGCTGGCGCGAGCGCCTCCCGGCGCGCTGGCCCCGACGGCGAGCGAATTGTTGCAGTTGGCCGGGAATTGAGCGTCGTACATGCTGCCAAAGTTCCCGGCCGCCACCACCACGGTCACCCCCTGGGCCACCGCGAAGTCGATCGCATCTCTGATGGCAAAGTTGGCGCCGAGGTTGCACGAAGTCTTCTCACTCATGCTCAGGTTGACGATGTCGGCTCGCCGCGGCCCATTCTGATCAGGGGTGATCTGTCCCCCCGCCCAACGGAGAGCCTCGACGACAGCGGAGCGCACGTTGCCTTGGGTGTCCCCCGTGCGCAGCGGAATGATCGTGCAGCCCCAGCACACGCCCACACCGCCTCTCCCGTTGTTGGGCTGTGCCCCCACGACGCCCGCCACATGGATGCCATGGTGGTAGGTGCCTTCCGCGGTGGGATCGTCATTGCCGTCGACGAAGTCCTTGCCAGGCCCCCAGAGCAGATCGGGGTGCTCGGTGCGTCCGCTATCGAGGATGGCGATGCGCACGCTGCTCTGGCCGGTCGTGATGTCCCAGGCCTGTGGCAGGTGGAGGGAGGTGTCATAGTTCCAGATCTGCGAGGGATAGAGCGGATCGGAGGGGACGCGGGCGTAGGGGATGCGTGAGTTCTCGGAGATCTCCGCGACACGCGGATCCTCGGCGAGAGCGGTGACGGCCTGGAGGGTGTCCGCCGCGAGGGTGGCCGTGTCGTGGAGTTCGAGGCCTCCCTCCAGCCGCATCAACCACAGGTGAGGGGCGAGTTCCTTCACCGGGCGGAGGGTGTAGCCAGCGGCCTCGAACCGCGAGCTGGCCAGCGGCTGACGAAGCTTGACGAGGAGCTCACCGGCAACGACGCGGGGCTCGGGACTCTTCAGCCCCTGCACCGCCTCCGAGCTCTCCGACACACTCGAATCACTGTCAGCGCCAGAACACGCAGTGAGCAGAAGAGCCGCGGCAAGGAGAGACAGGCGTAAGGGCATGCCGCACCCTACCATGGAGGACTTCCAGCCCTGACACTCAAGGCACGAGGCCGTCTCGTTTCGAACGCCTATACTCGGGCGCCATGAGCCAGGATCTCCAGGCACTTCTCTGGTCCTATGCCTACGTGGGCGCGTGCGTCCTGGTGGGCGATGTGGCGGCGCGGAAGGGGGCGCCTCAGGAGTTCTCGCGCAAGCTCATCCACGCGAGCGTGGGCCTGTGGGTCTTCCCCGCGCTGCACTTGTTCGAGCACCGGGAGCTGGCGGTGATGCCCTCGCTCATGGCGGCGGTGGCCAACTGGATCATCCACCGCAAGCGCCTGCTCCGGGCCGTGGACACCGAGCCCGACAACCTGGGCACCGTCTGGTACGCGCTCACCTTCTCGGCGTGCCTCTATCTGGCGTGGGACCGGCCCGCCGTGGCCGCTGGCAGCGTGCTCGCCATGATTGTGGGGGATGCGCTGGCGTCCCTGGCGTATAGGCGGGATAGAGGCCATGTTGCGGGTGAGGGCAGGAGCAGAGGTGCCGCGGAGGAGCGCTGACAGGCGCCGCCCGAGCCGTGAGCCAAGCGGGTGGACAGGCCGCGCAGCCCCTTGAGGTACACGACTGCCCAGGCCGCCCTCCCATGGGGTGCGCGGAAGGGGACTGGCCTTTTGGCTCTGGAGAGGCGTAAGCCTCAACACCACGCGGCCTGGGTTGATTCTTGCGCCGGGGCCAAGCTCACACCTGCCGTGGGCAAGCCCAGGTGCTCCAGTATCGCTCGCACTGCCCTGCCTGCCTTCACGTACGCCAAGACCCGCCTCCTGCCTCCACACCTCACGCAGGCGAACACGTCGAAGTCGAACGTCCTCTTCAGCAACTCTGCCCAATCCTCTCGCGGCCTCCTCTCCTTCATCCGCTCCTTCCTCACCTCCCGCTCTCGCCTCCTCTGCGTCCGAGAGCAGTCCCACGTCCTTGAGCAGCACCCACCGGACCCGGTGCGGAAAGGACAGCGTCCACTGCCGGTAGGGCACGTGCGGCAGCACCTGCTCCATCAGATGCACCGCCGTCGCATGCGCCCGCTTCGCGTTGCAGGACGGGCACACCCCTCGGCCCTTGCACGAGAAGGCGACGAGCAGCTCGTCCTTGCAACTCTCGCAGCGCACCCAGGCGAAGCCGTGCGCCAGCACTCCGCATTCCAGGTACCTGGCGAAGTCCCGCTCCACGTACCGAGGCAGGCCGCGCCCTACCTCGCTGGCTTCCGCCAGCAATGTGGCAAGGTTCTCCCGCACCGCCTCGTACAGCACCGTCCCCTCCGGCTGCCTTCGCCGGTACGCCCATCCGTGCGTTCTCACCAGCCCCTCCCCAGCCACACCTCGCCAGGGCACACGCTACCGTCCGCCTCCCAGGGGCTCCCGTGGAGCCCCTGCCTGCTTGTGGGGATCGGGGCCTATGAGAACAAGCTACAGCAGACCCGCGCCGGAGGCGGCGGGTTCGATTGCTGCAGCCTCCACGGTAGGACACCGAGGGAGAGGGCGCCCTGCCGCTCTCCCCCTTCCTGCTGGGTCTGGTTGCGTATTCCGGTGCACGCGTCAGACAGATGAAGTTGCGTTCATGGATCGCGCGCACTTCCAAGCGGGACTGCTGGGCCCGTGGCACCCGCCGGGGCCGTGTCATTCCTCCGGTTCTTCGGCTCGGCCTTGCAGGTAACGCCGCACTCCCGCTTGCTGGTGCTGGACAGCGTCTTCGTGCCCTCAAGCCGCGTCAGCACGTCGCCTCTTCCTCCAAGCGCCATGCCACCCTGAGCCTCGTGTGCCAACCAAGAGTACTACTTTGGTGGTAGTGCTTTGCCTCCCGCACCTTCTCTAATTTGGCGCCTCTCAGCCTACGGTAACCCCCTACTTCCTGGCGCCCAATCTCAAAAGCCTGAGCGATTGAGCAGGCGACTAGAAGGCCCTGGAACATTTAACGATCCACTACTCAAGAGAGGAGAGGTTGAAGCCACAGTCATGAATCGCAGGGCAACGCCTCCAATTGCATTGCCAGCCCATCGACTGCTCTTCAACAACAAATGCTCAAAATCTCAGCACGCCAAATCGAAATACTTGGCAACGATGGACTGGAAAGCTTCTTGAAGCGCCTTTGGGCTCACCTACAGGGTTCGCCACTTCTGCCCATCCACAGGAAGAATCTCTCTCAAAGCGACATAAGAAAAATTTCAGAGGAAGCTCAGAGTCTTGGGTTCAGGACGGAATGGGAGATAGCCTCGATTGTGGAGATCGTGGTGTTGTTTTCCATTGATCTGGAGACAGAAAACATCAAATCAATAATTAGCGACAAGACATTACACTCAATAGACAAGGTGCTTATAATTCAAGAATCAGCTTAGCACTACAGCAGCACTTCGTCCTTCTTCCTTTCGACCCCATCCCAGGCGTGCCCTGGATGCTGTACTGCCTGCCCCGCCCTATTCTACCAATCTCTTCGTTTTGCTTCTGTCGTACTCCTATGCAAACCGGCTCACAGGAGCAAGATCGTCTATGTGCAACATCGAACTTATTCCAGACATAATGGACGAATACGGCTGGACCATCGGAGCGAGGTTGATGAGAACTTGGTTCAATGGCTCTGCCAACGACAATCCAGTAAATTTCTACAATGCAACCATCGTTACAATGGAATGGGTGCGAAGCTTCCGGCGAGCCAACACCGAATACAACAACCTGATAAACAAAAAGATGTGGAGCACACCCAACGCAAGAAGAGAAATAGCCAACATGCTTTCTCGCAAGGGTCTGCTGACTGGGAAAGAGCAGGAATTTGGCGATGATGCTTGGTTCAGGCAAACCGCGAATGTGCTGGATCCTGATTATGTTCAGCAACTCCTTATTGGAGATGACTGGACAGAAAAGGCTGGAATGGGCATACGCGAGTATATCACTTGGCATGACGACCTAGATGCGGCGCTTGCCAATTTCAATCTGAGAATGGTCGTTGGCGGAAAAGTACGGCCTGTTCGGTATGAGCCAACTCAAGGTGCTGGCGTCCAACTCTCTGGCGAGACATACACGGCAAGCAAGGGCGAAACACTAGCTGCGGTTGCGCAAAAGAAGAACGTCACACTCGGCGAGATGGTTGCGGCCAACCCTGGGTTGTGCAACCCCCTTGGCGGAGCAGGCGCTACGGACGTGTCTGGCTTGCATCTTAAGATTCCTAAATCCAATTTCAGCAACAGCAATACCGCTAACGGCATGATCGTACCCTGCAAGCCCATTCAGTATGAAGTGGAAATACTGAGGGTGGGAGTGTATGTCCGGGACTCCTATGACTTCATTGATGAGCCTGGTGATAACCAAGAATTGGGCAAGTGGCCGATTGGCGAAGAAATCAGTCTCTTGGGGTTGAAATCTCGCAAGCGCTGCACTGTTTACAATCGTAATTTTCGCGACTGGCGAGATAGGAATAAAAAAGGGCGTGACTATCTGGTTTTTTCTGACGTGCAAAGAACCGACTTGAAGGAGCCTTACAAGTTTGTTGTGAACATCTCTAATTGATACCTTGGCGCAGCAAGAATTGACGCAGTGCCAGCAGTATGGGTGGATCACTGCGGCTATTAATGTATGTGCTGCAAGCTGATACAGGGGCAAGGATTTGCATGATGGATAGATCAGCGTGGCGAACAGCCCTCAAAGTGCCTATCAACGGCACTCCTCGGCCTCTTTGCTCCAACCCGTCCCTTCAACTGGCTCGCATCCCCCACATCTGAATCGGGTTTCCGGTGGAACCCTCGCGTGCCCCACAGCCCAGCAGGCACGCCTCGACGTGAAGCGCGCCATGGGCCCCGGCAGCGAGCCTCGACGTGAAGCGCGGTTCTACGGGCCTGCAGGCCCTCCTGAACGCGTAGTTGAAAGGCATGAGGGGCATTGCATGTGCCCCCAGTGTGACCCTCCAGCGGGGATTAGAACGGGACAAGACGGGACGAGACGGGACGGAGCGGGGGAACGATCCGGTGTGAGATCAAGGCGTTAGCCGGTAACAGCGCGACCTGCTTGGGGTTTTGCTTCCGCCTTGCTACGGGTTCGAATCCCGCCGCTTCCAATAGAGTTCTCCCGCCGCCTTGAGCCGAACTCACTCCTAAAGAGGAGGGGTGGAGTGACCGCTTGAATGCCTCCGACGAGCCCGCATGGTCGCCCACGGCGTGAACGACATGCGGGCATGCGGGCTCGCCAGACGGCAACAGTTGACGTTAGCGAGCGTTCTTCGGCGCTCTGCCTTGGTTGCGTAGGAACTCGATCATCCACCCCGGGTATTCGACGGGCAGTGCGCTCACCTTGTCGAGCTCGGCGATCTCGGCGGGGTCGAGAACGAAGTCGCTCGCCTTCAGGTTGTCCCTGAGCTGCGCCTCGTTCCTCGCGCCGACAATGATCGCAGAGACGTGGGGCTTTGCGAGCAGCCACGCAAGCGCGACGCATGCGACGCTCGCGCCCTTGGCGTCGCCAATCTTCCGCATCGCGTCGATGCAGTCGAAGGCGCGGTCCTTGTTGACGGGCGGGAAGTCGAAGCTGGCTCGGCGCGAGCCGTCAGGGCCTTTGCCGTCACGACCATGCTTTCCGGACAACAGGCCCCCGGAGAGCGGGCTCCATACCATGAGCCCCATCTGCGCGTCGTTCAGGAGAGGCACGAGTTCGCGTTCGAGATCGCGGGTGGCGATCGTGTAGTGGGCTTGCAATGACTCGAAGCGAGCCCAACCATGGAGCGCCGCGATGCCGTTGGCCTTGGCGAGCTGCCATGCCGCGAGATTCGAGCAGCCGACGTAACGCACCTTGCCAGAACGGACAACGTCGTCGAGGGCGCGCAGCGTCTCGTCGAAGGGGGTCACCGGGTCGAAGCCGTGAATCTGGTAGAGATCGACCCAGTCGGTCCCCAGACGCTTCAGGCTGCCCTCGATGGCGCTCATGATGTGAGCGCGGGATAGGCCCTGCTGGTTCGGACCCGTGCCGACCTTGCCGCGCACCTTCGTGGCGAGCACGACGTCTTTGCGGCGCGCGCCGAGGGCCTTGCCGAGGATCTTCTCGGACTCGCCCTCGGAGTAGACGTCAGCGGTGTCGAAGAAATTGATGCCGCTCTCGAGCGAGATTGACACGAGCGCGTCGGCCTCGGCCTGGGCCGTCTTACCAATGGGCTCGTAGAAGCCCTTCCCGCCGAATGTCATCGCTCCGAAACAGAGTTCCGAGACGTAAAGGCCAGTGCGGCCGAACAGTCTATAACGCATGCGAAATTCTCCTTCACGCAGTCCACCGGACGCCCCGGTCGGCCTGCTCACGGCGCTCACGATACGAACGGCGTGAAGGGTTGCCAGAGGGAGATTTTATCCTGGGACTGCCACCACCAGACTGAGGCCCGCGCTGCGCCAGTCCCACGGCGTGCGCGCGTTCGCGGTCCACCCGGGCGGCATCGTGACCGAGTGGATGGCTGGGCGGTGAGCGAGCGCTGGACCGGCGCGCCGTTCACCGTGTGATCGGCCCGAAGAGTCGCCTCGTGCGCTCCTCGCTCTCGCCAGCCTGCGGTGAGTAGAACGTGACACGAAGCACGCGCCCGTCGGGCTCTGCCTGCGTGAGCGTCACGTACTCGAAGCGCACGAGCCCCTCGTCCGGATGGAGCAGCTCCTTCGATCCCTCGCCCACCTCGACCACGTCATGGTCGCCCCACCAGCGGGCGAACTCGGGGCTCACCCGCGACAGCGCGGCCGCCAGCTCGTCGAAGGCCGAGCGGTCGGCCGAGCGCGCCGCGTCGAGGCGAAAGCGCTGCACGCTGGCTCGCGCGTTCTGCTCCCAGGCGGGTATCATGCGGCGCCTGTCCGGGTCGGTGAACAGTCTCCAGAGCCCGTTGCGGAGCGCGGGCGTGAGCTTTGAGAAATCTCCGTAGAGCCTCACCGCGGCCGTGTTCCAGGCGAGGTAATCCCAGCGCATCGTGGCCACGAGCGCCGGGAACGGGTGCACGTCGAGCACCCGCTGCAGCGCCGCGCTCACGCCGGCCGGGGCGATCAGCGGGCTCGCCGCCGGCCGCCCCTGGGCGAGCGCAAACAGGTGCGCTCGCTCGCTCGGAGTCAGCCGCAGCGCCTGCGCCAGCCGCTCGAGGAACGGCTCGGACACATGGATGTCGCGCCCCTGCTCGAGCCACGTGTACCAGCTCACCCCCACGTCGGCGAGCTGCGCGACCTCCTCGCGCCGCAGCCCCGGCGTGCGCCGCCGCGAGCCCTCGGGCAGCCCCACATCGGACGGCCGCAGCCGCGCCCGGCGGGTCCGGAGAAAGTGCCCCAGCTCGGAGCGCGGAGACGACAGGGACGCGGCAGTCACGGGCCTCAGTCTAGTCGAGTGTCCGGCAAATAGTTGGACATCGTCGCGGACTCACTCAACACCAGCCTGAGTTGAGGGACCCAAGGTCCAATGACGGCGGTAACACAATTGCGTATCCGCGGTGTTCAGGGGGCGCACCCGTCATTTCACCGAGGAATCAATGTCGTGTCGTTTCTGGTACTTGTCGCTGGCGCTGTTCCTGTCGCTGAGCGGTTGTGATGACGCCGACCCCGAGCCGACCTTGGAGGGAGTCTGGACCACCGATGGCTACGGCTTCGTCGTACGCTTCGAGGGTGACACGGTCGCCCTTCATGAGCTCACGGCCGTGAGCTGTCTGCTCTTCACCTCGGGCCCGCTGGAGAACGGGAGTCTTCGCGCGGCGGGGCTGAACTTCCGGCTGGAGAACGACAAGCTGCTGATAGAGGACGGTGGAACCCTCCACATCACGGGACATCGGACGCGGCTTCCAGAAGTCTGCACCCGGGCGCCGCTCTCCTCGAACGACCCGGTGTTCAACTTCGAGGTGTTCTGGCGCACGTTCGCCGAGCAATACGCCCTCTTCGAACTCTACGGTGTCGACTGGCAAGCCCGGTACGAGCGCTTCCGGTCGCGTGTCTCGGCCGACACGACGGATGACGAACTCTTCGCCATCCTGTCCGAGAGCCTTGAGCCCCTCACCGATGGCCACATCGGTCTCATCGGGGGAACGCGACGTTTCCAGCCCAAGCATTACCCCGCGGACTTCGAGGCCCACCGCGCCGAAATCACGAACTACATCTTCGAGCACCTGCTCGCGGGGCCCGGCGTCACGGTGACCGCCGAGAACCGGATGGCGTATCAGTCGCTCAACGAGCGCGTCGGATACATCTTCGTGACCCGAATGGACCAGTTCAGCCCCAATCCGACCGATGGCGCGGCGGGCAATGCGGAGGCGGCTGGCCGTGCCCTGGACGAAGCGTTGGAGGCGCTGTCCAACAAGGATGCTCTCATCATCGACGTGCGCTTCAATCCAGGAGGCTACGACGCCATCTCATTGGCCCTCGCGAGCCGCTTCACCAACGTCGAGCGAATCGGCTTCTCCAAGAAGACCCGCGACGGGGACAGCTACACGCCGCTGAGGGAGTACCGCATCGCCCCGGCGGGTCCCCGTCAGTTCACGAAGCCGGTCTACCTGCTCATCAGTGGCGCTTCCGCGAGCGCCGCGGAAAACTTCACCCTGGCGATGAGTGGCCTGCCTCAGGTGACCCTCGTCGGCGACCGGACGCTGGGGGCGCAGTCAGACATCCTCACCCGGCAAATGCCGAACGGCTGGACCTTCTGGTTGTCGCCCGAACTCTACTCTGGGCCCGACGGTGAGGTGTACGAGCGTATCGGAATCCCTCCGGACGTGGAGGTCGCCCTGGACGCGGCGAGTCTGGTCGCGGGCTCGGACCACATCCTCCAAGAGGCACTCCGGCTCGCTGGCACGGGTGGCTGAAGCCGCGCCAAGGCGGCAGTCGCCTGCGCGGACTGCCATCAGGAGGCTCTCCAGGCCCTGGCTCCAAGCTCAGGGCCGGAGCACGGTCATCTTGAAGGGGCCTCCGTGGGCCGCGGCGTGCTCGACGGCCTTGTTCGCTTCGTCCAACGTGAAGCTCGTGACGTCGAACTCGCTCAGCTTGAGGAGACCGGACCGGATGAGCTTCACCATCCGGATGGGCGCCTCGGGGGGACACAGCCACTGTCCCCGCACCGTGATGCAGTTCCTCATGATCCAGGGATAGGGCAGCTCCAGGCCTTTGCCTCCCAACATGCCGACGCCGCCCATGAGCACGACCCTGCCGTAAGGCCTCACCGCCATGGCCGCGGCACGCACCGGTACGGTGTCGGCCGAGGGCGGCAGCAGGTCCAGCACGCAGTCGATCGGCCCCGGTGCCGCCCGCCGCATCCGCTCTCGATCGTCCTCCTCGCGGCCGAGAAGCTTCACGGTCCGGACCCGGGAGCCAAAACGGCGCGTCAGGTCCTCGAGCACCTTCTCGTTCCGGCCCGGCGCGACGACACAGCCCGCGCCCATCGCCAAAGCCACCGCGACAGCCGCGCTGCCGAAATGCCCGGTGGCGCCGCTGATCAGGAGCGTCTCCCCTGCCTGCAGGTTCGCCGCGAGCAGGCCGCCATAGGGCACCAGCAGCGTGTTCAGCACGCACCAGCGCGGTGCCTCCTCCTCATCGATCGAGCCGATGCGAATGGCGTTCTCCGTCGGAATCAGCATCCGCTCGGCGAACGAGCCATGGCGGAAGTGCTTCTGGAGCCGCAGGCCCCCCTCCCCACGAGCGCTCCAGCCCTGGAGGGTGATGTCGGGTGACAGCACATCATCGCGCGA
The DNA here is from genome assembly GCF_020103695.1 of Hyalangium versicolor. Taxonomy (GTDB): domain Bacteria; phylum Myxococcota; class Myxococcia; order Myxococcales; family Myxococcaceae; genus Hyalangium; species Hyalangium versicolor. Next base: position 304,393 of record NZ_JAHXBF010000015.1, read on the forward strand.
GCGCACCGTCGGATCACAGAGGACCCAATCGCCTACGGCCAGATGCGTCGCGTCCGGCCCGAAGGAGCGCACGCGGCCGATCGCTCCCGGTCCCGGCGCGACCGGCAGCTCCAGCAGGTACCGCCGCGCGCCGCTGAAGACCTCGTTCGCGTAGGCCAGAACGGGCGCCGCCACGACATCAACGATGACCTCTCCCGTGCCCAGGACTGGCTCGGGCAGCGTCTCAATGGCGAGGGGGGCTCCGAATGCTTTCAGGATGGCTGCTTTCATGGTGTCGCTCCGTCTCCGAACGAGACCATTCTTCGCGTGCGGTCCCCTCGCGGGAAGGAACGGGGCCATCCTAGGATTGGGGAGTACCTCCCTGATGAGAGCGTAAAGGCCATGGCACACTCGAGCCGAAGCGAACTCGGCGACTTCCTGCGCTCGCGGCGAAAGAGGCTGACCCCTGAGGCCATGGGCTTCTCTGGAGGACGCAAGCGCCGCACTCCCGGCTTGAAGAGGGAGGAGGTCGCCGAGCTCGCGGGCATCGGTATCGACTGGTATGTCCGGCTCGAGCAGGGACGCACCGTCAGCCCCTCTGCCTCCACGATCGATGCGCTGGCGCGAGCGCTGCGCCTCAACAAGGCCGAGCACGCCCATCTGCGAGAGCTGGCTCGCAACACGGAGCGCCGCGCGTTCTCCCGCGAGACCGTCCCTGACTCGCTCCAGCGGCTGATCGAGAGCCTCTCTCAGCCGGCCTACATCACTGGCCGCCGCTGGGACTTGCTGGCGTGGAACGCAGCAGCAGCCGATCTCTTCACCGACTTCACCCGTCTGCCCGAGGAGGATCGCAACATCCTCCTCTTCATGCTGACCACGCCGGAGGCCCGGCGCATATTCGGAGCAGGCTGGGCGGACGAGGCCCAGCGCATGGTGGCCCAGTTCAGAGCCACGCATGACTTGTGGGCCGATGATCCCGCGTTCCTGGAGCTCCTGGAGCGGCTCCGGCACGCGAGCCTCGAGTTCGAGCCCTGGTGGAAGGACCACGACATCCGCGGCGTGGCCTCTGGCCAGAAGCGGCTGAGACATCCCAAGAAGGGCTGGCTGCAATTCGAGTACGCGAGCTTTCAGGCCAACGACAATCCCGCCCTGAAGCTGGTCATCTACACACCGCGATAGAGAGCCCTGGTGGAAGCGTCAGAGGCCGTTGGGGACGATGGTCAGGGTCGAGGATCCCTTGTTGGTCAAGATGAGATCGTCGTATCCGTCGACATTCAAGTCGGCAATGGCAATCGCGTTGAGGCCTGGTGAGCTGCCCGTCGTGACGAGCGTCCCGGCGGTGAACGTTCCCGTGCCGCTGCCCGTCATGGGACGAACCCCCCCCGTCGTCGCGGTCACCAGGATGTACGCATCGAGCTTCCCATCGCCATTGAAGTCACTGGCGACGATCCCCAAGGCGGAGTTGGCGACGGCCGAGGCTCCTGTAGGCGATCCCACACCGGCTGCCACGGTCCCGTTGCCAGCGCCTTTGAAGACGTACAGGTACGCTCCAGCCGCACCATTCGAAAAGATGTCGAGTTTCCCGTCACCGTCAGCGTCGCCAAATGAAATGCCTGCCGTTTGGCCATTTTGGCTATTGGTGTAGGCAACAGGGGATGCGAACGAAGCATTGCCTTGATTGATGAGGATACTCAAACGCGCCGAGGAGGGACTCGTCACGACAATATCGGGATCATTGTCACCATCCAAGTCTCGGCAAGCGATGCTCGATTGCACGCCGCCCGTGGCTGCGATGGGAATGAGCGGCGAGGACGCCGTGAAATTGCCCGCGCCGTCATTCAACAGGATGCTCACGTTGTTTGTCACCACGCTGGTCGTCGCGATGTCGACAGACCCATCCTGGTTGAAATCTCCCGCGCAAAGGTGAATGGATCCCGGAGCGCCGGTAGTGAAGCTCGTGGGCATCCCGAACGTTCCAGGGGCACTCGCGCCGAGATTGCGGTAAACGCTGATGGTCCCGTTCGTCGATGCCAGGTTGGTCTGGCCGTCGACCGTGACTGCATCAAGCCACCCGTCCTTGTCCACATCGACAGCCACGACAGCATTGCTCGAAAGCGGAGCGCCGGCGTAGTAGTGCTCGGACTGGACGGTTGCGTCGCCATTGCCAAAAAACACGGAGAGCGATCCGGAGGGGGTCGTTGCCGAGCCGGATTCGGCATTGGCGACCAAGATATCCAGCTTTCCGTCGCCATTCACGTCCGCGACTGCTGGAGCGAGCGGATTATGCGGTTCGGGAAAGTCGATCGGCGTTCCGGGCACCTGGCCTGTGGGCGGAGCCTGACACGCTCCATTCGAACAGATCTGCCCCGTGTCACAAGGGTTGTTGCAGGCATTGCAGTGCGAGCTGCTGCTCTGCAAGTTGACTTCGCAGCCGTCGGCAACAAGTCCGTTACAGTCCCCGAGCGTCCCGCTGCAACTCTGACAATTGGCTCCTTCGTAGGTGGGGGCGCATCGGCAAGTGTAGCTATTGAGCCCGTCGGTACAGGTTCCGCCATTGAGACAAGGCTCGGGCAGGCACTCGTTGATGTTTGTTGCGCAGGTAGCGCCTGAATAACCCGGGGCGCATTGGCAGGTGTAGCTATTGATGCCGTCCGTGCAGGTTCCGCCATTCAGGCAAGGATTGGCAGCGCAGTCATCGACGTTGGATTCGCAATTCGTTCCCGCATAACCCGGTGAACATTGGCAGGTGTAGCCATTGACGCCGTCCGTACAGGTTCCGCCATTCAGGCAAGGATTGGCGGCACAGTCGTCGACGTTCGTGCAGACGCTTGGCTTTTGAGAGCACTTCCAGCCACTCTCGATCAGGCAGGCACTCGAACAGCCATCTCCGCTGGCCGTATTCCCATCGTCACAAGACTCCGGGGAAATGGTAGACCCGTCGCCGCAGACCGCTTTCTCGTTGTCATCGATCGGGCTGCGGTCCTTGTGGCACCCGGTGGAGCAGAGCATCGCGGCGAAGACGAGGGTCAAGCTGAAGACACGAGAAACTGAGCAAGCAGGAGACATTGTTGAAGGGTACACGCAGCGCAGGCGCGCTTGCAACGGAGCTTCCATCACTGGGGCTGGAGACGCTCCGCAAGAAACGCGTTACGCATGGCGAGGGAGAGCATGGCGAGAAAGAAGCAAGCGCGCGTTCCGGCCCCGGCCGAGGTGGTCATCGTAGCCCTGCCACGGACAGTGGCCTCCACCGTGACGGGGCCCGCGGACATCTTCTCTCTGTCGGGCGTTTTGTGGCCCATGATCCATGGCCGCCCGGCCGCCCCGTCCTTCCGGGTGCGCATCGCGAGCCTCGATGGTGCGCCCGTCACCTGCCTCAACGGCACGCGGCTCATTCCCGACTGCGCCGTGGCCGAAGTGGCGGCCGCCCATCTCGTCGTGCTCTCGGCGGCCGACGTGGCCACCGTGCCGGAGACGGCGGCGGTGCTCACGCCGTGGCTGAGGCGACTCCACGCGGCGGGCGCGACCCTGGCGAGCGTGTGCACCGGTGCCTTCGCGCTCGCGGCGAGCGGCCTGCTCGACGGCCTGCGAGCCACCACCCACTGGGGCTTCGCCGAGACCTTCCGCGCTGCCCATCCCCACGTCCACCTCACTGTCGAGAAGCTGATCGTGGATGAAGGGCGCCTCGTCACGGGCGGCGGCGTCCACTCCTACTTTGATCTCTGCACGTTCCTGGTGGAGCGCTTCCAGGGCCACGCCGTGGCGACCGAGACGGCGCGCTCGCTCCTGCTCGACATGGGCCGGCGCTCGCAGATGCCGTACGCCGCCCTGACGCCCACCTCTCGCCACGGGGACAAGGCCATCGCGGCCGTGCAGGAGCTGCTGGAGAAGAACTTCCAGGATCCGCCCGATGTTGAAGGCGTGGCCAAGGCCTGCGCGATGAGCCCGAGGACGCTCGCGCGCCGCTTCAAGCGGGCCACCGGCGATACCGTCCACGGCTACGTGCAGCGCGTGCGCATCGAGCGCGCCAAGGAGCTGCTGGTCACCACCCCCGAGCCCGTGGAGCAGGTGGCCCTGGCGGTCGGATACGGGGACGTGACGGCCTTCCGCAAGGTCTTCCGGAGTCTGGCCAAGGTCACCCCTTCCGATTACCGGAAGACGTTCTCGGCCGCCGGGTAGTGCTGCGCGGCAAGGCCCTGGCAGGAACGGCACTCCCTTTTGGCACATCCGCCTCTGCTGGAGCGGCGCCGTGGCCAGTACAACCTGGGCAACTCGGACCGATTGCCCAGGAGGAGGGTCATGCGCTCTGCCCAGCAGGAAGCGTTCATCATCCGCGAAGCAAAGGAGGAGGAGTTCGAAGCGCTCGGCAAGTTGATGGTGTCTGTCTACTCGGGCCTCGAGGGGTTCCCCAAGCAGGACGAACAGCCCCGGTACTACGACAAGCTGGCCCACATCGGCCGGCTGGCGGCCGGGCCTGACACGAAGCTCCTGGTGGCCGTGGTCGGCAGCCGGCTCCTGGGGGGCGTGGTCTACTACTCCGACATGGCTCAGTACGGCTCTGGTGGCACAGCGACGGGGGAGAAGAACGCCTCCGGGTTCAGGCTGCTGGCGGTAAGCCCCGAGGCCCGGGGCATGGGCGTCGGCCAGGCGCTGATCGACCGATGCATCGCGCTGGCGAGGGAGCGGAAGCATCCCCAGGTCATCATCCACACGACCGGCGCCATGAGGATCGCCTGGAGGATGTACGAGCGGATGGGCTTCCGGCGCTCCGAGGACCTGGACTTCATGCAGGAGAACCTGCAGGTCTACGGGTTCCGCCTGGCCTTGCAGTGAGGAGATGAGATTCATCACCACGCGGCTGGGGGGAGAGCCCGACACGGTGCAGTACCGCGTGAGCCAGGGAGTTGGAACCGGTGAGTCACTTCCAACTGGTTGGAACCCACGCTCCTCCTTATGCAGTTGGACGACGCGGCGCTTGCTGGCCGCATCGAGCGGGTGAGCACCATCGTGGCGACGGATGGCATCCAGTTCGATCGCCAGGGCCACCTCTGGCTCGGCGGCCTGGAGAACAGCTCGCTCGCCCGCTATGTGCCGGGCGGAACATATGAGCAGGTCCTCGAGAATGAGCGCTTGCGGTGGCCTGACACTTTCGCAGTGGGACCGGATGAGAAGATCTACGTGACCACCACGCAGATCCACCTGCAGCCCGCCGAGCGCGGACGGTACACGGGCCAGGCAAGCCAGACATTCTCGGTTTCGCCTATGATTTCCTCATGGACAGGGGTGGACCACCAGCTCCCAGGCGATGGCTGGAAATCGATATCGCTCAGGTCGGCGCCGAGATCAGTGCCGCGGTCCGGCTGGGAGGCAGTGCACCTCCGCAACTCTACAGTCTGGGACTCGGACACACCCCGGACACGCTGCGCCAGTTTGGCGAATGGGTGAAGGAGGCAGCCTCTCGCGCCGCCTCGCTGACGCCCTCGCCGCCAGACGCCGAGTCACTCCATGCAGCGCTCTTCCAGAAGGCGCTGCAAGACGCGCTCTCGCAGGTGGAGGCAGTCCCCGGAGCGGAAGCGCCCCTGCTCCGGCTGATGCCCCAGGACAGCCACCTCCAGGCCGTCCCCTGGGAAGCCCTGTGCCGTCCTGGCACGGGCCGCGACTTCGTGGGGGCCTCGCGAGAGGTCTGCCTCGTTCGCGGTGTGCACTCCACGAAACCGTGGCAGCCACGAGAGGTGCGCGGCGCCGTTCGCCTGCTCGTCATCTCGCCTTTCGATGAGGCCGCGCCCGCACGACTCCGCGCGGCCCTCTATCCCAGCATCGAAGTGGGGGAGCTCGAATGGCTCGATTCCCTCACCGGCCCCCGTGCCACCGTTGCCGAAGTCCTCGACCGGTTACGACACGAGCCTTTGCCGCACATCGTCCACTTCATCGGGCATGGAGGTTTCGACGAGGCGCAGGTTCCCCGCTTGAGGCTCGCGGACAAGGGAGGCCAGGAGTCCTGGCTCGCTGTGGGCGCACTCGCGGCGGAACTGGAGATGGCGCTCCGAAACCTGCGCCTGATCATCCTGGAAGGGGCCCCCATGGGCCAACCGGGCGCGCTCGCCAGCGCGGCGGAGCGGCTCGCCCAGGCCGGCGCCGACGCCGTGGTGGCGCACCTGTGGCCGATGCAGGAAGAAGTGTCCCGGCGCTTCTCGGTGGGCCTCTACCGCGCGCTGGCCGGGGCTTCCGAGCCCTCGGGGGACGTGGCGCGCAGCCTCCACGAGGCGCGGCGGAGGGTGTTGGAGGATTTCAAGGGCAGCGCGGAGGCCTTCTCCCCCGTGCTGTACCTGAGGGGACGTGACTCCCGGTTGTTCGACATCCGGCGCCCCAAGGGCGAGCCACGCTCCGTCCAGGCGCGCGCCGAGACGGCCGAAACAAATGCTTCCCCGCAGGGTTCCGTCTCGCTCGAGCTCTGGCTCTCCGTTCCGGATCCTGCCGCTCTGTCTCGAGAGCAGCTCGCCGAATCCCTGGCCTCGAGCTACGGCGCCAGGGTGGCCGCGCCTGCCTTTCAGGAGCGCAGGTTCATCCTTCCCCTCAAGCTTCCCAGGCAGGTGCTCCCCCAGTTGCTCCAGGATGCGGAGAGCGGTGCCCTCGACAGGCTCCTCGGCCAGGTGGGGGGGCGATTCGCCCAGGAGATCCGTGAGGGCTCCCGGTGTCTCTTCAGCCATGTGCCTTCCACGTCCTTCGCGCCGCCTCCCCGATTCGAGGATGTCTCTCCGGAGGAGTTGAAGGCGCTGCTGCCCCAGGTGGACGTGGTCCTGCTCACGACGACGGAGGTGGAGCGACAGGCCCTGTATGAAGCGCTCAAGCCCTTCCCCGGACGAGCGGGGCTGATTGAAGGAGCGCTCCACAACAACACCTACCGCCTGGGACAGTTCGGACGGTACGTCGTCGCTCATGTCCAGAGCACCATGGGCAGCCAGGCTCGGGATGGCTCCATGCTCACCGTGCGTGACGCCATCTCGGAGATCTCCCCCAAGGCCGTGGTGATCATCGGCATCGCATTCGGGCTCAGGCCGGAGAAGCAGCGGCTGGGAGATGTCATCATCGCCGAGACGGTCGTTCCCTACGAACTCCAGCGCGTGGGCGAGAAGACGGTGCACCGCGGGCAACCCCTGGCGTGTGGCCCCATCCTGTCGGAGCGGTTCCGGACGCGGCGCGAGGACTGGAGCCTCGCGCGAGGAGAGGACGTCGTCCGGGTCTTCCAGGGCCCCTTGCTCTCGGGCGAGAAGCTCACCGACAACCATGCGTTCCGCGATGCGCTGACGGAGGCCTTTCCCACGGCGCATGCCGGAGAGATGGAGGGGGCGGGCGCCTACGCCGTCACCGAGCGAATGGGCGTGGAGGTCATCCTCGTCAAGGCGATCTGTGACTGGGCAGATGGAACCAAGAGCGATCGGGCCCAACCGTTCGCGGCGCGCGCCGCGGTCTCCCTCTCGCAGCATGTGCTCGCCAAGAGGGCGGTCCTGGAGCCCCTGAAGATCCGTGAGTCCACATCGCCGGCCGAGCCCCTGACCGCCGCGCCTGTCGTGCTCGCGGATGATCCCGCCGTCCGCTCGCTGAGGGAGTTGCTGCGACAGCCCTTCTCACTGCTGCTGGGGGATTCCCTGTTGGGGGATGCCTGGTCGACCGCCGTGGAGGGCTTCCGCCAGGCCCTGCGCGACAGCCTCCAGAAGAAGGCGTGGGTCACGCCCGAAGGACTGCCGCTGAGCGCCCTGACGCAGCGGTATGCTCTCCAGTTTGGAGCCGCGCGGCTCAACTCCCTGTTCCAGAGCGTCTTCAAGGATGACCTGCCCGCCCTGCCCCTGGTCGACGCGCTGGCGCATTGGATCCAGCCCGGGTTCCACCTCACGCTCCTGCGGTTGCCCGTTTTGGAGTACGCGCTCGCCAGGCACCACTCCGAGTTGCCCCTCTACGTCATCCATCCGCTCCGGCCGGGGGAGGACTCGCCCCTCATCCAGCGGCACGTGAGCGGGCAGACCTGGGTGACGCTCGAGGAGATGCCGGACGCGTTGGACCCGCAGCGGGATGTCATCCTGTTGCGCCTCTACCGGGGATATCTGCCCGACAAGGGTTTCGATACGCCGCTGCTCACGGAGGACGATTACCTGTCGAGTCTCGGTGGCCTGGAAGACGTGCTGCCCGAGGATCTGGCCAATGAGCTGCGCAGCACGCTCCACGAGCGCCCCTCGCTCATGTGGGGCCTGTCCCTGCTGTCGTGGGATCACCGCCACGTCCTCCAGTCTCTCTTTGGGCGGCGCTCGCTGCACCCGCGGAGCACCGTGCTGCTGGAGCCCGGCAACATCGAGGCCGACTCGTGGCGCAAGGGTCGGAGCGTCCCGGGAGACACCCGGGTGCAGGTGGTCTCCAAAGCAACCGCCGAGCTCGCGCAGGCCCTTGGCCTCACGCCGTCAGGTGGCTCGCCGTGAGTGGCAATCCGTTCCTGGGCCCACAGCCGTACCGGGCCGCGGACCGCGAGCGCTTCTTCGGCCGGGAAGAGCTCATCCGGAAGCTGGCGAGCCGCATCCTCAGCCACCCCTGCATCACGCTGTACGGGCCCTCGGGGGCGGGCAAGTCCTCGCTGATGCAGGCGGGCGTCATCCTCCATCTGGCCGAGACGCATGACTTCCGCACGGTCCGCATCGAGGGATGGCTCGCCTCGGAGCCGCCCCTCAAGCGCCTGGTCCAGGCCCTCTTCAAGGACTTGGAGCTGACCCCTCTGTCCGAGAGGCGGGAGCCGCACCAGGAGCTGGAGCTGGCCATGGAGCTGGCGGAGCAACGCTCTGACCGGCCCATCCTCATCTACCTCGACCAGCTCGAGCAGGTCTTCCTGCCGGGACGCGATGTCCGGCAGGCAGAAGCCCTCTTGAAGGGGCTGCACCTGCTCGCGAGCAAGCACGGGCGGGGCATCCACCTCGTGCTGGCACTGCGTGAGGATTACCTGGGACGTTTCCGGGATCGCGCACGCGGACGACGGGAGTTGTTGGAGCAGGGCTTCCGCCTGGGGCGGCTCACCGTCGGGGAGATGGCGAAGGTCGCCTGCCAGCTCGCGGAAGCGGGCAGCCCTTCTCAGCCGTGGGAGAGGCGCGAGGTGGTGGACCTGATGCTCCAGGTGCGTGTGGCCGGGCAGGGAGAGGGGGAAGAAGCCGAGGTGCAGGCGGCGTTCGCGCAGATCGTCTGCCGGGCCCTGTGGGAGGATCGAGCCAAGGGCGAGGGCTACGGTCCGGTGCGCGCCGAGCCCGTGCTCCACCAGTACCTGGAGACGACCCTGGAGGGCTTGGGCTCCTTGAAGGCGCATGCACGCCGCCTGCTGGAGGAGTACCTGGTCGCCACCGACGGAAGCCGGATGCTCTTGATGGAGCCTCAGGCGCGTGCGGCCCTGCCCAGCTTGTCCAAGGCGGAAGTCAACCGGGTGCTCGTCCATCTCGAGACGGCCGCCGTGCTTCATGCGGAGGAGCACGAGGGCAGTCGCTACTTCGAACTCGGGCATGACTGGCTGGCAAGAAAGGTCTTCGAGTTCCGGCAGGAGCGGCTCCAACAAGAGCAGGAGTCCGAGGAGATCGAACGAGATCTCGCCGTTCGCGGGAGACTGGCGACCCTCGCCATGGGAGCCCTCGGCGTGACCCTGGCCATGGGACTGCTCCTCCTCTGGGCGCTGCAGACCAAGACATGGGCCTTGGAACAGACGGATCGAGCACGGGAAGTCATGCTCATGGCCGGCATCCGTGAGATGGCCGGCCGTCACAGACTGGAGGTGGCGACCCGGCTCCTGCTGGAGGTCCACCATCCCGAACACGCCTACCAATGGGATCAGCGTGCACTCGACGTGCTGATGGCGGGCGTCACCACGAGTGTGACGATGCGTTTCCAGGCGCCTGGGTTGGCCTCCTTCAGCCCCGACAGCCAGCATGTCGTCGTGGCCTGCTGGGATGGAACCGTGCAGGTGTGGAACACCGACGGTCGAGGGTCGCCCCTGGTGCTCAAGGGCCATGAGGCTGCGGTCACCTCCGCTTCCTTCAGCCAGGATGGAAGGCACATCGTCACCGCCTCCGTGGACACGACGGTCCGGGTCTGGAACGCCGACGGCACGGGAGATTCCCTGCCGCTCATGGGGCATGAAGAGCGGGTCAACTCCGCGGCCTTCAACCGGGCCGGTGATCGCATCGTCACCGCCTCGGATGATGGAACGCTCCGGGTGTGGAAGACCGATGGCAGCGGGGCGCTCTGGGTGCTCAAGGACCATGCGTCCGCGGTCACCTCCGCTGTATTCAGCCCGGACGACAGCCGCATCCTCACGACGAGCGTGGAACCGGTAGCCCGGCTGTGGAACATCAATGGAAGCGGGGCCCTGCGGGAACTCACGGGGCATGCAGACCGGGTCACCACGGCGGCGTTCAGCCCAGACGGAAGGCTCATCGTCACCGCATCTGCGGACAACACGGCCCGGGTGTGGAGCACCGAAGACACCCGCACGCCTCTGGTGCTCCAGGGGCATGAAGGACGGGTCAACACCGCGGCCTTCAGTCCAGACGGGAGGCTCATCGTCACCGCCTCGGATGACGGAACGGCCCGGGTGTGGAATGCCGATGGCAGCGGCACGCCACGGGTGCTCCGGGGGCACACGAAGCGTGTCACCTCCGCGGCCTTCAGCCCTGATGGACGCCGCATCGTCACGGCCTCGGACGACTCCACGGCCCGCGTGTGGAGCGCGGATGGCAACGGGCTGTCATGGGTGCTCGTGGGGCACGAAGATGTGGTGACCTCCGCGGCCTTCAGTCCGGATGGACACTTCATCGTCACTGCGTCCCTCGACAAGACGGTCCGGGTCTGGAACGCCGAGGCGTCCAGGACTCCGAGAATGCTTGTGGGGCACGAAGACCTGGTGACCTCCGCGGACTTCAGCCCGGATGGGAAGCGCATTGTCACTGCGTCCGTGGACAAGACGGCCCGGATCTGGAACGCCGATGGCACTGGGGCGCCGCAGGTGCTCACAGGGCATGAGGAGGCTATCACCTCGGCGGCCTTCAGCGCGGATGGACAGCGCGTCGTCACCGCATCCAAGGACAAAACAGCCCGGGTCTGGAACGCCGATGGCAGCGGGACGCCACTGGTGCTCCAGGGGCATGAGGCGGCGATCAACTCCGCGGCCTTCAGTCCAGATGGGGGCCGCATCGTCACCGCCAGTGATGACAGGACAGCCCGGGTCTGGAACACGGATGGGAGCGGAACTCCCTGGGTGCTCGCGGGACATGAGGGGCGGGTCATCACCGCGGCCTTCAGCCCGGATGGAAAGCACATCGTCACCACCTCGGAGGACAAGACGGCCCGGGTCTGGAACGCCGACGGCAGCGGGACGCCACGGGTGCTCCAGGGGCATGAGGCGACGGTCAACTCCGCGGCCTTCAGTCCGGATGGGGGCCGCATCGTCACCGCCAGTGATGACAGGACAGCCCGGGTCTGGAACACGGATGGGAGCGGAACTCCCTGGGTGCTCGCGGGACATGAGGGGCGGGTCATCACCGCGGCCTTCAGCCTCGGTGGGCGCTACATCGTCACCACTTCGTATGACGGCACAGCCTGGGTGTGGAAGGCGGATGGGAGCGGGACACCACTGGTGCTCCGCGGGCATGGGGCCGCAGTCGTTTCCGCGGCCTTCAGCCCGGACGGACGCCGCATCGTCACCGCTTCGAATGACAGTTCGGCTCGGGTGTGGAACACCGATGGAAGTGGGACGCCGCTGGTGCTCAAGGCCGATGACGCATGGGTCACCACCGCGGCCTTCAGTCCCAACGGCGACCACATCGTCACCGCCTCATCTGACAGCATGGTTCGGGTATGGCCTGTCTCCATTGCCAGCTACCGCCACCTGCTGCTCGACGCCACCAAGGACTGTCTTTCCCCTGAGATACGCCAGGCCTATCTGGACGAAAACTCCGCCCGGGCCCAAGAGGGCTATGAGGAATGTGAGCACTCGTTTGGCCGCCCCCCGTTCTTCACGCAAGAGCGCTGAGCCCCGCCCCTGGCCTTTCTTGTGAGCGGGAGGCCTACCGGAGTTGCTTCGGAGTGCGTGGTTTGGCTCGGTCGAGGATGGGTTAGTAACACGCGCCCTTCCACTCATATGCGTCCTCGCCACAGGGCGGCGCGGTGTTGGTCATCGGGTGCCAGCATCCGCTGTTGATCTCCAATTGTTAGCGGCCTCGGCAGGGAGCACGCCGCTGCTCTGGAAGCGGGAGGTCAAGGAAGTGCATCACAGGCGTGGCTGGGCGCTGTGACCATCAACCGGATGGCGCTCCGCCCACCGCCCCTCCGGTTCTACGCAGGCTCCATCGCGATGGTCATCCTCGGGGCAGGCTCACGCGTCAGGTCGATCTCCCAGATCATCCGGAGGGTGCCGCGCCATGCTCCTATTCGTCTCAATTCTCCGGGGAGAGCATGTCGGAGGGAAAGGTGTTGGGGTCCGCAGGATTGACGCCCGACTTTATCAGCGCCTTGACGTGCTCGCTGCTGGCATCGCACAAGGGAATGCCCGTCGAGGAGCGGACGATGAATGTCTTCCAGGCCAGCAGCGCACAATCCGGCATCTTCTGGGTTTGGAGCACGAAGTCACCCTGTTTGTCGGGTGCCGCCGTCTTGTCGGTCGAGTTGCGCGTGTCGCGGACACCGCGCGTGTTGTAGAGCGCCTGGGTGTTCAGGATGTCGTCGTTGAGCGAGTCCTCGAAGTAGAGTTGAGACGTCACGCTCTCGGTGCCCGCGATCTTGATGGTGAAGTGGATGTGCACGGTCCGGCTCTTGTACCAGCCAGGAAAGCAGGTATTGAAATCCACCCGGCCCTCGGTGTTCGTTGTCTGCACACCCCGGAACCAATGCGCGGCTCGCGCCTTCTCGTCATCGGGATTGCAGAGCGGGTGCTGATCGTCGCCCGAATAGACCCCCTCGGGTCCGGCATGCCAGATGTCCACGCTCGCCCCTGGAACGGGCTTGCAGTTCTCATCCAATACCCGGAACGCGAGCCGCACGGGCAGCCCCGCGTGACCCTCGCTGATGTCCTTGCGCACCTTCGTGCTCCCATAGCAGGGGCCCACGACCTGCTCGCACGTCAGCTTGCACGCTGCTCCCACCTGGGAAGTGAAGGGATTGGGGTAGGCACTTGCGCCGGTCATCGCGGCGGTGCCTCCGGTGGCCCAGCCCTTCCCCATCTGCTTCGCGGGTTGCTTCGCCCACGCCAGGAAACGGGGAAGAGGAAGCGCCACCACCGCCAGACCCATCGCGCCGAGCAGCCCCCGGCGCGTCATGCTCTTCGTTTTCGTGCTCATTGGCATTTCGAAAATCTAAACGCCGCCTCTCCTCTGCGGGAGTGAGCAAATCATGATGATCTCCATCGGCGTGGATGATGGATCATGATGGGGACACTTTGTACGGGCGACTCGAATAGCTCTCGTGCGAGCAATTACCCGTGGGCCGGGTTCATGCCTTTCGCCGAGGCGGTGCCGCGCGCTCAGCAGACGACAGGCGGCGCCTCAGCTCGTCGAGCAACCACCGGCCGGCGGTCCCCAGCACGCGGTCGCGTCTGTGGGCCGCATAGATCGTCAGTCCATCGCTTGGGGTCGGATCCTCGTCGAGCTGGAGCGGTACCAATTGCCCCGCGGCGATCGGTCCGGCGACGAGATGCTCGGGCATACGACACCACCCGAAGCCGGCAAGCAGGAAGTCGAGACGCCGCCCCAGATCGACGAAGCGCCAGAGCCTGGAACTCACGAGCCCATAATTGGCGCCGCCGGAATCGAACGGATCCGACAGCACGAGCTGAACGTGCGGCTCCAGGTCTCCTCGCGTCACCGGCCGTCCGAGCATGGCGAGCGGATGAGCGGGCGCCACCACGGCTCGCAATCCGATGCGCAGCAGCGGGTAGGCGGCGATGTCGTCGGGGACAGTGGGCAGGAGCAGACAGATCGCCAGCGCGGCCGACCCGTTGCGCAGGCGTCGCAGCGCGCCTCCGAGCCCCTCGGTCGAGAAGCTGACCGGGAGATCAGGGAAGGTGCCGCTGAGCGCGCGAAGGCTATCGATCAGCGGCGTCGTCGGCACCAGGGGATCGATCGCGAGCGCGAGTTCGGGCTCCAGCCCCGCGCGGGTGCTTGCCGCCACCGCTTCGAACCGGGTCGCGCTCGCCAACACCAGCCGCGCCTGCTCGACGAGCACGCGCCCGATCTCGGTCAGCCGCGGCCGGTGACCGCTCCGGTCGAAGAGCAACACCCCCTGCATGTCCTCGAGCGTCGCCACGGCCTGGCTGATCGCCGATTGCGCACGGCGGAGCTTGCGGCCAGCAGCGGAAAAGCTGCCCATGTCGGCAATCGTCACGAGGACGCGCAGTTGATCCAGAGTGAGGTTGCCCATCATGATCCATCATCCATGCCGATGCAGATCATCACCCACCGGGTTCGCCGCCGGCGAGGAATGCCGCGTTGTCGATGCCGAAGCGATAGGGCTCCGCCTCGCCTCGGGCTTTCTCGAGGAAGGCGAGCGCCAGCGGCCGCGCTTCCAGCAGTGGCCGCTCGGCCATCCGAGCGCAGTCGGCAAGCTGTATGAGATAGGTTCCGGCGTCGTGCGAGCTTGCCCCGGCGCGGAGGGCCGCTTCCCCACCCTCGATGAGAGCGCGGACGATCGCGGGCCCCGCGGTATCAGGCTCGTAGCGGAAGAGCTCTGTCAGCGCCTCGGTGAGCCCGTATGTCCCAGGCCGTATGGGACGCGCCACAAGCCTCGCCGCGATCGGCGCAATGATCAACGCTCCGCGATGGGTCAACTCGTAGGTAATGTGAAGGAGCGCCCATTCGCCCAGCGGCTCGAGGTCGAGGGCGTCGAGGAGCTCGTCGAGCGACGCCCGCTCCACGTTCCTGCGAGCGGCAGCCCCCTGGTCATCGGCGCTGCGGCCCACCAGTAGTTCTATCAGTCGCATGTCGCGTATTGACCTGCCGACAGATCGATCGGATGCACGCTCCCGTAATACATGTTCTTCCCCTGTCTTGTCGCGACCTTGTTCTTCCGGGTGGCCATGTGCTCCCCTGTCGTTGAGCCCTGAGGACCAAAGCATAGGCGGAGTGGAAACGAACGCTCAGGGCGCTCCTTTGCCGATGCCCTTGATGATGGGCACGGAGAGCAGGAGCAGGAGGAGCACTCCCACCAGCCAGTACGCCCAGGTGCTATCTGGCGCAGGTGCCTTCGCGCGCTCTGCGGCAAGGCGGGAGCTCTCCACGGCGCTGGCAAAGCGCGCGGGGTTGAAGAACAGGGGCTTCAACTGCTCCAGCCGAGGCGCTGCCGCCTGCTCATGGAGCCGCTCGTTGATGCGCTGCACGAGGCGCTCCAGAGCTGCGTCCACCTGCGCATCCGGAGGTCTGGACAGGATCAACTCCGAGAGCCCGGCGAGTTCCCTCCACGTCGGATCCCACACCGAGAACCAGTTCTGGGAGCACGCCCGGAGGTACGACTGCACGAGCCAGCCGGTTTGCTCCGCGCTCGCATGCGCCTGGGCCAGGCGGAGCACGGCGAGTTGCTCACGCCGCTGACGCATGGCATCCGCAGCACTCACGGTCGGCTTGTCCAGGAGGGCGGTCAGCTCGGCCATGGCCTGCTGGAACTGCTCCTGATGCCGCGCCTGGGCGCTCTGGGACAGAGCGTGCGCCAGAACCGCGACGTCCGCGCCCGGAGCCACCTCCAGGCCACGAGTGGCCTTGCGCAGTGCTGGCAGCGCGCTCCGGCGCCGAGCCTGGAGCAGCTCCACCGCCAGCGGGTCGGCGCTGCGCAGAGGCTCCTGTAGTGTGGCCAGCAGGGCCGGCACCACCACCGCATCTGGCAGTGCGGCGATACAGCCCCTGCCCTTTCCGCCGTCCAATCCCAGCGCGGAGAGTGCCACCAGCAACCGCACCGCCAGGGCATCGCCGCCCCGACACAGAATCTCGAGGACCGGCGCCGCCGAGTCTCCGCGAAGCCCCGCCACCCGCGAGCCCGTCATGGGCCAGGCCTGATCCAGCATCTCCCGGGCGTGCTGGCGCAGCCGCTCATCGCCCGCATAGGCGGCCCTCACCAGCCCGCGAACCGCGTCGTCCACGGCGAGCGTGCCGAGCGCAACAGCCACCACCTCCCGCACCTCGGAACGGGGGAACGCCTGGGGCACCGCGCTCTCGGGGAAGGACTTCCGGAGGGCTTCCACCCGCAGGGAGGCCTCCTGGTATGCCGCCTCGCGGGTGAGCGCCTCGAGCAGCACGGGCACCGCGTCCTCGCGGCCCACCTCACCCAGCGCATACAACGCGAGCAGCGGTGCCAGCGTCCAAGCGCGCTCACCCGCAGGGCCTGCCTTCACCTCCGCGGCAAAGTCTCGAGCGAGCGGCTCACGGGCGGCGGCTGACAGGACGTCTCCCTCGGAGTACCTGAGAGCGGTCACCTGGTCGACCGGCCCCTCCGAAGCGGCGAGTTGGAGAAGCAGCGAGGCGCCAGGCCACCTTTCGAACCCGTAGCGGGAGAGGCCTACGTCAAAGGCCCGGGCCGACTCGTGCTCTCCGAGCGGTATATCGACAGTGATGGGAGCTCGGCTCCGGGGTGGGAACGTCCCCCAGTCGGAGACCTGGCGCCTGTTCGAGAGGCGGTCCTGGGAGTCTCCGGAGAAGACCTCGAATTCCAGCGGCCATACGGCCTCCGCGAGCGTGTTCTCCACCTCCACGGTCAGCGCCAGGACCGGGTAGGACTCATAATAGCGGTGAACCTTCCTCCTCCGCGTCGTGACTTCGCCGGTGACACTCCGGATGACCACAAGGCCTCGCTCCCGCTGCAACAACAGGGGCGGCCCCAGCTCGAGACGGTCGCTGATCATGGAGGCCGCGCCAGGGCACGGGAGCAAGGCAACGACGGCCAAGAGGGCGACCCAACACCGCATGGCGAGAACCTACCCGACTTTCTGTCGCCTGACGTGTCAGTGACACGCCAGTGACAGGTCATGGGCCTGCAAACACACGTCGATGAAGTTCCCAGGGGGCTCTGGAGCGCGGAATGGTTCGTGCATTGGAGCCCGAGCCCACCCACCAGGAGACCCAACGTGACACGCACCCGGTTGTTTCATCCACTCACCTTGGCGCTGCTGCTGCTGGCCCCCGCGATGGAGGCCCGCGCACAGAAGTCGATGGGGCAGACGATTCCCGCCCCCACCGAGTCCAAGCCTCTGGCGCCCTGGGAGCGCCTGAGCATCGACGAGAAGCCAACCACCGTCCAGGTCCGGCGCTCCGCGGACTCCAAGCCCGTCCCGATGGTCATCGTGAAGAGAGGCAACCTGGCCATCACGGAAGGGGACATGGTTGTGGGCGAGCACGGCAAGACGCTGACCGGTGTCATCTCGATGGAGAATGCCATCCGGAATCCGCAGATGAAGTGGCCCATGGTCAACGGAAAGGTCGTCGTCCCCTACGAGGTCGCTGCCGGAGTTCCGCGCCAGCAAGTCCAGGCCCTCCAGGCCGCCGTTGCGGAGTTCTCACAGAAGACATGCATCCAATTCGTCCCGCGCACCTCCAAGGACAGGAATTATGTCAGCGTGTTCCAGGGAGACGGCTGCTACTCCTATGTCGGTTGTGTCCAGCAGGGAAAGCAGGAGCTGAGCCTGGGACAGGGCTGTGAGTTCAAGGGCACCGCCGTGCACGAACTCATGCACGCGCTGGGCTTCTACCATGAGCAGAGCCGCCCCGACCGAGACCAGTACATCACCGTGAATTTCCAGAACGTCGAGTCGGGGCTGGAGGATCAGTTCGACGTCTGCCAGGACTGCACGACGCAGGACATTCCTTATGAGTACGACTCCATCATGCATTATGGGGCCCAAGCCTTCACGAAGAACGGAAAGGCCACCATGGTGCCCAAGAAGGCGGGTGCGAAAGTCGTGGAGCCCTATGACAAGCCGGGTCTCACGGCGCTCGATGTGAAGAAGATCCACAAGCTGTATGGGTGCAAGTAACAAAGGATGCGCGGCCCTCGGCAAGAGCCGAGTGATCCAAGCGCTCACGCAGCGCACCAGCAGCCTGCTCTCGACGGCGCCCGCGTGATATGCTGCGGCACCATGGCAGAGATGAAGAGAGCCGAGGATTTCGACCAGGACCTGCTCATCCTGTTCGATGCGTACGTGCACGGCGACATCGATCGCCGCGGATTTCTCGAGAAGGCGGCGCGCTTTGCCGCCGGCGGAGTCACCGCCACCATGCTGCTGGGCATGCTGTCGCCGAGGTTCGCCGAAGCGCAGCAGGTGCCGAAGGACGACGCACGGCTGAAGACGGAGTACGCCGAGTACGAGTCGCCGAAGGGCTACGGCAAGATGCGGGGCTACCTGGCGCGCCCAGCGAAAGCCACGGGCAAGCTGCCCGCGATCCTCGTCATCCACGAGAACCGCGGCCTCAATCCGCACATCGAGGACATCACGCGGCGGCTGGCGCTGGAGAACTTCATGGCGTTCGCGCCCGACGCGCTCTTCCCTCTGGGCGGCTACCCTGGCACCGAAGATGACGCGCGTGCGCTCTTCCCGAAGCTGGACCAGGCGAAGACGCAGGAAGACTTCGTCGCGGCCGTCCAGTGGCTGATGAAGCGGCCGGACTCGACCGGCAAGGTCGGCGTGGTCGGTTTCTGCTACGGCGGCGCCATGGCGAACATCCTCGCGACGCGCGTACCCAAGCTCGCGGCAGCCGTGCCCTTCTACGGCACCTCACCAGCGCCTGAAGAGGCAGCGAAGATCAAAGCCCCGCTGCTGCTCCACTTCGCCGAGAATGACGCGCGCGTCAACACGAGCTTCCCTCCGTACGAGGCGGCGCTGAAGGCGAACAAGGTGCATTACCAGGCCTTCACGTATCCGGGAACCCAGCACGGCTTCAACAACGACACGACACCGCGCTACAACCCCGAAGCCGCGAAGCTCGCCTGGACACGCACGCTGGAGTTCTTCAACAAGTACCTGCGCTGACTCAGGGCTGATTCGGCTCAGCCCCAATGCCCTTGAACGGATTGAGCGAGGAGGACCCTCGACTGATTCGCGGGGAAGATTATTTCGGCCGGGCAGCGAGGTACGCGTCCGTCTGGGATTCGAGGTTGTGGGCCACGGAAGGGGACACCCTCGAGAGGATCTGCCATTCCAGCGCCAGGTCCCGCATGAGCACCGGACGGGCATAGGAGAGAGGGTCGCCCTTGAACATCTTCTGCTCGCCCGTCCTGTCATCCTTCACGGGAGAGGCGGGATGGGGTCGGGTCCGGCCGATGGTGGTGTAGGTGAGGCGGTACGCGTTCAGCACGAAGCGGCCGTCTCCGAGCTGCTTCCCCATGACGAAGCACCGCTCTCGGACGGCCCCGATGTCGAGGCTCTGGTCGAACTTCGCCTGCCACGAGGTGCGGACATAGAAGGGGTCCGTACTCTCGATGATGAGATACCCCTGCTCCTCGAGAACCTCGCGCGCCGCATCCAGGACCTGCTCGGGGGGAAGCCGATAGGCAACATGGGCGGCACTGCGCTCGAGCAGGCTCTGGCGCTCGGAGGTGGTGGCACAGCCAGTCCCCCCGAGGATCAACAGACCGAGCAGTACCCCCGAGAGCAGCACCCGGGTTCGCGTTCCCTCTGACAGCCGGCATGCAGCGAGCACCCCGTCCTCCTGACGTGCATGAAGCGGATCGCTTCTCGAACGTCCTGGCCGGCCCGGCATATCGATTCACCGGGAGTGCGCACCCTGCCCACACCGCGCACTGGCTCAGGGCTGGTTCGGATCGGCCCCGATGCCCTTGAACGGATTGAACGTGTACGTCGTGGAGAACGACGCGGACGGGCTGAAGTAGTAGGCCGCGAGCTTCGCGGGATCAAAGGCGATCTCCCCGCGCAGGATGGGGCCGTCGTTCTGGTCATCCCAGCCCCACGGCGCGTTCGCCGAGTTCGTGCCGCAGTTGCCCGCGATGAGGCCACAGCCACCGCTGGTGTCGCCCAGGAACGTGCCGTCGGAGGCGAACAGCGAGGAGAGGCTCCGGCGCTGCCACAGCCCCTCGGAGCCGTAGAGGTCGATGAGCTTGTAGCGCACATCCGAGTCCGTGGGCGACGAGGGCTCCTCGGCGGTGCTCAGCGAGGGGTAGTACTTCACCCCGTCCCCGACGATGTCCACGGCCGGCCACGCCTTGAGCCCGTGGCCCTTGGCCTCCTGGGCGGTGATGGGGTGCGCCACGTTCTCGAACTGGGCGAGCGACAGCGTGCCGTCCACCGTCTCCGTCCCCGAGCCGAGCGGGCTGCCCGTCGGCACGAACGAGTAGAAGTCCTTGTGGGCCACCGTCACCGCGCCGAGGAGCTGCCCATATTCACTGCCGTCGCGCTGCACGATGAGCAGCACGCCCTCGCCGTCGTTCTCGTGCTCCGTGTCGAAGATGGAGTCGGACCAGTCGCGCGGGTGGAAGTACGTGTAGAGCAGGTACCAGTGCGTACTCGTCTCCACCACCGACTGGTACGCATGAGCGGTGAGCGCCCGCCCGGACGTGTTGTCCCAGTTGTTCGCGCCGTTCCAGTCGCCGTCGAAGTCCACGCGGGTGAGGTAGTCGGACTTGCCGCCCAGGGCGTGCGATCCCGTCTGGTCCACATCCTGGTAGTGGATGGGCGCCCACCGCTTGGTGAGCGCGGCCCGCGCCGCCGTCGAGCCCACGCCGTTCAGCAGGGGGCTCTTCGACATGCCGAGCGAGTCTTCGTCCATCACGCCCTCTCCGCACGCGGAGAGCAGCAGCAAGGAAGCGGTGGCGACAGCTGTGGCGAGAACCTCTGGGGAACGACGAATGGAGCGAATCAAATGCCCTGCCTTTCTGGGGGAGGGCAAATCAAACGCGTTCCTGCAAGCCTTGTGAAGCAAGTTCTAGGAGAACTTCTCGTAAAAACAGGCTCACGAGCAACTCACGGACTGAGATACTTCAAGTGGCTACGGCTGATGTTCGCGTAGGTGATGTGCGGTCTGCCCGCCGCGTCCAACGCCAGGGATGTGTTGAAGATGACCGGACTCGTAGGGCCCAGGTTGATGATCTCCCATCCCGTGCCCGTCCATTTCGCATACTTCAAGAGGAATCAGGCTACCGAGACGGAGAGGTTTCATAGAGGCGAAATGCTAGCCAGAACCCCTGACACCCCTTTCCAGCCCTCTCCGCGCAATTCTTGCCATGAACCTAACACTCATCTCGAGACGAGGGCTTCACATCCTTCTGCCGAAAGGCGTCCCTTCGGCCGTGATCATCGACATCGGCACCACTGGCGCCCCGTTGAGGACCGATTCGAACACCTCGAGGACCTCGAACCCGCGTAGTGGCAGTGTCCGCAGCTCCGCCAGCGTCACCCACCGCGCCTGCAACGAGTGCTCGTCGGCCGTCGTCTTCGGTGCCTTCGCCCCACTTGGCCGCGCGACGTAGAACACCCGCACTCGCGAGTAGTCCGGCAGCGGCGTGTGTTCGATCCGCAGCACCCCGGTCAGCTCGACCTCCACACCTGTCTCTTCCAACACCTCGCGGCGCGCCCCGTCCGCGAGCGTCTCCCCGAGCTCGACCCGCCCCGCTGGCAGATACCACCGCTGCCCGTGCTTGCGCTCCTGCACGACGAGGAACCGGTCCTCGTCGCGGACCACCACCAGCGCGAAGTACCACGATGGAATCGCCTCTTTCGTCATGCCTCCACCATAGTCCGTCCGAAGGCAGGCTCAGGCCTTCGCATCGAACCCGTCGGTCGAGACCGCGAGCGTGCGCCATGCGGCGACTTCCTCGGCGACCTGCCGGTTCTTGGCCTCGATGCGCGCCAGCGTGTCACTGCCCAGGGGCAGCCGCAGGGGCGGGTTGGAAGCATCCACCAGCGCGAGGAAGGCCTTGGCCAGCTTGGCGGGATTGCCCGGCTGCGCGTGGTTGAGCTCACCCGCGACCGTGCGCGTGACGCCAGACGTGGCGGCGTAGTCGGCGATCGGCCGGGCCACGGAGAGCGACTGCCCGTCGAGGAAGTCCGTGCGGAAGAAGCCGGGCTCCACGACGGTCGCCTTGATGCCCAGGGGGGCGAGCTCGGCGGCCAGGGCTTCCGTGAGGCCCTCCACCGCGAACTTGGTGGCGCAGTAGACGCCCCAGCCGGGGTAGGCGCCGTAGCCTCCCACCGAGGAGACGTTGATGACATGCCCCGAGCGCTGGCGGCGCATGTGCGGCAGCACCGCGCGGGTGACAGCCAACAGTCCGAACACGTTGGTGGAGAAGACGCTCTCGACCTCCTTCGCGCTGGCCTCCTCGACGGCGCTGAGCAGACCGTAGCCCGCGTTGTTCACCAGGATGTCGATGCGGCCGAAGCGCTGGATGGCTGCCTCGACGGCCGCATGGATCTGCTCCTCGCGGGTGACGTCGAGCCGGACGGCGAGCAGCCGCGGGTGGTCTCCGAACTTCGCCTGAAGGCCCTGCGGATCACGAGCCGTGGCCACGACGGCGTCGCCCGCGGCGAGGACCTCGGCAGTGATGAGGGCACCGAAACCACGAGAAGCTCCAGTAATGAACCAGGTACGCATGATGAGACTTCCTTTCCAGAAGGCCGCCGGACGGGTTCGTCGGCTGGCAAAAGCAAGGTAGCGGGAGGCTTCTGATGAGTGAATCTCTTGAATCTTCACCGAGCTGATGAGTTCATCTCAGCAATGAAGCGAATCGATCCCGCGGCCCTCTCGCCCTTCCTGGCCATCGCGACCCACCGCAGCTTTCGCCGGGCGGCGGTGGAGCTGGGGGTATCGCCCTCCGCGCTGAGCCACTCGCTGCAGGGCATTGAGGAGCGCCTGGGGGTGCGGCTGGTGAATCGCACCACGCGCAGCGTCGCCCTCACGGAGGCCGGCGAGCGGCTCTTCGCGCGCATCCGCCCGGCCTTTCGAGACATCAGCGATGCGCTCGAGGACCTGAACGCCTTCCGAGGCCAACCGATGGGGACGTTGCGCATCAACGCGGCCCGGCAGTCGTCGCAGCTGGCGCTCATGCCCGTGGTGACGCGATTTCTCCGAGCCTATCCGGACGTGCGCGTCGAGATGAGGGTGGACGACGCACTGAGCGACATCGTCTCGGAGGGGTTCGATGCCGGGGTGCGCTTCGGCGAGAGCATCGCCGCGGACATGCTCGCGGTTCCGATTGGCCCGCGGCAGAGGTCCGCCGTCGTCGGGTCGCCGGAATACTTCTCGCGCCATGCCATGCCCAGGACGCCGCATGAGCTGCGCGAGCTGCCCTGCATCCGCTTCCGATTTCTCAGCGGAGTCCTCTATCGCTGGGAGTTCGAGCGGGACAGCGAAGAGGTGGTGATCGAAGTCGATGGTCCCCTGACCCTCAGCGATCAGGGCCTCATGGTGGATGCGGCGCTGGCGGGGGTGGGTCTGGCGTATGTCTTCGAGGCGCAGGTGAGCACGCTGCTCGCAGAGGGCCTCCTGGTGAGGGCACTCGAGGACTGGTGCCCGTCCTATCCCGGCTTCTTCCTCTACTACCCCAGTCGCCGTCAGCTCCCGACGGCGCTGCGAGCCTTCGTTGATTTCGTGAAGGCCGCGGCATCATCGGGAGACAGTTGAGCGGCAGGACCCGCCAGGAAGAGACGGTCTGGGAACTCAGCCGAAGCAGGATGGCTGCGGGCTGGCATGAAACGTAGTGAGAATGGCGGCGCATATTCGCGCCGTGTAAGCACAAAGTCCAATTGCGATGACCCGGCATTCTGGGTAGGGGTGACCGCGCGCTGACGTGGCCTGGCACCTCCTCTGGTTGCTGGCCGCCTGGGTCTTTCCCCAGCATGAACTCAGCGCCACATCGCATGAAAAACCTGCCGATCTCACTTCTTGCCCTCTGCTTGACGCTTGCCGTCACTGGCTGCCACAGCTCTTCGTCTCCATCAGACGATTTCTCGATCCATGTCGTCCTCGCGGAGACCCGCATCTCCGCAGGGACGAAGACCACCGCGAAGGCCCAGCGGATCTATGACGATGGCCGCGTCGTCGACCTCGACGCCTCCACTTCACAGCAGTGGACTTCGTCTGCTCCTCAAGTGGCCTCCATCCAACCGCAACCGGACGGCACTGTCGAAGTGACGGCTCTCAAGCCTGGTAGCGCCACCATCACAGTCAATGCGGACGGAGTCTCGGGCGAGGCAACCCTCGAGGTCACCGAAGCTCGCCTCCTCTCGCTGCAGGTGTCACCCACCAGTGCCTCCGTGCTTGCAGGCCTCACTCAGCAGTTCACCGCCCAGGGCACCTACGGCGACGGCACCACGAGCGACGTGACGAACAGCGTGACGTGGACCTCGAGCAACACCGCCCTTGCCACCGTGAGCGACACGGGCCTGGCCACCGGCGTGGCCGCGGGTGGGCCCGTCACCCTCACCGCTACCCTGGGTGGCGTGAGCGGCACGGCTCAACTCAGCGTCACTGCTCCCCCGCCCGTGCTCACCTCCATCAAGCTCACCCCCGCGACAGCTTCAGTTCTCCAGGGCTCGACACAGCAGTTCACCGCCCAGGGCACCTACGGCGACGGCTCCACGAGCGACGTGACGAACAGCGCGACGTGGACCTCGAGCAACACCGCCCTTGCCACCGTGAGCAGCACGGGCCTGGCCACCGGCATGGCCGGGGGTGGGCCCGTCACCCTCACCGCTACCCTGGGTGGCGTGAGCGGCACGGCTCAACTCAGCGTCACTGGGTGGACGTCCGCAGGGTCCATGTCCACGGGCCGCTACAACCACACCGCCACGCTGCTCGCCTCGGGCAAGGTGCTCATCGCTGGGGGGCGCAATGGGACGACCACCCTGAGCAGTGCTGAGTTGTACGACCCAGCTACCAACTCTTGGTCTCAAGCCCATGCCATGTCCAAGGGCCGCTTCGCTCACGCCTCCCTCTTGCTCGACGGTGGTTACGTGCTCGCCACTGGGGGCGTCGGCGCCCTCACCAGCGCGGAGATGTATGATCCGGCGAGCGACGCCTGGTATGAGGTCAGCCCCATGAGCGGGGGCCGCTCCGGTCACACCGTGACGCTGCTTCCCTCGGGCCAGGTCCTCGTCACCGGCGGCACCGACGGCAACAACGCTCTAGCCACCGCGGAGGTGTTCGAGCCGCTCGCCAACCTCTGGACTCCGGCCGCCTCCATGAGCACCGCCCGCTTCAACCACACGGCCACGTTGCTCTCTTCGGGCAAGGTCCTCGTCACAGGGGGGTCCAATGGCTCCGGGAGCTTGAACAGCGCTGAGGTGTACGACCCGGCCACCAATTCGTGGGCTCCAGTTGCCACCATGGTGACGCGCCATAGCCTTCACACCGCCACGCTGCTCTCCTCGGGGAAGGTGCTCATCTCAGGGGGGACATCGCTCAACGATGCCTCTTCCTCTGAGTTGTATGATCCAGGCACCAACGTCTGGTCCACGGCGGGCGCCATGGTCGAAGGCCGCTCCCGCCACACCGCCACGCGGCTCGATTCGGGCCAGGTGCTCGTCGCGGGGGGCGACGGCAGCAGCTATTACAACACCGCGGAGTTGTACAACCCAACCACCCCTTCCTGGTCCGCAACCGCCTCCATGGCCACGCCCCGTGGAGCTCACACCGCGACGCTGCTGACCTCAGGCAGGGTTCTCGTCGTGGGCGGCGAAGATGGCACCCGTTCCCTCGCCACGGCGGAGGCGTACGTGCCCTGAGCGCACACCGCTAGGAAGCACGGCCCCGCTCTGGGAGACCGGAGCGGGGCCAGCCCCGTGTCACAGCCACGCACGCTTCCATGCCCCGAGACATGATACACTCCGTGCGAATGCGTCCCCCCGCGGTGGCAGCCCTGCTGTGTCTGCTCGTCTCGCCCGCCTGGGGCGCGGATGGGAAAGAGAAGAACCTCCTCCGCCAGCTCGACTCGCGCGAGGCGCTCCAGGACTCCCTGGAGTCCTTCTTCGACACCCGCTTCTGTGCCCCCGTCAAGCAGGGGCGCTTCGCGTGGCCCGAGGAGCTCGCCGCCCCCGGCATCCACCTGCCCACCGAGTCCTTCGTCTGGATCACCTCCTGCAGCATGCGCGCGCTGAGCTTCGAGCCCGGTCCCCAGGGCGCCTCCTTGCACCTGCTCTTCGAGTTGGAGGGCCTGGACCACGACGGGGCCCGCCACTCGATTCGCAGCGAGGCCGACGCCACCTTGAGCCGCCCCCGCCCGGACGCCTGGCGGCTGGAGCAGCTGAGCCCCACCTCCCGGCAGGAGGCCATCCGCCCCGAGCCGCGCTTCATCGAGCAGGCCGAGGCCGCGGGGCTCGTGCTCCCTGCCGAGGCTGACGGCGAGGCAGCCGGCATGCAGGCCGCCATGAACAGCGGCGCGCTGGCCGTGCGCGACTTCGATGGAGACGGGCTGCCGGACGTGCTCTTCGCGGATCCCCGCGCGCTTTACCTGTTCCATGCCACGGCCCCGCTCCACTACACCCGCACGCGCCTGGACGTGGCCCCGCCCAAGGGCGCGTGGTTCTCCTCGCTCGCGGCGGGGGACTTCGACGCGGATGGAGATGCCGACGTCGTCATCACCACGCAAACCGCCTGGAACGCCGACTCGAAGCCGGTGGCCCTGCGCAATGACAAGGGGACCTTCACCGTCGTGGCCTCGAAGCTGCCGCCCGCAAACGCGCACACCTCGCTCGTCACGGACTTCGACGGGGACGGCAAGCTGGACGTGGTGTTCCTGCACTACCCGATGAAGTTCGGCCCGGATGACTTCCTCAACGCCCGCGATGGCCGCCCGGCTCGCTTCTTCCGGGGCAAGGGGGACCTCACCTTCCAGGAGCTCTCCCCTCCCAAGGCCGAGCAGCACCGGCGCTGGGGCCTCGCCGCCGTCGCCGCGGATCTGCTCGGCGAGGGAAGGCCGCAGGTCTACGTGGCCAATGACTTCGGCGACAATGATCTCTGGCGCTTCGATGCCGACGGAACACCCCGCGACGTGACGGAGGCCCACGGGTTGAGGGACCCGGGCAACGGGATGAGCGCGGACGTGGGCGACGTGAACGGAGATGGGCTCCTGGACCTCTACGTCGCCAACATGTTCTCCAAGGCCGGCACGCGAGTGCTGGCTGCCGCCTCCCAGGTGCGCCCCGAGCTGAAGTCCCGCCTGGACAAGTTCGCGGCCGGCAACACCCTCTACCTGGCGCGCGGAGATGGCACCTTCGAGGAGGTGGCACGGGCCCGGGGCGTCAACCGGGGCCTGTGGGCCTTCGGCTCCATCTTCCTCGACGCGGATGATGATGGGCGGTTGGATCTCTCGGTGGCCAACGGCTTCTACAGCGCCCCGAATCGAAAAGATCTTTGAAGTGTCTACTGGCGCCAGGTCCTGGCGCTCTCAATGGAAGGCAGATCGATCGGCCGCAACAACCCCGCGGCGGCGACGGCCCCGTACGCCATGGTTCAGTCCACCGGGCCCTCGCCGCTCAAGCGCGCCGGGCAGACGGGCTTCGAGCAGAGCTTCTCTGGCTGGGAGCCCAAGAAGCTGTGGATGCAGCGCCCGGATGGAACCTTCGAGGAGTGCGCGTATGCGGACGGCTTCGAGTCCCGCGCGGATGGCCGCGCCCTGGTGGCGCTGGACTTCGATGGAGACGGGGATCAGGAGCTGCTCCTGCTCAACCGCGCCAAGCCGCGCCTCCAGCTCTTCGTGAACGAGGGCGCCGTGGGCCACGCCCTGGAGCTGCGCCTGCGCGCCACCCGGGGAGACACCGAGGCGAGCACCGCCACCGTGCGCGTGCGCACGGCCTCGGGCACCCGGGCCTTCCCCGTACTGCTGACGCGCGGCTACGTGAGCTCGGTGGAGCCGGCCGTGCACGTGGGGCTCGGCACTGCGGAGCAGGCGGAGGTGGAAGTCACCTGGCGTCCCGGGGTGACGGAGTCGTTCGGCACGCTCCAGGCCGGCCGCCGGTGGGTGCTGAACGAGGGAGGAGCGAAGGACTCCACCGCCTTTGCGGCCCGAGCGCCCCGCGCGAGCACCGCGAGGCTGCCGCTGCGCCTCGAGCAGGTGGGCGAAGTGAAGGCGGGGCGGCCCACGGCGGTGCAGCTCTTTGCATCCTGGTGCAAGCCCTGCCTCAAGGAGGTGCCCGTGCTGTCCAAGCTCGCCCAGGAGGGCCGGTGGCAGGTGCTCGGCCTGGCGGCCCACCCCGCCGAGCAGGTCCAGGCCGAAGCCTCGAAGATGGGCATCCTCTACCCCGTGGCGCCGCTGGCACCCGAGGTGGCCGAACCGCTCTCTCCGGGCGGCCAGCTCGCCCTGCCCACGGTGCTGCTCTACGACGCGTCAGGGCGGCTGGCTCGCGTCGTGCGCGGCGGTGACTCGCTGGAGGCGGCGCTCGCGGAGGTCGCTCCCTAGGAACCTAATCCATGTGTTCCAGCTCGATGCCCGTGGGCAGCGCCCAGGCATGGCGCCTGGCCTCGTAGACGGAGACCTTCGGCGCCGGGAAGCTGGGATCGGCGAAGGCCCCGACGGCCACGGCGACAAAGTCCGGCAGGGCGTTCAAGTCCCAATACACGGTCGAGCCACACGCCGGGCAGAAGTAAGAGGTGACGGAATTGCCACTGTCCGCCACCCGCGTGAACGCAGTGGAGCGCCCTTCCATGGAGACGTCCTGGCGACGAAACCGCGCTTGGACGCCGAAAACGCTTCCGGTCCGCCGCTGGCACGCGAGGCAGTGGCACATGGACAGCCGGACGGGCTCGCCCGTGCACACCACCTGCAACTGTCCGCAACTGCAGGCTGCTCGACGCATGGTCATGTCCCCTCTCCTCCCTGACAACGGCCCGCCACGTCAACCCCGGTCACTTGCGCAGCGGAAGGCCAGCAGAGACCGTCTCCAGCCGCAAGTGTCCGTCCTTGAGCTCCACCACGGCATGGCCATCCGGAGCGTCCGGGAGGTTGACGTGGAAGGTGCCGCGGTACCAGCGAGCCGGCCCTTCGCCAGACGGGGGCGCCGGAAGCCGTGCCCGAAGCTCCTCGGGAAGCGCGGCCACAGCCGCCGCAAGGCGCGCCTCGGCCTCAGCCGGCTCGCGTACCGCGAAGTCATCCCACACGCACCCGTAGGGCGAACCCATGTGCCCCGAGACCGTGAGATCCACATCCAGGGCCTGGGCCAGGAGCCCCACCAGCGGCACCTTGCCCGGACTCACGTGCGTCACCAGCACGCGGATCTCCCCTTCCACCCGGGGCTTCGCGGAGTCGAGCAGCGCGGAGATCTCCCGAGCCGTCGCGCGGATCTTCCCGCGTCCCCCATCGAGAGGCGCGTCTTCGCCCAGGAGCTCGGGCAGGAGGTTTCCCCCGAGGCCAAAGAATCGGAACGGCCGGCACTCGGCCGTCCCCAGCAGCGTCAGGTTGGGAATGTGCCGGCGCCCCGCCAGCAGCTCGGCGACGACAGCTCCGTCCTCGTGATTCCCCCAGACCGCGAACGTGGGCAGCGAGAATCCTCGGCCCGCATGCAACCATCCGCCCAGATCGGACAGGGGGAGCTCCGTGCGGATGAAGGCACGGAGGGCGTCGCCCTTCAGCTTCTTGGCCTTCTGCTTCGTCTCCGCGGGCAGCTTCGAGTGAACCACTCGAAGGAAGAGCTCGCGCGACTCGATGCGGTCGACGCTCTCCTGGTCGTAGAAGCCGAAGTCTCCCGCGTGCAAGACTGCGTCGGCCCGGGACTCCTTCGCGAGCCGTTCGATGATGTCCAGGTGACCATGGGTGTCGGAAATAAGGAGCAGGCGCATGATGTGCGTCCTTTCGAGGAGGCGGCGTGGCTCGCCGTGGCAGAAACGCTGACGACACCATGGCACCCAGGCTGCCGCGCCGGAACGGACAGAAAACCGGACAGCGC
Source organism: Hyalangium versicolor (assembly GCF_020103695.1). Classification (GTDB taxonomy): domain Bacteria; phylum Myxococcota; class Myxococcia; order Myxococcales; family Myxococcaceae; genus Hyalangium; species Hyalangium versicolor. The sequence continues at coordinate 334,247 of NZ_JAHXBF010000015.1, forward strand.
TTGGAGGAGGCCCAGGCCCCCATTGGCTACACGTGGGCCGACTATGTGGAAGCCCTGGTTGCGGAGCACGGGACCCTCGCCGCGCTCGCGTGGAAGCTCGTCGAGCGGGGCCTGGCTGAAGACACCACCTCCGTGGAGCGGGCCATCCGTCGTCTCCGAGGACGGGGCCAGCGGGACGGAGGCCTCATCGGCCAGCGGCTCCTGAGAGTCTTCGGGGTGCCCGCGACGGTCGAAGCCCAGGCCCGATGGATGGGGACGTACCACAGCCCTTTCGGAGACCTGCCCGTCCAACTCTGCGTTGACCAGCTTCGCCTGTGGGATCGGCCACCGCTCTCCGAGTCGAGGGCCCGGGTGTGGATCCTCCTGGGCCTGGCGGGCGTGGCGCTGCGCCGACGGGCCTTCGACGATGCAAAGACCCTCCTCGAGGGGGCTGCGGCGCTCGTGGACTCGCCCGCGGCCCGGATCGAGCACCACCTGGCGACGAGCTACCTCCTGAGCCGGCTCGACGCGGACGTGGCGCGAGCGGAGGCTGCCGCGCGCCCACACCTGGAGAGCGCCCGGAACATCCTGGACGCGGCCCGGGTGGAACTGCCCCCTGCGGACGCGGCCTGCTTCCAGGCGCGGCTGGTCGATCACCAGGCCTTTGACGCCAACCGGCGGGGTGACGCGGCTGGAGCGCTCGCGCTGTATCGCTCCCTGCCGACCGAGGACGTGCACCCCTTCGCCAGCTATCGCCGGGACGCAGGGCTGGCGTTCGGCCTCCACCGCCAGGGTGCCCGCGAGGAGGCGCTCGAGCTGGCACGTCGAGCCTGTGAACACGCGGGCGATGGGGGGTATGTGCGCTTACGGGTGATGGGATTGCTCATCGTCGCGCGCATCCAGGGGGCACCGGACAACGCGGGCACGCTGGCCCGAGCCTCAGCCATCGCGAAGCGGCTCGAGGACTCCGAGCTGTTGCTCCGGGTAGAGCGAGCACAAGAGCGCTCGTCGAAGCACCGGGGCGGATAGTCCAGGGCAGATCCACTACACTCGAGGCTCTTCCAGAGGTGGGACAGCCGAGGCCCGGCAGGACACACGCATGGAACTGAAGCGCTCACAGGTGGAGCAGTATGAACAGCAGGGCTATCTCTTCCTCGAGCGCGTCTTCTCCGCTCGGGAAGTGGCAGCCCTGGACGCGATCATCCCAGAGCTGCTCGCCGTGAAGAACTTCTCCGGCCTGCGGCGCTGCGATGTCACCGGTCAGGTGCGTCACATCCACGGCACGCACCTCTACAACGAGCAGATCCGCAAGCTGGCTCGGCATCCGCGCCTTCTCCAGCCCTCGGAACAGCTCCTGGGCGGCAAGGTGTACGTGCACCAGTCCCGGCTCGTTCCGAAGCTCGGCCTGGCGGGACCGGCTCGCGGCTTCCCGTGGCACCAGGACTTTCCCACCTGGCACGTGCGCGACGGCATGCCTGGGCCCCGCGCCGTGGTGGTGGCGGTGTTCGTCGACGAGGTGACGGCCTTCAACGGCCCCATCCTCTTCATCCCGCGCTCCCATCACCTGGGGATGATGACCACAGACGACGGACCGGTGATGGAGGGCTACAAGCAGCTCAACGTGAGCGACGAGCAGGTGACGCAGCTCTTCAAGGCGGAGGGAATGGTCGCGCAGTTGGGCGCTCCGGGCTCGGTGCTGTTCATGCACAGCAACCTGGTCCATGCCTCCTCGGAGAACATCTCTCCGCTGCGCCGGGCGATGCACCAGCTCGTCTACAACTCCGTGGAGAACATGTGCACCAACCCGGTGCGCCCCGAGGAGGACGCGGCCCGGGACGGCACTCCGCTCGAGGCGCTCTCGGGGGACTGTCTGCTGGAGGGGAACCGTCCTCGTCCGGAGGCATAGTAAAGTCCCGGGGCCATGAGCTTTCAGCTTCCCTGGGACGGGGCCTTCCGGCTCCAGCAGTTCGTCCACCGCACCTCCGAAGCCTTCCCGGCGGCCACGGTCGAGTCCATCCGCCAGGCGATCCTCACGTCCCCGCTGCTGGACGAGAACCACCTGACGGATCAGTTCGTGGGGAGCTACGGCTTCTCGATCTCGTTCTGGCGAGAGTCGTTGCCGGAGGTGAAGGAGCGCTTCCCCGCGTTCGTCCCCTTCCTGGACACGGCACTGCTGACGAGCTGCAACGTGTTCCTGCTCAACCCGCTGTTGATCCAGAACGGGCGCGGGGTGAGTACCCACCTGGATCGAAGCCTGATCTTCTACGACGGCCGGATTGGCGGGCCTGTGGCGGTGAGCGTGCTCTACGTGCAGGTGCCGCAGCCGCTCGCGGGAGGAGAGCTGCGGCTGTACCACCGAGGCCGCCAGGTGGAGGCACTCTCGCCGATGCAGGGCTCGTTGGTGATGTTCCGAGGAGATCTGGTGCACGAAGTCGTCTCTGTCTCGGCCGGCGCTCCAGCGCTGTCGGCCGCGCGCATCAGCCTGGTGGTGGAGCAGTACCGCGTGCCGGAGAGTCTCCGGACGGCGGTGCCTCGCATCGAGCTTCGGGCGCGCGGAGGGGTGCTGGAATGAACGGCGAGTTGGAGTTGGGGGTATGGTTTCCCCAGGCACCCGCGGAGCTCTTCCAACTGGCCTTCGGTGACGGGCTGGTGCTGCGACGCTGGTACGGGGCGCCTCCGGGCTGTCACCGCACGGGGGGAGACAACGGGGCGGAACCGGGAGAGAAGTTCCAGGTCGAGATGCTCGACGCGGACGGTACGCCCTTCGTGCAAGAGGGGCTCATGTATCAGGTGGAGGAGGGCCAAAGCCTGATGTTCGAGCTGAAGTGGAAGGGAGGGCCACTGGATGGAGGGAAGGCGCTCGCCACCCTCTCGCTTCATCCCGCGGAAGGAGGCACACGGTTCGAGGTGCGCCAGGGCCCCTTCACGAGCACGGAGATGATGGAGGCGCACCGGACGTATTGGGAGGAAAACCTGAAGCGCCTGGTGCGAGTCGCCGCGGGGGAAGCGGTGCCGTGCTTCGAGGAGTTCTGGGAAGAGTCACGCGGCTTCATCGAGCCGCTGGGCATCGCGGCCTACACCCTGCTGGCTGCATTGAGGGAAGCCGGAGCTCCGCCCGAGGTCATCTCCCAGACCGAGGAGACACTCTACGCCCACCTACCCCGCCTACCGGAGGAGACCGCATCGGTGCTCGGGGCCGTGCTCCGGGCCCGCTTGAAGGATCCCTCCATCTGATCAGGCCTTCGGCGGCGACTCCGCGGGCAACTCTGCCAGGAGGAAGAACCCATCCTCCACGACCATCGGACTCTTGCTCTGGCCGGGAGTCCAGCCTCGTGAGAGCGCGATCCGGATGAGGCCGGCCGCGACGCGCGGGGTGTTCAGGTTCACATCGAGTCCGGACGAGCCGGAGGTCCAGACGACGCCAGCCTGCGGGTAGCCAGAGCTCTGCCCCACCCCATCGGGGAAACGGATGCGCACCGGACTGGCGTGATAGCCCTCCAGGAAGGCAGTGAACACCTCGCGGCACCGACTTCCCCCCACCCCTTGGGAGGGATCCGGTGGCAACGCGAGGTGATCGTGCTCCACCTTCCAGAGATAGGTCACCCCCTCGACGACGATCTTCCGAAGGGGCTTTCTTTTCGCGCTCATCGCTCCACTCCTCCCCCCTACTCTACGCCGCCGCCCCGCCCACGTCCCGCCGCGCGCGCTACCGGCCCTCCTCCAGCGCTCCGAGCCGACTCACCACCAGGCTTCGCCCTGAAGCCCCACGGAGGTGCCGGCTGTCGCGTTGCCATACACCTGGCGCAGGCGCGAATCGCCAAAGCTCAACCGAGCCGCCTGGTTCCACACGGCCTGCGTGACGAACAAGCGGATGGTGGGGCGCGAGCCCGCATCCTGGCCAGCGGACACCGCCGTCGCGAGGGTGAACTTGGTCATGTTGCGCGTGTGCGAGCCATCATCCGGCTTGACCACGTCATGACCCGCCTCGAACAGGACACGGAAGGGGCCGACGATGCGAGTATCCGCGCGTGCGCCCACGGCGAGCCACCGGTTGCCGGAATTGCTGGCGGCCTTCCGGACGCGGTACTCGGCCAGCCCGTCGATGGTGACGGGGCCGATCGTGTGGCTCTGCTGCAGCACCACGCGGCCGTTGCGCGTGGAGCCGAGCGTGTCCCACCGGAAGCCCACGAGCGTATCGCCCCCCAGCAGTACTCCCTTCAGCGTCTGGTACACGCCCAGGCCCAGCCCCTTCGCCTCATCGGACGGCGTGGTGGGAGGATCGGTCGTCTGATCCTCCGTGCTGAGTTGGAGGGAGGGGGTGACGTACACAGCCAGCTCCCCGTTGGGCATGTCCGGGATGTTCGTGAGCCGCACGGGCAGCGTGAAACGGTTGCTGGTGGCATTCCCCCGGGGGTTCAGCATGGCGGCGATGCTGAGCTTGCCGATGACGACGTTCATGTCCTCGACGCCCGCTCCATCTCCGTCGTTGATCTCCAGGAACTGGTCGTTGATGCCCGTCTGGAGGCGGTTGTAGTAGCGGCGGCCCGCCCAGGCCTTGCCGTGCCCCAGCACCGCGATGTTGGTGCCATAGGCATACACCTGCCCGAAGCGCGCCACGAGCTCGTCCGTGCCGCTGTCAGGCAGGGCGGGACCGCCCGGCGTCGTATAGGTCTGGAACTCCTTGCCGCCCCACGAGCGATAGATTCCAGGCATGAAGTGCACGTGCCAGGAAGACTCCTCGTAGGTGACGAGCTTGGCGCTGAAGCTCGGCTCGACGACGTAGTCGCACTCGTTGCCCAGACGGAACTTGGTATCGGCTCCGGAGAGGCCGTAGCACACCTGAGTGCCACCTCGGGCATTGATGCCAATGCCGGCGCGCATGTAGCCCGTGAAGTCGATGGTGGGCAGTTCAGCACGGGCTACACCTGCGGTACACGTAGCGGCGAGGGCCGCGATCAACGCTGAGTTCTTCATGGGATTTCCTTGCTGAGTGAGGAAACTACGGCTCGGCGCCCCAGATCAGGACGCCGCCACGGAGCGCCGTCATCCGGATCCAGGGAGTGAACGCTGTCTTGGTGGGATCGAACGAGTAGTCGTTGCTCTCGTCGAAGTTGGACCAGTTGCTCTTGTTGAGACGAATCTGGAACTCGCCACTGTCCTGGCCCGGAGCCACCGAGCCAGCGCCCGAGGTGAAACCGAGCTCGAGGTAGTGGGTAGCTCCTGTCTTCGGAGTGGCCAACGGCACCACGGTGGAGGTGACGTTCGCGCAGCCCGCGACGGCCCAATCACAGGAGACCTGGACGGACTCCCCGGAGTCCGGCGTGAAGTAGTAACGCACCTTCAGCTCGCTGAGGGCGACGCTGGCCGTTCCACCGTTGGCGATCTTGAAGTGAGGCTTGATCTGGTTGTTGGCCGGTGAATTGGCGTCCGCGTCGCGGTACAGGACCGAGACGCTGGACGGGGGCGCCGATCCGGTGGTGGCGGAGGCCTCCGAGGAGGCGGCGGATTCATTGCCGGACGTGTCGACGGCCGTGAGCTTGTAATAGTAGGTGGTCGACGCGCTCAGGCTGGCATCCGAGTAGGTGCGTCCCACCACGCCAGAGGCAATCCGGTTCGCAGCCGAGGGCGTGAAGCCGCTGCTCGTGGAGCGGTAGAGGTTGTAGCCCAGCAGATCGGCCTCGGTGTTGGCGGTCCAGGCCACCTGGATCTGCGACGCGGCCGCGGTGGCCGTCAGGCCGGCAGGCTGCGCGGGAGGAGTCGAGTCGGTCGGAGCAGAGCCCGGCTCGATGCCATAGAGCCGAACACCGTCCTCGTAGACGGGGATGTAAGGAGTCTTGACCGGAGTGGCGCCCACGTTCACGTAGGACGGATCATTGGCCGGATTCCAGGGGACTCCCGCCGGGGCAGCGATGCGGAACTGGGCCTCCTTGCGGTACGCGGACTGTCCACCGGGGTAGACGGCCGTGCCGGAGAAGTCCACCGTGACGTAGTAGATGTTGCCGGACCACCGCACGAGCGGCAGGACCTTGGCTCCCTGGCTGTAGTTCATCGTCACAGCCAGCTCCGAGGGCGAGTGTCCGCTGGCGATGACCTCGGAGAGATCGACGAAGTACCGGAACGAGAGCTTGTCCGACACACGCGCCGGCCAGCCGGAGATGTTGTGGATGAACGCCCGGATCTCCGTGAAGTTGGAGCCCGTCACATTGAGGCCCGCCTCCACGAAGAACGGATCCGTGGTGGGCGTCTCCTTCACGGGGAAGGTGGGGTCCGGCGTGCCGCCATAGAGGAGGTACATCCGAGCCAAGGCACCGGTGAAGGCCGCGTTGTAGTCGGTGGCCACCTCGTTGGAGACGTAGTTGGACCGGTCATCCGCGTAGGCATCGGCCGAGTCCGGCCCGCCGACCAGCGCGCCATAGAGGACGTGCCGGCTCTCGGTGGGGTTGGAGATCTGATCAGTCCACGAGCTGTGCGCCGTGCGGTGGTGCGGGTTGCGGGGAGGATTCACCCCGAAGCCCACCACGTAGCTCGAGTTGCGGGGGTTCTCTCCCAGCATGTAGCGGACCTGCCGCGAGGCGAAGTCGCGGTAGCGCGTGGCGCGCGCCGAATCGCTGGAGGCGATGTCATCCGCGTAGACGAACGCCAGGAACGAAGCGTTGGCGGCATAGCGGAGGCTGCCCCACGTATCCAGCCAGGCGAGCCCGCCCGGGGTGTAGCGGATCCGCTCTCCGTTGTAGCCCGTGGACCAGAAGTCCAGGTTCCGCTCGACGGAGGTCTTGTAGACGGCCTTCCCGGTGATGCGGGCGAGCAGGAGCTGCGCGCCATACGTCTTGCCATCCCAGCTCTGGGTCCACTTGTAGGCCCAGTTGGAGGACTGTCCTTCATTGCCCCAGTTGGCGGTGTAGCTCTCGGCCTTGCTCAGATAGGTGCTCTGACCGGTGGCCAGATACAGCCAGGTGGCGGCCCAGCTCAGCTCGTCCCAGTAGCCGCTCCAGGAGTTGTAGAAGGACTGCGCATCCGTGATGCAGTCGGAGTACTTGCCCCGATACGTGTCCGCGAAGGAGAAGAGCTGCTGGGCGTGGGTCAGCAGCGTGGCCGAGTAGGCCGGGTCGGACTCCTTGAAGACAATCGAGGAGGCAGCCATGGCAGCGGCCGTCTCCCCCGCCAGATCCGAGCCAGGACAGGAGGCGCTGATCTTGTAGGCGGGCCGGGCCATCTGCATCGCCTCGGCCGGTCCCCACCACGAGTGATCCGTATTGCCCGCCCCGACCTGGCCATACAGCTCATTGGGAGCGGTATGCGCCTTGATGAAGTAGTCGTTGACCCAGCGGAGGTTGTCCCGGATGGCGTTCAACTGCCCGCTTTGTTGATACGCATCCTCGTATTCATAGACAGACCAGGCCAACAGCGTCGCGCTCGCGGCCATGGGCAGACCAAACTTCACATGGTCTCCGGCGTCGTACCAGCCACCGGTGAGATCCTTGCCCACGTCAGAGCCGTCCTTCAGGCCCGAGTTGCCTCGCCAGCTCACCCGGTTGTTCGCGGGCAGGGGGCCGGACCTCTGGGCCTCATAGAACCAGACGGACTTCTGCAGGGCCTCTGCGTAGTTGAACGTCTGGGCCTGCGCGGGCAGGGAGCTCACGACGGACGACAAGCCCATCAGGAGCGCGGCGGGTGTAGCCAGCAAATGCTTGCGCATCATGGGTCAGTTCCTCGGCTGCGGCTGTGGCTCAACAGTTCAACCCATACGTCATGCGCGGCGGCAGTCGGGGGGAACCCTGCCGCCACGCACCATGAAAAACAGGCGGCTCCCCGGACTCAGCCTCCGGGGAACCGCCCTCCCCTTACTTCACTACGATGTTGCAGGTGTAACCCTCCAGGGAGACACCGCTGGGCACAGGCTTCGCCCCGCTGTAGCTCGCCTGGAAGCCGGCTTCGACGTTGCCGTTGACCGGGACCGTCGAGTTCCACAGAGGCGTCACGGCGACCGAGCGCCCCGTCTTGGTGAAGGTGCCATTCCAGGAATTCGTCAGCGTGAAGTCATTGGTGGCCGTCCAGCTCACCTTCCAGTTGTTGATGGGCTGGGTGCCGAAGTTCTGCACGATGACGCGCCCCACCTGGCCGTTGCCCCAGTCATTGCTGGTGTCCACGGTAACGGTGCATGTGGCGGGAGGCGGGATGTCGTTGTCCAGCTCCGCGGCATTCACCGGCACCGGCGTGAGGCCGGTCGCCGCCAGTTGGAACACAGCCGTGCCGTTGGTCAGGTCCGCATCCTCTCCGGCCGAGAGGGTGACCGTCTGCCCCACGCTCCAGTTCGACGGCGTGAAGGTCAGCGTGGAGGCGGTGGCCAGGAACAGGTCCGCGTCGCCGGAGACCTTGGTGATGTTGACGGTGACGTTGCTCGTGGGGGCCGCGGACAAGCTCACCGTGAAGCTCTTGGAGCCGCCCTCGGGCACGCTGAGATCGTTCGCGGAGGCGATGATGGACACGGGGGGAGGCGTCACCCCATCCAGCAGGCGGCCGTAGTCCGCCATGGCCAGGGCGATGTCCGCCTGGGCCCAGAAGCGGTGGTAGGTGAACTCGGGCACCGCGCCTCCGGCCAGGTAGCTCTGCACCTTCGCCCAGTCCGGATCCTGCTGGAACTTCGGGCGGAGGCTGAGGAACGTGGAGTTCGCGTCGACCGTCGCGCCCTGGGCGTTCTTGCCCGTCCAACCGGTCGGCACGAAGACGCCGTCGCCCGTCGCCGCGTTGTAGGCATCATCGAAGCGCTTGTAGTCCTCACGCTTCTCGGGCACGGCCACGCCCTTGGACGTCTGGTAGTTGGCCCACATCCGGTCGAGCAGCTCCTTGGCCAGGGTCTTCGCGCTCACGCTGCCGGAGCGGGCGGCGTAGAAGGTGAGCGTCCGCGCGAAGGCGGCGGTCACACCCACGTCGGTGGTGTAATCCACGATCGAGACGTGCAGGTTGCTGTTGGTGCCCGGGGTGGTGGGGTTCCACGTGTCGGGCTCGCCCGTCCACTGGAGGGTGCTGGGGATCTGGTACTTGCCATCCGCGGTGAGCGTCGTGTTCGCGGAGGCCCAGCCCACCCACTTGTCCAGGAGCTTCTTGGCCTTGGCGTCACCCGTGACGTAGTAGTACTCGGCCACGCGCTGCACGGACCACGCCTGGAACCCGAACCACTGGTTGCTGGCGGGATCGTGGTAGACGGGCTGCCAGTCGTAATACATGCCGTAGAAGCTCGAAGCGCTCTCCGGCTGCGCGTACCGGCCATTCCAGCTGTTGGTGGCACCACCCGCGAAGCCACCCTCGGCCGACTGCAACCACGTGTAGAACTCGAGCTGGCGCTGGAGGCTGGTGGCCCAGTCGGTGACACCCGTCGCGGACTGAGGCCGCGCGAAGGACGTGGTGCTCAGGATGTAGGCCGCCATCGGGTTCTGATAGCCGAAGTGCGAGTGGCTCGAGCCGATGCGCCAGGCCCACCCGCCGCTGGTGTCCAGCGCACCGCCCCACGAGTAGTACCAGGACATCAGGTAGTGCATGCTGTTCTTGCCGGTGCCCGCGGGGCAGGCCGTCTCGCCAATGCACTGGCCAATGCGCTTGAAGTACTTGTCGAACATGGCGTAGCGCAGGTAGTCGCCCATCTTCCCCGCCTTCTTGGCGGTGTCGGCGACCAAGCTCTCCTTGCCCTGCTCCCTCGCCCAGACGTAAGCCCAGTACGCGGCCTGGATGGCGCGCGCATCCGCGTCCGGCGCGTTGGTGTAGCGCCACTGCTTGGAGTAGCTGGCGTCTCCCGTGAACAGGCTCAGGAAGCCCTGGCCCGTCTTGCCCCAGTTGAACGACTCACAGGAGGGGTGCGGCACCGTCTCCCAGACGGACTCCTGAGCCCCGCGCTGGAACGTGTTGATGTACGACGGAGACGTCGTCCCGTCGCCGCAGCGGCCGTAGCCGTACCAGTTGTCCACATCCAACAACCAGTGCATGCCGTAGATGTTGCTGTTGCCGTACGCGCTCTGCAGCTCGCCCGCGATCGGATCGCTCCCCACCCCCACCTCGGTGCGCAGGGTGGACGGGTACTGGTTGGGCAGATCCCACTCCGCGGCATACGTGGCGGGCTTGTTCGCCTGGTAGAACGAGTTGGTCGGCTGATCCGCCTGCGCGGGGATGATGTACTGCTCCATGTTGGCCCAGGCGTTGTTGAAGGGCGCCCAGTCCCCCGTCACCCGGCCGTACATCGCCTCGAGCCACAGCCAGTAGCTGTAGGCCTCGGAGGTCGTCTCATGCCCGTGATCCGGAGCCTCGACGATCAGCGTCTCGACGGAGTGGTAGGGCACTCCCTTCGGGCTGAAGTAGCCATTCGCCGGGTTCTTGATCTTGTTGTAGTGGTCGAGGAATCGCTGCGTATAGGTGGACTCCGCGGCAGCCGTTACGGCTTGTTGCGTGGGAGCCGCCTTGGGAGAGGCGGCAATTGCTTGCCCAGGCATGGCGAGCGCCATGGAGAGACAGAGCGCCTGTTTGACGGCTGAGGTAATTGAACGCAGGCCAAAAGACATCACTTCCTCCTTCGAGAGGGATCGGACTCAGGGCACACGTGTAGCGGTGTATGAGACGACCAACGAGCGGCACGAGGCTTCAAACCGATGTCAGAAGACACCGGTTCTGCTGGACGCGCTTCCCATCGCGGAGAAGGTCACACGGAAGAGTTTGGGATGAGCGGCGTTACGGAGGCCCGGGCGGTGTGTCTGTCGCTGCCCGGATACCCGTTGATTCTTCTAATACATCCGTGAACGCCGAGAGTCAAAGCAAAACAGCTTTTCCTGGTTGATGGCTGTGTTTAGGTTGAGAACAGTGGAGCGGAGCAAGCCTCACGCCAGCCGCGCACCATTCTGCGGAGAGAACAGGGAGACGCGCCGCCCGTCGACGCGGATGGGCAGTGGAGCATGGCGCTGAATCTTTTCACCCGTGGGGAGCCGCGCGGTGATCTCGCTGTCGCCGAGCGACATGAGCACGAACACATCGGGCCCGGTGGGCTCGGACATCAACGGCACGGCCTGGATCGTCCCGGCACCGCCTCGCTCGGCGGGCATCACATGTTCGGGACGAAGACCGAGCACGACAGGGCTGCCCTCGGCCAACGCGGGCGGGCCTTCCAGTCCGGGCAGCGGAATGACGACATCACGGCAGGCGATGGCCGGGCAGTCCCCACTGCGCGTGAGGCGGCCGTCGAGGAAGTTCATGGTGGGCGCACCGACGAAGGACGCGACGAAGCGGTTGGCGGGCCGCTCGTAGATGACCTCCGGCTTGTCGCACTGCTGGATGCGGCCCTGGTCGAGCACAACGATGCGCGTGGCCATCGTCATGGCTTCGATCTGGTCATGCGTGACGTAGACCATGGTGCGGCCAATCCGCTCGTGCAGCCGCTTGAGCTCCACGCGCATGTCGGCGCGCAGCTTGGCGTCGAGATTGCTGAGCGGCTCGTCGAACAGGAAGACAGAGGGCTGGCGCACCAGGGCGCGGCCGATGGCGACACGCTGCTGCTGTCCGCCGGAGAGCTGCGCGGGCCGACGGTCGATGAGGTGCTCGATGCGCAGCAACTGCGCGACGGAGTCCACCTTGCGGTCGATCTCCGCCGAGGGGACCTTGCGCATCTTGAGCCCGAAGCCGATGTTCTGGCGCACCGACATGTTCGGGTAGAGCGCATAGGACTGGAACACCATGGCGATATCGCGCTCGTCCGGCTCGAGCTGCGTCACATCGCGTCCCCCGATGAAGATGCGGCCGCTGGTCGCCGGCTCCAGGCCTGCAATCACATTGAGCAGGGTAGACTTGCCGCAGCCCGAGGGCCCGAGCAGGACCAGGAACTCCCCGTCGTCGATCTGCAGCTCCAGGTCATCAATGATGACGAGCGAGCCATAGGCCTTGCGAACGGCTTCCAATCGGATTCCATGCATGGGGAAACCCTCAGCCTTTGACGGCTCCCGCGGCGATGCCGCGGACGAAGAGACGGCCAGAGAAGAGATAGACGAGCACGGTCGGCAGGGCCGTCAGCATGGTGGCGGCCATGTTGAGGTTGTATTCCTGCTCGCCAAACTGCGAGCCAACCAGGTTGTTGAGAGCCACGGTCACCGGCTGGCTCTCGGGGCTGCTGAAGGTGAGGCCCAGCAGGAAGTCATTCCAGATGTAGGTGAACTGGAGGATCGTCGCGACGGCGAAAACCGGCAGGGACAGGGGCAACATCACGTACCAGAAGGTGGCGAGGAAGCCGGCTCCGTCGATCCGCGCGGCCTTGAGCAGGTCCCCGGGCACGGATTGGAAGAAGTTGCGGAACAACAGCGTGACGAAGGCCATGCCCCAGATGACGTGAACCAGCACAAGGCCAGGCATGGAGCCGAACAGGCCCAGCTCACGGACGAGCACGATCATCGGGTAGAGCGTCACCTGGGGAGGAATGAAGAGGCCGATGAGGAGCGCCCCGAACAGGAAATTGGCATGGCGCACCCGCCACAGGCTGAGCGCATAGCCCGTCAGGGCTCCCAGCCCGATCGACAGGAAGAGCGACGGCAGGACGATGACGACAGAGTTGACGAAGCGCCCCGACAACCCCTCGCTGGAGCCGTCCTCCAGGGGAGCACCGTTCCAGGCCTTGCCCCAGGCGGCCAGCGTGGGCGAGTGCGGCAGCGCGAAGAGGCTGCCATCGCGGATCTCGTCCATGGACTTCAAGGAGGTCGAGACCATGATCAGGATGGGCGCCAGCATCACCAGCGCCGCGGAGGCCAACAGCAGGTAGAGGATGACTCGCTGGTAGCGCATCACGCCTCCCTCCGCTGCGAGCGCAGCTCGGCGTAGAGGTACGGAGAGACGACCGCCGCGATGGTGCACAGCATCATGACGGCACCAGCGGCCCCCAGCCCCAATTCCTGGCGGTTGAGGATGTGATCGACGACGAAGCGCCCTGGCAGATCCGAGGAGAAGCCCGGGCCTCCGCCAGTCAGCGCCACGACGAGATCGAAGGACTTGAGGACCAGCGCCGACAGCAGGACGAAGGCCGAGAAGAACACCGGCCTCAGCATGGGGGTGATGATGTTGGCGTAGACGCGCCAGGTGGGGATGCCGTCGACGCGTGCCGCCTTCCAGATGTTGGGATCGATGCCGCGGAGGCCGGCGAGAAAGAGCGCCATGCACAGCCCCACCTGCTGCCAGATGCCGGCGAGGGTCAGCGTGTAGACGGCCCGGTCAGGCCGGACGATCCAGTTGAAGACGAAGTCCGTCCAGCCCAAGTCCCTCACCGCATCCTGGATGCCGAGCGTGGGGTTGAGCAGCCACTGCCAGATGGTCCCCGTGACGATGAACGACATGGACAACGGCAGCATGAACACGGTGCGGAAGAAGCTCTCGCCCCGTGTCACGCGGTCAATGAGGATAGCGAGCACGTAGCCGAGGACGATGCAGCCCAGGATGAACAGCGTGCCATGAAGCGCGAGGTTCCCCATCGCCGTCCACCAACGGTCGTTGGAGAACAGGCGGCGGTACTGGTCCAACCCGACGAAGTCATAGACGGGCAACAGCCGCGAGCGCGTCATGGAGATGACGGCCGTCCAGCCAATGAAACCGTAGAAGCACACAGCCGTGATGAGCGCGGCCGGAACGAGCGCGATCCTCGCTGCCGTGCCTCCGGACAGTCGCAGACGCCTTCCGCTCGGAGGTGACTCCGAGCGAGGTAGCGCCACCGCGGATGGCGGCTGTTGTGCGTTCATCATGGAAGGATCCACCCGGCCTGGCGACGCGCGCTCACTTCGCGCTGGCAATGGTCTTGATGAAGAGCGCGCGCCCCTGCTCGGGAGTCATCGACTTGGTGTTCCAGAACTGGGAGATGACATCGTCGATGGCGCCGGACAGCGAGCTCGGCAGGCCGAAGAGGCCGGAGCTGGCCAGCTGCGCCTTCGGGTCCTTGAGCGTCTCGATACCCAGCTTCGCGCAGACATCGAAGGAGGCATCCGTCACGTCCGTCCGCACGGGGATGGAGCCCTTGGCCTTGTTGAAGGCCACCTGGACCGCGGGATCCATGAGGATGTTCGCCAGCAGCTTCTGGGCATCGCGGCCCGGCTTGTCCTTCACATTGGCGAAGGCGAACGCGTCCACCGTCATGATGTAGCCCTTGTCCTTGGCGGGAGCGAGCGCGCACCCGACCGTCGTTCCGGGCTCGATGCCGGCCGCCACGAACTCGCCCTTGGCCCAGTCCCCCATGAACTGGAAGGCGCCCGTGCCCTTCATCACCATGTTGGCCGCGAGGTTCCACTTGCGGCCCGGGCTGCCCTCGTCGACAAACTCGCGCAGCGCCGCCACGGTCTTGAAGACCTCGAGCATGGTGTCGGACTTCAGCGCCGCTTCATCCAGTTCGCCGTAGACCTTGAGGTAGTGGTCCCGGCCGCCCACGCCCAGCAGGACGGAGTTGAAGAGGATGCGCTCCTGCCACGGCTCACCGCCCAGCGCGATGGGGGTGATGCCCGCCGCCTTGAGCGCCTTGGCGGCCGTGATGAACTCGGGCCACGTCCGAGGCACCTCGACCTTGGCCTTCTTGAGGGCGGCGGTGTTGTAGAACATCCAGTTCTCGCCGTGGATGTTGAGCGGCGCGGCGATGTACTTGCCGCCGTGCTTGGAGGCCTTGGCAATCACCGGCGGCAGCACGGCGTCCCACTTGCCCGCGTCCGCCACTTCCTGGACGTCACCCACCAGCCCTTGGTCCGCCAGCTCATCGAGCTGCTTGCCAATCGAGTACATGAAGGCCGTCGGCGGCTTGCCGCCAATCATGCGGTTGACGACCGCGGCGCGGGCATTGGAACCACCGGCGATCGGCGTGTCCTTCCAGGTGCCTCCCTTGGCCGTATAGGCAGTGCGAACCTTGCTCAGCGCAGCGGATTCACCTCCTGACGTCCACCAATGAAGCACCTCGGCTGTCTGGGCCTGGGCGGTGACGGAAATCATCAGCACTGCAGAAGCCCATCCCGCGAAAGCCTTGATTGCTGGCATTACGATCCTCCCCGTTGGTATATGACTTCAGAAATCGTAACGTTTCGATTTTGGATTCGTCCCATAAGTTATAGCCGGCAGTCAATGCCGTTTTGCCGAGGAAGCGAGAAATGCGTCGGTCCAGAATCGGACGATGAGAACGTTTCGATTTCGAGCGAAGATGCGACGCGGCGCAGCACGCATGAATCAACGCAGCGCAGCAAAGACTAGCAACGCAGCGCGGCAACGAGACGCAGCGACGCAGTGCGGCAAGACCAACGGTAGAGCTGTCTGACAATGCAGAGCAAGGAGGAGTGCCACAAATGACGATGCGTTTTCCCGAGGGCTTTCTGTGGGGGGTGTCCACCTCCAGTTACCAGATCGAGGGCGGCGCCCCGGACGATGGCAGGGGGCGGAGCATCTGGGACACGTTCTGCGCGACGCCTGGCAAGGTCGCCAACGGAGACACCGGGCAGGTGGCCTGCGACCACTACCACCGCTACCGGGAGGACCTGGACCTGCTGAGAGATCTGGGCGCCAAGGTCTACCGCTTCTCCGTCATGTGGCCGCGGGTGATTCCGGATGGAGGGGGGATGGTCAACCCCAAGGGGCTCGACTTCTACGACCGCATCGTGGATGGGCTGCTCGAGCGCGGCATGCGGGCCTGGCCGTGCCTCTATCACTGGGATCTCCCGCAGACGCTGCAGGACCGCGGTGGTTGGGCCAATCGGGACATCGCCGGCTGGTTCGCGGAGTACGCAGCCGTCGTGGCCCGGCGGATCGGCGACCGCGTGGAGAACTGGGTGACCTTCAACGAGCCGAGCGTCTCCGCCTGGGTCGGCTATGAAGAGGGGCGTCACGCGCCAGGGCTGACCGACCCACGTGCCGCCGTACGAGCCGCGCACCACCTCAACCTCGCGCATGGCCGGGCTGTCTCGGTGCTGCGAAGCCTGACGCCCAAAGCGGGCATCGGCACGGTGATCCCGATCCACAAGGCTCGGCCGTTGCCGCAGTTCAAGGAGCGGGACGGGCACCTGGCCGCGCTCTTCGAGGACAAGTGGAACGGCGTGTTCCTCGATCCCATCTACCGCGGGCGCTACCCCGCGTCGCTGGAGGCACGGTTCTCCGAGCACGTGCGCGACGGGGACCTGGCGGAGATCCACCGGCCCATCGACTTCCTCGGCGTGAACCACTACTTCCCCAGCTACGTCCAACCCTCGGTGAAAGGCGCCTGGCCTTTCGAGTTCGCGGATCCGCCGCTCTTCTTCCGCCGCACGGAGACGAACTGGGCCATTGATGGACAGGCCTTCTATGAAGCCCTGCTGATCGTCAAGGAGCGATGCGGCAACCCGCCCGTCTACGTGACGGAGAATGGGGGCGCCTTCATCGACGTGGTGGGCCCGGACGGCCGGGTTGACGATCAGGACCGTATCGCCTATTACCGCGAGTACCTGGCCGGACTGCAGCGCGCGATTTCGGAGGGGGCAGATGTCCGTGGATTCATGCCCTGGTCGCTGATCGACAACTTCGAATGGGCGGTCGGCTACGAGAAGCGCTTTGGCCTGGTGCATGTGGATTACCGGACGCTGAGGCGCACACCGAAGGCGTCTTTCGACTTCATGCGGAAGGTGATTGCCGCGAACGCATTGCCCCGCGTCTGAACCCGAGCCGAATGCCGTGAGCACCAAACGAGGGAAGCACCAGGGAAGCAATGGAGTGGGTCGGGCGGATGGGGAGCGTGCGAACCTCAAGACGCTGGCGCAGCACCTGGGGCTGTCCATCACCACGGTCTCCCGTGCGCTGAAGAATGGCCCCGAGGTGCGGCCCGAGACGATCGCTCGGGTGAAGGAGGCTGCCGCCCAGTTTGGTTATGTACCGAACATTGGCGGCATCCACCTGCGGACGGGCCGGACGCTCAAGGTGTGCTCCATCCTCTACGCCCCCGAGGTGGGTGACTACGGCGAGCCGGGCTTCCTGGCCCAGGTCGAGAGCCTGTCCAACGGCCTGGAGACCTCGGGCTACAACCTGATCGTCCTGGCGCAGACGGGCCACCAGACGCCGCTGGAGCCGGTCCGCAAGGTCTACGATCAGCGGCTCGCGGATGCCGTGGTCTTCTCGCGCACCCTGCCCATGGACGAGCGGGCCCGCTTCTGCCTGGAGAAGGACTTCCCCTTCGTGAGCTTCGGCAGGACGGAGCTGCAGACCCCGCACGCCTTCGTCGACCACGACGACGAGAGCGCGGTCTTCGATGCCGTCGTGCACCTGGCCCGCGGCGGCCATCGCCGGATCGCCCTGCTCAACCCGTCCGGCGGCTTCAACTATGTCGGCCTGCGCTTGCTCGGCTACAAGCGGGCGCTCTCCGAGGTGGGGCTGCGGTGGGACACGGGCCTGGTGTACGAGGGCGATCTCTCGGTGCGCGCCACCCGTGAGGTGATGAAGCAGCTGCTGCAGCGCGATCGCTCGATCACCGCGGTGATCTGCGCCAACCAGATGTCCATCGTGGGCGCGCTGGAGGGCCTGCTCGAGAGCGGAATGGACGCGCAGCGGGACGGCGTGAGCATCGTCGGGTTCGGCGGCATGCCGTTCCTCACGCTCTCCGAGCAGCCCGTGACGTACTACTACCAGCCGCAGCGGCGCGTGGGAGAGATCCTCGCCCGCCACCTGACCGCGCTCTTGAACGGCGAGCCCGCGTCGAACCTGCAGACCGTGCTGCCCTACATGCGCATCGAAGATCTGCGGCTGTTCCGCACCCAGGGCGACGTCGATCCGACCCGGGTGCCGCCGAAGCCCTAGCGATCGGACACGGCGCCCTCCAGGAGGCGCTGGATGGCCGTAGCCTGTTTCGCTTCGTTGCCGATGAAGCGCAGGCCCAGGCCCTGCTCCTCGCCCTTCTTCCCCTGCCAGACCACGCGCGCTTCGAGCCAGGTGCCGCCCATCCCGAACAGGCCGCCGTCCACCTTCAGCCACACCGGCTCGCCCTCCTTGACCTTGCCGAGGCGGCTCACGACGAACGCGCCCGTCTGCGACAGATCCCTCAGCTCCCCGGCGATCTGCCGGTTCGCGACCTTGAGCTGGCAGCCCTTGCGAAGCGAGAGCCGCTCGCGCAACGCCGTGCCCATGGACAGCGGGCGCTGCGCGCAGAAGGCGATCATCTCCGCGGCGCGGCGCTTGTGGTCTCCGGCGAAGCTCACCAGGAAGCCGCCCACGCCATCGCGGCCGATGGCCCGCCCTCCTGTCGCCGCGACGCCATGGAGCTCGAAGCGCTCATCGCCTTCGCCGAAGGTGATCGTCAACCGCACGCGCGTCCCTTGAAGAACTCCACGAGAAGTCGGCACGAAGAGCGTCAGCGTGCCTCGCTCGGTCTTCGCCGCGGACAGCAGGGCGCGGCGGGAGGCGTACTGAACCTCGAGCGATGTATCGAAATCGTCTGCCATGGCCCGATTATTGGCATGGCCCGCGCTCCGTTCAACGCCAGCGAAACTCTCGATCTCCAACGGTCTGAGAGGAGATTGCATTGGCAATTTCTGAAGGGTGGGCCTTGCCGGGCACATCACTCCTGGCAACCTGTTGCCGGCCCCGCTCGAGCGACAGTTCGGAAAGGTGTACCCATGCACTTCAATCTTCGGAAAACCTGCGGAGTGGGCTTCCTGGTGCTGTGCCTGGGACAGGGCTGCGGAGAGCCCCACGCGCCCGTCATCGGCCCCAACCTGGTGAGCAACGGCTCCTTCGAGGCCGAGCTCGCCGGGTGGTGGAGCTGGACGGACTCGACAGGAGGCAAGGCCAGCACCGGCGCCGAGGCCGCGGACGAGGGCCGCGCCGGGCTGGTGCTCTACAAGGGCAAGGACGGCTTCAACTCCATGGTGGGCCAGACCACGGAGCTCCACCAGGCGTGGGAGACCTACGAGATCCGCGCCCGAGTCAAGGGAGCCATCGGCGGCGAGCACGTCACCTTCAGCTACCACGGCTATGGCTTCGAGGTGGTGGCCGAGCCCTACTGGCAGACGGTGTCACAGTTGGTGCTCCTGCCCGAGCCCCAGGACGACTCCAACGCGCGCATCAGCGTCACCACGGACGAGGCCACCGCGTACGTGGACACCGTGTCCTTCGCGCTCGCGGACGTGGAGCGGGGCACCGCGGACAAGGAGAAGAACAACCTGATCCACAACGGCTCCTTCGAGAGCCAGCTGGGCCTGTGGGCCCTCTGGACGGACTCCCCGACTGGAACGGCCACCACGACACCGGACGCGCGGGTCTCCGGCTACGCGGGGCTCGTGCTGAGCCGGGGCACGGAGGGGAGCTACACCCTGCTCAAGCAGTCCCTCCGGGATCCGGTGTTCTCCCAGGAGCAGTACCGCATCGAGGCCGATATCTGGGGGGCGACTGGCTTGGAGCAGGTCACCATCTGCCTGCAGCTCGACCGCGAGCCGTATGCCGGCCCTTGCGTCGCCATCCCCCTGGCCATCGACCTGCAGCACCTCTCTCAGACGGTCACCATCGATGATGCGCTGAACAACGAGAACATCAGCGTGGTGGTGTCCCTGAGCAGCGAGGGCACTGCCTACCTGGATGACGTGATCGTCGTGCGCACCCAGGGCCACTAGACGGGCCCAGCCGCTGGGGGTGGGCTGTCCATCGCCGGACACCCTCGTCCCAGAAACGCACAGGTGGGATCCTCCGCCATCCTACTTGTCGAGGAATCTCGGGCACTTGTGGCCCCTGGCGCGGGTGGCATGCTCCTGGCTCAGGAACCCCCAGCTGCCATGGACACCTTCCTCCAAGATCTCAAGTTCGGCGTGCGCAACCTGCGGCGCTCGCCCGGGTTCACCCTGGCCGCGGTGCTGGCGCTGGGTATCGGTATCGGAGCGAACACCTCGCTGTTCAGCGTGGTGAACTCGGTGCTGCTGCGGCCGCTCCCCTTCCCCGACTCCGCGCAGCTCGTCTCCATCGAGGGCCGGCACGAGCGCGAGGGCTCGGAGAAGCAGGGGCTCTCCCGGCCGGACTTCGCGGACGTGCGCGCCGGCAACCACTCCTTCACGGAGCTGGGGGCCTACGCCACGTCCGGAGTGACGTTGACCCAACTCGGAGAGCCCGAGCGCCTGGAGGCCGCCTTCATAACCTCGGGCTTTTTCACCCTCCTGGGCGAGAAGCCGCTCCTGGGCCGGACCTTCACCTCCAATGAGGATCCTCCCGAGGCGGCCCCCACCGTGGTGCTGTCCCATGGGTTGTGGGTGCGCCGCTTCTCCGCGGATCCGGGGGTGCTCGGCCGCATGATCCAGGTGGACGGCGTGGCGCACGAGGTGGTGGGCGTGATGCCGCCGGACTTCGACTTCCCGCGCCAAGCGCGTGTCGTCCAGGCATGGCTGCCGCTCAGCCGCAATGATCTCATCCGCACCAATTGGGACAGCCGCGGCGCGCAGCTCTTCGAAGCGCTCGGCCGGCTCCGCCCGGGTGTCACCCTCGAACAGGCGCAGGCAGAGCTGAAGGCCCTGGTGGCGCGGCTGGAGGAGGAGCACCCGGACACCAACGAAGGCCGGCGGGTGGACGTGGCCGGACTGCAGGAGCGCCTCTCTGAAGAGGGCCGCAGGCCCCTGCTGCTGCTGCTGGGCGCCGTGGCGTTCGTCCTGCTCATCGCGTGCGGCAACCTGGCCAACCTGCTCCTGGCGCGGGCGGCGGCGAGGCACAAGGAGTTCGCCATCCGCGCGGCGCTCGGGGCCGGCGGCAGCCGAATGGTGCGCCAGTTGCTGACGGAGAGCCTGCTGCTGAGCACGCTCGGGGGAGCCGTCGGATTGCTGATGGGACTGTGGGGGGTGGACTTCCTGGTGGCCCTGCTGCCGGACTCGCTCCGAAACGTCCAGGCGGTCCAGATGGATGGACGGGTGTTCGCCTTTGGGGCAGCGCTGTCCATGCTGACGGGCGTCCTCTTCGGCCTGGCGCCCGCGTTGACGGCAGCCCGAGCGCGGCTGTCGGATGCGCTCCGCCAGGGCCGAGGCACCAGCGCGAGCCGGACGCAGCAGCGAGTACGGGGCGTGTTGATCGCGGCGGAGGTGGCCATCGCGCTGACGCTGCTGGTGGCAGCGGGGCTGCTGGTACGAAGCTTCTGGCGGCTCCAGTCCGTGGACGTGGGCTTCCAGATGGATGGCGTGACGACGCTGCGCCTCGCGCTGCCAAAGGCGCGATATCAGGACCGCGCTGCATTGACGGGCCTGCTCTCCCGCGTCGGCGAGCGGCTGCGGGCACTTCCGGGAGCGGAGCGCGTGGGGTTTGTCTTCCCGGAGCCCTTCTCCACCTCGACCATTGGCCTGAGCGTGGAGTTTCCCGGGCGGCCCGAGAGCGAGAAGCAGTCCGCGCACTACCGCGCGGCGGATGAGGGGTACTTCGCCACGCTGGGCATCGCCGTCAAGCGGGGGCGCGTGTTCACCCCGAGCGACACGGCCACAGCGCCCCAAGTCGTCGTGGTCAACGAGGCGTTCGTCCAGCGCTTCTTCCCCCACGAGGAGCCGCTGGGGCAGTCGATCATCATCGGCTACGACGAGCCGGTGCGGAGGCAGATCGTCGGAGTGGTGGGCAACACCCGCCCCTACGGGCTGGAGCGCGCGCCCGAGCCGGAGTTCTACGCGCCCTTCGTGCAGACGCCCTGGCCCGCCGCGACGATCGTCGTGCGCAGCCCGCTGCCCAAGGCCGTGCTGGCCGCGGCGGTGCGGCAGGAGGTCTGGTCGGAGGACTCGCTCCTCCCCGTGCCCGAGCCCACGACGCTCGAGGAGTTGCTGGCGCTTTCCATGGCCGGCCGCCGCTTCCAGATGTCGCTGCTGCTCGTCTTCGCGGGCGCGGCGCTGGTGCTGGCGATGCTCGGTGTGTACGGCGTCATCGCGTACGGAGTGACACAGCGCTACCAGGAACTGGGGGTGCGGCTGGCGCTCGGCGCGCAGCCTGGCGATGTGCTGCGGCTCGTCATGGCGCAGGGGATGAGGCTGTGCGCCATGGGGCTCGGAGTGGGCCTGATCGCGGCGTTCTTCATCGCGAGGCTGATGGAGAGCCTGCTGTTCGAGGTGGGCAGCTCGGATCCGTGGACCTACGGAGCGATCGCCGCGCTGCTGGCGGCGTCTGCCGCGTTGGCCAGCTACCTGCCAGCGCGGCGGGCCACCCGTGTTCCCCTCACAACCGCGCTGCGCTCCGACTAGCGTCACAACCCAGACCATGCGCCTCTCTCTGATCTAGCGGGAGAAGGCACATGGATTTGGACAGCACCCCTCTGGCGAGGCCAGCCGCCGCGCACAACCCTTCGAGTCCCTCCTGGCAGGGCGGAAAGGCGATCCGGCTCAGACCCTCACGCTGGCTGGTATCGAACCAGACGAATCATTGGCTGAAGATCTCATGCCCCCATGGCACCATCCTGTGTCTCTCGCCCCTCGAGCGTGACCGGGAGGTCTCTCTCAACGAACTGAGGGTATTCCGCCTCGAGGACCATGAGCGGGCGGGGGACGTCTCGCTCCTTCCCAAGGCGTTCCATCAAGAGCACATGCTGCTCTCCATCTTCAGCACCGGATGCGGGTTGGCCACACTCTGCGGCCTCTGTGGTCTGGTGCTGGAGGTGCTGCAGCGGCTCAAGCTCATCAAGAGCGCCCCTGGAAGGGTGTTCCTGGTGGTGGCGGCGACGCTCCTCCTGGGGTCGCTCTTGCTGGGGGGGCTGGTCGACTACCTGCGAGCCAAGGAGGGTATCCCGCGGACGCTCCTGAACTGGACGCACAAGCAACTGGACAGGCTCCTGCTCTTCGTCATTTGCACCCTGGTGCCAGCCATCGTGCTCTTCTCGGCTGATCACATCCAAGACCATGTCCGGCAGGTGATCTCCTCCCCCCTCACGGCGGACCGCACCAGCCTGTGCATCGTCGTCGGGCGCCTCCTGCAGTTGGTCTTCATCACCCTGTTCTCGGTGTTCCCCGCCTTGCTCTTCTTCGCTTTCGACCGCGAGCGACTGGGAACCCTGCGTGAGAAGTTCACCGCCCAGCTCTTCCGATTCGACCCGAGCGTGAAGAGCAAGCGGGACATCTCGGCCCGTTATGGCCGGCAGATGGACGAAGTCTATGGACCCGAGCGGCACAACGGCACCGTCCGCTATCTCCCCTCCAGGCGCTCACCGCTCTTCGTGGCCTCGCTGATGCTGGCGCTGGGCTGGACGCTCACGTTCCTGAGCACGGACGTTCCACCAGACTCCAGCGGGGGGACGGATCTCCTCGCCTACTTCGTGCCTCGGCCCCACCCGCTCACCTTTGGTTTCCTCGGCGCGTACTTCTACTCGCTGAACACCCTCTTCCGCGGCTACGCGCGTCGAGACCTCCAGCCCAAGACCTACAGCCACATCACCATCCGCATCTTCCTGGTCATGATCCTGACCTGGGTCCTCGAGGAACTCTGGGCGCTCCCGGTGATGGAGCGGCTCCAGGAACAGCACATGTTGCACGCCCTGGTGTTCCTGGTCGGCATTGTCCCCGAGACAGGCCTGGTGCTCATCCAAGAGACGGTCCGAAGTTCGGCGAAGGTGTTCAAGCGCGTCCTGAGGTTCCAGAGCGCCCCGATCATCGACCAGCACGCACCGCTCACGAGCCTGGACGGGATCGATCTCTATGACCGGGCCCGCCTGCAGGATGAAGGCGTCACGAACATCGAGGGACTGGCTCACCACGATCTGGTCGAGTTGATGCTGCAAACGCGCATTCCGGCTCCCCAACTCCTGGATTGGGCCGATCAGGCCATCCTCCACCTCCATACCAACGTCAGTGGGCGGAACGAGGAGCCGCCCAGGATGCTCGATACTCTGCGCCAGTACGGCATCCGCACGGCAACGGACCTCCTGGATGCCCATGAGAAGGCCGTGCACCGCCACGAGGAGGTGGCCTTCCTCTCCATCCTCTCGCCTTGCGAGATGCAAGGAGCCCTCCGGATGCAGACCCTGCTCGACGCCATCCACAACGAGGAATGGATCGACAACCTCCGCTGCTGGCGCAAGCCGTATGCCTTCCAGGTGCGGCAACTGAAGCCTCCCGCCCAGAGCGCCAACCCGCCGGAAGCAGAGAAGGCGCCACCCGCGCGCGGCCGTGGCACCAGGAAATACGAGCCCATGCTCACCACGGTGAGCACCTGAGCGGAGGCTCACCAACTCAATGGCTCACTGAACCCTGAAAGAGGAGATGGTGTTGTCGTTGCCGGTGTTGGCCAGGTTGCTGTTATCGGCCGTGAACGTCCACGACGACCCGTCGAAGGCGCCATCCTGGTAGGCCGTCACGGTTCTGCCGGCAGGCACGCGAATGGACGAGATGCTGTCGTTGACGATTCCCGCTGCCTGCATCTGCGCGATGTTGTAGCTGCCAACGCCCAGCGTCACCCCGGCACCGCCGAAGTCGCGGTCGGGATAGAAGGTGACGCCCGACTCAACCACTGTGATCTTGAAGGAAGAGATGGTGTTGTCGTTCCCGGTGTTGGCCAGGTTGCTGTTGTCGGACGTGAACGTCCACGACGGCCCGTCGAAGGCGCCATCCCCGTAAGCAACCACCGTCACCCCAGCAGGCACCTGAATCGAGGAGATGGCATCATTGGGGATCCCCGCCGCTTGCATCTGCGAGATGCCGTAGCTGCCGGGCGGCAACGAGATGCCCACGCCGCCGAAGTTCGGATCCGAGTAGAAGGTGGGCATGGGCCCCGTGTACGGAGCGGCGCTGCCCAGGGACCGGGGAACTCCATTGAAGGTCACCGTCTTGACCGTGTTGTTCGGACTGCCGCTCAGTTCCTGCGGGGTATAGGCCCCCAGCGTCTTGGACACCCGTTCGACGACGTAGATCCCGTTGGCCACCGTGTTGAACGTGAACGCGCCGCTGGAGGAAGTAGTGACCAGCGCGTTGTCCGCCAACCGCCGGACCTGGACCTGCTGCGTCCCCCAGGGGTTCACGACCGTCGCCGGATTGCCGTACAAGCTCTTGATGCCGACGTATTTGATCTCGCTGCTCTCGCGCTCCGAGCTGACCAGGAAGCCCCCACTGGCCAGCAGCGTGAACTTGCTGTTCAGCGTCGCGTCTCCCGGCACGGCCGGAAACACGCGGATCTTGTCGTCATGGCTCTGCAGCAACGACTCGTTCAGGGCGTTCAGGTGAACGCCCAGGTACTCGAACTCACCGTTCGTGTTCGTCGTCCGCCCATTCGGATAGTCCTGGTACCGCTGGATCATGGCCTTCATGCCCGCGTAGGCCTCATCCCCCAGCCCCAGCCGGGCCGCCTGGATGGGAGCGGGATCCCACACGTTGTTGCCCCCATACTGGAACGGGCGGCTGTAGTAGTTGTTGATCAGCACCTGCTGATCCGATGCACCGATGCCGGTGACCGCATAGGGCCAGGCCAATTCCAGAACGACGTTCTCGTTGTTCCGGTTCGAAGACAGCGGAGGCGTGTGGGGGAAATACCGAGCCGGATTGCTGGGATCGACCGGATAGGCCACCAGGTTGTTCAGGATGTTCTGCCACTGGGCGCGCAGAGTGCTGTCCAGGCCCAGTTGCTGGCTAAGGAGCCGCGCAGAAATAAAGTTTCAGTTTGGCCGGAGGGTGTAATTCCACTCACCATGGAAGTTGGAGCGCTCAAGGTGAAGGGCGGCCATCTGCTCGCGGCTGACGTCGACGCCTAT
>NZ_JAHXBF010000016.1:0-125691 GCF_020103695.1 Hyalangium versicolor
ATAGGCGTCGACGTCAGCCGCGAGCAGATGGCCGCCCTTCACCTTGAGCGCTCCAACTTCCATGGTGAGTGGAATTACACCCTCCGGCCAAACTGAAACTTTATTTCTGCGCGGCTCCTAAATGCCTGTACTCCAGCACCCAGAGCGCGGTAGCGGGGTTGGAGTCGGTGGCGTGCGACGAGACGGGCACGCCGGTGTGGAAGATGGGGGCGCTGCGCGCGGCGCTCACCAGCGTAGAGGCGACCCCCTGCCTGGACCTGGAGATCATCCACGCCAAAGAGGGAGAGAGCCCGGCGTTCCGGCAGTTGCTGCCTCGGGTGGTGGAGCACTACGGAGAGCACTTCCAAGTGGTGACGGGGGACGCAGGGCTATGCGCTGCGGAGAACGCCGCCGTCGTGCGCTCCTTTGGCAAGCACTACCTGCTGGGACTCAAGGGCAACCAGCCTACGCTGCATGCGCATGCGATAGAGCGCCTAGCCGACAAGAAGTGCCCGCCCCGTGCACGGACCCAGGACAGGGCTCACGGGGAGACGGTGGTGCGCGAGTTGTGGACGCACGCGCTGGGGTCCACCTCACTGGACTTTCCTGGTGCTCGGCTGCTGCTGTGCGTACGGCAGACGCACCTGAAAGACGATGGCAGCCAGAGTGTAGAGTGGCGTTACTTCGTCACCTCCCTGTCTACGGTGGACCTGTCCTTCCAGCACCTGTTGCGCTTGGTGCGGTTGCACTGGGCCATTGAGAACCAGCACCACTGGACGCTGGACATGGTGCTCCAGGAAGATGCGCGTCAGCCGTGCCGTGATAGCGCCTCGGCTCTGGAAGTGACCGCCTGGCTGCGCACGCTGGCCTATAACTTCATTGCGGCATGGCGGGCCCAACTGCCGCTGAAGAACCGCCTGCCCGTCCGCTGGGAGCGCGCATGTGAAACGCTCCGCGACGCTCTGGTTCTCGGTCGCACGGAGGCATGTCTGCCCACAGGCGCCTGAGGGGTTCGCCGGCCTCTCTCGCCTGGGCCTCCACACTTCACGCTGGGGCAACGACCGCCGGGTCGAACGGCGGAGCTTTGCCTCCAACTCCTCCGCTCTCACCGGCCCCCTCTCGCCCCATCCAAGACGGCCGACTTTGAATCAGGCCTGCCACTGGTTGCTGGGGACGCAGTAGTGCGCAGTGGTGCAGAACCAGGATGGGACGTGGTTGGTGCAGTCTGAGTTCGTCGTACAGCTATAGGACGAGCCCGTACAGATGAAAACCCCCGACAGGTTCTCACAGCACAGGTTCTGAGAGCCGGTACAGGTACTGGTGCCACAGTTGGCCATGGCATGTCGCGTCGTCTCCCCTTCTGGAGCAGCAGCGGGGTCGTTCTCCGGACCCACGCCCCCGCATCCAGCCAGGATGAAAGTGTTCGCGAGAGCTGCAGTGACAATCAATGGCTTCAACAACCGATGCATTTATCCTCCCTCGTTCTGGCCATGGGAGCGAATGTCCCAATGCCAGAGTCTAGCTTAGCGAGAGACAATGGTCTGCCCAACAACCTTTTGGGATCTTCGAATCCATTCATCTCGGAGGGCGCCCAGAGCGACCGGGTGGTGCTAACACCAAACGCGTACGCGACTCGAGCCTGGAGCAACCTACAGCTATGCAGTCAGCCTGCTGACCAGGGCTGCAACGGTCGCAGCAGCCCGGTCCGGTCCAGCAGTTCGTGGACGCGAGCGGCCAGCGCGACGTGCTCCAAAGTGGATGCGAGTCGCCACCTCCGAGACGCTCAGAGCTTCGCCTTGCGAGCCTGCCTTTTCGGCCAGCAGGTGGACCGTGGTGTTGGCGTAGACCGCGACGGCGTAGTGCAGTCCTAACTCATCGGGGCCCTTGGCCTCAGCGGCGGCGACGCACTCGCCCCAGCGCCCAGAGACACAGGATCGCGATGGGCCCTCCGCCCGTGGCGCTGCAGGTGCCATCCTTCACGGAGCCCTCGAGGCCCCCATCGGTGGGCGGCGTGGTGACACTCAGCCCGGCGGTCGCCGTGCCGTTGTTGTCGGCGGCGTCTTCGGCGCGCACCTTGTAGATGTACGTCGTCTCGGGCTTGCACGCCGTGTCGGTATACGTCGTGCTTGTGATCGTGCCGATGTCGACGTTGTCGCGGTAGATGCGGTAGCGCACGACAGCAACGTTGTCTGTCGAGGCGGTCCAGGCCAGCGCCACCGTGCCCGACGTCACCTCGGAGGTGTGCATGTCCGTGGGCATGGTCGGCGCTTGCGTGTCGGCGGCGGCGCTGGTGGTGACGTTCACGGTGTTGCTGGAGGCCGACTGATTGCCAGCGGCGTCGTAGGCGCGCACGGTGAACGCGTACGTAGTGCTGGCGGTGAGGCCGGTGTTGGTGAAGCTGGTCGTCGTGCTGGTGCCGACCTCGACGCCGCCGCGGTAGATGCGGTAGCTGGTCACCGCGACGTTGTCGGTGGAGGCGGTCCAGCCCAGGGTCACCAAAGTGGCGGTCTTGGAAGTCGAGGCCAGGTTGGTGGGGGCGCTGGGAGCCGTGGTGTCGCTCGGACCGCTGTCGGTAGCGACGTTCAGCGTGTTGCTCTCCCCCGACAGATTGGCGGCGGCGTCGCGCGCCTTGATGGTGTAGCTGAAGGCCGTGCCTCCGGGCAGTCCCGTATCGGTATAGCTCGTGCCAGCGGTGGCGCCCACGGCCACGCCGCCACGGTAGATGTTGTATTGGGTGACGGCCTTGTTGTCGGTGGAGGCGGTCCAGCTCATCTTCACCGAGCTGGCTGTCTTGCTGACCAACACCAGATTGGTGGGGGCGCTGGGGGCGGTGCTGTCCGCCGTGGCCGCAGTGTAGTTCACGTGGGAGGTACGGACGTAATACGTGTAGCCGCCGTAGGTGGAGCCGCCCCACGAGGTGCCGCGCGCGCGGATGGACACGCGGTTGGGGTTGTAGTTCGACAGCAGGGTGATCTTCGCCGTGCTCCAGGGTGAGGTACCGGTGCAGGCGCCCTCGGCGCCACCGTAGCTCAGGGGCCAGGTGCTGTCGTTCTGCCAGGGGGCCTGGGTGCGCCAACGGACGTCGCTCAACCCGGCGCTGGAGTCGTTGACCTGCACCATGCCGCTGAGCTCGATGGTGTTGGCGCCGCTGTAGGAGACCGCGCCCGCTGGCCCAGGCGACAAAATGACGGGCACGATCGGATCGACGGGAGAGTCCACGCCGCGTCGCTGTGCCATCACCCAAGGCAAGAGCGTGGGCGTCGCATACATCGTGGTCCATCCGCCGTGTCCGCCAGCGCCGTAGCGCGTGTAGATGGCGCGCCCGCCGGCGTCCCAATTGCCGGTCATGGTGTTGTCACCCCCTACCGTGGCTTGGGTGTTGTCACCCGCGCAGTGGAAGTACCAGATGTTGTTGTGGTTGTTCACCAGGATGGTCTGCCCGGCGACGTTGGGATCACCGCCCGCTGACATGGGAATGACCGCGGCGAACTTGCTCGGGTTCGAAGCGACGATCCCCCAGGTATTGATCGAGCCCTGTGAGAGGCCCGTGATGTACAGGCGGTCGGCGTCGATGTTGGGGTAGGTGGCGCGCAACGCGTCGATGAGTTGCACGACGAGTGCCTGGTAGTTGGCTTGACCGCCGTATTGCGGCGCCAGCATGAACATGGGGTGGCTGGCGCGATTGCTCGGCGACAACCACTGCAGCACACCGGTCTGGTCCATGAGCTGCGCCGTGTTGTTGTACCCAGCCCCCCCGGCGCCGTGCAGGAAGATCACCAAGGGATAGGTGGTGGCCGAGGAGGGGTTGAAGCCGTCGGGCTTGATCAGGCGATACCAGAGGTTCTCCGTGGTGGCGTTGCCGTCGGGATCGAAGATCAGTCCGTCGAAGTTCTGCACGGTCGGGGTGCTGCCGGCTGGGAGCGGATCAGCCGGATCGGGGGCAGGATCGGCGCGAGCAATGCTGGCAGCGGCAACGACGAGCACGCACAGGGATACGCGAGACGTCATGGAGGGGCCTTTGGGCGAGAGGGGAAAAGGCTCGATGCGTATGGGCTCTGATCAGGGTACCAGCCACGCGTCACACGACAAGCCAGGTCGGTCGATTGGGAGCCTCGCCAGGCTGGAGGCGTGCGCCGCGATGCTCCGGCCCGAGCGCTGAGCGCTCCTGGAGAGTCTCTGGTGCAAGGAGGATCAGGCGCCCAAAGTGACCAGGTAGTGCTAACACCAAACGCGTACGCGGCTCGAGCCTGGAGCAACCTACAGCCATGCAGTCAGCCTGCTGGCCAGGGCTGCAACGCTCGCAGCAGCCCAGCCCGGTCCAGCAGTTCGTGGACGCGAGCGGCCAGCGCGACGTGCTCCAAATTGGCGGCGGTGAACCTCTCGGGGGTCAGGATGACGAGGGTGCCCTTATCCTCCACACGTTCGATACGCACGGGCGCAGGCAGTGGGGGCACCGTGCCGCGCAGCCGCGAGAAGTACATCACCCAGCCCACGAAGGTGCCTGCGTACGGAAAGCCCTTCACCGCCATCTCCAGGTGCTGGTGCGAGGTAGCCACTCCCCACTCTGGGTCCCAGGCGATGGCCATGGCACGCAACACCTCGGTCATGACGGGAGCGATCAGGATCCGTTCCCCGACAGGACCCTCATCGAAGGGCTCGAGCACGCAGTTGGAAGGAACCTGAGAGGAGGATGAACCGCACGTTCCTCCAACGGAGGACGTTTCCTCATGGCTGTCACCGGTCCACAGCCGGAACTTGACGCCGTCAAAGATCTGATGCCCCTCATGTGCGAACAGCTTCTGGAAGCTCGTGGCATCTGTCGTGAATGGGCGTTTGCGCGCCTCCTCGAAGGAGCTACCCGGCTGATACCAGCGGTTCCACGCCGGGTCGCAGCGTCCCAGGCTGTGGAAGAAACGCTCCGCACGCCGTGCGCAAGCCTCAGCGGATTCGGGCCGAGCCAGCCAATAGGAGCCAGTGTAGTAGGTCTCTATCATCGATCGGCTACTCCTCGCTGTTGCGCTCGTTCTCCTCGCGGGAACCGTCGCGCGAGCCCAGACTACCGGACTCGAGCCGAGTCAACGAACGCTCCGCAGCCATCGGGACTATATCGCTTGGGGCGTTCGTCGTCCCGCTGCCGAACCTACCGCGGTAAACCGGTGGGCTGTTTCATCCTCTCGAACTCCTCTGCAGCCTTGCGATCACCGAGCCCGTTGGCGAGGCTGATCCCAGAATCAACGATGTCGTTGTAAGCACTCACGAAGCGTTTGGGATCAATGCTCATGAATTCCTTGAACATTGACAACGCTTGCCTCACCATACGCATCGCGTCGGCATACTGCTCTTTGTCTCCCGACTCAATCAACAAGAGCGCATATGAATAAGCACTACGAGCAGTGTGCATGGCAAAAGCCCGATCACCAATGCCAAGATACCTGAGGCTCGCATCAAGCGCCTCTCGAACCAAGAGTCGCGCCTGATCCTTGTTTCCAGCTTGGAATGCATAGATGGCATTCAGGTTGACAAGCTGCACGAACATCCGCCCATACTCGGGCTCCTCGTTCGCAAGCTCGCGAAGCTCTCTAACCAGCACCTCGTATGTTGCTCTTGCCGCCTCTCGATTACCCAGCTTGTTCGCGATCTCGGCGGAGGATTGCGCCAGAAGCAGGTATCCGGATGCATGTTTGTGTGAGCGCCAGAGATTCAGCTCCTCCATAACCTCCCGCAGCAACGCCTGGAGCTCATCCGTCGAGAATGCTTCGTGGTTTGCCCTGTGGTGCAACCATTCAGCACGAGTCAGCAACAGGAGAGCTTTTTCATGCTCATCCGGATTGTGCATGGCTGAGAGGATATCGAGCGCTTCTCGCCTCCTCTTGGCAGCCCTGTCCATGTCTCCTTCGTCGATTGCTCGAAGAGCAGCGGCCTTGAGGAGAATTGCCCGTTTGTACGGATCCGACTCAAGCTCAGCTTGCAGACTGGTGACCATCGCTTCGACGGGTCTCAGCTCTACACTCGAGCGAACCCGCGCCAGGAAACTCAGCTTCTTCAAAGCATCGGGAGAGCTCGCTGTCATCTTGAGAATCCTGGACAACGCGGGCTCCCTTCCTGGAAAGACCTCTTTGACGTCATAGATGAGGCGCGAGAGCCTTTCCACGAAGTTTCCGCCCATGGAGAGAAGCTCGCGCGCCTTCCAGGAGAACCCCGAGATCATTTTCAGCTCGGGTTCAAGCGCAATCCTCAGCCACTCCGCAAAGTCACCTGTGGTATCATTGAAGACCAGCTCAACGAGTGCCGCCGCGAGAACATCGGGTCCGACTGCAGGTATCGCTGATATTTTATCATTGTACCAACTCGTCGTTGCCACGCGATCTCGAAGATCTCCAGGAAAGTCTTCGTTCCAGAGACCGTCCCGTCCGGCAAGCTGGCGCAGTGCCACATCAGGCAGGCTTCCCGCCGTGCAAGCCAGCGCAATCAAGCGCGGCAAAGTCGCCCTGCCACAACCGAGCGCCACGCTCGCGCGGGCGGCACGCTCAAACTCCCACGTGACGAGCGACTGGACAACTTGCTCGCTCGTCAGCGTAAATGCGCTTTCAGGGGCAATAGCTGCATGCAGCCCTGCGGCAGCCAAATAGAGCGGTTGTCGTCTTTGCTCAATGAATCGTGGTGGGACCGTGGCATCTTCGGTTCCGCGAAGCCATTGCCGGGCAGCCACATCATTCCAGTCAAGGGAGTGCTCCAGCACTGTTGCAGCACGAGAGGCAGACTGGAACAAAACCTCCAGACCCTCAGACTCATCCAGTGGTGCCAACCGGGTCAGGTTTCCGAAACGTGCTGCTCCCCCCAGACCGAGCACCACGCTCTCCCATTCCCTTGGAAGCTGCCGGGACAAGAGAACGAAGCGAGCCGGACGCCATGATGAGTCCTGATTCTTCAAGCTCTCCAGCAGCGTGCGGACCTGATCCTGTCGCTCCTCCGGGTAATCAAGTACCGCCAGGACTGGTGTGGCCTGAGCCGAAAAAATCAAGGTCGTGTACACGCGGCAGAAAGCCGGCTGCCCACCCTTTTGAGCGCACCTTCCGCGCGACTTCCGCCGCGAGCCTCGTCTTTCCAGCGCCGCCGGACCCTGTCAGCACATAGAGCTGCCACGAAGGCCCCTCTGGAGACTCAGCCCATGCGAGCACATCATCCAGATGCCTATCTCTTGCAGTGATCCATGGAACTAGCCCTGAGTTCCAACGAAGGGCCGCGAAAGTATTCAGTTCCTTCTCAACCAAGCATTGCTCGAGAGATTGCTCGTCGGGAAGAACTAGCACCAAACGCGCTACGTGCTCGCCGAGGGATCGGATGATGGTTCCCCGCTCTGGGAGGGCGGAGCTTCGAGGGAGTAGAGAACGAGACGATCGTCCAGCCAGGGGAGGCGCAGGTTCTTGGCGTTGAGGTGCTCGAGGTGCTGCTGCCACCAGTCGCGGAACCACCTTGGGTGGAGGACGACAAAGAGGGCCTTGTCGGAGAGGTAGAGTTCTGCCGGGAAGTGGAGCCACCAGCGGCGCAGGGTGCGTGGGTGAGCCCGATGGAACTGTTGGGGCAGGGAGGCGGTGAAGTGGCACAGGGCGTTGACGGCCAAGCCCGCCAGCCAGGAGTAGAGCATGAGGGCGCTCTGGCGGAAGCCCGGCTTGTCCGGATTGGAGCTATGCTTGGAGTAGCCGGAGGGCGCCGCATCGACGAAGGCATCATGGAGCAGAACGCGGTAGGTCTGCTCATGGTGCTGGCGAGCGCGAAACTCTTGGATGAGGGTGAGGGCTTCTGTGGCGTTGTCACGGAAGACGAAGAGCGCGTGCCACCTGTGCTTGCCTCGGCGGCCCTCTTCGCGGGCGACGAGGGTGCGTACCTGCCGGGCGCGGGAGTGCTTGTCGGCGCGAAGGGTGGTAGTGGTCTGTGCCACGTGGATGCGCTTGGCAGGGGCCCCCTTGTAGCGGCCAGGTTCCTCGTAGGAGGTGAAGAGCTCCTCGGGCAGGGCCTTCCAGCGCTTGAGGTAGGCGGTGCGCCTGGGCGTGCGCGCCAACACCACCTGGTTGGGATTCTGGTCCACCAGTTGGAGCAGTTCACGGTGGCTCTGGGCGGCCCCGGCGTCGAGCACCACCCGGAGGGGAGTGTGACGGTAGCGAGCGCGCAGCGCCGCGAGCATCTTCGAGGCGACGGTGGCCAGGCGCGCGTCGCCCGGGGTGACGACGAGGTTGAGGAGGGTGCGCAGGCCGGTGTCGAAAGAGAAGAAGAGCTTCTCCACGCGCATCTTCTTGTTGCGGATGGTGTGGAAGCCCTTGGGGATGAGGAACTTGCGGGTGAAGCGCGCCACGGCGTGCTCGTCGATGGAGACGTGCAGGCGCTGGACGGAGGCCACCCCCGGCTGAGTGAGGCGGACGAACTGGCCCACCGCGCGCGAGGAGACAGCGCGGACCCGAGCGCCCAGGGTGGAGCGCGACAGCGTGCGGCGCCCCCCGGTGAGCAAGGCCAGGCCCTCGTCCCGGAGCGAGTCGAAGTGGAAGATGCGCTCAATGCCGAGCACCGCCTTGAAGAACAGGGACAACACCAGGCGGCCGCCTCGGTGCGCGCCCACGCTGCCGAAGCATGAGGCCGCGGTGCGGTAGAGCCCCACCGCCTGCTCCATCAGCGCGAAGGCTCCTCCGTGGGCTGTGCGTCCGACAAAAGGGGGGTGTCCTCCACGGACGCGTGCTTCAAGCAGCCCAGGCCGTAGCGCTTGAGGAAGCGGCGCAGGGTGAGCCTGTCCATTTCCACTCCGAAGCTCTGGTGGATGAAGCCCAGCACCTCGGCTACCGAGCACCCTGGGTGCTCCGACAGGAACTTGGCCACGGGCCCCACCTGCTCTTTGCGCAGCTTGGGCGCAGGGTGGCCTCGACGCGCCTTCTGCAGCTTCTTCCAGAATTCCTTGGGCGCCACCTGGCGGGCCTTGCGCACCGCTCTGCCCGTGGTGCCCACCACGGCGCCAATGATGACCGAACTCAGCCCCAGGCCACTGTGCGACAGCAGGTAGGCCACCATGCGTCGCAGCGCAGCCACCCCGCCCACGAAGCTCAAAAACACCAGTGCCGCCAGCACCACCCCGCTCTGCATGCCGTCCAACTGCGAAAGCTCCACTCCGCTCGCGCTGGCCCACTGCTCAAGGCGCTGCTCTCGCTCGGCCTGACTCAAGGCCGCAGGACTCTTCATCGCCCGACCCGTCTGCATGGGCCGACCTCTACTCACTCCACAGGTAGGATGGCAAGGGCACAACGCTCAGGGTAGAGCGCCCGTGTGCTCGGCTCAGGGCTCCACAGGCAGACTCGAGGGCGCTGGCGTCAGCTCCGCGTACCCACCACCGGCGGAACTCTGCAAGTCACCCGTTTCGAGCCGCGTACGCGTTTGGTGCTAGGCCATGCTTGGTGGGCGGAGAAGTCTTTGATACCTCAGCGATGGACCTTGTTGTGCTCCCAGGGCTGGGAGCCAGGATGATTAACTCCGGCTCAACACCAAAAAACTCGGCGAGCACGATGATGCTGGAGCGTAGCATCAGCCCCGTTGGTGCGAACGCGCTGTTCCAAACGCCTGCGCCTCGCCCCAATCGACGAGACCCTTTGGGAACGCGCTTCGATTTGAGCTCCTCCAGGAACTTATCCCTGACCTCGTCCTAAGAGGTTGCATCCATGTCACGCATGTACTGATCCCGCAACGCTCGTAGCTTCTCGCGGTTGGGGACAACAAGCTCTCTGTAATTCTTGCTTGAGCGATGGACCATGAAGAGCCCTCCGAGCGATGATCCTGGCACAGAGTACCTCAACGCGCGTTGGGCACGATCTCGAAGGGCCAGGAACATCTCGCGGGCCCGCCCTCCCCATGCTGAGACCAAGCCAGTGGTCCACGAACCACTGAGTTAGCCTCCACGGCTCTCGTGGCCCCCCTGCCGATGCGTGCGTTCAACGAGCTGCCTCATCAGCTCGGAGGCCTCTTTGCGGCCGAAGCCCAGCTTCTTTCCGATCTGTCCGAACGTGTAGCCCTCGACCAGATACAGATACGCCACCTCCAGCGCCCCAGGTGTCTCGCCACGAACGAGCACCACCAGTTCCCTCAACGCCTCCACCTTGCCTATCCCTCCATCATGGGCTGTGTCCGCCTCGTGCTGGCACAGCGAGTCCTCTTCATCATCGACGCGCAACGGTCCCATCTGGATGGCTTCACGTGAGCGCCGCCGCAAGCAGTTCACAATCTGCCTGAGGAAGATTCCATGAAGCACCGTGGAGAGTGACGCCTCTCCCCTGAGCCTGGGGATGGCCCGCATCAGAGCAGCGAAGCTCTCCTGCACCACATCCTTGGCCTCCTCGGAATCATGAAGCAGCCACTGTGCCCGGCAGAGATAGGGCTCACGGCTGTCGTACAGTTCCGCCAGGGTATCATCCTTCTTCTTCGCCATGAGAGCGCGTCCCCACGTTCTGGGCTGATGTCTCAGCCATTCGCGGGACATGGTGCCCAGACGCTCCCGAGAGCGGAATCACGTTTCCTCAGGCCTGCTCAGCCCTGCTCGGGTCTGGTCAGGCATCCGGCTCGTTGGGCGCGAAGGTTCCCGTGCTGCTCTCATGGCTGCTCCAGACAGAGGAGCTGATCGTAAATGCCAAGAAAAATCCCTATCGCGACAAACCCATCGTGAGGTCGGCAATGAGGCGGTCCTCACGAATGGGAGGACTCATGCTGTGGCTGCGCATCCTGAATCCGGCCAAGGACAAGATCGATGATGCCCTCATCGTCCGAGGCACCGTCTACAACAAACAGGAGCGCCTCAGCCACGGTGCGGATGAGGACGAGTACGACTACTACCACTCGACGCGTCACCCGGTTGTCTATGACGACTCGAAGCCTGTCGCCACGAACCGGCTGTTATTCGGCAACGAGCAGATCGCGCACACGAGGAGTAGGCATTACGGCATCGCGCTGGAAGATCTGCTGGACCTCTCCCCTCTGAAGGAAGTTGGCCTCGCTGTCGTTGAGTTCGGCCGACTCGCAGCCCTGGAGGAGTACCGTCGCAGCAAGGCCATCCGGCTGCTACTGGCCGGAGCCTACTGGACGTCGCGGGACACCAATGCGGACCTCTGGGTGGCGGCCGCCAACGCCGAGAGCGACGTGCTGGAGGACGCCTTGTTGATGGCCAGGGTGGCATCGGCCCGCCGGCTGGATAGCCCCTTGCGCGTCGGCGCCCGCACGCCTTCCTCGCCCCCCGCGAACCCGTCGAAGACCTTCTACACGCCGATGCACTGGGCGCTGGCCCAGCAGGGCTACCTCAGCGCCCTGCCCCTGCCCCAGTTGCTCACGATGTATGTCGAAAAGTTCGGCGCTCTCGTCATGGGCGAGCCGCTCTACATCCATGAATTCTCGCGGTGGACTCTGCCGATCAGCGCCTGGCTGAAGAGGATCCCGGCGCGGACCCTGGCGCAGTTCAATGCGCTGGAGAAAAGCCGGCGCTCTCTGGGACAGGCCCCGCGCCGCGCCGCCTGATCCGAAGCGCCACATCCCATCACCCACCCTGTGCCTCACCCACACCGGGACCGGTACCGGTCCCGCATAGGAGAAGTCCATGTCAATGAAGTCCATGTCCAGGAAGCCCAACGCAAACCTGCTCTCCCTCATGAACCACCGGAATGAAGTGCTCGCCAAGCGAGTGGGCACTCACCGCGCGGCCTGGCGCCTCATCAACGGCACTCTCAACAAGGACGGCTATTGCGTCTACCTGGCTCAAAGCAGCTGCTACGTCGAGAAGTCGAGCCACTTCCTGAAGCTCACGAGCCTGAAGATGAAGCGGTACCCAGCGCTCGCCTCGCACCTCTACAAGAAGTCGCTCGAAGAAATGAACCACCACTTGTGGTGCTGGAATGATCTGAAGCGCCTGGGGTGGTCGAACCAGCAGCTGAAGCGGATCCAGCCATGCCCCTCGGTGGAGGGCTACCTGCACTACCACGAGGCTGCGGCCAGGCGAGGCACGCCTGAGATAGCCGGTACCGCGTACAGCTTGGAGACACTGTCAGGAAACAGCGCCGGCAAGGCTGTGGAGCGGCTGCGAAGCGCCGGGCGCATCGAGAACATCGACGCCGCAGACTCCTATTTGCGACTCCACGGAACATTGGATGACGACCACTCCGCGCAGTTGGCGGAGCACCTGCGCTGCGTGAACCGTGCTGAGTGGTCGTGCATCCTGCTGGCGATGGACGTGGTCGAGAGCCTGCTCGTCGGCATCTTCGACGAGGTGGAGCGCGCCGCAGGCTGAGGGCGCCCGCCGCTCAGATGCCGTCCAGGTCCCGGCACGAAGACGCCGGCCGGCACCAGCCAGTGAAAGGTACTCCCGCAGATCCTGTGATGTCATGCGGAGCCGGTTACCGGCTCACCTTGAACAGCGCGGGCTACTACATGAGCTACAACTGAGCGTGGCTCGATGCCCGTGGAGCGCTCTGCTCCGGAGCGCATGAAAGAAGAAGGGGCCCCCTCTGGGCAGAGGCTGAGCATTGGTATGGTTGTCATACCAGTTCGGTTCATTGCCGGGACCCGGAGGGCTGTGACTTCAGGTGGTGATTCGCCCTGGGAGTCGTGGGCATTCACAGCCGGGCGACTGGGCCGCGGCAGCTCAGCGCGTCAGCTCTCGCACCAGGTGCCCCAGCTCCGGGAGGATCAGCGCCTTCAGTGCCAACTTCACCGCCTGAGGAGATCCCGGCATGGCGAACAGGATCATCCCCTTGTACGTCCCCGCCGTGGCCCGTGACAGCATCGCCGCGCTGCCGATCTCCTCGTAGGAGAGCATCCGGAAGATCTCTCCGAACCCCGGCAGCTCCTTCTCGAACAGGGCCCGCAGCGTCTCCACCGTCGAGTCTCGCCGCCCGATCCCCGTCCCACCGTTGAAGAGCACCGCTCGCGCTCCCGCCTCGGCGGCCTCGGTCAGCACCGCCCGGATCGCGTCCGGCTCGTCCTTCACCACCTTGTAACCCGCCAGCGTGTGCCCCGCCTCCTCCAGCCCGCTGCGCAGCACCTGCCCGCTCTCGTCCCGGGCCGCATCCCGGCTGTCCGAGCACGTCACCACGAACACGCTCACCTGCGTCGGCGCGTGCGACTTGTGCTCGTCCGCCGCGTGCGAGTGCCCGTGATGCCCGTGCGGAGGATGGTGGTGGTGATGCTCGTGCCCCCGGTGCTCGTGATCCTCCCGCCTGCGCCTCGGAGGCGGAGGAGGAGGCGGCGGCGGACGGTGCCCATGCGCGTGAGAGCCATGCTCATGCGGCGGGGGCGGAGGCGGCGGTGGTGGAGGCGGACGATGCCCGGGGCCTCCGTGCTCGTGTCCATGACGGTGCCCATGACCGTGCTCAGGGTCATGGTCGTGGCCGTGGTCATCGTCGTGATCGTGCCCGTCGTGTCCCATCGCTGCCCTCCCGAGTCGCTTCCTGCCTACTTCGCCGCCGGATCGTCGATGACGATCTGCCCACCCTCGACGTCGACCTTCACCACCGTCTGGTCATCAGCGATGCCTGGCGAGGTCTCGTTCTTCCCCGTGTCCAGGTCGAAGCCGACCTCGTGGCACGGGCAGATGACCAGGTTGTCCTCGACGCGCCCACCCGATAGCAGGCAGCCTGCGTGGTTGCACCAGTCGTCAAGCCCCTTGTAGCGCCCGTTGACCTTCGCGATGCATACGTTGCGGTTGCCTACCTCGTAGCCTCGCATCTCCTTCTCGGCGAAGTCCGCCGGTCCGAGCTTGATCTTCATCTGCTTCGTTCATCCTCAATCAAACGACGGGTAGACCCCGTGGGGGCCCCCCTTCTACCCTGCTCCCACAAGCCTCGCGAGCGTCCTTCGCGCCTCGACACGCCTGCGCGCTCGCCCCACTCGGATTACCTTCTCTCACGTGAACCCGCCCCCGCTCGACAAAGCCGCCGTCGCCAAGATCCTCCGGGACGTCTCCCTCCTGCTCCAGCTCAAGGGCGAGAACGCTTTCAAGGTCCGCGCCTATGACACGGCCGCCGACCGGCTCCTAGGCATGACCCAGGACCTGGCAGCCCTCGTGAAGGAAGGCCGCCTGCAAGAACTCCCAGGGATCGGCCAGGGGCTCGCCGAGAAGATCTCCGAGCTCGTCACCACCGGAAAGCTCGGCTTCTACGAGGACCTCAAGGCCGAGTTCCCTCCCGGCCTCCTGGAGATCCTCCAGCTCCCGGACATGGGCCCCAAGAAGGCCATGGCCCTCTACAAGGAGCTCAACATCGGCACCGTCGCCGAGCTGGAGCAGGCCTGCCGCGACGGCCGCGTGCGCCAGCTCAAGGGGTTCGGCGCCAAGAGCGAGGCGAAGATCCTCGAGGGCATCGCCGTGTTCCACCGCATCCACGGCAAGCGCAAGCTGCTCGGGGACGTGCTGCCCACCGTCGAGGGTCTCCTGGAGCTCCTCAAGGCCGCCCCCGGTGTCGTCCGCGTCTGCCCCGCTGGCAGCGTGCGGCGCCGCGCCGAGACCGTGGCGGATGTGGACATGCTCGCCTCCGCGCCCCAGGCCGGTCCCGTGCTCGACGTGCTGGCCAATGCCCCCGGCGTCGCCGTGCTGATCGGCAAGGGCGAATCCAAGTGCTCCGTCCGCATGCACGCGGAGGATCTCCAGGTGGATCTGCGCGTGCTCCCGGACGAGGACTTCGCCACCGCGCTCCACCACTTCACCGGCTCCAAGGCCCACCATGTCCGCTTGCGCGGCCTCGGCCAGGACAAGGGCTACAAGATCTCCGAGTGGGGCGTGCACCGCGCCGACGGCACCAAGATGCCCATCCACGACGAGGCGGACATCTACAAGCTGCTCGGCATGCAGTACGTCCCGCCCGAGCTGCGCGAGGACACCGGCGAGATCGAAGCCGCGCTCGAGGGCCGCCTGCCCCAGGATCTCATCAGCCTGGAGGACGTGCGCGGCGTGGTGCACTCGCACAGCACCTGGTCGGACGGAAAGAACTCACTCGAAGAGATGGCGCGCGCCGCCCACGCCATGGGCCTGCAGTACCTCACCGTCACCGAGCATAGCCAGGCGGCCATCTACGCGGGCGGCCTCAAGGAGGACGATCTCAAACGCCAGTGGGAGGAGATCGATCGGGTGAACGAGAAGCTGCCCGGCTTCCGGCTCATCAAGGGCATCGAGGTGGACATCCTCGAGTCCGGAGCGCTCGACTACCGCGACAGCGTGCTGGAGCAACTCGAGGTGGTCATCGCCTCCATCCACGTGCGCCACAGCATGAACGAGGAGCAGATGACCCAGCGCGTGCTCAACGCGATGGACAACCCCTTCCTCAACATCATCGGCCACCCCACCGGGCGCCTCATCCACGAGCGCGATCCGTACCCGCTGCGCATGGAGGCCGTGCTGGACCGGGCCGCCGAGCGCGGTGTCGTCATGGAGGTGAACGGCAAGCCGGCCCGCCTGGATCTCAAGGCCGAGCACGTGCGCCAGGCCATGCAGCGCGGCGTGAAGCTGGTCGTCAGCGCCGATGCCCACAGGGTCCAGGACCTGAATCACCTGCCCTTCGCCGTGGCTACCGCGCGCCGAGGCTGGGCTCGCAAGGGCGAAGTGCTCAACACGCTCCCGGCGCCCCAGTTCATCTCCGCGCTCAAGGCCCAGCGCGCCCGCTGAGCGCCGCGCGTAGGTGCAGGTCGGTTTCATACCGCCAGGCCCGAAAAAGTTCACTGTACGTGGACGTATTCGGATTTTTCATGTAGACATAAGGAGGAACCCCTTCTTCCCCAGAGCTCCATGAAAATCCTACTCGTCGCGATGCCCTGGCATTCTTTGGATACCCCCTCCCTGGCGCTTGGAATCCTCCACGAGCGGATCAAGCACAGCCGGGACCCTCACGAAGTCATCGACTTCTACGGGAGCTTCAAGTGGGGCGAGTACATGGCCGAGCGCTCGGAAGGAAAGCTGGGCGCCAAGGACTACACGGCCATCGCCGAGGGCGGCATCTTCATGGGCATGGGCGACTGGATGTTCAGCGCCGCCCTCTACGGCCAGGAGCAGTGGCGGGTCGACGAGTACAAGGCCTACCTGGACAAGCTGTCGCGCTGGTCCGACTGGCTGCCGAAGATCCAGTCCTGGTCCCCCGGCTTCATCGCGCGGATGGTGGACGAAGTGGTGGCGCTGAACCCGGACTTCGTGGGCTTCACCAGCACCTTCATGCAGAACGTGGCCTCCCTGGCCCTGGCCCGCGCCATCAAAGAGCGCAACCCGAAGATCATCACCGCCATGGGCGGCGCCAACTGCGACGGGCCCCAGGGCGCGGCCCTCCACCGCAACTTCTCCTTCATGGACTACATCGTCCGTGGAGAGGGCGAGCAGGCCTTCGTGGAGTTGCTGGACGCGCTCGGCGGCCACGTCGAGCTCAAGGACATCGCCGGGCTGTGCTGGCGCAAGGACGGCCGCAGCATCGTCAACGCGGACCGCACCCACGCGTTCCCCGCCCACCAGATCCCCGCGCCCAACTACGACGCGTACTTCGACGCCGTGGCCCAGACGCCGCTGCGCGTGGACTTCGAGCCCAAGCTCGTCATGGAGGGCGCGCGCGGCTGCTGGTGGGGCGAGAAGCACCACTGCACCTTCTGCGGCCTCAACGGCTCGATGATGAACTTCCGCAGCAAGCCGCCCACCCAGCTCTGGGAGGAGATGCGCGCCATCGTCGAGCGCCACCAGACGCTCGACATCCTCATGGTCGATAACATCATCGACCTCAAGTACTTCAAGGGCCTGCTGCCGCACATCTCCCAGTCCGGCCTGAACCTGCGCATCCACTACGAGGTGAAGTCCAACCTCAACAGCGAGCAGATCCAGGCGCTCAAGGCCGCGGGCGTCGTCAACGTGCAGCCGGGCATCGAGAACCTGAGCACCCACGTGCTCAAGCTGATGGCCAAGGGCATCAACGGCTGCCACAACGTGCAGACGCTGCGCGACTGCGAGGACCAGGGGCTCACCATCTCCTGGAACTACCTCTACGGCTTCCCGGGTGAGACGCCCGAGGACTACACGGCCGTCATCGAGCAGCTCCCCGCACTGGCGCACCTGCAGCACCCCGGTGGCGCATCGCGCATCGCGCTCGAGCGCTTCAGCCCCAACTTCGAGAACCCCTCGCTCGGCTTCACCGACCGCATCCCGGCGCTCTTCTACCCCATCGTCTACGATCTGCCGCAGCACGAGCTGATGGACCTGGCCTACATCTTCGAGACCACGTTCAAGGGGATCTCCGGAGAGACGGCCGAGGCGCTCGGCAAGGCCGTGGCGCAGTGGAGGGAGAGCTACCCCAAGAGCGAGCTGAGCTACCGCGACGACGGGCGCTTCATCTACATCCGCGATCGCCGGGCGAACTGGCCGGAGAAGGATCTGGTGATGACGGATCCGCTCGAGGTGGCTGTCTTCCGCGCGCTGATGCGTCCCCAGGCCGCGGCGACGCTGGCCGAGTCGATGCGCACCGCCGGCCACACCACTTCCGTGGAGCAGATGACCCAGCTGCTCGCGGATTGGCGCAAGCAGGGGCTCGTCTTCGAGGAGAGCGGCCGCTTCATCGCCCTGCCCCTGAAGGCGCGTCCGCAGCGCATCCGCGCCCCCGCCGGCAAGCAGCGCAAGTCCATGGCCCGTCGCCCCGAGGGCATGCCGCGTCCCCAGGGCGAGGACTCGCTGCCACAGCTTTCACTGGAGCGGCTCAGCCAGGGCGAGCCGCTGGGCACCGACAGGCTCGCGGTGCCCCTGAGCCTCAACGAGTGGGATCGGCTGCTGCCCGCGCTCGAGGCCCGGGGCGGCAACAGCGCCGTGGCCGTCCAGCTCACCGGCGAGCTGTCGGCCCAGTGGCCCTCCAGCCAGCAGCTCGGGCAGTTCGCGGCCCAGGGGCTGGTGGAGATCCGCGTCCCCTGGGAGATGGAGATCGGCGCGCAGCACCCCGAGGAGTCCATCCACTTCGTCCGCTTCCTGCGCGACTGCACCTCGCACCGCGTGCGCGTGCAGTGGAAGGGGCAGACGGCCAACACCCTCAAGCCACGCACCCTGCTGCACCTGGAGCCGCCCGTCCTCCCGGAGAACGCCCCGGAAGAGGCCCTGCGCACCTGGGACGCCG
Organism: Hyalangium versicolor; assembly: GCF_020103695.1. Classification (GTDB taxonomy): domain Bacteria; phylum Myxococcota; class Myxococcia; order Myxococcales; family Myxococcaceae; genus Hyalangium; species Hyalangium versicolor. The sequence goes on from NZ_JAHXBF010000016.1 coordinate 18,111, forward strand.
AGCACTCCTACGGCCGGTTCTTCTGGCGGCTGGGGCAGAACTTCCTCACCATCAAGGACATGCGCCAGCCTCGGGACGCCTCCCGCTTCACCCTCGAGCGCGGCCCGGTGTACGAGCTCTTCACCCAGTTGCAGGCGCCCCACCGCCTGCAGGATCTCTCGGGGCATGATCGCGAGGCCCTGGACGCCCTGCTCGAAGAGGATCTCGTGCTCCAGTTGGACGACTGGTTCGTCGCCCTGCCCTACCAGATCCGCCACTGGCCCATCCCCTTCGCCACCATCTGAGGCGCGCGGCGGCGCCCCGTTGATCCTCAGGGTCGCTGCTGGATCATGAAATCCTCTTTGTACTCATTAAAAATGTTTGACTGTGAGCAAATTACAGGTAAACTGCATTTGCTGTGATTACACGGTAAGACGGTTTTCCTACCTGGACTCACAGTGTGGCCCCAACCAACCACAGGAGTACCCCCATGAAGAACAACAAGCTGGGTATGCGCAAGGAGGCCTTGCGCACGATCAACGATCAGGAGCTGGACAACGTCGTCGGCGGTTTGGCCTCGTCTGTTGAGGTATCCGTCGGCGTCGGCGTTGGCCCCGTCGAGGTCTCCGTCGGCGTCGGCATCAGCGTCTAGTCGCTGATCCAGCGCATCAGGCGCTCGCTCGAGCGCCTGGACGCTGGCGAGGGTCCTCTTCGGAGGGTCCTCGTTTTTTTTGGGGGCAAGGCGTCACGCACGAGTGCCTGCCTCGATTTGCTCCACCCCTCTGCCGGAAGTATCGTCCCCGCTCTCCGCGAGTGAATCAGCGAGCATGAGTCAACAGGACGCTCCCCAGCCACTGTTTCGCCAGGAAGCGCTGGCGCACCATGCTCGGCCCGAGGCACGGGGCAGCCTGTTGCAGATCACTCCCTTCTGGGCCCGCACCACGTACTGGATCATCGTCCTGGCCGCGGTGGTGGCGGGGGTGGGACTCGCGGTGGTGGACATCAACGAGTACGCCCAGGGCTCGGTCCTGATCCAGGTCAAGGGCCTGGAGGACGTGGCCTCCACCGCGGGAGGCCGGGTGAGCCGGGTGCTGGTGCAGCGAGGCCAGCACGTCAAGGCGGGCGAGACGCTGGTGGAGCTGTACTCCAGCCAGGAGCTGGGAGATCGCGAGCGGCTGGAGCAGGAGTTCCGCGCGCTGCTGGCCACCACGCTGCTCACGCCGCTCAACGGCGCGGCCCAACAGGTGGTGTCCTCCATGCGCACGCAGCTCGATCAGAGCCAGGCGCGCTTGGCCGAGCGCTCGCTCAAGGCGCCCTTCGAGGGGATCGTCAACGACGTGCGCGTGCGCGAGGGCCAGTTCATCGGCCAGGGCGAAGTGGTCGTGTCGGTGATGCGAGAGGGCGCGGAGTCCTGGGCGCTGGGGCTCGTACCGGGGCGCTACCGGCCGATGATCAAGCCCGGGCAGGCCTTCCGCCTGGAGTTGGAGGGCTTCCCCTACCAGTTCCGCGATCTCGAGGTGGCCTCCATCAGTGACGAGTTGGTGGGACCGGCGGAGGTGCGGCGCTACCTGGGGCCGGATCTCGGAGACGTGGTGACGCTCCAGGGCCCCGTGGTGGTGGTGGAGGCGCGGCTGCCCTCCAGCGAGTTCGTCTCGGACAAGCGCACGTACCACTACTACACCGGCATGCCCGGCACCGTCCGCGTGAAGGTGCGCTCGCGCAACGGGTGGATGACGCTGCTGCCCATCCTGGACTACCTGAGAGGCGATCGTGGCTGACGAGGCCCCGCCCCCAGAGGAGTCGACCACCTCCTTCTTCGAGCGCTTCCCGGCCCTGCAACGGCTGGGCGAGAGCTTCCGCCGTCGGAACATCCCCTATATCGCCCAACTGTCCGCGGTGGACTGCGCCGCCGCGTGCCTGGCCATGGTGCTCGGCTTCCACGGCCGCAAGGTGAGCCTGGAGGAGGCGCGGATAGCCACCGGGGTGAGCTCACACGGCGTGTCCGCGCGGGCCCTGCTGGAGGCCGGCAGGCGATGCGAGCTGCTCGGGCGGGCCGTCAAGGTCGACATCGACGAGCTGCACCTGCTCGATCAGGGCGCCGTGCTCCACTGGGAGTTCCGCCACTTCGTCGTCTTCGAGCGGGTGACGAACAAGGGCGTGGACGTGGTGGACCCGGCCTTCGGTCCCCGCCGGGTGCCGATTGAGCAGTTCCGCAAGTCCTTCACCGGCGTGGCGGTGCTCTTCGAGCCCAGCGAGACCTTCCAGACGGGCGGGGTCACCCGGGGCACGCACCGCTACCTGAAGCTGCTGCTCAAGGAGAAGCCCACCCTGCTCCGGGTGGCGGTGATCTCCCTGCTGCTGCAGGTGTTCGCCCTGGCGCTGCCGTCGATCACCGGGACGGTGGTGGACCGCGTGGTGCCCACCGGGGACGAGGACCTGCTCGTCATCCTCTCCATCGGCATGGGAGCGCTGGCCCTCTTCCAGCTCCTGTCCCTGCTGGTCCGCTCGCACCTGCTGCTGCACATGCGCACGCACCTGGACGCGCGCATGACGCTGGGCTTCCTGGACCACCTGGTCCACCTGCCCTTCTCCTTCTTCCAACTGCGCTCGGCGGGCGATCTGATCAACCGCCTCAACAGCAACACCGCGCTGCGGGAGATCCTCACCTCGGGGGCGCTGTCCACGCTGCTGGATGGCAGCCTGGTGCTGCTCTACCTGGGCCTGCTGTTCGTCGGCAGTTGGCAGATGGCCCTGCTGTCCCTGGGGCTGGCCGTGCTGCAGGTGCTCGTCTACCTGTTCTCGCGCAAGACGCAGCGGGACCTGATGGCCAAGAACCTCGAGGTGACGGCCAGCTCGCAGAACTACGAGGTGGAGCTGTTCACCGGCATCCAGACCCTCAAGGCCATGGGCGTGGAGAACCGGGCCGTGCAGCACTGGTCCAACCTCTTCGTGGACGTGCTCAACGTGTCGCTGGATCGCGGGCGGCTTCAGGCGCTGACCGAGTCCATCACCAACACGCTGCGCATGGCCTCGCCGCTGGCCATCCTGGTGATGGGGACCGTGATGGTGCTGCGCCGGGACTTGAGCCTGGGCGAGATGCTGGCGCTCAACTCGCTGGCCGTGGGCTTCCTCACCCCCATCACCAACCTGGTCACCACCGCCTTCCAGTTGGAGCTGGTGAAGAGCTACCTGGACCGCGTGGACGACGTGCTCGAGGCCCCGCGCGAGCAGCCGCCCAATACCCGGAAGCTGCCGCACAAGCTGGAGGGCAGCATCCAGGTGGAGAACGTCTCCTTCCAGTACGGCGTCAACGCGCCCATGGTGGTCCAGAACGTGTCGGTGAGCATCGCGCCGGGCCAGTTCGTGGCCATCGTCGGCCGCTCGGGCGCGGGCAAGTCCAGCCTGGCCCACCTGATGCTCGGTCTGTACCTGCCCAGCTCCGGCTCCATCCGCTACGACAACGTGCCGCTGGCGGAGATGGACCTGCAGGAGATGCGGCGGCAGATGGGCGTGGTGCTGCAGAACCCTTCGCTCTTCCGCGGAGACATCCGCCACAACATCGCCTACGCGGACGCCACCCTGCCGATCGACAAGATCATCAAGGCCTCCTTCCGCGCCCACGTGCACGACGACATCATGGCCATGCCCATGAAGTACGACACCGTGCTGAGCGACATGGGCGCCTCGCTCTCGGGAGGCCAGCGCCAGCGCATCGCCATTGCCCGCGCCCTGGTGAACGAGCCGGCGATCCTGCTGCTGGACGAGGCCACCAACTCCCTGGATGCGAAGACGGAGCGCGCGGTGCAGGAGGCCATTGCCCAGTTGAGCTGCACGCGCGTCGTCATCGCCCACCGGCTGACGACCCTGCGCGACGCGGATCTCATCCTCGTGATGGATCAGGGCAAGCTGGTGGAGCGCGGCACCCACCCGGAGCTGATGGCCCGCCGGGGCTACTACTACGAGCTGTTCTCCTCCCAGGACGGAGCTGACAGCGTGCCCGCGGCGCAGGCCAGCAAGGCCAGTTGACGCGCTGACTCAGGGAGTCGCGGGAGTACCGCTGGACACGGCCGGAGGGCTCCCCCGGAACTCCACCTCCGCCAGCAGCCCCGTGGGGATGCGGCCCCGGTGCGCGGCGGGGATCTCCAACCGGGCCTCGGCCTTGAGATGCCGCGAGGCCGGATCGAGTTCCGGGGAGACGCTCTCCAACACGCCCGTCACCACGAGGTTCAGGGCCTCCAACCGGGCCTGGATCTCGGCACCAGGACGAGCAAGCGAGGCCATGGAAGCGGGAATGGCCACGCGCAACCGCAGCTCCTCGCTCACCAGTCGGACCACCGGCGTGGCCTGACTGACCTGAGCTCCGGGATAGATGAAGATCTCCGAGACGAAGGCGGCGAACGGCGCCCGGACCCGGGTGTTCTCCAGTTGGATCACCACCTGGTCGAGCTGGGCCTGGGCCTGGGACACGTGCGCCTGGGCCAGCGCCACGTCCGAGGTGGACAGGGCGACCTGATTCTCGGCGGTCTCCACGGCCTCGGCTGCGGAGTACTCCTTCACGCGGTGCTCTCGCTCCAGCCGCTGCTTTGCCTGGGTGAGGAGGATCTGGTTCCGGGAGTATTCGGCCTCCGCCGCCTTCACACCTGCCTGACGGGCGGCCAGCTCGATGGAGAGGGGCTGCCGCTCCAGCGTCGCCACCTCCTGGTTGGCGGCTACCCGGTCTCCCAGGCGGACGCGCATCACCTCCAGCCGTCCTTCGACGCGGGGGGCGAGGTCCAACGTCCGGGCCGCGACCACCACTCCGACGAGGCTCCGGACCGAGGCCACGGTCCCGGCCTCGGAGGGAAGCCCCGCCGGCGCCGTTGCTGGCCCGAGCAGCAGCAGACCCGCAACAAGCGAGCGACGACCGAGGGGCTTCCAGGAGTGCGGCATGGGTGCACGATACCACGTCATGAGAGAGCCCACGCCCCTCGCGCCGGACCGCGAGCAGCTATACTGAATGCGCCCGCAGTACCTCTTGGCCCAGGGGAGCACGAGTGATCGACAAGAAGCAGCTTCAGGAGGTCGTCACCACCATCACCGATTGCATGAAGGCCATCGGCGTCATCGCCGCGGCGCCGACGCTCAAACAGGGCCTGCAGGGCCGCACTCCCCGCGACTTCCGTCAGGAGCTCCTGCGCAGCATCCAGCGCTTCCTGGATGCGGGAGAGGTGTTGCAGACGGCCCAGAGCGGCAACAAGTCCCTGGCGGACGCCGAGCCGATGGTGCGCGAGTTCCAGGCCCTGGTGGAGAAGTGGAACCCGGACGTCAACCCCGAGCCCGGCCTCACCGAGCGCGCCCGTGAAACGCTCATGGCCATGGGGATTCCCGAGCCGCCCGGAGGTTGGGAGCAGTTGGCCAGGCAGTTCAAGCCGACCCGGGCTTGAGGCACCTACTTGGCACCTCGTGCCCCGGTGATAGCCTCGCGGCCGCGGTGACGACTCGCCTCCTTGTCCTCCTCTTCCTCTGTACCGGATTCGCGGCCCACGCCTCGGGCCCCGACAAACCCACGCGCGCGGACATGCAGAAGGCGCTGGAGCTGCATGAGCGCTCCGTGGTGCGCGTGGTCGCCCCACGCCGCGGAGGGCCGGGTGTCATCGTGGGCAGCCAGGGGCAGGTGCTCACCGCTGTCGATCACGTGAGCCTGGAGAGCACCGAGGTGGAGATCGAAGGCAAGCGGCTGCCGGCCTCGGTGGTGCTCGCCAACGCGGCCCTGAAGGTCGCCGTCATCGCCGCTCCCAATGGAACCTATCCATCCGTGCCGGTGAAGGTGCTGCCTGATGGGCTGAACGGGCAGTGGCTCATCGGCGTGGTGAAGGGAAAGGGCAAGCGGCCGTCCCAGCCGTTCACCGCCGTGGCCCACAGCGCGAAGCAGGAGCCCTTCGTGGACGTGGACCTGCCCTTCACCCCGGGCACTCCCCTCTTCGACACACAGGGGCGGCTCGTCGCCGTCGTGGTGCAGCGCCGGCCCACGGGGTGCCGGGCCCTGCCTCTGGCAGCCGTAAAGCTCCAGCTCGCCTCCGCGGCGGAGAGCCCATGAGCTCCACCACCGCTCAACCCTCTCGGCTCTCCGCGGTCCAGGAAGTGGTCGTCCTGTGGGCCGTGGGCTTCCTGGGCATCATCGTCTCGTTCGTGCTCTTCGGAGGCAGCAGCATCCCCAAGCTGGTGGCCACGGTGGGCTTCCTCTACCTGCCGCTCATCCCCATGCGCTGGAGGAACGAGGACTATCGCGACTACGGCCTCACGCTGAGGGCCTGGCGCCAGGACCTGAGGTTGTTCCTCACGCTCTGCCTCATCGTCGGCCCACTGTTCTTCGCCGGCTTCTACGTCTGGGTGGAGCTCATCCCCCACCTGCCTCCGGGGCTGGCCCGGCTCCTCACGCCGCACACAGGCATCGGGCACTTCTCGTTCCGCCTGCCCCCGCGCTTCGCCGAGTGGGTCGTCGACCAACTGTTCGTCGTGGCGTTGCCCGAGGAGTTCTTCTACCGGGGCTACATGCAGAGCCGGCTGCGAGATGCGTGGCCACAAGGGCGCCAGGTGCTGGGCGCGCGGCTGGGGCCCGCCTTCTGGCTCACGGCGTTGCTCTTCGCCCTGGGCCACCTGGCCATCTTCCAGGCCTGGCGCCTGTCCGTCTTCTTCCCCGCGCTCATCTTCGGGTGGATGCGGGAGCGCTCGGGCACCGTCGTCGGCTCGGCCCTCTTCCACGCCGCTTGCAACCTCTTCGTGCACATCCTCGAGGTCTCGTTCTTCGGCGGCGTCTGATACTCGGCGCTCAAACGAGGCTCGGATGACCCAGCCTGGCAGGTCTCCCCTCTGGAAACCTCCCCGCGAGGTCCACAAGATCAAGTGTTCACAAATATTCAGAAAATTGGAGTATAGCTGGGAAACCCGGGTGCTCTGCGCAGTGCGTCAGGGCCCCGTCCGGAGGGGAACTCCCAGTGAATCGTCTCGAGAGAAGTCAGGCACGCGTCCTGGCCGTGGGGCTCGCGTTGTGCACCGCCTTGTGGGCGCATTCCGCCCAGGCTCAGCAGAACGCTTCCGTGATCACAGGCACCGTGGTGGATGCCAGCAACCAGAAGCCCGTTGCTGACGTGGTCGTCACCGCGACTTCCAACGCCCTGCAAGGCGAAGAGATCGCCGTCACCGACGCCACCGGTACCTACCGCATCCCCCAACTTCCTCCGGGCGTGTACACGCTGCGGTTCGAGAAGGAGAGCTTCCAGCCCTACTCGCGCACGGAGATCACCCTGCGCCTCAACCGCACCATCCGCCTCAACGCGCAGATCCTCCCGGACGAGTTCCAGACGACGATCGAGATCTCCGGCACGCCGCCCGCCATCGACGTGGGCTCCACGCGCACGGGCGTGAACGTGGACACGGACGTGGTGCGCAACATCGCCGTCATCCGCCCGGGCTCCAAGGGCAGCGCGGCGCGCTCCTTCGAGAGCCTCGCGGAGCTGGCCCCCGGCGCCAACTCGGACGCGTACGGCGTGTCCCTCAACGGCACCACGTCCCCGGAGAACGGCTTCCTGGTGGACGGCCTGGCCACGGGCAACCCCTCCACCGGTACGCTCGGCTCGCCCATCTCCGTGGAGTTCATCCAGGAGGTGAACGTCATCACCGGTGGCTTCATGCCCGAGTTCGGCCGCTCCACGGGCGGCGTCGTCACGGCCGTGACCAAGTCCGGCTCCAACGAGTTCCGCGGCTCGCTCTTCACCAACCTCACCCCGGGCAGCCTCGAGGGCACTCCGCACGAAGTCATCCGCGCTGGAAGTACCATCACCACCAACCAGCAATTGTGGAACCTGGGTGACTTCGGTGGAGACCTGGGCGGCCCCATCATCAAGGACAAGCTCTGGTTCTACGTGGGCGTGGCGCCCTCGTTCACCCGCCGGCAGCTCGAGCGCAACCTGAACGCCTTCGTGCTCGATGACAAAGGCAACAACGTGAAGAACGAGGCCGGCTTCAACGCCACCGAGCGCATCCCCGGCACCACCCAGAACTACTTCGTGGACCAGCGCCAGGTGCAGTACATCGGCAAGCTCACGTGGCAGGCCGCCGCGGACCACACCCTCACCCTCTCCGTGTACGGCGCCCCGAGCACCTCGGGCGGCGACGGCAAGTATGCCTTCCGCGTGGACGACAACGCCGTGGAGGTGGCCGATCTGTCCGGTACCTACTCCGCGCTGGCGCACCGCGTGGAGACGAGCTCGCGCGACATCTCCCTCAAGCTGGCCTCCTCCTTCCTGGACAAGAAGTTCCTGCTGGACACCACCGTGGGCTGGCACCACCAGCGCGACGCCACCCTGCCCTCGGACGGCTCGGACATTGGCAGCACGGATGGCCTGGCGGGCGTGCCCCAGTTCGAGATGCTGCGCTCCGCACGGGCGGACCCGACCAACCCTTCGCGCAGCCTGCCGTACTTCTACTCCATCAATGACTTCGAGCAGCTGCCGGATCCGTCCGTGTGCGACCCGGCCGGGACGTTGAACGCCGTGAAGTGCCCGGTGAACGACTACTTCCTGGGAGGCCCCGGCTTCCTGCAGGACCGCGTCGTGGAGCGCTACCAGGGCAACATCGTGGGCACCGCGCTGCTCAGCGCCCTGGGCCACCACGTCATCAAGGCGGGTTTCGACACGGAGCTGATGAAGAACAAGGACACCCGCGGCTACTCCGGCCTGGTCTTCTACCGCGAGGCCACCAACGGCCAGTCCTTCACGGACTTCCGCGCCTTCGGCTACCTCACCGGGCCTGACGAGGTGGTGATCCAGCCCGCGGTGAATCCCTCCACCCGCGCGCTGGCCATCGGCGGCTTCCTGCAGGACTCGTGGAGCATCATGGACAAGGTCACCCTCAACGCCGGCCTGCGCTACGACACGCAGAGCATCTACGGCACCGGCGGGGATCTGGCCTTCAAGCTGGGCAACCAGCTCTCGCCGCGCGTCGGCGTCATCTACGACTTCACCCAGCAGGGCCGTTCCAAGCTCTACGCCAGCTTCGCGCGCTACTACCAGAACGCGGTGCTGGCCATGGTCAACTCGCAGTTCTCCAACATCACCCGCATCCAGGCCACGCGCCGCCGCGCCGCCCAGGGAGATGCGCCCGGGTGCGATCCGCTCACGCAGGCGGCGCCCTACTCCGAGTGCCGCAACGACGGCAACGTCATCCCCAGCACCAACGCCAACCTGCTGAGCCCCAAGTACAGCCAGACGTTCGCCATCAACAGCCCCGTGGATCCGGATCTGGAGCCGCAGTCCTCGGACGAGTTCGTGGTGGGCGGTGACTACGAGCTGTTCGCCAGCGCCACGCTGGGGCTCTCGTACACGCACCGGGACATGAACCAGGTCATCGAGGACATGTCGCGCAACGAGGCGACGAACTACTTCATCGGCAACCCGGGCCGCGGCATCGCCTCCGAGTTCCCCAAGCCCGTGCGCAACTACGACGCCGTCACCCTGCAGCTCAACAAGGCCTTCTCGGATCTGTGGCTGGTGCAGGCCAGCTACACGTGGTCTCGCCTGTGGGGCAACTACTCGGGCCTCTTCCGCCCGGAGAACCTGCAGCTGGCGCCCAACGTCACCTCGGACTTCGACCTGATCTCCCTCACCGAGAACAAGATGGGCCTGCTGCTGCTGGATCACACCCACTCGGTGAAGCTCTACGGCGCCAAGGAGCTGCCCATCACCGGCCAGATCAGCCTCAACCTGGGCTTGTCCTACCGGGGCACCTCGGGCGCGCCCATCAACGTCACCGGCAACCACTACATCTACGGCCCGGACTTCACCTTCATCCTCCCGCGCGGCGCCGGGGGCCGGCTGCCCTTCGTGCACAACATCGACACGCGCCTGGCGGCCAACTACCGGCTGAGCAAGGACATGGTCGCCAGCCTCAGCGTGGACGTGTTCAACCTCTTCAACTTCCAGCAGTTCACCGCCGTGGATCAGCGCTACACCGCCGAGACGGTGGACGCCATCATCGGCGGAACGAAGGAGGACCTGGCCAACCTGAAGGTCCGCGGCACCACCCGCGACGTCATCGTCAACCCCAACTTCGGCAAGCCCACCGCGTACCAGACGCCTCGCAGCATCCGGTTCGGCGCGCGCCTCTCGTTCTAAGCGGAGCCCACTCTCCATGAAGACCCATTCCGCCTTCACCTGGATCCTCCCCCTGGGGTGCGCGGCGCTGCTGAGCGCCTGCGACAACTCCGAGCCCCTGCCCCAGTGCACCATCGGCCGAGGAGAGCACGCCGTGCGCTACGTCCTCGTCGCGGGCGACGGCCCCTGCGCCACCAAGACGGCCGAGAAGCTGGGCGCGCAGATCTTCCGCACGCCGGGCTCGGGCATTCCCCCCTCGCTGGACTTCAAGCCCGAGCGGCTGGCCACCGGCAAGGACACCGCCAACCCGGCCATCGCCTCCGGGGACTTCACCACCGAGTACCCCAGCAAGGAGGAGGAGCTGTGCGTGGTGCCCACCATGAGCGAGGCCCGCCAGCGCCTCACCCAGACTGACGGCTCCACGCTGGACGTCCGCTACCAGTTCAGCAACGTGCGCGTGCAGGGCTCGTCCGCCATCCCTGGAACCCAGTGGATCGCGGACCTCACGTACACGGAGAACGACTGCACGGCGAAGTACACCGCCGTGGGCATGTTCCCCGCCATCAAGTGCGAGAAGACCGTGGACAACAAGCCGGTGCGCGACCCCACCATCTGCCAGCTGCCTCAGCCTGGCCTGTCCATTGATCCGGCCTTCCCCACCACCTGCGACGTGGCGACCAACCTCTGTGTGCTCCAGGGTGAGCCGCCCTCACTCATCCACGAGGAGTGAGCCACACGAGACCAGGACCCGGACTCGTCGCAGCACCGAGTCTCGGGCCCTGTCTCAGCGTCCTTTGTTCCATGGAGGACGTCTGCTCCAGCGACATCCGGTATCCGACAACGCACGTCCTGATTGCTGGCCTGCCTCTTCACCGAGCGTGAACAAACCCTTGAAATCGAGATTTTTGCCCCTAGGCTGAGGTGTCCGCCGGTGGTGCTACAGCCACCGCGATACACCATCTGGGGTCTTCGTCATGCCTGGGGCCGCGCTCGAGAGGAACAACGTCAAGGTGCTGGGAGCTGGCAGCCAGGCCATGATCTTCGCCCACGGGTATGGGTGTGATCAGAACATGTGGCGGTTCATCACCCCCGCGTTCCAGGACCGGTACCGCATTGTCCTGTTCGATCACGTGGGGGCCGGGCATTCCGACACCTCTGCCTACAATCGCAACAAATACGGAACCTTGAAGGGCTATGCCAGCGACGTGCTGGAGATCTGCCGTGAGCTGTCTTTGAACCGGGCCATCTTCGTGGGGCACTCGGTGAGCGCCATGATCGGGGTGCTGGCCGCCCTCGAGGAGCCCGCGCGCTTCGACAAGCTCGTCTTGATTGGCCCCTCGCCCTGCTATGTGAATGATGGGGATTACGTCGGTGGCTTCAGCCGTGGGGACATCGACGGGCTGCTCGAGTCGCTCGACAGCAACTACCTGGGCTGGTCCAGCTCCATGGCGCCCGTCATCATGGGCAACCCGGACCGGCCGGAGCTGGGCCAGGAGCTCACCAACAGCTTCTGCCGCACCGATCCCGAGATCGCCAAGCACTTCGCGCGCGTCACCTTCCTCTCGGACAACCGGGCCGACCTGCCCAAGGTGAAGACACCCTCGCTGCTGCTGCAGTGCTCGCAGGATCTGATCGCCCCGGAGGTGGTCGGCGAGTACCTGCACCGCCACATGCGGGACAGCGAGCTGGTGAAGCTGAAGGCCACGGGACACTGCCCCCACCTGAGCGCGCCGGAAGAAACCATCGCCGCCATGCGCAGCTTCCTCTCCTAGGCCGCGGTCGCATCTTGGAAACACGACCCATGGCTCGCCCGGTGGAGGCGGGAGCCCTCATCGAGGAGAGCGCCGAGGATCTCTACGAGAACGCCCCCTGCGGGTACATCTCCACGCGCCCGGACGGCACCATCGTCAAGGCCAACCAGACGCTGCTGAACTGGCTGGACTACTCCCGCGAGGAGCTGCTGGCCGGCAAGCGGTTCCAGGATCTGCTGGCCATCGGCGGGAAGATCTTCCACGAGACGCACTACGCCCCCCTCTTGCGGATGCAGGGGTTCGTCAACGAGGTCAACTTCGATCTGGTGGGCAAGGGAGGCCGCTCGCTGCCCGTCCTCGTGAACACCGCCCAGAAGAAGGATGCCAGCGGCCAGGTGCTCCTCTATCGGACGACGATCTTCAACATCACCGACCGCAAGAACTACGAGCGGGAGCTGCTGGTGGCGCGCCAGAAGGCCGAGCAGGCCACGAAGGCCAAGGCGGACTTCCTGTCGATGATGAGCCACGAGATCCGCACGCCGATGAACGCCATCATCGGGCTGTCGCACCTGCTGCGGCAGACGCGGCTGTCGGAGCAGCAGCAGAAGTACGCGGACGTCCTCCATACGTCCTCCGAGAACCTGCTGGCCCTGCTCAACAACATCCTGGACTTCAGCAAGATCGAAGCGGGCAAGGTGTCGCTGGAGGAGCGCAACTTCCACCTGCCGCCGATGATCGAGGGCATCTTCCACACCCTGCGAGTGAAGGCCGATGAGAAGCGGCTGGCGCTGCGGTTGGAGTTGGAAGAGCAGGTGCCCGCCTGGCTCATGGGCGACACGGTGAAGATCGGGCAGGTGCTCACCAACCTGGTGAGCAACGCCATCAAGTTCACCGAGACGGGCTCCATCACGGTGTCCGCGAGGGTGCTCGAGCAGCACGCGGAGGCCGTAACCCTGGAGTTCCGGGTGCGAGACACGGGCATCGGGATTCCTCCGGACCGGCTGTCGAAGGTCTTCGAGGAATTCACCCAGGCCAGCTACGACATCAACCTGAAGTACGGCGGCACGGGCCTGGGCCTCACCATCTGCCAGCGGCTGCTGGAGCTGTATGGCAGCAAGCTCCAGGTGGAGAGCGTGCTCGGCCAGGGCACCACGTTCTCCTTCCCCCTGAGGCTGAGGCTCGGCATGCCCGAGCAGGAGGCCGTGGGCTCCGTGGAGGGCCGCCCGGATGCCCAACGCCTGCAGGGCATCCGCGTCCTGGTCGCGGATGACCAGACCATCAACGTCTTCGTGCTCTCGCAGTTCCTGCGCAAGTGGAGCGTCGAGTTCGACGTGGTGCAGAACGGGAAGCAGGTGATCGAGAAGCTCCAGCAGTCGCATTACGATCTCGTGCTGATGGATCTGCAGATGCCGGAGATGGATGGCTACGAGACCACCCACAACCTCCGAGCCCTCCCCGACGAGCGTTTCCGCCGGCTGCCCATCCTGGCCCTGACGGCCTCGGCGCGGTTGGGGCTCGAGGAGCGACTCGATCTGGCCGGCTTCACGGACTTCATCGGCAAGCCGTTCCGCCCGGATGATCTCTTCGCGAAGCTCGCCCTGTACACGGGCCGCTCCCAGCAGGCCGCCCCCGGGCGCCCTCCCATCGTGCCAGCCCCGGAGCCAGAGGAAACAGAGGCCCCGGGTTCCTCCGGGCGATTCAACCTCGACAGGTTCCGAGACCTGGCCGAAGGCGACAGGCACGCCCTGCTGGAGCTGAGCACCCTGGCCATCCACAATTGCGAGCGCAGCAAGGTGGCCTTCCAGCAGGCCATCGAGAACGCGGACCCCCAGGAGTTCGAGTTCCACTCGCACCGGATGAAGATGACCCTGGAGCTGATGCAGACCCACGCCCTGTGGGAAGCGCTCCAGCGGTCCCGGGAGTATGTGATGGAGAGGGGAACCGCTCCGGAGCCCGAACGGGCCCAGGCCCTCGTCCGCGACGTGCACCATGAGTTGGATGCCCTCATCCTCGCTCTGAAGGAGGAGGTGCGCCTGGTGGCCGCCCGCCTCTCCGTGTTGGACGAGGTGTAGCGCCCCGCTCCGGCTTCCGATAGACGCAGCCCTCAGCGGGAGGCGCTGCACATGAGAGAATTACTCGTCATCACGGGAGCCAGCACAGGCATCGGCTTCGCCACGGCGAAGCTCTTCCACGCTCGAGGGGCGCGCGTGGTGAACATCTCGCGCAACCGGTGCGAGCTCGAAGGGGCCGTGAACCTCACGGCGGACATGACCGTGCCCGGCTTCGAGCGAAACGTGGAGACGGCGCTGCTCGAGGCCGTCGCGGGCTGCGATCGCGTGGCGCTCGTCCACAACTCCTCCACGATGGAGAAGGACACCGCGGACGCGGGTTCACTGGATGTGCTGCGACGCGCGCTGGACGTGGGCGTCGTGGGGGCCACGGCGCTCAACCGGATCCTCATCCCGAAGATGCCCAAGGGCTCCTCGGTGGTGTACGTGGGCTCGACGCTCTCGGAGAAGGCCGTCCCGGGGCAGTACTCCTACGTGGTCGTCAAGCACGCCATGGTGGGGATGATGCGGGCCACCTGCCAGGATCTGCTCGGGCGCGGCGTTCACACGGTGCTCGTCTGTCCGGGCGTCACGGACACGGAGCTGCTGCGCAAGCGCGTGGAGGGCAATCCCGAAACGCTCGAGGTGCTGCGCTCCATCACCGGAGAGGGGCGCCTCATCCTGCCGGACGAGATCGCCCAGGTGATCGTGTTCTCCGCGGACCATCCGGTGCTCAACGGCACCGTCGTGCACGCCAACCTCGGCCAGAAGGAGCGTTAGGCGAGAACGCTCAGGCTGCCGAGAGCTGGTGGACCTGGAGATCCTCGCTCACCGCCAGCGCCGTGCCCTGCGCCAGCTCCACCCAGCCCTGCGTGCGCTTCACGTGGCTGGCCACCACCACCGCGCGCTGACGCCGGTGCGCCATCACCTTCGGCTGCGTCTCCGGCGTCGTCGCAGTGATGCCGCACACCTCGCAGTGATCCGAGCCCTCCAACCGCGTGTAGTAGAGCGGGGCCTCACCCCAGCGTGTGGCCACGAGGATGCGTCCGTTCGTCGCCACGAAATTCAGCATGGAGGTGCGAGCCGCCCCAGCCTGTACCGCCGCGCGCTCCAGCGCTCGCGTCGTCTCCACCAGCAGCGCCGCGGCCAGCTCCGCCTCCAGGCGGGGATCCTCGATGCGGCCCTTGTCCCTCAGGTGCTTGAGGAAGTGCGCGAACGCCACCTCGCTGTCCGTGGATCCCTTCACCTGCCACCGCAGGTACTCCGGCAGCTCCTCGAGCAACGAGCCCCTCAGCCGCTCGAACTCGTTGAGGGCTCCCTGGTGGGCGAACAACCAGGCGCGCGACCGGAACGGCTGCGTGTTCTCCTCGGGGGACAAGCCCACCGGCAGCTTGCCCTCATGGAAGACGAGCGCCCCGGACTCGTGCGGCGGTGCCAACGCGGCCAGCGTCAGTCCCGCATCGCTCGAGAGCCGGCGCAGCAGGACTTCGCCATCCGCGTAGCTCCCCACCCCCACCGCATTGGCTCGCGGCTCCGCCTGGATGGCCACCTGGCCCTCCAGCCGCTGCAGCTCGCAGCGCAACAGGTTCGGATCCGATGTGAGCACCGCCAGGACTGCCGACATGGAACGAAACCCCCTAAGGAAAAACCGCTGTCTCTGGAATACATAATGACGGCGGCCCACCCCCTCAACCCATGCTCCCCAGCCCCCTCTCTGTCTGCTAAGCCCTTGAAATGGCTCGGATTTAGTCAGACTGAACGTTTGACAGGCCCAGTACGCGGGGCCTAACATCCTCGCGCTTCAGCGGTAGAGAGAGTCCCTGCACACCCATGCAGGACTTCACCGGAGACGGAATGTCGGACGAGATTGCGATCGGCATCGACCTGGGCACCTCGTATTCGTGCGTGTCGGTGGTCCAGGACGGGCAGCCGGTGGTCATCCCCAACGAGTGGGGTGAAACGAACCACGCCTCGTGCGTTTCGTTTCTGGAGGATGGCTCGGTGCTGGTGGGCAACGCGGCGAAGAAGAACATCATCGCCGCGCCCGAGGCGACGGTGTACTCCGCCAAGCGTCTCATCGGCCGGTACTTCTTCTCGGACGAGGTGAAGAAGGCGCAGGCGGTGATGCCGTACCGCATCGTCGAGGGTGAGAACAACTCGGTGCGCATCGAAGTGCGGGGCAACACGTATTCCCTGCCGGAGATCTCCGCGCTGGTGCTCAAGGAGATGAAGGCAGTGGCGGAGACGTACCTGGGCATCGAGGTGACCAAGGCCGTCGTCACCGTGCCCGCGTACTTCAACGACAACCAGCGCCAGGCCACCAAGGACGCGGGCCGCATCGCGGGGCTGGAGGTGCTGCGCATCCTCAACGAGCCCACGTCCGCGGCGCTGGCCTACGGCTTCGGGCGGGACGTCAACCAGCGCGTCGTCGTCTATGACCTGGGCGGCGGTACGTTCGACGTGTCGATCCTGGAGATCGGCAAGGACGTGTTCGAGGTGCTCTCCACCGCGGGAGACACGTACCTGGGCGGCGATGACTTCGACGACCGGATCATGACGTGGCTGGCGGAGGACTTCCTGGGCAAGACGCGGCTGGATCTGCGGCAGAACAAGTACTGCCTGCAGATGCTCAAGGACGCGGCCGAGCGGGCGAAGATCGACGTGGGCCAGCACGGCTCGGCGGACATCCTCTGCCAGGGCATCTGCCAGGACGCCAACGGCAACGTGATGGACCTGAAGCAGCGCCTGACGCAGGACCAGTTCAACCGGATGGTGATGGACCTGGTGCAGCGCACGTTCAAGGTGTGCGACGAGGCGCTGCAGAGCGCGCGGCTGACGGCGTCGGACATCGACGCGGTGATCCTGGTGGGAGGCCCCACGCGGCTGCCCATCATCCGCAACTCGGTGAAGCACTACTTCCAGAAGGAGCCGCTGGAGGGCATCAACCCGGACCAGGTGGTGGCCATGGGCGCCGCGCTGCAGTCGCACGCGCTGCTGGAGGCCGGGGGCTCGACGTTCCTGGTGGACGTGACGCCGCTGACGCTGCGCATCGGCACGGTGGGCGGTTATACGGAGAAGATCATCGACAAGAACACGCCGGTACCCATCGACCGGTCGAAGACGTTCACCACCAGCCGCGATGGGCAGGAGAAGGTGAAGATCCGCGTGTACCAGGGCGAGTCCAACCGCGCGGACGAGTGCGAGATGCTGGGCGAATTCGAGTTCTCCGGCTTCCGCATCGGCTACCGCGGAGAGGTGAAGATCGAGGTGACGTTCGAGATCGACACCAACGGCATGGTGAACGTGTCCGCGTGTGACACGGAGACGGGCCAGCGGACGACGACGACGCTCACGCTGTCCTCGGGCATGTCCGAGGACGACATCCAGCGGTCCATGGAAGCCACCCGGCAGATCCAGCTCGCTGGCCACAACGCAGACCTTCCCTCCGTGGCCTGAGAGTAATCGCCGATGTCTCAACCCCCCGACCAGAGCAAGCCCCCCGGCCCTCCCGCAGGCCCCGCGCCCGCCGCCCGGCCCGCCGCGCCCGCCGCCCGGCCTGCCGCGCCCGCCGCCGCGCCTCGGCCCGCCGCGCCTGCTGGCCCCGGCGCAGCGCCTCCGCGCACGGTGCCCTTGGGGGCCGCCCCTGCGTCCGCGCCCGCGGGCGTTCCTCCTCGTCCTGGAGGGCCCGCTCCTGTCGCGCAGCCCGCCATGGCGGCGCCTCCGCGCACGACGCCCGCGGGAGCCGGCCCTGCCTCGCCGGCCACGGCCGTGCCTCGCGCACCTGCTCCCGGTGCTCCGGCGGCTCGTCCTCCGGCACCTCCCGCGGCGGCCAACCCCGCGATGATCCCCGTGGGCAGCCGCCCCACGGTGACGGCTCCCGCGGTGAATCCCCCGGATCGGTCCACCGCTCCGGGAACACCGCCCCCTCCTCCTCCTGGGGCGTACTCGGCTGGGATGGCTCCGGGCGTCGCGGCTCCGGCTCCCGGCTCTCCGGGGGTTGCGGCGCCAAGGCCTCCTCCCGCCGTGGCCAGCCGCCCCACCGTCCAGGGCATCACTCCCATCTCGGTCAACCCACAGCCGGGCCCGGGCGTCTCGCTGAACGAGCCCACGCCGAACTCCCCCGCGGCCCCGCTGCACCGCCCCACCGTTCCGGGCCTCGCTCCCATCTCGGTCGCGCGAAATCCCGGCTCTCCGGCACAGGCTCAGCCGCCTCGGCCGCCTGGCGCGGGGCAACCTTCTCCGGTCCCTGTGGCCGCGGGCGGAGCGCGTCCCCCTCCGGTCATCGCTCCGGGCCAGCCTCCGCCTCCGCCCCCAGCCGCGACGGCGCCCCCGGTGCGGCCCGGCAACAAGCCCACCGTGTCGCTGCCAGCGCTGGCTTCGCCCGGAAGCGCTCCTCGCGTTCCGGTCATCACCCCCACGCCTCCGCGTCCTCCTGGGCCGTCTGTTCCTCCCCCGCCGCCTGCCGCCGCGGGGCAACGGCCTCCGTCCCGCTCAGGCATTCCCACCGTCCAGCCAGCGCCGCCTGCGGCCGCGGGGCAGCGGCCTCCGTCCCGCTCGGGCATCCCCACCGTTCAGCCCGCGGCGACGGCTCTGCGTCCGGCACCGGGAGTGGCTCCGGCCGTTCCTCCCGCTCCGCCCCGGCCGCCTGCGCCTCCCGTGAATACCGCGCCCGTGGTGCCGCCCATGGCTCCCGCGGCTCCGGCTCAGGCTCGCGCGCCCGGGCCCGCGACTCCGCCGCCGCCACCGCCGGCTGCAACCAAGGGTGGGCTCGATCCGGAGCAGATGGCCGATCTGGCGGCGCGCTGCGCGAAGCTCGATCAGCTCGACTACTTCGAGGTCCTCCAGATTTCTCGGGAGGCGACGCCCTCGGACATCAAGAAGGCCTTCTACCACGAGAGCCGCAACTACCACCCGGATCGCTTCTACCAGTTGGACTCGAAGGAGCTGAAGGATCAGGTGAACGAGCTCTACAAGCGCGTCACCGAGGCCTACTACGTCCTGCGAGATGACACGAAGCGCCGCAAGTACGTGGTGGACGTGACCGGCCCCGAGCGCGCCCAGAAGCTGCGCTTCACCGAGACCTCCGAGGCCGAGACGAAGGCCGCCGTGAAGAAGGAGCAGGAGGAGCAGATCGGCACCCACCCCAAGGGGCGCCAGTTCTACCAGTTGGGCGCGGCCGATCTGGAAGCGGGCCGCTGGTCCTCCGCCGAGCGCAACCTGAAGATGGCGATGACCTACGAGCCGTCCAACGCCCGCTACAAGGAAAAGCTCGCCGAGGCGCAGAAGAAGATCAACGAAGAGTCCAAGGCCAAGGGCGAGGGTTTCAAAATCAAGTGACGCGTCGCCCGGGGGCGCCGCGGATCCGCGATGACCATCGATCTGATCATCCTCGGGCTGGTGCTGTTCTTCGCGATCGTTGGCGCCTTCACCGGCGCGGCGAAGCAGATCGCCCATATGGTGGGACTGGCACTGGCCTACTACGTGTCCCGGAAGCTGGGCACGGTGGTGGGCCCGAAGCTGGCGGACTCGCTGGGCACCACGGAGCTGATCGGGGTGCTGGTGGGCACGATGCTCATCTTCATCGTGGTGCTGGTGGCGGTCCGCTACGCGCTGGGCGCGCTGCTCCAGCGGGTGATGACGGGCAAGGATCCCACCAATCGCGGCCCGGACAGAACCATCGGGTTCGTGCTCGGCGGAGCGAAGGTGGCCGTCATCGCGTACGTGCTGCTGAGCGCGCTCACGTTCGTGGACCAGCACGTCGAGGTGGCGGGGAAGAAGCTGGGGTTCTCACCCAAGGACTCGCGCTCCTTCGCCTTCGCCCGGGACCACAACCTCTTCGAGCTGACGCAGTTCGCCCCGATCCAGGACTTCGTCCAGGTGGTGCAGGCCAGCACGAACCCGGAGCAGGCCGCGAAGATGGCGAACGATCCGGCCTACAAGGCCCTGCGGCAAGACCCGCGCTTCAAGAAGGCCCTCAATGACGCCTCGCTGCGCCGCTCGCTGGAGCAGGGAGACACCCGAGCGCTGCTGCGCAGTGATCTGATCCTCCAGCTCATCCAGGATCCGGAGTTCGCGGCCCGGCTGGGTGCCGCGTCACGAGCCTCAGAGCGCTAAGCGCCCTCAGCGCGAACCGTGCGCGTCGAGCCAGCGTGAAACTTCGGTGGCTCTCGGGTGGTGAATCCCCTGCCACTGCGAGCGCACCTCGGTAGCCAGTTGCACCGCGCGAGGATGATCCTTCCCCTCTTCCCAGAGCGCACGGGCCAGGAGGAACTCGATCTGGGCACGCATGCGCGGCTGCCCCAGCCTCAGCGCCTGTTCGAGCAGGGGAATCGCCTCGGAGGCCCGGCCCCGGGCGAGCATCAGATTCCCGGAGACCTGCAGCGTCTCGGCGAGCTCCGGATGCTGTGCTCCGAGCGCCTTCTCCTGAATGGCTCGCGCGCGCTCCACCGCCCGCGCCGCCTCGTCGTACCGGCCGAGATCCGTGAGCGCCGATCCCAGCTCATCGAGCGAGCTGGCGACGCTGGGATGCTCCGGGCCCAGCGCCTTCTCACGCAGAGCCAACGCGCGCTCGTGCAGCCGCCGGGCTTCCTCGTAACGTCCCGAGGCTTCAGCCACCCGGCCCAGGCCACTGAGCGGGTCCGCTTGATCGGATTCATCGGTGCCCTGGCCCTTCTGCTCGATCGCCAGCGCGCGCTCGTACATCTGCCGGGCCTCTCCGTACCGGCCCAGTTCCTCGAGGACCACGCCAAGGCCGGTGAGCGAGGACGCGAGGCGCGGGTGCTCCGGGCCCAGGCTCTTCTCCTGGAGGGCCAGCGCGCGCTCGCTCTGCTTCAGGGCCTCGTCATAACGCCCGAGCGTCAGCAAGGTATTGCTCAGGTTGATCAGCGAGTTGGCGACGAGGGGGTGGTCGGCCCCCAGTGCCTGCTCGCGGACCGCCAGGGCTCGCTCGTGCCGTGGCAGCGCCTCGTCGTAGCGCCCCAGGGAGGTGAGCGCGTTGCCCAGGTTCCCCAGCGCGCTGGCCAGATCCGGATGCTGAGGGCCCAGTGCCTTCTCGCGGATGGCCAGGACGCGCTCGTGCACACGCACCGCCTCCTCGTAGCGCCCCATCTCATCCAGCACGTTGCCCAGGTTGTTGAGCGGAGGCGTCATCAACGGATGGTCGGGCCCGAGCACCTTCTCCCGCCGGGAGAGCGCGCACTCGTACTTCTGCCGGGCCTCTTCATAGCGCCCGAGATCCGTGAGGATGATCCCCTCGCTGTTGCAGGCATTGGCGCGGATGAGGTCGTCATCGGCCAGCTCCACGGCGGCCTCCATGCCCAGCTGAAGGAGCGCCGCGTCCGAGTGCCGCGCCTCGCGATACCCCACGAGGAAGTACAAGAGGCCCGACGCCCGAGCCACCACCAAGGGGTCCTTCGCCCGAGCCCCCGTGACGATCGCCTGGCGCGCCATCTCCTCGGCCGCCTTGTAGTCGCCGCTCCCATCCCGAGAGAGGGCCCCGAGGAACAGGGCCCGCGCATGCAGCGGCGCATAGCCCAGCGCCTCGGCCTGCCGGAGCAGCTCATCGGCGCGCGACAACCCCTCCTTGTACTTCCCCGTATCCAGCAGCGTTTCCACCTTGTCGAGGTCCTGCTGGAGCGCGTCGGCCTTCGCCCGGAGCGCGGGATCCTCCGGAGGGGGCACCGCCGCCATCAGCGCCTTGGCATCCGCGCAGTACTCCAGTGGAGGCAGCGACTGAGCCACCTGCACGGCGCGCGGGAGCAGCTCCTTGTCCGGACCTCGCGCGAGCAGCTCGGTGAGCGCACGCATCTGGCTGCGCCGGCGCTCCAGACAGTACTCCCGGCGAACCGCCAGGCTCTGGGTGCGAGAAGCCTCCTGATGGATGAGCTCGCACACCTCCGTGCGCTGCTTCACCCAGGACGCCGTGTAGCCCTCCAGCACCGAGGCCACCCGGGTGAAGGTGTCCGCCGCATAGGGCAGCTCCGTGCCGAGCATGGCCTTCCTCATCTGCTCCTGCACGCCCGAGTCCCAGATGCCAGAGAGCTGCCGCCCCACCTGGGAGCACCCCGTCGCCGGTGCCTCCTTGCGCACCCAGCCCAGGACGGCCAGCGTCGCCAGCCCTCCGATGGCGAGCGCCACGCCTGCACTGCGGAGCCGGGACCTGCGCCGCTGCTCGGGATCATCCCCCAGCGCCGCCAGCAACGGCTCCATGGAGGCCGGACGCTTCTGCGGATCCGGCTGCAACCCCCACAGCACCGTGCGCGTCACCCACTCCGGCACCTCGGAGGACTCCGGCGGCGTCACCACCTTGCCCTCGAGCTGGGCGCGGGTGAGCTCGGTGGGCGTCGAACCCCGGAAGGGCAGCTGTCCGAAGAGTGCCTCGTACAGCGAAGCGCAGAAGGCGAACAGATCGCTGCGCACGTCCGCCGGGCAGCTCCGGAAGAGCTCCGGAGCCATATAGGCCGGCGTGCCCATGAACATGCCGGGCAGCGTGAGCACGCTCGACCACGAGCCCGAGGGCCGCGCGGTGACCGTGAGATCCGTGGGCAGCTGCGGCTCGGACGAGACGATGGGCGCCTGCCGCTCCGGAGTGGGAGCCTTGTTCCCGGAGTCCAGCGCGCCCTGGGTGCGAGCCAGGCCAAAGTCCGTCACCCGCACGCGGCCGTCCTCGCCCACGAGCACGTTGTCCGCCTTGAAGTCCCGGTGGATGAGCCCCGCCGCGTGAGCCGCCGCCAGCCCGCGTCCAGCGGACACATAGGCCTCCAGCACCTGGCGCCAGGTGCGAGGCTCCTGCCCCTTCCAGCGCCTCAGCGTCCGCCCCTGGATGTACTCCATGGCGATGAAGAGCGAGCCGTCCTCCAGCGTCCCCGCGTCGTAGACGGCCACCACGTGGGGGTGGCTCAGACGGGCCATGGCCTGGGCTTCGCGCACCAGCCGCGACTCCTCGCCCTCGGTTCCCTCGCCCTTCAGACTTCGGCGCAGCAGCTTGAGCGCCACGCGCCGGTCCAACCGCGAGTCGTACGCGGCGACCACCACGCCCATCCCGCCCTGCCCCAGCTTGTCCAGCACCGTGTAGCGGCCCGCAAGCGTGTGCCCCGGCAGGAGCCCGGCGGGGACATCTCCCAGCTCCGAGCCTTCCGCGCCCGGAGCCTCCTCCCGCGCTTCGAGGGGAGGCACACCTCCGGGACGCATCACGGTGGGCACATTCCACTCCTGCGCCGAGGCGGCGGTGGGCCGCACCGTCACCGCCTGCACGGAACCAGGCTCGAGGGCTTCTGTCGCCAGGCTAGAGGACGGACCCATCTTCGGGTCTGGCTCCGGGCCGCTCATGATTGACGCCTCCGCTCGCGCGCTCCCCCCACAGGTCCGCGCAGGAAAGCGATCTTCCCAGGTTCGGCGCGTTGACAGAAGCCCACCCCGACAGGTCCATTCGCACCCAGGACCTGTCCGAAGGTTCAGGCCCCCAGCTGCGCGGCATCCAACCGGAGCAGGCGAGCATTCACGAAGCCCGCGTCCACCGTCAGGCGGCGGCGGCGCAGCTCGGGCGCATCGAACATCACGTCCGCCATGACGTGCTCCAGGATGGAGCGCAGGCCACGAGCCCCCAGGCCCTTCTCCACGGAGAAGCGCACCACGGCGCGCAGGGCGTCCTCGGTGATGTCCAGCTCGATCTCGTCATACGAGAGCAGCTCGCGGAACTCGCGCAGCACGGAGTCGGGCGGCTCGGTGAGCACGCGCAAGAGCTCCGGCTCGCCCAGGGCGTGCAGTTGCACCATGACGGGCAGCCGGCCCAGGAACTCCGCGAGCATCCCGAAATCCACCAACTGCTTCACGGTGATGCGCTTCTGCACCTTCCGCACGGCGTCCTCGGCCCCGAAGCCCACCGGGCGCGTGCCACCGTCGCCGTACTCGTGCAGGTCCGAGAAAGTGCCGGCGCAGATGAAGAGGATGTCCTTGGTGTCGATCTGGACGAAGTCGCTCTTGTTCCACGCCTGGGTGACGTTCATGGGCACGAACACCTCGCGCCCCTCGAGCAGCTTGAGCAGGGCCTGCTGCACCCCCTCGCCGCCGATGTCCCGGCTGCCGGCGCCGTTGCGGGCTCCCTGCGTGCGCCGGGCGATCTTGTCCACCTCGTCCACGAAGATGATGCCCCGCTGCGTGTCCTCGACGGAGTGGTTCGCCTTGAAGAGCAGATCCGAGATCATCACCTCCACGTCCTTGCCGTAGTAGCCGGCCTCCGTGTACTCGGTGGCGTCCACGGTGGTGAACGGAACGGAGAGGATCTCCGCCAGATTGCGGGCAATGTGCGTCTTCCCGCTTCCCGTGGGCCCGATGAGCAGGATGTTGGACTTCTTGATCAGGGAACCCCGGCGCATGCGCCGCGCCTGGACGCGCTTCAGGTGGTTGTGGGCCGCAATGGCCACCGCGCGCTTGGCTTCTTCCTGGCCGATGACGTAGCGATCCAGCCGCTCGAAGATCTGCCGGGGCGTCAACACCGGCTCTTCTTCCCTGCGTACGGACGACTCCATGTAGCCTCCCCTCAGGTCCACGCACCCTCCCAGCGTTTGACCAGAAGGGTAGGAATGAAACGCGAGGAGGCCCACCTGGACGGGTGGAGAACCCGTCACAGTCGCCTGCCCGGCTGCTCTCCGATCAGTCAGCTATTGAAGCCGGGGCGCTTTCCCTATAGTTGCGCGCGTTCAGTGGGTTGTTGGCACTCCAGCCACCATCCCTTCGCCCCGGAGGCCCTGAGACGCAATGGCCATCACCTCGCCCCCGCAACACCGCTGGACCCTTGCCGACGCTCTGGAGACGTACGGAATCCGTAACTGGGGCAACCCCTACTTCGGCATCAACGAGAAGGGCCACGTGTGCGTCCACCCGGACGGGCCGCAAGCGGCCAGCATGGACCTGAAGGAGCTGGTGGACGAGGTGCGGCGCCGGGGCATCGGCCTGCCGCTGCTGATCCGCTTCACGGACGTGCTGCGCCACCGGGTGCGCCACCTCAACGAGGCCTTCAAGAAGGCCATCACCGAGCACAACTACAAGGGCCAGTACCGGGGTGTGTACCCCATCAAGGTGAACCAGCACCGGTACGTGGTGGAGACCATCGTCGAGCAGGGCAAGCAGTACGGCTACGGGCTCGAGGCGGGCAGCAAGCCGGAGCTGCTGGCGGTGATGGCGCTGCTGGACAACGAGGACGCGCTCGTCATCTGCAACGGCTACAAGGACGAGGAGTACGTGGAGACGGCGCTGTTCTTCTCCCGGCTGGGCCGCAAGGTCATCCTCGTGGTGGAGAAGCCCAGCGAGCTGCCGCTGATCGCCGAGGTGGCCCGTCGCACGGGCATCACCCCCCGGCTGGGCGTGCGGGTGCGCCTGTCCACGCGCGGCGCGGGCAAGTGGGAGGCCTCGGGTGGAGATCGCTCCAAGTTCGGCCTCACCTCCTCCGAGCTGATGAGCTCCATCACCTTCATGCGTGAGACAGGGCTGTTGCAGCACTTCGAGCTGCTGCACTTCCACCTGGGCAGCCAGATCTCCAACATCCGCAACGTGAAGAACGCTCTGCGCGAGGTGGGCTGCTTCTACGTGGAGGTGGCCCGCCAGGGGGCGCCACTGCAGTACCTGGACGTGGGCGGCGGCCTGGGCGTGGACTACGACGGCTCGCAGACGAACTTCACCTCGTCGATGAACTACACCACGGAGGAGTACGCCAACGACGTGGTGTTCGGGGTGATGGAGGCGTGTGATCGGGCGGGAGTCGTCCACCCGACGCTCGTGTCCGAGTCCGGCCGCGCGATTGTGGCGCACCACGCGGTGCTGGTGGTGGACGTGCTGGGCACCAGCGAGTTCGACCCGGCGCAGGTGCCGGACAAGGTGGACGACAAGGCCCAGGCCGTGGTGCGCAACCTGGCGAGCACCTTCCGGGACGTGACGAACAAGAACCTGCTGGAGTCCTGGCACGACGCGCAGGACGCCAAGGAGGAGAGCCTCACCCTGTTCTCGCTGGGCCACCTCTCGCTGGAGCAGCGCGTGGCGGCGGAGAACGTCTACTGGGCCATCTGCCACAAGATCATGCGGATCGCCCGGGAAGCGGGAGAGATCCCCGAGGAGCTGGAGTCGCTGGAGAAGCAGCTGTCGGATACCTACTTCTGCAACTTCTCGGTGTTCCAGTCGCTGCCGGACTCGTGGGCGATCGATCAGCTCTTCCCGGTGATGCCCATCCACCGGCTGAACGAGAAGCCCACGCGCAAGGCGGTGCTGGCGGACATCACCTGCGACTCGGACGGCAAGATCGAGCACTTCATCGACAAGCGCGAGGTGAAGGATTCGCTGGAGTTGCACCAGCTGAACGATGACGACTACTACCTGGGCATCTTCCTGGTGGGCGCGTACCAGGAGATCCTGGGTGACCTGCACAACCTGTTCGGAGACACGCACGCGGTGCAGGTGTCGCTGGCGCCGAATGGCGGGTACCTGATCGATCACGTGGTGGAGGGAGACACCGTCAACGAGGTGCTCCACTACGTGAGCTACAACAAGGACGATCTGGTGGCGCGGCTGCGCAAGTTCACCGAGGTGGCGCTGCGGTCGGGCCGCATCACCCTGGACGAGTCGCGCTCGCTGCTGCGGATGTACGAGGAAGGCCTGTCCGGCTACACGTACCTGGAGCGGGACGTGGACGCGAAGTTCGCCGCGGCCAGCCACGGCCAGCTCCGCCTGGTGGCGCAGCCGGACACGGGGACGCCTCCGCGCTCCAACCCTCCGCCTACCGGGACCTGAGAGCCTTCGGGAGCCCCTTCTTCCCCGTGCTCTCCACGGGGACGAAGGGGCTCGGGAGGAACCGGGCCTTGGTGAAAGGCGAGCGTTCTACTCAGCGCACTCCTTGTCCATATTGATGCTCCACTTCTCCAGCGTCTTCTCCGTAGCGGTGAGCGCCTTCCCATCCCACCGCACGGTGATGCGCGACTTCTCACCTGGGTAGCGGTTGCAGGCGGCGCCTACCGAATGGGTGCACGACCGCTCCAGCACGACATCCGCAGTCCGTACCTCCACGGACGTCTCGCAGGCGTCACCCGGAAAACCGCTCCCACTGTCATCGGCGTTGTAGCTGCCGAGCAATTGGGACTTGCCGTCCCGCGCGACGACACTCACGAGTTGCCCCGGCCCGGAAGACGATGACGAGTCCTTCACCGGAGCCACCACCACGGTGATCGTCGCCCCGCGAACCTTCAGGACGGAGGGAGCCTCGACGGTGCGCTCGCCCTCATCGGCCCAGGTTGGGCACGCGTTCGTCTCCACCTTGACGGGCCGCTCATAGATGAACGGATAGAGGGCCTTCAGGAACTGCCGGACCGGCTCGCTCTCGTCCTTCCGGCAGAAGCCGAGCAGGACGATCTCGAACCCCGGGTTCATCCCCGGCACGCTCGCGCTCGAGACGATCTTCGGAAAGCCCTCCCCGAGCGAAACCGGGGCTTTGATGGACTTCTGCTCCTCATCCCAGCGGCGGCGCCACTCCTGCGCCGCGGCCTCGTCCTTTCCCCCACCCCACACCAACGCCACCACCTCACTGGAGGGCGGTGGCGGAGTCTCCGCGACAGCAGCCGTCGCCAGCAGCAGAAACGGAAGGAATGTCTTCAAGGCCGCTCTCCTTGGGAGTGAGTCGAAGACCTCAGCCCTCCTTGGGCGCGTCCGGATAGGAGAAGGTCACAGGCAGCTTCACGTCCGGATGAAGGCTGCGCGCCACAGGGCAGCCATGGGCCACCTCCTCCAGCCGGGTCCGGTGCGCACGGGACAGGCCCGCGGGCATCTGGATGTTGAGCACCAGCTCGCCAATGCGGCGCGGAGGTGGCGTCATCCGCTTCTCCACCGTGGCCTTGGCCTCACCGAAGGGGATGTTCTCCCGCGAGGCAGCCAACGCCATGGTGGTCAGCGCGCACGAGGCGAGCGCCGCGCCCACCAGATCCGTGGGCGAAAACGAGGCGCCCGTACCGCCGTTGTCCTTCGGCGCCTCGGTGGCGATGTGCGAGCCCGAGGGCCCGTGCTCCAGCTGCGTCTTGAATGCCGGGGCGGTGGTGGCGTGCATCACCACTCCGGTGGGCTGCGAGGGCTGGCTCATGGCTGTGCTCCTGTGCGCGGGGTTGTTCAGCGAACGTACGCCTCGTGCTTCTTGGCGTCCTCTTCCTGGGAGGGCTCGGCGTCCTGGATGGTCCAATCCAACGTCTTCATCAGCGTCTTGCTGCGCTTCTTCACGTCCGCATCCAGGAAGGAGATGGACTCATTCATCTTGTCCATCAGCCGCATGGGCTTGCGCTTGTTCTTCGGCTCGGACAGCAGCGCGTGCGTGAGCCAGGGGAACACGGCCGTCACGTCGCAGTGCACGTACACGGAGCCCGTCTCCACCGCCTCCACGGAGACCTTGCCCCAGGTGTGGCCCTCGCCGGCCGGGCAGCTCGACAGCGCGCCGTTGTCCACCGGGTCCACGCAGAACTGCACGTCGATGTCGAAGCCCGTGGTGGGCACGTTGAGGATCTGATCCAGCAGGGGCTCGCCCTGGAGCGTGTAGTTCTTGGGCACGCCACCGCCGAGGATCCAGATCGCCAGCCGCTTCGAGCCCTGGTGGCGGCAGTAGTGCTGCATCGCCGCCATCGAGTACACGTCGTCGTTGATGTCGAGCTCGAACTTGAACTCGGCGCCGAGCAACCGCTTGAGCTTGACGACGTTCAGGAAGATGGAGCCGTCCTGCACCGCGCCCACCCAGATGGGCACCGCGTGCTTGTAGCAGGTGGACAGCAGCGAGGGCTGCTTCACGCCCAGCTTCTTCTCGATCTGGTAGACGGCCTTGCCCAGCAGGTAGTGGAACTCGGGCGTCGTCATCTTCCGCTGGAACTCGGGGCCGCGGATGATGGCCGAGAAGAGCCGATCCGTGTCCAACAGGGCCTCCTCCCAGAAGCCCAAGTCGTAGATGCGGATGATGCGCGCCAGCCGGTACTGCAAGTCCCCGGCGTTGGGGTTCACCTCGCGGATGGCGTGGCCGATGATGCGGTGGGCGTCGTGGTAAAGGTTGGCACCCGTGGTGGTGAGCGCGGAGATGACGCCCTTCTCGATGAGCGGGATGAGGCAACTCTGGTGCAGGCCCGCCGGCGTCATGGCGCCCGACAGCGTGAGGAAGATGGAGGCGTCCTGCTCGATCGACTTCGTCATCAGCTCGAAGGCGGTGCGCTCCTGGCGGCCCACGTAGGCGCTGAAGGCGTGGGCGAGCAGCTCGGCCGGCTTCTCCTTGCCGGTGATGGGGCGGGGATCCGCCTTGCGGGCGCCCGAGTACGCGGCGCGCAGGGACTTCTTGGGAGTCGAGGTCTTGGCCATGGCGCGGGCCTATAGCACTCGCCGCGCGTCGTGGGGAGCACGCTCAGCGACGGCGGCCCGCCTTGGCCCTGGGTTCCTGTTCCGGCTCGGGGGCGCCCAGGACCCGGTCACGGACTTGTTCCGGGGACAGGTGCTGGGTATCGGCGATGACGCAGGAGACATATGCCAGCTCCGCCAGGGCCCGCCGGGCCCGCTCGCGCACCGCGGCATCCTCGGAGCCCAGTAACTCAGAGGCCGCCGCCACATAGCTGCTGGCGAGTGACTCGAAGAGATAGACGCGGTTCTCGATGGTGTCGTCCGTCTTGCCCATAGGTGTCGGAGAATCTACGCGCAGTGCACCAGGCGGAGCGAGGAGCCGGGAGCGCTCCGTTCAGTCATGGCCAGTCGGCGGCAAGGTGTGTGCCGTGGGCCAGGGTTCGGCTATGAGAGAGGGTGCAAGCCCTCCACCCAAGCCCCCCGGAGCCTGCCGTGATCGATCTGCACTCCCACACCACCGCGAGCGATGGGCAGCACTCTCCAGAGGAACTGCTGGCACTGGCCTCCTCGGCGGGGGTGACGGTGCTGGCGGTGACGGACCACGACACGGTGGCGGGACTGGCGGCGGCGAAGAAAGCGGCCCAGGCGCGGGGCATGGAGCTGGTGCCGGGCATCGAGCTGTCCGCCTTCGTGCTCGGGCGGGAGTGCCACATCCTGGGGCACTTCCTGCGGCCGGAGGATCCGGACATCTCCCAGTTCGCGGACACGCTGCGCACGGAGCGCGAGCAGCGGATGGAGCAGATGGTGGAGAAGATGCGCAAGCTGGGCTTCCCGGTGCGCATGGACGACGTGTACGCGATCTCGGAGAAGGGGCATCTGGCCCGGCCGCACCTGGCGCGGGTGCTGGTGGAGAAGGGCTGGTGCGTCGACACAAAGGAGGCGTTCGACCGATTCCTCGGCGACGGGCGCCCGGCGTGGGTGGACCGCTACCGCCTGGACGGGCCGGACGCCATCCGGCTCATCCGCAACGCGGGAGGCACCGCCACCCTCGCCCACCCGGGTACCTCGAAGATGAACCGGATGGAGATCGAGGCGCTGGCGAAGGCCGGGCTGTCGGGGCTGGAGGTGCAGCACTCGGATCACAACCCGAGCGTCCGGGAGAAGTACCTGGCGCTGGCGAAGGATTTCGATCTGGTGCCCACCGCGGGCAGCGACTTCCACGGTGAGAAGGTGGCGCCCGGGAGGCATCTGGGCACGGCCTCCATGCCTCCGGAGCTGTTCACGAAGCTGCGCTCTCGCGCCCGGGCCTGATTCTGACCACCACCCAACACCCGCTCACGCTTCAGCAAAATTCGTGCATGGCCATGGTCCCCAGGGGATTCCGCTTCCGCACTACGGTTCGCACTCTCCCTGGCGAGATAAATTGTGAACGCGCCTGGACATATGGGTGAGCGGCCACCTCCAAAGGCCACCATCCTCAACGTCAACGACCATCCCGCCACGCTCTACATGGTCTCGCACATGTTGCGCATGGCCGGATACCAGGTGCTGGAGGCCGCAACCGGCAAACAGGCCCTCACCATCGCCGTGGGCCGGCCAGACCTCGTCCTGCTCGATGTCCACCTGCCCGACATCGATGGCTATGAAGTCTGCCGCCGCCTGCGCGCCCAGGAGGAGACCCAGGATCTCCTCATCGCGCACCTGTCCGCCGTCTCCGTCCAGCGCGATGATCGCATCCGCGGGCTCGCCCACGGCGCGGACGCCTACTGGACCACGCCCATGGAAGAGGAGGAGCTGCTCGCCAACATCGAGGCGATCCTGCGGCTCCAGGGCCGTGCCCAGGAAGCCATCCGCGTGCGCGACGACTTCCTCTCCGTCGCCGCCCACGAACTGAAGACGCCCCTCACCGCGCTGCGCCTCAACCTCGAGCGCGCCCTCTACCTCACCAACCGCAACCCCTCCGAGACGCTGCCCAAGGCCGCCGTGGAGAAGAGCCTCTCCCCCGCCGTCCGCCAGGTCGAGCGGCTCCAGCGGCTATTGGATGCGCTGCTCGACGTCTCTCGCGTCACCAGTCACCGGCTGCGGCTGGACGTGAGCGCCATGGATCTGGTGGAGGTCGTCGGCGAGCTCGCCTTGCGCCTGGAGACCCAGGCCCGCTCCGTGGGCGTTCAGCTCCACTTCGAGCTACCTCATGAGCCCGTCGTCCTCTTCGGAGATCGCTTGCGCCTGGAGCAGGTGGTCACCAACCTGGTCACCAACGCCATCAAGTATGGCGCCGGCCGGCCCGTGCAGATCCGCGTGGAAGAACGCCCCGAGTGGGCCGCCATCCTCGTCCGCGATCAAGGCATCGGCATCGCCCCGGAGGACCAGACGCGCATCTTCGGCCGCTTCGAGCGAGCCACGAGCACCCAGCAGTCCCAGAGCCTGGGGCTGGGCCTCTACATCACCCGAGAGATTGTCACGGCACACGGCGGGACCATCACGGTCACCAGCCAGCCGGGCCAGGGATCCACCTTCCAGGTGCTCCTGCCCCTGCGCCGGACGGAACGCTACTGAGCACAAGGAGAACGTGCGGTGTCGACACGGCAAGACGCCAGTCACAGCGACAAGGATCGGAAGATGAGCCAGAAGCGGCTGATCACGGAGGTGCCCCGCCTGGACTTCATCACCAAGGGTGGCCTGCTCAAGGGCGCCTCGTACACGGTGCTGGGCCCTCCCGGCTCCGGCAAGACGGTGCTGGCCAACCAGATCGCCTTCAATCACGTGAGGCAAGGAGGCAAGGCGCTCTACGTGACGCTCCTGTCCGAGTCCCACGCACGCATGCTCGCGAACCTCGAGGAGATGACCTTCTTCGACTCGAGCATCATCCCCGACAAGCTCCACTACGTCAGCGGCTACTCGGAACTGGAGAAGGAGGGACTCAAGGGGCTGCTGGACATGGTGCGGCGCACCGCCCTGCACCACCAGGCCACCCTGCTGATCATCGACGGGATGGACGCGGCCAGGGAGTTCGCCCGCTCGGATCTGACCTTCAAACGCTTCCTCCAGGATCTCCAGGCGTTTACCGGGCTGCTCGGCTGCACCATCCTGCTGCTGTCTCCCCACCATGAGGGAGAGATCCACCCGGAGATCACCGCCGTGGATGGCGTCTTCGAGCTGTCGCTCTGGCTCTCGGGCCCGCGCGCGGTGCGCGAGTTGGTGGCGCTCAAGTTCCGAGGCAGCGACTCGCTGCTCGGCCGCCACGAGGTGGAGATCTCCGAGCGGGGCATCGTGATCCACCCTCGCACGGAGGTGCAGTTCGCCAACCCGGGCGAGGGGGGCCGCGAGGACCGCGTGCGGATGGCCTTCGGGATCGAGCGCCTGGATCAATCCCTGCGAGGTGGGGTGCTGTCCGGCTCCACCACCATGCTCCTGGGCGCCCCAGGCACCGGGAAGACACTGCTGGGACTGCACTTCCTCCTGCAGGGCGCCCGCGAAGGGCAGCCCGGCGTCTACTTCGGATTCTACGAGACTCCGCCCCGCCTGCTGGAGAAGGCCGCCGGCGTGGGGATGAAGGATCTCAAGAAGTACGTGGACAACGGCCTGATCGAAATCCAATGGCAGCCTCCGCTGGAGCACAACATGGACTCGCTGGCCGAGCGGCTCCTGGAGCGCCTCCACGAGCGGAACGTGAAGCGGCTACGGCTCTTCATCGACGGGCTGTCGGGCTTCCGCTCCGCGGCTGTGTACCCGGACCGGATGGGCCGCTTCTTCTCCGCCCTCTCCCACCAACTGCGCATGCTGGACGCCACCACGCTCTACTCCGAGGAGACGCCCCTGCTCAGCTCTGGGGTGGAGGCCCCACTCCCTGAGGCCGCGGCGTACGTGGAGAACATCATCCTGCTGCGTTACGTGGAGCTGCGCTCACAGCTGTACCGGCTCATCTCCATCATGAAGATGCGCGAGAGCCAGTACGACAGCGGCATCCGCGAGTTCGCCATCACGGATGAAGGCATCAACGTCGCGGACACCTTCGAGAGCGCGGAGGCCATCCTCACCGGCCACGCCCGCTTGAGGGAAGGCTCCAGGAAGGACGAGCTCAAGCCGCCCATGGGCTCGCCCAAGGCGAAAAAGTCCAAGCGCCGCGGCCTGCGACGGAGGAAGTCATGAAGACGGTCCTCATCGTCGATGACGAGCTCGACATCGTGGAAGCGCTGAAGGCCATCCTCGAGGAGGAGCGCTACAAGGTCGTCACCTGCAGCAACGGCCGCGAGGCGCTCCAGGGCCTCTCCGAGACCCCTCCCGACCTGGCCATCATCGACATCATGATGCCGGTGATGAATGGCTACGAGACGCTCAAGGCCATCCGCCAGCGGCCCGAACTCCAGAAGCTCCCCGTGCTGATGATGAGCGCCATCCCGCCGACGATGAAGAGCAAGGACTACGCGTGGGCGGGTTTCCTCAAGAAGCCCTTCTCGCTCAACGAGCTGCTCAAGCACGTGCACCAGCTGGCGCCCAAGGATCCGGACCAGGAGAGCGCTTGAGGGCTCAGGCGCCCGGCGTCAGTCGCGCGCCACCTTGAAGCGGCTGGTGACGGCGGTGAGCCCCTCGGCCACCGCCTGGAGATCCTGGGCGATGCGCGTGGTGCGGCCGGTGGCATCCACGCCCTGCTTCACCAGCTCCGCCACGTTGCGAGCGCCCTGCACGGCCTGCTCGCTGGACTGGCGCTGCTGGCGCGTGGCGATGGTGATCTGCCGCGCCGCCTCGCTGGTGCCGCGCGCCAGCTCGACGATGCGCTCGAACACCGCCGAGGCCTGCTCGGCCACCTCCACCCCGCGATCCGAGGTGGCCATGCCCACGCGGGCCTTCGTCGCGGCCTCCTCGCCCGAGTCCTGCACCTTCTCGACGATGCGGGCGATGTCCCGCGCCGAGCCCGACACGTTCTCGGCCAGCTTGCGCATCTCCGCGGCCACCAGCGAGAAGCCCCGGCCCACCTCGCCCGCCTTGGTGCCCTCGAGCGCCGCGTTGAGCGCCAGCAGGTCCGAGCGCTCCGCCACCTGGTTGATCACCTGGGCGATCTTCGACACCTGCTGCAGATCCTGGTTCAGCCCGACGATGGCGTCCGCCACGCCCTTGGACTCGATCCGGATGTCATTGATGCCGGCCACCACCTGCGCCACCACGGCCATGGCCTCGGCCACCGCCTCGTGCGTGCGGCGCGCGGAGGACTCCACCACCTCGGTGGAGCTGGAAATCTGCTCGGCGGTGCGGCTCAGCTCCTCGAAGGTCGCGGCGATCTGCTGTGCGTACGCGGCCTGCTGGCTGATCACGTGCTCCTGATCCGCGCTGGCGCCCGTGAGCCCTCGCGAGGCGCTGGAGAGCTGCTCGGTGCGCGACACCAACTCCGCCACCGTGCCGCGCAACGTGCCCAGCATCTCGCTGAAGGACTGCGCCATCAGCTTCACCTCGCCCGCTGCCTGGGTGACGTCCAGCTGGCTCCGGGACACGTCCCCTCGGGCCACGTCCTGAGCCGCCCGCGTCATGCGCGACACGGGCTCGGTGATGGCCCGGCCGATGAAGAAAGCGAGCACCAGGCCCACCAGCGCGGCGCCCATGAAGACGACCGCCCCCGGCGTCATGAAGGCATGGACCTCCTTGTCCACGATGGAGGCCTCCAGGCCCAGCACGTAGCTACGTCCGTCGGGCAGCGCGCAGCGCACCACCAGCAACCCCTGGAGGCGCGCATCCGCGCAGCTCTCGGTGGCCCGCAGAGAGTTCAGCCCCTGAGGCAGCGAGCCGCCCTTGCTGACGAGCATGCTGCCATCGGGCTCGAGCACGGCCTGGACCGCCACGCTCCCGCCCTTCTCGACCTGTGCGAAGAGGTGCTGGAAACGCTGGGCGCGCTCCACCTCGGGCCCCGCGAGAATCTCCGAGGTCCGCTCCTGGGCGAGCAGTCCCACGGCCCGGGCCCGCTCCTTCAACCGCTCCACCCCGATCTCCATCTGCCGCGGCGGAAAGTACAAGCTGCCGAGGACGGAGATGACGATGGAGGGCAGCAGCACCGCAAGCGCCACCTGCCACCGTAGACTGAGCCGACCCCACATGCCTTCTTCTCCCGGACTTCGATCGAGACGAGAGAGCGACGGTAGGCCTCAGGGCCGCGGAGCGTCAAACGCACAGTGCGCGCCCGGCCGCACACTCTCCGTCCCTCCTGGGCCCCAGGCGAGCAGGCGGGTTCCAACGGGTCGGAAGCAACCTGGCTTTTCACTGTCATCTCAACGGGTTACGCCCTGAAGAGGTGGACTTTCCCTTTGACAGGGCGCGCTGGGTGTTCCTATGGTCCGCCGCCGATGAGCACTCCCCTCGCTCCCTATCTGCCACTGGCCGTGGTGCTGCTGCTGTCGGGCGTCCTGGCGCTGGTGATCCCCACCCTCGCTGGCGTGCTCGGCCCCCGCCGGCCCAGCGCGATCAAGTCCACGACGTTCGAGGCCGGCTCCGAGTCGAGCGGCATGGCTCGGCAGCGCTTCGCGGTGAAGTTCTACGTGGTGGCCCTGCTGTTCATCGTGTTCGACGTGGAAGCCGTGTTCCTGTACCCCTGGGCGGTGAACTTCCAGGCGCTCGGCTGGTTCGGCTACACCGAGATGGTGGTTTTCGCGGCGACGTTGGTGGTCGGCCTTATCTACGTGTGGAAGAAGGGCGCTCTCGAGTGGGAGCACTGAGGAACCATGGCTTCTGAGATCGACAATGCTCCTGTGATTGCCACCCGCCGCGACGAGGCCATGGGCTTCTTGCAGCGCGTGGTGTCCAAGGGCCTGGGCTGGGCCCGCAAGTACTCGCTGTTCACCTACCCGTTCGCCACCGCGTGCTGCGGCATGGAGTTCATGTCCGTGGCGGCCAGCCGCTACGACATCGCCCGCTTCGGCGCCGAGTTCCCGCGCTTCTCGCCCCGGCAGGCGGACATGCTCATGGTGGTGGGGACCATCAACCTGAAGCAGGCCCCCATCCTCAAGCGCGTGTACGAGCAGATGACGGAGCCGAAGTGGGTGGTGGCCTTCGGCGTGTGCGCCTCGTCCGGCGGCTTCTACGACAACTACGCGGTGCTGCAGGGCATCGACCGCATCATCCCGGTGGATGTGTACATCCCCGGCTGCCCGCCGCGTCCCGAGCAGGTGCTGGACGGCCTGATGCTGCTGCAGGACAAGATCGGCCGGCAGGTGCACGTCATCGCCGACAAGACCGAGCGGAACCCTACGGCCGCTGGCTTCAAGCTGCCGGTGATCGCGAACAAGTAGCGCGACACGGCTGCGTCCGTACCCAGGGCCCCGAGCGCCTCCCGAAGGAGGAGCCGGGGCCTTCGGTTTTGCGGGCTACCAGCGGTGATAGGCGGGGTGGCCGGGCTTCACGGCGACGAAGGTGCCTCGGCACAGGGCTGTCACCTTGCCTCCAGCCGTGAGCGTGCCCTCGATGACGGCGCGGTCCTCCTTCAGCTCCACCGGCTTCGCCTCCAACCGCACGAGCCCCATGGGCGTGGGCCGCTTGAGTTGGATGCTGTAGTCGGCCGTCACCGTGCACGGCGGGGACTCCTGACCGCTCTGCTTCATCAGGTGGTAGGCCGCCGTCCAGTTGCAGTGACAGTCCAGCAGCGCCCCGATGATCCCTCCGTTGAGGACGCCGGGGAACGCCTGGTGATGCTCGGAAGGCGTCCACTCGGCCACCACGAGATCTCCCTCCGCCATGCTGCGGATCCGCAGGCCCTGCGGGTTGGAGGGACCACAGCCGAAGCAGGCGTTGTGGGGGGCGTAACGCTCCTGGAGGCTCTGGGTATTCGTCGTCGACATGGGGCGGCACCCTACCCCAGCCCGAGTCACGGAGCGCGGCTCAGCACCGTGTCCAGCCAGGAAGACAACACGGCGGTCTCCGCGCAGTCTCCCGCGCACGATCGCTGCACCGAGCCGTCCAACCGTGGACGATCCACCAGCCACCGCTGCCCATCGAAGGCGCCTCGATCTTTCTCGCGCACCATGGCGTCGTGCGCGGCGCCGTCCACCTCCACCACGCCATCCTGGCGGATGCGGTAGGTGTCGAAGCTCCGAGGCGCTCCGGGCCAGTGGCCAGGGTCGAACACCTCCGGGCTCACGTGCGTGAAGCCCGTCTCCGCGTAGAGCGGCGAGGGCTGGAAGGATTCACCGCGCAGCAAGGGCACCAGCGACACACCATCCGCACCGGCTGGCAGGGCGGGCAGCCGGGACAGCTCCAGCAACGTAGGCCCCACATCCACGAGCCTCACCAGCGTGTCCACCCGAGCCGGTGCGCTCTGCCCTCGAGGGAGCTTCAGCGCCAGCAGCACGTGGTTCTCCTCCTCCGAGAGCCGCGCGCCGTGCACCGAGGTCGCTCCGGCGAGATCCGGACGATCCGCGTAGAAGCTCTCGCCGTGGTCCGAGAGCACGAGGATGAGCGCATCGTCGTAGCGCCCGGCCCGCTTCAGCGCGTCGAAGAGCTGGCCCACCTGCGAGTCCGCCTGAGCGAGCAGCTCGTCATAGAGCCCCTCCGCGCCCGCGCGATTCCAACTGCCCGCGTCTCCGGCGGCGCCGGGCACCACGGGGGAGAAGTGCATGCGCAGCCGACGATCGAGCGGCTCGGTGCTCGCCACGAAGCGCCGATAGAACGGATACGAGGGATCGCCCGGGAAGTGTGCCGCCGTGGCGTGGAAGGCAAACAGCGTGGGCCCCTGGTTCGCCTCGGAGACGAGCCGCGCCGCGAGCCGGTCCGCATAGCCCACCGGATCATAGATGCCGGCCAGGGCGCGATTGTCGACGAACTCGGGCAGCCACGCGGCGCCAAGCCGGTGGTCCGCGAAGAGCCCCACGGCCCGATAGCGCAGCTTCTCGAGCAGGAAGTTCACCGCGCCGCGCGGCGGCTGCAGGCGCGTGGTGAAACCCGAGTCCGGCCCCTCGGAGTGGAAGCGCGAGCAGTCCGTGGCGAACACGGTGCTCCAGCCGGCGTCCGCGAAGCGCTGGGCAAACGTGGGAACCTCGACCCAGCGGGACTCGGCGGTGAGCGAATAACGCACGCCCGTGCGGTGCGGCCAGCGCGCGGTGAGCAGGGAGCGCCAGGCCGGCTCCGTCTGGGCAATGGGCGTATAGGCACGGGTGAAGAGCGTGGCGCCTTCGTCCAGAAAGCGATCGAGATTTGGTGCCACCTCGCCCTTCCCACCCAGCGCTTTGAGCCGATCCGGGCGGAACGCGTCCACGCCGATGACAATGACCAGAGGGTGCTTCTCCCCTCCCGTCGAAGGCCGAGCCACCCACGCCCCCAGCAGCCCCACCGCCGCCACGGCGCCAGCAACCACCCCCACGGAGCGCCGGTGCTCGCGAGCGCGCCAGACGACCAGCCCCAGGTAGAGCCCGAACCAGAGCCCTGCCACCACTCGGGGATGCCAGGGCTGCCCATGGTCCACCAGCCAGCCCAGCACGGGCCGCAGCGCGGGAAGATCATCGAACAGCGCGGGCCGGGCGATGGCGCGATCCCAGGCCAGCAGCGCCAGCAACACAAACCAGTGCGGCACCACCCACCGCACCGCCGTCCGTCCCCACGCGCGAGCCAGTCCTCCCGCCACGAGCGCCAGCACGGCGCCCGCCACCGCGTACACCGCCGCGATCCGAAGGAGCAGCCCCGGCAGCAACGGGCGAATCGCATTCATCAGCGCGGCGTAGGGACCCTCCACATCGATGCCCACGCCCACCACTCCGGTCCTGAGCAGGTGCTCCGTCTCCCAGGCGAACAGGCCAAGCCCCAGCACGGCACCCAGAAGGGCAACGAGGAGCAACCAGCGCGGCAATCGAGGAGCGGCTTGGACGGACATGGCCTCGCGCGGGCCTCTACCTGAAAAACCTCGGCCCTGCCATGCCTCGGTGCCTACCTCGCCCTACCCAATCGGTAACGTTGCTGTGAACTCCCCGCCTGACCGAGCAAGCCAGCCCCCGCTGCCGCTCACGTGCACCTGCCCCCAACCCATGCCAGAGTGTGCAACCGGGTTGCACGGTGAGCATGGGGGCGGCCCGCGCATGAAGGAACTCGCGAAACAGAACACGGAGGAGAGCCTCACGCGGGCGCTCGATGCCGAGCGCGTGCGCAACGCCGTGCGTCTGTCCTGGGTTCGGTTCCTGGCCGTCTCCGCCATCTTCGGCGTCACGCTCTACCTGGGCTTCCTGGAAGGGCTGGCGGACTGGGCCGTCTATGCCACCCCCTTCGCCGCCTACTGGGCCCTCACCGCCCTGACGCTGGGAGGCGTCTATCGCTCCCCGTGGCTCACGCAGTGGGCGGGCATGACGCTGGCCCTGGTGGACGTGCCCGCCATCTTCTGGCTCCAGACGCTGTCCCTGCCCCTGTCTCCCTCTCCAGGCGGCGTGGCGGGCTTCACGCTGGGCATCCTCGTGACGCTCGTGCTGCTATCGGCCCTATCGCTGCGCCGCATGGTGACGCTGGTCGTCACCGCGACGGCGGCCATCGCGGAGGTCCGGCTCCAACAACAGGCGGGCATCTCCATCGGGGCGCAGATCACCGCCGTGGTGGTGCTGGCGGCGAGCGCGGCGGGAGCCTCGCACCTGCTGCTGCGCATCCGCGCCCTGCTGACGGCGGTGACTCGCGAGGAGCTCAAGCGAGCCCGGCTCGGCCGCTACTTCTCCCCCGCCGTGGCCGAGCGCCTGCAGGATCTCACCACCTCCAAGACGGTGGGAGAGCTGCGCGAGGTGACGGTGCTCTTCGCGGACATCCGCGACTTCACCTCGCTCAGCGAGCGCCTGCCTCCACAGCAGGTGGTCGCCATCCTCAACGAGTACTACGGCCGCATGGTGGAGGTGGTGTTCCGCCACGGCGGCACGCTGGACAAGTTCATCGGCGACGCGCTGATGGTCTACTTCGGTGCCCCCATCCCGGACGAGGCCCATGCCAGCCACGCCGTGCAGTGCGCGCTGGACATGGTGCGTGAGTTAGAGGCCGTCAACGCCGAGCGCGAGGCCCGCGGCGAGCCCGGCCTGCGCATGGGCGTCGGGGTGCACACCGGCCCGGTGGTGCTGGGCAACATCGGCTCCGCCTCCAGGCGCCTGGAGTACACGGCCATCGGCGACACGGTGAACCTGGCCAGCCGCATCGAGCGCGTCACCAAGACGGCCGGCACCCCCGTCCTCGTGTCCCGCGTCACGCGCGAGGAAGCGGGCGACAGCTTCCACTGGCGCGAGGCCCCCGCGGCCACCGTCCCCGGCAAGAGCCAGCCCATCGCGCTCTTCATCCCCGAACCTCACGGCGGCGCCGTCCTGCCCGGCGACACCTCCGCTGCCGCCTGAGAAGACCGACCGTTCGGACGAGCCCCCATTGCTCGCGCGCACACCTGCGTCCACCTTGGGGGGAGATCCCCCACCCGGGGAGGTGATCATGGAGACGAGCACCCAGGCGGTCGGCCCTCACCCCACCCCGGAGGTCCAACTCCCCATCGAAGGCGCGGATCTGCCCGAACTCTTCGAGGAGGCAGGGTACGCCCTGGCGGAAGTCCTGCTCGGCCAGGCGCCGTGGGATGTGCCGCTCGACGGCGAGGAGGAGCACCTCACCCTGGAAGCCGCGGACACCAAGACGCTGCTGGTGGACTGGCTCAACGCGCTGCTCGCACGCTGGGAGCAGGGCGGCAAGGTCTACGCGTACTTCCTCGTGGACGAGCTCACCGAGAGCAGGCTCCACGCCCGCATCCGCGGCTTCCGGCCCCCCTCGCTCGAATGGCCGGTGAAGTCCGCCACCTGCCACGGGCTGGAGATCCACGAGCACGAGGACGGCTTCACCGCCACCCTGGCGCTCACCCTCTAGGCGGGCTCGGGGGGTTGCGCTTCTAGAGCACGTAAGTGCCCTACATGGTTGGGGGTTTTACGTTGACGCCCCGGGCCCTCCTCCCTATAACGCCGCGGATTCCCCTGCCATTGAGGCATCCTTGAGCACATTCGCGTTGGACAGGGTCTCCGCCCACCTCCCGGAGGCGGTCGCGGAGCGCTATGTCGACCGGGCTGGCGGCGCCTGGTCCGTGATTCATGCCCAGCACCTGCCGAAGGTGGTGGCGTACCTGAAGAACGATCCCGAGCTGAACTTCAAGCTCTTCGTCTCCATCGATGCGGTGGACCGGCTGCACCTGGCCGAGAACGATCCCCGCTTCGAGATCGTCTACTTCCTCTACTCGCTCACCCGGAAGGAGCACGTGCGCCTCAAGGTGCGCGTCACCGAGACGACTCCCGAGGTGCCCACGCTGGTGCCTCTCTTCAAGGGCGCCAACTGGTGGGAGCGCCTCACCTACGACTTCTACGGCATCAAGTTCGTAGGCCATCCGGATCTGCGCCGCATCCTCATGTACGAGGAGTTCCAGGGCTATCCGCTGCGCAAGGACTACGCCATGAGGGACCGGCAGCCGCTGATCCCCGAGCGCCCCATCAAGGACATCTTCCGCGGCCCTGGCACCAGCGGTCTCTCCTGAAGAGGACTTCATGTCGGACCCCTCCAAGTATCCCCAGCCCGCAGCGCCCAACCCGGACACCGACGCGTACGCCCATGAGTCGGAGCTGGAGGCGCACCTCCAGACCAAGCGGATGTACATCAACATGGGCCCCTCCCACCCCGCCATGCACGGCACCGTGCGCATGAAGGTGGAGCTGGAGGGCGAGACGATCGTCAAGGCGGATCCCGAGATCGGCTTCCTCCACCGAGGCTTCCAGAAGAGCTGCGAGAACGTCACGTGGACGCAGTGTCTGCCGTACACGGACCGGCTCAACTACAACTCGGCGATGATGAACAACTTCGGGTTCCTCAACGCCGTGGAGAAGCTCATCGGCCTGGAGATCCCCGAGCGCGCCAAGTTCATCCGCGTCATCGGCTCCGAGCTGCACCGCATGCACGATCACCTCACGTGCGTGGGCGCCACCGCGCTGGAACTGGGCGGCTTCGCCCCGTTCCTCTACTCCATCGAGGGCCGTGAGCTCATCATGGACCGGGTGACGGAGCTGACGGGCGCGCGCCTCACCACCAGCTACGGCCGCGTGGGCGGGCTCAACCGCGACCTGCCCGAGGGCTGGATCGCCAAGACGATCAAGTCGCTGGACAAGATCAAGGAGCTCCTCGTGGAGGTCGAGGGGCTGCTGATGAAGAACCGCATCTTCGTGGACCGCATGAAGGGCACCGGCGTCCTCTCCGCCGAGGACGCGCTGGACTTCGGCTTCACCGGCCCGTGCCTGCGCGCCGCCGGCATCGACTACGATCTCCGCAAGGCCAAGCCCTACTGGGTCTACAATCAGCTGGACTTCGACGTGCCGGTGGGCGAGCACGGCGACAACTACGATCGCTACATCATGCGGCTCGAGGAGCTGAAGCAGTCCGACCGCATCATCCGCCAGGCGCTCGAGAAGATTCCCACGGGCCCCATCATCGTGGACGACTGGCGCATCGCCCTGCCGCCCAAGCCCGAGGTGTACGGCACCATCGAAGGTGTCATGTCGCACTTCAAGCTGGTGATGGAGGGCATCCCGGTGCCGCCGGGTGAAGTCTATGACTGCACCGAGGCCTCCAACGGCGAGCTGGGCTGGTACCTGGTGAGCGATGGGCGCGGCCGGCCGTACAAGTGCCACGTCCGCGCGCCGGGCTTCCCCATCCTCTCCGCCATCCCCCACATCATCGAGGGGAAGATGCTGGCGGACCTCATTCCCACCTTTGACATGATCAACATGATCGGCGGCGAGGTCGAGCAGTGAGCGAGAACGACACCAAGAAGCCTACTGGTGACGCGCAGCCGCCCCCGAAGGGCGCGCCCACCGACACGCCGGCGGCGAAGATCGGTCCGGAGCCCTCCAACCCGCCCGCGGCGGCCAAGGCGGACAACCCGCCCGCGGCCCACAGCAGCACCACGCCGCCCAAGCCTCCGGCTCCCGCCGGTGGCCCGCCCAAGCCTCCTCCGCCCAAGAACCCGGGCTTCGTCACCTGCACCATCGACGGCCACGAGGTCGTCGCCAAGCCGGGGACGAACATGATCGAGGCGGCGAAGTCCGTCGGCGTGGAGATCCCCTTCTACTGCTACCACCCGCGCCTCTCGATCGCGGCCAACTGCCGCATCTGCCTCATCGAGGCCTCCAACGCTCCGAAGCTGGTGCCGGCGTGCCAGACGCCGCTGGCCGAGGGCCAGGCCGTCAA
Organism: Hyalangium versicolor; assembly: GCF_020103695.1. GTDB lineage: Bacteria > Myxococcota > Myxococcia > Myxococcales > Myxococcaceae > Hyalangium > Hyalangium versicolor. The sequence goes on from NZ_JAHXBF010000016.1 coordinate 61,545, forward strand.
GACGACCACGCCCAAGGTGAAGGAGCAGCAGCGCGCGGTGATGGAGTTCCTGCTGCTCAACCACCCGGTGGACTGCTCCATCTGCGACCAGGCCGGTGAGTGCAAGCTGCAGGACTACTACATGAAGTACGACTACCGGCCCTCGCGGCTGGAGGGCGGCAAGGCGCTGAAGCACAAGCGCAAGGTGCTGGGCCCCAACGTCGTGCTGGATCAGGAGCGCTGCATCATCTGCACCCGCTGCGTGCGCTTCATGAACGAGATCCCCAAGGAGCCGCAGCTGGGCGTGTTCGGCCGCGGCAGTCATGAGCGCATCGACGTCTTCCCGGGCAACGAGCTCAACAGCAACTACTCGCTCAACACCGTGGACGTCTGCCCGGTGGGCGCGCTGCTCAGCCGGGACTTCCGCTTCCGCGCCCGCGCGTGGTTCCTGTCCGCCACCCCGTCCGTGTGCACCGGCTGCTCGCGCGGCTGCAACATCTACGCGGACTGGATGTCCCAGGACACCTACCGCTTCCGCCCGCGCGAGAACGAGCAGATCAACAAGAGCTGGATGTGCGATCAGGGCCGGCTCTCGTACAAGAACCTGAACCTGAACCGCGTGCTGAGCGCCTCGGTGGGCCGCCGCGCCACCCAGGCCGCCAACGCCGCCCGTCCGGAGATCACCCGCGCCGAGGCCGTCAAGGCCGCGGCCCAGGCGCTCCAGCCGCTGGCGGGCAGCGCGCAGTTGGCGGTGCTGGCCTCTCCGGTGGCCTCGAACGAGGACCTGCTGGCGGGCCTGTCGTTCGCCAAGGGCACCCTCGGCATCAAGGAAGTGTACGTGGGCGGCCGGGCTCCGGGCGCCGCGGACCACTTCCTGATGACGGCCGACAAGAACCCCAACCGCAAGGGCCTGGAGTTCATCGCCAAGGGGCTGGGGCTCACGCTCAAGTCCTTCGAGGAGCTGGCTCCGGCGCTGCACTCGGGCAAGGTGAAGGCGCTGTACGCCATCGGCACCGAGGTGCCGGGTGACGCGGAGGCCTTCGCCCAGGCGGTGGCCAAGGCCGAGGTGTTCGTGGCGCAGGCGGCCAACGAGTCGCCCGTCACCGCGCAGGCCACGGTGCTGCTGCCGGCCGCGGCCCACATCGAGGACGAAGGCTCCTTCGTGCAGTTCGAGGGCGTCATCCAGCGCTTCCGCAAGGCGTACCCCGCCAAGGGAGACGCGGTGCCGCACTGGCGCTGGGTGTCCGAGATCAGCAAGGCGCTGGGCGGCGCGGCGTGGAACTCCGCGCGCGAGGTGTTCCGGGAGCTGGCCTCGCAGGTGGTCGAGCTCTCCACGTTCAACTGGGAGCAGTCTTCCCCGCCGGACCGCGAGAAGCCGGGCATCAACCCGCTGCCTACTGGCGCTGACGGCCGTCCCCCGGGCTACCGCGAGTTCGGTACTCCCCGCGTGCGAGGAATCTAAATGAAGCGCGTTCTGACAGTCCTCTTCGCCACCGGCTTCATCATCGGCCTGATCGCCGCCGTGGTCGCCGCGTCCTACGCCCTGGGCGCGCTGGTGGAGAAGCACGGGTTCGCCGGTGCCAGCCGGCTGACGAACATCCTCTTCCTGATGCTCGTCTTCGTGATGATCATCGCCACGCTGCTCACGCTGGCCGAGCGCAAGTGGAGCGCGCTGATGCAGGATCGCATCGGCCCGAATCGCGCGCGCTTCGGCCTGCCGGGCTTGAAGGATCGGCCGCTGGCGGGCCTGCCCTTCGTGATCGCGGACTCGGTGAAGATGCTGACCAAGGAGGCGTTCCACCCGGAGAACGCCAACCGGTTCCTCTTCAACCTGGGCCCCATGCTGGCCTTCGCGCCGGTGTTCGCGCTGTTCGCCATCGTCCCTGCGGGCCCGAGCGTCCGCCTCTGGGACGCCGAGGTGGACATGGTGGTGGGCACGCCGGACTTCGGCCTGCTCTTCCTGTTCGGCATCGCCTCGCTGGCGGTGTACGGCACGGCGCTGGCGGGCTGGGCCTCCAACAACAAGTTCGCCCTGCTGGGCGGCGTACGTGCCTCCTCGCAGATGATCTCGTACGAGGTGGCGCTGGGCCTGTCGCTGGTGGGCATCATGCTGGCGTTCTCCTCGGTGCAGCTGCCGGCCATCGTCGGCCAGCTCGCGGCGGAGACGGGCGGCGAGGCGTCCGGCCAGGCGCGCTACCTGTGGCAGCTCACGGGCGGCGCCGCGGGCCAGGGCTTCGACTTCGGCCTGCCCGCCTGGGGCATCATCCTGCAGCCAGTGGGCTTCATCGGCTTCTTCGCCGCGGCCTTCGCGGAGACCAAGCGCGCCCCGTTCGACGTGCCCGAAGGTGAGTCCGAGATCATCGGCTACTTCGTGGAGTACTCGGGCATGCAGTTCGGCCTGTTCATGATCTCCGAGTTCGTGGAGGTGGTGGTGCTCTCCGGCGTCACCGCGGCCCTGTTCTTCGGCGGCTACCACCTGCCCTTCGGCGGCGAGTGGGTGGCCAGCCACCTCAAGGACTACCCGCTGCTGTACGCCACGCTGCTGGGCACCTTCTTCTGGATCAAGGTCCTGGTGCTCTGCTTCATCCAGCTGCTCATCCGCTGGACGTTCCCGCGCTTCCGCTACGATCAGATCCAGACGCTGGGCTGGAAGATGCTGCTGCCGGTGGGCCTGATCAACGTCTTCGTCAGCGGCGCTCTGGTGCTGTGGGATCCGACGCTGCGCTCGCTGGCGCTCTTCGGCATCCTGGAGATTGGCGTCCTGATCGCCCTCACGCTCTCGAGCAAGACGAGCGGAGAAGAGTCGCACGGCCACGGAGATGGCCACGGTGCTCTGGGACATGGACATGATGCCCACGGGGCCGCGCACGGACACGCGCTGCCGCACGGACACGCCGCGGCGCATGCGGGCGGACACGCTCCGGCGCACGCGGGTGCGCACACGGGCTCCACGCATTAGGCTTTCGAGGAAGCGAGACAAGGACAGTCATGGCCTACAAGGCGACCCAAGATCCCCGCACGGACGTCCGCGAGCGGGCCTACCTCCCCGAGCTGCTCAAGGGGTTGGGCATCACCGCGCGCCACTTCTTCCGGAACCTCTTCGGAACGCGGGACCCCAACACCCAGGTGGTGGACCGCAAGGGCACCAGCCTCATCACCACCGTCGAGTACCCCGAGGAGAAGATCCCCTACCCTCCGGGCTACCGCGGGCTGCACCGCCTGGTTCCCCGCGATGACGGCAAGCCGCGCTGCGTGGCCTGCTACATGTGCGCGACGATCTGCCCCGCGCAGTGCATCTACATCGAGGCGGGCGAGTACGAGTCCGAGTCCGCGGACGGCGAGTCCCGCGTCATCGAGAAGTACCCGACCCAGTTCGTCATCGACGAGCTGCGGTGCATCGTCTGCGGCCTGTGCGTGGATGCGTGCCCCAAGGACGCCATCCGCATGGACACCTACGAGCACACCAAGCCCGAGTACAACCGGCAGGGCTTCGTGTACGACATCCCCAAGCTGCTGAAGGGACCGGCGGTGTCTCACCCCTCGGATCCGTGGAACAAGCGCGAGGGCTCCGAGGAGCCGCACCACGCGCACAAGGAGGCCCATACGCGCATTGGCGAGGGCCTGGTGCAGCTCAAGACGCCGCACTCGGTGGGCCACGGGCACGAGCCCAAGAAGCTGGCCCCCGGCCAGTCCACCAAGCCGCACGCCACCAAGTAAGCACCCTGCGCGCCGCACTCCGGCCCGCCCTCCCCCGAGCTTGGGTGGAGTTGGCGGGCCGGTGGCGTTTCAGGGGTGCTCGGATGCCCTCTCAGCCAGTGAGAAAGCCGGACTCCCACGGGAGCGCACCTTCCCCGTATGGGGGAAGTCCCGTAGGTTGAGGCTTCGATGAAGCGCTACCGCCTCTCGGTGTGCAAGGGCATGGACTGCAAGGGCAACGGGTCCGATGCGGTGTTCGCGGCGGCGAAGGAAGAGCTGGCCCAGCGCGCAGTCGGGCCTCGCTGCGAGGCATACCGGGGCGGCTGCTACGGCTTCTGCCACATGGGTCCGAACGTGGTGATCCGCGAGGACACTGGGCGCAAGCGCGATCCACTCTCTCCCGAGGACTATCAGCTCATGGGCTGGCCGGGAGAGGTCTACTACTCGCGGATGACGCCCGAGAAGATGCGCCGGGTGGTGGCCGAGCACATCGTCCAGGACCAGCCCGTGCGCGAGTACTTCGGCGATCCGGACGAGCAGGAGTAGCGGCGGCCTGCGTCTCGGGTCCCCCTGCCTCGGACGTGTTCCGCGAACCTGTCCACCAAGCAGACAGGTTGCGCCACGTCGCCCGGCTCAGGGGGGTGTCTGCGCTCCCGAGGCGACCTCGAGGGGCAGAATGGCCTCCAGGAAGCGCTTCGTCCGCGGGGCTATCGCTTCCGCCGAGGGCCAGGACTGCGCCGGGCCGAGGGCCTTGAGCCGCTCACCGATCGTCTCCAGGCGCTCCGGCACAGCGGGGTGCATGCGGAGCCAGGCGTGCTTCGCCGGAGCCTCCTGGGCCATGCGCCGCAACAGCCCGGTGAACGCCCGCCCGTCATAGCCCGCCGCCAGCAGGATCCGGATGCTGATGCGGTCCGCCTCCAGCTCGAAGTCCTCGGGGAAACCGTCTCGATAGAGGTTCGCCGCTTGCTGGGCCTCGATTTCAAGAGACCTGGAACCCGGACTGGAGACGCTGAGCTTGTGGTGGCACATGAAGGCCTTGAGCACCTCCACACCATGGCCCCTCTGCACGTGCGCCACCTCGTGCGCCAGGACCGCCGCCAGTTCCTCCTCGCTCTCGAGCGAGCGCAGGAAGCCCGTGGAGATCATCACCTTGCCGCCTGGATTCCCGACGGCCCGAGGCTCCTCCGAAGGCACCACCACGAAGCGGTAGCCCACCAGCGGCCACGAACGGTTGTCCAGGAGCCGCTCGGGCCGCTTCGCCCGATCCGGCCCGTTGGCGTTGCCCACGGACTCGGCCACCAGCGCCAGGTACTGCCCCACCTGGTCCACGTAGCGGGCCACCGGGTCCGTCGGCGGCAGAGGCTCCACCCCCAGCGAGGCGAGCTGACGCGAGAGCACCGCGCTGCCCAGCGCATCCTCCTGCTCCGGATCCAGCTCGTAGGCCGTCCTCCGCTCCAGGCTGCAACCGGTGAGCGCCGCCGACAAGGAGCCGAGCCGCTCCGTGCGCTCCGTGAGCCGGCGGTTGATGCGACGCCGATGGGTCTCGAGGCTCTCCTCGGCCCGGGCGACGAAAGCGGGCTTGTCCGTGGCCTGACAGGACGCGAGCAGCCCCACGAGCACGACGCCCGCCGCACGCCGGCGTGGGCGCTGATCACTTCTCGCCGACTTCGTAGACGCCATCCCAGTCCTCCGCCGGGGCGGTGACCAGGAAGCGGCGGCACCGTCCCGCGAACACGCCTGCGACCGAATCCTGATACTCCGAGGCGCAGCGCTCGAACAAGGCGAGCGCCTCATCGAAGCGGCGCTGGTGATAGGCCGTCTGTGCCTGATCGTACACTCCGAGCAGTTCCTGCACCTTCGGGGAGATCTCTCCGTGGCGGCCCAGCAGTTCGTGGAGGCGGATGGGAACGGACTTGCCCCTCACCAGCACGCGATCCACCTCGCGGAAGACGTAGGCATCCCGCGCGAGCTGGGCCGTGTTCTCTCCCACCAGCACCAACGTGCCGTAGAACTTGTTGCAGCCCTCCAGCCACGAGGCCACGCCCACCGCATCCCCGAAGACGGTGTAGTTGGACTTGAGCTCCGTGCCCATGTCTCCCACCACCACTTCGCCGCTGTTGATGCCGGCGCGGAACTGGATGCGGTAGCCGTACTTCTTCTCCCAGACAGGCTGGCGCTCCAGGAGCACCGCGCGCATCTTCAACGCGGCCTCGCAGGCCAGATGCGCGTGACGATCCGTGCGCACGGGCGCTCCCCAGAAGGCCATCACCGTGTCGCCAATATACTTGTCCACCTGGCCGCCCGAGGACCGCACGGCCATGGTCATCTCCGTGAGGTACTCGTTGAGGAACTGCACCAGGCGCTCCGGCTCCATCTGCTCCGAGAGCCGGGTGAAGCCCTCGATGTCGGAGAAGAACATCGTCATCTGCCGGCGCTCGGGGTGCACCAGCAGGGTGAGATCGCGCGTCACCAGCCGCGCCACCTCGGGGCTCACGTAGCGCCCGAGCGCGTGGTTCACGAAGTCACGGATCTCGTCCTCCGTGCGCACGGTGTAGAGCGTGGTGAAGCCGAACGTGGCCACCATGGCCAGCAGCGGGCCCGCCACGGCGATCCAGAGCTGCTTCTCGATGAAGACGTAGCGCGCCACCAGGAAGTAGCCCACCCCGAGCCCCACGGCGCTGGAGAAGTAGATCACCGCGCCGAAGCCCGAGCGGAAGCTGCGGCTGAAGAAGAAGGCGATGGCGGCTCCGGCGAAGGCCATCCCCAGGGTTGCCTGCAGATCCATCCGAGGCGGCGCACGGCGGATGCCCTGGGACTGGAGGATGTTCTCCAGCGACTGCGCGAGCACGGAGCCTCCGGGCGTCACCTTGCCCACGGGCGTGGCCTTGTAGTCCGTGGCGTACGTGGAGGTGTTGGTGAGGATCACCGCGCGCTTCTCGAGATCGTGCGCCGAGCGCGCGGGCCGCCCCTCGCTCACATCGAAGAGGTTGAGCAGGATGTTCCACGCACGGATGGAACGAAACACCGAGGCCCCCGCCGTCCGCCCCGCGTCCTCCGTGTCCCAGCGCATCAGGCTGTAGCCCGTCTCGTCCATGGGGATGGCGTACGCATCTCCCACGTGGAGGTAGCCATCGGCGTAGCGGAGCTTCCGGGTCCCGGCCAGCTTCATCGCGGCGGCCAACGGGAGCGAAGGCAGCACGTGGTGTTCGCCCTCCCGTGGGGCGTAGCTGACCAGGTGGAGCATGCCGCGCACAGTGCCATCGGCGTCCGGGAAGCCCGTCACCGCGCCGTAGAGGCTCTGCTGGCCCAGCAACTGCACCACGGGGTGTTGCAGCGTGCGAACCTGCAGCAGCTTGGAGGCATCGAGCCCCTCCACCTCCACCTCGGCCAGGGAGACGAAGAGATCCAACGCCGTGAAGCGCGAGGCATCGTCCGAGCTGCGGCGCTCGCGCACCAGCGGCGGAAGGCTGGCGCCGAAGCGCGAGGCGAGGCTCAGTCCCTCGCGCTCGTCCTCTACGCCAGCCCACACCTCCACCTTGTCCTCCAAGGGGATGAAGAATGCGGGCCGCTGCGACGCGAGCACCGCCTGGGCCTTCGAGCGCGCCTGACCTTGATCGCCGTAGGAGCCCACCCGCACGCGGTAGGGCCAGAGCTGGAACGCGGGAGGGGTGGCGCGGGGCACGCTCCACGAGAAGGCAAGGGCGGAGCGGCCAGGAGCCTCGTTCAGCAGGCGGCGGAAGGTGCTGTCATCGGACTCCGTCTCGGGACCGAGCTGTGGGGCGACACACCCGCGCGGGCTCAGCTCGGGGAAGAGCATGTCGAGCAGGACGACGGAAGCACCCTCCTCGACAAGCCGGCGCGTCATCCCGCCAACCAGCTCCCGAGGCCACGGGTAGGAGGCAAGCCCGGGGTGCTCGCTCTGGCGCGCGCTGATCAGGGTGTCGTCATCGACCGTGACGATGACGACCTGCTCCTGGGGCTTGGACTCCTTGCGCTGGCGCTGGAGCGACTCGCCCAGGGCACGCACCCGGGCGTCATAGGCGATGCGCTCCGGACGGTCGAGCAGCTCGACCAGGTTGGCCAATACCGTCTGGGGTGCGCCCTCGCTCTCCAACTGCGTGCGAGGTACCCGCACGGACACGAGCCCTCCCAGCAGGCCGCCAAAGACGGCCGACAGGAGGAGGGCAATGCCCAGCCGCTTGAAGAAACGACGGCCGGAGGACTGGACGGAGCGGTTCTGCACGGGGGCGCGAGGATAGCGTGCCCGGGCGCGTCCTGCCTGGGGACTGATATGCTCGCGAACAGGGCCGGTCCCCCACCGGGAAGGATTCGATTCCGATGAAACGCCTCCTGCTGTTTTCCGCTGCTTCCGTCTGCCTCCTCGTCCCCCTGGCGTGCGATATAGGAAAGACCGTCAACCAGATCTCCGCCGAAACCGTGATGGTGGGCACCATGCTCTCCACCCCGGACGTATCCTTCTCTCCGGAAGCCGTCGCGGGGCTGGACGGTGGCGTCCAGACGGACGGTGGCCAGTCCTCCATCGTCATCCCGGGCCAGACGGCGGCGCTCGTCTTCCTGGGCACGCGCAAGGGAGAGAACTCCACCCCCGAGGGCCTCACGGGCGCCACGGTGACGTTGCAGGTCAACGGCACGCAGAAGGTGAACCTCTCGGCCGATGGCTCGGGCTCCTACAGCCGCTCCAACAACAGCGACTCCACGCTGAAGTACCAGGATGGCGCGACCTACGAGTTCATCGCCGACCACCAGGGGGAGCACTACGTGGGTCAGGTGAAGGATGCGCCCGCGCAGGAGAGCATTCCAGCGCTCCACCCGAATGGGCTGGTGGTGCGGAAGGCCGCCAACACGGAGTTCTCGTTTGATCGTGGGGATGTTCCGCAAGGACAGGACCGGACGCTGGGATTCGTCACGGTGGTGCCGGTGAGCGACAGCGGCCAGCAGGGCCAGCCCACCTACACCAACGCGCCGAAGGCCCCGCTCGACTTCCTGAAGCTCGTCGCCGTGCCGACCGAGTGGCGGGAGAAGCACGTCGTCATCCCCGGCACGGCCTTCCCGATGCCGAATCAGACGTACCTGGTGATCTTCCAGGCGGTGCGGCTGGGCGGCCCGGAGTCGGACAACCTCTTCCTGGGCAGTGCGCTGCTGGCGGGCACGGCGGACGTGGGCGTGGTGCGCACGTACTGACGGTGTGGCTCAGCCCGCCTCGATCTCGAGCTCGAGCTTCCCTTCGAGCTTGAGACGCAGGAGGTGGCCGGCGAAGCGCTCCGCCTCCTCTCGAGAGAGGATGTTGCGGAACTCGGCGCCGTCGGCCACTTCCACTTCCATCACAGGCCCGCGCTGGAGCAGGCGGAAGAAGTCTTCGCCCCCTGCCGGGCGCGGCATGAAGATGGGGAGGAAGCCCTTGAGCGGGAGCACCTCTCCGGGAGCTCGGATCCGCGCCTCGAGGGCCGCGGCGGTGGGACGTGTGTCTCGGGGCTCCACGCCCTCATCGGGGTAGAGCGGCGCGGGAGGCAACGACACGTCGTCGGTTGAGTCGTCGAAGAGGAAGCCGTAGCGGGAGGGAATGCGTCCGGTGAACAGGAAGCAGAGCAGCAGGGACTCGTCCTGGCCGACGCGGGAGATGTGGAGGATGGAGCGCGTGGCGCCCACCTTGCGCAGGAGCAGTTGCAGGCTCGGGCGAGAGCCTTCGAGGTAGCGTCGGATACGATCGGTGAGGGTGGAGCGGATCTCGGCGAAGGCCTGTTGGTAGAAGGCCTCTGAGTCCGCCTCCTTGCGTGCGAGTTCCTCACGGGCCTGCGAGAGCCGGGCTTCGGCGCCACGGAGGAAGGAATCGGCGCCGGTAGGCATGATGCCGGGCTGGCTTCCGGGAGTGGGCTCCACTCCAGCGGCGCGGACGGCGCCCACGAGGAAGGCTCCCTGCTGGTCCAGCCGTTCGCGCTCCTCCTGGAAGCGGAGCCGAGCGCTGCCGTGCTCCAGCTTCAGCTCGAGCCAGGCTTCATAGGCCGTCTCGAGGTTCTCCAGGCTGCGGAGCCGGGCGAGGACCGAGTGCGTCCCACCGCTCCCCTTCTCCGGGGCGACGACGGCGGGAAGATCCTTCGGGGTGTCGCGGCGCAGAGGAGCCAGGGCTCGCTCGGGAGGAGGAGCCTCGGAGGCCTTCCGAGGCGGGACGGGCCGCCGCCGTCCCGTGGTCTTGACGGAGGGCGTCCGCTTCGACGGGGATGGGTCGGACTTGCGCTTGCTGCCCGACGCCGAGCGGCGTTGCTTCGGGGTCCTGCCCTTGGCCATGGGGCGAGTCTACCTCCAAGGCCGAGCATCACGTCCTGGGTTCTTCTCCGCATGGAGGGCGCGCGCCTACCGTGGCGGCCATGGGAACCTCGGCCCCTGGCGCATGCATCCACTTCATGACGCTCGTGCTCGCGGGTGTCCTGGTGACTGGCTGCTCGGCAGGCGGAGGCTCGCTCCAGAGCGGGCCGCGCACGCTTCAGCAGCGAAGAGGAGTCTCGTCACCGCCCCGGGTGGATTGGGACGAGTCGTGGGCAGCGGACAGCGATGCCCGAACACACTACCTGGAGTTCATCCGCGAGAGGCGGACGCAGCTGGCAGGCTCCCAGGAGACAGAAGACGACAAGCGGCGCGAGCGCTCAGTGCTCCAGGAGATGCAGAACTGGGTCCAGAACCAGAGCGAGTCCACGCTGCGCCAGCACCTGCCCATCGAGGTGTACGTCGACGTGAAGCAGGCGCGCCGGCGACAGGAGCGCGAGGCAGCCGAGCACCAGGCTGCGGTGGACGCGAAGCTGGAGGAGTTCTTCGATTGGGGCGAACTGCGGTGGGCCGAAGTAGCGCGGGAAAGAGTCCGAGCGATCGATTCCCGGCACTTGCTCACCGAGCACCCGCTGCGCACCCAGTCCCAGGATTCGCTCACCGCCGCCGTGCTGGACTGGGCACTGACACACTCCCGGGACCCGGATTTCGTTCGCAGGAATCCCAGCGAAGTCGCGCTCTACCTGCTGGCCCGGCACAGTGCCCTGGCCACGGCGATTGAGATGGGGCGGGTTGCCCCGCCTCATCTGGACTACACACCCCTGCCAGACACGGGGCCTTCGCCTCAAGAGCTGGCGACAGAGCTGCTTGGAGGGCTCCTGCCCGGCATCGGAGAGCTCACGGACTCGGCGGGGCTGGTATTCGGCTACAGCGTCACGGGTCGCAAGCTGGATGCGAACGAGCGCCTGCTGTGTGGGGTAGCGGTGCTGGTGCCCTTCGTCTCTGGGCAGATGCTGAGCGGTGCCGAGAAGGTGGAGCGCGCAGCGCTGGTGACGGGCCGCAGCCTGGAGGAGATACGTGTCCTGCAACGGGTGGCCACGCACCTTCGCCCCGAGGAGGCCAAGCGAATCGACGTGTTGATGCGGCGGGTCGCGCGAGGAGGGCACCTGGCCGAGGAGGATGTCACCTTCTTGAGACGCGTGGCGGTGGGGCTGGAACGGCCGTTGCTCGAAGCGGCGGACGTGCTCCGCCGAGGTGGAAAGGTGCCGCTGGTGGGCTCACGGCTGGGCGAGGCGGGCGTACGCCTGGAGCCAGGCACGGCCGAGCACATGGCTGCCGCCTGGGTGGATTACCAGTTCCGACACTCGGACAAGTACCCTCGCTTCCGCTTCGCCATCGAGGAGGACTGGCGCAAGAAGTACGAGCTGATCCTCAAGAACAAGGGCGCAGGAGGCGAATTCGAACGCAGCATCCTGTCCACACGCGGGTACGAGAAAAACCGTGCGCTGATGATGCCTCCGCCCGGTAGTGAAGCACGTGGCTTCATCCCGGACGCGGTCGTGGGCAGCACTACGCCAGGAGAACTGGTCTGGGGCCAGCCCTACCTCTTCGTCGAGGCGAAGGCGCGCAAGGATCTGTCTCTGGGCGGCAACCTGGAGGCGATGCTCCAGTACGTGTTGCAGTATGGCGGCCATATCGAGTTGTGGGTGCGCTCCGCGAAGCACCCGGAGGGCCCCTCCCGCCTGACCCAGCCCCTGAAGGCCGTCCTGCAAGATCTCGCGAAACTTGGTAGAGCCACCGTGCGCGCCTACCCGCTCTGAGTGAACCTTCCCATGAAGTACTTGACGACTGTCATCAGTCTGCCTCCGGGTGTTGCTCCAAGGCCGACCCTGCACACGGTGCTCGAGCTGATCTTCGAGCAATACCGGTGGTTTCGCCCAGAGCGCTATGGCCTGGCGAAACTGGATGAACGGCTCGTTCCTGGACGCATCGACTACGCGGCACTGCTTGCGCTTTATGAGAGGCTCGCTTCCATCACCATCGCTGCGCGCACGGACCGCGACTTTCTTCGCATCACCGTGACCAGACCTGGAGATCACCCTCATGCAGGGAACATCAGTTGGATGACCTCCATGCGGACTGCTGCCTCGCCAGGATGGCGGGCCGCTCATTCAAAACAGGTCGCTGAACTGATGAGGTTGATGCAGGCCCCCATGGCAGCGGCAGGTCCCGCCGATGATTTCGAGAGCAAGCAGAGCCGGTGGGTCCCCCATCCAGATGGGCTGGGAGAAGCGCTCACGTTCACTGTACGCGACCCCAGCGAGGGCCTCGCGGGCCTCTTCTGGCGCAACTTCTTCGGCCCCCCCTTCGTGCACCTGTTCGGAGAGCGCCTCGACACCCTCCCTGCGGAGTTAAAGCAGGACCTCGGAGACGGAGTCATCCTCGTCCAGCCCTACGAGCTGCCCACCCAGGCCGGCACGCCCGAAGCCCTCTCCCAGGAGCAACAGCTCATCGCCCACCTGGGATCCGACTGCTTCTACGATCACCCCCACCACCGCAAGCCCACCCGACTCCCCCAACTCCCCTCCCCGCCTCCCTGAGCCACCTCTCACCCGCAACACAACGGGCCTCCACCAGGCGCGGGTGGCGCGCCCAGCGAGGCCCGAAGAGAGGCATCCGCCTCGAAGCTCCTGCTACACGCCGCGCGTCACCGTCTCCGCGCGCGTGGCCCCGGCGCCCGTGAGCGCGTCCTGGCCGCTCTGGAACCGGTTGCGCAGATCGCTGCGCAGCTCGTTGCCCGGCTTGGGCGCCAGCATCAGGCCCACGCCCACGCCTAGCAGCACGCCCACGGTGAACGCACCCAGCGCGGGCAGCAGGTAGTCGGTCGTCTCCTTCCGAGTCTCCAGCCCGATCAGGTTGAGCAGCTCATCCTTGTCCAGCTTCTTCAGGTCATTGATTCCGAACATGCGGGAACTCCCCAGGTTGAGGTGAAGGTGAGGCGCACGAAGCGCGGATCAGCTGATGTTGCCAGAGCCGCCCGGCCGAGGCGACGTGCCAGTGCCCGCGCCACCGATGTTGGACGCGCCCCCGGCGTTGGCCCCACCGCCCACACTGGACTGACCCGCCTGATAACCCTGCAGCGCCGCCTCGGCCATGCCGAGCAGTTCGTCCTTGACGAAGGGCAGCATCGCCAGCCGCGCGCCCAGCTTCAGGATCCGCCCCGTCAGCGGCGTGAACAGCCCGCCCCCCAGCACGTACCCCACGCCGAGCGCCGCAGCCACCATCCCGTACGGGTTGCGATCCACGCGGCCCTTGATGTCCAACGTGGCGCCCAGATCCGACACCGCGCTGCGCGCGTTGCTCCACAGCTCCTGAGCCTCCGAGCCGATCTGATCCACGCGCTGCCCGAACCCTTGGTTCTCGCTGCTGCCCGCGCTGCCGTTGTTCTGGGTGTTCTGAAAAGTCGTCATGGTGTTCTCTCGAAGCGACAAGGAACGGGAAGGCTCAGCGGCGCGAGGCGATCTTGCCGATGAGGAAGCCCACGGCCACCGCGCCCAGCAGGCACGTGCCCGGGTTGGCGCGGATGAAGCTCACCACGCGGGTGTTCACGTCCACCAGGTTGCGCCGCGCCTCCTCGATCTGCGGCACGATACGCTCCTGGATCTCCCGCGCGCGGTCCTGGATCTGCTGAGGATTCATCTCCATCGAGGCCATCTCCTTATCGGTTGGAAATACGGGTGTAGGTAAAAGGTGCGTCAGCGGCGCGAGCCCAGCCAGTAGCCGACCATGAACGCCGCTCCCACGCACACCAGAGGGCGCTTCGCCACCCAGGAGCGCCAATCAGCGGCCTGAGCCACCTCCTCGCGCAGGGCGCTGACCGACGTGGCCAGCTCCGCTCGGGTGCGTTCGATCTCGGCGCGCAGGGCAGCGGGGCTGCGAGGCTCGGCCTTGGGCTGTCCGTTACTGGGCATTCGGTGGCTCCTTGAGCACGTTCCGGGGCTGCGGAGGCACGGCCGGCGCGTTCACCGTGGTGAGCACCGCCATGCTGCGAGAAAGTTCCTGGCTGCTGTCATCCATCACCTGGCGGCCCTGCATACGGGACACGGCGAGCCAGATGCCGAGCCCCCCGCCCACCACGTTGATGCCGCCCACCACCGCCAGCCCTCCGGCGTAGCCCATCCACGTGGCGAGCACGACCGAGAGCGCTCCGCACAGGAAGAGGTAGCCCACCAGCAGGAAGGGCACGAACGCGACGATGCGCGCCACGTCCAGGCCCATGGCCTTGGCATCCTCGGCCAACTCGAGGCGAGCCAGGGTGATGTGCTGAGACACCAGACGGCTGAAGCTGTCCGCCATCCGCCCGACGAGCGCGGCGATACCGCGATCAGTCTGTTCCGTCCCCAAGTTCATCCACTCTCCGGCCGGCGCTGCTGGCGTCCTACAGGCGGAGCCAACCTAGGCATCCGTCCCCGCCGCGACAACCCGTCGCGTGCTTCTTGTGTCCGGTGGCGCGAAGCGTCGGCCATTGAACGCCTCCGGCCCCACAACGCTACCCGATGAGCTGCACGGGTGCCGAGGCCACCAGGGCCTCGCTGCCCACGGGGGCCTCGAAGCGCATCACCAGCGGCAGGTGATCCGAGGCAACCGTGGACAGGAGGGAACGGTGTGGCCGGATGGCCAGAGGGCGGACACCCGCATCCACGAAGATCCGGTCCAGGCGCAGCAGCGGCAGCCGGGTGGGATAGGTGCGCGCAGGCGACTGCAGTTCCAGCGCGGCGTCGTGGATGGCCCGGCGCACCAGCGCGGGCACCGGCCGGTTCCACCAGTAGTTGAAGTCTCCGCAGACCACCACCGGATCCTTGCGCACCGCGTCCCGGAGGATGTCCGAGGACAGCAGCAGGCCCTCCTGCCTCCGGCGCTCCCCGAGCGACAGCCCCAGGTGGAGGCAGAAGACGTGCATCTGCCGGCCTCCGCCCAGGTCCAGATCGCAGCGCAGGGCGCCGCGCGGCTCGCGGTTTTCCACACTCAAGTCATAGTTCTTCGACTTGAGGATGGGCAGCCGCGTGAGCACGGCGTTGCCGTAGCGGCGCCCCTGGCGCACCACATTCGGGCCAAAGGCCATGTGCAGCCCGAGCAGATCCGCCAGGTGCTCGGGCTGATCCTCCCGCGACGTCTTGCCTCGGAAGTCCCCCACCTCCTGCAGGGCGATGATGTCCGCGTTGATCTCGCGGAGCACCTCGCCCACCCGGTGGAGATCGAAGCGCCCGTCGATGCCAATTCCACTGTGGATGTTGTACGAGACGAGCGTCAGCTCCACGGTGTCGGGGCCCCTCAGCTGTGCACGAGCCGCAGACGGCGCGCGGCCAGCCGCATCACCTCGAGCGGGAGCGAGGCCAATCTCACCGCCGCCTTGCTCACGTCGCCGATCCCGCCCTGGATCGCCTCGAACTGGCGCGTCGCCTCGTCGAACAGATCCTGGAAGCGTCCCCGAGGCGGCAGCTCCTCCATGGCCGGCAGCGCGCCGATGGGCTGGGTGTTGCGGTTGATCCGCGGAGTGGCCATGGACTTCTCCGTGGGCGGCGGAGACGCCACGGGCTCCTTGCGCGGAGGCATGGCCAGGGCCTTGGCCTTGAGGATCTCTTCTGTCTCCGCGTGGCTCTTGCCGTAGTGAATCCCACCGTCATCCTCGGGCAGCGAGTGACGGGAATCGGCCAGGTGCTTCTTGTCCTGACGCCGCTGGCTCCGGCTGCGAGGCTCGGCGGCGGGCATCTGGAAATGATCAAAGCTATAGGAACGAGGCATCCAACATCCCCCAAGTTGTGGAAGCGAGTCCGTCCGAAAAGCTAGGGAGCCACCCTGCCCCTCGGAACACCGCACAAGAATGCGCGGCGCTCGGACGTTCGCTCCTCGACCTGAGGAGCCCGGAGGACGAGGCGGATGTTCACCAGCCGCCGATTCCGCTCTCGAATGACGCCTGGCCGTCAAGGAGAGCAAGCACTCAGGCGAGCCGCCTGTCCTGGAAGTCGGCGCGTCACCCAAGCCGGTGTACAACTGCCGGCACGCCATGCCGCTCGCGCCCTTCCTTCCCCGGCCCTCCTCCCTGCTCCCACTCACCCTGCTCTCCCTTGGCCTGGTGGCCTTCGGGGCCGAGGCTCAGCCGAGCCTCTCCGTGCAGCCCGGAACGGCGAAGCCCGGGGATCCGATCCTCATCACCGTGCGCGGCGTGGACGGCCAGCCCTCGGGCACCGTGGCCGGAAGGACTCTGCGCTTCTTCGAAGCCGCGGGCGCCTGGCAGGCCCTCACCGGGCTCCCGGTGGAGCAGGCCGTGGGCTCGGCCGCGGTGAAGGTGGAGGGTCCCCGCCAGCGCGACGGCTCGGCCGTGAACCTCGTGGGCACGCTGGACGTGGTGGACCCCGGCTACCCCGAGCGCCAGCTCCAGGTGGCGGGCAAGTACATCAAGCCGCCCCAGTCCGTGAAGACGCGCATGGCCGAGGATCGCGCCGCCTTCGCCGCGGCCTTCTCGCAGGACTTCGGCCCGCTGCGGTTCGAGCGCAACTTCGCCTGGCCGCGCCAGGATCGCATCACCGCGCCCTTCGGCGATCGCCGCTCCTTCAACGGCAAGCTCCAGAGCCAGCACTTCGGCACGGACATCGACGGAGACACCGGGGACACGATCTACGCCGCCAATGATGGCGAGGTGGTGATGTCCCGGGACTGCTACAGCTCGGGCAACACGGTGATCATCCACCACGGCGCGGGCCTGTACACGACGTACTTCCACATGTCGCGCATCGACGTGAAGCCGGGCACGAAGGTGAAGCAGGGCCAGAAGCTGGGCCTGGTGGGCAAGACGGGCCGCGTCACCGGTCCCCACCTCCACTGGGGCGTGAAGGTGGACGGGCTCTGGGTGGACGGACTCTCGCTGCTCAAGCTCGACTTCTTCGGCACACCGGAGCCGCGCGTGGCCACCGCCACGCCCGACACGGCTCAGCCGGCACCGGCCCTCACAGGGGGCGAGCTCTCCGCTCCCGTGAGCACCAGCACGACGCCGTAGCCAGCCACGCCCGCGGCTCGCTCAGCGGTCGTGCCACTTCGGCGGGCGCTTCTCCAGGAAGGCGGTGACGCCCTCCGCGGCATCCTCGGACAGCGTGTTCAGCGAGAGCTGGGACGCCAGGTACTCCAGCGCCGCCGGCAGCGGCAGATCCTCGGCGGTGAAGAAGGCCCGCTTCCCGAGCGCCAGGATGGCCTGGCTCTTCGCCGCCAGCTTCGCCGCCAGCGCGCTCACGGCCGCATCCAGCTCCGCCGCGGGCACCACCCGGTTGATCAGTCCCAGCACCAGGGCCTCGCGCGCCGGCAGCCGGTCTCCCGTCATCACCAGCTCCATCGCCCGCTTGCGCCCCAGGTGCCGCTGCAGCAGCGCCATCATCATCATGGGGAACAGCCCCACGTCGATCTCCGGGGTGCCGAACTCGGCGGACTCGGCGGCCACCGCGAGATCGCACGCCAGCATCAGCCCGAGCCCTCCTGCGAGCGCGTGCCCGTTCACCCGTGCCACCGTGGGCTTGCGGCAATTCTGCACGCGCAGGAGCAGCAAGCCGTAGGCGCGCCGGCTGTCGTGCGTGGCCAGAAAGCCGTCACCCCCCATCTGCCCGAGATCGCCTCCCGCGCAGAACACCTTCTCCCCGGCTCCGGTGATCACCACCACGCGCGCCTCCGCGTCCGCCTCCGCGCGGCCCAGGGCCTCCGTCAGCCCCTGCACCACCGCGGGAGACAACGCGTTGCGCGCCTTGGGCCGATCAATGGTTATGAGCGCCTGGCCACCTTGGACCGCGTAGCGGACTTCCCCTGTTCCTTCTTCCATGGCACCTCCGGGTCGGCGTCCGCGGCGAGGACACCGTGCAGAAAGGATCCGGCGATCTGCTCCTTGGCTCGCGCCATCTTCTCCGGGTCCTTCGGGTCCACCACCCCCATCACCAGGGCGGTGAACGCCATCTCGATGTTGCCGAAGAACAGCGTCGCGGCCAGCACCGGGTCTACCTCCGGCCGCAATTCTCCGTCGGCATGGGCCTTGGTGAGCATGTCCGAGCACAGGCGGATCGCATCCATGAAGGCCGTCTGCCGGTTCACCCGGCCCCCGGGGCTGCGGGCGATCTCCAGGATCAGCACCTTCACCGCCCGCGGATCCACCCGGTACGCCTCGAAGGCCACGTCGGTGATGCCGCGCACCTTCTGCTCGAGCGAGCCCTCGCCCTGGACCACCGCCTTCACGCGCGACACGAAGCCACTCCAGCCCGTATCGAAGACGGTCTCCAGCAGCTCATCCTTGTTCTTGAAGTAGTGGTAGACGAGCCCGTAGGCCACGCCCGCCTCGCGCGCCACGTCCGCGATGCGGCACCCGTGGTAGCCCTTGCTCGCGAAGACGTTGATCGCCGCTCGAAGGATGGTGTGGCGCCGCTCGTTCTCCCGAGCCCCCGCCTCCGCCGCCTTGCTGGTCTGCTGCTGACTCACACGCCCTCCGCGGCCGATTGACTCAAGAATCAGCCGCGGAGGACCCTACGGACGCCGGGGCCCGCGGTCAATGCCCTTGCTGCGCCGAGGCTACAGCACCAGCCCCGGAATGCTCGGTGCGGGGATCAGCACGACGTGCCCATCCTCCTGCGCCGCCGTGTAGTTGCAGCCCGCCGTCACCGTGAACTTGATGCCCGGCGCGGGGTAGGGCTCGGCCGGCGGCTGCGAGGCGGGATCGTGCTGGTCGCGGATGACGTACTGCTCCACCGAGAAGGACGGGTAGGTGAAGGCCACGCCCTTGGGCAGGTTCTCCACGATGACCGGACCGATGTTGCCACCGCTGCAGCCATCCCCGGCGGAGTTCTGGGCGAGCCGGTTGAACCAGGGATCCGCCAGCAGGAAGACGGCGTCCTCCGTGCCGAAGTGGGGGAGGTTGAGGGTGACGCCGGCGGCCGGCTTCAGCTGCCGCACGATAGGCCGCCCGTTGAGCGCCGACTCGTCGCGATCCAGCGGGTGGGGCCAGCCCGTCCAGAGGAGGCGCTCCTGCACCCAGATGAGCGTGCTGGCGTCGTACTTGCCGTTCTTGCCGTCCCAGTTGCCGTCGCCGTTGGTGTCGACATAGAGCTCCGTGTCATCCCACGTCCCGTTGTCGTTGCTGTCCACGAAGGGCTCGGTCAGATCGTACTTCGGGTCGAACTCGCCCTCGTCGAACTGGCCGTTGTTGTTCTTGTCGTTGTAGCCCTCCTCGCCCGTGGTGACGGCGATCATCGCCACCAGGTTGTCACGCGGGTTGTTGCGCTGGCCAGGGCGGATCGGATCGTCGCGGAACGGCTCGGGGCGCGGCTCCTGCGGGTTGATGGGGGTGCCGTAATCCCGGATCGGGTTCGCCGCCCAGTAGAAGGGGTGCATCCACAGCGGAGCGATGTAGTCGCCCGTGTGGGTGGCGTCGTTGGTGGGGGCCCAGGTGAAGGTGCCCGGATCCGTCTCCACCGGCTTCGGGTAGGACGTCTTGTAGATGATCTCCGCGTTGCCCACGACGTTGGTCTGCGAGGTGGACGAGGGCCCAATGGTCCCCGCCTCGGTGAGGAAGGACACCTGGGCGCCGGAGATGCCATCGCCGTTGCGGTCGCCCACGTGAGCGGTGCAACGCGCTTTCACGCCCGCGATCAGGTAGCGCGTGTCATCCCAGGCCCCGATGGCGTGCATACCACCCGAGCCCTCGCCGGCAATCGCGCCGCACTGGAAGGTGAACTGCTTGCCGTTGGCGGACGCGCCCGCGAAGGACACCGCCGGGCTCAATGCCGTCTTGTCATCCGCCGTGGCGACCACCACCACCGAGGCCACACGGCCATTGGCCACCAGCTGGGTGGACGCGATGCCATCCCCCACGTTCGTGGTGGCATCGGTGGGATTGAGCGTCACCCCGGGCACCGGAGACTGGAGCTCGAAGTGGACGCTCGTCCCTGCCTGCGGGAGGCCGCGGCTATCGATCGCCCGGAAGCGCAAGGTCGTGATCTCCCCCAGCCGAGGATTGGCCGGGTTTTGATCCACGAACTCGAGCGTGGCGGGGGGCGGCGGCGAGCACGCCATGAAGGCGCTCGCGAGCACCACGCATGAGGCCAGACCCAGACGCATCTGCGGTAACTCCTTAAGAAGAGGGACGGCCAGGCAACTCAGGTGCCGCCTGGCCAACAGTTCCCCATCTTCCAGGGCTGCCCTGTGTCGAGTCAAGGACACGGCACGGCGCCGCGGGCCTCGAAAACAGGCACCGCGGCACCGGACTACGCCGTCGAACCGTTGAACATCACCCGCGCCACGCCCAGCAGGCGGTCGACATCCCTGGCCGTGAGGCCCCGGGCACGGGCAAAGTCCGACAGCGGGCGAAGCAGGTCCTCGGTCTGCGCGAGGGACTGCTCCGTTCCAGCAAACAGCTCCCCGAGGCTGACGCCCAGGGCGCTGGCGAGCGCCGCGAGCGTTTCCACATGGGCAACACGCTCACCGCGCTCAATCATCGAGAGAAACGACACACTGATCTGAGCCCGCTCCGCGAGCTCCTCTTGGGTCCAACGCTCAGGCCGCTGCGTGCGAAGCTCGCGGATGCGTTGGCCAATACGTTTTCCGAGTTCCGACACGAAAATCCTGGCCTCCTAGGGAACGTTGCAAGGTGATGACAACTACTGTCGGCATTCGGGGATTCCGCTGCCCGTCAACTTCCTGACCCGAAAGCTCCGACGCCGGCCACAATCAAGTTGAGGCCGAAGTCGGGGCGCTTCTGGCCCCGGCGCAGCGTGGCAACTCCCTCGACACGCCAGCAGTCACACGCGGGACCGTACGACACACCCAGCACCTGCTGAGCGAGCGGTGACTGTGTCTTCGCGAGTGGCTGCACGATGGCTTCGTACCTTAGACCAAGTCCGATTCCGAGCGACAAACGCGCGCCTGCCACGAGGAGCTGAGCGCGGGCCTGACTCTCCGCAGCCGGACCAACCAAGGCATCGATGCCACGACGCAGTCGGTCGGAACCGACTGCTAACAAGTCGTCATAACGCGCGTAGAGAGCCTCTCCCTTCCCGTTGTCGATGGAGGCATCCGCGCTCAGTTGGGTGATACGAGAGGTATTGGGGTCAAAACGGACCAATGCTCCAGCATTGAGCACGCCTGCACTGGCATTGAGACGCGCGTATGAGTCACGTAACACCCTGCGTGATGGCTCGCTCGCCTCCCCTGTACCAAGGTCCAATACATAACGGGTCAGATCAAACCCCTGCCCCAGGCGGAGGCGGAGCACCTCACGCCGCTGGTCTCCTCGCTTGAGCTGGAGCGATTGGCTGACCTCCACCACGGCCTGGAGGAAGCCCTGACTCTGTCCTTCCGGCCCTACCGGAAGCGCCGCGTCAAGCTCGTCGTAGAGCTGGGAAGGGCGGTCAGGCGAGGCACCGGGTGAAGGGACGCCACCCCATACACCTGGGACGTAGCGCACCTCCACGGAGGGCACCAGGGTGTGGCGCCAGGCAGAGGTACCGTGCTCGTAGGTGCGCGCCAGCTCGGAGTCCGCGATGAGGCCAAGCAAGGGGTAGCCACGCTGGGCTACCCGTCCGGACACCTCGCCGAGATAGATGTCCTGACGGACAGACAGCGAGGGCGTCAGCCGCGCGTACGGGCCCAGGCCCAAAGACGTCGAGAGCCGCGGGAAGAAGTCCAACCGATCGCGCGCCTCGCGGTCGGATGCGTTGAAGATCCCATCCGATTGCGTGGCGTCCGGAGGCGACTGCGAATTGCCTGCATAGAGAGGGAGCGCGGGGGTGAAGAGCCCATCCTCGCCCTCGTCTCCAAAGGTCTTGGTGAAGGGAGACAGGCGGGTGAGCTCCATGCGCAGCCCCGCCGCCCAGCGGCCCGCGAAGCGCCTCTCGGGAAAAGCCACCGTGAAGGCAGGCAGCCGCTGGAGGGTGACGGGCCCCGGGACGACAGGCCGGGCCGGATCCAACGCGGACGGGATGCGATCCTCCCGCAGGAACTGGAAGTCCCAGCGGATGTCCTGGCGCAGGGAGACCTCCACGCCCGCGTAGTGCTCCTCGCCGCGGTGGTAGAGCACCCCGGTGCTGCGCAGGTACTGGTTCTCTCGAGCGACGATGTCCGCGGTGAGATCGCGCGTGTAGAAGCCATCCGAGACGAACGCCGCGTCGACGCGATCCCGGAAGCCACCTCCGAGATCCTGGACGTGCTGCCAGGAGGCCTCGCCTCTCAGCCCGCGTGCCTCGGTGAGGGGCTCGGCGGTGGAGCCACCTGGACGGTAGAAAGAGCCATCCACCGGGTTGCGCAGCGGCTGGCGGTCATAGACGACGCCCAGCGTGGCCCGCCCGCGAGTCTGTTCGCTGGGCACATACCGGAACTCGGTGAGCAGGCGCGGCCCGCGGATGCCGACGGTGCGAGGCTCCTTGCGCGTGAACTTCTCACCGTTGGCATCGGTGAACTCGCGCGTCTCCTGCGAGGCGCCGGTGTAATAGCCAGGGGTGAAGGTGAGATCGTAGCTGCGTCCGAGCGTGAAGAAGACAGGCTGATCAATGGAGAAACCATTGAGCCCCGAAGTCGTGGGCCGCGGCACGAGCAGGCCGGAGCGGCGCTCGGCCAGCGGCAGGTACAGCCAGGGCAGAGCGAACACCGGCACCGAGTGCACATAAACAACGGGCCAGGAGAGGATGGCGCGCTCTCCCATCTCCACGTTGGCCTTGTTCGCCTCCACGCGCCAACTGGGCTCTCCCGGCTTGCACTCGCACGGGCTGAAGGCGAGATCATCCACCTGGAAGGCATTGGGGCCGGTGCGCTTGATGCGCGTGCCGCTGAGCAACACGGGCGTGTCGCCCATCTGCCGGAGCTGCTGGGGCGTCTCCGCGGCGCGCAGGGCATCCGCCGTAACGTTGCGCTTCTGCATGAAGAGGCCCCCCTTCACGGTGGCCTCGTTGGACTTCAGGTCGACCGCCACCTCGTCCGCCACGGCGGCGAACTGTCCGCTGACGAACATGACGCTGCCGCTGGCCCGAGCCGTCTGCGCTGACTGGTCATAGGTGACTTCATCGGCGCGCAGCACCGTTTCGGCGGTGCGCAGCTCGGTGTGTCCTCGAGCGGTGAGTAGCTGGCGGTCCGGCTCGTAGACGACGAAGTCCGCGGCCACCTCGACCGTCTCCCCGGTGGGGAGCTGGATCTGGGTGGACAGGGGGATCTGCGCCGAGACGAGCAGCGCCACCGTCGCCGGGAGCAGGAGGCTCATGGCCCTGTCCGCTCACCGGTTCGGGCGCGGGAACTCCAGGGAGATGGTGTTGCCCTCCTGGCGAGTCTGCACGGGCACCTGCGCCTTGAGCTTGATGGAGACGCGCACGGAGCGGTCGGGTCCAACGGTCGGGTCCACTCGAGCCACGGCGGTATCGAAGTAGGAGGTGTCGAGCGCACGGGTGTTGTTGCCCTTGCCGATCTGCGTGTTCTCCAGCATGAGGACGATCTCGTTGCGTCCCTCGGACACCTTGTAGCTCACAGGCTCGTTGGTGCGCACGTAGACACGCGCGCCTCCGGCCTGCTGTTGGAAACCGACGATCTCCAGGATCCCACGCCGTCCGGAGACGGAACCCGCCGAGGGGCTTTCCGGCTCGGGCCTGGAGGGAGGCTCAGCGCTGGCCACGCGGGTGCCGCGCGACTCTTCCGCCTTGTGCTTCTTCTCCTCGAGCGCGGCCAGGCGCTTCTCCTCGGCCTCTTCCGCCTTGCGCTTCTTCTCGTCGGCCTCCGCCTCCCTGCGGGCCTCCGCCTCGTCCGCCTTGCGCTTCTTCTCCTCGAGCGCGGCCAGACGCTTCTGCTCGGCCTCGTCCGCCTTGCGCTTCTTCTCCTCGGCCTCCGCCTGCCTGCGAGCCTCGGCCTCGTCCGCCTTGCGCTTCTTCTCCTCGGCCTCTGCCTGCTTGCGGGCATCCGCCTCCGCGCGAGCAGTCTCCAACTGGCGCTTCTTCTCCTCGGCGGCGGCGAGCTCCTTCGCCTTGCGCTCTTCCTCGGCCTTCTTCGCTGCCTCCGCGCGAGCGGCCTCCTCCTGCTTGCGGCGCTCCTCCTCGGACTTCTTCGCCAAGGCGGTGGCCTCCGCCTGGGCCTTCTCCTGGGCCTCACGGTCCGCCTTGGCCGCCGCGGCAGCGTCCGCCGCCGCCTTCTCCTGGGCCTCACGGTCCGCCTTGGCCGCCGTGGTGGCCTGCGTGGCGCCGGCCTGGGCCTCGGCGGCAGTCGGGCCGTTGGATGCCTCGAGGGGCTTCTCGGGCATGGGAGGCGCCTGGGCCACGAGCGGGCCCCCACCCTCCAGCACCTTCACCATCAGCACGTTGCCGGTAACCTGGATGTCGGTCTCCACGTCCCGGTCGTAGCCGATGAGCACGCGGGCGATGGCGGAGGTGTCCGAGCCGTAGTTCGCCGAGCGCAGCCCGGTGATCAGACCGTTGTTCACCCGCGTCTCCTCCGGGACGCCCTTGAGGACGGCCTCGGAGATGTCGATCACCAGCCGCGGAGGATCCGTCATGGTGAAGGTGGTGAAGTTCGGCTTCTTCGTGCCGGTGATCTCCACGGCGCTGCCGTTCACCGTCACGCCCGTGATGGTGTTGAGTTCCACCTTCTCCTGCGCGAGCGCAAGCAGAGGAACCAGCACCCAGCCGAGCACGGACACCGCCAGGAACTTCATCGAACGACACCCCTTCTTCGGAGAGCGCGACTGTAGAGCATGCGCTCCCCTGCTCCAATTTCCCGGCCCTGGACCTGCTCGAAGCGCTAGCGGATTCGCGGCAGCACCGGTGGACGTACGCGGTGGGTCCGTGCGTACTCGATCAGGTTCTTGATGTCGTAGCAGATCTGCCGGATGTCATGCCCCATCGTCAGCTCGATGTGGCTGTTGCCCTTCACGGGGCGCCACAGCAGGTACTCGCTCTGCGCGGCGCGGTAGACGCTCCGGGTGGACTCCACCGAGGCCAGTGGATCCATGTCCCCGAAGATGATGGCCATGGGGATCTTGATCTTGGAGAAGCCGCGCTTGAAGTCGTAGTCGGTGCGGTAGCAGACCATCTCGCCCCGGCGGATCCACCGGGCGAACTGCTCCAGCACCTTGCGCGGCTCGCGCTCTCCGCCCTCGCGCAGCAGCCAGCGGATGTCCTTGGCGCTCACGCGGGCCGGGTTGCTCAGCCTGTTGATGCGTGCGGCCAGGCGCTCGTAGAGCGGGTGGCCCTCGGCACGGGCGAGTTGCTTCTCCGCGTACTTCAGCCAGGTGTCCACCGGCACGTAGTTGAAGCGCGTGTCCCGGTGGTCTATCGGAGGCTCCAGCCGCTTGCCGAGCTCGCGGCTCACCGCCTTGATCCCCCGCGCCAGCAGCGAGCGGCCCATGTGCCCCACCCTGCCCTGCACGTTGAGCCCCGCCAGCGTCATGTCCACCAGGCCGCCCACGGCCGGCGCGCTCATGGCCAGCGCCCGAAGCATCAGGAAGCCCCGCCCCAGGTCCGCTGGCGAGCCGATGGTGATGAGGCCCTCGAAGTCATCGTGGATGCCGGCGTAGCCGTAGCCCAGCATCCCGCCCATGGAGTGCCCGCAGTAGAAGATCTTGTCTCGCCGGGTGATGCGCTTCACTCCAGAGACCGCGGCAGGCAGGTCGTAGAGGAAGTAGCTGTCGATGTCCCAGTCGTAATCCAGGTCCGGCGGCAGCGGGCGGCGGAAGCGCTCGGCACGCTCGCGTTGAAGCTCCAGCGAGCTCTTGCCGTGCCCGCGCAGCTCCAGGATGTGGATGTCCACGCCGAAGAACAGCAGGTTCTTGACGAACTGCCCGCTCGTCCACGCATGCCTGTTCTGCGAGAAGCCATGCACCAGCAGCAGCACCTCACCGAACAACGGCTGCGGGAAGGGCTGCTTCACCGGCCGGTAGCGGGTCATCATCAGCGACCAGCCGTCCGCCGTCTCCACGACGTACTTCGTCTTCTGATAGAGCGCCCGGAAGTCGACCTCGTCGACGGTCGGTATCCTTGGACCGGGGGCCGCGGTCCTCCAATCATCCGGCAAGCGCATATCTGAAATTTACTGCCGCTGCTGCATCGCGCCAAGGTTTCGCGCGAGCCAAGCGCGGGCTGCCCCCACCAGGAACAAGGAGCCCGCACATAAGATGACGTCATCCTCCCCCGCGAGGCTCCTTGCGCCTACCAGGGCCTCGTCCAGGCGGGCATAGGCCCGTACATCCGCACACAGTGCACGCGCCTCGTCGAGGTACCGCTCAGGGGCCAGGGAGCGCGGGGTGTCGAGGGGCGTGAGGTGGATGGAGGCGCAGCGTGGAAAGAGGGCCCGCATCATGGGAGCGCGGTCCTTGTCGGCCACCACCCCGAAGACGGCGTGGATGCGCCGCCCAGGGTAGAGGGCATCGAGCGAGGAGAGCAGCACGGCGATGCCGCCCGGGTTGTGGGCACCGTCCAGGACGACGGCCGGTCGCCTGCTCAGCTCCTCCAGGCGGCCGGGCCAGTAGGCCGAGGCAAGGCCTGTGCGCGCTGCATCCGCAGATACAGCTACGCCGCGCGCATCGAGCTGCTCCAACGCGGCGAGCGCCACGGACGCGTTCTGCCGCTGGTGAGGTCCTCGCAGGGAGAGGGAGAGTCCATCCAGGCTCCACCGGGGTCCTCTATAGGAGAGCCCTCCCGAGGGCGTCTCGTGAGAGGTGAGGTCCCTGCCCTCCAGCAGCACGGGAGCGCCCACCTGGGCTGCGATGCGGGAGATGGCATCGAGCGCCTCGGGTTCCTGGCGGCTGAGCACCACGGGCACCCCCGGCTTGAGGATGCCAGCCTTCTCGCCGGCGATGGCTCCGAGGGTGTTGCCCAGGTACTCCATGTGATCAAAGGAGATGGGCGTGATGGCGGTGACGAGCGGCGTGACGGTGTTGGTGGCATCGAGCCGCCCGCCGAGCCCCGTCTCCAGCACGGCGATGTCCACGGCCTCCTGGGCGAAGTGCCAGAAGGCGATGACGGTGCCGAACTCGAAGTACGTGAGGGGCGCGGGAGTGGCGGCGGCTTCAGGGTAGCGCTCGAGGATCTCGAGGATGCGGCGGCCGAGCAGCTCGCGAGAGATCTCCGCGCCATCCACCTGGAAGCGCTCGGTGACGCGCTCCAGATGCGGAGAGGTATAGAGCGCCACACGGTGCCCGGCGGCGCGCAGGGCGGTGGCGGAGAAGGCGCAGGTGCTGCCCTTGCCATTGGTGCCCGCCACGTGGAGCGAGCGGTAGCGGCGCTCTGGATGGCCCAGAGCCTCGAGCGCTACGTGCATGCGCTCCAGGCCCGGCTTGATGACCGAGGGGTTCAACCGAGAAAAGAAGTCCAGCGCCTCGTCCGCTGTCCGGGGCATCGTCATGGTGTGGCCAGACCTTAATAATGGATGCAGCTGTACAGCACAGCTGTCAGGCAAGCCCGTGTCTCCATCCAGTTCACGATTCTCAGCATGAATCGCCTTTGTCTGCGGGGAAAACCTCCGGTACGCCACGCGGTGTGACGGGCGAATGGGCAGCACGAGTGTTGGGGCTGGCGCACCTCGAAGGTCCTGAGGGCCAGCGCGTGCGGTTGGAGCGGCGAGCGGCGGTGCTGCTGGCGTACCTGGGACTGGAGGGGCCTTCTCCCAAGTTCGCCCTGGCCAGCCTGCTGTGGCCGGACTCGGCTCCGCAGACGGTGCGCGCCAACATGCGTCAGTTGCTGCGCCGCCTGCGTCTGGCGGGCCCGGGTGAGGCGTGGGTGGACGCGGATTCCGAGCGACTGGAGCTCGGCCCATCCCTGGCGGTGGACGCCGCGCGCCTCAAGGTGGCGGCCCGAAACCAGGAGCACGCGCGGGTGCTGGAGGCCCTCCCCGCCGAAGGTCCCGGACTGCTGCTGGCCGGCTTCGACTTCGATGACTGCCCCGAGCTGGCTCGTTGGGTAGAAGGAGTCCGCGCCGCGATCGACGGGTGGGTGCGCAAGGCGCGCGAGGCCGAGATCGAACGGTACACGTCCCTGGGCGACTGGTCGGCGGCCCTCGCTCTGGCCCAGAGCTGGGTCCAGCAGGAGCCCGAGTCCGAGCAGGCCGGTGTCCACCTCATCCGCCTGCACTACCTGCGGGGGGATCGAGGCGCGGCCCTGGCAGCCTTCGAGCGGCTGCGCTCCATGCTCTCTCGCGAGCTGGGCGTGGATCCCATGCCGGAGACGCTCGCGCTGGTGAGGCAAATCGAGAAGGGCACCGATCTGCCCCGGCCTCCGGTCACGGCTCGCCGGCCCCTGCCCCTGTCCGTGCTGCGCCCACCGCTACTGGCCGGCCGGGAGGCTGCATGGCGGCAGCTCGAGGAGGGCTGGAACGCCGGACTCATCCTGTTCATCACGGGAGAGCCCGGGGCCGGCAAGTCCCGCCTCGCCGAGGAGTTCGCGAGCACCCGTGGCCCGTGGGGACGGATCGAAGCGCGCATCGGGGACCGGGATGTTCCCTTTGCCTCGGCCGCACGCGCCTTCCGGACACAGATGGCCCGCTGGCCAGACGCGAAGCTGCCGGATTGGGTGCGCACCGAGCTCTCGCGCATCCTGCCCGAGCTGGGGGATCCCCGGTCCCTCCCGCCGCTGCGCTCGGAGGCCGACACGCTGCGCTTCTACGACGCGCAGGCGGAGGCGATCCGGCTGCTGCACCAGGAGGAGTGCGTCAGCATCGCGGATGACGTGCAGTACTGGGACAAGGCCAGCTCCAAGGCCTTCACCTACGCGCTCACGCGCATGGCCGAGGCGGGCGGAGCGCAGAGCCGAACCCTGCGCTTCATCGACTGCTACCGAAAGGGAGAGCTCCCGGCCTATTCCCAGACGTATGTGCACCAGCTGGTGGATCAAGGGGTGGCGCGTCTCATCGAACTCGGCCCGCTCTCCGCACAAGAGGTACACCAGATGTTGGCGGGGCTGGAGCTACCGGGCGCCGAGCGCCATGCCGAGGCCTTGTCCCGGTATACCGGTGGCAACCCGCTCTATGTGGTGGAGACGATCAAGCACTTCATCGAGACCGACTCGCTCCACAAGCCCTGGCCCGATCGACTGCCTCCTCCGGGGCGGGTGGGCCCGCTGATCCGGCGGCGGCTGGAGCAGTTGTCACCGCTGGCGCTGCAGAGTGCCCAACTCGCGGCCCTGGCGGGCTCCCACTTCCGGGCCTCCCTCGTCTCCGAGGCGCTTCAGGTGTCCGTCAGCGTGGCGCACTCGGCGCTCGCGGAGCTCGAGGCCGCCCAGGTCCTGATGGACGAGCGCTTCATCCATGATCTGGTGAGGGAGGCAGTCCAGGACAGCCTCCAGCCTGCTTCCAAGCGGACCCTGCACGGCCGGCTCGCCACCGTGTTCGAGAACGAGGGCGCCCCTCCGCTGTTGCTGGCCCACCACTGGCTGGAGGCAGGCTCGATGGAGCGCGCCCTGCCCTACCTGCTGGCCGCCGCGCAGTCGCAGGAGCAGGTGCTGCCCCTGGAACAGGCCGCTGACCACTACGCACGCGCGGCGGTCCTCCTGGCGGAGGCTGGCCGAACCGAGGAAGCAGCCCAGGCGCGTGTGGCCGAGACCCGGTGTCGCATCCGGCCAGCGCGGAACTGAGTCGGGGATCACTTCGTGGACGGCAGCCGTTGGGCGACACGGGCACGGACCTTTCACATCGCAGCCATGGCGGAGACCGCCACGAAGCAATAGCGCAGGGCTTTGCCCAACGTGGTGAACACGAGAAAGGGAGCGACTCGGACACCCACGAGCCCCGCCGCGAGGACGAAGCCATCCCCCACGACGGGGAGCCATGAGAGCACGAGGATGGGAGAGCCCCACGTCCTCAACCGCTCCCGTGCACGCTCCAGCCGAGGCCCCTCGCGAGCACTCCGGCGGGAGACCCAGCGGCCCAGGAACCCTCCGCCTCCGCGCGCCACCCACCGCCCGAGCAGGTAGAGCGACAGTGCGCCGAGGACATTGCCCACGGTGGCCACCGAGACGACCGCCACTGGAGACACGCCTCCGACGATGACGGCGGCCACCAGTGCCTCCGAGGGCATCGGCACGATCGAGCCCGCCAGCATGGCGACGACGAAGACGCCGGGGAGCCCCCAGGCGGCCAGGGTGACGGGATCAGGTATCACGAGGAGAGCGCAGCCTACCGGCCGCTACTCGGACCGCAAGGTGAGTCCGGGATCCACCCGGGCCGCGCGCCTGGCCGGCAGCCATGCGGCGATCAGGCCCACCATGCCCAGCAGCGCCGCGACGCCCAGCAGCGTGGGCACGTCCGTGGGGGTGACACCGTAGAGCAGCCCGCGCGCCACCTGCCCCAACCCCACCGCCGCCGGCAATCCCACCAGGAGCGCGAAGCCCACCAGCCGTCCCGCGGCGCCCACCACCAGCCTCACCAGATTGCGCTCGGTCGCACCCAGGGCCCGGCGGATGGACAGCTCGCGCGTGCGCTGCGTCACGCTGTAGGACATCACGCCCCAGATGCCGAGCGCCGCCAGCAGGAGGGCCAGCCCCGACAGGGCGGAGAGCACGTTGAGCAGCAATTCGTAGCGCTGCTTGCCACGGGCCACCAACGCATCGAGCTTCTGCAGCGTGGGCACCGGCAGCTCCGGATCCACGCCCTTCACCACCGAGCGAACCTGCGCGAGCGTGGGCTCGGGCGATCCGCGAACGATGAGGTTCAGCACCTCTGGCCCCGTCTGGGCCACCGGCAGATAGAACGCGGGTCCCGGGGCCTCCGTCAGCTCGATGTGGCGCACGTCTCCCACGATGCCGACCACGGTCCACCACGTCGTCGAGTTGAAGGAGAACCGGCTGCCCAGCGGATCCCGCCCCGCGAGGAACGAGCGCACGAAGGCCTCGTTGACCACCGCTACCAGAGCCGCACCCTGTCCATCCGTCGCATCGAAAAGGCGGCCGCGCTTCAAGGGAACTCCCAGGGCCTCGAAGGCGCCGGGGCTGGCGATACGGTGCTCGGCGTGGCGCGAGCCCGTGTCGTCCGTCCCCTCCACCATGACGCCCGACGAGGTGGTGGATCCCGCCAGGTGGATCTCCCGCTGCAGTCCCACGGCTCGGATGCCAGGAATCGAGGCCAGGGCCTCCTCCAGGCGGGCCGCGACGCGAACACGCGAGGACTCGTCCGGGTAGCGCTGGGCTGGCAGTTGCACCGCCGCGGACACCGCGCCCTCGGGGTGGAAGCCGAGATCCACCTCGGAGAGCTGCGCGAGCGTCCGCACGAGGAGGCCCGCGCCCGTGAGCAGCACGAGCGCCAGGGCGAGCTGCACCACCACGAGGGCCGCGCGCAGCGGATGGCGGGCCCCGGTGGAGCCATGCCCCCCGGACAGCAGCGGCAGCAGCGCGATACGGGCGGAGTCGAGCGCGGGCACCAGTCCAAGGAGCACGGCGACCCCCACACACAGCCCGGCGGCGAAGAGCAACACGGGCAGGTGCAGCTCCGGTGCGGCGAGGTTCCGCAGCGCCGGAGGCAACGCCGCAGTGAGGGCATCCGTGCCCCACAGGGCGATCAGCAACCCCACCGCGCTCCCCATCAACGCCAGCAGCAAGCTCTCGGCGAGCGTCTCGCTGATGCGGTGCCGCAGGCTCGCTCCGAGTGCGGAGCGAATGGCCCCCTCACGCCTGCGGTGCATGGCGCGAGCCAGCAGCAGGTTGGCGACGTTGGCGCAAGCGATGAAGAGAACGAAGGCCGCCGCGCCCCACAAAGCAAACACGACAGGGCGGCTGCGCCCGGTGACATCCGCCTGCCAGGACAGCGCGCTCACGTCATGGGGCGGCTCGGAGTCTCCATCCTCCCCCGTTCGAGAGAACAAGGGGACGCTGCGCTGGAAGGCAGCGAGCCGCGCGGACTCCAACGCCACGCCGGGCTTCAGCCGGGCCAGCACCGTCAGGCGGTGGTGGCCCAGCGCCTCCGGGTTCGTCCGCAGCAGCAGCGGCAGCCAGACCTCGACCTCCTTGCTGGAGTCCCCCAGCGCGAAGCCCTGGGGCAGTACTCCCGCGATACGCACGGCGGTGCCATCCAGCCAGAGCGTCTGACCCGCAGCGGCCCCGGCAGTGGCGAACAGCCGCGTCGCCAGGTTGTGCGAGACGAGCGCCACGGGAGCCGCGCCGGGCTGCGCATCCGCGGGCTCGAACGGACGGCCGGCGACAGGCGCCACGCCCACGACAGAGAAGAGATTGGGGGTGGTGCGCACCGCCTGGAGCCGCTCGGGCAGCTCTCCTCCAGTGCGGTTGACGGAGGTGGAGAAGAAGCCCGCCACTCCACTGAAGGCCCGCGTCTCCTCGCTCCACGCCGCGGCCTCCGGCTCCGAGGGGCTCACGTCGCCATCCTCGGGCTGGACGCAGTACAGCCGCACCAACTGCTCGCTCTGGGGGAAGGGCAACGGGCGCAGCACCAGCGCATGCACCATGCTGAAGATGACCGTGTTGGCTCCCAGCGCCAGGCCCAGCGTCAGCACCACGGCGAGGGTGAAGCCCGGCGTGCGACGCAGCCCGCGCCAGGCATATCGGGCATCTCTGAGGAACGCTTCCATGGTGACTGCCGCCTCCGCCGGAAACCCGCCATCCTCCCACATCCGTCTCGAAGGGAGGGAAGGCTCTCGGCAGAGGCATAAGCAGGTTCCGCACCAACGTGCCGGCGGGTGCGGTTCCCTAGGAGCGCGGAGCCTCCGGCCGGGCGAAACCGGGGGACACTGTCCGAACCTGGGACGGCGCGTCCCGGATGTGAACAGCCCGGCTACCCCACGGCGAGCCGGGAGAGCACCTCCTCGACATGGTCCCTCACGAAGGGCTTCTCCATGGTGGGGTTGGGTACCTGGGCGATGAAGGCCCGCGCCGCCTCCGTGAAGATGCCCCCCGTCATGAAGACGACCTGCCGCGTCAGCGCGGGGAACTGCTCCTGAAGCACCCGGTAGAACTCCATCCCACTCATGTACGGCATCATCAGGTCGCACAGGACCACGTCGAACCGCTCGCCCTCGCGCAGCCGATCGAGCGCCTCACGCGCCTCGGTGATGGTGACGAGTTCGTGGTTGTGGCCCAGCATCCGCTTCAACGCCGTGCCCACGGAGGGCTCGTCGTCCACCACGAGCACCCGCAGGACGCGCGGGAGTGGAGGCGGAGTACGAGGGATCTCGCGGCGGACGGGGGACTGACGGGACGGAGGGAACACCGCGCGGAAGCAGGTGCCCACCGAGGGGTGGCTGCGCACCTCGATCTCCCCGCCCGCCTCCGAGACGATCGCGTGCGAGATGGCGAGCCCCAGCCCCGTGCCCTGACCCACCGGCTTGGTGGTGAAGAACGGATCGAAGATGCGCTCCAGGTGCTGGGGCGGGATGCCGCAACCGTTGTCCTCCACCTCGACGACCGCGCGACCCTGGCCATCCATGAACGTGGCCACGCGGACCTGGTTCTCCGAGGTGCGATCCTCCGGCAGGGCCTGCACGGCGTTGATCAACAGGTTGACCAACACCTGGCCCAGGCGAGCCTCGTTCCCCACGACCGCGGGCACCGGCCCCAGCTCCTGCCGGACCGTGCAGCGGTGGCGCAGTTGGTGCGCGGTGACCTTGAGCGCCCACTCCGCCGCGGCGCGCAGGTTCGCCCGCTGCGCTGCCCCGGGTGAGCTCTGGGAGAAGGTCTTCAGATCCCGGACGATGTCTCGGATGCGATGGGCGCCCTCCAGGGCCTCTCCAAGAGATTCGTTCACTTCCTCCCAGAGCTCCTGCGAGGGCCTCCCGCTCAGGCTCGGCAGGCTCTCCCGCACGAACGCCAGGGACGCGGTGACGAACGAGAGCGGGTTGTTGATCTCATGGGCCACCCCCGCCGCCAGCGTGCCCACGGAGGCCAGCTGACTTGCCAATTGCAATCGCAGACGCAATTGCCGCTCCTCGGTGATGTCTCTCGCCACGAGGAGCAGCGAGCGCTCCTCGTCGAAGTCGACCTCTCGCAGCAACGAGGCCTCGACCACCACGGGCTCCCGCCCCTCTCTCAACAGCCGCAGCTCCGTGCGCTCGCCCTCCTCGGGTGGAACATGGTGCCGCGCGAGCATCCACCGACAACGCTCCTGATCCTCGGGCGCCAGCAGCGAGACGAGGCTCCGGCCCACGAGCAGGCTCGCGGAAGGAACTCCCACGCTAAGCGCCGCGCGAGCGTTGGCGAACCGGATCTCTCCGCTCGGACGAACGATGACGATGACATCAGGGATGTGCTCGATGATCTCGAGGAACTCGAGCTGCTGCGTCACCAGACGCTGTGTCCACGCGGCGTCGGTACTCATGGCCAGCCTGCCTGCGCTGGCTGTGTATAGACATTTCCCAGCATGGGTCCCCCCCACTGCTGAAAGCATCTGCTTCATGTAAAGATTCACATAGCCCAACGAGAGCCGCAATCCATTCCAAGCCGGAAAGCCCTCATCAAGCTTGGAATTCGTTTAGAGTGTTCTTGCCAGAACTGATGCGACCTCCGGACGGGCTTCTGTGCTAGACGGCACCGGCTTCAATCCCGCCTCACTGTTGCTCCGAGGAGAGCACCCATGGAAATCGCGAAGGACAGCGTCGTCTCGATCAACTACCGGCTGCATCTGGGGGACGGGAAGATCATCGAGGAGAGCGAGGAGAGCGACCCGCTCGTCTACCTGCATGGGTACGAGGAGATCGTCCCCGGCCTGGAGAAGGCGCTGGAGGGCAAGAAGGTGGGCGACTCCCTGAAGGTGCAGGTGTCCCCCGCGGAAGGCTACGGGGATTACGACCCCGAGGGCGTGGAGGAAGTGCCGCGCGAGGACTTCCCGGCGGACCTGGAGCTGGAGGAGGGCGGCATCGTCAGCGCCACGGACGACGAGGGAGACGAGGTGGACTTCCTCGTGAAGGAGGTGCGCCCCAAGACGGTGGTGGTGGACTTCAACCACCCGCTGGCCGGCAAGACGCTCCACTTCGAGGTGAAGGTGCTCGAGGTGCGCGCGGCCACCGCGGAGGAGCTCGAGCACGGCCACGCGCACTCGCCGGGCCACGAGCACTGAACCGAAGTCCGACTCGGATTCCGAACGATTCATTGCCCTCGGGATCCAGGACGGCTTTGGCCAATGCACACCCTGCCGCCATCCCCCTCCTCAATCCGCGGTGTGAGCTTGTGATCACGCGGAAGCTCTGCGCAAAAGAGCGCCACGTCCCAGCTGTCACCCCGCGTGACAGACCTGGGCACGGGCTTCTCGGGGGGAGGATTCAAGCGCCATGGTGGTTCAGCAGGTACGCGATGCCTCAGCGGCAACGTTCGACGTCTTCACGGAGAAGGAGTTGGCCGAGCACCGGCGCCAGGAAGGCGCACGGGTCATCTCCCACGGCGGCCACTACTGGGAGCAGAAGGGAGCCCCGGGGTTCTTCCAACCCGTGCACCTGCTGGTGCGCCTCACTCCCGAGGAAGCCACCCGCCCCACCCCGCTGAGCTGGGGCTACCGCGCGGCGTTGGCTCCCGAGGCCGCGGAAGCCGCCAACGGCACCGTCCCTGTCGTGCGGCTGCCCGACCTGGAGAGCTACGGCCCCGACTGCCTCTCCTCGAATCGCAGGAACAAGCTCCGCAAGTGTCAGCGCCTCGTACAGATCGTCCAGGTGACGGGGCCCGCGCTCCTCGCCGAGCAGGGCTACGACACCGTCGTCGACGCCCTGGCGAGGACCCAGCACAAGAAGCCCCCCACCCGTGAGAGCTACCTCGCGGACATCCAGAAGTACTTCCGAAGCTTTCACTGGTGCGTGCTCGCGGGCCTGATCGACGGCAAGCTCGGCGGCTACCTGGATGGCTTCGTGGTGGATGGCATCGCGTATGGCGTCAACGCCTACTACGCCACGTGGGCCCTGCCGACCAACATCTCGACGGGCCTCGTCTTCGAGTTCGCGCAGATCTGCCGCCGGTTCGGCAACGTCCACACGCTCGTGGGAGGCCTGGACGCTCGCGAGGTGCCTCAGCTCCGGCAGTTCAAGGATGACATGGGGTTCGTCGTGGATCCGGTTCCCATCAAGTGGGACATGAACGCGCTCGCGCAGACGTTCATCCGCTGGCACCGGCCCCACACGTACTACCGGCTCACAGGCGAGGCCTGAAGCCATCCCCGGGCGGACTCGCCCCGCAGGGCAGGTGATCTGTCATCCGCCCGCACCGTCCTATTCCCTTCCGGACAGCGGACACGCGCAGCGGCTTACGCGTGCCTCCCCGGTGCCGGAAGAATCGGTTTCGGAGGTTTCCGATGAAGCGCGTCCTGTTGATGACCGGGATGCTCTGCCTGAGCGCGTGCGCCTGGGGTCCTGGTATGCACATGGACGAGGACGCCTTCCGGGAGCGGTATGCCGGCAAGGCGGACGGAGGCCCCGACGACGCGTTCGAGATCGTCTCGATCGATGCGGCACTGCTCAAGAAGCAACAGGAGACTCGCCTCCAGGAGCGTCCCGCTCCGAGGCAGGATCCGCTGGCCCAGGCCGCGGCGGACTACGACTACCGCGTGACGGCCCATGACGTGCTCAGCGTGATCGTCTGGGATCACCCCGAGCTCACGATCCCGGCGGGCGAGTTCCGGCCCGCCGAGGCCACCGGCCATCCCGTGTCGGCGGATGGGACGATGTTCTACCCCCATGTCGGAGTGATCCAGGTGGCGGGCAAGACACTGCGCGAGATCCGCGAGCTGCTGACGCAGCGCCTGGCGAGCGTCATCGAGCGCCCCCAGCTCGACGTGCGCGTGGTGGGCTTCCGAGGCCAGAAGGTCCAGGTCACCGGAGAGGTGGCCGCGCCCAGCAGCATCCCGATCACGGACGTGCCCCTGCGAGTCCAGGACGCCATCAGCCAGGCCCGAGGACTCACTGCGGAGGCGGACCTGCGTGAAGTCACCCTCAGCCGGGGTGGAAGGACGTTCGCTCTCGATCTACAGGCGCTCTACGAGCAGGGCGATGTCAGCCAGAACTGGCTCCTGCAGGACGGAGACATCCTCAATGTCCCGGATCGCAGCCGCAACAAGGTCTTCGTCCTGGGCGAGGTCCGCAAGCCCTCCTCGCGACTCATGGTGAAGGGCCGGATGACGCTCGCGGAGGCCATTGGCGACAGTGAGGGCTTCGATCCCGTCAGCTCGAACCCCTCCAAGGTCTACGTGATCCGAGGGAGCTTCGACCGGCCCTCCATCTACAAGCTCGACGCGCACTCGCCGGATGCGCTCCTGCTCGCCACGCAGTTCCAGCTTCAACCACGCGACGTCATCTTCGTCTCGGCGCACAACTTGACGCGGTGGAATCGGATCATTACGCAGATCCAGCCAACAGTTCAGCTGCTCTGGCAGGCGATGGATACGGGGAACCGAGCCGTCATATTGCAGTCCCCATGACGAGTACCCCCGGCTCAAAGGACATTGCCCGCTCCAGCCAGGGAGCCTCCGACGACGAGCTCGACCTGGGCAGTTACCTGGGAATCCTGCTCGAGTATCGAGCATCGATCATCGTGATGCTCGCCCTCACGTTCCTGGGGGGAGTGCTGTACCTGACGGCGACGGCGCCCATCTATCGCGCCAGTGCCACCCTGCAGATCGAGCAGAAGACCAGCAGCCTCGGAGATCTCGACCAGCTGCTCGCTCACTTCTCCGGGGAGACCTCCACCGAGATCGAACTCCTCAGCTCGCGGACCCTGCTGGGCCGCGTCGCGGACGAGCTGCACCTGGAGCTCGACGTTCGGCCCCGGTACTTCCCAGTGCTGGGGGCAGCGCTCGCCCGCGCCCACACGGGACCGGGCCTCGCCAGCACGCCCCTGTGGGGACTGGACCGGTTTGCCTGGGGAGGAGAGCGCCTCCAGGTGGAGCGGATCCACGTGCCTTCGGAGCTGGAGGACGTTCCGCTCACACTCGTGGCGGGCGAGCCCGGCGAGTACACGCTCCTGGGCAGGAACTCCCAGGTGCTGCTCCAGGGACGTGTCGGGAGTCCCGCAGCGGCACCACCGGGGCTGCCCCAGCCGGTCGAGCTCCTCGTCTCCGAGCTCATCGCCCGCCCGGGAACGCAGTTCCGGGTGACGCAGCGCTCCCGCTCCCAGGTAGTGGAGGAACTCCAGGGCGACTTGCGCCTGACCGAGAAGGGCCTCAACACCGGCATCCTCGCCGCGACGCTGGAGGGAGAGGAGCCCGGGAAGATCGCCTCGATCCTCGAAGCCCTCTCCCTCCACTACGTCCGCTACAACGTCGAGCGCAGGAGCGAGGACGCCGAGAAGACGCTCGTGTTCCTCGACTCGCAGCTGCCCGGCCTGCGCCAGGAAGTGGAGCGTGCCGAGGCGGCCCTGAGCGCCCACCGCTCCGGGAAGGGGAACGTCGACCTGGGGCTGGAGGCCCAGTCGATCCTGGAGCGGAGCGCCAACCTCGAGAAGTCGATCTCGACGCTCCTGCTCGAGCGCTCCGAGCTGCGGCAGCGCTTCACCGAGAGCCACCCCACGCTCGTCGCCACGACCCGCAAGCTGGCGCGGCTGCGGACCGATCAGGCGGCGCTCAACTCCCAGCTCAAGGCCCTGCCGGAAGCGGAGCTCGAGTCCGCCCGGCTCATGCGCGACGTGAAGGTAGCCAATGAGCTGTACCTCCAGCTCAACAACAAGGCGCAGGAGTACCGCGTCCTGAAGGCGAGCACCGTCGGCAATGCGCGCATCGTCGATGTGCCCGTGGTGAGCCGCGTTCCCGTGCGGCCCAGCAAGCCCGGTGTGGTCGCGGTCAGCCTCGTGCTGGGGCTGACGCTCGGCATCGCGCTCGCCTTCGCCCGCCAGGGACTCCGTCGAGGCGTGTCGTCCCCCGCCGTGATCGAAGCGGAGTTCGGCGTTCCCGTCTTCGCCACCCTCCCCTCCAGCCCGCTTCCGTCGCGGCCCCGACGGAAGCGGGCGTCTTCGGGCGAGTGGCTCCCCATCCTGGCCCGGACCCAGCCGCACGATCCCGTCATCGAGAGCATGCGCGGACTTCGGACCCGGCTCCTGCTCGCGCTGGAGTCCTCCCGCAACAACGTCATCGCCATCACCGGCCCGAGCCCGAGCGTGGGCAAGTCCTTCGTCTCGCTCAACCTCGCCTGCGTGCTCGCGGACTGTGGAAAGCGCGTCCTGCTGGTGGACGCGAACCTCCGAGGGAGCTGGCTCCACCGCTGCTTCGCCACCGAGCGTGCCCAGGGACTCTCCGAACTCCTCGGCGGATCGATCCCCCTGGAGAAGGCCATCCGAAGGATTCCCGGGCAGAGCCTGTCCTTCCTTCCCACCGGCACCCTTCCCTCCAATCCCTCCGAGCTCCTGCTGAGCGCCCGGTTCAAGGAACTCGTGACGCAACTGTCGGCTGAGCACGACCTCGTCCTCATCGACACGCCTCCCATCCTCGCCGTGACGGACGCGGCGCTCGTGGGGCGACACGCGGGCGTGAACCTCATGGTGGTGCGCGCCGGAGCCCATCCGATGAAGGAGATCGCGGCGGCGCTCCACCGGTTCGAGCAGCACGGCACGCCGGTGCAGGGGGTCATCCTCAACGGAGCGCCACGCTCGTCGAGGGCTCGCGCCGCGAGCGGCATCTACCAGTACGACTACCCGACCGTGAGCTGAGCGAAGGCTGGAGCCCCCATGAGCTGGATCCGACGCACAGCATTGGGCCTCATTGCCGCGCTCTACGTGCTGGCGGGCCGCTGGGGATTTCACAGGCTCGCCTCCGCGGAGCCCGACCCGAATCCGTTCCTGGAACTCCGGCTGTGGATCGTCATGGGCGGGCTGATGCTCGCGGCCGTGGGGCTGGTCCACCGGGCTCACCGTCCAGCACGCTCGAGAGAGACTCGGATCGACACCCGGCTCACCACCGCGCTGCTGCTGTTCTTCGGATATCTGGCGACCAGCGCGCTCTGGTCTCCCGACGCGAGCTTTGCCCTGGCGAAGCTCTACGATCTCGCCCTCGTCTGCGTGATGAGCGTGGGCTTCGGGCTCGCCTCGCTCCGCCAACCCTCGGAGCGCGTGCTGGATGCGTTCTGGGCCGTGGTGGTCACCGCCACCGCGCTGCTCGCCGTCACGGGCGTGCGCCAGTTGCTGGGCGGCGGCGGGGGAGCACGGCTGGCCGTGCTGGGAGGAGGACCGAACATCTTCGCGCGGCTCATGGGGCTGCTCGCGCTCGGCGCGCTGTACTTCTGGTACCGCCGGGGACAGGCCTGGCTTTGGATTCCCCTCGCGGCCACGGGGGTGATCCTCGCGCTGCTCACCGGCTCCCGTGGGGGCTCGGGAGCCATCATCGCCGGCATCGCGACCTTTCTCATCGTGGGGCGAGTGCCGCTGCGCCGGATCGCCATCCTGTCGCTGCTCGCCACGGCCGCCGTCGTGATGGTGACGCTGCTCTCGCCCCTGGGCCAGGCGCTCAACCGCTCTGTGGAGGAGCGCTTCCTGCGCCTGACCCTGAAGTACGACGGAGGCAACGCCTCGGAGAGCAAGGTGTACCTCTCCGGGCGCGAGGTCCTCTATCAAGCCGCCTACGAACTCGGGCTCGACCACCCGGTGGCGGGAGCAGGGCTCTCGGCATTCCCGGCGCTGGGACTGGGCGTCTACCCCCACAACCTCTTCCTGGAGGTGTTCTGTGAGGGAGGCGTGCTGGGTCTCGCGTTCCTCGCCTGGGTCCTGCTCACCTTCGTCCGCACGGTCCTGCGAGCGCGCGGCGGGCTCGATGGCGCCACCGTCGGAGCCGCGGTGCTGATCCTGATCGGCAGCCAGTCCAGCGGAGACCTCTACGACTGCCGGGCGCTCTACCTGCTGATGGCGATGGCCGCGTGCACCTCGGCCGCCGGGCGCCGCTCCGCTCCTGCCTCACTTCCTCAAGCCCTTCCCGCAGCTCACCCCGTCGTTCCCGGAGTCACGTGACATGAAGATCATCTACCTCCACCAGTACTTCAACACCCCCTCGATGCACGGTGGAACCCGTTCCTACGAGCTTGCCCGCCGGCTGGTGGGAATGGGCCACGAGGTGCACATGGTGACCTCGGACACGCAGCCCTCTCCGGGCGCGAAGGGCTGGCGCGTATCGAACGAGAGTGGAATCCGCGTGCACTGGCTCCCGGTGCCCTACTCCAACTCCATGCAGTACACGGACCGGATGCGCGCCTTCGGCCACTTCGCCGTCAACTCCGCGCACCGGGCCACCCAGCTCACGGGGGACGTGGTCTTCGCCACAAGCACGCCGCTGACCATCGCGGTCCCGGGCATCTTCGCCTCGCGCTGGAACCGGAAGCCCATGGTCTTCGAGGTGCGGGATCTCTGGCCCGCCATTCCCATCGCCGTCGGCGCCCTCAAGAGCCGCCCCGCCATCGTCGCCGCGCAGATGCTCGAGCGGGCCGCCTATGCGGGAGCGGCGCACATCGTCGCGCTGTCGCCCGGAATGAAGGCCGGGGTCGAGGCGGCGGGCGTATCCTCGGAGAAGATCACCGTCATCCCCAACCTCTGCGATCCGGAGCGCTTCCAGGTTCCGACATCGGCGGGTGCGGAGTTCCGGCAGAAATACTCGTGGCTCGGGGATCGGCCCATGGTGCTGTACGCGGGCACGCTGGGCCTGGTGAACGGCGTGGACTACCTCGTGCGGATCGCCGCGGACATGGTCAAGCGCGACCCGGAGGTGCGCTTCGTCATCATGGGCCAGGGCCGGGAGGAGAGCACCCTGCATACACTCGCTGACCGGCTGGGCGTACGCGAGCGCAACCTCTTCTTCCTGCCCAGCGTGCCCAAGGCCGAGGTCCCCAAGGTGCTCTCCGCGGCCACCATCGCCACCTCCCTCTTCACGGACGTGCCGGGCATGCAGGACAACTCCGCGAACAAGTTCTTCGATGCGCTCGCTGCGGGCCGCCCGCTCGCGCTCAACTACGGAGGATGGCAGGCGGAACTCGTCGAGCAGGAGCAGTTCGGCCTGTGCCTGCCGTCCAAGGATCCCACCGCCGCCTCGGAACTGCTGGCCAACCGGCTCCGAGACCCCCAGTGGCTGGCTGACGCAGGGGCACGGGCCCGGCAGCTCGGCCAGGAGCGCTTCTCGGCGGACACCGCGGCCCGCAGGCTCTCGGCGGTGCTCCAACAAGTGGTGGCCAACGCGTGACCCGACAGCTCCAGCGGTCGGTGGGCGGGAACTTCGCGTGGACCCTCACGGCCGGGCTGGTGTACGCGCTCGCGCAGTGGGGGGTCCTGGTCGCCTATGCGCGGCTGGGCACCATGGAGCTGCTCGGCGAGTTCGCCCTCGGCCTGGCGATCACCGCGCCGGTGATGCTGCTGGCGCGGATGCAGATGCGCACCCTCCAGGCCACCGACGCCCGGGGCATCTACGCGTTCGAGCACTACCTGGGGCTGATGGTGCTCAACGTGCTCGGAGGCGTGCTGGTGTGCTGCGCCATCGCCCTGGTGGCGGGGTACTCGGCGCGTGCCAGCCTCGTCATCGCGCTGCTGGCGCTGGCCAAGGGCTTCGAGGCCGTCAGCGAGGTGTTCTACGGCGCCCTCCAGCGAACCGAGCGGATGAGCCTCATCGCCCGCTCGATCATCGCCAAGAGCGTGCTCTCCGTGGTGCTCGTGGCGCTCGCGCTCCTCCTCACGGGGAGCGCGGTTGTCGCGGCGGCGGCCCTGGGCCTCTCGTGGGCCATCGTGCTCTTCCTGTTCGACTCGCAGGCATACCGGCGCGAGTTCGGAGGAGAGCGCCCCTGGGGCCTGCTGTGGCGGACACCCTGGCGCCACGAGGGACTCCGGCTGAAGGGCCTGCTGGGGCTCGCCTACGCGCTCGGGATCACGGCCCTGCTGGGTTCGCTGCGCCCCAATGTCCCCCGCTATGTCCTGGAGGCACGCTTCGGCCAGGCCGAGCTGGGCATGTATGCCGCGCTCGCGTACCTCACGGCGCTGGGAGGCCGGGTGGTGCATGCGCTCGGGCAGGCCGTCAGTCCCCGGCTCGGGCGTTATCACACAGCCGGAGATCAACACCGCTATGGCCGCATGCTCCTGAGCTTCACGGGAGGTGCCGCGCTGGTGGGCGTCTGTGCCATCACGGGCGCAGCGCTGTTCGGCCGCTGGGCACTGACGCTCCTGTACGGAGCAGCCTACGCCCAGAACCCCTCGCTGTTCATCTGGCTGATGGTGGCCGCCGCGCTGGAGTACGTCTGCGTGAGCTTGCAGATCGGACTCACGGCGGCGAGGGAGCTGAAGGCCCAGGCGCTCATGCTGGCCGCCTCCATCGTCGTGGTCGCGCTGGGCAGCGCGTGGTGGGTGCCCTCCGTGGGGCCCGTGGGTGCGGCATGGGCGCTGGCGCTGGGCTGGTTCGTCGAGCTGGTCTGCAGTGCGTGGCTCACCTGGCGCGCCTGGAGGCGGATCGGGCTCCAGGAGGCGGCCGTCCCATCCCGCGTCGCTCCCGAAGTGGACGCCGCGCCCTGAGGCCGACATCGCGTGACGGCGGATGTTCGGACACGGACAACCGGATCCGGCTCGGGGGATCGTGGTGAGCATTCAGCAAGGCGCCTACTTTCCTGCACGCTTGAAGCGCGCGGCGCTGCTGGGAGGCCGAAACGAGCCTCTCGGCAGTGCCTTGGGATGGGCGAGGGCGGGGGGGGAACCTTCTCATCAGGCAGGCGGACATGAAGATTGCAGTGATTGGTACGGGCTACGTGGGCCTCGTGGTGGGGGCTTGCTTCGCGGACTCTGGCAACGACGTGGTCTGCGTGGACATCAACGCCGAGAAGATCCGGCAACTGCGCGCGGGAGAGGTGCCCATCTACGAGCCGGGGCTGGAGGAGCTCCTCGTGCGCAACGTGCGCGAGGGGCGGCTCTCCTTCACCACGGAGCTGGCGAGCGCCGTGGGCAACTCACAGGTGGTCTTCATCGCCGTGGGGACACCCGAGGGCGAGAATGGAGACGCGGACCTGCGCCACGTGCTCTCCGCGGCCGAAGCCATTGGCCGAGCCCTGAAGCAGTACACCCTCATCGTGGACAAGAGCACCGTCCCGGTGGGCACGGCGGAGCGGGTCCGGCGCACCATCGCCTCGGTGACGCAGGTCGCGTTCGACGTGGTCTCCAACCCCGAGTTCCTCAAGGAGGGCGCGGCGATCGAGGACTTCACCAGACCGGACCGCGTGGTGATCGGGACGAACAGCGAGAAGGCACGCACGGTGATGGCGGACCTCTATTCGCCCTTCATGCGCACGGGCAGCCCGCTGCTCTTCATGGATACCGCCAGCGCCGAGCTGACGAAGTACACGGCCAACGCCATGCTGGCTA
This sequence comes from Hyalangium versicolor, assembly GCF_020103695.1. Lineage (GTDB taxonomy): Bacteria > Myxococcota > Myxococcia > Myxococcales > Myxococcaceae > Hyalangium > Hyalangium versicolor. The sequence goes on from NZ_JAHXBF010000016.1 coordinate 105,758, forward strand.
CGCGCATCTCCTTCATGAACGACATCGCCTGCCTCTGCGAGCGCGTGGGCGCGGACGTGGAGATGGTGCGCAAGGGGATCGGTACGGACAAGCGCATCGGGCACTCGTTCCTCTTCCCGGGTGTGGGCTACGGCGGAAGCTGCTTCCCCAAGGACGTCAAGGCGCTCGGGATCACCGCGAGGGACGCCGGCCTCGAGTTCGATCTGCTGCGCGCCGTGGAGCGCACCAACGAGCGGCACAAGCGCCTGCTGGTGACCAAGGCGGTGCGCCACTTCGGCTCCTCGCTCGAGGGGCGCAGGGTCGGGGTATGGGGGCTCGCCTTCAAGCCGAAGACGGACGACATGCGAGAGGCGCCCTCCATCGAGATCATCGAGGGCCTGCTGGCCAAGGGGGCCCAGGTCACCGCGCATGATCCCGTGGCACTGGAGAGCGCACGGCGTGTGTTCGGCAACCGCATCACCTATGCCCCGGGCCCCTACGCGGCGGCCGAGGGGATGGATGCGCTCTTCATCGTCACCGAGTGGAACGAGTTCCGGCACCCGGACTTCGATCGGCTGAAGCACCTCATGAAGACGCCCGTCATCTTCGACGGCCGGAACCTCTTCGAGCCCGAGCGGATGCGCCTGCGCGGGTTCACCTACTTCTGCCTGGGGCGCACCTGAGCGCGGGGCCTGCGATTCACACCGGAGGGAGAACACCATGAAGCGACAGGCTGGAGCGGGGCTGTTCCTCAAGCAATGCATCGACCGGCTGGCGGCCGCCACGGGGCTCGTGTGCCTCGCGCCGGTCATGGCCGGCACAGCGGTGGCCGTGCGGGCCTCAATGGGCAGCCCCATCCTCTTCCGGCAGATCCGCCCTGGCCGCGGAGGCAAGCTGTTCGAAGTCCTGAAGTTCCGCACCATGCGCGACGCGAAGGGCGCGGACGGCAACCCGCTGCCCGATTCACAGCGCATCACACGGGTCGGGAAGTTCCTGCGCGCGACGAGCCTGGACGAGCTCCCCCAGCTGTGGAACGTGCTGCGAGGAGACATGAGCCTGGTGGGCCCGCGCCCGCTGCTCGTGGAGTACCTGCCGCGCTACTCCGCCGAGCAGGCCCGGCGCCATGACGTGCTGCCGGGCATCACCGGCTGGGCCCAGGTGAACGGGCGCAACGCCCTGAGCTGGGAGGAGCGCTTCCGGCACGACGTCTGGTACGTGGACAACTGGAGCCTGTTGCTGGACGCGAAGATCCTCGCGCTGACGCTGCTGCGAGTCGTGCAGCGCCAGGGCATCTCCTTCGAGGGCGAGGCGACGATGTTCAAGTTCCAGGGTTCGGGCAGCAACGTCATCCCATACCCGCGTGCCGTCCCTGACCCTGGTGTACGGCCCGTACCACCTCGGCCACCCGCGCAAGGTCATCTGGGGTGAGGTTGGAGCCGGAGGGCAGGCACAGCCCGTTCTGGAACAACTCCTCCGCCACGCGGCCGCCTCGCTGCTTGAAGGCAGCGAAGACCGGCTGCAGGTGCATGGGCTTCCAGACGGGCCGGGCCTCGATGTCCTCCCGCTCCAGCGCCACGCGCACCGCCTCCCGGTCCGCGCCGAAGCGCATCGGATCGATCGTTATCGTCGTCAGCCAGCGCGTGTGGCGGCCCCAGGGAGCCTCGGGCATGAAGGTGATCCCGGGCAGGCCTCCGAGGGCTCGCACGTAGAAGGCGTAGTTCCTGCGCCTCGCGGCGACCCGATCCTCCAGCACCCGCAGCTGCCCACGGCCGACCGCCGCCAGCACGTTGCTGAGACGGTAGTTGTAGCCAATCTCGGAGTGCTGGTAGTGCGGCGCCGGGTCGCGCGCCTGCGTGGAGAGCTTGAGCGCGTGGCGGACGAGCGCTTCGTCATGCGACACCAACATCCCACCGCCCGAGGTGGTGATGATCTTGTTGCCATTGAAGGAGAAGATGCCCACCCGGCCGAGCGTGCCAGGGACGCGTCCCTTGTACGTGCTGCCCAGCGCCTCGGCCGCGTCCTCCACGACGGGCACGCCGTAGCGCTCGCATACGGACAAGATGGGGTCCATGTCCGCGCTCTGTCCGTAGAGGTGCACCACGACAACCGCGCGTGGCAGCCGCCCGGACGCGGCGCGTGACTCGAGCTCCTCGGTCAGCAACGCGGGATCCATGTTCCACGACGTGCGCTCGCTGTCGATGAAGACGGGAGAAGCCCCCAGATACCGGATGGGGTTCACCGAGGCCGAGAAGGTGAGCGTGCTCACCAACACCTCGTCTCCCGGGCCTACCCCGACCAATTGCAGGGCCAGGTGCAGCGCGGCCGTGCCGGAACTCAGCGCGAGCGCGTGTTGGGTTCCCACGCAACGGGCGAACTCCTCCTGGAACGCGTCGACATGAGGGCCCAGCGGCGCGACCCAATTGCTCTCGAACGCCTCGTTGACGTAGCCGCGCTCGAGCGAGCCCATGTGAGGCGATGACAGGTAGATACGCCGGGGCATGCAAAGACTCCTGGGAAGAGGACGACACCGGGCCGTGAACCCGGCGCGCCCAGGAGACTGTCACCCCCCTCCCCTCCCATGCTCTGGGGCGGGAGGGGGGTGTGTCTGTTCGCTCGCCTACGCCTACGAGGCGGGCTGCGAAGCCAGGATCGCCGCGTTGAGCGCGCCGTTCCCGTAGAACTGCGTGTTGTTACCGACGGTGTGAGTCTCCAGCCGGCGCTGCAGGTTGGCGTTGTAGCGCCCCAGCTTCATCAGGCCATCGTTGAACCAGCCCGTGCCGCTCCCCGAGCCGTCCACGTAGTTGGCGTACCGGCCCGCCGCGGGCCAGATCACCAGGTTGAGCGTGTTGACGAAGGCGTTGATGTCCGCGGCCGTCCACTCCATGCCCGCGTCACGCGCCTCGACGATGAACGCCATGACCCCGTTGCCGTGGGCCACGTCCTGGCCGGGCCGCGAGTGCGAGCCCCACGTGTCGCTCCAGAAGTACGCGGACGAGTTGACCGGGCTGGAGCCCATCTGCTCGCGCAGCGACGAGACGTAGTTCGGCAGGTTGCGGTTGATGTTGTTGAAGACCGTCAGGTACGTGGCCTTCTTGGTGGCATCCGTCGTCATCCGATACAGATCCATCGCGATGAAGGCCCAGTGCGACGCCATGTGCGTGTTGACACGGTAGATGTAGCTGTTGGCGCCGCGCTTGTACCACTTCTCGAACATGTTCTTCTCGGTGAACGCCAGCAGCCGGTCGTACTGCGCGCGGTAGGTGGCGTTGTTGTAGAGCGCGGGTGTCTCACGGATGACCCGCAGCATGCGGGTGACGTAGCGCCAGCAGTAGCTCTCGAACAGAGGCACTTCCTGCCCGAGCGTGTCCGAGCGAGCCGAGGCCCAGCCCAGATACGAGTCCTTGAATTGGCTCTTGGACAGCGACGACGAGACCTTGGCGTGATTCACGACATTGTTCACATACAGCAGCGCACGGTCCATGTACTGGGTCTTCCCCGTGGCGCGATACATCGCGGTGTTACCATCGATGCCATACGAGAGGTTGTAGAACTGCCAGCTATCGAGCGAATTGCTCATCGGCAGGAAGCTCGAGGAGTGCTCGGAGCTCCACTTGCCCAGGAACAACTGTTCCCATGACGCCACGGTGCGGAGGCCCGTGGCTGCCAGGGTGACATCCGCCTGTGTGGGGCTGGTAAGACTGTCTGTCTGGGTTAGCGTCTCCTGGCCATTCTCTTCTGAGCTGGGATTCGAATCAGCCCGCTCGGCATTGGGATCGCAGGCCACTCCGAGCAGGAGGGACAGGACCAGAATCGAAGACGTGGCGATAGCACGCGTGCTGCGACGACGAGAGTCCAACATCAGTGGTGTCCTAGGGGGCCTAACCGTCCGCTCGCACGGACTGTTACCCTGAAATGTGAATGCTGAATTGCGTTCACGGCCCACCAGAACGTGTGTCTACAAATCAAATTCCGACATGCACCTGAGATCAGGTTGTACTCGGAGGTAGTGCACGCCGACATGGGCCTGTCTGCTCGGGTGTCCTGAGCAGTCGGGGAGCACAGGGGGAGCAGGCATGACGATGAAGCCATTGAGGGCCGTACTGGTCCCTGATGAGGGCAAGCTGGCGTTGTCTCAGGATTACTTCCGCTCCGAGCATCACCTGCGTGCGGAGGGTGTCACACATACCCTCGTCATCGAGGACAGCCAGGCCCGCGCGCTGCGCATCCCGCTCATCGTGCGCGCCATCGAGGGCACTTCTTATCGCGACGCTGTTTCACCTTACGGTTTCCCGGGCGGCGTCCTCGACGGGCTGAGTGAAGTCCCCAAGCACCTGGTGGACTGGCGCGCCACGGAGCTCATCAGCATCTTCATCCGAGATCGGATCGGTGGGCCGTGCTGCTTCGCGGATGCCACGGTTCGAAACGAGGTGTGTCTCATCGATAGCGCCCAGCCCGTGAAGTTCCGCAGGGACCATGCGGCTGACATCCGCCGCAACGCCCGGTTGGGTTATGTGACGACGTGCTGCCACGCGAGCCAGGCTTCCCGAGAGGATCGAGAGCAACTCAAGGAAGTCTACCGGCAGACCATGATCCGTACGGAAGCCACCGCTCGATACTTCTTCTCGGATGCCTGGTTCGAGGAGGCGTTCTCCTCGCCCGCCGCATGGCTCGTGACGACGCGCGCCGCCGACGGCAGCGTGGCCTCCTCGGCGATCGCCGTCCTCAGCGATGGCTACCTGCACAACTACATTGGAGGGACAGCGGATCCGCACCTGACTCGCTCGCCGGCCAAGAATGATCTCCCGGTGATGGTCGAGCTCTCCGCGAGGCTGAGTGCCCCCGTCCACCTGGGCGGCGGCGTCCGCCCCGGAGACGGCGTCGAGATGTTCAAGCGAGGCTTCGCGAACACAATCTCTCGTTTCTACACCCATGAGATCATCTGCGAACCAGCGGCCTATGAGCGCTTGTCCGCAAGCTGCGCGACGACGGATTACTTCCCTGCCTACCGCGCGCCGCGCTCCTGATCCCACGCGCACATTCAAGCAAGCGATTCAACGCCCGGCTTTCAACATCGACGGCACCCCAGGGTGCCTAACCCACCGCTTGAATGGATTGTTACCTTGCCACGTGGACATGGAGACAGCGGCAATGACCACGATGCAACTGAAGGCCATGCTGGTCCCCGATGAGGGCAGACTGGCATTGTCTCAGGATTACTTCCGCTCGGAGCATCACCTGCGCGCCGAGGGCGTCACTCACACCCTCGTCATCGACAGCGGCCAGGCGCATTCTCTGCGCATCCCTCTCATCGTTCGGCCCATCGAGGGGACTTCCTACCGCGACGCTGTCTCGCCCTATGGCTTTCCGGGCGGAGTGCTCGATGGGCTGAGCGAAGCCTCCAAGCACTCGGTGGACTGGCGCGCCACGGAGCTCGTCAGCATCTTCGTCCGCGATCGCGTCTGGGGCCCTCTCTGCTTCGCGGACGGGACGGCGCGCAACACGGTGTACTTCATCGATCCCCGGCTGCCCATCGAGTTCCGGGAGATGCACCGCCGGCACGTGCGGCGCAACTTCCGCCTGGGCTTCGTGAACACCTCGAGCCCGGTGCGTGAGACCTCTCGCCAGGAGCAGGAGGGCTTCAAGCAGGTCTATCTGCAGACGATGATCCGCGACGAGGCCAGCCCGCGATACTTCTTCTCGGACACGTACTTCGAGCAGGTGTTCTCCTCACCCTCGGCATGGCTCGTGACGACGCGTGCACCCGACGGCTGCATTGCCTCCGCGGCGATCGGCGTCTCCAGTGACGGCTTGCTGCACTACTACCTGGGTGGAACAGCGGATGCGTACCTGGCGCGCTCGCCGGCCAAGAACGTCTTCCTGGGGTTGTCCGAGCTGTCCTCCCGGCTCGGGATCCCCCTCAACCTGGGAGGAGGCGTCCGGCCTGGCGACGGGCTCGAGGAGTTCAAGCAGGGCTTCGCGAACGCGAAGTCCTCCCTCCATACCCACGAGATCATCTGCAATCCCGAGGTGTACGCCCATCTGTCGGCAGGCCGCACCGCCAGCGGCTACTTCCCCGCCTACCGTGCGCCACGGGGCTGAGCCCCGTCGGTCCGGAGGGCCTCCGCCCTCCAAGACGCACGTCAGGGCTCACGGGGAGGTGCAGACGACTCCGACACAGTTGCCTGCTCCGTTACCGCGCGCGACGTTACCGCCTCCGTCGATGACTCCCGGCGCATGGATGCCCCAGCCGGTGTTGCCGACCGCCACGTTGCGGGACACCGTGAGGGTGCTGGCGACCGTCACCCGGAAGCCGTCACCTCCATTGCGGAGGAAGCGGTTGTCGCTGACCGTGCCCGTCAACGTGGGCTGCAGGAACTGAAGGGGCTCGTCCAGGGTCAAACCACCCCCGTTGCTCTGCCAGGTGTTGCTCCGCACGTCAGCCGTCGTGGTCCTCACCACGATCCCGCTGTCATTGTCGCGCACCTGCGAGCGGCGCAGCACGAAGTCGAACGGCTTCCAGACCGGCTCATCCGCGGGTGCGAAGGAGGCGTTGCGCGCAATGACCGTGTCGAGGAACGACGCATGGGCGCACTGGGAATAGCCCCCTTCGAAGAAGGGAATGCTGGCCACGGCCGAGTTCTGCAAGATCCAGCTCGAGGTGAACGAGATGGTGCCGTAGAAGCACACGACGGCGACGTCGTTGAAGGCGAAGGTCGAGCGGTCCACGTTGACAGTGTGGGCATTGTTCACGCCGAGCGCGACCTGGTTGTCGATGAAGAGCGTCGACCGAACCTCGAAGCCACCGTTGCTCGCATCCTGCTCGCTGCCCATCCCCACGGTGTTCCCGATGAAAAGGGAGTCCGTGACCGTGAACGTCGAGAAGCCATAGTTGTGGGCACCAACCCCGTTGTTCACGAACTGGAGCCGGGACAGCCAGACGTTGCGCCCCCCATAGAGCACGTATCCCTTGCCAAAGCCCCGGATGGTCCCGTTCTTCACCGTGCTCCCGGCCATCACCGCGATGCCCTCGGAGGCCCACGTGTCCGAGCCAGTCCGGCGCACCGTGTGGCCTCCCAGATCGAGGACCACTCCCTCACCGGCGATCCGGAGCGCCGGCTCGGGCGTTCCGGGGCACTCCAGATCGCGGGTGAGCCGGATGCTCTGGGTGATCGTATCGCCGCACTGGACACTCGCCTGCGCGGCCACCTCTCCACCGCCCGCCTGCGCGGTGGCTGCCCCCGTGAGACACGTCACCAGGCCCACGGCCATGGAGATCACACCTCGTACACGACACATGGCATCCCCCCGTTGTTGCTGTTTCGCTCCAGCCCGCCCCCCTGCGGCGGTCTAGCTCGCGGCGTAGCTCGGAGCGTTCGTGACCTCTCGCACCTTCGGAGCTGGAAGAGGGAGCTTCGAGGGCGTGTACGTGGGGATGAGGCCGCAGAGCGCAAGCTTCACCCCGAGCACGTCTCCGTCCTGCGCCGCCCGCCCCAGCCGATCGAGCCGGGCATGGAAATCCGGAGGAGGCAGCGGGCTCTGGGCCACCTTGATGCGGTTGCGGACCTGCTGGGTGAGCTCCTCCTCCTCGCTCAGCAGCGTCTCCTCGAGCTTCTCGCCCGGCCGCAGCCCTGTGTAGACGATGGAGATGTCCTTGTTCGGCACCAGCCCGGCCATGGTGATCATGTTCGCGGCGAGCTCGGCGATGCGCACCGGCGCGCCCATGTCCAGGATGCACAGCTCTCCGTAGCCGCTCAGGCCCGCCATCACCACGAGCCCCACGGCCTCGGGGATGGTCATGAAGTAGCGCGTGCAGTCCGGGTGCGTCACGGTGACGGGCCCCCCACGCTGGATCTGTTGCTTGAACAGCGGCACCACGCTGCCCGCCGAACCGAGCACGTTGCCGAACCGGACGGCCGTGAACGCGGTGCGCGAGTGTCTCGCGATGTCTCGGATGACCATCTCCGCCAGCCGCTTGGAGGCCCCCATCACCGAGGAAGGGTGGACCGCCTTGTCGGTGGAGATGAGCACGAAGCGCTCCGCTCCACAGGCATCCGCCATGCTCGCGACGTTCCGCGTCCCGAAGACGTTGTTCTTGATGGCCTCCTCGGGCGAGTCCTCCATCAACGGCACGTGCTTGTGCGCGGCCGCGTGGAAGACGTAGTGCGGCGCGTGCTCCAGGCCGATGCGCATCAACCGGTCCAGATCCCGGATGTCCGCCACGATGGAGCTCACCGGCAGCAGCGGGTAGCGCTCCTGGAGCTGGCGCACCAGCAGGTAGAGTTCATTCTCGTTGATGTCCACCAACACCAGGGAGGCAGGCGCGTGCCCCGCCACCTGGCGCGCGATCTCGCTGCCGATGGAGCCCGCGCCTCCGGTCACGAGGATGCGGCGGCCGGAGACCAGCCTGTGAATCTCCTCCTGATCGAAGGCGATCGCGTCTCGGGGCAGCAGGTCCTCCGGGCTGAGATCGTGCAGCATCGCGGCGGTGATCTTCTGATCGAGCCACGCGAACGAGGCGGGGATGATCTTGAAGCTGACGCTCTGGTGCTTGCACAGACCCAGGATGTGACGAATGCGATCAGGTGACAGCCGGGGAATGGCAATGAGCACCTGGCTCACACGGTGTTTCGTCACCAGCTCCGGCAGCGCATCGATGGCTCCCAGCACCGGCTTGCCACTCAGGGACGTCCCCAGCTTGCCCGGATCGTCGTCCACCATGCCGATGACGTGCCACGGACCGTCTGGCGTGCGAAGCAGATCCCTCAGCAGCAGATCTCCCGCGCTGCCGGCTCCGACGATGATCGTGCGCCGCGTCCCCCGCGCCCGCGAGCGGCGCTGGTCCAGGTACCACTGCCGCGCCATGCGCGGAGCGAACCGGTACACCCCCATCAACGTCGTGGTGAAGAAGAACTCGATCGCGATCACCGAGCGCGGCAGGGGCTCGAAGAAGAAGAAGGAGCGCGTCGCCTCGAACACCACGGTGCCGATGACGTTGGCCAGCACCAGCCGCCCCGCTTCGCTCAGCCCGCAGTCGTGGAAAGACCAGCGGTGCAACCCGAACCAGATCAGCGTGGCCAGGCGAATCGTCAGCAGCAATGGCAGCCGATGCTCGATGGCCGCCTGCCACTGCTCGGGCATCACCCCATCGAAGCGCACCAGCACAGCGCAGAAGAGCGCCCCCACCGTGATAGCTGCGTCCAGCAGCAGCACGATCAACGAGCGAAGGTGCGGTGAGTAACGTGGGTTGCGGTCCCCCTGCTCGAATGAACGATCGGCCCCAGGAAGAACATCTCCGAGCACTCCTTGCGCCATTGGCTCTCCTCCCCTAGCGCTGGCACTTCTCCCCCTGCCGTGTCCCCCCCTGCCTCGTCGAATGGGAAACGTCGCGCAGCGCTTCCCCCGCCTGGCGTGCTGAGGGTGGGGAGCCCGTGCTCGGGAGCCAAGTTGCCCTGAAGCGCTCGCACTGGAAGGCAAGTCGCTTGAAGCGCAGTGGGCGCGCGCACCTCCCTCCGGCACGAATCCGGAGCGGAGGCGACATCCGCGCCTGTCAGCATCCAAGAGAACGCCTCGCGCTCTCTCAGGATCTTGAAGAGGAGGAGCCGATCAGCCCAGCAGGCCGAGGATCTGCCCCAGCTTCGCGCGCAGCTCCTTGCGCGGGACGATGGAGTCGATCATCCCGTGATCCAGCAGGAACTCCGAGCGCTGGAAGCCCTCCGGCAATTTCTGCCGGATCGTCTGCTCGATGACACGCGGGCCCGCGAAGCCGATCAGCGCCTTGGGCTCGGCCAGGATGATGTCTCCCAGCCACGCGAACGAGGCCGCCACGCCGCCCGTCGTCGGGTGCAGCAACACGGAGACGTAGGGCTTGTTGCCCGTGCGGAAGCGGGCAATCGCCGCGGACGTCTTCGCCATCTGCATCAGCGAGAAGATGCCCTCCTGCATGCGCGCGCCGCCCGAGGCCGAGAAGACGAGCGCCGGACACTTCAGCTCGTGCGCGCGCTCGAACACCCGCGCCACCTTCTCGCCCACCACCGAGCCCATGGAGCCGCCCATGAACTCAAACACGAAGCAGCCCACGGACACCTGGTGGCCCTCGATGCGGCCCACCCCGGAGATGAATGCGTCGGGCTCGCCCAGGTTCTTGCGCGTGGACTTGAGCCGATCCTTGTACTTCTTCGAGTCCGCGAACCCGAGCGGATCCTGCGGCTCCAGCTCCTTGTCGAACTCCTCGAAGCTGTCCGGGTCCAAGAGCCCCATCAGGCGGGAGCGCGCCGTCCAGGGGTGGTGGTGGTCGCAGTGCGGACACACCATCCAGTTCTTCTCGAGCTCCTGCCGGTAGATGATCTCGTCACAGCTCTCGCACTTGGCCCACAGGCCCTGCATGCGCGAGGGCTGTTCTTCGGCTGTGGGTTCCTGGCGAGTGGAGATACGGGGCTTCTTGGAGAACCAGGCCATGGGAGCCGCGGGGTTAATCCGGCTGGGGGCCGCCGTCAACCCCTGGATACGACGCACCCCGTCAGAACTCGAAGGTGTCCCCGAGTTCGAGGATCTCCACCGGCAGTCCGGCCAGCTCCCGCTTGAGCTGGGACACGAAGGCCGGCTTGAGGTGGTAGAGCATGACGGCGGCGCCGTTGCGCTCGAACTTGGCCAGCTCCGTCTGCACCGTGCGCGGCGTGAGGTGGCCGGACAGGTCCGCCAACTCCTGGAGCGCGTTGGGGAAGCTGGTCTCCAGGAGCAGCGCCTTGAGGTTCTTCACCTCGTTGAGCACCTCCCAGAGCTTGTCCGTGGGGCCGGTGTCGCCGCTCATGGCCATGGCGGACTGGCCGTTGGAGACGACGAAGCCGCAGGACTCCACCGGATGGCTCACGGGGATGGACTGGATGGTGTAGCGGCCCACTTCGAAGGAGCTCCCGGCGCGGAAGCTCTTGATGCGCAGCACCGGGTTCTTCTTCGTGGGGATGGCCGTGAAGTCCGGCCAGAGCGAGTTGTTGAACATGTAGTCGCGCAGCGCCTTGGCGCACTCTCGCGACGCATGGATGGTGACGGGCGTGTCTCGCCGGCCGATGACGAGGTCCGCCAGCAGCGGCAGATCCTTGATGTGATCGAAGTGGCTGTGGCCGACGAGGATGTCGTCCACCTTGCAGAGATCGTCCAGGCTGAGCGTGCTCGTGAGCGCACCCGCGTCCAGCGCGAGCACCCCATCCACGAGGAAGCATGTGGTCCGGCACGAGGGCAGTTCGCCACCGTGGCAGCCGAGGACTTGCAGCTTCACACTAGAGGTCTCCGAACTTCCACTTCATCTCGAGGTACTGCAGGAAATCGTGCAGCCTCGCCGTGTCATACACGGTCACTCTGTCACCGCTGCGCTCGATGAGCCCGGCCCGCTCGAGGCGATCCAGCATGTGACGGATGGCAGGTTCCCCTACACCGATGAGGCGAGGGAGCTCCCGGATGGGGAGGTCGATCTCGATGCCCTCCTCCATCGGCCGGCCTCGCGTCTGGCACACCTGGAGCATCTGGTGGACCACGCGGCTGGCGGGATCGGAGAGCAGCAGGTTCTCGATCTGGGCGTCGGCCTCGGAGAGGCGTTCGGCCAGCTTCTTGATCATCCGGACGGCGATCTCCGCGTTGCCGCGGATCATCGCCTCGAAGGTCTTCGGATCGATGACGAGGAGCTTGGCGTCCTCCATCACCGTGGCCGTGGCATTGCGCGGCTTGTTGGAGATGATGGCCATCTCCCCGAAGAACTCGCCCGGACCCAGCAAGGCGAGCACCTTCTCCACGTCACGGACCTTCTTGGAGATGGAGATCTTACCGGACTGAAGGACGAACATGTCCTTGCCCGGCTCCCCCTCCTGGAAGAGGACCGTGCCCTTGGAGAACTCCTTGCCGAAACGTTGAAAGAGGGTTTCCTCGGCGCCCATCTGATCTCCGAGTCAACCAGTCCCCACCCCTGGGGTCAAATTTCAGGGGGCTCTTGAAAGCCCTTCCGCGTGCCTACTTCGTAGTCGCGGTGAACACCCCATCCCAGTCCAGGCCGGGAGGGTTCACCTGGAGAAGCTTGATCTCCTCCAGGTAGTGGCGGCTGGGGGCGTCCCCGGGCCAGCGGATGAGCACCTGGCGGAAGTGGGCCTCGGCCCCAGCGAAGTCCCGGGAGAGGAAGCGCTCCACGCCTGCCTCGAAGGCCTGGATGGCCTCGGCGTCCGGGCCCACGGGGGCGCCCATGGCGCGCAGTTCGTAGAGATCGGTGGGCTCGGTCTTTCCCTTGACGCGCACCACGCCCAGGCGGCGGGCGGTAACGCGGCCCCGGGTCTGGGTGTAGGTGGCGGCGGAGATGAGGATCCGGGTGTCGTAGGCCTTGGTGAGGCCCTCGAGGCGGGAGGCCAGGTTCACCGCGTCGCCCATGACGGTGTAGTTGAAGCGGTTCTGCGTGCCCATGTGGCCCACGTTCATGAGCCCGGTGTTGATGCCCACGCCGATGTCCACCTCGGGCAGCCCGGCGGCTCGCCAGCGGGAGCGCAGTTGGGCCAGCGTGTCCAGGAAGCCCAGGGCGGCGGCGCAGGCGCGCAGGGCGTGGTCCGGCTGATCCACGGGCGCGCCCCAGAAGGCCATGATGGCGTCGCCGATGTACTTGTCGAGCGTGCCCCCGTTCTCGAAGACGACGTCCGTCATGGGGGTGAGGTACTCGTTGATGAAGGCGACGAGCTGCTCCGGGGACAGGCGCTCGGAGAGCGTGGTGAAGCCGCGGATGTCGGAGAAGAGGACGGTGAGCTCCCTGCGCTCGCCGCCAAGCTTGAGCTTCTCGGGATGTGCGAGCACCTGCTCCATGACGCTGGCATCCAGGTAGTGCTGGAAGGTGGTGCGCAGGCGGCCCTTCTCGGCATCCACGGAGAAGTAGCCGAGGAAGATGACGCCGAAGGCCGAAGTGACCAGGCTGGCCAGGGGCAGCACGGTCGCCACCTGGAGGCCTCGTGTGAAGAGGACCTGGTCCACGATGAGCCACACGGCCACGAGCAGGGCCATGGCGCCCAGCTTCCAGGCGAAACCCACGCGGGGGAGCAGGCGGGCCAGCAGCACGGCACTGCCGAGCATGAAGAGCAGCTCGAGCGGCTGGGCCTCGCGGGGCCGGGTGAGGAAGTCCTGGGCGAGGATGTTGGAGAGCGTGGCGGCATGGACGTACACGCCGGGCTCCATCTCGCTGAAGGGGGTGACGCGCTGGTCGAAGTTGCCCACCAGCGTCACTCCGACGAGCACGGCCTTGCCTCGCACCGCTCCCAGTTCGAAGGAGCCATCCAGCACATCGGACAGGCTCAGGGTGGTGAAGCTGCTGGCCGGGCCTGGGTAGTTGATGAGCATGAAGGGCTCATCCTCCAGTTGGGGTACGCGCAGAAGTGGCAGTGTCTCGCCTGGACGGCGCATGCGGGCCCCCGTGACGAGGTGCTCGGAGGGGACAACGACTGCCTCCACCTGGGAGTTCAGGAAGGCCGCCGCGGTCTGCAGCTCCAGCGAGGGGAGCAGCCCCTTCGGCCCCTCCAGCAGGGCGAAGAGCGGCACGCGCCGGAGGGTGCCGTCCGGATCCGCGGCCATGTTGAAGAAGCCCAGGCGCTTGCTGGCCTTGGCCAACGCGGGCAGCGGCAGCTGGGCGGACTCCATGCTCCAGCTCTTGAGCCGGGAGAAATCCACGCTGAGCGGAGGTGTCAGCAGCGTGCCATCGGGAGAGGATTTGAGGACCTCGCCTCGGAACTCGCGGATCAGGTGAGATTCGAGCTGCTGGTCCCACTCCTGGGCCTTGCTGGCGAACTGGCTCCGATCCGTGTCGGGATAAGCAATGACTCCCTGGACTACCTGGGGAGCACGAGCCAGGGCCTCGGCCAGCTCGGCGTCCGCGCTGATGGCGGCCCTCCGGTGCAACTCGTCCCGGTAGGCGCCGAGGGCCGGAGCGCTCTCGGGCGCCTGCGCCAGGGCTTTGTCGAGTTCCTGGAGGGCCCCCTCGTACGCCTGGGCGCGCCCGTCGACGACCTCGTCGGTGAAGATGATGTCGAGCCCCACGGCCCCGGCCCCGGCCTCGCGGAGGCGATCGATGGCCCGGGCCACCAGGTCCCTGGGCCAGGGCCAGAGCCCGTAGCGCTGGGCGCTCTTCTCGTCCACGGCCACGACGACCACGTTCGGGTCGGCCGGGCGGGGGCCTCGGAAGGCAAACTGGAGATCGGTGGCGCGGCCCTCGGCGAGTTGCACAGCCCGAACGAGCAGGGGCGTCGGCCGGCCGTCCACGCGGGTGCCGATAACGGGGGAGTCATCCACCCACACGTGGAGGGCGCAGAACAGGACCGCGAGCACCAGGGCGAGCGCCTCGAAGCGGTTGCGCGAGAGAAGTGTCTTCATCCGGAAGAGAGGCTCCATGGTAGCCGCAAACGCGACACCTCCGCTTCAGCGGGCGAGACAAGAGCCGGGGCTTGCCGGTAGAAGGCCGCCCGTGACGACCTACAAGCAGTCCGGAGTGGACATCGAGGCGGGCGACGCGTTCGTCGAGCGGATCAAGCCTTATGCCGCGCGCACGGTGCGCCCCGAGGTGGTGGCGGGGGTGGGCGGGTTCGGAGGGCTGTTCGCGCTGCCGCCGGGCAAGTATCGCGAGCCGGTGCTGGTGTCGGGCACGGACGGGGTGGGCACCAAGCTGAAGGTGGCCTTCCTGGCGGGGCGGCATGACACGGTGGGCATCGACCTGGTGGCCATGTCGGTGAACGACATCCTCACCTCGGGCGCCGAGCCGCTGTTCTTCCTGGACTACTTCGCCACCTCGCGGCTGGAGGTGGACGCGGCGTCCGAGGTGGTGAAGGGCATCGCGCTGGGTTGCGAGCAGGCCGGGTGCACGCTGCTGGGCGGCGAGACGGCGGAGATGCCGGGCTTCTACAGCCGGGGCGAGTACGATCTGGCGGGCTTCTGCGTGGGCGTGGTGGAGCGCTCGGAGATCATCGACGGGCGGACGGTGAAGCCGGGGGATGTGCTGATCGGGCTGCCGTCGTCGGGGTTGCACTCGAACGGCTACTCGCTGGCGCGCAAGGTGCTGCTGGAGGACCGGAAGCTGGCGCTGAAGGAGACTCCCGAGGGCCTGGATCGGCCGCTGGCGGACGCGCTGCTGGAGCCCACGCGCATCTATGTGAAGGACGCGCTGGCGCTGATGAAGGCGGTGAAGGTGAAGGGAATGGCGCACATCACCGGCAGCGGGATTCCGGGCAATCTGCCCCGGTGCCTGCCGGATGGGACTCGGGCGGTGCTGAGTGAGAAGACGTGGGCGCGGCCTCCGATCTTCGATCTGATTGCCCGGCTGGGCGGCGTGTCTCGCGAGGAGATGTTCTCCACCTTCAACATGGGGCTGGGGCTCATCGTGGTGGTGGCGAAGGAGGACGCGGCCCAGGCGCTGAGCCTGCTGAACGGGCGAGGCGTGAAGGCCACGGAAGTGGGGCGCGTGGAGCAGGGCCAGGGCGAGGCCACGGCGGTCATCGAGCCATGAGCGCGGCGCGCGCCCGGCTGGGGGTGCTCGTCTCCGGGAGCGGCAGCAACCTGCAAGCGCTGCTGGATGCGTGCGCGCAGCCTGACTACCCGGCCGAGGTGGCGTGCGTGGTGTCCAACGTGCCCACGGCGTACGCGCTGGAGCGGGCGCGCAAGGCGCGAGTGCCTTCGGTGGTAGTGCTGGAGCACAAAGCGTTCACCTCCCGCGTGGACTTCGATCGGGCGCTCGGGGAGGAACTGCGGAAGGCCGGTGTGGAGTGGGTGTGCCTGGCGGGCTTCATGCGGCTGCTGGGGGCGGACTTCCTGGCGGGATTTCCGGGGCGGGTGCTGAACATCCACCCTGCCCTGCTGCCAGCGTTCCCGGGGCTGCATGCCCAGCGGCAGGCGCTGGAGCGAGGGGTGAAGATCGCCGGGTGTACGGTGCACTTCGTGGACGCGGGCACGGACACGGGACCGATCATCGCGCAGGCGGCGGTGCCGGTGCTGCCGGGAGATGACGAGGCGAGCCTGAGCGCGCGGATCCTCTTGGAGGAGCACCGGCTCTACCCGCTGGCGGTGCGGCTGGCGGTGACGGGCAAGGTGACGCAGGAAGGGACGCGGACGCGGGTGGACGCCGATCCGACGATGGGAGAGTTGAGCCTCCGCAGCCCTGGAGCGCCCCGGTGACGGCGCAGACGCGCGAGGAGCGGCTGGCGGCACTGCGAGAAGCGCGGGTGGTGCTGGTGAGCGCGTGCCTGCTGGGCGAGGCGTGCCGTTACGACGGGAAGTCCAAGGGTTCGAGCCGGGTGATGCAAGCGCTGGAGGGCAAGGAAGTCGTGCCCGTGTGCCCGGAAACCGGAGCGGGACTCGGCATTCCCCGGCCAGCGGTGGAGCTGCGCGGAGGCACGGGCGAGGCAGTGCTGGCCGGGCGAGCGCAAGCGGTGGTGGTCTCAACCGGCGAGGACCGTACGGCGGCGTTCCGGTATGGCGCGGAGCTGGCACTGACGGCGGCCCAGCGCTTCGGGGCCACCGTCGCCGTGCTCAAGGAGCGAAGCCCTTCCTGTGGTACCCAGGGCACGCAGGTAGACGGAGTGGTGGTACCCGGAAGAGGCATCACGGCCGCCCTGCTCCACTCCGCTGGCATCACCGTCCTCAGCGACGAGGAGCTGTAAGCCTCCCCTCCCCGCAGGAACAAGTGGGTCAGGGAGCCACTGCCCCCTGGCCGCGAGAGCCGGCCCCTCTGGTCCTACCGGCATACCAGTGGGTCCAGACCGCGCGGCCCGGGGCGTCGAACCGGCTCAGGGGATGACGGACACGAAAGTGCCCACCTTGGTGTTGTTGTCCTCGATGAGCTCCGAGCGCGAGTTGAACGCATCCGCCACGGCGCCCAGGTAGTACCAACCCGTGGAGGAAACATCCGCGTTCACCACGAGGGAGCGGGTGGAGCACGCCCCCACCCCGAGCGACACACCGGACAGAGTGCCCAGGTAGAAGTCCTCGGGGGGCGCAGGAGAAGTGGGCACCCGGACGGTGGAGTCCGCCGAGACGTAGAGATCCACATCCGTCGTGTCCGCCATCTGGCCGCGGTTGCACACGGTGATGCTCGCCGAGAAGCTCGCGCCGAGCCGGATGCTGGAGGGGCCCGTCACCGCGGTGATGACGAAGTCCGCCTTGTTGCCCACACCGATGACATTGCCCGCCTTGGCGTTGTTGTCCTCGATGAGTTCCTGGCGGGAGTTGAGCGGATCGGCCACGGCCCCCAGATAGTAGGCCCCCTCCTGAACCGAGGGAGCCGTCACGGACAGGGACTTGGTGGTGCAAGCGCCCACGGACACGGGCACGTTCGTCACCGTCCCCAGGAAGAAGTCCTCGGGGGGAACGAGAGGCGTGGGCACACGCACGTTGGTATCCGCGGACAGGTACACGTCCACATCCACCGTGTCCGATTGCTGGCCGCGGTTGCACACCGTGACGTTGGCGGTGAAGGTGCTTCCGGGCTTGACGCTAGAGGGCCCCGTCACCGTGGTGACGACGAAGTCCGCCTTGTTCCCCAATCCGATCACGCTGCCCGCCTTGGCGTTGTTGTCCTCGATGAGTTCCTGGCGGGAGTTGAGCGGATCGGCCACGGCCCCCAGGTAATAGGCCCCCTCCTGAACCGAAGGAGGCGTCACGGACAGGGACTTGGTGGTGCAGGCGCCCGCGGACAAGGACACGCTCGACACCGTGCCCAGCCAGATGTCCTCCGGAGGACCAGGGGGCGTGGGCACACGCACGTTGGCATCCGCGGAGAGAAACACGTCCACATCCACCGTGTCCGACTGCTGGCCGCGGTTGCAGATGCCCACGTTCACGGTGAAGCTCGCGCCGGGCGCGGCACTGTACGGCCCCGTCACCGAGGTGATCACGAAGTCGGCTCGACTCCCCACGCCCATGCGGTAACCCGCCAGCGCGTTGTTGTCCTCGATCAGCTCCTGCCGATAGCCATCCGGGTCGGCCACCGCGCCCACGTAGTACGCGACATTGTCCGGCCCAGGGGGATAGGCATTGCCCTCCACCGACACCGTGGCGCACTGGCCAGGATAGAGCCTGTCCGTGGAACCCGACCCCAGAGGGGAGTCCTCGGCAGGTCCCGACGACGTGTAGGGGCGGATGACCTGATCCGCGGACAGGAGCACCTCCACCTCCGTGTTGCCTGGCGCCGTGCCCTGGTTGCACACCGTCACCTGCGTGCTGATGATCTGACCGCTCTGCGCGCTGGCCGGCCCGGCCACCGAGGTGATCACGAAATCCGCCCCGGTGCCCACACCGACGCGGGAGCCCACCTGCGTGTTGTTGTCCTCGATCAGCTCCTCCCGATAGTCATTCGGGTCGGCCACCGCGCCCAGGTAGTACGGGGCATCAATCGGCCCAGGAGGATAAGCACTGCCCTCCACCGGCACCGTGGCGCACTGGCCAGGGGAGAGCGTGTTCGTGGGGGCGGACCCCACAGGGTAGTCCTCGGCAGGCCACGATGACGTGTAGGGACGGATGATCTGATCCGCGGACAGGTACACCCCCACCTCCGTGTTGCCTGGCGCCGTGCCCTGGTTGCACACCGTCACCTGCGTGCTGATGGCCTGACCGCTCTGCGCACTGACTGGGCCCGTCACCGAGGTGACCACGAAGTCCGGCCCGTGCCCCACGCCCATGCGGTAGCTGGCCAGCGCGTTGTTGTCCTCGATCAGCTCCTCCCGATAGTCATTCGGGTCGGCCACCGCACCCAGGTAGTACGGGGCATCGATCGGCCCAGGCGGATAGGCGTTGCCCTCCACCGCCACCGTCGCGCACTGGCCAGGGGAGAGCGTGTCCGTGGAGATGGATCCCACAGGGTAATCCTCGGCAGGCCACCCTGACGTGTAGGGGCGAATGACCTGATCCGCGGACAGGTACACCTCCACGTCCGTGGAGCCTGCCTGAGTGCCCTGGTTGCACACCTTTACCTGCGCGGTGATGAGATGGCTCTCTTCCGTGCTGCTCGGCCCGGTCACCGAGGTGACCACGAAGTCCGGCCGGTGCCCCACGCCCATGCGGTAACCCGCCAGCGCGTTGTTGTCCTCGATCAACTCCTCCTGGTAGCCATCCGCGTCGACCACCGCGCCCACGTAGTACGGGCCATCAAAGCCCGGCGACGGAGGATAGGCGTTGCCCTCCACCGGCACCGTGGCGCACTGGCCAGGAGCCAGGTAGTCGATAGGAGCCGAGCCCAGCATGGAGTCCCCGGCAGGGTCGGGCGTCACATTGGCCTGGATGTCCGCATCGGCCGACAGGTACACCTCCACCTCGGTGGAGCGCGCCCGCGTGCCGCGGTTGCAGACCGTCACCTGCGTGGTGATGTGCTGCCCGCTTTCCGTACTGGCCGGGCCCGTCACCGAGGTGACCACGAAGTCTGGCCGGTGCCCCACGCCCATGCGGTAACCGGCCAGCGCGTTGTTGTCCTCGATCAGCTCCTCCTGATTGCCGTACGGATCGGCCACCGCGCCCACATAGTACGGGCCATCAAAACCCGGCGAGGGCGGATAGGCGTTGCCCTCCACCGGTACCGTCCTGCACTGGCTCGGAGCCAGGTAATCGATATAGGCCGAGCCCAGGAAGGCGTCCCCGGTAGGGTCTGGCATCACATTGGCCTGGATGTCCGCATCCGCCGACAGGTACACCTCCACCTCGGTGGAGCGCGCCTGCGTGCCGCGGTTGCACACCGTCACCTGCGTGGTGATGTGCTGCCCGCTTTCCGTACTGGCCGGGCCCGTCACCGAGGTGACCACGAAGTCCGGCCGGTGCCCCACGCCCATGCGGTAACCGGCCAGCGCATTGTTGTCCTCGATCAGCTCCTCCTGATTGCCGTACGGATCGGCCACCGCGCCCACATAGTACGGGCCATCAAAACCCGGCGAGGGCGGATAGGCGTTGCCCTCCACCGGTACCGTCCTGCA
>NZ_JAHXBF010000016.1:125789-342872 GCF_020103695.1 Hyalangium versicolor
CACTGCCCCGGGGCCAGGTAGTCGATAGGAGCCGAGCCCAACATGGAGTCACCAGCAGGGTCGGGCGTCACGCTGGCCCGGATGTCCGCATCCGTCGACAGGTACACCGCCACCTCGGCATAGCGCACCCGCGTGCCGCGGTTGCACACCGTCACCTGCGTGATGATGTGCTGCCCGCTCTCCGCACCGGCCGGGCCTGTCACCGAGGTGACCACGAAGTCCGGCCCGTACCCCACGCCCATGCGGTAACCGGCCAGCGTGTTGTTGTCCTCGATCAGCTCCTCCCGGTTGCCGTGCGGATCGGCCACGGCGCCCACGTAGTACGGACCCTCGAAGCCTGGCGCGGGCAGGGAGACGTTGCCCTCGACCGGCACCGTGGTGCACCGGCCAGGGGAGAGGTAGTCGATATAGGCACTGCCCACATACGAGTCCTCGCCAGGGCCCGGCGACGTGTCGAAGTTGATGACGTCATCCGCGGACAGGTACACCTCCACGTCCGTGTAGCTCCCCCGCGTACCGCGGTTGCAGACCGTCACCTGCGCGGTCATGCGCTGACCCTCCTCCGCACTGGCCGAGCCCGTCACCGAGGTGATCACGAAGTCCGGCCCGTACCCCACGCCCATGCGGTAACCCGCCAGCGCGTTGTTGTCCTCGATCAGCTCCGGCCGGCCTTCATGAGGATCCGCCACCGCGCCCACGTAGTACGCCCCCTCTGAGCCCGGCTCTGGGCTCTGGGCACTGCCGCTCACCGGCACCGTCCTGCACTGCCCGGGCGTGAGGTACTCGGAAAAGGCAGAGCCCACATACGAGTCCTCGGACACGCCAGGGGACGTGTTGGGGTGGATGAACTCGTCCGCGGACAGGTACACCTCCACATCCACGGAGCCCCCCTGCGTACCGCGGTTGCACACCGTCACCTGCGTGGTGATGTACTGGCCACTCTCCGCGCTGGCCGGCCCCTTCACCGAGGTGACGACGAAGTCCGCTCCCATGCCAATGCCCATGACCGGGCTGGCCAGACCGTTGTTGCCCTCGTCGCTCTCGAGCTGGCTGCCGTAGGGATCCGCGTACGCCCCCACGTACCAGGGCCCGGGTGTGGGCACCGACGCCGTCAGCCACACGCTCTGGCTCTCGCACTGCCCGGGCGACAGGTAACCCACGTACAGGGTCTCGGCCCAGAAGTCGTCCGGGGTAATGACGTCGTCATCCGAGAAGTACAGGTTCACATCCGTCCCGCTCCCCGTCCCACCTCGGTTGCAGACCTCCACGGTCGTCTGGAACGAGTTCTCAGGCATGCTGCTCGCGGGTGCCGTCACCTTCGTCACCACGAAGTCCGGAGCCGTGCTCAGCCCTTGGAGCGATACCTTCGCGCCACTCCGCCCTTCCGGCGTCCCCTCCGGCGCTCCACAGCCGACGACTCCCAGCAGCAGCACACCACCCAACAGTGCTCTTCGATGACATCCGTTCATTGAGTCCCCCGACCGTTCTGAAAGGGTCAAAATCCCCTGCGGGTAATTCGGCTTTCGCTCTTTAGACAGCGATGGCTCTTTTTTCAAGAATGGTCGCTTTTTCCACACTCAATGGACGGGGGCCGGGTGCATCCGGGTCCCACGCGAGGCAGCAGACGCGGTAATGCGGGGTCATGACCCTGCCCGCGCTCCTGCACGCCGCCATCTTCGACATGGACGGAACCCTCGTTGACAACATGCGCTACCACTCCGAGGCCTGGGTGGCCCTCTCGCGGCGCCTGGGCATCGACGCCACCGCGGAGCGCTTCGAGCGCGAGTTCGCCGGAAAGAAGAACGACGAGATCCTCCCCCTCCTCCTGGGCCGACCGCTGACCGCCGAGGAACTGTCCCTGCTGGCCGAGGAGAAGGAGTCGCACTACCGGCGGCTCTACTCCCCGCATCTCTCACTCATACGCGGGGCGGAGGCCTTCATTGCGCGCCTGCGCGGTGCCGGGGCCCGCCTGGCCATCGCCACCGCCGCGCCTCCCGAGAACCGCACGCTCGTGCTCGATGGCCTGGGCGTCCGCTCCCTCTTCTCCCGTGTCGTCGGGGCCGAGGAGGTGGTTCGAGGCAAGCCCGCTCCGGACATCTTCCTCGCCGCCGCGCGCTTCCTCGAGGTGGAGCCCTCCGCCTGCGTCGTCTTCGAGGACGCGATCAACGGCATCCTCGCGGCGCGCGCGGCGGGGATGATCGCGGTGGGAATCACCTCGACTACGCCTCCCGAGGTGCTTCGCGAGGCCGGTGCCCACTTCGTGGCTCCAGACTTCGCCACGCTCCCTCCCGAGCTGGAAGCCCGGCTCCTGGTCACACCTACCCGCTGACGCAACCGCCTCAATCCGGACGGAATCCCCTCTCCCCGCTCGCCCCTCGCACCAGAAAGGCGCCAGGAGCCGCCACGTTGTGTAGTGTTCGCCTCGCGCATGGCCACCCAAGCCGCCAGACTCCAGCTCCCCTCGGGTCCCTCCCGGCACGTGTATGACGTGATCATCCTGGGCGGTCAGATCGGAGGCGCGCTCACAGCCGCGCTCCTGGCCAAACGCAACCACCGGGTGCTCCTTATCGACCATGACGGCACCGGCACCGGCTATGAGCACGGCGGCTTCGTGCTCCCCTACGCCCCCTCCATCTCCCCGGCGCTCAAGACGATGCCCTCGGTGGAGGAGGCCTTCACTGAGCTGGGCCTCACCACCACCGTCCAGCGCGCCCTGCGGCCCCACGTGCCCGAGCTGCAGCTCATCCTCCCGCGCCACCGGGTGGACCTGCACTCCGACACCACGCGCCGCCGCACCGAGCTGGCGCGCGAGTTCGGCGACACCGCCGAGGGCCTGCTCTCGGCGCTCAACGCCACCTCCTCCCAGCACGAGGCCACGGACGCCTTCTTCAAGGAGCAGCCGGAGCTTCCTCCCGACGGCTTCTTCGAGGGCTGGCGCCTGAAGAAGAAGATCGGCGAGCACCCGGGTCTGGAGACCCACCCACGCCTGTCCAACAACACCCCGCCTGGAGCCCTCCTGCGCGGGCTGCTGCCCTTCCTCATCTACCTGGACGAGGCCTCCTCGCCCCTGGCCCTCGCCCGGCCGCTGTCCCAGGCCCTCCAGGCGCCTCAGCGCTTCCCCGGCGGCAACGAGGGCCTGCGCGAGATGCTCGTCCGCCGTCTGACGGAGCTCGGCGGCGACGTGCTCACCCGTGAGAACTCCGAGAGCTTCGTCGTGGAGGAGATCTCCTTCGACGGAGCCCGCTTCGCCGGGGTGAAGCTGGTGCGCTCGGATGTCATCTATCGAGCATCGTGCATGGTGGCGGCCATGGACTCCGGGGCGCTGCGGCGGCTCGTCACGGACCGCAAGCGGCACCGAGGTCTGCTCGAGCAGCTCGATGCCTCCACCGCGAAGTCCCTCCTCTTCTCGGTGAACTGGGTGGTCCCCGTGGACGCCCTGCCCCGCGGCATGGGCGAGCTGCTCCTGGTGGAGACCGAGGACGCCGAGCTCAAGCCCCTGCTGATCCAGGTGCACCCCGCGCGCATGCCGGGAGGCAAGGAGGACGAGTCCCTGCGCATCGTCTGCGCGGGAGCCTTCGTGCCCGCCAGCGTGAGGGATCTCGGCGAGGAGCACATGCAGGCGCTGGCGCAGCGCATCGACGCGCAGCTGGACACGTTGATGCCCTTCACCCGGGACAAGCGGGTGCTGCGCTCTGCGCCCTACCTGGATGCCGGGGGCGTGCGAGGCAGCAGGCTGATGCCCCACCCCCTGTACACCTTCGAGTCGGAAGCCTTCCTGGGCGTCACGGGTTTGAAGCAGCGCACCCCGGCGAAGAACATCCTGCTCGCCGGCCGCGAGGTGCTCCCCGGCCTGGGCCTGGAGGGCGAGTTCCTGGCGGGGATGCGCGCCGCGCGGCTCGTGCAGGAGATGTTGAAGAAGAAGAACCCCCTCAAGGGCTGATCCAAAACCGGGGTGGATTTTCAGGGGATTTCTGGTAGGTTCCGCCGCTCTTTTCGGGGCAGAGCCAGGAAAGCCCCTGTTTTCAAGGAGTTGGCTGTCATGGCGTGGAAGTGTGACATCTGTGGAAAGCGGCCGCTCGTGGGCAACAACGTCTCCCACGCGAACAACAAGACCAAGAAGCGGACGCTGCCGAACCTCCAGAAGATCCGGGCCAACGTCTCCGGCCGCACCGAGCGCGTCCTGGCCTGCACCCGCTGCATCAAGGCGGGGAAGATCACCAAGGCCGCCTGATCCGTAGGCGCTCGAGGGTGGGAAGGCCGCGTTCGTTACCGCCCGCGCCCCCGCCCACCGAGCGGCTTCATCCCCGGGCGGATGACCTGGACCTCCTCTCCGTCGAGGCGGTCATCCACCGGATGCATCAGGAAGACCTGGCTGCCGTTCGAGCGGTCCACACCGCGCTCCCCTTCGTGGCGGAAGCGGCTCGGGCCGTGGCGAATGCGTTGCGGGCAGGTGGCCGGTTGCTCTACGTGGGCGCCGGCACCAGCGGGCGGCTCGGCGTGCTCGATGCCAGCGAGTGCCCGCCCACCTTTGGAGTTCCTCCTTCCCAGATCCAGGCCGTGATCGCCGGAGGCCGGCGTGCGCTGACTCGCGCCGTGGAGGGTGCCGAGGACGACAAGGCTGCCGGGGCCGCGGCCGTGCGCCGATTCCGGGCCGCTCCCAAGGACGTGGTGTGCGGCATCTCCGCCAGCGCCTCCACTCCTTATGTCCTCGGAGCACTGGCCGAGGCGCGGAAGCGGAAGGCGCGCACGGTGCTCGTGTGCTGCAACCCTCCCAGGCCTCGAACGAAGGTGGACATCCTGATCCTGGCGCCCACGGGTCCAGAGCTGGTTGCGGGCTCCACGCGGCTGAAGGCGGGCACGGCCACCAAGCTGATCCTCAATGCCCTCACCACGGCGGCCTTCGTCTCGCTGGGCAAGGTGTACCGCGGGCGGATGGTGGACATGCACCCCGCGAACGCGAAGCTCCGAGCCAGAGCAACGCGCATGGTGTCGGAGCTGACGGAGCTGCCCGTGGCGAAGGCTCGGCGGCTGCTGAACGCAGCGGACGGTTCGGTGAAGGTGGCTCTCGCGATGCACTTCGCGGGACTGGACCGTCAGGAGGCCCTGGAGCAACTCCAAGGCACCTCCTTGCGCGAACTCCAGAGGCGTCCGCGCTGATCCGGCTCTACTGGCCCCCGCGGCGCATCAGGATGCGGCTGCTCTCTCCGCCCTCCTGCTTGCCCTCGGGGCTCACGTACAGATAGTCGACCACCTCGGCCTCGGGCATCTCCACGGGCGAGCCCACGCGCAGGCGGCTCACGTTGTCCGGCTCGTTGGCCAGTGTGCCGCGCCACTTCCCGGCCGCCCAACCGGTGACTTCCAGCCACATGAACTCGGTGCCGCCGTCATCCGTGCGGAAACCCGCCTTGAGCACCAGCTCCTCAGGCGGACGCAGCCCGCGTTCCGCACGCGCGCGCAGATCGATGAGCCGGGCCCGAGCCTTGCGCGCCACCGCCTCCAGCTCTGGATCCCCGGGCGCCACCGGGACAATCCCGTCCGCCTGCGGCCCGAACACCGCATCCAGGGCCGCCACGTGCCGCACGTGCACATCCCCGCTGCCCGGGAAGCCCAGCTCCATCAGCACGTTGTCCGGATCGCCTCCGTCTCGCTGGCCCGCGAGCGCCCGCAGCTTCACGCGCCGGGCCGCGCCCTTCTGCACGCGCGCCTCCAGCTGCTTCTGCAGCCTCGCATCCTTCAGCTTCGCCAAATCCACCTCCAGCGTGCCGTCGGCGGAGGGCGAGAGCCCCTCGGCCAGCAACTGCGCCACGAGGTTGGCGAACCGTCCCATGTCCTGCGTGAGCGACTGCGGCACCTGCTCCACCACGAGATCCGGTAGGCCCAGCTTCCCCATCCCCAGGCTGATCATCCGCAGCGCGTCCCCGTCTCCTGCCCGGTAGACATGGAACGTGACGTGAGCGGGCACGAAAGGCACGCCCCCGCTCCACCCATCCAGCCGCGCCTCCTTCCAGCTTCGAGGAGAGAAGTACTGCCGCGTCTCGGCATCCCACAGGAAGGCACCGTGCTCCGTCGCCAGCTCGTGGGCAAAGCGCGTGGCGTCCAGCAGCACCTCATTGCGCTGCTCGAAAGGCACCCGGAACGAGAGCAGCGTGGCCTGCCGTGACCCCATGAGGCTCTTGCGCTCCTCGCCCGTCAACGTCCGGGCGAAGTAGGTCAGCGAGTCCTCATCGATGGGATCGAGATCCTTGTCCGAGGCCGCCTGCACCACGGCCTCGGCTCGGGGCTTTCCAGGCCCCGGCGAGGCATTGAGGCGCGGGTACTTGGACGCCATCAGCTTGCGCGCCCCCGCGGCCACGTCTCCCTTGGGCGCCACGGGGTGGAACAGCAGCCACGAGTAGGTGAACTCCGAGGCACGCAGTTGAGCCCTCGGGAAGGTGTTCCCGGCGGGCGCGGCAGGAGCGGCAGGCGCGGCGCTCGGCTTGCCACCGGCGAGCGCCAGAGGAGTCAGGGCCACCCACGCCAGGACGAGCACGGAGCGGGCATCGACGGCACGAAGGAGACGCATGGCCCGAGCATGCCACGGTGGGTCCCTCCCTGCCCCTCACACTCACCCGGGCGACCGTGGGCCCAACGGCTTACACTCCAAGGCATGAGCCCCCGCCCCTTCATCCGAGTGGATCCGAGCCGTCCCCGCCTCTGCGTCGGGTTGATCTCCGGCACCAGCGTGGACGCGGTGGAGGCCGTGCTCTGCAAGATCGAAGGCACAGGCCCCTCGGTGCAGCTCCAGTTGCTGGCCCACGTCACCCGCCCCTTCCCTCCCGAGTTCATCCAACGCGTCCTCGGCCCCCAGGACGCGCGCAGCCTCTGCGAACTCAACTTCGAGCTGGGCGAGCGCTTCGCCGAGGCCGCCCAGGCCGTCATCGCCCGCGCCGGCCTGCGCTCCGGGGACGTGGATGTCATCGGCTCGCACGGGCAGACCGTGGCGCACCTCCCCACCAGCCTCTCCACCACTCCCTCCACCCTCCAACTCGGCGAACCCTCTGTCATCGCCGAGCGCACCGGCCTGCCTGTGGTAAGTGACTTCCGTACACGAGACATGGCCGCGGGGGGCCAGGGCGCGCCGCTGGTGCCCTACTTCGACTGGGCGGCGTTCCGACAACGCGGTGCGGTGCGCGCGTTCCAGAACATCGGCGGCATCGCCAACGTGAGCGTCGTGGGCGAGCGTCTCGACGACGTGCTCGCCTTCGACACCGGGCCGGGCAACATGATCCTGGACGGGCTGGCCCGCCGGATGACGGGCGGAAGGCTCCAGTGCGACCTGGACGGACAGCTCTCCCGAAAGGGCACCGTCATCCCTTCGCTGCTGGCGGAATTGCTCATGCACCCCTTCTTCGCCCTGCCCCCTCCTCGGAGCGCCGGGCGCGAGGGGTTTGGCGAGGCGCTCGTCTCCTTCCTCTGGGAGCAGCGCCCGGACAAGCCCGAGGATCTCGTCGCCACCGCCCTGGCCTTCACCGTGGAGGCCACCGCCCGGGCCTACGAGGCCTACGTCCTGCCCCGTTTCAAGTCCTTGGAGGCGGTGTACGTCTCTGGAGGTGGGAGCCGGAATCCCGCCCTGATGGAGCGGTTTACCGCCCGTCTGGCCCCCCTCCCCGTGAGGACTCTGGACGTCCTGGGCTTCCCGGAGGGGGCCAAGGAGGCGGCCTGTTTCGCCCTTCTGGCGGCCGAGCACCTGGTGGGGACCCCTTCGAATGTTCCGTCTGCAACTGGCGCGAGGCGCCAAGTCGTTCTAGGTAAGCTCACACCGTGAGCAGCGTGAACCTGTTGGCCCGCGAAGTGGCCGCGAAGATCGTTTTCTACGGACCGGGCCTGTCGGGGAAGACGACGACCCTGCGGAAGATCTACGAGACGGTCCGGCCGGCCCACCGCGGCGAGATGATGTCCATCGCCACCGAGGGAGACCGGACGCTCTTCTTCGACTTCCTCCCCGTCAAGGTGGAGCGAGTCAACGACTGCTCGGTGCGGCTGGCCCTGTACACCGTGCCCGGTCAGGTCTTCTACAACGCCACGCGCAAGCTGGTGCTCCAGGGCGCCGACGGCGTGGTGTTCGTCGCCGACTCCCAGCCGGAGGCCCTGGACTCCAACCGCGAGTCCCTCCAGAACCTGGAGGAGAACCTGCTCGAGCAGGGCATCCGCCTGGACCGCTTCCCGCTGGTGATGCAGTGGAACAAGCGGGACATCGACAAGGCCCTGCCCGTGGAGCAGCTCCGGGCCACGCTGAACTCGCGCGGGTCCCCCGAGTTCGAGACCTCCGCCACCAGCGGCCGGGGCGTGCTGGATGCGCTCAAGGCCATCACCCGGCTGGTGATCAAGGATCTGCGCGCCAAGCGCATCGTCCCCGCGCCCAGGGCCACGCCCGCCCCGGTGGCTCCGGGAGCAGGGCTGGAGGCGCAGCTGAGCCAGCACCTGCCGACGCGGCAGTCCCAGACGCTGCCCACGGTGCAGCCTCCGGCGATGACGCCCCGGCACAATCCTCCGTCTAGCTCCATGCCCGCGGTGCCCGCCCCGGCGGCCGCGGCGGTGCCTCCCTCCCGGATGGAGCTGACGCCCACGGGCACCTCGGTGCCTCGCACGGTGGGCCAGCGCGTGTTCGGTCCGGCGACGGCGCTCTCTCCGGGCGATCTCTTCGATCATGCCCGCGCCGCGGAGACGGCCTTCGCCAGCGGCCAGTACGGCCCGTGCGTGACGGCCTGCATGGACGCGGTGCGCCGGGCCCTGGCCTTCGCGGGTGAGGGCACGTTGGCTCAGCAGGGCTTCCTGCTGCGGGTGGACGGCGCCGACCTTCTGCGGCTCCAGGGGCTCTCCAACAAGGTAGACACCGCGCGGGTGGATGACGCGGCCTTCGCGCTCTACTTCGTCATGCAGGTATTCATCCGCTTGAACGCGGCGGGCTTGCCCGAAACGGCCTGAGCCAACCCATGGCCGAGCGCGGTGGACCGGAGGACCCCGCAGCCTCTCCCGCCGGGCCCGAGATCCGCCCCGAGGACAACACCCAGACAGCGCCCGGGGCCGCTCCAGCCGCAGCCGCCTCTCCTACCCCCAAGGCCTCCAAGCACGAAACGCCCTGGACTCCTCCCATGGAGTTCGACGAGTTCCGCCTCGAGAAGCTCCTCGGCCAGGGAGGCATGGGCATCGTCTATCTGGCGCAGGATGTCTCCCTGGGCCGCTCCGTCGCGGTGAAGTTCCTCGCTTCGAGCGAGCCCGATCCCACGGTGCTCGAGTACTTCGACACCGAGGCGCGGACCATCGCCCGGCTGCAGCATCCCAACGTCGTCACCGTGTTCCGCGTGGGCTCGGTGGGCGGCCACCCCTATATCGTCTCCGAGTACGTGGTCGGCCGGAGCCTGTCGCAGCTGCCCCGGCCGCTGCCGTGGCGGCGGGTCCTCAGCATCGCCCTGGGCCTGGCGCGGGGGCTCGCGGCGGCGCATCGCCAGGGCATCCTCCACCGGGACGTCAAGCCGTCCAACGTGATCATCACCGAGAGTAGCGAGGTGAAGCTGCTGGACTTCGGTCTGGCCGAGCGCATCGATCGCAGCCTGTCCCTGCGCTCCTTGGGGAAGCAGACGCTGGCGGGCACGCCGCGCTACATGGCTCCGGAGCTGCTTCGGGGCGCTCCGGCGACTCCGCAGAGCGATCTCTATTCGCTGGGCCTCACCCTGTATGAGCTGTGCTCAGGCCGCCTGCCGCCCCACGCGCTGGCGCAGAGGATGCCCGAGGAGGCGCCCCCTCGCGTCTCCGTGGCCGCCCCCTCCGCCGAGGACACGCCTCCACCCATCCCGCGCGAGGCGCATGTCGATCCAGATCTGGCCGCGCTGATCATGTGCTGCCTGGCTCCGGACCCGGCCGAGCGTTTTGCCTCGGCCCACCTGCTGTGCGAGGCCCTGGAGCGCCTCGAGCAACCCCACGTCTCCAGGTCGCTCTCCGCCACCAATCCCTACCGCGGCATGGCTCCGTACGAGGCCGAGCACCGGGAGCTCTTCTTCGGACGTGGCGGAGACGCTCGCGCGGTGCTCGATCGCCTGCGCCGCCAGCCCCTGGTCCTCGTGGTGGGAGATCCCGGGGTGGGCAAGTCCTCGCTGTGCCGCGCGGGCGTGCTGCCCCGGGTGAAAGCCGAGACCCAGGACGAGGGCCGGGACGTCACCACCGTCACCCTCTGGCCCGGCCGAAGGCCGCTGCGCGCCCTGGCCTCGGCGCTCGCGCCGCTGCTGGACCGGAAGGAAGCCGAGTTGGTGCAGGCGCTGACGGACACTCCCACCTGGGTGGCACAGGCGCTGCGCGAGGCCTTTCCGGGGCGGCGAGGCCTGCTGCTCTTCATCGATCAGCTCGAGGAGCTCATCACCCTGGCAGAGCCTGCCCAGGCTGCCAGCTTCGCTCTTTTCCTGGGAGAGCTCGCCCTGCCCTCCGAGGGCGTGCGCGTGCTGCTGGCCATGCGCGGCAACTTCCTGACGAGTGTGGGCGCGCTGCCCGGCCTGGCGAACGAGATCGAGCGGGCGCTCTACCTCCTCCAGCCGATGCAGCCTGAGGGAGTCCGCGAGGCCATCATCGGCCCGGCGCGCAGTCGAGGCGTCGTCTTCGAATCCGAGGACTTCATCCAGACGCTCATCGCCTCCACGCTGCATGGCGCGGGCAGCCTGCCCCTCCTCCAGTTCGCGCTCGCCGAGCTGTGGCAGCGAAGAGATCCGGCGCACGCCACCATCACCCGGCTGTCTCTCTCGGAGATGGGAGGCGTGGCGGGGGCGTTGTCCCGGCACGCGGATGGAGTGCTCGCGCGGATGAGTCCGGCCGAGCAGCAGGCCGCGCGGCGGATCCTCGTCCAACTCGTGACGACCGGAGGCATGCGTGTCCTGCGGAGCGAGGAGGAGCTGCTCGGGACCCCCGTCGCGGATTCACGAGCCGCCCTCCACACGCTCGCCGAGGGACGACTCCTCCACGTCCACACCGAGGGAGGCAAGGCTCGATACGAGATCGCCCACGACGCGCTGATGGTGAGCTGGGGCACGCTGCGCAACTGGCTGGACGACGACATCGGCCATCGGGCGGTGAGACAGCGCGTCGAGGCGGCGAGCACCGAGTGGGAGCGCCTGTCCCACGCCCGGGAGGTGCTGTGGAGTCAGCGGCAGGTCGACGAGGCGCGGCCACTCGATCCCAACACCCTGACTCCTCGTGCACGCGCATTCCTGGCGGCTTCCCACCGGGCCTTGAGGCTGCAGCGGTGGGGGCGATATCTCGCGGGACTCGCGGTGCTGGGCGGGCTGGCCATCGTCTACGGCGGGCTCCGCCTGAGCGAGTACCTCGAAGAGAAGCAGATCGTCGAGAGCCAGGTTGCCACGGCCAAGAACCTCCTGGCCGACGGCAACACGCACGGAGAGCAGGCCCGCAGACTTCGCAAAGAGGCTCTCGTACTCTTCGACAATCGGATCCCCGAGAGTTCCAGGCCCGGCAAGTCCTCGAGCCTTCAGTCGCCTTGGGCTACGGCGGACCAGCTGTGGAGTGGCGCGCTCGAAACGCTCGATCAGGCCAATGAGAAATACGCCCAGGCCGACCAGCATCTCGAGAGCGCCCTCGATCGGGATCGACACCATGTGAACGCGCGATGGCTACGCATCCAGATCGCCTATGAGCGGCTGCGCCTCGCCGAAGACTTTCACCAGCAGCGCCCACGCGATGAGCTGCAGGCTCGTCTGGAGCAATTGCTGGACAACGGGACCGAGAGTGCAATGTGGAAGCAGCAGCTGTCGGCACCCGCCCAGCTCGACCTCATCACCGATCCGCCCGGGGCACAGATCCAGATCAGCCAGTACAGCCCGAACGCTCGAGGTGTGCTGAAGCTAGAGCCGATCCGGCAGGCCGGCCCCACTCCCATCCGCAACGAAGTCCTACCCGCGGGCTCCTACCTCCTCCACATCACCCATCCTGGCCGCGCACCGGTCGATCTCCCCCTGCTCCTCTCACGGGGAGAACACGAGAAGGTCCCGCTCGCGCTCCCTGTCACAGTGCCTTCCGGATATGCCTACGTCCCCCCCGGCTGCTTCCTCCTGGGAACCGCCGAGCCAGAGAAGGTGCGGTGGTTCCTCCGCACATCGCCCCTCCACCGGTACTGCATTTCCGAGGGATACCTGATCGGGAAGACCGAAGTGACCTTCGATGACTGGGTGACCTATCTCGACACGTTGCCCCCAAACGCACGGGCAAGGCACCTTCTGGACGAGCCACATCTGGGGGCCGCAGGGGCGATCACTTTGCGGA
Organism: Hyalangium versicolor; assembly: GCF_020103695.1. Lineage (GTDB taxonomy): Bacteria > Myxococcota > Myxococcia > Myxococcales > Myxococcaceae > Hyalangium > Hyalangium versicolor. Next base: position 138,090 of record NZ_JAHXBF010000016.1, read on the forward strand.
ACCAGCCCGGCACCGGCTGGGTCTTTTCCCTTCATCACACGCGCGAAGACGTCCTCACAGCACGAGAGAAAGAACCCTTCCGTTATCCCACCAGATCCCAGCGCACCACCGCTGACTGGCGTCGCTTCCCCCTGTCTGGCGTCTCCGCGGAGGATCTCAAGGGATTCTTCTATTGGTTGGACCGCTCAGGACGCCTGCCTGGAGCACGCCTGTGCAACGAATATGAGTGGGAGCACGCGGCGCGAGGCGCCGACGGTCGCTCCTACCCACATGGGGACGTTCTGCAGCCCGATGATGCCAATATCGACACGACGTACGATCGGCAGCCCATGGACTTCGGGCCCGACATGGTCGGTTCCCACCCAGCCTCGGCAAGTCCCTTCGGACTGCTCGATACGTCGGGCAACGCGTTCGAGATCACACGGCCAGTGACTCCCGAGCTCGGGCGCATCGTCCTGCGGGGAGGAGCCTGGTACTACGATCAGGTTGTCGCGCTCTCCGCGAACCGCGCAGCCAGCGAGCCTACCCAACGCGACGCAACGATTGGTGTGCGCGTCTGCGCTTCGTTCTCTCCCGGTAGCTCGACCGGGGAGTGAACGGCTTCACAGAAAACCTGAGAACACGCTCACCTCGTCCTCGGGCCTCCCGTTGGTACTCCTAGCCATGTCCACCAATGAACGAGGTGCCTCGATGAACGCGCTGAACAGGTCTGTGCTCTCCTGGATGTGCATCCTGCTCGCCACGCCGGCATTCGCCACAGGCCGTGCCTCTCCGAAGCAAGACTCGGCCGCCGCTTCCCCGCCGGACGCCAAGCACTACGCGCACCGGTGCCAGGGCCATACTCCCGACCGCGGCATCCAGCCCCAAGGGACCCTCCTGTGGGGTACCCGGCAGACGTGGCGTGAAGGGGCCCAAGATGGCCATGCGGGGAGCAGCGTGCTCGTCTCAGTCGACCTCGGAGGAGAGGTGAGCAAGGCCAATCCCTCCATCACGGCCCTGCGGCTGGACAAGGGGCATCTGGAGGCTTCTCCGCAGCCCTCCATCCCCCTGGTGGGCACCGTCCTCAAGGGGATTTCCAGTGACGGCAAGCCCGTGGAGGTGGCGCTGTGCGGCGCTGAGCCCTCCGCGGAGGATCCCTCGATGGTCTGGTACCGCATCGAGGCGTGGAACCCAGTGGCCCAGGAGTGGGAAAACCCCTGCGTGGCCACCCCACGCGTGCCAGATCCCCGAGCCCTGGCAGTGAGCGGCGTCTGGGATGTGAGCGGAGCGCACCATGACGCGCAGGGCCGCTTCACCCTGGCATGCGAGAATGGCGTGATCAGCAAGTGCATCACCTGGGGTTACAAGCCCTGGGCCACCCGCGACGGGCTGTCGCTGGCCTCGGTCCACCAGGCCTGCACGCGCATGGCTCGCGCCGATTACTGCGGAGACGGCCGCAGCCACACCCACGATGGCACCACCATCGACATGTATGACCGGTACGGCATGCTCGTGCGGACGACGCAGACCTCGGTGGACTGGGATCCGAATCGTGCTTCCTTCGAGGCGGCCTGGGCGCCAGATGGCGCGACGTGCCTGGCGCGTACCCGCGACGGACGCGCCCTGGAGACAGTCCTCCAGGAGTGCCCGGGACGCTTCCGTACGGTGGCGGCGGACCTGGGAGATGGCGATCGCTGCGTCGTGCAGCGCGTGAGCGTGAGCCCCGAGACGTACCTGCTGCGCAACCGCTCCTACGGCGCTCTCCACGGCACGGCCACCCAGGCCCGCAACCCGTAGCCCTGCGAGTCCTCTCCGTTCCCTGCCCCGCAGCCCCAGCTCCCAGGAGGTGTCCCATGTGGCGAGTGATTGGATGGACAGTCGTGGTCGTCCTTTGCTGCGGGGCGGATGTGCCGGCGTCCGAAGCCCCCTCGGATACGAGGCTGGTGGAGGCTCGAGTCTCCCTGGACGAGGCGGCGAGCCTCGCGGAGGCCAACCAGTACGACGCGGCCCTGGCTCGGGCCGAGCACGCCCTGGCCCTCCGTGAAGCCGCGCTCGGCGGCATGCACCCGGATGTCGCCACCAGTCTGAACGTCATCGGCGTTCTTCATTGGTGGCATGGGCAGCGGACACTCGCGGAGCCTCCTCTGAAGCGCTCGCTCGCCATCCGTGAGGCCGTGCTCGGCAGGAAGCACCCGGACGTCGCTGCCTCGCTGGACGCGCTGGGCAACCTCTATGCGGATCTGGGGTTCTATGACCGCGCCCAGCCTCTCTATGAGCGCGCCCTCGCCATTCGCGAGAAGGCACTCGGCGGCACCCACCCCGATGTCGCCACCTCGCTGCACCACCTCGCCCGCCTCTACCAGTTCCAAGGGCGGTACCACTGGGCCGAGCCCCTCTATGCGAGAGCCCTCGCCGTTCGCGAAGCGGCACTCGGCAGCACCCACCCCGATGTCGCCGCCTCGCTGAACAGCATCGCCACCATCTACCAACTGCAGGGGCGATACAGCCAGGCAGAGTCCTTCTACGAGCGCGCCCTCGCCGCCTACCAGTCGGCGCCCGGCAACAACGCCATCTATGAGGCCTATTCGCTCGGAAACCTCGCCTACCTGTACCAGGACGAGGGGAAGTACGACCGCGCCGGGCAGTTCTATCAGCGCTCGCTCACCGTCTTCGAGGCGGCTCTGGGCCAGGAACACCCGAAGGCCTTCGACCTGCTCTACGCCCTCGGCCAGCTCCATGACAGCCAGGGACTGTACGGCGAGTCCGAGGCGCTCTACGACCGCGCGGTCGGCATCCTGGCAATGGCCCTGGGCAAGGAGGATGCCGAGGCAGCCTCCCTGCTCATCCACCTCGGAGGACGCATCGAGCCCCTGTACGAGCGTGCCCTCGCCGTCAGCGAGGAGACTTCTCTGGGCAGGAACCGCTCCCGCATCGTCACCTCGCGCCAGAGCGGCGCGTTGCTCGCCGACCCGAACACAGTGAGCCAGATGGAGCCGATCCTCACGCGTGCGCTCGCCGTCTACGAAGGAGCGCTCGGGAAGAGCAACCCGGATGTAGCCACGGTGCTATTCCGGACCGCCGGGTTCTATCAAGAGCTCGGTTTGCATGGCCGGGCGGTGCCGCTCGTCCAGCGGGCGCTCTCCATCCAGGAGGAGACGATGGGCCCACACCATCCCCAGGTGGCTGCCTCGCTCAACCATCTCGCCTCCCTCTATGCGAGCCAGGGGATGTATGCCCAGGCCGAGCCGCTCCAGAAGCGCGCTCTCTCCATCTGGGAGGCATCCCTGGGCAGGAACCACCCGGACGTCGCCTCGTCTCTCACCGAACTCGGTATCACCTACGTGCACCAGCGCGACCACCGGCGCGCGGCCCCGCTCTTCGAACGTGCGCTCACCCTCCGGGAGTCGACCCTGGGCGGCACCCATCCCGACGTCGCCCTCTCGCTCATCGATCTGGCCGACCTGGCACAGGAGCAGGGCTCGCTCAAGCGGGCCGCGCGGCTCTATCTGCGTGCGCTCGCCATCCAGGAAGTATCGCTGGGCAAGAGCCATCCCGAGGTGGCCATTACGCTCAACAAACTCGCCCGGATCCGCATCGCCCAGCGGCGCCTCCCCGAGGCCGTGCATCTGTTCACCCGCGCCTTCAGGATCTCCGAGGAAATGTTCCGCCACGAGGCGCTCGATCTCTCCGAGTCGCACATGGCTGGCTTCCTCCAGTTCCTCCGTGCCGACGAGGAGCGCATCTATGCCCTGCTGCGCGCCCACCTGAACGATCCGCGCGTCCAGCGCCTGGCGCTCGCCACCGTGCTGCTGCGCAAGGGGCGCTCGGTCGAGGAGACAGCCAACACCTCGCGGACGATCTACCGCAGCCTCGGCGAGGAGGATCGCGAGGGATTCGATCTGCTGCGCAGCCTGCGCTCGCAGCGTGCCCGCCTGTCGCTCGATGGTCCTGGGCGCCTGGCCCCCGGCGAGTACCAGGAGCGCCTGAAGAAGCTTGGCGAGCAGGGCGATGCCCTGGAGGCGGCTCTCGCCACACGCTCTGCCCCGCTCCGGGCGCTCGCCGCACTGCCGGCTCCGAACGAGATCGTGGGCCGTGTGGCCGCTGCGCTTCCCCGAGATGGAGCGCTGGTCGAGTTTGTCGCCTATACGGACGGTCCGCTCGTTCCCAGCCCCGGTGAGCCGGAGACGGCCCAGCGGCCGGGCCATCTGCGCTACCTGGCGCTGGTGCTCTTCGCGGACGGGAGCAGCCGCGCTTTCGACCTCGGCCTTGCCACCACCCTCGACAGTGCGGCCGCTCGATTCCGGGACGCGCTGGCCTCCAGTGACGTCGACTATCGGGCCTCTTCGCAGGAGCTCTATTCCCTCGCGATCAAGCCGCTGATGCCACTTCCCTCTAGCGTCCACCGCCTCTTCGTGGCGCCCGATGGGGAGCTGAACCTCACCTCATTCGCGGCGCTCCACGACGGGCAGCGCTTCCTCATCGAGTCCTTCGACGTCACCTATCTCACCTCGGGCAAGGAGCTGTTGCCGCGCTCGCAGGACATCACTCCGTCCCGTGAGCTCGTCGTCCTCGCGGATCCGGACTTCGGAACGCCGAAGGCCAGCCCCTCCAGAACCACGCGTTCCATGCCGACGTCTCGCGCGGGGCTGCTCGATCAGAGCTGGCCTCCCCTGCCCGGCACTCGCCAGGAAGCGATGGACATCCAGCAACTGGTGCCCCATGCGCAGCTCTTCCTCGGCCGGGAGGCCACCAAGGATCGGCTCCTCCAGCTCACGGCGCCCGGAGTCCTTCACATCGCCACGCATGGCTACTTCCTCGAGGACTCCACTCCGGCTCCTGGGTCCCGGGCCATCGGCGGCATCGAGCCTCTGGGGCAGAACACGGGCGCACAGCTTCCGGCCGATCCGCTGTTGCGCTCCGGCCTGGTGCTTGGACGTTCGCAGGAGGTGGCAGCGAAGCCTGGGGACGATACGGGCTCCCAGCCCAGTGAGTCCCTGGTGACGGCGCTGGAGCTGGCGGGGCTCGATCTGTGGGGTACGGAGTTGGTGGTCCTGGCGGCCTGCGACACGGGCCGGGGAGACATCAAGCTCGGACAGGGTGTCTCCGGCCTGCGGCGCGCGCTCGTGGTGGCTGGCGCGGAGACCATCGTCATGAGCCTGTGGAAGGTGAATGACGAGACCACGCGCATGCTGATGGAGCGGTACTACCGCAACCTGCTGGCCGGCCAGGGGCGCTCAGCGGCGCTGCGGGATGCCATGCGGACCCTGCGTGAGGCTCGACCCCATCCGCACTTCTGGGCGCCCTTCATCTCGCTGGGCCGCGATGCCCCCCTGCGCTCACTCGCTCCGAGCACCGCGCAGCAACAGATGCCGTAGCGGCTCTGGGCTACTTCACGAACATCCAGCCGTTACCGGCCCCCAGACCATTGTCGGTGCCCCATCCTGTGGTGGAGCCTGACCAGTGAGCGCCATTCTGGTGGCCTGAAGTACTTCCTTCTCCACCACCGTTGATGCTCCCGCTCCAGCAATTGAAGTACCAGAAGGGTGTATTCGTATACCAAGCCGCGCAGTTGTTGCTCGGATCCGAGTCATTGTCCTTGTCGTAGGTCGAGAAGGGTCGGCCGTTGTGGGACGAGACCAGGCCTGGGACCACGCTGCCCACGAGCTGCGAACAGGCGGAGAGCCCCAAGGTGTAATTCGTTCCCGTGAGCGCGAACGTGCACTTGTAGGACTGATCGACAGGACTGCCGTAGTCGTTCGCCCACGAGTAGCGAAGCAACTTGCCGGGGGCCAGCGCAGACCAGTGACTGAGTCCCGTGTAGACCGTGAAGGACTCCAGGTTCGGGATCGGGGTGCCGCTGTAGAGTGGGAGCGTGTTGATCGCGGTATGCCACGGGATCTCGGTCACCGGCTTGCCGCGGCCTCCCCGAAGGTTGCTCCACAGCAGTGTCCAGCCGCCCCCATCCGTCACCATGTCGCAATAGGAGCGAAAGGCAACCGCCGCCGTCGAAGGCTTGAGCCAGTAGAAGTTGCTGGCGATGCCAGGACGCGCCGTGAGCAGCGCCGCGCAGCTCGTGGCCGGGTTGTCCGCACCATCACCGGGCGGAGATGGATGCGTGTGATCGCTCCGGGCCGCCGTGCTCGCACTGCCGTTGCCGCCAAAAGCAACCGCGAGCGGCGCAGCCGTCGTCCCCGCGCCCGAGAGCCCTGCGCTGGTCGCAACCTGCAATGGAGGAGCTGCAGCCCCTTGGGGCCCCTGGGCTCCGTTGCACGCCCACGTGGTGCCACTCTCGCTGATGAAGCGCGCGCCTCCGTTCGGACAATTCGCATCGCCTGAGGCGACAGCCTCACTCGTGACAGAACTCCCCGCTGCTCCGGGAGGCCCCGCAGGCCCTTGCTCTCCCGCAGGTCCTTGCTCTCCCGCCGCCCCGGCGGGCCCCACAGGCCCCGCAGATCCTTGCTCTCCCCGAGCCCCGGCAGGCCCCACTGGCCCAGGGGGACCATCTGCTCCCTCGGGACCGGACTTACCAGAACAGGCCACCACCAGAGAGACTGAAACCCACGTCAGAAGCCGAGTCTTCACTATCTGCCCCTCGCCAGCACGTTCAACGCTGCGCGCAGGGTATGCAGTGGCCCGCACCAACAATCTGTACTCTCCAAAGAGTACGTCCCGCCCCGGCCGGGCGTCGTGCCTCAGCGCAGCGGCATGGTGAGCTGGACCAGGCCCATGCGCACCAGCTTCGCCAACGTGCGCAACGTGTCCAGCTCGCGCGCCGGCACCGCCAGCACCAGCGTGGACACATCCCAGCCGCCGTTCACCAGCCCGGCGATCTGCCGCTCCTCGGGCTTGAGCAGTGCCATGCCCTCCGGATCATGCACCGGCACCGGCACCGCCACCGGAGGCAACTCCGAATAGAGCGCCGCCACGTGCTCGCGCTGCACCATGCGGGCGAACTCACGCACGCGCCGGTCCGCCGGATCGCTCGCCAGCAGCGAGGCGCAGATGATGCCCGCCGAGTCGTACTGCCCCTCGCGCACCAGCACCCCGCCCTTCTCCAGCATCTCCGCCACCGGATCCGCCTCCACCTGCGGAGCGCCCTCCACCTCCACCTGCTTCGAGCGCAGCAGATCGAACACGCGCCGGGTGACGGCCGAGCGAGACATGCCCATCGACAGGCGCAGCCGCCCCAGGTTCTGCGAATTGGTGCAAAGAGTGAGGATGACCCGGTGCAGCAGGGGCTGGCTCGGGCTGGGAGAGGCCACCGCGCGCACGCTCATGGCGTCGATGGGCAGCGCCTGCTCCACATCCCCGTGCTCGTCCACCCAGCGCAGGGACTCGAAGAGCAGCTCGCGGATGCTCATGTCCGAGGGCACCCAGTCCTCGCCCGTCCGGTCCGCATCCTCCGTCCAGTGGAACGAGCCGCGCCCCGCGATGGTCAGGTCCATCATCGAGCTGAACAGCTCCTCGCGCCCCATCTCCCGCACCAGCCGCACATCCACGCCGTGCGAGGCGAAGGCCTGCTCCACATCCGGAGTGCGTTGCAGTTCCTCGAAGGAGGCGAGCACGCGGCTGCCGGCGCACAGCTTCGCCAGTTCCAACAACCGGGCCACGCGCTCGCGCAGCCCCCGGCTGGCGGTGGCGATCACCTGGCCGGAGAGGACGAAGATCTTTCGCTCGCCCGCCTCCCACGAGAGTTGCAACGTCCCCGTCTTGCGGGAGCCGTCGAGCCACTGCAGAAGTTCAGGAAGCGGATAGCTGAAGAGATCGCCGTGGAGGGCCATGGGTGACGGATTCCAGAAATTCAAGGATACAGTCAGTAGCCGTGCGCGTCGCGCTCCTGTTCATCGATGGTGTGGGTGTAGGCCGGAAGGACCCGGCCGTGAATCCGCTTGCCGGGCGGTCCCACCTGCTCTCCCAGTTCTCGGACGCCCCTGGAATCCCCCTGCCCGAGGGAGGGAGATGTGTCCCAGTGGACACGACCTTTGGAGTCGAGGGACGGCCCCAATCGGCCTCGAACCAGACGGCCATCCTCACCGGCGAGCCCGCGCCAGTCCTCATCCAGGGCCACGTGCTGGGCTACCCCAACCGGCCCCTGCGGGAACTGCTGGCGGAGCGCTCGCTCGTCAAGAGGCTGGTGGCCTCGGGGCGCAGGGCCACCTTCGCCAACAGCTACCCGGCACCGTACCTGGATGCGCTCCAGTTGCGCCGCCGCGAGTCCACCACGCCTCCGGAGTTCACCTTCCCCCCGGGCATGAAGCGGCGTCTGAAGCCCTCCGCGTCCACGCTGGCCTTCGCCGCGGGCGACGTGCCGCTGCGTACGTTGGATGATGCTCGGGCGGGAGACGGCCTCACGCACGACATCATCGGCACCCACGCCAAGGCCCGAGGGCTGTCGGTGCCCCAGCGCACGCCCGAGGAGGCGGCGGGGATCTTCTGGCGGGTGGCCGAGGAGGCGGACTTCACCTTCTTCGAGCACTACCTGGCGGACGAGGCCGGACATGCCCGGGACTTCGAGGCGGCATTTCACGCGCTCGACACATTCGACGCGTTCGCCCGAGCCGTGGTGGCCACCCGGCCCGCGGACGCGCGGGTGCTCATCTGTAGCGATCATGGCAACGTGGAGGATCTCTCGACACGGAGTCACACCCTCAACCCCGTGCCCGTGCTCTACTTCGGTCCGCCGGCGCCGGAGGTGGAAGCGCTGGCGACCGTGGCCGACGTGGGGCGCACGGTCCTGCGCTGGCTGAACGTGGAGTGAGATGAGCGTGATGGCGGGTCGGAGCCAGAGGCGAGCGGGGCTCGGCGCGATGCTCGCGCTGCTGCTGGGGATGGGGTGCATCTCTCCGCGTGTGGCGATGAAGCGGGACGTGGAGCCCGTCCAGACAGAGGTAGGAGCGTTCTACCTGGAGTACCCACCCACGGATCTCCAAGGGGCCGCCATGGTCCGAGCCTCCATCGAAAAGGCGGCGCCTCGGCTCGCGAAGTGGGGCAGGCTCCAGCAGCCGGTAACGGTGCGCATCCACCCGGATCATGGCTCCCTGGAGGCGGCAGCACCGGGCACCGGCTATGGGTGGCTGCGAGGCTGGACGCGCTACGACGTGCTGGATGTGCAGACCCCGGCCAGCTGGAGTCCGCTGCCCGCCTCCCAGCGGGACCTGGATGAGACGATGCTCCACGAGTTGACGCACGCGGTGATGTTCCAAGCGGCGGCGGACTTCGGGGGCTGGCGGCAGAAAGAGATCCCCTTGTGGTTCCGCGAGGGAATGGCCTCGTACACGGCAGAGCAGGGATACCGCCTCCCCACGCTGGAGCAGCTCGCGCGAACGCTGGACGAGCACCCCTCGTGGGATCCCCTTATGCAGCCCGAGCCGCTCTACCGGGATCAAAGCACGGTGGTCTACGGCGCCGCCCATCATGCCTTCACCTTCCTGGTGAACCGGTATGGGGAGCACACGGTGCTGGCGCTCCTGAGGGAGATGAGCCGCGGCCCGGACTTCCCGTCCGCGTTCACCCTCACTGTGGGCATTCCCCCGGACACCTTCCTGCGAGACTTCGCGCGTTATCTCCGCCTCCGGGGATTCCGGGGAGGGCGCTTGCTGCACGGCCCTGGAGAGCCTCCGGAAGCCCCTCTCCTGGAGAACCCGGATTCCGCTTCGCCCTGATCATGCACTGGGGAGACCCGGCGGCGATCTTCCGCAAGGGGTCTGATAGCTTCGTTCCGTGCTCCTGGCGCAAATCACGGATCTTCACGTCGGTGTTCCTGGCTCGAACGTCGACATTCAGTGCCGCACCACCGTCCAGCTCGCGAGGGCCGTCCAGCACCTGTGCCGGATGGATCCGCTGCCGGATGTGGTGCTGTGCACGGGCGATCTGGTCGATGAGGGAAGCCCGGAGGAATACGCAGTGCTCGTCCCCATGCTGGCGGCACTGCCCATGCCTTGCTACCTGGTGCCGGGCAACCACGACCACCGCGAGAACCTTCGCAAGGCCTTCGTCAGCCACAGCTATCTGCCCCGAGACGGCTTCCTGCACTACGCGGTGGACCTGGGTCCGCTGCGGCTCATCGCGCTCGATACCCACGTGCCGGGAGCTCCGGGCGGCCAGCTCTGCCCCGAGCGGCTCGCGTGGCTCGATGCACGTCTCTCCGAGGCGCCCGACCGGCCCACCGTGTTGATGATGCACCACCCGCCCTTCCGCACCGGCATCGAGCGCATGGACGAGATGGGGCTCGAGGGGAGCGAGGGCATGGCCGAAGTGGTCCGCCGCCACCCTCAGGTCGAGCGCATCCTCTGCGGACACCTGCACCGGCCCATCGTGAAGCGCTTTGGGAACACGGTGGCCAGCACCTGCCCGAGCACAGCCCACCAGGTGGTGCTCGACCTGCGCCGCGAGGGGCGCCTCGCCATCGTCGACGAGCCCCCCGCCTGTCAGCTGCACCTGTGGAACGAGGGGCTCGGACTGGTTTCCCACACCAGCTACATCACAGGCGAACCGGCCCGGCGGTAACGAGGGAGCCCTGCCGGGCGAAGCGAATCCGAACCGGTCTACCTGTCGTACCAGTTCGCGCTACGTCCGCTCACGGGCGCGGCCCCTGCTGCCACGAGGAGCCCTGCCGGGCGAGACGATTCCAAACCTGTCTGCCTAGTGGACAGGTTCGATCAGCTGCCGCCCAGAGGGGACCTTCCCCGGCTGTTCCGGTTGCTACTGGTTCTTCGCCGAGGCCTGCGAGGCCGCCGACGGGCTGGTGAGGATCGGCGGCCGGTCCTTGCCCTCCATCGTGCGCTGCAGCTCGATCTCCTGGAGCAGCACGGCGGGCGCCACGGTGGACACCGGCACCATGCCGCTCTCCGCGCCGCAGAAGCCGTTGAAGATGCCCTGCTTCTGGCCCGTGGCGAGCACCCGGTTCACCGCCGACAGCGGAGTGCCGACGATCTCCACCCCACGCACCAGCGTCTCCTTTCCGTCCTTCACATCGACCCGGTACACCATCCGCGGCACGCCCTTGAACGCCTGGTAGCCATAGCTGGCCGTGTTGGTGTTGCCCCCGGTGATGTCCCGGATGATCAGTCCGTAGGGCTTGCCCTGGCGCTTCGCCTCCGCGATGAGCTGCCGCTTCAACTCGACGTCACTCACCTGCTTCGACGAGTCGACGATCAGGTTCGCCATGCGCGCCACGGGCTTCTGCGTGCCCTGGCTCCGACCGTGCCCATTCGACAGCAGGAAGCCCTCCACCGGCTGGCGTGACAGCAAGTAGCTCCTCAGCACGCCCTTCTCCACCAGCGTCACCCGCTGCCCCTTCACGCCCTCCTCGTCAAACAGGTAGTAGCCGTTGAGCGGCTCGCCACTCATTGTCCGAGTAGACGGGTCGTCAAAGATGGACAGGAAGCCCGGCAACACCTGCTTGCCCTCCTGCCCACGGAAGGTCTTCCCCTCCCGATCATCGTCCTGCCGATGGCCCTCCAGTCGGTGGCCCACGGCCTCGTGGAAGAGCACCCCGGAGGCCTCAGGCGCCAGGATGGCCGGCCCCGTATATGGATCGATCGCGGGAGCCTTGCGCAGCTCCAGCAGCTCCGAGATCACCTTGTCCGTGGCCTCGGCCAGCTTCGCATCGTCCGGCAGCCCTGCCTCGGTGGGCGAGTAGAAGTCTCGCGAGTCATCCAGCAGCTGCCCATCTTCCGCGCGAGTCACCGCGGTGATGTGGAGCCCGTAGAGCGTTTCCTCGGTGATGATGCGGCCGCCCTCGGAGGACACGAAGATGCGCACCACCTTGTCCGCGGTGATCCGCACATCCGAGTCGAACAGCTCCGGGTGCGCGTTGAACCGTCCGGACAGCGTCCGAGCCACCTTCCGCCACTTCTCCCGATCGAACGGGAACGCAACAGGCGCCTGCACGTGGACGTTCGGCTTCTCCTTGGAGAAGGAGGGCGGACGCTTCGGGTCCTCCACCGTGTACACATCCTCGCCCTTCTTCTTGAGGAACTGGGCGAGCGCCGACTTGTACTTCTCGTCCGTCAGCAGCCACAGCGCGGTGCGCAGCGCCATCGGCGAGTCGTCGATGGGGCCATCCGGCCGCGCGAAGAAGCTGGTGCCCTTGGTGGAGACCAGGAAGTCCATCTCCTCGGGGACCGAGCTGTCGAACTCGTACGAGCCTACCCGGACGTCCGCGGACAGCCGGCGGTCGTGGCTCGTGCCATCCGTGAACAGCGCGCCATACCGCGCCCCGATGGCGTACTGGTCGTAGTCCTTGAGCTGATAGCTCATGAAGTACGGCGGCTCGTGTCCCTTGAGCTGGAGCTGCTGCTGGTTGCGGGTCAACTCCGTCACCATCGCGTCCATCAAGCTCTGACGGGGATCAGCCGGTGGAACCGCGGCGAACAGGAGGGTGGAAGCAGCCAGCAGGGGGATGACGGGCAGGCAGGGAAGTCTCACGCGCCCACTGTACCCGAGCCACCCCGCAATGCATCGAAGGTCCTCACCGCCCCCTTTCCGGAGCGGCGAGGACCCTCGCCTGCAAGGCAATCGAGCCGTGTGCGGCTAGGCCTTGGTCACCTTCTCACGGCCCGGGCCCACCAGCTTCGTGGCGTTGCGCGTGTCGATGACGCACTGGGACTTCTGCACCAGCGCCGCGTAGTCGATGCTGGAGTGGTCCGTGAGGATCACCACCGCGTCGTACTCGCCCAGCGTCTCCGCGTTCAGCGGCACGGAGCTCATCTCGTAGTTGAAGCCGTGGCCCTTCTCCAGCTTCGGCACGTACGGATCGTGATAGCTGACCTCGGCGCCCTTCTCCTTGAGCAGCGAGATGACGCGGAGGCTCGGGCTCTCGCGCATGTCGTCGATGTCCTTCTTGTACGCCGCGCCGATGCACAGCACCTTGGCGCCGTTCAGCGTCTTCTTGTGCTGGTTGAGCGCCTCCATGGTGCGCTGCACCACGTAGTACGGCATCTGCGTGTTCACCTCGCCGGCCAGCTCGATGAACTTGGTGTGGAACTCGTACTCGCGCGCCTTCCACGTCAGATAGAAGGGATCGATCGGGATGCAGTGTCCGCCCAGGCCCGGGCCCGGGTAGAAGGGCATGAAGCCGAACGGCTTGGTGCTCGCCGCCTGGATGACCTCCCACACGTCGATGCCCATCCGGTCGCAGAGCATCTTCATCTCGTTGACCATGGCGATGTTCACGCAGCGGAAGATGTTCTCCAGCAGCTTGGAGAGCTCCGCCACCCGCGTGGAGGACACCGGCACCGTCTCCTTCAGAGCGCTGGCGTACAGCGCCTGCGCCACCTCGAGGCACGCCGGCGTGAAGCCACCGACGATCTTCGGGATTGTCTTCGTGTTGAAGCTCTTGTTGCCCGGATCCTCGCGCTCGGGGCTGAAGGCCAGGTGGAAGTCCACGCCCGCCTTCAGGCCGTTCTTCTCCAGCAGCGGCTTGAGCACCTCCTCGGTGGTGCCCGGGTAGGTGGTGGACTCCAACACGAAGAGCTGGTTGCGGCGCACGTACGGCGCCAGCGCCTCGCCCGTCTGGATGATGTACGTCATGTCCGGCTCACGCGAGGCCGTCAGCGGCGTCGGCACGCAGATGACGATGCAGTCCATCTCCGTGGCCTTCGCGAAGTCCGTCGTCGCCTTGAGCTTGCCCTCGCTGCTGAGCTTGGCCAGCGGCTCGCTGGGGATGTGCTTGATGTAGCTCTCCCCCTTGCCAATCTTGTCGATCTTGCGCTGGTCGATATCGAGCCCCGTCACCGGGAAGCCTGCCTCGGCGAACGCCATGCCCAGCGGCAGCCCCACGTAACCCAGACCCACCACGCCCACCTTCGCCTCCCGCTTGCGAATCATGTCGACCAGCGGGCTCACCATCACGCGCATTGCCACACCCTCCCAATGAGACGCCGCGAATCACGGACCGCCTCAAGCCTTTCAGTCACCCTCACAAAAAGACAACCACCCACCTCAACCACGCCGGGGGCACATGCCGCGCCCCGTAGATCACCATGCACGCCTGCTTCACCTGTCCGTACCCTGGCGAGTACGAAGACGGCTCGAGCCGAGGCGCCAGCCCCGAGGCGAAGAGCACCAGTGCCCGCGCCTCACCCTCGGGCCCCAACTCCACGGCGAGCGGCTCGAACTCCCGAGGCGCATCCGGCACCCGCAGGGCCCGCGCCAGCTCCGAGGGCTCGGGAGCCCTCATCCGCGCGTTCATGTCCGGCAGATGCAGCCGGCCCACCGCATCGTGCGTCCCCGTGCCGATCAGCCGATCCGTCACCGCGAGCGCCCGCTCGCGCTTGTCCAGGTAGAAGGTCCGCTCCACACCCACCGGAGAGGAGAGCACCCGGTATCCATCGTGCCGCACCGTGAGCCGATCCAACTGCGCTCCCGGCTGGAACACCTCCACCCGGGCCCGCGCATCCTCGGGCAGCGCGAAGAGCCGCTCCTGGGCAAAGGCCACCTGCTCTGCCCCATCCAGCTCGAGCGTGTTGTGCGCCGCGGTGGACCGGAAGGCGTTCCGCACCGCCGCGTCCCGCGTGTATGTGCCCGTCCCCGAGTCCACGATGAGAGGCTGTCCCTTGAGGTGCAGCTCGAATGAGAGCTTGTCGTTGTGGCTGTGACCGCCCACGCCCCGCTGGCCTTGCCGGCCCGCGCTGACAGTGATGACGGCCTCGGCTCCGCGCAACACGTGGAAGCCACCTTCTTGGAAACTTGTTGAACCAGGAGACGACGCAGGCCCCAACGCCTGGAAACTCTCCAAGCCCGGCTGGCCCAGCAGCCATGCCGCCTCATCGGGGAACTCGCTACCAGCCAGGGAAGGCTCACCGAAGAGCGCAGCCCCCAGGGGCGACAGATAGCCATGGTCCAGATCCGCACGGTCCCGCAGCGGGAAGACGCGGCCGGAGTCATTGTCTCCAATCTGCGGAGCCAACCCCTGCTCCGAGCACCACGCGTGCGTGGCCTGGAACATCCGGACCAGCCGCTCCTCGTAGGCCTTGCCCAGCTCTACGCCCGCCCCGAGCGCCGCCACGTGAGCCAGGGTGAACAGCTCCACCGCGAGCCGGTGGTATGGCGTGGAGCCCTCGAAGGAGGTGCCCTCCGGGTGGACCTGCGCCTCCATCTCCGCGCGAAGGCCCTTCACCGCGAGCGCCACCTGGCGCGGCGAGCCCGGCAACTCCGGGAACAGCACGCCCACCACCAACAGGCCCACATAATTGGAGACCAGGTGGTTGTTGGGAACAGCACCCTTGTCCTCGAGGTGCGCCTCCACGAACTCGGAGTGCTCGGCGAGCGCGCTCAGCACGGGCACGAGGAACTCGGGCCGCTGGACTTCGGGCGCCTCGGCGAACATGGCGAGCGCCTGCGCGAGGTTCGCCGCACGCAGGGCCACCTCCATGGGACACGCCCAGTGCACTCCCATCCCCAGCGGGTTGGCCTGGAGGAAGTCGAGCGTCTGAAGGACGAAGCCCCGCGCGAAGCGAGCACGCGCCTCGGGCTCCTCCTCCACCCAATAGCCCTGCCCGAGCGCCACGAGGCTGTCGAGCCGGCCGAGGACCCATGGATACTTCGGGTCCGAGCCAGGCCGCAGCAGCCGGAGCTGCTCCACCGGCTCCAGCGGGTAGCGGTAGCCGCTCAGTGGATCCAGCGACCAGTCCACCGGCCGCCCCTCACCGAAGGCCACGCGTGTTCCGAAGACAATGAACTCTTGAAGGAGCGCGGTCCGAGCACGCTCGCGGGCCCGCTCCCGCGCACCGGGCACGGAGGCGAGCGCCTGGAGCACGGAGCGGCGATGCTGGCCCTCGCACCACACACCCGTGTTGCGAGTGTCCAGGAACCGACGGGCCAGCTCCGACGCCGAGGTGGCGCCATACGCCTGGAGGAGCCTCAGCTCATCCACCGGGTAGCGGCGCCGGTACAGTGCCTGGCGGGCCACACCCTGCACCCGCCGCACCGCGCTCCGAGCCACCGCAGCCGGCGCCATCCGAACCAGCGCCGAGTAATAATCGAAAGTCCCCATCCGCCCCTTCCACCGTCCTGCCCACCCGTTAGCAATCGCTCGGCCACGGCAAAACCGTTGAAGTCATTGGGCTTGGATCACCCTGGGGTGCTGGGTGACGGTAAAAAATCCAGGGCCTGCGTTTCCTTTGGGAAACCTCCTTCGTTGTGAAGTGCAGATCAATTCATTGAATGGGAAGCATTGCGCCAATCCCCATCCATGATCATTCCTCTCCGCGTGCATGGCGGAGCGTTGATTGGACGGCGACCCGAGGGGCTCGGGGTCGCAGAGGCGGAGCGGGCGATGGCGGCTGTGGCCGAGCATGCTCTCAGGAATGGTGCACGCGCGGGGCTGGAGGCGCTTCTCAAGGAAGCGCTGAAGCTCACGGGTGCGGCGGGCATTGCCCTGCATGAGGGGCGTGTGCGGATCGCGGAGGCGGGCCTGCGGCCTCCTCCTCCTTCCAAGTCACGCGCTTCGCAGGTGTACCCCGTGGGAGATGGGCGCGCGACGCTCGTGATTCTCTCGGAGCGGACCGGTGCGGAGCAGCAGGAGCTGCTCGCTCGGATCGCTCGCATGGCGAATACGCTCCTCGTGGCGCGCAGGCGTGAGGTCTCCCAGCAGGCCCGTCAGGTCCAACTCGTCAGGCAGCGGCAGCGACTGGAGCGGGAGCTGAACTATCGGGAGTGCGCTCGCTCTCGGGCGTCTCACGATCTCCGGACGCCCCTGCTCGTCATCAAGGGATACCTGGAGATGATGCGCAAGGGCATGACAGGTCCGCTCACGCCCACGATGGAGCGCTACGTGGAGCGAATGACTCGCTCCGCCCAGGACATGAACGAGCTCATCGTGCAGCAGCTCTCGCGCGGTGGGGCTCCCGAGGATCTCCTCTGCCTGCTGACGGATGCCTTCGAGCCGCTGGCGCGCAGCCAGCATGTCACCTTGAACGTGAAGTGCGAGGTGCAGTCGGTGCCGGTGCGAGGCCCGGGGCCCGTGCTGGCTCAATTGGCGCGGATGCTGGCTCGGGACGTGAGCGCCACGCGGGCCCACGAGGTGAACCTGAGCATCGACGCTCATGAGAAGGTGGGCATGTGGAGGCTGCGCGTCTCCACGGACAAGCACCGCACGTTGCCGGCTCGCAAGGTGGCTCGGCTGGAGCACCTCGTGCTCCGCCTGGGAGGCACCCTGTCCATCCAGGACGAGTCTCCATTCGAGCTGCGGGTGCACCTGCCCGCCGTGAGCTTCGCCCCGAGCCACCGTTCGCAGCCTCGGGTTCAGGCAACGGCGGTCGAGGCGATCTGATTAGCCGGGCAGCAGCTGGCGAACGAGATCCAGCAGCTTGCCGCGCTCCACTTCGCGCTTCACGATGTAGCCGTCCGCGCCGGCCTCGAGGCCCTCGGCCCGCTCCTCGGGGCTGTCGAGCGAGGTGACGAGGATGACGGGCGTCCGGTTGAGCGTGGGGTGCGAGCGGATGCGTCGCGTGAGCCCCACACCATCCAGCCGAGGCATCTGCCAGTCGCTGACCACGAGCTGGCAAGGCGTGCGCTCCAGCACCTCCCAGGCCTCTTCGCCGTCCGAGGCGGTGACTACCGGGTAGCCGGCGATCTCCAGCAGCGACTTCATGGCGAAGCGGGTGGTGAGCGCGTCGTCGCACACGAGGATGCGCGGCCGACGGATCTCTCCACCCACGGAGCGCGTGCTCGGCGAGGCGGCACGCAGCAACTCGGGCGCGTTGAGCACCGGCACCAGGCGGCCGTCATCCAGCACGGCCGCGCCAGCCAGGTGAGCCACACCCTTCAGGTGCGGGCCCAGCGAGCGGACGACGATCTCCTGCTGCCCCACCACCTCGTCGATGGCGAACAACACCCGGTCCTTGCCGAGCGTGAGCAGCATCACCGTCTGCATCTTCCCGTTCTCGAGCGCCAGCGGCAGCCGGGGCAGGCCAATGGCCTCCGCCAGCGAGAGGAAGACGATCTGCTCGTCATCCACCCGGGCCACCACGCGGCCCGCCACGGTGCCCACGTCAGCCGGAGCGAGGCGGAACACGCGCTCCACCATGTCCGAGGGCACGGCGACGACCGCAGTGCCTACGCGCACCAGCAGCCCCAGCGCGGAGGCGAGCGTCAGCGGCAGGTCGATGACGAACCGCGTCCCCTGCCCCTCCGTGTACGTCACATCCACCGCACCCTGGAGCCGCTGGGCAGTGGCGAGCACCACGTCCAGGCCCACGCCGCGCCCGGAGGTCTCCGTCACCTGATCGCGGGTGGAGAAGCCGGGCTGGAAGATGAGCCGCGCCGCCTGCGCATCCGAGAGCTTGGCCGCCGCCTCCGCCGACAGCAGGCCGCGCTTGATGGCCGTAGCGCGGACCTTCGCGGGTGACAGGCCTCCACCGTCATCCTCCACGATGACGGCGATGCGGGTGCCTCGGGACTCCACGCGCACCCAGAGCTTGCCCCTCTCGGACTTGCCAGCCTCGCGGCGGGCCTGCGGAGACTCGATGCCGTGGTCGATGGCGTTGCGCACCAGGTGCAGCAGCGGATCCTTCAGTGCATCGAGGATGCGGCGATCCAGCCGCACGTCTCCGCCCATGACGAAGAGGTCCACCTGCTTGCTGAGGCGGGCGCCCACCTCGCGCACCGTGCGCTTGAGCGGTTCGAGCACCTGGAGCGCCGGCACCATGCGCAGATCGCGCAGGTCGTCGCGCACCACCTGGGCCACCAGGTTGAGCTGCTCGCCCTCGCGGGTGGAGTCCTTCAGCAGCTCCACGATGCGCTTCTGCATCGAGCGCAGGACAGTGACTCCGGCCCGCAGCGACTCCAGCGCCTCACCGGCCCCCGTCAGCGACAGCTGCGACGAGGAGCGCTCCAGGTGGACGATGGTGTCGTGGGTGCTGTCGAGCAGATCCCTCAGCGCGTCCGTGCGGCGCGCCTGCTGGGAGCGGCCCGCGATCAGGTGCTCCACCTGGAGCCCCAGGGACTCCAGCGTCTTCACCGAGACGCGCACCGCCTGATCGACGCCACCCCTGGCGCCTGCCACGGGCTCGGCGGCGGCCGCGGGGGCTCCTGCCGCCTCGCTGGCCGCACGCAGCGCCTGGGCGGCCTGCTTCGTCGCCATGGGGGGCGACTCGGGCACAGGTGCCTTTGCGGGAGCCGCGGGCGCCGGAGCGTGAGCCTCCGCCTCCTCCTCGACCACGGGAGTCTTGGGAGCGAGCGCTCCCCGGAGATCCACCAGCAGCCCCGCGAGCTCTGATGCGGCAATGCTCGCGGCATCGCCTGGCTGCTCCATCTTCGAGAAGCCCACCGCCGTCCGCTCCGCGATCGGAGCGACGGAGTTCTCCTGGGCCGCCTCGGCCGCGATCTTGATCGAGCGCGCCAGCGCCACCGCCGTGCGCACGGTGTTCTCGCGCTCCGGCACGTTCGGCGAGACCAGCGAAACCAGCGCCGCCTCGAGCTTCTCCAGCGCCTGCAGCGCGTCCTTGCGGAAGCGCTCGCTCTGGCGAGGCTTCTCCTTGACGGCCCCCTCGCTGTGCCCGAGCGCCGCCAGCAGCCCGGCCAGCCCTTCGATGGCGGGCTCCTCGCCCGCATCTCCCAGCCCCAGCGCGAGCTCGATGGAGGACAGGCCCCGCAGGGTCACCTCCACCACCTCGCGCGGCAGCCGATCCTGGGGCTGGTAGCGCGCGAGCCCATCCTCGATGGCGTGGACGACCTGCTCGATCTCCGAGAGCCCGAGGCTGGCGGCGGAGCCCTTCAGGCTGTGCACCAGCCGCTTCAGCGACGGGAGCAGATCCGGGTCCCGCCCGTTGGGCTCTTCCTCCAGGCTGAGCACCTTGGTGCCGATGGCCTGGATTTGCTCTCGCGTCTCCGCGGAGAAGATGGGCCAGATGCTGCGGAACAGCTGCGGATCCATACGCCCGGCCTACCCTCGCCTCTCGGCGGACGGAGTGCCCAGCTGAGCCACATCGAGCACCGTCAGCCGGTCCGGCGTCAGGTGCAGGAAGGGGCCCGCCGGTGGCGAAGACAGGGTGGCGCGCAGCAGTTCCTGCCGCCCGTCCACCTGCTCGGCCGCGATCCCAAAGGCATCTCCCAGCAGATCGACCACGACGACCTTGCCCAGGTCGGACATGCCGCCGCCCTCGAGCCCCAGCAGCTGGCGCAGGTCCAGCACCGGAACCACGCGCGAGCGGGACACCAACGCGCCCATCACATGGCGCGGCGCCCCGGGCAGCGAGCACAGCCCACGAGACTCCAGCACGTGGTCCACCTGCTCGATGGGGACGGCATAGCGCTCGCCACCCACGCGAAAGGTCAGCACGGTGATCACCGCGGGACGGACCTCTTCACGAGATCCAGCCAGCGCGCGCGCACGCGTGGAGAGCACCTCGCGGCGCTTCTCCGGGCTGACCTGCGCGTTCTCGATCAACGCCCGCGCATCATCGAGCCGCTGGAACAGGCCGGAGTAGTCGATCTCGACCTTGGCGTCTTCCGTGGCCATCCGATGCTCAGCGCCCCGTGGGGCTCTTCACAGGGAGTTTGAGCAGCTCGCGCACCCGCTCACGCAGCTCGTCCACGGAGACGGGCTTGTTGAGGAAGGCGCTGGCGCCCACCAAGCGCCCGCGCTGCCGACTGGCCTCGTCCTTGAGCGAGGTCAGCAGCAGGAAGGGCGTAGCGTGGAGCGTGGAGTCCGCTCGCACCGCCGCGCAGAGGGCGAATCCGTCCATCTCCGGCATCTGCACGTCGGAGATGACCAGGTCGGGCTTGATCTCGCGCGCCTTGGCCAGCCCCTGAACGCCGTTGCCGGCTTCGAAGAACTGGAGCCCCCACCCCATCAGGTACACCTGTAGCAGGTTCGTGATCGTCTTGGTGTCCTCGACGATCAAGACCTTCAACGGCGCTCCCTTTGTCCCGGCCGTGTTCATAGCTGATATCTACCTACGAGCTCCGAGAACTTCTTGGAGAGGTTCGAGAGGTTACCCGCGACCTGTTCAATCTGACGCGTCCCATTGACGCTGTCAGCCATGGCCACCGACAGCTCGCTCATTGCCGTAGCGATCTGTTCGACGCCGATCGTCTGCTGCCGCGTGTTGCCGGCGATCTGCCGGGCCGCGGCGGAGGACTCCTTGATGACCTCGGCCAGGCCGAGGATCGCCGAGCCCGCGCTCTGGGCCAGCGCCATGGCGGCCTGGGCTCTGCGGCTGCCCTCGTCCGTGGCCGCCACCGCCGCCTTGGTGCCCTTCTGCACTTCACCCAGCAGGCCGCGCACCTGATTGGCGGCCACCTTGGACTGCTCGGCCAGGGCGCGCATCTCCATGGCCACCACCGCGAAGCCGCGTCCGTGCTCGCCGGCCTTGGCCGCCTCGATGGAGGCGTTGAGCGCCAGCAGGTTGGACTGCTCGGCCACGTCGCGCACCGTGGTGATGATGTCGCTGATCTGCAGGGTGCGCTCGTTCAGCTCGGTGATGGCCACCGCGATGGCGCGCACCTGCTCGCCCAGCTTCTCCATGCCGGCCACGCTCTCGGCCACCACCTTCTGGCCTTCCGTGGACAGCGCCTCGGAGCGCTGGGTGCCGCTGATCACCGAGTCCGCGTAGCTGGTGGCCTGCTTGGCCGTCTGGGCGATCTCCGCCACCGTGGTGCTCGTCTCGCTGATGGCCGAGGCCTGCTCGTGCGCCATGGCGGACTGCTGCGAGGAGGTGGTCAGCGCGCTGTTGGCCTCGCGCTCGATGTCCGCCGCGGCGGCGCGCAAGTCCGCCACCAGGTGCGTCACCGTCTTCGCCATCTGCCCGAAGCTCAGCGCCACCTCGCCAATCTCATCGGAGGAGCGCACATCGATCTGCTGGCGGAGATCTCCGGCGGCGATGCCCGCGGCCGCCTGCGCCAGCCGCTCCAGCGGCACCGTCACCAACCGGGACAGCAGGGCCGCGGCGATCATGCAGACGAGCAGCGCCACCACGCCGATCCCCACGCCTCGCATGGCACTCTCACGCACCGCGGCGGCCAGGGGCTCCAACTGGATGCCCACCTGCACCGTGCCCACCTGGGCCGGCTTGTCGGCGGACGCGGGCTGGCGAGGATCCTCGGCGCGGCCAAAGTAGATGGGCGCCGAGGTCTCCAGCACCCGCCGGCCGCTCACGCTCAGCTCGCGCCCCTCGGCCTGGGCCGACTTGGAAGGGGCCACCTTGTCGGACCCGGTGTAGGACTTGTCGGCGGCCAGCGCCAACACCTCTCCCTGGCGATCGCGGACGACGACGTAGGCCACCTCCGGCACGTCCCGCAGCGTGGCGTCCGCCGCCTGCTGCAGGGTGACCTGGGAGTTGGCGGCGGTGTGAGCCGCCAGGTTCGTGGCCAGTTGGATGCTGACCACGCGCGCCCGCGACGCCAATTCGTCACGCAGGGCAGTGCGCATCTGCACCGTGAACACGGCGATCAGCAGGCCGGCCACCACGGCGCCCGTCAGCCCTGTGATCAACAGGATCTTGGTGCGCAGGCTGAGCCGTCCCACCGACCGACGCCCCGGCACGGCCGGCTTGATGCCTTGGACTTCCACATTGCCTCCCAGCTATCGCGAGCGCTCCCTACCGCGCCCCTAACCCGTCCGGTTTCTCGCGGACAGGGCCTGTCTCAGGCCTCCCGCCGTCATCGTTTCCACACCCCGGAGTTGATGCTCGTCATCCAATCCATCGAGTGCGCGTAGCGCATTCTGCCGGGCACGCTCCGCCTCTTCCCGCCGATTCAACCGCGAATAGAGCGTCACCAGGGTGGCGTGGCCGAGCGCCATCTGGGGATCCAGATACAGCGCCTTGCGGACCAAATCCACCGCCCCGTTGATGTTGCCCCGCGCCTCGGCCACCATGGCCAGCAGCAGGTAGGCCTCCGGGAAGAGTTTCCGAGCCGCTTCCCGCCCCAACTCCTCGGCCTTGTCGAACTTGCCCTCCCGCGCCGCCGTCAGCGCCTGACGCAACACGTCATCATTGCCCGTGGGACTGGAAGAATTCGCACTGGGCGGAGGAGCCGCAGGCGGCGTGGTTTCTGCGGGCGGCGCGGGCGCGCGAGGAGGCGGTGGAGGTGCGGGCTTGCGGGGAGGCGGGACGCTCTTCAGCTTGCGCAGCAGCTCCGCGTTCGGATCCGTCTTCGGCTCGGCGGGCAGCTCCGGAGGCGGAGCCGGCTTCACGCGAGGCACGCGCAGCACGGGCGAGCCCTGCACGTCGATCTGCTCCAGGCCCATCCCGTTGGTGAGGGGAATCTCCGCAGGCGCCAGGAACAGCAACCCACCTGGAGTGATGGCCGCGACGAGCTTGGCGAGCACCTGCCGCACCAGCTCGGGCGGGAAGTAGATGAGCACGTTGCGGCAGAAGACGGCGTCCAGATCGGCCACCGGGGCCGCGTCCATCACCAGGTTGTGCCGCAGGAACTCCACCGGCCTTCGCGCCTGGGAGTTGACCATCACCAGATCGCCCTGCGGGGTGAGGAAGCGCCGCTCCATGGACGGCTCGATGCGCCGCACCGACCAGGGACCATAGGTGGCGGCGCGGGCCCGCTGGAGCGAGCGGGCGGAGATGTCACTGGCCGTCACCCGGACGCGCTCCACCGGAACTCCCGCGGCCAGCAGCGTCATCGCGATGCTGTAGGCCTCCTCGCCGGTGGCGCAGCCCGCGCTCCACACGCGGATCAGCCCCTCTTCCTTCTGGGTGGCCGCGCGAGCCAGCTCCCGCAGGTGCTCGGGGTGGCGGAAGAAGTACGTCTCGCCAATGACGGCGTACTCGATGAACAGCTCGACGGTGGCCGCGTCCCGCGCCAGCAACTTCTGGAGGAACGCGGGGATCTCCATACCCCGAGCCTCGGCGGCCCGGGTGAGCGCGGTGCTCAACGAGCGCCGCACGCTCGAGGCGAGCGTCATGCCGCTGGCCTCGCGCAGCACGTTCTCGACCCGGCTGAGCGTGGCTTCATCGAGCGCATCCGCTCGCGCGACCTCGCTCACGTCTCCTCCGAGATCGACAGCGCCAGGATGGCCGAGGTGCGCAGCAGGGGCCGCAGCGCCCCGTCCGGCGTCTTGCACAAGCCCGCCATCAGACCCGTCTTGTCCCAGGGCGAGCGCTCCTCACCCTCGCCCACCCGATCCACCAGGAGCGGCGACTCGACGATGTCCTGCACATGATCCACCAGCAGCGCCACGGTGCGATTGCCCACGCAGACGACCAGGTGCGCGTCCAGCGAAGGTTCGCGGCGCACGCCCATCAGCGCGGCCAGATCCACCGCCAGGGCGGACACGCCTCGGTAGGTGAAGGCGCCCATGACATGCGGAGGCGAGCTCGGTAGTAACTGCATCTCGACCAACCGGACCACTTCCTGCACCGAGTCGGAGGGCAACAGCACTTGTGTGCCAGCCACCTCCACGGTGAGGAAGAGCCCGGGCAGGCGGTGTTCACCGCCCAGGTGGACCAGCTCACGCCGCAGGCGCGTCAGTTCGTTTTCCAGCGTCAGCAGCCGCTGCTGGACAGACGCACGACGCGCCAGGGCTTCCGCCGGAGTTGTAGGAGTTTCTGCCATCGGGGAGACCCCCCGGCGCACACGCTCGGGTTGGATGGAACCGTAATCTTTCCGAAGGAGGACCGTCAATGCGGGCGAACGTGCCTTGCTGCTTCCTCGCCTGCTGAGAACAAGCCTGCCCGACCTGACACGGTGGGTCCACAGCTCCGATCGCTCACTTTCTCTGGTTGTGGTTTGATGCACTCTGGGAATGTGGATGGAGGCGTGGATGTCGTTTGCAGTCAGGGGAATGGAATGATCAAGAGCGATGCTCCGAGCCCTGAGGCATCTGGGACCCCCGGGGGGGACCCCCTTATCGGCCGCAATCTCAATGGCCGATTCAGCATCGTCGAACCGATCGGCGTGGGAGGCATGGGCAAGGTGTACCGCGCCATGCAGGCCCCGCTGGATCGCGTGGTGGCCCTGAAGGTCCTCAATCCCAGCTTCCCCAGCACCAAGGACCCGGGCTTCCAGCAGCGCTTCCTGCGCGAGGCCTCGCTCACGTCCAAGCTCCGCCACCCCAGCACCGTGACGGTGATCGACTACGGGCAGACCGACGATGGCATCTACTACATCGCCATGGAGTACCTGGAGGGTAGGACGCTGGCCCAGGTGCTCGCCCAATCCGGTCCCCTGCCCTGGAGCCGGGTAATCTCGATCGTCCAGCAGGTGTGCCGCTCTCTGCGTGAAGCCCATGCGATGGGCATCGTCCACCGAGACCTGAAGCCGGCCAACATCATGCTGCTCAACGAGTCGGATCAGGATCTGGTGAAGGTCCTCGACTTCGGCCTCGTGAAGTCCATTGCGCCGGTGAACGAGGGCGAGGCCCCGCTCAGCCCGGAGATCACCCAGAGCGGCACGTTCCTGGGTTCGCCGCAGTACATGGCGCCGGAGCAGGCGCGCAACGTGGCGGACGCGCGCAGCGACATCTACTCGCTGGGCGTGGTGATGTACCAGATGCTGCAGGGGCGCCCGCCCTTCATCGCGCGGGATCACCTGGAGCTGATCTTCTCGCACTGCAAGGAGCCGCCTCCGCCCTTCAACTCGCTGCGGCCGCACATCCCCGTGCCGCACGACATCGAGGCGGTGGTGATGCGCTGCCTGGAGAAGGATCCCGCGCGCCGCTTCCAGTCGATGGACGAGATGCTGGAGGCGATGCGCTCGGCCAACATGGCGGCCGGCGGCCACAGCGGCATCTTCAAGCGCCCCGGTGGCGGCACGACGGGCCCTCACGCCTCACCCCCCTTCGCGACGGCCGGAGCTCCCGACACCAACGCCTCCACCCTCGCGCTGGACATCAGCGTGGAGGTGCCCGAGGCCGTGGCCAAGACGCGCCGCCGCAAGGTGATGGTGATGGGCGGACTGGCGGCCGGCGCGGTGGTCGTCGGACTGGTGGCCACCGTCTTCATGATGCGCTCGCGCGAGGTGCCGCCCGCCGCCCCCGTGAAGGTCGAGACGGCCACCGTGGCTCCGGTGCCCGCGACGCCTCCTCCTCCCGCGCCCGAGCCCGCGCAGGCCGCGCCGCAGATGGTCCGCCTCCGGCTGATGAGCGAGCCCACGGGCGCCCACGTCTACTACCAGGGCAAGGAGCGCGGCGTGACGCCGTTCCTGCTGGAGATCCCCGCCGGCGGAGACGGCACCGTGACGGCGGAGCTCACCTTCGCGCTCGAGGGCTACCAGACCGAGACCGTGATGACGGGTGGCTCGGGAGACGTGGTGCTCTCGCAGAAGCTCCAGAAGCGCCGGCCCGGATCTCCCGGAGGTGGAAAGGTGGAGATCACCAGCGCACGCAATGGCCGCCTGGAGCCCGCCTCCTCCATGTCCGTGTCGTTCGACCCTGCCGAGTCCCTGGAGCCCTCTCCTCCGCCGGCGGCCAAAGCGGCGGCCGCGGACGATGGCGCCGACTCAGGAGGGAGCATCGCCGTCCCGGTGGTGCCAGTGGGTGTGATCGCCGCCGCGGGCAAGCCCCTGGCGTACGGCCAGGGCATGAGCCGGCCGGAGCAGCTCGAGGGCAAGGAGATCGCCTATACCCGCGAGGCGCTGGCGGCCAAGATCCAGGGCACGATGCTCGTGCGGTGCACCATCACCAAGGATGGCCGCGTGGAGAACTGCCGCATCCTCAAGCCGCTGCCGCACATGGAGTCGGCCGTCGTGGAGGCGCTGCAGTCGCGCCGCTACAAGCCCATCCTCTATAAGGGGCAGGTCGTCGCGGTGGACTACGTGTTCAACATCAAGCTGCAGTTGCCGCGGCGCTGAGCGCCGCACCTCCGGCGCCGGGGCCTGCCTCCTGAGTCAGGGAGCCGCGGGCGACCCGGCGGCCGGAGCGCCCGCCGAGGGCACTCCCCAATCCACTACCGGCCAGCCACGCCGCACCGCCTCGCGGCGCAGGCGGTAGTCCGGGTGCACGGCCACAGGCCGGCCCACCACCTCCATCACGGGCAGATCCGAATAGGAGTCCGTGTAGAAGGAGCACGCGGACAAAGACACGCCCGCCGCGCGCGCGTAGCCCTCCGCATGGGTCCGCTTGCCCAACCCGAAACACACCTCGCCCAGAGGGCGGCCGGTGTGCAGCCCCCCTGCATCCACCTCGAAGCGGTTGCAGAGGATGGCATCCAGGCGCAGATCCCGGGCCACCAATTCGGAGAGATAGCCCGAGGAGGACGTGAGGAGCACCAGCCGCTCCCCGGCGGTGCGGTGCTCCTCGAGCGCACGCAGGGCTCCTGGGCGGTACAGAGGGCGAACCTGCGCCTCATAGAAGGCATGGGTCCGCTCCTGGATGGCCTGGGAGGAAGTGCCCGCCAGGTGGGCGATGGCCGCGAGCACCGCGTCCTGCATGGACACGAAGCCCAGGTGGTAGCGGGCGATCCACAGGCTCGCGCGGAGCGCCTGAACCCGGGTGATGTGGCCCAGGGCCAGTTCGCGGCGGACCCACAGCGTCCCGGAGTTCACCGCGAGGAGCGTCTTATCGAGATCGAAGAACGCGACGCTCATGTTTCCCTCACACGCGGCTCTGGCGAGCGCGCCGGGCCCGGAGCAGCCACAGGGCCGCCAGCACACCGGGCAGGAGTGAACCCGGAGCCACCGCGCAGCGCGTTCCCGCATTCTGGCCGGACAGGGTCCGGTTGGGCACGAGGGCCTCGGTGCACTGGGTGGGCGGCAGGCCTCGGGGGTACGTGTCACAGAAGCCCGCGGCGCTGCCCGCGTCGATGATGCGCTTCTGCGTCTCTCCGAGGGGCGCGGAGGCCTCCATGGTGGAGAACGGCTCGAACACGTGGTCCAGCCCGATGGCGTGGCCGATCTCGTGCGTCATCGTGTTCTGGACGTCCGTGGCCACACACTCGGGGCTGGGCAGCCCCTCGCAGATGGGCGAGCTGACGGTGGTGAAGAGGAAGCCCAGGTTGCCTCCGGGCTGCGAGGCGTTGAGCTCGATGTCCGCATCCAGGATGACGCCAGTCTTGAAGCTGAACGTCGTCGTGGTCAGCCCGATCGTCAGGTCCCCATGCTCCCAACAGGAGTAGTCGTTGCCGCACGTCTCGGCTTCGATGCAGGGGTCCTCATAGGGGACCACGTCCGAGCAGGCCTTCTCCCGAAAGGTGACGATGTTCTGGTTCTCCTCCCCCACCTTGTAGCCCACGGTGGGGTTGCTCACGTCCTCACCGCGGACGAAGGTGAAGTCGCTGCACGTGGCGGACAGCGTCCTCCACGAGTCGAAGGAGGCGTCGATGGCGGAGAACTCGGTGTCCCGAGGCGTCCGGAGACTGCCCGCCGCGTTGACGTGGTAGACGAAATCGCGGTTGAGCCAGTTCAGACACAGGGGCTGCCCGGGCACGACGGTGCGGCGATAGCTCTGGGCGCCCGCGGTGGGCGCCACGCACAGAACGGCCAGCAGGAGCAGCCCGCGGTGGCTCACGAACGCTCTCCGCGCCTGCGACGGGCCAGCAGGAGCGCCCACCCGGCCAGCGCGGGCAGCCAGGCCTCGGCACCCGCGGTGGCACACCCGGACTTGCCCTTCTTGCCGAGATCCGGATCCGCCGCGGTGTGGATGCAGGCCTTGCTGACATCCCCCTTGGGATACGTGTTGCACACGAAGTCGCTCGAGCCCGAGTCGATGGTCCGCTTGCTCACCTCGCCGGTGTTGGCCCTCGGGTTCATCGTCGAGCCGATGGCATCCGTGTGATCGAGCCCGACGAAGTGGCCGATCTCGTGCGTCATGGTGTTCTGCACGTCCGTGGACACGCAGTTGGTGGTCACCAGCGGGCCGCACGGGGGGCTATCCGCGGTCGTGAAGGTGAAATAGACCGAGTTCAGCTCGATGTCCGAGTCGTAGATGATCCCGGACTTCTCGTCGTACGTGGTCAGGGTGACGGCGATGGTCCCTGACTTGCTCCCGCCATTCTTCTTGGGGATGTCGTCCCAGCAGTCATAGACGTTCTCGCACGACTCGTCGGTCATGCACGCGTTGTTGGATCCGTTCGGGACGACCGCCATGCAGCTCCGCGTCCGGAAGAGCACCACGTTGCGGTTGGTGCCGTTGACCTCGTAGCCCACCGAGCGCTCGTCCACGAGGCCACCGTCCTCGAAGGAGAGGTTGCCGCACTCGGAGAAGATGTTCTGCCAGCTCTGGAAGGAGCGGCGGACAGCCTCGAACTCGGAGCCCGCCGGCTTCGTCGCGGGGTTGCCAGCGCTGCTCTGGTACCAGGTGATCTTCGGAACCGTCCAGAAGAGGCACTGGCTCCCGGAATCCTCCACATCGACCCGGCTGCGCACATAGGGGGCCGAGCTCTGGCCCAGCGTGAGGGCCAACATCAACGCCGCGATGTTCACTGGCGCTTCTCCTGCTCCGACTGCTGGAGCGCCGTGCGGATCGCGGCCTTCAGCTCATCCAGCGTGAGCGCCTTCTGCCCGGAGCCCGTGGGCTGGCGCGTGGTGGGATCCAGCAGGAGCGCATCCCCCGTGCTCTCGGGGACGGCCATCACCGACCGGCTGTCCTCCGAGCGGCGCACCTGATACTTGCCCTGCGCCATCCCCGTCACGTGGAAGGCGCGCGGCCCGTGGTGGTCCAGGAAGACGACGACTTCCTCGCCCGTCGCGAAGGTGGCCATCCCGTGGACGATCTGTCCGATACCGTCCACTCGGCCTCCCGGTTGAGTAATGAGCACCGTGCTGCCCGCCTGCCCCTTGAGCGTCTCGGTCACCTCGATCTCCACATCGGTGACGATGCGGCGGCGGTCACTGCTCCAGCGACTCTCCGTGCGTCGCACGGTGCCGTGCACCACGACGTCGGCGGTCTGGGACAGGCCGGTCAGGTCGATCTTGAGCATCGTCGTGGCGGCGGCCGGCAGCCCGATCAGGAGGGCAGCGGCCAGAACTGCGGAGAGCGCGGAGCGCAACATCATTCGGTTCACCTCGGTTGCCGTCAGTCTAGCCCACGGACCTGGATGACGCTCCAAGCTCGTGCGCGACTCGCGTTGACCACCCATCCACCCCTTGCTATCCCGCGCCCTGTCCATGGCCTCTGCCCCCCGAGTACGTTTCGCACCCTCTCCTACCGGCTACCTCCACATCGGAGGCGCCCGGACCGCCCTCTTCAACTACCTCTATGCGCGCCGCTTCGGCGGCACCTTCATTCTGCGCATCGAGGACACGGACCAGGAGCGCTCCACGGAGGCCTCGCTGCAGGCCATCCTCGACGGCCTGAAGTGGCTGGACATCGGCTGGGACGAGGGCCCTGAAAAAGGTGGCCCCTACCCGCCCTACTTCCAGACGCAGCGCCTGGACACATACCGCCAGCATGCCGAGCAGCTCATCGCCGCCGGCAAGGCCTACCGCTGCTACTGCACTCCAGAAGAGATCAAGGAGCGCCGCGCTCGCGCCGAGAAGGAGGCGGGAGTCACGGGCGTCTACAAGTACGAGGGCACCTGCCGCGACCGGAAGGACGTCCCCGCCGGCCAGCACTCCGTCGTGCGCTTCAAGATGCCCTCCCAGGAGGGCTCGGTCTCCTTCGACGACTTCGTGCTGGGGAAGATCACCAAGGAGTACTCGGACCTGGATGACTGGGTCATGCTCCGCGCGGACGGCATTCCCCTCTACAACTTCGGCTGCGTCATCGACGACCACCTGATGGACATCAGCCTGGTGGCGCGCGGCCAGGAGCACGTCAACTCCACCTTCCCGCAGCTGATGCTCTACCAGGCGTTCGGCTGGGAACCGCCCCGCTTCGCCCACCTGCCGCTCATCCTCGGCCCGGACCGCGAGAAGCTGTCCAAGCGCAAACACAAGGAGGCGGACGTCATGCTGCACAAGGCCAACGGGATCCTCCCGGAGGCCCTGCTCAACTTCGTCATCCGCCTGGGCTGGAGCCACGGCAACGACGAAGTCATCTCCCGCCAGCAGATGATCGAGTGGTTCGACTTCAAGGACGTGGGCAGCACCTCCGGCGTGTGGAACCCCGAGAAGCTGCTGTGGCTCAACCAGCACTACCTCAAGACGCTGCCGGCCTCGGACATCGCCGCGCGGCTGGCGCCCTTCCTCGCCGAGCAGGGCTCTCCGCTCCCCGCCCAGGATCCGCGCCTGGAGCACATCGTCGTCGCCTTCCGCGAGCGCGCCAAGACGCTGGTGGAGATGGCCGCCATGGCCGTTCCCTACCTCAAGCAGGGCGTGGCGATTGACGAGAAGGCCGCCGCCAAGCACCTCACCGCGGACTCCCTCAAGCTCGTCCGGCAGGTGCGCGACGACGCGGCCGCCCTGCCCGAGTGGACCGTGCCCGCCCTGGACACCGTCATCAAGACGGTGAGCGAGCGGGCAGGCGTGGGCATGGGCAAGGTGGCCCAGCCCGTCCGGGTCGCCATCACCGGGAACACGACGAGCCCGGGCATCGGCGAGACGCTCCTGCTGGTGGGCAAGGACGAGGCACTGCGCCGTCTGGATGCGGCTCTTGCTCGTGGCTGACACCCCGGCGATGACACCTCGGCGGGGCCCACGCGAAGTCGGTGGACGGCTCCCAGCGCGGGCCCTATCTTGTCGCCCCATGACGCGAGCGCTTGACAGCCAGAGAGGCCATTTCTATAAGGCGCGCCCGCTCTGGGCGGCGGTGGCGGTCCTGTTGGGGACGGCGGCGGGGGCAGAGCAGGCCAGCGGAGCACAGCTGCCTGATGGTGCACAGAAGGTGGGCGAGAACCGGTATCGGGCGCCGCGCGACTTAGAGGAGACGCTGAAGTACTACCGGACGGTGTATCCGTCGCAGGCGTATCCTCGGAAGCCGATCGTCAACCAGCCGGGCGTGAAGGCCGTGCACATCGTCAACCCCTCGGGGAAGAACTTCGAGGGGCTGAACATTTATGAAGCGAACGAAGAGGTTCGCATCTACATCGTCCCGGTACCGCCGCCTCCCGCGGCCAAGCCTGTCAACAAGAAGGCACCGGAGCCCAAGCCGGGGAAGAAAACTCGGTAGTTCACGAGCCCCGCGAAGTTGTGGTAGTAGAAGTCACGCAGTCGGCAGCACGCAGCACCGCAGTCCTTGGGGAATCGTCTAACGGCAGGACAGCAGACTCTGACTCTGCTTATCTAGGTTCGAATCCTAGTTCCCCAGCTGAAAAACTTCGGTTGACGTGAGACACCCGAAGCGATACTTGAAGCGCGGTTGCAACGGCCCTGTCGTCTAGCGGTTAGGACGGTGCCCTCTCACGGCACAAACTCGGGTTCGAATCCCGGCAGGGTCACTGAGGCGCCCGCTCTCGAAAGAGAGCGGGCGTTTCGCTTTTGCGGGCTCGGAGTCGGCTCCAAGCCCACGGCCCTCCCCGCCTCAGCGGCGGGTGATGCTCCGGTGGAAGAGCAGCAGCGCGTTGGCCAGCCGCGTCTGCGCCCGCTGGATGCTCCGGCTCGCCAGCAGCATCCGCACCCGCTCCGGCAGCGCCTGGGTTCCCGAAGTCGATCCGAAGCCGACGAGATCCAGCCTCAGGCCGATGGCCTCCAGCAGATCCGCGAGATCCGCCTGCGGGTTGGCCAGCAGCAGCACGTCCGGCGAGCGGGCCTGGAGGATCTCCGCCAGCATCCGCCAGCGGGGCTCGCCCGTCTCGAGGATGACGACGTCGCAGTGCTCCAGCTCCGGTGAGGTGGCCGGGAGCTCCACGGCCTGGAAGCCCTCGGCCGTCATCACCTGCACGGCCTCGGGGCTGCCGACCACGGCGACGCGTCCCGCCATCGCCCCGCTCTTCACCGTCTGCTCGTAGTTGCGCAGCTCGTCTTCCAGCGCCTGGTGAGCCGGCTCCGGTGCATCCTGTCCGCTCTCCAGCAGCGCGGCGGCCTGGCGGGCCACATCCCGAGCCTGCTCGCGGCCCTTGATGCGTCCGGAGCGCCGCTCCAGCGCGGCCCTCACCTTGGCTCGGAGCACGCGCAGATCATCGAACGGCTTGAGGATGTAGTCGCTGGCCCCCGCCGCGAAGGCGGCGATCACGGACTCCGAGCTGGCGTAGCCGGTGATCATCATCGCCTCGAGCGCGGGTTGCAGGCGCCGCGCCTCGGCGATGAGCTCGATGCCGCTCATCTGCGGCAGGTTCTTGTCCGTGATGAGCACGTCGATGCGCTGGTTCTGCAACAACGGCAGAGCCTCCTCGGCGCTGGTGGCCTGGGTGACGACGAGATCCGGCTCTCGCGCCAACAAACGGCCACACACGTCGAGGACAACGGGCTCGTCATCCACAACCAATAGGGTCGAGGCGAGCGTCCCCCCCGTTCCTTCCTCACCCTCCTCGGTCTCGAACGGCAGATCCATTTGGGGGGAGGATCTCACAGCTCGAAGGTAACTTCGAGGGACGATAAGAGCCGGCCTATGCTGTAGGCTGTGAGCTTCGCCGACGCCCTGGTGGAGAACCGCATCCCCCCGCGGGTTGGAGACGTGCGCCTGAGGTACGACGAGGGCCGCATGGTCGGGGAGTCCCTACCCCCCGCCCTGGGCCAGCGCCTGATCCCGGAGCTGTGCCTGCTGCTGGCGGCGGCCTGTGGCGTGGGCAGCCTCGCCCTGCTGATCCTCACTCCCAGTCACTATGGGACCCCAGCGGTCCTGGCGCTGGCGGCGGCCGCCCTGGTCGGGTACGCGCTGCGGCAGGAGGCCCACCTGGGACGCAGGCGCTTCGTCCTGCACTTCGCCACGGAGACGCTCCGGCTGGAGCGCCTGAGCTGGGCCCCCTCGGCCACCCGGACGGAGACCATCTCCTTCAACGACGTGACGGCTGTACAGGTGATCCAACGCCCTTCCGGGCACTACGCCATCATCGTCACCTGGCAGGCGGGCCCCCCGGAGCACCGGGAGGAGCGCCGCGCCGCGGTGGTGGAGCAGGTCCGCCCCCACGAGGCGGAGACGCTCCACCGCGTGTGGCGCATGCTCCACAACGCCTTCGGGCTCAAGGCATCGGCGCCCGAATCAGGCTGATCTCGATGTCCGTGCCCTCGCCGGGGACGGAGGTCAGCTTGAGCTTGCCGCCGTACTGCGTCACCAGCTCCTTGCAGATGGACAGCCCCAGCCCCGTGCCGATGCCCACCGGCTTGGTGGTGAAGAGCGGCTGGAACACCTTCTCCTGCAGCTCCACGGGAATGCCGCAGCCGTTGTCCGAGACGGTGAGCACCACGTTGTGGTCCTTCGTCGTCCAGCGCACGTCGATCTTCCCCTGCCGGCCGATGCCCTCCATGGCCTGCGCCGCGTTCACGACGAGGTTGAGCACCACCTGGCAGAGCTTCACCGGGCCGAACAGCACCCGCACCGGATCGCCGTTGCTGGTGAGCCGCGCCCTGTCACGCACCTCGGCGCGAGCCAGCTTCACCGCGAAGGACACCACTTCGGAGACTTCCGCCGCCTGCTCCGTCTCGTCGCCGCGCGCCTGCGCCTTCAGCCCGTGCGCCACCTGCCGCAGGTGCTCGGTGCCCGTGCCCAGGTCTCCAATGAGCGCGGGCAGATCCTTCACCGTCTCGCTGACGTTCCGATCCGGATCCGTCGCCAGGTGCTTGTTCACGTAGGCGATGACGCCCTCGATGTCCCGGCGCAGCGCGGCCACGTTCTGCGAGAGGTAACCCACCGGGCCCATCAGCTCGTGGGCGATGCCCGCCGTCACCTGGCCCAGGGTGGCCAGACGCTCGGCCTTCATCATCCGGCTCTCCACCTCGCGGATCTTCAGCTCGAGGCGCGCGATCTTCAGCGCATCCTCGAGCGCGGCGAGCATCTCCGCGCGATCCCACGGCTTGACGAAGTAGCGCGTCACCTGGCCGCGGTTGACGGCGTCCACCACCGCCTGGAGATCCGCGTAGGCGGTGACGAGCATGCGCTTGGCATCCGGCGCCAGCGTGCGAGCGCGCTCCAGCAGCTCCACGCCGCTCATGCCGGGCATGCGCTGGTCGGAGATGACGACGCCGATCTCCCCGCGCCGCTGCTCCAGCAGCGTCAGCGCTTCATTGGGCGAGGAGCAACGGAAGATTCGGAAGCGCTGCCCGAAGTTGGCGTCGAACACCCGGAGGTTGAGGGCGTCGTCGTCACAGTAGAGCACTGCAGGAAGATCGTACGGGCTCATGGCAAGGGTTCCGGACCGAGGAGGGAGGCGGCCTGGAATACCGACAGGATAACGCCACACGGCGCCATCGCATCTTCATCCCAAGGGAAGCTGCTCAGCGAGCGGGCCTGGACGTGACGCGCCGCGTCTCAAGACCGGCATACCCCGCTATCGATCGCGGGACCGCTCTTGCGCCTCGGCCTCGAGGGCGAACTCCACGGCGTCGATCGAACGGAACTCTCCGCGAGGCAGTGCACCCAGCAGCGAGAGGAGCTCCGCAGGGGCAGCGTTCTCCCGGGCCACACAGCTCAACTGCTCCGTGGAGAGCGGGTACACCGCGCCTTGGAGCGCCTGTCGCACCAGGGATGCGAGCGAGGGAAGCGGCTTCGCACGCGCCTCCGACCCACCTTCACCAGCGATGGACCGGGCCCGTGTCATGTCGTCGTTCATTTGGAGGGAAGTTAAGCAGGCGACGGGCTTCTTGCGGGCTTTTTTCATCGCCTGCCAAGCAAGCAAGTGAACAGGCTCCGCGCTGGCTGACTCATGGCTACCTCCACCTCCACACCTCACCGTATCTCCACGGACACGAGAGGAGGCGGATATGGCGAAGAAGGAGAAGGGCTACGTGGAGCACATCCGGCACGCGGAGGCGACCCGGCCGAAGCCGTGGCCTGGCATTCCAGGCCGATCGAAGGATCACGAGGAGGATCTGCCCACCGGTACCCCGCGCGAGGCGCAGGCTGGCGTCACCGAGGCCCAGCGCAAGCTCGAGGACGAGATGGACGAGAAGAAGGAGCCCCGGAGCTGAGCACTTCCGAGGTCCCCTGAACCACCCGCGGGCCGCCGCCTCGCTCCGTGCACTGGAGCGAGGCGCGGCTCTTCGTGGAGGCTAGAACAGCAACCGCATCGGGTGCTCGAGCAGCGCCTTCAGCTCGCGCAGGTACTCCGCGCCGGTGGCGCCGTCGATGACGCGGTGGTCACCCGACAGCGTCACCGTGAGGATCTTGCGCACGACGATCTGCCCGTCGCGCACCACCGCCTTGTCCGCCACCGCGCCCACCGCGAGGATGGCCGACTGCGGCGGGTTGATCACGGCGACGAACTGGTCGATGCCGTACATGCCCAGGTTGGACACGGTGATCGAACCGCCCGTGTACTCGTCCGGCTTGAGCGCGCGCTTGCGGGCACGCTCGGCCAGCTCGCGGGACTCGGCCGAGATCGCCGACAGGCCCTTCTGATCCGCGTCCCGGATGATGGGCGTGATGAGCCCCTCCTCCAGCGCCACGGCGATCCCCACGTCCGCCGTCCCGAACTGGAGGA
This sequence comes from Hyalangium versicolor, assembly GCF_020103695.1. Lineage (GTDB taxonomy): Bacteria > Myxococcota > Myxococcia > Myxococcales > Myxococcaceae > Hyalangium > Hyalangium versicolor. Next base: position 174,419 of record NZ_JAHXBF010000016.1, read on the forward strand.
CGTGATCGCCCTGCAGCGAGACGTTGATCTTCGGGTAGCGCTTCAGCGCGATGGCCGCCGCCTTCACGATGATGTCGTTGACGGAGACCTTGGACTCGAGCGCCTTGGCCTCCTCGCGGATCTTCATCGCCGCGTCCATCTCCACGTCCACCGTCAGGTAGAAGTGGGGCACGCCCGGCTTCACCTCGTTCATGCGCTGGGCAATGACCTTGCGCATGGACGAGATCGGCACCGACTGGGGCTCGGGACGGACGCCCGCGCGCGCTGCCGCGGCAGGAGCCTTCGCGGGCTTCTGGGCCGCCGGAGCGCCCTGGGCCAGCGCCGCCTCGACGTCGCGCTTGACGACGCGGCCCAGCGGACCGGAGCCGTGCAGCGCCGCGAGATCCAGGCCACGGTCCTTCGCCATCCTCCTGGCGAGCGGGCTGGCCCGGAGACGGCCTCCAGCGGGAGCAGGGGCCTTGGGAGCCTGAGCCTGCGGAGCCGCCGGAGCGGGGGCAGCGGCCTTGGGAGCCGAAGCCTGCGGGGCGGACGGAGCAGGCGCGGCCGGAGCCTTGCCGCCCTTGCCAGTGATGTACGCGATGGGAGCGCCCACCTGCGCCATCTGGCCTTCACCCACGACGATCTTCGACAGCACGCCGTCGTCGTAGGCCTCGATCTCGAGGTTGGACTTGTCGGTCTCGATCTCGGCGATGATCTCGCCGGACGCGACCTTGTCGCCCACCTTCTTCGCCCACTTGACGATCTTGCCTTCCTTCATCGTCGGGGAGAGCGAAGGCATCGGGATCGGAATCCCCTCGCCTCCACCCGCCGGAGCAGCGGCGGGAGCAGGAGCAGGCGCCGCGGCGGGTGCGGGAGCGGGCGTCGCGGCCTTGGGAGCGGACGGAGCCGGTGCGGGGGCCTTGCCGGCCTCGACCTTCTCGCCCTTGGCGCCGACGTAGGCGATGGGAGCGCCCACCAGGGCCATCTCTCCCTCGCCCACGACGATCTGCAGGAGCACGCCGTCGTCGTAGGCCTCGATCTCGAGGTTGGACTTGTCGGTCTCGACCTCGGCGATTGCCTCACCGGACGAGACCTTGTCCCCTACCTTCTTGAGCCACTTGACGATCTTCCCCTCCTTCATCGTCGGGGAGAGCGAGGGCATCGGGATGGGGTTGGACATACCTCTCAGGCTCCCTCTCGGTAGAGGACCTTCTTCACGGCGGCGATGATCTTCGGCGCGTCCGGCTGGGTCGCGTTCTCGAGGTTCGCCGCATAGGACATGTTCACATCGAGCCCCGTCACGCGCACGATCGGCGCGTCCAGGTCGTCGAACGCCTTGGACTGGATGATGTCCACCACGGAGGCGCCGACACCGGCCAGGGCCCAGCCCTCCTCCACGATGACGACGCGGTTCGTCTTGCGCACCGTGGCCAGGATGGCCTCCTCATCGAGCGGCCGCAGCGTGCGCAGGTCGAGGATCTCCGCGGAGATGCCCTCCTGTTCGAGCTGCTTCGCGGCCTCCTCGGCGAAGTAGTACATGCGGCTCCAGGTGATGATGGAGACGTCCTTGCCCTCGCGCTTCACGTCCGCCTTGCCGATGGGGACGACGTGCTCACCCTCGGGCACCTCACCCTTGATGGCATAGAGGCGCTCGCCCTCGAACATGATGACGGGGTTGTCGTCGCGGATGGCGGACTTGAGCAGGCCCTTGGCGTCCGCGGGGGTAGCGGGGGCAATCACCTTGAGGCCCGGGAAGTGGGCGTAGTTGGCCTCGAGCGCCTGGCTGTGCTGGCTGGAGAGCCGGCCGCCAGCGCCGCCCGGGCCGCGGAACACGATGGGGCAGCGCAGCTGGCCGCCGGACATGTGCCGCAGCTTGGCCGCGTTGTTGACGATCTGGTCCATCGCGAGGATGGCGAAGTTCCAGGTCATCATCTCCACGATGGGCCGCAGGCCCACCATCGCCGCGCCCACGCCGAGGCCGGCGAAGCCCAGCTCGGAGATGGGCGCGTCGATGATGCGAGCGCTGCCGAACTTGTCCAGAAGCCCTTGCGACACCTTGAATGCGCCGTTGTAGCGGCCGACTTCCTCACCAATCAGGAAGACGTTGGCGTCGCGCTGCATCTCCTCGGCGAGTGCCTGGTTCAGCGCCTCGCGGTACATCAACTCGGCCATGTTGTTGGCTCCGACTCTGGGCTCGTATTCAGTAAAGGGTTGGGAGACGGCGTGCTAGCGGGCCAGGCCCGCCTTCTTGTCCTCGCGCTCGGCCTTCTCGCGCGGCTCCAGATCCCACGTCACCTTCAGCTCCTGGCCGGAGGGGTACGAGGGCCACTTCACCTTCTGGCCCAGCACGCGCTCGCGGGGGCGCACGTCCTCCTCACCCGGCTCGACGATGGTGTCGCGCCACAGCTCGTCCAGGCTGGGCTCGGGGGACTCGTCGGCGAACTTCACCGCCGCGTCGACCTGGGCCTTGATCTCCTCGTCGATGGACTCGAACTCCGCCTCGGTCGCCAGCTTCTTCTTGAGGGTGTAGTCCTTGACCTTGAGGATGGGGTCGTTCGTCTTGCGCTCCTCCTCGACCTCTTCCTTGGAGCGGTAGGTGGCGGGGTCGACGACGGAGTGACCGCGGAAGCGGTAGGTGTTGGCCTCGAGCAGCACGGGGCCCTTGCCCGCGCGGCAGTCCTCGGCGGCGGACTTGATGGCCTCGTACATCTTCAGCACGTCCATGCCGTCCACGGCCTCGCCGCGCATGTTGTAGGCGGCGGCGCGCTTGTGGATCTCCGGCTCGGCGGATACGCGGCCGATGGCCGTGCCCATGCCATAGCGGTTGTTCTCGCAGATGTAGATGACCGGGAGCTTCCACTTGGCGGCCATGTTGAAGGTCTCGTGGAAGGAGCCCTGGTTGGCCGCCGCGTCGCCGAAGTAGCAGACCGTGACGCGGTCCTCGTTGCGGTAGCGGCTGGCGAAGGCCATGCCGGCGGCCAGGGGGATCTGCGCGCCGACGATGCCGTAGCCACCGTAGAAGTGGTGCTCGATGTCGAAGATGTGCATCGAGCCGCCCTTGCCCTTGCTGTAGCCGGTGCCGCGGCCGAACAGCTCCGCCATCACCATGCCCGCGTCCGAGCCACGCGCCAGGGGCTGGCCGTGATCGCGGTAGGCGGAGAGCATGTAGTCATCGGGGCGGATGGCCTCGGTGACACCCACGGCGACGGCCTCTTGCCCGATATAGAGGTGGCAGAAGCCGGCGATCTTGCCTTGCTTGTATTGCTGGTCCGTGCGCTCCTCGAAGCGGCGGATGAGGTACATCTTCCGGTACATCGTCAACAGCAGGTCCTTCGAGTACTGGCTGGCCACCGAGAGCTGCCTCCTGAAGACGTTGCCCCAATCCCGACTGGGGCAATCCAAACGCCGTGCGCCTCATAGCGCGCGGCAGGTGGAGTTCAAAGCCAAACTGACAATTGGACGCACCGCGTCAAGTTCCGCCGTTGAAGTGAGGAATGGAGATGACGGCCTCCAGCAACTGCACGGGGCGGCCGGAGTGATCGGTGGCGAGATGAATGACAGTCGCCTCGGGGAAGCGGTGCTGGTAGTCATTGACGTGGGTGGGCTCGTTGTCGAAGGCAGCGATCACCCGGCCCATCTGCCCCAGGCGCGCATGGGCCTCGCGCTTGAAGGCGTCATCGTTCTCGCGCGGCGTGGGCTTCATGAGGAGTTGGGTGGAGCCCTCGCCCGGCAGCGCCAGGCCGTGGCGGCGCATGCACTCCATGGTGCCATCCCGCATGCCCTCGTGCCGGCCCGTCACGTAGACGAGTTGGGCGCCGGTGCCCGCCACGGAGTGGGTGAAGGCGGCAGCTCCGTCGATGGCCACGTCGTCCACGCAGTACTCACTGGTGAAGAAGCGCTCCAGCCAGAAGGCTCGGGCATCGTCATAGACGGCCTCCACCTGCTCGGGCGCCAGGCCACAATTGAGCATGGCCTTCTTCATGTCCCACCCAGTGTTCCAGTGAGAGGCCATGCACACCCCGAGTGGTGTCAGCCCGCGCGCCGCGCCGAATTCCCGAAGGATTCGCGCCTGGCGCGGGCGGTTGTCGAACAGGGTGGAGTCCAGATCGAAGGCCAGCACGGCTCCCGCACCGAGCGAGCGGGCCTTCTCTAGGATGGTGTGCAGGGTGTCCTGCCAGCCTTCACGGATCCGGCTCTTGAAGTCGTCGTAGGCCATGGGAGCCGCGAGGATATACGCAGCACGCCATGGGAATGCCCAGGAAACCACGGTGACGTTCGGCTGACAGGTCGCGGGCCCCTCGTCTCGGCGCGGGTCCCCCCGCCAGCGAACGGGTCAGGGCTTGATGCGTGACCGCCAGCCGGAGTCGAGCTCTCGCTCCACTGCCAGGATGCGCTTCACATCCTCTCGAGCCGCCTCCTCCGCCTCTGCTCGCGACATCCCGCCCAGGAACTCCCGGATCGCGGCGCGCTCTTCGAAGAGCGCCTGCTCGGCTTCGGTGGCGGGCAGATCCATCGGAGGACGTGGCTTCATGCGACCCATGCAGCATCAGGTCTAGCCCGAGCCTCTGACAGCCGAGAAGCCACGCTCGGAGTGGATCAGCCATGCCACCGGCCATTCAGTCCGTGTGGGGACCTCCTGGGTCCTCTGGCCCCTTCCAATCTTTTGGGTTCCCTTCCCTCTCAGCGCCGGAAACGAGCGGCGACTTCCGTTTCGAACGCCTCGACGTCCCGGTAGTAGCGCTCGACATCCGCCTTCGTGGCGGGGTTCGTGTATGCCTCGGCCCGTGGGCTCTCAATGACATCGACGATCGCCTTCGTGGCGTCCTCAACGCTCTGCGCCCCCGGCAACGTGCGCGAGTCAGGCCCACCTCCCAACGCGTTGATACCGAACTCCGTGGCCACCACGCCCGGCATCACCACCGTCACCGTGATTCCAGGATGGGACTGCTTCAACTCCAGGCGAAGGCACGCGCTGAGCGCGTTGAGCGCATGCTTGGCCGCGCTGTACGCGGAACGGAACGCCGCCAGGGGCAATCGCGCCAGCCCACTGGAGATGTTCACGATCTGCCCCGCGTTGCGCGATTTGAAGTGCGGCAGCACGGCTTGGATCCCGTAGAGCGCGCTCTTCACGTTGTCGCGCATCATCACGTCGATGTCCTCGTCCGTGAGCTCCGCCACCGAGCGGGTGATGCCTCGCCCAGCGTTGTTCACCCACACGTCGATCCGGCCGAAGCGCTGGAGCGCCGCATCGCGCAGCTTCTCCATGTCCCCTCGCACCGTCGCATCCGCGACGACCACGAGCGACTCGCTCCCCGCGCGGGCCGCGACCGCCTCCAGCTCTGGCTTCCGGCGCGCCGACAGCACCAGCTTCGCGCCCTTCGCTCCGAGTTGGAGCGCCAGCTCCGCACCGATTCCCCCACTCGCTCCCGTGATCACGACAACCTTGTCCATGCGCTCTCCCCTTGCGGCCCCTCGCATATCGCGAGGGCTCATTCCGTAAGTAGCCGCCAGCGTGAACTCCACCAAGAGAATGCATCCGGCCGCGAAGCCTCCCGCGAAACTCCGAACAGCATCCGCTCACAAGGGCTCTATCGCGAAGCGCTGCACCACCTCGGGAGGGATGCGCACCGGCCTCCCGTTCGTCGTGGACACGTACGCCCACTGCGTCCGCGCCTGCACCAACACCTGCCCGTCCGCCACCCGACGGATGAAGTTCTGCCGCGTCGCCGTCACCGCACTCCGTTCCACCACCCGCGTCTCCACCTCCACCGTGTCCCCCAGGAGCGCGGGCCGCAGGTAGTCCACCTCGTGTCGGCGCACCACGAAGACGGCTCCCAACTGCCGGTACGCCTCCAAGCTCAACCCCACCGACGCCGAATGCGCCAGGGCCACATCCTGGAGCCAGCGGATGTAGACCACGTTGCTCACATGCTGGAGCTCATCGAGGTCCTGCGGGCTCACCTGCACGCGGATGGAGAACGGCATGCGACACCTCCCGCCAGCAGCATAGGAGAATCCAACGCCCTGGGAGGGAGAACGCAGCGGCAAGCGTCTCGCACCGCCAGCTCGCCCTCAGCCACGCTTCAGTCTCCGGCGCACGGTGCCGAAGCCCAGGCGGAGTGTCGCCCAGACCAGCCCACCGACTCCCAGGATCAGCCCCAGGCTCAGGAGCATGGCAACGGAGATGGAGTCGAAGCCGGCGAAGAGCAGCACCCCGCAGGGAAGAACAACGAGGAGCAGACACGAAGTGCTGAAAACGAGCGCCCTGCCCGCATCCTCACGCGCCCCGACGAGCCACTCCCGCCACCGGGGCGAGGCTCGACGATGCGCTCGCTCCCAGAGGTCGTTGAGCCCCCAGAGGACACCTCCCACTCCGAGCGCGAACATCGGCATCCCCACTCCCACGAACAGGAATCCCCACACGGCTGGGATCTCGAGCCGGACAATCTCGCGCGCAAGCCGCCAGAGGACACGAAGCGGCTGCTCCTCCGTCGACAGGACAAACAGCACCCCAAGGGGCACGCAGAGAGAAACGATGCCGAAGAGGACCAGCGCAAAGGCCGGTGCCATGCCCAGGGGACCGGACATGATCCACTCCAGTCCACGATTGATCCCCTCGAGCGAGTCCTTGTTGGCCTTCCCCGCGGCGGCGAGCTCCGACGAAGCATCCCCGCCCACTTCGAAGTCATCGATGGACGGGTGCACCACCGCACGCATCCCTCGAACGAGGCTCCAGAGCACGTACGCCGTCAGCCCAGGTGACAGCAGCCAGCCCCCCAACGTGAAGCGCCGGTAGAGCCCGCTCGACAGGATGATGATCCACCAGACAACCATGACGCTCAGCGCCAGCGAGGCCCAGATCATGGCGCGGTTGTGCCGCGCCGCCGAGCGATGCCGCGCCGCCAGGAGATGGCTGGAGGGAACTCGGCTCATGGAGCCTCACGGACGCCGGAGGCTGATACGGGAATGCTCTTCCAGCCAGCGAGACACCTCCTCGCTCCGAGGCTTGTTCCCGATGGCGCGGTAGTGAGCCAACGCCTCGTTGGCCAGGCTCCGGGCCCGATCCGACTCCTGCCCCGCCGCCTCCAATGCGCGCGCCAGCATGAACTGGAGTTCCGCCCGCTCGGGAGGATTCACCTCATCCAGCGCCCGCCTCAGGGGCGCCAGCGCATCGGCGGGGCGGCCTCGCGCCACGGCCACCTCACCCAGGCCCAACAAGGCCTCGGCGACCTGAGGATGCCGGGGCCCCAGCGCTTTCTCCGAGATGCTCAGTCCCCTGCGAAGGTGCTGCTCGGCCTCGTCCAACTGCCCCACTCGCACCAGCGCACGGCCCAGGCCCGTGAGCGTATTGCCCACCTCCGGGTGATCCCGTCCCAGTGCCTTCTGCGTCATCTGCAGGGCGCGATCGTAGCTGGCACGTGCCTCCTCGAAGCGCCCCAACTCCGTCAGCACCACCCCCGCGTTGTTGTGCATGGCGGCCACGAACGGGTGCTCCGGCCCCAGCACCTTCTCCATCAGCACCGCCGCCTGCTGGAACCGCCCGAGCGCATCCTCGAGCCGCCCCACCTTGTAGAGCACGCCTCCCAGGATGTGCAGCGACTCGGCCCGCGCCAGATCGTCCCCCGCGCGCTCCACCGCCGTCTCCAGCAGCACCGTCTCCGTGTCCAGCACGTTCGGGCTGCGCGACATGCGGACCTCGGAGTTCCAGATCAGCATGTTCCACAGCCGCGCCAGCAGCACGTCATCCTTCGCGCGCGCGGCCTGCACCAGCGCCTGCCGAAGCAGAGCGTCCGCCTGCTCGAAGTGGCCTCCCGCCCCCTGCAGCCGCCCCAGGTGGTACAGGGCCTGGGCTCGCAGCGGCGCGTGGTCCAGCGCCTCCACCTCGGGCAGCACCTCCCGCCCCAACTCCAAGCCCTCCTGGAACTTGCCCGCCATCCACATGGACTCGAGCCGGTCCACCTTCGCCTGCAGCTCCTCGGCCCGAGCCCGCGCCTCAGGCTCGCGAGGCATGGGCACCGCCGTAGTGAGCGCCTGCGCGTTCGCGCACTCCTCCAGCGGAGGCAGCAACTGCACCGCCTGCGCCGCCTGCGACAACATCTCCGGGCTGGAGTCCGCCGACAGCAACTTCACCACCGAGCCGAGCTGGGCCCGCCGACGCTCCAGGCAGGACACCTGCAAGGTGATCAGATCGCGCTGCCCCTCGTCACTCCCCCGGCTGGCCTCGCACACCTCGGTGCGCAGCCGGCTCCACTCGCCGGCATAGCCATCCAGTGCTGCCTGCACGCGCTCCGCCGTGCTCTCCGCATACGAGAGCCCCGTGGCCAGCAGCGCCTTGCGCAGCTGCTGCCGGAGCGGAGCGTCCCAGACTCCCGCCAACCGCCGCTCCATCTGCTGACAGTCCACCCGCTCCTGCGTGCCCCACGTGAATGCCAGCGCCACCAACGCGCCCATCCCAAGCACCAACCCCACCGCGCGCAGCAAGGCCCGCCGCTTCTGCTCGGGATCCGCCTCCAGCGCGGTGATGAGCTCCTGCATGGAGGCATGCCGCTGCGTCGGATCCACGCTCAGGCCCCGCCGCAGTACCGCGGCGACCCAAGCCGGAACAGGCGACGTCTCGGGCGGAGGATTGAGGTGCCCCTGACGCTGTGCCTCCCAGCGCTCGGCGATGCTGTCGCCCGGGAACGCGGGCTTCTGATAGAGCGCCTCGTAGAGCGCCACGCAGAAGGAGAACAGATCGCTGCGCGCGTCCACCGGCTGGCCCGACAACACCTCGGGCGCCATGTACGCGGGCGTGCCCACCATCAGCCCGTGATCCGTGTCCGAGCCGGTGTTCTGCGGCACCACCGCCCCCGGCTCCAGGCGCGGAGGAGCGGCCGCTCGAGCCAGACCGAAGTCCGTCACGCGGGGGCGCCCATCCTTGCCCACCAGCACGTTCTCCGGCTTGAAGTCCCGGTGCACCAGCCCCGCCGTATGCGCCGCGGCCAACCCGCGCGCCGCCGCCACGAACATCCCCAGCACCTCGCGCCACGGCCGCCCCGGTAGACACCACTGCCGCAGCGTCTGCCCCTCCACCAACTCCATGGCGATGAAGACGGTGTCGTCCTGCAGCGTGCCCGCGTCGTACACGGCCACCGCGTTGGGGTGGCTCAAGCGCGCCATGGCCTGGGCCTCGCGCAGCATGCGCACCTGCAGCGAGGCGCCCTTCTCGTCCTCCTGCAGGCGCATCAGCTTGAGCGCCACGCGCCGATCCAGCCGCGTGTCATACGCGGCTCGCACCGTGCCCATGCCGCCACGGCCCAGCTCGTCCAGCACGACGTAGCGGCTGGCCAGCGAGCGCCACTCCGGGCTCGTGGTGAAGGCAGGCAGCCCCGAGGGAGTCTTCAGCTCCGGAAGCAGGACCGTCCCGTCCGGAGCCCGCCGCGCGACGACGGTGTCGTCAAGCGACTCCGGCCCCGCAGGAGTGCCACTGCCTCCGCTGGTGCTCCGCTCGTCGGCGCTCACGTCCCCAGGTCCTTGGCGAAAGACTTGGCCTGCTCAAAGCAGACACCAGGACGGGCGGATGCGCCAGTGTCAGTCGCAGCGACCGCAGTCCACACCGCAGTTGTCGGGTGTCCTCCCACGCCCGCCCCAGCCCTTGCCACAATGCTCGGTCACCTGGCAGACGCCGTCGCCGCAGACGTTGATCGCCGAGGGCAGGACACGCGTGGTCAACGGCCGGTACGCCTTCCCGAACAAGAAGCACTGCGTGTAGTACCGACCTGTTGCGTCCAGTGTGCACGTGAAGAGATCACACCGGCCGACACGGTAGATGGGCTCACACTCGGGGTTCTCGCCGATCATCGTCCGAGACAGCCCACAGCCGCGCACCGTGCTCTCGTCCGGGTCCAACGAGTTACGATCGTTGCCGGCGTACAGCCCCTGATTCCGGAAGAGGTTTCCGAAGAAGCACGACTCGCGGACGCTGTACTGCGAGAGCTCCTGCGAGGTGAACGGAATCTCCGTGCCTACCGCCGTCCTACCCTGCAGGGAGAAGTTCACGTGGAGACCGTAGGGGTTGGCATGGGCCGCCAGGCAGGCGGACACGAGCTGCTCCTCCACCTCCGTGGCGGGGTGGCCCGCCGCCCACGACGGCGTCAGCCCCATCTGCCCCTCCCACTGGTACCTCTTCCCCGTCTTCTTGTTGGTGTAGGTGCGCACCTCTCCGGCCGGCACCGCGCAGGCGATGATGTACTTCATCAGGTCCACCCGGACCTCCGGATCCTGGTTGAGCCACACGGAGAACAGCCCGTTGGTCGCCAGCCCATTGGTCGCCAATCCGTTGGTCGCCAGCCCATTGGTCGCCAATCCGTTGGTCGCCAGCCCATTGGTCGCCAGCCCATTGAAGTCCGTGAGGGATTGCGAGCTCTGACTCAGCCCAGCCTCCTCCTCGGGGAGCTCCGTGGGGCCGCATCCCCAGATGGCCCCGCACAACGCCGTCAGCCCCAACAGGGTGGCGGCCCGTACCCCTTGCGACCTTCGTAAATTCGCCGTGCCAAACCTGTGACGTCTCATAGACGGCCCCCAATCCGGTGTAATTTTAAAGTGTAGACGCAAATTTGGAGGAAAAGTCCAGCCCTTTACGCAGAAAATGATAAATCGTGACTCTTCCCGAGTCACGATTCTGCACCGAAATCCTGGTTTTCAGGCGGCGTTGCGGTAGGGCTCGGGATGCGGAGGCTGGCCGGGCTCGTCGGGCCGCACGCGCAGCATCCGCTTGATGCCGTTGCGATCCAGCACCAGCCGCACCATCTGCACGGAGACCTTCTCCTGGTCCGCCTCGTCGGTGGTGAAGCGGAAGACGAGATCGACCTGGTAGCTCTTGGCGGCACGCACGCGGCCCACGGAGAAGTCCTCCAGGTCCACGTACTCGAGCGCCAACTCTGGATCGTCCATGTCGCGCAGGAAGCGCTCGACGTTGAAGCGGATGATGTCCGTGACGCCCGTCAACCCGCGCTGGGTGCGCGGCAGCAGCTCCGCGTCCAGGACGATCTCCTTCTGGTAGCGGATGACCGTCTCGGACAGCTCGCCCTGGGACACGGTGATGAAGTCATCCAGGCGGCGCAGCGCGGCGACCTCCTCCGGCACCTTCACCGTGCGGCCGTAGTCCACGCGCTCCTCCAGCGAGCCCAGACACCGCGTGGTCACCGGATCGACGATCTCGGCCATGCGGTCGAACAGGTGCTTGGAGGCGAACCGGCTGAAGATGCGGCGCAGGCCTTCCTTGATGCGATCCTTCACCATGTAGCCGACCACGGCGATGAGGAAGAAGTTGAGGCTCACCTGGGTGAAGCGCGCCTGGGCCCAGAAGGCCACCGCCGTGGCGAAGGCCATGGCCAGGCCCGCCGCGATGGCGAACAGCACCTCCTCCCAACCCTGGCGCTTCTGCTTCCGCTGCGCCGAGAGGAAGAGGATGTTCATGCAGAACTTCTTCAGGAACCCGATCCGGAAGATGTACTCCTCGTTGTCTCCGGTGGGGCTGAGCACGCTGCGCAGCTGGTTTTCCTTGCGGTACGTCTCCTCACCGATGAGGCCTCCCATCAGCGCCTTGCGCGGCTCGATGTAGATGCCCGAACGCGGCAGCGAGTCCATGTCCGCCACGGCCTTGCGGAAGTACTGCTCGACCGTGAGGCTCATGTACTCGTCCACCAGCCGCAGCGAGGCGCGCGTCTTCTCCTGCAACCGCAGCGTGCTGACGACCTTGGACCAGGCGCGGAAACGCGCGAGCACCCGCGTCACCCCCTCCTGCCAGGTGAGCACGAGCCGCTGGAGTTCTCCGCACTCGGCCTCGCTGAGCGTGGCGGCGGCGCGCGGCTCGCAGCGGCTGTCCACCAACTGGGCGAAGCGACGCAGCGCCCCGCGGAACACGCAGCACAGGAGCTTGGCCTGGTAGACGATGTCCGCCTCGGTGCCGAGCCCCGTGCGCAGCCACGCCTCCAGGCTCGCCAGCGGCGAGGCGTCCGAGGTGAGCAGTTCCTCCAGGCTCATCACCGGCGTGGTGAAGCGCACGTAGTTGTGGATGTCCGCGTAGAAATCCGCGCGGGGGTACGTCTCCGCGTCGATGTTCAGGCTGTTCGGCAGGAACAGGAACATCTCCACGAGGTAACGCGTCTCGTCATCCGCTCCGGACGGCTGGTACTCGAGCTTGATCTCGAACTGCTTCCGGTCGTGGACTTCCAACCGGTTCTGCAGCAGTGGAGCGGATTCCGAAGGCACCCCTGAATTCTACGTCACACGGCTGTCACAATAGAAGCCGCCGGGGTGCGGGCGTCCGCCCCTGAACGCGAGCCATCCCCTTGGCGCTAGCCGTCCGTGCCCGTCTTCCCCGAGGGAGAGGTGGGGGCCATCACCGAAGCGCTTGGGGCCGCAACCTTTGCCTGGGGCCGGGCGTTCCACACGCGGGTGGCCAGCACGAGCCCCACCACGGACAGGGGCACGAGGGCGATGGGCCAGTTGCTCCAGTTCCGCACCACCTTGGCCGCGTCGCCCGAGGGGAGGATGTTGCCCAGCAGCAGCGACTGGACGGCGGTGCCCGCGTAGACGGCGCCGTCGACGATGCCCACCACCACGCCCGCGTTCTTCTTCCCGCCGAAGTCCATGGTGGCCGTACCGGACAGCATGCCGTGCACGCCGATGACGCACAGGGACATGAAGATGACCGTCCACCCGAGCAGAAGGTTGTGCTCGATGAGGAAGAGCGAGACCAGCGCGCCCAGCGTCATGCCCGCATAGAGCACGGCGGACACGGGGCCACGCCGCGAGTCGAACACCTTGTCGGAGATGACGCCGGCGAACATGCCGCCGGTGATGCCGGCCACGCACAGAAGCATGCCCCAGTTGACCGCGACGAAGCTGTCACTCACGCCCGTGGCCTTCGCGAACTTGGGGTACCACTGCATGATGGCGTTGCGCATGAAGCCGCTGCAGAACTCCACCAGAAGGATGACGACGATGGTGGAGTTGCTCAGCATCTTCCCGAGCAGTTGGCCCAGCGACAGCCGCTTGCCCGAGTCCTCCCACGAGGCATCCGCCGTCTCGAAGTCCGGGTGGCCCGTCTCCCCCGGCGTGTCGCGGATGATGAAGAAGTCCAGCACCACGAAGGCCACAAGGATGAGCGCCGGCACGAAGAACACCCACCACGTGGGTGCCGCCTTGGCGATCATCCGGCTCCAGTCGTACGCGAAGTACAGGCCCAGCGAGATGAGGATGCCGAACACGCCGCCCAGCAGCCCGCGCTCGCGCAGGTGGAACCACGCCGCGTTCACCTTGACGATGGAGACAGCGCCGAAGCTCTGGAAGTACATGTTCGCCGCGTAGAGCACCGACAGCGTCACCACCAGCCCGCCCGGCGGCTGCCAGTCTTGAGCCAGCACGGCGTACACCACCAGGCCCATCAGCACATTGCACAGCGCGGAGCCGCCCGCGGAGATGAGGATCGTCCTTCGGCCGCCCCACCTGTCCGTCAGCGGCCCGTTGAGCAGAAACGCCACGCCGTAGACGATGGTGCCCCACGAGAAGATGGTGCCGAAGTCCGCGTTCGTCGTGCGGTGGCCCAGCGCGCTGGTGGCCTCATTGAGGTTGTAGCGCCCCATGTAGAGGAACGCGTACGTCATGCCCAGCGGGAACCAGTTGAGGAACCGCCGGCGCTTGAAGGCCTCCGAGTGCCCCAACTCCACCTTGGGCAGCCGCGCCAGCACCAGCGCGATCGCCGCGAGCAGGATGAGGATCGGCAGCAACTGCTGCAGCCACGCGGGCAGGGACGACATGCGGTGAACCTCGGTGAAGCAGGGAGAGGATGGCGACGCACCCTATCCGGTCCCCCACCGGCGGCCAACCCACGCGGTGCGGCTACGACTGCTCGGCCAGCAGCCGGGTGATGGCGATCTCCAGCTTCGCGTCCGGCACCTCGCCGTGACGGCACGCCGCCAGCACCTCGGGCAGCGGACGCCACTGCACCCGCGTCCCCTCCTCCAATGGAGAGCCATCCCCCTCCGGCGGATGAGCCTCCTTGCCCGTCACATCCACTGCCGTGGGGAACACCTTCTCCGACAGGATCCCTGGCGCCACGAAGAAAGCGCCTCCCAGCAATTGGATCTCGTCGGGCCGCACCTCATAGCCGGCCTCCTCGCGCACCTCCTCTACCGCGCGGCGCCGCACCCCCTCTTCTCCCTTGTCCTCCACCTCCATCACTCCGGCGACGAGCTCCTCCACCATCAGGTAGCTCACCGGATCCGGCACCACCATCTCCTTGCCCTTGCGGAAGTAGGCCGCGGGCCGGAGGTTCTTGCGCGTGAGCACCTCCAGCCCCGACGCGCCGCGGCGATAGACGAGCACCGCCACCGCATCCAGCCGCGGGCGATCCACCACATCCACGCGGTACACCGGCGATGTGGATCCATCCGCACGCCGGTTGCGGCAGCGCAGCCTCCGCAGCCTCAGGAAGCCCTCGTCACACCTCGCGGTAGACGAGAAATCCTCGATGATCTCGATATCCGTCACGGTTGTGTCGCCGCTGCGCATGCCTGCCTCCCTGGCGGGTGATTACGGCCGTCCCGCGTCGCTTGCCCGTGCCTGCCTGATCCCGTACCTTGCGCCGTCTCCTGCTGAGTCCCTTTCACAACACCCCCCCGGACCCACCTGATGCGTCGTGCCCTGATCGGCCTCCTGTGTGCCCTGGTGTTTGCCTCGTGCATGCCAGTGTTGGAAGGCGAGGAATACCAGCTCGCCGGCCAGGAGGTTCGCCTCACCCTCCTCCATACCGCGGACATCCACTCGCGGCTGCTCCCCTATGACTTCGCCCCGCTGAAGACGGACACGGACCTGGGGCTGATCCCCGAGGCGGGCCCGTTCGGCGGTGCCACGCGCATCGCCGCCATCCTCAAGCGCGAGCGCCAGAAGGGAGACCGGGTTCTCCACCTGGACTCCGGAGACTGCTTCCAGGGCGCGCCCATCTTCAACGTCAACAACGGAGAGGTGGAGTTCAAGTTCCTCTCGGACGTGCGGCTGGACGCGGCCGTGATCGGCAACCACGAGTTCGACGCGGGCGCCGCCAACTTCGTGCAGAAGGCGCGCGACTTCGCCAGCTTCCCCCTGCTGGCCGCCAACTATTACTGGGACGTGCCCGCCGACAGCAGCAACAACGGCGCCGCGCAGGTGTCCGCGCCGTACACCATCCGCACGGTGAAGGGCCTGCGGGTGGGCATCATCGGCATGGCCAACCTCTCCTCGCTCAACTCGATCGTCGAGGGCGGCAACTCCCTGCAAGTCACTCCGCTGGAGCAGAACGAGGCGGCGCGCGCCTATGTGGATCTGCTGCGCCCCGTCACGGATCTCGTCGTCATCACCAGCCACCTGGGCCTCACCGAGGATCAGCAGATGGTGTTGGGCTACGAGGCCTTCTACGAGTACGAGCGCGCCAAGCCCTTCATCGAGCGCGAGCGCAACCCGTGGAAGATCCTCGAGTGGTCCGGTGAGGTGGGCAACCCCAAGTCCGTGGTCCGCGTGCAGATCCCCGGCGTGTCCGGCATCGACGTGATCCTCGGCGGCCACCTGCACGTGGTGCTCAACCCACCTCAGCAGATCACCGATCCGAGCGGCCGCAAGGTGTTGCTGGCCCACTCCGGCGCGTTCGCCAAGTACGTGGGCCGCCTGGATCTCGTCGTCAAGGTACCCGAGGAGCCCACCTTGGACGGCGCGGAGCTCGTCAGTCACGACTACCGCGTCTTCCCGCTGGACTCGCTCTGGTGCGATGACGCCATGCGCGCCTACTACACCGACAACTTCTGGAACGCGGGCCAGTTCGCCGCCCTCCCCCAGGTGCGCCAGGCCATCGAGGCGTGCCGCAACCAGGAGGACCGGCCCACCACCCAGCTGCTCCAGGACTACATCCTGAAGATGGACACCGCCCTCCAGCTCACCTCCATCTTCTCCTACGCGCCCAGGGACGTCGCCCGCCGCAGCAACTCCACCGGCGGAGACTCGCCCCTGGGCAACATCGCCGCGGACTCCATGCGCAAGCGCCGCCGCGTCGAGGCGGAGATGGCCGTCACCAACTCGCTGGGCATCCGCGACAACCTCTATGCCGGCGTCGTCACCCAGGAGGCCATGTTCAACGTGTTCCCCTTCGAGAACACGATCAACATCATGTACCTGTCCGGCGTGGAGATGCAGGAGATGTTCGACTTCGTCGCCGAGCGCTCCTCGGAACGCGGCTGCGTCAGCCAGGCGCAGATCTCCGGCGCGCGCTTCACCATGGACTGCGCCCAGGTGCAGATCAATGACCTGCGCATCGACTGCGCGGAGAGCGGCGTCGATCAGTGCCCCAAGGAAGGCCGGGACGGCCATGCCCCCTGGCAGTGCCTGGAGGACGTGAGCAGCAAGCGCTGCTGGGCCCACCCCGCCATCAACATCCAGATCAACGGCAAGCCGCTGGATCCCAACGGCACCTACCGCATCGCCGTCAACGACTATATCGCCAAGGGCGGCTCGGGCTTCACGGTGCTCAAGCGCAACACCACGCGCATCGAGACGGGCATCAGCCTGCGTGACTCGCTCATCGGCTACATGCAGGGCTTCTGCACCTGCGACGACATCAACGCCGGCAAGTCGGCCTCCTCCACGGGGGAGCCCTGCGGCGCGCTCGTCAACGGCCAGCGGGTGGTGGACGAGCAGGTCCGCGGCTTCTGCAGCGGGGCGCAGACCTTCAAGGACGCACTGGGCAAGCAGGTCGGCAGCTGCACCTGCCTCCAGACGCTGGGCAAGAAGGACGCGGACGCAGCCGCGAGCTGCGGCACGACGGCCGAGGACATCAAGGCCGCGTGCGGCAGCATCCCGGATGGGCCGTACACCGGCCGCTGTAGCTGCCGGGATGCACTGGCCGGCACCAATCCCGTCTGCGGCACCATCACCCCGCAGCTGCGCAGCTTCTGCGAGAACCCCACGTCCCGGGCAATCGCCAACGCGATCGAGGATGGCCGCATCGGCCGGAGGGTGAAGTGATGAAGCGCCTGCTCCTGGTAGCGGCCCTGGCGGCCGCCGGCTGCTACTCCACGGATGGACGCATCTCCACCGCCGAGAACAACCCCTCGGGGGTGAGTTCCTTCAAGGCCGAGGTCCGCAAGATCGAGGGCGTCGTCGTCACGACGGACTCCAATGGCGTGACGCGGGAGACCCGCTCGCCGCTGGCCCTGGTGAGCGCCTGCCTGGCCCGGTACAACAACAACCCGGACCAGGTCCCCGCCTCGGAGAAGGGCACCCCCAACTGCCCCTACTCCATCCCCAAGGGTCTGGTGGACATCGACGTCGACATCACCGCGCTCGACAAGAGCGGCAAGGCGCTCGACACCTTCAACGGCCCGGTCTCCTTCCGCGTCACCCCGGGCGATCTCTCCGGCAGCTATTCCCTGCGGTGGACCACGCTCAAGGAAGGCAAGGGCTCTGGCACCGTACGCGTGTCCCATATCTACGGCCCGGTCCGCGTCTGGGTGCAGGACGAGCCCCCCGAGCTCGATTACGCCGACGGCGGCGTGATGGACGCGGGCGCGCTGCCTCCTTCGAATAGCGGCCCCTACAGCTACGCCACGGGCCTGACGGCGCCCGTCTCCTTCGAGGAGCCCACGCTGGGGCGCGTGCAGGAGCCTGAGACGTACAGCGACAACCGCACCTCGCCCTTCGCCGCGCAGTTCCTCACCGTGGGCCGCCCGCCCGAGTCCGGCGCGCCGCTGGTACAGAGCTGCCCGCCCGGCTACGACCCGGCCGATGCCACGAAGAAGGATCCCAATGACGGCAAGCTGATGACCCTGGTGGTGACGGGGCTGGATCCGGGTGGCTTCTTCGTCACGGACCTGACGGCCTGCCGCGTGCGCGAGTTCACGGGCACGGGCTCCAACGTCCGCACGCCCGAGCCGGATGGCTTCCTGCCCGGCACCTACGGCTCCATCTACATCTACAACTACTCGTTCCCCGAGGGCCTCTACCCGGGCGACCTGCTCTGGTCGCTGTCCGGCTCGGTGCAGGACTTCGCGGGCTCCACGCAGCTCACCTTCCCCGCTTGGATCATCCGCGAGAAGGTTCGCGAGCTGCCCCCCGCCGAGTGGACCAAGTACCTGGATCAGGTGCCGGTGAAGGAGCTCACCCTGCGCCACTGCGGCCTGGACAACGTGGTGACGCCCTACGTCACCGACGCGCTGTGCGGCCAGAGCTACGGCAACATGAAGATGGAGAGCCTGGAGTCCGCGCTGGTGAAGCTGCGGCGGGTGCGCTTCCCCGTGGCCTTCAAGAACTGCGACTTCAACGGCAACGGCTCGGTGCCCTTCTTCTGCCAGGGTGCCAGCGGCGGCGCGTGGAAGACGTGCGCGGATGGCCCGAGCCCCGAGGACAACGAGATGCAGTGCAACATCGACTGCACGGTGGGCTATGGCGAGTTCGCCGGCAAGGTCTGCGCGGAGCGCAACTCGTACATCGGCTTTGGTCAATTCCCGGTGGAGCTGTCCGGCCCGGGCCCGCGCGAGGCGGGGCTGGAGGAGTCGCTGCCGAGCAGGACCCAGGTGATCACTGTCTCCACCACCTCCCGCACGACGAGCACGGCGCTCACCACGGGCGTCAACGGCCAGGGCCAGGTGCGCGTGTGGTGTGACACGCCGGCCTTCGTGAAGTTCGGGCCCGCGGGCGTCACCGCCACCAGCGCGGATGAGAAGCTGGCCGCCCGCACGCGCCTGGATCACGTGCTCACCGGCAACGAGCTGTACGTGGCCTTCCTCGCGGATGGAGAAGTCATCAACAAGGGCCAGTGCCACGTGGCGCTCAACAGCCGCACCCGCGTCAACATCATCACCCGGGACGCGGTGCCGGATCTCCAGGTGGACTGCAGCGAGGCGGACTCGGACGCCGAGCGCAAACGCCAGTGCCAGTTGCTGCACGAGGCCACCTACAACGTGACGGGACACCTGAAGCAGGTGACGGCCGCCCGTCCGCGCTGGATCGTCTCGCCCCGGGACGCGGATGACGTGTGCTGTTTCCCGGGACCGGCGGGCGAGTGCCCCCGTCCCCTCAAACAGTGCCCGGCGGAGTAGCTGCCGTAGTAGAGAAGCTCGCCCCGGAAACGGGGCCTTGGGAGGCGCGGTCCCCTCACCGCGTCCTTGGAGGGTAGTTTGAAAACGTTGCGCACCCTGGCCCTGACCGGGCTGTTGTCCCTCTCCGCGCCTGCCTGGGCAGGAGACTTCGTCGACACCCGCCTGTCCTTCGTATTCGCGGACGATAACGTCCTGGCGGGTGCGGGAGAGACGACGCCCAACAGCCCCAACGCCCACTTCGGCGCGGGCAACCAGAACACGCAGTTCTACGACAACTTCAACACCAAGTTCTCCGGCTTCGAGAC
Organism: Hyalangium versicolor; assembly: GCF_020103695.1. Classification (GTDB taxonomy): domain Bacteria; phylum Myxococcota; class Myxococcia; order Myxococcales; family Myxococcaceae; genus Hyalangium; species Hyalangium versicolor. Next base: position 193,809 of record NZ_JAHXBF010000016.1, read on the forward strand.
GCTGTCGAACGTGGTGCTCTACAAGCGGATGCCCGCCTTCTTCGAGGGGCTCACCACCGAGGCGGCCCTCACGCTGCTGGTGCTGGAGCAGCCCTCGGGCGGGGTGACGCTGCGAGACAACTCCAGCTACATCCGCCTCAACTACACCCCGCCGGGCTGGGGCGAGAAGGAGGGCATCTCCCTCACCGGCTTCCCGGTGTCCGCCGATCGCTTCCGCCTGGGCTACGCCTACCGCATCTCCTGGGGCGGCAGCGGCGTCTTCACCAACCGCGCCGCCGCCGATGGCGTGCCGGGCGTGAAGCTGCAGATCACCCGCGATCGCTGGTACGCCTTCCTGGGCGGCAAGACGTCGCTGGTGCTCAACGATCTGATCCTGGAGAAGGAGACGCTCTACGGCGCCATGGCGGGCGCGGGCGTGGACGTGCTGGAGACGCTGCGGGTGGAGGCAGGCGCCGGCTACTTCCAGAAGGGCATCATCCCCGGGCTGGCCAACCAGGGCATCCGCGCGCCGGTGAACTCGGCGGGCGTGTCCGGGCAGGCCGTGTACCACGTGGGCGTGCCGGTGGGCACCAGCGTGGACTTCCGGCTGTACCGGAACGATCCGGACGTGTACCAGCGCTTCTTCGCCCCCGAGTCCTACCCGGGTGGCTTGTCCTACTCCGTGTCGCTCGAGGGCAGCTACCTGGTGCAGACGCTGGAGGATCCGGACGTGTTCGCCCAGACGGTGCCGCAGGGAGCCACGGCGGTGGCGCTGCAGGCGCGGGCGAAGCTGGACTACTGGCGCTTCCACCTGCTGGGGCTCTACCGCAGCCTGTCCTTCATCCAGTTCGAGGTGCCGGGTCTGCCGCCGTACCGGGACTTCCCGGACGGCACGCAGTTGAAGCCGGAGATGTTCATCGCCGCGGGTGCGGACTACTACATCCCCTCGCTCCACTTCACGCCGGGCGTCATCCTCGGCGTGCAGCAGCCTGCTTCGTACCGCAGCCCCGAGTTCCTCGGCGGCGGCAACAACCCGCCTCCGGGGCTGACGGGCACGCGCACGGTGGTGGTGCGGGACGTGAACCAGCTCAGCATCCTCCCGGAGACGTGCGGCTCGAGCAACTCGGCGTGCGAGCCCGAGCCCATCCTCTCGGCCAAGGCCACCTTCCGGTGGGATCTCTCTGAGACGGTGGCTGCGGTGGGCGAGGTCTATTACACGTTCGACAACAACCGGACGACGTTCCGGGATGACGTGACGGGCGTGGCGCAGCCTCGCTTCGAGAAGCCCAGCGCGCTGGGCTTCAACACGCTGCTCCAGGCGCGCTTCTAAGCGCCGAAGGCCTCGGGGAGCCCGGCCCGCTCAGGCGGCTGCCACGGGCCCCCGAGGCAGCCGCACGATGAAGGTGGTGCCGCGCTCCTCGGTGGACTCGAAGGTGACGCGGCCTCCGTGCGCCGCGACGATCTCCCGGACGATGTAGAGGCCCAGCCCCAGGCCTTCCCTCACCAGGGAGCTCGTCCGTTCCCCTCCCTTGAAGGGCTGGAAGAGGTGGGCCTGCACCGGCTCGGGGATCGGGGCACCCTCGTTGTGCACCTCGAACACCACCCCACCCTCCTCTCCCTCGCAGCGCACGCGCACGGGAGCATCCGTCTGGCCGTGGCGCAGCGCATTGGTGAGCAGGTTGCCCATCACCTGCATCAGCCGCCCTGGATCCCACTCTCCCCACAGCTCTCCCGTGGAGACGAGCTCTACCTGGGCCTGGGGCCAGGCGCCGCGCACCTCGTCGCAGACCTGCTCCGCGAGTGAGCCCAGGTTCACCCGCTCGACATGGAGCGGCAGGGCCTGGCCGAACTGCACCCGGGTGAAGTCCAACAGCGTGGCGACGAGCTTCTCGATCCGATCCGCGCTGCTGGCGATCCGCTGGAGCGGGCGCAGGTACCCCGCCGGCAGACCCTCCTGCTTGAGCAGGGTGATGGCGCTCAGGTTGATGGCGGAAATGGGGCTGCGGATGTCATGCCCGACGATGCCCAGCAACCGCTGCTGGAAGTCCTGCGCGCGTTTGCGCTCCGTCACATCCAGGGTCAGCCCCAGCACTTCCTCTACCCGGCCGTAGGCGTTCCGGTGCGGAAGATAGTGGACCTCGAACCAACGGCCCGCGCGCTCCTCCTCGGCCACGAACTCCTCGCCAGCCAACGCCCGGCGCACATTGGCGAGGACCCAGGGAGTGCCCTGGAAGATCTCGAAGAGTGAGCGCCCCAGGAAGGTGTCCTCCTTCAGGCCCAGCCGCTCCACCCCCTTGCCCTCCATGAGGGTGACGATGCCCTGGGTGTCGAAGGCCCAGAGGATGATGGGGATGTGGCCCAGCACGGTGCGCAGCCGCATCTGCGCCTCTCGCAGCGCCTGCTGCGCCTGGATGCGCTCGGTGATGTCGGTGGAGATGCCGCCCACCGCGTTGGGCCGCCCCTCGGCGTCGTGGAGCGGGAACTTCAAGGAGATATAGGTGTGCAGTCCGTCCGACTGGGGGATGACCTCCTCCGTCTCCAGCGGCTTGTTCTCAACCAGCACGCGCCGATCATTGCCCCGGGTGACGTCCGCCACTTCCTTCGGCAGGCGCTCGTAGTCCGTCCTGCCCAGGATGGCGGACCTGGGCAGGCCGAAGATGCTCTCCAAGCGCCGGTTGGCCACCAGGCAGCGGCCCTCCGCATCCGTCACGTAGATGGCCGCTGGCGCGTTGTCGATGATGGCCTGGAGCCGCGCCTCTCCCTCACGCTGGCGCTCCCGGCTGTAGGCCACGTACTGCGTCACCGAGTCCGCGGTGGCCGCGGACACACAGTCCGACAGGATGCGCAGCTCACGGATCGTGGGGGTCTCTCCCTTCTCCTCCACGAGCTCGAAGATACAGTCGCGCAGCAGGCCGTACTCGCGCGTGAGCCCATCCAGATCGAAGCCTACCTGCCAGCGCTGGCGCCCGTGGTGCTCCGCCGTGGCATTGCGGCTGAAGACTCGCGCGGGAGGCCATGAATTGACCCGAATGGCATCGATCAGTGCGTCCAGGAAGTCCGGCAACTGATCTTCCAACTCGCTCTCGGAGAGGCCCTCGGGCGCCAGCGTCTCCGAGACGCGCACCTTGAAGCGCTCCACGAGCATGTCTCGGTGGGCTGTCAGGAAGTCAGCCAGGGATCGGGAGGAACTCATCGTCTCACACCGAGGTCATCCGGATCACCTCATCGAACGTGGTGAGCCCCTGGGCCAGCTTGCGCACGCCCGCCTCGCGCAGGGTGCGCATCCCCGCACGCCGTGCCGCCTGCACCAGGTCATGGTAGGGCGCCTGCTGGGTGATGAGCTCCTTCATCTCCGCCCCGATGCTGACGATCTCGAACACGCCCGTGCGTCCGAAATAGCCCGTGCCGCGGCAGCGCACGCACCCGGTGCCCTTGCGCAGCTTCACGCCCCCGGGAAGCAAGGGGATGGGCACCATCAGCGCCGTGAGCTCGTCCGGCGTGAGCGAGGTCTCCTGCGCGCAGTGCACGCAGATGCGCCGCAGCAGGCGCTGGGCCATCAGCCCCACCATGCTCTGCGAGAGCAGGAACGGCGGCACGCCGAGATCCTTCATGCGGGCCACCGCGCCAATCGCGTCATTGGTGTGCAGCGTGGAGAGCACCAGGTGGCCCGTGAGCGCGGACTGGATGGCGTTCTCCGCCGTCTCTCCGTCGCGGATCTCGCCCACCATGATGACGTCCGGATCCTGGCGGAGGATGTGGCGCAGCGCCCCGGCGAAGTCCAGGCCCACCTTGGGCTGCACCTGCACCTGGTTGAAGCCCTCCCACACCATTTCGATGGGATCCTCGATGGTGGTGACGTTCACGTCCGGGCCGGCCACTGCCTTGAGCGCCGAATACAGGGTGGTCGTCTTTCCGCTGCCCGTCGGGCCGGTGACGAGGATGAGGCCGTGCGGCTGATCGATCCAGGACTCGAAGGAGTCCTTCTCGTCATGCTCGAAGCCCAACTGGGCAATGTCCTGCACCAACGTGTCCGGATCGAAGATACGGATGACGACCTTCTCTCCGAAGGCCGTGGGCAGCGTGGACACACGCAACTCCACCTCTCGGCCTTCACGCTCCGTCTTGATGCGCCCGTCCTGCGGCTTGCGCTTCTCGGAGATGTCCATGCGCGAGAGCATCTTCACGCGCGAGACGATGGGCGGGTGCACGCCGGAAGGAAGTGTGTAGACGGTGTGCAGCACACCATCGATGCGCAGGCGCACGTGGGACTGGACGCGCTTGGGCTCGATGTGGATATCCGAGGCGCGGTTGTCGAAGGCGTAGCGCAGCAGGTAGTCCACCGCCTGCACCACCGGCTTGTCCGCTGCATCCAGTTCCTGCGTGCCGCTGAGCGATACCAACTGCTCGAAGTTGGTGAGCTGGGGCGAGCCGGCGAAGTCGTCCGCTGCCCGGGCCAGCGTCTTCTTGAAGCCGTAGATCTCCGCGATGGACTTGAGGATGTCCGACTTGGCCGACAGCACCGGCTCGATGGGCATGCCGGCCAGACGGTAGAGGTTCTCGAACAGCTCTCGATCGAACGGGTTGGCCACCGCCACCACGAGCCGCCCCTGGGCGGAGCGCTCCAGCGGCAACAGTGCATGCTTCTGCGCGAAGGGCCGGGACACCGTGCGCGTGGCCAGCCCCATGTCCAGCTTGAGCGGGTCAATCTTCCGGTACGGGATGCCCGCAGCGCGCGCGGCGGCCTCCGTCACCCGGTCCTCGTCGAGCACACCCCGGTTCTCAGGCAGCGCCACCTGGAAGGCGGCGACGATCTCCACCGGCGACACGTCATAGCGTGCCGCCTCCTTGGAGCCCACCTGCGCCTTGGCCTTGAGGACCCGGGCGCGTGCGGCCGGCTCACGCGCGAGGATCTCCTGGGCCTGCTGCGCATTGAGCAGGCCCTGGGCGACCAGCGCCTCGAGCACGAAGGGCGTGCTGAAGTCGGCCTGACCGCGGGTGAGGTTGCCTACCGGTGCGGCCACGAGCGCTGCCTCCTGGCGAAGAGCACGAGCGCGAGCACCCCCAGGAACACCAGCGCCGAAGCAGGAGCCTCGCCACAGCCACACCCGCTCGGGGTGCTCGGACCTGGGTTCGACGTGCCTCCATCCTGGGGCGGAGGAGGCGGCGGCGGAGTGCCTCCGTCGTTGCAGAGCGTGCACCCGGCGTCCGGAACGTAAGTGGGATCCTCGCAGCGGCCGGCATAGCACTCGAAGCCAGTCGGGCAATCCCTGTCGTTGCGGCAAGCCGGCGTGCAGACGGTGCTCAAGCTGTTGCTGCTACCCACCGGGTTGCAGACGAGCGGCGCGGTGCAGGTGCCCGCGGCGCAGTTCTTCAAACACACGCGGTCGGGGCCCACGCTCTTGCAGGAGCTGTCATTCGGGCAGCTGCACTGGGCCGTGTTGCACGTCTGGGTGCACATGCCCTGCGCATTGCTGTTCATGAAGAAGCAGATCTGCCCCGGGCCGCACTGGTCGCTCGTGGAGCAGGGATCTCCCACCGAGCGCCCGGAGACCTTGTTTTCGATGCAGACGCGATCGCACGTGCGGCAGATGAAGGCGGTGCTGTTCCCATCGTTGCAGTCCACGTTCTGGTAGCAGCTGGGGACGCAGACATTGCCCTCGGGCAGCGGCGAACAGGTGTAGCCGTCGCGGCAGTCACCCGAACCCGGACGGCACGTCTTGAGGCAGCGGTCGTTGGCCCCCAACTCCACGCACACCGAGCCTCCCGGGCACTGGTTGGCCGAGGAGCCTCCGACACAGCTCTCCGTACAATAGCCCTCCACCCATGCCGTTCCGCCCGAGGGCAGCGCCACGGGCCCCTGGCAGATCGCTCGGGCCGAGCCACAATCCGTCCCGGGATCGGTGGAGTCGCTGCAAGGCTTGCCCACCTGGGTGATGGCCTCGCCCGGCACCGCCAGGCAGGCCTTCGAGGCGCTGGGGATCAGGTTGGAGGTCCGGCACACGAAGGGGTTCGGACACTCGCCATTCGTGACGCCCGGACAGCTCTTCGAACAGTAGTTGTAGAGCGTCACTCCGCTCGGGCTCTTGAAGGGGATGCAGGTCAGTCCGCCCTCGCACGGATCGCTCGCCGAGCAGGGGGAGCCCACCGCGCCATTCTCCGGGTAGTAGCTACAGATCTCCTCCACGTCCTGGGGATCGAGGACCCGACGGTTGCCTCCCAGGGGGAAGTCCGGGTGCATCACCGCCGTATTCGTGTAGTACGCATCCCCGAGCCCCAGGCAGTGGCCCACTTCATGGGTGAGCACCGTCTGGAGATCGTACAGTTCCTGGCTGGCGGGCGTGTTCGGCAGCGTGGTCCAGCGGGCGGTCACCGCGTTGAGGAAGATGTCGCACTGATAGAGGTAGCCCGCGTAGGTGAGCGGGATGGTGCCCGAGAGCACCTGCCCCGACTGGAGCGCCATCGCGTAGTACTTGTCGCTGGAGCTGGTCACCCAGACGGTGCTCACGTTGAAGGTGTCGTAGGGGTTGCCCACGTCGTTGGGATCAATGGATGTGTTGGAGGTGGTGGGCCCCGCGTAAGCGAAGTCGGGGTACGCGCAGCTCACGTCCTCCCAGGACTGGAAGGCGGCCTTGGTGGCCGTTTCGACTTCCGAGAGGGCAATGCCGACCTTGGTCAGGGCGGCGGGGCGCGCATCGATGTAGTAGCGGAACGGATAGTCCCGCGTGTTGAGCATCTTGTAGCCCAGATAGTCATAGGCGTTCTGCGCGGAGGCCGTGGCACTGAGCACCATCAGCACAAGCCCTGCGGTCCACTGCATCCAGCGATTCATCGCTTACCCCTCTCCTGCTGCACCGGGGGCGGAGTCGCCCGCCGGATTTCCTCGAGAACTTCATCGAGCGGCCGCCGGATGGGGCCGCCTTTGACCTGGGCAGGCACCTCGACTTCCCGCCGCCCGCCCTCGCCTGCTGTCACTGTCTGCTTCCCTGCGGCCAGCCCCACCAGCACGCACTGCGCGGCGGCCTTCGGATCCGGACAGCGCAGGAACATGAGCGCCGTCTCTCCCGCCGCGAGCTTCGCATCCCCTGCCAGATGGGACTCCCACAATCCGCTGCGCCCGCCCAGCTGAACCAGCTCCAGCGCTCTCGGGCCACGCCCACGGTACTCCTCGAGCACCTCCAACTGGGAGATGGTGGTCATCTGCTTCACGTTGCCCTGGGGCACATTGACGCGCTGGTCCACGACGCGCGCGAGCACGACGCGGTCCGCGCCGAGCGTCAGCTGAGCGAGCGTCTGTTGCGGCATGGAGCCCCAGGCGAGCACGGGCAGGCCGAGCACGAGCAGGAGCCCCAAGAGGCGGGGGGAGTTCATTGGAGCCGCAGCTTACCCGTGAATGGCTCGGATCGCGGCGTCGACGAGCCCCTCGGAGGTGGGACGTTCGGCCACCGCCGCCACCTCGATGCCCAGCCGGGCCAATGCCCCTGCGGTGGTAGGGCCAATGGCCACCACTCGGGCCTGTCCTAGATGCTCACGGCTGGCGGACTCCAGAAAGGCTTCGGCGGTGCGCGGCGAGGCGAAGAGCACCACGTCTGGCGGTGAAGTCCGGAGAATCTCCTGGGCTTCGGGAGGTACCACAGCCGGGGTGGTGCGATAGGCCGTGACGCGAGTGACGCGGACGCCGTGCTCGCGCAGCGCCAGTTCCAGTTCCCGGCGCCCTTCCTCTGCGGCGGGCAGGAGGACCTCATCCTCGGGGTGGAGTTCTGAACGAAGCACCTCATAGAGGCCGAGACCCGTGGGCTCGGCGGGCTCAGCGGCCACCTTGAGGCCGTAGTTCTCGACAGTCCGAGCGGTGCGAGGCCCGACCGCGGCCACGCGCACCTGGCTGAGCCGGTCCACGGTGCCGGCCTCGCGCAGCGCCTCCATCAGCGCCTCCACGGCCGAGGGGCTGGCGAACACCACCCAGTGGTAGCGCTGGATGGACTCCGCCGCGGCCGCCAGGGGCCGGGGATCCTCCGGAGGCTGAAGTTCCAGCAGGGGAAGGCTCAGCACCTCCGCACCCTCATCCTCCAGGAGGAAGCACAGTTCCTCGACCCGCTCCTTGGGACGGGTCACCAACACACGCTTGCCTTCGAGTCGCTTTTCCACGGGCGCGGACTCTACCCCAGTTCTCCGCGCCATGCCCGACCCATGAGGTATGATATCGCTCACGGCAGGTTCGCCAGATCGTCTTCATCGTCGAAGAGCGCATCGAGTAGGGTTGGCTCCCGCCCCATAGGAACATGCTCGATACGAATGCCATGCACGGGGACACGAGCGAAGTGGAGAGGGAACCGCTGGTAACCCAGCACTCGCTCCACCAGCGCTGCAAGTCGAGCCGTGGTCTCGCGCACCTCTTCCGTCGGTTCAAAGGAGAATTGGAAGCGGAGCCGGTCTCGGCCCCTCACGACCTCGGTGGTGCAGTACGTCAGGTAGAGTGGCGTCAGGATGCTGGCGGCCGCCGCCACACGGAGCACCCTCTGGGTGCCGTCCGGCAGCGGGCACTCCACATAGACACAACAGCGGCGGCAGGCGGGTCCCCAAGGCTGAGTGCAATCCGCCTTGTTGTTCCCAAACTCCCTGCGCATCTCTCGCCGCAGGTCCTGCCAGTCGGGCCATGCCATCGCCTTGTCCCACGCGGCACGCCACCGAGCATGTTCAGGCGTGCGCTGGTAGGGCAGCCCTCCACCCGGCAAATACTCGTCTTTCTCTACCGGAAAGCCCGTCGGGTAGTACTGCCGCGCCAGGTGCAGCAGCCCCACCTCCGTCAGCTCTTCCATGCAGCAGGCTCCTCACCCGTGATGCCGAACGGGACGGTTTCGATGCCCGGCTCTTCACACTGTCTCACCCGTGCACCAGTGATTTTGGCTCTCAACATCTCTTGGTAGATGACCTTGAAGCGCTTGCACAGCACAGCGAGCATCTCCCCGGGTTGAGCATCCGCCATGACCTCGCGAGCTGCGCGGTTGGCCATGGACGCAGCGGCGAACTGGGCCACCTCCAGCGAGATCTCCCCTTCTTTTCTGGTCCTCAGCGGCACGCCGACCTCAAATTCGCAGGCCGTCTTGGCCCCTGAATTCCCGTGCTTGATCTGAGCCAGGATGCACACTGCCCGCCACCCGCCACCCGCCACTCGGCTCGCTTGGGTCGTCATCCGGGACCACCTCCCGGAAGCGGAAATACTCAGGAGTGATGACGCCCGTCATCGGGTTACGCCCCGGAGCACCACTCGCGCAGCTCGTTCCACCGAACGCCAAGAACAAGCTCAGGAGCAACACCGGCTGCGGTCTTCGTGCGCGTCTCCTGTCGTCCATGGGCCCGAAGCATAGGTCAGGGCGCACATACCCCAACCCCACTTGGGACAGAGAACTCAGGGGTTCGGCGCAGACCCGACGCCACCAAATTGGCGGAGGATCTCCTGGGCGCCGCGCGAGAGCAGATCCGCCGCAAGCGCCTCGCCCAGCGAGTGCGCACTCGCCACTGGCCCCCGCGCCTCGCCCTGCACCACCTTCGAGCCATCCGGCAGGCCCACGAAGCCACGCAGGTGCACCACGCCGTCCGTCACCGTGGCATGGCCCGCCATGGGCACCTTGCAGCCGCCCTCCAGCTTCGCCAGCAGCGCCCGCTCGGCCGTCACCGCCACGCGCGTCACTGCATCCTCGAGCGGCGCGAGCAGGGCTCGCACATCCGCGTCATTCGTCCGGCACTGGATCGCAAGCACGCCCTGCCCCACCGCCGGCAAGCTCACGGCGGGAGACAGCACCTCGGTGATCTCCTGCTCCAGCCCCAGGCGCTTGAGCCCCGCGTAGGCCAACATCGCGCCCGCGAGCCCCTGCTCCTTCGTCTTCTGCAGCCGCGTCTGCACGTTGCCGCGCAGGCTGACGATCTCCACATCCGGCCGCCGCGCGCGCAGGATACAGCTACGGCGCAGCGAGGACGTGCCCACCCGCGCCCCCTGCGGCAGCGTGTCCAGCGTGAGCCCCTTGGGGCTGCAGAACGCGTCGCGCGGATCCTCTCGCGCGGGCACCGCCGCCAGCACCAGCCCTTCGGGCAGCACGGACGTCATGTCCTTCAGGCTGTGCACGGCGATATCCGCGCGCCCATCGAGCAGCGCCTGTTCTATCTCCTTCACGAACAGCCCCTTGCCACCCACGGACGACAGGGGCGCCGAGAGGAACCGATCGCCCTCGGTGGTCATCTCCACCAGAGACACATCCAGCCCCGCATGACGGGCCTGCAGCAGCGCCCCCACGTGCCGAGCCTGCCAGAGCGCCAACGGGCTCTGCCGCGTGGCGATCCGCACCGTGCGCCTCATCGCTTGCCTCCACTCACCGCCGTGGGAGCAACACTCACAGCATCGACCGGAGCTGCCGCCTCCTCCGCGAGACCAAACAGCTCGGCGGCGGCTCCCGCGAGCCGGTTGCCCTCCTCCTTCTCGGAGCCCACGGCGCGCAACCGCGTGGTGGGCTCGTGCAGCAGCTTGTTGACGATGGCGCGCCCCATCGCCTCGATGCTCTTGCGCTGCTTCTCCGTGAGCCCGTCGCCCATGGCCGCCAGCGTCTTCTCCACCTCGGCCTTGGCAATCTGCTCTGCCCGCTGCCGCAGCCGCGCCAGCACCGGCACCCCATCCCGCACCGCCCGATCCCTCATGAAGCGAGACACTTCCTGGATCACCAGGACGCCCGCCTTCTGCGCCTCCTCGGCCCGCGCCGCCTCGTTCTCCGCGACGAACTTCTGGATGTCGTCCACGTCGTACGCCGTCACCCAGTCCAGCGAGGACACATCCGGATCGATGTCTCGCGGAACCGCCAGATCCACCATGAACAGCGGCCGGAACCGGCGTGCCCTGCCCACCGCGCCCACGTTCTCCTTCGTGAACAGCGCCACCGGAGAGGCCGTCGAGCACACCACCACGTCCGCCTCCTTCAGCAACGCGTTCAGCTCCTCGAAGGGCCGGGCCGTGCCACCCACCTCCGCGACCAGAGCCTCGGCGCGAGCCATCGTGCGATTTGTCACGATCAGCTTCCCCACCTTCGCCTGCTTCAAGTGCCGCGCCGCCAGCTCTCCCATCTCGCCGGCGCCCACCACCAGGGCCGTCTTGTCCGACAGCTCGTCGAACACCTTGGTGGCCAAAGCCACCGCCGCCGAGGCCATGGACGTGGCCGCCCGGCCAATCGCCGTCTCCGTGCGCACGCGCTTGGCGCAGCTGAAGGCCGCCGCGCACACCCGCGTCAACCCGCCGCGCACCGCCCCCGCGCCCTGAGCCAGCTCGAAGGACTCCTTCACCTGTCCCAGGATCTGCGCCTCGCCCACCACCATGGAGTCCAGGCTCGAGGCCACGCGGAACAGGTGCTCCAGCGCTCCGGCCCCGTGGTGCTCATAGAGGTGATCGAGCGCCTCCGGGCCCCCAAGCCGGCTCAGCTCCTCGCGAGCCCGGGCCGCCGCCTGGGCCAGATCCGGCGAAGACACGTACAACTCCACCCGATTGCACGTGGAGACCAGCAGCGCTTCTGTCGGTGCCTGCGCCAGCTGCTGGAGCACCTCCACCTGCCGGGGCTCCGGCAAAGCCAGCCGCTCGCGCACCGTCAGGGGCGCTGTCCGGTGGGACAAGCCTATGCAGATCAGCTCCATGGCTAGCGCATCCCCCCGGCGGTGAAGTCATACGACGAGAGGAATGACACCAGCACCAGCCCGAAGCCCGCCATCGTCAAGAGCGCCACACGCCGCCCCCTCCAGCCCACGAAGACGCGGGCCGCCGCCAACCCTGCGAACAACCCCCACGCCACCACCGTGGCCACCACCTTCGCGTCCATCATCCACGTGAGCCCCTGGCTGGAGCCCGCGACGAAGAAGGCCCCCGTGGCCAGGGTGATGGACAGCGCGATGAAGCCCACCACCACCAGCCGGCGATTGAGCGTGTCCAGGAACTCGAGCGAGGGCAGCCGGGAGAACAACAGCCCGAAGCGCTTGCCCTTCACCTGCCGCTCCATCAGCAGGTACATGACGCCCACACCCGCCGCCACGGCGAAGGCCGCCATCCCCACCAGCGCGATGGAGATGTGCATCCTCAGCAGCGGCTGGCGCAGCCCGGGAGACAACGGCGCCTGGCCGGCCCGCAGCAACAGCCCCGGCACCAGCGTGGCCACCGCCAACGGGGTGATGAACGCGCCAATGACAGGCTTGCGGTAGCGCAGATCCAGGATCAACCCCAGCGCCAGCAGCAGGAAGGCCAGGGTAGAGAACCCCTGGGCCGCGCCCACGGGCATGCCTCCCTGGGAGGCCAACACCGGGAAGAGGGCGGCCGCATGGAGGGCCAGCCCCAGGCCCACCAGCACCCGCCCCACTGTGGCGAGCGCCATCCACTGGCGCGCCAGGTAGGTGAGGTACACCAGAGCGGCGAAGCCGTAGGCGTGGCAGGCGAGCGAGACCAGGGTTTCGTTCATGGCGGCAGCGACATAACCCCGGGCGACCGTCCGGTCAGCCCATCTTGTTGAGGATGAAGGCGGCCAACAGGTCCGTCTCGTTACTGGGCTTCTTGTCGCCAGGCCGGGGCGCGACGGCGACCTCGGTGACATAACCCGGAACCACTTCGTAGGCCGACTCCCCCAGGATGACCGAGTCCGCCATCTGCTCGGCGCCCAGGCTGGCGAGTTGCGCCTCGGTCTTCACCTTGGCCACCAGCTTGTGGGTGTCCTCCCCGCTCACCAATTGCACGAAGTGCACTGCGGGTACGGCCGGATAGCTGCCCCCGCCCTCGGCCATCACCACCAGGTGGCCGTCCTTGAGGTCGGCCTGATCTCCCAGGGCCCATTCCTCGAGCTGTGTCTGGGGAAGAAAGAGCTTCATCACGTCCACCAGCTTACATCACCCCCGCGCGGGGAGCCTGTCTCTCGTAGCCCCTGCCTGCTCGAAACCCCTGCCCATCGTCCGCATCTCACCTTTTAGGATGGGTACGGCCCGACCGATCCTTGCAGGGCCCTGCGCTGCGTACTAGAGGACGCGCCAGAGGATGGCCCAGCAGTCGAGCGGCCTGTGAAGGAGTGACTCATGGCAGGTGACATCGTGAAGAACATCGGGGACGGAGACTTCTCCAAGGAAGTTCTCGAGTCCGACAAGCCCGTGCTGGTGGATTTCTGGGCCACCTGGTGTGCCCCGTGCCGGGCCATCGCGCCGACCGTCGAGGCCCTGGCCAAGGAGTTGGACGGCAAGGTGAAGTTCACCAAGGTGAACGTCGACGACAACCAGCAGACCGCCCAGGACTACGGCATCCGCTCCATTCCCACGCTGCTCGTCTTCAAGGGCGGCAAGGTGGTGGGGCAGCTGGTCGGCGCGGCGCCCCGCGATCGCATCAAGGACGCCATCGACAAGGCGTTCGCCTAGATAATGTTGTACCTTCACCCGAGCGAGGCCTGGCGCCTCACTCGGGTGGAGTTATTGTGACGACAGGAACGTCCGGCCCGACGTTCGGAGCGCTCGAGCAGATCTCGCTCACGCTCCTGGTAGCGTCTGTGTGCCGCTCCTGGTCTACGGAGATGACGGTTGTACCGGTGTGTCATCCCCGCCAAATTGTCCTCCGGCAGTGATGCTTGCTTCCGGCTGGCCTGTTGGCTCAATCCGCTCCTACACGTCCTCTCGGGGTCTTCCCCGCAGGGTACCCACCGTACGAGCCTGAGCAGACCCACCAGGTAGGTCTCACGGCAACTGGCCGCGCTACCCGATCTGCGAGTGCTGTCAGTGTGAACAGAGTCAGGATTAACCCATCAACCGTGTGTTGACAGATTTCACGTTAAAGGCCAAATAAGCAGTTCAACTTTTCTTCCTTGGTTAAACAGGTATCTCTGACTTTTTGGAGCTTTCTGAATGACGACCCGCCAGCGAAAGAATGCCATCTCCCCTCCTTCCACCGCCTTGCCGCCGGCGCTCGCCAACTGGGCTGAGGCAATTGGAATCGCCATTGGTCAGGGGGTGGTACGCGCGCTCCACAACAGCGGGCTGAGTTCCGCGCCCAACGGGCCACCAGCCCCCATCCGCCGGCGCGGGCGTCCACCGAAGGTGGTGGTGGGCGGCCCGGTGCCCCCGGAGCGGCTGTGCACGGTGCCCGGCTGCGGGCGTGAGTCTCGCTCCAAGGGCCTGTGCTCGGCGCACTACCAGGCCGAGCGGCGCCGCATGCTGGCGGCGGGCAAGAGCGCCTGAGGGCGCGCTACTCGCCGCGCCACGGATCGCCGGGGGAGGTGGCCTTGAGCAACTCCCACGCGGCGAGTACATCCACCACCCGCTCGAGCTCATTGGGCAGCGAGCGGGCCCGGCGGGACTGAAGGTACTCCTCGGCGAAGCTCCGCAGCCGCATGCCGAGGAAGAGCCGGGCCAGGGACACCTCGGTCTGGCCGGAGAACTCCACGAAGCGGACGCCGAACCCCGAGCGGCCGCCCGTGTCCGTGCGCTCCTCGCGGACGATCTCGCCGCGGGCCTGCACGGGCTCCGAGCCTTCCTCCAGGGTGAAGCGCACCTGGACTTCCGTGCCCACGGGCAGGAAGAAGGTGCTCTCCAGGAAGGCCCCGCTGATACTCACGTTCTGAGACATGAGGATGGCCGAGAACGTCCTCTGTCCGCCCTGCTCCCGCCAGATCTCGAAGCGCGTGGCAACCCGGGCCCGGGGGAAGTGCCGGTGTTCCGGCTCGTTGCTCACCTGAGGCTCGATGATGGGCGCCAGCGTGGGCTGAGCCGTCTTCGTTGGTGCTCTCCGTGCGTCCTCCCCCCGCCCTCCCGTGCGCCGCTCGTCGGCCTTGGGCGGGGAGATTCGGGGGACGTTGACGCCTGGGCGCCGGCTCTCTCGAGGCGGACCCGAGGAGCCCTTCGCCGAGGGCTCGGTGGGCGAAGCCTCGGCCGCTGACTGCGCGCCCTGAGTCTCTTCGTCAGCTGGCGCCGTGGACGAGGAGCCCGTGGCCTCGTCGGAGGGGCGCGTGGAACCTGCCGGGCTCCTCCCCTTCTGGGCACCCTTCCTCTGCATCGTTGCCTCCGCGGCCTTGAAAGAATCCCGTACCGGAACTGGCGCGATTCATACACCATGCGCTGGCTCCATCGCCCGCGGAGAGTGTGATGCTGGGAAACCTCCTCAAGCCCGAGTTCGACGAGCTCATCCAGGCTCGTGACTGGAACTCGCTGCGTGAGGCCTTCACGGAGATGGACCCTGCGGACGTGGCGGAGGTGATCGAGGATCTCCCCGCCAAGGACAGCGGCGTTCTCTTCCGGTTGTTGCCCCGAGACATGGCGGCGCAGTCCTTCGAGTACCTGCCGCCGCACCAACAATCGGAGTTGGTGAGCACGCTGGGCAACGAAGAGCTCAAGAACGTGCTCAACGAGATGGCGCCGGACGACCGTACGCGCCTGTTGGAGGAGCTGCCGGCGGAGGTGACTCGGCGGGTGCTCACCACGCTGTCGCCGGCGGAGCTGAAGGTGGCCCGCGAGCTGCTGGGCTATCCGGAGCGCAGCGCCGGCCGCTACATGACGCCGGAGTTCCTGACGCTCCCGGGGAACCTCCCAGCGTCCGCAGCGATCGAGTACGTGCGCACCCACGGCCAGGGACGCGAGACGCTCAACGTGCTCTACATCGTCGACGAGCGGGGCCGGCTGCTGGACGACCTGCGGTTGGCAGCGTTGGTGCTGGCAAGACCGGACACGCGCATCTCGGACATCCACGACAGGCAGCTGGTCAGCATCCCGGCCACGGCGGACCGGGAGGAGATCATCACCTTCTTCGAGAAGTACGACCGGGTGGCGCTGCCGGTGACGGACTCGCAGGGGGGGCTGCTGGGCATCATCACCGTGGACGACGTGCTGGACGTGGCCGAGGAGGAGGCCACCGAGGACATCCAGCGCATGGGCGGCATGGAGGCCCTGGAGGCGCCGTACCTGGACATCGGCCTGACGGAGATGCTGCGCAAGCGGGTGGGCTGGCTGACGGTGCTCTTCTTCGGGCAGATGTTCACGGCCACGGCCATGGCGCACTACCAGGACGCCATCGCCCAGGCAGTGTTCCTGAGCAGCTTCGTGCCGCTGATCATCTCCTCGGGAGGCAACTCCGGCTCACAGGCCACCTCGCTGATCATCCGCGCACTGGCGGTGCGAGACGTATCGCTGAAGGACTGGTGGCGCGTGGCGGTGCGCGAGAGCACCAGCGGCGTGGCGTTGGGGGTGTTCCTCGGGGTGTTGGGTGCGCTGCGCATCGTCCTATGGCCGGGGCGCGAACAGCTCTACGGCCCGCACTACGTCTGGGTGGGCATCGCGGTGGGCTTCAGCGTGATAGGCGTGGTGACGTTCGGCACGCTGTGCGGCTCCATGCTGCCGTTCCTGCTGCGGCGGCTGGGGCTGGATCCCGCGGCGGCGTCCGCGCCCTTCGTGGCCACGCTGGTGGATGTCACCGGCGTGGTCATCTACTTCACCGTGGCCAGCACCATCCTCGCTGGCCGGGCCTTCTGAGCCGGCTCAGAACATGTGGCGGCGCATGCTGATGTTCACCAGCAGGCCCACGCTGATCATCATCGACATGATGGAGGAGCCGCCGTAGCTCATCAACGGCAGGGTGATGCCCGTCACCGGCAACAGGCCGATGACCATGCCGATGTTCTCGAACACCTGCCAGAAGATCATCGCGGTGATGCCTACGGCCACGAAGGCGCCGAATCTATCCCGCGCGTTGAACCCCACCGCCAATGAGAGGGAGAAGAGCCCTCCATAGAGCGCCAGCAGGAGCAGGCAGGACATGAAGCCGTGCTCCTCGGCCCACACGGAGAAGATGAAGTCCGTGTGCTGCTCGGGGAGGAAGGACAGGCCCGTCTGCGTGCCCTCGCGCCAGCCCTTGCCCGTCATGCCGCCGCTGCCCACGGCGATCTTCGACTGAGCCGCGTGGTAGCCGCTGCCCTTCAGGTCCGCCTCAGGGTCCAGCCAGCCGGAGATGCGCTGGCTCTGGTGCTTCTTGAGATGGTGGCGCAGCACCGTGAAGTGGGGCTCGGGCGTCTCGCGGACGTAGTCGTTCCAGATGATGCCGCCCACGGCGATGATGCCCGCCAGCATCACCGCCACCAGGTACCAACGCACCTTGCCGAAGAGGATGACGGTGATGGACGACAACAGGATCATCATCGCCGTGCCCAGGTCCGGCTGGACGAGCACGAGCACGGCGGGCACGGCCACCACGAGCACGGGCTTCCACAGCCGCAAGAGCCCATAGGACTCCTGATTGGGCCGGAAGTCGTCGTGGTAGACCTTGGCCAGCATCAGCACCACACCGATCTTCATGAACTCGGCGGGCTGGATGCGCAGCGGGCCCAGGACGAACCAGCTCTCGGCGCCCTTGGCCTTGTGCCCCATGAAGCGCAGGGCGATCAGCGCCAGGATGTTGAGCACGTAGATGGGCACCGTCATCCGCTGGATCCAGCGGTAGTCCACCAGGCACACCACCAGCGCGGCGACGAGCCCCACCGCCATGTAGACGCCCTGGCTGGACCACGCGCCGGCGTGCGGCGGCCGGGCCGCCGAAGCCAGGTTCCACACGCCCAGCGCGCAGATGGCCAGGACGCAGAAGATCAGGCCCCACGGGACGTGGGGCACCATGCGGCGTTCAATGCTGAGCTGCATTCGGAGAGCCTGCGGGCGGAACGCCGCGAGTGAGCATGACGTCCTCCAGCTTCGGAGCCGGAGGCAGCGTCAGGACGTAGGGCTGATTGGAGCGCTGCGGCGGAGAGTTGGCATCCAGCTGCTTCAGCTCGAAGTACTTGGCGATGACGGCCATGCCGGTGGGCGCCGCGTCCACGCCACCGTGACCACCGTGCTCGTTGAGCACCACCACAGCGATCTCCGGCTTGTTCACGGGGGCGAAGCCGGCGAACCAGGCATGGTCGCGCGTGAAGAAGTCCATCTGGTGCGTCTTGAGGCGAACCGAGCCGATCGCCACCACCTGGGCCGTCCCCGTCTTGCCCGCCACCTCGATGTCCTTCAGGCTCTCCTGGTACTTCTGCCGCGCCCGGAACGCGGTGCCTCCGGGCTCGTTGGCCACGGCCACCAGGCCGTCGACGATCACCTTGAGGTGCGCGGGGTTCATGTCCACCGTGCGCACCACCTCCGGGTTGTACGACTCGACGACCTGGCCATCCAGGTCCTCGATGCGCTGCACCAGCTGTGGCTTGTACAGCGTGCCACCGTTGGCGATGGCCGCGTACACACCCGCGAGCTGAAGCGGCGTCACGTTGTCATCGCCCTGGCCGATGGCGCTGTTGAGAGCCATGCCCTTGGTGTAGCCGCCGGGAGAGAGCCGATCGTGATACTCGGAGGTAGGCATGATGCCGGGCACCTCGCCCAGCACGCCGATGCCAGTGGGGCTGCCCAGGCCGAGCGCGCGGCCCATCTCCGCGATGGGATCCAGCCCCAGGGTATCCGCCACCTTGAAGAACCACGTATCGCAGGAGTAAGCCATGGCCTGCTTCGCGTTCACTGGCCCGTGGCCGCTCTCCTTGTGGCAGCGCCAGGTGCGCGCGCCCAGCTTGTAGCCACCCGGGCAGTTGATCGTCGTCTCCGGCCGGAAGAGACCGGACTTGAAGGCTGCCAGCTGGGTGACGACCTTGAAGGTGGAGCCCGGGCTGTAGTGCGCCGCGGCCACTCGGTTGATCATCGGCTGGAGCGGATCCTTCACCAGCGCCGCCATCTGCGCGGGGGTGACGCGGCCGGTGAGCAGGTTGGGATCGAAGCCTGGCCGGGACACCAGCGCCTTGATGAAGCCCGTGTTCACGTCGATGGCCACCACCGCGCCGGCCACACCCGGGAACACGCGCTCGGCCTCCTCCTGCAGACGCATGTCGATGGAGAGCACCAGGTTGCTGCCCGCATGCGGAGGGATGACGGAGTTCTCTCCCAGCTT
Organism: Hyalangium versicolor; assembly: GCF_020103695.1. GTDB lineage: Bacteria > Myxococcota > Myxococcia > Myxococcales > Myxococcaceae > Hyalangium > Hyalangium versicolor. The sequence continues at coordinate 212,731 of NZ_JAHXBF010000016.1, forward strand.
GTCGTTCAGCTCCTCGATGGTCTTTCCGCGCGCGTTCACCACTTCCTTGCGCACCCCGTCCACGCCGCGCAGCTTGGACTCGAAGTAGCGCTCCAGGCCGCGCCGGCCGATGTAGTCGCCCAGGGCGTACTTCGCCCCATCCGCGTTGAGCCGGTCCAACTCGTCCTGGTTGATCTCGTTCATGTAGCCCAGCACGTGCGAGAGCACCGTCTCCGAGCGGTAGTTGCGGTGCGGCACCGGCACCACTTCCACGCCGTCCAGGATGTCGCGCCGGGCATTGAGGCGGTCCAGCTCGTCCCGCGTGAGATCGATGCGCACCGGCAGCGGCTGGAACGGCGCGTTGCGCTTGGCCACCTTCACCTGATCTTCCACCTTCTGGCGCTGATCCGCGTCCCAGCCCAGCAGCTCGGCCAGCTTGGGGATGACGATCGTAGGGCAATCCGTGCAGAAGGCCGGGGTGATGAAGGCGTCGAACGAAGGGCGGCTGTCCACGAGGATCGTGCCGCGCGCGTCCTTGATGACGCCCCGGTCCGCGCGCAGGCGGACCTCCTTGACGAAGTTGGCCACGCTCTTGGCCGAGTACTCCTCGCCGCGGATGATCTGCAGCCGGTAGAGCTGCGTGGCCAGGATGACGATCCCGCCCACCATGGCCAGGCCGAGCCAGAGGAAGCGCCGCTTGAGATCGCGGCCCGGAGTGGAATTGCCCAGCGTCGGCGTCACAGCAGACCTCCCGCCTGGGAGCGCTCCTGGCGCGCCTCGATCCGGCGCAGGAGCGGATAGAGGAGCAGCGCCGCGATGCCCGTGAGAGCCACCTGCAGCGGCAGGCCCGGCAGCACCGCCGTGGCCGAACCATCCTTCACCGTGAGCCAACTGAAGAAGGCCGACAGCAATCCGTGGCCCACGTCCGCCCCCATGGTGAAGAGCACGAAGGCCACCGGGCCGCGCACATCCACCAGCGAATCCACCAGCCGCCCCACCAGGAAGGTGAAGACGCCCAGGAAGGTGAACAGGCCCGTGGGCTGTCCACTCATCAGATCCAACAGGTAGCCCACCGCGAAGGCCGAGCAGGCGCCCTCCAGCAGCGAGGCGCGCAGGGCGAGGAAGGCCAGCAGCACCACCGTCACGTCGATGCGCGAGAGCACCAGCCCGGCCCGCTGCACGAGCACGGACTCCAGCGTGAGCAGCAGCAGCGCGAGCGCCACGGTGATCAGGAACTTCATCGCGTCCCCTCCACCACCGGCGCGCCATCCCGGTACGGACTGCCCACCACGAACACCTCCTCGAGCTTCGTGGTGTCCACCGCGGGGAGGATGTCCGCCGCCTGGAACATGCCGTGCTCCTTCTTCTCGAGGTTGGCCACCCGCCCCACGATCAAGCCCGGCGGGTACACCCCGTCCGTGCCCGCGGTGATGATCAGATCGCCGTCCTCCACGTCCTCGGTGCGCAGCATGTTCTCCAGCTTGAGCGGCCCGTTGCCCGCGCCCGCCGCCGTGCCTCGAGCACGCGAGCGCTGCACGCGCACGCCCACCCGGCTCTGGGGATCCGTCACCAACGCCACGTCCGCATAGCCGCCCGTCGTGCGGATGACCTGGCCGACGATGCCATCCGGCGTCACCACCGACATGCCCTGGAACACGCCCTGCTGCTCGCCACTGCTGATCCGCACCGACAACAGCTTCGCCACCGGATTCACCCCTACGACCCGCGCCGGTATCTCCGGCCCCGAGGTCTTCTCGGCGTACTGCAACAGCAACTTCAGCCGTTCATTCTCCGCCCGCGCCTCACCGAGCGCCTGCACCGCCGCTCGCAACTGCATGTTCTCCAGCCGCAGCGCGTCATTCTCCTGCCGGACGCCGCGCAGGTCCACGTAGTGGTTCACCGTGCCCACGCCCGCATCGATGATGCGGTTGAGCCCCGCCTGAAGGGGCGACGTCATCCCGATAAGGGCGCGATCGAGGAAGTTCGGCTCGCGGCCCCGCCGGCCGGTCACCAGGAAGGCGAACAGCGGGTAGAGCAGCAGCACGCTCACGAAAAGGAAGCGCCGGTACCGCTTGAGGAGCGACAGCACTGGGGGGAGGTACCCGTGTAGGGAAAGAGGAGCGGGAAGGAGAGGGGGCAGCTAAACACTGTAAATCGCTTGCATTTTCTGGGGCCTTGTCCTAGGCAGTCAAGGCCCAGCTCAGGGGGTGACAAAGAACTGTCCACCCACCGACCGGGCATCCAACAAACCCGCGTCGCGAGTCCTTCCACGAAGGCACCTTCCGCGGCGCCTTGCACGAAGAAACGACAGCAACATGGAAGGTTTGAACCCCCGGAAGGTTGTCTCGCTGGTGTTCATCATCGGCATCGCGGTCGTGTTCACACTGAACTTCGGGCCCGGGAGCTTCAGCAAGTCCAGCGGCGCCATCACGCACACGAGTGCGGCGGCCGTCGTCAACGGCAAGGAGATCCCGCTCCGCGACTTCAACCGCGCCTACGCGATGCAGATCAACAGCCTGCGCAACCGGGGCAACCCCATCCCCGAGTCCGCCGCGCGTCAGTTCATCGCGCCGCAGGTGCTGCAGCAACTGGTGGACCTGGAGCTGCTGGCCCAGGCCGCGGAGAGCCACGGCATCGTCCCCGCGGACTCCGAGCTCGTGGAGATCATCCACCGCAACACGGACTTCCAGAAGGATGGCGAGTTCAACTTCGACCGGTACCGCCAGGTGCTGCGCGACTACTACCGGCTGACGGAGAGCCAGTACGAGGACGACCTGCGCCACCAGTTGGCCGCGCAGAAGATGCTCGAGATGGTGCGCAACGGCGCGGTCGTCTCCGATGACGAGGTGCGCGTCCGCTACCAGAAGGACGCCAACCAGGCCAAGCTGGTGTTCGCCCGCTTCCTGCCGACCATGTACGCGGACAAGGTGCCCGCCCCCACGCCCGCCCAGGTGGACGAGTTCAAGAAGGCGCACACCAAGGAGATCTCGGACTACTACGAGACCAACAGCTTCATGTACCAGCAGCCGGAGCGCGTGAAGGCTCGGCAGATCCTCGTCGCGCTGCCCGGCAGCGCCACGGACCAGCAGAAGGCGGACGCGAAGGCCAAGGCCGAGGCCATCCGCAAGGAGATCGTCGAGGGCGGCAAGGACTTCGCCGCGGTGGCTCGGGAGAAGAGCGAGGATCCGGGCACCAAGGCGGCCGGTGGAGACCTGGGCCTGGTGGATCGCAACAGCCTGGATCCGGCGCTGGCGGATTCCATGTTCGCCCTGGCGCCCAACAGCGTGTCCGAGCCCATCGAGACGAAGCTGGGCTACCACGTGGTGAAGGTGGAGGAGAAGCAGGCGGCGTCCGACAAGAAGCTGGCGGACGTGGAGAACGACATCGCCACGACGCTCTTCAAGCAGCAGCAGGCCAAGGACCTGGCCAAGGCCGAGGCGGAGAAGGCGCTGGCCCAGGTGAAGACGGGCAAGAAGATCCAGGAGCTGTTCCCGGCGGAGAAGGAGGGCCAGCCGGCGCTCCAGCGCTTCGAGACGGAGACGCACCCGGAGGCGGTGGAGACGGGCAGCTTCACGGCGGGCGGCGAGTCGGTGCCCTACCTGGGGCCGGCCAAAGAGCTGATCGCGGCGACGTTCGCGGCGCAGGGGCCGCAGGTGCTGGACCAGACCTTCCCCGCGGGCGAGGGCTTCGTGGTGGCCCAGGTCACCGAGCGCCAGAAGGCCACCGACGAGGAGTTCACGAAGAAGAAGGACGAGCTGCGTGAGCAGGCCCGGCGCGCCAAGCAGATCGAGCTGGAGGACTCGTTCCTCAAGGCGCTGCGCAAGCAGGGCACCGTGGTGACGAACACCGAGGTGGTCCAGGCTGTGACGGGCAACGGCTGATACCCAGCCGCTCCTGAAGCACTCGGGCCGGTGGTGAGCCTCTGCTCCCACCGGCCCTTCCTTTTCACGCCCGGCTCACGCTGCGGGCTTCTCGCCCATCTCCACCGGAGTGACGATGGACTTGCCCAGGTTCCGGGCGATGTCCGGCACCAGTTCCTCGACCGTCGCCATCGAGCTCGGTACGGCGTGGAGATCGGAACCAATGCTCTGCTCGAACCGGAACAGGTTCGTCGGATCGTACTTCCGCTTCACGAAGTAGAGCACCGGGTAGTACTCGGCCCAGTAGCGGCGCGACCACTGCGTCACGTAGGACTTCGGGTAGTTCTGGTAGGCCTCCTGGTTCGTCCACGGCTGGCCGATGTCGAGCCAGCGGTCCATGAAGGCGAACGCCTTGGCCTTCTCCTCCTCCGTGTCCCAGTAGGTATTGAGGTACGTGTTGAAGTCCGCGCGCCGGTGGATGTACGCGTTGAACCCGCGGCTGCGCTCGTTGATGGCGGCACCCGCGCCCTCGATGACCATCTGCGGAGCGAACTTGAGCTTCGTCGCGGCGCTGCGGAGGTGGTCCACGAACAGGCGCCACCCGGCCTGCCCCAGCGGCTTGTCGTAGAACCGCGTCTGCTTCTCCTGCGGAGGGTACGCGGCCATGGGCGCGACGCGAGGCAGTGCATCCGGCTCCTCGGCGTAGCCCATGAGCTTGTTGTTCATCCGGTAGAAGGAGCCCATGTCCTCCCACAGCACCTGGCAACCCGGCGTGGCGACGAGATCGCCGAGCAGTTGCTGCCACAGGCCTCGCTCGCCTCGATACATGGCGCGCACGAAGAGGTAGGGCCCGTCCCAGTTGTCACCGAACTCGATGAGCGACAAGTGGCCCAGGCGCCGGTCATGGTTGGAGCCCATGTACTTGCGCTGGAGGATGTCGAGCGCATGCGCTCCCTGCGCCGCCTCCTGCTCAGTCCCCATGCGCCACTGCAGGGACACCGCTCCTACGTCCTGCAGCGGGAAGAGCTGGTAGGTGACGCGCGTGACGATGCCGAACTGGTTGCCGGTACCGCCGCGCACGGCCCAGAAGAGATCCGCGTTGTGCACGGCATTGGCGAGCACCACCTGGCCATCGGCGAGCACCATCTCGACTTCGACGACGTTGTCGCAGTTCATACCGAACATGCGAGAGCCGAAGCCGAAACCACCGCCCTGCATCATCCCGCCGATGGGCACGTCCGGGCAGCTGACGCCGGGAGCGAACAAGCCATAGTCATGGGTGGTGCGGTAGAAGTCCCGCATCTGCACGCCCGGCCCCACGTGGACGAGCCTCAATTGGGGCTGGACGAAGATGTTGTTGAGGCCGCGCAGGTCCAACATCAACCCGCCCTGCACCGTGGAGTAGCCCGCGGTGCTGTGGCCACCCGAACGAGGTGTCCACCGGAAGGAGGGGTTCGCATCGCGCTGCTGGCGGATGAAGCGCATGAAACAGCGCACGTCGTGGACGGATTCACAGACGGCGATCACCGCGGGGCGCACGTTCTCGAAGTTCGGGTACACCATGGCCCGAAGCGAGTCGTAATCCGGATCCCACGGGAACACGAGCCGGCCACAGGTCTCCCACATGAGACTCGTGGCCTGCTGGCGCGTCATCTGGAACTGCTCGAAGTCGGAGTCGGGCCGCTTGTCCCACTCTGCAAGGCGTTGCTTGATCTGGGCTCTCTTGGCGTCGTAGTTGAGTTCCATGGAGGCACGCACCCGGGCTCAGGCCAGGGGGCATCCCTGGTCTGTTCGCAATCGTACCGAGCGCTGCTGACGCCTTCTGTGACTTCCACAGCTCGCGAGAAAAATTACGCGCAGGGTGCGTGAATCACTGGAAAGCCCAGTGAAACACGGTGGATCCGAATCGTTTCGACTCAGCGCGCCGGCTCCACATTGGGGTCGGTGGGGACTCGTTCGGCGAGGTGGACCTCATCGCGCCCCTGAGCCTTGGCGGCATACATGGCGAAGTCCGCCGCGCGGACCAACTCCGTGGCGGTGCGCGCGTGATCCGGGAAGGTGGCCACGCCCAGGCTCGCCGTCAGACGGATCTCGAGCCCGTGGCTCTGCATGAAGCGCCGCGCGCGGAAGGCGTCCCGGACGCGCTTGGCAATCGTCATCGCGCCATCGGGATCCGTCTCCACCAACATCAGCGCGAACTCGTCACCGCCGTAGCGGAACACCAGATCGAGCTGACGGCTGGACGCGATCAACAGCTCGCCCACCTCCTTGAGCAGCGCGCTGCCCACCAGGTGGCCATGCGTGTCGTTGACAACCTTGAAGCGGTCCAGGTCCAGGAACACGAGCGACAGCGGGTGGTGGAAGCGCTGCGAGCGTTTCACCTCGTGATCCAGCTGCGAGCGCAGGTGCCGCGCGTTGAAGCAACCCGTGTGCTCGTCGGTGATCGTTAGCTCCTGCACCCGGCGGAAGTTCCGAGCGTTCTCGATGGCGATGGCCGCGTAGTCCGCGATGGCCGTCAGCGTCGTGAGATCATCCTGCGTGAAGGGCGGATCCTTCGGGCCGTTCACCAGCTCGATGATGCCCAGCACCCGCCCTCGGGCAATCAGCGGCACGGCGAGGATGGAGCGCGTGCGGAAGGCAGATGCCTGATCGAAGCGCGGGGCGAACGAGGGGTCGCCGCCCACGTCATCCACCAGCCGCGCCGTGGCCGTGGAGAACACCGTGCCGGCAATGCCCTCGCCGGGGAGCATCTGGAGCGACTTGAGGGCCTCGGCACCGTCGCCCACCGCCACTTCGAAGTAGAGCTTTCCGGTGCGCTCGTCCTGGAGGATGAGCGACCAGTTGCGAGGGTGCAGCAGATCGCTCACCTTCTGCATCACCAGGTTGAGGACCTCCTTCAGCTCGAGCGTGGAGGTGAGCGCCTTGGCCATCTCGTTGAACGCGGCCAACTGCTCCACCGTCCGCTTCATGGCCGACAGGAGATCAGCGGGGTTCATCCGAGGTCCACTCCGAGGCGCAGTTCTGCTAAGGGCTTCCGACCTTTCACCATGACCACTCTAGAGGATCCCACGTCCCTCGTCCTTGCTTCTGGCTCCCCCAGGCGGCGAGATCTGCTCACCCAACTCGGGCTGCGCTTCACGGTGTCCGCGGCGGACATTGACGAGACGCCCCTGCCCGGAGAGCCGGCGGACGTGTACGTGCTGCGGCTGGCCCGAGAGAAGGCCCGTACCGTGGCCGGGCGCTTCCCCGGTGCCTGGGTGCTGGCGGCCGACACCACCGTGGCCATGGGCGCTGAGCTGCTCGGCAAGCCTGTCGACCCCGCCGAGGCCCGGGACATGCTCACCCGGCTGTCCGGCCGGACCCACGCTGTCTACACGGGTGTAGCGCTCGCGGGCCGCGCCGAGTCTTCCATGGTGATCCGCACCGGCGTCACCTTCCGGACACTCTCCGCGGGAGAGATCGACTGGTACGTGGCCACCGGTGAGCCTTTGGACAAGGCGGGGGCCTACGGCATGCAGGGCAAGGGCAGCTTCCTCGTGTCTGGGATAGAGGGCAGCCCCACCAACGTCATCGGCCTGCCCCTGGGAGAAACCCTGGAACTCCTCACCCAGGCGGGCGTTCCCCTTCCCTGGAGGGCTCCATGAGCGAGGTGGCCGATCGGCTGGCGCAGATCCGAGCCCGGGTGGCCGCGGCATGCGCGCGAGCGGGGCGTCCGGTGGAGTCGGTGACGCTGCTGGCCGTGTCCAAGCTCAAGCCCTCGGCGCTCATCCGCGAGGCCTACGAGGCCGGGCAGCGCGACTTCGGAGAGAACTACGCACAGGAACTCCGGGACAAGGCGGCGGAACTCGCTGGGCTGCAGGGCCTGCGCTGGCACGCCATCGGGCCGCTGCAGACGAACAAGGTCAAGTACGTGGCGAAGGCCGCGCACGCCTTCCACGCGCTGGATCGGCTGGATGTGGCGCGCGAGCTGTCCAAGCGCCGGGCCGATGCTCCCCTGCCCTGCTACGCCGAGGTGAACATCGGCGGCGAGCAGAGCAAGAGCGGGCTCACCCCGGACATGTTGGGAGCATTCCTGGACGAGGTGCGCACCCTGCCGGGCCTGAAGCTCGAGGGGCTGATGGCGCTCCCGCCGCCCACCGAGAACGAGGAGCAGGCGCGCGGCTTCTTCCGGCAATTGCGAGAGCTGGCCCGCGCACAGGGACTCGCGGGCCTCTCCATGGGGACGACGCACGACTTCGAGCTGGCCATCGAGGAGGGCGCCACCCTCGTCCGCGTGGGCACCGCCATCTTCGGCGAGCGGGCCTGAGGCCCTCAGCAGCTACAGCTCCTTGAACTTGACCTTGCCCGACTCGGAGTAGGACACCAGGAAGTCATTGCCACAGTAGTTGCATTTGACCTCCATTCCGTTCGCGAGCGGCTCTTCCGTGGGGTTGTTGGCCTCACAGGACGGACAGTCGAACTCCTTGATGAGCTTGCCCGACTTGTTCTTGGCCTTCTTGCTGCTGCCCTCGTCATCATTGACATCGTAGTCGTGCATGGGCTTCGGATCTCCTCTGCTTGACCACGGCGTACCGGACGCCGCCGGACCACAGGCTACCAGCGGCGGCCGGTTGTCGCGCGGTCTCGTTGACTCCAACACCCCACCCTGGAGAACCTGCCACTGGCCTTTTGTCCGGTATCCAAGGGTGTAGGCGAGCCCCAGCTGTGTGCCACTCATCCCTACCCACGGGAGTGCCTCCCGTTGAATGATGGATACCCCTCCTCGTCCAGGAAGTGACGCCAGTGGGAAGGACAGGGGCGGAGCGGTTGGCGGCGCGGAAACTGGCTACCTACATTCGCCCGACCTTTCTCCGAGGGAGGGCAGGACCCCGAGTCCAGGAGCGCAAGATGTCCAAGCGGTTCAACGGTGCAATCGTGGGCCTGTTGTCCGCGATGCTGTTCTCCAGCGCGGCCATGGCCCAGCAGGCCACCCATGCGTTCGGTCCGGGAGAGCAGTCCATCTATCGCGTGCAGTACCTCGGGGTGACGGCGGGCACGGCGCAGATCACCGTCGGCGCGCCGATGAAGCAGTGGGGCGAGCAGGTATGGCCCATCGTCTCGCTGGCGAAGTCGGATCCGGCGCTGAACGTGTGGCCCATCAAGGACAAGTTCGTGTCGTACTGGCACGCCGAGGGCCAGCGCACCCTGGGCAGTGACTTCTTCGTGGACGAGAACAACAAGCGGCGCCGCCAGCGCATCCAGCTGAAGGACGGCGGGAAGACGGCGCATGTCATCCGCCAGTACGAGGGCGCGCAGCCCACTGAGGCCACGCACGAGTTGCCCGAGGGCACGATGGACATGGCGGCCGCGGCGTTCGCGCTGCGCAACCGGGGCATCGCCGATGGCCAGGAGTACACCTACCCGGTCTTCACGGGCTCCAAGAGCTTCACGCTGCGAGCGAAGGTGGACGGGCGCCAGAAGCTGAAGACGTCGCTGGGCGAGCGCGAAGTGTTCCGCGTGAAGCTCCAGACGGAGTTCTCCGAGAAGCTCAAGGCGAAGCGCGACATCGTCGCGTACTTCACGACGGACTCCAGCCACGTGCCGGTGCGCATCGAGGCGGATCTGGCGTTGGGCTCCATCGTGGCGGAGTTGAGCGAGTACAAGCAGGGTCGCCTGATGGCGATGAACGAAACCAAGGGCGGCTAGGCCGCGGAAGGTGGGGGCATGGGAGCGGGTTGGGCGTGGGCGCTCACGGCGGTGCTGGCGGCATCCCCGGGGCCGAAGGTGGTGTCTCCGCTGGTGAAGGTGAGACCGGGCGTCTCGGTGGAGGGCGCTTCGGAGGCGAAGCTGAGCCTGGCGCGCGGCGAGTGCGAGGCCACGCAGGTGCTCCTCCCAGGCAATGTCCGCCGGGTGACCGCGGGGCCGCTGGCGCTGAAGGGACCTGGAGCGGCGCTGTCCGCCACGCTGTGGCGAGAGGGCTTCATCGACGTGAAGACGCCTTCGAACAGCCAGGGTGCCTCGGGGCCGTGGCCGGACCCACTGCTGCCGGTGGAGACGCCCGGAGAGCCTTCTCTGCCCGCGGTCCTCTATGTGGAGTTCTGCGCGCCGGGCTCCCAGCAACCAGGAACCTACCGGGGCGAGTTGCGCGTGAAGGCGGACGGGAACGCTGTGCCGCCGGTGCCGTTCACCGTGGAGGTCCAACCCTTCGAGTTGCCTGCGACGGCCTCGCTGCCGACGAGCTTCGGCCTCTCGCTGTACAGCATCTCGCGAGGGCACGGGCTGTCCCCGGAGTCTCCCGAGGCCCGGACGCTGCTGCGCTCCTACGCGCGAACGCTGCTGGAGCACCGCATCAGCGCGCATGGCATGAGCATGACGCCGCCGCCAGTGCGCTTCGAGAATGGCCGGGCGGTGGTGGACTTCCGTGCCTATGACGAGGAGGTGGCGCCCTTCCTCGAAGGGAGCCTGCTGCCCTCGGGTGCGCGCTTCACCACGGCCGAGGTGCGCGACTGCCGCCAGGCGAGCACCGAGGCGGAGAAGGTGGCGTACTACCGCGCCTTCGCCGAGCACTTCCGGAGCAAGGGCTGGTCCGCGCAGCTCTTCTTCTACGCGAAGGACGAGCCGAAGCCGACGGACGTCCCCCTGGTGAAGGCCCAGTCCTCACGGGTGCGCGCGGCGGGCTCCATCCCCGTGCTCGTCACCTCCCCGTTGGATGATGCACTGCGTGGAACCGCGGACATCCTCACGCCAACGCTCAACTGCTTCTTCCCACGCTCCGGGCCGCAGACGTGCCGCAACGTGCTGCCCATCGACAAGCTGCGCTCGCGGCTGCCCGAGGGCGCCAAGGTGTGGTGGTACCAGAGCTGCAACTCGCACGGCTGCACGGGCGGCCCGGCGGCGGATTCCTCCGTGGAGCGCGCCTATAGCGGCTGGGCCTCCTACATGGTGGATCACCCTGCCCCACTCAACCGGGCCATGGGGCCGCTGGCCTTCCTCACCGGCGTGGACGGCGAGCTCTATTTCGACACCGTCTACGCCTACAACACGAAGGATCCGTGGAAGGACATCTTCGAGTTCGGTGGCAACGGGGACGGCACCCTCTTCTATCCTGGGACTCCAGCACGGCTGGGCTCGAAGGAGCACCAGCCCGTGGTGTCGCTGCGGCTCAAACATATCCGCGACGGCCTGGAGGACTATGAGTACCTGCACCTGCTGGCAGGGCTGGGGGACAAGGAATCCGCCCGGACATTCGCGCGCCGGCTCGCCCGCTCGGGCTATGAGATTGAGCAGGATGTCGAAAAATGGGAACAGGTCCGGCACGATCTGTCCGCCCGCCTGAAGCAGCGCTGGGAGTCCTCCGAATATGCGAAGCGTCCTGGCGTCCGACCTTGAAAGCAGTCCCCTCGCCCTTCGTGAAAGAAGGCTGACCCGTATGCGCTCCGTCCTCGTGGCAAGCCTCGTCCTCCTCGCCAGTGCCACCCAGGCCCAGGCACCTGCGGCCGCACCGGCTTCCGCAGCCACACCGGCTCCCGCAGCCGCACAGGCTCCCGCGGACAGCGATGCCTCAGGCCAGGACGTTCCACCGGTGCAGGACATGTCCCCGCCGACCACTCCCGCGCAGCCGGTGCCTATATGCGCCAACGCTCTGCCTCCGCTGCGCACGCCCGTCGCCTTCATGCCCGGCGAGCTCCTCGAGTTCGATCTGGACGCGATGGGCGCGAACGCAGGAAAGATGACCATGAAGGTGCAGCGCCCCGACAAGGGCGCGCTGCCCGTGCAGATCGAGGCGCAGACCAACACCTTCTTCTCCAAGGTGCGGCGCGTGAAGGGCGTGGGCGTGAGCTACCTCCACCCGCGCACGCTGCGGCCCTCGCGCTACACCGAGGACTCCACCGAGAACGAGGTGCGCCGCACCGCGGACGTGGCCTTCGGCGCCAAGGATCGCACCGTGAAGGTGGACTACGTGGTGGGCCAGAAGCCCGGCCACTACGACTACACCTACGACAAGGACGCGCTGGACGTCGCGGGTGCCATCTACCTCATGCGCCAGCTGCCCATGAAGGAGGGCCTGTCCGTGTGCTTCGACGTGTACGGCATCCGCCGGCTCTGGCGGCTGCAGGGCACGGTGGTGAAGCGCGAGCACGTCTCGCTGCCCGTGGGCGAGTTCGACGCCTGGTACCTCACCGGCACGGCGGTGCGGCTCGACCGGCCCAAGCAGAAGCGCGAGGTGCACGTGTGGATCTCCGACGACGCGCGCCGCCTGCCGCTGGTGGCCGTGGGCACCCTGGACCTGGGCGCCGTGCGCGCCACGCTGACGGCCTACTCGCGGCCCGGCGAGAAGGAGAAGCGCGCCACCAAGGGCAAGGAAGAGCTCAAGTGGTAGCCCACCGGACATTGTGACGCGGTGTCCCAAGCCCCTCCTTATGAGAGGAGGGGCTTTTGCTCACCTTTCAATTGATTCCGATTTGCAAAGTCAAAAGGTGACGTCTAGGGTGCGCGCCATTCCGATGCGTCACCCCAACCTGATCTCCGTTTTGATGTGCGCTGTTGCAGTGCTCACCGCCTTCCCCGCCCGAGCGCAGAAGAAGTCGGAGGAAGAGGAAGAGGAGCACGAGGCGGAGAAGAAGAAGCCGGCCCTGAAGCTGGAGGTCGGCGGGTACGGGGATCTGCAGTTCGCCTATTACAACCATGGGCCGAACCAGAACCGCCAGGGCGGCTCGCAGAAGGACTCACGGCTCACCTTCGACACCACCCGGCTGGTGATGGAGCTGGAGGCGAGCCTGCCCGAGTACGGGCTCGAGGCCGAGATGGAGGTGGAGTTCGAGCACGGCGGCACCGGCTCGGCCATGGAGCTCGAGTACGAGGAGTTCGGCGAGTTCGAGCAGGAGGTGGAGAAGGGCGGCGAGGTGCTGCTGGAGGAGTTCTACCTGAAGAAGGAGTTCGGGGAGGACTTCGCCATCTCGGTCGGGCGCTTCTACGTCGCGGTGGGCACGCTGAGCGAGTACTACCGGCCCACCGACTACCTGGGCACCATCCGCTCCGAATCGGAGACGCTCATCATCCCCAACACGTGGGACGAGATGGGGATCCAGGCGCAGTGGAAGCTCGACGCCGGCCTGAAGCTGACGGCGCAGGTGGTCAACGGGCTGGACTCCACTGCGTTCAGCTCCCAGTACTGGGTGGCCCGGGGACACCAGCACCGCTTCGAGCTGAACCGCGCCACGGATCTGGCCGCCGTGCTGCGTGCGGACGTCACCCGCTTCGAGGGGCTCCACTTCGGCATCTCCGGCTACTACGGGGACACGACGCGCAACCGCCCCAAACCGGATCTCGTGAAGACGTGCGAGGAGCGAAATGACGGGGTGGTAGCGCCCTGTGGCTACGTCTCCGCGCCGCTGCTGATCGTGGACGCTCACTTCTCTCTGGAGCGAGGCCCCTGGCGCGCCAAGGCCCTGGCGATGTGGGGCTACCTGAAGAACGCGGATGACATCTCCGCGCGCAACGATCGCCTGTCCAACCTGCTGAACGTGCTGCGAACACCCGTGGCCGAGCATGCACTGGCCGTCTGGGGCGAGCTGGGCTTCAACATCGCGCCGAAGCTCGGGCTGGACGAGGACCACCGGATCGAGCCCTACGTCCGCTTCGACTACGCGGACTCGGTCTTCAATCCCCGCACCGAGCTCTTCGACAACCCGCGCTTCGCCCGCTCCATCTACACGGTGGGCACGGCGTACACGCTGGCGGGGGTGGCCTTCGCCAAGCTCGACTTCAGCCACCGCCGCCTCGGCGACTCCTCCCGCTTCCGGCCAGAGAACACCGTTCGGCTCTCCACTGGCTTCTCCTACTGACTGACCCACCCAACAGGATGACTCCGATGACCCTCTCCCGCCTCTCCCTCCGTTCCCTCGCGCTCGCCGGTGCGCTGGTGCTGGCCTCCTGCGGCGACGACGACGACAACGGCCCGACCACACCCTCCTTCGACTCCGAGATCATCGTCCACTTCGCGGATGATGTGGTGGTGCCCACCTACCAGAACCTCGCCACGCGCATGTCGGAGCTGGATGCGGCGGTGAACGCGCTCGCGGCGGACACGACGGCCGCGAAGCTCACCGCCGCTCAAGAGGCCTGGTTCGCCGCTCGCCAGCCGTGGGAGCAGAGCGAGGGCTTCCTCTTCGGTCCTGTGGACTCCTTCGGATACGATCCGGCCATGGACAGCTGGCCTGTCAACCGGTCCGATCTGGACGCGGTGCTTGCCAGCAACGACGCTTTCACCCCGACCTACGTGGCCACTCTCTCAGAGACCCAAAAGGGCTTCCACACGGTGGAGTACCTGCTCTTCGGCGACGGCCGCGCGAAGAAGCCGGAGGACTTCACGCCCCGCCAGTTCGATTACCTCAAAGCCATCGCCGCGGAGCTGAAGTCCGTGAGCGCCGCCCTGTCGGATTCCTGGGCGAAGTCGGTGGATGGCCGCCAGCCGTATCGAGACGTGCTGGCCAACGCCGGACAGCAGGGCAACTCGGCCTACACCTCCGTCTCGTCCGCGGCCCAGGAGATGGTCGGCGGAATGATCGGCATCCTCGATGAGGTGGCCAACGGGAAGATCGCCGACCCGTACGACGCCAAGGATCCGGAGCTGGTCGAGAGCCAGTTCGCCTACAACTCGCTGTCGGACTTCTCCAACAACATCCGCAGCGTGCAGAACGCCTACCTCGGGCACCTGCAGGGCCAGGCGGCCAAGGGCAAGTCCTTCTCGGACTTCGTGAAGGCCGAGAACGCCGAGCTCGATGCGCGCGTGCAGAAGGAGCTCGCCGACGCCATCACCGCGCTCAGCAAGATCCCGGAGCCCTTCCGCACCTCGATCACGGATCCCGCCTCCGCGGACGAGATCGAGGCCGCGCAGGCCGCCATCCGCAAGGCCCAGACCACGTTCGAGAACGACATCAGGCCGCTCACCACCCGGTGAGCCAAACCAGGGGGAGCTGCATGCGAAGACTTGTCGTGTTGTGCGCCGCGGTGGCGCTGAGCTGGGGCTGCGGTGGCGAGGAAGAACAGCCCCGGGCCGGAGGCACCACCACCATCGATGATCGCACCTCACTGGCCTTCGCCCAGCCGGCTCCCAACCTCTCGGAGGAGCACCTCTCGCGCCACCGCGCGGGAGATGCGGCCTTCGCGGCGCAGTTCGTCCCCGGGCCCGCGCCGGTGAACCCCGGGCTCGGGCCCCTCTACAACAACAACTCCTGCAACGGCTGCCACCTGCGCAACGGCCGAGGCATGCCGGTGATGGGCGTCGGGCCGCAGCGCACCCAGCTCCTGGTGCGCGTCAGCCTCCCCGAGGGCACGCCCCCCCATCAGAACGGTGCCGTGCCGGTCCCGGGCCTGGGCACGCAGATAGCCGACCAGGCCGTCTATGGCGCCACGCCCGAGGCCTCCGTCACCCTGTCGTGGGAGGAATCCAGCGGCACCTACGATGATGGCACCGCCTTCAGCCTGCGGACGCCGCGCATCCAGATCACCCCGAGCGATGGCTCTGCCCTGCCCTCGGGGATGCTCACTTCGCTGCGCCTGCCGCCCCCGGTGTTCGGGCTGGGGCTTCTCGAGGCGGTGGAGCTCTCCACCCTGCGCGCTCTGGAGGACCCGAGCGATCGCAACAAGGACGGAATCTCGGGCCGTCTCAACATGGTCTGGGACTCCCAGACGGGCTCCCTGTCCCCGGGGCGCTTTGGGCTGAAGGCCAACAGCCCCAACCTGTTCCAGCAGTCGGCGGACGCCTACTTCAATGACATGGGCATCAGCAGCACGCTCAACCCCGAGCCTGATGGCACCTTCGAGCTGCCGCGCGAGACCCTGGAGGCCGCGGTCTTCTACTCGCAGTCACTCGGAGTGCCGGCGCGCGCGTCCCTCGATGACGAGGAGGTGCGGCACGGCGAGGAACTCTTCCAGTCACTCGGGTGCGAAGCCTGCCACCGCGCGGCCCTGGAGACCGGCGAGTACCCCGTACCGGAAATGGCCCACCAGCGGATCCACCCCTATACGGACCTGCTCCTGCACGACATGGGCGAGGGGCTCGCGGATGGCCGCCCGGATGGAATCGCCGACGGTACCGAGTGGAGAACGACGCCGCTGTGGGGACTCGGGCTCACGCAAACGGTGCTGCCGTACGCGGGCTACCTCCACGATGGCCGCGCCCGGACGCTCGAGGAGGCCATCCTCTGGCACGGCGGCGAGGCCGAACGCTCCAAGGAGCGCTTCCGCAAGCTGTCGGCGACGGATCGCGCCTCGCTGGTGAAGTTCCTCGGCTCGCTCTGAGTCCCGAACCCTCCTCGTGAGGGCGCCCCTGCCGGGCGCGTCGAGGACGAACCTGTATGCTTGCTAGACAGGTTGGCGCCAAGCCCGCCCGCCCGAGGGGTCAGTCGTCGCCCAGGGGGAGTGGCAGCTGCCGCATCATCCCCGCGGCCTGCGAGAGCCGGCGCCGCACCTGGGACACGACGCCCACCAGGACCTCGAGCCTCTCGAGGATGAGCTGGTCATCGCCCACCGAGATGAGGTGAATGGGCGAGGGCCGCTCCAGGCGCATCGCATCGAGCACGTCGGCGAAGTGGCACTCCACATCTCCGAGGGCATCCAGCCCCTCGCGGAGATCATCTCCCAGGAGGTCCACCAGCACCGCCGCATCCGTACGCGCAGGCAGCACCCGAGCCAGATTCTCCATCGCCTCGCGCAGCGGGTTGTCGCTGGCGGGGCGAGAAGTCGCGGGGACGGCAAAGGCTGCAACGGACGTCGACATGCGCTGAACGCTACAGGCACGTAGCGAAGGGTCAATTTTTCGCCCCGCCATCCCCCCACCTCTCCCTCCATCAAATGGAGGGAGGAACTCCCGTGCCTCCAGGAGAAGCCGCAGGAGCCGCGGGAGCCGCCGTCCCGGAGGTAGCTGCTCCCGGCGTCGCATTGGCGGGCGCGGGAGTGCCGATCAGCGCGGGCGCGGGAGCCGCATTGAGCGGCGCAGGGGTGCCGAGCAGAGGCGGCGCGGACGCAGCCGTGAGTGGCGCGGGCGATCCCAGCAGCGGCGGCGTCGGCACCGAGCGATCCGCGTTGAGCGGCGGCGCGGTGGCGATGATGCCTGGGCTCACCTGTCCCGTCCCAGCGAAGTTGCTGAAGTTCGGCGGAGTGATCGGCACGGTGAAGGTCCCCGCGGAGTTCAGCGTGGGCACGTTCGTCCCGAGCGACACGCCCGTCTCCGCGGCCCCACCCGGGGGCGGCGCACCGGGAGGCTCAGGAGACTCCGCAGCGAGTGCGGATCCAGGAGCCGGTGTCCCTGGGATGTAGCCCGAGATGTTCGCGGCAGGCGTGGGAGCCCCCGTCGTGGGGAAGGTGCCGCTGATTGTGTCCGGCGTCACGGCACCCGGACCCATTGCTCCCCCCGTCGTCACGGGACCGGAGATGGGCTCTCCGGGAACTCCAGGCACACCGGGAGCCGCCGTGCCCTGCTGAGTCCCCTCGGTGCCGACGCTGACCCCGCTCACCGCGAGCACATTCGGCGAGGCCGGCCCACCGATCGTCGCCGGGCTGACCGGAGTCACCGGCCCGCCGGGGGTTCCCGTCTCGGGTGCCGCGGTGAAGTCGAAGCCAGCGCCCCCGACGCCCTCTCCGGGGGCTGGAGCCGGAGAGGCCGGGATGAAGCTCCCATTCGAGCCCACGCCACCGAACGTCGGAATCGAGCCCCCAGACTCCAGGCCCTGCACGTTCGGCAGCACCGCCACCGCCCTCACCTGCTGCCCACCCACCTCGATCTCCACATCCTCGAAGGAGAACTGGATGAAGCCACGAGGCTCGGCGTTGAGCGGCAGGTTCCACACGAGCACCTCGAACTCCGTGTCGCCCGCACGCGCCACCGCGAGCGGCTGGTGGGACTCGTCATCCGAGTGCGCGCCATGGGTCAGCGCATCCGCCTGGATCACGGCGCTGTCGGTGAGCAGCTGCCCGTTGCGCCAGACGCTGCCCACGCCCCACACGGCGATGCCCGCGTGCACCGGCGTCGTCGCGGGCCAGCCGAGCCCGCTGCCCCCATTCAGGTCCCGATCCAGGATCACGCCGCCCTCGACCGGAAAGCCAGGCCGGGGGACGGCCGGGCGGGCCCCTGCCCCCTTCACCGGGAAGCCGGGCTGCGTCATCTCCACACGGTAGTTGATCTGCCCGAGCCGAAACTCCGCCTCCAGCCGAGCCTTGTCTCCGTACGTGGCCATCCCGGAGACGCGGTCCTCCACGGTCAGAGTCGCTGACCCGAGGCCACGCTCATACAGGTTGGGGTAAGGAGTCGTCCCCTGGGCGAAGAAGCCCACCGGGGAAGTCGTCCGAGCGCTCGCCTCGCGGCCCTCGAACGTGAAGCCTCCTGCCGGCCCAGCGGCCAGGAGACCTGTCACCATCATTCCAAGTAGAGAACCCGCCATCGCTGCCTCCCTTCCACACAAGGTAGGCAGCGGTGCGGGGGAATGCAGGCCCCGCTAGATCAGGCCGCGCGCTCGGCGGATCTGCTCCACCGTCTTGTTGTACTCAATGTCGAAGGCGCTGGTGCCCTCCTGCAGGTGCTTCAGGCGGGAGCGGGCCTCCTTGTCGATCTCGTCGTCCACGTCCAGGTGCTTCTTCATCACCTGGTGGATCTTCGAGCGCAGGACATTGTCGGCGGCGAACACTTCCTCGACGTTCCGGCTGATCAGCAGGAACTCGATCATCTGATTGATGACGTACTCGATGCCCTCGTCACCCATCTTGAAGCCGCGAACGTCCGCCATCTCACGCTTGACCTGGTTGAACTTGGAGTAGTCGTAGCCACGACGCTCCAGGGCCTCGCGAGTCGCCTGGTTCACGCGCTCCTCGTTGGCGAGGTACTCGCGCATGATGGCCGACAGGTCCATCTCCGCATCCGCCACCCGCATCGGCTCCACCTCGACATCTCCGTCCTGCATCAGCACCTGGATGCACTCACGCGAGATGATCGGGATCACCTTCGGATAGAGCCTCATGTGTCGCTCCCTCACCCTCTTTTGCGTACTTTCGAACCCGATCGCTATAAATCAGCGTCGCGCCCAGCCGCAATGAAAAATCCCTGGAACCTTCGGGCTCCAGCGCACTTTTTCCCTCGAAATTCCCGAGGAGAAAATTAATCACGCCGAACCGGCTGGCGACCCTCCTCCGGAGGATTTTTCGTCCACCGCGGCGCCCGCGTCGTCCAGGGAGGCCTCCCGGATGGGGTCTGCCTCCTCCTCTTCAGGGTGGCCATGAAGGGCGGCATGGACCCGCTCGGCGACCGAGGGGCCGACCACTTCCGCCAGTTCCTCGATGCTGGCCTCCTGGACCCGCTTGAGCGATCCGAAGTGGCGCAGGAGCATCTTCCGGCGGGCCTCTCCCACCCCGGGGATGTCCTCGAGGGCAGATCGGATCCGGCTCTTGCGCAGGTCCTTGGCCTGGTAGGTGATGGCGAAGCGGTGGGCCTCATCCCGCATGCGGGTGAGCATGAACATTTCGGCGGAGTTCTGGGTGAGGATGATGGGGTCTTTTCGCCCCAGGACAAAGACACGCTCGGGGCTGCGAGCGCTTTCAGCGTCACGATCGAACACTTCCTGGTCGCGACTCTTGGCAAGACCTACCACGTCCACCTTCTCGATCCCCAGGTCCTTCATGGCGGCGTGAGCGCTGGCGAGCTGGCCCTTGCCGCCGTCGATCACGAGCAGGTCCGGCAGATCCTTCTCGTCCAGTCCGCGCTTGAGGCGGCGGGAGAGCACCTCGTACATGCTGGCGAAGTCGTCCTGCTTCTCCAGGGTCTTGATCTTGAAGCGGCGGTAGCGGGACTTGTCCGTCTCGCCATCGGTGACGGCCACCTGCGAGGCGACGATGCTGGAGCCCTGGAAGTGCGAGATGTCGAAGCACTCCATGCGGCGGGGGTAGTTGCGCAGGTTCAGCTTCTGCTGGAGCCGGGAGAGCACGGCATCCGTCTCGTCCTTGGTGCGCTTGCGCTCGATGAAGGCCTGCTCGGCGTTCTTGCGGGCCATGAGCACCAGCTCATGCTTCTCGCCGCGCTTGGGCACCAGGACGCGGACCTTCTCGCCCTTGCGCTCGGACAGGAGTGACTCGAGGCCCTCGATGCTCTCGGGCTCCAGGGGCAGCAGCACCTCCTCGGGCACGAAGCTGCCCTGGTCGTAGTAGAGGTTGACGAAGGAGGGCAGCAACTCCTCGTCTGGGAACTCCTGGCTGCCGAAGGGGAAGGCCTGGCCGCCGTTGAGCCGGCCCTGCCGCACCCAGAGGACATAGAAGAGGATGCGGTCGCCCTCGCGATGGAGGGAGAACACGTCCTGATCCTTGAAGTCGGTGGTGGCGACCTTCTGGCGCTCCAGGCTGCGCTCGATGGCCAGCAGCTGATCGCGCAGGCGCGCGGCCTCCTCGAACTTGAGCTCGGACGCAGCGCGCTTCATGCGGCCCTTGATGCCCTCCACCAGCTCGCTGGCCTTGCCCTCCAGGAAGAGCACCACCTCGTCCACACTGCGGCGGTAGTCCTCGGGAGGCACCGGGTAGACGCACGGGGCCGGGCAACGGCCGATCTGGTACAGCAGACAGGGCCGCTTGCGGTTGGCCATCACGTGATCGGTGCACGTGCGCAGGTGGAAGTAGCGGTTGATGAGGCGGAGCGTCTCGCGGATGGCACCGGCGCTCGAGTAGGGCCCGAAGTAGCGGGCCCCATCCCGCTCGTACTTTCGTATCACCTCGAGCCGCGGGAACGTCTGCGTCCGGTCCAGACGCAGGGAGATGAACTGCTTGTCGTCCTTGAGGAGGACGTTGAAGCGCGGCTTGTGCTTCTTGATGAGCTCGTTCTCGAGGAGGAGCGCCTCCTTCTCGTTGTGGACGAGCACCGTCTCGATATCCCCGAGGATCGAGTCGAGCATCGAGACGAAGACGCGCGTGTCCCCGGTCCGGGTGAAGTACGAGCGGACCCGGTTGCGCAGACTGATGGCCTTGCCCACATAGATGACCTGGCCGCGGCGGTCCTTCATCAGGTACACGCCGGGTTCGGTGGGCAGGGCGTCCAGCTTCTCCTGGAGCCGGGCGTCCATGGTGGGCTAGCGCCTCCTCCGGCCCTTGGCGGCGTGGCCCTTGCGGCCCTTCATGGGCACGTCCTTCTCAGGAGGCTTCACGGGGGCGGCGAGCAGCGCGCGGCTGGGCGGCTTGAGGCCCAGGTCCATGTCCTTGAGCAGGAGGATGCGATCGCGGCACTGGGCCGCCTTCTCGAACTCCATCTCATCGGCGGCGCGCTGCATGTCCTTGGTGTACTCCTCGATGAGGCGCTTGATCTCCTTGGGGATGAGCAGATCGTTGGCGGCATCGGCGGCCATGGGCAGGGCCATGGGGTCGGCGTCGTAGAACTGCGAGGCCAGATCGGTGATGGCGCTCTTGACGGAGCGTGGAGTGATGCCGTGATCCTCATTGTACTTGCGCTGCACGTCGCGGCGGCGGTTGGTCTCTTCGATGGCCAGCTTCATGGAGTCGGTCATCTGATCCGAGTACATGATGACGTGGCCGTTCAGGTTGCGGGCCGCGCGGCCGATGGTCTGGATGAGCGAGACGTGGCTGCGCAGGAAGCCCTCCTTGTCCGCGTCGAGGATGGCGACCAGGGACACCTCGGGGATGTCCAGGCCCTCGCGCAGCAGGTTGATGCCCACCAGCACGTCGAAAACGCCCTTGCGCAAGTCGCGGATGATGGCGGTGCGCTCGATGGCGTCGATGTCCGAGTGCAGGTAGCGCACCTTGACGCCCACGTCGGTGAAGTACTCGGTGAGGTCCTCGGCCATGCGCTTGGTGAGGGTGGTCACCAGGACCCGCTCCTGGCGAGAGACGCGGACGCGGACATGCTCCAGCAGATCGTCCACCTGGTTGGCGGCGGGACGGACCTCGACGGGTGGATCCATGAGGCCGGTGGGGCGGATGATCTGCTCCACCACGACACCCCTGCTCTTCTGCAACTCGTACTCGGCGGGAGTGGCCGAGACGAAGACGGCCTGCTGCACCATGCCCTCGAACTCGGTGAACTTGAGCGGCCGGTTGTCCAGGGCGCTGGGCAGGCGGAAGCCGTAGTCCACCAGCGTCTCCTTGCGCGAGCGGTCGCCGCGGTACATGGCGCCGATCTGCGGGATGGTCTGGTGGCTCTCATCGATGAGGATGAGCATGTTGCGCGGGAAGTAGTCGATGAGGCACGGGGGCGGCTCGCCGGGGGCGCGGCCCGAGAAGTGGCGCGAGTAGTTCTCGATGCCGTTGCAGAAACCCACCTGCTCGATCATCTCGAGATCGAACATCGTGCGCTGCTCCAGGCGCTGGGCCTCCAGCAGCTTGCCCTCTTTCTTGAAGAGGCTGAGACGCTCGGCCAGCTCGTCGCGGATCGTCTGCAACGCGCGCTTCCGGGTATCCACCTCTGTCACGTAGTGGCTGGCCGGGAAGATGACGATCTTATCCAGCGAGCCCAGGGTGAGGCCACGCAGCGGGTCGAACTCGGTGATCTTCTCCACCTCGTCGCCGAAGAAGCTGATGCGGACGGCGCGCTCCTCCTCGTAGGCGGGGAACACCTCGACGGTGTCGCCGCGAGCACGGAAGGTGCCGCGGTGGAAATCGAAGTCGTTGCGCTCGTACTGGCCCTCGACCAGGCGGCGCATGAGCGCATCGCGACCGAGCTCGGCGCCCTGGTTCACGGTGATGGCCATGTCCACGTAGGAGCGCGCGGTACCCAGGCCGTAGATGCAGGACACGCTGGCGACGATGATCACGTCATCGCGAATGCGCAGGCTGTGGGTAGCCGAGTGCCGCATCCGCTCGATCTCATCGTTGATGGACGAATCCTTCTCGATGAAGGTGTCCGACGAGGGGACGTAGGCCTCGGGCTGGTAGTAGTCGTAGTAGGAGACGAAGTACTCGACGGCGTTGTTCGGGAAGACTTCCTTGAACTCGCCGTAAAGCTGGGCAGCCAGGGTCTTGTTGTGGGCGATGATGAGAGTGGGCCGCTTCACGTGGGCGATGACGTTCGCCATGGTGAACGTCTTGCCCGAGCCGGTGACGCCCAGCAGGGTCTGGTACTGGTCCCCGCGCAGCAGGCCCGCGGTCAGCTCGGCAATGGCCCTCGGCTGGTCGCCCTGCGGCTGGTGTTCGCTACGAATCTCGAAGTCCGCCATGGCCCCGTCATTTAACACCCCGGAACCGGGCAGGCTGGCACTTCCTGCACGCCTGCCCGACAGCGAACGGACGCGGGGCTACTTTGCCCCCTTCGCCTCCAGGAACTCGACCGCCTCGAGGGACTCACGCCGGGCCGCCTCGAACTCATCCCCCTTGTTCCAGCGAGGCATCTCGGGAGCACGGGCGACATGGGCGCCGAGCAGGAAGAAAAGGCCCACGTCCTCCACGGCACCGCTGAAATCCCAATCCGGGCGCAGTTCGTCCGAGGGCTGGTGGTAGTGCCGGGCCTCCCAGACTTCGCGCTGCTGCTTGCCCCACCCTTCCGGGCGGCCGATGAAGTCCATGCCACTGCCGAAATAGGCCGCGGGGATGCCGAGCCGGGCGAAGGAGAACTGGTCCGAGCGGTAGAAGAAGCCCCGGTCGGAGAGCTGGTCCGCCTTCACGGTGCGGCTCTGGGCCTTGGCCAGCCCGATGATGGCGGCATCGAGGTTGGACTTGCCCAGGCCGATGACGGTGACGTCTCGCGTGCGGCCGAGGATGTTGAAGCCATCGATGTTGATGTTGGCGGCGATGCGGCCGGCGGGCACGGGCAGGTGCGTGGAGAGATGCTGCGAGCCCAGGAGCCCCTGCTCCTCGGCGGCCACGGCGGCGAAGAGGATGGAGCGGCGCGGAGGCTTGGGCAGGGCCCGGAAGGCACGCGCCACGGAGAGGAGGGCCGACACGCCCGCGGCGTTGTCCAGCGCACCATTGTAGATGGCGTCCTCGCCGGGATTCGCGTTCTCCTTCATGCCGAGATGATCGTGGTGGGCGGTGTAGAGCACCACCTCTTGCGTGAGCTTGGGATCGCTGCCGGGCAGCAGGCCCAGCACATTGGCGGTGGGCCGGCGCCGCACCTGATTGGCGAACCGCGTCGAGACCTTGACGCCAAGTGGCACGGGCTGGAACTCGCGCTTCTGGGCCGAGGCGATGAGCGCCTCCAGTGCCCGTCCCCCGAGGCGGACGATGCGCCGCGTGGCATCCTCGGTGGTCCAGCCCTTCACCTGGAGGCTGGAACCGGCGGTGGCAGGCAGTTCGAACTGCTCGCCGGTCCATGAGGTCTGCACCACCTGCCAGGGGTACCCGGCGCTCGGAGTGGTGTGGAGGATGATGGCTCCCGCGGCGCCGACCTTCGCCGCCTGCTCGTACTTGTAGTCCCAGCGTCCGTACCAGAGGCGCGTGCGGCCGGCGAAGAGGGCCGGATCGTCCGACGGATCATTGTTGAGGATGAGGAGCGTCTTGCCCCGCATGTCCATCCCCTTGAAATCATCCCAGCCGTGCTCGGGAGCGACGATGCCGTAGCCCACGAAGACCAGCTCCGACTCATCCAGCCGAGCCTCGGGCTCCTGCACTCCGGAGACGGCGATGAACTCGTCATGGAACTGGAGATCGATGCGCCCGGAAGGAGCGGAGAAGGTCAGCGTGTCGGGGTGGCCGTTCATGCCCACGAGCTCGAACGGTTGGAACCAGGTCCCCTCATCGCCGGCCGGCTTCAGCCCGAGCACTTCGAACTGCGAGGCGATGTACGCCTGAGCCAGCGCATCGCCGCGCGTGCCCGGCCCGCGGCCCTCGAGGAGATCGTGCGCGAGGAAGCGCACATGACCTCGGAGCATGTTGGCATCGATGACTTGTGCCGCCGCCTTCTCCGAGGGGGTGGACAGGGGCACGGCCTGCGCGAGAACGGGGAGCGGGAGGAGGAACAGCAGGGACATCAGGCGCTTCATGGGGCGAAGCCCTAACACGAAGCTCCGCTTGTCGGCAGGCTCAATCGGGCCTCTGGAGGCCTGACGCGAGGTTGGGCCCCTGCCTGCACGGAGGCTAGGCTATGAGCCCTCCCAGGTACTCACCATGCTCCTCGGACACTTCGCTCTCGGATTCGCCGCGAAACGCCTTGCACCTCGGACGCCGCTGTCTCTGTTGCTCACGGCGCCCTTCCTGCTCGATCTGGTCTTCCCCCTGCTGGTGCTGCTGGGCTGGGAGCAGATGCGAGTGCTGCCGGGAGAGTCCGGGTTCCTCACGCTGGAACTGGTGAACATGCCCTACAGCCACAGCCTGTTGGCCGCCGTGGGCTGGGCCGTGCTCATGGCCCTGCCCTACTTCGCGTGGCGCAGAGATGGACGTGGAGCTCTCATCCTCGCTGTGTTGGTGATCAGCCACTGGGTTCTGGACGCGGTGACGCACCGGCCGGACGTGCCTGTGCTCCTCTCGGGAGGCCCGAAGGTAGGGCTCGGGCTGTGGTACTCGCTCCTCGGCACGATGGTCATCGAGGGGTCACTCTTCGCGGGGTGCGTGTGGCTGTACGCCTCGACGACCCGAGCCGCGGACCGCTCGGGAAGGATTGCGCTCGGCTCCCTGGTGGGCACGTTGGTGGTGATGTACCTGGGCTTCGTATTCGGCCCGCCGCCACCGAGCGCCGAGTCCGTGGCGTACCTCATGCTGATCGGCTGGGTGCTGCCCTTCTGGGCGAGGTGGGTCGAGCGTCACCGGCCTGAAACATCAGGGATTCTACGTATCCAAGACCCGAGGCTCTCAGAGCACAAATCCTCTCACTCAGAGTGATCCGCCGCGATGCTGGTTTACCCGGATCCAATCTCACGGGTCACTGATGCAATCTGCCCCTGCATTCTCGCCAACAGGGGCCCATGTCCACGCCGCGCCTTCTCGCTCTCCTTCTCACGCTCATCCCCGCAGCCGCACTGGCTACCACCGTAAGCGGTTCCCTTCCCAGCCATACGACGTGGACGCCTGCGGGCAATCCGTGGGTCCTGACGGGCGACGTCACCGTGCCCGCGGGGGTGATTCTGACGATCGAGCCGGGAGTCCAGGTCACGTTCTCCTCGACGGATTCGCTGCACTCGGGCAACGACACCAGCAAGGTCGAGCTCATCGTCGTCGGCTCGCTCTACGCTCTAGGCACCAGTGCCGCTCCCATCAACATCACCGCCACCAACGCCTACGGTGTTTCCATCGAAGGCTGGGCCAACCTCGACTACACCAACATCACTGGCGGCCTCGAGTGCCTGGGTGTCTACAGTGGAACCCTCTCCTTCACCCACGGCACCCTCCAGAACTGCTCCACGGCGCTCGGGACCGCGGGCGGCACCACCACCTTCACCAACAACGTGGTGCGCAACAGCGGCAACCCTTCCGCAAGCAGTTTCGCCCTGGAGATTGGGGCGTCCATCAACCTCATCCACAACACGATCACCGGCAACAACTACGGCGGCGTCAGGGTCTCCTCATCCGGGAGCGGCGCCAACATCTACGACAACATCATCACCTCCAACGGTGAGTTCGGCATCTACTTCACCAATGCCACCTCTCCCACGCGCGCCGTCCACCACAACGACGTCTGGAACCATCCCAACGCCGATTACACCAACGTCTCCGAGGGCACTGGCAGCGTCTACGGCAACCCCCTCTTCGTCTCCAGTACCAACTTCCACATCACCGAATACTCTCCGGCGCGGCTGATGGCCTCGGACGGTACGGATCTCGGCGCCTTCGCGTACGCCGGGGATCCCGCCACGTCCCTTCAGGGCGCGCTCGTCGCCAACAAGACGCTCACTGGCGCCAACACCCTGGCGGGTGACCTCACCATCCGGCCCGGCGTCACCCTCACTCTCGCTCCGGGAGCCAGCCTCACCTTCGCCTCCACCGACGGCATGCTCGCAGGTGAGGAACCGAGCCAGGTCGAGCTCCTCGTCGATGGCACGCTGAACGCAGAGGGCACCAGCACCTCTCCCGTCACCATCACCGGTACCGGCGGGTTCGGCACCACCGTCCGGGGCACAGCCAACTTCAACTACGCAACCCTCAATGGCGGCTTCCAGTGCCTGGGCGTCTACAGCGGCACCGCCTCATTCACCAACGGCACCATCGCGAACTGCAGCAAGGCTTTCTACTCCTCGTACGGTGCCGGTACCACCACCATCACCAACAGCGTGGTGCGCAACTGCGGCGCCACCACTCAAGGCTACTTCGCCCTGCAGATCCGGGCGCCCATCAACCTCATCCACAACACCGTCGTCAACAACATCTACGGCGCCATCAAAGTCTTCAATTTCACCGGCGCCGCCAACATCTACGACAACATCATCACCTCCAACAGCCAGTACGGCATCTACTTCGACAGCACCGCCTCTCCCGCTCGCGCGGTCCACCACAACGACGTCTGGAACCAGACCACCAATTACACCAGCGTCACCGCGGGCACAGGAAGCATCTCCGCCAACCCCGTCTTCGTTTCCAGCACCAATTTCAATCTCCAGGAGAGCTCTCCGTGCCGGAACATCGCCTCTGATGGAACGGACTTGGGCGCGTTCCCCTACACTCCGGTGCGCGTCGCGTACGTCACCGTGACTCCGTCGCCCGTCACCCTGGCCGTGCAAGGCACGCAGCAGTTCAGCGCCACGGCGTATGACTCCTCCAACAACCCGCTCCCGTTCCCGATCACCTGGTCCGCAACCAGTGCGGCGGGCTCGATCAACTCGAGCGGCCTGTTCACCGCGAACTGCACACCCGGTACGTATACAGCCGCGGTGACGGCGACCTCGGACGGGAAGTCAGCCTCGGCGGATGTGACGCTCACGCCCGGCGCGGCCGCGTCGGTCACGGTCTCTCCCTCCAACGCCACCGTGCAGATCAATGGCACCCAGCAGTTCACGGCCAACGTCAAGGATGCCTGCAACAACCCCCTGCCCACCGCGCCCGTCAGTTGGGCCGTGACCACCGGCGGTGGCACCATCAACTCCAGCGGTCTGTTCACCGCGGGAACCACTCCGGGCACCTTCACCAATACCGTCCGGGCCTTCAGCGGCACGCTGTCCGGGACCGCGTCCGTCACCGTCACGAGCCCGCTGGCCAGCATCCAGGTGACCCCCAGCCCCGCCACCCTGCCCATCAATGGCACCGAGCAGTTCACCGCCACGGGCAAGGACTCGGCCGGCAACACCGTGCCCGTCTCCGTCACCTGGAGCGTCGTCAATGGCGGCGGCTCAATTGACGCGAGTGGCCTGTTCACCGCGGGCACTACCCCGGGAACGTTTACCAACACCCTCAAGGCCACCAACGGTACGTTCTCCGGCTTCGCCACCGTCACGGTTCAGCCGGGCGCTCTGGCCAGCATCGAGGTGACGCCCAACAACACCACCCTGTCCATCCACGGCACCCAGCAGTTCACCGCCATCGGCAAGGACTCGGCTGGCAACATCGTCCCCGTCTCCGTCACCTGGGGCGTGCTCGACGGTGGCGGTTCCATCGACCCCACCGGCCTGTTCACCGCGGGCACGACTCCGGGCGTCTTCACGAACACTGTGCGAGCCTCCAACGGCACGCTCTCGGGCTTCGCCACCGTCACGGTTCAGCCGGGTGCCCTGGCCAGCATCGAGCTGACGCCTGCCAGCGCGACGCTCGAGATCAAGGGCACCCAGCAGTTCACCGCCACGGGCAAGGACTCGGCCGGCAACACCGTGCCTGTTTCCATCACCTGGAGCATCGCCAACGGGGGTGGCTCCGTCGACGCCGCAGGCCTGTTCACCGCGGGCACCGTCGCCGGCTCCTTCGCACAGACGGTCAAGGCCTCCAGCGGCTCTTTGTCCGCGACGGCCTCTGTCACGGTGAACCCGGGCACAGTTCACAACCTGGAGGTGGCACCCGCCTCCGTCACTCTGCCAGTGCGTGGCACCCGGCAATTCACCGCCTCCGCGACCGATTCCTGGGGCAACACCGTCCCGGGCACTCCAACGTGGACGGTCCTCCCGGCTACCGCGGGCTCCATCGATGCCACGGGCTTCTTCACCGCCGGCACCGCCGCGGGCTCCTATTTGTCCGCTGTCACCGCGACTCTGGGCGGCGTGAGCGCCTCGGCCGACGTGACGATCTCCGCCAGCGCTCTGGCACGCATCGTCGTGTCCCCTGCCTCCCTCACTGTGGAGCCTCAAGGCGCGCGCTCGTTCAGCGCCCAGGGCCAGGACACTGACGGCAACGCGGTGCCCATCACTCCCGTCTGGTCCGTCATGAATGGCGCCGGCACCATCTCCCAGGACGGACTCTTCACCGCCACGCAGGTGACCGGTACCTATCTGGACAGTGTGGTGGCCACGGCAAATGGGGTGACGGGTACCGCGTCCGTCGTCGTGGCTGCGGGCGGTATCCAGCGTGTAGCCCTCTCTCCGCTCAACCCGACCGTCGCGGTGAACGGGACGATCGCGTTGAGCGCCAAGGCGTTCGACGCACTCGACAATGTAGTGACCTCGCTCCCCACCACTTGGGAGGTGGTGAATGGGGGAGGCAGCATCGATGCCTCGGGCATCTTCACCGCTGGCGCCAAGAGCGGGACCTTCTCCAACACCGTCAAGGTCACCCTGGGCGGCCTGAGCGCTACTACCTCAGTGACGGTCGCCACGGACTTCGACGGAGATGGCCTGCCCGACGAGTGGGAAGTCGCCCACGGGCTCAACCCGAATCAGCCGGGCGATGGCTCGCTCGACATGGATTCCGACAAGCTCTCCAACCTGGCGGAATTCCAAACGGGAACCGATCCCCATGACGCGGACACGGACGATGACGGCGTGCTCGACGGCAACGAGCAGAGTCCCTCGGAGGATTCCGACGGTGACGGCCTGGTAAACGCTCTCGACCCAGACAGCGACAACGATGGCCTCTTCGACGGCACGGAGATGGCGGTCGCCTCGGCCCATGCCAACACCGACACCTCCAAGGGATCCTTCATCGCTGACGTGGACCCGGCGACGAGCACGTCCCCGCTCTTGGCGGACACGGACAAGGACGGGCGCAAGGACAGCGAGGAGGACGCCAACCACAACGGCAAGATCGATCCGGGCGAGACCGACCCCAACCACGCCGACACCTTCTGCAGTGCGACTCCGGAGTGCGGCGACGGCCAGTCCTGCCAGGGCGGCGTCTGCGTCGACGACAGCCCCTCCGACCCAGACCCAGAGGATGACAGTGGTTGCGGCTGCAGTGACACGGGCGCCGGAGCCTCGGCGTTCAGCTTGTTGCTGCTGTCACTGCTCGGACGCGTGGGGGCCCGGCGCAAGCACTCCTGAGCCCCGAAGAGGCAAGGCCCCAAAAAAGCCCCGCGTCCCCGAACTTCGGGAACGCGGGGCCGTGAATCACAGCCCGAAGGTCATGACGGCCGGATCGGCAACGGCAGTTGAGGCCCCAGCGCGTCAGGGGTCCCAGGCAGCGGGCGGGTCAGCACATCCACCAGCACATGGACTTGATCGACGGGGACGCCCTTGATGTCCATCAGCACCTCGCCGTTCTCCTCGTGCAGCGTCACCTTCACGTTCGTGCCCTTGGGAAACCATCGAGCGGCGGCCAGGTTGTAGCGCTTTTCCAGCAACGCCAGCTCCGGCGACAGCGCGGGGCGCTCAGGCTCGTCGAGATCGAATCCGGTCAGCTCCATCATGTTGGACATCTGACGTACCTTTCCTCGGCATGGGGAACGCACCATGCGTTCTCCGGCCGCAGGTCCCCTGCGGCTGCCCCGCCCTGGAGCACGCGGCGGGCCAACGCTGGGCGCCTGTGAAAACAGGCATTTGCGCCAACGGCTCTCCTCAAGGCCAGTCCACGGCCGCGGACTGGCCGTCCCGTCTCGCGGACGGATCACCCTGAAACATGTTGTTCAGCGCCAACACTCGCACGAGCCTCGTCGATCCGGCCGTGAACGCATTGAGAGCTCTCAACCAAAGTCAGGATTGAGGAGAGCAGTTCCTTGAGTCGCGCGCTGAGCTACCTCGGGGAGAAGAAGTCGACCCCGCCGGTCGCCGACAAGCTCGCGTCCCACAGCAGGCGCTCCGCCTTGGGATCCCGCTCGGGGGGCAGCAATTCCGCCGGCCCGGGCTGTCCGCGCCCCACGGGGCCATAGAACTCGCCGCTGCGAACTCCGGGCGCGCACGCCGCGCGCAACAGCCCCAGCGCGCCGTCCTCCACGGCCTGGGCGACCCGTAGGGTCCGCCACAAGATGAGCTTGTCGATCAACCGCGTGCCGCCATCTCGGGTGGTCTTGACCTGCAGGTCGCTGTGGGTGGGGCCCGGGTGCGCGCACAAGCTCTTGACGCCGCTGGCCGGCCGCTCCGCGGAGATCCGATCGTGCAAGGCATAGGTGAACAACAAGTTGGCCAGCTTGGACTGCTGGTATCGACGCCACTTGTCCAGCCCCGGGAAGCCGTCCCCACCGAGCTTGCCCCCGTTGGCCGCGAGGTGGTCCGCGCGCAACGGCCCTCCACGGCGGGCCCCGCTCGACTGGTTGACGACCCGGGCCTCCTTGCGGGCCGCGGCTGCCGCCTCCAGCAGTGGCCATACCCAGGAGGTCAACAAGAAGTGCGACAGGTGGTTGGTCTGCATCTGGATGTCGTAGCCATCGCCCGTCGCGCGATCCGGCAGGCCCATGACCCCGGCGTTGTTGCACAGGACGTCCAGGCCCTCGGGGCACGTCCGCTCGAGGGCCCCAGCCGCCGCTCGCACGCTCTCGAAGCGCTGCAGATCACAAGGCACCAGCACCGCGTTGATTCCCGCCTCTCGCAGCACCGCTAGAGCGTGATCCGCCCGCTCCGACGGGCGATTGAGCATCAAGACGCGTGCCCCGAGTTCACCACACGTCCGCGCCGCCACCAGCCCCGTCCCGCTGGTGCAGCCGGTGATGGCGATGGTTCGGCCTTCGAGGCGCGGCAGGGTCTTCACGAACTCTGGGTAGTGCCGGGGCAACGGGACGGAATGAGTCGAGATCGACATGTCGCGGTTCTCGTGGGACGTCGGCGGTGGGAAGTCCAGGACAGTTGACTGAGCACTGCTCAGTCAAAACTGAGCAGTGCTTAGCTCGGATGCGAGGCGCCCTCAAGGGCTTCTTGACCGGTGCGCATTCACGTGGAATCTCGGAGGGTGCCCACCAAGCCATCGCACGATGACTCTCGCGCTCACCTCGTGGGGTGCGCGCTGGAGTTACTGCATCGTGATCACCCCGAGGACCTGTCCATCCGTGAGGTCTCCCGACGCGCTGGGGTGTCCTCGGGGGCTCCGTACCATCACTTCGGCGACAAGCCCGGTCTGCTGGCCGCCTGCGCGAGGGTAGGATGGGAGGAACTGATCGAGCGCCTCGAAGCGGTCGACGAGGAGCTCGCCATCGAGGTTCAGCTCACGCGCTGCGCGCAGGTGTACTTCGACTATGCGTTCGCCAACGCCGGGTGCTACCGCCTGATGATGTCGCGGCTGTTCTATGACGTGGAGCGCTTCGTCGAGTTGGACGAGCTGCGTGCCCGGGCGATGGGCGGGATCATCGATCGCATCGCCCGCTCAGGCGCGGTCGGCCGCGAGCCCGCGGTGCTCAAGGCTCGGGGGCTTGGCCTTTGGTCCGCGCTCCACGGCTACGCCATCCTGCGCCTGGACGGCTCGGTCAAAGGGATGCCCACGCCCGCGCGGCAGCGCGACGACCTGGTGGCGCTCGCGGTCCGAATGGCACTCCTGTCGCCGTGACGCCGGCCGCCTGGCGGCCCGGTGGCGCGGCACGGGTCATCGCATTCGTGACCGGGGCATCCTCGGGAGTGGCGCTGAGCATGGCGAGCGCGGCAAGGTTCGCGGCGGCGAGGAGCATGCGACGCCGGCTCAGGGGGATTGCATCACGGGGAACACGAGCACCTGGCCCCGGCCTTCCTGGAAGAGGTTGGTGCCCTCACCAACCCAGCGGTTCCAGCGGCGCTGGCTCGCCATGTTGATGGTGGCGATGGGCTCGAACGGGTTGAAGCCAGCGCCGGTATACTGAAGGGCCCAGGCGCGGTCCTCGCTGTCGGAGATGCCGTCCACCTGGAAGAACAGGCCGTTGACCTTGAGGTTGCCGTATTTCGGAGTCATGCCGCAGGATGTGACGAGGTGGATGTCGGCGGGCGTCAGCCCCGCGGCCCTTTGCTTCAAGTGATCCAGGCAGATCTCGACGGTGTACTCGAGCCCGTCCATCGTGAAGCGGCAGCCGCCGCCAAGACCGGAGCGGCTCTCCTCGCTCGGCGTGAAGGTGACGGGTGTAGTGATCCGGACCATCTCCTCCCGCGTCATATTTCCCGCGGCCACCCGGCTGGCGAGCTCCACCCGGAGCTTGACCGACGGAGTCCAGTGATGAACCTGGTTATAGAGGTTTGCCATCGCGGTGTGCGCGACGCCACCGGTGGGCCGGGCGCCGGAGGTCGGCATCAGGGTGCCGGTGGCGCCGCGAACGTTCGCCTGCGCGGCGCCAGCGCCGGCGCCCAAGAAGGTCGCCGCGTCACCGAAGTGCGGCCCGAGAAAGTCGATCGCGGAGACATACTCCTTGTAGACGAGCCGGGTCTCTGAGCTGCCCACAGACAGCACGTTCGACTCATCCGAGCGGGCGCGGGTGCCGGTGAGCCTCGCTCCGCCACGGCGGATGAGCGCGACGTTGAGGATTTCTGTCCGCCCCCCCGATACCGGCATCGCGGCCAGCGCGGTGCCGAGCACGAAGGTCCACCGGGCGTACTTATCGACCGACAGGTACGTGTCCATTGTCTCGCTGAGGTAGGAGAGGTTCTCGACGTCGTAGACGCCACCCCTGCCACCGCGGAAGAAGAACTCGGGGGCGGCGAAGATCTTCTTCGCCGTCGAGTCGACCTTGCTGTTCGTCACGGTGGCATCGACCGCATCCATGAGGATCTTGCAGCGGGCCTCGATGTCGCGCTTCTGGTCGACGAGACCCGGATAGTCCTGCCGAGCCATGTCTCCACTCGCGGCGGTCTGCAGTTGGTACGCGATGAACTGAACCCTGGCCATCTTCGCTCCTTCGCGGTTAGCGAGCCCCCACCACAGCAAGCAACGTGCCGAGCACCTGCCGCAGGGAAGAGGTGGCCTGGGTGCCTTGATAGTCGCCTGTGAGCTGTAGGGAGTCACCGACACCCTGAAGGGGGCCGCCAACAGTTCAAGCCGTATCGTGGCACTGGACGCAGCCTACGGCCGGGGCATGTTCGTCGGCATGGCGCTGGTGTTTCGCGGTGGCTCGGCCCACCTATGGCGTTCGAGGACGCGGAGCCAAGCTCGAACGAACCCAGGGATGACTCAAAATCTGTCGCCTCTGGGAGGGGCTCCAGCCCCGCGCGCCAACGCGGCTTGGGTTGGGGTTCATGATGTTCTGTTCATTCGTATCACTCAGGAGGTCAGCCGTGCCGTCAGTCTCAACGGAGTGGTAGAGGCCGAGGAAATGCCCCAGCTCGTGCGCGATGACATGGGCGTAGGTGCCGAGCGGCCAGGAGGCCGGGCCTCCGCCAAAGGAGTCGCAACGCAGGCCAGGCATGAAAACCGCCGACGCGGGGCCAACGCCCCCACCCACGCGGGGGGTGAAGCCGTTGACCGGCTCCGGAGGTCCGAAGAAGGGATCGTCGTACCGGAGGCACCCGGCGAAGACGACATCGACCGTTGTGTCCAGCGCGGGCGGCGCGCCTTCGAGCAGGGCAGAGAGCCCGGCGAGCTGCGTCGTCCAGAAGCGCGTCTCCGACGGCGCGTCCGGGAGCTCGGCGGCCGCCTCCAGGGTCACCTCCAGACCCACCTCCTCGAGTTCGTCATTCAAGCGCTCCAGCAACTCGCGCTGTCGATCGGGCTGCCCGAAGAGCATGGAGTGCTGGGACACCAGGAAGCGCAACGAGAGGTGCCCGCGCTCCGGAATACTCTGGCGCGGCAACCATGCCAGTTGGAGCCGAGACTCGCCTCCCGTCCCGGTGGGCGTGAGCGTCTCGCAGTCCATCAGCCCGAAACGCACGGCGAAGCCTTCGCCGGGCGCGAAGCCTTCGCCGCCGGTGAGCACGATCAACGCCTCCTCCTGCGCGAGGGAGGTGCGCACCCTGCAATCGGTGCAATAGGGGCCCGCTTCTCGCTGGCTCACCCAGGTCCGGCCCTGGGCGTCATCGAGGGAAGCGAGCGCGAAGCATGTGCCCGGCTCGCTCTTCGCCCATAGAGAGACTGACTCCCCATCGAACGGCGGCACGGAGAGGACCGGCGTGAGCCCGCCCGCGCCGAAGGCAACGGGCTCCGCCGTGATCCAAGCCTCTCCCTCTTCGAGGGAGGCGCGGGGAGGCAAGTCCCCCCCAGCGCACGCCACGAGCCCCATGAACGCGAGGCATGGCACGAAGGTTCGTGTCCTCGAGGGGCTCATCGCATGAACTCGCGCAGCTCCCCGGGAGCCACGAACGCACCGATGCGCTGCTGGAGGTGGACGTCTGGCTCCCGAGGGAAATGGGCAGCCAGGACGCGACGAGCCTCGAGTTGGCGGCGGGCGCGGCCTACCCAGTCGATCACGGCAGCGCGCTCCTCCGCGTTCGTGGAGCTGGCGAGCTTCTGCCCCGCCAGGGCCAGCTCGGCCTGCGTCAGGTCGAGCTCCTTTCCTGGAGCCATCTGGCTCAGGCTCTGAAGGATGGCGGTGCTCACCCTTGCGCTCGGTTCGTTCTCGAGCTGGGAGACGAGGAGTGGCCGGGCCACTCCTGGAGAGAGGTGTCCGAGCGCCTCGGCCGCGCGCCCTCTCAGGGAGGGAGGCCCCGTGCGCAGCCGCGCGTCGAGTTCCGCACGAAACGAGTCGTCACGGCTGTTGGCGATGGCATCCAGGACAGCGAGTTCCTCGTCGCTACCCGCGGCGCGCTCCAGCTCTCCACGCAGCGCGGCATGTAGCTCGTCGCGCAGCGGGTCACCGGGCCGCGTGCGCCCAGCCATGCTCCCGAGCCCGAGCAGACTCACGTTCGCGACCATGGGCGAGTCCGACTCCCGGGCCTGGGAGAGCAACAGGTCCGCCGCTCGCCGCGACGGTTCGCCGTGGTCGGCCAACGCGGATGCCGCCCGGCTGCGATCAAGCTCCGAGAGGCCCCTGCTGACCAGCGCGTCCGCGAGCACCTGCCGGGACTGCTCGGTGCCCGCCAACTCGAAGGCCAGGAACCATGCGGAGTGCGCCGCCTCGTCGATGGCGCCGCGCCTCAGGTCGGCAAGCAGCAGTGCGCTCTCCCGCGGGTGCGCGCGGAGCCATCCCGCCAGGAAGCGCGCGGCGGGGAACACGGCCTCCTTCCCTCCCTCGCGGAAGAAGGCGAGGAAACGGGCACGCGCCGCGCCAGAATCGAGCGCCACGAGCGCTGGATCCTCGGGGGACGGCGTCCTCGGGTCAGACTGGAAGACCTCCGCGAAGTCCGCCTCACCGGGCGCCACCGACTCGCTCACTGAGACAAAGCGCGCGTCCTCGCGGTTCAGGTGGAAGCGGTGCGTGAAGCCCTGCGGGGCCTCTCCAGGAAAATGGATGCGGATCGTCTCCTGGCCCTCCACGCGCCGAGCCCAGCCACCGCGCTCGGAGTCGAAGTCCGCCTCGGCCCTGGCTCCGAGCACCTGCACGCGCAGCCCCAGGCGCCGGGCCGTGTCGTCGAGCTCATAGCGCGGCTTGGTGCGGATGATGCGGGCCATGCCCCGACCCGAAGCGTCTCGCCTGTACTCCGCGGTGTATGCGCCCACCCCATCGTGCTGCGCGGCGCTCCAGTGTGTCGAGCCGTCGCCCGGCAGCACGAACTCGACGCCCGCGAGGAGCGTGCTCACGAGGCGCCGGCTCGCGCCGCTCCAGCGTGGCGAGAAGCCGATGCCGGCGAAGCGGCACGTCGTATCGACTCGCAGATAGAAGGGGCTGTCCACGAGCTCCGCGGCGTTCACCCGCTCCTGGGAGAGCGCCTGGTCGAGGCGCACGGAGCTCACGGAGGCTCGCAGGAGGGCGGGCTGACCCCGTTGAGCCTCCTCGACGACGACCCAGCTCAAGAGGCCTCGGAAGGAGTCTCCCTCCCCCGCGAAGGAGGGGGCGTCGAGCGTGGCACTGGACGCGAAGTCGAACGCCACGGTCTCCCCTCTCTTGAAGCCGCACTCGAGAGTGCCCGGCGTGGGCTTCTGGAGCTCCATCGAGCCATGCGACACGGATGACGTCGCCCCTCCCGTCACGTCTTCCCACATCACGGCCACGAGCCCCATCGCCGCGAGCCCGAGCCCCGCCGCGACGCCGCTCATTCGCCCGTTCACTCGAGCACCTCGGAAACGTCCATCGAGCGGTCGAGCAGCGTCTGCGTGAAGCGGCGCGAGCTGAAGCTGAAGAGGTGTACACGGAGGGTGCGGCTGAAGCGGCGAATCCCGACACGGCCCACGATCGAGACGTCTCCACGGATGAGCTGCATGCCGAGCTCCCAGTTGGCGTTGCCGAGCACCACCAGGTTTCCGTTGTCGCGCTGGCCAAAGGCAAGCGAGGCCTGGAGCGGGAAGTCGGTGTTGATGAGCTCGAGATCAGCCACCACGGCCGCCTTGACGAGACGGATGTCGATGCCGCCCTCGATCGAGGCGGTGAAGTTGAACCCGGGGGTGATCGTCCGTGAGATCGCCCCGCACATGCCGAGCGCATCCTCGCTCCGGAGCAGGTCCGAGCACCGTGCCGTGTCCGTCGAGACCGAGAGGCTGTCGTTCGTCGTCAAGCCGACCTCGCCACCCAGGCTGATCTTGAAGCCGACGCGCACAGGGCCGAAGCCAAAGCCGAGATTCGGAAGCGAGAACGACTTCGCCGCCGAGAACTCCTCTTCGTGTTCGAGGGAGGGAGCGCTTTGAGAGAAGCTGTGGATGCGCTGGTTGAACGCGTCGACCGCGATCTCGTAGCCCGTCTCTCCCGGGTCCACGCCGAGCGTGGCCTGCCCGACGGCACGCGCGATGGTCACCGAGTAGGAACGCCCGAGCTTGCCCTCGAGCTCGACCTCACCCTCAATGCGGCTGGAGGCACCGGCCCGGTCGAGCCTGTTCTGGGTCGTGAGCCGCACCGCGATGCTCATCCGATCCTCGCTCCCGAGCTTCCGGCTGAACTGCTGGTCGAATGCGATCGCCGTCGCGGCGGAGGAGTCCGGGATCTCCCGCACCAGCACGATGGGGAACACGCGGCAGTCGCTCGTGTCCGTCTCTCCCGCGTTGCCCTCCTGCGCGAAGGAGGCCGTGAAGCACCCACGCACCGAGAAATCGCTGACGTCGGCCCACTCGCCGTTCTCGCTCAGCGCGGCGCGGGTCTCCGCCTCGGCGAAGAGCTCATGGGCGAACATGTTCGGAGTGCCGGGAAGCAGCCGCTCGATGACGACCTCATGGACGCGGCCGAGTTCCGAGTTCGGATCCCCCACCGTCAGCGGAAGCCAGCCGCTCTGCGTTCCAGCGGGCGCAATCTCGTACCGGAGCGTGGCGCGGCCGGGCATGGCCGTGAGGGTCCCGAGCTCCGCGGGCGCGTGGCCGAACTGGAGATCCTCGGTGATCCCCGGAGCGCTCGCCTCGAGTTCCGGTGGCACGTCTTCCGGAGCCAACCCCGAGATGTAGGGGTCGCGGCCGTTGACGACGAGCGTCGACTGCACGACCAGGCTGGGGGCGAGTACCTCCGCGTTGGAGGAGTCGGCCGCAGGGAGGATGGCTACCGAGGAGGCTGGCTCCATTGACTCGTAGCGAACGTCGATGAGGTTGCTGCTCCCGTCGTTCGGAGTCGGTTGGATGTCGACGTTGTAGACACAGCCCCGATGGAGCTCCGGCGCCGACGGATCAGCGACGCTGCGGCACGTCTGGTTGAGCTCCGCGCCTCGGGCCGCTTCGGTGAAAGAGACCGCCGGGTAGTCGATGCCAGTGCCCGCTTCGTCTCCGTCGAAGGTGACGCGCAGGTTCACGGCCTTCCCGACCAGCGCCCCACACAGAGTGGTCGGCCAGATGAAGCCGTCGAAGAGCTGCTCCTGGCCATTGCCCACGAGAGCGATGTCGGCGGCGCTAGAGGCGCACTCGATCGGCTCGGCGGGGTTGGCGGGGTGGGCCTCGATGAAACTGAAGCTGACGGCAACGTTGCGGGTGGCCGGCGCATTGGGGTTGAGGCTCGTCGACGTGACGCCGAACTGGATGGGCACACGATTGTTCACGAAGACGGGCTGGCTCAGGTCGTAGCGCAGGTTGAGGTAGGTCAACCGAACCTTGCTGAGACACACGCCGTTATCGGCGCTATTGGGACACGTGGGGACGTTCGGCTCACCGACGTCCGGCCCGCCGGTGGATGGACCGCCCGTGTCGGGACCGCCGGTGTCCGACCCGCCACACGCGCTCGCGAGGAGGAAGAGGAGCGAACCGATGACTCCATACCTCCGCCTGGCTCCGTGACTCATGCTGGATGACAGGGACCGCACAGGATTCTTCATGATGGACCTCTGAGGTGGTGATGCGTGGGTCGGCTGGGGGCATACGCAACGGCCGTACCAGCGCGCCGAGCGAAGGGATGGGCACTCGGAAAGGCCCCGCTTGCCGGGTACAGCCTGTAGGCAGTGACCAACACCCCTCTGGGGACCGCCAACACTCGGCCCTGTGCTAGCTTGCCGGGCCATGTCCAGCGGAACGACGCGCCCGGATCGCCCAGTAGGGGTCCCCATCCGCACGCTGACCATTGAAGTCGTGGGGGGGCCGGATCAGGGCCTGTCCCACCTCGCGGACGGCGAGACAGTGACGGTGGGGACAGCAGAGAGCAATGAGTTGCGTCTGACGGACCCCACCGTGTCCCGGTACCACCTGGAGCTCTCGCGAAAGGGAGATCGAGTCGCGGTGACGGATCTCGGCTCCACCAACAGCACGGCGGCAGGCACCGCATTCCTCGAGCGCGGCACGGTGGCTCCGGGGACCGTCCTGACACTCGGGAGGACCTCGCTGCGGGTGGGGGATGGGCCCACCCGCACTCTCTCCCTTCATGAGTCTGGTGCCTTGGGGCCGCTACGAGGCCAGAGCGCCCCGATGAGGAGGCTCATGGCGCAGATTCTCCGGGCGGCCAGGACGGACGCATCCGTGCTGCTCCAGGGAGAGTCTGGCACGGGCAAGGAGCTCATCGCCCGTGCCCTCCATGACGAGAGCCCACGCGCGAACAAGCCCTTCGTGACGCTGGACTGTGGTGTCATCTCTCCCGGGCTCGTCGCCAGCGAGCTGTTCGGCCACGAGCGCGGCGCCTTCACGGGGGCGGATCGCCGTCACCTTGGCGTCTTCGAGCGGGCGCAGGGCGGCACGCTCTTCCTGGACGAGATCGGCGAGCTGTCCCCTGCCCTCCAGACGGCGCTGCTGGGAGTGCTGGAGCGGCGGCGCTTCCGGAGGCTCGGAGGCGGCGAGGAGTTGTCCGTGGACGTGCGCGTGATCAGCGCCACCCACCGGGATCTCCGAGCCGAGGTCAACGCCAATACGTTTCGGTTGGATCTCTACTACCGGCTCGCGGTGGTGCGGCTGGAAGTGCCCCCA
Organism: Hyalangium versicolor; assembly: GCF_020103695.1. Lineage (GTDB taxonomy): Bacteria > Myxococcota > Myxococcia > Myxococcales > Myxococcaceae > Hyalangium > Hyalangium versicolor. The sequence continues at coordinate 253,080 of NZ_JAHXBF010000016.1, forward strand.
CTCCACCAACGCGTGGATGACATCCCCCTTCTGGTGGAGCACTTCCTGAACGAGGCCGGGTACACGGGACTCTTGTCGGCGCTAGTACCACCGCCGCTGATGGCCACGCTGCAGGCGCATCGCTGGCCGGGCAACGTGCGAGAGCTGCGCAACTACGTGGAGGCCATCCTCGCCATGGGCGAGCCCCCCTCCCTGGAGCACGTGGCGGGAGGCGCCAGCGCCACGCAGGCCTCATCGCCTCCGGTACCCTCGGTGGCCCTGCCCCTGGAGCGAAGCTATCGCGAGGCGCGGCAGAAGGTGCTCGAGGACTTCGAGCTCCAATTCCTCAAGGCGCTGATGGACCGTGCGGGGAACAACGTCTCGCTGGCGGCGCGCCTGGCACAGATGGACAGGAGCTACCTGATCGATCTTCTCCACCGACACCACCTGCGCTGAGGCTCAGGGTCTCCAGTGCAGATCCCCTTAGGAGCAGACGCGCACCCCCTGGGCGCACTGCTCGGTGAGCGTGTCGAAGCCCAGATACACATCCCCCTCGATGGCGTTGAGCTCCACGGGGCAGCTATACGCACACCCCACCAACGCCTCCTCATCCATCGCCGGCAAGGCGCCACCACTGGCCGCGAGCACGTCGCACGTCTGGAGCGTCGCGACGGCGCGAACGATGATGAACTCCTCCGGCGCCTCGGTGGAGACGGACGAACCCGAAAGGTTGCGCAGCGCCTGGCGGATCTCCTCCCGCGCCTCGGGGCGAGGCAGGTCGGTGATGTCCGGCAATGGGGCGGGGATGCAGACGCGGTGCTCGGGTATCAGGGAACAGTCGTGGTCCGCGCACCAGCGGATGAGCTGGCCCGAGCGGCACCCCGGCAACCCTCCAAGGCGGACGAAGTCGATGACGAGCGAGGAGGGCACGGTCCCCCCCCCAGCGGGCACGGCCCGCGAGAGCAGGTAGGTGCCGTCGTCCTCCCGGCACAAGAACCCATCGAGCCCTTCCCCCTCCTCTCCGAACGTGAGCCGCACCTGCCGCACCTCGTTGCACCCGGTGAGCAGCATCAAGGCCAGAAGCCCCTCGAGGATGAACTCTCTCAAAACCCCACCTCCGTTCGAACAGGCCGCTGCCAGAGCAGGGCGGTGGTGGTCGCACCGGCGACGAGCGCGGCCACCCCCACGGCGATCCAGAAGTCCCGCCGCCGATAGAGGGCCGGAGCTGGCTCGACGACATGCCCCTGGACGAGCAGATCCCTCAAGACACCCTCCACCGCCCCATGGAGCGCCTTCCTCTCCGCCTGGCGTTCTGTCCGCGCCGCCGCGAGCCCCTGGATGGCCAGCGTCCCCCTGAGCCGATAGCCAGCGCGCTCGGCGTCGCCGGTGAGCAGCACGAGCCGAGGTGCCCGCAGCGCGGTGGAGAGCAGGCGCAGCGAGCCCGCGGAGTCCAGGCTCGCCGAGGACGCACCGTAGTGTGCTGCCCACTGGCTGGCGGCGAGCTCGGGCGAGGCAGGCAGCGTGGTGAAGGCCACGGGGAGCTCGGGCCCCTTGGCCGAGATGACCTGGACCGCGAACTGTCTCCCCTCCGCGTCGACGCGAACCACGTGCCGTCCCTCCAGGACATCGATTGAGCATGGGGCGACGCAAACACCGGGCCGCCCATCCAGGGAGAGCCGAGCGGGTCCGAAGTCGGACGTGACATGCAGCGTAGTATGTGCCCGCGCCGCACCTTCCTCCGCGCCGTGGACGAGCACTCGTCCTACCTCGGGAGGCAGTACACCGATGTCCTCGGGCAGCTCCAACCCGAGCACCCCCAGCTCCGAAGCCACCTGGAGGGCTGTCTCCTCGCGCCTCATCCCCACATGGCAAGCGACCTGCCAGAGGAGCCATCGGGCAACGATCTGACGGTGCCCCTGGCTCAGGCTCCTGGGGAGCACCCCTTCATTTCCAATGACCTCGAGGCAGTCGGCGAACTCGGCGTTGATGTAGTGCCGCCGAGCCTCTTGCAAGTGCCGCTCGAGTTCCAGGAGTTGGGGATCTCCACCGGGTTGGGGGGGAACTGTGGGAAGCTCGGCCAGCCGCAGCGTTACAGGCAACCCGGTGGGCCGCTCCTGGACCCACTCGTGGACGGAGGCGCGAGCCTCGGGTGCGCCCACGACGAAGAGGGTGATCGAGGGGAGACTGGACGCGGGCTCGGCCGCGAAGGAGGCAGCGCTCCAGAGCCCCAGGAGCGCCGAGAAGACAGAGCAGCTCCTGGGGAAGGGCAACCCGCGACGGCGGTATATTGAAGGCCGAGACTTGCTCAACAGAGACCCTCCAGGGATGGAGTGAACGCGTGGAGTGGGATGGCCGCTATCGATTGATCCGACAACTCGCCAGGGGCGGGATGGGTGAGATCTGGGAGGCGAGCGCAAAGGGGGAAGGAGGGTTCGTGCGGCGGGTGGCCATCAAGCGGCTCATCGCCGAGCATGAACAGGATCCCTCCCAGGCTCGGATGTTCCTCGACGAGGCGCGAATCGCAAGCCAATTGCATCACGCCAACATCCTGTCCATTCTCGACTATGGCGTGGTGGAGGGCACCCCTTATCAGGTGCTCGAATACGTGGATGGAGTCGACACCGAGCGGCTGAGGCAGCGAGGGCTCGAGGCAGGTGAGGCCTTCCCGGTCGAGCTGGCGCTGCACGTGTGCACCGAGGTGGCTCATGCGTTGCAGTATGCCCATGAGGCAAGGGATGGGGCGGGGCAGACGCTGGGGATCGTACATCGAGACGTGAGCCCCTCGAACATCCTCGTGTCGTGGACAGGGGACGTGAAGCTGGCGGACTTTGGCATCGCGCTGGCAAGAGACAGGCAGGAGCGGACGCTGGCGGGGTTCACAAAGGGCAAGCCGGCGTACATGCCGCCGGAGCAGGTGACGCGAGGAGAAATGGATGGACGCTCGGATGTCTTCGCGCTCGGGTGCGTGCTGCACGCGTTGCTGACGGGTCACAGCCCGCTCGCGGGCGAGGAGCGGATGGCGGATCTGCTGGCAGGCAAGGAGCTGGAGCTATCAGACACGCTCCCGGTGGAGGTGCGGGACCTCATCGCACGGGCCGTTCGGAGGGCAAGGCATCAGCGATTCCAGAGCGCAGCGGAGTTCGCCGAGGCCACCGACAAGGTGCTGGTGGCCCGAAGCACCCGATCAGGGCGCGCGCTGCTGAGCGAGTGGGTGGCTCGGGTCCGTGAGAAGGAGGAAGCCCGGGCTCGCCGCGTCTCCGGGTGGGCCGGCTCCTTCCAGGAGGTGGAGCAGCTCCTCGGCGGGGTCCTGGCGCCAGTTCCCGGGAGCGCAATGGCCGTCCCCGCCACGCCTCCTCCTCGGATGGAGCAGAAGCCTCAGCGGCGGCGGTGGCCATGGTTCGCCGTGCTTGCGCTGGGAGGCCTGGGATGGCTCGGAGTTGCAAGCCCCTGGAGACTCGTGCGGAGAGACGAGCCGCCCATGCCCATGGTGCAGCCAGTCTCAGCCCTCGCCCCCACGCAGCCCCCCCCGGAGCAGGAGGAAGTTGTCACAGGGGAGAGCCCGCCACCCGCTCCGGCGGAGGCCCCCGTGACGCGCCCGGCCCCGCGAGAAGAGGAGAGTCCCTCGAAGCGACCGGTCCGTGCTCAGGCGAGCCCCGCGCGGGGAGCTTCGGGGGCACTGACGGTGGGAGGAGAGGGGGCACTGCGCGCGGAGGTCATCATCGACGGCCAGCGCCGAGGCCACGCACCGATGCTCATCGAGCTCCCCTTGGGAGAGCACGTCCTGGAGCTCAAGACACCCGATGGCCACCGCGTTGGCCCGGAGCGGGTCCAGCTCACCGAATTCCATACGCTCGCTGCCCCACTGCGCTGGGTGGTTCCCGTGGCTCGAGCTTCACCCGAGAAGTAAGGGGGAGCACGAGCGTCCTGGTGAGAGCGCCGGAGAGCAGGAGCAGACGCACGACTTATGCGATAGTCACAGGGGCAGGCGCCCTGATGGGTGGGGGCAAGGAGCTCGAATGCACGCAGCCCGTTGGGCGGCCATGACCGCGTACCTCGTGGTTCTGGCCTGGGCCAGTCCGGTGGAAGCGGGACGCCGCCCCTTCATTTGGGCGTATGACACCGAGATCGCCCCCAAAGGGGATCTCGAGCTCGAGCAATGGCTATGGGCCAGGGGCCGTGCGCCCGCCTTCCCTCAGCGGCCCTCGGTGTACTGGGTCTGGTGGGCGCCCGTCTTCGGGCTGAGCCAACGGCTCGAGCTCGCGCTCCCCTTCCAGGTGCGTTCCACGGAGAGCCTTACCGCGCTCGACTCCTTCGAGGCGGACTTGCGCTACCGACTCTTCCCCCGCGGAGACGAGCGAGCGTTCCAGCCGCTCGTCCGCCTGGCCTGGCACCAGGCCATCCACACGGCGAACCCCTCGCGGGTGGACGCGGAGCTCGTCGGCTCGTACCAGTGGGAAGGCGGGCTGCGCGCGGTGCTCAACCTGGGCGCGCAACTGGGCATCCCCGCGCTGCGCGGCGACGAGGGGCCGGTCCGCGTGCTCGGGATGTGCTCCGCCGGGCTCGCCTACCCCGTGATTCCGGACGAGCTCCAGGTGTCGCTCGAGTCATTCGGAGAATTCGCCCTCGGAGGGCTGGAGCAGCAACCGCACCTCTTCATCGGCCCGAGCGTAGCCTGGACGTTTGGACGGACCTGGGTGACTGTCGGCACGCTGGTCGGGCTGACTTCGCTCTACCCCGAAACTCCCCGCTTCATGCCGAGGCTCATATGGGCAGTCGCGCTCTAACGTCCCTCCTCGCAACGCTCCTGCTCGCCGCGCCGCTGGCCCGGGCGGAGCCAGGCAGTGTGCAGGGTGAGGTGCTCATCTCCATCGCGGGTCCGGACGGCAAGTCGCGGCCGAAGGAGGACCGCTCGGGCGTGGTGGTGTACATCACCGGCTACACGGAGCCCCCCCCCGCCGAGGTGGCGCGCATGGGCCAACGCGACAAGAGCTTCACCCCCTCGGTGCTCCCCATTGTCGCGGGACAAAAGGTGGAGTTCGAAAACCAGGATCGAGTGCTCCACAATGTGTTTTCGCGCTCGGTCGCTCGCAAGTTCGACGCAGGCAAGAACCGCCCCGGCGAGAAGTACGTCGAGACATTCAACAAGACGGGCATCATCGATATCTACTGCGACATCCATGAGTCGATGGTCGCGACGCTGGTGGTGGTGCCCAACCGCGCCTTCGCCCTCACGGACAAGGAAGGGCGCTTCGTGCTGCGGAACGTGCCCCCCGGACGCTACCCGCTCTTCGCCGTGCACCGGAGCACCGAGAAGAGCGACATCGCGCGCGGGGAGGTCCACGTGGAGCCCGGCCGCACCAGCACCGTGACGCTGCAGCTCGAGGAGGCGCGAGAGTGCGACACCCACCTCGACAAGCACGGCAAGCCCTACGTCCCCCGGCCCGACTACGCTGGGACAAAGGGCGACTAGGCTCGCGGGCCAGCGCGTGGGCGGTTATCGTGCCGCCGATGTCGCTCGCCCGGAAGCTCATCCTCGCCTTCATGGCGCTCGCTGGCGCATCGCTCGTCACGGCGCTGCTGCTCACCACTCTGGCGGTGAGGGCGGCGGCGAAGCAGAAGATCGCCAGCGATCTCGAGCGAACCCTGGAGTCCTTCCAGCGGCTGGCCCAGGCGAGCCAGGAGCGCATCCGCGACGTGGCGGAGGCACGCACGCTGGATCGCTCCTTCAAGGAGATGTCCCTCTCGGTGAACTCCTCGGATGCCGAGGCCGGGCTGGGCGAGGTGGGCTCGGAGACCGCTGGCATCCTCAGCGCCCGCGAGGTCATCGCCTCCGCGGACACCGAGGCCTTTGGCTGGAGCCGCGGCGGCCCGTTGCTCTGGGCCTTCTTCAACGCCCACGGGCGCCTGGTCTACACCCGGGCCTCGCCGGAGCAGTGGGGAGAGGCCCCCGTCTCCCTCCCCCTGCTCGACACGGCGCTGCGGCAAGGCCCCACCTCCGCGCTCTGGTCCGCTAGCCAGCTGCGCGGCCTGCCCTTCACCTTCGTGCCTCCGGAGCAGATCCGCCCCGGGGATCTGCTCCTGGTCCACGCGCAACCCGCCTTCGGCTCCCGGCGGGAGAAGGTGGGCGTGGTGCTCTCGGGGCAGTGGGCTGGCGATCTCCTGCTCGAGGAGCCGTCGGCGCCGCGTGCCGCGCCGAGCCCGGCCACGGACACCCGCGCCCGCTTCATCCTGCGCGCTGGGGACGGGGCCCTGGCGACCCGGCTGCCCACGGTGGTCGGCTTGGACGAGCGCGGCTTCCAGGCCGGGCGGGCCAGAGACCTGGACATCGGCGGCACGCACTACCTGGCGCGCGCGGGCGAGTTGCTCGGGGTGGATGGAACCCACATCGGCCAGGTGTTCGTCCTGCGCGACTTCGACGCGGAGATCACCCCCGTCCTCGAGCGCTTCCAGCGGTGGCTCGTACCCACGGCGGTAGGTGTGGCGCTCAGCGCCCTGGCGGTGGCGGTCTTCATGGCCCGGAGCATGGCCTCGCCGCTCGTCCAACTCGAGGCCGCGGCGGGACGGGTCCGGCTGGGGGATCTCTCCGTCGAGGTCCCCGTGCGCGGCGCGGACGAGGTGGGCCGGGTGGCGCAGTCCTTCAACGAGATGGTGAGCGGCCTGCGGCAGAGGGATCAGATCAAGGGCCTGTTCAAGCGCTACCTCGCGCCCCAGGTGGTGGACGAACTCATCAAGCATCCGGAGAAGGCCGCACCAGGCGGTGAACGGAAGGTGCTCACGGTGCTCTTCTGCGATCTGGTGGGCTTCACCTCCATGAGCGAGCAGCTCAGCCCGGAAGCGATGGTGGGCCTGCTCAACACCTACTTCGAGCAGGCCACCGAGGTGCTGACCCGGCACGGCGCGACGCTCGACAAATTCATCGGCGACGCCATCATGTGCTTCTGGAACGCGCCGCTGCCTCAGGAGGACCATGCGGTGCGCGCGTGCCTGGCCGCGCTTGATCTGGTGGCGCTGGTGGAGAGGCTCGCTCCCGGTCTCGAGGCGCAGGGGCTGCCGCGAATCGCCTGCCGTATCGGCATCAACACGGGCCAGGGCGTTGCGGGCAACATCGGCTCGCGCATGGCTCAGGACTACACCGTCATCGGAGATTCGGTGAACCTCGCCTCACGCCTGGAGGGCGCCTCGAAGGCCTACGGCACCCGCACCCTGGTCGCCGAGGACACGGTCTCTGCCGCCGGAGACAGGATTGTGGCGCGCGAGCTCGACTGGCTGCGAGTCAAGGGCAAGCAGCAGCCGGTCCGGGTCTTCGAGCTCCTCGGGGTGGCAGGCACGGCGCCCCCAGCGCATGTGGAGCGCTTCGCGCAGGGCCTCGCGCTCTACCGAGCTCGCCGCTTCGTCGAGGCTCGCGCCGCCTTTCTTGACTCCCCGGAGGACGGGTGCTCGCGGCGGTTCGCCGCACGGTGCGACGCTCTGATCCAGAGGCCTCCCCCGGAGGACTGGGATGGCATCTTCTCGCTCGACAGCAAGTAAGCCTCTGCCCGTCGAAGGAAGGGGGTTGCTGCAATGCAAGGCGGCAGCCACGCAGAGCCTGCTATTCTCGGAGGATGCGTCTCCGCGCGCTCTCTCCCATCCTGCTCTGCGCCTCGGCCATGTGGCCTCTGTGTGCGCTCGCCTGCTTCAACTCGATGGACAAGAGTCTGTTCGTCTTCACCCGGACTCTATGGCTCGACCTGGTTGTCTGGACCTTGGGTGCGCTGTTCCTCAACCGCGTCGTACTCGTGAACGTGCGAGGCTCGACCGTCGAGGGTCAGCCCCAGCCGTCGTGGTTCCGTCGAGCCTTCTTCCTGCTCGTCGGTGCTGCTCTCGTCCTGCTGTTGGCTGCGCTCTCGGCCGGCGGGCCTCTTTTCAGCCTCGCCTCATACGAGATGGCCAGGTGCTCGTTGGATCGCTCCATGCTGCTGGTGCTGCTGATCCTACCTGCCGCGCTCTTCACCTTGCAGGCCGTGCTGTTCCAGAAGCTGGGCACCCGGTTGTTTGGCGGCCAGAGGAGTGTCGCCATCGCGAGCCTGGTGTTCACGTCGGTTCTGCTGGTGTTGGTGGTGGGGATGTCCCGTGATGCGATGGTCCTCCCCTATCTCTGCAAGTTCACGGAGGGCGCCTACACCGACGAGAGTGGCCAGTACTGAGCTGCTCTCCCGAGCACCCTTGGGGTCGTGTCGCGGATCTCCCCGGTCGAAGTGAGCACTCCTACGCAGACACATGCCCGTGAATGGGTAGGCCGAAGAGTGTGACCGCGGCTCGTCTGACGAGCCAACGCCTCAAACTGACAACTGCTCAAGGCGTTGCTCTCCATCCTTACTCTCGCGACCAACTAGGGAGTCGTGCAGTCTCGCCACTGGCTGCTGGGGACGCAGTAGTGCGCCGTGGTGCAGAACCAAGAGGGGACGTGGTTGGTGCAGTCTGAGTTCGTGGTACAGCTATAGGACGAACCCGTACAGATGAAATCGCCCGACAGGTTCTCACAGCACAGGTTCTGAGTGCCGATACAGGTACTGGTGCCGCAGTTGGCCAAGGCACTTCGCATCGTCTCCCCTTCTGGAGCAGCAGCGGGATCGTTCTCCGGACCCACGCCCCCGCATCCAGCCAGGATGAAAGCGTTCGCGAGAGCTGCAGTGACAATCAATGGCTTCAACAGCCGATGCATTTACCCTCCTTGCGTTCTGGCCATGGGAAGCGAATGTCCCAATGCCAGAGTCTACCTTAGCGGAAGGCAAGGCCGGCGGCGAACAAGTGGTCGTCTCCCTGCGCAACGGATGGCGTGCCCCATGTCTGCTACCAGCGGGACGGGAAGGTGACCTTCCAATTGGCGGCATGCGGATGGAGCCCAAGGCCCAGCCGCAACCGCCGCCCAGCGCCACGGTGGCCTAGCCCTCGGGAGAGAAGCGCTCCGAGAGAAGCGCTCGGACGGACGCTGCCCCACGTCCACGGCGAATCCAGGCGACGGTCATCGCGTTGTCTCCATGATGACGTCACCACCCAGAGTCTCTCGGCATCGGCTCGCGCGAGCGCTCGGCCGGCTGCTGGCCGTGCTCTCGCGGAGCGCGGGCTCTCGCCCCCCACCGGCCGCGCCGCGACAGGAGGCGGAAGAGGCGCTCCGGGACAGCGAGGAGCGCTTCCGCACCGCATTCAAGGATGCACCTATCGGGATGACCCTGGTCAACCTCAAGGGCCAGTTCCTGGACGTGAACGACTCGCTCTGCCGGATCGTCGGCTACCCTCAAGAGGAGCTCCTCGCCAAGACGTTCCAGGACATCACCCATCCCGAGGATCTGGAGCCAGACCTCGAGAACGTGCGCCGGCTGCTCGAAGGCAAGATCAGCTCGTACCAGATGGAGAAGCGCTACTTCCACAAGGATGGCCACATCGTCCCCGTCCTCCTGACGGCTTCGCTGGTGCGCGACTCCCGCGGTGAGCCGCTCTACTTCATCTCGCAGATCCAGGACATCTCCGAGCAGAAGCAGCTCGATCAGGCCTGGCGTTTCCTCGCCGAGACAGGGCCGCGGCTCGCGGATTCGCTCGATCCCCAGACCACGGTCGCCACCGTGGCGCGACTCATCGTCCCAGCGCTGGCGGACTGGTGCATCGTCGCGCTGCTCGATGACGAACGGCGGCTCCAGTCACTCGAAGGCGTGGCCAAGGATCCCGAGAAGCAGACGATTCTGCACGAACTCCTCGCCGACTATCCCCCAGACCCGTCCAGCCCGGGCACCCTCATGGCGGAGGTGCTCCGAACGAACCAGCCCATGCTGCTCCCAGAGGTCTCCGATGCGACGCTCGCCGCCGCCGCGGCGGACGCTCGACACCTGCAGCTGCTCCGACGCCTTCAGCTGCGCTCGGGCGTGGTCCTGCCACTCACGGCTCGTGGCCATGTCGTGGGCACGCTCAGCATCGGGACCTGCGAGCCGGGACGCCACTACGAAGGCCGCGACTTCGCGCTGCTCGAAGAGCTGGCCGGCCGAGCCGCTCTCGCCTTCGACAACGCCTGGCTCTACAAGAAGTCAGAACAGGCCAAGCGCATCCGCGACGAGGTTCTCCGGATCGTCGCCCACGATCTCCGCACCCCCTTGCAGGTCGTCACCATGAGTGCCGGAATCCTCATGAAGCGCCTGCCCGAGGAGGACTCCGCCAACCGACGTCACTTCGATGCCATCCTCAGGGCGGTCGATCGCGCGACGCAGCTCATCCAGGATCTGCTCGACGTGACTCGAATGGAGGCCGGCCGCCTCCTGGTGGAGCGCAAGCCGGAGCCGATCGGCCCCGTCATCGAGGAGGTCGTCGCCCTGCATCTCGGGCTCGCGGAGGCGAAGTCCATCCAGCTCGCGATCCTCGTCCCGGAGAACTGCCCTCGCGTCTTCGCCGACCGCGATCGGACGTGCCAGATCCTCTCGAACCTCCTGGGCAACGCGCTCAAGTTCACGCCCGCGGGCGGAAGAATCACCCTCCGAGTCGAACCGGTGGAGGACATGCTGAGGTTCTCGGTGAGCGATACAGGGCCTGGGATTCCCGCGGAGGACCAGCCCCACCTCTTCGAGGCTTTCTGGCAGGGCCGGGGTGGGCTGAAGAAAGGGGCCGGCCTGGGGCTGGCGATCGCGAGGGGGTTCGTCGAGGCCCACGGCGGACGCATCTGGGTCCAGAGCAGCCCCGAACGAGGGAGCTGCTTCTTCTTCACCCTCCCGACGATGAAGGAGGCCCTGTCGGGCGCGGCCAGTCCGAACCGGTCTGCTTGCCATACCAGTTCGGGACCGGTGCGGCCCACGCCGGGGGGCGAGGACCATGGCGGCCTCAGCCCGGGTGGGTGAAGGAGCTCAACTGCTCTTCCTCCCAGGGGCGTGAGAGCAGCGGAGCGACCTTCCTGTCCCCTCCCCTCAAGGGTCGATCGATTCCCATATTCAAAAGGGATGGGAGGACGGAAGTGTCCCTGGGCCAGCCAGGCAATCGTGCTCCCTGTACCCCGCACGCGTGGCGGTGGACGCTTGGTCATGGGGGCTGCCATGCAGCAGAGGTCCGGCTTCGACGGTGTTCACGTGATCCATCGAGGCCGCCGCTACATCGTGCACCGGGAACATGGACCGGATGGTGCTCCCCGAGTGCTGAAGAGCGTCCGGCCGGGACCCCTCGCAGCGGGCAGCGCGGAGATGCTCCGCCATGAACATCAGGTGCTGCAGCAGCTCCAGGCGCAAGGTGTTCCCGGGGTGAGCAGACCCGTCTCGCTGGAGGAGGACCTGGCGAAGATGCCCGTGCTCGCTCTCGAAGACGCCGGCCCGAGAAACCTCGCCGAATGGCAGGCCCGGCGCCCTGTGCCCGCCGACAGCTTCCTGGAGCTGGCGCTCCAGATGACGCGGATCCTGGTGGACCTGCACCAGCGCCACCTCCTCCACCGGGACCTGAGCCCGAGCAACTTCGTCCTGGCTTCCGAGGGCTCGCGCCTGACGCTGGTCGACTTCGACCTCTCCACCTGGCTCTCGTGCGCGTCGGAGCAGAGAGCAATCTGGGAGGAATTTCAGTGGAACCTGGCTTACATCGCTCCCGAGCTGACGGGCAGGACGAACCACCCCATTGATCACCGTGCCGACCTCTACTCGCTCGGAGCAACGCTCTATCAGCTGCTCACCGGTGCGCCGCCATTCGTCTCTTCGGATCCGGGCGAGCTCGTCCATGCGCACCTGGCGAAGCCCCCCGTCCCTCCGGACCATGCGAGCCCGGCGGTGCCACAGATCCTCTCGGAGCTGGTGCTCAAGCTGCTCGCGAAGATGCCCGCGGAGCGCTATCAGAGCGCCGAGTCCCTGCTGGCGGACCTCGAGGAAGCCCGGCAGCGACAGACATCGGGAGTCCTGGACTCGTTCGAGCTGGGGCGAGTGGATCTGTCCCGACAGCTCTCCTTCCCGGACCGCCTCTATGGCCGTGAGGCCGAGCTGACCGCCCTGCGCCGGGCCCTGGAGCGGGTGCGTGGAGGCGCCAGTGAGCTGGCGATGCTCGCCGGGCCTGCTGGGGCGGGGAAGTCGACCCTCGCCCATGCGCTGCGCCGGCACGTCGGGCCACAGGATCGCTTGCACTTCGGGAAGTTCAACCAGCTCCAGCGCAACGCGCCGTATGCACCCTTCGTGGAGGCGTTTCGGGGAGTGGTGCGCGGCCTGCTGTCGGAGCCGGCGGAGAGCCAGGAGCTCGCGCGGCACCGGATATCCTCGGCGCTGGGCTCCAACGCCGGGCTCATCATCCAGGTCCTGCCGGAGCTGCGAGCGTTCCTGGGTGAGCAACCTCCACACGTGACGCTCGGGGCCATCGAGGCGCAGAACCGCGTTCCCCTCGTGTTCCAGGCCTTCATCCAAAGCCTGGCCTCGCCCGAGCGCCTGCTCGTCCTGTTCCTGGACGATCTCCAGTGGGCCGATCCCGCGTCCCTCCGGCTGCTCAAGAGCCTCGCCACGGATCCGGACTCCCGCCACATCCTGCTCGTAGGGTCGTACCGGTCCGAGGAGGTGGGCGCGGACAGTCCCCTCGCCCAGACTCTCGCGGCCATTGAGCAGGCTGGGAATATGTCCGTCCGGACCCTCACGCTACTCCCGCTCGAGCTGCCCTCCGTCTCCGAGTTTTGCGCGGATGCGCTCCACTGCACACGGGAGCGCGTCCGTCCCCTGGCCGAGCTCGTGCTGCGCAAGACCGCGGGCAATCCCTTCTTCATGACGCGCTTCCTGCGCTTCCTCCACGGCTCCAAGCTGCTGAGCTTCGACGCGGAGCGGGGCGAGTGGAGCTGGGAGCTCGCGCGCATCGAGCAGGTCGAGGTGACCGACAACGTGGTCGAGCTGATGGTGGCGGCCATCCGCCAGCTGCCCGAACGGGCCCAGCGCCTCCTGAAGGTCGCCGCGAGCCTGGGAGATCGGATGGAGCTCTGGTTGCTCTCGGCGCTCGTGGAGGAGTCTCGCGAGGACATGACCGCGGCGCTCGGATGCATCCTCCAGGAAGGGCTGCTCATCCCCGAGCCAGGGACGTCGCGGCCGGGCTCCCAGGCGCGGGAGGTCGCGTACCGCTTCGCGCATGACCGTGTGCGCCAGGCCGCCTATCTGCTCCTCTCCGAGACAGAGCGCGCGCGGCTCCACTACGCGGCGGGCAGGCGGCTGCTCCAGGAGCTCACGCCAGAGGATGCTGGTGAGCGGCTCTTCGCCCTGGTGGAGCAGTTTCACCTGGGCGTGAGCCTGATTCAGGGAGACGCGGAGCGGCTCGAACTGTCCAAACTCAACTTCCACGCGGGCTTGAAGGCCAAGGCGACCGCGGCGATCGGAGCCGCGAAGGTCTATCTGCTGCGAGCCATCGAGCTTCTTGCGGAAGCGCTGCGGCCGGAGCACCGCGAACTCCTCTTCCAGCTCCACAAGGAAGCGGCGGAGTGTGCGTACCTCCAGGGAGATTCGGAGCTGTCACGGGAGCTGACCGCCTCCGCCCTGGCGCATGCCTGCTCACGCTTGGAGAAGGCGGAGGTCTACTCCATCCAGATGAGGGCCTGCTTCGCCAGAACGGACTACGCCGAGGCGCTCCGCCTGTGCCGCGAGGGGCTACGGCTGTTCGGCATGGATCTCCCAGAGCGGGATCTGAGCCAGGCCCTCTCCGCCGTCCTCGCGGAGATCGAGAAGAACCGGCGGGGCCGTTCGATGGAAGAGCTCCTGAACGCGCCGCTGATTCGGGAGCCGGAGCCCCTCGCCTGTGTGCGCTTCTTCTCGGACATCATTCCGGTGGCCATGGCCGCCGATCCGGAGCTCCTGTCCTTCGTCGTCTGCTCCGGGCTGAACCTCTCGCTGAAGTACGGCCACTCGGTCTGCACTCCCATGCTCTACACGACCTACGGCGTCTTCCTGGCGAGCATGCGGCAGGAGTACGAAGAGGCCTACGCCTTCGGACGCATGGGCACCGAGTTGGCTCGAAGGCTGGGCGATCTCCACCAGCAGCACCTCTCTCTCACGATGCTGGGAATCGAGCTGAACCACTGGAAGGCGCCCCTCCGAACGAGCATGCCGCTGGTCCGCCACAGTGTCGCCATCGAGATCGCCGCCGGCGAGCTGCCGCTCGTAGGCTTCGGCTTCCTCTTCGTGATCATGACCGCGTTCGCCATGGGCACCGAGCTGCCCCGGGTTCTGGACGAGATCGACTCGGCCCTGGCCTTCATGCGGAAGTTGGGCCGGCATCCGGTGAGGGACGCGATCATCGTCTACCGACAGGCCATCCGGTGCCTCCAGGAGCAGACGCGGGAGCGGGCCCGCTTCGACGACGACACCTTCGACGAGAAGGTGTTCGCCGCCGCGCCCCGAAGGCCCAGGGTGAACTTCGCCTGCTACGCGGTGTTGCGCCTCCAGGTCTCCTACCTTCTAGGGGAGCTCGAAGAAGCCCTGCGCGTATCCCGCCAGGTCGCCAGCGACTCCCGCCATCTGCTGGGGTTCTTCTTCTGGGCCCAGCAGAACTTCTTCACCTCCCTGGTTCTGCTGGCCCGCTGCGATCGCGACGGCGTGGAGCGAACCGAGGAGTTGGAGCTGCTCGCGGCCAATCAGCGTCAGCTGAGCATCTGGGCTCGCGCCTGCCCGGAGAACTTCCGGCACAAGCACTGCCTCGTCGAGGCGGAGATCGCGCGTCGTGCTGGGCGCCTCCAAGAGGCCATGGAGCTCTACGATCAGGCCATTGATGGAGCACACGCCGAGGGCTTCCTCCCAGAGGAGGCGCTGGCGCATGAGCTGGCGGGCCGCTTCTACCGCGCGCTCCACCGGAAGCGGTTCGCCCACCTCCACCTGAGGGCCGCCATGGACGGCTACCTCCGGTGGGGAGCGCGGGCCAAGGTCTCGATGCTGGAGGAGGAGTTTCCGGATCTCGAGCCAGCGGAGGGATTGGCCTGGGGTGCGGCGCCCCTCGCCTCCACGGCCAGTGCCACGCCTCGCGCGTCACTCGATCTGCACGGTATCCTGAAGGCCTCGGCAACGCTCTCCAGCGAGGTGGTGCTGAGCCGCCTGCTCGAGAAGCTCATGGGGGTGTGCCTCGAGGTCGCGGGCGCGACCCGGGGAGCGCTCATCCTGGAGGAGAAGGGCATGCTCGTGGTGCGAGCCTCCGCGATCCTGCCGGAGCCCGTGGTGTTGGAGATCACTCCCGTGGAGGAGTCGGACCAGCTTCCGCGCACGGCGATCGAGCACGCCTACTCGACGGGAGAGACCAGTGTCCTGGCGGACGCGGCCCACCAGGGAAGGTTCATCGCGGATCCTTATGTGGTTCGGCGCGCCGTGAAGTCCGTCCTGATCGTGCCCCTCCAGCGGACCGCCGCGACGATTGGCGTGCTGTATCTGGAGAACGATCTCACCACCCGCGCGTTCACGCCCGAGCGAGTCGGTGTCTTGCGGATGCTCTCCTCGCAGATCGCCATCTCCCTGGACAACAGCCGCCTCTTCGAGCGGCTCAACGTCGAGGTCCAGGAGCGGCGCAGAGCCGAGCAGAGCGTTCGCTTCCTCGCCGACTCGGGCCTGGCGCTCTCCGAGTCGCTGGACCCGGAGACGACCCTGGCGAGGGTGACACGCATGGTGGTGCCCCTCCTCGCCGACTGGTGCGTGATCACGGTGGTGGAAAAGGGGGAGCAGCTCCGCGCACTGGCCGCAGCCCACCTGGATCCCGACAAGGAGAAGCTCCTGCGCCAGCTCGCGAAGGAGTACCCCCCGACGTGGGAGGCGCCGGAGCTGCTCGCCCGAGCGCTGCGAACGGGAGAGCCCTTCATCCGTACCGAGGTCTCCAACGCCAGCATCCAGCAGCAAGGCTTCGACGACCGGTACGTCCAGTTGCTGCGTGAGATCGAGGTTCAGACAGCCATGCACGTGCCGCTGAAGGCACGCGGGAAGACGATCGGAGCCATCACCTTCGCCTTGGCCACGCCCGGCCGGCGGTACGGGGAGGCGGAGCTCGACCTGGCGATGGAGCTGGCGCGCCGGGCGGCCGTCTGCATCGATAATGCCCGCCTGTTCGAGGAGTCTCAGGACGCCATCCGCTTGCGGGAGGAGTTCCTGAGCGTCGCCTCGCACGAGCTCAACACACCGCTCACCTCGCTGCGGCTGGCGGTGCAGGGGCTGCATCGCTCCACCCCGGGCTCGCCGACCCCGGCGATGGCGCGCTCGCTGCGGATCATCGACCAGCAAGCCAAGCGGCTGGCGACGTTGAACTCCGAGCTCTTCGACATCTCGCGGATCCAGGAGGGGAAGCTGGAACTCCACCTGGAGAGCGTCGACCTGACGGAGGTGATCCAGGAGGTGGCCGAGCAACAGGACAGCGTCCTGGCTCGGATGGAGTGCCCCTTGCAGACCCACTTCGAGGGAGCAGTGAGAGGGCGGTGGGATCGCTCACGCCTGGAGCAGGTGGTGACCCACCTGCTCTCGAATGCCAGCAAGTTCGGCGCAGGCAAGCCCATCCACATCAGCGCCGAGCGGGTGGGCGATCACGTGCGGCTCGTCGTCCGGGATCACGGCATCGGCATCGAGCCCGATCAGCTCCCCACCATCTTCGAGCGGCTCAAGCGGGGAGTGTCGGCCCGAAAGTACGGCGGGCTGGGGCTGGGGCTTCACATCGTCCACGAGATCGTCACCCGGCTTGGGGGCACGATCCACGTGGAGACCCGGGTGGGCGAGGGAACATCCTTCACGGTGGAGCTGCCCTGCGCGGGCCCGGCCTCGAGCGAGGCCTCGACGGGCGAGATGGCTTCTTCCAGTGCCTGACGCTCCCCCTGGGCTCGAGCACCGCGATTACGGCTTCGCCTTCATCAGCGTGAGCACCTGGGTGTACGTCCGGTCCCCATTGGGAGTGCTGACCATCACGCCGCTCACCCCCACGTAGGCACCGGTGCCCCCGATGACGGGGATCATCGAGGTGCCGGTCTCTGCCTCGCGTCCCGCGACGGTGATGCTCCCGTCGGCCATCGTCAGCGTCCACTGGCATTCGCTGAACTGGCCGGGCAGCGTCCGCACGCAAAAGCCACTGTTGGAGCCGATGTTCTCCTTGGCCTCGTTCAGCAGCGGCTGGTCGAACACGAACATATCCCCCGGCGAGTCCCCCGTTGGCCCCACATCGATCGGCGTGGCAATTCCGCTGCGGGCATCCGCGATCGTGGTGAGGGTCGACGGCTCCGCGGCATCCGCCGAACTACAGCCCGACATCGACATGGACAAGGACGCAGCCAGTACCGCCATGAGAATGCGCTCGGTCATCAGGGTCTCTCCGTTGAGTGAGTGGGCAGCGGAGTGTGGCCCAGGCAATCAACTCGTCAATGTTCCAAAGTGCAGTCCTGGCGTATGAGTCAATCCATGGAACCCCATGTAAAGTCGCACCCCAGCGACAACGGGTAGAAGGCCGGGGAGGACCGAATGACGATCACCATGACGCCCATCGGGCGGGTCGAGGGCGGCCGCACGGCCCCCGAGGACGATGACTGGGGTGAGAGCCGCGCCAGGATCGTCCTGGACCCGGCGCGCTTCGACGACGAGGCGCTGATGGGCTTGGACACCTTCAGCCACGCCGAGATCGTCTACGTGTTCGACAAGGTGACCGACGACCAGATCGTCACCGGCGCCCGCCATCCGCGCGGCAACAAGGCCTGGCCGAGGATCGGCATCTTCGCCCAGCGCGGCAAGAATCGGCCCAACCGGATCGGCGTCACGGTCTGCGAGGTCGTCGCCGTGAACGGCCGCGTCCTGGAGGTGAAAGGCCTCGACGCCATCGACGGCACGCCGGTGCTCGACATCAAGCCGGTGATGAGCGGCTTCGCGCCGCGCGGCGAGGTGCGCGAGCCCGCGTGGGCACGGGAGATCATGGAGAAGTACTGGTAGCGCTCAAGGGCCCGTCCTCGCGAGCGCTCGCCAGGCTCGATCCCAACAAGGTGCGGGCCAGCTCCACCGCGAGGGTGGCGGTGCGCCTGTGAACGTCGGTTGTGGGGTTGAGTTCGACGAGGTCCATTCCCACCAGTCTTCCGTAGGAACCGAGCAATGAACACGCCAGCAGGGAGTCTTCGCGAGTGAGTCCACCGCTCACCGGTGTGGTGACGCCCGGGGCGAACTCGGGATCCATCCCGTCGAGATCGATGCTGACGTAGATGCCATCCGTATCGCGAGAGGCGACCTGAATCGCCTGGGTGATCGCCCAGGAGACTCCCCGCTGACGTATCGCGTCCATGGAGAGTACCGTCACCTCTGAGTGGGCGAGCAACTCCGTCTCCCCGGGATCGAGCGCTCGAACCCCGAAGAGCACCACGTGAGAGGGATCGATCAAGGAGGGATTGGAGCTGCCCAGGTTGATCAGGCTCGTCTCTCCCAACCCCACGAGCGACGCGAGCGGCATCCCGTGGATGTTTCCAGACAGCGTGCTCTCGTGGGTGTTGAAGTCTCCATGGGCATCAATCCAGATGACGCCGAGGCGCTTCCTCTGGGCGGCCCCGCGGATCGACCCCAATGACAGACTGTGGTCACCGCCAATCACCAGAGGGAAGTGACCCCTGGCTACCACGGCGGCCGTTGCATCCCGGACCCGCATCGCCACGGCGCGGATCGGCTCGAGGTAGCGCAACCTGGGATCGCCGGTCAGGCAAGAGTCTCGCGTGGGAACCTGCACATCCCCCAGATCCTCGACGGTATGTCCTGCCATCAAGAGCGCGGAGAAGAGACCGGCCTCTCGGAGGCTTTGGGGCCCCAGGGCGGCTCCTTGCTCTCCAGCACCCAGATCCGCCGGCACCCCCACGATCTCGATGTGCATGAGGCTCCTTCTCAAAGACCTCAGGCTTGTAGCGCGAATTGGTGAGAGTTCAAAGCAATAGCAAGCACGATTCGCGACACACGCCGCGCAACACATCACATCAATACACCACAACACGCATTACACAGGAACCAGTGTATCGTGATGTGAAATCCATACATCACATGTGCGACAAGGTAGCGTCAAAACCAGTCACGAATCTCCCAGGCGGTTGGTTGACTCAAAAAAAGCTCACGCGTACTTTGCCCGCGGTTCACTTCTCATCAATTCGGGCGACAGGAGACCCTTCGTGACAATGCGTGGCCTGGCATCACTCCCTGACTCTCTGACGGACCTGGCAGGCGCAACGGTCGCCAAGGCTGACCATGACCCGCTCGAGAGCCTCGAGCTTCATCAGCGGTTGCATCGTCATTACACCTCGATGCTCGCCGAGCCCGAGCACTTCTCCGCCGTGCCCACGCCGCAGCGGGTGCAGGAGATTCACGAGATCGAGCGGTCCTGGATTGAGCTGCTCGATGCGCGCACCGCTGACCTCGAGCTGCCCTCCTCGAGCGCGCAGTTCAAGGAGTGGTACCTCGACCAGGCGGTGAGGCACACCGCGGCCACCTCGGGCTTCTCGGAGTACCTGACCCACCAGGCCAGCCTGCCAGAGATTGCGATGTTCATCGTCGTCGAGGAGAAGGTGGATAGCCGGTTCGACGACCTCATGGCTCTGGCTCAACTCGGGACATCGGGTCAGGTCAAGCTCATCATCGGCGAGAACTACTGGGACGAGATGGGGCACGGCAACAAGCGCTTTGTCCACACGACGATGTTCAACACGTCGGTCACCTGGATGCGGGAGAAGCTCCAAGCCCAGGGGATTGATTCGAACTTGATCGACTTCTACGAGATGTATGCCAACGCCAATCAACTGCTCATGTACGGACTGAGCCGGCGTCATGCGCCGCGCCTCCTTGGCGCGCTCGGCGTGCTCGAGCACACCGCGTCCCAGCGCTTTCAAGCCATGGTCGACGGCTGTACCCGGCACGGCGTGCCGCCGGAGGTGATCGACTATCAGTTCATGCACGTCGGGGTCGATCACAACCACGGTGCCCAGTGGCTGGAGCATGTCCTGCTGCCGCTCATTCAGCGAAGCCCCAGGCTGATGGAGGAGGTCTGCAGGGGGGTATTGACGCGTTGTGACGTGGCCATCCGCTACTACGCAGCGGTCAAGGCCCGGCTCTTCTCTGGCGAGTACAGGTGAGCGCGATGGCCAGGCGAGCCGCCCGGAGGACCACGGAGGTCATCATCCGCGGGGTGAAGCGCTCGGATGTCCCCGCGCTCCATGAGATCATGTCCAGCCCGAATGTGATCTGGGGCACGACGGCAATGCCTTGCACGAGTGAGCTTGCCGTCGAGCACGCACTGACCGCGGAGAACCGGCATTGGTTCATCGCCGCCTCGCGCAACGACGATCGCTCGGTGGGGTACCTGTTTCTCGATTGGGGGCAGGGCCGCTGGCGCCGCATTGCGTCCTTGGTGATGGCGGTTCATGACAACTCCGCCGGCCAGGGGATCGGCAGGAAGCTCCTCGAGACGGCCATTCATGTGGGCTTCCAATACCTCGACCTGCAGCGCATCGAGCTGGAGGTCTACGTGGACAATCCATCGGCCATGCATCTCTACCAGAAGGTGGGGTTCGTCCATGAGGGGACCAAGCGGCGCAATGCCATCCGTGAGGGTATCCACGTGGACGGACACATGATGGCGATTCTCAAGCCGCTCGACGAGCAATCCAAGAGGCGAGGTCCATGACGTCGCAAGCGCTCGCATATACGGACAAATCTCATCTGCTGACGCACAACTACGGGGCCACCGAGGACTACAAGGTCCGCTCTTCCGGGTGGGATTTGTACCGGGTGAACCCGGTGAGCGTCGTGGACTGGGTCGTCAGCCGGCTCTCACTGGAGGAGCCCATCTCTCTCCTGGATGCGGGCTGTGGCCTGGGACGATTCGCGCTCGCTGTCGCGGAGCGAGCCAAGAAGGGAGCGACTCTCAAGGCTGTGGACCTGTCGCCAGCGATGGTTGACGCGGTCTCAGCGGAGGCTCGGGCCCGGCAGCTCTCGCTCGAAGCCCTCACCGGAAGCGTGCAGGAGCTCCCTTACCCTTCCGGCTCCTTCGACGTCGTTCTCTGCAACTACGTCCTCTATCACGTCGAGTCCATTCCGAAGGCTGTCGAAGAGCTGGCGCGGGTTCTCAGGCCCGGAGGCCGTCTCATCTGCATGGTTCCTTCGTTCCGTTGGCTGCACGAGCTCATTGACTGGCAGGATCGAGCCCTGCTCCGGCTCGGCTGGGACCTCAAGAGCGCGCTGTTCGCTCCCACGGGAACGGATCGATTTTGCGAGGAGAACGCTCCTGGCCATCTCACGGGATCTCTCCGGGTGGCCGAGCGGAATCGGTACGACGGGACCATGCGCTTCCCCAGCGTGGAGGTGTTGCACCATCACTATCTCCACACCATGAGATTCAAGAATGCCGTTGCCGCAGGAGCGGAGGAGGGAGCCCTCGCGGCAACGGTGCGTCAACTCATGCAAGAGACGCTCATCAGCGAGGGACGCCTGCAGGTCACGAGTGTCAGCACGTGCTTCACCTGTATCAAGGACTGAACTCCATGCCCATCGTTCACATCTATGTCACCCCTCCCATCGACGATGCCTCCCAGAAGGAGGAACTCTTCCGTTCCGTGACCGAGGCCATCTCCAAGAGCCTTGGCAAATCACCCGAGCAGACGCGCATCCTCCTGCACGAACTGGCCGAGTCGGGCTGGTCCGTGGGGGGAGAGACTGTGGAAGCGCGCCTCCGCACACAACGGTCCAAGCCGGCAAGGTAAGGGGACCCGTGTCACTCCTGGATCTCGGTCTCACGCTCCTCGTGATGATGATTTGGGGATGCAACTACGCCTTCGCGAAGCTGGGGCTTCACGAGGTGCCCCCATTTGCCTTGCTCTCCCTGCGCTTCCTGCTGGTGGGAGCGCTGGCGGCACCCTTCGCGAAGATGTCGCGCCGTCATCTCCCGCGATTGCTGGCATTGTCCGGGGTTCTGGGCACGTTGCACTTTGGCCTGGTCTACCTGGGGCTGACCCGAGTCGATGCCGCGACTGGAGCCGTGTTGGTGCAGTTGCAAGTCCCCATGGCCGGCATCCTGTCCTTCCTGGTGCTTCGGGAGCGGCCGGGTCTCCCGTGGTGCGTGGGGGCAGGCCTCGCTTTTCTCGGGACGCTGACGTTGTTCGGAGAGCCGCGGCTCTCGGCGCACTGGGGATACGCGCTGCTCATCGTTCTATCCGCCGTGGCGTGGGCGGTGAGCTACCTGCTCCTCAAGGACATGCAGAAGCCAGGTCCTATCGATCCGTTCTCGGTCAATGCTTGGATGAGTCTCTTGACGGCACCCCAGCTGGCCGTGATTTCGATGCTGGTCGAGCAGGAGCAACTTCACAAACTGCAGGCGATGAGCGCGGTGGGGTGGGCCTCGCTGGCCTATCAAGTCTTGTTCGTTGGCCTTCTCGCCTATGCCATCTGGTATCACCTCATTGCCAGATACCCGGTGAGCATCACGTCTCCCTTCACGCTCACCATTCCTGTCTTCAGCGCCTTGGCGGGGGCGTTGATCCTCCATGAGCCCATTCAGATGAGGTTCGTCCTGGGCGCGGGGCTGACGCTCGCGGGGGTCGGAGTCATCATGCTGCGCTCGGCCCGAGTCGCAAAGAGCGCGCTGCCTCGGGGCAGTGGCGCGGAGTCTGCACATGCCATCAAACCTTCGTGACTCCGTCCGCGAGGTCTTCACCGCGGATCTCAGATCCCTCGGCCTGATGCGCATCCTCACGGGAGTGGGGTTGCTTGGCGACATCATCTACCGGGCGAGGGATCTGGAGGCGCACTATACGGACCAGGGACTCGTCTCTCTCGAGACGGCGCGCGCACTCGTGAAACACTTCGGGTGGTTCTCATTGCACACGCTGAGCGGGAGCTACGGGTATCAGCTGGTCCTCACGACCCTCTTCTTCATCTTCGCGCTGATGCTCACGTTGGGCTTCATGACGCGCCTGGCGGCGCCGCTCTGCTGGTTGCTCTTCGTGTCCGTGCAGAACCGCTTCTTCTTCGGGGACTATCCCGGCGACTACATCCTCACGATGTTGCTCCTCTCGGGCATCTTCCTGCCCTGGGGAGCCTGCTTCTCGATCGATGCCCGGCGAAGACGAGCCCGAGGAGAGGCGGCCCCCGCCCCGCGGTACCGGGGGCTCAGCGCCTATGCGCTCTTCTTCCTGTTCGCCATCTTCATCTCGAAGACAGGTCTCTCGAAGATCGCCGCGGGCGGCAGATGGTTGGATGGAACAGCCCTCTTCTGCGTTCTGTCCGCGGTCCGGTACTCGAGCCGTTGGCTCGATTGGTCATTGGAGTATCTCGGGCTGCTCAAGACCATCAGCTATGCCGTCCCTTGGATCGAGACCTTCTTCCCGGTCTTCTTCTTTCTCCCCTGGAAGAACGGAGCTGTTCGCACGGCGGCCATTGCCGCCTGTTGCGTCATGTTTGCTGGGTTCCAGATCGGCTTGGATCTGCATCTGCTCCCATACCTGGCTGCGACGGCCTATCTCGGCTGGCTCCCCCCTTGGTTCTGGGAAAGGCTGCTGCCTCGCCTCTCTCGACGCGTGTCGTGGACGGCTGCAGCCACACCGGAGGTCTCCAGCGATTCCAGGCTCCTGCCCACGAGTGCCCACGTCTACATCAACAACCTGATGGTCGGCGTTGTCCTGACCCTGAACGCGACCCACTACTATTACAAGATCGGCAACTTCGGATACTTCTCCTCTCCTCGAACGCCGCCGGTGCTGGTCGACTCGACGATGAACTTCCTGAAGATCAAGAACATCTACAGGATGTTCTCGGACCCCGAGGTGTTCGAGGCGAGCGATGGCTGGGACGTCGCTCCTGGGGAGCTGGCGAGTGGCCGGAAGATCAACGTCTTCACTGGAGAGGCGCTGTCCTTTGAGCGGCCCGGAGATCTCGTGGCGTCTATTCGTGGCTTCCGGTGGCGTCAATACCTGACGTTGGTGAATTGGTATCCGACCTGGAACCCCAAGAACATCACGAGCTACCACGCCGTCGAGTCTTCGAAGCTGCGCGAGGACTTCGTGCGGTTCTTGTGCCACCAGTGGAACTCAGCGCATGAGGGGCCAGACAGGCTCGTGCGTGTCAACCTGGACATGGTTGTCTCCCCTGTCCGATATGGGCAGCCGAGAGTCCCCCCCAAGGTCGTCGAGCTTCTGGACAAGGCGTACGCATGCGAGGCGGGAACCCCTCCAGCGTCTCCCGGGACACTCGTGGTCGCACCATAGCAGTGGTATCACGACACCCCGCTCTGCCCTCTCGGCACCCAGGGCGCGCGACATTTTCAGCCAGGCCCTGTCGGAGGGGCACGGAGGTCGAAGCGGCGCTCTCGACTTCCGTTGCCGGGCATCCGAGAGGAGCCGTTCGAACATGTTGAAGCACTTCGTTGCCATGGGGCTGTCTGCATTCGTGGGGTTCACCCTTTCCGCCTGCGCGAGAATGGAGGAGGAGCCGCCACCCCTGGGCCAGAACTCCCCCGAACTCCAGGCGTCCTCCTCCGCCTTGTGCGAGACGAAGGATCTCGCGCGAGACGCGACGGTGACATCCAGCGGGTACTGGAGCACCGCGACGCCGTCCATGGCCGTGGACGGCAACACGGGGACTCAGTGGCTGACCAACATGTCCACGGGCGCCTGGCTCCAGGTGGACCTGCAGCGACCGCGAACCATCGCCCGCGTCGTGCTCACCTGGGGGTGGGATCCCAACTTCGGCACCAGCGCGGACAGCGTCATCGAGGGCAGCACGGACGGCGCCACGTGGACCCCCCTGGTCACCACCACCCGCAACAAGGCCGGCTGCAATGGCAACACCGGTGGCCAGCTCTGCTACACCCCCGAGTCCCTCTCCTTCGCACCCACCTCCGCCCGCTACGTCCGCTTCCGTGGCACCCGCTGGAACGGGGGCTGGGCCCACCTCAACGACTTCGAAGTCTACGCAGCCTGCGCTCTCGACGAATGCAGGGACGTGGCGATCTGCCGCTCGCGCCTGGCTCTGAAGAGCCATATGGAGACGTGCGCCACGTGCCTGGGTAGCTCGTGCTGCGACGAGGCCACCGCGTGCGCCGCGGATCCACTCTGCCACGCATGCTTCACGAACAACACGCCCCCCAGTCCCGAGCAGAGTTGCCTCGACAGCGCGCTGTTCCAGCAGATGCTCTCGTGCCGGGATTCGCAATGCGCCGAGGCCTGTGACTTCGCCTCGAATGTCGTCCCACCGGGTTGGACAGGCACCGCCTCGTGCCACCAGCCTCCTCCCGTGGAACAGCTTTGCACCGCGTCGGGGCAGTGCACCCCGTTGACGTGGCCGCCGACGCCGCGCCATGCGGTGACGGGGCGCACCTGCGGCCAGTGTCTCGGCCAGCAGTGTGGAAGCCTGTTGCCGCCAGGGGTGTCGGGCTGGGAGGACGAACGCATCGACATGGAGGGTTTCTTCACCTGCATGGCGACAGCCTGCTCGCCCGAGTGCGGCGGCGACGGCGTGGGCGACATCGTCTTCGTAGGTGGGGGTAGCGGGGATGGCGGTACGGGAGGTCCCAGCGATGGTGGCTCGAACGGACCGGGGGATGGCGGTCCGGGCGCGCCGGGCGATGGCGGCTCCGGAGGGGGTGGCACGGGCGATGGCGGCTCCGGCGGAGGACCGGAGTGTGGTGGCCCGGCGGGCTGCTGGACGGATGGGTGCAACACGGCTTGCCGCACCACCTGCGGCTTCTCGCCCCTGCAGATGGGGAACATGACCATCGTTGCGGGCACAGCGTGCAGCGACGACGGCCGGATGAAGCTGCCCGACGGGAACGCGAATTTCAGTTACAACCTCCCGCCCTGCACGGCGCAAGGAGTGGTGGCCAAGGTTTTGGGCGATCCGAACCTCAAGAAAGGCGACATGACGTACTTCTTCGCCGTGAACGAGTGCCGCTGGTTCCTCGTCACGGGGCACTACCTGATGGAGGTGCTCAGCCACCACACCGAGGGGCCCTTCAAGGACAACGAAGGGTGGGTGAACCTTCCGCAGGCGCTGCGCATCGTCGGGCGGCTGGAGCCGGGGTGCGATCCCCTGAACAACCAGTGCTTGAACCCGAACGGCCCGCGGCCCTACTTCGCTGGCGACATGCTGAGTTTCCCGGCGGACACGTGGACGTTCGACCTGGGCGCCCGCTCGCCGGATCTCGTGGTGTTGCCGGCGGGCGGACAGCCGCACCTGGTGGGCATGCCCTACGGCATCCCCCTGGGCACGCTGGGCCTGGGCGTGCGGCAGAGCTACGGCAACTTCGTGGGCGAGCTGGCCACGGACCACTTCACGGACACGCTCCGGCTCTGGAAGCTGTACCAGCTCTACAACTGTGGGGCCCAGAAGCTGTCACGGGTCTACTCCGGCAGCGGAGGCACCCCTGCCGCCGAGGGGCTGGTGCGTGCCTACGGGGGCGAGGCCTTCCTCTATGGCACGCCCATGCACCAAGAGGAGTCGAAGACATACTCGGGCGTCTCGTGGTCCAACGCGCAGGGCTTCCAGGTCAACATCTACAACAACTCCAGGCTCAACTGCGACTCGGGGCCGATAGACTACCTCAACCACGATCCAGTGGCCGGCTCCATCCACTGCACGGCCAAATTCCAAGGGATGCGCCAGTTGCTCAGGGTGGATGTGTTCGGCGGCTACTGCAAGCGGAGCGTGGACGCACCCCTGCAATCCCTGGCGGGCGCGCTGAGCGCCACGAGCTTCGCCTGCGCTGGGACAGCGCTGTCGAACACCGCGCTCGGCAGGCAAGTGGCCGCCAACCACAACTACTCGAACTTCATCGTGGGCCAGGGGCACAATCAGGCGCACCACATGCAGAGCCCCGCGTGCTTCTACGAGACGTTCCTCGCGGGACCTGGAGGCACGGAGATGTTCCGGCGCACCGGCGGAGGCACCTACAACCCCACGTACAACGACTACGACAGCGGGACGTGCATCGACTGGCAAACCAATTCGTGGAGATACGCTCCGGGCATGTCCTACCAGGACACCGGTTTCGATCGCTCCGTGGCGGATCTGAACGACAACAGCTACCTGACGTGTGACAACGTCAGCCTCCGGCCTGACATCCACGCGCTGCTCATCGAGTACACCACGCCCGTGGATGGCGCCGCCTACGAGATCATGAAGTTCCCGTACACGGCCTCGCCGATCTTCCAAGGGCCTCGGACGTTCTGCTACGCGATGGAGTGGGCGTGGAACACGGACTTCGGCTGCGGCTCCCGTCAGCCACCGGCGGACACGTGGCGGGCCGCCAACGGTGGGGACTTCGCCATCCCGGCGCAGGCCCGCAGGCCGGTGCGCCGCTGGGTGCTCGTCCCCGAGTCCTACCGGGGCTCACTGCCCTTGTTGCACAAGCTGCCGGAGAGCACCTTCGCGCACTATGGAGAGGACGGCTCCTGGTGGTGGGCCTATGAGTCGGTGGGCAGCAACTGGAACGGGTACAAGCCAGCCCCCATGGATCCAAGCAATGTGGACGCGACCCTCGAGGGCGCGCGGCCCTTTGGCAAGCACGCCAGCATCGTGGGAGTGCAGTTCCGCGATGGCTCCGTTCGCGTGGCGCGGCGCACCACGCACTCGCACGCGGTGACGCAGGCCCTCAACCAGACGGAGGCGCGCTGCATGACGGCGGGCTTCGACGAGGCGCCCACGCCCCCGCCACCGCCCGTGCCCGAAGGCGCCGCCTATCGGGAGAATTGGGCCTGCGGCGTCCCGAACTACCGCTGAGAAAGCCTGCCACCGACGGATGTCTCAGGCCGTCTCGGCCGCCGGGGGCGCCACCTTCCACGTGGTGCCTCCCGGGTTGTCCATGATCTCCACGCCCTTGGTCTTCAGCTCCGTGCGCAGCCGGTCCGCCTCGGCGAAGTTCTTCGCCTTGCGCGCCTCGTTGCGCTGCTCGATGAGCTGCTCCACCTGCGCCACGTCGATGCCGCGCTCGCGCACGGCTCGCTCTCTCCGGCGCAACAGCCACGGGCCCGGATCGTCCTCGAACAGCCCCAGCACGCCGGACACCTTGCGCACCACCTCCAGCAGCGCCTGGAGCGTGCGACCCACCAGCGGCTTGTCCTTCACCGGCGGCTTGTCCACCAGCTCGTTCATCAGCGTGAACAGGCCCGACAGCCCGCCGAGCGCTCCGGCGAAGTTGAAGTCGTCGTCCATCGCGCCTTCGAAGTCGCGCAGGTACTTCTCCGGATCGCCGTGCAGCGGACCCTTCCCGAAGTCCTTGCCCGCCACGCGCTCGTTCACCTTGCGCAGCGTCTCGTAGAAGTACTCCATGCGCTGCTCGGAGTCCGCGATCGCCTTGTCCGAGAAGTTCAGCGGGTGCCGGTAGTGCGTGGACAGGAAGAAGAAGCGCAGCGCCTCCGCGTCCACCTTCGCCAGCGCATCGCGCAGCCGCACCACGTTGCCCAGCGACTTGGACATCTTCGCGCCTTCCATGTCCAGGAAGCCGCAGTGCATCCAGTACTTCGAGAACGGCTTGCCGCTGGCCGCCTCGCTCTGGGCGATCTCGTTCTCGTGGTGCGGAAAGATCAGATCCAGCGCGCCGCCGTGGATGTCGAACGATTCGCCCAGGTAGCGCGCGCTCATCGCCGAGCACTCGATGTGCCAGCCCGGCCGCCCCTTGCCCCACGGGCTGTCCCACGCGGGCTCGCCCGGCTTGGCCGCCTTCCAGAGCGCGAAGTCCAGCGGCTCACGCTTCTGCTCGCCCGGCTGCACCCGCTCGCCCGCGCGCAAATCATCGAGGTTGCGCTTGGACAGCTTGGCGTAGTCCGGGTAGCGGCTCACCGCGAAGTACACGTCCCCTTGGGACTCGTACGCCACGCCCTTCTCCACCAGCTTCTCGATGATGCGGATGATCTCCGCCAGGTGATCGCTCACCTTCGGCGAGACATCCGGCTCCTTCATGTGCA
Organism: Hyalangium versicolor; assembly: GCF_020103695.1. GTDB lineage: Bacteria > Myxococcota > Myxococcia > Myxococcales > Myxococcaceae > Hyalangium > Hyalangium versicolor. The sequence goes on from NZ_JAHXBF010000016.1 coordinate 281,926, forward strand.
GCGCCTTCGCGTCCTCCCGGAACGCCTCCACGAAGCGAGCTGCCAGCACCACCGGCTCCTCGCCCGTCTCGTGCGCCGCCTTGATGATCTTGTCATCCACATCCGTGTAGTTGCGGACGTACGTCACCCGGTAGCCCCGGTACCTCAAGTACCGGACCACCACATCGAAGGAGGTAAAGGTACGTGCATTGCCTACATGAATGTAGCTATAGACGGTAGGGCCACAGACGTAGATGCGAACGGCTCCCGGCTCGAGAGGGACCAGCGGTTCCTTCTGCATGGTCAAGGTGTTGAAGAGCGTGATCGCCGGTTGCTCCACGGTAGGGCTTCCTCCCATCAATGAACGGACGGACGACACTCTAGGCGGCTGAATGTGGCAGAGTCAGCCACCAATCTGGGAGAATGGACCCTGGAATGGCTCCCCCCAACCCCAAGCGCCCCCCGCGGCCTCCTCGCCCCCCCGCTGCGTCGGCGTCCAAGAAGGAGGACGTGGAGCTTCCCTTCGATGACGACGAGGTGGCACCGCTGCAGGAGGATGATCCGCGTCCCCAGCGAGTGCCCCAGTTTCCGGCGGGCACGCGCCGCTCCGTGCGAGGCACGCGAGGCCCTCGCGAAGGCACCAAGGATCGCGAGTTGGCCACGCGGTTCGATACGAACGAGTACTCGGATCCGGGCCACACGCTGGTCTTCCTGTACGTGGAGAAGGGCCCGGGCGCCGGGCAGCTGATTCCGGTGAAGCAGGGCCCGCTGGTGATTGGCCGGGCGTCCGCGTGCGACTTGAGGCTGCAGCACCCGTCCATCAGCCGCCGCCACGCGCAGCTGATGCGCCAGAGCGAGCGCTTCATCCTGAGGGACCTAGGCAGCCAGAACGGCACGTTCGTCAACCGGGTGAAGGTGAACTCGGATCACGAGATCAAGGTCGGCGACGAGCTGGCGCTGGGCAACGCGGTGTTGAAGCTGCGGGGCTCGGGAGTGAGTTCGGACAAGATTCCCCTGGTCTCCGCACCGGGCCAGGCGCCCGTCCGCAAGGGTTCGAGCGTTACCCGCGTGGCCCTCATCGCGGGGGCGGTGGGCTCGGCGGTGGCGGCCCTGCTGATCCTGGCGCTCCTGAAGTTCTCCGGTTCGGCCTCCCCTGCTCCGGCGTCCGCGAAGCCGGGTTCCGAAAGCGCCCCACCCGCCACGGACGCGCAGTCCCGGAAGGCGGAGGAAGCCTACGTCCCGCCTCCTCCCGCCACGGCGGAGGAGAAGACGACCTCGGAAGAAGCCGGGTCCGAGCGCGCCGCCAAACCGATCGAGCCCTCCTCCGAGACGCAGGCTGGCTCGGGAACCAAGGGTTCCGGCCCACGAGCCTCTTCTCTCGGCTCGAAGTCCTCCGCATCCCGCAGGGAGTCCTCCCGATCGAGCGCCAAGGGCTCCACACGCCAGGCCACGGCGGCCAACGCGAATAGCGATGAGATCCTCGCCCGCTACGAGAAGGGCGATGTGGCGGGAGCGCTGAGCCTGGCTCGCGCCGGGCAGATCGAGCCGCTCGCGACGAAGATTGCCCAGTTCCAAAGTGCCCAGGCCGCCGGTGAGCAGGCAGCCAAGGCGCAGGACACCGGCACCGCGATCCGGAACTTCACCGAAGCGCTGACGGTGGATCAGGGATTGTCCCAGGGCTGGAGCGTGCAGGGACGTACCCTGCGGCAGCGGCTCGGCAAGCTCTACACCCAGGCAGGCCAGAAGCAGCTGAAGGCCGGAGCCCGGGACGCGGCCCGCGACGCCTTCGAGGCAGCGCTCGAATACGACCCGTCCAACGCTGGGGCCAAGGCGGAACTCCAGCGATTGAACGGCAAGAAGTAGCTCCGGCTCAGCGTCCTGCCTTGTCAGTCGGCGCGAGGGGCCGCTGCCGCAGCAGTTCGTGAACCAGCTCGCTGAAGGCCGTCACCTTGGGTGGCAGGTGCTTGCGCCCGGGGTGCACCAGGTACACAGCGCCGGTGGAGGACGCCCAGCGAGGCATCACGCGCACCAGCGCTCCGGCCGCCACCTCCGCGTCCGCCGAGAAGGAAGGGAGCATGCCGATGCCCGCGCCGGCCTTCACTACCTCACGTGCGAAGGACATGTCATCGCACGTGACGCGGGCATGAGCGCCCAGGTCCCCCAGCGAGCCCGGCTTCGCTTGCAGCACTTGAGGCGCTCCACGGAACCCTATCCAGTCATGGCTCTGGAGCTCCTCGGGCGTGCGCGGTGTCCCCTTGCGCGCGAGGTATGCCGGTGAGGCATAGAGCTGGATGGCGATGGACCCCACCTTCCGCGCCACCAAGGTCGAGTCCCGCAAGGGCCTCAGTGAGATGCGCAGCGCCAGATCGACCCCGTCCCGGACGAGGTCCACGAGCGTATTGGAGAGGAGTACCTCCACCTGGGTCTTCGGGTAGCGGACCGTGAAGCGCTTCACCGCCTCCGCCAACACCGTCACGCCGAGGTCCACGGTGGAGGTGACTCGCAACGTACCGGAGGGCTCCTCCTCGCGCTCCGGCAGCTCGGCCAGGGAGGCCATCAGCGAGTTCACCGACGGCGCCACCCGATCGTACAGCGATGCACCGGCCGTGGTGGTCGACACCTTCCGCGTCGTGCGGTGGAAGAGGAGCACCCCGAGCGACTCCTCGAGCGTGGCCACGGCCCGGCTCACCGTGGAGCGCGGCACGCCCAGCCGCTCGGCGGCGCGGGAGAAGCTGCCGGTGTCATGCACTGCGACGAAGGAATGCATCAGGTTCAGATCGATTGTTGCCATGGCGCACCACAGATGCTCGATTCCGAGCATTGTTTCAAGGGCGGCACCGGAGCAGATTTCACCCGTCATCCACTCAGGAGCCGCACATGTCGACCACACCTCTCCTCGTTACTGGCGCGTCGGGTCAGCTCGGACGCCGCGTTCTCGAACTTCTGCTCGCTCGCGGAGCGGGCCCGATCATCGCCACGACGCGCAATCCGGACTCCCTGAAGGAATTTGCCGCGCGAGGCGTCGAGGTCCGCCGCGCGGACTTCGAGGATGAGGCGGGTCTGGCCCAGGCATTCCGAGGAGCCGGGCGAGCGCTGCTCATCAGCACGGATGCCTTGGACCGCCCCGGTCGCCGGTTGGCCCAGCACCAGACCGCCATCCGCGCTCTGAAGGCCGCGGGCGTCCGGCACATCGTCTACACGTCGCTCCCCAACCCGGGCCCCAACTCGCCCGTCACCATCGCCCCGGATCACCGTCAGACGGAGGAGGCGATCCAGGCCTCGGGGCTCGACTACACCTTCCTGCGCAACAACCTCTACACCGACCTGATGTTGCACACCCTTCCGGGAGCCATCGCCTCGGGGCAGATCATCGATGCGCGCGGAAAGGGCGCGACGGCCTTCGTCACGCGTGAGGACTGCGCGCAGGCCGCCACCGCCGCGCTGGCCGAGGCGTCCTCGGGACGAAACACGCTCGATGTGACCGGGCCCGAGTCCTTGACCAGCGATCAGGTCGCCGCGATCGTCAGCGAGGTGGTGGGCCGCAAGATCGTCCACGTCTCCGTGCCTGCCGAAGCCCTGATCCGCGGCATGCAGGAGCATGGTCTGCCGAAGGTCGCGGCGGAGCTCTACGCCTCCTTCGATGTGGCCATCGAGAAGGGCGATCTGGCCACCGTGACGGACACAGTGAAGCGCCTCTCGGGACGCACGCCTCAGACGGTGCGCGAATTCCTCACGGCCCACAAGGCCACCCTGACCAAGGCCTGAGCCTCCCATTACCACCCCGAGCGCTGAGAGCCTGTGTCCTCAGCCCTCGGAGCGAGAGGGACCTCCGCGCAGCCCTCGCAGCAGGAACCAGGCGTTCATCGCGATGATGAACACCAGGAACAGCGCCACAGCCAGCCGCCCGAAGTCCTCTCCCGGCCGCTGGCCCTCGATGACGATCCACAGCCGGCCCTTCAGCGGCTGCACCTCTCCCTTCGAGCGCAGGAGCGCGAACGCATCTCGGTAGCGAGAGGCATCCTCCTCGGCCAGCAGTTGCCCTCGCACCGCGAAGGGCCGCTGGTTGGGCGGAGGAGGAGACTTGCGTCCCGGTGGCCACTCCTCGCCGGGCAGTGCCGGCCGGCGCACCACGAAGGGCGACTCCCTCAACCCCACCAGGACGTAGACCGAGTCCCCCTCCCGCTCATACGCGCCCTGGGTCGTGGGAACGCCGTGCAACTGGACATAGCGGCTGGAGACCAGCTCCTCGTAGCGGTAGTCCCCCTCCGCGCCCAACGACAGCGGCATCCGAGGCGAGAAGAAGTACCGAACCTCACGCCATTGCATCGCGAACAGCGCCGCCGCCACGCCGATGGCCACCAGCGACACCGGCGCCCGCAGCGGGCTGCGAGGCCGCCGGGCCTGGCGCGTCTCCAGCTCGGCAATCCGCCGCTCCCGCTCCTCCCGTACGAACTGCTCTTCGGACATGAAAAAGCCCCGGGTTCCTCAAGGGAGCCCGGGGCTGAGCATGCGCCAGGGGCGCAGCGAGTGCTAGGCGGCGATGTTGAAGATCTTCTTCAGGTCCGACTCGATCTCTTCCTCGGAGCAGTCCTTGGCCAGCGACAGCTCCTTGATCAGCAGCGAGCGCGCCGTATCCAGCATCTTGCGCTCACCGAACGAGAGATCCTTGTCGCCCTTCAGGAGGTAGAGGTCGCGGAGCACTTCGGCGATCTCGAAGACGGAACCCGTCTTGATCTTCTCCATGTACTCCCGATAGCGGCGGTTCCACGTCGTGGAATCGACCGAGATGTCCTTCTCCTTGAGGATAGAGTAGACCTGCTTGACGTCCTCCTCACTGATGATCTCGCGGAGGCCGACCGATCCCACCTTGTTGATCGGGATCATGATCCGCATCCCGTTCTCCAGGATGCGCAGCACGTAGAACGACTGGCGCTGCCCGGCAACCTCGGTGTGCTCGATGCCCATCACCTCGCCCACGCCCTGCCCCGGGTAAACCGCCTTGTCACCAGTCTTGAAGCTGGTCTGCACTCGTTACCGCCTCCTTGAATGATCCGGCTCCGGCCTACGGAAGCACGGCACTACTACCACAAACCACACCTCCCGGCAACATTTCTGCTCGGGAGACCTTGACCGCCTCTGAACCGTCAAACTACCGTGTCGGATTTCGTGTGTGCCTCCCTCCTCTGTGGGTGGCACGTCGGCGATAGGACGGGCGGGGTTGGGGTTGGACAGATATCTATGGCGCGACCTTGGAGCGCGCCCTCTCTTCTTTCCTGCATTAGGCGTGATGTTGGGCGCAGCCGCTCACGCCGAGGGAACGAGCCCTCTCAGCGGGAAATTCCTGATCAGCGCGGCTGTCCTGAGTGCAGCCGTACTGGCGCTTGCTCGCCTGCCTGGTGCTCACCTCGCGCTGTTGCTCTCGCTGGGTCTTGCGGGGGCGGGGCTCGCTGGGATCGAGGCGCGCGTGGAGATTCCTCCGGAGTTGATCCGCGGTGGATCCGCCGTGATCGAAGGCGAAATCGAGAGAGTGGATCATTTCGAGGATTCCACGCGCGTGCAGCTCGCCGTGGCGCGTGCGGGGGTGGAGACCGCATCCACTGCGCCGGCCCGGTTCCGCGCCAGCCTGTATCTTCATGGGTCCGCTCCCCCGCTGCTGCCAGGACAACGTGTCCGGGTGGAGGCGCGGATCCAACCCCTGGAGCCTCCCAGCAACCCGGGTGAGAAGAACTTCACCGCTGTTCGCAAGCGGCAGGCCTTCGCGTTCAGCGGCAGTGCCGTGGGCGGGCGGATTCTCGTGCTGTCCCCCGCTTCCGGGTTGCAGCGGTACATCGCGCGGACCCAGGAGGGACTCTCTACGTCGGTGCGGCGGGTGGCACCCTCGGAGGATGCCGCGGCGTTCTTCCTCACGCTCGCCGCCGGGCAGCGCGCGGCGCTCGATGATTCGCTGGAGGAGGCGTTCTCCCGCAGCGGGCTGGCCCATGTTCTGAGCGTGAGCGGGTTGCATGTGGCGGCGCTCGCGCTGATGACGCTGGCGCTGCTGCGGCGGGTGCTCGTCCGCGCGGGTGGGCGATTCCGTGGCATGGAGGCTCGCAGGTTCGCGGCTCCCGCTTCCGTCCCCTTTGTCTGGGCCTATGTGGTCTTCACGGGCAACCAGCCTCCGGCAGTGCGCTCGGCGGTGATGGCCACGGTGGTGCTACTGGGGCTCGCGCTGTGGCGGCGAGCCGATGGGCTCAACAGCCTGTCCACCGCCGCGCTGGTGCTCGTCATCTGGACTCCGTCCAGCGTCGTGGACCTGTCGCTGCAACTGTCCTTCCTCGCCGTGCTGAGCCTGTTGCTGCTCACTCCCGCGCTGCGTGGGGCCATCCCGGTGGCTCCGCCGGATCCGAAGGAGGAGCGGAGGCTGAAGCGCTGGATCGGCAAGACCCGGGAGACGATCCTGGAGACCTTCTGCGCGAGCCTTGCCGCCACGGTGGCCAGCGTTCCCCTCGTCGCCAGCGCCTTCGGGCGTGCGAGCATCGCGGGCCTCGTCTCCAACATCGTCTGCATGCCTCTGTGCGGACTGCTCACAGGCTTCGCGGCAGGCGGTGCGGCGATCTTCACGGTCTCTCCGATGCTGGCCACTCCGGTGCTGTGGGGCGGTGCCTGGGTCTCCGAATTGCTGCTCGTCCTCACCCGCTTCTTCGCCGCCGTACCTCTCGCCACGGTGAAGCTGCCGACCTTCAGTGCGGGACTGACGGTGCTGTATGCCATCGGGCTCGCGACCTGGGCGCTCGGCGTTGGACGGTGGCGCCTCGGTGGATTGCTCGCTCCCGTGGCCTTGGTTGTGGCCCTCCTCGCTCCGGTGCTCGCGCCCCAGGCTCCGCTGCGCATCACCTTCCTCTCCGTGGGCCAGGGAGACTCCGTGGTCCTCAGCTCACGGGGACACCACGCCCTCGTGGACGGTGGCGGGGTTCCCGGCGGCGGAGATACCGGCACCCGCTTCGTCCTCCCCTTCCTCGGCCATGAGCACATCGACCGGTTGGATCTCGCCATCCTTTCCCATCCCCATCCGGACCATGCGCTCGGGATGGTCTCCACTCTGGGCCAGGTGCCGACGGACCGGCTCTGGTTGCCCGCGGGCAGCACGGATGGAGCCCTGTCCCGCCAGCTCATCGCCGCCGCGGCGGGCGCCAGGGTCGAGGAGGTCCAGGTCGGCTGGCCCTCGTTCACCCTCGGCGAGGCCACACTGGAGGTGCTGGCACCTCCCCTTCCCGAGGATCGCGAGCTGCTCGAGGGCGTGAATGATCGCAGCACCGTGGTGCTCGTGCGGCACGGCGACGTCACCGTGCTGCTCACTGGAGATGTGGAGGAGGCCGGCGAGGAGATGCTGCTCGATCGCGTGGGCCCCGTGACGGTGATGAAAGCACCCCATCACGGCTCTCGCACGTCGTCCACCGAGCCGTTCCTGGCTCGCGCCCGACCCCGCTATGTCGTCTTCTGCGTGGGACGCCGCAACCGGTTCGGGTTCCCTCACCCGGAGATCGTCGAGCGCTACCGCGCGCTCGGCACCGAGTGCTTCCGTACAGATTTCGACGGAGCAGTTACCCTCGAGAGCGATGGCCGCGATGTCCGTCTGCACGGCCATCTGCCGCGCGAGGAGCCGCCTTCCGAGCCCACAGTTGCCCCTGTCGCCCACCATGCCCAACATTGAAGGGATGATCTCGGACGATCTCGACTTGAGGCAGCTCACGACGGACCTGAAGACAGCCCTCAGCCATGGGGAGCCCGTGGGCTACCTGCGTGGCAAATCGCTGTTCCGCGACATGCTCGTGGAGCTGAAGGGTTTCTCCGAACTGGAAGCCGAGGAGCTTGTCGATACCCTCGAGGCTCGCGGGTTCCTCCGCTTTCTCGGCGATCCCGCCGAGCGCTCCGTCGCGGACGCTCCCTGGGAGATCACTCCGCACGCGTAGCGGCCCCGGCTCGCCCAGGCCTCAGTCGAAGGTGAGCCAGCCGAAGCGCGGCAGCGCGTGGAAGTCTCCGACGAACACCGGTGAGAAGGACTGGCCCTCGATCTGCTTCCGGTTGAGGTGCTCCAACCGGTACATGTTGAAGCGCCAGCGATCGCCCTGCTTCGGCGGCACGTTCGGCACCTCCGCCAGCTTCGCGAACGGGATCTGCATCTCCACCGTCCAGCGCTCGTCCTGATCCGACGGATTGTCGAGCGTTCCGAACACCTTCACCGCCGTCTTCATCCCCGAATCCCAGCCCGTGTCCATGCCCTGGCGCCTCGCCGGGAAGTACGCGTCGAAGATGACGTTGTGCGGAGACACCTGGAGTTCGTTGTACGTCCTCCCATCCGCGTTGGCGTCGAGGAACACCTCCACCACCTCCTCGTTGTAGATGGGATCGTCCCGCTTGAGCAGCGTGCCCCAGATGTCCGGGTCCGCCGCGTCGAAGGAGACGTAGAGGTTCGTGTCGTCGTACGCCAGGCGTGCCTCGGTGCGCAGCGCCACGGGGCGACCGTCGAAGCTGCCATGCAGCACCACCGAGGTGGCCTCCTTCCAGGCCTCGTCGTCGAGCGATCCGTCGATCACCGGCGGCTTCTTCGCGCGGTGGGCCTTGTACTCGGGCAGCTCGGGCTCCGAGCCGAGCACCGGGCCCAGCACCCGATTCGAGCCGTCCTGCGCACGCGGGTCGTCCACCGGGAGCCGCTCGTCTCCCCGCCAGAAGCCGAGCACCACCCGTGCGGCAACCTGGGGCATCGGAATGCTGTGTGTGTCCTCGATAACCTTGCCCACCGGCCAGATCGCGAGTGGAGCCACGCCATTCTGGAACTCATGGTCCGCGTTCATGAGTATCTGCCCGCTGTTCGGGTCGATGACGTGCACGAAGAAGCCGAAGCCCTGCGGTGGCGGCCGCACCGCCTGGAAGTAGTGCGCCAGCGTCACCGCCTGGCCCGGAGCGGCCTGCGCGGGAATGACTCGAGAGCCCAGGTAGATCACCGCTCCGCCCCCCAGCGTGGCCCCGCTGCGGAACGTGAGATCCGCCGGCGCGGCGTCCAGGGTGCGCAGCTGCGTGGGCTCGAGCGTGGGGAAGTTCTGGGTTCGTGGACGCGGACCCGCCTGTTCGTCCCGGCAGGCTCCGAAGAGCAGGGTCAGCGTCAGCAAAGGAACGAGGGACAGGCGAAGGGAGCGCATCGGCGCCGCGAATCCTAGGGAGGTCTCCTGGCAAAGTCTCGGAATGGAGACTGACCGTCCAGCGGCGTGGACGCTCCGATCCCCCCCATCCAGGCATTGGAAGGTCCTCTCCCCTCGGAAAAGCGCTGGGGTGGCCTCTGGCACCGAGGTTGCTCTGTGCCCACCCATGCACTTCGAATTCGCGCACCTGGGGACAATCACGCCGTTCGAACTTTCGGAAGGCCAGCACCTGCTCGGGGGTGGCTCCGACGATCACGTGAGGCTGGAGGCCCTCCCTCCCGGCTTCCTGACCCTGCGCATCGAAGGCCCTCGCCTGACCGTGGAGGCGGCGCAGACCTTCACCGTGAATGACGTGAAGGTTCCACCACGAGTGCCTCGGCTGGTGCTACCGGGGGAAGTCGTGGGCCTGCCCGAGGAGATGAGCCTCAAGGTCCTCCAGGCTGCCCAGGCAGAGGGCCGCAGCGTAGGCACCAGGGCCATGCTCAAGCACCTGCTCACCGAGGGAGCGGACGAGCTTCCCTCTCGAGCCGCCACCCTGACCTGGCTCACCGGTCTGGACGTGGGCCGCACCTTCCCCCTGGCCGAGGCCAGGACGGACATCGGCCGCGGAACCCACGTGGACCTTCGCGTGCGAGACCGCGCCGTGTCTCGCTCCCACGCACGCATCCTTCGCGAGGGCTCCACGTTCACGCTCATGGACCTGGACAGCCCCAATGGCGTCTTCCTCAATGGCCGCCGCCTGCGAAGCACCGCAGCGCTCGCGGATGGAGATGTCATCGAGTTGGGGCAGACGCTCCTGCGCTTCCAAGCGCCTGTGGAGGAACCCGCTCGGAGCGATCCTCCGCCCTCGCTGGCGGAACCAGCCCCGGAAAAATCCCGGAGCGTCGGGTGGTTCATCGGACTCGGGGTGACGATGGCCCTCGTGGGCGTCCTCGTCCTCTACTCCCTGCTGAGCTGAAGCCTCACAACGACAGAGGCCTGAGCCCCGCACGCTCCACGAGCAGCGCTGCCAACCGCCGGTGATGCTGGAAGAAGCTGGTGAAGTGAACGAACCCGCCTCCCGTGTCTCGAATGGCGTACACGGTCACGGGGCCCGGCATCACATCCACCTTGCGGATGTCTTGGAACGCGTAGTGCCGCGTGCGCACCATGCCGCGATACGTGATGCCTCGCGCGTCCACCACGATCCGCGTGCGGGCGTAATACACCAGCGATACACCGAAGAAGACGACGAAGAAGATCACCGCCAGGAACGTCTTCAGCGGCACATCATCGAAGCTCAGCAGATACCCCAGGACTGTCACCCAGAGCACTCCCGCAGCAGCCATCAACGCCGCGAGAACTCGCCGAGGACGAAAGATCTGCCGGCCGCCTGCTTCGGAATTTCGCCCGTCCATATCGACAAGCTAAGGCGAGGGTGTGACATCTGCCAGCCATCCTCCGGGAATATGGCCTGCATATTCACCGCAGGCGGGCAGCGTTCTGCCGGGCCTCGGCCTGCAGTTCCGACCGCACGTCCTTCGCCGTGGAGTTGGCGTAGCGCTCGTAGAAGGAACGCGCCTCGGCGTTGCGGCCGAGCATCCGATAGGACTCCCCCAGCCCGTACAGCGGTGACGCCGCATCCGGCGCCAGACGCAGCGCGTAGTCGTAGTCCAGCGCCGCCTCGGCATAGCGCCGCAGGCCGATGTAGGCACTGCCCCGAGCGGTGTAGGCCACCGAGAGGGTCGGCTCGAGCTGGATGGTCTGGGTGAGGCTCTGCAGCGCGCCCGTGTAGTCCCGCGCCTGGATGCGCTGCACGCCCTGCTCGTAGGCGCGGCGGGCCTGGGCGCGCATGGTATCCGCCACCGGCCCGAAGCCCGGCGCCACCCCCTGAGCCTGGGGAGAGCCCCCCTGCTGCGCGATGCGCGTCTGGGCCTTGGCCACGTTGTCCAGCGCGCTCTGGCGGATCGTGACATCCTGCGTCAATTGCGCCACCCGGTTCCAGCGCTCCACGGCCTGCGAGTAGTAGCCCAGCACCGCCAGCGCGTTGCCCAGCTTGAAGAGCGCCTCCACGTTGGCCGGATCCGCGTGGGTCGCGTCCAGGTAGGCGAAGGTCGCTTCGCGGTACCGGCGCTCCTTCATCAGCGCGTCTCCGTCGCGGACCCGGGTGATGGAGAGGTTCGTGTTGGGCGTGCCGCCCGGAGGCAGCGTTCCCACCGAGGAGGGCACAGGAGCGAACGCTGCGGCAAGTGCCGGGGCCGTGGGAGCAGGCGCGGCGGTGGTGGCCGCTGGAGTCGCAGGCGCGGCTGGAGCAGCGACCGGGCCACGCAGAGCCTTCACCTGCTCGCGGGCCTGGGCCACCCACTTCTGTTCGCTGGGGCGCTTCTCCTTGGAGATATAGGCCTCGTAAGCGGTGATGGCCTTGTCGCCCTGGCCGAGCTGCCGGAGGCTCTCCCCGAGCCCGTAGAAGCCATCCGGATCATTCGGATCGAGCTGGGTGTAGCGCTCGTAGGCCCGCGCCGCGGCGGCGAAGTCCCCGGCCTTGCGCGCGGCGTAGCCGAGGTTGAACCAGGCCGTCTTGAGCTCCGGATCCGCCTCGGTGGCGGACTTGAAGAGCGCCATGGCCTCGAACGACTGGCCCCGCTTGGAGAGGACACTGCCCAGGCCGTTGAGCGCCGGGGCCCAGTTCGGCGTGGCCTCGAGCGCCTTGCGGTAGGCCGCGGCCGCGTCGTCCAGCTTGTTCGCCGCCAGCGCCTTCTCCCCGCGCTCGAAGGCTGCCTGGGCGGGAGCAGAAGGCGTCGCCGCGCCCAGGAGCGCAGCCGTGAGACCGATGAGGATGGAATGCACCACCATGGCGGCTCCTGGGGTTCCCGCGACTCAGCCGCGGAAGGGGTTCTGCAGCAGGACCGTCTCGCCCCGGTCCGCGCCCACGGAGATGCACGTCACCGGCACTCCGCTGATCTCCTCCACCCGACGCACGTAACGCTTCGCGTTCTCGGGCAGCTCGTCGAAGGTCCGCACCCCGGCCAGCTTCTCATCCCAGCCCGGGAGCGTCTCGTAGACGGGCTTGACGCGCCCCAGGTCCTCGTAGTCGCCCGGGAGCTCGGTGATGCGCTGCCCGTCCAGCTCGTAGGCATTGCAGAGCTGGAGTGACTTGATCCCCGACAGCACGTCCATCTTCGTCAGCGCCAGGCTGCTCAAGCCGTTGACGCGCACCGCGTAGCGCAGCACCACGCCGTCCAGCCAGCCACAGCGCCGCGGGCGGCCGGTGGTGGCACCGTACTCATCCCCCACCTTGCGCAGCTGATCTCCCAGCGCATCGGTCAGCTCGGTGGGGAACGGGCCTCCGCCCACGCGCGTGGTGTAGGCCTTGCTGATGCCCATCACCTTGTCGATCGTCGTCGGCCCCAGCCCCGAGCCCACCGCCGCGTTGCCCGCTACGCAGTTGGAGCTGGTGACGTACGGATAGGTGCCGTGATCCACGTCCAGCAGCGTGCCCTGAGCGCCCTCGAAGAGGATGCGCGCACCCCGAGCCACCTGCCCGGCCAGGAACAGCGATGCGTCCCCCACGTGGGGCCGCAGGCGATCGCCCAGCGCGGCGTAGTCGGAGGCGAGCTTCGCGGCCTCCAGCGCGGGCACGGGCTCGTTGGCCAACCGGCACAGCTCGCGCAGCTCCTCGAGCGCCACGGGCAGCCGCTCGTCGATGCGCTTGCGCAGGCGATCGGGCTGCAACAGATCCCTCACGCGGATGCCCCGGCGCGCCACCTTGTCCTCGTACGCAGGGCCGATGCCCCGGCCCGTCGTGCCGATGGCACTGCCTCCACGCGCCTTCTCGCGGAAGGTGTCCAGCAGCTTGTGCCACGGGAAGATGACGTGCGCGTTGTCCGAGATGAGCAGGTGCGAGTCATCCTTGAGAAAGCCCCGCGATTTCAGCGCATCGATCTCGCCCACGAGCACCGACGGATCCACCACCACGCCATTGCCAATGACGCAGGTCTTCCCCGGATGGAGGATCCCCGAGGGGATCAGGTGCAGGACGGTCTTCTGTCCTCCCACCACCAGGGTGTGGCCCGCATTGTTGCCACCCTGAAAACGGACCACGACCTGGGCATGCTCGGTGAGCAGGTCCACGACCTTGCCCTTGCCCTCATCACCCCACTGCGCTCCCACCACGACGACGTTCGGCATGGGGCTCGCCTTAGCACGCGCCGGGGGAGGGGTGACAGTGTTCCGCGAAGCCACACTGCAGGGCCTGGCAGGTCGCCCTCTCACGCCCGGGCCACACCCTGCGCAAATCCCCTTGCGCCAGAGCCCTCACGGCCTCTTCCAGCCGCCCGGCGGGCTCTTCCAGTCCTCCTGGAACGGTGAGGAACTCCGGCTCCGGGGTGGGCTCACCCAGGAAGACAACGCCTACCCGAACGGTCGCGCCTTCTCGTACCAGGCGCTTCGCCGCGAGCCCCTGGGCCACCAATTCGTGCGCGGAAGCCGCGACTCCCAGCGGATGGCGTCGCCCCGGCCGCCAGGCCACCACCCAGGCCTCACCCTCGGGCGTCTCCCATAAGAGATCCAGCTCGCCACTGATCGTTGTCCGACCTCGCCCTGCTCCCGAGGGCAGGTCCAACAGGAAGGACAGCGCCCGGTGGAGGCTCGAGGCCGGACTCGTGGCCAGCTTCCGGGCGAACGCGGACGACAGGAAGCGCTCCACCATGCCCAGCGCATCCTCCATGCCTTCTTCATCGGGCAGCCGCCCCAGGCCTCGAAGCAGCTTCTCCACGTGGGCACGGCGCTCGGGTGCTGGGGACTCGACCACCTTCAGGTCCACGTCCCGGAGCAGGAACGGGACGAGCTGCACGGGACTCCGAGTCTCCAGCCAGGACTCGAGCTCCACCCACGGCGGCATGGTCCGGGATGGCAGCTCCCACGGCCGAGGGCCGCACAGCCCGAGCTGGTGCAGGTAACGATAGCGCCGCGGACACGCCATGAAGTCCTGGAGCGCCGCAGCCGAGGCCACGACTTCCTCCGGCTCGGGGAGGGCGTCCGCACCTCGCACGCGCTGCACGGCGGCCTCCACGCGCGCCTCCGCTTCCTGCAGTTCCTCTTCGCTCGGTGGCTGAGGATCCGCTGGCGGAGGGAACGCGTCCACGTCCACGTCCTGGACCTGCTCCCGGAGCGCCGCATCCTCGCCGAGGCGCTCGTCGAGCATGTGCCACCAGGAGTCCGACGCTCCGCGCTCCGCCGAGCCAGAGAGGATCAATCTGTCCCGAGCACGGGTGAGCGCCACATAGAGGAGGCGCCGGTACTCGGCGAACTCCCGGGCCTTGAGCTCCTCCTTCACGAGCTCGAAGCGCCGCGAGCGGAAGTCCTCCAGCCGGTCCGGGAGCCAGGGCCGCAGCGCGAGCCCGTGCGTGCGCTCGAAGTGGGCCCGGGCACTCGTGGGGCGACGCTTGCCTCCAAGCGCGGGTACCACCACCACGGGCCACTCGAGTCCCTTGGCTCTGTGGATGGTGAGGATCTGCACCGCTCGGGGATCTCCGGCGTCCAGCAGGTCCGCCTGGGCCTCGGTGGGATCCGAGTCGGCCAGCATCCGCAGCTCCCGAGCGAAGGCCGTGCATCCGCCCGTGCCGCGCTCGTCCCGCCGGCCCGCGAGCGCCAGCAGCTTGTCGATGTTGGCGCTGGCCTGCTCCGCGTAGGGAGAGCCCGCCATGGCCTCGCGATAGCCCGTCACCTCCAGCGCCACCTGGAGCAAGGCACGCACACCCAGCCGATCCCGCTCACGCCGCAACGAAGGCAGCGCCGCGAGGAAACGTTCGAGCCGTACCCGTTCCCGCAGCGGAAGTTCGTCGGCCGCCAGGTCCTGCTTCACCACGCTCTCCAGCGTCAGCCCGTGCTTCTCATCCTGGCGGGCCAGCCGGAAGAGCGATGCATCCGACAGGCCCACGAGCGGCGAGCGCAGCACGGCCGTCAACGCCAGCGAATCATCGGAGTCCGAGAGCAGCGAGAGCAACGAGGCCAGATCGAGCACCTCTTGAGCCCCGTAGAAGCCGCGCCCGCGCAGCACCCGGTGGGGGACTCCATGACGGATGAGCGCCTGCCGGTACACCTCGAGGTGCGTGAAGGTTCGCAGGAGGATGGCCACCTCCCCGCCTCGCACGGGCCGCAGGCGCTGACCGTCCTCGTCCATCACGCTGGGAGCCGCTCCCGGCGCGAGCATCACCCTCAGCCGCCGAGCCACTGCCTCCGCATCCTTATTACGTGCGTCCGCAGTGGACTCAGGCTCGCCGAGAGCCAACCGCTCTACCGCAGGCTCCACCGCGAGCGAGTGCCGCACCGGTGAGAGGTCGTCCTCCGCCGGGACATACTCCACCTCGTACGGACGAGGTGGGCTGCTCGCTACCAGAACTCCCGCGAAGGCCCGGTTGAAGAAGTCCAGCAGCGCAGGCACCGAGCGACGGTTGTTCCGGAGGAAGTCCTTCACTCCGCCCTCGGACTCAATCTTGCTCGCCAGGTGCGTGAAGACGGAGACATCCGCGCCACGGAACTCATAGATGGACTGCTTCCGGTCTCCCACCGCGCAGAGGAACGCGGGCTCCAGCGGGAGCACGGCCCGGAGTTCGTCGTCCGGCGCCACCGTCCTGGGGCCACCTTCGCGTCGCTCGGACAGCAGCAGCACCAACTCGAGCTGCAGGCGGTTGGTGTCCTGGAACTCATCTACCAGCAGCGCGCCCATGCGCTCCTGGATCTGCCGCCGGAAGGCCGGGTGGTCACGCAGCAGATCCCGCGCCTTCACCAGCAGCGCCGTGAAGTCGAAGACGTTGCGGCGGAGGAACTCGGCTTCGTGACGCGTCTCCACACGACCGAGCAGCTCGCGGAAGGAGGCCTCGAAGGGAGCGGTCCGCCACGCGGCGTAGCCATCCTCCAGCCTCAGCACCGAGCCGTCGCTCTTGCCGAAGACCAGCCAGTACAGCGAGCGGATGGGACCTGCCGCCCCCTTGCTCAGCCTCGCGAAGTTGCGGCCGTCCGCCAGGAACGCGGCCTTGAGCGATGGGAGATGCTCCGCCTCGAAGAGGTTCTCCGGAGTCATCCCCTTCAACGCCCGCTCACACATGGACGTCAGGCGGCTCCACTCGCCTTTGGCGTCCAGCTCTCTGGCCGAAGCGCAGTGCCGCAATCCTTCCTGGATGAGGACTTCCAGCTCCGCACGGGCCTCGTCCGGATTCGAGAGCGCCGCGGACACCGAACGCAGGCCCTCCTCGCGCATCTTGCCGTAGACCTGCCGCAGCGACGCCACCAGGCCATCGGAGAACCCCGTGCCCGAGAACGTCAGCTCCTGACACAGCTCCCGGACGCGCGCATCCTCTGCTTCCAGTGCATCCAGCACCACGCGCTCACACACGTCCAGCACCAGCCCAAGCGCCTCCAGCTCATCAAGCACCTCGAAGGCCGGATCGATGCCCAACCCCGGAGGAGCACGGCGCAACAACTGCCCGCAGAGCGAGTGGAACGTGCCCACCGTGGCCGACCCCAGATCCTCACGCAATGCGCGCCATGCATCCTGCGAGGGAAACGGACGCCCCAGCCGCTCCAGCGAGGCACGCAGCTCTGGTTCCTGGGCCTCGCCCTGCGCCAACGCATCCAGGCGCCCCCGGGTGCGCGAGCGCATCTCCGCGGCGGCCTTGTCCGTGAACGTCAGCATGCACAGCCGCGAGGGCTTCACCGCCGGGCCCGCCTCCCGAGCGCCCGCGAACAGGTGCAGCACCATCGTCACCAGGCTGTACGTCTTGCCCGCTCCGGCGCCCGCCATGAGCGCGAGGTTGCGCTCCAGCGCCAGGGGCGACACCGCCGTCATGCGCTCTCCTCCACCACCCTCCGCTCCGAGATGCGGCACACCGCGCGATAGCCACACCCGCCACAGTCCTTCGGCCGCATCCCGAACTGGCCCTCACGCGTGGAGCGCACCAGCCCCTCCACCGCGTTCGCCAGGTTGAGCCCTCCCTCCTCCGCCAGCTTCGCGCGCACCGTCGGATCCGTGGACAGCATCGCCTCGATCTCGGCCTCCGACAGAACCTCCGTCAGGCTGATCGTCGTCCCCGTGCGCAGCGAAAACCATGCCGCGTTCC
Source organism: Hyalangium versicolor (assembly GCF_020103695.1). GTDB lineage: Bacteria > Myxococcota > Myxococcia > Myxococcales > Myxococcaceae > Hyalangium > Hyalangium versicolor. The sequence continues at coordinate 299,177 of NZ_JAHXBF010000016.1, forward strand.
GCGCCTCACGGTGTCCGCTCGCTCGCGCCGCATACAGGTAGAGCGGCAGCTGGAAGTCCGAGGACAACAGCCGCTCCTTCAGCGCTCGCTTGTCCAGCCGCCCCGACTTGTAGTCGATGACGCCCACGTCCCCCGCGCCCTTGTCCAGCCGGTCGATCTTCCCCTCGAAGTGGATGGCATCGTCGCCCGAGAAGAGGGACACGTCCTGCCACGGATCCTCAGACGCGTCCGGACCGAACTTCAGCTCGAACTGCTCGGGCATGTAGAGATCGAAGGGGAGCCCACGCCGCTCGTCCGCCAGGATGCGCCGCACCATGGCCTTCGCCCGCTCCGCCGCCAGCTGCCACAGCACCGGGTGCCCCACATGGAAGCGCTCCTCGAAGTAGCGCACCGCCTTCTCCAGCGCCTTGGTCAGCAACTCTTCGGGGATCTCCTCCAACCCCTTGCCCAGCAGCCCCTTCTCCTTGAGCTGCTTGAAGACATCCTCCACCACCCGGTGCCAGAACGTCCCGCGCCCACGCGCGTCGAACTCCTCCCCCGGGGACTCGGGCTCGGCCACCTTCAACCCGTAGGCCAGGAAGCCCTGGAAGCCACAGTTCCCGAAGCGCGCCAGCGCCGAGGCCGACAGCGGCTTCGCGCTGTCGAAGCGGAACGTCTCTCTCAGCGCCTCGCGAAGCCCCGGGCCATCCACCTCGCCTGTATACGGGCCCACCCGGGACGAAGGATTGCTGAAGAAGTGCAGGCGCTCGTACTCCACATGCGCCAGCTCCTTCGCGGCGGAGAACCAGGTCTCGTCCTCGAAGCGCCGCCGCAGGATCGGTGCTGCCACGTCCGGCTCGGTGACACGCAGCCGCGCAGGGGCCATCGTCTCCAGCGCCACGCGCTGACGCAGCTCCGCCTCCGTGAGCACGTCGTCCAGCGGAGGCACCGCCATCATCGAGCGCGCCTCCCACGTCATGCCCGTCAGCCGCCGCACCTCTTCCAGGAACGCGGACGGCACCTGCTCCTGCCCTCCCACTCCCGCCACCGCGTACGACAGGCTCACCCGCTTCTCCGCCGCCACCAGCGCGCTCGCGAAGAGCAGCCGATCCTCCGTGAGCCGCCACGCAGCCCGGTCATCGAACTCGCCGCCCGTGAGCCGGAAGGCTTCTCGCCCCAGCCGCTTGTTGAGCTCGGCGCGGTCCGCATCTCCGAGCAGCGGGTGAGGCTCCTCGTGGCCCGGGAAGCGGCCCTCCGTCATCCCCGCGAGGAAGAGGTAACCGAACGTCCGTCCCGGCAGCTCGCGGACATCCAACACCTCCACGGCGCCCGACTCCGGCCCACGGGCGGGCAGGTACGTGTCCCGCACCGCATCCGCCAGCCAGCGCCCGAAGACGCGCCGCGGCAGCTTCGGACCCCCACCCACCTTCTTCAGCGCCCGCTCCAGCTCGCCCACGCGGAGCCGCAAGGCCTGGCGCGCGGCATCGTCCCGAGCCCGAGCCTCCAGCCCATGCCCCCCGAGCGAGCCCTCTTCCCGAGGCTCCAGCGGCCCTTCCGAGTCCTGCAACCCGAGCTGCTGCACCACGCGCCACCACGCGCCGAGCAACTCCAACGCACTGCCCGACTCGGGGATGCGGCGACACCACTCCATCAGCCGCATGCACCGCTCGCGCAGCACCCGCGCCGCATGGGCGTCCGGGTCCTGGGCCAACACCATCCGCCGTGCCAGGGCCTCCAGCCGCACGTCATACGCGCCGCGCCCCTTCTGAGCCCCGAGCCGATCATCCCGGATGGCGGCCAGAGTGAACAGCGTCGCGGGAGCATCCGGAGCCGCGCGAGACAGCGAGGGCGCATAGCGGCTGGCGACGAGCTCCGCCACGCGCGCGGCCGGGAAGGAGTCCTCCGCGAGCAACGGCAGCTCCAACGCCAGCCGGACCGGGCCCGTGAGCGCGAGCGGCTCGCCCCACGGCAGGCGCACCGGCACGCCCAGCTCCTCGAGCGTCCCCGCCAGCCACCGCGCCTCCGGCCCCGGCTCCCGCCACGCCACGGCGATGCGCTCCGGAGCCACCCCTTCCGACACGAGCCGACGCACATCCCGAGCCAGCTGCCGGGCCTCATCCTGAGCCGTGCCCACGCTCCACATCCTCAGCGTGCCCGCGACCGTGGCCGCCTGCGCCCCCCGCTTCACCTGCGGCGAGAAGAGGTGCCGGCCCAGCTCGGCCAGCGGGCGGTTCTCGAACGTGAGGTCCGCCTTGAACAGGTCCACGTGCCCCACGGTGTCGCCGCGGTTCTCGAAAGCGCGGAAGAGCGCCGTCAGCGCCGCATCCGCCACCGGAGAGCCTCCCACGGGCGTCTCCATCCGCAGCGACACCCGCCGGGCCTCACACACCAGGGCCAGCGCCAGCAAGAGCCCCAGGCCCGAGGGGCGCACGTCGTACACCCCGTGAATGACGATGGACTCCACGTCCTCCCAGGCCGCCGGCCACTGCCCACGCCCGAGCGCCTCGCGAGAGCCCCGCAGCACATCCTCCCGGTCCGCCAGCCCCAGCTCGGCCATGCGGCGCTCATACGCGTCGAACAGGCGCGCGAGCAGCCGCGCCCGGATTCTCCGGTCCGGAGGGAGCGACTCCGCGGCATCCTGCAACTCACGCGGCGTGAGCCGCCCGGCCTTCATGTCGAGCACCAGCTCCAGCGCGGCACGGGCGAAGGCGGGCTCGTGGATGAAGTCCCCGAAGGGCGTCTCTCCCAAAGCCTGCGCCAGCGAGCTGATCAGGACGCGGGAGGTCGGGGCCGAACAGGGGCGTCGATTGAGCTCGCCTGCTCCACCCAACGCGTTGACGAATTCGTCCCACGTGAGCCAACCCGTTCCCAGCACGAGGCCGCGCTTTTCCCGTGCGGCGCGCAGCACTTGCTGGCGACGAGCTGCATCAGGGAAGACCTGGAGGGTGCGGCCGGGACGAGACATTCCGTGGGTGGAGTGTAGAACGTCCGAGGTGCCGCCGCTTATGCTTCCTTCCGTGCTGCCCACCCCCTGTGTCCTGGCGGTCGCCACCCTGCTCGCTGCATCTCCCGTTCCCCCGGAAGCCCTCCCGGCTGCCGAGGGGGCTCCTGTCGTCCGGAACCTCCGGTTCGACTGGACCCGGGACGGAGTCATCACCGGTGTGGGCGCGGTGCTCTGGATAGGCAGCGAGAGCCTCTTCAAGGAGCAACTGGCCCCGGAGAAGTGCCGCTGGTGCGACCGGAACGCGGATGGAACGGACTCGCTCAACCGCCTGGACAGGTGGGGGCGAGGGCTGGCCGGCACCACGGAGGCCCAGCGCAAGCGCGCGGACACCTGGAGCAACGTGGTGGACTTCGGGCTGCTGCCCGTGAGCGTGCTGGGCGCGCAGTACGCGCTGTCTCAGGGGAGCGGAGCGCCTCGGAGCGTCTTCTTCCAGGACGCGGGTATCATCATCGAGACGGCGGTGCTGGCATCCGTGCTCAACCAGACCGTGAAGTTCATCGCCGGCCGCGAGCGCCCCTTCGTCCACGTGCTGCCCGAGGACCAGAAATCCCTCACGGCCCATCCAGACGACAACAATCTCTCCTTCTATAGCGGGCACACGAACCTGGCCTTCGCGCTCGTGGTGTCCGCGGGCACGGTGGCCGAGCTGCGCGGGTACCGGCACCGCGCTTGGATCTGGGCGGTGGGGCTGCCGCTGGCCACCTCCGTGCCGCTGCTGCGCATGGCGGCGGACAAGCACTACCTCACCGATGTGGCCACGGGGGCCGTGCTGGGGTCAGCCTTTGGGGTCGCGGTGCCCCTGCTGCTCCACAAGCGCGTGAACGACGCTCCAAGTGCCGTCTCGCTCCGGGTGTCCGCGGGCCTCGGCGGAGCAGTGTTCTCGGGCCGCTTCTGACACGCCCTACCCGGAACCCAGCCTTTGGCGTGAGCCCTTGGCCCAAGGGCTCATTGGAAGGAGCCGACAACTTCGGGACACAATGGTCCGAGAACGATCGCGCCCTTTCCCCAAGAGGGGCTCCATGACCAGCACTGTGGCTCCCGAATCCATATCGTCACGCGCTGAAGCCCCGGGCTCCCAGCCGCCGCGCTCAGGACAGGCCCGCTGGCTCCTGGCCCGACTGGACTCGCTGCTCTCGAAAGAGCTGCGTCAGGCCTCTCCCTCGCAGCTCGCGCGCCACCGCGTGCTGGCCGGCGCCTGCAGCTTCATCCTCCTGTTGCACCTGGTGGCCCTGGTCCTGTTCCCCCTGTCGCGGCTCAGCCTCGTCACCGGCGGACTGTCCCTCTGCTACTCAGGCATCCTGCTGCTGCTGCGCCGCGCCAGGAGCCACCTGCTGCCCTCCCTCAGCCTGTGCCTGACGATGGCGTTCGGCAGCACGCTCATCGTCTTCTCCTCGGGGTACATGCCCTACGCCGGCACGCACGCCGCGCACATGCTGCTGCCCGCGTTCGCCGTGTACCTGCTGGGAGCGCGCAGGGGGTTCTTCATCACCCTCATCATCTGCATCAACAGTGGACTGATCTACCCCCTCTACTACTCGCACTTCCGCGTGGGGCCCCAGGAGTCCCTCGGGGGGCTCTTCTGGCCGTTCTACGTGGCCTCCACCCTCTCCTTCCTGGGCGCCTGGGCGCTGGACTCTCTCCAGAGTGCCTCCCAGCGAGAGGCCCAGGTGACGCTGGAGCAGACGCTGTCGGACATGCGCGACCACGAGGACAAGCTCAGCAGCCTCATCGACAGCACCGACGATCTCGTGGCCTCGCTCGACACCGAGGGGCGCCTGCTCGCGTTCAACAGCGCGATCAGGGGGGGCACCCTCCGCGACACGGGCTACGAGCTCACCGTGGGCCAGCTGCTCTTCCCCGAGTCGAATCCCGCGGTGCGAGCCCTCTGGATGCCCCGACTGGCCCTGGCCCTGCAGGGGGAGCGTCAGCGCTACGAGGAGGTCTACGAGGGACAGGGGGGCCCGCGCACCTTCGACATCAGCGTCAACCCCACCCGGGGCGCTGGCGGCCGCATCACCGGCATGACGCTCTTCGCCCGGGACATCACCGCGCGCAAGCAGGCGGAGGCCCGGCTGGGAGAGCTGCACCGCACGCTCGTGGACGTGTCGCGCCAGGCGGGCATGGCCGAGATTGCCACGGGCGTGCTCCACAACGTGGGCAACACCCTCACCAGCGTCAACGTGTCCACCACGCTCGTCATCGACCGGCTGCGCCAGTCCCGCCTCTCCGGGCTGGGCAAGGCGAACGCCCTGATCCAGGAGCACGCGGACCACCTGGGCCAATTCCTCTCCGAGGATCCTCAGGGCCAGAAGCTGCCGGGCTACCTCATCGCCCTCTTCAGCCAGCTCCAGGCAGAGCACGACACCCTGCTCCAGGAGATGCTCTCGCTGCGCCGCAGCGTGGACCACATCAAGTCCATCGTCAGCATGCAGCAGAAGCACGCGCGGATCGCCGGAGCCGTGGAGGAGGTACCCGTGCCTCAGCTCATCGACGAGGCCCTGCGCCTGCACGCCGCCTCCTTCGAGCGGATGGGCATCCACCTCGAGCGCGACTATGCCAACGTGCCCACGATGCTCGTCGACCGCCACAGGCTGCTGCAGATCCTCGTCAACCTGCTGAGCAACGCCCGCGACGCGCTCGTCGCCAGCGAGACCCAGGACAAGCGCCTGCGCATCTCCATCCACATGGATCCCGAAGCCGGCTCCCTGCGCATCCAGGTGAGCGACAACGGCCTGGGCATCACTCCGGAGAACCTTCCGCGCATGTTCGCCCAGGGGTTCACCACGAAGAAGCACGGCCATGGCTTCGGCCTGCACATCAGCGCCCTGGCCGCCATGGAGATGAAGGGGCGGCTCACCTGCTCCAGCCCCGGTCCCGGGCAGGGCTCCACCTTCACCCTGGAGCTGCCCATGGAAGAGACTCACAGCTGAGTGCGCCCACGGGTGGGGTGCCGCGAGGCAATGGGGGCCTCCGCGGGCTCCGCCAGCAGCGCCGCGCCGATGGCCCCCGACAGCTCGCCCAGGCCCGAGAGCCGCACGTCCGGAGGCCGCTGCGACACGAAGAGGTGCGGGTGCATGGCCTGGGAGATGCGCTCCACGTACCGCTCGCCCAGCCGCGTGCCCAATCCGCCGCCGATGATCACGGCCTCCACGTCCAACAGGTTCACCGCGGAGGCGATCCCCGCCCCCAGCATCCGGAGGGCGCGCGCGATCAGCCGCTCCGCCAGGCCGTCCTCCTGCTTCAGCGCCCGGAGCCAGATGCCGCTGGTGAGCCGATCCTTGCCGTGCGCCTCCATCAGCTCGAACAGCTTCGTCTTCTCGCCGCGCTCCACCGCCCTGCGGGCGCGACGCTCCATCGCCGCTCGCCCCGCATACGCCTCCATGCAGCCCCGCCGGCCGCACGAGCACCGCGCTCCACCGCGGCGCACGACGATGTGGCCGATCTCCCCAGCCGCGCCCCGCCCCGTCCACCGCCGGCCCTCGAGGATGATTCCGCCGCCCACGCCCGTCCCCCACCACACGCCGAGCAGCGAGCGATAGGTGCGCCCGGAGCCCAGCCGAGCCTCGGCCCCCACCGCCACCTGCACGTCATTGCCCAGGAACACCGGCACCTTCACCCGCTTCGAGAGCGCCTCGGCCAGCGGAAACGGGCCATCCCACCCGGGCAGATTTCCCGCCTGCAACAGCACGCCCGCCGCGGGATCCACCGCTCCTGGGGCGCCCACGCCCACGCCCGCGAGCGACGCGAGTTCCAGCTTCAGCGGCCGTGCCGCCTCCTGGAGCGTGGCGAACAGCTCCTCGACGATGGCTGGGGGGCCGCCCTTCTGGGGAGTGACGCGGCGGGCCTGGCCCACCACGTTGCCCTCCTCATCCAACAGCACGGCCTGAATCTTCGTCCCGCCCAGGTCGAGCCCTCCAAACACCTGCTTCATGCCGCCACCGCGCATCGGGGTCCTCCTCGGGTTCGCAGGAATGAAGCTGCGCCCCGGGCCGCCGCGACGTTAACCTGACCGCCGAGGTCCTCGCGGAGGCAGCGCCTCCTGGGCACCTCCAGCTGTCCGCTGCCTGACCTCGACTCGCCCGCCCTACGAGGATCGCCATGCACGCCAGGAGCTTCCTCGAGATCGCCCGTCTCGTTGAGCACAAACAGGCCGCCGCCGCCGCCGAGCTGGCCTTGGAGGCACAGCCTCTCGCCGAAGGCTGGCTCGCCTTCGGTGGCCGAGGCTCCTACGTGAACAAGGCCTGCGGGTTCGGACTCGGCCGGCCCATCTCCGAGCCCGAGCTGGATGAGATCGTCACATTCTTCAGCTCACGCGGCGTCGAGCCGCGGATCGAACTCAGCCCCTTCGTCCCGGCAGCGCTGCTCGAAGGGCTCGATCGCCGTGGCTTCGTGCTCCAGCGGTTCGGCAACGTCCTGGCCCGCGAGCTCTCCCCGGACACCCCACTCCGAGCGGGTCTCCCCTTCGGCTGGCCCCAGGGCGTCACCGTCGAGCGAGTCGATCCACGGGACACCGCCGCCGTCCACGAGTACGTCGAGGTCTCCGAGAGCGGGTTCCTCGCGGAGGGAGAGCTGCTCCCGAAAGAGTTCCTCGAGATCGGGATCAAGGCCGTGCAGCGCCCCGTGCAGGACGCGTTCGTGGCGCGCATCGGCCGCGAAGTCGTCGGCGCGGGAGGCTGCGAGTCCAGCGGCGGCGTCACCGCCCTGTTCGGCACCTCGGTCAAGCCGGCCTGGCGCGGGCGCGGAATCCAGCAGGCGCTCATCGTCGCGAGGCTCGAGCGAGGCCTGGAGCGGGGCAGCCAGCTCGCCGTCATCATCTCGGGGCCGGGCATCCCCACGGAGCGCAACGCCGCGCGCCTGGGCTTCTCCATGGCCTACTCGCGCGTCTCCCTCGTGAAGCATGGTGCAGGCCTGACTCCGTCTCCGTAGGCGCATGTAAGCCCCAGGCGCACCAAAAACACGACTGAAAGCGCTCCCGAGCGGCCCCATCCTCTCAGGAATTGGAAAAAGCGGATTCCCCGGAAAGGCCCTTGAGATCCACTTCACTGTTCCCTTACAGTCATCTTCACTTTTGCCGCTGAAGTTGTGCCCAACCAGCGCAGAAGCCACCGGCCTGCAGGCCTGCTCGGGAGTTTGCTCATGATCAAGAAGGTGCTTGGTGGCGTAGTCGGGGCTGTCGTCGCATTGGCCGCTCTTCCAGCGGCCGCGCAGAGCCGCACTCCATGGCAGATGCACAACGGCAACGAGGTGACGGCCTCGAACCCGTTGGGCCTGGTGAAGTTCAAGTGCTCGCCGACGCAGCACGGACAGAACTGCGAGTACGACGTGGCCAGCGTGCCGGCCGCTTCGGATCCGGACTGGGTGGCCGCGCCGAACGGGGAGACGATCGGATTTTCCGTCTATCCCTCGCGTGTGTGTCAGGCCCCCAATACCTGTCTGGCCTACGGCGACTTCACCTACTTCCAAACCTTCGTGAACGTGCCGCAGAACGTGGCGGTGACGACGTTCACCATCACCTTCAACGGCATGGACGATGGCTCGCGCGTGTCGATCTACAACTCCGCGCACCCCGAGGGCCTCATCATCCCGGGCAGCTACGTGTACCTGGGCGGCGCGGGCACGGCCAACCTGGCGGCGTTCGTGAAGTCCGGTGAGAACAACCGCGTGGTCATCACCCAGGTGGATGACTGCTGCACCGAGAACCACCTGCAGAGCGCGGCGGTGGTGCTCAACGGGCAGGTGGTGGAGACCGCCTGCGCCACCTCCTCGGACTGCGACGACGGCGACACCTGCACCTCGGACGTGTGCAACTCGGACGGCTCGTGCAGCCACCCGGCGCTGGCGTGCGTGAACAGCCAGGTGTGCGGCAGCCAGAACCTCACGGCCACCTCGCTGAGCAACTTCAGCTCCGCCAGCTGCACGCCGAACGCCTCGGGCCAGCCCTCGCTGGTGCCGGCCGGCTCGCTGGACATGACGCTCGAGTGCGGTGAGACGACCTGGACGGATCCGGGCGCCGAGGCCTTCGACTCCACCTGCGCGCCCATCACCGTGCACTACTACAACTCCGGCCACGACTCGTACGGCCCGGGCCCGGCCACCTGCGCCGAGGGCCTCTACTACGTGCAGTACATCGCCTGGGACGCCATGGGCCAGACGGTGAGCGCCATCCGCAACGTGACGGTGAACGACACCCACGCGCCGACGCTGGCGCTCAAGGGCCCCACGCACATGGTCCACCAGTGCGGCACGCAGTGGGTGGATCCGGGTTGGACGGCCTTCGACACCTGCTACGGCGACATCACCCCCGAGGTCCACTGGACGGGCTTCCCCAACGGCTGGGTCGAGGGTGTGTACACGGTGAACTACACGCTGACGGACAGCGGCGGCAACAGCGCCACGCCCCTGACGCGCACCGTCGAGGTTGTCAACTGCCCGTGGTAGTCGACCCACACCGTAGGGCCTGATCAACACCGAGCCGGGCGAGCCAACAAGGCCGCCCGGCTCTTGTTTTTCTAGCGAACACTCCTACCCGCGAGGGCACATTGACTTGATCCAGGCGTCAGTGTCCCGCTGCGGGTTATGGCCAGGGCTCGTCGGGGAGTCTGCTTGCTTCGCCATGTTCTGAACCCGTTCCTTGCCGAGCGGATCTCGCGATCCGTGCGCGTGTACGTGCAACGGCTGACGGTGCTCGCCGCCGTGCTCGGGCTCTCGTGGGAGGCCTCCGCGCTGGATCCGGACAAGGCGCTGATCCAGTTCCCCCACCACGTGTGGCAGACGACGGATGGGCTGCCGCAGAACAGCGTGCTGGCGCTGGCGCAGACGCCAGATGGCTACCTGTGGGGCGGCACCTGGGAAGGCCTGGTGCGCTTCGACGGGGTGCGCTTCACGGTCTACGAGAAGACGAACACCCCGGCCCTCCCCGGCCGCTCGGTGCGCTGCCTGGCGACGGCACCGGATGGAACGCTGTGGATTGGGATGACCGAGGGGCTCGCGGGCTGGCGCCAGGGCGCGTTCTTCCCGATCAATCCCCCCGCGGGGACGATCCTCACCGAGGCTCGCGATCTGCAGGTGGCGCGCGACGGGAGCCTCTGGATCGCCACCGAGGGCTTCGGTGTCTCGCGGCTGTTCGAGGGCCACTTCCAGACCTGGAGGGCATCCGACGGGCTCGCGAGCGACAACGTGCTGGCGCTCACGGAGGACACGGCCGGCACGATCTGGGCGGCCGGAGAAGGAGGCCTGCAACGGTGGAATGGCACGGCCTGGTCGGCCCCCCTGGTCTTCGAGGGCCAGGATCAGGTGGTGGTGCAGACGCTCACGAGCGATCCGAACGGCACCATCTGGGCCGGCAATACCAAGGGAGATGTCTACCAGATTCGAGACGGGAGCATGCGACGGGTGCCCGAGGCGAGCCTCTCGGGCGCGCCCGTGGTGACCCTGCTGGTGGACAAGGGGGGCAGCCTGTGGGTGGGGAGCCTGGGGCGGGGAGTGGCCCGCCTGGCCGGTGGGCGACGCTCGATGCTCAACGCCGAGAACGCCCCGGAGAGCACCCAGGTCGTCGATCTGCTCGAGGATTCCGAGGGCAATGTGTGGATCGGCACGGATGCCCGGGGGCTGCATCGGCTCAAGGACGCGCCCTTCTCCTCCTATGGGCAGCCGGAGGGGATGGCCAACGACATGGTGCTGGCCATCCGCGAGACGCGGGATGGCAGCCTCTGGTTCGCGACCCTGGGCGGGGGCATCTCGCGCCTGCTCGACGGGAAGATGACGACGTGGACGGAGCGTGAGGGGCTCATCCAGGATCGTGTCCGCTCCATCGCCGAGACCCCGGATGGCAGCCTCTGGTTCGGGACGAGGCTGGGGATCAGCCGCTGGCGCGCCGGTCAGTTCACCTCGTATGGGGTGGCCGAGGGGCTGGCGGATGTGCGGGCGCTCCTGCTCGACGTGGACGCCCAGGGCACGTTGTGGGTGGGAACACCGACGGGGCTCGCACGCTGGACGGGGGAGCGCTTCGAACCCTTCACGCCTCGGGGCGGGCTGCCCGGCCAGAACATCACCGCGCTGCGAACCAGCGCTGCCGGAGGCCTCTGGGTGGGCACCAATGGCGGAGGCCTGGTCCACCTGATCGACGGCCAGAGCACCCTCCTGACCCCCGAGGGGGGAAAGCTGAGCAGCAAGCCCATGGCGATCCACGAAGAGGACGATGGGACGCTGTGGATCGGCACCAACGATGGCCTGTTCCATTGGAGCGCCGGGAACATCCATCGCTTCTCCACCGACGAGGGGCTCTTCGACAACCGCATCTTCCACATCCTCTCCGACGGGAACGGCAACCTGTGGATGAGCAGCAACAAGGGCATCTCCCGCGTGACGGTGAAGGAGTTGGAGTCCGTGGCCCAGGGCCGGCTCCGGCGAGCCAACGCCCGCGTCTATGGCGCGGAGGATGGGATGCGTTCTGAGGAGTGCAATGCGCTCGGCTCTCCGGGCGGGTGGAGGGATCGCAGCGGCCGGCTCTGGTTCCCGACCATCCGAGGCGCCGTGGTCTACACGCCGGGCTCCGAGGCCATGCGCTCACCGCCGCCCGAGGTGCGCATCGAGGAACTTCGGGTGGATGGCCGGCCGGTCCCTGTCTCGGAGTTGGGCCGCATTCCCGGGGGTGAGGGCAAGGTCGAGTTCCACTACACCTCCGCCGGCCTGCGCGCTCCGCAGCAGCTCCAGTTCCGCTACCAGTTGGAGGGGGTGGACACGGACTGGGTGCGAGCGGGCTCCCGGCGCGAGGCCTACTACACGCGGCTTCCGCCCGGGACGTACCGGTTCCGCGTGGAGGCGGAGTACCTGGACGGAGGAGGAGCCGCACCGGGGGCCGTCTTGACGTTCTACCTGAAGCCTCGCCTCCACCAGACGTGGGCCTTCCGGGTGGCGTGCGCGCTGCTGGGCGTGGCGACGGTGGCCGGAAGCGTGTGGCTGGGCCTGCATCGGGCCCGACGGCGAGAGCTGGAATTGCAGGAGCGGGTCGATCAGCGAACCCGCGAGCTGGCCACCGTGAACGCCGATTTGAAGATGCGCATCGAGGAGGTGCAGGCCACCCGCGAGCGGCTGGTCCACGCGGAGAAGATGGCGGCCGTGGGCACCCTGGCGGCGGGCGTGGGCCACGAGCTGAACAACCCGCTGGCCTTCATCATCTCCAACCTGCACTTCGTGGCCTCGGAGCTGAAGGACTCGGGTGTGCAGGCCTCGGATCCCCCGCGCTGGAAGGAGGTGGAGCAGGCGCTCGGAGACGCGCTGAAGGGCACCGATCGCATGCGCCGCATCATCCAGGATCTGAAGACGTTCTCCCGGGCGCAGCCGAAGAACTCGCGGCCCGTGGATCTGCACACCGTGCTGGAGCTGGCGATCTCCATGGCGGACGTGGAGATCCGCCATCGCGCCCGCAAGGTGAAGGACTACGGCGCGCCTCCCGCGGTGATCGGGGACGAGACCCAGCTGGGCCAGGTGTTCCTCAACCTGCTCATCAACGCGGCCCATGCCATCCCCGAGGGCCAGGTGGACCAGCACGAGATCCGCGTCACCACCCGGAAGGACGAGCGGGGCCGCGCGGTGGTGGCGGTGAGCGACACGGGCTCCGGCATTCCCCCCGACGTGCTGCCTCGCATCTTCGAGCCCTTCTTCACCACCAAGCCGGTGGGCGTGGGCACCGGGCTGGGGCTGTCCATCTGCCACTCGTACATCCAGGCCATGGGCGGAGAGATCCGCGTGCGCAGCGAGCTCGGCCGGGGCACCACCTTCGAAGTCATCCTCCCGCCCGCTCCCGGGAGCGCCCAGGCGGAAGCTGGCGTGGAGCCCTCTCCCACCCGCGCCGCGCCCGGCCCGAGACGTCGGCTGCTGATCATCGACAACGAGCCGCTCTTTCTCACCTCCCTGGCTCGCATGCTCACGCCCGAGCACGAGGTGGTGTCCTCCACCAGCGCACGCCATGCCCTGGAGCGGCTGCGCGCGGGCGAGCACTTCTCGCTCATCCTCTGTGACGTGATGATGCCGGACATGACCGGCATGCAGTTGCACGAGACGCTGCGCCGGGATGTGCCCGCGCAGGCCGAGCGCATGGTGTTCATCACCGGAGGCGCCTTCACCCAGGAGGTGCGCACCTTCCTGGACACCACCACCCAGCCCTGGCTGGAGAAGCCCTTCGAGCCCGAAGCGCTGAGAGCCCGCATCCGAACCCTGCTGCTGGAACGGGAGCCCTCGGCGGCCTGAGCTCAGCCCGGGTCCATCTCCCCCACCCCATCCGCCTCGGTGAAGTCCGCGGGGCGGACGGCGGGCAGGCGCAGCAGGGACCACGACTCCCCAGCCTGCCACGACACCTCACCGGAGATGCCCCAGCCCCCGCGCACGGCCTCCCGGCCCTCGTACTCGAGCCAGAACACCGCCTCGTCCGGCCGGGCCGCCTGATCCAGACAGGCCACGCGAGACACCGGCCGGTGGCCCTCGCCTCCCAGCGACACCGCGAATCCCTTGTGCGAGTGCCCGCACAGCACCCAGCGCGGCCGAAGGGTGTCCACCAGCCGACGGGTGATGGGGTTGCCGATCCAGTAGGACGGCAGGGGCCTGCCCGTGGACAGCCCCTCGTCCCGGGCGCGCTGGACGATGCCTCGGGGCCACTCGTGCGCCAGCAGGATGTCCACGTCCCGGAGGCCCAGGAGCGTCTCCACCTCGGGCGCCCGGAAGTAACCGGCCTGCTTCGCCGTATCCAGCGACGTGGGCCGCTTCAGCGGCTGCTCGAAGAAGCGCGGCGCGTGGATGCCCGACAAATAGGCGATGCGCAGCCCATTCACCTGCCGCATTCCAGCACGCCCCAGGTAGTGCACATTGGGTGCGAGCTCGCACCCACCCGGAGAGTCGTGCAGCGCTTCGAAGTCCTCGTTGTTGCCGCCAATGAAGTACAGCGGACGCTTCATGCGCCGCTGCCCGTCCGCATACTCCGCGAACTCGGCCGGCATGGCGCGCTTGGCCGCCTTGCGCCGGTGGTCATCCGGCCGCCGGAACGCCTCTACATCTCCCACCGCGAGCACCAGATCGACGGGCCGACCACGCGCCGCTTCCAGGGCATCCATCCACGCCTCCACCCGGTGGAAGCGCCCATGGATGTCTCCCACGCCGACCACGAGCTGGGATTCTGGAGGCATCGTCCGCCCTTCAAACTGCCGCGCGCGAACCCCCGTGTCGAGGGGGAATTCCTCCGGGTGTGCAGAAACAGTGAAAAGCGAAAATAATGATGGGGACGCCCCATGTGGGACGTCCCCTTGTTTCACCCAGGCCTGCCCCCCGGCTCAGCAACCCAGCGGGTAGGTGACCTCGACGAAGGCGCCCGCCGGCGGGGCATAGCCCACATCGAAGAGGACGGAGTTGGTCGAGGGCTCGTAGTGCCAGTGGGTGGTGATCTCCTCGCCATTGATTCGGACGGAGATCTGCGCCGGGTCCGCCGGCACGTCCGAGAGCGGGAAGTTCCGCTTGGGCCCGAAGGTGGTGTCCGAGAGCTTCTTGAGGGAGCTGGCCCAGTTCGGGGTGCAGATGCTCTCCACGACGCCGCCGGTGGCCTCGGCCAACTGGATGTAGCGGGTGCCGGAGCTGCTCGCGGTGGAGCACGCGGTGAGATCCTTGGGTCCGACGATGGCGGACACGGCCAGCTTGCCGGGATCGTTGTCCTTGAGCGACTTGAAGTAGGTCTCGTAGAAGGACACCGGCTGGGCGGAGAAGTCCTCCTCGTCCGAGACGAAGATGATGGCCAACCGGGCCTCCGAGCGCAGGAAGCCTCCGTTGCCGTCCGCCGACTGCTGCGTGCGCGGGTCATCCAGGCTGTGCAGCAGTGGATCCGAGAGGGCGCGGTAGGCGCCGTCCAGGCCCTGCTCGTTCCAATGGCAGACGCCCACCTGGGTGTTGTTGGCGAAGACGCCCGCGGCGTTCGGCGTGGACGGGGTGATGATACGCGGAGAAGAGCCATCCACCGGGAAGAGGCGGCCGTTCTCACCGCCCTCCGCCCCACCCGGGCACTGGGACCAGCCGCCCGAGGAGATATCGAGACCCGTGGTGGTAACACCAAGGTGGTAGTCCACGCCGGACTCGAGTGCGGAGCTCATGAAGGCCGCGAAGTTGGCGCCCAGGCTCTGCTGCTCCTCCATCATCGAGCCCGAGTTATCGATGACGAAGAGCACGTCGACCTTGGCGCCGGACTCCTGGAGGAAGGTGTCCTTCTTGTCGGCGTTCTCCGAGGCCTCGCCCACCAGGCTCGCCGTGTAGAGGGAGCCCTCGCCGAGATCGAAGCGGAGCGCCGCGAGGTCCTGCCCCTCATCCTCGGGGGAGTACTTTGCGTGCACGGTGAACTCCTCCCCGGCCTCCAGCGTCAGCGGGAACGAGGGCGCGCCGGACACCTCGAGCTCCTCGGTGGAGCGCTCCAACATCATCGACTGCACGGTGATGGGGCCGGGGCACTTGTTGTAGGCGATGAGATCGCGAGTGCGCGGCTCACAGGTCAGCTTGGTGAGGCCGAACTCCACATGCGTGGGCTGCACGGAGAAGCAGCCCTGCACACCCTTGCCCTTCAGTTCCACCGTAGGGTGGCCGACGGTCGGGTGATTCACCCAGGCCTCGGCCAGTCCGGCGTAGGAGGCCTCACCGTCCGGCCGGAAGCGGATGAGCAGCGTGGAGCGCTGCCCCGGCCGCAGCACGGTGTTCTCATTGCGCGAGGCGCTGAAGACCGCATCCGAACCCGCAGCCAACTGCATGGAGGCCAGGAAGCACGCCGTGGAGCCGGTGTTGATCACGGACACCCCAAGCGCCACCTCCGAGCCCACGGGCACCAGGCCGAAGTCCAGCGCCTGCGTGGACAGCGAGTACTGGCACGGCGGGAACACCTTGCCGGTGCCCAGAAGCGCCACACCCTCGGTCGCGGAGGAAGTGCCCAGGCGCGTCGTCACCGACATGCCCGCGGCGCTCGCGCCCGCCCCGGAGCGCGGAGTGAACGTCACACCCACGAAGGCGGACTTGCCCGGCTCGAGCGGCTGGCTGGCCGGGGCCTGCGCCAGCGTGAAGAAGCCGCCGCGCGTGGTGTCGACCTTGAGATCGCTGAGCAGCACCTGCTCGCGGCAACGGTTGATGACCTCCACCTGCCGGGTGGCCGACATGCCCTCGGCCACCTCGCCAAAGTCGATGGTCCGAGGCTGAAGCGCGATGCAGGACGAGCCCCCCACTCCCACCAGGGCCACCTTGGGACCGGGCGCGGTGGAGTTGGGAGCACGGACCTGGATCTCCACGCGGCCCTCGGGGAACTGGCCCTGGGCCTTGGGCGCGAAGGACACGCGGACCTCCGCCGACTCGCCGGGCTTCAGCATCTGATTGGCCGGCATCTGGGCGCTCGTTATCTGGAAGACGCCGGCCGCGTCGGAGACGACGCTCGCCCCCGTATAGCTCATGGGCTCGGAGCCCTGGTTGCGGACCATGATGCGCTCCTCGGCGGTGGCCCCCACGGCCACGTTGCCGAAGTCCACGCGCACCGGAGAGATCTCCAACTGGGACGCGATGCCCATGCCCGCCAGCGAGACGACGACGGGCTCACAGCCCCCGCACACCGCCACGCGCACCTCGGCCAGCGCCGAGCCCAACCGCGTCGGCTTGAAGGCGAAGGGAATGGTCAGATCCTGGCCCGGCGGCACCACCATGTCCTTGCTGAGCTGGCTCGAGGAGAACAGGTCCGCGTCCGTGCCCGTCACCTCCAGGCGCAGCGGGCTGTTCACGCTGGTGGGGTTGTGCAGGACGAGGTTGCGGACCTCGACGGTATCCAGCGGCACATTGCCGAAGTCGAGCAACAGGTTCTTCACATCGACCCAGGCCTTCACGCCCTGGCCGGAGAAGGCCACCTGCGAGGCCTTCCCGTCCGAGTCCGCGTCGGTGAAGATCTCCACCACGCCCTGGACGGTGCCCTCCACCGCGGGAGAGAAGCGCACCTCCACTTCCTGCTCGCCACCGGCGCTGAGAGAGAAGGGCTCGAAGGGCACCACCTCCACATTGGGCACGCTGACGGAAGCGCCCTCCACGCGGAGGGGAGCGCGTCCCTCATTGGCCAGCCGGAGCTTCACCGTCTTGGCGGAGCCCAACGCCGCGGGGCCGAACTCGAGCACCTCGGGCCGGGCCGCGAACGCGGTGCGAGCGCCACGGCCATTGGAGCTCTGCCGATCGCACCCTGTCGCCGCCGCCACGCACGCCCACGCCACCAGGAACCACCACCGCCGTGCCGACATAATCGCCGCCTCCCGAAACCTCGACGGCAGCGGCTAGTGCAACTGTGATGCCCAGCCAGAGAAGCCGAGGAGTCAACGAGGCAAACGGCCCGGTCAGCGTGGGCAAAAACCCAGACCACCCGTGGAAAGAAAGTGCCCTGGACGAAGGTCGCTGAAATTATTTCCGGAGTGCCGTGGGGCACACGGAAGAAAGCGACCCTGTTTTACGGGCTCGGCCGACCCGACGGCTGAGGCTCGAGAGGGAGCAGCTTCCCCAGGAGGCCGGTGCCCCAGAGCACACCGCCCACGCACACCGACGCACCGAGTAGGGCCAGAGGCGCTACGGGCTCGGCGAGGACGAGGGCGCCCAGCATCCATGAGAAGGCGGGCGTCATCTGCGAGCCCACTCCGCCCAGCGCCGTGGTGACGTAGCCCATGGCGTAGGTGAAGAGCATCTGGCCCGCGGTGGAGCTCACCCCCACGCCGAGCAGGAGCCACGCCATGGAGGGGGTGATGGGCCGCCAATCGGAGAGGGCGAAGGGCAGACCGAAGAGCAGGCCGAAGACACAGAAGGAGAGGAAGACGGTGGCGGCATCCGTCTCGTTGCGCAGGGCACGCAGGGCGACGACGGCGGCGCCGCTGAAGACGGCGGAGAACATGCCCGCCCACGCGCCGACTCCAAAGGAGAGGGCGGGAGTCTCCAGCGAGGTGCCCCAGATGACGAGGCCCGCGCCGAGGGTGGCGAGGATGAGGCCTCCGAGGAGGTGCCCGCTGACGCGCTCCTTGAGGAAGAAGAAGCCGAAGATGGAGCCGTAGATGGGCCAGCACGCGTTGAGCAGGACGGCGGGGCCGACGGCGAGCCGATCGATGCAGAGGAAGTAGAGGTAGACGGAGGCCCCGCCGAAGATGCCTCGCAGCGACCAGAGGCCAAAGTGCCCGAAGCGAGGCTTGCGGCGCAGAGCCGGGAAGTAGATGGCGAGGAACACCAGCCCGGCGACGAAGCGCGCACAGACGACCTGGCCCACGGACAGCTGGCCCGAGAGCATCCGGGCAAACAGCGCCATGGCGGCGAAGATGAAGCTGGAGAAGATGAGCAGCGGCAAGCCGCGCCAGCGCTCAGGGATGGAGAGGGCCTTCATTCGAGTGGGTGCACCGTAATGCAGGAGGCGGAAATCGGCATGGATTCCAGGATGTTCAGGAAGACTTACGCAACCCGGGG
The DNA here is from genome assembly GCF_020103695.1 of Hyalangium versicolor. Classification (GTDB taxonomy): domain Bacteria; phylum Myxococcota; class Myxococcia; order Myxococcales; family Myxococcaceae; genus Hyalangium; species Hyalangium versicolor. The sequence goes on from NZ_JAHXBF010000016.1 coordinate 317,643, forward strand.
CAGAAAGTTCGATACCGGAACGCCCTTTCAGTGCTAGACCGCGCGCCCATTATGTCCGAGCCCGACGTCATCACGATTCGCGGAGCCAAGGAGCACAACCTCAAGAACATCTCGCTGGAGATCCCGAAGAAGAAGCTCGTGGTCTTCACCGGGGTGTCCGGATCGGGAAAGAGCTCCCTGGCGTTCGACACTCTTTATGCGGAAGGCCAGCGCCGCTACGTGGAGAGCCTCTCCGCCTACGCCCGGCAATTCCTCGGGCAGATGGAGAAGCCCAAGTACGACACGCTGCGAGGCCTGTCGCCCACCATCTCCATCGAGCAGAAGGCGGCGAGCAACAACCCGCGCTCCACGGTGGGCACCGTCACCGAGGTGCATGACTACCTGCGCGTGCTGTACGCCTCCATCGGCGTGCAGCACTGCCCCAACTGCGGGCGCAAGGTGGGCAAGCAGAGCGCGCAGCAGATCGTGGACGAGATCCTCAAGGCCCCGGCCGGCTCGAAGGTGCAGTTGCTGGCGCCGCTCGTGACGAACCGCAAGGGCGAGCACAAGGATCTGCTCGCCGAGGCGCAGAAGCGAGGCTTCTCCCGCGCGCGCATCGACGGCAAGGTGAAGGACCTGGGAGACAAGATCGAGTTGGACAAGAAGTCCAAGCACGACATCGCGCTGATCATCGATCGCCTGGTGCTCAAGGCGGACCTGCGCAACCGGCTGACGGACTCGGTGGAGACGGCGCTGCGCGAGGGCAAGGGCACGCTGATCGTCACCGAGGATCCGGAGACGCTCAGCGCGGACCGGGTGATGAGCGAGCTGAACGCGTGCCACGTGTGCGGAATGTCGTTCGGCGAGCTGACGCCGGCTTCGTTCTCGTTCAACAACCCGCTGGGCATGTGCACGGACTGCAACGGGCTGGGAACGAAGGCGGAGATGGATCCGGATCGGATCGTCCCGGATCCGTCTCGAAGCGTGAGGGACGGAGCGATCGAGCCGTGGGCCAGCGGCATGAACAAGGGCGAGGGCTGGACGGCGGACTTCGTGGAGAGCCTGGCCGACGCGTTCAAGATCGACCTGGACGTGCCCTACGGCAAGCTGAGCGAGCGCGAGAAGAAGACGCTGATGTACGGCTCGGAGGGGAAGACGTTCACGGTGAAGTGGGGCGAGGGCGGCCGGTACAAGATGGAGTGGGAGGGATTGGTCCACAAGCTGATGCGCAGCTTCAAGACAACCACCTCCGAGTCGATGCGGACGTACTACCAGAAGTTCTTCAGCGACAAGCCCTGCCCCACGTGCAAGGGCGAGCGCCTGAAGCCCGAGAGCCGCGCGGTGAAGGTGCACGAGCACTCGCTGGTGCAATTGAGCAAGCGGACCATCTCCGAGACGCTGCGGTTCCTGGCGGAGCTGAAGCTGTCGGAGAACGAGCGGAAGATCGCGACGGAGTTGCTCAAGGAGATCCGCAGCCGGCTGTCGTTCCTGGTGGACGTGGGGCTGGGGTACCTGACGTTGGACCGGACGGCGTCGACGCTATCGGGCGGAGAGAGCCAACGCATCCGGCTGGCGTCGCAGATGGGCAGCGAGCTGACGGGAGTCATCTACATCCTGGACGAGCCTTCGATCGGCTTGCACCAGCGAGACAACGGCAAGCTGTTGACCACGCTGAAGCGGCTGAGGGATCTGGGCAACTCCGTGATTGTCGTGGAGCACGACGAGGAGACGATGGAGGAGGCGGACTGGCTGGTGGACTTCGGGCCTGGGGCGGGCGAGCTGGGAGGCCAGGTAGTGGCCTCGGGCACGCCAGCACAGGTGATGAAGGACGAGCACAGCCTCACCGGCGCATACCTGTCCGGGCGCAAGGAGATCGAGATCCCAGAGCAGCGGCGCAAACCGGGCAAGCTGAAGCTGGCGATCCAGGGAGCGAGGGAGAACAACCTGAAGGACCTGGACGTGGACATCCCGCTGGGCATTCTGACGGCGGTGACAGGGGTATCGGGTGCGGGCAAGTCCACGCTAATCAACGAGATCCTCTACCCTGCCCTGGCGAGGCACTTGTACGAGAGCCGCGAGGTGCCGGGCCGTCACAAGACGATCCTGGGGATGGAGCACCTGGACAAGGTGATCGACATCGACCAGCGGCCGATCGGGCGGACGCCGCGAAGCAACCCGGCGACCTACACGAAGGTGTTCGACGCGATCCGCGAGGTGTTCGCGCTGACGCAGGAGGCGCGAGCGTTCGGATACACGGCGGGGCGCTTCTCGTTCAACATCAAGGGTGGGCGCTGCGAGTCGTGCGAGGGCGATGGGGTGAAGCTGGTGGAGATGCACTTCCTGGCGGACGTGTACGTGCCGTGCGAAGTGTGCCAGGGCAAGCGATTCAACGAGGCGACGCTGCGGGTGCGCTACAAGGGGAAGAACATCGCCGAGGTGCTCGAGATGAGCGTGCGCGAGGCGATCCAGCACTTCGGGGCGCACAAGGACATCATGCGGGTGCTCCAGACGCTGGAGGACGTGGGCCTGGGGTACATCCGGCTGGGGCAGAGTTCGCCAACGCTGTCGGGCGGTGAGGCGCAGCGCATCAAGCTGGCGCGAGAGCTGGCGCGGGTGGCAACGGGCCGCACGCTGTACATCCTGGACGAGCCGACAACGGGCCTGCACTTCGAGGACATCCGCAAGCTGCTGCTGGTGCTGAACCGGCTGGTGGAGGCGGGGAACTCGGTGCTGGTGATCGAGCACAACCTGGACGTGATCAAGAGCGCGGACTGGGTGATCGATCTGGGCCCGGAGGGAGGTTCGGGCGGCGGCAATCTGCTGGCGGTGGGGACACCGGAAGAGGTCTCGAAGGTGGAGGCGAGCCACACCGGGCGTTACCTGGCGCACGTGCTGAAGAAGGCACGGCGGCAGCGGGTGGGCCAGCGGGTGGAGACGGTGAGCGCGGCTCCGTCCTGGAGCGCGGACGAGGCGACGGCGTAGAGTCGGCCTCAGGCGAACAGATCGGCCACTCGCAGGGACAACCCCGGAAGCGTAGGCGAGCTCAGGGTCTCGCCTACCACCACCGTGCGCAGAGCGGCATAGCGGCCCTGGGAGACATCCGGCCCGGTGTAGATCTCGACAGCGCTGCCGGTCACGTCCACCACCCAGTACTCGGGGATGCCAGCACGGGCATACACCCGGCCCTTGAGCATCCGGTCCACGCGCAGGGAGTCCGCCGCCACCTCGACGACCAGCAGTGCGGTGCGAGGATGCTCCTTGGCGCGCTCCTCCTCACTTACGGAGAACCACCGCGAGATCCGGCTCGGGCTCACTGTCATCACCGAGCGAGAGCGGAAGCTGGACACGCACCCGGCAGTCGGGCCTGCGCGCGGCCATGAAACACTCGGTGAGTCGTGAGATGGCCAGCGCATGTGGCCTGCCCTGCGGTGCCATGTCGAGGATGAGCCCCTCCAGCAACTCCACGTGCTCATCCTCGCCGAGCACTCCGACATGGAGCATGCGGTGGTACTCCTCGAGCGTGAAACGCCGCGGGGAGACCAGGCTGGACTCGAGTGCATCCAGGGAACGCATGGCGGAACTCCTTGCCCTGAGAACGTAGTCCCTGGCCTGGGGCGGGGTCCATCTCATCAGCGTGCGATCCGGGACAACCTGGCAACCGGACAAGCATGCGCCTCCCTGCCCTTTGTCAAACGGGAATAGATGGGCGAGAGCGATGTCCTGGTCTCCTGTTCAGGAGTCGAGATGCCGCTCTCGTTGCTCCGCTGGAGCATCGCCGTCCTCATTCTGTGCCTGGTTGCACCAGCGGCTCTCGCCGGAGAGCCGCCACGGAGGCCTTCATCCAAACGGGCGAAGAAGCAACTCACCGCCAAGGCCTCCATTGCACCCAAGAGGCTTGTCCGCATCTCAGGTGGAGAGAGGCTGCGCCATGACGCCGCTGCGTCTTTCGAGCAGATGTACTCGGAGGCCCGCGACGCGGGACTCAGGCTCTGGGTGATCAGCGGCCACCGCTCATGGCAGGAGCAGAAGTACCTGTACCGGCTCTATCGGCGCGGCCTGGGTCCACGAGCGGCGCGGCCTGGCAGATCGAACCACCAGCGCGGCACGGCGGTGGACATCTCGGTGGGCAGCACGGACACACTGACGTACGAGTGGCTCGCGGCCAACGCGTGCCGCTTCGGCTTCAAGCGCACAGTGCGCTCGGAACCGTGGCACTGGGAATACCGGCCGCGCACCACTCCGAAACCGGACGAGGGTGAGGACTGCCTGAGCCGTCCCCTGACGCCCCAGAACGGCGCTTCCCAGGGAGTCGCCACCCCGAGTCCCAGCTGACCGATAGCCGCCAGAGATGCCACGGACGCATCATCTTCATCGCGCGCCTGAAGACGGAGGCGGGACACACCTTCCTGCATCACAAGTCAGGTTGGGCTGGCAATCTTCCCTGGCATGGCAAGGTGTCTGTACCGGACAATCTGCCCCTACCCCTCCGGCCATATCAGTCACATTGAAAGACCTGTCCCAAACGGACTCAGCGATCCTCTGATTGCCGAATGACCCTACCTCATCATGTGTCAGGATCACGGTGCCCCCCTCGGACGCTGCTGATATCCTGAGCGAATCTCCCACACTGTTGATGGCGGATGCTGTTGCTACTGCCACCTCCTCCTCAGTGTCTGCATGCGTGAGGTCAATCCTGACATGATCTGCCTCGACATGTTCATCCGTATCGAACTCGAAGGTTACCTTATCCCCAAGACCATCCGACAAGGAGAATGAATCAAAAAAGCACTTACCACGAACACAAACATCAACAACATTGGCTCGCTCAATGACTTTGATACTACCCACTGCGTGGGCCCCTTGCGCGCGCGTACAGTCTGCATTGCAAGTGCCACATGCCAGGTTGTTGCCGTCGTCGCATGCTTCAGAGTCATCCCGGGTGCCATCGCCACAAAATGCCCCTTGGAGATGAAGCACCGCCCCACAGTCCTCCCGACAGGCTGTACACGTGGCAACTCCATAGGGACACCCTTCTTCCGTCACCTCATTGCCATCGTCGCAGGCCTCTACCTTCGTCCCTTGGAGGTTGGTCACACCATCGCCACATACATTCCACTTGAATGTAGAGAGACAATCATCCTCATCCGCGAAATTCCCGTCGTCGCACTCTTCTCCCAAGGCCTCATTGACAAAACGATCACCATGCATGGCCCGAGTGCAATCCGCATCACACGTGACCGTGCTGATGGGGGCACCATTGTCACACTCCTCCTTGGGATCTCGGATACCATTGCCGCAGGATTCATCCGAACGGCAGTCGCTGCTGCACCCATCTCCGTTCTTGACGTTCCCGTCGTCGCATACCTCGCGCAATCCGGGATCCTCGAACTTGTTGTCGACGACAAGGTTTCCGCATCTCTCGTTGGACCGGCAATCAGCGCTACACCCGTCCCCGTCTACGTTATTGTCGTCGTCACAAACCTCTTTCAATGCCTCGTCGAGAATGCCATTTCCGCAAAACTCCGTGGACTTGCAATCGGGGCTGCACGCATCTCCCGCCTCCCTATTGCCATCATCACAGACCTCACCCACGGCCTCATCGACCCGTCCGTTGCCACAGGTCTCATCAGATTGGCAGTCGCGGCTACAACCATCCCCGTTTTGGATATTGCCGTCGTCGCATGCCTCCTGCTCTTGAACTATCCCGTCACCGCATGAAGTCTCGATGCAGGTATCCTGAACAGCCGCGCACGCAAGCCCGGCGCGACAGACGCGCCCCGATGGGCAGACCACGCTTTCCGGCTCGAGACAGGACAGCAGCGGGAGCGTCACAAGCGCCACCCATACCTGCCAGCTTCCCTGAAGAATCACTCTCCTCATTCTTCGTCCTCCCGAACTCAGAAACGAAAAGCGAACCGCAGGCCGCGCCCCGATGAGGCGACGCCCCACGTAAACGTGGCTTCTTCCTCGTACTCATCCGGGCTCAACCTGTACGGCTCAGCACGATTGACGATGGTCAGGATCACTCCCGCCACAATGGCCGCTCCTCCCACCCCGTAAGCTCCGACCCCAACTTTCTGGAGCCGCATTCCCCGGCTGCGAAGAGCATCGAGATCAGGCGTCAATTTCAACCCGGTGTCCCCGGAACGTTTAACCGTGTCATCGAAGGCACGAATGTCACTACGCCCTTGAAGGTGGGTAAAAGCGCCCCCCGCCACCAGGGCCGCACCCACCCCCAGGACGGACCACGGCTTCCACGCAGCCCACTTCCTGCGATACCGGGTCAACTGGACATCGTCGTAGACACCTTGAATGTGCAGGGTGATGGACTCGCCTTCTCGAGTCACCCGAGTTCTCTGGTTGGGCGGATAGCCTTCCTGGGTGGCCAGAAAGACATGTGAGCCAGGCAGTTCCCATCCCTCGTATCGGCCGGGAGACGTGAACAACAGACGTCCATCCATGCTGACAGAAACGCCAGCAGCCTCACAGGAGACATCCACCCGCACGAGCTGCTTCTCGATGAAAGTCTTGAGTTGTTTCGCATGCTCAAACAACTTCTGCTCCAACGGTCCGGAGCCATACCGAACAGCCGCTTCCAGATGCTCACGCAGTTCCAACTTCCGCCCCGTGTCCATCAAGGCGAGCGCGAGATTGTAGTGGATGGCAGGGTGTTCCCACTGCGCGAGCGCCTTGCGGTAGAAGTCGGCAGCGCTCAGAAAGAGCGCCTTCTCGTAATCCCGGTTGCCTGCGTTGAACAGCATGGTGGCGTCAGCCTGCTGCTTGGGTGACACGCCCTGCGTCCAGGGGTTCTGCGCCCCCGCATCGAGGTCCTGGCTCAACGTCTGCGCCGAGGCCAGAGGTGCCATGAGCAGCACCAGCAACCATGCCGTGTGGAATGTGATCCGCTCTGTCGTCATCCCTGCTCCCTACTGCCGCAACTCCGTGGCGATGCTGCCGCGCCGCTTGAGTTCCTCGATCAGCTTCAAGTCTTGATCTCGTTTCTGCTGAAGCTCTTCCAAGGCCTTGCCAAGATCGCGTTGGGCACTGCGTGCTTCCGCGGCGCTTCGATCCGATCGCCACTGCATGAACCGGGCGCGCCGCCTCGCCAGCTCTTCCTTGCGAAGAGTCACGGCCAATTCATCGTTCGTCTGCTGGAGCCGGGTGAAGGCGGCTTCGAGCTGCTCGCTGGTCTGCTTCTCCCGGCTCAATGCCTGCTGGAGGTTCTGCTGTGCGGCTTGTACTTCCACGAGGCTCTTCTGGGCCTTCGCTTCGGACACTCGTGCTATCTGCGCCTGCTGCTCGGTCTCCTCCTTGGAGGCAACCGCCTCGGCGCGCGCTCTCTCAGCTGCCACCTGCGCGTTCCGGATCACCACCATCGCCACCACGGAAGCAGTCACCAACAACAGGAGGAAGGCCGCCGAGCCAATCATCAGCACCCGCTTGCGCCGAACCGTGCGAGCTGCCTGGGCGAGCACCGCCGCCAGGAAGTCCTGCTGGACCTGGGGCAGCTCGGCGCGATTGCGGCGCTCGAAGCGCTGCGCCTCCTCCACCATCTCCCCGCCCCAGAGCAGCCCGTTGTCATATCCCTTCGCCTGCCATTGCCTCGCAGCGTTGCGGAGCTGCTCCAGGAAGACCGCATCCTCCTGGTTCTCGTCCAACCAGCGCTTCAGCGTCGGCCAGCCGTGGATGAGGGACTCGTGGACAATCTCCACCGTGGCGCCCTGTGAGTCTCCTCCCGTCTGCACCACCAGCAGCCGTGCCTGCACCAGGTGATCCGTCAACCGCTGGAGCTCCACTGCATCCCTCGTCAGCTCCCGCAGTTCCTCCACGGAGGCGATGGCGCGCGTGCGCTCCGCCGTCACCAACCGCAGGAAGATGGACCGCACCAGCGCTCGCGAGGCAGGAGTGAGATCTTCCAGGACGGTGTCCGCATGTCTCGCAAGCGCCCCCTCGACGCCTCCCATCGCGGCATAGCCTTGCATCGTGAGGAGCTTGCTCGCCGTGTCTCGATGCTCCCAGAGCTGGGTCGCGGCGAACTGCAGCAGCGGTAACGCCCCGGGGGCCGTCTCCAGGTACTGCAGCATCGCATCCACCATCTCCGGCGTCTCGAACGCATAGCCCGCCATCTCCGCGGGCTGCACCAGTGCGTCTCGCAGACCATCCCGGCTCGGAGGCGGCAGGAAGAACAATCCCTGCCCCAGTTCCGCCATGAAGCGCTCGTCCTCAGGCACCCGATCCAGGAAGTCCGACCGGATGGAGAGCACCACCCGGATCGGTGAGGTGGCATCATCCGCAATGCCAGACAGGCACGCCGTGAACGCCAGGCGCTCCTGCGCATCGGCTACTTGCGTGTAGAGCTCCTCGAACTGATCCACGAAGAGCAGGATCCTCCGCCGCTGGTGACGCGCCCGGCTCCTCAGCACCGAGCCCACGTACCCCGGCTCCGCGCGCACCTGCTCGACGAGTTGCTGGTACTCCTTGAGGTCCTGCACCAGCGATGCCGACGTCATGAGAGGAGCAACCAAGCTGGCCAGTGCCGCCAACGGTTGGCGTCCCGGGCGAACCACGAGCGTCTCCCAGGCCTCCCCCGAGCGCTTGAGCACTGGCGCCAGCCCCGCTCTCACGAACGAGGACTTCCCCGCACCGGACGGGCCCACCACCGCCATGAGCGGTCTGTCGTGGATGCGATGCACCAGCGCCGCGATCTCTCGCGAACGCCCGAAGAAGCGATCCGCATCCTCCTCCTGGAACGAGCTGAGCCCGGCATAGGGCGCTTCGTCGACTCGCAGCTCGCGCGTGTAACGGCCCGGCAGGAACGGCTCCAAAGCCCGAATCAACGACCCCGTGTCCGGAAAGCGCTCCTCCTTGCGCTTGAGCAGGCAGCGGTCCACCACATCCGCCAACGCCTGCGGCACTTCGGGAGCCGCTGCGCGCAAACGCGGCATCGGCTCGTCCAGGAATGCCGTCACCGCCAGCTGCGGCCCCCGCAGCGGATCCAGCGGGTGCTTCCCCGCCAGCATCCGGAACAAGATGAGGCCTACGGCCCAGATGTCACTCCGAGCATCCACCTCCGCCCCGCCCCGCCATTGCTCCGGGGACATATAGGACAGCGTGCCCACCAGAACGCCGTTGCGTGTGAGGTTGGTGAGATCCGCATCCGCATTCGCGCCTGTGAGAATGGGCATGCGCTCGACGCGGGGACTCTCCGGCGTGAGGTCCGGCCCCTGGAGCACCTTCGCAATTCCGAAGTCGAGCACCTTGATCGAGCCCGACTCCGTCACGAGGATGTTCTCAGGCTTGAGATCCCGGTGAACGATGCCGGCCTCATGCGCCGAGGACAGCGCCCTCACCACCGGGAGGATCATCTCCACCGCTCGGGCGGGCGGCAGCCGCTGCGCCCCCACCGCCTTGTGCAACGGCTGGCCCTGCAGGTACTCCAGCACCATGAACGGGCTGCCCAGGAACTCGCCCACCTCGTAGATGATGACGATGTTCTCGTGGCTACAACGTGCCGTAGCCCGGGCCTCGAGGATGAAGCGCCGAGTCGTGTCCGAGTCCGTGCTGTGCAGGAACTTGATCGCCACCCGTCGCCCCAGCCGCGTATCCCGCGCCAGGAAGACCGCACCCATCCCCCCCGATCCAATCTGGCGGATGAGCTCGTACTGATGGATGCGCGTTCCCGGCCCCGGCATCGTGCCCGGCCCCTGCTGCGGCTTCGCCCCTCCTTGCGTGGGAGCCTGCCGGCTCTGAAGCCCCGGAGGATGCGCCCGGACTGCCGCAAGTCTGCCCGCTCGGGCGGCATCACTCGGGCTGGGCGTGAAGACTGCCTGCCCTCCCGTGGCAGAGGGCGAAGCACCTGCGCTGGCGCCCGTGGCAGACTCCTCCCGCGTGGAGGCAGCGGGAGAGCTGCTCACAGGGCTTCGCTCGATCTTGCTCATTTCCGCTTCGTCTCTTCACGCAATGGCTGCCCAATTCCGGGAAAGCTCGAACCTCCCATCAGATACATCCACGCGTGGGACGAGCGCTGTACCCCCCAAGGAGCACGCCTCAAGCTCCGAAACCCGGCATTGCCCCCCGGAGAACGCATCCCAGCGGCTCCCCCGGGTTGTGTTGGGCCGTACCCATGCGGTAGGGACAGAGGGCTGATCCTTGGAGTCCCCCCTTCCCGCCGAGACGCCCCGAATGGCCAAGACCACCCCCGCGTCGAGCAGCCGCTTCCCCCCGCAGATCCCGTTCATCATCGGCAACGAGGCCTGTGAGCGCTTCAGCTTCTACGGGATGCGCAACATCCTCATGGTGTTCCTCATGGATTACCTCCTGAGGAACGTGAACCCGGATGCGGCCATGCGCGAGGCCATGGCCAAGTCGCACTTCCACCTCTTCATGTCCGGGGTCTACTTCTTCCCCCTCTTCGGCGGGTACCTGGCGGACCGCTTCCTCGGCAAGTACCGCGTCATCTTCTGGCTCAGCCTCCTCTACTGCGTGGGCCAGTTCTGCCTCGCGCTCTTCGTGGAGAACATCTACGGCTTCTACACGGGCCTGCTGCTCATCTCTCTGGGCTCCGGCGGCATCAAGCCGTGCGTCTCCGCCATGGTCGGAGACCAGTTCACCGCCGAGAACAAGCACCTGGTGAAGAAGGTCTTCGCCATCTTCTACTGGTCCATCAACCTCGGCTCGTTCTTCGCCTCGCTCTTCATCCCCCTGGCCCTCAAGAACCTCGGGCCCGCCGTGGCCTTCGGCATCCCCGGCGTGCTCATGCTCATCGCCACCGTCATCTACTGGGCCGGCCGGCACCACTACGTCATGGTCCCCCCCACCGGCCGCAACCCCCACTCCTTCTTCCGGGTCGTCTTCTCGGCGCTCGGCAACCAGAGCCAGCGCACTCCCGGAGGCGGCTGGCTCTCAGCCGCCCGCGCGCGGCACCCCGAGGAGGCCATCGAGGGCGTTCGCGCCGTCTTCCGCATCAACCTCCTGCTGATGCCCACCATCCCCTTCTTCTGGATGCTCTTCGATCAGAAGGCATCCACCTGGGTGGTGCAGGCCAAGGCCATGGATCCCCACGTGGGCTCGTTCACCTTCCAGCCCAGCCAGATGCAGTTCATCAACCCCGCGCTGGTGATGATCCTCATCCCCGTGCTCGCCGCCGTCGTCTACCCCGCCTTCCAGCGCATGGGCTGGGAGCTCACCCCGCTGCGCCGCATGCCGCTGGGCCTCGTCATCGGCGCGCTCTCGTACGTCATCGCCGGCTACTACCAGGTGCTCATCGAAGGCCACACCGTCCTCAACATCTCCTGGCAGATCCTCCCGTACATCGTCCTCACGGTGGCGGAGATCCTCGTGTCCACCACGGGCCTGGAGTTCGCCTACACCCAGGCCCCTCGCGAGATGAAGAGCGTGGTGCAGAGCCTCTGGCTGCTCAACTCCACCCTGGCCAACGTGGCGGTGGCCATCGCCGCCGCGCTCAACATCTTCAAAGGCTCGGCCCAGTTCTTCTTCTACGCGGGCCTGGCCGCGCTGGCCGGCATCGGCATGGCTCTCATGGCCCGCCGCTACACCGTCCGCGACTACTACCAGGAAGCCGCCCCCCCCATCCCCGTGGGCGAGCGTGCCGCGCCCGACCTCTCTCCCAAGGGCGCCTGAGCCGACACGCACTCCGAGTGCGTCCAGCCCCCCTCGGGTGGAGCGCTTGACAGCACTCCGAGGGGACCGATTCGATGAGGTATCCATGTCCGCTTCTCCCTCCGCCGTCGAGCCGCTCCCCGCGGCCTCTCCCTCGAATGAAGCGGCGCCGCTCCCAGCACCACCCGCGCGCGGCCACCCCCGCGGCCTCTACGTCCTCTTCTTCACCGAGATGTGGGAGCGCTTCAGCTACTACGGCATGCGCGCCCTGCTCGTGCTGTACCTGCTGAACTACCTGCAGTTCCAGCCCGAGCAGTCCTCGGGCATCTACAAGTGGTACACGAGCCTCGTCTACCTGATGCCGCTGCTGGGCGGCTTCCTGGCGGACCGCTTCCTGGGCATGCGAGCCTCCATCATCCTGGGCTCCTCGCTCATGGCCGTGGGCCACTTCCTCATGGCCTTCGAGCCGCTGCCCATCTTTTACGCGGCGCTGGCCTTCCTCATCGTCGGCAACGGCTTCTTCAAGCCGAACATGTCCACCCTGGTGGGGAAGATGTACCGGCAGGGAGACGCGCGGCGGGATGGCGCCTTCACCATCTTCTACATGGGCATCAACCTGGGAGCCTTCCTGGCGCCGCTCGTCTGCGGCTGGCTGCGCCAGAACATGGGCCCCACTCCCGGCATGGGCTTCCACTATGGCTTCGCCGCCGCGGGCGTGGGCATGGTGTTCGGGCTCGTCATCTTCCTGTTCGGCCAGAAGCACGTGATGCGCGCCGTGGAGGAGGCCGGCAACCTGCACGAGGTGCTGCCCCACAAGCGCGCGAGCAGCACGGCCCCATCCGCCACCGCGCAGGAGCCAGATGAGAAGCTCCCGGGCGCCACCGGCGTGAGTGGAACCCTCACCCGGCTGTTCCCTCCGCTCCTCTTCGCGATCGCGGTGATCCTGCCGGCACGCTTCCTCTATCTGGCGGCCACGCACCAGGTGCCGTGGACGAACGTCATCATGCCCGTGGCCTTTGGGGCCATCAGCGCGTGGATGGGCTTCACGCTGCTCTCCGTGAAGGGCGCCGGGCGCGACAAGAGCACCATGGTCTTCGTGCTCTTCAGCTTCTCGGTCCTCTTCTGGATGGCCTACGAGCAGGCCGGCAACGCGCTCAACGTCTGGGCCGAGTACAACACCCGCAAGGCGGACGTGGGCGTGGAGATCTCGGCCGAGTACTTCCAGGCCCTGCCCGCCATCTTCATCATGATCTTCGCGCCCCTGTTCGCGATGACGTGGACGTCGATGGCCCGCCGGGGCATGGAGGTCTCCACCGCCGCGAAGCTGCTGCTGGCCATGGTGTTCATCGCCGCCTCGGATGTGGTGATGGTGGGCGCGGCGACGGCGGAGGATGCCACCGTCGCTCGGGTGTCGCTCGCGGGAGTGCCCCAGGCCGTCAAGCTCGAGGAGCTGAACGCGGGCCGCTTCACCTATGATCCGGCCACCCAGGAGCTGTCCGTGCGCGGCGTGCTGGCGCCCTTCGCCGTGACGAGCGCGCTCCGGCCCACGGTGGACCCGACGTACCTGAAGCAGATCGACGCCCTGGAGGCCGCCGTGGAGACCGCGGCTCCGGAGCACCCCATCACCTTCCAGTTCGAGAGCCTCCCCCCGAATTACGCCTTCCCGCTCGCGGGAGAGCCGGGCCAGGGGCTCGTGAGCCGCTGGGACGCGGAGACGCGCACGGTGACGCTGGTGAGCAAGCTCAGCGCCGTGGCCAAGTCACGACTCGTGGGTGCCGGAGCGCAGCCCGAGTGGCGCCAGGCCATCACCACCCTGGCCGAGAGGAGCCAGGCCGCCCGGGTCAGCGGACTCTGGCTGGTGCTCAGCTACCTGCTGGCCGTGCTCGGAGAGCTGTGCATCTCCCCGGTGGGCCTGTCCACGGTGACGAAGCTGGCTCCCGCCCGCTTCGCCTCGCTCTTCATGGGCGTGTTCCTCATGAGCAACGCCGTCGCCCAGTACGTGGGAGGCAGCCTGAGCGAGATGTGGGGCCGCGTCGTGCCCACCAGCTACTTCGCCATCTTCGTCTACGCCTCGGCCGTCGGCGCCGTGCTGCTGCTCTTGCTGCAGCGCCCGCTGCGCCGGCTCATGCACGACGTGAAATAGACAGCCCCCTCAGGGGCTGGGCGCGGAGGGAGGGCACGTGGGCCCCCCCTGGGACACATCCAAGTCGTAGTGAATGGACAAGGGGACCGAGGAAGCCACCCTGCGGGCGACCACGGCTCCGAAGATCTCCGCGCCCGCGCCCACATCCAGGTAGGTGCGCGGCAGATAGAAGTTGCCTACCAGCGAGATGTCCGCAGGCAGCGTGAGCTGCTGCTCCCCGGTCACGTAGACGCGCAAGCGCGAGGGGGCTTGGGATGCGTCCAGGCCCGGCCACCGGCCCGTGGAGAAGCCTCCGGCGATGAAGAGATCCAGCTCCGCCCCCTCCTCCAACCGCACCTCGAGTCCTCCCACGCTCACGGCTCCGTCCACGAACAGCGCGCTTCGTCCTGCCACGACGAGCCGGGCCGTCCCCCCGCCGCTGATGCCTCGCAGGTAGAACCGTCCAGCCTCCAATCGCAGCGTCGAATCGCCCGAGAAGCCGGCGAGCGCATCCGGGTCGAGTGGGAGCGAAGCGTTGTCGTTGTCCACGGCGTGATCCCCCACCGTGGTGGTGATGTCATCGAGGTCGGTCGCCGCACACGGACATGGGGACGCGAAAGGGACGACTGGCTCCCGCCGCAGCTCGGCCACCTCGAGCGGCCCGGAGACGGAGAGGGTCCGCTCCGCGGGAAGTGACAGGGTCCCGTCCACCCTCAACGAGGCCAGATCGATATCGCCCGCGACCGACGCGGCGCCTTCCACGTGGACCGAGGCTTGGGGACCATTGAGCCGTCCCGCGCTGTGAAACTCTCCAGCGACGAACAGGGGCCGAGCCACGAGCTGGATGCCCGCCCCTGTGCCTGCCACCCAGAGTGAGCCACCCACCTGCAACTCCTCATTGGCGGTCAGGTCTCCATTCGTCGCGATGGACGCTCCCCGCCCTCCTGGCACCCAGGGCCCCAGAGAGCCCTGGAAGGCATCCGTGGAAATCTTCGCGCTGGCTGTCAGCGCCTCGCAGGTACACAGGGAGTGTGTGAAGAGCCGGGCCGCCCGCTCCCTGCGCTCGCAGGTCTCCGGCTCCGGCTCCGGCTCCGGCTCGGGCAGTTCCGCAACCGGGTCGCGCACGGAGCAACCTCCGCTCTTCAACAGGAGCCAAAAGAGCAGAAGCCGGTGGCAGCATCGCATGTCTCGCTCCTCGGAGGACTCATCCCGCCCGGACGTGCGACACGTTCCGCGGGCCGGGTCTGGGCTTGCTGCTCCTATGCTAGGCTCCCCGCCGTTTGAGCAGCCCACTCCACCGCATGATGCAGTGCCTCCTGCTCGGTGTCCTCGTGGGTTGGGGAACGGAGGGCCGAGCCGAGACGAAGTCCCCCTGGATCGCGGTGCTCCGAACGTCCTCGCCAGAGGACGAGGCCCTGGCGCGCCGCGTCCAGGGCCAGCTCAGCGATCTTCCGGTGGTGCTGCGGGTGAGCCCAGGGCCCGCGCCCGGCCCGAGCGAAGAGGAGCAATGGAGAACCGCCGTGGAGCTGGCCGGGAGCGAGTCCGCCCGGGTGGCGATCTGGTTCACCCATGAGCCGGAAGCGATCGGCGTCCACATCGCCGAGCCGTCCACGCAGCACCTGTTCTTCCGGCGCATCCAGGCGGAGACGCCCCGGGGACGGTTGGACGCCTCTGCCCTGGCCGAGACCGCGGCCCTGGTGGTGCGCTCGGCGGTGAAAGCGCTGGAGGCGGGCCGCGAGGTCGGGGTCGAGGTGAAGGTCGCGGAGCCCGACCCTCCGGCGCCGGAACCACCGCCCAGCGCTCCGGCCCCAACCCCTCCGGAGCCAGGGGACTCCTGGGTCGTGGCCGTGGGGTGGCAAGCCACCCTCGATGGGGCCAGCCCTCAGGGCCAACAGGGATTGCAACTGGGAGCGGATTGGGAAGGCCGGTGGCTGCGCGGGCGCGTACGGGTGCTGATGAGCCTGCCCGCCCGTCTCTCCGACACCTACACCCGCGTCTCGCTGTCGAGGCACGCCGCCATCGTGGGATTGGGGGTTCCCCTGAGTTCCACGAAAAGGTTCCGGGTGGGAGCAGATCTGGGAGTGGGCCTCGCCGGCTTCCGCCGGAGCACCGTGGTACTGGCCCCCGAGGTCATTGCGACCCCGCCCCGACTCACCCTGGCTCCGCACGTGAGCCCTGAACTCTCCCTGCGCTGGCGAGGCGGCCGGGTGGCCCTGGAGGCCTCCCTGGCGATGGACGTGGTGGCGGGCGCACCGACCCTTGGCTACCAGCGGGGGGAGGAGTTCATCCCCCGAAACCGCCTATGGGTAACCCAACCCCGCGTTGGATTGGCGATACTCGCGGGCTCCCCATGAGTTTTCGTGACCCGAAACCGCCGGTGCCTGGCTCCGTGCAATCAATGACGACGGCCAGCCCAGCCCGTGCGGTGGTGGACTCTGAGCAACAAGGCCGTATCCAGGCAGTCATTGCCGGACACAAGGGGGCCACCGAGGCCCTCGTGACGGAGCTCTTGCCTCGAGTGCGCAACCTGGTGCGCTACCTGATACGGGGGGATGATGTGGACGACACGGCTCAAGAGGCACTGATCGCCATCCTGCGGGGCCTGCCCACGTGGCGGGGAGAAGGCTCGTTCAAGTCCTGGGCGGACCGGGTGGCGGTGCGGGTCATCTTCGCTTCCTTGAGGAAGCTGCGCGCCGATCAGCGCCGCTCCGCCGGGGAGCCCGAGGAGGAGCTGAGCGAGATGCCCTCCGAGGATGCCGCACCGGACGACTACATGCTCAAGCGGGACATGGCGCGACTGTTGGATCAGCTGCCCGACGAGCAGCGGCATGCCCTGGTGCTTCACTACGTCCTGGGAATGAGCGTGCCCGAGATCACCGAGCACCTCGCCATTCCCTTCGAGACGGTCCGCAGCCGGCTCCGCATGGGGCGCACGCGCCTCCGGGAGCTGTACGAGCAGGAGCCGAGCCGCGCAGGAGACAGGAAATGAGTCAGAGGATCGAAAATCACGAGGAGCCGTTCGATCTCCTCAGCCCTCTGGACGAGAGCGCCGGCCCCGCCCCGCGCATCTCTCCGCAGCGTTCCGCGGCGCTCATCCAGGGAGTGCTCACGGCCCTGGAGGCTCCGCCCGCTCCCCCATCGCCCCGGCGCTGGTATCTGCGCCGAGGCACCTGGCTGTCGGGAGCGGCGCTGGTGCTGGCGGGTGCCGCGACCGTGAGCTTCTTGCAGTCCCGGACGGCGCCTCCTGCCCCTCAGCCCGTGCAGGAGATCGTCCAGGCTCCAGTGCCCATGCCGCCCACGCCTCCCGCGGTGGAGCCTGCCCCGGAGCCCGTGGAGCCTCCTGCCGCGGCCTCGCCCCCCGAGCCCGCGGTGATTCCCTCTCAGGAGCCGGTGGTGAAGCCTCGGCCCGCCGCTCCCGCGTCCGAGCCCGAGGATCTCCTGCGCCTGGCCAACGAACGCCGGGCCGCGGGCAAGTGGCGCGACGCGGAGAGCCTCTACCTGCGCATCATCCAGTCCCACCCTGGCTCGGGCTCTGCCTATGTCGCGCGAGTAGCCTCCGGCGAGTTGAGGCTGCAGCACCTGCAAGATGCGCAAGGGGCCCTGCGCCAGTTCCAGCAGGCGCTCCGCATGCAGCCCCAGGGAGCGTTGAGCGAGGAAGCGCGCCATGGCGTGGCGGAGGCCTGGCGGGTGATCGGGGATGCGGCGCACGAGGCCGAAGCGCTGAAGGACTTCCTGAAGGCCCACCCGGACTCCCTCCACGCCGAGGCCGCGGAGCGGCGGTTGAAGGAGCTGGCCGCACCCGCTCCCTGATCGATATGCCGAACTGAGCAGGGACAAGGGATACGTGCACCTCATGCGCGGCGGCAGGTGACGCCCGCGAGCGTCCCTGCCGCCGGCCTCCGCTGAATCAGTAGCAGAGGTAGTTATCGTTCCAGGTGTAGGGGTCGCCAGGCTCATTCACCTGGATGCAGTCCTTGTAGGCAATGGGTCCAGCGGACGACCAGACGAAGTTCAACTGGCTGGTCTTGGGCACGCAGAGATAGTTGTCATCCCAGGTATGCGGGTCGACGGACTCCGTGATGGCCGTGCATTTCATGTCTGTGATGGGGCCCGAGTGGCTCCACTGGAGGCTATGGTTGATGCTCGAGCACAGGTAGTTGTCGCTCCAGGTGTTCGGATCCGCAGGCTCGTTCACCAGGGTGCAGTACGACTTGCTCGCAAGCGGGCCGGTATAGGACCAGACCAGATCGAGATAGTCTTTCACCTCGAGATTGATGTCGGAGTAGAAGCCCACCTCGATATCGTCTGTGAACTCGATGGAGTTGGTGACGCCGCCGGCCCCCATGACCGAGCCGATGTCGAGGCACCAGAAGTGATGTCCCCGGTAGGCCGGGTTGTAATTGACAGCCGTGCAGCCCTCCAGGTGGGCCTCATACGTGATCCGGATCTTCATCTTCCCCCGGGACGCGTTGATCCGGGACTGGACTCCCCAATAGGGAGGAACAGACACGGTGGCTCCATTGCTCGTGCCGACCTCATAGTTGACGCTCTCCGAGCCCCCCACGCCCCACTGGTGAGAATAGGTCAGCGTGGTTTCTCCTTCAGCTCCCGACCCCAGAAACCCCAGTTCGTATTTGATCGACTGCGAGACCTCGATGCTATCCGACTGACTCCACGTGTTCGTCGAGTTGTTGGCGACACTGGAGGTAATGCTCGTATTGAATTGGGACTCGCGGCTGAGGTTGTTGACGAACGTACTCCGCGCTACCAGGATGGGCTCCGAGGTGATCTCCAGGATCTGGGCGCGCTTGGGGAGGAGAACGGTCTTGACCTCCGGCCAACCGTAGCCTGAATAGAGATCACCCCAGGGAGTGCTGCTGTGAAGATAGGCATCATTGGGAGTACTGCCGAAGTATGCGTTGATGGCGGCCTTGAGCTGCGCATCATTGAGTCGGAAGGAGGTTCTCTCCTTGTCGGTGATGACATGCTCGATCCGGCCGGTCACGTTGACGCTCGAGGAGCGTGCATCCGTCGAGGCCGTGATGTCGACGTTCATCCCAGGGCTTCCTTCGAGCTCTTGAACCACGGTGCCGCTCTTCAGCGCGGTGCTTTCCGCGAGCTCGGTGCTTTCCGTGGCGACTTCGGGTCCGCAGCCTCCGAGCGCCGCGGTGATGAGGAAGAGAAATGAGGCTTGAAAGACTTTGCGCATGGTTGACTCCTTGGGACTCCGGGTGACGGGCACCGGACAGAGCAACGCGCATGCCATGGGAGTGAAGAGGGCGAGCTGGACACGCGCCGGACCCGGGCGAATGAGCTGGTGCGGGCCGAGCGGCACAGCCAGCGTCACGCCACGAAACTCCTGATCGTACAAGGAGTTGGAAGCGTGCGAGTCCATCCAGGAGGCCGTGTGCGAGGGCTCCCTGGACAGGCGCGGGTGGCCCTTGCTCCGAGCCCGGTTCAGGCTGCTGTCGGCCCGCGGATCCAGCTCCTGGCGACTCTCGATGTGCGGAATCCGCACGGAGTACGCATGCGCTCTGCGGATTCCGCAGGGCAGCTTCCGCCGTCATGGCCCGCCGCGAGGTTCTGGCGCTTCCGCGGACCATGTCTTCAGCTTCAATCTCTCGGGCAGTGCCGGTCCATTCCGTGCTTGATTGGCCTTCATGGCCTCCAAGAAGCTCGAAGACCTCGGGCAGGCAACGACCCTTGCCGAGCTCCGTCCTCGTCTCCACCGACGAGCGCCCGAGCTCGATATCTTCGAGCGTGCCACCGGCCTTCCTCCCTGCACCGTCCGCCTCATTGAAGCGGGCGTCGACGGCTCAGGCCCCCTCGTCACTGGCAACGGCCCATACGTCGTCATGGTCGACGGCCCGCTCGCGACGGCGGGCCACCTCAGTCTGTGGACTGACGAGTATCTCCCTGGGCTCGTTGTCGTACGAGGCGATCTCCGGGCCCGTACCTTCTCATTCGGAAATGGTGCTCGCGTCTTCGTAGAAGGATCGGTCTTGGTAGACGCTGTCTCTTCGGCCAGTACGGGGACCACAATGCCGTCCTCAGCGCCACGGGTGAAATCCGGGCACGAGCGACGTTCCTCGAAAAATCCGCGGGCGTGTACGCGGATGGAGGTGTGCGGACCCTGATCTATGCGCCGCTGGGCACCTGGGCAGAGCTTGAGCCGGACATCGAGAATGAAGGCGTCGGTGACGGAGTCCGGTTCTTCGACCCGTCGGTGCTCGATCACTACGGCGACCTCGACTTCGGCCGGGCGATAGAAGCCGCACGCGAAGAGCGTCCGCTCCTCCTGCCCGGCGTCGATGAACGATTCCCCGCTCGGCTGACGTCGAGACGGACATAGAGCACTGGCCCTTCTCCCTCCAGCACCGCCACTCCCCGGCTCGCTACGTGGCGGGGCCTGCGGGCAACATCTTCTCCCTGGGCGTCACCGCCTGCGGGCTCGCCACCGGCGCCTACCCGGAGATAGGGACTCCCCGAAAGGATGAGCCGGGCATCTGGAACCTGGACTCCCTGGTGCTTCCTCCTGCACTGTTTTCCTCTCGGGTGCCGCCGCCGATGCGCGAGGTGATTCTACGCATGCTCTTGGTGCGCCCGGAGCAACGCGGCACCGCCGCGCGGTTGCCCCAGGTGCTCAAGCAGACAGCGGACTCACTCACCCTCCCCGCTCGCATCCGAGTGCTTCCGTGCCAGAACGGCCGAGGGTCCAGAGCGAGGAGGCCCCTGCCGCTGCTCCTCCTTCCATTCCTCGCACGCCTGCGCACTCGCGGCGACGGCGGCTTGCGCTGGCTGCCGCAACCGCAGGTCATCCTCAACGGCCACTGCTGGGAGCGACTGGAACTGAACCACGAGAGGTGCGACGGCATTGGCGGCCAAGCGTACCAGGGGGCGTGCTACGTGCCAGTCCTCCCTCGCGGCTCCAAGCGCCCTACCACTTCCAGTCCCAGACGCCCCCAGTGACGGCCAGATGCAGTAGCTCGTGGCCTTCACCTGCCCCGCTTCCACGGCGTCTTGCTCCGGGTGCGGCGCCCCGGCCATTCCTACTCCCCCAAACGGG
This sequence comes from Hyalangium versicolor, assembly GCF_020103695.1. GTDB lineage: Bacteria > Myxococcota > Myxococcia > Myxococcales > Myxococcaceae > Hyalangium > Hyalangium versicolor. Next base: position 338,429 of record NZ_JAHXBF010000016.1, read on the forward strand.
GGGCTTGCATCGGGGAGCAGAGGAAGGCTGTCGCTGGCAGCGACGGCGCAGCAGCCGAACAAGATGAACAGGCCGCGAGGAGATTTGCATCAAGCCCCCACCGAAGCCCGACTGTCGTATGATGGAGGTCTGCCCAGGGGCAGTCGCATGGCCAAAGCTGATCTACTGAGCGTCGTGGACGCCGCCTACCGCGTGGATCTGGAGGACACCGCGTGGTTGGCGGGACTTGCGGAGGTGGTGCTTCCCCATCTCGATGATGGCTTCGGAGTGGCCGCCTTCGAGTTCTACCGGCCGGGAGATGGCCTACCGGAGGTGGTGCAACGCTGCCATCTGGGCATTCCGGACAAGCTCGCGGCGCTCTACCCGACCGTCTTCCAGACCATGGATCCCGAAATCCGCCAGCGCCCCTTTCGCATGGGGCCATGCATCACCGGCAGCCAGATGATGGGAATGCGGCGAGGATTCTTGGATGAGCCGCACATGAAGCAGTACGCCCAGAAGTTCGGGATGTACGACTCCTTCTGGATCACAGCTGCCGAGCCCTCTGGACGGGGCTGTGGATTTCACGCGGGCCGGTCGCGGCTCACCCGGGCGTCCGAAGCGCAGGTGCGGCAATGGGGACGCGTCGCCGCTCACCTATCCAATGCCGTTCGTTTGCGACACACGCTGAAGGGGCCCCCGTCGGGGCGGACCGACGCTGAACCCGAAGCCATCTTCGACCCCAGCGGCAAGATCCACGACGCGACAGGGAAGGCGCGAAGCGAGCAGGCCCGCGAACTTTTGCGGCATGCAGTGCTGATGCTCGAGAAGTCGCGGGGCCCCCTCCGGACAAAGGACCCGGAGAAATCCCTGGAGATCCGGAAGGCGCTCGTGGCCGGACGCTGGTCGCTGATTGACCAGATCGAGCAGAACGGCGAGCGATACATCGTCGCCCGCCAGAATGAGCCCACCGTGACCGGCCCGGCGCTGTTGAGCAAGCGGGAGAAGGAGATCATCGGGTATGCCCAGCTTGGGCACCACGACAAGCTGATCGCCTACGACTTGGGGATCGCTACCTCGACGGTGCGCGTGCTCTTGGGACGGGCAAAGGAGAAGCTGGGCGTCCGCAGCCGGAAGGAGCTGCTGGAGCTCTGCCGTGGCGCGGTTCGTCCCAAGGCAGAATGACGCAACGGAACTACCGGTCCGCCTGCAGGCCCCAACACCTCCTGAGGGTTGGCGGTACCTCGAAGGGAGTATCCGCGTCCGGGCGCTTGTGGAGAATCATGCGCTGGGCGAACTGTCTGGCCACCCAACTGCGACGTCGCCGCGCCCCCGGAACCCAATCCAGCCAGCCCAGGAACGTCCGCTTCTGGGCCGCCCTGACCGTCACCAACCACCGCGTCCAGTTCGCCTTCGGGAGATCCAACGCCGCAGCCACATCCTTTCCAAAGACCGTATCTTGGAGAAAGAAATGGGTCAGACTCGTGGCATACCCCGAGACAGGGAACAGCGTCTGCACCGAACCCAGCAACTGCGCCGTCAGTTGACGTCCTTCCGGCGTGGGGCGAACCTGACGCTCGCCTATCTGCATCGCCAGGAGGGTCGCCTCCTCCTCGCTGGAGGGCAAAAGTGAGGGATCCACTCCGAGAAGACGCCCCACCGCCGACCACGCTTTGATGTACGCGTCCGCTTCCGCCAGTGTCATCCTCGCCCCCATTCTCCTGAGCCCACGGAGGGTAGCGATGGAAAAGGTGAGCAATGTTCCAGCCTGATCCTCCTGATTGATCGGCAGCCCCCACTCCGCACGCCAGGGAGCGTCTACATCCAACTGGACCCTCCGTCGCACGAGCGCATGAATCAGCCGGACCTTGCGCGTCGCGAGCCACCCTACCCCGCCCTCCTCCAATTCACCGGGCTGCATGACATTCACGACCATCTGCGCCGTGTCGCACAGACGGCGGATGGGATCCTCCTTCAGACGACGCGAACGGTAAACCACCTGGACGCCGTGGCCTGCAGCGTAGGCCAGGGGTAGAGAATAGGAGCCCAGGATCATGAGCACCTCTGGTCCATAGAGACTGAAGAGGTGTTGCCCTCTGGCGACCACGTCCCGTTCTACGAGCTCGGTCTGGGGCAGCTCCGTCAGATAGCTACGCACCAACGAATCGGCCTCGGGCATCCGCTGGGAATGAAACAGCTCCCGGAGCAAGTGATCCAGCGACTCCGGGCCACGGGTCGCGATGTGCTCGGCGATCAGCGCGTCCACTCTAGGGTCGCCAATTCTCCGCATCTGATCCAGCCATTCACTGCTCGCGTTGACCATGGGCTACCTCCTCCTGAACTACCACGAGTTCGATGCCGTACCGCTTGGCAAGCGCGCCAATCCCGCCATCCGTCAACACGTAGAGCGCATTCCCGCGAGGCTCGGTCCCCCGGATGGGCTCCGGCGCCTGTGGCAGCAGAATGGAGATCTGCTGGACGCACTCCGTCGCGCTCAACCCGCGCTTGAACCGCCCCTCGGCATCCGTCCAGCCAATCATCCGGAGGAAGGCCCTCTCGTGGAAGTCTTCGTCAATGTATGCGCGATGCAACGCGCGCTGGAGCCCTTGAAGTTGCACGGAGGGTTCTTCACGCTTAGCCAGGAACAATTTAAGCAACTCGCCCATCCGCCGGTAGGCCTGCTTCGCGGTTAATTCCAACGTCGCCGCGAGCTCGAAGAAGGCGCGTGCATCCATCGTGTCGAGCTCCCGCGCGAAGCCTGGCACTGCCCCTGGGACGATCACAGCGCCAACCATGACACAGAGCTGAGCAAAGGCCTTGCTCAAGGTCGGCCGCGCCTGCGTGAGGCTGCATAGCAGCCGCGCCTCAAGCCCACCGATGACCTGAATCAGCGCTGGAGGCAGTGGCCCGCCCCCGACACTCATCAATCCGGAGACGAGGCGCGCACGTGTCAACTCCGTGTGTATCGCCTCTTCTTGCCAGATCTCCGTCAACGTATCCCGCGCTGCGTGTTCCGCCCCGCTCTCCGAGTTGGGAAGGCGCTCTTTGCGCTGGGCTTCGCCATACACATAGTACACGAGCGCCTCTCGGCGTGCCGCGATCTCGAGCCAAGCTCGCAACTCGCCCTCCGGATTCCCAATGAATTTTTCCCTGTACTTCGTGGCGAGCGCATTCGTCTCGGCGATGATCTTGTAATGCAGTCCGTTCATGATCCCCAAACTAGCAACAAGAGCAACGCTTTCCCGTCAGTCGTTGATGGTAAAATGTTTACGTTCCCGCGTAAGCATCATTCAGGTGGCGTGCGGCCGCGCTTGTGCCCAAGATTCGTCGGGATCTCTCTGGACACAACCCGCTAGAAATTGCTTCAGAGCTCGAGTCCTAAAGCCGTCTGGCTTACGCGGAGCACCTCATGAACAACTACAGAGAAGTCCACCTACGCTTTACGCGGAACGGGCCGGATTCGTACCGGGTGATCGTACTCTCGTCTCCCGCCGGGAATGCCAGCGCGCCTGTGACGCTGCGAATAACCGAATCTCGCCTGCTGGGATTGCATGGCCAGATCTCGACGGCGTTGCTACAGTCGAAATCGCGAGACTCGGCGATCGATGGTGAGTTTGCGCAGTTTGGCGATGAGTTGTACGAGACGATCTCCCCGCCGGGCCAAGTGCGCGACATCCTGACGAAGTCACTGGGCGTACTCCTCTCATCCGAAGAACATCAACAGCGACTGCGCCTCTTCCTGCACTTCGACCCCTGTGACTCCGAACTCGCAGGGCTCGCCGAGTTTCCCTGGGAGGTCTTGCGGATTCCCCCCATCTCTCCAATTGGCCACGCGGCGTTAGACCATCGTCTCTCGATCGTCCGCTCGTTGGATGTGACACAACCACCCGAGCCACCGGCATTCGTTCGACCTCTGCGGGTGCTGCTGGTCCGCGCCGGAGCGCGTGGCCATGGTGGTCTCAGGTCCGAATCGGAGCAAGAGAGCATCACCGATGCTCTCACCAGCATCACTGGCGTCAAATGCGAGTTCCTGGACATGCCCACCCGCCAGGATCTACGGCGTGGACTCTATAGCTTCGATCCTCACGTGCTCCACTTCATGGGGCACGGCAAAGTGGATGAGGATACAGGGACCGGGTGTGTCTACCTGCGGGATGAGAACGGAGAGTCCGACCCGTTGTGCGCGCAGGATGTGGCTGAGCTTTTCAGTGGCCTCTCTGCCCTGCGGTTGGTGGTCCTCAACGCATGCCAGTCGGCACGCGGGACGCTATCAGTCACTGGCTCTGGAAGCGTCGCTGGAGCACTGGTTTCCCGGGGAGTAGCTGCAGTCATCGCCATGCAGTTGTGTCCCTTCGGCAAGCGTGCGTGATCTGACCTGGAGAAGGTCCGTACCGTGCCCTGCCCAGTCGAATGGCTGGCGGGAGGATGCATGGGACGGACGATTGAAGGAACGAAGGAGTTGAGA
>NZ_JAHXBF010000017.1 GCF_020103695.1 Hyalangium versicolor
CTCTCCAAGTACGCTGCTTCTTCGGGGACCAGATGGATCAGGTGCGGCGGTCGTCTCCTCATCCACCAGAGCTATTCATTCCCCACGACTATGTCGAATGACTTGTCGGACACTCCACTAGGGGGAGGAGCCTCCCAGCCTGGGGGCGTGGAGGAGGATGCCCTCGGGCAGCGTACTCCCGAGCAGGTACCCGAGAGACCAGATCCGCAGGAGCGGCTCGTAGGGATTGGGCAGCTCCGCTAGCCGCTTGCCGAGGACCGACGGCGGGTAGACGTGCTTGCGATCGTACTCGTCCATGTTGGGAGGGCCCTCGACGCGGGCGTTCTGGAGGAGGAGTGCCTCGAAGATCGTGGCCTCTTCGGCTTGCTCGGCGGCCTCCCGGTATGGGCCGGGCATGGCGAACTCCTCTCCCTGAACCAGGTGACGGACGCGCCTGGCTTCTTCCCGAAGTCGCGGATCCTGGCGGGCGGATTGGGCCAGAAACTGCCGGAGCCCCCAGGGCAGTGGGTCGCCCCCGGCGAGTGGAGGGCCGCCGACGCGCCAGGTGACGGAGGGGACTTCGGAGACGCCCCAGACACGCAGGCTTACGTTGTACTCGCGGGCCAGAGACTCGGCGGCGGCCACTCCCTCCGGGTCGCTGGCGAACATCACACACGCCTCGAGATCGGGTGGAGTACGGGATGGCTCGGACCAGAACGGCTCGATCCCCGTGCCATCACAGCGTCCGCAGTCCGCGGGGCCGAGATCCTCGCCGGGGACCCAGCTGCCGCGTCCATCTCCGCGGCAGACGGGGCAGCCCCGCTCGCGGAAGAGCTCGAACTTCCTCCTCGGGTCGCCGAGCCATGCCTTGGGAACGACGCCTCGCTCGACAAGGCGCTCCCAGGCGCGTGAGGTGTCGGAGATTCCCTCGATGGCGCGGCGGGCCTCCTCGAGGCGAGGGCGCTGCGGGCTCAACACGGAGCGCCTCAAGGACTCCCATCGTTCATTGGAAGATGATGATTTGTGAGACATGGTGCGTGCCGTGCGGCAGCCCTCCCAGGAACGTTACTTTCGCGCCTCGCCCTCTTTCGCGCCGCCCACGGGTGGCGCGAAAGGCGGCAAGGGGAACTTGGGCACTGGCAGGGTCACTTCCACCGGGAGACCGACCCTCTTGCCCGTCTTGAGGATACAGGACCTTGAGAGGGATGACGATGCTTCACCGAGGCAGCTCCCCGTTGAATGCGCTCTTGGGGAATATATTCCCAGCATGCCCGCTACTGCTGAGTCTTGAGCCGATGCCGGTGAGCCGCCTGTTTCGCTCGGTTTCCACAAAGCGCCATGCTGCACCAGCGTCTTGCGTGACCGCGCGTATGGTCGGCGAAAAGCAGTGTACAGGCTGGCCCCTCACAGGCCTTGACGCGCGAGAAATCTTCTCCACACACGAGTTGCGCCAATGATTCGCCGATGGGCAGAAGCAGTGCTTCCGGCGTACGCCATCGCCGCATGAGCTGAAGTGACAGGGGCGGATGCGCCTCGTTGTTTCGCACGATCCGACTGAAAGCCTCGTCGCGCTCCAGCAGGCGGTTCAGCGGCTCCAGGTCTTCCAGGGCCTCCGTCGCCAGCGGCTGGCCCCTGTGTTTCTGCACGAAGCCCCTGAACCATTCGCGCAGGCTCCTGGCCTGAGCGGCAACTTTGTCGAGTTCACCCGGAAGCGCCTGCGCGCGCATGTTCCGCAGCGCATCTGCCGGCACGAGCCGTGCCTGTTCCAGCCAGTTCAGCAGACCTTCGCCGTCATCGATCCAGTCGACTGGAGTGTCCACCGGCGTGGCGATCGAATTCAGGAAGTCCAGCCCCAGCACATCGCCGACAAAAATCGCGGGAGGGCGTTGATTCATCACGAGTCCTTGTTCCGGCACCGCTCTCCTCGGCGCCCCCATCCGGAGATGGTGGTCATGGATAACCTCCCCAAGCCCGCTTGACAAGTTACCCTCACGAGAGTAACCAGTATGCATCCGGTTTAGAGGTTACGGCCACCAAACCTAAGTAGACGGAGCGCGGAGATGTCCCCGAAGGATGTGCTGGCCCATGACGGACTAGAGGATGCGCCTCTCTCGGGATAACCGGATCCATCGCATTCGCGTAGTTATGAACAGAAAGGAAAAAGCATCATGACAACCGTTTCCTATCGAACCGCCAACGTGGACGGAACTCACATCTTCTACCGGCAGGCGGGGACACCGGGCGCGCCGAAGCTGCTGCTGCTTCATGGCTTCCCGAGTGCCAGCCACATGTTCCGCGATCTGATCCCGCTGCTGGCGGATCGCTTCCACATCATCGCTCCCGACCTGCCTGGTTTCGGGAAGTCCGACATGCCGCCTCGCGGCCTTACCTTCGAGCGCATCGCGGAGACGATCGGCCGCTTCACCGAGCTCGTCGGTTTTGACCGCTACGCCCTCTATGTCTTCGACTACGGCGCGCCGACCGGCTTTCGGCTCGCGGTGAAGCACCCGGAACGAATCACGGCGATCATCTCGCAAAACGGCAATGCCTATGAAGAAGGCCTGAGTGACGGATGGAACTCCACCCGAGCGTATTGGGAAGATCCATCTGAGACGAATCGAGAGGCGCTGCGGGACTTCCTGAAGCCTGAGACGACGGCCTGGCAATACACGCACGGCGTTCCGGACACGACGGCGGTCTCGCCGGACGGCTATTCGCTCGACAACTATTACCTGACGCGACCAGGTGCACATGACCTGCAGCTCGACCTGTTCGGTGATTACAAGAGCAACGTCGCGCTGTACCCGGTCTTCCAGCACTATTTCCGGACCCATCAGCCACGCTTCCTGGCGGTCTGGGGACGAAACGATCCGTTCTTCCTGCCATCGGGTGCCGAGGCCTTCAAGCGCGACATCCCCAAGGCGGTCGTGCGCTTCTTCGACACCGGACACTTCGCCCTGGAAACACACGCCGCGGAGATCGCAGCGGTGATCCGCGACTTCCTCTCTGCCTGACACGGCAATCCGGCTCGGAGACTCATCATGCGTGCCATCGTTCTCGAGAAATTCGGTGGGCTGGACAGCCTGGTCTACAAAGACATCCCCGAGCCGGAGCCAAGGCCCGGCCATGTCGTCATCCAGATCAAGGCCTTTGGAATCAACCACGCCGAAATGCATATGCGCCGCGGCGAATGGGCCGAGGCCGCACCCGTCAGCGGTATTGAATGCGTGGGAATCGTGAAGTCGTGTCCCGGCGGGGAATTCCCAGTGGGCGCGAAGGTCGCTGCACTGATGGGCGGGCTCGGCCGCACGATCAATGGCAGCTACGCCGAATATACAAGAGCGCCGGTCTCGAACGTCGCGCTCATCGAAGCGGACCTGCCTTGGGCCGAACTCGCGGCGATTCCCGAAACCTACGCGACGGCATGGACCTGCTTGTTTCGCAATCTGGAGCTTCAGAAAGGCCAGCTCCTGGTCATCCGCGGTGCGACGTCGTCCTTCGGCCAGGCCGCATTGAAGATGGCAGTCAACGTGGGCGCCCGCGTGATCGCAACGACCCGCAGCCGCGATCGCTTTGCCCTCCTGGAAGGCATCGGCGCCGAACGTTGCGAGATCGAGCGGCCTGATCTGTCGAAGCATGTTCCCGAGGCAAAGAGGATCGACGCCGTGCTCGATCTGGTGGGCAACAGCGTCGTGCTCGACTCTCTCGCCATGCTTCGCCGTGGCGGCCGTTCCTGCCTCGCTGGCTGGCTCGGTGGCCTCGCTCCGATCCCTGATTTCAATCCGCTGTTGCAGATGGCAAGCGGCGTCTACCTGACCTTCTTCGGCAGTTTCGTGTTTGGCACGCCGGGCTTCCCACTCTCGGACGTACCACTGCATCAGATCGCGGCGGATGCCGCGGCCGGCCGGCTCGACGTCAAGCCTGTCAGGACGTTCCGCTTCGAGGAGATCCGTGAAGCGCACCGCGTCATGGAGGCCAACGAAGCTCGCGGAAAAATGGTCATCGTCCACGACTGAATCATCCCTGTTGACCCAGGAGACATCCAATGACCCCATCCGTTGCAATCGTTACAGGAGCCAGCCAGGGCATCGGGCAGGCGACGGCGGTCCGCCTCGCGCGTGATTTCTCGGCGCTGGTGCTGGTTGCGCGCAATCGCTCCAATCTCGAACAAACAGCGGAAGCGGTGAAGGCGGCCGGCGCCGAGGTGCTGGTCATCGATGCCGACCTGAGCCAACCTGCGGCCGCTCAGGCCGTGGTCGACCAGACCCTGGCTGCCTTCGGCCGCATCGACGCGCTGCTCAATATCGCCGGCGCGGTGCCGCAGGTCGACCTGTTCGCGATGACAGACGAGCAATGGGAAGGTGGGCTGGCGCTGAAGCTGCATGGCGCGCGGCGACTGACGATCGCCGCCTGGCCCGCTCTCAAGGCAGCCCAGGGTTCGGTCGTGTTGATGTCGGGCAATTCGGCACTGATTCCCAAGGCGGCGTATGCAGCGGTCGGCACGATCAATGCGGCGATCGTTGCGTTGGCAAAGGCATTCTCCGATCGTGGCATCGCCGATGGCGTGCAAGTCAACAGCGTGCTGCCGGGTCCGGTGATGACTGGCCGGCGGCGTTCGTATCTGCAGCACTGGGCGCCACTGCACGACATGACGGTCGAGGAAGCCATGGCGAACTTCCCGAAGGAAGCGGGCATCGCGCGATACGGTGAGCCGGAGGAAATCGCCGAGCTGATGGCCTTTCTGGTGTCGCCCGGCGCACGCTGGATGACCGGCTCGACACTCCGGATGGACGGCGGCGAGGTGAAGTCGACCTGAGGGACATGACGACGGGAGGTCGTGACCACCTCCCGCCGACACTCAACCGTTCGGACGCCTTGCGCCAGCTGCCTCCGCCGAGGACGACGAGGTTCGGCGCTCGAGCGCACCTGCCTGGGGATAGGGGCAACTCCGAGGCAGGCGCTACCCCACTCATCCCATCATGCACTGCGAGTCCACGTCTTCTTGACCCCGGGTGCCGCGGCGCTCGAAAGTAAGAGCCGCGCTGTCGACCGGCGGCCAAACGAGAGGACAGAGGGTGGGAAGTTACCTGGCGGTCCTGGCCGCCGTGCCGTACTTCGGGAGCCGTCCCCTGGTGGCATCCGCCGCCGCCGTTCTGCTCATGGCCCTTGGCGCGTTCGAGGCGGGCGCGGGTGACCCGGGGGCCCCACCCCATTCCAGGTTCCTGGCGGCGGTGGTGATCGGAACCCTCTTTGCCGTCTGGTCGGCGCAGCGTTTTGTGTGGGGCCACGTCGAAGCGGTGTGGCCGCGATTGAGCCCGTGGCGTTGGCGCGCTGCCGTCGCGACAGCCACGGCGTCTGGGATGGTTTTCGCGGGCTACCGGCTCGGAGCTTTCGCCTCCTCGGCCGAGCGTCCCACCTCGGCGCTCCTCCTTGGAGGCATGACATTGGGCGCGATGGGCGCACTGACGCTCGCGTTCGCACAGGCGCACACGCGGATTCGCCAGGGGCTGGAAGCCATCCCTGGCGCGGAGGAGCTGGGCGTTCTCCTGGTGCTGGGCGCGGGAGAGATGCTCTTCGTGGTCGGTGGGATGACGCTGTGCGCCTTCGCGCCGACGGCCGCGGCCATCGCCGTGCTGCCGATAACCGGGCTGGTCACCTGCGCCTATTTCCTCCTCCGTGCGCGGGAGGAGTCGGAGCGCATCGCGTGCCCTTCCTGTGCCACGTCGACGCATCGCGCGGCGCTGCGCTGTCCAGGCTGTGGTGCGCTGCGCGAGCCGAGTGCGCTGGATGTGATTGGCCGAACCTCGCGCACACCGGCCTCGGACACGCAGGCCCACATCTTCGCGCTGCTCGCCCGCTGTCGCTGCCGAGCATGCGCCGAACCCCTCGAAGCGGGCGGACCTACGGCGTGCTGTGCGCGGTGTGGCACTAGCGCCTTCCCAGCTCCGGACGACATCCAGAAGTTCCTCCGGGCGGCGGATCGCACGCTGCTGCGGACCCTGCCCCTACTTGCGCTCCTCGGCGCGGTACCGGTCGTCGGGCTGGTGGCGGGGCTCTGCGTGCTGCGCCTCTCCAGCGCCAACGCGGTGGCTGCGCACGGGCGTTGGAAGCACCGGCTCGTGGCGCGCGTCGTCCGCGTTGGCTTGCTGCTGGTATTCTCGCTGTTGCAGGTGGTTCCCTTCCTGGGAGCCGCCGTGGTGCCGCTCATTGCCGTTGCGTCGCACCTGTCGAATCGAAGGCCGCTCCAGCGCGCGGCCGCGTTGGCGGCCAGCGCAGCACCGGTAGAACCGGCTCCTCCCGCCCCGGCTTAGAGAGGGATCCGGTGCTCGGTGCCCGGGCGGCGAATGACGACGGCGGAGAGCTCCACCAAGCGGGGCTCGGGTTGGGCGAGAAACCGACCGCTCACGACAGCGGGATCATTGTAGTACCAGGGCCCCCCTACATAGGGCGAGAGCACCTGGAAGCACCGGTCCACGAGCTCCGGGCACTCCAGCGTGATCCGCGGCCGATCCGGCGTGACTTCCAGGGCCGAGCGGGGAGCGCAGAGGACCGACCCATCGAACATCGCGACGAACTGCCCTTCCACGGTCACGAGTTGCCCGTCACACGCTTGCGCCTTCCCCAGGAGTTCCTCGACCGAGACCGGCTTGTCCATGCTGTTCCCTAGTACCAGTGGAGGATCTTGACCGCGTTGCCGGTGAAGATCTTGGCAAACTCCGCCTCGGACTGGAAATACTGAATCCCCCAGGGATTGCGGATCGCCACCACGCGCACCCCGCCCCTGACCGTGACTCCGTCCACGACCACCGCGTGCAGGGGGTGGGTGGGATTGGTGGTGCGGATGACGGCGATGGCCGGATTGCCCTTCTCTGTCGCCGACGCCAGATCCGCGACCTTCCAGCCGACCTTGGCCTCGGAGGCGACCTTGTTCCACTTGAGCATGGCCACCATCTGGTCGGTGGTGACGCCGGTCGTGCCCGCCTCCTTGAGCATGTTCCGGACGAGTTCCGGTTTGACGGGCCCCCCCATGCTGGCAACCATCTCGCAAGACACCGAGCCACAGGTGGGCGCCTGGCCCTGGAAGGAGACGGGCCTGGCTTCCGTTCCGGCCCGCGGCGTGGCCCCCTTGATGCCATTGGCGGGCAGATCGCTCATCTTGACGGGCTTGCCCGTCAACACGGCGTCCGTGAGCTCGCCTTCGGCGAGCAGCTCCCCGTCCTTCCCCAGCACGAAGACCTTGGGCTTGCCTCCCACCAGCTCGGTGATCTTGACGGTGCCGCCGTTCTCCAACCGCGCTTCGATGGAGGTCACCGCCCCCAGGGCCTTGGTGCCATTGTTGGCGCCTCGGATGAGGGAGATCGCCTTGACTCCCGAGGCGCCCAGCGACAGAGCCGACATGCCCACCGTCACGAGCCCCAGGGCCATCATCGTGTCGGCTGACTTCTGCTGCTCGGGATCGAGGACGTTGTTGGCACCCTTGCCCAGCGCGAGCAGGGAGCCCTGCTGGTACATCTCGATGCCGCTGTAGACGCCGTACGTCGCGAGCGAAGCCTCGAGCGCCGTGATGCCGGCTATCCCCAGGGCGGAGGTGGGCGGGAAGACGGCGGCGACGATGAGGCCAATCGTGGCGGCCCCCACGACGATGGCCTTCACGACCTCCCACTTCTGCGCGGTGGCGATCTCGTCCGCGACCTGCTGCTGGACCTCGGGCGTCGCCAGCGGCAGCAGGTCCTGAACGATGGGGCGCAGGAGCAGGTAGTCGAAGTCAGGCGACTCGATCTTCGTCTTGAAGAGGTCATAGCTGGCCTGACGCTTCTGGATGCTTGAGACGATCTTCGCCAGCAGCTCCGCGGGCGATTTCATCGAGGTGAAGACGTCCAGCGGCAGGACGTCGTACCGGGCAGGGCCGAGCTCGTCCAGATAGGGCCGCAGGGTCTTGACGGCCTGCATGGCCTGCAGCGCGCTGTCGTAGCCCGTGAATTTGTTGAGGTCGGCGATGGCGTTCTCCTGGCCGAGCCCCACGGGCCGAGGCGCGGGATTCGCGGACTCCTGGGCCGCATGCTCCTGGAGCACCGCGCCAGGGCTGGGAGGCGCCGTGACGTAGGACGGGCGATCGCGCCAACGAGCTTCGGCCTGCACCATGGCATGGCAGCCGGTGCAGGCGCGGTACCTGCCCTCGATCTGCTGCTCATACACCCACGCGAGCAGGGGATTGTCCGTCTTGGTCCACTTGTCGAAGGTGGGCACCGACATGCCCCCTTCGTTGGCCGCCAGGGTGGCCAACTGACTGGCCCGGTTGGCCATCACCTGCCCCTGGAGCTGGCCGGTGCTCAGCTTCTGGGTGAAGAACGTCTTCCATTCCTCGAGGTGGGCCTTGTTGCCGTCCATCCGCAACTTGCCCGCCTCCTTCACCATCGTCTTGAACTCCGCGAGCGTCGTGGCCGCGGTCACCGTCGTCACGCCCGTCTGCGCGGAGATCTTGACGGTCTTCTGGCTGCCAAAGAGGACGATGGGGTTCTTCTGGCCGGGGCCGATCTCGAAGCCGAACTTGAACGCGTCGGAGGCCACCTTGTCGGACTGGATGTCGAATCGGACCTCGCTCTTCGCCTTGTCGATCACGACATTCGCGTCGAACTCCCCGGCGACGATGTCGCACTGGTTGAGCCGGTAGGAGATGTCTCCCTGGTTGGAGTGGAAGGTGATCGTGTTGTTGGGGCAGGAGATCTCCACGAGCGAGACGTTGCCTGGAGCGCCTCCTTCTCGGCGAAGGGTGTTGTCCGCCCCCTGCTGCTGGGCCACGTGCGCCAGTTCGTGAGCGAGCAGGTGCTGCCCCGCGCGAGAGCCCGGGTTGTACTCGCCGCGATTGAAGTAGATGTCGGTGCCATGGGTGAACGCACGCGCGCTCAAGGCGCTGTTCATCTGCGCGGCGCTCTCGCCGGTGTGGACGCGCACCTGCTCAAAAGAGGTTCCGAGCGCGGAACCCATGAAGCTGCCGACAGCCGACGGGAGGGAATGGCCCTGGCCCTTCGTACTGCTCAACTGGCTCTGCAGGCCCGGGCTGGCCATGGGGAAGCCTGAGGTGGCCTTGCGTTGGATGAGGCCCCGCTGCACCTCGTCCTCGTGCTCACACGCGGAGCACTTGCGCTGGATCCCGTTCACCACCGTGTCCGCCACGGCATCTGCTTCGCGCTCCAGGACGTCGTCGGGAGCACCGACCTGGAGCTTGAACTGTATCCGCGGCGGTGGAGGCGGCGAGCGCGGCTCGAAGTAGCGCCGCCTCTCCGCGGTCGCCTCGGGCGAATCCGCCGCTCCGGCCTGGTTCGATGTGGCCAGTTGAAACCAGGGCGGGCTCGCCACCGGGGCCTGCTGCGGGCGCTCCGACGCAGGCTTCACGGAGGGAGCGTGCGCCGCGGACGGAGGCGGCTTTCGACCGTTTGCGAACATACCGGATCCTCCCAGGACGCCCCCCCGAATCTATCAACTTCCCGGGCCGGACTGACGAGGCTGGTACCCCGTTGCAGGATCCACGCCGTTAGACGAGCCTCCGCCTTGCATGTAACGCCGCAATTCCACTCTCTGGCACCGGATCTGGATCTTTTTTGCGACGGTCCGCGGCACGGCGTGTCACTCCCGTGAGGCTCGAATCCATGAGCCGACCAGGAGAGTTCATGTCCTTGCGGCGCAACACGTCTTTGTCCATTTCCATCCCACGAGCGTCCGGAAACAGCGCGCCACTGGCCGCCACGCTGGCCCTGGCCGCCGCAGTCGCGGCCACGATGCTCTTCCCTTTCGTGAGCCATGCCTCCAGCACGGGCCACATCACCCACCTCTGCGGCAGCCAACCGCCGCTCGGGTGGGGGTACACCGGATATAGCCCGACACCCCAGTGCGAAGGGGTGTGCTACTCCGGCTGGAGCGATGGCTTCTGTCAGGATCCCTGGGACTCGGGCAGCCGCGCCGTCGTCTACGGCTGTACCGGCAAGACTTCGGGCAGCGGGTACTCGTGCGATGGCGACCACAACGGGGGCGTCGAGTTGGCGACCCTGTCCTCGGGAGAGCAGGTGTCGTTCTCCTCGCTGGCGAGCAACTCGGCCTACTGCACCTTCGCCATCGCCGTGCTGCGGCCGAACGCCAACGACGCGGTCGGCCTGCGCGACTTCATCATCTGGGAGCGCGACGAGTGCGAGCCCCCTCCGTCCCCATGCCACTGCGTTGGCACCAATGACCAGCACCAGACCGTCACGATCGATACTTGCGGAGGGCAGGTCTGCGGCGGCGATTACCAGTGGTACTCCTGCCAGCAGAACGGCTGGAGGGCCGAGGGCGGCTCGTGCGGTACTCCGCCTTCCTATTGCTCCTGCACCGGCACCAACTACCTGAACCAGACCGTCACGATCGATTATTGCGGAGGACAGGTCTGCGGCCGCGACTACCAGTGGTACTCCTGCTCGAACACGGGCTGGGAGCCTCAGGGCACCTACTGCAATGTGGAACCTCCTCACTGCTCCTGCACCGGCACGGACTCCCAGGGCAACACCGTCTCCATCGATCAGTGCGGCCAGTCGGCCTGCCTCGATGACGACCAGTCGTACTCCTGCGAGACGACGGGCTGGGTCTCCCAGGGCTCCTCGTGCTCGACGGAGAACCCCTGGAAGGCCATCAGCGCGGGCGGCTATCACACCTGCGGTCTGCGGACCGATGGCTCCGTCCAGTGCTGGGGCGACAACTACTTCAACCAGTCGCCCACCTACGTCCAGGGCCCCTTCACCCAGATCAGCTCCGGCTTCGACTTCACCTGCGGGTTGACGCCCAATGGCGATGTCTCGTGCTGGGGTAACGATGTGTACGGCCAGGCCCCCAGCTTCCTGTCGGGCCCGTTCACGTCCCTGAGCGCGGGCACCACCCATGGATGCGGGGTGACGGCCGCCGGCACCGTCGCCTGCTGGGGGATGATGGAAGGCACCGCCGCCACGGGCCAGTTCACGCAAGTCGCCTCGGGCGGCTATCACACGTGCGGACTGCGGCCCAACGGCACCCTCACCTGCTGGTCGGCAGACAACTCGGGCCCGGCCTCGCCGCCCTCGGGCACCTTCGTGCAGATCAGCGCCAACTACACCACCAGCTGCGGGGTGCGCACGGATGGCACCGTCGAGTGCTGGGGCCAGGACATGGGCCAGCCCGCTGATTCCTCGTGGCAGTACTCGCAGATCAGCGCCGGGTACAGCACCCACTGCGGCATCCTGAGCGACGGGCAGGTGACGTGCTGGGGCCCCTGGTACACGTACCCGGAGATGCTCAACACTCCCTCTGGCACGTTCACCCAGGTGTCGAGCGGCAACCGCCACAACTGCGCGCTGAGCACCTCGAAGGAGGTGGTGTGCTGGGGTTCCAACAACTCCGGCCAGCTCAACGTGCCCAACTGACGCACTCCGCGTTTCTCGCGGCAGACGGGCCTGGAATCTCGAGGTTCCAGGCCCGTCTTTCTTTTTTGCGACGGCCGACGCCGCCGCCTGTCACTTCCGCAGCAAGACAACAGGAACGGCTTCGGCTCTTGCTGTCTGAGCGTGCCGCCTGGGAGGGGCCGCCATCAGGGGCTGGCGAGGAATGTCCGGAGCGCGCCCAGGTACTCCTGCTGGTTGGCGGGAAGAATGGAGTTGTGATCACCGTGAGGCAGGAGCCGCAGCGTCTTGTCGGCTCCCGCAGCCCAGGCGTGGTTGCGTCGGGCGTGGGATGCATCAACGAGGCTGTCGTGCTCGGCGTGCAGCACGAGCAGCTGTCCCGGGTAGCGGCTGAGCTTCTGCTGGTGATCGAGATGCCGCCGAGCCTCGGTGGTCATCGCCTCGAGCGTCGTGCCGAGTTCCTCCGGTTGGGCCCGCAGGAGGATGCGCTCCAGGGGATCGGCGATCCCGCTCTCGAGGATCAGGCCAGCGATCCGTGGGTGGCGCGCCGCGAGTTCGATCGCGTAGATAGAACCCACCGAGCGACCGAAGACGAAGAGGCGCTCCTCCGGGAGGCCCACGGCGCGGAAGAGAGGCTCGGTGTCCTCCAGCATCCGGACGAGGGACGGAGTCCCCGTCGAGCCGCCATACCCGCGGTACTCCGCCAGGAAGACGTTCACACCCATCGAGAGCAGCAGTTCGACGAAGTCAGGCACGTAGTCGTCCACCACCTCGCCATTGCCGTGGAAGTGGAGCAGGGTCCTGGCCCCAGGGTGCCGCTCGGCACGGTAGCAGGCCAGCTTCGCGGCGCCGCAATCCACGAGGAAGGGAGCCGGTGGCTGCTGGCGCCGTGGAAAGAAGTATCGTTGGTTGATCAAGGAGTGATCCAGCAGCATGGAGTTCCCGCGCGCCTCTGGGCCCATCATTGTAAAAAAGGTGTTGTTGTTGCACAAAACCTAGAACTCATCCCTCCAGCTGTACAGCGTGAACCATCCACATCTGGCGCACTTGATCTCGCTGCATTCGTTGACGCCGTTCAACCCTGCGGACTCGTCCATGAAGATCTTGACGTTGCCTTCAACGTTGCCGCAGCCGTCGCGTGCGCAGGGCGACTGAGTAGGCTCGCCCGCGCTCACCCAGCGGCTGCCGTACGAGTGGGTCTGGTCGACGCGATTCGGACCCATGGACGCGTAATCTGCTGGCGCCCTCTGCGGCGTCTCCGACGCACTCGCCGATCCGCGGTGGTAATAGCTCTTCGGGGCATGTGCCACACCGCACGCATGGCACATAGAGATCTCGGCAGCATTGCTCTGTGACATGAGGAAGACGCAAGATGAAGCTGTGCAGAGGGCAGAAACGGGCAACTTTCCAGCAAGCAGACAAACATACCATCAAGGGTGCGCCATGTCTTTGAATGCCTACGAGCTATCTGCTGGCCTGTTCGCCCGCGGACTGACCAACTTGAAAACGCAATTGACGAAGGCCGAAGAGCATGCCGCTGCCAGTGGCTGCGGTGAAACAGCGTTGCTGGACGCGCAACTCGCCACGGAAGGGCGCGGCGTTGCGAGTGCTGCGCCGGCTGACCTGCACATGTACACGCTCGCTGCTCAAGTCCATTGGGCCGCGGAGGGAGCCAGGTTGGCGATCTTGCGGTTGCTGGGTGCGTCACAGGTGCCGGCCGCGAACGATGCAAAGAGCTTTGCGGATCTGCACCAGCGCCTCGATGCGACGATCGCGTATCTCCGAGAGATCGCGCCAAGCGACCTCGAAGCCGGCCTCGATCGAGCGATCGTGATCGAGCACCGCCGTGGCTCGATGAGTTCCAACGGCCGCCAGTTCCTGATCGCATTCGCGATCCCCCACTTCTTCTATCACGTGACCGCCGCCTACAGCATCTTGCGCAACCAAGGCGTGCGACTCACCATGGGCGACTTTTTGGGCAACTGGGGGGCGAGTTGAGCTGAACGACGCCACCCGCTCAGCGGGCCGTGCGACGTGGCGCCGAGCTTCTCTCGAGACTCCCTCTCCTCCACGCGTGGAACGGCGGACTTCCACGCGTGGAAGCGGCGCTCGCCGCCTCACCCCGGCCGGGCCTCGCGCCCTCGACGCTCGGAACTGGAGCGCGGCCACGCCTGGCCCTCGGGTTGCACATGAGCGGGACGGCCAGGGCACTCCCGCCTTGGCAGGAATCAGGCTTCCATGGCTCAGACGCAGCTTCCCGCGAGCTTCGCGGGTGTCCTTTCGATGTCCGCCGGCGAGATGATGAACCTCGGCCCCCCCACCCCTGCTCTTGATGGGAGCAGCTCCTTCACCATCACGGGTTGGTTCCAGGTGCCCCCAGCGAGTGACACCTTCACCCTGGTCAATCAGGGCAACAACTTCTCCTTGTTCTTCACGGGGACCTCACCAGGCGTCGCCCTGGGGAACTACCGACTGACGTCCTCGCTGTCGCTCTCGGGCTACAGGTTTGTCCAGTTGGGGGCTGTGTACACCCCGCCGGGCGCGAGCGGCGCGGGCAAGCTTCAGCTCTTCGTGAACGGCGATCCAGCCGACTCCGTGGATGTGCCCGTCGCCCCCTCAGGAGGCAACCCCAGCGCCAACCTCATCGTCGGCAACTCACAACACCCGGTCGCTGTCCGCCGCCTGTGGCTGACGTCCACCGCCTTGTCAGATACGGAGATGATCTACACGCGTTTCGGCACCACAGGCACGGCGCTGACGCCGGTGCAGAGCACCTGGGATTGGGGGCAGATCCCCGCGGTCATCCTCGGCGCGCCCACGCCGGTGCCCTCCAACTCCTCCGTCTCACCCAGCGTCACCACGCCAGGGCTCGTCATGAACGGGACTGGCTCGGCCTCCGCGAACCTGCCCCAGGGGACGTCCTTCACGACAGGGTCTCTCCAGGGCTGGTTCTGGTTCCCGACCAGCTCGAGGGGCCAGGAGGGCAAGAGCCAGACGCTCTGCTGTGTGGGGAGCAGCGGCTCGCAGATTGCCCTCAGCGTCGCCCCCACCTCGAACAGCCAGTGGACACTCCAGGTCACGCTCGGTTCCACGAACATCAGTACGACATCGACACTCAGCGGCTGGCACAACCTCGCCGTGACGTGGAACAGCGGCACGAGCGGCAATCTCTATTTGGATGGCCAGCACAGCAGCCATCATGGCACGGGCACCACCTCGAGCGTGCATGCCTCCAGCGTCTTCATTGGCAACACATCTGGGGGCGGCCATGCCTTCACGGGTGTCATCCAGAGCGTGGCGCTGTGGAACACCCTCCTCACCGCGCAGGATATCAACGTGCAGATGAAGCCGTGGTTCCCCATCACGAACGTCAACCCGGTGGGCTTCTACGACTTCACCCAGGAACACCCCATTGACGTGGTCTCGGGCGCGACGCTCACACTGCAGGGCAACGCCTCTGTGAATGACAAACTCTGGGCGGCCTCCAGCGTCGCGCCGAGCCTGCAAATGCTCATGGTGACGCCGAAGCCCGAGCAGCCCCTCCACGGGCTGCGCCCCCAGCACCCGCCGAAGCCGAACCCCGCGCTGTGGACCCCTCAGAAGGAGGAGGCGCTGCTCAAGGACTTGCAGGACCAGTTGGCCAAGGGTGCCACGGATCCACGCGTCCAGGCTCAGGGGGCAGCCCTGGTGGCGAAGCTGAAGGAGCAGTTCGCCCGCGGGCGTGCTGGCAACCCGGACCTCACTGGCCTGGTGCGCACCGAGCGGCAGGGGGAGGAGTGGATCACCTTCTACTACGACAAGGAGGGGCCACGGGCCATCCTCCGGCAGAGCACCGCCGAGGTGGTCTCCGACCCCTGCACGAACTGGATGATCGACTTCGTGGCCACCGGGCTGTTCGGCCTGCTGGACATCATGGGCATCCCAGTGAGCATGGGCGTGGGCGTCAAGGCGATCCGCAAGCTTCTCGGCAAGCAGGCCATCTGGGAGGCGGTGACCCAGGTGGTCGAAGCGAACATCAGCACGAACTCCATCCTCGGGCTGGTCGGAGCCATCAACAACGGCGGCGGGATGACGGCCTTCGTCGATGCGGTGCTCGACAGCATCTCCTGGTGGGACTTCGCGTGGATGGTCTTGGAGGTGACCCTCGAGCTCCTCGCACTGTTCGTGCCGGCGGCGTGGGCCATCGTCGGCGTCAAGTGCGCCCTGCTCGTCGTGAGGCTCGCCATGTTGGAAAGCGAACGCCCCGCCGGCTGTCCGTAGACTTGATTCAAGTCAGGGTCTGCGGAGGCCCGAAGGTGAGCAGGGCTCCTGGCCTTCCCATGCTCTATTGAACCCAGCCGGAAACCTTCCACTCGTCGATGGTGGTGTTTCCCCACTGTCGATTGGAGTCGTTGACCTTGAGTCTCAGCTGCGACGTGGTGATCCCGTTGAACTCGATATCTCGAGACTCCAGTGCCGCGGTGTTCGAGTTCCAGGTCAGCGATGCACTGCAGGCGTTCGTCCACCCAGAGCCGTTCACGTAGTACTCCACGTCCACGTGGGTGGGACCCTGTCCCTGGCCATAATGGGTCATGAGGGTGATCTTCCCTGTCGTCACCTGCCTGGAGCCGAAGTCCAGAACGAGGTAACCGGGGAAGCTCGCGGAGGCCGTGCTGGCCCATGGAGTCCAGCTGGCCTCGTCATTGACGTAGTAGATGGGGTAGTCCGAGGGGAACGTCGTGCTGGCGATGGCCTGCTTCGCAACCTGACTCTGGCCGCTCGAGGAGCCGAAGCCCCAGACCCGGATGTCATTCGCGGAGAAGTGACCCCACGCCAGGTTCGCCTGACGGACCTTGATTCTCAGCTTGCTGCCCGCGATGTCTGGCAGGGGGATGTCCCGCTGCTCCACGGTGGCCGTGTTGCTGTTCCAGGTGAGGGCCACGCTGGAGGCGGCGGTGTTCCACCTGCCGCTGTTCCAGTATTCCACGTCGAGCAGGGTGATGCCCTGGCCCATCCCATAGTGGGTCGCCAGCGTCAGCTTCTGGGTCCGGAATGTCTGCTGACCCAAGTCGAGAGTGATGAACTGGGGAAAGGTCACTCCATCCTGGGACGCCCAGGTCGTCCCATCCACGTCGTCAACCAGGGCCTGCACGCTGCCGAACTCAGGAAAGGTGCCCGAGCTGGTGGAGGCCACGGCATTCGGGGCGATGTTCCGAACGGTCGCCACGCTGGCCGAGAGCCGCCCCCATACCTTGAACTCGGAGAGCGCGTAGTTCCCCCATGTGCGGTTCGCGCCGTGAATCTTGAGCCGCAGGCTCGTCGTGGAGACATACACACCCAAAGGGAGGTCTTGTGTCTCGATGGTGCTGCTATTGGTCGCCCAGGAGATAGACCGATCCTTGAGGATGGGCTTCCACCGCCGTCCATCGAAATACTCCACGTCCACCTGGGTGATGCCCT
Organism: Hyalangium versicolor; assembly: GCF_020103695.1. Taxonomy (GTDB): domain Bacteria; phylum Myxococcota; class Myxococcia; order Myxococcales; family Myxococcaceae; genus Hyalangium; species Hyalangium versicolor. The sequence goes on from NZ_JAHXBF010000017.1 coordinate 16,818, forward strand.
GGCCCTGGCCATAGGACGTCGACAGGGAGATGCCGTTCGTGGAGACCGTCCTGCCACCCCAGTGGAGCTCCACGACCTGCGGAAGGCTGACCTGCGCAGTACTGGCCCAGATGCTCGTGTCGTTGCCATCCGCGATGACCTGGATGACTCCATTGCCCGTGGCCTCGGTGGTGAAAGCCGCTGCTCCAGTCTGCACGGCAGCGCCGGCGCTGGTGCCGGAGACGACGGTCGTCCCCAACTTGTACCAGCCGTCTGGAGAGGTGGGGTTCGTGATGGCCAGTTTGATCTCCGGACGGGCGGCATTGTCCCGATTCACGATGGCCACGGCGAAGTCGTACGTCCCCGCCGGGGCGCCCACGAAACTCAGGGTCGTGGAGTAGGGATAGAGCTGTCCTTTGATCCAGTCGGCGGGCTCTGCTGGATCCACGAAGGTGTAGACAGGTTGCCCGGTGGTCTTGTCCAGGAGCGCGAAAGCCACCTTGTACTTGTAGCTCCAGTTGGGCAGGTCGTTGGGCAGCTTGCCCACCCCGGTGTTCTTCCACGTATGGCTCACCGTGTAGTCATTGCCGGAGACGATGTTCCCCGGAAACGAGGCCTGGGTCAGGACGAAGCGATACCCTCCCTGGACAATGAAGTCCTGGACCAACTGCGGGAACTGGTTCACCCAGTACGAGGCATCCCATGGGGTGCGCAGATCCAGTGTGTTGGCGTGCGTCTCCAGGGCATCGTGGATGACCCGCTGCATCAGGGACGACCACGGGCTCGTCATTCCATCGCAGGAGGCTGCCCAGTCTCCCAGGCCCTGGTAACAGTTCTCGGCGAAGACGGGGACGCTCGGGAAGCGGGAGTTGATCTTGATCTTGTCTGCCAGCGGCAGATAGAGCGGGCTCCCATAGCTGTCCCTGCGAATCACATAGCCCTTTTCATTCAACGCCCGGTCCTGCACCTCGTAGCTGAAGGAGCCCGGGCCGTACTGGCCGCCGAGGATCACTTTCTTGAAGCGCGAAGCGTAGAGGTTGGTCACCCATTCGAAGACTTCCTGCTTCTGTGATGAGGTCAGATAGTCAAGGTGGTGCATCTCCCCCCACCAGCCGAGCCCCTCGGCATCAATGTAGTCGACCATCGTGGGGTTGTCGTATTGCAGCGCGAACGCCTTGACGAAGTTCGAGAACTTCGTCTGGAAGATGGGGTCCGTCACATAGGGCGTCTTGAATGCTGCGTTGCTCTCGCTGGGATAGCCCGTCGCGCCCGCGTCAAAGACGAACTGCGGCGTCGCCTGTGATTGGGAGTCCTGGCTGTCCACGATGATGCGGAAGGCCAGCTTCAAACCGCGATCCCGCGTCATCTGGATGAAGCGCTTGTAGTTCTCATTGGAGTTCCAGACATAGTTTCCTTCGGTCGGCTCCATGCGGGACCAAGGGACGCGGATGTAGAGGATGCTCGCCTTGTCGCGGTTCGGATCCTGCTGGTTCCAGTAGAGGGTGGGATCAGGCCAGCCTGGCGAGGAGTCTTCCAGATACAGCACCCAGCCCATGGCGGGGTTTCGCAGGATGCCGGTCACATCTTCCACGGGAGCGACCCCCTCGGCTCGGGCCTGGGTCGTCAGCGTCAACGTCACGCAGACCAGCATGGTCGAGATCCAGGCCGGGTGCAGGCACTTCGGATCCATCCGCATGAGAGAGTGCTCCTGGGGGTATGCGCTTCGCTTCGCAGTGCGCGTGTGCTGCACCCTCTCTGCACTCCGCATACCGGGCGCCTCGACAGCGCCGCGGAGGTACGCCACGATGGGCCGCCCACGGGCGCGCCCGCGGGCGGCCCGAGCAACGTAGCAAGGTCATCCCTCACCGCCCTTCATAGGGTCGTCTAGCGGCTTGCTCAGAGGGTGGTGAGGCAAGGCATTCAGGCAAGGCAGCCCAGTATCTCGTTATTTCTCGCCCAATTTGCTGTCCAGATGTGCATGCGGCACGCTATGACATCAATTGTCCAGCGTCTCGCCGCCTATCGACGTGACAGGAGATTCCGCCATGCGCTCCACGCCCCCACCTTTACGCGCCAGCCAACGCACCGTGCAGGTCTGCCTGTTCCTCGTCGCGGCGATCGCCATGTTCGGCGGTACTTTGCAGATGTACCTGGGCCAGCCCGATACGACACCACGGCTCGACAACATCCACCGCTTCATGGCCGGCGTGTACTTCTCCACCGGCCTCATCTGCTTCTGGGCAGCCATGACCATTCGTCAGCAAGGCACGCTGGTCTACCTGCTGGCCTTCGGCGTGTTGGCTGCCGGTATCGGGCGGCTCGTGTCCATCAGCCAAGTGGGGTTGCCCCAGCCGGCGGCAACCTGGCTTGGATTCCTCATTCCTGAGCTGCTGCTCCCCGTGGTGATCACGCTGGCCCAGATGGCCAGCCAGCGCCAACCATCGCGAGCCGCGTGAAGGGATTGCTCCGATGCACCCCGTGCGCATGGGGAAGGCCTCGAACTGACAAGGACTCAAGGCGTTTCAGTGGCCCGGGCGATCTCGCTACTTGACTCCACGTCAATTCGCCCAATGCTGATAGCGAAACCCGAAATTCGGAGATGGATACCCGTGACACGTCGAACCCTGCGCAGAACCCTTACCGCGATGTTACTCACCTGCGCGGGGCTCGCCTCAGCGCAAACCAACACATTTGTCAATGGTGGATTCGAGGCACCGGCCATTGGTGCGGGAAACTTTCAACCTGGACTCGCCGGCTCAGGATGGACAGGTTGGCCGTACATGTATTTCATGGGCATCTCGAGCAACTACTCACACGTCACGCAATACAACCCCGTAGCGCCGGAAGGAACGCAGGTGGCGTTCTTACACCAAGGCTATTCGGCCATGCAGACGGTGTATCTGCCGGTGGGAAGTTACTACATTTCGATGAAGGCAGCGAGCGGCCCGGACTATGATGGTCTCTTGGGATGGCCTGCCAGTGTCAGGGTGATGGACGGCACAACCCAACTCATGACCACGATGTTGCCTTACTTCGTCTATTCCTATCAGACGATCAACACCCCATCCTTCCGGGTAGACACCGCAGGTAATCATGCATTTATCTTCATCGGCGGGGTGGGCGCGACGCTGCTATTGGACGACGTCAAGATTGTCTCCAACAACGCGCTCCCGACCGTATCGATTACCTCTCCGACAAACGGCCAGGCGTTTTCATTGCCAGCGACGGTCACTGTGGAGGCGGTTGCCAGTGACGATGTCGGCGTGCAGTCCGTGCAATTCTACTACGACGAGCTCGCGCACACACCCTTGGGGCAGCCGATTACCTCTCCACCCTATCACTATACATTGACCCATCTGCCACCGGGTCGACACACCATCACCGCCAAGGCCACGGATAGTTCCAACGCCACCCGATTCTCCACCCCCATCACGATAACGGTCGCGCCTCCATCCGGTTACGAGTTGCTGCCGACAGTGACGTTTTCGAGGGGTGATTATGTGCATCCGACAAAAGGGACCATAACGAATGCGTGGCTATCCTCTCCCTCGATGGATGTGCCGCGCGGCGATGATCGCTCGGTAGTCTACGCAGTGAATCAGACCCTGTCGCTGAGCGATTACGGTGCGATCGGACAACACCTGAGCTTTCGAATAAGCCTGAACGATGCGACGAGTACCGCCAATCTCTTCACGGGCGAACCCACGCATCACTTCGTCGTTGCGCTGAATCACCGAGGCTTCAACGACGGTACGGTATCATGGGGCAATCGCTTTGCAGGGGCTACCATCGGCTCAGCCTGCAATGCCGATGGCGATGGGAAGAGGCGGGGGATTGGCATCGAATGGAAGGACCAATGGGGGCAGACCATTGATCCCACTCAGCCTCCCACTGCCCCTGGACCCACCTGTATTTCCGGCATCCCGCCCGGGACAACCTCATTGATTGTGGATGTCACCGCCATGGCTGGCGGGTGCGCAACCGTGTCCGTCTCCACCACGACGCATGAGCACTTGGGCTCGCGTTCGGGATGTTCAGGCTTGGGCTCGGATTATGCCGGGTTGGGAGTCGGTGCAATCGGGGGACTCATCGACGACACTCGCTACGGTGTGACGGTTGAGCCTTTGGATCAATACCTGATTTTTCCGCCGGTTCAGTAGGCCCGTAGGAAGTGGCGGCTTTCGAACCCGCCGCCGCTCCTGCCCGCGCTACACCTTCTTGAACACCACGTAGCCCGCGGAGGGGATGTTCACCGGCGGCGTCCCTCCCCCGTTCAGTACCTCCGTCCAGTTCCATGACGAGAAAGCCCTGAACCTCTCGGAGCTGACGGCGCTTCGCTGACAGTGCGTACCCCGAGCATCCTTTCCACCCCCCGAGCCATGGGGCAACGCTCCTCTATGCGAGCGCCTGAGTCCGTGCTTCGTGCGCCGAACACTGTTCAGTAGCACGATAAACCCTATGAGCCGGCAGATGGGGGACCTCACGTACCATGTCTTCCTCTCGCACAGCAGCGCCGACAAACCCGCTGTCGAGCAGCTTGCCCGGCGGTTGCGAGACGAGGCTCACCTCAACCCCTTCCTGGACAAGTGGCATCTCGTCCCAGGCGCACCGTGGCAGCCCGCTCTGGTGCAAGCGCTCGAAGCGAGCGAGACCGCAGCCATCTTCATTGGCCCCTCGGGACCAGGCCCCTGGCACAACGAAGAACTGCAGGTTGCCCTCGTCAAAGCAGCCAGGCGTCGCAACGATTTCCGCGTCATCCCCGTCCTTCTCCCCGGTTCCACCCCAGAGCAATTAGACGGTTTCCTGGGCCTGCGCACCTGGGTCGACTTCCGCAAGGGGCTCGACAGCGAAGCGGACTTCGCCCGCCTGGTGGCAGGAATCCAAGGACGGCCCTCGACCAGGGATGATTTCGAGCTGCCAGAAGAGCCCGCCCCCTACCGTGGCCTGCTCGCCTTCGACGAAGCCCACAGCGAATACTTCTTCGGACGCGGGCTTGATATCGAGTGCACGCTGGAGAAGCTCCGTCACGAGAAGTTCGTCGCCATCGTGGGGCCTTCCGGTTGCGGCAAGTCCTCTCTGGTACTGGGTGGCGTCCTTCCCCGCTTGAAGCAGCCAGGCGGCATCCTGGGCCCCAAGGTACACACCTGGACGCTGCGCCCGGGCCGCCACCCTCTCCGTGCTCTCTCGGATGCCCTGGCCACAGGGGAGGACTCCGCAGAAAAACGGATCTCCCTCTCCGACTCCCTGCACCGGCGCTTCCTGGAGCGCCCGGACGGCCTCTGCACAACCCTGGCCACCCTCACGGCCAAGCGGCCCGGCCCGTGCGTCCTGGTGGTCGATCAACTCGAGGAACTCTTCACCCACGCCCACGAGGACAGCGGCACGGGGGAGATCGAGCCCTTCATCACCCACCTGCACCAGGCACTACGCGATGACAGCGTTCCTCTGCGCATCCTCGTCACCCTGCGAGCCGACTTCTTCGACCGCTGCCTGAGCCTTGCACTCCTCCGCGAGCTTCTCCAGGACCGTACAGTGCTGCTGGGCAGCATGGGCGACGAGGCACTGCGCGATGCCATCCTCCTCCCGACTCGGAAGGTCGGTGCCTACTTGGAGAAGGGCCTGCTCACCGCCATCCTCAAGGACTTCTCCCGTGAACCCGGGGCACTGCCCCTGCTGGAGGATGTCCTCGAGCAGCTCTGGCAGGCGCGCAATGGGGCATGGCTGACCTTGACTGCGTATGAGGCCAGCGGCGGTATCTCCCAGGCCCTCCAGCGTCGTGCCCAGGCCTGCTACGAGACACTCTCTGCGGAAGAGCGCGAGGTGGCACGACTGGTCCTGGTCCGCCTCACGTCCCTGGGGGAAGGCCGCGAGGACACCCGGCGCCGCATCCCCCGCGCAGAGCTCGTCTTCCCTGGCATTCCCGAGGCGAGAACCGATCACGTGCTGCGGGTGCTCTCAGGAGCTGCAGCGCGGCTCGTCGTTACGAACCAGGACAGCGTCGAGGTCGCCCACGAGGTCCTCATCCGCACCTGGCCCACCCTGCGCCAATGGCTGGACGAGGACCGACCGGACCTTCGTGTCCAGCGCCGCCTGGCAGAGGCGTCCAATGAGTGGAACGAGAAGGGACGTGAGGCCGGCTACCTCTACGCTGGAGCCCACCTCCTCGATGCAGAAGAGCTCTTCCAGCACAAACCCAAGCTCCTCAACCAGCGCGAGCGCGAGTTCGTCGAGGCAAGCATCCTCCTGCGTGACCAGCTCAAGCGTAGGGAAGAGGAGCAAACGAAGCGCGAACTCGAGGCCGCACGTCAGCTGGCCGAGGAGACGGAAGCCCGGCGAAAAATCGAAGCCGAAGGAGCAGCACAAACCCAGCGCTCGGCCCGTCGCCTGAAGAATCGCGCGAACGTGCTCGGAGCCGTGATCGCGATTCTCTTCGCGGTGTCGTTCCTCCTCTACCTCCAGTTTCAGCGAGCAAAGGAGAAAGAGCGCGTAGCCTTCTCACGCGAGCTTGTCCTGAGCGCGCGTCAGAACATGAGGGAGGACCCGCAACGATCGCTCCTTCTGCTGCAGGAGGCCCAGCACCACGCTCCAGTCGACAACCTCAGCGAGCAACTCGATGCTTGGAGCGAGGAACCCTGCCTGCTCGTTTTGCGAGGCCATCAAGGGCCTATTCTAGAGGCCGTGTTCAGCCCCAACGGCGAACGCGTCCTCACCGCCTCCAAAGATGGCACCGCGCGCCTGTGGGATGCCTCCTCCGGCAAGCCTCTTCTCACGCTCCAGGGACACTCCAATTGGGTGACTTCCGCGACCTTCAGCCCCAACGGCGAACGCGTCCTCACCGCCTCCAAAGATGGCACCGCGCGTCTGTGGGATGCCTCCTCCGGCAAGCCTCTTCTCACGCTCCAGGGATACTCCAATCGGCTGAATTCCGCGACCTTCAGCCCCAACGGCGAACGCGTCCTCACCGCCTCTTGGGATGGCACCGCGCGCCTGTGGGATGCCTCCTCCGGCAAGCCTCTTTTCACGCTCCAGGCACACTTATTCGGGCTGGCTTCCGCGACCTTCAGCCCCAACGGCGAACGCGTCCTCACCGCCTCCGACGACGGCACCGCGCGCCTGTGGGATGCTTCCTCCGGCAAGCCTCTTCTCACGCTCCAGGGACACTCCAAGGGGCTGACTTCCGCAACCTTCAGCCCCAACAGCGAACGCGTCCTCACCGCCTCCAAAGATGGCACCGCGCGCCTGTGGGATGCCTCCTCCGGCAAGCCTCTTCTCACGCTCCAGGGACACTCAGGCGCGCTGACTTCCGCGACCTTCAGCCCCAACGGCGAACGCGTCCTCACCGCCTCCAAAGATGGCACCGCGCGCCTGTGGCCAAGCTGGCGCTGGGACCCGGAAACCTTCGCGAAGCATGACGTGGGCCGCTCACTCACCTGCGAGGAACGCCGCACGTTCCTTCATGAGGACATCACCTGCGCCGAGGAAGCGGTCCCCACCACCTTGGACCCTTCCCCGCAGATGGCGCCACAACGCCCTGAAGGTCCTGCTCTTCGCTCGGGCAGGAGAACAGGTGGGTAGGAGCCCGGTCCCGGAGACTCAATGCCCCCCCAACTCCGGTGACCCGAAGCCATCACGTTCTCCCATCATCGTGAGCCGATGGGCCGGAACAAACGGCTCGGCCCTGAAACCGTTGAGAAAGCACCGCCTCACCTTGGACAGATGCACCACCCGCCTCGCCTCCCCATCGCCCAGCGCGATGAGGTCGCCAACAGCCCGCGCATCATCGAGGGAGAAGCGTCCGCGGCTGACCACCTGGTCAATGCGATGCACCTGAAGTAAGTGGGGGCTGCCGAGGTGGCCAGGGCACAGTCCACCACGCGGGCCTGGTACTCGCCGGTGAACCGCTGGTGGTGCGCCGTCTTGAGCAGGTAGATGTGGCCCCCCACGGCATCGTAGGTGGGGATGACCACGCGGCAGCGCACCTCGCCCAGACGCCTGTCTTGGAAAACCGATTCCAGCGCGGCCTTGAGCGTCTGGTGCGAACGCTTCGCCGTGAACAGGTGCCGGAACATTCGTCCAAGCCGTGGCACGAGCCCCATGCTTGGGAAGATGGCGGGCCCCTTGTCCCGGTAGAAGTCACAGATGAGCTGGGCGGGGAGACCCAGCGCCAGCCCCAGGGCGATGATGCCGCCCGTCGACGTACCGGTGATGAGATCGAAGTGGTCGACAAAAGCGAGGCCCGTCTCCTTTTCGAGTCTCGCCAACACCGCGGCAGTGAATGCCCCCCGGATGCCACCACCATCGAGACTCAGGATACGAAATCGATCCATCGCGAGCCCTTCCCGCCTCCAACAATCGTCATCCGTCGCCTCTGTTCCGGCAAGGCACGGGCGCCCGTCAGCCCCTCCCGAAGGGACGAGAAGGGCTGGGTGTCACCGCCGGAGAGGAGAAGGCGCGAGGCCAGCGCTCGGTGGGCCAGGTAGCTGGCACACTCCACCGAACCGAGAGGCCCAGGGGCCAAACGCGGCCCCACTCAGCTCCTGCCCGCGCTACACCTTCTTGAACACCACGTAGCCCGCGGAGGGGATGTTCACCGGCGTCGTCCCTCCCCCGTTCAGCGTGGCTCCGAAGTTGCCGAAGTTCCCGCCGCCGTACGCTCCAGCATCGCTGTTCAGCACTTCCTGCCAGTTCCCCGGAGGCAGCGGCATCTTGTAGCCGTCCAGGTTCTGGTGGTTCAGGCTGCCGACAACCAGGTACTCCTCGTTGCCAGACTTGCGCGTGAACGCCAGCACCGAGTCGTCGTTGTGCGTGTAGACGCGGTTCACCTCCGCCGTGGCGCTGAACGCCGGGCTCGAGTTCCTCAGCGCGATCGAGTCCTTGTAGAACTGGAACTGCTGCCGCTGGGTGATGTCCAGCATCGCCTCCTGGCGCTGCGACGGCTCCAGCTTCGCCAGCGTGTTGAACACCTGCTTGTCCTGCGCAGACAGCCCCTTGTACGCCCCGTCCTGCTCCCGCGCCTGTGGCGCCAGGTTGAACAGCCGCTCGTACGTGGCCTTCTGCGTGTCGTTGAACGTCACCTGCTTCCAATCCCAGTCCTTGCCCAACGACTCCCAACTCCAGTCGTTGTCCCACGTGGACGGGTTGCCCCAGCGGAAGTCGTTCTGCGCCCCGAACTCATCGCCCTGGAAGAAGATCGGAATGCCCGGCGACGCGAACCCGATGCCCGCCGCGAACCGAGCCGCGTCCCGCGACCACTGCGTCGGAAAGTCCGTGGGCTGGTTGCCCTCGGCCGTGTTCATCGTCCGCTGCCCGTTCCCCACCTCGTCATGGTTGGAGATGATCGTCAGCGCGCTCTTCCACCCGTCGAGCCCACGCGGGTTCGTCAGCAGGTTCATGAACGCGTCCACGTCCGTACGCTGCCCACGCGACGCCGCCTGGATCAGGCCCGGCTTGCTGTTGTCGTTGATCAGCCGGTGCTGGTACTCCGTGTACCACTGCGCGTCGAAGCCACCGCCCGTGCCATCCGCCTTCGCCGGCTTCGTCAGCGACGGGTCGTAGTCAAACTGCTCCGCCACCGTCCACGCCTTCGGGTTCAGGAAGTGCACCTGGCGGTTGATCTCCCGCAGCATGTCCCAGCCGTCCTTGCCTCCCACGCCCTTGATGGGCTCGGTGAAGTCGAAGCGCAGGCCGTCGAACTTCAGCTCGGAGATCTGCTGCACCGCGTGGTCCACGAACAACTGCTTCACCTTCGGGTTCTGGTACGCAGGCACCGAGCCCCACGGCGTGTCCCGCTGCTCGAACTTCCCCGGCTCGTTGGACCAGTTGAAGTACGGGTTGCTCGGGCCGCCCATGTTCCACAGCCCGTTGTAGTCCCCGAACACGTGGTTGTAGACGACGTCCGAGATGACGTTCAGCCCCTTGCCGTGGGCCTCGTCGATGAGCCGCTTGAGCGCCTCGGTGCCGCTCACCCACTTGCCGTTCTCGTCCTCGAAGCCCAGCGAGCTCTCCGTGGCCAGGCTGTTCACTCCCAGGTAGCCCCAGTTGCGGCTGCCCTCCACCTCGTTGGTGGGCAGCAGCTCCAGCGTGTTCACCCCCAGCTCCTTGAAGTAGTCCAGCTTCTTCAGCAGGTCCTCGATCGTCGACCGATCCGAGTTCCCCGCCTCGCCCAGGAAGCTGCCCGCGTGCAGCTGGTACACCACCCACTTGTCGTGGTCCGTCTCTCGCGGCGCGCTGTCGTTCTTCCACGGGAAGCTCGCGGGATCCGTGATGATCGATCCCCGGAAGGACACCCCGCTCTCCTTCGTGATCAGATCGCTCCACGGATCATTGAAGCCCGACGCCTGCCGCTCCGCCGCGCTGTACGTCCCGTCCGCGTTCGCGTCGTCCCGCAGCCGCAGCTTCCCCTGGGCGTCCTTCTCGTAGACCTGGAACTCGTAGCGCAGCCCCACCAGCTTCTCGGGGTTGTTCACCAGCGAGGTCCACGCCCCGCCCTCGTTCGTCATCTTGATGCGGCCGTCCGGCTCGATGTTCTTCGACCACAAGTCGTTGAACTTGCCGCCGTGCAGCTTGTCGATCAGCGTCGAGTCCATCTCGCCAATCCGCTGCAGCAGTGCGTCCTTGCTCAGCGGCTTGCCGCTCTCGTCCTTGAAGACCAGGTAGGCGCTGTCCGCCGTCTCCTCGTCGTCCACGTTGAAGCGCATCAGCTCCTGCACGCCGGGGAAGTAGCGGTTCTCCTCCCGGCCCTTCACCGGATCCAGGTAGAGCCGGTCGATGCCGCGCTGCTCGCCCATCATCTCCCGGGCGTACGGATCCGGCCGGTCGCTCGTGGCGCCCGTCGAGTCCACCACCTCGTAGACGTAGGACTTGCCCTCCAGTTGCTTCCAGCCCCCCTTCACCGAGGAGGCCCAGTCCCCGTTCTCCGCTCGCTCCAGGGGAATGCGCTGCACCTGGCCCTGCTGATCCGTCACCTTCACCGTCACCTGCCGCGCGTCCGGCGCCCACAGCTTGAAGTTGATGTCGTCGCCACGCTTCTGCGCGCCCATCTCGTGGTACGTCGTCGGCGAGTACGAGGCCGTGGGCTTGCTCAAGTCCAACTTGAGGTTGCCCTCGCCCATCACTCCCCACTGATCGTTGCCGCTGGGGCCGTCCACCGTGACGCCCCACTCCCAGTTGCGGGGCAGGCCGTCATCCTGCAACTCCACCGTGGCCTCCCACTTCCCGTTGCCCAGCGAGCGCATGGAGACGCCTTCGCCGTTCCATTGGGTGCTGTAGTTACCGGAGGCATCCCAGCTGCCCTTCAGCTTCACGTCCGTGAGCTCTTTGTGCGGCCCGGCGTCGTAGACAAACGTGACGGTGCGCTTCTGCGGCTGGCCCACCGTGGCCCCCGAAGTGCCCACCGCCAACGCCGCCTGGGTACCCGCCACGCTCTGCTTCGCGGCCGCTCCCTTCGCCTCGAAGCCGTCCGCTCCCCGCTTGCTCACCCGCGCGGTGGACTCGAAGCCGTCCTGGCGCGGCGCCGCGCCCGTCGCCTTCTTCCCCGAGGCCGGTGCGCTGTCCTTGCGCGGATCCGCGGCATTCGCGGAGGCGGTGCCCTTCGTCGCCGCAGGGGTCGCGGCCGGGTTCCGGTTCTGGCGGTTGATCTTGGTGTCGCTCATGTTCGCCTCCACAAAATCATGTGGGATAATGTACGGTGCCCGTATCTTCGCACCATACCTGCCCAAAGTTGCGTCCCAAGGGACAGAGTGTTCGAAATTTCAGTGTAGGTGTGCCGCGATGTAGAGGAGCAGGTCCACGGGAAGTGAATTGATGCCCAGCCCGATCGAGGCATGGAACGGACTGCCCACGGAGATGCCGCCTCCGAGGTTGAGGTGGGCCACGGGACCCAGGCACAGCTTCACGCCCGTCTCCACCCCCACGTTGGCGGAGCGCTCCTGGAAGGCGGCGCCGATCAGCAGGGTGCCGTACGGGACGATCTCGGGCGTGAGGTAGTGCTGGTAGCCGACCGAGCCGTTGAACTCGATGGCTCCGCGGGAGTCACCCGCGAAGTGGAAGCCCAGGGCCATCCGGCGGGACCAGAAGAGCATGGGCTGGAACGTGTACGCGAGGGCGTAGGAGCTCCGCCCGGTGATCGAGGGGCGCCACCAGAACATCACCTCGCGATCCGGCTTGTCGATGGCGGGGATGTCCCAGCTGAGCTGCCGCACCCGCTCCTCGTCCCCGGGCTCGCCGCGGGACTGGTAGAGGCCCATCAGGGCCAGCGTGGCCTGCTTGTCCTCGGCGTCGTAGCCCTTTCGCAGCGGGGCCTCGGCGCTGGCCACCTCTCCCCTGTCGAGCATGAGCTGACCCTGGAGGGTGCAATCCCCGGTGACGCCAAGCTCGCACGAGCGGCCGAAGGCGTTCTCGGCCTGCTGCCTCTCGCCCTCCTGGAGGAGTTGCTGGCCCCACTGGCTGCAGGAATCACCTCTCCCCTGCGCGCACTCGGGCCCCAGGTTGGCGGCGGTGGTGGTGGCGCACGCGGCCAGCAGGAGCGGGAGCGCCCTCACTCCCAGCCACGCCAGCAAGCGGGCGCAGGGCGCAACAGCGCGTGGGGCGGGGACAGGGGGGGACACGCTCGTCGTTCTCCGGGGGAGCCGTCCCGGAGGATACCGCATCCGCTGACGCGCTTCGGAGCGGGCCGACGCGGGAGCGCCGTGAAAGCGCTCCCTTGCCGCAGCTACACCCGGGCCTTGCCCATTGCGGGCCGGCCCATCCCGCGGTTGCGAGCCTTGCGCCCGGAGCGGAACGTCTCGATGAGCCCCAGGACGGCCAGCACCAGCAGCGCCGAGCCTCCCACCGCGATCAGATAGTCCGCCGCGCTCACCCTGCCGCAGTCGAGACAGGCCATCGCGGCATCATCCGGCGCGTAGTGGATCTGCACCTTGGAGCCCACCGGGTAGTGGCTCACGTACGCATTGGCGTCATCCATCGCCCCGGCGGAGACGCCCGCCCCGAAGGCAAGCGTCTCGGCGGTGTAGGGCTTGCCGCCCACCGAGTACTCGTAGCTGACGTGCGGCAGAAAGCTGACCGAGCGCCGGCTGCGCTGCCGCTCGACGGTGGAGCGAACCACCTTGGCCTCGGCGATGGGCCAGCGCTGGCTGGCGTGGGCCCGGTACAGCGTCCTGCCCCCGCCGAACGCGAGCGCCGCGCCGAACACCAGCATTCCCAGCCCCAACAACAAGCTCTTCACCACGGTGCGACCTCGGAGAGCCCTGCCCCGATGGCTCCGCAAGCAAGCGACTGAGGACCGAGGCTGGGGGCAGAGAAGCCTCGGAGAGCCGCAGGTGCACGGGACGGGCCAGGACAGCGTGTCCTCGCGACGATGCGCACGAAAACAGCCCGGGAGCGGGGCATTCCGCCCCCCCAAGGAGACTCTGGGGCATTGTGCCCCGCTCCCGGCCCTCTACTTCAATCCCAACCGCGCAGCTCCACGCGCACGCGCCGCATCCAGTGTTCGACCTGCTGGCGCTTCAAGGTTGCCAGGACACGGCCCGTGACGATGGTGAGCCCCGTGAACGTCATCACCATGAATCCGATGCGATGGTCTCTCAGTCCTGCATGCACGAGGTTTGCCACCACATCCAGCGTGAGGAAGAGCGAGCCCAGGGCCAGGTAGGCGCGGATGTGGAGCACCATGCCCACCGCCACGCCGACGAGGCACACCGCACCGAATACGAGGGCATAGGCGCCATCCGCCGCCAGGCCCACCTCCAGCGAGAGCTTCGCGGCCGCGGGCACGTAGAGCAGGAAGCCCCCCAGGAAGCGGATCGCGTTGCGCGCGGCCTGAGGGAGGCTGGAGGCGAACAGCTGCCCGAGCATCAACATCAGCAGCCCGAGAGGCGCCAGGTAGATCTCCAGGCCGTCGAGCCCGAAGGCGAGCGCGGCAATGAGCAAGGCCAGGTTGCAGGCGGCGGCGGCCAGCGAGCCGAACCAACGGCTCTGCTCCACCGCGCCGATGGCGGCGTACAGCAGGCCCGAGCCCCCCGCGAGCAGCGCAGTCTCGCCGGTGGCGCCTGAGGGCAGCACCCATGCCATGAAGAGGGGCAGCAGGGCGGCGAACCGGCGCGTCGCATCCGCCACGGGAGGAATCCCCGCCCGGCGCGCGAGGACAGTAATGCCCACCAGCACGAAGCCCAGCCCCAACGCGAAGAGCGCATCGTGCTCGGGACGAAGGCTGGTGGCGTACAGGGCGCGCACCATGCCGTAGACGCCCACGACCGCGACCTGCACGAAGTACACGTGCCGCCCCGTGTGCTCGCTCCAGGCACAGTGCAGCGCCACGATGACCGAGAGCCCGAGCGCCGCCAGGGCCTGCGGGAGCAGCTCCGCCCCCGGGTCCTGGACGAGCGCCGCCACGGTGGCGAGCAGCGCGCCGCAGCCGATGAGCCACACGTCTCGCCCTACCCCGAGCCCTGACTGCAGGTCTCTCCGGCGCTCGCGGAGCCACTGGCCTCCGGCGTGCGCGAGGGCCGCCCAGACCGCGACGCCCAGCGCCAGCGCCGCTCCATAGGAGGAGAAGAATGCCGGGTACGAGACGGAGGACAGCAAGCCCAGGTGAGAATCCTCGCTCTCCGCCAGACGCGGCCCCCACACCGCGGCGAGTCCACAGGCCAGAGCCAGGCCCGCGAGGATCGACCCCCATGCCGCCTCCAAAGAGGCGAGCACCCCTCTCCATGGGAAGGCCCCCGCGAGCCGAATGGCCGCCACGAGCGCCACCGTCATCGGGACAGCCGCCCACAACATCCAGCGCCCGGACAGCAGGCCCTCCAGCGCGGCCCGGAAGAGCTGGGGGACGGCGATGTGCGGAGCCACGATGCCGTCAACCGCCAGGGCGTACACCGTGCCGGCCAGCGCATAGAGGCTCGAGGCGAGACGGAAGCGCATGCGGATTCGCTCTGCGTCCCCTTCCCTCCTGCGGGCAATCCACGAACCGGCGCTCACCGTCGCCAGCGCAAGGAGCGCGAGCACGGGACCTGGCCATACCTCGAAGTTCTCTGCCCGGTGCGCCAGGGCGTGGACGACCAGGAGGATCCCCGCCCCCAGAATGCCCTGCGCCTGTCGGCGGGCTCTCGCCAGGAAGAGCACGGGGCCGGTGGCAAGGACGAGCAAGGCCGAGCTGATTCCTGGCAGGAAGAATGCCGCGGCGAAGACGAGCACCGAGGCGGTAGTCGCCCAGTCCCGCAGCGACTGTCCCAGCGAGTCCGTGAAGGAACCGAGGCTGTGCGCATGGGCCTCGCGGAGTTCCTCGGGGACCCAGGACAGCAACCGCCGGAGGAAGACAAAGCGCGCCCTGAGATGCACCTGCACGAGCGCCACGCCTGCGTACGCGAGCCCCGCGGCGGCGATGCCCGCGAACCCTCGCTGCCACACGAGGAACGGAGACACTCCCGGCGGTACCCACGCCTGGGGATCGAGCCACCCCCCATGGAAGTACCCTATGGCATCGGTCCGCACCCATTGAGCATTCGGCGGAGCCAGCGCCGTCAAGCTGGGTCCCACCAGCGCCTGCTGCGCGGCCCAGAGCGCGGCGCCAGCGAGGCCCAGCAACAGCCCCACGTGCACGACGCTCCTTGCACGAAAGGAAGCGGCGAGCAGCAGGGAGAGCACCGCTGGGCCTAGCAACATGAGCGGGGGCACAACGCCCAGGGCTCGAGATAGTGAAGGGGCTCCGACGGAGGCAGCGCCCGTCACGAGGACGCCGGCCAGGGCCGCGACTCCCGCATGAGGCACCCAATGGTAGAGCCGACCATGGGACTCGTTCTCCAGCCTGCGGCCAAGCCATGGCCCGAAGCGCCTCGCCACGAGGGCGAATCCCCAGAGCCCCACGCCGATGATTGGAAGCCTCCAGGCGACGATGTCCGGCGGCAGCGGCCTTCCAGCGCGGTTGATGATGGAGGCGAGGGTGATGAGGAGACCGCCCGCAGCCAGCGCCACCACCGAACCTCGCAGGCGAAACGCCGTGAACCCCCGCGTGAAGAAGGCCAGGAGCGCGCTGAGGACGAGCACCCCGCTCGCGAGCAGCAGCCCGGAGCGCTCGGCATCGAGTGGACGGGAGGTCCACGAGGCGAGCTTCGCGGCGCACACCAGGGCCAGCACCAGCGCCATGGCGGCGAAGCCATCGGTGATGAGCGGACGGCCCGACTCGGGAAACGGCAGGGGGATGATCCCGAGCAGCCTCCGCGCACCCTGCCAGTCGCGCTCCGCCCTTCCCCTCAGGGCGGCAATGAGCGCAAAGCCGAGCACCAACACGGCGAGCACCAGCGCCTCGGAGTCAGGGCGGGAGGTGCCCCCCACCCGCGCGGAGAACCGCACCACCGCCAGCGCCACTCCCGTGGCGGCCAGGAACGAGAGCACCCGGCTCCTGTCCCGCCTTGCGCGCAGCAGCAGTACCCCCGAGGCGATCAGGGTGGGCACGCAAGAGATCGCGGCAGCCTGGAGCTTCGCAGGCATGCCGAAGAACCCCACCGGCAAGGCTGAGGCCTGGATGTCGAAGAAGAGCAGCACCCCCAGCGTGGCGCCCCCGAGAGACAGATCATCGAGCGGCGACAGGTCGAGCGAGCCTCCGTGGCGGCGGACCCACGCGCGGTGGACGAGGGCAGCGATGCCGTAGAGGCTTCCCGCCAGGACGAAGAAGGCCAGTGTCGTCCAGGGCAGGGAGAACCTGGGGAACGCGCCGAGGGCGGCGAGCACGGCGAAGGAGACGGCGGCTCCTCCCAGGTAGTGCAGGCCTCGCCAGCGATGACCCGCCGCTCCATGCGCGGCCACGGCGATCAGCGCCCCGGTCACCACGCTCGGCCAGACGCTCTCCGTCCCCCAGGCCCACGCCGCCAGATGGACGAGGGGCATCGACATCACCGAGAGGAAGGTGCCCCAGAGCAGCAGGCGGAGCCGCACGCCACCATCCATGGTCCGGCGCGCGAGGAGGAGGAGTCCCGCGGCCACGACCGCCACGCCCACGCACCACCCAGCCGCATCCTCAGGCACCTGCAGCCGCGCGAGCAGGAAACCCGAGAGCGTCGCGGCCAACACTCCCAGGTGCAGGAGCACACGGCGGCGCGGTTCGAGCAGGAAGAAGGCCAGCGCCACGGCAGCGGGCGTGAACGCGGAGGCGACATCCACCCAAGGGTCCGAACCTGGGCGGCTCGAGAAGGCCGAGACGCCTCCGGCCAATGCACTGCCGACCATCACCGCATGAGCCACCACCTCCACCACGGGAGCCGCACGAGGATAGGCCTGACGCGCGGAGTCCCGCATCGCAGCGGCGGCCACGACCGTGGCGAGCGACGCAGCCCACAGGGCCATCCCCGCGAAGAGAGGGCTCCCAGGCTGCAACGCATCGAAGCTGTCCGGGCCGCTGGCCACGGAGAAGAGGGCCAGGGCCAGAGAGCCATAGAGCGCCAACCCCAGGCTGATGAGCGCTGGCCGCCCCTCCCCGGCACGGCTCGACCGCCACAGCGACATTCCGAGCGCGGCGACTCCCGGGAAGGACAGGAGCACACGCATCCAGAGCGCATCGCCCAGTCCCATGAGCGGAAGCTCGGCCAGCAGGGAGGGCATGAGCGCCCACGCGAGCGCCACCCAGGTCGTGCCATGGAGCAAGCGTCCCGAGAGCCTCAGAGTGGCAAGACACAGCGCCGAAAACCCGAGCGCGCAGGGTACTCCCACCCCCGGAGCCAATCCCACGAGGGCTGCCAGCGCGACGAAGACGATGGGCAACAGCGACAGGCCAATACCCGCGAGCACCCGCCCAGCCGAGAGCGAGCGTCGCCCCAGGAACACGCCCAGACCGATGAAGCCGGCGTGGTAGGCGAAGAGCGCCCCCGTGACGATCAGTTGACGCGGCACGCCTCCGAGCGCCCGCCACGCCTCGCGCACTCCCATTAGGGAGCCCCCGAGCACCAGCAGCGCGCCGAGGAACCACCACACGTACTCGTGAAGCTTGAGCGCCCCCTCCTTTTCCCGAGGGCCACCGTCCGCATCGAGCGACACGAGCGTATCCAGCCCTCCACCAAGAGCCCCCGTGCCTCCCTGGCCGAAGAGCGCACTGCCAGAGCCCATGGCCAATCCCAGGTCGCGCTCGCCATCCTCTTCGCCTTCTCGTGGACGTCGCGGCTCGGAGGCCGCCACTTCCTGCTCCGCCCTCGCAGCCTCCTCCAGCGAGCGGAAGAACTCCCTCCCCCATCCTGGCCGCCACGCCACGAGCCGCTGAATCGACTCAGCCCATGCATCGGCCCGCTTCTCCACGGACATCTCGCGGGCAGGCTCGGACTTCACGGGTGGGGGCTCGGCGGGCGCGTCGAGTGACTCCACCAATTGGATCGCCGTACTGGAATCGATGAGCTGTTGTTCCCGCCATCCCTCGATCCGGCCTCGCAGTCTGGCTCGGACGAGCCCTTCCAGATGGGCCTCCTCGGGAGGCACGAGTACGGCACCACAGGTAGGGCACGCGGGCCCGACGTCATCGGTGCGAAACCGCGCACAGTCAGGGCAGATCAGGGCACTCACCGGCACCTCTCAGCCGAGAGCATACGACAGACCGTGCTCGCGCTTTGGGCGGGGGCTCGGTAGCCTGGGTGCCTCTTTGGGAGGGGATTCCATGCTCATTGTCCCGTCCGTCCTGGACGCGGTCACGGTCCACGCCGACGGAGCGCTCTGCACCCGCGTCGCGACGGTCTCGGCCGAGAATGGCCGGCTGCCCACGCAGGTGCGCATCAATGGCTTGCCGTTGGGAATCAACACCGGCTCGCTGCGCGCATCCGTGCTCCAGGGGCCCGCGGGACTGGCTGTCCGCGACATCCGCCCCACCTTCGATGTCCAACTGCCGCCCGAGCCTGATGTCCCCGCGGAGCAGCGCGCCCTCGAGGAGGCCCAGGACGTGCTCGCCAGCATCACCACCGAGTTGCGCCGGCTGGAGCAGGAGCTCGACGCGGTGCGGCAGCTCGGCCCCACCTTCCCCAAACCGAAAGCGGGAGAGGAGCCCCGAGAGGCGTCTCCCACGGCCATTCTTGCCCTCGGCGGTTTCGTCGATGAGGAGCTGGCCGCCCTCCACTCCCGGAAGCTGGATCTGGAGCGCCGGCAGCGAGATGCGGTGGCGGAGGTGGAGCTGCGCCAGCGTCGACTGCAGGAGGGCTCCTCCTCGGTGCGAGGCCAGCGCGCGGTGCTGTACCGGGCCGCCCTCATCACGCTCTCGGAGCCAGGCGCGGCGCAGGGAGAGGCACGGCTCGCCCTGGAGTACGCGGTGCACGGCGCACGCTGGGTACCCGGCTATGAGCTGCGAATGCCGCGCTCGCTCGACGGCGGGACCCTGCGGATGCGCGCCTCCGTCGTCCAGCGCACCGGCGAGGACTGGCAGAACGTGAAGCTGTCGCTGTCCACCGCGGAGCTGCACCGGCGCGCGGATGTGCCGGAGCTCAAGGCGCTGCGCATCGGCCGGCGCCAGCCTCCCCCGGCTCGCTCGGGCTGGCGCGAGCCTCCTCCCGGACTGGACGAGCTCTTCGTGGGCTATGACGCCGCGGGGAGCCCTCCACGCCCGGCACAACCCCCTCTCCTGGGAGCCGCCGCGGGAGCTCCAGCGACCCGGGATCAAAGCACCACTGGCGAGGTCTACGCGGACGAGCTCCGTGCGCAGATCCCCTCCCCATCCAGGCCGAGGCCCCTCCCCGAGCCCGCGGCTCCTGCCGCAAGCGTCATGAGCGAGCTCTCGGACCTGTCGTCGTCTCCGCCCATGCCGAAGGCGAAGAAGGTCGGTGGCTTCTTCGGGGCTGCCCCTGGCGGCGCGCCTCCTCCCCCTCCCCCAGCCCCCGCGGCGGCGGCACCCATGCGGCGTCCCTCGTCCTTGCCCAAACCCCAGGGAGGCGGAGGCATGGCCCGCTCCCGGGGGAGCCTCTCTCGCGGCGATGAGATGGCCAAGGACAGCTCGAGCTTCGCTGAAGAGCCCGAGATGGACCTCATGGAGGATGCCGAAGGCGGGGACCTGGGAGGCTACGGCGGGGCGCCGCCCATGGAGCAGGCCCCCTCCAGCATCGAGCCGGGTGGCCACCTGATGGACTACGACTCGCTGGAGCTGGCTGCCGCGGACCAGCCCGGCCAGCGAGGCAAGTTGAGGCCCCGGCCCACCGGATTCTCCGAGGAGCTGCTGGCACTGACCGCGGTGCAGGTACGGGTGGACATCGTCTCGCTGCTCGCCGTGCGCCGGCAGAGCATGGACGCGATCCGGCACCTTCCCCCTCCCACGTGGGCGGTGCCGCCGCGCCAGTCCACGCCGCACTTCGACTACCGCTACGACGTGGAGACGCGGATGGACGTGCCCTCGGATGGCGCGTGGCACACGGTGTCCGTGTTCTCGGCGCCCGTGGGGCTCGTGGCCGAATACCTCTGCGTGCCGTCCATGGGTCCGCAGGTCTTCCGCACGGTGAAGGTGGAGAACCGCACGCCGCACGCGCTGCTCGCGGGCCCGGTGGACGTGACGCTCGGGGACGAGTTCCTGATGACGTCTCCCCTGCCCACGCTGGCGCCGGGGGCCACGCAGCGGCTGGGACTGGGCGTCGAGGAGTCCATCAAGGTGTCGCGCAACACGCGCTTCGACGAGGCCTCGGGCGGTGTCTTCGGTGGGGCGACGGTGCTCACGCATCGCGTCTCGGTGGAGGTGGCCAACCGCCTGGGACGGCCCGCGACAGTGGAGCTCCGCGAGCGCGTGCCCGTGGTGCCCAAGGACGAGAAGGACATCAAGGTCGAGGAGTCCGAGATCAAACCCGCCTGGCGCACGCCGGAGCCGCTGCCCGGAGACACGCCCGTGGAGGGCGAGCGGGCGTGGCGGGTGACGCTGCAGGCCGGAGAGAAGCAGTCGCTGGACGCGACATGGGTTGTGCGGATTCCCTCGAGCAAGATGCTCCAGGGCGGAAACCGGAGGACGTAAGTGAGCACCACCGTCACGCTTCCTGTTACCAAGGTCACCGTCCTGGAGGATCGCGCGCTCGTGGAGCGCCGAGGCGAGGTGACGCTCCCCGCCGGCCCGCAGAGGCTGCGCGTGGAGGGCCTGTCGCCGCTCGCGGTGGATCGCTCGCTCCAGGTGTCGCTCTCCGGAGGCGCCATCGTCGGGGCGCGGGTGAACCGCCTCTGGAAGGAGCAACCCAAGGAGGGCCTGCGCGAACACCGCACGGAGCTCGGCCGCCGCGTCGAGTCGCTCGAGCAGGCGGTGCGCGTGGCCACCGGCGACGTGCTGCGGCTGGAGTCGAGGCTGAGCGTGGCGCAGGCCGCGCGCGCGGACGTGCTGCGCTCCATCTCGGAGCGGACCGGCGCGGGGATGGCCGCGCCCGATACCTGGCGCCTGCACCTGGCGGCGGTGCGAGCCGAGGTGGGCTCCACGGAGGAGGCGCTGCGCCAGGCGCGCAAGCGTGAGTCCGTGGCCCAGCAGCGGCTGGCCGAAGCCCGGAGCACCCTGGTCCAAGGCGAGCAGCCGGAGGCAAAGCTCATCACCTCGGCGGAGATGGAGGTGAACCATCCCTCGGGGGGCGCGGTGACGGTGAGCGTGGCGTACCTGGTGCCCTGCGCGGTGTGGCGGCCGGCATACCGGGCCACGCTGCGGTCCCTGGAGGGCGGCGGCGAGGGGGTGACGATGGAGTGCGAGGCGGTGGTGTGGCAGCGCACGGAGGAGGACTGGAAGGACGTGGAGATGGCCTTCTCCACGGCTCGGCCCACGCTGGGGGCCACACCGCCGAGGCTGGTGGAGGACCGGCTCTACCTGCGAGACAAGACGCAGCAGGAGAAGCAGGTGGTGGAAGTGTCGATCCGCGAGGAGTCCATCCAGACGACGGGCGAAGGAGGCGCGCAGGCCACCCCGGACATGCCGGGCCTGGACGACGGCGGCGAGGCGCTGACGCTGAAGGCGCTCCACCGCGTCACCCTACCCTCGGATGGCTCGCCTCACCGGGTGCCGCTGTTCCAGTTCACGGCGCCGGCGACCTCCGAGCTGGTGGGCACGCCGGAGCACTCGCCGCTGGTGCACCGGGTGGCGCGCTTCGAGAACAAGGGGAGCTCGGTGCTGCTGGCGGGCCCGGTGGATCTGGTGCGCACGAGCGGCTACGTGGGCCGGGCGCAGCTCAGCTTCGCGGGCGTGGGCGAGCGGGTGAAGCTGGGCTTCGGCAGCGAGGACGCGCTGCGCATTGCCCGCCAGGTGGAGACGAAGCTGGACACGAACCGGATCACGGGCCGCAAGGTGCGGACCCACTTCGTGAAGCTGTTCCTCTCCAATACGGGCAGCCGGCCGGAGCAGATCGCCCTCGAGGAGCGGATGCCTGTCTCCGAGGTGGAGGCGGTGGAGATCGAGCTGCTCAAGGACAAGGCGAAACCGGCTCCGGCGAAGGTGAGCCAGGACGGGATCATCCGCTTCGAGTTGCCCACCCCGGCCCGCTCCCAGCAGGAGGTGACCTTCTCCTACACGGTTTCCAGTTCTTCCAAGGTGAGCGGGCTTTGAGCTGATCTATAGTGCCGACCTTCCCTCTCACTCTGCGAATGCCGAACGCAGCGAGCCAGGGTTATGTCGGTGACACCAAGAACGAGCTCCACCTGGGCAATGGCGAGAAGTTCGAGATCACCCGCTTCAACACCAAGGTGAACGAGGTGAAGTTCACCCAGCAGCCGGGAGTGGGGACGGACCTGAGCTTCAACAAGAGCTCGCTCGATCCCCGGCAGCCGCTGGGGCCCAACGAGCAGGCGGGAGTCTTCCTGGGCTGGAAGAACGGCAAGGGCGAGGTGATGGATCTGGGGCAGGCCTCCCCAGACACGCGCTTCTTCGCCACGGCGCCCATGAACGGATGCGCCCTCATCGTGGGAGGCAATGGCAAGGGCCCCACGGTGATGCACGCCAACTACGACGGCGCCGCCCTGCAGAACAGCATGAAGCACTCGGATCAGCTCAACGTGTACACGGACGCCTACAAGAAGATTGCGGATCAGGCGGTGACGGGCGGCCACATCCCCGGAGAGAACCGGGTGGTGTTCGATCCGAGCCAAGAAGCAGACCACGGAGATGGTCAACCCGGGCTGGCTCGGGAGGCTGACGGGACAGCAGCCCAAGCCCCGCACCCACACCGAGATCATCACTGGAGAGGTCTGGCCGAAGCCTGACTTCTCGGCCCTGGAGCCTCGCTGAGCCTCCGCTTCCAGCAGGATCCTGGCGACGGTGGCGGCTTCGATTCCCGCCGCCTCCATTTTCTTAGTACGTCTTTACGGATGGTTAGCGGCTTCCTCCATCCGTGTTGCACGTATGTCGCACGCCGGAGCAGCGGGCCGTGACGAACGTGAAGGTGTCCGCGAGCCCCCGGTGATTGACGGACCTGTGATGGTACCCCTGTAATCTCGGGTGGTGCTCCCGGCGCGCGGGGGCCATGGCCAGGAGGCTCCCTCTGCCGCGCTCGATAGTCCTGCTGCTGTTCGTGCTCCTCGCAGGGTGCAGTGCCTCAACGCGGGGCGTCGTCCGCTTGGACACAGGCCAGGGCGAGCCCATCGTCCACACTCCGCGCCGCAACGTGGAGCCGACGGAGGTGAGCCAAAAGGAGTTCAAGAAGGCCGTCGCGCAACATGCTCCCTCGGTGCCTGCCGTGGAGCGTCCGCTGGAATACGCTGGGCGCCTGTTCGGAGTACCCGAGCGAAGCGGCTGGTACCGGTACGAGGGCAGGAGCCAGCGCCTTACGGCTGCGGAGCCGGGGAACACCAGGAACCTGCGCCTGTTGCCCGAGGACGAGGAACTCAAGCGCTGCTACCTGGAGTGGTGTGAACGGACGTGGGGTCCCGGGGATTGCCTGCGCCTGCTGGTGGACAAGCCCTTCCTGGATGGGGATGCCAAGTACGCGCTCGCCATGGCGATTGCTCACAGCAAGGTGCTGGGGGCCATGAAGGAGGAGCTCGCCCGGATGGTGAGCCCCCAGGCAGTGGTGGCCACAGTGGTGGGCGGGCTGACCATGTATGCGATCTTGCTCGCGCTGCCCGAGCCGGTGAGTAAGGGCATCGCCGCGCTGATGACGCTGGGGGCCATGGCTTACCTGGGCTGGGACACGGTGTGGCGCCTCATTGATGGGTGGCTGGTGCTGATGAAGGAAGTGGATAAGGCCACCACCTTCGACGGCATCTCCGCCTCTGGAGAGAAGTTCGGGAACACCCTGGGGGAGAAGGCGGCACGCGCCTTCGTCATGCTGGGCACGGTGGCCCTGGGGAATACGGCTTCAGGGATGGCAGCGACGCTGCCCACGTTGCCTGGAGCTGGGCAGGCGGCGGTGGTGGCCGAGACGCAGTTGGGCATCCGCTTCACGGCTCCGGCTTTGGCTCAGGTGGAGTCGGTCGCCATCACTGCCGAGGGCGTCACCCTCGCGCTGGCCCCCAACGCAGTGGCCATGGCGGCTCGCGACAGCTCAGGTGGTACGGCCGGCGCGCAAGCTGCGCCGCCCAGCTCCGGTGGCCCGGGTGAATGGGTCCAGGTGGACGAGCACATGTCCGAGAGCGCCCGGAACTATCAAGCCCAGAGGACGGGGGCGCCCAAGGGTTACGCCTACCGCGTCAAGGCGGGTGACGAGGAGGTGGACTTCGATGGGTTCGACAAGGGCGTGCTGCTCGAGGTCAAGGCCCCTGGCTACGAGCAGTGGATCACCCAGAAGCTGGACTTCCTGCCGAACTTCAAGGGCGCCCGCAAGCTGCTGGAGCAGGCGACGCGCCAGGTCAACGTCGCCAATGGGACGCCCGTCCGGTGGATCGTTGCCGAGGAGAAGCTCGCGGGTGCGCTCAGGAAGATGTTCCGCAACGAGCGTCTCCCGATTGATGTCATCCATGTTCCCCCAACTCCCCCGACTCCGTGAGGAGTAGCCGCCCGATGATAGAAACGTATTACGCTGCCTCCTACTGGCTCGCCCGGCCCGAATCCGCTGAGGCATGTGCATGCCGCGCGGAGCGTTTCTTTCACCTCCTGGGTCGCTGCGACCCGGCGTGGACCCGCTGGTATGAGACAGAAGACTCCTTCGAGGAAGCACGCAAACGCTGGTTCACGACAGATGCGGCGAACTTCCAAAAGCTGTTTGGCGAGAAGGAAAACCGGATCGGTGACGGCTTCACTTTCTGGCTGTGGACGGGCGACAACCTAAACGAAACGTCCCAGGTCAACGGGAGGTGCGGTTCATCCTCGCCGCGGATTCCGTCCAACTGCGTGCTCAAGCCTTACGACGAGGGGCTCATCGGGGAGCGAGTGCTGACTGCTCCCGTCATGGCCGAGGTGGTGCGCGCCATGGCTCTGGCCTGGGACCCGGAGTGGGCAGTGGCTACCTCGGAGCAGCACCGGGACAGTTCCACGGGGAGCGCTGATCCAGACACCTTCGTGGGATGGGTGATGTACTTCTCACGGCTACGCGGCACGGTGCCCCCACTGCCTGCGCCTGTGCGCATCGAGCCGGTGGAGGACAAGGGTACTCTCGTCATCCTCATCCCCGAGCGGTTCACCGTTTCCAACCCGGAGCACGTCGCGCTGGCCGCCCGCGTCCACGAGCTACTGAGCCGGGCCGGGATGCTGCGGCCGTTTCAGCCCTGGCCGACAGGGTGACTGCACGGCCGTTGCGGGCGGTTACGAGGTAAGGGCGCGATTCCGCTGGGAGTTTCGCACCGACCGGAGCGGGTTCGATTCCCGCCGCCTCCATTCCAACAAAGCCCCCAAGTTCTCGAAGCTTGGGGGCTTTTTCATACCCGCGGGAAACACGGCAATTCGACTCCAGGGCTCGCACCACCACGGCGTCATGGCTGGGCCAGAAGCCCCGCATCATCGATCTCCCCCAGGCCTTTCACCTGGATCGAGCTGTTCTCGACAACGTCATACAGCACGAGCCCGCTGTAATTGAGCACGAGGAGCATCCGCCCATCCGCACTGATGTCGCGCACCCTGGACCCCGAGTCGACCGGTAGCTCGCGGGTCGTGTCGCGATCGACGTCGTACTCGTACAGACGGACGCCGGCGGTGACGGACCTCTGCTCGCGGAAGTAGAGCGTCCGCCGGACCGGGCTCGCCGCTTCGAATGTGTCGAATGTGCCGCACAGTCCCTCGTGAACTCGCCAGACCCGCTCCTGGCCGGTGCGGAGATCGAACCGCCGGTAGGTACCGGCATCTGCTCCCTCGCAGTCGGTGTCAAAGTCGCCTGAGCGGTAGAAGAGCATCGTGTCCCCCAGCACCGCGGGCGTCAGCATCCCCTTGCGGACCTGGGGCAAGGACGGGCCGACCTTCCACGGCTTCCTGCCCGTAGGGTCCAGCGTGGCGAGGCGGACGCCGCCGCGGGGATGCCTCAGCGCGGTGCGCGGCTCACCGAGGATCACCATATTGCTCGCGGCGTCGGTCTGACCGCGAGGGAGCACTTGCACGCTCTCGGGCCGAGGGCCGAAGCTCCAGCTCCACCACTCGCTCCCATTCGAGTCTCCCGCGGAGACGAGTACGCGGGAGCCGTCCGCCGTGAACAGCGAGGGGAACTGAGCGAAGAAGCGCAGGTTCTCCTTCCATCCATCGGGCACACCGGGGGTAATCGCCACGATTCCGTTGAGATCCCCCAGGACGAGGAAGGTGCCGCTCTTGGCACGTCCTGCCTTGTCGGTGGGCACGACGAGCTCGCGGCCAGATACCACGACGCTCACCAAGCGGACCGGGGGAGCGTCGGCGTCGCCCATGACGTGCACCGCCGCCGCCCACCGCCCTGTTGGCGGATGCACAGCGAGAGGCCCGAAACTGCACGGTTCCGAGCTGCGAACCATCTTGCCCCGCTCGGGACCTGAGAGCATTCGAAGGTCCGTGGTCAGGCGGCAGTCCGCGAGAATTCGGAGGCCGTTCGCGTCCACGGAGACGACACTCCCTTTCCTGGCGACGATGATCGGCACTGGCGACACGGGCTCTTCGGCCCAGGCGACGGTCACGGATGTCAACAGGGCCAACAGCATGGTGACTCGACTGGCGTTGAGCATGAGGCTGTAACGGCCTCGCAAGGCCGACATTCACCCCTGGACGCATCGGAGGGACAGGCTGAGCCATCTCTTGCTCGCTCCTGCAGTCGTGCAGCCCTCGACCACCCCCGCGGCCGATACCGGGCAAAGACTGAAGTGAACCCACTTCCCCGGAGGAAGCGGAGGCAACCGCGCGGAGCCATTTTCTTGACGCGCCCCGCGGCGCGAGTCTAATCGCGCCACAGGGCTGTTGGGCCCTGTAGCACAGGTCTTCCACGGTCCACCGCCCATGGCAGCCATCATCTACTGCGAGAGCACAGCAGCCCTGGGGTGGTTCCTCGAGAGGTCCCCCCTGAGCGTGGTGCACCCTGGCAAGGCCGCCTCGGTGTTTCCGCGGGAGTTGATCAGCTGCATCCAGTACGTGGGAGAGAGCATCGGAATGGCAGTGGCCTCTCCGTGGGTGCTCCAAACCTATCTGGAGCGGCTCGGTGGAACCTGGGGCGAGCAGCTGGGCCCCAACGAGCCGGTCATCTTCCGCGGCGCGCGGCCCGTGTGGCGCGAGTCCCACCCGGACAGCAGAGGCGAGGGGCCCCTGGTGGATACCTTGAGCCGGCTCATGGTCCGAGCCCGGGCCGACGAGCGCAAGCAGCGGCTCCGCCAGGAGTTCGTCAAGCGGCTGAAGACGCTGGCGGACAACGCCGGCAACAGCAGTGGCAGGCAAGCACCCAGCTCGCCCGCCCCCCCCGCCAGGCTGAATCCGTACGATGTGCTGGGAGTGAGGCCGGACGCCTCGCGCCAGGATGTCCGCACCGCCTGGAAGACGCGGGCGCTGGAATACCACCCGGACCGCGTGGCGCACCTGGGCCAGAAGCTCAAGGAGGTGGCCGAGGAGGAGACGCGGACCATCAATGTCGCCTACGAGATGATTCGGCGTTCCCGGTAGACGCTTCGCGCCGTGTCTAAGGCTTCTTGTTCTTCTCATCCCAGAGCATCGGCTCCCAGAGCTCGACCTTGTTGCCGTCGGGATCCATGAGCCAGGCGAACTTGCCGTTCTCGTGCGACTCCGGTCCCTTGAGGATCTCCACGCCCCCTTCCTTCAACTGCCGGATCAGCGCGTCGAGATCATCCACCCGGTAGTTGATCATGAAGCTCGACTCGCTCGGGCTGAACCAGCGGCTGTCCTTCTCCGCCACGTTCCAGACGGTGAGCCCCTTGTCCTCCGCCTTGTCCCCGGGCCACCGGATGATCGCTCCGCCCCACTCTTCGAGCGCGATCCCCAGGTGGCGCTGATACCAGGCGGAGAGCGCCTTGTGATCGCCCCTCGACTTGAAGAACACCCCACCGATTCCCGTGACTTTCGCCATGGCCGCGCATTTTATCGGTCGTCGCTGGCGAGGTCACCCCCTTCGAGACTCTCGACAGAGGCGGGCGCTAAGCTCTCCAGGGTGATGCTCTCGACGGATGATGTGGGGTGGTGGTGGCCAACCGTGGTGCTCCTGGTGCCCATGGCGCTCGCGGCGCGGAGAAAGCCCAAGCGCGAGCGGGAGCCGCCGCAGAAGCGGACGCACTCGAATGGCCGCTTTCTCGTCCTCGCGGTCGTGGTGTTCGTAGCCACGGTGGTGGTGGTCACAGGCCTGCGTATGAGCTCCTCACGCGAAACGCGAAGTTCTACCTCCACGGGCGCCCCACCTTCGGGCACCAACCCCGAGGAGCTTGCGGGCGCTCTGGTGGAGCAATGGAAGGCCATGGCCTCCACCGTCTGCCCGCGCTTTGCCGCACTCCAGCGAGGAGACGCCGGGAGCGTGAGCGATCGAGCGTGGGAACTGGCAAGCGTGGAGTGCATTGGGCTCATCTGCGAGCACCCCGAGCAGCTCGAAGCAAAGAGCCCCGGGGCCAGCAGCAGGCTCCAGCCCCTCTGCCAGACACTGTCCTCCGTGATGAAGGAGCGGTGGGCGCTGACAGTCTCGTCGAGCTCCGTCCGCCTGGCGTGCCCCTCGGCCATGGTGAGGTGGTCTGCCCAGCCCTGGAGCCCCAGCAACCACCTGAGCTTCTATCGGGAGATGCGCGGGTGCATGGAGCGCAGTTGCACGGAGGTGGTGGCCCGCTCGGAGGCAGAGCTGTACTGCGAGAGCGCCGCGGATCTGGCCGAGGCCCTGGGAGATGCCCCTGCCGCGGCGCGATGGAGACAGCAGATCCAAGCGGCCCCAGTGCTGCAGGAAAAGGGGGAGGGACAGAGCCCCTCGCGGAGCGTGCGAATCATGGCCCGGCGCTGGAACGAGGCCTGCCAGCAGGGAAGCCAGAAGCACTGCCAGAGCGTGGCCGGCTTCTGTGAAAACGAGCGCGAACCTTCGGACATCTGTCCCCACCCGGGGAAGGCCTCCACACCCGAGCCTCGCGGCCCATAGGGGACGTAGGAGGAAGTACCGTCCCAGAAATGGGACGACATTTCCCGGAGGCGAGCAGTCCGCGCGCGTGCTCCTGCGCTGCTCCGAGGGACACGGCAGTCCCGAGCGTTGGCACGCGGCTCGCTCTGTGAGTCCGAACCCCATGGACACCCTGCTCCAGGATCTCCGCTTCGGTCTGCGCCTGCTGCTGCGGCAGCCTGCCTTCACGCTGCTCGTAGTGCTCACGCTGGGGCTGGGGATCAGCGCGAACACGGCCATCTTCAGCTTGGTGAACGGGGTGCTGCTGCGTCCGCTCCCGTTTCCCTCGCCGGAGCGGCTGGTCTCGGTGTGGGAATACCATCCGGAGATCGGTCAGGAGGCGGCATCCCTGCCGGACTTCCTGGACTGGCGCGAGGGAGCACGCTCCTTCGAGTACCTGGAGGCCTGCACGCCGACGTACTTCAACCTCACCGGTGACGGAGAACCCGAGCGCATCGCCGGAGTGAACGTCACGGCGGGCTTCTTCCAGGCGCTGGGAGTGTCCCCGGCGCTGGGCCGCACCTTCGAAACGGACGAGGACCGGCGAGGCCACAATCAGGTGGTGGTGCTGAGCCACGGATTCTGGAGGCGGCACCTGGGAGAAAACCCGGCGGTGCTCGGGAGGACGCTCACGCTCAATGGGCAGCCGTACACCATCATCGGAGTCGCTCCCGAGCGCTTCCGCTACCGCTGGGACGCGGAGCTGTGGACGCCCATGGCCGCGGACGAGCCGCAGGGCCGCCGCTCGGACTTCCTCTACGTCCTTGGCCGCCTGGCCCGAGGCGCCACGGTGGAGAGAGCGCAGGCGGAGCTGACGACCGTGGCCGCGAGGCTCGAGAAGCAGTACCCGGACAGCAACAGCCGCTTCACGGCGCAGGCGGTGCCGCTTCACGACGATCTGGTGGGAGAGTCCCGCACGGCGCTGCTCATCTTCATGGGCGCGGTGGGGCTGGTGCTGCTGATCGCGTGCGCCAACGTGGCCAACCTGATGCTCGTGCGAGCTACGGGCCGGCAACGGGAACTGGCCGTGCGCGCCGCGCTGGGGGCGCATCGGGGGCGGCTGATCCAGCAGATGCTCACCGAGAGCCTGGTGCTGGCGTTGCTGGGAGGGGGGCTTGGGCTGCTGCTGGCGAGTTGGGGCATCGACGCGCTTCGCACCACCCAGGTGGACCTCATTCCGGGCCATGCGGAGATCGGCATCGACGGGTGGGTGCTGGGCTTCACGCTGGGCTTGTCAGTGGTGACGGGTCTCCTCTTCGGACTGGCGCCCGCGTTGCGCCTGCCTGAGGGCAACCTGGACGGGGCGCTGCGACAGGGGGCTCGAGGGCTCACGGGAGGCCTGGGCCTGCGTCAACTCCGCGGGTGGCTGGTGCTGGGCGAGGTGGCACTGGCGCTGGTGCTCTTGGTGGGCGCGACGCTGCTGCTGCGCAGCTTCGATCGGCTGCAGCGCGTGGATCCGGGCTTCAACCCGGAGCACGTGCTGACACTGCGGCTCATCCTGCCTTCGTCGAAGTACCCGGACGATCCACAGATCGTGAACTTCTTCGAGCAGCTCACGGAGCGCGTGGGCGCGGTGCCCGGCGTCAAGGCCGCGGGGCTCACCAACGCGGTGCCGCTCGGAGGCGCGCCCGAGTGGAGCTTCTCCATTGAGGGCCGGCCCAACATGGACGCCGGAGCCGTGCAGGACGCCGAGGCGTTCGCGGTGAG
Source organism: Hyalangium versicolor (assembly GCF_020103695.1). Taxonomy (GTDB): domain Bacteria; phylum Myxococcota; class Myxococcia; order Myxococcales; family Myxococcaceae; genus Hyalangium; species Hyalangium versicolor. The sequence goes on from NZ_JAHXBF010000017.1 coordinate 47,915, forward strand.
CCCGGGCTACTTCCAGGCGATGGACATCCCGCTGCGCTCGGGCCGACTCATCGAGCCGCGAGACGGAGCCTCCAGCCCACTCGTGGCGCTGATCAGCGAGACCCTGGCGCGCCGCTACTGGCCCGGGAGGGATCCGCTGGGCGCGCGCATCTCCGTGGACGGCACGCACTGGTTCACCCTCGTGGGCGTCGTGGGAGACGTGCGCGCCGCGGCGCTACAGCAGGAGCCCTATCCTCAGCTCTACCTACCCGTCTCGCAACAGCCTCGGCGAACCATGTACCTGGCAGTGAGCTCCGCGGGCGAGCCGATGGACCTCGTGAGCGCGCTGCGTCGCGAGGTGGCCGAGCTCGATCCACAGCTTCCGGTGGCGGACGTGCTGACACTGGAGCAGCGCCTGGGTGATGCGATAGCGAAGCCTCGGCTGAACGTAGTGCTGCTCGGTGGGTTCGCAGCGGTGGCGTTGGTGCTGGCGGGGATCGGCATCTACGGCGTCATCTCTCAGATGGTGGCGCAGCGCACGCGGGAGATCGGCATCCGCATGGCGCTGGGCGCGCGGCCGGAAGACGTCCGCCATCTGATGATTCGCCAGGGAGTGATGCCAGCGGTGGTGGGCATCGGGTTGGGGCTGGTGGCGGCCTGGGCGAGTTCGCGCCTGCTGTCGAGCCTGCTCTACGGCGTCAGCGCGACGGATCCCGTGTCCTTCCTCGTGGTGCCGCTCTTCCTGCTGGGAGTGGCGCTCTTCGCGGCATGGCTGCCCGCACGGCGCGCGACGCGAGTGGATCCGACCGAAGCCTTGCGCCAGGAGTGAACGGCGCGACTCAGTCTCCAAGGACGGCGGAGGGCAACTTCCGCCGTACGGATGCGCCGCCGGGGCGGTTCACACACGCCTCGGCGGCGCATCGTCTTTTGCAGCGAAGCCGCAGCCGCTCATCGGATGAAGTCGATGATCAGGGCCGCGCTGCAGACGACGTAGAGACCGATGACAGAGCACATGACGAAGAAGGGGTTGTTGGTGTTCTTGATCTCAGAGCCGAACATGGGGTGTCTCCTGGAAGCGTGCCGAGTGCACGCGCCCACTCACAATTCAAGGTGCGGGCCAGCGTCACGAACACCGGCGCCACGCGGAGTTCGTGGAGGCTCTCGGGAAATGCCGTGCAGTTACGCGTCCTTGCGAAGCACGCCGTGAGCGCATGCGCGCGCTCTCTCGAGCCGATGTGTCATTCCTGGGATGAGCCGCTCCGGGAACGGACAATCTGGCAGAGTGAGGCCGAGCCGCTCGGCTCCCGTCACGGGGAGAGGGGCGCCGAGGCGGACGCGATCTGCAGCTTCCACTGGGCGATCTCGGTGTCCGCGACCTGGAGGGTCTCGGTGAGGTACTTCAGTCGCTGCGTGGCCGGAGCATTCGGCGCGCCCTGGAAGCGCATCCTCAGGTAGTACGGAGGTGTGGCCTGGTAGTACAGCCGCGCCGCCACGGTGAGCGTCTTCGGGTCGACTCCGGCCGGCAGGGGAATCTGGTAGCGGACCTGGCTGGTGCCGCTGCCACTCAGGTACGTGGGGTCCTTGCTCGCGTCGCCCACGGGGAAGGTGGCATCCAGGTAGTACTGGAGATCGGGCGTGAACGCCCCCTTGGGGCCTGTCTTCGTCCAGCCCAGCGGCAGCAGGCGGTTGTCTTTGATGTTGTGATCGCGTCGGATGAAGCTCGTGGTGATCTGATCGTTCGCGTCGACGGTCAGCTCCTCGTAGATCTGCACCTGGTCCTGGCGGGTGATGGGGTTGCTCGCCGAGAAGTGCGGCTGGAAGCGCTGGCCCTCGAAGAACTCGCTGGGCAGCGGATTGCCGTCGGGTCCCAGGATCTCTCCCTTGTCGTTGGTGGTTCCCGAGGCCCAGAGCGTCTTCGCGCTGGCGCCGGTTCCCTGGATGACCTGGAGCTCGAGGAACGCGCGGCGGAAGCCGACGCCGCTCGGGAAGCGGTGCCCGGTGAGGTTCGCCACCGTGACGTCCGCCACGAGCTGGGTGCCCTGGGTGCGTGTCGCCACCGTGAGCCTGGCCGTCTGCGTCTGCGCCTGCTGGACGAAGTTGTCGATCGTGTTCTGCACATCGTTGTCGGCGCCGCTCATGAAGTCGGACTTCCGTACGCCGAGCACGGTGTTGAACTGGTCGAACATCCGCAGCAGGAAGACGTTGAGGCCCTGGAGTTGGTGGCGCGCGTAGCCGCTGGTGCGGTAGCGCACGTTGATGCGATCGACGGGCAGGCGGTTGTCCGCGGCGGGGAAGTTCTGGTCCTCGATCGCGGCGATCTGCGTCTGGATGGGGGAGACCTGCATGCTGTTCTTCGCGCTGACGTAGCTGCCTGGCATGTGGCAATCCTGGCAGCTCCTGGCGTTGGGGCTGGGAGTGCCGAACTCGGTCTGGAAGGAGCTGTTCACCCACTCGAGGTAGGTGGCCTGCTCGAGGTCATGCTGGCCCGGGGTCTTCGAGTCCACCACGGGCAGGTCGATCACGTGGCAGCTGCCGCACAGCCGCGAATCCTTCACGTACGCGCTGAAGCGCGGCTGGATGCCCAGCGCGTGCTTCATGGGATCGATGACGATCTCGTCATCCTTGAACGGGCCGAAGAGCTCATTGGGGCTGCCAGTGGAGAACTGGCCCGTGGTGGCTTTCGTGAGGAAGTGCTGGAACGAGGTGGGGGTGGACTCGACGATGTGGTGGCAGGAGGTGCAGCTCACGCCGTCACGGGCTAGGCCTCCGTAGCGGAAGTCCTTGCTGTTCAGGTCGGTGTTGTTGACGAACTCCTCGAGGAAGTTGCCCTGGCCGCCGCTGTCGATGTCGAGCTGCCGCTTGCCCATGACGCCGTGGCAGCTGAAGCAGAGGTTGCGGACCTCCTTCTTCAGCTCGTCCCGCTTCGGCTGCGGGAACGTGTCGAGGTAGGCCATCTCGCTGGCGAACTGGGCGTAGAAGATGGGATCGCGGCCCGCGAGCCCCATGGGAGACCAGCGCCACTCCGCGTAGGGAGACACGTTGATGAGGGGCGCGGTGCCATCCGAGCCCGTGGCTCCCTGGATCATCATGGTCAGGTTGCCGTTCTGGTTCGTGCCGCTGTGGCACGGCATGCACTGATCAGAGGTGACGAAGAGCTGCTTGGGGTCCTTCGGGTTGCGGACCACGGGATCGTAGAACTCGGGGACCATGGCAGGCGGTGCGGGCCGCAGCGTGGCCAGGGGCCTCACGAGGGGCGGTTCGGCAATCAGCGCGCCTCGGGCTCCGTGAGGCGAGCCCTGAGATAGATGGTGCAGGGGGCCCACGCGCAGCGCGCCGAGGAACCGCTTGCCGAGGGGCGAGCGCGCCTGGGCGCCAAGCGCTTGAGGCTGTGTGCTCGCAGCGACCTCCTCCAGGGACTGGGTCGGCTTGCGCCACGAGTTGTCCACGCGGAAGGTCAGCGGCTGACCGGGCTCGCCCTGGATGTTGGTGAGCGAGGAGAAGGTCAGCTCCTCCTCCGCGGATGCGTGGCAGTTGTAGCAGTACAGGCCGAAGCCGGTCATCGGCCGAAGCGGGTTGTTCAGCAGCGAGGGGCTGTAGTCATCGAAGGACATGCCCGGCCAGAGTTCGCCCCAGTACCAGCCGTCCTGCGAGCCCGCCGAGTCGCGGATCATCACGGTCCAGTCGCTCGCGGGCGCGATGGGCGGCGCGTACTGCGCGGCGGGGGGCGGGTACTGCTCCTTGATGATCATCGCGCCGTCCGGCAGGGGCCGGGTCCGGTCGCCCTTGAGCCAGTCGATCACCTGCTGCGAGTACCAGACGCGCACCGAGGGATGGGTCCCCCAGTTCTGGCTGTTCAGGAAGGGGCCGGTGTCGCGCAGCCCGTCTCCCTTGTCGGTGGCCCAAGCTCCGTACTTCTTCTGCTGGAGGTAGTTGAGGAGGAGCTTCTCGAAGTCTGCGAGCCCTGCCGGGCCGTAGCAGCTCGGCAGGGGGAGCTGGGTGTACTTGTCCAGAGGGCACTTTGGAGGCGCCTTGGCCTGGGCCAGGGGCGCCATCAGCAGGGCGAGCATCATCCCGAGCGCCCGGAGCCCGCGCTGGGACCTGAAGGCATGGTGGCTGGGGTGCATCTCCTGCTGCTCAGGGCCCGACACCTGTTCCGCGGATGAGTTCATGGGGCTCGCCTGCCGAGGGATCGTGGGCAAAGGCTAGCACGGGGGAGTCGCGCTGACGGGTGCTGGAGAGGGAGACGGCCTTGGCGGGTCCTATGGACGCAATTTGTCATGCTCCGCCCCTACCCAGGGTCCAGCCTCCTCTGATTTCACGCACTTGCAGTGAACCCATCCTTGGCACAACGGCTGCTCTGGGGTGACGACCACACAGCACACATTCCTGTGGCTGTGTGGTCGTCACTCCAATCAAGGACAGCGAGAAATGAAACTCACGAGGTGGGTTGCAGTGGAGAGGGTGTGGAAGTGGATGGCGATGACCGCGCTCGTGCTGGGCCTGAGCGCCCGGGCCGAGCCGCCGCCAGATCCCGAGTTGCTGGCCCAGGGCTCGCGAGAGGAGCGACAGCAGCGGGCCGCGCGGCACGTGCTGGTGACGACTCCGACCATGTCCATGGCCACGGGCGAGGGCGGTTCAATCTGGGTCTGGGGCGGAGCCGGTGGGCAACTGATGGGAACCTTGCCGGAGTTCGAACTCGCCTCCCCCACACCGGTGAGGATGCCGGGAATGAAGGGCGCCGTCTCCCTCTCCAGAGGCCTCTCGGGGACGCACTCCCTGGCACTGCTGGAGGACGGCACGGTGGAGGCGTGGGGCCTCAACGGCTCGGGCCAGCTCGGAGATGGGTCGACTGCCTCGCGGGACCAGCGCGTGAAGGTGCAGGGGCTGACGAATGTGTCCGGCATTGCCGCGGGGACCGCGCACTCACTGGCGGTGCTCAAGGACGGCACCGTGTGGGCCTGGGGCAGCAACTTCCAGGGGCAGTTGGGGGATGGAACGAAGAGTTCACGCGTGGTGCCCACGCCCGTGTTGCCGCTGACGAACGTGGTGGCCGTGGCTGCCGGCAGTGTCTACTCGCTGGCGCTGCGTGCGGACGGCACGGTGTGGGCCTGGGGGTTCAACAACGTTGGGCAACTCGGGGATGGGACGCGGGACTCGCGGTTGACTCCCGTTCCGGTGCCGGGGCTGACGGAGGTGGTGGCCATCGAAGCACGGGAGGACACCTCCTATGCGGTGCGCGCGGACGGCACGGTGTGGGCCTGGGGCAACAACTTCCAGGGGCAGTTGGGGGATGGTTCGACGAGTTCCTACCGGGTTACGCCTGCCCAGGTGCCTGGGCTGTCTGGCGTGGTGTCGCTGTCGGCGGGCAGAACCTTCGCGCTGGCCCTGCGCCGCGATGGCAGCGTGTGGGCCTGGGGCAACAACACTTCTGGGCAGATCGGGAACGGGACACAGAGCGCGCGCGAGTTGCCCCAGCAGGTGCCAGGGCTGTACGGCGTGGTGGCGGTGGCCGCGGGAAGCGAGCACTCCCTGGTGCTGCGCAAGAACGGTTCTCTGTGGACGTGGGGCCTCAATATGTATGGCGCCATGGGAACGGGCTCGGATCGCCGCACCTCACCCGTTCCTGTGGCCGGCTTGAGGGATGTTCAGGCCCTCGATGTCGGTGTCTACCAGGCGCTGGCGGTTGATCAGGATGGCTCGGTGTGGTCGTGGGGTCTGTCTCACGACCATTCGCACAGCATGCAGGCAGCCCCCCAGCGGGTCCAGGGCCTGACGCAGGCGGTGGCTGTTGCATCGGGCAACCTCCACTCGCTGGCAGTGCGCCAGGACGGCACGGTGTGGGCCTGGGGCGACAACGCCCAGGGACAGTTGGGAGATGGAACTGTGGGCGGTCTCCGAACCACCCCCGCGCCGGTGCAGGATCTGCAGGACGTGGTGGCAGTGGCCGCAGGAGAAAACTTCTCGCTGGCGCTGAAGCAGGACGGCACGGTGTGGGCCTGGGGCGCCAACTACTTGGGGCAGTTGGGGGATGGGACGCAGGAGGACCGGTCGTTGCCGGTGCAGGTGCAGGGCCTGCAGGGCGTGTCAGCCATCCGTACTTGGGGGAGCCTCGTGGTGGCCCTGAAGCAAGACGGCACCGTCTGGTTCTGGGGCAACGACTGGTGGGCCCAGGATGGAGTGACGCACCTTCCGGATCAGGTGCGGGACCTGTCGGACGTTGTCTCAGTGAGCCCGTATGGCGACGAGCTGCGGGCCGTGCGCTCGGATGGCACGGTGTGGCAGTGGGTCCCCCAGCAGCCGGGGGAGCCTGGGCTGCTGTTACCGGTGGACGGTCTCACGGACGCGGTGGCCGTCCACTACAGCCCAAGCACCTATCAGATCCTGCGTGCGGACGGCACGGTCTGGAGCATGGGAGACAACAACCGTGGAGAGCTGGGGTACCCCACCCGAGAGGCCCATTCCACCGAGTTGAAGCGGGTGCCCGGGCTGACGGGGGTGGTGGCGCTCTCCGGCAGCGGCCCCTCCGTGCACGCATTGCGTGCGGACGGCAGGGTGATGAGCTGGGGAGACAATACCTTTGGGACCATCGGGGACGGTGTGTCGCCGCTGCACCTCGAGCCCACGAAGGTGCGGACACCCTGCAGGCTGCTCGGGCTGGCCTCTGGAGAGGACGCACATGAGCTGAGGCGGTGCCACGCGGAGCCCTGAGCCGCCCACGTCTAGAAGCCAGAGTGGTGCACGACAACTTCTCGTTGCCGGTCCACCTCACCGCCCCTGCGCCGATGGTTCCAGCGCAGGGGCGGTGAGGCACTCAAGACCGCTCGTCGTCATACACATTGGGAGCCGACTCCCCCACCCGAGGCGCCTTGTGCCCACCGCGAAACCACAGGAAGATGCGGGCGTTGTCTCTCGGTCTTCGCACACGCCTGGGGTGATCACATGGGACGACTTTTTCCCGCGTTCGGCGCAGACGCCGCGGGCCGCGCCGCGCTGTTCGTCGGCGAATCGCACGACGACAATGCCAGCCTCCTCGCGCTGGCGTGGAAGACCATGTGGCTCGCCGGCCGGCTCGACGCCATCTTCATCGAGTACTACCCGCTCGGCGCCGGCCCTACTTCGCCGCAGGTCAGCGACTTCTCGACGACAGACGCTGCCACCCTCCAGGGGTTCACCGGTCATCGCAAGTACTCGGATCTCGAACTCGAGCGCGCCGCCAAGAAGGGCCACCCCAAAGAGATCGCCGAAATCGACGCCCGCGGCGTGAAGCGCTTCTACTCCGAGCTGGCCCAACTCAAGTACCAATGTGACCGCTACCACATTCGCCTCGAGGGCTGGAACGTGCCGAGCACGACCCCTCAGGAGAAGTTGATGCGATCAACGCCACAATGGAACGAGCGAGTCTTCAGCGCGCTCGCGGGGCGGCTGACCACGCTCGGCGTGCGCTCCTACATCGTCTTCGGCGGCAAGCTGCACGGAGCGTTGATGCAGACATGCAGCCTGTTCACTGGCGGCAACCTGCCGTGCTTCCATTCGGACGACGCGCGGAACCTCACTGAGTTCGACCTCCAGAACAAGGCGCACTCAGTCAGTGAGCTGCGCAAGCTCGGGCAGATCTACGCGGACAAGCCAGACACGAAGACGCTCTTCGGGTTCATGTATCTCCGGAAGCTGAACGTGACGTTCAACAACGTGTAGCAGCCAAAACAACGCAATTTCTGATCCATCGCGCCCATGAGCTGCGCGGCGTACTCGGGATCATTGGGGTGCTGGGCCAGCAGGGTGACGACGTCATTCAGCCCGTAGTTGGGATTGCGCGCGCGCAGCGCCGTCAGATCCTCCTGGGCCTGCGGGCTCCATCATCAGCTCCTGGGGCTCGCACGCCCTCGGTCCATGTGACGCGCCTCTATTCCAGCCGTGAGCGGTCACCTCAGCGCGACAACCTCCGCTCCGCTCCGGTAGCTCGCCGGCAGCCGGTCCAGCGAGGCCCGGGCGGCAGCCGCACTCTCGAAGACGCCGGTCGTGACCTCGACGCCTGCCACTCGGGCCTCGCGGGTCTGGCATGGCAGACATCTCGAGTAGAAGACCTGTCCCTCGGGCACCAGGCCCTCCGCGTCGAAGCGCTCGGCGAAGCGGGCGGCCTCGGCCGGGCTGGCAGCGGTGTGGAGACGGAGCGTGTAGAGCGGAGCATCCGGGCGCTCCGGCGGCAGCACCAGCGGCCGGCCCAGCGCGACCGAGGCCTGGCGCAGGATCTCGGCCTGCACCTCGGGGCTGTCCGGCGCGCCCTCCACGATGTCGGCCAGTGGCTGCGAGGTACGCGGGCGGTTGCAGCCCGGGTCGCGCGGCCCGCAGCGGCGCAGCGTGACCTGGAGCGGGCCTTCGGCCTCCTGCACCAGCAGCAGCCCCGCGTCGGCAGGCAGGGCTGCGGACAGCCGGCGCGCCCAGCGAGCGAAGGCCCGAGCCTCGTCGGCACCCCAGCCACCCACACCCGCGCCGTCGTTGAAGCCCGAGCGAGTCACGCGCACCTCCAGCCGCCCCACCCGGCCTCCCCAGGTCCAGGCATCGGCATGCGCTGCGGGCGCGGCAAGAAGGAGCAATAGGGTGAGCGCTGTCCGGTGCGTCATGGCGTCGATCATCGATTTTTCCCCATCGGAAGGGTAGGCAGCATCGTCAGTTCGAGGCGTTATCTCGTCAGGCGAACCGCAGTCACGCGGATCACGGGCCTGCGTTTCTGGGGGGAGGAACTCGAAGCCCCCGGCGCGCCCGTCGCCACGCCCCGTCTGACATGTCCTTGACATGTCAATGATGTGTCATTGACGTGTTCGCGCGCTCACGTGGAGCGAAGGCGCTCGTCTGTCGCCTCTCGTGCTACTGCTGGCCGGTGCCTTGCTGTGCACGCGAGCCGACGACGCGCCGTGTTTCAAAAGCCAGAGAAAACCACGCTGTTCAAAGGAGCTGCATCATGAATCAAGCGCTGACCACCCTCGTTGCCGTCCTCGCCCTCTCCAGCACTGCCTTCGCGGCTGACACCTACAAGCTGGTGGTCACGCCGCCCACGAGCGCGAAGCAGGGACAACCGGCTGTCTTTCTCGTACACATCGAAGGGACGGGAGCGTACACGCTGAATGTGGAGTATCCCACGAAGCTCGTGATCACGCCGCCGGACGGTGTGACAGTTGCGAAGGAGAAGCTGACCAAGGCGGATGCCAAGAAGTTCACCAAGAACGGCGCGGACTTCGAGATCAGCTTTACCTCATCGAACGTGGGGGTGAAGAACTTCTCCGGTGAGGTCAAGTTCGCCGTCGCCACCGAGTCCGACGCCAAGCCCGTCTCGGCGAAGTTCGGCTTCTCCGTCAACGTGAAGTAGGAAGAACGCGGCCCGAGCTGAACGAAGCGCACCACTCGCGGTTTGGCGCCCGCCTCACCACGACCTCTTGAGCCCCTCGCATCGAGGCGCCCACTCGCGCCGCTGCTTCGGTGGCGTGGGTGGGCAGAATTTCACTGCGTGAATATTCGCAGGGACTGGCCGTCAAGACGCCGCCCCATCCCCCCGAGGCACCGTCATGAGCCCTGCATCCCCCCTCCTGCGCGCCGGCATCGTGCTGGCCACCACCCTCCTTCCCCTCTCCGTCTTCGCCTCTCCGCTGCGCCTTCAGCTCCTGCGCTGCGATAGCTCCATTACCGACATCCCCGAGCTGAGCGCCCAGACCTTCGAGCAGCGCACCACCTACGGCCTCGCCCAGGCCGTCCAGCTCGAGAAGGACAAGGCCCAGGTGGTGTCCGCCGGAGATCTCGACGGCGCAGACCTCCTGGTGATGGGGAAGATGGGGCGCAGCGGCACGAAGTTCCGCCTCGTCTACGTCCTCCAGACGAATCACGAGCCGAAACTCCACACGCAGCTGACCTACGAGTTCTCCACCCCTCGACTGGGGGATCGCGGCGTGACGGTGATGGCGCAGGACATCATCACCTCGGCCGTGAAGCTGGAGGAGGCTCGAAAGACGCAGGCCGCGATGCTGCAACCCGCGCCCGCCCCCGTGGTCGCCAGCGCGCCGACACCGACCCCCTCCCCCGCCCCTGTCGCCAGCACCTCGACCCGCAGGAGCCCTATCCCCGCCCCCGAGACCTCCTCCGAGTCCCTGTTGGACTCAGCTCCGGAGGAGACGAGCCGGATGCGCCAGCAACCCCTCATCGTCGTCCACACGGGCCTCGCGGGCCTCTGGGGCAACGGGACGAAGAACTTCGGTCTCGGGGCTGTCATCGAGCCGAAGTGGAACATCACCGACTCCATCGCGGCGGGCTTTCGGTTCGATGGCGGCTTCACCTTCGGTAGCTCCATCAGCCAGGAACAGGTCTCTGCCTCCCTCGGAGCCTCGGTGGCGACGCTGACCAAGGGCGAGTACCTGTTCGGTGACTCCGGCGTGCGTCCCTTCGTGGGCCTGGGTGCCGGCATGTATATCCTGATGGGCCAGAGCGCGAAGGCGACCCAGGACGGCGCGGGGGCTACCCAGGAAGCCGGGCGGTACTTCGGTGTCGCACCGCAGGTCGGCATCGACTTCGGTCCGGTTCGTCTCGCGGCAACCTACAACCACATCCTCGGCGGGGACTTCGTCGTCCGGCAGGACGTCTCCGTGGGTGTCGAGGCGGACCGCATCCAGCGCAACTACTTCCAGTTGGAGCTGTCGGGCCGACTCTTCAAGGTCAACGGCCCCCGGAACAGGAGCATCCCGCGCATCTGACGAGCATCCCCTCCACTGACCTGTCAACGGCCCCCGCTGACATGTCAGCCGCCCCTTCTGACATGTCAATGGGACTCCCTGGGATGCCCACCTCGCTCTGTGAGCACCCAGGCATATGTGTTGCTTAGAGGACCGCCTCGCCGGTCCTCGGGCCGGCGCCTGGACACCGAACCCAGAGAAGGCCGCCCTCGTGAGCACCACGTACAGGATTCACCCCGCCATCGGCATTGCCCGCGTCGGCAACAGCGACGACTACTACCTCGCCCCTGTCACCGCAGGCGGGCTCCCTCTGGAGAAGGACGGCTACACGACCGTCTCGAAGTTCCGGGACCCCCAGAACCGCGTGAGGAGACAGGGAGTCCGCTTCAGCATCTACGCCTACGACGAGCACAGCCCGCAGGGGCGGCTGATCCAACCGGGCAAAGACGGCGTCACCGAGATCGAGTGGACGGTCCACGTGGCGAACAAGAAGGCCGCCTGGCGCCAGTTCCTCCAGCTCCAGGGAGAGAATGGCTACGAGGCTGATCACCCCTACCGCAACCCGCTGGTCGTGGGTGACGCCCGGAAGCAGCTCATCATCGATCCCGGCCCCCTGAAGGTCTGCTGCACGGCAGGCCCGTTTCAAGCCGAGTTCGCTCGAGGCAAGGCCCAGGGAGGCTACCCGCAGACGTTCCCTCCCCCGTTGATGCCATCCAACGTCGACTCGCTGGGGCTGCTCCAGACGAACCCGAATGGCACCCTGGATTTCGTGGGCGGCTATGGCAACTCTGGAGTATCCAAGCCGTACACCCTCACGCCGGACCTCCTCGACTCGCTGCCGGACGCCGACGATCGCCCGGTCCCGGCCGACATCGTCCAGAAGCTCAGGCCCATCCAGAACAACGGCTACGACCAGGAGCAGGCGCTCAACACCGCCGTCAGCCAGCTGCTCACCCCAGCCGAGTTCACCCAGTCCGGAGCGGACATCGCCTACCACGCCCGCCAGCCCCGGCTCGATACGTACGCCAACAACAATTACTGGTTCGATGACGTCTCGGACGGCCCGGTGACGGCGACGATCGTCCTGAACGGCACGCGGGTGCAGGTGGATGACCCCGCCTGGGTGCTGGTTGCTCCTCCCGGGTACGCGCCGCAGATCCTCAACATGGTGACGCTCTACGACACCATGTACGACGTTGCCGTCCGCACCATGGGCTACAACCCACAGCTCTACAAGGATGGGGCGTTCCAGCAGAGCTACCAGCCGAACCCCGAGACGGAGATCCTGCCGATCCTGAAGCGCCCGGCGGTCTATCGCTGGGTGGCTGGCATCAACCCCCAGGGCGTGAGAGCCCATACGGCCGCCACCGACGCGGACTCCAACTTCTTCGACTACCTGCGCAAGCCCGGGAACTACAACCAGGCCGGGCAGATGCCCCAGTTGGCGGGTGACAACCCGATCAGCAACTATGATCGCCGCAACTACCTCACCTTGACGCAGACCCAGTACTTCCTGCTGTCGCAGTACGACCAGGGCCAGGTCAACGCCACTCCCCTACCGGACACCCAGGGCGCGGGTGAGAAGCTGGATCGCGCCTCGCTGGAGAACTGCGTGGGTGGCCCCTTCTGCCCAGGCATCGAGATGACGTGGGTGAGCCGCAACCCCGCCATCTACAGCAAGCCCTTCCGGCTGAAACACAAGCAGCTCTCGGGCAGCGGGCTCAGCCTGAGCGAGGACCTGTCTCAAGGACTGGAGCCAGGTGACGTCTCCCGATACATGGCGCTGCCCTGGCAGGCCGACTTCAACGAGTGCTCGGATCAGAGCCTCGACAACAAGCTCATCTGGTGGTGGCCCGCGCAGCGGCCCTACCAGGTCTACTCGAAGGATGATCCGTCGACGCTGGTGTACTGGACGCGGCCGTACGGGGACAACTTCACGTACGACGTGACCATGGTCTACAACTGGAAGGACCTGGGCTTCATCATCCAAGCCCCTGACGGCTCCGCCTTCCTGGAGCAGGAGCGGCTCCCCCAGTACGAGCACGCGGACTCCAACGGCTAGGGCGATGAACCTTCAGTGTGACATCGCCGTGCTGGGCGGAGGCCCCGCCGGAGCCGCCACCGCTTTGCTCCTGCGCAAGCGCGCGGGGCTGTCCGTGACGCTGCTCGAGCGCTCGGGCTATGAGGCGCCGCGCATCGGGGAGACGGTGTCCCCCGCCAGCCGGCGCATCTTCGAGGAGCTGGGCATCTGGGAGGCCTTCCAGCGGGATGGGCACCTGCCCTCGCAGGGAACGTGCTCGTGCTGGGGGAGCTCAACACCCGGGTACAATGACTACCTTTATTCTCCGTTGGGTCCGGGTTGGCACCTGGATCGCCAGCGCTTCGATCGCATGCTGGCCGAGCAGGCGCGAGCGCACGGCGTGGAGGTGCTCACGTCCACGGAGCCCTCGCGCTGGGAGCCACGCGCGCAGGGCGGCTACACCCTGCACCTGGACACGGGTGAGGGCCCCCGTACCCTGGAGGCCCGCTTCGTCGTGGACGCGACGGGCCGGCGCTCCGCCTTCGCCAGCTCGCAAGGCGCACGCAGGCTCGTGGCCGACCGAGTGCTGAGCTTCTACGGGTTCTTCTCCGTGCGGCCCGGAAGTTCCTTCGACACGTACGCGCTGGTGGAGACGTGCCGCGAGGGGTGGTGGTACTCCGCGCTGCTGCCGGGGGGGCGGGTCGCGGTGGGCCTGATGGGCACCGGAGACTCGCTGCGGGGCCTCAAGCGGGATGAGCCGGAGGCCTGGCTGGCGCTGCTGAAGGAGACGGGGCTGACACGGCAGAGGCTGGAGTCCTGCACCTTCAGCGGAGAGCCCCTGGTGGCGTTGCCCGCCCAGGTCTCCCTGCTGGATCGAGTGCAGGCCGAGGACTGGATCGCCGTGGGAGACGCGGCCTGCACCTACGATCCGCTGTCCTCGCAAGGAATCCTCAAGGCCCTGGGCTCCGCCTCCCAGGCCGCCGAGGCGCTGGCGAGAGCCGCGCGAGGAGATAGAGCGGGCTTGCGCGCCTATGGAGGGCGGGTGCGCGAGCTGTTCCGGGAGCACCTGGCGATCCGCGGCGGCTTCTACCGCCAGGAGACGCGGTGGCCCGAGGCGCCCTTCTGGAAGAGCCACCGAGAACCAGTCGTCACGGACGAGCTGGGGAGATCATGAGAACAAGAACGAGTCGACATCTGTTGCTGGCCGCTGGCCTGCTCTCCTTCACCGCCCTGGCGGCGGCACCTGGCGCGAGGCAGCCCGTGCGCGCGACCGTGAGAGACGCTTCGGGATCGCAGAATGATCTGCCCCGCTACTTCACGAGCCCCGCTCCTATCTTCCAGCGAGGCAACCAGCTCTCCCAGTCCTTGCCGGACAACCACCCCCAGGTGCAGAGCTTCCTGGACTTCTACAGCAAGCAGATCGGGATCCAGATCCCCGCGCTGTCCCGGAGCAAGCTGGCGCCGCTGCCCCCGCGCTACCTGGACATCGCGGACAATGGCGGCAACGCCTCCTCCGGTAACTTCAACACCTCGCTGGTGTGCCAGTCGTGCCATGACAGCGACTGGAAGGTGACGGGCCAGGCCCTGCCCAACATGAGCTTCTGGGCCCAGGGCTTCCACAGCACCAACCCCAACTACCAGACGAAGAATGACATCGCCGCCAACTGGTCGCTCTTCGGGGACTGGAGCGCCTCGATCAAGGCGCTGGCGGGCCGGGACCCTGTCTTCCTGGCGCAGGTGGAGTCCACCCGGCAGCTCAACTCCACCATCCCGCCCATCGAGATCGACAACCTGTGCCTGCGCTGCCACTCACCGCTCGGCCAGCGGCAGGCCGAGAAGAACGGCCAGAAGTTCAGCCACTCCATGCTCTACGCGACGCCGCCGGGCTCGGGGTTCACCAACCCGCTCCCCGATGATCCCCTGGCGCAGTCTCAATACGCGACGTACGGAGCGCTGGGACGGGATGGCATCTCGTGCAGCGCCTGCCACAGCGTGGCGCCCGACAAGGGCTTGCCCTGGGACGGGAGCGACTTCAGCGTCTTCTACGGCAACCCCAACCAGAACGTGTTTGGCAACAACGTCTCCAACCGCATCAAGAAGGCGGGCGACACCACGACGCCCCCGCCCTTCCCCTTCACCTCTTCGATGACGACCCACCCGGGGAGCATCGTCGGCCCGGACACGGGGCTCAACACCGCGCCCATGAGCAAGCTGGGGCTCAACCTGGCCACGGCCAGCACCCAGCCCTCGCCGGCCAACCCCACGCCGGACAGCTACCTCCGGGACGCGACGGTCTGTGGCTCGTGCCACGCCGTGATCCTTCCCCAGGTGCCCACCACCTATGGCAAGGGAGTCCCCATCCCCTCCGGCTACAAGGGCCCCGCGAGCTGCGACCCGGCGGCCCAGAAGACCTTCACCGGTGACTACCTCACGGACCCTTGCGTGGGCCTGGACTACGAGCAGACGACGTACTTCGAGTGGTTGAACAGCGGCTACGCCTCCGGCACCGCCACGTGCCTGACGTGCCACATGCAGATCGCCACCACGCAGGACGCGGGGGGCAACCTGAACGTGGCGCAGTACAACAGCGACCTGGCACAGTTCTACGGCTCCAACACCCAGCTCACCCCGCGCCAGTACAACCGGCACACGCTGCTGGGCATCAACCTGTTCGTCCACGAGATGTTCCAGCAGTTCTCGGACGTGCTGGGCGTGGACTTCTACAAGCAGGACGACTCCGTCGTCCCGCCCTATCTCCAGCAGCGGCAGCCGTCGGGTGACTCCTCCAACCTGGTACCAAACCCGGGCGCAGAGGACGGAAACGCCAAGGGGTGGACAGGGTCCATCCAGGCTGCCACCCAAGTTTGGGAGCCGAACTTGAGCTGGGCGTACCCCTACAGCGGTAAATACTTCTTCACCGTCCAGAAGAACGCCCTCCTGAGCGTCGATCTCACACCCTTCGCCAAGCTCATCGACGCGGGCGGGGTGCAGGTGAGCTTCACGGGGTATGTGCGCTGCGACGACACGCCGTGCGGGGGGAGCGGGACGAACCTCGCCTTCCAAGTGATGGGCCCTGGCATCGCCCCCCCTCCCTTCACCATCTCCCCCGTGACGGTGGGGTATTGGTCGTCCCCGCCCTTCCTGCTCAACCCGCTCGCCCCAGGGGCCCGCTCCATCCAGATCACCGTGACCGCGCCCACGCCCGTCTCCGTGGATAATCTGGGCATCCAGCTCGTGGACGCTGACAGAAGGACCATTCCCGTCTACGGAGGCGATCCCCAGCAGGCCCCGCGCAACTACGTCATCGCGCAGAACCTGCTGAACGCCGAGCAGTCCATCGTGGATCTGGCGCTCAACCAGGCCCAGGGCCAGGCCGGCGTGGGCAAGCCCGCGGTGCAGGTGGCCATCAACAGCGTGAAGGTGGACGGCAAGAACATCACCGCCAAGGTGACGGTGACGAACAACGCGGGCCACAAGTTCCCCAGCGGCGCTCCGTTCCGGCGGGCCTTCCTGCAGTTCGAGCTGCTCGACCAGTACGGCGCGGTGCTCTGGGCCTCCGGACAGCCCAACGCGTACGGCGCCATTTGCGACGGACCGTGCAACTCGGATGGCACCAACATCCTCGAGTCCGAGTTCACCACGGACCGCAACGCGCTCCAGCCCCACCGCCAGACGATCCGGAGCCAGGATCAGGTGCAGATCTACGAGCTGCGCGCCGCGGATGACTCCGGAGTCATCACCTCCCGGGAACTGCAAATCTTCGAGGCGGTGAAGGACAACCGGATCCTCCCCAGGAAGTGGGTTCCCCCCTCGGCGCGCAAGCCCACGGACACGCGCCTGGGTCTCAACCTCCAGCAGATGGCCCAGCTGACCATGCCTCGCAGCAGCGTGCCGGGCTCGGAGCTGTCCACCGACCCCAACTACACGACCCTGAACGGGTCGGGAGTCGACCAGGTCACCTACACGTTCCCCCTGCCCCAGGGAGGCACGACGCCCACGTGGATCCGGGTCCGGATGAACTACCAGTCCGTGCCTCCGGGATACCTGGCGGCGCGCTTCAAGGAGGCGGTGGGCGACCTGACGCAGGGCAAGCCCGGCCCCGCCATGCAGCGGCTCATCTATATGACGAGCCGGCTGAACCTGGACCTGGGCCTGAAGGATCGCGCCAACCCCGCCAGCCCCCGGGACCTGGTGGAGAACTGGACGATGGTGCTGGGCGAAGCCGTGCAGCCGCTCAGCTACGCCCAGCCGCCCCGCTAAGGGCGATCGCGGCGAGCAAGCTCGCCCAGGCCCCTGCGACGCCTCGAGTCCTTGTCAGTTCGAGGCGTTATCTCGCCAGACCAACCGCAGTCACGTGGATGGCTCGCCCCCGTTTCCGGTAGAGCGCTTCCACTTGCGTAGGACGCGCCGCGATTCACGATGTGGAGTCATGGGGCTCTTGGCCTCATGGCCCTATCGAGTTGCGACTTGATCCAACCGTTGTAGTTGGCAGTGGCCGTGAACCAGGACTGCTCACCCTGCTCCGAGTATCCGCCGTTGATACCTACGAGCCAGCGCTTCCCATCATCGAAGTACAAGGCCGGGCCGCCGCTGTCTCCCTCATGCGTATGGGCTCCTGCGCCATTGAAGCGGAACTCACGAACCCTCCCGTTGGGGAACCTCGTGACGGTGGAGATGGTGTTGGTGCCGGAGCGCCGGACGCTTCCATCGGAACCGTTCGTCTTGGTAGGGCCGTAACCAATGACGGTGAGTTCATCTCCTTCGGAGGCGTCTTGCGGCCTCAACACGACGTCAGGCTTGATTCCGTCCAACTCCTTGTCCAGCGCGACGATCGCGAGATCTGCAACGCGCTTGGCAGCGTCCACGAACCCCTCGCTGGTGCGCTGCGATGTGAATCCCTCGTGGACGATGACATCGCCTTCCGAAATTGTCGGTATCGGTTCCCATCCTCTCCTCTCCGGCCGGTAGAGATAGAGGTGGCTGATGACCGTGGCTCTCTTGACGCACGAGGATCTATCGAACACCGCTTGAGTCACCGCGCAGAAACAATGAGCGGCAGTGAGGACGGCCTTGGGGGCGATGAGTATGCCGCTGCACGCTCCCGTAGAGAATCGCCCTTCATGCCAGGAATGCTGCTCTCTCCTTTGAACTCTGTATGGGGAGATACACATCCAACCTCAAAGCATATGGATAGAGCCACAAGCATCGATGACGCCACGAGGTTTCGGCAGGTCGGCATTCGACATCACCTCGAATGAGGAACTCAGCGCCGGGGGGCGGGAGAATTGCTGGGAGGCTCCCCGCGAATCTGAGCCTGCACCCAATCTAGAAAGAGAGGAACGCTGGTGAAGGAGAGTTCTCGGCCCCCGCCGGTGCCCGCGACTCCGGCGAGCAGACGCCGGTGAGAGTCCTCTCGAAAGCAGGGTCCGCCAGCGTAGCCGTTGTAAATAAAGGGGCCATGCTGCTGATAAAGAATTCTTCCCTGTTCTCTCGGCAGGCTCTGGGTGACTGTGTTCTGGCGAAAGTAGCGGATCCCGTAGAGCCCGCCTACCGCCTGCTTTGTTCCACTGGAGGCATAGCCCGCCATGATGAGCGGGTCATGAGCTTGAAACTCGCCCTGCTCCATCAAGGCCTCAGGCTCCACATCCTTGACGGCTTCATCCAACACGACAACAGCGAGATCCGCCTGCGCGGATCCAGGGACGCCTGCATCATCCGAGGCAAACTTGAATGCAGGGTGTGGGCGCACCTCGCCGTCGTAGTTGTGGAAGCTCATCCGGGTCGTGGATTCTGGGAACTTCTTGTCGAGGACTTCGCCATAGATGGCGGTTGTCACAACAACGCGTTGGAGGCATGAGGCGCTGGCATCAGGGAGAGAGTTGCTATTGGCAGGCGGCGGGCTCTTCGAGGATTCGCAGAGGCAACTGGCCGCGGTGAGGACAACTCGATGGCTGATCAGGACGCCACTGCATCTGGCCGACATGCTCTCTGAGTCAGTGCTGATCATGACCGTGGAGGCATAGCGATTCTCGACATCCATCGTTCCTGCATATTGATAGAGGCGGGTATTGGTGACTCCCAACTCCAGAGTGTCTTGAGAGGCATCGGGTTGCAGGGCGCCGGCATCGGATGGGATGTTGCCACCAGGATTGGGTGGAGGGGCGGCGGAACGAGAAGAGTGAGGCACTGGCACGCTCAGCGGCACTTCCCCGCAACTCTTGTATCCGATCACTCCCAGAATGGCTGAGGTGAGGAGTAGGACGGAGACGAGACCCATCCTGCGTTGAGGGTGAGCATTGGGGCGGGGCTCTCTCACGTGACTGACATGAGCACTCATGGTGCCTGGGGTCAAGCCAAGCGGGGCGCCAAGGTGCGCTGCTACTTCGGCTCGGCGGACCTGATGCCTCGCTTGGGAGCTCGAGGCGGACGGCGCGAGCTGATGGAGCAAGCGGTGTGACTGGCGCGAGCCAAGATGGCGCACTCCGCTCCGATCTGGGGCGGTCAGGAGATCCACTCTGGACGGGAGTTTCCTCATTTTCGATCAGTTCCCATCTGAAGGAGCACCGGCACACGGCTCGCATTGAGGGGAGGTGACCTCTCACAAAGGAGCAAGACGGAATGCGGACGTGGAAGAGCGCGAGACCCCTGTGGCTGCTGTTGGGGGCGTTGGCGAGCGGCTGTGGTGCGGAGCTGGAGACGGCGGCGGAGCAGCCCCTGACCCGTCCCCTCCAGACGGCCACGGCCTCGGCGGCCCTGGTGCAGACGGCGAGCTACGACTCGGGGCTTCAGGCGCCCAAGTGCACGGCGGGGGCTTCAGGCTGCGACACGGGGCCCTCGCTGGTACTCGGCCGCGGTCCGATCGGCTCGGAGCCCCAGGCCCCCAACACGCTGGGCGGCAGCTGTGCGGACGGCTCCGCGGGCGCCTTCCACTCGGACGAGTCGCTGGATCGGCTGAAGATCTCCACGGTGGACGGCGCGGCCCTGGCGCCGGGCAAGGCTGTCACGGTGGAGGCCACCGTCTGGGCATATTCCGGCTACAGCTCGGATCATCTGGACATCTACGTGGCGGCGGACGCGAGCAACCCGTCGTGGACCTTCGTCACCACGCTCACGCCGTCCGGGGCTGGGACACAGGTGCTGGTGGCCAACACCACCCTGCCCTCGACAGGCGGCAGCATGCAGGCAGTGCGCGCCTCGTTCCGCTACGGGGGATCGGCCAACCCTTGTACCTACGGGAGCTACGATGAGCGCGACGACCTGGCCTTCGAGGTGGGGACCGCCACGCCCCCGCCTCCTCCGCCGCCCTCCACCGCGAGCCGGGCCACCCTGAGCACGGGTGAGCGGCTCTCGCTGAGCATCGCGGCGGATGGCACGGTGTGGACGTGGGGCAGCAACAAGGGGGCCTATACGGATGGGTTCTCCACCCTCCGCGGCCAGCGGCAGACGGTGTCGGGGCTGAGCAACGTGGTGTCGCTGGCGTCCGGGGGCTCGCACCAGTTGGCGCTGAAGTCGGACGCCACGGCGTGGGCCTGGGGCAGCAACAGCGATGGGCAGTTGGGCAATGGGACGACGAGCTCCGCCAGCACCCCAGTGCAGGTGGTGGGGCTGAGCTCGGTGACCGCGCTGGCCGGGGGCTCGAGGCACTCGCTGGCGGTGAAGAGCGACGGGACGCTGTGGAGCTGGGGCAACAACATGTACAGCCAGCTGGGGGATGGGACGACCACGGACCGCTCCTCGCCCGCGCAGGTGCAGGGCCTGAGCGGCGTGGTGACGGCAGCGGCGGGCGACTACCACACGCTGGCGGTGACCTCGGCGGGTGCGGTGTGGAGCTGGGGCTCCAACTGGAGTGGCGAGCTGGGAGATGGGACGACCACCGGACGCGGCACGCCGACGCAGGTGGTGGGGCTGAGCGGGGTGAAGGCGGTAGCGGCGGGTTCGAGCTACTCGCTGGCGGTGAAGACGGACGGCACCGTGTGGGCCTGGGGCGACAACAGCTCGGGCCAGCTGGGCGATGGGACAACCACCGCACGCCGCACGCCGGTGCAGGTGCTGGGGCTGACGGGCGTGGTGGCGGTGGCGGCCGGGTACTCCCACTCGGTGGCGGTGAAGTCGGACGGCACCGTGTGGGCCTGGGGCGGCAATGACTTGGGCCAGCTGGGAGATGGGACGACCACCAACCGCAGCACGCCGGTGCAGGTGTCGGGGCTGAGCGGCGCGGTGGAGGTGGCGGCGGGCGGCTACCACTCGTCGGTGAAGCACTCGGACGGGCGCATCTGGGCCTGGGGCAGCAACGATCAATACGAGCTGGGCGATGGGAAGATCGTGAGCACCACCAACCCGGTGCCGGTGCAGAACCTGACGAACGTAACGGCGGCAGCGGTGGGCTACTGGCACATGCTGGCGCTTCGCTCGGATGGCACGCTGTGGTCGTGGGGCGGTGGCCTCTCGTACCCATACCCGCTGGGGCATGCTCGGACCGCCCAGCACGTGCCGGCGCAGGTGACGGGGCTGAGCACTGTGACGGCGGTGGCGGCGGGCCAGATGTACTCGTTGGCGGCGAAGGCGGACGGCACCGTGTGGGCGTGGGGCTATGGGGGCTATGGCTCGCTGGGTATCGGGCCCCTCAACGGCAACGAGTACTACTTCACGCCCCTCCAAGTGCCGGGCCTGACGGGGGTGTCGGCGCTGAAGGCGGGCTACTTCCACTCGCTGGCGATGAAGAGCGACGGGACACTGTGGGCCTGGGGCGACAACCTCTATGGACAGGTGGGGGACGGGACGACGATCCGGCGCTATTCGCCGGTGCAGGTGCCGGGGATGACGGGCGTGGTGGCGGTGGCGGCGGGCTATGCGCACACGTTGGTGCTGCGCACGGACGGCACCGTGTGGGCTTGGGGACGCAATGACTCCGGCCAGCTGGGAGATGGGACGACCACACACCACAGCTTGCCGATGCAGGTGCCGGGACTGACGGGCGTGGTGGCGGTGGCGGCGGGAGACAACCACTCGCTGGCGGTGAAGAGCGACGGGACGCTGTGGGTGTGGGGGTACAACGGCTATGGCCAGTTGGGGGACGGAACCTCCACCGCGCGCAGCACGCCGGTGCGGGTGACGGCCCTGAGCGGCGTGGCGGGGGTGTCGGCGGGCGAGAGCCACTCGCTGGCGGTGAAGACGGATGGCACCGTGTGGGCCTGGGGCAGCAGCTCCCAGGGCCAGGTGGGCGGAGGGGCGTACGCCTCCAGCACGACGCCGAAGCAGGTGACGGGACTGAGCGGCGTGAAGAGCGTCTTCGCGGGCAGCCTGTCCTCGATGACGCTGAGCCAGACCGGCGGCACGCTGTCCGTCTGGGGCAACAACTGGATGGGTCAGTTGGGTGATGGCTCGTACCTCTACCGCACCACACCGGCCCTGGTCGTGGGCTTCGGCCCCTGATCGCGGCGAGCTCGCCCGTAGGACATGAAAAAAGGCCCACCTGGTTCCAGGTGGGCCTCTTCTCAACTCGAGCTACAACGGACAGCCAACTACCAGGCCGTCACCAGCGAGTACTTCCCGTTGGTCGAGCCGGTGCCGCCGCTGTAGTAGATCACCTTGACATAGAGGTCGACCGCGCTCGTGCCGCTGTTGGCCCGCGTCACCGTGTCCACCGCGCCGGTACCCGCGACGCTCGAGGTCAGCTTGGTGCCAGCGCTGTTGTACAGCTCCAGATCGTAGTCAGAGGTCGAGTTGGGCGTCATCGTCGCGGTCAGGGTCTTGCCCGCCGGCAGGGTGACCTTGAAGTAGTCGGCATCGCTGCTCGAAGCGATCGTGGCGTTGACGGTGGTGCCGGCGGTGGAGATCACGTTGGCCGTGGCCAGGGTGTTGTTGGACTCGGTCTCGTTGATGGTCGGGCCCGTGGGGGTCGAGCTGATGATGTTTTGCGCCTGGAACTTCGCCTTGAAGGTGTTCTCGTAGGTCGCATCATTCGGGAACAGAGTGTGCGCGGCGTTGACGATGGCCGTTGCCATCGCCGGCATCTTCACGCCCGAGCCCAGGCCGAAGTGCGCCTGGAGGATGATCTTGTCGACATCCGCGCGAGACTTGCCGTTGGCCAGCAGGCTGGTCAGCGACTGGAACAAGGGCGCGGACCACAGCTCGTCGGACTGGAAGGTGACGCCGCCCTCGGTGACCGACTGGTGCGCGCTATAGGTCTTGGCGCTGTTGTACTTGGCATCGGTGCGGTTCAGCGCCCGGCCGTTCCAGCAGGTGCTGTGACCGTCCCAGCTGAACACCCACTCGGGGTGGTACGTGGGGCCATTCGGCGTGCTGTAGGAATACGAACCCGCCCAGTAGTCGCCAAAGCCCTCGCCCATGGCGCCGGTGTCGCCACCGGACCAGCTCGTGTTGATGTTGCGCTGGATGCCATGGCCGTACTCGTGGAGGATCACGTCGGCGTCTTCGCTGTCGTTGACGCAGCCATGACCGAAGGCCAGGTAGTCCGTGGCGCCGCCGTAGCTGTAGTGCGAGTTGTCGTCACCGCTGAGACCGTTGGTGTCGACATCGAACGGACGGTTGATGATGGTGGTGAACCCGAGCGACTGGATGTAGCGCTGGTTCTGATCGAGGTGGAAGTAGACGTTGGTGTCGTCGAACGCATCACTGCCACGCTTGGCGGTCCAGGCGCCGGTGGTGGTGGTGGAAGGCGCGGTGTTCGGCGCCTCAATGTCCTTGAGGTTGACGTACGGGCCGGTGAGCGAATACACGCCGCCACTGAGCGTGATGTCGCGCAGCGACTTGTTGAAATAGGCGGCATCGAAGGCGGACGCGGCCGAGGAGTCCGTCAGGCTGTCGTTGTTCAGCGTGGTGCGCGGATCCGGATCGAACACGAAGCCGGAGCCGTTGATGCCGGACGGCGCGAGCGAAGTCACCGGCTTGGCCAGGCGCTTCTCCCGCTCGATGGCGGCCGTCTCGGCCTTGCGATCCAGAGGCGAGCCGAGGGTCCGCTGACGCTCGGCGAGGGTGCGCTCCTCGAACTTGCCGTTGCGCGGCAGGGACGTGGAGTAGGAGTCGATCAGGCTGCCATCCTGGGCGTTGATGTATTGCACGAAGCCGCCGGTAGGCATCTGCGCCGCGATGGACACCTTGTAGGAGAGCTGGAAGCCGTCCTTGACGGGGACCCAGACCTGCTCGCTCGTGGGCACGTCGACGAGGGGATTCTGGACCCGCATGTTGGCCCAGGCGCGATCGAGGGCGGACTCACTGGGGAGCTTCGCCTTCAGATGCAGTTGGTTGACTGCGTCGTCCGCCATGTCCTCGTTGACATGCCGGCTCGTGTTGTAGATCTGCAGCAGCCGGCCGTCCTTGCCGATCGAGACGACGATCTCCGCGCCGTCAACGGGCAGATCCAGCAGCATCTGCTGGTAGTGGTAGTGCTTGCCGAGCAGGGATTCCTTCACCTGGACCAGGACCAGATTCTCGAGGCCGGCGGGCAGACCGAAGCGCTCTGCGTTGTCGCGCAAAGCCTGCTCTGGAGAGGTGGCCCGCGCTCCTGAATACACAGTCAGGTTGTCTGTGGTGACGCTCTTGGCCAGGGCTGGGGCTTGGGCCGGGCCTGCTTCGGCGGTTCCAAGGGCGAGAGAGAGGGCCAGGATATGAAGACCAGGGCGCTGCATATGCCTCCGTGGGGGATAAACGGGGTGACACTGTTTGATTCAGTTCAAGCCTCGCGAAATCGGATAGAGCTGTCAATCGCTGTCTGAGCTAAGGGTTTCTCTGCGGGTCTCAGTGACCCCTGGCGGCGCATGTAGGCTCAGGGACAACAGCCCTCTGAGGAGGGGCCCTTGTCTCCCTTTCTCAGTTTCCGAAGGAGACGAGCCCGCGAAGAGCATCCCCGGAGACCTGCTCGGTCAAAGAGTGTACGGCCGCTGGCAAATTCCCTCCCCACGGGACGATGTGACAGATGGGCGGGCGGGCATATAACCGGTATTCAGCCCAATCCCTGAATTACCCATTCAAGCTTGACATTCGCCGAAGGGAGACACCATGTCAGACACCCGCAGTGGTGATCCGGTTGTTTCTCGGGGTCTCCGGTTACACGGGGCCCTCTTCCTCCTTGGCACCATGGGGCTGTCGTGGCTCGCTTCGGGTTGTGGGCAGGGCGCTCCGGAGCCTTCCGGGAAGACTCTCGTGTCGGAGCACTCCTCCTTGAGCACCGACAATGGAATGTCCCCCAATGGCTTATCCGTCAATGGCTTATCCAACAATGGCTTGGGCACCAATGGCTTGGGCACCAATGGTTTGACGTCCCTGGCCCTGTCGAACGCCAAGTTCAAGAACTGGTTCAACTCCAACCCACCGGACTACTCGAACATGGTGATGAGCTACGTGGTGGCGTGCGCCTACCCCGCGGGGAGCAGTCTCACCTACACGTCGAGCACCGGCACGACCTACACCTGGAATGGCAGACTGGGGCTCACACCCGACTGGAACAGCGGCAAGCGCAGCTCCTCGCTCGAGCAGGGACTCATCTCGGCCTGCCTGGCGGCGCACGTCAACAAGTTCGGCGTGCATATGACGATCTCCATCCGGGGATTGGATGCACGTGGCACCGCCATCCCGGTGGAGGCCACCGAGGCCACCACCTTCACTGAACGCGAGGCGGCCTTCTTCGGCAACCTCTTCACGGGGGACGGCGCCTTCGTGTGCAACGATCGCGCCAATTTTTCCTCGGCGGAGAGCAGCGCCCGGGCGTGCGGCATCCCATCGCAGGCCTCCGGGATGAGCGCGGAATGCCCTCCGCTCGTTCATGTCGGCAACTGCGCTCCCAACTGCACTTTGGACAATAACACCGGGCGCTATACGAGCTGCACCTACGGGGGGAAGACCTACCAGCCCCTCACCACGAAGCTCCGCTCGGCGGACATCTACCGGTGTGGGGATGGGGTGTGTCAGATCTCCGAGTCCTGTGACACCTCCAAGAACGGAAACGGGACGAGCTACAACAGTTGCGCGTCCGACTGCGGCATCTGCCCCTGAGGGAGCCCTCGGTCCGCGTGCCGTGTCTGGCAATGCCCCGACGGCCGCCACGTCGACCAGGCGGCCATCATACGGGTTCGATTCCCGCCGCCTCCCAGCAGAGCAAGTCCCAACAGGGAAGAACGCGCCAGCCCCAGTTCCCGGGCTGCTCGGTCCTCGTTGTTGCGGCAGCGGCGCAACGCCTTCTCGATGAAAGGTAATGTCCCTGTCGTCGATTCGAGGCCCCTGCCGCACCCGCAGGGCTCGGCGCACCACGTTGCGCAACTCACGGATGTTGCCCGGCCCCGCGTGCTGCCCAGCCGCTCGAGGGCCTCCGGCATCAACTTCACCCTCTGGCCCGCGGCGAGTGCTCCGGCATGAAATGCTCCGCCAGCAGCCTCCAGTGGTGCGTGGCTACTTCTGAGGTGCTTGGAAGGCGTCGCCGTGACTTTCTCCAAAAAAAGAGCGAGCGCACGATCCATTCCTTCACCCTGGGCGCAAACTCGCACACGTAGAGAACATGGCCCTGAGGAACTCGAAGTTGTGGGGAAACCCGAACATGACAAGCACCAATGGCTTTCTGCGGGTTTCCCCGCAGCTCCAGGTGTTCCTTCGCCACTGGCGCACTTTCGACCCACGTCGAAAGTGATGGGTTTGCATTGACTCATGTATGAGATGCGTCGTGCGAAGAAAGGCAGTCGCCGTGCCGAATCAGTAGAAATCCAACCGTGAGCAGGAAACAACAATTGATAGTCAGTCAGCAGGTTGAGATACCTGCGATCTCCGCGCACTCCGTCGCGAGACCATGGCATAGTTTTTTTGTATATCTTTAGGAAAATCCAATGAAAAACAAATCATTTTCTCTCTTCGTCATGCTGACGGGGGCAGGTTTGGTCGGCCTCATCGGCGGGTGCAGCTCGACCCTGGTCGACGAGGATGACGCGCACGTCGGTATAGCCGACTCCGCCCTCACCGCCGAGCAGTGCGATTACTTCGATGTCAACGGTAAGGTCCAACTCTGCCACAAGACCGGCTCGACGATTCATTCCTACACGATCGTCCGTGTTAGCGAGCAGGCGTGTATCAACGCGCACAGCGCTCACAACGGCGACTACGTCACCAGCCTCGACCCGACCTCGCCGCTCTACGACCCGACGTGCAGCGGCCAGGGCTGCCTGCCCGTGAACGCGCCGTGCGACGCCACGGTCCCCTGTTGCGACGGCCTCACGTGCCAGAGCGGCACCTGCGCCGACGTCAACGAGTGCGCCGCCGGTACCGACAACTGCAACGAAAACGCCACCTGCACCAACACCGTGGGCTCCTTCACCTGCGCCTGCAACGCGGGGTACGAGGGCGACGGCGTGACCTGCACCAACATCGACGAGTGCGCCGCAAACCCCTGCCTGAACGGCGGCACCTGCACCGACGGCGTCAACAGCTACACCTGCGCGTGCGCTCCCGGCTTCTCTGGCACCAACTGCGAGACCAACATCGACGAGTGCGCCGCAAACCCCTGCTTGAACGGCGGCACCTGCACCGACGGCATCAACAGCTACACCTGCGAGTGCGCGCCCACCTACGAGGGGACCAACTGCCAGGCCTGCTCCGGCACCCTCGGGGACTGCAACGGGGACTCGTCCGACGGCTGCGAGGTGAACCTCCAGAGCGACGCCAATAGCTGCGGCGCCTGCGGCATCGTGTGCTCGACGGGCCAGATCTGCTCGAACGGTACCTGCCAGACCGCCCCCACCGGCCAGGTCCCCGGCACGCCGGTCAGCTCCCCCGCGAACCACAGCCCGCTGGCTCCGGCGGTCGCCGATGTGAATGGCGACGGCAAGCTCGACATCCTGGTGGCCAACGCCGAATCCGGGTCGATCCTGACCCCTTCTGGCTCGCTCTCCGTTTTCCTGGGGAACGGCGACGCCAGCGTCCAGTCGGAGGTCAACTACGGGAGCGCCTCGCTCTCAAGCAACGCGGTCGTGGCCGTGGACGTGGACGGCGACGGGTGGCTCGACGCCGTCACCGTCAACGGCCAGACCAACCTGCTCCTCACCAACGGAAACATCAGCGTCTACAAGAACCTGGGCCCGAGCGCGCCTGGGACCTTCGGCGCGCCGACGAGCTTCACCACCGGCACCCCGGGCTCCGTCCACCTCTGCACCGGGGACTTCGATCACGACGGGGTGGCTGACATCGCCACGACAAGCGTGACCCTGAGCCAGGTGAGCGTGCTCTTCGGCACCGGCGCGGGCAGCTTCGGCGCGCCCACGTTCATCGGCATCCCGAACACCGGCGGCGTGCAGTCGACGATCGCCTGCCGTGACCTGAACAGCGATGGCTTCTCTGATCTCGTGGTGACGAGCCCCGCCAGCGCACGCCTGTCGGTCCTCATCAACCAGGGCAACGGCTCGTTCGCCGCCCCTGTCTCCTACAGCAACGCCGTCAACGGCCAGACGGCGGGCATCGCCTTCGGCGACGCCAACGGCGACGGCACGCTCGACATCCTCTCGAACGGCGCGGCCGGCCGGTACCTCTTCTTCTTCAAAGGGAACGGCAACGGCACCTTCGCGAGCGGCGTTCAGTCCGCCGCCGCGGCCACTACGGCCACCAACTCGGCGCTGGGCGTCGTGGCCGATGACTTCAACGGCGATGGCAAGCTCGACGCCTACATCCTCGTGACAACGGCCTCGGGCGGCGTCCGCCCGATGACCGGCAACGGCAACGGAGGCTTCACCTCGGGCACCGTCGTCACGACCGGCGCCTCGCCTGGCCTCAACGCCATCGCCACCGCGGACATGGACGCGGATGGGTTCGCCGATCTCATCTTGACCAACAGGGGCTCCGGCACCGTGACCGTGGTCCCCAACGGACTCTGAGTAGCTGTCCGCGATAGCGCTATGGGGCGGTGTGCCCTGATTTCAGCGCGGTCTCGGTAGGAGAATCGGTGCGCCGCGTGCTTCGCGCGCGGCGCACCGAAAGACGCGCAGGCGCCTGACCCGACCTCACCTCCACAGAGGCCGTATTCCACACGGGCAAGCTCCTGTCCGCCTCCCACGGGGTTCTCGTGAGCCTTGGGCGACCGGGGAACTCAGGCCGCTTGCGTCCAAGCAGATTGCCGCTGTTGGGCCGCATGTGCCCCCCATGTAGCAGTGCGAGTCCCCTTTGCCTCACTCCTCTGTCTGACTGAGGCCCCAGTCCTTCAGCCGCTTGAACAGGAACGAACGCGCCAGTCCTCCGCTCCATGCTGCGGCTCGCGTCCACCCAGCTCGGGTGCCCGTGGTGCCTGGAGAAGCGACCGGGGACTCCCCACGGAATCGTCGACGCCACTTCCTGTGCGTGTCGGTTCCTGGCTCACTGAGCGCGGGCAAGCGCCGGGCTCTCCGCTCGACTCGGGCCGCTCGCTGGAGCCAGGCGAGCAGTTCCGGGAGCAGCCAGGCCGAGCGGCTGAGCCCCTGTGCAGGCGCGGGCGATGGTAGCGTGCTCATCCAGGAGGTCACGCGCCTTTGTCCCAACCTGATAGATTGGCCCTTGCGCTCCTGCTCCTTGTGGGCACCGCCGCGCGAGGAGAGACGAAATTGAGTCGTGCGAAGAACGATCGAGCGGTCACGGTCGCCGGTACCCCTGCCGAGCCGCTGCCCGAGATTCACGTCGCGCCCGACGTGCCGACGCTTCTCTGGTTTCCCGCAGACATACAGCGGAACACGCTCACGGTTGACGCGTCGCGGATCCGGGTGTTGGACACAGGCGCACGCTCGGTCATCGTTCAAGCCGCGGATGACTACCGAGCCGGCGAGCGTCGCGAGCTTGCGGTCTTCTTCGCGGATGGGGCAGCCCCCTCTCGGGCCGCGTTCGTGCTCGTGATGGATCCGGCAGCGATCGACATCCGGATCGACGTGAAGCGCCCCGAGCAGCCGGCCGCACCGTGTCCAGCCGAAGTGCAACACGCCGATCCCCGCCCCGAAGACTTCGTGCTGAAGGGCTTCGTAGACAAGAGCGGCGTTCAAACGGGCGTCGTTGAGGAAGTGGTGGACGACGCGCAAGGACTCTCGACGGATAAGGGCATGCTGTATCGCGGTAAGGGTTGGGTCCTCTTTGACATCTCTATAAACAACCTCTCCGGGCGCCTGCCGTTCTCGCCGCGCGGTGCGACGTTGACGGGCAAGGGGGAAGTCACGCTGCAGGCGCGTCTCGTGACGCCTGAAATGGACGCGATCCCTCCCGGGAAATCCGCCCGTGTGCTTGTGGTGGTGGACGAGCCGCCCGCGAGTGTAGGCGGTGTCTTCGCCCTGGAAGTGCTCGGCGACGCCGACCGTCATCTTGTGCTGCCGCGTGTGGTGCTGCCTGTCGCCGTTTCAGAGGACAAGCGATGACAAACCTTTTCAGGCTTCCGACCGGCAGCCTCATTGACGGCTGGCGCGTCGTGAAGGAACTCGGCAACGGCGGCTTTGCAGTCGTCTATCTCGCGGAGAAGAACGGGAAGCGTTGCGCGCTCAAAGTGGCGCGTCACCGTGAGGCTAGCGGAGACGAAAAGCAGACACACGCTCGCTCGAAGCGAGAATTGACGGTTCTCTCGATGTTGGAACATCCGAACATCGTCACGCTTTGCGGCCATGGGTATGCGGAAGCGGGCAATTTCTACCTGGCCCTCGAGTATGTGGACGGCTGGACGCTTGGCGAGTGGCTAGAGCGAAAGCATCCCACCGTCCACGAAATCCTGCGGGTCTTCGTGAAGATCGCTTCAGCGCTCGCGTACATGCACAGCCGGGGCATCCTTCACCGCGATCTGAAACTGTCCAACGTGCTGATCCGCAAGTCTGACGGCGAGCCGATCATCATCGACTTCAGTTGTGCGTCCTACACGCAAGCCGCAGACCTGACCGAGAGCGGACTTCCCCCGGGGACCGATCGGTTCCGTGCGCCCGAGCAATTCAAGTTTTTGCGCGAGCACAAAGAAGAGCACCGGGGACGTTACGCCTTCCAGGTCGCCGACGAGATCTTCGCGGTCGGCGCAATGCTCTACGAGCTGCTGACGGATCCACGACCCGCGGAAGTGCGCCCGCGCGAGACCCTCAACAGCCCAGCCATGATGCCTCCACCCGCGCGAGCTCTGAACGCGCGCGTTCCCGAAGCGCTCAGCGATCTCGTCGACGGCATGATGTCGCGCGATCCCGCGCGGCGCCCCGTTGATTCCGACGCGCTTCAGCGCGAGCTCACCGAACTGCTCGCGGATCCGGAGACTGAGTACCAAACACCAGCGCATCCCCCGTCCATGCAGCGGCGGACCGAGCCGGTCGAGCAGAACCCGAGCCGCCGGAGCAAGCTGCATGCGTTGCGAGGAAGGGTGGTTGCCGGCGTTCGCCGCGCTGGGAAGGTGCTCGCCGCGGGCGCGGGAGTTGCTGTCGTGCTCGGCTCTCTGGTGACTCTGGTGACCCTCTGGATGCGGCCCGATGCGCCGACTCTCCCCAGTGCCGCGCCGCCCCCAGCACCCGTCACGGCTGCCCCTGATATGTCACCCGTCTCCGAGCCCGTGCTTGACGAGCCGGCACACGACCCCAAGCAGGAGGAAGGTTCACCCGTGAAGACTTTACCACCCGACGTCGCGAAACCAACCCACAGCCCGCGCGAGCGCGTTCAGCCCCCTGCTCCCATCTCCACCCTACGCAAAGTCGTGCCGATCGTGTGCTCCCTCGCTGCCGGCTGCACCGGAGTTCCCGTCAGACCCGAACCATTCACCTGCCCCGAAGGCGCTCAACGTGCGATGCGCGAGCTTGGATGGAGCCGCTCAGAAAAGATCAGTCTTGTGGTCGACGACCGAGGTGACTCGGAGGGGAAGACCTGGCTTCGTCCGGGCGACACGGTCGTCGGGGTTGTTCCCGATGGAGTCCCCACTTCGCGGCAGGAGGCGATAGCCCCCCCGGGGACGCTGTTTCTCGGCGGGAAGGTCTACATCTCGCCCGTGAGGACCGAAGGCGGAGATCCGGGCTCCGTCATCGTGAAGTATGAGCGGGCGAAGGTGCCGAACCGAGATGAAGTGCCCGTCTGCTTCATCGCTGAACTAAGAGCCTTCGAGCTGAAGGACGGTGCGGCGAGAATACTCAACAGGAATGCTGGCTGGACCGTCGATTACTGGCCCTGAGCGTTCCCCCATGTGACGTCGCAGGTAGGTGGTCAAAATCGGCCGGTCTTCGATGGATCGCTCCCCTACCTCAAAGGGTGTTCCGTCCAGCCCCATCCATGAGGTAGGGTGCCGTGCATCGCGCTGGCATGGTGCCCGTGCGAGCCAGGGGAGGAACGAGCGATGCCAGCAATCGAGTTCAGGCTTCCGAAGGGGGCGATTCTGTTCACCGATGGGAACGGCGTTTCATACGAGTTCCGCGAAGACCTGGGCGAGGCGCATCACGGTCTGAGCCTCTTTCTCGCGCGGCGTCGCGTCGATGGGCACCCGAAGGGAAAGGTGCTGCTCAAGGCCGTCGGCGACCCGCGCCTGGTTGGCCTTGCGGATGGGATGCGCGTCCCCAAGGCTCGGGCGAAGCTCGAAGAGCAAGTACGGCTTGCGGCGCACCTCAAGCACCCGGGCATCGTGCGGATCCACGGTCAGCACAAGCAAGGCTCGACCTGGTACGTGATCAGCGACCACCCTCAAGGGCAGAACCTCGACGAGCTGATGGGGCTGGTGACCGGACTCGACCGTTGGTTCTCGCCCGAGTTGACGCTCTACGTCGGTGCCGAAGTCGCGAGCGCCCTGGAGCACGCACACACGGCGACGGACGACAAGGGGAACCCGATGGGCATCGTCCACCGGGCGATCGACTTGGGGCACGTCTTCGTTGACTGGCAGGGGGAGGTTCAGGTCTCCGATTTCGGGCTCGCACTCTCTCGGTTGCCCGGGCGGGTCGCCTCCACCGTGCGTCGCCCTCAGGGGGATTCCTACTTCGCGTCGCCGGAAATGCTTCTCGGCGGCAAGGTGGATGGACGCTCGGATCTCTTCGCGCTCGGGCTCGTCATGCTCGAAATGTCCACGGGCAAGAACCTGCTCGACACCGACATGCCAGTCTCCCAAGCGGCGAAGGCGGCGCTCTCGAAGAGGCAGCTCACCCGTGTGAAGCGCGCGATCAAGCGCGCCAGACTGGCCGGGTGCGACCCTTTGATCGATCAGACGATCTGGCGCGCGGCGACCTACACTCAGGAGGACATCGACACGGCGACGGCGGGGCTCCCCCAGAGCTTGAGCGTCACGCTGAGCAGGCTCCTTCAGCGCTCGCCGAAGGCGCGTTACCCAACGGCGGGCGCGCTGGCGAACGAGCTGCGCGGCGGGCTGGCTCCGATGGGCTTCGGCAGGGCTCAAGCCGCCGACGAGCTGAAGAAGCTGAAGACGGCGGCGGGCGAGCTCATGTTCGATAGGGGCTTGATGGGCCGCGAAGACTCGGCGACGGCCTGAGCGCCCCGGTGCCGGCTCCCTGTAGCCGTGGGAGCCGGCTGGCTCGTGGGAGCCCCCCGCCCGTGTTACCTGGAGGCAGAGGCAGTTGCTGTCTCCAGGAGCCGGATCCACTCCACCTACGGAGCGAACTCGTCTTTCGAGCATTCCTTACCGCTCTCGCGGGAACAAAAGCCTCGGGTCGTGTACAGCTCCACCGCCGAGATACCGAAGATGTTCAGGCCGCTTCCTCCCACGAGGAGCACCTGGCCGTTGGCCAGCAGCGTCGCCGTGTGCCCCATGCGCCCCATGGACATGGAGCCGGTCGCGCTCCAGTCTCGCAGTGAACACGTGGGCCGCTGGCGCACCAGCACGCCTCGCTTCTCACCAGATGGCTCCGCCGTGGTGGCCATGCTCCGTGGTCCGGACACGGGTGGAGAGGATCTGGTGCTCGCCAGCGAGCGAGGCGTAGAGGTGCTGTGGTATCCAGGTTCTCTTCACCCTGGCTTCAACGGAGTGAGCCGCGCTCGGTTAGCTCTCCTCCGGGTGGCACCATCGTCGGCCCTGCCCGGCTCCTCTGCCCCCTCCCTCCCCCCAACTGGGCCCCTATCGCCCTTTTGCGCGCCGGCCATTGCCGTGGCCACCCACGAGCACATCATGGCCGTTGCCGCCCGAGAGCCTGTCGTTGCCCCGTCCGCCGAGGAGCACATCGTTGCCATTGCCGCCCGAGAGCCTGTCGTTGCCCCGGCCGCCGAGGAGCACGTCGTTGCCATTGCCGCCCGAGAGCCTGTCGTTGCCCCGGCCGCCGAAGAGCACGTCGTTGCCATCGCCGCCCGAGAGCCTGTCGTTGCCCCGGCCGCCTGCAAGCACATCGTTACCGCTGTCACCAGAGAGTGTGTCGTTGCCCTGGCCGCCAATGAGCACGTCGTTGCCCTGACCGCCTCTCAGGACATCGTCGCCACTGCCGCCAATGAGCACGTCGTCGCCTTGGCCGCCGAGGAGCACGTCGTTGCCGTCGCCACCAGAGAGCGTGCTGTTGCCCTGGCCGCCAATGAGCACGTCGTCGCCGCTGTCGCCGGAGAGGGCGTTGTTACCCTCCCCCCCAAGGAGCACGTCGTTGCCGTCGCCACCAGAGAGCGTGTTGTTGCCCTGGCCCCCGATGAGCACGTCGTCGCCGCTATCGCCAGAGAGCGTGTTGTTGCCCTGACCCCCGATGAGCACGTCGTTGCCACTGCCTCCGGAGAGCGTGTTGTTGCCCTGGCCCCCGATGAGCACGTCGTCGCCGCTACCACCGGAGAGCCGATTGTTGCCATTGCCCCCGATGAGCACGTCGTTGCCATTGCCTCCGGAGAGCCGATTGTTGCCCTGGCCCCCGATGAGCGTGTCGTTGCCACTGCCTCCGGAGAGCGTGTCATTGCCCTGGTCGCCTCTCAGGACGTCATGTCCGCTTCCGCCAGAGAGCCGATCATGACCCTGCCCCCCGATGAGCGTGTCGTTGCCTCTGCCGCCGACGAGCCGATCGTTGCCTTGGCCACCGTTCAGGACGTCACGGCCGCTGCCGCCGGAGAGCGTGTCCTTGCCCTTTCCGCCCACGAGCCTGTCGTTGCCGCTGCCGCCAGAGAGCCTGTCGTTGCCGCTGCCGCCGGAGAGCGTGTCTTTGCCCAGACCGCCTTTCAGGACGTCACGGCCCTTGCCCCCCGAAAGCCGGTCGTTGCCCTTGCCGCCGACAATCGTGTCATTGCCGCTGCCGCCATCGATGCGCAGTCCCATCTTGACGCTCTTGTCCGCGACGATGGTGTCGTTGCCAGCGCCTCCCCGGATGACCATGTTCCGAGCTTGCTGCGCGGTGAGCTTCACCGTCCTGCCGTCCGAGGAGATCGTCAACCCGCCGTCCTTCTGCTGGTGAACGGTCGCGTGGTTGTTGCCTGAGCCGAGATCCACGAGCGTCTTCCCGTGCTTGTCGGCGCGCACTCGTGGCCCTGGCGCCTCGAATCTGTCACCCTGGACAGGGGCCCGGGCCTTGGCCGACAAAGCAGGGGGCGGCGCGCCCTTGGGCACCTGATGCGGCTTGGCAGGTGTTGGCTTGCTGGAGCTTGGCTTGCTGGAGCTCGGCGGCTTCGCTGGGTGCGCCGGGCTTCTCGTGACCGTGGGCATGTGTGTTTCCCCCTGCAGCGTGGTTGAAGGCATTATCCAGACGCCCCGTTAGCTGTTGAGTAGCCAGAGGGAGTACGCCGATGCCGCGCGCAGGCGGCATCTCAACCCGCGTGACCTTCCCGTCCGCCACCACTGAAACGTATTCACCCCCTGTAACGAAACAGTGGGATTCCGGGCTATGAAGGATCTCCCCCTGAACAGGAGGTCCTTCGTGCGCTCGTGGCTCTTCGGTGCGCTCCTTGCTGCGATGGTGGGCTCGGCCTGCGACTGCAAAGGCTCGGGTCCCGACATCGATCCTTCCGATGTGAAGCCATCGGATCTCTACGGCTGGTGGACGAGCACCGATTCGCAAGGCGCCGTGACCGTCTTCGGCTTCTTCGCCAAGGAGGACGCCATCCAACTCCTGCCCATCCAGCCCGAGCAGGCCACCGGTGACATCTCGGTCGTCTACGTGGGCACCCGCGGAGCCCTGGGAACGCTCGCCCAGCTCGCGACCTTCAAGGTCGACAACGGCGAGTTACTGCAGACGGTCATCCGCGACCCGAGCGCCACGCCGGGCACCCAGCTCCGCACGCGCATCCTCGCGCTCACCCGGCAACGAGAGCTGAAGCTTCAGTCCACCCAGGCCGCCACCAGCAGCCGCTCGTTCTCGTGGTCCGCGAAGTGCGTGTCTTCCACCAAACCCAATGGCTACTTCGATGTGCCGGGCCTGAGCTGCGCCGCCTTCCTCTCCGGCGCTACCTCCCTGGCGGTGGACATTCAGGGCGGTGTCCACGCAGCCACCGCCCTGGGAGGCGGAGCCATCTCCTGCGGTCCCGGCCCCATCTCCGCAGCCACGTACAGCCGCTTCACCGGCGCGTGCGAGCCGTTGCTGTCTCCCCTGCCCGCCTTCCGCAACTCGGCCATGGCCACGGATGACACCACCGTCCACTTCGCCTACCTGGCCCAGGCCTCGTACGAGCTCTTCTACCGCTCCCGCCCTCTGGGCGGCACCACGGACTGGACCGAGGAGCGCGTCGCCGGCCAGGGCAACCCCGTCTATGAGATGCGCATGCTGCTGCACAACGGGCTGCCTCACCTCCTCGTCAACAGAACCAGCGGCGAAGTCGAACTCTACCGCCGTGACGCCCCAGGCTCCTGGAGCCGCGTGTCCCTGCCAGACCTGATGACGGGAGAGCCCCTGTCCGCGCGGATGGTCGACGGCGCCCTGGACGCGAACGGCAACCTGGTGCTGCTCTCGGAGTCCTACCAGAAGGTCTACTACCAGCGAGCTGGAGGCTTCGAGCTGATCCCCCTCCCGAAGCTCGGAGTGGCCGCGGGCTTTGGCGGCGGCGTGATGGTGGACGGACGTGGCCAGGTCCACGTCACGTATGTCTATGACGAGATCGGGTCCAACCCGGATGGAGAGGGCGGGCTCGTCATCAGTGGCCGGGGCATCTATGGCGTGTACGACGGAACGGCGTGGACATCGTACGAGCTGGGGCCCATCACCTATCCCCGCATCGCCACGCTCGGAGATGGCCCCCCGCGGGTCGTCCATGGACTCTACAAGGGGCGCAAGCCGCCCCTCGCGCTCACCGAGGTGGCTCGCGATGGCAGCCTGCGCTCGGAGCTGATCACCCTCGAGCAGTCCGTCCCGTTGAGCGGGGGCACCAGCCCGGATCCCTTCTACCATCCCACGGCGGCCGTCGGTCCTGACGGCACGATCGCCGCCGCATGGGACGGGAGCCGCGTCTACATCCGGCCGCCCGACACGCAGTTTGCCCGCGAGCGGACGAAGGTCACCTTCTCCTTCGAGGGCACGGGAGGAGGCCGGATGCGCTCGGCGGATGGCACCATCGACTGCACCTCCACCTGCACCGTCGAGGTCCCCGTCGGCTCGCGCCATCAGCTCTTCTTCGAGCCCGATTCCCAGAGCGTGCTGGATCAATACCCGGGCTACGAGCCCTTCCTGTCCTTGTATGGGTACATCTGGTTCGACGTGTTCGCGGACACCCAGAGCCCGGTCCGCGTGAAGTTCCGGCACACGCCCGTGGCCGCGGTGCTTCCGATCACCACCGCCGATGGCTCGTCCCTCTTTCCGACCCGGTTCGCGGCGCGCGACGGCCGCGTCGCGATCGTCGTCACCACCCAGGGCGAGATCACCTTCGGGGGCCCGGTGGCCACCATCCCAGCGGGAGAAGTGCTCGCGGTGCGCGAGGCCAACGGCCAGATCTGGGCCGTGCCAGTGCCCATGGCCCCTGCCGCGCTCGGAATCCAGTCCAACGGGACGATCTCCGCGCTCTTCCACGCAGATCGCCCCTTGAGCTTCCCCAGCGGCACGGTGGGCAGCAACTCCGCACCCGCGATGGTCCTCGCCCACTACGCCAACGGGAGCTTTCAGGGCCTGGAGCGCCTGGCCGATGTGCCCTCCGACACCCGGCTCCTGGCTTCCGGGCTGGGGAACGATGACACGGCCGGGATGGTGCTCTCGAGCGTCACCGGCTTCGGCTCGCTGGGCGTCTCCGCGTTCAACCTGTTCCTCTACCGGCGTGCCACGGGGAGCGTGGTGCTGCGGGGACTCCAGGCCGAAGTCGACGCCGCCGCGGGAGGTACCGCGGGGCTCGCCCTGGCGAACGGACGCGCCGTCGTGTCGCTGCCCAACCCCTCCAACAGCGCTACGCTCGAGACGCTCTCCTTCTTCCAGGACGGCACGCTCACCGGCACCCAGACCGTGAAGGGCGGCGTCCTCACGGCGATCGCCCTGGGGCCGGATCGAGTCCTCTCGCTGTGGCACCCGACCGAAGGCCACTTCGACATCGGCAATGGCTACGTTCCATTCAATGCCCAGGCCTACTTCCTCGCCGAGCATGAACTGGATGGACGGCCACGGGTGGCGACACCGCTCGACATCAATCTGCGGGCCGGCCACTTCGCCCTCACCTCCACCCCCTCGGGACCGATCTACATCCGGCCCAGCTACGGCTTCGGGATCGAGTACGGCCGGATCAACGATCCTTCCTACGGCTTCACCTACGGAGGCGACCTGCTGGGCAACAAGGCCATTCCGGAGATGAGCTCCGCCGACGGCACCTCCTTCTGGGTCGTCATCCGGCACCAGGGAACGGTGAACTACGAGATCACCAAAGTGGGCCCCACCTATATCTACCTGGTGCTCCAGCTGCGGCTGCCGTAGCCCTCAGCTACAGGTGGTCAGCCACCTTCCGCGTGAATGGATATTCGACAGCGTCGAGCTTCTTCCACCGCTCCGCCGCCGCTTCGAGGAAGTCCTTTTCGCCGACGCCAAGGCCGCGCGAGCGCGCGTCGCGGCGGGCATGATCCACAAGCTGCCCGCCGGCCATCGCTGCTGACCGGCGGCCCGTCGCACCTCGCCAGGGCAGAGGCGTTATCTCGTCAGGCAAACCGCAGTCACGCTCACTGAGCTACTGCGGCTGCAGAACGGCCCCTTGTTGTACTGCCACGAAGGGGAAGCCTCTTCGATTCACGTGGAAGTCGGAGAGTACTCCCCCGGAGACGAACTGCTCAGGCTCCCAGCCCGAGGAGCGGTGCCTGCGGTAGTAGATCTCCTGGGAGTACGGCGGTCCGCCCATTCGGTCCCAGGCCACCCAGGGCTCTCCGGTGGAGTCCACGACGATCTGCGGCTGCGAGAAGCCGTACAGCACGCCGCGCGGCTGGATCAGCTCGGGTGGAGTCCAGCCCGAGCCGAACCAGCAACGGCTGTAGTAGATGACGCCCTCGTCGCGAAGGTCCGATTCCTCGGTCCAAGCCACGTGCGGGTTGCCCTGCTCATCCATCGCCACGGAGACCTCCAGGACCGAGTGGTCCGGCACCCCCGAGAACGGCTCCCCGACTTGCTTCCAGACCCCGTCCCTGTATTCCGAGACGTACACGCGAGAGGATTGCTCGGTCTTGGAGTGCTCGGACCAGGCGACGACCACCGTATCGCGGCCCACGGCGATACCGGAGCGTTGGGCACGGAGGGTGGGCATCAGGAGCGTCAGGGCCATGCAGAGTGGTAGAGCGAAGCGGAATGGCGAGTGCAAGGGACGACCTCACGTACCCGATGGGGTGATTTTCCCCTTTGACATGCGAAGCTCGGATCGTGGGACACACGGACCGGTTCGCCCGGACCTCGCGTTCTCGTAAGGCCGGAATTCAGGAAACACGAATAGGAAAATCTCTTCTGCTGCATATGAAGCGCTCCTAGCTTCCGCCGGAAGTTTTTCCGGATGGAGGAGTGAGCAATGCAGAGGCAGCGGCCGGCTGTAGGGATTCTATGTGCGGTGCTCTGCAGCCTGTGGGTGACAGGCTGTGGGGGGGATGTCTCGGGAGGAGATGGGACCGCGAGCGAGGTTCTCGCGCAGGGCAGTGAAGAGCTGCGCGCTGCATCCGCTGACGAGGATTTCGTCGCCCTCTCACTCGCGTCCAGCCCGATCTCGAAGGCCCTCTCCGCCGGCAATGCCCACTCGCTGGCGCTGCGCACGGACGGCTCGGTGTGGGCGTGGGGTCTGAACGATAAGGGCCAGTTGGGGAATGGGACGCTGAACAAGAGCAACATGCCTCTGCGGGTGGTGGGACTACCGGCCATCAAGGCGATCGCCGCGGGGCGAAGCCACTCGCTGGCGCTGGGGATGGACGGCACGGTGTGGGCGTGGGGATTGAACGACAAGGGCCAACTGGGAGATGGAACGAAGACGACACGCCTGGTGCCCGTGCCGGTGACCATTCCCGGGGGAGCCGTGACCATCGCCGGAGGGCTCTACCACTCGCTGGCGATCGCCGCGGATGGCAGCGTCTACGCGTGGGGTAACAACGCCTATGGGCAGTTGGGGGATGGGACGACGACGGAGCGGCTGACGCCGGTGCGCATCAACCTGCCTGGCAGCGTCCAGGCGGTCTCCGCGGGCTGGTTCCACTCGATGGCACTGGGGACCGACGGACGCGTGTGGACGTGGGGCCTCAACACCAATGGCCAGATTGGCAATGGAAGCTCGACCGGCAACCGGCTGACGCCGTACCAGGTGACCCTGGTGCTCCCAGCCACCGCCATTGCCGCCGGAGCCAACCACTCGTTGGCACTGCTGTCCAACCAGAGCGCGGTGGGATGGGGGCAGAACACCGCTGGCCAGTTGGGCAATGGGACGACGACCACGGCGCTGGTCCCGGTGCCGGTTGGGCTGGCGGTGGCTGTCACCGCCATCTCCACGGGAGGCAACTCCTCGCTGGCCATCGACTCCACCGGTGCAGCCTGGGCGTGGGGACAGAACGACAAGGGCCAACTGGGGGATGGAACGACGAGCCCCCCGCAGCGCAACAGCCCGGTGCGCGTGCTGGGACTGAATGATGCGGTGGCCATCTCCGCGGGGCTCACCCATGCGCTGGCGCTGCGTCCCGGTTGCCCGTTCTGGGCCTGGGGAGACAACACCAATGGGCAGTTGGGAGATGGCACGTGGACCTCGCGGTCGACGTTCACCCAGACGCAGTTGCTGAACATCTACTTCTACGATCTCGATGGTGATGGATATGGCGACGACGACCTGTTCTCACCCGAGGAAGCTTGCGAGCCTTCCCTGTTCTACGTTGAGAATGACCTGGACTGCGATGGCTTCGATATCTCCATCCATCCAGGTGCCCTGGAGATCTGCGATGGGCTGGACAACGACTGCAACACGGTGACGGACGACAACGCGGGCGACTTCTTCCACCGCGATGCCGACGGGGATGGGTATGGAGACCCAGCGGACTCCGTCCAGGCCTGCGCGCAGCCCTCGGGGCGCGTGCTGGACGGCAGTGACTGCAACGACGCCAACACGAGTGTGAATCCCGGTGCCACGGAGACGTGCAACGGAGTGGATGACAACTGCAATCTCCTCGTCGACGACGGAATCGGCCCCACCTGGTACCAGGACGCGGATGGAGACGGGTACGGCAATAGCGCGAAGAGTGCCCAGGCGTGCACGGCGCCGGCGGGCTACATCGCCACCCCCGGCGACTGCAACGACAGCAACCCCAGCGTGAAGCCCGGTGCCACGGAGACGTGCAACGGGGTGGATGACGACTGCTCGGGCACTGTCGACGAGGGCAATCCGGGCGGCACCCTGGCATGCACGACCGGAGAACTCGGGGTCTGTGCCGAGGGCGTCACGTATTGCTCGGGTGGGGCCATCCACTGCGTCCCGCTCCACGGGCCTTCCACCGAGGTCTGCGATGGGCTCGACAACGACTGTGACGGACAGTCGGATGAGACAGGGAACCTGGGCACGTACTACCGCGACCAGGATGGAGACGGGTACGGCAATGCGGCGGCGAGCATCCAGGCCTGCGCCGCCCCCACGGGCTACGTCACCAACTCCAGCGACTGCAATGACGCTGACAACAAGGTGAAGCCCGGTGCCACGGAGGTGTGCAACAGCGTGGACGACAATTGCAATGGCACCGTCGATGAGGGCGTGGGCACGACCTGGTACCGCGACCAGGATGGGGATGGGTACGGCACGGCCTCGGTGAAGACCCAGGCGTGCTCCGCGCCAGCGGGCTACGTGTCCAACTCCACGGACTGCAACGACTCCAACCAGAACGTGAAGCCGGGTGCCGCGGAGTCGTGCAACGACGTGGACGACAACTGCAACGGTACCATCGACGAAGGCGCGCTCGGCACCTATTACTCTGACGAAGATGGAGACGGGTACGGCGGTTCCTCGACCACCCAGGCGTGCTCTCGCCCCCCGGGCTATGCCTACTCTTGGAACGACTGCAACGATACCAACGCCAGTGTACACCCCGGGGCCAGCGAGGTGTGCAACGGCCGGGATGACGACTGCAATGGGTACACCGACGACGGCGTGGGCAACCTGTACTACATGGACGGGGACAGGGACGGGCTTGGCAGTGCCTCGGCGGGGACGATCGTGGCGTGCTACCAACCGTGGGGCTTCGTCTCCAACAACAACGATTGCAACGATTGGGACAGCAGCCTGCCCACCTACTTCTCCCAGGACTCCGATGGGGACGGGTACGGCGATTACGCCGTCTTTGGCCCCCCACCCTATGGATGCATCCCGCCACCGGGCTACGCCGTCTCTCACAATGACTGCAACGACCAG
This sequence comes from Hyalangium versicolor, assembly GCF_020103695.1. GTDB lineage: Bacteria > Myxococcota > Myxococcia > Myxococcales > Myxococcaceae > Hyalangium > Hyalangium versicolor. Next base: position 90,290 of record NZ_JAHXBF010000017.1, read on the forward strand.
CGTTTCGACGTGAGGCCAGGCGCCCCCGAGAAGTGCGACGGGGTGGACAACGACTGCGACGGAGCTACGGACGAAGGCTGCTAGCAGGCCGTGATCGGCTGGCGCTTGTCCTCATCGGGGCAGGCGCCAGTCGAGGTGCGTCACGAATCATCTAGTACGTGCAGCGCAGGACCTGGCGGTAGGTACCGCACTGCCCGAAGTCCGTCGTGCCCGCGGGCTGTGAGTGGTAGCAGCTGTAGACGGTGGGGTCGCAGTCGGGGCTGGGCCAGACGTCGTAGGCGTCGCCATCGGTGACCGCGAACTCCGTCACGCGAGCGACGAGGCGCGCCGTCTTCTCCATGGCCACGCCGTTATCGGCGCCCGCGCTGAAGGTGAGCGGGACGGTGTGCGGGTCAATGGCCTGGTACAGCGCCGGGTACGACCAGTCGAGGCGGTAGTTGGGCCGGCCGTAGACCTGCGGGATGCCGTCGGGCGCCGTGACAGAGAGCCAGTCCACGTACCCGGACACCGAGGCGTGGCCACGATAGAGCAGGTTGGTGTTGCCCTGGACGACGTAGATGGGATTCACCGCCTCATCGATCCAGATGCCGCTGTCGCCGCGGAAGTCGAAGAACCGAGGGGCAATTACGATGCGCGCGGTGTACGAGCGCGGCGTGCCCGTGAAGGTATCGACGCGGACGAAGAGCGGCAGGCCCGAGAGCACGGTGTTGAGCTCGTGGCCCTCGTGGAGGACGATCTCGAACCGGCGTTCGCTGATGATGTGCGCGTCCCCGAAGGCGTCGTCGGGGACGAAGCTCAGGACGCCCGAGAGGTAGCGGTTCGCGGTGGCGCGGATGATGAGGGCGCGGACACCCTCACGTTCCTCGAAAGTGCCGAGCGTCTCGAAGCTGAGCTCGTTGTCGCCCACCGAGGCGTAGAGGCGGGTGGCCGTCACCGCGGCGGTGCTGACGGCGGTCTCCTCCGCGATTTCGGGAACGTCGTTGTTACAGGCCGCGAGCGCGGCGAGGCTGGCGAGGGCGAGAGTGCGGAATTGCATGGGGGGGTCTCCAGGTGAGCCCCCCAAGTACCACAAGCCTGTGGCATGCCACAGGCGGGGAGATGGGGTCGCACGAAGCTGCGCGGAATCACTCCGGATAGATGGGGCCGCACGAGGCTTGGTGCCGGGGGAACTCGGGCCGCTCGCGTACTTGAGCGGCCTGATCCACCTACCCCAGGAGCCCCTCGCTCAACTCCCAGAGGCGATCGGCCGATCGGGGATCGATCGCATAAGGCCGCACTCCGGAGCTGCCCTCGGTGGAAACCAGGCGGGCCACCTCGACGTTCTCGCAGTAGACCCCTCCCATGCCCTCGAGCCGCGGGCTCGTCGCGCACCAGACCTGGGTCGCGGCACCCTGCTCCACGGTCTTCAGCTGTCTCTCCGGATCGAGGATCGGCCTGCCGTTCTCGTCGATGACTCCCAGGGCCCGCAGCTGCTCGGTCGAGAGATACCGTCCCAGATCGGTCGCCACGATGCTGCCGGGGTGGACGGAGAAGGCGCGCACGCCCCTGGCACTCTCGCGTGCGTCCAGTCCGACGGCGAAGAGGATGTTGGCGGTCTTCGACTGGCCATAGGCCAGCATGGGTTGATACTCGCGACGCTCGAAGTTCAGGTCGTCGAACACGACGTCCGACCGCTGATGTCCCCGGGACGACAACGACACGACGCGCGCCCCCTTCGCACGTCGCAAGGCCGGGAGCAGTCGCAGGGCGAGCTGGAAGTGGCCGAGGTGATTGATCGCGAAGTGGTGCTCGACTCCCCGCGCATCGCGCTTCAGTTGAGGGAGCGCCATGACACCCGCGTTGTTCACCAGGATGTGCAGCGGCCGACCAGAATCGAGGAACTTCCTCGCGAAGGTGTCGATCGAGCCGGGGTCGATCAAGTCCATCGGCTCGAGTTCGACTCCCTCCAGCCCGTTCAGCGCGGCGGCGGCCTTCTGGAGATCGCGCGCCGGGACGATGACCCTGGCGCCAGCCGATGCGAGGATCCGTGCCGTCTCGAGACCCAGCCCCGCGTAGCCACCCGTGACGACAGCGATCTTTCCCTCCAGGGAGACGCCTTTGATGACATCGGCGGTGGTCGAGGCTGGACCGAAACCGGATCCAAGGGGGGTTTGAAGGGTGGACATGACGAACACTCCTGAGTTGAAGGTCCGAGCAATGTAAGGACCGCCCCTCGAACTTTGAATGCTCGAAAGTCCGTATGACTTGCGCGATATTGCAAGAATGGTGGCCGATCCTCTGTCTGGCGTCCTCAAGCTCGCCGACGCCCAATCCGTCCTGACGGGCGGCTTCACCGCTGGCGGCTCATGGGCCATCCGCTTTCCCCCGCCAGATAAGTTGAAGTTCTTTGCCATGGTGAAGGGGAGCTGCTGGCTCCGCATCGACGGAGAGAAGGCACCTGTGCGTGTCGAGACGGGGGATGTGTTTCTCCTCTCGGCGAGACGCTCCTTCGTTCTCGCCGGGGATCTGGCGGTCCCCCCCGTCGACGCGACTGGCTTGTTCAAGGGCAGCATCAAGACAGCGAGGGTAGGTAAGGGCGACGACTGCATCCAGATCGGCGGCCATGTCCGATTGAACCCGGCCAGCAGCGAACTCCTGACGGATGTCCTGCCCCCGCTGATTCACGTTCGGGCGGCTTCGCCTCAGGCGACGGTCCTGCAATGGCTTCTCGACCAGCTCATCCGCGAACAATCCGCCGAGCTTCCAGGTGCCAGCATTGCTTCGGCGCAGCTCGCTCAGCTCATGTTCGTGCAGATCCTGCGAGTCCATCTCCAGACAGCCGGCTCGTTACCCGTGGGGTGGCTTCGAGCTGTCACCGACCCGCGGCTCGCGCCCGCCATCCGCTTGATGCACGCCGAGCCCGGCCGCACGTGGCAACTCGAGGAGCTGGCGAAAGCCGCGGCCATGTCGAGGTCGACCTTCGCCCACTACTTCAAGACGGTGGCGGGCATCGCCCCGCTGACCTATCTCACGGAGTGGCGCATGCGGCTGGCCGAACGGGAGCTGCGAGAGGAGAGCACCCCGGTTTCCACCATTGCTCAATCGCTCGGCTACACGTCGGAGAGCGCCTTCAGCAACGCCTTCAAGCGCGTCACCGGCAACGCACCCCATCACTACCGGAGCGCTGCCCGAGCGTCCGGCCAGTCGTCATCACGCTCTTCCTCGGCAGGGTAATAGTTCGGGTAGGCCGCGGCTTCCTGGCGGCGGTTCTGACTCTTGCCCCGCGGCGTCCGGTTGAATGAGGTCATGGCTTTGACGAGGTGGAGGAGCGGCATCTGCACGCTATTCGCCTTCAAAGCCAGTCCCCAGGACAGTTCTGCCGCGAGATGGACGTTCGTACCATGCCTCCCGATGCGATTCGGAGCGGGTCGCATCGCGGCGGGGTGCGCCACGGCATCGTCATCCGCAACAGCCACCTGCAACATCCACCATCAATCCTTTCATGGAGAGACTTCAATGCTGAACCTTTCGAACATCCTCGAGGAGCTGACCGAAGAGCAGATGGACCGCGTCCTCGAGTTCAAGGCCGGCGGCGGCCACCACGGCAGCACCTGCAAGAGCCACAAGAGCAGCAAGAGTCGCAAGAGTAGCAAGAGCAAGAGCTGCTCCTGGAAGTCCGGCCACAAATAGAGCGGCCTGAGAACAGAACCAAGCCGCAGCGCACCCCGCTCCTCTCTCGGTCATGACACAGAAATGCCTCTATGTATTTCCGGAGTACTTCGAGCTCCGCCCCTTGAGCGAAGACGAGGGTTCGAGCCTCCTCGACGACTCGGGCGCGAACACCGGCGCAAGCCACGGCGAGCGCTTCATGGTGGTGGACACGCGCGCTCACCAGTACTGCTACCTGGTCAACCCGGTCATCAAGAGCTACCTGGAGCTGTTCAGGGAGCCGCGGGCCGAGGCTGAGGCGCTGGAGGAACTGGCGCGCCAGGCGGGGTGTCGCCAGGAAGCCATCGCCGCCACAGTGCGGACCTTCTTCCAGCGCATGCGGCGCGCCGGCCTGCTGCGCTCCGCAGGGGCGGACTTCCGAGGGGAGTCCACCTGGGCGCTGACTCCCGGGCAGGTGCTCGGGGAGTACCGCGTCGGAGAGTTGATCATCGAGAAGCGAGACGTGGCGCTCCATCACGCAGAGCAGGTGGGCACCGGAATGCCCGCGGTGCTCAAGGTCTTCGTCTTGCAGGGCCCCAGGGCGAGCCGCGAGCGCAAGCTCTTCGAGCGGGAGTTTCTCTTCATGGCCGGGCTGGCCCCGCATGAGAACGTCTGTCGCCTGCTGGCCTTCCACCCCGGGGAGCCCTGCTACGCCGCGCTGGAGCATGCCGGCAGCACTCCCATTCGCGAGGCCATGGCGGAGGCATCCCTGTCCCTGCCAGAGCGAGTGCGCATCGGCGCCGAGACGCTCGCCGCGCTCGCCCACTTGCACCACCACGGCTTGCTGCACGGCGATGTCCACTCGCGCAACTTCATGTTGACGGACGAGCGCCGGGTGAAGCTCATTGACTTCGGCCTCTCACGGCGGAGCGGCGACGCGGTGGAGGAGACCGCCGTCCCCCACGGCGGCCTTCCCGCCTTCATGCCCCCCGAGCGCATCGAGCCCGGCTCGCTCAGCATCAGCGGCCGTCCGGGCGATATGCGCTCGGAGGTGTTCCAGCTGGGGGTGTTGCTCCACGAGATCCTCACGGGCCACGAGCCCTTCTCGGAGAGGGTGCTGTGGAGACGTCTGGCGCAGGCCATCCGCAGCCAGCCCGCCCCCCGCGCGGAGGAGACGCCCGAGGGCGAGTACATCCCCGCGGCCCTCGCCGACGTCATCGCGCGCGCCCTCGCCAAGGGCCCGGAGGAGCGCTTCCCTTGCGCCGTGGCGATGCTGGAGGGCTGGAGTGCAGCCCAGCGGCGCCGCGGGCCCGTTCGCGCCGGGGAGCGCGTCTGCCCATGAGCATCGGAGGATGGCTGCGCAGGGCCCGCCTGAAGGTAGACCCTCAGCTGCGGAGCAACGACTGCGGCATCAGCGCGGTGAAGACGCTTTGCGAGCGGTTCGGGGTCCTCATGAGTCGCGAGGCCATTGCCGCCGCCCTTCCTCTGGGCATCGAGGGGCTGCGCCTCGACAGCCTCAAGGCGTTTCTCCAGGAGCACGGCTTCGGGGTGCGCACACAAGCGCTGGACCTCAGCGATGCCGCGGGGCTGGAGAAGAAGCTGGGGGAACTCGCCCCGTGTCTGGCCACGGTGCGCGTGCACGCCAGCGGACTGTTGCATTACGTGGTGGTCGACGGAGTGGAGCGGGGGTGCCTGCGCATCCTCAACCCCACGCACGGGCAGGTGGAGCGTTGGACGGTGGCCGACTTCGTCCGGCGCGCGCATACCGTCCAGGTCCCCCTGACGGAGGAGTTGTGGCGCAGCCGCATCCAGGGCCAGGTGATGGAGGAGTTGGGGAGGTACGGGATACGGCTGGACACCCCTCCGAGCGAGGCCGAGGTGGCGGCGCTGTACAACAAGCTGCTCTACTTCAGCTACGTGAAGCAGAACTTCGGGTTGAAGGACGAGGCGGCCGAGCAGGCCTTCCTCGCCGACCTGATCCACCACCAGCAGCTCTCATCCGTTCCTCAGCGCTTCCGCGCGGTGGAGGGCAGTGAGGAGAGGCGAATGCTGGCGGCGCCCGTCGTGCTCGCGGTGCGGGCGCCGGCGTCGCGGGCGGAGCGGCGGACGCCTGACGAGACGCCGGCCCATCCGCTCCGGAGGCTGTTGAAGGAGCTCGGCGCGCTGCGCGGCATCTGGTACCTCTTCCTTCTGGCCGCCGTGCTCTCGTCCTTGACGACGCACACCGCCGTCTTCGTCAACCAATTGCTCGTCGACGAGATCATCCCTCAGTTCGACTTCGGAGTGCTGGCCACCTTCACCCTGGGCCTGGGACTCTTCAGGCTGTTCGACATTCTCATGGGGGTGTACACCCGGTACGTGGCGGTGCACCTGGGATTGGAGCTGGACCGCTACTTCCTGCTGCGCTTCGCGGATCGCATGCTGACGGGGAGCATCCAGTACCTGCGCTCCTTCACGCGGGGGGACTTTCTCGAACGCATCAGCGACAGCCTCAAGCTCAAGAGCTTCTTCACCAGCTACTTCTCACGCATCGCCGTCAACGCCTGGGTCTCGCTCAACGCGCTCGTCGTGCTCTTCGTACTCAATGCGCAAGCCGCCGCGCTCGTGCTGCTGACGCTGCTGGTGCTGGGTGCCCTCCTCGTCGCGGTGACGCCGGCGCTGCGGCGGCTGGAGAGCGAGCGCTTCCGGAACAAGGCCGACCTGCTCTCCTGCATGGTGGAGGGGCTGGAGGGAGTGCAGCCCATCCGGGCCTTCAACCTGGAGGCGCACTTCAGCGCGCAGCTGGGGACCCAGGCAGGGCGCTACCTGGAGACGCAGCGCAAGGGGAAGCTGCTCGACCTCGCCAGCACCGCGGCCGTCGCTCTCGTCACCACGGCCGCCTCGCTGCTGCTCATCCTGCTGTGCGCCCGTGGGTTGATTGCCCTGCAGACGGTCACGCTCGGACAGCTCCTCACCTTCATCGCCCTGTCGGCGAAGATCTTCTCCTCCTTCACGACGTTGCTCGAGGAGAACCTCTCGCTGCAGGAGAACCTCGTGATCCTGAGGCGCTACTTCGACTTCGGCGAGGGCGGAGCAGGCCGCGCCCCGCTCGCGCCGGAGGAGGACGTGCGGGTGGAGGCCCTGGAGGCGCGAGGGCTCGTCTACCGCTACCCCTCGGGCCAGGGTGTCCTGGAAGGAGCGGATCTGACGCTGCGCAGGGGGGAGAAGGTGCTCCTGATGGGGGCCAACGGGAGCGGGAAGTCCACGCTGGTGCGGGTCCTGGCCGGGCTCCAGCAGCCCTCCGGTGGGAGGGTGCTGGTCAACGACATCCCTCGTGAACTCCTCGGTGGTGAGCGGGCGCTGCGGCGTCGGGTGGTGCTGGTCTCGGCGGAGGACACCCTCTTCAACGAGACGCTGCGCTTCAACATCACCTTCGGTCGGCGCCACAGCACGCGGCGCATCGTGGAACTGGCGAAGCGAATCGGCTTCTACGACTGCATCGTCCAGCACCCGGACCACCTGGAGCGGCTCATCGAGGAAGGGGGGCGCAATCTGTCCACCGGCCAGCGGCGCAAGGTGCTGGTGCTGCGCGCCCTGCTCGCGGATGCGGACGTTGTGATCTTCGACGAGATCTTCCGGGGGATTGACCAGGAGTCGAAGGCTGCCATCGCCAGGCTGCTGGGGGAGATTGACGATCGGGCGATGCTCTTCATCTCGCACGAGTCCGTGGAGGGGCTGCACCTGAGCCGCAAGGTCCTGCTGCGCGGCGGACGCATCCAGGAGGGGCCGACGGACGGCACGTCGGCCCGAGAGGTGGCATGAGCGGCCTCGGGCACATCAGGGGAATGTTCGCCCTGCTCCTGGGGAGCTGCGCCATCGGGGCGGTGCTCTTCGCGACGGTAGAGGTGAATGCCGTCGTGCGCGTCCGCGAGGGGGAAGTGCTCTCCTACCGGCCTCGCTCCGTCCACAAGGCGCCGTACGAGGTGCGGAGGGTGGACCAGTACGTCCACGAGGGGGACACGGTACAGGCGGGCCAGCTCCTGATGCTCCTGGACAACGAAGAGGTCGATGCCGCCGCGCGAAAGGCTGAGGAGGACTACCAGGCCCTGGAGGAGGAGCTGGGAACGGTGGTGGAGCAGATGGACAATGCGGGCGAGCGGGCAGTGCGTCACCGCCGCCAGCTCACCATCCTGCGGCAGAGACACGGGGCGGAGGAGGCCCAGATCCGCGAGAGCCTGGGCGCGTTCTCCCGCCAGCGGGAGCTCGCCCAGCAGAAACAGGCGCTGGCGGAGGTGAAGGCGGAGCGCAGCCGCGGGCTTTACGAGCGAGGGCTGCTCTCGAAGGAGGAGCATGAGGCGGACTACCGTGGCGTCCTGGAGGCAACGAGCGCGGCCACCGAGCTGCTGAGGCTTCAGCGGGAGCAGGAGGCGGCGGGGTTGAAGCTGGGGGGCACCTATCGCGACGAGCTCACACGCGTTGAGCTGGATCTCCTCGGCGCGGAGGCGGCACGGCTCTCGCTGCTCGAGCGAGCCAACAAGCTGCGGAGGGAGCTGGAGAAGCAGCGCGAGGAGAAGGAGCTGCGCGGCCTGCTCGCGGCCAGACGGGAGGTACGGGCGGAGATCCGCGGAACCATCCGCTACCTCTACAATACCAAGGCGAGCAGCGACCGGATCCTCGCGGGAGAAATCCTGGTCGAGGTGGCGCCCGAGCTGGAGGAAGGGAGCGCGCTGTATGCGCGGTTCAAGCTGACGCAGGACGAGGTGAAGCGAGTCCTGGCGGGCCAGCGGGCGCACCTCAAGGTGGACGCGTTTCATTTCCATCGGTACGGAGTGCTCAAGGGGCGCGTTCGATACGTCTCCCCACCGAACGATGCCAATGAGTTCTTCGCCATCGTGGACCTGCCCCCGCCACACCCGTTCGAGGTCCGCCCGGGATACTCGGTGCGAGGAGAGATCGTCACCGGGCAGCTGCGGATCTACGAGTTCGTCCTGGCGAAGCTCTTCGACCGCTTCGAAGGATAGCGTTCAGGCAGGGAATGCTGGAGGGCATGCAGTGCCCCGCCTGCTTCGATCCGGCGAGCCATGACGACGGAGCAGCCCTGCCCGCAGTGCTGGCGGCCAGACGCTTCCGAGCGCCCATCACAGAGGAGGGTTCCGCCCTCTATCGGGTGAGTTCACCACGCCCCCCAGCCTCGGGGGAGGCGGGCCGCCACGGGAGGACGCAATGGCATACCTCTTCAAAGGAAAACTGTCCGGGTTGATCTGCGACGAGTGTCTGGAGCCCCTGTCGAACGTCAAGGTCCGGCTCTATCGGGCTCGCGAGGGGCAGGATGTGGCGGCCCTGGCCGTGGCCAACCCCAAGGAGACCTTCGCGGTCCTGAGCGCGGCGCAGGTGAAGGCGAAGGAGTCGTCGCTGTTCGCCGAGGCCGAGACCGACGCGCAAGGCAACTTCACGTTCGAGCTGGGCGAGAAGCAGCGCTACCAGGGTGGGGCCTTCGAGCTCGACGTCTTCTGCGCCACGGTCCCCCACCGCAAGCCGCTGCCGCGCCGGGAGCCGGTCCAATTCAGCATCACGACGCTCCAGCCTCAGTGGCGCCAGACCGAGGGAGGGAGCCTCTGGGCCTGGAGCTACACCCTGCCCTACCGTTTCTGGTGCTGGATCCGCGGGCTCTTTGGCGCCTGGACCCTCTGCGGCAAGGTGGTGACGTGCGAGACGCAGCAGCCTGTCGCGGGCGTCAAGGTCAGCGCCTTCGACGCCGACTGGCTGCAGGACGATGCGCTCGGCAGCGCGAACACGGACGGAGCAGGCCGATTCCGGCTCGACTACGTGGCGAGCGACTTCCAGAAGACTCCCTTCTCTCCGCTGATCAACCTCGAGTGGGTGGGCGGGCCGGACCTCTACTTCAAGATCGAGACAGGCGGCGGCACCGTGCTGCTCGAAGAGCCTCGCTCGCGCGGGCGAGACAAGGATCGCGAGAACGCCGGGCCCTGCTTCTGCGTCGAGCTGTGCGTGGACGTGGCCGAGCAGCCTCCGTTCAACAACCCGCTCTTCACCCATGTCGGCGACTTCCACATCATCACCGATATCAGCGCGGTGAGCGGGCGGACGAACGCGGCGGTGCTGGGCCACGGCGGCCCCGACTACGGCTTCACGGGCGCCCTCAAGCTGCGCGGCTTCTGCCCGAAGACGTCGCCCGTCGGTTCGCCCGACCCCATGCGATACCGCTTCCTCTATTCGATCGGTGGCGGGGCTCCGCAGCCGGTCACGGGCGCGTTGCTCTACCCGGTCCTCGTCGGCGCTCGGCTGATCCAGTGGGACATCTTCGGCACCGGTGTCAGCTGGACCTTCCAGTCGATCTACGTCGCTGGCTCCGGAGCGACGCCCGATCCGACTCCCACGCCGGTGGTGCCGCCCGGCACACCCTGGGGACCCGTACCGGCCCATGTCGTCGTTCCCGACAGCGATGGCTGGATCAAAGTGGACCCGAACGCGCTCGACGGAGGCTTCTACGGTCCGTTGCTCCGGTTCAACACTCCGGTGGCTGTCCCAGGTGGGGCCGCGCCCGGAAACGGGGCGGGCAATGCGCTGACCGACCCGAAGAACGGAACGGACCTCGCGATCACCTTCGAGGCCGGCCCGGTGGGCGGAGCGGCGACCTTCAGCAACACGCTGTCGAAGCTCCACGTCAACAACTGGAGCGAGGTGGAGCTGCTGGACCTGGCACAGTTCCATGGCCCTGGCTCGGATGCCTGCTCGGAGCTGACCAACGCGCTCGACATCCGCTACACCGCCGACCACGCGCTGATGGCCAGCTGGTCCATCGCCATCACCAGCGCTTCGGGCAGCGCGCCCGGCACGATCGTGCCGCCGTTCCCCGCGGGCTCGACGGCGCGTGGAGGCATCGGCACCTACCCGACGATCAACATCTCCAGTTGGGCGCACTGCTCGTACCGCGTCTCGCTGACCACGCGGCGCCGCCTGACCGATGGAGAGACAGACGACTCGGACAAGACAACGGAGCTCACGTTCTGCAAGTAGCGGATGAAGAGCTGGATTCACATCGTCACTCATCGCTCTGAGCGGGCACGTCCACGGCTTGGAGCCAGGCTCGCAGCGCCTCTGGAGATGAAGGCAGATCGTCCGGCCAGAGTCGGATCGCGGCGTCGGCGCCTAGGGCAGCAACCCACCGGCCATCTGGGGAGAACCTCACCCGTTCCACTGCGTCGGAGTGCCCCCGCAGGATGCGGCTCTTGCCGCTCTCCAGATCCCAAAGCCTGACCGTCTGATCGTCGCTGGCGGAGGCCAGCCGCGTCCCATCCGCCGAAACATCAATGCAGTTCACCTTGCCGCTGTGCTCGTCCAGGACAGCCAGGGCTTGTCCCGTCTTCGCATCCCAGCGTCGCACACGGCTCTCATTTCCCCCGACCGTCAGGATCGTCCGCCCATCCGGTGTAAAGAGCGCCTGCTGGAAGCCGAGCCCACCGACGTCAATCCGCTGGAGCTGCGTGCCGCTCAGGTCCCAGATCCTCAACACATTGTCCATGGCTCCGGTGAGGAGACGGCTCCCATCGGGAGAGAACTCGACCACCTGGATGAAGCCCTCGCTTCGCAGGAGCAGGGGACGCTCGCCCTTGGAGAGATCCCAGAGCCGCACGGCGAGCCCCTTCTCCGAAGCTGCGGCCAGGTGGCGGCCGTCTGGCGAGAAGACGAACCTGAAGGTGGCGAACTGCTCCGGATCCTGATCTGCCAACACCCGCGCCTGACCCGAGTCCCGATCCCACAACCGCACGTCACCCGTCCACGAGGCGGAGGCCAGAGACCGGCCATCCGGAGAAAAGGCCAGCGCCGTCACGTAGTTGGCATGCGCCTGGAGCACGCTGAGCAGGTGCCCCTGGGTGTCCCAGAAGCGCACGCTCCCCTCTTCGCCTCCCGAGGCGACCCAGCGCCCATCTCGAGAGATCGTGACCACGGTCATCCCCCGATGGCCGCTCAGGACGCGCTCGGTGTCCGTGGACAGCTCCCACAGGTGAGCCTTTCCCTCCAGGCCACCGGTGGCAAGCCACCTCCCATCCGGGGAGATCTCCAGACCGCTGTAACTGAACACCTCTGGAACCTGGAGGACCCGAACCGCCGAAGACGTCTCATAGACGCGCGCGATTCCATCCAGGCCCACGCCAGCGAGCCGTCGACCATCCGGTGAGAACGCCAGGCGGAGGAGGTTCGCTCCAGCGCCTCCGATGGACTGGCCCTTCCCCGTGGAGAACTCCCACAGCCGCACCGAGCGGTCATAGCCGCTGGAGGCCAGGAACCTTCCATCGGGAGAGAAGGCCAGCGCCCCCACGCGTCCCTGGTGCCCCTGGAACTCGCGGAGCTGGCCCGTCGCCACATCCCACGATCGCAGCACCGGCTCGGTGCTCGCGGCCACCACGGTCTGGCCATCCGGCGAGAAGACCAGGGCGGTAATGGGCCCCAGGTGTTCACCGAGAATGCGCCCCTGCCCGGTCCTTGGATCCCAGATACGCACGGTCCGGTCATCTCCTCCCGTGGCCAGGAACTCTCCGCGAGGCGAGAAGGCGACCTGAGTAACCTTCGCTGAATGCCCTGCCAACACGCGCAGCTCACCGCGCCCCAGATCCCACACACGTACCACGGGCTCGTTGAAGGCCGTCAGCGCAGCCCAATGCATGGCCGGATCCGTGGCCATCCGCTGATAGATGGCTTGCTCGACGTGCCAGACGCGAATCGCCTCACCGGTGGCCAGATCCCAGAGCCGGACCGTGCCGTCCTCTCCGGCGGAGAGCAGGCGCTGCCCATCCGGCAGAAATGCCACAGCCACCACGGACAGCAAGTGCCCCTGGAGGATGCGATTCCGACCGGTGGCCAGCTCCCAGAGTCGAATCGTGCCGTCCTTGCCAGCGGAGGCAACATGGCGTGAGTCAGGCGAGATCGCCAGACCCCACACTTCATCCGTGTGTCCCTCGAGGACCCGGCTCTGGCCCTGCGCCAGATCCCAGACGCGCAGCGTCCGGTCATCACTGCTCGTCACCAGCAGCCGGCCGTCATGGGTGAAGCTCAGGTCGGAGATGCCCTGGGTATGGCCCCGGAGAAGAACCGCCAGTCCGCGTGCCTTGGCGTCCGCGGCGAGGAGCCGCACCTCCGGCCACCGGGTGAAGCCTGGCGAGAGGTTGCGGAGGGCACCAATCGTGTTGGGATCCTGCTCCACGGCCGTGCGGGCTTGCATGAGCGAGAGGGAGTCTGCCCGGCTCAAGGCCGCCAGCTCGTTGCGCTCGGCGCGATCGCGTGCGGCCAGGATCTGCCACATGCTCACGGACCCCAGCCCCGCCAGCACCAGCAGGGCCGCGGTGGCGACCGTCACCACGGCCCGGTATCTGCGGACGAAGCGGCGGATGAGCTCCCACCGGGTGTACTGATACGCGCCGATGATCTGTCCGGTCTGGAAGCGCCGCAGATCCTCCGCCAACTCCTTGGCCGTGCGGTAGCGCTCCTGCGGTTCGCGCGCCATGGCCTTGGAGACAAGGGCAAGAAGATCCGAGGGGACATGCTCCTCCCGCCGAGCCAGCGGCGGTGGCGGTCCTGCCAGCACATCCTGAAGCGCCTGCTCCGACGGGTGGCGCCGGTACGGCGGGGCGCCCGCCAGGAGGTGATAGAGAATGGCGCCCAGGGCATAGACATCGGCGCGCTCATCGACCGGCTGTCCCCTGGCCTGCTCCGGCGGCATGTACGTGGGAGTCCCCATGACCGTACCCGCCATCGTGAGTCCCGGGTCCGGGATGGAAGGGCTCCCTGGGCCTGCTCCTTCCCCCGGCGGTGCCGCGCCTGCTGGCAAGAGGTCCTTGGCGAGCCCCCAGTCGATGACCACCGTCTCCCCAAACTCGCCCACGAGCACATTGGCGGGCTTCAGATCGCGATGAATGATGTGCTGGCTGTGGGCATACGCCACGGCTTCAGCCACTGCGAGCACATGCGGCAGGAGCGCCAGCCGCTGTCCAAGCGTTCGGGTCTCCGCGATCACCTCGCTCAGGGCTCGGCCGGAAACGAGCCTCATGCAGTAGAAGGGCTCACCGGTCGGCCACTGGCCTACATCGTAGATGGGGACGATGGAGGGGTGCTGGAGACGCGCCGTGACGAGCGCCTCGGTCCGAAAGCGCTCCTCGAGCAGGCCACCGGCGCGGAGCTGGAGTTCCTTGAGCGCCACCATCCGGCCCAGGCGAACATCGAAGGCCCGAAGGATGCGGCCCATGCCTCCTCGGGCAAACTCTCCGTGGAGGATGTAGCGATTCCGGTCCATGACCGGCGCGTATGCGCTCCAGGGAGAAGCCGCACCGCCAACGTCCATGGGCCTGGGGACGGGAGAATCAGGCGCGGGATCGACGGTGAGGGTGTCATCCATCCTCGCTGCAGCGGGTTGATCACCCGCCACTGCCTGTGGCTCTGGCGAATCGTCGTCGTTCATAAGGGCTGGCAGCCCCCCCACCTGCAGGCGTGTACTGCGCGAAAGCGTAGGTCAGCCCTGTCATGGTGAACAGCGCTCCGCCTCGTAGGTCAGCATCCTCGGCTCTCTGTTCTGAGCCGTGACAGGGTTGCTGGGCTGCATGCTACTCAGAGAGCGTCTGTCCCGGCTCCAGAGAGGACGCGGCCAGCCGGCGCTGCCAGAAGTCCTCGCCGGCCCAGCGTTGCTCCAGGGTGTAGTGGGCATGACGCGCGGACAGATAGCGGGTGAACTCCTCTGCCTCCTGCCGCGCGTAGTCCTCCAGCGCTCCGCTGCTTCCTCCCAGCGCGGCACACAGGGCTCGCGCCGCCGCGCGCCCGGTGCGCAGCCCCTTGAGGATCCCGCTCGACGAGAGCGGATCCCACATCGCCGCGGCGTCCCCCACCGCCACCCAACCTGCCCCCGCCGCGTGCTCCAGGCGGCTCGTCTCGCAGCGGCGCACCTGCAGCCGTGACACCGCCTCGAGCTCCCCTACCCGCTCGCGCAGGTGCCGAGTCGCGGAGAAGAGCGCACGCCACCCCGCCGGCTGCAAGGCGCCGTAGCGCTGGAGCACATCCACATCGCTCAGCAGCGTGAGGATGAGACGCCCCTCGGGCAGCGGCGCGGCGTACCACCACCCCTGGGGCGTGGCCTCCACCACCAGGTGTTGCTGCTGGAACCCGGCAGGCCTGTCGATGACCCCGGACACGCTGCACAGCGCGTCCCAGTCGCGCCGCCGCATGCCGCTCTGCCGCGCCACCTGGGCCGAGCGCCCGGTCGCATCCACCAGGGCCTCGCAGCGCAGCTCCGCTGGGCCCCGGGGCGTGCGGACATTCACCCTCCACCCGTGTCCCTCGCGCTCCAGGTGGGTGACGCAGGTGCTCCGCCACAGCGGCACCTGGAGCGACCGGGCATGGCTGGCCAGCAGCCCGTCCAGGCGCCGGCGCTCCACGTGCCAGCCGCTCCCGTAGGGATTGGTGAGGAACGAGTGGTGATGGGGCTGCTCCGAGCCCCAGGTGGCTTCCAGGCCATGCGACTCCAGGAAGCCGTCGGTCTCCAACGACTCGGGTGCCAGCAACTGCCGCAGCTCTGCGAAGGCCACCGGGGAGAGCGTCTCCCCGGGACGCCAGGCAGAGTAGTCCGTGCGCTCCAGGATGCAGACGGAGACGCCCGCCCTTACCAGGGTGAGCGCTGCGCTCAGGCCGGCCACGCCGCCTCCCACCACCACGACGTCATGAGAGGCTCGCGGGTCTGGTGCTTCAAAGGCCATGGACTCCATCGGGTCCTCCAGGCTGGAGATGGGAGCGGTGCTCATGAGGGCGGCTAGGAGGCCTTGGCCGTTGGCGTCGCCGCGGAGGCGACAGCTGTCGAGGTGCTCTGCTCCTGGGTCTCGAAGAAGGCCTCGCCCTCGTTGATGACGAAGCCGAGCTTCCACCAGTTCGCCTGCATCTGGATGTACATGGCCATCTCGACGGCGCTGGTGCCCTCAGGCGCGCTGTTCTTGATCTCCGGCTTCTTCGCCTCGACCTCGGCGACCGCATCCAGGGCCCGAGTCCAGGAGACCATCTGGATGTCTCCCTTCTTCGCGTAGACATCATCCGGACGGTGGGCGGCCCACCACATGTGGTACATGCCGTCGCCCTGGAAGGCGTTCTTCTTGAAGGACTTGGGGTCGAAGAACTGCTTCTTGCACTGGTAGAAGTCCGCCTGCCAGGGCAGCGCCATCTGCTGCGAGAAGAACCCTGGGCCAATGGCGAGATTCGCCGTGGTGGGGAACACCGTGCCCGAGTGCTTGATGCGGAAGGGAGCCGCGTACAGCTCCGGCAGGCGCACCAGCCAGCTGCAGTCGATGCCAGGGAAGAAGGGGCCGCCCACGCTGTTCTCCAGCGCGGCCCGATCGAGCCCCCCGGCGAAGATCTCCGTGTCGATGGCGTGGGCCTTCGTCGCGTCCCAGTCCTCCTCGAACTGTCCCTCGGCCCAGCGCTTGAGCACCGCGTACTGCACCCGCGTGAGCGTCATGAAGTAGCCCTTCTTCATCCCCTCGTCGGGCGCTTCGTCCGTGTAGAAGTCCCCGAACCCCTTGGGCATCAGCAGGGGCTCCTGGGTGGCGCTGAAAGGATCCCGCAGGTAGCCGAAGATCGTCTTGCGCAGGCGCTGGCCCTTGACCGAGGCCACCGTGCCGAGATCCTGCTCCACGCCCGCCAGGGAGGCATGGAAGGACTTGGAGGCCTCGGGGTTGTGGACATTGCGGTGCCCCAGGGCCCGCTCGAGGATGGGGAACACTTCCAGCCGGAAGGAGGGCTTGTAGCTCTGGAAGGAATGGGTCGTCGTGTTCCAATCCGCGCGCTGCTTCTCGAGCCGGGCAAACAGGCCCTTGTCGAGCAAGCCGTCCGTGGTGGAGATCGGCACATCCTTGGAGCGCACCGCCAGGTCCCACATGGTGTCGAACAGGCGCACCACGTTGCCCACCGCGGGTCCGAAATCCGGCGGCCCCACCAGCAGCCACGCGCCGGTGTTGCCCTCCAGCTTCGCCGTCTGGGTCGTGCCTCCCTCCGTGTAGGTGATCTCCGCGCTCACGGGCCCGTCCGACATGTCGTCGAACCAGTGATCATTGTTCACGTAGTCGTCGATGAGCTTGCCCTGGTCTGTCTTGCTGGATTGGCCAAGCCCACCCAGCACGAGCAGGCGGCCCTGCTCATCCGTGCGCAGCTCGCCCAGCGTGGAGATGGGGATGTTGCGATTGGGGTTGGTGAGGGGCACGCGCGGCTGGCTCTTGCCCGAGATGGACTTGAGCCCGGGGTCGATGACGAGCAGCCGCTCGCGATCGGCCGCGGCCTGGACATGCGTATTGCGCTTCGCCTTCCAGGCGCCGTTGTCCGCCCCCTCCTGTCCATTGAACTTGAAGAAGGCGGCCTTGCGGTTGGCCAGGTGGACACTCCATTTGATGCCGGTGATGTCAAAGCTGCCCTGGGTGATTTCCCGCAGGGGGCTCAGCACCCCGCTCTGCATCGTGTATTCAAAGACACGGAAGCGAGCCGCCTGCCGCTTGATGCGGCCCTGGCTGTCCTTGAAGGGCTGGAACTTCTTCTGGGCGATGTCGAAGTTGGGAGGCTGATTGGGATGCTCGGGGCCGATGTAGAACTCGTCCGGGGAGTTGCCAACGCGGGCGACGCCAACGGCAGGATGGATGCGAAAGAATCGGGCCATGGGATGTTCCTCTGAATCAGTGGGTTTGGGAGTACAGCTTCTCGAGGAGTTCGATCAGGCGCGTCTTGTCCGCGGTACTCAGCTCCCGATCCACGGGCATCTTGAAGCCAACGATCTTCGCCTGCGTGGGATTGGGATCGAGCCGGTCGAGGATGGGGCTGCTCTGGTCCGCGACCATGTCCTTGCTGAAGACGTCGTAGCGAACGGCGCCGTGGCAGCGATAGCAATACTTGTTCATCAGGCCGAGCAGTTCCTTGTCCTCGGCGCTCGACGTCCAGCTCAAGGGGGCCGAGGTGGGCTTGCGGTCCTTCTTGAGCGGATGGCCTACGTTGGAGAAGGAGAAGGCGCGCTTGATGAGGTCCGGCTCCGGCGCCACTGAAGTCTTGTGGAGCTCCAGCCACTTGTTGGTCGCGGCGAGGTGGAAGCCCTTGGGGTTCACGCGCTTCTGCATGACCGCCACCTCCTGGTTGAGCTGGCGCAGCACGTCAAAGGCCTCGGCATACCGGGCCGACTTGACGTCCTTGCCCGCGTCGAAGAGCGCAGCGGGCGCATCGGCCTTGTTCAGGGCGGGGAAGTCCCCATCCGTGAGGCGGTCCAGCCAGTGGTCGGTGTCGAGGTAGTTGAGCACGGCCTGGCCGCGCAGCGAGCCATGGCAGGTGTCACACCCGTTGGGGACGAAATAGGGAGCGCCGCCATGAAGCGTGCCGGCATCGAAGAAGGCGTTGAGCGCGTAGGACAGCTTGTAGCCCTTGTCCGAGGGGCCGAAGTCCATCCAGTAGATGCTGTTGAGCTCCGCGTTCTGGCATGCGGTCTGGCCCGCCTTGCACTGGGTGAGCAGGGCCACCTGCGTGTTGACCGAGCCATTCTTCACCGACAGGGGCACGTTGGTGCCGCCAAAGGGGCTGTGGGTCGGGGGCGAGGTGAAGTGGTTGAAGAGGATCCAGGCGCTCTCCACGAAGTGCTTCTGCGCCTGTGAGCCCGGACGGGCCTTCATGCGCACCAGCCGGCGCCAACCGACGTTGCGCTGCGCGGGAGCGACGCTGAAGTCGACGATCTTGGGCGCGAAAAAGCGGGAGACGAGAATGTCTTTGCTGTCTTCGCTGCCCCCGCTCGCGGTGCCATTCTGCACGGCGACGGTCCACTGGGCCACGGCCTGTTTCTGAGGGTCGGTGGCGTTGACCGTGACCGTGTCAGGAATGCTGGAGGTGGGTGAGCAGCTCCTGCACCGGGCCAGGTACTTGCCCGTGCTCGCCTTGAAGGCGACCTTCCCGTTGGGAAGGAGCTCCGGGGTGAAACGAGCGGCAGCAGGCGGAGCGGCGCCGGTCGCGTTGACGGTCGCGAAGTCCTGGATGGTGGCCTTGTCGATGCAGCCAGTGCACCGTTCCACGTAATTGCCGGTGTCCGCCTTGAGGGCGATCGTGCCATTGCCCGCGTCCACCACCTCGAAGAGGGTGGAGGGATCGGAGTCCGCAGTGGCGTGGACGGTCACGGTGTCCGCCACCGAGAGCGTCACGCCTTGCTGGCAACCTCTGCAGCGGGTGAAGAACAAACCCGTGTCCGCCTTGAGCGAGACCTTGCTGCCCACGGGCAGCACCTGCGCGCTGCTCGCCCTCCCCTCCATCAACGACGCGGGCGTCGAGAACTCAATGTCCTCGGGGGTGAGTTCCTTGTATCCCAGATAGTTCAACAGAGTCTTGACGGTCGCCTGCGCCTCGATCGTGGCGGGAGTGAGAACTCCGAGTGTCTTGGAGAGATCCTTGTAGTACTTGGACGCCTCCTCCTGGCTGCCATTGTTGAGGGCGCTCTCCTGTGGTTCGGAGGCGTTGGCGGCCTGGGCAAAGCCGGGCACCGCGTGCAGTGCTCCCCACAAGGCGCAGCAGGCAAGGAGGGAGCTTCGACGGGGATGCGATGAAGTGAGCAAGAACATGCTCACGCGGCTTCAGCAACAAGCATGCCCTCCATTGGAAGAAGCGCTTCCCGCTCGTGGCCAGACGGAGAGACCTGTTCTGGCCAGGGTCCCCATGACGAGCTTGGGTGTGTCAGCCCGCCCATTGACACGACTGCCGACATGTCAATGGGTGTCAGCCAGAGAGCTTTCCGGCTCGTACACCTCGCGCAACGGCTCGTCGCAAGCACACGACAGCTCGTCGGGAGCGAATGGCAGAGCGCATCACCCGCTGCGAGAGTCGAGTGAACCCTCCTCTCCTGGAACGGACCCCGCATGAGCCAACCTTTTTTCGCAGGATTCTCCAGCCTCTCGCGACCATCGCCTTTGTCGCGACGAGCGCTTGTAGCACCAAGACGGAACCGACCGTCACCGTGGAGCCGCTCTTTGCGCGACCTGTCACGGGGGCGCCAACAAGGCGACGATCGTGGCTCGCGATATTCACGATCTGTCCTTCCCAACCCTCAAACCCGACGGAACCGTGCTCTTTGAAGTCCCAGCGACAAATCCCCCAACCCCAGTGCTCGCGCCTCAGCCTGAGAATGAATTCATCAACATCGGTTCGGCGTTGGAGAACTTCCTGGTTTACGACCGATCCGGGGCGCGCCGCGATTACAGGAAGCCCCTACGACTTCGAGGCATTCGACATCCCAACGTTGCGTGGAATCGGGAAGACGGCTCCCTACTGGCACAACAATATCTCGGCGACCCTGGAAGATGTCGTCTCGCTCTACAGCGACCACCTGCTCTCCAAATTCCCATCCCTCACCCTCCCTGGCGAGAAGGAGCCGGACCCTGATGGTGACATCGGCCCTCCCGAGGCCTTGACCAAAGAACAGAAGAGCGACCTGGTCGCATTCTTGAAACGTCTCTGATTGGGCAGCGCCTGGCCTCGGTCTGCTCAGACGCCGACTGGGTCCAGGTATCCCTTCAGGATCAAGAGCACGCGCCCCAGGGCGGACTCGTCTCCCGAGCCCCCCATTCCCTGCGCGAGATTGACGAAGTCCTTGGAGCGGTCCATGTGCCGGTAGATGGGCTGGAAGCACTCGATGGCCGCCATGTCCAGGCGCTCGCGAGTCTCGGGCGTCTCCACCGAGGCGTTCTCCTCGCACAGGCGCAACACCTCGGGATGGCCGAACAAGGCCCAGCGCATCAGACCGCCGCTCAGCGCGAGCCACGCAACGTCGATGAGCACGCGCTTGCCGGAGGCAAAGGGGCCGCGCAGCCAGTGGTTGAGGGCCTGGTTGACGAAGTACTGGTTCAGCCGTGCGCCGTGCGCCCGCTCGAGCCGCGCTCGGCGCTCCGTGTAGAGGCGCCAGGCCTCATCCGGTGCCGCATCCGGACCGCCGTAGGAGTTCAGCACGGCGTAGGTCAATTGCCGGAACCGTTCATTGGAGTAGCTGTCCGCCCGGGTCTTCAGCAGCGAGGAATACATCTCCGCGAAGAACGCGCCGGGCAGCGCCTGGGGCGTCAGGACCCGGCGCGCGGTCTCCAGTGCGTCCAGCGAGTCAATGGCTCGCAGCTCCGCGGCAAGGCGGGCCTCGGCCGCGGGGCGGCCTTCGCCTCGGAATGCCTCCGTGTCCAGGTAGTAGAACAGGCTCAGCCGGAGCGAGAGATGGCCCAGGAGGTAAAGGCGCTCGACCAGCGACAGATCGTTGCGACGCAGGAGCCGCAAGACGGTGGAGCGGACCGCGCTCCCATGGAAGCCCCAACCGTCCTCCGGATCTCCCTTGGAGGTGTCGAAGGCCAGCGCTGGCAGAGGAATCCGGTCCGCATCGATCGGCTCGTCTTCCATGGCGTCCTCATGCAGCAGCGCCAGCCGCGCCACCTCGGGGCACCCGAGCGAGCCCACCATGGACAGCTGCCCGTCCCACTTCCGGATGTGGCGAGGGTAGGTGACGCAGATGGAAGGCAGGACCTGCTCACCGTGGCGCCGCTGGATGGAGCACATCTTCTCGGCGTCCAGATAGGTGCAGAACCCGTCCTTGTCCTTGGGCAGGAGATACTCGGTGCTGCCCGTCGGTTGGACCTGCGGCTCATCCGGC
Organism: Hyalangium versicolor; assembly: GCF_020103695.1. GTDB lineage: Bacteria > Myxococcota > Myxococcia > Myxococcales > Myxococcaceae > Hyalangium > Hyalangium versicolor. Next base: position 111,582 of record NZ_JAHXBF010000017.1, read on the forward strand.
GGAGGCGTCTCGCCGGAGTCCCGGATCGCCGTCTGGAGGCGCCGCCATTCCGCCTCCGGTACTGGCACGCGGAGTCCACCACAGCAGATCTCTTCGCACCGCTCCGAGATGCAGCGGAAGCGGGCCATGTAGCGCGGAACGACGGTTTGAGAGGACATGGGCTTGGAGCTTAACGAATACCGAGGTGGTGACAGCGCTCCCGCACTTGGTGACACCGCTCACTATCCCCTCCCCCTCACCCCCGCATAACCCCCGGAGATCAGACAGCCCTACGGGCCCTGGCGTATGCCTGGAGAATGGCATGTCGGATGCAGGAGGACACAGCCGTACCTCGCTGCACCAAGAGCGAACCCTCCCGAGGATTCTCCCATGTCTCGCATTGGCACCAAGCTGACCCGCGCCAAGCCGCTCTCCACCAACCCCAAGGCGACTTCCTCCTCCCTCTTCACTCCGAAGCCTTTGGCCCGCGCCAAGCCGCTGTCCGCCATGGACAAGCCCGCGGCCAAGCCCGTGAAACACGCGGGAGACGCGGTGGGCGGGCCCTCCCATATCCCCTTCAAGGGGGGCGCGGGAGATGCCGGGAAGGTGATGGTCAGCGGAGGTGACAACAAGTTCAAGGTGCCGCCCAACGCCCATGAGACGAAGTATCTCGACAAGCCGGGCAAGCCCTTCGAGACGCAAGCCTTCGGCGGCACGGTGAAGACGAACGTGGGCTCGGCCAAGGTCTCCACCGCCACCCAGAATGGCGGCGGCGTGCACCACTACTCGGCCCAGGCCGAGTTCAACGGGCCCTCGGCCTCCTACCAGGCGCAGAAGGTCCACGCGGGACGGCTGGGCGTCACCACGGCCCAGATCACCGGCGAGGCCAACACCTTCAAGTCCTCGGCCCAGGCCGGCCTCTCGGCCGACAGGCGCAAGCACCAGTACACGGCCGCGCTGACGGGCAAGGCGGAGACGGGCGTGGGTGTCACCGCCAGCGCCAGCCATGACTTCAACCGCCACGTGGGAGGCTTCGTGAAGGGCGAGGCCAAGGCCGGCGCCAGCGCCTTCGCCGAGGGCTTCGCCACCCTGGATCCCCGAGCCACCACGGCCCTGGTCTCCGGCAAGGTGGGCGCGGCCGCCACGGCGGGCGTCTACGGCACCGCGGGCGGACACCTGGGACGGCTGAACGGCTCGGTCACCGGCGGTGCGGTGGCAGGCGCGGCCGCCCAGGCCATGGGCCGGTTCGGTGTGGAGAACGGCGTGCTCCGGCAAGTCACGGACGTGCACACCGCGGCGGGCGTGGGCACGCACTTCAAGACGGATGTGGCCCTGGATCTGCGCCACCACATCAAGCCCGGTATCGCGGACGGGCTGCGTCCCAGCCTGGCCACTGCCGCGGGCGTGGGCTCGTCCGCGGGCGTGGTGAAGCCCGAGAAGTCTCACGTCGAGCAGCTCTTCGCGAAGGCGTTCGGCCTGTAGAGGCTTGCTCCGAGGTGACGAGACATCCACTGAGCGGCAAGACCGCGCCGTTCTCCGATCTTCAGGCCCTGTTTGCTTGAACGCGGGCGCGCGATTCGCGAGCGGAGATGCCCCCAGGTGTGAGAGGATGCGACCTCCCAGGTAGCAGGAGCTTCCTCCTGACCCGCCATCGCGAAGCTGAGCCTTCCTTCGGAGGAGTCCTCATGAAACGCGCTGTCCTCCTGCTGCTCTGGCTCTCGCTCCCGATTCAGGCCCTCGCGCAGGCCCCCGAGCCCGTCCCAGAGGCTCCCTCGCGCCGACTCGTCCTCAACAGCATGCTGGTGGCGCGCGTCAATCCGCTGGGGCTGGAGTCCCAGACGCGCGTGGGCTACCAGGCGCGGCTCTACCGCAAGGAGGGGATGCTCTTCCGAGACAACTTCCTCTTCCTGGGCGCCTATCCCAAGATCAACCCCGCGAGCATCAAGGTGGGGCCCGTGGTGGAGCTCCAGCCGCTCTCCATGCTCAACCTGCGGTTGTCGGCCGAGTACGTGGGCTTCTTCGGCACGCAGGGCTTCCTGCAATCGCGCCCCTCGCCCAATGCGGAGTACTCCGAGACAGTGCTGGATGCGGGTGCAGCCGTGAATGAGCAGTACGGAACCTCGGGTGCGCACCTGGCCTTTGAGCCGCTCGTGCAGCTCAAGGTGGGCCCCATCGCGGTGCGCAATCGCTTCGGCCTGGAGTACTGGAGCATGAGCCTGCGAGAGGGAGATCGCGTCTGGTACGACGCCACGCTCGACACGCTGGTGCCCGGCAAGGGCTTCACGCTCGCGAACGATCTGGATGTCCTCTTCATGGGCGCGCCACCGCTCGTGGTGGGCGCGCGCTATTCCCTGGTGCAGCCCCTCTACACGCCGCGCCACCTGGCCGATGGCGAGGCCGAGACCCAGGAGAATGGCCACCACCGCCTCGGGCTCCTGGCGGCGTATGTCTTCTATGACGAGGGCTACACCGCCTTCAACAAGCCGGCGATCATCCTCAACGTCGCGTGGTACCTGCGGCACCGGTATCGCACGGGCGTGGAGGTGAGCCGCGCCGTGCCCTACGCGCTCCTGGGCTTCGCCTTCCAGTCGGACTTGTTGGACGGCACGTAGAAGGACCTGGCCACCCATGACGATGCGCTGCTGTTACTTTTGGCAGACCGTCGTGTAGTGGGCGGCAAGGCCGCCGCCGATTGCGGCTCCAGCAAAGAACCCGAGGTAGCCACCGCCAATCGACCCGAGCCCCGCGCCAACGCCGCCCCAGAAGAGCATCGCATTGGCGCAGTCCTTGGCGTTGCCGCCACCGCCGACCCCCTCCAGTTCTTCGTTCGTCAGTTCCTGCATCTCCATCCCTCTCATCATCGCTGACATGCACTCTCCCCGAGAGCAGCTTTCAAGGGTTCAGTGAGGCGCTTCAGCACCGCACCTGCTCTCTGCTCCGGTAGAGAGCGCGCCCTGCACATGTGACGACGAGCGCCCTCACTCTCGGAGACTGAGCGGCGCCCGGTGCTGGTCCCCCTTCGCGAGAATCCCTCTCTGATTCTCAATCCGTGAAAGGGACTCTCCTGAGTGGCGGGAAACCCAAAAATGGGAGGGCGACGATCCATGCCCATGCTCTCTGTGCAAATCCCCCCTGCATCCCTTCCGAGTGCCGCACATGCTGTCTCACTCGCACCGTCGGTCCAGATGCCAATAGCGCAGCCCCCCACCAAGATGGTCTCGACACGCCAACGACCATTCAACACTCGATGACCACCGATTCGCAGCTCCTCTCTTGAAAAGGAATCAAACGGATGCCGACCCAAACCCCTCCGCTCGTCCAGACTGTCGAAGGTCCCGTTCAAGGCGCCATCATCGAGCCCGGCGTCGCTGCCTATATGGGTATCCCCTACGCCGCGTCGCCCGTGGGGAACTTGCGCTGGAGGGCGCCGCAGCCCGTCACGCCCTGGACCCAGACGCGCCCATCGAATGACCAGGCTCCGTCGTGTCTCCAGAATCGGAATGTTTGCATCGAGGTCGGCGGGGGCGATCCCCATCCCATGAGCGAGGATTGTCTCTATCTCAACGTCTGGACGCCCCAGCCCAAGGAGGGCGCCCCCAAGCTCCCGGTCATGGTGTGGATCCACGGCGGGGCCTACATCCTCGGCGCGGGCAGGCTGCCCATCTATCATGGGGCGCCGTTCGTGAATCGCGGCGCGATCCTGGTCACCATCAACTACCGGATGGGCGCCCTCGGCTTCTTCGCGCACCCCTCGCTCGAAAAGGAGGTCACCGTCGGCCAGAAGCGGATCTACAACTTCGGGCTGCTCGATCAGATCGCCGCGCTCGAGTGGGTGCAGCGCAACATCGAAAAGTTCGGGGGCAATCCCAACAACGTGACCATCTTCGGTCAATCCGCCGGCGCGAGGAGCGTCCTCGCGCTCTTCGCCTCGCCGCTCACCCAGGAGAGGGAGAGGCCCCTCTTCCACCGCGGGATTGCCCAGAGCGTGTACCGGGCGCCGGAGGCCTCCCGGGAGAAGGCGCTCGAGCGCGGCAACAAGCTCGCGGAAGTCGTCCTCGGGCTCGGGAAAGGGCAAGGCGCGACCGCGACCCTCGAGCAGCTGCGCGGCGTTGAGGCGGGCGTCCTCATGAACGTCCCCATCGACCCCGCGAAGGATTTCAAGGGGACGGCGAACTCCCCGGTCGGGATCGCCGGAGACATCGTACTCCCCGGCACGGATGGGATCATCGAACGCTTCGAGAAGGGCGAGGTGGCGGCATTGCCGCTCATCATTGGCAACACCAGCGATGACGGGAGCGTGGTGCTCGACCAGCTCCAAGGCAACCCGAGCCAGATCGTCACCCTGGCGGTGACCACCACCCAGGTCAAACGCCCCAAGCTCTACTACCCGGATCTCGCGGAGCAGGCCTCCCCCGACCAGAATGAGCTCGGTCGCCGCCTGGCCCGCGACGCGTACTTCACCGCGGCCACCTACAGGATCGCCAAGGCGCACAGCAAGCGCGCGCCGACATGGCGATACTACTTTGACTACACCGCGGAGAACCACCGCCCCTCCGTCACCAAGGGCACGCGTCACGGCGACGAGGTCGCCTTCACCATGGACACGCTCAAATACGCCCCGCCCTTCCCGCCGGGCCAGCCGCAGAATCCGGTCACAGTCACGACGAAGGACTACGGGGTCGCCAGCAGCATCAGCGAGCGCTGGTTCAACTTCGCCAGCACTCCCGAGCCGAGTCCGGAATGGCCCCGGCAGTCAGCGGAGGCGGACAAGACGCTCCTCGTGGGCGAGTCCCTCTCGGTGGCGACGGACTTCATGCAGCAGCACCACAAGGATGCGGAGCTCGAGAACATGGACGCGTTCAACAGGATCGGCACGGCCATGGACACTCTCATGGCGAGCCTCGGCTGAGTCAGTCTCGCTCCGGGCCCGCCACCCGATGGGCCCGGAAGAGCCCGGCTCCTTTGGAGTGACACGTCCTCACCTGCTTGGGGGAGCCGGGCCGTTGAGACATGAGGTGAGCGCGAAGGTGCTGCTGTTGTAGGAAATAATGTTTCCCGCGTCGCACGGATTGTGAACTATGTTCCGCCCACTGTGCGTGCCCGTCGATCCGGCCTGGAGGCCCTGGTGCAGCCAAACATTCGGAATTTTCGGTCGATTGTCGTGGGAATCGTGGTGGGTACCTTCGCCATCTTCGGGCTTGTCGCACTGGCCTATAACTACTTCGGGAACGGCACGCTGCACGTGATGACGGTGGGCAACGGCACCGTGGAGTTGGTCATGGATGGGAAGCCCGTGCAAGCGAGGAGCAAGCAAGAGGACCACCTCGTCTTCGAGGCCAGCCGCGGCCGCCATGAGGTGAAACTGACGGACGCCAGCTCTGGCACCGTCACCCCATTCTCCGTCGAGGTCTCCAACGGCTTCACGGAGCTCCTTCTGCCGACGCGCAAGGACCAGTGCTTCCTTCGCTTCGACATGACGGAGGCCGCGTACTCGGGCCAGAACACGCTGCACAAGAATCAGTCGCCGACGGTGGAGGACCGCTACCTGAAGGTGGGCGAAGCCATCATCCTTCCCTCCAACACGTACCTCACGTTGGAGGAGATGCCCGAGAAGGTCAGCTCCTCCGAAAGGGTGTACCTGCTGCGAGACCTGCCCTGTGACTTCGCGGGGGAGGGGGCCAACGTGGGCGTGCAGCACCTGGCGTTGTCCTCGCGCGCCGACGAGCTGTTCTCGGACCCGAACGGGCTCATCAACGACCTGCGCGGCACCAACGACGACCAGTAGCGGAGGGCCGCCTCGTGCCGGGCCGGAGCGGTTCCGGCTCGGCACGCGCGAGGGCTCACGTCACGGCACCGCAACCACGTGCCGGGTGAACGCAGTGCTGAAGGTGCTCGCCGAGCCGTAGCCGACGCGCTCGGCAACCTCAGCGATGCCAAAGTCGTCTTCTCCCAGCAGCTGGCCGACCTGTCCCAGGCCACCCTGAGCACCTACGGCGCCGTGGCTGACGCATTCACCGAACCGGTGGCACGCCGCTTCGGCGTCACCTGCCTCTCCCTGCTGCTCACCTACAAGGAGGCCACCGACATCGACGTCAATCACGAGGAGCCGGGCGACACCCTCATCGAGGTGCCGGATGACAAGGGCCAGCTGACGCCCCTGCCCTTCAAGGCCTGCAGCGTCGACCAGATGCGCAACGCCCTCCAGCGCAAGCGCAAGCCGGCCTCCACCAAGCCCCTGCCTCCGGAGGCCGAGACTCTCGCTGAGCAGTACCGCGACGCGGTCAGCACCCGCTTCCCCAAGGGCAAGGGCGCTCTCGTCAACGTCAGCGTGCGCAACCAGAAGGGCAAGGCCGTGCTCGACTTCAAGGGCGTGCCCCTCGAGCAGGTGGACCAGCTCATCGAGGCTCTCACCTCGCAGGTGCCCTCGTTGCGCCGGTTGCAGTAATCGCCTGGGGCTTCAGCCCAGGTGAGTGCAGTCCGCGAAACACCCACCGGCCCTCTCCTGCTTCAGGGGAGGGCCGTGCTTGTTCAGGGGAAAGGTTTCCACCATGCAAGGCAATACCCTGTCGACTCCGCGCCCAGGCTATGCCCGCTGCGCGGGCTGCCTCCATCTGTTCCTCACCTCCATGCTGCGGCTCGCGTCCACTCAGCTCGGGTGTCCGTGGTGCCTGGAGAAGCGACCGGGGACTCCCCACGGAATCGTCGACGCCACTTCCTGTGCGTGTCAGTTCCTGGCGCACTGAGTGCGGGCAGGCGCCGGACAATCCGGCCGGCGCGAGCCGCTCGCTGGAGCCCGGCGAGCAGTTCCGGGAGAAGCCAGGCCGAGCGACTGAGCCCCTGTTTGAGAGTGGCGGCGAGAACTCAGCCTCCCTACGCCGCCGTCCTCCAAGCCCACTTCTTCAACAGCCTGCTGGTGTAATATGACACTAAACCCCCAGTGTGACATCCCGCGCTTCATTGGAAGAACGTGGCCCATGCGCCTCCGAACGTGCAGCGTCCCCCTGCTTCTACTCCTACTCTCGGCCTGCGCCACGATAGAGCCGAGCCCGGGAGAGCCGGTGGCCCCGAGCCCAAGACTCGCCAATCTTCACCGGGCGGCGCTATACCCTTGGACGGATGATGGGCAGTGCGTCGTGCGAGAAGCATCCAACGAATGGCCGCTCCTTGCGGAGCGGTGCTTTCACGCGCTCGATCGCGACAGAGTCAGGTTTCGAGATGTCACCGGAAAATGCGCCGTCGCCTACGTGGATGCAGCAGCTCCCGCAGCTCCCGCAGTCATCGCCCTCTGTATCTTTGCCGCGCCCGAGATCGTCGTGGGTGCAGTGATTGTCATTAGCGCGGTGGCGGTGGCAGCCGCCATCCAGGAGGGAATTGATGCTTATCAACGGCATGCATCCCGAGAGCGAGCGAAGCTCAGGACGCAACCGACACCCGCTGAGGAGCCGTTAGCAAACCAGACACCTAAGCCAAAGGGGTCGCCCACTGGAGACATCTTCCCAGTACCAGACTCCAACCCGCGCCACCCGGAGTGCGAGGCCATCCCGGTACCGCGCGCATCCAAAGATGCTCCGCACAACGAGTGCGCCGACAAGTTTCCGCCTAACCGCTATCCCGGAATGGACGTGCGCGTGGGCGGAATACGCTTCGATGCGCTGCAAGTCGGCGTGCGCGTGCTCTGGGAGATCAAGACCCATCAATTTGATAAGTACAATGCCTTCGTCCAGGACATGGAGATCAAGAAGGAACTCAAGCAAATCCAAAAGGAGCGAGCCATCGCCCTGGCATGTAGATATGACTTCGCTGTTGGGGTGAGCACCCAGGAGCACAAAAAAGCACTGCTGGAAGCGGATTCCTCACTCAATGTCGTCGTCACGGGATGCACACGATGACCGCCCCTGGAGCCCTTACCCTCATCGTCTATGCGCCTGCGGTCGTGGGCAAAGACGACCGCACGCTTGATGTCATCCATGGGATGGAAAAGGCGCTCCCTGGCTTGCGTCTGGAATGGCGGCTCTCCGCTGGAGGGCGCCCCATCCCATTACCACAGCGCGATGCATGGCTCCTAGAAAGCATTGAAGACGGGGAGTTCCCTATTGTGTGCAACGGGGACGTGAGTTCCCCCGTGACGGTTGATGGAAGGGAAAGATTGGGACTCCTCAGCCCAGGCGGTCAGCCCATGTTTGAAGTCCATGCCAAAATGCAACTGGACGAGCCTGTGATCGCGGCAGCGGCGGCTGTGCTTGAGGCCGTGGCGGAGGGCGCACGAGCGTTCTGGGGGCATGCGTCGCCATATGGTTACGGCTCGGAAGTCGCGCAGCAGTATCGCCACTCGACTCATGCACCAGAGGTGTCACCCCGCGGACTTCCCACGCTTAACCTTCCACAGAAGCTCCCCTCGCCTGAGATTCCCTGTTTCCTCGGGTGGCTGAACTACTGGTCTGCCGCTGCCGCACGCGCCATTGGGTTCCCGGACCCGGCCCGCGACGCCGAGCTGATCAGGCGGGCGCGGCGCGCGTCGTCGGGCGGGTGGATCGTGCAGCTCACCGATGCGCCGCTCGACCTCGACAACCCCGCCCACCTGGACGCGCTCAAACGCGCCTACGAGCGCTTCCCGGTGATCGGCGGGCGCGACTCTCCGTGACTGCTCGGCCCGAGGCGCGCTGCGCGGGCGCTGGCGGTGGTAGGGTGCGAATCCAGGAGGTCACTCACCTTGACGGGCCGTGCCTTTTCGAGGCACGGCCCGCGGGCCACGCACCTGAGCACGCTGCCCGGCTCCAGGCTACTCCTGCTTCGAAGGACTCATGGACTTGTCCTGGTGCGACGGCTTCTCCGGCGTGGTGCCGTGGTGCTTTGCCTTCACCGCCGAGACGGACGTCGCGACATTCTCGGTGTTGTCCTGGACGTTGAAGCTCGTGCGAACCTCCTCGCCCTCGCGGAAGTCACTCTTCAACTGCTCGGAGATGCTCTGCGAGCGCATGAGCGCCCTCCCACTCACCTGGGTAGAGCGCTCGACCTTCAGCGGGATGATGGCGTTGTCCTTGCGCAGGTACAGCGTGTCTCCCTTGATGAGGGCGATCTCCGCGGTGAGCTCATGCTGGCCCTGAACTGCCGTCTGCCCCTCCTTCCCCACGTTGGAGGCCTTCGAAGCCTTCTGCTCCTCCTGCTTCATGCTGCTCGCCTGCTGTCCTGCGAGCGCGCTGCCTGCGGTGCCCCAGACCAGTGCCGCGGTTGCCAACCCCATCCATGACCGTCGCATGTCTCTTCACTCCCCTGGCGGATCAACAAGACCCGCTCGACTCGAATCTAGGTACGTCAAGCAGATCCTGCGCGGAGAGCTTCATCAGGGACAGGCGTGCGAGCACGAGCACGGGCGCATGGCTCCCGGTACGGGCTGGATTCGATCTTCCCCTCGAAGGGCTTCTTGTCAGCGACGGATGGCGTGATGTTCGCGACTGGCGAACCATCTCGCCGCGGCTCGTGTGACTTCCTCGGGATTGGGAGTCGTATCGCTCGCCCATGCAACGAACCCATCAGGACGCACGAGCAGCGCGCTCAATCCAAGGCGATCCTTGGCGTCGCTCGCCACGTACCTGACACGGTCGCCCCAAAGGCCATCAAGCGATGGGAGCGACGCCTGCCGGCCGAAGTCCAACAGCAAACCGTTTCCATCTCGAAGCAATGTGCCGAGCCTCGTTCCGTCCTCCAGCTCGAAGTCCGGGCAGCTGCGGCCCACCAACGAATGTCCATCGCCGAAGTCGTAGCGGAGGGACACCCCCCAGACACGTTCAGCGAAGTAGGTCGCGCCGTCGCGCGTATCGATCAGGTCGCGGAGGATGGCTTCGAGCGCGCGGGAATGTCGGTTGGGCCGCATCAGCGTGACCTGGGCCCGCGTCCAATCCAGGATGCGCGCCCCGACCGGATGCCGCTCCGTGGTGTAGCTGTCGAGCAAGCCCTCGGGGGCATCGCCTCGGAGGGTGGCAGCAAGCTTCCACCCGAGGTTCATGGCGTCTCCAAGTCCGAGGTTCAAGCCTTGTCCGCCGAGCGGTGAATGAACGTGCGCCGCGTCGCCCGCCAGCAGCACCCGTCCCTTGCGGTAGGTCGTTGCTTGCTTCGAGCGATCGGTCCACGTCGAGGCGATGTTCAACGCTTTGACGCTCACGTCCGTGCAGGACACGCGCCGCAAGACTGCTTGCACGTGCTCGCGCGTGATCGGTTGGGTGCGATGGAATGCGCCGCCGTCAAAGTCGACCATCCCGATCACGCCAGGCTGCCACTGCGTGTACATACCGGTCGGCGTGTAATGACGGCCCAGGGGGAGTTTCTCCGGGTCGGCGAGCTCGGCTTGGACTGAATACCCCGTGAACTCAGGCTCGGTCCCTACGAACTCGAAGCCACCCTGCTTGCGGACGGTGCTGCGGCCGCCGTCGCACCCCACGAGCCAACGCGCACGAACGCGTCGCTCGCCAGCACGGACGGTGACTTCATCGTCCGAAGGCTCGAAGCCGTCGACCCCCTGGCCGCGCTGGATCTCCACTCCGACGGAGAGTGCGTGAGTGGCGAGCACGCGCTCGAGATGCTCCATCTCGCTCCCCAATTGGGTGTCGGCCGGGCCCGGGAGCCGGTACGTCCACCGCGACGAATCGATGTTGCTGTAGTCGAACTGGATGCCCGCGAAGTGGCCGGCCGGCCCGCGGAGCTGTGCTCCGGACGCCATGGATCCAGGTCTCGGCTGGCCAGGGGCCCTCTCGTCGGCACGACGTTGCGACGCAATCTGTTCCAGCAGTCCGCGCCGGTAGAAGGCTTCGATGCTGGGGCCCCAGAGTCCTCGCATTCCAAACGGGAGCCGCTTCAGGGGTGAGTGCGGATCCTCCAATTGCTCAAGCACCAGCACGGAGAGCTTCGCGAGCCGCAGCTCGCAAGCGAGGAACAGGCCGACCGGGCCGGCCCCTGCAATGACGACGTCGTAGACCAAGGTGTCCTCTTGGCTCGGGTGTTGGGAGTCGCCCCAAATATGGAGTCACTCCAAATTTTGTGTCAATCAAATTTACGCATGCGGTGCGCGCCGCTCATGGGAGGCTGCACCTCAGGGCAAATGGGCTGGGCCGAGCCCATGACTAGCTTCTCCCGCCGCGCGCCCCCATGTGTCGCGTCGCGCACAGGAGAAAGCCCGGATGCACATGAAGGAAAGGAAGATGTGGACAAGGAAGGTGAGCTACCTCGGTGTGGCCTTCTGGCTGGGGCTCTGCGCATGTGGCGAGAGTTCCACCGGAGCAGAAGCGTGGAGCGGTCTGCCCGAGCCCGCGGGGACGGTGGCCCTCCCTCTCTCGGGAGGGAACATGTACGACGAGTCCGTGATCGTCGACTTCCAACTCTCCTTCACCTCCAAGGAGTGGAAGCGCTTCCTCAAGTACCGCGAGGAAGGAAGCAAGAGCTACGTCCACTGCTCCTTCTCCTTCGCAGGGCAAACCTTCTCGGACGCCGCCTGCCGCTCCAAGGGAGGAGAGGAGAGCTGGGAGGACGAGCTCAAGCCTCAATTCGTCATCAGCTTCAACCACTGGAACAAGCAGGGGCGCTTCCTGGGACTGAGGCACCTCAACCTGGAGGCGAATCCCTATCTGGCCGCTCCGGTGAGAGATCGCCTGGGAATGTGGCTCATGCGCGAGGCCGGGCTGAAGGCGCCTCGCGTCAACCATGCGCGAGTCTTCCTCAATGGGAGCTATCTCGGCCTCTACCAGAACATCGAGGCCATCGATAAAGAGTTCCTCGAAGATCACTTCGATGACCCCGAGGGCAACCTCTACAAGGAAGGCTGGGTGCTCGAGACGAACGAGGAGGAGAACGACCAGGAGCACCTGTGGGCGCTCGAGGACCTCATCGATCACGAGAAACTCACGGGGGACCACTCCGGCTTCTATGCGGCGCTGGGGGGCATGATGGACGTGCCCGAGGTCCTGCGGCTGATGGCGGCGGAGACGGTGCTCCCCACCTCGGACAACTTCAGCAATGGAAGCTGGAACTACTATTACTACGACGATCCCGGCACCGGGCGCTTCATGGTGCTGCCCTGGGACTTCGACGACATCATCGGCGAGTATGCGCCACCGAACGCCGACATCTTCGCGTACTGGGGCGGCGCGATGGGCCACGACCCCAACAAACTACGCCAGCTGATGAATCAACACCCTGGCTGGCGCCAGCAGTTCGTGGAGAACCTCGTGGCCCTTCGCGACGGCGTCTACGCGCGGCTCCCGGAGCAGACCGCCCGCTACTGCGCGCAGATCCGACCCGCGTTCGCCATGGACCCGAATACCGACTTCTCACTCCAGGAGTTCGACGCGGATTGCGCCGATATCCAGCAGCGTATCCGCGCCCGCATCACCTGGCTGCGCCAGCAACTGGGCCGCTGAGATCACCGACTGGGGAAATATCCCAACCCGGTGACGGCAGAGGTCGATCAGAGACAGGGCCCGCAGTCCTTGCAGTTGCCCGGGGTGGTCCCTGTCCCACAGGACTCACTGATCTGACAGGTGCCGTCACCGCAGTGGTAGATATCCTCATGCCGCAGCCGCGTGGTCATCGGCCGATAGTTCTTCCCGTTGTAGGTACAAGACAGGTAGTAGTTGTGTTTGGACTCGGCGACGCAGAAGTCCGAACAGCGGCCCACCTGATGAATGGGCAGGCACTTGTCCACGCCACTGGGATTGGACATCTCGAGCCCGCAGGCCCTCACGCTGCTGTCCGCCGAAGACCAGACAGCGTCGTTGCCAGCAAAGAGCCCCTCCTGCGTGAAGAGGTTGCCGAAGAAGCAGGCCTCCTTCTCCGGAAAATCGTTGAGCTCCCTGGTACCAATGGGAATCGGCGAACCACTGGAATCCAGCCCCATGATGGAGAAGGGAACATGGACGCCGAACTTGTTGGCATGTGCGGCGAGGCAGGAGGTGATGACTTGCTGCTCGACTGCGGTGGCCGGCATGCCGCCCGCCCAGCTCGGAGTCAGCCCCAGTTCTCCGAGCCATGTGTACTGGACCTTTGTCTTGGGGTTCTTCCAGGTCCGGCTGCTTCCCGCGGGCACGGCGCATTTCACGATGTACTGCATGACCATGGCGGTCAGGCCTGGATCCTGGTTGAACCAGGTAGCGAATTGCGTGGTACCCAGCCCGTTGGTGCCCAACCCGTTGGTACCCAGCCCGTTGGTACCCAGCCCGTTGGTGCCCAGCCCGTTGGTGCCCAACCCATTGATGCTCAGGCCATTCTCCTCCTGCAACGAGGCGCTCATGGCTCCCAAGGCAGGGGGCGTCTCCTCTCGCGTGGGATCGGCGCAGCCACAAGCCAGGAGCATGAATAACACCCCTGGCCGCACACACCAGCCCACACTCCAATCACGGTGATGCTGGCGAGAATGTAAGTCATACCCACTCATGGAGGCCCCCCAGGGCTGAGACATGCACCGTGTCACTCGCGGGCTTGTCTGTGTCATCTATAGGGAGAAAGCCCTGTCTCAAGAATGACCCTGCCGGGGGGAAGAGCTGTCGAGTAGCCCTCAATCCCCTCCTTGCGGTCCGACGGGTCCTCTTGCGGTCGGCGGATTGGACACACCGCGTTAAAGGCGCATTTCACGGTTAAACCGCTTTTGCCGTGGATCCCGTGTCCACTTGGTGGCAATATCCCGGTTATGCGCGTTTTCCGAACGTTCGCCTTGTCCGCCGCTCTGCTGTCGCTGCCTGCCTGCGGTCTGATGGGTTCTGAAGATGAGCAGGGGCCTGGCGCAGGGAGCAGCAACCTCGACGATAACGGCGCCTGCTCGCCCGATTCCTCGGTCGTCCCGGTCCACTTGAATGACTACAACCTGTTCCTGCTCGGGGACTACACCCTGGGCACGGACGTGGAGGGCAAGGTCGCGGCGGCTGGCAACATCACCATGGACAACTTCTCCGTGGGCTGGAGGCTGCCGGCCACGGACATCGCCAACACGCTGGTGGCGGGCGGCAACCTGACGCTCACCCATGGCGGCGTCTGGGGTGATGCATGGCACGGGGGTAGCTACAGCGCCGATCAGTCGGTGGTCTACTCGCGAGGCGCCGTGTCGCAGGGCGCTCCCATCGACTTCGCCGCCCGCGGCACGGAGCTGGTCAACCTGTCCGCCCAGTTGGCCAGCCAGACGGCCAACGGCACCACGACGCGCGAGAGCTGGGGCGGCCTCATGCTGCGCGGCACGAGTGCGTGGCGGAACATCTTCGACGTGAACGCCAGCGACTTCACCGGCGCCAAGCTGTGGTCCATCGACGCGCCGGCCGGCTCCTTCGTGGTGGTCAACATCCACGGGGCCTCGGCCACGTTCGGCGGCTTCGCCACCCAGTTCAGCGGAGGCATCGACCAGCACGGCGTGCTCTACAACTTCGTGGACACCACCAGCATCACCGCCGAGGGCTTCGGCTTCTGGGGCACGGTGCTGGCGCCCTTCGCTGACATCCACTTCACCAACGGCAGCTTCGATGGCGGCATCTACGCGAAGTCGCTGACGGGCAACGCCGAGGGCCATATCAACGCGCTGGCGGAGCACACCATCTGCCAGCCGCCGCCTCCTCCTACCGACGGCGGCACTGGCGGTGAGACGCCCGATGGCGGCAGTGGCGGTGAGACGCCCGACGGCGGCAATGGCGGTGGTCCGTCCGATGGAGGCACTGGCGGTCCGTCCGATGGCGGCAGTGGTGGTGGTACGCCTGACGGCGGCCATGGCGGTAACGATGGCGGTTGCCCCGACGGTGGCCACGATCACGGCGGCGGCGGTGGTGGGCACCACGATGGTGACGGGTGCCCCAACGGTGGTCACGATCACGGCGGTGGCGGTCACCACGATGGTGACGGATGCCCCAACGGCGGCCACGATCACGGCGGTGGTGGCGGCGGCGGCGGTCACCACGACGGTGACGGATGCCCCAACGGTGGCCACGATCACGGCGGTGGTGGTGGTGGCAACCACGGTGGTGGCGGTGGTGGGCACCACGATGGTGACGGGTGCCCCAACGGTGGCCACGATCACGGCGGCGGTGGCGGTGGCGGCCACGGTGGTGGCGGCGGCGGCGGCGGTCACCACGATGGTGACGGGTGCCCCAACGGTGGCCACGATCACGGCGGTGGCGGTGGCGGTGGCGGCCACGGTGGTGGCGGTGGTGGTAGCGGCGGTCACCACAATGGTGATGGTTGCCCCAACGGTGACCACAATCACGGTGGTGGCGGCTACGGCGGTGGCGGTGGCGGCTACGGCGGCAACCACTGAGGTGAGGGTCTGTGCGGCGTTGCCTCGCCAGTGAGCTGCCCCCCGCCTCCTTCAGCAGTCCCTACCGCACCCGATGCTGCCCGGGCCACTCGTGGGCCCAAGCAGCAGGTGGAGCGCGTCAGGTCCTCACGACGCCGTCATAGAAGCCGTAGCCCCCGGGGATGAAGAAGTCCTTCCCCGGCTCCAGCCCGAAGGCTCGGATGACGGTCGCCGTGATGTCCTGTGAGCGCGGTGCGCGCGTCACCTTCTCCCCGGACTCCTCCACCAGCGTCACCGGCGCGCCCATGGGGGAGCCGTTCATCGTCTCGTCGTACCCGCCGAGCATCTGGTTCCCCTGGATCCCGCCACCCACGAGGATGGCGCACGTCGCGGGATGGTGGTCGCTCCCCTGCTTCGGGAACGTCCGCCCGAAGTCGCTGTAGACATAGACCAGCGTCTCGTCCAGCAGCGACCGGGACGGGTTGGACCGGCTCGGGGTCAGGCTCATCTCGATGCACAGCCGCCCCACCATCTCGAGCGCGATGCGCAGGTGGTTGGTGTGCATATGCCGCGACCTCACTCGCCGGAGCCACGCGGATACGCAGAGGGAACGGCGCCCGCGCTTCGAACGACGGAAGAGACTCCTTCGGGGGGCTTCACCCCACACGTTGAGGCTTCGCCTCTACAGCTTCTCCTCCGTCACGTCCCGGTAGAAAGTGATCTGGCCGAAGGTGCCATCGGCGAAAGGCACGGGCTTGGAAGTCCACCGGACCACGCGCCGCGGAACCATTTGGAGCTCGAAGTCCTCCCGCCCCACGTAGGGGCCCTCCGCCATGACGCGCACCCGGCGCACGAAGTCCAGGGGATCCTTGAAGCGCGTCGCGAAGGCCCGGATGAACGCATCCCGCTGCATGCCGATCAGCTCGTCCACACTCCGGTCCGCCAGCCAGGACATGTACTCGTTGGCGAAGAGGATGACGCGCCGGTGATCGAGGATCATCACCGCGTCCTCGAAGCTGTTGAGCGCCGCGGCCAGGATGTCTGCACGCAGGCGCTGCCCCGCGTGTGCACTCCGCTCCGCGTGCAGCGAGGCCTGGCTCTTGCGCAGCTGCAAACGGAGCTCGAGTTCTCCGGCCACCCGGCGCGCCAGCGCCACCAGCGTGTCCACCTGCTCGGCGGAGATGCCCAGCGGCTTCTGATCAAGGATGCACAAGGTCCCCAGCACCGTGCCCTCGCGGGTGATGAGCGGGGCGCCCGCGTACGAGCGGAACAAGCCCTCGCGCACCAGCCGGTTGCTGCTGAAGACGGGGTGAATGGTAGCGTCGGGGACCACCAGGGGAGTGGGCTGGTCCGCCTCCACCACGTGGGCGCAGAGGGCCACCTCGCGCTCGGTGCCACGGTCCTGAAGCACCTGGCCGCCGATCCCCACGTACGCCTTGAACCACTGCCGCTTCTCGAGCACCAGCGACAGGAGTGCGATGGGCACATCGAAGGCCTGCGCCGTCTCCCGCACGAGCCGCTGGAGCGTCTCGTCCGCTGGCCCCTCATCGACGAGATTCAGGCTGGCCAGCTTCGTCAGGCGCCCCTGCTCCCGCACCGTGGCTGTGGCGCTCTCGTCGAGCGGAGGCAGCTGGGGGATGGGGGCGGAAGGCTCGAAGGGGGAAGCCGTGGAGGCAGGGGCCTCGGGCAGCTTGCGCCCGAGCGCACGATAGAGGGTCCGACGGTGCGACTCGACGGAGACGCTCTTGGCGAGGACCTCTTGAATGCCCAGGAGATCCTTTTGCTCGAGGGCCGCGTTGCGCATCTTCACGAAGGCGGAGATCACAATGATCCGGGCGAAGGGCGAGCGCTTCCGGATCTCGCGGATCAGCTCGAAGCCGTCGATCCCTGCCAGGGACAGCTCGGTGAGCACCACGGTGGGAGCCTCGGGGCGCCCCAGAAGCGTGGCCTTCGCGGATTTCCCATCCGGAACGACGACGGGCTCCAGGCCCAGCTCAGCCAGCACTCCCTGAAACTTCGAGGACCACGCGGTATCGGGCTCAACGATCATTCCCCAGGCCATGGGGTTCTTCCCTATCACGGTGGCGGCATGGCCAGTCGGGCACACGCGCTACAATGCGCGTGGATGGACACCATGACGGCCCGATGGAGCGCATATGGAGATCAAGGAGTTCCTGAGCATCAACGATGACTTTCTCATCCCGGGCGCGCCGGCCACCACCCCGGACCGACAAAAAGCCGCTGACGCAGTGCGGAAGATCGTCAAGGTCGCGGCGACGCAGGACACCTACTTCGTCAAGACCAACGCGGAGAAGAACCTCTACACGTGCGTGCTCGGATGGAACCACGCCATCGTGCTGACCAAGGCCGGCGACCACTACGTGCCGGGGCTGGTCTTCTGCTTTGGCAACAACTCGGGCCAGAAGGCCTACGGGGCTGCGCCTGATCTCCCGCTGCTGGAGCGGGTGGATGTGGACGGGCTCGGCGGCAAGCACACATGGACCCTGCGGACCGCTCCCCCACTCCCCCTCGAGCGGCTCGTCACCTACGGGGTCAGCTCGTGCTCCTTCTCGGTGATGTACGCGGAGGATCTCAGCCTCATCGGCGTCTCGCACCTGTCCGGCGAACCCCCGATTCCCCTCGACGGCATCTTCAAGCTGGTGCACGACGACGAGGTGGAGCCCACCAAGCACTTCTTCGCTTCGGTGCTCCCTCAGGAGAATGAGTTCCAGAAGTTCACCCGGGACCGCTCGCTGCAGGGGAAGGAGATTGAGACCGCCGTGCTCCTGACCCGAGGCATGATTCCCAAAGAAGGGAGCGGCGCCCACCTGAACCCCCAGATGGGGCACACCGAGATCGGCCTCGCCTTCACTCCCGAGGGTCCCTTCTGTGACGGGATTCTCGGCCTCGAGGCCGACCTGAACTACAGCCGATTGCTGTCCACCGCGCAGGTGTCTCGCCTCAGAGCGTTCGCCAGCGAGGACGGCATCGAGCGGAACCTCCTCTTCTCGACGAGCTTCAACGTCCCCACGGTGATGTCGCTGGCGCAGGTGTTCGCGGACAAGGGCTTTCCCCTCTCGGCGGGCGCGGCGCTGGCGGCGATGGAGCGGAACGAGCCGCGGACCTGGAGCCTGAAGGACAAGGGGCGCGAGTATCGGATCGTGACCGTCATCAAGGACGGAGCTCTAGAGAGAATCACCCAATATACCTACGTCGAGAAGGTGACCCTCACGGGCAGGGTCTTGAAGAACGGGACGATCGACGATTCGCAAAACGCCCTGTGGATGTACCTCAACAGCAAGAACGTGGATGCGCTCAAAGGCCGTGAGGAGCCGCCCGACCTCACCGTCAAGCTCGGGCAGGATGCCGTGCTCACCGTGGTCCAGAAAGACCGCCGGTGGAGCATCGTCCAGGGAGACAACACCATCGAGATCACTCGCGGCGCCGAGCGGAGCATCCGGAAGAAGACGAAGAGCCTCGAGTTCTTCTGCGCGGAGGAGGCCAGGCACATCGTGGAGGACGTGCTCAAACCCCTGGCCGACGGCGACTTCGGATTTCCCGCCATCCACCGCGCGATCTTCGCTGGCATCAGCAACAAGCTGAAGCAGGTCAGGCACTTCTACTACTCGAGGGACGCCTTCCTCTATTACGAGTACGAAGTCGCCAACGGAGTGCAGTGGGGGGACACGTGGCAGGCGGGCAAGGCTACCGCGCGCATGCTGGGCCACTTCCTCTGCGGCGAAAGCAAGACTCATCCCTACGCCAAGGCGATCTCGGATGTCATCAAGGTGAATCGCTACGAGTTCAAGATCCCGCTGGGCGGGTAGCCCCAACCGGAACTCCTCGTTAGTTTTGAATTTCTGACATTGCGTCCTCGTCGGGGAGCCGCGCCGGGCCGGCGGCTTTCCGACGAGGACGTGTTCTATGAGCGGTAGGAGCAGGAGTGTTGAGGCTGCCGTTGGGGCGGCCGTGTGGATGACTCTGGCGGCGTGCGGTGGGCCGCCCGAGACCCAGCCGGCGGCGGGCTTGAGTACGGCTCGGCGGGCCGTCACGACAGGCCCGGACTTCGTGGTGACCGAAATCTTCGTGCCCGGATTGGTGTCAGGCAACTTCCCGGAGGTCTTCGCCTTCGCGACCGTCTGCAACGTGGGCTTCGAGGAGGGCTTGCCAACGGTGTCGGCTTACATGTCCACCGACCCCGTCGTGACTCAGGGCTCGCCCTCCAACCCCTCGCCGGATACCTACTTCGGCTCCGCGAGCGGCAGCTACTCCCTCAGCCCAGGGTTGTGCGAGACGATCCATATCGGCGACTCCCCCTGGCCTACCGAAGGGGTGTTCTACCTGGGCGTGTTCGTGGATCCGCAGAACACGATCCCCGAGGTGAACGAGGACAACAACACCCGGGTGAGCGGCCGCATCGCCGTGGGCTACAAGCCGGATTTGATCGTGACTTCGGTAACGGGGCCCACCAGTGCGAAGCCGCGTGATGAGTTCACCACCCAGGTGAAGGTCTGCAACCAGGGCCCCCTGTACACCTGGGCGAAATTGGAACTGTACCTGTCCGAGGACACCGTCATCACCCCGAGCTCGTCCTCCAGCGACTCGCCGGATGAAGAGGTGGGCTACGTGAACTACATCGACCTCGGCAGCGGGAAGTGCCAGACGTTGAACATCCACACCTATACCGAGAGAACGGGGACGTTCTACCTCGGCGCCGTAGTGGCTCCGGTGAACGGCGAGCCGGAGCTGAGCGAGAGCAACAACTCGCTCGCGGACAGCCGCATCAGCATTGGCGAAGAGCCAGACTTCGTGGTGTCCGCCATCACGGGGCCCGCTAGCGTGGAATTGGACTCCTTCGCCCTCTACTCCGTCACGGTGTGCAACCAGGGGACGGCTGGCGGCTCAGCGGACTTCGAGCTGTACCTGTCCGAAGATGCCATCATCACTCCGGAAGGGCCGGACAGACCGGACGTGGACCACCTGCTGGGCTCCCATTCCACTTATTACCTGGACCCAGGCGAGTGCAGGACGCAAGAAGTGGGCGGCTATGCCCGCTCGCAAGGCACGTACTACGTGGGCGCCGTGGTGAATGGTGACAGGGATATTGACGAGCTCCGCGAGGATAACAACACGCGGGTGGGCGACCGCCTCAGCGTCGGCTCCGGGCCCGACCTCGTGGTGTCTGCCGTGACGGGATCGACCCTCGACTCGGAATACCCACTCACCGCCTCCGTCACGGTGTGCAACCAGGGCACGGCACCGAACTTGACGGACGCGGACGTCCGGCTCTACCTGTCCCTGGACCCCCTCATCACTCCAGGCGCGCCAGACGCCCCCTCGCCGGATTACACCGTGGGCTACGAATACATACCCTCGATCGATCCAGGCGAGTGCCGGACGGTCTCGATCAACAGTTGGGCCGCGTCATTATGGTTCGGCGCGCACTACGTGGGCGCTTCGGTGAATGAGTCTGGGTCCTGGCCTGAGGAGCTCCGGTCGGACAACAACACACGGGTGGGGAACCGCATCGGCATTGGCGACGTGCCCGACTTCGTGGTGTCCGCCGTGACAGGGCCGGTCAGCGCGCTGCCGGATCAAGCCTTCACTACCTCGGTGACGGTGTGCAACCAGGGGCATTGGCCTGGCGGAACGCACGTGCAGGTGTATCTGTCCGACGACACCGTCATCACCCCTTACACTCAATATGACAGCTCGCCGGATTACTACTTCGGCGAAGGGTCCACGAATTACCTCAACCCAGGCGAGTGCCAAACGCTCTCGATCGAGTGGTGGAATCCCCCGGAGGGGCGCTTCTACCTGGGTGCTGTCGCGGCCTTGGGTAACTATCGCGATTCAGCCGAGGTCCTCCTGGACAACAATTCGCTCGCAGGCAATCGGATTGGCATCGGCAGCAAGCCGGACTTCATCGTGTCCGCCGCGACGGGGCCCACGAGTGCTCACGAGGAAGAGCCCTTCACGACTTCTGTGACGGTGTGCAATCAGGGCACTGCGACGGACTCGCCCAGCGTGGATTTGTACCTGTCGAAGGATGAGATCATCACCCCCTACTCGCCCTACTCCAGCTCGCCGGACTTCAACGTGGGCCGTGGGTACATGAGCGACCTCGGTCCTGGCCAGTGCCAGACGCTGGAGGTAGAGGGTTGGGCGTTCGTCCCGCCGGGCACCTACTATCTGGCCGCAACCATCGACTCGGGCGGCGGCGGCGACGACGAGCGTGAGTTGTTCCTGGACAACAACACCCGGATCATCGAGCAGTTCACCCTCACGCACTGAGTCATACGGCAAGACGAGAGGCTCCAGGGGCACAAACCTGGAGCCTCTCGAGTGTTGGTGGCCCTGTCCCGCTCGGCATATGCCCTACCCCGTGCTGCTGTGGACGGAACTATCCATCCAGGAAGGGATTGGCTCCGTCCCTATATTGTCTGGCTTACCGCGGCCGCATGGAAGTATGGTCTGTCTTCACGCGGAGAGGACTCCGCGCATTCCATGGAGGTTCTGGTGATCAACCGCAAGTCGCTTTCGCTGTTCGCGGCATCTCTGTGCAGCGCGTTCATGATTCTTGGCTGCAATGCGCCGATGGATGGGGAGCTGCAGGCTGAAGAGGTTCAGGCTGAAGCGGCTCAGGCAGGAGCAGCAGAGGGGACTCAGGAGCAGGGCGATACGTCTGCTCTGGCTTGCGATTGGAGGGTCGGATTACACAATTCGATGTGGATAACCGACACCTCCTACGGACAATTCCAGTACTATTCTGTGTGGTGTACTGTCGGCAGGGGCCTGCCCGCAGCTTGCTATAGTGGTCGCTACTACTATGAGCAGCAGCTCGCGAGCACGTCCTGCGTCGGGCCGGTCAACGGATCATGCAACGACCCGCAAGCCACGTGGCTCGTCACGTGTAATGCGCGCATCGACTGCACGTATGATTGCGCGGGGATTTGTCAGCCGACGAGTTGCTGAGCGCGGCATGCGTCCCGTGTCCCTGGGGTTGATCAGCGCCCCGGGGCCTCACCCCTCGGAGTTGGCCATCTGCGTCTCTCGCTCTTCCTCGCAGAAGGCCTTGGTCTTGAAGATGAGGTACTGCTTCTTCTCGTCCTTCCGCGTGCAGGCCACCCCCGGCTTGCCGGAAGAGGTGTTGGCGATCTCCTTCAGATCGCACGTGTAGTTCTTCTGGAACTCCTTCAGCAGCTTGTCCTTGATCTCGACGCACTTCTCCTTGCTCGGTGAGTTGAACCAGTTGAAGCCGAACTGGCCCTTGAGGGAGTCCAAGGAAGATGGCGCCTCAGGGGTGCCCGCGAACGCAGCCCCTCCCAGCGTCACCATCCACAGCGCGATCCCCACGCCTCTTTTCATGTCGTCGTTCTCGTTGAGAGAGTGAGAAGCGCGGCGCGCAGCGCGTTGGGCCTGCGCCCTGGGGGAATCCCCAGGGTCCGAGGGACCTCAACGCCTGCTGTACTTTTCTTCGTGGGACGTTGAATCGAGCCCGCCCGCCGCCGTCGGACTCGCTCCCCGCCTGTCTGCCCATGAGGGAGTCGTTCATTCCCTTGTCTCCCGGGACAGACATGCGGCGGGCAGCTTCTTTTTATCTCAACAAGGTTCCTACATCTTATGAAACGAGAATTCTCGCCGCGCCTGCTGGCGCTCACCCTATCGCTCTTCGTGGTGACCCTCTCGGGTTGTCCTGGAGAAGAACCCCCTGTATCCGATCCGTGCGAGGGGATCGTCTGTGGACTCGGGCGCTGTGTGGCCAGCGACGGGCAGGCCACCTGCGAGTGCGATCGCGGCTACCACGCGGATGGCCTCACCTGCGTCAAGGATAACGAGCCTCCGCCCAACCCCTGCGAGCCCAACCCGTGTGTGCAGCCGGGTCGCGGGCAGTGCTCCAGCGTGAATGGCGGCGCTGTCTGTTCGTGCGACCCCGGAAAGCAAGAGGAGGACGGTGTCTGCGTCACGCCCCATCCATGCGAGCCGAACCCCTGCACCACTCCGAACAAGACGGACTGCAGCGTCTCGAACGGCCAGCCGGTCTGCTCGTGCGTGAGTGGCTATGTCCCAGAGGGGGAAGAGTGCAGGCCTGAGCAGCCCGTCACCTGCTCGGGGCAGCACTCCACGGGTGACTCCTTCGAGCCCGATGAGTGCCCCGCGCTTGCACGCGCCGTGGGTGCCGGCGGGACGCAGAACGAGGAGCACACGCTGAGCCCCTCGGCTGACGAGGACTGGTTCAAGCTCACCGCCGTCGCCGGGCATGTCTACGAGGCCGTGGCGACGGGAGTCGCGGGTGAGCG
This sequence comes from Hyalangium versicolor, assembly GCF_020103695.1. Taxonomy (GTDB): domain Bacteria; phylum Myxococcota; class Myxococcia; order Myxococcales; family Myxococcaceae; genus Hyalangium; species Hyalangium versicolor. Next base: position 135,117 of record NZ_JAHXBF010000017.1, read on the forward strand.
GCTGCACCTGGACCTCTACGCGGAGGATGGCTCCACGGTGCTGGCCTCGGACCACAGCGGACAGGCGACGGCGCGGCTCGTCCACAAGGCGGCGGGAGCGGGCGCGCTCTTCTTCCGGATCCGTGCCTTCTCCAGCGGCGAGACCGGGACCTACCGCATCTCCCTCACGGATCTGGGCGCGGATGACTTCGCGGATGAGCCCGCGCTCGCCACCGCGCTGACGGCCCCGAACGGGACTCCGGTGTCTGGGAGCCTGCAGTTCGACGGGGACCGCGACGTGGTGAAGGTGCCTCTCACCGCAGGCCACAGCTATCGCTTCGAGGCAGCGTGGAGCGCCGCGAGCACGGCCGCGCTTCGGCTGGAGCTCATCGCGCCGGAGCAGACGACGGTGAGGGTCTCCAGCGAGCAGGTGGCGCCGAAGCTGCTCACGCGCATCACCAGCGCGGGGGATTACTACCTGCGCATTCAGGAGCCTACGGGGAAGCTGCGCGCCAGCTACACCTTCACGGTCACGGATCTCGGGGTGGACGATCATGGGGATGCTCCTCCGGAGGCGTCGCCCGTGGTCATCGACGGGCCGCCGGCGTCGGGTGGCTCCGAGCAACCGGATGACATAGACATCTTCACGTTCCAGGCGCAGGCCGGCCATATCTACGCCTTCACCTGCAACCCGAGCGGCGGAGCGGTGGATTGCCAGGTGAGCCTCTCCGATGTGGGGGGCAACGTGCTGGCGACCGACAACAACGGGGGCACGGGCTATATCGTCTACGAGTACACCCAGGCGGGGACGTACTACTTCCGGATCTCCTTGGGAGCGGTGGGCAGCTACACGTATCGCCTGGAGGATCTGGGCGTCGACAACCACGGTGACACGATCGACACCGCGACTCCCATCAACGCGGGGGGAGGCGTCTCCAATGGCTCGCTGGAGCAGATGGGAGATGTGGATGTCTTCAGCTTCACGGCGACCGCCGGGCACATCTACCGCTTCACCTGCGGCAGCAGCGTCCTGGACTGCGATGTCGAGCTACTCGACTCCACGGGTGCCATTCTCGTGAGCGCCACCGGCCCCGAGACACCCGCCGTCATCACCTACGAGTTCAACACGGGCGGCGCGTACTTCTTCCGGGTGCAGACCGATGGCTCGGCGACGGGGGCATACACCTACTCGCTGGAGGACCTCGGGGTGGATGACCACGGGGATGACCTGGCCAACGCCACCGCCCTCACGGCCGGAGCGCCCGTGGCGACGGGCACTCTGGAGCTCTCGGGCGATGTGGACGTGTTCTCCTTCTCAGCCACGGCCGAGCACCTGTACGAGTTCTCGTGCACCGCCACGACCATCGACTGCGACGTGGAGCTGCTCGACGCGACGGGGACGGTGCTGACGGCGGACCACTCCTCCAATACCTCGGCAGTCGTGCGCCGCCAGCTCATCACTGCGGGCACCTATTACGTCCGAGTGAAGGGGGGCAACGCCGCCAGCGCCACGGGAACCTACGGCTACCGGCTTCAGGACCTGGGTGTGGATGACCACGGAAACACGGATGCCACCGCTACGCCCATCTCGGTGATGGCCAGCGGCGCCACCGGCAAGATCGAGATCGCAGGGGACACCGATGTTTTCTCGTTCAGCGCCACCGCGGGCCACATCTACGAGTTCACCTGCACGGCGGCCGCGGGCGACTGCGATCTCTTCCTGGCGGACTCCTCCGGGACGGTGCTCCGCCAGGACGTGACTTCGTCTTTCTCCGCGAAGATCCTCTACGAGGTCGGAGCCGCGGGCACGTACTACGTCCGACTGAAGTTCGGGGCGGCCTCGAGCACGGTGATCGGCGGCTACACGTACCAGCTCAGGGACCTGGGTGTGGATGACCACGGAGACACGGAGGCCACCGCTACTCCCATCTCGGTGATGGCCAGCGGCGCCACCGGCCTGATCGAGACCAAGGGGGACTACGATGTGTTCTCGTTCAGCGCCACCGCGGGCCACATCTACGAGTTCTCGTGCACGGCGGCCGCGGGCGACTGCGATCTCGCCCTGGTGGACTCCTCCGGGACGGTGCTCCGCCAGGACGTGACTTCATCCTTCTCCGCGAAGATCCTCTACGAAGTCGGGGCTGCGGGCACGTACTACGTCCGGCTGTGGTTCGGGGATGCCTCGACCACGGTGGTCGGCGGCTACACGTACCAGCTCAAGGACCAGGGCGTGGATGACCATGGAGATACGGATGCCACCGCTACCCCCATCTCCGTGATGGCCAGCGGCGCCACTGGCCTGATCGAGACCAAGGGGGACTACGACGTGTTCTCGTTCAGCGCCACCGCGGGCCACATCTACGAGTTCTCGTGCACGGCGGCCGCGGGCGACTGCGATCTCTTCCTGGCGGACTCCTCCGGGACGGTGCTCCGCCAGGACGTGACTTCGTCCTTCTCCGCGAAGATCCTCTACGAAATCGGGGCTGCGGGCACGTACTACGTCCGGCTGAAGTTCGGGGATGGCTCGACCACGGTGGTCGGCGGCTACACGTACCAGCTCAAGGACCAGGGCGTGGATGACCACGGGGACACGCAGGCCACGGCCACGCCGATCGTGCCTTCGACGACCTCCACGTTGGCGAACTTCGAGATACCGGGGGACACCGATGTGTTCTCGTTCACGGCGGAGGCAGGCCACATCTACCAGTTCACCTGTGTCCCGGCCTCGTCGTCGTTGGACTGCAACGCATACCTGAGGGATGCGGCGGGAACGACGCTCGCATCGAGCACCTCCACCTCTTCCTCCGCGACGGTGCGCTACGAGGTGGCGACGCCAGGTACCTACTACCTGGTTGCCACCGTGTATACCTGGGAGAGCTCCAACTTCAGCTACAGGTTCCAGCTCCAGGATCTCGGGCTCGATGACTATGGGGACACACGGGCCACGGCCGCCCCCATCGTGCCGTCCGCGACGGCCACGCCGGCACTGCTCGAGCTGGCGAGCGACGAGGACTGGTTCTCCTTCACAGCCGTGGCGGGACAGGCCTTCGACTTCTTCTGCACCACTTCGAACTTCGACTGTAACCTGGGCCTGTATAACGCGGCTGGCACGCTGCTCACCTCGGACACGAGCTCCAGCAACAGCGCGCAGGTCACTCGCAAGTTCCCCACTGCGGGCACCTACTACGTGAGGGTCTACGCAGGCTCTGGATCTGGCGCATACTCGTTCCGGCTGAACGATCGCGGAGTGGATGATCACTCGGACACGTTCACGGGGGCCACCACGCTCACCCTGGGGACCGCTCTGGCGGGCACCATCGAGATCTCTGGGGATGCGGATTTCTTCGCGGTGTCGCTCGCGGCCAGCACGTCCTACACGGTGACCACCACGGGCATCTCGACGACTATCACGGTGTACGCCCCGGACATGACGACGACGATCTCCAGCGGCTCGAGCCCACGTTCCTTCACCAGCACCGCGGCGGGAGGGGTGCACTTCGTCCGGGTGCAGGCCGCTTCGGCCACGGGCGCGTACACGGTGAAGGTCCAGTAGCGGTCGGAGACTCGATTGCTCGGAGCTCGGAGGCCCCCCATGGCGCTCCGAGCTCCACCTGCTGGTGAACCAAGCAGTCCGAGCCCAAGCCCGCCTGGCAGGCTCCTGGATCCACCTTCAAGCTCAGGCAATACAAGTCGTCCTCTCGCGGGCGATGACGCAGAGTCAGGCAATGATTGCCTGGCTGAGCCGTTATTGCTCAGCCTCTCCAGGCAAGGCTGAACAATTCCTGCGCAGTTTGCTGGCGAAATGCATCTGGCCCCCTGGGCCGGGGGGGAGAGTCTCGTGGCACGACCATTGCTCTTTGAGGCGTCGCATCACCCAACAAGGAGCAAGCAATGGCGTTTCTCGATGAATTCAAAATCGCAGTGAGCAGCTACCCCGCAAACTCCGTGTCCCTGAGCATCGTCGATGAGGCTGTGGAGCAGGGCTCGGCGGGAGCGGTCAACGTCAATGAGATCTGGAAGTTCCGGGTCAACATCGCCAACAACGGTCATCTCAACATGACTGGAGTCTTCTTGCAGATCGAGTCTCAGAATGGAGCGCTGATCAGCAAGTCCCCCGCAGGGCCGTGGCAGTCCAGCGTACTCTCGAGCGCACTGACTGTGAATGCGCATGGCGCCCAGAAGACCGCGTTCCTCTATTTCAAGGCGCCTGGTGTGCCGAAGCCCGCGGGTACCACGCTTGTGAAGACTCACATCTACACGTTCGATGCCAACCTGACGGATCTCCTGAACACTCACAGCGGTCAATCCAATTCCCCGGCGGGAGTCCTCAACAAGCAGGTCTATCCGTAGGGAAGGTCTGCACCGACTCCAGGCATCGCCTGAACCGGTTCGAAGGGGGCACCTGACAGCGGGTCGCGGTTCCTGGCCATCGCCAGGGATCGCGACCCTTGTTTGCTTTGCTCCATTGCGCTCGTACCCAGGGCAGAGCAGTGTTTGAGCAGTGTTGCAAGGTCATCGCGCGAAGTGCCTGCTCTCGAGAGGACATGCTGGCGCTGAGATAGTATGGCGCCATGGCAGGCCCCGACGATGACAAGCCTCGCCTCGGTCCGGCCCGAGGCCCCGACGATGCTGGCGCCCTCGGGAATCCCACGTTGACCCTCGGGCCCCAGGCTGCTCCCCATGCTTCCGTGGAGGAGAAGGCTGTGGCCTCGGGAGTTGGCTCGGAGCGCTACGAGTTGCTGGAATTGCTGGGCCGGGGTGGCATGGGGGAGGTCTACAAGGCGCGTGATCGGCGCCTGGATCGTCTGGTCGCGCTCAAGTTCATCCGGGGGGCGGATCCGGACCGGGCCATGCGCTTCCTCCGAGAGGCTCGGGCGCAGGCACGCATCGACCACCCGAACGTCTGCAAGGTCTATGAGACCGGTGAGGTGGGCGGGAAGGCCTTCATCGCCATGCAGCTCGTTGCAGGTCAGCGGCTCGATCAGCTGGCCGCGGGCATGTCACTGCCTGAGCGAGTGCAGGTCATGAGAGAGGTCGCCGCGGCCGTACACGAGGCGCACCGGCTCGGCGTCATCCACCGGGATCTCAAGCCCTCCAACATCATGGTCGGGCGGAACGAGGATGGGCGCCTGTCTCCCGTCGTGATGGATTTTGGCCTGGCCTACGAAGCCACCCAGGGACATGGGCTCACCGAGACGGGTGCGCTGATGGGGACGCCGTCGTATATGGCTCCGGAGCAGGCCCGCGGCGATTTGCGAAACATCGATCGCCGCTCGGACGTCTACAGCTTGGGGGCGACGCTCTACGAGCTGCTCACGGGAGTAGCGCCATTCACAGACGACACGCTCGTGGGGCTCCTGGGGAAGGTGCTTCATGAGGAGCCGCTGCCTCCGCGGGCGAGAGTGCCTCACCTCGACAGCGATCTGGAGATCATCGTCCTCAAGTGCCTGAGCAAGGATCCGGACCAGCGCTATGCGTCCGCCCGGGCCCTGGCCGAGGATCTCGGACGCTATATGGACGGAGATCCGATCCTGGGTCGGCGTCCGAGCCTGCAATACCGGCTGCGGCGGTATGCGCGGAAGCATCGGGCCCTGGTGACCGTCTCGGGGATCTCGCTGGCCAGCATCCTGGTCCTCGCGACCTGGGGCGTACAGTCCTGGCTGGAGGCGCGGCATACCCAGCGGCAGTCCGAGGAGCGTGCGCGACTGGCCGAGGACATCGGACAGCAGGTCAAGGAGATCGAGTGGTTCCTGCGGATGTCCTATGTGCTTCCGCTTCACGACCCTCAGGCAGAGCAGCAGCTCGTCCGCGAGCGCATGTCGGGAATCGCGGCACAGGCGCATGATCTGGGAGCCTATGGTGAAGGCGTTATTCACTACGCTCTGGGGCGCGGCCACCTGATGCTGCAGGAGTTCGAGAAGGCGAACGAGGAGCTGACGCGCGCGCGGGAAAAAGGTCTGGATTCCCCCCAGGTGCACTACGCCCATGGCCGGGTGCTCGGCGAGCTGTACCGTCGGAGCCTGGAGGATGCACGGCGCAGCGGCAACCCAAGCTGGGTGGCCAGACGGCAGCAGGAACTCCAGAAGCAGTACCTGGAACCGGCGCTCCAGTCGCTCGAACGCAGCCGGGGGCTGAAGCTGGAGTCTCCCCTCTACCTCGAAGGGCTCATTGCCTTCTACCGGCTGGACTATGACGGGGCGGCGCGGGCGGCGGCACAGGCCACCCAGGCAGCGCCGTGGATGTATGAGGCGCGGAAGCTCGCCGGGGACGTGGCCTATGCCCGGGCCGTCGAGCAACTGGAGCACGGCGATCGTGACGCGGCGCGGGCCAGCCTTCAACAGGCGAGCAGCCTATATGAGCAGGCCATCGAGCGCGGGCAGAGCGACGCGGGGAACTACGAAGCGCTCGCGGCGGTGTGGCTGCAATCCGCGGAGGTGGATCGGCACCAGGGAAGATCGCCTGAGGAGGCCCTGGAACGAGTGTTGGCGGCCAGCGGCAAGGAGATACAGGCAGCCCCACTGCGCTCGGCGGCATACACCCAGAAGGCCTATGCCTTGTGGCGGCGGTATCGGTGGCTGAGCAACGACGGCAGTCGTCTCCATCCGGCGCTGGAACCTCTTCTTCGGGAGTGGATCGAGATCGGCTCACGCGCCGTGGAACTGAATCCGCGGGATGTCTACGCCTACGACGCGCTGGGGATCGGGTACCACACGCTGGCCCTTTACGAGGATCAGAACCAGAGGGATCCTCGCCCAGCGTGGGCCGAGGCCCGTGCGAAGCTCACCCAGGCGCTCGAAATCCAGCCTGCCTATCCCTGGGGACTCAATGACCTGGCACTGGTGCACCTCTCTCAGGGGGATTTCCTGCGGAGTCATGGCCAGGATCCGCGCGAGGACTATGCGGAGGCGATTCGCCGCTTCGAGCAGGCCCTGCGGTTCGATCCGAGCTATCTCAATGCATACGCGAACTTGATTCTCCTGTGCAATGCGATGGCGGAGTACGGCCTGGAGCGTGGGCTCAACCCCGAGGTCGAGGTGCGCAAGGCGCTCCAGGCCGGTGAGCAGAGCCTCACCCTCGACAAGGGCTACTTCCCGCCCGTGAACAACATGGCCATGACGTACCTGATCCAGGCGCGGTACCTGATCGATTCTGGCGGGGACCCGCGACCCTCCCTGGAGCAGGCGCTTCAGTACGTGGAGCGCGCACTGAACCTCAGAGCCAATTTCGGACCCAGCCATCTCTTCCGTGCGCAGGCCCACCTTCTCATGGCAGTCCAGGAAATGCGGGCAGGCCGCGATCCCAGTGCCGCGCTCGAGGCAGGGCGTCAGGCTTTGAAGAGCGCCTATCAGTATGCTCCCAATTGGGCTGATTGCTGGGTCACGGGAGCACGGATGGAGCTGGTGGCGGCGGAATGGGAGGAGCGCCAGGGCAGGTCAGGCCTGCCATTCCTCCAACAGGCTGCAGACAAGGCACGCTCCGCCGTGAAGCTGCAGCCCTCCGCCGAAGCCCACCAGGAGCTGGCGCGGGTGCACTGGCGGCTTGCGCAGGCCTCGCCGCCTGACAGGGCGCGTACTTCGCTTGGCGAGGGACTGGCGCAGGTGGAGTTGGCTCTCAAACTCGATCCGAGCCTAGCGCACGCCCACGCCATCCGCGGAGGGCTGCTGCTGGCCCGGACGCGGATGGCGCGGGAGGCGACGGAGCGCCGCGACGCGGTGCTTCAGGCCCGCTTCTCATTCGCCCGGGCCATCGAGATCAACCCCCTGCTCCGGCGTGAGTATGCAGAACCGATGAGCAAGGTGGAGGAACTGAGCAGGGCTCTCGAAGCATCTCCCTCAACGAAGCCGTGAGCCCTCTTCATTTCTGCGGATACTGCCCTGTAGCGAGGATCCCCCCCTTCCCAAACCATCTGTTGAACTCATCGCCGCATTCCAGCGGCTCTTGCGGGGGTTTGGGTATATCAACCTCGATCGCACGGTGTAGATCGCGGTTGAAACACAGTGCGCCGTCTTCTGTCCAGACTGCTTCCAATGGACGGGGGTTCGCCGTCAAGACACCTTCGCGGTCTTTGATGTTGAGCTTTTTCCCGTCTACCGTATAGCTCTCGAAATCGCCGAACCTGGCGAAGTAGGCAGCACGCTTTGCCTGGATGCATGCGCCGAGGAGCTGATTCTCGACATCGTCCGCGAAGGAGATCGCACTGGGGTTGTAACCCCAGTCCATGCATTTGGCGATGGCTCCAGTTTGGCAGGCCAGGGTAACTGTTCCAGTTCCGGCGTTGGTGACCCTCCCCCTCTGGGCATCGACTGATTTGCCGGGGAGCAAGAACAGCCTGTTCTTGTCCGAGCAGTATTCCTTCGAATCCCATTTGCCCTCATACCAATAGGACCGGCCGTGTTTCCCGGGCAATGCCACCTCGTGCTCCACGAAGGTGAGGGCCGCACTCAGAGGAAACACTTTCTCGTTGATAGAGATGCGCAACTTGTGCAGATTCGCCCCACTTGCTTCGCCCATGCCGTTGCTGGACCTAAAACGAAAGGAAAGCCTGGGCCCCGTTGTGACGCGAGTCAGGATCACCGGAGTCGCTCCTTGGTTGGGACCGAGCTCGAAGGTCGCAGAGAGTTTATAACTCTCCACGTATTCTTCCGCGGGATTCGCCGACGCAGGAAAGCGCCGCCCTTTGAGTTCGACACCGTCATGCGTCTGGACAAACGCTTCCGGGCAGAATCGGCGTTTTTCTTTGTCTTGGACGCAGTAGTCAGCCTCCCTGTTGATATAGATTCCCCTGCCGTTGGGTTCCTGGCACGGCGAGCAATTTCCATGTCCCTCATTTGCGGCCGCCACGGTGGCCCAACAACTGATCACCAGCGTCATCAGCGTTATGGCAGTGCGGCAATTCAGTTCGTCTCTCAAGGGTGTCTCTCGCTTTCTGGATGCCTACGTGTTGCGAGGCGAGTGCTGAGCAAGGGACATGCCAGTGCTTCAGTCCGGGCCAGGCGAAGGAGTTCCCGTGACCAGGTAGGCAATCATGGCGTAGCGCTAGGCGATGATTGCCGTGGCTGAGCAACAACCGCCTTGGGTTCAGTCTGTTCCCATACATCCTGGGGCAAGGCTGCTTGCCTGCACTTCCGCGATGAGGGCATCCTCCCGGCATGTTGCCCCCCGACACGATGACGACCGAGGATGCCCGGCGCTCTGTCCCCAAAGCATCTCCCGTGGCGGCGGGGCGACGGTACCTGCTCGTTCTGGACGGTGGCTCCTCCGCGCTGTGTTCGCTGCCCCGCAGCGGCACCCTACTGGTGGGCAGGTTGGCCACGGCGGATATCCGTGTAGAGGACCCCTCGGTGAGCCGCCAGCATGCGCGGGTGCTCGTGGAAGAAGGAGGGGTCCGCATCGAAGACCTGGAGAGCCATAACGGCGTCCGGCTCAACGGTGAGCGGATCGTTGGGGCACAGCCGCTCCGGAGCGGTGACGTGGTGACGCTCGGCCATGTCACGCTTGTCTTCCATTGTGGGGATAGAATCCTGCCCCTGCGCCCTTCGCTGGACGCCACTGCCCTGCGGGGGCGGCTGGCCGAGGAAATCGAGCGCGTGCTGAGCTATGAGCGCGTGCTGAGCGTCATCGCATTGGAACTTGGCGCCTGCAGTATCCCCATGGTCGAACTGGTGCGAGAAGCCGGCCAGGGTTTACGGCTGATGGATCTGACGGGCCAGGTGGGGAGCTCGCTGATCGTGGTGATGCCTGAACTGGAGGAGGAGGAAGCCAAGGCTGCCGCTCAACAGCTCCTGGAGACGCTCCGCCTGAGAGTGCCTGAGGTGCGGGCCGGCCTGGCCTCCGCACCCCAGGATGGGCTTGACGCCGACGCGCTCCTGGCTGCCGCGCGGGCTGCGGCGTTGGCGGCGCCTGGCGGGGGCCTGCAGGTCAGCGGCCCCTCGCTCTACCGCCTACCGCTGGGCGGGCGGGCCGTACTCGTGGCCGATCCCTCCATGGTGGGGCTCTTCGAGCTGTTGCGGCGCCTGGCCCCCAGTCCCCTCCCCGTCCTCATCCACGGCGAGACGGGCGCGGGCAAGGAGAACGCGGCCTGGGCCGTCCACCATTGGTCGCCACGCGCGGGCAAGCGCTTCCTGGCGCTCAACTGTGCCGCCCTGCCTGAAAACCTCGTGGAGAGCGAGCTCTTTGGCTACGAGCGTGGCGCCTTCTCTGGCGCGGACAAATCACGCGAGGGGTTGTTCGAGCAGGCCAGCGGCGGCACCCTCTTCCTGGACGAAGTGGCCGAGCTCTCGCTGGCCGTGCAGGCCAAGCTGCTGCGTGCGCTGGATCAAAAGCGTATCACCCGGCTGGGGAGCTCGCGTGAGCACGAGGTGGACCTCCGCATCGTGGCTGCCACCCACCGGGTGCTGGCGGACGAGGTGAAGGCAGGCCGCTTCCGGCAGGATCTGTTCTACCGCCTGTCCACGGCGGTGGTGATCCTCCCGCCGCTGAGAGAGAGGGCGCGCGAGCTGCCCTTGCTGGCACAAGCGTTCCTAGCGGAGGCGTGTTCGCAGGCGGGCCGTCCGCTCCTTCAACTCTCCGCTGCCGCCATGGGGGTGCTGGCGGCTCATTCCTGGCCTGGCAATGTCCGCGAGTTGAAGAGCGTCATGGAGTATGCGGCAGTCACAGCCCGGGGAACCATCATCGAGCCCTCGCACCTCCCCGCCTCCCTGGGCCCGCCCACGCCTCCCGCCCCGGAGCCCACTGCGCTCCAGGCCGTTGTGGAAGGGCAACACCCCGGAGAGTCTCCCGCGGAGTCTGCTCGTTCCTTTCGCCTCCTGGCCGAGGAGGTGCGTGAGTTGGAGCGTCAGCGCATGTCGGAGGCGCTGGAGGCCACCGGCGGAGTGCAGACGCGTGCCGCGCAGCTCATCGGTATGCCGCTGCGCACCTTCACAACCAAGCTCAGGCAGTACAAGCTCCCCTCCCGCGGGCGATAAAACCCGCGGGGAGTTCGTTGGGTTCAATACGGCAACCAGCCGACTGGCGATATCAGGCGGCTCGTTTGAGCAGCGCCAGCACGTGATGCAGGCTCTCGGCGATGTGGACGCACTTCGCGCGGGCGTCCTCGTTGGGAGCGAGCAGGTCAGGCACCATCACCGTCATCATCCCCGCCCCATGCGCCGCGGAGACGCCGGCGTGGCTGTCCTCCAGCGCCAGGCAGTGCAGAGGATCGGCGCCCAGCCGCGCGGCGGCGGTCAGATACGGCTCCGGATGCGGCTTCTTGTTGGCGACCTCCGGCCCCGTCACCACGGCATGGAAGCGCTTACGAATGCCCAGCCGGCCGAGATAGCCGTCCACCTGGATGGGGCTTGCGGAGGTGGCGATGGCTCGCGGGAGGCTCAATTCGTCGAGGTAGTCGAGCAACTCGACGACGCCGGCCTTCAGCTGCAGTTGCACCTGCAGCATGTCCTCGATCTCGCTCCAGGCGCGCGCCCAGTAGGCGTCGGTCGGGAAGTCGCTGCCATAGCGGTCGAGCAGGATCTGGGTGGACACCACCTGGGTGTGGCCGATCATGGAGCAATAGACCTCGCGATCGACGACCACACCGAACTCCCGTCCGGCCCGCTCCAGGGCCGCGGCGTAGACCGTCTCGGTGTCGACCAGCAGGCCATCCATGTCGAAGACGACGGCGTTGATGCGGCGCGGGAAGGACATCAGCTGGCGAACTCCTCGGCGCGGTAGCCCTGGAAGTAGAGCATGGCGGTGAGATCGAAATGGTCCACCCGCGCGCGAGCCTGGGCCGCCACCACCGGCTTGGCGCGATAGGCGACGCCGAGACCTGCCGCCTCGATCATGGCCAGATCGTTGGCTCCGTCGCCGACGGCGAGGGTTTGTTCGGGAGTGATGCCAAGAGCCGCCGCTTCTCTCTGAAGCGTAGCCAGTTTGGCTTCGCGGCCCAGGATCGGCTCGCCCACCGCGCCGGACAGGACTTCGCCCTCCTCCAGCAGAACGTTGGCCCGGCTGTCGTGAAAGCCGGCGGCCAAGGCCACGCGGTCGGAGAAGAAGGTGAAGCCTCCGCTGACGAGCACGCAGCGCGCGCCATGGGCGGCCATGGTCTTCACCAGGGTCTTGGCGCCGGGATTCAGCCGCACCCGCTCGTCGAAACAGGTCTGCAGGGCCGAACGGTGCAGCCCCTTCAGCTTGCGGACCCGCTCGACCAGGGCACCCTCGAAGGCGAGTTCCCCCCGCATGGCCCGCTCGGTGATCTCGGCGATCTCGGCCTTGACGCCGGCGTAGTCGGCCAGTTCGTCGATGCACTCGCAGCCGATGATGGTGGAGTCCATATCGGCGACCAGCAGGCGCTTCTTCCGCCCCTCGGCCGGCTGGACGCAGACATCGACCGGCAGGCCAGCGAGCGCCCCTTCGGCCGCGGCACGCAGGGCGGCGCGATCGGTGGCCTCGATGAGGAGGTCCACTGCCTGGGGACCCAGTCGAGCGGTTTCCTTGATGGGGAGGCCCAAGCCTGCGACCGCAGAGGTCCCAGCGGCGAGAGCGTCTGGCTCGAAGCTGACGAGCGTGATGGCGAAAAGCATGGAACTCTGTATGTGGCTGATCGCCGACCCCACCGCAAGCGGCAAGTCGGTCTCTTGGCTGTCGTGAGTCTCAACACCCCGCAGCCTGATGTGGCGCTTGCGCAGGAGCCAGGCTCGCACATGCCCTGGCCAAGCCAGAGTCCTCCCTTCAGGAGGCTGCGCCGAGCAGGAGCGGCAGAACGCGCTCGGCGCGGCCCAGCACCTCGATGTCGAAGTCCGGGTGGCGGGGCTGCATCGGGGTGAGGTTGACCAAGAGCGTCCGGGCCCCCGCGTACTTCGCGCCGCGGACGAAGTTGGACGCGGGAGCCACCGTGCCGGAGGTACCGATGGCGAGGAAGAGCTCGCACTCGCGCAGAGCCTTCTTGGCGGCCCACTCAGCATCCACGGGCAGTGGCTCGTCGAACAAGGTGATGTCGGGGCGCAAGGGTTGGCCACACACCGTGCACAACGGGGGTGCTGGGTGCTCGGCGGTGTCCTCGAAGGGAGACAGGGTACAGGCGGGGTTGCAGCAGCGCGTGCGGAGCAAAGCGCCGTGGAGCTCGACGATATTGCGGCTTCCCGCGCGGCCGTGAAGCCCATCCACGTTCTGCGTCAGGAGGGTGAAGGAGGTGGTCTCCGGGCTCCGGGCCTCCCAGTCCGCCAGCGCGAGGTGGGCCGGATTGGGGGCTGCCGTGAGGATGGAGCCACGCAGAGGCCCGAAGAGGGTCCAGATACGAGCGGGATCGCGGGCCAACATGGCCGCGTCGGGGACTTCCTCGATGTCAGGGCGGGTCCACAGCCCGCCGGGCCCCCGGTATGTGGGGAGCCCCGAGGCCACGGAGATGCCCGCGCCAGTGAGGACTACGATGTGGCGCCAGGCCGTGGCTTGGAGCTGGGCACGCAGCTCGTGTATCTCGACATCGCTCGTGAGGGTGGCGGCCATAGCGGTAAGCCTAGCGCACCTGCTCTTGTGTCACCGCAGAGAGGGGAGCAGCGGACGTGAAGCCCTTCACTCGGGCGGAGTGAGGCGCTTCACCGCACGGGACGACCATCTCGGACAGTCTACCGGGTGTCTGGCAGGCCCCCCCAGCCCCAGCCCCAGCTCCGAGGAACAGTCCGCATGCCCCGCATCACCCGCACCGAAGTCATCAATCCCCACGCCCTCTCCGCCGAGCAACGCCGCCAGCTCACCGAGGCGCTCTACGCGGTCCACCAGCAGATCTTCGACGGCGTGGAGAAGGAGGCCTTCTCCCAATACGTCGTCGAGTCGAAGGCGGAGCACACCTGGATCCAGGTCCACCGCAACGAGGCGGGAGCGATTGTCGGGTACTTCGCCCTGCATGTCTTCGAGCGGCAGCTGGCCGGTCAACCCTGCGCAGTGTTCCGCGCGGAGGCAGGCTCGCTGCGCGCCTACCGGGGCTGCAGCATCACCGTGCGCTTCGGGTTGAAGCGGCTTCTGGGCTACATGCTCCGCAACCCGGGTCGCAAGGCGTACTACCTGGGTTCGTTGGTTCATCCGTCCAGCTACACCCTGCTGGCCCACCACTTTGGCACCATTTGGCCCCAGCGCGGGCAGAGCACTCCGCCGGAGCTGCAGGCTTTCATGGAGAAGCTGGCCGGTGAGTTCGGCCTGGAGAGAGTGGATCCGGAGCGGCCGCTGGTGCGGCGGGTGGGTTGGAAGACGCGCGAGACGGTGGAGGAGCGTGACCATTGGCGGCGGTGCGGCAAGCCCGCGGCCCACTTCTTCCTGGACACCAACCCGGGCTACGCCGAGGGCCATGGGCTGTTGACGATGGTGCCCCTGAGCGCGGCCAATGTGATGCGGCTGGCGCTCGCCGTGGGCCAACGCAAGCTGCGCCAGCCGACGGAGACCCTCCGGAGCCTCGCGCGGCGGCTGCCGGGGACCTCGCGGCTGTGGCGCGCCGAGGTGATACGGCTGCTGCGTACCGCGCCTCTGCTCTCCCACCTCGGCACGCGGGCGCTCAAGGCCCTGGCCGAACAGGCCGAGCAGCTCGTCATTCCCGCCGGACAGTACGTCTTCCGCCAGGGAGATTCGAATGATGAGCTGTACCTGCTGGCGCGCGGCGCGGCCTACGTGCTCCGCGAGGGCCCCGAGGACAAAGTGGTGGATGTGCTGGGCAGCGGGGCTGTGTTCGGAGAGATCTCGATCCTCTCCGGCGAGCGCCGCTCCGCTTCCATCCGCACCGCCACCGTCTCAACGGTGGTCCGCATCCCGCGCGCGGCGCTGGTGCCGGTGCTGGAGGCCTACGCCTCGGTGCGGCAGGAGGTGTGGCGAACCTTCGCGGAGCGGCGCTTCGATGATCTGGCCCGCGAGAGCACTCTCTATGCGCCCCTCTCCCGGAAGGAGCGGCTGGCGTGGCTTCGCCAGGGTGAACACCGGGAGCTGGCCGGGAATGAAGCGCTCTCCATCCCGTCGGGCACGTCCCTGTTCGTGCTCGCGGGGGCCGTTGAGCTCCAGCAGGCGAAGTCGTGGAGCAGCACTCGGGGCTCAACGCTCATGAAAGCTCAGGACTCCCTGAAGGTAGTCGCCCGGGAGAGCGCCCAGCTCATCCTACTCCCGGCATCGGGGGGGTGAATTCCCCCCGGGCGGTGACAGGAGGCATCTTCTGGCCCCCACCTGCAGCGGCTCATGTCTCAATCAATGAGCGCAGGCGATCCCGTCGTCAACGAAGCCGTTGCAGTTGTCGTCCATTCCATTGCATACCTCGGGAGCTCCGGGGTGCACGCTGGCGTTGATGTCTTTGCAGTCGCTGTTGTTGGCCACGTAGCCTGCGGGCGGGGCGCATCCAAAAGGATTGGCGCCAAAAGAAGCAGGGTCGCCGTACCCATCCCCATCTCGATCCATGTAGAAACTGCGAGGCAGACTGGCGTCGGCATCGTTGCAGTCGCTGGAGTTCGACACATAGCCCGCAGGCGCCAGACAGGCTTGGGTGCTCACGGAAGGATTGCCCCGACCATCCGCATCCGCGTCACGGTAGAAGGTGTTCATGCTGAAGCCTTCATCAACGGACCCGTTGCAGTTGTTATCCACCCCATCACAAACCTCAGCGGCGCCAGGATGCGCGCTGGCGTTGAGATCGTTGCAGTCACTGGAATTGGCGGCGTAGCCCGCGGGCGGAGTGCATCCAAAGGGGGGGGCGCCAAAAGAAGCAGGGTCGCCGTACCCATCCCCATCTCGATCCATGGAGAAATTGCGAGGCAGACTGGCGTCGGCATCGTTGCAATCGCTGGAGTTGGACACATAGCCTATCGGCGCCGAGCACGCCTGGGTGCTTGCGGAAGGATTGCCCCGACCGTCCCCATCCCCGTCATAGTAGTAGGTGTTGCTGCTCAAGCCTTCGTCGATGATCTGATTGCAGTTGTCGTCCATTCCATTGCATACCTCGGGAGCTCCGGGGTGCACGCTGGCGTTGACGTCTTTGCAATCGCTGTTGTTGGCCACGTAGCCTGCGGGCGGGGCGCATCCAAAAGGAGCGGAGCCAAAGGAAGCAGGGTCGCCGTACCCATCCCCATCTCGATCCATGTAGAAACTGCGAGGCAGGGTGGCGTCAGCATCGTTGCAGTCGCTGGAGTTGGACACATAGCCCGCGGGCGCCAGGCAGGCCTGGGTGCTCACGGAAGGATTGCCCCGACCGTCCCCATCCGCGTCACGGTAGAAGGTGTTCAGGGGGATTCCCTCGTCAATGGAGCCATTGCAGTTATTGTCCACCCCATCGCAAACCTCGGTGCCCCCGGGATGCGCACTGGAGTTGTTGTCGTTGCAGTCGCTGGAGTTCGACACGTACCCCGAAGGCTGCGCGCACGTCTGTACCACGTCAGCCGGGTTGCCATAGCCATCCCCATCCGCATCTCGGTAGAAGGAGGTGTTCCCCTCATCCGACACCCCGTCACAGTCGTTATCCAGGCCGTCGCACACCTCGGCGGCCCCGGGGTGGATCGCGGGATCGAAGTCATCGCAGTCCAAGCCATTCTCCACGTACTCGACGCTTGGGGGCTGGCAGCCTTCCTCGGGAGGAAGCAGCTCGGCGCCATAGCCATCGCCCTCGAGATCGTAGAAGTAGATGTTCAGCAGTTGCGTCTGAGTCAGCGTGAGCTGATTGGCGAGTGTGCCGTCACCCAACTGGCCCGAGGTATTCTGCCCCCAGGCCCAGAACGGGCAGCCGGGGCGCAGCGCCAGAGCGTGGAAGAGTCCCGCGGAGACCGCGAGCGCATCACCCAACCCCTGCACTCGCACAGGGCTGGTGCGCTGAGTCGTCGTCCCGTCACCGAGCTGGCCCAAGGTGTTCTGTCCCCAGGACCAGGCGGCCCCCGTGGAGTCGATGGCCAGCGAGAAGTTGCCTCCCGTGGCGATGGACTTCACCGCCCCCGTGAGAGCCACCGCCACGGGCGTGCTCTGCGCCGTGGCGGTCGTCCCGTTGCCCAGCTGCCCATTGGTGTTCTGTCCCCACCCCACCGCGCTCTGGTTGGAGAGCAGCGCCAACGAGTGGGTGGCTCCGGCGGCAATGGCGGTGGCTGGGAGCACCAGATTCACCGAGTACGGCGTGAGCTGATTGACGCTCGAGGCGCTCCCATTGCCGATCTGCCCATTGAGGTTGCGGCCCCACGTCCACACGGTTCCGTTCGCCCCCAGGGCCATCGAGTGGTACCACCCCGCCGAGACGGCCACGGCACTGACGGGCAGGTTGATGCGGCCGGGCGTCAGCCGGGTGCTCGTCGTCCCATCGCCAAGCTGGCCATAGGTGTTGGTGCCCCACGCGTAGACGCTGCCATCAGCGGCGATGGCCAGCGAGTGGGTCAGTCCTCCCGCGATGGCCACGGCTCCTCCCGGAATGGCCACGGACACGGGACTCAGGCGGCGAGTCGTCGTTCCATCACCGAGCTGGCCGAAGCTGTTCTGCCCCCAGGCCCAGACCGTGCCGTCCACGCCGAGTGCCAGCGAGTGGCTCCTGCCCGCGGAGATCGCCAGGATGGCGGGAAGCCCAGGGACGCGGACCGGGACGTTGGCAAGCGTCTGCGTCCCGTTGCCGAGCTGCCCATCCGAGTTCAGTCCCCAGGCCCACACCGAGCCGTCCGTGCGCAGGGCCAACGAGTGGGAGTTGCCGGCGGAGAGCGCCTTCGTCACGGTGCTGCTGGTGACAAGCGCAGCAGCCACGGCTCTTGAGTCCTTGGTCTCGACGGGCAGCGATTCGCCTCCCGAGCCATCCACCCCACAGCCTGTCACGCACAGCGCCCACAGCACGGCCCACATCAACTGTCTCAACATGGAACACACCTCGACTTGGCGAGCAGTCCAGCCCACCTGACGAAGCGCCCTGTAGCAGTAAAATAGCTTTTCCCAAAGGATTTCACGGGTTTCAGCGATTGCACCTGGTACGTCTCCAACCGCTGATCACCCGGGACGACCTTCCAGCTTGCGCTCGATGCGCCGGTCCGGCACCAGCCATACCAGCGCCACGAGCAGATACACCCCGTCAGCGATCCACGGAGACACGAGCAGCGCCAGGGGAATGGCCAACAGGTACAGCAGCGCGGACAGCTTCCCCTTGGTATCCCGCCCGATCGCTTGCTTGAGCTTCGAGTTCGGCCCCTGCGCCGCGATGATCAGGTTCTGCAGGAGGGTGTACGCCACTCCTGCCAGCAACAAGACGCCGCCGTAGATGGCCGTGGGCAAGGGGGCGAACTCGGTCTCATCCCACCACGACGTCACGAAGGGTATCAGCGACAGCCAGAACAACAGGTGCAGGTTGGCCCACAGGATCTTGCCATCCACCCGCTCGGTGGCGTGGAGCAGGTGGTGGTGATTGGTCCAGTAGATGCCGATGTATACGAAGCTCACCACGTACGCCGACAGCACGGGAGCCAACTGCTTGAGCGCCGCGAGGTCCGCGGTGTGCGGTGTCTTCAGCTCCAGCACCATGATGGTGATGAGAATGGCGATAACGCCGTCGCTGAAGGCTTCCAGTCGTCCCTTGGTCATGCGGCAGGTTAGGGCCGCAGTCCCTCCGGGATGCAATCGTCCTCCAGACCGACCTGAAGAATCTTGCTCAAGCCCCGTAAGTGCTCCATTGCTCACGAAGCTTCCCATCCGAGACTCGGAAGAGGACAAGGCCGCGCCGCTCGATACCCTGTCCATCGCGGGTGAAGGAGATGACGCTGCGTGCCGCGACGTTCGGGCCCTCGGCGATGAGGGACTCGAGTCGAACCTGCACGGTGGGGTTCTCCTCACGGAACTTGGTGACCGCGGTGCCAATCGCTGGGACGCCGACGAGCTCGCGGTGCGCATGGTCCACGTAGTCATCGCCCAGGATGTCCGCGAACGCGCCGACATCCCCCGAGTTCCATGCAGCGAAATAGCGCTCGACGAGCCGCTTGTTCGACATGGCAGCCGCGTCGCTGAACGGCACTCGACCGAGTGCGTTGGCAACCCCGAGCACATCCATGAAGTCGCGCGTATGCACGATGACTCCCTCGCGCACGCGCAGCTCGAGAAGACCCGTGAGCGTCACTGCGCGCCCGGTCGCTACCACCGTGCCCTTCACCCGCCACTGCCCGATGACGACTTCCGGATCAGTCGACTCATGGACGAACACATCCTCGATCGACTCGATCGTGAGCGGGTGGTTGTTCCACCCCTTGCGGTAGCCCTCACGGACGGCCTCGCGGCCGACGTAGGCCGGAGGGACGTTCGGCGTTGCGAAGGAGAACTCGTGAACGCCATTCGGCGCATACAGATCGGCCAGAGCGTCCGCGGATTTCGCCTTCATCGCACCATGGAATAGCCGCAGAACCTCTCGGGGAGTCCGCTGGTTCATCGGGACCTCCATCGGGGAGCAAGAGTGGAGCACAAAGCGGAACGAGCGTTCCGCTTTCGAGAATACGGAACGCGCACTCCGTTTGTCAATCAGCCCCCGCCGCCAGCTCTCTGGCGGAGCGTCTCGTACCGCCAACTGTGCGTGGGCGCCCGAGCCACAACCGCCCACCCGTCTTGGAAGGCATAATGGGCCACCAGCCCTGAGCGAAGGCCGTCCTGCCATGCTGATCGAAATCCTGCTCGTGTCCCTGCTGTCCGCGGCCCCCGCCGGGACAAAGCCCTCAGCCCCCGCGCCCAAGCCCGCCGAGCCCACCCAGGGCAGCATCGCCCCCGAGGTGAAGCCTCTTGTGGAGCGGATGCAGTCCTTCTACGAGAAGACGCAAGACTTCAAGGCGAGCTTCAAGCAGGACTACAAGTACAAGACGTTCAACCGCACCCGGACGTCCACGGGGACGGTGCTCTACAAGAAGCCCGCGCTGATGCGCTGGGAGTACGAGTCGCCCGGGAAGACCACCTACGTGCTGACGGGCAACAAGGCGTACATCTACTCCGTCGAGGCGGAGTCGATCATGGTGCTCAGCCTCGAGACGAGCAAGCTCTCGCCCTCGGTGAGCTTCCTGCTGGGGCGGGGACAGTTGGCCCGGGAGTTCAACATCACTCAGGGCAAGTGCGCGGACTGCAAGGGCGCCCTCCTGGTGCTGGATCCGGTGCATTCCGATCCGCGCTTCACCCAGGTGCGCTTGGAGGTGGACTCCAGCACCGGTCAGGTCCTCAAGAGCACCGTGGTGGATCCGGACGGTGCCGAGAACACCATCTCCTTCCTGGACTTGAAGACCAACGTGAAGCTCAAGGCAGACAGCTTCAAGCTCAACCCGCCCGAGGGCACGCGCGTCGATGACTTCAACAGCAGTGACAGGCTGTACCCTGGTCCGTGAGCCTGGCAGAGCAGCATCTCGCGCTACTCCGCTTCCGCGGGCGAGAGCTTGTTGGGAGCCGGCACCTCCCCCCGCGGGTCGATCCGCGCGTCCAACCGTGTGGCCCACTCCTCATACAGCCTGCTCGACTCTCCGGCGATGGGAGGAACATCAGCTTCATCCAGCTGGATGTCGCGAAGAGAGATCCACCCATCCCCCACATAGAGAGCGACCTTCAAGCTCTTGCTGCCCGGCTCCTGCAGGGGCCGGCCCGCCATGAAGCCGACATACCGCGTCGCCAGCAGGTGCCCATCCGTGTCCCAGAGCTGGATGGCTCCATTCGCATAGGTCGCAATGGCTCCACTCGCCAGAAACCACGCCTCCATGCTCGAACTCACCTTGGCTTGATATGCCAGGGTCGACTCCAACTGGCAGTTGGCGGTGTCGAACACCCGGACCTGGGCTCCCTCCTTGACCAGGAAGTGCTGGCCCGTCGCATCCAGCTCCACCTCGGCGGCCGAGAGAACAGGGACGGAGTTCGTGCGGCATTTCAGCTCGCCCGATACACCGTCCACGATCTCCACACGGTCCGAAAACAAGATGGCGACCAGCCTGCCCTTGGGAACGAACTTGAAGTCAGAGATCGGATCCTCCCGCTCTCCACGAATGATCTGAACGAGCTGTCCGCTCGCGAAGCCGTAGATGCGCAGCTCGGAGGGATTGAACGCCACTGGCGATGGGAACCAGGGATAATCCTTGGCGACCCCCACCAGAGAGGTGTCGTCACTCAGTCCCATCAGCACGGATCGGGCATTCGCGCCCACCCGCTGCTTGCCCCGAAGGAGCTTCCCCGTGGACGCGTCAATCGCCCGGATGATCCCCTGCTTGTCGTACAGCAGCGCAATCATATGGTTGGGATCCAGAAAGACTGCATCCGCCGAAGGGTATGCGCCCAGCTCCATCTTGCCGTCCTTGGCGAGGATCACGGCGCCGGGACCTCCCCAGGCGCCCAGAAGGTCTCGGACCACGATCCGGCCATTCGGCAGCAGCTCGCCCCATCTGCGGGTGGGGCACATCTGGTCCGCCTCGCTCGCGGACGGAGGCCGCCAGTAGCGCACGATGCCCGAGGCATCCGCCAGGAGAAGCCCCTCTGGAGTGAAGCGGACGAAGTTGGCGCGCCCCGGGTTCTTGATGAGGTAGAGCCGCTTCTGGCGGCGGGCCTCGTAGACAATGATGTTGGTCCCGGAGTCCGCCAAGGCGAGGAGCTTGGAATCCGCGGAGAAGGCCATGTCCTGAACCTGGCCGCCCGTCGCTACCTGGCCGAGCAACTCCCGCAGGGACGTATCCCAGAGCAGCACTTCCGAGCCATAGGCCACCGCCATGACAGACTCGTCAGGACTGAACCTCACCTCCTGGGGACTCCAGATATCCACGGAGAACGCCTCGGAGTTGGCGCTGGCGCGGAGGATCGACTTCAGGGAGAGCTGGAAGGTGTAGAGGTTGACGGTCTCTCCCCGCACCGTGTCCAGCAGCGTGATGCTGCCCGTGTTGATGAGCCCGACAAAACGCCCGGTGGAGCTGACTCCCAACGCGCCCCCCCCACCCGGGGGCCGGAAGATCTTGGAGGAGCCGTCCTGCTTGACGGCCGCCACAGTGTGGTCCTCGAGCACGGCCGCCAGCGTGCTGCCATCGGAGCTGAGGGCAAACCGCCTGGGCTTCTTGGGCAGGACCACGCGGGAAAGGTCTCCTCCGGTGTTGGCATCTCTCCACTGGCATTCGGCGCCAAGGCAGGTGACGAATTGGCTGCCGTCACCGCTCAGCGTGGACACCTGCTTGTTCTTGCTCAGAGCGCTGAGCGCGGGAGTCACCCCCGGTATGTTCCGCGTGCTGCCGGAGCGCATGTCCCTGATGGACAGCTTGTCCTGGGACGAGATGAACGCGAGACGGCCGTCGTCGCTATAGCCCAGCGCACCTCCGCGGCGGACGATATGGTCTCTCGGCTCGAGCGCCCGGGCGAGCTGGTTGATATGTTGCCGGCGCTTCACGTCATCGGAGATCGTCAACGCGCGAAGGCGCAGCAGCATCTCGCCTTCGAAGTCCAGCTCCCGCTGCTTGGTGTCCGCCCGGCGATCCCAATATTCGGCCAGCAGCCCCGAGGCCTCGTGGGCTCTGCCCCAAACGGACGCCAGCTGCCGGGCCTTGTCCTCCGCAACGTAGCTGGGAACGTCGCTGCCATAGCCCGCCAGCTCCGCGGCGTACCGCGACGGGATGACGTGCAGTTGCTGGTACCCGTACAGGACCAGGAGCGCCACCGCCACGGCTGACGCGGCCGCCGCGAGAGGCCCCGTCCAGTTGATGGGCAGGACCTTGCGCGTCCAGGCCAGATCAAAGGCCTTCTCATAAATCCGGTTGCGCACCACGATCTGCTCCTCCCGCCGGGTGACCACCCCGGAGAGCAGCAGCTCCGACTGGACGGGAGCCCGCGGATCGAAGCGAACCTGCTTGCCGCCTCGGACGCGGCGGTAGACGCGAAGAATGTCGTCGCGCCGCTCACTCCTCAGCAGGCGCTCACGCACGAACCGGATGTTGTCGTCGTAGTTGCCCTCCGGAGACAGGATCAACTGTTCGACCAGGGCATCCACCGCGCTGGGGACGGCGGAGTCTGGCCGATTCGCGATCGCGGAGCACAAACGCTGGGTCAGGTAGGGATGCCCCCCTGTCCAGTAGAAGATGCGTTGGATGAGCGCGTCTTGCGTCTTCGCGTCGCCTGGGAGGGCTCGCGTGAGCACCTCCGCTTCCTCGAGCCGGAAGTCATCCAGCGCAATCCGCTTGCCAATGTTGAAGGGCGTGCGCGTCTCGTCCTTGATGAGATCGCTCGGAGAGGCCACTCCCATGAGCCCAAACGTCAGCCTGTTGAACGCGGGCTCCGTCGCGCGCAGGTTGTAGGCCGCGCGGATGGCCGCGAAGAAGTCGTCCGTGAACTGGAGGTTCAGGGTGCTGTCAATCTCATCCACCAGGATGACCACGGGGTGCGGCACGACGACAAGGACCTTGCGGAGCAAGTCGAGCAAGCGCTCGGCAAGAGCGATCGGGTCCGCGCCATCCCACCATTCCTTCAACTGAGGCAGCTGCAGTTTGTCTCCCAGCCGGTGGACGAACGTCAGATACCAGAGCGCGGGATCATGCAGCGAGCCCATGGTGCTCACGTCGATCTCCGCCGTGGTGATTCCCGCGGCCTCCAGGCGCCTCTTCGCGCGCACCATCAGGCTGGACTTGCCGAACTGCCGGGCCGTGAGGACGTAGCAGAACTCACCGGCGCTGAGGGCCTGGACGAAGGCCTCGTCCGCGGGCCGCTTGACGTAGCCCTCGAAGTGGAGCGGAAGCGTCCCTCCGGCGTGGAAGTATTTGTTGGAGGGTACAGGTTCCACTACAGCCTCGTGCGCAGGAAGTCCGCATAGAGCTGGCAGCGAGGCTTGACCCTCTTGACGATATCCCCACGGACCACGCCCAGGGAGCGCAAGCGGGACAAGGTCCCCTCGTCTGGGCAGCTTCCCTTGCGGAGCACGTTCTTCATCGCGCTGGCCAACCCGGAGGCGGCCGAGATGCGTTCATGGCGCTCGCGCAGGTGCTCTCCATAAGGCCCATCCTCATCCGTTGCATTCTGTTTGAGCACACTCCACGTGGTTCGCTTGGGGCGCAGGAGCGTGAAGGTATGCTCGGTGAGGTAGGGATGCCCGCCCAGCAACTGCAGCATCTCGGAGAGATGCTCGTCATGCAGCGGGCTGCCATACATGCTGTTGAGGCGCTCGAGCTGGACCCGGTCGAAGTCCGTGAGCTCCACCCGGACGCCCACGAAGAAGGGGGACTGGTTGCGCTTGCGCATGAGCAGGAGGGGATCTGCCCAGTGCGAGAGCACCAGTCTCAGCCTGCGCCAGGGAGAATCCTCGGAGGACTTCTGGATCTCGTCGTACCAGCTCCGAAGCATGGCGAAGAAGTCGTCACGCCAGGGATCCTCGATGATGGCATCCACGTTATCGAGCACCAGGTAGAGAGGGCCTGCCGCCAGAAGGCCGTTCTGGACGAAGATGGTGAGCTTGTCGATGGGAGGCAGCCTCTTGTTGTAGGCATCCTCCCAGACGTCGCTGGGCCGGAGCGCGGGTGAGCACTGCCTGGCCAGTGCCTCCGCAAACTCCTGGGCGAAGGCGTTGAACTGGCCCAATGCGTCCGGGGCCGCCGAGATCCGGGCAGCGGCTTGGCTCCGGAGTTCCTGGACGTCCACGGAGACGCTGCTCTGGCCTTCCGAGCCAATCCAGCTCCGGATCCGCGACAGGAGCCGCGTCTTTCCCGTCTGCGGCAAGCCTCGAACGACAATCATGGCATCCCGGCCCTTGAGGGCCGTCTGCACAGCACCATCCGCCGCGCGCTCGAGATAGGGCGATTCTCCGCGCGAATGCCCCGCCGAGGGAGCGAGGCTCCGCAGGAAGGGGGCCAGCTCACCGTAAGTGTCTCCATAGGAGAGCACGCGCACCCGGGCATCAGGAGCAGCGGGCGCAGCGGCCGCCTCCGCCGAGAGCCCGAGCCGGACATGAACGAACTCCGAGTTCTCGAAAACCCTGGCACCCCAGCGCATCAACCGCCCGAAGTTCGGATCCTCCAGGCCAGCGCCATAGCCAATGAAGAGAAACGTCTTGGTCGTGTAGAGGGCCTCGAGCACGGCCTGGGCATGCTGGTCCTCTCCAATGTTGACGTAAGAGCGAATGCCCAGGATGACCGAGGCGGGCTCGTCCCAGTGGCCATGCAGGTGGATGATGCCGCGCTCCTCGCCATGGAGGACTCGCTCCACTTTGTCGCGCCGGAGCCAGGTGATGGGGTTGAGCTTTGTGACCTGCTCGAGCAACGGATCGTAATTCGTGGTGAAGATGGGAACGCCGAGCGCAGCGATCGCCTCGATGACCGCGGGGTTGCCCACCTGCATGGAGCCCACGGTATCCCGCAGCCACGTGCGGTAGGTCCCGCCGTGGGGTGCGCCCAGCTTGCTGGTGATGAACTCGGTGGCTGAAAGGACCTCATCGAGATCCTTCGAATCGATGGCTTCGCTCCAGCGCTTCTCGGACTCAGGCGAGAGGGCTGCGCCCATCTCGGCCTTGCAGCGGAGCAGGCCGTGGTGCAGCAGCCCCTTCCAGGAGGCCACCTTGCTCATGGCTGGGGAGGTCGAGGCAATGGACACCCCGGCCCCCACGACACACACGACCTCCTTGCGGCGGATTCTCTCTTTCAGCCAGGCCAGCAAGTCTTCCATGACGCGCGTTCTCCGCCCGCCGCAAGAGCGTGGGCGCCTCGGAGGAAGAACGCTAGCACAGCGTGTTGACGCCCCTCATGAGCATCCGTATTACAAGGAGTACGAGCGCCTCTCAGCCCTTGTACGAGCCCGCCACCTGCCGGGTGGTGACGTTGAGGCGGTTCCAGAGGTTGATCGTGGCAATGGACAGGATCAGCGTGGCCAGCGCCGGCTCCTCGTAGTACCGCGTGGCCTCCTTCCAGATCTCATCGGGAACCGGTTCCGACCGGTCACTCATCCGGGTGACGGCCTCGGTGAGCGCCAACGCGGCGCGCTCGGCGTCATTGAAGTAGGGCGCGTCCCGCCAGGCCGCCACCGCGAAGAGGCGCTCGTCGGTCTCCCCTCCCTTCTTGAGGTCGCGCGCGTGCATGTCCACGCACAGGCCGCAGCCGTTGATCTGGCTGGCGCGCAGGTGGACCAGCTCGAGCGTCCTCGCCGGCACTCCGCCCTTGCTCAGGGACTTGCCCAGCGCCATCAGGGCCTGCATTGCATCAGGAACGATCATCGCGGGATTCTTCATCCGGGCTTGCATCACGGCTCTCCTTCCGGGACATCCGGTGTATGGGGCTCCACGACCGTTTCTCGGTCGTCACTGACATGACGAATGGCGGCGGGAGGTTGTGACCGATGTACGAAAATCAGGTGCTTGCGGAGCGCTTCGAGGAGCACCGGACCCATCTCCGAGGGGTGGCCTACCGGATGCTCGGCTCGCTGAGCGAGGCGGATGACGCCGTCCAGGAGTCCTGGTTGAGGCTCAGCCGAGCTGACACGGGTGGCGTGGAGAACCTCGGGGGCTGGCTGAGCACGGTCGTCGCCCGGGTGTGCCTGGACATGCTGCGCTCGCGCGAGTCACGGCGCGAGGATGCCCTGGGTGTCCACCTGCCCGAACCCATCATCAACCGCGAGGGCGGCGTCGACCCCGAGCAGGAGTCGCTCCTGGCGGACTCGGTCGGGCTCGCGCTGCTCGTGGTGCTCGACACGCTGGCTCCCGCCGAGCGCGTCGCCTTCGTGATGCACGACCTGTTCTCCGTGCCCTTCGACGAGATCGCTGCCGTCGTGGGGCGCTCGCCCGCCGCGACGAGGCAGCTCGCCAGCCGCGCACGCCGCCGGGTGCAGGGAGCTGCCAAGGTCCCCGAAGCCGAGCTCACCCTCCAGCGAGACGTGGTCGACGCCTTCCTCGCGGCCCTGCGCGCGGGGGATCTCAACGCGCTCCTCACGATGCTCGACCCGAACGTCGTGGTTCGCTCCGACCGCGAAGCCGTACCCTCGGGCGCGCCGCCGGAGGTCCACGGCGCGCTGGACTCCGCCCAACACGCGCTCGCCTCTTCTCGGGGAGCCCGGCTCGCGCGACTGGCGCTCGTGGATGGGAACGTGGGGCTCGTCGTGGCTCCGCGTGGACGGCTGCTCCTCGTGCTCCGCTTCACGCTCGCTCAGGGGAAGATCGTCCAGCTCGAGGCGATCGCCGCCCCCGAGCGGCTCCGCCAGCTCGAACTGGCGGTCGTGGGCGACTGATTCCGAGCTGCCCGGCCCGTGCATTAGGCTCGTGAACATGCTCCTTCGCCCCTACCAGCGCGCGGACCGCGATGCCGTCCTCGCCGTCTTCCGCAGCAACGTGCCGGCCTCCTTCACCGAGGCCGAGGAGCCGGACTTCCTGCGCTTCGTGGATGGCGAGGTGGGGCCCTACTTCGTGCTGGAGCGCGAAGAGCGGGTGGTCGCCTGCGGGGGCATCGCCTGTCGGGAGGAGCGGGTGGATCTGTGCTGGGGCATGGTGGAGGAGCGCCTGCACCGCCAGGGCCTGGGCCTGGCCCTCACCGCCTTCCGCCTGTGCCTGGCCTGCCAACTGCCCGGGATCCAGGAGGTGCACCTGAATACCAGCAGCGACACGGTGGGCTTCTACACCCGGCTGGGCTTCACCCTGGACCGCACCGTGCCCGACGCCATCCGGCCCGGGCTGCACCTGCTCTACCTGCACCTCGAGCTGACCGAGGACACGCGCCGGCGGGTGAGGCCTCCGCTGCGGGAGGTGGTGCGCGAGCGCCTGCGGCTCGACTCACGGTTGCCCCCCTGGGAGTGAGGACTCGAGGACGCAGGGGACGGAGCCTGGTGACAGCAGACACCCCCTCTGCCCAGGATCTGGTGACTGGATCCACCAGCTGACCGGGCCAACGGATCAGCGCCCCAGAGGGAGCGCTGTCCCACCTGGGCCTGGCACACCCGGTGCAATCCAGCTTCTCAGGCACGCTCCCCAGAGGCTCCCATGAAAAGCAAGTTCCCCTCTTTCAAGCTCCCGTCCATCTCCAAGCCCGCTCCGTCCGCACCCCGCAGCCCCACCTCAGGGCCGAGCGCGCCGAGCAAGCCCCTGGCGACCCCTTCGCGTCCTCCCGCTGTCGCGGATTCCTTCGGCCAGACCCGCGGCCTGCCGCGCGGCGGCCCGTCCACCTCCAACCCCTCCCTCTGGTCCCGGATGAATCCGGGGAACCTGTTCGCGCCCAACCCCACGAAGCAGCAGATCAAGCAGGACGTCAACTCGCTGCAGACCGCGCCGGGTGGCTTCCCCGCCCCCAACGGGCTCTATCACTCCACCTCGTCGGCCGCGTGGGACGGCATGAGCAAGACGGGAGGGCTGGCGCCCCCGTCGCTGCTCAACCAGCAGGGCATCCAGCGCCGAACGGGCGAGGGAGATCAGTACAGCGCGCAGGCGGGCGAGAAGGACTTCATCAGCTTCGGTCAGGGCGCCCAGGGCCTGGGCACCTCCCGCGCGTACTTCCAGCAGACGGCGAACTCGGCCAGCTACAGCCCCCACCTCTTCTCGGACGCCCAGCTGAAGAACGAGATTGCCCAGTCGAAGAACCTGCTCGCCAACTGGAATGCCCCCGCCGACAAGGCCTATGGCAACATGGTGGACAGGCCTCGCGTGGAGGCGCGCCTGCGGCACCTGGAGGCGGAGCAGAGCCTGCGCCAGAACATGCCCGGCCGGGAGACGCCCTTCCCCATGATGTTCGACTTCAAGGGCAACGGGTTGGACGCCAAGCCCATGGGCATGGGGCCGGGAGAGGTCGCCGTGAACGGCGCCGTCCCCTTCAAGGACAACCTCCAGCGCGTGTTCGTCCCGGCGGACCGGGTCTCGGACATGCAGTCGCGGCTGAACTCGTCGCTGGGGCCCAACCACAACGTGCAGGTGATGTCCTTCGAGGGCCAGACCAAGTTCCTCGAGCAGCAGCGGCTCAACCTGGGACGTGATTCCAACAATCCGGCACACCTCGCCCTGCGGGCCGATGAGACCACCATGACCAACCTCAACGGCATGGAGGACAAGCGCAAGTACTTCTATGGCATGGCTGGGGAACAGATGAACGTGCCGACCATTGGGTAGTAGCCACCACCCTCCCGCTCTCTTCTCTTTCCATCTTTCCTCTAAGGATCATTCTCAATGACCACCCTTCTCGCCACCCCCAAGGCCAGTGAGTCCTACGCGCAGGGCGCGCTCTCGGAGATCAGCGTTTCTCCCGGCGGCACGCTCCAGGTGAAGTGCGACGACGACGTCATCTATGACTGGATGACGACCCTGTTGGCCGATCGCCTCTTCGTGCAGGGCCAGGGGTTCTGCCGCCTGAAGCGCGACACCCGCGGCCAGCTCACCCGAGACCCGGAGACGCACAAGTTCCAGATTGAAGGCTACGTGGATCTGGCGCAGCCGGCTCAGGAGATCCTCGGCGCCATCCGCGACAACCTCGAGGCGACCGAGCAGTTCGAGCTGTCCTGGAAGGCCTGATCGGCGCGACCGGGTTTCTGGCCGCTGTTGCCACCTGTGGCAACAAGACGCAGAGGGCTGATTGCCGAAGTCAGTAACATGTAGATCCATGTCACGACTTCATGCCTTGCTTCCGGCCCTGTGCCTGGCCTCTGCTGCGATTGCCGCCGAACCCACCGCTTCGCAGCAGCGGCCGAAGCTCCCCATCTCCGTGGCCTTCGTGCTCGCGGAGGGCGCCGAGGTGGTCGACTTCGCAGGCCCGTGGGGAGTATTCGAGTATGTGAACGTGCCCGGAAGTTCGGGCTCGCCGTACAAGCTATTCACCGTGGCGGATGCAAAGCGACCCCTGAAGGTCTCCGGGGGGCTCACGGTGGTGCCCGACTTTGGCTTTGGCGATGCGCCCATGCCCGACGTGGTCGTTGTCCCGGCCATTGGGGCGGAACCGTCACCCGCGATGCTCGCCTGGCTCAAGAAGGTCAGCGCCCACGCCGAGTTGACCCTGTCTGTCTGCACTGGCGCGTTCGTGCTCGCGTCGGCGGGGATCCTCGACGGCAAGCAGGCCACCACGCATCACTCGGCACTGGGCATGCTCGCAGCCAACTACCCGAAAGTCGACGTCAAGCGTGGCGCCCGCTTCGTGGACTCTGGCAGGGTTGCCACCGCCGGTGGACTCACCTCGGGCGTCGATCTGGCACTGCACGTGGTGGAGCGCACCTTCGGGCGCAAGGTTGCCGAAGCGACTGCCACCCAGCTCGAATACCAGGGGATTGGCTGGAAGGATCCCACGAGCAACGCAGAATTCGCGAAGCGGCCCGTGTCCACCGCGGAGCACCCGCTGTGCCCGGTCTGCGGGATGGAGGTGGACCCGACGAGCACCCTGGCACTCGACCATGAAGGACAGCACCACCTGTTCTGCTCGGAGAACTGCCGGAAGACGTTCCAGAAGGCGCCGAAGTCTTTCGTGTGGTGAGGACGGGCCTTCGCTCCGTGGACGCTGGTGGGGCGGCTTGCGTGGTATGATCACCGCCCGTCAACGAGGGCCTCGCGCGATGATCTTCTCCAAGGTGATGTTCTTCAGTGGCAGCATTCTCCACGAGGCGTTTCCCAACACCGAGACCGCTTCGCAGACGATCGCGCGCTACTGCTATCGCGACTACCTGCGATGCATCAGCACGGAGCTCAGCGACTTCCTCGGGGACGGGTCGTGCGGCTACCTGCTCTACAAGGGCAAGCCGGTGATCAACCAGGGTCAGACTCGCTTCGAGTTCCACCACTCGGAGTCGAACGTCTTCACCGGCGACGACCATGCGGTCGACACCCTGTTGGGGACGGGCAAGGCCGTGGGGGGCTTCGCTCGCACAGCCAGCGTCGCGAGCATGCAGGAGGCCTACAACCTGCCGAAGAAGGTCTACTTCGTCAAAGACAACAGGACGGGAGAGTACGATCTGGTGGATGACGCCCAGCAGACGCCCCAGGGGAAGACCCGGGCGTCGTATGTGATGAAGGGCGTCAGCACGACCGCCTCCGTGGGGAACACCTCGTCCCGCATCATCAAGGAGGACGCCGACCGCTTCGTTGGCCAGATGCTGAAGTCCCAGATTGGCTTCCCGGTCTTCTCTGTCTGCGACTGCAACAGCTTCCACACCTCCGGGTATATCTGGGGCACGTACGCCATCCGCTCCGTCATGGACTCCGGAGACGATGATGCGGTGGCGCTCATCAACTTCGATCAGCACCAGGACATCGGAGGAGGCGCGCTGGTCGCGAGCGATGCCTGGGGGCTGCCGGCGCTCTCTTACGTGAAGAACGGCTGCTATCTTTCAATCGGAAACGCGGCGCAGACGCTGCGCGGCGAGGGACTGGGAGGCGAATACAAGTGGACGACCTCCGTCGTCTTGCGCAAGGACGGCACCACGACCCACAACCCCATCAACGTCATGAACGTGAAGACGCAGATCGCGTCGAAGGCGATCTCCCGCATGTCCGATGCGGAGCTGGTCCAATACTACGGAGCGCTCCTCTCCTCGATGAGCTCCGATTGGACCCAGGTGGACCCTCAGGGCAGTACCCAGAACCGCAGGCTCTCGGGACTCAAGAACGCGACGCTGGGCATGCCACTCGCCCCGGGGTGTGATCTGAATCTGGCGGCGCTCGACCTGGGGGAGCTGTTCACCCGGTTCTTCAAGGCGCTGGGGCGCTACCTCGGCCGCCCCATCAAGTACGCGTTCGTGACCGTCGATCGGGACGTGATCCAGAACCACCACACCCAATGGGGAGACAAGTCCCTGTTTCCGAATGGGTTCACGCTCGTCAATACCATCTCCACGGTCTACGAGGCGCTCGCGGCGGCCTCCCCCCGGTGCACGCTCATTGGCGTGGACATCACAGGCTTGCCGGAGTCGAGACCGGTGTACAACCAGTGGACGGGGAACGTGCAGCCGGTCGGCACCACCTGGCAGAGCGCCGCGGATCAGATCACCCAGTTGTATCGCTGGGGCACCTCGTGCCTGGAGCGGCAGACCAGCACCTCCGTCCTCTTCATGTATCGGCTCGGGATCATCTTCGACAACCTGACCAAGGACCTCAAAGGCAAATCCCTGCGGCCCTACGTCACGCAAGGGGTGCGGACCGAGATCTCCTCGTTCTGGACTCCGCTCCGGCCCTACTTCGAGGTACTCCCGCGGAACCATCAGGTCCTGCTGCGCATCCCCCCCAAGACGTTGTCGCCGAAGCTGCAGAGTATCGCGTCCTCACTGCGCGAGGCGAGCCGGCCCCAGGGCTTCATCAAGAAGGAGATCAAGACCCAGCTCACTGCCTATGCCAACCGCATCGAGAGCCTCTTGACGCTGGACGTGTAGCTCCGCCGGAGCGCCATCCGTGGTGGGGCCCAGGGTGTCTGCAAGAACCACGGAGCACGACGAGCGCGGCTGCCTGAGCAGGGAGCACTGTCAGTTCACCGGCGCGGCCGGCCGGTTCACGGCTCCGGTGGAGCGCCTCACGACATCCCAGGGCTCACGCGCGGGAGGGCCCTGTACCTTGGGTCTCGCTTCAGCCACGCACCTCAGGAGCAACCCGCATGAAGAAGAATCTCCGCCGCACCACCCTCCGTCTCGTCACCGCGCTGCTCGCCCTCTCGGCCGTCGCCTGCGGCGGCCCGGTCGATGACGCCGCGAACGATGACGCCACCCTCGCCGCTCACAGGGCCTATACGCAGGAGCAGTTCAACAAGTCCCAGGCAGCGTCCCAGGACCATGTAGCCCTGACGGGGGATGGTGAGGACCAGCCGATCATGGGGTGCAGCGTCGTCCCGGATCGCTGCTGCGCGACTTCGGGCTACTGCTGCACGTGGCCTCCCGGTGGCGGGTCGCCGATCTGTGGCTGAGGCCATAGGTCCACTTGCCTCCTAAGCACCCGGCCTACAGAAACGTCCGCCGTGCCTGTCGGCGGCGACGTGGCTGTCGAGAAAGTGCCGCACGACGGTGTGGTACCTTGTTCCGGATGAGCGCCACAATCACCGAAGGCCCAGGAGCGACAGTCGTGCGGAGCGTGTGCCCGCACAACTGCCCGGACACCTGTTCCATGCTGACCACGGTCAAGGCTGGCCGAGCTGTCGAGGTACGAGGCAATCCCGACCATCCGACGACTCAGGGATTCCTCTGCGCGAAGGTCTCTCGGTACCTGGAGCGTACCTATCATGCCGACCGCCTGCTCCACCCGATGCGCCGTGTGGGCGCGAAGGGTGAGGGGCGCTTCGAGCCGATCTCCTGGAAGGAGGCGCTCGACGAGATCGCGCACCGGTTCAAGGAGATCATCGCGGTGTGGGGGGCGCAAGCAATCCTGCCGTACTCGTTCAGCGGCACGCTCGGGCTCCTGCACGGCAGTTCGATGGATCGACGGTTCTTCCACAAGCTCGGCGCCTCGCTCCTCGATCGCACGATCTGCGGCTCCGCCGGCATGGTCGGCATGGCCTACAGCGTGGGTAGTTCCATGGGCATGGATACAGAGGGCTTCGACGGAGCGCGCACGATCCTCCTGTGGGGCACCAACACGCTGACCTCGAACCCCCACCTCTGGCCGTTCGTCACTGCGGCGCGCAAGAGAGGGGCGAGGGTGATAGCGATCGATCCACGGAGGACGCGGACCGCGGAGCAGTGCGATGAGCATATCGCGCTGCTGCCCGGGACTGACGCGGCGCTGGCGCTCGGGATGATGCACGTCATCTTCCGTGACGGCCTGGGCGACGAGGATTATATGGACCGATACTGCGTGGGCCGGAACGAGCTGGCAGAGCGCGCCGCCGAGTACCCGCCTGATCGTGTGGCGGCCATCTGCGGGATCCCCGCGGCGTCGGTCGAAGCCCTCGCGGTTGAATACGCGACGTGCAAGCCTGCAGCCATCCGCCTGAATTTCGGGATGCAGCGCCACGCCGGCGGAGGGATGGCGGTGCGCGCCATCTCGTGCTTGCCAGCGGTGACCGGCGCATGGCGCTCCGCCTCTGGCGGTGTCCAGCTATGGACCTACGAAACTTTCCCGGTCAATCATGCCGCGTTGCAGCGTTTTGAGCTGATCCCGCCCGGCACCCGCACTCTCAACATGGTCGAGCTCGGACGGATCCTCACGGAGGTCACCAACCCACCCGTCAAGGCCCTCTTTGTCTACAATTCGAATCCAGCCAGCGTGGCTCCCGACCTGGAGCGCGTCAAGGCCGGGCTCCGGCGCGAGGATCTCTTCACGGTCGTTCACGAGCAGTTCCACACGGACACGGCCAACTTCGCGGATCTCCTCCTCCCGGCGACCACGCAGCTCGAGCACGTGGATATGCACATCGGTTACGGTCACCTGTATGTCATGTGGAACGCGGCGGCCATCGCGCCGCTCGGCGAGGCCATCCCGAATACGGACCTCTTCCGGAGGCTCGCGGCGCACATGGGATTCAGCGACCCGTGCTTCCAGGACAGTGACGAATCCATGGCACGGCAGGCGCTGCAGAGCGAGCACCCATGGCTCGCGGGGATCACACTCGAGCGCGTTCAAGCCGAGGGAGCGGTGCGCCTGAATGTTCCGACGCCATTCGCGCCGTACGCCGAAGGAGGCTTCTCGACGCCCTCCGGCAAGTGCGAGCTCTTCTCCGCGAGGATGGCCCGCGACGGCCATGACCCGCTGCCGACATGGACTCCCCCACGGGAGAGCAGCGCGTCGAGCCCTGAGCTCTTTGCACGCTATCCGCTGGCGCTGATCTCACCGCCCGGTCATTACTTCTTGAACAGCACGTTCAGCAATGTGCTGGCGCGCTTCGAGAAGGGCCCGCACCTGGAGATCCATCCCATCGACGCGGCGGCGCGCTCGATCATCAGCGGCCAGAGGGTCCGTATCCGGAACGATCGCGGCGCATTCCTGGCCGATGCCGTCGTGACGGAGAGGGCGCGACCGGGGGTGGTCGTCGCTCCGGCGCTCTGGTTGAGCTCGCTCACACCTGATGGGCGGAACGTGAACCACACGACTTCGCAGACGGTGACCGACATGGGCGGCGGGGCGACGTTCTACGATAATCTCGTGGAGGTCGAGGGAGCGTGCTGAGCGGGGAACTCGGCGACGCGAGCGCAGCCTCGGTCTGGCGCATCCACGCTTTCATTCTTCATTCCTCGCCCTGGCCGAGTCCCCACTCTTTCAGGCGCTTGAAGAGGGAGGAGCGGGCCAGCCCCAGTTCCTTCGCGGCGCGGTCCTTGTGAAAGTGGCAGCGGCGCAAGGTGCTCTCGATGAGCTGGCGCTCCACCGGCTGCATCATCTGCTCCAGCGTGACACCCTCCGGCAGTTCGAGCTGGGGAGGGCCCGCGTCCTCAGAAGCACGATGGAACTCCTGCTCGAAGGTGATGGCGCTCTCGTCCAACCGAGGGCCCTGACGCACCAGCAACGCTCGGCACACCACGTTGCGCAGTTCGCGGATGTTGCCCGGCCAGGAGTGCTGTTGAAGCTTGCCCAGCGCGGCCGGAGTGAACTTCGGCGCCAATCCGTGCGGCGCATGGGCCCGGACGAAGTGCTCGGCCAGCAGGCGGATGTCTCGGCGCCGGCTGCGAAGTGGCGGCAGCACCAGCGGCATGACGCTCAGCCGGTAGTACAGATCCTCGCGGAACTTGCCCTGGCGAGCCCACAGCACCAGCTCCCGATTGGTGGCCGCCACCACGCGCACGTTCACGTGGAAGGGACGATTGGCGCCCACCGGCTTCACCTCCCCGCTCTCCAGCACGCGCAGCAGCTTGGCCTGCAGCTCCAGCGGCAGCTCGCCCACCTCGTCCAGGAAGAATGAGCTCCACCAACTGCCGCACCGCCGGGTCCGTGCCGATGATGCCGTGGAAGGGAGCCTGCGGTTGTCCCGGGGACAGCGGCTCGAAGAGCACCTCTGTCTCTCCGACTCGCAACGCGGTGTTCAGGGGGAGCTCCGCCTCGAACAGGCGCACCCCGTCCAGGAACGTCCCGTTGGTGGAGTTCAAGTCCCGCACGTGGACACCCGTCTCGCCCCGCGTCACCTCGAGGTGACGACCGGAGATGAACCGGTCCTGGATGACAAGTTCGTTGCTCGGGTCCTTGCCCAGCGTGAAGGGGCCGGGGCCAGGCGTATAGAGGCTTTCGGTGGTGCCCTGCTTCACGCGCAGCTGGACAGGGGGCCGCATGTCCTCGGTGGCCTTCCGAGACTGAACGTCGGTGCGGTGGCCCGTCTGGGTGGGCCCCACGGCACTCGGGGAGTTACGCTACCGGAACAAGGCGCGCCACTGGCCCAGTTGCAGATCGGCTCCATCGGGAAGCTCGCCGCGTTGCAAGGGCTGGCCGGCCACCACGGTGCCATGGCCGGACAGGTCCTCCAGCAGGCAGCGGCTGCCGTCGAGCAGGAGCGCTACGTGCTGGCGGCTGACGTGCGGATCCGGGAGAACGATGTCACTGTCCTCACATGGGATGCGGCGAGCAGGCACTCCTGACTGTGTCAGCAGTGGCGAGTGGCTACTCCTGACTGTGTCAGTAGTACCGAACCAAGTGGCTACTCCTGACTGTGTCAGCAGTGCCGAACCGAGTGGCTACTCCTGACTGTGTCAGTAGTACCGAACCGAGTGGCTACTCCTGACTGTGTCAGCAGTGCCGAACCGGGCACCGGTCCAGGCGGCACCGTCCGCGAACGCGGACGGTCGCTATCTCGGGCAGAGGAACTCACCCTCGTCCATTCAACGGTTTACGGGACCACCTGCGCCTGCCATTCGTGGCTGCACCTTCGTAAGCTCCTGGAGTTTCAGTTCTTTTTTTCGCACCGTCTCCCAACGCGGACGAATCGTCCGCGAACGCGGACGGTCCCCGGAGGCCTGTTCGCGTAAGTGCCCGTTTTCGCACGCACCCAGTGGTTGGCGCGCCGCGTGCTCTAGGGCCGCTCAGCCGCAACATCAAGCGGCCGGGACGCATGGTGCGTTCCCAGGGGGAGAAACACCCATGTTCAATCTATTGAAGTTCAAGGATGTCACCCGCAGCACTGCGCAGGGCTCGGTCGCAAACCCCGCAATCCCGGAGGACGCCACGCTGGATCAGTTGGGCAGCGAGATGCTGCAGCTGATGGCGCAGGGCAATAGCAGCTACCACCGCATGGGGCAGCTCTACAATCACATCGTCGAGAAGCGCATGGCCGAGAAGGCCGGCTACAAGGATGCCCGGGACTACTTCAGCCAGAAGCTGGCGGACCTGTCCCAGGCGACGCTGACGACGTACGGGGCCGTGGCGCGCGCCTTCAGCGAGCCGGTGGCGCGACGCTTCGGCGTCACCTGCCTGAGCCTGCTGCTCAGCTACAAGGAGGCCACGGACGTGGCGGTGAACGCCGAGGACCCGGGCCAGACGCCCATCGAGGTGCCGGACGAGAAGGGGCAGGTGTCCACCCAGCCGTTCGGGGCCTGCAGCGTGGAGCAGATGCGCCGGGCGTTGCAGCGCAAGCGCAAGCCGGCCTCCACCAAGCCCCTGCCGCAGGAGGCCCAGGTGCTGGCAGAGCAGTACGGCGAGGCGGTGGCCCGACGCTTCCCCACGGGCACGGGCACCCTCGTCAAGGTGACGGTGCGCAACCAGAAGGGCAAGGCGGTGTTGGACTTCAAGGGCATTCCCTTGGAGCAGGTGAGCCGGTTGGCCGAGGCCCTCACGGGCGAGTTGCCCCCGGTCAACGAGCTGCCGCAGTCGCCGCTCAACGCCAAGCCGTCGTAACCCTGAGGCCGTGAGCCAAGGCCCCGCGTTCCTGCTCGGGACACGCGGGGCCTTTTCTCGTCTCCAAAGAGCAAGTCCCCATCGCGGGCAGGATCCGGGAAACCGGTAGCTAGCCCGAGCGGCAGCATCCTGATGTTCCGAATGGACGCGGCGACGATGGCTGCCACTCTGGCGGGCGCCACCGGTCCGAGCCGGAGGCCCAGACCGGGCGCCGCCCCTCTGGGCGGACTAGACCTCCTCGAACCTTGTGCCAGTTGCCCCCATGTGCTCCAAGGCGTCCTTGATCTCCCCGGAGACGATCAGCGGGCCTATCCACCCGTCGCACCTGAACACCTTAGCGCGGCCCACCCTGGCCTTATCGATACGCATGTCACGCACCGACGCATAGCGACCGACCATGTGCGGGGCTCCGTCTTCGTGAGTCCAGAGCCGGATCCGGGACGCCTTTTCGTCGATACAGCGGATGAGGCGCACGGCCACAAGGATGAGGTACTGATCCGCTTGGCCCTCCACATCCACGGGGATCAGTTGCACGTCGTCCGGAGCCAGCTCCGCGAACAGGGACGCTACCCGAACATGGGCCACCGGCAGGCCGATGCCTGCTTGAGTGAAGTCCAGCGCCTTGCCCATGATCTCAACGGGGATTCTCAAGCGCTCCTGGATTTGGACAGGTGCCCCGCGCATGAAGACAGCCGCGTCCACCTTCTGGCCCTGATTGTCCGTTGGCGTGTTGAGATGCCATCGGTGCGGGACGTACACATCATCGGCTAGCTTGAAAAAACGCTGGCGCATGGGCTCCATTTCACGCGGTGGTCACCGGGTGACGAGTTGGTTCAACTCTGTTCCCGGAGTGGCGATTTCGTTCGCCAGAGCTTTGAGGGCCCGCGTCAGCCCCTCGCGGCACTGCACGACGGTACGACAGTTCACCGTCGCGTCGAACAGTTCTTCGTAGACGATCTCGTGATACCGCTGGGGGTGCGGCCCATAGTGCCCCGGCAGAGGCGTCTTGTTCGCCGGGTCATCCAGCGACATTCCTGCCCTGGCGAAGATCTCCCGGAATCTCGGCGTCCACGCGCCCCCGCGCGAGGTAGACTTCTCGTTGCAGATGGTGGCGATGTGGTGCGTCTCGACACAGGGGGCCTTGTTGCCACTGCCCCGCGCCGTCATGGCCACCGCGTTTGCGGGTAGCGTGATGCTGACGCCCTCGGCGGTGACCGCGATCTCCTGCACCGTCCCCAGCGCGGGCAGAGAAATTCCAGCTTGCCCCTCGGCCTGCATGGCCACCTGCGCCGAGCCGGGCAGCGTCGGCACCTTCGCCGCGAACAGTTGCGCCGTCGAACCAATGGCCGCGACCAGCAGCATGGCGAACGCGCGCGCTGCCTCTCGCCCGATGATCTTCCCGAAGCGCTCGCCCGCCTCGTGGATCTCCTCGAAGGTGGTTGCGACCTTCACCGCCTCCGTCAGCTCGCCCCAGCCCGTCACGAGGTTGCGGAGCGTGTCATAGCCTACATACAGGAGCATCCCGACGCCCAGCACCGCCACCAGGGCCGGAGCCACGGGATTGAGGAGCATGATCAACAGCATGGAACCCAACGTCCACAGGGCCGCGCTCATGAGGGCGCGGAATTCCACCATTTCTCCCAGCGCCTTCTTCATCTCGTCCAGGACGGGGCTCTTGCTCATGGCCAGCGCCCAGACGTAACGGCCTTGCATGTCCAGGTAGCGCCCTTCCACCAGCGCGCCCCCAAGACAGTCACCGTAGAGGTTGTAAGCGCTCTGGCACCAGAGCCGGTAGCGTTCCGCCAGCGCCAAGTCCTCTTTCGTCAACGTGCCGTTCCAGGACTCGCCCGGCCCTGCTGGCACCAGCTTCTTGTCCTCCCGCAGGTAGAGGTAGTTGCCGCTCTGCGGGTCCATCTGAAACGCCGTTTCCGCCGTCTGGCGTGGAGTGCCTGCCAGCCGCACCTCGCGCGCAAGGCGACTGACAGCCTGCTGGAACTCCTCTTCCTCCAGCTCCACCGGTTGCAGGTCTGCTGTGCGGGGAATGTGGACGACGGCCTTTCCCTGGCCCGTGTCCTCCACGCGGGGAGCCCTCGGGATGCTGGCGCACCCAAGGACCAACACCAGGAACAGCGCTTCGGCCTTCCAGAGCATCCGCCACCGCAACATGTGTCACCCCGTCGTGCAAGGAGGTGATCAGGGTAGAGGGCAGCCAAGGAGAAGAGGAGGAGTCGCCGGGTAGCGCCCGTGCTTCACCTCCGGGCGCCCTACGGGGGCAGCCTCCCTCACAACGCTGACGCTTGGACGCTCGCCACGTCCCTGCTCCCTCCCCAAGTAGCGCCATGCTGCCGCAACTGTCCCGTCTGCTGGGTCGCCCGCCACGCACCCACGTCGTTGCGCGCCACCGGCCCAATCTGGAGCTGACCGACGACGAGCGCCACCAAGCCGAGGAGGAGCTGACCGACGCGCGCACTAGTCTAGGCAGCATTTCGGCAAGCCAGTTACAGCGCAACAGTGCCAGAATATGACAGCCGCCGGATGTACCTTTCCATAAAGTCGGCGTCGACCTCATTGTCTTTGGTACTTGCTCAGCTACAAGGAGGCCACGGACGTGGCGGTGAACGCCGAGGACCCGGGCCCCACCCCCATCGAGGTGCCGGACGAGAAGGGGCGTTGGGGATCCTGCTTCTGTTCGCGGACCATCCCAACCTCGTCCAGGCGTGCGGGTATGGGTACTTGCCGGACAAGGCGAGCGGGAATGTGTACCTCGTCCTGGACTACGTGGACGGCTGGACGTTGGCCGAGTGGATGGAGCGCAAACACCCCAGCGTGCATGAAGTCCTCTCCGTGTTCGTGAAGATCGCCGCCGCGCTGGCCTACATGCACAGCCGGGGCGTGCTTCACCGCGACTTGAAGCTCGCCAACGTGCTGATCCGCAAGGGTGACGGAGAGCCGATCATCATCGACCTGGGAGGCGCGAGCCACGCGCTGGCCGACGACTTGACCGAAGAAGGATTGCCCCCGGGAACGGATCGCTCTCGGGCACCCGAGCAGTTCAAGTTTCTACGCGAGCACAAAGAGGAACACCGGGCGCGGTACGCCTTCCAGGTGTCAGACGAAATCTTCGCTTACGGGGTGATGCTCTATGATCTGCTGACGGATCCACGGCCCACGGAAGAGCGCCCTCGGGAACCGCTCAACCACAACCGCCGCACGCCCGAACCCGCCCAAAAGCTGGTTGGAGTTCGCCGTGCCCCGTCTGGCGGGGCGCCGATCCGACCGAGAGGGACAGCTTCGTTATTAAGTTGGGCTGACCAATGATTGTAGCCGAAGCGGCAAGTCCTCGCCTGCCGCCCCAGCACCCGCTTACTGCAGCAGGTAGACCGAGAAGCCGACGGTATTGCCCTGGATGCCGTCCGCCTGCACTGCCACGGCGTAGCCACCGTTGGCCAGACCGAAAAATGTGTACAGCCACCAGCCCTCGGCATCGGCCGTCACGCTGACAGCCTGCACATCACCGCTGGCGACCTGGGTCAGTGTCAGCAGCACCATCGCGCCCGGCACAGCAGTGCCGTTCAGCGTCACGTCGCCGCTTTGCAGCGGACGGCCCGGTTCGCCCGGCGCCATCACCACCGGCGGCACGGCGTCGCGGATGGCGGCCTGCACCGCCCCCGCGCTGGCGACGGCGAAGAACGGATCGCCGCTGGCCGGGGAGTGCAGCACGGCGCCATAGTGCAGGCCCTGGTGCAGGGTATCCTGCACAGCCTGCACGCTGACCAGTTGCGGCACATCCCAGTTCGCGCTGGTGAATGTCAGTTGCGCTGGCGTTACCTGAAGCTGATTGTCTGGCTTGACCGTTACCTTCACGTCGGCGCTCGGCTGGCGCGATAGAGAGACGCCATAAGTCGCCGCAATGCCACCTTCGGTAACCGCGACATTGTTGGTGCTGAGTACAACCGCGGCCGGGTCGCCGTAGTCGAGCGTGGCAATATGCGGCGCACTGGTGAGCTGGTGCGTGTACATGGTGAGGTAGCGGCCATTGTCGCTGAGCGATGGATACTGGGTGAACCAGGTGCTGATCTTCGAGGCGTAGCCACCGCGCGCGGCGCGCGCCAGCGTATCGTAGACCCACATGGCAACCTTGCCGTTCGGCGTGGAACGGCCATAGTAGGCGACGAAGCGGCCGTCCGGGCTGATGCTGCACTGCTGGGCGAGTTGGGAGCCGTATGAGAAGCTGATGCGCTCCGTGGTCGCGGCCGCGCGGTTACGCACGTAGATATCGTAGTTCTGGTCCGCTTCCCCGCCCGGGGACAGGATGGGCGCGGTGGACTCGAAGGCCACGATATTGCCGTCGCGGCTCATCGACATCTGGCGGCTGGTATTGTTCGGCGCCGGCTGGCCTGCGGTATTGACGTCGATCCTTTCGTTCAGGCCGGTCTCGCGGTCATGCACCCACAATGCCGTGGCGCCTGCCGTACTGAGGCTCTTGTAGCCGATGTAGCGGCCGTCGTCGCTGATGCTCAACCGCTCATACAGGCCCGTAAAGTTAGCATCCGGCGCGGTGGTTGCGGTGCTGGTCTGCGTCACCATGTCCCACACGTACAGCTTGCTCGGGCTGGCGGCCGTATTGCCTTCCACGCGGTAGACCACATAGCGGCCGTTGTAGCTGATGCCGGCATAAGCCGTCTTGTTGATTTTCGGGTAAGCGGTCCAGCTTGCGCTGGCGACCTTGAGCGTCACGCCCAGCTGCAGGTCGCGCACAAAATAGCCGGAAGGATAGCTGGGCGGCGAGGTCAGGCCCATCTCGGGCGCAATCGAGGAGAACAGCACGTAGCGGCCATTGCCGCTGATCACGGGCACGCCGCTCTTCGGTGAGGACGGTGCGCCGGACGGGGTGATGTCGACCTGCTGCATCGCCTGCGTATCGCGGTCGAGCAGGAAGATATTGCCTTCGCTGGAGCCGCTGACGTTGGCAAGGCGGAACACACTGTAGCGGCCGTCGCCACTGATTACCGCGACGGGACGGAAAGAGGAGATGGCGGTGACCGGTGTCAGCTGCGTAGGCACGTCCTGCGCGGCGGCGACGCTGGCGAACAATGCAGCCGCCAGCGCCAGCGGCGCAGAGATGTACTGCGAATTCAACATGGATACATCCTTTGTCATGGCAAGGTAAATACCAGTGGCTAGCAAATTGCAATCCTAATATAAGGTTGCATCTTGCGCATCGTACCACGAATTGCCATGTGGCAACTGGGGCTGCTTTCTTGGCAAGACCTCGCCGTGCCCCGTCGTTAGGGAGTACCAGCCGGGCAGTTCCGCCTCAATGTGCGTGCGCAGGGACCTGGTCAGAATCGTCCTGCGTTCAAGTTCGTGATCTTCAAGTTCCACGTGCCGATGCCTTCGGGCGGCAAAACGAGCGCGAGGACCAAGGCATTGATGTTGTTGTTGTTCATCCTTCCGTAGTCGTAGCCAAACCACGGCTGCCCCAGGGCTTGGATGAACGCTGAATTGAAGCTGGTGGCCGGGTAGTCCAATGCGTACGTGCCGTTGGAAGACCAAAGCACCATATTGCCGTAAGGGTCCTGCTTGTACAGCCAGTAGGCAATGTGCGTGTCATTGACATGCATCGTGAGGCGATACGTCACGCCGTCTTCAAAGAACTTGTCGGCATAACCGTCGGCACACTTGACCGCACCCTTCGAGGGGTCGATGCGCTGTGCCGGAGGGAGGTTGCGCTGCATGGCCCCTTCAGCGGAATTGATGACCTTGGTTTCAAAGAAGATGCGAGCTTTGTCCCACGGGGCACCGCAGTCACCCCAAACGCTGTTGCGCCCCAGGAAGATGCCTTTGCCCTCTGCCGCGTACGCTTCAACCCCGTCGTCCATCTGGCCTGCTCGCATGA
Organism: Hyalangium versicolor; assembly: GCF_020103695.1. Taxonomy (GTDB): domain Bacteria; phylum Myxococcota; class Myxococcia; order Myxococcales; family Myxococcaceae; genus Hyalangium; species Hyalangium versicolor. The sequence goes on from NZ_JAHXBF010000017.1 coordinate 178,592, forward strand.
AGATGGGCAGGTGGGCCCAGCCTTGGATGGCCGAGTTGGTATTCCAGGGGCTGCCAAAAATATTGGTGCCCACAAAGTCGAAGGAGACCCACTGCGTTCTGCCTGAACCTCCGTAGTTCACTTGATAGCCGAGATCGCTCGTCGTCGTCCTCCCGTACCTTCTGAGTCCGGCCGCAGCAACGTAGCGGCCATATCCATCAAAGCCGAACTCCACCGAGGAACTCATCAGGGTGCCAATCACGCGCTTGTCGTCGACCCAGAAGCCGTATTCTTGACCAGCCTGGGCCAGGGCGGACCACGTACTCGCAAGCAGGAACAGACATCGAACCATGAACAGTTTCATCGATATGCCTTTCTGGGTTATTGATCTGCCAGGGAAGTGGCTCTCCTCGAAGAGCAAGGGGTGGGCCAATACCCAACCCCGCGAACCCAGGTTCGCCACGAAGCGAGGCTGGCCGAGTTCGTCCTCGGGACGCGTCCACTTTGGAGCGGCCCGTCCAGTCCTCCGAAGGAGGCTTGATCAGTCCTCCTCCGAGTCATCAGCTGTTGTGCTTGGAAGCGCAGGTGCCGGAGGCTCGACCTCTCTGCTTAGAGGGCCAGGCAGCGCTTGCCCCATGCCCTGCTTGAGCATCTGCGGTGACGACCGCTCAATCCAGGCGTTGATGACCTCCTTGGCTTGCCAGTCCTCCAGGAGCTTCTGCCCCTTGAGGGTCCCAATCAGTTCCAGAAGCTGATTCGTATTGAGTACCTTATCGCGCCGACCCTCGACGAACTCCGTGGTGAATTGCTCCCGCACCAGGGGATCCATGTCCACGCGGATGCAGGTGTCGATGATCTTCAGCCCGACATCGCTGAGGGCAATCTTCTCATCCAGCGCATTCTGGCACTCCCGCTCGGCCTGCCTGCGGAAATCAATGGCGAATTCCGCGGCGATTCCCAGCAACCGCTTCTGGATCTTGCTCAAGAGGAAGGCGCGGATGTCCTGAAGTCCCTGGCTCAACACCAAGATGGGATCCGACACCTGAATCTGCAGGTCGATCTTGGCCACGAAACAGAAGGGCTGCGTGGCGCTCGGTATCTCCATGACGAGACTGGAAGTCAGGATCCGCTTGTCCACGACCGCGAAGTCGTCATACGTGCCGAGGAGACGTTCGCCGACCGAGAGGTTCGCGCGTTGCAAGGGAACGAGCGTTCCATCCTTCTTCCTCGCGATCAGAGCCCCATAGGCAGGAACCTGAGGGAGCTCTGGATTCTGGCCCACTTCGAGCTTCTGGTTCCTGAAAGGCACGAGAATTGGCTCAAGGTCCGACATGTTTCACTCCAGGGGTTGATGGGGTACCAACGAGCAGTACAGCCAGTTCCTCCGCGAGCCCGACGCAGCGCCGGTCATGCAGACGTAACTTCATGTAGGTTGCGAGACGCTTGCGATCCTGACCCTGCTCGTTGTCGGCAAGACCAAACCCAGACATGAAGCGCCGCAAGGTGTCCTCGCGGCGAGGAGCACCGTGGGCAGCTTCGACCAGGTTCAGCAAGCGCTTGATCACGTGCTCCCGGCTGTCATCCCCTTCGGGGCGGCGCATCGCCAAAGCCATCAGCAGGTTCGCGCTCCGCGACACCTCTTTCTTCTCGCTCATGAAGTCCAGCAGGGCCGCTGAAGGGATCACCAACAGGAGCGCGAGCGCGATCAGCTCTCCCACGCTCTTCCATCCCCGCAGGTTCTCTCCTTTCCTCGTCCACTTCTGGCACTGCTCCAGCAACATCACGAGCGTGTCCGCCGGGCGATCGCTGTTGGATACGAGCCGCGCGAGCACAGCCACCACCAGCCGGACTTCCTTGGAGCCCACGCGCTTCACCCGCTCCCGAAGCAACTGGAGCGTGCGCTCGTGGTTCTTGAGACCCCACGGTTGGGTGAGGACGCTCATGGCGGTCATCGCAAGTGCGTCTTCCGGAGGAGCCTTCAACCAGTTCCGCACCACCTCTGTTGCAAGCGAGGTGGACTCAACGCTCATCTGGCTGAAGGACTCGAGCGCTTCCGCGACAGCCTGACGGGAGGCTGCGTTCTTGGACCGGGCCCACGGCGTCAGCAGGTTCTCCAACGCGTCCAGGAAGTCCCGATCCGCCACCAAGGCGGCCGCTCTCCCGAGGTTCCTACTCATGAGGAAGTTATCGCCAAGACCCAGATCTCGAAGCCACGCGAGCAGCGTCTCGCGAGCGTCGACGAAGTGGCGGACGGCCACGTCGTAAGCCCGCGCGATCCAAGCCTCATTGCGCACACGGACTCCCTCCACCTTCAGCGCCGTCCTCCCGAACCTGAGTGAGACCGGCTGGATGTCTGCCTCGATACGGCTGACCAGCTCCTTGAAGCGGGTACCAAAACCGCCAGGGGCTCTCTTGTCTGACTCACCCTTGCCCTGCAGACGGCGCTGGAGGTCTCTCGCCGCGTCCACGACCATCGACCATGGCATTCCGTCCAGGACGGCGGCCGCCAGCAGATGGCACCGAAGCTCCGTGGACTCAACCTTGTCGAACCATTCCAGGAGCGTCTGTTCTCCACTCCTCTTCATGCGCTCGAGAAGCCTGTCGAGCTCCTCGCCATCCCGGATCACCGCCGTCAGGCCGGTGGCGAGCCGGGCGATGGTGGAGTAACTCGTCAGCTCGGAGAGAACTCCCCGGACGCTCTCGTCGCGCAGCAGCCTGTCAGCCTGTTCAGGATCGCCTCCTCCCCCGATGAGGTAGCGCAACAGCCTTTCCAGAATGACGTCGGGTGGGAGAACCCAACCCTCGTGAACCAGATCATCGATCGCTGGCTGACCGGTGGAGTGCCTGACGATCAGAAAGGACGCAGCCTCTCTGAGCTTCTCGCTGAGCAACCTGCGATCATGCACGGTTCCGGAGCTGCTGCCCGTCACCTCCACGGTGTAACCGACGCCTGACTCGAAGGTGTATTTCCGCAATCGGCTCCAGCTCTCCACTCGCTCCAGCTCGACAATCCGTCCCTCATCGCTGACGACACGGTGCAGCGCCGCGAAGGCAAGCTGCATGGCGCCGAGATCGGCCGCGCCGTGGACGACAGTCACGCAGACACGCCTGAGGCTCTCCACGATCTGGCCCAACCGAGCGTCCTCGTCCAGGAGCGCTCTTGCACAGAGAACACTCTCACGCTCGACATAGACGGTGAGAGCGTGGAGCGAGCGCTGATGCGCCTCCGTGCCCTTCACGTCACCATTGGCCATGTTGACACCGCTCATCACCCCCGTGTTCACAACAGGGTTGACGAGGAACATCTGGAAGGAGCGCTCGTCACCGTCGAACAACTGAGTCCCCGCGCTCATCAGCGACTCGAGGATCTGGTTGGCCGACGAACCCTGCGGCTCCGTGAGTGGGTCAGCCTTCGCTCCAGGTGGAGGGAGCTCTCCCTGGGAGGAGATCAGGTCGTTCGGGTTCATCGCTGCCTCCTCGGCTTACTGCCAATGATGATGTCGCCTGCGGAGATGTTGACGTCCTTCATCGTCCCACTGTTGTGGATGTCCCCGACTCGGGTGAGCTTCACTGGCCCCTCGAAGTGGTTGGAGGCTTCACTCACCGGCTGCGGCGGGTTCTCGCCGGCCGACGGTCTCGCGGCCCTGGCTCCCACTCCTTTTCCCCCGAGCAGCATCGCGATAGGGAAGTTCTCTGTTGCTGTATCGAAGAAGGGCGTCTGCTCTCTGTGGATGGCCTGGGCACTCGCAGGGACGGCCTGGCTCAGGTAGGTCATCAGGTCGGAGAGACGAACGACCGACTCACCCGGCAGGCTCGCGGCGCCCTGCAAAGCCTCGATCAGGTGATGCGTATACAGGCTCGATGTTCCATCCAAGCGCGTCCAGGACTCCTGAGCCCCCAGAGACGAACTGAAGATTGCCCGGCCTGCTCCCTCCTTCAGCGCACTGATCAACTCCTGTGGAGGTGCGAGGGACTTGAGCCCCGCCGGAGGCCTCAGCGTCGGCCCCCCGCTCTTGGAGGTAGCCATTCCGCCTGCGTGGCAGCAATCCAGGATGGTCAGGAGCCGCCGGGCCTGGATGGCCCGAAGGGCGTCCGTGAAGTCCTGATCACGTATCGCGGATCCGGGAACGTCCGAGGGGTCGATGTCGTGGGGCAGAAGGAAATAGGCACCCGTGGGTTCCCGCCACCCGTGGCCCGAGAAGAAGACAATGATGGTGGCTTCGTGATCACTCTCGGCCTGCTGGGAGAGCCACGTGAGGCCCTCCATGATGGCTTCACGCGTGGAGCCCTCATCATGGAGCAGCCGGATGTGATCTTCCGAGTAAGCGCAACGAGCTGGATCCGTCAGAACGGACCGCAGCAATTGGGCATCCCGGCTTGTCACGGGCAGCGAGTAAGGGGCGTAGTGTGACAACCCGACCCCAATGAGCAACGCATATCCATGTGGGAAGTGTGTCGTCATGTCGAAGCCCAGCCCTCAGCAAGGAGCGGACCAGGACACTTTCCCCGATGAGCAGATGCGCTCTCCCTCGAAGCTCACGCGGAAGGATGGCGGCTCACGATGGCCGGATTCAGCCAGTTGGACATCGGGCTGGCCGGATCCGGCCAACCCGGTGTCACCGGCCTGGCTCTGGGGGCGTCTCTGACAGGTCGTTTCCGTCCAGGGGGTGCTGCTTCTCGACCCGGCGCTCGATGACCTTGCGATTCACGCCCAGCAGCCGCGCCGCAGCGCTCTTGTTGCCTTGGACCCTCGCCAGCGCGCGAGAGATGAGCGCCTGCGCCATCAGGTCGAGCTTGTCAGCCATGGGGAGGGCGAGCACGGCGTCCACCAGGGCATCGATGGGCGCCTGCGCCTGGATCGCTGAACGCTCCCGGCTCGCGAGCGCCTCGAAGGATTTGGGGGTGATGATCTCCTCCTCGGAGATCACGGCCAGGCGCTCCACCATGTTGCGGAGCTGGCGCACGTTGCCTTGCCAGCGGGCCTTGCGCAGCATCTCGACTGCCTCGGGGGAGAACTGAAGCGGGGGTTGCTGTTGACACGCGAAGTGCTGCAACAGTTCGGGGATGTCATCCCGGCGCTCCTCGAGTGAGGGGACCACGATCTCCAGGACATGGAGCCGGAAGAGGAGATCCTCGCGGAACAGGCCCGCGCGCACACGGTCCTCCAGGTTCGCATGCGTGGCAGCGACGATGCGGCCGAGGAACTTCTCATCCGTGGTGGCGCCCACGGGCTGGAAGCGGCGCGTCTCCAGCACGCGGAGCAGCTTGGACTGGAGCGGCATGGGGAGCTCGGCGATTTCATCCAGGAACAGGGTGCCCTTCCCCACCCTCTTGAAGACGCCCTCGTGGCGCCGCTCGGCTCCGCTGAAGGAGCCCTTCTCGTGCCCGAAGAACTGAGACTCCATGAGTTCACCGGGGATGGCCCCACAGTTGATATCCAGCAGGGGCTCGTCCGAAACAGGCCCGAGCGCATGGATGGACTGCACCACCAGCTCCTTGCCCGCCCCCGTGGGCCCGACAACGAGCACGGGCCGATCCGATTGCGCGACCCGCTGGATGAGCGCTCTCAGCCGCTGCGAGGCCTGCGAGCTGCCCACCCACTTCACCTTCTCAGACGCCACGCGTGCCCGGAGCTCGAGCACCTCCTGCTCCAACCGTTTCCGCTCGCGCAGTTCGCTGAGGATGGGCTCCACCAGCTCCGCGCAGAGCTCCTCTTTGAGGATGTAGAGGTACGCGCCCATCTTCATGGCCGTCCGCACCTCCGTCATCCGCTCGACATTCGTCACCACGATGGGCACGGTGTCCGTCCGCTCGCGGAGCTCCTTCACCAGGGTCAACCCATCCTGGTTGAAGTGGTCCTCCCGATTGAGCCGGATGTCCACCAGCGCGACATCCGGCGCCGCACGCGCCACCTCCCGCCGCGCATCCTCCAGGCTGCCGGCTTGGACGATCTCCATGCCTTCGAGGCCCGCCAGGATGTTGGAGAGGATGAGCCGCCCGCTCCGCTCGTCATCGACGATCAAGACCTTCATGGTTTCTCCTGTGAACTTTCGAGGGGGACGACGTGGGCCTGGGGCACGAAGATCCGGAAGCAGGTCCGCCCTGCTTCCCGGTGGTATTGGATGTCCCAGGAGAAGTCCCTGACGATGCGCTTCGAGATCGCCAGGCCGATCCCCATGCCACCTTCCTTGCTGCTCACCGAGTACTGGAAGAGCCGCGAGGTGGCTTCCTTCGGTACCCCCTGCCCCGTGTCCCAGACCTCCAGCAGGAGGCTCTCCTCCCCCTGGAGACTGCGGACTCCGACCCTTCCCTCCTCCCCGGCTGCCTCGGCGGCATTGCGCAGAAGGTTGGAGAAGAGCTGGACCAGAGGATCCGCATCGGCGATCACCCTCAGCTCCGCCGGCACTTCCACCTCTACCTGGATGCGCCGGGTTCGTAGCTGCTCCCGGATGAGGCCGAGCGCTCTCTGAACGGGAGGCAGAACATGGGTCGGCTCCAATTTGGGAGAAGGCAACTTCATCCTGCGCAGCGCCTGCCGCATCCGCTCGAGGCGCTCGACTTCGTCACGCCCTGTCTCCACGTCCTCATGGCTGAGCGGAACCTTCTTGCTGATCTGCTCGAGGAGGTAGCGGATGAAGCCCAGCGGGTGACCGATCTCGTGGGAGATCTCCGCGCTGAGCAGGTCCAGGACCCGCCGCTTCTCGTCCCTGGCCGTCTCCAGCTCTAACCGTCGAAGTCGATCCACCTCCTGGAGTACCTCCGCATGATGGAGCGCCACCGCGCTCAGACTGGCCATGGTGCCCAGCAGGGACAGATCATCCTGCGTGAAGAGCGCCGCCCCTTCCTTGGGCGCCACCATCAGCACTCCGCGCAGCTCGCCCAGTGAGCACATGGGCACGAGCAGGTGTCGCTGCCACGGATTCTCGTCCGTCCAGACCTGCACTCCTCGGGCCAGCCGCTCCCGAGCGTTCGAAGGAAGCTTCTCCACCTCGGCCAGCTCCCGCGGCTCGATCACGCGCGCCGTATGCGTTGGCAACCAACGCTTCACCAACCCCTGCACCGTATCCCGCACCTCGGCCATGTCCCGCAGCAAGACGATCTGGTCGCTCAGCCGCTCGATGGTGGGACGAAACTGGTACGCGGCAGGAAAGAACAGCCTCCGAGAGGCGCCACGCGCCCAGAAGCTCATCACGCAGAACAAGAAGAACCCCACGCAGAAGGCCACCGTGGCGTGCTTCTCGGGGGTGCTCTCCCGGATCGCCGTGTACGTGACGTAAGCCCCCACCAACGACACGATCAGGATGCAGAACATCGAGCGAGAATCGCGGTCTGCCTACCTCGGGGTGCGCCTCGATCACGACCGGCCGCGCAGCGGGCCATGAGGTGAGGCGCTCACCCGTGAGGATCCGGCTGTCCACTCCCACGTAGCCCGTGTCGTCCCCGGGGTTGCCGCGCTTACGGGAGAGGATGGGCTGGACGAAGCGGCTCGGCACAGCATGCGCATCGGCGAAGGGAGAGACATAAAGGGACTCCGCCCCCAACGAGGGGAAGGGAACCCAGCTCGAGGGCAAGGCATGTCCCCCTCCCTCTTCCCCGATCAGGGGACAGACAATGGCGAGATCCTGGAGCGCGAGTTCCTCAGGCCTGGGCGGCTCGGCAATCTCTCGCTGGAGGTAATACCCACGGATCTTGTGGAGAAGCAGGCTGCGCTGTGTCGACATGTCTCCTCCAGGAGTGAGGCCAGGGCGTAGCCGCCCAGATCGGAATCGAGGGAACTGCCTTCGGGATGAAGCCGGCTCACGGCATCGGCACGGTCCGCGAGCCATCGCGCAAAGCGCTCGAAGCCCCCTTGCCGCGCGGGGCTGGCCGCGGCGCGCGTCAGCCACACGCCTGCGCGAAAGAGCTGGGCTCGTGGGACTCCGAGCGCGGCGGGGATGTCCACGCCTCGAAGCGCGGCATCTTCCGGAGCATCGACCGCATCATCCAGGCACTGCAGCCCCAGCATCAGGGCGAAGGTGGCGTGGCGAAAGAGCCGCGCACGGCCGGGCTCGCATGAGAGGTGCAGCAGAGTGTCACTGGCGAGTTCCGCCCAGCCCAGCTTGAGCAGGACCAGACGGGCATATCGTCTGGGGCTCAGTCCGCGCCGGGACAGGGCGGTTCGCTCGAGGGCCACCCCCAGGCGCCATGCACGCATGGATTGGGAGATGGCCTCCTCCGCCAACACCTCGTCCTTTGTGAGTTCGACGAGGCTCCGCTTCCACTCGGTGCACAACCGCTGCGCCAGCGCCATGAACTCGGGTGAGGACTTCACCTGGTGATCAGCGATCCGATCCACCAGCACTCCGTAGAAGCAGGCGCAGTGATGGGCCCTGAGGAAAACCTCCAGCGTCCGCTCTTCCATGGCGTGCCCAGCCACGAGAGCGAAGCTTGGAAGATCCCGGCACGGCTCAAGCTGGAACACCTCGTCCCAGCGCGGTACCTCTCCCCGAGCCATGCCCACCTCCACAAGCAGCCGAGAAGCCAGGGGCTGCATCGAGACGGGAAGGTCTCGGACAACGCGCGCGTAGGTATCGTCCATGGAAGAGGGCATGGAGGGCTCGGGGCTCACCAGACGCAGTCGGGGTGGATCCAGGGCGCGATGTGCGCGAAAGCCGGGTTGTCCACGAGGATCTCCTTGAAGCAGGCGAGCTGAACCGCGCTCAAGCGCACAGGCTTGTTGATCAGCCTGGAGAACTCCACCTCGAGGGCCTTGCCGCTCTCCGGACGGGTCGTGTCGTACTGGGCAGCGGCCTTCTGGACATCCTTCAAACGGCTGACGTAGTCACCCTGAGTGCTCAGCAGGGCCTGGTAGATGACATACAGCTCCGTAGGCGGAGAGATCTCGTCGTGTGACTGTGGCGACTTGACTGAGGCATTGGCAGTGCGCGAGCTCATGTGACTCCTTCGGGTTGCGGGGTGCATTTCGTCATCAGCAAGCGCCATGCCTCCACCGCCTTCCGTCTGAGCGAGCGGAACGAGTGACCGAGCACTGGACGAATCCGGCCAGGGCTCGAAGCGAGCAGTGGACGGGGACGGCCAGGGGAAGGACTGCTGGGGCTCCTGGCCCAGGGGCTGAGCCGCCCGGCATGATTCACGCAAGATCTGGAGAGACGAGGCTCCTTCTCAGCGGAGCCAAGGAGCCGACAGATGCTGGACCCGGAGAGAATCCAGAAGCGGTTGGAGCGAGCGTTGGCTGGACGGGAGCTTGCCGACATCTTCCCTCGGAGCAAGGGCATCGCGGGATTGGATGCGGGCGTCAGCTTCATCATCGAGCACGCCCAGAGCGCCGTGAGGAAGATCCGGGCGCAGGAGCAACCCCTGGCTGAAGAGTTGGCGGCACTGGAGTTGGGGATTCGCCTTGCCCGCCCAGCCATCCGTGTCGTGAACGGCCGACTGGGCGAGAATCCGGCCCTGAAGCTCACACCCCAGGAGCACGCTGCCGTGGAGGCCATGCTTCCAGGCATTGCCCTCATCGAGCTGAGGAGCCAGGGCATCGCCACGGGCTGGCAGGTGAGCCGGCGCGTCCTGGCCACCAACCGGCATGTCTCCCAGTACCTGCTTCAGCATGCCGCGCTCGAAAGAGGAGAAGCCAGCGCTGGCTTTGACGCGGACGGACGCCCGCGCCGGGCGCCCTCCATTCCCATCAAGAAGGTCCTGGCCTCACACCCCACCTACGACATCGCCTTCCTCGAGATGGAGGGGGACGGGCCTCTCGAGCGAGGCCTCCCCATGGCCCGGACCCCGGAGCTGCACCCTGGGGCAGAAGTCGTGGTGATAGGCCACCCGACCTCTGCCACGGATGCTACCTACTTCGCTCGGGCGATCTTCGGGCAGGAGCCCTACGTCAAGCGCGCTTCACCGGGAGAGATCCTCTCCATCAAGGACATGGAGCTCCAACACGACTGCAGCACCCTACGTGGCAACTCCGGCTCCCCTGTCATCGATTGCCGGACCGGCCAGATCGTCGCCATCCACACCTCCGCAGCCCCATCCCACTGGAACGCAGGGGTCAGCACGAGCGCCATCCACGCGGACAACACTCTCCAAGAGTTGGTGATGGCGTGGACGTAGAGCATGACCGGAGAGGAGCGCTGAGAAGCGACGTTGACGGCGCTCCTGCTCCGGGCCGTGCTCAGCCCTGCTGGTGGCTCAGGGAGTCCAGCAGCGCCAGGAGAAATCGGCGCACAGCGTACCCTTCGAAGTCTTCCACGGGATCAAGGGTCGAAGGAAAAACCTCCAGTGCGCTCTGGATCATCGTGAGTGCCGACTGCAACCCCTCCGGGCCTGAGGTCCTTGGCATCTGGTCCAGGAGGAAGGCGGTGTTCACCAGGTTCGCCCAGCGGTTTTCATTTGCCATCTCTTCGCTGCTCCCCATGGCCACAAACACAGTGCGTTACGGCGTATATACCTCCGCCGTCAGCGACGAACCGAGAAGAAGAAGGTCGACTCGCAGTTCGGGCAGTACTCGATGGTGGCCGCGGCTGGGTTCGCACAGTCCCAGCCCTCCGACCGACGGAGGAACTCGAGCGGCTCATGAATGAAGAAATCCCCCTCGTAGCGACAGATCCCCTCGCGCTTGAGCATCGCGTACACGGGAGAGATGCTCAGGAGGTGCTTGGAAGTCTCACGCCGCCAGCCGATCCGGAAGTCCAGGGGAGGACGTGGCGGTGAGCGCAGGCCCCACCACGCCACGGCCTGCGTGATCGCCGCGAACGTGAGGGTCACGACGAGCAGACGCGTCCGGAACATGGGCAGGTACCGAGGGACGAGCAACGCTCCCGCGTAGAAGAGCGCCATGGTCAGCAGCAGGTAGTGTCGCGCCGATTCCCTGGCGGTGAAGAGCGGGAAGCAGGCGGCGTAGACAGGGAGGACAATGGCCCAGAACCCACCGTGGGCGTCCGTGGCCTCCGCCCAGAAGGTCTGGACCGTGCGAACGCACGCGACCGCGACCGTGCCGAGCACCACCGCCACGAACGCCAGTCCAGCGATGCGCAAGCCCAGCGGCGGGACATACCCGAACAGCCGACGGTAGAGCACGTCGTTGCCGAGGACACCCGAGAACCCAACACCATGCATGATCACGAAAGGCACCAGGGCCGCGAGCCACCAGCGGCGTGACCTGCGCCCAAGCGACCCCTCTACTCGTCCGGAGCGCCACGTCTGAACCGCCCGGAGGAGGCGCTCGAGTACCGGCTCCAACACGACCCAAAGCCCGGTGGCGAGGAATGGCAATGCAACCAGAGCCACCAAGACAAAGGTGGAGTGGCTCTGAAATGCCTCATCGCCCAGCTTCCACTGGAGGACACAGGCCACGAGCACCACGGCCATGCCGAGCGCATTGAGCTGGAAGAACCGGGAGGCGGGAGCACCGGCCCGTCCGCTCCAGGCGAGCACCGCCGAGGCCAGGGCGAACGCCAGATTCCACGAGACGAAAACAAAATGATTCAGCGCGCCCACCATGCTCACGGCGAAGAACAGGTACGCCGCGAGGGCGCTCGGACTGCCACGGACGAGAAACACGTGCGCCACCGCGGCGAGGCACGCCAGACCGAACAGGTTCCAGGCCATCACCTCCCAGGCGATCCGCGCCTCCAACAACAGGAGCAGGGACGTGCAGCTCAGCGCCAGGAACAGGCCCGCGGAGCGCGTCGAGTGACGGAGCAGCAGGGCGAGCAGAATGCCCAGCCCGGCCAGGTTCAGCGCCAGCCCCGGCAACCGAAGCGACTCCACGGAAGCCCCGCGCGCCTTGAACACGAGCGAGAGCAGGTACGGATAGACGCTCCCCGCATAGAACCGCATCCCGTGAAGCGTGAAGAAGCCGCGCTCGGTGTGCTCCAGGGCTCGAAGCCCGGTCCACGCCTCATCCCCGTGCAGTCCGGGGAAGGAAGCGAAGCGGTAGAGCATCATGACGACGGCGGATGTCCCGAGCACGCAGAGGAGAGCGGTGGAGAGGACTGCTCGGGTGTTCATCGAACCTTGGCCGCTGAAAGAGAGCCCAACGATAGGGCGCGCCCCTTCAGCCTGTCGAGATTCGATCCTGATTCACCACGGAGAGGCTCTCCCCCACGGCGAGCACGCGCAGGGGCTCTGGAGCCCAACCGCGCCGCTTCCACTCCGCCTCCAGACGCCGCGGAGGCTCGTCGAGCGGCTCGTCCGTGAGCTTGAAGGTGCCCCAATGCATGGCGAGGAAGCGCCGGGCGCCGAGATCCTCGAAGGCCTGGACCGCCTCCTCGGGGTTCATGTGCTGCGTCACCATGAACCAGGCCGGCGCATAGGCCCCGATGGGCAGCATCGCCGCATCCAGGCACGGGAAGCGCGCGCCAATCTCGCGGAAGCCCTCGAAGTAGGCAGTATCTCCCGAGTGGTAGAGGCGCGCGCTGGAGCCCTCCACCACGAACCCGCCCCAGAGCGCGTCATTGATATCCGCCAGCTTGCGCCGGCTCCAATGCTGGGACGGAACGAAGTGCACCGTCACTGGCCCCACCTTCGTGGACTTCCACCAGTCCAGTTCGACACAGTCCAGGCGCGGGTGCTGGAAATAGCGTGCCATTCCCAACCCCGACACCACCGGGGCGCCCACCTGGCGCACGGTGGGGAGATCCAGGTGATCATAGTGGTTGTGCGAGACGAGGCTCGCGGCGATGCGAGGCAGCTTGTCCACCGGAACGCCCGGAGGAACATTGCGCCGGATGACGACGCTGATGCTCTTGCTCAGCACCGGGTCGATGAGCAGGGAGATGCCATCGAGCTGGACCAGCCAGCTCGCATGCCCCAGCCAGGTCAGGCGAGCGCCCTCACCAGGAGCAGGAGGCGTGGCGAGCGTGGCCAGATCGGGCTCTCGATGAGGCACGGGGACGCGCTTCGGGCTCTTCTGCCGCTTTCCTGTCAGGCGCTCGCCCACGGCCCACTTGAGCACCTGGTCGAAGGGGGGAGGCCCGCTGCCATCGAGGTTCTTGAAGCGCAACATGCCGGAGTCCTCCTGTCCCTGGGTTGACCCACTCAGCCACTTCTTCTCTGAAGGGAGAACCCACCGGCGCACGTTGTGACGGCGTCCGTCCTGGGGACGCCAGACTCCCCCGCGGACAGGCGAGACAGCACCTGCTCCTCGCCGTAAGACTTCCTTCCAGATCCCATCACATCTCCCACGGCCTGCATCTCTCCTGATGCACCGCTCGAACAACTCTTGCGAAAGCGAAAGGAACAAGCATGCCGCGGACGATTCATGTGGTCGGGGACCGGTTCACCCACTTCGCGCAAGCCAACGCGAACGTCATCACCATCACCCAGCTCGAGGAGAAGCTGGTACGTGGAGAGCTGAGTGAGGAGATGACAATCCTCGTCGGCCAGGGCATCCAGCACGAGCGGCTGCAGCGCATGCAGGCGATCTGCTCCCACCCGGAGTACGCCTCGCGGATCTCGCTCCTTCCCCCGCCGGAAAGCCAGCGGGCCGAACCGCGCTTCACCCACAAGAGGCTGCCCTGCAACGTGATGATCACCCTCCCCCAGCAGGTAGGCGAGAGCCTGTACAGGGCCTGGCTGATGGTGGACGACGAGTGCGCGGAGATGAGCGACCACCTCACGGGACAGCACATCCAGGGCATGGTGCTGGCGGAGGCGGGCCGCCAGATCGTCGTCGCGGTGGCGGAGAATTTCCTGATCCACAATGAGCCGGGCAGCACGAGCTTCTTCGTCATCAACGCGTTCGACGCCTCCTTTCACTCGTTCGCCTTCCCGGTCATTACGGAGATCGAGTGCAAGCTCCTGGACACGCGAATGGGCAAGCGCGGCACGCTGTCGAGCGCAGCGGAAATTCGCTTCATCCAGGGCGGAGAGTGCGTCACGAGCGGCACGGCGAAGTTCTCCGCGTATGACTCCTCGTTCATGCGCGTCCGCGAGTCGAACAAAGCCCGGCAACTGCTCACGCGAGCCGAGTCCTCCCCTGCTTCCACTCCCGCTTCCTAGCCCACGCGAGCAGAAGCCTCGACAGGCCGCGGCTCCCTCCCTGGGTGCTCGCGGCCTGTCTCTTTCCCCCTTCCGAGTCCACGGGTGAAAACCATGTACGCCTTCTTCGATGTCGATGGGACGCTGCTGTCCTTGAGGAGCATGATCAGCTTTCACGCCTTCTACTGTCGGCAGGAGTACCGCCCGAAGGGCCTGGGCTCGCTGAGGACGGCCGGTCTCGTCACGCGACTGGGCGTGGCAGCCCAGCTCGGCCGAGACCGCCTCTTCCTGAACCAGGCCTTCTACCGCTCCTTCCGAGGGTGGACTCAGGCCTCCGTCCGTGCTCGCGCCGAGGAGTGGTTCGAGTCCATCAAGCGGCGTGAAGGGCTTTGGCTCACGCCCGTGCGCCGGGCCCTGGAGGAACGCAAAGCCCAGGGCTATCTGCCCGTGTTCGTCTCCGGCTCCCTGGACGAGATCCTGGTTCCCGTGGCCCGGGAACTCGGCGTGGCGGACTGCCTCGCGACGCGCCTGGTGCTCCAGGATGGGCGCTACACCGGCGAGATCGAAGGTCCCCAGATGATTGGCCAGGGCAAGGCGGACGCCCTGCGCACGTTCCTCGCGGAGCGGGAAGCGCTGGCGTCCGAATGCTTCGCCTACGGAGATCACTTCACGGACGTGCCGATGCTCGAGGCGGTCGGCCATCCGGTCGCGGTGGTGGGGCATGCCCGGCTCGCCGAGCATGCCCATCAGCGGGGCTGGGAGTGCCTGGCCACCTAACCGACGTTGACCATCAGCACCATCAGCAACGTGGTGAAGAGCATCGTCATGTGGGTCTGCTGGACCTGGGGCATCCTCAGCCAGTAGCCGAACCACAGACCGCCGCACAGGAACCACAGCCACAGCACGACGAGCACACCCAGCCCCAGGTTCACCGCTGCCGTGGCATGGGCGAGCGCCTGGGCATTCTCGGGCCCCCAGGCGGCGATTATCAGCATCACGGCTCCTCGCCACATGAGCACCGCTGCGATGATCTGGATGATGGTGGCGATGTAGAACGATCGCTTGTGGGCATGAGGCGAGGTGACGGCCCGCCGCCTCAGCTTCGCTCCCAGGTGCGGTGCATTCTCGATGGGGTCCATGCGCATCATCTGGCCAATCATCGAGATGTTGGTCGCCGGATCCATGATGTTGTTGATCACGGCGAGGGTCAGCCAGACCGAGACGCCCATCAGGATCACGATCTTGAGGAAGAGGGGAATAAGGATAGGTGTCTCCAAGCCAGGTCTCCTTGTGTGGACTCGATCTGGATGGAGCCCCCTCACCCGGCTTGTGAGCCCCTAACGTGCCAGCCCGAGCCCTCGCTCCTGGACGCTCTGGGATTGCTTGGGCGTGATCTCCACCTCCACCCGCTGCCCCAACCGCAGCGGCGTGGCCTCGTCGAAGGCGATCTTCACCGGCAGCACCCGGGTATCCACCGGCCGCCCGGGGTCCTGCGGCTTGAGATGCCGC
Organism: Hyalangium versicolor; assembly: GCF_020103695.1. Lineage (GTDB taxonomy): Bacteria > Myxococcota > Myxococcia > Myxococcales > Myxococcaceae > Hyalangium > Hyalangium versicolor. The sequence goes on from NZ_JAHXBF010000017.1 coordinate 194,060, forward strand.
TCCATCAGCGCGTCGGGGATGTCCTCGACGGTGCCCTTCCACGAGTCATCGTAGCCCTCGGCGACGATGGTCACGGCGGAGCCGAGCGCGACGCGGCCCGAGTCGAACTCATCCACCTCGGCCTCCACGCGGCTGCGCCGGAGGTCGGCGATCTCCACCAGCGGAGCTCCCGCGCTGACGATCTCACCCTGCTCCACCATCCGGGAGATGACCACTCCGTCGATGGGAGCCACGATTCGCGTCTTCGCCACGGCCACCTCCATCTTCCGTACCTGCGCGATGGCGGCCTCCCGTTGAGCGCGTGTCGAGTCAAGCTCGTGCTGGAGGTGCTCGAATGCCTGCACCGTCACCGCGCCGGCCTCCTTCAAGGTCTGGTTCCGTTTCACATCGGCCTCGAGCCGGTTGACCTGGGCCGTCGCCTCGGAAACGCGCGCCCGGGCCTCGCTCAGCGCCGCGCGGGGTTCGGATGCATCCAGCAGCGCAATCACCTGCCCCTTGCGCACCTGGCTCTTCTCCTCCACGCGGAGCTCCCGCAGCACCCCTTGCACCTCGGTGCCGACGGTCACCTGCGCACCGGGGTAGCTCGTGATGCGGCCTTCCGCGCGAATGGTGGCGGGAGGAACGAACTGCGCCGCGGGCGCCGCCTCGGCGGGAGCGGCGGGCTTCCGTTGCTGCACTCCGAACAGCAGCGCCGCACCCGCGCCAGGCACGAGCAGCATGACGGACAGCCTCTTCTTCATCCCTGAGAGCTTCATGCGTCCTCCCTTCAGCTGGCCAGGTGGCCGTCGGAGATCTTGAGCACCCGGTCGGCGACCGTGCGCACCTTGGGGTCATGGGTCACGATGAGCAGTGCCCGGTTCTCGCGCTTGGCCAGATCATGAAAGATGTGGAGCACCTGGCCGCCCACCTCGGAGTCCAGGTTGGCCGTGGGCTCGTCGGCGAGGAGGATGGGAGGCTCGCCCGCCAGGGCCCGCGCCAGCGCCACGCGCTGCTTCTGCCCGCCCGACATGTCTCGGGGCAGGAAGTTCAGCCGGCTCTCCAGGCCCACCGCGCACAGCACGCGCTCGGCCTCCTTGCGCGCGTCGCTGCCTCGCACGCCCTTGATGTTGAGGGCGAACTCCACGTTCTCGACCGCCGTGAGCGCTGGGAAGAGATTGTACTGTTGGAAGACGAAGCCCACCGAGCGCTTGCGCACCTCGGGCAACTGCCGGGGCCTGTGCATGTCCACTTGCTTCCCCTCGATCTTCAGAGATCCGCTGGTGGGCGTCAGGATGCAGCCCAGGATGGACAGCAGCGTCGTCTTCCCCGAGCCGGAGGGCCCCTCGAGGGTGACGATCTCCCCCCGCTCCAGGGAGAGGGAAGCGCCTCGGAGCACGATGACCGTCTCGTGCCCTTCCTGAAACGTCTTGGTGAGTGTCTCGGCTTCGAGCACGGGCATGGGTGCCTCTCCTCAGTTCCGGAACACGAGCGCGGGATCGATCGAGGCCACCTTCCGGAAGGAAATCATCGCGGCGGCCAGGCACATGATGAGCGTCCCGAAGAAGACGACGACGATGAAGACCGTGGGGATGAACAGCTCGATGCCCACCTTGGTGATGAGCGAGCGAACGGCCAGCGAGGGGATGATGCCGAACACGAACCCGACCAGCGCGGAGATGACCGCCTGCCGCGCCAGGATGCTGTAGATGACCCGGTTGCTCCCCCCAATGGCCTTGACGGTTCCGAACTCCCTCAAGTGCTCCATGGTGGAGGTGTAGAGCGTCTGCGCGACCACCACGACTCCCACCAGGCAGCCGAGAAAGACCGTCATCGCCATGTTGAAGCCGATACCCGTGCTCTTGATCCAGTAGTCGCGCGAGCGGGCAGCCCACTCGGCGCTCGTATAGACGTCGTTGTACGGCAGGCGCCGCTGGATCTCGGCGCGCACCTGCTCCAGGTTGGCCCCGGGCGCCAGCTTGACCAGGATGTAGGTTGACTGATCGTGGTTGCCCACGGGCATGAGCCGTTGGGCGAGCTCGTAGTCCATGAACGAGATGGGCGTGGTGGTGAACGAGCGGGCCTCCTCGGTCCGGCCGATGATCTTCAGCCGGGTGCCCAGCACCTCGCGGTACTGCCCCACGGCGAAGGGGCCGAACCGCCGGATGGCGGATGAATCGAGGAAGACATAATTGCCACGCCGCAGGTCCGTGATGTTTCCCTCGGTGATCTGCCAGGGGAAGTGCCACGCCTCGTAGTTCTCGAGCGCGTAGACGAGCGTGGCGTCCTGGGCCCCGTTGGGCAGGGTGAGATCCATGAAGGTGACGATGAGGTTGTCTGCCCGAGCGACACCTGGAACGGAGCGCACCCGCTGGGACCAGGACTCCGGGAAGGAGTGCGCGAAGTCCACGTTGGGGGTGTTCTTCGATGTCACCCACAGGTCGGCCCCGAGATGATCGATGGTGATGGTGGCGTTCTTCAGCAGGCCCATGAACAGACCCACCTGGACGAGCACCAACGTCACCGCGAACGCCACGCCCGAGATGGTGATGATGAACCTCAACTTGTCATGCAGCAGGTTCTTGCGGGCCAGATCCACCATGAAGTCACTCCTCCCCGAGGACCGCTCGCGACGGCCAGGTCCCATCCAGCACAGAGAGCCCTTGAAGCGAATGTGACGGCGCGGCTCCCTCGTGGCTTCCCTAAGCGCTCTCCTGGTAGACGGACGTGCTGGCGACAGGTGGGAGCGCCTCCTTGTTCCGAGAGCTCCTGACAGCGAGCGTGACCTGAGAGAGGAGCTCGGAGCTCAGCTGGATGACATGACGAGGCTCGTACCCCTGAGCCGCCAGCAGGCGGAAGATCGTACGCGCGAGGATACGGACCGCCCGCTCGTACTCTCCGCTCTTCCTGAGGCGCTCCGCGAGTTCGAGACCTTGTTGGCTTCTCCGCAGTGACATGGGCGCCCCGTGCTTGGGTTTCTGAAGGGGCAGAGTCCAGGGCCCGCCACTGTGACCGGCGTCCTAGGTCCAGAGACCGAGGAGGAGGCCGATGACCGCTCCGCCGATGCCGCCCGCCGAGATGATGTGGTACTCGCGAGCGATGATCCCGTGAGGGATGCTCACGAGCAGGCCCACGATGAGCCCGGTCAGCCAGAAGGGTGTCCCCAGCGAGACCGCGGCGATCAGGAATCCGATCGCCGCCCGGCTCGTGAAGGCGGCCAGCATGGCCCGGCGCTTGTGTTCGACCTTCCTGGGAATCTTGGTGACGATGATGATGAGCCCGAACACGCTCCCCAGGAGCGTGCCCAAGATGAGTGGATTCATGGTCCGACCCTCCCGATCCGTGGCCTCGGGGCCACCTGTTTCGAGCAGGGCAGAGTGACTCCGAGGCGTATGTGACGCCCCCTGAATCTTTTATGCGACGTCCCGCGGCGACAAGTGTCACTCAGGCGCTTGCGCGCATCACCCAACCTGCAGCACCGCCTTGCCCGGATAGTCGCGGTCCTGAAGGCGCTGCGCCATCGTGCCGATCTCGGTCCAGTTCGCCTCGGCTCCAATGAGCGGCTGAAGCCGGCCGTCGGCGATCATCGTGGCAAGCCGCTTCAGGCCCACGCCGGCCGGCTGGCGCAACAACTCGTGGAACAGGATGAACCCGTAGAGACTGGCGCCACCCGTTGCGTAGAACTGCGCCAGGTTGAACGTCGTCGTCGGGCCGGCGGTCTGGCCATACGCCACGGCGTGCCCATCCTTCCCGAGCAGGCCGAGCGCCTCCCCCAGCAGCGCACCCCCCACCCCATCGAACACGAGATCGAACGGGCCGCGCGCGGCGCTGAGGTTCTCACCGACCGCGACGCTGTGCGCGCCGATGTCCCTCAGCCGCCCGGCGCGTGCCTCACTGCGAACGTGGGCCGTGACACGTGCCCCCGCGGCCCGCGCCAACTGCACCGCGAAGTCTCCCACGCCGCCGGACGCTCCGGTGATCAGGACCGACCGCCCCAGCAACCCGCCGGCACGCTCGATCCCCATCAGCGCCGTCAGCCCCGCCACCGGCAGCGTCGCCGCCTGCGAGAAGCTCACTTCGTCGGGCAATACCGCGAGTGAATTCGACGGTACCGCGACGAGCTCCGCCCACGCGCCCGAGGGCATGAAGCCGACGATCCTGCTCCCCTTGGGCGGGCCCGAGCCGTCCGCCGCGGCCTGCTCGACGGTCCCACTGAGATCCCAGCCCGGTCTCCACCCCACAGCGGCCGTCTGGCTGCGACGCACCTCGCCGCGGTTGAGCGAGATCGCCCGGACACGAATCAACGCCTCGTTCGCCGCGGGCGCCGGCGCATCCACCCGGGTGAGTGCCAGCTTCGCGGGAGCCCCTTCGGTCACAACCACTGCCTGTATCGAGGCCATCATGCCTCCCAATGATTCATCTGGAGAATTGCAACCTACAATAGCGCCTCCACCGCCAGACGCCTGGGTGTAGAGCGCCGACGTCCGGGCGCGGATAGACTCCCCTCTCAGGGGAGTCCCGGCCGAGCGATACAAAGCCACCGTCAAAATCCACTGTTAGAATCAGCACAGCCACAGCACGGCTGAATGATCCAAGATGGAGAGTTCACGGGCTGACGCCCACCCTCGATCCCACACCATTCCTTCACCCGTCCCGATCTCCAATGGATGCTGTCGCTCCCCTCCCCGGAATCCGGGGCCTGTACGCACCAGCAACACATCCCATGAGCTCCTCCCGAAGCGCGAGTGCCTTCCCCTTCTCAGGACGTCTCTCCCGTGCCGGGATGGGGTTGCTGGTAGCAATGGTGGCCGCATGCTCGGAGGCTCCCTCCTCCGAGAGCACGGCGGAGAGGCCCTCCGAGTTCGGAGCCACGCGGCAGGCGGCGATCGCCATCCCCTCGGACTTCGCCTTCTTCCCGTACCGCTGCGGGGGCGGCAACGCGGGCGACATCCCCGGCGATCTCGTCCCGGCCAGCCGGGAGCGCGACATGGTGGGCGACGCCACCTACCCCGCGTTCTTCCGGGCGGCGGACGCGACCTTCGTCTTCTTCCGGATGCGCGTCGATGGCAGCCCGCTGGCCCAGAACGGCGTGGATCTCCTGCCCTCGAGTTGGGACGTGCTGGTGGACTCCAACAATGACCCGCAGACCTACGAGTACATGCTCACCGCCGACGGCAACATGGCCGGCACCAAGGTCCGCTGGGTGCGCAACAGCACCGTGGAGAGGGGCAACCCGAGCGATCCGGCGGGCGAACTGCCAGCGGATCTGCTCCAGGACTTCGCACCCGCGACGGACTTCTACCACGTGCAGGTGGCCTCGGATGGCAGCAGCTTCAATGGAGACGCGGACTACTTCATCACGCTGATCCTTCCGAGGTCGTTGCTGGCAGCCGCAGGGGTCAACACGACCAGCAACGTCGTCGTCTGGGGCGGCACCAACTCGCAGAACTACTCGCTCAACGCGGACTTCGGCTGCTCCGTGGGCATGCCCCCCAACCTGGCCGCTGCCGCGCCGGACCCGGGCCCGCTCGATCCCGCAGGCACCCCGGACGCCTTCCCCGACACGGCGACCACCAACGAGGACACACCCATCACCACGGCGGTGCTGTCCAACGACCTGGGGCTCCGGGACACACCCATCACCGTCACCATCGTCACGCAGTCCCCGAAGGGCACGCTGGTGGTGAATGCGAACAACACGGTCACGTTCACGCCAGCGGCCAACTTCTTCGGCACCACCACGTATACGTACCAGGTTCAGAACACGTTCGGGCTCAAGGACACGGCCGTGGTCACCATGACGGTGAACCCGGTGAATGATCCGCCCACCGCCGTGAACGACACCCTGACGGTGGCCGAGGACAGCAGTGCCACGGTCGTCGACGTGCTGGCCAATGACAGCGCCGAGCCGGATGTGAACGAGAAGCTCACCGTCACGGCAGTCACCCAGCCCACCACCGGAGGCACCGTCACCCTGGACAAGGGCATCGTCGCCTTCACACCCGCGCCGGACTTCAACGGCACCACGACGTTCTCGTACACCGTCAGCGATGGGAACGGCGGCACGGCGACGGCCACCGTCACCGTCACCGTCACTCCCGTGAATGACCCGCTCACGGCGAAGGACGACACGGCCACCGTGAAAGAGGATGCCGACGCCACGGCCATCGATGTGCTGGCCAATGACTCCAGCGGTCCGGATAGCAATGAGACGCTCACCGTGAAGGAGGTCTCCCAGCCGACCGAGGGCGGTACCGTGGCCCTGGAGGGCGGCAAGGTGCTCTTCACGCCCGCCAAGAACTTCAACGGCGAGGTGACGTTCACGTACACGGTGACCGACGGCAACGGCGGCACGGCCACCGCGACCGTCAAGGTCACAGTGACTCCGGAGAACGATCCGCCCACGGGCGTGGCTGATGCGTTCGCGGTCCCTGGCGACAAGGGTGAGACCACTCTGGATGTCCTGGCCAATGACTCCAGCGCGCCGGACAGCGGAGAGAAGCTCACCGTCTCCGCTGTGACCCAGCCCACCAGCGGCGGCACCGTGGCCATCGGCACCGACGGAGCCAACATCGTGTTCACTCCGACCCCAGGCTTCAGGGGCCGCGTGACGTTCACGTACACGGTCTCCGATGAGAACGGTGGCTCCACGCCGGATGTCTCGGTGACGGTGTACGTGGGCTCGAGTGACTCCGACGGCGACGGCCTGACCGACGAGGAGGAGTTGCAGCGCGGCACGGACCCGCACAATCGGGACACCGACGGCGGGGGCGTGAACGACGGGGACGAAGCCAGGGCTGGAACCAACCCGCTCGACTACAGGGACGACCTGGCCACGGTGGGCCATGGCTGCGCCTCCACGGGCACCGGCACGCTCCTGCCCCTGGGGCTGCTGCTCAGCCTGTCGCTCCTGCTGCGTCGCCAGCCATTCCGTGGCTCGGGGAAGGCATGGGGCGTGCGGGGGCTGCTGGCCGCCATGCTCGCCTCGGCTCCCACTCACGCCCAGAACGCGGCTCAGGCCTCGCAGGGCATCGACGTGCAGCAGTTCAAGCCCGGCCCGGGTGCGCAGGATGTGCTGGGGATGCAGAGCCCCCGAGTGGGCCAGCACCTCGACTGGAACGTGGGCCTGTCCTTCAACCACGCGACGGCGCCCCTCAACTTCTGGCGGCCCCAGACAGGCGAGTTCATCTACGAGATCGTCAAGAGCCAGACCACCTTCGATCTGATGGGCGCCGTGTCGCTGTACGACCAGTTCGAACTCGGCGTGGCGCTGCCCATCACCTCGCAGGGCTCTGCATCCACGGCCTCCGTGGCGCCGGTGCTCGGCGACGGAGTGCATGCCACGGGCGTAGGGGATCTGCGCCTCGTGCCGAAGGCGCACCTGCGCTCCCTGGACAACGGGCTGCGGTTCGGGGTGTCGGTGCCGGTGCTGCTGCCCACCTCGGGCGGCAAGGGGTTCCTGGGCCGCCGCAGGATGGCGTTCTTCCCACGCCTGCTCGGAGAGTGGAGCCACGACAACGGTGTGCGCGTGCTGGTCCACCTGGGCATCAACGTGCAGCCTCAGGAGCAGTTCTACAACTTGAATGTCAGCAACGAACTCGCCTACGGCCTCGGCGCCGAGGTGCCCTTCCACGTGGGGCAGCACCAACTGGCCGCCGAGGCCACGCTGGTGGGCGCCCGGGGCCTGAATGAGTGGAACCCCGAGGAGCGTCCGCTGGAGATGCTGGCCGCCGTGAAGTACCGCTTCACGGACTCGCTGGCCGCGCACCTGGGTGGAGGCCCGGGGCTGACCCACGGCTACGGCACGCCGAGCTTCCGCTTTCTGGCGGGAATCCGTTGGACCGCGAAGGCGGAGGCCGCCTCCACTCGCAAGGAGTCCTCGCCGCCTTCGGAGTACCCCCATGGCTCCGAGGACATGGACAGCTTCCAGAGCGACCCTCGCTACCCCTCTCCAGACACCGACACGGACACCGACGGCGATGGCGTCCCGGATGCCAACGACAACTGTCCGAACCAGCCAGAGACGCAGAACGGCTTCGATGACATGGATGGCTGCCCGGATGAGCTCCCCCGCCCCCGGCGGCTGGACTCGGACGGAGATGGAGTCCCGGACGAACAGGACCGCTGCCCGCAGTTCCCCGAGGACAAGGACGGATTCCAGGACGACGACGGCTGCCCCGATCCGGATAACGACCAGGATGGCGTGTCCGACGCAGTGGACCGGTGCCCGAACGAACCGGAGACCCTCAACGGCTTCAAGGACCAGGACGGTTGCCCGGACGAGGTCCAGGAAAAGACCCGCCGCTGAGGCAGCCCTCAGGCCTTGTGGGCGCTCGCCCGACGCGACGTTCTAACCCGCACGTGCGTAGTGGCTTGGGGGCTGGCCCACGTATCGGGTGAACGCAGTGCTGAACGTGCTCGCCGAGCCGTAGCCCACACGCTCGGCGACCTCGGCGATTCCGAACTCGTTTTGGCGGAGCAGATCCCTGGCGACGGCCATCCGCCAGGCGAGCAGGTATTCCATCGGCGGCAAGCCCACGGTGCGGGTGAACCGATCGAAGAACGCCGAGCGGGAGAGCGCAGCGGTCTTCGCGAGTTGGGCTACCGTCCACGAACGCGAGAGCTGGCCATGCATGTGCCGTATCGCCGGCGCAAGCCGCGCATCGGCCAACCCGCGCAGGAGCCCCGGTGGCGCGTCGTCTCCCGCGGTCGACCGCAGCGCTTCGATGAGCAGCACCTCCACGAGCCGCGTGAGCACGAGGTCGCGACCCGATCTCTGCTCGATCGATTCCTCGCCCACGAGGCGCACCAGCACCGAGAGCCGCTCGACACCGCGCACGTGCACCACCGCCGGCAGCAGTGACACCAGGAGAGCCGCGTCAGGCGAGTCGAAGACGAAGTAGCCACCGAGCAGCCGTGCGTCGGGGCGTCCACCTCGCGTGCCGTGGCGGACTTCTCCCGTCGGCGAAGGAGTGACCTTGGGATCGATGCGCTCTGGCGTCACCGGCTCGAAGCCCGACAGGATGAAGCCTGGCGTCGCCGGCAGGAGTACGAAGTCACCGGCCTCGAGCGTGACAGCGGGCTGCCCGTCGACAGCGAGCCGGCAGCTGCCCTCGAGCACGGCACAGAAGCTCGGCTGCCCGAAGTCCGAATAGCGAACCCCCCAGCGGCCCGCGCCGCTGATGCGTTTCGAGAACACGGCGCGCGGCTGAAGCAGCGCGATGACTTCCGAGAGCGGGTCTTTCATGTCTGGACTCTCACCAATGAAACATGGACTCCGCACGATAGATCGTCCTGCATGCCGCAACTACTTTATCCCCAGACATGAACGCCGCGGGCGCCGCGGCAAAGGAGTCGGTATGAAGACAGTGCTCATCACGGGTTGTTCTTCGGGTTATGGCCTCGAGACCGCGCGTTACTTCCACGCGCAGGGCTGGAGCGTGGTCGCCACCATGCGGACGCCGCGCGAGAACGTGCTCCCCCGATCGGAGCGGATGCGGGTGGTTGCGCTCGATGTGACGAAGCCCGAGAGCATCGCGGCTGCGCTCGCGGCGAGCGGGCCTATCGACGTGCTCGTCAACAACGCGGGCATCGGGCTCATGGGCGCCTTCGAGGCCACCCCGATGAGCACGGTGCGCGACGTGTTCGAGACCAACACCTTCGGCGTGATGGCGATGACGCAGGCCGTGCTGCCTCAGTTCCGCGCCCGCAAGTCGGGGGTGATCGTCAACGTGACCTCGAGCGCGACGCTGGCTCCCATGCCGCTGGTGGCCGTGTACACCGCGAGCAAGGTGGCCATCGAAGGGTTCACCGCGTCGCTCGCGTTCGAGCTCGAGGCGTTCAATGTGCGGGTGAAGCTGGTGGAGCCGGGCTATTGCCCCAGCACGAGCTTCACGAGCAACGGGAGGCCCCGCATGGAAGGGCTGTTCCCCGAGGCCTACGCGCCTTACGCAGAGCGCATCTTCTCTTCTTTCGGGCAACTGACCGCGGTGACGCGCGAGTCCGACGTGGCCGAGGGGGTGTGGGGAGCCGCGAACGACTCGACTGGGAAGCTCCGTTTCCCGGCCGGCCCCGACGCGGTGGCGCTGGCACGGTCGGCCTGAAGAGGATGAGGGCGCAGTCAGGGGTTGACGACGGCGGTGTCACGCGGCCAAGTAGGGCCGCATGTCCACGATGCAAGGGAAGACCGTCATCATCACGGGGGCCTCCTCCGGGATCGGCGAGGAGCTGGCCGTCTCGTTCGCCGCGCGAGGAGCGAACCTGGTGCTGGCGGCGCGGAGCGAGGAGGCACTGGTCCGGGTGAAGGAGCGGTGCGAGAAGGCGGGCGGGCGGTCGCTCGGAGTGCCGACGGATGTGGCCGATCCCGAGGCATGCCGGCGCATGGTGGAGCGCGCGGTGGAGGTCTTCGGAGGCATTGACATGCTCGTGAACAACGCGGGCATCTCCATGCGCAGCCGCTTCGAGGACATCCGCGATGTGTCGCTCTTCGAGCGCCTCATGCGCGTGAACTACCTGGGCGCCGTGTACTGCACCCACGCGGCCCTGCCCCACATCAAAGCGCGCAAGGGACTGCTGGTGGCCATCTCCTCGGTCCAGGGGAAGCTGGCAGTGCCTGGCCGCACCGGGTACGTCGCGAGCAAGCACGCACTGCAAGGCTTCTTCGATGCGCTGCGGGTCGAACTGCTGGACACGGGCGTGGACGTGCTTGTCGTGTCTCCGGGATATGTCTCCACCGACCTTGGTGTACGGGCGCTGGGCTCCGACGGCCAGCCGCGGGCCACAAGGGACGCGGCCAGCGACGCGATGGATGCGAGCACCTGCGCGGCGCGGATCCTCCGCGCGATCGACCGGCGAGACCGCGAGTTGCTGATGACAGCCAGGGCCCGGCTCGGCGTGTACCTCAAGCTCCTGTTTCCCGGCCTGGTCGACCGAATGGCGCTCAAGGCCACGCAGAAGCGAGGCGGCGCGTGAGGTCACGTGCTTCTGCTCCGGCTACGGGTTCGATTCCCGCAGCCTCCCAGCAGTATGAGCCCCCTTTGCCTCACTCCTCTCTCTTACCACGTCGGAACACGGCGCGATTCTTGGCCACCGGAAGTGTGGCTCCAGGGAAAGTGAATTACCGCGATGGCCGTGTCCGATCCGAGTTCGCGATCCATGGGCGCCAAGTGCTCATGGCCCGCTCATCCGTCCACCCTCTCGTTCGCCCTTGAACCTGTCTCAGGTACTTTTCAGAGGCCTCCGCACTGCTGAGGGCAGAAGAGCAACTCAGCGATCTGATCGCCCTGAAGCGCAGCGGGAAAGAGGCGGATGTCGTCCAAACGTCCGGCGAGCGCACTATTGTAGGCCTTGCGCCTGCCGAGCTGGAGCGTCTCCGTATTGGTTCGAGGATGGCCGGTGGTATTGAACGCCGCCTCACCATCCCTCACCCCATCCAAGTAGACGATCATCTTCTTGGTCGTGTCGTCGTAGACGGCAGCGACATGGCGCCAGGTACCCAGCGGATGCGCGGCATCCACGAAGTTGCTTCGACCCGAGGTGCCACAACCGCCATTGTCGCACCAGGCATATCCTTGGGAACTCGTGCCTACGCTCCAAGGCTGATCAAAGGAGACAGCCAACGTGACGTGGTTGTTGAAAATATGGAGATTGTAGTTGCTGTACCAGGCCGACGTGTCCTTGCTCAAGACGTTGTTTTCTTGCTTGTTGGAGTCGAGGCTCACCCAAGCGGAGATGGCAAAACTGCCGGCGAAGCCAATGGAGGAACTGTTGGGCACGGAGACAAAGCCCCCACCATTGAGCTTCAAGCTGTCCACATTACAAAGAAGTGGCGCGATGTTGCTTCCCCCCTGATAGCTTGCACCGCCGACGAATACGCCCGTGTTGAGGTTGCCAGACACGTCCGTGGCTTCCGGGGCACCATCGTCGAAGTTGTAACGAGCGCTGGGGGTAGGAAGCGCAAAGGATTCGCGAGCCGTTGCGCTACACGCCATGTAGATGAGAGCGATGCAAAGTCTTCTCATGGGCACTCCTTGTGAATCAGGGGTGGTGCGAAGGCTAAGCAGGTGCTGGATCCATGTCTAGGCCGAATCGGTCACACCGAGGGATAGCGTGGCGAGCTCGTGGCAGGGGAGGCATGTGTCAGCAGTGACACACCACTCCCTTCCCACAGGGACATGTTCCGCCACCTCGATCTGTGGGCGGAGGCGGGGCGAGAACTTTTCCGCGCATCTTTCCGCGCATGGCTGGCTCTCTCTTCCCGAGGGGGCCAGGCTCGCCCCAAGAGAGTCACCGGGGGGCTGCTTCATCCAGGACCGGGAACAGAGACCCTACAGAGCAGCCCGTGGCCTGCTTCCATCGCGGCACATCCGGGCATGAAGAAGGACGAACAACCACCATGAACAAGCTTCCAGTCTCGGCCCTTGGCCTCGCACTCGCACTCTCGGCGTGCGCAACGGCCCCCACGATTCGAGAGCCCATCTCCATGCACAACTACCCGGCCGACGCCTACGCCCAGTCGAACATGGTTGTCGTGCGCCAAGTGCGCATGGCGCTGCCGGAAGGGTGGCGTTTCACAACCAAAAACGATAACGACCCCAAGGAGATCCTGTTCCGCATCAAGGACACCGGGAGCGACACGGTGATGGGCGCGCTCAGATACAACTCTTTTGACTTCCCCGTCGCCGTCTCACGGGCGGCTCCGCTCTACGCCGACAAGACCATGGGCGAGTTCTCGGACCGGGAGATCGCCAAGACGGAGATCGACGGCCGGGAGTCCTACGTCATCCAGGGCACGTGGAAGGACGAGAAGCAGCGGGCCTCGGCGCTGATCCAGCAGGGGCAGCGAGGCATCAGCGAAATCACCCTGGCCGCCGACATGGGCTATTTCGCTCGGGAGCCGAACGTTGCCTACACCATCTTCAACAGCTACCAGTACATCGCTGGGATGAACTTCCCTGCGCGAGCCGTGGGCAAGGAGTCCGTCGAGAAGAAGCACTCCAAGATCGACTTCATCTTCCAGTACGGAGGCAAGAACTACCGGCTGGAGGTGTACCGCACCACCCAGCATTCAAAGGTCGCGGACATCCGGAAGCTCCACGAGGAGCCGGAAATCCGCCGGGCGCTCGATACCTACTTCTATTTCAACCGCTGATCGTCAGGCGGAGCACGTCCCAAACAGCTTGCGGAGCGCGGGCTCGGAGCACAGCAGTTCTAGCGTGAGGACCACGTGGCTGGGGGAGTGGCCGTTGCCCACCAGCGCAGCAACCGCTCCACCTCCTCTTGCGTGGGCGGCGGCAACGCCTCGAAGCGCACACCGCCTTCGCGCTCAGTCGTTGCGGATGGCAGAATGTCCATGCTGCCGGTATGGCTCTGGGACAGAGGCGGCACGCGCATGGTGGCCCTCGACGGGGTGACGTTCCTACCGCTCCAGCTACTCGAAGGCCCCTGTGATTGACTGGCCTGTCCTGTAATCTCGGGCGGTGCCCCCGGTGCGTGGGGGCCATGGCCAGGAGGCTTCACATGCAGCGCTGGGCGTTCATGCTGCTGGTCGCATCCCTCACAGGGTGCACACCCACGAAGGTTGTCCGCCTGGATACAGGCCAGGGCGAGCCGAGCATCCAGGTCCCGCGCCGAGACGTGGAGCCGGCGGAGGTGAGCCAGAAGGCGTTCAAGGAAGTCGTAGCAAAGCACGCACCCTCCGTGCCCACCGTGGAGCGGCCCCTGGAATACGCCGGGCGACTGTTCGGAGTGCCCGAACGAAGCGGCTGGTTCTGGTACGACGGCCGCAGCCAGCGCCTCATGGCTTCAGAGCCGGGCAGCACCCGGAACCTGCGCCTGTTGCCCGAGGATGAAGAGCTGAAGCGCTGCTACCTGCTGTGGTGCGAGGGGACGTGGGGAGGCGGAGATTGCTTGCGCCTCCTGGTGGACAAGCCCTTCCTCGATGGGGATGCCAGGTACGCTCTGGCCATGGCGATTGCCCAGAGCAAGGTGCTGGGAGCCATGAAGGAGGAACTCGGGCGGCTGGTGAACCCCCAGGCGGTGGTTGCGGCAGTGGTGGGCGGCCTGACCATGTACGCGATCTTGCTCGCGCTACCCGAGCCGGTGAGCAAGGGCATAGCAGCGTTGCTGACAGTGGGGGCCATGGCCTACCTGGGCTGGGACACCGTGTGGCGCCTCATCGACGGGTGGCTGGTGCTGATGAAGGAAGTGGATCAGGCCACGACCTTCGACGGCATCTACGCGTCGGGAACGAAGTTCGGGGACACGATGGGCGAGAAGGCGGCCCGAGCCTTCGTGATGCTGGGCACCGTGGCATTGGGAAACACGGCTTCGGGCATGGCGGCGACGCTGCCAAGGTTGCCGGGAGCCGGGCAAGCGGCAGTAGTGGCCGAGACGCAGCTGGGCATCCGCTTCACGGCTCCAGCGCTGGCTCAGGTGGAGTCAGTCGCCATCACTGCCGAGGGCGTCACCCTCGCCCTGGTCCCCAACGCAGTCGCCATGGCGGCGCGCGACAGCGCAGGCGGCAAGGTTGGCGCACAGGCTGCACCGCTCAACTCCGGTGGCCCGGGTGAATGGGTCAAGGTGAACGAGGGCATGCCCGAGTTGTCGCGCCGCTATCAAGCTCAGGCGACGGGAGCCCCCGAAGGCTACGTCTACCGCGTCAAGCTGGGCGACACGTACGTGAAATTCGACGGCTTCGATAAGGGAATTCTGCTTGAAACGAAGGCCACAGGCTACGCGCAGTGGATCAATAAGAAGCTGGAGTTTTTCGGGAACTTCCAGGGGCGTGACCAGATGCTTGAGCAAGCGAGACGCCAGTTCAAGGCCGCCAATGGGACGCCCATCCGGTGGATCGTCGCCGAGGAGAAACTCGCAGGGGCACTCAGAATTCTCTTCAAGGAAGCAGGCCTCAAGATCGAGGTCGTCCATGTCCCCCCAACTCCGTGAGGAGCAGCCATTCAATGACAGATACCTACTATGCTGCCTCCTACTGGCTGGCCCGGGCTGAAACCGTTGAGGCTTGCGCACGACGTGCGGAGCATTTCTTCCACCTCCTGGGCCACTGCGACCCGGCGTGGGCCCGCTGGTATGAGAAAGCAAACTCCTTTGAGGCGGCGCGCAAACTCCAGTTCAGCACGGATGCGACCAGCTTCAGGGAGCTGTTCGCACGCGAGGAGAATCATTTCGATGACGACTTCTCGTTTCACTTGTGGACAGGCAACAGCCCGGAGGAGACGTCTGTGGTCGACGGGGCGTGTGGTTCGTCCTCTCTTCTGCTCCCATCTCGCTGCGTGCTCCGACCCTATGATGAGGGGCTCATTGGAGAGCAGGTGCTGACTGCTCCCGTCATGACCGAGGTGTCGCGCGCCATGGCCCTGGCCTGGGAACCGGAGTGGGGAGTCGCTACGTCGCGCGAGCATCGCGACAGCGTGACGGAGAGCGCTGACCTTGGCACCTTCGTCGGCTGGGTGATGTACTTCTCGCGGCTGCGCGGCACCGTGCCTCCCCTGCCCGCCCCCGTGCGTATCGAGCCGGTGGAGGACAAGGGCACCCTCGTCGTCCTCACCCCTGAGCGGTTCACCGCTTCCAACCCGGAGCACGTCGCGCTGGCAGCTCGCGTCCACGAGTTGCTGGCTCGAGCCGGACTGCTGCGGCCACTGCAACCCTGGCCGGCAGGATGACGGCATGGCCCTGCGGCGACGATGCATGAGCCCTCGCTCCGATCTGCCTGTGGTGCACGGGGGCCACAGGGTGTGGGGTGAGCCCCCCTTGATCCCAGGATGCATGGCGCGCCCCATGGCCCCTTCTTCGAGGGAGAGCCCACGCCAGCTCTCCATGGCATGTGACTTGCCTCGGGGCCGCGGATGATCCCGTCCCTCTCAGCAGCCCGTCCTCGCCGACGTTCATCCTCTTGGATTCTCATCCTCGCGCTCTCTGTCGCGGGAGTGCTCGCAGGCTGCAGTTCCTCGGAGGACCCGCCCAACGAGCCTTCTTCACCCGATGGAGGAATTCCCACCGACGGCGGGATTCTCACCGACGGAGGAACTCCCACCGATGGAGGATATCCACCCCCCCCTTCGTTCACCTGGGGCAATGGCTCGGACACCGGCACGATCTCGGGCAACGTGTGGACCCCAGGGCGTGACGACACGGGGCTCGTGAACGCCGTGTCGTGGGACATCGTCCCCAAGGAGAAATGGATCGAAGTCGCTGGAACGCCGCTCGCCTCGCTCGACGCCGAGATCAAGGCAGCGATACCGGGCTTCCGGGATCTCGGCTCCCAGGGGCTCTCCGGGGTCATCAACTCCTACTCCGGCGTGGCGCTCGACGCGCCTCGCGCCCGCTGGTGGGCCTTCGGCGGCGGGCACTCCGACAGCACCAACAACGGCATCTACCGCTTCGACATGGCGAAGATGCGCTGGAGCATCGAGCAGCTCCCGGACAACTCGGCGAACTGGACGGGCGTCCCCTGGGGGAACACCTACAGCTACTACCCGCCCGCCGATGACTACGCGAAGGCCCACCCCGACAGCGACGTCTACTCGGATGAGTTCTTCGATCCAGCCCGGCCCGCCGCTTCCACGGGCCACCCCGTGGCCCGCCACACGTACAACGGGCTCGTCTACAACCCGGACCTCCAGGAGGTGGCCTTTGGCGTCCGGCGCATGTGGCGCTACAGCCTGCTCACCCATACCTGGAAGCGCCACAACCCCTTCAATACCCCAGGCGCCACCTACACCGGCGAAACCGGATACGGCGGCGCGTCCGGCTGGACGTTCTGGGACGAGGTGACCCACCGGTACTTCTTCGGCCCCACGGAGAACTACAACTATTCGAGGTGGTGGTCCTTCGACACCGACGACCAGACCTGGAAGTGGGAGGTCGTCACCCCGCCCGCCTGGTTCTTCGCCCAGATGGTCCGGGTCGACCGCAAGCTCGTGAGCTTCCCCAACCCGGATTCGAACTACGGAACCTTCCCTCCCAGGCTGGTCACCTACGACCTGGACACAGCGAAGTGGGAGACCCTGTCCCTGGAGAGCGATCTCCAGGTCTCGCGCTGCTACTCCGAGTACTTCGAGGGAATGATCCTCACCTACGTGCCACGGCTCCAGCGCTACATCGCCGCGTTCCCGTATGACCGCGATGGGGATGGGCACTTCGAGTACCGGACCTTCAAGATCGGCGCTGATCTCAAGCTCGTCGAGGCGCCCGAGTACGAGGCCGGCGGCTTCGGAGGGTGGCACGATCTCGTCAAGAACCGCTTCTTCTACCTGGCGACGCACGACGCCCTCGTCTACGTGCGCAAGGGAGAAGAGAACGTGCGCGTCTTCCGGCTCCCCTGAACGCCTGGGAAAGATGGGGCGGGCGTGACCCACCGCCCCACCGGCCGCTCGACCTGGATCGACACTCTGGTAAACGGCGTCCTACGTCGTGCCGCCGTAACGCCCTGATACAGGGCACTCGCATCACCCAGGGGGGTCATCCACATGCAGAGCTTCACTCACGCAGCGCGCGGCCTCGCGCTGCTGGCATTCTTCGCTTTGGGCTGCGGCGGGAGGGAAGAGACATCGCTCTCCGCTGAGGAAGGAACGTTCTCACAAACCGCCGCCCTGACAAGTGAGGTGCCCGAGCACCCGACCGTCCGGTATTCCCACATGACGTGGCGCCCCGTGGGGCCCCGCAAGGCGGAGTTCTCCATCCGCGCCGCGTTCGACCGCAACTACCCAGGGAGCGGTCCGGACGGGAAGCTCGTCACCGGAGACATCTTCTCCGAGAGCTACAGCCAGGCCCACCTCTGCTTCGGCGATGGTGTCTGCTCGGAGCCATTGACCTACGAGGTCACCGGCTACGACGCGACGAAGGGCTGGTTCCTCGCCCGAGCCGTCAACATCTACAATGACCAGCCCTCGCCGGGCACCGGCAGCAGCGTGTCCGAGAGCGAGCCCAACTCCTCGATCGCCACCGCCAACCACATGAACCTCGGGGACGACTTCCTGAGCACCATGTCCGGCTACGAGGACTCGGACTTCGTCAGCTTCACGCTGACCCAGCGAACGAAGGTCCGCATCCGCTCCGTCCTCGTGACGATGCCGGAGGGCCACCTGTCCCTGTGGTCCAGCAGTGGCGAGATGCTCTCCTCCTCGTACAGCGGCAGCAGCAGCACCCCGCCGACCCTCACCACCACCCTGGAGCCAGGCACGTACTTCATCCGGGTGGGCACCTGGTACTACTACTCCAGCGGCGGGACGCAGCGCGTGGAGCTCCGCCAGTTCGACACCCACGCCCCGGAGCCCCTCACCCACACCTATCCCGGAAACGGGCCGTATACGGCCAAGCTCTCGGGCTGCTGCCGGATGTATCCCTACGACGTCTGGGTCTGGTCTCCGGTCCGCTTCGATCTCTCCAACAGCTCGCCCGTGAGCAACCTGCCGCACATCATCGAGGCCCCCTACAACACGACGAACTTCACCTTCCAGATTCCCGCGGTGGATGCGGAGGGGGACACACTCACGTTCCGGACACCCACCCTCTCCGAGAACCCCTACACGAGCTTCCCCTTTGGCCTCACGATCAGCAGCTCGGGCCTGATCACGTGGAACACCACGAACTCCTACGTGGGAGGGATGTGGCTGCCCCAGGTCATCATCGAGGAGCGCCGCAACGGCCAGCTGATCGGCGCATCCACGGTGAGCTTCACTCTGCGGGTCGTCACCGCCACGACAACCCCGCCGAGCTGTCTCGTGACGCCTGAGTCGACCTTCAGCGTGAATACGGGCGAGCAGGTCCAGTTCCGCTTCAGCGCAACGGATCCGGATGAGGGCGACTCGCTGCTCCTCAGCGGCACGGGGATACCGTCCAGCGCGACGCTGTCATACCCATTGCCCTGGTACGGCGGCCGGAGCGGAGACGGCACCACCTTCTCCTGGACGCCTCCCTCCAACACGGCGGGCCAGACGTACAGCATGGACTTCATGGTGAAGGACGCGGGAGGCCTGACGGCTCATTGCCCCGTCACCCTCCATGTCCTTCCCCGGTCGCCCGACCTGCCCCCCGAGGCCGAGGCGGGGCCGGACCAGAACGTGACCGAGGGAGATCATGTGACACTGAGCGGCAGTGCCGTCCTCTCCGAGGGCCGGAGCGCGACCTATGAGTGGTCCCTCCTGAGCGGCACGGGGCCAGAGGTGACGCTGTCCTCCCCCACCTCCCCCACCCCGACCTTCGTGCCGACGGACGATGGGGTCTACACGTTCCTCCTCACCGTGACCGACAGCGCGGGAGGCTCGTCCACCGACACGGTCACCGTGACCGTCAACAACGCCTACCCGCAGGGGGCGTACATCGCGGACCAGACGATCGAAGAGGGCACGGTGTTCAGCACTTCGGGCTCCTTCAGCGACCCTGGTTCGGACACCTTTACGGCCACGGTCGACTACGGCGACGGCTCGGGTGAGCAGCCGCTGGTGCTCGATGGCACGGCATTCCAGCTCAACCATCTCTACGCGGACAGCGGGTACTACTCCGTGGAGATCCGCATCACCGACGACGACGGCGCAATGGGTGGGGCCTCGCTGCATGTGCAGGTCACCAACATCGCCCCCGTGCTGAGCGCGAGCGGAGGCACCGTCGACGAGGGCTCTCCGTTCATCGCTCCCGTCTCCTTCGTCGACCCCAGCGGAACGAACTGGCAGGCCTATATCGACTACGGGGACGGCTGGAGCGAGCAGCTCACCCTGGACAGCCATGGCTTCAACTTGAACCATGTCTATCCCCGGCAGGGAACATACGAAGTCCACATCATCCTCTACGACGAGGACGGTGGCGCGGCTGAGGCCTACGTCCAGGTGGAGGTCCGCAATGTGGCGCCCTCGGTGAGCGTGACGTGCACGCCGTCCACCCTCGAAGAGTTCTCCGAGCTCTCGTGCAGCGGCACCATCACGGACCCGGGCAATGACTCGCAGGCAGTCCACATCGACTACGGGGACGGCCGGGGTGATTGGTTGATGGTGTGGATGGACTGGCCGTCCTTCACCGTCAACCACACGTATGAATCGAGCGGGGTCTTCCCCGTGACCATCACCGTGACCGACGAGGATGGCGCCCAGGCCACGACGACGCTGGAGGTGACCGTCACCAACACCCTGCCTGGGGTGACAGCCCTGGGCGGCACCATCGACGAGAGTTCGTACTTCGAACTCTACGGCTCCTTCACTGACACGGACTGGTTGGGGCCGTGGGACATCACCGTCGACTTCGGTGACGGCTCGGGCGAGCAGACCGGGTACTCCACCTACTACCCGGACTTCGCCTTTGGGCACTTCTACGAGGACAGCGGCACCTACACGGTGACCATTCGTGTCACGGACCACAACGGAGGCGTGGGCACGGCCACGGTGCAGGTGGTGGTCAATAATGTGGCGCCGGAAGTCGGAGCCTCGAGCTACTGGGCGGAGTACTGGGGCCTGCCGCTCTACCTCGTCGGGTCAGCCTTCGACCGGAGTCATCCGGACACCGAGGCAGGCCTCACCGCGAGCTGGGACCTGGGCGATGGCACCAGCATCTCGGGTTTGACTCCGTACCCCGCTGTCTATGCCAACCCCGGCAGCTATGTGGCCGTGCTGACGGTCACGGACAAGGACGGCGCCTCCGGCACGGCCTCCACTCCGGTCGAGGTGATGAAGCGCCCGTCGGGTCTGTCCTGCGCCGACACGTCGGCAGTGTTTGGTTTCCCGCTCACGCTGAGCGCCCAGCTCATGGACGCGCTCAATCTGCCGGCTCCGAAGCTGGGCGGCCGCACCCTCAGCTTCCACGTCGATCCGTCAACGGACGCCTCCGGCCTCACCACCGCGGAGGGACTCGGCGGCGCGCAGCTCCCGGGCACGCTCGCCCCGGGCAGCTACACCGTGTCCGTCTCCCTGAACGGGGACTCGCACTACGAGGATTCCTTCGGCACGTGCATGCTCACCGTGACGCAGTCAGAGGGCGCGATCACCGGCTCCTCCCTCCGCTTCTCCGATGAGTCCCAGGGAGGCTTCACCGTGAGCCTGGATGCCTCGGGTCAACTCCAGGGCGAGTTGGAGTTCGTGAAGGGCTCCACCACGTTCCACTCCAGCACGATGCATGCGCTGGGCGTGGCGGCCAACAAGCGGAGCGGCTGGTTCGCGGGGATGGGCGACGACGGCCGCTCCTTCCTGGCCTACGCCGAGCGGCACTCTGTGCCCGGCACCGCCGACACGTTCAAGCTTTGGATCGATGGCGAGTTGCAGACCGTGGACGAGCGGCTGCGTGGAGGCTTCGTCCGGTTCCCCTGACGGAGGGACGCCCCGCTGCAAGCCCCCGCCGTGACTGAACGGGGGCTCGCACGAGGCCATCGGGGCGTCATGTCTGGAGGCAGACGCCGGGTGCTGGCATATGCCTCAGTGGAGGACGACGGTCGCCGCCTGAGGAGTGGTGAAGAACCCGGGGAACGTCGCGGTGTACGTGGTGTGCCATACCGGGCTCCCGTCACACGGCGTGGTGAAATCGACTCCAGCCCCCAGCCCCGAAACGGTCATGATGTTCCCCACCAGCCATCCATCAACGACCAGGCTCGAATCGCTCGCGATGGAGATCTGGTTCACGCCGATGGAGCCCGGGCCGCCAGCCCCACAGTCCGTGGGCTGCGAGCCCATGTGCAGCTGAACACGCCTCATGATGCCCGCTGTCTCGGGGTGCAGTTGGGCCACGAAGCCATTGCTGATGGTTCCAATGCCCCTGTAGCTGTTCGCTTCGGTATAGCCCACCGCGATCCCCGCTTCGCTCGTCAAGAGCGTCTCCGCCGGCAGGTATTGCGACGTTCCCAGCGAATTGCTGTTTGGCTTCACCGTGCATGTACCGGAAGCATCCGGCCAAACCGCGGAGACGAGCCGGTAGAAGATACTATACGTATAGGGGTCCCTGTCCTGCCGGGCCTGGAACGCGTAGATGCAACCCTCCCGGGACACACGGGACTCGCTGGCAAGCGGGAGCACGGGTCCGGAATTCGTGCTCACGAGCCGGAACCGGGTGGCGGAGTAGCCCATCGTCGGATCGTACTGGAGATATGCGACCGTGAGGCTGCCAGGAGCGGCCGAGGCGATTCCAAACTGGGGCAACCAGGAGCCGATCGACTGGCTGGTAGAGGAATCCACGGAGGCGATCGAGACCTCCGCCTCCGCCGTCCCCAGAGCGGACACGCGCGTCCCGAGCAGCTGGCGCTGCCCATTGCGGGTGCCCTGCCAGCCAATCCAGAAGTCCGCTCCATCGGAGATCACCTCGGGGCCCGACAGGGGAGCGGAGCCCACGGCGATGTTCCCAGAGTCCAGCAGCGCTCCACTGGAAGCACTCACACGCCGGGCCCACAGGTTGTTGTCCGCGCCCACCCACGCCACGAGGAAGTTGTCTCCCTGAGCCGCCACGGCCGCGGAGCGCTCATAGCCAGGGCTTGCAGCCAGGGAGATGACCGTGTTGCCCTCCAAACGCCCCGAGGAGGGATCGACACGGGCGGCCTCGATATTCTGGTTCCGCTCCCACGTCACCAGGAACTTGTTGTTCGAATACGACACGCGGCTGTCCTTGCCATCCTTGGCGATGAGGTAGCTGGAGCCCAAGACCATCCCAGACGGCAACACTTGAATCCCCTGCACTCCGCTGGGAATCGCGCCGGTGCTATCGGGGCCATACCGGCCATCCCAGGTGATCATGTAGATCCACCCATTGGTTGCCACGGAAGGCGCTCGCATCTCGCTCACGGGCGCCCCGGCAGGCAGGACACTGATGAGGAAGGGTGCGGAGTCGAGCAACGCGCCGTCCGAGGCCCGCACACGCATACCGAAGATGGCGGGGGCAGAAGAGAGGCGCACCCAGACCACCAGGAAGTTGGTGCCGTCGAAGGCCACGGCCGGATCCAGGCCGTAGAAGTCAGTCGAGAGCAACAGGGGCGCGGAGTCCAGCACCTGGCCATCCGAAGCCCTGACACGCAGACCTCGCAGGACCATGCCGCCATTTCCAGACTGATGCCAGAGCACCAGATTGATGCCATTGCCCGTACCGACCGTCGGCGTGTGGTGCGGGGAGAACATCGTCCGCAGGGGATCCACGTCACGCTGAGAAGGGATGCGCACCTGCCCATCCGTCACCCGCTTGACGTACACGCGGGGCTCCCCTGTCGCCCCGTTCGCGACGTAGGCAGCCAGGGAGAGACCGGAGGACGGCGCGGCGATGTCTCCGCGGTACAGCCCGGCATCGCCCAGATCGAACTCCGCATTCACAGCGAGCTCGCCCAGCGCGGAGACCCGCGTGCTGAGCGCTCGGGGGACTCCGTTGCGCAGGCTGGTCCAGAGGACACGATAGTCCGCGCCATCCGCCGCCACCGAGGGGGACGCGAGGGCATTCGCACCCACCAGGGTGTTCGCGGAGCCCAGCAGGGCCGAGTTCTTGACCGCCACACGCCGGGCCAGGATGTTGCCAGCCTCCAGCCACGTCACCAGGAACTCGCCCGCCTGGCCAGCGATGGCAGGGCTCTGCGCATCGGCGGAGGTCGTCACGGTGATGGGGCCCCACGACCCCATCATGCGCGAGTCATACAGAGACACCTTGAGATTCGTGCCGTCCACCCACGACACCGCGAAGTAACCCCCTCCGGAGGTGACGCGGGGAGCAGCCGCGCCAGTCGTGGTGAGGACGCGCGGGCCACCCTCGAGGAGCGTCGCATCCGAGGCGCGAAGGAACGTCATCTCGACGAAGCGATACCCGCTCCCATCCTCATTGACCCAGATGTCGTACCAGCCCACCAGACAGGCATTCGCATCACAGGCCACGGACGCGGTGGTCTGCCCACGCTGTTGAGGGCCGCCGCCCAGGGGCTTGCTGACGACGAAGGCCGCAGAGTCGACCAGCGATCCATCCGCGGCATTCACCCTCCTGCCATAGATGGCGGGAACACCCTGGTCCTCCGTCCAGAGGACCAGGAAGTGAGTGCCGTCGAAGGCCACGGCGGGCTCGGTCTGTGAGTAGGAGCCCGTGGCGATGAGGATCGGACTGGAATCGAGCAGCGCTCCATCCGAGGCCCGGACGCGGACTCCCACGATGTCCGAAGAGGAGCCCGTGGCGGAGGAGTTCACCTCCCAGGCGACGAAATAGACACCCGGGCCCTGGGCGACCGCGGGGCGCAACTGCGTCTCGCCAGCAACCGGAGAGGAATTGACCGGAATGGGGCCGGAGACATCGGCGCTCGTCTGGATCGACTGGATGGCTCGCGCTACTTCTGAGGGCAGCGCGCCTTCGGAGCCGCGACCCTTCTGGGATTCCAAGGACGAGGATTCGCCGCACGCCGCGGACAGCGTCAAGAGGGTACTCAATGTCAGGAATGAGAGTCGAAGTCTGCGCGTCATGGGGGTACCTCCCGTCAAACCGAGGAGCTGGCTTCCGCTGAAGCGTGCGGGCCAGGTCCGCTGCTGAGCACTGAGCGTGCCAGTGGCCTTCACCCTGCGCAGCCCTCCCCTCTGGACTGTGTTCGTCGGGCATTTCCCGGCAAGAAGTTGCCGAGGACACTTGCCCACCGGCAAGAACTTGCCGCCGCGGCTCACCCGGGGTGAAGCCCTTGTTTACGCAGTGAATCAGGAAAAATAAGACTACACTGGAAGCCTGCCTGCTTGCTCTTATGCCGCCCCCCTCTTGCCCAATTCCTGGGTGGGGGTCTTCCCAAGGTGGCAAATCCATGGCGGTTGTCGTCCCCCGCAGGCTGCTGCATCCCTTCATCGCATGCACCGCTGTTCTCTCGGCACTGGGGGCCTGCAGTCCGGCTCAACCAGAGCCAACTCCTGATTCCACGGCGAACGCACCCGTGGAGGCCCCGCACGCCGCCCAGGCAATGCAGACGGCCAACGCCGCGCCCACGGTCTCCGACGAGCTGCCGGCGAACCCCTGGCCCGCTCCCACCGCGGGGCACAACACGTCGGCGGTCGCCGCCGGCAATGGCATCTATCTCGTGACCTGGGTGGAGTGGGTCGACAACGGCCTTCCGGACGTCCTGGGCGTACGCGTCAGGGCCTCGGATGGCGCGCGGCTGGACTCCAGTCCCATCCGCATCGGCACGGGGAGCAGCGTGCAGTATCAGCCCGCCGTCGCCTTCGATGGCAGCAACTTCCTGGTGGTCTGGGAAGACATCCGCTCCGCACCGGCGATCTACGGTGCCCGCGTCCGGGCCTCGGACGGCGTGGTGCTGGATCCCGCGGGCCTCTACCTCAGCCGCACGCCGATGAGCGAATTCAACCTGCCCCAGCAAAACCCCGCGGTGGCCTTCGATGGAACGAACTACCTGGTGACCTGGGAGGGCCTCTACTACGAAGGGAGCACGATCCAGTCCGGCGCCCAGGCGATCCGCGTGCGGGCCTCGGACGGCTCGTGCGTGGAGGAGAAGAGCACCCTCCTCATCCGGGGGGGCCGTAACACCCGGGTGGCCTACACGAACGGCACCTATCTGGTGACCTGGGCCCGAGGCGTGGGGATTGAAGCGACGCGCATCAGCGCCTCCACCGGGCAGCCGGTGAGTTCCTTGCCCATATCGCTGGGGCTCATGAACACCGACCTGAACGCCTCCACCGTGGCGGCCGGGAATGGCGAGTTCCTGACGACGTGGATCGGCAAGGACAACATCCTGTGGGCCCGGCGGGTGCGGGCCTCGGATGGCGTCAAGCTCGACGCCGCGGACATCGCCGTGGGCCCGGCCGCGGTGGTCGCGCCCGCAGCCACCTTCGACGGAGCGGACTACCGGATCAACTGGCAGGCCACTCGCGATGGCGCGCGCAAGGTGCTCACCTCGAAGGTATCCATCCAGGGGGTGGTCGCGGCGGATGCGGAGCTCGTCCTCGCCGAGCTGGCGAGCTCGGAGAGCGCGGTCCGCGGAGGCATCGCCGCGACAGCGGAGGGAAGATACCTGGCGAGCTACACCCGGTACGACGGCGCGTCGCGGAACTACCGCGTCCAGTTCCGGCTGGTGAATGACGTGCACGCGCCAGCTCCGTGCGCCACGGGGACCCCCACCCTGGTGCTGAACAGCGCGTCGCCGCTGACGCTGGAGTGCGGCTCGGGCCCCTACAAGGATCCAGGCGCGCAGGCGTTCGACGGGTGTGGCAACCCGATCCAGGTGCACGCGTACAACACGGGAGCGGACGCGTCTGGCCCGGGCCCCAACACGAGCGCCGAGGGCTCGTACGCGGTCACCTATGCCGCGTGGGATGCGCTGGGCAACACGGTGAGCGCCCTGCGCACGGTGAACGTGGACGACAGCGCGGCTCCGGCGCTCGCGCTCAAGGGCGGCGCGCACCTGACTCACACCTGCGGCAGCCAGTGGGTGGACCCGGGAGTCACCGCGACGG
Organism: Hyalangium versicolor; assembly: GCF_020103695.1. Lineage (GTDB taxonomy): Bacteria > Myxococcota > Myxococcia > Myxococcales > Myxococcaceae > Hyalangium > Hyalangium versicolor. Next base: position 220,429 of record NZ_JAHXBF010000017.1, read on the forward strand.
ATGCGTGCTACGGGGACCTCTCGGCCCAGGTGTGGCACACGGGCGACGTGAATGGCTGGGCCGCGGGCACGTACACGGTGACCTACTCGCTGACGGACAGCGGCGGCAACAGCGCCACGTCTGTCACCCGCACCGTGGATGTCGTCAATTGCCCCTGGTAGTGGCAGGCACCGAGCGCGTGCATGACCATTCCATGACACACGCATGACGCTCGACAGATAAACCAGACATCCTCCGTTAGGGTTAACCCTAACGGAGGCCTCCACGCCCCGCGACACGTCAGAGCATCTCTGTATGACTTTGAGCAAGCCACCTGAAGCGTTTGATGCCCATGACGCTCGGACCTGGCGAACCAGACTCATCCAGAGGAGTTCTGAAAATGATCAAGCAGAGAGTTGTTTCATGGTTGCTCATGGCGAGCAGCCTGGCGCTGTTCGCCGCCTGTGAGGAAGAGCCCAAGGCCCCCGAGGTGATTGCCTCGCACGGGCCGGGTGACCTGGCGTTGCTCATCGAGCGCGAGCATGGCGCGGGTCCCTACGTCGAAAGCACCGAGGAGCGCTTCAAGGTCGTCGCCTCGGGCGAAGTCTTCAAGTCGGTCCGCTGGAACGCCAACGCCGGCACGCTCGTGCCCGACGCGGACCAGGTCGCCTGGACGCTGCCTGGAGCGGGGCCGGCCTCCCTGTCCGTCTCGGTCGAGACGGAGTCCGGAAAGACGGCAGAGGGCTCGTTCAGCTTCGACGTCGTGGCCCCGGCACTGGCCGCGAGCACGCAGATCGACCCGAGCTCGGACGTGACGGGCTCAGCCTGCGAGCTCGCGTTCGACAACGCGGGGACGGGGCACATGGTCTACTCGAACGACACCCACCATTCCCTGTGGTACGCGAGCTGGGACGGCACGACGTGGACGACAGAGCAGATCGATGGCCCCGGGCTCGATAACGGCTCCTTCATCTGGACCTTCGCGCTGGTGGTCGACCCGGAGACCGGGACACCTCACGTCACCTATGTCAGAGGCTATGGCGTCCCGTCTCCCACAACCCAGAGCCTGCGCATCCGCTACGCCACGCGCGTCAATGGCACCTGGGTCATCGAGAATGCAGACAACACGTTGCGCACGCCCCTGGCCAACAGAATCAGCATTGCGCTCAATCCCGCCAACCAGAAGCAGCCCGCCATCGTCGTCAGCGATCCCACGGCGATCAAGATGTTGTCCCGGACAGCACCCGGTACCTGGACCACGACGAACGTCAGTGGCGGGTATCTCCTGGGCGACGCCCTCTTCGATCAGGCGGGAACCCTGTATGTGTACGTCTCTGCGGGTTACCTGAACACCATCAATGGCACGACCAAGGAGTCCTTCCCCACCCAGCAGGGCTTCGACCCCACCCCCGTCAAATGGCTCCCGATGGTCTGGGGCCCGAATCAGCACCTCCTCGCGATCCCAAGCGGCGCGGGACTCGAGCGGATCCGAAGCGTCTTCCTGGACATGACGGTCGGTACGCCCCTCGCGTCCAGCACCATCAAGTCCTCCCTGTTCGACCTCCAGTCGAATGATGGGAGTGATCTGGCGTATGGCGCGGGCAAGACGTACATCGTGCTGCGCCACGGGACGTCGCTGGAGTTCCTCGGGCAGGATGCGCAGGGACTCTGGACGTACAACCAGCTCGGAACAGCGCAGACCGGCTCGCGGCCCAGCGTGGCCATCCGCCCCACGGATGGCGCTCCGCATATCTGCTACCAGCGGGACGGCAAGGTGAGCTTCCAGTAGCCCTCGCGCCAGCCGCGCTGAGGCTGGCACCCCATCAAGCCACAGCTTTTTTCACAGACATCTTCTAGAGGAATTTCAACCATGACGGTCAAGAAGGTTGTTTCATGGATGCTCATGTTGAGTGGCCTGGCGCTGTTCGCTGCTTGTGAGGGCGAACCCAAGGCACCCGAGGTGATTGCCTCGCATGAGCCCGGGGATCTGGCGCTGTTCGTCGAGAGAGCGAGCGGATCAGGCCCCTACGTCGAGAGCACCACGGAGCGCTTCAGGCTCGTCGCCTCGGGCGAGCCCTTCAAGTCCGTGCGCTGGAGCGCCAATGCCGGCACCCTCGTGCCGGATGCGGATCAAGTCACCTGGACGCTGCCTGGAGCGGGGACAGCCTCCCTGTCCGTGACGGTCGAGACGGAGTCCGGAAAGACGGCGGAGGGCTCGTTCAGCTTCAACGTGGCACCGGTGATCGCCGCGAGCACGCAGATCGACCCGGGCCTGGACAAGACGGGCGCGGCCTGCAAGCTCGTCTTCGACAAGGCGGGAACGGGGCACGTCATCTACACGAACGACAGCCACGGATCCCTGATGTACGCGAGCTGGGACGGGACGACGTGGAAGACAGAGCAGATTGAGAGCCTCGGTGGCGGCAATGGGGCCACCGTGTCGAGCGTCATCACGCCCTCTCTGGCGGTCGACCCGGATACGGGGACACCCCATGTTGCCTATGCCGGCGCCATCGACGGCTCCACGACCTACCGCATCCGCTACGCCACGCGTGTCAATGGCGCATGGGTCCGTGAAGAGGTGGATCCCGCGAACCACACGACCGCGGCCCGGCTGAGCATCGGGCTCAATCCCGCCCAGGGACAGCAACCCGTCATCGTCTTCAGCGACAGCGCGGCGGGACTCCAAAGAGCAACCCGTACGGCAGCCAATACCTGGAGCGTGGGGAACTTCCCCTCCGCGAACGCGCCCCTCACGAGCAACATCATCTTCAATCAGACGGGGACCCTGTACATCACCATCGGCAACGGCGGGCTGCTCGCATTCAATGGCACGACGGTGGAGACCTACGGCCTCTCCCTCGACCCCACCTACGCCAAGTGGATCTCGCTGGCCTGGGGCCCGAGCCAGCACATCCTGGCGGCGACGAACGGGAACGCGGATGCCGCCTCGAGCGGGTTCCTGGACATCACGGTGGGCACCCCTCTTTCCTCCAGCGTGTTCAAGACCGCCGAGGTCGACTACGAGCATGACAGCAGCGATCTGGCGTACGGCGCGGGCAAGCCCTACGTGGCCCTGCGCCATGGGACGACGCTGGAGTTGCTCACCACGGACGCGCGGAGGTTCTGGACGTATACCCAGCTCGGGACGGTGCAGGATGGCTCGCGCGTGAGCGTGGCGGTCCGTCCCACGGATGGCACCCCGCATGTCTGCTACCAGCGGGACAGCAAGGTGACCTTCCAGTAGCCCCAACGACGAAGGCCAGCCTCATCATCGAGGCTGGCCCCTGTCTTCCCCGATCCGGGAGCGGCGACTACCCGAAGAGGCCGCCGACGAAGCTGGAGACGGTGGAGACCGCCGCGCCCACCTGGCTGACCACCGGGATGTTGGTGGCGGCCGCCGCCGAGCCGACCGCCGTGACGACGCTCGTCACCTTCTTGGTCGTGCTGGCCTTGGGGTCGCGCACGGTGGCGAAGGCCGTGGCCGCATCCGCCGCGGCGATGGCGACGTTGACGCCCGGGACGAAGCGGCCCGCGGCCTTGGCGGCCGTCTTCGCCGCGGTCTTGGCCACGGCCTTCTCCGCGGCGTTCGTCGCGGCCTGGGTCAGCGCCTTGTTGGCCGCCTTGGTGGTGGCCTGCTTGGTCCCGTCGGTGATGACGTCCTTCACGCCCTGGCGGGTGCCATCGCCCAGGTTCTTCACGGCCTGGCGCGCGGCGTCCTTGATCTCGTTCTGCTTGGCGCCCTTGAACACTTCCTTCGTCACGGTCCGGGCGGCGGTGCGCTGAGCGGACTTCGTGGTCTCGAGGCCCGCCTCCTGGACCGAGGCCTTGAAGGCCTTGGACGCCTGGCGGTAGGTGCTCCCCACCTTGGTGGCGTCACGGCCCAGCTCCAGCGCGCTCTTGGTGGCGCCCAGCGCCGTCTTGCTGGCCGTGGCCACCGAGCCAATCGCCTTGTCACGCTCCTCCACGGAGGCCCCCTGGCGGAAGCCCTGGCGCGCGTCCGCGACGGCCGTGTTGATCTGCCCGGGCAGCTTGCGGGCGCTGTCCAACAGGCCCAGGGCCTTCGAGCCCTGCTTGGCGAGCGACGCCTTGTCGAGCTTCACGTCGGGGTTGCCAGCCTTGGACCAGTTCTCCTTGAAGGTGCTCTTGAAGTCGCTGCCGGAACGGTAGGCGGCCGTCTGGGTCTTGGCCTTCTTGAGGCTGTCCTTCGCACTGGTGAAGGTGTCGAGGGCCTTCTTGCCCTGCAGGCCCGGCTCCTTCTTCAGCTTCTCCTGCGCCCGATTGATCGCGGGGGTCACAGCCTTCTTGATCGCAGTGGCGACCTTGGGAATGCTCTGACGAACGCGATCGGTGCTCGGGATCATGTATGTCTCCGGTACTGATAGGGGGTAGTGAAGGGCGGGATGGGCCGGAAGGCCTACACCCACCCAGGTTATCGGAACCTGAGAGCAAAGGTTTCTTGGGAATTTTAAGTCGAATTTCCCAAGAATTGAGGAACCTGGCCTCAGCCGCCCGTGGAAGACGCTGAGGGTGCGACCCAGTCGCGAAGTCCGGAGTCCTGCCCGACGACGGAGAAGGCGACCGCCTTGGACGACGCGACTCTCCGGAGCGCTACCAACGCCCGCGCCTGGGTTGCCTCATCGACCTCGTCACGAAACCGGAACCGCCGTCGAGGCGCCTGCCGAGAGCGTCTGCGTCAGGTTGCCCGAGTTATCGGTCGTGGGATTGCTGCCCGCCGAGCCCTCGGCGAGAACCATCCCTGCGGCATTCAGGACCCGGACACATCCACGCGAGTGAGACCTGGGATGACTCGCCGCCTCGAGTCCTTTCATCCCATCGATGCGTGCTGGATCCAGGCCGAATCCGGAATCTGCGTTTCGTTCAAGTCCCGCCTCCGGCGCTCTGGCTAGTGTCCCGCCCCCCTTCAAGTCATGTGTCTTTCACTTGGAGCAAAGGAGGAATCATGTGGATCCGCGGATGTCTGTGCGCAGCGATGCTGTTGATGGTGGGGTGTGAGTCTGGAAAAGAGGGGGCGCAAGGGCCACAGGGAGAGCGCGGCGCGGCGGGACCGGCGGGGGCGCAAGGGCCACAGGGAGAGCGTGGCGCCCCCGGCGAGCCGGGCCGGTGCAATGACCTGGTCTTCGTGGACGCAACCGGGCACGTCGCGGCCCCCGTGTGCGCGCCGTACATCGTCGATGCGCAGGGCTACATATGGAAGATCAATCGAGAGACAGGAAGCTTCGCCGTCGAGGATGGATCGGGCGAGAGTCCCTACGACACGAACGATCTGACCTCGCTCGTCTCCTTCGAGAGCGAAGACTGCTCGGGACAGGGCTATGTGGAAATCTTCCTCGTCCCTCCGCGCATGCCGTTCATTGCGCACGGAAAGTACCGGGTCCGCCCGGACTCCAGCACATCCTCCCAGCGGACGTTCCGCTCCCGGTGGGGGGATGATGGCACCTGTGACGCCTACCATGGGGCCCCCTCCGAAATCGCCTTCCCGCTCCCCCCCGAGCAGGAGCTGACCCCACCGACCGCCTTCCAGGGTCCCCTCCACATCGAACGCCGTCAGTAAGCACGGCCGGGCCTGACGAGCGCCGCGCTCGCGGCTACCAGGCTCAGACAGGTTTGTCTCACGCCAGGACTCCGAAGCACGTGCTCCAGGCAACTCTTGCGGGAGCCTCGCTCCCTGCAGGCTTGAAGCTCACTGAGCGTGGAGACTAGACGGTCGGCCCTATGGCACAGAACGACCGACTGACAGAGGCCGACGGGCGCGCTTCCACAGGCGCCTCGTGGATGACCTGGGCAGCGCTGCTGCTCCTGGTACCTGCTGGATGCGTGACGACCCCCGCCTCGCCCGCCGCGCCTCGAGCGCTGCTCTCCCACCCGCCTGCCGTGGCGGACTGCGAGAAGACCACGGGCTATGACGCCATCATCGTCGGCGCTGGCTTCAGCGGACTCACCGCCTCCAAGGAGCTGCGGCGAGGCGGCCGCGGCAACATCCTCATCCTCGAAGCCACCGACCGCATTGGCGGCCGCGCCAGCACTCTGAAGAAGGGGCCCCCCATCGATCTGGGCGGCGCCTGGATTCACGGGGTGACGATCAACCCCCTCACTCCCCTGGCCGACGCCATGGGCTTCAAACGCATCACCACCCAGCTCGATGGCCCCATCTACCTGGACGATGGCAAGCAGGTGACCCTCCTCGAGGGTGCTCGGGCCAAGGAGTATGAACTCGAGGAGGACGCCTTCTATCAGCGCCTGCTGGTGTCCAGCCTGTTCCAGCTCGGCCTGAAGGAGTGCCGTGACACCACCTCCATGCCCAAGGCCCCCCGCAATGCGGAGCACGATGTGATGTGTCAGTACCTGGAGAAGATGGCCAACGACCAGGTCTCCCACTACCTGCCCAAGGACTCCGCCTTCCGCTACCTGTTCGAGGGGAACATCGGGCCTCTGGAGAGCGCGGTGGAGACCTCGCAGAACTCCACCGTGGACGCCGTCGCATTCGAGGCGGGAGACGATGACCTCATCCAGGAAGGCATGGGCAATTTCATCGAGGCCTTTGGCGCCGAGGAGCCTGTCTGCCTCAACTCGCCCGTGGCGAAGATCACCTACAGCGATGACGGCGTCGTCGTCGAGGTGAAGAACGGCAAGCGCTACCAGGCGCGCACGGCGCTGGTGACGGTGTCCATTGGCGTGCTCCAGGCGAGGAAGATCCAGTTCGAGCCGCCGCTGCCGCCCAGCAAGCAGGAGGCCATCGACGGCCTGCCCATGGGCAACATGCAGAAGGTCATCATCGACTTCAAGGACCAGCCTGACTTCATGGGAGACACGCTGCCCAACTCGTGGGTGCTGTATCAGGCGCCGGACAACTCGGTGATGGCGTTCGTCATCCGGCCGCTGGGCAAGAACATCGCCATCGGCTTCTACGGCGGCGAGCAGGCCAAGACGTACGAGCGGCAGTGCGCGAGCGCCGCCGGCGACAGGCCCCTGCCCCCCGAGCGCCAGCCCTGTGACGAGGAGCCGGTTCAGCGGGCCAAGGCGGCCCTGGCTCGGATGTATCCGTCGAACGGCATCACTGGGGCACAGGGCACGGCGCCGCTCGACATCTCGCAGGCCGTGGACAAGGCCGACATCTACCTGACGCGGTGGAGCCTGGAGCCGTGGGTGCTCGGGGCCTACTCCGCCGCGCTGCCCGGGGCCTGGGACAAGCGCGAGAAGCTGGGCGTGCCGCTCTGCTCCTATCAGCCCGCCACGCAGACGGAACCGCCACAGGAGGGCTGCACCCGGCGGCTGTACTTCGGGGGCGAGGCCACCGCGCGGCCCATGTACAACGGCTCGTTCGCCGGAGCCCATGAGGCAGGCCTGCGCACGGCGCGCGAGATCCTCCGGACGTTCGAGGAGGAAGACCACGCCGCTGCCTCCAAGACGCCGACCGCGGCCGCCAAGCCCTGAGTCCCTGACCGATCCCGAGCACGATCTTCCATGCTCCGCAGCTCTATCTGCTCGAGTTCGATCTCGTGGGTGGCACGTGTGATGCCAAGCCGGAGCGGCCGCCTCACGGCCAGGGTGAGCTGTGGGCTGTGGCAGGTGATGGAACCTTCTCGTTTCCGGGAGTATCTCATCCACATGCTCCGATTCCTCTGCGTGCTGGCGGTCTTCCTGCTCCCCCGCATCGTCCTCGCGAAGTGTGCGATGCAGAGCCTCACCGTCTGGCCCCCTCCCGGCCAGTCCCTGCCGGCCAACGGCCAGGTGGTGCTCGAAGGGTTCGGCGCCTTCGTCGAGCCGGTCACCCGGATCGACGAGCGCTCTCCGCGCCTGGTGGCCGGGAAGGACGAAGTCCCCCTGCGCGTCGTCGCCGTGCATCGCGGCGAGTTCAACCTGAGCCAGGCGATCCTCCAGCCCGAGCGCCCGCTGCGGCCCGGTGAGCGCTACACCCTGCACCTCACGCAGCCCAAGGACTCCCAGGAGCCGGTGCTGCCCACCACGCAGCGGCTGAACGGCACGTCCGTCCCCATGGCGTGGACGGTCACTGCAGCGGACGTGAAACCGCCTCGCTGGCGCGAAGTGCCGCGCATCATGGAAGAGAGCGCGGAGATGTTGGGATGCGGCCCCGCGGTCCATGTCAGCGTCTCTGCGAGCGTGGATGAGGACGGATCCAAGGTGCAGGTGCTCGCCGAGGTGCGACGAGCCGAAGGCGGCGAGCCGGTGCGCTTCCGCCTCACCCCCAACGATGAGCAGGTAGCGGTCGGTCATGGCATGTGCAGCGGTGCCTTCCAGCTCGAGGAAGGGATGCGCTACACGGTGCGACTGGTGGCCGTGGACATGGCGGGCAACGAGACAGCCGCTCCGGGAGACCCGGTGCTCATCACGGGTCCCTTGTTGGAGCAGTGAGCTTCGTAAGAGTAAGGCCTCGCCCTCGCCAATCAGTTCACCTTCACCGTGACAGGGACCGATGTCGTGACGTTGCCCACGGCATCAAAAGCCTTGGCCGTCAGCGTGTGCGTTCCCTTTGACACGAACAGCAGGCTCCAACTCATGCTGTAGGGCGCCGTGGTGTCCGTGCCGATCACCGTGGCCCCGTCGTAGAACACCACCTGCGTGACTCCGGCGTTGTCCGCAGCGCTCGCCTGGAGCGTGGTGCTCAGGAACAGCGATGCCCCATTGGCCGGAGAGGTGATGGCCACGGTCGGCGCGCTGTTGTCCACCGAGACAGGAAGGCTGGAGGACACCTGGACGTTGCCCGCCGTGTCGTAGGCCCGCATCGTGAGCGAGACGGAGCCATCGAGCCCCGTCCTCGAGTCCCAGTTCACCGTGTAGGGCGCCGAGGTGTCCGTGCCGATCAACTGTCCGCCCGCGTAGAACTCGACCCGGGCCACGCCGTTGGCATCCGTGGCCGTGGCGCTAACCGGAATGATTCCCCGAAGCGCGGTGTACGCCTGCGGCGCGGTGAACTCCGCCGATGGCGGCGTGTTGTCGATCGTCACCACCACCTCGGTGGAGATGCCGACGTTGCCGAGGCTGTCCCTGGCCCTCGCCGTGAGCCGATGGACCCCATCCGGCACGGACCAGGTGAACCAGGTCGCCGCATAGGACGTCTGAGGCGAGACAGGGTACGCATTGAGTAGCGCTTCGCTGGAGTAGTAATCGACCCTCGTGACGTTATGGGGATCGCTGGCCGTGCAATCGAGCACGACATTGCCCCGAAGGAGCGCCCCCTGCGCAAGTGAGCTGAGCGTCGCGCTCGGCCCGGTGTTGTCGGTGGTGACGACGACCGCCTTGGAGGTGGTGGAGCGACCCGCGGGATCGTAGGCCTTCGCGATGAGCGAGTGGAAGCCATCCGCCACGGCCGCGCTGTTCCAGAACATCTCGTAGGGCTCGCTGGTATCTGTGCCAATCAGCGTCCCGTCCGCATAGAACTCGACCCCCACCACCGCCATGTCGTCCTCGGCCGACGCCGCCACCCGAACCTGGCCTCCCACCAGCCCGTAGCCATCGGGCGGGGTGCCGTAGGGCGTGGTGAGCTCGACCGTCGGCGGGAAGGCATCCGTCGGCGGGCCCACCGCGAAGACCAGATCATCATGGTCGTCAACCACGCCGACGCTGCACGGCGACGCGGAGCTGTTGGCACTCCCCCGGAACTGGGCACGCACCGCCTGCAGGGTGCCCGCGGGCAGGACGACCTCCGCCGAGAGCCATTGCGCCCCATAGACAGTCGCCGGAACCGTGGTCAGGTAGGTCCACGACGGGTGTGTGGCATCGCTCGCGGAATACAGGTCGAGTTCGTCCGGAGTGATCGTGTCGCCGTAGACGAGGACATCGATCCGGGCGCGGCGGTTCGCAGCCAGGAACTCGCCTCCCACGCGCGTCACGGTGATGCGCTGGACTCTCTGGGAGTAGCCCTGATCGAGGCCCGCCGCATCGAGGCAACCGTCGATTGTGTTCGGCGCGTGCATCTCCGAGGTGTTCCGTCCTTCCACCAACCTCGCGGTGTCACAGAAGCTGCCCACCGTGTCGCAAACGGGAGCATGGAGCACGGGATCGAACACGGCGGTACCGGGCTTGAACACGGTGAGCGAGACCGGAGCGCTCTCGGCCACGTTGCCCACCCGATCGTAGGCCTTGGCGGTCAGGATGTAGTCCCCGCTGAACGCGATGTCGCTGTTCCACTCCACACCGTAGGGTGCCGTCGTGTCTTCCTCGATCGGCGAGCCGTTCACGAGGAAGACGACCCGGCTGATCCCCCGGTCATCCGAGGCATCCGCCGTGAGAGAGACCGGCCCTCCCGGCACGACCGTGCCGCTGACGGGCGCGGTGAGCACCACATTCGGCGCGGTGTTGTCATTGTCCAGGAAGAGAGTGATCGGCTCGGAGACGGTCACATTCTGCGAGAAGTCCCACGCCTCCAGGGTCAGCGTGTGCGGGCCATTGGGGAGGTGTTTGACGTACAGCGAGTCGAACGAATACGGCGCACCGAAGTCGGCGTCGATCACCACCCCATCCACGAGGGCCCGCACCACATAGACACCCCGGTCATCCGACGCGGTGCCTTGGACGCTCACGGTCTCGTGGACTGTCGCGCCGTTCGCGGGAGCGAGCACGGAGACCGTGGGTGCGATGAGATCCTGATCAACCGTCACGCCCATCGTCGTGGAGGAGATGACGGTGCCGGAGGAGCTCTTGAGCTGCGCGAGAAGCGTGTGGGCGCCATTCGCCACGGTCCTCGTGTCCCAGGAGGACTCACGGGAGCCATACGGGTAGGAGAAGTAGCCGTATGTGAGCCGGTTGCCGTCCAGGAGGACTTCGTATTCGGTCAAATCGCTGAGGTTGGTGCCGGTCACCCGGATCGTCACCGTTCCAGTGAGAGTCGTACTGCTCGGACCCGAGCTGGGCAGGTAGAGGGTGATGGTCGGAGTCGCCGTGTCAGCCAAGGCTTCACACGCAATGAGCACCAGTCCTGCCGCAAGCAGCGCTACCAGGGTCCGCATACGTCCCCCTCGGGGTCGAAGAGCTTTCCCAGGTTATTGAAAGAATCCGAATAAACTGGATCTCTTCGAGACCGATACGCACGCGGACAGGACGAGTCAGATCAGGCCAGGGCGCGCTTGTAGAGCGCCAGCAACTCGGCCCAGGCCTTCTCGGCCGCGGCCTCGTTGTAGACGCCGCCGGCCATGTCCTTCACGCACCAGCCGTGCTGGGCGCCGCTGTAGACCTCGATCGTGTTCTTCACCTTGGCGGCGTCGAACGCCTCCTTGAGCTTGACCTTGGCCTGCGGGTCACGCTCGTCGTCGTTGGCGGCGACGGCGATGAGCACCTCGGCCTTGATCTTCGGGGCCAGCAGGTGGGGGCTTTCAGGCGCCTGGGTGACCAGGCCGCCGCCGTGGAACGAAGCAGCCGCGCCCACCCGCTCCGACAGTGAGGCGGTGCGGAGGGTCAGCAGCCCGCCCATGCAGTAGCCCTGCACGCCGATCCTGGCCTGCTTGTTCACCTGCGGCTGCTGGTCCAGCCAGGCCAGGAAGGCCTTGCCGTCGGTGAAGACGGTGTCCTGGTTCAGCGTGCCCACGACCTTCATGATCTCCTGGCGTTCTGCGGGAACGGCGAAGTCCATCGGCCGCGAGAACACCGGCGCCTTGTGGGTGCGGTAGAAGGGGTTGGGTACGAGAACGGCATAGCCCTCGGCCGCCAGCCGCCGGCCGATGTCGCGCATGGCGGGGCGCAGGCCAAAGGCGTCCGGCCACAGCAGAACACCCGGCCACGAGCCACTTCCCGACGGGTGGAAGAAGGCTGCGTCGGCCGTGCCGGCAGGGGTCTTGAGCTCGATGTCATGCTCGACCACGGCCCCGGCGTGCGCTTCGGCGCCGGCCTTGTTGGAATTGTCGTTCATGGTTCTCCTCCAGGGGCTTCGGTGAAGCCACCACGATTCACCCCTACGGGCACTTCTACAAGGCCGGCGAGCGAAAATCGCCGGAGGACACCGATGGCGGGCCGTAGTGTACTGCTTCCCCTCAGGAAACCAGGTAGGTAGGATGCCCCGTCGCCTATGCGGCCCTGACCCAACCAGGCGATTCACCTGAATCTTGTAGAGCCGCTCATGCGCGCACTAAAGGAGTTCAAGCGGTGTCCAAGGTATTTCTCCAGCGCATCGAGATCTCCAACTTCCGCGCGTACGGAGACAATTTCTCGCTCTCACTGCCGGGCCCAGGTGTGACGATTCTGACGGGCCCGGGGGGGCTTGGAAAGAGTACCTTCCTTGAAGCGATAGAATGGGCACTCACGGGCCGGATTCGCCAGTTGGAAGCAGTCACAAGAGAGAAGGATGTGCCTGTCGCCCAGTACGGAGTCTCCTTGGAGTTCGTGAACGGCGAAGGGAAGAGAACCCGCATTGAACGGCGCGCTGTCCGCGAGCAGGAGAATCACGCACAGTTTGTCGAGGCCTCCTCCCCTACTCCACAGCAACTGATGGACTTGCTTGGAGAATCTCTTGAGCAGGCGGCGGATGCCCTCACGGAGAGGAAACGGGTTCTCTCTCGAGCAGAGGAGACACTGAATGCGTGGCAGTCACTGGACTCTACTGCAACAGAGGCCAGGGCTCGTCACGCCGCGACGCATGCCACCCTCGTTGGCCTTCAAAATCGAATGCAAGCTGTTCTCGAGGCTGATGAGCGGCGACGAGGCGCGGAGTTCAAGCGCGACACCCTTCTCCGATTGAGTGCCGCACGCACGAAAATTGCGCAAGGAATGACACAGAAATCATCGATCACGGCCCGGATCGACCGCCACACTCACGAGATGTGGATGGTTCAGCCATACATTCGCGATACCACCAAAACCATTCAGCGGGTCCATGATCTGGACAACCGGATTCGCAACCTGCTTCTTGCGAAGCAGGCGCTTGAGGGCAGCCAGGAGAATGAGGAGAGCAGCCGCCGTATTCAATCGGAGCTCGAGGCGGCTCAAGCAGATCGAACTCAACTGCCTGACCTCGAGTACCTCCATGAACACCAGGCCGGACTCAAAGCGAGGACCGCGCAGCTGGCTTCAGCCATCACGGAGGAGCACAAGGTCGTCGCCCAGATCGAGGAAGAGCTTCTTGCCGCGCAAACCTTGCAGCAGCAGCACCCAGAGTTGCTGTCCTCATTGGGAAAACTTCCTTCGGATGAAGCCAATGCCATTGACGAGGCCGTGCACGCTGTAGAGCAGCTCGTCCGTCATGAGCGGCAGCTCGTTCAGTCCGAGGAGCCATTTCCCAGTGTGTTGGCCAAGCTGAACGAGGAGCTCTCCAAGGCACAAGCAACCTCAGTGCATGAGGCTTCCGAAGCACAGGGTCTCGAGCAGCAGATCGCAAATCTCCGGCAACAGTGGCTCGATCTGGGCTTCCAGGGGCTCCCCAGCCCTGTCGCGGTGGAGGAGCTGCGGAACAAGCTGGCTGAGCAGGAGGCGGAGCTTCAACAGCTTCGTGAGCAGGAAAAGCGCTTGGCTGATACGGGCCTGAGCATGAGCATGGCCTACTGGCGGAGCCGGTGGCCCGCGCTGCTGCTCGAGGCCCCCCTCCAGCAGCATGACCTGAATCATGCTGCGGCATTCATCGAGGCCCTCCGCAACCTTGTACGGGACCGGAAGTATCAGGTCTTTCTTTCCATCCACGACGAGGAACTCGCCTCCTCCATGCGCCGCAAGATGGAGGAGGCCGGCATCGAGTACGTCGCATGCCGGTAGAATGAAAGGCGCCAGCGACTGGAGCCGGGAGCCCGGTCGTCTCAGACGCGGCGCTCCGCCTCAGGGTCCTTGACGACGTGGCCCTTGGGGAACTCCCACTTGTCGTACCGGGCCTTGGCGCGATCCACCCCGCCGTAGTTCCCCGTGACGATGTCGGCCAGGTTGTTCAGGGACTCGGAGCCCTCCTGGTAGTACTTGGAATGGTCGCCCGTGTTGATGTGGCCGCCACGATCCTTCGCCTCGGCGGTGAACCGCTGCGCGCCGAACTTGTCCTCGGAGGGATCCTGGCCCAGGGGATCGCCAGGCATGTTGTTCCCGTTGAGCCAGGTCACCAGATCCTTGCTCGCCGAGCCGGACCAGACGTGGCCGTTGGCCAGCTGCGGATCATAATCCTTCACCGTCTTGGCGCTGCCAGCGCCCGGGCTGCCGATGAGCACCAGGTCGTCCGCCTGGAGGTGCTCCTTGTCGGCCGCGATGGAGGCCGTGGTGCTGCCGTAGCTGTGGCCGATGACCGTCAGGTGAGGCTGATTGCCCTCGCGGCTGGCGCGGATGCCCGCCACGTCCGAGGCCAGCAGGGTGGCGCCGTGCTCGGCGGCATTGTCGGACGCCACGTTCGTGAAGTTCGGGGCGTCGTAGCCCATCCAGGCGACGCTGGCGACGCTGCCCTGCTTGCCGCCCGCGGCATTGAACAGGTGGAGCGAGTCGTTGGTGATGTTGTCCATGTAGCTGCGCACGTCCGAGTTGAGGCCCGGAACGCTCACGGACACGTTCTTCGCGGTGTCCAGGTTGCCGGCGACGATGGCGGCGCGGCCCTCCCCTTTGACGAAGGCCGAGTCATAGACGAGCAGTTGGGCCGTTCCCGCCTCCTTCTCGGTCCGCTCGAGCTGCTTCTGGACCGCCTGAGCATTCTCGAGCTGCTTCTGCTTCTCACCGGAGAGCTTGCCCTTGCCGGCTTCGGCGGTGAGCTGGGTGAGCTCGTTCTTCAGCTGGATCCGGTTGGCGCTGTCACGCACGGAGGCAGGGAGGCCATCCATGGAGCCGATCTTCTTGGAGTCCGTGTTGAGTGCCTGCGTCTGCTGGTCGGCGGAGAGCCCCTTCCACCAGCCCGCGCGGGCCTTGGCATCCGTGGGCGCCCCGTCGGCAGGGCTCGCGGCGGCCTGCACGGGATTGCCGCCCGCGAGCTTCTCGAACCCGGTCTTCTTGGGGCCCTCGTACGCCGAGGTGAACTCGAGAGGCCTGGCCGCCGTCGTGCCCTTCTGCTGAGCCTTGGCCGTCGTCGCGCTCTTCTCCTGGGGCTTCGCGCTGGCCTCGGTCTTGGCGGGGGGCGGGAGGCGAATGGGCTGCGGGCGGCTCGGCTCGATGGGGGCCATGGGGTCTCCAGAGGAGGGTTCGGAGGAGTTATCGGAGGATGGCCGGGAAAGTTGTCGGACAATGTGCGGCTAGGGGCGATAAAGGGGCAGATTGCGCACATTGACGCGCCGCATCATCCAGCCGGCTAGATACTCATGCCCTCGTACAGCTTCAGCCGCTTCGTCCTGAGCTGATCTGGCGCGTACTTCTTCTGCCATTCCGGGGCCGTCTCGGAGAGGAAGAGCTCCGAGTCGTCCGACCGACCAGCCTCTTGGGTGGCCTCGAAGACCGAGCGGAAGTAGTAGTGGTTGAAGAGCCGGTTGAACTCGGTGAAGTAGATGTCCGCTACGCGCTTGTCCCCGCGGATGAACAGCATGTTCTCGTCGTTGTCGGTCACGGACGGTTTACTGAAATTCGCCGAGCCCGTGATGATGATCGGGTCTGCCCCCAGCGGATCAATCAGCAGGAACTTGGAGTGGATATAGCTGACGTGGGTGTTGAGCTTCATCAGCCCGGCATTGGTCTCCTTCGCCCACTGGTAGACTGGATCCTCGATGTAGGAACCCCATGCTTTATAAACATTGTTCGATGCGTTGATCGCGATGAACGGAGTCTTCGAGCGCTTGTTCGGCACGTCCTTCTTCTCCAGCAGCATGAAGATGATGGAACTGTGCTCCGTGTTGTCCTTGAGCAGGTCCTTGAAGGGCGCCGCAATGCCGAAGGCCAGCGTGATGCACGAGCACTTTTCAGACGAGTTGGTCAGAGCTGTGTAGAACTTGAGAAGCGTATCGCCCTTGCGCGGACTGAATACGGCTGTAGCGCCCTCATTGATCGCCGTCTTGTCCTTGGGCGCCGGGCTCAGGGTGCCGATTTCCACTCGGAGGTCCGCGTTCACCGGATCCTTGCTCAGGGCCTTCCAGTGCTCGTGGTACTCCTGGGCCACCTCTTCGTTTCGTACCCAATGCCCCACATTGGTCTGGCCCGAAAACCCGCCAAGCGAGAGGTTGGTGGAGCCGGTCCATACTTCCACAGGCTTGCCGGACGGTCCCTTCAAGAGCACCAGATACTTGTTATGCTGGATGCTGCTCGGGTTTTCCTCTCGCTTGATGATCGTTCCTTTTGGGAATCGCAGCGCCTTGACCATCGCGAGATTCTCATCGCGCGGGAAGCTCTCCTGGCCATCGCGCCCATTGTTCTTCGCGTCGATGATGATGCGCACATCGACGCCGCGCTCAATCGCATCACGCAGTGCCCGACAGGCAGGCTCGTAGCGAAACTCGTAGAAGCAACCCAGCAACGTGTCGCCTCTTTTGGCATTCTCCACGAACTTGATGAACGCTTCGTGCAGATCGCGCATGAGCCACTTCAGTGCATCCTTGGCCTCTGCTGGAGGGAGCTTGTTGGGCGGTAGGTTGCCGAATCTTCGCTGGTACGCCTGACTGCTGGCGACGCCGCGATTGAAGAACACGTCGTGTTCCTGATCGCTGTAGAGGGGCTCCGTCTGGATCTGGATGCTGACGGGGCTGGCCGAGCGGTCGAGGTTCTTGGGCGTGCCCTTGAGCGGATGAAAGATGTACTCGTACTGCCGGTCCGGCTTTGCCGTGAAGTCATCCCAGGAGAAACTCTGCACGGGGTGGTCGTACGTGCTCACCTGCTGATGCGGCTGGGGATGAGGTATGACCGACTTGAAGATCTTGAACCCCGGCATGTAGTAGCGCTGGTTTTCGGAGGGGTCGACCCGCTCTATCGCGAACCCCAACAATCCTTTCCGCGCAGCGGCATCCGCGACAACGGCAAATGACACCGTGTTGATTCCTGTCACGGCGAAGACCTGGTACCCATCCTTCTTGGAGGATTTGAAGCGCATCGTCACGGCTCCTGAATATGGGGTGGCGACAGGTTACCGTGTGATTCCGTGGACTACCGCGATGCTAGTGATTTCCGTAAGCGACTTCACAATTGCCCTGTGAATTGCACCACAGAAGCAACCCTGGCAATGGCTCACGGTTCCTTCTGAACAGCTCCCCCGCGCGCCGACAGTGACTGGTACGCGAGCGCGCAGGCGCTCACTCCCGCGATCCAGCCGATCAGCGGCCCCACGAAGAGGAGGATCCCCACGCACGCCGCGAGCGACACGATGGCAGCGTAGAGGATGGGGCCTCGCAGGAGCCGGACCGCCGCCGCCATCGAGAGCACGTAGGTGGCAATGAACGACGAGGTGGAGAGCGGCAGCAGATCATCGAGCCCCGCGTGCCATGCAAGCGCGGCTACCAGTGCAGCTCCGACAATCAATCCCAGCGCGACGATCGCGCGTCTGGGCGTGCCGTCCGGCGACATGACACCCAGCCACCGCGGGAGCTGCCCACGCTCGCCGAGCGCGAACATCAGCCGGCTCGTCCCGGCGATGTAGGCGTTCAAAGGGATGAAGGACAGCAGGAACCCGGCGATCCCCACCACGGTCGACGCGCGGGTGCCGGAGACGCGCTCAGCGAGGAGCACCAGCGGAGCGATACTGCCCCCGGACGAGCCATGGGCGCGAGTGCCAATCACCGCCACCGCGAGCCCCAGGTACAGCACGCCGACGATGGCCACGGAGAGCACGCTCGAACGCCAGATGTCCCGCGGGTTGCGGAACTCGCGCGCCAGCGGGGTGATGGCCTCCCAGCCCACGAAGGCCCAGAACAACTGCACGGCCGCAAGCCCGACCGCCGCGGGCCCCCGGCTGAAGAAGGGCGTGAACGCGTGCGGCTCGACATGCGGGAGCGCGCGCCCGACGATCAACGCGAGCCCAGTGGCAATCACGCCCAGCGTCACCAGCTGCGCCATCGCGCTGACGCGGAGCCCGACGTAGTTCAAAGTGTACCCCAGCACCACCAACCCGATGCCGAGCCCCGCGACCATCATCGGTCCGCCTCCGAAGGCGCTCGCGCCGTACTGGCCAGCGATCAGCGCGACGACGACCGTCCCGGTGGGAACTTGCGCGAGGAAGAGCCACCCGGCCACGCCTCCCCAGCGGCGGCCGAAGGCGCGCTCGATCGCGTCGGAGAACCCGCCAGCGTCGGGGCGCTGGATGGACAGCGCCGCATAGGTCAGCGCCAGCGGTCCCGACAGCACCAGCAGCGCGGCCCACGCGAGCAACGACGCCGGTCCCGCCGTGTCAGCCGCGATGGCCGGGAGCACGAGCACGCCCGTGCCGAGAACAGAGCCCACGTACAGCGCGACCCCGTGCCACACCCCGAGCGTCCGCCGGGCCTCCTGCCCGGTACTCCCCTCCGTCGGTGTCTCGCCCGCCATGACCTCCACCGCATGCTCCAGGCTGCCGCTCATCTGTCCTCCAGGACCTGCGCCAACGCCGCGCTGGCGCCCCTTCCTGGCCCGGAGGGCGGATTGCAACAATGACCACTTTTCGCAGATCCCTTATGACCATGCGTCAGGTTCTGGAGGGCATGACCCGGTCTTGCCTTAAGCTCCCTGCCTCATGAGCACTCAACCTGCGGCAGACGCAGCCGTCACCCACCTCATCCGCTGGCTCGAGCAAGGCGGAGCGGTGATCTCCCCCAAGATGCATGTCGTCGACTCGGGCAACGGCCATCGAGGCGTCTTCGCCAGCGAGGATATCGCTCAAGACGAAGTGCTCCTGCGAATCCCTCGCCGGCGCCTGGTCACCGTAGCGGACGCCCGTTCCTCGGATCTCGGCCGCATCATCGAGGCCCACACGGGGTTCCAGGATCCGAACCTGTACATGACGGCCTTCCTCCTCGGGGAGAAGGAGCGCGGGGAGGCCTCCGCCTGGAAGCCTTTCCTGGACATCCAGCCCCAGTCCTTCCCCACCCATCCCTTCTATTTCCAGGAGCGTGAACTCTCCCTGCTGAAAGGCTCCCTCGTGGTGGAGCTGATCGCGGCGCAGCGCAGGGCCCTCGAGGAGGATTACTCCCACCTCTGCCGGAAGGTCCCCGGATTCGAGCGGTTCACGTTCGCGCAGTTCCTCTGGGCGCACGTCGCCGTGCTCACGCGCATCTTTGGCGGGAAGGTGAAGGAGACCAAGGTCCACTGCCTCGCGCCGTTCGTGGACATGCTCAACGACGGCATCCCCGCGAACGCCGGATGGGGCTGGTCGGAGGATGGAGAGTTCTTCGAGGTCACGGCCGACAGCGCCATCCCCCGGGGCAAGGAACTTCGTGACTCCTACGGCGCCCACAGCAACGCCCACCTGCTGCGCCACTATGGGTTCGTGCACGAGCACAACCCGAACAACGAAGTCATGGTTCCGCTCGAGATCTCCCAGACGGATCCGCTCGTGGGCGAGAAACGTGCGCTGCTGGGGCTCACCGACCTCTCCGCCCGGCACTTCTTCTCGCTGCCGTTCAAGCCGGATGCCGCGCGCATCATCGAGCTGTTCTCCGAACTGCGGATCCTCCAGGCGGGGCCCGAGGAGCTGGCCCTGCTCAAGGAGGCTCCCGACGCGCGCATCCGCGCCAAGGTGCCTTTGAGCCCGAGCAACGAGGCGCAGGTCCTTCTCACCCTCTCCAGTGCCTGCGCGGCGCGGCTCGCGCTCTATGAGACTTCCGTGGAGGAGGACACGCGGCTGCTCCAGGATCCGAACCTCCCCTGGAATGACCGCAACTGCATCCTGCTGCGGCGGGGAGAGAAGCAGTGCCTCGCGGTGTTTGCCCAGGCTGGCAGCTGATCAGCGCTCGCGTTCGTAGTGGAGGCCTACGACCCCACTGGGATAGGGCGTCGCCGCTTTCAGCTTGAAGGCCGTGTGCACTCCTTCGGGGAACAGCCGCTTTCCACCGCCCAGAAGGAGCGGATAGAGCAGCAGATGCAGCTCATCGACAAGGTCGTGCTCGAGCAGTGTGTGCACGAGCTTGTGGCTCCCATCCGTGGCGATGTTCTTGCCGGGCGCGGCCTTGAGCTTGCGAACCGCCTCGACGACGTTGTCGCGAATGATCGTCGTGTTCCGCCAGATGGGCTTCTCGAGGCTCTTCGAGACGACGTACTTCGCCGGGGCGTTCATCATGTCCCCGAAGGGATCTCCAGGAGGCATCGGCTCGAACGCGTTCGCATGAGTCACGTACGTCTTTCGTCCAAGCAGGAACGCATCGACCTCCTGCATCATCGCGCCGAAGGACTTGCCGATGTCGTCATGCCAGTACGGCATCGTCCACCCACCGTGCTTGAAACCACCTTCGGTGTCTTCGTCGGCGCCACCAGGAGCCTGGATCACTCCATCGAGAGAAAGGAACTCCGAGACAATGAGCTTGCGCATGTTCTCCCCCTGTCCCTCGCCTACTTGCCCGCTCGCTTCTCGATCTCGGCGCGCAAGCGCTCTTCTTGCGCACGGAGTTCGGGGGTGAACTCCTTGCCGAAGTCCTCTGCCTCGAAGACAGGACGGATCTCAAGCTCGGAGTCCTCGCCCGGCATCGGGGAGGGACACCGGCGAGCCCACTCCACCGCCTCCTCCATCGACTTGACCTGCCAGAGCCAGTAGCCCGCGATGAGCTCCTTCGTTTCGGCGAACGGTCCGTCGACAACGGTGCGCTTGCTCCCTGAGAACTGGATCCGCTTGCCCTTCGAGCTGGGATGGAGCCCTTCGCCAGCAAGCATGATGCCGGCCTTGACCAGCTCCTCGTTGTACTTGCCCATCTCCTCGAAGAGCTTCTCGCTGGGCATGACGTTCGCTTCCGAGTTCTTCGTCGCCTTCACAATCACCATGACTCTCATCGGTCTCTCCCAGGTTCGAGCTCGGCCTCGTGCCTCGCTCCTGAAATGGCGTCGAACCAGCCCCGGCCAGATCGACACGCGCTCCCATTTTTTTGGGCTTCGCCGGGTGTCCTCAGAAAAACACCCGCATTTCAACAGGTTAGAGGAAGTCGCAACCTGGTGGGTGCAGTTCGCAAATCCACTGCTCAGTAGCAGAGGTAGTTGTCGCTCCAGTTGCAAGAAGCTGCCGCCCGGACCGCTCATGCGCGGAGTACTACCTGGACATCCCTGGCTTCACCCAGCAGCTCCTCGGCCCGGAGGCGGCCTCCCCCCTCGAGCGCTTCCTCGAGGTCTTCTCCATCATCTCGACCAAGCTGAGCCCGGAGGAGGCCACTCGCTTCAGGCGCTCGATGGTACTGCTGGCGAGGACCCTGCTCGACATGGCCGGCACGCTCGACAATGGCCCCAAGCAGGCAGCGCTGGCCTCCATGGCCGGGCTGTTCCAAGTCGACCTCGAGGCACTTCACGAGCAGCTGCTCACGCCCCGAGTCGATCACGCTCCGTTCACGGAGGCGGAGTGGGGCAGGATCCGGAAGGCCCCCTTCTACGTCCTCCTGATGGTGGGGCTGGTGGACGGTGAGCTGGATGAGAAGGAGTCCGCCACCTTCGGGGAGATGCTCGAGCAGCCGGGAACCGTCGCGGATCCCTGGCTGCGGAAGATCGTGCTGGACGTGCGGGAGGAGGCCGCCGTGCTCATCATGGGCACCGTGAACAGGCGGGGACAGGACATCGGGAGCCAGCTGGCCGAGATCTCCAGGCTCTTCGACCAACGCACGAGCCCGGAAGTAGCTAGGAGCTTCAAGCTCGCGCTGCACAAGCTGGGCACGGATATCGCGGAGTCGTCCGGAGGGTTCCTCGGCCTCTTCGGCAACAAGATCAGCCCGGCGGAGAAGAAGGCGCTCACCACCCTCTCCACCATTCTCGGCATCGAGTAACGCGGAGCGGAGGATCCGCGGTCACGTGGTCAGCAGCTTGTCCAGCGTGAGGGGCAGGTTCCGGATGCGCTTGCCCGTCGCGTGGTACACCGCGTTCGCGATGGCGGCGGCGACGCCGGTGATGCCGATCTCGCCGATGCCCTTGGCGCCGATCGCGTTGATGTACGGATCGGTCTCGGGAACGAACGTGACGTCGATGTCCGGCACATCCGGGTTCACCGGCACGTGGTAGTCCGCGAGATCGTGGGTGATGAAGCGGCCCGTGCGCTCATCCAGCACGGCCTCCTCCATCAGCGCCATGCCGATGCCCATGACGATGCCGCCCATGATCTGATTCCGGGCGGTCTTCTCGTTGAGGATCGTCCCGGCCCCGAACGCCCCTACCCAGCGGCTCACCCGGACCTGGCCCAGATCCGGATCCACGCGCACCTCGGCGAACTGCGCGCCGAACGCGTGCATCGAGTACTTCTGGACCTCCTCTCCCGGCCCGGAGCTCATCTGCACCTCCAGCGAGGGCAGCTTCTGCCGCTTGAGCAGCGCGGCATAGCTCTCCTTCTTCCCTCCCGAGACGAGCTCGCCGTTCTCCACCTGCACCTTCTTCGGATCGGCGCCATGCAACGGCGAGGAGGCATCCGCTACCGCGAGGGCAATGGCCTTCTCGCGCAGCGCGTCCGCCGTCACCTTCACCGCGGAGCCCACGGTGGCCGACGTCCACGAGCCTCCCGTCACGGGCGTCTCCGGCATCTGGGTATCGCCGAGATCGAAGCGCACGCGGTCGGGGGGCAGCCCGAGCGCGTCCGCCGCGATCTGCGTGAACACCGTGTATGCACCGGTGCCAAGGTCCTGGGAGCCCGAAACCACCCGCGCGGTGCCGTCCGGAAGCAGCGTCGCCTTGGCGCTCGCCGGCATGCGGCGGGTGGGATACGTGGCGGTCGCCATGCCCCAGCCCACGAGCGTACGCCCGTCCTTCATCGAGCCCGGCGCGGGGTTGCGCTTGGACCAGCCGAACTTCTCGGCGGCGACGCGGTAGCAGTCCTTGAGCGACTTGCTGCTCCAGGGATGACCCGACTCGGGATCCTGGTCCGCATGGTTCACCAGCCGCAGCGCCACCGGATCCACGTTGAGCTTGTAGGCCAGCTCGTCCAGCGCGGACTCGAGCGCGAAGGTGCCCGTGGACTCACCCGGTGCGCGCGTGAACGTCGGCGTGCCCACGTTCAGCTTCACCAGCCGGTGCGCCGTGACGATGCGCTCGCTGGCGTACAGCATGCGCGTCTGGAAGGCGGAGGGCTCGGTGAATTCGTCGAAGACCGAGGTCGGGTTCACCGTCTCGTGGCGCACCAGCAGCAGCTTCCCGTCCTTGCGCGCCTGGAGTTGCACCCGCTGCTCCGTCTCCGGACGGAAGCCCACCATGGCGAACATCTGATCGCGCCGGAGCACCAGCTTCACGGGCCGGGAGACGGCCTTCGCCGCGGCCGCCGCGAGCACCACGTGCGACCAGACGGAGCCCTTGCCACCGAAGCCCCCTCCGATGAACTTGGTGATGACGCGCACGTTCTCCGCGGGCAGTCCGAAGAGCTGCGCCAGCCGGTCCCGCGTGCTGAAGACGCCCTGGGTGGCGTCGTACACGGTGAGCCGATCGCCCTCCCAGACGGCGGTGGTGGCGTGCGGCTCCATCGGGTTGTGGTGCTCGTACGGGGTGGTGTACGTGGCATCCACCTCGGCAGCCGGCTTCTCGGTGGAGGCCTTGCCGTGATCATTGTCCGCGGGCTGGCCCAGGATGTTGGCCGGCTTGTACGCCTGGGACTTCGCCGTCTTGAAGTTCACCTTCGGCTTGTCCACCTTGTACTGCACCTTCACCAGCGCGGCGGCGTGCGTGGCCCGCTCGATGGTGTCCGCGATGACGAGCGCCACGGGCTGGTGCTGGTAGTCCACGCGCTTGTGCTGCAGCGCGTGCACCGTGCGATCCATGAAGCCCACACGCTTGCTGGGATCGAGCGCGAACTTCGGAGGCTTCTCCGGCGAGAGCACCGCGAGCACGCCCGGCGCCTTCTCGGCCGCCGTGGAGTCCACGCGCGTGATGGTGCCACTGGCGATGGTGCTGGTGACGATCACCGCGTGCACCAGTCCCTCCAGCGGATACTCGGCGGAGTACTTCGCCCCACCGGTCACCTTGAGTCGCCCATCCACCCGGTCCAGCGGCTTTCCGACTGACTTGTCCATGAAGAGCTCCGCTCCGTTCAGGCGATTCCAGCGGCCAGCGACAGTGCACGCACCAGCGTGCGCCTCGCGAGTTCCACCTTGAAGGCGTTGTCGTTCTGGGGTTTCGCGCCCTTCAGCGCGGCGGCGGCGGCGGCCTTGAAGCGCACCTCGTCCGCGGGCTGGCCAATGAGCGCCTTCTCGGCCTCGAGCGAGCGCCAGGGTTTGGTGCCCACACCGCCCAGTGCCACGCGCGCATCCTTGATCGTCTTCCCGTCCAGCTCGATCGCCACCGCGGCCGAGGCCAGCGCGAACGCGTAGGAAGCGCGATCCCTCACCTTCACATAGCGGGACTTCGCCGCGACACGCGAGGCGGGCAGCGTCACATGGGTGATGAGCTCGCCGGGCTGGAGCACGGACTCCTTCTCGGGAGTGGAGCCGGGCAGGAGGTGGAAGTCACCGAAGGCCACCTTGCGCTCACCCTGGGGACCGGAGATGTGCACGGTCGCTTCCAGCGCCGCCAGCGCCACGTTCATGTCCGAGGGATTCACCGCGATGCACTTGTCACTGGTGCCCAGCACCGCGTGCATGCGGTTGAAGCCTCCCTGCGCGCCACAGCCCGAGCCGGGCTCGCGCTTGTTGCAGGGCTGGGAGATGTCCCGGAAGTACGAGCAGCGCGTGCGCTGGAGGATGTTGCCGCCGACGGTGGCCAGGTTGCGCAACTGCGGCGAGGCACCCGCGAGGATGGCTTCGGAGAGCACCGGGTACCGCTCGCGCACGAGCGGGTGGTAGGCCAGATCGCTGTTGCGCACCAACGCGCCGATGCGCAGCCCGCCATCCACCTCCTGGATGTCCGAGAGCGGCAGGCCGTTGATGTCCACGAGCAGGGCGGGGTTCTGCACGTGGATCTTCATCAGATCCACCAGGTTGGTGCCTCCGCCAATGGCCACCGCGTCCGCGGGCCGCGCGGCCAGCTTCTCGATGGCGCCCTTCGTGTCCTGAGCAGCAGTGTAGTCAATGGGTCGCATGGGCGTGCCTCCTCAGGCCTTCTTGCCGCGGGCTTCGCGAATGGCGGCCACGATGTGAGGGTAGGCGCCGCAGCGGCAGATGTTGCCGCACATGCCCTCGCGGATGTCCGCGTCGCTCTGGCCCCATTGCTCGCTGGAGAAGCCCACCGCGCTCATGATCTGGCCCGGCGTGCAGTAGCCGCACTGGAAGCCGTCATGCGACAGGAAGGACTGCTGCATGGGGTGGAGCTTGTCACCCTGGGCGAGCCCCTCGATGGTGGTGATCTTCTTGCCCTGCTGCATCACCGCGAGGGTGAGACAGGAGTTCACGCGGCGGCCTTCCACGAGCACGGTACATGCGCCGCACTGGCCCATGTCGCAGCCCTTCTTGGTGCCGGTGAGCTGGAGGTTCTCGCGGAGCGCATCGAGCAGAGTGACGCGAGGCTCGACCTGCAGCGCGTGCTCCTTGCCGTTGACCTGGAGCTTGATGGGAACGGCGGGAACGGGCGGTCCCTCGAGGCCCGGCGGCTTCGGGCTGGCCGCCTCGGCGGTGCCAGGCATCGAGAGGATGCCCGAGGCGAGAAGTGCACCGCCTACCACCGCGGTGCCGACGAACTCGCGCCGGGTCGTCTTGCCATCTTCGAGGAATCCGGGCGCATCACCTGGCGCACCGTCATCATGGGGAGGCTGCTTCGGGTCGGACATGCGTGCAAACCCTCCGGAGGGAGCGTGCGTATCACCCCATGAGCAGGAGTGATACGCCCGTGCAGCTGCTGTGCCCGATTTACGTCCTCAGGATGATACTACTGTCAAGAGCACGACGACTGGTGGTGCGAATCTCCTAGGACTCCGAGCAACTCA
Organism: Hyalangium versicolor; assembly: GCF_020103695.1. Classification (GTDB taxonomy): domain Bacteria; phylum Myxococcota; class Myxococcia; order Myxococcales; family Myxococcaceae; genus Hyalangium; species Hyalangium versicolor. The sequence continues at coordinate 246,236 of NZ_JAHXBF010000017.1, forward strand.
CCGCTTTGTCAGTCAGCGACAAGCGTCCAGGGCCTACCCAGGAGTTTCCACTGCCACAAACCGATGGGGCAGGGAGGGGAAGCAGGGCTGGTCTCAAACGCTGACTCAGAGCTTTACGAGTCCCCACCAGGATCACCTTCTTCATCCTGGCTTCTGGGCTGCACCTGCGTCCGCGCACTGCCTGCTCTACGCCGCGGGATGCATCCCCTGGAAGGAGATCCCCGCAGCATATTGGTGCGCCGGACCCCACCTACGGACGCCGTCGGTGGGCCGCAGACTGCTCCTTTGGCACCCGCTCTCCGGTCAGCGTGCTCTGGGGAGTGCTCGGTATACCCGTTTCCGAGGTCTTCCGGACTAGAGAATGGTATTGTAAGCGCATTTGGTGCTTAACCAGGATAGTGGGGAGCGATTCGTTGCTTTCAAGTCGTATGCATTCCCCTTCTCTCCTTGAACATCCCTCTGAAGGCAGGGGCACATGTCGGTCAGTCTGCAAGAGCTGGGAGAACAGGTCCAAGCAGCACGGGCGCAGAAGAACCTCTCTCAAGAGGCCTTGGCCAAGGCCATCTCTCCACCAACAAACCGCTCCGTTGTTGCACATCTAGAACAAGGGCGCCGTGTTCCCGCTCCTGAGGTCCTCACACGTTTATGTGAGTTCCTCGGGATCCCATCAAGGTTCTGGAAAGCATTCCTTGAGGAAGACTATAGGCGCCGACTCCTGTTTGAGGAGGCGTTGAGCGAACTCGTAGGGCGTGTCGTCAGCCTGCGAACTCACGACGAACATACCATCGATGTTGCCAACAGTGCCGTGCTGGAACTTTTCAAAATAAGCCGCACGCCCGATCAAGCATTCGATGCATTCAATTCCGTACTTGTCTTCTACGACGTACCACAATGCTCCAAAGCATTCTTTGATCGCTACTTTGGCCCGGATGCCATTCGCTCCGCCGAAGAACTCCTGAACCATGTTCGTGCCTATCAGAAGGATGCCATTCGGCTTTTCAGCACCTTCGAGCATGCGTACGAACAGATGAACGACACCCTCAATCTCAGCGAATTGCTTGCGCCGCTTGCCCCCCGCAAGGATGACAAACTCCGAACTCGCTCGAACTGGGAAACAATCGAGATCATTCCAGACGACAGGCTTCCTGATCTAGGCTACATCTCCGCAGAGAAAGCACGCCAGGAGCACGATGAGCGTGAACTCCTTGCGGCATTTCTCAGAGAAGCCGGCGAAGCCCTCAGTCAGGACAAGTCCGCACTCGCGAATTACTCAGAGAAGAAGAAGAGGAAGATGGACTCTCTTCTTCGGAAGTTCAACTCAAATATCCAGCATGGATTCCTCTCGCCACTGTTCACACCTGACCCTGACGCACTCCGCCGAGAAGCGGATTATCTAGCTCCCAAGGAAGCTTCCGATCTTGCTCGCATGGCGGATACACAAGCCACCGCCCAGCGCAATCTGGCACGCTATCTCGCAGCAGATCACTTGGACGTTTATGTAGCCACATCCATGAGATCCGATGCTGATTTCGTTTCAGTGAACAACTTCTGCCTCGGACTGTTCAACAATCCCGCCCTGGAACCCTTGCGTCTACGCTACTTCAATCCAACCCAATCATGGATTGAAGACCGTGTGGCCAAAGGCCTTGTCGAAGCACTGATGCTCAAGCGCTCAGCGATGACGCTCTACATGGCGCAGAAGTCCGACACTTTCGGAAAGGACTCCGAGGCTTCGGTCGCTCTTGGGCAAGGGAAACCGGTCATCGTCTATGTCCCTCGCCTCTACATTCCCGAGATCGATCTGAACACTGAGTCCTTGGGACAGAAAAGCCGTGCAGACCTTCAACAGCTGGTCGCCCGCGAAGGCAATGACGAGGATAAAGAACCGGACGAGACCATGGATGTCCAGGCGCTTCTCTCCCGCCTGATCACCATCCGGCTGAACGCAGCGGACGACCTAGTGCTCATCAAAGCGGCCCAGAATCACTGGGCAGACTTCGACTTGTATGGAGAAGCCACGCGCATCAAGGAGGAAGAGCGCGGACAATACCGCTCGTGGCTCGACGCCGTCGTACGCAAGCGCAATGCCACACCTCCCTCTCCCAACGTTCGAACCCATCTCATAGGGATTCTCGTTGCTGCCGCCGTAGGTTTTGAGCGGCGAGCCAAAACCTTCCGTGAGCAGCACCCGCTTGCCCTGCAAGTCATCTTGAGCACCGGTGTTTTGAACGGAATTCTCGTCACCAGAGCAATCGATTCCTGTGCACAACTCGTTCGTGCCCTCATCAGAAACGAAGTCGACTCGGACCTGGAGATCGATGACAACAACTACCGCCTTGTGGAGCGGACTACACGGTCCACAATGCGAGTCATTTCCCGCCACACCATGATCGCAAACGCATTCACAGCGTTCTATAAACGCAGGAGAGCCCAAATCGCTCTTTCTCCGTAATTCATTACAGGATGGCTGCTCCAAAGCGCTCCACCCTCGGGGGCAGGGCCTCACCATAAGATGTCAGAGGTAGGGTGCATGCTGGACATATGAGCGAACACGTGCACGGGCGGCGGAGTGGGTTGGTTGCAACGGCAGATATCGGACTGCATTCTGAGGACATGAGCGATAGGCCACAGCGGCGAGCCGCTTCATATGAGGACCTGGAGGACGTCCCTTCCCACCACGTGGGAGAGATCGTCGGTGGGGAGTTGTATGTGAGCCCCCGCCCTGCGACGCTCCACGCCCGAGCGGCTTTCCGGCTTGGTGGGGTTTTGAGCGCCTTCGACCGCAAGCCAGGAGCCGCAGACCCAGGCGGTTGGGTGCTCCTGGCCGAGCCCGAGTTGCGCCTGGGCAGCGAGGCGCTCGTACCCGATCTCGCTGGGTGGCGACGTGAGCGCATGCCGGCTCTCCCCGAGGAGGCTGCTCTGACACTCACGCCAGACTGGGTCTGCGAAGTGCTCTCACCGTCCACCGAGACGCTGGATCGGACGCGGAAGATGGGCTCGTACGCCCGCGAAGGAGTGAAGAACCTCTGGCTGGTAGACCCGCGCCTGCGCCTGCTGGAGGTCTACCGACTGGAGGCAGGACGATGGTCACGGCTCGCCTCCCACCAGGGCACCATCACGGTGCGCGCCGAGCCCTTCGAGAGCCTCGCACTGGAGATGGCGCTCCTGTGGGAGCGCTAACCCCCGGCGCCAGGCTCACCCGCAGGTGAACGTCCAGCGGCAGTTGTTCGACGAGCACTCGCGGTCCGCGGAGCAGAGCGAACCCCGGGACTTCTTGTTCTGGCACTTGCCCGAGTTCGTCCCCCAACCGCAGTACTGGTTCGTGCCGCACTGCGAGTCGCTCTCGCACAGGCACGTGCCCGTCGGGTTGAGGTAGCAGTCAGCACTGCAGCGATCCGTGGTGCACTCGACATCCGACTTGCACTCCTGGCCGTAGGCCTTCGAGCGCGGCGTGAAGCACCACCCCACCGTGTCGAAGCACCCGCCGCACTCCCCCGAGAGGCACTGCCCATCCCGGCTGCACGAGTCCCAGTTCGCCTTCTTCGACACGCACGCGTTGTCCCCAGGCCCTGGCGCTCCATCCGCGCAGTAGTTGCTCGCGCCGCAGTCCCCGTCGTCATTGCACACGCACTTGCCGTCGAAGGTCGCGCACAGCGCCGAGGTGCACTGATCGCTGATGCACTCCGCGTCGAACCGGCAGCCCTGCCCCAACACCTTCGTGTCCGGCGCGTAAGCGATACCGCACACCGTGGGGTACTGCGCCTCGCGCGTCTCCTTGGAGACGTAGGGCGCAATCCCGCTCGTGTCGATGTCGTTGGCCGGATCCGCCATGCCCGTGCGCGCCGAGGTGCTCCGCTCCCACGTGCGGATGAACGCCTCCGCCGAGTTCTCCAGCCCCGTGGTGTTCGCGCCCACGTTCTTCAGATCGCGGATCAGATCCGGCTCCAGGCCCACGTGCGCCAGGCCCTTCTCGTCGAACTCCGTGCCCAACCGGCCCGGCCCGGAGATCGTCTGCTGGTAGGCCTGCGCATCCGCCTCCGCCTTGAAGCCCGCCGAGCACGCCCCGTTGGGCCCGAAGCGCGGCCGCGTCTGCTGGATGAAGCCGTTGAGATCGCCGCCCAGCGCCATGGGCACCTTCAGCCCCTGGCGGCCGAACTCGTACGCCTGCGCCAGCGAGCGCGTGGAGCCCTGGCAGTTGTTGGCCACTCCGGACTTCGTGTACGTGAGCGTCTCGTCGTGCGCGGTGCGCAGACCGAAGATGCCGCCCGTCTGCCGCAGGTACTTCACCACCCACGCCGGCGTCGTCTTCTCATTCGAGGCCAGCTTGGGGTTCATCACCTCGCGGAAGTGTCCGTGGGAGACGATCAGCGGGTAGTACGTGTTGGCCTGCGCGATGGCGAACGTGTCCTGCACGCTGTGCTCGGACATATGAGCGATGTCCACGATCATCCCCTTGTCGATCATCGCCTGCACGAGCGCCTTGCCGTCCGCCGTCAGCCCCTTCACGTTGCGGCACGCAGAGTCCACGTCGAAGCCCAGCGTGAACGAACCCGCGGTGATGCCGCAGTCGGTGTCGATATGGCAGTTCTCCAGGAACTCGGCCGCGTGGAAGATGGCGTTGTGCGGCGCCGCGCCCGAGAACCGGTTGTCCAACTGGTGCACCGGCTGCAACGAGCGCACGCCCAGGTTGTAGAAGCGGTCCAGTTCGGAGCGCCAGTCCTTGGTGCCAAACAGCTTGCTGGACTCGATGGAGAGCACCATCGCCAGCTTGCCCGCCGAGATGATCTGCCGCGCATGCGCCGGCGTCAGGGCGATCTCCACCCAGTCGTTGCGCGCATCGAAGTCCTTCGCCTTCTGCAGTTGCACCTCCACGTCCGCCATCTCGTCACAGGGCCGCTTGAGGTTCTGGTACGGCAGCGCCTTGCAGAGGAACTCGTTGCTCACCAGCGACACCATCACCAGGTTCAGCCCACCGTTGTGCGCCTGGCGCAGCCAGCCCTCCCACGACTGTTGGTGGGCAATGGTGTCCCAGCGAGGCCAGTCCGACGGCACGTTGCGCCGGCCCAGGTGCAGGCCCGTGTCGCCCTCCGTGCCCTCGATCTTCCCGATGAACTCCGAGCCCACCGCTCCGCCAATGCCGAACAGCGGCGCCAAGATGGGGTTGGTGCTCAGATCGATGCCGCCCGAGTTGGGGCACAGGTTCAGCAGGTTGCTCAGATCCATGCGCACCCGGGCATGGCTGCTCTCGGGCATGCCGCCATCACACTGATTCAGCGTTCCCGTGTAGCTCCCGTGGAACCAGCCGCCGCCGAAGGCCTCCTCGGCGAACATGTGGTGGTGCAGATCCGCGAAGCCGGGGACTCCCACCGCTTGTCTCGCCGTGGCCAACTCCGCGGAAGCGGCTTCCTCTTCCGTGGGCGTACACCCCTGAACGAGGACAAGCGCAAGCCCCAGACCCAAAAGCTTCGAACGAGAGGGACGGAGAAGTCTCTGCATGCGAGGACTCCTGCTCTGACTGGAAGAGAAGAGAACCTCATACCCCTTCCCTCCCCCCCGCGTGCAAGCCTCGGGAAAACCCCTAACCGGACACCGGAGCGAAGGGCCCTCGCAGTCCGGATCGGAAGATCGCCCCGCAGAGGAGTGTGGAAAGGGTGGAGAAGAAGATCAGCCCTACCTGCCCCGCCGTGGAGAGCGCATCCCCGGACGAATCCGGGAAGAAGATCACCGCGGCCACGCCCAGCCACCACAGGCCGCAGAACGACAGGCTCACGCCTCCCATCAACAGCTTGATCCACGACCACACGGTGCGCTCGGGCTGGCTCCGCCGCGCAGAGGACACGGGCGGCTCACCCACCCGCAGGGCCGCCATGGGCTCCGGGTTGCCCTCGAGCAACACTTGCGACGGCCCCACCCCCTCCGCCATCACCACCGAGCCAGCCAACACCGGTCCCGCCATGGCCGGGCTCATCACCACCTGCTCGGCCTGCAGTTCCTTGTAGAGCCTGCGCCCCCAACGGACCTGAATGACGAGCACGACGACCGCCAGCAGTGCATAACCAGAGCCCGCGAACAGGAACACGTCATATGCGCCATGCAGCAGGATGGCCGCGCCCAACCCCGTCCAGAGCAGGCCCGCACGCGCCAGCGGCTCCGCGAACCGGGCGCGCCCCACGAAGGCTCCCATCACCACGCCAATGAAGGCATGGCTCGGGACAGCAGTGATGGCTCGCAGCACGGCGACCTCCAGGCCGTGCTGCCCCACATAGAGGATGTTCTCCAGCGTGGCGAAGCCCAGCGAGGCCGTGGCACCGTAGACGACGCCGTCCAGCGGCTCGTCGAAGTGATGCTTGCGCCACACATACGCACGCAGCACGAGGAACTTGAAGAACTCCTCGGGAAGGGCTGCGCCGAGCACGCCCTTGGCGAACGCACTGCCCCACATGTCCCCCATCATCCCCTGCCCCATCTCCTGGAGCAGCATCGCCACGGGCACCACCGGGACGCAGATGAACGCGCCGAGCAGGAACGTCTTCAGCAGCATGCCTCGGGGCTCGGGGTTCTTGTCCCTCGCGTACACGTACCAGAGCAGCAGCAGCGACGGGACGACCGCGGAACCCCCCAGCACGAGTACGGACATGCGAGCACGCTACCAGAGCCCGCTCCCCCCGAACGAGTGCCCCTCGGGCGGACTCAGTGCCCGCTCGAGACCGCCTTCTCGGTGGGAGGCTCGCGCGGCAGCAGAACCGTGAAGCAGGTGCCCTCTCCGGGCTGGCTGCTCACCATGACCTGGCCCCCGTGCGCGGTGACGATGCCGTGCACCACCGCCAGCCCCAGCCCCGTCCCCATCCCCATCGGCTTGGTGGTGAAGAATGGCTGGAAGAGCCGCGACTGGACCTCCGGCGACATGCCCGATCCCGTGTCCCGCACTTCCATCCGCACCCACTCGCCCTCCTGACGCGTGGAGAGATGGACCTTCCCTCCCGGCGCCGTGGCCTGACCGGCGTTGACCAGCAGGTTTACCAGCACCTGGGCGATCTGCCGCGAACGCCCCACCACCCGGCCCAACTCGCCCAGATCCGTCTCCACCTTGCAGTGGCCCAACTGCCCGTGGGCAATCCGCAGCGCAGCCCGCGCCTCGTCGTTCAGGTCGTACTCGGTGGGGATCTCCGCATCCCCCCGCGAGAAGCGCCGCAGATCCGACACAATGCCGTTCACCCGGCGGATGCCATCCAGCGTCTCGGGCAGCACCTCCGTCACGTACTCCTGCAAGGGCTCCGGCAGGCCCTGCTGGTGGCGCTGCAACTCCTTATAGAGCGAGCTGACGTTGCTGGTGACGAAGCTCATCGGGTTGTTGATCTCGTGCGCCACGCCCGCCGCCATCATTCCCAGGCTGGAGAGCTTCTCCTGCTCCAGGGCCCGCTCGTGGGCCTTCTGGAGCTGCTCTCGCTGTTGCAGCACCTGCCGCATCATTGTCCGGTGCAGGTTCGTCCGCTTGTCCGCCACCAGGAACGCGATGGCCGCCAGCGCCGTGAAGGACAACGGCAGGAACGGATCACAGCCCCCCAGCAGCGCCACCACATCCACGAACACCAGATAGGCGATGGCGCGAAGCCGCTCCCAACCCCCGACACCATCGAACCAGAGCATGTTGAACGGAAGGTAGAGCCAGAGCGCCACCGGCCATTTCGTGCCCCAGCCGAGAACCGCGAACGTCACCGCGTTGGCGGTCATCCGCATCCACTCGGCCCAGACCGCACCCCTCCTGCGCCACACCCATTCGATGAACACGCCGTGGATGAAGCCCAGCACCACAGCCGTCGCGACCAGCAGCCGCACCATCTGCCACTGCCCCCGGAACTCCCAGAAGAGCACCGCGAGGATGATGAAGCCGCCCACCTTCCGGATGTCGTTGAGCTCACGACGCAGGTGCTCGGTGCTCGCGTCGACTTCAGAGGAAGGGCTCATCGAGTGGATGGCAGGAGCACAACTGAGGGCCGGACGCTGGTGGGGATGCTTCTGCCTCGCTCGATCATAGCCCGCTGCGGCACACTTCGAATATCACTTGACGCTTATATAACGCAGATTCAATATACTGCCCTCATGGACATCTTCGAAGCGGTGGCGGAGCCGAGCCGGCGCACGTTGTTGGACCTGCTCGCGGAGGGTGGGCGCTCGGCGGGAGAGCTGGTCGCGGCCCTTCCCGCGCTCACCCAGCCCGCGGTCTCCCGGCACCTGCGCGTGCTGCGGGAGGCAGGGCTGGTGGAGGTCCGGCCCGAGGCCCAGCGGCGCATCTACACCCTGAGACGCGAGGGCTTCGCCCAGTTCGAGGAGTGGCTGAACCGCTACCGCCGCTTCTGGGACGACCACCTGGATTCCCTCGAGCAGCACCTGGCCCACACCCACCGCCCCAAGTGAACCCGCAGTCCGGAGATCGCAGCCACCATGCCCCCCACCTCCCGTCACGGCACCATCCACCGCATTGGAGAACACGCCACCATCACCTTCGAGCGCCGCCTGCCCTACCCCATCGCCGCCGTGTGGGCCGCCATCACGGATCCCTCACAGCGCCAACTCTGGTTCGGGAAGACCGCGCTCGAGCCGCGCGTGGGAGGGATGATCGAGATGACGGCGGATGGCCCTCCGGCTCCGCCCGAGATGCGGAAGATGACGGGGCGCATCCGCGTGTGGGATCCGCCGCACGTGTTCGAGCACGAGTGGAAGCAGACCGTCGTGGGCGACACCGTCGTCCGCTACGAGCTCACCGAGGATGGCGAAGCGACGATCCTCCGCTTCACGCACCTGGGCCTCAAGGCCAGCCATGCCGAGGGCTACATCCCCGGCCAGCACGCGTACCTCGATCGCCTCGAGGCCCACCTTGGTGGCGCGGGGCTGCCCGTGTGGACCGAGCGGTACGCCGAGGTGAAATCCGCCTACGTCTGAGCCTGTCTGGCCCCTGAAGAAGGAACGAGGCTGCATCTATCCGCTATAGCGGACGGGTTGACTCCGTCCGTTATAGCGGATATTTGTTGACCATAATGACAAACCGGTAGCCAGCACTGCAGGTGACAAGAGGTGGTGAGCGCGCCGGGAGTTCGCTGAGCCCACGTCTCCGTTTTTCACCCTGTGTCACCTGCATGGCCCGCCCTCCCCCGTGGGGTGGCGGGCCGTTTCGTTTCCTTGGTTGGAGTCTCCGATGACGCTCGCGCACCCCTCTCCCACCTCGCTCTCCCAGGAAGAGCTCGCCGCCACGGCGCTGGAGCTGAGCTCCGCTCCAGCGGATCGCATCCTCGCCTGGGCCGAGCGGCGGTTCGGTTCGAGCGCGGTCATTGCCTCGAGCTTCGGAGCCGAGGACGTGGTCCTCATCGATCTGGCGCGTCAGTACGCCCCGAGTCTGCGCCTGTTCACGCTCGACACCGGCCGGCTGCCTCCCGAGACGTACGAGCTCATGGAGACGATCCGCAAGCGCTATGGGGTGGAGGTAGAGACCTTCTTCCCGGATCGATCGCGGGTGGAGGCGCTGGAGTCCGCCCAGGGCTACTTCTCCTTCAAGAGGAGTATCGAGGCGCGCAAGGAATGTTGCGGCCTGCGCAAGGTGGAACCGCTGAAACGCGCGCTCTCGGGCCGGCAGGCGTGGGTGACAGGGCTGCGCCGCGAGCAGTCCGTCACTCGGACGGGCGTGGAGGTGGTGGAGCTCGACGTGGACCACGGCGGCCTGGTCAAGCTGAACCCGCTCGCCGGGTGGAGCGCGAAGCAGGTGTGGTCGTACATCCGGGACAACGGCGTGCCGTACAACGCGCTCCATGATCGCGGCTACCCGTCCATCGGCTGCGCGCCCTGCACCCGCGCGGTGAAGCCGTACGAGGACGAGCGCGCCGGCCGGTGGTGGTGGGAGTCCGCGGAGAACCGCGAGTGCGGGCTGCACGTGCGCGCCTGAGCCGCTGGAGATCTCCGCATGTCCTCGCCTGACACCTCCGTCGACTTCCCCGTGTGCCTCCGCCTGCGCGACAAGCGGGTGCTGCTCATCGGCGCCGGGAACATCGCGGAGGCGCGCGCCCAGCAACTGATCGAGGCCGGGGCTCGGCTGCGCGTCATCGCGCCCCAGGCCACCGAGACGGTGCGCCGCCTCGCCTCGGAGGGCCGGCTGGAGTTGCTGGAGCGCCCCTATGCCCTGGGAGATCTCTCCGGGCAGGCGCTCGTGTTCGTCGCCACGGATGATCGGCGGGTGAGCGAGGCCGTGGCGCAGGAGGCCCGGGAGCTCGGCATCTGGCTGAACGCGGCGGATGAGCCGGACCTGTGCGACTTCACGCTGCCCTCGGTGGGCCGCCGCGGCCCCATCACCGTGGCCGTGTCCACCAATGGCCATGCCCCCGCGTTGGCTCGGAGCCTCCGGCAGCGGCTGACCGATCAGATTTCCCTCCACCACGTGCAGCTCGCCCGGCTCAGCGGGTGGCTTCGAGAGCGACTGCCTCGGGGGCCCGCTCGCGGTCGGCTGCTGAAGCGGCTGGTGGAGGACGACTTTGGCGGACTGCTGGCCCGCGGCCAGCGCCGGGAAGCCTGGACCCGGCTCCGCGCGGAGATTGAAGCCTTGGGAGAGCAGAAAACATGAGCAGCCGTACGAAGGGATGTGTGTATCTGGTGGGAGCGGGTCCCGGAGATCCGAGCCTGCTGACGCTCCGAGCCGCGAAGTTGCTCGCCAGCGCGGACACCGTGGTGCACGACCGCCTCATCCACCCCGGAGTGCTGGAGCACGCGCGTCCGCATGCTCGCCTCATCTATGTGGGCAAGGAGGGCGGCGGAGATTCGGTCCGGCAGGAGGACATCCACACGCTGCTCATCAGCCAGGCCCGGCTGGGACGCGCGGTGGTGCGGCTCAAGGGCGGTGATCCGTTCGTCTTCGGGCGCGGGGGTGAAGAGGCTCTCGCGCTCGAGGAGGCTGGAGTTCCGTATGAGGTGGTGCCGGGGGTCTCCAGCATCGCGGCCGTGCCTGCCGCGGCGGCCATCCCCGTCACCCACCGGGGCCTCTCGGGCTCGGTGACGTTCGCCACCGCGCACCTCGCCGACGACATTCCGGACTGGGAGCACCTGGCCCGCTCCGAGACACTGGTCCTCTTCATGGCGGGCCGGAAGTTGGATGAGGCGACGCGCGCGATCATCGCCGCGGGGAAGCCGGCGGCCACGCTCACCGCCGCGGTGGAGGCGGGCACTTGGGAACACCAGCGCGTGGTGGAAGGAACGCTCGGGGACATCGCCTCGCGTGTGCGAGAGGCCGAGCTCGGCTCTCCCACGCTCCTCATCGTGGGCCCGGTGGTCTCGATGCGCTCGCGACTGAGCTCCCTGGCCGCCCAGGCGGGAGCGGCGCAGTTCACCCTGCCGCGCGTCGCGGAGGCCGGCCATGAGTGAGAACACGCTGCCCAGGCTGTCCCACCTCTCGGTGCTGGAGGCGGAGAGCATCCACATCCTCCGCGAGACGGTGGCGGAGTTCGCCAACCCGGTGATGCTCTACAGCATCGGCAAGGACTCGCAGGTGCTGCTGCACCTGGCGCGCAAGGCCTTCCATCCGGCGCCCCTGCCCTTCCCGCTGCTCCACGTGGACACGACGTGGAAGTTCCGGGACATGTACGCCTTCCGGGATCGCTTCACCGCTCAGCACGGCTTCCGGCTGCTGGTGCACCAGAACCGCAAGGCGCTGGCCGAGGGCATGAACCCGTTCGACCACACCAGCCAGAAGTACACGCACGCGACGAAGACGCAGGCGCTGCTCGAGGCGCTGGCGATGCACGGCTTCGACGCGGCGTTCGGCGGGGCGCGGCGAGACGAGGAAAAGTCCCGCGCCAAGGAGCGCGTGTTCTCGTTCCGCGACAAGCACGGACAGTGGGAGCCGCGCCGCCAGCGGCCCGAATTGTGGAACCTCTACAACGGCCGCATCGACGCGGGCGAGAGCATGCGCGTCTTCCCGCTCTCCAACTGGACCGAGCTGGACGTGTGGCACTACATCCTCAAGGAGCGCATCCCCGTGGTGCCCCTGTACTTCGCCGCCGAGCGCCCGGTGGTGGAGCGCAGCGGCAACCTCATCATGGTGGACGATGAGCGGATGCGGCTGAAGCCGGGCGAGCATCCGGTGATGAAGCGGGTGCGGTTCCGCACGCTGGGCTGCTACCCGCTGAGCGGCGCCATCGAGTCCTCGGCCACCACGGTGGAGGCCGTCATCGACGAGATGGTCCACGCACGCCAGTCCGAACGCCAGGGCCGGCTCATCGACTACGACGAAGAGGGCTCGATGGAGCTCAAGAAGCGCGAGGGTTACTTCTAATGGAGACCGCACTTCAACCCACGAGCAACATCCAGGAGTTCCTGGCCGAGCACGCCAGCAAGGAGCTGCTGCGCCTGGTGGTGGTGGGCTCCGTGGACGACGGGAAGTCCACGCTGATCGGCCGCCTCCTCTATGAGTGCGACGGGTTGTTCGAGGATCAGATCTCCGCCGTTCGCAAGGCCACCGCGAAGCGCGCGGCGGCCAATGAGGGCAGCTCGCCCACCACGGAGTTGTTGGCCCGAGGGCTTCAGTCCGCGGCCAGCGCGGCGCTGCCTCGCGAGGAGGAGATCGACTTCTCGCTCTTCACCGACGGCCTGCGCGCCGAGCGCGAGCAGGGCATCACCATCGACGTGGCGTACCGGTACTTCTCCACGCCGCGCCGCAAGGTGATCGTCGCGGACACGCCGGGACACATCCAGTACACGCGCAACATGGCCACCGGCGCCTCCACGGCGGACGCGGCCGTCATCCTCGTGGATGCGCGCCTGGGTGTGCTGGCGCAGACGCGACGGCATGCGTACATCGCCTCGCTGCTGGGCATCCCGTACCTGGCCGTCGCGGTGAACAAGATGGACCTGGTGGACTTCGACCGGGTCATCTTCGAGCGCATCGGCACGGAGCTGGCGGAGTTCGCTCGGACGCTCGGGTTCACGCAGGTGCGCCTGTTCCCGGTCAGCGCGAGCAAGGGAGACAACATCACCCGCGCGAGCGCGCGCACCCCCTGGCACGAGGGCGGCACGCTGCTGGGCTGGCTGGAGTCCCTGCCCCACCAGCGCCGGCAGGACGAGGCCCCGTTCCGCTTCCCCGTGCAGTACGTGCTCCGGCCGCACCTGGACTACCGCGGGTTCGCCGGGCAGATCGCCTCGGGCACCGTGCGCGTGGGAGACGAGGTGGTGGTTCTGCCCTCCCAGCGGCGGACCCGCGTGGCGGCCATCGACACCTTCGAGGGCTCCCTCCCGGAAGGCAGCGCGCCCTACTCCGTCACGCTGCGGCTGGCCGACGAGGTCGACATCAGCCGGGGCGATGTGATCGCACACCTGGCGCAGCCTCCCGTGGCGCTCCAGCGGCTGGACGCGATGCTGGTGTGGTTCGGGGAGCAGCCCCTGGATGGTTCCCGGCGCTACCTGGTGAAGCACACCTCGCGCACCGTCCCTGCGACGCTGGAGCAGATCCTGTGGCGCAAGGACCTGGAGCAGCTCACCGAGGTCCCCGCCGAGACGCTGTCCCTCAATGACATCGGCAAGGTGCGGCTGGTGTGCAAGCGCCCGCTGCTGTGCGATCCGTATCGGGACAACCGGAACACCGGGGCGTTCATCATCATCGACGCACTCACCCATGACACGGTGGCTGCGGGGATGATCCTCGGGCCCGCGGGCGATGAGAGCAGCGCCACGAAGGGCTCGCTCGTCACCGCCGAGGAGCGGCGCGAGCGGCTGGGCCAGAGCGGCGGGGTCGTCCTTCTGCCTGAGGCTCCGGATGCCGAGGCGCGAGCGTTCCAACTGGAGCGCCGGCTGTTCGAGCAGGGGCGGCACGTCTCGGTCGTCCGAGGCGATACGGAGGTGGCGCTGGCGCTGGCGGAGGCCGGGCTCATCGCGGTGTTGCACACGGTGGCGCCCCAGGCTCGGCGCGCGCTGCGAGACCAGCTCCGGGATGCCGGGCTGGGCGGCGTGGAGCTGGAGCCTTCGGCCGAGGTTGACCGCTGGATGAGCCAGGTCAAGCAGGCGCAGGAGAAGGGCTCATGAGCTCGCTTCCCGCCAAGGGCGGTGCCCGGCCCGGAAACACTCCGGCCGCAGCCACTCCCTTCGTGACCGCACTGCTCGGTGAGGAGCGAAGCGCTCTGCTGCAGCGCGTGGTGGAGGGGCTCGCGCCCGAGACGCTCCACTGGCTGAGCGGGTATCTCGCGGGGCTCGCAACCCATCGGGGTCCCCAGGAGATCGCGGCGGCGCCCGCGCCCCAGGCCGTTCCCGAGCAGTGGCTGACCATCGTCTATGGCACGCAGACCGGGAACAGCCGGCTGCTGGCCGAGCGCCTCAAACACCAGGCCGAGGCCTCTGGCCTCTCTGTGCGCTACTTCCGTGCGGGGGAGTATCCGCAGCGCGAGCTCCAGAAGGAGCGCCTGCTCTACGTGGTCATCAGCACCCAGGGCGATGGGGATCCGCCGGACGATGCTCGCGGCTTCGTCGAGTTCATCCTGGGCAAGCGGGCCCCCCGGCTCGAACAGCTCCGCTTCTCGGTGCTGGGGCTCGGGGACACCAGCTACCCCAAGTACTGCGAGATCAGCCGCAAGCTCGATGCCCGGCTCGCGGAGCTGGGCGCCACCCGGCTGCTGGACCGGGCCGATTGCGATGTGGACTTCGAGCCCGTGGCGAAGGGCTGGCTCGATCAGGCCGTGGGCCGCGCGAGCGAGACGCTCGAGGTCCGCGCCGCCGCCGTCGTCACCCCGCTGCGCACCGCGGCTCCGGCGCCCCGGTTCGGGCGCGAGGCTCCGTACGCAGCGGAGATCCTCGCCAACCAGCGCATCACCGGCCGAGGCGCCCTCAAGGACGTGCGCCACGTGGAGGTGTCGCTCGGGGACTCCGGGCTGAGCTACGAGCCCGGGGACTCGCTGGGCGTGTGGCCCCGGAATCCGCCCGAGCTGGTCGCCGAGTTCCTGTCCGTGCTCTCGCTCAAGGGTGACACGGCGGTCTCCCGGGATGGGCGCAGCCTGCCGCTGCAACAGTGGCTGGGGGAGGAGCTGGAGCTCACCAAGCTGAGCCGCCCGTTCCTGGAGCGTCATGCCGCGCTCGCCTCCAGCGCGGAGCTGCAGCGCATGCTCACTCCCGAGGGCGCCGAGGCATTCCGCGCGCTCCTCAAGAGCCATCAGGTCATCGATCTGCTGCGGTCCTGGACCGCGCCGTGGACCGCGGAGGAACTGGTCCGCACGCTGCGCAAGCTGACGCCCCGGATGTACTCGATCGCGTCCAGCCAGAAGCGGGTCGGCGCGGAGACCCACCTCACCGTGGCGGTGGTGGACTACGTCGCCTTCGGGACGCGCCACTACGGAGCGGCGTCGACGTATCTGGCCACGCGCACCGACGCGGAGAACCGCGTTCCCGTCTTCATCGAGTCCAACGATCGGTTCCGTCTGCCCACGGATGCGAGCCGGGACATCATCATGATCGGGCCGGGGACAGGCGTGGCGCCCTTCCGCGCCTTCGTGCAGGAGCGCGCCGAGGTGGGCGGACGCGGCCGGAACTGGCTCTTCTTCGGGGAGCAGCACTTCCGCTCGCAGTTCCTCTACCAGACGGAGTGGCAGGAGGCCCTGAAGAAGGGCGAGCTGCACCGCATCTCCCTGGCCTTCTCCCGCGACCAGGCGGAGAAGATCTACGTCCAGCAACGCCTGCGCGAGGCGGGCAAGGACGTCTACGAGTGGCTGCAGGGCGGCGCCCACCTCTACGTGTGCGGCGAGGCCCAGCGGATGGCGCCGGATGTCCATGAGGCGCTGATCGACATCATCTCCACCCACGGGAGCCGGAGCCGCGAGGACGCGGCCGCCTGGCTCGACACCCTGCGCGAAGAGCAGCGCTACCAGCGCGACGTCTACTGAGCGAGTACCGACATGAGCACGACCAAGTCCCCTGCCCTCACCGAGACCGAGCACATCAAGGCCAAGAGCAACCTGCTCCGCGGGACGCTCGCCGAGAGCCTGGCCGATCCCGTGACGGGAGGGCTCGCCGCGCCCGACACCCAGCTCATCAAGTTCCACGGCAGCTACCAGCAGGATGACCGGGATCTGCGTGAGGAGCGCCGGCAACAGAAGCTGGAGCCCGCGTACGACTTCATGATCCGCACGCGCCTGCCGGGCGGAGTGTGTACGCCGGCTCAGTGGCTCGCGCTGGACGCGCTCACGAAGCAGTACGCCAACGGCACGCTGCGCCTCACCACGCGGCAGGCCTTCCAGCTCCACGGCGTCATCAAGACGGACCTCAAGCGCACCATCGCGGGCATGAACGCGGCGTTGATGGACACGCTGGCGGCCTGCGGAGACGTCAACCGCAACGTGATGTGCAACCCGAACCCGGTGGAGTCTCGCGTGCACGAGGAGGTGTACCGCTGGGCGGTGCGCCTGTCCGAGCACCTGCTGCCGAAGACGCAGGCCTACTACGAGATCTGGCTGGACAAGGAGAAGGTCGCGGGCGGCGAGGAGGAGCCCATCCTCGGCGCTACGTATCTGCCCCGGAAGTTCAAGGCCGCCATCGCCGTGCCGCCGTTCAACGACGTGGACGTGTTCTCCCAGGACCTGGGCTTCATCGCCATCTACGAGGGAGCCCAGCTCTTGGGATTCAACGTCACGGTGGGCGGCGGAATGGGCGCCACCCACGGAGAGGCCGCCACCTTCCCGCGCCTGGCGGATGTCATCGGCTTCGTGCCGCCCGAGCAGATGCTCGTGGTGGCGGAGAACGTGGTGAAGGTCCAGCGGGATTTCGGGGACCGCACCAACCGCAAGCACGCGCGGTTGAAGTACACCATCGAGGATCGCGGCATCGCGTGGTTCGTCTCCGAGTTGGAGAAACGGCTCGGCTTCTCACTGCAGCCCGCGCGGCCGTACACGTTCGAGCACAACGGCGATCTCTTCGGGTGGAAGCAGGGCCATGACGGCCGCTGGCACCTGACGCTGCGGCTCGAGAGCGGACGCGTGGCGGACACCGCTGGCGCGAAGCTGCTCACGGGGCTGCGGGAGATCGCCCGGGTGCACAAGGGCGACTTCCGGCTGACGCCGAACCAGAACCTCGTCATCGCCGGTGTGCCCGCCGAGGCCCGCCCGGAGATCGACGCGCTCGTGGAGGCGCATGGCCTGGATGGCTTCCGCCGCTCGAGCCCCTTGCGCCTCAACGCGCTCGCGTGCGTGGCGCTGCCCACGTGCGGCCTGGCCATGGCCGAGGCCGAACGCTACCTGCCGTCCATCGTCTCCCAGTTGGAGGAGCGCCTGGCGGCCCATGGACTGGAGAAAGAGAAGATCCTCTTGAGGATAACGGGATGTCCCAACGGTTGTGCGCGCCCCTACCTGGCCGAGATCGCCCTCGTGGGCAAGGCTCCGGGCCGCTACAACCTGTTCCTGGGCGGTGATGTGCGTGGCCAGCGCCTCAACCGCCTGTATCGCGAGAACATCGACGAAGCGGGCGTCCTCGGGGCTCTCGAGCCTCTGTTCGCCGCCTACGCGCGCGAGCGCCGCCCTGGCGAGGGCTTCGGTGATTTCACCGTCCGCGCCGGGCACATCCCTCCTCCTCCTTCCATTCCTTCTCTTCCGAGCTGACCCATGACTTCCCTTCCTCTCGAGCGCCGTTCCCTCTCCTGGCTGCTGAGCTCCTCCCTCCTGCTCGTCCTGCCGGGCTTGCTGCTCGCGTTGAGCGCTTGCACGAAACCGGGCACCGCCTCCTCGGCGGAGCCCGTCACCCTTCTCAACGTCTCCTACGATCCGACCCGTGAGTTCTACGAGGAGTTCAACACCGCCTTCGCGAAGAACTGGGAGGCCAGCCACGGGACGAAGATCTCCATCAAGCAGTCCCACGGCGGCTCCGGAAAGCAGGCGCGGGCTGTCATCGACGGGCTGGAGGCGGACGTCGTCACGCTGGCGCTGGCGTACGACGTGGACATGCTCCACGACAAGGCGAGCCTGATCCCGGAGAACTGGCAGTCGCGACTGCCGAACAACAGCTCGCCGTACACCTCCGCCATCGTCTTCGTGGTGCGCAAGGGCAACCCCAAGGGTATCCGCGACTGGGAGGATCTGGTGAAGCCAGGCCTCGCGGTCATCACCCCCAACCCGAAGACTTCAGGCGGCGCACGGTGGAACTATCTGGCCGCGTGGGGCCACGCGCTGCGCCAGCCGGGCGGTGATGAGGCCAAGGCCCGCGAGTTCGTCGCCAGCCTCTACCGCAACGTGCCCGTGCTGGACTCGGGGGCGCGCGGCTCCACCACGACGTTCGCCGAGCGCGGACTCGGGGACGTGCTCATCGCTTGGGAGAACGAGGCGCTCCTGCTCACGGACGAGGTGGGCAAGGACAAGTTCGAGATCGTCGTCCCGTCCGACACGATCCTCGCCGAGCCGCCTGTCACCGTGGTGGACAAGAACGCGGATCGGCGTGGCACCCGGGCGGCGGCGGAGGCGTACCTCCAGTACCTCTATTCGGACGAGGGCCAGGAGCTGGCCGCCAAGCACCACTACCGCCCGCGCTCCGAGGCCATCGCCGCGAAGCACGCCAGCCACTTCCCCTCCGTGAAGCTCTTCACCGTGGATGAGGTGTTCGGCGGGTGGAAGAAGGCGCAGAAGGCGCACTTCGACGACGGCGGCGTGTTCGATCTGATCTACGCCCCGAAGGCGCAGTGAGCGGAAGCGTCGCCATGGCCTCGAGTGCTCGCCGTCGCGTCCTCCCTGGGTTCGGACTGTCGCTGGGGCTGAGCTGGCTCTACCTGGGCCTGCTCGTGCTCCTGCCGCTGTCCGGGCTGTTCCTCAAGACGTTCACCCTGTCGTGGGAACACTTCTGGGAGGCCGTGGCCTCGCCGCGGGCGCTCGCCGCCTACCGGCTCACCTTCGGGGCCTCGGCGGTGGCGGCGTTGCTCAATGCCGGGTTCGGCCTGCTCGTGGCGTGGGTGCTGGTGCGCTACCGCTTCCCGGGCAAGAGCCTGGTGGATGCGCTGGTGGATCTGCCGTTCGCCCTGCCCACCGCCGTGGCGGGGTTGACGCTCACCAGTTTGTACTCGCGCAATGGCTGGTATGGGCGTCACCTGGAGGCCGCGGGCATCCAGGTGGCGTTCACCTCACTGGGCGTGGTGGTGGCGCTCACCTTCATCGGATTGCCGTTCGTGGTGCGCACGGTGCAGCCGGTGCTCGAGGACATCGACGCGGATGTGGAGGAGGCCGCCGCGTCGCTCGGGGCCACGCCGTGGCAGACGTTCACGCGGATCATCTTCCCCACCATCCTTCCGGCGCTGCTGAGCGGCTTCACCCTGGCGCTGGCACGGGCCATTGGCGAGTACGGCTCGGTGGTCTTCATCTCCGGCAACATGCCCATGCGCACGGAGATCGCCCCGCTGCTCATCGTCACCCGGCTGGAGCAGTACGACTACGCGGGCGCCACGGCCATCGCCGTGGTCATGCTCACAGTCTCGTTCGTGATGCTGCTGGCCATCAACCTGCTCCAGCGCTGGACGCAGCGCCGGTTCGAAATCCGGCCGGGATAGCCTTCCATGCACGCCTCCTCGCTCCTCATCCAGCGCAGGGCCCACACAGCGTCCCAGTCCTCGCTCGTGCGCTGGCTGTTGATCGGTGGCGCCCTGCTGTTCCTGGGACTCTTCCTCGTCGTCCCGCTGGTGGCCGTGTTCACCTTCGCCTTGCAGAAGGGCGTGGGGGAGTACCTGTCAGCCCTGGCCACGCCCGAAGCGTTGTCCGCCATCCAGCTCACGCTGACGGCTGCCGTGGTTGCCGTGCCGCTGAACCTCGTGTTCGGATTGGCGGCCGCGTGGCTCATCGCCCGGTTCCGGTTTCCTGGGCGGGATCTGCTCGTCACGCTCATCGATCTGCCCTTCAGCGTGTCTCCGGTGATCGCGGGGTTGATCTTCGTGCTGCTGTTCGGGCGGCAGGGGTGGTTCGGACCGTGGCTGGCCGAGCATGATCTGCACATCATCTTCGCGGTGCCGGGCATCGTGCTGGCGACGCTCTTCATCACGTTCCCCTTCGTGGCGCGCGAGGTCCTGCCGGTGATGCAGGCCCAGGGCAGCGACGAGGAGGAGGCGGCTCTCACGCTGGGCGCGAGCGGCTGGACCACCTTCCTGCGCGTGACGCTGCCGAAGGTGAAGTGGGGCGTTATCTATGGCGTCATCCTCTGCAACGCGCGCGCGATGGGCGAGTTCGGCGCCGTGTCGGTGGTTTCGGGGCACATCCGCGGGGTGACCACCACGCTGCCGCTGCACGCGGAGATTCTCTACAACGAGTACGACTTCGTCGGCGCATTTGCCGCGGCCTCGCTGTTGACGGTGCTCGCGCTCGTCACGTTGGCCTTGAAGAAGTACGTGGAATGGAAGGCGGAAGCCTCATGAGCGTCGTCGTCGAGAAGCTGACCAAGCGCTTCACCGCCACAGGCACTCCGGCCGTGTCGGACGTGTCCTTTCGAGCGCCGGCGGGGGCCATCACCACGCTGCTGGGGCCATCGGGAGCGGGCAAGTCCACGCTCTTGCGGCTCATCGCCGGGCTGGAGCTGCCGGATGCGGGGAGCATCCAGATCGACGGCGTGGACTGCACGGGCCTGCCGGTGCAGAAGCGCGGGATCGGGGTGGTGTTCCAGAGCTACGCGCTCTTCAAGAACATGACGGTGCGCGAGAACATCGCCTTCGGGCTGAGCGTGCGCCGACAGGACCGCGCGGAGATCGAAGCGCGCGTGGACGAGATGCTCAAGCTGGTGCAGCTCGAAGCGCTGGGGCAGCGCTACCCGGGGCAGCTCTCGGGTGGGCAGCGGCAGCGCGTGGCGTTCGCGCGGGCGCTGGCCATCCGTCCCAAGCTGTTGCTGCTAGACGAACCCTTTGGGGCGCTCGACACGCGGGTTCGCGTGGAGCTGCGGGAGTGGCTGCACGAGCTGCATGTGCAGACGGGCGTGACGACGTTGCTGGTGACGCACGATCAGGAGGAGGCGCTGGAGATCTCCCAGCACGTGGTGGTGATGGAGGGAGGTCGGGTGGCGCAGGCGGGGACTCCGGCGGAGATCTATGACCGGCCCGCGACGCCGTTCGTGGCCTCGTTCGTCGGAGGAACGAGTGTCCTGAAGGGCCACGTTCGCGAGGGCCGGGCGGAGCTGGGTTCCCTCGTCGTGGCCGCACCCGAGAGCGCCCAGGAGGGCCAGACCGTCCACGCGTTCGTCCGGCCGCACGACATCAAGCTCGTGAAGACGCCCCATGCCAACGGGGTCAACGGCACGAATGGAGTGAACGGCGTCTCCGCGGGCCGGGTGGAGCGGCTCAAGCCGGTGGGCGGCTACGTGAAGGTGCTGCTCAAGCTGCCGGCCGGTGACACGATCACGGTGGAGGTGCCTCGCGGCGAGTTCGATCAGCTCGGCGTGGTGGAGGGAGATTCCGTCCACGCCGACGTGCGCACAGCCCGCCTCTTCGTGGGTGACTTCTCCATCTAGGAGTAGACTCCCCGCTCGGAACCTTCCGCCAGCGGTGCAGAGGTGACTCAGTCTTACTCAACAAAACGCTTCCCTCCTCCATTGCTCGCGTTCTTGACGCTGGCGTGGATGGCCGGCTGTGCGACGAGCCCTCAGGGGCTGCGCCCTTCCTCCATACAGCGCGAGGCACCTTCTCCTGAACTCGCGGAGGGCAGCGGTGGCTCGGGCTTCTGGGAGAAGCGCGATGACTTTCAACTCCTCCAACAAGCGGCGGGTCTGAATGAGGACTCCAAGCACCAAGAGGGAGAGGAACTGAAAGCCGATAGTGCTCAAGCGCTCTGGAAGGCACTGGCTCGCACGCCCACGACGCTCCAGAACTTTGGTCCCCGTCGCTGCCTCGTCTCCGTACTGCGCCAGGTACTCGCCCGGGACAACGTCACCTCTTATCCCGAACTCCTGCAACAGTTCCGCCCCTTCCGGTCTCTGGCAGTGATGCGGCCGGACGGCTACTTGGTCAGCGCACTCGCTGGAACGCCTTTTCAGCGAATGGGCCACGTGCAGCTTCGCGAGGGCCGGCTCATGGCGGGTGCCTTCGAAGTAGGAGCCTTCTACAGGGACAGGGGTGGAGTCTTCTACGCCGTGGACAAAGTCCTGCTCCAGCCCGGCGCCATGGTGGGTGAGTTGGGCCTGGAGCGCGACTGGCTCAGCGCTGCGCTCGATGGAAGCGAGGAGGCCCTGGTGGAAGTAGGGCGCTCCCTGGCTCAGCTCATCACCTCTCCCGTTCGCAGCATCCAGGGAGTGAAGCAACTGCCGTCCGCTGTAGCAGCCCTCATCGTGTCCTCACCGGCTTACTTCGCGCACTACTCAGCGCTCCCGCTGCAAGAGCAGATTCGAGAGGCCGCTCGGATCTCCATGCACCTCCTTCTGCTCTATGGGAGCGCATCCGGTACGGCGACGCGCCTTGGCATGACGGGGACGACGCTACCCATGCTGTCCCTCACCGCTGAGGGGACACTGGCGTTGGAGAGAGTGGCAATCCCCATAAGCGCTACGGGGACAGCCCTGGGAACAGGTGTTGGTGCCGTCTATGTCCTCATGGAGTCCACCAAGCCTCCGGGGCAGGACAATCCGGCATCGGCCACCGATACCGCCAAGAACGTAACCCTGCCAGACAAGCGCGCGGGTCACATCTTTCGCGACGCACCAGGACATCTGAAGGACACTCCCGCCAATCGACAGCTCTTGAAGGATGTAGCCAACGATCCTGGAGCACGCCTTGGAACCGACAAATTCGGAAACAGGTGGTCGGCCCGCACGAATCCGGATGGTACTCAGACCTGGGTGCAGATCCGAAACGGTGAGATCATCAATGGCGGTGTCAATCCAACTCCGCGAATGTTCCATCCGGAGACTGGCCTATCAGCTCTCAAACCTATAAGAGGCTGACGTGAAGCCGACTGATCAGATCACCCTCCGAGAGGCCTATGCCGCCATGTACCGTTACTTGGAGAAGGCCTACGAACTCACGGGAGCGGATGAGTTGGGCGGATTGCTCGGAACCCTATCCCTCCTGCCAGATGGGCAACCGGCAGACCCAGCAGCATGGACAGACTGGCTCCATGCCGTTGAGGAGGTCCGGGCGGGCCGTGGCAACTTGCAGCTCGAGATAAAGCCGAGCGCCGACGACTGACGCGCACGGTCGTTCATTCGCTCCTCATCCTCCTGAGCGGCCGCTCAGACCTGGATCGTCTTGTCGAACGGCAGCTGGCGGATGCGCTGCCCCGTGAGCGTGAAGATCGCGTTCGCGATGGCCGGTGCCACGGGCGGCACACCGGGCTCGCCGATGCCTCCCGGCAACCCGTCGTTCGGGATGATGTCGACGTGGATCTTCCGAGGCGCCTGGCCGATGCGCACCAGCTTGAAGTCGCGGAAGTTCGTCTGCTGCGTCACGCCGCCCTTCATCGTGATGCCACCGTGGAAGGCAAGGCTCATCCCGAAGATGATCGAGCCCTCCATCTGCGAGCGCACGCGATCCGAGTTGATGACCGTGCCCGCATCCACCACCACCCAGGCCTCGTCGACCGCGATCTTCCCATTCGGGTTGCGCACCACCGACGCCACCACCGCCACGTACGTGAGGAAGCTCCGGTGCGCCGCCAGCCCCAGCGCCCGGCCGTCCTTCTTCCGATCGCTCCAGCGCGACAGCTCCGTGACGCGCTCCACGACGCGCCGCAGGCGCGCCACGTCCACCGGATGCTTCTCGACCGGCTGGCCGTAGTTCGGCAGCTTCTCGATGCCGAGCTCCTTCAGCGTCGCCACACGCGGCGGCCCCAGCAGCTCCAGCCGCACGTCGCGCGGGTCCTCCCCCCGAGCGTGGGCGATCTCGTCGATGAAGGAGTTCACCGAGAACGCGTGGAAGATGTTGTACACGGACCGCAGCCAGCCGATGCGCGTGAAGGCCGCCGCATCGCACGCCTCCGCGCGGACATTGGGCACCGAGAGCGCCAGATCCAGCACGCCCTGCTGCAGATCATTGGCCGAGGGCCGCCCAGGCGCACCGAAGAGCGTCCCGATCGACGGGAACGCCGTGCGGTGCCTCCAGGCAATCACCTTGCCCTGCGCATCCAGGCCCGCGGTGAGCCGCTGCGCGCTCACAGAGTGGTAGTAGTCGTGCTGGACATCGTCCTCGCGCGTCCACTGCACGCGCACCGGCACGCCCGCTTCCCTCGAGAGCCACGCCGCCTCGGAGACGAAGTCGGCCTTGGACTTGCGCCCGAAGCCACCGCCCAGGAACGTCACGTGGACGGCAACCTTGTCCTCGGACAGCCCGAGCACCCGCGCCGCCTCGGTGCGAGCCGCCTGCGGATTCTGCGTGGGAGCCCACACCTCGCAAGCGCCATTCTCGAAACGAGCCACCGCCACCGGCGGCTCCATGGGCGCATGCGCCAGGTGGGGAATGTGGTAGTCGGCCTCGACCGTGCGCGCGGCCTTGGCCAGAGCGCCATCGACATCTCCCACGGTGCGGGCTGGAGTCCCCGGTGTCTGCAGCGCGGCGCTCAGCGTCTGATGGTACTGCTCCGAGTCATAGGAGGCGTTCGCGCTCTCTGACCAGCTGACCTCCAGCGCGGCCCGCCCCTTCATCGCGGCCCAGGTGTTCTCCGCGAGGACGGCGACGCCGCCCCAGGGCTGGAAGACGTAGGGCGGCTTCGGCGCCGGGAGCTCAATCACGCGCTTCACGCCCGGAATGGCCAGGGCGCGGTTGGCGTCGTACTTCGTCACGGCACTGCCCACCACCGGGGGACGCGCGATGACCGCCGTGAGCATGCCCGGCAGCCGCACATCCGCCCCGAAGATCGCCTTGCCCGTGACATACGCAGGCCCATCGAGCAGCGGCAGCGCCTGTCCCACGTGACGCAGCTCCGCCCGGGGTCGCAGCTTGACGTCCGCGGGCTTGGGAACCGCCAGCTTGCTGGCCTCGAGCGCCAGCTCACCGAACCCGAGCGTGCGCTGGCTGCCCTTGTGGGCCACGACGTGGTCGCGAGCCTCGCAGGTATCCGGAGACACCTTCCACCGCTTCGCGGCGGCGGCCACCAGCATCACGCGGACCGTGGCGCCCGCGCGGCGCATGTCCTCGTAGATGCCGCGGACGCTGTTCGAGCCGTCGGTGTTCTGGTCGCCGTAGGCCTTGTCTCCATCGGCCTGAACGATCTTCACCCGCGCCATGTCCGCACCGAGCTCGTCGGCAATGAGCACGGGGAGCGAGCTGCGGATGCCCTGCCCCATCTCGGAGCGGTGGCAGACGATCGTCACCACGCCATCCGGGGCCACGTGGACGAACACGTTCGGGTTCAGGCCGGGAACAGCCTTCTCCGCCGCGGGAGAGCTCGTCTTCGGCTTGGGCGACGCGGAGCCAGACGGCTCGTTCGTCGCCTTCTGAGCATCGCTGTCGCTGGGGAAGAAGCCGAGGGCCAGGCCCCCAGCCGCGAGGTTCAACCCCGCGAGGACGGAGCGCCGGGTGATCAACTTGGGCAGGTGGCTCATCGCGTCCTCATCCCTCCTCGGGCAGCCCGGCGGCCTTCTTCACGGCCGCGCGGATGCGGGTGTACGTGCCGCACCGGCACAGGTTGCCTGCCAGCGACTGATCGATCTCGGTATCCGAGGGCTTCGGATTGCTCGCGAGCAGGGCCGCCGCGGTCATGATCTGGCCCACCTGGCAGAACCCGCACTGAGGAACCGCATGCTCGACCCAGGCCTTCTGCAGCGGGTGGTTGCCGTCCGGCGAGAGGCCCTCGATGGTCGTCACCGAGCGCCCGGCCGCGCGACGCACGGGCGTCACGCACGCGCGCACCACATCGCCATCCAGGTGGATGGAGCACGCGCCGCACAGTGCCTGCCCGCAGCCGTACTTGGTGCCCGTGAGCCCCAGCACATCGCGCAGGGCCCAGAGCAGCGGCATGTCGGGGTCGACGTCGAGCTCCTGCTCCACGCCATTGATACGAACCTTGATGCTCACGGCCGCGCCTCCTCGCTCGGGCACTCGGCGCCCGTCTCCACCCATGCGGCGACAATCGCCCCGAAGCGTTCCTGCGAACCCGGTGCCGGCTCCCGGCCCCAGCCGGGCTTCCAGCCCCAGCCCACGAGCTCGTCGTGCGCGTTGTGCTCGACGATCTGGGCCAGCGTCTTCCCGCCATTCCGAGAGGTGTCCTTCAACTGCTCGCACACGGCGCGAGGCGTGCGCCCCGTCCACGCCATCGAGCGCGGAGCGAGGTGCCAGTTCGGAGCGCCGGGCACGCGCGACTGCTCCAGGTTCCGATCCTGGTGACAGCCGGTGCACTGCATGCCGACGACGCCCTGATCCTTCGGGCCGCGGACAACGGGAGGATCGTGCGGCTTCCAGTCAGCGCCCACGCCCTGGTACGGCGAGTCACCGTCCGGGTGGCAGTTGGAGCAGCGCGGGTGGAGCATCACCCGGCTGGCCTCCAGGAAGAGCGCCTTCGAGCGCTCGGCCCGATCGGAGATAGCGCCGAACGCCTCGGGCGCTCGCAGCTCGTTCGGGGCAACGGGGGGAAGAAGGGATGAGGAGGCATCCGGCTCGGGCTGACGCCGACTGCAGCTCGCCGCCGCCAGCAGGACGGCGACGGACGTCCCGAGGAAGAGCGACGGTCTCATCCGGAAGAAGGACAACCGGTTCGTGGTCGACATCCGTGAATTGACGTCCCGAAAAGGTGTAGCAGGGGAGATTACGGGCCAAGCCCTTTCTGTCAACGAGGAATGGCCTACCACGCTCGCCTATGTCCACAAGGAACGAATCATGCTGCTCTGGCAGTGGAAGCGGTTCGAAGAACTGGCGGTCGATGAGCTCTACCGGGTGCTCGCACTCCGGGAGCAGGTCTTCGTCGTGGAGCAGAAGTCGATCTACCAGGACGCGGACGGCCATGATCCCGGTGCGCACCACCTGCTGGGGACTGTCCCCGAGAGCCCAGAACCCCTTCTCGCGGCCTACCTGCGCGTGCTGCCTCCGGGGCTGAAGTACGCGGAGGCCAGCTTCGGCCGCGTGGTCACTGCCCCCAGCATGCGCCGCTACGGCTACGGCAAGCTCCTGGTGGAGAAGGGCCTCGCGTTCATCGAGGCCACCTTCCCCGGCGCGCCCATCCGCATCGGAGCCCAGCACTACCTCCAGCGGTTCTACGAGGGCTTCGGCTTCCGCTGCGTCAGCGACGTCTACGACGAGGACGGAATCCCCCACATCGACATGCTGCGCTGAGGAGCAGCGTGGCCGCTCGACGCTCCATGGGGGTGGGACCTATTCCGCCACCCCGATCAGGTGTACTCAACTCCCTCCACTTCCCTGTCCTACATCCGAGACCCGTATGCGCCGATTGCTGTGGACCACTCTCCTCGTCCTTTGTGCCTCCGCCTGTTCTGAAGAGTCCAAGCCTCCCCCCGACAACGGAATCCCCGATGCGGGCGTGCAACCCGATGCGGGCGTGCAACCCGATGCGGGTGTGCCAGACGCGGGGACGAATGACGGCGGAACCACCCCGTCCAGCTCCCACGGCTCGGGCAAGCTGCCCTGCGAGAGCACAGGCACGGTGGTCAGCGGATCGACGACGTACACCTACTGCGTGGCGACCATCGCCGGAGCCGAGCTCAAGATCATCGAGCCCCAAGGCACCTCACCGGGCACGCCCCTGAAGCTGGCCATCTACCTGCACGGCGACGGGGCCCGCGCCCACGATGGCAACACCGCGCCTCGCCTCCAGGCTCCTTGGACATCCACCCACGGAGCCCTCTACGTCTCGGCACGTGCGCCGAACCACTGCTCGTGGTGGACCAAGCCCACGGTGACCACGTGCCTGGACGACTCGCCCCCCGAGGATCGCGATCTTGAAGGCCTGAACGCCCAGACGTTCGTGCAGATCCTCACCGCCCTGCGCGCGGGCTGGGATCTACTCGATGAGCCCATCCTCTTCGGAGGCTCCTCGGGAGGCTCGGTGTTCCTCACGGCGAGCTTCCTGCCCAGGTATGGCGACAAGTACCACGGCATCTTCGCGCTCATGTGTGGCGGCGAGCCCTCGTGGACAGGCAACCTCAACTGGGACAGCGCCCAGTCCGCACTGCGCGGTTCGACGCGGCTCTCCTATGAGTACGGCGACAAGGATCCGTACATCGCCGATATCCAGAGCAGCGTGTCCTTCTTCGGAACGCGCCTCTTCCCGGTCGAGGAGAAGATCGTCCCCAACGCCGAGCACTGCGCGTTCGACCACATCGGACACGTGACGGAGTTCTGGAACAAGTACACGGGAGGCTGAGCCCTGAGTGGTCCACGGGGCCCGGCTTGACTGCCTCGGGAGGCTGCGGCATTCTGCACGAAACTGCAGAAACCCGCATGACTACGCAAACTCCCGAAGAACTCATCCCTGCCCTGCTGCCCGAGGAACGGCGGCGGCTCATTCTTGAGCGGCTGACAACAGAAGGCCGCGTCTTTGCGGCCGACCTCTGCCGGTTACTGCGGGTTTCGGAGGATACAGTCCGCCGGGATCTGCGGGAACTGGACGAAGCCGGCCAGCTCCGGAGGGTCCACGGCGGCGCCCTCCCGCGTGCCCATGCGGCGCTGAGCCACAAGGCCCGCGAGGAGATCCACCAACCCGAGAAGCATGCGCTGGCCCAGGTCGCCGCCGGGTTGGTTCGCTCCGGACAGGTGCTCTTCATCGATGGAGGCACCACCACGTTGGAGGTGGCACGCGCGCTCCCGCGCGATCTGCGCGCCACCGTCATCACCGTGAGCCCACCCGTGGCGCTGGCCCTGGCCGGCTACCCGGGAATCGAAGTCCGGCTGGTGGGTGGCCGGCTTCACCCGGAAGCGCTGACGCTGGTGGGCGCCGAGACGGTCGAGGCGCTACGCCAGGTGCGAGCCGATCTCTGCCTGCTGGGAGTGTGCAGCCTCCACGTCGAGGCCGGCATCACCGCGAGCTACGCCGAAGAAGCGGCGGTCAAACGAGCCCTGATCCAGAGCGCGGCCGAGACGGTGGCGGTGGCCACCGCGGACAAGCTCGGCACGCTCTCGCCCTTCGTGGTGGCGCCCGTCGAGCGGCTGGCGACGCTGGTGACCGAGGCGACGACTCCTGAAGCAACCCTGGCCCCCTTCCACAAACTCTCTCTCCGGGTGATGACCGCATGAATGCCAGTCTTGTCTTGGAGGGCCGCGCCGAGCCCTCTCCCTCCGCCGCGCGCGTTGGAGTGTCCGCCATCTTCTTCATCAACGGCTTTGCCTTCGCGAGCTGGGTGCCACACATCCCCACGGTGCAGGCCCGCCTGGGCCTGAGCGCGAGTCAGCTGGGCCTGGCGCTGTTGGGAGTGGCCGTGGGAGCACTGGTGGCCATGCCCGTGACGGGGGCGCTGGTGGCTCGCTGGGGCAGCCGCGCCGTCACGCTCGTGAGTTCCCTGCTGTTCTGTCCAATGGTGGCGCTGCCCGTGCGAGCCCCCAGCCTCGTGTGGCTGTCGCTGCTGCTGGTGGCCTTCGGGGCCATCAACGGCGCCATGGACGTGGCGATGAATGCCCATGCCGTCACCGTGGAGCGCAAGCTGGGCCGCACCATCATGTCCTCGTTCCATGGGCTGTTCAGCCTGGGAGGGCTGACCGGCTCCGGGGCCGCCATGCTGCTCATCTCCCTAGGCCTCTCGCCCGAGTTGCACATGGCTTGCGCTGGAGCGTTGGGACTGCTCGTCGTCCTCGCCTCCGCACGCACGCTGCTGCCGCCCTCCGCGGACGAAGGGGGCAGCGCGCACACCTTCGCGCTCCCTCGAGGGCCCGTGCTGTGGCTCGGCCTGCTCTCCTTCTTCGTGTTGATGGCGGAAGGGGCCATGGCGGACTGGAGCGCCGTCTACCTGCGCAACTCCCTGAACTCCGCGGCGGGGCTGGCGGGAGCGGGTTACGCGGTGTTCTCGCTGGCCATGTCCACCGGACGCCTGACCGGGGATCGGCTCGTCACCGCCCTGGGCCCGGAGCGACTGGTGCGCGTGGGAGCAGCGCTGGCCGCGGGAGGCCTGGGAGGCGCCCTGCTGCTGCACCACCCGGTGGCGGCGCTGATCGGCTTCGGCTGTGTGGGGCTGGGCCTGTCCAACCTCGTCCCCGTGCTGTTCAGCGCGGCGGGGCGCGTGCGAGGCAGCTCAGCGGGCGTGGCCATCGCGGCGGTGTCGACGACAGGGTACGGCGGCTTCCTTGTGGGCCCTCCGCTGGTCGGGTTCCTGGCCGATCACACCAGCCTCTCGGGAGCGCTGGCGATGCTGGTGCCCGCCCTGGTCCTCGTGGCCGCGAACGGGAGGCTCGTGCGCTCGGGGCAGGAAGGCTGAACCCCCGAAGGAGAAGCGCCAGGCGACTCAGGCCTGGGCGCTCTTGTAGTCAATGCGCAACCCGCGGTGGGTCACGGTGATGAACGGGCGGCCGAACCAACCACAGTGCTTACAAACGCCGTTCGGACCGGATGCGGAGACCCGCACCGGCAGATCGGCGCCGCACGTCGGACAGCCCTCGGGGAGGGTGAATTCGCGCAGTGGGGTGTGCACTTCAGTCATGTATTTGAGGTAACGCAGCGCCCGGGTTCCGCAATGGCGCCGCGCGCGAAGCCTCTCTCCGCCATCCCGACGGCTCAGTGCGTCGAGGCTGCTCGCCAGGTCTCCTGACGGGCAGGGCCAGAGGGGCCGTGCCAGAAGCGACACCCGGCTCCACCCTTACGGGCACGTTCCTTTCAACCTTTCCGCAAGGAGAAGTGCCCATGATCGCGTCAACCCTGACCGAGCAGCCTGGCATCCTCAAGTCCGCAGCCCTGCTGCCCCCGCGCCTGACCCTGGGCTCGACCATGGTGGTCCACGGGATCAGCAAGCTGAAGAAAGAGGGAACGGAGAAACATGTCCCCTTCTTCGAGCAGTTGGGCTTCAAGCCGGGCCGGCCCTGGGTGCTCGCGCTGGGCATCACCGAGGTCGCCTCCGGAATCAGCGCCATCCTGGGCGTGGCCACCCGCATCACGGCGCTCGCGGTGCTCGTCACCCAGGCGGTGGCCATCGGCAAGGTGCATGGCTCCAAGGGCTTCAACAACCAGCAGGGTGGCTACGAGTTCAACCTGGCCCTGATGGGTTCGGCCCTCACCCTGCTGATGCGCGGGCCCGGCAGCGTGTCGGTGCACAGCGTCCTGGAGAGCCGCGTGAAGCGCCGCGAGCTGCGACGCTTCAAGCTGCTGCCCCGCCAGCGCAAGGGCTCGTGGCTGCTGGATCTGCTGGGCTGAGCACGGCGGGGGTGCACTCCCCCCGTCTCAGGGGATCAGCGAGAAGCAGTAGATGCCGCCGTAGCCGCCGCCGGATCCCACCGTGTTCGAGTTCGAATCCGGCGGCCCCGTCTCGATGAGGTTCACACCGGGCGCACAGCCGGACTCGTCCAGCGCGGACATCCAGTTGTCCGTGCCCCCACCGCCTCCGCCCGAGCGAGGCCACGAGTGACCCACTCGGGGACGGCCCTCGCTCGCCTTGTCACCCGCAGCCGCCGTCCAGTCCTTGCAGGTGGCCGTGGAGCTGTAGAGCTTGCCGCTGGAGTTGGTCCCGGTCAGGAAGTCGTGGTTGTCCACCGACGCCTGGCTGGGATCGGGCCGGTGGTTGGGCACTCCGTCTTCATTCGGGAAGTCGTTGACGATGACCGAGCTGCCTCCCGAGGGCCGGTTGTGGAGCAGATCCGCCTTGGTGCTGGCCAGCAGCCGCCCGAGCCGGTCGTACCAGGGGCCACTGCCAATCCGGTCGATGGCGTTGACCTGCTGGCCATCCTCTCCCGCCACGGCGCTCAGGAAGGCACGCCACGGCTTCTGGCCAGCTCCTGGCATGCTCCTCTCGGCGATGGTGGCGCAGATCTTGTCCGCGCCCCGGAGTCCAGCCCCAGCCCCTGTCTCTCCGAAGCGAAGGTCTCCGCCAAAGCCGCTCTGGCTCCCCGACAACTCCTGCATCGCCTTGAGGCTCGTGACGAAGAAGCTGAACGGCGGCAGCGTTCCGCCATCCGCGCTCGCGCCGCCGTCGGCCACCGTGCCGCCGTCCGTGCTCGTGCCGCCATCCGTGCCCTGAGTCCCGCCATCCCCTCCACCCGGAGTCACTCCGCTGTCCGCGGGGTCCGGCACCGAGGGCGCGGATGAGTCACCGCAGCCCACGAGCAAGGTGATCAGCACGCCCCCAAGCTGAAGCCATGAGAGCCGAGATGCGTGGCTCATATCGATTGCATCCTCCGTCCGAGACGCTGCCTCCGGCCCTCGGCAGGTCCCGCGGAACGATGCGCCCGGAGTGTTACAACTTCCTAACGACCAGATTTCCAACCATTTCCTCCCAGTGAAGATCTGTTTCCACAATCGCTTGCATGCCGGGCTCTCAAACCAGACATGAACCCCATGTTTCAGGGTGCAAAACTTCACCCATGACGAACCCTGTCACACGAAACAGAGCCGCTATTTTCTGCAAACCAGCATTCATCGCAGGCTGGGGATTCCCGGGCGCGGACGCCTTGGGGGTTCTCCCCAGCCCTGCTGCGGCAGCGCAAATTTGCACTCCTCCGCTCTGGAGCGTTCGAGGCGTGCGCTCGCGACAATACAGAGATTCACGCAAACTCTGGTGAGGCCTCTGTCTACAAAGACAGACTCAAAATTGGGGCTTGCGATCTCAAATGAGAAGATCGACGCTTTCTCTCAAGCAATGGGCGATGAGTGAATCGCCTTCTGCTCCCGGCCCCACCTGAATCCCCCACTCGAGTTTGTTCTCAGTCTCAGATGGTTCTGCTGTTGGCCAAACATCCAAGGAACCCACCAGATGACACTGAATCCCCCCCGAAGTGCTCTTCTGCTACTCGCCACCCTGTCTGTCTTTGGTTGCCGAGAGGAGGCGGATGAGTCTTCGCTGCTGGAAGCGACGCCCTCCACCGTCCGCACCACCCACCAGGAGGTCAACAGCACCAACAAGGTGCTGATCCTCGGCAGCAGCGTCAGTGGCGGGCTCGACAGCCGCGAGGCCCAGGCGGTGCGCGAAGCTTCCCCCTACACGCAGATCGACGTGGTGACACCGGAGCAGTGGAAGGCGCTGACGGCCCAGCAGTTCATGGCGTACCGCACCCTCATCATCGGTGACGGGAACTGCCAGAGCGGCACGGCCGCGTTCCAGGCCGCCATCGACACCCGCAACACGTGGGGCGCCATCGTCGACGGAGACATCGCCATCCTCAGCACCGACCCGACGCACAACCGCACGCCCCAACTGGTCGAGAGCGCCATCCAGTTCGTGCTCAACTCCCAGCAGAAGCGCACGGGCATGTACATCGCGCTCGGCTGCGCCTACCAGACTGCTCCCGCCAACACGGCGGTGACGCTGCTGGAGCCCTTCGGCGAGTTCAAGGTGCAGGGCGTGCAGGGCTGCGCCGACTCCGCGCACATGCTCCAGATGTATAACGATCTGCTGTCCCGCTACATCTTCGACGGCCTGCTCACCGGCGATGGGTGCGCGGCACGCTCGGTGTTCAACGCCTACCCGGAGCGCAACTTCTCGCTCGCCGCGCTGGCGATGAACTCCCTGGGGACGCCCATGCCCAGCCAGAGGACGTACTCGGATGTCCTCTTCGATCCGGGGAACACGACGTCCTTTGGAGGAACGCCCTACATCATCGTGCGCGGCGCCATGCCCGCGAGCACTGGCTGTGGCATCCCCGAGAACCCCGCCAACGAAGAGTGCGATCTGGGCGATGGAATCAACGGGAGCCCCGCGCTGGCGGGCCAGCAGGCCTCGGCTACGTGCTCGTACTCGTGCCACCTCCACTGGTGCGGCGATGGTCAAGTGGACCGGGACTTCGGCGAGCAGTGCGACCTGGGCGTCAACAACGGCCGCACGGGCGACTCCGCCGGCAACATCGGTGAGTGCACCTCGTTCTGCAAGCTCCCCAACATCCCCCCGGCTCCCTCCATCCCGCCTGCCGCGCTCTGCAAGAGCGTGACGGTCGCGGCGCAGGCCACCTGCGGCCAGACCGCGAACATCGACAACGGCTCCTATGACACCGACAGCGATCTGGTGGGCTGCACGCAGAGCCCCGCGGGCCCGTACGGCATCGGCACCACCACGGTGACCCTCACCTGCACGGATCAGGCGAACCACTCCTCCTCGTGCACCGGCGCGGTGACGGTGACGGATGAGGGAGCGCCCACGGTGGCGATCTCCGGCCCGGCGTCCCAGTCGCTGGAGTGCAACCCCGGCGGCGCGTACACGGACCCGGGCGTGACGGCGAGCGACTCGTGCGAGGGCTCGCTGCCCGCAAGCCGCATCTCGACGAGCGGCTCGGTGAACCTGGGCGTACCCGCCACCTACTCGCTGAGCTACGTGGCCACCGACACCTCCGGCAACAAGTCTACCGCGGTGACTCGGATGGTGACCGTGACCGACTCGCTGGCGCCGAGCATCACGCTCAACGGCCTGGCCAACCTGCGGCAGGAGTGCGGCACTGCCTACACCGACCCTGGCGCCTCGGCCACCGATCAATGCGCGGGCACTCTCACCAGCGCGATTCTCCGGACCGGGACGGTGAACCCCCAGACCCTGAGCACCTATACCCTGCGCTTCAACGTGAATGATGGGTACGGCCACGCCGCTCCCGAGGTGAGCCGCGTCGTCACGGTCTCCGATACGCAGAAGCCCGTCGTCACGGTGAATGGCGCGCTGACCGTTCAGCTCGAGTGCGGCGTGAGCACCTATACGGATCCGGGCGCCTCGGCCACCGACGCGTGCGCCGGGACGCTGCCCACCGTCGCCACCTCCACGCCCAACCGGCAGGCGCCGGGCACGTACTCCATCCGCTATACGGCCACGGACCCCTCGGGCAACGTGGGCACCTCGACCAGCAGCCGCGCCGTGACGGTGAAGGACACCCTGCCTCCCGCGCTGGCCCTCAATGGCGCGCCCAGCGCGACCCTGCAGTGCGGCGCGGCCTACACCGACCCGGGTGCCACCGCCTCGGACGCCTGCGCAGGCAACCTCACTCCGAGCATCGTCACCACCAGCAACGTCGACACGTCCAAGGCCGGCCAGTACACCGTCAACTACCGGGTGACGGATCCCTCGGGGAACGTGAGCACCGTCAGCCGCCAGATCACCGTGGGCCCCTGCTCCACCTGCATCTCCGTCCACCTGAGCGACTTCACCCTGTTCCTGACCGGGGACTACAACGGCGGCCATGACATGGAGGGCAAGGTCGCGGTGGGCGGCAACATCGTCCTGAGCGACTTCTCCATGGGCGCGAGCCTGCCGGACAACGACATCGCCAACACCCTGGTGGCGGGCGGCAACCTGAGCCTCAACCGCGGCGGACTCCACGGCGACACCTGGTACGGAGGCACCCTCAGCACCAACACCTCCGTGGTCCAGCCCCGAGGCGTCACCCGCAGGGGCACGCCCGTCGACTTCACGGCCCGCTTCAACGAGCTGCGGACCCTCTCCTCACAGCTGGCGGGCCTCACGGTCAACGGCACCACGAAGCGGGAGACGTGGGGCGGCGTCATGCTGAAGGGCACCAACCCCAACGTGAACGTGTTCAGCGTGCAGGCCAGCGCCTTCACGGGTGCCAAGCTGTTCTCCATCGATGCGCCGGCGAACTCGCTGGCGGTGATCAACATCTATGGAGCCTCGGCTACGTTCACCGGCTTCGGCCAGTCGTTCAGCGGCGGCATCAACCAGCACGGCGTGGTCTTCAACTTCGTCGACACCACCACCATCAATGCGCAGGGCTACGGCTTCTTCGGCACGCTGCTGGCGCCCAAGGCCAACGTCACCTTCACCGATGGCAGCTTCAACGGCGGCCTCTTCGCCCTGTCGCTGACCGGCAACGGCGAGGGCCACTTCGACCCGCTGCCGGACCGCAGCATCTGCCCGTAAGGCTCGGGCGGGGTGGGCTCCCGCAGCCCCCCCGCCCTCCCTCGCCTCGCGGCGAGCTCACAGCGTGAGCCAGTAGGCCAGTCCGTTCAGGTCCGCCATGGACAGCGACACGGAGAGGCTGCGGAACGGCGCTCCGGTGAAGGGGTTCTCCCGGACGCCCACGCTGACGCCCACGCGGTCCTGCAACACAGCGCCGTGGACCTCCAGCCCCCAGTCCACGCGGCCGTCCCCGTTCCAGTGCAGCGAGGCCCGTGGCCCCGCTCCCAGCGACACTCCGCCCACGTGCACCGTGGGCCTCAGCCCCAACGTGGTGGAGAAGCGCTTGTCCTCGCTCTGGAAGTCGAGCGGCTCCACCTTCGACATCAGCGAGAAGTGCGGAGACACCCGCAGCGCCGGCTCGACCCAGGCCAGCGCCACGCCGCCCTGCGCCGCGTCGAAGGACACGCGGTAGGGTAGCAGGTGCATCGCCCTCAGCTTCCAGGCTCCCGAGCCCGGCGGCGGTGCTTCCGGCAGGCTGGACGGATCGAGCTCGAAGCGGGGCGTGGGCTGGGTGCTCACGTCCCTTCTCGCCAGCATCTGCCCCGCAGCGAGCGCGAGCCGCACTCCCCGGCCCGTCGTGGCGGCCGTCGCCCCATCGATGGCCCCCTGCTGCAACTCCACCACCGTGGCGCGATCCACGGCCTTGCGGAACGTCGAGCCCCACCACCGCACGGGATCCTGGAGCACCAGGCGCATGTTCGCCTCCTGAGGCTGGAAGCCCTGCGCTCGCAGCCCCGCGAGGAACTCGTCGAAGCTGGGATCCGCCAGACAGAGCTGTTCCGCGTCACCCTCCCGGCAAGGCCTCCGGTGTGAGCGCAAGGCCGCCAGCGCCGCGGCCAGGGGCTCCTCCTTCGGGAGGGACTCGCCCTGCTCCAGCCAGGACCAGGCGGGCTCTTGCAGCAGCTCCCGGGCACGCTCGCGGCTTCCCATGGCGGCCACCAGTTCCTCGGTCGCAAGCGCGGTGATGACGTGACGCGCCCGCTTCGATGTGAGCACCCCCATCCACTCCGCGTTGCCGCGCATCATCAACCCCACGCACCGCTGGGTCTGCGGATCGGCCATGTCCAGGTCGTCCGAGGGCCCCGGCAGCCGCGCCGGAGCGGGCCGCCCCGTGAAGTACGGATCCTGCGCGGCACAGCCCGCCACCGAGAGCGAGTGCACCGCGTCGTAGACGCCCGCGTAGTAGTCCAGCTCGCGCAGGGGCCGATCCAGGAAACCCGCGAAGTTGGCGAGCTGCGAGCCCGCCAGGGGTGCGAAGCGCGTGGTGACGAACAAGCGGCGCTCCGGAATCCTCCCCTGCTGCAGCGCCTGGGCCTGCTGGGACAGGGAATCCAGCGACGCGCCCAGTTGCTGGAAGGTGGGCACCAACCCCGTCAGCACCCCCACCACCCGGACGCGATGCGCCAGCAGACTCAGATCCCCCGCGTGCTCGTCGCCGTCGTACTCTCGCTGCATGCTCGCGATGTCGAGCGTCAGCAACAGCTCGTACGCCGTCTCCAACAGCTGCTGCACGGGCTTCTGATCGAAGAGCGCTCCTTGACGGAGCTCGCGCAGTTGGGCCCGTATCTCACGCGCCTGTTCGGAGAGCCGAGGCTCGGGCATCGCCGCGATCCACCGCAGCTGTTCGTCCAGCACCGTATTGGCCAGCAGGTGCGTGGCCACGCTCAACCCCTGGCTGTTGTGCAGCGTCGCCAGGAGCGCCTCGCGCAGCTCCCACTGCTGCACTTCGGAGATCTCACTGCGCGAGAGCAGATCCAGCTCGCCAGCGAAGAACTCGATCACGCTGGCGATCAGCTCCACGCCATCCCGGAACGCATCCTGGAGTTGCTGCCCCTCTTCGCCCTGCAACAGCGGCTCGTTCACGTAGCGCCGGAACTGCCCACGCACATCGAGCAGCATGGACACCGAGGCGCCCAGTTTCACCAACTCCCCCACCGACAGGCGCTCGCCCACCTTCGCGGCCTGGGCGGCATCCCCTTGGAGCGGATCCTTCCCCGGCTCACCGCGAAGGGCGCGGGCGCAGGTGCCCAACAGCCCTGGCGCCGTCCTGGCAGTGGCCTCCGCCACCATGCGGCTCGTGCACGAGAGCAGGATCCGTCCCCGCCGCAGCCGCTCCGGCACGGACAGCGAGCCCCGCGCTGGCCGCTCGAACAGACGGGCCTCGGTGAGGTTTCCGTGGGCGAGCGACGCCAGCAGCGCGTGGACCGCCGCGTACCTGCGCGCCACGTCCGCCGAACTCATGAGGAGGGTGCGCGTGGTGCGGTTCCAGTGCATCGCCCGCGCCGCGCGTCCCAGCTCCGAGTTGCGCGCGGTGGCCACCAGTCCGCCCACGAGCTCCAGGCTGCTCATCAGGCTGGCTCCCGCTGAGACACCAGTCTCGGAGGTGCTGGCCGCGCGGGACTCGAAGCGGCGGAAGTCCGGATCCACGAAGACATAGGAGACGGGGTTCCACAGGCTGGGAGCCCGGCGCGACTCCACCAGCTCGATGGCCAGGCCCACCGGGGCGTTGTCGAAGACGCCTCCATCCACGTACGGCCTGCGGCACAGCGTCAGCTCCTGCCCGGGAGTGGAGCGCGCGGCGCAGGAGAGCCCGGTGAGGGGATGATCCGCATCGAGACCGGGGCAGGTGCCATGCAACACGCGCTGTCCCACCGGGCAGGAGGCCGCGCAGTCGCACAACTCGCGAGGGCTGAAGGCCACCGGGAATGCGCCCGAAGCGAGCACTGCCTGACTCACCTGGTCCGGATCAAGGGCATGGCCGGGAGGCTCCGGGTCCGCACTCTCGCCGAGCATCAGGACGCTGGGGGCCAGCTCGCCCTCGCTGGACAGGGGCTGGGACAGCAACCGAACCCGTCCCTTCTGCGTCACCTCGAGCGACAGCGGCACGACGAAGCGCTGGGTCATCGCCGGCAGGCCCGCGATGTGGCTCACCTCGGGCTTGAGCCGCGTCACGCTGAAGCCCAGGGGCACACTGCACCCCGGCTGGAAGCGGCGCACGGCGTTGGGGGTGAAGACTCGCTCGCGCAGGCCCGCCAGCACCCGCTCGAGGGCCTTGCGCGAGAGGAGCCCATCATCCGGAGAGTAGATGCGGGGATCCTCCGGCAGCAGGTCATCCAGGCCCACGGGCAGCCAGGTGTCGCGCAGCAGGTTGGAGTCGACACCGTCATCCGCGGTGGACTCGGGAGCCTCGCACCAGAGCACGGAGGCGAGCAGCGCGTTGATACTGCCCGCGCTGGCCCCTGTCACACCCGCCAGGTTGGGACGAAAGGAGGGTCCCATCACGGGCTCGGCTCGGGACAGCCGCAGGAAGCGGACCATGCCCCACGTCAGCCCGGCCTCGTAGGCGCCCAGGCTCACCCCGCCACTGATCGTGAGGGCGATGTCATGAGGTGGCAGCCCCTTCTCGGCCGCCTCCGAGCCTCCCGACAGCAACACGCCCAGGACGGCCACCACCCACCCGATCCTGTACAGCACGGAACTCCTCCCGCTCTCGAGACTCCTCCGAGCCATGAAAGCCGGTATACGTGAAACTCAACCCGGGAGACACGCAATGACTTACAAGGGCAGCTGCCATTGTGGACGCATCGCCTTCGAGGCCGAGGGTGAACTTCAACAGGTCCTGGCCTGCAATTGCTCGATGTGTTCGCGGCGGGGCTCGCTGCTCTGGTTCGTTCCCAGGCAACAGCTCCGCCTGCTCACGCCCGCTGAGAACCTGAGCACCTATACCTTCAACAAGCACGTCATCCAGCATCGCTTCTGCGCGAAGTGCGGCATCCACCCGTTTGGAGAAGGAACCGATCCCTCCGGCAAGGCCATGGCAGCCATCAATGCCCGCTGCCTGGAAGGTGTCGATCTCGCTTCCCTCCCCGTCCACCACTTCGACGGTCGCTCCAGCTGACACCTCGTCGCACCTGCGGGGGCCCAGCCCCTCGCCAGGGCCGTCACGCCCCCATCACTCCTGCGACGTAGAGACGGCTGCGCAATCCCTCTTTCTGGAGGCATGCGTGGCTGTTCTCCGCACCGTCACTGAAAATTTCCAGCAATGCCACGGAGTCCCGGCCGTAAACCCGCCAGTCGAGGTGGCTCCCATCCGCATCCTGGTGGTGGACGAGGAACGCCTCGCCCGCGAGCGCCTGAGCCACCGGCTGGCCTCGG
Organism: Hyalangium versicolor; assembly: GCF_020103695.1. Classification (GTDB taxonomy): domain Bacteria; phylum Myxococcota; class Myxococcia; order Myxococcales; family Myxococcaceae; genus Hyalangium; species Hyalangium versicolor. The sequence goes on from NZ_JAHXBF010000017.1 coordinate 286,310, forward strand.
ATCCCGAGGTGGAGGTGGTGGGCGAGTGCGTCCGCGGCTCGGACGCCCTGCAGAGCCTGCTCCGCCACCCGGTCGACGTGGTCTTCCTCGATGCACGAACCTCGGGTCTGGAGCGCTTCCAACTGCTGCGGGAGGCGCATGCCACCCAGCCCGGCGCGCTCATCTTCGTCAGCGAGGATGAGGCCCATGCCCTCAAGGCCTTCGAGCTGCATGCACTCGACTTCCTCCTCAAGCCCTTCGGGGACGAGCGCTTCGCCCAGGTGCTGGCTCGTGCCAAGGAGCACGTGCGCAACGGGCGCATCCAGTCCCTGGCGCGCCAGCTCGTGGGGCTGCTGAACACGTCCCCTTCTACCGCCTCCGCTCCGCCTCCTCCCGCACCGCGCTACCTGGAGCGGCTGGTGCTCAAGGAAGTGGGCCGCGTCGCCGTCCTCCCCGTGGGCGAGGTAGACTGGCTCGAGGCCGAGGACTACTACGTCCAGGTCCACTCGAACGGCGACACGCACCTGGTCCGCCAGCCGCTGCGACAGTTGGAGACTCAGCTCGATCCCCGCCAGTTCGTGCGCATCCACCGCTCCACCATCGTCAACGCCCGGCGGGTGAAGGAGATGAGGCCGCTCTTCCACGGCGAGTACCAGGTCATCCTCCGCGATGGCACCTGCCTGAAGCTCAGCCGCAGCTACCGCGAGCGGCTGGATGCCTTGCTGGGCATGGCCTGAAGAAGAGCCTGGCCCTCCGTGCGCCTCGTGAAGTGAACGCGGGCCCGGCTATCTCCCGAGCCACGCCTCCAGCGCGCTCCGAAGCCGCACGGTCCACTCCGCCAGCTCCTTCCACGCCGCTGGCGGCGCATCCCACCACTCGAACGAGATGCGCTGGGCCGAGAGCCGGTAGGTGAGCCCCCACCGCTCCCGGATGCCTCCCTCGGGACGGCTCACCTCTGGAAACAGCGGCTGCAGCCTCAGGCCATGGACTTCTTCGAGGAGTGCACTCCAGGACTCCATCGGGAAGCGCGCCTCGGAGAGGCGGAGCCGTGGCGAACGCCCCTCCTCGATTCCAGCCAGTGAGCCGACAAGCTCCGCGAGCTCCCCCGGCCGATCCCACACCACCCTCCGGATGCGGAGCGCGGGAGCATCGATGGCGCTGGGCCGGGCAGAGACCGACCAGGCGCGCCAGGGCCCCTCCTCCTCGTAGTGCCAGAGCCGCAGGAGCGTCGCGAAGCCCGAGGGCAGCGGCGTCTCGTGGAGTTCCGGCGCCTCCAGCGCCTCCAGCGCCCGGCGCTTCAGCTCGGGCGGCAAGGCATCGGCTTCGGAGGCATCGGCGGTCGGCATGGTGTCATTTCCTGGGGCAGCGTCTCCGGGCAGGTTCTCCCCTGCTCTCTCGCCGGTCAACGAATCCGCCCCCACTTCAAGACACGAGCCCCTCGGAAATTCGAGACCCTTTCCCACCGAGGACCGCTTCAACCCCTTGAAGTCCCTCACTTCGGAAGTGTGCACACGCCTTGCTTCCTTGCCGGCGCGAACACGCATTCGAAGGAGCACTGGATGATTTCCTCTCGTCGTTGGCTGGCGCCTTGGTTCGCCAGCGTGTTGATGCTCGCGGGTTGCTCTTCCTCCTCTGAAGAAGACGCGCTCCCCCCGCTACCGCCGGGCGAGCTGGTGGCCTCGAGCAAGGAGCGGGTGCAAGATCCCAACGTCCCCGCCGAGGACTTCGCGGCGCTCGTCTCCGGGAACACCGACTTCGGTGTCTCGCTGTACCAGCAGATCGCCAAGCCGGGAGACAACCTCTTCTTCTCACCGTTCAGCGTCACCCAGGCCTTCGCCCTCCTCTACCCGGGCGCCCGAGGCACCACCGAGACGCAGATGGCGCAGGCGCTCCACTTCTCGCTTCCCCAGGATCGGCTCCATCCCGCCCTCAACGCGCTGGACCAGAAGCTCCGCGCCCAGGTGGCCACCTCCCCCGGTGAACCGGGCAAGGCGCCCTCCTTCCGGCTGGTGAATGCCGCCTGGGGCCAGCAGGGCCTGCAGTTCGAACCCGCGTTCCTCGACGTGCTCGCCGTCAACTACGGCACGGGCCTGCGCACCGTGGACTTCGTGAACGAGTCGGCGAGCATCCGCAAGGGCATCAATGACTGGGTCGCGGACCAGACAGCGAACCGCATCCAGAATCTGCTCTCGGAGAAGGCCGTCACCCCCAACACGCGCCTGTTGCTGGCCAACGCGCTCTATTTCAAGGGCTCTTGGAGCTCCCCCTTCAACAAGGACTTCACCCGGAGCGGTGACTTCCACGCGCTGGAAGGCGGCACGCAGTCCGTCCAGATGATGCGCGGGGAGGGCAACTTCGGCTTCCTGCAGGGCGAGGGCTTCGATGCCATCAGCCTCCCGTACGTGGGCAACGCCTTCCGCATGCTCGTCATCGTTCCCGAGGAGACCCGGTTCGCGGAGATCGAGTCGCGCCTCTCGGCGCAGTTCCTGGATGGCGTCCGGGCCGGCCTTCAGCAGCGCTACTTCAATCTGGGGTTCCCCCGCTTCGAGGTGAAGAAGGAGTTCCCGCTCGAGGAGGCGATGCAGGCGCTCGGCATGGTGGAAGCCTTCACCGATAAGGCCAATCTGTCGGGCCTGACGAGCCAGGCGGCCTTGATGATCACCGCCGCGCAACACCAGGCCTTCGTGGCCGTGAACGAGGAGGGCACCGAGGCGGCTGCTGCCACCGCCATCAGTACGGGCCCCGCCTCCATCCCCGACTCCTACACCGTGGACCGCCCCTTCATCGTCCTCATCGAGAACACGGAGACGAAGTCGGTGCTCTTCCTCGGGCGCATCCTGAAGCCCTGAGCGAGAGCCTCACGGCGACGAGGGCTTGGAGCTCTCCGGCTCTGGGGAATCCAGCCCCATCCACAGCCGCGCCTCGGCGAGCACCTTGTTGGCTTCCTCGAGGGAGTTGACGTTCACCGTCACGTCATCTCCCTGCGAGTGCTCGCGCGCCAACCGCGCCATCTGCATCTTCACCACGGTGGACGACGTCAGATGCGCGCAGCACGTCACGCCCTGCTGCCGGGCCTTGCCAATGGCATCGCCCAGCAGCTTGGCCACGTCCAGGCTGGAGATCTGCAAGCCCTGCATGTCCGCCAGGATCAGGTGAGGCTGACCTCCATAGGACGCGGAGGCTTCGACGAAGAGCCGGACGAAGTCCTGCATCTCGGTCTCCTCGAAGAACCCCTCCATGCGGATGTACAGAGTCCGCTCCGCGACCTCATTTCTCACGCTGTAATGCGCGGAGCCCATGGCTCTCCCTTCGGACTCACTGTGTGCTCCCGGGACCCCCAACGATCCCGCTGCGCAGCATAGCGGGCCGGGGCCCTCCGAGGCAGGAAGAGAAAGCACTCCGGCCACGAGGCAGGTGGGTGTTCCAGCGCCTGACGTTTCAAGCCCTCTGAATGTTTCATTGGCGGCATACGCCCGGAGCACTTCACCGCTGCTTGCGGCACACGGAGGTGTATCGGCAGGCCACGAGGCTCGGCTGTTCGATGGGGTAGCCCGCGAGGATGGACCAGGCCAGGCGCACGAACTGGGCGTGGGACCAGACCAGTGGGGTCGCCGAGAACGTCCCCTTCCCCGCCACGAAGCCCGGCTGCCCCGAGGGGGGCCGTCCGTCCCACACCTGCTCCGGCAGCAGATATCCCTCATTGCCCGAGCGCGCCATGGCCGCCAGCCACGTGTCCGCGGGTTGGCCCGCCGAGAGCGCGTATTCGCCGCGTTCTCCGGCGAAGATGGGCCAGGCCCGCCCCAGTGTCTTCCCCGTGTCCGGCTCGCTGATCTCCCACGGGCCACCCTCGGGCGTCTCTCCGTACCCGTCAAAGTCGTACCGGCGCCAGAAGGTGCCGCTTGGCGTCTCCACCTTGAGTTGGGTGTCGATGACGGGCAGCGATTGGGTGATGGCCGAGTCGCTGGCGGACTTCACGCCCAGGCGGACGAGTTCCAGGAAGCTCGCGTCCACCATCCGGCGCTGATCCATGGCGGACGGGCCTCCATCTCCCAGCGAGTAGGTCGTCCCGGCGTTGGGGTTCCCGTCCTTCGTCAACCGCAGATAGTACGGGTGCGGCGCCAGCGGCCCGTTGGTGGTGACGGTCCAGCCCTCCACCTGGTGCTGCCAGGAGTCCGCGGTCGCCTCGTAGCTGGCCGCGGAGGCGGTGTCTCCGTTGCGGCGCGCGAGGTCAGCGGCGCAGATGAGCCCGGCGATCTCGGCGGCGATCGTCCCGGGCGAGTAACCGCTCTGGTTCTCCCAGCGATCCTGTGGCGACACCGGGCCGTTGGCCACGAGGAAGTCCGCCGCTTTCTTCACATGGTCCGAGTACGTCCGCGCATCCGCACGGCCCAGCTGCCATGCCAGCACGATGGGGAGCGCCACTTCGTCGAGCTGCAGGTTCGTCCAGTGCGGAGTGCCCTCTACAGTGGCGTTCTGCGGAAATGAGCCGTCCGGCTTCTGCTGGACGTTGAAGAGGTGATCGAGCGCGCGGTCCGCCGCGGGTTTGTCTCCCGCCGCCAGGAGCGCGGTGGCGATCTGGTACAGATCCCGGGACCAGACGAGGTGGTAGGCGCCGGAGGGATTCTCCAGTCCGAGCCCCCACGCCCACGGCATGCTCGGCGAGGCGATGAAGGCCCCCCGGTACGTCTTGTCCTCCGAGGCGGCCATCACCATCAGCGACACATCATAGGTGGTGAGCCACTGCTCGGCGCTCGCGGGAGCGGGAGGCAGCGAGCCCAGCCAGGTGTGCCACCCCTCCGCGTACTTCCGTGCCACCTGCGCGAAGCCCTCCTTTTGCGAGCCCCGCGCCGCCTCCCGGGCCTCTTGGGCCGTCGTCCCGAAGCCGAGCACCAGCGTCGCGCTCTGCCGCTGGCCCAACCCGTTCACCGAAAGCCGACCCGTCTGCACCACGTTGCCCTCGGGCGCCGAGCGATAGTCCCAGTTCATCACGAAGTCGCCGTACAGGTCGGTCCAGCCATCGCTCGTGCCCAGGTAGCCGCTCGAGGTCTTCTCGAAGGCCGGCTGCGCCAGCAGGGCACTCGCCGCCGAGCCATCCTCCGCGAGCAGCACGCCGTTCTCGCTCGTCCCCGAGTCATTCATTCCGTCGTTGGCGAGGGACGGATCGAACACCACATAGAGGGCATACGGCTCTCCCGAGAGAGACTCGAAGCGGAGGTCGAAGAGCACCGTGTGCCGCTGTGGATCCGTCACGTACGTCTTCGTGAGGCGGTACTTGCCGGACCTCGCGGTGTTCACCTGCCGGTAGGTCAGGCTGCGCGGATCGGTGAGTTCGATGTGGTGCTCGGTGGCATCGAGCTCCGACTCGGCGAAGGAGTGGCCGTCCGAGACGACGAAATACAGCTCCCTCACGCTCGGAGAGCCCAGGGTCGGATAGAAGACCTCGGTCAGCTCTCCGGAGCCGAGCGTGTACCAGACCTTGCTCTGCTCGCTCCTCGCGGAGCCGAAGCCGTGCTTGTCCGCCGGCGTCCAGAGCGCCGGGGCGCCAGGCTGCCCGGGAGCGATCGAGCCAGCGCACCCAGGCAGCCAGCCCAGAGAGAGGAGCAGCACTACGACACCGAGGGCACGAGTTCCGAAGAAGGAGAAGCCCATCCATGCCTCCTGCGAGCCAGGGTAGGCGGCAAGGGAGGGCACCTCGGCTCGGAGCGGCAAGTTGCACTCGCAGTCCACCTCCGGTGGTGGACAGAATCGCGACAACGGACGTTGGCTGTGTCACATGCCCTGGCCCTCGCGAGAAAGCCTATGCTGGCGCCCGCACACAAGCCCCGTCAGCCGAGAGCTCCAAGGAGCCTTCATGCGCACCCGCCCCTGCTCGATTCCCTCCTGGTTGGCCCCTCTCCTCATCGGGGTGCTCCTGGCCGCCTGCGGCCCCAAGACGCTGAAGGAGCGCACGCGCCACGGAGAGGAGCTGTCCGATGAGGCGACCCCGCTGCTCGACGGGGCCGAGCGGGACCTGGCGCAGATGGATACGGAGCGCGCCACGAAGAAGCTCGAGGAAGCCAAGAAGCTCCTCTCCCATCCCGACATCGGGCTGTCGCCCGAAGGGGAGATGCTCCAATCGCGGCTCTCCGAACTCCAGGCCCGCATCGCGCCCACCCGCAACGAGAAGGCACGCCAAGAGCTCGACGCGAGCGTGGAGAAGCAGCGCGACAGAGTCATGCAGGCCATGGGAGAGGTGAACACCGCGCTCGAAGCGCTCGAGCGCAAGGATGCCGGAGCCCCTCAGGCCGACGCCGTCCTCAAGGCGGTGGAGCGCACCCGCGAGCGCCTGAAGGAGGGCCAATCCCTGGAAGCCCGGAGCGAGGACTACGGGGCCTCCGCGCGGCGCACCGAGAAGCTTCTGGAGCAGGCCACGGCAAAGGTCCGAAGCGTCCAGCAGGTGCAGGAGTTCGTCTCCGGGCCCGCCACCACCCGTCAGGAGGCCGAGGCACTGGTGAAGCAAGCCAAGGCGGAGAAGGATCCCGACAAGCAGCTCGCGCTCTACACGGACGCGCGCGCCCGCTTCCAGCGCTGCGGAGAGACAGCGAAGGAGCTGATCGCCAAGGCTCCAGAGCTCGAGAAGACCCCCATCCAGGTGGAGGGCCAGGCCACCACGCCGAAGTCCGTCGCCACGAGCTGTGGAACCCGAGGGGACTCGCTCCAGAAGACGGTGGCGAAGCTGGAGCAGGCCAAGGCGGCACGGGAGAAGAAGAAGAGCGCCAGCGCCGCCAAGTCCAAGAAGGGCTGAGCACCCGGTACGGCCGGCCCCCGTGTTCTAGAAAGACACGGGTACCCCTTCCCGGTAGCTTGCGCGGGCCGTGACCCGTAGATTGCACGGGTCGCGCCCTCTCCCGCGCGCCACTGGCTACGAGGGTCCAGGTGCCAAACGGCGACAACCCATCCATCCTGTCCATTGATCTGGGGACCTCGGCCGTCAAGGTGGCCCTCATCACCACCCGAGGCGCCATCCTTGCCGGAGACGAGGAGCCCCTGCCGCTCTCCCTCCTCCCCGAAGGAGGCGCCGAGCAGGATCCCGAGAGCTGGTGGTCCGCCATCGTCCGGGCCACGCGGCGGCTGCTCGAGCGAGGCGACGTCTCTCCGGGAGACGTCGTCGGAGTGAACGTCGGCACCCAGTGGTCCGGCACCGTCGCAGTGGACGAGCAGGGCAAGCCACTGCACCCCGCCATCCTCTGGATGGACTCGCGCGGGGCCAGTCACGTCCAGCGGCTCGCCCGAGGGCTCGTCTCCATCGAGGGCTACGGCGTGGGCAAACTGCTGCATTGGGTGCGGCTGACCGGTGGCGCGCCCAGCCTCTCCGGCAAGGATCCCCTGGGGCACATCCTCTATCTCCAGCACGAGCGCCCGGACATCTACCGGAACACCTACAAGTTCCTCGAGCCGAAGGACTGGCTCAACCTGCGGCTGACGGGCCGCTTCACCGCCTCGTACGACTCCATCACCCTGCACTGGGTGACGGACAACCGGCAGCTCACCCGGGTGACGTATGACGAGGGCCTGCTGAAGATGACAGGGCTCCGGCGCGAACACCTGCCGGACCTGGTGCCCGCCGCCTCGGTGATTGGCCCGCTGAGCCCCTCCTCCGCGCGAGAACTGGGGCTGGGCGAGAACGTCCAGGTGGTGAGCGGCATGCCGGACATCCTGGCGGCCGCCGTCGGCTCGGGCGCCGTCCGGGACTTCGAGTTGCACCTGTGCGTGGGCACCTCCTCCTGGATGAGCTGCCACGTGCCCCAGAAGAAGACGGATCTGCTGCACCAGATGGGCACCGTCCCCTCCGCCATCCCCGGCCGCTACCTGCTCATCAACGAGCAGGAGTCCGCCGGCATCTGCCTAGTCACCCTCAAGAACCTGCTCTTCGAGGGGGACTCCCTCACCGGGCGCTCCTCCCAGGAGATCTACGCCAGCTTCGAGCGCGCCGCCGCCCAGGTTCCCCCCGGCAGCGACAGGCTCCTCTTCCTGCCGTGGCTCAATGGCGAGCGCTCGCCAGTGGAAGATCGGCTGTCACGTGGCGGGTTCTTCAACCAGTCGCTCCAGACGACCCGCGGGCACATGGTGCGCGCGGTGATGGAGGGCGTGGCCTACAACTCCCGGTGGCTGTTCTCCTACGTGGAGCAGTTCCTCGGCCGGAAGGCGGATCCCATTCGGATGATCGGCGGCGGCGCCCGCAACCAGCTGTGGTGCCAGATCTACGCGGACGTGCTGGGCCGCACCATCCACCAGGTGGACCAGCCGGTGATGGCCAACGCACGCGGTTCGGCATTCCAGGCGGCGATCGCGCTGGGGCACCTCACGGTGGAGGAGATCCCCTCGCTCGTCCCCGTGGCTCGCTCTTACGAGCCCAACCCGAAGAACCGAGCCGTCTACGACGAGCTCTTCCAGGAATTTCTCCACCTCTACAAGACCAGCAAGCCCGTCTTCGCGCGGCTGAACAGGACCCGAAGCTCCTGAAAGCACACAAGACGGCGCTGAATCAGGAAAGGAAGCCATGGCGCTGCCGGATCTCGATCTGCTCTCCCACCTCCCTCCCCGCCTCATCGCCGTGGCGGAGAGGTATCTCAAAGCCATCCCCCTGGTGCGCAACCGGCTCGACAAGGAGACGGGCTCGATGCTCTCCGAGTTGGAGGGCAGCCTCAAACCCTACAAGCAGGAGGTGCCCACCTTCGACAAGCTGCCAGCCGAGGGACGCCCGCGCGAGGAGGTCCTCCAGGAGCTGCAACAGCTCGAGGCGCGCGAGCATGATCGGTGGAAGCAGGGCCAGGTCTCCGGCGCCGTGTACCACGGGGCCGAGGACCACATCGACTTCGTCAACCGGGTGTACTCGCTCCACTCGCAGAGCAACCCGCTCCACGCCGACCTGTGGCCCAGCGCCACCAAGTTCGAGGCCGAAGTGGTGGCCATGACGGCCAACATGCTGGGCGCCGCCGAGGCCAACCTGGGCCGGCACCCCGACGAGCACATCTGCGGCTCGCTCTCGTCCGGCGGGACGGAGAGCATCATGCTGGCGATGAAGACGTACCGGGATTGGGCCCACGCCACCAAGGGCATCACCCGGCCGGAGATGGTGGCGCCCGGCAGCGCGCACCCCGCCTTCGACAAGGCCGCGCACTACTTCGGCATCAAGATGGTGCGCGTACCGGTGGGCCCGGACTACCGCGCTGACGTGGCCGCCATGCGCAAGGCCATCACCCGCAACACCATCGTCCTCATCGGCTCGGCGCCCTCCTTCCCCCATGGAGTCATCGATCCCATCGAGGAGTTGTCGGACCTGGCCCGCAAACGGGGGCTGGGCTTCCACACGGACGCCTGTCTGGGAGGCTTCGTGCTGCCGTGGGCAAAGCGCCTGGGTTACCCGGTGCCACTCTTCGACTTCCGGCTGCCCGGGGTGACGAGCATGTCGGCGGATACGCACAAGTTTGGCTATGCAGCCAAGGGGACCTCGGTCGTCCTGTACCGGGGAACGGAGCTGCGCTCGCACCAGTACTTCACGGCCACCGAGTGGCCTGGCGGCATCTACTTCTCCCCGACCTTCTCAGGCAGCCGGCCGGGAGGACTCATCGCGGCGGCCTGGGCCACGCTGGTGACCATGGGCGAGGCGGGCTACCTGGAGGCCACCCGGCGCATCCTGGAAACGGCAGACACGATCAAACGTGGCATCCGCGCAATCCCAGAACTGCACGTGCTGGGCGAGCCTTTGTTCGTCATTGCCTTTGGCTCCCACACGCTCAACATCTATCAGGTGATGGAACGACTCAGCGCCCAGGGCTGGAACCTCAATGGCTTGCACAAGCCGTCCGCAGTCCACCTTTGTGTCACACTGCGTCATACACAACCAGACGTCGCGAACCGCTTCCTGGAGGACTTGCGAGCAGCCGTAGCGCATGTCCGGTCGAATCCGGGAGAAAAGGGTACGATGGCACCTGTCTACGGGATGGCCGCCACCGTCCCCTTCCGTGGGCTGCTGAGCGATCTGCTCAAGAAGTACATGGACCTGCTCTACAAGGTCTGAGGTCTGGCGGCCGATGTGCCCATGAGCTCTCCTCCTCCCCAGGTCGATGTCCTCTCCCTCGCCAAGGCGATCCGGTCCATCTCGGGGGAGTTCTCCCTGCCGGAGTTGCAGCGCGCGGTGCTACGCGCGCTCCAGGAGTTCTCCGGGGCGCCGTATGGAGCGCTGCTGGGCTTCCAGGAGAGGCTGGGCTGGGTCATCCATTGCCAGACCGAGGGAGAGAGCCGAACCCTGGCCGAGCTGCCCACCACGGTGATCCATGGGGCGCGGCGCACCCTGGAGCCCATCGTCCTCTCGGATGCAAGCAGGCAACCGCCGTACTGTGATGACGCGGTGGTGAAGGCCCGGGGGCTGCACTCCGTGCTGTGCAGTCCCCTCACCCACCGCGGCGTCCAGCACGGGATGCTCTACCTGGAGCATGCCCAGGCCTCGCATGTCTTCGAGGGCCCCCAGCTGAGCGTGATCGAGATCCTCGCCACCCAGGCGGCGGTTGCCATGGACAACGCCCGCGTGCACCAGCACCTGGCCGAGCAGAACCAGGCCCACGAGGTGTCCCGCCGCGAGGTCTCCACCACCCGGCAGCACCTTCAGGACTTCATCGACAACTCCCCCGCGGCCATCTACATGAAGGACCGCGAGGGCCGTTACATCATGATCAACGGCCGGCTGGAGGCCGTCCTCGGCGTGCCCCGCTCGAAGGTGCTCGGCCGGAAGGACTCGGAGCTGCTCCCGCCAGAGTACGCGCGAATCCTGGTGGAGAACGATCAGCGCGTGCTCACCACGGGCACTCCACTCCAATTCGAGGAGCCGCTGCCGCTGCGGGATGGGCTGCGCACCTTCCTCTCCTCGAAGTTCCCCATGCGCGGGGGGGATGGCCGCATCCAGGGGCTGTGCGGCGTCTCCACGGACATCACGGATCGCAAGCGCGCGGAGGCGGCGCTGCAGCGGGCCAACGAGGATCTCGAGCAGCGCGTGGCCGAGCGCACCGAGCAGCTCAACGCCGCTCAGCGCGAGCTGCTGGAGCGCGCCCGCCATGCCGGCATGGCCGAGTTGGCCAATAGCATCCTCCACAACCTGGGCAACGCTCTCACGGGCATCACGGTGAGCAGCACGGTTTTGCGCGAGCGCGTCCAGGGCCTGCCTCTCGTCTCGTTGGGGAAGGCCGTCGCCCTGCTCGAGCGTCCCGCCGAGGAGCTGGGCCCCTTCCTCACCCAGGATGAGCGGGGCCGGCATCTCCCCGGGTTCCTGATCAAGCTCCACTCGCGGCTGGCTCAGGAGCGGCAAATGTTGCTCGACGAGTGCACCGCGCTGGGCACGAAGATCGATCACGCCACCAGCGTGATCACCACCCAGCAGAGCTATGCGCGGGCGCGCATCCGGCTGAGCGAGAAGACGCTGCTGCGCGATCTCATGGAGGATGCGATCCGGCTGTGCGCCATCGGGGACATCTACGATCGGATCTTCCAGCGCGAGTACGGCGAGGAAGAGCCGGAGTACTACGATCGGCACGTGATCGTTCAGATCCTGGTGAACTTCATCTCCAACGCGAAGAACGCGGTGCGCGAGCGGCCGGACAACTCGCAGCCGCGCATCATCCTGGCGGTCCACCAGGATGCGGGCTACACCACGGTGACCGTGAGCGACAACGGCGTGGGGTTCGACGCGAGCGTGAAGCCGAAACTGTTCACGCACGGGTTCACCACGCGAGCCAAGGGCCACGGGTTCGGACTGCACAGCTCGGCGCTCAGCGCGCAGGCGCTCGGCGGCCGCATCGATGCGCACAGCGAGGGCCTGGGCTGTGGCGCCCAGTTCGAGCTCGTCCTGCCGCGCACCTCGCCCGAAGAGGACGAGGCGTAGGCCCGGAGGCGCTTACGCCTGTCCAACGGAAGGGCCAACGTTAAGCTGTTCCTCCATGAACGGCACGGAAGACAGCTTCGAGGGCCTGGGCGGCGTCCGGCTGTTCGCCCAGCACTGGCGGCCGGAAGGCCCTTCGCGAGCGGTGCTGGCCATCGTCCACGGACTGGGTGAGCACAGCGATCGGTACCAGAAGCTGGTGGAACACCTCGTCTCGCGGGGCCACACGGTTCATGGGTTCGATCTGCGAGGCCATGGACGCTCGCCCGGCCAGCGGGGACACGTGGACACCTGGGCGGACTTCCGCGAGGACCTGAGGGCCTTCCTGGGTCATGTGGCGCGGCACGAGCCGGGCCGCACGCCCTTCCTGCTCGGTCACAGCCTGGGAACGCTCATCGTCCTGGACTACGCGCTGCGCCATCCCGAGGGACTGCGCGGGGTGATCCTCAGCGGCACGGCCTTGGAGCATGCGGGCGTGACGTCCCCGTCGCGGATGCTCGTGTCCCGCCTGCTGTCCCGCTTCTGGCCGCGCTTCCCGATCACGACGGAGTTCGATCAGCGGACGCTGTCGCGGATCCCGGAGGTGGTCTCGGCCTACGCCGCGGATGTCCTCGTGCACAATCAGACCTCCGCTCGCTTCTGGATGGAGGTCATGGTCACTATCGGGTGGTTGCGAGCCCACGTCGCGGAGTTCCAGCTTCCGCTGCTGGTGGTTCACGGAGAGGCGGACCCTCTCAACCTTTCTGCGGGAGCTCGCCGCGTCTTCGAAGCGGCCCGTCACCCACGCAAGCAATTGCTCCTGATGCCTGGCGGCCTTCACGAGCCGCACAACGACGTGGGACAGGAGCAGGTCTTCCAGGCGGTGGAGGCGTTCCTGGGCTCAGAGTGAACCGGAGCCCGGCGTCTCCCGCGTCATCTCCACCATGGTGGGGCGCCACCCGAGCCGCGCGAAGAACTTCTGCGCGCCCTCGTTCTTCGCGGCAGTCATGAGAATGACGCGCGGCACGCCCAGCTCGGTGAACCGCCGCACCAGCGCCTCGGCCAACAGCCTGCCAGCTCCCGAGCCTCGCGCCGACTCATCCACCCAGATGTCATGGAAACCACCGCAGCGGTCCCTCAGCGCGTTCCAATCCCGCTCCTCCACGCGGCCGTACACGTAGCCGACCACCTCTCCGTCCCGCTCGGCCACGAGCACCACTGCCTCCCGGGCCTTCATCTCCTTGGCCAGCCACCAGCGGTAGCCGGACTCGACGTCCTCGGTGAGCATGAAGCGCTGCGAGTCGAAGTCGTGGTGCTGGCGCATGAGCGCGCCCCCCATCCGACCGAGTGCGTCGGCGTCCGCGGGCCGTGCCGGGCGAACCGTGAGGGTCATGGTCCTATGCCCGAGAGAACGCCTCGCCAACGATGGCGCGCGCCTCCTCCACCAGCGAGTCCAGGTGCGTCTGACTGCGGAAGCTCTCCGCGTAGATCTTGTAGACGTCCTCGGTGCCGGACGGGCGCGCCGCGAACCAGCCGTTGGCCGCCACCACCTTGAGGCCGCCGATGTCGGCGTTGTTGCCCGGCGCCCGCGTGAGGCGCTGGAGGATGGGCTCTCCCGCCAGCGAGGTGGCCTTCACGGCCTCGGGGGACAGCTTCTTGAGCACGGCCTTCTGCGCGGGCGTGGCCGGCTGATCGATGCGCGTGTACAGGGGCGCGCCGAACTTCGCCGTGAGGTCCGCGTAATGCGCCCCCGGATCCTTGCCCGTGCGCGCGAGGATCTCCACCGCGAGCAGGTCCAGGATGATGCCGTCCTTGTCCGTGGACCAGACCGTGCCATCGCGGCGCAGGAACGAGGCGCCCGCGCTCTCCTCACCGCCGAAGCCCAGCGAGCCGTCCAGCAGCCCGTCCACGAACCACTTGAAGCCCACGGGCACCTCGATGACGCGGCGGCCCAGGCTCTGCGCCACGCGCTCGATCATGCTGCTGCTCACCAGCGTCTTGCCCACCGCCGTGTCCGGCTTCCACCCGGGGCGGTTGCTGAACAGGTACTGGATGGCCACCGCGAGGTAGTGATTGGGGTTCATCAGCCCCACGCTGCGGGTGACGATGCCGTGCCGATCCGAGTCCGTGTCGTTGCCAAAGGCGATGTCGAAGCGGTCCTTGAGCGCCACCAGGTTTGCCATCGCGTACGGCGACGAGCAGTCCATGCGGATCTTCCCGTCATGGTCCAACGGCATGAACCGGAAGGTGGGATCCACCGTCTTGTTGACCACCTCGAGCTTCAGCCCGTACCGGTCCGCGATGGGCTGCCAGTAGTCCAGGTTGGAGCCGCCCAGCGGATCCGCGCCGATGGACAGCTTCGCCCCCCGGATGGCCTCCAGGTCCACTACGTTGATCAGGTCCGAGACGTACGGGGTGATGAAGTCATGCGTGCGGATCGTCGCCAAGGCGCGGGCCTTCTCGTACGGCACGCGCGCCACGCCCGAGTTGCCAGAGCCGAGCAAGTCATTGGCCCGCTTCTCGATCCACGCGGTGATCTTCGTGTCCGCGGGGCCGCCGTTGGGCGGGTTGTACTTGATGCCGCCATCCTCGGGCGGGTTGTGCGAGGGCGTGATGACGACGCCGTCCGCGAGGCCCGAAGTGCGGCCCTGGTTGTACGTGAGGATGGCGTGGGAGATGACCGGCGTGGGCGTGGCGCCGTCCGTGAAGCGGACTTCCACCCCGTTGGCGGCAAGCACCTCGAGCGCCGAGCGCTGCGCGGGTAGGGACAGCGCGTGCGTGTCCATGCCCAGGAAGAGTGGCCCGTTGATGCCCTCCTGCTTGCGGTATTCGCAGACGGCCTGTGTCACCGCGAGGATGTGCCCCTCATTGAAGCTCCTGCGGGCGGACGAGCCTCGGTGCCCCGAGGTGCCGAAGGCGACACGCTGCTCGGGCTCGCGAACGTCCGGATCCTCCGAGTAGTACTGCGCTCGCAGCGCCTCGGGGTTGATGAGGAGGGACTCAGGCGGGGGCTTGCCAGCAAGTGGATGGGGCACGGAGGCGGATGATACGTACCCCGCGCCTCCCGTCAGGTGGGAAGTTGCTGGCGAGCGAAAAACCGTCCAGTTTCAGGGACTTCCAGGGACTGCAATCATCCCCCCTCCCCAGCGTAAGGTGGGATACAGACCCGGTTCTCGAGGCCTCTGAAGGAGCCGTCACAATGAAGAAGCTGCTGGTGCTCGTCGTGCTGCTGGCTGCAGGGGCCGGGGCCGCGTACCACTTCGGCTACCTCCAGCGCCTGATGCCAGGGGCGTTGGCTCCACGGCTCATTCCCAAGGACGCGAAGCTGCTGGCCTACTTCCGCCCGGACGCCCAGGAGTTGCTCGTCGTCCAGATGACGGAGGTGGACTTCCCGCTCCCGGAGGAGACCCGCCAGAAGCTCGCCCAGAACGGACGCGAGTTCTACGACAAGACGGGCATCGACGTGCGCAAGGACGTGGATGCCGTCGCCGTGGCGGATCGACTCGC
The DNA here is from genome assembly GCF_020103695.1 of Hyalangium versicolor. GTDB lineage: Bacteria > Myxococcota > Myxococcia > Myxococcales > Myxococcaceae > Hyalangium > Hyalangium versicolor. The sequence continues at coordinate 301,686 of NZ_JAHXBF010000017.1, forward strand.
CATCGCCCGAGGGCGCTTCGACTGGAGCCGGCTGGGGGCCTATTTGCAGACGGAGGGCTACACCCTCACCGAGCTGGATGGAGTGCCCGCGGCCGTCAAATCGCAGTCCACCAGCATGGCGCTGGATGGGAAGTACCTGCTGATGGGCCGGCGTGCCGAGATCAAACGGGCGCTCGAGCGCAAGCGCCAGGGCCAAGGCCTCGAGGACGGCAGCCCCATCGTGAAGGCCATCGACGAGCTGGGCTGGAAGCATGCCCTGGTGGGCGGTGTGGCCTCCGGCTCGCGGCTCTCCTCCGATGAGGATTTGCGGATGCAGTCGGCCGTGGGCGCCGTGGACTCGGCCCCTGACGGCATGGAGGTGCGCGCGGTGGCGCTCACCGGGAGCAAGGAGCAGGGAGAGGCCCTGCATGCGACGCTGGAGATGCTCCGCAAGGCGGCCGTGCTCCAGCTGTCCGTCCTGCCGAAGACCGAGCTGCGCGCGCTGAAGGACTCGCTCGACCGTGCGACGCTGGAGGTCGACCCGCAGGGCCGTGTGCGCGGCACCATCCGAGTCCCCTACGCGCTGCTGGATCAGACCTCCGCGAACGTCTCGCAGCAGCAGCTCCCGTCCACGCTCGCGTCGCTGCAGCTCACGGACGATGGCACGGACTCCGAGCCCATCGCCTCGGCGAATGCGCCCCCGCCCTCCTCCACCCAGGCCCCTTCCACGGCAGCGCCGACCGTCACGGTGACGCACCACCTGGACTGGAAGCCGCCCGTGTTCGGGCTGATCCTGCTCGTGATTGCGCTGGTGACCATGGGGGCGCAGGCACGCCCGGGCCTGTTCAACGTCCTGTTCCACCCGCTCTTCCTGCTGCCCTTCCTGGTGGCGACGCTGGGCGTGTTCGTGTTCCGGTGGACGGGGCACTCCGGCGGCGTGTTCGACCTGCTGCAACTGCCCATGCCCGAGTGGCACCGCTTCCTCTCCGTGCCTCTGGCCCAGCCCGTGGCCCTGAGCGTCGCGATCCCCATGCTCATCGCCCTGCTCTCCGGCCCGGTGAGCCTGCTGCGCCGGTTCGCTGCGGGGCTCGCGGTGGGCTTCAGCGGCTACCTGGTGACGAAGGCGCTCTCGGGAGACAGCGTCGCGCTCATCCCTCCCGCCTACACGCTGTACTGGTACGCCGGGAACGCGCTGGCCGCGCTGCTGCTGGCCCGGCTCACCATTCCGCCTCGCATAAGCGGGAAGAAGAAGAAGTAGCGCCTGGCCCGCAAAAAGAACTGCCCTCGTTGCCGGTCGGGGAGCAACGGGGGCAGCACGTGGAATGGATGCGAGAACGAAGAATAACCCGGGGACCCTGCCAATCGGGGCCTCGGTTCATCGCTCAATCTCGATTTTCGAGAATGCGGTGAAAAAGTTGCGTCACTTTGAAAATCCTCAGGGAATCCGGGAAGTTAGGCCGCAATTTTCTTCTACCGGTCTACGCTCCAGGCCTGCTCCACGAGCCCCTCGAGACGCGTCCCCGATTCCTGCCAGCCGCGCATGCCGGCGTTGCCCATGCCGCGCTTCCAGATGAAGGTGCGGAGCACGTCGCGGACCCGGTCTGCCTCCGGCCCCTGGGTGAGCTGATCGGCACGGAGGGAGCGCTCTCGTAGGCGCTCCCAGTCGGTGTCGGAGAGGCGGGGCGGGTCCTCGGCGCGGTCCGGGCGCAGCAGGAGCCAGAGTTCGTGTGCCAACTCGATCAGGCCCGCGCGTGCGTCGCTGGCCACCTCCGAGCCCGGGAGGCGGGCCTCGGGGACGAGCTCGCGTGCACAGAGCCACCAGGCCACCTTCACACATTCACCGGGCGTAGGCTGGAGGGGATAGAGGCGCGTGCGGACCAGCAGCTCCAACTGCCTGCGCGCCACGATGCGCCAGTACTCGGCGCACAGCAGGTGCTCGGGGCCGTTGCGCGGAGGGTGGAGCGGGGCTCGCTCGGCCCTCTTGCGAAGTTCACCGATCAATCCTCCCGTCCGGTCCACGCCCGAGAGCCGAGACCAGGCCTGGGCCACGGCCACCTCTCCCGGCGACCACTGGCTGCGAAGCATCCCCACCTCGTCCACACGGAAAGGCAGCGGAGCCTCGGGATCGAAGGGCCGCGCGAAGAGGGTGGCCAGGAGCCTTCCGAAGGAGGCGAGCTCCGAGACCAGCGGGAGCTCGTCCGGGAGCAGTTCCAGCGCCGTGGCCCACCGCTGAGCTGGGGCGAGCTCTCGGGGGGCCGTCAGTGCCCACTCGTCCAATTGCTCCAGCAACGTGACGATCGGATCCGCCGGACTCCGCGAGAGTCGCTGGGCGACGGTCTGCACGAGCTTCCCGCGAAGCGCCTGAACGTCTCGCAGGAGTTGGACGGTGGGGCTCGATGCAAGCCACGACTCGGCCTGGGCGCGGCGGAGGGCAGCGGTCAGCGCCTCGTCCACCTTCACCTGGGAGTCCCTCATCTCGCGGAGCAGCGCCCGGTCCTTGCGCAGCCGCTCCTCCGAGTTCTTCGCGTTCAGCGCGTCGAGCAAGGCACGGTAGCGGAACCGGGCGGACTCCAGCAGCTCCGCCCGGCCCTCCAAGCGCAGCCGGTACTCATCCGCGGCGGGCCGTCCCATGGCACTTCATGCCCGTCCTAGTTCGCGCCCAGGGTGACGAGAAGCTCGTCCAGTTGCTGGAACGTCTCGACCAGCGCATCCTGCGCCCCGGTGCCGGCCTCGTCGAGAGCTTCCTTCGAGGGGTAGAGCTCGCTCAGGACCAGCAGCGTCTTGCCCCCTTTTTCCTCGAAGGTCACCGTGGTGACGGACCCATTGTCACCCCCTTCCTCATTGGTCCAGACGAGGCGCGAGTGCGGTGTCACTTCGGTGTAACTACCGAAGAACGCCATCCCTTGGCCGAACACCAGACGGTACTTGCCCCCGGTACGAACATCCATCTCGCAGGAAACCAGGACCATTCCCATCGACTTCGGCACCCACCACTTCTTGAACAGCTCGGGTTTTGTCCACGCCTCGAACACGATGCGTGCCGGACCATTGAAAGTTCGCGTGACGACGATCTCACGCTCGGACTTCCGTTCCACAGTCGTGCGGTTCTTCATGGGTGTGGGCTCACTCTCTCTTCTTGCGTCCATCGAGTTGCTCCTTGCGTTTCAATTCCTCGACAACCTTGTCCAACTCGTCGAAGCGTGCGTCCCAGAGTTGGCGGTACCTCTCGAGCCATGCCATCTCATCCTCCAGTCGGCGCGGGCCGATCTTGCAGGTCCGCACGCGCCCGACCTTCTCCGTGATCACGAGCCCGGCCCGCTCCAGGACACCGACGTGCTTCTTCATGCCCGTGAGGGTCATGTTGAACTTCTCGGCGAGGTCCGTGATCGAGGCCTCCGCACGCCCGAGCTGCTCCAGAACACCGCGTCGGGTGGCGTCGGAGAGCGCGGCGAACGAAGCATCGAGGCCGGCATTTGCATACTGAACCATGTGGTTCAGTGTCTAGCACGCGGAGAGATGGCACGCAAGGGCAGTTCGAGCGCGCTGCTTGAACAGCTCGCGGCGGTGCCGTCGGAGCATCTGGGAGGGCGGTTGAAGGTGGGGGCTGGAGCGGAGGGGCCGAGCACCCCATCGGGCACACTGCTGCCCAGGCCGACCTCCCTTCAGGGCGCGGCAAGAGCCAGAGCTGCGCCTGTGGGGTGTATTGAGCGCCTCAACACACCACTGCCTGATGGGGTCCTCGCGCCGGGGCTCGCCTCGCACCTGCAGTGGCGAGGCCCAGGGGCTTCACCATCGCTCGCACCCCTCGTGCTCCCTTCACGGACTCCAACACCCGCCGCCTGCCTCCACTGCTCACGCAGGCCCACACAACACGTCGATGGCGAACGTCCTCACCTGCTTGGGGGAGCAACCTGATACGGTCAGAGGACGGCCCCACCATGTCCAACTCGCCTGATTCGAAGAATCCGCCGCCGGATAAGACCGACTCTCGCTCCAAGGCAAGGTATGGCAACCTGCGGGAAGCGGAGGCCCGCATCGAAGTGGCGGCGGCCAAGGAGGCGAAAGGCCTCAGCCTGAGCGGCCTGAATCTCATCAAGCTGCCAGAGTCGGTGAGCCAACTGCCTCATCTGACAGATCTGGATGTCGGGGGCAACTCGCTCGTGGAGCTGCCCGAGTCGATCGGGCGGCTCAAGAAACTCGAGCGGCTCTGGGCGTACGGCAACAATCTGACGGTCCTGCCGGACTCGCTGGCCGACCTCAACCAGCTTCGAGAACTCTCTCTCGTAGCCAATCGACTGCGCGCGCTCCCCAAGACGCTCGGAAGACTCGATCGCCTGGAGTCGCTCCTGGTTCAGCATAACGAGCTGACCTCGCTGCCGGAGTCTTTGAGCCAGTTGAAACGGGCGGCGGCAATCGAACCCGCAGCGTGGAGTTTTGGCGAGAGTCAAATCATGAAAAGGTTCGTGCAAAGAATCGTCTGCGCACTGCTGCTGTTCGCGCTCTGCACGACTGCTTTGGCACAAGGAGATAGCTTCACAACGCGCATCCCTGCCACGATTGCTATAGGCGATTTCGCGGAAGCGAAGGTGCTTATCGAAGAGGCAGTCAAGATTGGCGTCATCACCGCGGCGGCGGAGTATAGAGCGCAGATTCAGGCCCAAGAGCAGGCAAGGCGACAACAAGCACAAGAACGATCTGCCTCCACCCAACAGGCCAAGCCGCAACAGGCAGGCGATGTCAATCTGGCCCCCAAGACGGACACCCAGCCATCTTTTAAGAGAAGACTGGGCCCGGATGGCATTCCTCTTCCGTATGAGCCAGATGCGGACCCTGACAAGAGCAGGGAAAAACCGGGCCGCATCTATGTGACCTATACGAAATTCAACAACGGGACCAAGCGCTTCTACTCTGGGCGGGCCAGCATGGTGGTGGACCTGAACAAGCCCTACCGTCCTCAAGCAGTAAGGGCTGTGGAACAACGGGACAAGAACCATCACATCGAGGACGAGAATCCCGAACCGAAGGATTCCGCGTTCGACCCCGCGCGGCTTGACGAGTTCGATGTCGGAACCGCCGTGAATTACAATGACAGGTATCGGGATCTTGCTTACTGGCGGATTCGCGGAAGAGAGCAGCAGTTGATTGATCGCTTCGGAGGTGCATGGTCCGACACAGGAGAGCCCTACAAAACAGAGAACCCTTACCGAGGCGTGGCGAAAGACAATGTGAATGGCCGAAGGTTCTACAATACCGCCACGGATAAATGGGGCAAGCTCAGCGAGTACACGGGAGACTAGGGAGGAGATGCATATGCGCACAGATAAGCCGGGAACGTTCCTGGCAATCCCTCTCGGTGATGGCTCATTCGGTTATGGGAGGGTTCTCGAAGCCCCCTATGCTGCCTTCTATGATTACAGAACCACGGAGCTGGATAGGGACCTGAGCAGGATTGCATCCAAGCCCGTCCTCTTCAAGATCGCTGTCCACCATTCCTCCGCCGATCGCTGGAAGCCCATCGGTTGGAAGGAGGTAGAGACGCACCTCGCTCAACCGATCGTCGCGTTCACCCAGGACATTGGGAACCTCCAACGCTGCACCATCTTCGACACCGCCGGAAATGAACGGACTGCTGAACCGCAGGAGTGCGTAGGTCTGGAGCCAGCGGCTGTTTGGGAACAGCACCATGTTGAGGATCGCTTGCTCGACACCTTTATGGGTAGGCCCAACGCCTACGTGGAGCGTCTGAGCGTACGGCTCCTATAAGGAACTGCAGCCAGGGATGCGGTAGCCGTATAACCCCCCGAGCCGGGTTGACACTGGGGGCTGGTCGGGTAGACCCGAGCGCTGACTGGCCCCGGGCCCCCCACAGATCCGGACGTGCGCCACTCACGCATCCGGCTATTGGATGCTCCGAATCCCGTACAGCCCTCCCTCCCCGCTTCGTTTCCTTCGCGGAGCAGGTACCACCGCCCCCTGTCTTTCGCTCCCGTGCGCGTCGGGCGCCCATCGCGCTCGGGCCAGGGTTGTTCTCCGGCTTCCCCAACCGGCTGTTTGACGTGGCGTCGTACGGGCCTCCCAGGTTCCTTGGGGGACCTTTGTGTGCAAGCCCTGCTCTTCGATCCCGGTGGGAGCGCCGCGCCGGCCCCCACAAGGAAGCTTTCGAGGCTCAATCACACGGCCTGCACACTCGCTGTCTACGCTTCGCAGCCAGGGTTACCCCTGTGCCACACAAGACTCTCCCGCCGCCTCCACCTGGCGACCTGTGAAGACAGAGGGCTCTGCCTGAAACTGCAGTGAATCCGCGAGTTAATGATTTCTCGAACGTCGACCGCAGGTTATATGAGCCTTCGATCAGGAAGTTACGCAGCACTGTGGTTGTGCTAGGCGTCGCGATCGCAGGAAGCGCAGGGCAGTGAGCGTGCGAGTGAGAGACGCCGCTTGTTGAAAGCATCGCAGCTTAGGTACCCCGACAAAGAGGCTCGCAAGGAATGACGACACCAAACGAGAGGACTGCTGAGAAACTCTTCGGTGCGGACGGAGTTCAGCTCCTGGATGCCGCGCGAGTGCTGGTGGACGACTTTGAGCAGCATCCGATCCGCTATTCATACATGGACCCACAGGCGTTCGAACAGCTCTCTTGGAAAGACTCCAGTGCAGGACAGAAGATCTACTGGGAAGAGATGCTAAGACGCGCGCACTTTGCCGCTGCAGCCTCGGTTATTCGCGCATACCGGTGGTGCGGCGGGATGATGATGGGTTATTCGCAGGGCCTCTTCTTGCCATTCTGCGCGAGCTTTCGTGCGCTCATCGAGTCGGCGGCGGACGGATACGACGTTCTGAGACACGTGGCGGTGACGCTCGCCGAATGCCGGAACACGGTCAATCCGATAATACAGCTGAAGTCGGATGTTCGATTCTCGAATGTTCTATTGATTGCGAAGGAGCTCGAGGACTCTCTGATTCATTTCTCGCACGCACGCAAACTGACGAAAGGTGAAGTCGCCCCAGAGTCACACAAGGCGAAGACGGCAGCAGAGTACGTCAAGAGTCTGGAACAGCAGAGCGTACCCGGCCTCTATGACTGCTACTCGGAACTTTGTCAGTTCACACATCCGGCGGCCCACAGTGTTGGCCACTTGCTCGTGCCGGAATCGCAGACCGATTTCGTGCTCGTTCCAGCGCATGATGAAAAACGGATCGAACATCTCATCAAAGCACGGCAAAAGCTCGTCGTGCCGCTCTTCATGTCTGCCTTCAACCCTGGGGCGCTGGCGTTGAAAGTGCTTCTGCATTTCGACGTGCCGCAACTTCATACGCCCGCAATCCGCCGGATGAATCTGCGCGGCCTACCGGGTTGGAGGAAGTACGCGGCAAAGATGGACGTGGAGCCTTGATGTACAGTCCTGGCCACGAAGCCCCTGACCGGCTCCGTGACTCCATTACTTCCAAAATCTCCCGGGTTACAGAAGGACAAGAAGGATGCTCGAGACGATAACGGGAATCATCACAAGCATCATTGGCCTGATACGTAAGCGGCTGGGCTTCAGTGCGTCAATCAACGACCATGACGTCGCGCTGTACGACTAAGCAGGGGGAACTAAGTCTTTTCAGGGGGTCCCCCTGAGAGCAAGAGGCTTGAGGCGACCTGAGCGACGCAGACGCCGCAGCAACCGTACGGTATCCGGGTAGAACGCCACGCGCTCTTCGGTCAGCATCCGGCTGAAGTATGTATCCTTGAGGTGGCCCCAGAAGTTCTCAATCCAGTTCAGGGTCTCGGAGGTGTATTTCGGGATCCGGAAGACGCGCACGAACGGGTGGGCCGCTTCGATTGCGAGAGTGGAGAGTCGCGAGTTGAAGGGCACGCCGTTGTCGAGCACGAGAACGATGCGGCATCCCGTATGCTGGGCCCGGTCCACGAGTCGCTTGAGCAGCGGAAGGAACAGGGCTGTGGATGCGCTGCGGGGCTGGTGGGTGAACAGGAACTGCCGAGTGGGAAGCGAATCGCGCCGCAGACGGCGACGCGGAGGTTCTGGCCTGGAGTGGGTATCCAGCGGCGGGTGCCTCGGCGGCGCCACATCTGGGAGACAACCGGCAATAACTCGAATCGGGTCGCGTCGGCGTACCACAACTCGAAGCTCGCCTCCGGCCAGCTGGCTGCGCGCTGGAGGAGTTTCAGGCGCCGAGCGGCCTGCTCTTTTCTCCTCCGGGTCAGCCAGGTTTCGGGTGGTTCGCTGGGTACGCCGCCATACGAAGCCGTGGCAGCGGAGCAATTCTCCCACCCAACGAGCGCTCAGGCGCACTCCGGTGCGCTGCTGGAGCCAAGCGGCAAGCCGCGCTCGGCTCCAGCGGGAGAACGCCAAGCCCCATTGGCGCGGGTCAGTCTCCACCGCCTCTATCAGCAGTTTGAGGTAGATGGCCGTGACGCGAGGTGGACGCCCAGAGCGAGCTTCGTCTGCCAACCCTTGGAGGCCAGACATGCGCCACCGCTGCCGCACGCCGTAGACGGTCCTCGTCGTCACCTCCAGGGTCTGGGCGATGCTGCGCGCGCTTTCCCCTCCCGCTCTCCACAGCACAATGGTGGCGCGCAGGGCCGCCCCGTGCTGGCCACCGCGCAGGGCTCGCAGAAGCCCTCGTTTCTGGAGCTGGGTCAAATCGATGATGACCCGCTGTGAAGCCATCGACTCTCTCTCCAACCTCTCAGGTTGTTGAGAGGCTATCCTACCTCTGACCTCCTGAAAAGACTTGGTTCCTTCTGCTTAGGGAGTTGCCCGAGGCATTCCCCGTGCTAAGCCTCACCGTGTCGAGAGTCCACTGCGGCTCCCGACTTCCCCTCTTCCACGAGAAGATCATGGCCTCTTGTTTCCGCTCCCTCCGCTCACTCCTGGCGCTGACTGCCTTCGTTTGTCTGGTGTCACCCTCGGCCTTCGCGCAGGAGTGCCTGCTGCGTCCCTTCGGTGACTCCATCACCGCGGGCATCCGCGCCGACCTGACCTACAACGGAGGCTATCGCCAGGCGCTGGTGATAGATCCGCCCTCCGTGGGCCGGCCCATCCGGATGTCGGGGACGCACGTGTACTACTCCACGCCCTACTTAGACACGAGCGTGCAGCAGTGGAACTCGGGCTACCCGGGCTGGATCAGCTGTGGTCCGTTGCCGCGCCGGTGGTCGCCGCCGACATCATCCTCGTGCATGCGGGCACCAACGACTTGCTCCAGGGCCAGTTCTCCACGGCCGCCAGCGATCTGGAGGTGCTGATTCGCTCGCTGAACTACTACAACCCCACGGCGCGGATCCTCGTGGCGAAGATCATTCCGTTCTCGGGGCCCTACGAGAGCCTTAACAGCCAGGTCTTCTGGTTCAACATCGCCGTGGACAACCTCGTGCAGAGCCTCAAGGCGCAAGGCTGGAGCCGGCTGGACGTGGTGGACATGAACACCTATTTCCCCAAGGCGATCGGCCTGGGAGCCGATGGCATCCACCCGAACGACACGGGGTATTGGTGGATGGCTCAGGCGTGGAAGCAGGCCATCACTGCGGTGGGCTGCAACTGAATTCATTCTGGGCGGTGACGCCGCGCCCAGAACGGCCGGTTCACCCACCGCCGCTCATCGCCATAGGAGGAGGACCGGTTCTTCCAGTAAGCCTCATGAACCGTCGCAAGGTGGCCTGCATACCCCTCCAGCGCATCCCTGTCGCCCGCGAGGCAGGCAGCAAGTGCCTGTCCGGCCTTCATTCCCGTATACAGCGCGGTGGTGATTCCCTGCGACGACAGCGGGTCAAACGAGAGCGCTGCATCGCCTGCAGCCAGCCAACCGGACCCCACGAAGCGATCGAGGCGAGCGCTCCCGGCATCCGCGCCGCGAGGCCGGTCATGCAATGCATACCCATGCTCGGAGAGCACTGTTTGGAGATGCACCGTCTCTCCAAGCGCCGACATGAATCCCTCTGGAGAGAGCAGCCTCGCCCGGTCCGCCAGATCAGCGTCCGTCAGGTAGGCCACCACCCGCTCACCGGACGGAATCCGTGCCGTGTACCACCAGCCGTCTGGCGTGGCTTCGACCAGCGTGCGGCCATCTCGTTCCGCCGCTCGTGCCCCTGGGCGGAAGCGTGCGAAGAAGGCGACCAATGCGTCCGCATGCTGCCGTATCGCCCCATACCGACGGGCGATGGCAGCCCTGCGTCCCGTGGCATCAATGAGCCAGTCGCACCGGACCTCCGAGACGTTGCCGCCCGATTCGATGGACAGATGCCAGCCATCCGCCTCTTGCTCCACCCGGGTCACCGCCGCCTCCTGCCGTACCTCCGCCCCCGCGCTGGTGGCAGCCTGGCGCAGAGAGGCATCAAAGCGCGCGCGATCCAGGTGCCACCCATGACCGCTCAGGTGGAAGATGAAGTCCGTGGAGTGAAGGTTCGGAGAGCCCCATGCCGAGACGTTGGCATACGAAGGAAGGTGTCCTCCGTTCAGGACGTGCTCCAGCACGCCCAGGTCGCGGAGCAGGGGACGGGCGCCCGGGGGCAGGCCCTCCCCGAGCTTGAAGTCGTTGGGCTTCCCCGCGTCCAGCAGCAGGACGCGGAGCCCCTCCCTCGCGAGCGCGAGTGCTGCGGCGGCCCCAGCCGGTCCGCCGCCCACGATCCCGACGTGGGCGTTCAGCTCCGCTCTCATCGCGGGATGTGAACCGGGAACGGTGCGTCCTCGGCCTCCTCCGTGGATTTCCACCCCGCGTTCTGGATGGCTTGATTCTGGAGCAGGGTCCGCGGGCTCGGTTCCTGGGCGCCCTTCGGCTGCTGCTCAGGGGCCATTGTCTCGACAGGTGCTTGGACGGGCGTGGGCTGCTTGGCCTGGGGACCCACGGACTCCACGCCGATCATGGGTGGGAAGTCCGGGTCATTGGCTGGGCCCGGCCGCAGTTCCACCACGCCCATGTCCCCGAAGGTGGCGACCATCTGCGCCATCTGATCGGCGGCAGGGCCATTCAGGAAGCGCAGCCAATTGGCCCGTTGAGCGTAGGCTGCCAGGCGCTCCTCTCGCGGCCGCCGCTCATCCATCACCACCTGGTAGGCCTCGACGGTCAGCACCTGGTTGGGCACATGCGCCGGCCAGAAGGTGGGCAGGTAGGGGTCATAGGCATAACCGTTCCTGGAGTACCCGGAGCGGCAGTAGGCCGTGTCTGCCTGCCACGGGAGCCCCATCCACCGCGTGAGGTCTCCCGGCCCCTGGGCATACAGCGGGCCATCCAGCGAGAGTGCCAGGGCGGGCGTCAGGACATCGCCATAGTCGGGAGCAGGCACCCCTGCCGGGCGGTGGCGGATGCGGAAGGGCGCCGAGAACATGGAGAGATGCCGGATGGGCCAAGTGACCTCGCACCCCGGATGGAAGGCATCGGCGAGGCAGAAGTGCAGCGCCGACCGGTCCAGCATGCCCGGCTGCCCAGTCAGGGGGACGTCCTCCAGGGTGCGCGCAGGCGCGTAGGAAGAGTCCCAGTCCGAGACGAAACTGCCAGCCGCCCACGCCTGGAGGATGCGGTACTGAGTCGGCGAGATCGCCGCATTCTGCCGGGGGGTGTTCGCGGGAGGGGTATCCGTGGCATCCCCGTAGAGCCAGGGCCACGGGAGCGGGTTGTTGTCAGAGCCCTGGGGGTCCCGGAAAGAGTGCAGCACCTGCAGCCGCAGCTCCGCGTAGACGTCATACCCTCCCTTCGAGGGGCGCCACGCCAGCTTCCGCACGAACTCGGAGTTCTGGAAGTCGCTTGGTCCCCCATGCCCGAACTGAACGGCGAAGCCCTGGTTCACCCACTGCAGGCTGCTCAGGCGCAACAGCAGGGGGTAGACGTCCTGGCGGAACGACACCGTGCTGGGGAACGGCAGGATTCCTGCCGTGACGTTCAGGTCCAAGAGCAAGTCATACAGGGTGCGCACGCCCACCGCATCGGGCGCGTAGTTGGGCGGTGCGGTGACGACCCATGCGGGCTCCACGGGGATCTTCCTCCCTGCGATGCTCACCTCCGCGCTCACCGGGCCATCGGAGACATCGTCGTACCACCCATCGGCGTTGATGAAGCCAGTGTCATTGTCTTTCTTCGGGTAGATGGAGGCGCCGGTAGGGGAGGCAGACCGGCCAAGTCCTCCGAGGAAGAGCAGCCTTCCGGACTCATCGGTGCGCAGCTCTCCGAGGTACACCGGCGTTCCCTGGAATTGGCCCTCGAAGCGGTACTGACTTCCGTAGGTGTGCGCCCCCTGGATGGAGCGCTCTCCTCCGTCGATCGACAGTTGGCGCCGGGCGTCTCCCTTCACCGTGGCGTTGCGCCGGGGCCGCGCGGAGGGAGCGGCTTCGGGGATGTCGAGCGCGATCTCCCAGTCGTACCAGCTGGCCTTGTGGTTGGCGACGTGCACCCGCCACGCGATGTCGGCCAGGATGGAATTCGTGGCGTTCGTGGCGTTCTGAGGGATCAGGGAGGTCAGCTCACCCACCACTTCTCCCGCGGCGTTGTAGCCGTAGATGCGGAAGCGAGCCGCCTGCCGCTTGAGCGCGCCCGCACCATCCCGGTAGAAGCCCGCCTCGTGCGGCAGGGGCTCCACCACTTCGGGGCCTACGAAGAACTCCTCGCTGTTGCCGACCCGTGCAATGCCGATGGCTGGGTGGATGGCGGCGCGGACGATGACAGTGTCCTTCGCCTGGGGGTACGGGCTCCCGGAGTGAGGCTCCGCCGGACGGGGCTCAACGGGTTCGGCCAGCGGTACACCGTTCACATTGCGCCTGTTCTCGGCCGAGGCCCGGTAGGCCACCTTGCGCGCCTCGGCGATGCTCCCAACCGGCTCGTGCTCGGGAAGAGCGTGCCAGGTGTTGTAGGCAAGATTCTCGCCGTAGGTGTCCTGCCCGCGAGTGTCGAGGTCCTGCGGGGGCAGCTCCAGCGTGGCCACATGGATGGGGGGGCTCAGCTCTTCGCTCCAGCGCACGGTGGCGCGGTCGAGCGGCATCGTCTCGTCGTCGGTGCGCAGCTGCACCATGAAGCGGAAGCGCGACGCCCCGTTCTTCAAGCGCGCGTGCAGGTCCTTGCGCAGGTAGAACGGATCCTCGGAGTCCCGCGAGGCTCCGTCTCGTGGCGGGATGTCCATGGGCTCAAGCTTGTACTTGGCGTAGCGCGCCTTGCCGAACCGGAAAGGCAGCACGCTCCAATAAGGCGTGCCGAGCACCGTGGGGACCACCTTCTGCATCGCGGTGAGGATCTCCGCAGTGGTCGGGTATTGCTGCAGATAGGCCGCCCTCTGCTGAGAACCCTGCAGGGAGGCATGGGTGAACTCGCACATGTCTCGAGCCGTGTCGGTGAAGAACACGTCGAAGTTCTGGAGCAGGAAGTCGTGGGTGAGCGCGTCCTGGTCTGGCGTCATCACCTTGCGGCCCTCGACGCCGAAGAGCTTGATGGCGATCCCGCACGTGCCCCGAAGGTCCGGAGTGTTGGACTGCACATCCGAGGAGAAGCGCACCCAGACGGGGTACTCCTGCTTTTGAGCAAACACTCCCACGCGCAGGGACTCGGGGAGATCCTGGCGCACTCGGAAGGTGCCGTGGGCCACGCCATGCATGCGCCGAAAGACCGGACGCTGCGCAGGCACTTCGCCAGAGGCAATCCTCTTGCCCTGGGCGTAGTCCACGAACATCTGCTTGAGCCCCTCGACTGGGTCGCTGGCGCAATCACAGGGCGGCAAGTCTTTGGTCTCGGTGCTGCTGGCGTCCTGCAACGGAGGGAGCTGGGAATGCATGGTCTGCTCGCGGGCTGGGAGGAATTGCTGCCTGATTGCCCATACTCTGCGCGAGAGGGGCCGCGAGCGCTGTGTGCGGCTTCACACCCATCCTGCGAATGCGATCATAGACAAACGCTCCGGCCTCCCTGCGGCAAGAGTTCAAGGACGCCTTGGACTGCGCGTCGAACTCGTCCCCGTCAGCAGCCACCGCATCTCGATCTGCGCGAACCGCGTGTCCTCCGCCGCGATCGCCATGTCCGCACTTCGGAGAACGCTCGGAGCATTCGAACAAAGAAGGGGCATTCACGGGCGCCCGGCGCATCCCGTGGTCTGGGCCGCGCGGACTCGACTCCGTGCTCCAAGCGTGGCGCTCCGACCGGCAGCTCTGGCCCAGCTTCGTCCTCGATGAAGTGACTCCGACCCACAACGGCGTCTACGCCCCGCTCCCCGATGCCGTCGCCTCCGGCGTCCGTCAGGCCCTCCGAAGCCGGGGCATCGACCAGCTCTTCTCCCAACAGGCCGAGGCCTTCCGGCTCGCCCGCTCCGGGAAGAACATCGTCATCGCCACGCCCACCGCCTCGGGCAAGAGCCTCTGCTACAACCTCCCGCTCCTGGAGCGCTTCTCTCGTGAGCCCCAGGCCCGCGCGCTCTACCTCTTCCCCACCAAGGCTCTCGCGCCGGGGCTCGCCTCGCACCGGCAGTCTCCTGTCCCAGGGGCTTCACCATCGCGCCCATCCCTCGTGCTCCCTTCACGGACGCCAATACCCGCCGCCTGCCTCCACACCTCTCGCAGGCCAACTCGTCGAAGTCCAACGTCCTCCTCAGCCACTCGGCACAGTCCTCTCGCGGCCTCGTCTGCTTCATCCGCTCCCTTCTGGCCCCTGCCTCCTTCCCCTCTCTCGCCTCCTCCTCACCGGCCTGGGGGAGCAAGCTCACCGGTCTAACGTGAGGCCCGGCTCGCCTCCGCAGGGGCTCCGGCGATATTCTTCTACGGACGCATTCGACGACGCGGCCCCGGATGCACACGAATTGACGGATGGGGCGGGAGTGACAGGTGGGAATCCTCGGCTACCAGCTGGCGATCAGCGCCGTTTTGATCGGGGTCCGCCTCGTTGCACCGCAGCGCTTGCTCGGAGCTGCCCTAACATTGACGGCTCTGTCCATCGTCAACCTGTTCTGGCCGCCGCTCATTGCGCTCCAGCTGATCACGGTCTGGGTCACTTACCGCACTATTGCGCCGTCCGCCGCCAGTCCGGAAAAGGGAAAGCCGGCCCGAGCGCCCGAGCCGCTCGGAAGCGTCAACTCGTTCATCGACGGGCTGAACACGGCCGTCGACGAACTAGCTTCAGCCGTCGCTCTGGAGAGAGATATACAGAAAGCGACCCTCGAGCTTCGGTCGGGGTACGGTATCGAGCGCACTATAATCCAGTCCGTCATGGAGAGCTCCAAGGAGCGCTTATTGGCGAACCGTCGGCGGCTGGCCATGAGCGAAGCCGAGCGAGCGTTATTCGATGCCAAGAAGGCTGAACTCGAGGCAGCCCTCGAGAAGGTTCTAAGCGAGCTCGACGACCGGAGGCGACTGGCAGTCAGTCGCGAGCGTAGAAAGGGCTCGAGCTCGGCGGCGAGTTCCCTGAGCCGAGAGCGACCGGTCGTTGGAATGTGTGGATGCTGATGGCTGGCGCGGGATGGCGGGCGACGCACCGTCACCCCGCCTTCTGCACTCACTATCTCTCTCAGCTTCCGCATGGACAGCCTCTCTGCCGCCACAGCCCCTCCTTGTTTGGGAGGCGGCGTGCTCGGCTCTCTGTCCAGCGTCGTCAACGCTCCGGCTTCACCTTCACCCGGCCCTTGCTACAGCCCTGTTTCAACTGCCTTCATCGGGCACTGATCGGCTTGCCGGAATGGGTGATCGGCATCGCCCGGAACGTGTGCTCGACATGGTCCGGAGCACGCACCTTCACCAGTTGCCGCTCCAGCAGGTTCTGGTGATCGGGCCCATGGATGGGGTACACGCCTGGCCCGCGATGGTCAATGCCATCCGCTACGTGGTACGCACATCTCACCACTCCATTGGATCGTCTGATAGTGAGGTGGTAGCCTGGACACAGGGAAAACAGCTTTCGGCTCTCCCTATGCATGGAAATATATGGGCAATAGCCTGCTCACGAGGCTGTGGATAGTGGTCATGTTGGGCTTGCTCATAGATACCATCGGGTGCTCCACGCCCAACCTCAATGTCCGGGTGCACCGCCTCCCTGATGGGCATCTGCAGGTTGATGGGCCCCTGGCGGGACCGTTCAAGACAAAAGAAGAATTGGCTGTTGCAGCATGTGAGATGTTGACGAGCCAACCGGGCGCAAGCTCAATGCATGGCAAGCATGGCGTAGAGTATCGCGCGATTCATTACTTCTCGAGGAAGAGTCAAGAGTGTTTTCTCAGCTACCTCTCGGATGTTCATCGTGAAGGCCCTGGGGCCTTCGAAGTTCTTCGACCCGGACACGGACCGTGTCTGGGAGCGTGAATTGCTGGTGTTTTACAAGGAAAGAGATGGGAAGTGCAGCGCATATAGTTACGACTACGCCACGCGGATCGTGTCAGCTCTTCGGGATGGAAGGTGGGTCCCGATTGGTCGAGCCGAGGGTAAGTATGGCTCGCTGAGCAAATTCGCAGGTCAGGATTGGTTGCCGTGAGAAGGATGCTCCGGTGTCAGCGTTCTTGAGGTGGTTCATGAGGACCTGGGTTGCTCTGGCTTGCTTGAGCTTGCTGAGCGGTTGTTCGTTTCTGGGGTACTACAGACTCAAGAAGGCAGAGCGGGCGCCTCTAGAAGAGGCTGCGAAGGTGAAATTCCCAGATTCTTTCGAGAGCGGGCTCGCGCTCGACGGGCCCTTGATGGTGGCCATCGAAGTGGCCATGAATGACTTCTTGCCGCCCGGCTCGAAGGCAAAGCTCTCGGATGGTCACAAGCCGCTGGAGAAGTGTCTGTCCAATCGAAGCACATACGATGTCGTGGCGCTGCGGTCCGAGGAGGGCATTTTCTTTGTCAGCATCTTTCCTGTCATGGCGAGATGCGGACTCGATCAGACGCTTCTGGACGCGGGCGCTGTGTATGCTGTTGACGGAAACGGGCGCATTCTGGACGTGCGCTAAAGACTCCCTGATACGCTTGCGGCGGGGCGTGAAGCAGCGCGTCAAGGCCGCTCCCACCCGTACAGTCCAAACTCTGGACGTGTCCTGGCTGAGCGCCTCCGATCTTCCGAGGGGGTAAAAAGAAAGCAGCGCTGTCCAAGCCCCCGAACCGCCGCGTGGACCCATCGAAGGCGGCGTCGAGGACGCGACCGCCGACTCCACTGCGGAAGAAACCTGAGATCCAGAACCACACGGTGGGATCAATCCTCTGCGTCCACGGGTGACTTCTCCCGCTCCAGGGCTCCGGAACCGGGCCCTTGGATGCCGGCGAACCCCCACCACCAGATACGGAGGCCACGATGCGTCAACAGACTCTTTTGGCATTACTCTTCATCCTTCTCCTCACCTCGTGCAGTTCCACGAAACCGCGGCCCGATCAGGGCTCCTCGGAGCCCTCGGGCGCGCAGGGTGCCACCGTCGCTTTCGCCGGCACCGCGGGGAGCGTTCACAGCATGGACGCCAACCTGACCACTTACAGCTATGTCGCCGTCACCAACGGCGTCATCTCCGAGCTCGGTTCCGGCACGGCTCCGGCCAACGCCATCCAGATCCCCACGGGCGCGGCCATCTACCCGGGTTTCATCGACAGCCACTCCCACGCGATCAGCTTCCTCGTCCCCACCATCAACGGACCGGACGGGAGCCCTTTCTGGCTCAATCTCGCGAACGTCAACGTCATGCTGCAGCCACCCTGCCCTGCGCAACCGTCCTGCTTCACGCCCACGACCACGCAGGACCAGGTCATCAACGCCCTCAAATCCGCCAAGCCCAACGCCATGGGCTGGGTGCTCGGCTGGAATTACGAGCCCTCGCGCCTCTCCTGTAACAGCAACAAGACCTATGGCTTTCTCTGCCCGAACAACTTCGAGAACGAAAACCAGCAAACGGCCTTGCAGCAAATGGACGCGATCCGCACCGACGTCCCCATGATGGTCACCAGCGAGTCTGGCCACATCGTCTATGTGAACACGAAGGGCCTCGCGGCCCTGAACCTCTGCCCTCCAGGCAGCGACACGACGAAGTGCTACGCCCCCGTCTTCAATCCCGGTGTCGAGTGGAAGCTCGCCCAGAGAGGCCAGTTGGACGAGGACCTCGCGGTGTATGCCGTCAGCTACATCATTGCCCATATGAACGAGGTCATGAAGACCCAGAACGACCCGCTCCCTGTGTTCCGGCAGCTGATCACTTCGTCGACGCAGAAGTACAGCCAGTTGGGATACACCACCGTTCAGGAAGGCGCTGCCAACCCCGATGTGATCGCGGCATATATCGCCGTCGCCCGAGCATCCCCGCTGCCCGTCCGCATGGCGTTCCTCGATTACATCCAACTTCCCATCGGCGACGCCGCCTACCCGAAACACATCGCCATCGCCGCTGCCCTGCGCGACACCCTCGCCAGCTCCGATATGTTCCTCGCCGGCATCAAGCTCTTCGCCGACGGTACCAACCAAGGCTACACGAGCGACATGACGAGCCCCGTCCAGTACACGAACCTGAACAAGCCGTTCACCGATCCCACGATCTTCCCGAGACAGCCCTATAACGGCCTGGCCGATCTCGACGTGAACGGCCTCAGCCAGGTCGTCCAGTGGTCGCACGCGAAGCACCTGCCCGTCTTCATCCACACGAACGGCAACAAGGCCCAGGGGAACACGCTCGCCGCCCTCACCGGAAACCCAGCGGCCGGGATCCGCGACGTCATCGTCCACTTCACCATGCCCACCCAGGAGCAGATCCAGAGCGTCGCGCAAGCTGGAACCATCGGCGTTACCTTCCTGATGAACGACTTCTATTACTATTACCAGCCGCTCTGCGAGCAGTTGCTCCAGGCGTCCGGGACCGCCAACCTGTACCCCGCGGCGTGGGCTGCCGCCTCCGGTCTCCACCTGGGCCTGCACTCGGATACCAGCGTCACGCCGCCGTCTCCGCTGTTCAGCGTGTGGGTCGCATCGACGCGCAGCGTCCAGGCGCCATCGTGGATGCCCTCCCTGCTCCCGCAGTGCCAGACCAACCGGACCAACCAGCTCATCTCACGGCTGCAAGCCATCAAGGCCTACACCAGCGACGCCGCGTGGCTGTACAACCGCGACGCGGCACGCCCGGGCATCACCCCCATCGGTTCGCTGCAGAAACAATACGCGGGCGACCTCGTCGTGTTCTCGGCTGACCCGCTGGACCCCGCAACGGACCTCTCCACCGTGAAGGTGCTCTACACCGTTCACAACGGCAAGGTCGTCTACTCCGATCCCACTGGCAGCAATCCGGTGGTCTGGCCGAATTAGAACGACGGAGGGTGTCCATGGAACCACGCTTTAGAGGGAGGGTTCCAACCCGAGGCCTCTATCGAGGACCCACCCCATCAGGCCCGTCTCCGACTTGAAGAGCAGCCAGATCTCTCCGCCGCGGGGAGCCGCCTTGCTCCCGGAGACGCGATGAGGCTTCTTCTCCGTCGCGCCCACCTCGGCACGGGCGAGCAGGGTGACGGTGCTGCCGACGCGGACGTTGGCGACGGCAGCACTGCCCTTCGCGGAGTCCTTCACGTCGAGCGTGATGGACTCGGGCTTGCCATCTCCATCCAGATCCGCCGAGGCCGCCCGCGTGGGCTCGGGCACATCGGCAAGCACGGGCATCTGCAGGAGCACAGCCCCCAGAAGAAGCCTCCGGATCATGCGGCTCTCTCCTGTTTCCTTCGTCACTGCTCCCATCCTTGGCTCCATGAGCGTTCGAGAAAAGACCCTCGTCCTCACGCGGGCAAAGCTATAAGCGCTCATGAGGACTCGGCAGAGCGTTTCGGTCAGCGAACTCAGTGAGATCATGGATGACGCGTTCCTCGAGGCGAAGAGCCGAGACGGCGCGCGCATTGGCGTGAAGTTCGACGCCGCGGACAGAGAGGGCCAGCTCAGGCTCACCGTCTCGCTGCATGATACAGGGGACAGCCCCTCGGACCTGCGTCAGTGGGAAGTGCCGGTTCCGGCAGAGGCGCAAGCCAATGTAGAGCAGCTGCGGGCGTTCGCCGAGGGCTACCGGCGACTCGCCGGCGCGCTCGACTGGGAAGGTCTGTACCCGGAAGAATTCCCCGCTTGGCCCTTGCTGTCAGTCGATACGCTCCGGTCGCCCAAGGATTTCGAGCGCGTGCTCTCCAGCCCTGTCCTGCTGCGCGACACGATGGCCAGACACTGGGTGGAGTCCCGCCGCGCCAATCAGGATTTGCCGCCTCTGCCACTCGAGGAGAGTCGCAGCCTGTATGCCCTCAGTCTGGGAACCTCAACGCAACAAGAGCTGGAGTCGCACCTGGCGGCTCTATCGAAGTCGCAGGCCGATGTTGTGCCCTATCTGCTCACGCTGCTGGAGCACTGGGCGGACGCGATAGACGCTGAGGGCTGCGACGGCTGGATCGCCCAGAACGGCGGTTCGCTCCGGGAGCACCTCGCAGAGTTGGCCTCGGGCTGGCTGGGCGAACGCGCCGATCCAGCGCAGGCAGAGCGGCTTGCGCGGCTTCGGGAGCGCGGGCTCATCAAGGCGCCGCCGCCCGACTACGACGCACTCTTCGCGGCCACCAAGCATGCGGGCATTGCCCTTCACCGGATCGAGGTGGGCACTATCGATCTCCCGTCCGGTGAAGTGGTCGCTGCCAATCCATTGCTTTCGAGCAGCGCCGGACCGATCGACGTCTCGATAGAGCCCGGCTCTTATCCGGTGCGGCTCGTTCTCGGGCGACTGCCCGACTGGGGCCTTCGGGTGGCTG
The DNA here is from genome assembly GCF_020103695.1 of Hyalangium versicolor. Classification (GTDB taxonomy): domain Bacteria; phylum Myxococcota; class Myxococcia; order Myxococcales; family Myxococcaceae; genus Hyalangium; species Hyalangium versicolor. The sequence continues at coordinate 322,337 of NZ_JAHXBF010000017.1, forward strand.
CGGCGCGGCTCGACGTCGCGCCTGGGCGCGTCGTTGAATGGCAGCGCTCGGGGTCGAGCTTCGAGGCCGATGCGGGGCTCGCGTGCTTCATGAGTGCCGAGGCGTGCGACGCGTTCGCAAGCGCGCGCGACGCGTTCGCCCAATCAACGCCGGAGGGCAATTACTATACCGACGTACTGGCGATGACGCTTGCGCCGAGCGGTACGCAGGAGAGCCCGAGCGGCAGCTGGGGAATGCACGTAATTGGGGAGCACAAGATCGCGGTCTTCGCCTCGGGCCTGGGTGACGGGTTCTACGAGGTGCTCGCGGGAAGCGACGAACTTGGCCGGACGATCAGCCTGTTGATCGATTTCGGTGTGTTCCCACGGCGTGAGCCTACGGCACCACCAGCACGCCAGTGCTGATGTCCGCTCGGGCATGGGGCACGGGATGAGCCGGGCTACACGGCGACCGTTTCACTGCAGCGGGAGGGATGGATTGGGTCCCAACCTGCTCCGCCAGGATGCTCAAACCGGTAGGTCAAGGAGAGGCACACGTGAAGCTCGAGGCAGCGTTCACATCGCCATTGCCGTTGTATCGCGGATAGTTCGGGTAGCGGCACAGCGGACGGCTCAGGGCTGTGTTTCCATGTTCATCCGCCTTGGTCGCTGTCAGGTCGCCAGGCGCCGTACCGGCCGTCACCCACGCATCCAGTGCCGCCAACAGGTCGACGGTGTCCGCACCAGGGCCTCCCGCGCAATGGTCCACGCCGGGTGCAAGGTAGAGCTTCAGGAACGAGTCGGCGTTCGCCTGACCACCCGCGGCAGCCACGGCCTGCGTGTAGTACCGAACCGTGCCGCGATAGCTGATCGCGGAGTCGTTCTCTCCGTGCCAGAGGATCAGCTTGCCAGAGCGGGCACGGAACGGAGTGAGCTCCGGGTCGGTCGCATCCAGCAGCGCCGACAAGCTCAGCACGGCACCGGGGTTTGCGTTCGGGTCGTAGGCCAGCGTGTTCAGCGCCGGGTCCTTGTTGAGCATGAATCGAACCAGGCCCAGCTGGAAGCCGAACTGCGCCGAGGTGCTGGGATCATTGTCGGCGCCCGTCACCCAGCCCGGCCAGGCCAACGGATCGTCCTCGTTGCCGCTCAGGGCCCATCCCGTATTGAGGAAATGGCCCGTCGAGAGCGAGAAGTCCGTGGTCCAGGACTGGATGACCGCGAGCTGTGCGTCGGACAGGCATGCATCCCCGGTGTCCGCGCCGCCCGCGCAACGCAGCGTCGCGGGATTGAAGGTGCAGGCTTGCGGATTCGACACCACGCCGTCCGCGACGCCGTCCTGTGCGTCACAAGCGGTACGCACAGCGCTGACAAGCGTGGTGATCTTGCCGGAGGTGAACGCCCCGCCGGGTGCAGCAAGGGCCTTGGCGGTGCGGTTGAACGCCAGGATCAAACCGGTGAAGTTGTAGGCAGGCGCCCGCGAGATAATGCCGTCAAATTGATCGGGGTATCGCTGCGCCAGCATCAGCCCTTCCCTGCCACCGTTCGAGCATCCCTCGAAGTAAGGAGCCGCGCAGAAATAAAGTTTCAGTTTGGCCGGAGGGTGTAATTCCACTCACCATGGAAGTTGGAGCGCTCAAGGTGAAGGGCGGCCATCTGCTCGCGGCTGACGTCGACGCCTA
>NZ_JAHXBF010000018.1 GCF_020103695.1 Hyalangium versicolor
AGCAGCGCCGCCTGCGCGTACGCGACGAACGACGGGACGATGTCCACTTCGGCCTCCTCGTCCTGGGCTGCTGCCTGATGCTCTTCCGTCGCCTTCAATCCTGACTTTTGTTAGGCGCTCTTAGAGGGAATTGCTGGGCATGCTCCCCACGAGCCGAGCATGAGCCAGGGGCGAGAGGCCTGGCATGGGCGGAAGGAGTCCCGGAGTGGGAGAGGCGTACAAATCGACCTGGGTCTTCCCTGGCGCAGTGCCTGAGTTGCACACCGTCACGGCCGCGATGAATGAGCCAGGAATCGTGCTCGGGGGCCCGCTCACCTCCGTCACCACGAAGTCCGGCCGCACGCCCAGGCCGAAGCGCCCGTCCACCTTGCTGTTGTTGTCCTCTTGAAGTTCGGGCGTGGTGTGGCCCGGATCTGCCACAGCGCCCAGGACGTACACCCCCGCGGCCACTCCACGCAGCCAACCCCTCACCGGTTGCGTCTGGCACTGTCCCGGGGGGAGGAACCCGATGGACAGGGTCGCGATGGGCAGGGAGGGCGACGAGGAGCCGCCCTGCTCCCAGGTCGCGTGCACCTCGACCTCGGTACTGCCTCCCACTGTCCCCTGGTTACACACGGTGACCGAGCCATTGAAGGGGCCCAGGCTCGTGCTCGGAGGCCCGGCCACCGCCTTCAGCAGCCCACAACCGCCACCAGTGCCACGACTCCGAGGATGCCCCGAAGGCTCCCGTCTCTTCGCTGCAGAATGTTCCACCTCACGGAGATATGCGATCCGCGCTCTCGAGTCTGGCATGCTCCGGGCCAGAGGGCGCGGACACCCTACGTCGAGCCAGGGCGAAGAAGCTGGTTGGAACCTCACTTGCTCTTGTGCTCAGTTCCCACTGTGGGGCCTGCTCATGCGGGAGGGCACGGTGCTGATCATTCGAGACGCTCAACGGGCCCGGTTCGAGCACGAGGCCTTGGACTCCTACAAGGAACACCTCGCCACGAGCCTCAAGAAACATTGGCCTCGCCACTGCTCGTCGCTTGGCGACGCGGAGCTGCGCTTCACCGTGGACAAGCTCATCAACCGGGCCCTCAGCTATGGCTTCACAGCCCGAAGGGATCTGTTCCGCTACCTCAATGTGGCCTTCCTGCTCGGCGCTGGCTTCGACACCGCGGAGGACTGGGCACGCGCCCTTCTGAACGACGCGAAGCTGAGTCCCGCGGACAAGATCGAGCGGCTCGTGGCACGCGCGCGCGCGGAGCGCCGCTGACCTGCCCTTTCGTGGCCTGGAGAGAGAGACGCCATGTACCAGGTGCCCAAGGACCTCGAGAGCTTCGAAAGCATGGAGTCCGCCGCCGTCAAGGAGGACACCACCTCCGCGAAGCAAGTGGTCGTGCCTTGCCAGACCGAGAAGCCCCGGGTGACGGCCCGGATCCTCGAGGCACCCCGGGCGACCTTGATCCTGCGGCCCTCTCGCGAGGGAGTCTCCACACTGGTGCTGCATTCGACCGCCGTGTCTCCCGCAGGAGGAACCTTCGAATGGAGGATCACCCAGGGGCGGATCGTCGATTGGGACAACATCGCCGGTGACAAGATCACCTTGAAGGCCCTGAAGCCCGGGGGCCTCGACATCCACCTGGTCTACACCTGGAGCGGTCAACAGGCCTCGGACTCCATCCATGTCGTGGTCCAGGGCCATCCGCAGATCGACGTTGTCGCGCCGGGTGACTTCGGCGACGTGCTCGTCGATGCGGCCTCCCCTGCTCAGAACATCCGCCTGAAGAACACCGGCACGGCGCCTCTCATCGTCGAGAACCTGGAGATGACCGGGGAGCATGCCGACTGCTTCTCGTTCGTGCCGAAGTACCCCGTCATCGAGCCGGATCAGGAGTCCACGATCGCCGTCCACTTCGCCCCGAAGAAATCATTCGGGAACAGGACCGCGGCGCTGACGATCACATCGAATGCCCAGAACAAGGCCGAGTGGCCAGTCAAGCTCACGGGCAAGGCAACCCAGCCGTTGATCGAGGTCACCTCCGGGAGCGCACCCGTCGAGAAGCTCTCGTTCGCGGACCTGCTCTGGAGCGAGGTGAAGGAAGGCCGCTTCGGCAAGGCCGAGCAGCTCCAGATCAAGAACACCGGCAACGCACCCCTGGAGGTGGAACTCGCGGTGCAAGCGCCGTTCTCGTTCGTGAAGGAAACGCAGCCCAAGCTCACGATCGGCGCGGGCTCATCCAAGACCGTGGGCCTCGAGTTCAGGCCCGACACGCCCGGCATCAAGGACGGCCGGCTCGAGATCTCCTCGAACGCGCACAACACCCCGAAGGTTGCCGTCGCCCTGCACGGTGAGCTGATCAAGCTCTTCGAGATCACTCCCACCTTGCAACCGGAGAAGGCCGTGGGCTGGCATGACACGGAGAGCGCACCCCACTGTGCGGCGGCGGTCCTGAAGGTGGGCTTGCAGGAGACGCCCGAGCGGTCGGCGTACAGCGGAAAGGGGCACGTGGAGGTTGTCGAGGGCAACCCCAAGCTCTACCGGGACGAGGCATGCACGATCGAGGCGAAGTCGTTCGAAGCGGACGAGCTCCGTGAGGGCAAGCCCCTCTATGTGAAGGGAGGCGCAGCCAGGAAGGGCAAGGTGCTCTTGCGGCTGGATCCTCCTACCGACCCGCGCATCACAGCCAAGGGTCCCGTCCAGGAACCCATCGAGATCAAGCCCGTCAACGTCGTCACGCCTCTCATCGAGCTGGAATACAAGGCCGTGCTGTTCGACAAGCAGTTGGCCAACCACCAGGATGGCGGAGAGACGAAGGTCCTCACCGACTTGACGCGCGTGGAGCTCAGCCTTCAGGAGACCATCAAGGGGCAGCCATTCCAGAAGGGCGCGTTCTTCACCGCCTCGCCCGGCGTCGAGATCTACCTCGACGACAAGGGCAAGGACCTGCATGACCCGCTGAAGGCGCTCACGTACCAGGAGCTCACGGGCCCCGAGAAGAAAAAGCTCTACCTCAAGGGCAAGACCGCCGGTGAGGTGGAGTTGACGCTCACACCCGAGAAGGCGGTAGGCCCTGGCTTCCGCGTCACGGAGAAGGTCACCCAGAAGATCATCGTCGTGCAGCTCGGTCTGGAGCCGTACACCCTCGCGGCGGCCAAGCCCCATGCGGAGTCCGTCATCTCGGACACCGACAAGGTGAAGCTCGGCAGGCTGCTTCACGCACAGGACGGGGGCAACTTCGGCCGCGCGAAGGTGGTCGTGAAGAAGCCCGACGACAAGCTGTGGAGCGTGGGCGGCGCCGACTACAAGGTCATGGTCAAGGTCCATGCGGACAGCGGAGGCGTGGAGCTCTGCCAGGCTGCGGCCGGCGGGGGCGGGGCGGCGGAGATCGCGCTCGATCAAGCCCGTTTCAATGCCGGCGACGTGACGCTCTGGGTGCAGGGCTCCACCGCGGGCAAGGCGCTTCGCCACGCTCGCGTCGACGTGGGACTCGACCGGGGCGCGGGCGGGCTCGCCAAGGAGATCAAGCGCAACGGAGACTGGGCGCGCTTCACCGTCGTGAAGCTCACCAAGGTGACGCCGGACACAGCGGGCTACAAGCAGAAGGTCAACGAGCCCGCAGCGCCGCTGAACCCCGAGAAGGGTCCCAAGTACAAGGCCAGCGCCCATCTCAGCGAGAAGCTCCAGGGGATCCGGCTCCACTTCCGCCTGGTCGCCCACGAGGACAACGCGACGACGCTTCCGGACGTGTGGAAACACGTCAACCCCGACACTCCTATCACCTGCCTCACGGATGTGAACGGGGTCGCCACGGGAGAGTTGGAGCTCTCCGGTGTCCATGCGCAACACAAGTCGGGCTACAACAAGAACATCTTTCTCGCGGCGGCCTATGTCGACGGGGAGCTCATCGCGGACGACCCGAAGCGCAACGATCCGTCACCGAAGTACAGGGTCGAGTCCAATCCCATCGAGATCGATGCGCCTGCACTGCCGTGTCCCTGCTGCGGCGTCAACCCCGGCCACTCGGCGGGATTCCCGATGAGCATGGACGACTGGTACAGGACCGTCGACTTCAAGACCCCGCCCACCGCCGCTGCACATGCCGGAACGTACAACACGCTCATGGCGGACGTTGGGAACCGGGTGGCTCGAGGCTGTACATGTGCTGGGGTCACTCACGTGATCCCCTACAATCCATGCAGCCGCTTCTTCCGCCCCGTCACCGATGCCGAGTACAACACGGTCATCTCCGAATGGAATGCACAGCGTAAGGCCGTGCAGAGGCGCCTCCGGATCCCGAAGGAGAGCGTCGTCCGCAACAGTCTGACACGGCATCTGGGCTACGCCCCCTCCCAGAAAGAGATCCAGGACGAGCGTCAGGTGAATCACCTGGTTCCCAAGGGAGCGGGGGCGTGCCCGGCCAATGTGGGCAATCTCCAGGCCCATGGCAGTCTCTGTGCTTATTGCAGGGGACTGGACGGCCGGTTCGGGCCGCTGCAGTTGAGGATCAGCAAATAGAAGGACCACGCGTTCACGAGGCGGCGACTGGTGACGAGCGAATTCGAGGAGCAGGGGATCGACTGGCAAGGGAAAGGGTACTTCGGTTGCCCCGAGCCGGTGGCTGGGGTGGCACCGGACGAACTCAGCGCTGACCCATGGCTGCGGTGGGCGGCCATCCAGGCCGCGGCCCGGAAGGGGGACTTTGCTCCCACGGCTCATCTGGTACGCATCTATGACGAGGCGCCTTCTCCCATCCTCGAGGGGCTGTGCGGCACGCTCCTGGGAGATGCCGCGCCCTCCTCGATCATCAATGATGTCGCCCTGATGCTCGATGCGACGGACAGCTTCGAGGCCACGCTGGACTTCAGTGACGTTGTGCAGTCACGCGGTCTGCTCGCGGACGTTCCACTCCTGCTCCGGGCCTACAAGCAGGTGGCGGAGTTCGAGGACGCGGCCATCCTGCCCATCCACCTCTCCTGGCTGCTCGAACCCAAGCCGGGGCCTCTCAGCCGCCCCGACTCCTTCGCCTCGCTCAAGGAGTATCTCGACGCGGTGACGCGGCGTTATCACGAGCGCACCGAGAAGTTCGGAACCGATAGGGTGCTGCTCCTCCGAGGAGAGCGGTTCGGCGTGGTACGGCTCGCCGAACGCCTCCTCCTCGAGCTGAGGGGGCAGCAATTCCCATTCACGCTGCGCCGCAAGTTCGAAGCGTCGACTGGGATCGACTGCTCGGCGTTCTACCGTGACCGCGTCATCCAGCCAGGAGACGCGGCGAAGATCGTGGAGCGCTTCCTCGAGAGTCACGAGTCGGAGCGCTACCAGGACGGCGCGCGCTACTTCTTCGGGCACGCCGTCCCAGAGTGAAGCACTCCCGGGCTCAGCGCCCCAGCGTCTGCGCCAGCTCCTCGTACAGGTGGATGGCCGCGCGGATCGCCTTCTCCCAGTCACCCACGTGCAGGCTCTCGTTCTCCGAGTGCGCGTTGGTGTACGGATCCTCCACGCCAATCAACAGCGCAGGCACTCCGCCCAGCTCCTTCGCGAACGGCTCCACGAACGGAATCGAGCCACCGCACCCAATCGTCACCGCGTCCTTCCCGTAGCCCTTCTTCAACGCGCGGAACGCCGCCTGGAACGCCGGGTGCCCCGAGTCCGTGTACCACCAGCCCGAGGGCGCATCCTGCTTGATGTTCAGCTCCAGCCCCCACGGCGTCACCTTCTTCAGGTGCTCCACCAGCTTCTTCTGCACGTCCGCCGCGTCCATGTCCGGCACCACCCGGATCCCCACCCGCGACCATGCCGAATCACAGACAATGTTACGCGCGTCCTTCCGGCTGCTCGCCTGGATCGCGTTGATCGAGATGGACGGCTGCCGCCAGTTCGTCTCCCACGGGTGCCGCCCCCCTCCCATCATCTGCACCCCCTGCAGCAACCCCACCTGCTGACGGAAGTACGCGTCGTCCCCCGGCAGCGACTGGATGCTCTGCTTCTCCGCCTCCGTCAGCGGCTTCACCTTGTCCAGCACACCCGGGATGGCAATCGTCCCGTCCGGGTTCGTCAGCGTCGCCAGCATCCGGCACAGCCCCATCACCGGATCCGGAATCGGCCCACCCCACATCCCCGAGTGCACCGCCTGCTTCAGCGCCCGCACCTCGACTTCGATCGTCACCAGCCCGCGCAGCGCCGTGGTGATCGACGGCAACCCCACGTCGAAGTTCGACGTGTCCGTCAGCACGATGGCGTCCGCCTTCATCAGGTCCTTGTGCTTCTGCAGGAACGCCGTGAGGTGATCGCTGCCCACCTCCTCCTCGCCCTCGATGATCACCTTCACGTTGAGTGGTAGTGAACCCACACCCTTGAGCCATGCGTCCACCGCCGACGTGTGCACAACAATCCCCGCCTTGTCGTCCGCCGCGCCGCGGCCGTAGAGCCGCCCGTCTCGCAACTCCGGCTCGAACGGCGCGCTCTTCCACGCCCCCGCATCCCCCGGCGGCTGCACGTCGTGGTGCGCGTACAACAGCAGCGTGGGCTTGCCCGGCGCTTTCAGCACTTCGCCGAACACGTACGGATGCGCTCCCTCGATTTCGAGGAGCTGCACATTTTCAAAACCACGGTCCTTGAGCAGCTTCGCGGTGGCTTCGGCACTCCTGCGCACCTGGGCCGGATCAAACCCCGAAAAGGAAACACTCGGGATGCGTACCAGGGTCTTCAGATCCTCCAAGTACGCGTTCTTCTGAGACTCGAAACGGGTCAACGCCTGGTCGATGGGCATGGAACGTTCCATATCGCAAAAGCGCGCCGCCGTGCGCTCACCCCGCTGGGCGAAGGCCGGGTTCTCCTGGTTATCATGGGGCCATGTCCGACGCTCCGACCCTCCTCCTCGTGGACGATGACAACTTCGTGCGGCGCATCCTCAAAGACACCCTGGCGGAAACCGGCATCGAGCTGAGGTTGCTCGAGGCCTCGGACGGCGAGGAAGGCCTCGCCATCGCCGAGCGCGAGCAGCCCGCGCTGATGTTCCTGGACCTGTTCATGCCCCGCCGCAGCGGCCTGGAGGTGCTCGCGGCGATGAAGAAGACGTCCCCCCGTACGCGGGTGCTCGTCATCAGCAGCATGGATGCCGAGCCCGTGGTGGAGCAGGCCCTGGCCGCCGGCGCGGTGGGCTTCGTGGGCAAGCCCTTCCACCCCTTGGAGATCGCCTCGGCCGTACGCCAAGCCCTTGCTCAGTAGGAGGCCTCCCCATGGCGAACTACTGGATTGGCGATACCGCCGGCCGTGTCCTCGGCCCCCTCACCCTCCAGGCGATGCGGGACTTGATCGGCTCGGGGCGCTTGAAGGCCGTCACCCGCGCCTCGCGGGACGGCAACACGTGGATCCCCCTCGCGGACTTCGAGGAGGTGAGGGATCTCGTCGCCGCCGCCAGGCCCGTGGCTGGCGCCGACAAGCAGCAGGCCGAGCAGATCCGCTCCCGGCTCCGGGAACTGCAGGCGCTCAAGACTCCGAATGAAGTCTTCGGAGTGAAGCCGGGCGCCTCCCTGGATGAGCTGCGCCTGGCCTTCTTCCGCATGGCCAAGCGCTTCTCGCCAGAGCACCTGCAGCCGGACACCTCGCAGGAGCTGCGCAGGGCCTCGCAGGAGATGTTCGACTTCCTCTCACAGAAGATGCGTGAGTCGGAGACGCGCCCCGCCCAGGGCACCCCGGTCCGCGGTACGCCCGTGCCGGTGCTCGCCCAGGGCACCCCGGTCCGCGGCACACCCGTGCCGGTGAAGGGCCCTGCGCCCGTGGCACCCGTCGCCCGCGGTGTTCCACCCCCCGGCTCCACGGCGCCCTTCCAGCCCGCCGCTGCCGTGGCGACGGCCGTCCGCAAGCACGTGGCCGCGCCGACCTACTCGAGCGAGGAGTTCGTCGGCTTGTCGGTGCGCACCCTCAACGATCAGGTGCACGCGGACATCCACGTCACCGATCGCAACCTGGGCATGTTCACCGATCACCGGCTGATCAACCTGGCCTCGGGCGGGCTCTTCATCACCACCCGCCGGCCCCTGAAGCTGGGCACGAAGGTGAACCTGCGGCTGCACTTCGAGCAGCCGTCTCGCTCCATCGAGCTGCGCTGCGCCGTCATCTGGGAGCACGCGCTGGATGACGGGAAGCAGCCCCAGGGCTACGGGCTGGGCCTCGCGGGCCTGCGCGCGGAGGAGAAAACCTTCCTCCAGGAGTACGTGCGCAGCCACGCCCCCAAGGTCTGAGGACGGCGCACAGCCCTCGAGCGTATCGCGCGGCACGCTTGCGCCCCGAGCGCGGGCCCTTCAGGATTGGGCCCGTGTCCGGCGCCTCCGAGTACCAGCCACTCGAGGGTCTCCCCATCCCGGTGGCCATCGTGCGCGCCGAGCGAGTGGTGTACGCCAACCCCGCGCTGACGGCCCTGCTGGGCGCCGCCACGGAGGAGCTGTCGCAGCTCTCCATGGCGGAGTTCATCCGCCAGTTCATGCCACAGGAGCACCCCTGGCTGGGGCCTCTCTACGAGACGCGAGCCCCCGGCGAGCGGATGCCCGACTCAGGATTCTGGCTGCGCCTGCGGAGCGCGAACGGGCGGGAGCGCATGTGCCACTTCCAGGCCACCCCCGGTCCCCGGCCGGACGAGCACCTGGTGGTGGTGCTCGACATGGAGCGGGAGGACAGCGTGCGCCGCCTCACCGAGACGCTGGTGAGCACCGCGGCGAAGATGATGCGCTGCCGGGACGAGCGGTCCGTGCTGGAGATGGCGGTGGAGGCCATCCACCAGCAGGGCTTCCACGCCTCGGTGCTGCGACTGGACGGTGACGCGTTCGTCAACTCCGCCGTGCGGCAGGATCCGGTGGTCCTCGCCTTCAGCGAGAAGCACTATGGCCGCCCCCTCCAGGAGGTGCGCCTCCCCCGTGGCAGCCTGCCCCACATGGAGGCCGTGCTCACGGAGCGCAAGGCGTCCTACGCCCAGGACATCCACCCCACGCTGGAGCAGTTCCGCGACTCGGAGCTGGCCGAGTTCCTCTGGCGCACCTTCCCCAACACGCGCTCCCTGGACGCGCCCATCTTCATTGGAGGCACGGCCTACGGCATCCTCGCGGTGCACGGCCAGGCGTTGACTCCCGCGAGCGCGAGCACGCTGGAGCTGTTCGCCAGCATCATTGGCAGCGCGTTGGAGAACGTGCGTCACCACCACGAGGCGGCGCACCGCCTGGCCGAGGTCTCCCGGCTCCAGTCCGATCGGGTGGAGCAGGAGCGGCTCACGGTGCTGGGCGAGGCCGCGGGTGTGGTTGCCCACGAGGTGCGCAACCCTCTGGGCGCGATCCTCAATGTGGCCACGGTGCTCAAGCGCGAGCCGCGGCTCAGCTCCATCGGCGCCAGCGCGGTGTCCATGCTGGAGGAGGAAGTGACCCGGCTCGAGGACATCGTCCGGGATCTACTGGACGTGGTCCGCCCCTTCGAGCTGCGCCCTCGGCCCCTGCACGTGGGAGAGGTGGCGCGGCGCTCGGTGGAGAGCCTGCAACCCGTCTCGGAGGCCACCCAGGCCCAGGTCGAAATCCTCGAGGAGCCAGAGCTGCCCCTGGTCCAAGCGGACGAGACGTTGGTGCAACTGGCGATGTCCAACCTGCTGCGCTACGCGCTCCGCTCCTCCCCCTTGGGAGGCAAGGTGCGGCTGGTGCTGGCGCGCGTGCCCGGCGGCGTCTCCGTCGTGGTGGAGGATCAGGGCGCGGGTCTGTCGGGCGTGGACTCGCAGCGTGTCTTCGAGCCCTTCTTCACCAGCCGCGCCACGGGGGCCGGGCTGGGCCTGGCCGTGGTGCGGCGCGTGGCCCTGGCGCACGGCGGCACCGTGGGCGTGAGTGAGCGCCCCGGAGGCGGAGCGCGCTTCGAGCTCAAGCTGCCCGAATCCCTGGACAGCTGACGGCGCGGGGCCGTGCGTTAGATCTCGATGCCGAGCGAGCTCAGGCTGCTGTAGATGCCGTTGTCCCCGGCCAGGTTGCCGTAGGCCCCCACGTCGAGGTTGAAGCCGGAGGCCTTCCCGGTCAGATCCCGCTGGATGCGCTCGCCCAGCGCGTCGACCGTCTTCTCCTCCAGCTGCGAGTCACCATCGCCCGTCGTGGCAGCGTGGCCCAGCTCGTGAGCCAACGTGTGGATCAGATCAGGGCTGCTGGGATCCGCGATGTCGATGCGCGTGCTCCCGTTGCCCCAGGTCGTCAGGCCCTCGGTGCCGGAGCCCCCGTCCGGGTTCAGGCCGGAGTCGGCGGAGATGCTGTTCAGCCCGTTGGCCTTGGCCGCCGCGAGCAGCTTGGCCCCATCCGGGTGGCTGGCGATCTTCTCGAGCGCGTCGCGCAGCCGCGGATCCGTGACCTTGATGCCCGCGACCATGTCCCCGCCCGTCTCGTTCGAGGAGTTGGCCTTCGAAGCCTTGGCCGGGCCACTGGAACCATCCAGCGAGGGCAGTCCACTCGGTGCCGCCTTCTGGCTGCTGGGGGTGAAGCTGTCCTTCTTGGAGCACCCCGACGAGCCGCCCACGGCCTTGGCCGAACCCGAGCCGGAACCCGACGAGCCGCCCGACTCCGAACCGCCCAGCGAGTTGACCTTCCCACCGCTCAGCTTCTGCACGAGCTGCTCGAGGATCTGCTCCAGCGAGCCCAGCACCTTCTGCAGGGACTCGGCGTCCTTCGAATCCAACCCCTTCGCCGCGCCGGCCTTTGCCTCTCCCTTGGGAGCCTGGCCTCGCGAGCCCAGAGACTGAATCGGGTTCGAACCAACGCGAGGGGAGATGGACGACAGCATGGGCAGCTCCTCTCCGACCACAATGTCGGAAACGACGGGGTATGACCCACATTATCGGACCATGTGCGAAGGAGTTGCGTGCTGTCTTACAAAAAGTGAGAAGCCATGAGGAGCCGACACCTCAGGCCACCGTTCCGCACTCGCAAGCTCTTGATCTCCTTGAGTCCCAGCTCGCGGATGAGCGCCTCGTCGTCGGGGACGAGCAGCGCCACACGCCAGCCCTGGAAGGACCGGCGCAGGGTGGCCCCCAACGCCCGGTAGAGCGCGGGGAGTTCACCGCCCTCCCCCACCCTCTTTCCATAGGGCGGGTTGGCCACCACCAGCCCCAATCCCGGCACGGGTGCATCGAGCGTCTTCACGTCCCGCCGCTCCAGCGCCAGCGTCAACCCGGCCCGCCTCGCGTTGCGCCGGGCCGTGCCCAGTGCCCCCGCGTTGATGTCAAAGCCATGGAAGGAGCCCCGGGGGGCCGTCAGCGACTCCGCCCGGGCGCGGGCCCGGCGCTGATCCCAGGCCGCCGCATCGAAGCGGGGGAAGTGCTCGAAGGCGAAGGTGCGCTCCAGGCCCGGCGCCCGGCGCATGGACTTCCACGCCCCCTCGATGAGGAACGTGCCCGAACCGCACATCGGATCCACCAGCGGCTCCACCCCGTCATAGCCCGCGAGCTCCAGGATGCCCGCTGCCAGCGTCTCCCGTAGCGGGGCCCGGCCGATCTCCTGCCGGTAGCCGCGCCGATGGAGGGACGCTCCGCTGGTGTCCGCGCTCACGGTGCACTCCACGCCCTCGAGCCGGAGCAGGAGCGTAAGGCCTTCGCTCTCCTCCTCCTCGTCCAGCGGGCCCGCCTTCCCCACACTGGAGAGCCGCCAGGCCCGCGCCGCCGCAGACGGCACCGCGTTCGTCGGCACCCGCGAATCGTGCGCCGCCACGGAGAGCCTGGGCGTCTCCTGGCCATTCCACACGCTCGACAGGTCCAGTTCCCCGAGCCCGCGTGTCAGGGCACCCACGTCCGGGGCGCGGAAGGTGCCCAGGCGCAGCAGCACCCGGCTGGCGGTGCGCAAGCGGAGGTTGGCCTCCTGGTGCAGCCCGGTGGGGCCTTCCAACTCCACACCGCCCTCCACGCGCCGGGGCGCCAGGCCCAGGGCCGCAGCCTCCGCCTCCAGCGCGGGTTCCAGCCCGGGAGGGGCTACGGCGAAGACCTGCTCCTTCTTTGGAATGCTCGTCACGCGCGGCCCATTGTGGGCGCCCGGCCCGAGGCCGCAATCCCTATCGGCGAACGCCCTGCTTTTGCGTTAAGGGGAGGGCCCATGAGCACCGCCGCCCCCACCGTCACCCCTGTCCGCAAGAAGCCCCTGGACTACGAAGTCACCGTCACCGAGGTGCGGCAGGAGACGCACGACACCGCCAGCCTCCTCCTGGACTTCGGGGGCGCGCCGGTGGAGTACAAGGCCGGCCAGTTCATCAACATCGACCCGCACCAGTTCCCCGCCCTGCGCTGCCTCACCGGATTCCTGCAGGAGCAGAAGGGCCGCCGGGAGCTGTTCCGCTCCTACTCGATGTCCTCGGCGCCCCACGAGTCCCAGGTGGCCATCACCGTGAAGGACGAGGAGTTCATCGCTGGAATTACGAAGTACCCGGCGCTGCTGGCGCCCTACCTCATCCACGGCCGGCTGAAAGGCGCTCGCATCAAGGTCCAGGGTTTCATGGGCCCCTACCACCTGCCGGACGACGTGCAGGAGCGCACGGACCATCTGGTCCACATCGTCGCGGGCTCGGGGGCCGTGCCCAACTTCGCCATCCTCAAGGACGCGCTGCACCGCGGGCTGAAGCTGCGCCACACCGTGCTCTGCTCCAACAAGACCTGGACGGACATGCTCTTCCGCGAGGAGTTGGACAAGCTGGAGGCCGCGAACCCGGACACCGTCCGCGTGTTTCACACCCTCACCCGGGAGACGGACGAGTCGCGGTTCGGCCCGAAGGTGCGCAAGGGGCGCATCAGCCAGGCCCTCCTGGAGGAGCTCATCCCGGACCGGCCTACGTGCCTGGTCTACGCATGCGGCCCGGCCATCAGCCCGTGGGAACGCAAGAAGGCCCTGGAGACGCGCACGCCCGCCACGCCCCGCTTCATGGAGACGGTGCTGGGCCACCTCCACACCGTGGGAGTGGAGGACAAGCGCATCAAACGGGAGACGTACGGGTAGCGCCCGCGGGCTCCACGCCCAGCAGCCGCGTCAGCTTGGGCTGCACCCCGAAGGAGCCCAGCAACGCCTCCAGCTTCGCCCGCGCCGGGCGGCTCTCCTTGTGCACGCGGCGGCCGAGGATGAGCTCGTTCTTCAGCGAGTGCTCCCACCCCGTCAGCTCCGTCACCGTCACCTGGTAGCCGAAGGCCTCCAGCGTCATGGCGCGGATGACATTGGTGAGGTGCGAGCCGAACTCGCGCCGGTGCCACGGGTGCTGGAAGAGCATCCCCAATGAGGTGTCCACCTCGGGCCGCTTGCCCTTGAGCTGCGCGGCGACCTCCGCCTGGCAGCACGGCACCACCGCCACATGGTCCGCTCCGTGTTGGATGGCCGCCGCCAGCGCGTCATCCGTCGCCGTGTCGCACGCGTGCAGTGCCGTCAGCAGGTGGATGCGCTCCGGCCAGGTGGCCGCCTCCAGGTGCGCCGTCTGGAACTGCATCCGCGTGAAGCCCAGGCGCTGGGCGCGCTCCCGGGCCCGATCGGTCAGCTCCGGACGACCCTCGATGGATAGCAGCGTCCCGGCCGGCGCGTCCTTGTCGGGCGCCGCGTCCTTGAGGAACAGCTCATAGAGGATGAAACCCAGGTACGCGTTGCCACTGCCCGCATCCACCACCACGGGCGAGGGATGCCGCGCGAGGATGTCCTCCATCGCTGGCCGCAGCAGGCCCATGAGGTGGTTGACCTGCTTGAGCTTGCGCAGGGCATCCGCGTTGAGGTTCCCCTCGCGCGTGAGCAGGTGCAGCTCGCGCAGGAGCGCCGGCGACTGGTCCGGCAGCAGCTCGCGCCGGACCTGCGGGGCCTTGACGTTGCGCCTCAGACGGACACCACCTCGGTCACCTCGGGGATGAGCTCCCGCAGGCGCCCTTCAATGCCCATCTTCAGCGTCGCCGTGGAGGACGGGCAGCCCGCGCACGAGCCCTGCATGTGCAGGTAGACGATGCCGCCGTCGAACCGGTCCAGGGTGATGTCCCCGCCGTCCTGCGCCACCGCCGGGCGGATCTCCGTATCCAGGATGTCGCGGATCCGCTGTTCCACCGAGCCCGCATCCGAGCTGCTGGCCACCGCCGCACGAGCCGCCGCCACCGCCTCCTCGTCCACCACGGGCTCGTTGGCCCCCAGGTGCGAGTCCAGCGTGGCCATCACCGCGTCATTGAGCTCGTCCCACTCGCCCTCATCGCCCTTCGTCACGGTGACGAAGTTGAGGCCCACCATCACCGCCGTGACGCCCTTGACGTCCATCAGCTTGGTGGCCAGCGGGGACTTCTTCTGTGCGTCGTCGCGGTGGGTGAAGTTCACCGCGCCGCTGGAGAGCAGGCGCCGGTCCACCACGTACTTCAGGGTGCTGGGGTTCGGGGTCCACTCGAGCTGGATGTTCACCGACATTCGGAATCTCCTATCCCTCTTCTCCTAAGGCGATCGCGGCCCCATAGCAACCCGGAGCCCAAGGAAGCAAACGGGCCGTCCCCTGCCACCCCTTTTCCGGGAATGGCTCGGTCCAGTGGGCCACATCCCGGATCCGAATGTAGTGCGAGGCGCAAAGATCGGTGTATGACAGCCCGTCCGAGGACTTTCACACATGGAGACGAAGCTTCCCACCCGCCCTCCGATCGAGCCCCGATCGCTGCCGCGCATCCCGGTCAGCGTGATGGAGGGGCTCTTCGTGCGAGGCCTCAAGGCCCAGGGGAAGCTGGCCGAACGGCTCCTGTCCTACGGCTATGACATCAAAAAGCCCGAGGTGAGCTACTCGGTGCTCACCTACCAGCGCTGCGTCAACGCGGCCCGCCAGGAAGTCTACGGAAACCTCAGTGATGACGAGGCGTACCGGCTCCTGGGCCGCAAGCTGGTGGACGGCTTCCTGGAAACGCTGGTGGGCAAGGTGGTGGCGGTGGCCATGCCGATGATTGGCCCCGCCCGCGTGGTGGAGCGGCTGCCCCGCTACTGCGCGATGATGGGCCGCGGAGAGATGGAAGTCCGCATCATGCCGGCCGGCGAGACGGCCCGGCGCATCTACTTCGGCGACATCTACAACCGCCCGGAGTTCCTCGCGGGCGCCCTGGAAGTTGGCCTGGAGCGGGCCCACGTCAAACCCATCGTCACGGTGGAGGAGCGGACCTCGGAGGGCTACCGGCTCTACCTGCGCTGGTAGGTGGCCGGAGCCGTCCCTGGCGAGTACCCGACCGGGCCGTTATAGGCTCGGCTTCGACCCGGCCCGCCCGATGTCCAGCTCGCTCCCTCTGACGCTGCGCGTCTATCGCTCCATCACCGAGCTCCCTCGAGGGGCCTGGGATGCGTTGCTCGACGAAGCGGCGGTGCCTTTCCTGGAGTGGGAGTTCCTGGCGGCGCTGGAGGAGAGTGGCTGTGCCGTGCCCGAGCGGGGCTGGCACCCGCGGCACCTGACGCTGTGGCGGGGAGCGCGCCTGGTGGCCGCCGCGCCCGCGTACCTGCGGGACGACAGTGACGGCGAGTTCGTCTTCGATGGCTCGTGGGCCACGGCCGCCGGACGCGTGGGGCTGCGCTACTACCCGAAGCTCGTGCTGGCCGTGCCCTTCACCCCGGCCATGGGCCGCCGCGTCCTCGTGGCGCCCGGAGAGGACCGGTCCGCTCGCGAGGCGGAGCTGTACGCCGCCGCCCTGGAGTACGCCCGCGCCGAGGGCGTCTCGGGCATTCACGTCCTCTTCCACACCGAGGACGAGGCCGCGGGCCTGGAGGCCGCGGGGTTCGCGCTGCGCATCGGCGTGCAGTACCAGTGGACCAACCCCGGCTACAGCACGTGGGAGGACTTCCTCGCTCGCTTCCACTCCAAGCGGCGCATCCAGCTGCGGCGCGAGCTGCGCACTCCGGAGCGCCAGGGCATCACCGTGCGCACGCTGCGCAGCGAGGAGTTGGCGGAGTTGGATCCGGACGAGCTCTTCCGGCTGTACGCCTCCACGGTGGATAAGTATCCGTGGGGGCGGCGCTTCCTCACCCCGGCCTTCTTCGCTCGGATGCTGGCTCGCTTCCGGCACCGCTGCGAGCTCGTGGAAGCCCGTCGGGGAGGACAACGCATCGCTGGAGCGTTCAACTTCACCGGCCCGGACGTCCTCTACGGACGCTACTGGGGCTGCTTCGAGGAGCATGCCTTCCTGCACTTCAACGTCTGCCTCTACCACCCCCTCCAGGAAGCCATCCGCCTGGGCCTCAAGCGCTTCGAGCCCGGCGCGGGAGGGGAGCACAAATTGACGCGGGGGTTCGAGCCCCGGCTTACCTACAGCGCGCACCTGCTCCTTCACCCTGGACTCGACCGGGCTGTGCGTGCCTTCCTGCTCCAGGAGCAGTCGGCCGTCCGCGCGGGCCTGCCTCGGTGGCAGGCGGAGACAGGTTTCAAGGAGGAGGGCTGAAGCGCTCGCCCCGCTTCAGCATCTGAGAGAGAGCCCATGGCCCAGAAGTTCGAAAACGACGAGAACGTCGTCACAGAGACCAAGCCGGAGAAGAAGCTCAAGAAGCCGACGCTCTACAAGGTGCTCCTGCACAACGACAACTACACCACGCGAGAGTTCGTGGTGGCCGTACTCAAGGAGGTCTTCCACAAGTCCGAGACGGATGCCGTGCAGATCATGCTCCACGTTCATTACAACGGCATCGGAGTGGCCGGCGTTTATACGTATGAAGTGGCCGAGACGAAGATCAAGATTGTGGAGGCTGCGGCGAAGGACAATGGGTTCCCGCTGCGTCTCTCGATGGAACCAGAGGAAGGTTGAACCGTGGCTGGACCGCTGATTGCCAAGGAGTTGCAGACGAGCTTCCGCAATGCGCTCGAAGAGGCGCGGAAGATGCGGCACGAGTACCTGACGCTGGAGCACCTGCTGCTGGCGTTGACGAAGGACACGCGGACACGCGAGGTGCTCAAGGCGTGTGGGGCCAACGTCAAGCGCCTCCAGGAGCGGTTGGAGACCTTCCTGGAGGAGACGGTCGAGCGCCTGCCCGAGGACGCGGAGGCCGAGCCCCAGCAGACCATCGGCGTGGAGCGCGTGCTGCACCGCGCCGCGATGCACGCGCTGTCCGCCGAGCAGAAGACCATCGACGGCGGAGACGTGCTGGTGGCCATCTTCCGCGAGGAGGAGAGCCACGCGCTCTACCTGCTTCAGCAGGAGGGCGTCACCCGGTTGGACTTGCTGAACTACATCTCGCACGGCATCACCAAGGACAATGAAGGCGGCTCGTCCGAGGGGGGTGAGCACAAGAGCGTGCCGGTCGGCGACGACGACGACGGTGAGTCTCCGCGCAAGAGCCCGTTGGAGGCGTACACCACCGAGCTGAACAAGGAGGCCAAGGCGGGACGGATTGATCCGCTGATTGGCCGCGAGAAGGAGCTGGAGCGGACGATCCAGGTGCTGTGCCGGCGGCGGAAGAACAACCCGCTGTACGTGGGCGAGACGGGCGTGGGCAAGACGGCGATCGCCGAGGGCCTGGCGCTGCACATCACCGAGGGCAAGGTGCCGGACGTGCTGAAGGGCGCCACGGTGTACTCGCTGGACATGGGCGCGCTGCTGGCGGGCACGAAGTTCCGCGGCCAGTTCGAGGAGCGGCTCAAGGGCGTGCTGAAGGAGCTGCAGGATCACCCCAACGCCATCCTCTTCATCGACGAGATCCACACCATCGTCGGCGCGGGGGCCACGAGCGGCGGCTCGATGGATGCGAGCAACATCCTGAAGCCGGCGCTGGCCAACGGGCGGCTGCGGTGCATCGGCTCGACGACGTACCAGGAGTTCAAGGCGTCGTTCGAGCGGGACAGGGCACTGTCGCGGCGCTTCCAGAAGATTGAAGTGCCGGAGCCTTCGGTGGAGGACACGGTGAAGATCCTCGAGGGGCTGAAGAGCCGCTACGAGGCGCACCACGGGGTGACGTACGACACGGACGCCATCCGCGCGGCGGCGGAGCTGTCGGCCAAACACATCAATGATCGGTTCCTGCCGGACAAGGCGATCGACGTGATTGATGAGACGGGCGCGGCGGAGAAGCTGAAGCCCGAGGGCCAGCGCACCGGCAAGGTGACGATGGCGGACGTGGAGAACGTGGTGGCGAAGATGGCGCGCATCCCTGCCAAGAGCGTGTCGGCTCAGGAAGGCGTGCAGTTGCAGAACCTGGAGAAGGAGCTGCAGGGCGTCATCTTCGGCCAGGACGAGGCCATCAAGAACCTGACGAGCACGATCAAGCTGGCGCGCTCAGGCCTGCGTTCACCGGAGAAGCCGATCGGCAGCTTCCTGTTCTCGGGCCCGACGGGCGTGGGCAAGACGGAGCTGGCGAAGCAACTGGCGGCGGTGCTGGGGGTGGAGTTCCTGCGCTTCGACATGAGCGAGTACTCGGAGAAGCACACGGTGAGCCGGCTCATCGGCGCGCCTCCGGGGTACGTGGGCTTCGACCAGGGCGGCCTGCTGACGGATGCGATCCGCAAGCACCCGTACGCGGTGCTGGTGCTGGACGAAATCGAGAAGGCGCACCCGGACCTGTTCAACATCCTGTTGCAGGTGATGGACCACGCGACGTTGACGGACAACAACGGCCGGAAGGCGGACTTCCGGAACATCATCCTGATCCTGACGACAAACGCGGGAGCGCGGGAGATGAGCACGAAGTCCATCGGCTTCGGGGATGTGCAGGCGCCGGCGGATGGGAAGCGGGCGAAGAGGGCCATCGAGAACACGTTCACGCCGGAGTTCCGCAACCGGCTGGACGGGTGGATCCTCTTCAGCGGTCTGTCGCCGGAGGTCATCCTCAAGGTGGTGGACAAGGAAGTGGGCCTGCTCCAGAAGATGCTGGTGGAGAAGAACGTGAAGCTGGAGCTGACGCCGCGAGCGAAGGCCTGGCTGGCCGAGCACGGGTACGATCCGGCCTTCGGCGCACGGCCCATGGCGCGGCTGGTGGACAACGTCCTGAAGAAGCCGCTGGCCGAGGCGCTGCTGTTCGGCGAGCTGAAGAACGGTGGCGTCGCTCGGTTCGATGTGGAGGGCGACGCGCTCAAACTGCAGCCTGAGCCCAAGGTGGCGGTGACGGCGTAGGCGAGCGTTCGTTCCTCGCGAAGAGAAGGGCCTGGAATCGAGAGGGAAACCTCACCGATTCTGGGCCCTTCGTCTTTTCAGCCCCCGGAGCGTCATCGTCTCAATCCTATGAGGCCCAACGCCAATTCGGATTGCAGGCCATCGAAAATGCCCTGAAGGGAATTTGGGGAGTGCGGAAGTGAACCTCGACAAACTGGTAGAGGCATTCGCCCGACATGCTGCTGCCCAGACCGATGCGATCTGGCAAGGGAACGCGAAGACTGGAAACAAACACGCCAAACAGGTGAACGCGACGTTCGACAAGCTGTGCGCGCATGGCAACCCTGGGAGAGATGCACTCGCATCTCTGTTCACGCACCCTCGCATGGACGTTCGAGTCAAGGCGGCAGCATTCCTCCTCCGCCATAGGACAGAGGAGGCCGAGGCGGTTTTGAAGGAGGCGGCGCAGGGAGAAGGTCTTGTTTCCTTCGCAGCCTCCGAGGCGTTGAAGCGCTGGGAGGAAGGCACCTGGGCCTTGGATCCGGGGTAAGCATCAAGCAATCCAGACGAAGGGCATTGCACACACCGTGAACGGTAACACTCCGGCTATCGGAGGAAAGCACGGGCCATCGAGGCGTATGGCTCGTAATCGCCCCTGAGGCGCTTGAGCAGGCTTCTCGCATGCACTGCTTTAGGCCCTGTCTGGCCGGCGATGACTTTCAGGGCCTCCAACTTCTCAAGGTGGTCCCTCCGGCGCTCCGCCAGCGCTGCTCGCTGGAGTCCGAGGTGCTTGATGGTGGCTCTCCCTCTGGCGTTCCCTCCCACCGCGTAGGGGACTTCCTTCCGGAAGGAGATGAAGGTCTCGGGATCGTCCGCAGCGGGATCCAGGAGCAACGGCTCCTCCTGTGAGACCCGCTGGAGATGATTCGTGGCCCGGCGCGAGGGTGTTCTCAACGGGAAGAGATTCTTCTTGAACTGCTGGTTGCAGATAGCGCAGGCCAGGAAGAGATTGCCCCAATCATAGGCCAGCCAGTAGTAACCGGGCCGATGCAGCGGTCCTTTTTCTGCCTGCCGCCAGCCCGCCTTGGGCCGAAAGTGTTCAACGTCCCCGTACGCGATGTGAGAGATCTTCGACTCACAGAACGCACACTTGTCATGCTGTGCTTTGCGAAGAGCGGCCTTGACGCTCGAATGTCCGTAGATGGCTGAGTTGAAGGCGAAGACCTTCATGCCGCTGTCGTAGCCAAGCGGATCGCTGGCGTACGTGCGCTCAAGCACCCGTAGTTCAGGGCGTCCCTTCGCGCGGAGCACGGCAGGGAGCCGGAGTGGTTTGCGAAAGCGAATCATTTCCGCGTCCTGAGTTCCGTGGCGAAGCCCTTGATGAGTTCGATGGCTTCCTGCTCGGCCTTGGTTTCTCCCGCCGGGAGATGACCTATCTCGGCCTCGAGTTCATCCAGACGCTTCTGGTCCTTCTTCGTGAGGCGCGGCTTGGACAGAAGCCGAGTTCGCTCCGCCAGCAAGGCATCAAACTGAGGGGGACGCGCCGAGATGAGATTGAATAGATCGCTCGTGAGGATCTGGTCCACCCGCCATCCACGGATAGCGTCCACGTCATTGTCGATGACGACATGGTCGCCCTCACGTCGAAGGACGACAATGTTGGCATCGGGAGCGCTCTGCACGATGAGCGGACTATGGGCCGTCACAATGAATTGCGTGTTGGGAAACCGCTCGCCCAGATAGTGCATGAGGATGCGCTGCCACTGAGGATGAAGGTGGAGATCGATCTCGTCGACGAGCACTACCGCGGGCTCGGCCAAGGGGTCGGGACTGTCGGGGTAGCGTTCAAAAAGACGGCTGGCCAGGTCCACCATCCAGGCGATGAGCGTCTTGTATCCCAGGCTCAGCGCTCCCATTTCCACCCAGCCGTACGGAGTTTGAACCTCGACCCGTGCGGTTGGGATCTCCAAGTCGGGAGCAACCCAGCGAATGCCGCTGACCTCGGGAAGCAGACTGATGAGGAGGTCCTTGACGCGCTCTCGCCGGGCGATGGCAGCAGGTTGCGCTGCGGACTCCTTGCTCGCGGCATAATCTGCCTGCAGTAGCCACTCCTCTGCATTTCGGAGAGGCACATCCTCTCGAAATAGACTGTCGTTGGGTCCTGACTCCTTCAAAGTGGAAAGAGAGCCTGCGCCCATGCGGCGTGTCGCGCCGTAGCCGTAACAAACGAGGCTGCGATAGGGCTCGGCGATTGCTTCTCTTACAACCCCTTCGTCCCGATATAGTTCCATGGCGTTCTCGGCAGAAGATGGGGAAGAACCGGATCCTTCACCCAACCTGCCAGCAAAGAACCTCGCCCGGAGACGTGTTCGCTTCACTCCTTGGCGTAGGGGCCTCCAAGTGATTAAAGGATGGCGTCTGCTCCGAGGCCCTTTCGGAAACCACCGATAGGGAGTGTCTTTGGGAAGCTCAGAAAGTTCCTCAGGTTCAAAGAGCGTCAAACACTGCAGGAGCGTGGTTTTACCAACACCGTTGTTGCCGAGAATCACGGTCCAGTGCGCCGGTCTCCCGTGACCATCCGAGAGATCCAAGGTCTGCCTGGGCCCGAAAGAGCGAATGTTCTCCACGGTCAAGGAGAGGAAATACGAGCCGGAACCTGCAGCCACCGGCTGCTTGCCGGTAACAGCTCGTTCACCGTGGGACTTTGTCGCCTTGCTCCCGGTCACTTTCTTCGCGGCCATGACGCTCCTTCGGCCCTATCCTGCGATTTCGAGGAGACAACGTCACGTAGAACCGGAAGAGGGGCGCTGCCCCGTGTACTCCGCGGTAGCGTCCCACCGGTTCTCACGCACAACATGGAGCACCGCGCCTCTTGTAACCTGGAAGCGCGGTGCTCCTGTGACGAAGTCAGGGCTTACGCCGTCGGCGGCGCTGCTTCCATCGGCTCAGCCTTGATCTCCATCGGGACTGCCAACCCCAGCGCCTTGATCAACGTGTTCACCTGTTCCACCGGGATGCCCGTGATGTCGAGCACCGCCTTGCCCTTCTGGTTGCGCACCTCCACCTTGACCACCACTCCCTTGGGGAACACGGTGCTCACCGAGCTCTGATACAGGCCCGCCAGTGCCACGTGCTCCGCCGGCAGCGGCTTGCTCGAAGAAGGCTTGCGCTTGCGCTGAATCGCCTTGCGCATCTCCTCCACGCTGCACGCCGAGAACGGCTTGCTCTCCACCGCCCCGCTCGCTCCCGGCACCTCGATGAGCGTACCTCCCGGCTCATCGTGGTTGATCTCCAGGTCCGCCACCTCCTTGTACGTCAGCAGCAGGTACGAGCACGTCACTCCGAAGCGCACCGCGTTTGCTTCGCTGAACGACGCCGCCACCGAGCCGTACATCCTCAGCGCGCCGTAAGACACATCCGGCAACTTCTGGGTGATGTAGTCCTGGGCGTTCTTGTACCCGGCGGCCTCGGCCAGCTTCTTCTCGACCGCCCGATTGTAGAGCCGCCCCATCCGGTAGTGGTTGGCACTCTCACTGCCCATCAGCTGAATCATCTCGGAATGAAACTTCTCGAGCGTCAGCTCCTCCTCCAACGCACTCTTCACTTCCTTGAACTTGTCCCAACTAAACATACATATTCCATCTCTGTGCCCGGCTCGTCATTGAGTCCGGGGCCACTGACTTCTGGCGAGACGGAGGCATTGCACCCGGCAGGCCAACTCAAAGTGCCTCCAAGAAACGGGCACTTGCGTGCGTGGTACAACCCAGAAAGCCTGCGGGAGGGCTCTTCACCGTCCACGGACGGAGACTGGACAGTCCATCTTTGAGACGGGTCAGCATGGACCTCCTCCCTGAGAGCCCACTGCGAACCAGTTCGCACTGAGCCTCAACCCCTGCCGCCACTGCGAACCAGTTCGCACTGAGCCTCAACCCCTGCCGCCACTGCGAACCAGTTCGCACTGGGCCTCGACCCGACATCAACGGGCATCAACGGGTGATATGGCGGGTGAGGGACCAGTGCTCGCTGGTCCAGTCCGCCGCGGTTCCCTGATCCGCGCTCCAGGTACCGGGAGTGGGGCCGGGTTTTGCCAAGGGAGCTCCCCCCTCAAGGCAAACCGGGTACTTGCTTCCATCGGGGAGCGTCGCCTCGTTCCAACGGTAGAAGATCCCGCTGCGAGACTCTCCGTCAGGCGCATGGAACACCCTGCCGGACAGCAGCGAGCCTTCCACCAACTTGCCTTGGGTATACCGCACCTTGCTGGTGATGACCTGACCGACTGTGACGATCGCTCGACCCTTGCACATCCGTCCTCCTTGAGTGTCGCACGGTGCCTTGGCGTCCAGCGCCAAGTTCAGCGCGTATTCCTCAGGCGGAATCTCGAGCAGCTTCATCGCTTCCACCGACTCGGTACGGCACTCGCTCGTGATCGACTGTCGCACCTGAGCAGCCGGGCATCCCGCCTGGGAAGCGAGGACGGTGCCTGCAATCGCCACGCACCTGCACCACTCCCACCAGTTCTGAGTGCCACGCGCAGGCGGTGTCTTCTGAGAGCACAGGGGAGAGACAGCGGCGGTACTTCGGCGGGTATTCACGGGGGGGCCTTTCTCCGAGGGGGCAACGGGCTGTGAGGGGGCGGGCTGCGGCAGCGGCGGATGCGCCGGCGACGGAGAGGTCAAGGGAAGCGCTGGAGGCCGTGCTGGCGCTGCGGGCGTGGGGGACATCTGAGAGGGAGCTTCTTCGATCCTGGGCTCGGAGGGGATCTCCTGCCCCGGCCTCCCTCCTCCCAGCATCAGGTATGTGCCACACACCACAAGGGCTCCCAGGCCCACCGTGGCGAGGGCCACCCTGCTCGCTCCACGGCGCTTCATGGACACGGGATTGACGCGTGGAACCTCAGCCGGGACTGCCGCGAGGGCAGGCTTGGGCGGAGCCGCCTCTGGGAGGGACTGGGGTGGCAGCGCCTGTAGCGGCCGCTTCATCCAGGAGTCCGCTTGGAGCGAGAGCAGCTCCGGCAGGTCCCTCCGTGCGGCCTCCGCATTCACAGGCCGTTGCTCCGGCTTGAGCGCCACCAACCGGGCGACGAAGTGGCTCAGCGGCACGGGCACCCGCTCATTCACCTCATGCGCGGGTGGAAAGCCCAAGGGGCTCAGCGGCTGAGGCTCCGGGTGGCTGTGCGGCCGCAGGTCCGTCAGCAAGTCATACAGGGTGACTCCCAGCGCGTACAGCTCATCGGCCACCTTGAATACGTAGCGCGCCGCTTTGTCATGCCGGTGCTCGGCTTCGAAGTGCCCCGCTTCGGGCGAGGTGTAGCGAGGGGTGCCTGGCGGCAGGCGTGTGCCCGTCAACTGCGGGGCTGCGGGGATCGGGAAATGCGCTACCCCGTAGTCCACGATCACCGGCTCCCCGGTCTGCGCTCGCACCACGATGTTTCCGGGCTTCAAGTCCCGGTGGAAGATGCCCTGGCCGTGCATGTAGGCCAGCGCCTCCAGCAGCCGGTCGGCGAGCACCACCGCCTCATGGGGCGTCATGCGCGAGCGCTCGGCCCATTCGTCCAGGGTGTAGCCCTTCACGAAGTCCATCACCACGTAGAAGAAGCCCTCGCGGGCGTGAGGCCAACGGCCATGGGCCCACACCCGGGCAATGTAGCGGTGGCGCAGCGACAGCATGCACGACAGCTCGCGTTGGGCGCGCGCATCCGTGTGCCGCGCATCCTGGCTCTGCTCGAGGTAGCGCGCCATCTTCAGAGCGTAGGACTCGCCGCCTTTCTCCACCTCGTACAACGTGCCGTAAGCGCCGCCGTCTACCCGGCGCACCACCCGCCAGCTGTCCACCAGCGTGCCCACCGGAAGGTTGTCGGGATCCACCTCTTCCATCATCGCCCTGCACGCTCCTTTCCTGGGACCAGCGGGATCTCCACATCCTCTACCTCCAGGCTTCGGCCCCCCTCGTCCCGCAGTTCCAAGTTGAGAACGGAGTTTTCAGGGGTTGGGGGCAGTTCCACCTCCACCACAATCGTGCCCCATTCCCCAGGCATCAGCGGGTCCTGCCTCGCGTGCACGGCTCGCGCTCGTACCTCCGTAGGCTTGCGAGTCTGGCTGCACAGCGTTGCAGCGGTGGGGGTCCACGGCTCCGGGCCTGCGGCATTCGTCAGCGTCAGCACCAGGAACACCTGGGTCCCAAGCCGGTAGACCCAGCCACGCACCCTGGGATCCTTCTTGAAAGGGGCGGCCTGGACGGAGTTTCCTGCAAGCCAGTCCACCAGCACCCACACCTCCGCGCGTGTGCTCGCGCAGCGAGCCTGCGCCTCTGCGAGCGAAGCCTGGCATGACGCCAGAGTCTGCCGCTTCCTCACGGCGGTGACCTGGAGATCCACTTCCCCAGGCTGCGACACGAGCGCGAAGGCAGCCCACTCCGGCTGGGCTCTGTCCGCGTACCGCACGCGCAGCACCCAGCGTTCCTTCGGGGCGGGTGTCACTATCGGTTCCAGCACGAGGGTGCGCTCGCCTACGTCCACGAGCCGGATGCGCGTCGTGTCGAGTTGCACCGAAGCCTTGTCCACGGGCGCGTCCAGGAGGATGAGGGTCGTGCTCCCCGCAACCACCCGAACCTCGGGGAGCGGCTCACCAGCCTGGGCGGCGATGGTGACGTGCCGTCCACGTGTCACCGGAGGCTGAGCCGTGGCTTCGGTCAGCACCAGCAACCCTCCCAACGCCCAAGCACATGTGACAGGTCGGAGCATTCAGCGGTAACCTCCCAGGTCACACGTTACCATTCTCCCTTCGACGGAGAGGCACAGGCTGGCCTCTGCTCCTATAGACCTCAGATTCCTGGGGCTTCTCTCACGGTGCCTCACCCCCGTACGATCTCGATGCCCGCGAGCCTGGTGTGTAGACGGCCTTGTCGAGCAGTGGCTGTCCCTCCGAGGGGCTGCTGGGAGAACCCGCCTGCACCCGCTTGGCCGTTGTCGGAAGCACCCTCGTCATTTCCCTGCCTGCAACAGCGGTCGCCATGGCGGCCCAGAGCATGGGAGGAGGAGACTCCACAGCCGAGGACAACCCTACCTTCAAGTCCTGAGGCTCATTCAGCACACCCTGAACGTCCAGTGCGGCAGTGGCTGAGCACTCGGTCATACGAGGCCCAACGCAAGTTCGGGCTTCTGGCGATCGAGAACGCCACGAAGAGGATCTGGTAATGAAGTTGGAGGAACTCGTCGAACACTTCGCTGAAGACGTTGTTGCGCAGACCGACGCCATCTGGAGGGGAGGCGCCAAGACAGGGAACAAGCATGCCCGCCGGTACAGCGCCGCGTTCGACAAGCTGCGGGCCCATGGCGATGCTGGACGAGATGCACTTGCTGTTCTTCTGAAGCACCCGCGCATGGATGTCAGGGTCACAGCAGCTGCCTGCCTGCTCCGCCATAGCACGGCGGAGGCCAAGGCGGTTCTAGAAGAGGCCGCCAAGGGCGAAGGAATGGTCCCCTTCGAGGCTCAACAGGCCTTGCTGCGGTGGCAGGAAGGAACATGGGCGTTAGACCCGGAGTAGATCGCTTTACCCCTTCTCATGCCTGGTGTGATCAGGGCCATTGGGAGTGAGGTCCCACGGCTCGCGGGTCCATCACAGCACCTCACCCCCGCACGATCTCGATGCCTGCGTGCCGAAGGACCTGGAGAACCGCGTCCGGTGCGGCGCTGTCCGTCACCAGCCGGTCCACGAGCGAGAGTGGCCCAACGATGAACGGGGCGGTGGTGCCCAGCTTCTCTCCCGCGGCGACAACCATGACCTCTGCCGCCGACCCCACCATGGCGCGTTTGACCTCGGCATCCTCGTGGGCGAAGACGCCCAGGCCGATGTCCGGGTGCACGCTCGCCGTCCCCAGCACGCACAGGTCCGCGCGGATCCGGCGGTAGCCATCCACCGTCTCGGCCCCCGCCATGGCGAGCGACTCCTTGAGGAGCCGTCCCCCCAGCATGAGCACCTCCACCGTCGGGTGCTCCGCCAGGACCGAGGCCACCGGCAGGCTGTGGGTGACAACAGTCAGCGCCAGATCCCGAGGCATGTGCGTGGCGACCGCTGTGGCCGTAGTCCCCGCGTCGAAGAACACCACCTGTCCCGAGCGCAGGAAGCGCGCCGCAGTGGCGGCGATGGCGCTCTTCGCCTCCACTGACTCGCTCCGCCGTCCCGCGTAGGTGGGCGCGACAGGCGTCCGAGGCACCGCACCCCCGTACACCCGCCGCAGCAGTCCCTCCTCGGCCAGCTCCCGCAGGTCTCGCCGGATCGTGTCCTCCGACACGCCGAACTCCGCCGCCAGGGCGCTGGCCACGACCCGCTGGTCGCTCTCCAGGGTCTCCAGAATCTTCCTGCGCCGCTCCTCGGTGAGCATCCGGCCAACCTACCATCCCCATTCGGGCTTGAATTCGCCCGATCATGCCGATTACTTCATGAACATGCACGATTCGGCGCAAACAGGTACCCTGACTTCACGTTCTTACCCGTTTGCAGCGGTTCTGTTCGACCTGGACGGCGTCATCATCGACACGACCGAGCTGCACTACCGGGTGTGGGAGGAGTTCGCGCGAGCGCACGGCCGTGTCCTCTACCGGGACGAATTGCAGGCCACCAACGGGCGCAGGGCCGGGGAGGTGATGCGCGCCTGGTTCGGCGAAGGGCTGAGCGATCAGGAGATCTCCGCCCTGGTGCAGGAGCGCGAAACGCTGTTCAACCGGCGGCTCGCGACCGAACCGGTCTCAGAGGTGCCCGGCGTACGGGAGTTCCTGGAGGACCTGCGACGAGCAGGAGTGCCCCGAGCGGTGGGAACGAGCGCAGTGCCCATGAACGCCGAACTCGCCCTGTCGCGCCTGGGCCTGCAGGAGATGTTCGACGCGCGGGTGACAGCGGCGGATGTCTCCCGGGGCAAGCCGGATCCCGAGGTGTATCTGAAGGCGGCCTCGGCGCTCGGAGTGGCGCCCACCGAGTGCCTCGTGGTCGAGGACGCAGTGCTCGGAGTCCGTGCCGCCCGAGCCGCGGGCGCCCGCTGCGTCGCGTTGACCACCACGTTCCCGCGCGACGTGTTGCTCCAAGAAGCGCCGCAGTGGCTCGCGGAAGACTTCCGAACCCTCCCCGCCCCCGTCGCCCTCTAGCGCGCCCCTGGATTTCCCATGCATTCCCCTGTTGCCACCTCCACCTCCGTCTCCCTGTCTACCGTGTCACGGGCCCAGGCCCGCTGGACCGAGTTCGCGCTGGCGCTCGGCGGCTTCGCCATCGGGACGAGTGAGTTCTCGATCATGGGCCTCCTGCCAGACGTCGCCCGGGAAGTGCATGTCTCCGTGCCCCGGGCGGGGTATCTCATCAGCGCCTACGCGCTGGGGGTGATGATCGGGGCGCCCCTGCTCGCGGTGGCCTGCGCCCGGGTGCCAAGACACCGCTTGCTGCTGGGCTTGATGGCGGCCATCTCGCTCGGCAACGTCCTGAGCGCGATGGCTCCTTCGTACGAGAGCCTGCTCGTGCTGCGCTTCCTCACCGGCCTCCCCCATGGAACCTTCTTCGGCGTGGCGGCGTTGGTGGTGGCGGAGTTCGCAGGCCCTGATGCGCGTGCGCGGGCAGTGGGGCGGGTCATGCTCGGGCTGACGATCGCCTGTGTCGTGGGCTCGCCCCTGGCCACCGGGATTGGCCAGGTCGCGAGCTGGCGCACCGCCTACCTGCTCATCGGTGCGCTCGCGGCATGCTCGTGGGTGCTCACGGTGGTGCACATTCCACGGATGCGTGCCATTGAGGGCGCCAGTCCACTGCGCGAGTTGGGCGCACTCAAGCGCGTGCAAGTCTGGTTGACGTTGGGCGTGGGCTCGGTCGGCTTCGGTGGGCTGTTCGCCGTGTATACATACATCACGCCGACGTTGACCGAGCTCTCGGGCATGCGGCTGGCCCTCGTGCCCCTGGTGCTGTCAGGCGTGGGCCTCGGCATGGTGGTAGGCAATCTCGTGGGCGCTTCTTTCGCGGACCGCTCGTTGCCCAGAACGATCGTCGCGGCGCTGCTGTGGAACGTCGCCACGCTCGTGGCCTTCTGGTTCACCGCGCGCAATTCCTGGGCGGTGTCACTGTCCGCATTCGCGCTCGGCATGGGCTTCGCGTTGGTTCCGGCGCTGCAAACGCGGCTCATGGACGTCGCCGCAGGCGCACAGACGCTGGCCGCGTCGCTCAATCACTCGGCCTTCAACCTCGCCAACGCGCTCGGTGCCTGGTTCGGCAGTCTGGTGATCGCGGCCGGCTGGGGCTGGAACTCCACCGGCGCGGTGGGCGCCGCCATGGCTGTCGCGGGACTGCTCCTGTTCGGGGTAGCAGTCAGCCTGGAGCGACAGCAGCGCGCCCATGGACTCGCTTGAAGAGGGCTGGAGCCCCAGGTGTCTGGGACTCCGAAACCCCACCAGCGACTACTGCTTGGAGATGCCTCCCCTGCGGCAGTATCCGCCCGGGCCGTCCACACAGTAGAACCCCGCCGGGCAATTCCCCTCCTCGTCACACTGCGGCAGCATCGCATCGACAACACCCTTGCGGCAGTATCCGCCCGGGCCGTTGACGCAGTAGAACCCCGCCGGGCAATTCCCCTCCTCGTCACACTGCGGCAGCATCGCGTCGACAACACCCTTGCGACACGTTCCGCCAGGGCCGCCCACGCAATAGAACCCCGCCGGGCAATTCCCCGCTGCGTCACACTGCGGCAGCATCGCGTCGACCTCTCCTGGCTGCGCCACTCCCTTCTCGGGCGACAGAGAGGAATCATCCGCATCAACCGTGCCGCCACAGGCACTCACTGCAAAGGCTACCGCGAGGAAAGCAGCACTCAGCCAACGCTTCATCATGTTCAAGCTCCTTGGGGAGTGAGGCGCGCGCCATCTTAGCGCCAACAGAGCGTCTGTCATTTTGGCTGAACCCGAAGAACGCCCAGCCATGGAAAAGACTGCTGAGCGCGGAATGGCCAGACTGTCTTTCGAATCAACTAGACAGCCAGCGGAAGGCAAACGGTGAACTCCGCCCCCCGGCCGGGCCCCTCACTGGCGGCATGGACCTCGCCCCCGTGGAGCTCCACCAGCCGCCGCACCAGCGTCAGGCCCAATCCCAGACCTCCGGTGGTCCGATCTACCGAGGGAGTCACCTGCACGAAGAGCTCGAAGATCTGCTCCAGCATGTCCGAGGGGATTCCCCGCCCGGAGTCACGCACCCGAAGGACGCCCCACCTGCGCCCCTCTCGAACCTCCGTGCTCAAATCGACCCACACCCGCCCTCTCTCGTCCGTATAGCGCGCGGCGTTGGTGAGCAGGTTCACCACCACCTGCTCGATGCGCGTGGCATCCGCATGCAATGGCAGCGGCGAAGTCGGCAGGCGCACCTCCAGCTCGTGGCCCAAAGCCTCCAACGCCGGGCGGGCCGCCTCCAACGCGTTCTCGACCAGCTTCACGAAATCCACGTCGCGCTTCTTCAGCTCCACCCGCCCCTGGGTGATCCGGGCCACGTCCAACAGGTCCTCCACCATCCTCGTGAGGTGTGACAGCTGGCGGCGAGCCATGTCGCGATGGTGGCCCATCCGCTCTGGGCGCGTATCCGGGCGCTCCAGCAACGTGAGCGCCAGGCTGATGGCAGCCAGGGGATTCCTCAGCTCGTGGGCCAGCATGGCGAGGAACTCGTCCTTGCGGCGAGCCGCCAGTTGGAGCTCCGTGGTCAGGGTCTCCGCGCGCCGCAGCGCCTTCACCTGCTCCGTCACCTCGACCGCCACGGTCAGGACGGAAACCACCTCCCCCTGCTCGTCCAACAGCGGCTGGCAGGTGAAATGGAAGTACACGTCCTCCAGCCTGCCCCCGCGAACCAGGGCGATCTTGTCGGCCTCCGCGACAAAGGGTTGCCGGCTGGAGACCACGCCGCGCAGCATCGCGAAAACCGGCGCGTCCTTCGCGAGCTCGGGGAAGACGTCGCGCACGGGACGCCCGAGGGTCTGCGCCTCGGTGCGGCCCATCATCTCCAGGTAGCGGGGATTGGCCAGCTGGTACGTGAAGTCGCCCGGAGAGACCAGGGAGATCGCCACAGGCGCCTGGCGGAAGAGCGCCTGCAACTGGATCCGGAGCGCCTCCTCCGCTCGCCTTCGCCGGGAGAGCTCGAGGTGGACGCCCACGCGCGCCAGAAGCTCGGTCGCGGCGAAGGGCTTGACCAGGTAGTCGTCAGCGCCGGCCTGCAAGCTGCCCGTGCGCTCTTCCTCACCTGCGCGCGCCGAGAGCATCACCACCGGCACACTTCGCGTGGCGGGCTCCTTCCGGAGCGCCTGCAGCAACGCAAAGCCATCCATCACCGGCATCATGGCGTCGGTCAGCACCATGTCGGGCGTCCGGGCGCGCACCCGCTCCAGCGCGGCCGCGCCGTTCGGCACCGTCTCCACCTCCAGGCCCTGCGCCTCGAGCAGTCGCCGCATGTAGGCA
The DNA here is from genome assembly GCF_020103695.1 of Hyalangium versicolor. Taxonomy (GTDB): domain Bacteria; phylum Myxococcota; class Myxococcia; order Myxococcales; family Myxococcaceae; genus Hyalangium; species Hyalangium versicolor. Next base: position 31,481 of record NZ_JAHXBF010000018.1, read on the forward strand.
CGCATGTCCGCGTTGTCGTCCACCAGGAGGACGTGACCCGCCATCCCCCCGGGGGAGGCTCCTTCCTCAGCCGGAGCTGTCCGCGGCGGATCCAACCACTGCGTCGCCTCACCGATGAACTGCGCCGCGGTCAGACGCGTGGTGGGCTGGGCCGCGTCGCTGCGGACCCGCTCCGGCGGCAGGTGCGCCGCGCCCAGGGGGAGCGTGATCTCGAACCTCGAGCCTTGCCCGACCTCGCTCTCCGCCGTCACGGCCCCGCCGTGCAGCGCCACCAGATCCCTCACCAGCGCCAGACCAATCCCGCTGCCCTCGAAGCTCCGTCCCTTGGCGCTCTCCACGCGGTGGAAGCGCTCGAAGACATGAGGCAGCTCGGAGGCCAAAATCCCCACGCCGGTGTCCTCCACGCGGATGCAGGCGCCTCCACCCATCTCCCGCGCTGTCACCCGGACCTCGCCCTTCAGCGTGAACTTGAAGGCATTGGAGAGCAGGTTGAAGATGATCTTCTCCCACAGCCCGGGATCCACGTAGGCGGGCTGCGAGAGCGGTGGACAGTCGATCGACAGCCGGAGCCCACCCTGCTCCATCAGCGACTGGAAGCTGCTGGCCAGCTCCGTGGTGAAGGAGGAGAGATCCGTCGGCTGGAAGGTGGCCTGAATCCGGCCGGACTCGAGCCGCGCGAAGTCGAGCAGGTTGTTCACCAGCCGCAGGAGGCGAAGCTGGTTGCGGTGGACGGTGCGCAGCGCTTCGCCTTCGAGACGGGGGTTCGCCGAGCGGAGCGCCTCCTCGGTGGGGCCGAGCATCAGCGTCAGCGGCGTGCGGAACTCATGGCTGACGTTGGAGAAGAAGGCCGTCTTGGCGCGGTCCAGCGCCGCCAGCTCCTCGGATCGGGCCTTCTCCCGCTCCCAGGCCCGAGCCCGGCTCAGCGCGCTCACCCACTGCACGCCGACCAGCTCCACGAACTGCCGAAGCTCCTCGTCCACCGGCCGCCGAGGGCTCAGCCCCGCCACCAGCAGCGCGGCGATCCGGTCCTGGTGGCCCTCGCGCAGCGGCAGGACGAGGGCGCGCTCCGTGGGCTCCGGCCAGGGTGTCCCGGGCAGGAACCCCAGTGACTCGCGCAGGCCCTCGCGCAGCTGCGGCTGGCCGGTGGCGATCGCCGCAGTGAAACCCCAGGGGTCCGTGGCGCCACCTCGTCCGACCGGGATGCTCACTGGCGCCCCCGTGCCGCCAGGCTCCAGCCCGGTGTGCGCGATGAGCGAGGCGGCCTGACGCTCGTCGTCGTACATGTAGAGGAGCGCAAACGGCAGATCCTCGCGATCCTGCTCCAGCACACGGGCCGCCATCCGCGACACCTCGAGATCATTGGTCGCATGGGTGGTCTGCGAGGCCAGGTCCGAGAGGACTCGGAGGCGGCGCTCGCCCACGTAGCGGCGCGTCGTCTCGGTGACCGCGGTGAAGATGCCCGACACCCCGCCGTGCTCATCCGTCACCGGGCTCAACGAGTACGAGAAGTAGCACTCCTCGGTGAAACCGTAGCGGTTGAGCAGCATCAGCTGATCATCCGACCACGTCGCCTCGCCCGTGGAGTGCACGCGCTCGAGCATCTTGCCGAACACCTCCCGGATCTCCGCCCAGACGATGCCCGCGCGGGTCCCCAGCGCCTCGGGGTGCTTGTTCCCAATGAGGGGGCGCCATGCATCGTTGTAGAGGAGGAGGAAGTCCTCTCCCCAATACAGGACGATCGGGTGCTTGGACGAGAGGCAGATCTGCACCGTGGTCCGCAGCTCACCGGGCCAGCGCTCGCGAGGCCCCAGAGACGTCCGCGACCAGTCGAAGTCGCGGATCCGCCGGGTCATCTCCGAGTCTCCGACAAGCCACTCCCGCGCGAGTGGGGACTCACGTGAGTCGCTCGCGGGGGGGCTCCGCGTGTCGTGTTTCAAGCCGTCTCTGCTCACTGGAAGGCAACCTAGCAACTGCCTTCGCGCGTGGCAGTCCCTCCCAAGGGAGCGTCCAGCAGCCCACAGTCAAGCCCGAGCGGAGTCCCCGCCGCTTCGTCTCTCGGGAGACCCTGATCAGGCCCCCCGGATGGAGTTGCCCTCACGCCCCGGCGCACCCAGGACCACGCCGAGCGCCGCCACGGCGGTGAGGCATGCAGCCAGGGTGAACTGCAGGGCGAAGTGCCCTCGGACGAGCGACATGGCCGCGACCGCCAGCGCGCCCCCGAGCAGCCGCGTGGCATAGAGGCTGCTGGTGATGATGCCTCGGTAGTGCCAAGGCGCGCGAGACTGCGGGCCGAGCAGCGAAGTGCTCGCGGCGGGCCCCAGCCCCATGCCCAGCACCGCCAGCGAGGCGAAGGTGGCTCCCGCGCCCCACCCCTGCGAGGCCGCCAGGGCCAGGAGCCCGGCGCCGCTGGCCGCCAGCACGAAACCCAGCCCCGCACTGAGGCGCATGCCGCCTCGCACCAGCAGCTTCACGCCAATGGTGGAACCCACCGACCACCCCACGAGCATGGGCACCAACGCCAGGCCCGCGCTGATGGGCGTGTGTCCGCCCTGCTCCGTCATCCACAGCGGCACCCAGGCGGACATGGTGTAGAGCAGCGCGCCGGCGAACAGTCCGCCGCCAATGCCGCTGAGCACGGTTCGATCCCGCAGCAGCTCCCTCGGCAGCACGGGCGAGGCTGTCACCCGCTGCTGGCGGACCAGGCCCACGCCCACCGCCACGGCGCCCAGCGCGCACAACTCCCGCGCCCAGGCGGCACCCGGCTCGAGGGCGAAGAGGAGCAGCGCCGCGCACGTTCCAAGCAGCACCGGGCCCCAGGCGCCCAGCGCACCCTCCGTTCGCCTCGGCGGATCCCGATATGAGAGGTGCAGCAACCCCGCCGCGAGCAACCCCACGGGCACGTTCACCAGGAACACCCACCGCCAGGAGGCGTGCATCACGATCCATCCGCCGATGAGGGGCCCCAGCGCGTTGGCGGCGCCCCACGCCCCGGTGAAGATTCCCTGGATCGCGGCGCGCTCGCGCAAGGTGTAGAGGTCCGCGCTGATGGTCAGCGTCGTCGGCTGGAGCGCTCCGGCGCCCAGGCCCTGGGCCACACGGAAGGCGATGAGCGCGGGCACCGACGTGGCCAGTCCGCACAGCGCCGAGCCCACCAGGAACAGGGCCATGCCGGTCAGGAAGATGGGCTTGCGGCCCAGGCGATCCGCCAGCTTGCCGGAGATGAGCACGCCCAGGGTGGAGGCGAAGAGGAAGGCGGAGAACACCCAGGAATACAGCTCCTGGTTGCCCAGCTCGCGGGTGATGACGGGCATGGCGCTCGTCACCACCGTGCCCTCGAAGGCGCTGACCACCAGGGCCAGCAGCACCGCTCCGGTGGCGACCCGCCTCGTGGCCCCCGTGTGCGTCCGGACCTCCTGCTCCACCGTCATCCCGCTTCCATCCATGCTCACCATATAAGCGGCCGGGTGCCATGCGGAAATTGCATGTTCCGCATACAGTGGTTGCGAGAACCGCATGACCTCTGATCAGCTCCGAGCCTTCCTCCTGGTGGCCCAGGAGGGTCGCTTCTCCACGGCCGCGCGCGGGCTGGGCCTCTCCCAGTCCGGGCTGTCGCGCCAGCTCCAATCGCTCGAAACGGAGCTGGGGACTCGCCTGCTGGTGCGCACTCCCACCGGCGCGGTGCTCACGGACGCCGGGGAGCGATTCCTGCCCCATGCGCGCCGGGCCCTGGACGCCATGGCCGCGGGCACCGCCGAGTTGGAGCAACTGTCGGGAACGCCTCGAGGCCCCATGGCGTTGGGAGCCCTGCACACGGTGGGCGTGTACCTCCTGCCCGATCTCCTCGTCGAGTTCGCCCGAGCCCACCCCGAGGTGCGGCTCCGACTGCGTGAGAGCCTGGCTGCCGAGTTGGAGGAAGGAGTCTCTCGAGGAGTGCTGGATCTGGCCATCCTCTCGCTGCCCATACGCCGGGCGGATCTGGTGGCGCAGAAGCTGTGGGAGGAACCGCTGGTGCTGGCCGTGCCGAAAGGCCATCCACTGACACGGCTGGGCCGCCCCGTGGCGCTCGCCGAGGTGGTCGAGGAGCCGTGGGTGATCATCCCCGGCATGGCTGGCACCCGCGCGCTGGAGGCGGCGTGCGAGGCCCGCGGCGTGACACCCAGGGTGGCGCTGGAGACCGACAACTCCGAGGCCATGCGCCGCATGGTGGCGCGCGGGCTGGGCGTGGCGCTGGTGCCGGAGTTGATGACACGCGATCGCCAGTCCCGGGACTTCGATGTCGTCCCAGTGGCCCCGGGAGGGCCCCGCCGGCAGGTGGCCCTGGTGCACCGAGGCGAGGGCTACCTCACCGCGGCCGCCCGGGCCTTCAAGGAGTTCATCGTGGAGCACCTGCGCAAGCAGCGCAGGCGCTCGTGATCACCCGAAGGTGGGGGCATGGTCATCACCATGCCCAGGCGCGCTACTCGACGCGGTAGCTCTTCACCGCGCTGCTGAGCTGCTCGGAGATGATCTGCAGCGTGGTGGCGGCCTCGCCCGTGGAGCCGATGCGCGCCACGGTCTCGTCCATCATCTTCGACAGCTCGTTGACGGCCTGGGTGATCTGGCTGATGCCCACGTTCTGCTGATTCACCGCGGCGGCGATCTGCCGCACCGCCGAGGCGTTGTCCTGGACGATGTTGGACAGCTCCTTGAGGTTCTGCCCGGAGGTGCGCACCTGCGCCAGGCCCGCCTCCATGCGCTCGGCGCCGCGCTCTGTAATGCGGACAGCCGCGGACACCGACGAGCCGATGTCATCCAGCAGCTCGCGCACGCGGCTGGTGGCCTGGATGGACTGGTCCGCCAGCGCGCGAATCTCTCGGGCCACCACGCCGAAGCCCTTGCCGTGCTCGCCGCTGCGCACCGACTCGATGGCGGCGTTGAGCGCCAGCATGTTGGATTGGTCCGCCAGATCCTTCACCGTCTGGGTGATGCCACCGATCTGCTGGGTGCGCTCGCCCAGCTCGACGATCTTCTGGGCGATCTCCCCCACCTGCTGACGGAGATCATTGAGCCCCGCCATGGTCATCTCGATGGCCGTGTCGCCATTGCGGGCCAGTTCGTCCGCGCGCTCGGCCACGGAGAGCACGGTGGCGGCCTTCTGCGAGGCCAGCAGGGACGTCTGCTTGATCTCCTGCGCCGTCACCTGCGTCTCCTGGAGCGCGGCGGCCTGGCGGGACACGGTCTGCGCCTGCTCGGCGGAGGACGAGTTGAGGTGCTCGGTGGACTGCTTGAGGGCCTCGGCCGCCTGCTGGAGGTTGATCGTCACCTCGCGCAGCTTCTCCACCACCTGGCTGAAGCTGCGCGCCAGCCGGCCCACCTCGTCCCCGCTCGTCACGTGGATGGGGCGCGTGAGATCTCCCGACTCGACGATGTGGGCCGCCACATCCGTGAGCTCGCGCAGCGGGCGGACGATGGTGCGCACGAAGACGGCTGCCACCGCCACGCTGGCGGCCACCAGCAGCAGTGCCAGGAGCAGCATCTCCTGCGGCAGCTGATCCGCCTTGCGCTCCACGTAGTCCCGCGCGATGCCCACGTGCACCACGCCGTGCCCGTCCGTCAGCGGAACAGCGACGTCGACGGCATGCGTCTGCCCCTGCACCGTGACCACATCCACCGGGAGGATGCGGCGCCCCTCCTGCTCACCGGCGAGGTCCGCCGGAGAGATCCGGACGGCATTGAGCAGGGCGGTGGGCGGAGGTCCCTGGAAGGTGTGGGCGATGACGCGACCCGAGGACTCCTCCACATAGATGTAGCGGACGCCCTCCTGGATGCGGAACGCCTCCATGAGGCGTTTGACGTCGCCCTCGGTGGCTCTCGAGGTGTGCTCGAGGGCGCGAGTGAAGCCGAGCGCCAGCGCGGCGCCCTCCCCCGCGTGAGCATTGAGCAAGCTCTCGTGGAGACGGCGCGTGGCCACCGTGGTGAGGATGAGCGCCAGGACGGCACTGATGCCACCGGTGACCAGGATGAACTTGACGGACAGGCCGAGCGACGGCCGAAACCGGAAGGGCAGTTTCACGAGCACTCCGCAATCAGGCGTTCAGAGTCTCACCCACGAGCGCCCGTGGGCAACAGGAGCACCACCCAGCGCGCCCCCAGGGAGCAACCCGGATGAAGGGAGAGCGAGCGGTCGCCAAGGGGTTCACCCGTCACCCCGGTGGAGCCGATCCAAAGGATGCTTCGTGCAACAGTGGCGGATGAAGTCCGCGATGGCCGACACGGGCAGGAGCTGATCGGTGCCACCGATGTCCAGCGCCGCCTTGGGCATCCCGAAGACGACGGAGGAGATTTCGTCCTGGGCGCAGGTGACGCCCCCGGAGCGGCGCACCTCGAGCAGGCCGCGCGCTCCATCATCTCCCATGCCGGTGAGCACCACCCCGCCCGCCCGGGCTCCATACGCGCGGGCCAGGGAGGCGAGCAGCAGATCCCCTGACGGGCAGGGCCCACCGCGCGTGCGGCTGAGCCGGGCCACGCCCCGCTCGATGGTGAGATCATGCCCGTCCAGCGGGAAGTAGATCTTCCCCGGCTCCAGGCGCTCGCCATCCTTGGCGATCGTCACGCCCAGCGGCGTCACCTGGCTGAGCCAGCGCACCATGCCCGGGGTGAAGCCCTCGGTGATGTGCTGGGCGACGAGCACGGGGACGGGCAGGTCCTTGGGCAGCCGCGAGAAGATCTCCGACAGCGCCGGAGGCCCTCCGGTGGAGGCGGCCACCCCGAAGATGTCCACGCGGGCGCCGGTGGAGGGCAGCGGCGGGGTGAACTCGCGCCGCGGGCGGCGGGAGATGACGGGCACCTCGGCCATGAGGCACACGGAGGTGACGAGCTCGCGGCCCCACTTGCGCAGCTCTTCTCCGTTGGCCACGTTGGGCTTGGCGATGAGCTCCAGCGCGCCGGCCCGGATGGCCTGGAAGCCCAGCTCCGCGCCCCGGTCCGCCACGGCGCTCACCACCAGGATACGGGCGGGCGCATCCGCCATGATGGCGGCGATGGCTCCGGGCCCATCCAGGCCTGGCAGCAGCAGGTCCATGGTGATGACGTCCGGCCGCAGCAGGCGGGCCAGCGACACGGCCCGGTTCCCATCTCCGGCCCGGCCGACGATCTCGATGCGCGAGTCCTGCGTGAGCAGGGTCGCCATCGTATTGACCATGGTGGGCGAGTCATCGACCACCAGCACTCGAATGGGCTTCGTCATGCTCATGAGCGCCCTCCCCGACGGCTCATGACGTCCAGCACCTCGGCCAGGAGCCGGCCCGAGGCGCAATCACGCTTGCTGAGAAAACCATCCGCGCCCGCCGCGCGGCCCCGCTCCCGCCCGGACTCATGCGTGGAGACGAGGATGACGGGCAGATCCCTCGTCTCGGGCCGCTCGCGCAGCTTCCGGATGAGGGCCTCGCCGTCCATCTCCTCCATCTCCAGATCACAGATGATGACGTCGTAGGTGTCCGCCATCACGCGCTCCAGGGCGCTCTTGCCACTCGAGGCCAGGTGCACGGTGAAGCCGCCCGCCTCGAGCATGGCACGATGCAGGGCGCGCGCGGTGAGCGAATCGTCCACCACGAGCGCCCGGCGGCTCTGCGGCGTATTGGCGGACAGGGCGGCGGGCTCGGACACCAGCCAACTGGGGCGGAGGATGAGCATCAGCTCGCCGCGGCTGAGTGTGGCGGCGCCCTGGTAGGAGGGCACATCTCGCACCTCCGCGGGCAGCGGGCGGATGACGAGATCCCGGTCTCCCACCACCGAGTCCACCGCGAGCGCCACGCGCTTGCCGCCGGCGCTGATGACCATGAGGGGCTGCCCCTCGGAGGGCATGTGGGCGGCGCGCAGGCCCAGGCGCGAGCCCAGGTCCACCACGGGGAGGATCTGCCCCTGGTACTCGAGCTGGGCGCGCCGCCGGGTGACGCGCAGGGCGCTCATCTTCGTAAGCTGGGTGGCCTCCACGGCGAGCATGGGCAGACCCATCATCTGATCGAACACGCGCACCACGAGCACGGGCGAACTGCCCAGCTCCACCGGCAGGGTGAGCATGAAGCGGGAGCCCTGGGTCAGGGTGCTGGCCACCTCGATGCGGCCCTGGAGCGTCTCCACCGCGGCGCGCACCGCGTCCAGACCCACGCCGCGCCCGGAGGTGTCCGTCACGTCCGTGCGGGTGCTGAAGCTGGGGCGGAAGATGAGGTCGCGGATCTGGTTGTCGTTCATCCGCGCCAGCTCTTCGGAGTTGGCCAGCCCGCGGGACTCGGCCACCTGGCGGATCTTCTTCACGTCGATGCCGCGCCCGTCGTCACTGGACTCGAGGAAGAGCAGGTTGCCCTGCTGCTCGATGCGCAGGGTGAGGGCACCCTCGTGGTGCTTGCCCGCGCGCTCGCGCTCAGCGGGCGTCTCCAGGCCGTGGTCCACCGCGTTGCGCAGCAGGTGCACCAGCGCGCCGTTGAGCTTCTCCAGCAGGCGCCGGTCCAGGGAGACTTCCGCCCCCACCACGGAGAGCCGGGCCTCCTTGCCCAACTGGCGGGACAGATCGCGCACCATGCGCTGCAGCGGCTCGAGGATGGTGCGCACCGGGCGCGTGGTGATGGCCTTGAGGCCCTCCTCCAGCGCGTCGACGATATCGGCCGTCTCCTCTCCGTCGGAGCGCATGGCGCGGCCCACGCCGGACAGCAGGGTGCGCGCCTCGGCCGTCTCGGCCAGCAGCCCCTGCCGGGCCAACAGCGCCACCACGCGCTCGAGCTCCCGGGAGCGCTCCTCCATGCGCAGGCGGACCTCGCGCAGGCGCTCCACCTCGCGCATCAGCCCTGTGACTTGCCGCGAGCCCACGCGCCAGCCGGAACTCTCGTTCTCGCCACTCTCGTCACGGGTCTGCTCGACGGGCGGAGCGGGAGCGACGGGCGGAGCCGAGACGACGGGCGGCGGAGGTGCCACGGGCGGCGGGGGTGGTGCCACCGGAGCAGCGGGAACCGGAGCGGATGCCGGGACAGCCACGGCCGCGGCCGCCTGGGCCGGGGGAGGCGCCTCGGCAACGAGCTGGGCGAGGGCGACGGTGTAGTCCGGCAGCGAGTCGCCACGGCCATCCGCGTGCGCATGGACGCGCAGCAGGAAGATGTCCAGGCCGTGCAGCAGCATGTCCACAACAGGCCGGGGCATCTGCTGAACGGAGGCGCGCAGGGGGGCCAGCGCGTCCTCCAGCTTGTGGGCGATCTCGCTCAGGTCCTGCAGGCCAAGGCTGGCGGCACTGCCCTTGAGCGTGTGCAGGTGCCGACCCAGCCGCACATAGGCCTTGTTGAGCGCGTCGGTGTCCAACACGCCGCGCTCCAGGTCCAGCAGGTCCATGGTGACCTTCTGGCAGACCTCCTGGGCCTCGGCGGCGAAGCCGGAGACGAGCCCTTGCAGGAGCGGATCAACGGCCATTGCGCGCTCCCGTATTGCCCCGCGCGAAGAGGCGCGGCGGATCGATGAGGTGGACGAGCTGTTGCTGTCCCGGCACCGGGCTGAAGAGCACCTCGAGAATGGGCCCCTCGGAGCGAGCGCGTGCCGCCTCCACGGCACCCACGGGGATGCCGATGGGGCGAGGGATGGCCTCGCAGTCCACCGCGCACAGCTCGTTGTCGCCGCGATTGAGCACCAGGAGCACAGCCGGATCCTGCCTCCAGCCATGGCCTCCCAGGAGCGACGCGAGGCTGAGGGCCGCGAGCACCTGTCCCTGGAAGCGCAGCACACCGATGACGTGGGGCGCGGACAGCGGCACGGGCGTCACCATGCGCAGCGGGAGCGCCGCACGCAGCGCCTCGAGCGGCAACGCATAGCGCTCCTCACCCAGCGGGAACTCCGCCACCAAGTGCACCGCCTCCTCGCGGTTGGCGTCGTTCTGCTCCAGGTCGCGCAGGCGCTTGGCGCGCTCCTCAAGCAGATCGCGGATCTCTTCTTCCTGCGCCTCGTCCGGAGCCCTTGGCGTGAGTTTCATTCAGCGACTCCCAGGTTGAGGTAGGCGTCCGCGGACGCCTTGTAGAAACGGGCCGGGAGGGACTCGGGCCCTTCGACAATCTGATCCGGAGGCATCTCCGCGGCCCGGGCATGCACGGCCCGCATCAGCGGATAGGCCGCGGCGCGAGAACCGTTGCGCTCGCGCAGCAGCGCCAGCTCCAGCAAGCCCGGCAGATAGTCCGGATATTGCTTCACCAAGGCCTCCAGCATGGAGGCGGCCCGCGTCACATCTCCCTGTTCGATGCGCTCGAGCGCCTCCAGGTGGAGCTGCGAGGGAGGACGCGGGTTGGGAGCGGGCCGGGGCGCAGCGGCAACGTTCGCGGCTCCTCGCTGAGAAGATGGAGCCCCATTCGGCAATGGCGCGGGGGTGATGGAGGGAATCCCCGACCTCGAGGGAGGCCTCCGTCCCTCGAGGGCCCCGGCCGGCAGAGGCACGGGCGTGAGGGAGGCGATCCCCGAGCGCGAGGGCGGCTTCCGCTGCGCGGCGGGCACGGCCTCGGAGTGCAACGGGCGCTGGAAGGCCTGCAGCTCGGGAGGCCCCACGCGCACCAGTCCATCGGGGGGACGATCCACCTCCACCGTGCCCAGGAACAGGAAGCCCCCGGGAGCCAGCGAGTGGGCGATGTTGGCCACGGCCTGCTCGCGCGAGGCCTGGGTGAAGTACGTGAGGACGTTGCGGCAGAGGATGACGTGGAACAGGCCCTGCGCCGGGTCCAACGGCAGCATCAGATTGGCCGCGACGAAGTGGGTGACGTTGCGCACCCCATCGAAGATGATCACCTGCCGCTCCTCGAGCGGACGGTAGAGCGGGAAGAGGTGCGGACCAGACTCCCGCCGGGACCAGGCGCCATAGATGGCGCGCCGCGCGGTGACCAGGCTGCTCTCGTTCAGGTCCGTCCCCAGCACCTCCACGGGGAGCCCCTGGGGCACCGAGGCCAGCATGCAGGCCGCCAGCGAGTAAGCCTCCTCCCCGGTAGCACAGCCGGCGCTCCAGCCCCGCAGGCGCTTCACTCCCGCCTTCAGCAGGCGCGGCAGCCCCTCCCGGTTGATGAAGCGGAAGTGCTCCGGGTGGCGGAAGAAGTACGTCTCCCCCACCAGCGAGGCCCGCACCACGGAGTGGGCGAACTCGCTGTCCGGCCGCTCCAGCTCCAACACCAGCTCGGTGATGGAGCGGCCTCGGGCAAGCTCGGCGCGCACCACCCGCTCCAGGGACTCTGGAGCGATGGCGTCATCGCGAAAGCCCGTGCGCTCGGTCACGAGCTGCCGCGCGCGGGCGTACAGCAGCGGATCGACTCCCCCCGTCATGCGCCCAGCCTCACCCCCCCCTGCCTCAGCATCTCAGGCAGATCTCGCAACAGGCCACGCGAGACGAAGACCTTGGGGTCGAGCAGGGGCAGAGCCCGCCCGCCGATGACACGAACCATGCCGATCAGCCCCTCTTGGAGGAGCCCATGCTCGGCGCCACCTACATTCCGATCGATCTCCGTGGCGCCGAACTCTTCCGGGTCCTGGACCCGGTCCACGCAGAGCGCCAGCGGCATGCCCTCCACGTGGATGATGACCAGCATGCGCTCGCGCAGCGAGACGCGGTGCTCCTGGCCCAGCCGGCGCGCCACATCCAGCACGCAGATGGCGGCGCCACGCAGCTCCACATACTCGCTCAGGTAGGCGGGCCCACCGGGCAGTGGCCGGAGCGCGGGCTGCAACAGCACCTCGCGCACCGACTCCAGCGGAAGGGCGAACTCCTGATCCCCCGCACTCATCCGCAGCACCAGCATGGCCCCGGCGCGGGCGCGGCGCCGGGCGTTCTCCAGCGTGGTGGCCACCTTGGACAAAAGGTCCTCGGCGCGGAAGGGCTTGGCCAGGAAGGCCTCGGCTCCCATCCCCAGACACGCCTCGGCGCGGGACTTCTCCGAGGAGATGATGATGACGGGGATCTCGGCCAGGACCGGATCCTTCTTCATCCTCTGGAGCACCTCGTCCCCATCCATCTCCGGCATCGACAGATCCAGCAGCACCGCCGCTGGCTGCACCTTCCCCACCTTCTCGAGCGCCTCCCGGCCATTGCTCGCGGTGTGCAGCGAGTAATGGCCCGAGAGAATCGCCTTCTCGAGGGCGAGGATGGCGTCGCTGTCGTCGACGAGGAGGAGGGACGGAAGGCTCACGGGGCGGCGAGAGGCAGGAACTGCCGAACGGTCTCGGTCAGGTCAGCATGGGAGACGGGTTTTTGGATGAAGGCGTTGGCTCCCGCCTCCGCTCCCCGCTGCCTCAGGTCCCCACCCTTCTCGGCCGTGAGAAGAATGACGGGGATGCCTCGCAGCTGGGCTTCTTTGCTGGCTCGGATCTCCTTGACGAAGGTAATGCCGTCCATCCCCGGCATGTTGATGTCCGCGATGACGACGCTCACCGGCACCAGCCTCAAGAGCTGCAAGGCCCGCGTCGCGTCCTCGGCCTCGAGAATGCTGAGCCGGAGATTCATCAAGTAGATCTTGATGATGTTGCGGACAGTCGGGCTGTCATCCACCACCAGGATGTTGTCGCTCACACCCACGGCTCCTCACGCGGGGCCCACCAGGGGCTCCGCCGAAAACGATGAGACTTTAGCGTGTCTGATTCCTCTGGAGAAAGCGGGGCCGGTCCGTTCTTCCGCGGTCGAGCGGTTGCTGGACAGGCTCACGCCTTCCCGGACTACTCGGCGGCGGGCGGTGCTTCTCCCGCTGCTTGCTCGGCGCTTGCATCCACGGGGGGTGCTCCAATGGCATGGTACCCCCCGTCTACATGGACCTGTTCCCCTGTCGTCGAGGGAAGCCAGTCCGACAGCAGGGCGCAGGCCGTCCGCGCCACACTGTCATGGCTGTTCTTGGAGCTCCAACCCAGGGGCGCCTGCTTGCCCCACCCCTGCTCCAAGGCCTTGAAGCCAGGAATTCCCTTGGCCGCAATGGTGGACAGGGGCCCAGCGGCCAGCGAGTTCACCCGGATACCCTTTGGACCCAGGTCCCGGGCCAGGTAGCGCACCGTGGCCTCGAGGGCTGCCTTGCACACCCCCATCCAGTCGTAGATGGGCCAGGCGATGGTGTTGTCGAAGTCCAGGGTGATGATGGAGCCCCCGCTCGTCATCAAGGGGGCCGCCGCCACGGCCAGTTCCTTGAGGGAGAACGTGGAGATCCGGAAAGCCGTCTGCACGCTCTCCCACGGGGTGTTGAGGAAGTTGCCGCCCAGCGCATCGTCCGGCGCGTAGGCCACCGAGTGGACCACGCCATCCACCCGGCCCCACTTCTGGCGCAGGGAGTCGGTGAGGGCGGTGAAGTGCGCGGGCTGGCTCACATCCAGCTCGAGCACCTCGGTGCCAGGCTTGAGCCGCTTCGCGCTCCGCTCGGTGAGGGAGCGGGCCCGGCCAAAGCCGGTCAGGATGATCTCCGCCCCTTGGGCCAGGGCGTGCTCGGCAATGCCGTAGGCCAGCGACTGAGGGGTGAGGACTCCGGTGATCAGGATCTTCTTGCCCTGCAACAGCATGGGGAGCCTTTCGCGAGAAGAAGAATGGGAGGCCGGGCGGTTTACCACTGATGACGGCAGGTGGGGCGCGAAACACGGGACGCCGCAGTGCGTAATCGGGCGTTTCATTCCCCTTGAAACGGGGTCTTCCCCCTGAAGTTTGGCTCACCAACCGCATGATTCTTGCTGCTGGCGGGCCCCCTTTCTTGCCGCTAGAAGCCCCCGTGGATCCAACAATTGGTGGCGAAAAACCCCCAACGGGGCCCCCATCCAGTAAAAGACCTCCCGCCATGCCGAATTTCCAGGACTCGTACCTCTCTGGCGCCAATATCGACTTCATCGAAGGGCTTTACGCTCGCTACCTCCAGGATCCCTCCAGCGTGGATCCGAGCTGGCGGGAGATCTTCGAGCGCAACAATGGCGCCGGGCGCCCCATCTTCAACAAGACGCTGCTGGAGGCGCCTGCCCCCGCCGCCCCACCCGCCCCGGGCAAGAACGGCAATGGCAAGTCGGCCGCGGCTGTCGTCCAGGCGCTCGCACCCGCCGCGGCGCCGGCTCCCGCCCCCGCCCAGGATGTCCGCCTGCAGGCCCGGGTAGACCAGACGATCACCGCCTTCCGGCTGCGCGGCCACCTGCGCGCCACCCTGGACCCGCTCGGCCGTCCCCGCCCGCCGCTGGAGCACGTGGCGGACATGCCCATGGTGGACGAGAAGCACTTCTCCTCCACCGAGTCCGAGCAGATCGTCGAGAGCGGCAGCGTCTTCCAGGAGCCGCGGGTGAAGCTGGCGGAGCTCGTCGCGCGCCTGCGCCGCACGTACAGCGGCTCGGTGGGCGTCGAGTTCATGCACATGCTCGACAGCGAGCGGCGCCGCTGGCTGATGCGGCGCATGGAGCACAACGAGAACCGGCTCCCGTTCCCCGTCGAGGAGCAGCGCCACCTGCTCACCAAGCTCTCCTACGCGGAGGGCTTCGAGAACTTCCTGCACACCAAGTATGTGGGCGTGAAGCGCTTCAGCCTGGACGGCGGTGAGAGCCTCATCCCCATGCTGGACACCATCCTCGAGGTGGGCGGCGGCATGGGCCTCAAGGAGGTCGTCATCGGCATGGCCCACCGCGGCCGCCTCAACGTGCTGACGAACATCCTCCACAAGAGCCCGGATCAGATCTTCAGCGAGTTCGAGGGCCCGGCGGACCCCAAGGCCTACATGGGTCGCGGCGACGTGAAGTACCACATGGGCTTCTCGTCGGACCACACCACGCGGGCCGGGGCGCAGATCCACCTGTCGCTGGCCTTCAACCCCAGCCACCTGGAGGCCGTCAATCCGGTGGTGGAGGGCCGCGTGCGCGCCAAGCAGGACCGCGGCAACGACACGGCTCGCACCGGCGTCATGCCCCTGCTCATCCACGGGGATGCGGCCTTCATGGGCCAGGGCGTGGTGGCCGAGACGCTCAACCTGTCGCGGCTCAAGGGCTACGAGACGGGGGGCACGCTCCACGTCGTCATCAACAACCAGGTGGGCTTCACCACGGATCCGAGCGACTCGCGCTCCTCCATCTACTCCACCGCCATCGCGCAGATGCTGGACGTGCCCGTCTTCCACGTGAACGGGGATGATCCGGAGGCCTGCGTCCACGTGGCGCGCCTGGCCGCCGAGTTCCGGCAGACCTTCAAGAGCGACGTGGTCATCGACCTCATCTGCTACCGGCGCTACGGGCACAACGAGGGAGACGATCCCTCCTTCACCCAGCCGCACATGTACGAGCTGATCCGCAAGCAGCCCACGGTGCGGACGCTGTACGCGCAGAAGCTGGCCGAGCAGCGCACCATCTCCGCCGACGAGTCCGAGGCCATCAAGCAAGCGTGCCTCAAGGAGTTCGACGACGCGCTCACCCGCATCAAGCAGGAGCGCCAGTTCAAGGAGCCCAGCGCCCTGGAGGGCCTGTGGAAGCCCTACAAAGGCGGCTTGCAGAAGAACGCGCCCGAGGTGCCCACCGCGGTGGACAAGGGCCGGCTGCGCGAGGCGCTGAAGAAGCTGTCCGAGGCCCCCGCGGGCTTCAACGTGCACCCGGTGGTGGAGCGCACGGTGCTCAAGAAGCGCCAGTCCATGCTGGAGACCGAGGAGCTGCTCTGGTCCGAGGGTGAGGCGCTGGCCTACGCCACGGCGCTCAACGAGGGCTACGGCGTGCGCCTGTCCGGCCAGGACTGCGAGCGCGGTACCTTCAGCCACCGCCACTCCGTGCTGCACGACGTGAAGACGGGAGAGAAGTTCACCCCGCTCAAGCAGTTCGCCACCGGCCGCGCCCGGTTCGAGGTCCTCAACAGCCCGCTGTCCGAGATGGGCGTGCTGGGCTTCGAGTACGGCTACAGCCTGGATGTGCCGGACGGCCTCACCATCTGGGAGGCCCAGTTCGGCGATTTCGCCAACGGCGCGCAGATCATCATCGACCAGTTCATCGCGGCCGGTGAGAGCAAGTGGCGCCGGCTGTCGGGCCTCACGCTGTTGTTACCCCACGCCTACGAGGGCCAGGGCCCGGAGCACTCCAGCGCCCGCCTCGAGCGCTTCCTCAGCCTGTCGGCCGAGGACAACATGCAGGTGTGCTACCCCACCACGCCCGCGCAGATCTTCCACCTGCTGCGCCGCCAGGCGGTGCGCCCCTACCGCAAGCCGCTGGTCATCATGTCGCCCAAGAGCCTGCTGCGCCGCCCCGAGGCGTTCAGCAAGCTGGACGAGCTGGCCACGGGCCGCTTCCAGGAAGTCATCTTCGACCGGCAGGAGGCGGAGCCCGCCGGGGTGACGCGCCTGCTGCTGTGCTCGGGCAAGGTGTACTACGACCTGGTGAAGGCCCGGGATGAGCAGAAGGCGTGGAACATCTCCATCGTCCGCGTGGAGCAGCTCTACCCGTTCCCCTATGACGCGCTGGCCGGCCTCGTGGCGAAGATGCCGAAGCTGACCGAGGTGTTCTGGGTGCAGGAGGAGCCGCGCAACGCGGGCGCGTGGTATTTCATGTTCCCGCGCCTGCACGACGTGGCATCTTCGCGCGCCAGTGGGCCGGTGAAGATTGGCTACATCGGGCGAGCGGAAGCCGCCAGCCCGGCGACCGGATTCACGAAGACACACGACTACGAGCAGCACCTGATCGTCGAGGAAGCCATCCTCCGAGGAACCAAGAATGGCCGTTGAACTGAAAGTCCCGCCCCTGGGCGAGTCCATCACCGAAGCCGTCGTCGGCAAGTGGAACAAGAAGAAGGGTGAAGCCGTTGCCGCCGACGAGCCCATCGTCGTGCTCGAGACGGACAAGGTCACCATCGACGTGCCCTCCCCCGCCGCGGGTGCGCTCGCGCAGATCGCCTTCAAGGAGGGCGACAAGGTCCGCGTGGGCGAGGTGCTCGGCCTCATTGACGCCAACGGCGCCACCGCTGCAGCTCCTGCCGCCGCCGCGGCGCCCGCTCCGGCCGCTCCGGCACCGGCCCCTGCGGCTCCGGCTGCTGCCGCCACGGACGCGCGCATCACCCCCACCGCCCGCAACGTGGCGGGGGTCCACAACGTGGACGTGAGCCAGGTCCAGGGCTCGGGTGCTGGCGGACGCATCACCAAGGACGACGTGCTGGGCCAGGTGAACCGGGGCACGCAGGCTCCGGCGCCCTCGGCTCCCGCAGTGCCCGCCGGTCCTCGTCCCAACTCCGCCCGCGAGGAGCGCGTGCGGATGACGCCGCTGCGCAAGCGCGTGGCCGAGCGGCTCATACAGGCTCAGTCCACCGCCGCCATCCTCACCACCTTCAACGAGGTGGATATGGGCGACGTGATGGCGCTGCGCAAGAAGTACAACGACAAGTTCCAGGCCAAGCACGGCGTGAAGCTGGGCTTCATGAGCTTCTTCGTGCGCGCCTCCATTGAGGCCCTCAAGGCCTTCCCGCAGATCAACGCGGAGATCGAGGGCGAGGACGTCGTCTTCAAGCACTACTACGACATCGGCGTGGCGGTGTCCGGCTCGCGCGGCCTGGTGGTTCCGGTGGTGCGGGACGCGGACAAGCTGTCGCTGGCCGAGTTGGAGAAGCAGATCGGCGACTACGGCGTGCGCGCGCGCAACGACAAGCTCACCCTGGCCGAGCTGCAGGGCGGCACCTTCACCATCTCCAACGGCGGCATCTTCGGCTCCATGCTGTCCACGCCCATCCTCAACCCGCCGCAGTCGGGCATTCTGGGCATGCACAACATCGTCGAGCGGCCCGTGGTGAAGGACGGACAGATCGTCATCCGGCCCATCATGTACGTGGCGCTCTCCTACGATCACCGGCTGGTGGATGGCCGGGAAGCAGTGCAGTTCCTCGTCCGTGTCAAGGAGTGCATTGAGGATCCGGAGCGGTTGCTGTTGGAAGTGTGATGGCGGCAACTCCGTAATTCCACAGAGGCATCTGGACTTGGAGTGCGTGGCCCCACTACAACTGAGGGGCCTTCCGGTAGTCGGGGGGCTGAAGAACCGGGGGGCTCCGGCGCCGCCCGTCAAGAAGGACGCAAAATGGCAACTGGTACCGTGAAGTGGTTCAACGATGCGAAGGGCTTCGGCTTCATCACGCAGGACGGAGGTGGCGAGGACGTGTTCTGCCACCACACCGCCATCAACATGGATGGCTTCCGCACCCTGCAGGAGGGGCAGAAGGTTCAGTTCGACGTGACTCGCGGCCCGAAGGGCCTGCAGGCACAGAACGTTCGCCCTGCATAACCGCACCGAGCCACTCCTCACGGACTGGCGGGTGAAACGAGGCTCGGTCCCCTTGGCGGGCGCCGAGCCTCTTTCTTTTGCGGGTTACAGGTGCTTCTGGAAGTAGTCCAGCACCCGCTCGTACTGGCGCTGGGTGACGATCGGATCGGGCACCATGTGCGTCAGCCCGCTGAGCGGCAGCAGATCGTGCGGCTTGCCGGCGAGGAAGAGCGCGTTGGACAGCTTCAGCGTGTGGAAGAAGTAGACGTTGTCATCCGCGGTGCCGTGGATGAGCAGCAGCGCGCCGATGGGCTTGCTGGGATCCTTGGCATAGGTGAGCAGCGAGCTCTTCTCGTAGGCCTCGGGGTGCTCCTGGGGGAGCCCGAGGTAGCGTTCGGTATAGTGGGTGTCGTAGTCGAGCCAGTCCACCACGGGCGCGCCGGCCACCGCGGCCTTGAAGACATCCGGGCGCTTGAGGGCGGCGAGCGCGGCCATGTAGCCGCCGAAGCTCCAGCCGTACATGCCCACGCGGGAGAGATCCAGCTCGGGGACCTTCTCGGCCAGGGCCTTGAGGGCGGCAATCTGATCGTCGAGGGTGGCGGTGGCGAAGTCGTACTTCACCGTGCGCTCCCAGGAGGTGGTGCGCAGCGGGGTGCCGCGCCCGTCGAACTTGACGATGAGGAAGCCCTTGTCGGCCATCCACTGGTTGAGGAGGTTCTCGGCCAGGCCGTGGCGCACCACGGTGGCGGTGGGCCCGGCGTACACGCTGACGATGACGGGGAGCTTCACGCCGGGCTTCGCATCGCGGGGACGGTTGACGGAGGCGTGGAAGCCCTCCTTGCCCACGACGAAGTACTGCGTGTTGGGAGTGAAGGGGGGATCCGCGGCCACGGAGGGCAATTCACCCACGCGGGTGCCATCCGGCCGCAGCACCGAGTAGCGCGGCATGGTGGTGTCCGTCTGCGAGACGGCGACGATCAGCCCGCCCTGCTTGGACACGGTGGCGGGCACCTCGACGGCGGGAGCGGGCGTGCCGGTGGCGAGCTTCTCCGGGGCGCCGCCGTCCTTCGAGCGCCAGATGTAGCTCTCGGTGGGGTTGGGATCGCCGACGAAGTAAAGGGTGCGGTCCTTGTCCACGAAGCGCGCCATGCTGCGGAAGCCGGCGTCCGGCTTCACCCACGTGCGAGCGAGGCTGCCGTCCGCGTTGCGCAGCTCCACCTCGGGGCCGCCGTTGCGCTCGGTGTACCAGAGGAAGGCACTGCCATCCTCGAACCAGTGCGGGAAGTCCTGATCCAGGTTCACCCAGGCATCGTCCTTCTCGGTGAGCAGGAGACGCGTCTTGCCGGTGCGGGGATCCACCGCGAGGAGCTGCTCCTCCGTCTGGCTGCGGTTCTGCACGAGCACGGTGAGCGGGCCGCCCTTCTGCCACGTCACGGTGGCCAGGTACGGGTACGCCTTGGCATCCCACTCGACCCACACCGTCTTGCCGCCGGTGACGGGGATGACGCCCAGGCGTACGACGGCGTTGGCCTTGCCCGGACGCGGGTAGGAGAAGATGTTGCCGCCCTTCTCGGGGTGCATCACGTCGACGATGGTGAGCTTCTCGACGGCGGAGGTGTCGGACTCGGTGTAGGCGATGAACTTCGCATCCGGGCTCCACCAGAAGCCAGAGAAGCGGTGCATCTCCTCCTGGGCGACGAACTCGGCCAGGCCGTGGGTCTTCTCCTCCGAGCCGCCCTGGGTGACGCGCTGCTCCTTGTTGGTGGCCACGTCGATGCGGAACACGTCGTGCTCGCGCACGTAGGCGATCTGCTTGCCGTCCGGGGAGAAGTGCGGGTCGATGACGCCGGGGCCCGTCTTCAGCTCGGTGGATTTCCCGGAGGAGCGCTCGACGACGTAGAGCTTGCCGGAGAGGCTCACGAGGATGCGCTCGCCGTCCTCGGAGAGATCGTAGGTGGTGAAGCCGCGGGTGCTCACGCGCATGCGCTCGCGGCGGGCCTTCTCCTCGACGGAGAGTGTCTCCTCTGCGCCCTTGAGGATGGACTCGGGGGTGAGCAGCTCCTTGGAGGAGCCGGTGGCCACATCGAAGGCGTAGAGCGTCTGGGTGGCGGAGGTGGGCTGGGCGCGGAGGAAGAGGAGGGTCTTCTCATCCGGGGTGATGCGCGGCTTGACGGGACGGCCGCTCATGAATTTGCGGGTCTCGGAGTACTGGCGGAGGAAGGTATCGGGCTTCCGATCGGTCATGGGCTTGGCGGGAGACGGCTGAGCAAGAGCCGAGAGGCTCGAGAGGAGGAGCACGGCGGCGGCAAGGTTGCGCATGCGATGCTGGGGCCTGGAAGGGCCCACTCCTTTCACGACAGGGGGGCGCGAAGCCTACACTCCCCGGCTTCACGCATCCGGTGGGAAAGCACGGACCCAGGAGGTTATTCCCCAGATGGAACAGGAAGCGCCGCAGCACCTGCGCCTGGCGGGAGTCATCCGCCTGTCCCTGGCGGGCGGGCAAGGCCCGAGGGATGCCTATGTCTTCGATCCGCATCGGCTCGCGCTCCCCTCGTGGGCCTGTGCGCTCGGAGAGGGCGGGGCTCCGGCGTTGCTGGTGAGCCTGGATCGGCACTTGGACGTGGTGCCTCCGCGCCAACCGGAGGCAGTACCGGACCGGAGCGCGGGGCTGCGGGCGCTGGACGAGCACGCGCGGTGGGCACTGGACGTGCGCAACTACGATCACATCCTGGCGGCGATGGAGGCGGGACTGGTGGGAGACGCGCTGCTCATCGCGCGTGCACGGCCTCGGGGCGCGTTCGAGGGCGGCACATATAAGGATACGCGCGGGCGGGAGCACCGGCTGGTAACGGTGACCACAGTGGACCGGGCGGCGGAGGCCTTTCAGAGTCCGGCGCCGGGAGACGTGGTGCGCGAGGTGCTGGAGCGAGCGGAGCGGGTGCTGCTGGACGTGGACCTGGACTGCTTCACGACGCCGAGCGACGCGGATCCGACGACCGTGCTGCCGTGGCCGCGGAGCATCATCCGCGAGTTCCTCTTGCCGGAGGGTTCAGCGCCCTTCTGGGACGCGGTGCTGGGAAAGGCCGTCGCGCTCACGCTGGCGCGGGAGCCGCACCACTGCGGTGGGCTGTTGGCCTCGGGGGAGCTGTTCCGGGAAGCAGCCGAGGTGCTGTTCCGGGAGCTGCTCCACGCCGAGCCCCCGTGAGGATGGGGCATGAAGCGCACAGGCCTCCGCTTACTGATACTGGTCCTTGATGAATCCCTTCCACTGTTTGGCCTGCTCGAACACGAGCATCCTCCGGGTGTCGGTCGTCGCATCCCGGGTGCCGGTCGTCACCTCGATGCGATGAAGCCCTGTGGGGAACCGGCTCCGCCGCAGTCGGATGCGGTCGAGAAGGGCCTGCCAGTTCTGGAAGGCCTTGGCATCCAGCGGGGCAAACGGCAGGTGGAAGACGATGACCCCGGGAGTCCGCGGGTTGATCTGCCCATGGAAGATCTTCCTCTCGATGGCGCTCTCAGAGAGCACCAGGGGCTGGTTTTGAGCACCGTTGCCGGGCTGCTGCACACGGATCTGGCGCTTGGCCTGGGTCAGGGTGCGGACCTCCACGTGCTCGGAACGCGACACCTCGCGCCCCAGGTACACGAGGACGACGAAGTCCGGCGTACGGCTCCCGCTGACGTTCACCTCGGGCACGAAGCGGATGCAGATGTTGCAGCGCTCTTCTTCCGGAACCTCGCGGGCGTAGCGAATGACCGTGTGGAGTTCGCCTCCCGCCGCCCGTTTGTGGGTCCACAGCGCGTCGGAGCCCGAACCGAAGTTCAAGCCCCCACTCCGGTAGTAGATCTCATTGACCTTCTCGAGAGTGTAGGAGTCGGACAGGTCGAGGCAGTACTTCCCGATGAGGCTGAGCCAGGCCGAGCACAACCCGGGGGCGATCCGCCACCCTCTCCTGTCCCTGGCGGGAGGAGTGGTCACCGAATGCGCCGGGTTGAAGCACTCCCCCTGCTGGCAGACCGAACACACCATGGGACAGGCCTCCGAAGCGGACAGAACACCCGGGAACATACACGGACAGTGAAGACCGGCACAGCCACAGGGACACCTACACAGCCCGGCGAGCCTGCCCCGATGATCCGTTGACCGTCGGCCCGCCCGAGCCTTCTCTCATGGAAGCTTGACGCTCAAGCGCACCATGTATCCATTGGGCCTCCCCATCAAGGTATCGAGCAGGCGCTCTTCAACATGGCGCTGTTCCCAAACAACTGCAGGCTCGATCCCCACGCACTCTTGCGGTTGAGCAACCCGCTCATTTCCAGCCGTGTCGAAGATGACGCAGCGGCGGAAATCCCCAATGTCCTGGGTGAATGCAACAATCGGTTGAGCCATGTGTGACTCGAGATTCCTCCACCCGATATGTTTCCAGCGCTGTTGGGAAGCATGGCGGACAGCAATCCTGAAGAGGATTGCATGGGGGGAAATCCTGCCCAGGTCCGTATCTGGCTCAGTGGTTCTGAAATCATAGAAAGCGCTGTAGGGCGCTTCAAGAACCCGCCCATAACCGAATGAGCCATCGCCGAGAGGTATTCTCAAGAACGTTCCCGGCTTGATGTCGTCCATATTCCTCCCTCCCTGCTCCCATGAGAAGTAGCTGTCCGATGATGGAAACGTATTACGCTGGCTCCTACTGGCTCGCCCGGCATGAATCCTATGAGGCGTGCGCAAGCCGCGCGGAGCATTTCTTCCACCTCCTGGGGCACTGCGATCCGGCATGGGTCCGCTGGTATGAGGCGGCAGACTCCTTCGCGGAGGCGCGCACACTCCAGTTCGAGACAGACGCGGCGAACTTCCAGAGGATGTTCGCACAGGAGGAGAATCACTTCGGTGACCGCGTCTCGTACCACCTGTGGACGGGCGATAACCTGGACGAGACATCCAGCGTTGACGGCAACTGCGGCTCATCCTCGCTGCGGCTTCCGTCCACCTGCGTGCTCAAACCTTACGATGAGGGGTCCCTCGGAGATCGGGTACTAACCGCTCCTGTCATGAACAAGGTGCTGCGCGCCATGGCCCTGGCCTGGGATCCAGAGTGGGGAGTGGCTACATCGGAGGCACATCGAGAGACGGTGGTGACGGGATTCCCATATGCAGGCACCTTCGTAGGCTGGGCGATGTACTTCTCGAAACTGCGCGGCAAGGTGCCCCCTCTTCTTGCTCCCGTGCGCATGGAGCCCGTGGAGGACAAGGGCACTCTCGTCATCCTCACCCCTGAACGCTTCACCGCTTCCAACCCGGAGCACGTTGCCCTCGCCGCTCGCGTCTACGAGTTGCTGGACCGAGCCGGGTTGCTGCGAAGGCTACAGCCATGGCCGTCAAAGTGACGGTGCTTGGAACCCAAGGAGGCCTTCCCCGGTCACGCGCCGCCCGCGTCCGGATCCAGTTCCCCAGGCTGTCGCGACGGTGGAGCGAAGGAAGAACCTGGAAGGGCGGATGAAGCCAGCGCGGAAGAGGTACGCCTTGGCCACCACCCCACCTCACGATCACCGACGCGGGAGGTAGAGCCCCTCTGGAGGGCCTGTTGACCCGACGCTGATCACTCACTCAAAGTGATGCTCTCTTCACTTTGCTTGGGGGGACTCTCATGTCGATCAAGAACCTGCTGTCCGCGATTCGGGCGCCGCAGCGCGCTTCCGTCACGCCCGCGAACCCTCAGCCCGCGAGCCCTGCACCCACGCCGGGTGTGCAGCCTTCGGCCCCCCGAGCCAGCGCCAACCAATTCGAATCGGCGCGCTCTCAGCAGGTCGCCGGCGTGAATGGGGGACTCTTCCCCACGGTGGGCGGGTTGAAGCCCCTCGCTCAGGGACAGACGGTGGCCGAAGTGAACCTCTCCGACGGATACACCACCTGCCTGGAGAACGCGTACCGGACGGCAAAGCCCGGAGACAAGGTGGTGTTCCTGGAGGACCTCAAGGACAACTCCGAGCACGTGGTGGTGGTGCATCCCGGCCAGACTCTGAAGGAGGCGGGAGCGGATCCCATGCGCTACCGGCTCATCGGCACGCCGCTGGACGCCAGCCAACTGCGCGGTGTGATCGAGGCTCCGGCCAACCAACGCGCCGGGAAGCTGGCAGCGGCGCTTGGGGTGGACGTAGCGAGCGTGGCCACCAAGAAGTGGGCGGATCCTTCCACGGATCCACGCATCCCCGTATTCCAACAGAACGCCACGCAGGCCGCGGCCACGGCCACCGCGATGCAACCGGAGGCGGCGGCCATCTGGCTGCTGACCGGCAATGGCATCGACCAGGCCCTGGGACAGGCGAGCGTGACGGGCAACGCGGTGAAGGATCAAGTGCTCTTTGGGCTGTACGCCACCTCGAACAACCAGGGGGGATTCTTCCCGCCCACGCATGACGGGACGCTGGACATGTGGGCGGATCAGATCACCCAGGGTGCGGACTTCACCACGTACCTAACTTCGAAAACCATGGAGCACTTCAGCAACATCCCGACGGGGGCCGCGGGATTCCATCCGATGGTCAATGACAGCCAGTGGCCGGGCTCCAACAACCAGGTGGGCCACTTCTTCACCGCCATCCACATGGGAATGCTCCGCGAGGGCGCCACCGGCAGCCAGCGGTTCCTCCTGGATGCCGCGGCGTACGGCCACGAGCTGATCGGCGACAGTGCCACCGCCATGGCTCAGCTCAACGCGGGAGCGGGAGCGCTGCTGGGCCAGCAGGTGGACGTCTCCACGGGACAGATCCCCTCGGAGTTCCGGCCCCAGAACAACTTCTTCGACAACGCGGTGTCCTGGGCGCTGTCCACCAACGGCCAGCCACTGACCTCCCGGGAGCTGGCGGAGATCGATGCCTCGGCACGCTTGCTGATGCCGGGGGTACAGGATGGGCAAGCGATTCCCGGGAGAGATGGCAACAGCCTGGAGGACATGCGGCTCACGCTCGTCGGAGTGGCCTTCGGGCAGCTCGTTTCCCGGGGAGCTTTCGCCACACCCGCGGATGCCCAGAGGTGGCTCGAATCGGCCATCGGGCCGAATGCCCAGTGGCCCTCGGCACCGCCGGGCTCCGTGATGGCCTGAGGTCCGGGGAGCCACGCGAAAGCACGCGGGCGGAGCCCGCTTCACCTCTCGAGCTGCTCGATCCAATGCTTCGCCTTCAGGTGGAGCTCATCGTCCGGGAGCGTGAGGGCCATCACCTCCCGAAACCGAGGGATGGCATCCTCCGGGTTGCCGTCCCTGTTCCCGAGATCCAAGAAGTGAAGCTCCTTCGCCTTCTGGCGCAACTCCTTGATGAGGCGAGCGGCGCCGTCATGCTTGGGATCCGCCACGAGGACGTGCTGCGCGAACTCGATCGCCAGGGCCCACCGCTTCTCGCCCCGCGCCTTCCGGGCGCTCTCGTAGAGGGCCTTCACCAAATCCGGACTCACGCGCGCAAAGAGCTTGCTCGGGTTCTTCGGCCCGGTGATGCGCCCCTCGGAGTGGATGACCGCCGAGACATTCTCGGAGGTAGGCTCGCTCGACCACACGCTGAAAAAGCGTTGGAACTCATTCAGATCGTGGAGCATCTGCTTGCAACCGGATGTCCTCGTCGCGCATGCCTCGGCGGCTGCTATCGCGCCGGGTAGATTCCCGTCGAGAAAGACGCGGGCAACACCCTCCGTGGAGAGCCATGAAGGAGCGCTCAGGAGCTTGTCCTTCCCGCGCATGATCTCCTCGAGGAGTTCCCGGGCTTCCTTCTGATCTGGGTCAGCGGCCGCGACATCCTCGATCAGTGCCTGGGCCTGGTCGAACTGCCGACGCTCCAGTTTCACCCGTGCCTCCAGGATCCGGCGATTGATCAAGCCCTGAAGTTCGCGCCGATGAATCACGACCCATTTGGCCGTCTGTGCGTTCGCGCTGATCTTCTTCAGCTCCGAGAGTGCCTCCCCAAACCTATTCTCCAGCATGGCATCTGTGCTCGCACTGACGTGCCGCCCGTCGGCGAACCTCCTCTCCACCCCAGCCAGCGAGTCCTTCAGGCCGGGGTAGTCGGGCGCCTCGGCCTGGAGTTCGAGCAGCTTGTCCCTGGCCTGCGTAAACCTTTCCCGACGGATGAGGGTGTTGGCCTCCTCGAAGATCGCCGCCAACCGCTTCGCCTCCCACGGCATCAGAGGGAACGCCGGAGAGACGCCTTCGGGCCCGCCAGGGACGGGCCGGTGAAGCACCCGATAGCCGACGAGGACCAGTGCCATCATCAGCAGGCCCCCAGAGAAAAGCCACGCGACGAGCTGCTTCCCGCCACGGGCCCGACGGCCTGTTCGCTGCTTCTGCGGCTGCTCCATGGGACACGCTGCCTGAGAGGGAGGAGACAAGCCAAGCCGACAGGCCGGGTCCCGCGCAAGGGGCCCCCTATGGAAGGACTACGTACATGCCTCCCACGCACATCTCGTTCTGCGTGCCCCAACCCGGGAGCGTGGGCTCGGTGCGGCCGCGCGTGTCATAGTCGCAGGTGACGCGGACGCGCGTGCCTTGCCTGAGCTGGTACGGCCTCTCGTAGAAGTAGAAGAGCTGCCAGTCGAAGTCCCAATGCTTGACCTCGGCGCCGCACTGCACACCGTCGGCCGTGTCCAAGAACTCCAGGCGGTAGCGCTGACCCAGCTCGTGCATATGCGGGAACACGCCGTAGACATCCACGTGGTCGACACCGAGCGCCGCCATCTCCCTGTCGAAGTCCGTCTCCCAGGTGTATTTCACCGACTCCTTGCCAGGAGCGAGCGAATCGCTGCTGCCAAGGAACTCATCGGGCAGCATGAAGAATCCTTCGCGCTGCACGCTGTCCGCGACCCGCAGGCGCACCCGCGTGGAATCGGGCTGGCCACGCACTCTCTCGTCGACGAGGTTGTAGTGCATCTGCGCCACCAGCACCCGGCCCGCGGGCACGCGCAAGCCCGTCGTGTCGGGATAGGGCACCGGCCCCATGCCGGGCGCCCAGGTCGCCGGAAGGCTCTCGATGGTCACGCCATCACCAGCCTGGCTGAAGCACGGCCAGCCCAGGCGATCCGGAGACGCCTCGTCCATGGCGCGCATGAGGTCCATGTTGGTCTTGCCCGGGATGTCGCTCGCGCCGTTGGGGTCCACGACCATGAGCAGCATGTGATGGACCATCGCCGCATTGCCCGGAATCACCTCATAGCCAGTGATGAAGCGATTGCCGCCCTTGCTGTCGACCGAGCCGTCGAGCAGGAAGCAGCGGTAGTCGTCGAACTTGGCATAGGCGCTGCCATCGGGCTCGGGCACATAGTTGGGTGTGGCAAAGGCCATGATCTGGCTCTTGCCATCTTCGAGCCCCTTGCCTGGCTCGCTGGCCATGGGGACCTGGAGGTCGTCACGCGGAGTGCCCTCGGGAGTGCCCGCCTCGACCCAGGCGGCGATGGTGGCGATCTCTTCATTCTCGAGCCACCGGGGGTTGTGGAACTCGCCACAAGAGCCGTCGGACGTCACCAGCCAGGGTGGCATGGTGCGCCCCTCCACGGCCTGCTTGATCGCCACCGACCAGGACCGAGCCTCCGCGTAGGAGTCCAGGCGGAACGGCGCGATGCCGCCAGACTGGTGGCAGGTGACACAGTTGTCGAAGAGAAGGGGCGCCACGTCCTGCCAGTAGGTGGCCTCTTTTGGCTTCTCGGGTTCGGCGCTATCACTGCAGGCCACGCCTCCGATGCTCAAAAGAGACACGGCAGCGATCCAGATGTTTCTGTGCATGGAAGCTTCACTCCTCGGTTTGGGTGTTCGCCGCGGGCGTCTGCGGGAGGGAACTCTCAGCGGGGACCTGCAACGCGAATCCGTTCAGGTTCCAGGTGTTGGAGCCATGGTTGTGCAAGTGGAAGGTGACAAGGGTTCCTGCCTTGGCGGCCAACGGGCTGGACAGTTCCACCTCGCGCGTGTCGGCTGGCCCCGGGATCTTGATGTGCTCTTCCCAGACTTGATGCTCGCCCACGAGCAGGGCCATATGGCCCTGGACGGGCGCAGGGCTGACCAGGGCCTGCCACCACACCCGGACGCGCAGCCGTGCTCCCTTCTTTAGATCCAGGAGGAGCGGCTGCCGCACCGTGGCGTAGTTGCAGCGCGTCGTCTGCACCTCCAGACCGTCGAGTTCCGCGTGCCAGTCCTGTTCGCCACACACGATTGCGTCATTGCCAACATCACCGGCCAGCGGATCCGTGCCGGCAGGCGCGGGCTGCCAGCCTTCAGCCTGCACAAGGGGAGCCCAGGCAAGCTCCGTGTCGGAGCCCGTGGATGAGCCGCAGCCAAGCAGAAGCGCGCTACAAGCAAGCCCCCATGTGGGCACCCGCACACCCCACCAGGGGAGAGAACGTCTCATTTGCATGGGCCCAGAAACACCGCGCGGCCGCGCGAGTGTCACCACGCTCGGACTGTGCCGTACTCGAGTTCAGCGGAGTGGTGAGTCCAGGACGGACGGACGGTACTCGGTGATCTGTCCCCCGCTGAACGTGAAGCGTTGGCCCACGGGCGGCAGCGTGTCATTGAGCACGTACCCGAAGTCCAACCGGAACGGGTACACGTTGAACTGGGGGAAGAGGAAGCGGATCCCCACTCCCACCGAGTGCACCATGTTTGGCCGCCGATCGAAGGCCGAGCCCGCGTCGTAGAAGATCACCCCGCCCAGGTGCAGCGTGTGGAACACGAAGGGCGCGGTGCGGTACTCCACATTGAACAGCAGCATCCGCTTCCCCGAGTACGCATCCTGCGCGGCCCCACGCAGACCGTTGGCTCCGCCCAGCAAAGTCACTCGATCGAACAGATCATCGATGTTCACATCGAGCAACCCGCGCGCCACGAAGCGCCCACCGAAAATCTTCGGCGACACCTGGTGCACCTCCGTGGCCCAGTGCCTATTCGTCCACGCAGCGCCCTCCCCGAGCGCCCGCCGGATGGCGCCTCCCGCCGACACCGTCGTCAGCGCATCTCCCCACAACCAGCGGTAGCGCCCCGCCACCCCCAGCTCCGCGTAGTGCGCCGCCGAGGAGAACACCGGAGGCGCGTACCGTGCCGTCACCAGCACCGAGTGACCGATCTGGTAGTCCTCCGAGAGCGCGTAAGAATCCACGTCGCGCATCACTTCGTAGCGGGCCTGGTAGGCCGACAGCGACAGCGACGTATAGACGGCTTCCTCGCTGAGGGGCAGGTGGTTGGCCCTCAGCCACTCCCGCTGCGCCGAATTCAGCGGAGCCGCCGCGGGAGCGTCATACCCTCGGTGGTACGCCGCCACCGAACCCGTCACGTTCTTCTTGGAGAACTCGCCATAGGAGCGGGTGTAGCTCGCGCCGCCCGACACCACGCGCGTCTCATAGATGAAAGGTACCGGAGCACCGTCCGGGTACGGGAGCTGCCACACCTCGGTGCCGCGGTACACCCGCGTCGTGGACGTGTCCCATGACACCGAGGTGTTGACGCTCCACGGCGTGGACAACGAGTACAGCGGGCGCTGGAACACCACGCTGCCCCGAGTCCCCTCTGGCTTGCCACTCTCGCGTCCGATGATGAGGGAGGTCGTCTCGCCCAGGTACCAGCGGCTGCCGCCCACGCGCCGGTTGATGTACGTCTGCCCGAAGCTCATCGTGTCCGGGCGCAGCAGGAAGTCCAACGCGAGCCGCTGGTTGAGCCCCAGGAAGTTCGTCTCGGTGCCTTGGAGCTGCAACCGGCGCAGGTACGAGCCCACCAGCTCCCAGTCCTGGTTGAGCCGCAGCGACCACAGGTCCTTCGTGATGATCAGCAGAGCCACGCTCCCGGGAGCAGAGCCCTTCACCGCCACCACGCGCACGGCCGAGAAGATGCCCAGGTTGCGCAGGTTGCGCGCCGTCTCCTGGGCGAGCGCGGCCGAGTAGGGAGCCCCGGGCTCCAGCAGCACCTCGCGGCGGATGATGGCCTCGCGGGTCCGCACGTGGAAGATGTTGAGGAAGTTGGGGTACGGGTCGCTCTCGGCCACCACGTCCTCGGCGGAGACGAGCACCGCCTCCACGCGCTGGCCCTCGGGCGAGAGCTCCACCTCGCGGCCGTGCTGGGCGAGCCCCCACGCGACGAGCGTCTCTTCGTACCCGCTGGCAGGAACATCCTCTTCCGGCGCTGTCGCCATCAGCGGCGCGATCATCAACGTGAGCAACGCGAGCGGCACGCCCACATCTTGTCACGCACCAGCCTCCGGACGGGGGCCTTTTGCACACAGGAAGAACTTCAGCTCCACAGGGTCGACTTACTGCTGGTCAACAGTCGCGTCGTACCCAGGGCTCTCCGAGGGTTCCGGGATCGCCGGCCAAACACAACAGTATGCCCACGCATCACCTGGGAGATTCATCGTGGGCCACACCTTCAGAGCCAGCATCCTTCTCGTGGAGGACAACGAGGACATCCGAGAAGGGCTGAGCACCCTGCTCGAGGCCGAGCAGTACGACGTCTCCGCATTCAGCTCGGCGGAGGAAGCCCTGATCCGGCTCGAGAAGCAGCGCTTCGACCTGATCATCACGGACTACATGCTGCCCGGCGAGAGCGGGGGATGGATGGTAGAGCAGGCGGCGGCGCGGGGCTGTCTCAGCGGAGCCCGGGTGCTGATGATCACCGCGCACCCGCGTGTCGTGCCTCCGCCGGGCGTGCGCATCCTTCACAAGCCGCTCGACATCCACGTGTTCCTGCGCGTGGTGGGAGAGGAACTCGCGGCAGGCCATGGGCAGGCGGCGAGGGTAGGCTGACGCGGCATACGACTCCAGGGGTAGTGTCTATCCCCAGTCGACCCAACGTGTTAGGTTATCCTCCATGAGCAACTCGATGGAGTTCGGCCAGCCGGCCGAGGAGCCTGAGAAGAACCGCTGGGTGTTCGGCCTCCGGGTGCGCATCGAGCCATACCTCAAGGAGTCTCCCGACAATCGGACGCTCACGAAGAAGGCCGCGAAGCCGGATCGTTTTGCTGTCGTCATCAGCACTCCGAAGTTCGATCCGTGAGTCCCTGCTTCAGCGTTACTTCTCCAGGAGAAGGTTGACCTCGATCCGGGTGGCCTGTCCCTCGACCACCGTGATGCGCCGTGTCACCTCCTTGCGAAGCGCGGCGTTGACGAGCCTCACGATGTGGGGCCCCGCATCCACCGCGAACGGCTTCTCGGGCACGCGTCCCAGCTGCCATCCATCCAGGAACAACATCGCCCCGGGATGGACCCGAAGCTCCAGGGTGCCCTGCCCCGCCTGCAAGGGCTCGTCGAGGACATCCTTCGGTGGCGGTTGACGCACCTGGGGGGGCTTGATCACTGCCGGCAGTTCGACCCCAGCGTCTCTCGAGGAGTTCTCACCTGTCGTATGGGAATCGTCCGCAGGTGGGGGGTTCTGGGAAACCGTCACGGGAGGCACGGGAGGCCCAGGCGGAGTCACCTCAGTCCCATCGGGTGGTGACGTGACGCCCTTCCTCGGGTCGGTCTCCAGCCGGGTGGAAGGTGGAACCGTCGCTTCTCCGCCAGCCTTGAAGGAGTGGCGCTGCATGAGGACGGCCCCTCCAGCGAGAAACAGCAGGATGCCCACGCGAGCAACCCAGGCCAGGTCCTTCTCGGCGGGAGCCGGAAGCGTGGGCGGAGGCGGTGCGGGCGGCGTGGGCTCCACTGCTCCGCCACCGACATGGAGCACTTGCCCGCCATTGCGAAGGATGAGCTGTGATGGACGCGCGGCGGCGGTGAGCTCCAACCCCGAAGCCTCTTCGCCCGAGGGCTGTGACAGCCCCCTCACCATGGCGTTGCCGCCGACGCTCTTTTCTGGGCTCGGCGCAGTGGGCTCGAGCGGACGCTGCGCGGATGACGCCAGGGCGAGCCGGGGATTGCTGGGTGCGGAGCTATTCGTCTGCAAGGGGGGCACCGGGTTCTCGACGCCCGCGGTCATCATGGAGACGATCTGCGCGATCTGCGCGGCCCCCATGGGCTTGCCGGTGGAGACGATGAACTCCTCCAGGTCCGCCTGGAACGACACACAGTCGGGATAGCGGCGATCCCGCTCCTTGGCGAGAGCCTTCGCCAGGACGCGTTGGATGGCGTCAGGCACATCCGGGCGGCGCTGCAGGACGGGCACCTGCATCTCGAAGAGGACGGCCTGGACCATGCCGGCCTCCGAGCTCGCGATGAAGGGCTTGAGCCCGGTGAGCAGCTCGTAGAGGACGACGCCCAGCGCATACACATCCGCCCGAGGATCCAGTGCCTCGTTGCGCAGCTGCTCGGGAGACATGTACGCCAGCTTTCCCTTGAGCACGCCGGTCTGGGTGTGAGGGCTCACGCCCGCCGCCTTGGCGATGCCGAAGTCCACCACCTTCACGGCGCCCTGCCGGGACAGCAGGATGTTATCGGGGCTGATGTCCCGGTGGATGATGTTCATGGGCTGCCGGGAGACAGGATCCGAGAAGGTGTGAGCAAAGGACAATCCCTCGCACGCGGAGGCGACGACACGCGCGCAGAACGCGAGCGGCAGCGCCAGCCCCACCGCGCTCGCGCGGCGGACGATCTCCCTCAGGTTGGGGCCATCGACATACTCCATGGCCAGGAAGTAGGTGCCCTCAGCCTCACCGAAGTCGAAGATCTGCGCGACGTTGGGGTGGTTGAGGTGCGCGGCGAGCCGGGCCTCCGTGAGGAACATCTCCACGAAGGTGGCCTCGGTGGCGAGGTGCGGGAGGATGCGCTTGAGCACCAGCAGCTTCTCGAAGCCCATGGGGCCCGCGGCCTTGGCAAGGAACACCTCCGCCATGCCGCCGGTGGCGAGCTTGTGGATCAAGCGGTACTTGCCGATTTGCATGGCAGCCTTGGGGTTGAGGCGCTCACTGCCGGGCGACGATGACGAACTCGATGCGGCGGTTGTTCTCGCGCCCGATGGAGGTGGCGTTGCTGTCGATGGGGCGGCTCTGGCCGTAGCCCTTCGCCTCCAGCTTGTCGGGAGCGACGCCGTGTTGGATGAGATATTGCCGGACAGCCTCCGCCCGGGCCTGGGACTGTCGCAGGTTGTCGACCGCACTCCCGCGATCATCGGTATGTGCTCCGACGACGATGAGCGGCAGATCCGGGTGCTCGGTGATGACCTTGGCCGCCCACTCCAGCGTCGGGAAGGAGCGGCTGTCGATCCGCGGTTGGCCGGGGACGAAGAAGATCTTCTCCATCAGCTCGATTTTCTGGCGCGTGAGCCACACGAGCGGCACCTCGTGCGAGGGACAGCCATGGTTTTCCGCGGGGCCCGCTGCCTTGGCACACGTGTCGAGCACGTTGGGGATGTTGTCGCGATCCAGGTCCGACTCCGGGCAGCCCTGACGATCCTTGGGACCGGCCAGGTCCGGGCACTGGTCGACGTCATCCTCGACTTCATCATGGTCTCGATCCTTCAAGGGGCACCCGCGAGAGAGCTCCGGGCCAGGCTCCGAGGGGCAGACGTCCCGTCCATCCTCGATGCCATCCTTGTCGGCATCGGGCATCGGGCAGCCCTTCCAGGCCGCGACACCGACTTCCGCGGGGCAGGCGTCCAGCTTGTCCTCGATGCCATCCTTGTCGATGTCCGTCCACGGGCAGCCCTGCCGCTCGGGCGTCCCCGCGTCGTCATCACACATGTCCTGGCCATTGGGCACCCCGTCGCCGTCTTCGTCCATGTCGGGGCACTCCTCCGCCGTATGATCGAGCTCAGGTGAGCAAGTCACCGACGACTCATCGGGCAGACGCGGAGGCACCACGCGCCCGAATGACGCTCCGAACAGCACACGGAACAGGGGCGTTCCCGGCGCCGTGCCACTTCCCAATCCGGCCAGGGCAAAGAAC
Source organism: Hyalangium versicolor (assembly GCF_020103695.1). Taxonomy (GTDB): domain Bacteria; phylum Myxococcota; class Myxococcia; order Myxococcales; family Myxococcaceae; genus Hyalangium; species Hyalangium versicolor. The sequence goes on from NZ_JAHXBF010000018.1 coordinate 65,505, forward strand.
TCCACGGAGGGGTTGAGCAGGTAGCGAGGCCCGAGGAACAACTCCACCGAACTAGGCTGCTTCTCGAGCGGAATGCTGGCGCGCAGATCCAACTCCCACCGGGTTCGTTGCCCGATCATGGCAAGCGCAAGCCCCATCTGGGCCTCACTTCCGATGGTATCCCGAGCCAGCGCGCTGTCCTGATCATCGTAGGAATCGACCTTAGGCCGCACCACGAACCGGGACTCCAGTGCCACGCGAAACCAACCGAAGTGCCGTCCGAACATCAATCGCGGCGCATAACGCAAGCCCGCATCCCGGGCAAAGCCCGGGGCGCTCCCCACTGGGGGGCCCACTCCCATCTCCAACGCGAAATCCCCCCAAGAGCCCGCTTGCTGAGAGAGCAAGCCGACACGGGCACTCACCGTCGGAGTGGAGAGCCCGCGAGAGGCCGGCTGCGCGATGTTGTCCTCGGTCAGATTGGCTCCCGTCTGCAGCATGACGACCGGGAGCTGAGCCCCCAACTCCAGCCAGGAGAAGGGAGCGTACGCCGCAACCAGGTGCATCGTCGCCCGGCTGCCCACGATGGGAGTGGCCTTCCCGCTTCGGGAGACCACGAACGGGTTGTGCTGATAATGAGCCACCGAGGAGAAGCGGAAGTCTCCCGCGGGCAACAGCTCGCCCGTTCCAATGAGCAGCGAGCCCGCGGCACCAGGGTTCAAATCCAGCCGCTCCAGTTCGAATTTCTCGAACAGTGGACGATCCTCCGCGAGGGCAACGGATGATGCGAGCAGGAGCGCGACACCGCATACTCCCATTCCAGGCTTGCACTGACTCATACGACCTCGCGGCGCGCGCTCTCGGGTGGATGATCAAGAACGTTCACCCCATCCCTGATCCTGGGCAGTAGTACAGGACAGTCCTGTCAACCGGTGTACCACTCGAGTGGTACTCACGATTGCTCACGGCTCATCTATACCCCCTGGCCGCGAGTTGATCGCAAAACACATCCAACCGCCAAACCTGTCTGGCGTTGGATCCACCCATTCCATCCATCGGGATCATGAGCGGGGGCATGTCGAATCTGCAATGGAAACACGCGCGAGCCTCGGTTGCATGCGCGCTGCTGGCTCTTCCTGGCTGTGCCGCGCGCAAGGCAACCGCCTGCGACACACCACCTCCGATCTACACACGGGTCGATGCGGCGACGGATGGCGTCAACCCAGACGCGCTCGGCCGCTCGCTACCCACGGTGGTGCAGTTCCTCCAGCTCAAGGACACCGTCAAGCTGGAGCGGGCGAGTTTCCAGAAGCTCTGGTCGGAGCCCAAGGAGTTCCTGGGCGAGGATCTGCTGCTCACCTCGGAGTTCACGGTGGCTCCCGGCCGTGAGACGGGGCGCTGGATGAAGCGCGATCCCAAGGCTCAATTCGTGGCGGCGATCGGGTTGTTCCGCCAGCCGCTCGGCTACTCGTGGCTCGCCGTCGCGAAGCTCCCGCCCGTTCCCGCCAACCAGTGCGAGGAACAAACCGCGGGGGACCGAGACATCCTTCCCACGTCGCAAGACACACAGCTTCGTTTCAAGCTCCAGGGCTACCAGATCGACTTCCTGCGCCCTTCGAGGAGAAAGCCATGAGGGCCCCGCAGCGCATCATCTGGTCGGAGGGGATGTTCATGAGTCCCCACCATCTTCAACAACTGGATCTGTATCACGAGACACTGGTGGAGAGCCGATTGGGCTCGGTGTGTCTCTACCCGTGGGGAGTGTCGTCCATGCAGTTCGACATGGAGGCGCTCCGCGCTGGACAGGTCAACCTCCTGGAGTTCCTGGGCGTCCTGCCGGACGGCCTGCCCGTGGCCTTCGAGGCCGGGCACGAGGAGTCGCCCGCGGCGAGGCCCGTGGAAGGCCACTTCCGTCCCACGCAACAGATGATGGAGGTGTACCTGGGCATCCCCAAGGAGCGCAGCGACGTCGAGAGCTATGGCGCCGCCGGGAAGCTGGGCGCCAACCCTCGCTTCACGCCTCGCAGCCGCCCGGTGGGAGATCTGCACGCCGCCACCTCCGTGGTGCAGATCGCCTTCGCCCAGCGCAACGTGAAGATCCTGTTCGGCGATGAGCCTCGAGACGACTTCGACTCGATGAAGATCGCCGAACTCACGCGGGACAAGTCGGGGAGCCTGGTGCTCGTCGACAACTACATCCCGCCCGTCCTTCGCATCAGCGCCTCTCCGTTCATCATGAACGAGCTGCGCTCGCTGCTGCGGCTGCTGGTGTCCAAGCAGCGGCAGCTTGCCTCGCGGCGCCGGCACCGGGACGCCTCGGCGCTCGAGTTCACCGCCTCTGACGTGACGTTGTTCCTGGAGCTGCATGCCCTCAACGGCATCATCCCCTACCTCTCGCACGTCATCGAGGCGGGCAACATGCGCCCGCATGACCTGTACCTGATGTTGAGCCGGTTCGGGGGCCAGCTCTGCACCTTCTCGGCGGACGCGGATCCGGCCTCGATGCCGCCCTTCCAGTTCACCAACCTCCGCGTCACCTTCGAGGAGATGTTCCGGAAGCTGCTGCAGCTCATGCGCGCGGTGGCCCTGGAGCAGTGCCTCACCGTGCCGATGGAGCTGGGCTCGGATGGGCTCTACCGCGCGAAGCTCGAGGACGAGCGGATCGAGCGCTGTGGACAGTTCCTGCTCATGGTGCGCAGCGAGCTGCCGGAGCAGGTCGTCGCGGATCAGCTCCCCAAGCTTTCGAAGCTGGGGAGCTGGTCGGAGATCCAGGGGCTGGTCCAGGCCACCACGCCGGGAGTGCCGCTCCAGGTCACCTACCGGCCGCCTCCGGAAGTGCCGGTCCGCCCGGGTGCCTCGTACTTCTCGCTCTCGATGCAGGACGGAGGCTGGCGGACGGTGCTGCGAGAGCACGCCGTCGCCCTCTACCTGCCGCACCCCTTCAGCTCCGCCAACACCTCCATCGAGCTGCTCGCCGTGCCCACCGTGGGCCGGTGAGCCACCAGCCCTCCCCCGCCTCCCGGAATCGACATGGACCGAGTCAACGAAGTCACCAAGGACTGCTTCGACACCATCATCCGCCTTCGCCAGGCGGAGGCGTCTCAGGTGCCTCCTCCCGAGGTGCTGAACCATCGCCTCCGCGGCGTCACGGATGAGGTGCTCCGGCGTGCGGCCGTCATGGGCTTCAGCCACCAGGACGCCCAGGACATGGGCTACGCGCTGGTGGCGCTCATGGACGAGATCGTCCTCAACAAGCCGGAACCTTACCGGCAGTTCTGGATGAGCAACCTGCTGCAGCTCCACTACTTCAACGAGACCGTCGCGGGAGAGAGCTTCTTCAACCGCATCAACTCCATCCGCAAGGATCCACACCGCGCGGAGGTGCTGCGGGTCTACTACCTCTGTCTCCTGTTCGGCTTCCAGGGCCGCTACCGCATCCGCGGGGGTGAGCTCGAGCTGATGAGCCTCATCGACGCCGTCCAGAAGGACCTGGAGCGTGCGCAGCCCTTCGACTTCGACGTGCTCGCGCCGCACGGAGAGCGCCCGGTGGAGAACCTGGCGATGGCCCGCCGCCGGCTCTCTCTCACCTCGGCGGCCCTGGTGGCGATGGCGGCCGCTCTCCTCTTCTACGGAGGGCTCTACTTCGCCCTGGATCGCACGTCCTCCAGCATGCTGCACGACATCGAGCTCCACATGGCCACGGTCGCGAAGGAGGCACGGTAATGCTCTACGCCATCGTCGTCCTCCTCCTGGGTGCCATCTGGGGAGGCACCTATTACTTCCACCAGCCCATCATCCCGAGCCTGATCGTCACGGGCGTGGTGATGTTCTTCACCCTGATGATCGTGCTCGTCCGCCGCCTGCGCGCTCGCGCGAAGAAGAAGAAGGAACAAGCGGCGGAGAAACCTCCCGCGCCTCCTGCTCCCGAGACAGCCAAGCTGGCTCGCATCGAGCCAGCTCCCGAGATCCAGGCCATGCAGACCGAGTTCGCGCGAGCGGCCTCGGCGCTGAAGACCTCCAAGCTGTCGCGCGGCGGCCGGGATGCCCTCGCCGCGCTGCCCTGGTACCTGGTCATCGGACCGCCGGACTCCGGCAAGAGCACGGCCTTGCGGAACTCGGGGCTGAAGTTCCCCTACCTCTCCAACAGGGGCGGCGGCGCCGGCCGGGTCGTGGGGTCGACGCGCCACTGTGACTGGTGGCTCACCAACGAGGCCGTGTTCCTGGACGCCGCGGGCCGCTACGTCACGGGCGACGAGGACCGCGAGGAGTGGGTCTCCTTCCTCGACACGCTAGGCAAGTACCGCCCTCAGCGTCCGCTCAACGGGCTCATCGTCACGGTGAGCGTGAACGAGCTGATGGGGGCGGATCCCCAGGCGGCGGGAGAGCTGGGGCAGCGCATCCGCGAGCGGATCGACGAGCTCACCTCCCGGCTGCGCATCGTGGTGCCCATCTACGTGATGATCACCAAGTGCGACCTGCTCACGGGGTTCGTGGAGATGTTCTCCGACCTGCCTCGCTCCGAGCGAGGACAGATCTGGGGCTTCACCGTCCCGATGGCCACCCAGCCCGAGGCGCCCACGGAGCTGCTGCTCAAGCGCTTCGACGAGATGACGGGCATCCTCGAGCAGCGCTCGGTCCGCCGGCTCGGCCAGGAGCGCCGGCTGGAGACGCGCGAGCGCATCTACCAGTTCCCCCAGCGGTTCGACACGCTCCGCAAGAACCTCTCGGAGTTCATCCAGCCGCTCTTCCTGGAGAACGTCTTCCAGGACACGCCGGTGATGCGCGGCGTCTACTTCACCAGCGGCACGCAGGAGCTCCGGACGTTCGATCAGCGTCCGCAACCCACCGCGAGCGACGCCCTGGTCCCCGCCTCGAAGCCCACGGCCGAGACCGCGCTCGAGGGCCGCAGCTTCTTCATCTGGGACGTCTTCACCAAGGTCATGTTCCAGGACCAGAAGCTCGCGGTCCGCAGCTCCATGGAGGAGATCCGCCAGCGCAAGCGCCGCTACACCGTGGCCGGGGCCTGCCTGGCCATCACCGTGGCGCTGCTGGTGCTGCCCACCATCTCCTTCTTCAACAACCGGGACATGCTCCAGGAGGTCCGCGACAGCATCGTCTCCGTGAAGCTGGAGACCAACGATGACATCACCCGCATCCAGGAACTGAGTCCGCTACAGCAACACCTGGCGAAGCTGAACCGGTACCGGGTGGAGGGAGCGCCCGTGTGGATGCGCGTGGGCCTGTACAAGGGGGATCCGCTCTTCGCGCTCGCGCAGAAGTTCTACAACGGCCAACTGAAGTGGCTGCTGCTCGGCCGCCAGCATGAGCGCATCAAGCAGAACCTGGAGCTGTTCGCCGAGAACCAGGATCGCCCGGACTGGAAGCCCAGCAACGAGTCCTACGGCAAGCACTTCGACGACCTGAAGATGTACCTGCTCATCACCTACCCACGCACCCCACGCGAGCCGCTGCTCGACGAGTCTCAACAGTCCTGGCTCGTCAAACAGATGATCAAGCACTGGGAGGACATCCGCGGCCAGGGCGGCGAGGTGAACCTGGAGCAGGCCATCACCCGGCATGCGCAGACCTATATCGCCATGCTGGCGGCGGATCCCGAGCAACTGGCCTTCCCTCGAGACGAGCGGGTGATGATCTCCTCGCGGCGAGCGCTCAACCGGGTGCCGCTGGCCACCCTGGAGCTGGAGCGCATCGTCGAGCAGGCCTCTCGAGAGTACATCGGCGTGTCGCTGGGTGACGCCGTCGGAGCCGTGCCCTTCATGCGCGCCACCAAGCGGGTGCGCGGCGCCTTCACCCGGGTGGCGTGGGAGGACTGGGTCCGCGCGCGAATGGACTCCTCCTTCCAGGGCTCCGAGGCCTGGGTGCTCAACCGCGACTCCAAGGAGAACGAAGAGGCCAACCGCGCGGAGCTCCGCACGCGCTACTACCAGCAATACATCCAGGAATGGACGGACTTCCTCTACTCGGTCAGCGTCGATGCGCCCCAGAACTGGGACCAGACCGAGCTGCTCCTGGAGAGCCTCACGCGCGGCAAGCCGCCTCCGATCGGCAAGCTCTTCCGCACGCTCGCCTTCAACGTCCACCTGGAGAGCCCCAAGAGCGCGGGCGGCACGCTGACCAGCGTGACCAACGCCATCTCCCAGGTCTTCAACAAGAAGCCGCCGGCGCCCCAGGGCAACCCGCTCGTCGATCGCGCGACGTCCATCGGCGAGACGGAGCTGGGCCCGGCCGACGTGGAGCGGCACTTCGGAACCCTCTTGTCCTTCATCACCAAGCTCTCGGAGACCACGGACAAGGAAGAGAAGCTGACGCAGCTCGACTTCTACCAGGACCAGCTCGAGCTGGTGATGGGCACATTGCGCGAGGTGCGTGACAAGCCCAACGAAGCCGGCGTGCTCCTCGAGAAGCTCGCGTCGACGCGCAACAACGTCGAGCTGCTCATCAAGAGCCAGGAAGGAGGCCACGCCGTTTTCGAGCAGATCCTCCTGCCACCTCTCAAGCAGGTCCGGACCATCGTCTCGCGGGATGTCTCCGCCCAGAAGAGCCAGAAGTGGTGTGACGAGATCTTCACGCAGTTCACGACGCTGATGTCGCCCCGCTACCCCTTCAACAAGGACTCGCTGCTGGACGCGCCGCTGCCTGAACTCACGCAGTTCCTCCACCCCACCACCGGCTCCGTGAAGAAGTTCGTCCAGGCCCAGCTCTCGGCGGAGGTGATCCCTGACGGCCGGAAGTGGGAGTTCACGGTGAAGCCCACCAGTGGCGCGGGCATGTACAAGGACGAGCTGCTCACCTACCTGGAGCGCGTCAACGCCCTCGCCACGACGCTGTTCCCCGGAGACACCGTGGACCCACTCGTGCGCTTCACGGTGCGCCTGCGCCCCGGCAGCTCCGCGGACTCCTCTCCTTCGGACATCGCGTCCATCACCTTGACCGTGGATGGAGCCGAGGAGCTCTATCGCAACGGCCCGGACGACCGCTGGCGGTCGATGACCTGGCCTGGGCCCGCGGGCAAGCTCGGCGCGCACCTGCGCGTGGTGAACACCGCGGGCAACATCGCGGACCTCGACGCGCCGGGCGAGTGGGGCCTGTTCCGGCTCCTCGAGCGGGTGAAGAAGATCGAGCCCAGCCCGGACGGACGTTTCTTCACCGCCATCTGGGAGATTCCCGACCTGAACAACGCCCAGGTCTCCATCGACATCCGCCCGGAGCGCCTCGCCAACCCCTTCTTCGGCAACTCGGGCAGTCCCTCCTCGAAGCTGTTCCAGATCTTCAGAGACCCACGGCTGCGCCCACCGGCAGGCATTGCCCAGGCGGCGCAAGGCTGTGCCCCCCCCATCGCCAAGGCCACGTCCTCTCCCTGAGGGCTCGCCGCTCCAGGCGCTGAGAGCTTGCTGTGTCCCACGCCGAGCATCGGTGACGCCACCCGTCTGTCTTTGTCCCTCCTGTTGTCCCGCAGTCAGTAGCCAACCCGCAGTGTCAAACCAAAGGACCGGTCGCAGATGAGCAAGGAAACCTCCGTCGCCCCCACTGAGCGCGTCAACATCGTCTATCAACCCGCCACTGGGAACGCCCAGGAGCAGGTCGAACTGCCGCTCAAGATCCTCATGCTGGGGGACTTCACCGGGAAGCCGGATGACCGCCCCATCGAGGACCGCGCTCCCATCAACGTCGACAAGGACAACTTCAACGACGTGATGTCTCAGCAGAACCTCCAGGTGACCCTGGCGGTACCGGACCGGCTCTCCAACGAGGAGGGCGCAACGCTGCCGGTGACGCTGGAGTTCCGCAACCTCTCGGACTTCGCCCCCGAGAGCATTGTCCATCAGGTGCCGGAGCTGGAAAAGCTGCTCAAGCTCCGCGCCGCGCTCCACGCCCTCAAGGGCCCCCTGGGCAACATCCCCGCCTTCCGCCGCCGTCTCCAGGATCTGCTCAACGACGCGGACAGCCGCCAGACGCTGATGAAGGAGCTGGGCCTGAAGTCCGACGAGAAGAACGCGCCGAAGCAGTAACCCACTCGAGGTCACACTCCGATGAACACCGACAAGAATCTGCTGAAGAATGACTCCGCGGCTGCGGCCGAGACCCATGACTCGCTGCTCGACACCATCCTCGCCGAGGCCAAGCTCAAGCCTCGCGACGAGGGCTATGATGTCGCCAAGCACGGCGTGCAGGCCTTCATCGCCGAGATGCTGGCGCCCAACCGCTCGCAAGAGCGCATCGACCAGGCGCTCGTGGACGCGATGATCTCCGAGGTGGACCGGCGGCTGAGCGCCCAGGTCAACGAGATCCTCCACCACCCCACCTTCCAGTCCATGGAGTCGCGGTGGCGCGGGCTGAAGTTCCTCATCGACAAGGTGGACTTCCGCGAGAACATCAAGGTGGAGATGCTCAACGTCTCCAAGGAGGACCTGCTCAAGGACTTCGAGGATGCGCCCGAGGTCGTCAAGTCCGGCCTGTACAAGCTCGTCTACTCCAACGAGTACGGCGTCTTCGGCGGCAAGCCCTACGGGCTGATGTGCGGGGACTTCGACGTGGGCCCGGGCCCGCAGGACATGGCGCTGATGCAGAAGTGCGCTTCGGTGGCGGCCATGGCGCACGCGCCGTTCCTCACCAACGTGGGGCCGGAGTTCTTCGGCGAGAAGAGCTTCCTGAACCTGCCCAACCTCAAGGACCTGAAGTCCATGTTCGAGGGGCCGCAGTACGCGCGCTGGCAGTCGTTCCGCGACAGCGAGGACTCGCGCTACGTGGGCCTGTGCCTGCCGCGCTTCCTGCTGCGCCTGCCCTACGGCGAGGGCACCGTGCCGGTGAAGGCCTTCAACTTCACCGAGGACAGTGTCGGCTACCATAACCGCTACCTGTGGGGGAACGCCTCCACGGCGCTGGCCACCCGCGTGGCGGCCTCCTTCGCCAAGTTCCGCTGGGCGCCCAACATCATCGGCCCGCAGTCGGGCGGCGCGGTGGAGAACCTGCCGCTGCACAACTACGAGGCCATGGGGGAGATCCAAACGAAGATCCCCACCGAGGTGCTCCTCACCGAGCGGCGCGAGTACGAGCTGTCCGAGGAGGGCTTCATCGGCCTGGTGTTCCGCAAGTCCGCGGACAACGCGGCCTTCTTCTCGGCCAACTCGGCGCAGCGCCCGAAGATCTTCGGCGGCACCCCCGAGGGCAAGGCCGCGGAGACGAACTACCGGCTCAGCACCCAGCTGCCGTACATGTTCATCATGACCCGCCTGGCGCACTACATCAAAGTGCTCCAGCGCGAGCAGATCGGCAGCTGGAAGGAGCGCTCGGACCTCGAGCGCGAGCTGAACAACTGGCTCAGCCAGTACGTCGCGGACATGGATGATCCGGCGCCCGCGGTCCGCTCCCGCCGGCCGCTGCGCAACGCGCGCGTGACGGTCGAGGACGTGGAGGGCCAGCCCGGCTGGTACCGGTGCAGCATCCAGGTCCGCCCCCACTTCAAGTACATGGGTGCCTCCTTCACCCTGTCGCTCGTCGGCAAGCTCGACAAGCAGTGACCCTCGCTCCACCCGGAGCGGGAGAGGACTGGGCGTCGCGGCTTGAAGCGCCCAGTGCAGTCCTCCTCAGCACCGGGCCTGACAACAGGCCCGGTACACCCCAACACCCCGCAGTCCATACGAGGCAGAAATGGCCGAGACAGTACACCTCTACCTGAAAGCAAACGGGACGGAGATCAAGGGCGAGAGCACCCAGGTCAGCCTGGGCCGCGAAGGCTCCATCGAGTGCGTCTACTACGAGCAGGGCGTCATCACCGCGCGCGAGGCGGGCTCCGGCCTCGCGACGGGCCGGCGCCAGTACCAGCCGCTGCTCATCCGCAAGCGCATCGACAAGTCCACCCCGCTGCTCATGAAGGCTCTGTGCGAGAACCAGGTCATCGAGGCGACCTTCAAGTTCTTCCGCCCGAACCCCACCGGTGACGGCACCACGGAGCAGTTCTACTCGGTGAACTTCAAGCAGGGCCGCATCAACACGATCAAGCAGGTGGTTCCGGACACCATTGTCCCGGCCACCTCCAAGGATCCGGCCCTCGAGGAGCTCACCTTCGTGTTCCACACCATCGGGTGGACGTACACCAACGGTGGCGTGACGCACGAGGATTCCTGGAGCGCGCAGCGCTAGTTGCGCCACTTCAGGGAGGCGTCCGTCCCCCGACGGCGGGCGCCTCCCTGGAGGTCTCTGCTCATGACACACCGAGGACTCTTCTCGCGGCTCAAGAGTGGCGACGTGCACACCTCGCGGCGGGGCGATCCCGTCGAGGAGGTGACCGAGCACCTTCGCATGCTGTTCAACACCCGCAAGGGGGAGTCCGTATCGGCTCCTGGGTTTGGGATCATGGACTTCAACGACATCATCCACACCTTCCCGTCCGCCATCGAGCGGATGCAGATGTCCCTGAGGCAGGCCATCCAGGAGTACGAGCCTCGCCTGAAGAATGTCGCCGTCGTGTACGTGCCCGACGAGCTGGATCCCACCAGCCTCAAGTTCGAGGTCTCCGCGCAACTGGTGCAGCGGGGCTCGCGTCGGCCCATCCGCTTCTTCACGCGGCTGGGGAGAAGCAGCCAGATCGAGCTGTGGTGAGTCCGAGGTCGAGGGCAATTCATGTTCAGCAAGTATTTCTTGAGTGAGCTGGCCTACCTCCGGGAGATGGGACGGGCCTTCGGCCTGGCCAACCCGGGCGTGGCCGGCATGCTGGTGGAGCGTGGCGCGGATCCGGACGTGGAGCGACTGCTGGAAGGGTTCGCCTTCCTGACGGCGCGCGTCCGCGAGCGCGTGGATGATGACATCCCGGAGATGGTGCACGTCCTGACGGACCTGCTGCTGCCGCACTACCTGCGGCCCGTCCCGGCCTCCACCATCATCGAGTTCACTCCCCAGGTGCGGGCCCTGCGCGGCCGCTCCACCATCCCCGCGGGGGTGGAGATCGGAGCGCGGCCACTCGATGGCACCTCGTGCGTCTTTCGCACCACGTCGGAGGTGGACCTGCTGCCCCTCACGCTCGAGGACGCGCTGCTCGACAAGTCGTCGGTCACCTCGCCGGTGCTGCGGCTCTTCTTCCAGGCCCACGAGCAGATCTACTCGGAGATCTTCCGGCCCCAGGGCCTGCGAATCTTCCTCCACGCCGAGCTGGCCACCAGCGCGCTCATGCTGCTGTGGCTGCTGCGCTACTGCCGCGGCGTGCAGTTCAACAACGACTACGGCAAGTCCGTGCAGTTGGGGGCCCGCGCCGTTCACGCGCTGGGATTCGACCGCGACTTCCGGCTGCTGCCCTGGCCTCGAGCATCCGAGGGGTACCGGCAACTGCAGGAGTACTTCACCCTCCCGGAGAAGTTCCTCTTCTTCGAGATCCGCGGTCTGGACGCCGTGCGGCACATCGCGAGCGACCGCTTCGAGCTGGCCCTCCAGTTCGAGCGCCCTCCCCCGCTGGAGGCCCGCGTGGGGCAGGAGATGTTCCGCCTCTACTGCGCGCCCGCCATCAACCTCTTCTCGTCCTCCGCGCACCCGCTGCGCCACAGCGTGCTGTCCCACGATCAGCTCGTGCGAGCCGAGGGTGTCGACCCCCGCCACATGGAGGTCTTCTCCGTGGACTCGGTGACGGGCCTGCAGGCAGGACTCAACGAGCGCCGCAACTACCGCCCCTTCTTCGAGTTCGCCCACGCCGCGGGAGATGGCATCGAGTCGGCCTTCTACCGGCTGCGCAGGGCAGCCTCCCCCATCGACGACGGCATCGACACCTATCTCTCGCTGGAGACGCCGCGCGACGTGATGCCCTCCATCGCGGAAGAGACGCTGTCCATCGAGCTCACGTGCACCCACCGCTCGCTCCCGACACGCCTCCAGGTGGGGGACGTCCACCTGCCGACCATCTCCTCTCCGACCAACGCGCGCTTCAAGAACATCTCACCGGTGAGCAGACCCGCGCGTGCGCCGCTCGGCACGGAGCTGCACTGGCGGCTCCTGTCTCACCTGGCCGTCAACCAGCAGACCCTGGGCGAGGTGGACGTGCTGCGCCGCCTGCTGGAGCTCTACAACTTCAAGGCGCTCACGGATGACCTGGCCGCGCGCGCCACGCGGTTGCGCATCAACGCCATCCGCTCCGTGGACGTGAAGGCCGGGACGCGGTTCCTCGAGGGCAGTCCACTGCGCGGCAACCGCATCACCGTGGCGCTGGATGAGACGAACTTCCTGGGCGCCGGCGACGCATTCCTCTTCGGCTGCATCCTCGACGAGCTGTTCGCCTCGAACGTGACCCTCAATTCCTTCAACGAGCTGGGCATCCGCCTCCAGCCCTCCCAGATGGAGTACTCGTGGTCCCCGCGCAACGGCTCCCAGTTGACCTTGTAGAAGCCTCGGAGGTCGTCAGCTCCGCGCCGTTCCGGCCCGGGTTCTTCCCGCTCGTGGCATTCCTCGAGCGATTGACCTCGGACGCGGCCCGCGTGGGCGAAATGGGGCCCGTGCTGGAGGAGCGCATCCGCTTCCGGCACGACCCCTCGCTGGGCTTCTCCACGAGCGACGTCAGCGCGGTGGTGCTGCGCGAGGTGCCCGCCCGTGCCGATGATCCCAACTCCCGGCGGCCCCTCTTCGAGGTGTCGACGACGTTCCTGGGGCTCACGGGTTCCTCGTCACCGCTACCGCTGTACATGGCTGAGGAGGTGGCCCAGGAGGATCCGGACGAGTCGGTCCAGCGGGAGTTCCTGGACCTGTTCCATCACCGGCTCCTGTCGCTGCTGTACCGCATCGAATCCCGGTATCGCGTCACCCGGGAGCTGACCGCGAGCTGCACCGATCAGTGGTCCCGCCGCATCCTGGCGCTGTCCGGGTTCGACACGTACGAGCGGGCCTGGCCGGGCATCCTTCCTCCGTGGCGGCTGCTGCGGATCGCCTGTCTGCTGGTCAGCCGGGTCCGCACCGCCGAGAAGCTGGAGATGGCGCTGCAGGACGTGCTCGCCGCAGAGCTGGAGGGAGCCAAGGTCACCGTCCGGCAGTTCGTGGGGCGGTGGGTGGACATCGACGCGCGCATGCAGCTGGGCGTCGTGAACAACCTGCTCGGCCGCAACACGCTGCTGGGCGGCAGGGCGTACGACCGGATGGGACGGTTCCAGGTGGAGATCGGTCCCCTCTCTCCTCGCGCCTGGCGCCGACTCATGGCGGACGGAGATCTGTATCCGCTGGCGCGGGAGATCGTCTCTCTCTTCGTGAAGGATCCGCTCGAGTACACCTTCGAGCTCTTCCTCTCGGAGAGCGTCACTCACACCTTCACCCTCTCCAGCGGCTGGCCGTCGAAGCTCGGGCGAGACACCTGGCTCGGCACGAACCGGCAGAACCGCCTGACCGTTCCGGGGGCCTCATGAGCACGCGACCCCCTCTGATTCGATTTCCCCTGTCCCGAGCCGAGACCTTCATGCGTTCCCTTCCCCTCCTCATCAGTGCGGGCCTGAGTGCCCTCCTCCTGGCCTGCGCCTCCCAGCCTCAGCCGAAGCTGTGCATCGCGGAGGCCGCCATGTCCGACCGCATCGTGCCCACGCCCGATGACTGGTTCGCGCTCCTGCTGCACGGCTTCGATCGCGAGCAGGGTGTGGCGCCCTCGCCCAGCGTGGACTGCTCGGGAGTGCCCGTGGTGTGGCAGGAGCCCCAAGCGGAGGAGTGCCGTGAGCCGGGCCCCGAGGCGAAGCCTCTGCCACCTCCTGAGCGCCTCACCAACGAGGACCTCGTCCTGGAGACGATCGAGGCCAATCAGCGGCTCGTCTGGATTGTCGCGCGGCGCTTCACGAACGGAGAGGGACTGGGGCCCGTCGGACTGGTGGAGCGAACCACTCAAGGCTTCGTGGTCCGGGCCCTGGGGAGCCTGCGTGCCTATCCTCGACAGGCCCGGCTGCGCCTGGAGACGGCGGGAGAGGTCAAGGTCCTGGTCGCCGAGGGCGAGGTCTGCACGGATGAGGCACCACCCACCTGCCGCCGCATGGCGCGTGTCCTGCCCCTTCGTCAGGGACGCTTCTTCGCGGAGGCGGTGGCGAGCAACCGCAACGGGGGCTGCCTGGGTCCCGCCTGGTTCCCCTTGAGCCGTGAGAAGGAGCTCTCGCTGCCCAATGGGCTGCACAGCAAGGTCGAGTTCACGTCCACGCTGTCGGTGAAGCCGGAGGGCATCGTGCTCGACGAGCAGGTGGTGATGTCCATCCTGGATCCTCAGCAGCCCGCGATGCCTCCCATTCCCTACCGCCGCGCCCAGGCCCAGCGGGTCCTGGCGGTGAAGGACTCCCGACTGGTGGGAGACGAACCCTCCGTCTGGGTGAAGCTCCTGGAGCCGGAGCTGGTCGCGGGAGCGAAGTTCCTGGAGCCCGCCCCCGTGCACATCCCGGGAGCAACGGTGCCTCCCGAATCCAAGACGGCGGAGGTCCAGCCGTAGTCCTGTGAACGAAAGAGGGCCTCTCCATGGACAAGCCTGACGACATGCTCAGCATCTCGGTGACGGGCCGTGGAAACACCGTCGCCTATGGACCCACGCGCGAGCAGAAGCCCGAGGAGTTCGCGGTTCCCGTGCTCATCTTCGGAGCTTCGGGACGCACGGGGCAGTGTCTGGTCGAGCAGGCCCTCGCGGCAGGTCACACCGTCACGGCCTTCGTGCGCAGCCGCAGCACGCTGTCGGCCAGACACCCCAAGCTGCATATCGTGGAGGGGGATGTCCTGAACCCCGACGCGGTGGACGCGGCCATGCTGGGACAGCGGGCCGTGCTGTCCGCGCTGGGGTTCTCGGGCCGGCGGGCGAGCGATTCGCTGGTCAAGGCCATGGAACACATCGTGACGTCCATGCAGCGCTACCGGGTCCACCGGTTCGTCAGCCTGGCTCCGCCCCCCGCGAAGGATGGCTGGGTGCGGCGAGGGCTGATCGGCAGGCTGCTCTCCCCCTTCCTCCAGAAGCCGCCCGCGCAGAGCTGGGAGCGGCAGTTGGATTCCATCCGCGGCAGCCCTCTGGAATGGGTGCTCGTCCGCCCTACCCGGCTCACCAACGAGCCCGCACGCAAGAGCTACCAGGTTTCCGTCGGATGGACCGAGGTCCCCGACGGCATCTCTCGGGCCGACGTAGCGATGTTCATGCTCGAGCAACTCCAGAACCGGCGCTACGTCCGGCTCTCTCCCGTACTCGGGGGCTGATCCCTCTCATCACCCAGGAACCCGCCCCATCCCTATTTCCCAATCCCTTCCCTGACTCCTGTTGCACCCGAGGGCATGTCTTATGGATGCACGATCCACAGTACTCGGCAGTCCCTTGTTGTTCCGGTTCGCGATCTCCGGGTGTCCCGAGAACCTGCTCGTGGTGCGGTTCTCCGGCCACGAAGCCATCTCCAGCCAGTACGAGTTCCAGTTCGAAGTGGCCTGTGAGGATCCGGCGATGGACTTCGCGAGCGTCATCGGCCAGCCCGCGGTGCTGAGCATGATGAGCGAGTTCCAGCCGCGCTTCGTCCACGGCATCGTCAGCCGCTTCGAGCACGTCAACAACCTGCCGCGCAACGCCATCTACCAGGTCACCGTGGTGCCGCAGGTGTGGCGGCTCAAGCACCGGCACGACAACCGCATCTTCCAGCAGATGACGACCCAGGACATCATCAAGAAGGTGCTCGAGACAGCGGGCATTCCGAGTGACCGCTTCCGGTTCTCGTTGAATGGCTCGTACGAGCCGCGCGACTACTGCGTGCAGTACCGAGAATCGGACTGGGCCTTCATCAGCCGGCTCCTGGAGGAGGACGGCCTCTTCTATTACTTCGAGCACTCACTGGACAAACACGTGCTCGTCATGGGGGACAGCGCGGCGGCGTGCAATCCCATTCCCGCGGGGCTCAAGGGCGAGACGTTGCCGTTCCGCCGGGTGACGGGAGGTGTCATCACGGAGGACCACGTCCAGCGGTTCCGGTTCGCCGAGGAGATCCAACCCGGACAGCTCGCCCTGAGGGACTTCAACTTCAAGAAGCCCACCATGCCGATGGACGGGAAGTTCCAGGCCGAGAAGGACTCGGACCTCGAGGTGTACGACTACCCGGGCGAGTACCAGATGCCCGGGCGCGGCACGGCGGCCAAGAGCGACACGATTGCCCAGATCCGGCTCGAGGAATGGCAGTCCGTGAGAAAGGTGGGCTACGGCGAGAGCGACTGCGAGCGCTTCACGCCGGGCTTCATGTTCACCCTGGCCGAGCACATCCGGGGGGACTTCAACACACGCTACCTGCTGACCAGCGTGGGGCATCAGGGCTACCAGCCCCAGGTGCTGGATGAAGAGTCCGGCGGCGGTGACTTCAGCTACTCCAACCACTTCTCGTGCATCTCCGCGGAGGTGCCGTACCGGCCTCTGCGCGTCACGCCGAAGCCAGTGGTGAGAGGCGTGCAGACAGCAACCGTGGTGGGGCCCTCGGGCGAGGAGATCTACACGGACGAGTTCGGACGGGTGAAGGTCCAGTTCCACTGGGACCGGGAGGGCAAGAGGGACGAGAAGAGCTCGTGCTGGATCCGCGTGAGCCAGCTCTGGGCAGGCGAGTCCTGGGGTGGCATGTACATTCCGCGCATCGGCCAGGAGGTGATCGTCGACTTCATCGAGGGAGATCCGGACCGGCCCATCATCACCGGGCGCGTGTACAACGGTGACAATCCTGTGCCGTACGCGCTGCCGGACGAGAAGACCAAGAGCACGATCAAGTCGAACAGCTCTAAGGGTGGCAACGGCTACAACGAGATCCGGTTCGAGGACCGCAAGAAGTCCGAGCAGATCTTCATCCATGCCGAGCGGAACATGGATAAGCACGTCAAGAACGACTCGTTCGAGAACATCCTCCACGATCGGCATCAGACGATTGGCGCCGAGGGCAAGGACGGGAAGGTGGGCGACCAGAACGAGATGGTCTTCCGCGACAAGAACCTGAAGGTGCACCGCCACAGCCAGGACCACATCGGCGGAGACATGAAGATGCTGGTGGGTGGCATTGACGGGCCTGGCGACGTGGACATCGTCATCAAGTCCAACAAGAAGGAGCTCATCCACAAGGACAGCCACCTGCACGTGAAGGGCGTGCTGAACGAGCAGGTGGACAAGACGCAGTCGCTCACGGTGGGAGTGGATCTCCAGGTGAAGGTGGGAGCCATCCACGCGATGGAGGCCGGCAAGGAGATCCACCTGAAGACGAAGAAGGTGGTCATCGAGGCCGAGACCGGCATCACCCTCAAGGGGCCGGGTGGATTCATCACCATCGACAGTGGAGGCATCGCCATCAAGGGGACGCTGGTGAACATCAACAGCGCAGGGTCCGCGCTCTCCGGCAGCGGGGCCAAGCCGACCGCGCCCACGGATGCGGTGGAGGCCCAGCCCACGAAGCCTACGCTCGCCGATGACGGCAAGAAGTGAGGTGATTCATGCCGCCCGCCGCACGAATCACGGACATGCACGTTTGCCCCAAGGTGGAGCCGGGACCCGTCCCTCACGTGGGCGGCCCGACGACCTCGGGTGAGTCCACCGTCATCATCGGCTTCATGCCGGCAGCTCGCGTGGGAGATTCCCTGCTCTGCGTGGGGCCGGGAGTATCGGACTCGATCTCTCAGGGTGAGCCCACCGTCATCATCGGGAACAAGCCCGCAGCCCGCCTGGGAGACCCCACGTCGCACGGGGGCGTGCTGGTCGCGGGATGCCCCACGGTGATCATCGGGTCTTCCGCTCAAGGGCAGACCATCATTGTCGCAGCGCAGAGCGGAACTCCGTTCTGCGAAGAGTGCGAGAAGCGAAAGAAAGCCCTGGCTGCTCAAGCGGCTCAAGCTCAGGCGGCGAAAGACGCCCCCGAAGAGACACAAGATGCTCCCGCCTCAGCCACTGACGTGCCCGCGCCACCCTCCGCCCCAGCCGCGGCAGCAGCATCCAACAGCGCTGCTTCCAAGCCCAAAGGAGGGGCACACCCCGAAACAAAGAAAGCCGCTAGCTTTGGCAGCACCTTGCATTCCGATAAGCCAGGGAAGCTTCCTGATCAGCTTCGTCAGAAGTTCCCTGAAACCCAATTGGAATTCACCAAACCTGGCCAGGCTGGCCAAGATGTGAAAGTCGTCGGAGGCAAACACCCTTCAGAATACGAAGGGTCGACCTGGAAGCCCGGAGTCGATTTCGGGGACTTCAAGCCAGATACTCCTTCAGGCCGTGCCACATTCAAGTCTGATCAAAAAAACAAATGGCAGGAGGAGACGCAACTGCTACCCTACGATCCGAAAACAGGGAAGCTCAAATGACTTCGCGACAAATCAGGCTTGGCAGCGTTCAAGTCACGGTCCCAGAGGACTGGACTGACATCACCGACGAAGTAGAGTCCCCCGACAAGCCCTACACGCTCGCGGATTCCGAAGATGGCGTCGGGGCATTGCAGTTCTCCGTGGGGCTCTACAAGAGCGGGCCTATACCCAATCCGACCCGAGCCGATCTGCGCGACATGGTGCTGAAATTCGGTGAGGCTCGCGAACTTGGGGATGCACTGGACGACGCAACGTTCGAGACGGATTCGCTCGTTGGCGCGGGAATGAGCTATCATGCCGGAGAGAACTTCGTCCGTGTCTGGAATGTCTCGGACAAGAAGAACTTCGCACTCGTCACCTACGTCTGCCAGTGGGGCAAACAAGAACAAGAACTGTCCCTCTGCGAGGACATTGTTCAATCGCTTCGATTCGCCAATCCATAGCCAACCCGTTCCATGCCCTCGCTGATCGTCATACAGGCAGGCCGCCATGACTCATCGAATCGCCGACCGACGCGCCATCGTGCAGGTGCGCTGGGGCCCCATGGCCTATCGAAAGGCCGTGCTCGAACCAGGACAGGTTCTCCGCGTGGGAAGGAGCGAGGCCACGGGTCTGGCTTTGCCACATGACTCCCGGTTGGAGGAAGAGCACTTCGAATTGGCCTGGGATGGCTCCAGGTGCCGGATTCGCGATCTGAGGACCTCGGCAGGAACACTCCTGGATGGCAAGCCCATCAAGGAGGGCGTCGTCCCCCATGGCGGCTGGATACGTGCGGGGGGAACGGATTTCGTCACGTATGTCGAGCGTTACACTCCTGCCGATACAGCTGGGGATGAATCCGGGTCTGTCGCGGACAGTGAAGGCAGAAGCAAGGCATTGAGCCTGTTGGGCAGCCAGGATGGCTTGTATGCCGTGCTGGATGCCGCTCGGGACGCGCGGATACTCACGCTGCTGCGCGAGTCCGTGGAAGAACATCACTCTCTCTACGAAGGGCCCAAGGGCGTGGCTCTCGCGGAGGTGGCTCCCTACCTGGTGCGGTTACCCCGAGAATCGATGCTCTTGAACTCTCTGGTGGAGGAAGGTTGGGGCAAGGCCTGGGGGGTCTTCCTCACGAGCAACGCCTCGTTCACCGATACCCGCAGGCACTTCCGGAAGTTCCTGATGATTGAGCTCGAAGGCGCGGAGGGGCGTTTCTACTTCCGCTTCTACGATCCACGCGTCCTGAGTCAGTTCCTCCCGACCTGCGCCTCCCAGCAGAAAGCGGACTTCTTCGGTCCGGTCTCCTCCTTCATGTGCGAGACGCTCGTGGAGGATACGCATTCCCTCACCGTGCACCCGGCGTAACACATCGAGAACGAAGCTTCGCTGAATCAAGCCGCTCGCAAATCTCCTGGCCGGGGTGAGCGCAGCTTCTCTCCCCGCGCCACGGCCGCCACGATGCGCGCGAGTTGCTCCACTCCGTCTGAGAGCGCCGCGGGGCCCGGCTGGAGGATGAACGTGCTCTTCACCTCGTAGAGCTGATCGTCCACCACCGCCCTCACCTGAGCCCAGCCTGGCCGTTCAACGATCTTCTCCCGCTTCGCCTTCCGGCCACACCAGCTCGCGATGACCGCCTCCGGGTCCCGCTGGGCCACGGCCTCGGGCGTGTAGATGCGCCCCTTGGCGCCCTGCTGCTCTCGCGACTCGCGGCAGACGTCCTCTCCGCCGACCACCTCCACCAACTCCGAGCACCAGCGGATGCCCGAGATGAGTGGCTCGTGCCACTCCTCGAAGAAGATGCGTGGCCGGCGTGGCAGCTTCTCCGCTGCCTCCGCGTGCCTCTCCAGGTTCGCCGTCAACTCGTCCGCCAGCTTCTCCGCGGCCTCCGCTCGCCCCACCAGTGCGCCCACCACCCGGACGGTCTGGAGGATCTCCGCGATCGAGCGCTGGTTGAAGAGGTACACGGGCACACCGCGCTTGCACAGCTCCCGCCCCAGATCCGCCTGAAGGTCCGAGAACCCCAGCACCAGGTCCGGCTTCAGGTCCAGGATGCGCTCGAAGTTGGCATCCAGGAACGAACTCACCCTCGGCTTCTTGCGCGCCTCGGGCGGGCGCACCGTGAAGCCGGACACGCCCACCACCAGGTCTCCCGCTCCGATGCGGTACAGCGTCTCCGTCGTCTCCTCCGTCATGCAAACGATGCGTTGGGGATGGCGCGGCGAGGCGGAGAGCAGGCTGGCAAGCCGGGTGTTCATTGCCTGGACTCTACAAAGCATGAAACCTTTTGGCCCTCTCGGGGTTGGGGACACCGTGATGGTCGTGACGTCTCGTCGGACAGCCCTCTGGTGCGTAACCGCCCTCCTTGCCGTAGGGTGTGCCTCGTCCTCCAAGCCAACCGCGGCCCCCTCCGAACCCGCCATTCCCGCCCTGGCCCTGCCGAACACCAGCTGGAGCGAGGACCAGCGCGCCCTCCATGCACTGCGGCGCCTGGCCTATGGCCCCTCACCTCGGGACTGGCAGGAGGTGCATCAGGTCGGCGTTGCCCGGTGGATCGCCCTTCAGCTCCATCCGGAGTCGGTCCGGGACGACACTCTGGCAGCGCGGCTCGAACCACTCTCCACCCTCCGCCTCAGCACCGAGGAGCTGATCGACCGCTATCCACCTCTTCGGCAGCAGGCCCGCGAACTGGGCATGGTGCTGGAGACTCCGGAGGACCGCCGCGAACTCGCCGCCATGCTCGGCCCTGACGCCTTGCCCCGCCGTGTCTCGCAGGAACTCGTGGCCCAGAAGCTGATCCGGGCTGTCGAAAGCCGACACCAGCTCGAGGAAGTGCTCGTCGACTTCTGGTTCAACCACTTCAACGTCTCGGGAGACAAAGGGCCCGTGCGGTGGATGGTCACCTCCTATGAGCGGGATGCCATCCGCCCCCATGTCTTCGGGCGCTTCCGGGAGCTCCTCGGGGCCACCGCGCACCACCCGGCCATGCTCTTCTACCTGGACAACTGGACGAGCGTCCGCGACGGCTTCGAACCTGGCCGCCGCAAAGCCATTCCTCCCGCCCTCCGCAAGAACGCGCGCGGCATCAACGAGAACTACGCACGCGAACTACTGGAGCTGCACACGCTCGGCGTGGACGGCGGCTACACCCAGGAGGATGTGCGCGAGGTGGCTCGCGTCTTCACCGGCTGGTCCCTCGATCGGCCCCGTGTTGCACCCTCCTACGTCTTCCGCCCCAACGCGCACGACTTGGGCGAGAAGTTCGTGCTGGGGCGTAAGTTCCCCCCAGGTGGCGGTGAGCAGGAGGGCGAGCAGGTGCTCGACCTGCTGGCCCGTCATCCGTCCACCGCGCGCTTCGTCGCCACCAAGCTGGCTCGCAAGTTCGTCTCGGACGCACCTCCTGCCTCCCTGGTGGACCGCCTCGCCCAGGTGTTCCTCGACACGGATGGGAACCTGCGCGCCGTGTACACCGCGCTCTTCACCTCCCCGGAGTTCTGGTCCGACGACTCCTGGGGCGCCAAGACGAAGACGCCTTTGGAACTCGTGGCCTCCAGCATCCGCGCGCTCGGAGGCACCACCGACGGTGGCCCTCCACTGGCCCGGGCCGTCGAGCGCATGGGCGAGCCGCTCTACCGCGCCCCCGCCCCCACGGGATTCCCCGAGCACGCCACGCCTTGGGTCAACGCGGGCTCGCTGGTGACGCGCCTGAACTTCGCCCTCGCGCTCGCTGCCGACCGCGTGCGCGGTACCGATGTGGATGTGGTCGCGCTCGCCCCCAAACCCGCCGCACCGGATGCAGGCGCGCTGGTGGATACGCTCTCGCTCCATCTCCTCTATGAGCGACTCTCTCCCCAGACACGCACCACGCTCCTGGCCGCGCTGGAGCCCGGCGATGACGGCACCATGCCCGATGGAGAGGTGCGCCCCGTGGATGTGCGCCGCGCCGTCGGCCTCCTCCTTGGCTCCCCCGAGTTCCAAAAGCAGTGAAGACCGCGATGACGCTCTCCCGACGCTCCCTGCTGAAATCCGCTGGCCTCTCCCTGCTGGGGCTCACCACCCTGCCCCCCTTCCTCGCCCGCGCCGCCGAGGCGCTCCCCTCAGGCCGCCGCAAGGTCCTCATCACCCTCTTCCTGCGCGGCGGAGCGGATGGCCTGTCGCTCGTGCCACCCGTGGGTGATCCGGACTACTACCGGCTGCGCCCCAACCTCGCGCTCGGCGCTCCCGGCTCGGGTGAGCACGCCGCCCTCCGGCTGGACGACACCTTCGGCCTCCATCCGGGACTTGCTCCCCTCCTACCGTGGTGGCGCGATGGAGCCCTGGCCGCACTCCACGCCGTGGGGCTGCCGCAGCCCGTGCGCAGCCACTTCGATGCCCAGGACTTCGTCGAGTCCGGCACCCCTGGCGTGAAGTCCACCCGCGACGGCTATCTCAACCGCGCCGCAGCCGCTCTCCCCGGGGACGCCTCCACCAACGCCTTCCGCGCCGTGGCCCTGCAACCCACCCTCCCCCGCGCCCTCGCGGGAGACGCACCCGCCCTCGCGCTGGAGTCCCTCGAAGGCTTCCGCCTCCGCGCCCCGGGCCGCACCGGCACCGTGAGCTTCGACTCGCTCTACGCCGCCGCCGTGGACGAGGCCCTGCGCACCACCGGCGTGGAGACCACCTCCGCCCTCTCTCTCGTGGCCGACAAGCGGCTCGCCGAGCTGCCTCCGAACAACGGAGCCACCTATCCCCGCTCTCCCCTCGGCCGCCGCCTCCAGGACCTGGCCCGCCTCGTCCACGCGGATGTCGGCCTCCAGCTCGCCGCCACCGAGGCCGGCGGCTGGGACACCCATATCCTCCAGGGCCGCGAGAAAGGCCCCTTCGCCCAGCGCGCGAAGGATCTCGGCGAGAGCCTCGCCGCCTTCGCTACGGACCTGGGCCCCCGGCTCGCGGATGTGCTCGTCGTCGTGCTCACCGAGTTCGGCCGCACCGCCCGCGAGAACGGCAACGGCGGCACGGATCACGGCACCGGCGGTGTGGTGCTCCTGCTGGGCGGGACGGTACGCGGTGGGCGCATGCTGGGGACCTGGAAGGGTCTCCAACAACCCAACCTGTTGGATGGGAGGGACGTGCCCTCGCTCACGGACATCCGCCTCGTCCTCGCTGAGGCGCTCGTGACGCACTGCGGCCTTGCCACATCCGAGCCCATCTTTCCAGGGCTTGGCGCTCGTCCCACCCTCCTCGGTCTCTTGGGTGGCTGAAAGTCCAGTGCTACCATACCCCCAGGATTGGCCATCATGCCGCCTGGGGCGGCGGGGAAGCACATGATCGAAAGCGACGCCTCGACGGGGGGCGCGCCACCCACCGGCGTGGACCCCCTGCTGGGCAGGGTCCTCAACGAGCGCTTCAAGATCCTCGAGGCGCTCGGCTCGGGCGGCATGGGCCGTGTCTACAAGGCCATGCAGTCGCCGCTGGATCGCCTCGTCGCCCTCAAGGTCCTCAACCCGCAGTACGGCCAGGACAAGGACCCGGGTTTCCAGCGGCGCTTCTTTCTCGAGGCCAGCGTCACCGCCAAGCTGCGCCACCCCAACACCGTCACCGTCATCGACTACGGCAAGACGGACGACGGCATCTACTACATCGCCATGGAGTACCTGGAGGGCCAGACGCTCTCCCAGCTCCTCACGCAGACCGGCCCGCTGCCCTGGCCGCGCGTGCTCAACATCGCCCAGCAGATCGCCCGCTCCCTGCGCGAGGCGCACAAGATTGGCCTCATCCACCGGGACCTCAAGCCCGCCAACGTGATGATCCTCAACCAGGAGACGGATCATGACGTGGTGAAGGTGCTGGACTTCGGGCTCGTGAAGTCCTTCATGCCCGACAGCGGCCAGTTCCCCGCGGACGTGTCGCTGACCCAGGCTGGCGTCATCCTCGGCTCGCCGCAGTACATGGCCCCCGAGCAGGCCCGCAACATCTCCGACCCGCGCAGCGACGTGTACTCGCTGGGCGTGGTGCTCTATCAGATGCTGCTGGGCCGACCGCCCTTCCATGCCGAGCAGGGCATCGACATCATCGTCAAGCACATGAACGAGCCACCGCCGGCCTTCTCCGCGGTGTGGCCCAACCACAACATCCCTCCCGAGGTGGAGGCGTTGGTGATGAAGTGCCTGGCCAAGCGGCCACCGGATCGCTTCGACACCATGGGCGCGGTCATCGAGAGCATGCGCCGGGCCATGACGTCCGCCGGCATCAGCGGCGTGCACTCGGGCCCGCACCCCTACTTCGGCACCACCCCCGGCGGCAGCGGGCCCCTCACCGGCCCCATCTCGACTCAGAATCCGATGCCCTCTCCCTCGGGCGCCTCCACCATGGCGCTCGACATCTCCGTGGAGGAACCGGAGCAGCGCAAGCGCCGCAACTCGCTGCCCATGGCCCTCTTCGGAGGAGCGGTGCTGGTGGGCGTCGCGGTGGCCCTGGTCCTGGCCCTGCGCTCGCCTCCGCCCAAGCCGGTGCCGGTGCTGCCCCCGCCTTCACAGCCCGTGGCCACGGCGCCCACGCCCCCCGCGCACGAGACGGCTCCCCAGGACGCTCCTGAGGATTCGGCGCTCACCCCCGAGGATCTGCCGCCCCTCGCTGTTCCCTCCGAAGAGGAGAAGCCCGCCCCGGAGGCCCAGGCTCAGCCCCAGCTCGTGCGCTTCTTGATCTCCAGCGAGCCGAACGGCGCGCGGGTGACGTATGCGGGCGAGGACCGGGGCAAGACGCCCGTGGAGCTGAAGGTCCCCGCGGATGCCTCCGGACGCGCGAGCGCCCGAATCACCCTCGAGCTCAGCGGCTACTCCAGCGTCACCGTCACCCCCGAGGGTGACGGTCCGGAGATCCGCTTCACGCAGAAGCTCAAGAAGAAGTCGAGTTCACGGCCGTCCCGGCCGTCGAAGTCGAACGGTTACAAGGACGATCCCTACCAGTGAAAACACCCGGAGTCTTCAAGCGAGCGGGTGTCCTCGCGCTTTGTTTGTTCGCGGGGACTGCCCTGGCCGACGAGCGCCTCGAAGCACGGCGCCACTTCCGCAACGGCATGAGCCTCATCTCCCAGGGTCAGTTCGACCAGGGCATCTCTGAGCTGCAGGAGGCGTACGCCATCAAGCCGCACCCCAACGTCCTCTACAACATCGCGCGCGCGTATCTGGACGCGGGCCGATCCGTGGAGGCGTTGGAGTGGTACCGGCGCTATCTCGCCTCCAATCCGCCGGACTCGGAGTCGCTGCGCGCCACCATCGCGCGCCTGGAGGCCACGGTGAAGGCGGCCGAGCCTGCCACGCCCCCCAACGCCCCTGTCGCCAGTGGCCCCTCCCAGCCCGCCAAGGTTCCCACGCAGGATCCGCAGGCGCTGGCGGCGCTCGTCGATCGGCTGGAGAAGGCCATCGCCCGCGCGGAGGCCCTGCCCACCTCCTCCGGGACTCCCGGTCCCGTCGCCCCAGGCACTCCCGCCGCTGGAGCCACACCGGGCGCGCAGCCCACCGGCGCCGCCGCGCAGGTGGATGAGGGCGCGGTGCCCTACGAGGAGCGCGTGGTGACAGCCAGCCGCCGCGCCCAGTCCTCTCTGGAGGCTCCCAACGCCACCACCGTCATCACCGCCGAGGACATCCGCCTGTCGGGCGCCACCAGCCTGGTGGAGCTGATGCGCCGGGTGCCGGGCGCCGACGTGATGGAGCTGGGCGTGGGCAGCGCCAACCTCTCGCTGCGTGGCTTCAACCAGCGCATCGCCAACAAGGTGCTGGTGCTCGTGGACGGCCGCAGCGAGTACCAGGACTTCCTCGGCATGACGCTCTGGTCCAGCCTCCCCATCTCCCTGGAGGAGATCGACCGCATCGAGGTGATTCGCGGTCCGGGCAGCGCCCTGTACGGCGCCAACGCCATGCTGGGCGTGGTCAACATCATCACCCGCGCACCGGGCACCGGGCAGCGACAGATCCACGCGCTGCTCGGCGGCGGGAAGACCGTCTCCGGCTCCTTCGTGAGCTACGGGGCCGCGAGCGCCATGCGCTACCGCCTGTCCGTGGGCTACGGGCAGATGGACAAGTGGAGCCAGGACTTCGCCCAGAACCGGCCGGACATGGTGATGCGCGCGCCCTCCGCGGACATGGGCTACCAGGGCGCTCGTGGCAACCTGGCCACCGAGTACACCTTCTCTCCAGGCATGGAGCTGGGCCTGTCCACCGGCGTGCACCGCTTCTCCACGGAGCTCTACCCCCTGGGGACGCTGCGCAACTTCTTCATGGACGGCGTCACCGCCTACGCCAAGTCGGACGCCAGCCTGGGGCCGGTGAAGCTCAAGGTCTTCTGGAACCACGTGGACGTGGATGCGGGGCCGCAGTACGAGCCCATCGGCCAGCGCTCGCTGGGCACCCACGTCAGCTCGCACGTCTTCAACGGCGAGGCCCTCTTCAGCAAGGTGTTCGAGCTGGGCGGTGAGCACCTGCTCAACATCGGCACCGAGGGGCGCCTCAAGCGCGTGGGGTGGAGCTACCTGGGCGAGGTGAAGGAGGAGTTCCACGCCGCCGCCTTCGTGCAGGACGAGTGGCGCCCCGTGGAGCCCCTGCGCCTCTTGGCCTCGTACCGCGCGGACCGCCACCCGCTGCTCGACGCGGGCAAGCCGGGCCTGGCGCACTCGCCACGCGTGTCCGCGATCGTCATCCCCTTCGAGGGCCACGCCTTCCGCGCCAGCGCCGCTTCGGCCTTCCGCGAGCCCACCTTCCTGGAGAGCTACACGCACCTGCTCGTGCCCGCGCCGGGGGTGCCGGGCGCCAGCGCGCTTACCGTGGGCAGCCAGACGCTGAAGCCCGAGAGCATGGTGGCCTACGAGCTGGGCTACCGCGGCGAGGCGCCCCGGCTGGGCATCGACTGGGATCTGGCCGTCTACCAGAACACGGTGAAGAACCTGATCGGCCTGTCCGCCGTGGAACGATTGCCGGCCGGCGACTCGTTCGATCCGGAGTCCAGCACCTATGTGGTGGGCCGCTCCGTCTTCCAGAACGAGTCCTCCGTCTATACCTCGCGCGGCGTGGAGCTGGGCCTGTCGCTCTCCCCGGTGGACGGCCTCGGCATCAAGATCAGCAGCGCCTTCCAGAAGGTGTCCTCGGACGACGAGGCGGATGATCAATGCGCTCCGTGCAGCCAGGCGCCACAGGTGAAGCTCTTCGGCGGCCTCACCTACCGAACGCGCGCGGACCTGGAGTTCGGCGTGGACGCGGCCTACACCTCGAGCACCACCTGGATCGAACGTGAGCCCGGCGAGGCGGATCCCACCAGCATCCAGTTCATCTCCAACGCCCTGCCCGCCTACACCGTCCTCAACGCCCGCGTGGGCTACGAGGTGGTGAAGGACAAGCTCACGGTGGCGGTGGTCGGCTCCAACCTGGGCGGCGGCCATGCCCAGCACCCCTTCGGCAACCGAATCGAGCGCCGCGTCTACGCGTCCCTGACGGTGACTCCATGACTCTCTTCCACGCCCGGGGCCTGGCCTTCGCGGGCCTGACCCTCTCCACCTTCCTGACGCTGGGCTGCGAGGCGCCGCCCGTGGTGGCCACCAGCGATCGCCAGCAGCAGACCCGCAGCGCCCGCATCGAGGGCGGCGTCGTCGTCCAGGGCCCCGCCCGAGGCAACGCCGTCGTGTTCCTCTATGACGCCGCGCGCCCGCCTCCGCCACAGGGGACCGGCCGCCCCGAGGCTTTTGCCCTCATTCCCCAAGAGGAGCTGTTCGGCTCGGAGCTCGACACGAACACGACGGGGCCCTTCACCGCCCCCTTCACCTTCCCCCTGGTGCGCCCCGGCAAGTACCTGCTGCGAGGCTTCATCGACGCGGACACCTGCCGCACCGGCGCCCAGCCGTGCCACGGCCCGGACTTCATCCCCTGGTACAACGTCACCGCTGAGCCCAACGTGGGTGATGTGGGCGGGGCCGCGGTGGATCTCGCCACCGGCACGCCGCGCGTGATCGAGGTGCGCGAGGCAGAGGACGGCACGCCCATTCCCGTGCTGGGCGCCACGGTGAGCTTCTCCACCACGGCCAACGTGCTGGTGGACCGGCCCGCCTTCGCGATGGAGGGTGCCCCCGCGACGATCGAGCCCAATGGAAACACCAGGTTCTTCAAGCTCCGCGCCCGTCCCATCCGCGAGGGCGCGGTGAACCTGAGCGCGCCCGTCTTCCTCGTGCGCTTCATGGACGAGAACCACGACGGAGCGCCGGACGACGCCAACGCGGACGGCGTGCCGGATCTCTGGCCCCGCATCATCGTCCGCAAGCTGGCCGACAGCGGCACCGGCATCACCGACGAGAACGATCTGGACAACGACGGCCAGCTCGACGCGGAGGGCATGGACTACGCCCACGCCAACGCACCCGCGGATGGCCAGCCGGATCTCGTGGTGCTCGCCGCCGGCGTCGCCCCGGAGGACACACTCCTACAGTCCCTCTACGCCGACGGACAGCCGCTCATGGACAAGGTGATCCCGGTGCCCGAACTGACCGTGGCCGTGCGCCCGCTCGCGCTCGACGCTCGCAACCCCAGCGCCCCCGCACCGCTCCAGAAAATGCCCTCGGGGCGCTACTCGGTGACTGCCCTCCAGTACACAGGACAGGTGTGGCGCGTGCCCAATGAGCTCTCTCCCACCCTGGCCGGAGCGCTCGGCCTACCCGCCGTGGAGGGTCAGGGACAGACCCTCCAGGTCCCTTAACCCCTTGTTCTCCCACGGGCTCTCTTGGAGAATCCGTGGGAGTCATCCTCCAGCTCACACCCGTTCAAGACTTTCCGGTTTCTCTGTCTTCACTTCGTTTTGACATCACACAGGCTTTCCTGCATTATTCCAGTTGTGCAGTTCAGGGGGATTTTCCTGAACGAGGGAAGGATCCATGATGAAGGCCGGAACGCTCTCCTCTGTCGCAACCATTTCCATTCCTCGTCCTGCCGTGGAGACTGCCCGTCCCGTGCTGAAGGCCGCTACCGGGACGCCCCAGCGCGTCCTTCTCGTCGATGACAGCCGCTCCATCCGGACGCTGCTGAAGATCTATCTCATGGCTCGGAACTTCGAGTACGTCGAGGCCGAGTCCGGTGAGGAAGCCCTGAAGGTGCTCGAGCAGGGCGCGGTGGATCTGGTCCTCACGGACTTCCGGATGGAAGGAATGAGTGGCGCGGAGTTCGCCATGGAAGTTCGCGCCAACAAGAACCCGCGCGTTGCGCGCACGCCCATCCTGATGATGACGGGTGATCCGAACGTCGCCGAGGTTCGCACCCAAGGTCAGAAGGCGGGCATCAACGCCTTCGTGCGCAAGCCGGTGAGCTGCGCCCAGTTGATGACGCTGGTGGACACGATCCTCCCGCGCAACAGCTGAGCCCCCCGCAGTCCCGCTTCCCCGGGCCGAGCGACACCGCGCCCCTCCCGCTCAGAGCAGGAGGGAGGCGTGGGCGCCCGGCCCTTCGCGTTTCAGCTCCCTCCGATCAGAGCGCGCTCTCGAGGACGCTGGTGATGCGCTTGGTGTAGTCGCCGATGGCCGAGTCGTCACGCTGGTAGCTGGGGTCCGCATCCAGGTGCAAACGGTCTCCCTCGATCTTCACCTCGAGCGAGCACCAGCTCCGGCTGCTGGTGATCTTGATGCCCTTGATCTTCGCCTTCAAGGCATCGCGGCCGAGATCATCCGCGCAGATGGACTTGAGCGCGTTCTCGAGCGGCATGAAGAAGTTGTAGTCGATGGTGTTGGGGTAGGAGTCGAGGAAGCCCTCCTTCACCAGCTCGTCGATGTTCGCTTCGAACGCGAGCTCATACCCTGCCACGGCGTTGATCTTCTCCTTCCAGCCGGGGAACTTGTCCTTCTGATAGGCAGCCGCGACCCTTCTCTCAGCCAGACCCATGCACCGCTCCTTGTGGTGATCGCCGGACGCTTCACCGTCCCGGCGATTCGTTGGCGGTGCAAGTAGAGCATCAGCGCATCTCCAAATGAAAGAGAAGGCCGGCTCCGGGCCGCTCACGCCGTGCGAGGTGTCGGGCGGGCCCGGCGGCGCTTGCGCACAGCCTCCACCACCCGGATGGCCAGCAGCAGGGAGAGCACCGCGCCATAGATGAAGGGCTCGGTGACGTCCTTCTTCACTCGCCAGACGAAGTGGATCACTCCCAGCGAAGCCGCCACATAGACGAGACGGTGCAGCCGCTGCCACGCGGGGAAGCCCATGCGCCGCACCGCGGCATTGGTGGAGGTGGCGGCCAGCGGCACCAGCAGCACCAGGGCGATGAAGCCCACGGCGATGAACTTCCGCTTCGTGATGTCCTCGACGATGGGGCCGAGCTTGAGCCCCTGATCCGCCACGGCGTACGTGAGGAAGTGCAGCATCGCGTACGCAAAGGCCATCAGCCCCACCAGCTTGCGGATGCGCATGGGCCACGTCCACCCGAAGAGCAGCTTGAGCGGAGTGCACCCCAGCGAGGCCAACAGGAAGATGAGCGCCATCAACCCGGTCTGGTTGAGGACGGCCTCGATGACGTTGGGGCCCAGCGTGCCCTGCACGCCCTGGATGATCAGGAGCGCCAGCGGGGCGAGTCCTCCCACGAGGACAGCGGGCTTGAGCCAGGGGAGCGGCGGAGAGGCCATGGGAAGTTCAGAAGTTCTCGCGGAGATCCATGCCGGCATAGAGGGAAGCCACCTGTTCGGCGTAGCCGTTGAAGGGCAGCGTGGGACGGCGGCGGTACTCGCCCACCCGGCGCTCGGAGGCCTGGCTCCAGCGGGGGTGATCCACCTCGGGGTTCACGTTGGCATAGAAGCCGTACTCGTTGGACTTCGCCAGATTCCACGTGGTGGGAGGCTGCTGCTCGGTGAGGGTGATCTTCACGATCGACTTGATGCCCTTGAAGCCGTACTTCCACGGCACCACGAGCCGCAGGGGCGCACCGTTCTGGTTGGGCAGCGTCTTGCCGTAGAGCCCCACCGCCATGAGCGTCAGCGGGTGCAGGGCCTCGTCCAGGCGCAGGCCCTCCACGTAGGGCCAGTCCAGCACGGGGCGCTTCTGGCCTGGCATCTGCTCCGGATCCATCAGCGTCGTGAAGGCCACGTACTTCGCCTTGCCGGTGGGCTCCACGCGCTTGATGAGCTCGCCCAGCGGGAAGCCCAGCCAGGGGATGACCATGGACCAGGCCTCCACGCAGCGCATCCGGTAGACGCGCTCCTCCAGGGGGAACCAGGAGGTGATCTGATCGATGTCTACCGTCTGCGGCTTGTGCACCTCGCCGTCGATGATGACGGTCCACGGCCGGGGCTTGAGGGTGTGCGAATGACGCGCCGGGTCATTCTTGTCGAGCCCGAACTCGTAGAAGTTGTTGTAGGTGGTGACGTCCTCGTAGGGGGTGCGCGCCTCGTCCGTGTCGTATGGGCCGTGGCCCTTGTTGCCCGAGACAGCCAGGGAGACGAGCTCGCCCGCGTCCGGGACGAACTTGTCCATGGGCCGGGTGCGCTTCATGCCGAGCAGGTACAGGCCCCCACCGACGACCGCAGCCGTGCCCGCGAAGAGGCCTGCGTTCTTGATGATCTCCCGCCGGCGCAGGTACAGCTTCTCGGGGGTGATCTCGGAGCTGGGGGGCTCGGGGGCCTTCTTTTCGGACATGACTCCTCTAATACGCTTCAACCGGGTGGGCGTTACACCGTCCGGGAGAGAGGGGCTGCCCCCTTCCCTACCGAGCGGAGGCCTCTCCCTGGGCAGCCAGAGCGGAGGCACGGCCCCGAGCATCCTTCATTCGCCACAGTGCCCACCATGGGGTACCGGGCGATTCATGGTGCTCCCAGTGGTAGCCGAAGAAGTAGCAGGAGAGCATGGCCCACATGTGGCCACGCGGCAGGGTGCGCGCGTGGTGGGGAGCCATCTCGGGAGTCTCCGGGCGCCGGTGCGGCCGGTAGGTTCCGAAGTAGAAGAGCTGGAGCGTGCCGAGCGCCGCGGGGACCACCCAGCAGACCCACAGGCGCCACTCGGCCACCCCGAGCCATTTCAGCACGTTGAACTGCACCGCCATGGCCACGATCTGAGCCAGCGTGGTGTAGCGGACCATGAAGGTGGCCAACCAGGGCCAGAAGGCCTGGGAGCGCGTGGAGAAGTCCGGATCGTGCTCGCCCGTGGGGTCGGCGTGGTGGGCGCGGTGGTTCACCACCAGCCGGCGGTAGGACAGCCCCGCGAAGAGGAAGCAGGCCAGGGTCCCCACCGCAGCATTCAGCCACCGGCGGCGGCTCACCGTGCCGTGCATGGCGTCATGGCCGGTGATGAAGAGGCCGGTGCACAGGTAACCCTGCAGGGCGACGTGGAGCCAGCAGAGGGGGGAGCGCCAGGACAGGCCATCCGCCGTGAGCATCCAGGCGAGGTGCCCCGACCACGCGCCGATGATGATCAGCGCGAGCGGGACTCCCCAGGGACCGTGGTAGGCGCGGGTGCTCATCCGGATGGGTTCTGGCTCCGAGCCCCCCTCCGCGCACGGAAAAGCAACGGGTGGCAGGCCGAGGAGCGTGCGACCAGGGAGAGGGATTACTTCTTCGCCTGCTCGGGACCGCCAAAGTCACGGATGAGCTGATCCGCGGTGACGAAGCGGAGCTCGATATCCACGGGGACGGAGCGGAGCCTGTCGAGCACCTTCTGGGCCTCCGGGCGCACCACGCCCATCTTCGTCAGGAGGGACTCGGCCTGGGCGCGATCCCCTCGAGCCTGCAGCTCCATGAGCTGCTTCGTGAGCGCTACCACCGAGTCCTGGATCTTCTCGGGGACGACGGCGAAGGTGCCATCCGGGTTCACCTTCACCGCGCCGGTGTCGAGGAAGTGGTTGAGCTGGAGCGCCACGCCCTTGCCGTGGGCCTCGTCGATGCCGAAGCGAATGGAGCGGAACATGGAGGCCAGATAGGTGGTGTACATGGTGCGCTCCATCGCCTTGTCGAGCACGCCCTTGTTCACCAGTTGCTGGAGCGCCCAGAGACCGGAGATGTCCGCCTTGGCCTCCTCGATGGCGCTGGAGGAGACCTGGAGCGCCTGACGCACGGTGGTCTGCTTGCCGTTGACGGTGATGTTGTGAGGCCCCAGCCCGTGCATCAGCTCGTGCATGAGGATGTGGGTGAAGAAGGAGTCGAAGGAGACGTTGGTGCGGTCCTTCGCAGCGAGCGCCACCCGGGCGATGGGCAGCAACACGCGCTGGAACTTGGCCTCCTGGATGTTCTTGAGCATCACGCGCTTGCTGCCCTTCTCGGCGGTGACGCGCTCGTCATTGGGCAGGTTGTAGGCGGCCGTCTGCACGCCCCGGTTGGCGTCTCCCGAGGAGAACACGCTGTTGACGACCCGGATGGGCGCCAGCGCGCCGAGCTTCGGGTTGCGCAGCTTCGGATCGATGGGGAGGGTGTTCTCCAGCCCCTGGAGCTCGCTGCTGAAGCGGGCCAGCTTCTGCGTCTCCGCGTCATCCTTCACGGTGATGAAGGCTTCGAAGGCGGCCTTGTAGTTGAACCAGTTGTCTTCGTAGACCTCGTAAGGCCCGATGGTGGGCTCGACGCTGGCGTCCAGCTCCATCCACGCCACCTCGCTGGCGTAGTAGTCGTTGGAGAGGAAGGCGTCCGCGCGCGCGGAGAGGAAGGCCTGGAGCGTGGGCTGCTTCGTGAGCTGGGCGGCCTCGCGCAGGAGCTGGGCGGCCTGGCCGAGCTCTCCCTGGTACTCCACGCTGTAGGGCACGGCGATGAACTTGCCGTCCGGGGCCCGGCGGATGGTGGTGTAGAAGCCGGTGGCCTCGCGCTGCTGGGGCTCGGGCAGGGTCTTCACCCACTGCTCGATGGCCTCCTTCGTGGAGCCCGGCGGGTAGAAGTTGCCGGAGGCGGACGGCGCGGCGGGGACGCCTGGGAGGAAGGGACGGCCCTCGTCGAGCCGGGACCAGGGGCCCTTGTGGAGGAGGAAGGAGTGCAGCCGCTCACGGCCAAGCGGAGAGGTGTCCTCCACGAGTTCCAGCAGGAGCGTCTCGTTGCCGGCCCAGGACTGGCGCATGAAGAGCGTGTCCATGAGCTGGGCGGCTTGAACCATCTTCGCCAGCGCGCGCTTCTCGTTGTCCGGGAGCTTGGACACATCGACCTTGAGGTCCACGGGGGCGAAGCGCGCCGTCATCCGCTGGAGCTCGGCGGCGGTGGGCACGGATGCGGGCTCCGCGGCCCGAGCGGCGCTCGCCAGGAGCACCGGGGTAAGCAGGGACAGGAGGTAGCGGGTCATGGGGCGGCAGTCATAGCGCCTTCCCTAGCAGGTGGGGAGCACGGTGGGAGACGGACAGTCCAGTAGGGCATGTCAGCCCTATGCGTTAGGTCTCCTGTCAGGCTACTCTTCCATCAGGTTGGGTAGGGCGTGCGGCGGGGAAGGTCATGGGTAGGGAGCGCAGGTACGTGGAACAGATACGCGTGTTGGACCGGCTGGGGTTGCTCAGGCTGTGGGAGTGGCTCCAGGCTGGAAAACCCGTCAGCGGGTGGGCAGAGGGCAAACCCTTCGAGTACCTCATCCTCCGCGCCTTCGAGTTAGAGGGAGCCCAGGTCGTCTGGCCCTATTTCGTGAGCAAGTTCGAGCAGATCGACGGCGCCGTCTTCGTCGATGGGCTGTCCTGTCTCGTGGAGTCCAAGCACCACTCCAACGCCTTGGGATTTGGCCCCATTGCTCGCTTCAAGGCGCGACTGGATCGACGGCCATCCGCTGCCATCGGCCTCTTGTTCAGCGTGAGTGGCTTTACCAAACCAGCCCTCCAGGAAGCACTGCAGCACCCCACACGAAATGTCCTGCTCTGGAAGAGGCCCGACATCACCTACGCCCTGATGAACGGCATGCGCGCGGCGATCCAGCTCAAGTGGCGGAAAGCGGTGGAAAAGGCGGCTCCTGAGTACGACCTCGGCAAGGAGGAAGACACTTGAGAATCCTGCGCGTCATCACGGAGGGGCAGTTGGAAGGGCTCGTTCTGGAGAGGCTCCTCAAGCCACATCTCGGAGAGGCGGTCCGGGTCCGGGTCAGCGAGGGAGGAGGCGCTGCACCCGTCTCAGCAGCCCGTTCCAGGTTGGCGGACGGCTTGCGGGTGGCCCTGGTCCTCAATACAGGAACTCTCAACTTCAAGAAGATCCGCAAGGAGATGGCCCTGCTAGAAGACTTGCTCGGCATGGCCGCCTGGCGCGACCGGTGGAAGATCGTGCTCCTGCGGCCCTCGGTGGAGATTGTCTTCTTTCATGATCTGGAAGTGCTCAGGCAGCTCGTAGGCCGCGCGGCAACTCCGGAGGAACTGACTCGCGCCCAGGCACACCCCAAGGAAGTCCTCGCGGAGATGCTCGGAGTCCCGCCCACGGAACTGCTGCCGGTGCTTCGCCAGCGCCTGGACTCCGTGGACCTTCGACCTCTGGCTTCCCAGCCCCAGATCCAGGCGCTCCTGGATTTCCACGCTCCTCCCCGGCCTGAGAGCTGGCTCGTCTCTCCTTGAGGGAGTCATTCCCACCCCGCCCCGAATCGGCCGGGGCCCAGGCGGGCAGGTTCCCAGACTCGACAACGCTTCTGGAATGGTTATGGGGAACGGGTCACGCCCTACATGGGGCGTCCGGAGGAGCCATGTCCGTCGAACCCCAGAGGGAGACCCACTCCTTCCAGGCTGAAATCAATCAGTTGCTCAACCTGGTCATCAACTCCCTCTACAGCCACAAAGAGATCTTCCTGCGCGAGCTGGTCTCCAATGCGTCCGACGCGCTGGACAAGCTGCGCTTCCGCACCATCACCGAGCCCGAGCTGCTCGGAGACCAACCCACCCTGGAGATTCGCATCATCCCCGATGCCGTGCTGGGCACCCTCACCATCGAGGACACCGGCATCGGCATGACGCATGACGAGCTGGTCAAGAACCTGGGCACCATCGCCCACTCGGGCTCTCGCGAATTCCTCGAGGCGCTCGCCCAGCGCGGCCAGAAGGACGTCAACCTCATCGGCCAGTTCGGCGTCGGCTTCTACAGCTCCTATCTCGTCGCGGACCGCGTGGAGGTGGTGAGCCGCCCCGCCGGCAAGGACTCGCAGGCGTTCCGGTGGATCTCCGAGGCCAAGGGCACCTTCAGCGTCGAGCCCGCTGAGCGCTCCACCCGAGGCACCTCCGTCACCCTCCATCTCAAGGCCGACCAGAAGGAGTTCCTGGATGAGTGGCGCCTGCGCTCGCTCATCACCCAGTACTCGGACTACGTGGGCCACCCCATCCAGCTCCAGGTCAAGAAGACCACCGACGTCATCGACGCCCAGACGGGCCAGAAGGGCACCACCACCGCCTTCGAGACCGTCAACAAGGCCAGTGCCCTCTGGCAGCGCCCCAAGTCGGAGATCACCGAAGAGCAGTACCAGGAGTTCTACAAGCACCTCACCCACGACTTCGAGCCGCCCCTGACTTGGACGCACTTCAAGACGGACGGCAACCAGCAGTTCACCGGCCTCATCTTCCTGCCCAAGCGCCGCCCCTTCGATCTCGACGGCACCCAGCGGCGGCGCGGCGTGCGCCTCTTCGTCAAGCGCGTCTTCATCATGGACGACTGCGAGGAGCTGCTCCCTCCGTGGCTGCGCTTCGTGCGCGGCGTGGTGGACTCGGATGACCTGCCCCTCAACGTGTCGCGTGAGCTGCTGCAGGACTCGGCGGTCGTGCGCTCCATCCGCAAGCACGTGGTGAAGAAGACCCTGGACCTCGTGGAGAAGCTCGCCAAGGACAAGCCCGAGGACTACACCGCCTTCTGGAAGAACTTCGGCTCCATCCTCAAGGAGGGGCTGACTGGGGACAGCGAGTACCGCGAGAAACTCGGCGCACTGGTGCGCTACGAGAGCAGCCACCAGGAGGGACTCACCTCGCTCGCGGACTACGTGTCGCGCATGAAGGAAGGCCAGCAGGCCATCTATTACATGTTCGGCGAGTCGCGGAAGGCGCTGGAGGGCTCGCCCCACCTGGAGGCGCTGCGCAAGCGCGGCTACGAGGTGCTCTTCCTCACGGACCCCGTGGATGAGTGGGCGGCCCAGGGCCTCAATGAGTTCAACGGCAAGCCCCTGGTGTCCGCGCTCCAGGCGGACCTGAAGCTCCAGGAGTCGCCCGAGGAGAAGAAGGAGAAGGAAGAGCGCGCCTCGGGGCTCAAGTCCCTCACGGATCGGATGAAGGAGGTCCTCAAGGACGCGATTCGCGAGGTGCGCGTGTCGGATCGCCTCACGGACTCGCCCGTGTGCCTGGTGCTGCCCGAGGGAGGCTCGCCCGCCTTCCTGGAGCGCCTGCTGCGCGAGCACGGCCGTGGCATGCCTCGCACCCAGCGCATCCTCGAGGTGAACCCCTCGCACCCCGTCATCGAGCACCTGCGTAAGCTCCACGAGAAGGATGCGAAGGCGGAACAGGTCACCGAGTGGATCGAGCTGCTGCATGACCAGGCGCTGCTCACCGAGGGCAGCCCGCTGGAGGATCCCAACCGCTTCGCCAAGCGGTTGACGGCGCTGCTGACACAGCTGTCTGGACAGGCGGCAGAGCCTCCTACCAATGGCGCACCACCCGCGAGCAACCAGACTCCAGAGGCCACGGGCACGCCGAGCGGCTCCTCCGCCCAGGTTTGAGGGGTGAGCAGCACAGGGGAGCTCCCATCACCAGGGGGCCCCCCTGCTACCGCTCCTCATCCACGTCGTCTGCCGAGTCCTCGGGAGAATGCGACTCGTCGTGATAGTCCTGGTGGTAGGCCGAATCGTGCACGTGCTGCTGGTTCTGATTCATGCTGGCCAGCCACGCCAGGAAGCCAATCCCGGTGAGGCCCAGACAGCCCATGAAGCCCACAACCAGCACGGCGATGAGGCAGCCCTTCCCCGAGCCCGGAGACTTTCCGCGCGGATTCGCGGCACGGTGGGCATTCGGCACAGGAGCCGGGTGAGGCCCTGGTACCGGAACCTGTGGCACGGGAGACGGAATTTGCTCGGCTGAGAGGGGAGTCGGAACGGGCTGCCGGTCCGTCACAGGCCTCGCCGGGCCCGACGGACCGCCACTCGCGAGCGGTACCGGCATCTGCTCCCGGTCCGTTATCGGCCGAGCGGGAGTTCCACCCGAGGGAAGAGGCTGGCCGGCGCTGACGGCTGCCCCCGGACGCTGCATCGTCGCAGAGAAGCCTCCCACTGCCTGAGCCGCTGCCTGCGCGGCTCCGCTGGACTCGGGCCGCTGCATCGTCGCGGACAAGGACTCAGGTGCTCCGGCCACTCCCCGCGCAACGCCTCCCTGCAATGGCATGGGCGCCACGCCGCTGCTCGTGGGCAGTGAGCGCACCGCATCCTCGCAGGCCATCAAGGCCCGGTCCGCCTGGGCCGCATCCTGGAAGCGATCCTCGGGACGCTTCTCGTAGAACTTCTGGAGCGTCTGCCGCACCACCTCGGGCAGAGCCAGCGCCAACGGAGGAGGCGGTTCGTTGAGCTGCGCATGGAGGATGCGCGCGATCGTCTCGCCCTTGAACGCCCGAACGCCACTGAGCATCTCGTGGCAGATGAGGCCCGCGGCGTAGAGATCCGTCCTCCCGTCGATCGGCTTGCCCGAGATCTGCTCCGGCGCCATGTACGCCGGCGTGCCCACCATCATCCCCTCGCTGGTGAGCTGGCCGGCCATGTCGCCGATGACCTTGGCGATGCCGAAGTCCAGCACCTTCACGAAGAGCTGCCCGTCGTCCGGGCCCGCCTGGACGATCTTGATGTTGGAGGGCTTGAGGTCGCGGTGGACGATGCCCAGCGAGTGCGCGGCGTGCAGCAACGAGACGATCTGCCGCATCACCGCCACGGCCTGGCGGAGCGGCATCGCGCCATGGCGTTCGATGTACTCGGCCAGCTCGATGCCGTCCACGTACTCCATGACGATGTAGGGAGTGCCCTGCTCCACGCCGAAGTCGATGACGTGCGTCATCGCCGGATGGTTCACCTTGCCCGCCACCCTCGCCTCGCGGCTGAAGCGCGCCAGCAGGTCGGGCGAGGAGATGGCCCTCGGAGACAGCACCTTCACCGCCATCGTCTTGTCGAGCCCGATGTGCGTGGCACGGAAGACCGTGCCCATGCCGCCGTGGCCCAGCTCCGCCTCGATGCGGTAGGTGTCCTTGAGCACCGCGCCGGGGCCGATCTGGAGCGCGGAGGCTGGCGGATGCTGCGGCACATTCCGAGCCGGCGGATACGTCTTGTCGTCCTCACTCATGGGTTGCGCACCTCGCTCACGGGGCTGTTCCGGAGACTCGCGTGTGCACCTTCACGACCACCCGCTGCGTGTTCGGGTCACCCTTCTTGCGCGGCTCGAAGGAGAGCGTCTGGGTCTGCAGCACCTTCTCCGAGCTGGACTCCGGCCACTTCTTGAAGAGGTCCTGGTACTGGCGCTTCAACTTCTCCGGCTTCACCGACGCACAGTCGATCTGCTCCCGCGAGTCGACAGACTTCATCAGCCACGGCCCGAACTGTCCTGAGCGCTGACGGCTCGACTCGAGCGCCACCACGGAGACGAAGCAACTGTCGCCCTGCGGCTCTGACGCAGGGGGCGGCGTCTCCTCGGCCGTCTCGGTCGCATCCCCCTCGTCCGCCTCCGGTTCGTCTTCGATCTCTTCGTTCCCCTCTGGGGGCGCCGTGGGTGCCTGGGCCTCCGTCTCCGCGGTGGGACCAGGCTCGGTGGGAGGCGGCTCGGTCTGGGGTGGCGGTCGCGTCGCCACGGTCCCTGGACCCGTTGCTGGAGGTGTCTGTCCTCCTGGAGACGGCGCGAACGGAAGCCCCGCAAGCCGGCCACTCTTCCAGGCCCACACGGCCCCCGCGAGCCCCGCCAGGAGGAACACGAACCCAATCCCCAGCACCACCAGGATCGCGGTGGAGTTCGAGGACTTCCTGGGCTCGACTGCCTTGGGCGGAGGAACCACCAGCGCGGGAGGCGGTGACGAGACAGGCTTCGACTCCACTGGAGCCGGCTCAGGCACGAGCGCAGGCTGATCCCGAATAGCCGTCCGTCCCTCCCTCACGAGCGAGTCCGAGACCGCAACGCCCGAGGACGGCCTGGACTCGACGGCAGCGGGCTCGGCCTTCTGTGGCCGGTACGCCAGCGTCTTCATCCCTGCATCGGGAGTACTCGGCTGCTCCGTGCTGCCCGACAGCACCGCGGCCGCAGCCACGTTCACCGAAGGCGGCCGCAGCACGTCCTCGCAAGCCATGAGCGCCCGGTCCGCCTCGGCCGCGTCCTGGAAGCGATCCTCCGGACGCTTCTCGACGAACTTCTGGATCGTCTGGCGAACGATGTCCGGCACCTGCACCGTCAGCGGCGGCGGCGGATCGTTCATCTGCGCATGGAGGATGCGGGCGATCGTCTCTCCCTTGAACGCCCGCACGCCACTGAGCATCTCGTGGAAGATGAGCCCCGCCGCGTAGAGGTCCGTCCTTCCATCAATCGGATGGCCGGTGATCTGCTCCGGAGCCATGTACGCGGGCGTGCCCACCAGCATCCCCTCGCTGGTCAACTGCCCCGACACATCCCCGACGATCTTCGCCACGCCGAAGTCCAGCACCTTCACGAAGATCTGACTCTCCTCCGGAGTCTCCTGGATGATCTTGATGTTGGCCGGCTTCAAGTCCCTGTGGACGATGCCCAGCCCATGCGCCGCTCGCAGCAGCGAGACGATCTGCCGCATCACCGCCACCGCGCGCCGTGG
Organism: Hyalangium versicolor; assembly: GCF_020103695.1. Taxonomy (GTDB): domain Bacteria; phylum Myxococcota; class Myxococcia; order Myxococcales; family Myxococcaceae; genus Hyalangium; species Hyalangium versicolor. The sequence continues at coordinate 106,444 of NZ_JAHXBF010000018.1, forward strand.
CGACATGGGCCCGCTGCGCTCGATGAGCTCCGCCAGCTCGGCGCCGCTCACGTACTCCATGACGATATAAGGAGTGCCCTGCTCCACGCCGAAGTCGATGACGGCCGTCATCGCCGGATGGCTCACCTTGCCGGCCACCTTCGCCTCGCGCTCGAAGCGCGCCAGGCTGTCCGGGGTGGAGATGGCCCGGTGTGAGAGCACCTTCACGGCCATCGTCTTCTCCAGCCCGATGTGCGTGGCCCGGAAGACCGTCCCCATACCCCCGCTGCCCAGCTCGGCGTCGATGCGGTAGGTGCCCTTGAGCACCGTGCCCGGGACGATCTGCAGAGGTGCACCCGGCTTGCTCTCCGCCTGGCGATCCCCCGACAAATAGGTCTTGTCGTCTTCACTCATGGATGCGCCGGGATGCTACCTCGCTCTCATTCCTCCCGAGCGCCACAGATGCTCAAAATGACGCCAATGTACTCTTTAGACCTACCTACTCTATAGGTCACTCACATTCAGCGTCTGAGAGTCCGTCCTGCATACACCAGGGGAATAACCCTTCAGCGTGGCTTGATTTGGCTTGGGGGCACAAGGGACACTTATTGTCACCGTGAGCGAGCGGACAACCGGCTCGGCCGTGTCATCTTCTCGCCCGCGGGAGTTGTGCCCATCCCGCCGGTTCCCGCCGGCAATGCCTTGGAGATAGGTGCCCCATGCTGATCGTAATGAAGCCGGACGCGACGCCTCAGGACATCGAGCGAGTCAACGAGGAGATCCGGCGCAGGGGCTGGCAGCCGAACGCCATTCCCGGAGGCACTCGCACCGCCATCGGCATCACCGGCAACAAGGGAGCAGTTGAGGCCGAGCCTTTCCGCGTGCTCCCGGGCGTAGCGGACGCGGTGGCCATCTCCCAACCGTTCAAGCTGGTCAGCCGCGAGGTAAAACCGGAGGACAGTACCGTCCAGGTAGGCCAACTCACGCTAGGCGGGAAGACTGTCCACGTCATGGCGGGCCCCTGTTCGGTGGAGACGCGCGAGCAGATTGTCGGCACGGCGCAGGCAGTGAAGAAGGCGGGCGCCACCATGCTGCGCGGCGGCGCGTTCAAACCCCGCACCAGCCCGTACGAGTTCCAGGGCCTCAAGAGCGACGGCCTGTCGCTGCTGGCCGAGGCGCGCAAGGAGACGGGGCTGCTGGTCGTCACCGAGGTGAAGGATACGGCGACGCTGCCGCAGGTGGCCGAGACGGCGGACATCCTCCAGGTCGGCGCGCGCAACATGCAGAACTTCTCGCTGCTGGAGGCGGTGGGCGAGGTGCGCAAGCCCGTGCTGCTCAAGCGCGGCCTGAGCGCCACCATTAAGGAGCTGCTCATGGCGGCCGAGTACATCGTCGCCAAGGGCAACAACCGCGTCATCCTCTGCGAGCGCGGCATCCGCACCTTCGAGACGATGACGCGCAACACGTTGGACCTGAACGCGGTGCCGATGCTCAAGTCGCTCAGCCACCTGCCGGTGTGGGTGGACCCCTCGCACGGCATCGGCGTGCGCAAGGCGGTGCCGGCGATGATGCGCGCGGCCATCGCGGTGGGCGCGGACGGACTCATCGTCGAGGTGCATCCGGATCCGCCGCGGGCGCTGTCGGATGGCCACCAGTCGCTGGAGTTCTCCGAGTTCGAGAAGGCCATGGACGACGTTCGTGCCATTGCCGCGGCACTGGGCCGTGACGTGGCGAGGCTGGGGTAGCCATCCATGACGCTCAAGGAGGCGCTGGGCAAGGTGCTGGGCCGACGAGATCTCACCCGCGAGGAGATGGCCACCATCATGGGCCTGATGCTCGCGGGCGAGGCGACGTCCGCGCAGGTGGGTGCGCTCGCGGCCGCTCTGCGGATGAAGGGCGAGACGGAGGACGAGCTCCTCGGGGCAGCCGAGGCCATGCGGGCCCGAGCGGCCAAGTTGTCTCCTCGAGCGGAGGTGGTGTTGGACACGTGCGGCACCGGAGGAGATGGGGCGCACACGTTCAACATCTCCACGGCAGTGGCCTTCGTGGCCGCGGGGGCTGGAGCGACGGTGGCCAAGCACGGCAACCGGGCCGTCTCCAGCCGCTGCGGGAGTTCGGACGTGCTGGCGGCGCTGGGGCTGCCGATGGAACGGGCGCATGACGACGTGTCCCGGGACATCGACGAGCACGGCGTGGGCTTCCTCTTCGCGCCGTCGCACCACAGCGCGCTGAAGCACGTGGCGCAGGCTCGGCGGGAGATGGGCTTCTACAGCTTCTTCAACCTGCTGGGGCCGCTGACCAACCCCGCGGGCGCTCGCTACCAGTTGCTGGGCACCTTCGCCGGAGAGCGGCTGGAGCAGACGGCCCGGGTGCTGGGACGGCTGGGCAGCCGGCGCGCATGGGTGGTGCACGGCCAGGATGGGCTGGATGAGGTAACCCCCTGCGCCGCGACGAACGTGGCGGAGCTGCGCGAGGACGGAACAGTGCGCCTGTTCACCGTCAGCCCGGAGGACGCGGGGTTGGAGCGGGTGCCTCGGGAGGCCATCGCCGGGGGCGACGCGGAGCACAACGCCCAGTTGCTGAAGGGCCTGCTCCAAGGTGAGCGCTCGGGCATCCGCACAGCGGTGCTGCTCAACGCGGCAGCGGCGCTGGTGGTGGTCGGCAAGGCGGCGGATCTGCGCGAGGGCGTGAAGCGGGCCGAGGAGTCCATCGACTCGGGCTCGGCGGCGCGCAAGCTGGCGGCGTTGATCCAGGGTGCCATCTCTTGAATCGTGGCCCACGGAAAGTCCCGCCGCCCGGCCCAGGAGCGGATTAGGCTGAGGGTTGTCGTCCCCCCGCAGTCGCTGCCAGGGCGGGCCCACCGCGGCGCCCGCCCTCCGGAGAATCTTGAATGAACCTCCTCGCGGACATCTTCGCGCGCAAGCGCCGGGAACTCGCGGCTCGCGCTCCTCTGGCGGCGCGGGTCCGGCCTCCGGCTCGGGACTTCACAGCGGCACTGATCCGGCCGGGTGCGGTGGTGAACGTCATCGCCGAGGTGAAGCGCAAGAGCCCGTCCGGCGGCAACTTCCCCCACTCGGATCTGGTCCAGGTGGCACGGGGCTATGAGGCCGGCGGAGCGTGCGCCATCAGCGTGCTCACGGACGATGTGGACTTCGGAGGCACCCTCGCGGACCTCGAGCAGGTGCGCGCGGCGATCTCGATCCCCGTGCTCCGCAAGGACTTCCTGGTCGCCCCGCAGGAGATAGAGGAGAGCGCGGCCATCGGCGCGGACGCGATCCTGCTCATCGCTGACGCTCTGGAGGATGGGCTGCTGCGAGAGATGGTGGCGGCCGCGAAGGCCTGTAGCGTGGCGGCGCTGGTGGAGGCCCACACGGAAGCCCACGCCGAGCGCGCGCTTGCGGCGGGCGCGGAGCTGGTGGGCATCAACAACCGGGATCTGTCCATCCTGCGCACGGACACGGCCACGGCGCTGCAAGTGATGCCGAAGCTGCGTCAGCGGGCTCGCGGGCTGGTGGCCGAGAGCGGGCTGAAGACGGCAGCGGACTTCGCGGCGGCAAAGGCCGCGGGGGCGAACGCGGTGCTCGTCGGCGAGTCCCTGCTGCGAGACGCGGAGCCTGGCAAGGCTCTGGCGCGGTTGCTGGCCGCGAAGGACGGAGCGGCGTGAGCGTCCGGGTGAAGATCTGCGGAGTCACGCGCCTGGAGGACGCTCGGGCGGCGTGGGACGCGGGGGCGGACGCGCTCGGGCTCAACTTCTACCCTCGCTCGCCTCGATACGTGGAGACCGCCAAGGCCGCGGAGCTGGCTCGCACCCGGCCCGGACTGGGCGCGGTGGTGGGTGTCTTCGTCAACGAGTCCCCGGACATCATCCGCGCGAAGGTGCGCGAGTGCGGTCTCACGGCGGTGCAACTCCACGGAGACGAGCCCCCCGAGGCCTGCATGGGCTTCGGCGTCCCGGTCATCAAGGCACTGCGCGTGCGCGGCCCCGAGGATGTGGCCAAGGCCCGCTCCTACGTAGGCTCGGGTGACGTGGCGACCCTGCTGCTGGACGGCGCGGCCCCGGGGTACGGGGGTGGAGGCGTCACCTTCGACTGGTCGCTGGTGGCACAGCTGGTGGACGTGGGAGTACCCGTGCTGGTGGCGGGTGGACTGACCCCTGGGAACGTGGCGGAAGCGGTGCGCGCCACGCGCCCCTACGGGGTGGACGTGGCGAGCGGGGTGGAGGCGAGCCCCGGTATCAAGGATGTCGAGGCGGTGCGGAGCTTCATCCGGGCCGCCAAGGCAGTGAACCTGTGGGAGCGACAGACATGAGCATGGAGACCTCCACCGGGCGCTTCGGGCGCTACGGCGGCCGCTATGTGCCGGAGACGCTGGTCCCGGCGCTGCTGGAGCTGGAGGCGGCATACGCGGCAGCGCGCGCGGACCGCTCGTTCGGCGAAGAGGTGGCGCGGGTGCTGAAGGAGTTCGTCGGGCGCGAGACGCCGCTGACTCCCGCGCACCGGCTGACCGAGTCCTGGGGCGGCGCGCACGTGTGGCTCAAGCGCGAGGACCTGGCGCACACGGGCGCGCACAAGATCAACAACACCATCGGCCAGGTGCTGCTGGCGAAGCGGATGGGCAAGAAGCGCATCATCGCGGAGACGGGTGCGGGGCAGCACGGCGTGGCCACGGCCACCGCGTGCGCCCTCTTCGGCTTCCCCTGTGAGGTGTACATGGGCTCGCTGGACGTGGAGCGCCAGTCGCTCAACGTCTTCCGCATGCGCGCCCTGGGCGCCACGGTGCGGCCGGTGGAGTCGGGCTCGAAGACGCTGAAGGACGCGATGAACGAGGCCATCCGCACGTGGGTGGCGCAGGTGGAGGACACCCACTACGTCATCGGCAGCGCGGCGGGGCCGCACCCCTACCCCACCATCGTCCGGGACTTCCAGTCCATCATCGGCAACGAGGTGCGGACCCAGAGCAAGGCGGCCTTCGGGCGGCTGCCGGACGCCATCACCGCGTGCATCGGCGGTGGCTCGAACGCGATCGGCATCTTCCACCCCTTCATCGGGGACAAGGAGGTGCGGCTGGTGGGCGTGGAGGCCGGTGGCCACGGACTCGACAGCGGGCAGCACGGCGCCTCGCTGACGTTGGGCACGGAGGGCGTGCTCCACGGAACGCGCTCGCTGGTGCTGCAGGACGCGTACGGACAGATCCAGGAGGCGCACTCCATCTCGGCCGGCCTGGACTACCCGGGCGTGGGCCCGGAGCTGGCGTACCTGGCCAAGGAGGGCCGGCTGGAGGTACGCACAGCCACGGACGACGAGGCCCTGCGCGCCTTCTACGAGGTGGCTCGCACGGAGGGCATCCTCCCGGCGCTGGAGACGTCCCACGCGTTCGCGCGCGCGGCGGAGCTGGCGCGCGAGCTGGGCAAGGGCAAGCACCTGGTCATCAACTGCTCGGGTCGCGGCGACAAGGACGTGGCGACCATCGCGGCGAAGGGCATTCCGGCCACGGGCCACGAGAGGAAGGCATGAGCGGCGAGATTGCAGCGGCCTTCGCGAAGGCGAAAGCTCGAGGAGAGGGCGCCCTGGTGGCGTACGCCATGGCGGGAGATCCGGACCTGCCGCGCTCGGTGGACGTGTTCGCCGCGCTCGTGGAGGGCGGTGCGGACATCCTGGAGATCGGCGTGGCGTTCAGCGATCCCATCGCGGACGGCCCCGTCATCCAGGGAGCCTCGGAGCGCGCCCTCAAGGCGGGCGCCACGCTCCAAAAGGTGCTGGACGAGGTGGTGCCCGCGGTGCGCAAGCGCTGCCCGGACACGCCGCTGGTGGTGATGACGTACATCAACATCGTGATGGCCTTGGGTGAGGAGCGCTACGCGAAGCTGGCTCGCGAGCGCGGCATCTCCGGCACCATCCTCCCGGACCTGCCTCCCGAGGAGAGCGAGAGTCTGCGGCGCGCCTTCGACGCGGCGGGGATCGATCTCATCCCGCTGTGCGCCCCCACCACGCCTCCCGCACGCGCGGAGGCCATCGCCAAGGAGGCGCGGGGCTTCGTGTACTGCGTCTCCGTGGCGGGAGTGACGGGCATGCGCGCGGAGCTGCCGAAGGATCTCTCCTCTCGCCTGGAGCTGGTGCGGCGCGCCTCGCCAGTGCCGGTGGTGGCGGGCTTCGGCATCTCCACCGCGGAGCAGGCTCGGGTGATTGGAGCCCACGCGGACGGTGTCGTGGTGGGCAGCGCCCTGGTCCGCGCGGCCCACACGGATGGCCCGGCGGCTGTGCGGCAGCTCTGCACCGAAATCAAGCGCGGCCTGAAGCGCTGAGGAGAACCATGAAACCCCTCTCGCCCCAGATCGTCCTCGTGCGCCATGGAGAGACGGCCTGGAGCCGGAGTGGCCAGCACACCGGACGCACCGACATTCCGCTGCTCGAGGATGGGCAGCGGATGGGCCGTGCACTGCACGCGCCCCTGTGCGCCTGGAGCTTCGCCGCGGTGTGGACGAGCCCCCTGCGCCGCGCGAGTGAGACGTGTGCCCTCTCGGGCCATGGCGTCATCGCTCGGCCGAATCCGGATCTGATGGAGTGGGACTACGGCGCCTATGAGGGGAAGACCTCCAAGGAGATCCACGCCGAAGTTCCCGACTGGAAGATCTGGAAGGACGGCGTCCCCGAGGGCGAGACAGTGGAGCAGGTGGGCGCCCGGGCGGACCGGGTCATCGAGGAGGCCCGGCGAATCCAGGGCAATGTGCTCCTCTTCTCCCACGGCCACCTGCTGCGAGTGCTCGGAGCCCGTTGGCTGGGCCTGCCCCCCACGGATGGGCGCCTCTTCACCTTGAGCACCGCGTCCATCAGCGTGCTCGGATGGGACGGCGAGCAACCTGTCCTCATGAAGTGGAACGACACCACCCACCTGTGAGCGGCATGAATGCTCAGAGGTGCTTGAAGAAGAACGTGGTCCCGCAGAACTCGCCCGTCGGCATCAAGGCGTACTTGGGGACGATGCCCACACGCTGCCATCCGGCGCGCTCGTAGAGCCGTTCCGCCTGGCTGCCGGTCACCGTATCCAGCACGAGGACCGTCTTGCCTTCCTTGCGCGCCTCGTCGTCGAGGGCCGCCATCAGCCGCTGCGCGATGCCACACCGGCGGGCCTTGCGGTGGACGAGCATCTTGGCAACGTCGGCGCGGTGCGGCTGATTGTCGGGCATCGCGGTGATCATCTGCACCGTGCCGACGAGCTGCCCATCCGCCTCGGCGACGAGCAGCACGCGCTCCCCGCGCGCGACGCCATCAGCGACCTTGCGCCAGAACGCCACGGCCTTCTCGCGCGGCAACGGAAGCATGAAGCTCACGGACGCGCCACCCTCGACACAATCGATCAGCACGTCGGCCAGCGCCTCCACACAGGCAGCGGCCTCGTTGGCGCTGACACGCCGTACGACGACTTCCTGAGTCATCCTGTCCTCCTCGACAGGATGTTGTATCTCCCCTCCCCCCCAGAGAAGAAACGCGCTCAGATCGAGACGCCCTCGATGAGGGTGTACGGCAGGGTCCGAATCACGCGCGTCATCTGGAAGCCCGCGGGCGAGAGGAGCAGCTTGAACTCTCTCGGTGTGCGCTCGCGTCCACCCAGCATGGCCAGCATGAGCAAGTCCAACAACTTGCCCGCGAGGGCGTTCTCCGGAATGGGATCGACGCACATCTCCATGATCAGGATCTTCTTGCCGGGACCACCCGCGGCCTCGCGCGTCACCTCGAGGATCTGCCTCACCTCGGGATCCTTCCAGTGGTGGAGGGCCTCCTTGAAGAGATACGCGTCGTGCGCGGGGGGCAAGGACTCCAAGAGGCTCCCGCCCACGAACTGGCAACGACCGGCTCGCTCATAATCCGCCAGAATCCCCGGTCTCCGGGCGCGCTCGATGACCTCGGGCCGATCGAAGAGCGTGCCCTGGATCTCTGGACGGATGCGGAGAATCTCCGCCAGCAGGCGCCCCTGGCCTCCCCCGACATCCACCACGGAGCGCAAGCCCGCGAAGTCATAGGCTGACAGCAACAGGGCATTGATGCCGTCGGAGATGCTGGTCATCGCTTCATCGAAGCGCTGCGCGTGCTCGAGAGACGTCGCGAAGAAGTCGAAGAGGCCAGCACCATAGGAATTCTCGGGAATCGTCTTCCCGGTCTTCACCGGCCCGAGCACCTGACTGAAGGCATGCCAGTGCCAGGCCCCCCCGAAGTAGCGCACCCACGCCCGCATGGAGCCCGGCACATCCGAGCGCAGCCCCAGGGCCAGGGGCGTGTTCTGGAACACGCGTTCACAGTCCTGCGTGACAAGTCCCAGGGCCTCCAGGGTTCGCAGGACCCGGAAGAGCGAGTCCGGGTCGGTCTCCGTGGCCTTCGCCAGCTCGTCCACGTCGCGGGGCCCTTGCGCGAGCAGATCGGCCAATCCCAGCTCCGCGGCGATGTAGATCACCCGGGAGATGAGCATCGTCCCGCCGGCCAGGTACATGGTCAGCAGCGGCGGTGGAAGGAGGGGGTCGAACAGTTCCTGCACCGAGCGGGCAGCAGCGGGCAGGAGGGCGGGGGCTGGACGGGGATTGCGCATGGTTCTCGGGGGGGATGACAGGAACAAGCTCAGGAACCGACGGCGAGCCTTCCAGCCCGCTCGGTCGCAAGGTGCTGCAGGACGATTTCACGGACGGCACCGCGCCGGATCTTCCCACTGCTCGTCTTCGGAATCGTGCGTGGAGGCACGGCAAGCAGATGGTCCGGCCGCAGTCCGCTGACGCGCCGCACCTGCTCCTCCACCTGCAAACGGAGCTGGCGGAGGATCTCCGGGTCCGACTCCGCCGTCTCGAAAACGATGGCGATGTCCTCGGTCCCAGTAGCGCCATTGGCCAACCCCACGGCGGCCACGCAGCCCTCCCGCACCTTGGCGACAGCGGAGGCGGCGCCCTCCATCACGTAGGGGTGGTAGTTCTCCCCGCCTCGGATGATGAGGTCCTTGCAACGGCCCGAGATGTAGAGCTGCCCATCAACGAGGTAGCCCATGTCCCCAGTGAGCAGCCAGCGGTCCTGGAGCACCTCATGCGAAGACTCCGGATCCCGGTAGTAGCCCTGGAAGAGCGAGGGCCCACGAAGGGCAATCTGCCCCTGCTCCCGGTCCCCCAGCACTCGGCCGTCATCGCCTCGAATCTGCACCTCGTGCCCGGGAACCACCCGCCCGACGGAGACGACTTCGAGCCCATCGGGAGCATTCGCGGGCACCGGCACCGCCCGCCCGTCGCGAGCCAGTTGGCTCCGAGAGACGGTGTCGACGGTGAGCGGAACCCCTGCCTCGTGGAAGCTCACGGCGACCACCATCTCCGCCATGCCATAGGACGGCACGGTCGCCTGCGCCGGGAAGCCATGGGCCGCGAAGCGCGCGGCGAAGCGGCGCACCGTGTCGGCGTGGACGAACTCCGCACCATTGTAGGCAATCCGCCACGAGCTCAGATCCAGCCCCTGAACCTCCGCCTCCTGAACACGCTTGAGACAGAGCTGGTAGGCGAAGTTGGGAGCGAACGAGAGCGAGCCCCTCAGCACATGCATCGCCCAGAGCCACCGCGTGGGCCGGGTGATGAAGGCCGCCGGAGGCATCAGCGCGACGGGAACGCCATGGGTGATCCCCGACAGCGTGGTCGCAACCAGCCCCATGTCGTGGAACAGCGGGAGCCACCCGACCACCAGATCGCTCTGGAGCCACTGCTGTCCGCCGGAGCCCGCCACGCACCGGGCGTTGGTCAGCAGGGCCTGATGCGTGCAGGTCACCGCCCGCGCGGCAAGCGTCGTCCCCGAGGTGAACTGGAGAAAGGAAATGTCCTCCGGGCGGCTCCGGTGCGCCACCACATCGCCCTCAGACCAGAGTTCCTCCACCGCGTGCACCGAGGGCCGTGCCTGCCCCAGGAGCTCGGCCAGCCCATCCGCGACGGGCCGGGCCGCGCCTCCCTCCGTCACGATGGCGCGAGGCTCGAGCACCCGGAGCTTCGGAATCAGACGCTCCATCCATGACCTCAACCCACGCCCGAGGCCCGGCGCCTCACTGAGGCAGGGAATGGCCCCGAGGAGCTGACACGCGAAGAAGCCCTCCAGCAGCTCGGGCGAAGTCTGCAGCGACAAGAGCACGCGGTCCCCAGGCCCCACCCCCTGGCGGCGCAACCCCAGGGCCAGACTCCCAGCACGAAGCCGCAGCTCCTGCCAGGAGACCCGGGTCACCCGCTCCTCCACGTCGATGAAGTAGCCGAAGACCGACTCGGGCGTGGCACGGACCCGGTATTCGAGCAGCTCTCCCAGTGTGAACACCGGCGGCAGCGACGCGGGCGCTCCCGGTGGGAGAACCTCCTGCCGATCCGGATGCCGTACGGCCCCAGGCCCCAGCACCATCTGTATCGTCTGACGCTCCATCTGAATCTTCCTCCTTAGAAGCGCACCAGCGCACCTTCGACGGTGAGCCCGGGACCGAAGGCCATCAGCACGCCGTACTCTCCTCGCACTGGCTTGTCCTCGCGGAGGATCTCCTCCAGCACGAGCAGCGTGGCGGCCGCGGCGCAGTTGCCGTAGTTCTCGAGCACGTGCCACGAGGCCCGGGACTGCTCCGGCCGCAGCTCGAGCTTCCGGGTGAGGAACTCGATGATCTTCGGTCCCCCGGGGTGGATGCCCCAATGCCGGATGTCTCCGCGAGAGAGTTTCATCGGCGCGAGGAGCTTCTCCAGGAACGCCTCGATGTTCTCCGCCAGCACGAACGGCACGAAGGGCGACAGCGTCATCCGGAAGGCCTCGTCCGTCAGACGCAGGGTCATCATCTCCGCCGTCTCATAGAGCTGCTCGGTATGGGTGCGCAGGAACTGGAGCCCCTCTCCCTCCGGAGCGCTGCCCATCAACACGGAGGCGCTCGCGTCCCCGAACAGGAACTGGACGACCGCCTGCTCCTTGTTGGGAGTCGGCTGCATGCTGATGGAGCTCGCCTCCGTGCAGTTCAGCAGCACGAGTTCCTCGGGACGCACGGCCAGACTGTCGAGCGCGACCTTGAAGGTGTTGAAGGCCGCGAAGCACCCCATGCTCCCGATGACCGTCCGTCGCAGGGAGCTGCTCAGCCCCAACCGCCGGGCAATGACGCAATCGATGAACGGAGCGAAGTACCCCGTGTTCGTCGTCGTCACGAAGCTGCCCACCCGATCCCGCTCGACCCCCTCCAGCACGGCCTCCACGGACTGCTGGGCCACGCCGATGACGGACTTTTCGAACGCGCGCATGCGGTCCCCCGTGCCGCGCACCCGACCCGCCAGTTCCTGGCGCGGATCCCAGAACATCCAGCGCTGGCGCACGCGCGTCTGGGCCATCAGGTGCTCGATGTCACCGAGCCCCTGGTACCAATCCCGAGCCACCCCCGAGTGAAACTCCTCCTGGGTGAGTCGGAACGGGGGCGGTGCCGACCGGATCGCCATGACGGTAGGCAAGAGGCGCTCTCGGGAATGATTCATGTCTCGTCTCCTTCCCGGGGGGGATTCCGGGCATCCATCTGCAACAGGAAGTCGACAAGGGTCGCGAGCGAGTCCTGGCCGTGCTGCGCGGCGCGCATGTACCAGGGCGTCAGGTCCACGCTCGGAAAGCGGGCCTTGACCCGCGCCATGAGGCCCTCCAGCGCCAGGGAGTCGAAGCCCAGGTCATGGACCAGGGAGGCCTCCTCCTCCACCTGCTCACGCGAGAGATCCAGCCGAATCTCGCGGATGGCGTCCTGCATCCACGCCACCAGCTCATCCCGGTCCAGGGCCGGCCCGCGGCGCGGCGCGGGTTCAAGTCTGTGCATCCGCCGAGTTCCCATCCTACTCAGCAGGTAGACCACAATTTTCGGCCCGACACAACTCAATAGGTAGTGTCCAAGACGTAAAAAGTCCGCTGGAGCTCATGCCATGAGCCCGCAGCGGCGGTTGTGTGTGTGTGTGGAGGGTGCGCTCTAGCCGGTGGCGGCGAGCCGCTTGTTGCGCAGTTCGCCGATGGTGGCGCGCGCCTGATCCGTGGTGTCGGTGTAGAGGAACTCCATCTTCCACTTACCGGCGAGGTAGAGCGCCACCGTCATGGCCTTGGTGACGGCCTTCTCCACCATGCTGGCCCCCACGAAGACCATGCCCAGGAACCACTCCTGCCGGAGTTCCTGCGTGAAGACCTTGCGCGCGTCCGCGTTGGCGACGAAGCCCGAGACATCCATGATGGCGAAGAAGGGCTGCACCGCGGACAGCTCCTGATAGATGGCGATCAGGGCCCTGGCGTCGTCGGCGCCCACGGGTCCTCCCATCTTCACCAAGAGCACGTCCGTGCCCTCGAGATGTGCCTTGTGCTTCCCAAACACCCACTCGCGCTGGTTACCCACGGTGCTCTCCCCCCGAGCCGTCTCGGATGATTCTCAATCCGGAGCCGCCCCGGATGTTGTCTCAGCCTGGATGTTATAACGCGTAGCGCTTGCGCCGGCTCACCCCCACGTGCGGGAGCTGACACTGCGGATCTTCTCAGGTAGCTACCATCTTCACGGGAGCGCCGGGATTTCCGACAAGCATTGAGACGGGCTCGCACAAACAAGCACAGACACGCAGATGGAAATCCGCGACTTGTATGAACACCTCGCGGGAGATCCATGACTTTGTGAACAGAGGGAGGCTCAGCTCACGGACTGTGGGCCGGAGGGCCGGGTTCCCGAACGGGCCGCCGCCTCGACCTTGGGGATGAAGTACGTGGCGAAGACATGGCCCAGGCCGCGCTTGACGAACCTGCCGAGGACCTGGGCTAGCAGCGGGATCCGGCTGGACAGCTTCACGTCCCACTCGAGCTCGGTCCGCTCACCGCGCTCCACGAGCGTCACCGTCCCCTGGTGGCGGATCGGCGGCCCCTTGATGATGGAGTAGCCGAAGCGGTGAGGAGGCTCGTAGAGGTTCACCTCCTCCGTCACGGAGTGGAGCGGGTGCGAGACAACGCGGATGGCTCCCACTCCGTTGCGCGGTGTCCCCTCGCGGATCAGCCGGCAGTCGGTGACTCCGGGCCAGTTGCGCATGTCCTCGTGGTCCGTGAGCTGCGCGAACACGAGCTCGATCGGAGCGTGGAGGGTGGCTCGGAAACGGACGTGGCTGTGTCCCATGTCGTGGACTCCTTCACTGGGTGGAGGGACTGGCGCGGAGCAGCTCCTGGGTGTGCGTCAGCAGGCCGGGGCCTCCGGGCAAGCCGTGCCCCGGGACGATGATGCGCGCCTGGGGGAACCGCTCCTGGACACGGGCGACGCTCGCCGGCCAGGCCGCCGTGTCCGCATCCGACAGGTTGCCCAGATCCTTCGCATCACCGGCCTTCACGAAGCAGCCACCGAACAAGACGCCACTGCTCGGATGCCAGACCACGATGTTGTCGCGAGCGTGACCCGCTCCGGGGAAGAAGAATTCGGTCGACCCCAGCGTCTGCCCCCCCTCGAAGGTGCGCGTGGGGACCGGCTCCTTGCTGGCGGCCGCGAGCCGCGCCGTCTCCGCCAGCCCGTACACCGGAAGCCCCCGGGCCGTGAGGGCAGGCACACCGCCAGTCCGGTCACTGTGGAAGTGCGTCACCACGGCGGCACGCACCGGGCGGTGCAACTCCTCCTCGGCCCACACCAGCAGCCGCTCGGCCTGCTGCGCGTTCCACGTGGTGTCGACAAGGAGCGAGCCGTCACCGTCCTCGATGATCAACCCGTTGGCCGGAATGTGCTTGTAGTCACCACTCCCCAGCGTCGTATGGAGCCAGACGCCCGGAGCCAGGCGCCGCACGCTCACGTCCTCGGCCAGGGTGTACTCGCCCTGGCTGGGAGCAGCCCCTCCTGGGGCCTCCACTGACGCGTTCTGGGAACCAGCCGCGTCAGCCTGACCACGAGAAGACGCGCAGGACACACTCAGCGCGAGCAGGGCCCATGCGCAGAGCCGGCGAGAGGGGACAGCCTTCATCGATGTTCACCTCGGGAGAGAGACCGAGAGAACTTCTACCTGCTCAGTAGCGGCCCTCCAGGAAGTTCTTCACCAGCGTGGGGCCCTCGGGCGTGAGCACGCTCTCGGGGTGGAACTGCACGCCCACGATGGGCTTCTCGCGGTGCTTCAGGCCCATGATGAGCCCCTCCGGAGTCCACGCCGTGGCCTCCAGCTCCGCCGGCAGCGTCGAGGCCTCCACCACGAGCGAGTGGTAACGGCCCGCCTGGAAGCCCTGCGAGGCCCCGGTGAAGAGTCCCGTTCCGTTGTGCCGCACCGCCGTCGTCTTGCCGTGGACCGGCTCGGGCGCGCGAATCACCTTGCCGCCGAAGACGGCGCCGATGGACTGGTGCCCCAGGCACACGCCGAACACCGGCACCCGCGCGTCGCGGATGGCCGCCATGCTCACGCCCGCCTCGTACGGCGTGCAGGGACCCGGCGACACCACCACGTGAGACGCTCCAGAGGCGATCACCCCCGCGGCGTCGATCTCATCGTTGCGCTCGACCTTCACCTCGGCGCCCAGCGTGAAGAGCAGCTGCACGAGGTTGAAGGTGAACGAGTCGTAGTTGTCGATGACGAGGATCATCGTCCACCTCCCTCGCGAGCCAGCTTCAGCGCGGCGCCGAGCGCCCGGGCCTTGGCCTCCGTCTCGTCCGCTTCCAGCCGGGGCACCGAGTCCGCCACCAGCCCCGCGCCCGCCTGCCAGAGCGTCCGGTCTCCATCCACGAAGAACGTCCGCAGCGCGATGGCCACGTCCAGCGTGCCGCAGAAGGACAGGTAGCCCACCGCTCCCGAGTAGGGCCCGCGCCGGATGGGCTCCAGCTCGTCGATGATCTGCATCGCCCGGATCTTCGGCGCTCCCGAGACGGTGCCCGCCGGGAACGTGCTCGCCAGCGCATCCAGCGCGTCGTACTGCGTGCCCAGCTTGCCGCGCACCTGCGAGACGATGTGCATCACGTGGCTGTAGCGCTCGATGACCATCTTCTCCTCGACGCGCACCGAGCCCGGCGCCGCCACGCGGCCCACGTCGTTGCGCCCCAGGTCCAGCAGCATCATGTGCTCGGCGCGCTCCTTCTCGTCCGCGAGCAGCTCCTTCTCCAGGGCCTGGTCCTCGGCCTCGGTGGCACCTCGGCGGCGCGTACCGGCGATGGGCCGCACCACCACATCCCCGTCACGCACCTGCACGAGCAGCTCCGGAGAGGCTCCCACCAGCGCCCGGGCCTCACCCAGCTCCACCAGGAAGAGGTAGGGCGATGGGTTCACCCGCCGCAGCGCCCGATAGAGGCTCAGCGGAGGCGGAGCTCCACGCGACTCGAAGCGCCGCGCGAGCACCACCTGCATGCAGTCACCCGCGCGGATGTACTCCTTCACGCGCTCCACCGCGACCTCGTAGCCCGCGCGGTCCCAGTGGACGATGGGCTCGGGCTCGCCGCGCATCTTCGGGGCGGGGGCATAGGCCTCGGGAGGGAGCGGCCTCTGCAGGCGCTCGGCCATGGCCTCGGCGCGCTCCTCCGCATCCTTCAGCGCCTGCGCCACGCTCCCGTGCAGCGCGGGCCGGGCAATCACCGTGGGCCGCAGCGACTGGGTGCGCGTGTCGTGCGTGACGAACTCCTCGCTCAGCAGCCACTCGGAGTCCGGGAACGACAAGTCATTCGAGTGACGGTCCGGCACGTGACGCTCGAACCAGGAGACACAGTTGTACCCGAGGTAGCCCACCAGCCCGCCCAGGAAGGGCGCCTCTCCCGGCAGCGAGGCCACCGCATGCTCGCGCCAGAGCGCTCGGAGCACGTCCAGTGGCTTGCCCTCGCGACGCTCCTCGCGATCGCCCCGCCACACCGTGGCGCCGTTCCGGTCCAGCCGGACGCGGCCCGTGGGCGCGGTGCACACGTGGCTGTAGCGCCCGAAGCGCTCGCCTCCGTGGCAGGACTCGAGGATGAACCCCCGAGGCCCCGGCCCGAGCTTGTGGTACGCCGACAGCGGTGTGTCGAGATCGGCGGGAATCTCCACCGAGACAGGGACCGCCTCCCCCTTCTCCGCGCGCTGGCGATACGCCGCCTTCCGCTCTTGTGCGTTCATCGTCATGTCACCCCGGGGGTCTTCTGGAGAGTTTCCTCCACCTGATACTCCCCTGGAAAGGGGCCCGCCCTGTTTCTCCGGGGTGGGGGCAATGTGTGACGAACGACGGAGCCCTAACGCCGCTTCCGCTCCTCGATATAGAGGCCGTCTTTCCACTGATACACGTGCCGGACCTTCACGGTCTTTCCGCTCTTGAGCTCGCCCTTTCGGGTCTCCACGGAGAGCAGCCGCTTCCTCCTTCGGTCGAATGACACGACGTGCCGGACCACCATGGGTGGAGCGACCAGCTCCGCCAGTGTGAGCGACTCCATTACCGTGCCGAGCTCGCCGCGCTTGTGGTTCGGCACCACGTAGCTGAGGAAGGCCTTGAAGCTGTTGCTGTCAGCCTCGGGGAGGGACTCCACCATGAGCAGGGCTACGCCCGCCTTCCTCGCCTCCACCAGGGACACCTTGGCCGAGCCTCCCAGCCCCGAGCCGGCCGGCTGCAGGTCCACGTTCGCCACGCGCTGGTTCGGAGGCAGCTTGGGCTCCATCACCCGGACCCGGATCTTGAAGTCCGAAGTCATCGCCACCGTGGCGATCTCCTTCTCGCCATCGCCGTCCAGGTCTCCTTCGAGCCGCAGCGGCGTGAGGAGGTTGCCGAACAGGTGGCCCTTCACGGTGCGACCGTTGGCGCCCTTCGCTTCGACCAGGTACCAGTAGTCCACGCGGTCGATCACCCGCACCCGCTCCCCGGAGCGCTGCACCACGGTGACGGGCGAGCCCATCGGGAGCGAAGCCACCACGGCCGCCTCTTCGTTGGGCTCGTCTCGCAGGCTCGCCTGATCGACGGCGGTGAAGAGCTTGTGTCCAGGCTCCCAGGTGGAGACGTCGTAGGAGGCCAGCTCGTTCGAGTCCCCGTGCGCCGCGTAGAGGAGGATCTTCGGCTGCGACAGAAGGAGGGAGAGCAGGAGAGCGGGCGCCATGGAGGTCCGTCGGGGGGCTGACACAGGAGTTATCCCCTGCCCGCTGGCCCCATGAAAGTTCCCTCGGGTTCAGTGGAGCTGAAAGGATTTGCGACACGGCTGCCCCCTCGCTCCCGGAGGTGACAGGTGACCTGCCTGCTCCTGCCTGTGGCCTCCAACCCGTAGCGTCGTTAACTGAAAGAGACTTTGGGTGCCACTTCGCTCCAGGACAGACCGCCGCTGGTCTCGGTGACGCCCCAGGGACTCTTCTGCCCGCCCGGGGGTTTCTACATCGATCCCTGGCGCCCGGTGGAAAGGGCCCTCATCACCCACGCCCATGGGGACCACGCTCGCGGTGGAAGCCAGCGCTATCTGGCGGCTCGGGCTGGACAAGGACTGCTGCGCAAACGGCTCGGGGCCGACGCGGAGCTGGCCACGCTGGAGTATGGCGAGCGCCTCACCGTGAGCGATGTCACCGTGAGCTTCCACCCGGCGGGCCATGTGCTCGGCAGCGCGCAGATCCGCATCGAGCACCAGGGCGAGGTGTGGATCGTCTCGGGCGATTACAAGCGCACGCCGGACCCCACGTGCGTCCCTTTCGAGGTGGTGCGCTGCGACACCCTCATCACCGAGGCCACCTTCGGGTTGCCCATCTACCGCTGGGATGATCCGCGTCTGGTGGCCGAGGACATCCTTCGCTGGTGGGACGGCAACCGCAAGGCGGGACGGGCTTCGGTACTGTTCTGCTACGCGCTGGGCAAGGCGCAACGCATCCTGGGAGAGCTGGCGCGGCTCACGGACCGGCCCGTGCTGGTCCATGGCGCGGTGAACGGGCTGGTCGGGTGCTACCGCGAGGCCGGCGTGCGGATGTTGCCCACGCAGCTCGTCTCGGAGACGGAGAAGGGCGCATCCTTCGCGGGAGCACTGGTATTGGCACCTCCGAGCGCGGGTGGATCCACGTGGATGCGCCGCTTCGGGGACTCCGCCACGGCGTTTGCCTCCGGATGGATGCGGGTGCGCGGCAACCGGCGGCGGCGCGGATTCGATCGCGGATTCGTGCTCTCGGATCACGCTGACTGGCCGGAGCTGCTGCGCACGGTGGAGGAGACACAGGCGAGCCGGGTGCTCGTCACCCACGGCTACAGCGAGCCGCTCGCGCGCTATCTGCGCGAGAAGGGGCTGGATGCCGCGCCCCTCTCCACTCCTTTCGAGGGCGAGGAGGAGGACTGAGATGCGGCGCTTCGCGGACCTCTATGACGCGCTCGACTCCACCACCTCCACCAACGCCAAGGTGGAGGCGATGGCGCGCTACTTCCGGGACGCTCCACCCCAGGACGCGGCCTGGGCGCTGTACTTCCTCACCGGCCGACGCCTGAAGCGACTGCTGACCTCGAAGGTGCTGGTGCCCTGGACGCAGGAGCTGACCGGCATTCCTGATTGGCTCTTCGCCGAGGTGTATGCCTCCGTTGGCGATCTGGCCGAGGTCATCGCCCTGTTGCTCGATCAGTACGAGCGCCCTGCCATTCCCGAGGAGATGCCCTTGTCCTGGTGGCTGGAGGAGCGGCTGCTTCCGCTGAAGGAGCTGGACGTCGCTCAGCAGCGGGAGCAAGTACTCTCGTGGTGGAAGGTGCTGCCCCGGCGCGAGCTGTTCCTCCTCAACAAGATGCTCACCGGCGAGCTGCGCGTGGGCGTCTCGGACACGCTGGTGGTGCGCGCCGTGGCACAGGTGGCGAACCTGCCTCCGGCCACTGTGTCACACCGACTGATGGGAACGTGGGCTCCGTCGCGTGCCTTCTTCGAGCAACTGCTCTCGCCCGACGTATCGGACGGGGATGTGTCCCGACCGTATCCGTTCTATCTGGCTTCGCCGCTGGAGCAGCCGGTGGAGACTCTGGGCGAGCCCAAGGACTGGCTCATCGAGTGGAAGTGGGACGGCATCCGCGGGCAGCTCATCCGCCGCCAGGGCGACGTGTATCTGTGGAGCCGCGGCGAGGAGCTCATCACCGAGCGCTTCCCGGAGATCATCGAAGCCGCCGAGTCCCTTCCGGATGGGACGGTGATTGACGGTGAGGTGCTCGCCTACGAGAACGGCCGCCCCCTGCCCTTCAGCCGGCTGCAGCGGCGCATCGGCCGGCAGAAGCTGACGGCCAAGGTGCTTGCCGAGGCCCCTGCCTCCTTCATCGCCTACGACTTGCTGGAGGAGCGCGGCGAGGACCTTCGCAACCTCCCTCTGCGCGAGCGCCGCTGGCGGCTGGAGTCCCTGCTGAAGGACAAGCCGCGATTCACCGTGTCGCCCGCCGTGGAGGCGGACTCGTGGGAGGAGCTGGCGAAGCTGCGCCACGAGTCTCGCGAGCGCAACGTCGAGGGCTTCATGCTCAAGCGCCTCGAGTCCACCTATCAGCACGGCCGCAAGCGCGGAGACTGGTGGAAGTGGAAGATCGATCCGTTCACCGTGGACGCGGTGCTCCTCTACGCGCAGCCGGGGCACGGGCGCCGCTCCTCGCTCTACACGGACTACACCTTCGCTGTGTGGAACGGCCCGGAGCTGCTGCCCGTGGCCAAGGCGTACTCGGGGCTCACCGATCGGGAGATCGCCCAGCTCGACCGGTGGATCCGCGCCCATACCAAGGAGAAGTTCGGCCCCGTGCGCTCGGTGACGCCCGAGCACGTCTTCGAACTGCACTTCGAGGGCATCGCCGCCTCGCCCCGCCACAAGTCCGGCGTCGCGCTGCGCTTCCCTCGCATCGCCCGCTGGCGCCTGGACAAGAAGCCCCAGGATGCCGACTCCCTCACGAGCCTCCAGGAGCTGCTCCATGCCCAGCAGTAAGCGAGGGGCTCGACGGCCCGCCCGGCCGAAGAAGCCTGTCGTCCCTGCACCTCCTTATAAGGAGAGAGACACCCGCAGGCCGCTCGAGCGGCTTCGCGGATGGTTCCAGGAGCGCGGGTGGACGCCCTATCCCTTCCAGGAACAGGCCTGGGAGGTGTACTCGCGCGGCGAGAGCGGGCTCATCCACGTCCCCACCGGTGCAGGGAAGACCTACGCCGCCTATATGGGGCCGCTCGCCGATGTCGCCGAGGGTGGGCGCAAGGGCCTGCAGATCCTCTATGTGACGCCCTTGCGTGCCGTCTCCCGAGACGTGGAGCTGGCCCTGCTCGCCCCGCTGGAGGCACTGGACGCGGACATCTCCGTGGAGAGCCGCACCGGAGATACCTCCTCCTCGGTGCGCCAGCGCCAGCGCGACCGGCTCCCTGAGGTCCTCATCACCACTCCCGAGTCCCTGTCGTTGCTCCTCTCCAACGAGCGCGCCTCGGAGCTCTTTGCCGGCCTGCGCTCCGTCATCGTCGACGAGTGGCACGAGTTGCTCAGCAGCAAGCGCGGCACGCAGATGGAGCTGGCCCTCGCGCGTCTTCGCCGCTTCGCCCCGGGCGTGCGCACGTGGGCGCTGTCCGCCACGCTCGCCAACCTGGAGACCGCCGCCCAGGCCGTCGTCGGCACCCAGGCCCGGCCCACCCTGCTGAGCGCGGACATCGAGCGCCCCATCGAGGTGAGCACGCTGCTGCCGGACAGCGTGGACAGCTTCCCGTGGGCCGGACACCTGGGCTTCTCCATGTTGGAGAAGGTAGGCGCGTGGCTCGACCCGGACCGCACCACGCTGCTGTTCACCAACACCCGCTCCCAGGCCGAGCGCTGGTACGAAGGGCTGCGCTTCGCCCGCCCCGAATGGGAGAGCCTCATCGCCCTGCACCATGGCTCCATCGACCGCGAGGAGCGCGAGCGCGTCGAGCGGGGCCTCAAGGATGGCAGCGTCCGCATCGTGGTGTGCACCTCCTCGCTGGACCTGGGCGTGGACTTCGGCCCGGTCGAGCGCGTGGTGCAGATCGGCAGCCCCAAGGGCATCGCGCGTTCGCTCCAGCGCGCGGGACGTAGCGGTCACCGACCCGGAGAGACGTGCCACCTGCTCTTCGTCCCCACGCATGCGCTGGAACTCGTGGAGATGGCCGCCGCCCGCGAGGCCCTCCAGCGCGGAGAGGTGGAGCCCCGGCTCCCGCTGAGCAAGCCCCTGGACGTGCTCGCGCAGCACCTCGTCACGTGCGCCATGGGCGGAGGCTTCACCCGCGATGCCCTGCGCACCGAGGTCCGCGAGGCCACCAGCTATCAGCACCTCACGGATGAGGAGTTCGAGTGGACCCTCGCCCTGGTGCGCGAGGGCAGTTCCACCCTGCGCGCCTACCCCGAGTTCCGCCGCGTCGTGGAGCATGAGGGCCGCTTCATCGTCGCGGATGCGCGCATCGCCCGGCTGCACAAGCTCAACATCGGCACCATCTCCTCGGACTCCACCGTCCAGCTCCGCTACTGGAGCGGAGGGCGCATCGGCACCGTGGAGGAGTCCTTCGTGAGCCGCCTCCGCCCCGGAGACACCTTCCTCTTCGCGGGCAAGCGGCTGGAGTTCGGACGGCTCAAGGACATGACGGCCTACGTGAAGCCCGCGAAGGGCAAGGCCGGACAGACGCCTCGCTGGTATGGCGGCCGGCTGGCCATCTCTGGCTCCCTGGCCGCGGCGGTGCGCAGGACGCTGCATGCCGCCCGCCATGGAGACGTCACCGCCGAGGAGCTGGCCGCCGCCTGGCCGGTGCTCGATGCGCAGGCCCGCCTGTCGCGCATCCCCGCCGCGAGCAGTTGCCTCGCCGAGACGTGCGAGACGCGTGAAGGGCACCACCTCTTCCTCTACCCATTCGAGGGCAGGCTGGTGCACGAGGGATTGGCCGCCCTGCTGGCCCTGCGCCTCACCCGCCTGCGCAAGGCCACCTTCAGCCTCTCGGTGAACGACTACGGCATCGAGTTCCTCACGCCGCACGACTTCCCCTTCGAGGAAGCCCTTCGCCCCGAGCTCTTCACTCGCGAGCGGCTGGTGGAGGACATCCTCGAGAGCGTCAACCTGAGCGAGCTCGCCCGGCGCCAGTTCCGGGACATCGCGCGGGTGGCCGGGCTGGTGCTCCCAGGACTGCCCGGCGCTCGCAAGTCCACGCGCCAGGTCCAGGCCAGCTCCTCACTGCTCTACGACGTCTTCCTCAAATACGACCCGGACAACCTGCTGCTCGTCCAAGCCCGGCGCGAAGTCCTGGAGCAGCACTTCGAACAGAACCGCCTCGCCGGAACCCTGGAGCGCCTGGAGCACTCACCCCTGGAGCTCATCCCCGTCCGGCGGCCCACGCCGCTCGGCTTCCCGCTCGTCGTCGAGCGCATCAGCGCCAGCCTCTCCAATGAGTCACTCCTGGAGCGGGTCGAGCGACTCAAGGAGCGATGGCAACGCGAAGATGCCAGATCCGCGTGAGCGACACGGAGGTGGAGCTGCTCCCCGAACGTGCCCTCTATTGGCCCGCAGCCCACCTGCTCGCGGTGGCGGACCTCCACTGGGGCAAGCCCGAGAGCTTCCAGCAACACGGCATCCCCCTCCCCGCCGGCGTCCTGGAGGACGACCTGCGGCGCCTCTCCCGCGCCCTCACGAGCACCGGAGCCCGGCGGCTCCTCCTTGTAGGAGACCTCATCCACTCCAAGCGAGGCATCACCCCCACGGTCCGTGACCGGATCGCCACCTGGCGCTCCAGCCATCCCGACGTGGAGATGGTCCTGGTCCGCGGCAACCACGACCGGCACCTGAAGTCGCTCCCCCCCGAGTGGCGCCTGGACGTCCATGAGGAGCACCTGGACGAGGGCCCCTTCCGCTTCGCCCACCACCCCGAGCCCGCCACAGGTCGCTACAGCTGGGCCGGGCACCTGCACCCCGTGGTCCGCCTGTCCCATGGAGCCGACCGCCTGCGCCTGCCCTGCTTCCACCTGGGTGCATCGGTCGGCATACTTCCCGCATTCAGCGCCTTCACCGGCGGGCTGGACATGAACCGCCGTTCAGGCGAGCGCATCTTCGTCATCGCCGAGGAAGCCGTCGTCGAGGTGTAGGCCCCATGAGTGCAGCCAAGCGCCGCCGCGTCCTCGACATCATCGCCACCGACTCCACCTTCGAGCGCACCGACTTCCGTGGCCAGGAGGTCTGGCTCGGAAAGTGCTTGCACTGCAACGCCCACCTCCTGGTGGATCTGAAGGGCGAGCCCATCAGCCGCGCCACCATCGAGCACATCATCCCCCGCACCCACGGCGGCACCGATGCCCTGGAGAACCTCGGGCTGGCGTGCGCCCGGTGCAACCAGGGCAAGGGCTCGCGGCATGACCCGCGCTATCTCAAGGATGAGCGCGCCCAGCAGCTCGTCGCCCGGCTCCAAGAGCGCCGCCGCGAACGCTGGAGAGCTCTGAACGCCTCCGAGCCGGACTGAGCCCCAGTCCCTGATGGGCCGCATCACCCCGGCTGCTCCCACCTGTCCTCGAGACCATTTGGGAGGCCGCTGATCCACGCGCGCTTCAACGCCCCTATCGCTTGCCAGAAGAGAACGTCATCACCCGACACAGGCTCGCTGCACCTTTGCATGTCGCGCTGTGCTATTTGCGCAACCCGGCGGGTCTGACAGCCAACGAAAGAAGGTTGACAGTCGGGAGTCGATGGTCGATGGTCGCGCGCCGCGTTGGGACGGGAGCAGAAGAGAGGGACCCGCCCGCGGCATCTCTTCAGGATTCTGGTCACCGATTTTGATCGTGATTGCCATGCCTTGCGTGCGCTCCAAGCGTCGCCCTGACTCCTCCGACGAGATGAGGCCTCTATTGGCCCTGCCCCCCGCGGCTTTCCCTCCGCTCGGCTCGTTCCCCTCCTTGTCACGTTCCACCGTTGTCCCCTGCTTGCCCCTGGTCCTGGTATGAGCGGCCCTCTGTTTCCACGCTGGACGAACACGGTCTCGCGGTTCTCCGCCGCGGGCCTTCTCGCCGTGCCCGCAATCGCCATCGGAGGACTGATGGCGTACGTGCGCTCGCCGTACGGCACCAACATGCAGCGCCCGTACGATCAGCCGATCGAGTTCGACCACCGCCACCACGCCGGTGACGAGCATATCGACTGTCGGTACTGTCACTGGACGGTGGAGAAGTCGCCCTCCGCGGGCATCCCCTCCACCACGGTGTGCATGTCCTGCCACGCGCAGGTGTGGAACAAGAGCCCGTACCTGGCCAAGGTGCGCGAGGCCTTCTTCACCGACCGCGCCATCCCCTGGGTCCGCGTGCACAACCTGCCGGACTTCGTCTACTTCAACCACTCCATCCACGTGAACAAGGGCGTTGGCTGCTACAGCTGCCACGGCCGCGTGGACGAGATGGCCGCCATCGAGCAGAAGCAGCCGCTCACCATGGGCTGGTGCCTGGACTGCCACCGCAACCCGAAGCCCCACCTGCGGCCGCTCGAATACATCACCAGCATGACCTGGACCCCGCCTGCCAAGCCCGAGGAAGCCGCCGCCCTCGGTGACAAGCTGGCGAAGGACTACGACGTTCACTCGCGGACGAGCTGCTCCACATGCCACCGATGAACCCGAAGAACGACGGCGCTCCGTCGCAGGATACCCCCTCCTCCTTCGCGCTCCCGGTGGTGTCCAACCGGGCCGAGGCCGCCGAGGAGCATGATCACGCCCACCCGCACGAGCACGACGAGGTCGGCCACGCGCTGGACCAGGCCGCTGCCTCCGGCCCCGCCTCCGAGAACGGCTACGGCAGGACGTACTGGCGCAGTCTCGAGGAGCGGCTCGGCAAGCCCGAGTACCTGGAGGCCGTAGGCCCCGAGTTCCCCGAGGGCGCGGACCTGCCGCCCACCGGCGTGGCCCGCCGCGAGTTCATGCAGCTCATCGGCGCCTCACTGGCGCTGGCCGGCGCCACCGCCTGCTCCACCCGCCCGCCGGATGAGCGGATGGTGCCCTTCACCAAGACGCCGCCCGAGCTCGCTCCGGGCAACCCGCTGCACTACGCGTCGGGCATGACGTTCGCGGGCCAGACCTCCGGCCTGCTCATCACCGCCCGAGAGGGCCGCCCGGTGAAGGTGGAAGGCAACCCCCAGCACCCGGTGAACCAGGGCGCGGCCGGCGCCTTCGAGCAGGCCTTCCTGCTCTCCCTGTACGATCCGCAGCGCGCCCGCGTGCTGCGCCACGGCAAGAGCCCGCGCTCGCTGCGCACGCTCTCCGAGGAGATCGCCAACCAGGTGAGCAAGGCCGCCCCGGCCGACGGCGGCAGCCGGATCCGCTTCCTCACCGAGCCGCTGAACTCGCCGCTGCTGGGGCACCTGCGCACCCGCCTCCAGCAGAAGCTGCCCAACGCCCGCTTCCACAGCTACACCGGCATCGCCGAGACCGGGGCCCACGAGGCCACCCGCGCCATCTACGGCCAGCCGTACACCCCGCTGTACGACTTCAGCCAGGCGGACATCATCGTCTCGCTGGATGGCGACTTCCTCGAGTGCCACTCCTCGAAGCTGACCTACTCGCGCCAGTTCGCCAACCGGCGTGACCCGAAGCTGGGCAGCATCAACCGCCTCTACGTGGCGGAGCCGCGCTACACCATCACCGGCGGCATGGCGGACCACCGCCTGCGCGTGCGGTCCGCGGACATCCTGGGTGTGGCCGCCGGCCTGGCCCAGGCCCTGGGTGGCCCGGCCGCCGGGTTCGCCGCCGCGGCTGCCTCCAAGTCCGCCGCGCCCGCCCACGCCGAGAAGTGGATCGGCGCCGTCGCGGGCGACCTGCGCAACGCCGCGGGCCGCTGCGTGGTGGTGGCCGGTGATCGCCAGCCCGCCGCCGTGCATGCCCTGGCCCACGCCATCAACACGGCCCTGGGCGCCATCGGCAAGACGGTGCGCTACGTGCCCGCCATCGCGGAGAACACCGGCCTGGCCGGCATCCGCGAGCTGGTGGAGGATATCAAGGGCGGCAAGGTCGACACGCTCGTCATCACCGCGTGGAACCCGGTGTATGCGCTGCCCGTGGACGCAGGCCTGACCGAGCTGCTGGATCCGGACCAGAACAAGGAGCGCAGCAAGCTCAACGTCCTCTACACCTCGCTCTTCGAGGATGAGACGTCCGCCCTGGTGGACTGGTTCGTCCCGGCGGCGCACCAGCTCGAGGCGTGGTCGGACGGCCGCTCGTTCGACGGCACGGTGTCCATCGCCCAGCCGCTCATCCAGCCGCTCTTCAACGGCGTGCCGGAGTCCGAGCTGCTCGCGCTCTTCCTGGACGAGCCCTTCCGCCCGTCCCACCAGCTGCTGCGCGACTTCTGGCGCGGCCAGGCCACGGCCCTGCCGGACTTCGAGTCCCACTGGGAGCAGCTGGTCTCCGTGGGCATCGTCCCGGGCAGCACGGCCACGCCGCTGGAGACCACCGGCAACGTGGAGGCCGCCGCCGGCCTCATCTCCGCGTACACGGCTCCGGCCGCCGGAGAGTTCGAGATCAACTTCATCCCGGACTACAAGGTCTTCGACGGCCGCTTCGGCAACCTCTCCTGGCTGCAGGAGCTGCCGGACCCCATCACCAAGCTCGTCTGGGACAACCCGCTGCTCATCAGCCCGAAGGACGCCAAGGCTCTCGGCGTCGAGCGCGGCGATGTGGTCGAGGTCTCCTACGGCGGCCGCACCCTGCAGGCCCCGGTGTGGGTCATGCCGGGCCACGCGGACGGCGCGGTGACGCTGTCCCTGGGCTACGGCCGCACCGGCCTGCATGAGACGACGGCTCACGGCAAGGGCTACAACGCCAACAAGATCCGCAGCGTGAACGCGCCGTGGTTCGACGGCGGCGCGAAGCTCACCAAGACGCGCGAGACCTACAAGCTCATCTCCACCCAGCAGCACTGGAGCACCGCGGGCCGCCCCATCGCCCTGGACTTCACCCTGGACGAGTGGAGCAAGAAGGCCGAGAAGGCCAAGCCGGGCGAGCACATCAGCCGGGCCCGTGCGGCGATGGTCCGCACCCGCGGAGACCTGGACTCCCCCGAGAGCGAGGAGAACAACCTCCCGCCCTTCAAGTACGACGAAGTCGAGTACAAGTGGGGCATGGCCATCGACCTGGCCCGTTGCACCGGCTGCGCCGCGTGCGTGGTGGCCTGCCAGGCCGAGAACAACATCCCCGTGGTGGGCAAGGATCAGGTGTCCCGCAGCCGTGAGATGCAGTGGCTGCGCATCGACCGGTACTTCACCGGCAAGGGCATCTTCGAGGGCGGCTACGAGAACCACGCGGAGCCGGACGCCGAGCCGCAGCTCATCATGCAGCCGGTGATGTGCGTGCACTGCGAGAAGGCGCCCTGCGAGTACGTCTGCCCGGTGAACGCCACCGTCCACTCGGACGAGGGCCTCAACGACATGGTGTACAACCGCTGCGTCGGCACGCGGTACTGCTCCAACAACTGCCCCTACAAGGTCCGCCGCTTCAACTACCTGCACTACACCAAGGGCCTGGACCGGCAGGGCAAGCAGCCCACCGAGAAGATGCTGATGAACCCGGACGTCACGGTGCGCAACCGCGGCGTCATGGAGAAGTGCACCTACTGCGTCCAGCGCATCGAGCGCTCGCGCATCACCGCCCGCATCGAGCGCCGGAAGATCGCCTTCGAGGAGGGCGTGGAGCCGGGCAAGCAGGGCGAGATGCAGACGGCCTGCCAGCAGGCGTGCCCCACGCAGGCCATCAGCTTCGGCTCGCTGAATGACCCGAAGGCGCGCGTCACGCAGCTGCACAACGACGACCGCCACTACCGGCTGCTGCACGAGCTGGGCACCCAGCCTCGCACCGTCCACCTCGTGCGGCTGCGCAACCCGAATCCCGCCCTGGCTTCCGCGCCCCAGGCCCATGAAGGAGAGCACTGACCATGGCCGAGACCGCCGCCGCACACGACGTCGCGATCGACCCCCTCGAGCCTCGGCACCTCGTCGCGCCGCACCACGACGACAAGACGCTCAATGACACGCTGCTGGACTACGTCTGGCAGAAGCCCGGCAAGGGCTGGCTGATGCTGTTCGGCATCACCCTCACCGCGCTGGGCGGCCTGGTGCTCGGCGTGGGCTACACGCTGGCCAACGGCATCGGCGTGTGGGGCAACAACCAGCCGGTGGGTTGGGCCTTCGACATCATCAACTTCGTCTGGTGGGTCGGTATCGGCCACGCCGGAACGCTCATCTCCGCCATCCTCCTGCTCTTCCAGCAGAAGTGGCGCACCAGCATCAACCGCTTCGCCGAGGCGATGACGCTGTTCGCCGTTATGTGCGCGGGCCTCTTCCCGCTGCTGCACACCGGCCGCCCCTGGTTCGCGTTCTGGCTGTTCCCCTACCCCAGCACCCTGGGCGCCTGGCCGCAGTTCCGTTCGCCGCTCGTGTGGGACGTGTTCGCCATCTCCACGTACCTCACGGTGTCCATCCTCTTCTGGTACATCGGCCTCATCCCGGACCTGGCCGCCCTGCGTGACTCGTCCAAGACGAAGGCGCAGCGTCTGGCGTACGGCATCTTCAGCCTCGGCTGGCGCGGCTCCGGGCGGCACTGGCACAACTACAAGATCGGCTACCTGATCCTGGCGGGTATCTCCACCCCGCTGGTGCTCTCGGTGCACACGATCGTGTCCTTCGACTTCGCTGTGTCGCTGCTGCCCGGCTGGCACGCCACCATCTTCCCGCCCTACTTCGTCGCCGGCGCCGTGTTCTCCGGCTTCGCCATGGTGATCACCCTCATGGTCCCCGCCCGCAAGTACATGGGCCTGCGGGACGTGATTACCGACCGGCACCTGGAGAACATGAACAAGGTCATCCTCGCCACCGGCCTCATCGTGTCCTACGGGTACATGATGGAGCACTTCGTGGCGTGGTACTCCCAGAGCGAGTACGAGATCTGGACCTTCTACGTGAACCGCGCCCGGGGCCCCTACGCGGGCGTGTACTGGCTGATGATCGCCTGCAACGTCATCACCCCGAACATCTTCTGGTTCAAGAAGCTGCGCACCAGCATCCCGGTGATGTGGGTGGCGGCGATCATGGTGAACATCGGCATGTGGTGCGAGCGCTTCATCATCATCGTCACCTCACTGCACCAGGACTTCCTGCCCTCCTCGTGGGACATCTACACGCCCACCTGGGTGGACTGGACCATCTACGTCGGCACGCTGGGCCTGTTCGGCACCCTGTTCATGCTGTTCCTCAAGTTCGTGCCCGCGGTGGCCATCAGCGAGGTGAAGGAGCTCCAGTTCGAGCTCAAGCACAACGCCGCCCACCACCACGGCAGCCACGGTGCGGAGACGGCCCCCGCCGGCACCGTCACCCACGGAGCGCACTAGAGCCATGGATACTCCGGTCCTCGATAGCTGGGTCCTCGCCGAGTTCCCCAGCCCTGACGAGCTGGTGAAGGCGACCAACGAGATGCGCCTGAAGGGCTTCCAGGGGATGGACACCTACTCCCCGTACCCGCTGCATGGCGGGTCCGAGGCCCTGGGCCTGCCGCCCTCGAAGATTCCCCTCATCGCCCTGTGTGGCGCCATCACCGGTGTGTGCACCGCGTTGGCCATGCAGACGTGGATGAACACCATCGACTACCCGCTGAACGTCGGTGGCCGCCCGCTGCTCAGCCTGCCGGCATGGATCCCCATCACGTTCGAGCTGGCGGTGCTGTTCACGGCCTTCAGCATCTTCTTCGGCGTGCTGGGCCTGGCCAAGCTGCCGCAGCCCTACCACCCCGTCTTCGAGCACGACGGGTTCCGCAGCGCTTCCACGCACGGCTACTGGCTGAGCGTGCCGAAGCTCGCGGGTGTGGACGTGCAGGATGTGCAGAGCAAGCTCCAGTCCCTGGGCGCGACCCAGGTGACGGTTGTCACGGGAGAGAAGGAATGAGACGGCTCATCCCCGCCCTGGGGCTGCTGGCCCTGACTGGCTGTGACGTTCCTTCCGAGTTCTTCCAGCGGATGGAGTCCCAGGCCAAGTACGAGTACTACGAGAGCTCGGAGTTCTGGGCCGACGGGCGCGCCATGCGGACGCCGCCCGAGGGCACCATCGCCCGCGAGCAGCCGGTGGGCAACCCGGGCATCACCACGGGCAGCTCCAACGGCCAGTACGTCACCGCCATCCCCGTGAAGGTGGACAAGAACCTGCTGGTGCTGGGGCAGAAGAAGTACTCCATCGTCTGCGCGCAGTGCCACGGCGTGCTCGGTGACGGAAACAGCATCGTCGCGGAGAACATGGGCCTGCGCCTGCCGCCGTCGCTGCTGGAGCTCTCCAACAAGCCCGCGGGCCACTTCTTCAACGCCATCACCCAGGGCTACGGCGTGATGCCGTCCTTCAGCGGCGAGCTGAACACCCAGGAGCGCTGGGCCGTGGTCGCCTACGTGCGCGCGCTCCAGGCCGCTCGCGGCGTCCCGGCGGGTGCGCAGACCCTTCCTCAGGAGAACCGATGAATTCCGTGGAGCGTTACAACGGAACGCCCAAGCTGATGGTGCCGGCCTTCGGCATCGGCATCCTCGGGCTCGTGCTGACGGCGGTGGGCGCCTTCGTGGGCGACGCGCGCGCGGCGGCTCACAGCTACCTGTTCGGCTACGTGTACTGGGCGGGCATCGCCGTGGCCTCCATCATCATGGTGGCCGTCTTCCACACGGCCAAGGCCAAGTGGATGACGGTGCTGCGCCGGGCCATGGAGACGATGGCCATCTCCGTCCCCATCTTCGCGGTGCTCTTCCTGGGCCTCATCCCGGCCCTCAAGCTGCTGTACCCCTGGGTGCCGGAGTCCCCGCTCACCTCGGAGTTCACGGACGTCCAGCTGCACCACCTGCACAGCAAGCACGGCTACCTGAACGTGGGCTTCTTCTACGCCCGCCAGGTCATCTACTTCCTGGTGTGGACGTTCGTCAGCCACCGCCTCTACGGCTGGAGCACCCGCCAGGACGAGGGTGGGGACCTGATGCTCACGGTGAAGCAGCGGTTCTTTGCGCCCGGTTCTCTACCTTTTCTTGCCCTTACGATCACTTTTGCTGCGTTCGACTGGATGATGAGCCTCACGCCGCTCTGGCAGTCGACCATCTATGGCGTCTATTACTTCGCCGGCAGCTTCCTGGCGGCCTTCTGCGTGCTGACGCTCACGACGGTGAACGCCCAGGGCAAGGACCTCTACGGGAACCTGGTGACGACGGCGCACTACCATAACCTGGGCAAGCTGATGCTGGCCTTCGTGGCCTTCTGGGCCTACATCGCCTTCAGCCAGTTCCTGCTCGTGTGGATCGCCAACCTCCCGGAGGAGGCGCCCTGGTACCACGTGCGCATCTTCGGCGGCTGGCGCCCGGTGTCCATCGCCCTGTTCTTCATCCAGTTCCTCATCCCCTTCGGCATCCTGCTGTCGCGCAACCTGAAGCTGCAGCCGCGCAAGCTGGCCGTGGTGGCCGTGTACCTGCTCATCGTTCACGCGGTGGACCTGTACTGGCTCATCTTCCCCGCCTACAACTCGGAGCACCCTTCCTTCCCGTGGACGATCATCACCGCGTGGGTGGGCGTGGGCGGCATCGCCGTGGGCTTCGCGCTGTTCCGCGCCCGCGGCCGGTACACGGTGC
Organism: Hyalangium versicolor; assembly: GCF_020103695.1. Classification (GTDB taxonomy): domain Bacteria; phylum Myxococcota; class Myxococcia; order Myxococcales; family Myxococcaceae; genus Hyalangium; species Hyalangium versicolor. The sequence continues at coordinate 137,903 of NZ_JAHXBF010000018.1, forward strand.
CGGTGAAGGATCCGTACATCGCTGACTCGCTGAGGTACGTGCAGCCATGAGCAAGAAGACGCAAGTCGAAGAGGAGTCGCGCGTCATCGTCGGCGCCCATGGCGTGGCGGCCGAGGAGGACCACCTGGTCCTCGGCAAGGTCATCCGCGTGGGAGTGCTCTCCCTGCTCATCTTCGGCGTGAGCGCCGTGGTGGCGTGGCGCGGACAGGTGAACCTGGAGCGCGAGTTCCAGCCGGACGGCCCGCCGCCCAAGCCGATCGCCATCGGCCAGTACGAGATCGGCATCGTCAACCAGCGCATGTTCGAGCAGGACTCGCACGCCACGGAGAAGCTCGAGGGCCAGCACAAGGCGCTCGAGGCCGGCACGGGTGACCAGCCCGGCGTCGTGGCGCACCTGCCGCTGGAGAAGGCCATGGACCAGGTCATCGCGGACGCCGCGAAGCCTCCTCCCCCGCCGCCGGCTCCCCCGGCTCCCGAGCCCACCTCGCCCCAGGGCAAGGCCCCGGCTCCCGCTCCCGGCGGCAAGGCTCCGGCCCAGGCCCCGGCTCCCGCGCCCACCACTCCGGCGGCTCCCGCCCCCACCCCTCACTAGGTTCCAGGTCTCGCTCCGATGTCGATGTCCTCCTTCCAGTCCCTGCCTTCCTCCCGCGCCGGCTGGCGCGCGGGGCTCGCCGTGGCGGCGCTCGTGCTGAGCGTGGCGCTGCCAGCGGCCGCCCTGCCCGGTGGAGGAAAGACGCCTCGGGACATCGTCGACGCCCAGCAGCCCCCGCAGGTGCAGGGCGTGGACGTGGAAGAGCACCTGGGCGAGCCGCTGCCGCTGCAGGCCCGCTTCCTGGACGAGACGGGCAAAGAGGTGCGCCTGGGCGATGTGCTGCCCAAGGACAAGCCCACCCTGCTGACGCTGGTGTATTACGAGTGCCCCATGCTCTGTAACCTGGTCATCAACGGCCAGGTGAGCGCCATGCGCGAGGTAGGGCTGGAGCTGGGCAAGGACTACCACGCCATCACCGTGAGCATCGATCCCAAGGACACGCCCACCCAGAGCCTGGAGCGGCGCCGCCGCCACCTGCAGGCCATGGGCAAGTCCGAGTCGGCGCCCTGGCACTTCCTCACGGGCACCGAGGACAACATCCACCTGCTCACCGAGGCGGTGGGTTTCAAGTATCGCTACGACGAGGCCAGCAAGCAGTTCGCCCACCCCGCCGTGGTGCAGGTCATCACCCCCGAGGGCAGCGTTTCCCGCTACCTCTACGGAACCACCTTCCCCGCCAAGGACATGAAGCTGGCGCTGGTGGAAGCCGGTAACGGTCGAGTGGGCACCAGCTTCGACCGAGTCGTCCTGTCCTGTTTCAAGTATGACGCCGCGATGCGGCGGTACAGCTTCTACGTGTTCGGCTTCATTCGGACGGGAGCGCTGCTGGTGTTCACCGCGCTCTCGTCGATGCTGATCTTTTTCTGGAGGCGCGAGCTGAAGAAAGGCGCTGCGGCATGAGCAATCTCGCTGACAAAATCCTCTTCCTTCCGGAGCGCGCGTCGACGTTCGCGGAGAAGGTCGACCACCTCCACTACTTCGTCGTCGGCGTCACCATGGTGTCGTCGATCGCGGTGGGCCTGGCGGCGGTCTTCATGTTCTTCCGCTACCGGCGGCGCGTGCCCAATCAGGCCACCGAGTACGTGGTGCCCAACCTGCCCACCGAGTTCCTCTTCGTCTCGGTGCCGCTGGTGTTCTTCCTGGCCTGGTTCGCCATCGGCTTCCGGGACTTCGTCTTCTTCACCACGCCGCCCAAGGACACGTACGACGTGTACGTGATGGGCAAGCAGTGGATGTGGAAGTTCGCGTACCCGGAGGGCCCCAACGGGGTGAACGTGCTGCACGTGCCGGCCAACCGGAACGTGCGCCTGCTCATCACCTCGCGGGACGTGCTGCACTCCTTCTACGTGCCGGCCTTCCGCATCAAGATGGACGCGCTGCCGGGCCGCTACACCCAGGCCTGGTTCAACGCGACCAAGCCCGGCACCTACCAGGTGCTGTGCACGGAGTACTGCGGCCTGAGCCACTCGAAGATGCTGGCGGAGGTGGTGGTGCTCTCGCCGGAGGACTTCGAGGAGTGGCTCAAGCAACAGCAACGCGGCAAGCTGGCCGGCCGCCAGGACGCGCTGGCGGACACCTCGCTGGTGCCGCCGGTGGCGCGCATGGCCGAGCAGGGCCAGAAGCTGGCCGGCACGCAGGGCTGCTTCAAGTGCCACACGGTGGACGGGGCGCCGCACATCGGCCCCACCTTCCTGGGCCTGTATGATCGCGTGGAGAAGCTGGACGACGGGCAGACCATCCGCGTGGACGAGGCCTACATCACCCAGTCGATGATGGATCCCGGGGCGCACCTGGTGGCCGGCTACAAGAATGTGATGCCAACCTTCCAGGGCAAGCTGGCGGGCCCCGAGACGGCCGCCATCGTCGAGTTCATCAAGTCGCTGCGTACGCAGAACGTGCGCGAGGGCGCTTCTCAAGGACCGGCCTATGAACCCATCCAGTAGCACGACAGCAGAGGGTGTCCTGCCCGCGCACGACGCCCACGACGCGCACGATGCGCACCACGACCACCCCAGCTATCTGGTGGACGGCACCACGGTGAAGTCGTGGCTGCTGACGGTGGACCACAAGCGCATCGCGCTGATGTACCTGGTGTGGATCCTCCTGTTCTTCCTGGTGGGCGGCATCTTCGCGATGCTCATCCGCATCGAGCTGCTCACGCCCGGTCCGACCATCATGGACGCGATGACATACAACCGTATGTTCACGCTCCACGGCATGGTCATGATCTTCTTGTTCATGATCCCCGCCATCCCGGCGGTGTTCGGCAACTTCGTGCTGCCGCTCATGCTGGGGGCCAAGGACGTGGCCTTCCCGAAGCTGAACCTGGCCAGCCTCTACATCTACCTGGCGGGCGCGGGCCTGGCGCTGTGGGGCATGATCAACGGCGGCCTGGACACGGGCTGGACGTTCTACACGCCGTACAGCACGCACACGACGACGACGGTGGCGCCGGTGCTGTTCGGCGCGTTCATCATCGGCTTCAGCTCGATCGCCACGGGCCTCAACTTCATCGTCACCATCCACACCATGCGGGCGCCGGGCATCACCTGGTTCAAGCTGCCCCTGTTCGCGTGGGCGCTGTACGCCACCAGCTGCATCCAGGTGCTGGCCACGCCGGTCATCGGCCTGCTGCTGGTCATCGTCACGGGTGAGCAGCTGTTCCACTTCGGCCTGTTCGACCCGGCGCGCGGCGGAGACCCGGTGCTCTTCCAGCACCTGTTCTGGTTCTACAGCCACCCGGCCGTGTACATCATGGTGCTGCCGTCCTTCGGAGTGATGTCCGAGGTGGTGGCCACCTACAGCCGCAAGAACGTGTTCGGCTACCGCGCGGTGGCGTACTCGAGCCTCGGGATCGCCTTCGTGGGCTTCTTCGTGTGGGGCCACCACATGTTCGTGTCGGGTCAGTCGACGTTCGACGCGGGCATCTTCGGCGTGCTCACGATGCTGGTGGGCGTGTTCACCGCCATCAAGGTCTTCAACTGGGTGGGCACCGTCTACAAGGGTGCCGTGGACTTCAAGACGCCGTTCGCCTACTTCTGCGGCTTCCTGTTCTTCACCGTGTTCGGTGGCATGACGGGCATCGCGGTGGCGACGACGTCGCTGGACGTGCACTGGCACGACACCTACTTCGTGGTGGCGCACTTCCACTTCATCATGGTGGGCGCCACGGTGATGGCGTTCCTGGCGGCGCTGCACTACTGGTTCCCGAAGATGTTCGGGAAGACGTACCACGAGGGCTGGGGCCTGGTGGCGTCGGCGTTCATCATCCTGGGGTTCAACGCCACGTTCATCCCGCAGTTCCTGCTGGGCAACTACGGCATGCCGCGGCGCTACTTCGAGTACCCGGAGCGCTACCAGGCGCTGCACGTGGCCTCCACGGCGGGCGCCTCGCTGCTGGCGTTCGGGTTCATCATCATCGCCGTGTACCTGACGTACTCGCTGGCGTACGGAAGGGCCTCCGGGAAGAACCCGTGGCGCAGCAAGGGCTACGAGTGGATCTCCGACTCGCCGCCGCCGACCCACAACTTCGTGGGCCCGCAGCCCACCTACCCCGAGGAACCGCACCTGTACGTGGATCCGAAGAAGGCCGAGGTGCCCGATGCAGTCTAGTGCTCACCCCGCGGGCGCCACGCCCGGGGTCCCCCGCCTGGCGCAGCACTTCGCCTCGCTGGAGGTGCAGAACCACGCCGCCCGCCTGGGCATGTGGCTGTTCCTCTCCACCGAAATCCTGCTCTTCGCCGGCCTGTTCGTCTGCTACGGCTGCTACCGCTACCTGTTCCCGGACGCCTTCGCCCAGGCGAGCCGCCACCTGGACCTGTCGCTGGGCACCATCAACACCGTGGTGCTCATCACCTCGTCGCTGACGGCGGCGCTCGCGGTGCACTACGCGAAGGAGGGCAAGAACAAGACGGTGGCGCTCATGTTCGTGCTCACCATCGCCATGGCGTGCGCGTTCCTCGTCATCAAGGGCTTCGAGTACAGCCACAAGTTCGCCGAGGGCGCGCTGCCCGGTAAGTACTACCACTTCGAAGAGGTGCAGCTGCCGGGCGCGCCGCTGTACTTCACGATCTACTTCCTGGCCACGGGCCTGCACGCCTTCCACGTCATCGTCGGCATGAGCGTGCTGGCGTGGCTGACGGTGAAGGCGATCCGCGAGCAGAACTTCGGGCCCAACAACTACACCGCGGTCGAGCTGGGCAGCATGTACTGGCACCTCGTCGACCTGGTGTGGATCTTCCTCTTCCCGCTGCTGTACCTCATCTAGTTCCAGGAGCTCTTCAACATGTCCGCGGCCAATGAGTCCCAGCAGGAAGCTCGCAACATGGCGGAGCACCACAGCGCTGCTCCGTACTGGATCGTCTGGGTAGCGCTGCTGTTCTTCACCGGTCTGACGGTGTTCACCGGGCGCATGCACTTCTCGCTGGCGCTCCCGGTGGCACTCGCCATCGCCACCACGAAGGGTCTGCTGGTGCTGCTGATCTTCATGCACCTGAAGGACCACAAGGGCGCCAACCGGCTGGTGATGGGCGTGTCGTTCCTCTTCGTGCTGATGATGCTCATCATGCCGATGGCGGACTTCGCCACGCGCTTCCGCCCGGCGAACCCCGCCGGCTCGCACCTGAGCGATCTGCCGGACCTGAACTTCATCGAGGGCAAGACGCCGGCGCACGGCGGTGCCCACGGTGGAGCGCACTCCGGTGGTGGGCACGAGTCCCCGAGCGAGCACAAGGAGTAGCTCGCCTCCTCCACCTGGAGGTTTCCGCGGCGCCGAGGGTATCCCCGGCGCCGCGTTGCGTTTGCGGGCTCCCCGGCTGTGAGGAGCTAGAACGCGATCGAGACGTTGGCCGACAGCGCCGTGTCCGTGGACACCTTCCCCGGAGGCGGCGCGCTGTCGTACTGGAGGACGAAGCTGGTGCCGATGGTGAGCGTCTCCGACAACCCCACCGCGAGCGTGGAGGTGCTGTTCACGAGGAGGCGGGACTCTCCCAGTACGTTGGGGATGGCCTCGGCCTGCTCGGTGAAGACCGTGTCCTTGGTCAGCCCGTAGCTGAACGCCACGCCCACTCGAGGGCCGCCCAGGTCCACGTCCTCGAGATCCAACGGCGTCGGGTAGTACTGGAAGCGCGTCTCGCGGGAGAAGCGGAAGGCCAGGTCCGTGCGCAGCGAAGTGGTGCGCCCGTCCGGCGTCTTCTCGTCCCACCAGGAGATGCCCGCGCCCGCCTCGCCGATGCCGCGCACCTCCACGCTCTTCACGTGGTCCGTCTGCGCGCCGGCCAGCAGGTAACCGCTGACCACCGGCGTGAAGCGGCGATCCACCCGGACATCCACGCCCGCGCTGAGGGCCACCACCTGCGTGCGCTCGCCCTCCGTCTCCGTGGCGGCCAGGCGACTGCGGCCGTACAGGCCCTGCGCCTTGAGCGAGTAGATCCACCCCTGCGTCTTGCGCTCGGCCGAGGCCAGTCCGCTGAACGTCAGCGTCGAGGCGTTGCCCGAGAGCGCGATGAGCCCCAGTCCAATGTTCCCATTCCAGGGATCCTCCTTCGGAGCCTCGGCCGTCTTGGCGGGAGGCGCTTCAGGCGCTGCGGGAGCCGCGGGAGTGGCGGGCTTGCCCAGGGCCTCGCTCAGGCGCTCGACGGCGGCGGCCATGCGGGCACTGGCCTCGGCGGCCTTCTCGGCAGCGGCGGCGGCCTTCTCGGCGGCGGCAGCGGCACGCTCGGCGGCGACCTCGGTGGCCGGAGTGGCAGGAGGAGTAGGGGTCTGGGCTTGAAGGGAAGTGGCTACGAGGAAAGCAGTCAGCATGTGCAATGAACCCGTGATGGGGGTGTTCAGGACCCACCCGTTGAGGGCGGCCTGCCCGGTGGGATGCCCGATACTCTCTCCGGTTGCAGGGTTCGGCGACAGAAATGCCCCGATCCTTCTACGCTGAGCGCCTCCGCTTGAAACCGCCTCTGGAGGCACGCCTCGCATGAAGCTCGCCCAGTTGGCCCTGCTGTCCTGTCTGCTGCTGCCCGGCGTCTCCGCGGCCCAGCGGCGAGTCACCGCGCCCGTGGACATCGCTTTCGGTCCCGCCGCGTTCCTCTTCTTCGGCCCCGTGTTCGAGGACCAGCCCATCCACACCGGGCTGAAGATCTCCGTGGAGGCCGTGCTCGACAAGGAGTGGCTGCAGGCCCACAAGAACCTCTTCCCCCAGCGGCAGCGCGGCCGGGTGCTGGCCATGAACGAGGTCCGCTACGCCCCCGCGATCCTCAAGCTCATTCCGGACTCCATCATCATCTCGCCGAAGTACCGGAACACCTCCATGTATGGAGCCACCTGGAAGCCGCTGGGCTTCGGCCTGGGGCTCACTCCGAGCCCGGTGCGCCTCTCGCTCGATGCGGGGCTGATCGTCACCTACGCGTACCTGTCCTCGGACACGCTGGAGAACACCCACTTCTTCCGGCCCGGCGCCCAGCTCAACGCGGACCTGGAGTTCCAGTTGTCCAAGACGTTCCTCGTGAGCATCGGGTGGAACTCGTCCCTCTACATTCCGCAGCGCGTGGGGACCTTCACGGAGACGAAGCCGATCAACGAGTCCATCTTCCACGTGGGCCAGGCGTACCTGCTGCTGCACTTCCGCGTTCCCTTCACCGCTACCATGTGAGCCAGCCATGAAACTTGTACTCGCCAGCGAGAGCCAGAAGACCGAACGGGATCTCGTCACCCACTCCGCCTGGGGCGTGTCCCTCACCGTCGAGGGATATCTCCAGCGCGAGCGGAGGCTGCGAGCCCAGCGTTGGGCTCACGCCGAGATGAAGACGTGGCTGTTGTGCGCGGACGATGGGGCCGCGCTCGCCTCGTGTGAGACGTTCCGCATGGACAGCTTCCTGCGCGCTCCGGATGGAGCGTTCGCGCAGGGTGACAGCTTTGGCATCGCCAGCGTCTTCACCGAGGAGCGGCTGCGCGGACGCGGGTATGCCACCCGGCTGATGGATCTGCTGGCCGCGGAGCTGGAGCGCATTTCGCCTCGGGCCCAGAGCGCGCTGCTCTTCTCGGACGTGGGCGCCCCGCTCTACCAGCGCTCCGGCTACCGGGAGCTGGATGCCTGGGACTGGAGCTTCGCCCCGGAGCCGGGCGAGCCCTCCGAGCGGGTGGATCGGCTGCTCTCCGAGAAGGAGCTCGGCGCCGCACTGGCCCGCATGCGCCACCCCGAGGCCCCCTTCTTCCTCTGGCCCACCGCGGATCAGGTGGACTGGCACATCGAGCGCGAGCGCATCTACTCGGAGCTGATACCCCGCCCGCGCCCGGAGGCCAACGGCGCCATGGCCGGCGAGTCCACCGCCCTCTGGTACATGATGAGCCGCTACAGCGCCTTGATCGTGGCGATGTTCGACGCCCGCTCGGCCGAGGATGCCACCGCGTTGCTCTCAGCCGCCCGCCGCGTGGCCCACCGGGCAGGGCTCTCGAAGGTCGTGGTGTGGGAGGAGCCTGGCATGGGATCGCTCCTGTCGCAGGTGCCGGGCGCCGTGCGCGAGGCGCGGGACGGCTCGCTGCCCATGCTGCGGCCACTGCGGCCCGAGGTGCCTCTCTCCCCGGCCACGCCCATCCCGCGAGCGCTCTGGGTCTAATTGGCGCCCGCTGCGGTTAGGATGCGCCCATGGCCAAGCGCATCCGGATCATCGAGGGCACGTGGGACTGCACTTCGTGTGACACGAAGGGCATCCTCGCCCGGCACAAGAAGTGCCCCCAGTGTGGCAATCCGCGTGAGCTCACCGGCAAGGAGTCCGAGTTCGAGTTCGGCGGCACGGATGCGAAGACAGGCAAGTCGCTGCGCGAGGGTGTCACGGACGAGAAGGCGCTGGAGCTGGCCCACGCCGGCGTGGACTGGTTCTGCGCCTACTGCGGCGCCTCCAACCGGGGCGACCAGGAGATCTGCAAGAACTGCCGGGCCGAGCGGTCCACCGATGCCAAGGCACTGGAGGAAGAGGCGGATCCGCGCCGGCCTCCCGAGAATCGGCCCCCGCCGGCCCCGAAGAAGCGCGGCACCTTCGCCAAGGTGATGCTGGCATTGGGTGGCATCTTCTCCCTCTGCTGCTTCGGGACGATCGCTTATGGATTCTGGTCGTCCATCCCTCATGACACCACGGGCCAGGTGGTGAGCACCGAGTGGAAGCGCACCGTGTTCCAGGAGCGCTTCGTGCCCGTGACGCTGGAGGGCTGGGCGGACGAGCTGCACCCTCAGTCGCCGCGCATGCCCGTCAACGGTTCGGGCGAGGTGGCGGGAGTGCAGAACATCCGCGGGTGTGCCTCGCGTCAGCGCTCCACGCGCAAGGTGGCGGACGGTACCGAGCGCGTGTGCTCGACGAAGACGCGGAAGAAGGCCTGCGGCACCGAGGAGAAGTGCCACACGCGCAACAAGGGCAACGGCTTCAAGGAGGAGGTCTGCGAGGACGTCACGAAGTACTGCGACGAGTCCTACGAGGACTGCCGCAACGAGACGCGCTACCGCAACGAGCCCGTCTACGCCCAGAAGTGCAGCTACGACACGTACCAGTGGAAGGAAGTGACCCACCGGGAGGCCTCGGGCAAGAACGCGGAGCCTCCGCGCTGGCCGGACCTGTCCGTGAGCGCCGAGGACCGGCTGCGCCGCGAGGAGCAGTACGTCGTCAACCTCGAGTACGACGGCGGCAAGAAGAAGACCGAGCTCAAGCCGAAGACGGAGCAGGAGTACGTCGTCTGGAAGCCAGGCCAGCAGGTGGCCCTCACCGTGACGAACGGCGGGGATGTGAAGAAGATCGACCCGCGTTGAGACGGGAGGCCCTCGCCTCACAGGAGCCCAGGTCATGGAGTGCACTCGCTGTGGCGCCTGCTGCGTGGCGCCGGACATCGCCGCGCTGGACAAGCCACTGGGGATGCGCTGCCCGCACCTCACCGCGGACAACCTGTGCTCGGTGTATGACCGCCGGCCGCAGGTCTGCCGAAGCTACGAGCCGGACGAGGTCTGCCAGCTCATCGAGGCGCCCACGTTGGAGGAGCGCGTTCAGAAGTACCTGGCCCTGTTCGGGCTGACGGGTGAGGCCGAGGCCACGCGCCAGGCGGGTTGCGCCTCCATGCGCCGGGCCCGCGGCGGAGCGTGAGCCCGTGAGCAGGCCCTCGCACTCCCAACCCGCGAGGGACTTGTCTCGGCTTCGCTCGGGCGCTATCGCGGCCCCGTGAGCTTCCAACCGACCGTTCCCTTCACTCCGGCTGTGGGCCTGGGCTCGACCCACGCGCAGACCATCTTCGCCTCGCTCACGCGCCCGACCCGGGGCCCTTCGCTGCGGCGCGAGCGCTTCGAGTTGCCCGACGGGGACTTCGTCGATCTGGACACCTTCGATGGAGCCCCCGGCGCCCCGCATGTGGTGGTGCTCCACGGACTCGAGGGCTCGTCTCAATCAGGCTATGTCGTCGCCGTCCTCCGGGGTGCCTCCGAGCGCGGCTGGGGCGGCACCGCGCTCAACTTCCGCTCGTGCAGCGGCGAGCCCAACCGCCTGGCGCGCTCGTACCACTCGGGAGAGTTTGGCGATGCGCTCGCGGTGATGAAGCACGTGCGTGCCCGGATCACCGGGCCGCTGTACGCGGTGGGGTTCTCGCTGGGAGGCAATGTCCTCTGCCGGCTGCTGGAGGAGACCGGAGATAACTCGCCGGCGGAGGCCGCGGCGGTGATGAGCGCTCCGTACGATCTGGACGCCTGCTGCTACCGGCTGGATGGCCCCGGCCCTTTTCAGCTGCTCTACCGCGAGCGCTTCCTGCGCACCCTCAAGCAGAAGGCCCGCGCGAAGCTGCGGCGATTCCCCGGCGCCTTCGACGGAAAAGCCATGGAGGCCGCGCGCACCATCCGCGCCTTCGACGACGCCGTCACCGCGCCACTGCACGGCTTCCGCGGCGCGACGCACTACTACAACGAGGCCTCCTCCGGACCGAAGCTCCACGCCATCCGGCGCCCCACGCTGCTGCTGAGCGCCAATGATGATCCGATGCTGGTGGCCCCCGTCATTCCTCCCGAGGCCTCGAAGAATCCGCACCTGACCGTCCTGCTGACGGAGCAAGGAGGCCACGTGGGCTTCGTCTCGGGAAGGCTGCACTCGCCCCGCTTCTGGGGCGATGCGCAGGTGCTGGCGTTCTTCGACTCGGTGAAGGCCGCTCAGCCGAAGTAGACGATCAGCCCGAACTTGGCCGACGGCATCATGTAGAAGAACCGGCCACCCTTGGCGCCCGTCTCTCCGAGGCTGGCGATGAAGGGCTCGGCGAGATCCTCCACGTTGGGCACATCGAGCTCGACCCAGCTGACGCCCGCGCGGAGGAACACGGTGAAGTTACCCGGCGCGCCCACTTCGAAGCCCAGGTGCGTGCTCGCGTAGGAATACCCCACGCGCTCCATCGCGAAGAGCGGAGGCTGCGAGGTATCCGCCATCCTCCGAGCCACCTTGTCCGAGTTGCCCGAGAGGGTGTGCCCCACCTCGAACGTGAAGGAGGGGGTGTACCAGCCCCGCATCGGCAGGAGCGTGATGCCCGCTCGGCCTCCCAGGCGAATTCCGTTGTGCGTGGCTCCCAGGTGCAACCGCACGGCCCGAGAGGGCCTGAACGCGGCGGACAGTCCCGCTCCTTCTGGAATCCCCGCGTCGAGCAGCAATCCGAAGGGAGCCAACCGCTCCGGATCGCGCGTCTTCTCCTTCAACTCAGGGGCCTCGGCCCGCGCCTCCATCGCGCCGAGCAGGAGCCCCGCAGCCACCAGTGCACCCACAGCGCCCATTCCAACTCCCCCCACCATCACACGTCAGGGCAGCCGGCCCCGGCGAGCGCTCGACTCACCGGAGACCGGCTCTTCTCCCCCTCCACTCTCGACCGTTCCCGAGCCGTCCCAACCCAGCGTGTGCCAACGAGGTGCTCCGCCGTGCCGTCCCGCCCGTCCTCGACCTGCCCCTACCCCACCTCGGTACTGCGCCCTGCCCGCCCGACCCCTACCGCGTACCGCCCGCCCTACCCGCCCGTCCCACCCCTCACGCCCAGCCACACCCCGTCCTGCCCCGTCCTGCCCGATCCCGCCACCCTGCACCGCCCGTGCTGCCCCGTGCTGCCCCGTACTGATTACTGCCCCGTCCTGCCCGACCCGCCGCCCTGCCCGTACCACCCCGTACTGCCCGACCCCGCCGCCCTGCACCGTGCTGCCCGACCCCACCGCCCGACCCCGACTGTCCCGTACCGCCCGACCCCACCGCCCTACCCCGACTGCCCCGTACCGCCCGACCCCACCGCCCTACCCCGACTGCCCCGTACCGCCCGACCCCACCGCCCGACCCCGACTGCCCCGTACCGCCCGACCCCACCGCCCTACCCCGACTGCCCCGTACCGCCCGACCCCGCCGCCCTACCCGACTGCCCCGTACAGCACGACCCACCGCCCTGCCCCGCCCGTGCTGCCCGACCTCGCCCCCCGTACTGCCCCGACCCGTCGCCCTGCCTCGCACGCGCTGCCCGACCTCGTGCTGCCGTACTGCCCGACCCCACCCTGCTCCCCCCGTACTGCCCGACCCCACCGCCCTGCCCCAACCACCCAACCGCCCTTCCCCGCCCCGCCCTGCCTCACCGCCCCGCCCTACCTCACCGCCCGCCCTGCCTCACCGCCCCGCCCTGCTCACCGCCCCGCCCTGCCTCACCGCCCCGCCCTGCCTCACCGCCCCGCCCTGCCTCACCGCCCCGCCCTGCCTCACCGCCCTGCCCCAGCCACCCAACCGCCCTTCCCCGCCCCGCCCTGCTCACCGCCCCGCCCCGCCTCACCGCCCTGCCTCACCGCCCCGCCCTGCCCACCCCACCGCCCGCCCTGCCTCACCGCCCCGCCCTGCCTCACCGCCCCGCCCTGCCCACCCCACCGACCGCCCCGCCCTACCTCACCGCCCCGCCCGTCCTGCCCGACCGCCTACCGCCCCGTGCTGCCCACGCCTTTTCCTTTAGCATCCTGCGTGCCGACGCCTTTCTCCGGCACATTCCCTCGTGATTCCAAAGATTTGACGCGCATAGCACTTCAGGGCAGGGCCCCCTCGGCCCCCGGTCCCTGAAAAAAGTTCCCCCTCATTCCTGATGCATCGGAACTGATCCGGAAATCCTCGCCAGGCGTGCGAGCTGGCGGCGAATCCTCATCGCCGCGCCTCAAGACAGCCGAGCGAGCTAGAACACGCCCCCATGTCCAGCCTCCCCCCATGTGGGCTGTATCGCACCCGGCGGGCTCTCGGCACCGCGATCCCCGAGGGACGCCTCGTCTACTTCCACAACCACGGCGACCCGGGCCCCGGCCTCTACCTGCCGAGCAGTTGGAGCGTGAACCGCGCGCACTGGCACACCCACGGCACTCCGCTCCCTGATCCACAGTGGGCCGAGCACCTCGAACCGCTGGTGGCCGAGGGCCTCTACCGCGTCCAGGCGCCCTTCACGTGCTGCGAGAAGCGCTGCCAGACCTTCGAGGAGGAGCAGTTGGTCCAGCTGGGCTACAACGGCATGGCCGAGCCCATCCTGTTCCTTCCCGAGTGGACATCGACGGGCCTGTCCTTCCCCACGCAGGGAACGATCGTGGACCGGGAGCGGCTGACGCAGCTCGTCCCACTCAAGGTGGCCGAGGCTGACGAGCCGTCCGCGGATCGCTCCTTCATCCACTGAGCTCCCAGCTTCCTTCCGTCGGTATTGTGCGAGCCCCGGCAGCCGCCCGGCCTGCTGGGACACAAGAGGATCCCCCGTGCGCCTGCACCTCATCGCAGCCTTGCTTGCAGTTGCCGCCTGCTCTCGAACCACCGAGGGTCCGACTCCCGCCCTGACAGGCATCATCAACCCTCGCCAGCGCAGCGTCGCTCCGGCGCGCGTGTGCAACGCGCAGGGAGGAGAGCGGGGCTGGCGGCTCGAGCTGCTCGGCGAGCGCTTCACGCCCGTGCCCGCGGACGTACTCACCGACACGCCGACGGTGGGAATGCCCGAAGTGACGGTGAAGGGTTCCACGACGTTGACGCTCGAACGGGGCCGGGTCTCGTACCGGGACTCCACGCTGCTCTTCCTGGACATTCCCACGCGGGACACCACGCCCGCGGCAGAGCTCCCCGCGGGCAGCTACGCGGTGTCGGTGAAGAACCCCGGAGGCGGCACTGCGGAGGTGGCGGACCTGCTCATCGTCGTCGAGCCGCCGGCGGTGACACGGGTGACGGCGCCGCAGGGCTTCACCTTCAACGCCCCCAGCCCGCTCGTTGTCGAGGGCACGGGGTTCCGGACAGAGACATTCCCCGCGATGAAGCTGACCCGCACCGGCTTCCCGGATGTGGAGCTCTTCACGACCGCGGTGGAGTCGCCCACGCGTCTGCTGACGGAAGTCCCTTCCGGCACGCCCGAGGGGACGTACGACTTCGAGATCACGAACCCCGAGGGCTGCGCGTTCACGTTACCCATGGCCCTGTCCATCACCTATGAGCCCCTGGGGCTGCTGACGGTGGAGCCTCGCTTCGGGTGGCAGCAACGCGATCAGCCTGTCACGATCTACAACGCGCCCACGGGTGATCAGCGCGCCTTCGCCGCGGGCTCGCCCGAAGTCTTCATGGCGGCCCCGCTGAAGACGGCGCCCTCGGAGACGGTGGACATTCCACTCCGCCGTGTGGCCTTCGTCTCGCCCACCATCATCACCGCGGTGGTGCCCACGTGCTCGGGCAACGAACTCCTGCCCATCACCTCACCCGACTGTCCGAACGGCGTCGTCCCCGGTGGCCCCTATGCCCTCAAGGTGGCGGACACGAGCGGCGCCGTGGGGGAGGTGCCAGCCTCCAATGGCTTCACCGTCCTACAGGACGAGCCACCTGTCATCGATTCCATTGCTCCGTCGGCCATCGACACACGCGGACTGGATGTCACCCGTCCCCTGGTGGTGACCGGGAGGAACTTCGGAGCGGGCGCGAAGGTACAGCTCCTGAAGAAGCTGGCCAGCGGGAACATCCTGGTATGCGATCTGCCCGCCACCGGCATCCCCAGCGCCACGAGCCTGAGCGCGCGAGTCCCCACGAGCATCGCGGCCGCGCAGTGCATCGAGTCCACGCCCACGGGCACCCAGGTGGCTGCGACCACGGACCTTCAGCTGGCCGCGGGGCTCTTCGTGGTGCGCGTGCAGAACACGGCGGATCCCGCCTACGCAAACTACTCGGGCCTCACCGTCACCAACCCCTCGGCCAACCCGGGCACGGGGCCTGCGATTACCACCCAACTCGTCACGCCGCGCGCGGACTTCCCCCTGGTCGTCGCCACGAACGACCTCGGCCAGCCCTTCCTCTACGCGCTGGGCGGCACCAGCGACGAAACCAATGCCCTGGACTCCGTCGAGATGGCTCCCATCACGCTCTATGGAGAGGTGGGGGGCCGCTGCAGCAGCGCCGGGTGCACATTCCATCCGCTGGAGCGCTCGCGATTGGGTGCGGCAGCGCCGGAGCCGCGGCGCGGGCACATGGCCATCGTGCGCACCGTGCCGAATGACACCTCGTACCTCTTCGTGCTCGGAGGGCGGGTGCCCGATGCGACGGGCACGCTGAAGCCCGTGAACACGGTGCTGCGTGCGCAGGTACTCAAGGCAGCGGATGCACCGATTCTGGCGCCGCCCGAGCGCCTGACCCAGGAAGACGCCACCCTGCCCACCGGGACCCTGTACTACCGGGTGTCTGCCGTCCTGGGAGCGGGAGATGCAAAGAACCCGAACGGAGAGACACTGGCCTCGGACGAGCATCCGGTGAAGGCCAACGAGGCCCTCAATGCCGCTCGCCTCATGTGGACCTGCGTTCCAGGTGCCACGAAGTACCGCATCTACCGCACGGTCTCCGCCAACCAGCCCTCCGGCGCGGAGCGGCTTCTGGAGGAACTCGATGCCCCCGCCACGCCGAGCTGCTCGGGCGCACCGCTTCCTCAGCTCTCTTATATGGATACGGGCGCGAAGACTCCCGACATGAGCGGTGCGCAACCACTGCCCACAGGAGCCCTCGGCCGCTGGGTGCTCCTGAACGAGCACCTCACCGTGGAGCGCGCGCACGCGGCCGCCCAGCTCCTGGGAGACACGGTGTACGTCGCGGGAGGCGCCAACGCGGCCGGTACGACGCTGGCCAGCGTTGAGCGCGCTTCCTTCCTCGCCAACAGCTACACCTTCAATACGGCCACGACTCCGGCCGCCTTCTCGAGCACCAACCTGGGAGCACTCAACGTGGCCCGCCAGCGCTTCTCGCTCGCCGTGGCCAGCGCCGAGACCGCTCCCGGCTCGTTCGCATCCACCGCTCCCGACAACCGGAAGGACGCCTGGCTCCTCGCGGTGGGCGGAGACAACGGCACCTCCATCCTGTCCTCCAACGTCCTCGAAGTGGCCAAGGTGCAGGATGCCTCCGGAGACCTCAGCTCCACGAGCTTCACCACCATCGATTTGAAGAACGGGACCCACGGTGGCTGGGCGCGAGTCCTCGCCAATTCGCTCTTCCAGGCGGGCAGCGCGGGCAACACCGCCCTCCGGTTCCGCTCGGGCCTCATCTGTCCATCGGGCAACAGTCCCGGGCCGTGCACGGATTCGAGCAACTTCACCACGGGCCTCAATGACGTCGGGGCATTCCGGTACGCGGAGGGAGGCCCCCGCTACCTCGCCGGAAGCACCCAATTCCGCGCCTACGTCTACGTCACCGGCGGCCTGCCCGATGACACGGGGACCGGAACCCCTTTCACCAGCACCGAGTGCCTCAGCTACTAACCCCCACCTCGCCCGACCCGATGACCGTCCTTCCCGTCCTCGCGCTCCTCGTCCTCGCCCAGGCTCCGGCCACACCGCCCGCCACCGCTGAGTCCTCCGAGGGAAACAGCATCCTGCTGGCCCCCAAGCTCGGCTTCTTCAAGAGCACCACGCCGCTCGGGGGCGCGCCCTTCTTCGGGCTCGAGATGGGCTACATCACCCCGCTGTTCGAGCGGAGGCTGGCCATCGTCCTAGAGGGGAACGTGCACCTGCCCAAGGTGTCCGGAACGCTCAGCGATCCGCTGCTCACCCGGGGAGACGCGCCCTACCAGCTCACCGAGCGCGAGATCGCCTTCCTTCTCTCGGCGGTGTACAGCTTCGAAGGAGCGCTCGGCTCCATCACCCCGTATGCCGGCCTGGGCCCGGGCATCTACCTGCACCAGGCCACGACCCAGGGCTTCGGCGCCACCACGGTGGAAAAGGAGGGCACGCTCGGATTCCAGTTCCTCGGTGGCGCCGAGCTGCGCCTGGGGCCTGGGGGCCTCTTCCTCGAAGCCCACTACCACTTCACCCAGGTCGACTTCGTCACCACGGGCGACGTGAACCTCGGCGGCTTCCTCGCCGCGAGCCTGGGCTACCGGCTGCGGCTGTGAGCCGGTGGGCTGCGCTCACTTCGCCGGGGTGAGCGTCAACTGCGTCTCGCCCAGCGTCTGGCCCTTCTCATTGGTGAAGCGGGCGCGCACCTCCAACGGAGCGGCGAGCCACCCCCCTTGCACGGGCGTGCTGTACGACAGCGGCACATCCACGCCCGCGTTCACCGGAGCGGCCTCGCCCTCACGCGGGAAGAACTGGAGCAGCTCACCGGAGGAAGACTTCGCCGCCACGGACAGCCGCGCGCCCTCGGGAGCCGTATAGCTGAACTGCACCGACGCCCCTTCGGGGCACGCGAGCTTCCCGCCCGGCAGAGCCTCCGCCTGCACATTGCCCTCCGAAGACACGCAGAAGGCGCGCACACCGAACGCCGTCTCCGTCGAGCCCTTCCGCGCCTGCCACTCATCCTCGGGGGCAGCTGGCCCCCGCACTCGTGGCAGCACCACGAACATCGCCAGCGCGGCGACCGCGGCCGCGGGCAGGGCCACCCTCAACCAGTCCCAGACGGAGCGGCGCGGCACGGCGGCACGCTCCGCGGCCTGCACCCGAGCCATCAACCGCGCCTCGAGCAGCGCCTCGCGCCCCTGGGGCAGCGCCCGCTTCTCCAGCGCGGACTCCACCCGCGAGAGCCGATTGTACGCCTCACGACACTCGCCGCAGGTCCGCGCATGCTCGCTCAGCCGGGCATGACGCTCTGCATCGAGCTCTCCGAGGAACAGCGCCTGGAGCGCCGCCTTCGCCTCCTGATTCGTGCACGTCATGCGTCGCCCCTCCCCTTCAAGAACCCCCATCCCTTTGCCTGGACACCCTGCAGGTACCCATGCGTTTGCAGATAGCCGAGCAACCGCTGCTTGAGCCCCTTCTCGCGCCGCCGCACCTGGATGCGGGTGAGCCCCACGCGCTCGGCCGCACTCTCCTGAGCCAGGCCCTCGGTGAAGCGCAGCTCGAACAATTGGCGCTCCTCGGGCGTCAGCCCCTCCTTGAAATCCCTCAGGAGCGCCTCCACCTCCTGATCCTCCATCTGCTGCTCCATGCTGTCCCCGCCTCCCGTCACCCCCAGCTCCCAGTTCAGCGTGGAACCCTCGTCCTGTGGCCCCAGCCCCGCCACCACCTCGCGCGTGCGCGACTGCTCAAGCACCACGTTGCGCGCGATGCCCATGAGGAACTGCGCGTAGGGGCGGATGCCGTCGTAGGCCAACCGCGTCCTGGGCTCGAAGGCTCGCGCGAACGTCTCAAGCACGGTGTTCTCCACCTCGAGCGCGCCTTGAAGGTGGGCAAAGCCACGCCCACGGAAGGCGACCGCCCGCAGCGCGCGAGCCAGCGGCTCGGCGTGCGCGCGATACACCTCTCCCAACACTTCCGGTGCGCCTTCCCGGAAGCGCCGCAATCGCTCCTGGTCCCACTCCCACGCCATCCTCGCCACATAGCAGCGGCGTTCAGCCGCCGTCACTCTCCCTTGTCACGAGGCCCCCCGGGTGGATCGCCCGCCTGCAAAATGGCACGCTAACCGTTACTTTTTGCGCCCTGAGCACACGATCTCCATGTCCTCGAAACGCGCCCACTGTTGTCTCTCCCTCTGGCTGCTCCTGCTCACCCTGGGACTGGGGGTGGCTCGGCCCGCCTCGGCTGCGGCTCCGCCCGAGCGCGTCTCGTACGCGCTGATCATCGCCAACAACGCCAGCCTGGATCCAAAGCAGGCCTCGCTCCGCTACGCGGATGATGACGGGGCGCGCTACTACGAGCTGTTCGCGCCCCAGGCCCGGGACACGGTGCTGCTGAGCGTGCTCGACGAGGAGACGCAGGCGCGCCACCCAGGGCTCGCCGCGCGCACCCAGCCTCCCACCAAGGCGGCGCTGAAGGAGTCCCTGGCACGCCTCTCCAAGCAGATGAAGGCGGACCGGGAGGCGGGCAAGCAACCGGTGTTCTACTTCATCTTCACAGGCCACGGGCAGCGCGGGGCGGCAGGCGAGGGCACGGTGAGCTTGCTGGACGGCCCCTTCACCCGGACGGATCTCTACTCGCAGGTCATCTCCCCCAGCCCGGCCAGCTTCATCCACCTCATCGTGGACGCGTGCGATTCGTACTTCTTCGTCAACGCGCGGGGAGCGCTGCCCATCGGCCCGGCGCAGACGGCGGCCGTGACTCAGCACCTGGCCTCGCGCGAGTTGGACAAGTTCCCCCAGGTGGGCGTGGTGCTGTCCACCTCGAGCGCCCAGGAGAGCCACGAGTGGAGCGCCATCTCCGCGGGCGTCTTCAGCCACCAGGTGCGCTCGGCGCTGGCGGGCGCGGCGGACGTGAACGGGGACGGCCGCGTGGAGTACTCGGAACTCACCGCCTTCATCGCCGCCGCGAGCCAGGGCGTGGAGGACGTGCGCGGCCGGCTCGACATCTTCGCCCGGCCGCCCGCGCTGGACCGGAGCACCCCGCTGAGCGACCTGGGCCGCAACAGCGGGCTGGGCTACCTGCTGGTGCCCGAGGGCGTGGGCGGGCGCATGTGGATAGAGGATACGCGCGGCGTGCGCGTGGCGGACTTCAACAAGGAGCGCGAGCGCCCCATGGTGCTGGCCCTGCCTCCGGACCGGAGCTACTACCTGCGCTCGGCGGGCCGGGAGACGCGGTTGTCGGTGGCTCGCGCGGGAGTGGTGGTGGATGCCGGCAGCCTCTCCTGGAGCCCCTCGGCGGTGGCCAGCCGCGGCCCGGTGGAGGAGGCCTTCCGGGACAAGCTTTTCAGCGTGGCCTTCGGCCCGCGATTCTACAGTGGTTACGTGGCGAGCCTCGGGCAGACGCCCGTCGCCATGGATGACGGGCCCGATCTCTCTCCGTGATGCTCCTGCCCCTGGCGCTGGTGTTGAGCCTGGGCGCGGTGCCGCCGGTGGCTCCGTGTGTAGGCGAGCGGATGGTGATGCTGCCCTTCGACGCGGTGGCCCTGCCGCGACCCGAGGCCCGCCGCACCGAGGAGGCCGTCCGACGCGCCGTGACGAGGACCGCGGGCGTGTGCCTCGAACCTCGCCAGGAGACCGTGGCTCGGCTGCGCGTGCACGAGGACCGGAAGGAGACGTGCACGGAGGATGTCTGCCGCGCGGCGGAGGTGAAGTCGCTGGGCGCGAAGTGGCTCATCCGCGGGCGGGTGTTGGGGCTCGGCGGAGAGCGCACCGTGACTCTGTCTCTGGTGGGCGCCGACGGCATGGAGACTCGGAGCACCTTCCAGGTGACCACGCTGGATGCGACCGCGGAGGAGACGGCGCAGAAGGCCTTCATCCCACTCTGGAAGGAGCGGCAACCACGGACCGTGGAGGCGAAGGCGCGGCGGACCTGGCCCCTGGTGCTGGTGGGCACGGGGGCCGCGGTGCTCGCGACGGGTGTGGGCTTTGGACTGGTGGCGCGCTCCACCGCGCAGCGCTTCTCTCGAGGAACGGGGGGCTGCGACGGTGAGGGCGAGCAGTTCCGCCAATGCTTCTCGGACGGGCTGCGACGGGGACGGCGCCAGAGCCACATCGCCAACGGGCTGCTGGGCGCGGGAGCAGTACTGGGCGCGGGGGGAGCCATCCTCTTCGTGTGGGAGCTGCCATGAACTCGCGTGGAGTCTTGCTGGGGTTGGGCCTGCTGGGCGCGATGGGGCTCACCTTCGCCTGCCAGTTCGCGCCGGATCTCTCTCGCTTCGAGTCCTGCGCTGACAACGGCTCCTGCAATCCGGGCTTCACGTGCCTCCATGAGGCGCGGCGCTGTCTACCGGACTGTGGCGCGCTGGGTCCGTGCCCCATCGAGGAGCCTCCCGATGCGTCCTCGGATGCCGGTCCGGACGAGGACGGGGGCTCGGATGCAGGACCGGATGG
Organism: Hyalangium versicolor; assembly: GCF_020103695.1. Classification (GTDB taxonomy): domain Bacteria; phylum Myxococcota; class Myxococcia; order Myxococcales; family Myxococcaceae; genus Hyalangium; species Hyalangium versicolor. The sequence goes on from NZ_JAHXBF010000018.1 coordinate 158,715, forward strand.
GGGCAGCGATGGGGGCAGCGATGGGGGCACCGACGCGGGCACCGACGGCGGCATGGACGCCGGCGTTCCCTTCTCCCTGCTGACGGAACGGCTCCCACTGGCGATCGAGCAGACACCCTACACAGCGGACGTGCAGGCGCAGGGCGGCATCCCGCCGTACCAGTTCCGCGCTACGGAGGCGTTACCCGAGTGGCTCACGCTCGACGGTGGAACCCTCTCGGGCACGCCGCCCAGGCCGGGCACCTTCCGCGTGGCCGTGGAGGCCTCGGACACGAACACGCCTCCGTCCCAACAAAGCGCTACCTACACCTCGCGGGTGCGAGCAATGCTACGGCTCGCTGGACCCGCGATCCTGGTGGATGGCTACTCGGGCACCTTCTACACGGAGAAGATTTCCGCCACCGGAGGCGTTCCGCCCTACTCCTTCAAGGTCGTGAGTTCCAACGGTCCCGCGGGCGTGACGTTGCTGCTCGACGGCAGCGTGACGGGCACTCCCAGCAGCACCGGCACCTACACCTCTCTGCTCCAGGTGACGGACTCGGATCCCGACGAGCCCCAGGTGGCGACGCGGACGGTGACGCTCTCCGTCACCGGATCGCCGCTGCTGCTGGCATTCTCCACCGAGTCCCTGCCCGACGCTCGCATGGGCACCCCTTACCAATACGTGTTGAGGGTGGCGCCCAGCTCCAACGTCACCTGGAAACTCAAGGCCGGAGCGCTGCCGGGCGGCATCGGGTTCAACCCGGACACAGCGACGCTCTCGGGAACTCCCAACGTCGCCCCGGGCAACTACACCGTCACGTTCAATGCAACGGATGGCCTGCTGGGCAACGTCGACCGCACGTTCACCATCACGGTCCATTGAGACCGCAGCCCGGCGCTCCGCTCAGGCCCGCCCCACGGGAGGCCGGAAGACGCGGAGCAGGTGCTGGGCGAGCACCTCGTCCAGCGACTCCTTGAGCGCATAGAGGAGTTGGTGCAGCCCCTCGGCGGAATCGGGGACGCTGCGCATGTCACGGACGCGCTCGTGCGAGCCATCGAAGACGCGCAGGCTCCCAGGCACGAGCGCGATCACGGCCTGGCCGGGGTGGCGCTTGCGCAGCAGCGCGAGGAAGAGGGGGTGGTCCTCGTCGGGCCGGCGCAGGTCAACGACGACGACGGCGGGGGGCGTGGAGGCGATGGAGGTGAGCGCGGCGTCCGCATCCTCGGCCGCACGGATCTTCACCTCGGGCTCCGCGAGGAAACGCAGGAGCAGCTCACGCGAGGCGCGGTGCGGGCTGACGACGAGGACATGGCGCATGTCCCCTGGACGTAACCGCACCCCCTGCTCCCGGGCAAGCCCTCCTCTCAGCTTTCCGGCAGCCCTGCCTGCTCGGTGAGGAGAGGGTCCAGCTCAGGGGTCTTGATGGAGCGAGTAGCGGAATGCAGCGTGGGCAGGCCCGGCAGGTCCTCGCCCGCCGCAGCGCCCAGTTCCTTGAAGCGCCGGGCGCCAGGAAGCACACGAACTTCCAAAGAGCCCACGGTGGTGTTGTAGGCATCCACGGCGCGATCCAGGTTCTTGCCGAGATCAGCGAAGTGCCGGGAGAGAGTCCGGATCCGATCATACAGCGTGCGTCCCAGCTCGCGGATCTCCTGGGCATTGCGAGCCACGTTCTCCTGGCGCCAGCCGTAGGCCACCGCGCGCAGCAGGGCAATGAGGGTGGTGGGTGTGGCGAGGATGACCTGGCGCTCCACGCCGGCCTCGATGAGGGCCGGGTCCTGCTCGAGCGCGGCGCTGAAGAACGTCTCGCCGGGCAGGAACATGACGACGAACTCGGGGGCGGAGGGGAACTGCTCCCAGTAGGCCTTGTCGCCCAGGGCCTTGAGGTGGGCCCGGGTCTGGGCCGCGTGCTCCCGCAGCTTCGCGAGCCGCGTCGCATCATCGCGGGCCTCCAGGGCTTCGAGGTACGCCTGGAGCGGCGCCTTGGAATCCACGACGACGCTCTTCTGCCCAGGCAGGCGCACGACGAGGTCCGGCCGCAACCGTCCACGCTCGCTGGTGACGGTCTCCTGCTGGACGAAGTCACAGCACTCCACCATGCCGGCCATCTCCACGACGCGGCGGAGCTGGATCTCTCCCCAGCGGCCGCGCACGGTGGGAGCGCGCAGGGCGCCCACGAGGCTGGCTGTCTCGGCGCGCAGGGACTCCTGGGTGGAAGCGAGCGACTGGAGCTGCTGCGCGAGGCTCCCATAGGCCTGGGCGCGGGCCTGCTCGAGCTGACCGACCTGGGCATCCACCTTCTCCAGCGACTCGCGAAGGGGCTTCACCAGCTCCTCGATGGAGCGCTCGCGCTGGGCCAGATCCGTGCGGGCCCCGTCCTGGAAGCGGGAGAGCTGGAGCTGGGCGAGTTCGAGGAAGGCCTGGCTGTTCATCCGCAGCGCATCCGCGGAGAGCGCCTTGAAGGACTGGGCCAGCTCGTCCCGGGCGTCGGTGAGCAGCTCCAGCTTCTCCTCCATGGCCCGGCGCTCTTCGTTCGTGGCAGCCATGTGCGCGGAGAGCCGGGCCTCCAAGGCACTGCATGACTCCTGGAGCTGGCGGGACCGCAGCCGCTCGGCCTCCAGTGACCGGCGAAGCTCCTGGAACTCGGCCTCGCGTCCCCGGAGACGCTCAGCGAGGGTGGCGCGCTCGGCCTCCCCTTCCATTCGGACCAGGCGGGTTGCGTGGCTGAGGCGTCCCTGAAGGAGCAACCAGGTGAAACCAACCCCGAGCAGGCAGCCGACCACCAGCAGAGCGAGGGAGAGGACAAGGGCCATAGAGGGCCTGGGCCGTTAGCACACCGGTCTGACATGCCCCGTTTCCACCCTCTGAGGGAGTGGCGCCGGGGCGAGGAAAAGGCTACTCACCAGGTTCTACGGATGGCGACGGAGCTCCACTTCGACTGCGGCACCCTGGTCGCGCCCACACTCCCGGATGATGCCCGGTTGCGGGGGCTCTTCCAGAAAGACGCCCGAACGGGTGTGTACCGCGCCGCGGCGTGGCGCTACCGGGAGGCGGTGCTGCGGCTGCGCGAGCTGGGAGAATCCTACGAGGACAAGGCCCGCCGCTTCGAGCCGCTGCCGGTGGAACTGACGGTGCCCATCGAGCCCTTCCCGCACCAGCGCGAGGCGCTCGAGGCCTGGCGGCAGGCGGGGAGCCGAGGGGTGGTGGAGCTGCCGACGGGAGCGGGGAAGACGCTACTGGCGGTGCTGGCCATCGCGCAGGTGAAGCGGCCGACGCTGGTGGTGGTGCCGACGTTGGACCTGATGGCGCAGTGGCAACGGGTGCTGGAGCAGCACCTGGGGATGAAGGTGGGGCTGCTGGGCGGAGGGGTGATGGATCGGCAGCCGCTGACGGTGACGACGTACGACTCGGCGACGATGCAGACGGAGTTCCACGGCAACTGCTTCGGGCTGCTCATCTGTGACGAGTGCCACCACCTGCCGGCGCCGAGCTACCGGTTCATCGCGGAGGGCTCGTTGGCGCCGTACCGGCTGGGGCTGTCGGCGACGCTGGAGCGCACGGACGGAGGCGAGCGCGTCTGCGAGGAACTGCTGGGGCCACGGGTCTACCACGCGGACATCCGCGAGTTGCAGGGGCGCTACCTGGCGCCCTACGAGGTGCAGCGCATCGAAGTGCCGCTGCGCCCCGAGGAGAAGGCGAGGTACGACGAGGCGAGAGCGCTCTACATCGGCTTCCTGAGGAAGAACGGCATCTCCCTGGCGGCCCCGGAGGGCTTCGCGAGGTTCCTGGCGCAGAGCCAGCGCAGCGACGAGGGACGCGCGGCCTACCGAGGCTACCGCGAGCAGAAGCGCATCGCGCTGACGTCCACGGCGAAGCTGGACGTGCTGTGGAACATCCTCATGAAGCACCGGGAGGACCGGGTGCTGGTCTTCACGGAGGACAACGAGACGGTGTTCACGCTGGCGAGGCGCCTGCTGCTGCCGGCCATCACGCACCACACGACGGTCCCCGAGCGGAAGGCCCTGCTCACGGCCTTCGCGAGCGGAGAACTCCCGGTGCTGCTCACGTCAAAGGTCCTCAACGAGGGCGTGGACGTGCCGGACGCGAGGGTAGGCGTGGTGCTCAGCGGCAGCGGCAGCGTGCGGGAGCACGTGCAGCGGCTGGGGCGGATCCTCCGGCAGCGCCCGGGCAAGCGCGCGTTGCTGTACGAGGTGTGCTCGGCGCAGACGGCGGAGAGCGGCATCAGCGAGCGGCGGAGACAGCACCGGGCCTACCAGGAGGGAGAGGCGTGCTGACGCGCGACCTGCTCCTCTTCCGAGTCCGGGAAGGAAAGCTGCGTCCCTCCTTCATCAAGCGGGAGGATCCGGAGCTGCTGGCGCTGGCCACGGAGCTGATCACCGAGCTGGATGGAGCCAAGGGCCAGACGCGGGATGACATCGAGGAGACCCTCTCGCTGAGAGCCGGGGCCTTCTCGCGGCCGAAGGTGGCACGAGGGCTGGTGAAGCTGCTGCTCGATCGAGCCACGTTCGACGAGGCCATCGAAGGGGTAGCGGAGACCCGCTGGGAGCGCTTCACACTGGCCGCGAAGGTGCTGCGAGATCTACCCCCGGACGCGTCGGTGGAGGCGTACGAATCCCGGCTCGCGGAAGCCCTGCCTGCACCCCTGCCCGAGGTTCGCGAGGCGCTCTACCTCGACCTGCCAGGTCATCGCCGGCTACTGGGCTGGGAGGTCCTCACCGCATCCGACCTGCTGGATCGCTACAACCTGGCGCTCGCGCAGGGTCCGCTGATGGGAGCAAGACGGCTCACCTTGCGCGCGCGGGCCCCCGAATTGCTGCGCGTGCGCAAGCTCCTGCGCTGGCTGAAGTTCTGCCGGCTGGTGGCGGAGGTGCGGAGAAATGGCGACGATTGGGCCCTGGAAGTCGAAGGTCCAGGCGCGCTCCTGTCACTGCAGAAGAAGTATGGTTTGCAGCTGGCCAGCTTCCTCTCGGTGGTGCCGGTGCTGGAGCGCTGGGAACTGACCGCGGAGGTGGAAGCGAACGCCCGGCGGCGAGCGGTGCTGGTGCTGGACCACCGGGATCCGCTCGTGTCTCCCCTGCCCTCGGCACTCGGCCACATCCCACCGGAGGTGGCCACGCTGGCCGAGGGCTTCGAGGACGCGGACTGGGAGCTGGACCTCACGCCCCTGCCCCGCCACATGGGAGCCTCCGGACTGTGCGTGCCGGACCTCACCTTCCGCCACCGGGAGAAGCGACTCGAGGTCGCGCTGGAGCTCTTCCACCCCTGGCACGCGGGGCCGCTGGCGCGCAGGCTCGGCGAACTGCGCTCGAGACCCGACCCCGGGCTGTTGTTGGGAGTGGACAGGGCGCTCGCCCGCGGCGAGGAGCGGGAAGCCTTGGAGGCCCACCCTCAGGTGGTGCTCTTCAATGGCTTCCCCTCCGCACGCAGACTGCGCGAGCGTCTGACCCGGCTCACGGAGGAGCCGGAGTCCGCGGGCACGTGAGCCGCCCCAGAAACGTCAGGTGCCGTTGCCGCCCCGGTTGGAGCGGAAGTTGGCGGCCAGGACGCTGAGCAGCCGGATGGAGCTGCGGTCCAGCTGACGGGCGCGGCGCATGAGCCGGCGCAGCTCCGAGGGCTCACCGTGGTCCGAGGGCGGTTCGGCCACCCACTTCACATCCTGCGACGGCTTGAGGCCGAGCGCCTCGTCCGCGGAGATGGAGAGGACGACGCAAAGCCGGCGAAAGGTCTGGATGCTGGGCAGCATGTGGCCGCGCTCCAGACGGCCGTAGACTTCGCTCGCAATGCCAATGCGCTCGGCGACGTCGGCCTGCGTGAGATTGAGGCGCTGGCGGGCGAGGCGTGCTGCCCCTCCGAGCCTGGATGCGAGGGTCTTTTCCATGTTCGTTAACCCAACGGGTTCGCCTATGTCGATATGACTTGCAGGGTTGGCTTCCAAGAACTCGGCGGGTAGGCTTCATTCGGTGTGACCCGGTGAGTCACATGCCTCAGGGAGGTGTGGTCGGTATGGTTCGGATGAAAACGCCCTCGTTTCTGTTCGTGGATCAGGACCCCATGTGGCTGGCGGCCTTGCGGCGGGCCAGTAGAGACCTGCCAGGTCCCATGCACTTCGCGCACAGCGCGGAGGAAGCACTGGTGCTGCTGCGGGCCTTTGAGCCTTCGGTGGTGGTCAGCGGCTACAGCCTGCCGGGGGAGGACGGGCTGACCCTGCTAGAGCGGGTGAAGGAGGAGAGTCCGCACGTTGCCTGCGTGTTACATACGTCTCGTCCGCCGAAGCAGCTGCGGAGCGCGCGAGGCATCGCTCTGGTGGAGAAGGGTGGGACGCCGAGAGCGCTGCAGGCCGCCCTGAACGCGCTCTGGGAGGCGCTCACGGGCAAGCCTCCGGCGCCGTCCCGGAACTATCTCATCTGACGACCCGACGTATCAGGTTGGCGCGGGAAACCAGCGGAGCAGGGTCTTCTCCACGGCGTCTCGCAGCTGCTCTCCGGCGGTTTGGATGAAGAAGTGGCCGCCGGGGATCAGCTGAAGCGAGAAGTCCTGGGTGGTGTAGTCCCGCCAGTGCTCCAGGCTCTCGGGGGTGGGCTTCCGGTCCTCGGTGCCGCCCCAGACGGAGATGGGCAGGGAGAGCGGGGGCTCGTCGGGGTGGACGAAGGTGTCCAGCATCTCGAAGTCCGCTCGCACCATGGGCAGCAGCAGCTGCATCAGCTCCCGGTGGGCGAGCACCTGCGGCGGGGCGGATCCATAGCGGCGAAGCTCTCCAATGAGCTCCTCCTCTGACAGGAGATGGGTGCCCCGGGGTATCCACAACCTCGGAGGAGAACCCGCGGCCATCATCATCCCCCTGGGAGCGGGAGCGCCCGAACGCCGCAGCCAGTACGCCAGCATGAGGGAGATGAAGGTGCCCATGCTGTAGCCGAAGAAGGCGAAGGGCCGGTCCAGCAGGGGGAGCATCACCGGACCGAGCGCATCAACGAGCACGGAGAGCCGGTTGAAGGGAGGCTCCTGGAAGCGGGTCTCGCGTCCCGGGTACTGGACGGCGACCACCTCCACGTGGGGCCCCAGGCTCGCCCAGCGATGGAGCGTCGACGCGGAGCCCCCCGCGAAGGGGAAGCAGAACAGGCGCACCCGGGCTCCTGTTCGAGGCTTCCAGTACGGGAACCACACCTTGGCGGTCGTATCGAGGGGGCCTGTTCCGCTGGGTGCGGACGTCATGAGGGTTTGACTCCATCTCCGGTCATGCCCGAGGCGAGCCGGAGCAACTGCGTCCACCACGGCTCCTCGGTGAGGCAAGTCTCGTGGCCCTCGCGGTCACGGACAAGCATTCCGTCGGGAGCGACCACGGAAAAGCGTGGCCGGGTGCCGAGCGCCAGGACGAGCGCCTCCATGGTGGTCTCGTCCTCTCGAGAGAAGGCCAGGGGGCCCACTGGGTGACTGTGGGAGATCTCCGCCAGCTGCGCGCGGCGGCTCCAGATGGCTTCCCACCGAGCCCGCGAGTCGGGGAGGAACACGGGGCTCGTGGACGCATCGCTCCAGAGGATCCGTCCCTCGCCATCAATGAGGAAGCACACCTCGCGCCGCATCTCAGAGCCCTCACGCATGGCGGAGGATGACGAGGCGGCCGGTGTCGATCGCCTCCTTGATGACGGAGGGCAGGCTCTCGAGCGTCACGAGGTTGTCGCTGGGCGGATGGCCCAGGCAGATACCGGAGTCCACCACCTGGAGTGTGTCCCTGTTGACGATGGAGATGAAGCGCTCGTCCATGAAGGTGAAGATGACCTCCAGGTTCTCACGGTTCAGCGCGCGGACGCTGCGCATCCGAGCCCCCGCTGCCTCCAACGCCAGCTCGGCCCGCGCCATTGCATCGGCCTCGGCGGTCCGCCAATTCCGTCCCCTTCCCTCCTCGCGCCGGGGCTGTGCCTCGACGTGCTGGCGCGCTCGATCGGCAATCTCCCGGCGCCTGCGCAGCTCCACCATCTCCCGCTCGGCCAGGGCCCGCTCGGCGGCGAGGGCACGCAGGGCTCGCTCCGCCTCGGGCCGACCCAGTTCGGCGACGCTGACCAGGTGGGGGCGCAGCTCCGCGGGCGCCGCGGGGATCGCGAGCCGGCGCGACTGCGCCTCCAGCACGGCGTAGGAAAAGGCCGAGCGCAGCGTGGCGGGCACACCCTTGAGCTGGGCCAGGGACGCATCGTCCTCGAGCGCGCGCCGCACGGCTTCCTCGGCCTCGCTCTCGAAGTCGAGCGAGTCGAACAGCAGCTCTCCCGAGTGCCAACGCCGGGCCCTGCAGGGAGAGAGCCGTGCAGGCTCCTCCTCGGGAAGAAAGTGGACGTGCTCGGCGATGGCGCCCTCACGCACCAGACGCTCACCCACGAGGTGCCCGCGCACGGAGGGCAGCGACTCGAGCCCCTCGGGCTCAACGGGAGCTACAGGCGTGGCCTCACGGCCCTTGATGCGGAAGCGGTACCAGCCCGGCGTGGCAGGCTCGGTGGCCAGCCGCAGGCGGCGATCCGCGGCATGGAGGAAGGCGCCACCGAGGTATGGCAGCACCCGCTCCTCCTCCTTGCCCAGGAACTTCCGGTAGTCCACGCCAGCCTCCTCCGCAGGGAGCCCCTCCGAGAGGGCAGTCTCCCCGAACAGGAGCTGTCGCGCGACCCTTTCCGCTGCGGATATGGAAGGAAGGAGGCGCCCGAGTGAAGAAGCCCTGTTTTTAAACTCGCGCTCTAACCTCTGAGCTATCTCCCGAAATGGTCGGGAGAGCCGGATTCGAACCGACGGCCTCGAGTTCCCTTGGGCTTGTGTGGCCTCTTCGGCCGGGCGCCTCTTCTCATCGAACGAGACGATTGGAGCGCGCCTGACACGGCATTTTCGGGCCGATTTTCCCTCCGGCCGTGCCGTCATGACGCGCTGGGTAGTAGGATGCGCGCGGCATGTCCTTGGAGATGGGTGAACAGTTCGGCCGCTATGCGCTCGTGTCCCAGCTGAACCGGGGCGGCATGGCCGAAACCTGGCGCGCCCAGCTGATGGCCGAAGCGGGCGTCACCAAGCCCGTGCTCATCAAGAAGGTCCTACCCGAGTTCGCCACCGACGAGGCCTTTATCGCCATGTTCATCAGCGAGGCACGCATCTCCGCCACGCTGTCGCACGGCAATATCGCCCAGGTCTATGACTTCGGCCGCGTGGGCGGGGACTACTTCCTGGCCATGGAATACGTGGATGGCCAGCCGCTGCATCGCATCACCAAGCGCGCGCGCCGCTCCGGGTATTCCACCCTCCCCATCCCCATCGCCACCTTCATTGCCCTGGAGATGTGCCGGGGCCTGCACTACGCCCACACCCGGCAGGACGCGTCCGGGCAGCCCCTGGGCATCGTCCACCGCGACATCTCTCCGGACAACGTGCTCGTCAGCTACGAGGGGCAGGTCAAGATCGTCGACTTCGGCATCGCCAAGGCGCGCCAGCTGCGCGGGTTCGACACCGAGCCGGGGATCGTCAAGGGCAAGTACCTCTACTTCTCGCCCGAGCAGGCCCGGGGCGAGCAGGTGGATGCCCGCACGGATGTGTGGGCCACCGGCATTGTCCTCTACGACATGCTGTGCGGCCGGATGCCCGTGACGGACGCCCCCTACGTCGCTGTCCCCAAGCTGACCCAGGGCGAGTTCCCCCGCCCTGCCGTGCTGAACCCCGCGCTGCCTCCAGAGCTGGATGCCATCGTGATGCGCGCGCTCGCCGTCAACCGGGACGAGCGCTACGAGTCCAGCAATGCCTTCGGAGACGCGCTGGCGGAGTTCCTCTACAGCACCACACCTCGCTTCTCGGCGATGTCGCTCTCGCACTTCATCCAGGAGCTCTTCCGCGAGGACCTGATCAGCACCGGCCATCAGGTGCAGGTGCCCCCGTCGTTCCAGGAGCAGATGGCTCAGTGGCGCGGAGAGATCCCCTCGAACCCATCCTCGCCTCCGCTGACTCCCACGCCGTCCTCGGGCATCTCCACGGCGCCCTCCGTGCCTTCCCTGGAGGCTCCCGCGCGCAAGGGGCTGAGCGGGGGCGTGGTGATCGGTTCCATGATCCTGGGTGCCCTGCTCGCGGTCGTCTTCCTCAAGGTGACACAGCCCACGGAGGTGACAGACCCCACCCAGCCTCAGCCCATCGCGGTCCGCGCCGAGCCGCCCCCTCCTCCCGTGAGACCCTCCTCGCCTCCGGTGGCGGAGCCTGCGCCTCCCGCCGACACGCCCGAGCCCGCCGCCCCCCAGGAGCCAGACTCGCCCCATGTGCGCGCCTCCGCCTCATACCCCGTAAATGCCATCCGGCTCGATGCGCGCAAGGACATCATCAACATCCGGGACGTTGCCGAGAAGCTCCTGATCGAGCCAGGAGCCACCTATCGCATCTCCGAGCCCAAACCTCCCCAGGACAGTCCTCCTCTGTTCTTCTGGCTCTCGGGCGCGCAGCTGCGAGCGAAGGATGGCGTGGGCACGCTCTCTCCGCGTCCCCTCCAGATCAAGGGTGCGACGGAGCTCAAGGTCTTCCTCCTGGGTCCGCCACCCGCCGGGGCTCGCCCCCGAGGAGTGCTCGTCGAGAACATCCAGACGAAGGCCCGGCAGCAACTCGCCGTCAGACCCGGCTCCACGGCGGACCTGGAACGAGCCTTCGAGCTCAAGAACCTCGATCCGGCCTCCACCTATGAACTGACGCTGGCCCTCGTCGAGAACGGTCCTCTCACCCGAGGCGCGGCGGGTGGCGAGCTGGAGCGACTCGGCTGTGTACGCTTCCCAATCCCGGAAGGTGATTCGGGAGCGGGGAACCCCCGTCCGTCCCAACGAGATCAGCAGTTCCTGCTGACGACCCAGGCCAGCGTGAACCTCTCCAACGCCAGCAGCCTGCTCTGCGGATTCATCGATGACGATCCCACCGACAACCAGGGCGAGGCCCAGATCCGCATCGAGCGGGCAGGCCGCGGCGCGGAATGGACCCACCCGTCGCCCTATGCCCTGGCCATGCCCGAGAAGATCGCCGAGGTAAAGAGCGCCTTCGACCAGGCCCTGCGACTCTTCCTGGAGCAGCAGTATGACAGGGCCGCCATCTTCGCCGAGCGGTGCATCTCCCTCGAGCCGCAGGATGCCGACTGCCACCTGCTGGCGGGGGCGACCTACGCGTCGATCCCAGGCCACAGGGAAAAGGCCGCCAGCCACTACCGGAGCTTCCTGAGCCTGGCATCCAACCACTCGCTCGCCGCCTCGGTCAGGCGCGACCTGATGAAACTCCAGCAGTCGGGCGGCCCCTGAGCAGAAAGCGTTGCCGCCGCCTGCGGCCCGTGAATGTGTTACGACGGGTTGCTTGGAACGGAAGCTGAGCAATCGCACCTTCGGAGGTGCCGCATGAGTGATGAACGTGGTGAGAAGGTTCGGTTCGGGCGTGCTCAGAAGTTCCAACTGTCGCCGGCGGGTGTCGAGGCCATGGAGGCCTATTCCCTCATGATCAAGGAGGCCCAGTCCGGCTTGGGGCGTGCCCAGTTCGATGCGGCCCGGACCGAATGGGGCGCCCCCCGCAAGCTCGCTCCCGAGGACGGCCTCTTCCTCGTGGAGTTCGGCGAGGGGGATCGGACAATCCCGGAGGCGGTGCGCAACCTCGATGGCTGCGGCACCACCGCCAAGGAGGTCAAGGCAGCCGTCGAGCGGCTGCTCGCCCTCGGCATGCTCAGGCCTGTGCCCGCAGAGCCCCCTCCTCCTGTCGCGCCCCCCCGCCGATACTGGTAGTATGAGAAAGCTCAAGTACCACGTTGCGTCCACCGTCGACGGCTTCATCGCTCGCGAAGACGGCTCCTTCGACTGCTTCATGCAAGACCGGCTCACGAAGGAGAGCGAGCACGTCAACGACTACCTCGCTTCATGGTCGACCTACGGCACCGCATTGATGGGCCGCCGGACCTATGAGGTCGGGCTCAAGGTGGGAGTCACCGACCCCTACCCCATGATGGAGACGTATGTCTTCTCGCGCTCGCTCAAGGAGAGTCCCAACCCTCGGGTGAAGCTCGTGGCCGACGACGCTCTGACCGTGGTCCGCCAACTCAAGGAGCAGGACGGCAAGGACATCTACCTGGCCGGCGGCGGAGAGTTCGCATCCCTGCTCTTCGACGCGGGGCTCGTGGACGAGGTGCTCATCAAGCTCAACCCCTTCCTGCTGGGCTCGGGCATCCCGCTCTCGCCCAAGCTCCGCGGGCTGGTGAACCTCGAGCTCCTGTCCACCAAGGTCTACAAGACCGGAGTCATCCTGCTGCGTTACGCCGTCATGCACGGGCAGTGAACGGCCGCCCCCCTGGAGGGTAGGCGGAGCACCGAGGCATGGGGTGCTCCGCCGCCTCATTCAGGTCCACATTGACGCCGGGGTCGAGTCCATCCAATAGAGGCCCTATGGAGATCTTCAAGGAGTTCACCTTCCAGGCAGCCCACCGCCTGCCTCACGTCCCGCCGACCCATAAGTGCCATCGGATTCACGGTCACACCTTCAAGGCGGCTCTCCATGTCCGCGGCCCCCTGCAGGAGCCCTACGGCTGGGTCATGGACTTCGCCGACATCTCCAAGGCGTGGGAGCCGCTCCACCAGGTGCTCGACCACAACTACCTCAATGAGGTGGACGGCCTCTCCAACCCCACCAGCGAGAACATCGCCCGGTGGATCTGGCGCAGGCTGCGCCCCAGCATGCCGCTGCTCTACCAGGTGTCCATCCACGAGAACGAGACCTGCGGCGTCATCTACCGCGGCGAGGACGATTAGCTACAGCACGCTGCTGCGGCCCCCATCCACATTGATGGCCTGGCCGGTGATGTAGGGCGCCTGCGTGGCGAGGAACACCACCGTCCGGGCGATGTCCTCCACCGTCCCCTCTCGCCCCAGCGGCACATGGGCAAGTTCCTCCTGGCGCCGCTCCTCGTCGAAGTCCGTGGGGAACGCCACCGCCCCCGGCGCCACCGCGTTCACCCGCACCCTCGGAGCCAGCTCCAACGCCAGCGCTCGGGTCAGCATCAGCAGCCCCGCCTTGCTCACGGCGTAGTGCACGTAGCCAGGAACGACGGGCCGCTCGGCTCCCACGTCCGTGATGTGCACCACCAGCGGGGACTCCGCCGCCTCGAGCGCCGGCAACAATGCCTGCGTCAGGAAGAAGGGCGCATCCAGGTTCACCGCCAGCATCCGCTGGTAGGCCTGACGGGAGATCTCCGCGAAGGGGATCTGCTCGTAGAGCCCCGCGTTGTGAACCAGCAGATCCAACACCCGCGTGGCGCGGCCCACCGCCGTCGCCAGCGACTCCACTCCCAGGGGATCCTCCAGGTTCGCTCTCAGCACGGTGGCTGAGCGCCCCAGGCCCCGGATCTCCTCGGCCACCTGCTCGGCCGGCTGCACCGAGCTGTTCACGTGCAGCAGCAGATCAAAGCCTGCCCGAGCCAGTGCCAGAGCAATGGCGCGGCCTACCCGGACCCCAGCGCCAGTGACGAGAGCGATCGGCATACGCTCCGTATGATGCTCGGGCCTCCCGCACCTTTCCAGCGCCGAGACCTGCTCGCGACGCCCGAGGTGCAGTCAGAGGAGCCGCACGGGCCCGGCCTCGCCTGAGCCCGTGCCGCCCCTAACGCATCACGGGCAGACGCAGTTACCCGTACACGCGTAATCACGCTCGCAGGTAGACCCGCCACACACCGCGGTGCACGCCGCCTGCGTGGAGTAGTACACCCAGTTGGAATAGCACAACCACTTCAGCGGGCAGATCGCCATCTGGTTCACGTCTCCAGGAGCCTTCTGCTCGTCGACGACCACCGTGTCTGCTTCCGGGGCCTGCTCCGGCACGACCGCACCGCCGCAACCCGTCAGCGCCAGGGTCAGACCCGCAACGACACCCGCAACAACAGAAGTGATTCTCATGGACAGGACTCCAAGGTGAGGTGAGGACCGCTCTATTGGCGCCTGCTCCGACTCGGGTGACGACCTGGCTGGATGGAGTGGCACCAACGCTCTGCTACCGGCACGCAAGGCCCCGGCTCCGTGATGGACGCCTGGGTTTGCATGCCTTCCTGAAATTACCTTGAAGTCTTCTCACCTGCCCAGTCTGATCTCACACTGTCCGTGCCTGGCGGGTTCACTCACCTTGAAAGATTCCGCGTTCTCAAGCTGGCCCGAGAAGGCCCGAGAAGGCCCGCGCAAGCTCTGCGTCACTGACGTCCCCGAGCCCCGGCCCCACCTGGAGCTCCGTCTCGACGACGCCCGGCACGCGCGTGGGGCTGAAGCCGCCCGCAACCCAGATGCCCTGCTCGCTCGCGATCCGATTCCGCTGGGCGTTGAGCGCCGCCGGCTCTCCTCGAAGGAAGACGCGGAACAGGTTGGTCTGCACGGGCCTCGGCAGCACGGTGATCCGCGAGTCGCCGGCCAGTGCCTCCGTGAGCGTCTTCGCCCGCTGCGCGTAGCCCGGAATGCGTGCCAACGCGTCGTCCAGCCTCATCGCCGCGGACGCCACGTACGGCATCAGGTGGAAGACGTTGCCGCCGTGCCGATGCCTCCACAGACGCATGTCGCGGATGAAGTCCTTGCCGCCCACCACCATCGCGCCGCCCAACGCTCCCACCATCTTGTAGAAGGACACGTAGACGGAGTCGAAGCCACGGCAGATCTCCGCGTACGAGCGGCCGTAGAAAGGCTGGCTCTCCCAGAGCCTCGCTCCATCCATGTGCAGCTTCGCCCCGCGCTCGCGACAAGCGCGCTTCAGATCTTCGAGCTGCTCCCACGTCTGCAACTGACCGCCCAGCCACCGCACCGGCAGCTCCACGCTCACCGTGCCCAGCGGCTCGCGCGTCTCGCGCACGTCGCCACCGAGCACCGGCCGGTTCCACGGAGACAGCTGCACCGCCCGCAGCCCGTGCAGCACCGCGTAGCTGTCATCCTCGTGGAGCACGTGGTGGGAAGAGGGATGGAACCCCACGTTCCGGTTGCCACTGGCATCCGCGTACACGCGCAGCACGCTGAGCTGCGCCATCGTCCCGGTGGGCATGAAACACCCATCTTCGAAGCCGAGCAGACCCGAGACCCGCTTCTCGAAGGCCTGCACGAACTCTCCATTGCCATACACATCCGAAGACAGGCCTTGCTTCTTCACCCACTCGCCTATCTTGATCAGCTCGTCCCCCGCCTCCTCCGTGCTCCCCAACGTGAGCGAAGATCGACAGCTGCGCCTCAACCGTCCCAGTTGCTCCCCCGTGAGCCCCGGAGCACCCGAGGGTTGCGCCCGAGCGGCCCCCTTGTCGGACGCTCCCACGCTCGCTGGCACACCCTTGGGCGTCGCGGCACTCCCCGTGCGAGGAACAAGTGACGATCCGGCCAGTAGGCCAGTGAGGGCGAGAAACTCACCCCGACTCAAATTCCGGTGAAACATCGAAAATCCTTTCTTTAAATCCGGATTGTTGCATCCCCACGAGAAACCATGGCGAGACAGCGTGTAACATCCCCCGTGTTGAGCAGACTGAGTCCCATTCGGGCGCGCCCGCGCGGGACACCTTTCATCGAGCACGCTCCATCATGCTGAACATTCCAGGTTATCGCGTTCTGGGCACCATCCGAGGCACAGGCGCCAACGTGTTGTTCCACGCGGTGCGTGAGGCCGACGCCCTGCCGGTCATCATCAAGACGCCCATGGTCCCCGCGCCCGGCCCGCGCGAGCGCGAGCGCTACCGCCGGGAGTTCGGCGTGCTCCAGCGTCTGCAGGAGGTGCGCGGTGTGGCCCGGCCGTATGCCTATGAGCGGATCCACGAGCGGCCGGTGCTGCTGTTGGAGCGCGTGCTGGGCGAGTCCCTCTCCGAGGCCACGGGCCACCCCATGGATCCCGAGCGCTTCCTGCGCGTGGCCATCTCCCTGGCCTCCACGTTGGCCGCCGTCCACCAGCGCGGGGTGATCCACAAGGACATCAAGCCCTCCAACATCATCCTCGAGCCCTCCGGAGAGGCCCGGCTCATCGACTTCGGCGCCGCCACGATCCAGAAGATCGAGCACCTGGACGCCGCGCCCGGCACCCTCATCGAAGGCACGCTGGCGTACATGTCTCCGGAGCAGACGGGGCGGATGAACCGGGCCGTGGACTACCGCACGGACTTCTACTCGCTGGGCGTCACGCTCTACGAGCTGCTCACGGGGCAGCGGCCCTTCCAGGCGAGGGACGCGCTGGAGTGGTTCCACGCGCACATGGCGCAGACGCCGAAGCCACCGCACGAACTCAACGCGAAGGTGCCCCCCGCGCTGTCCTCCATCGTGCTCAAGCTGCTGGCCAAGGCCGCCGAGGATCGCTACCAGAGCGCAGAAGGGCTCAAGGCCGATCTCGAGCGGTGCCGCGAGGAGCTGGAGCAGGATTCGCGAGCCCTCTTCGAGCTGGGCGAGCACGACGCGCCCAACCGGTTCCAACTGCTGCAGCGGCTCTACGGGCGCGAGGCCCAGGTCTCCGCGCTGCTCCAGGGCTTCGAGCGCGTGGAGCGGACAGCACGGCCGGAGCTGTTCCTCGTCAGCGGGTACTCGGGCATCGGCAAGTCCTCGGTGGTGAACGAGCTGCACAAGCCGGTGGTGCAGCGGCGCAGCTTCTTCGTCACCGGGAAGTTCGATCAGCTCCAACGCGACATTCCCTATGCCACGCTGGGCCAGACCATCCGCAGCCTGGTTCAACAGCTGCTGGCAGGGAGCAATGAGGAGATCGCCCGGTGGCGCGAGCGGCTGAACGAGGCCTTGGAGGGCAACGGACGGCTGCTCGTGGACCTCGTGCCCCAACTGGAGATGGTGGCCGGCCCGCAGCCCGCCCTGACGGAGCTGCCCCCGAACGAGGCCCGGCACCGCTTCCAGCGCGTGTTCCGCCAGTTCCTCCAGGTCTTCGCCAGCCCCGAGCACCCGCTCGTGGTCTTCCTGGATGATCTGCAGTGGGCCGACCTGTCCAGCCTGCAGCTCATCCAGCAGTTGCTGTCCCAGCCGGAGACGCCTCCCGTGCTGTGGATTGGCGCCTACCGCGACAACGAGGTGAGCCCCGAGCACCCGCTGACCTCGGTGCTGACGGAGGTGCGCAAGGCCGGCGCGCGAATGACGGACATCCGCCTGGAGCCCCTGAGCCTGGCCCAGGTCGAGCAATTGGTCGCCGACTCGCTCGCGGGGGCCAGCCCCGAGGTCATCAACCCCCTCGCGGCGTTGGTGCACGAGAAGACCGGTGGCAACCCCTTCTTCCTGCTTCAGCTCATGACGACGCTGAACCAGGACGGACTGCTGGCGCGCGAGCCGGGGGGCGGGTGGCGCTGGGACGCCGAGGGAGTCCGGGCCAAGGGCTACTCGGACAACGTCGTCGATTTCATGGTGGGCAAGCTGCGCCAGTTCCCCCCGGACACCCAAAGCCTGCTGCGGCTGGCGGCGTGCGTGGGCAATGTCTTCTCCCTGCCCATGCTGGGCACCCTGGCCGGCCAGGCGGAGCCCGCGGAGGTGGAGCACGGGCTGGAGCCCGCCCTCCTGGAAGGCATGCTGGTGCGCACCGGCCCCGAGCAGTACCGCTTCCTGCATGACCGCATCCAGCAGGCCGCCCACGCCCTCATCTCCGAGGTGGAGCGCCAGGAGATCCACCTGCGCATCGGCCGGCTGCTGCTCCAGACGCTGTCGCCCGAGCAGCTGCGCGAGAACCTGTTCGACGTGGTCAGCCAGCTCAACGCTGGCGTGGAGCTGATCCAGGATCCCACGGAGCGGCACACGCTGGCGCGGCTGAACGCGGAGGCCGGCGAGAAGGCCCGGGCCTCCGTGGCGTATCGTCCCGCCGTCACCTACTTCGCCACCGCCTTCTCCCTCATCCCCGGCGCTCCCTGGGAGACGGATTATCCCCTGGCCTTCCAGATCACGAAGACCTGGGCTCAGTGCGAGCTGCAGAACGGAGGCATCGCCGAGCTGTACCGCCTGAGTCAGGAACTCCATGCCCAGGCGCGGACGCGCGCCGACAAGGTGGCCGCCGCCTGCATCAAGAGCGACGCGCACCTCTTCATGGGCCAGTTCGACGCCTCCATCCAGGTCATGTTGGAGGCCCTGACCACGCTGGGCATCCCCCTGTCACCGCACCCGACCTTCGAGGAGGCGGCCGCGGCCCATGACGAGGTGTGGAGCCTGGTGGGTCAGCGCTCCATCGAGAGCCTCATCGAGCTGCCGCTCATGACCGACCCGGACGTGAAGTTGGCCATGAGCGCGCTCGCCTCGCTCTTCGGGAAGGCCTACCTCACCGACAACAACCTGTTCCTCGCCGCCATGAGCCAGATGGTGTCGCTCACGCTGCGCCACGGCATCACCGCGGACTCCGTGACCGGCCTCGGTTGGTTCGGGGTGCTCACGGCGACCTTCTTCAAGCGCTACGCCGAGGGCCGGGCCATGACCCGGCTCGCTCTGGCCGTCGTCGACCGGTACAACCTGCCATTCCACCGTGCGATCGCCCTGGTGAGCCTGTGGAGCTGCGGCTTCTACGTCAAGCCGCTGCCCGCGGTGCAGGAGCGCGTGCTCAGCGCGTTCCAACATGGGCTCCAGACGGGCGACTTCCGCCTGGCGGGCTACGCCAGCGTCCTGGGCCTCTGGAACCGGGTCGCCATGGGCCACAACCTGGATGACCTCTACCAGGACGCGGTCGCGCGCGAGCCCTTCCTGCACAAGATCCGGATGCGGGATGGCGAGGCCTTGCTGCTCTCCTTCCAGCGCCTCATACAGCAGCTGCGCGGGCGCTCGGACTCGTTCGGAACCATGAACGGTGAAGGCTTCGACGAGCAGGCGCACGAGGCCGAGCTCGCGACCAGCCATCAGAGCAACACCCAGGGCTGGTATTGGATCGTGAAGCTCCAGTCCCGCTTCCTCTGCGGCGACTACCCCGAGGCAATCGCGGCCGCCGAGAAGGTCACCGGGCTCATGTGGTCCCTGGTCGGCGCCATCATCCCGAGGGAGTACCACCTCTTCCGAGCCCTCAGCCTGGCCGCCGTCTTCGACGACACGCCCCCCGAGGCCCGGCAGGACACCCTGGAATCCATCCGGAGGCATCAGCAGAAGCTGGCGGAGTGGGCCGAGAACGTCCCCACCACCTTCCGCGCCGTGGAGCGGACCGTGGCAGCGGAGCTGGCCCGGCTGGAGGATCGGCCCGACGACGCGACGCGCGCCTACGAGGAAGCCATCCGCACCGCCCGGGAGAATGGCGCGCCCCACCACCTCGGTCTGGCCAGCGAGCTGGCCGCCAACTTCTGGCGCTCGCGGAACTCCCCCATCGTCGCCCACTCCTTCGCCCGCGAAGCCCATGCCGCCTACCAACAATGGGGCGCCTTGGGCAAGGTGCAGCAGTTGGAGGCCCAGTGGCCCCACCTCTCGTCCTCCCTGGCCGAGATGAGCCAGGACACCAGCAGCACGAACTCCACGCAGATCGACGCGCTCACGGTCGTCAAGGCGCAGCAGGCCATCTCCGGTGAGATTGAGCTGGATCGGCTGGTGACCACGCTGATCCGGGCGGCGATCGAGAACGCGGGCGCGCAGCGAGGCGCCCTGCTGTTGCCCAACGGGGACATGCTCGTCGTGGCCGCCATCTCCGGGGAGTCTCCGACCACGGTGACGGTCCCCTCGGGCGAGGAGACGGCCCATGCGCTGCCGTGGACGCTGCTCTCCTATGTCCGGCGGACGCGCGAGCACGTGCTGATTGGCGATGCATCCAAGCCCCACCCGTTCTCCGGTGACGAGTACCTGGCGCGCAGCAAGGCCCGGTCCGTGCTCTGCCTGCCCCTCATGCGGCAGGAGCAGTTCTCCGGCGCGCTGTACCTGGAGAACAACCTGGCCACCAATGCCTTCAGCCCCCGGCGGCTGGTGCTCCTGGGGCACCTCGCGTCCCAGGCGGCCATCTCCATCGAGAACGCCCGGCTGTACGCGGACGTGCAGCGGGCCAGGCAGGAGCTCCGTCAGGCCAATGACGAGCTGGAGCAGCGCGTGGAGGAGCGCACGCGCGAGCTGAAGGAGGCCCAGGCCCGGCTGGTGGACACCGCGCGCGAGGTCGGCATGTCCGAGGTCGCCTCGAACGTGCTGCACAACGTGGGCAACGTGCTCACCAGCGCCGTCATCAACCTGGAGATGATGCAGCGGTCCGTGGGCTCCTCCCGCGTCGGACGGCTGAAGCAGGCCACCCAGCTGCTGCTGGAGAACCGCGAGAGCCTGACGGAGTTCCTCGCGCAGGGCTCCCGCGGAGGAACCCTGCCCAACTACCTGGCCGCCCTGGCCGATGAGCTGATCGGCGAACAGACCCGTCTGATGGAGGACGTGGACGCCATGGGCCGGCACATCGAGCACATCCGCGCCATCGTCCAGGTGCAGCAGGCCTACGCCCGCACCTCGCTCATGCCCGAGGAGTGCGACATGGGCCAACTCATCCAGGATGCGCTGCGCATCCAGATGGTGGCACTCCAGCGGCACGGCGTGGACGTGCGGCGCGAGCTGGGGTCCATCCCCCGGCTGAAGGTGGACAAGCACAAGGTGCTGCAGATCCTCATCAACCTCATCACCAACGCGAAGTACGCGCTGGATGTGCTGCCCGAGGGACAACGCGAGATGGTCGTCCGGCTGGACATGAACGGCGATCGGGTGCGCATCCAGGTGGTGGACAACGGGATGGGGATCGAGCCCGAGGTGAAGGAGAAGCTGTTCAACCACGGTTTCACCACGCGCAAGGAAGGGCACGGCTTCGGCCTGCATGCCAGCGCTCTGGCGGCTCAGATGCTGGGCGGCCGGCTCACGCTGGAGAGCGAGGGCCCCGGCAAGGGCGCCGTGGCCACGCTGGAGCTTCCCCTCTCACCGGATGGGGCGCCCCTGACGCCTCCTCACACCGCGTAGTCCTTGAGCATGATGGCGTTGCCCGCCTGCATCGCCATCTTCACCACCAGCCCCTTCCAGGGCATGTACGGCAGCGTCCGGCACATCAGGTTGCGCAGCCAGATCCTCGCCTGGCTCTGCGGCACGAAGTAGACGCCGCCCTCCTGCCCCTGCTTCTGGCACTCGCGGACATAGCCCCGCATCTGCTCCTCGTAGCGGGTGAGGTGAACCTGACTGATCGAGTCGAAGTAGAAGTCCGGCGCGTCCCTTCTACCAGGCACTGCTCAGCGGGGTGATCGTGCAGTGGCTGGTCGACCCGGAGCGCGCTCCCTCCAGCCAGGATCTACCCGAGGCGCTGCGCATCATCTCCGCGAGCGTCAGCAGTTCCGAGAGCTCTTGAGGGACGCGTCGCTCACCGGTGCACACTCGCGCCATTCAGCTCGCCCGTGAGGCCGGGACCGGGTTATGCCCCTTCTACTTTCCACAGGAGCGACCATGGATCTCATCGGACAACTCACGCAGCAGCTTGGAGTCAATCCCCAGCAGGCCCAGAGGCTTGCCGGTTCCGTCCTGGGGCTCGTGCAAAGCACCGTGAAGGAGAAACTGGGAGATGATGCCGCCGGGCAGGTGGCTCAAGCCGTTCCCGAGTTGCAGGGCTGGCAGCAGGCCGCTGCGCCTCAGGCTGCTCCCGCGGGCGAGGGGGGAGGCTTGATGGGTGCGCTGGGCGGATTGATGGGCGGCGGTTCCGGGCTGGGAGGCCTGGGCGGCGCCCTGGGCGCTCTGGGAGGAGCAGCCTCGCAGGCCGGAGAGGTGGCGGCGCTGGTCTCCATCGCGCAGCGCTTCACCATCGACGCGAGCAAGGCCACATTGATTGCCCCCATCGTCCTCAACTTCCTCAAGTCCCGGCTCGACCCCTCGCTGGTGAGCAAGATCCTCGCGGTGGCGCCCATGCTGGCGGGGGCGGGCGGAGGTGGCTCGGGACCTTCCGGTGGAGGCGGGCTGGGTGGCGCGCTCGGTGGGCTGCTGGGATGAACCCAACCGGGGCCACCGGCATCGTGGCCCCGACTCCGTCGCCCGTCTTGCCTCGAGCGAGCCGCTTCAGACGAGCTGCTTGCCCTGGACGAACTCGAGACCCAGCATGTTGCCGCGGTAGTGGATGGGATCCAGCAACACCTTGCGGATCCTCCAGCCCTCGGCTGTCTTCTCCACGGAGAAGGTGTAGCGGGCAATGATGGTCCACTCCTGCGGCACGCCGCCCAGCGGGAAGTAGTGAGCCACCTCCGCGTAGGCCATCACCTCGGCCTGGGTGTCGCTCTGGAACTGGATGGTGACGCTCGTGGCCGTGGCGTGCTGGACCCGCTTGAAGGCCTTCAGGGCCGTCCTGCCCACGTCCTGCATCTGCTCGCGCTTGAGGGTGACAATCCCGGAGCCCATGAACCGGCTGTAGTCCGCCGTCACCTCGGGCGTGAAGACGTTCGACCAGCGGCTCCAGTCGTCCGTGTCCTTGCCGTGGTCGATGGCCTGGCCGTACTCCGCCGCCAATTGCTGGATGGCGATCCAATCCAGGGCGTACTGAAGGTCTTGCTGTCTCATGGCTGTGCACCTCGGTGAAGGGCGCTCCGCCGTGGAGCGGGAGCACCCGAAGTGGGGGTGCAGGCTCCTACCGGCCGTGTCCGGAAATGGGAACCGTCTTCCCACGACTGGTCATGGCCCAAGCGCCGGTGCCTGGAATCCCGGGTGGTTAGCGTCGGCGTGCCCTGGCGCGCCCATTGCTCTCTGGACGATGCTCGGTCTTCAGGGCTCGGAGAGGCAGATGAGGGACTTCATCCAGGAGTTGCGCCACGCGCTGCGGACACTCGCCCGGCAGCCGGCGTTCACCGCCGTGGCGGTGCTTACGCTGGCGTTGGGCATCGCCGCCAACACCGCCATCTTCAGCGTGGTGGATGCGGTGCTGCTGTCGCCCCTGCCCTACCCGCAAGCGGACCGGCTGGTCATGGCCTGGAGCAACTGGCCGAACACGCCGCGCAACTCGGTGGCTCCGGCCAACTACCTCGACTGGCGCGAGCAGAACGACGTCTTCGAGGGGTTGACGGCCTTCCAGCTGCTGGAACTCAACCACTCCGGAGAGGGCACTCCGGAGCGCCTGCGCGGCGCCAGCGTGTCCGCCAACTTCTTCCAGGTGCTGGGAGTGACCGCGAGGCTCGGCACCACCTTCCAGCCCTCGCCGGACGGCTCCGTCCCTCAGCAGGTGGTGGTGCTCAGCCACGGGCTGTGGCAGCGGCACTTCGGCGGGGATGAGCACATCATCGGCCGGAGCGTGCGGCTCAATGATCGAAGCTATGAAGTCATCGGGGTGATGCCCGAGGGCTTCAGCATCCCGATCATCACCCCGACACGGATCCTTTCCGTCCTGCCACAGGAGCTGTGGGTGCCTGCTCCCATCAAGGACGTGCCCCAGCTCGGGCCGAATGCGGACGAGGATCGCAGCGGCTGGCGCGACACCAACTACCTGCGCGTCATGGGCCGGCTGAAGCCTGGCGTCACCTTGGAACGCGCTGCCAGCGCCATGTCTACGATCGCCGAGCGGCTGGCGCGCGAGTATCCGCAGAGCAATAAGGACTCCGGCATCACCCTGGTGCCGCTGCGCGAGCAGCTCGTCGGCAACGTGCAGGTGGTGCTGTGGGTGCTGCTGGGAGCGGTGGGGCTGGTGCTGGCGATTGCGTGTGCGAACGTGGCCAACCTGTTCCTGGCGAGAGCGTCCGCGCGGAGGCAGGAGTTCGCGGTGCGGGTGGCGCTGGGAGCACAGCGGGGCCGGCTGATGCGGCAGCTCCTGGTGGAGAGCGTGTTGCTCTCGCTGGGAGCCGGAGCGCTGGGGCTGCTGCTGGCGCTGTGGGGCCTGGATGGACTGCTCGCGCTGGTACCACCGGAGCTGCCCAGGGTGGGCGAAATCCACCTGGATGGGCGGGTGCTGGCCTTCACGCTGTGCGTGTCCCTGGGCACGGGAGTGCTCTTCGGCCTGGTGCCAGCGCTCCATTTCGCGGCGCCTGACCTGAGCGGAGTGCTGCGGCAGTCCGCTGGCGGGAAGCTGACGGCGGCGCGCAACCGTTCGCGCAGCGTGTTGGTGGTGGGCGAGGTGGCACTGGCGGTGGTGCTGCTCATCGGCGCCGGGCTGCTGCTGCGCAGCCTGTGGCGTCTGCAGTCCGTGGAGCCCGGCTTCCAGGCGGACCATGTGCTCACATGGAAGGTGGCGCTGCCGGCGGGCAAGTACCCGGAGCAGCGTCAGCAGGCCGCGTTCTTCGAGCAACTGCGGGAGCGGGTGGCCTCGCTTCCCGGGGTCCGCAGCGTGGGAGGCATCTCGGACCTGCCCCTCGGTGGTGCCGACATCGGGACGTCCGTGTTCCTCGAAGGGGATGGGCCTGACGAGCGCCGGGGCGCGGGCCACCAGGTCATCACCCCGGACTACCTGCGGACCCTGGGCATCCCGCTGCGCGCGGGCCGGGACGTCACGGCCACGGACACCGCGGACGCGCCGCAGGTCATGCTCGTCAACGAGACGGCGGCCCGCCGCTTCTGGCCTGGAAGGGACCCGGTAGGTCAGCGCGTGCAACTGGGTGGGCAGGATCAACCGTGGCACACGGTGGTGGGGTTGGTGGGGGACGTGCGGCACCGAGGCCCCACGGAGCAGGCCCGGCCGGAGGTGTATGTGCCGGCGGCGCAGAAGACCTTCTTCTTCATGTCCTTCGTCGCGCGGACGGAGGGGGAACCCACGGCGCTGGTGCCGGCGCTGCGCTCGGCGGTGGGAGCGCTGGACTCGGAGCTGCCCATCGCGGACGTGCGGCCCATGGAGCAGGTCCTCATGACGGCCACGGCCCGCCCGCGCTTCGTGTCGTTGCTGGTAGCGCTGTTCGCGGGCCTCTCGCTGCTGCTGGCGGGAGTGGGGCTGTACGGAGTGATTGCGTACATGGCCCGGCAGCGGACGCAGGAGATTGGCATCCGTATGGCTCTGGGTGCGCGGCCGACGGATGTGTTGCGGTTGGTGGTGGGACAGGGCATGCGGCTGTCGCTCTCGGGCGTGGGACTGGGGCTGCTGGGAGCCTGGGCCACCACTCGCGCC
The DNA here is from genome assembly GCF_020103695.1 of Hyalangium versicolor. GTDB lineage: Bacteria > Myxococcota > Myxococcia > Myxococcales > Myxococcaceae > Hyalangium > Hyalangium versicolor. The sequence goes on from NZ_JAHXBF010000018.1 coordinate 183,685, forward strand.
ATGGGGAGCCTGCTCTTCGAGGTGAGCGCCACGGATCCGGTGACTTTTGGCGCGCTGGCGCTGCTGGTGATGGGTGTCACGTTGCTGGCCACATGGCTGCCTGCCCACCGGGCCACGCGCGTGGATCCGCTGGTAGCGCTGCGGAGCGAGTAGCCCGAGGACAAGGCCGCGAAGAGCCGGACAGCCCACCTGCGGTCCCGAAGGAGGGCCCCCTTCCGGGCGCAGTCCGAGCCAACCTGTATGCTTAGCAGACAGGTTCGTTTCATCGCCGCCCGGCGCGGCGCCCCGTCTCACCGGGAATTCCGACTCAGGCCCCAGGGATTCCTGTGTTCATGTACACAACCTGTTGAAGCGGGTTCCTGCCACGTCACCCATCCGGTAGGGTATCGTTCAACTCCACCTTCCGGAGGTGAACCCCTGAGCGACTCCCTGCAGACAGTCTTTGCGTCGCCTGCTTCCACGCAGGCCTTGATGGTGGGCCCGTGGCGGGTGCTCGCGCGCGTGGACTCGGGCAGCCACGGCGTGGTGTTCCGCGCACAACGCGCTGACCATCCGGAGTCCCCCTCGGTGGCCTTGAAGTTGGCCAGGCAGGTGGGAGATCCCCGCTTCGAGCGGGAGGCAGCGCTGCTCCAGCGTGTGCAGCATCCAGGCGTGCCCCGCTACGAGGACTCCGGGCTCTGGACGTCTCCAGAAGGAGACCGCTACCCCTATGTGGTGATGGAGTGGGTGGAGGGCTCCACCCTGTACGAATGGTTCAGGGAACAGCCGCGCTCCTCCCGTGAAGTCCTCCGGATGCTCGCGCAGGTGGCCCGAAGCATCGAGGCAGTGCATGCCGAGGGCGCCTTTCACCGGGATGTGAAAGGGGACAACGTCCGCGTCACCCCCGAGGGCCGCGCCGTGCTGGTGGACTTCGGTGCGTCCTGGCTGCCCGGAGCTCGCCCCCTCACGGACACTGCCGCCCCTCCGGGCACGACGCCCTACCGCGCTCCAGAGTTGCTGCGTTTCATGTGGCACTTCCGCAGGGATGCCGAGGCCCGCTGGCACTCTCGTCCATCTGATGACCTGTACGCCCTGGGCGTCACGGCCTACCGGCTCGTGACAGGAACCTATCTTCCTCCCGTCACCGAGGACGACGAAGCACCTGGGAAGCTCGTGCCTCCCCGCGAACTTGCCACCGTGGCGCCAGAGCTGGAGTCCATCATCCTCCGCCTGCTGTCCGAGGCGTGCGATGCCCGAGGCACTGCCGCGGAGATCGCCCAGGCCCTGGAGCAAGCGGAGCAACGGGCAGGCCCGGATGCGGACAAGCCCATCCGTCTCACGTTGGCAGCCACCCGGACAGAGAGAGGGGCACCGCACTTCTCCTCGAGCTCAGAGCCTCCCCGCCGGCCCAGCCATCCGCGCCCGTCTCCGAACAGGCGCCGGGTCACCCGAGCCACATTCCTGTGGTTCACCTGGGCCAGCGCGGCCCTTGCGGGCGGACTCCTCCCGCTGACGGTTCTGAAGTTGTGGCCTTCGGGAGAAAACCATTCCGTGGACCTGCCTCCTCTCGTCGAGGAGTCGCACGCCCCCCCCGTGGAAGCACCTGACGCCGGTGTCGGAGATGAAGCCTTGGCGTCCACGCAGAACTTCCCACGAGTCGGCGTGCCCCCCAGTGCACTGGGGCGCCCCATGCCCAAGCAGCCGTACCCCGGGCAGCGCAAACCTCCTTGCTCAGCGCGAGGGGAGCGATCCATCAACGGCGGATGCTGGGTCATCGTAGGAGCCGAGGAAAGGCCACCGTGCGGCCCGACCATGTTCGACCACGAGGACCGCTGCTACTACGCCTCCTACGACGCTCCTCGGCAGCCCGCCTCTTCGGATCCATGAGCCCAGCCTCTCCGGTTTTCCCTCACCGTACAGGGGAGCCCTTTCCCTGGCCCCCCCGCATCAGTAGCGTCCCGAGCACACCTGCTCAGGGAGAGACATGATGCCGGAGACACCTCGCGCCAGCCTCCTCAAGGATCTTCAGCGCGTGGTCGAGGGCGAAGTGACGCAGGCCCCGGAAGTCCTGGAGCGCTACTCGCAGGACTTCGGTCGCATCGTCCAGCGGACACCCGCCGCCGTCGTCCTCCCCCGCCACGCCGAGGATGTAGCGCAAGTCGTCCGCTACGCCCACGCCCAGAGCATTCCCGTGTCCTCCCGCGCCATCGGGCATTCCATGCGCGGCCAGACATTGAACGAGCACGGCATCGTCATCGACATGAGGGAGCTGCGCCGCATCGAGCCCATCACTCCGGACGCGCAGACCTTCGTCTCACAGCCCGGAGCGCTCTGGCGCGAAGTCGCCGAAGCCTCCACCGCACAGGGGCTCGCGCCGCCCGTGCTCACGGGCTACCCATACACCTCCGTGGGAGGCACCCACTCCGCCTGTGGCTGGGGTATCTCCTCGTCACGCTACGGAGCGCAGATCGACAACTGCGTGGAGTTAGAGGTCGTCACCGGCACCGGCGAGCGAGTGCGCTGTAGCCGCGACCAGGAGCCGGACCTCTTCAACCATGTGCTTGGTGGCATGGGGCAGTTCGGGCTCATGACGGAGGTCCGCCACCGGCTCCGCCGCTACCAGCCCATCGTGAGGACGTACGTCCTCGAGTACGACGATCTCACGGCCTACATAGAGGACAACCGGACCCTCGGCGCCGGAGAGGTGGCCGACTACCTCGACTGCGCGCTCCACCAGAAGCCCGACGGCCAGGGGATCCGGTGGACGGGCACCATCCGCGCCTCCGTGGAGACTACTGATCCCAGCCGGATCGATGATCAGCGGCTGCTCGCGGGCCTGCGCTTCAACCGCCACGTCTCCACCCTGGACGAGCCCACCAGCACCTTCCTCATGCAGGACAGCACCCCCGTGAAGAACCCGCTCCCGGGCGAGGCCTACCCGTGGATGGTCACCTTCCTGCCCTGGTCCCGCTTCCAGCCGTTCCTGGAGATGTGCTTCCGGCGCGTGCCTCCCACCGCGCTCGGCGGCACCCACGGCCCCATCCACGTGTGGCCCGCGCTTCGGAAGGTCGCTCGCATCCCCACGCTCCAGCTGCCGCAGGAAGAGATGATGGCGCTGATCAGCATCTGCCCCACTGCCGCCAGCTCCAGCCTCCCCATCATGATGGCGGTGATGAGCAAGCTGAGCGACGCATCCATGGAGGCAGGCGGCCGGCGCCACCTGGGAACATGGGTTCACTTTGACCAGGTGCGTTGGAAGATGCACTTCGGGGACGCCTGGACCACCGTCAACCGCATCAAGCGTACGTACGATCCCTTAGGCATCCTCAACCCCGGCTTCATCGAGTTCGAGCTCGGAGCCGCGCCCTCCCCCTGAGGTGTCTCCGTCCTTTGAATTCCGCTTTCACGGGAACGGCTTACCTTTCAAGAATAATTTTTTATTACCCATTCCCATTTTTTTCATTCTTCACGTATTATTCAACTTGCTGTGACGTTCAGGTTGTGAACCCCGGGGAGGGATGTTTCACCCATGAGCGAGGGGCCATCCGAGAGTGGCGTGCCTGCTGGCAATCAGGTCGTGTATCGACCTGAAGCCATCACGGCTCACCGGAAGGCGCGTGAGTTCACGCGAGCCCCCCAGTTCATGTCCCCCCGGAAGCTTACGGTGCTCTGGGCCGCGTCACTGGCGACCGTCCTCTTCGGCCTGGCGCTGACCGCGGTTCCCGTCCCCGTGCACGTGCCGGGCACAGCGGTGATCATCCCTGCGGCGCGAGTTCCAGGAGCTACCGAGGAAGGGCTCGTGCTGGTGGCTTTCTTCCCTCCGGAGGCACGCGCGAAGCTGGCAGCCGGGCAGCGGATCCTCGTGGACGTGGGCGGGAGCGGCGTGCGCGTGGAGAGCCGCCTTCGAGAGGTGTCGCCGTCCGTGCTCAGCCCGGAGGTGGCGGCGGAGCGCTTCGGACTCAAGAGCGGCTCTGGGCAGGCCCCGAGCGTACCGGCCTCGTATGCCTTCGCCGTGTTCGTTCCGCCGCAGACCGGGCTCTCCGCGGAGTCCTGGCTCGGCAGCAGCTTCCGAGTCGATGTGGAGGTGGGCCAGCAGCGCCTCCTCGCGCATGTTCCTGTCCTCGCGCAGTTCCTGGAGGGGTGAGCCGTGGCCGAGTCCGGACGCGCCCCCCATACTGAAGCGAGGAGCCTGTGGCGACGGCTCTTCCCGCCCCGACTGCCGCTGGTGCTGCAGGCCACGGCGACGGAGTGCGGCGCGGCGTGCCTGGCGCGGATCCTCGCGTACTACGGGCGGCCCACCTCCGTGGCGGACTGCCGGGAGCGCCTGGGCGTAAGCCGGGACGGAGTCCGGCCGCGCATGTTCGTGGAGGCGGCGGCCGAGCTGGGCATGCGGGCCAAGGCCTTCTCCACCAACCCCGAGAACCTGGGGCAGCTGCCGCTGCCGGCCATCGCCCACTGGCGCTTCAACCACTTCGTCGTGATCGAGCGCTGTTCCCCGAAGGGGGTGGACCTCTTCGATCCGATGGTGGGGCGTCGCCACGTCTCGGCCCAGGAGTTCAGCGAGGGCTTCACGGGCGTGGTGCTGACGTTCGAGCTCGGCCCCCAGTTCGTGCGCGGAGGGAGTCTGCCTTCGCCGTGGGGCTCGTTCCTGCGCCCGCTGCTGCGCATCCCGGCGGTGAAGAGCCTGGCGTTCCAGGTGCTGGCGGCCTCGCTGCTGCTGCAGGTGCTGGGGCTGGCGGTGCCGCTGCTGACCAAGGTGCTGGTCGACCATGTACTGCCACTGCGCGGCGCCAGCCTGATGGCTGTGCTGGGCGTGGGCATGGTGGCCGTGGCCGTCTCCCAGGCGGTGACGGGCTACCTGCGCAACGTGCTGCTGGTGTCCCTCAAGGGGCGCTTTGACGAGCAGTTGGTGCTGGGCATGCTGGGCCACCTGCTGAAGCTGCCCTTCCGCTTCTTCATGCAGCGCACCAGCGGCGATCTGCTCGCGCGGCTGAGCAGCACGGGGATGATCCGCGAGGTGCTGGCCAACCAGACGCTGACCACCGTGCTGGATGGCGCGCTCATGGTGACGTACCTGGCCATCCTCTTCGCCCAGGCGCCGCTCTTCGGCGCGCTGGCGCTCGGGCTGGGACTGCTGCAGTTGCTGCTGGTGCTGGCAACGGCCCGGCGGATGCGCGAGCTGATGCAGCGCGGCCTCACCACCGAGGCCGAGTTCCAGAGCTTCACCGTGCAGGCCTTCAAGGGCATGGCGGTGGTGAAGGCCTCCGCGGCGGAGGACATGACGCTGCGCTTCTGGTCCTCGCTGTTCCACCGGCAGCTGGACAACTCGTTGGAGCGCGGCCACCTGACGGCCTTCATCAACGCGGCGCTGGGCACGCTGCGCACCTTCGCGCCGTTGGCCCTGCTGTGGGTGGGCGCCCTGCAGGTGCTGGACGGGAAGATGGGGCTGGGCACCATGCTGGCACTCAACGCCGTGGCCGTCGCGGTGCTCACTCCGCTGGCCCAGCTGGTCACCACCTGGCAGCAGCTGCACCTGACGGGAGCCCACCTCGCGCGCCTGCTGGACGTGCTCGAGGCGGAGCCCGAGCCCCAGCCAGTAGAGGCGCGACCGGCTCCCAGGCTGCGCGGGCACATCCACCTGGAGAACGTGGGCTACCGCTACGGGCGAGGCAGCGCACCGGTACTCCAGGGGCTCTCGCTCACCATCGAGCCGGGACAAAAGGTGGCGGTGGTGGGCCGCAGCGGCTCCGGCAAGAGCACCCTGGGCAGCCTCGTGCTCGGCCTGCTCGATCCCACCGAGGGGCGCATCCTCTTCGACGGCATGCCGCTCAAGGAGCTGGACGTGCGCCAGGTGCGCGCCCAGTTCGGCGTGGTGATGCAGGAGCCACTGCTCTTCAGTGGCTCGCTCCGGGAGAACGTGTCACTCAACGCGCCGGGGCTCTCCCTGGCCCAGATCGAGGAAGCCGTGCGGCTGGCGGCGCTGGAGGAAGAAGTCCTCCGGATGCCCATGCGCTACGAGACGTGGGTGGGCGAAGGTGGCGCGGGGCTCTCGGGCGGACAGCGCCAGCGTCTGGCCCTGGCACGCGCCCTGGCCACCCGCCCCTCCCTGCTGTTGCTGGACGAGGCCACCAGCCACCTGGACACCGCCACCGAGGCGCAGGTGGACGCGCACCTCAGCCGGCTGTCGTGCACGCGTATCATCATCGCGCACCGGCTCAGCACCGTGCGCAACGCCGACCTCATCCTCGTGCTGGATCAAGGGCGCGTCGTCGAGCAGGGCACGCACGACACGCTCATGGAGAAGAACGGACTGTATGCCGCGCTGGCCCGAGGCCAGGCGGCGGATGTGGCCCCCATCCCTCCGCGTGAGGCGAGGGGCGAAAAGGATATGGCGTCCGGGCCCGAGCGAGAGGCACGGGCCTGACGCCGCGAAGCTCCCCTCCTGGAAAGGCCAGGCAGCGGAGAAACAAAGGAGCAGAACACAATGAAGAAGACCATTCAGGCTTGGAAGGATGAGGATTTTCGTCTGTCGCTGACCGAGGCGGAGCGCGCCCAGCTGCCGGCGAACCCGGCCGGCATTGTGGAGCTGACCGACGAAGCTCTGGACAGCCTGATCTCCGGTGGTGCCTCCGAGCAGCTGGACTCCTGCTGCTGGAGCTCCTGTAACTCCGCGGAGCAGTTCTAGTCGTCCCTGAAGTCCCCAATCGATGAACCCCCGGCGAGCGGGCTGCATGCTGTCCCCAGCCCGTTTCGCCACCCCATTCCCGCCATGCGCGAGTCAATGGAAGTAAACCTCAACCTGGTGGACTCCCATCTCGACAAGCGGCTCGCCTCGGAGGAAGCGCGAGGGGATCTGCGGCGCATCGCGCGCATGCTGCCAGCCGTGCTGGGCTTCCAGTTCGAATGCCGCCTGGACTCGGCCCTTCCTCGCGTGGATCTGCTGCCGCGCCTCCTGCTGACGGATGGGAGCTGTGATGCCCTGCTGGGGCTGGGCGATGCACCACCCACGCTGCCGGAGGCGGCCCGGAAGCATCCCACGTGGCAGGCGCTGGAGAACCTGTGCCGCGAGTGGCGCATGCCCGGAGGCGCGCTGAGCACGGGGGTGATGGACGTCTTTCTCGAGTTTGATCTGGAGCAGTCCGCGGCGGAGGTGCCCACCCCCTGCGTCTTCGTGGACTTTGCCCGCTCCGTGCGACACAGCCAGAGCCTGGCAGAGCAGGGGCTGGATCTGCTGCTCGGGGACAGGCTGCCCGCGGGCATCCGTCGGCGGCTCGCCGCCTGCTACGAGGCCCTGCCGGAGACGGCGCGAGCGTACGCGGTGGGCGTCATGTTCCCGCGAGGCACCTCTCCTCTGCGCCTGTGTCTGTCGGGTGCGACGCTGCCTCAGTGGTTGACCTACCTGGAGCGCATCGGCTGGCCCGGCCAGCTCTCCGAAATAAAGGCTCAGCTCGGGCGAATGCCGGAGCTGGCGGAGCGGATCACTCTGGACATCGACGTGGGCGAGAGCGTGGGACCGAAGGTGGGCTTCGAGTTCTTCATCGACAAGCCCTTTGGCCCGAGCCGGCCCTTTTGGGAGACGCTGCTCGGGTACCTCGTGGAGCGCGGGCTGGCGAGGCCCGAGAAGGCAAGCGCGGCCCTATCGTGGGTGGGCTACACGCCGCAGCGAAACAAGCCGGAGGACGAGTGGCCAGAGGGGCTGCGCCGCGCCTCGCGCGAGCTGGGTGCCAAGGCCATGAGCCTCTTCGTGCGGCGGCTGAGCCACCTCAAGGTCGCCCACCAGCCGGGCCGCGCGCTGGAGGCGAAGATCTACCTGGAGAACCTGCACCGCTGGCTGTCCTACAACGAGGCCAAGCAAGGATACGTGCTCGATGACAACGCTCCCTGGGGCAACTGAGGCCGTGGAGGGGACGAGCGCGGAGAACCAGGGTTGGCACAAGGGCACCAGCTTGTTGGAGCGGGCCCGACGCCTGGCCGAGCTGCCTCCGGGAACACCGGCCGAAGTCCAGGGAGATGCTACCCGAGCCGCGCGCCGACTCGCCCGGTGGCGCGCCAGGCCCCCGCTGGATCGCAATGACGTCTTCGCGAAGAGGCTCGCGCTGGACGGGCTGACCGAGGAACAGCTGCTGCGGCTCCTCGGGGAGCCCGCGGAGACACTCGTAGCTCGCCACGGACCAGCTCCCGAGTGGCAACAGCGGCTGACGCGGCTCGCCGCGAATACCGCCGCTGACGAGGCACGGCTGGCTCGGATGATGCCGGGGATGTCTCAAGCGACGGCCACCTTCGCGGTGCTCGTCGAGCCGCTCATGGTCGAGATGCGGACCCGCCTGGTGGAAGCGCTGAAGCCAGTGGTGGCTCGCTATCCGGCGGCTCCCTTCGAGCCCGAGGGCGCGGCGGACCTGTGCGTGCCCTACCTGGGCAAACGGCTGCTCCTGCTGATCTCGCGCACGCTGGTGCTGGAGCTGAACGTCGCACGAGAGGAGGGTCGGCTCCAGGGAAACAGCGCCGAGGAACGGTTCCGAAGCTTCGCCCAGAGCCTCCGCCAGCCCGAGGTGGCACTGGCCCTCTTCGCCGAGTACCCCGTCCTGGCGCGCAGGCTCGTCATCACCGCGGATGGCTGGCTCGCCACCTGCCAGGAGATGCTGGAGCGGCTGGCCGCCGATCGCGAGCTGATCCGCGAGCGCCTCGGACAGACGCACGAGCCGGACCGCCTGAGCGCCTGCAACCTGGGGGTGGGCGATGCTCACAAGGGAGGCCGGGCGGTGGCCATCCTCGGCTTCGCCTCGGGGCTGCGCGTCGTCTACAAGCCCCGCTCGCTGGCGGTGGACGTCCACTTCCATCAACTGGTCGAGTGGCTCAACGCACGAGGCGCCACCCCACCCTTGCGCGCGCTGAGCGCCATCGACCGGGGGACCCACGGTTGGGTGGAGTTCGTGGAGCAGCGGGCCTGCACCACGCGCGAGGAGGTGACGCGCTTCTACGCGCGGCTGGGCGGCCTGCTGGCGTTGACGTACGCGCTCGAGGCGACGGACGTCCACTTCGAGAACATCATCGCCGTAGGGGAGGATCCCTGCCTGGTGGATCTGGAGTCCCTCTTCCACCCGCACTTCGCGGTGGGCGAGGTGCGGGGCGCGGACGATCTGGCCTCGCGAGCAAAGGCGGACTCGGTGATGCGCATGGGGTTGCTGCCCCGGCGCGGCTGGGCGGAGGAAGGCTCGGAAGGCATCGACTTCAGCGCGCTCGGCTCTACGGGAGGGCAGCTCACCCCGCGCGCCGCGCAGATCTGGACGGGGACGGGCACGGACGAGATGCGCATCACCCGCCAGCGCGTGGAGGTGACGGCGAGTGCCAACCGGCCCACGTTGAACGGCCAGGACGTCAGCGTCCTGGACTTCAACGAGCCCTTCCAGGAGGGTTTCGCGCGGATGTACCGGCTGCTGCTCGCGAACCGCGAGGCGCTGATTGCCTCCGACGGTCCGCTCGAGCGGTTCGCCCAGGACGAGACGCGCGTCATCCTGCGGCCGACGTACTTCTACCACCTGCTCGAGAGAGAGAGCACCCACCCGGATCACCTGCGGGACGGGCTGGATCTGGATCGCTTCCTGGATCGGCTCTGGGGGACGATGGATCAGATCCCCTACACCGAGCCGCTGATCTCCCACGAGCGCGAGGACCTGTGGCGCAATGACGTGCCCTTCTTCGGTTCGCGGCCGAACTCGTGTGACGTGTGGAGCAGCGCGGGCCAGAAGCTCGCGGGGTTCTTCCCGCGCTCGGGCCTGGAGCTCTCGCGCGATCGGCTCCGCCGGTTCTCGGAGGAAGGGCTGACCCGGCAGCTGTGGTTCATCCGGGCGTCCTTCACCTCGCTGTCGGTGCTGGCGGGTGGTGGGCGGATGCCGCGCTACGAGCTCGAAGCGCCACGCGAGCCTCTCTCCCGTGAGCGCCTGCTGGAGAAGGCGAACGCCCTGGGAGATCGGCTCGCGGAGCTGGCCTTCCGAGGCCAGGGAGACGCCTCGTGGCTCGGCCTCATGCCGGTGGGCGAGCGCTACTGGACACTCAACCCTCTGGACGTGGACCTGTACAGCGGGCTGTCCGGCATCATGCTCTTCCTGGCCTATCTGGGGCATCTCACGGGTCAGCCACGGCACACGGCGCTGGCGCGCGAGACGCTGGCCACGGTGCGCCGCCGGGTAGGCAATGCCTCCTTCACCCCGCGCCAGGTGGGTGCCACCGGTGAGTTGGGCGTCATCCATGCCCTGGTGCACCTGGGAGCGCTCTGGGACCAGCCCGCGCTGTGGGACGAGGCCGAAGCGCTGCTGCCCCGGTTGGGCGCTCGCATCACCGAGGACACGCGCTTCGATGTCTTCACGGGAGCAGCAGGCTGTATCGCGCTGATGCTGGAGTTGCACCGCTGTCGCCCCTCACCTCGTGCGCTCGCGGTAGCTGTCCAGTGTGGAGAGCGGCTCCTGGCCGCGGCACAGAGCACCGAGCACGGCCTGGGCTGGGTGACGCCCCTGGGGCCTCGACCGTTGACGGGCTTCTCGCACGGAGCCGCCGGCATCGCCTGGAGCCTGTTCGCGCTCGGCGCCGAGACGGGCGACACCCGCTTCCGGGAGGCGGCGCTTCGTGCCCTCGCCTACGAACGCGCCGAGTTCTCCCCCGAGCAGCGCAACTGGAAGGACCTCCGGGCCACTCCGGCGGAGGGAGGCTTCATGACGGCGCTCTGCCACGGAGCCCCCGGAGTGGGGCTGGGACGAGTGCTCTCGTTACCGTACCTGGATACACCGGAGGTTCGAGAGGAGCTCCGGGTGGCGGTGGAGACCACGCAAGCGCGAGGCTTCGGCGGCAACCACTGCCTGTGCCACGGCGACTTCGGCAACCTGGAGGTGCTGGTGCTCGCCGCGCAGGCGCTGGCGAATCCGGAGCTGGCGCGCGAGCGAGACAGGCTCGCGGCGAGCATCGTCGACAGCCTCGACAGGGTGGGCGTGCTCTGCGGAGTGCCTGCGGGCGTGGAGACGCCGGGCCTCATGTCGGGACTGGCGGGCATCGGCTATGCGCTGCTGCGGCTGGCCGAACCGGCACGCACTCCATCCCTCCTCTCCTTCGAGCCGCCGCGTGGCGCATGAAGAGCTTCCGCGTCGACATCCTGGAGGGCGCGCGCATCGCGCTCTTCTCGCTGAAGGCGAACCGGATGCGCACGGTGCTCACGACGGTGGGCATTGGCGTGGGCGTGGCGACGCTGCTGGCCATCATCGGAATCATCCAGGGGATGAACTCGACCTTCGAGCGCCAGCTGTCCACGATGGGCGCCAACACGCTCTACATCGCGAAGTTTCCCTGGGGCTTCAACGGGGACTGGTGGATCTACCGCAACCGCAAGAACTTCACGATGGCGCACGTGGACCAGATCCGCGCGCAGTCGACCTACCTCACGGCTCTCTCGCCCATGGTGTCACGCAACGCGGATGTGGCGCATGGACAGGAGCAGCTGTCCGCGGTGCGAGTGGATGGAGTGACGGACGAGTACCTGAGCATCTCGGGGTTCGAGGTGATCCAGGGGCGTTTCCTGGCGGACTCGGACAACGAGACGACGCGCTCGGTGGCGGTGCTGGGCTCGGAGGTGGCGCAGGGACTCTTTCCGGGCATCGATCCGCTGGGGCAGACGATCCGCATCGAGGGTTCCCCGTTCAAGGTGGTGGGCACACTGGCGCGCAAGGGCAAGCTGGTGGACCAGAACCAGGACCTGGTCGTGCTGATCCCTTTCAAGACGTTCTACGCGCGGTTCGGCAAGCAGCGTCCGTTCACCATCGCGCTGGCCGTGACGAGCGCCAGTGACGTGAAGCGGGCGGAGGATCAGCTGGTAGGCATCCTGCGGCGCGCGCGCGGCACGCCTCCTGGGACACCGGATGACTTCGCCATCAATCGGCCGGACATGATCGCGAAGACGTACGACCAGCTCACGGGAGCGCTCTACGCGGTGGCCACAGGGGTGGGGCTCATCACCCTGCTGGTGGGCGGCATCGGCATCATGAACATCATGCTGGTGTCGGTGCGCGAACGGACACGGGAGATCGGCATCCGCAGGGCACTTGGGGCGCGCAAGCAGACCATCGTGCTGCAGTTCCTCATGGAGGCCTCGGTGGTGTCCGCGATGGGAGGTGGCATCGGGACGGCCGTGGGCTTGGGGACAGCGAAGGTGGTGTCGCTCATCACGCCGCTGGCCGCGGACGTGCAGCCGCTCACGGTGGTGGCGGGCGTAGCCTTCGCGGCGGTGGTGGGCCTGCTGTTCGGCATCTGGCCAGCGGCGCGCGCGGCGAACCTGGATCCGGTGGAAGCGCTGCGCTACGAGTGAAGCCCCCACCGCATCAGCGCCTGAACCTCACTGGACGCTCGCGCGCGCCAGATTGCACTCCTCGCAGCCTGCGGACACAGGGCAGAGGAAGATGAGCGGATCCGCGGCAAGGTGTTCGACCGCGACCGCGACAACATCCCGGGAGTTGCACAGACGGGCCTCTGCGTTCCCCACCTTGCCCATCCTCTGAAGACCGCGCGACAGCAGCCATTCATCCGCGCGGCGGAACCCCGTACAGCAGTGGTCCGTCTCCGCGATCATCTCCGTGCGCGCGACTCCGTCGGCCTCGACGACACAGGGATGCGAGACCGAGTACGGCACGTGGGCTACCGCCTCAGCCATGTGGAGGGTGGTGTCCTCGCTGTGTGTCACACCGAGGAGCAACACCTGCCCGTCGAGGTCGTGGACCCGGCCCACGGGGCTGTCCGGGCCGTGAGGCGGCGAGAGGGGCTGCGGGCGGCAGATCTCCTCGGCGTGCGGGCCCTGGGCGGCGAACGAGCCTCCGGGATGAGTGCTCCGCACGACGCCAGGCTGCCGCCAGAAGAGTTCGGCGGTGATGCCCATGTCCGCCGTGGGCGTGGACCTGGGATCGAACACGGTCTCGCCGTCGGTCATCGTGGGCATCACCAGGGTGCCCTGGGGGCCGAGTGCGGTTCGCAAGGCTTCAATCAGCCCCAGCGGACCGCCCTCGACGGGACGAACGGCCTTGAACGACGTGTGGACGAGCAGGACACCGCCCGGACGCACGCCGAGCGCCTTCAATTGCTCCACCAACTGAGCGGTTGTCATCATCCTCCCCCCTACGCTACGTGCGAGCCCGCCCAGACAAGAAACCTCACGTCACCGGCGATGCGTCCCCGTGAGCCTCTCACCAGGCTGCCGCACGGGGTCGACCATGGCCACTCTGGCCGACTCAGCCACACGGAAGAAGCCCATCAACTGCAACAGGCTCTCGGACTGGGACGCCATCTCTTCCGCCATGCTCGACAGCTCCTCGGCCGCCGAGGCATTCCTCTGCGTCGCCAGGTTCAGGCTGCGCATCGCATGGTTGATCTGGCCTACCCCCGAGGATTGCTCGTTCGACACGGCGGAGACTTCCCTCACCAACTGGGCCGTCGTCCCGATGGAGGGCACGAGCTCGCGCAGCAGCTTTCCCGCGCGCTCGGCGACCTTCACGCTCTTCGTGGTCAGCTCGACGATCTGCTTCGCTGAGGACTGGCTTCCCTCCGCCAGCTTGCGGACCTCGGCCGCGACCACCGCGAACCCTCTCCCATGCTCACCCGCCCGCGCCGCCTCGATGGCCGCATTCAGCGCCAGGAGGTTCGTCTGGTACGCGATGTCATCGATGACGGAGATGCGCTCGGCAATCTGGCTCATCGCCTCGAGGGTCTCGGAGGCAGCCCGCGTGCAGGCCTCGATATCCGAGGAGCCCTGGAGCGCGAGCGACTCGACACGGCGGCTGCTGTTGGCGTTCTGGGCGATGGAGGCACTCATCTGATGGAGGTTCGACGACACCTCCTCCGCGGTCGTGGCCTGCTCGCTCGTACCCGTGGAGAGGGACTGGGACATCGTCGACAACTGCGCGGACGCCGAAGAGAGAGTGCTCGCCCCTGTACGTACCTCGCCAATCACTTGCGCCAGCCGGTGCTGCATCGCCCGGAACGCATCCGCCAGGACGCCGACCTCGTCGGTGGATTGGTAATCGAGCTTCGCGGTGAGATCGCCCTCCGCGATGCGCGTGGCCACATGGGAGATCTGCCCCAGCGGCTTCGTGATGCGCCGTCCCAGGATGATGACGGAGATGGCGAGCACCCCGAGCGTGAGCAGCCCCATCTTGCTGATGAAATCGCTCAACCCACGGGCCGGACCAAGCACCTGGTCGATGGGCAGGATCACGGCGAGCGCCCACGGCGTCGTGGTGTTTCCCACTTGAAAGGGAACCACCGCTTCAATCGCATCTTCGTGGAGCAGCTCGGAGTAGACCCGGCCAGAGGACAGTTGGCCGTTGGCGAGCGTGGACTTCACCACCTGGTCGATCTGCGAGTCGCCGAGCGGCTTTCCGAGCAACTCCGCCGACGGGTGGGAGACGAACTCGGCATTGTTCGACACCAGCAGCGCATATCCCGTGTCGAAGGGGCGGATCTTCGAGACCTCCTGATGGATGTGCTCGAGCGTCAGATCGGCCCCCACCACCCCGAGGAACTTGCCATCGAGCATGATGGGCGCGATGGCGGCGGTGAGCAGCGTCGGCGTGCCGGCCACGGTGTAGTGGAGCGGGTTCAGGATGATCTCCTGTCCGGTCCTCTTCGGCACCAGGTAGAAGTCGCTCTCGCCGCCCAGGGTCTCGCCCTGATAGCCGACGCTGGGCTCGACCATGAGGTCTCCGGCGCCTCGGTGCCAGTAGGGGATGTAACGCCCCGTCGCATCCGTCCCGGGCGTGTTCACGAAGCTCGCATCGCGCCCGTCGAACGCATTCGGCTCCCACACCGTCCAGAAGCCGAGCAGCTCCGGGTTTCCTTCCACGGCCTTCCTGAGCAGCATGTCCGCGTGGCGCCGGTCGGTGGCGCCCACTGCCTTCTGCGAGGCGAACACCTGCGCAATCGTCCTCACGGGGAGCATGGCCCCATCGAGCCGGTTCTTGAGCAGGATGGCTTGGTACGTGGCCAGATCCTTGGCATTCGCCGTCACCCGCGCCTCGGCGACGGCGGACAGCCGGTAGTTGACGGTGAAGACCAGGATGGCGAGAGCCACGGCGATGACGGCACACAGGGCGCCGAGCAGCTTCGTCGCGATGCGCTGATGGAAAACCATGTTAGGGGGCCTGCTCAGATGGCAAGGGGCTCGGGAGCTCCAGTAGAGCATGGAGCGCGCCCGCCGTGTTGGGGGCGGCTCAGCCTGGATGGGGCTCCAACTTCTCACCGGAGCCGGACAGCGGCAGCTCCAGGGTGGCCGTAGCGCCCTTGCCCGGTCCCTCGCTCTCCAGTGAGAGCGTCCCCCCCAGCATGTGAGCCGCCAGCGCACTCGAATGCAGGCCGAGTCCATGCCCTCCCTCACGGGTGGTGAACCCCTGTGTGAAGAGCCGCTCCCGGATCTCCGGCGCGAAGCCTGTGCCGTTGTCCAACACCTGGATGCGCGCCACGCCGCCCCGGACCTCCAGCCGCACGTGCAGGTAGCGCTGCCCCTCGGGCAGGTTCATCATGGCGTTCTTGGCGTTGCTGATCAGGTTGATGAGGATCTGCAGCACCTTGTGCTTGTCCAGCTGGACCCGCGACGCCATCGGGGCAAGCTCCTGGAGGACGTTGATGCCATGGCGCTTGAGGGCGGGCATCTGGATGCTCAGCGCGTCCTGCACCAGTTGGGGCAGATCGCACTCCTCCGTGACGAGCGTGCTGCGCGCGTAGGTCTGCTGGACCTGGACGATGGCTCGGATGTGCTCGATGTGTTTCCCCATCGACTCGAGACTCTCACGCAACATCGCCTGCTCGCGGAGCAGCTCCTCGGTGAGGATGGAGAGGTACTCCGGCAGCCGAGCCCCTCGCTTGTCGTGAGCGAAGAAGTGGGACAGGGAATGGCGGTGCTCCTGGAGGATGTCGGACACCTGCTTCAGCCGTCCCGTGCGCGAGTCCTCCACCACCTGGCCCATCACCTGGACGTTGATGATGGCGCTCGTCAGCACATTGCCCACGTTGTGGAGCACGCTGGTGGCCACCTCGGCCATGCCCGCCGAGCGCGCCGTCTCCATCAGCTGCGTCTGGGCCTGCTTGAGCTCCCGAGTGCGCTCCTCCACCCGCTTCTCCAGCTCGTCATTCACCCGCCGGAGCGCGGACTCGGCGCGCTGGACCTCCGCGTACAGGCGCGCGTTCTCCAGGGAGATGGCGGCCTGCGTGGCGATGTGCCCGAGCAGCGCGCTGCGCGACGGCGTGAAGGCGTTGGTGGCCAGGCTGTTCTCCAGGTAGAGCACCCCGCGGAACTCCTCCTGGCGCAGCAGCGGCACGCACAGCACGGAGCGGACCCCACTCCGCTCGAACCAGGGATCGCCCGAGAAGGCGTGAGGCTGGGAGGCATCCCCGATGAGCACCTGCTCATGCGCGCGCCGCACGTAGGAGATGAGGGTCCAAGGCAGTGAGGCCTCGTCCGCGTCCACGGAGGATCCCTGGGTGCTCTGGCCCGAGATGGCCACGACCGAAAGCTTGTCGCCACGCGGCAGCAGCAGGGCTCCGCGCTGAGCCCCCGCGTTCTCGATGGCGACGCGCAGGAGCGTCTCCGCCAGTTGCTCGAGGACGATCTCTCCGGAGATGGCCTGCTGGGTCTTCACCACGGTGAGCGCGTCGACCTGCGTCGTGTTCGTGTCCGTCGCGGTCTCCGAGTCATCGGAGGAATCCACGTGGGGCCACTCCTCCCGCAGGTGCTGGGCCTTGCCGTGGGCGCCCCAGCGCAGCCAGGCATCGTGGGCCTTGCGCGCATAGGCATCGGCGATGGTGGTCATCCCCTGAGCGAACCAGTAGCGGGCCGCCAGCTCGCACGAGAGGGCCGAGTGCTGGACGAAGCCGTACTCGCGGGAGGCCTTGAAGGCCTCCTCATAGGCACGCTCGGCCTCCTTCTCCCGTCCCAGGACGCGGGCCAGCTCGGCGGCGACCATCCTCTCGGGCGCGCGGAAATTCTCGGGACAGTAGCTGGCCCACTCCACCAGTTGCTGGTGGTGCTTGCGCATCTCCGTCAGGGCCACTCCCTGCTCTTCGGGGCTCATTTCTCCGAGGTAGGCGGCCAGCGTCAGCGCACGGAAGAGGTGGAGGTCCAGCAGTTGGATGTGACTGATGGAGGAGGCCGCCAGCTCAGCGGCACGGGCCCCCGCCTCGCGCGCCTCCGCGTACGCGCCGCACAGGAAGCGCGCCTGCATCTTGAGGATCCAGTACCAGCAGCGCATGGTGCTCATCTGCTCTGGCGTCAGCCTGGCTTCGAAGGACGCTTCGTCGAAGTCGTCCCCGCTGAGCGAGCCGAAAATGGGCGACAGGCCGCGCAGTTGCTGCACGTAGCGCTGGGTGTGGTGAATGACGTGGCTGACGTCCACGAAGCCTGCCTTGCGCGCGAAGTCCAGGCGAGCGACCGACTCCTGGTAGACCTCCTCCAGGTCGTGCCCCAGGCTCAGGCGATTCGTGACGATGTGGTTGCAGCAATAGCAGGCCACCTGGTAGTCGCCGGCCCGGAGCGCGGCATCGAAGGCATCGCGAACGAGCTCCAGGGAGAGGGAGATCGGCCGGGTCCAGTAGCTGATGAGCTCCATGCTGTAGAGCGCCCTGCCGCGGGAGGAGAGGAAGCCGTGGCGCTCGACGAAATCGCAGGCCAGCTTTCCGAAGGCATAGCCCTCCCGGTACTGCTTGAAGGTGGAGCCGAGCACCACGCCATACCATGCGTACCCGTGCACGGCGGCAGCGGCGTTGCCATGACGAAGGCTGAGGGAGACCATCCGGCACAGGTGCAGGGTGAGTAGATTCCCATCGGTGAACAGCGAGGGCGTGAACAGGGACGCCAGGACGTTCAGCACCGCCTCCCGGTCCGGATCGGTCATGAGCGGCAGTTCGAGAAGACTCTCGATGGGGCGATCTCCCAGCAGGGCCTGGACCTCTTCCTGGGCGGCCACCACCTCTTCCCAGGAGGGGTGAGCGGATATCGGCATGCCGAGCCGCGCCAGGCATTCCAGGAGGCAGGAGATGCAGTCCTGGATTTCCCCGGCGGCGAGGTGAAGCTCGCTCTTCAGCCGGAAGGCATTCCCCAGCTCCGCGGGGGTGCGAGCCCGAGGCAGGAGTTCCTGCACCAGCCGGCGGGCCTCCGCGGCATTGCCGTTCATGAACTCACAGCCGGCCTGATCGAAGCGAAGCCGGAACGCCAGCTCGTGGACCGTCTCCCACGGATCTCCAGGCAGGAGCTGGATGGCGGTGGCGAGGTAGTCCGCGGCCGAGCGGAACGCCGTGGAAGCCCGAGCCTTCCAGCCAGCCTCGGCGTTCAGGAGCGCGACGCGGTGGCGCTCGTCGGGGTCGGTGATCAGCTCCGCGCCGGCGTTGAGCTGGCTGGCGACATCGAAGATCCTCTCCTGCACCTCCTCGGCATTCAGGCTCGCCAGCATCAGGCGGCCGATGCGCAGGTGGACCGCCTTGCGCTCCTGCTCGGGGATGAGGGCGTGGGCCGCCTGCTGGATGCGGTCATGGAGGAAGCGGTACTGCTCCGGGCCGGCGCTCATCAGCAGGCCCTCCTGGAGCGCGGGCTCCAGGCCCTGCTCCACTTCGAGCGTCTCCGACATATTGGAGGTGAGCAGCAGGATGCGCAGCGAGAACGAGTTCCCCACGCACGCCGCCAGTTGCAACAGGTGCTGCGTGTTCAACGGGAGCTGGCGCAGCTTGCCCACCATGAAGTCGACGACGTTGTCCGAGTAGGCCTTGGCCCGTGCGCCCTCCGCATCCCAGCGCCACGAGCCCTCGGAGGTCCGGGTGAGCAGGCCGTCTTGGTGCAGCGTCAGCAGCAGCTGCAGGAGGAAGAAGGGGTTGCCGCCCGTCTTCTCCCGGGCCAGCGCCGCCAGTGGCATGACGATGTCTGCATCAGCCCCCGGCAGCGTGTCAGCCACCAGCCGCAGCACCTCCTCGAGGCTCAGCGGCGCCAACTGGAGATCCGTGATTCGTGCACCGGCCTTGTACAGCTCCTCCAACATGAGGGAGAGCGGATGAGAAGGGCTGACCTCGTTGTCGCGGTAGGCGCCGATCAACAGCACCGGCGGCGTCTCGGGATGCGTGAGCAGGTGCTGGAGGAGCTTGAGGCTGGCCAGGTCCGCCCACTGCAAGTCGTCGAGGAACACCACCAACGGGTGCTCGGGGCTTGCGAACACACCGAGGAACTTGCGGAAGATCCGATTGAAGCGGTGCTGCGCCTCGGAAGGCGGTTGCTCCTGAACACGGGGCTGCTTGCCGGCGACGAGCTCCAGCTGGGGCACCACCTCCACGAGCACCTGGCCCTGGCCCTCCCACGCCTCGAGCAGGTGCTCGCGCCAGCGAGCCAGCTCCTCGTCCGTCCCCGACAGCAACTGCTGCGTCAGCTGACGAATGGCCTGGGACAGCGTGGAGTAGGGAATGTCCTGCTGGAACTGATCGAACTTGCCGCTGAGGAAGAAGCCGTGCTGGCGCACCACCGGCTTGTGCAGCTCGTGCACCACCGAGGACTTACCGATGCCGGAGTAGCCGCGGACCAGGATGAGCTCCGGCCGGCCGTTGCGGGCCACACGCTCGAAGCCCTGGAGCAGGGCCGCGGCATGCGTGTCGCGCCCATAGAGCCGCTGCGGCAGCTGGAAGCGAGTGGGAACATCGCGCTGGCCAGGCGTGAAATCCTCCTGCACGTCCCGGAGCAGATTCTCCCGGCACCGCACGAGGTCGGCCTTCAGTCCCTCGGCGCTCTGGTAGCGCTCCTCGGCCACCTTGGCCAGCAGCTTGAGCACGATGGCTGCCAGCACCGGCGGCAGGCTCGGCACCCGATCCAGAGGGGGAGGAGGCGCCAACGCCATGTGGGCATGAAACCATCCCAGCGCATCGCGCCCGTGGAAGGGCCGGCTGCCCGTGAACAGCTCATAGAGGGTGACGCCCAGCGAGTACAGGTCCGTGCGGTAATCCACCGAGCGGTTCATGCGCCCGGTCTGCTCCGGGGACATATACGCCAGCGTCCCTTCGATGAGCGGCCCATGCAATGCGTCCACATGCTCGACGAGCTGGAGGCTGGCGCTTCCGAAGTCGATGAGCCGCGGCTCTCCCGACGGGGTGAGGATGACGTTGGAGGGCTTGACGTCCTTGTGGACGATGCTGCGGCGGTGCAGCTCCGCGAGCGTGGACGCCAGGGAGATTCCCAGCTCCACGGCTCGCAAAGGCTCGAGCGGTTGACCGGTGAGTTCCGACAGGGGAGTGCCTTCGACCTCCTCCAGGAGCAGCACCGGCCGATCCTGGACCTGCTCGCAGGCATGGACGCGCATCACTCCCCGCACGTCCCGGAGCCGCTGCAGGATGCTGAACTCGCGGCGGTAACGCTCCTGCTCGCGGGGTCCCGGAGAGGCCACCACGGGCGTCTTCAGGATGAGCGCCAACTCATCCGCGTCACGAACGGCGTGAAACAGCAGGTTCGTCCCCGTAGCCTTGATGGCTCTTCGAAGTGTGTAACCAGGAATGTTCAGCGTGCGGAACGGAATGGCTCCGGGAGCTGTTGTCATGCGTTTCACCGCCGGGGTTCGCGATGATGTGAACACGCAGGAGGCATGTTTCACAACCAGACAGCAGGCTCTGGCAGCGCCTTCGCGGCCTGGGTCATCCCTGCCCGGTCATGGGGTGGCGGTGCGTTCAGGGCCCTGAACCTGTGAGCCGTTGTGCCACGTCTCGTGGGACGAAGCCCGGAAAGCCCGGGGCACGCGTGCCGGGGAATTCGGGCAGGATGGCGCGCATGCTCATGAACTCCTTGGTGATGGTGGCGCTGCTCGCAGCTCCAGCCCAGCCAGCTCCCGCCAGACCGCTCACATGGAAGGTGACCGGTACGGACGTGACGTTCGAGATGTCCGCGACGGATCTGCGTGCCCTGCGTGGAGGCAAGGAGGTGTTCGGCCTGCAGTCGCGCGAGGCGGATTTCCTGTCCCCCTTCGAGTCCGAGGACAAGGACACCGACATGTCCGGCTGGGAGGCGTTCCTATCCTTCGACGTGCTGTCGGTGGTGGGCCCCTGGGTGAGCTATGAGGAATCGAACTCTGGCTATACCGGCGGCGCGCACCCATACGCGGGCATCCTCTACGTCACCATGGACGTCACGAAGGACCAGGGCGCCTTCTCACTGCTCGACGTGTTCCCCGAGAAGGACGTGCTCAAGGCACTCAAGGCCGATGGTTTCATCCGCAAGCACATCCAGGACGAGGAGGCGTTCAAGAAGGCCTCGACAGTGGAGATGATGCTGCAGAGCCTGGAACCCGGTGAAGACTGCGTGGGGTTCTCACACGGGCTCGGCGCGGTGAAGCGCTCGGTCGCCTTCCACCACATCGAGGGCAACAAGGTCGCTGTGCGCATCGCGTTCAGCTACGACACCGAGGTGTGCCGCGGAAACAAGTTCGTGGTGGGCGTGCTGTTGCCCATTCCCGCGTCGCTGCGGCCCGCGCTCGACCGCGCGGCCCGGCGCGAGGAGGGCTTCCTGATGAAGGACGCCAAGGCCGTGAAGGCGCCGTCCGTACGGTTCTCGTGGGAGCCACCCGAGAGCAAGAAGGAGTGACCCGGCCCGGCCCACCAGAGACCGCGCTATCCTGGAGCCCCCTGAAGGAGGCCTCCATGCGCATCCGTGCTTCGCTTGCCCTGCTGCTCACCGTGACGGGCTGCAGCACCACCTACACCATTCCCAAGCACGAACTGGCCCGCCTCGATGGCTGGGCTGGCAAGGACACCACGCTGCTCCAGGACATCGAGGGCTCCTTGCGCAACGAGCGCAAGGACGTACGGCGGCTGCGCGACACCGAAGGCAACGAGCACGTCTTCAACACGGACACGCCCCTGGTGCTCGAGAAGACCGATGGCGACGTCATCACCGAGAAGTACCGGGAGGTGAACGTCGATGGACAGAGCTTCCGCGGCGTGCCCAAGGAGGCGCTCGGGCGCACCGTCGAGGTTCCCCTGACGGAGGTTGGCTCCGCGGGCGTGCGCAAGTTCAGCCTGGGCAAGACGGTGCTGCTGGGCTCGGGCATCGCCGTGGGGCTGGCTGCCGGGCTCATTGCCCTGGGGCTGGCTTTCGGCGGCTCGGAGGGAGACTCGGATGATGGCCCCGGCATCCCCTGCGGCCATGGCTGCTCGCTCTGAGGATCCGGCGCCAGCCTCGTAGCCCGGTGGCGCCCCCCGCTCCGCGCTCAGGGCAGGTCAGGAGCCGCCGAGCCAGGAGCAAGCTCGTTTCGCACCACGAGCCCGCCCTTCATCACGAACCGCACGCGCTGCAACTCCGTCACGTCCGCGAGCGGATCCCCGGAGACGGCGATCAGGTCGGCGTACCTGCCGGGCTCCAGCGTACCAACGTGCTCCTGGAGCCCGAGCAGCTCCGCGGCTCGTGAGGAGGCGGCTCGAATCGCCTCGATGGGCGGCAGCCCGGCCCGCTGGAGCGCCACCACCTCCCAGGCATTGCGCCCGTGGTTGCGAGCCGAACTCGCGTCGAACCCGCTGACGATCTTCACGCCAAGCTTGTACGCGAGCGCTACGCCCTTGCGCAGGGACTGGAGCTTCTTGTCGAGGAACTGCCGTGCCTTCTCGTTGGGAGCCTCCTCCAAGGACAGCTCGAAGTAGCCGATGGTGGGAACGAGAAAGACTCCCTGCTTCTTGATGAGCTCCAGGGCGGCGCGGTCCGCCTCGTGCCCGTGCTCGATCGAGTCCACGCCTGCCGCCAGGGCGTTGCGGATGCCTTCGCTCGTCACGGCGTGTGCGGCCACCTTGCGGCCAGCCTTGTGCGCTTCCTCTACGATGGGCCGCATCTCCTCGACGGTGAGCGTGGGGTGGTGCCAATCCGCGTAGATCTTGAGGAGATCCGCGCCATGGCCGAGCTGCTCCCGGGCCGCGCGCCGAGCCTCGTCAGCGCCGGTGATGAGCTGCGCGCCGGTGGGAGGATCCTTCAAGTCGGGCGAGAGGCCCTCCGGGTAATAGGTACCCACCGCGGCAATCGCTCGGGTGGACACGAGCATCCGGGGACCTTCGACCAGCCCCTGACGGATGGCATCTCGCAGTGCGACGTCCGCGTAGAAGGCCCCCTCGCTCTCGACATCCCGCACGGTCGTGAAGCCGGCGTACAGCGTGGCCCTGGCGTTCGCCGCACCCTCCAGGGCTCGAAGCGCCTGGGACTTGGTGATCAGGTTCAGGACATAGCCCTCAGGTACATCGGGCTCCCGCGCCAGCAGGTGCGTGTGGCCGTCGATCAATCCCGGCAGCACGGTGGCTCCGCCGAGATCGAGCACCTCCGCCCCTTCAGGAACCGGCAGCCCCGTCCCCACCGCCGAGATCCGCTCGTTCTCGATGATGATGACGGGGTTCTTGAGGAAGATGCCGGTGCGAACATCGAGCAGCCGGGCCGCCCGAACGACCCTCGGCTTTCTGGGCGCGCTCTGAGGCGAAGCGGGCTGGGCCGCCGCGCTGCCAGCCACGAAGAGCAACAACCACACGCTGACGAATCGTCTCATGCCTCCCCTCTACTCTCTCCCTCTCAGCGTGTGAAGCGAGCGCTCTTCCTGTTTCCGATAATCCTCAACCGGCAGGCCTCCGACACCCCAGTCCTCCAACTCCACCTCATCGATGACGACGAAGGTCGCGGCCAGGGGCTTGTTGAGCACCTTGAGCAGCAGTTCACTGACTCCTTTGATGAGGGCGGCCTTTTGGTCGCGGGTCGTGTGGCCTTCGCGGGTGATCTTGATGTTGACGTAGGGCATCGGATTTTCCTCGCACGGGGCTGCGGGTGATGGGCTACCAGCGACCAGCGTGTGCGCCTCCATCGACATGGAGGATCTCACCTGTGACGAACGCGGCCGTGTCGAGGTACAGCACCGCGTCGACGATCTCCTCGACCTCGCCCAGGCGCCGCATGGGCTGGAGCCCAGCGAGTGCCGCGTGAGTCTTCTCCGGGTGCATGGGCGTCTTGATGATGCCGGGGGAGACTGCGTTCACGCGCACACCCTTCTCGGCGTATTCGATGGCCAGGGAGCGGGTGACGGCGTCGAGCCCACCCTTGGTCAAGGAAGCCAACGCCGCTGGCACCCCTGCCATCGGCTGCACGACCAGGCTGGTCGTGATGTTGACGATGTGCCCGGTGCCCCGCCGCAGCATCTCGAGCGCCGCCCGCCGCGAAACATAGAAAAAGCCCGCCAGGTTCACCGAGAGCATGGCGGTGAAATCAGCCTCTGTGTACTCGACGAAAGGCTTCGGAATGAAGATGCCGGCGTTATTGACCAGGGTGTCCACCCGGCCGAAACGCTCGACGGCCGCGTTGATGATCCGGTCGGCGGTGCGCGGATCGCCGACGTCACCCTCGACGGTCAGGATGTTCGGATCGCCACCTGTGACACTCGGCTGTATCGAGCGCGAGTTAGCAACCACTCGGTAACCGCGGCTGCGGAAGCCTTTGACCAGGCCCGCGCCGATTCCTTGAGACGCACCCGTAACGATCGCGACCTTCTGTTCGCTGCTCATGACACGACTCTCTTTGAGGGGGCCGCGCATATGTCTCCAGCGGCGCGGCTTGCGTTGACACCGCATGAAGTACTCAGTTGCGCCCCCCGAATGAATCGCTACGGTGCGCAAGTCACTTTTACGCCTGGAGCAAAGATGGACCAGATCCACGCCATGCGGGTGTTCGTGAAGGCGGTGGACGAAGGCAGCCTGTCCGAAGCGGGCCGCAAGCTCGGCCGCTCTCCCGCAGCCGTGTCCCGAGCTGTTGCCTTTCTCGAGGCCCACGTGGGCGTGCAGCTGCTGCACCGCACCACCCGCACGCTGAAGTTGAGCGAAGCCGGTGAGCGCTATGCCGCCGCCTGCCGACGGGTACTGGCCGATCTGGAGGAAGCCGACCTGATGGCCGCGGGCGAAGGGGCTGCGCCACGCGGCACGCTGACGATCACGAGCCCCGTGGTCGCCGGCGCGCGCGTCCTGAGGCCCATCGTCGATGCCTTCCTGGACGCGCATCCCTCCGTCACCGTCAGGCTCCAGATGCTCGACCGGCAGGTGAACCTGGTGGAGGAAGGAGTCGACGTGGCGATGCGCATCGCGCACCTACCCGATTCCAGCCTTACAGCCATCCGTGTTGGCGAGGTGCGAAGGCTGGTCTGCGCCTCTCCGGCGTACCTCGCATCGCGGCCGCCCATCACCCGGCTCACGGATCTCTCGAAACATGCGTGCATCGCAATGACGGTGTTTGGCCAGGATGCATGGACGTTCCACCCCGAGGCAGATCGGACGAGTCCGCAGTCCATCCGCATCACGCCGAGGCTGGAGGTGAACACGGTGGAGGCCGCTGTCGCCTCGGCGCTGGAAGGCCGGGGAGTGACGCGGGTGTTCTCGTACCAGGTGGCCGACGAGCTTCGTCAGGGACGCCTGGTGGAGGTGCTGCCAGCGGCCGATGCCTCGAGATCGCCAGTGCATCTGCTCACGCCCGAGGGACGTCTGTCGGTACCCAAGGTGCGAGCCTTCGTGGACTTCGCGGCGCCGCGGCTGAAGGCGGAGTTCGCGCGAATCGCCCGCGTCTGACCCGCGCTGATCCGATGTTCGTCCACGGAACGGACCTGGGGTTTTCCCCTAAGAACTGACACACGCTGATGTTGGATTGAGAGTGAATAGGCCACCTTCCCTCCTCGTCCACCCGCCCGCACGTTACTCACGTCGGGAGAGAACACGATGAAGGCTGCGGCACTGGGGCTTGTTGCGTGGTTGTTCGTGGGGCAGGCAGCGTGGGCCGAACCCAGCAGCAAATCGACGGAATTCCTGAACGAGCGAACCGACGACATCGTGCTCGGACTTCCGGAGGCTCCCGTCAAGTTGGTCGCCTACGTCGAGTACGCCCTCATCGCCAAGGACACGGTGGCGCCGCTGTTCCAACAGATCCGGCGCTCCTGGCCCAACGATGTTCGCATCGTGGTTCGCGACTACCCCATGACCTTCCACGAAGGAGCCGCACTGGCGGCCCAGGCTGCGCGGGGGGTGTTCCTGCTCAAGGGAGGAGAGGCGTACCTCCGCTTCGTCGAAGAGGTCACCCCGTACAAGGGAACCCGCGACGCGGCCTACCTCTCGGCGGCCGCGGAGCGCGCGGGGGCAGGGCCGGCGCAGCGCTTCGAGGCCAGCCTGACCCAAGGCAAGTGGAAGGCGGGCCTCGAGCAGAGCCTGGCGGATGTCGCGGCCGTCAAGATGTCTGGCTCTCCTCACTGGTACCTCGACGGCGTCGACCTCAAGGCGGGGTTGCTGGCGGACAAGGTGCTGAGTGCCGTGGAGCAGGCTGTCAAAGCAGCTCAGGAGAGGCGCAATACGCCGGTGCCGACTCTCAACCCGAGCAAGGGCATCGGGCCGTTCTTCCTGGGACAGACCGAGGCGGAGGTCAAGCGCCTGGGGCTGCGCACCGGCCGCCGGAACAACGATTGGCTGTGCGTGGCGGGAGAAGCGGGAAGCGACTTGTGCACCTACGAGCTGCGAATGAAAAAGGGGGGCGTTACCCGCATCGACTACGTCCTGAGCCGCTCCGCCCTGGGGCTGCAGATTGGCTCCGAGGTGTTCCGGCGAGACCGACCGGCACTCCTGGAGGACCTGCGGGCGCGAATGGGCTGTGGGGCCACCGAGTTCGGGGAAGGCGGGAGCGAGACGCCCTGCCCGAGCCCGTCGAAGAACGTCGGAATCCACCTCTCTCAAAGCA
Source organism: Hyalangium versicolor (assembly GCF_020103695.1). Classification (GTDB taxonomy): domain Bacteria; phylum Myxococcota; class Myxococcia; order Myxococcales; family Myxococcaceae; genus Hyalangium; species Hyalangium versicolor. Next base: position 210,425 of record NZ_JAHXBF010000018.1, read on the forward strand.
TGGAGTCTGCGTGCAGTGACTGGGCGCGGCTCGATCCCTCCATCACCTGCACGGGCAGTGATGAGCAGCGGCTTTCCACGGTCGTGTCGGTGGAGAAGCCGTGAATCACGCCAGCGGCTCAAAGAGGCTCATCCCATGCTCCTCGCACTGACCCTTGTTGCCGTCATCACCGGCACCCACCCCCAAGCCGAGTGCAAGACCGCCTACGGAAAGACTGTCTGTGGCTACGACTGCAAGGCGGCCTTCGGCGAAGTGAAATGCGCTCAGACGCCGCACGGCATTTGCGAAGCGGCGTACGACCGGTTGGTGTGCTTCGACCCGCCTGCGTACGTGGTGCGCGCCTTTCAGGGCGAACCGCCGCGACCGAGCTGCAAGAGCGGCTACGGGCTCATCACCTGCGGCTACCAGTGCGCATCCGGTTACGGGCAGGTTCAATGTTCGCAGACGCCGTGGGGGGTGTGCGAATCCGGCTACGATCGAGTCCTCTGCTTCGATCCATCTGAGAGGGTCATCCGCCAGTACGGAAGTGACCTGCCCACCCCTCAATGCAAGAGCGGCTACGGCAAGATCGCGTGTGGCTACTCGTGCGCTTCCGGAAACGGCGAGGTTCGTTGCTCCCAGACACCCGAGGGCATCTGCGTCGCCGCGTCGGGCGCCGTGCAATGCTTTGACCCCAAGACCCGCCGTCCATAGCCATCGCGTCCCGCCAGCGGGGAGTGCCTATCGGAGGGAGCCCACAGCAGCCCGGGCTCCCTCGACTGTGGGTGCCGTTACTGAAGCGTCCACTGCTGGTGGGTGCCGCTGCTGCAACTCGCCTGCTTCACACTCGCCCCATCGTTGAGCGCGGCGCTGACGACCTCGGCGCACTTGCTGCTGTTGATGTTCACGAGCGAGTAGCCACCTCCGCTCAACGCGTTCAGGGTGAACACCTGGGCGTTCGTGCCGTTGCAATCCCACTGCTGGATGATGCCCCCATCCGCGGTGCTGGAGTTGCTCACGTCAACGCACATGCTGCTGTTGACGTTCACGAGGTTGAAGCCCCCGGTGACGGCCTGCAGGCGGAAGGCCTGGGCGTTCGTTCCATTGCACCCCCACTGCTGGAGAGCCGTCCCCCTCGTGGTGCTGGAGGAGGGAACGTCCAGGCACTTGCCGCTGTGCTTCGCGGCGAGCCGCACGATGGAGCCATTCTGGGGCCCGGAACCGCCGGGGACCGTGCCGTCACTGCACGTGTTCACGCCCGAGCCGCCGTTCGGGAAGGTGACACGCACCGTGGCCTTGTCGCTGGTCTGCGAGACCACGGTGATGCTGACGCGGCCATCGGGATCCTGGAAGGTGCGGCCGGCGGTGAGACGGGGATCGCGGTGGGTGTTGGGGTAGTTGGGCGCCAGGTCCAGCAGCAGTGGGTTGCGATTGCCGCTGCCCGAGCGGAAGTCCTGGGCGACGTCGATGTGCACGCCCGTGCTGGTCTCGGGTGCGCCTGACGGCCCCGCGTTGAAGGTGGCGAGCGCGGGATTGCGGTACTCCACCCAGTAGTGGAGCGGCTTGTTGTCCACCGTGTCGCCCGTGGGGATCTGCAGGGACTGAATCCCGTTGGAGGCGCTCTGGATGGGCACGAGATCGTACGTGGCGTCGCGCGTGGCCCGGACGTTGTTGCACTTGTCCAACCACAACATGGCGGACTTCTGGAAGGCGTTCATGTGCCCCAGCCCTCCTCCCATGGTGTTGAAGCGGTTGCCGTACTCGTCGGGGCTACAACTGGAATAGGGGCTGCGAAGGTACGCGACGCCGGTGCCGCAGCGAGCGGTGGACGCGTGTCCCAGGCCAAAGCCATGGCCCATCTCGTGCGCGAAGGCGTTCGCGTCCGTGCACGTATACAAGCTGGCGTTTCCGAACGAGTTACCCGAGGCCGGAGGCTGACCCACCCACGCAAGGCCACACGCGCAATCGGTGAAGCCCGAGTTGGTGGGAATCACAAAGCCCACGTGGGCATAGACGCTCAGGTTGATGCCCTGGCTCTGTGCCGCCGCGCGCGCCGCGTTGCTGATGGTGTCCAGGTTGCAGTTCGCCGGCTTGGGCAGGCTCAGGGGCGCGAGGGCGTCTCCCTGGACGTTCCAGATGCCGTAGGAGATCTCCTTGTAGTACGCGGTGACCGTGTCCAGGCGCTGCCGCGCCGTGGTGGTCGTGATCGACGCCGTGCTCCCGGGGAAGACCAGGGGGAGGATGGCGACCCGGATGGTCCTCGGCGAACCGCCGACGAGGGCGGCTTCCGACGTCGCCAGGCCGTCGTCCGCGGCGGGGAGAGCGTCGATGGACTGCACCTCGAGCCGCTTGCCGACCCGCCCCAAGGGCCCCTCTGCGACGCTCTCCTCAGGGGCGAGCTGCCCCCGGACGATGACGCGCTTCCCCGCTTGGAAGGACGGCTCTCCCTCGAAGGCCAGCTCGAAGGCCTCGCCCTCCGGAGTCTGCAACCCATATCCCATCCGGTGGGTGCCATCCGCGGCATCCACGGAGAACATCCGCAGCTCCCCTTCGTAGGTTCGCGCCTCGTCCGCGCCCGAGCACGCCAGAGCCAGCCCCAGGGTCAGAGCCAGCCCCGTCTTGCTCCCCCGACTCCACCGGTTTTTGGAAATAGCTCTCACAACGCCATATGGCGACATGTCTGCCTCGTGTCTGGGTTGAGTGAGCTCCTTTCTAGCTCATTCTCATCCATATCAGAAGCAGCAAAACACGCTTTAATTGCTATTCCAGCATAAACCCGAAAAATCGACCTGTGTTCTCGATGTCTCCGAGCTGTTGGAATTATCGCGGCAGATTGAAGTCTCAGGTGCCCATGAATGACTTCCAGAGCGCCTCGGCGAGATGCTCATCCGACATCGTCTCGCGCATCTGCACCAACTGCGAGGTCAGCCCACCCTGAGGGAGGATGTAGCGGAGCCGGTCCGTGCCGTCGGTGACAGCCCCGAAGATGTCTGCCGCGACCGACTCGGGGGAGGCATTCAGGGAGCTCCCGTTACTGCGGTAGGCCGCCAGGCACTTGTCGTGGGCCTCCGAGTACGCTTCGAAGCCCTCCCTGGAGAACAGCTGCAGGGAACTCCCGTTGAAGTCGGTGCTCACCCCTCCGGCCTGGATCAACTTCACCGTGATACCGAGAGGCTTCAGTTCGAAGCGCAGCGACTCCGAGAAGCCCTCGAGCGCGAACTTCGTGCCGTGATACAGGCTGTAGAACGGGAAGGTCATCAGGCCGCCCACAGACCCGATGTTGACCACCATGCCACCGCGCCGGGCCCGAAAATGGGGCAGGACGGAGCGGATGACCCGCATCGTTCCGAACAGGTTCGTCGAGAACTGATGCTGGATCTGTTCCTCGGTGGCGGCCTCGAAGGGGCCGAACGTGCCATAGCCGGCGTTGTTGATGACCATGTCGATACCGTCGGAGTCCCTCAGCACTTCGCTGACGGCCTTGCGAACGGATGCGTCGTCGATCACATCCATGCCGTACACCCGGACGTGCGGCAGCAGGTGCAGTTCCCGCTCCGCGTCGGGTGCCCGCATGGTGGCGGCCACCTGCCAGCCCTTCTGCTGAAAGTGCTTCACCAAGGCGCGGCCGAGGCCTCTGGAACTTCCGGTGATGAGAACCGTCTTCATGGGGTGCATCCCCTCCCTCTTTCCTGCATTGACCCCACGAGGTTCCCGTGGATCCAGTTCGCCGCGGAGAGGCCTGAGCGAAGCGTGACACGCCGCTCCAGGCCTCCCCGCAGGGCCCTACCCCAAGAGGATAGGGCCCTGTCTGCCACGACACGGGGAGGAACTACGGGAGGAACGTCTGGTAGACGGTGTTGGTCGTGCAGAGGTCCTGGTTGTTGGGCCCTCGGATGACGATGTACCTCTCATAGTAGCCCTGGAGGCCGGGGGAGTTGAGGACGAGGAAGGAGAACGTAAGCTGGTCGTAGGAGAACGAACCGCTCGTATCCACCACGCCATTCCTCCTTCCATACAAGTAGGCCTTCGAGCCTGCGGGGTAGGAGCCTACCGCCGAGAAACCGAAGGTCGCCGTGCCGCCGCTGGGGACCGTGGCACTGCTGAACCACGCCGAGCACGAGCAGCCTTCGTCGAGTGAGCCATTGCAATTGTTGTCTACCCGGTCGCATACCTCGGCGGCTCCGGGACGCACGTAGGAGCTGCTGTCGTCGCAGTCGTCGGCATTGGCGACATAGCCCGCAAGCTGAGTGCATCCCAGGTAGGAAGAGGGGCCGGGGGCGGGGCCCGCAACAAAACCACCCTGTCCATAACCATCCCCATCGGCATCCCAGGAGTAATAGCGAGGCAATGAGGCGTTATTATCTTCGCAGTCGTCGGAGTTGGACACGTAACCGGCCGGTGCCGAGCACGCCTGGATGACCGATGATGGAGTACCGCGCCCGTCAGCATCCGCGTCGCGGTACCAGGTACTCACAGGAAGCCCCTCGTCGACGGAACCATTGCAATTGTCATCCACCTTGTTGCACACCTCGGTGGCTCCAGGCTTCACGTTGGCGTTGGCGTCGTTGCAGTCCGCGGAGTTGGACACGTAGCCCGCGGGCTTCGCGCAGGCCTGGGTGCTCACCGCTGGATTGCCATACCCATCGTTATCCGCGTCGCGATACCAGGTGCCCCCGGAGGCTCCGTCATCCACCTGTCCATTGCAGTTGTTGTCCTGGCCATCGCATACCTCCGTGGCTCCGGGATTGATCGTGGAGTCGAAGTCATTGCAGTCCAGGCCCTGCTCCACGTACTCGGGGCTGGGAGGCTGGCAATCCTCCACGGGGTCAAACAGATCGCCGCCATAGTTATCGGTATCGATATCGTAGAAGTAGATGTTCACCAGCTGCGTCTGGATCATCGTGAACTGGTTGGTCTGCGTGCCATTGCCCAGTTGCCCCGAGGAGTTCAGTCCCCAGGCCCAGAACGGGCAGCCGGGGCGCACCGCCAGGGCGTGGAAGGGTCCCGCGGAGACCGCCAGCGCATCACTCAACCCCTGCACTCGCACCGGGCTCGTGCGCTGGTTCTGCGTCCCATCACCGAGCTGACCAAAAGTGTTCTGGCCCCAGCTCCAGGCGGCTCCAGTGGAGTCGATGGCCAACGAGATGCTGCCTCCCGTGGAGATGGATTTCACCGCCCCCGAGAGGGCCACCGCCACGGGCGTGCTCTGCGCCGTAGCGGTCGTCCCATTGCCCAACTGTCCATAGGTGTTCTGTCCCCACGCCACCACGCTCTGGTTGGAGAGCAGTGCCAACGAGTGGGTGCCTCCGGCAGCAACGGCGGTGGCTGCGAGCACCAGGCTCACCTGGTACGGCGTGAGCTGGGCAACGCTCGAGGCGCTCCCATTGCCGATCTGCCCATTGACGTTGCGGCCCCACGTCCACACGCGTCCGTCCGCTCCCAATGCCATCGAGTGGAACCACCCCGCCGAGATGGCCACGATGCTGACAGGGAAGACGATGCGGGTCGGTGTCAGCCGGGGACTTGTCGTCCCATCGCCAAGCTGACCATCACCGTTGGCGCCCCACCCATAGACACTGCCATCGGCGGCAATAGCCAGCGAGTGGCTCAGACCTCCGGCGATGGCCACGGCACCGCCCGGAACGGTCACGGACACGGGCGTCAGGCGGGAGGTCGCCGTTCCATCACCGAGTTGGCCCGAGGTGTTCTGCCCCCAGGCCCAGACCGAGCCGTCCACCCCAAGCGCGAGCGAGTGGTTCATGCCCGCGGCGATCACTCGGATGACGGGGAGACCCGTCACGCGGACCGGGACGGTGCTGAGGGCCTGCGTCCCATTTCCGAGCTGCCCATACGTGTTCTGTCCCCATGCCCACACGGAGCCGTCCGTGCGCAGGGCCAGGGAGTGGGTGTTACCGACGGAGAGAGCCTTCGTGATGGGGCCGCTGGCGACGAGCGCGGCGGCCACGGTCCGCTCGCCCTTTGCGTCGGAGGGGAGCGCTGCTCCCGTTTGCGCCGAGAGCTCGCTCTCGAGCCTGTCACCGTCCGGGTCATCCACCGCACAGCCTGTCACGCACAGGCCACAAAGCACCGCCCACAGAATCCGGGCGCCCGACAATTGCCGCTGCATTGCACGCTCCTCTGCTGCGAAAAAATCGGCGCGCACCCTACAGAGCGGTCACCCACCGCGAAAGCCCATTTTCGCTGGGTGCTCTTCCGGGGCGCTACTGAGCGAGCCCGATCTGCTTCATGAACGTCTGGTTGTCCCAGAACAGGAACTCCTCGGCCATGACGCCGTCCTTCCAGCGGCCGACCGTGCTCATCTCCAGCTTGAAGGGCTTGCCCGTCGGGGCAATGCTCGTGCCGTCGGGCATGGGCATGGGCTGGGTGAAGGTTCCCTCCATGGTGCCGACGACACTGGTCCACTCCCCGTCTCCGAACTTGATCGGATGCACCTGGATGCGCGTGTCCGGCGCATAGACGAACATCGCCTTGAGGTCCTCGATGTGGACGTCGATGCCTCGCGTCTGGTGGCCATCGGGCCAGTGCACGATGACGTCCTGCGCATGGCTGTGGTGGAGCTGGTCCCAGTGCTGGTTCGTGAAGACGTTGAAGTCGAGGTCATCGAACGTAACGAGGTGCTCGTTCACCTGGCGCTCATTCTCCTGGTAGCGCTCCAGCTCCTGCTCCGGACTGGAGCACGCGCCCAGGGCCAGGAACGCGAGCCCTGCCAAGGTGGCCCTCTGGAGGCTGCGGAGGTTCATCGTCTGGAAGCGGGGAGATCCGATTTGCTTCTTCATGACTGTCCCTTTCTGGGGTGATGCCGGGCTCTGGAAGCGGTCGAGGAGGGAGGTCCCCCGCACTCGGCCAGCCACCCGCCGCGGTCGTGCTGTGCTGTCGAGCAATATGTCGGTGTGCCGGTGCTGCCACTAGCTGGCATTCGCTCGCTTCACTGTTGCTCATCTGGAACAGTGCCCGCCTTCGACAGCCCTTATTCCGGTGGACCCATGGATCTGAACCTCCTCGGCTTCTTCGTGGCCGTCGCGGAGACGAACAGCTTCTCGGAGGCGGCCCGCAGGCTCGGGGTGCCCAAGTCGTCCGTGAGCAGGGGCGTGGCGCGCCTCGAAGCCTCGGTGGGAGCGCAGTTGCTCCACCGCACGACGCGTCACGTCTCGCTGAGCACCTCGGGCGCGGCGTTGTACGAGCAGGTGTCGCCACTGCTCGCCTCACTGAAGAAAGTGGTGGGAACCCTGCCCGAGCGGGAGGAGGCACCTTCGGGCGAGCTGCGGCTCACGGCGCCGCATGACATGGGAGCCACCTTCCTCCCCGAGGTCATCGCCCGCTTCACCGCGCGCTATCCCCTGGTGCGAGTCGACTGCCGCCTCACCAACCGGACCGTGGACCTGGTGGCGGAGGGGTTCGATCTCGCGCTCCGAGCCTCGGGAGCGAGGCTGGCGGACTCATCGCTGAAGGTCCGGCGACTCGGCGCGATCGACGTGCAGCTCTTCGCGTCGCCGACGTATCTGGCCCGCCGTGGCGTTCCCCGCACTCCCGAGGAGCTGGCGCACCACGACTTCGTTGCGTTTCGGGGGCTCAAGCACCTGGGAGAGCTGGGCCTCTCGGAGAAGAAGGCGCACGTGGTCGCCGACGACATGCTCTTCCTGCGCGAGGCGGTGAAGGCGGGAGCGGGGATCGCCATCCTCCCCACGTTCCTCGCGCAGGCGGAGGTGACGTCCGGGCAGCTCGTCCGCGTGCTGCCGCGCTACACGCAGGCATCGACGTCTCTGATGATGCTGTACCCGCGGGCTCAGCACCTCCCCAGGAAGGTGATGGTCTTCCGCGACTTCCTCGTCGAGTTCCTCCAGAGCCGACCGCTCTCGGCACCTCCCACCGGGGGCTGAGCACTCCCCAAGCGTCGAGCTCGAACCTGTCGCCTTGAGAACATGGCCCCAGGAGGCACGAGAGACTCTTGCATGGTCAGGAGTAGGCTCGACATATCTGATTGGAGGGCTTCCCTGAGCCTGTCCTCGCCACTCCCATGGCTTCATCTCAGCGCTCTCGTGCTGCTGTTCATGCCGGGGTGCATCGGAGCGCAGCTCAAGTTCTATCCAGTTATCGCGAAGAGCGGGCCAGGACCGGGCGGCTGGCAGGAGGCGTGTCTCGAAGCGCGGATGGAGAACATGACGACCCACGACTCCCACATCTGTGCGCTGGGCATCGGAATGCCCATCGAGACCCGCGACAACGGCTACATCCCAGCGTGGGAGGCTGCGGAGATCGCCACGGAGTGCATCAACCTGGCCTCGGAGCGGATCGTTTTGCCAGCCCCACCCGATAACCCTTCTGCGCTGGTATGCCTGCAGTTCAAGGATACCTTTCACCTGCTTTTGACGGAGCGGGTTCTGGGAGCTCGGGTCAATCTGGGGTGCCGGAAAGACATTTCGCCTACCCGTGTGGGGTTCTGAATCCATGGCGATGACTGCCGAGCAACTTCTGTCCATTGCACGGAACTACTGGCCCGCGGACAAGGACGAGTACCTCAGACCCGAGAAGAGCCCCGCGGTGGCCAGGTTCCAGGCATTGTGGCGGCAAGAACTCGGAAAGATGGATGGCTGGACCGCGTTTGTCCGCTCACTGGACGCAGCACTCTCGGGTTTTACAGTGACGAACGTCACAGTCCCCGTGGATGCCTGCTTGCGCTGCGCGGCCTATCCGGAGGCAGCCCTCGAGTCTGCCTCGTCGCGGTGGGTAGTCGTCGGCTGTGTCAGCATTCTCGCTCCCGTCTATACCGTCTACGGTGTGCGCTACGAGTTCAGCGGGAAGCGGCGGGTGGGTGATCACGTTTTCTTCGAACCCCTCCCGGCAGAGATGCAGGCACCTGCGGCCATCATGGGCCGGAACATCGAGACTCGATGGGGCATCCATCTGCTCCCACGTGAAGTGTCGGAGACACCCATTCACCTCTTCGTGGATCCCCAGCAACCGCCCCACACCACGTTGTTTCATGCGCTCTTTACGAGCCAGCCAGCAAGTGTTCCCTGAGCAACCTGGATTTCAGCGGAGCTGACCTCACGGGTGTATCGCTCGTCCGAGCGAATCTGATGGGGACGACTCTGGTGGGAGCGAGGCTCCAACGCGCGGACTTGTCGGAGGCCAACCTGGAGCGGGCGGATCTCAGCGGGGCGGATATGAGAGGTGCCCGGCTCCTGGAGGCCAGCCTGCTGGGCGCGACGCTGAGGGGGACGCGGTTTCATCAGGCCAAGCTCCTCAAGGCAAGGTTTGACTCAGGCGCGCTGGACGGGCGCGAGGATGATCTCTGGGGTGCAGCACACTCCCTGAGCGGAGCGCCGACGCCCACTGTGTCAGCGAGCTCGCCTTACCACTCAGTCGCCTACAGCCGCGATGGGCGACTCCTGGCTGCGGACTGTGGCAGCTCGGTCCAACTCTGGGACATGGAGAGCGGGACCCTCCTCCGCGTCTTACAGGAACACGAGGGCCAGGTCATGAGCGTGGCCTTCTCCCCCGACGGCAAGACGCTCGCCTCGGGCTCCGACGACGCCACCGTGCGCCTGTGGGACGCCGACAAGGGCACCCAGCGCCGCGTCCTCAAAGGCCATTCAAGCAGCGTCAGGAGCGTGGCCTTCTCCCCCGACGGCAAGACGCTCGCCTCAGGCTCCGACGACGCCACCAGGCGCCTGTGGAACATTGCCTCGGGCGAGTGCCTGGCTGTGCTGGTCTCTCTCGCCGAGGGCTGGGTGGCCTTCACGCCGGATGGCCGTTACCACTCCGAGGGGCCGCTCGGCGGCTCCTTCTGGCACGCCATCAGCCTATGTCGTTTTGAACCCGGCGAGTTGGAGCCCTACTTCCCACTGCGCGTCCCCCAGAACGAACCCCTCTACTCTCTGCCCCGTTAACCACGCGTACACCATCTCTTCCCGCTGAGTTGGACGCGTTCCGCCTGGGAGACTGTGCGCTGCCTCGGCTACGAGCAGGACATCGGCTTCCTCGAATTGCCCGTTCGGTAACAAGAGGAGCGGTCCCGTGCTCCGGAATGCTCGGAGTTTGGGGCCACACTTTTCTTGCTCCACGCCCTGGGGCAGGCTGCGACGCATGTCCAGAGTTCCTTCGTCCTCGCTCTCACCCGCAGCGCTGCCAGAGGGAACGCTCGTGGGCCGGTGGCGCATCCTGGACTGGACGGGCCAAGGCACCCATGGAGCTGTCTATCGAGCGGTGCTGGCGGACAAGGAGCACGCCTCTCCGGTGGCGCTCAAGCTGGCCCTGGTGCCGCGCAATCCGCGCTTCGCACGTGAGGCGGAGCTGCTGTCCCGGCTGCGCAATGGCAGCATCCCCCGGTTGTGGGAAGGCGGCGAGTGGCAGCACCCCGGTGGGGACGTCTTCCCTTACGTTGTCATGGAGTGGATCGAAGGACTGCCGCTGTACGCCTGGGCTCGGCAGCAGCCGTTCTCCACGCCCCAGGCGTGCCAGATGCTGGCTCAACTGGCCCGAGCGCTCCAGAACATCCACGCCTCCGGGTGCGTGCACCGCGACGTCAAAGGCGACAATGTGCTGGTCCGCCGCTCGGACGGGCGCGCGATGCTCATTGATTTCGGCACGGGGCTGTACCCGCAGGCCGAGACGTTGACGCCGCCGGATACATACCCGGGGACACCTGCGTACCGCTCGCCCGAGTCGGGGCTCTTCGAGTTGCAACACATGCGCACCCGAGCCGAGCGCTACCGGGCGGGACCTGCGGATGAGTTGTACGCGTTGGGAGTGACGGCGTGCCGGTGGCTGACGAGCGAGTACCCGCGATTCACGGATCCGGAGAAGGATGCGCAGGGCGTCTGGAGGATGGAGGCGATAGACGTGCCGAGGGCGCTGGAGCAGGTGGAACCTGTGCTCCAAACGCCGGTGAGGCGGCTGTTATCGGTGCGACCCGAGGAGCGAGGTACGGTGGCGCAGTTGGTCGAGGAGATGGAGCGAGCCGCGCGACCCTCCACTCGCGTGGCGGTGCAAGCCGCCGAGCCTTCACCTCCCGCTGCGAGCCCCGAGGTGAAGCAGCATGGCACCGAGCCACTCCCCGACAAGAAGCCCTCCGCCGACAGCACGCTGTCCCAGAGGAGGGCGCGCAAGGTGTGGCCGTGGCTGGCTACCGCCGCAGGGCTGGTGGTGGCCGCATGGGCGGGAGACAAAGCGGTTGGAACGCTCGAAGCGAGGTTCTCCGTCCATTCTTCCGGGGCAGACCGGGCTGACGCAGGTACAGCAGGGCTCGGCGAGACGGTGTCCTCCACCTCATCCGCCGTGGACGCTCCCGAGCCTTCCCTCCCCGTCGTGGCAGCGGAGCCCCTCCCCGAGCCGCAGCCCGGGCAGATACGCCCCAATACCAAGGGGCGCTGCCCGCATAAGGGACAGGCCGTGCTCAACGGGGCATGCTGGTGGATTCCTCTCGCTCCTGATTCTGAAGGGTGCGAGTCCTCTGGAGGCTCACTGTTCCGGGGGCAGTGCTACGTGCCAGCCCTGCCGCGGAAGGCTCCCTCCACCGCGCAACCGCCCCCCAAACCATGAAGCTGCGGGGGCTACACCTCCACTGAGGCGGGCGATCGGTGGAGAGCCCACAGCAGGTCTGATGCGCCAGGGCTGCCCACCGCAGGGGTCCCCGCGGTGGGCAGAGGTTCTGTCTAGAAGCAGCTGACGTCGCAGCTCAGCTGACAGCCTTCGTAGGCGTCCATGCACAACGCCTTGCAGTCGTTATCCCTGCCACAGTTCAGCTTGCAGCTCGTGAACGCCGAATAGCAGGACGAGCAGCAGTCCGCCGCCAACTCGACAACGGGATTCTGGCTCCCCAGCGCCGCACCCGCGGCCAGACCCACCGACATCGCCAGCCCCACCACTGCCTTCTTCCAGATGTTCTTCACGCTTCCTCCCGACATGCATGGCAAGACCGTGGCCGCCATGCCTGACGGTGCCACGGGCACACCGGCCTGACCGGTCTGCGAGAGCCAAGCTACAGGCCAGCGCGAGAGCGCACCGCCACCGTTCAGTGAAGCGCTCCACCGGGCGGTGAAGCGGCCTTCCGCACCCGTGAACTGTCAGACCCGGCCCAGCAGCGCATCCAGACGCTCGCGGTAGCTGCGACTGAGCTTCAGATGCGTGCCGTTGCGCAGGATGACCTGATACTCGCCGTGAACCAGAGGCCTCAGCTCCTTCACCCGCTGGACGTTGACGATGACCGAGCGGTGGATGCGCACGAACTGGCGAGGATCGAGCTGCATCTCCAGCTCTCTCAGGGACTGGCGCACCAGGTGCGTCTGCTCGCCCGCGTGCACCTGGACGTAGTAATCCTCGGCCTTGAGCCAGTCCACCTCGTCCACGGCGAGAAAGGTCACCCTTCCGATATCCTTGAGCGCCAGCCGCTCCAGGTAGTGCGCCGGTGGAGGTGCCGGAGCCGCGCTCAGAGGGGAAGGCGGTGGCGAGGAAGGCCCCATGAGCCCGGCAAGGTGGCTGGCCAGTGTCTGGATGCGGCCTCCGCGCACATGCTCCTTCGCACGGGCCAGCACCCTGCCGAAGCGCTCGTCATCAAAGGGCTTGAGGAGGTAGTCGAGAGCGCGCGCCTCGAAGGCCTTGAGGGCGTAGGCGTCGTATGCGGTGACGAAGATGACGGCGAGCCTCTCGGGGCGGGCCTCCCGCAACACATGGAAGCCATCCGTGCCCGCCAACTCCACATCCAGGAAGAGCACCTCCGGGGGGGACCGGCGCAGGGCTTCCACGGCCTGGGCGCCGGTGGCGCACTCGCCCACCACCTCCACCTCGGGGTCTTTGGACAGCAGCGCCATCAAGTTCTGCCGGGCGATCCGCTCATCGTCTACCACCAGGACGCGGATGAGTGCTGAGACCGCTGGCGGGCTCACGGCGTCACCTCCACGCGACGGAAGGGGATCACCGCCTGGGCCAGCGCACCTCCGCCCTCGGCAGGCAGCAACTCCAGCCGCTGAGCGTCGCCATAAAGATGGCGCAGCCGGGCTCGCGTGTTGGACAGGCCAATGCCGCCTTCCTCGGGTACGCCTGGCTCGGGCGCGGCGGCTGGGGGAGAGAGCGGGCCTTCCCCGGTATCTCGCACGCGCAGCCACAGCTCATCCTCCTCACGCGTGATCTGGATCTCCACCCTGCTCTCGGTTGTGTCGCTGCGCACTCCATGGCGCACGGCGTTCTCCACCAGGGGCTGGAGCAGCAGGTGCGGCACCAACGCGTCCGCTGCCTCCGGATCCACCTGGATGTCGATGCGCAACCGCTCCTGGAAGCGCAGTTGCTCGATGCGCAGGTACCGCTCCACGAAGTCCAACTCCTGGCGCAGAGGCACCTCTTGAGATCCGTCACTGCGCAGCACCGCGCGCAGCAGGTCCGCCAGGCCCGCCGTCATCTGGACAGCGCCGCGCGAGTCACCAGTGCGGATGAGTCCTGTGATGGTGTTGAGGGAGTTGAAGAGGAAGTGCGGCCGCAGTTGCATCTGCAGCGCCAGGAACTGGGCGCGCAGCAACTGGGTCTCCAGCTCCGAGGCGCGAAGCCGGCGCTCCATATAGAGGCGGTGGAAACGAAGCGCGTGGCCCACTCCCGCTCCGACGAAGTAGCAGAAGATGGAGAGGACCAGGGACCTGGCGAGCTGAGCGACGAAGGGATAGGTGGGCTGGCTCAGCCACGGTGCCAGCACGTACCTCATCGTCGCGGTGATGACCCAGAGCACGGCCAGGAGCAACAGGTGGACTCCCAGATTGCGCCACCGCGACGGCCGGACCAGTGGGTAGCGATCGCAACAAGCAAACATGAAGGGCGTCATCAGCGCCCACAGCCAGTCGCTCTGCAGGGACCACAGCAGGTCGTGGAGGTCGGGCGGCGGTGTGCCAGCGCCCCAGGAGGACACCCACAGGCCTCCCACGGACAACAGGCTGACGAGCGTCCAGAGAGAGAAGACCAGCGCTCCCGCGCGCCAGCTTCTCCACGTCGGAGGGGGCAATCTCGGCTCGGCTCTCATGGCGAAGCATCGCTTCCGTACTGAAGTCTCGGTTCACTCACGGGTGTCTCTGCTCGCCGCTCTCGGTAAGGACAGTGAACGTCCACTGGCGGCGGCCGATTCGCATCTGCCCCATGCATCTATGTGTTCAAAAGCGGCAAACCGAGCCTATTCCTTTTAATTTGAAATATTAGCAGGACCCACTCCGTCGCGCGGAATGTGTCAGTCACTCCAGCTGGCCCAGCATCCCGGTGGGAGACGCTACGGAGCGGGCGCTACGGGCCTGCCCTGCTCCAACCGGAGCGTGTGCGTGGTGCCGAGGGGGAAGCGGAGGAATTCACTCTCCGTTCGAGGCTCGTAGGTGACGGTCTGCCCCCGGTCGCCCGCGAAGAACACGGAGTAGCGTGCCTGGGTGGACTTCCGCTCCTTCTCCCCCGCCCCCAATTTCCTGCCGAGAGCCACCTCGCCCTCGGTCGGCCAGCGGAGTTCGCCTGTCGCGATGCCCTCGGCCTTCACCCGCCGGTCCAGCCTCCAGTCCCACACCTTCCAGGAGTACCACTCCGCGGTACGTGACTCCTGGCGATAGCGCGGCTCCCGGCGCGAGCGCTTCACGTTCACGTAGCGAGGCACCTGCCGCGTCTTCTTCACCGTGCAGTAGCGAGTGCTACAGCGCCTGTCGCCTCCGCTGCACTCCTCCTTGCATGTGGCGAAGCCGTTGTTGTTGCTCGTGCATTTCTGGCGGCAGCGGCGAGGCGTGGTGGTGCAGTCCTCTCCGCAAGACTCGCGAGCAGTGTACTTCTCGGTGTCATAGCCGTCCCGCACCTTCTCCGTGAAGTAGACGGTCTCGTAGCCGTCCTGCACCTTCTCATGGTGATGGTGCCGCTTCCCCATGGCGCGGACATCGAAAGCCCCGGCCGGCCGTTGCTCGGCGAAGCCTTCCTGCGCGAGCGACTGATAACGCTCCACCATCACCGTGTGCTCCCAGGAGACGGCCTCCACCCGCAGGGACACGCTCTGCAGCTCGTACACGGTCCGCAGGGAGGCGGCCTCCTCTGCTTCCCGCACGTTCCGCACCACTCCGACGGAACAGACGCTCACCACTCCGCCCACGATGAGCATGATCAAGCACCCCAGAGCAGTCGAGCCGGGAGGAGGTGGCGGCGCAGGAGGGGGCAGAGCCTTGCCTGCCGGAAGCGAGGCACCACAGCTCTTGCACTTGCCGTCGTACGCCCGCTGGTCACTGTCGCACCAGGCGCACCGCCAGTTGGGGCCCGCGGTCGCCATGCGCAACAGGGCCTCGTCGGTCACCGTCGCCGCGGCCTCCGGGTTCTCCGGCATCTCGTACTGCTCGCTGCCGTCCTTGGCGTTGCCGCAGCTCTGGCACGTCTGATGTCGGCCGAGGTTGCGGTGCTTGCAACTCGAGCACCTCCAGAACATCTCTATCTGCCGCTCGGACACACGCTCCTCCAGCCCCTGGGGCCATGAGGACAGTAGCAAGGTGTCTCATGATCCGAAACCGAGCCGCTGCGCGGATTCACCGAGGCCGTCCAGCGCAGGCTGCCGGGACGAACGGAGCCCGTGAAGCGCGGCGCGAACCTGGGGCTCCGCGCCGCCACCTGAAGGCGAAACTCGCCGAGCCAATCCGGTGATGCCCGATCGAGTCCGCGATAGCTGGCACGATCCCGTCCGCTTCCTCGAATTGCCCGTGCGGTAACAAGGAGTATTGGGGTAGCGAGGCTGTGCCGCTATTGGAGAGACATCACTCCACCCTGGACCTTGACGAAGGTTGAAAAGGAGCTGCGGGTCCCACGAACCGCCACACGCAGTCGGACGTAGTAGGGGGAGAGCTGGTAGGGGATGGTGTTCGGGTACTGGGGATCCGGTTGGAAGGTACAGAAGCTGGGGCCGCCGTCGAAGAGCGGCCCCCATTTACCGACGTACCTGGCAGTCCCCGTTTTCTCCCACTTGCTCAAAAGATACTGGCCGTACACGCCCACCTCGAGGCGGGCATATCCGCAGGTGACTTCACTGCCCGGCATGAGTTCGGAAGCAGCCCATCCGGCGATGGGGGTGAGGTTGCGGTCTCTCGTCTGCCGCACCTCCACCACGAACTGACTCGGGCACGAGCCTGAACCGTAGGAGTTGGTCAGGGAGGTGGCGCTGTACGTTTCGCTGAACGAGCCCGGGTCCAGCGGCTCATCGATGATGGCGTTGGCGGCGACCGTCGTACAACCCATCTCGCCCAGAGGGCTCTGGAGCTGGCCCGCTGGCGCAGCGGCGCTCTCGTCGAGGGATGCGTCATCGATTGAGCCGCCACAGGCACCGGCGCTGGTGATGACGGCTGACAGGAAGAGGAGCTTCATCGAGTTCATGTGCGAATCCTGGGTTTGGGGTCTCGTCGCTGCATCCAGCGCTTGCGCCGGACAGACAGACTCATGAGCAATCCTCAGACCAACCGTCGCACCGATGATTTCGAGCAGTTGCGTGAGCTGGCACCCTCGAACGACACACGTGGCACAGGCGCTGGCACACCCGTCCGGCGGCGGCTCCCCTCGGTTCCTTGCACCAACCCACCTCCCAGGAGGCCGCTTTGACATGGTTGCCATCTCCGATGCGTGAACACAGAGGACTCACGGCTGGGTGGATGTTCTGCCTTCCCTACCTTTTCATCCGGCGCTGGCACTGGGCTTGCTCCAAGAAATCGGGCCGCACCCGAAGTCCAACCCGTTGCAAGAGCACGAGGCAGCCATGGCTGACGTAAAGAATGTGGGTCTCAGCATCATCAACGCCAACGCACCCAATCAGAAGAAGGTGACGGTGAGCTACACACTGCAGTTCGATCCCGCGGAAGCCGGAAAGCAGTTCCAGGTCGTGATCAGGCTCTGGGGAGAGGACCTCCCAGGGGATGAGGAGCAGCCTCCCGATGATCTGCGCTACACGTTCATGTTCGGGCTGAAGTCGTACACCTCGGTGGTTGCGCAAGCAGGGTCGATGAACTTCCACCAGACGCGCGACGTCATCACGGGCACCCTGAACGAGGATCCCGGCTTCCGCGAGATCCCGGTCGCCCCCGATACGACCATCAAGATCCCTCATGGCGATGAGGTCTACGCGACCGTCACCCTCAGCCAGCTCAGCACTACTGCTCGTTCGAGCACGGTCAAGATGCTCCTCTGAGCAACACAGACAGGCCGCCTTCCTCAGGGAAGGCGGCCTTCAAGGCGGCTCAGACGAGAGCTGGCGTCGGCCGGATGAACCCGGTTCGACGCCAGCCCTCACGTGCTTCACTACGGCAGCCAGCCAGAGTCCTGGCAGGGCTTGGGGCAGTGGGAGGTACACACGGCCTGCATCTTCGGTTTGCTGAACTGATAGTCGTGGCTGCACGCGAGCGACTCGTAGTCGTAGTGCTCGTTGGTGGTGGGGCACCGCCAGAACCCGTAGCTGCAGATGGCCGCGTGCACCTCACCGATGTCGCCCGGCTCATTCGGCTCCTGGAGCTGGCCGTCGTGCTGCTCCGGGGACTCGGCGTCCATGGAGCCTCCACAGGCCGCTCCGAGCACCACCGCCAACGCTGCGCCCACGACGCGGTGGTTCCAATCCCTGACAACCCTCTGGATGCAATGCTTCAGGTTCATACTTCCTCGCAGTCCCGCTCGGGGTGCTTGTGGTGTTGCTCCCCAGCCTCCATGGCCGGCAAGCACTCCGGAGATGAGCAATGAGCATGCCGAACCTGGGTGCTGCTCGGCTCCTTCATGGCAACCTGGCGGTGAGCCCCGCCGAGGGCTGAGGAGAGCGAGCCCTGCACAGCGCCTTTTGCCAGCCT
Organism: Hyalangium versicolor; assembly: GCF_020103695.1. GTDB lineage: Bacteria > Myxococcota > Myxococcia > Myxococcales > Myxococcaceae > Hyalangium > Hyalangium versicolor. Next base: position 228,229 of record NZ_JAHXBF010000018.1, read on the forward strand.
GGGCAAATCTTGCCTATCCCGCGGCTGTCCGCTGCCTCAGTCCCCGCCCTCGCCTCCTCCACACCTGCTTGGGACAGCGGCTTCCTGACACAGGTCCGTCCTGTGCCAAAGGCACACATGGCACAGGCCGCTCCTGTGCCAACAGCTTGCTCCCATGATGCGACTGTATAGAGAGGCAGAGGAGTGCAATCCCCTGTGATCTTTAGGCATTTGGTTTCGGCCCGCGAGGCCAGCCCATATGGCCTGGGCCCGGCACGCGAGGTGCAATCGAGGGGATTGGCTCAGCGCTAGACAGCGCGGAGCCAAGAAGCAGGGATTGGCATGCCGGAAGCCCGGGGCCGCCTTCCCATCTCAACCGGGCTCCACTGGGAACGGATACAACCGTTCCTCCAATCAAGAGGCTGAAGATGCGCACGAATTATATCGCTTTCACCGCAACGGATGCGCCGTTCATCGTGAAGACGGGAGGGACTCCTGATCAACTGAAACAAGAATTCGTATTCAACATCCCGCAGAGCATTGATACCCAGCACAATGCCGTTCTCATGTTCATGGTCAACGGTACGGCTGGAAGCAACAACCTCGTGGCCCAGGTCGCGATCAACAACAATGTTGTTTCTACGTACGGCCCGGCCGATACAGCGCTCACCCGGCCTTTCCACGAGATCTTCCCGGGCGGATTCCTGAAGACGGGCAACAACAACAAGATTGCCGTTCAGATCGTGGGCGGCAGCGGTACGTTCAAGGTGTCGGATGTCGTGATCTGGTTCATGGATAATCAGCAGTAGTCAAGGCTGCACTGGCTGACGTGCCTTGCTGGCGCAAACCTGCTTGGAGGGACCCAAAAGGGTCCCTCCACAGCGACGGCCTGGATGCCTGAGAGGGTGTTGAGGTGTCCGTATAACGCAATATGATAACGCCCATGGAGAAGGATCAGTCGACGTTGCAGTCGAGCGGGCTCACGACTGGCAAGGACTCCTCCGGGGTGGAGTGCCGCCCCGGGCTGCTGCATCTGTTCTGCGCGGGCAAGGCCTTGGCTGCCGCCCTGCCCATGAATGGACAGGAACTGGTGCTGGGTCGAGGCACTGCAGCGCTGGGCGAACACCAGGATCCGCGGATGTCACGGCGCCACGCCCGGATCCGCTTCGACGGGCAGCGCTTCTGGGCCGTGGATCTCGGAAGCCAGAACGGAACCTTCGTGGACGGAGAGCCCTGCCCCTCCGGTACACCTCGAGAAGCCGAGCGGGTCATCCGCATGGGGGACTCCCTATTTGTGCCCTGCGCGGATGTGAATCCTCTCGCGCAGCGCGGAGTCAAGACCGTGGATGACTTCATTCGGGGCCCTGCCCTCCAAGCACTGCTGGCGGAGGTGGCTCGCGCGGCGCAAGCAGGTGGAGCACTGCACATCCATGGAGAGAGTGGTACGGGCAAGGAAGGGGTGGCTCGCGCGTTCCATCAGAGTGGCCCTCGGAGCGCGGGACCCTTCGTGGCGGTGAACTGCGCGGCGATCCCGCCGACGCTGGCCGAGAGCTTGCTGTTCGGGGCCAAGCGAGGAGCGTACTCTGGAGCCAATGCCGATGTTCAGGGCTACCTTCAGTCGGCTGATGGCGGCACGCTGTTTCTCGATGAGGTGGTAGAGCTGGACCTGGCGGTGCAGGCCAAGCTGCTGCGGGCGCTCGAGACCAAAGAGGTGTTCCCATTGGGAGCCTCGCGCTCAAGGACGGTCGATATCCAGTTCTGCTCCGCCAGCAATAAGGACTTACGCGCGCTGGTGGCCAACAAGCAGCTGCGAGAAGACCTCTACTTCCGCATGGGCCGCCCCCAGGTGACCCTGCCTCCGTTGCGGCAACGCCCCGAGGAAATTCCGCTCCTCCTCCAACGTGAGGTGCTGCAAGCACGCCATGAGCTGAAATTGCATGTTTCCCTGGTGGAGGCATGTCTGTTGCGGCCATGGCCGGGGAATGTCCGAGAACTCCTGGTCGAGATCCGCAGCTCCATCCAGACCGCGCTCCTGCAGCAAGCACAACGCGTGGAGGTGAGACACCTGCGCCCGAGCGCGGGTACCGCATTCGGGCCCACCGCGCCTTCCCAGGAACCCTCACGGCAGAGACAGCCTCTGAGAGAGCGCCCGGCGAGTGAGGCACCGTCTCGGGCCAAGCCTCTCGCGGACGAGGAGCGACATCGTATCGAGGAGACTCTCCGGCAACAGGGCGGTAACGTGGCGGCGACGGCCCGCGTCCTCGAGATGCACCGCACGCAACTTCGGCGGCTCTTGGAGCGTTACGAGATTGTCGTGCCCGAAAACGGCGAGTCAGAAGAGCCTTGAGGACAACACGAGGGGTCACCTGCTCCACGCCGTAGTGACCCGGCATCTTCCGATCCAGGGGACATCCAACGGACGCGGTCTCGCGAAGAGAGGCTGATATGCTCCCGCGTTCGACCCGGCACAGGGTAGAGGGAGTGAAGCATGGCCGCGCCCGCGCCGCCGGACGGCTCCGTACATGTCAGCCTCGGGCAGGTCCTCACCCAGACGCTGGTCGAGGAGATCCTCGGCACACTGCCTCGCTGGCATTCCGATACGGGGAGGATCCTCCGGGGAGAGGTCCAGTTCATCCTCGAACACATCCTCCCCACCCGCGGAGTCAGGTTGGGAGGGGCTCGCCACGTATCGCGCATCCCCGCAGCCCACTTGAAACGGGCCCTCCGTCCCATCGTGGAGAGCAAGAACCCCGCTTCGTTCATCCTCTGCTGCGTGTGGGCAGATCTGCAGGAGGAGCTGAAGCGGCACGGGGCCAGCGTCCTGCAAAACCTGGGGCGAGGGCTGTGGGACACCTTGCGCAATGCCCAGCCGGTCTTCGCCGGGTGGGAGCGGGCGCTCCTGGAGCAGGCCACCCAGGCCCTGAAGCAAGCCGTCCCGGGAGTGCGCGAGGAGCAGGCCCGCCTCTTCCTCTTCTTGATGGCCACGCGGGAGCCCAACACACTCTCCACCGAACGCGTGAAGCCGCAGCCGGGAGCCCTCAAGCCGGCGCTCGAACTTTTGACCGACGCGCAGGCTCAGACGCTCTGGCAGGTGCTGCGTCGGATGGAGGCACGGCTGGGGATTGGCCCGCTGCGGCAGGCGGCGCGGGAGGCAGCGTTCCTCGGCAAGGCGTCGCGGCAGGTCGACTTTGTCGCCTTCAAGCGGCTCATCCCCAACGTGGATGCGTTCGCGAGCCTCCTCGGGCAAGGGCTCGACAGCCGAGACTTCCAGGCGAGCTCGCTGCGGACCCTTCAGCTCTTTGCCTTCAGCGCCTGTGAGGACCCGTCGCTGGATCCCCGCGCTCGCAACGCCTTCCAGCGGGCGCGCAGGGCCTTCAAGACAGGGGACTGGGAGCAGCTCCGGCGCTCGGGGGAGGACCTCGCGAAGGTGCGCGAAGAGGAGCCGCACCCGCTCCTGGAACTGACGGAATACCTCCTCGCGTTCCTGTCCGGAGATCTCGAGCGGGTGCTGAACGCCCTCTCGCTGCCTCTCGCCGCCCCCTCCGAGCCGCCTCTCGCTCCAGAGCCCGCCCCGTCCGCGCTCCCCGCCACGGCCAGCCATGCCGCCTCTGAGAGTTCAGCGGCGCGCGACCTGCTCATGCGTTGGGCGGAGGCCGCAAAGGCGGACGCCCCCGTGCAGCCCCTGCCCCGGTGCCTTGCGTTCCTGGGCGAAGCCATGAAGCTCCGGGGGGAGGTCCGCGAGGGCACCTCAGCCATGGCCTTCGATCGGATCGTGGCCGCCCTCGCCCTCCAGTGCGCGGCCCGGGATCGGCTGGAGGCCCGGGGCCGGAGACGACTCGCGGCCCTTGCTGGCGCCAACGACGCCCAGGAGCTCGAGAGAAGGCTCGTGGAGTGCGCTCAGGCAGCCTGCCACTCGTCCGCACTGGCGCGGGTCTGCACCGAACTGGTGGCGCGCGGCCTCCACGCCCCCCTCGCGGAGGTGGGCGCCGCGCTCTCCCAGTCTTCACCGGCGACTGCTCGCCGGTGGGTGGAGGCCCTGGCCATTGCCGTGGCGCTGGTGGGCAGGGAGCAGAGCGCCGCCTGCCGCGCGGGCCTGCTCCGGGCGCTCGGCGCCCATCACCAGGACTTGGAGCCCATCGAGGACTTCCTGGACGATGCAGAGCGGCAGTCCCGGCGAGGCCCGCAGCCCGACGTGCTACCACTGAAGTCCACCGGGCCGCTCGTCACGAGCTTCGTCACGGCCATGGGCAGCCGCCTCTGGGAGCGAGGGCGGGAGAGCACCTCCGCCGCGAAGCTCAGCTTCTCGGTACCCAGGGCCGCCGCGCCGGGGCTCTTCTTCACCCCCGGCACGAGGTACATCGAAGTGCCCCTCCGTATCCGCAACGAAGGGGAACTCCCCATCGGGGGGCTGAGCCTCCAGGTCAGCAGGCCCGCGGGGGGAGACTCTCCTCTCGGCTCCGCTCCCGTCGAGCTGCACATCCCCTGGCTGGGTGGAAAGGGCCTGGAGGACTCCTCTTCGGTCATCATCGCCTGCCGGCTCGAGCTGGATCCCGACAAGACGGAGCAGTTCAACGAGCTGCGGCTGGTGCTCGAAGCCTCCTGGTTCGGCGGCGCCGCCCGTGAGACGTACGCCCTGCCGCTGCGCTTCGAGGAGACCCTCCCCGAGGACGCCGAGCTCGCGGGCTATGACGGCCAGCCGCTTGACCTCCAAGACGCGCAGACACTCCGGCTGTCCTCCGCCTCCGTGCAGGCCTGCTTCAGGAAGCTGCGCGAGCGGCTCCGCCTGGGCAAGAGCGTTCGCGCCGTCATCTTCGGGCGGCGCCGGCGAGGCAAGAGCTCCCTCTGCGTCTCCCTGGAGCGTGACGAGGAAGTGCGCAGGCAGTTCGCCGTCCGCTACCAGTCGTGGAACGGCTCCCGGATGACGACGGTCTCCACGGCCTTCTCGACGCTCTCGGAGCTCCTCGTGGGTGCGCTGGCCCAGACTGGCGTGGAGGCGAAGCGGCTGGACGTGTCGGAGCTCTCCCGCGCGGAGGAGGTGTCTCAGCGCTTCCTGTACTGGTTCGACACGCTGGCGGATTCGCTCCCGGAGAAGCGGCGCGTCCTGCTGATCCTGGACGAGTTCCAGAGATGGATCGCGGGGCTGGGCTCCCCACAGGAGCGGCTGGCGCTGCTGTCGGCGCTGAGGCACTTCAACGATCGGAGCGGAAAGCTCGAGGTGTCCCTCGTCCTGAGCGGGCTCCAGAGCCTGAAAGGACTCGTGCAGGAGTCCACGGACCTGGCCAACGCCGTGGAGTTCTTCGAGCTGAGAGCGCTGACCGAGGAGGAGGCAGACCGCTACCTGCGAGAGCAGGTGCCCCTGGAGCTGGATGGGGCTACCCGCCGGCGGCTCACCAGTCTGAGCGGTGGCAACCCCTACGTGCTCAACCGCCTGAGCACCAGCCTCCTGGAGCTGTTGCGGCACCAGCGGCGCCGCTGGTGCACGACCGCGGACGTGGACCTGCTGCTGCTGGATGACGATGTCCGGACGGGGCGCCTGGCGGAGTTCGTCCGGTACATGCTCCACGAGGATGAGGACGATGGAGCCCCGACGCTCCGTCAGCTCACGGTCCTCCGAGCCGTGGCCTCGCTGCTCCACGAGCGCGGGGACTTCGACGGAGACACCCGCCTCGCGGACGTGGAGGCCTGGCTCCAGCGCAGCGGCGTGGAGTTCGAGCCCGGGGAGCCCGAGCGTCAACTCGACGAACTGGCGCGGATGGGCCTCCTCCAGCCGCGCGAAGGAGGGCGCTACGCCCTGCGGGGCGAGTGGCTCTGCAGGCAGCTCGCCGCGCTCGAGGTTGGCAGGGTGAAGCTCCTCCCCGTCACCTCGCGACCGGATCCGGATCTGGTGCTCGGGCGCTATCGGAAGAAGCAGCAGTTGGGACAAGGCGGAGAGGCGGCCATCTGGCTCGCCGAGGACGTGCACGAGGGCGGTCCTGACGTGGTGCTTCGCCTCCACCCCCCGAGCACCCTCGGGCTGCACCAGCGCATCGAGCGGGAGCGCGACATCCTCTCGCGGATCCGCCACCCGAATGTCGTGGGGTTCCTCGGAACCGGCATCGACGAGCGCCACGGAGGGGTGGTGGTCCTCACCCATGTCCAGGGACACACGCTGGAGCACCTCCTCGAGGCGAATCCGCCCGCCGCGCGCTCCTTCCTGCCGGGCGGAGAGCTGGCCACGCAGGTCCAGCTCCTGAAGAAGATCGTGGGTGCCGTCGGGGCGTGTCACGCGGCGGGCATCGTCCACAAGGATCTGTCACCGCGAAACATCATGGTGGCCGAGGAGCTCGGCGTCTGGGAGCCCAAGCTGATCGACTTCGGGCTCTCCGGGCTGGACAGCCGGCCGATGTCGGAGACGACCGTGCTCGGCACTCCGGGCTACGTCGCGCCGGAGAAGCTCCGGGGCGAGCGACGGACGCCAGCGGCCGACATCTACTCGCTGGGTGCGCTGTTCCTCCGGCTGGTGACAGGGGGTGAGCCGTCCGAAGGCGCCCTCACGGAGGAGCGGGTGCGCCGCCGGTGCGAGGACGCGAAGGTGCCCGCGCGCCTCACGAGCCTGCTCCAGCAGATGCTCGCGGAGGAGCCGGGGCTGCGTCCCTCGGCCTCGGAGGTCCGTGGGTACCTGGAGACGGTGCTCCAGCCGCTCTCGTGGCGAGAGCTCCGGGAGCAGGCCGCCGCGGCCTTCATCGATGATCGGGACGATGATGCCATCCACCTCTTCGGGCAGGCGCTCTCAACCGTGGCGGGCAACGAGCGCCGCGGCGAGCAGTACGAGCTGCTGCTGGGAGAGGCCGCGGATGCGCTGGAGCGCTCGAGCCAACCGGTGCCGTGGGATGCGCAGTGGCTGGACCAGTGGCTCCTGTTGGCCCGGACGGCGTCCAAGCCGCTCGGGAGCGCGGAGAAGATTCCCTCAGCCCTGGCGAGCTACAGGGTGAGGTTCCCGCGGGAGGGTGCCAGGCGGGTCCATCAGCTCGCCACCGCGCTGGCCCAGCCGCCGAGCTCTCTCGCGTTGGCCCCGCTGTTGAGTGCGATCGCCAGGCAGGATCTGTTCCGGGAGCCGGAGTCCGCGACTGCCACCTTCGAGGCCCTGGCCCGCTACTATGCCGAGAAGCTCTTGGACGTAGGGGTGCTCGAGAGCTTCGGCACCGCGTGCGCCAGGCACGCGCGGGTGCGTCTCCAGCAGCCGCTGATGGCGCAGCTCTGGCTCCAGCGCGTCCGCAGCCTGGGGCACCCGGCGCGGGGAGATTACGAGCAGGAGCTGCAGGCGCTCATGGAGTCTCGTCGGAAGACCGGCAGTCTCCAGGCCCTGCCCGAACCGCGGCAGCAGGAGCCCATGAAGGTAGGGGCCGACGAGCGTGCGCACCTGGTCATGGCGAAGCTGGAGGAATTCGACCGGCGCGTCTTGCGGCTGTTCCCGTTCATCTACCGCCTGGAGCGGGTCGCCAAGGATCGACACCTCAAGGCCTCACGCCCCACGCTGCTACGGCTGGACAACATCGCCAGGCACCTGCCGCAGGGGAGCGAGGACCCGGGGAACCTCATCCCGCTCGCGCTCGACGGCTCCTTCACTGCCGAGGGCATCGCCCTGCGGATGAACATCGTCCTGCCTGCCCACAGCACCTCTTCTCAGCGAGACGCCGCGTTCGCGGTCCTGCAGGCGTCGGCGGAGCTCTTCGACTTCCACGGGTAACCCGACCTGGCCCCAAGCACCGTGTCCAGCCAGACGGCCTGACCGTCCGGGGGGTTCACAGCGGCTGTATCGAGTCGAGGATCGCCAGGTTGCGCGCCAGGGTTCGCTCGAGATGAGCCAGCGGCGACTTGGTATCCATGCACAGGAGCATCGTTCTGTAGGTGCGCACCTCGCGAATGCGCACGGTCGGGTAGGTTTCCTGGGTGCCGTAACGCATGGCTCGCGACCCGGCGTAGCGGACCAGGTCCGGGTGATCGATGGTCGTTTCGACGCCGAAGCCCTCGAGGTTGACCTCGGCCAGTTCCTCCAGCTCCGCCGGGTCCACGTCGCGGACAACCTGCAGGAGAAACTCGTTGCGACAGGGATTCTTCGATTGCTCCAGCCAATCGATCGCCGGCGCCGAGAACGTCACCGCATCGGCCACTTCACGAGTGATCTGCCAGGTCTCCGGAAGCTGGAATCGAAACCCCTTCGCCTCGACTGCACGCATCGGCACCTCGTAGGACGCTGCCAGCGCACGCAATGCCAGCAAGCCCGGCTCGGCAAGCCGGGTGATGAAGGCGTTCCGGGTTCTGGCCAGCTTGTCGTCGAGCCGTTGCAGGGTCGCCGCGTCCAGCGGCGCCTGGTTGAGGAAGAAGCGCATGCAGTCGTACTCGACCCAGTCGAAGCCGTCATCCAGGTGCCGTAGCGCCAGCGGCGCCGCGTCGGCGTACCAGCGATGCGCGATGGCCTCCAGCGCCAGGCTGCCCAGGCGCCGCATGTGCGGCGAAGCCCGAGCGAACAACTGGCGGATCACGGCGAAATCCCGTTCGTCCTCCACCATGCCGGCCAGTTCCTGGCCGACACGCAACTGCTCTGCGAAATCGGCAATGCCGTCGCCTTCCTCCAGCTTCTTCTCGAACCCGCCGATGCGGTCGTTCATGCCCTCGAGTTGACTCGACATCATCCGCTCTGTGTCAGCGACCAATCCATGAGGGTGAGGCGTTGCGAGTTCGTCAGCATCGTGGGTCAATCCGGGCTCTGATCGTCGCTGCAGCACGTAGCTCCGGCGGCAGGTGCTGTCGTGGCGGTCTACCACAGAGAGAGCCCACCCCGCCCAGGAGCTGAAGAATGCCGGGAGGGAACTTAGAAGAACGCGCGCGGGTTCTTTGACTCCGGCGGAATCGGCTGGAGCACATCCCAGTGCTCGACGAACACGCCATCCACCACTCGGAAAAGATCCACCACGGCGAGGCCAGTCGGGTGGGCGGCGTTGACCAGGCGATAGTGAACCATCACCAGCTCCCCGTCTGAGAGCATGCGCTGAATGTCGACCTTGGCTCCGTCGAGCGGCGTACTTCCGCGTTGGAAGTAGGCGAGGAAGGCCGCTCGACCTCCATCGGAGCGATCCGGCAGCGGAGCGAGCTCGGGGCTGTGATCGACGAAGCCGGGGCTGAGCAGTCGCTCCACCTCGTGCCAGCGCTTCGCCACCACCGCCTGGTACAGCGACATCAGCAGTTCCTTGTTGTGTTGGGTCGAGATCATGCGCGAGACGGTACAAAGCAGCCGCGACGATGACTTGAATCTGCGCGCCAACCTGCGCGATGCCCCGATGAGTGCATCTCTCGACGCATCGCGGACGAACACGCCCGCAGCACCTGTCACCGCCGCCGCGCGACTCGCCTGTACTCGCTGGGCGTCATCCCCGACGCGGCTCGGAACGATCGGCTCAGGTGCGCGGCGTCGCTGAAACCGGTCTCATGCGCAACCTCGGTGAACGAGCGCTGCGTCTGCGCGATCGCCAGCGTCGCCGATCGGATCCGTAACCGCCTCTGCATCACGCCAATCGTCTCACCGCGTGACTGGAAACGGCGATTCAAGGTCCGCAGCGACTGGTGGGTAGCTGTGGCGAGAAGGCGCGGCGTCCAGTCGGCTTCGGGCGCGGCCTCGAGAGACGCGACCACCTGGGCCACAGCGCCCTCCGTTGCTTCCGAGAGCCGAAGCCGGGGCGAGGTGCGCGTCGGTCCATGGCTCCAGGAGATCCGAATCGACTCGCCGTCATCGAGATCCATCGAGACGTCTCGATACCCCTGCGCCCGCAGCAGCCCCAAGACCGCGCCACAAATCATCCAGCGCTGCGGTCCGGACGGCCTCCTTCCGTCGAACGGCAGAGACGCCAGCCGCACGGAACGCGGGCTTTCCCTCGAGAACGCAGTCAGATGCTCCACGCCCCAGGCGAACTCGAGAGCGCGCCAGCGCAGCGCGAGTGCCTCAGTGTCGTCCGCACCCTCGAGCAGGTACAGCGCCGGCGAGAACGACAACCGCGACAAGCTCGAGCCGAGTGCCACGACCGCATCCCGCCCGCCGATTCGGGCCACCTCCGCGACCTGCGTCCTCAACAGCCCCACCGGCTGCAAGGCGAGCAGACACGGGTCAACAAGGTGAGAGGGGGCCGCCAGCTGAACGAGCATGGCACTGACGCTCTGTTGCACGCGCACGAAGCTACCTCACCTCTCGCCCAACCCCCGCTTCCAATGCACAGGGGTCGGCGGCCTCGGCCCCTCAGGAGCCGCCGCTCTGCAGGCATCGTGCGGAATCCGCAGCGGCTCGTGCGGGTCCTGCATGGACGAGGCAGGCTGAGGACATAACCGCGCGAAACCACGGGCTCGCCGTGGTTGGTGCGCGCCTTGCTCAGGCTCGCGAGGCCAAGGAGCCCGGAGGCTCCTTGCGAAACCCACCTGAGGACAAGAGACACGCCATGAGGAATTCCCGATCGCCGAAGACGAACCTGTTCCTTTTGAGCCTGGCCATTCCCTCGCTCGCCGTGCTCCTTCCAGCCTGCGGGGCCGAGATGGAGAACGGCTCCGAGAAGATTGAAAGCGTGGAGCTTGCCATCTCCAGCATCGCTCCTCCCATGCAAACCGGGAAGACGTTCTGGGGGACCGGCGGGCTCAAGGAGTTCCGCGCGATCACCGCGTCGGACTGCTATACGCCCTGCTTCAACGACGCAGCCTGCTCGGGCGGTACCTTCAACCCGGACAAGCAGTACTGCTGGCTCCGCACTGGCTCAGGCACCGTCGGCGCCGGCCTCGTCTCGGATAGCGCGTTCACGATGCCGTCCGACCTGCGCAACTCGTACTTTCAACCGCTGCTGAGCTCAGGGCAGACGTTCTGGGGAACGGGCGGAGTGCGCGAGTTCAGCACGCCCAACGCGGCGGACTGCTACCTGGCCTGCGTCAGCGAAGCGTCGTGCACGGGCGGCACCTTCAACCCGGCCAAACAATACTGTTGGCTCCGCGGCGGGGGCGGAAGCGCGGGCGCTGGGCTCCCCTCGGACTACGCATTCAGGATGACGCCCGACATGAGCGACATCAACACGGTCGTCCAGCGGTACTCGCCCGTCGTCGTGCTGCACCCGTCCGAGACGTACATGCCCGACAACGTCCAGCACTACCTCCAGAACGTGGAGCTCCACGCGGGGCTGCTGCTCTCCGGCGAGGCCGACTCCGATTACGACACGTTCAACCTGCTCCACCTGGCGTCCTACTCCACGCTCCCTCAGGGCCTCACCCAGAGCGCGAGCTCGCTCCGAAGCACCGTCAATGACTACGTGACGAGCAGCAGTCACTTCCGCTGGTCGCCGAGCGGCCCGATCGCCGGCATGACCTGCACGCAGATCACCGAGGGCGCCGACCCGTACACCTGGAACGACAACTACTTCTGCAACGACCTCGGGATCACATTCTCCTGGTCGTCCTCGGGGCCTATCGCAGGCAAGAAGACGTGCATCCAGGTCAACGAGCCTGCGGACCCGCACACGTGGAATGACAACTATCTCTGCCACGACTCCGCGGTGGAGTTTCAGTGGTCCTACGGTGGGCCTATCTCCGGGATGAACTGCACGAACTGGAGCGAGGGGGCGGATCCGCACGGGTGGAACGACAACTACCTGTGCAACAAGCCGCTCTCCAACTACACCAAGGTGTGGACCCAGATCCCGGCCGACAAGGACAGCCTGAAGAACGGCGATGTCGTGGCGGCGAAGAGCTATGTCGCCCTCGAGCAGGCTGCCGGTTCGAACGAGCTCAAGATCCAGTACTGGTACTTCTACCCGTACAACGGCCCTGGCCGGGTCGAGATCTGCGCCTCCGGCAATCTCTGCAACAACTACCAGCTCCCGAACGTCGGCCGCCACGAGGGAGACTGGGAGCACGTCGACGTCGTCGTCAACACCCAGACCGGTAGCGTCGTCTCGCTCTTCCTTTCGCAGCACGGTGGAGGCAGGACCATCGGCACGAACGAGCTCCAGTCGAGCATCGGCTGGCTCGGTGGCAGGCACCCGGTCGTCTACTCCGGCTACTACTCGCATGCGTTCTATGCGAACGCGGGGCGCCAGGAGTACGAGCGCGCGTGGAACTACGATTACTGGATTGGGACGGCCTCGGTGGACCTCTACGATCTCACGGGCGAAGGGACTCGGTTCTCGGCCTACAGCCCCGCTCAGTTCCAGGTCGTGGCAGCAAACGTCCCGGGGCTCCAGGTCACGAAGCCGGAGTGGGCCTCCTTCTCCGACCGGTGGGGCAAGTACGAGAGGAACCAGGTGACCTTCGTGATCGATTATGGGGTTGGCACCTATAACTACACCCAGAAGATGATCGGAACTGGCCCGTACAAGTCGTTCTGAGCGCTGGGTGCGCAGCCGCTCTCAGTCGGGGTCCGGGTGACCGTCCACCCGCAGCTGAAAGAGGAAATAGGGAGGAATGCAGGCGCCCTGGGTCTCCGAGACCTTGGCGCAGAGGTAGTCATCGCGGCAGAGCTGGGTCTCGTCACAGGACTGCAGCGCCCCAGGCCGCACGTTCTCCCTCAGGCACCTCGCGAACGGCAGCCGCCCGCGCGACAGGCACTTGTTGAACGTCTGGAGCACGGCGATCGAGCCACACACTTCGCCCGGACGCAGGTTCTCGCAACCGCCCGAGCACATGCCTCCGGGAAAGCCCACAGCCGTGTCCTCGCAGTGGCGACCGGGGCCGCAGCTGACTTCCGCGCCGGGCAGGAAGCGATCCACGCGGGGATCTTCAGCGGGCTCCACCTGACCAGGTTGGCAGAAGGAGCCTGCTCGGGCCTCTCGTGGCATGCACACACCCGTGGGGCTCCCTCGCGGGTCCCTCACGAGCGCTCGGCATTCGAGCCCCTCGGCGCAGCTCCAGTCGCGGAACGATGGATCGCCCAGTCCGCAGTGCGCCCCGATGCCTCCCTCCCCCGCCGGGGCCTGGGTAGAGGGCGCACGGAAGGCCTCGGGGGGACGCTCGGCCAGCACATCCTGGAAGAAACGCTGGCGTCGTGCCTGGTCGAGCAGGAAATGGGGCGAGGCCGAGACGAAGATGGAGTTCACCGCGTCCGTCTCGCGCCTGTCCTTCCCCAGGAAGTGGAAGCCCGCCGCGGTGCGGCCCTGATGGCAACCCATGCAGGTGAGATCGTCCAGGCGCCGCAGGAGTCCCTGGGGCGATCGCACCGTCTTCCTGCCTGTGAACGAGAGCTGCGCGAAGTCGCTTTCCTGGAAGAGCCGATGGGAGGGCGCGTTGGCCAGTCGATGGGGACCGGCCAGCGCCACGGACTGCGCGCGGGTGGCCAAGAACTCCTGCGGTAACTGGACCACGCCTTCGTCAATCTTCACCAGGTTCCTGGGCTCGGCGATCCAGGCGCGCAGCCGCTCCTTCAGGCCCGGCTCCGCCTGGAGGCGCTCCACGTCGGGAGTGTTCTCGAGGAAGCCCGGCTGGAAGCGGTCCCCGTCCTTGAGGAAGACGCGCAGGAGATACTCCGCGTAGCCCCCGAAATCCGGCCGCACCGTGGACGGCCAGCGCACGGACTGCAGGTTGAGCTCGATCGACTTGAGTTCGAGTGGCCCGAGCGAAGCCGGGGTGACGGAGCGGGGATCCCACGCGAGCGCCTGGAGGAAGTCCTGCCAGGCCCGTGCTCCCTCGACGCATGAACCCGCGTCTCCGGGTCCCCAGAAGACCACGCTGAGGGTGAATGGGAGGCGGGAGTAGATCGGCTCGCTCGCGGGGATGCGGTAGGCCAGACGGTAGATGAAGCGAAGCTCCCCACAGTGCTCGGGATGGAAAGGCGCGCGGTCGAGCCGGTTCACGATGCCGACCAGCTCGAAGAACGCATGGGGTGATTGCAGCCATTCGCCATCGAAGAGGCGGTGGGGGTGGCGCATGGAGACGCCCAGGGAGTCATCTCCGTCTTCCAGCTCTTCGAGCTCCTGCGTCACGCTCTCCGCGATCGAACGGTAGGCACCATTCTCGAACAGGCTCTGGTTGTCCGGGACGCGCTTGGGAGTAACGAAGGCCAGACGCGCCAGGTCGAAGCCTTGGCTCTCCAAAGTCTGCAGCAGGGCAGGATCATCCACGCGCAGAGGAGCCTGCACGCACACAGAAGCCAGCGTCAGCCATACTGCCAGGTGAGACACCACTCAGCCCTCACAGGAGAACGCTCAGCTCCGCGAGCGGTCAATCGCTGAGGGTGACATCTCCCCAGAAGCCAATCCATTGGTCCACCTGCTTCATGAAGGTCTGCGGCTTCTCGTAGGACCACGCGGCGCGCTCGCTGCGACCGCTGGCGTCGGCGACGTCGTAGAACTGGACTCCGTGCGGACACACCTTGTCACTGGCGTTCTTCGGCGCGGCCGTGAGCAGCTCCATCCTCACCGCCGAGCGCGGGAAGTAGCGGTAGCCGCCCACCTCGAGGGTCTGCGCGCTGTCCGCGATCACCTGACCATGCCATGTCGCTTTCATGGGCTCGACGCTAGCCTGCGGGAGGCGAAATCGCGAGGTGGGCTCCCCTCCCCAAGTTCGCCTTCGGGGACGCTCCTGAATCAGTGGAGGCCCGTTCTCGACGAGCCAAGACATGCTCCGGGTGGCCGAATGCGAGGCTCGCAGGGCTCCCAACAGCGCCAGCGCGTCGGCGAACGAGAGCGCATCGAGCACGATGCGCGTGAACGTATCTCCCGCGTCCAGCTTGCGCGCCCCTACCCGGGCCCACTCAAGGAACTCTCCGTTCCCAGCCAGGAGCCATCGAGCGACACCAGCGAGAAGCCCGAGGCGAGCAGCTGGCTCTGGGACAACCAGACGTTCATGAAGCAGATCGGGCTCGCGCAGTAGCGCTGTCCGCTCAGGCAGCTAGCTTCGCCAGCTGCGCTTCCATGGCCGAGAGCGAAGGCCGCGCAGTTGGAGCCGGCGACAGTCCCGCAGAGAGCAGCGATGCCAGCGCGGAAGGAGCCGAGGTGCGGCTCCACGTGCCAGTCATCATCGCGGCCATGCGATCCGCCACCGTGTTCCCGGGGAAGGGATACGCGCCCAGCGTCGTCCACGCCAGGATCGCCGCCAACGAGAAGACGTCCGCGGCAGGCTCCGGCGGCCGGAGGGCCAAGATTTCGGGAGCTTGATACAGGGTCTCGAAGGGCGGACCGAACCCGTGACAAGGCCGCTCCGCGGTCTCCATGAAGCGCTCGTAGCGAGGCACGACTCCGGTCAGCCGTGGCCGGAGCGTGCCCCAGCCAGGGAGATACTCCGGATCATCCGGGGACGACCCGGTGAGCGCCGCGAAGAGGAGCTCGGGGCGCAGGCCCACGAGGACCCGCCCCTGCCGGTGGGCCGCGGCCACCCAGCCCAGCATCGGCAGCAGGAGGCGCGCGGCCCGCTTCACCGAGATCGCGCCCGGCAACAGCTCGGGGAGCGGAACTCCCGCGGGCCGAGCCTCCAGCATCGCAGCGTACTCGGTCCCTTCGTGGTCGAACCTCACGAGGCCAAGCAACTGCGCGAACCCCTCCTTCGGCAACTCGAGCTCGGCACGCTTCAGTTCCAAAGCCGCCGTCTGCCGCAACCCCAGCGAGACATAGGCCTCCTGCTCCTCCGCCCCCACGCGCCGCGCCTCGTACAGCCCGCGCTCCCGGATGCCACCGATGAGACGGACGATGCCATACGCACCGTGCTCACCGCCCACGTCGAGCACCTGACCTAACGGGAACTCCTGCACCGGAGGCGGCTCCACGGGCCGGTCCGGGGGCGCGGGCGCCCGCCGATTCGCCACCGCCACATAGGCACCCATCAGCGAGGCGAGATCTCGATAGCGAAGGTCCGAGAGGAGCACGTACCCCGGAACGCCAGCATCCGCCAGAGACGCGCCACTCAGCTCCCCGGCCATATCGGCCCTGGCGTAAAGCCCGGAAGCGCGATCCTGCGCACGCGCCCTGGCCCAGAGGAAATACCGCGAGCGCTCCACGGCCCCCAGCAAGCCATGTCGCGCGAGGGCCTCGCGCACCTCCGTGCGCCCGGCCGTCATCCAGATCACCCGCGCGCGGAGCTCCCGCGGGACGTCCGCCAGCGTCTCCTCGAGCGAAGGACAGAAGAGGATGAGCACGCCCTGGGGTGGTGCCTCATCGAGCGTGCCGTGGAGGACCTCGACCTGCTGCCCCAGACGTCGTCCGAGCTCCACCTGCAGCTCGTCCACCCGGTGCGAGGCATGGAGCGCCGTGCTGTCCGGACCGCTGGATCCACGAGCTCCCACCACGACGATGGTGACATCCGAGCTCATTGCTTTCCTCCCGGCCTGGGCGCGGAGTCGATGACGATGTCGAAACCGGAGAGCACCTCCGTGCTCGGATCCAGCTTGTATTGTTCCGGGATCCGTGCCGCAAGCTCCGCCGCCTGAGCCGTGCTCTCCTGGTGCTTCGCCACCACGTCGCTGAGCTTCATCACCTTGCCGCCCTCCGCCTTGGCGCCGACCACCTGGTGTCCGCTCTGGGTGAGGAGCGTCTCGGCGTAGAAATATGAAGCGCTCTGGGCCACCACCTTGGACACGTTCTCGGGCGTGGGCTGCAGACCGAGCTCATGCAGCTTGACCGTGATCTGGCAGATGGCCTCCACGTTCTCCACGGTCTTCAACGTCACGCGGCTGACCTCGCCTGTCTTCGCGCCGAAGCGCTTCATCTGTTGCGTCTGCACCCAGACATGGGTGGGCGTCGCCGTGCCCACCATGGGCTTGTCCACGCCGTCGAGCTTGCTCGGGATGCCCGCCAGGTTGATCTCGCGAAGCTCCATCTCCACCGTGCCGTCCGGCTTCCGCCGGAAGGCTCGCTCGACGTACCCGTGCACCGAGTCTCCGCCACCGGTCGGCTTGAACTCAACCAGCGTGGTGTGCACCTGCCAGCCTTTGTCATCGTACGGCTCGAGGTGCTCGAACTCCACCCTCCCGCCATCCGGGTTGGTGTGGGCGTTCTTCGCGCTGGTGGGCACCACGTCGTAGAGCCCCTCGGTCATGGTCTGGACACGAGCGCCCTTCTCCGTCCCGCTCTTGGTGGCGCCACCCTTGGGCTCCGCGCCCTTGATGCCGGCCTCCGTGCCCGGGAGGGGCCTGGCCTCCACCAGGCTGCCAATGGCCGGGTGATCCACCGTCCACATGGGGCCACGCCAGATCTCCTTGCCACCGGCGCGGGCGACCATCTCGGCCTTGTAGACAGGAATGTCCTGGTTGCCGAAGAACGAGCCGACGTGCTCGGGCTTCCCGATCTCAATGTCGATGCGCGGCTCGTTGCCCCCCGGCGTGGGATTGCCCACCACGCCCTTGCCCTTGTCCACGTAGGGTGTGTGCACCACGTGGCCCTCGATGTTGTTGCGAGCGCAGAACGCCACGTCCGCGGCCGAGGGCGCCAGGTTGACGCGGTTGGTGGAATTGCCCTTCTCACCGCTCATGATGTCTCGGATGTGCAGATCCTTGGGCTCACCCGAGATGTACTTGCCGGGCACGAGCGGGTGGCTGTGCGCCACGGGCTTGACGCCGGGGAACGGAGCCCAGTCCACGTAGCCGCCATGACCGCGGATGACGATGAACGAGCCATCCGGTAGCTGCCCGAGCCCCCACTCCACGGTGCGCGGATCGAAGCCCTCGGGCATCTCCACTCCAAGGACCCGGAAGCCCTCCGGGTCTCCGCCGGAGACCTGGCGCATCACCTTGTGCGCGGCGGCCTGATCCATCTCCAGCTTGTTGCCGACGATGATGTTCGCCTTGCCCTTGATGTCCGCGGCGCTATAGGTGGGCCGGTAGATCGGCGGGCTCACGTCGGGGCGGGTCGCTCCGGGCTCGCGCGCGCTGCGGTGGGCCCACGCCGCGTCCAGCGCATCCTGGAAGCCCTGGCCCTCGCCCACGGTGACCTTGTAGCCGCCCTCGGGTGTGGCCTCGACCTGGGTCTTGGCGCCGCGCACCACGTCCACCTTCTCTGGGCCGGTGCCAAGCATCTTCGCGAGCTGCTCTGTCCTGGTGGCCAGGTCGGTGGCGTACGTCTTCTTGATGCGCTCGAGCTGGAGGATGCTGAGTTCCGGTAGGTGCTGGGTGTCGATGTGGAACTTGCCCGTCGAGGGATCGTATCTCGGCTCCTTGAGCCCAGGGGTATGCTCGAACAGCCCCATGCCCTGGAGCTGACCCAGCTTTGCCCCCATCACCTTCTCGGTGATCTTTCCGAACACGATGTTGGGCGCCAGCATGAGGAGCCCCTGTCCAGCCATCTCCAGGAACATCTTCGTGCCGGCGGTGCGCGTCTCCAGGATCTTCAGCTCGAGCTCGCGCCGCTTGGCCCTGAGGTCTGGGTGCGCGGGGTTCTTCTCGAGCTTGCGGACCTCCTCATCCAGCTCCGCGATCTGCTTCATCTGCCCGTCGCGTAGGTTCTTGAGCTGCTCGAGCCCGGTGTCCCGCATGATGACGACCATGCCGGCCATCTGGACGCCGTCGATCACGAGGAAGGTCGCGCGTGCCGTCTTGGCGAAGACCTTGGCGCGGCCCACGTAGGGCAGCAGGTCCATACCAATCATCGCCACGCCCTTGGCCACCTCTTTCTTCGTGAGGAGGCCCTTGGCCTCCATCTCGGCCATGTTGTCGATGGTGCTCACCGCGTTGTACGACGCCAGGACGCCGAGCACGATGGGCGCCGACACGGGGAGGAAGATCATCACCGCCGTGCCGGCCACGTTCACGATGATCTGCGCCGGCGTGCTGTAGAGCACGCCCTTGACGGACTTCCACGCCGTGCCCGTGCCCAGCTCGAAGCCCAGGCGCTTGCCCGTGGTGCGCTCGCCCTTCTCGTCGAGCTGCTCGAAAGCAGCGGAGACCCTGCCCGGGGGATAGGTCTTGGCAAGCTCGTAGAAAACGGCCTCCAGCGCCTTGTCGAAGGTGTCCTCCGTGGCGTGGAAGTGATAGTCCACCTGCTCCCAGATCTTACTGAGGTCGTGGAGCTTGACCTCGACCTTGCCGTCCTGGGTCTTCCGGGCCATGCCGAGGAGGGTCAGCGGGCCCTCCTTCATGCCCGTCTCGCGGGTGGAATACACACCGCGAGCCTCGAAGGAGTGGTAGCCCTTCGTCGCCTCGGTGCCCAGCAGGGTCCTGGACTCGTCGAGCCGCTTCAGAGCCTCGGTGGCGTACTGGAGAAGATCCGCGTTCGCGTCGGACCCTTTGTAGTGGTCGACGAGCTGCTTCAACCGCTCACGGTCTTTCTCGAGGAACTTGATCCGAGCAGCGAAGGTACGCCGCCACTCCGCGGGGAGCTTGCCCGCGCCTTGGTAGCCCTCGGTGTTGGCGTCCAGGCCCACGCCGAAGGACTTCTTCTCCCACTCGAGATCCCCGAACCCCGCCTCGGCCTCCATCTGCGAGATGTGCTCGCGCTCGCTGAGCACCTCGACGGGGATTTCGAAGTGCGCCGGGTAGAAGAAGTTGTGATCGACGAAGGCGTGGATCTGGTAGAGGCCCGGCTTCTTGAGGATCTGGTCCGCGTTGAAGCGCTCGGACTCCGACTCGCGGTCGATGTAATGGGCATGATCGCTCTGGACCTGCCCTTGGGGGATGAGCTGTCTCGGGTTCGTGTCGTCTCGCTTGGCCGCATGCGCGCGCCACTCGATGGTGACCCAGGGCACGGCAAAGACGACGTCGGTGTTGGTGACCTTGAAGAAGAACTCGGCCTTGTCCTTCTTGTCGGTGAGGATCCCGGAGCGATTGATGATCTGCCCCTTGAGCCGCGAGCTGGTGAGAGGCTTCTCTCCGCCCGGCTTGCGCTCCGGCATCTCGAGCGTCTTCCGGGCCGTCTCGAGGTCCACCTGGGCGATGAGATCCTCGATCATCTGGGCGCTGAGCGCATCCGGCGCGTCCTTGCCGCTGCCCTTGGCATTGCGGATTCGCTCGAGGATCTGCTGCTTGAGCGGGTGAGCGTCGAGCTTGCGCAGCAAGGAGATCTGATAGCTGGTAATGGGCTCGCGGTTCTTGTCCGGATCCGGCGAGGGCGGGAGGTTCAGCTCCTTCAGGAACTTGTCGAGGAACTCGCGATCTTCCTTCGACAGCTTCGGCGCCACAGGGACGCCGCCGACGCTCTCCTGCGTCGGCTTGCCACTGATGGTGCCCGTCTTGAGAAAGCTGGCCCACCGCTGCTGGCCGAAATAGTAGGCCCCCGCCTCCGGCATGAAGTTCCAGGTGGCGGCGCGAACGTCGTTGAGGACCTCGATCGTCCACTCGTTGTCCTCGGTCATCTTGCGGTTGAGCTCGAAGGTGCGGACGTTCTCCTGCATCTTCATGCCCACCTCTGCCTCGAGCGCGGTGAAGATGCGCTCGCGCAGGTTCCTATCCGGAACGATGCGGCTGCCAACCCAATAGCTCGAGCCCTTGAACGTGCCGAAGTCGACGATGATGTAATAGTAGTTGGCGACGCGCTGGCACTTGATCAGGGCGTCCTGCGGGGCGCCGATGTGGCGCAGCACGGTATGGAAGAGGGGGAGCCCCGTCCCCGGATCATCCGGCACGGGCCCCTGGAGCTTGACCTTCGGGTGCTTCACCGCCTCGTCGAGCACCTTGTCGTCGGCCCAGGCCAGGGTGCCATGGGCCTTGTACTGGGCGAGGATCCACCGCAAGAGATCGGGGATGTGGATCTCGGTCTTCTTGGCCTGCTCCTCCAGCAGCGGGTACTGGGAGAACAGCCACGCACGGCTCGCCACCAGGAGATCGCCCTCGAACTCGAAGGTGCCATTGGCCGGCGCAGGGCGCCGAGCGCCCTTCCCCTTCGAGCCCTCGGGTGGAGTGTCGCGCAGGAGCAGTCTGCTCGTGGGAGCCGCGGCAGGAGCAGGGGCGGCGGGGAGGCTCGGATGCGCGCCATGTCCCTGCGCCACGGTGGCGGCCCGCTCCTTCGCCTCTCGCTCCAACGTATCGCCCGGCTGGCTCATCCGGGCGCCGGTGGCCGTGCGGCCCTCGTAGGACTGCACCACGTGAGTCAGCTCGTGGGCGAGCAGCTCACGGCCTCCGCGCTCGTGGGGTGAGAGGGACTCGCTCGTGAAGATCTCCTCCCCGACCGTGAACGCCCGTGCGTGCACCGCCTGCGCAGCGCGCTGCGCTCCTTCGTCCGAGTGGATGCGCACGCGGCCGAGGTCGACGCCGAATCGCTCGCTCATCTCCTGCCGCACGCCCGCCGGCAGCGGCTCCCCCTGGCCTCTCCGTTGGAGCGCCTCGTGCACGGCGGGATGATCTGGATCGGCCTCGAGCCCGGAGGGCGCCTCACTCCGGAACAGCGTAGGAGCCGGAGCGGGAGCCGGGCGTACGGAGAAGTAGGCCTCTCTCTCCACCTGCGCTCCCGGCGGCACCTCGCCCCCCGCGCCCGCGGCCGAGCGAAGGACGTAGTTCCAGTAGGACGTCCCGGGCATCGACGCCGTGGCTTGTGGCGCGTTCTCGGGCTCGCGCTTGGGGGCTTCGATCTTCTGCGGCTTCCGAGACCCGAGCATGGAGTGAGTGGAAACCAGCCAGGGAAACCCCGTCAAGCAGAACGGCTCGAGTCTGGTTTCCGCAGTGTCCCAAGCGCACGTTTGAATTGCCTGTGGGAGGCCATCCTTCCCACCTGAATTCCTCGGCGAAGGGGCCTGACGAAACCATGACGCAATCATGGCTATGCGAGGGCCATCGCTCCTCCAGGAGTCTCTAGCTTGAGTGCGTGAGGAAGAGCAGCCCGTTGAGGCTCTCCTCCCGAACTCGGAGCCCCCATGTCCCTTTCCCTGTCATACCGCCTTTCTCCCTGTGTCAGCACCGTGCTGGCCCTGAGCATCGCCGCTGGATGCACGAGCCGGACTCCTTCGCCAGAAGCCACGCATGTGATGAAGGTCCCCGCCGCGCCGCCCGCCGTGATGAGCCCGCCCATCAAGGAGGTCCAGCTTCTAGAGGCAGCCGAGGACTTGCCCGCCGCGGAGGAGCACGGGGAAATCGTGGGTGGAGTCGAGGGTGAAGTCGTTGGCGGGGTCGTCGGCGGAGTGCTCGGCGGTACGGTGGGAGGAACCAGCGAGGAGGACGTGCTGGCCTTTCGCGCCGCGCCCCCCTCCCCGCCGGAGCACGATCCCCAATCCACCTCGGGCAACTCCTTCGAGGCCCATACACCCAACGCATTCACCGACACCCGGGCCGATCCCCTGTCCACTTTCGCCGTGGATGTGGACACCGCCTCCTACTCGCTGGCGCGACGCTACTTGGAGCAGGGCCGCCTGCCCCCGCCCGAGTCCGTGCGCGTCGAGGAGTTCGTCAACTACTTCAAGTACCGCTACTCCGCGCCCCAGAAGGAATCCTTCAGCGTGAACCTCGAGGGTGCGCCTTCTCCCTTTGGAAAGGGCCGCCACTTCCTCCGTGTGGGCATTCAGGGCAAGCAGGTCTCTCGCTCGCAGCGCAAGCGCGCCCACCTGGTCTTCCTGGTGGACACCAGTGGCTCCATGCAGTCCCCGGACAAGCTACCGCTGGCCAAGGAAGCGATGAAGCTTGCCGTGAAGAATCTCAATGAGAACGACACGGTGGCCCTCGTCACCTACGCGGGCTCCACGCAGGACGTGCTGCCGCCCACCCCAGCCACCGAGCAGGAACGCATCTACGCGGCCATCGACTCGCTGCGGTCCGGAGGTGGCACGGCCATGGGCTCGGGCATGCAGCTGGCCTACCGTCACGCGCTGAAGAAGGCCTCCGGCAACGTCGTCTCCCGCGTCATCGTCCTCACGGATGGGGATACCAACATCGGGCCCCACCTCTCGCCCGAGTCCATCCTGGAGAGCGTGCGCGGCTCCGTGTCCGAGGGTGTCACCCTGACGACGGTGGGCTTCGGCATGGGCAACTACCGTGACGACCTGATGGAGAAGCTGGCGGACCAGGGCAACGGCAACTGCTTCTACGTGGGCAACTACCAGGAGGCGCGCAAGGTTTTCGAGACGCAGCTCACCGGTACACTCGAGGTGATCGCCAAGGACGTGAAGCTCCAGGTGGAGTTCGACCCGGCGGCCGTGCGGCGCTACCGGCTGGTGGGTTACGAGAACCGGGACGTGGCCGACCGAGACTTCCGCGACGACAAGGTGGACGCCGGCGAGATTGGCGCGGGCCACAATGTCACCGCCCTCTATGAGGTGGAGCTGACGGGCGAGCAGCACGCACTGGCCACGGTGCGCATCCGCGCCAAGGCCCCCAACGGGGCCGAGGCCGCCGAGCAGGCCTTCCCCTTCGAGCGCTCGCGGGTGCGCTCGTCACTGGAGAGCGCTTCGCCGGACTTCCGCTTCGCGCTGGCGGTGGCAGCCACCGCGGACATCCTGCGCCACAGCCCCTCGGCCCAGGGCTGGAGCCTGGCTGCCGCGAGCAAGCTGGCCGAGCGCACCACCGAAGGCCAGGCCGAGCGCGCCGAGTTCGTGAAACTCGTGACGCAGGCCCAGACTCTCATGAGCGCCACGGCCTCCCACGAACGGAGGTAGAGCCAGGGGTCGAGCGCGCCGCGCTCGACTGCTCCTCGCACCGGGGCCAGCCTCGCACCTGCCGTGGCCAGGCCCAGTTGCAAAGGGAAGGGATGCCTCGGGCGAGGAGCGGCGCGCGTCCGGGTTGGTACTTCACTTGATATGTAAAAAGCCACGTGGGCCCAGACAAAGCACTCGCCGCTACATCCAAGGATTGATGACACACGTGACAGCTGACATGTCAGCGTGTGTCACTGACATGTCAGCGCCTATATCTTCTCGGGCGCGACGCTAATGCTTGAATCCTTCGCACGGCGCGTGGATAGATGCCGCCCGTGAGAGTTCGCCGCTCGGCGGCGACTCCGGATGGGGGAAGTCCTCATGAGAAGCGAATTCACGAGCGCCGTCATCGCCTTGGCATGTATTGGGGCCAGTGGCACGGCGCGGGCCGCCGCTCCGCAATGCACAAACACCGTCACCGCCAAGGTGGCTGCGATTGATCAGCCCCTGATGTTCAACCGGTTCGGCGCCGGTGAGCCCGGGGGCATGATGTTCGCGCTCCTGCGCGACGTCGTCTCCACGGATGGGGGCTCCACGCTCACGCCCGGCAAGGTGATGCTGCGCCCCGGCAAGCGCCCCAGGCCCCTCGTGCTGCGAGTCAACGAAGGCGACTGTCTGCGCATCGAGTTCACCAGCCTGCTCTACTCCCCACAGCCAGGACGGGCCCTGCCTTCTTACTTCGGCAGCCCCAATGGGACTGTCAGCGCGCTGCCAGGCGCTCAGGGAGCGCTCCCGATCCCCCCGCTGACGACCCTCACGGCGAGCGCCACCGTCGTCGGGCTCGATCTCGTCAACACGATCTCCAGTGACGGCACCTTCGCGGGAGCCAACCCGAACGCGCTGGCCGCATCGGGAGGCACGACCGTCACATACACGTACTACGGCGCGAAGGAGGGCACCTACCTGCTCCAGAGCTCCAGCGCCCTCTTCGATTACAAGGACCCCTCCACCGCGGGACAGCGGATGAAGGGCCTCTTTGGCGCCGTCATCGTCGAGCCCAAGGGCTCCGAGTGGTACCGCAGCCAGGTGACAGCCCAGGAGCTCTTGCTGGCGAAGACAGGGAGCACCTCGCTCAACCAACCCCTGCTGAACTACTCCGCTCGCTACCCCAGCGACACGATCCGCTCGGATGGCACCACCATCCCCAAGGGCACGCCCGTGCTCAGGATGCTCGATTCCAATAACGAGATCGTCTACAGCGACCTCAACGCGATCATCTCCGGACCCAACGGCGGCCGGCTCGCCGTGGCCTACCCGCCCAACCCCGTGCTGCCCGATCGTCAGCAGCCCTTCCGCGAGTTCACCGTCATCTACCACGAGGACCGAGACGCGGTTCAGGCGTACCCCGCCTTCAACGACCAGAACACCGCCAAGGGTGGCCTGGGCCCCGTGCTCTCCAACGGCTCGGACACCTTCGCCATCAACTACGGCGCCGCCGGTGTCGCCACCGAGGTCTACGCCAACCGGATCCGCAAGGGCCCCGCCAAGGACTGCGTGGAGTGCAAGTTCGAGGAGTTCTTCCTCAGCTCATGGCCACTGGGCGATCCAGCGATGATCGTCGACAACCCCGCCAACAGCGGCGCGGTGGCGACCCAGGCTCTCTTCCCGGACGATCCCTCCAACGTCCACCACAGCTACCTCAACGATCACGTCCGCTACCGGGTGCTCCACGCGGGCATCAACTTCTACCACGTGCACCACCTGCACGCGCACCAGTGGCTCTACGACGCCGACAGCGACACGAGCGCCTTCCTCGACAGTCAGGCGCTCGGGCCGGGCGCCACCTTCACCCAGGAGATCGCCTACAACGGCAGCGGCAACCAGAACCGCACCGTCGGGGACTCCATCTTCCACTGCCACTTCTACACGCACTTCGCGGGCGGCATGTGGGAGCTGTGGCGAGTGCATGACGTCTACGAGCTGGGGACGGCGCTCGACGGCCAGGGACGGCCTGTCCCCGGTGGGCGTGCGCTGCCGGATGGAGAGATCACCCGCGGCACGCCCATCCCCGCCATCATCCCGCTCCCGGGCCTCCCGCTGCCGCTGGTGCCCGCCATGGTGTCGCTGTCACCCGATGGCAAGACCGTGGGCACCGTCACTGGCACGGGCAATCCAGGCTACCCGTTCTTCGTGCCGGGCCTCGCCGGGCACCGGCCGCCGCACCCTCCCATGGACTTCGCCCTGGACGAGAAGGGTCAGCCGCTGAATGGCGGGCTGCCGCGGCACATCGTCACCGGGGGACAGGTCGGCCAGGAGGCTCACACTCCGCGAGACTTCACGAAGGAGAGCGCCCTGCTGACGGCGCAGGAGCTGCCCGAGCAGGGCACGAACCTCGAGCAGCGGGCCATGAAATTCCATAGTGAGGCCCAGCGCACCTTCACGCCCTCCAGCAGCACCGGGGGAACCGGCATCGCCTCGCTCTTCCAGACGAATGGACAGGCCCCGCAGCAAGGGGCGCCCTACGCGGACCCATGCCCGCCCAGCGCCTCGCGGAAGATTGTCTACAAGGGAGCCAACATCCAGCTCGACCTCACCTTCAACAAGAAGGGCTGGCACATGCCGCAGGGGCGCATCCTCACCCTGTGGGAGGACGCGCTCCCGGCGCTGCAGGGCAGTCGGGCGCCCGAGCCGATGTTCATCCGCGCCAACTCTGGCGACTGCATCGAGTACTGGCACACCAACCTGGTGCCCAGCACCTATAGGGTCGACGACTTCCAGGTCACCACGCCCACGGACATCATCGGCCAGCACATCCACCTGGTGAAGTTCGACGTGACGTCCGCGGACGGCGCCGCCAACGGCTGGAACTACGAGGACGGCGCCTTCAGCCCAGACGAGGTGCGCGAGCGCATCGTCGCCATCAACAAGGCCGGCGGCCTCAACGGCAACGCCAACCCCAAGCTGCTGACGCCGCTCCCGCCGCCGAAGGTGTTCGGCAACGATCCGGCCTTCGTGGGCGCGCAGACCACGCTCCAGCGCTGGTACGCCGATCCCATCCTGGACAACGCGGGCAACGATCGGACGCTGCGGACCGTGTTCACGCACGATCACTTCGGCCCGTCGACGCACCAACAGGCGGGCCTCTACGGAGGACTCCTGGTGGAGCCCGCGGGCTCGCAGTGGCTGAACGTGACGAGCGGCCAGGCCTTCGGCAACAGCCCCGGAGCCAGCACCCAGGCCAAGCGGGATGACGGTGGGCCCACGAGCTTCCAGGCCTATATCCAGCCGTCGCGGGCGGGCGCGTTCGAGCCCTACCGCGAGTTCGCCTTGGAGTATCAGGATCTCCAGCTCGGCTACCGGAAGGGCACGCCGAGCTCCACCACCGCGCTGACGCCGCCGCCGAGCGAGCAGTGTGGAGCGACGGGACAGGCCATCAGCCGGCCGTGCCCGCAGCTCATCTCCTCCACCCGCGTGGGCGCCGCCACGATCAACTACCGCAGCGAGCCGCTGCTCTACCGAACCAACCCGGTGCAGGGCGGACCGCAGGTCGCTGGCAACACCGATCTCTCCCACGTGTTCCAGTCGATGCCGCGGCAGGACACCGAGCTCAACACGCTGGGGCCATTCCCCATGGCGGGCGCCTCTCCCTACGATCCGTACACGCCGCTGCTGCGCGCCTATGAGGGAGAGAAGGTCCAGATGCGCGTGCTGGTGGGGGCACAGCTCACGCCGCAGCACCTGGGTGTCCAGGGGCTGAAGTGGCGCTTCCAGCCCTCGGAGGTGAACTCCGGCTACCGCAGCAGCCAGACGCTGGGCATCTCCGAGCACTTCGAACTCGAGTTCAAGATGCCGCAGGGAGCGGCCGCGACGGCGACCGGCGCAACGGACTACCTCTACACCGGGACCATGGCGGACCCGTGGATCACCCAGGGCCCCTGGGGTCTGCTCCGCGCCTACGCGTCACAACAGACGGCGGCCACCGGTGGAGCGCTCCAGCCCGTGCCGGCTTCTCTGAGCACCACGCCCAAGCCCGCCGCGCCGGATTGTCCGGCCGAGGCTCCACTGCGGCTGTACAACGTGAGCGCCGTCAGCGCCCGGCAGGTGCTCGGCTCGCAGCAACTCGTCTACTACCAGCGCGCGCTGGACAAGAGCGGGACCACGGACATCGTCTCGGATCCGGACGCTCTGCTCTATGTGCGGTCCGAGGATCTCGAAGAGGCGCAAGGCAAGCTCTCGCTGAAGCTCCTGCCGGGCCGCAAGCCCGAGCCCCTGGTGCTGCGCGCGAACGCGGGAGACTGCATCCAGGTGACCCTCTCCAACCGGCTGCCGGCCAACTTCTCCTTCAAGAACGGTGACATCCAGAAGGGGCTCAGCAACCTGGGCAACTTCGGCACCATCACCATGCCCTTCCCATCGCTCGAGGTGGGGCTGCACCCGCAGCTCGTGGACTACAACTCCAGCCAGAGCAACGGCTTCAACGTGGGCATCAACCCCGTGCAGACCGTGGCCCCCGGGGGCGCACCGAAGACGTACCGTTGGTACGCGGGGAGCCTGGACACGGGCGCCAGTGGTCAGGTGGTCGGCACGCCCATGGAGCTCGGCGCCAGCAACCTGGTCGCCTCGGATCCGCTCGGCCAGCCCGAGCATGGTCTCGCGGCGGCGCTCGTCATCGAGCCGGCGGGCTCCACCTGGCAGGAAGATCCCAACACAGCCCTCTCGGCCACCGTCACCCCGGGCTCGGGCAGCGCGTTCCGCGAGTTCGTCATCATCGAGCAGCAGAACCTGAACCTGAGCAACCCCGCCACCAAGAACAACGTCTTCGCCGCGCTCAACTACGGGACCGAGCCGATCACCAACCGCTACGGCGCCTCGACGGTGGTGCCGCCGGATCTCTCCTGCGCGTTCTCCAACCAGCTCGCGTGGACCGCGGAGCCGGTGGGGGATCCCCAGACGTTCGTCTTCAGCGCGCCCGCGGGCATGCCCGCGCGGTTCCGTGTGCTGCACTCCGGACCCTCGGGAGATGCCGTCATCACCCTGACGGGTCACTCCTGGCAGGAGGAGCCCTACACCCAGAGCTCCACTCGCATGGGTGACAACCCCAAGTCGCGCGTGACGACCAGTCGGGCCGGGTTCGGGCCGGGCGGGCACTTCGACATGGTGGTCCAGGCCGGTGGCGCCCAGGCCATCCCCGGGGACTACCTCTTTACCGACTATCCTGCCCAGAACCTCTCCTCGGGCACCTGGGGCATCTTCCGCGTCACCCCCAAGAACACGGACACGCTGACCTTCACTTCACAGCAGACACAGTCCGGCGCCAACACGATCCTCCGGCTCGCCGGCAATGTCACGCTGGGGCCCTCGGGACAGTTCGCTTCCGCCGTTGAGGTGTTCGGCGGCAGCACGCCCACCTCCGCCGACCCTTGCGGCACGCAGAGCCCGACGCGCACCGTCGCCAACGTGCCGGTCGATCGCACCACCGGCCAGTGGAGCGCCAACCTCTCGTTCCCCTCGAAGTCGCCCTTCCTGTGCGTGCGCTCCACCAACGGCGCGCTCAAGCCGCTGTCCAGCCAGACACCTCCGCCCACGGCCTGCTTCAAGCCCACGGAGAAGGTGAGCACTCTCAGGAAGATCGAGACACCTCGAGCCGAGCGCCCGGCCTTCAAGGAGTTCTACAGCCGGCAGCAGGCGGATGAGGAGAACGTGGTCCGCTTGAAGAAGCGCCAGAACGCTCCTCGCACGAAGTGAAGCCCACGCCGATGGACTCCAACACGAACATCGACTCGAACACGCCTCGACGCGCCGGCCGCAACGGCGCGGCGAGGTGGCTGTGGTTGGCGGCAGTGCTCGGAGTGGGGCTCGCCGCGTGCCTCCTGGTGCTGCGGTACCGGAAGCACGCTCCGGAGAGCGTGCACCACTGGCGGGCGGTCCGCGAGGGCGTCGCCTTGGAGCTGGAGATGGAAGCGCTGGACCCCGCCCAGCGAGAGGGGCCGCTGCGCGAGGGGCAGGATGTGACGTTCCGGCTGCGGCTCGCCGACGCCGAGTCGGGGACGCCGTACACCCGGGTCTGGCCCGCCGCCTGGATGGGTGGGCGCACCCCGGATGAGCACGGCGGCCTCGCGGACTGCCGCGCCAAGGTGAAGTCCTACCTGGAGGACGGGCTGTTCCGCGGCAACGAGCTCGACCTGAACACGTACCAGATCCTCGTGCTGAATCAGGATGCCTCCATCTCCGTGGTGGATCCCCGCTTCAGCTTCGGAGGCAGCCGCCTGCTGGCCATGGCGCTGCTGCGCAGCCCCGGCGCGGACTGGGCGTTGACGGGCGATCAGTCCCGGCTCTTCGTCTCCATGCCCGGCAGCTCCCGCGTCGCGCTGGTGGACACACTCACGTTCAGGGTGGAGCGCGAGCTGGAGCTCTCGGCGCCGCCGTACCGTGTGGCTCTCCAGCCGGACGAGGGCTACCTGTGGGTGGGCGGCGGGGCCGAGCCCTCCGAGAGCGCCGGCATCGACGTGATCTCCGTCAGGCCCGAGCCTCGCCTCGTCCGCCACCTGCCCACAGGGCAGGGGCCGCATACGCTCGCCTTCACCGATGACAGCCGCTTTGCCTTCGTCGCCAACGCGGGGGCAGGCACGGTGTCGGTCATCGACGTGCGGACGCTGTCGATCGTCCAGACCGTCAAGACAGGGCGGGCGCCCACGGGGCTGGCGTACTCGGCCACGGCAGGCGCGGTGTATGTCACGGACGCAGTGGACGGGATGATCACAGTCATCGATCCACAGCGCGGGACGATCCGCGCGAGCATCGCCGCGGAGCCAGGAGTGGGGCCCATCGGGTTCGAGCGGCGCGGGCGGCTGGCCTTCGTGCTCAACCCGGAGAGCAGTTCGCTCCAGATCATCGACGCCGCCTCCAACCGCATCATCCAGAGCGGGAAGATGGAGCAGGGGCCGGATCAGCTCGGCTTCACGGACACGCACGCCTACGTGCGCCACAGCGGCAGCGAGACGGTCCTCATGGTGCCACTCGACGGAGTCGGAACACCCGGCGCGAGCATCCCCGTGGTGGATTTCCCCGCCGGACAACACCCCCTGGGCAAGTCCGCTCTCCCCGCTGGCATCCTCCCCGCCCCGGGCGCGTCGGCGGTGCTGGTCGCCAACCCCGCCGATCAGGTCATCTACTATTACCAGGAGGGCATGGCCGCCCCCATGGGCAGCTTCTCCACGCACGGGCACACGCCCCTGGCGCTCCAGGTGCTGGATCGCACGCTGCGCGAGAGCTCTCCGGGCGTGTATGAGACGACCGCCCGGCTCAAGGGCCACGGAGTGCAGGATGTGGCGATGCTGGTGAACTCGCCGCAGCTCGTCCACTGCTTCGAGGTGGAGGTGGCCCCCGCGCTGAACCAGACGCCCCCCGCCGCCGCGCCGCGAGTGGACCTGCTGACGGACACGCAGAACGTGCCCGTGGGCAAGCCTGTGCATGTCCGGGTCCGGCTCCGTCACCCGACGACGGAGGCCCCCTGGCAGGAACTGCCGGATCTGACGGTGCTCACGTACCTCGCCTCCGGGCTCTGGCACGAGCGCCAGCAAGCAGCTCCCCAGGGCGACGGCGTCTACGCGGTTGACTTCGTTCCGCCGAAACCAGGGGTCTACTACGTCGCCTTCGAGGCCCAGAGCGCAGGCCTGAGTCTCCACGGATCGCAGCGGGTGCTGGTCAAGGCCAGCGCTGAGGAGATGACGCAATGAAGCGAAGGACACAGTGGAGCCGAGCCGTGGTGCTCACCACGCTCATGCTCTTCATGGCTGCGTGCGAAGACAAGGCCAGCGAGCCCGTGGCCGCTCCCGCCTCCAGCACCTCCGAGCGAGAGGAGTCCCTGGGGCAGATCTCGCTCCCCGATGGCGCCTTCGTCGATCAGGACGGCAAGCCGGTGCATCTCCAGCAGGACTTCGTCCAGGGCCGCGTGGTGGTGATGAACTTCATCTTCACCCGCTGCACCACCATCTGCCCGCCCATGGGGGTGGGCTTCTCTCGCTTGCGGGAGCTGCTGGGAGAGCATGCAGGCAAGGAGGTGCAGCTCGTCTCCGTCAGCCTCGACCCGGAGTACGACACCCCCGAGCAGCTCCGCGCCTGGAGCAGCAAGTTCGGCTCGGGCTCGGGGTGGACGTTGATGACAGGGCCCCGAGCGGACACCGACGCGCTGCTCAAGGCGCTCAAGGTCTATACGAGCGCCAAGGAGCAGCACGCCCCGCTCGTCCTGGTGGGCAACGGCGTGTCGGGCGAGTGGGTACGCGTGCACGGTCTGGCCGCTCCTGCCCGGCTCAAGGCCGTCATCGATCGGATGCTCCCCCTGCCCCATCCAGGCCCCACGGCAGCTGGCGCGACGGCGGCCAACCCGGAGGATCTCGCCGCCCAGAAGTACTTCGGTGAGACACCACTGATCGATCAGGACGGGCGGCAGGTGCGGTTCTACAGCGACCTCGTCCAGGGCAAGATCGTCATCATCAACACCTTCTTCACCTCGTGCGGCAGCGTGTGCCCGGTGGTGTCGAGGACGCTCGGCAAGTTGCAGGAGCGGCTAGGGGATCGGCTCGGGCGAGAGGTGCGCATGCTGTCCATCTCCGTCGATCCCGTGGACACGCCCGAGAAGCTCAAGGAGTACGCCGGGCGGCTCCAGGCCAGGCCCGGCTGGTACTTCCTGACAGGAGACAAGCAGAACGTCTTGGAGGTCCTGGGGCGACTCGGGCAGGCCGTGGAGGCGCCGGATCAACACTCGACGGTGCTGCTCGTCGGCAATACCCGAACGGGGCTTTGGAAAAAGGTCCTCGGTCTGGCCAAGCCTGAGCAGGTGGTGGAGGCAGCCATGAGTGTCGTGGACGATCGCGGAGAGGAGACGGGTGCTCTGTGAGGCAGGCGTGCATCTGCCTCGCGGCCATCCTCGTTGCCTGCACCGAGCCTCCCGCTCCGCCTCAGCGCGCTGCGACGACAGCCGTCCAGCGCGGGCAGGCCATCTACACTCGTGGCATCAGCCCATCCGGAGGACAGATCCTGGCGCGCGTGAGCCGCGAAGGCCCACCGGTGTCCGCCACCCTGTTGCCGTGCGTCGGCTGCCATGGGGCGGACGGACGAGGACGGCTCGAGGGGGGAGTCTCCCCGAGCAACATCCGCTGGGAGTCCCTGACGCGGCCCTATGAGGCAACGGAGGCCAGCGGGCGGCGACATCCTCCTTACTCCGAGCGCAGCTTCCGCAAGGCGATCTCCTTGGGGATCGATCCCGCGGGGCAGCAGCTCTTGGATGCGATGCCGCGCTTCGAGATACCCCGAGCGGACACGGATGATCTGATCGCGTACCTCCAATCGCTCTCGCTGCGGGCAGATCCCGGAGTCTCGGCGGAGGAGCTTCGGATCGGGTTCGTTGCGCCCGAGGAGGCAGAGCAGGCGGAGGATGGGCGCGCCGCCCGGGCCGCGGTGGAGGCCTTCTTCACCGAGATCAACCGGGGAGGCGGCATCTACGGTCGCCGGCTCTCATTGAGCTTCGCTCTGCTCCCTTCCGCTCCCGAGGAGCGCGTCGCCGCCTTGAGGCGCTTCATCGACACCGAGCGGCCCTTCGCGGTGCTGGGCATGGTGCTGGGAGGCGCGGAGGACAGCGTGAGCACCCTGTTCGACGAGCAGCGGCTGCCCTTGGTGGGGGCGCTCTCGGCCTCTCCGAGGCCTGAGAGTGCCGAGCGCCGGTATGTCTTCTACCTCCAATCGGGAGTCGCCGAGCAGGCGCAGGTGCTGCTCGGCGACGCGATGAAGGAGAAGGGCTCGACGGCACGCATCGCCCTGGTCCGCCCCGAAGGAGAAGAGCCGGCTCAGCTCTCCGGGCGGCTCGCCTCACTGGGGCGGGTCCAGGGGGTAGGAGGGCTCACGGAGCATGTGCTCACCGCCGGGGGCGAGGAGGCGCTGGTCGCGGAGCTCTCACGGCAGAGGGTGGATGCGGTGCTTCTGCTGGGCTCCTGGGGACGAGAGAACGCGCTGTGGCAGGCCTTCAGCCGCGTGAGCTGGGCGCCCTTGCTCCTCATTCCTGGCGCCCTCCTGAGTGACGGCGAGCTTCCTCCCCTCGGGAACCGTGCCAACCGTCTGCGGCTCGCGTTTCCGGCATCCCCCTCGGAGCGCACCCCCGAGGCGATGGCGCGCTACCAGCGACTGGCCACCACAGCGGCGCTCCCCTCCGAGCATCTCCCTGCCCAGCTCTCGGCGCTCGCCAGCGCGCTTGTCCTCGTGGAGGGAGTGGTGCGCTCGGGGCATGACCTTGATCGCGAGCGGCTCGTGGATGCGCTCGAAGGGCTGCGAGGTTTCAAGACCGGGCTGCTGCCTCCCATCTCCTATGGGCGTGATCGCCGACTGGGCAGTCGCGGAGCCTACGTCTTCACAGTGGGCTCGGATGGGAGTGTCCGCCCGCTTGGGAGCTGGGTGGAGCTTCCCTGATCCGACAGCGGAAGCTCCAATGGGCGACGCGCCTCCGGCCGGCAAGTAGCCCTACACTCCGAGCGCCTTGCACACCTCGACCAGGACGACCTCCGCGCCGGCGGCGATGGACATGACGCCATCACCGCTGACGCGAGGAGTAGGGTCGATGTTGAAGATGGGCACGTTGCGAATGCGCGCTGAGCGCAGCACCAGGTCGGTCACGCCCACCGAGAACGACGTGCCGGCGAAGATGACCAGCTGCGCCTCCTCCGCGGAGCGGCACACCGCCTGCCAGCCATAGCTCTGGTGCTCGGAGTAGTACTCGTCGAACCAGAGGACGTGCATGCGCAAGAGGCCGCCGCAGGACGGGCAGCGCGGCACGTTGGCCTCCACCGGGTCCTTCCGGAATGCGGTGAGATCGACCTCGCTCGCGGCAATGGAGCCCTCGGGGGCGCCCAGCGCGCAGTCGTCCACGGAGCAGCGGAAGCGATCGCTGGAGCCGTGCACCTTGATCATGCGCTGCGAGCCCGCCTGCTCGTGCAGGGTGTCGATGTTCTGCGTGATCAGCAGGAAGTCGCCGCCCCGGGCGAGCTGGAATCGCTCCAGCGCGGTGATGGCGAAGTGCCCCGGGTTGGGCTGCTTGCCCTCAAGATTGGCGAACCGCGAGAGGTACCACTGCCACGAGCCCGCGGGGTTCTCTCGGAAGAATCGGTAGGTGCCGAGCTCCGTGACATCGCGCTTCCAGATGGCGTCCTTATCGGTGCCCCGGAAGGTGGGAATGCCGCTGGCGTGGCTGACGCCAGCGCCGGTGACAATGAGGATCTGCCCGGGGTGCGTGGCCCGCACGGTCTCGAGGAGGGTGGAGATGGCTTTCTGCATGGGGAAGAGGGTAGCTGACCTGGAGGACCTGACGCGACAGGAGGCTGCGGACTACGGCACGGGCGTCTGCAGGGCCGCTGAAGGGGTGACAGTCTGGAAATGGTCATCGTCCACTGAAGGCGCGGCTTTCCGAACTACACTGCCCTCCTATAGTTCGACCATGCACTCCAGATGGATCGAATGGCTGGGTGTCGGTGTCGCGCTGGGAACCTGGCTGTTCGCCACACCCGGAGGTGCCGCGCAGCCCAAGTCCCAGCGCTCACTGCTGATCGTCTCGAAGGCAACCCACACCCTGGCGATCGTGGATCCGGCCAACCTGAAGGTCATCGAGCGCGTGCCCGTGGGACCGGATCCGCATGAGGTGGTCGCGTCCTCGGATGGGAAGGTGGCCTACGTCTCCAACACGGGGTTCGGCAGCTTCCATGAGCTGAACGTCATCGATCTCGTTGCGCGGAAAGCGCTGCCTGCCATCGATACCGCGCCGCTACTCGGCCCACACGGACTGGCCTTCGTGGGCGGGAAGGTGTGGTTCACAGCCCAAGGCTCGAAGGCTGTTGCTCGCTATGACCCGGCAACGGCCAAGATCGACTGGATCATGGGCACCGGCCAGGACCGGACGCACATGCTCCACGTCACCGCGGACGAGAAGAAGATCTACACCACGAACGTGGACTCCGGGACCGTCAGCATCCTGGAGAATGTCCTGCTGCAGCCGACGGTGCCTCCCACGGGAGTCCTGCCACCCGGGGCCAAGCCTCGCCTGGACTGGGTTCAGACCGCCATTCCGGCGGGGCAGGGCGCCGAAGGCTTCGATGTCTCACCCGACGGGCAGGAGCTGTGGACAGCGCTTCCAGGAGGTTCGCTCTCCGTCGTCGACCTCGCGAACAAGAAGCTGAAGACCACCCTGGACGCCAAGCTCCTCGGTGCCCACCGGCTGAAGTTCACTCCGGATGGCAAGCGCGTGCTCGCGGTGAGTGTGCGCACCGGCGAGCTGGTCGTCTACGACGCGGGAGCGCGCAAGGAGATCAAACGGCTGAACATCGGCCATGGCGCGGCCATGTTGATGGACCCCGAAGGCTCACGGGTATTCGTGTCCTGCACGCCGGACAATGACGTCGCCGTGATCGATCTGAAGACGCTGGAGGTGATCAATGGCGCGACTGATGAGCGCCAGGCTGCTATTCGCAAGGCCGATGTTGCGCAGCGCAGCGCCGTGCGGACCTTGCATCACGCGCCACAGGATCTCGCGCTCGATGGCCTCGGCGAGCACGGGGATGTCCGCTGGGGCATCGACGAGCCGCACGTACCGGCGAAACGCATCCAGCAGCTCGTCGGAGGCCTTGCCCGTCGCGACGGCCAGCGGCGTCTCTCCCTTCTTCACGTTCCACTGGCGAAGCGGCGAGTACGTCGTGATTCCCGCGCAGAGCAGCGGCGCAGCGGCCGCCGGATAGAGGATGTCGATCGCAACGTCTCGGGGTCCAGGCTCGCGCCTGTCGATGGTGAATGAAGCGAGCGGGCGATCAGCAGCGGTGGCGGCGTAGGCGGTGGTCTTCATCGGCGTCTCCTTGAGCGTTCGAAGCATCAAGAAGGTGCCCCATGAAGCGCGCTATCCGCGCGCCCGTTCCAAGCAATCTCTTGCCTTTTTCGCTCAAGGCACGGGCATGGGCCTATCCCGGGACGGCCCCCAGTACCGGCGTCACATCCGGATCGGCCTTCTGCATCGCGCGGCGATAAGCCGGCCGCGCGCCGATGCGCTGCAGATAGGCCAGGATGTTCGGCCAGGGTGAGAGATCATACGGCTTGAACAGCCGCATCGTGGTCAACGAGAACACGGTCATGATATCCGCCGCCGTCAGCTCGTTGCCGGCCAGATAGGGCGCCTCCCCCAGCCGCTTCTCCAAGGTCGAGAAGACCAGCTTGAACCGGTTTTTGGCCATCTGCAGGGGCGCGTTCTTGTCCGAAGGATCGATGCGCTCCAGAGACCACACCTGCAAGACGAGCGGTTGCAGCGTCCCGTTGGCGAAGTGGAACCAGTAGAGATAGTCCGCGAAACCGGGTTCGCCCCGCTTCACAGCGAGCCGGCCATTGCCATGGGTCTGGATCAGATACTCGCAGATCGCCGCGGATTCCCCGAGGACGAGGTCGCCGTCGGTGAGGATCGGCGCCGTGCCCATCGGATGAAGCGCCTTGTACTCCGGCGGGGCCATTCGGTTGTCGGCCCGGCGCTCATAGCGCTTCAGCTCATAGTCGAGCCCAAGCTCCTCGCAGAGCCAGACGATCCGCTCCGATTGCGAACGTCCGAGATGATGCACCGTCAGCATATGAACTCCCTTGCCCGAAGCGTTGTCCGGGGCATGCGCGAACCGTAAGCTGCGCGAACCCGCTGGAAAAGGTGTGCCCGCATACCGGTATGGCGACTACCACCCTCCCCGAGTTCCTCCGCGCTCGCCGCGAGCGGCTTCACCCCGAATCGACCGAGCGGCGTCGCACTCCCGGACTTCGTCGCGAGGAAGTCGCGGCGCGCGCCGGCGTGAGTGTCACCTGGTACACGTGGCTCGAACAAGGCCGCGGCGGCGTGCCGTCCGACGACGTGCTCGAACGCCTCGCTCGCGCACTCGAGCTTGACGACACGAATCGCGAGATGCTGTTCCTGCTCGCGCACGCTCGTCCGCCACCGCGCCGCCCCAAACAGCCCGCCGAGGTCACGCCGGCGCTGCAGCGCGTGCTCGACAACCTGCGCGTGCCCGCGTTCGTGAAGACGCCAACGTTTCAGATCGTCGCGTGGAATCTCGCCGCCGTGGCGGTGATCGGCGATTACGCCGCGATTCCCGAGCGCGACCGCAACATGCTGCGCCGGGTCTTTCATCCCGAAGCCACCTCGTTCCTGCCGCATGGCGATGACATGCGTCGCACGTGCCTCGCTGCGTTTCGCGTCGACATCGCCCGTGCGGGAGCATCGGAAGAGGCTGCCGCGCTCGTCGACGAGTTGATGGAGACGAGCGAGGAATTTCGCCGGCTGTGGGCAGAGAATGAGCTGCACACGCATGGCGTGAGGTACAGGCGACTCGTCCGACCAGACGTAGGCGAGCTCGTTTTCGAGGCCTCGGTGTTCTCCGTCGACGACTGCGACGGCCTCAGCATGTTTGTCCTCTCTCCGGTAGACGACGCTTCTGCGCGTGGAGTTGAACAGCTGATCCGCGAGCTTGCCGAGTAGCACCGAGCCAACTGCTGCGTGAAGGACTGAGCTCACGCCCCGTCGGCAATCTCCCGACCGAGCCTCAGCACGGCGGCGACAAAGCGATCCAGGTCCCCCCGGCGCGTGCGGTGGTGCGAGAACAGCCTTCGCTCCGAGGTGCCGGTTCGAAATGAGGACAGGTCTCAGAACTCGATCACCAGCCCGACGCGCTGGGGCAAGGACTCCTCTTGGGGTGCGGTCAACCTGTAGGGAGGATTCGACAGGGCCCGGACGACGCAATCGCGCTGCTCGGGCCGCAGCTCCGCACTGGCTCCTACAGGCTCCAGCTCATGATCCGATGCCGCGCCGCTGCGCGGATTCACCGAGGCCGTCCAGCGCAGGCTGCCGGGACGATCGGAGCCCGTGAAGCACTGCGCGAGCCTGGGGCTCCGCGCCGCTACCTGAAGGCGAAACTCGTCAATCCAATCCGGTGATGCCCGATCGGCTCCGCGATAGCTGGTGCGATCCTGTGACGCGATCTGCCCACGGAGCGGCGGCCGCCGGGGCGGCGTTGGCACAGGGCGCTTTGCCTGGGGTTCTTCCGGCGCCTTCGCTTCAACCTTCGGCACTTCTGCTGGAGGAGGATGCGAACACTCGCAATCCAGAAAGGAGGCCAGCAGCACCAGAATCGCGATGCCCACCGCGCGCCGCAGACGCCGCCGCGTTCGCTCGCGACGAACCGCAGGCAACTGCTCGAGGCGCTCGCGCGCCTGTCTTCCAGCGAGCCGCATCTGCTGGCGCAGCTCGCTCCGGCGCTGGCGCATCGCCTGGCGCAGCTCCCGGGGATTCATTCCGTGAGCCTCCACCCCATGACCAGAGCGCCCTTCGCGTCCCGCCACTCCACGGGCTCGAGCAAGAGGGGGACGAACGCCGACGGGCTCTCAGGCTCTGGGGCCCGGAACGGCCAGGGCAACGCGTCCGCGGGAGCGAGCCGGATGGCGCCCGCGAACGCCTCGTGGCGAGGCGATAGCGCCTGAGCCTTGCTGGACACAGACTGCTCGAGAGAACCCAACCCCTCGAGGATGGCCCGCGCCCGCTGGATGAGCTCCTCCGCCGTGCGCGCGT
The DNA here is from genome assembly GCF_020103695.1 of Hyalangium versicolor. GTDB lineage: Bacteria > Myxococcota > Myxococcia > Myxococcales > Myxococcaceae > Hyalangium > Hyalangium versicolor. Next base: position 267,302 of record NZ_JAHXBF010000018.1, read on the forward strand.
GGGAGCTGTTCTCTCCGCCTTTCTCGGCGAGCGAGTCCAGAACTCCGATCATGAGCTTCAAGGTGGGGATGTTCGCCGCGCGCACATCTGCTTCCTCGGCCTCGAGGTTCTCGAGGAACTGTCTGATGAAGCGCAACGTGAGGTAGGGCTCCTCGGAGGCCGCATCCCGCAGCCCCGAAACCATCTCCCCTGCCTTTCCATGAGCCAACGGCCGGAGCCGTTCCACGCGACCATCGAGCGCGCTCCCCCGCCGGAGGCTCGCGACCACCAGCTCGAACGACTGCGCATCCGCGCGGAGCGCTGCCTTCCAGATGAGATCTTCCGCGACCGGGTTGTATTCCTGCCGCGGCACCAGCGCCTTCAGCATGGCGAGGATCTCCGCGTTGGTCCGATAGCGCGACAACACATAGGACAGCCATCGCCGAGCAAGCCCCAGCGTCGCGGCCGACTCGCGAGAGCCCTCCGCATTCGCCATCGCGTACGCAAACGAGCGGAGTGCCTCCTCGAGCTGCCCGGCCTCGAGGAACGCGACCCCTCGGTGCAGGGCGATGGGCGCGCGCTCCCGAAAGCCAGTACTGGGATCGAGCTCCAGGAGCCGCTTTCCTCGCTCGCCCGCGATGAGGGCGCTGCGCCGACCTGGCGCGTCACGCGCGTCCAGGAAGCCGATCCACGCCTCCAGCTCCTCCCCACTTCCCTGCTCGATGAGCCCGTCGATGATGGCCAGCACCAGCCGTTCCAGGGCTTCCGGGTCCTGGGAATAGGGGCGCGCCTGCGCGAACAGGGAGAGGCGCCGGGCTCGGCTCAATGTCAGCCACTCGCTCGCCTGCCAGGTCAGAGCTCTCCGCAAGAAGGCCGCCTGCTGCGAGGTCGCCGGCCACGCCGCAGCCGCATCGCGCACCTCCTTGGCTCCTGCCTCGGAGACTCCGAGGCTCCTGGCACGCTGCCTTGCCGCGAAGCCCTCCTGCCGCGCCCGTCGGGCCTGCAGCTCCGCCAGGGCGAGATCGAGATCGAAGATGCGAGCTTCCACCGCGGCGACGTTCTGGACCTTCTCGCGCACCAGGGTTTTGAGCGACATCTCCAGGAGCCGCCGCATCAGCCGCCCGGCCGCGAGTCGATCGCTGAGGTCCGCCCAAGGTGTCCCCCCCACATCCCAAAGCGTGACGCGCGGAAGCAGGCAGAAGGTCCGATGGAAGGTCACCGAGCGCAGCTCCTCGGCCGAGAGAACGTCATTCAGGGAAACGAACCGCTGCTGACGCCCCACCTCGAGAGCGTCGAATGGTGGCGGCACCTCCGGGGGTGGCCCCTTCGTCGCAACCTGGACGAGCCAGTTGTGCAGCGCCAGCGGCCACAGCCCCGCGCCGTGCTCATCCTTGGGAAAACCGTCCTGACATAGGCCCAGGTCCCCGAGAGAGGCCCAGACGACCGAGCGGAAATCCTCGTCATGGCGGCTGCGCTCGCCCTGCTCCGTCAGCCTGTTTCGCAGCAACCACAGCTTGAGCGCATCCGTGGGATGATCGTCTCGGAGGGCCAGCCGGGCGTTGTAGAAGACGAGGGTCTGCTTCGGCGGCGCGTCGTCCGCGAAGGCGGCCGTCGCCAGGGTGAGCGTGAGGAGGATGCTCGCCCAGGACATCAGAACATCCACCCAGCGCTGAACGTCAGCTCCCACCACAGACCCAGACCGGTTCCGGTGATGGGCAGCGCGACCATGGCACGGGGCGAGAAGAAGCCTCCGGTCTGGAAGTAGACGTCCAGGTTGAGGCCCGTGAGCAGGTTGTATCGCGCTTCATCCAGCTCCATGCCCGGAGGCAGCTTGCTGTCGAGGTTCTCCAGCTCCTGCTCCGACAGTCTGGGAGAAATGACCGACTTGGCGACCTGGCCGAAGGAAGCGCCCGAGAACCCCCCCGGATAGAACGCATACCGGATCCCCGCGTTCGCGGAGAGCACGAGTTCGGTCGCGGGGAAGAACCCAGGCCGCGCGGTCGCCACACCCTCCGCCAGCGGATAGCCGAGGTTGACGTCCAACTCGATTCGACTGGGCCGCCCGGACTGGCGATACGGAGTCAGCGCCAGCTTGTCGGTGCTGTCACTCCCCCAGGTCCAGACCCGGGCGATGGCCAGTTCCCCCATGAAGTTTCCCAGCGGCTTGCGGATGAGTCCTCCGAACCGCGCACTGCTGAAGTTGTTGAGTTCCAGGAGCTGGCTGCCGATCAGTCCGACGCCCAGCGTCTTCTTGCGCCAGTCGAAACGCACGGCTCGCGAGGCAACGCCAATCATCCGCTCATTGAGCACATCGAAGGGCGTCCGATGACGCTCGATCGTCTCACCCTCCGCGGCTGCTTCGGGAGGAGGCCCTTCCTTCTTGGGCTGCTCAGGCTGCTCGGGCTGCTCGGGTTGCTTGGGCTGCTCGGGCGTATCCGTGCCTGGCGGCGCGTCACCCTCGCGACGAGCGGTCTCCGCGGAGGCAGGAGAAGGCTCCTCGGCAGCCAGCGTCGCCGACGGCAGCCCCAGAACGGCAATGAACAGGAGCACGCTACGGATCAAGCGGAAAGCCTCCGTCGCCGAGAGCCGGATAGCGCGGCCGATAACATTGCCTCTGGTAGCTGTCGCGGAAGCTCGCGCGGACATTGTAGACCCCCGCCGAGTCGAAGGTCGGATGGTCGCAGAAGCGGGTGCACTGCAGGAGCACCGTGCTGAGCGGGAACTCTCCTCCCTGCCACAGCTCGGTGCCGTAATACGCCTGGTCCGAACTCGAGATCCCGAACGGCACCGTGAGCGAGAACGCACTGGCGGCCCCGGCGAGAAAGACCTCGTACTCGGCGCGCAAGAGGAAGGGGAAGTCCCAGACCAGCCCCAGCGCGTAGGAGGAGCCCCGCAGCGCCTCGTGAACCTGCGGCAGGCTCTGCAGCGGCAGGGGATCGGTGTCCGGCGCGGTGCGAAAGACCACCGCTGACGTGCGCGGGTCCTCGGGCTGGCAATACGAGAACGCATCGCTCGGGGCAGCCGTCACAATCTCATTGTTGAAGAAGGTGGCGACACCGAAATCCCCGACCTGGACATTCTGCGAGATCGGCGTCCGCTCGGGAGCCAGGAAGAGCAACTCGCGCATCTTGCCCGCCTGGGCATCGGAGTACTTCGAGAGGAACTTCAAGTACTGCGCACGGGTGGGAAGAATGGGCAGGCTCGAGAAGCGAAACGGCCCGAGGTTCAGATCAGGAGTGTCCGGCAACAGGGGGCACGAGCGCTGGGACGCCGGCGAGATGACGTCGAGATCATCTTCCTGTATCGCGGGGCACCAGAGCACGAGGTGCTTGAGCTGTGGGCGCACGATTGAATAGCCGAAGCTGTCGAACACGAAGGCCCCACTGACCCGGGGCGAACTCTTGTCCCGCTCGAAGGGGAGGACCTGCTCCAGAGCATCCTCGATGACCCGCGCGAGCTGCCCGCTCGAGTCATCCTGGTGCAGGGCCAGGGAGAGGACCATGTCTCGTCCCTGAGCACGCTCCGTGTCGATCCGCTCGCGGAAGCGGGCGGCGAGCTGATTCGCGAAGCCCGGATCGCGCCAGTTGTCGGTACAGATTTCGGGGGAGCCATCGAGCAAGAGCCGCTGGACCTGCATCGCCCTGTGGGGTTCGGAGATCGTCCGCGCACAGGGCCTCAGCAGGAACCCCAGGACGGCGTTGGTACGGATGGGGTTGCGCAAACCCGGGAAGGCAGCGCTCACCTCCGGGTTCTTCCGTGCCAGCGCCACGGCCTCGAAGGTGCCTCGCGCGTCCGTCACCGTCGACTCGGCGCAGACGATGGACGCCGCCGAGGCCGCCGCTGGCAACCCGTCCGCATGGAACACCGCTCGTGTCGACGTCTCGACCGGGGCCCATCCCAACGGGGTCAGCGATCCAGGACACGCAGGGGTGGACGCGTAGCCGTAGGGGCTCTCCTCGAACGCCTGATCGAGATCGCCGTACCGCGGTTCGCTGATGCGGAAGGTGCGGCGCAACCCCAGCGCCTGCACCTCTTCATTGCGAAGGGTCGGGAACTGGTGGCGAGCGCGCCACTGCACATGGGTGTTGGCCTCGTCAAAGACGCCGTAGACGACCAGGCTGCGATGGGAATAGGCCGGCCCCGCACCGATGAGGTTGAGCTTCACCGGAGCGGAGAGCGTGAGTGCACCCTCCCGGTGGTAGCGCAGGCGCACTCCGACATTCCTGGGGGCTCGCGCGACATGAAGGCTGGTGCTGCCACAGCGGGCCTTGTTCCCACAGTCCACGGGCAGGTGGGTGTGCACCGGGGTGAACTCGGAGACAGGCGTCCAGGGAACTTCTCCGTCATCCGTGCGATAGGAGATCTCGATCTGACTCTCGGGCCCGAGGCCCTGCTCGGCCTCGACGCGATAGAAGATGAAGAGCGTCTCCTCCTGCGAGAACCACGCCGCATCAGCGAGCGTGAATCCGGCGTAGATGTCGGAGATCGGCACCTTCTCGCAGGCCGCGCACAAGGCGAGCGCGAGCAGCACTCCTATGCGGACCATGGCACCCACTCAGGACACGAGCTCCGTGAACGACACCCGGCCCCCCGCCACCAACCGCTTCACCGCCGACACCAGCTCATCGTGGCCCCGGCGAGCCATGCGGAACTGATCCTCCGGAGAGCTGAACGCCATGTTGGCGCGCACGGCGTTCTGCATGGACGGCGCGAGCGTGCTGATGAAGCTCTCCCGCCATGCCGGCTGCTGCACCGAGGACCAGCCCGCCAGCACCTTGACGTCCACCTCGAGCAGCATGTCCGCCTGGACGTCCCGGGGCAGCTTCAGGAGCATGTCCGGGTACAGGATGTCCTGGTACCAGGCCGGGAAGGCTCCGCTCGAGCGCTGGAGCATGCCCGTCAGGAGCGACTGGCGATCCTCTGCGCCAATGTACGTGAAGAGGACGGACAGCGCCCCGGCCGCGTCGAACTCGTGGCCCCTGTCGCGGATGGCATCCGGCGACGACTCCGGAGGATGCGGCAGGGAGCGGCCGGCCCGCGCGGCGTCCAGCGCCTCGAACAGATAGCTCTGCTCCTCGGGGGACATGCGGTTGGACGACAGCAGTTGGCTCGCGATTTTCATCTGGAGCGCGGGAGAGAGCGTGCGCGCCACCTCGTGCTGGGAATCCGAGGGCGCCAGGGCGAAGAGGAGCGCCGCGTGGCGCGGCGTCAGGCTCTCGATCAGGTGCGCGATGCCGCGGCTTCCGAACTCCTCGCGAATGCTCCGATAGCTCTCCGCATCCGACTGAGAGAGCAGCGACGCGCAGATGGCGTGATGGTTGAGCTTGCGGAAGAACTCCGCGTCCGAGGGGAGCTGCTTCTCGTCCACGTGCCTCAGGTACTCCGCGAACCCCACCTTGCGCATCGCGAGCTCACCCTCTGACGAGAAGGCCGAGGACAGCTTGTCCCCGAAGAGGACGATCGCCTTCGCGAGCAGCTCGAACTCTCCCGCCTTCAGCCACTGACGGAGGAGCGCCACGACGACGCTCTTGTCCTTTGCCAGCTCGGCCTCGGTCATCCGGCCCGCCCACAGCCGCCGCTGCTCGGCGACGAACGCCGCCTCCTCGCGCCCCTCCGCCGCTGGGTTGAGCGCCGCCGAAGCTTCACCCGCGGCACCCGAGGCCGTGGCCCCCACCGGTACCGCGGCCTTGTCGAGGGTGCCAGCCGCCATCTGCGCCAGCATCGCCTTCTCCTCGAGCGACTCCTTCCCGAGGCGGCGAAGCGCCCAGATGATGATCAGCGCAGCCACGGTGCCGAGCACCACGGCGATCATCCATGCGAAGTGTGGCAACAGGCTCACCCACAGCTCGCGGAGCGCGACGCCCGACTCCCACTGGGCCGGGGGGGTTGGGGCAACCGCGGCGGGAGGAGGAGGCTCGACCTTGGGCGGAGGAACCGGCTCGGGCTTGGGTGCGGGGGGCTCGCTCAGCGTTGGAGAGATCGGCTCCAGAACCTGACGTCCCACGGTCACCTTGAGCCACCCCTTCGACAGGCGCTGCTCGAGCCGCCGGACGAGCCCCTGGACGTCCCGAGCGGAGACGGACTTCTCGTGAGCGAAGTCACAGGAGGCCTCCGTGAGGTACTCCTGCACCGGAACGCTGCCGGGGCCTTCGGACTGGCCGATGCCCGGCAACGAGGAGGAGCGCGGCATGTCCACCACCGCATGGTCCCGGTAGACGCAGCCCTTGGAGACGCAGCGCTCGGGAGCACAGTCGCGGATCAGCGCCGAGTCGAACTGCCGCTCGAGGGCGCGCAGTTCCAGGAGCACGGTGGCCGGAATGTGCTTCTGGGGCACCGGGACGGTACTCTCCTGGGCCAGGGCGCTGACCGGCAGCGCGAGGAGCAGGCAGAGAACGAGGCTTCTCATCAGTAGATCCTCACGACGACACGGCGGTGCCGGGCCAGGCGTTCCTGGGGGCTCAGCCCCGTGAGCTGCTCCTCGGGCAGCGGTTTGGTATCGGCGTAGCCCTCGACGCGTATGCGCTCGCGCGCGAGCCCTGCCGCCTCCAGCCGCTGCCGCACCACGATGGCGCGCGCGCTGGAGAGCTCCCAGTTCGAGGCGAACAGTCCGCCGCTGACGATGGGGGTCGAGTCCGTGTGTCCCTCGACCGCGAAGGAGTACTTCGTCGAGTAGGGGGCGAGCACCTGCAGCATCGAGGTGACGGCCTGCTCGAGCTCGGGACGGATCTGCGCCTTGCCCGAGTCGAAGACCAGGCCCGAGTTGAGCGAGAGCTCGAGCCCGTCGGCGGTGACGTTCGTGCGCACCAGCTCCTGCATCTGCTTCTGCGCGATCTGCGCGTCGATCTCCTTGCGAATGGACTCCAGGCTCGTGGGGCTCTCGCTCCCGGAGATGCTCTTGACGATCTGCTGCATGCGACCCTTGCTGAGGTTGGCCGCGGTGAGCAGCACCACGAAGAAGAGCAGCAGGTTGGTGATCAAGTCCGCGTAGCTGAGCAGCCAGCTCTCCTCGCTTCCATTCCGGCGCCGTTGCATGGTCTACCCCGCCCTCGACTCCGCCCGCGACACGCCTCCGCCGCGAGCGATGAGTTCGTTCGCGCTCTTCTCGCACCGCTCGAGGAAGCCCAGCCGTTCATCGAGCAGTCCATTGAGCAGGTGGCCGATGGGCCCGGCAATGCCCGCGCCGAAGGCGACTCCGTAGAGCGTCGCGAGCAGGGCGAGGGACATCGCGGCGCCGATGTTGAGGTTGTCCGCGCTCATGCCGCGGAAGAGCTGGATCATGCCTGTGATGGTGCCCACCATCCCGAACGCCGGCCCCAGCTTGGAGAGCATCTCCCAGTTGTTGATCGCCGGCTGCCAGCGGCTGATCTCCTCGTGCCGAAGCTCGAGGAACTCCTTGGAGCTGGCCGCCTCAGGCGCGCGGCTCAGGATGAGATCGACCAGCTGCTTGATGGGATCGAAGCGGCTCTTCTCCGCGATCGAGAGCGCCTGGCCTCGCCTGCCCTCTCGCCACAGCGTGCAGAACTGCTCCCGCTCGAGCTCCATCGCCGACGTCTGCTTCCCGAAGACCTGCAGGCCCGGGATGAGCTCTCGCAGACAGAGGAGGGTGCGCAGCGCCGTCGTGCGGCTGGAACCCACCAGCACCGCCGAGAACGAGCCCACCACCACCATGACCAGGGCATGGCCGTCGAACGCGGAGATGACCTGGGCATTGCCGCGGTCCTTGAACCCGAACCAGACGACGAACCCCAGAACAACCAGGCCAATGATTTGCACGCGAGACTCCTATTTCCTCTGGCGCTGGAGCTCTTCCAGCTTCTTGCGAACTTCCGGATCGCTCTCGATCGCCTCGACCTGCTCGTAGATTTCGATGGCCTTGTCGCGCTCCCCCATCATCAGGAGCAGCGAGGCCTTGGCGCGCAGGAACTCCGGATGCGACTTGTACCGCTGGAGCACCGTCTCGCACCACTCGAGCGCCAGGGGATAGTTCCCTTCCTTGACCGCCTGCTGCATGAGGGAGCGAGCACGGGTGATGCTAACCTCGGGAGCGCTCTCATCGATGCGCAGCCCTCGCGCGCGATAGGCCTCGACGAGCGACGCATCCGCCTGGGTGGGAGGCGGGGGCACCACGCGCGTCGCGGGGATGGTCTTCACGTCGGGACTCCCGGCCCCGTGCTCGATGACGATGCGTTGGCCCGTCGCCAGCACCGGCACGTCGACCTCGGTGATGAGGTTGCCGTCGTTCCACCGGACCTTCATCACCGTGGTGGAGCCGAAGCCGAGCGGCCGCGTCAGCGTCCCCTCCTCCTTGAGCGCCGGGTGTTTCTGGGGCGCGGGCTCGATGAGGTAGTAGGTGTAGTTGCGCGCCGAGCACGCAGCGAGGAACGGAAGGCTGAGGATGAGGACAAGGAGTCGACTCATGGCAGGAAGGGCAGCAGCGAGACGTTCATGAGGGAGAAGCCGACCCCCACCCGCCCATTGGTGGACGCGGAGAAGGTGACACCGTAGTTGGACCTGGCGATGGGCACGCGGAGCATGAAGACCGCCGTCATCAGCGGGTCGACGACATCCACGTCCTCGCCGCTGATGCCTTGAATCAGGCCGGTGGGCAGGCTCATCAGGAGCTTGCCGCCGACCGTGATGTTGAGGGCACTGGGAATCACCCGGTAGTAGGCGCCGCCCACGCCCAGCACCGGGTCGTAGAGAGACAGCGTGAACCCGGAGAGGTTGGCGTTGGTATCCCCCCACTGCTCCACCCAGTCGAGGGAGACGTGCTGTCCGGGGTACATCGTCACGTCAAAGAAGGCGTGCGTGATGCTGTCGCCTCGAGAGCGGCGGTCGAGTTCCCGGACGAGCGCGAGGTTGCGGCGCGTGCGTGCCGGGCCGGTCATCGACGCGTCGAAGTTCTCCGCGAGCACGATGCGGCTGTTGCGCAGCTCGATGATTCGCAGCGACACGCCCTCGGTGGTCTCATCGAGCCAGATGGCGGTCCGAGCGGGCGCCGAGCTGCCTCGGTTCGCTTCGTCCAGGCGGGTGATCTCGGCCGTCCCCAGGCTCGTGGTGACCTGCTCGAGCATGCCGTTCTCGACATAGGTGCGAGGCGCCATGCAGGCCTCGCAGGAGCGGAGCCCGCCAGCGCCGAAGACGCGCGCCAACGTCGCCAATGCCTCGGTCGGGTACCAGGTCCTCGTCTCCTCGAACGCGGGGTTGACGCTGACAACCACCGCCGGCAACAGGTCCTTGGTCGAGAAGCCACCGCCCTCGAGCCGCAAGGCCAGGGTCTCCTCGAGGCGAGAGAGCGCCTCGCGGCTCGCTTCGCGCTGGGCGAGGGCCGCGGTGGGGAGCAATGCGGCAAGGAGGGCGAGGCGCGCTAGAAGCAAAACGACACCTCCACGCCCATGGAGTGGAAACTGATGACGCCCAGATCCAGGTAATGGCCGATGGCTGGGGCATCGCCCATGGAAGGCAGCGACTCCAGGAAGAATCCAGCGCCGATCCGGTTCTTGAGGCGCAGCTCGAGCCCCAGTTGGAGTGCGCCAAACGTCGCCTCCGGCTGCCGGCCCGTGATCTGTTGCAGGATCGCATCCAGATCTGGGATCTCATCTTGAAAGGTGAGCGCGTTGTTGCCATGGATGGAGATCACCGAGGCGCCAACGAACGCATAGAGATCTGGCCCCGTCAGCGAGCTCTCCGAGCCCGAGATCAGGCGAGACAGGCGCCCCTGTGCCAGCCAGCCGACGTGGAGTTCGGGCGCCCAGCTGACCCCCACCGTGAAGCTTCCCATCCATGAGCGAGCCTGGGTGAGCGAGCCTTCTACACCTGCTTGGAGCCAGGGAAACGGCGTGACCCTCACGGGAGCCGAAGACTTCGAGGCATAGGTGCGTACAGCGATCGTCAAAGGCACCTGGTACAGGCCTCGCCCCCGCAGCGCATCGGCATACTCCCGATGCGCCTCCGAGGCGCTCTTCAGGCGGTCTCCGCTGCGCAGGAGGGCTGGCGCGGAGGTCGAGGTGGAGAGCGTCTTCGCATAGATGATGGGCAGCGCTGGCTCGAGGTTGGTGATACGCGCGCGCAGCACCAACGCGGCGCCCTCGGCCTCGAAGTCGAGGAAGAGGGCATGACGGCTTCCCGCGAGGGTGCCCGCTGCGGAGAGGGCCTCTGGCTCGTCCACCCCGCGCGACACGATGGTGCCTTTGGCACCGGAGTGCACGACCACGGCGGTGCACTGCGGGCAGTGCGTGAGCGCAACGTGGGTCCCCGGGTTGTTCACGATGAGGGACGCGAAGTGATTTTCGATGAGGGCCCTCATCCCGCTGCCAAAGCCGACGGGCACACTGACGTCCGCGAGCACCACCGGCGTCTCGAGGGCGAACACGGGTTGCTCGGTCCAACCGAAGACGAGCTCATCGAGCAGATCGTAGGCCTGGAGCTGGATCTGGGCCGCGATCTCTCCGCGCAAGGCCTCCATCTGGGCCTTCTGGGCATCAGACAGCGGCGACTCCTCTGCCCCGGCGGCGGCCGGCAGCACGACGAGGAGCAGACTCAGGAGCGCGGGCCTCACTGGAGCCATTTCCATTCGCCCCGCGCGCACAGCCCGGCATGGAGGCCAGTCTCCCGGGGGTCGACGATCATCACCCCCAGGAAGACATCCCGCTCCGTGAGCACGCCCTCTGCGAAGTAGCGCTGGCAGGCCAGCGGGAAAGCCTGCTTCGGGGGCATCTTCCACAGGACCGCGATGTCACCGGCGGCGAGCACTGGCACCCGGTCCGAAACCTTGCGGCCGCGCTCGACGAGCTCCGTCTTCGCGGCCACGGAGATCTTCGCCGCCACCGCCGGCTCCGGATAGAATGTGTCCACGTGCCAGATAAGCTCACCCGCCTCGACGGCGCTCGCGGCCTGGGTGATGTCCCCCACCGAGCGGCGAAGGGAAGACAGGATCACCTCGTCCCGGGCCGGCCGCTCGCCGTTGCGCATGAAGCGCCGGGTACACGTGAGCGCATCGGTGACTTCCCACGTGCCTCGGGCTGGCGGCTCGGGGACCTGCCCTGGATAGCGCTCGTGCGCCTCGGCCTGGCTGAGGCGCATGCACTCGAGGTTTCGGGCCTCTTCCTTGCTCTGAAAGATCCCAGGGGCTGGGTCGTGGGCCCGTCCCATGAAGACCGGCAGAGGCATCAGGAGCATGATGAGGAGGGTCTCCATGGGTGTCTCTACTTGGAAGATGGACTCTCTGGGGCTTGGGTCGGTGCCTCGAAGCCGCGCATCATCATCGAGCGCATGCGTGCATTGAAGGCAAGCTGGCTGAGCTGCCCGTGGAAGTCTCGCGAGAAGTCCCTCTTGGCCGCGTCGCCCGTGAGGTCCTCCTCGTCGGAGCGAACGAACAGATCCAGCAAGCTGTTCACCGCCCAGAGGCCGGCGCCGCAATACCGCACGAAGCGCCCTTGCAAGGTGTCCGAGGCGAGCAGGAAGCCGGTGGAGTCCCGGATGATGACCTCCTGCGAGAACGTGAAGTCGGTGATGGCGGGAACGAGTGTGAAGGTGATCCCCGACAAGGTCCACAGGAGCGCGCTGTTCTCCTCGTGTACCAACCGCGCCTTCAGGTCGATGATCAGATCGACCTTCGTGACATCTTCGTCACTTCGGGCCGACACCCCTGCGCGCGGGACCTGGACCTCGACCTGGGCGCCCTGCTTCGTGAAGAGCGAGCGAACGTTGCGGCAGAGCTGGTCCGCATCCGACGGTTTGAGGTAGTCGCTGGGGAGGCAGCGGATCAACATGCGCTGACCTTCGAAGTTGGCGAGCTGCGGATCCACCACCACCGGGCGCTGAAGCGAAACGAGGGGCTGGTAGACCGTCACGCAGCCGGATGCCAGCAGGGCGAGGAGACAGGGCACGCCGACGCGGAGCCACCCAGGAACCGGGAGCTGAGGTGTGCTGAGAGGGCGCGGGTGCACGCGCAGTCCCCGAGCAACAATCGCGCCAACCTGATGTGGTAGAGGCATGGATGGATCTGCGCGCCCCCGTGGCGTGCCGTGAACCGCGACACCCGTGTCCTGGTTTCGAGCCGTCTGGGCCATCTTCGTAGAAGCAGCCGTGTTCTACCAGAGACTGGCGGCAGCGCCTCTTCGAGTCCTCGGGCGCGCGCCCGGAACGCGCGGACGTTGTCCTATGAGCGGGTTCGCAACGTGCTTGTGAACCCGCTCACAGCCTCTCTCATCATCACTCGATACCGTCACAGCCACCTGGAACCAGGAGGCTCCCGTGCACCCACTCAGGCCCGTACGTCGAGCGTCCGCAGTGTCAAGGAGTGCCGAACATGCCTCATGACTGGGATTGGTCGTGCCTGACCGGCAGCGTCGTGCTGCCTGGCGACCCGAGCTACAACATCGACAGGACCAACTACAACACCCGCGACACCCGCTCTCCCGCTGCCCTCGTCTTCTGCCGGAACGTCGAGGACGTGCAGAACGCCGTCAAGTGCGTCCGCGCACATGGCATCCCCTTCCGGGTCCGCAGCGGGCGCCACAGCTATGAAGAACTCTCCCTGATGGATGAGGGGCTGATCATCGACATCAGCCGTCTGACGAAGGCCGCCATCGACCCCACGACGGACACCGCACGCGTGGAAGCCGGGATGAGCCAGCAGGCCATGTGGAACCTGCTGGGAGAGAGCCAGACGTACGCCTTTCCCCTGGGCACCATGGGCGGCGTTGGCATCGCGGGCGTGCTGCAGGGGGGCGGCATCGGCATGCTGACCCGTGCCTTCGGCCTGGCCATCGATCAGGTCCTCAGCATCCAGTTGGTGACCGCCTCCGGCAATGTGGTGGAGGCCAACGCCACCACGAACCCCGACCTGTACTGGGCGCTCCGAGGCGGTGGCGGCGGCAACTTCGGCATCGTCACTGCCTTCACGCTCCAGCTCGTCCACATTCCCAAGCTGGCGATCTACGCGCTGAGCTGGCCCACTGCGCGATTCCCATCCGTGATGAGCTACTGGCAGCACCATGCGCCCACCCTGAGAGATCGCCGCCTGACCAGCCAGCTCACTTTCTCCTCCGATGGCTCTGGCTCGTTGCACTCCGAGGGTGTCTACCTGGGTGACCTCGAGGAACTCCGTGAGCTCCTGCTGCCCTGGATCGCCAACTGCCCGCCCCCTCACCCCGTCCGGATCGAGCCGCTGTCCTGGTTCATGTCCACCGTGTACTTCAACAGCTTCGACAGTCAGTGCAATCACCCGTTCAAGACCACCGGCGCCTTCGTCTACCAGCCCCTGCCCGACCCGGCGCTCGCCTCCATCCAGAAGGCCATCACCTCCGCTCCCCCGCGCGTCAGCTGCGATATCTGGATGCAGAGCTTCGGCGGAGCCATGGCCGACGTCCCCTCCACCGCCACCGCCTTCCACCACCGTCAGGCCCAGTTCATCCTCGAGTTCGGCGGCACCTGGCAGGACAGGAACGACACAGACGCCTGCCAGAATGCCGTCCAGTGGACCCGTGATCTGCGCACAGCGCTGCGCGAGTACACCGAGGGCTCCTACGTCAACTTCGCTGATCTGGATCTCGGCAGCCGCTCCACGGGAAACTTCGACTACCTGGATATGTACTACGGCGACAACGCCGCCAGGCTGCGGGCCGTCAAGAGCGCATGGGACCCGGACAACCTGTTCCACTTCGAGCAGTCGATCCCGCCCCAGGGAGCCCCGCCATCGCCGTGAGCCGCGAAGCGGGAGCACTCCCTACACGGCAGATTGAGCAGGTCAAGACCAAGACCCAGAACCGCCTCCAGGCAGGCGGGCAAGGAGCGGTCCAGGCGTCCAGATCGTATCGCGCTCAGTTGCAGCCGCTGCCCGTGGTCGGACCGAGGTCCGCCCATTGGATCCTGCCGTCGGGGACGCCCCAGCGCGCGTTGGTATAGCTCTCGAGATCGATCAGCGCGTCGGCGTCCCCCTTGTTCCGGGTGCAGCAGCCGCTGCAGTCCGAGTCGGCGCACGTGTCGAGCACGGTGACCACGATGGTCTTGGTACCCGACTTCAAGCAAAGGTCATGGAGCTTGTACGCGTTCATGTTGGGGAACACCGCGACGATGTTGTGCGCCGCCACCCACGACTCCGGCTTCTTCGCGGAGCACGCCGCGAACTGCCCTGCCCACGTGCAGCCGTTGTACTCGGTACACTCCTCGCTGTTCGGGTCCGGATACGACGTGTAGTTGGTCTTGTTGGCGGTCTTCCAGACAAGCCCGGCAGCGTTGCAGCCCGTGCCGGAAGGAGGCGGCGTCGTACCCCCGGACAAGCCAGAGATCGTCAACCGCTCCCACGAACCGAGCGCGGCCCCATACGCGAACACCGTGCTGCCGCCGCCGTTCTCCGCCGACACCCAATGGCCCGTCGTCACCGTCTGCAGGCCGACGATGTCGCCGTTGGCGATCGGGCCGCTCCCGCTCTGCTTGACGATGCGGAACGTCTCCCAGCCCTGGCGATTCCCGCTGGCGGCATTCAGCGTCGAGCCGCCGCCGTTCGCGGCCTGAAAGTACTGCCCGGTGCCCGCGCTGATGAAGATCGAGTCTCCACTCTCGAGGGATCCGCCGTTGATGTCATCGATCGTGAACTGCTCCCACGCTTGCGCGGCCGTCGCCGTCGCGATGACCGCGCCGCCGCCGTTGTTCTGCGCGCCCACATACTTGCCGCCGAGCACCGTCTTGAAGCTCACGCCGGAGATGAGCAACGAACTCGAGGCGGATTCCGGGACGTCATCCTGCCCGTCAGGTGAGTTGCTCACCGGAGCGCAAGCGCCCGTGAGCAACAGCGTCGAGCACGCGGCACGAAGGAACAGCCTTGAACGGTCGAAATGGAGCATGAGCCCTGCCTTGGTCAACGGGTCCAGGTTGAAGCGTGTCCTCACACCTATAGAGACGCGTGCGGCCGAATTCGGGTTATCGGAATCGTCCGAGTAATCCAACCCATCAAGAAATACTGGATTTTTATATTTGGCTCGACTTTGCTCGAGGCCACAACCCCGAAGCAGGAGGCCCCTGTGAAGAAAGAGATCGAGAGCTTCAACCCGGTGGTGTGCAACGTCTCCACCCTGGTGGAACTCGACGACGAGCAGCTCGACGCGGTGGTCGGCGGCTACGCCCGCGACGTCGAAGAGTGTCCCACCAACAACGCGTGCGAGCCCAACTGCCACGGACTCTGCACCAACCTCGCGTAGCCGAAGAGCACCAGCGCAGCCCCGCGAAGGCCCACCATGCCAGAGCCACGAAGCACTGGAGCGCAGGGACTCGAGGAGATGATCCGGCTCGAGCCGTTCGAGCTGCCTTCTGCCCCGTTCATGCCCCCGGGCCTGTCTCCTCTCAAGGTCACCAAGGCGGAGCTCGAGGGGCGGAGCGCGCTGCGCGCCAGCAGCTACACCATCTACGTGGATCTGCCCGGCAACGCGGACGACATGCTGCTCGTCCACGCCTACACGGGGGCGTATGACCGGGTCTCCAAGCGCGTGGCGACGTACCTGCGTTCCATGGAGTCCCGCCATGCCCCCAACCCGCTGTATGGCACCTGGACGCCCGAGCCCACCATCGAGGGCCAGGTGCCCCTCCCCTCGGACGAGACCCTCGCCATCCTCCGGGAGCGCGGCTACCTGGTCACGCTGACGCCCGAGGAAGAGGAGACCCTGTTCGCGAAGCTGAGCGCGCGCCGGCACCTGGCGCACCTGCGCAGCGCACCCAGCTACATCGTCATGCCGACGTATCAGTGCAACCTGCGCTGTCCCTACTGCTTCCAGGACCACATGCGCACGGATCCGCGTTACTCACATCTGCTGCGCGTCATGGATCGCGCCATGGCGGACCGGCTGCTCGCGGGCATGCGCACCATCGAAGCCGCGCATGGACTCGCGGCGGACGCGGAGCTGTCGCGCGGCCTCACCTTCTTCGGTGGCGAACCCCTGCTGGCGCGGAGCCGGCCCACGGTCCAGTACCTCATGGAGCAGATGCGCACGCGCGGCAAGGTGCGCGTCAGCGCCATCACCAACGCCACCGAACTCGACGCCTATGAGGATCTGCTGGGCCCGGAGAACATCGCCTCCATTCAGGTGACGCTCGACGGCGTGCCCCAGGAGCACGACCGCCGGCGCATCTACCCGGACGGCTCGGGCTCGTTCGAGCGCATCGCGAACAACATCACCCTCGCGCTGGAGCGGGGCGTGGTCGTCAGCGTGCGGATGAACATCGATCGCAACAACATCTCGCAGCTCCCAGCGCTCGCCGAGGTGTTCGCCGCTCGCGGGTGGACGGGCCGCAGCCAGTTCTCGCCTTACGTCGCCCCCATCCACGCCGGCAACGCTAGCGTGGACGCCCGATCGACCTTCACGAGTTGGCAACTCGCCCAGGCCATGGAGGAGCTCCGCCGGCAGCACCCGGGAGTGGGCCGGATCGGGTTCGCGGACGACTCGCTCCAATTCAAGGCGCGGCAGATCTTTGATCAGAAGGCGCAGAGCGCCGGCTTCAGTACGGCCTTCTGCGGCGCGCACACCACCATGTACGTGCTCGACGCCTTCGGGGACATCTACGCGTGCTGGGAGCGCACGGGGGATCCGCGCGTCCGCATCGGCCACATCGCCGAGTCCGGGGAGGTGCTCATGAGCCGCGCGCACCTGCACGCGTGGCGTGGCCGGAACGTGGTCTCCAACCCCGTGTGCCGCAAGTGCCGCTATGCCACCTCGTGCGGCGGAGGCTGCGCCGTGCTCGCAGAGGGCGCCACCGGGACGCTCTACAAGAACTTCTGTGACGGGTACGCACAGCGGTTCCGCGCCAAGGTGGCCCAGGCTTATCTCGAGCATGCGAGCGGGAAGGAGTCGGGCCTCAACGTCTCGCGACTCTGCGAGGCCTGAGGGACAAGCGCTCGGGCTCACCCTCCCACCAGCCCTGCACGCGAACCGCCTGGAGCGTTTTTCGTGCGACTTCTGACGCCATCTCCTGTCGCGGAGATGGGCTGCGCGGACGCGGCCCGGTGCTCCATTGGGGGAGCGCTGTCGACATCAGAGGATGTTCATGCATCGAGAACGAGGTGGAAACCGGGTCCTGAGAGGTGTGAGCTGGTGGGGGGGAGTGCTCTCCCTCCTCATGGCGGGGAGTGCTCCCGGTAAGGCGCCCACCTCGGGACAGGAGGTGGCGCGCCTCAAGCCCGCCACGCAGTCGAGCACCTCTGGGACGGGGGCCGCGCTCCTCGCCGTGACGGGCACACCTGCTCGTCGGATGGATCTCAACAACGACGGCAAGAGCGACATCAGCCTGTGGAGCCCCAATGCGGGCCACTATTGGCAGGACACCTCCTATTCACTCGTGCCTCAGGCCAACGTCGCCTCCTACGGCTTCGACGTCTTCTTCGGGTTCCCGGCGACCGCGTCCCACTTCCGGGAGGGGGGCTCGGCCCACTACGCCATGGTTCGTGGTGACTTCGATGCAGACGGACGCGGCGACCTGGTGGCTCTGAGCTCCAACGGCGCCGGAACGTGGGCCACCTCCATCGACGTCAACCTCGTTGACAGCTACACGCACTGGACGATCACGGTCCCCGCCAACACTCCCAAGCACATGCGCAATGGCGGCTCGGCCGTCTACCGGACGTTCGCCGGGGACTTCGATGGGGACGGGCGCGACGACCTGGCGACGATCTCCCCCAACGGCGGTGGCGGGTGGGCGAGCTGGTGGTCCATGGAACTCTCCCGCGGCTCCCTGAGCTTCAGCTCCGTCACGTGGGCGAGCAGCACGCCCCAGCACATGCGCAATGGCGGCGTGGCCATCTACAAGACGCTCTCCGGCGATTTCAATGGAGACGGCCGAACGGACCTGCTCACCCTCAGCCCTGACGCGGGCGGCGGCTGGCGTGACTGGGTGTCCATGGATCTCTCCACCGGTGCTGGCTTCTCCAGCACCATCTGGTTGACGCCCACTCCGCTGCGCATGCGCGAGGGTGGAACCAGCGCCACCTATGAATCCTTCGTCGGCGACTTCAACGGAGACGGCCGCAGCGATGTGGCCACGCTCAGCCGTGATGCCACGGGCTCGTGGAGCAACAACATCCTCGTGGATCTCTCCACCGGCAGCGGCTTCGTCACACAGTGGTGGCGCGCCACCACGCCCCTGCACATGCGCAACGGTGGCTCCGACTCCCTCTACAACGTCTTCGTGGGCGACTTCGATGGGGACGGGCGCAGCGATCTGGCGACGATCTCCCCCAACGGCGGTGGCGGGTGGGCAAGCTGGCTCGCGGTGGAGCGCTCCTCAGGCACGGGCTTCATCAGCGAGGTCTGGGCGAGCCCCACGCCCCAGCACATGCGCAACGGTGGTGCCAACGCCACGTATCTGACCACCGTGGGCGACTTCAATGGGGATGGCCGCACGGACTTCGCCACCCTCAGCCCGGACGCAGGCGGGGCCTGGACGGCCAACCTCTCCGTGGATCTGTCCCAGGGCACCACGACCTTCAACAGCTTCTTCAAGCCTGCCCTCGTCGCGGGGGAGATGCACGCGGGAGGATCGTACGCGGACTACTTCGTGTTCTCCGATGTGCAGGCCCGGAGCGATCTGGGCTTCGAGGAGGTGTGCCCCACCTACGCCCTGCGTCGCGTGCGCACCCCCATCCTCCACAAGTGGAACCTGATGGGACGACAGCGCTCGTGGCTGGGGTGTCCCGTCTCGGACACGCTGCCCACGGCGGATGGCGGAGACCAACTCCTCTTCGCGGGAGGCCGCATCTCCGCAGGGCCCGGCAAACCCGCATACGCGGTGGGCGAGCCCTTCCTGTCCAAATGGCTGACCACCTGCAAGCCGGGCACCTCCGCGTGTGGCGCGGACGGTCCGCTGGGCTACCCCACCTCCGACGCGCTGGCTTCCGGAAATGGCTACACCCAGCAGACCTTCGCGGGTGGTTTCATCCAGACCTCTTCCGCTGGAAATACCTTCGCCGTCACCGACTCCATCTACACGGCGTGGACGCGGGCAGGCGGGCTGGCCGTCATGGGGTGGGCCACCTCGGACGTGCTGACGGTGGGGGGAGGCACCGCCCAGCACTTCGTCAACGGTGACATCGCCAACTCCTCCTTCGGCGCTTTCTCAGTGAAGGCGGGAGCCCTCTACAACCGCTGGGTGCAGGCCGGCGGCACCACGGGCGAGCTGGGCTTCCCGCTGGGCGAAGAGCAGGTGTTCCCCGAGCCCGAGGGCGGCCGTGTGCAGTCCTTCTGGGGCCGAGGCCGGCGCTCGGTCATCGCCAGCTCCGCCCGCGGCACCTTCATCGTGCGCGACAATCTGTGGCTGTCCAAGGGAGGCCCGCGTGCCCTCGGCTGGCCGCTGCAGGAGGAGGCGACCTACGCGGGCCATGATGAATGGGGGGCCTACTGCCTCTCCCAGCCACAGCGCACCTTCCGTCAGGACTTCATGCGCTCCACCTCCTGCTATTTCCAAGATGGCGCGCCCCAGAAGGATTTCCTGCCACACCCCTTGGGCGACGTGCCGCGCGACTGCGTCAAGGCGGTGAACAACCCCTACGCCAGGCCCGAGACGGACTGCTTCCCCACGTATGTGCCCCCGTCGCCTCCCCCGCCTCCGGAGTGGGGCAACGGCCACGCCTGCCCTGTTCAGGGCCTGCGCACCCTCTTCACCTACGACTCCCATGGCACCCCCTTCTTCGGGTGCTTCGGGGATCGCGTGCCTGAGGATGAGGGCGGGTACACCACCACCGTCTATACGGGGGGGAGTAGCGGAACCCCCGCGCCCCCCCAGCCGCTCCATCTGCTCAACAACGGCGCGCAGCCGATGTACGGCACGGACAAGGACTCGGTGAACACGGAACTCCAGCAGAGGGTCGCGACGGCCCCCTTCGGGGAGAACATCTACCTGCTCAATGTCCCCAGCATGCAGTGGTACTTCAAGACAGGCTTCTACCTGCTGAAGATTGACAGTTGGTTCGATGACGCGAGGCCCAAGGATTGGCCGTGGGACTCCAAGGGTCCCTTCAGCGCTCCCCTGGTCGCGCGCGTGGTGGGGATCGGCGCCAGGCCCGCGACGATGACGACGGCGGGCTCCGAAAAGACGACGTGGCAATTCTCTCCGGGGCTGGTGTCGCAGAACGACCCGAATGTGCTCGTCATTATCGGAACGGGTAACGGCCCCTTCGACATGACTGGCTTCCCCCTGGGGATCCCGCTGGGCAGCGTCGTGGTGGGCTCCCGGCAGACGTACGGAGGAATCCTCTCCACTCCAGGGTTGATCGACACAGACGCTGTCAACAGGGATGCGACCAACGCACGCAACCACTTCATCAACACGGTGGGCCATGCCCCCAACACCAACACCAACGTCATCGCGCACAGCGCTGGCAGCGTGGTGGGCGAGGCGCTCCTCCGCAACTACTCCTCGGGGCATGGCTGGTTCTACGGCACGCCGCGGAAGGGGTGCAGCACGGCGTCGGGCCCCTGCGAGCGGTACTTCGAGGCCGGTTCCGGTTGGGACATGTACGTACGCAACAACCAGGCGGATCCGGTCGCTGGTATCCTCTATGTTCCGGTGGGAGGGATTTATGCCTCGCTTGGGGATGCGAGTTCCAAGCCCATCAACCCCAACACCCCGCGGAGTGACCTCGAGGGGTTGGGGGATAGGGCATACCACAACTACAACAACTGGGACATCTGGAAGGTCGAGCCCGTGCTGCCGCGCGACAAGTAGCGCTCTGGACGGGTGTTAGGAACGGGAACGTCAGGCGTCCTGGCTTTCAAAGTACACTCGAAGAATTGGCGTCACCCACTCGATGAAGGCGCGAACGCGCTTCGCCAAGAATCGCCGCTGGGGGTAGACGATCTTGGCGTTGCGGCCCGGCGCGGGGCGGAATTTCGGCAACACTTCGACCAACTGCCCGCTCTTGAGATACTCGCGAATACCGATTCGAGGGTTCTGACAGATGCCGAGGCCCGCCAGGGCCGCGGCTTTGTACGCGTCGATGGTCGCGACGGTAATCACACTCTTCATCTTGATCTGACGGCTTCGCTCTCCATCGAAATATTCGAACCCGTCGGGCAGTTCACCCATCACGGTCGAGTAGTGCACGAGGCGGTGGTTCTTCAAATCATCGAGGTCTTTCGGCCTGCCGTACTTCTTGAGATACGCCGGGCTGGCGGCATTGACGATCGTCACCTCGCCCCAGTCGAGCTCGACCGCGCTCAGGCCTGGCTCGAGCGGGCCGCCACGAATCGTGCAATCGACGCCCTCCCGAATGAGATCGACCCTTCGGTCGACGCCGATGATCTCGACTTCAACCTCGGGGTACATCTCGAAGAACTTCGGGAGCTGGGGAATCACGACGTCTCGTGCCAATGAGCTCGCCATGTCGATTCGAATCTTGCCCCTGATTGCAGCCGAACGGGTCTGAAACATCGATTCCATCTCTTCGATGTCGCTCAGCACGTCTTTGCAGCGCTCGAAGAACGAGAGGCCATCGGGAGTGAGCTCGACCTTGCGCGTGGTGCGATTGAGCAGCTTCGCCTGCACCAACGCTTCGAGCTCTTGAACAGTCGTCGTCGCCGTCGCCCTCGGCAGGCCGAGTTGTACAGCCGCCTGCGTGAAGCTGCGCAGCTCGGCCACTTTCACGAAAACGCGCATCGCTGCATATCGGTCCACTCAGGTTCTCCTCTGCGATTGTTCACCCATGACGAACACTCAATTCATTTTTGGGTCATTTATCTGCTCCTACGCGCTATTTACCCTTGGCGCATCATGGCTACAACCCACCCGGCGTACATCATCACTGGCCCGACATCGGGCATGGGCCGCACCACAGCGCTTGAACTGGCAAAGCACGGCACGGTCGTCTTGGTCGGTCGCGACCGCGCGAAACTCGACGAACTCCAGAAAACCATCGAGCGCAAGGGTCAGCGCGCGGTGTCCGTGGTCTGCGATCTGTCTGATCTCGACAGCGTGCGACGCGCGGCCGCCGAGATTGTGGCACTCAAGTTGCCCATTGCCGGCCTGCTCAACAACGCGGGCATCATGCAGCAGCGACCCACGAAGAACGCACGAGGGTGGGACCTGTCGTTCGCGACCAACCACCTTGGGCCATTCGTGCTGACCGAAGCGCTCGTGCCGCATCTCGCCGATGGCACGAACGTGCTGTTCGTTGGCTCGGCTGTCGAAGACCCCGAGCGCAAGCCCGCCGTGGCAGCCGGCTTTCGCGGTGGTCGCTACCTCTCGGCCGAAGCGAGCGCGCG
The DNA here is from genome assembly GCF_020103695.1 of Hyalangium versicolor. Classification (GTDB taxonomy): domain Bacteria; phylum Myxococcota; class Myxococcia; order Myxococcales; family Myxococcaceae; genus Hyalangium; species Hyalangium versicolor. The sequence goes on from NZ_JAHXBF010000018.1 coordinate 289,525, forward strand.
CGGAGAGTGGAAACCAGGAGGCTCGCAGAAGCCGGGAATGGACGCTTACGCAACGTCGAAGCAAGCCACGATCGTGACGGCCCTGGCGTTCGCTCGAGAGACGCCACGATTGCACTTCAACGCCGTCGAGCCAGGCTTCAACCCGGCCACCGGTCTCGGTGGTGCCGACGCTGGCGCATTCGTGCGCTTCGTGCAGAAGTTCATCGTGCCGATGCTCGTGCCGCTCCTGATGCCGTTCGTGAAGATTCTGACCACCTCGAAACGCGCAGGCCGCGTGCTCAGCCAACTGTTGATGAACACGTCGGGCCAGACCGGCATCTATTTCGATGAAGGCGGCAAGCCGATGCGCGGCTCACCGCAGCTCCACGACACTCAGTTTCAAGACCGTGTCGTCGCCGAAACCCGTGCGCTCCTCGCGGCACATCGCAAGTGAACGAACCAGGGTGACAATATGCGCACGCACTTGTTTCAGGGCACATCCATGGCCTTTGGATCCTTCTTCCAGCGAGCAAACTGCTCGGGCGACGGGAAGCCCTGGGCCCGGTAGCGCACGGGATAATCTCCCTCCATGGGGAGCAGCCGGGCACCCATGTCCCGCTCCACGGCCTCCCAGCGCACCACCGCCACGGGGGGAGCTTCAGGGCCAAGCTCGGAGTCCATGAAGAAGATCCGGTCGACGCGCGGCAGCAGCGTGTCGACACCCCTGACCCAGACCGCCTGGCTGATGATATGGCCCTGCTCATCATCGGCGAGCACGAAGTCGGCGGTGAAGAGGTCCAAACCCAACTGCTCGTGGTGCTGGCGGAGCAGGTCGCGCTGATCGGTGTAGTCGCGCGCCTGGCTGTAGACCGCCAACTTGCGCATGGCCAGCCATGCCTTGCCGTAGGGCGACGGCAGGAAGGGCCGCCACCCCTGGAGCGTCCGGCGCAGGGCGTGTCCGTCGAGCGGGCGTGGCGCCTGAAAGGCCTTCTGGGCGAGCTCCGCGGCCCGCAGCAGCCCCTCTTCATCCTCAGAGCCGGTGATGAGCAGCAGATCCCTTTGGGGCACGAAGACCACGGGATCGCCGCGCACCTTGCAGCGGCGCACCACTTCGTCCAGCAGCATGCGAGACACGTCATGGCTGTCTCGCCAGCCGGAGGCGCACACGCCGGGAGCCACGGGGATCAGGGGCTCGGAGCTTTGGCTCCGCAGGTTCTCCATGGCGACGCCGAGCGCCTCGTCGAAGGTGATGCCCCACTCCCGGAACTGCTCCTGCCCCAGGTACTTCATGGCGTCCCCAGTATCGAGAACGATCGCGACGGCGAGCACTTCGCCCAGCGGGCGCCACTCCACGGGCCTCGGGAAGGGACTGAGGTTGTTCAAATCGGGGATCTCGAGCAGCGCGAAATAGGCTCGCGGGCGCACCACGGGCACCAGCGATGAGCGCGCCGAGGTGTAGCTGATGGGAGACCCGGGCGCGCGGCCCAACACCGTGATGCGCTGGAGCGCCCTGTCGCGCTGCTCGGGGGGAGCGGCGCGGTACTCCTCATAGAGGTTGCCGAGAAAGATCGTCTGGGCTTGTTGGCCCTTGGCGTCGGGGATCTGGATGAGGAAGCGCTCGGGATCGTACGTCAATGGATCCGTGAAGCCCGCCGCCCGCAGCGTCTCCAGGGCTTTGCGCGCGTATTCATCCTTGTCCTGCTGAAGAGCAGCGGCGCGACCGCCGTCCCCAGGACTGGCTGGGCTGGCTCCTTGCGTGGGCACGGCGGCGGGCGACGGCTCCTTCCGCACGTCGGCCCACCAAAGCCCGAGAATCAGTGCACCCACGAGGAGCGCCAGGAGACCTCTTGCTGTTCGATGGCTGCGCATCATGCCTTCCCGTTTCTCCTTCGTCTGAGAGGACGCTTCGTCAATCCAAGAAGCGGCGGCCCCAGCGGCGTAGTTCCTGGGTGCTGAGTTCCCCAGGCCTGTATTCACCTGTCAACTCGAAGAGGCAGGGCTCCAGGACCCGAGCCAGTTCGCGGTAGGCCGGCAAGTCCTGCCCTGCCTCGAGGTCCCCCGCTTCGGGCCACTCGCCCAAGGTCACGAGCGCCCGGCTGTCGTCGAGTTCCTGGACTGTCGCTCCAGGGGAGGAGATCTGCGCTCGCCAAGCCTCCACGCCTCCCAGCGATTTCAAGACCACCGGACCCAGGAAGTTCAGCCAATGGACGCCATCGATCCGGGTGCCCAGGAGAGAACCCAGGTTCCCAAGCATGGGAATATCTATCCCCGGATAGCGAAAGCAGATTTTCTTGATGCTCTGATAGGTTTCCCCAAATAGGAAGCCAGAGTTGAACGACAGGCCGCAGTGGCCCGAGTCGAATGGCAACAGGGATGCGAGCGTGAGTGCCAATTCACGCACACGGGTTGGCCCATGTGTTTCCAGGTACTCCGTCGGCAACCACAAGGTGACAAAGTTGACGGGCCCCGTCCTGAGAATGTCGGGTTCGGGTCTCAGATCTTGGCCTTCATACTCAAAACGGTAACTTTGTTCGGTGGCATCATCGCGCAGGCGCGCAGAGCCAACCTGAGGCCCGCTCATGTTTCGCCTCACCCATTCCCAGCTAGCGGCATCGAGCGTTTGCGTCTCGTCCTCATAACCAGAATACTGTGTGAGCGCCTTTGGGCCTACTGCTTCCAGATAGACATCCAGAGCGCGCATGACGGAAGAGGCAATCTCCTCATGAGGGCGGCTCATGTAGAAGCATAAGCTCAAGCCCACACGAAAACTCACCCACCCATGACCATGCTGGGTGTACGCGCGCAAGCGCGGGTAGCGAGCAGTCATGACTCAAGGTCCCCCTGTCGGCGAGATGGGTTCAGGATCAACTTTCAGAAGATCCTTATAAACTCTATCTTGGTATCTGCCTTGGTAAGGGTGGCCGACTGGATACTTTCGCCAACTGGGCAACCTGCCACTCTTGCAAGGGAATTTGTAATCAAACACCTTCTGAACAAGGAGTGGGTGACCATCGTGGAGCACGATGTCTGGAACAATGGTCCCCAGCTTCTCCGCGCTTCGCAGCATGGACTCCTTGGGTGGGTCGATCCACTCTGTGCGCCAATCCTCCGGCTTCTTCGGATCTGGGTTCTTGTTCGCTGGGTCCTTGGGCACACGCCGGTACCGAGGGGTCGTAACGAAGCCGCGCGGTTTGAGCTGGCTCAATCTCTCTTCCGCGCACCGTTGGGCTTCGTCGTGCATCTGTAGACCGAGCCACATGGCCAGGGTCATCTGTTCCCCTCCTGCGCTGGTCACCAAGTGATCGCATTCCGCATCCGTGGGCCGCCTGCCGCCCAGGTGCATGCGCAGCGTGTCGCCATAGGCCTTGTCCGCGCACGCTTGCAACGCCGCCCGAATGCGCTCGGCCAACGCCTCATCCATGGGAGTTGCTTGCGCATCTCGTGGACCTGGGGGTGGTTCCTCCTGACTGGGTCGCGATTGGCTCTCCTGCGGATCATCCCCCGCCCAGATGCCCGGCTCCCTGGAGGGAGGGAGAACGCGGCGGTGAGGACTGCGCGGCAACGCCTGGGGCTGCTGTCCGGGTTGCCCGGCGACAGGGGCTCCATGGCCAGGGCGGAGAGAAGGAGGCTGCGGCGTAACAGCCAAGCCGCGCTGGAGTTCCTGCCCTGACGACGCGCACCCGGCGACCAGGAGGAGAAGCAGGAGGAGAGGCACGCATGCCAGTTTAGAGCCGAGCACCCTCCTCTTGCTGCTGGTTTGCTGCTGGAGGGCGTCGGGGGAAAAGCGAAAGCCCTGGAGTTTCAGCGGAAGTCCGCGAAACTCTGCGGCTTTTGATGGTCGGGGAGACAGGATTTGAACCCGTGGACACGGGGGCCCCAACCCCGCGACGGCACACGCCTTTCGAGCAATCGCGAGTGAATCCGGGCACTTCGAGTCCACGGGGGAGTCCCCGCCAGTCCCACCTGGCCGCTGGAATCCCCTCCAGTCTTGGAGACATTTTGGAGACGGAAACAGGGGCGATGCGCTGTCCGTGGTCACTGCCCCAACTCGCTGCCGCCTGAATCCAACGAGCCCCTCTGCCTGCTGACCGTCCGAGAGGGTGCGGAAAGGTGGGGGATACCAATCGCTGCTTTAGGAACTGAGAGCGGCGGTTTCCTAACCCTTGAAGGGCCGCTTGGCCCTCGGGTGAGAGCGGCTAAGTTCCCGAGATTACTGAACATCGGCGTTCGTCCGCGTTCACTCAGGGTCGCTCGATTACGTACCAATTACGTACCCGCCAAAGGCGATTTCGAAACTGGCTCTCAGTTCGGAGGAAGAGGAGGTGGTGACTCCAAAGCCTGTTAGGTCGCGCTCGCGAACCTCGGTTCGAAGGTGAGGAGCCACTCGGGGACATCATCCGACGGCTGCGGCGGCTGTTTCGCAGGCGCAGCCACCGGATCCTTGAAGAACAGGTTCCAGGCGACGAACTGAAGGCATTTCGCGAATAGCGGAATCTGGGCCTGCTCCTCCGTGAGGACTCGGAGAAAGCCCGGGATCAGGTACATGTTCCATCCGGCGGTGAAGTACTCAGGGTCGTGGACCGAGGCCCAGATGTGCGCCACTTCCCAGCCCACCGCCACCTCGCGATTCTTCCCGTTCATCGAACGGCCAATGTACCGGCCGAAGGCAACCCTCGCGGTCGTGTTGTCGCAGACCTTGACCTGCCGCCCCTCCCAGACGGACACCTCGCTCTTCTTCTTGCCCGGATGATGCGCATTCGATTCACGCACGCAGTCGGGAAGCATGACGGGCGTCCGACGCACCACGCTCGGATGGATGAAGAGCGAGGCGTTCAGGACGATCCGCACGACTTCGGCGTCCGTCTTCCCTGTTGCCCACTCAAAGACTCGTAGCGGTGACGCCGAGAGGAGTTGCGGAACGTCCATGATCGCCTCCGATTTGAGGCTCAACATTCAGCAATTACTTCATCCGGTCAACCCGCGCTTCGAACTGGGAGAGCCCAGGGAAGAACTGGACATCCCCAGGGGCCAGCTCTTCACCAAACAAGGATGGCCAGTCAGTTTCGCTTCCGGCGCCCTTTGCCTTTGACAATCTGCTTTCCGAGTTTTTCTATTCTTCTTGTCCGCTTATCGAAAACCTCGATCAGCACATGTTCAAGCAGCTCAAACCCGTCAAGGACCTGCTCCTTGTCGAGATCTCCCGCGTGGCTTCCGACGTTGCCAATCCACTTCACGGCCATCAGGGAGCGAGCGAGAGTGCTATCGCGCTTCTCGAAGAGCTGTATTCGTGTGTGGAGGTTCAGTCGGACCCGACCCTTCTTTCCTTTGGTGAATCGAGGGATCTTGAGATGGGTGAGAACCATCTCTACACAAGTGCGGATGCGGTTCGCGCAAGAAGCAGAGTCCGACCAATGAAGTGCCCAGGCCCGCTTTAGTTCGCTCTTGATCGGTTCAATACATGTTTGGGGGATTCGGAAAATAGGGGGCGCTGGGTGGAAGAACACCGGACGGAACTGCGGAACCATCGCTTCGCCGTGTTCGGGATCTTCATATGTGTGGACAACGATAGAGTCTCCACACACAACAACAGGCTCGGAGCATTCTTGGCGAATACACACGAGGCGTCCAGAGAAACGTCCTAGATACCAGTCAGGCTCCCAAGCCTCTTCGGCTTGGTGCCGCGTATTGATTGAACCACTGGTCTCCTGCTCGGTGAAGGACTTCTCGACAGGGGTGAGCGTTCCGTCATTGCACATGGGGCAAGGCCATGCTGGCGCATGGTCCTTGTGGAAGGTCTCATTATCAGTCCATTTCGAACGATCAATGGCCATATTGCCCGGTCTGCTAGAACTCCGCCTTTCGAAGTATCGGCGGAGTAGAGGAATGAGCCTGCCCTAACCCACAACCACGAACCGCGATGAATGGCGGACGTTCAACCGCTGGATACTTGCCCGGACTCACCTAGCACCCTTCACCTACCCTGGTTGTTTCTCTCCCCGAGCGATTTGTCTCGGTGCGTGACCCCAGGGCTTGCTTGTTGGTGGGCAACTTGCGAGGCCCTATCTACTTCTTCACACCGACGTCGTCCCCGTCTCGGCGGAATGTGGTCTTGTAGTCGGGATTGGCAGGCGGCGGCGGCTGGGGCGGCTGGGGCGGCTGGGGCGGCTGGGGCGGCTGGGCGGGCTTGTCGCTAGAGACCTGAATTTCCATAAGCTATGTGACCTCCTACACTGCTTGTGGGAAATGTGAGCCGTCAAGACTACCCCAAGGCTCTTACGACTGCTGCGATGAAAAACACCGCGAGGATGAGCGCTACCTGAGCAAGCAGGAACTTGACTGCCCACTGGAAGTACACGGCCTTTTGATCGATCAATGGCCTGTTCTCGTCGTTGGCCTCATTCACAACACGAAGAATTTCATACCGAATTTTGGTCTCGCCATTCACAACGCCGTGTAAGAAATCCCTAGTAAGAGCGCGTGAACTGGGAAGCCCGGCGTAGTTCGTGCTGCTAAACGCCTTCATGCAACTGAACGCTAAGGCGGCGAACAGAAATGCGAAGCCGGAGCATGCAGCAGCTTGCCACTTTGGGCCTAGAAGCTCAGCGGCCTTAAAGAATCCGGTGGCGAGGAAGCCACTGAAACCGAACACCACGCCGATGCGGGTATTCAGGGTATCGTAGGCTTTCTCTAGCTGGTCGTGGCCGCGCAATGCGATTTCGAGCAGCGCCTTGACGGCCTCTTTATCGAGGGACGAATCGGGCAGACTGGGGGAGGGCGGTTCGACGAGGACGGATGCAACTTCCTGGGGGACTGGGGCGCTCACGGAAAGTGCCCCGGTTACGCTCAGGGAGGCATCAGCGGAAGCGGCTTTGTTGGTCGGTTGCATGTTCTCACCGGAACTATACCTTTGGTGGCGGACCCCGGGGAAGTTCGGACCCGGCATCGAGCCTGCGGGCTTCTCAGGCTTTGCTTAGACGGCCTGCTACGCAGGATGTTCGTGTTGAAGGTATTTTCCCGCAATCCGCTCCTGAATCCCTGCAAAGGGAAGATTTCTCGCATCCCTCCCATGGCGCTTCTCGATCAGGAAAATCTCCTCTCTCTGGCGGGATAAGGACCGAAGAAGAGGCTTCGTCCCCGTACCTGCCATGGTGCGGGCGAGGCGTGATCAGTCGGGCGGGAAGGGGGTGAACGCCATGCTGAGCGCCGTGAGGAAGCTGCTGGCCTCGACACTCATCCGAAAGATGGTGGCGGCTGTCGTCTTCGCGCTGGCCGAGCATCTTCGAGAACGGGTGAGGCACGGGCCGTAGTGCCCGGGGAGGAGTCCCGTTGTGGATGTGGCGGGCTTCCTCTTGCCCATGGAGAAGGTCGCATCGTCGAGGTGCGGCCTTCACTACTCACACCGGGAGGAACCGAACGATGCACAAGGCCATCAGCTTGAGTGCAGAAATGGCGGAGATCAGGAACGCCGTCGAGGGGGCTCGCTTCCTCGCGGATGAACTGGCGACAGGAGGTATGGAGGATCGGAAGCGCGAGCTTCAAGCCCCGCTCACCATCTCGGCCATCTTGGTGCTGGTGGAGTTACGGCTCCATCAGGTCGAGCGCGTGCTGCGGGGGGAGGATGATCCGCTGCTGCTGTGGGCTCCGCACAACGACGTGTCCCCCATCCAAGCAGAGGATGAGGAGCACGACCTGGTGCTCCGCTCGTGGAGCGAGCCAGGGGAGGACGAGGAGCCCTCGCCCCGGAAGATGTCATCGAAGTCCTCCGTGCAGGGCACGCCCAGGAGGACTGGCCCGTCGCCAAAGGCTTCACCTGATCAACCCGAGGAAGGTGGTGCTCAGCCGTCCACCACGGAGCCGAAGAGCTGAGCCATCCCCACCGGGAACGTTCACCGGGCGCGGGGGGAACGCAGGACGCGATCACCGGATCTGGGGCTCCGCGTCCTGTTTTATCTCTCATTGAGGAACCTCGGGCATGCAACCTGGCACACGAGGTCTGTTGCGAAAGTGGCCGTCGAGTTCCGCTGGTGATCCGTGTCCTTTCGGCAGGAGTGCGTGATGCCGCGATCCTCGGTGGGTAGACTGGGGTACGGCACGGCTTGCCGTTCTGAGCGAGAGGCCGTGGCAAAGCGGCGGGTTGCCCACCGCGCGCTGA
>NZ_JAHXBF010000019.1 GCF_020103695.1 Hyalangium versicolor
ATAGGCGTCGACGTCAGCCGCGAGCAGATGGCCGCCCTTCACCTTGAGCGCTCCAACTTCCATGGTGAGTGGAATTACACCCTCCGGCCAAACTGAAACTTTATTTCTGCGCGGCTCCTAACTCACACCCGGCTGGGAGTAGCCAATCTCGGCCGCATCCGCACCGGAATCACTGTCCCGGTACCCCACGACGGTGACAGCGTGGTTCTCGCGCCACTCCTTCTTGGAGAGGTTGAGGATGAGGGGGATCCCCGAGCGCACGTAGCACTTGAGCACAAGCTGGAAGAGCGCTGCATCTGCATGCGGGTCGAGCACCTCGGGTGCATACCCGACGTGCCGAATCGCCTCGAGTAGCTGCGATCTCTCCAGGCCCTTGCTGGCGGGAAACGCTCGGCCCAGGGTGAGCGTGCGCGTCGCGGCCAGCGTGACCGCGAGCGGGGTCACCGCGCGCCCCCCATCCGCACGCGTGACACGGGCCAGCGCGGACCAGAGCGCCGTGGTCGCGCAGGCACCGACTCCCTGGTCCTGCTGTTGGAACGGCACACCGCGCACCTTGAGCGTCATGCCCAACAGATGAACATCATGTTGCGTGCTGGCTGGCTCGAAGCACCGGTGCTTCTCTGGGTTCGAATAAGGCTGGAGCACGGTACGCCCGATCGGAGCGCCCGGCAGAGGCCGAATCACGACAAAGCCCAGATAGTCGCCCTCCAGCGTTTTGGCCGCATCGCTCGGCCCCACACTTGTAACGAGCTTGAGAAGTTCCTCCTTCGCCCGACTGCCCCAATCCTGCCGGAAGAAGTGCAACCGCACAGTGCGGGAGGAAGGCGCCTGGAGCACGGTGGCGTAATAGCCCGTGTACTCCTCCAGATAATGCCGGTCGATGTACGGCTCCTCGACCAGGAGCGTCCTCGCCGCAGCCTCAAGATTCTGGAGATAGGAGGCAAGGTACCTCGCCTGGGTTGCCGGCTCCGCACCCGCAGGCGCTCCACTGGCCCTCGCGACCTCGGCCAGGAAGGCGTCGGTACTGAAAGCAACCGACCGGATCGACAGCGCCAGGGTCCCCATCATCCCTCAGCGAAAGCGGATATGAGTCTCCGAGGTGCTCGACGACGTCGGCCTGGCCACGCGCTCTTCGAGAGCACGACGCAGACGGAGCCCTTCGGCAGCCAAGCGCTCCACGTCCTCGTCCGTCAGACGAGTCGGGCTCTCGGTCGAAGCCGGCGCCACAGGGCGCTTCTGCTCAGGGGTCTCAGCCATGGCTGGCAAGCCTTCTAGCATGATGATTCCTGAGCCTGTAGCAGGCCACCCTGACGTCCGCACACTTCCGTGCCGCCGACCTGCCCGGTCGAGTAGTGAGCAGATGAGCCATCAAGATGGCCGAGCTCCTGGCCTCAGGAAGCCTGCGCGCCCCGGAGCTTCTGGATGACCTGGAGCGCCTCGGTGACGTGCTTCGTCGCGTTGAGCTGCGAGTTGAACACGTGCTGGACGGTGCCGCTCTGGTCGATGACATACGTCACGCGCCCGGGCAGCAACCCCAACGTGGTGGGGACGCCATACTCTTTGCGGACCTTGCCGCCCTCGTCGCTCACCAGTGTGAACGGCAACCGGTGCCGGGCCGCGAACGCCTCGTGCGAGGCTGTCGACTGCGAGCTGATCCCCACGACTTCGGCCCCCGCCTCCTTGAAGGACTCGTACGAGTCCCGGAACGAGCACGCCTCCTTGGTGCAGCCCGGCGTGTCGTCCTTCGGGTAGAAGTAGAGGACCACGGCCGACTTCTGGAGCAACGCCTTCAGGTTGACGGAGGTGCCGTCCTGTTTCGGCAGTGTGAAGTCAGGAGCCTGATCGCCAGTCTTGATGCCCATGGAGGGAGCCTACCGGTGGAGAGGGTGTCCTTTGCTAGCGTCAAACCCTGGGTGATTCAACCCCTGATGGGCTGCCATCAGACGCGCGGCCTATCGGACAGCCCGCTCGCGCCCTGAGCCAGCACCGTGGAGCCCTGCGCGCCGTTCGCTTAATCTGCTGCCTTCCGCCCGGCGAGCGACACTCGCCTCGTCGGCAATTCACGTGGGGGGGGAACATGGCAGCCAGGAAGAAGCCCGCAGCGAAGAAGTCCGCAGCGAAGAAGTCCGCAGCGAAGAAGCCCGCAGCGAAGAAGCCCGCAGCGAAGAAGCAGGCCGCGGGCTCCAGCACCCCCGGGACGCGGGAACAACCCTGGAAGCTGAAGACTCCGCCTGGAACATCTGCATTCGAGGCGTTCCGAGACGACACGCTGGACCCACCCGCGCTCGTCGTGCGCGTGGGAAAGACCGAGCTGCGCTACCACCTCCGTTGCATCGAAGAGCTGCACGCCATGCTCACCTCCCATGGAGACTGGATTCCCCTGGGAGGCGCGGACGAACAGAAGCCCGCACCAGAAGGAAGCGTGGAGGCCTGGGGGCGATCTCCCAAGAATCCCGTGGGCGGCTGGTATGGCCTCAAGAAGGGCCTGCGCGGACGGTTCGGAGTGTACGTCCCCCCCGTGCTCGAGGCGCTCGGGCTCGCGGAGCTCGAGCACCAGCCCAAGAACAACCGGATGCGCGCACGCTCTCCGAACCGATGATCGAGTGAATGAACCAGCTCCCGCGGGACGCCGGCAGGCACTTCGTCCCAGGTGACACCGGGAACTGAGTCCAGTGTTATGAGAAACACCTGGCGCCCTGCCAGGGCAGAGTTCGTCGGTCGGAGGCGTTAGGCTGTGGCCATGGATGACAACCCCTCCCTGCAACGCACGGGCCCCTCGCGCCGGGAGCTCCTCGCCGCAGGGCTCGGCAGCGCGCTGCTCCTGGGCGCCGGCCCCGCTCCTGAGGAGAAACGCATGCTCACCCGCCCCATCCCTCGCACCGGAGAGCAGCTCCCCGCCATCGGACTCGGCACCTGGCAGACCTTCAACGTGGGCGCCACCCCCAAGGAGCGCGCCCCCCTGAAGGATGTGCTCAAGCGCTTCCTCGAGCGCGGCGGCCGCGTCATCGACTCCTCGCCCATGTATGACCGCGCCGAGCAGGTGGTGGGCGAGCTGCTCGGGGAGCTCGACCAGTCCCGCACGCCCTTCCTCGCCTCCAAGGTGTGGACCATGGGGCGCGCCGAGGGCGTGCAACAGATGACCTCCTCCGTGCAGCGCATGGGCCACGGGCGCATGGACCTCATGCAGGTGCACAACCTGGTGGACGCGAAGACCCACCTGGCCACGCTGCGCGAGTGGCAGCAGGCCGGCCGCATCCGCTACGTGGGCGTGACCCACTACCAGCCCTCCTCCTTCGAGCAGATGGAGAAGCTCGTCCGCCAGGAGGCGCTGGACTTCGTGCAGCTGCCCTACTCCATCGTCCAGCGCGACGCCGAGGCACGCCTGCTCCCGGCCTGCGCCGACCAGGGCGTGGCCGTGCTCGTCATGAGCCCCTTCGAGCAGGGCGGCCTCTTCGAGAAGGTCCGCGGCAAGCCCCTGCCCCCGTGGGCCGCCGAGTTCGACTGCACCAGCTGGGCCCAGTACTTCCTCAAGTTCATCCTCGGGCACCCCGCCGTCACCTGCCCCATCCCCGCCACCAGCAACCCCAAGCACCTCGACGACAACCTCAAGGCCGGCTTCGGCCGCCTGCCCGACGACAAGATGCGGGCGAAGATGCTCAAGCACCTCGGCCTCTGAGCCCCCGGCCGCCTGCCTCCCCTCCTAGCGAGGCTCCCCTGCTTCACGCCGGGTGTCCTCGTTCCCCACCGCTGCTTACCCTCAGCGCGGGAGGCATGAATGTCCAAGAAGAAGGCAGAGCACAAGGGCACGGAGCAGGGGCAACAGGACGCCATCACCCACTTGGGCGAGCTCATCCACGGCATCAAGGTGGCGATGATGAGCACCATCGATGCGGACGGCAGTCTGCGCAGCCGGCCCATGTGGACGCATGATCGCGACTTCGACGGCGAGCTGTGGTTCTTCACCCGCGAGCACTCGGCCAAGGTGGACGAGGTGGAGCACGATCACCACGTGAACCTCTCGTACGCGGACCCCTCCAAGGACCGCTACATCTCCGTGAGCGGCCGCTGCCGGCTGGTGCTCGACAAGGAGAAGGCCCGCGAGCTGTGGAACCCCACCCTCAAGGCCTGGTTCCCCAAGGGCCTGGATGATCCCGAGCTTGCCCTGCTGTGCGTCAAGGTGGAGAAGGCGGAGTACTGGGACATACCCAACAGCCGCATGGTGCAGCTCATCGGCTTCGCCAAGGCCGTCCTCACCGGAGAGCAGTACCGGCCTGGGGACAACGCCAAGGTGCAGGTGGACTCGGACGCCTCGCTGCACTGAGTCACGCCGCTCCCCGCATATATAAGGAGAGAAAGGCCACCCCTGGGGCATTCCCAGGCATGAGGAAAACCGGCCAGGCGACCGCCGAGGCGACTTCGCAGAGCTGAGCGTTTCCAGATATTTAGCTCACGCCCCCACCCGGCGCCTGTCTCGCGCCCGGTGGGTGCGTCTTTTTTTCGGACACTCTTTTACTCACCGAAGCGAACGGGCTGCCTTCAGTGCCACCCCGGCGCGCAAGCGGTGTTGCAGTGAAATCGTGGTAACGGAGCGGCGTTGAACTTCAAAACGCTTTAGAGTATCAACCATCCGCATCCGAGAGTTTCCCCTTCAAGGGGGACAGTGCCCGGCCGGAGCCTGCCGCGTAGAGCGGACTCGAGGTGTCTCAACGAGGGCGGGCCGCCCGTTCTCGAAGGAAGCCTACACATGACTACTAAGGGAAGGGCAGTGTCCAAGCCCGAGGGGAAGCTGGCGATCCTGCTGCCGGGTCTCGGCGCGGTTGCCACCACGCTGATCGCGGGTGTCGAGATGGTTCGCCAGGGCAAGGGCCTGCCAGTGGGTTCGCTCACGCAGATGGGCACCGCCCGCCTGGGCAAGCGCACCGACGGGCGCACCGTGAAGATCCAGGAGCTGGTTCCCCTGGCTCACATGAATGACGTCGTCTTCGGCGCCTGGGACATCATCAGCGAGAACGCGGCGCAGGTGGCCGCCCGCTCGGACGTGCTGAGCAAGGAGCACCAGGAGCTGGTCCGCCCCGCGCTGGAGAAGATCGTCCCGAAGAAGGGCGTGCACAACCCCGAGTTCGTGCGCCGCATCGCCGCCAACCACATCAAGGACACCAAGACGCACCGCGAGAGCATCGAGGCGCTGCGCCAGGACATCCGCGACTTCAAGAAGGAGCTGGGTGCCAAGCGCGCGGTGATGATCGTCACCGCCTCGGTGGAGACGTACACGGGCAACCCGCCGGCCACGCACTCGCTGGACGCGCTGGAGAAGGCGCTGGATGCCAACGACAAGTCCATCAACCCCACGCTGCTGTACGCGTACGCAGCCCTCAAGGAGGGCGTGCCTTTCGCCAACGCCACGCCGAACACCTCGGTGGACACCCCCGCGCTGCAGGAGCTGGCGCGCAAGGAGGGGCTGCCGGTAGCGGGGCGTGACCTCAAGAGCGGCCAGACGATGATGAAGACGGTCATCGCGCCGGCGCTCAAGGCGCGCATGCTGGGCCTGCAGGGTTGGTTCTCCACCAACATCCTGGGCAACCGCGACGGCGAGGTGCTGGACGATCCGCAGGCCTTCAAGGCCAAGGAAGTGACGAAGGCGGGCGTGCTGGACACCATCCTGCAGCCGGACCAGTACCCGCAGCTCTACGGCAACGTGAGCCACAAGGTGTCCATCCACTACTACCCGCCGCGCGGCGACGCGAAGGAGGGCTGGGACAACATCGATATCTTCGGCTGGCTGGGTTACCCCATGCAGCTGAAGATCAACTTCCTGTGCCGCGACTCCATCCTGGCCGCGCCGCTGGTGCTGGACATCGCCCTGTTCCTGGACCTGGCCAAGCGCCTGGAGTGGAAGGGCATCCAGGAGTGGCTGTCCTTCTACTTCAAGAGCCCCATGGCGCTGGAGGGTCTGCAGGTTGAGCACGATCTCTTCATCCAGACGACGAAGCTGAAGAACACGCTGCGCGCGATCGCTGGCGAAGAGCCCATCACCCACCTCGGACTCGACTACTACGGAGATGACCTCCCCCTCGCCCGATAAGACCGGGTCGAAGACGTTCCAGTGGCTCGTGACCGTGATGGGCGCGAGCCACCTCGTCTTCGTCGCCGCGATGGGGAAGCTGCGGTGGGAGCACGCCGCGGCGGACCTGTTGCTCGTGGGCCTGGCTTTCGCCGGCCCCGGGCCGCGGCGCTTTTTGCGGGGGGCCTTCCCCCTGTGGCTCACCGGTGTCCTGATGGACAACCAGTGGCTCTGGCTGCCGCTGCGCGGCCACATCCACACCGGCGAGCTGTGGGAGCTGGAGCGCCATCTCTTCCCCGCGCCGGACGGACAGACGTGGCCGTCCTACTTCGCCTCACGCACCCACGCGGTACTCGACTTCTTTTGCGGCTTCTCCTACGCGGCGTACATCTACGAAGTCTTCGGCCTGGTGCTGCTCTACTTCTTCCGCAAGCACCCGCGCTTCGAGTTCGTCTGTTGGTCCTTCATGTTGGTGAACACCCTGGGGCTGGTGACGTACATGCTCTATCCAGCGGCGCCTCCCTGGTACGTGATGAAGTACGGCCCCGGTCCCGCGGACCTCACGGCCTTGCCGAGCCCCGCAGGCACCGCGCGCTTCGACGCGCTGCTGGGCATCAGCTACTTCGCGAAGTTCTACGCCCGCAACCCCAACATCTTCGGCGCCATGCCCTCGCTGCACTGTGCCTACCCCGTCCTCGTCACCTGGCAGGTGTGGCGGCAGGGCCGGGCGTGGCGCGTAGGAGCGGGGGCCTTCGCGGCGCTGGTGGCATTTTCTGCCATCTATCTGCAACACCATTACATCCTGGACGTCATGGCGGGCGTGGCAGCAGCCCTGGTCGCCTGCACGGTCGTGGAGTACGCCCTCGGTCGGCGTGAATCTCCTGCCGTGGCGGCCGTCCCGCTCATGCCCGGAGGAGACAGCCGTGCTTGACACCCTGGCCGCATGGATCATGGGAGACCTTTCTCCCTCCGCCCGCATCTGGACGGCGCTCGCCCCAGCGCTGTTTGCGTGCGCCTACTTCATCCTGGGGCTGTTGTTGTTCCTCGTCCGCTGCGCCATCAAGGGCGTGCCCCAGGACGAGGAGACGCTGAAGCGAGGCAGCACCATCCTGGTGGGCATGTTCCTGCGCCACTACTTCTTCTGGGTCATCCAGCCCCTGTGGAAGGTGGTGTACCACTCGGGGTTGCCGGCCAACGCGCTGTCCATGCTGTCGGGCCTGCTGGGCGTGAGCTCCGGCGTGGCGGTGGCGGCCGGGCGCTTCACGCTGGGCGGCTGGCTCTTCCTGAGCGCCGGCATCCTGGATGTAATGGACGGGCGCGTGGCCCGCGTGCGCAAGCAGGCCAACCCGGCCGGCGCGGCGCTGGACTCGGTGCTCGACAGGTACGTGGACTCGGCCATGCTGATGGGCCTGGCCTGGTACTACCGGGACAACTGGGTGCTGCTGCCGGTGCTGGTGGCCTTCCTGGGCACCTCGCTGGTGCCGTACGTGCGCGCCCGCGGCGAGGGCCTGGGCATCAACATCCGCGGCGGCGCCATGCAGCGGCTGGAGCGGGTGCTCTTTTTGGGCGTAGGCGTGGCGCTCTCGCCCATCTTCGAGGCCATCTGGTTCCCCGAGCAGAAGCACCCCATGCACTGGCTGGCCGTGGTGGGCCTGGTCTTCGTGGCCATCATGAGCAACGTGACGGCCGCCTCGCGGTTCCGCGCGCTCGTCAACGCGCTGGCTCCGCCGCCGCCGCGCGTGCCGGGCAAGCGCTCGGGGTTCACGGTGTTCGGCCTCAACGCTCTGGCCGGTGCCATCGCCACGGCGGTGGACTTCATGGCAGTGCTGGCCATGGTGGAGTGGGGCGGCCTGTCGCCGGCGATTGCCACGGCGCTGGGGTGCGTGCTGGGCGGAGTGGTGAACTACTCCATCAACAGAATCGTGACGTTCCGGAGCCACAGTGCGGTGGCGCCACAGCTCGCCCGTTATACATTGGTCAGCGCCACCAGCGCGCTGCTCAACGCTGGGGGCGTCGCGCTACTGACGCTGCACCCGCAACTGGCGTACACGCTGGGTTGGTGGTTGGCTCGCGGGGCGGTGTACTTCGCGTGGAACCTCCCCCTCCAGCGGGACTACGTCTTCAATGACCCGCCGGAGGCGCTCATGGAGCGCCCTCATGCGGCATGACAGACTGTCACCCCTGACGTTGCTCGCCGCGCTCACCCTGCCCCTGCTGGCGGGGGCGGGCGCGGTGCTGGAACCGCTGCCCTCGTCGAACGACAACTACGGCGAGAGCTTCAGCTTCATGGTGGATCTCGAGGACGGCTCCTTCGTCTCCACGCAGTTCTCCGTGACGAACCTGGGACCGGGCTCGCGCAACGGCGTGTGCCGGGCCACCGTGCTGCGCCCGGGCCGCAAGCCGTGGACGCCGCAGGTGAAGGTGGACTCGGACGAGTGGGGCTATGACGCCGCCACCACCACACTGCGCATGGGCCCGTGCACCCTGCACGCGGGCAGCGGCACCTATATCTCCGTGCCGCTGGACAACGGCCTGCTGACCATCTCGTTCAGCGATCCGCCCTCGCCCACCGCTCCCTCGGGCTCCGAGATCATCGTCGGCAACTCGCGCTACCGCCACGAGGTGTTGCTGCCCTTCACCAAGGCGAAGGTGAGCCTGCGGCTGCCGGGCTCGGACGCGCTGCTGGAGCTGACCGGTGGCGGCTATGGAGACCACTCGCACTCCACGGTGGCCCCGGCGAAGCTGGCGCGCAGCTGGGTGCGCTTCCGCGCCGTGCGCGGCGACACCAACGTGCTGCTGCTGGCCCGCGAGGGCTTCGATGGCAGCTTCGGCCCCGCTTACCTGTGGAGCTCCGGCAGCGAGCCGCAGGTGCTGCAGCGCTTCGATCTGCGCCGGCTGGACGATGGCAGATCCAAGAAGATCGCCTCGTGGGAGGCGGAGCTGAGTGGCCCTGACGGCCCGCTCACGGTGCGCTCCACCTCGCTGATGCTGCGCAGCGCTCCGGTGCAGGACCTGGGTGTGCTGGGCAGCCTGGTGAAGCCGGTGGTCGGCTCGCCGGTGACGTACCTCATGCGGGCCGTGCTGGTGCGGCCGGGACAGCCGGACGTGCCGGGCGTGATGGAAGTCACGCAGGACGAGGGCTGAGGTGCGCCGCATGTCCACCGGCTCCCGAGGTGCACCGTGAACGTCTCGCTGCTGCGAGAGGTGCACCATGTCCCCGGCATGCGCGGCTGGGTGCGCAAGCAGGTGCTACGCTCGGTGGCGCGCGTGGTGGAGTGGACGACAAAGCTGCCGGGGCGCGGAATGAACGTCTCGCGGGTGAACGAGTGGCTGTGGGTGGGCGGCTCGGTGCCGCGCTCGCAGTACACGGCGCTGGCAGCCGAGGGCATCACCGCGGTCATCGACTTGCGCGCCGAGCGCTGTGACGACGCGGCGGCGCTGGCGGCCCTGGGCATCGAATTGCTGCACGTGCCGGTGCCGGACCGCTACCCGCCCTCGGTGGAGCAACTGATGAAGGGCGTGGAATGGGCGGTGCCTCGGCTGAAAGCGGGGGCCCGTCTCTACACGCACTGCGAGCACGGCGTGGGGCGCGGGCCGCTCATGGGGCTGGCCGTGATGGTGGCGCAGGGCGCGGAGGCGACAGCGGCGTACCGGGCGCTGCGGCAGGCGCGCTGGCAGGCGACTTTGAACGACAGGCAGCTCCGGGGGCTGGCAGACTTCGCCTCCGCGTGGGCGGCGAGGGCGGCGCGCGAGGGCACTGAAACCCAACGATTCACTCCTCCGGGAGCCACGGGCACCTGAGGAGACACTTCGAGTACAAAGGGCTACCAGCGGTTCGCCCTTTCCCTGCTAAAGAGGTCGTGCGCTATGAGCCGTCCCTACCTCAGACACCAAGCCGGCCGCATGTTCGAGAACAACTTTCTCGAGGCATGCTCGAAGGTCCACCCTTCGCTTCCGTTCATCTTCTACATCCCGCTCACGCTGGCGCTCTTCGTGTGGGCCCACTACACGGGGCGGACGACGGTGGGGATGAGCCTGCTCTTCGTGCCGCTGGGCGTGCTGACGTGGATCGGCATGGAGTACTGCATCCACCGCTACTTCTTCCACTGGGAGGGCAACGGCCCTTTCACCCGGCGGGTGCATGAGATTGCCCACGGCTACCACCACAAGTACCCGGACGATGCGACGCGGCTGGTGATGCCGCTGGGCGCGAGCATCCCGCTGGCCCTCATCATCGGCGGGCTGCTGTGGCTGGTGGGCCACCCGGTGCAGACGCTTCCGTACTTCTGCGGCATCGTCTGGGGCTACCTGTTCTACGACTTCACCCACTGGGCCACGCATCACCTCACGCCGCGCACGGCGTACGGTAAGGCGCTGCGCTCTCACCACATGGCGCACCACTTCGCCACGCCGGACCGCAACTTCGGCATCAGCAACATGTGGGTGGACATCCTCGTGGGCAGCGGGGGCCGCCGCTCCAAGCGTGCCGAGAAGGAGACGCCCAGCGGAGAGGGCGCTCGCTCGGACGTGAACTCGGGCGTGACGGAGTAACGGGCGGCGCGCCGCTCCTGGAACCGTATGAGCGTGGAAGACACGAGCGAGACGCGGTCCCACCCCGAGTTGGAGCACCTGCTCATCGCTCCCACGCGGGACCTCGGTGACCACTTCCTGGTGAAGCGAGCGCTGCCTTCCGCGCGGCGCAGGATGGTGGGCCCCTTCATCTTCCTGGATCAGATGGGGCCCGCGGACTTCGAGGCGGGCAAGGGCATCGACGTGCGGCCCCACCCGCACATCGGCCTGGCCACGGTGACCTATCTCTTCCAGGGAGAGGTGCTCCACCGGGACAGCCTGGGCACGGTGCAGGCCATCCGGCCCGGCGCGGTGAACTGGATGACGGCGGGGCGAGGCATCGCGCACTCCGAGCGCACGGCTCCGGAGGTGCGGGCCTCGAGCAACAAGCTCTTCGGCATCCAGGCCTGGGTGGCGCTGCCGAAGCAGTACGAGGAGACCGAGCCCTCCTTCGTCCACCACCCCTCCGACACGATGCCCTTCGTCGAGGGAGAGGGCGTGCGGATGCACCTCATCGCGGGCTCGCTTCATGGCAAGCGCTCGCCGGTGAAGACGCTGTCGGCACTGTTCTACGCGGACGTGGTGCTGGAAGCGGGTGCTCGCCTGCAGGTCCCCGCCGAGTACGAGGAGCGAGCGCTCTACCTCGTCGAGGGCACGGTGGAGCTGGACGGCATCGTGTTCAACCCGGGCGAGCTGCTCATCTTCCGCCCTGGGAGCGAGCTCGTCATCCAGGCCTCCTCTCCGGCGCGGATGATGCTGCTCGGCGGCGAGCCGATGGATGGGCCGCGCTACATCTTCTGGAACTTCGTCTCGAGCTCGAGGGATCGGCTGGAGGAGGCGAAGGCCGACTGGAAGGGCGGCCGCTTCACCCCGGTGCCTCAGGAGACGGAGTTCATTCCGCTGCCCGAGGACCCGCCGCCCGTCCGCTACCCGTAAGCCGCATTGTTGCTTGCTGCCAGGGGGCCCTGCGCTCATCCATCTGTTGGGTCGATGGATGAGATGAAGGGATTGTGGGTTCTCATCTCGCCATGGCTGAGCCACTCTGTTTTCAGAAGCGCAGCACACCGCTGCGCAACTCAACCGGAGCGAGCCATGACGACCCCTGCCAACGTCCCCACCCTGCTGAACCCCCAGAACTCCGTCCTCCTGCTGATCGACTTCCAGCCGCAGATGGCCTTCGGCGTGAAGTCGATTGACGGGCAGACGCTGGTGAACAACGCCACGGGCCTGGCCAAGGCCGCCAAGGTCTTCAACGTGCCGACCATCATCACCTCGGTGGCGGAGAAGAGCTTCAGCGGGCCGACGTTCAGCCAGCTCCGCGACGTGTTCCCCCAGAACACCATCATCGACCGGACGACGATGAACACCTGGGAGGACAAGCGGGTGGTCGACGAGGTGAAGAAGACGGGTCGCAAGAAGATCGTCATCGCCGGCCTGTGGACGGAGGTCTGCATCGTGATGCCGACGCTGGATGCGCTCCGCGAGGGGTTCGAGGTCTACGTCGTCGTGGATGCCTGCGGCGGGACGAGCCCGGTGGCCCATGACATGGCGGTCCAGCGGATGATCCAGGCGGGCGCGCAGCCCATCACCTGGCTCCAGTACCTGCTCGAGCTGCAGCGCGACTGGGCTCGCCAGGAGACCTACGACGCGACCACCGGCATCGTGAAGCAGCACGCGGGCACCTACGGCATCGGCATCCAGTACGCGAAGGCGGTGCTGGGCGAGGCGGCGAACGAGGGGAAGCGGTAGGCCCTCGCTGCCGCATCACCCCGGGTGCTGCTCGGAAGCCGAGCGCACCCGTTTGTGCACCACAGCCGCTGGGCGGCCGGAGAGAACCATGGATGCGACGAAGACCATCGATGCGGGCCAGCCCGTCAAGATCGTGCTGGAGCGGCGGGTCAAGCCCGGTGCGAAGGAACCCTTCGAGCAGTGGATCAAGGAAGTGATGGCAGTGGCGACCGGTTCCCTCGCCCTGCAGGGCTCGAGCGTGTTGACGGCGGGCGAGCACGACTACTTCATCCTCCTGCGCTTCGCGAGCCAGGCGGATCTCGATCGCTGGCACACGTCGCCCGAGGTGGTGGAGCTCCTCCGCAAGGGCGAGGCGCTCGCCACCGCTCCCGACCAACCCCTGGTCCGCAGCGGCCTGGAGACCTGGTTCACCATCCCCGGTCACCCAGCGCCTCGGGTGGCGCCGCCCAAGTGGAAGATGGCGCTCGTGACGTGGTGCGCGCTGTTGCCCCAGGTCATCCTCTTGGGCTTCATCGTCCCCAAGGGGCTGCCATTCCCACTGGGGGTGGCGCTCTCGACGGCCATCCCCGTGGCCATGTTGACCTGGGTCATCATGCCGAGGCTGACGAAGCTCCTCTACGGCTGGCTCTATGCCCCGGACCGGAGGCTGGCATCATGACGGCCTCATGTCTGATGCCATCACCCTGGACCAGCTCCGCGCCTTCATCACCGTGGTCGACGAGGGCAGCTTCTCCGCCGCGGGACGCAAGCTGCGGCGCGTGCAGTCGGCGGTGAGCCACTCCATGGCCACGCTCGAGACGCAACTGGGCGTGCGCATCTGGGACCGCTCCACCAAGATTCCGACCCTCACGCCGGAGGGCGGCACGCTGCTCACCGCGGCCCGGCGCATCTGCGCGGATGTGGATGCGCTCAAGCGGGTGGCCGAGGGGCTGGTGGGAGGCCTGGAACCCAGCGTCAGCCTGGCCGTGGATGTCATCCTTCCCAGCCGGGTGCTCGTAGAGCTGTGCCGGGAGTTCGCGCAGAAGTTCCCTACCGTCCAGCTCCGCCTGCACACGGACACGCTCTCGGCGGTGTCGGCGCTGGTGGTGGATGGAACCTGTCAGCTCGGAGTGGTCGGCCCGGCAGCCCATGCCCAGGGACTGGAGCGTCAGCACCTGGCCACGGTCCGGATGGTGCCGGTCGTCGCCAAGGAGCACCCACTCGCCCGGGTGAAAGGGCCGATCTCGACGCAGATGCTGGCCGAGCACGTCAACATCGTGCTGAGCGAACGGGGAGGCGCGCGCCAGACGCCCGATCAAGGCGTCCTGTCCTCCAACACGTGGCGCATCTCGGACCTGGGCACCAAGCATGCGCTCCTGCTCGGAGGACTGGGCTGGGGCAACCTGCCCGAGCACATGGTGCACGAGGATCTCGCCGCAGGCCGGCTGGTGCGCATCCAGCCCATGGCTTGGGGAGACGACGAGTGGGTCCTCTCGCTGTCCATCGTGCACCGCCCGGACCTGCTGAAGGGTCCCGCCACGCGCTGGCTGCTCCTGCGCATGGCCGAGCTGTACGTCCGAGACATCTCCGGCCCCGCCCCGAAGCGCAAACCCAGCTGAGCCGACTCCAGCGCCAGGACGTGCGCCGAGTCCTCGCTCCGTCCACCGGAGAGCCCCTGTCGGGCGCGGCCTGGCCGAACCTGTCTGCTAGTCCTACAGGTTCGGCATCACCGCTCCCGACAGGGGCTCCTGGCACGAGCGGCCCCTCGAGAGCACCCGGCTCAGGGGATTGTGAGCACGGGCGTGTCGTCCAGGATGATCGGATCCGCCGCGCCGTCTCCGCCCCAGAACTTCCACTGCTCGGCAGCGGGGACAAGGGGCCGGTAGCCACCATCGTAGTCCCAGGTGGTGACGTAGACCTTGGCGCCACTGAGGGAGGTCAGCCCCGCGAACAGCTCGCCCGGCAGCGTGAGGGTGACGGTGCTGGCGGCCACATCCACATCGATGGCGGCGGCAGGCGAGAACGGAGTGCCCTCGTTGGAGGCCGAGGCACCCTGTGAACTGAACAAGGTATTGGACCACCCATGGACACGGACCCGGTAGTCCCAGTTCATGCCCGTGGGGAGCGAGGCGTTCTGCTGAGGCATCACGGTGAGCCCGGTGCGGCCGGGCACGTCGATGAAGACGGTGAAGGCCACATGGTCGAAGCCATTCTGCGGGCTCCACACGGTGGTGATCGTCTTCGTCTGGAGGGTGAGCTTCAGCACATTGCCCGCGCCGAGCAGCGTCACACGGCGCAGATCGCCCTGGTGGTTGTCTCCCCAGGTGGAGTCCGTGGGGTAGTGGTAGCGGCCCTCGGGGCCCACGTCGTCGTCCGCCGGATCATCGTGGGTGAGGAGGGTCGAGAACACGCGGTGGACCTTGAAGGTGAGCGTCTCGGAGAGAACTTGGGGGTCCTCGGCCCAAGCCACGAGCGAGTGCTGGATATCCGGATCCACCATGCCAGCGACGCTGACGGTGGTGTGCCAGGAACCATCGGCCTGCACCGTCACCGGGAGCGCCGAGCCAAGCGCTCCATCCACCACCACCTTGAAGGAGGACACCTCTGTGGCGGTGCCGGACAGCTCGAAATCACCACCCACGGTGGCTCCATTGGTATTGGCCAGGGTGATGCGAGCCGTCTCGACACGAGGCAAAATCACCTGACCGGTGGGAGTGAACACCCGGGCCGCGCGAGCAGGCAGCGCGAGGGACAACTTGCCCCCACGCCCCGCGTAGACGTCCCCAGCCCCGTCCCCCAAGCTCGCGAGCAGCTTCAACTCACTGCCATCGGCCAGCCCCGTGTCCAGGTTGTCCAGCAGCACGTCCTCGTCCGCGGTGTTGAAGATGACGAAGGCCACCTGCCCCTCACCCTCCATCTTGTACACGAACACGCCGCTGCGAGCCTCGTTCTGCCGCAGCACGGTGGGAGCCCCATGGCGGAAGGCCACGTTCGCCTTGCGTAGGGCAGTCAGCTCATGGATGAGCGTGTACAGCGGAGCAGCGGTGTCGAAACGATCCCTGCCGCCGGAGCCGAAGCCCGCCTGGAACATGGAGCCGCGCTGCTCGGTGAAGCCCTGCTCGGTGCCGTAGTAGACAACGGGGATGCCCGGCACGGTCATCATGAACAGCAGCGCCTGCCGGAGCGCGGCCTCCGAGCCCCCAGCGAGGAAGCGGTCCACGTCATGGTTGTCCAGGAAGGTGGGCATCAGATGCGGCCGAGCAAACAGCGTCTGCGAATGCACCAGCCGGTGTGCCAACTCCGACGTCGGATGGCCCCGAGCCAAGACATCCCCGGCCGTGCGGTACAACGGGAAGTGGAGCATGCTGGTCAGCAGATCCTCGCCAGTGCTCGGGTCCTTCATGTACGAGGCTACCTTCTGCGAGGCAGTGTCCTCGAAGGGCTTGTCGGAGGTGTAGCCCTCACCGAACGCGAGGAAGCCGTCCTGCCCCAGGCTCCGGGCCTGCAAGAGGACACCCGGGTGGCTCGTGTCCTGCGAGTAGAGGAAGTCCTTGAAGAGCTCCGGCTGCACGTAGAAGGCGGTGTCCACGCGGAAACCATCGACGCCCACCTCTCGGAGCCAGAAGTCGTAGCTGTCCTTGAGGGCCGTGACGACCACGGGGTTCTCCGTGTTCAGGTCATCCAGGTCGGCCAGCTGCCAGGTCTTCTCCTGGGTGGAGTTGTTGTAGTCGGCAATCGTGGGCGTCCAATGAAAGATGTTGGCCTGGCGGTGCGAAGGGTTGGTGGGATCCCACTGGTCGAACGGTGCCTGCGTGGGTCCGCACTCAGGCTTCGCGGCGGTGTTGCGCACCACATGGGCCGTGACATCCGTGGGGTCGTAGGTGGTGTAGCGGAAGCAGTTGGCCATGTGGTTGAGGACGATGTCCTGCACCAGGTACATGCCTCGCGAGTGGAGGCTGCGGGACAGTTGCTGGTAGTCCGCCAACGTGCCCAGGTGGGGATCCACCTGGGTGAAGTTGCGCGCCCAGTAACCGTGATAGCCGCCGTAGTTCACGAGCGGATCCCACCACTGGTTCGCCACGGGCGGGGTGATCCACACAGCCGTGGCGCCCAGGCCCTGGATGTAGTCGAGCCGATTGAGGAGCCCCTTCAGGTCTCCACCGCTGTACTTCGCGCCATTGGCGGGATCGAACTCGCCAGCACCCTGGTTGTCGTTGCTCGGATCGCCGTTGGCGAACCGGTCCGTCATGACGAAGTAGATGATCTGGTCCCGCCAGTCCGGGGACGACACGTGGAGGAAATCCGGCGGAGGCGGCGGGGGCGGTTCGGGAGGAGGCTGCTCAACGGGCGGCTTCTCCTCGGACTTACAACCCAGAACGGTCACGGAGGCGCACACGAGCGCCAGGAACAAGGTGGGCAGAGAGCGCATGGGCGCACAGCCTATAGCGATGGAGCGCGCGGGGCCCAACCGGGTATACTCCGCTTGGCGGCCGGGCCTGATCCATCCCCCCTTGCGTGGCGAGGGCGGTCTTGAATCAGGGGTATTGATGCGACTCGTTTCCGTGGCGCGTTCCTTCCTCTCCGTCCTCTGCTGCACACTCCTGTGCTCCTGCGCCACGTCCCGTGGAGCCTCAGAGGACTCGGAGAACGAAGCGCTGGAGTCCTTCCTGGGCTCGAATCTCCCGAGCCTCGTGTGCGATGGGACCCGGCTCGTGGGAGCCACCTCCTTCTCCGAGACCTGCCTGCCCTCAGAGGGAGCCCCCCGCCTGACCATCGCCGGGCTCGAGCCGATGGCCACGCCGCTGCGTGAGTGCATCCTCACGGGTCTGCCCGTGGAGACCAGCCCGGCGGATCCCTCCGCGTGCCACCAGGGAGCAGCCCAGGTCCTCCAGGGCCGACTGCGCCAATTGGGCTGGCTGGAGGCGACGGTCTCTCCCGCCTCGGGCACCCCGAATGTGTCCGAGGCCTCGCTCACGATCCAGCTCGGGAGCCGCTACCGGATCGGCGCGCTCCACGTGGACCGGACCGAGCAAGGCGGGCGCGTAGCCTCGGAGCGCATCCTCTCGAAGGCCTACGCGGCGATTCCGGAGGACGCCTGGTTCACCTCGAGCGCCCTGGCGGCGATGCATTCGCGCGTCTACCAGATGAGGAAGTTCCGGGCGGTCTGGGTCATCGGCGGAGAACCGGACCCCCAGAACAAGATCGTCCCGGTGACAATCGACGTCTGGGAGAAGCCCCAGAAACCCAAGAAGCCAAAGGTGGCGCGCCACGAGAGGCCTCGGCCTCCACTCCCGGGACACTGCGCCCCGCGAAGCGCCATCTGCTTCAACGGCCGGGACTGCACCTACGACCAGCAGTCCGGCTGCACCATCTGCTCCTGCCGGCCCGCCTGCTGGTGAGCCGCCCGAGGTCCCCGCCTATGAAACGCACCCTGCCCCTCATCGCCGGCCTGATGCTGACGGCCTGTGCCAGCGCTCCCAAAACAGAGAACGCCTGGTGGAAGAGCCTCGACGACTCCGAGGAAGGCCGCTCGGAGGACACCCTCTCCTGCCGAGGCATCCGTTCGAGCGATGAACTCGACCGCCTCACGAACTGCTGGCCCGAGGGAACTCCCATGCTCGCCACCTCCCAGGTCCGGGGGCTCGAGGAGATGTCCCCCATCCTCCGGGAGTGCCTGCTCGCGGGCCTGCCCACCCTCGTGGCCGAGGGAGCCGACCGGGCACGCTGCCAGCAGGGCCTGGCGGATGTCATCGACCGCCGCCTCTACAAGCTCGGCTGGCTGAAATCGGAGGTGGTGCCCGAGGAAGCCACCGGCACGGACGCGACCTCCTCGCGGACGCTGGTCGCCGTCCAGCTCGGGAAGCGCTACCGGATCGGCCAGCTCTTCGTGGCCACGGGCCCCAGCCAGAAGGTGAACTCCAAGCGCATCATCAAGAAGGCACAGAAGGCCATCCCCAAGAGGCGCTGGTGCACACAAACGGCGCTGGAGGACATCCACCTGCGCGTGTACGACCCGTCGACGTTCGAGCAGGTCCAGGTCGCCCTCGGAGAGATCGACGACACGGCGGCGCGCGCCTCGGTCATCATCACCATCCAGGAGTGAACCGCCCTCATGGCCTTCCAATTCGACCGGCACTGCAAGCTGCTGGGCCCCTTCCTCGGCCACACGACCGACACGGAGACCCGCATCTGGCTGCACATGGCGGACCTGAAGCCCGGGGAGCGCCGCACGCTCTACGTCACGGTCCACCGGGGCCACCCCAGCGCCCGCGTCGAGCACCTGCTGCCCCTCGTCCTCTCCGAGGAGGAATGCGGCGTCGGAGTGGCCACCGTACCGGGGCTCCAGCCGGACACGCTCTACTTCTACCGGCTGTGGTGGGACGAAGCGCGGCTGGCGGAGGTCAACCTCCACGGATTGACGCACGAGGACACCTTCTTCCGGACCCTGCCCCGAGGCGGCTTCGAGCACCAGCTCGACTTCCTGGTGATGAGCTGCCACAACCCGGAGACGGCGGTCCGCGATGGCCAGAACGGCTTTGCTGTGTGGGCGGAGCTGCCGGCCATCATCTCGCACAACCGCAACGTCCGGTTCGCCCTGCTCATCGGCGATCAGATCTACGCGGACGACATCGAGCGCAAGGCGCAGCGGGAGAAGGACCCACGAAAGCGCGTGGGGCTCTACCTGGGCATGTACCGCAAGTACTGGAGCGACCTGCGCTACCGCCGGGTGCTCTGCCAGCTGCCGGCCTATCTGATGTGGGACGACCACGACATCACCGACGGCTGGGGCTCGCGGGAGGACTCCTTCGAGGACGCGCGCTCGGACGTCTTCACACAGAAGTGGCAGCGGATGTTCGTGTCCGCGCGGCAGGCCTTCCAGCACATGCAGGCCGCGCGCAACCCGCCGCCCCTGACCCCCGGCTACGAGCAGGGCTTCGACAACTGCTTCCGCGTGGGCCGGGCGGGCTTCGTGCTGGCGGATCTGCGCAGCAACCGGAACGTGCGCCAGGGGCGCATCTGGAAGGAGGAGCAGCTCGCGGCGGTGGAGCGCTGGGTGGCCTCGCAGCGTGAGCACCTGGATGTGCTCTTCTTCTGCAGCCCCGTCGTCTTCTCCCACGGGCACCAGGGGCTGGAGGCGATGATGCGCAGCGGCTGGCCCTACGTGCTCCAGTTCTTCTCGTGGCTGGGCTCACTGCGCTACGGAGGCGTCCGAAGCCTGGTGAGCAGCTTCCACAAGAACGTCGGCGACCTGCGGGACGACCTGAACGACAGCTGGGGCGCCGAGCCCAACCGGCGCGAGGCGGACCGGGTGCTCGACTTCCTCTTCAGCCTCCAGAACCCGCCGCATGGACAGCGTCCACTGAGCGTGGTGGTGCTGGCCGGAGACATCCACACCCCGGGCTACTCGACGCTGTACTCATCCAATCCAGCGCACGCCAAGCGCCCGTCGATTCCCCACGTGGTGGCGTCCCCTGTCTCCTACCAGCCCTTCAGCTGGATGGCGGAGGCGGTGTACCGGCGCCTCACGCGGGTGGTGACGCTGGGCGAGAAAGGCATCTACAGCGCGCAGGTGAGCCACCACTTCAGCCAGCGCAACGTGGTGGTGACCTCCCTGCGCAACGTGACTTCGGACGAGTGGCACCTCAAGGTGAAGTACTACCTGGAGGGCCACCCCGAACCGCGCATCCTGCTCTTCGACCTGCACCGCAGCTCGGGGCGTGAGGCCCTCTCCTGGCCCCACGCCGGCGATCTGAGCCTCTTCGGCTGAGCCTCGGGAGTCCCCCGCCCTCCCGGGCTCGAGCCAAAGAGTCACAATCTCAGTAGTACGCGTTGAACTCGCGCGCGGACCACCAGCTGGAGGCCGTGCCGGTCTGCACCACCTTGATGTAGCGGCCGCTCTTCGCCGAGAAGGTGATGGTCTGGACCGGGCCGCTGCCGGTGCCGCTGGCGACCACGCTGCCCCAGTTCGCCCCGTCGTTCGAGATATAGACTTCATACCCGCGGGCGTAGTCCGCGTCGCTGCCGGTGGAGTCCAGGACGATCTTGTTGAACGTCTTGGTCGCCTGCATGTCGACAACCAGGTACTGGCCGGGGACCATCGCCGCGCCCGTGCTCCAGCGCGTGGCCATGCTGCCGTCGAAGAGGCTCGACGGCACGTCACCGCTCGTCGGAGACGAGGTAGCCGTCCAACCCGTGCGAGACAGTGCCGTCCCCGTGCCACCGCCCGCCGGCGTGGTGACAGTGACGGTGCTGCTGGCCGCCGAGACGTTGCCCGCCGCATCCCGCGCCTTCACGGAGTAGCTGTACGTGGTCGAAGCCGCCAGGCCCGTGTCGCTGAACGAGTTCGTCGTCGTCGAGGCGATCTGCACCCCGGCGCGGAGGATGTCGTAGCCGCTGACGCCCACGTTGTCCGTGGAGGCAGTCCAGGTCAGGTTGACCTGGGTGCTGGACGAAGCGGAGGCGGCCAGGTTCGCCGGGGTGCTCGGAGCCTGGGTGTCGCCAGTGCTGGTGCCGGTGCCGGCGAACTCGGAGTAGGTCTGCCGCATGGAGTCGGCGGTGTTCCCATAGACGCGCCCACCCAGGTCGTTGACGATGTGGGTGATCTCGCTGCCAGCCACGCCGTTCAGCCAGATGGTCGTCAGGTGGTGGATCTTCACGCCCGTGACGTTGGGGACCTCGACGGCGCTGTTCAGCTTCACGGCCGCGTCGCGGAAGTAAGAGTACACGCCGACACCCCAGGCCTCGTGCGTGCTCACCGAGTCAGCCACCTTGTACGAGGCGTATCCGTTCACCGTGCCGTTCTTGCTCATCCACGACGCCTGGTTGGGCACGTCGTAGGGGATCTCGGACTGGTAGAAGTACACCCGACCGCCGTTGGCGTTCCACAGCGTCTGGTACTCGTTGTGGTGCTCGTTGAAGAGACCATAGATGGTCACATTGGCGCCGTTGACGACGAGGCCGTTCTTCGAGGTGTTGGAGGTCCACGCGGCGCCCGCGCCATGGTCCGCGCGCCACAGCCAGAAGTGGTCGCCAATCACGTTGTTGCTGTTGATCTTGATGCCCACCTCATTCTTGCCGTTGGTGGCGCCACCGGTCCGGACGGTGATGTCGTGCAGCGACGTGGGGTTGGAGGCGTGGTTGGCCGAGCTACCCGTGGGGCCCACCTCGAGGACAGAGGACGAGCTGGTCGCGCCCGCGTCGAAGAGCAGGCCGGCGATCTTCACGCCGTCCACGTCGGCCACGGAGAGGGCCGGCTTGCCCGTCGTCGGCACGAGGGTGGCGACGCCGATGCCCAGCACCACGGTGTTCGCGTTGTTGACCCGGATCGTGTCATTCAGCTGGTAGATGCCGGGGGTGAACAGGACGTGCTTGCCCGAGCTCAGCGCCGAGTTGATGGTGGCGGCCGTGGCCGTGCCCGCCTGGGCAATGTAGAACTGATCGATGGAGATGGACGTTCCCGGCGTGGCGCTGTTGGCCCAGCTCAGACCCGTGGTGTTCGTCTGCAGCGCGGGGACGAAGACGTTGTAGGCCCCGGTGTTGCTCACATAGAGGTAGGGCTTCTCACGGATGATCGGCGTGGTGGAGACCACCGTATAGGGGGGCTCGGGGAACGTGCCGGACGGCGTGTTGTTGCACCCCACGAACACCATGTTCCACACCGCGTTGTTCCAGCTGGTCCACGTGCTGTTGCGCGAGAGCCATTGCTGTTGCGAGGCGGGAACGACGATACCGTCCACCTTGGAGTCCGCCAGGAAGCCGCCGCTGGCCCAGCCCGCGTTCCAGTTGGCGTCGAAGTCGAACAGGTCCAGCTCGCCAACGATGTGAAGGCGGCGCAGCGGAGCAGCCTGGGAGACGGCGATCTGCGTCTTGCCGCTCGACGGGCTCAGCTTGAGGTTCTCGAGCGTGCGCCAGAAGTTCCGGGTGGCGTTGCCGT
This sequence comes from Hyalangium versicolor, assembly GCF_020103695.1. GTDB lineage: Bacteria > Myxococcota > Myxococcia > Myxococcales > Myxococcaceae > Hyalangium > Hyalangium versicolor. The sequence goes on from NZ_JAHXBF010000019.1 coordinate 22,293, forward strand.
TGTCCCAGTCGGCGTTCACGTTGATGCCGCCGGTGACGTTCACATCCCCGGGGTTCTGCCCCAGGCCCGCCACGTGCGTATAGAAACCCACGTTGAAGTTGACGTTGTACGTGCCCGGCTTGAAGAGCAGCGCATAGCGGTTGGTGCTGAACTCCGCCGCCGCCTGCCCATTGAAGATGGTGGTACCGAGATTCGAGATGTCCGCGACCGGCATGCTCGTATCGAAGACATATACATTGGGGCCGAAGATGGTCTTGTTCGCATCGGCCACCGATGCGGCTTCTGAGACATTCGGATACATCGAATACAGACTGGCCGCGGCGGCCAACGCGGACATCGTTGAGGCCATGTTTCGGTTCATTGCCATCTCCCCGTGAAGAGCGCGGACACACCCCGGCCGGCTCCAGGTCTCCCTGGGGCTCCACATCCGCTGAGGCTTGAGGGTGTATTGCGCTGCGTCAAAGGCACCGGCTGTATCGGTATGCGCCGGCCACCTTAAAAACATATGTAGAGCTGATTACTCCGAAAGTAAAGCTTCTTTTGAAAGCGCCACCATAACAGTATGGCGGTAGGTCCCTCTGGGGCAGGTTGGACTCGCCCTCAATCCGAGTGAAGTGGGTTGAACGCGCTTTCATTCATGGTCATTATGCTTCGCACCGTGCGAATTGAGATAAGTCATCCATCGGACAGGGGGCCTGGCAGGTCTGATGCCCTCAGGGGGCAGCGACACCGGAAGCCCGTAACGCCATGCGTTGGATTAACGCCGTGCGTTGAAGACTGATAACGCTTTGCGTCGGAAAACGCTTGTCCTCGCAATGTGGGGAATAGCGTATATGGGGCCTCTCTCCACGAAGGAGTGATCCATGTCACGCCGGCTGCTGATGCTGTGCATCTCCCTGATGTCACTGGGGGGTCTCGTCCACTGTTCGAAGAGTTCTCAAGAGAGCAGCGCCCCATCTACGCCCGCGGCGGCTCCCGCGGCGGAGAAGGCAGCAGCTCCGAAGGCCACGGCCCTGACGGTCGTCCAAGAGCAGCAGGCCTCCTGGGTCCGCAACTTCAACCCGCTGATCGCTCCCGGCACCGCGCGCTGGCCCACCCGCGCCGGCGTCTACGAGCCGCTCATGGTGTACAACACGCTCAAGGGCGAGTTCGTCCCCTGGCTGGCGCAGAAGTACGAGTGGAGCCCGGACAACAAGAAGCTCACCCTGACCCTGCGCCCCGGCGTGAAGTGGTCGGACGGCCAGCCCTTCAGCGCCAAGGACGTGGCCTTCACCTTCGAAGTCCTCAAGAAGCACAAGGCCCTGGATTTCGCGGCCGTCTGGGCCTTCCTCGAGTCGGTGCAGGCCAAGGATGACACGACGGTCGAGTTCAACCTCTCGCGCCCCTTCGTCCCCGGCCTCGTCTACATCGTCCACCAGCCCATCGTCCCCGAGCACAAGTGGAAGGACGTGGAGGATCCGGTCACCTACAAGAACGAGAACCCGGTGGCCACGGGCCCCTTCACCGAGGTGAAGGTGTTCCAGAACCAGGTCTTCGAGCTGGGCCGCAACCCCAACTACTGGCAGCCGGGCAAGCCCGCCATCGAGAGCCTGCGCTTCCCCGCCTACCCGGGCAATGACCAGGCGAACCTGGCGCTGCTCACCGGCGAGCTGGACTGGGCTGGCAGCTTCGTGCCCGACATCGAGCGCGTCTTCGTCGCCAAGGATCCGGAGAACAACCACTACTGGTTCCCGCTGGTCGGCAACACCACGACGCTCTACGTCAACACCACCAAGAAGCCCTTCGATGACGTGCGCGTGCGCAAGGCCATCAGCATGGCCATCGACCGCGATCAGATCGTCAAGGTGGCCATGTATGGCTACACGAGGCCCGTGGACTCCACCGCGCTCAGCGACGCCCACAACAGCTGGCGCAACCCCGAGGCCGTGGCGGCGGGCGGCTGGACGAAGCTGGACGTGGCCAAGGCCAACGCACTGCTCGACGAGGCTGGCCTCAAGAGGGGCGAGGATGGCATCCGCGTGGGGCCGGACAAGAAGCCCCTGAAGTATGACATCAACGTCGTCACCGGCTGGTCGGACTGGGTGCGCGCGGTGCAGATCATCGCCCAGAACCTCAAGCAGGTGGGCATCGACGCCTCCGTCAAGACGCTCGACTTCAGCCCCTGGTTCGAGAAGCTCCAGAAGGGCGAGTTCGACATCAGCATGGGGTGGACGTCGGAAGAGCCGACACCTTATCATTTCTACCGTGACCTCATGGGTACCGAGACGCTCAGGCCCGTGGGAGAGATTGCCGCCCGGAACTGGGACCGTTTTGCAAGCAAGGAGGCTGACGCGCTGCTGCACGCCTTCGAAGTCACGAGCGACTTCGCGGAGCAGAAGAAGATCGCCGGGCAGCTCCAGATGCTGTTCGTGCAGAACGCGCCGACGATCCCCCTCTTCCCGGGCCCGTCCTGGGGTGAGTACAGCACGCGCCGCTTCACGGGCTTCCCGAACAAGGACAACCCGTACGCGAAGCTGACGCCCAACAGCCAGCCGGAGCACCTGTTCCTGCTGGTGGAAGTGAAGCCCAAGTAGCACCCCCCGCGTGAGAGAGGCCCACGAACCGTGCGACACCTGCTTCGAAACCTGGGCCTCTACGCGATCGCCGCGTGGGCCTCTCTAACGCTCAATTTCCTCATCCCGCGACTCATGCCGGGCGATCCCGCCTCGGCCATGTTCGCGCGCTTCAGGGGCGAGCTGCAGCCCGAGGCCATGGACGCGCTGCGCGCCGCCTTTGGCTTCACCAACGAGCCGCTCTGGAAGCAATACCTCACCTACGTGGCCCACCTCTTCAAGGGGGACATGGGCCTGTCCGTCGCCTACTTCCCCGCGAAGGTGACGGAGGTCATCGCCACGGGCCTGGGCTGGACGCTCCTGCTGGCGGGCGTGGCCGTCATCATCAGCTTCGCGCTCGGGACGATGCTCGGAGTGATCGCCACGTGGCGGCGCGGCGGCTGGCTGGACTCGGTGGCGCCCCCGGTGCTCGTCTTCCTGGGAGCGTTCCCCTACTTCTGGCTGGCGATGCTGCTGCTCTACGGGCTGGGCTTCGTGGCTGGCCTCTTCCCGGTCCGCCATGCCTACAGCGACACGCTCGCGCCCGCCTTCACCGGCGAGTTCATCCTCAGCGTGGCCCACCACATGGTGCTCCCGGCCACGGCGATCGTCATCGCGTCGCTCGGAGGCTGGATGCTCAGCATGCGCAGCACCATGGTCGGCGTGCTCGCCGAGGACTACATCACCATGGCGAACGCCAAGGGCCTCTCCCAGTGGCGCATCATGTTCCACTACGCCGCTCGCAACGCGCTGCTGCCGAACGTCACCGGCTTCGGCATGGCGCTGGGCTTCGTCCTCTCGGGCTCGCTGCTGACGGAGAAGGTCTTCTCGTACCCCGGACAGGGCTACCTGCTCATCCAGGCGGTGCGCAACCAGGACTATCCCCTCATGCAGGGCATCTTCCTGACCATCACCTTCGCCGTGCTGGCCGCCAACCTGCTCGTGGACATCGTCTACGTCTGGCTCGATCCTCGGGCACGCAGCAACTGACGGAAGGAAACGGGGGACCTGGAATGCCATCCACGCATCAAGTCCGGAAGCCTCGCTCGGGGTTCATCTGGCAGTTGCTCGAGAACCGCAAGGCGTTGGCCGGTGCGGTGCTCATCCTCCTCTTCCTGCTGCTGGCCCTCCTCGGGCCGGTGCTCATGCCGGGAGACGCGTCCGCCTTCGTGGGCCCACCCAGCCAGCCGCCCTCCTCTGAGTTCCTCCTGGGTACCACCGCGCAGGGCCAGGACGTGCTCATGCAGACGATCGTCGGGGCGCGCACCTCGCTCATGGTGGGGTTCCTGACGGGCCTCATCGTGATGGTGATCGGCGCGCTGGTCGGCATGGCCGCCGGGTTCCTCGGCGGCTGGGTCGACAGCGTCCTGTCGTTCCTCACGAACATCTTCCTGATCATGCCCGGGCTGCCCCTGGCCGTGGTGATCGCGGCGTACCTGAAGCCCGGGCCCGTCACCATCGGGCTCGTGCTGGTCATCACCGGGTGGGCGTGGAACGCGCGCCTGCTGCGCGCGCAGATCCTCTCGCTGCGGGAGAAGGACTTCGTCCTGGCCTCCATCGTGAGCGGCGAGGGGCGCTTCCGGATCATCTTCCGGGAGATCCTCCCCAACATGACGTCGCTGCTCATGAGCGGCTTCATCTCCGCCACGGTCTACGCGATCGGCGCGGAAGTGGGGCTCGAGTTCCTGGGCCTGGGCGACGTGAGCACGGTGACGTGGGGCACCAACCTCTACTGGGCCTCGAACGATGCGGCCATGCTGACGGGGGCCTGGTGGACCGTCGTACCCACGGGCCTGTGCGTCGCGCTCGTCGGGTTCGCGCTCGTGCTCGTCAACTTCGCCATCGACGAGATCACCAACCCCCGGCTGAGGTCCGAGCGGAGCTGGACGCAGATGCTGAAGAGCAACAACCTGGAAGGGGGGCTGACGACCCCTGTGGTGAGGGCCCATCATGGACACTAAGCCCTCGACGTTGCTCTCGGTGAGGGACCTCCGGGTCGAGTACCTCACGCCCGCGGGCCCCGTGTGCGCCGTGGATGGCGTCTCGTTCGACATCGGCAAGGGCGAGGTGCTCGGGCTGGCCGGAGAGTCGGGCAGCGGCAAGTCCACCGTGGCGCAGGCCATCCTGCGCATCCTGCGGCCCCCCGCCGTCATCACCGGTGGGCAGGTGCTCTTCGAAGGTGAGGACATCCTCGGCATGAACGAGGAACAGTTGCGCAAGCTGCGCTGGCGCAAGGTGTCCCTCGTCTTCCAGAGCGCGATGAACTCGCTCAATCCCATCCTCACGATTGGCGACCAGATCGTGGATGCGATCCAGGCCCACCAGCCGGTGAAGCGCTCGGACGCCATGGATCGCGCCGTAGCGCTGCTGAAGCTCGTGGGCATCGACAGCTCGCGGCTCACCAGCTATCCGCACCAGCTCTCGGGCGGCATGCGGCAGCGCGTGGTCATCGCCATCGCGTTGGCGCTCGATCCGCCGCTGATGCTCATGGACGAGCCAACCACGGCGCTCGACGTGGTGGTGCAGAAGGAGATCCTCCACCAGGTCGCCGAACTCAAGGACAAGCTCGGGTTCTCGATCCTGTTCATCACGCATGATCTCTCGCTGATCCTCGAGTTCTCCACGCGCATCGCCGTGCTCTACGCGGGCAAGCTCGTGGAGATGGCGCCTTCGAAGGAGCTCTTCCACACGCCCCGGCACCCGTACACCCAGGGGCTGCTGGGCTCGGTCCCCTCCGTCCGAGGCCCGCGCAGGAAGCTGGTGGGTATCCCAGGCTCGCCCCCGGACATGCGGAAGCTCCCCGTGGGGTGCCGCTTCCATCCCCGTTGCCCGTCAGCGACGGACCGCTGCCGGACCGATGCACCCGAGCTGCGCCGGCTCGGTCCCGACCACATCGAGGCCTGCCACCTGGAGTCCGCATGACGACCGACCTTCGGCAGCATCAGCCGATCCTCGAGGCGAAGGCCCTCAGCAAGTACTTCCATGTGGGCGGTGGCTTCCGGCCGAAGCAGCTTCGCGCGCTCCACGAGGTCTCCTTCGCCTTGGGAGTCCGGCAGGTGGTGGCGCTCGTCGGCGAGTCCGGCAGCGGCAAGAGCACCATCGCCCGGCTCCTGGTGCGGCTCATGGAACCGTCGTCCGGGAAGATCATCTTCCGCGGCCGGGACATGCTCCAGGAGGAGCCGAAGCAAGCCTCGCTCGACTATCGATCGCAGGTGCAGATGATCTTCCAGGACCCGTTCGGCTCGCTGAACCCGGTCCACACCATCGGCAGCCACCTCGAGCGGCCGCTGCTCCTCCACGGGAAGGCGAAGTCCGGTCCGGAGCTGAAGGACCGCGTGCATGAGCTGCTGACGACCGTGGACCTGAACCCCGCGGCCGAGCTCGCGGCCCGCTATCCGCACCAGCTCTCGGGCGGACAGCGTCAACGCGTGGCCATCGCTCGAGCGCTGGCGCCGGGCCCCTCGGTGATCCTGGCCGACGAGCCGATCTCCATGCTGGACGTCTCCATCCGCGTCGGCGTCCTGAACCTGATGGAGCGGCTCAAGGAGGAGCGGGGCATCTCGTATCTGTACATCACGCACGATCTGGCGAGCGCGCGCTACTTCGCGGACCGGACGATGGTGATGTACGCGGGCAACATCGTGGAGTCCGCGCCGAGCGAGGAGCTGATGCAGAGGCCGGCGCACCCCTACACGCAATTGCTGCTGTCCGCCGTGCCCGACCCGAACGGCTCGATGAGCAGCGAGCTGAAGGCGAAGTCCGGCGCGCCGAAGCTGATCAACCCTCCGCCCGGCTGTCCGTTCGCGGACCGGTGCCCGAGCGTCATGGCGGTGTGCCGTCAGGAGATGCCCGCCTCCACGACGCTCGGCCAGGATCGCTGGGTGCGCTGTCACCTGTACGGGAAGAACTCCGCCTCCAGCACGGTGGGCTCACAGGAATTGAACAGTGACACTCCCATGACCGTCCCCGTGGAAAACGCGGCCATCGGCGAGCACAGTTCCGTGATGAGATTGGCTGAACCGAGGTCCCACACACATCATGACGATCATCCGATTTCCCAATGAGTTCGCCTGGGGCGCCGCCACCTCCTCCTATCAAATTGAAGGAGCAGCCACGGAGGACGGGCGCAGCGAATCCATCTGGGATCGTTTCTCGAAGACGCCGGGCAAGGTGGAGGACGGCACCAACGGCGATGTGGCCTGCGACCACTATCACCGCTTCCGCGACGACGTGGCGCTGCTGAAGAGCCTGGGCATCAAGCACTACCGCTTCTCCGTCGCGTGGCCGCGCGTCATCCCCACCGGCCGCGGCAAGGTGAACCAGGCCGGCCTGGACTTCTATGGCCGCCTGGTGGACGCGCTGCTCGAGGCGGGCATCGAGCCCTACGTGACGCTGTACCACTGGGACCTGCCCCAGGTGCTCCAGGATGAGGGCGGCTGGGCGCGCAGGCCGACCGCGGAGGCGTTTGTCGATTACTCGCGCGTCGTGGCGCGCGCCCTGGGCGACCGGGTGAAGAAGTGGATCACCCACAACGAGCCCTGGTGCGCCAGCATGCTGAGCTACTGGGAGGGCCGTCACGCGCCGGGGCTCAAGGACTACCGCGCGGCGCTCGCGGCGAGCCACCACCTGCTGCTGTCCCACGGACTGGCAGTCCCCGTCATCCGAGCCGAGAGCCCGGGCTCCGAGGTCGGCATCACGCTGAACCTGACGCCCACCGAGCCGGCCTCTCCGAGCGCGGCGGACCACGACGCGGCCCGGCACTTCGACGGCTACTTCAACCGCTGGTTCCTCGACCCGCTCTTCGGGCACCACTACCCGGCCGACATGGTCGCCGACCACATCGCAGCCGGGCACCTGCCGCCCGAGGGCTTCACCGAGGTCAAGCCAGGGGACCTCGAGGCCATCGCGGCGAAGTGCGACTTCCTGGGCATCAACTACTACAACCGCACGGTCATGCGGAGCGGCAAGGTGCCGGAGGCGCAGAACGAGCCTCGCACGGTGTTCCTCGCGCCCGAGAAGGAATGGACCGACATGGGCTGGGAGGTCCACGCCAATGGCCTCCGGGACATCCTGACGCGGGTCCACCTCGAATACCGGCCGCGGAAGATCTACGTGACGGAGAACGGCGCGAGCTACGCGACGGCTCCTGGTCCGGATGGTCGGGTGAAGGATGAGAAGCGGCTGGCCTTCCTCCGAGACCACTTCGTCGCGGCCCACCGCGCGATGGAGAGCGGCGTCCCGCTGGCGGGTTACTTCGTGTGGTCGCTGATGGACAACTTCGAGTGGGACCGCGGCTACTCACAGCGCTTCGGCATCGTCTGGGTGGACTACAAGACCCAGCAGCGCATCCCCAAGGACAGCGCGCTCTGGTACCGCGGCGTCATCGCGGAGAACGCGGTGTCGGTACCCTGAACCCTGCCGGTGTCTCTCGACGAGGACCTTCTGACATGTCCGAACAATTCAAAGTCTACAAGGCAAGAGCGCGGGAGCTGGTCGCCCAGATGACGCTGGAGGAGAAGGCTCGCCTCCTGTCTGGCAACGGCGCGTGGACGACGCACAAGATCGAGCGGCTGGGAGTGCCCTCCATCTACATGACGGACGGTCCGCACGGGCTACGCAAGTCGCAGGGTCCGAGCATGGCGGATGCCGTGCCCGCCACGTGCTTCCCCACTGCTTCCGCGCTGGCCTCCAGCTGGGACACGGACCTGCTCCGGCAGGTGGGTGTCGCCCTGGCCCGTGAGAGCCAGGCCAACGACGTCCAGCTGCTGCTGGGCCCGGGCATCAACATGAAGCGCTCTCCGCTGGGCGGGCGCAACTTCGAGTACTTCTCCGAAGACCCCATCCTCGCCGGCCAGCTCGCGGCGGCCTACATCCAGGGCGTGCAGAGCGAGGGCGTGGGAACGTCGCTGAAGCACTTCGCCGTGAACAACCAGGAACACGAGCGGATGATCAGCAACTCGACCCTGGATGAGCGGACCCTGCGGGAAATCTATCTGCCCGCCTTCGAGATCGCGATCACCCAGGCGCAGCCCTGGACGGTGATGTGCGCGTACAACAAGGTGAATGGCGTCTACGCCTCCGAGAACCACCTGCTGCTCGAGGACATCCTCCGGGAGGAGTGGGGCTTCGAAGGGTTCGTGGTGTCGGACTGGGGCGCCGTGCACGATCGCGTGAAGGGCGTGACGGCCGGGCTGAACCTGGAGATGCCCGGCAGCGGCGAGGTGAACCGCAAGAAGATCATCGATGGCGTCAACTCGGGGCTCCTGCCGGTGGCCCGCCTGGACGAGGTGGTGACCACGCTGCTCGCGGTGGTCCTCAAGGCGTCTGAGAGCCGCAAGCCCGGGGCTCGCTTCGACGCGGATCAGCACCACGCCCTGGCGAGGCAGGTGGCAGGCGAGAGCATCATCCTGCTGAAGAACGACGACAACCTCCTGCCGTTGGAGGCGGGCAAGAAGAAAAAGCTCGCCGTGATTGGCGCCTTCGCGAAGGAGCCCCGCTACCAGGGCGCCGGAAGCTCGCAGGTGAACCCGACCCGCATCTCCAACGCGTATGACGAGCTGGTGACCCTCCTCGGCGGCACCGAGCGCCTCAGCTACGCGAGCGGCTATGACCTGGAGGGAGTCACCACGCCCCAGCTGCTCGAGGAAGCGCGGCAGCAGGCGCGTGAGGCGGACGTGGCCATCGTCTTCGCCGGTCTGCCGGACAGCTACGAGTCCGAGGGCTTCGACCGAGCCGCCCTGGACATACCCGAAGGGCACAACCGGCTGATCGACGTGGTGAGCCAGGTGCAGCCCAACACGGTGGTGGTGTTGATGAACGGCTCGTCCATCGCCATGCCGTGGGTGGGCCGGGTGAAGGCACTGCTGGAAGGGTGGCTGACAGGCCAGGCGGGAGGCGGGGCCATCGCCGACATCCTGACCGGCAAGGTGAACCCGTCGGCGAAGCTGGCGGAGACGTTCCCGATGAGGCTGGAGGACACGCCCACCGCCACCGAGTTCCCCGGACTGAACCAGCAGGCCCAATACGGCGAGGGCGTCTTCATCGGCTACCGGTACTACGACAAGAAGAACCTCACGCCGCTGTTCCCGTTTGGCTTCGGGCTCAGCTACACGACGTTCGCCTACTCGGAGCTGACGCTCAGCGCGCCGTCCATCCAGGACACCGGCACCCTCACCGTCCAACTGAAGGTGCGCAACACGGGCAAGGTGGCGGGCAAGGAGATCGTCCAGCTCTACGTCCGTGAGGACAAGCCGGTGCTCAGCCGTCCCGAAAAGGAGCTCAAGGCCTTCACCAAGGTGGCGCTCGAGCCGGGTGAGGAGAAGACGGTGAGCTTCACGCTGAAGCAGCGGGACTTCGCCTACTACAACACTCCGCTCCACCGCTGGACCGTCAACCCGGGCCGGTTCGACATCCTGGTGGGGAGCTCCTCCCGGAACCTGCCCCTGAGGAAGCACGTCGAGGTGGAGGCGGGCCCGGCGGCCGTCCCCGCGCTGACGCGCAACTCCACGGTGAAGGAGTTCAAGAACCACCCCAAGGGCAAGGCCGTCTACCCGCAGCTGACGAAGGTCTTCCTGGGAGAGCCCCCTGCGCAGACAAACGTCAAGCGCACGCCCCAAGAGGAGCGCGCCCGGCAGAAGGCGGAGATGTCGACGATGGTGTTCCTCCACGACATGCCCGTCTACAAGCTGGTCAACTTCTCCGAGGGCCGGTTCACCGAGCAGGCGCTGAACGAACTCCTCGCGCAGGTGCAGTAGCGGGGGTGCGGCTCGGACAGCAGGGCAGGCCCTCTCCCCTGCCCTGCTGGAGCGCTCGGCGACTGACTAGGTTCCGTACACCTCCACCTCATAGATGGAGTACCCGTACCCGGTGGCACGGCGGGTTCCGTAGATCCGCAGGTAACGGCCCGTGCCGGAGAGGCCGGTGAGGTCATCCACGCCACCGTCCCCGTTGACCACGGACTTGAGGGTGGTCCAGGTATTGAGATCATTGGAGGTCTGGATCTGGTAATCCTTTCCATAGGCCGCCTCCCAGGTGATCTTGACGCGCGAGTACGTCTTGCTGGCACCGAAATCCAGCAACAGATACTGCGGATCGGAGAAGGCACTGCTCCACCGCGTGCTCAGGTTTCCATCCACCGCCATTCCCGCCAGCGTGCCGTTGCTCTCACTGGAGGAAGACAGCGCCGTGACAGGCGTGAGACGGCCGTTCGTGGAGCCGCCGCTGAAAGGCAGATTCACATAGAGCTGGCCCAATTCCGTCAGCTGGCCCGAATTTCCCAGCAGGTTGATATTGGGAATTTCATTGTTCCGGCCGGAGAACCAGGAGTAACGGAAGACGGCGGGCTCGTTCTCCAGGTAGTTGACCGCGGCGGTCATGTAGTCCTTCTGGACCGCCAGGGTGATCTGGTCGTGCGGCCTGTCGCCACAGGCAAACTCAGTGAGCCAGATGGGCTTGTTGTATTTCTTGAAGAGGCCGATGTACCACTGGAGCGCACCGAGATCGCACGCGTACCAATGAACGGCGATGTAATCGACCTTGCAGTTCGTACACGCGGCGAAGAAGGCATCCAGGTAGACGACAGGGTCGGTGAAGGTCACCCCTCCTTCCGAGACACAGTCTCCGCAGTAGTTCACCGCCGGGGCGACCAGCTTCAGGTTCTTGCGCCGGGCGACATCCTCCAGGACAGGCCAGAGGGCCGCGGCCTGGCTCGGGGTCTTGTTGGCCTGGCTCTTGAAATTGGGCTCATTGAAACCCAGCAGATACTGAGCCCCCGCGGGAATGGAGGCTGCCAGCTGATCGGCATTGGGCGTGCCTCCCCAGACCATGGGGACGAAGGCCACACCCGCGGATTGGTAGACGCTCGCAGCCCCTGATTCAGGTGTGGGCGACCAGTTGTACCACCAACTGATACCTGGCGAGAGCGCCAGCATGTCTTGAGCCGAGTGGTAGCCGTAGCCAAGACCTCTCTTTGTGCTCTTGGTCTGTGCGTGAGCTGCGTGGAAGGCGGCAAACAACAGAACGAACATCCCCAGTCTTCTCATCTTCCAATCCCTCTTTGAAACACTGCGTCAATGACAGCCAGGAACTGGAACACACTTTAAATGTGATAATCCTGATCTCAAACACGGAAAACTTGTAAAATTGGAATTAAAAGCATTTTCCGTGAAAGGGTTTTGTTTCTGGCGCTGTGAAACATGAGGAGCACGGGGGAGACGATCTTCTTGACGATTCTCATATGGGAGAATATCTCATATGTGAGAATCGGGAACTGAAGCCCGGGTCCTCTTCGAGAAGGAGCGCTGGACATGATGCAGACACGGAAGTTGGGGCGGTCGGGCCTCGAAGTTTCGGCGTTGGGCCTGGGCTGCATGGGGATGTCCGACTTCTACAGCGGGCGGGATGACGCCGAGTCCGAGGCCACCCTGCTGCACGCGCTGGACCGAGGCATCACCTTCTTCGACACGGCGGACGTGTACGGCCCGCACCACAACGAGGAGCTGGTGGGCCGCGTGCTGCGCCCGCACCGCTCGCGCGTGGTGCTGGCCACCAAGTTCGGCATCCTGAGGGATCCGAAGAATCCCGCCTACCGCGGCGTGAGCGGCAAGCCGGAGTACGTGCGCCAGGCCTGCGAGGCCAGCCTCCAGCGTCTGGGCGTGGACGTCATCGACCTGTACTACATGCACCGGGCCGATCCGCAGGTCCCCATCGAGGAGACGGTGGGTGCCATGGCGGAGTTGGTGCGCCAGGGCAAGGTGCGCTTCCTGGGCCTGTCCGAGGTGAATGCCGAGACGCTGCGCCGCGCGCACCGCGTCCACCCCATCACCGCGCTCCAGAGCGAGTACTCCCTGTGGACCCGAGACCCGGAGGACAGCGTGCTGGCCGCCTGCCGGGAGCTGGGCGTGGGCTTCGTGCCCTACAGCCCGCTGGGACGCGGCTTCCTCACCGGGCAGATCCGCCGCTTCGAGGACCTGGAGCCGGACGACTACCGACGCCTCTCGCCTCGCTTCCAGGGAGAGAACTTCAACCGCAACCTGCAGCTCGTCGCGCACATCGAGCAACTGGCGGCGAAGAAGAAGTGCACGCCCGCGCAGCTCGCGCTCGCCTGGGTGCTCGCGCGCGGGGAAGACTTCGTCCCCATTCCCGGCACCAAGCGCCGCAAGTACCTGGACGAGAACCTCGGCGCCCTGGAGGTCCGGCTCACCTCCGAGGATCTCGCCGCCATCGACGCCATCGCTCCCCGAGGCGTGGCCGCGGGGGATCGCTACCCGGCGGGCTCCCAGCAGCTCGTCCAGCGCTGAGGCATTCGTCTGTCCGGGAAGCAGAGAAAGGATGAGCCCCTTGTTTGAGCGCGCGCCTTCAAGGCCAGCGCCGGACAGCCATGGCGACCCACTCCCGTGGCAGGCGGGCTTCCCCGGGCTTCGAGCCATCGTTCTTGATGGTGAGCCCCGTCTGGTCTCCCAGGATGAAGCAGATGGGAATGCGGCGCCCGTCCGGCAGGAGGGCCTCGGTGTAGCGGCCCAGCACGGCCTCCTGCCACTCCTTTTTGAGCCCCTCCGTCCAGAGTTGCCCGTACAGGAGGGTGCCCTCCGGAAGCGGTCCCGTCCACGAGTACTTCACCACCTTGCTGACGATGGGCCCCGGGCGATAGGTGCCCTCCTGCTGATTCGTACCGGGTTGGTTGATGTCGATCATGATTCGGTATGACCCGTGGTTCATGAGGTCCATCTGCTCCATGGTCTCGACAACTTCCCGAGGGCAGTCGTCCGGCAGAGGCCGCACCTGGGCCGCGGTGCATCCAACGCTGAAGGTGGCGCACAGCCAGGCGGCGGTGGCCCTCACGGGCCGGGAGTTGCTGAGGGTGGACACGAGCGAGCTTCCTTTCTCGGATGCAGCGGGGAGAGGCGGAACGGGAGTACGCCACACCTGCCAGACGATCCAGAGGAACAGGAGCAGTAGGAGAGAACCTGCCCCGAGGCCGATTCTCCGCCATCTCTTTTGGCGGCGAGCCGCTTTCTCATCGAGGGCGCGAAGTTCCCCCTCCATCTGCTGGAAGGCCGAGGAGAACTGCTCCAGGCTCTGAGACAGTTTGAGCTCCTCCGCCTTCTTCTTCTGAGCCTCCTGGGCCTGGCGCTCCAACTCCTGCTGGTGAAGGCGGCGCTCCTCCTCCTCGTCCTGGGTCATGGGCGCCAGGCCCTCGGCAGGCATCTCCAGCGGCATCTGCCAGGCCTGCGTGGAGCGTTCCTTGTTGGCCTCCCACAGCGCCTGCAGCAGCACCTTGGCACTCTCGTACCGGTCCTCCGGCCGCTTCTCGAGCAGCCGCAAGGCGATGCGGCTGAGCGACTCCGGCACCGCCGGGTTGAGCCGGTGGGGCGCGCGAGGGACGACGGTTTGGATGGCCGTGAGCAGCTCCTTGTCCGGCAGTTGTGCATCGAAGGGCCAACCCGCCGTGAGCGCCTCGTACATGAAGACGCCTATCTGGTAGAGGTCGCCGGCCACCGTCGCGTCGAAGCGCGCGCCTTGCTTCCAGGTGCCCTCTCGCAGGAAGGCGATGCACTCGGGGGGTAACGCGTAGGGCGTCCCCGGAGCCAGCCCCACGGTGAGGGTGGAGCCGCCCGGCAGCCACGCGCTGCCCAAATCCACGAGGGTGGGCCGTCCGTCCTCCGGGACGATGACGTGCTCGCTCTTGAAGTCGCGGATGAGGATGCCGTGGGCGTGCAGGGCGACCACCACGCGCACCACCGCGATGAAGATGTCCACCAACTGAGCGGCGGTGGGCCGAGCATGCTCACGCCAGTCATGGAAGGGCTCGCCGGGCACGAAGTCGGTGACGATGTAAAGGTAGCCCTTCTTGGGATGGGGCCAACGACCGATGCCCCGAAGGTGGGGCAGGCCTTCGACACTGGTGTTGGCCAACAGGACGGCGCCCTCGTGACGCATGCGCCCATCCACCTGCCCCTCCTCCCGGAGCTTCTCGGGCGTGGCCTCGGAGAACTCCGGCGGTGGGCGCACCGCCATCTTCAACGTGAAGAACTCTCCCTGGAGTTCCGCTTTGAAGGCGTGACCAAAGCTGCCGCTGCCCAGCGATTCGACGATGTGCCAGGGACCCACCATGTCCCCCGGCTTGAGCTGGTCGGGATGAAAGGCTTCCGTTGTCACGGGTGGGGCCTCCTATTTGGCCACGAGAGTGAGCAGAAGGCGCCGCTGGCCGCTGGCGTCCACGAGTTCCACGCTGAACGACTTGCCAGCCGTCCAGGGCGGAACCTTCGTCTCGACAACAAGCACTCCCTCCTCACCGGCCTCCAGCCGCTCGGGCTTCATCTGCACCGAGAGCACCTTCGCCAGAGCGTCTCCTGGCCCTGAGATGCGGCACTGACCAGGTGTCCACGATGGCTGAGCAGCGAGGTTCCGCAACCGGATGACCATCAGCGTCGAGAACGTGCCCTCATAGCCAATAGCCTCTGCGACCACCAATCCCCCACCGCTCGCAGGAACCGGCGGCAGTGTGAAAATGATGGGTTTCATGTTCTCTGTGAGCCACTTCGAGAAGACAAGGCTCGCTGGGCCGTTGCCCGCATACCGGGCCTTGAACTCCTCCAGCTCCGCCTCCTTCTGGTTGAGGGCCGCGAGCAACGCCTCGGGGGTGTTCGCCCGCCGGTCCACCTCCACCTTGCCGTCCATCACGTCCATCTTGGAGACAACAGCCAGGACGGCCTTCGCGGGCAGAGCGCGATCCTTGAAGCCGACCTGCATGATGAGCCGCTCGCCTGGCCCCAGGTCCGTGAAGGGCTCCAGGGCGAGGATGCGGTCCCCGACGTCCACCCACTTGAAGCGGGTCCGGTCCAACACGAGGCTGTCCCGGTCCAACAGGCCGTTGAAGGCCACCATGGTGAGGTTGCCCGCGGCCACGTACACCTCGGGCATGGGCTCAGCGGGCGTTGTGGGCAGTGCGGCGCGCCGATCCTGGCGCTGGCGGGCGGGGAACTGAGGCTGGGCAGCGGCTTCGTTCGCCACCAAGGCCAGAGCGAGCAGTAGCCACTTCATGGGTAGTACCAAGGAAGGAGAACCTCCAGGGTAAGTACTCTAGCAGATGTGCGGCCGTGTCGCGCGATGCCAGCGACGCGCGACCATCGACGCTGACACACCAACTTCCCCTTCCAGGCCCCCTCCGCTGCCATCTGGCGTGGGCAGCACGCTCCGCTCATTGAATTACCTGCATATGCAGGTATATTGATGGGCATGTCGCTGCCCCGTCCCAGGAGCTCCCTCATGCGGAACCGTGTTCTGTGCCTCGGAGCGAGCCTTCTGATATTCGGGTGCGCAACCACACGGCCCCCCGCAGCAGAGCCCCCGGCTGGCATCTCCACGGCTGTGCCGTTCAGCGCGACTTCCGAGCTGGCGGTGCAGGAAGGGGATGCGACGTTCGCGAACCACCGGCTCCGCAATGGAGCGACGCTGCCGGAACTCCGCATCCACTACGCGACGGCTGGGACTCCGCGGCGGGACGCGACGGGCGCCGTGACCAACGCGGTCCTCCTCCTGCACTGGACAGGTTCGAGCGGCGAAGTGCTCCGAAGCAAGCCGTTCGTCGATGCGCTGTTCGCTCCGGGAAAGCCGCTCGATGCGACGAAATACTTCCTCATCTTCCCGGACAGCCTCGGGCACGGGCGCTCCAGCAAGCCCAGTGATGGCCTCCGAGCCCGATTCCCGGCGTACGGCTACCGGGACATCGTCGAGCTCCAGCACCGCGTCGTCACGGAGACGCTCGGCATTCCTCGCCTCCACGCCATCGTGGGCCTCTCCATGGGCGGGATGAACGCGTGGCTCTGGAGCGAGCTGTACCCGGACGATGTGGAGGCCGTGATGCCCATCGTCTCGCTGCCCGCGCGCATCTCCGGCCGCAACCTCCTCTGGCGCCGCTTCGTCTCCCATCAGATCCGCAAGGACCCGGAATGGAAGGGCGGCGACTACGTAGCCCCGCCACGAGGCTGGCTCGAAGCATTCCCCATCTTCCGCATGCTCCTCGACGGAGTGCCGCACCTCCAGGCAACGATCCCTGATCTGGCCGCGGCCGACGCCTATGTGGATGAGGCGATCACTCAAGCGGCCCGGTTCGACGCGAACGACATCCTGTACTCGCTCGAGTCATCGGCTGACTACGATCCGGAACCCGCGCTCGACACGATCAAGGCCAAGGTCTTCGCGCTCAACTTCTCGGATGACGAGTTCAACCCCGTCTCGCTGGGCATCATGGAGCGGCTGATGCCGCGCGTGAGGAGAGGACGCTTTGTGCTCCAGCAGGGACATGAAGGCTCGTTCGGACACTTCACGCAGGCCCACCCCGAGCTCTGGGCGGACCACGTCGCGGCCTTCATGGCTTTCGCCGAGCAGTCTCCCCAGACGACAAGTCGGAGCGAATCACCTTGAACATCAACTCACGCAGCGCAGTGGCCTCGTCGCCGCCGAACACGCGATCGAACTCGGCCTGCGCACGCTGCCAGAGAGCACGGGCGCGCTTATGAACGGCCTTCCCCTCGGGCGTCAGCGTCACAACACGCGTGCGGCGATCCGTGCCGACCTGCAGGACGACGAGGCCCTCCTTCAACAGCGGCCGAAGGTTGTGCGTGAGCGTCGACGCATCCATCACGAGCTGCTCCGCCAGCTCGTTCACTGTCTTGGGGCCTTGCTGATGCACGCGGTGGAGGATCGAGTACTGCGTCGTCCGGATGCCGCTCGGCAGGAGCACCTGATCATAGAACTGGGAGACGTGGCGCGACGCCTGCCTCAGGGCCTGGCAGTTACACAGGGTTCTAGAGAGATCTTCGTCTTGAGGCATCGCCGATCCGGACGGAGCGTGGGCGTGATGGCCCTTTCACATCGTATTGTAACCGCTCGCGGCGCAGGGCTCCTCCAGAACCCGCGCGGGAGCCTGGCTGTCCGCTTCGAGGAGGTTCTGTCGTGAGCCGTCGCAAGATTCATTACGCGTGGGTGGTCGCTGCCGCCGTGTTCCTCGTGCTGCTGTGCGCCGCGGGCGTGCGAGCAACCCCGAGCGTCTTCATCGTCCCGCTTGAGCGGGAGTTCGGCTGGAGCCGGGCCCTCATCTCGGGAGCGGTGTCCCTGAACCTGGTGCTCTATGGGTTGATGGGCCCGTTCGCCGCGGCCCTCATGCAGGCCTTTGGCATCCGCCGCACGATCCTCGTCTCTCTCACCATCATTGGCACGGGGGTCGCGCTGACGAAATGCACGCGCCATGGCAGCTCTACTCCTTCTGGGGAGTGCTCGTCGGGCTCGGAACGGGCACGACAGCGATGGTGCTCGGGGCGACGGTCGTGCACCGCTGGTTCGCCACCCGCCGAGGCCTCGTCATGGGCATCCTCACGGCCAGCACGGCGACGGGCCAGCTCGTGTTCCTACCCATCCTCGCGGCCATGGTCGAGCGCCACGGCTGGCGCGTCGTCTCCCTGGGTGTCGCCGCCGTCGTCGCGCTGGTGATTCCTCTCGTCGCGCTCGTCGTTCGAGATCGACCCTCGGACGTCGGAGAGCGCCCTTATGGGGCGGCGCCCGATGCCGCAGACGAGGCAGTGGTGGCCACCAACCCGCTCGCCAATGCCATCGGCGCATTGGGGCGTTCGGCCAGGCACCGTGACTTCTGGCTGCTGGCAGGAAGCTTCTTCATCTGCGGAGCGACGACGAACGGGCTGGTGGGGACCCATCTCGTCCCCGCATGCCTGGACCACGGGATTCCCGAGGTCCGTGCGGCAGGGCTCCTGGCGATGATGGGGATCTGCGATCTGCTGGGGACGACCGCGAGCGGCTGGCTGTCGGACCGCTTCGACAACCGCTGGTTGCTCTTCTGGTACTACGGGTTGCGTGGGCTCGCGCTCCTCTACCTGCCCACCGCGTTCGAGCTCGAAGTCTTTGGCCTACCGGTGTTCGCGGTCTTCTACGGGCTCGATTGGATTGCCACCGTACCCCCGACGGTTCGCCTCACGACGCAGACCGTGGGCGCTGCCGACGGGCCCATTGCGTTCGGTTGGATCGTCGCCGCCCACCAGGTGGGCGCGGGAGTCGGAGCGCTGGGCGCGGGAGTGGTTCGCACCGCCCTGGCGACGTACACGCCGGCCTGGGTCGTGGCCGGCGCCATCTGCATCGCCGCGTCGCTCATCGTCCTACGTATCGGTCGCAGTCCCCGTCCCTCGCTGGCCCTCGAGTAGCCCAGCGCGAACCGCGCTCAGGGCTCCTTGACGGGCGTGGCGCTGGTGCTGTGCTTCTTGCGCCAGCGCTCCACCATCAGCAGCAGCGCCGGGAAGCCCAGCAGCACGATGATGACGTTCACCCCGAAGCCCAGGTTGGCCACGTTGCCAATCGAGTTGAGGCCCGGGTGCCGCGCGATGGCCAGCGCCAGGAAGCCGATGGCGCTCGTCAGCAGGCCTCCCAGGATGGCGCGTCCCGTCTCCGCGTACACAGAGATGAAGTCACTGTCCGGCTCGGACAGACGCTGAATCAGGTGCACACCCGCATCCACCGTGGTGCCCACCAGTACCGGCAGCACCACCAGGTTCAGGTAGTTGAACTCGATGCCGAGGATGCCCATCAGTCCCACCAGGCCGGCCACCGACAGCAGCGTGGGCAGCATGCAGATGAGCGCCGAGCGCAGCCGCCCCATGGTGATCCACATCGCCCCCAGCACCGACAGCACCGCGGCGGCCAGGATGCGCGGCCCGTCCTTGGAGACCATGTCCAGGATGTCCGCGATGATGAGCGCCTCGCCCGCGGCCGACACCTGCGAGCCGTCCGGCAGCTTCAGCCCGCGCACCTCCTTCGCGAAGCGCCGCGTCCCCGCGCCGTCCGCCAGGTTGATGGACGCGTACACCAGCACCACGCCGCCCGTGTCCTTCTCGCCGTTGAGCCCCTCGAACTCGCGCCGCACCGCGTCCGGCAGGTTCTCGCGCTGGAAGGGCTTGGCCTGCGTCATCTTCAGCGCCCGCAGGAAGTTGGCGCGGATGTCCTTGGGCAGCCGCTCCGGATCCAGCTTCTCCAGCCGTTCATGAATGGCGGTGAGGATGGAGCGCTTCTCCTCCTGCTGCTTGGGCACCAGGTCCACCAGCGCGCCCACGAAGTCGATCGTCGTGTCCTTGCCGTTCTCCTTCTTGCGCTCCTCCAACTGCTGCACCACCTCGCGCTCCATGTCCTGCGAGTCGGTGAGCACCACCACCGGCGTCTGCGAGTGCCCGAGGATGTCGTTGATGCGCCGATCCAGCTGCACCGACGCCAGGCTCTTGTCCTCCATCTTGGACAAGTCGTAGTTGAAGCCAATGCGGCCAATCTGGCTGATGAGCGCCACCAGCCCCAAGGCGACGACGCCCCCCACCACGCGGTAGTTGCGAGGCAGCCAGCGGGCCAGCGCCGCCAGGGGCCCGGCCGACGCCTCGTGCTCGCGCGGAGTCCAGCCCCAGCGCGACGCCAGCCCCAGCAGCGCCGGCAGCACGAGCACATACGAGGCCACGCTGACGAGCATGCCCACCGCCGCGATGATGCCGAACTCGTGGAAGGCGGCGAACTCGGAGATGGACAGGCTCAGGAAGGTGAGCGCCGCCACCAGCGCTGAGATGAACGCCGAGAAGCCCGTGTGCCGGAACGACTCGCGCACCGCATCCAGCGAGTTGTGTCCCTCCGCCCTCAGCGTCGTGTATCTCCCGAGCAGATGGATGCCGTGCTCCACGCCCAGACCGCCCAGCACCGCGGCCAGGAAGCCCGTGAGCAGGTTCACCTTCCCGTAGAAGGCACCCACGAAGCCGTATGTCCACGACAGGCCCGCCAGCACGGGCAGCATCGTGAAGAGCACGCTCCACCCGCTGCGGAAGTGGAACACCAGATAGAGGACCAGCAGCACCATGGCGATCGTCGACGCCTTCGCCAGGTCCGCGGTGATGACGTTCTGGTGATCGATCTTCTTCTTGAAGGTGCCGGAGATCTCCGTCTGGAAGCCCGCGCCGTACTTCGACAGGTCCTCCTTCTTCAGGAAGTCCTGCACCTGGCCCACCACCTGCTTGGCATAGTTCAGGTCCGCGCTGCTGCCCTTGGGCTTGAGCATCAGCAGCACCATGTGCTCCTTGGAGTCCAGGTAGTAGATGTCCTCGCCCTCGGCCAGGCGCTGCTGCGCGCCACCGGTGTACTTCTTCTCGATGTCGGAGAAGTCCACGGGAGGTGGAGGCGTATCCTCCAGCCGGACGACGAGCGGGTTGGCCTGCTCCTTCTCCCAGGTGATGCGCGCCTCGAGCCGATCCTGCAGCAGCTTCAGGTCCGGCACGTCCACGTAGTAGAGCGCGTGCTCCTCGAAGAAGTTGCGCGGCCGCTGGTAGTGGACGTAGCGGATCTCCGAGAGCTGGGCGAGCTTGGGCGCCATCTCGTCCGCGAACCGCTTGAGGTTGTCCTGGTCCCCGCCGATGCCGACGACGACCACATAGCCCTGGCCACCGAAGCGCTTGCGCAGCTTGTCCAGGTCCTGGACGCTGGGGAACGACTTGGGCAGCAGGCCCACCAGGTCCGCGTTGAGCGTGAGCGTCCCCGAGTACCACGTCCCCAGCGCCGTCAGCACCGCGGTCAGCAGCAGCGCCTGCCAGGGCTTGCGATGGGTCAGCGCCGCGAGCGCTCCAATCCATCCCTCGAAACGCGCCGACAGACTCTTGTCACTCATGGTGTCCGCTCTTGGTGTTCAAAGGTCAGCAATGAAAGCGGCCCACCATTGCCAGGGTCGTCCCTGGAGTCAACGGATAGGCCCTTTCGGGCGTGCAGGCCGGCAAGCCCTGGGTCCGTAGTCCCATGCTGCGGCGATACAACCTCCTGCCCCTTCATTTCTTCCGACACCGGCTGTTCGGTCTGCCCCCGTCTCACGGGATCCATTAGTCCGACAGTGAGACAGCCCCGGAAAAGAGGTGACCGATCTCACCCTGGGCAGGCGAGCGGCTGACAAGCCCTGTCCCCGCTGCCCGGCCATGGCCACCTTGCCGCCCGGAAGGTGGGGCTCGCATGGCGCGGGCCCGGGAGGGGAATGCGCTGGGTTCACCGCGGTACCGGGGAGGCCCGGACGCGAGGCTCCTGGCGTACCCGCGACCATGGCCTCGGACTCAACGACTTCGACTGGCTGGAGAGGGCGACTGGAGCGAGGGCTCGGCGAGCTGGCGGATGCCAACTACCGGCGCCCGTGGCTCGCGCTGGCCATCGCCCTGGTGCTCAGTGTGCTGGGCGTCTTCTTCGCGCGGGGGCTGTCGCTCGACGCCAATCTGGTGAGCCTGCTGCCTCGCTCGTTCCAGAGCGTGAAGGACCTTCAGCAATTGGAGCAGCGCTTCGGCGGACTGGGCTGGGTGGTGGTGGTGGGCGAGGGCAGCGATGCCGAGTCCCTGCGCCGCTTCGCCGACGAGATGGCGCCCAAGCTGGAGTCGCTGCCGGACATCCGCTTCGTGGAGGTGCGGCGGCCGGGGACTTTCCTCTCGAACCACGCGCTCTACTTCCTGTCGGTGGACGACTTGAAGGAGGTGGAGCGGCGCCTGGACGCGCGCATCACCTATGAGAAGGAGCGCGCCAACCCGCTCTACGTATCGCTGCTGGATGAGCAACCACCCTCGCTGGACTTCTCGGATCTGGAGGCGAAGTACGGCGCGGGCAGCGTGCGCCGGCTTGCGGGCTCCAATTCGAACTCGAACGGGGAGTACTACCTGGACCCGGCCGCGCAACGCGTGGTGCTGCTGGCCAAGCCCGAGGGCATCTCCGCGGACCTGGACTTCTCCCGCCGCGTCGTGGACGAGGTGGACAAGCTGCTGAAGTCGGAGGACCTGTCGAAGTACGGGAAGGACTTCCACACGTCCATCACCGGCACCTTCCAGAAGAAGCTGGATCAGCAGAAGCAGATCGGCCGGGACATCGCGGTGTCCTCGGCGGTGGCGGGCGTGCTGCTGCTGCTGTACCTGATGCTGCACTTCCGCAGCGGGCTGGCGGTGGCGCTGGTGCTGGTGCCAGTGGGCATGGGCCTGGCGTGGACCTATGGGCTGGTGGGGCTCGCCTACGGGCGGGTGAACCTGCTCACGGGCTTCCTGGGCGCCATCCTGGGAGGCCTCGGCATCGAGCACGGCATCCACCTGCTGGGGCGCTACCTGTACCTGCGCGGCCAGGGATGGAAGGAGGAGGAGGCCACGCGCGAGTCCTTCACCCATACGGGCAGCGCGGCGCTCACGTCCGCGTTGGTGGCGGGGCTCACCTTCTTCATCCTGGGCACCTCGCGCTTCCGCGCGTTCCGCGAGTTCGGTGTCATCGCTGGCATCGGCATGCTGCTCATGGTGCTGGCGTATGTGCTGGTACTGCCGGCGGTGCTGGGGCTGGCGGCGCGGCTGGGGTGGAAGCCGGGCAAGGCCTCCATGGCCCACCAGCGCGCGCCGCTGGGCTCCGTGGTGGTGCGCTGGCGCCGCCCGCTGACGCTGGTGTCGGCCGTGGTGGTGGCGGTGCTCGTGGCGAACATTGGCCGCGTGCGCTTCGACTACAACTTCGACTCGCTGGAGGATCAGCAGCTCCCCTCGTTCATATTGGATCGCCAGGTGAACCGGCTGATCGGCTACTCGCAGACGCCCGTGGTGGTGTTGGCCAACAGCCCGGAGGAGGAGCGCGCGGTGGTGCGGGAACTGCGCGAGCAGAAGGAGCGGCTGGGTGAGCGCTCCACCATCGACTTCGTCGCCTCGCTGGAGACGCTGGTGCCCACGGATCAGGCGGCCAAGCAAAAGGTGCTGAAACAGATCCAGGGGCTGCTCGAGGATGTCCCCGAGGGCCAGCTCGATGCGAAGCAGCGCGAGCAACTCACGGAGCTACGGGCCCAGGTGCGCGCGACGCCGTTCACCGTGGAGGATCTACCCGTCTCCATGCGAAGGCAGTTCGAGGGACTCCAGGGGCAGGGCGGTTTCGTGCTGGTGTATCCGCGGATCAGCCTGGGAGATGGGCAAGCCATCCGGACGCTGGCTCGGGAGGTGCGCGAGGTGACGAAGCTCGGTCAGGGCCACATCGCCGTGGCGGGTGAGCCCATGGTGCTGGCGGACATCCTCGACATGGTGACGAAGGAGGCCCCCCTCATCCTCGTGGGCTCGCTGCTGGCGGTGCTGGTGGCCATGTGGGTGACATTGGGCAGCCTGCGGATGGCGTCGCTGTGTCTGACGCCCACGGTGGTGTCGCTGCTGGCGCTGGTGGGGGTGATGCCTCTGCTGAAGATGGAGTTCAACTACCTCAACATCCTCGTCATCCCGGTGCTCATCGGTACGACGGTGGATGCGGGCGTGCACCTGCTCACGCAACTGGTGTCGCCCGAGAGTGACTTCGTCGCGGTGTACTCGGAGACGGGGCGCGCCATCTGTGGCGGCCTGTTGACGAGCGCCGTGGGCTTCGGCGCCCTCTTCCTGGCGGGACACCCGGGTCTGTTCTCGGTGGGAGCGCTCGCCATCCTCGGCTTCGGGGTGAATCTGCTGGTGATGCTGGTGGCCTTCCCAGCGCTCCTGCTGTGGCTCTCGGAGCGGCGCAGGCGCAAACAGTTGATGCGGCAGCCTCCACCGCTCGGCGAGGAGCAGACCCCTCCGCCTCACCCTCCTGACGCGACTCCCGTGAGCTGAGGCAGCGCTTCAGGTGATTCGACGCGGGCCGCCCCACGGGGTGGCCCGTTTTCTTTTGGACCTCGGAATGTCCGCAAGGGCCGTCGGACGCGCGGGTGTCGCCCGAAGAGCGTGCGGCCTGGCGGGCGGCCCATGCAAGCACGGCTCCTGCTGCTCAGGTTCCCGCGCAGAGACACGAAGGCACCTGAAACCGAAAGGACAAACACCATGAAGCTCAATCGAAAGAAGTTCCTGGTCGCAGGTCTGCTCGCGGGCGCGCTCACGTTCGTGGGCTGCAAGTCGGACAGCTCCGCGGAGCGCACGGGCACCACCGACACCACGCAGACTCCCGCCACGGGCACGGACACCTCCGGCACCAACACGGGCACCGGGACGGACACCTCCAACACCGGGACGAACCCTGGCACCGGCGGCTCCGGTGACGCCGACATCAGCACCACCAAGCCGTCGGACGACAACCTCTATATGCCGGAGGATGATCCCCTCCGCACCAAGCAGGACGACACCGTGCGCCAGGGCGAGTCCGAGCAGGGCGTCCATGACAACACCGCCCTCCCGCCCGAGTCCGGCACCGGTGGCTCCGGCCTCGACAACAATGACGCCATCGACGACAACCTGAACGATGGCGGCAACGTCGATGATCTCCGCATCCCGGACTCCCCGCAGGACGTGCGGCCCGACGGCCTGGGGAGCGACAGCCAGAGCCAGATCCCTGAAGGGGCTCGCTAGCCGGCCTCTGACTCGGAGCTGAGCATTCCCGACGCCCGCGCACTCGCGCGGGCGTTGTCTTTCAAAAGGTAGGACTTGGAGCGGACATCTACACCATCACCAAGTGGTGACCGCTCAGCTCACTCCGACGCCGGGATACGGAGTGGAAGTCGGTTGCGGCTCGATGATGCGCGGCTCGCTGCCCCGGCCCGGCGTCCTCCCAGGGCCCTCCGAAGGCCGCAGGGGCGGCGTACTCGGAGCGCGCTCTTCGTCCTCGGTCTGGGCAGTGCGGCCCGGGTGCGGCGTCTCTGGCGTGGGAATGTGCAACACGTCCTTCTTGCTCATGGCACGGCCTCCCGAAGTGATGCTCTCGAGAGTCAAAGTTGGAGAGCCCTCGCCCGGCTGGACACCCTCTCCGAGAGGGAGCACCACCCCTTGCATGCAAGGCAGCCCATCAGGCGCCAGATGACATAAGTTCCCGCGCCCATTCTGTTGGCCCAGAACAAACCGCGGTCTCCACCACTCGAGGAGTGATGAGCGTCAAGCTGCTGCTGGCAGGTCGATACCAGGGAGGCGAATCCCTCCTCTCCCCTCCCGAGGAGCCAACGCCCTGGCTCGATCGCGTGGAGAAGTGGTTCCAGGGCGCCGCCGGAGAGTTGCTGGAGAGCTCTCGGATCACCGCAGGTCCTCAGGGGGCACCGCTCCTGTTGCTGCGTCTGCACCCCGCTGCGGGAGAGGTCTCCGTGCTGGCCGCCGGGCAGGCCCGGGTGGTGGTCTCGGCGGAGACCTTCGCTGTGGGGCCGGGCTATCACCTCTACCTTTGCGACCTGCTGAAGCAGCTCGGGAAGGATCTCCACATCACCTGGGCGGAGCGAGCCTCCGATGAGGACGTGGGTGACCCGACGGGCTACTTCCACACGGGCGATGCCGGTCCCGTGGCGGAGCAGATGCTGGACATCCTCCGCACCTCGGCCGCGCAGGTGCTGGACATGCGAAGCCGGGGGTATTTCGGTTTCGCGCTGTCCCTGCACTTCGGCCACATCTTCGAGCACCCGGGTGCCCTGCTCACGCCGCTCGGTCCCCGGGACGAGAGCTGGCTGCAGGCCGTGCGCGAGGATCCCCAGCGCGGCAAGGATGTGTTCTCCTGGTGGGAGCCAGGGCTCGGCGCGGCCTCACGCCTCGGCCGCGCACTCAGCCGGCTCTGGACAGAGGTGGTGTGGCGCCCACCGCTGCTCGAGGAGGAACGCCGCCTCTTCCGCAACGTGACGAAACTCCTGGAGCAGGCCTGGCGCGAGGACCCTGCGCTGAACTACCCGTGGCGCGAGTGGCAGGAGGTGCTCGGCTACCTGGGCATGGGCGGGACTCTGGCCGAGGAGATCAGCCACCGCGCGGCGCTCGCGCCCGAGGGGCCACGGATCGGCTACCGCCGGGGCTCGGTGCAGGTATCGCTGCCCGCGGGCTGGGAGATCCGCATCCCGGGCTCGCTCGCCGAGGAGCACCTGAGTGATGGGAGCTGGGTGGCGAGGGACCACCGGCGCAGCGTGCGCTTCGTGCCTCTGGGGAATGCGGATGACATCGCTCCCGCGAGCCCCGAGCGCCGCGCGCTGGAGCTGGAGCATCATGGAGCCCGGGTGAGTGGCCGCGCGTCACTGCACCTGGAGCCGGGCGAGTGCCGCCTCACCGCGCTGTGCCGGTCCGGCAAGCAGCGCGCGCTGTGCGTGGTGAGCTTCGATGATCCGGAGGAACAGGACTGGGCGCTGGGCATCTGGCGCTCCCTGGATCGCGCCGTCGCGGCATGAAAAGAAAAGGAGCCGCGGCGATCGCTCCGCCACGGCCCCCTACCTCTCACCGCGAAGTGAACCAGCGGCTAATACTTCTTCTGGCCGCTGCCCGGGTCGAGCGTGTTCTTGTCGCCGGGGCTCTTGGTGCCCTTGTTCGTGTCACCCGCGCCGCCTGTGCCCGAACCCATGTCGTGGTGTACGTCCGAGCCGACGTCACCCGAGCCGCCCACACCCGAGGTCGCACCCGGGCCGTTGCGGCCGAGCAGCGAGTACGCTTGCTGACGGTGCTGGGTGACGGAGGTGGCGAGCTGCTGGAGCAACGGGGTCAGCCCGGCGTCGGTGGCGCTCTGCTGTCCCGCCATCAGCTCTCCGAGCACCGCGTCATGGTCTCCCACCATGCTCGCCAGGAAACACGCGTCGAACGGCACGCCCTTGAGCACCTGGAGCTTCTCCATATTGGCCTTCCCAGCGGCCATGGACCGACGCTCCACATCATCCAGCGGCTTGGGCTCGCCCAGCTTGAGGCCCTTCTTCTGCGCATAGGCCATGACCTGCTGATCGGCCGAGGTGTGGTCCTTCACCAGCATGTCGCCATAGGACTTCACGTCCTGGCTCTGGGCGTTCTGCTGCGCCAGCTTGCCTAGCTGAATCTCCTGCTGGTTCGCGTGGTGAATGCGCTCGAGCATGGCCTTCTCATCCGCGGGCACCTTGAAACCCAGGTGCTCCACCATGCCGCCCTTGGCCGCGCTCTTCCCTGGGGTGGCGCTGGTGTCCTTGGACGCCTGCCCCTGCGTGTTGGCCTGGGCCAGCGCGGAACCTCCCACCATCAGCGAACCCGCGAGGAGGAGTCCCTGAATCATGCGCTTCATGTGCTGCTCTCCCTTCGTCGAAGACCGCTGTCGGTGAGTCCCCCATGGGCTCCCTTCCCCGCGGTCGATGGAAAACGGGCGCGCTACTCGGATCAGCGACGGCCCTTGCGAAGCACGTCGATCCGCGTCGCGTAGGTGTCTCCGGAGACGAGGTCGAACGAGGCGCGGACCTCGCTGCCCTCTCGGATGCGCGCCACGGGGATGCGCTGCCCACCGCTGCGAGCGCGGGTGGCCTGGTTCACGTGCAGGACGTAGGACTCTCCGGTCTCACGATCGATGACCTCGATGGACTTCTTGGAGACGTTGCGCACGCGGCCCTCGAAGACGGCGCTGGCCAGCGGCTGGGGCTGCGCGTCCGCGGACGCACCGGAGCCGCCCGTGCCCGAGCTTCCCTGATTGCGGCGATCCTTGACGTTATCGAGTTCCGAGCGAAGACGATCCACCTCGGCTCTCAGCTTCGAGAGTTCCACCTGGGGATCATCCGAGGCAGCGCCCACCGTCGTCTGCGGCCTGGGGTTCACCGCGCCTGGAGAGGCGGTGCCACCCGCGCCGGTGCCGCCAGCAGTGCCCCCACCGCTGACATCAGTCCCTGCGCCGCCCGCGCCTCCCGTGCCGGATGCCTGCTCAGGCGGTCCATAGAGAGTCGTCCCCGAGTCCGCTCCCATCGAGCCCTGGCCCACGCCTCCCGTACCTCCCACGCCGGCCCCTGTCTGATCCGCACCGCCCAGCGTGCCCTGGCTCTGAGGTTGCACCGAGAAGGAGCCCGTCGTCGGCGGTCCTCCCTGCGCCCCACCTCCGATCGTCCCGGCACCCTGCGGGTTGGCCGTCGCCTCCCCTCCGCCCTGCGTGGTATCGGCTCCGCCCGCTCCCACGGTCGCGCCGCCAGCGCCCGCTCCTCCCCCACCCTGCTGGGCGTGGCTCCTCAGGGGCACGGTGAAAGTGACCGCGAGTGCGGCCGCCAGGATGACCTTTCGCATGGGCTCGGCTCCTCCATCTCTGGATGCGCAGAGAAGTTGAGCCGTGGACACCTGGGCACCAAGGGGGATGGAAGGCTGACTCCGCCTGTCTGCCTGCTGGCAGAGCCACCCGCCAACAGGCACCTTCTCGTTCAGTGGTGGTCAGACCCCTTGCCTTCCCACGCACATCTGTTTGGAAGCGACTGAACACACCTTGAACACCGTGCCACGCGCTCCCAGATTCACCGGACATCCGACAGACAGAGGGACGGCAGGGCGATGGCAATCGAAGTGTGGCCGGGGAAGCCTTATCCCCGCGGGGCAACGTACGACGGCACCGGAGTCAACTTCGCGGTCTACTCCCAGGTGGCGACGCGGGTCGAGGTCTGCATCTTCGACCCTCACAACCCCGCGCGGGAGATAGAACGCTTCGATCTGCCCGAGGTAACGGAGTTCGTCTGGCACGGTTACGTGTCCGGCCTGGAACCGGGAACGCTCTACGGCCTGCGCGTGCATGGCCCGTATGATCCCGCGCACGGCCACCGCTGCAACCCGCACAAGCTGCTGGTCGACCCCTACGCCAAGGCGCTCTTCGGCGAGGTGGACTGGAAGCAGCCCGTCTTCGGCTACACGCTGGGCCACAAGGATCAGGACCTGGCGCGCGACGAGCAGGACAGTGCCGCCGGCATGCCCAAGGGCGTGGTGGTGAGCGACTTCTTCGACTGGGGCAATGATCGGCGCCCGGACGTCCCCTGGCGCAAGACGGTCATCTACGAGGCGCACGTGCGTGGGCTCACCATGCGCCACCCCGCCGTGCCCGAGCACCAGCGCGGCACCTACGCGGGCCTGTCCCACCCGGCCGTCATCGAGCACCTGCTCAAGCTGGGCGTCACGGCGGTGGAGCTGCTGCCAGTACACGAGGCCGCGGACGACGCGTTCCTCAACGACAAGGGCCTGTCCAACTACTGGGGCTACAGCACCCTCAACTACTTCGCTCCCGAACAGCGCTATGCCAGCCGCCGCACACCGGGCTCGCAGGTGGCCGAGTTCAAGTCGATGGTGAAGGCCCTGCACGCGGCCGGCATCGAAGTCATCCTCGACGTCGTCTACAACCACACCAACGAGGGCAACCACCTGGGGCCCACGCTGTCTTTCAAGGGCATCGACAACGCGGCGTACTACTGGCTGATGCCGGACTCGCGCTACTACCTGGACTTCACCGGGTGCGGCAACAGCCTGAACGCCTCGCAGCCCCAAGCCGCGCGCCTCATCTCCGACTCGCTGCGCTACTGGGTGACGGAGATGCACGTGGATGGGTTCCGCTTCGATCTGGCCACCACCCTGGGTCGACTCGGCGGGGGCGAGTTCAGCCCGAACGCGCCCATGTTCCAGATCATCAACCAGGATCCGGTGCTTCAGAAGGTGAAGCTCATCGCCGAGCCATGGGACGTGGGGCTGGGCGGCTACCAGGTGGGGCAGTTCCCGGCGCCGTGGCGCGAGTGGAATGGCAAGTACCGCGACGCCTTGCGCCGCTATTGGAAGGGCGACGAGAACCTGGCGGGAGAGGTGGGCCACCGGCTGGCGGGCTCCTCGGACATGTTCCAGTCGGCGCGGCGCCGGCCCCAGGCCAGCATCAACTTCGTCACCGCGCATGACGGCTTCACGCTGCACGACCTGGTGACGTACAGCCATAAGCACAACGAGGCCAACGGCGAGTACAACCGCGACGGCGCGGACGACAACCAGGCATGGAACTGCGGCGTGGAGGGCGAGACGGCCGACCCGAACGTCACCTCCCTGCGCGAGCGCCAGAAGCGCAACCTGCTGGCCTCGCTCTTCCTGTCCCAGGGTGTGCCCATGCTGGTGGCGGGCGACGAGATGGGGCGCACCCAGGGCGGCAACAACAACGCCTACTGCCAGGACACCGAGCTCTCGTGGGTGGACTGGAACCTGGACGAGCGGCGCAAGGCACTGTGCGAGTTCACCTCGCGGCTCATCCAGTTCCGTCACCGGATGCCGGTGCTGCAGCGCCGCCGCTTCTTCCAGGGCGACCACATCTGGGACTCGCACTTCAAGGATCTGACGTGGTACCGGCCGGACGGCACGGAGATGAGCCCGGAGGACTGGCAGAAGCCCTTCACCCGCTCGCTGGCGTTCCTGTTGGGTGGGGATGCCATCCCCACGCCGGACGAGCGGGGCCAGCGCATCATCGGCGACGCCTTGCTGGTGCTGCTCAACGCGCACCACGAGCCCATGCGCTTCATCGCGCCCCAGCCGCCCCCGGGCCGGCAGTGGGTGCTCGAGTTCTACACGGCGGATGACTCGCGAGGCTCGGAGCCCGTTCCCTCGAACCAGTTCGAGCTCACCGGCCGCTCACTCGCGGTGTTCCGCGAGGCCCCGCGCAACGAGAAGGCCTGAGCCCGCAAAGACCACGGGCCGGCTCCCAGGGGGTAAGAGCCGGCCCGCTAGGCTTCAGGAAAAAACCAGGGTGGGGTCCCCTGCCTGAAGCTGAGATTCAAACTTGCGTCAGTTCACGCTGACCGCGGACCACGCCGCCGCCACCGCGTTGTACTGGGTGCTGCCCGTGCCGTAGAGATCCTTCGCGGCGTTCAGCGTCGCCGTACGCGCGGCCGCGTACTTGGTGGACGACGTCATGTACACCGTCAGCGCGCGGTACCAGATCTTCTCCGCCGCGGACCGGCCGATGCCCGTCACCGTCGAGCCATTGCACGTCGGGCTCGCAGGGCTGCCGTTGGAGCCCTCCGCCAGCAGGTAGAAGAAGTGGTTGGCCACGCCGCTGGAGTAGTGCACGTCCAGCGAGCCCACGCTGCTCGACCAGCAGTTGGCCGACTTGCCGTCCTTCGAGGGGTTGTACATGTAGCGCAGCGCGTCCCCGGCCGTGCTCGGCGTGTAGATCTTCTCGCCGATGAGGTAGTCGCCCGCGTCGCTGCTGTTGGCCGCGTAGTACTCCACCATGGAGCCGAAGATGTCGCTGGTGGCCTCGTTCAGGCCGCCGGACTCACCCGAGTACACCAGGCCCGCGGTGCGGCTGGTGACGCCGTGGGTCATCTCGTGGCCCGCCACGTCGATGGAGGTCAGCGGGGTGAACGTCGTCCCATCGCCATCGCCGTACGTCATGCAGAAGCAGCTGTCGGACCAGAAGGCATTGTTGTACTTGCTGCTGTAGTGCACCCGGTTGTAGCCGGAGCCGCCCGAGCCGTTGATGCCGTTCCGGCCGTGCACGTTCTTGTAGTAGTCGTACGTCTTCTGGATGCCGTAGTGCGCGTCCACCGCGGCCGACTGGGCGTTCGAGCTGGCGCCGGTGCCCCACGTGTTGTCCGCGTCGGTGAAGATGCTGCCGCCGCTGGTGCCGTTGTTCAGGTTGAGCGTGTAGAAGCCGGTGCCGCGCGTGGTGTCACGCATCTCGTAACCGCTGGTGACGGAGTTGGTGGTGATGGACACCGCGCCCAGGTAGAGCGAGTTGCCCGTGCCCGTGGCGGTGGCGGTGTGCACCATGTCCCAGCTCTCGAGGACCGCGCCCGTCTGCGCATCCACCAGCACGTGCAGCTCGCTGGGGGTGCCGTCCTTGCGGACACCCTCGAGCACCACCTCGTGCGCCAGCGCCGGCTTCTCGCCGCGCAGGGAGATGACGAGCTCCGCGGAGGCCGGGCCCACGCGCTCGCCATCGAACACCTTCTCCGCGAGCACCGTGGCGCCCGCCGCGTCGATGGTGGGCTTCACCGACAGCCCGCGCAGGGGCAGCTGGTTGGAAGCGGAAATGTCGCGCAGCTGGCCGAACTCGTCGTGGTGCACCACCACGTCGCCGCCAATCACGCGCAGGCCCTGGAAGCGCTTGTCGAAGCGGACGTGCTCCGCGCCCGTGTCATCGAGCATGACGCCGCGAGCTACCAGCTCCTCACCCGGCGACTGCGAGCTGCGCAGCGCCTGCTGGGCGCGCGTCACAGAGCCAACGCTCTCCGCGGCGTCGAGCTCCTGCGTCGAAGTGACGGTGGACTCTGTGCTGCCACAACCTACGAGTGTCAGTGTTGCCAGTGCTGCAACCAGGTTTCGAGTCATACGAGGGACCTCTCCGGGGGATTACTGCGAGGCGGGTCCCTTCTAGCAATCATGAGTATTCCTGTAAAGCAGGATTTGACTCAGAACCTAATAAATCAAGCTACACGAGGACTTAGGACTACTCAAGTCTCGCGGGTAAAAGCCAGGGGTAGCTGCACAGGGCCGCGGACATGGAGCGCGTGGTTCCACTCCACCTGGGTGGCGTCGAGTGTGCGCAGGCCGCTCACCTTCGAGAAGAGCGCTTCCAACCCCAGCCGCGCCTCCATGCGTGCGAGCGCGGCTCCCAGGCAGAAGTGAACGCCATAGCCAAAAGTCAATCCGCCGGACTTCTCGCGATCGATGTCGAAGCGGTCGGGTTCGGGGAACTGGTGGGGATCCCTGCCCGCTGCCGCCAGCATCAAATACACCATTGCCCCCTTGGGAATGGTGGCGCCCGACAAGGCGATATCCGTCTGGGCTCGCCGGAAGACGCCGTGGACGGAGGGCTCGAAGCGCAGCACCTCTTCGATGAGCTGGGGGATGCGTGCGGGTTGGGCTCGCACGCGCTGGAAGACCTCGGGCCGCGAGGAGAGGGTAATCATCGTGTTGCCCAGCAGGTGCACCGTCGTCTCCAGGCCCGCCAGCAGCAGCAGCCCACAGAAGGCCAGCAATTCCTGGTCGTTCAGGGCCTTGCCATCCACCTCGGCCCGGATCAGCTCCGAGACCATGTCGTCCCGCGGTTCGCGCCGGCGCGCCTCGAGCACCTCACTCATGTAGCGCTCCATCTCCCGGAAGCTCTCGCGGATGCCTCCCACCGTCTCGGGCGTGTGGACGCCCGACATGGCGGAGATCACATCATCCATCCACCGCTTGAAGTGGGTATGAAGCGAGCGATCCAGGCCCAACAGGTCGCCGATGACGAAGGCAGGCAGCGGCAGGGCGAACTCGGAGATGAACTCCACCTCACCCTTGCGTGCCACGTTCGTGGCCAGCTCCTCGGAGAGGCTGCGAATACGTGCTTCGATCCGGCTCATGGAGGGGCCACCGAAGGCGCGGCTCACCAGACTGCGCAGCTTGGTGTGGGCCGGCGGATCCATGGAGACCATCGACTTGCCAAGGATGGCATGGCCCATGGGGACATCCGACAAGAAGCTGGGGATCGTCGCTCCATAGACTTCCGAGGAGAACCGCTGTGTGTCCTTCAGCGCGGTGAGGCAGTCCTCATAGCGGGTGATCGCCCACAGCGACATGGGCTCGACCTGGCATACGGGGCTTCGCTCCAACAGTTCCGCATAGACGGGGTATGGGTTGGAGCGAAACGCCGGACTCATCAAGTTGACGTGTGAGGGCATGGCGAGAATGCTAGCCCATGGCAGAAACGCACCGTGATAGGGGGAACCCAGGGTGACCGTCTGGTTTGATGAGAACCCGCCAATCCATCCTGCTCACCGGCAGTGACAAGAAGGCGCTTCACCGTCGGCCGTGGCGCTTCAGTCGAGCCCGGCCTTCCCCAGCGACCAGTACGCCTTCACCTTCTGCGCTGAGCCCACCCCGGAAGCCTTGAGCTGGGCCCGCAGCGCCTGGATGGCCTGGGCCCTGCCCGTCATGACGAGCTGCGCTCCCGGCCGCCGCTCCACCGCCGCCCGCAGCCGCTCCGCCACCGCCGGCAGGTGCGTGTCCCCGGGTTCCCGCTCCACCACGTGGCTCCCAGAGAGACCGAACTCCTTCAACACGGCCTCGGACTCCTCGCGCGAGGACACCTCGAACACCTGCTCGATGTCTCCCGCGCCAGCGCGCAGGTTGCGCAGCGCATGCGCCACCGCGAAGGACGTCTCGTCCCCGAAGAGCACCACGGGGCCTCGGAGGGCCTCCAACGGAAGCGACCCGCGAGGCCCGAAGAACTGGCAGCGGTCTCCCGCGCGCACGCCGCGGCCCCACTCCGCGCCAGGGCTGTTGCCGTGGAGATAGACGAGAAACTGCGTCGCCCCGCGTGCCACATCCCAGGCCAGCGGGGTGTATGTCCGCATCCCCACGCCAGGGAGGTACACCTGGACCTTGTCGCCCGCGCTCCAGGAGACGCCGCGAAGTCCCTCACCCACCAGCTCCATCCAGCGGAAGTGCGGGGAAACGTCGCGGACGCTCTCGATGCGGGATTCTCGGAACAGGAACCGCCCCAGCACACCGCCGATGATTGCCTTCCCTGAAGCCATTCGTGCCGCTCCCGATGGGGCGCTGCCCCACCCATTCTCGCGGCGCATCATGGCTCACGGCCTACCGGAGCGGGATGAAACTGTGTGGCGGGAGCATGAAGAAACGTGAAGAGCACCTCCAGCCTCTTCCGGCTTCGGCCCTGCCCCCGCTCGAGGGAGAAGCTCTTCTCAGGGCTTGGGCAGGGAGCGCTTGAGGTACGCCGCGGGGAAAGCCGGCGCTTCGGCAGCCTTGGAACCGTTGCGCATGGGAGGACGCAGCGTCCCCGGCATCAGGAAGGAGACGTATTCAGCCTCGGGCCCCAGCGTCAGCTCCGGCGAGTTATTGGAGAAGAGCACACACCCGTCGGGATTGACGAAATAGGCGATGCACCCCGTAGAGTTCGTCTCGCACTTCTGTTTGCAGAAGTCGAAGCACCCCTTCTTGATGTAGCTATACGGAGGAGTCGTCCCAGCCCTCTCATCACCTGGGTGCACGACACACGCCTGCGCGGAGCCTGAGATGAAGTCACCGTTCGGGTAGATCTTCAAGCCGACGAGACGCGCCGCCTCGGGCTTGAGCGTGTCCGGCTCAACCCCCGGCTTGCCAGTGAAGTCGAGCAGGAAGCTGAAGTCCGTGCCGAACGCGGTCTGCGCGACGGCGTGGCACCCCTTGCAGCCGCCCATGTTGTACGTCTTGCCCTGATACACGGCGTTCTTGCAGTCGCCGAAGGGGTTGCCACCAAAACCCGGACCGCTGAAGTTGTTGAGGAACGCGTCCGTCTCGACGAACAGGTTGGCCATATAGTAGTTGGGATCCATGTCCAGGCACTGCTTCACGTTGTCGTCCTGCGCGCGGATGCAGGCCAGCCCGGCCTGCGTCCCAGGGGTCCCCGGAGGCGGGGGAGACTTGCTGAGCGCGCAGTCGGTCACCTGAGCCTGCACACCGATGAGCTGGTAGTTCTGCCAGACCGAACCGCTCTGCACCAACTGCACCCGCATGAGACTGTTCACGGATGCGATGTCTGTTGGGATCGCGTGGTTGGTGGTGCGATCCGTGTTGGGAGAGCTGGGCTGCCGAACCGCGCGAGTCGCCGCTGACACCTCCGCGCCGTCGGTATCGGTCACGACGTACTGGTCATCCGCATAGGCCTCTCCGATGTGCTCGAAAGAGGTGAAGACGAAGTCCGGGTAGTTCGCCAGCTTCCGGATGATGTGGAGGCCGATCAGCGCGAACGTGTCGTTGTAGTACTTGTACTTGTATGTCTTCGACGCAGGATCATACTCGTTTTGATAGTAGAGGGCTGTCGAGGTGTAATACTTGCTGGCGTTCTCGCCCGGCAGCAGCTTGCGCCATGCGGCCTTGATCTCGATGGTTCCTTCGTCCGTGCCAGAGCCACAGGGCAGGCAGATCGCTTGCCCCGGCGGGCACCGGCACGTCTCGGTGCCCCCGTTGGGGAAGTAGCTGTGTCCCGGCTGCTTGATCTGTGCCTTCACGCTGAGCTGGGCACGGCACAGGCTGCCATGATCTTGCGCCGTGGCGTCGCAGTTGGCCGGATTGGTCCCTGCTCCCTTGTTGCCGACGTTCTGGTCGGGATAGTTCAGGCGGACGTACTCGTACTCGTCCCGGTTCGCCTTTGCCTCGAACAAGATCAAGGATTTCTGCGCCCGAGCCGGCGGCTGAAGCGAGTACTGGCCGAAGATCTGGCAGGAGCCGATCTCGCTGTCCTCGTCGAGGTTGTTCCAGAGATCCAGCCGGGCATTCGGAGTTCCTGGGTACAGGGGCTCCGCGTACGCCTTCTGGTACGTGGGCGCGCCCAACGCGTCCCACGGAATGGTGAGTGGCCCATTGGGCCGGAGCTCCGTCTTGTGGGCATAGGTCTGCCAGATCAGGAGATCATTCGACTGGCCAAGCGCCATGCTCGGATCAGGAGTCCCTCGCCGGATGTTGAACCCGTTCGGCTGGGCCGCCTTCCTGTTCAGCGCGAGGAACTGCTGCCAGGCAAACGTGGCGCTGTCCCGAACGGAGACTGGCCGCGGCAACGACGTGGGCAGATTCTTTTGCGCCGCCGCCACGACCTTCGCCCCCAGCTCGGCATCACCCTGCGCGGAGGCTTCCGATGTCGGCGGGGGCCTGGCCTCTCCCGATGGGGTACTCGGATTGGGTTTGCCTGACAGCGAGGAACAACCCGTCACGGCGAGCGTTCCACCCATCAGGAGTGGAAAGGCCGCTGCCTTGATCATTCGATAGAAGTCAGTCATTGCGCTCTCTGGGCTTCGAGGGTTCTCGTCCAGCTTGGAATCCACACGCCCCCGACGGCGATGCGGACTGACGGGGTAGAGCAAGGACTGAACCAGTACAGCCAGTGTGTGGGCCCACAAGAAGAACGGGCAGTTAGCAGCCTGCGGAGGTGCCATCGCGGCGCTGACATGTCAGCGGACATGTCAATTGACATGCACCTCGAAGGCCGCTCACCGTTTGAGGGGCAATGGGATTTTGATCGCCAGGACACCTCCCACGTCGTACCCCCGGTGGGGCACGTCGCGCGATTCATGCCAGAGAGGCACATCCAGGCGCAGGCTCGCCGTCAGCACCCCGATGCTGACGAATGGCGCGAGGTGGAGGCCCACAGTCCTGGCGTACTGCGCATCGCCTCCCTCGTAGGTCGCCCCCAGCTCCATCCCCACCATCCGGTAGGACAGTTGAGGACCCACGGCGAAACGGGAATGAGGCGACTCACCCTGCACCTCCTGCCACTGCCCGAAGAGGCCGATGCCAACATCCTCGCGCGGGTAGCCATGCAGGCTTGCTTCCACGCCGTACGCTGGAACGAAGCCCTCGGGCCGCATCGTGCCGCTGACCAGTCCTCCCGCGCTGAGGAAGAGCAGTCCTTTCGTGGTGTAGCCGCTTGCCAACGCAAGCGGCGCAAAGAGCAGCGCCGCCACGAGTAGAAGCGGGGTCCTGCTCAGGCGATGGAGCCTACGGCCGGGGTGAAACGCCTTCATGTCGTCTTCTCCAGGAAGAGAGGCGGTACCACTCCGGCAAGTGCAGCTGCCGTGCCTCCCACCCTGGCCGTCGAGCACCTCTCGGCCTCTCATCCCGAGAAGGTCCTGGCTGTGCCTTGCGCTGCACAGCACGCTGAGCATGCGCTTGCGCAGTTCAATTCCCGCCGCTCTCTAGAGTCCAACAGGCGCGCCGCAGGCCAGGCGAACAGCAGCCCGCGAAGGCCCATCTGGTGCAGCCCTCACGCCCGGTTCACACCTGGTACCGGGCGTGGACGAGACAGTGGGGGAGAAGCGCCGGGCGTTCCCTTCGACGTCCCCGCTGGGGAGGCTCGTGCCATCTGGGTCGATGTCCTCGTCCCAGCAGTGACCGGCAGGGCCCGGCTCCATCAACCTGCCGCCTCGCGCACCAGCGCGCGGAGGAAAGTGACCGCCGCATCGGTCTCGCTGCGGCGATGCCACACCTGACGAACCTCGATGGGTTCGAGCGCGAGTGGAGGCTCCAGCACCTTCAACGGCAGCCTCGCCGCGAATGCTCGTGCGATACGGCTGGAGATCGTCGCGACACAGTCGGTCTCCAGCACCGCCAGGGGCACACTCGCAAAGTGGGGCAGCGCGATCGTCACCTCTCGGGCCTTGCCGTGACGCGCCAGCGCCCGATCGACCAGGTCATCGGTGGCCCCGAAGAGGGCGAGATCGACATGCGGCAGCGATGTATAGAGCGACAGGGTGAGCTTCGATCGCACCTGGGGATGATCCCGGCGCACGATGCACTCGAGAGGGTCCCGATAGACCAGCTCGGCCTCGTGGCCGGGTGGCAGCACTGGAGGAATGCCGATCAGCAGATCGACTTCGCCCCTCGCGAGCCCATCCCCGGCAAGCAACCGATCGAGCGTCAACAACCTCAGCCGCGTCAACGGTGCTCGCCGCTTGAGCAACCTCAACACCGGCTGCAGCAACGCGATGGCCACCGCGTCGCTGCACGCCACCGAGAAGGTCCGAGTGGAAGTACGCGGGTCGAACATCGGCGCCTTCGAAACAAGCCGCCGAGCCTCCTCGAGCCACGCTCGGAGCGATGGCAGCAGTTCCGCCCCTCGTGCTGTCGGGGCCAGACCGTACGCCTCGCGCATCACGAGGGGATCTCCAAAGAGTTCGCGGGCCCGCTTCATGGCGTTGCTCACGGCTGACTGCGTGACGTGCAGCTTCGCCGCCGCCTTGGTGGCGCTCCGCACCTCGAGCACCGTAGCCACCACGTTCAGCAGGTTCAGGTCGATCGCCGCCAGAT
Organism: Hyalangium versicolor; assembly: GCF_020103695.1. Classification (GTDB taxonomy): domain Bacteria; phylum Myxococcota; class Myxococcia; order Myxococcales; family Myxococcaceae; genus Hyalangium; species Hyalangium versicolor. The sequence goes on from NZ_JAHXBF010000019.1 coordinate 61,369, forward strand.
TCACATCAGACATATCTGGAATCACGAGATATCACTGGGATTCACGTCGGTTCAACGGCACCTTTCGCGCATGACCGACACCGCTCCTGCCGTCGAAGGCTTTGCCCACATCACCCTCCCCGTTCACGATCTCGAGGTTGCCGAGCGCTTCTACGTCGAGCTGCTCGGCGCGAAACGGGTCCGCAAGTTCGATCGCGAGACGTTCCTGCGCTTCAGGCCCGATCGCGCCCACGAGGCCGACGCCAACAACAGCCCACTGCACCTCGCCGTGAAGTTCGGCAACGCGGTCGAATTGCACCTCTTCCTCCAGAAGGGGCGCAGCCGTCCGGTACCGGCCCCACACCCGCACCTCGCGATGGAGGTCAACCCGCAGGACCTCGACACCTGCATCGCCCGGCTGAAGCAGGCGAACGTGAAGCTGGATGGTCCGCGCCGCCTCGGCCCGCCGGGCCACGCATCGGTCTACTTCGCCGACCCGTTCGGCAACGTGCTCGAGTTCGTCACCATGGGCTACCGCGGCCCTGTGGCCGACGGCCCGCCCGATGTCTCCGTGCTCTGAAACCCATCACGCGCTGGCCGAGCCGCGCGATATAGTCGAGGGTGCTGCACATGGGAGGATGGTTGTGCGCATCTTCATCGCCAGAATCCATCGGATGCTTTCCCTGCTGCTCTGGGGCTACGTCGTCTGTGCCTTTGGATGCCTGGACGGCACCCAGAACGAAGGACTGTCGTCGGTAGGGACGATCGACAACCCCTACAATCAAGGCCAGGCGGTCAGCGGCATCACCGCCCAATCCGGTGGCAGTGTCTTCCTCATCGGGAGCGGCATCTACGACATCACCGGTCCGGCTGCGGAGATCGGAATGATGGGATTTGCCGTCCCGGAGCAGAAGACCGCCGGCATCCACATGCGGCTGCGGTCACGGGCCTTCGTCATCGGCGACGAGACGAAGCGGGTCGTCTTTGTCAGCGCCGACCTGGGCCAGATCTTCCAGATGGTCAAAGTCAAAGTGAGCGAGAAGCTCGCGGCCAATCCCGAACTCTCGAGGTACTACAGCGCGAAGAACGTCCTCCTGTCGGCGACGCATACCCACAGCGGTCCTGGGGGTTTTTCGGGCTACTTCCTGTACGACGCGACCATCAACGGGTTCGTGAAACAGAACTTCAACGCCATCGTGGAGGGCATCTACCAGTCCATCCTGCGTGCCCATAACAACGTGAAGCCCGGGAGGATCCTCGTCAACGAAGGGCGAATCGAAGGTTGCGGCGGCAACCGCGCGGTGGAGGCCTACAACAACAACCCCGCGGCGGAGCGAGCCCGGTATGAGAGCAACACGGACCAGACCATGACGCTCCTGAAGTTCGTCGGTCTCGACGGCGAGGAGATCGGCACGGTGAACTGGTACGCGGTACACCCGGACAGCATCGGCCCCGAGAACAAGCTCATCAGCGGCGACAACAAGGGCTGGGCGTCGTACCTCTTCGAGAAGGACAAGGGGGCCAATTACCTGGCCTCCAAGACGTTCGTGGCTGCCTTCGCGCAGGGGAATGCCGGCGACGTGACGCCGAACATCGGGTTCAGCCAGGCGCCTCCCGCTCTGACCTTCGAGGAGAATCCCAGCCTGGAGAACGCCGTCCTCAAGCAGTACACGAAGGCCAAGGAGCTCTACAACGGAGCCACGCGGGAGCTGGCCGGCTCGGTGGATTTCCGCCACGAGTGGGTGGACATGCGGACGCTCTACGTCGCCTCAGCCGGAACCACGACCTGCGCAGCCGGCATGGGTGCCTCCTTCTCAGCGGGCAGCCCGTATGACAATCCGAGCCCCGCGCCGCTCTTTCCCAACGGGACCACGGTCGACAGCGTGCAGTGGAGCGAGGACTCCGGCAGGGCGGCGCTCTATCAACTCCTGAGCGGCGCCTTCGCCTTCGCCTGGCCGGCGACCCACGATGCGGCATACACGCAGTGTCATGCGGAGAAGCCGGTGCTGATCCCCACCGGTGTGGCTCACGTCAATCTCTTCGGTCCGACGATGACGCCGCAGATCATGCCCCTCCAGGTGTTGAAGATAGGGAATCTGGCCGTCGTCGCCGTGCCCACCGAGGTGACCACCATGTCGGGTCGCCGCATGAAGGACACGGTGAAGACGGAGCTGGCGAGCGTCGGAGTCGACACGGCGGTCATCGCCAGTCTCTCCAACTCATACGCGTCCTATCTGGCCACCCGCGAGGAGTACGCCCTTCAGTGGTATGAGGGAGCCTGCACGCAGTTCGGCCCGAACGAACTGGCCGCCTTCCAGCAGGAATACGCCCGGCTGAGCAGGGCCATCGTCAGCGGCGCCGATGTCGCGCCCGGCCCCACACCCGAGGACGTGACGGACCAGACGGTCGATCTGACTCCGAAGGTGGTGCTGGACGACAAGCCGCTCGACAAGAACTTCGGGAGCGTGATGGCCCCGCCTGCCGCGAGCTATGCGCGGGGGAGCCTGGTGACCGTGCAGTTCTGGGGAGGACACCCGAACAACGATCTCCAGACGCAGGGTTCGTTCCTGACGGTCGAAAAGCAGGTGAACGGCGCATGGGTCGCGATCGCGTGGGATTGGGACCCGGAGACGACGTACCGGTGGGAACGGAACGGCATCTCCTACTCGAAGATCACCATCACCTGGAACACGAAGAACGCCTCGGCCGGGACGTACCGCATCCGCCACAAGGGCCACTGGAAGTCTGGATGGACCGGGGCCATCAGTCCCTATGAGGGGGTTTCAGAGCCATTCACGGTGTTGTGAATGCCCAGATGACCCAGGCCCGCCAAGTCGGCTCACCCTCGCGTAAGTGGAGAGGGTGAAGTCTCCGCAATGGCCTGCGAGAACGTCTCCGGTGCCAGCATCGCCAGGACCGTCGTGAGCGCGAGCAGCGCCACCATCAGCACCACCGCCGGGCGGAAGTCGCTCCCCTCTCCCTTGACGAGAGGCATGGCCACGATCACCACCACACCGCCCACGTTCCCCGCCAGCATCAACAGGCTTGTCGCCGCGCCAGCCGCTCGGGCTCCCGCGACCTGCGCGCTCATCTCGAGCAGCAGCGCGAATGCCGGCAGGAAACAGAAGCCATGCAGGCATGCCAGGAGCAGGAGCAGCCCATAGTGGCTGCTGGTGCAGAGCGGATACATCGTCGCGAGCGCAGCCGCCGAGCAGGCGACGAGGAACGGCTTGCGCCGCTTCGCCAGGTCCGACATCGCGGGGATGATCACCGAGCCGACGATGCCACCGACGATCAACGCTCCTCCAATGATGCCGGCCTTCTCCGCATCAATGCCTCGCGGGGCGAGGATCTGCTCCAGCCACGTGGTCAATCCGTTGAAGACGCCCAGGCCGAGGAAGGCGAGCCAGCAGAGCCTCACCAGCTTGCGATTCCCAAGGAGCGGCCGCAGGCCAGTGGCTTCACCCGCCGTGCCCTGCTCGGGCACGCCGGTGTTGGGGTGAACGAGCACCGCGAACACGATCGCCGCCACCACCGAGATGGCGGCGAAGACGACCATGCTCAGGCGCAGGCCCATCGTTTCGACCAGCGCGGGAGTGGCCGCCATCCCCGCGGCCATGCCCAGGAACATGCCCATGGTCCCGAGCCCGGTGGCGATGGCGCCTTGCTCCTCGCTGAACCAGTCCGCGACCAACTTGGAGATGCCGTTGACCACGTAGGGCTGCGCGACGGCGATCCCCACCTGTCCCGCCAGCAGGAACCCAAAGCTCGAGTCAATGATGCGGAGGCATGAGAACAGAGCCATGCCGAGCGCCCCGACACCGACCGTGAAGCGATAGCCCCGCGTGTCGGTCATCGTGCCCGAGTGAATCGAGAACACGACGTAGAGGAGCGGGAAGACCAGCACGAGCATGCTGGCCATGAGTTCGCTCACGCCGTACCGGGTCTGCATCAGGGTGAGCAGCGGCGCGAAATTGAGCCACAGCATCTGGCTGACGCCGACCACGAGCGTGTAGGCGGAGAGGACAGCCCATCGCCTGGGCTTCAGGAATGCGGGGTGGGAGCTCGCCATGAGTGCCCGTGATGATGGCACACCCAGGTCCGCCTGACTTCCAAGGCAGCCAGAGCCCCGCCCCAGCTCAGGTACGGATCACCCTGATCAAAACGAAGATCGAGCCCCTGAGTGCTTATTGTTGGACTGACGCAGAGAGTCATTTCCCGAAAGAAAAGGTTTCGCTTGAATTCCTGCGTAACTTGACTCTTAATGACGCCATTGAGATTCGTAACGTTTCGATCCACTCACTGCCTCTAGCGGAAGCAAAGGCACATCAAGCGGGTCAAGCACCTCGCGCTGGGCAGCTCACTCGGGGAAGTACGTACGAAGCGCGATGACTGGAGGGAGAGGCGCTGATTGCGACTGGGTAACAACTTTCCTTTCGCACAAAAATCGTAACGTTACGACTCGCTCGGGCCTTTCCGAGGCCACAGAGGAGGCATGCCGGAGAAGCAAAGCCATTCATTCAAAACGGGGGCAGCGTCGTGACGAAGAAGCCTGAAGGACGCAACAGTTTGTTCCAGCTGTGCCTGAAGATGTGTCTCTCGCTCTCGCTCGCCGCGGCCCAGGCCAGCGCGGCGGAGTCCGTCCCGTACACGTGGAAGAACGTCGTGACCGGAGCAGGCGGAGGTTTTGTTCCGGGCATTGTCTTCAATGAGAGCGCGCCTGATCTGATTTATGCGCGGACCGATATTGGCGGTGTCTACCGCTGGAATCCGGCCGACAACAGCTGGATACCGCTGCAGGACCCCGTCGGCTGGACGGACTGGGGAAAGCTGGGAGTTGACGCCCTCGCGACCGATCCCGTCGACCCCAACCGCGTCTACATCGCCACCGGCATGTATACGAATGGGTGGGACCCCAACCACGGCTACATCATGCGCTCGACGAACAAGGGCGACACGTGGCAGCTGACGCAACTGCCGTTCTATGTCGGGGGAAACATGCCTGGCCGCTCGATGGGTGAGCGCCTCGCCATTGATCCAAACAAGAACAGCATTTTGTATTTCGGGGCTCGCAGCGGCAACGGCCTGTGGCGGAGCACCGACTTCGGCGTCACCTGGAGCAAGGTGGCAAGCTTCCCCAATCCAGGCACGTACGTACAGGACCCATCCAACAGCTATCAGAGCGATATCATGGGTCTCGCCTGGGTGACGTTCGACAAATCCACGGGGAGCTCAGGCAACCCGACGCAGACGATCTACGTCGGCGTGGCGGATACGGCGACGAGCATCTACCGAAGCACCGACGGGGGTGCAACCTGGCAGGCCATTCCGGGCCAACCCACGGGCTTCCTCCCTCATCATGGGGAGCTCTCGAGCGGCCATCTCTACATCACCTACAACAACGGCATTGGCCCGTACGACGGCACGAAAGGCGACGTCTACAAATACAACACCTCCACCGGCGTCTGGACGAACATCAGCCCGGTCCCGAGCACGAGCAGCGACAACTACTTCGGCTACGGTGGACTGGCGATCGACCGCACGAATCCCAATACGGTCATGGTCTCGGCGCTGAACTCCTGGTGGCCGGACGCCAACATCTACCGGAGCACCAATGGCGGCGCGACCTGGACGAGCATCTGGTCCTGGGCCGGCTATCCGAGCCGCAACCTCCTCTACACCCAGGACATCTCGGCCGCGCCATGGCTCGACTTCGGTGCCATCCCGCAGCCTCCGGAAGTCACGCCCAAGCTGGGATGGATGATCGGCGACCTGGAGATCGATCCGCACAACCCGAACCGGATGATGTACGGAACTGGCGCGACCCTCTACGGAACCAACAACCTGTTGGACTGGGGGACAGCCAAGAAGGTCAACCTGACCGTGATGGCCAGGAACCTCGAGGAAATGGCGGTCCTGGATCTGATCAGCCCGCCGTCCGGAACCGCTCCATTGATCAGCGCGGTCGGCGACGTGTCCGGCTTCAAGCATGAGGACCTCACGAAGGCCCCGGCGAAGATCCTCACGAATCCCAACAGCACGAGCAGCATCGACTTCGCGCAGTCCAGCCCGACCTTCATGGCTCGCGTCGGCCAGGCCGACAAGGCGGCCAACCCGAACAGCAAGTCCATCGCGCTCTCCTACGACGGAGGCAGTAACTGGTTCAACCCGTCTGGAGAGCCCGCGGGCACGAAGGGCGGCGGGCAGATTGCCGTGGCCGCCGACGGCAGCTCGCTCGTCTGGAGCACCTCCGACGTCGGCGTCTTCTACTCGGCGAGCGGCAGCTCTTGGACCGCGAGCGCCGGAGCGCCGGCAGGCGCGAAGGTCGTTTCCGACCGCGTCAACAAGAACAAGTTCTATGCGCTTGCGAACGGCAAGCTCTACGTCAGTACAAACAGCGGTGCGTCGTTCACGCCCACCGCCGCCGCGGGTCTGCCAGCCTCTGGCAACCTGAAGGCAGTGACTGGCGCCGAGGGAGACCTCTGGCTCGCAGGCGGTAGCAGCACGACCGTTTACGGCCTGTGGCACTCCACGGACAGCGGCACATCATTCACAAAGCTCTCCAACGTGGAGGAGGCAGACGTCATTGGCTTTGGCAAGGCGGCTCCCGGCCAGACGTACGTGGCGCTCTATACCTCCGCGAAGATTGACGGTGTGCGCGGCTTCTTCCGCTCGGACAACGCAGGCGGAACCTGGGTTCGCATCAACGATGACCAGCACCAATACGGTGTGACGAACAGCGCGATCACGGGTGACCCTCGCGTCTATGGGCGCGTCTTCGTTGGAACCAACGGGCGAGGAATCATCTACGGAGAGACCCAGGGCGCGACAACGAACGACGCGTCCATCACTCCGGCCACCGCGACCTTCGACAAGAAGACGGCGAACCAGGCGGACATCACCGTCACGATGACGCTGAACGGCAACACCCTGTCCGCCATCAAGAACGGTTCGGCCTCCCTCGTCTCTGGCACGGACTACACGGTCTCCGGCACGACGGTCACCCTGAAGAAGAGCTATCTCGCCACGCAGTCCGCTGGCACGACCCTCCTGACGTTCGACTTCAGCGCGGGGATCGACCCGGTGCTGTCGGTCTCGATCGTCGACACGACGTCGACACCTGACGGTGTCCTCAAGGTCCAGCTGTTCAACGGTCAGACCGCCGCATCCGGCAACAGCATCAACCCGCGTCTCAAGCTCGTGAACACGGGAACGAGTGCCCTCAACCTGGCGGACGTGACGCTTCGCTACTACTACACGGCCGACGCGAACATCTCGCAGGCGTTCTGGTGTGACTGGGCCAGTGTTGGCACTGCCAACGTGAGGGCGAGCTTCGTCCCGATGGCGGCGCCGAAGACAGGCGCTGACACGTACCTGGAAATCAGCCTCAACTCTGGAGCGGGCTCTCTCGCGCCAGGAGCCTCGGCGGAGTTCCAGATCCGATTCTCACGCACGGATTGGAGCAACTACACGCAGACGAATGACTACTCCTTCAACCCGACGAGCACGTCTTACACCGACTGGAACAAAGCCACCGGCTACATCTCCGGCAGTTTGAAGTGGGGCGTCGAGCCGTAACCAGCCGCTCCATTCCGGCATGACAGCCCCTTCAATTCTGGATGTCTTTATCAAAGAGGGAAGGTATGCGACAACAAAACCAAAAGACCCGCTTCCTGGCTGTGGCACCCCTGGCGCTTCTGTTCCTGGCACTCTCAGGAGGAACCGCAACCGCGGCAGTTCACGTGGACAACCCCTTTGACGGTGCGACTGCTTACGTCAACCCCGACTATGCGGCCCTGGTTGACTCCTCGATTGCCAGAACGACCGACAGCACCCTGGCCGCGAAGATGCGCACGGTCAAGAAGTACCCGACCGCGGTCTGGCTCGATCGCATCGCGGCGATCCATGGCGGCACTGCGAACGGCGGCCGCAAGAGCCTGAGTGACCATCTCGACCTGGCGCTGGCACAGAAGACGTCTGGCCAGCCCATCACCGCGATCTTCGTCATCTATGACATGCCGGGCCGCGACTGCGCCGCGCTGGCGTCCAACGGTGAGCTGCCGCTGACGGCGGCGGGGCTCCAGCGCTACAAGACGGAGTATGTCGACGCGATCGCGACCGTCTTCGCCAACCCGAAGTACCAGGACATCCGAATCATCGCGATCGTCGAGCCGGACGGCCTGCCGAACCTGGTGACCAACCTGAGCGACCCTGAGTGCGCCCAGGCCAACTCCAGCGGCATCTACGTGGCCGCCGCGCAGTACGCCCTGAACAAGCTGCACGCCGTCCAGAATGTCTACACCTATATGGACATTGCCCACTCTGGCTGGCTGGGCTGGGACGACAACCGCCAGAAGATCATCGCGTTCTACACCAGTGTGGTGGGCGCGACGACGGCGGGGCTGGCCAGCGCCGATGGCTTCGTGACCAACACGGCCAACTACACGCCCCTCGTGGAGCCGAACCTGGTGGACCCGAACGTGACTGTTGGCGGGCAGCAGGTCAAGTCGGCGAAGTTCTACGAGTGGAACCCCCACTTCGACGAGACCGACTTCGCGGCGGCCCTCTACAGTGGATTCACGGCCGCGGGCTGGCCGGCCAGCCTTGGCTTCATCATCGACACCTCCCGCAATGGCTGGGGCGGAGCCAATCGGCCAACGGGTGCGACCGGCAGCACGGTCGACAGCTACGTCGACTCGGGCCGCGTCGACCGGCGAGCCCACCGGGGCCTCTGGTGCAACCAGAGCGGTACCGGCATCGGTCAAGCGCCCCAGTCGTCTCCGAGCGGCTACACCGCCTCGCGCCTGGATGCGTTCGTCTGGATCAAGCCGCCCGGCGAGTCGGACGGTGCCAGCTCGGAGATTCCGAACGACGAGGGCAAGGGCGCGGACCCGATGTGCAACCCGACCTTCACGACGAAGTACAACACGCTGAGCGGGGCACTGGCGAACGCTCCGCTGTCTGGCCACTGGTTCCATGAGCAGTTCTCGATGCTGGTGCAGAACGCATATCCGGCCATCCCGCTGACCCAAGGCGACAATGATCCGCCCCTTCCTCCGACGGGCCTGACGGCCACCTCGGGGAACCAGCAGGTCGCTCTCAGCTGGGCCGCCGCGCTCGGTGCGACAAGCTACACCGTCAAGCAGGGCACGGCCAGCAGCGGACCGTTCGCGACGATCGCCACCGTGACCGGCACGAGCTACACCCAGACCGGGCTGACCAACGGCACGACCTATTACTTCGTGGTCAGCGCGTCCAACAGCCACGGCGAGAGCGTCAACACCAGCGCGGTCTCGGGCACTCCTGGGAGCCAGGTCCTGTCCGCGCCCACCAGCTTGCTCGCCACTGCGACCAGCTACAGCCAGATCAACCTGAGCTGGACGGGCGCCGCGGGTGCGACTGGCTACAAGGTCTACCGCTCCACCTCTGCGAACGTGGCGGTGACCGCGACGAACCTGGTGGGCACCAGCCTCACCACCAGCTTCTCCAACACGGGCCTGACGCCCAACACGGCCTACTACTTCAAGGTGACGGCCTTCAATTCCTCCGTCGAGTCCGCCGCATCGAACGAGGCCTCGGCCACGACGCAGAACGTCAGCACCGGGCCGCTCTCTGTCCTCTACCGCGACGGAGACAATGGCGCCCCGGGCAACAACCAGATCAAGCCCCACCTCCGCGTGAAGAACGGTGGCACCACGGCGGTCAACCTGGCGGAGGTCAAGGCCCGGTACTACTTCACGGTGGAGGACCCGACCTCCCTTCAGATCGCCTGCGATTGGGCGGTGCCGGGCTGCGCCAACCTGAGCTTCCAGTTCGTGGAACTGGCTGCCCCGCGGCCTGGCGCCAGCCACTACCTGGAGGTCAGCTTCCGCAGCGGCACTCTGGCCGCGGGCCAGGACACGGGGGACATCCAGCTCCGTGTGAACAAGTCGAACTGGACGAACTTCAACGAGGCGGATGACTACTCGTTCAAGGACGGCCAGACGGCCTACGGCGAGAACCTCAAGATCAGCGTCTACCAGAACGGCACGCTGGCCGGAGGCCTCGAGCCGTAGAAGCGCTCCAGCGTCGTCCCGAGTCCGGCTGATCTCCTCTGACCGGATTCGAGCCCCCGGCCGTCATGCGGCTGGGGGCGCTGCAAGCCCTCCCGCCAACTGCGTTAGAGTGGCGGGAGGCGCCTCATGTCCATCTACATCCTCACCCTGCCCCGTCCCTGGCCTTGGGCCGTGCTCGAGCGCGGATGCCGTGTGCTGTTCTTCACCTACACGGAAGCAGGGCGCCCTCATGCCCTGCGCCCACCCGTCGAGGCGCTGGGCCGGTACGTGGCGCTGCACGTGGGAAGTACCTGGGATGTGGAGGGAGCTGCCTTCATGGAGCGACGGCTCGGCCTCTACGTTCCGGCCGAGGACGGCCTCCCTGCGGGAAGCATCTTCGCGGTGGCACGGCTCGCCGAGGTCACCACCATCTGCAACGACTCGCGCGCCTTCAGGGGTGAGCCCTGGTGGCGAGGAACCATCGGCTGGTGGTTCGAGGCGGTCCTCCCTGTCGAACCCCTGGAATGCCCGGAGGCAACCCCTTTCTCACTGCTGGCCGAGGACTTCCGTCCCGAGCTGCGCGAGCGCTTCACCCTGGCACGAGATGGTGTCTGGCGACCCGACAGGGTGCAGCGCGCTCCCCGGCCGGAGACTCCGCGGCAGCAAGGCTCCGGACAATTCGATCTGGGACTGTGACTGTACCGTCGCGCTCGCTCCTCAGATGGACTGGTTCAACAGGGCTTCGATGTGAGCCTTGCGCCCGGGGCTGAGACGCAACCGGGTCCCGTCCACCAGGACGACGACATGCCCTCGATCAATCCCGGGTTCGAGGTGTCGAACCCGGTCGAGGTTCACCAGCGTGGAGCGATGGATGCGCACGAAGCGGCGCGGATCCAACCACTGCTCCACCTGCGCGAGCGTCTCACGAATCATCGGGCTCTTTGCCCCCACGTGCAGCACCACGTAGTTGCCCTCCGCCTCGCACCAGTCGATCTGCTCCACCGGCACGAGCTCCACCCGATCCGCCGTCTTCACCACGAGGCGCTCCAGGGGACCGGTGGCAGGTGGCGCCGCAGGCACGGGTGAGGAAGCCGCGTGCCCGGCCAGGAGCGCCGACAGACGCTGAATGAGCTCCCGGGCTCGACCGTCATCGAGCGCCTGTCTTGCTCGCTCCAGCGCCTGGAGCAACCGCGCGCCGTGGAAGGGCTTGAGCACGTAGTCGAGTGCGTTCACCTCGAAGGCCTGCACCGCATACCGATCGTGCGCCGTCACGAAGATGACCGAAGGCATGCGCTCCGGCCCCACCTCTCGGATGACCGAGAATCCATCCAACCCCGGCATCTGCACATCGAGGAAGACAAGGTCCGGAGGCTCCGTGCGGATGACGGCGATGGCCTCCTGGCCGCTCGCGCACTCGCGGATCCACTCCACGTCCGGAGCCTTGCTCAGCACGCTGCACAGGTTGTCGCGCGCCAGTGGCTCGTCGTCCACCACGAGCACTCGCAGCCGGCGCGGTGGCGCACTCCCCTCACGCACCGGACACCTCTCGCGCACCGCCGGAGGCCGGCTCGTAGGGCAGCACCACCCGCGCACAGACGCCTCCCCCCTCCACGTCCGAGAGGGTGAGGAAGGACGCCTCGCCATAGAGCTGCTGGAGACGCGCCCGGGTGTTTGCCAGCCCGATGCCCGTACCCGGCGTGCCTCCCTTGCCCAGCCCTGGACCCGTGTCGCGTACCTCGAGCTGGAGCTGGTGGCCCACGCGGGCGGCCCGGATGGAAACCCGCCCCAGCCCGATACCGTGGGCGGTTCCATGGCGGATGGCGTTCTCCACCAGTGGCTGCAGTACCAACGCCGGCACCAACGCCCGAAGAGCCTCCTCCTCGAACTCCATCTCCACCTGGAGCCGCTCGCCGAAACGGAGCTGCTCGATGCCCAGGTAGCGCTTCACGAACTCCATCTCCTCCTCCAACGTCACCTCCAGCTCTTCCCGAGCCTCCAGGCTCGAGCGCAGCAACTGTCCCAGCTCCACCAGTGCGTGAGTCGCCTCATCTCCTCGCCCCGTGCGAACCAGTCCGGTGATGGCATTGAGGCCGTTGAAGAGAAAGTGGGGATCGAGCTGAGAGCGAAGCGTCTGGAGACGGGACTCCGCAAGCCGTACCGCAAGCCGAGCCTCGGCCAGTTCCCGCTCGCGAAGCCGCTGGGCAGAGGCGAGCAGGTGGTGAACGGTCAGCAGCGCCAGATACTCCAAGAAGCTGGCCGCACCTCGGTCCACCAGGAGGAGACGCAGACCTGCCTCCCAGCCCTCGAGCCCCTGCCAACGCAGAAACAGCCCGGTAGGCAGCGCGGTGAGCAGCACGTGCCCCAGCGAGAGCAGCACCCCTGCTCCGAGAAGCCACGAGAGGTGGTAGTGCGTGCGCGAGCCCGAGAGGGGCGCTCGCCGGAAGAGCGCCAGCAGGAGCGGGGCAAGCAGTGCCCACACGCTATAAGGCACGAGGCGCAGGGAGAGCTTGAAGAGGAAGTCCCGGGGCTCGACCGCATAGTCTCGAAGCGCTGAGGGCACCGCGGCCAGAACACCGGCGCTGGTGCCAATCGCCCACACCTGCCATGGGGGAAGAACCTGCTGCGGGCCCTTGCTCACGTCGTCACTCTTCCACAGCCTGGCGAAATCTCCGCTCCGAATCGAGGCCACTCTGGCGGAGACTGAAGGCCCCGTGAGATCAGCCCTGCCGAGAACGCCTTGAAGCCCAGCTCACCGCCAGGAGATGACGGGACGAACCCGCGCCACCCCCCGAAAGGAGATACGAACTCCGCCGCCGAGCGCCCTCTGAAGGAGGCTCGCCAGGAAGCGAGCGCTGGGACCCGGCCCGCCACGGCCTCCCTGTCCCTCCGTCACGCGCTCCTGGTCGCGGCCGGCCTGGCGCTTCCGGGGGTGCTGGCCATCGCACTCCGTTCCGAGCCACCCTCCCCCTCGCCGCCTGCATCCGTCAGCGCCCCGTCTTTGAAAGTTCCGCTCTCACCCATCCGCGCAGAACAGGCGCGGAAGGAGCCGCAGGTGGAAGAGGCTTCCGCGACGGCCCGTCTGCGCGAGTATCGGCAGACCTCAGCGCAGGCGTTCGACACACAGCAGTCCCGGCTCCGAGACGTCATCGACGACACCACACGGACTTCCACGGACCGAGAGACCGCCGCGCTCCAGCTCTTCGCCCAACACCTCACGGCCCAGAGCTGGTGGGGACTCTTGCGGGACGCCGAGCACATTCTCCAACTCCCACCCGCGCAACAGCTCTCTGCCACGGTGCGCGAGCAGGCGCTGCTTCAACTCGCCACCACGCGCTGGAGGCTTCACCAACGGCAAGAGGCGCTCCAGCTCACCGAGCGTTTCCTTCGGGAGTTCCCCAGCAGCGTCTACTACACGTCCATGGAAGTCCAAGCGAACCGTCTGCTGTTGGAGCTCCGCGAGATAGAGCAAGCCAGGAGCAGTGCCCCCAGCGAGCTCGCCGCGGCACAGGCGCGGATGGAGGAAGAGATGCGAAAGGGCCCACTCGTCCCCGCCGAAAGTCGCTACTGGGTGAGGAAACGCTGCGAGAGGCTGGTCGAGCACTTCTTGCTCGAGGAGAGCCTCCCCGTCTGCCATGCGATCATCGAATCCTGGCAGAAGGATCCGAACGTCGAGGTGCGCCAGGAGGTGGTCTTCGCCTGGCGAGCCAAGGTCACGGCCCTGGCGGAGCTGGGTCGCTTCGCGGAGGCTCGCGCCAATGTGGAGCAGTTTGATGCCTTCGTCTCCTCACATCCTGACCTCTCCGACACGCACGCCCAGGTCACGGCGCTCCGAAGCGGCCTGCCCCTGGATGAGCCGGAGAGCAGCGCCCCCAGGTGACTCTCTTCGTCCCTGACGGGAGCAGGTTCGTCCCTCGCCGCGGCAGGTTCGTCCCATCCCTCCACGCTGGATGGCTGTGAGCCGGTATTCACAGCGCGTGTGCACTTCGCACACGAACCCATGGAGGAGTTGTGAAGATCCTGAAGTCCTTGAGCGGTTTTTGTCTGGCGAGTTCGCTCATCCTGGCGTCCGCGCCTGGGTGCCAGGGAGAGGAGCTCCCAGCCGCGAACACGGAGATCGAGAACCGGAGCATCTCGCAGGCACTCACGTGCACCAGCCCCGTCAATCTGGTCCCGGTCATGACGAGTGCCACCACGCCCAGCGGCATCGTGAGCCGCTCGGGAGCCTACGACGCGACCTACGAGGCCTGGCAGGCCTTCGACAACAGCAACTCGATGTGGATCTCCACGGTGAGGCAGACGCCCGCGCAGATCGGCTACGAGTGGCTCGACGGGGCCAAGACCATCACCCGCTACGTCCTCAGCTTCGCCAATGGCCCCTCGCTCACCTCTCGAGCCCCCAAGAACTGGACGCTGGAGGCCTGGACTGGCAGTGCCTGGACGGCGATCGATACCCGCACGAACCAGACCGGTTGGGCGGGGTTCGAGCAACGCGAGTTCACGGTGACCTCGCCAGGCGCGTACGGCAAGTACCGCCTGAACTTCACGGACGACAATGACGCGCGCACCGGTGTCGAGGTCATCTCCTTGTCTGGCGTCGAGCTCAAGGGTTGCACGGGCCAGCCCGACTGGACGAAGACCATCGGTGCCTCGGGAGCCTGGACGCAGGGAATGGCCCTCACTGGCGATTCGGCGGGACGCTCCTACATCGCTGGGATGACGACGGGCGCCGTGAACGGCACTCCCATGGTCGGACCGATGGATGCGTACGTCCGCGCCTACGACTGGAACGGCTCCCTGCTCTGGGCCCACACGCTCGGGGCGCCGACTGGAGCCGCCGTGGCCTATGGAATCGCCATCAACCGGACCTTCGAGGAGATCTACGCGGTGGGCTACGGCGGTGGAGGAATCGACGGCAACACGCCCGTGGGAGGCGCGGACGCCTGGGTGACGAACATCCGCTACACCGGCGTGAAGCACTGGACGCGGTTGCTCGGAGTCGCAGGCGGGAGCACGGAGGCCTATGGCGTCGCCGTGGATCCCTCGAGCAACTCCTTTGTCGTCGGCACGGTGACCAAGGGACTGGATGGCAACACGCTCACCGGATCCTCGGATCTCTTCGTGGCCAAGTATGACACCAACGGCATCAAGCTCTGGACCCGGCAACTGGGCGCCGCGGGTGGGTACACCGTGGGCAGGCGCGCGGCCACGGATGACGCGGGCAACGTCTATGTCACCGGGTGGACCACGGGCAATCTGGACGGTGTCGTCCGGAACGGTCCTCAGGATGTCTTCGTCACGAAGTACAGCGGGGCCGGCGTCAAGCAGTGGACGCGGCTGCTCGGCGCGGCGGGCACCAACAGCTGGGCGTATGGCGCGGCAGCCGATGCCGTGGGGAACTTCTACGTGACGGGCTACACCGGTGGTGATCTCGACGGCAACCCCACCGGGAGCCCCAATGGCTTCCTCACCAAGTATGACTCGGCGGGCACCAAGCAGTGGACCCGGCAGTTCGGCTCCGGTTCCACTGTCTGGGGAACGGCGGTGGTCATCAACTCGAATGGAGTCTTCGCGGGAGGACTCGCCTTCGGGGATGCAGCCAATCCCGCCAGCACGGGCTCTGCGTCGCATGCCTTCGTCGTGAGGTACGACACGGCGGGCAACGCCCTGGGAGTGGTGCAGCAGCCGACCGCCAGCCTCGGCGGGGTCGACAAGGATGTCTTCGCCTATGGCCTGTCGATCGACTCCAGTGGGAACTACTACATGGGCGGCACCGTCTACGGCAACTACGGTGGCAACCTGCTGCAAGGCAACCCTGACTCCTTCGTGCAGATGTTCTCCCACTAAAGGCACTCGGGGCTGGGGGGCGTTGATCGCCCCCTGGCTCCGAGGAGGAGAACGCGGAGACGGGCGCGGGCAAGGAGTCGTTATGGGCGCCCCGCCCGTGCCTCTCCGGACCGCACGACCGAGGCGATGTGGTCGGCGATTCTCAACCACAAATCACGAGGGAGATCGTGCCCCATTCCCTCGATGAGCACGAGCTCGGCACCGGGAATAGCGGCTGCCGTGGCTCGGCCGCCGCTGGGATCGCACATCGTGTCGGCGAGCCCATGCAGCACGAGCGCCGGTACGTCGAGCGTGCGCAGTAACCGGGTGCGGTCGCCGGACGCGACCGTCGCGACAGCCTGGGGCGCGATCGCGGCTTCGTCGTAGCCGCGGTCGTACGCGAGCCCGGCGCGCTCGGCCACATCGGCCACGTCGGCCGGGAATGCGGGAGAGCCGACGGTTCCGATGTTGCGCACAGCGCGTGCGACAACCTCCTCGCGCGTGCGGGCCGGAGGTCCTCCGAACACCGACTTCAGAGTCGCGGGATGGGTTTGCCCGACAGCCATGTCGCCGGTCGTGAACATCATGGACGTGAGCGATCGCACCCGCTTCGGGTGCTCGATCGCCAGGGTCTGCGCGATCGCGCCCCCCATCGAGGCCCCCACGACATGAGCGGCGTCCACCTGCAGCACGTCGAGCAGGCCGACCGCGTCAGCGGCCATATCGGAGAGAGTGTACGAGACCGACGACAGATCGCCCCCAAGCGCCGCGGGCAGGTTGGCAGGCGGGGCCTCACGCAGGTGCGTGGAGTGTCCCGAGTCGCGGTTGTCGAAGCGCACGACATGCAGGTCACGTTGGACGAGCGCCTGGAGGAACCCGAGCGGCCAGTGCACAAGCTGGGCAGCGATGCCCATCACCAGCAAGACCGTCGGGTGTGCCGGATTGCCGAGCCGCTCGTAAGCAATGTCCAGGTGTGACGGACCGACGTGGTGAGCGATGAGTTCGTTCAGCATGGTTCGTTCTCCGTCTCGTGAAGGCTGGCAAGGGCCTGGTGGAGGTACCGCATCAACTTGGGGTCCCACCCGGCGAGGTTCTGGGGTGGAGCCACCTGGCGCAGGCGCGCGAGCGCATCCAACGTCGCACGATCGCCGCCGGCGAAGTCGTGCATCCGCGCCAGCGCCTCGCGGGCCACGGCACGGACACGCGGTGTCGAAGGTGCGTCTCCCGCATCCATGCAGGCACGAAGCTCGTGGCCGAGCGCTCGCCAGCGGGACTCAGCGTCGTCGGGTGGACGGCCGTTCGTGCTGCGCGCGTCAATGCGGCGAGAGACCAGGGACATCGCCTCGATCGTGGCGAGCAAGTCGTCGGTTTCGACGGCGCGATTCGCCTGTGCGCACGCGCGCTCGAGGAGCAAGCGAAGCCGCCCGAGCCGCTGAAGCTCGGCGTCGACGCGGGCCAGGTGCTCACGCAGGACGTCGCCGAGTGCGGCGCTGTCGTTCTCGAGCGTGCGGCCGATCTCCGCGAGCGACAGGCCCAGGTCGCGCAGTGCGCGGATGCGGTAGAGGCGGCGCACGTCGTGCTCGTCGTAGAGCCGTTGGTGCCCCTCTGTCCGCGCCGCGGGCCCCAGCAGCCCGATGTGCTCGTAGTGGTGAAGGGTGCGCACCGTCAATCCGGTGGCAGCCGCCAGGTCGCCGATCCGCCAGCGTCGTCGACTCGTCGTTCGTTCCTTCATGGCCGGCGTACGGTACAACCTGACGTTGCGTCAGGTGCAAGGGCACCGGAAGGACTTGCGCAACCCCTGAAGACCTCTAGAGAGTGAGCCAGCTTCCGTCCCGTACCAGGCCATGCACATCCGCCCCATCACCTCCTCGGACTCCGCGTTCATCCTCGGGCTTACCCACCGCTTTACTGACTTCCCGCTGCCGCTGGGCCGAACGAGGGAGGTCGTCGAGGCCGGCATCCGCCGAGACCTCGAGCGCCACGTGGAGGAGCGGCCGGCAAACTCCTTCTTCTTCATCCTGGAGGAAGACGATGGCACCCGAGCCGGCTTCATCCACCTGCTGGTGATGGAGGACTTCTTCAGCGGCGGTCGCAATTGCCATATCTCGGATCTGGCGGTGGCGCAGGGGCATGAGGGGCGCGGCCACGCACGCCGGCTGCTCGCGTTCGCTGATGAGTTCGGGCGGGAGCAGCGCTGCGAACGGCTGACGCTGGCCGTCTTCCCGGGAAACGAGCGCGCCAGGAAGCTCTACGAGACAGCAGGGTGGGACTACGAACTGCTGCGAATGAGCAGGCCGCTCTGATCTGGCATCGCGATGACGGGGACGCTGCGGCGTGCCAAGTTCGCGCTTCATGCGCCGCATCGTTCTCACCGCCGCTGTAACGGTCGTTGCGCTTCTAACGTGGACTGGCCTCGTCTCCGCCGCTGCGCTCCACGGCTGGGGCCGAGCGCCTGTCGCACCGCGCGGTGACACACAAGCCTTCGCCGCAGCCGCCCGCGCCAAGCTCGACAAGGAGAGCCGTGGCAACGCGGCGCTCGTGCTCATCGAAGAGGGCCACGTCGCTGCGACTCATTTCCAATCGGTCGGCGCTCCGGTCGACGGCACTTCGCTCTTCCAGGTCGCCTCGCTCAGCAAATGGATAACGGCCTGGGGCGTGATGACGCTCGTCGAGCAAGGCAAGCTCGAGCTCGACGCGCCGGTCTCGCGCTATCTCACGCGCTGGCGCCTGCCCGAGAGCCCGTACAACGATCAGGTCACGTTACGCCGCGTGCTCAGCCACACTGCGGGCTTCACCGATGGCCTTGGCTATGCGGGCTTTCCGCCCGGTGCCCCGATCCAATCTCTTGAAGAGTCGCTCACGCGCGCGGCCGATGCATCGCCCGGCGCTGCCGGCGCCGTGCGAGTCGGCTACAAGCCTGGCACCGACTGGCGTTATTCCGGAGGCGGCTACACGCTCTTGCAGTTGCTCATCGAGGAAGTGTCAGGCGAGCCGTTCAACGATTACATGCGCCGCGCCGTGCTCGTCCCGCTCGGAATGACAGGCTCGACCTTCGTGCTCGACGACGCGACGCGCCCACACGTCGCCGCGAGCTACGATTCCGACGGACTCGAAGCGACGCATTTCACGTTCACGGCCACAGCCGCCGTTTCGCTCTATACATCCACGGACGACCTCACGCGCTTCCTCCAGGCGCACAGGCCCGGCCCCCAAGGCGAGCCCGAAGGACGCGACGTGTTGCGCCCCGAAACGCTGCGGTTGATGCGCCACCCCGAAGGGCATCGCTACGGCTTCCCCATCTGGGGCCTCGGCCTCGTCCTCTACGCACCCAATGACACCGGCGGCTTCGTCATCGGCCATGACGGCAACAACGCGCCCACCAACACTGCGGCGCGCATCGATCCCGATTCCGGCGACGGAATCATTGTGCTGCTCACGGGCACGCCGCTCCTCGCCTCGAGAGTCGCGGGCGAATGGGTGTTCTGGAACGTCGGCGAAGTCGATCTGCTCACCGTCGTGATGGAAGCGAGGCGCGCCTTCGTCTGGCTCATCGGCGGTTGGCTCGCCCTCCTCGCAGCCGCCACCTTCGCCACGATCTCCTGGTGGCGGCGCAAACCCGGGTCTTGAGGCACCCCGGGTCCCGGCGCACTGCTGCTGCAGCGTCAGCCAGCGCGGCACCCGTTTTCTATCGACTCTCAAGAATCGCGAGTAACGTTGGGACCGCAACACGCCCATGCAACCCCCCTTCAGCAAGGAGCGATGGATGCGCCCCATGAACTCGTTGTCCGTTGTCGCGGTTTTTGGTCTGTGTCTCGCCGGTTGTGGAGCCCCCCAGGAAGATCTCGGCGGTGACGGGCTCGCCAGTCAGATCGAACGGGACTTCGGTGGGCCGAGCGGCCTCATGGATTTCTTCGAGAGCCACTCGGAGGCAGAGATCCAGCAGGCTCTTGCGCCCTATGGCGTCGGGTTCCAGCTCCACACTCCAGAGGAACTCCAGCAGGAGATGGAGCTCCGCGGTGCCACGGGCGTCAACGCCGCGCTCATCACCGACTGCCCGCAGTACTTCCCGACGAGCGATCGGAACATCTGGCACAGCCTGAACGGCGAGTACTACTACATCGAAGGCTCGGGCCGACCGAACCGGGCATATTCGTACCTGCCGCCGATCGCCGCCGAGGCGCGCAACGACTCCTGCCAGACGAGCGTGGGGCAGTGGGGCGACGCGGCCAATCCCAGCAACGACTACGACGGAGGGCACCTCATCGGCTCGCAGCTCGGTGGCTGGGGGAAGCGGGCGAACCTGGTGCCTCAGGATGCCAACTTCAACCGCGGGAACTGGGTGACGCTCGAGAACAAGATGGCCAAGTGCGCGTCGCTGCCCGCGGGCCGGCTGCGCTACTACATCGGCGCGAACTACTCGAACAGCACCACGCTCATCCCCAACACGCTGACGATGCAGATCACCAACCAGTCCAGCGGGGCCAACATCTCCCTCTCGTTCGATAACGTGGACTACGGCGGCACGAATGGCACGGCCCAGAAGAACAGTGGCGTGACGTTCCTGACCAACCAGGGCTGCAACTGAGCACCTTCGCAACAGGGGCGCCGTCCGCTACCCAGGCTCAGGCGGCGCCTGTCGCGACTGTTTCGAGATCTTCAGCAAACATGATCTCCCGGTGCTGCTCCTTCCTCCTGCTGACACTCCTGGTCGCGTCGAGTTGCGTGAGCACGCCAGCCCCTCCGCTCTCCGGCTTCGGAGCTACAAGTCAGCGGCAGCCGACTCCATGGCCCAAGAGCACCAGGCACCAGGAACTCCGAGCCGATGGTGCTGGCCCCTCCACTCCGTCGACCCCATTACCGCCTCCCAAATCGAAAGATGACGAGCCCACCTTCTGTAAGTTGAACCCTGAAGGGTGTCCGCCTCTCCCGCATTCCAAACCAGAGCCTGGAGATCAGGCCATGGACCCATGGAAGTCTTTCGCGTGCATTCAGGCGTGCAATGCCGGTAGTGCAGCCGTGGAGCGGTTTTGCAGTGCACTCCCAGACAAGACCAAGAAACAGAAAGAAATTCGCGCCATCTGCTGGGGCGTGAGCCGAGGCGGACAGGCCGCATGTGTCGTGTTCTGCCGGGCCTATTTCGGCCCCCCAAGAGATCCCTGAGGTGAACCCCATGCCGGATGACGACTGGCGTCCGAAGTTGGCTCACATTGAAGATCCCATTGCTGACGACCTCTGGGAGTACGTCACGCCACAAGGACGACGACGCACCTCAAGGCTTATCGTGGGACGTCCTACCCACCATCCTCCGGCGCGAGCCTGGTACTGCCCCATCCTGATCGAGGGACACAGCCCTGGAGTTGATCCGGTGTTTGGTCAAGGACCCGTGGACGCGCTGATGAACGCAATGACGGTGGTCAAAGCCTTCTTCGAGAAGAACCTCTCCGTCGTTCCCGGAGCCAAGCCGAGCCCGAGCCGCCAAAAGAGTCTCGTCACCTCTCGTCGACGGAACAAGAGTGCCCCCCAGGCAACCACTCCCGTAGCGAAGCCCCGGAAGACGAGCCGAAGCAAGCGCAGGAGGAACTAATCGGGGCATGAGTAGGACCGCAGAGCCGTGCCCCCCTCGAGTTCCGAGAGGGGCACGCCAGCTTCAGAACTCCTCTCGGTCCTTGTCGAACCGAGACGCGGAGCTCACGGCTACGGGCAGACCGTCTGGGGATGCTCGAAGCTCATGCCATCCACATCGAGCGTGAAGCCAGAGTCCCACGTATCCGCGTGGACCTCCACCTGCCGCAGGTTGTGCAAGTCCACCGCGCTCCCCGACACGCTCCAGGTGGAGTTCCCAGCGAGAGGGAGGGTGATGGCGGTCCAGGTGGTGCCGTCCTTGGTGAGCAACTGCTGGTTGGGCGTATAGGTCCGCCGCAGGCCGGCCGCATCCTGCAGCACCACCACGGGGAAGTTCCCCTGCCAGCCCACGGGCGTGGTGTTGAGGCCACGCACGGCGAACCGCAGCTGCTCGTAGCCCGACACGTCCATCACGCTGCTGCCAGGCGCCGTGAAGCGAACGGCGAAGTCGAACGCAGCCTGGGTGACAGCGCGCAGCCCCTTGGAGCCCCGGTACACCTGGCTCCCAGTAAGCGCGCTCAGCGTCGTCGTCGCGTTGTCGGAGGCCCAGGACGTCCAGCGCAGCATCAGGTTGGACTCGGCCAGGTCTCCACAATCACGAGGCGCAACGCACACATCCCCCACCCGGTCCCCGTCCACGTCCGCCTGATCAGCGTTGGCCGTGGAGGGGCAATTGTCCCTCCCGTTGGACACGTGGCCCGCGGGCACGGTGCAGGAGACGTACTGGGTGGAGAGATCTCCGAAGCCATCGCCGTCCGTGTCCGCGTACCACGTGGGGCACTCCAGCCCGAGCGCCAGGTCATCATGGTCGTCGAACACGCCCGTGCTGCACGGGGTGGCGCTGCCCGTGTAGCGGAACTGTCCACGGACAGCCTGGAGCCCTCCGGCCGGCAGCACGTAGGTCGCCTCCAGCGTCTGCTGCCCGCTCGCCACGGGATTCATCGTTCCCAGGAGCTGCCACGAAGGCTGCTGGGCCGTGCTGGTGGTGTACAGGTCCAGGAAGTCATTGGCGGCGCTCCACACCCAGACGGTGGCGGAGACCTTCACCAGCTTCCCCGCGGTGAGCGGCCCCCCATCCACAGAGGACACCACCAGCCGGTCCAGGGACTCGTCCGAGTGGAACGTACCGTTGGTGCCATCCGCGCAACTCCCATAGAGGGTGTTGGAGGCGTTGGCCTCCGGGCCCAGGCCGGCGCGGCCAGTCAGCAGCGAGCCTGAGTCACACGTGGAGAAGCTCCCGGAGCATCGCGGCACCTGGAGCGTCGCATCATAGGTGGCCGTCGCGGCCGCCGCCGTGCAGACGCCCTGCCCGTAGAGCTGGATCTCATTCAGGTGTCCCCAGCCCCCATTCCACTGGGTCGCGCGGAAGCGGACGTAGCGGGCGGAGACGGCCGGGAAGCTCACGTCCTGGGGCGTGCGGTTGTCCGCGTCCGTATGCGTCACCGTCTTCATCAGCAGCCACGAGGTGCCGTCCAAGCTGCCTTCCAGCACGCTGTCCGACGAGTCCCCGTAGTTGGTGTCCCAGCCCCAGACGACCCGGGCCCGGGAGATGTCATGCGGCGTCCCCAGATCCACCCGGAGCCAGGCCCCGGTGGAGAGGTCGGTCTGCCAGGTGGTGCCATCGTTTCCATCCACGGCCTTGTCCGGCGTTCCCGTGGACCAGTAACCGCTGGACGTCGCAGGCTTGTTGCGCGCCAGGTTCTCATAGAGCTGGATCTCGTTCAGGTGTCCCCAGCCCCCGTTCCACCGGGTCGCGCGGAAGCGGACGTAGCGGGCGGAGACAGCCGGGAAGGTCACATCCTGGGGCGTACGGTTGTCCGCATCCGTGTGCGTCACCGTCTTCATCGGCACCCACGAAGTGCCATCCAGGCTGCCCTCCAGCAGGCTGTCCGACGAGTCTCCGTAGTTGGTGTCCCAGCCCCAGATGACCCGAGCCCGGGAGATGGAGCGAGCCGCGCCCAGATCCACCTGGAGCCAGGCCCCGGTGGAAAGGTCCGTCTGCCAGGTGGTGCCATCGTTTCCATCCACAGCCTTGTCCGGCGTTCCCGTGGACCAGTAGCCGCTGGACGTCACGGGCTTGTTGAACGCGACGTTGTCTCCACAGGAGACCACGAGCGCCGCCTGCTCCGTCTCCCAGGAGTTCTCGGCAGCAGCCTCCTCAAGGGCCTCATTCCCCGCCGCGCCGCACCCTGTGAGTAGCGCTGCTCCCAGCAGTACCGAGACGCTCACGCTCCTCGTCACCCCAGCGCTCAGTCGCGCGGACGTGACACCGGCCCTGCGCACGATCTTCTGGCTCCGAAACATTTGGTACGTCCTCCTCATCGCGTCGCGTTCCATTCGCGCCGCATGGAGGAGACGTCCCCCCCGCCAATCCTTACCTGGGAAATTCGTCCTCTTTTTTCCAGCGAGTCACGATCGACTTCCCGGACAGCCGAGGGTAGGAGTTCGGCGTTCCCATTCGGCCAGCGTTGGCAATCGAGCGTTCGCCCGCTCCGCCCTGCATCCTGAGCACAGGGGACAAGGAGATACTGCGCGCGTCCTGTTCTTCCCGTGGAGGGCAGCACCGCCATGCCTCGTGTCCTACCGCGCATCCACGGCCACTCATTCCCTCAGGGGCGCCCAGGGTCGCTCGAGATCTTCCGGTCCAGGGCGCTCCGATGGATCGATCTCCTGATCTCGGAGCCCCTGCGGCGGGCTCCGCTCGCGGAGCGAACGCGCGCCCGGGTGCTGTCTGGCACCACCTGCGGTCTGCTCCTGTTCGACCTGCTCTACACCGTGCTGCTGCCAGCTCCCGCTGGCGCATGGCTCTGGTGGATCCCCGGCATCACCGGCTGCTTGGGCATGTCCTGCGCACTGCTGTTGCTGCGCCGGGCGCGGACGCTCACGATCCCAGCGTTCGTCCTCTGCGCGAGCATGCTGTGGGAGGTCTCCCTCACCCTGGCCCTCTATCGGAATGCCTACGCCAGCACGCATGCTTCGTTCATGCTGGTGCCCGCCGTCGGCGTGTACCTGCTGGGCCCTCGCAAGGGACTCTTCCTCGCGCTGTTCGCCCTCCTGCCCCCCTTCATCATTGGCTGGCTGATCGATACCCAGACAGGCCTTCGGGAGATCCCTCCCGTGCCCGGGTTCCGCGGAGTGCTCCTCATCGCATTCGCGCTGTCCATGTTGAGCATCTGGCTGCTGGGCGCCGTGAACAGCGGTGTGCAGAACGCGGCACAGCAGACGCTCGAGCGCGCCCTGAAGGAACTCGGGGACTCCGAGCGCAAGCTCAGTAGCCTCTTCGAGAGCACGGACGGCATGATGTGCTCGCTCGATGAGGAAGGGCGCGTGCTCGTGGTCAACACGGCGATGAAGCAGCACTTCCGCCCCCTCTCCGGCCGCACGCCTGTCGTCGGCCAACAGCTCTTCGCGGAGGCGGAGCCGAGCATCCGGCAGGTGTGGGAGGAACGCTTTCAGCAGGTGCTCCAAGGCCAGCACCTGCGGTTCGAGGTGGAGTGCCGGGAGGGTCCATCCCAGGTCGTGCTGGATACCTCGCTGAGCCCCATCCTCGACGAGAACGGAGTGCCCAGGGGCATCGTCCTGTTCTCGCGGGACATCACGGCTCGCAAGGAGGCGGAGACACGGCTGGCCGAGATGCACCGTACGCTGGTGGATGTCTCCCGGCAGGCCGGCATGGCGGAGGTCGCCACGGGCGTGCTCCACAATGTGGGCAACGCCTTGAACAGCGTCAACATCTCGGCCCACTTCATCGGAGACAAGCTGCGCAAGCTGCGCGTCTCGGGCGTGGAAAGGACGGCCACGCTGATGAAGGAGCACTCGCACGAGCTGGGCTCCTTCCTCACCACGGATGCGCGAGGCCAGCAACTCCCGGCCTATCTCGAGGCGCTCGCCCAGGGGCTCCACGCGGAGCAGGAGGCCCTCGTGAAGGAGGCGGACTCGCTGGCCGAGGGTATCGAGCACATCAAGGCCATCGTCAGCATGCAGCAGAAGCACGCGAAGACCGTCGGCGCCGTGGAGGCGCTCTCGGTGCCGCAGTTGCTGAACGAGGCGCTGCGCCTGAATGCCACGTCCTTCGAGCGCGCGAGCATCCGCATCGAGCGCGATTTCGCCGACGTGCCCTCCCTCGTCACGGATCGCCACAAGCTGATGCAGATCCTCATGAACCTGCTGACCAACGCCCGGCACGCGTTGGAGGGCAGCGAGGGGAAGGACAGGTGCATGCGCATCCGCGTCGGATTCACCGCGGACGGCGAGCACCTGCTCGTCCAGGTGAGCGACAACGGCGTGGGGATTGCCCCGGAGCACCTGCCGCGCCTGTTCACCCAGGGCTTCACGACGAAGAAGGAAGGCCATGGGTTCGGCCTGCACGTGAGCGCCGTGTCGGCCAAGGAGATGAAGGGCCGGCTCACCTGCGCCAGTGCTGGGCTAGGTCAAGGCGCCACGTTCACCCTTGAACTGCCCCTGGCGGCTCCAGAACTCCCTACCCCAGGAGCGTGAGCCGCCATCCCATGCCTTGCACCAGCTATGACTGCCGCCCCTATCTGAACGGGAACGCGGTGAGCCTCACGGGCCAGTACCCGTGAGGTGAGACACTCAAAGCACCGTCTCCATGAGCCACAAATCGGAAGGAGCCTTGATCTCCAGCTCGAGAGCATCCGTCTCGGCAACGAACAGGGTGTCCTGCCGCTGGAGTTGCTTTCCGGCAAAGGCGATGAGCCCATCGAGCACGAACAGCATCACTCCGTGACCGCGCTTGCGGAGCGTATGCCGAGCCGACTTCCCCGCCTCGAAGCTCCCCCGATAACACCAGACATCCTGCTTGAGGCTCAGGATGTTGTCCTCGGTGGAGGGCGCCACCTGCAGCTGCCACCGGTTCTTCCTCTGCGCGGGCTCGAACGACTTCAGCTGAATGTCTGGCTTGGTGTTCCGCGCCTTCGGCGCGATCCAGATCTGCAGGTGCCGCGAGGTCTTGTCGTTCCAGAGGTTCCCGCCCGCATGGTAGATGCCGGAACCACTGCTGATGAGCTGCACGGCATTCGAGTGGAGCTCCTGGGAGTACCCCAGGTTGTCCTTGTGGGACTCGAACCCGTCGATCACCACCGTGAGGACCTCGGTGTTCGCGTGCGGGTGCATCCCCACGAACGACTTCGGATACAGGAAGTCGTCGTTGAAGACGTGGATGGGGCCAAAGTTGTCCGGCCTCACCACGGAGGGCTGCCCCAGGCTGAAGACGGCGTGCCCCTTGAACTCGGAGTTCTCGAACACTCCGAGATCCTGAGAGGACAGAGCGTGCGCTCTCATGAGGCCTGCCGCGTGAAGCTGGCGAGCCAGCCGTGAGCGCCGCCGTCCTGCCGGTTGTGGCTTTCGCAGCGGACCTCGCGGAGCGCGTCGAGGCGGAAACCCCGCGCGAAAGAGGCCTGGAGCGCGTCCTGAGACACGCGGCGCGGCCCAGGCCCCTGGGGCTCGCGGTCGCTGTAGCAGAGGACATGGAGACGCCCCCCGGGCACAAGCACCGCGGCCAGGCTCTCCACGTAGCGCTCGGGCGCTCCGATGACATGGTACAGGCCCGAGTCGATGATGATGTCGTAGCGCGTCGCGGAGGCAGGCAGCTCGAAGACGTCACCGACGAACAGATCGATGACGAGGCCCCGCTCCCGCGCCTTCTTGCGCGCCAGCTCGATGGCGAGCGGGGAGAGATCCACACCGGTGACAGACACGCCACGGCGCGCCAGCTCCATCACGTGCTCGCCGGTGCCACAGCCCGCGTCGAGCACCCGGCCCTGGAAGGGGGTGCTGTCAAAGAGCTCCTGGAACGCCCTCTGCGGACGGCCGAGCTCCCACGGAGGAACCGCGCGATACATCTCATCGAGCTTCTGTGCATCCATGGTCAGTGCGCTCCTGGAGCCAGGACCGGGCCTAGTGAACGGCCTTCTTCATGCCTCCATCCACGGAGAAGTTGGCTCCGGTGATGTAGGAGGCGTGAGGAGAAGAGAGGAAGGCCGCGAGCGCCGCGAACTCCTCGGGCTTGCCAATCCGGCCCGTGGGGATCATCGCCACGGCCCGGGCGCGGGCCTCGCTGTGAGCCTTGTCATCGCTGCTCTTGCCCCCGTCGCCGAGCATCCCGGGCAGCAGCGTATTCACCGTGATTCCGGCAGCCGCCACCTCCGAGGACAGCGTCTTGAAGTAGGCCACCACCGCGGACCGCAGCGCCGACGACTGAACGAAGCCGGGCAGGGGCTGGATCGCCGCGAGCGAGGCGACGGTGAGGATCCGGCCAAACCCCGCCTCCTTCATTCCCGGCACCACCGCCTGGGTCATGGCCACGGCGCTCAGGAAGGCCATGGTGAACCCTTCGCGCCAGTCCTCCAGCGTCAAGGTGTGCGTGGGCCCGATCTTCGGCCCACCCGTGTTGTGGACGAGGATCTCCACCGGCCCGCCCAGCTTCTGCGCCACGCGGCTGATGAACTCCGGAGCAGCCTCGGGCGCGCGAAGATCGAACGGCTCCCAGACGACCTTGGCCTTCGTCTCCTCGTGAATCTGCTTCGCGGCCTGCTCCAGCTGCTCGCCGCCGCGTGAGCTGATGCAGAGGTCCACCCCTTCGGCGGCCAACGCCTTGGCGATGGCGAACCCCAGGCCCCGCGACGAGGCCAACACCAGCGCCCGCTTTCCCTTGAGCTGCAAATCCATACTGCATGTCTCCTGACGTGGATTCCGCGGCTAGACGCGCACGGCGTCGACGATGCTGTACAGCTCCGGCATGGGGATGATGCGCTCGACGCGCCAGCCCGTCCGCGTGAGCAGCCCCACCATCTCCGCTTCGGTCCGCTCGCGGCCTCCCAGGAGCATGAGCACCTTGAGGTCCACGCTCGCCAGCGACGAGGGCGGCGGCTTGGTAGGAAGGATCATGTCCACCACGAGCAGCCGGCCCCCCGGGGGCGCGGCGCGATGGCAGTTGCGGAGGATCGTCTCGCACTGCTCATCACCCCAGTCGTGCAGAACCGACTTGATGGCGTAGAGATCGGCGCCCGCCGGCACATCCTTGAAGAAGTCCCCGCCGATCGGCTCGATGCGATCGGCGAGCCCTTCCTTTGCAATCACCGGGCGCGCGCGCTCGATGACGTTCGGCAGATCGAGGAGGATTCCGCGCGCGTTCGGGGCCGCGCGGACCATGGCACGCAGCAGGGCGCCCTGGCTGCCACCCACGTCGACGATCTTCTTGAACGGGGTGACGTCATAGAGCCGGACCACGTCGGCGGAGACCATGGCGGAGACGTTGCCCATGGCTCGGGCGAACTGCGCACCCTCCTCGGCGTTCTTCGCGTAGTAGTCCCAGATCTCCATTCCGAGCGCCTTCTTCGTGATGGGCGCGCCCGTCATCACCGCCTCGTGGATGTGATTCCAGGGCAGCCACTGCGCCGGCGCGAGCTGCGCGATGACGAAATCCCGCAGCGAGCCAGAGATGTCGGTCCGCAGGCTCTCAGCCAACTTGTTCATCGAGAAGCGGCGCCCCTCGTGCTCGGTGAACACGCCCACGCTGGCGCAGGAGCGCAGCAGCCGGTAGAGCGCGTCGGGGTTGGCGCCCGTGGCCGCGGCCAGCTCGTCGCTGCTCTTCGGCCCCCCGGTGAGTTGATCCGCGATGCCGAGGCGCGCAGCCTCGCCCACGGCCTGCATGCCCCAACAGTTGAAGATCATATCCATCAACTGCCTGCGCTCAGCGGTAACAGCGGTATCGGACTGTGCCATCGTGTGAGTCTCGTTCTCGAAATGGTGGAGTCTTGATGCGGCAATGCAGGTGGCTCACGCCTTGCTGCGGGCCTCGGCGCGCTCGAGTTCCTTGCGCAGGATGGCCTGGAAGCTCGACACGTGCTTGGCCCCCATCAGCGTGTAGTGCTCACCAGGGACGTCAATATAACGATTGGGCTCCCGGGCGAAGCGATCCCACTGCTTGAGCTGCTTGTTCAGCCAGTCCTGCTTCGTGCCGGCCAACGGGATGGCGTAGAAGACGGAGAGCGACCGCACGCTGCCGCTCGGCTCGTACTCGCGCCCCATCTTCAGCAGGGACTGGGTGAGCTCCGCCCAGGCTCCGAACTTGTTCACGTCGAGATCGAGCTCCTCGAGCCGCTTCTTCGGGGAGATCTTCATGATGTAGTCCAGCTGCTCCTGCTTCGACAGCGGCTGCAGGAGGTTGGACAGCTCCTCGGTCTGCGACTTCTTGATCAGGTCCAGGAAGAACGCCAGGTTGAGCATTCCCTCGGTGTAGTTCAGCTCGTTCATCCGGTACTTGATGTGGGGTGGCAGGTTGAAGATGCCGACGAAGTCCACACGCTCCCCCTGGGCCTCGAGCACCTTGGCGATCTCGAACGCCACGGCCCCGCCGTACGAATAACCCGCGAGGGCGTAGGGCCCCTTGGGCTGCTTCGCGCGGATGGCTCGCGCGTAGCAATCCACCATCTCCGGGAAGCTGGTGAAGTACGTCTCACCCTCGTTGAAGCCCCGGGCGCGCAGCGCGTAGAAGGGGCGCTCGTTGGTGAAGTACTTGGCCAGGTTCACGAACACCAGGACCTCGCCCACGCCCGGGTGGACGCAGAACAGGGGCGTCTTCGTGCCCCCGAGCTGCAAGGGCACGATGGGATCGTAGGTGCCAGCCTTCGGCCGCTCGCGCTGCTCCAGGCGGCTGGCCAGCTCGCGCACGGTCGGGTGCTGCATGAGCCAGAGGATGGGCAGCTGGGTGACTCCGAAGCGCTGCTCGACCCGGGCCTTGAGGCGGAGCACGTCCAGCGAGGTGCCGCCGATCTCGAAGAAGTTGGCGGTAGCGCTGAGGGTCTTCTCCTCGAGCCCGAACAGCCCCGCGTAGATCTGGCACAGCGCGGTCTCATACTCGCCCTGCGGCGCGACGTAGCCGCCGAGCTGCCGGGACGTCATCTCGGCGATCCAGGTCTGATCCGGAGCGAACTCCCCACCCTCCAGCCGCTTGCGCAGCTGGGCGCGCGGAATCTTCCCCAGGCTCGTCTTGGGGAAGGCGGACTTGGGCAGCGGCAGGACGACGGCCGGGCGGAACCCCCACAGGAGGATGACGCGGTTGCGGACGGAGATGAGCAGGCGGTGCAGCTCTGCCTCGTCCTCCTTGGGGACGCTGGTGGCGAAGAGCACGGCGAGCTGCTCCGTGTCCGCCCCCTTGGGCCGGATGGGGAACGCCGCCACGTAGGACTTCTCGACGCCCTCGATCTCCTCGAGCACCGCCTCCAGTTCGTGGCTGTAGTAGTTGACCCCGTTGATGATGATGCTGTCCTTGCTGCGCCCCACCAGCGAGAGCCGGCCGTCCTTGAGGACGCCGCGATCACCGGTGCGGAACCAGCCGTCCGGGGTGAAGGCGTCACGGGTGGCGGTCGGGTTGTTGAAGTAGCCACGGAAGATCATGGGCCCGCGCACCTGGAGCTCGCCCGCCGTCCCGTCCGGCACGGGAGCCTCCAGCTCCGCGTCGACGATGCGCAGCTGCATCCCCTGCACGGGCAACCCCAGCGAGGCGAACTCCAGGCCACCGTCGCAGCCGGGGAACTCGCGCGAGTACACGCTGCCGGCGCAGGTCTCCGTCATGCCGAAGGCCGGCCACAGCGCGCCCCGGGAGAGTCCGAAGCGGGCCAGCTGATCCAGGAACGCCTCCGCCGTCTTGCACACGTTGGACTCGCCACCGCTGACGATGTGCTTGAGCGAGGACAGATCCAACGACATCTGCTCGGGGGCCTGGGCCAGCTCCTTGTTGATGTGGCCGAGCAGGAAGTTCGGCGTGAAGGTCATCGTGACCCGGTACTGGGAGATGAGCTCCAGGAACCGCAGCGGCGCATCGAGGATGAACTGGGACTCGACGTGGAGCTGAATCGCGCCCGCGACGAGCGGCAGCATGTGGCACTCCAGCAGACCCGCCACGTGGTCGAAAGAGATCCAGTTCAGGGTGACGTCCTCGGGCGTCAGCTTCTGGCACTCCATCTTGGCGGCCATGGACGCGAGCAGGTTGCCGTGCGTCAGCATCACCGCCTTCGAGTTGCCGGTGGAGCCGGAGGTAAGCACCAGCAACGCCAGGTCCTCCCGGCGGGCCTGATGGGTCGTCGAATCCGCCTGGGATTCGCGCAGGGTCTCGAGCGCCACGACGGACACGCCGTCCACCGGCGGCAGCTCGGGCTGAAGCTCCCGGGTGGTGACGAGGCAGGGCCCCTCGAGGAGCCGGGAGAGGTTGGACAGCTGGGCCACCTTCTGGGCCGCGTCACCGCGCGGCATCGTCAGGGGGCATGGGACGAAGCCTCCCAGGATGCAGGCCCAGAAGGCCGGGAGGAAGTCCTGGGGGCGCTGGAGCAGGAGCGCCACCTTGTGGCCCGGCTGCAGCCCGGCGCCACGCAGCCCTCCCAGAATGCAGCGGGCCTCCATCGCGAGCTCAGGGTACGAGCAGAGGGTGGAGTCGTCGATGGCCGCGCCCGAGAAGAACATGGCGCCCGCGCGAGGGGCATGGACGGCTTGACGAAGAAGGAGTTGCGCCAGGTTGCCGCAGTCATTCAGCCATGCGGTTCCCGAGGATTGCCCCTCGAGCATGGCATTGGCAGGGAACGCCGCATTGTTTCCAAGGCCTCGCGCTTCATTCGTCTTCGTCTGCATAACTCCTCGCTGAGTACGAATTCCTTCGTGCTTCTTGGCTGCAGGACAGGACTTGAACCCTGCCCCTGAATCAGGGCAGGAATGGCAGCGCGGATAGTCTTTCTATCTGGATGTTCTCGTCAAGTGAGGAAATCGCGACCTATAAGAATTACCCGAGAAGTAACAAGACAGTCTACTGGGCGTGAAGAGACGCTCCTCCAGGCTTACATGTGTCGTTTGAGTATCGAGTTCCTGCGTCAGTCATGACTGCCTACATGCCAGGATGAGGCGCATGACAGAGGACGCCGAGCGCAACCCGTGGACCACGCTCTCTTCCCAGGTTCAATACGAGAACCCGTGGATCCGCGTGACGGAGCACCAGGTGCTCAACCCCAAGGGTCGGCCCGGCATCTATGGGACGGTCCACTTCCGCAACCTGGCCATCGGAGTGCTTCCGATCGATGCGGAGGGCTACACGTGGCTGGTGGGGCAGTACCGCTACCCGCTGAACCGGTACAGCTGGGAGCTTCCGGAGGGCGGCGGCAAACTGGGCGACGATCCCCTGCTGGCGGCGAAGCGCGAGCTTCAAGAGGAGGCGGGGCTCGTGGCCGGCTCCTGGCAGGAGTTGCTGCGGATGCACCTGTCCAACAGCGTCACCGATGAGCTGAGCATCTGCTACCTCGCGTGGTCCCTGTCGAAGACGCAGGCCCAGCCGGAGGAGACGGAGGAGCTCCAGGTGCGGCGTCTCCCCTTCTCCGAAGCCTTCGCCATGGTGGAGCGGGGAGAGATCACCGATTCAATCAGCGTCGCCGCCATCCTCAAACTTCAGCTCATGAGGCTCAGCGGACAGGTGCCCGCTGGCCTGTTTCCCTGAGCTGGATTTCAGGGAGCGACCTTGAACAAGCTGAGCTCCACGGCGTTCGCTATCGCCTCGGCGCCCTTGTCGCTCGGGTGCAGGTGATCTCCACTGTCATAGGCCGGCAGGAGGGCCAGTGGGTCGGCGGGATCCTGCAATGCCTTGTCGAAATCGATCACCGCATCGATACCGGGGTTGGAGCGAACCCAGGCGTTGTAGGCCTGACGCTTGGCCTCGAACTCCGGCAAGTAATAGGGCCGGCCGACCGCCTGCGCGTTCTTGAAAGGCAGCAACGTGCCCACAAGCACCTTGACGCCTCGGGCCTTGGCCTTGTCGATCATCGACTGCACGCCCGCGGTCATCTGCTCGACCGTCACCACCTGGTCGGGCACGAAGGCCGGGAAGCCGATGTCGTTGATTCCCAGCACGAAGACCACATGGCTCACGCCGCTCTGGCCCAGCACGTCGCGGTCGAAGCGGCCCACGCCCTTCGGGCCGATGGCATCCGTGAGGATCCGGCCGCCGGCGATGCCCGCATTCACCACGCTGACGGTGCCCACGCTCCCATCGGCCTGCAGGCGGCGAGACAGGATGTCGGGCCAGCGGTGATTCGTGTTCGGGGTGGTGCCCACCCCATCCGTGATGGAATCGCCGAGGGCGACCACCACGCGAGCCTGGGCGCTGCGCTGCACATCCAACCCCGAGACGAAGTAGTACGAGGCTCGCTCTTCAGGCTGGGCGAGGTTCTCGGCGGAGAGGGCGTTGCCAGAAACCACGTATTGGGTCTGCAGGGCGATCGAGTGCACCGTCGCCACAGGGGTCTCCGAAGCCAGGAACACGCTCACCGCCAGGTTGTCCTCCGGCTTCACCTCGAGCGCCGCGGCATCGCTCCACAGCTCACTTCCAGGAGCGACCTCCGCGGACGTGCTCCCGCTGAACTTGAGCTCGGTGTCCGTGCCCGGCGCGATGCTGGCACCGCCCGCGGAGCGAGCGATGTGCGCGCCATCGATCTTGAGCGAGCTCTTGCCGAACAGGTTGCTGAAGCGCACGCGCACCTGCTCTCCACCGATCGAGATGTGCAGGATCTGCCGGACCGTGTGGTTGTTGAACGAGAGGGGCGGCGGCGGTGCGGGAAACGGTTCGTTGTAGTCCTGCTGGGCAGCGGCCCAGCTCGCGTACCAGCCGGAGGACGGAGGCTGGTTCCGCAAGAGGCTGCACCCCGAGAGCAAGACCCCCGCAAGGGTTGCCGCGAGTGCGCTTCGCATGAGCCCGCGACGCGTGAGCGCATTCCAGGAAAGGCGTCGGAGGGGCAAGAGGTGCTTCATCGTCAACTCCTGGGGAGAGGGTGAGAACGCGTGTCTAACCCTCCTCCCCAGGCGAAAGAAGAAATTGATGGCCCGAGCGAGGCTCAGAACCTCAGCCAGTGCTCACCCCAGGCGCCGGTCACGATGATGCTCGTGTCCGACTGCCGCGCGAGGCCCAGCGAGCCGTAGTTGGTGTAGCCGCAGTAGTGCGCGCCGGAGATGCACAGATCCGTCGAGCCCCACCGAGGCCCATCCCACTGGAAGATGGCCGTGCCCAGGTGCTCGTAACGGGACGTGCTGCGATAACCCGCGCCGTACCATGCGGCCGGCTCGTTGGTGTGACCATCCGCGTGCAGCAGGCAGCGGACGTGGTAGCTCCCGTCCATCGCGGGGACCCACATCTGCTCGAGGTTGCCGCCACAGTACCGCACGTCAAACGGCAGCCGCGTGAAGCCCAGCGCGACGTTGCTCGTCGAGCGATACCAGTCCTCGGTGTACGCCCCGCGGACCTGGACGATGGCCGGCCCGGAGCTGATGGGCGCCGTCGAGGTGAGCGTCAACGTGCCGTTGGCGAAGCCCGCCGTGTCCTCTCCATTGCCGTAAATGTCCGCGGACCACCCGCGGAAGTTCCTTCCCCCGTTGAAGATGTCGCCGATGGCATAGCCGAGGTGCCGATACTCGGTGGCGCCCCAGCGACCCTCTCCGTAGAAGGTGAAGGACCGATCATCCACCACCTTCACGCAGCGGACGCCGACGACAGAGGTGCCAGAGCGCACCTCGTACGTGAACGCGTAGGGACCGCAGGTGAAGCTCTGTGCGTGCGCCGCGCCGCCCCAGAACGTGCCAACCACGGTGAGGAGGGCCAGAGCGTGGGAGATGAGCCTGTGCATCATGCATTCCTTTCAGAGAGCCGGAGGACAGGCGCTGGTGCCTGAACCCGGATGCACGGCCCATCAGCAGGGTCCGTGCCAGGAAGCGGGACTTCCGTATCAGCTTGAATTCCTTGATGAAGCCGGAAGCACAGACACTCTGAGTGACGTCGATCGTCGAGGACTGTCGAAAGGTGACGAAGAGCGACGGAGGGTGACGAGGCTCTCGAATCCCAGTGCGTCAACGGAGGCGTTCGGCTTGAAGATCTGCATCATTACCTGATGGATCTCAGCCAGGTGGACCTCCGCCTCCTGCTCGCACTGGAGGCGCTCTTGGAAGAACGCAATGTGACGCACGCGGCGGCGCGGCTGAAGCTCAGCCAGCCGGCACTCTCAGCCCGCCTGAGCCGACTGCGGAGCCTGTTCGCGGATCCGCTCTTCGTCCCCGCCTCCCATGGGCGGGGCGTGGTGCCCACTCCGCGCGCGGCGGAGATGCAGCAACCTCTGGCCGATGCGCTCGCCCATTTGCGACGCATCATGGAAGGCCCCCCGGTCTTCGATCCCAGGCGCAGCCGGCGAACCTTCGTCATCGCCATTCATGACAACCCCGCAGCCATCCTGATGCCCGGGTTCGTCCCACGGCTGCTGGCCTCCGCGCCCGCGGCTCGCATGGCCCTCATCCAACCGGGTCGTGACATCCTCGAGAAGCTCGAGCAAGGCACCGTGGATGTATCGATCGGTCTCCCCGACAACGCGGTGGGCGGCGATCTGCTCCGCCGCCCGCTGTTCGAGGATCGTTTCCTGACTGCTCAGCGCAAGGGCCATCCCCGTGGAAAAGGCCCCATCGACCTCGACACCTTCTGCTCCCTGGACCACCTGATGATCTCCTCGGATGGAGGTGGATTCTCAGGCGTGGTCGACGCGGCGCTGGCCTCGCTCGGCCGGCAGCGCCGCGTGGCGGTGTCCATCCAGAGCTATGCCCTGGCGCCCGTGATCCTGGCCAGCTGCGACTGCATCAGCACCCTGCCGAGCCGCTTCGTCCATCGCTTCGCGCGCCAGCTCGATTTCGTGCAGCCGCCCCTGGAGTTGGCCCCGATCACCCTCACGGCATTCTGGCATCCCCGCAATCAGGAAGATCCAGCGCACGCCTGGCTGCGCGAGCGGCTCTTCCAGATCGCGCGCCAGACCTGAGCACCGTGAAGGACCTACCGATTATCGCGATCGAAGTAATCGATCGGCACCCAGATGTATCCGCTCCCCTCCGCCCTTACGTGGCCGATGCCGGGATAGGGCAGGTGCGTCCCCGCCACGAGCTTTCGCTGGGTCGCCGCCAAGGAGAACTGTTTGGCCCGTTGCGCGGCCGCAGCGCTCGGATCGACGTCATAGACGATGGTGACCGACGGCTTGGGGAACTGCACGGCGGCGAAGTGGAGAATGTCGCCCCACACCTCGAGCTGCTGCCCCTGGCTCTCGATCAGATAGAAGCTGTGGCCCGGCGTATGGCCCGGCGTGGGAATCGCCGTGATGCCTGGCAGGATCTCCCCGGCGCTGGTGAAGGGCTTGACCTTGCCAGCGCGCATATAGGGCCCCACGGTCTTGACCGCCCCGTCGAAGTACTTCCGGTCATACCCTCCAGCGCCGATGTTGGCGGGGTTCAGGAAGAAGTCGACGTCGGCCTTGCCGACATGCACCGTGGCGTTCGGAAACACCATGCCCGTGGCATCGACGAGCCCTCCGGAGTGATCCGCGTGGATGTGGGTGATCAGGATGTCGTTGATCTGCTCGGGCCGGTAGCCCGCAGCGGCGAGGCTGGCGATCAACTTGCCCCCCAAGCCGGGCCCGAACAGCAAGCCCGCGCCGGTCTCCACCAGAACCAGGCGCGAGCCGGTGTCGATCAAATAGGCGTTGATCGAGGCCTCGACAGGGTTCTTCAGGAAGGAACGCTGCAACAGCTTGTCCACTTCCGCGGGCGTGGTCCGAGTCAGAAGCGCGTGGAGGTCCTGGGGAACACTGCCGTCCGACAGGACCGAGATCTGGAAGTCCCCCAGGCGAAAGCGATAGACGCCGGGGAGTTGAGCCTTCCACTCCGCCGCAGGAGGGGAAGCTTCGGCGAAGGGGGCTGCGAAGCCTCCCGAGAGCGTGGCAACGGACGCCAGGAGGGAGAGCATGAAACGATGTTTGTGCATGTGCAGAACTCCAAGACACGGGGAAGTGATGAGCACCGCCACCGCTGCACAAACTAAGAAGGCCCTCTGTCCGGTTGAAATATCCCCGCCGGATGGGACCCATCCACGCGGCCAATAGTTCGAAGGAGACTTCCGCCAACATGAAACGCACACCCGAGAAGCCGCCCCAGCAGCGCGTAAGGACTAAAAAGGGCGCGTCCCCTCAGCGCTCGTCTGGTGAACCCGCCACCAAGCGAACCACGAAGGGTGGGCCCGACAGCTCGCAGACGGATCCGGCCGTCGTGTCCTTTCTGGAGGAACTGGATCACCCTCTGAAGAAGGAGATCGAGGCCGTCCGGAAGATCATCCTCGGCGCCGATCCCGCGATCCGCGAGGCCATCAAATGGAAGGCTCCCAGCTTTCGGACAACGGACTTCTTCGCGACCTTCCACCTCCGCTCCACGGACCGCCTTCAGCTGGTCTTCCACATGGGCGCCAAGGTAAAGGCCACCGCGACCACGGGGATCCGCATCGACGATCCTGCCGGGCTGTTGGAGTGGCTCGCCAAGGACCGCTGTCTCGTGACGCTCGGTGCTGGCAAGGACATTGCTGCCAGGAAAGCAGCGTTGGAGGCCCTCGTCCGCGAGTGGATCCGCTGGCTCTGATGCGCAGTGAGCCCGCTCAGAGCTGGAAGAAGTCCACCTCGCCGCTCTCCAGGTTGTACTCCGCGCCCACCACGCGCAGCCCGTCCTCGTACACCATCCGCTCCAGGATGCGCGAGCCGTGCTTCAGGTGGTTCACCGCCGCCCGAACGTTGGCGCGCACCGCCTCGCGCATGAGGCGGGTGCGGTCCTTGGCCAGCTCCGTGTGCACCAGTCCCTCGATGGCGGGCCGGACGCGGTCCACGATGGAGTGCAGGTTGGGCGAGATGGGCGCCTGCGAGTTGTCGATGACGTTGAGCGTGATGTCGATGGCGCTGCAGAGCGTGTGCCCCATCACCACCACCAGCCGGGTGCCAAAGGCCTCGGCCGCGAACTCGACGCTGCCCACCTGCGACGGCGCGACGATGTTGCCCGCGACGCGGATGACGAACAGGTCTCCAAGCCCCTGGTCAAAGACGATCTCCGCGGGCACTCGCGAGTCCGAGCACCCAAGGATGATGGCGAAGGGCTTCTGCCCCTTCACCAGCTCGCCTCGGCGGAGCTGGCTCATCATCACCTCGGCGCTCCGCAGGTGATTCACGAACCGGCGGTTTCCTTCCTTGAGATGGTCCAGGGACTCCTGTGCGCTCTTCATGCCGTCCCCTCTACCTCATTGGGCAGGCAGTCAGCGAGGAGAACCATGCACCCGCGACGCCCTGTCCCCTCCCCGTGCCACGGAGAGGGGACAGGCAGTGTCCGTCTTGTTCACTACCAGGGGCAGTTGACGACGTTCACGGTGCGCGTCACGGGCGTGGCGCTGTTGCCGCCGCTGTCCGTCACCGTGTACGTCACCGTGTACGTGCCCACCGCCCAGCCATTCACCTCGCCGGTCTTCCACACCTGCGGCGTGAGGTTCCCGTAGCACGCGTCCGTCGCCGTCACGCCCGGATCCACCCACTGGCTGCCGCACGTGTGCGTCATGGTCGCCGAGCCCAGGAGCGTGAGCGTCGGGGCCGTCCGGTCGTCCACGATCACCGTGCGCGACGCGGTCGCCGTGAGCCCATTGGCCCCCCACGCGGCGTACGACATCTGGTAGGTGCCCTCGAGGCTCGGGTTGGGGCCCGGACCGCTCGAGTCGTGACCCGTGTTGTACCCACGCACCACCAGCGAGCTGCCGCACCCATCGACAGCCTGGGCGCCCGGATCGTTGTAGGGGCCCGAGCCGCACTCCAACGTCAGCTCCGCGGCACCGGTGAGCGTGAGGGTGGGAGCCTGTGACTCGCACGCCTGCGGCTCCTTCAGGACCCGTCGCATGGTGCGAGTCATCGAGGTCACGGGATCCGCTTCGTAGTAGGTCGTCAGCACGAGTCCCGGAGCCGCCGCGGCGATCGCCCCACGCTCCAGGGCCGTGTTCATGGACAGGTTGGAGAGCTCAACCTCCGCACCCGCCGTCACCGTCCCCTGCGTCGACATCTGCGAGGCGACATACTTGAGGCCCATGCCGCCGCGCACGCTCTCCCAGATGAACCGATAGTCTTGCCCGTCGAAGGTGACCTCGGGCAACCCTACGGGGTTCTGGCCCACGACGATGTCCGTCGAATCCAGCAGAGCGCCACTCGAGGAGTTCAGACGCCGGGCCCGCAGGGTGGCCCCCCCGTACCACACCACGAGGAACTCACCGCTCCGGGAGGCCACTGCCGGAAAACTGCCAGACGACGATACGGTGATGGGGTTGGTGTCCAGCACCTGGCCATCCTGGGCCTGGACACGGGCTGCCAAGAGGTTCCCATCCTTCGCCCACGTCACCAGGTAGTTCCCATCCGCGTAGGCCACGCGGGCACGAACCCCCAGTGGCAGGTCGATGGTTCCGACAGGTGCAGCGATGATGAAGCGGGTGGACTCGATGCATGTCCCATCCGAGGCCCTCACGCGGGTGCCCTGAATGGCCAAGGCGTAGTCGTAGATGGTGGAGCGTGGGGTGACGCCTTCCCAGATGACCAGGTAGTTCGTCCCATCGAAAGCCACCGCGGGCCGATTCTGGGGATAGGTGCCATAGCGCCCATCAGGGATGTGGCTGATGACGAAGGGTGTATCCAGCACGGCTCCATCCGAGGCCCTCACGCGCGTCCCGTGGATGAAGTGGTCGCCGTATTGCGTGTTCTGCTCCCAGACGACCAGGAAGTTGTTGCCGTCGAAGGCCACCGCGGGCGCCGTCTGATCGACAGGGCCCGTGGCGATGGGGAGAGGGCTGGCATCCAGCGACGTGCCATCCAAGGCGTTGATGCGAACACCCAGGATGTCCGCACCACCGGTCTGGCTGGAGCGCTCCGTCCAGACAACGAGGTAGATGCCATTGCCTGCCGCGATCGCCGAGTGTGGCTCCCAAGCGTTGGCCACCGGCACGGGACTCACCGGGCTCTCGGCCAACGCTTCCAGCGCGGCGGAGGAACTCCTGGCGCTCGTAGGAGCAACGGTCTTCTCGAGTTCGCCGGGCTGGCTCGCCTCGCAGGCGGTCAGCACCGCGCACAGGGTGAACAGCGAGGACAGGGCTCCACGGCTTCTCGCGGAAGGTGAAGCACGTCCGCGGGGGCTGACGACTCTGCGTTGATCTGGCTCGATGCGTGGGTTCACCCGCGTCATGGGGCTCCTGCCTCCTGAAAGCCCACCCGGGATTGAGTGGGAATCCCTGGCCAGGCGAGCGCCCGAGAACGGGGGCCGATCCACAGAAAGGGCTCGCATCCGGCTGCAAGTTTTCAGTCCAGCTATATGAAGGTTTCTACTAAGCTGCGCAACCAATAATTCCAGAAAATCTCATTTTCACTGTAAATGGACGCCAGCGCTCCCTCTGGGGACGCAACTGGATGGGGGCGGTGGGGAACCTCGCCGTCACTGCGCACACACGGTAGCCTGGGGCCCTTCATCCCCAGCCGCCGGCCCTGATCCCGGACCGGCGCAGGAGCCTGCCTGATGTCGTCCCCGAACCACTACAAGCCCAACCTGCGAGACCTTCAGTTCAACCTCTTCGAGTTCCTCGACATCGGCAACACCTCGCTGGGCAAGGGCGCCTTCGGCGACATCGACGAAACGGCGGCGCGGCAGACGCTGGAGACAGTCCAACAGGTGTGCCTCAACGAGGTGGCGCCCAGCTTCGGCGAGTCCGAGCACACGCCTCCGGTGCTGGAGAACGGGCAGGTGACGCTGCCTCCGCTGCTCAAGCGCGCCATCACCGCCTACTACGAATCCGGCATGCCGGAGCTCGAACTGCCGCAGCACATGGGAGGCCTGGGGGCGCCGCCCACTTTGTGCTGGGCCACCTTCGAATTGCTGGTGGGCGCCAACGCAGCGGTGGCCTTCTACACGCTGGGCACGCTCGTCGCGCACGTGATTGATCGGCTGGGCACCGAGGCGCAGAAGCGCCGCTTCCTGCCTCACATCAACGAGAAGCGGTGGATTGGCACCATGG
Organism: Hyalangium versicolor; assembly: GCF_020103695.1. Lineage (GTDB taxonomy): Bacteria > Myxococcota > Myxococcia > Myxococcales > Myxococcaceae > Hyalangium > Hyalangium versicolor. The sequence continues at coordinate 102,748 of NZ_JAHXBF010000019.1, forward strand.
TGCTCACCGAGCCGGACGCCGGCAGCGACGTGGGCGCCGCGCGAGCCACGGCCCGCAATGTCGGTGGGGACATCTGGGAAATCGAAGGCGTGAAGCGGTTCATCACCAGCGCGGAGCACGACGCGTCGGACAACATCATCCACATGGTGCTGGCGCGGCCCGAGGGCGCGGGGCCAGGCACCAAGGGCCTGTCGCTGTTCATCGTCCCCAAGTTCTGGGTGAACGAGGACGGCAGCCTGGGCGAGCGCAACGGGGTGGTGTGCACCAATCTCGAGAAGAAGATGGGCATCAAGGGCTCCGTCACGTGCGAGCTGACGTTCGGGGACGGCAAGCCGGCGCGCGGCCTGCTGCTGGGCGAGGTGCACGAGGGCATCCGGCAGATGTTCCACATCATCGAGCAGGCGCGCATGGCGGTGGGCATGAAGTCCATGGCCACGCTGTCCACCGCGTACCTGAACGCGCTGGAGTTCTCCAAGGAGCGCAAGCAGGGCGCGGATCTGCTGGCCGGGCGGGACAAGTCCGCGCCGCGGGTGACGATCATGCACCACCCGGACGTGCGGCGGATGCTCATGGCGCAGAAGGCTCACGCCGAGGGCATGCGCGCCCTGGCCCTCTTCACTGCCTCCATCCAGGATCAGGTGGAGATCAAGGGCGGCCACCGGGCGCTGGCGGCAGCGGAGCTGGACTCGCTCAACGACTTGCTGCTGCCGCTGGTGAAGGGCTACTGCTCGGAGAAGGCGTTCGAGTTGCTGGGGGTATCGCTCCAGTGCTTCGGCGGCTCGGGGTACCTGGCGGACTACCCCATCGAGCAGTACATCCGAGATCAGAAGATCGACACGCTGTACGAGGGCACCACCCACATCCAGGCGTTGGACCTCATCCTGCGCAAGCTGGCGCGCGACGGCGGCGCGACGCTCCAGGGGCTGCTGAGCCAGGTGCGGCAGACGGCCGAGTCGGAGCTGGGCGGCAAGGAGTTGGAGGCGGAGCGGGCCGCGCTAAGCCAGGCGCTCACGGGCCTGGAGACGATGCTCGGGGCGCTCATGGGCAAGCTGGGCGAGTCGCTCTACCACGCGGGCATGCAGGGCAACCGGGTGCTCATGTCGGTGGCGGAGGTCGTCATCGGCTGGTTGCTGGTGCGCCACGCCGCCGTGGCATTGGAGCGCACCAAGGTGAACCCCGGCGACAAGGCCTTCTACGCGGGCAAACTGGCCTCGGCGCGGTGGTTCTGCCGTGAAGTGTTGCCCCACATCGCCCACGCCGCGCGCATGGTGGAGCAGAGCGCGCTGGACCTCATGGAGGTACCCGAAGAGGCCTTCTGAGCGGGTGCACGGGGGGCAGTCAAGCAGTCAACGTTGACTTGCCCTCCAGTCCGACGATAGGAGCCTCCTGTTTTTGCACCGGGAAACGGGAGGTTCGATGTCGAAGCCAGCTCCGACGGAGTACGAGGTCGTCCAGGGCCCCGAGCCGCATCCGGGTCGGACCAAGGCCATCCTCAAGGCCCACCCGCAGGTGCAGAAGCTCTTCGGACGTACCCCGGCCACCGGGCTGTTCGTCCCGTTGATCCTCGTGCTGCAGTTCGGCATGGCGTTCGCGGTGCGCAACCAGCCCTGGTGGGTGATCGTCCTGGCGGCGTACACGCTGGGCGCCATCGTCAACAACACCTGCTACGTCATCATCCACGAGGCCACGCACAGCCTCATCTTCAAGGGGCGCACGGCGAACCTGCTGGCGGCCATCGGGGCGGACCTGGTGCACGTGATTCCGTCCGCGGTGACGTTCACGCGCTTCCACCTGGTGCACCACCGCCACCAGGGCGAGTTCGACCTGGATGCGGACCTGCCCTCGCACGCCGAGGCGAAGCTGGTGGGCAACAGCACCTTCATGAAGGCGATGTGGATTGCCTTCTTCCCGCTGATGCAGGCGCTGCGCATGCCGCGCTTCTCCAAGCTGATCAACTTCTGGGAGCCCTGGACGGTGGTGAACGCCCTCGCCGTGTTCGCGGTGGATGCGGCCGTCCTCTACTTCATGGGCCCCTGGGCGTTCCTCTACGTGGTGCTGAGCATCTTCTTCTCGATCGGCCTGCACCCGCTGGGAGGCCGGCTCATCCAGGAGCACTTCATCATCTCCCACCCGCAGGAGACGTACTCCTATTACGGCCCGTGGAACCTCACGGCGCTCAACGTGGGCTACCACAACGAGCACCATGACTTCTCCGCCGTGCCGTGGAACCGGCTGCCCCAGGTGAAGGCGCTGGCTCCCGAGTACTACGACACGCTGGTGTGGCACCGCTCGTGGACGGGGCTGCTGCTCAAGTTCATCTTCGATCCGTCCCTGAGCCTCTACAGCCGCATCACCCGCCCGGGCCCCCAGAAGCGCCAGGTGCTCACCGGTGGCGTGGGCCTCGTGCCGGACTCGGTGGAGTCGCTGCAGAAGCCGCCGTCCGCTGTGGACTCGGCGGCCTGAGCGTCGGTGTCACCGGGGCGCCTGTGCTCCCGTGGGGCGCAGGCGCACCATGGTGTCCATGAGGTGCTCGAGGGCCCGCGTCGGGTCCTCGCACAGCCCGGAGTGCACGGGCGCAGTCTGGATGATGGTGCTGCGCGGAGCCACCAGCCAGTGCCAGCGCTCCTTCTGGGGCAGCTGGCCGATGGGGCCCGCCTTCCTTCCTCCCTCGCAGATGCGCGGAATCGCCTCCAGGTGGCTGCGCACCAGCTCCACGTCCACGTCAGGCGCGAGCGCGAGCAGACGCGGCTCGTCCAGCTCCACCTTCGCTGACAGGAAGCGGCTGGTCAGGCAGAAGAGGATGATGCCCGCGTTGATGCACTCGCCACGCTCCACGCGCGGCACCACGCGGACGATGGCGTAATCAAACGAGCTGCGCGCGGGCACGCTCCGCCTCCTCGATGAAACGGGGGGATGCCTCCAGGCGCTCGCGAAGCCACGCGAGGTAGGCCGCCCGGTGCTCCTGCTTGCTGGGGAACGCCTCCTCTGTCCCCAGCCACTCGTCCGGGATCAACGCCACCGTGCGCTCCAGCACCTCGGGCGTCAGCTTGCCGCGCAGAGCGGCCTCCGAGGCCCTCAGCGCCGTGGCCCAGGGCAGTAGCACGTGGTCCTTGATAGGGGCGAACGCGGTGCGGGCGCGTTCCAGGTACTCCGCCCACGAGTGGTGGAAGTACATGGCCGCGCCGTGGTCGATGAGCCACAGCGACTTGTGCCAGTGCAGCATGTTCGGGTTCTTCGGGGTCCGGTCCACGTTCGTCACATACGCATCGAAGCAGACGATGTCCGAGGCCTCCTCGGCGGCGGGCGTGGGGCCGACCACGGGATCGAACGTGATGGAGCCTGGCAGGTAATCCAGCCCGAGGTTCAGCCCTCCACTGGCCTTGATCAGGTCTCGAATCTCGCCGTCCGGCTCGGCCCGGCCCAGCACCGGGTCCAGCTGGATGAAGACCAGCTCCGGGACGCGCAGCCCCATGGCTCGTGCGAGCTCACCTGCCAGCACCTCGGCGATGAGCGCCTTGAGCCCCTGTCCCGCGCCTCGGAACTTCAGGACGTACAGCCCTGAGTCATCCGCCTCGACGATGGCCGGCACCGAGCCACCTTCGCGCAGCGGCGTCACGTATCTGGTCGCCGTCACTGTTCTCAGCATCGCCCCGCACTTATCACGGGGCCGCGCGAGCTCCGCAGGAACCGCACGGGCCGTCCAAGCCCGCCACCTCACCTCGCCTCACCCCGTGTTCTGGCCTCCACCCAGCTCGACGCCCCCTCCGGGCGGGCTCCGGACGAACCTGTCCACCTGTCAGACAGGTTTCGCCAACGCGCGAGTCCCAGCCTCGCCCCTGCCGGGAGCGGTTCAAACCCACCGGTCTGCTTGTCATACCTGTTGTGCCAAAACGCGCGCCCTCTGCCCGGCCCTCCTCGGAGTGCAGCCCCGACCTGGTGCGTCGGAGCACGGATGCACTCGCCTGAAGGAGACGCGGCGGTTGCTCGCAGTGGACAGGCGCGAGTGAAGCAGGCACGTTCCCCGCCGCCGTGCCTTTGCCGGCGCGGCGCATGGAACCCGTTACTCCGACTCGGAGGAAACCTTGCCCCTGTCGCTCCTGGCGGCCCTGGCGCTCACGGCTGCCCCCGCCACCTCTCCCCACCCCTACAACGTCCAGGATCAAATCACCCTGCGCCGACTCAGTGATCCGCGCGTCTCCCCGGATGGCCAACGCATCGCCTTCGTGCTGCGCAGCACGGACCTGGAGGCCAACCGCGGCCGCAATGACTTGTGGCTGGTCAACCTGGATGGCTCTGGCGCACGGCAGCTCACCTCGCACCCGGACAGCGACAACCAGCCGGTGTGGGCACCGGATGGCCGCAGCCTCTTCTTCCTGTCCTCTCGAGGCGGCTCCTCGCAGGTGTGGCGCCTGCCCATCGACGGCGGAGAGCCCCAGCAGGTGACGAAGCTCCCGCTGGACGTGAACGCCTTCACCGTCTCTCAGGATGGTACCCGGCTCGCAGTGGCCCTGGAGGTCTTCCCCGACTGCGCCACCCTGGAGTGCACTACGCAGCGTCGGGAGGCGAAAGCCAAGAGCAAGAGCTCCGGCCGCATCTACGACAAGCTCTTCGTCCGACACTGGGACACGTGGGCGGACGGGCGCCGCTCGCACCTCTTCGTCCTGCCCGTGGCCGGTGGCACGCCCGTGGATGTGACGAAGGGCATGGATGCGGACGCTCCGGGCAAGCCTTTCGGCGGAGCCGACGAGTTCACCTTCACCCCGGATGGCAAGGGCGTGGTCTTCACCGCCCGGGACGTGGGCCGGCAGGAGGCCTGGAGCACCGATCTGGACCTCTTCCTCGCCTCGGCGGACGGCCAGGGCCAGCCGCGCAAGCTCACCACCAGCAACCGCGCCACGGACACCGCTCCGGTGTTCAGCCCGGATGGGAAGACGCTCGCGTACCTTGCGATGGAGCGCCCGGGTTATGAGGCGGATCGTCTGCGCGTCATCCTCCGCTCGTGGCCCGACGGCAAGGAGCGCGTGCTGACGGAGAAGTGGGATCGCTCGGCGGAGGGGCTCACGTGGAGCGCGGACGGCAAGACGCTCTTCACCACGGCCTACAACGAGCTCCAGCACCCGGCCTTCGCCATCGACGTCGCGAGCGGGGCAGTGCGTCCCCTCCTCCAGGAGGGCTACGCCGCGGACGTGCAGCCGGCCGCCGGAGGCCGCATCGTCTACGCGTTCGACACGCTGAAGTCCCCCACGGACCTGTACTCGAGCAACGTGGATGGTTCGGATGCGCGCCAGCTCACCCGCGTGAACCAGGAGGCGCTGGCCTCCATCCGCTTCGGCGACTCCGAGGCCTTCACCTTCTCCGGCGCGAACGGAGACAAGGTGTTCGGCTACGTGATGAAGCCGGTCGACTTCGATCCGAAGAAGAAATACCCGGTGGCGTTCCTGATCCACGGCGGGCCGCAGGGGAGCTACAGCAACCACTTCCACTACCGATGGAACCCGCAGGCGTTCGCGGGTCACGGCTACGCGGTGGTGAGCGTGGACTTCCACGGTTCGACGGGCTACGGGCAGGCCTTCACGGATGCCATCCAGGATGACTGGGGCGGCAAGCCGCTGGAGGATCTGCAGAAGGGACTGGCGGCGGCGACGGCTCGCTACCCGTTCCTCCACGCCGAGCGGGTGTGCGCCCTGGGCGCCAGCTACGGCGGGTACATGATCAACTGGATCGCCGGCAACTGGCCGGACCGGTTCAAGTGCCTGGTGAACCACGACGGCATCCTGGACGAGCGGATGGGGTACTTCGACACGGAGGAGCTGTGGTTCCCGGAGTGGGAGCACCGCGGCACGCCGTGGGACAACCCGAGCGCGTACAGCAAGCACAACCCCATCGACCACGTGGGCAAGTGGAAGACGCCGATGCTCGTGATCGAGGGCGGCCAGGACTTCCGCGTGGTGGAGACTCAGGCGCTGGGAACCTTCAACGCGCTCCAGCGGCGGGGCATCCCGTCGAAGTTCCTCTACTTCCCGGACGAGAACCACTGGGTGGTCAAGCCCGCCAACAGTGTGCTGTGGCACGAGACGGTGCTGGGCTGGTTGGATCAGTGGACGAAGCAGGGTGCTGCGGCCCCTGCGGCCAAGAGCACACCGTAGCGCTGTGGGTGCTGGCGGGGGCGCCTGGTGCGCTCCCGCCCACGTAGGACGGAGTGAAAGTCCCCGCGCTCCGTGGGACTTCTTGCGGCGGCCATGAGGCCGAGCCCCGCCATCCCCAGGCGGTCCTTCTGGTGGATCGCGGGCGGTGCGAGGCTCGCAGACATGTCCCGCCTGCGGCTCCTGGCAGTGCTCGCTCTGCTGTCCACGACACTGCTGGGCAGCCGCTGCGACGAGCACGAGGCTGTCCCTCTCGAGGAGTTGCAGAGGGACGTTCCTCCCGCCTTCGACTATGCGCTGTACTGCGATGCCCACGGAACGCTCGTGGGTCATCGCTCCGCCGTGCTGCTCGTGCACCGCGCCGAGCACCTCGAGCGCGTGTATGCCGATGCGCAGGCGGGTGACACTCGGGCCGAGGCCCTCTTCCGCCAGTTGGAGGAGACCCTCCTCCTGACAGGTAGGGACCTGGCGAGCGAGGCTTCTGGCATCACCTGCAGCTCCCTGCCGGCCTGCGTGGTGCAGTGGCACAAGCTGGACGAGTTCATGCCTTCACACGGAGCGGGTGGCTTGCGCCTGCGCCAGGTGATGGCTGATGGCTTCGCTCGGGGAGCCAAGGTCCAGCACGTGCGCAACGTCGTGACCTCCGCGGTCCTCGACGTGCTGCTGGTAGGCACGGTGATCAAGGCGGGCGTCGCCCAGGCGGCAGAAGCTGGAGCCGCTGCAGCTGAAGCAACTCCGGGCCCGGTGCAGGCCGGAAGCATTGCCCTGGCGGGAGTGGAGGCGAGCCTCGCAGTCGAGGAACTCCCCGCCCTGGAAGCCCGCATGGCCGAGGCCGAGGCGCTGGAGGCAGGCGCTCGGCATCCGCCTCGCCTGGAGGTGCTCGCCAACTACCGGCCGTCCAGCACTCGGCCTCCCTCTGGAGTCGAGGCGGACAGTCCACGGTGGACCAGCTACGTAGCCTATTGGTCCCGACGCTACGAGGAACTCTCCGGCACTCGTCCGCTTCCAGCAGGACGTGCCGAAGTGAAGCCTCCGCTGACGTGGGAGGCCTACTCGCCCTTCCTTGGACGGTTCCAGCGCTCGTTGGAGTTCCAGCGCAACGCAACGCGCGTGCTCCAGCAAGCCCGAACGTCAGGAGGCAATCCAGCGTGGCTGCCAGACATGAAGCGGCCATGGGTCACGGAGAACACAGGCCTGAAGCCCGAGGGGAGCAACACCGTCACCTACGCGGACGCCCTCGTCTTGGACGAGGCCTCGCTGGGAAGCGGCATGCGCCCGAGCGTCCATTCGTTCAGCATGAAGCAGCGCGACTTCTCCGCCATGAGCGATAAAGAGGCATACAATCAGTCGAGGATTGATGCCCGAGAGGCCAAGACAAAGTATGGCGGCACCGTTGAAGTGCGCAGGCCGGGCCACCCTCTCTTCCAGAAGAAAGTGGTCGTGACCCGAGTGCATCTCGTTTATGACGGAACGAGCCTCTCGCCCACACTCAAGAATGCCCTATCCAGAGGAGCACATAGCTACGAAGTTGAAGTCCATTTCCATGTCCCCTGACGCGTGGAACAAGACGGACTCGTTCTTCCTCGAGCTCATCTCCTCCACGGACCCGCTGAGCAAAGGTTTCAAAGGGCTGGAACCCTTCCTGGACGTCATCGACTCGCTGGACGCAGGACTCCGCCCGGACGAGATGTACCTTCTGGGTCCCCGTCTGAAGTACTCCCGACCACTCCTGCGCAAGCGGTTCCAAGAGGCTCGCGGCATCGACACCACCACTGTCATGCTGACGCGTTCACGCTCCCCCTCGGTCATTCTCACAATCACAGGAAGAACGAGCGAAGACGTCGTCTTCTGCTCCATCGAGCTGCTGCTGGAGCCTTTCTCACTTCTCCGCAATCCGCGCAGTGATGGCCCTTGGACCGAGCCATTCGTTTCTCTCGTGCGTACCCTCTCTTCCCTCCTGCCTCTCTCGCACGGACTGGGCCACAGCCGCACCGACTTCTGGTTGAGCAGCGATTCACGTACGAAGCAGTCCTTCGCTGAGCCCAATCTCCAAGAAGTCTTCTGGCTCAACGTGTATGGCCCCAGATTGGTGGAGGAGATCGGTCGCCAGCGCGTGCTCTCCACTCCGTGCGCTCACATGGAGGAACTGCCCCACGGTGCCGTTCTCTGGCTCACCCGCCCCACCCCCTTGGACTTTGCCTCGGAAGAGGCTCGGCTCGCGCAGGCCCGTGCTCTCGTCCACTTGCGTCCCGAGCTCTCTTTGGATTCCACCCTCACCGCCCTCCGCCAACGCTCCCTGGAGTTCACTCCCATCCCCATCGAGTTCCACTCCGATGTCGCTGACATCCTCCTCAAGGAAGTGGAGTTCGAAGGTGTGCTCGGAGGCATGCGCAAGAACGTCCAGCGCTTCAACCAATACCGTCCTCCCCCCGTCTCCGAGTGGCTCCCTGCCTCCCAAGCCCCCGCGCCGGACGTGGACAACGTGAAGGCCGCTGTCGATACCTACGACGGGCTCTACGCCGAACAGCTCATCGCCCTGTTCCACTCCAAGGTGCCCGAGGTCATGGATGGCACTCCGGAGGCGTTGCCTCGTCTGGACTGGCACCTGTGGAAATCACGCTGGGGCAAGAACATCACCCACGAGCAGCGAGAGTCACTCGTCCCCGCCCTGGGTGCCTGGCTCGGCCGCTGCCTCGTGGATCTGCTCGGTGGCCGCTGGGTGCCCCGCCGCAAGCTCGAGGAATCCGCCGTCATCGTCGGTGACAGGGCGTGGCTGCCTTTCCTGCGCGCGCGCCATGCGCTCAATGGACTGGATGCACCGCTCGACTATTCCTGTACCCAGCTCTTCCGCGAAGCCCAGCGCCTGGCACTCCAGCAGGCACACTGAAGCACCAGCGCCTCATCGCTCCGCTCTTGTCGAGCCTCACTTCGTGGGAGCAGCCGCCTCCGTCGAAGCAGGACCCGCCGAAGTCGCGGTGTCCGCCTTGAATCCCGCGCGCTCCAACATGGCTCGCATCTCGGCGCGGGACACGGACTTGCTCAGCGCCTCGTTCGGCTCCACCACCTTCTTCTTCACCAACTCCAGCAGCGAGTCGTTCAGCGTCACCATCCCCAGCCCGCGCGAAGTCTGCATCACCGAGGGAATCTGGAACGTCTTCCCCTCGCGGATCAGGTTCGACACCGAGCCCGTGCACAAGAGCACCTCCTGTGCCGCCACCCGCCCTCCTCCAATCCGCTTGCACAGCGTCTGCGCAATCACGCCCTTGAGCGACTCGGACAGCATCATCCGGATCTGCGGCTGACGGTCCGGCGGGAACTGGTCGATGATCCGCTCCACCGTGGATGCCGCCGTGTTCGTGTGCAGCGTTCCGAACACCAGGTGCCCCGTCTCCGCTGTCTCGATGGCGGTGGCGATCGTCTCCAGATCCCGCATCTCGCCCACCAGCACCACGTCCGGATCCTCACGCAGCGCCGCCCGAAGCGCGTTCTTGAACGAGCGCGTGTGCACCCCCACCTCGCGCTGGTTCACCAGACAGCTCTTGTTCTTGTGAACGAACTCGATCGGGTCTTCGATGGTGATGATGTGGTCGTCGCGGTGCCGGTTCACGTAGTCGATCAGCGCCGCCAACGTCGTCGACTTGCCGCTGCCCGTCGGCCCCGTCACCAACACCAACCCCTTGGTGAGGAAGCACATGTCCAGCACGTGCCGGGACAGGCCGATCTCCTCCGCCGTGCGGATCTTCTTGGGGATCTGCCTCAGCACCGCGCCAATGCCGTTGCGGTCCTCGAAGACGTTCACGCGGAAGCGGGCAGCCTCCGTGTCATAGGCGAAGTCCGTGTCCTGCAACTCCTCCCACTGCTTCCGGTTCTTCTCCGGGGCAATGCTGAAGATCATCGCCTGGAGGCGCGCGGGTGCAATGAGGCCGTAGTCCTCGATGGGGACCATGTCACCATCGATGCGCATGTGCGGCAGCGTCTCGCTCGACAGGTGCAGGTCCGAGGCGTTCCGGGCCAGCATCGCCTCCAACAGGGCGAGCATCTGAGCTTCGGCGTCCCCCCGGAGCACTTCCACTCGGCCGGTCGTGGGACCTGGCGCGGCAGGGCTCGGAGCGTCCGGCACCACCGCCGGAGCTGGCACGACGGCAGGCATGGACGCAGGCGTGAGTACACGAGCCGGGGCCGCAACCGTAGAGGCCGGAGGCGGAGTCACGGCGACGGCAGGAGTGGCCGTCGGGCTCGGAGTGGCGGGTGCGGAGGCGGCAGGCACCGGAGGATGCGTGGCCGGTCCTGCGGAGGCCACGGGCGAAACCGCGATCGGCGACGGTGCAGAGACAGGCACCGGAGGATGCGTGGCAGGCCCTGAAGGCACTGGCACCGCGAGGCTCGATGACGGCACTGACGCAGACACCGGAGCGTGCGTGATCGGCCCCGCAGGCACCGGCATCACGAGACCCGACGACGGCACTGAGGCAGACACCGGAGCGTGTGTAGTCGAACCCGCAGGCACCGGCACCGCGGGGCTCGGTGACGGCGCCGAGACAGGCACCGGCGGAAGCGTCGTCGGCCCAGTGGGAGCCACCGGAAGGGCCTGAGCCGCGGCAGCCGCTACAGGCGCGGTGGCTACAGGCACGGGAGGAAGCGTCGCAGGCCCCGAGGGCACGACATGCACTGCTTGAGCTGCAACGCTCGCGGCAGGCACAACCCCGGCAGGCACCGGCGGAAGCGTCGTCGGCCCAGCAGCAGGAACCGGAGCCGCCGCCGGAGCCGAAGCCACCGGCACGGGAGGAAGCGTCGCAGACCCCGCCCCGGGAGTGGAGGTCCGCGACGGGGCCGCCACCGCGCCCTGCGAAGCCCCCATGGGCACCGGCGGAATCGTGACAGGCCTTGCCGGAGCCGTGCGGACCGCCGAAGCCGAAGGCACCACCGGAGCTGCCGGAGCAGGCGCGGGGCTCACACCGGAAGGCTCCGCCAGCACGGGAGATGGCGCGGGAACGGGAGTCACCGCGACAGGCCGAGCCAAAGGAGCCGCAGCAGCCGCAGCAGCCACAGGCGCGGGAGCCACCGGCACCGCCGCCACCGCGACCGGCGCAGGCGCCACAGGCGCCGTGTAGGTCCCGAGCGAAGGAGCCAGCTCGAACTCGGTGGAGCTCGTGCTCAGCCCAGGCATGGACAGGTCCGCCTCATCCTGCAGGATGGGCTTCGGCTCGGAAGCCTGGGCCGCCATATCGAGCATCTCGTACGGCGAGGCCAGCTCGAACTTCTCCTCCTCCGGAGCGGGCTCGGGCACCGTGGAGGAGGGCACCATCGACACCTTCACCCGCCCCTGGACGTTCTCCAACGTCACCTGCACCTGCCCGGCGGGCGCGGCGTAGGGGAAGGCTGTCGTGCCCTCGGGAGGGAAGGCACCCCGCTGCTCGGCGGGCACCAACTCCGCGATCGCTCCGAGGATCTGCGGCGTGGTGAGGTTCTGCTTCAGCACCAGCAGGAGCCCGGTGGGGGTGCGCATGTTCACACCGCCACCGGTTTCGATCAGCAGCTCCTGACCGGCGTCCTTGAAGAGCTTCTCGATGATGGGGTCGAGCCTGGCCATGGCGTCAGCGGGAGAGAGCTTCCACGTATGCAACGTGGCGTTTGTTGACCAGCGCCACCATGTCCCCCTGCAGCAACCGGAGGAACGGTGGCGCATCGTTGAGGAAGTCCGTGAGCCGATTGCGCCCCTCCGGCTGCACGTAGGAGAACAGGCCTTGCAATCGCTGCCCGTCCACCAGGCGGATCTCCACCGCGTGCTCGGTGCGCATCGTGAGCCGATCCACTTCCCGCAGCTCGTGGCGGGCATCCACTCGCGCCACGGCGATCGCGACGCTGTGCACGAAGGTCACCGCCTCCGCCAGGAACACGGCCACATCTCTCGCCTCTCCGCCCGGGAGGACGATCTGAGCCATCACGCGGCGTTTGGGGACTCGAAGCTCTTCCAAGGGGTTGATCTTTTTGTAGCACGTTGAGACATGCCCTCCCAGCCCCGCCGCGCCAGCGCCTCGCGGCCCACCCCACCAGGACACGCCAAAATTACAGGGCTGGTCGATCACCCGCGGGTCGCCAGCTCGCGCTCCACGAAGAGCCGGAGGATGTGCAGGAAGTCCTGGGCGTTCGTCACGACGCCGAAGGCCTGGTGCGTGCCGCGATCCTTCAGCTTGCTCACGACGAACTCGGACGAGTCCACGCAGATGGTGGCCAGCTCTCGCAGCGAGCCATCCGCCTCCGTGACGAACGAGGGCAGCATGTTGCCCGTGGCGATGGCGTGCAGCGCCGTGGCGATCATCACCGCCAGTGTGGCCTTCATCGTGTGTCGACGCATCGCGTCCTGAGCGGCCAGGTTGTCCGTCACCACGTCCGGCAGCGGCCCGTCATCCCGGATGGAGCCCGTCAACACGAAGGGCACCCGGTGCGCCACGCACGCATGCATGATGCCGTCCTTGATGACGCCCCGCTCCACCGCCTTGGCGATGGAGCCCGCCGCGCGCACCTGGTTGATGGCGCGCATGTGAAGGCCGTGCCCGCCCGAAGTCGCTTCGCCGGCACCGCTCATGCCCAGCGTCGTGCCGAAGATAGAGGCCTCGATGTCATGCACCGCCACCGCGTTGCCCGCCAGCAGCGCGCCCACGAAGCCGTTCTGGATGAACCACGTCATGTCCGAGCGCGCCCGCGAGTGCACCAGCGCCGGCCCCGTCACCCACACCGGATAGCCGCCCCGCTCGCGCTCCTCGAGCAGCAGCCGCGCCATGCGGATGTAGTCGATGGGCTTCTCGCGAGACACCTCGCTCGTCATGAACTTGAACTCGCCCTCCCCACCGCCCCCCAGCCACGAAGCGTGCACGTAGACGCCCTGGCTCCCGTCCTCGGCCTGGCCCATGGCCACCCTCTCGCCCTGGCGCACGCGCCGCCCCTCGCGCGTCCACAGCTCACCGGCCGCGTCCAGCACCAGCGCGCAATCCATCCGCGGCTCGCGCGGCATGCGCCAACCCCCCGCCACCCGCACGTAGGTGGGCAGGTTGGTGGTGGAGAAGAAACCCTCGGGCAGGACTCCGTCCGCCGGCGCGGGCTCGAAGCGCGCATCCGGCGCCCGCGCGAAGCGCTCGGCCGTGAAGTCGGGATGGGAAATGGTGCTCACTCCCCGAGGATGGCAGCCAAACCCTGGAACTTCCAGGTGAAATCTTTCCCGCAACTTCCGCGCGGGGCTCGGGTTCATGTCTCCAGAGACGATGCCGGCACAGCCGGCGCGAACCCAAGGAGAACGATCATGGTGAAGAGCATTTCGCTGGCGGTGGTGGCGGTGGTGGGCCTGATGGCTGCGACTCCGGCCGAGGCAGCCCGCGCGGACCGTCGGCAGGCGAACCAGCAGGCGCGCATCGTCCAGGGCGTGAACAGCGGCGAGCTGACGAAGCGCGAGGCGGTGCGGCTCGAGGCGCAGCACGTGGCCCTCCAGCGGGAGATCCGCCAGGATCGCGCCGATGACGGCCACCTCGACGCCGCCGAGCGCGCGAAGATCGAGCGCCAGCAGGACCGGCTCAACCGCCGCATCTCCGTCCAGAAGCACGACGCTCAGTCCCGCTGAGCCCGCGCGGCAGCGGACACTCCGGGGACGGGGGCGAGCAGAGACGCACGAGAGCCGCTAGACTTCGTGCCTGCCGTGGAACGCTCTCGCCCCGCACCTCCCACCTCCTCCGACGATGTCGGCACGTCTTCCGATGTCGGCATGTCTTCCGATGTCGGCATGTCCTCGCCGGTGAGGGTGCTGCCCTCGTTGAACGCATTGCTGGAAGAGGTCCGCGCGCCTGGCGCGGGCCGTGACGATGTGGATGCGCTGCTCCGAGGGCTCGCGCGGCCCATGCCGGAGGACAACTCTCCTCGCGAGCGCGCCGACCTGCTGCTGTCCATCCTCGAGGATTCCACCGTCTCCGCCCACACCGGCAGCAATGGCCGCACGGTGCGGGCCGCCGCGGTCAAGGCCCTGTTGGCGCTCGGCTATCCCTACGCGCTCGAGGTTCCTCCCGAGGCGCTCTCCGACAGGAGACCGGGCGAGGGGGAACTCCCGCGGAGCCTCTTCTCCACCTCCCAGGGCATGTGGGGCTTCGGGCTCGTCATGGCCGTGGGGGTGCTGTTGCTGATCGTAGGCCTCCTCATCGCCGCGGACTCGCGCTCGTCCGTGTTCCTGGCGATCATCCTGGCGCTCGTGGGTGGCTCCACCTTCCTTCCCGCGGCCCTCACCGTGTGGGGGCACAACTCGGGCAGCAAGGGCCTCAAGGCCCTGGGGACCGCCTGGCTGACCATCGTCGGCCTCCTCATCACGGTGCCCTGCGTGATCGTGGCCTTCACCAGCTCCATGTTCACGTTGATCCCGGGAGCCGTGGGAGGCGCGCTCCTCGCGGGCACCTGGCTCATGAACTCGGAGTCGTGAGGCCCCTCACTCCTCGGAGGGCGGCGGACGGCGCAGGTGGCTGTAGGCGATCTCCGCCAGGGCGTTGAACGTCGGCAGCTCCCACGAGAGCCGGTACTTCGCGCGCCAGTCCTCGGCCCAGGTCAGGAAGGCCTCGAGCTGCTCGGGGCTGGGAGACACCTGCCAGCGTGCGCGCTTGGCCCGCGTGAGCGCCTCGAGCGGACTGTCTCCCTGCGCCACCAGCACGCAGAGCGCCAGCATCGCGCTGCGGCCCACGCCGTGCGCACAATGAATGTAGACCTTGTGGCCGCGCGACAGGTGCTTCGTCACCCACTGCACGCCGTCGCGCAGCATCGGCAGGCTGACGGCGCGCAGATCATGGGTGGGCAGGTGCAGCAGGGTGATGCCGTGCTCGCGCAGCAGGTGCTCGTCGTCACAGTCCTCCACCCGCAAGTCGACCACGTAGCGGATGCCCAGCTGCGAGACCAGGTGCTCAGCGGCCTCGATCGGGAAGCGGCCCCCCACCGCCATCTGCGGCGTCAGCCAGTCGAAGTTCAGCTCCTGCTCCCATTGAGATCCACCCATCGGCAGGCCCTCCCCCGCTGCATCCACCTTCAATGGTAGAGATTCTCGGGGGTTCTGACAGGTCTGCCCCTGCCCAGCCCCATCATTCCAGGCATTTGGCCAAGGCCCCCTGGCGCGCTCTGGTTGTGGGGAAAAATAATCCAAAGACGCAACTTGTAGGACACAGAATTCGAGAATGGCTGTATCGCGGTTGAAGCCATCATCCCCCACTTCAGCCGCCCATCATGGGGCTCCCGTCTCATCCCAGCGGGAGCCCTGTGTCATTTCTGGGGTCTGCTCTCACTCCGCCACGAGCGTCAGTTCGGTGATCTCGGGAGCAGGTCCCAGGCGCATCGGAGGCCCCCAGTAGCCGGTGCCTCGGCTGGTGTACACGCGGATGCCGGCGATGGTCGCCAGCCCGCGAATGACAGGCTGCTGGAGCTTCACGAAGAACATGAAGGGGAAGATCTGCCCGCCGTGCGTGTGCCCGGACAGCTGCAGATCCACGTCCAGCCCCCGGGCCAGGAACGCCGTGCGCGGCTGGTGCGCCAGGAGCAGCCGAGGCACATCCTCCGGAGCGCCCGCGAGCGCCAGATCCGGCCTGCACGCATGCGCCGCATCAATCCGCCCGCCCTCATGGTCCGTCACGCCGGCCACGACGAGCCGCGCCTCCGAGCGCTCGACGACGCGGTGCTCGTTGTGCAGCACGGTGAGCCCCAGCCGAGCCACCTCGGCGGCCCACGCGGCGCCTCCGTGGTAGTACTCGTGGTTGCCGGTGACGTAGTAGACGCCGAGCGGCGCGCGCAGCCCGGAGAGGGGAGCCACCTCGTCGCGCAGCGTGCGCACGCTGCCGTCCACCAGGTCCCCCGTCACCGCGACGATGTCTGGCTCCAGCGCGTTCACCTGCTCCACCACGCGCCGCAGGAAGTGCCGATCCAGCGTGGGACCAATGTGGATGTCGGAAATCTGCACCACGCGCACGCCGTGCAGGCCCTGGCCCAGCCGCTTCACGGGGACCGTCAGCCGCTCCACGCGCGCACGGCCGCGCGCCGTGAGGAACGCGAAGGCGAGCGCCGGCACCACCACCACCAGCACCGCCACCGCCTTGCCGCGCGCGAACACCTGGGCCTCGGGCACCGAACCCACGAGGCCCCACACCGCGCCGACGATGTCCGCCACGAGCACGGCGCTGAGCAGCAACCCGAAGGTGCCCAGCCACAGCATGGACGTCCAGTACAGCACCTGGTTGAGCAGCGTGGGCTTGCGCCGGGAGGCCACGAAGCCCAGCGGGATGGAGCAGAAGAGCAGCGCCAGCGCGGTATAGCCGAGCGTCTCCCAGGGCTGGCCGAGGTTCGGATCCAAAACCAGCCGCAGCCCGAGGTAGCCGTGCAGGCCGCCGACGAGGCCCACCATGAGAAGAATGGCCACCATGCCTCGGACGATGAGGCCGATGGGGACCTGGCTCAGTGGGACACCGTCGTGCTGCTCACGCTCCAAGCCCTGAGAGGACTGCGCCATCCGTCACTCCATGCGCGGTGCCGGCCCTGCCACCCAGCCAAGGCTCCCAACATAACGAGGAGCCTTCCGCAGCGCCCGACATCCCGTCTATTCGCTCCGCCGCAGCCTCGCCGCGCCCAGTCCGAGCAGGAGCACCAGGGCTCCGAGCCCCGCCCCGGGAGAGGCGCCACAGCCACAACCGGCCTCGGGCGACTCGGAGGTCCCTACCTCGAAGTGCGTCGTGCTGGAAGAGGGGCCCTCTGCGCCGCTCTTGTCCCACGAGCGGATGACGGCGGTGTGAGCACCCGGAGCGAGCTTCTGCTCGGCGGTGAGCGTGTAGCGGAAGCGCCGCTGATCATCCAGCTTCACATGGGCCACCTCGGCGCCATCTACCTCAATGCTCACGGAGGCGCCGCTGGGGCTCATGCCCGCGAACAACGTCAGAGCCTCCACGACTTCGTTCTCCTGGGGCACGACCAGGATGGGCGCATCGCCCGAGACACCGCCATCCTGGGTGAAGCCTCCATCCTGGGTGGAACCTCCATCCGAGGTCGTGCCTCCGTCCGAGGTGCCACCATCTCCCGGAGCCTCTCCCACATCGAACTGGTTGACGGTGGACGGGAGGCTGTAGGCGCCGAACACCTCCGCCGAGGCCTGCAGCGTGTGGCCGCCCAACACCAGGTCCGAAGAGGGCTCATACGTGAACACGCCCGCGCTGCCCGCGACCACCTGGGTGTAGGCCACACCGTCCAGGAACAGATGGATGATCACTCCCGGATCCGAAGTACCCTCGATGTGCGGACGCTGCGACAGGCCCGTGGCCCCATCCTCAGGCTGGGTCAGCGTGGGCGTGGCAGGCACCTGATAGGGCACCTCATACGACTGCTGGCCCCCATAGGAGGTGCCCCCGTCGACGGCGCTCGGGCCCGCCCCGTAGGTGTCGCCCGAGGACGTCGACTGCCCGGGGAACCCGGCCACCACCGAGGCGGGGCAGCTGATGGGATTGCCCTGGAGGAAGATGAAGCCCCCACCGCCGCCACCGCCAGGGCCGGAATGCTCGGTGGGGTGCCGGGTATCACCGCCGACTCCTCCCGAGGCCCGTGCCAGGGTGCAGCTCAGCCCTCGAGCGGTTCGAACGGAGATGGCGCCTCCCGCGCCGCCGCCTCCGGCTCCGTCATCGATGGAAGACGCGGTGAAGGTCCCTGCGCTTCCCGTCACGCTGAACTGCCCTGTCCCTGTGACTTCCGCCGCGCGGATGATGATCACTCCGCCTCCGGCACCGCCCGTCGTGTTTCCATCCACATGACCGCCTCCGCCTCCGCCTCCGCCTCCGAAGACGAGGTGCTCGTAGGGCAGGTAGCTCAGGCGCGTGCCTCCCAGACCGCCCGTGTCATGAGGGGTCTCGTAGGTGTAGCCACCCTTGCCTCCCAAGCCGGAGTGGCCTCCTCCAGCGCCGCCGGAGTTGTGACACACGCCGCTGCCGCCACCGTTGGCCAGGTTGCCTCGCCCGGCCGCCGTGCCGAAGCGCCCGGCCACCACGCTCTCTCCTTTATAGGAGCCGCCGTTCCCAGCCCCCTGATCGAGCTGGCTGCAGTTGTCCCGGCCCGAGTGGTTGATGAACGCGCCGCCGCGAAAGCCCGCCCCATCCGCGGTGATGGCACCGCTCAGCGTCACCTGTCCGTTGGCCAGGAACGCCACGATGCCCCCCACGCTCCCATTCCAGGGCGTGGCCCTGATGGAACCCGTCGAACCCACCCGGAGAGTCGTGTACTCGGGGACGCTGACCACCTGCGTCACGTTCGCCGCGTAGCTGTACTGAAGCGGCGCGGTCAGCTCCAGGCTGGTGTCACGCAGGGACGCCACGCGCGCATACTCGAATCTCCCCACGGCGGTGCCGCCCAAGTCGATGGTCTGCTGGTTCCCCGAGGCAGGCGGGGACGACAGGCCCGTGGACTGATGCACGAGCACCAGGTCTCCCACATCGAAGACCTTGCCGTTGTTGTTGTTGAGGGTCAGAACTGTCGTTCCCGCCGCGGCGTTGACGGTGAGCAGCCTGTAGACGTTGATGACCGTGCCCGGGGCATCCACCCCCAAGGAGCTGTCCTTGCCGGTCCCCAGCCCGAAGGTGTCCGGTTCAGCCAGCGCTGCTCCCGAGACGAACAAGCCCAGCAGGAAGAGTTGGATGCGCATGGGGACATGGTGCCCCACCTTGGCAAGGGAGGTCGAGCCTTGGGGTCAGGTTCCCCGCGTGCCCTCGGCGATCTGCGTGAGATAGCGCGCGTTCACGGGGGCGAAAAAGGGCTGGCGCAGCAGGCGAGGCAGGGCGCGCTTGTCCACGCACAGCAGTTGGAGCGCATCGGCCCACTCGCCGAGCACGGCGATGGCGCGGACATCGGGCGCCTCGCGGTAGAGATCATTCAGGTTGTGGACGAGCGCGCTCAGGTCCTCCACCTCCCAGCGCTCGGTGTTCTCGCCGACGAGAACATGCAGCTCCAGCGTGTGCCGCTCCCGGACGTCCACGAGCTTGAAGCCCCGGGCGGCTCCGCCCATGGCCTGGGTGAGCGGGCCCACGAGCTCATCTGGCCGCACCCCCAGCGCGACGGAGAGGCCCCCGTGCAGGAGGCCCGCGTCGCACAGGCGCAGGAGGGACACCTCCGGGGGCTCGCCGGGGACGAACACCTCGGTGGCGGCCGTGCGGTCTTTCAGGAGCCGCTCTCGGGCGAGCAGGTCGGGCAGGGAAGCCATACCGCGCACCCTACCACCGGCGGATCCGGTGTCCTCGCCTCACCACGCCAGCTCAGGGGCGTGTCGCCAGAAGGGCAAAGACGCGGTGGGGAATGGAGAGAGGGTCCTCGGGAAACCGCCGGGCGAGGAGCGTGGCGAAGGCGTCGTCGAAGCGGGCGACCTGCTCCTGGGGGAGCGAGCCACCCACCTTGGCGCTCGCGCGGACACGGCCTCGCCAGCTCTCGTGGGTGTACGGCACCTCCACGTCGAAGGAGAAGGACTCCAGGCGGACATAACCTGCGGACTTCGCGTCGTGGAACCACTCCGGGTACAGGCCGACGTTGTGCCCGTAACGGTACTGCGGGAGCTGCGCCCCGGGGTTGAACTCCTCCATGAGGGCCTCGGTGGCCTCCACCACGTTGCCGGGAGACATGACCCAGTCGAAGTGGGCGATGACGAGCCGTCCCCCAGGCACGAGCAGGCGCATGGCCTCCAGAGCTGCGGCGGAGCGATCGAACCAGTGCCAGCACTGTCCGGCGGTGACGAGCTCGAACGCACCGGAGGGCAGCTCCGTGCGCTCAGCCGAGCCTCGCCGGAACTCGACGGAGAGCTCCTCCTGGACGGCGAGCCTCCGAGCCGCTTCCAGCATGGGCTCGGAGATGTCGAGGCCCGTCACCGTGCACCCACGCCGTGCGAGCCCCCGGGCCACCGTACCCGTGCCTGTGCCGAAGTCCACGGCGCGCAGACCTGGGCGCACCACTCCCTCCTTCGCAAGACGCGCGAAGAAGGCTTCAGGGAAGCCCGCACGGTGCTTCGCGTAGTCATCCGACGTCCGTCCGAAGTCCACCTGCATGACACGTCCTCCCGCTGCTTCCGGGACTCATCTCGACAAGGCATCAAGTCGAGTCGACAATCCACTTCCGGAGGCTGCGAGAGACATGGTGAAGCGGAGCGGAGGCCGGTCTCAATCTCGATTCGACCATCGAGATGAGGAACTCATGTCGGCGGCCGAGGCGTCGGCACTGCTGGGTGTGAAGCGGGCGACGCTCTACACGTACGTGAGCCGAGGGCTCGTGCGGTGCGTCCCCGAGCCGGGGACCAAGGAGAACCGCTACGTCCGCATGGATCTGGAGCGGCTGAAGGCGCGGCATGACGCTCGGGCGGGGCACGCGGCGGTGGCCTCGGGCGCATTGCGCTGGGGCGAGCCGGTCATCGACTCATCCGTCTCCCGGATCGACTCGGATGGGCTGGCGTATCGCGGGCACCTGGCAGTGGAGCTGGCGGTGCAGGGGCGCTCCTTCGAGCAGGTGGCGGAGCTGCTATGGACTGGTGAGCTGCCGAGCGCACCCGTCCGGTGGCCTGCGCCGGAGCTGCCGTTCCCTCCGTCCTCATTGGTGGGGTTGCTGCCACGAGATGCTCCGCCGCTGACGGTGCTGTCGGCGATGGTACCCATGCTGGGTGCCTCGGATCCGGCACGCTTCGCCTCGCCGCCTGAGCAGGAGCGCATGCGAGCCCGGCGCGTGCTGCGCCAGCTCGGAGCGTGGGTGGGCGGAGCCCAAGGAGCCACCCGGGTGGCCCAGGCGCTGAAGGAGGAGACGGTGGCGGCCTCGATGGCACGGGCGTGGGGCGTGGAGGTGAAACAGGCCACAGCGCCGCTCGATCGAGCGCTGGTGCTGTGCGCGGACCATGAGCTGAACGTGTCCACCTTCACGGCACGCGTGACGGCCTCCTCTGGGGCGGACCTTTACGCATGTGTGAGCGCAGCGCTGGCGGCGCTCTCGGGGCCGAAGCACGGAGGAGCCTGCGATCGCATCGAGGCGATGATGCAGGAGGTCCGGCGTCCAGAGCGCGCAGCCACCGTGGTGCGCGAGCGGCTGCGACGAGGCGAGTCCGTCCCGGGCTTCGGACACCAGCTCTACCCGGACGGAGATCCGCGGACTCCGCCCGTGTTGGAGATGGCATGGGCGGTACGGCCCGAGCCCTCGGCGGTGCGGGTGGTGCGCGCGGTGATGGAGGCCATGGCCGAAGCGGGGCATCCGCCGCCCGCGGTGGACTTCGGGCTGGTGGCGCTCTCGGCGGCACTGGGGCTTCCTCCGGGAGCGGCGGCGGCGGTGTTCGGGGTGGGACGCGCGGCGGGCTGGGTGGCCCATGTGCTGGAGCAGCGCGAACAGGGACACCTGTTGCGCCCCCGTGCGAGGTACGTGGAGCAGCCCCCGAGGAGCCGCTCTCCGGACGCATGAGGCTGGGAGCAGAGCACTCGACGGACCGAGCGCTGGGATGCACACTCCCGCAGCGAGCGTTCACCGGCAGTCACCGTCTCGCGCGGAGCGCTCCCATCCCTCCGTTCCGGCCCCCAGATTCCATCTCTCGATGGAGGACTCCTTGCCCACCCTCTCTTCACGCGCACTGCTGCTGAGCCTGGTCCTGGGGCTGAGCCTGTGTACGGCCTGCTCCGAGGATCTCGAGCCCGACGACCCCGGGCGCCGCGATCTGCTCTTCACCTTCGATGGGAGCCTGCAAGGTTGGACGGGCGGCTTCACGGATCTGGCCCCGGGCCAGGAAGATCAAGTGGCCTTCACCTTCGAACAACGCGAGTTGCCCACCGAGACAGGGATCATGGGCGGAGCGCTGCTGCTCTCGGGCAGGAACGTGAGCGATGACCTGTTCATGTTCGTCACGCATCCGGTGAACGACCTGAGTCCTGACTCTCCGTACTCCCTCACGTTCGAGCTGGAGCTGGCTAGCGACGCGTCCACGGGTTGCGCGGGCATCGGCGGCGCTCCGGGAGAGAGTGTGTTCCTGAAGGTAGGCGCTGCCGCCGTTGAGCCGGCGCGCGTGACGGACGAGTCCGGCCACTACCGCATCAATGTGGACAAGGGGAACCAGTCCGGGGGCGGCGCCAACGCACAGGTGGTGGGCAACATCGCCAATGGCTCGACGGACTGCACCCACCCGACGTACCGGCGCATCACGAGAGACAACCGTGCAAACCCCTTCCGGATCAACTCGGACGGCGAGGGCCGGCTCTGGTTGCTGCTCGGCACGGACTCGGGCTTCGAGGGGACCACGGCGCTCTACGTGGACACGATTCGTGTCGTCCTGGAGCCGATCGCGCAATAGGGTATGCCCGTGACGACGACTCGCTCCTATCCCCCGTGGCTGGTGATCTCGCGAATGCTCGGCACCGTGGCGCTCATCGGCGCGCTGGCGGTGACGCTCAAGCCCGGCGTGGCGTCTCCGGCGCTCGGGCCCGTGTTCATCGTCGCGTTCCTGGTGCTGCGTCTGGGGAGCGAGTGGGCGCTGGCCCTGCTCTACCCGGACGAAGAAGGCCGTCACCGCCGCTCCGCGATCCTCAATACGCTGATCGCGGTGGCTGTCACGGCCTTCTGGTTCTACATCCGCCAACGCGGGCACCTCTGAGCGGCCACTCGGCCGTGAGGCTCTTCACGCTCACCACGGGGATACCCCGTGGGTGGTATCGCCGCGCTACAGCTCCTTTTCTAACTTGGTGAGCCGCAGACGTTGTCCTGCGTTCTGACGTGCTCTCGGTTCGGAGCGCCTTCCACTCCCGTGGTGCTGGCGAGAAGGCGTCCCTCGTGCCCAGACACGGGGATGGATCCTCATGATGCCCCCCAAGTCTTCGAGTTCACCCGCATCCCAGACTGCCCCTCTCTCCAGCAACCCCCTCAGAACGCTTCAGCAGCAACATCGCGCGAGTCAGTCGCGCCTTGTCATCCTGCTCGTCCTGATTCTCCTTCCCTCGGTGGCTGCTGCCAGGAAGCAGAGCCAGACTCGAACCCATCTCGACAGGGCTCGAACCTTCTACGAGAGCCTGGGCTATGAGCGTGCGCTGGCTGAACTCGAACGAGCGCGGCAGAACGCTCTGTCGAACGATGACGCTGTCTCGAGCCTGCTCTACGAGGGGATCATTCTCTTCGAGTTGAACCGCCAGGAGGTCCGCCAGCAGGCGCGTAGCCGCTCTGAACAAGCCTCTCTGGCTGCTCGGGCTGAGCAATCTCAGGAGAAGCCCCAGTCGCAACTCCCGCTGTCGATACCTCCTGCCCAGCCCGATGCGCAGCCAGCAACAGCCCCTCTCTCGGCCACTCCACTACCGAGCCAGAGCTCTACACCTTCCATTCAGGAGCCCTTCGCGGCAAAGGAGGCTCCGCAGCTTGTAATGCCTCAGGATGCTGCTCCAGCGAACACATCGGTCCCTCCAGAAAGCCACCCTGCCATTGAGCTGAAGAAAGCACCGAGGGGAACCACAGCTGCACGCGTTCTCGTGCCTGCGATCTCGGGTGGAGTGCTCCTGGTTTCCGGTGGACTCTTCTACGGCCTGGCCAAGAGCAGATATTCCGAGATCGAGGACCCCAAGACCCGCCTGCGCAATCTCGATGAGGCAAAGAGCAGCGCTGCACGTGGCCGGACCTATCAGACCGTAGGGTTCGGGCTCATGGGCGCGGGGCTCACAGGCCTGGGAATCGCTGCAGGTCTGTATGTCCTAGGACCGCGATGCGAAGCAGCCCACCTTGGAGTGGGAGCCGACGGCACCTCCGCATTTCTTTATGGGAGATGGCCATGAGAACAACACGAGAGCACCGGAGCGCTCTAGCAATCCTGGCAACAACACTGCTCATCGGCCTCTCGGGGTGCATGGATTTCAATGAGTCCTTGGCTCACTTCTGCCGGAACCATCCCGTGCGCTGTTACCCTGCTGCCACAGGGACGTTGAGCAAGACGATCGTCACGGCGGACGGCGTGGACTCTGCTGTTCTCACTCTCACCGTGAGGGATGTCTACGGCAATCCAGTGGCTGGGCAGGAGATAGACATCAGCTTGTCCAGCGATGGCGAAAGTATCTCCGCAGGCAGGGAGACTACCGATGCGAACGGGATTTTGACCGCAGAGCTCACCTCCACGCAGGTGGGGCTCAAGGAAGTCCACGCCACCCTGGAGAATACCGAACTCATCCAAGGGCTCTCCGTCACATTTGTCCCTGGCGTCTCAAGGCGCTTGCACTTCGTCACCTCTCTCCCAGCTCGATTCGCCGCCCATAAGGGTCCACTGCCTTTGGTGCAGGTAGAAATGCTCGATGCCCAGGGCAACCGGGTCACCGACTCCACCACTGCGATTGAACTCAGCCTGGAACCGGTAGCCTATGGAGCCACTCTGGGTGGCACCTCGTCGCGGGCGGTAGTCGGGGGCGTGGCCTACTTCGATGATCTACTGCTCCAGCAGGCCGGCATCGGCTACTCGCTGCACGCCACGGCTCCGGGGTTCACCGAGGCGGTCAGTACTCCTTTCGATGTCACTGCGGGCCCAGTGGATCTCACGAGGACGCTCGTCCAGGTCAGCAAGGCCTCGGTGACAGCGGACGGGTCAGACTCTACGGCCATCACGGTGACCTCGCGCGACTCCTTCGACAACTCTGTCTCAGAGCAGAGCGTGGGAGTGATGGTGTCGGGGAGTAGAAATACTCTATCTCCGGTCGGTGGTACCACCGACTCAGGCGGCACTTTCAGCGCCACCCTCAAGTCCACCAAGGCTGAGATCAAGACCGTCTCTGCCACGCTGAACGGCACGGCGGTGTCTCCGCAGCCGCAGGTGAACTTCGTCTCGGCCACGGCTTCGCGACTGTCCTTCGTGGTCCAGCCGCCCGCGCAGACGGTGGCCGGGCAGACCCTGGCGCCCGCGGTGCAGGTGGAGGTGCTCGACTCCCAGGGCAACCGCGTCACTTCGGCCAATGGCAATGTCTCGCTGGTACTCGATCCGGTGACCAGTGGCGCCACACTCGGCGGCACCACCTCGAAGGCGCTCGTTTTGGGCGTCGCCAACTTCAGCGACCTGAAGGTGCAGAAAACAGGCATGGGCTACACGCTGCGCGCCACCGCCACGGGCCTCTTCGATGCCGTCAGCACGGCATTCGATGTCAGCGCTGGGCCGGTGGACCTCTCGCGGACTCTGGTCGAGGTCAGCAAGACCACGGTGACGGCCGATGGCACGGACTCGACCTCCATCAAGGTCACGTCCCGGGACTCCTTCGACAACGCGGTCTCGAACCAAGCCATGGGGCTGACGGTGTCGGGCACCAGCAACACGCTGTCGGCGGCCAGCGGCAATACGGGTTCGGATGGCACGTTCAGCGCCACGCTCAAGTCCACCAAGGCCGAGGTCAAGACTGTCTCCGCCACGCTGAATGGCACGGCGGTCTCGCCGCGACCGCAGGTGACGTTTGTCTCGGGCTCGGGTTCGCGGCTGGCGTTCGTGGTTTCGCCGCCCGCGCAGACGGTGGCCGGGCAGACCTTGGCGCCTGCGGTCGAGGTGGAGGTGCTCGATATCCAGGGCAACCGCGTCATCTCGGCCAGCGCCAACGTCATGTTGAAGCTGGAGCCGGTTGCCAGTGGCGCCACGCTTGGCGGCACCACCACCCAGGCTCTGGCTTCGGGTCTGGCCAGCTTCAGTGATCTGAATGTGCAGAAGGCGGGTACGGGCTACACGCTGCGCGCTACCGCTGCGGGCCTCACCGATGCGGTCAGCACGGCCTTCGACATCACGGCCGGGCCGGTGGATCTCACGCGGACGCTCGTCCAGGTGAGCAAGACCACGGTGACGGCCGATGGCACGGACTTCACCACCATCACCGTGACGTCGCGAGACTCCTTCGACAACCCCGCATCGAACCAAGCCGTGGGGCTGACGGTGTCGGGGACCAGCAACACGCTGTCGGCGGCCAGTGGCACCACGGGTCCGAATGGCACTTTCAGCGCCACGCTCAAGTCCACCAAGGCTGAGGTCAAGACGATCACCGCCACCGTGAATGGCACGGCGGTCTCGCCGCAGCCGCAGGTGACGTTCGTTTCGGGCTCGGGTTCGCGGCTGTCGTTCGTGGTCCAACCGCCCACGCAGACGGTGGCCGGACAGACTCTGGCTCCTGCGGTGCAGGTCGAGGTACTCGATGCCCAGGGCAACCGGGTGACTTCCGCCAGCGCCAACGTCACGCTGACGCTGGAGCCGGTGGCCAGTGGCGCCACACTCGGTGGCACCACGACGAAGGCGCTGGCTTCTGGGCTGGTCAGCTTCAGTGATCTGAATGTGCAGAAGGCAGGGACGGGCTACACGCTGCGCGCCACCGCTGCGGGCCTCACGGACGCGGTCAGCACGGCCTTCGACATCACGGCTGGGCCGGTGGATCTCACGAGGACGCTTGTCCAGGTGAGCAAGACCACGGTGACGGCGGATGGCACGGACTCCACCACCATCACCGTGACGTCTCGGGACTCCTTCGATAATCCGGTGTCCGGCCAGACGGTGGGTCTGGCTGTGTCAGGCACCCTCAACACGCTGTCGGCGGCCAGTGGCACCACGGGCACGAATGGCACGTTCACCGCCACGCTCAAGTCCACCAAGGCGGAGAGCAAGACAGTCTCTGCCACGCTGAACAGCTCTCCGGTCTCGCCGCAGCCGCAGGTGACGTTCGTCGCGGGTCCTGCCACCCGGTTGGCGTTCGTCGTCAATCCGCCCGGGCAAACCGGCGCCGGGCAGACGATGACTCCCGCCGTGCAGGTGGAGGCGCTGGATGCCCAGGGCAATCGGGTCACTTCATCCATGCTCAGCGTGACGCTGGCGATCGAGCCGGTGGCCAGTGGCGCCACGCTTGGCGGCACCACCACCAAGGCGCTCGCTTCGGGCGTGGCCAGCTTTAGCGACCTGAAGGTGCAGAAGACGGGCACGGGCTACACGCTGCGCGCCACCGCCACGGGTCTTAGCGATGCGGTCAGCACGGCCTTCGATATCACCGCCGGGCCCGTGGATCTCTCGCGGACCCTCGTGGAGCTCAGCAAGGCCACGGTGACGGCCGATGGCACGGACTCCACCACCATCACGGTCACGTCGCGGGACTCCTTCGACAACCCGGTGTCCGGTCAGGCCGTGGCCCTCACGGTCTCGGGCACCAGCAACACGCTGTCCGCGGCCAGCGGCACTACGGGCACGAATGGCACGTTCAGTTCCACGCTCAAGTCCATCAAGGCCGAGGTCAAGACCGTCTCCGCCACCGTGAATGGCACGGCGGCCTCGTCGCAACCGCAGGTGACGTTCATCGCAGGCCCGGCCACCCGGTTGGCCTTCGTGGTTCAGCCTCCTGCGCAGACTGGCGCCGGGCAGACGATGACGCCCGCTGTGCAGGTAGAGGTGCACGATGCCCAGGGCAACCGCGTCACCGTGTCCACGCTCAGTGTGATGCTGGCGCTGGAGCCGGCGGCCAGCGGAGCCACGCTCGGCGGCACCACCACGAAGGCTGTGGTTTCGGGTCTGGTCAGCTTCAGTGACCTGAGCGTGAGGAAGGCAGGCACGGCCTACACGCTGCGCGCCACCGCCACAGGCCTAGCCAGTGCGGTCAGCACCCTGTTCAATATCATCGCAGGACCGGCGGATCTCATGAGGACCCTCGTGGAGATCAGCAAGAGCACCGTCACCGCCGACGTCACGGATTTCACCACCATCACTGCCACCGTGCGCGATGCCTTCGACAACCCGGTGTTCAGTCAGGCCGTGGCCTTCACCGTCACGGGCAGCGGCAACGTGCTGTCGGCAGCCAGCGGCTCCACGGGCATGAATGGTACCTTCAGCTCCACCTTCAAGTCCTTCAAGGCCGAGGTCAAGACGATCTCCGCCACCGTGAATGGCACAGCGGTCTCACCGCAACCGCAGGTGACTTTCGTCCCCGGCCCCGCCGTGAAGCTCGCCTTCGTCACCCAGCCGCCTACGCAAACGGTGGCCGGACAAACCATGACGCCCGCAGTCAAGGTGGAGGCTCTCGATACCCTGGGCAACCGGGCGACCGGCTCCACCGCCACGATCGCGCTCGCGGTGGAACCGACGTCCAGCGGCGCCACCCTGGGCGGCACGGTGTCTCGGGCGGCGGTCGCCGGTATGGCCACCTTCGATGACCTGTTCGTCCGGCAGGCCGGCACCGGCTACTCGCTGCGGGCCACCTCGGTGGGCCTGAGCGATGGCGTGAGCGGGCTGTTCAGCGTCATCGCCGGCACACCTTCCCTGCTGACCTCCACGCTCACGGTGGCTCCCGCCAGCCTGGCGGCGGATAACGTCGCCGAGGCCACCATCACCGTCACCGTGAAGGACTCCTACGGCAATCCGGTGCCGAATCAGTCGGTGGTCCTCGCCGTCTCGGGCGTGAACAACACGCTCACTGCGTCCAGCGGCACCTCCGGCACGGATGGCAAGTTCGTCGCGAAGCTGCGCTCCACCACGGCCGAGGTGAAGAACGTCGATGCCACGGCGGCTTCGCTCACGCTGCCGACCGCCACCGTCACCTTCGTGGCGGGCCCTGTCTCCACCCTCAACCTGGTGGCTGTGCCCACGCAGTTGGAGGCCAACGGCACGGACAAGACGACGCTGACGGCCACCGTCGAGGACTCCTTCGGCAACCGCGTGCCCAACGTGGCCATCACCTTCACCGCGACGGGTTCGGGCAACATCTTCAACCCGGGAGACGGCAACACGGACGCCAACGGCCAGCGCATCGCCGGCTTGAGTTCCACCGTCACGGGCGTCAAGACGGTGACCGCCACAGGCGCGGGCAAGACGGGCATCGCCACAGTCACCTTCCTGCGGCCTCCCGCCCAGGTGATCAACCCGGTGCTGGTGGGCAGCACGGCCTCGAGCTGCGCGACGCTCCAGTACACGTTGACCCAGGCGGCCTCCTCTCGCGCCGACGTCATTGTCGAATACGAGGAGAACGGCGTCTTCAAGCGCGCCACCCAGGCGGGCTCCACCACCGGCTCGGGCGTGCAGGGCGTGGCCACTTCGCCCACCGGCGTCACGCACACGTTCCTCTGGAACAGCACCGCGGATCTGCCCTCGTCCACTGCCACCATCCGCATGCGCATCACCGCCCAGCTACAGGGTGCACTGCCTAGCAGTGTCTTGCTCAATGGTGTCGTCATGGCCAACGGCATGCAGTTCGCCGCACTGGGCCTTCTGCCCGCGGGCACCGCGCCGGGCCTGGTGGCTCGCGCGGACCTGAACAATGACGGGAAGACGGACCTGGTGGTGGGCAGCGCCACCTCCAACGATCTCCAGGTACTGCTGGGCGATGGCGCCGGCTCGTTCGGGGCCGCGACGCCCGTCACCGTGGGATTCCCCTCCTCGGCCCTGGTGGTGTGGGACGTGGATGGGGACGGGAAGATGGACGTGCTGACCGGCGGCACGGCCAATAGCAACGTGTACCTGCTCAAGGGCACGGGTACGGGCACCTTCAGCGCGGCCACTGTGGCCACCACGCTTCAGGGCCCCACGGCTGGCCTGGTGGTGGGCGACTTCAACCGCGATGGGAAGGTGGACCTGATTGCCACCAGCACGGCGGGCACTGTGGAGGTCGCCCTGGCCACGACGGCAGGGGTGTTCGGCGCGCCCACTCGCACCACCGTGGGCGGTTCGCCGCAGACCATCGCCACCGCGGACCTCAACCTCGATGCCCGGTTGGACCTCATTTTCGTGGACCCCACGCAGGACGTGAAGGTGATGCTGGGCACCAGCTCGGGCACCTTCGGCGCGGTGTCGCCGCTGGGCATGGGGGCGGGGGTGACGGCGCTCGGCGTGGCGGACCTGAACAAGGATGCACGTCCGGATGTGGTGGCCGCCCTGGGCGCCAGCGGCACGGTGCGTGTCGCGCGCGGCAACGGGGACGGCACCTTCTCCTTGCAGACGGCCATCACCACCGGCGGACAGCCCGCGGGGCTGGCCGTGGTGGACATGGACGAGGACAGCAACCGAGACGTGGTAGTGACGGGCGTGGGCAGCGATGTGCTCATCCTGTCCGGCAAGAGCGATGGCTCGCTGAACACCACGCCGCGAGTGACGCCCGCGGGAGGCCCCGCCACCTCGGTGGTGGTGCTGGATGCCGACCGCAGCGGCCGCCAGGACATCGTGGCGGTCCGCCCGGCCAGCAACGGTGTGGCGGTGCTGCTGAGCATACAGGCTGATCGCTGCGAGGCTGCGCTCAACGCGGGCCTCCATTTGCAGGTGAGCCCCTCGCCCGCCGCCTCCACGGTGGCGGATCTGGATGGAGACGGCCGCCCGGATCTGGTGGTGGCCGTGGGCGGCACCACGGCGGGTGCCAGCGCGCTGGCCGTCGCCAAGGGCCGCGGCAATGGCAGCTTCTCCGCCTTCACCACCGTGTCCCTGGGCACCACCGCGCTCAACCCGCAGGGCGTGACGACCGGAGACTTCAACGGAGACGGGCGGTTGGACCTGGTGAGCGCCAACCAGAGCGCCAACACCGTGAGTGTGTTGCTGGACAACGGAGTGGGTGGTTACGGCACTCCGACCACGTGGAATACCGGCGCCTCGCCGAAGGGGATGGCCACCGCAGACTTCGATCTGGATGGCAAGTTGGACCTGGTGGTCGCCAATAGCACCGCGAGCAACGTGACGGTGCTGTATGGCAACGGGGATGGCACCTTCCCCACCAGCTTCAACTTCAACGTGGGTGTCTCCCCGCAGGCCGTAGTGGTGGTGGACCTCAACAGAGATGGCAAGCCGGACATCGCCACGGCCAACTTTGGCGGTAGCAGCGTCACGGCCCTGCGCAACAATGGCGGTCGTTCCAGCACGGCCTTCACCAGCATGGGCAACACCGTGGCGGGCTACACGCCCCGAGCCATCGGCACCGGAGACTTCAACGGGGACAACAAGCCGGACATCGTCGTGGTGGGCAACCCCAGCAGTGTGGGCGCGGTGAGCGTGATGTTGGGCGCGGGGGACGGCAGCCTGGGCTCCGCCGCCACCACTTCCGCCACCCCCAGCACCCCCGAGTTCAAGGATCCGCGCGGTGTCGTTGTCGGAGACTTCGACCAGGATGGCAAGCTGGACGTGATAGCGGGCAACAACACCGATGTGAGCGTCATCCTGCTCAAGGGCCTGGGGACCGGGCGGTTCACCATCGGTCCGTCCACCGCCACGGGCACGAGTATCGTGGACATGGTGGGCAGCGATGTGGACGGAGATGGGTTGCTCGACCTCGTGGGAACCCTCACCGTGGACAACCGCGTCTTCGTACTGCGCAGCAAGAGCATCGATCTGCCCGGCCCGACGGCCTATCCGCTGCAGACGGTGTCGGGGCCGGTGACTGGCCGCGGTGTCACCGTGGTGGACCTGAACAAGGACGGCAAGCCGGATGTGCTGACCACCAACCGCTCCACCAACAAGCTGAGCCTGCTGCTGGGGGACGGTACGGGCAACTTCCTGCTGTCCTCCACGGCTCCTGCGGTGGGTACAGCCCCCAGCTTCGCTGCCACCGGAGACATCGACCGCGACGGCAATACGGACGTGGTGGTGACCAACAACACCACCTCCACGCCCAGCATTTCCGTCTTGATGGGAGACGGGAATGGGGGCCTGACAAAGCTGGGCGCGGATCTCACCTATCCCGTGGGGCCTCGGAGCGTGTGGCTGGTGGACTTCAACAATGACGGGGCTCTGGACCTGCTCGCGTGCGGCAATGCCGTGTACCTGCGCCTCAACACCGGCGGCGGCACCTTCGCCAACTACACCACGACCACCGTGGGTGGTGCGCCGCAGTCCGAGGTCGTCGCCGACTTCAATCAGGATGGCCGGCCGGATGTGGCGGTGACCAACAGCGCCAGCTCCGCCGCAGTGGGCGTGCTGCTGGGTAACGGGGCCGGCGGCTTCATGACCCCGGCGAAGACCCAGGGCTTGTCAGGTGCTGGCGTAGCGCTCGCTACGGCGGACTTTGACCGGGACGGAAAGCCGGACCTCGCCGTCACGGTCACTGCCAGCACGGGCGTGTATAACGTGAAGGTGATCAAGGGCCGGGGCGATGGCACCTTCGACTCCACCGTGTGGTCGACGCTGAGCTTCAACGCTCCGACCTTTGCGCCAGAGTGGATCCAGGCGACCGACTTCGATGGGGACGGACGAGCGGACCTCGCCGTGTCGGCGCCGGGAGTGGATGCGGTGATCATCTGGCGCGGCAACGGCGCCGGAGGCTTCTCCGCACCCTCCATCTGGGGTTCGACGGACCAAGCTCAATCCGTGGCGCTCGCGGACGTCAACAACGATGGCCTGGTGGACGTCATCACGGGCGGCCTCAGCTTACTGGGCGTGCTGCCCGGCCGCTGAAGCCGACCGCCTGCACCGCTTGCGTTACACGTTGAAGCGGAAGTGCATGCAGTCGCCGTCCTGGACGACGTACTCCTTGCCTTCCACGCGCAGCAGGCCCTTCTCCTTCACCGCGCTCTCGCTGCCGAGCTTGATCAGGTCCTCCCAGCGCATCACCTCGGCCTTGATGAAGCCGCGCTCGAAGTCCGAGTGAATCACGCCCGCCGCCTGAGGAGCCTTGTAGCCCTGGTGGATCGTCCAGGCGCGGCACTCCTGCTCGCCGACCGTGAAGTACGTGAACAGGCCCAGCAGCTTGTAGCCCGCCCGCACCACCTTGTGCAGACCCGGCTCGCTCAGCCCGGCGCTCTCCAGGAAGCCCGGCCGCTCCTCCTCCGGCAACTGCTGGATCTCCGCCTCCATCGCCGCGGCGAGCACCACCACCTCGGCGCCCTCCTTCGCCGCCATCTCCTTCACCGCGCGCACGTGCGGCGACTCATCCTCCTTGCCAATCTGGCCCTCGGAGATGTTCGCCACGTACAGCACCGGCTTGTCCGTCAGCAGGAACAGCTCGCGGATGGCCGCGTGCTCATCCTCCGTGAGCTTCTGCCCACGCACCGTGGTGCCCGCGTCCAGCCCCGCCTTGACCTTGTCCAGCAGCGCCAGCTCGGCCTTGGCCTCGTCACCCGCCTTGCCGCCCATCTTCGCGTTGCGCTGGGCGCGCTCGCGGCGCTTCTCGACGGTCTCCAGGTCCTTGAGGCACAGCTCCGTGTCCACGACGTCCCGATCCCGCACCGGATCCACGCCACCCTCCACGTGGGTGACGTTGTCGTCCACGAAGCAGCGCAGCACGTGCAGCACCGCGTCCACCTGGCGGATGTTGGCCAGGAACTGGTTGCCCAGGCCCTCGCCCTTGGACGCGCCTCGCACCAGGCCGGCGATGTCCACGAACTCCAGTGAGGTGGGCACCTTCTTCAGCGGCTTGATGAGCGCCGACAGCTTGTCCAGCCGCTCGTCCGGCACGGGCACCACTCCCACGTTCGGCTCGATGGTGCAGAACGGGTAGTTGGCCGCCTGTGCGCCAGCGGCGGACAGCGCATTGAAGAGGGTGGACTTGCCCACGTTGGGCAGCCCGACGATACCGATGGAGAGACCCATGACGGTTCCTTGGAACAGCGCGAACGGCGGGCTGCTTCCCGGCGAGCCGGACTAGGCGCGCGGAGTGCCGCCCGACGGCAGGCCCTTGACGAACTGCTCGGCCAGCGCGCGGTGCTTGGCGTCATCCAGACGCTCGTTGATGAGCTTGCCCGCCACATCGACGGCCAGATCCACCGCCAAGGCGCGAATCTCCGCGACGGCCTTGGTGCGCTGATCGTCGATCTCGCGGCGAGCCTGGGCCTTGAACTCCTCGGCCTCCTTGCGGCTCTTGGCCATCAGCTCCTCGCGGTACTTCTCCACCTCCTGCTGGTTGCGGCGCATCATCTCCGCGGCCTCCTGGCGGGCCTGGGCGATGGCCGTCTTCTGCTCGGCCAGCAGCTTCTCGGCCTCGGCGCGCTCCTTCTTGGCGCTCTCGATGGCACTGGTGATCTGCTTCTCGCGCTCCTCGACGAGCGAGAGGATGGGGCCCCACGCCTTCCAGCGCAGCACGACGAGCACGAGGACGAAGGTGATGAGGGTCCAGAAGATGAGGCCCGGACGGACCTCCAGGAAGCTGGCGGCGAGGAGGAGGGTGTTCATCGAAGTCATCCTTCGCGGAAGGGCGGGAGGGTACAGCGAAAGTTCACTGCGGCTGAGGCGGTAGGTGCCTCTTCACTTCGAGCTCCAGGGTGGAGCGGCTTCCCGGCGCGGCGCCCGCCATTTGCGAGCGCCGGCCTGGGGGTCCTGCTGGCCCGACTAGGTCTTGGTGGCGAGCAGGATGCAGATCACCAGCGCGAACAGCGTGGCGCCTTCGATGAGCGCCGCGGCGATGATCATGGAGGTGCGGATGTCGCCGCCGGCGGCCGGCTGACGGCCCGTGGCCTCCATGGCGGAGGCGGCCAGCTTACCGATGCCCAGGCCGGCACCGATGATGGCGAGGCCGGCGCCAATGCCGGCGGACAGGAACGCGAGAGCGAGGTTGGTCATGGGAGTGCTTCTTCTTTCTTCTAGGTAGGACCCGCTTGTGGGGGGGTCGTGTCGTCCCTTTTGGACTACCTCCGGCGACCTTTCGAATCGCCGGGTTCTTTCCGGGGCGCCGGTGCCGCTTGCGCCCCGCTAACTCAGGAGGAGCGGACTAGGCGTGGGCCCGGCCGTGGTCGTGGCTCTTGGCGCCCTCGTGGTGGCCCTCGCCGTGCTCGTGGGCGTGGTCACCGTGGTGGCCCATGGCGACGCCCATTCCGATGAAGAGCGCCGAGAGCATGGTGAAGACGTAGGCCTGCACGAAGGCGACGAAGAGCTCCAGGAAGTAGATGCCCATGGCGAAGGGCACGGCCACCAGGCCCACCGCCGCGCTGCCCAGCATGAAGATGAGGCCGAGCAGGAAGAAGATGACGATGTGGCCCGCCAGCATGTTGGCGAACAGACGCATCGTGAGGGCGAAGGGCTTGGTGAACAGGCCCAGGATTTCCACCGGAATCATGATGGGCCACAGCAGCCAGTGCACGCCGCCCGTGAGGTGGGCCAGGTAGCCGCCGAAGCCCGCCGCGCGGATGCCCGCCAGCTGCGTGAGGATAAAGGTGCACAGCGCCAGGGCGCAGGTGACGGCGATGTTGCCCGTGGCCGTGGCCATCCAGGGGAACAGGCCCAGCATGTTCATGAAGAGGATGAAGAAGAACGCGGTGAGCAGGTAGGGCACGTAGCGCGGGCCCTCCTCCTTGCCGATGTTCTTGATGGCCAGCTCGTCCCGGACGAAGAGCACCAGCATCTCGAAGAGGTTGGCGCCCGCCCCGCGCGGCACCAGCTTGGACTTGTCGCGGTTGCTCCAGATGAGGATGGAGCCGATGAGCAGCGCCGCCGCCAGCCACATCATCACCGTGTGCTTGGTGATGGAGAGGTCCAGGCAGCCCTGGAGCAGGCCCGGGTGCGCCGCGCCGTGGCCACCCTCCGCCGCGGCCTCACCGTGCTCCGCCGCGGGCGCCTCGCAAGCCCCCTCGTGGAAGGGGATGAGGATCTGCGGCAGGTGGATGGTCACACCTTCGTGGCTCAGGGGGATCTCGAACTCGTACTCAGGCGAGTCCGACACGTGGTGCATGATGAAGCCCGCCACGTCCTCCTTGGGGTGCTCGCCCGCGGCGGCCGTCTCCTCCGCGGCCAGCGCGGTCACGGCGAACAGACTGGCGAACAGGACCATTGCCTTGCGCATCACTCGTCTCCGCCCGCCGCGCTCCGAGAGGCGGCGTTCACGTAGCTGATCTCCACCCACTGCAGCACAAAGTAGACGCCGAAGAAGCCAACGACGAAGCCCCACGGCCCCAACCCTCGCGACACGATCGCGTACAGCCCCGCCGCCACCGCCACCGCCCGGAGCGCGAACACCAGCCCCACCACCTTGAGCGCGGCCTGGAGGCTGCGCTGCACCGCCCTGCGCTTCAGACCCAGCGACACCACCCCGGTGAGCGCCGCCAACCCCGTACCCCACAACGCCGGCCACCGGTTCTCCGGCGTCTGCGGCAGAGCTGCCGCCAGCGCCAGGCCCACCACCGCCACTCCCGCCGCCACCATCGCGTGGTTCTGGAAGGTCTCCCCTGCCCGATCCTTCACTTCTTCTTCCCCAGCCGGGTCATCTCATGGAGGAACCCGTAGAAGCCGACCACGGTACCCACCACGCTCAACCCCACCAGCAACCAGGGTTTGGTCCCCAGCCACCGGTCCAGCAGCAGGCCCCCGATCACCCCCACCATCGTCCCGCCCACCATCTTCCAGACCGCGGAGATGTAGGGCATGGCCGCCTGCATCTGCTGGGCGCCCGAGCCCAGCTCGGTGCCTTCCTTCTCCTTATTACCGGGCTCCCTGGGCTCCTCAGCCATCGGACGCCTCACCAACTCCCGGGAAAGCCTGGGGTTTCGACCTCCACCTGCCCCGCCCGAATCCACGCGCGCGCGCCGCTTAGCACTGAAACTGCGGCATGCGCAACCGCTACCGTTGAGCAGAAGGCACCAGGCACCAGTCCGGGTTAGGGGTACTGGAAGGCCAGGTTCTTGAAGTGGCCCGGTTCACAGCGAGGGGCGCGAGCCCCCGTCCCTCTGCCCCCAGGGTCCCCGCCGCTCCGTCCCCATCGTCAGCTTGATGAGGGACTCCCTGCACGACGGAGGACACCATGTCGAAGCCACTCCACCTCACTTCACCCCGCTTCAAGGATGGTCAGACCATCCCCATCGCCTTCACCTGCGAGGGAGAAGACAAGGCCCCGCCCCTTCACTGGGAAGAAGTCCCTCATGGCACGCGCAGCCTGGCCCTCGTCGTAGAAGACCCGGACGCGCCGGATCCGCGCCACCCGCAGCGCACCTGGTGCCACTGGCTCCTCTACAACATCCCCCCAGGAACGAGAGACCTGCCCGAGGGCGCCAGCCCCGACAACCTCCCCCGAGGCGCACTCCAGGGCCGCAATGACTGGGACCGCACCGGCTACGGAGGCCCCTGCCCGCCTATCGGCCGCCACCGCTACATCTACCGCCTCTATGCGCTGGACACCGTCCTGCCCGACCTGGGCTCGCCCACTCGCACCCAGCTCCTGGATGCCATCCAGGACCATGTGCTCGCCGAGTCTCAGCTGATCGGCACCTATGAGAAGACCCATCCCCACGTCAGCGCCTGAGCCTCGTGCACTCGAGCCAACACCTGGTGAAGTGAGCCAGGACGGCAGCTTCCCCTCGGTGGGCCCAGGGTGCGATGGTGCGCGGTCGTGACGACGTCCAGCGAAGCCGGCGCGCAGTACCGGCACTTCGACGCGATGCCCCTCTGTCTTGGAGTCATCCGGGACGGACGGTTCATCTATGCCAACGCGTCGATGATGGACCTGCTGGGGCGCCCCGCTGAACAGGTCCTCGGGCGCCCCACCCATGAGCTGATCGGGGACTCCCCCGCTGCCAAGGCCCTGCTGGAACACCTCCTGCATCGCATGCGCGGGGGACGAACCCCCGCGATGTTCGAGCTGCTCCTGGAAACCCCCTCCGGAGAGCGGCGCATCGAGGTCAACGTCACCCTCAATGGCCTGGACGCCCTCCTGCTCGTGCAGGACGTGAGCATCCGCGCTCGCCATCGCACCGTGCTCCAACGGCTGGCCGAGCTGGGCACCGGGCTGCCCGGCATGGGCACCGAGCAGGAAGTGATCACCCGCGTCTTCGACGGGTTGGTGGAACTGGAGTTCACCTTCGCCTACGTCGTACCTCTGGGGGAGCACGCGCGGCTGGAGCGGCTGTACATGCCCCCCGCGCTGTCCAGTGCCCAGGAGCCCGAGACCGGCACCTGGACGACCGGGCTGACGGGCATCTGGACTCCCCTGCTGGAACGCACCTGGAAGGATGGCTCCGCGTACGAGCCCGACTTTGCCCTCGAGGCCTCCCACTTCCTGAAGGAAGAACTCCCGCGCGATGTGTCCTCCCTCCTGTCCGAGGCCGGACTGCGCGTCATCGGCGTGCGCATCGAGACCAGCGGCATGCGCCGTGCCGTGCTGGTGGTGGCCGCCCCCTGGCTGCGCGAGGAGGATTTGCCCCCGCTGCGCCTCTTCGGCGCCCAGGTGTCCGCCGCGCTGGATGCGGCGTTCACCATCTCCCAGCTCTCCGCGCAGAACACCTCGCTGGCCGCGCTCAACCGCCTGGCCTCCACCGCGGCCACGGCCCTGGAGCCGCGGGACTTCTTCGGGCCCGGCGCCCGGGAGATCACCCGGCTGCTGGGCTGCGAGGCGCTGGGCCTCTTCCTCCGCAAGGACCACTCGGAGGAGCTGGAGCTGGCCTATGCCCAGGGGCTGGATGCCATCAGCGCCGAGCAGTACGAGCGGATGCCCCTGCGCGGCAGCCTCTCCGACGAGGCCATGGAGCGAGGCACGGCCCTGGTGCTGGAGGTCGAGTCCTGCACCGGCGCCACGCGGGAGAACATGCAGCGCCAGGGCTACACCACCGTGGCGGTGGTGCCGCTGCGGGTCCGCTCGCGGCTGGTCGGCACGCTCGTCGTCGCCTTCCGCAAGCGCCGCGGCCTGGCTCCCCTGGAGCGCGAGACGCTTCAGGCCATGGGCGCGCACTTCGCCGCCGCCACCGAGTCCCACCGCCTGCTCACCGAGGTCCGCCGCCGCGCCGATGATCTCGCCCTCATCCACGAGGTGAGCCGGAAGATGGTGGCCACCCTGGAGATGGATCTCCTGATGCAGATCGGCGTGGAGGGCCTGGCGCTCATCGCCCGCGCGCCGGACGCCTTCCTGCTGCTGCTGGACGCCCAGGGACAGAAGCTGGAGGCCCGCGCCGCTGTCCACCGGAAGCTGGCGCCGGACAGGACTTCCGTTCCCATCTGGCCGCCGGACAGCTCCCTGTCCGCCAAGGCGCTCCATACCCGCATGCCCGTCGTCGTGGAGGATGCGACGCAGACGAAAATCCTCCACCCCATCGCCCACAAGGTGGGGCTCACCGCCGCGCTCATCCTTCCGCTGGTGGTGCGCGAGCGCGCCATGGGCGTGGCCATCATCATCGAGACGGGCGGTCCGCGCCGCTTCACGGACTCAGAGGTGGAGCGCGCCTCCGCCATCACCAACCAGCTGGCCCTCGCCCTGGAACAGGCCCGCCTCATCGAGGACCTCAAGAAGAGCTACGCGGAGCTGGCCCGTACCCAGGAGCAGCTCGTGCAGCGCGAGCGGCTCGCGGCGCTGGGCGAGCTGGCGGCGGTGATGGCCCACGAGGTGCGCAACCCGCTGGGCGCCATCTTCAACTCCGTCTCCTATATCCGCCGCCTCATCGGCACGGCGAACCCCGCGCTGCCGCTGGTGGAGATCGTCGCGGAGGAGGCGGACCGGCTCAACCGCATCGTGGATGATCTGCTGCACTTCGCGCGGCCGCCCTCGCCCTCGCCCTCGCCCGTGCCCCTGGGACGGCTGTTGGAGGACACGGTGCGCGCGGCGCTGGCGGAT
Organism: Hyalangium versicolor; assembly: GCF_020103695.1. Taxonomy (GTDB): domain Bacteria; phylum Myxococcota; class Myxococcia; order Myxococcales; family Myxococcaceae; genus Hyalangium; species Hyalangium versicolor. The sequence continues at coordinate 142,337 of NZ_JAHXBF010000019.1, forward strand.
GCCACCGGCAAGGTGGAGGTGGTGTGGGACGTGGAGGCCGAAGTCCCCGTGCTCGTGGACGAGCGGATGATCCGCCAGGCCTTCCTCAACCTCACCCTCAACGCCGTGCAGGCCATGCCGCAAGGCGGCAAGCTTCACGTGCGCGTGCGGCGCGAGCAGGGCTCACGGCCCGAGGTGCAGGTGGAGCTCACCGATACCGGCACGGGCATCCAACCGGACCTGCGCTCGCGCATCTTCGAGCCCTTCTTCACCACCAAGGCCAAGGGCACGGGCCTGGGGCTGGCCATCGTCAAGCGCATCGTCGAGAGCCACTCCGGCCGCGTGACGCTCGAGTCCGAGCCCGGCCACGGCACCACCTTCCGGCTCTTCCTCCCCTGTGAGCCCGAGGCCGTGCAGCCTCCGCTCCAGGCCGAAGCCTGACGCATTGAGACAAGAAACACGTCGACTCGTCGCGTCGTAAAACATCGCGCCACAAAGTTGATGTGTGATTCATGACTCAGGTGATCATTTCACGCGAAGTGCTACCTTCGCGCGCCTCCACACAAGGGAGGGGCTCATGCGAAAGCAGCGTCTTGGAAGTCTCGTTGGCGGACTTCTCTTCCTGTCTGTCCTCGGATGCGAGGACATGACGCCTACCGAAGTCCCCCTGGAGGAAGCGCCCGAACTGGGCCACCTCCAGAGCGGACTCACAGCGGTGAGCAGCTTCGGCACCAACCCCGGCAACCTGAAGATGTGGAAGTACGTTCCGGCCAACGTGCCCGCGAACGCGCCGCTGGTGGTCGCCATGCATGGCTGCACCCAGTCGGCGGATGCCTATGCGGCCACCGGCTGGAACGCGCTGGCCGACGTGCTCAAGTTCTACGTCGTCTACCCGGAGCAGGTGAGCGGCAACAACCAGAACGTCTGCTTCAACTGGTTCGAGCCCGGAGACATCGCCCGCGGCCAGGGAGAGGCGCTCTCCATCAAGCAGATGGTGGACAAGATGAAGACGGATCACTCGATCGACTCGAGCCGCGTCTTCGTCACCGGCCTGTCGGCGGGTGCCGCCATGACGCACGTGATGGCCGCCACGTACCCGGACGTCTTCGCCGCTGGCGCGGTGATGGCGGGCATCCCGTACAAGTGCGCCACCTCGATGACGGACGCCTTTACCTGCATGAGCCCGGGCGTGGACAAGACGGCCACGCAATGGAGGGACCTGGTGCGCAATGCCTACTCTGGCTACACCGGCCCCTACCCCCGGATGTCCATCTGGCACGGCACCTCCGACTACACGGTGAAGAACACCAACCAGACGGAGGGCGTGGAGCAATGGACCTCCGTCCACGGCATCGACACGACGGCGGACATCAGCGAGACGGTCGCCGGCTACCCCCACAAGGTCTACACGGACACGGCGGGCAAGGCCCTCGTCGAGACGTACGCCATCACCGGCATGGGCCACGGCACGCCCATTGATCCGGCCTTCAAGTTCCCAGGCTCCAGCGTGGCGTGCGGCACCGCGGGCGCCTATGTGCTCGACACGGACATCTGCTCCACCTGGTACGCGGCGAAGTGGTTCGGGCTCGACAACTCGGACACGGCGGCACCCTCCGTCAGCCTCTCCGCGCCCACCAATGGCGCCTCCGTGAGCGGCACCGTGCAGGTCACCGCCAACGCCTCGGACAACGTGGCCGTCTCCAAGGTGGAGTTCTTCATCGACAACGCCCTGGTGGGCACCGACACGGCCTCGCCCTACGCCTATGCGTGGAACAGCGCCGCGGCGACCAACGGCACCCACGTGCTGGTGGCCAAGGCCTACGACGCCGCCGGCAACAAGACCACCTCCGCCACCGTCTCCGTCACCGTGTCCGGTGGCATCTCCGACACCACGCCGCCCACCGTGAGCCTCACCTTCCCCACCGCCGGCTCCACCGTGGCGGGCGCCGTGGACATCACCGCCACCGCCTCGGATGACACCGGCGTGACGAAGGTCGAGTTCCTCGTCGACGGCACCGTGGTGGGCCAGGGCGTGTCCGCGCAGCAGGCCGGGCCCTACGTCTTCAACTGGAACACCACCTCCGTCGCCACGGGCAGCCACTCGCTGCAGGCCCGCGCCTCGGACGCGGCAGGCAACACCGCCGTGTCCGGCTCGGTGGCCGTGACGGTGGATCAGACTTCTGTCCGCTTCACCGAGCGCTTCTCCAACAACGGCCCGGACAACACCGGTTGGACCATCACCGAGTGGGCGCTGGATACCAGCGACCAGACGGGCACCACCGGCAGCAAGTCCATCCTCGGCTCGGCCGTCCCCGCCTTCAACACCGTCACCAAGACGGCCAGCGTCAGCGTCACCCTCACCTCCAACCCTCGCCTCACCTACTGGCGCAAGCTGGACCTCTACGGCGCCAACACCCTGGCCTCGACCGCCTTCAAGGTCATCGTCAATGACGGCACCGACCACGTGGTGGACTCGGCGAGCAAGAGCGGCCTGGGCGCGCTGGCCGAGTCCAACTGGACGCAGCGCGCGGACATCGATCTGTCCCCCTATGCCAACCGCACCGTGACGCTGAAGTTCGTCGCCACCGCGACGGACAGCGCCTCCAACGCCAGCCGCGCCAAAGCCTGGGTGGACAGCATCTCCGTCGGGCCGCCGACCGCGTCCTCGGACACCACCGCCCCCACGGCGAACGTAACGGCTCCCTCCAATGGCGCCACCGTGAGCGGCACCGTGGACGTGACGGCGAGCGCCTCGGATTCCGCGGGCGTGAGCCGCGTCGAGTTCTACGTGGACGGCGCCCTGGCCGACACGGACACCGCCGCGCCCTTCGTCTTCACCTGGAACACCGCGGGCGTGGCCAATGGCAGCCACTCGCTCATGGCCAAGGCCTATGACGCGGCGAACAACATCGGCACGGACAACGACACCTCCGTCACCGTGAGCAACGCGAGCGGCGGCACCACCACCACCGTCTCCTTCTCCAGCATCTCGTCGGAGGACGGTTACGTGAAGGCCAACTCGGACGGCTCCTCTCCCGCCGTGGGCACCTTCACCACGCCCGCCGTCGGCAAGGGCGCGGATGCCAAGTTCAACCGGGCGTTCTTCTCGTTCGATACCTCCTCGCTGCCCGACACCGCCACGCTCGTGCGGGCCTCGCTGAAGGTGACGTTCTCCTCGGCCTCGGGCGATCCGTGGGCCGATCCTTCCGGCAACCTCCTGAGCATCGATCTGAAGAACGGGACGTTCGGCTCCGCCACCACCGAGACCACGGACTTCACCGCCGCCGCCACCGCCAGCGGCGTGGCCAACCTGATCAAGTTCACCTCGGGCGCCCAGAGCTCCACCGACTTCAATGCCTCGGGCCTGGCCGCCATCAACAAGACGGGCAAGACCCAGGCTCGCGTGCTCTTCGACCAGAACCCCGCCGGAACCTCCTATCTCTTCCTCACCGAGGGCTCCGGCGCCGTGTTGACGGTGGAGTACAAGTAACGCCCTGGAGGCACGGAGCCACGCGCTCACGGCCCGGATCTGCCACCGCCGCGACGAGGACGTTGAACAGCCCTCATCGCGGATTGGCATCGCAGGTCCGGGCCTACCCCCTCCTGTCGTCGTTTCGGACGGTCCCGGCATCGGGAGGGTACCGCCTTGAACGCTTCGAGCACTTGCGCGGAAATAGAGTGACTGTGAAGCGCTCTACCCTCACCTCACTCCTGCTGCTGGCGGCTACTGGCTGTAGCGAACCGGCGGCCCCTGATGAGCCTCCGGTGGAGGACCCCGACATCGAGGAAGCCTGGGACGCGGAGCAGCAGGCGACGCTGGCCAGCACGGAGCAGGGCGCGCGCCTCTTCACCCGGGAGACCTTCGATGGCAACGGGCGCACCTGCGCGACGTGCCACACGATGAGCACCGGGAGCCTGGCGCCAGCCCAAGTGCAGGAGGCCTACGCGCGCAACCCCGAGGATCCGCTCTTCCGCGCCATCGACAGCGATGCGGGAGATGGCGCCAGCTACTCGAGGCTGCTGAATGCCGCGACGGTGACCGTGGATGTCACGATGGCGCCGAACGTCCGGCTGGCCTCCAACCCCACGGCGCGCACGGTGAAGCTGCGCCGCGCCGTGCCCAGCACGTTCGACACGCCGCGCTTCGATCCCGTGCTGATGTGGGACGGCCGCGAGCCGACGCTGCAGAGCCAGGCCCTCCATGCCATCAACGAGCACGCCGAGGGCGGCCGAGTGCCGACGGGCGCGGAGCTGCACACCGTGGCCGACTTCGAGAAGGCGCTCTTCTCCTCGGCGAAGATGATGAACTACGCACGCACGGGGACGCCGCCACCGCTGCCCACGGGGAAGACGGCCTCCGAGAAGCGTGGCGCGGCCTTCTTCGCACCGGCCAGCCTGTGTGGCAGCTGCCATGGCGGTCCGCTGCTCAACACGTTGACGGAGTTCAATCCGCAGGGCCTGCCGGCCGGCGGCCACTTCTCCAGCAGCGCGGTGTCCGAGGCCAACCTTGCTGGCAACCCTCTCCTGGACTTCATCGTCACCCTGCCGAACGACACCGAGCAGCACGTGGTGTCGCCCGACCCGGGCCTGATGCTGCAGACGGGAAATCCCGCGCATGCCAACTTCTTCAAGATGGTGTCGCTGCGCAACGTGAAGAACACGGCGCCCTACTTTCACGACAACTCCGCGAAGGACCTCGAACAGGTGATGGTGCAGTACAGGATCCTGTTCGATCAGCTCGGCCTTCCCTTGTCCGAGCAGGACATCGCGGACATCCAGGCGTACATGCTGCTGCTGTAGTTCGCTCGGGGCGGGCGCCTCAGCGCTGCACTCGCGAGGTGGCTCTCAACACCACCCCGGCGATCTGGCGCATGCGTTCCAGGCGCCGGTTCCCCTTGGGGGTAGCCTCCCCCATGCCGCTCCAGTCGAAGTCCCGGAGCCGAGGAAGGAAGCCCTGCCGCACACAGCCCTCCAGGCTGAAGATGTGGAGGTCCGAGCACAGCCGCCGGGCCTGCCGCAAATCCTGGGCGAACTCCTCCCAGGTCAGCGCTGGCGCCGCGCCCGCGCCGGGGAGCTCCACTCCGCCGCCCGTGCTGCCCACGCCGATGGAGCCTGCCTGCGGGCCGTAGCTCTCCAACAGGCCAGGGCCATGGGGACGCACGAAGCTCGAGTAGAGCATCAACACCTCCCGGTCTGCCCGCAGGTTCACCACCCCCAGCAAGCGTTGCAGCAAGGTGGAGTCCGCCTGGCGCTCATCGATGATGAGGGGAAGCTGGTAGGTGTCCACCCGGTAGCCGTCCTCGCGGATACGCGCGACCAGCGCGAGGTAGGCCTCCCGAGCCTGGCGTACCCGCTCTCCGCGCCGAAGTCTCCGCACCAGGACGAGCAACTGGCGCCAGCGTCTGGACAGCAACTGCCGCAGCTCGTGGAGATCCGGCTCGATGTCCAGGCCCACTCCGTCCCATCGCAGCTGGTGCGTGGCCGTCCACTCGCGAAAGGCCGTGTAGCGCGCGGCAGCCTGGGAGGCGTTGTCCAGGTTGAACCAGTAGCCCTCTTCGGCGGGCAGGAGCTGCCAGGCGATGACGGGGATGCCCGCTTCGTGGAGGCGATGCACCACAGCAGCCCGCTCCGCACCCAGGTCCAGCAGTCCCAGGCTCACGGAGGCCTCGAGCGCCACGAGATGCTCGACCACGGACGGGTCCGCAAAGAGGGCCTGCAAGGGCTCGGCTGCCAGCTCACAATAGAAGGTGAGGCGCGGGGGCGTCATTCCGGTTCACATCATCTGTCCTCTGCCTCCAACCCGTTCGGTTCAAGGCCGCCGCCCGCGGGACTCCGATCGCAGCGTCGCTCAGGAACGGCTGTCGCGCGATGCTTCGTGGCCCAATAGCAAACCACTCAACGGAACAAGACCGAAGCCCTGTGCGGTGAAGTGGGCAACCTCGCCCCTCCTCCCTGATGCAGGCAAACAGCTAAGATATGGCCTCAGCGAACCGCTCGGGCACGGTGCCTCGAAGCGCCGGGGGAGGGCTGCTAGCATTTGAGGGAGATGGCGCTCCGACAACCGAACCAGGCTTCCTCGAATCCGCGAGCGTGGCTCCCCGCGTTCCAGGTCGCCCCTGGTCACACGCTGGCGGTCACGCTCTCCCGGTCGAAAGGTCTGTCCGTGAGGAGGAGCGCCCTCGAATTCACCGTCGTGAGCGGCGTCAGCGCCATCCTCTTCGTACCGCTGTGGCGCATCGGCAGTGAGAACGTTCCTACCTTCGTCCGCATGCTCGGGGTCGCGCTGCTCGCGTTCGCGGTCGCCTGGGCCTTCATCACGCTCGTCCGGACACTCCTGGTGAGACTCCGCGTGCCAGAGGCCCGGGTCGAGCTGTCGCGAGAGGTGCTCCACCCCGGAGAAGCCTTCGAGCTCTCGCTCACCCAAGGGGGCTGGTTCCACCTGACGGACTTCCGCGTCCGGCTCGTCTGCGAGGAGCAAGTGACGTACCCCGACAAGGGAGAGACGCGGACGGAGAGGGTGCTCCGGGTGGACAAGCTGCTCGAGGGCCGCAGGGACATCCAGGTGGGCTGGCGCCAGCCGTGGGTGCTGCACCTGCGCGGCGCCCTGCCCGAGGACGCCATGCACAACTTCCGCGCCCGGTATAACAGCGTGACGTGGAAGCTGATCGTCGAGGGCGACCTCCGCGCCTGGCCCGACTTCGAGCGCGAGTATGAGCTGCCCGTCGTCCCCCATGGGCTCGAGGACGCCGTCCATTTGGCGCAGGAGAAGGGCCCGTGAGCACCCTCCAGCTCGAGGTGGCGCTGGAAGAGGACTCCATGGACTTCCCCGCCGGCAGCCTGCTCCGCGGGGCGGTGAGGGTGGACGCCTCCGCCCCCGTCCACGCGCGCTCGCTCGAGTGCCGCGTGCTCTGGTTCACCGAGGGCAAGGGCACCGAGGACGTCGGCGGTCCCGAGGCCGCGGTGCTCGTCCGGGACCAGGTCCTTCCCCCAGGCAAGGTGCTGGGCTTCCAGCTGCGCCTGCCCATGGGCCCGTGGAGCTACGGCGGGCAGCTCGTGAAGATCCGCTGGGTGGTGCAGCTCGTGCTCTCGACGGTGAGCGGCGAAGCCGTGGACGTGGAGGTCCCCTTCCGGCTCGTCCCCCCCACCGTCCGCATGCCGGCCCGAGCCACGGGGTGACCGTGTAGGGAGCACCCTCCCACGGGTGGGCCTCCGCTCCCCGCAAAGAACCGCTCCTCCGCGTCCTCGACGGGGCCTTCTTCGTGTAGAAGGCTCCCTATAAGGAAGGAGCCAGGTTCGAGAATGGGCATCGTCGTTCAGAAGTTCGGTGGCACCAGTGTCGGCAGTGGCGAACGGATGCAGAACGTCGCCGGAATCATCCAGAGGACGCTGGAGAAACAGCCGGTGATCGCCGTCGTCTCGGCGATGAGCGGCACCACCAAGAGCGAGGGCACCACCAGCCTCCTCATCGCCGCCGCCGATGCCGCTCGCAAGGGCGCCCCGTTCGCCAAAGAGCTCGAGATGATCGAGCAGAACCACTTCAAGGCGGTGGGCGACAGCGTCAAGGACGCCAAGCTCCGCGACGAGGCCAGGCACTTCGTCACCGACGAGCTCGGCCGGCTCAAGAGCTTCCTCGAGGCCATCTCCGTCATCCGCGAGCTCTCCCCGCGCTCCCAGGACAACGTGCTCGCCGTGGGCGAGAAGCTCTCGGCGCGCATCCTCACCGCCGTGCTGAACGACCGCGGCGTGAAGGCCGTCTACACCGACCTCGCCCAGATCATCCCCGAGAGCGAGACGACGGTGAACCCCGCCTTCTTCCTCCGCCTGCAGGGCCAGCTCGGTGAGAGGTGCCGCCCGCGCGATGGCGAGGTGCCCGTCGTCACCGGCTTCTTCGGCATGGTGCCCGGCGGCCTGCTCAACGCCGTCGGCCGCGGATACACCGACTTCACCACCGCGATGATCGCCGCCGGGCTCGGTCGCTCGCAGGCCGATGAGCTCCAGGTCTGGAAGGAAGTGGATGGCATCTTCACCGCCGACCCTCGCAAGGTGCCGAGCGCTCGCGTCCTCTCGAGCATCTCTCCCGCCGAGGCCGCCGAGTTGACCTACTTCGGCTCCGAGGTCCTCCACCCGTTCACCATGGAGCGCGTCGTCTCAGCGAACGTGCCCATCCGCATCAAGAACAGCTTCCATCCGGACGCCCCGGGCACGGTGATCGCGCCCTACACGACCGAGAAGACCGAACTCGTGACGGCCGTCACCGTGAAGCGCGGCATCACCGTGCTCACCATCACCTCCAACCGCATGTACAACGCGCACGGCTTCCTCGCCCGCGTGTTCAATGCGCTGGAGCAGCACGGCATCGTCGTCGACCTCATCTCCACGAGCGAGGTGACCATCTCCTGCACCGTCGAGCGGCTCCCGGATGCCGACAAGGCACGCGCCACGCTCGAGCAGTTCGGCAACGTCGAGGTGACTCCGGGCCGCGCCATCCTCGCCATCGTTGGAGAGGGCATGAAGTTCGCCAGCGGTACCGCGGGAAAGATGTTCACCACGCTGGGCACCGCGGGCGTGAACATCGAGATGATCTCCCAGGGAGCCTCGGAGATAAACATCAGCTGCGTGGTGCGCGAGGACCAGTCGGCCACCGGCCTCAACGCCGTTCACGACGCCTTCCTGCACCACGGCTGAACAACGCCTCTGGGAGGCCTGTACCCTCGGGGTTCCGCAACCCTGAGCCGCTCGTGCTAGGACCGGGCCCATGGCCCGGTACATCGCCCTGCTTCGCGGCATCAACGTCGGTGGCAACAAAAAGGTCCCCATGGCGCAGCTGCGCGCGCTGATGGAGGGGCTCGGCTACACCGGCATCTCCACCCTGCTCCAGAGCGGCAATGCCGTCTTCACGAGCAAGGAGAAGAGCTCCGCGAAGGTCATCAAGCAGTTGGAGGCGGCCATCGCCGAGGAGTTCGGCTTCGAGGTGTCGGTCGTCCTCCGCACCCGGGACGAGCTGGCCGCAGCCATCCAGGCGAATCCGCTCCCCGGCGCCGAGGAGGACCCCTCCCACTTCCTCGTGACGTTCCTGTCCGCGATGCCCGAGCCCAAGCGGCTCCAGGCGATCAACCCGGCCGCCTACCTGCCGGACGAGTTCCGCGCCGTCGGCCGTGAAATCTATGCCCGGTTCCCCAACGGCATCGGAACCTCCAAGCTGGCCACCGTGTTCACCGAAGCCAAATTGGGTGTCGTTCCAACGGGGCGCAACTGGAACACCGTCAAGAAGCTCCTGGAGCTCGCGGACGGCTGAGCACTCCTTCGAGCGCCGCCGCGAGTTCTCGCACCCCTCGCCGGATCTCCTCGGCGGACACCGCGGCGAAGCCCAGTTGCAGGCCTTCGCGCGTCACCTTCCCTCGGCTGTAGCGGCTCACCGCGGTCACCTCGACCTCCCGCCTCGCAGCGGCCTGGACTGCCTCCGCCTCATCCACTCCGTCACACAGCCAGCCCACCGTCTGGAGCCCGGCCTCGACGCCCGAGATCTCCAGCAACCCCGTCAGCCGCTGCTTCGCGCTCTCCATGAGCACGGACAGGCGCTCCGCGTACACCTCGCGCATCCTCCGCACGTGCCGCCCGAAGTGGCCCTCGGTGATGAAGTCGCACAGCAGCGCCTGCTCCAGCAGCGGTACGTGGCGGCGGGTCACGGACAGCGTGGCGTCGACGAGGTCCACCAGATCCGGCGGCACCACCAGGTAGCCCAACCGGAGCGATGGGAACAGCACCTTGCTGAAACTCCCCACGAAGAGCACACACCCGTGACGGTCCAACCCCTGCAGTGCCGGCATCGGGCGCCCCGCATAGCGATACTCGCTGTCGTAGTCGTCCTCGAAGATCAGCGCGCCCGTGCTCCGCGCCCACTCCAGCAACGCCAGACGCCGCCGGAGGCTCATGCCCACGCACGTCGGAAATTGGTGCCCTGGCGTCACGTAGGCCAGGCGCACGCCGCGAAGGTTCGAGCCCGGAGTGCGCATGCCCTCCTCATCCACTCGCACCGCGGAGATCCTCGCCCCGAACGCCTCGAACACCAGGGCCGCGCCGGGATAGCCGGGATCCTCCATGCACACCCGATCGCCCGGATCCAGGAAGAGGCGCGCGCAGAGGTCGAGCGCCTCCTGCGTCCCGGAAACGATGGCGATCTGCTCGGCGGCGCACTTCACGCCTCGCGACGTCGTGAGGTAGTCGGCGACCGCCTCCTGGAGCGGGCGGTACCCCATCGCTCCTCCTCCGAGCAGCAGGTTCGCCGTGGCACGCCGCAGCCGGCGGCCCGCGAGCTGTGCCCACAGCGTCGTCGGGAAGAGCTCCAACGCCGGCTGATCGGTGCGGAAGGCTCGGAGCGGGCGCGAGGGGAATCCGGGGAACAGCTTCACCCGGCGGGCATAACTGGAGACCCGGCGCCGTCCCCGCTGTGCCACCGAGGGTTGCGCGGTGGCCTCGTGCGTCACCTGCAACAGGTCATCGGGCAGAACCCGGCTCACATACGTGCCGGAGCCCACGCTGCCCTCGACGTAGCCCTCCGACTTCAGCTGCTCGAAGGCACCGACGATCGTCCCACGTGACAGCCCATACTGCCGGGACAGATCCCGCGTGGCGGGCAGCCGGGCTCCAGGCGCGAGCCGGCCCTCGAGGATCTCGGTACGCAGGGCAGAGCAGAGCCAGCGGGAGAGCGATGTCCCTGCCTCTCGCGGCGGGAGCATCAGCGCAAAGGTCGCGGAGCGTTTGCCCATAAGTGGTCCATACAGAATATCGAAAGTGGACCTGGGCGATAGACCGCTTCCTGAGCACTCTGCGCCTCGCGGACAGTCACGACCCCAGCCATGAACGGGAGCCCTTCTCCATGAACGCCCGACAGACCGCGGCCCTGCTCTTTCTCTCCTCGGTGTGGGGAGCCTCGTACCTCTTCATCCGGATCGCCGCGCCCGTGCTCGGCCCCTTTCCACTCATGGCTGGACGCGTGCTCATCGCCGCGGGCGCGCTCGCGTCCGTCGCCGCAGTGCGCGGGATGCCGCTTTCCCTCGCGCGCTACTGGAAACGGCTGCTGATCCTGGGGCTGGTGCACGCGGCCATGCCCTTCACGCTGATTGCCATGGCGGAGGTCCACTTGAGCGCCTCCATGGCTGCCATCCTCGTCGCGGCCCAGCCGCTCTTCGCCGCGCTCATCGGAGGCCTCTTCCTGGGGGAGCGCATTTCTCCGAAGCGCGCGCTCGGCCTCGTGCTCGGGCTGGGAGGCGTGGGGGTGCTGGTGGGGTGGAGCCCTGGCTCCATCGAGGGCTCCGCGCTCGCCGTGGGCGCGACGCTCGCCGGTGCGCTCAGCTACGCGGCGGGAGGCATCTACTCGAAGCGGCGTCTCGACGATGCCCCGGTGATGACCCTCGCGCTCGGGCAGCAACTGTCCGCGGCCGTGTGGCTGCTGGTGCCCGCGCTGCTGACCCTGCCACGCATGGAGGTGAGCCTCGCCGCCGTGGGGGCCATGTGCGCCCTGGCCCTGCTCTCCACGGCGCTCGCCTATCTGGTGTTCTTCTGGCTCATCGGCCAGGTCGGCCCGGTGAGGACGTTCACGGTGAGCTACGTCATCCCCGTCTTCGGCGTCCTCTGGGGCGCCCTGTTCCTCGACGAGCGGCCCACGCTGGGGGTGCTCGCGGGGCTCGGCTGCATCCTGATCAGCCTCGTGCTCGTCAACGACGTGCGCCTGGAAAGCCTCCCGGGCGTGCGGCGGGCCCCACGCCTCGTGCGTGGCGACGGCCAGACAGAACCTGGCACGACGTAAGCCTGCCTCCCTGTCCTACAGGTCGTATTGGCACCACTCCACACAGGGTGTATGAGCGCACGGTCTCTTCCTTGCGAGGTTTCCGATCGTGCGCTCTCCCCTGCCCTTGTCGCGCATCACCCGTGCCCTCTCCCTGCCACTCCTGCTGACGCTGGGGCTGGCCACCAGCGCCTGCGGGGACGGAGAGGATTGTGCCGTGGGCACGGAGCAATTCCGCACGGAGCTGTTCTTCGGCCTCGACCGCGAGAACGACGTGCCCGTCAGCGAGGCCGACTGGCAGAACTTCGTCGACACCTCCGTCACGCCTCGCTTCAAGGACGGGCTGACCATGTTCGACGCGAATGGCCAGTACCTCATGGACAACGGCACCCTCGTCCACGAGAACAGCAAGGTCATCGTCCTGCTCCACGACGGCAGCGCTGCTCACTCCCAGGACATCGACACCATCCGCGAGGAGTACAAGAGCCGGTTCCACCAGGAGGCCGTGCTCCGCGTGGACTCCACCTCTTGCGTGGCTTTCTGAGCCCTCGCCGCAGCCTCCTTCACCGGAGCGCACATACGTAGCGAGCACTCGTCCTGCTACCGGCAGTCCTACCCGGGTCCGCATGGTTCCCTGGGGCGGCAACAGCTTCCCGAGCCCTCGCAGAGCTCCTGCTAGACTGGATCGCGACGCCGCGGAGTTCCTTCACGGGGGAGCGTTCCCCCCGCCATGGCCATGCCCCCCTCGCCTGAAATGTCCTCGCCCGCTCTGGAGTCCACTGGATCCAGCGCACAGCCAGACACGCCCCCGGAGTCTCGCTCCTGGTGGGTCGAGCGGCTGGACTCCCTGCTCTCGCCATCCTTGCGCGAGTCGCCGCCCGCGGAGCTCGTCCGCCACCGCATCATGGTGGGGGCCACCTTCGTGCTGTTCGTGTTCGACCTGCTGTACGTGCTGTGGTCCCTGTCGTTGGGAGTCTCACCCGTCGGCGGGTTCGTCGTCATCATCGGCTACGCGGCGACGCTGGTCCTCGCGCGCAAGAGCCACACGCCCACGGCGCCCGCGGCGGTGCTGCTGCTGACCCTGTGCACTGGGCTCATCTCGGGCCTGTTCACCTCCGGCAACGACTATGCCGGCGCGCATGCGTCGGAGATGGTGGTCCCCGCGCTCGCCGTGTATCTGCTGAAGCCGCGCCAGGCTCTGCTCATCACCGTCCTGCTGTGCATCGCGGTGAGCGGCGTCTACCCGCTCTACGTCCAGCACCATGCCCTGGCCATGGGCTCCCGCCCTCCGGCGGACCTCTGGTTCGTCTACGCGTTCGGCACCTTCGCATTGCTGGCGTCATGGGGGCTGGCCACGCTGCACAGCACGGCGCGGGACTCGGCTCAGTCCTCGCTGGAACGGACGCTGAAGGTGCTGCGCGAGAGCGAGAGCCGGCTCAGCAGCCTCGTCGAGAGCACGGATGACGTGGTGCTCTCCGTGGACGCCCAGGGGCACGTGCTCACCGCCAACGCCACGGCGAAGCAGGCCTATCAGAAGGCGTTCGGCTCGAAGCTCGAGCTGGGGCAGCTGCTGTTCCGCCCGGAGCTGGCGGGGGAGCTGGGCGAAGTCTGGGCGACTCGACTGGCCCAGGTGCTCCAGGGCCAGCGCCTGCGCCTGGAGGAGAAGATCCTCACCACGGGCGCCAACATGGTGATGGACGTCAGCATCAACCCCATCCTCGGAGAGGATGGCCGGACCTTGGGGCTGACCATCTTCAGCCGGGACATCACCTCCCGCAAGGAGGCCGAGACGCGGCTGGGAGAGATCCACCGCACCCTGGTGGACGTGTCGCGCCAGGCGGGCATGGCGGAGATTGCCACGGGCGTGCTCCACAACGTGGGCAACACGCTCAACAGCGTCAACATCTCTACCGCGCTCGTCACGGACCAGCTGCGCAACTCCCGCCTCAACGGGCTGGCCAAGGCCATGCAGTTGCTGCGAGAGCACGCCACCGACTTCGACGCCTTCCTTACGAAGGACCCCCAGGGCCGCAAGCTCCCGCCCTACCTCATCAAGCTCTCCGAGCAGTTGCAGGAGGAGCGCGAGTCCATGCTCAAGGAGCTGCACGCGCTGGGCGAGAGCGTGGAGCACATCAAGTCCATCGTCAGCATGCAGCAGAAGCACGCGCGGGCCGCGGGCGCGGTGGAGGAGGTGGCCGTGCCCCAGCTCATCGACGAGGCGCTACGCCTGCACGCCGTCTCCTTCGAGCGGCTGGGCATCCGCATCGATCGCGACTACGCGCAGGTGCCCGTGGTGTCGTTGGATCGCCACCAGCTGCTGCAGATCCTCATCAACCTGCTGAGCAATGCTCGGGACTCGCTGGTGGCCAGCCAGCAGCCGGACAAGCATCTGGTCATCCGCGTGCGCCGCGCCCCCGAGGGGGAGCGGATGATCATCGAGGTGGAGGACAACGGCATGGGCATCGCCGCGGACCACCTGCCGCGCATCTTCGCCCAGGGCTTCACCACGAAGAAGGAGGGCCACGGCTTCGGCCTGCACATCAGCTCGCTGGCCGCCACGGAGATGAAGGGCCGACTGTCCTGCAGCAGCCCCGGCCCTGGACTGGGCGCCACCTTCGCGCTCGAGCTGCCGTTGGGGACCTCGGCGTAGTCCCTACCGCTCGGAGGCAGAGGGCCACCCGCTCGAATCGTCGCATGTGCAACCCGAGCCAACCCCCGTCATGCACATGCGGGTGTCGCGGCAACCCATGAATGGGTAGGGTCCGACGCTCCACTGCACCGGGAGCGCATCGAATGGTCCTGAAGCACCGCAGCCCGTGGTCCGCAATCCTCATCACGCTGGGAATGAGCCTGCTCACCGCTTGCGGTGGGCCGAAGCTGGCACAAAAGCTCGAACCTCTGGAGGGCTACTTCCAGCAACAGGTCGACGAGAAGAAGACCCCGGGCGTGGTCGTGCTGGTGCGCCGTACGGACCGGGATGACACCTACGTCAAGGCCGTGGGCAAGCTGGACATCGATCAGGACAAACCCCTGCCCGAGGATGCGCTGTTCCGGATCGCTTCGATGACCAAGCCCATCACCAGCGTCGCGGTGATGATGCTGGTCGATGATGGAAAGTTGGGGCTGGACGATCCCATCTCGAAGTACCTGCCCGAGTGGCAGAGCCCGCAGGTGGTCGGCAAGCCGGACCCCGCGAACCCCGGGGCTTCCCCCACGACGCCCGCGAAGACGCCCATCACGGTGAAGCACCTGCTGACGCACACCTCGGGCATCTCGTATCCCTTCAAGGCAGATGCCGTCACGCCCTTCTACAAGCAGGCCGGGATCACGAACGGACTGGAGCACACCCGCTGGACGCTCGCTCAGGAGTCCCAGGCGCTGGCCGCGCTCCCGCTCCTGCACGAACCGGGCTCGGCCTTCACGTACGGCCTCAGCACGGATCTGCTCGGCCATCTGATCGAGACGGTGTCCGGACAGCCGCTCGACCAGTTCTTCGAGGAGCGGATCTTCAAGCCGCTGGGGATGAAGGACACCACGTTCTTCCTCTCGCCTGAGCAGGCTTCCCGGCTGGTGACGCTCTACCGGCACACCCCGGCGGGCTCGCTCGAGCGGGTGCCCGCGACGGAGACGAACACGGTGGAGGGGCACTTCTCCTACGCTCCGGACTTCCAGTACGCCGGGAGCAAGACGTACCGCTCGGGAGGCGCGGGGCTGGTGTCGACGGCCGCGGATTACGCCCGCTTCCTGCAGATGATCGCCAACGGCGGCGAGTACGGAGGCGTGCGTCTGCTCAAGAAGGAGACCGTGGACCTGATGACGAGCAACCAGTTGGGCAACCTGAAGGTGGAGTTCTTCCCCATCAGCTTCGGGCTCGGGTTCGCGGTGCAGGACAATCCCGAGCTGACGAAGCAGTTGGGCCCCCTGGGGAGCTACTTCTGGTCCGGCATCTTCAACACCTCGTTCTGGGTGAGCCCTCAGGAAAAGGTGCTGGGCGTTGTGATGACCCAGAGCTGGGATCCCGAGAACCCGGTGACCAGCGACATCCAAGCCCGGATCTCCGCCGCGCTGGCGCAGTAAGCTCCAGGCACGCTTCAACCGCGCGCGGTGACCGTGAGGACCACCATGCCGTAGACCTCCGGCACGCTCACCGTCAGCCGCTTGTCGCCGATGTCCCATGAGCGCTCACGCATCGGCGGCCCGGCGTTGCCGCCTCCCTGCTGGACGAAACGCAGGACTTCGGCGGCCGGCGCTTCCTTGGAGAACGCACCCGAGAGGAAGCGCCGCACCATCTGCTCCTGCGTCTCCAGCTTGCGCGTGGGCGCCTCGAGCCTGTCGAACAGCATCAGCCGCGCCATCTCCAGGTTGTCGCGGTTACCCCCCAGGTGCAGCTGCGCCATCATCTCGTCAGCGTACTGGTGGTACTCCAGCGCGTGCGCGGGGCTCGGCGGCGCGTCGTGCATGTACGGGAAGAATGCGTCGAGCTGGTCGGCGAACCGCGCGTAGGGAACGCTCATGGGCCGCAGCTCCTGCACCTGCCGAGGGCTCTCGGTGGGCATGCTCCCCTGCCCCGCCCACTTCGGCTCGGGCGGCAACGGCGCCCCCGAGGGAGCACTGGCCAAGGGAACCTGCACCTTCCGGGGGCTCTCCGGCATGGCGCAGGAGCGCGCCGGCTCCGCCACAACGGGCCGCTCGGCCTTCACGGGCTCCTCCACGGGCACGGTGGACTCGGCGGGCACTGACAGCAACACGCCCAGACCGATGAGCAGAACGACGACGGTTCCCAGCATTCCCAGCTTCGACGTGCGTGACATGTTCGTTCTCCCCTGGCGTGGTGCTCAGTCGAAGAGCTGGTAGACGGGGCTGGTGCAGGTATCGCCGCCGCCGGCCTGGTACGCACCCGTGTTGTCGGGCCCGGGGTTCATCCCGCCGGTGAAGATGTCGCCGCAGTCGGAGCGCATCCACGCCGCCCACCACGTGTACTCATTCGGATAGCCGATGTGCCACAGGTCGTTCACGAACGGCTGGTTGATGTAGCCAGACCAGAGGGGGTGCAGCGTCGGCTCGCCCACGTTGGTGAAGTAGCCCCACGGGGTGAGGTTGGCGATCCGCTGCGCACCGCCGCCACAGTCGTCGTCACAGAAACCGTCCGCGTTCTCGCAGGCGTCTCCGCTGTAGTACTGGTGATGCTTGCCCGCGGACATCCACACCATGGGCAGCGGACGCGCGTACCCCGTCCCGCCAATGTTGTTGTACTTCGCCGAGAACGAGAGCCCCGGCGCGTTCGCCCACGCCCATCCGAAACCCCACATGTCGATCCGGTCCAGTGCCCAGTTCACACCGCCATCGAACGAGACCAGCTCGTACACGCCCCGCTGCGAGTCTCCCGAGTGGTGGTTGGTGCACCAGTTCGAGCCCCGATAGCCGCCATCCATCCGGAACAGGAACGCCCAGTTGACGCGCAGCCGCCGCGCCCCCGCGCACGTGGTACAGCCCTCGGGACGCACCTGGAAGAGCACCCGAGGCTCCCAGCTCTGCAGGCTCAACTGCGAGGTGTTCGCGCCGTTGTTCTCTCCCTCGTCGAAGACGAAGTACGGACGCCACGTGTCTGCCAGCCGGTGCTCCAGATCATCCTTCAGCCCATCCCCATCCTGGTCTCGGGACGAAGCGCCGGTGACGTAGATGCTCTCGGGCAGCTTGATCCACCGGTCCGCGTCCGACAGCGCCGCCTCCGCGGGTCGTCCGAAGAACGTGCACACAGCAACCACGGCGACCAGCGTCGCGCGAGGTGAGGCCTTCATTTCTGGCTCCAGCGAGAGGACCAGCGGCCCAGCCCGCCGTGTCCGAGCCTGTTACGCCGACAGCTCCGAATATTCCGGGAACAATTTCCGGCCTATTTGCGCGTCATGCAGCAGGGATGCTCAGCGTGAGCCGCGCGAACGGGCCCGTCACCCTTGTCTCCCCTCGGAGGGCGCCGCCAGGCCCAGACGCTTCACCGTCGCCTCGTCGGCCGGCCAGAACACCGTCTCCCGGGGCATGACGAGCTGATCGAGCCGACTCCGCGTGACGTGCTCGTGCTGCTCCCGGACGAACGAGGTGATGTCTTCGATGTCGAGGATCCACTCCTTCGCATAGCGCCGGAGTGTCTCCCCTTGCAGCCCAAGCTGGATGGCCCGCCGCTCCTGCGGAGCTCCCGTGGGAGAGTGGTCCGGATCCCACTGCAACCTCACGTCCGAGCGCGCCACCTGCGCCTTCCACTCCTCCGCCGTGCCGTACACCTCGGGGACGTGCTTGGAGTGCACCGCCTGCGCCAGCACCGACTCGAACGCCTCGCGGCGCAGCCGCACCGCGAGCACCGTCTCCTGGTCTGGCTTCGTCGCCCAGCCGCAGCGGTACATCATCCAGAGGAAGTTCGGCTTGATCCAGCTCATGCGGGTCAGCTTGAAGTCTCCGCCGAAGTAACGGTGCTCCGCAGCGAAGTGCCCGATGCGCGGCGCGTACGCCTGGTAGACAACAACGGACTGCTCATCGTTCTGGGCGAGGATGTGGCGGCCCGAAGTGGGCCAGCGTTCACGCTGGGTGGTGTAGGGCTCGGTGACGAGAGGCATGTGTGGGTATGCAAGCCTACCGTCTGGGATGAAGGCTTGCAGGCACAGCGTGCTCGAAACCCTGCCTCCTCCGAGACACTGGTCACGGCGCGCCGTGCCTGGAAAGCTCGCGCGCGCACTCGTTCCCGCCAAGGAGACGATCCATGAAGTTCAGCCTCAACCCCGCCACGGAGAGCGCGCTGTACCTGACCCGCACCTTCAATGTGTCCAAGGACAAGGTGAAGAAGGCGTGGATTGACGCCGCGGAACTCCAGAAGTGGTGGGGGCCCATGGCGGCGGTGGACTGGAAGCCGAAGCTCGGCAACACCTTCCGCTTCGACTATCCGCTCGTTGCCGGAGAGAAGACGGCTGTCGTGGGCGAGTTCCGCGACATCTCCGAGGAAATGCTCGTCCTCTCCTGGGTGGGCGAGGGCGCCAAGAAGGCACTCGGCGGGACGCTCGTGACGGTGGAGTTCCGCAAGGTCCCCAAGGGCACCGAGCTGGCGCTGACACATGAGTTGCTGCCCACTGGCGCCGCTCGCGACGCCCAGCGCACCGAGTGGCTCGGACGACTCGAGCGGCTCAGTCAGCTCTTCAGCTGACGCTCCCGCGCGCCCGACACCGCGGGCCGCTGTGGCTACGGGCCGCCCTGCGAGAGCGGCGCGGCCTGGCCACTCGCGGCGAAGGCAGCCACGCGCTCGATGATCGCCGGGTACTTCCACCCCCACAGATCATTGTGGTGCGCGCCCGGCACCACCTCGGCCCTCCCGTGGGGGAAGAGCTGTCCCATCTTCTGGCCCATCCTCACGGGGATGACCTCATCCTGGTCACCGTGGAAGATGAGCACTGGGATGTCGATGCCCGGCGCCTTCGAGGCGTTGTCGAATGGATCCCTCACCAGCAGCCGGGTGGGCAGGAACGGGACGACCAGGTTCCCCATGTCCGCCACCGAGGTGAACGGCGCCAGCAGCACCATCCGCGCACCGTGGCCGCGCTTCGCCATCTCCACCGCCACGCCTCCTCCCAGGCTGACGCTGCCCAGCACCGTGGACTCGCGCGTCACGCCCTGGGCTCGCAGCTCCGCGATCGCGACCTCCGCCGCCTGGTAGAGGCCCTGCTCGCTCGGAGTGCCGGGGTTGGTCCCGTAGCCCGGGTACTCCACCGCGAGGAAGCCCAGGCCCCGCGAATGCAGATCCGAGCCCAGCTCCGCCAGGTAGGAGATCTGCTCGCCGTTGCCGTGGAAGAACACGATCGTCGGATGCCCCGGCTCGGCGGCCAGGTGCAGCACGTCTACCACCGGGCCTCCGGGCGGTGAGAGCCGCCGGAAGCCAGGACCGGGAGGCGGCGCTTCCTGCGAGGGGCTGCGCGGCGCCGGGAAGAGCATGGAGCGCTGAACCGAGAACATCAGCCCCATCAGCCCGACGTAACCCAGAGCGATGATTCCGACGAAGATGAGCAGCACGCGTTTGACCCGAAGCATTCCCACCCTGTCCCGCTAGGGAGCGAACAACCACACCACGCCGAATCCCAGCGCACACGCACCGACGAAGATTCCCAGCGCTACCCACACCCAGCGCCGCCGAGCCGCCGAGCTGCTCTCCACTGCGGGCGTCTGGATGTCCTCCTCTTCGTCCTGGATCTCCCGGACGATCTGGGGCCGGCGCGCTTCCACCATTCCCACGCCGGGCTCCGAGCTGGCCTGCACGTCCATGCCGAAGCTGACCTGGGCCTCTCGCGTGCCGCGCCGCTCCGAGCGAGCCTGCTTGATCGTGTCCGCCTCCGCGGAGACATCATCCTCCGCGGGGACATAGTCCTCGGGCGCCTCCAGGCCGCTGTGCTCGAAGGCGAGCGCCGTGGGCGGTGCCAGCTTGGCGGGAATGGCCTGTTCGGTGAGCGCTCGAGACGGATCCTTGCCGAGCAGCTCCGCGAGCACCGCGTCCTCCGCGGCCTTCTCCTCGGAGAACACCTCGCACATGAGGCGCCCTACGTCCGCGTCCGTCACGTCGGGTGCCAGCTTCGCCTTGATCCGCGCCAGCTCCGCCCCCAGCGCCGCGGCGTTCGCGAAGCGCTGGTCCGGCTCGGTGGACAGCGCGCGCATCACCACCGCGTCCACGGCCTGCGGCACGTTCGCGCGGAAGCGGCTGGGCGAGTCCCACTTCGGATACGCCGCCTTGCGCCAGCGCTCCAGCGGCTCGCCCTTCTGCGGCAGCGCCTGCCAGGCGAACAGCTCCCACAACACCACGCCCGCCGAGTACACGTCCGCGCGACGATCCACGAACTTCTTCCGCGCCTGCTCCGGAGACATGTACGTCAAGTTGCCGATGACCACGCGCGGAGCCGTCTGCTGCTCCTTCAGCGTGGACTGCGAGGCACCAAAGTCGATGATCTTCAGCTCTCCGTCATAGGAGATGCAGACGTTGGCCGGGGACAGGTCCCGGTGCACCAGATGCAGCGGCTGGCTCGAGCCATCCTTCGCATCGTGCGCATAGGCCAGACCCTCGCAGAGCCGGATGCCGATTTGAAGGATGACTCCGAGCGTCATCACCTGGCCGCGCTGGCGCATGCGGTAGGCCAGACGGCTGAGCGTCTTGCCCTGCACGTACTCCATGGCCAGGTAGAGCTGTCCCTCCACCTCGCCCATGGCGTAGACGCGGGCGATGTTGGGGTGCTGCAGGTGCACCACCACCCGAGCCTCGTCCCGGAAGCGGCCGATGAACTGCTTGTTCTCCATCAGCCGAGGCAGCACCTTCTTCACCACGCACGCGCGGCGGGGAGACTCCTCGCGCGCCAGGTACACCTCTCCCATGCCCCCGGCGCCAATCCTTCGCGCCAGGGTGTAGGGTCCAAACCGGAAGGGTCCCCGCTGGGACTCGGGCTCGTGGGGATTAGCCAAGCGTTCGGAAGGCCTTTCGCGCCGCGGAGAGGATGTGCGCCACCTCCGGCTCGCCGATGGCCAGCGAGACAAACGCCGCCTCGAACTGGCTCGGCGGCAGGTAGACGCCCTCGTGCAGCATGGCGTGGAAGAACTTGGAGAAGCGCGCCGTGTCCGACTTCTTCGCGCTGGCGTAGTCGTACACCGGGCTGCTGGTGAAGAAGACGGTGAACATGCTGCCCACGCGGTTCAGGGTGATGGGCACGCCGGCCTCCTTCGCCGCGGCCGACAGCCCCTCCTCGAGCATGCTGCTGATCTGCTCCAGGCGCGAGTACGTGCCCGGCGCCGCCAGCGCCTTGAGGCACGCCAGGCCCGCGGCCACCGCCACCGGGTTCCCGGACAGCGTGCCCGACTGGTACACGGGGCCCTCGGGGGCGATCTTCGCCATGATGTCGCGCCGGCCGCCGTACGCACCCAGCGGCATTCCGCCGCCCACCACCTTGGCGAAGGTGCTCAGGTCCGGCTGCAGGCCGTACAGCTCCTGCGCTCCGCCGCGCGCCAGACGGAAGCCCGTCATCACCTCGTCCAGCACCAGCAGCACGCCGTACTTGCGGCACAGGTCCTGGAGATCCTTCAGGTAGTTCAGCTTGGGGATGAGTACGCCCATGTTGCCCACCACCGGCTCGATGATGGCGCAGGCGATCTCCTTGCCCTTCTCCGCGAAGATGCGCTCCACGGCGCCCAGGTCATTGAAGGGCGCGGTGAGGGTGAGCTTCGCCAGCGCCGACGGCACGCCCGGCGAGTCCGGCAGCCCCAGCGTCTCCACGCCGCTGCCCGCCTTCACGAGGAACGGGTCTCCGGCGCCGTGGAAGCAGCCCTCGAACTTGAGGATGTAGTCGCGGCCGGTGAAGCCGCGCGCCAGGCGGATGGCGGCCACGGTGGCCTCGGTGCCGCTGGAGACCAAGCGCACCTTCTCCACGGTGGGCACGGTGGCGCAGATGAGCTCGGCGAGCTCCACCTCTCCCGGTGCCGGCGCTCCGTAAGTGGTGCCACGGCGCGCGGCGTCGATGATGGCCTCGACGATGGGCGGGTAGGCGTGGCCGAGGATGAGCGGACCCCAGCTCCCCACGAGGTCCACGTAGCGGTTGCCATCCACATCCGTCATCCACGCGCCCGTCGCCTCACGGAAGAAGACAGGGTCGCCACCAACGCCTCGGAAGGCGCGCACGGGCGAGTTCACTCCGCCGGGGATTCGCTCCTGCGCGCGGGTGAAGAGGGCCTTGCTCTGGGAGTGGTTCATGGGGCCCCTGCATACCACCAGATGGGAGGCCCTACACCGATCAGGTGCTCGTTCCTCGGGCAGGCAGGCGGTTGCGAGGGCCCTCATTCCCTCCGAACGTCAAGGACTGCGCCTTCAACCCCCCCCGCCCGCCAGGTCGTGCGCCATTCGGCTGAGGCAATCCCCAGGCGTCCACGTCGTCGTGCGTGAAGTGTCCGTGCCTACCCCTTTCGTTGCTGCAAGCCGTGGGGCAGGCTGTCGCGCATGTCCGGTGCTCCTCCGTCCTCGCTTCACCCGGCCGCGCTGCCAGTCGGCACGCTCGTGGGCCGCTGGCGCATCGCAGGCTGGGCGGGCCGCGGCTTCCACGGCGCTGTCTACCGGGCTGTCCCTGCGGACAGAGAGCTCGCAACCCCCGTAGCCCTCAAGCTGGCCCTGCTGCCTCGCAACCCCCGCTTCGCTCGGGAGGCGGAGCTGCTCTCCCGCCTGCGCAACGGCAGCATCCCCCGCTTCTGGGAGGCGGGTGAATGGCAGTCCCCCGCTGGCGACTTCTTCCCCTTCTTCATCATGGAATGGGTGGACGGCCTGCCTCTGTATGCCTGGGCTCGTCAGCAGCCCTTCTCCCTACCCCAGGCCAGCCAGATGCTGGCTCACCTGGCGCGCGCACTTCAGAGCATCCATTCGCAGGGCGCTGTGCACCGAGACGTAAAGGGCGACAACGTCCTGGTGCGCCGCATGGACGGCCGCGCCATGTTGATCGACTTCGGCACCGGCCTCTACCCGGAGGCCGAGACACTGACGCCACCGGATGCCTTCCCGGGCACTCCCGCCTACCGCTCGCCCGAGTCCGGACTCTTCGAGCTGCAGAACCTGCGCTCTCGCGCGGCTCGCTACCGCGCCCAGCCGGCGGATGATCTGTACGCACTGGGTGTCACCGCATGCCGCTGGCTCACCGGTGAATACCCTCAGTTCTCCGATCCCTTCCAGGATGCGCAGGGACTCTGGAGCATGGAGGCGGTGAAGCTGCCTCCGGCATGGGAGCAGGTCGAGCCATCGATACGGGCTCCGGTGCGGCGTCTGCTGTCGGTGCTCCCGGAAGAACGAGGCACCGTGCACCAGCTCGCAGAAGAGATGGAGCGGCTCGCACGTCCCCGTCCCGTGGTGGCTGTGCCAGCCGCCGAGCATTCTCCTCCGGCTCCCGCCCCTGAGGTGAAGCCCGCGCCCTCCTTGGTCCCCTCTGACGACAAGCCCGCCGCAGGCAGCGCCCACCCACGAAGGACGATGCGGTGGGTGTGGCCTGCGCTGGCCACCGCCGCCGCAACTCTGGCCGTGGCCCTCTGGGTCAGCCGAGGTGTGGTCGAGCAGCTCTCGCAGCAGTCCTCCGCTGTCTCCTCCACTCCAGGAGTCTCCCGGCCAGACGCAGGAACCGCGGGGCTCGGAGACACGCTGTCCACCGCGGCCTCCCCGGATGTGCCCGAGCCGTCACTGCCTGCCATGGCGGAAGAACCGCTCCCCGAGCCGATCCCCGGCCAGACGCAGCCGGATTCCAAGGGGCGCTGTCCTCTCAGACGACAGGTCGCCCTCAACGGAGCGTGTTGGGTCCCACTCGCGCCAGAAGAGTGCGAGGCCTCGTTCGCCAATGGGCAGATGTTCCGCGGCAAGTGCTACGTGCCAGCCCTGCCTCGCGGCCGTCGCCCCACCTCGGAGCCTCCTCCCAAGCCGTAGAAACAGATCACTTTCGCATATGCGAAAGTGGGTCACCGCTGGCGCGGCGGATGGA
The DNA here is from genome assembly GCF_020103695.1 of Hyalangium versicolor. Classification (GTDB taxonomy): domain Bacteria; phylum Myxococcota; class Myxococcia; order Myxococcales; family Myxococcaceae; genus Hyalangium; species Hyalangium versicolor. The sequence continues at coordinate 166,613 of NZ_JAHXBF010000019.1, forward strand.
ACGACCCTGCGGGCAGGAAGGGGCCTCCAGCCAAGAGGGCAATGCCTCTGGCTGGAGAGTCCCTGCTCGGGGGCAGCCCTACGCCGCGGGGCCCTCAAGCGTTTGATGTCGCTGGCCCTCAGCGAAACCTCGTCACCACCAAGGGCATCCACACCATGGAGATGAGGTCCGAGGAACTGAACGCGGCCCTCCGGCCGATTCAGGCCATTCTCACGCGTGCGCTGACGAAGGCGGACCCATCGAACGTCGTTGATGGCTCGGTCAAGTTCGACAAGGCCCGCTTCACCTGGAAGCCGACAGCGCGGGACATTGAGGCCATCCGCTACGACGCGCTCAGCGATGCAACGGCGACCTGTCGCAGCGTCGTCGAGTGCCGCGCGGCCCTGACCGACGAACTCCGCAGACTGGCCAAGCAGATCGCCACTCCGGGAACAAAACTGAACCAACTCGTCACCCGGTAGCAACCGCGCTAAATGGAGTCCATGTCCCACCGTTTCTTCAGACTCTCCGACGATGTGAACGTCCCGCACCGCTGGCATCTGGCGATGCCCAGGGACCGTCAGGGCGTCAAAGTGGATGACGGGCAGTTCAGGCTTGGGCTTCCCGTCTCCACCACGGGCCTTTTGAGAATCCCCGTCGAGGTTACGGGCAAGCCGCTGGACTACACGGAGGCTGGCATCATGATCCCGGTGCTCCATGTCCGGGTCGCGTCCATGTTCGCGGAACTGGCCCCAGATGATGCGCAACTCATCCCCGTGGACGTGGAGGGCCAATCGGATCAGTACCTCATCCTCGTGGCCACACGCCTCATCGACTGCATCGACGAAAATGCTTCCCAGTTCGATCGCTGGACGCCCGAGGAGGGAGTTCTTCACAGGCTCAGGCGGTATTCCATCATGTACGAACTGCACATCGACAAGGCCAAGGTGGGAAGCGCCAAAGTGTTGCGGTGCGAGGGATGGACAGGCCCGCTGATCGTCGCCGGGAAAATCAAGGACGCCTTGGAGCGCATGGGGGCCACAGGCACAAGATTCGAAGAGGTCTAGTCCAGGCCCAGCGGGGCGTATCAGTTCGCCGAACCCCGTGAGGTGCACAGGAGAAAGGAGGCTGCTCGCTGGGCGAGTAGCCGTCAGTCGACGCTGTTAGAGAGAGTGACGGTGCCTGGGTTCTCGATGTCAGCCAGAGCGGCGCGCACCAGGTAGTCCCCTGGATCTTCGCCTCGAAGCCTGGCTGTCTCGATGAGCGAGTAGAACAGAGCTGACACCTCGGTGCCTCCAGCCAAGAGGGCAATGCCTCTGGCTGGAGAGTCCCTGCTCGGGGGCCGCCCTACGCCGCGGGGCGCAGGGCGGTGATGCCATCCATCAGCGCTTCGAGCAGCACCTGCGCGTCCTCCAGGAGCACGTCCTTGATGGTGAAGTGCGTCTGGTCATCGATGAGGCGCGAGGTGACGCGCGTGTGTGTGGAGTCCTCCGGGAAGCTGGCAAGGATGCTGTCACGCAGGCTCTGGAGACGAGCCAGGACCTCCTCCGGCAGGGGAGGCTGGGCCTTGATGCGCAGGTGCCTGGTGGCCTCCTTCAGCTCCTCCACCGTGCACTCGGAGAAGGGCTTCTTCTCGACGGTGCCATCCGCCTTCGGCACCTCGATGGGCGTGGGCCCCGGCTCCTCGTTCGTTTGATGCCGCAGGCGCTCAGCGGAACCTCCGCTGCAACCCACGGCGGGGGAGCGCATTGCAGCAACCGGGCCACGCACTGCTCACTCGGGAACGGAGGCTGCCACCCGAGAAGGGCGTCTCGTTTCTCGGACTGAAGTCTCATTGCGTGGACGGTGGCTCATCCTGAGGAGTTACGGATATCCGTAACTGCCCAGGTGACGGACCTCCATAAACGACCCAGTTACGGATATCCGTAAGTGACCTCCGCAGGTGTCCTTCCTGGCCTGTGGCGTGGACCGAGGGAGTACCCATCGATCCTTCCCCATCTCTGCGTGCTTGATTCAGAATGCCGGGCATGTCGGCCAACCGCCCGCTTCCTGCTCGGGAGCCCGTCGATATCGGCATCCTCACGGTGATCGCTTCGAGTTTGACGCCGCGAAGGAGGCACTCGGAGACTTGAGGGAACACTCTGGGCCGCTGGTACGCGCAGAGCAGCTTGGCAAGCTCAACGGTGTTGCCTCAAAGGCACGTTCTCGGCGATGCGAGCGTCATCGCCGTACAAGGCAGGCATACCAGTTGGCCCAAACCGCGCCCGGAGGGGACACTCCTTCGGGCTCGATCAGTACTTCTTGATGATTCCAGGCAGCGTCCCGGGAGCCGGCCGCCCCAGTGCCGGCAGCCGGTTCATCCTCGAGCGGGCCTCTTCCGCACGTTTCCGCTGCGCTGGCGTCATCGCGGGCCAGAGCAGCTTCATCCGCTCCGGCGACATCTCGGCGATCTGCTCCTTCTCGCGCTCCGACCGCAGCTTCACCTTGAAGTCTGTCTTCCGGTAGGGGACGCCGTACTTCTCCACCTGCCAGAGGATCAGGAACAGCTGCCTCGGCGTGAAGGCACCGTTCTTGCGGTAGTACATCGCGAAGCTCTCGACGTTGATGTCCTCCTCGAACCGAGGCTTCCGCGCGAGTTGCACCAGGACATTCAGCACGCGCCGCAGCCGCGCCTGGTTCTCCAGTTCCCGGCGATCCGCGTCGACCTTCTGGTGCGCCTTCCGGCCAACAACCTCGATGCCCAGCGCATCCTGGACCGAGATGTCGAACCGCTTGATGCACTCCGAGCCGATGAGCAGGCGGTTCTGGTTGTGCCGATTGTCGATGGCGAAGTGGAAGCTGAGGTCCTGCTGGCCACACAGCTCACACGTCCCGCTGCGGGCATCCAGGATGAAGCTCTCTCCTCGATAGACCCACTCCTTGAGGGCCTCAGCCACTTCTTTCTGCTCCACGCTGGCCGGAAGCAGATGAGGCTTGATGCGCTCGAAGTAGTTCATCGGGCTTCCATCCACTGCGCAGGCAGATACGTCCCGGGTAACCCTCTAGACTTCTACCATGATCCGAACCACCCAGCGCCGGACCCTCACCCTGCAAGCTCCCGAGGAGCCCGGGCGCCCAGCCCACGTCTCCGCGGCCAGCGGGCTCGTCGCCGTGGGCCCGTGGCTCTATGTCGTGGCGGACGATGCGCTCCACCTCGCCGTCTTCCCTCGCGAGGGCAGCGCTCCCGGACGCAGTATCCGTCTCTTCCCAGGCGAGCTTCCCCTGGAGCACGTGGCGCGCAAGGCCGCCAAGCCGGACCTGGAGGCGCTCTGTCTGCTCCCGCCCTTCACAGGCTGTCCGCAGGGTGCGCTGTTGGCGGTACCCTCGGGCTCCACGGCCTCGCGGCAGCAGGGAGCCGTCCTTTACCTGGCCGCGGATGGCACGCTGACGGGCGAGTCGCGCTTCGTGGACTTCTCCGGGCTGTACACGCAGTTGTCCCGTGAGCTGGGCTCCCTCAACGTGGAGGGTGCCGCCCTCGCTGGTGGCCGGCTGCGGCTCCTCCAGCGCGGCAATGGCGATCAGAGCGTGGACGCGCTGGTGGACCTGGACCCCGAGCGCTTCCTCCGCGCCTTGGAGGCAGACCGCGCCCCTGGCCCCGACGTGGTGCGCACCGTGAAGCGTTGGGAACTGGGCCGGGCCGGGAGCGTACGCCTGACCTTCACCGACGCCTCACCCCTGCCGGACGGGCGTATCGTCTTCACCGCGGCCGCCGAGGACACCCGCGACGCCTATGCGGATGGCCCCGTCATGGGCTCGGCGGTGGGAGTATTGGCTCCGGACGGCTCGCCGCTGTTCATGGACACCGTGGACGCGAAGGTGAAGCTGGAGGGTGTCAGCGCAACCATCGAACGAGGCCGCGTGCACCTGCTGCTCGTCGCGGATGCGGATGATCCCGCCGTGCCCGCCCCACTGCTGGAGGCAATCCTGGAGGGCGTGCCAGGCTGAGTCCTCGGGCGCGCGTCAGTCGCCGCGGTCCGCCGCGGCTTCCTCGGCCGTGCCGCCCATGGCCTCCACCGAGGTGCGTGCCGGACGGCCCATCTTGTGGTCGAACGCGGCCGCCTTCTGCCCCACCGCTTCGGGCGTGGTATTGGCGATGCGCTTGCGCGCCCGGGAGATGTAGTCCTGCACCAGGTTCGGATCCGGGTGCGTCTTGAGCGCGTCCACCCACAGCTCGATGGCCTTCTCGTTCTCCCCCGCCTCGGCGCGAATCTTCCCCATCTCCACCAAGGCGTGCGGAGCCAGCTCCGAGTCCGGGAAGCGCGTCCGCAGGTCCGCGTAGATGCGCGAGGCCTCCTGCCGCCGCCCGTCCATCATGTGCACCGCCTGCGCCTGCAGGAACAGCGCGTCGTCCACGTAGGAGCTCGTGGCGAACCGCTCGATCAGCTTGCCCGCCTCCAGCTCACACTGCGCGTAGTCCCCCAGCTCGAAGTAGATCTTCGCCACCTGGTACTGCAGCTCCGCGCCCTGCGGCGGGTTGAGCTGGAGCGCCGCCGTGAGCTGATCGATGGAGCCGCGCAAGTCCCGGTAGTACACCCGCAACAGGTCCGCCAGGATGATGCGCGCTTCGAGCGCCTCGGGTGACTGGGGGCACTGCTGAATCAGCTCCTTGTAGACGCTGACGGCCTCCTTCACCTTGCGCTGCTCCAGCCAGTACACGTCCGCGGCGCCCTTCAGCGCACGGGCCCGCAGCACCTTCGTCTCGGGCGATTCGTTCTGGCGCAGCATGTCGAACGCCTTGCGGTACTCGACCAGCGCCTCATCCGGGTTCTTCGCGAAGATGGCATCCCGCGCGCGCTGCAGGTGGTCCGCGGGCGTCTCGGTGCACCCGGCCAAGGCCCCCAGCAGGGCATACGCGAGCACCAGCCGCCTCAATTGCAGGCCTCCGGGATGACCTTGAGGCAGTTCGTCTGCTGGCACTTCACGCACTCCTGCTGCGGAGACACGTCGGTGACGCAGACGGAGACACGCGAGGAGCGCGGGCAGTCCTCGGCGGTGGCGCAGCGGTAGACACCACCGTCCGTGTCCGCGAGCGACTCCTGCCGGGAGCCACACACCTCGATGTCGTTGCATCCCAGGGATGCAGCCGCCACAGCAGCGGCGAGCACCCCGCACCAGAGCAGTCTCACGCGCCCCTTCTAGCTGGATTCCGCTGCCTCGTCACGGATCGGTCAACCTGCCCGATCGCCCTCCATCCGAGGTCAGGGATTCCCCGACGCAGCGGGCCGTCAGTCGTGGCTGCTCGGCAGCTCCTTGCCCGAGGTGAGCACCGTGGAGTCCACCGCCGCCACGCTGTGGCCCCGCTTCAGCCTGCGCGCCTTCTCCTCCTGCCGCGCCTCGTGCTCGAGGATGGCCGCCAGGTTCGCGTCCGCGTGCTTGCAGTGGATGGCCGAGACCTGCTGGTGCCGCTCGCCCAGCTCCTGCCACAGGTGCATCCGCGCCTGATTGCCCAGCAGCCGCTCCTCCACCGTGTCGAGCGCCGCATCCATCTTCTGGCCTTCGGCCTCCAGCTCGGCCAGCCGGGCCTCGGCATCCGCTGGCGGCTCGAAGCAGCCGGTCGACAGCGAGAGCGCCAGCACCGACACCCCCAGAGCCATCCCCCGCGTCCCGACCACCATCTCCTACCTCTCCTCTCGCGCCGTGAGAGCCGCTTGCGCGCGAGGCCAAAGTAGGGAGCACCTTCCGGGCAGACAACCGGCCCCCCCATGCCGCCAGGTCGGGTTTTCAACACCCAACGTTTCGCGGTGGGGCGCTGGCCTTCGAGGGCCTCAGCCCTTGTGCCAGTGCCGGAGAATGAATTCGCACACCTCGCGCGCCGCGCCGAACCCCGCCGGCTTCTGCGCCACGTAGTGCACCTGCGCTCGCACCTCGTCCGGAGCCTCGGGCGGCGCCGCGGAGAAGCCCACCGCCTTCAGCAGCGGCAGGTCCACCACCTCGTCCCCCATGTAGCCACACCGGTCCGCTGGCACCTCGAGGATTTCGAGCAGCTTCTCGAAGTGCGCCACCTTGTCCTGGCTGCCGAAGTGCACGTGCTTCAGCCCCAAGGACTGCATGCGCATCTGCGCCGACAGGCTGTCGCCGCCGGAGATGGCCGCCACCTCGATGCCCGCCTCCTGCAGCCGCTTGATGCCCATACCGTCTCGCACGCTGTACATCTGCGTCCAGCCGGAGTTGGGCACCCAGAAGATGCGCCCGTCGGTGAGCGTGCCGTCGATGTCGAAGATCATCACCGACAGGTGGCGCACCCGGGCCTTGAGCGACTCGGCGTCCTCGTTCATCCGCGCCGCCTACTTCGGCACGGCCTTGAGCGTGGCCTTGCCGTCCTTGATGACGACCTTGAACTCGACCGACTTGGCGTTGTGCTGCTTGAGCAGCTCCGGCACCTGCTTGCGCAGGTTGGCCGCCACCGACTCGTAGCTCATCTTCGAGGTGTCCTCCTGGTTGCGGCGCTTGGCGGTGACGTACGCGTCGTACACGGCCTTCAGCTTGTCGTCGGACAGGTTGCTACTGGCGGCCGCCGCGGGCTTGGGCGCCTGCGAGGGTGAGGACGCCGGCTTCGCGGCGGGCACCCCCGGCTTGGAGCCCGCCGTGGAAGGATTGGCGCCCGGTCGCGCGGCCGCGGAAGGTGGAGGACGCGAGGCCGTGGAGGCCGGAGCCGCCGGCTTGCCCAGCGGCTCATCCGTGAGGCTCTCAAGCGCCGCGGCGATGCCGGACGTACTCTGGGACGGCGCGCCGAACGCGGGCACTCCGCGGCCGGGCGTGCCTGAGATGCCGGAGGTGCCTCGAGCCGGCGTGCCGCCAGGAGGAATCGTCGGCGAGCCCTTCGACGGCGTGCCGCCGGGAGGAATCGTCGGCGAACCCTTCGAGGGCGTACTGCCCGGAGGAATCGTCGGCGAGCCCTTCGAGGGCGTACTGCCCGGAGGAATCGTCGTCGCGCTCTTCGCCGCGACGGGCGCAATCGAGGGCGTGCCCTTCAGCGGCGTGCCGACCGGAGGCGGCGTGGAGATGGTTCGCGCGGGAGCACCGGCCGCGGGCGCCACCGTCGGCACGGAGGGCACGGGCGCCACCGAAGGAGTGCCTCGGAACGGCGTGCCTCCCGAGGCCGCCACCGGCGCCATCGAAGGAGCCACTGTCGGCACAGCAGGCACCGCGGGCGCCGCCGCCACCGAAGGCACGGGCCGGAACGACACCGCCGCGGGCTCCGGCTCCACCGGCCGGGGAATGAAGCGCGAGGGCTCCGGCTGAGCGGGCTTCGGCTCGTTGGGGATGATGTCGGCGACCTCCTCGAACTCCTCCTCGGAGATCTCCTCCGTCAGATCGAAGGCGCCCTTCTTCTTCTCACCGCCTCCGGCCTTCTGCGCGCGGCGCTTGGCCTTGAAGAGATCGCGCTTGTACGTGCCGGACTCGATCTCCTGCAGCGTGCGCTGCCACATGCGCTCGTAGGTGAGGAACTTGTTGTAGAGCGAGGAGATGCGGAACTTCACGGCGGTGTTGCGCACCAGGCCCGTCTTCAGCTTCATCAACCGCTTCTTCAAGTCCTCGTGCGCGCGCACCGGAGGCAGGCGCTCGTTGCCGAGGAAGTACTGCTCGTAGACCACCTTCAGTGCCATGAGCTCTTCCTCGAGCGCGTGACACTCCTCGGCGGCCTTCTCGTTGTTGGACCTCTTGTCCTGCTCGTCATCCCCCAAGAGCTTCACGTTGGGCGATGACTTACCGGGTGAGGACTTAGCGGCAGATGTAGGCTTTCCAGTCTCCGGCGGCATGCAACCTCAGAGTGTCCCCAAGACTCGCCCGGCGATCAACCTCAGGCGGGGCTGGGAGTAGGTCCCAGGCTCGCTTCCCCGCCCAGCCGGCGGGTGCGCTGATACAGGAGCGTAGCCCCAAATGAGAACATACACAGCGAGATGAACTGGCTGGTGGAGATGTTGTACCAGGCCTCCAGGGGCACCCAATGGGCCAGCGAGGGCGCGGCATCGCTCAGCAGCCCGTGCAGGGTGCCGCGCTCGGTGTCGCCGCGGAACAGCTCCACCGTGGAGCGCAACACCGCGTAACCCATGAGCCACAGGGAGAAGATCTCCCCGTGGAAGCGACGGTAGCGGCGCAGGAAGAGCAGGCTGGCGAACAGGATCACCTGCCCCAGGGACTCGAAGAGCTGTGTGGGGTACACGGGCAGGGTGGTGCCATGGTGGGATACCCACTCGGAGATGCGCACCGCGCCGGGGGCCGCCTGCTGGAGGATTTCCCCGGTGGCCTCGATGACGTAGCGCCCGTCCATGGCCTGGGAGCTGTAGGCGGTGCTGCCGGTGCCGGTGAGGTGGCCGAACACATCCTTCACCACGCCCGAACCGGGGAAGCGCACGGCCAGGTGCGTGTGGCTGCCCGCGGGCCCACCCCAGCAGCACCCCGCGGAGAAGCAGCCCAGCCGCCCCAGCGCCTGGCCCAGGGACACGGTGGGGATGGCGAGATCCGCCAGCCGCAGGAACTCCATGCCGTTGACGCGGGCGAAGGCATACGCGGCGATGGCCGCGCCGATCAGCCCTCCATAGAAGACGAGGCCTCCGCCCAGCGAGAAGACGCTCGACAGGTCCTTCGCGTAGTCCTTCCAGTTGACGAGGATGAAGAGGACGCGGCTGCCCACCAGTCCGCCCACGAGCACCCAGAAGCCCAGGTCCAGCACCTGCTCTCGGCGGCGAGGGCCCTCGGTGTCCACGAAGCCCTTGCCGTCCACCCACTCCACCTTGCGCCACTCCTGCCGGGCCAGCCGCGCCGCCACCGTCACCGCGCAGAAAAAGCCGGTGGCCAGCAGCACGCCGTAGGTGTGCACCGGGATGCCCTCGCCCTTGCCACCGGGGAAGGCGCTGGCCGGCAGCGCATACAGGAGCCCGAAGTACGCCAGCACCGCACCGCCCACTCCATAGAAGGCCGCGCGCTGCACCTGCTCCGGCCGGGGCGCTGGAGCCCGCGTGCCCTGCTCCGTCACCGGCCCCTGCGCCCCGCGCCAGCCGTTCCAGGCGATGTAGCCCACCACCCCGAGCGCCACCGCGTACAGGAGCAGCTGCGAACCGAGGGACTCGAAGGTGAGACGGAAGAGGATGGGGAGCATGGAGCCCTGCCTGAAAAGGACGACGGCGCCCAGCCTACCCGCTGGCGCGGCCGGAGAACGCCTGGGGCGCGGCGGCTGTTCCTGGCCGCTCCCCGAGGAGGCGCACGGGCACGAGGGGCCCGCGCTCTACTTCGGCGGCTCCTTGCGCACGAAGGCGTCGAGGATGAGCATGCCCACACCCACGCAGATGGCCATGTCCGCCACGTTGAACGAGGGCCAGTAGGCCTTGTCCATCCAGTGCGCCTGGACGAAGTCCACCACGAAGCCGCGGGCCACCCGGTCGATGTAGTTTCCCAGCGCGCCACCCAGCACCAGGCACAGCCCCCACAGCGCCCAACGCTCCTTCGGCTCCGTCCCCGAGAGCTTGGAGAAGTAGTAGCCGATGAGGATCACCGCGCCGATGCTCACCGCGTGGAACAGGGGCCCGCGCAGGTTGGGCGGCAGGTTGCGGAACATGCCCCAGGCGGCGCCCGGGTTCTCCTCGTAGCGCAGGCGCAGGAAGGACTCGGACAGCTCCACCGAGCGCTTGGACCGGAAGTGGCGGCCATCCACGCCCAGGGGAGGCGGCTCGCCATACATGGCCTTGAGGCGCTCGCCCGTCGAGTTCAGCCCGTCGAAGCGCGTGGTGAGCTCGCCGACGACGTCGTACTTGGACCACTGATCGAGCGCGATGACGCCCAGGGTGATGACGAGGAGGATGAGGTATTTGCGCGGCACGGGGGGCGGCTTACACCACCTGCCCCCCACCCGTCACGAATTGGGGCTCTCGGCGAGCGGCGGAACGGAGGGCTCGGAGCGGCGCACGCGCAGCGAGTCCACCAGCATGAGGGCCACGCCCACGCAGATGGCCGAGTCCGCGACGTTGAATGTCGGCCAGCGCATGCCGGGCTGGTTGCGCCAGTGCCAGTCGATGAAGTCGATGACGTAGCCGCGCACCAGCCGGTCCATGAAGTTGCCCAGCGCGCCACCAGCCACCAGCGCCAGCGCCACACGCACCAGGCGCTGATCGGCATCCAACCGCTGGTACATGGCGAAGATGAAGGCCAGGGCCGCCAGGCTCACCACATGGAAGAAGGTGCGGCGGGCACCATCGGGGAGGTTGGCGAACAGACCCCAGGCGGCGCCCGGGTTCTCCACATAGCGGAAGTGCCAGTAGTCCTCGATGAAGCGGTAGGGCCGGGTGGCGCGGTAGCGGCCGTCGGCGGAGGGCGGCTGGTTGTCCAGGTTCTGCTCGGAGAAGTAGCCCGCCACCCGAGCCAGCCCCGAGCGCCCATCCAGCGCGTCCGTGAGGTTCGACACTGCGAGGTATTTGGACACCTGATCAGCTGCCAGGGTGCCGAGGGCCACGAGGACGAGGAGGCGCAGGTTCTTCATCTCACCTGGATCTCTAACCTGCTCCCCCAACTCCTGACAACCCGGAGAGAGCTTCCCTCCAGTGCCTGCCTGCCTTGATTTCCAGCCCGGCACATTTCGGGCATGGTGGGGGGATGCCGCCTGTTGAAAACCCTGTGGAAAAGCCCACCTCAACCGACACCGTCCCCGCCCCGGCCGTGGCCAAACCCTCGATGAAGACGAGGTTCACCACGCTCTTCAATGAGTACGGCCTTGTGGCCATCGTGGTGCACTTCACCATCTTCGGGCTGAGCATCCTGGGGTTCGCGGTGGCCCTGAGGATGGGGCTGGACACGCAGGCGCTCAGCCAGAAGCTGGGCGTGCAATTGGAGGGCGCGAGCGGGACGGCGGGCACGCTGTTCGCCGCATGGCTGTTGTCCAAGGCGATCCAGGTGCCGCGCATCTTCGCCACGCTCGTGTTGACGCCGCTGGTGGGGCGCATCCCCTTCGTCGCCCGGCGCATCCAGCGCAACCGGGAGGAGACGAAGGGGTAGCGCCTCGGCTCAGAAGGCCGAGCCGTTCGCCCGGGTGCCCGGAGACGTCTTGACGCCCGACACCACGGAGGTGTGAGCAGCGAAGGCGGCTCCGCTGGTGGCGTCCGGGTTGCGGTTGGCCGAGATGCCGTCCTGGGTGAGCGTTCCGCTTGGGAAGGTGATGGCCTCCACCACCGTCCCCGTCGAGTCCTTCACCGTCACGGTGTCGCCGCTGTTGGACAGGTTGAGCTGTCCGGTGGACGCGGCCACGGCGTTGGTGAGCGTCGGCGGAATCGCCGAGGCCCCGCCGAAGACGACGATGGCCTTGCCCGGATCCAGCATCGTGCCGCCGGCGAAGGTGTGCCGCACCGACAGGGCATCGGAGATCGTCCACCCGGAGAGGTCCACCGCCGAGGTGCCCGAGTTGATCAACTCGATGAACTCGCCGTTGACGTCCGAGCCCAGCTCGTTGATGAGCGCCTCGTTGATGAACACCGCCGCGGGGTTGCCACTGCCGCCCGGGGTGATGGCGAAGGCCGCATCGCTGGTGTCGCTGATGGTGGCGTTGGACGCGTCGCTCACGCGGACCATGGCGACGCCGCTGGAGACGTTGGGCACCGTCCACGCGTAGACACCCGAGCCGGCCGCCACGCTGGAGACGATCGTCGTCCAGGTGGTGCCGTTCGCCGTGTACTCGAGCTTCACGTTCGTCACGCCCGTGGACGTCCAGGTGATGTTCTGGCTGGTGCCGCCCACCCAGCTCTCGCCGCCGTTGGGCGACGTCACCGTGACGCTGGCGGCAACGATGGTGAAGGCAGCGTTGCTCGTGTCGGTGACGGTGGAGTTGGACGTGTCGGTGATCCGGACCTTGGCGGCGCTGGTGCCCATGTTCGGCACGACCCACGCGTAGCTGCCCGAGGTGGCCCCCGTGCTGGAGGTGATCGTCGTCCAGGTGCTGCCGTCCAGCGTGTACTCGAGCTTCACGCTCGTCACGCCCGAGGACGTCCACGTGATGGAGTGGCTGCTGGCGCCCGCCCAGCTCTCGCCGCCGTTGGGCGAGGTCACCGTGACGCTCGGGATGACGAGGGTGAAGGGCGCGTTGCTGGTGTCGCTGATGGAGGCGTCGGACGCGTCACTCACGCGCACCCTCGCGTTGGTGGTCGCGACGGCCGGCACCGTCCAGGGGTAGCTGAACGTGGAGGCCGGGGTGCTGGAGGTGATCGTCGTCCAGGTGCTGCCGTCCACCGTGTACTCGAGCTTCACGTTCGTCACGCTCGAGGACGTCCACGTGATGTTGTGGGAGCTGCCCGCGACCCAGCTCTCGCCGCCGTTGGGCGAGGTGACGGTGACGTTCGGACCGGCCACGCCTCCGGGGATGTAGAAGTCCTTGATGATGCCCATGTGCTGCATGTTGCTGGCAGCACTGTCGTTGGTCTGCGCCGGGGCGATCTCCGAGATGGGCGAGTACACGCGCGTGTCCACCACCAGGCCCCCGGCGAAGGTGCTGCTGCCGATCACCGTGGCCGTCTGGTACTGGCGCAAGTCGCTGTCCACGAGCACGTGGTCATACGGCTTGTTGCGGTTCGCGTTGGTGTTGTTGTTGCCATTGCGATCCGCGGGGTACGGGGCACTGGTCGTCACCACCTGGGAGAAGGTGGAGAAGAGGGCCTCGGAGCGGCTGTCGGAGTTGAAGTCACCGCCGATGGCCAGGTAGTCCCCCTGCGGGACGTTGGCGTTGATGAAGCTGACCAGGTTGGTGGCCTCGGTGTTGCGGACTCCGGCGCCACTGGTGAGCAGGTGCACGCTCACCACCCAGAGATCCTTGGGGCCCGGCACGTCGATGCGCGCCCACGCGAAGTCCCGGTTGCTCACCTGCGTGTCGGTCCACTCGCCCGACTGGAGGATGGGCCAGCGGCTGATGATGCCGTTGGGGATCTGCGCTCCGGTCTCGCGGTAGTAGTAGAAGCTCGGTCCGAAGGCGGTGTCGATGAAGCTGCGGATGTCCGCGGCCGAGTTGGAGCCGTAGTTGAACTCCTGGATCATCACCACGTCCGGGTGAGTGCCCTGGAAGATGCGGATGCCTTCTCCCGGGTCATAGCTCTGCCCGTTACCGCTGGTGATGTTGGCGGCCATCAGACGGATGAGGCTGTAGCTTGACGAGCCTCCATCGATGCCTCCGTCCGAGCTCGTTCCACCGTCGGAGCCGCCATCGCTCGGGAAGCCGGCATCCGTGCCGCCGTCCACCCAAGGACCGCCGTCCCCAGGACCGCCGTCGGAATCGCCACCGTCATAGGCGCCGCCGTCGGAATCGCCACCGTCATAGGCGCCGCCGTCGGAATCGCCACCGTCATAGGCGCCGCCGTCGGAATCGCCACCGTCGTAGCCACCACCGTCGTAGCCACCACCGTCGTAGCCACCACCGTCGTAGCCACCACCGTCGTAGCCACCACCGTCGTAGCCACCACCGTCGTAGCCGCCACCACCGTCGTAGCCGCCACCACCGTCGTAGCCGCCACCGCCGTCGTAGCCGCCACCACCGTCGTAGCCGCCACCGCCGTCGGAGCTGCCGCCGTCGTAGCCACCACCACCGTCGTAGCCACCACCACCGTCATAGCCACCACCACCGTCGTAGCCACCACCACCGTCGGAGCTGCCGCCGTCGTAGCCACCACCACCGTCGTAGCCGCCACCACCGTCGTAGCCGCCACCGCCGTCCCCAGCACCTGCATCCGCGTCCGGCCCGGCATCCCCAGGCCCAGGGCCGCCACCGCCATCCACCCCTCCCGCGTCCGGCTCAGAAGGACCTGCGTCCCCAGAAGGACCCGCGTCCGAGCCCGCATCATTCTTAGGGCCCGCATCATCAGGGCCTGCATCGTTGGAGCCCGTGCCCCCATCGCCCAACACGCCACCGTCCGTGCCCGCGTCGCTGTTCGAGTTCAACCAGTCGCACTGGTCCTTCGGCTGGCAGTAGCCTCCCACGCCACCGTCCTCGCTGCCGCCGCAGCACGTGACGCCCAGATCCTGGCACGCCTCGGTGGACTCGCAGGGCCGCAGGCACAGGTAGCGCTCGTAGACATCCACATACCGGCACTGCTCACCGGGAGCGCACGCGCCCGCATCATGCTCGTCGCAGTCCACCCACGCGCCACCGTCCGGCAGCGGAGGAACCTCCGGCACATGGTCGGGACCGCAGGCCTGCATCATCACCAACAACGCGAGCCCCGCCCCCACGAGGCTCGTGAGCATCTTCTTCATGAAACAACACCCATTCCTTGCTGCCGGGGGGCGGACATCGGTCAGCGCCGGCACGAGAGAGAGGCGGAGTATACGAGCACTCGCTGCCCGGCGACCCCTCCCCTGAGAACAGAAACACGGTTGCTTGCTTTCTCAAACAACGGGTGAAACATCGCCGCACCGCGGCTTTTCCCCATCGTGAAAGGTGGACAACCTCCCGGGGCGGGGGCGTAGCGTTCACTCTGTGAGAACTCCAGCGGGTGTGGGAGCCCTGCAATGAAGTCGTCGAAGCAGGTGCGCGTGCGCCTCTATGGAGCGCTGAACGACTTCCTCCCGGCTGACAGGCGCGGCGCCGAGTTCATCCACACCTTCGCGGGAACACCCTCGGTGAAGGACCTGCTCGAGTCGCTCGGCCCGCCCCACCCCGAGGTGGACGTCATCCTCGTGGATGACCAGGCGGTGGACTTCTCGCACCGGGTGGCGGACGGCTCGCGCGTGGCGGCCTATCCGGCCTTCCACTCACTGGACGTGACGCCGGTGACCCGGGTGGGGCTCCCGTTACCCTCGGAGCCTCGGTTCGCGCTGGATGTGGGCCTGGGGAGGCTGTCGGGATTCCTGAGAATGCTCGGTTTCGACACGCTGTGGCGCAATGACTTCGCGGACGACGAGTTGGCGCGGCTGTCCCGAGACGAGGAGCGGGTGGTGCTCACGAGAGACCTCGGGCTGCTCAAGCGCGCCGAGGTGCGGCACGGCTACTACCCGCGCAACTCGGACCCGGCGCACCAGTTGGTAGAGGTGGTGCGCCGCTACCAGCTCACCTCGCGGATGCGTCCCTTCACGCGGTGCCTGGCGTGCAACGCGTCGCTCGCGGCGGCAGAGAAGGGCGAGGTGCTGGACCGCATCCCCGAGGGTGTGGCCGCCACACACTCGCAATTCCAGCAGTGCCCCGAGTGCCGGCGCGTCTTCTGGCCCGGCACGCACCACCAGCGCATGCAGGGCCTGGTGGACAAGCTGCGCGAACTGGAGCACGAGGCCTGAGCGGCCTCACGCCCGCTCCCACAAGAGGAGGAGCCCCGTCGGGCGCGACATGAACGAACCTGTCTGCTAGTTGGACAGGTTTGCGCCAACTCCGCCCGGAGGGGGCTGCTGCCTCGGGCGGGGGTTGGCCAGCTCGAGGCTCAGCTCAGGGCCTCGCGGCACTTGGGGCACTCGTCACCGCCCTGCCCCACCTGCTCCGAGTAGACCCAGCACCGGGGGCACTTGGTGCCCTGGGCGGACAGCACCTCGGCCGTCACTGCCGTTCCCTCACCAAAGGCCTGCGCCACCGACAGCGGCCGAGCCTTGGGCCCCGGCTGCTCCGCCAGCTCCACCTGGCTCACAATGAACAGCGTGGGCAGCTCGGCCAGGTTCGCCTGGAGGAACTCGCGCGCCTTGCCGCTCGCCGTCAGCACCACGCGTGCCTCCAGCGACGAGCCGATGAGCTTCTCCCGCCGAGCCTCCTCCAGCACTCCCTGCACCGCGCCGCGCACCGAGAAGAGCTTCGCGTACCGCTCCGCCAGCGCCGGCTCCAGCGCGCCCACCGGCTCGGGCAGCCCGGCCAGGAAGACGCTCTCCGAGGACCGGGCCGGGAGCTGCTGCCATGCCTCCTCCGCCGTAAAGCTCATCACCGGCGCCAGCAGTCGCAGCAGAGCGGAGGCCACCTCATACATCACCGTCTGCGCGCTGCGCCGCGCCTTCCCCGCCGCCTTCGCCGTGTAGAGCCGGTCCTTCAGGATGTCGAAGTACACCGCCGACAGGTCCGCCGCGCAGAAGTCCACCACCGTGGCGTAGACGAGGTGGAACTCGTAGGCCTCGTACGCCCGGCGCACCCGAGCCACCACCTCGGCCAGCCGCCCGCGCGCCCACGCATCCAGCGGCAGCAGCTCCGAGACCGGCACCGCATCCTTCACCGGATCGAAGTCGAAGAGATTGCCCAGCGCGTAGCGCAGCGTGTTGCGGATCTTCGCGTAGCCCTGGCTCAACCCCTGAAGAATCTGATCCGACAGCCGGACATCGTTCCGGTAGTCGCTGGCGGCCACCCACAGCCGCAGCACCTCCGCGCCGTACTGCTGGATGATCTTCTCGGGAGCGATGACGTTGCCCTTGCTCTTGGACATCTTCTCGCCCTGCCCGTCCACCACGAAGCCATGCGTGAGACAAGCCCGGTACGGCGACACATCCCGCGTGCCCACCGACACCAGCATGGACGAGTGGAACCAGCCGCGGTGCTGATCACTCCCCTCCAGGAACAGGTCCGCCGGGGTGCGCTGCCGCCGCTCCAGCACCGCCGAGAACATGCAAGCCGAGTCGAACCACACATCCAGGATGTCCGTCTCGCGCCGGAACTCGCTACCACCACACGAGCCACACTTCGCCTCGGCGCCCAGGAACTCCTTCACCGGCGTGCGGTACCACACGCCGGCGCCCTCCTTCTCCACCGCCGCCGCCACGCGCTCCATCAACTCGGGAGAGATGATGGCCTCGCCGCAGCCCTCGCAGTAGGCGATGGGGATGGGCACGCCCCAAGTCCGCTGTCGGCTGATGCACCAGTCCGGCCGTCCCTCCAGCATGCCGTGGATGCGGCTGTGCCCCCAATCGGGCACCCACTGAACCCGGTCCACCTCCTCCAGCACCTGCTGACGGAACGTCTTCTCCCCGTTCAACGCCTTGTCCAGCGGGATGAACCACTGCGAGGTCGCCGCGAGGATGATGGGGTTGCGGCACCGCCAGCAGTGCGGATAGCTGTGCTCCACCGTGTCCGTCTTCGCGTTCAGCAGCACGCGCCGCTCGGCCAGCATGTCGATGATGACCGGGTTCGCGTCGAACACCCGTAGCCCCTGCAACCCCGCGCCCACCGTCTCGTCGTAGCGCCCGTCCGCGCGCACCGGGTTGTAGATGTCCAGGCCGTACTTCAGGCCCACTTCATAGTCCTCCTGGCCGTGTCCCGGAGCCGTGTGCACCAGCCCCGTGCCCGCCTCCAGCGTCACGTGCTCGCCCAGGATCACCTTGCCCGTCCGCTCCAGGAACGGGTGCTGATACGTGAGGTGCTCCAGGTCCTCGCCGCTCGCGTAGGCCACCACCTTCCGCAGGTCATCGAACGCCACCGTCTCCACATCCCCGCCCGGCAGCTTCGCGTTCTTCATCACCAGCTCGTCCGCCTTCACCTCCGCCAGCACCTTGGCCAGCAGCTCCTTGGCCACGCAGAGCACGCGCTCGCCCGCGTCGAAGAAGACGTACTCGAAGCCCGCGTTCACCGCGATGGCCAGATTCGCCGGCAGCGTCCACGGCGTCGTGGTCCAGATGACGAAGTCCACCGGGCGGCCCTTCAGCACCGGGAACCGCTCGCCCACCTCCAGCCCCGCGCGGAAGGCCACGTACACCGAGGGACTCTTGTGCTGCTCGTACTCCACCTCTGCCTCGGCCAGCGCCGTCCCGTCGTACACGCACCAGTACACCGGCTTCTTCCGCCGGTAGAGCAGCCCGCGACGGGCGCACGTGGCCAGCTCGCGCAGCTCCTGCGCCTCGTACGCGAAGTCCAGCGTCCGATACGGCGCCTCCCAGCTCCCGAACACCCCGAGCCGCTGGAACTCGCTGCGCTGGATGTCCACGAACTCCAGCGCATACGCGCGGCACCGCTCCAGGAACGCGTCCCGGGACAGGCTGCGCTTGTCGATCTTCTGCTCCTTCAGCCGCTTCTCCACGGCCTGTTCAATCGGCAGCCCGTGCGTGTCCCAGCCGGGGATGAAGTCACACCGCCGCCCGCTCAGGTTGCGGTACTTCACCACGATGTCCTTGAGCACCTTGTTGAGCGCGTGGCCCGCGTGCAGGTGGCCGTTGGCGTACGGAGGGCCATCCGCCAGGACGAAGGGCTCGCCGGCCGCGTTCTTCTCCAGCAGCCGGGCCCACAGGCCGCGCTCGGCCCACCACTGCAGCATCCGCGGCTCGAGCTTCGCCAGGTTCCCCTTGATGGGGAACTCCGTCCGCGGAAGGTTCAGGGTGTCCTTGTAATCCTTCGGAGGAGACGCGCCCGAGTCGCTCATGAGGAGCGGCCGTAGCACGCCCCCCCGGGCCCATCAATCCGCGTCCGGCGGCTCCTCGGAGGAGGGGACCGTCCGGCGCAGCACCACGACCGAGACCTGCCCGTCCTTGCTGTCGCGCACCATCACCTGCAGCTCATCGCCGCCGTTGCGGAACAGGAAGGGCTCGCGCTCCGTGTATCCCGCCTTGCGCATCTCCTCGCGGTAGAAGGTCTCCACCTTCCCCCGTGGAGCGCTGATGACGTACGTCAGCGAGCGAGCCACCTCGAGATCACTGTTCACCACGCCCTTGGCTCCCGGGAACACGGGCGCGATGGGCGAGCCCGTCTGGCGCGGGCGCGAGAGGTTGGCCTCCCCGAGCACTACCGTGGTGGTGCCATCCGGGTTCGGCTGGAGCGCGAAGGTGTACGAGATGAACCGCTCCGTATCCAGCGCGGTCAGCTGCGGCTCACGGGTCACCTGGGTGCGGTGGTGATCCGGAGGAATGTAGAAGCCCCATTGCTCGAAGCGATCCACCATGTGCTGGAGGATGACCTCGGGCCGCTCGGCGCTCTTCACCGAGCGGATCTTCACCGGGACGCCATCGGCCTTCAGCACGCCGGGCACCTCCACGACTTCCAGCACCTTGGGCACATCCCAGGTGAAGGGCAGCCGCTGCGCGGAGGCCTCACCAGCCCCCAGCAGCGCCACCAGCATCAGCCCCAGCGCGGGCGCTCTCACTCGTAATACTTGTGATCGCACTTGAGCCCCAACCAGCACGGCTTCCTCTTGCCCACGGACTGGTCGTACTCGTTCGTGGGGCTGCCCTTGCCCGGCGTGGTCGGCCAGGTGCCGGGATCGTCATCTCCGCCGTTCTCGGAATCGTCGTAGACCTTGAAGCTCATCCAGAACTTCGACGAGTTGATGGGCACCTGCCCGATGGTGGTCCGGGCCAGCTGCATGGCGGCTCCCTTGTTGCCCCAGCCATGCCGGTTGAAGACGCGGAGCGCCGACTGGTAGTACGCCTGATTCTTGCAGCCCGAGTCATCCAGCACAGGGCAGTCCGTCGACTCCTCGTCGAGCGCCAGGCCGAAGTCATCCAGCAGGATGCCGAAGCTCGCCTCGCAGCCGCCACCGCGGTTGACGCCACAGATGGTCATCGACGTCGTCGAGTAGTGCTTCTCCTTGAAGAAGGCCCCCGAGCCGTCATCGAAGAAGCTCGTGGGGAACTTCCACACGGAGATGGTGGCCTTGGACGAGCACCGCATGCCGCCCGTGTTGGCCTGGTACACACCCTCCGTCGTGTTCGGCGGCCGGTGTTCGATGGAGTTCTCCGCCTCGCACGTCACCGTCGGGCTGTCCGCCTTCGTGAAGACGTAGGTGATGGTGCCGCCGCCCGTCTTCGAGGAGCGCCCGTCGAGGTCCTTGTAGCGCTCATTGGCGCGCTGAGCCACGGTGCTGGGGTCGAGCAGGTTCCAGCTGTCGGGCAGCACGTGCATCTTTGCCTGGGTGGCATCCCAGATGGCCGTCGCGCTGGACTCCTGCACCTTCAGCGACAGGAAGGCGATCTCCGCGAAGTGGATGCCGAAAACCAGGATCGTCACGAAGACGAGCAGCCCGATGGCCAGCTCCACCGTGCCCTGGCCTCTCTGTCGTCGTGTCGTCACCATCCGGCGTACTCCGCGCTCTTGAGGGCCTCATAGGCCTGCTGGGTGAAGGGCGCTCCCGATGCGCCCAGCGCCTTGCCCACGTCCTCCTTGCCCTTCTTGTCCACCCACGCGGAGATGAGCGTGGCGCGCCAGAAGGGGTTGAGGAAGTTGGGCGGCTCCGTCCACTGCCCCGTCCTGTGGTGGTAGTAGGCGATGCCCGCCGACAGCGCGGTGGCCTTGGAGATGTCCGTCCCGTTCGTCAGGGTGATGCCGCGGTTGTCGAACTTCTCGTTGGTGCTGGAGAACCGGAAGTTGAAGAAGAGGTTCCAGGGGTCCGCGCTGCTGCCCATGCGGCTCTGATAGTCGCGCTGGATGATGGCGTAGTTCTTCGGCTGGCCGAAGTTCTCATCCTCCTCGGCGACGTGCTTGAAGTTGTAGTCCGCGTGCGGCGGCCACATGCCCGGGCACAGGGTGCAGTCGCCCATGGTGTGGTCCTCCTTGCGGCCGTTGTCGTCCGCGGAACCGCCCGTCCAGTAGTGCTCGTCGTTGTGGCTGGGCTCGTCGGTGCTCTTCACGTGCGCATCGATGCCGCCGGACTCACCTCGGGACATGGGCGGGCAGGGCGACTGTCCCCGTCCGAAGGTGAGGGTCACCGAGCCATGGTCATCCCCCCAGGCCGCGCCGTTCTCCGCGGGCTTGGCCGAGTGGTTCTTGTTGCTGTTGAAGTAGCCGCTGCCCTCGTCCTCGACCGTGTTGATGATGTCCATGGCCGGCACGATCGTCTGCAGCTTGTTCTTGATGGGGTTCGCGCCCCCTTCACGTCCGGTGACGAAGGCATAGCCGCGCGAGCCCATGGCCGCGTAGACGAAGTGGTTCTTGTGGTCCGCCTTGCGGCGCGTGCAGAAGGCGCCTTCCTTGGCGCAGCTCTCGTCGCCCTCGATTTCGAAGGTGTTGACGCTGGCGGCGCCCGTGCTCGCGACGATCTCCTCGCCGAACATGCTGCCCTTGTTGGCCTGCTTGGCGATCTTGTCGGCGATCGTCGCGCCCGCGAGGGCCGACTTCAGGGCGTCATAGGCATCCTTCTGCGCCTTGGAGATGGAGCCGAGCTGCAGGGCTCGGGCCTCGTGGCCCGCGCGGGGGTCCGCGCCCGACCACTTGCTCTCCACCTGCTGGTCCTCCTTCGAGAGATCATCCCGAGCCTTGTCGATGTCCTGAATGGCCTTGTTGCCGCACTGACAGAACCGGGCGCAGGTGGCGTTGGTCGGAGCGCACGGGCAGTTGGAGGCAATGATGAGCTCGTAGGGCTTCTTGGCGTCGTTATAGGCCCTCCGCCCGCCTTCCAGGGCGGCGCGGTAGAAGCCGCTCCAGGAGATGAGGCTCTCCACGCCCGTCATGACCACCATGTGGCCCATGAAGGCGCGGTTGAGCAGGGAGACACCATTGAAGGTGCGGGCGGTGGCCACGGCCTGGGAGTAGGCCGCCGCGTCCGCGACGGTCTGCAGCTCCATCTTCTCGCGCGCCTTCATGCCGATGGAGAGCGTCATGCACACCATCAGCGTGAGCAACAGCAGGGTGAGCGCGAAGAGGACCATGGTCTGGCCTCGCTGGCGCAGAGTGGGGGTCATCACGTCCTCACAAGCCATCCGGCGTGCCGGGGCAGTTCTGGGTGGAGAAGTGGACTTGCTTGGCGGGAGTCATCATCCGCATCCCGTAGGTGGCGTGGATGGGGAAGACGTACTCCTTCGAATTGATCCGCGAGATGAGCTCGCCCTGGATGAGCGAGTCGAACGACGGAGGGCTGCTCCCGGCCGTCCATCCGGCGTTCTTCTCCGCGAGCATCAGCGGGTTGGCGGCGTTGTAGTTCTGCAGCCCGTAGTAGGAGAGGATCATCCGGCTGATGACCCAGTCGGCGAAGGGAATCTTCAGCGCGAACCAGTAGACCAGCCGCACCTCGAGGCGCAGGCCGCCCGTGTTGGCGCTGCCGCTGAGCTGGGTAGGCTGATCGAACTTCTCATCCTCCTGCCCCGAGATTTCGCCCCGCGTGGGCTTCTCGCGTGCCATCCAGAAGATGGGGCCGGTGTGGTTGCCGTCGATGCCCGACTTGTACTTGGGGTCCGGGTTCCTCGGCGAACCGATGCGATCCTGCCAGGCCCTGGCCAGCTTCTGCGCGGGAGAGCCGCCTCCCGTGCCCTGGCCCATATAGGGGATGACGCTCGGCAGCAGCCCCGCGAGCGCCGCATGCATCATGGGGACGCAGTCGCCGTGGTTGCGAGCACCCGCCCGGACGGCCTGGAAGGCCGCGTACTCGGCCATGATGCGGCCCTGCAGCATCATGAAGAGCTGCAGGGTTCCGAGGATCAGGAACACGGTAAGGGGGAGCGTCAGAGCGGCTTCCACCGCGGCCTGGCCGGCGTCTCGGCTCCGTGATCGTTGGGAAAACATGCAAGGGCTATTTTCGCTGTCCCCTGCCCTCCGAGACATCCGCCAAGTGGACGCAAGGATGGGAGAATCTGCGGGTCTTCTCTACATCCGGCACCGCAGATTCTATTCCCCATGGAGTTTCACACTGAGGCTGTCCGGCCGTAGGGCAAGCGGGCAGGATCAGCGGCAGGCGGAGGTGCCGCCTACTTGTGTTTGCCTTCCTTACAGTCCTTCTCGCACTTCTTGAGGGCGGCTTGGGACTTCTCGAGGCAGGCCACTGAGCACTTCTTGAAGTCGCTGGCGGTGGGGCCCTCTGCGGGGGGGCAGCCGCGCTGACACTGCTCGCCGACGGTGTTGCGGGCGGCACAGGAGCGATGGCAGGGGTCCTTCTTGCTGGCGAGGGCGGGGCTGGCCACCATCATCAGCCCCAGGGCCGCGGCGAGGGTCCAACGCGTGAGCGTCTTCGAGGTTCGCATCATCCGACTCCTAGGAGCGCGGCCGCAGATGCGACCGTTTGGAGGAGTGGGAGGATAGCGCACGCGGCGTCAGCATGCATGGAACTGGCAGGCTAGCGAGCGCTGGGAGCTTGGATCCGCAGGCGAGCCGCGAGGCTCAGCGCGGCTTCATTCCCTTGGCATCGAGCTGGTACTTCTTCACCAGTCGCTCGATGGACTTGCGGTGCAGGCCGCTCTCACGGGCGGCGCGAGAGAGGTTGCCCTCGCAGCGGGCAAGCACGCTGGTGACGTACTCGCGCTCGAAGTTCTCCAGCAACTGCTCCTTGGCGTCCTTGAAGGAGAGGTGCTCGTTGAAGGGCAGCGGTCCCTCGCGGGCCTGGCCCCGCACGCGGGGAGGCAGGTGCGCGGGGAGGATCTCCTCGCCCTCGGAGAACGTCAGCACGTGGGAGAGCACGTTCACCAGCTCGCGCACGTTGCCCGGCCACGCGTAGGCCATGAGCAGCCCCAGGGCCTCGGGAGAGAAGCGCTTGCGGCCATGGCGATCCACCACGTCGGGCTCGGCCAGAGCGCGCTTGAGGATGTAGGGGATGTCGTCGCGGCGCTGGCGCAACGGCGGCAGGTGGATGTGGATGACGGAGAGGCGGAAGTACAGGTCCTCGCGGAAGTTGCCCGCGGCGATCTCCTTCACCAGGTCGCGGTTGGTGGCGGCGACGACGCGGCAATCCACCTCGATGACGTCATTGCCGCCCACGCGGCGCACCTCGCGGTTCTCCAGGACGCGCAGCAGCTTGGGCTGCAGGTCCAGCCGCAGCTCGCCCAGCTCGTCCAGGAAGATGGTGCCGCCGGCAGCGCGCTCGAAAGCTCCGGGCCGGCTGGAGACCGCGCCGGTGAAGGCGCCCTTCTCGTGGCCGAACAGCTCGCTCTCGATGAGGTTGGGAGGAATCGCGCCACAGTCCAGCACCACCATGGGGCCGCGGTTGCGCATGGACAGATCGTGGATGGCCCGCGCCACCAGCTCCTTGCCGGTGCCCGTCTCGCCCTGGATGACGACGGACACATCCATGGGGGCGATGCGCTTGATGAGCCCGAAGATCTGCCGCATCTTCACGCTCTGGCCCACCATGCCGCCCAGCTCGCCCTCGCGGTCCGGCTCGATGGTCATCTCCTCGTCGATGGGCGAGAAGGTGATGACGCTGGACCCGGCGCGAATCTGCGAGTTGGGAGAGAGGTAGGCGCGTTCAATCCGGCGGCCGTCCAGGAAGGTGCCATTGGTGGAGTTGAGGTCCACCAGCAGGTAGCCGCGCTCGGTGTACTGGATTTCGAAGTGGTGGCGGCTGGCGGCGCGGTCCTCCACGAGCACCAGGTCGTTCTGAGGGTGGGCGCCCACGCGCAGCCGTTCCTTGTCCGTCACCACGGAGCGGCCCTCGTCCGGCCCGGCGGACACATGGAGGCGGCACTTGTGGAGCTTGACGACGGTGGCGGCGCTCATACCCCCCAGCACGAGCGTGTGGATGGGCGGCTCCCCAGAGGGATCGGCGCCGAACTCGGCGGCAGGTCCGGGATTGGTGCCTATGTCGTCCGGGTGGGGTACCTTGGTACTCATCTGCCTCCGCAAGATAGCAAACAGGAGCGTGAGATCCGCCTGGTTGCTTCCTGCTCGTGCTAGGCTCGCCCGCCCTCCATGCCCCCCCGCAAGGTGAAGAAGAAGAAAGCGCGTGCCTCGGCACAGCCCGTGCCCCCGGCGCGCGCCCCGCGTCGCCGCGCGAAGACCGTGGTCATCCTCTCGCGAAAGCGCTCTCTGTACTCGACGCGCCGGCTCGTGGAGGCCATCAAGCAGCGCGGGCACCGTCCCCTGGTGCTCGACACGCTGCGCTGCACCATGATTCTGGCCAAGGGCCACCCGCGGATGATGTACCGCGGCGTGGAGATTCGAGGCGTGGACGTGGTGATTCCGCGGATTGGTGCCTCCATCACCGCCTACGGCCTGGCGGTGGTGACCCACTTCGACATGATGGGAGTGCCGGTGGTGAACGCGGCGCAATCCATCTCGCGCAGCCGGGACAAGCTGCGCTGCCTGCAGTATCTGTCACGCGCAGGGTTGGACATTCCACGCACGGTCATGGCGCACGACCGGAGCAACGTCCGCAAGCTGGTGGAGGAGGTGGGCGGGTTGCCGCTCATCATCAAGCTCATCAAGGGCACCCAGGGAGTCGGCGTGATGATTGCTCACACGCTCCAGGAGGTGCAGAGCATCGTGGACACCTTCTGGGACCTGGGGCAGGAAATCGTCCTCCAGGAGTTCGTCGCCGAGAGCAAGGGCAAGGACGTGCGAGCGCTGGTGGTGGGCGACCGGGTGGTGGGGGCGATGCGGCGGCAGGCGAAGAAGGAGGGCGAGTTCCGCTCCAACATCCACCGGGGCGGAGAGGGCCAACCCATCCAATTGCCGCCCGCATATATAGAGGCGGCGGTGGGGGCGGCGCGCATCATCGGCCTGGGCATCGCCGGGGTGGACATGCTGGAGGGCAACGAGGGGCCGCGATTGATGGAAATCAACTCCAGCCCTGGCTTCGAGGGCCTGGAGGCGGCCACCCAGCAGGACATCGCCGGGGAGATGATTGAGTACGCCCTGGCCTTCGGCGAGAGCAGGCGGGCGGCCGAGCCCGGGCACCGCCGGGTGAGTTGAAGTGGTGAAGGGGTGGCGGGCGTACGAGCCCTCCACTTGGTGGATCCTTCGGGAATGAGCGTCGCTGCCAGATGTCAGGAGGGGATTGGCATCGGCGGATCGCCCCTCTAATCTGGGCGCCTCCGAATGAGACCCCTGCTGCCCAAGCCGCTGCAGATTACCGTCTACCAGGACGTGCTGTGCTCCTGGTGCTATCTCGCCGACCTCCGCCTGGAGGTGCTCCGCAAGGAGTTTGGCGACACCGTGCGTTGGCGTGTCCGACCCTACCCGCTGCGTGTCCAGGACACGCTGCCCACGGAGCGCGAGCTGCGTGGGCTGTCCGAGGAGGTGCAGCGCGCGCGCGAGGAACCCGAGGCCGTGGCGCGTCTGCTGACGCCGGACCTGTGGTTGGGCGGAGATCCTCCTCGCTCGAGTCTGCCGGGACTGGCGGCGCTGGAGGCGGCGCGGCTTCAGGGCCCGCAGGCCCGCGCGTACCTGGCCAGGGCGATGCAGCGCGCGGCGCTCGAGCAGGGCGTGAACGTGTCGCGCACGGATGTAGTGTTCGAGTTGGCCAGCCGCGTGGGCCTTGCCATGAACGACTTCTCCCTGGCGTTTCATTCCGAGGAGACGCGGCGGCTCATCCTGGATGAGCACCGTCTGGCCGCGGGGCGCGGCGTGCGCGGCGTGCCCACCCTCGTCATCGCCGGCCGGTGGATGATCTGCGGCCTGCGAGACCTGGCCGAGTACCGCGAGCACATCCTCACCTGCATGGGGAAGCTGGCGGCGCCCCGCTCGGGTTCATCCGAGCGGATCGTCCACTGAGCCTCGGCGGGTGCTCAGCCCTCGCCGTCCACCTGCGCCCCGTTGCGCAGCGAAAGGTAGAGGCCGCCCATCAGCAGATAGCTCAGGCCCATGGCGGGGAGCGCACCCACGCAGCACGCCAGCGTGCCCGCGATGACGACCAGGCCTCCCACGATGCCCACGCCGAGGATGGAAAGCTTCTCGCCACGCGCGTACGCGTAGCAGTTGCGGATCATCTGCGTGGGTGAGGCACCATCGTTGAAGGCGATCTCCGCCTGGAGCAGGTACAGCGGCACGGTGAAGTAGATGAGCGGAATGATGGCCAGCACGCCCACTCCGACGCCGACGGGCCACATCGATTCCCAGTCCCAGTGAAGGACCATACCCACGCCCGCGACGATGCCGGCGAGGGCCGCGATGGGCACGCCGACGAGCAACACGACGAGCAGCATGGTGATGAGGTAGGGGCCCACCTTGTGGATCTGGCTGAAGATGCGTCCGATGTCCGGCTTGCTGCCCTGGAGCACGTCGATCAGCATCCGCATGAGGCCCAGCGTCATCACTCCCGACACCGCCTGCTGCATGATGGTGCTGACGATGGTGAGGACCACGGAGAGCGCGGAGTTGTTCGCCATCCCGCCGATGGCCGGCAGGATGCTGGTGACGAGGTTGGCGGCGAAGGCGACGCCGAAGAAGACGAGCACGCCCACGCCGAGCATCAACCATTCGCGCTTGAAGATGTCGAAGCAGTAGTCCCACAACTCGCTGAAGCTCCAGTTGTCGCGGTTGAATGGGAAGCGCTGCTCCATGCCCAGGCGCTGCTGGCACGAAGGGCACAACGTCTGGGCGCCCCCTTCGGCGCAGGTGGAGCACATGAAGTTGCCGCACCGCGTGCACGTGCGTGTCGCCAGCTGCTCCGGGTGGACAGCGCACCGCGCACCCCCCAGGCCCATGCCACCCCAATCGGTCTCGTTCATCGCCTCTCTCTCCGGCCAGCCAGGCAAGGGCCTTTGCCCCCCCAACCCCGTAAGCCTTTCATTTTCCAGGGTTCAACATGGGGAGAAAGCGCCCCAACCCCACTCCAAGGGCCCTTCGCCATGTAGGCGTGGGTGCTACACAAAGGGTGTTGGATTCTGGGGGGTGTGAATTTCTTTCTGATCGGCCCGTCTGCTCGAATGTCGTCGGAAGACGCGAGCGGCCCCGCCCGTTCGCAGGCCCGGAGAACCCTCATATGCGTCGCCTACTCGCACTGCTCACGCCGTTGGCCCTGGTGGCTGGCACCGGTTGCGTTGTCACCCCGTACCACGCGCACACGCGCACCTATCGAACCGTGGAGGTGACGCAGTATCGCTTCTCGGGCCCCCACCCCATTCCGGGCGGTGACGGCTGGTGCCTCGAGGAGTACGACCACGTCCACGACTACGCGCCCGAGGTGCAGTACTACACCTATACCAACGACGTGTACCGGTACCGGGGCCCCACGCTGGTCTGGTACATGGACTACCACCCGATTCCGGTGGGCGGGTACTGCAACCTCCACGGCCGGCACTCGCACGACTACTACCCGCGGCAGTACGACGGCTGGAACTACTCGTGGGATCGCGGCCGTTCGGGCTACGTGTACAGCAACCCGCGCTACACGCACGGAGCTTCGCCCGCCCCGGGCTACTCGCAGCCGGCACCGCGCCCCAACTACCCGCCCCCTTCGCGCGGTGGCGGCTATAGCGGCGGCTACAACAGCGGTTACAGCAACAGCAACAGCGGCAGCACCTACCGTCCCCCGAGCGGCACGGAGCACGGCTCGTCTGGCGGTGGCTGGGGCAACCCGCCTCCTCCGGGCGGTGGTGGAACCCGTCCTCCTCCCCCGAGCGGTGGTGGCAGCTACCCTCCTCCTGGCGGAGGCAACAACGGTGGTGGCTCGCACACCCCGGGCACTCCTCCGGGTGGCGGCGGGGGCAATAGCGGCGGGGGCTACGGCGGCAACAACGGTGGCGGCAACAACGGTGGCGGCAACAACGGTGGCGGCAACAACGGTGGCGGCAACAACGGTGGCGGTTGGGGCAACGGCGGCGGCAACAGCGGCGGCGGCAACAACGGCGGCGGCAACAGTGGCGGCAACAACGGTGGTGGCTACGGCCGGGGCGGCGGTAACGGCGGCGGCAACGGTGGTGGCAATGGCGGTGGCAATGGCGGCGGTTGGGGCAACGGTGGCGGCAACCACGGTGGCAGCAGCAACAGCGGCGGCAGCAGCGGTGGTCGTCCGCCTCCGTCCGGCAGTGGCTCCGCCCCGCGCAGTGGTTCCTCCAACTCGGGCGGGAACGTCCACTGGTAGTTGATCGTCCGTAACGGGACGATCTCCCGGCGGGGTGGATTGCCGCCCCGCCGGTGCATGGAAATCTTGGCGAGCAGTCATGAAGTCTTCGAGTCTGCTCGCTTGCTGTGCTCTCCTCGGGGTGAACCTCGCCGCCTGCGGTCCTGGCGCCATGCCGGATCCGGGAACGCGCACCGAGGACGCCCAGATCGTGGATCTGGACAATCTCCGCATCACCGTAAGGGGCCGGGCGGAGTTGCTACCCGAGGCCGCGCGGTTGCTGGCTGAACAGGGACAGCCCGCGCCCTCCCTCGCGGGACTTCCGCTCGTCATCGAAGAACCGCTGCGCGTCGAGGTGAACGATGCGAGCGCCACCTTCGGTGCCAGCACACTCGCCGAGGACAATGGATTCTCGGTCTCGGATGTGCCGGTGAAGGACATCCACGTGAGCCTGGCGGCGGGGCTCCAGCACGAGAGCCTCGCGCCCAGCTCCACCATCGTCTTCGACACAGCCTTCACCGGCTCGAGGCCGCGCACGGATGTCGTGGGTGCCCAGATCTGGGCGCTGCCGATGGCCTTTCATGATGCGCTCACCCGCGCCGTGGGCGAGGAGACCCTCCTGGCCCTCACCGATGGCCGCGCACGGACGCTCCTGGAGGCAGGGTTCGTGGTGGGCCGGGTGGTGGATGCCAAGGGCCAGCCCGTGGCGGGAGCTCGCGTGTGGCTCGACCGGGGAGAGCTGGCCAACCGGCTCTACTACCCCCGCGAGGACCTGGCTTCCGCGGACCAGGAGAGCACCAGCTCCAACGGGCTCTTCGTCTACATCCACACGGGCGCGGACGCGGAGACGTTCCGCGTGAGCCTCCACGGCTCGGAGGATTACGTGTGGCGCAACACGGGCGCAGCACATGGCCGCGGACTGGTGCTCACGCTCTTCCCGGGCACCGAAGCCCCGTAGGCGGCACGCCGGGCTTCAACGGCCCCTTCGCGCCAGGCCGCTCAGTGGGGAACGAACCACCTCGGCAGCCAGTCCGCGCCCTTCGCCGTGGTGAGGCGCGTCTGTCCGCTGCCGTCCGCGCGCATCAGCCACAGGTCTGTGTCTCCGCCACGCTCCGCCACGAAGACCAGGTACTTCCCATCCGGGCTCCAGGCCGGCTCGTCGTCTCGCGACTTTCCATCCGTGAGCGCCACCAGTTCGCCGCTCGCCACGCTGGCCACCCAGATGCGGCTCTTCGCATCCGGCAACCGCTCCACGAAGGCCACCTTCTGGCTGTCCGGGCTCCACACCAGCTCGCGCTCCTCACCCTTCGAGGCCGCGCCCGACAGCGCCCTCAGTTCCGCGCCATCCGGATGCACCAGGAAGTACCGATCGCGGCCCTCGCGGTTGCTGATGAACGAGAGCCACTTCCCATCCGGGCTCCAGCGAGGTTCGCGGTCCTCCTGGTAGAAGGCGGTGATGCGGCGCTCGCCCGTGCCGTCCGCGCGCATCACGTAGACCTCCGGGTCTCCCTCCCGGCTGGACACGAAGGCAATCTCACTCCCATCCGGAGAGACAGAGGGCTCGAAGCACCCCTCGCTCACGGACGTCAGGCGCTGCTCCGCCGCGCCCGCCTTCGGCTCGATGCGCACCAGATCACTGAAGCCCTGCGCATCCGACTCGGCCACCAGCCAGCGTCCGTCCGGCGACCAGCTTGCGTTGCGCGCGCGCGCCCGAGGCGCGTTGAGCGGCACCGGGGCCGAGCCATCCAACGGCTGCAGCCGCAACTGCTCCAGGTGCAGCCCGTTCACCGTGCGCGCGGCGATGATCAGCAACGCCTTGCCATCCGGCGCCGGAGCTGCGGTGTAGTCATCCTCCTGGGGGCTCTGGGTAAGCTGCCTCTCCTCACCCGTTGGCTTCACCAGCCAGACGTCCTTCTGCGTCGCCCGCTCGGAGATGAAGGCGATGACGCCGGGGATGGCTCGCCGCTCGTCCTCGGACAACGGACCGACACCGGTTGCCCCACGGCCACATCGGCCCGAGGAGCAACCGACACCCACCAGGGCGAGCACGGCACACAGCCGCGCCCACCCTGGCCAGGAACGACGAGACTCGAGGTCCTGGCTCATCCCTCTACTTGACGCGGATGGCGTCGGCGACAACCTGGAAGCCCGAGACCGTCCACCGGCTGACCTGCACCTTGTTCCAGCCCGCCGGGAAGCTGTAGGTGCCCAGCGTGTTCCACTTGCCGCCGTTGAGCTGCTGATTGACGTTCACCGTGGCGAGCTTCGTGCTGCCCGTGCCGCTGTACACGATGAAGGGCGTCGTCGTGGAGCGATCCGTGCCCGCCGTCCACCAGGCGTCGATCGTCTTGGTCGCCGCGGCCGACAGGTAGAAGTAGAACGTCGCCGGGTCCGAGACGGCCTGCGTCGGCGCCACGAAGTAGCCCGTGCCGTAGTAGTTCGTCACGTTCGTCGACGAGGTCCAGTTCGCGGAGACCTCGATGTAGCCCTTCGACGTGTCGTTGTTGGCGTTGTTGCTGTCGATGATCAGCTCGCCACAGGCCGCGTTGATCTTGCTGAGGTACGTCGACCACGGCCAGTTCGGACCCGGATCCGTGCGCGTGGCCGGCTGCAACCGACCGTGCGCCACGATGTGGTAGCTGTCCCGGGGGATGCCCCGGTCCCGAGCGATGTCGCACGACAGCTTCGCCGACGAGTCGATCTGCGCATCCGGGAACGTGGCCTGGCTCGCGTAGCCGGCGTGCTCGATACCCACCGCGAAGTGGTTCACCGACAGCCCGTTGAGGGCAGTGCAGTCCGTGCTCCCGTTCAGGGTGCAGTCATACGTGGCGCCCACATGCCAGGCGCGGTTGGCCTCGGCCACCAGTTGGGAGACCTCTCCCGTATCGCTCACCACATAGTGCGCCGACACACCCGCATCCGGGTTCACCAGCCAGCCCCAGCAGCCCGAATAGATGCCCTCGCACGTGTGGATGACGATCATCTTGATGCCCGGGCTCGCAGGCCGATCGTTGTAGTTGGGCGACGGCCGCCAGATGGACGCTGCGTAGTCCGGGCCCGCCGCCATCGCGTGCACCGAGGGCAGCGCGAACTTCGCCTCCACCGGCGTGGGCATGATGGACGCCAGCACCTTGCCGTCCGCGGTGTCAGCCACCACGCCGCTGCGCAGCGTGCCGTACACCTGCTTGTGCACGTACTCGGCCTGCGCATCCGTGTTGCCGATGCCGCTCAGCCGCGCGACCGCCGGGGCCCAGGCGCCCAGGTCCTTCCGGTCCACCTTCAGCTCCTCGGCGTACGAGGACAGCAGCGCCGCGGCCGCGCGGATGTTGGAGGCCGCGTCCATGCGCACCTGCTCAGCCGAGACACCCGCCAGCGCCGCACCGCGCACGATGGCCTCGCCGCGCAGCGCCATCAGGCCGTGGGCCGCCGGCATGCCTTCGAACTCCTCCTGACCGTGCACCATCTGCCAGCGCGTCTCGGAGAAGGAGACGGCCTTGAGCAGATCCGCCGGCACGTTGAACTCGCGCGCGGCCTG
Source organism: Hyalangium versicolor (assembly GCF_020103695.1). Taxonomy (GTDB): domain Bacteria; phylum Myxococcota; class Myxococcia; order Myxococcales; family Myxococcaceae; genus Hyalangium; species Hyalangium versicolor. The sequence continues at coordinate 198,719 of NZ_JAHXBF010000019.1, forward strand.
CTCGAAGAGCGGATCCAACTGGGCAATCGAGCCGCGGTTGAGCACATCCTGCGCCGCGTCGATGGCGCCAGAGGGAGTCTGCGCGGACTCGGGACTCTGTTGAGGATCACATGCAGCCAGGGAGAGGGCCGCGGCAACAGTCGCGAGCGCTTGGCGCAACGTAGACATGGGGACTCCTTTGCGGGGGATGGGGGTACGTCGGCTCCGCCCTCGTCCGTGAACGGGTCGGCTGGGTCTGCATAGCACCCGCCATGCCAACTCGCTTCCCTCGGAGCCCACGCCTCGGGCCCGGCCAAAGTGGACTATCCATGCTCCACTCGGTCTCAGGCCCCTGGAATCCACGGACGCGAGGGCCTCCATAACCCGCCGGATCCACAGCGGAAACGGCCCCGGAAACACCCCCTCGTCACCCGCTGCGAGAACCGTGGGGCATGGTGACCCACTTGTCCTGTTTTCAGTCATGCACGGACTAAACGCGGTTTGAAGTTTTTATAATGATCCGCTGATTCTCGAAAACTTGGGTATGAGGGTGACATGCGTCTCTTCGCCATCGGCGACACCCACCTGCCCTCCACGCGCAACAAGGACATGCACCGCTTCGGGTGGGCGGAGCACCCCCTGCCGCTGCAGCGGGCCTGGGACGAGAAGGTCCGCGCCGAGGACGTGGTCATCGTCGCCGGAGACATCTCCTGGGCCACTCGGCCCACGGAGGTGCTGGACGACTTGAAGTGGCTGGACTCCCGGCCCGGGCGCAAGGTGCTGGTGCGCGGCAACCATGACTACTGGTGGGGAGACTCGGCCTCCAAGCTGCGAAAGCTGCTGGAGCCCTTCAAGAGCATCGAAGGCTTCCTGCAGAACAGCGCGATGGTGATGGGGCCGTGGGTCATTGCCGGCTCGCGGCTGTGGACCGCTCCCGAGGCCCCGCCCATGCCCGGCGGAGAGATGGGAGACGAGCCCGGTGACGCCGCCTACGTGGAGCGCGAGACACGCCGGCTGAGCACCTCCATCGAAGACGCGCTGAAGAAGGAGAAGGAGAGCCCCACGCCGCTCACCCGCATCATCGCCGTGCACTTCCCTCCGCTCTACGCCAACGCGAAGGCCACCTCCTTCAGCGATCCCATCGAGGCCTTCCACCCCAAGGTCTGCGTCTACGGCCACCTGCACGGCGAGGGCATCAACGCGGGCTTCACCGGTGAGCGCGCGGGCGTCCGCTACGTGCTGGCTTCTTGTGACGCCGCAAAGTTCTCGCCTGTGTTGCTCGACGAGATGTGAGCGCCACGCCTGCATTTCTCGGTTTCTAAGAGTGCACTACACTCGCCCCCGCTGCCGCTAGTCGGGAAGGCAGAAAGGGTGACTCATGCCGGCGAACAAGGCCGATCTCCAGGCGCGCCTCTCGGCCATTCATCCCGGGGACAATGCCCTGGGTTTGTTCTTCACCACGGTGTTCAGTCTCGTCGAGCAGCAAGCCGGGCCGAGTGCCCTGATGAAGCTGCGCACGGGAGAGCTGGCGCAGGACTTCTCGGAGCTGCGCATGTACCCGGTGAAGGATTTCCTCCAGATGATCTACCAGGTAGCGGATCTGCTCGAAGCGAAGATGGGCTCTCCGGAGGCCGTGTTCCGGGCGTGCGGCGAGTACAGCATCACCCGCTACAACTCGGGCCCGGGCCGCTTCCTGTTCAACGTGCTGGTCCGGGGAGATCCGCACAAGCTCTTCTCGATGGCGCAGATTGGCTACAACACCGCCGTCACCTACGGGCGCCGCGAGTACCAGGTGCTCAGCCCCAAGTCCGGCGTGCTGCGCGCCAACGGGGACATGGTCCCTCCGGCCTACCATGAGGGCATCCTCATGGGCTCGCTGAAGGTGCTCAACATCCAGGGGCGCGCGCGGGCGCGGGCTCAGGCCATCGACCGCGTGGAGTACGACATCAACTGGAACTGAGCGGCTTCCGAGCGCCGGAGCTGCTCACCACGGAGCGCTTCGGTAGTCCCGGATGAAGAGGCCGTGGATCGGCTGGCCGCGCAGCCCCTGCACGATGGGATCGTACAGGCGCGCGGCGCCGTCCACGGAGTCCAGGGGAGGCTGGAAGCCCTGGGACTGCATGCGCTCGAGCTTCTCCTGGGGGTTCTCGTTGGAGAACCAGCCCGTGTCCACGCTGTTCATGAAGATGCCGTCCCGCGCGTAGTCCGCCGCGGACGTGCGCGTCATCATGTTGAGCGCAGCCTTGGCCATGTTGGTGTGCGGGTGGAAGACCGTCTTGCCCTCGCGCTGGAACTGCCCCTCGGCTGCTGACACGTTGATGATGTAGCGATCAGCCCATGGGGAGCGGAGCAACAGGGGCTTGAGCCGACTGTTGAGCAGGAACGGCGCCATGGCGTTGACGCACTGGACTTCGAGCAGCTCCAACGGTGGCACCTCGTCCAGGCGCAACACCCAGCTGTTGCTGGGGCGGGAGTCCTCGAGGTTGCCGTCGGCGCGCTCCTGGAGGAAGGCGGTGAACCGGTCCGGGGCGAGGACTCCCTCCGTGAGCGCGGGCACCCTGGCGTGACGCGCGAGCTCCAAGGATGGCTCGCTGACACAGCCAAGCGCTGGGGCGGGCAGGGTGCGCGCCAGTTCCTGCTCGCGCTGATGGAGCGCGGTGTCGTGCTCGGCGGAGGAACGCAGCGTCTGGGCCGCGTTGTTGACGAGGATGTCCAGGTGCGGCTCTGTGGCGAGCAGGTGCTCGGTGAAGGCGAGCACTCCCGGGAGGAAGCGCAGATCGATTCCGTGGAGGACGAGCCGATCCCTCCACTGCTCGAAGTCGGGCTCCTGGGCGTAGCGGCGAGCGCCGTCCCGGGGATAGCGCGTGAGGACGTGGACGTGCGCCCCATCCCTCAGCAGCTTGAGCGCGAGCTGGAAACCTACCTTCACCCGGCCTCCGGTGATCAGGGCGCGGCGGCCGTGCAAGGAGGCCCGCTGCATGCGCTTGTCCTCGTGGAAGCGCGCGCACTCGGGGCAGAGCGAGAGGTAGAAGGGGTGCACTCGGGTATAGCGCCCCTTGCATCCGTAGCAGTGGCGCGTGCGGTGGAGTTCCTGCGGGCCCGACTCCGTGGCCGCGGCCAGGCTGCGAACACCCGCCACCTCGCTCCGAGCATTCACAAGTGCGCCCATCACGGCGCGATCCGCCTGACGTGAGGCCACGTCACGCTCGCGGCGGCGGCGCTTCTTGGACTCGCGGTGGACGTGCGAGGCGGCATCCTCCACGGTGCGGCGAACAGGGTGGTCTCCCGGGAGCCGAACAACGGCGCGCAGCACTTCGAGGCATCGGGCTACGTCCGCTGCGTCGGGTTCCTGGACTGTCTCGGGTGTGGCTGTCGAGTCGTCCCTGGCCATCGTCCGCCCCATGTCGAGGAAGTGCCCGGGGCAGAGACTGACCGGATTCGAACCGGCCTCCTCCGGTATTATGAGTACCGGCGCGTCGGCCACTGCGCTACAGCCCCTGCCCGAGCCCGCCCTGGCTACCCCCTCCACGGGAGGGACACAATGGGGGAAGTGCCTGGACGAAAGCAGACGGGAATTGAACCCGTGTCCTCCTGTCTAGCAGCCAGGCGCGTCAACCTCTGCGCTACAGCTCCCGTCCAGGCTCCTCCTTGTTACCGCTCATCCACCTTGGAAGCCAGAGGGCTCGTGGCTACAAAGTCGAGCAGGAAGTCCCGGAAGGCCGCCACCTTCCGAGGGACACGCTCCGCTCGCGGGTGCACGAAGAAGAGGCTCCCGCCATGCTGGATCCACCGCGGGAGCACTCGGAGGAGCCGTCCCGAGATGACATCCGGCCGCGCGAGGAAGGTCGGCAGGATGCCGATGCCGAGCCCTTCCCGGATCGACCGGTGCGCGAACATCAGGTCGTCCGTCACGAGGCGGGGCCTCTTCGGCGCGGCCAACGAAGATGGCACCTTCATGTGGTGGACGCACACCCATTCATGCGTGCCGGTGTCCTCGGGCGTACGCGGCTGGCCTCTTCGCGCCACGTAGTTGGGCGAGGCATAGAGGGCCATGTCCAGCCCGCTCACCTTGCGCGCCACGAGCGTCGAGTCCGGGAGCTTGCCCGAGACCCGGAGCGCGACATCAAAGCCCTCGGCGATGAGGTCCACCCGTCTGTTCGTAAGGCGGATGTCGAGGGTGACGGCCGGATAACGCGCCGAGAACCGCGCCGCGAGCACCGGCAGGAAGGTGAGCCCCATGTCCACCGGCGCGGTGACTCGGAGTTCCCCAGACGGCTCCGCCTCCTGCTCGGGCAGGCTCCCGGTGAGCGTTCGCAGCGAGGCCACGAGAGGACGCGCCTTCTCGTAGAACGCGGTCCCCGCGGTGGTGAGCGCCACGTTGCGAGTGGTGCGGTGGAAGAGCTGCACTCCCAGCGAGGCCTCGAGCCCCGCGACGCCCCGGCTCACCGAGGACTTCGGCAGCCCCAGCTTCCGAGCAGCGGCCGACATGCTCGCCGTCTCGGCGACCGTGACGAAGAGGGGCAGCAGGTTCAGGTCCGGCGTTCCATCCATGGAACGCAGTTATGCCAGAAGCACCCCTAGTGCGCTCATTGCAACGCTTGCATGATCTGGATCAGCCGAACGATACAGCTAGCAGGAACCGGCACGGAGACGAATCATGAGCAACGAGCACGAGGACGGAATCACGCGACGCCAGGCCATTGGCGCGGGGCTCGTGGGAGCCGCAGGCCTTGCCGCTCTACCGGCCATCAAAGGAAGTTCCACCGCGTCCTCGTCGGAGGAGCACCGCACGACCTCCGCTCGCGAGCGGATGCCCGTGGTCTTCATGCCCCACGGCGGGGGGCCCTGGCCGTTCGTGGATCTCGGCTTCGACAAGGCGGATGTCGACTCGCTCTCGGGTTACCTGCGCTCGGTGGCCGGGCTGCCGAAGACGCCGCCCAAGGCGCTGCTCGTCATCTCGGCGCACTGGGAGGAGCCCGTTCCCACGGTGATGACCTCCGAGCGCCCGCCCATGCTGTTCGACTACTACGGCTTCCCGCCCGAGTCCTACCAGCTCACCTGGCCCTCTCCCGGTCAGCCGAAGCTCGCGGCGCGGGTGCAGGAGCTCCTCGGCGCCGCGGGCTTCCAGACGGCCACGGACTCGGAGCGAGGCTACGACCACGGCACCTTCGTCCCGCTCAAGCTCACGTACCCCAAGGCGGATGTGCCCACGGTGCAGCTGTCGCTCAAGCAGGGACTCGATCCACAGGAGCACCTCGCGATGGGACGAGCGCTCGCGCCGCTGCGAGACGAGGGCGTGTTCATCGTTGGCAGCGGCATGACCTTCCACAACCTGCGTGCGTTCCGCGATCCGCGAGCCCCCGCCATCTCGGAGACCTTCGACGCCTGGTTGAGAGAGGCCGCCACTCTTGATGCACCAGAACGCGACCGGCGCCTCGCGCAGTGGTCGACCGCCCCCGCGGCACGGCTGTCCCACCCGCGTGAGGAGCACCTGCTGCCGCTGATGGTCATTGCCGGCGCAGCCGGAACAGATCGCGGCACCATCGCCTACAGCGGTAGGTTCATGGGCGTGCAGCTCTCCGCGTACCACTTCGGCGCATAGCCGAGCCGACCGCGGGGGCTCGGGGTTCAGCCCCCGCCGCTGCCGGCCTCTTCGCCCACAGCCATGGAGGTGACGCCGCCCGGGTGGGTCGTTCCGCTCTCCTCCCCTACCGCCAGCGTCGTCACGGGCTTGGGCTTGCCCTTGCTCCCCTGCTCCCTCAAGTCCTGAGGTTTCGCGGGCTTCACTCCCAGTGGGAGAGGTAACGCGTAGCGGATGAAGGACGCGGCTCGGCGTTGACCCGTCATGTTTCCTCCAGATGGTGCGGGGCTGGGTTGCCACCCACCCATCTATACGCCGAAGGTGAGTCCTGCTTGCCTGCGTGTGAAGTCTTCAAGGGGGGAAACACAACATGCGAATCGGCATCTTCGGCGACAGCGCCGACCCACAGTGCGCCGCGGTGGCTCGCGAGGCGGCAGCGCTCGGCGCGGACACGCTCTACGTGGACAGCCGCGCGCTCGACGAGGGCCAGCCCCTCTCGATGCTCGACGGGCAGACCTTCTACCTGGGCAACCCCGTGGATGACGTGACGGGCTTCTACGTGCGCACCATCCCCGCGCCCTATGTGCCCGCGATGCAGAAGGACGACTCGCTGGTGCTCTATGAGGATTGGTTCACCCTCTTCAACCAGACCCGCGAGCGTGCCGCGTACTTCCTGGCGTGGCTGCTGAAGCTGTCGCACCGGGGCGCCACGCTGGTCAACGGCCCGCATGCGGCCAGCGTGATGCAGTACAAGCCCTACCAGTTGCACGCGCTGCGCAGCCTGGGAGCGAAGGTGCCGCGCACGCTCATCTCGAATGATCCGGCCGCCATCCGCGCGTTTCATGCCGAGGTGAAGGACGTCATCTTCAAGCCCGTGCTGGGCGGAGCCATCACCCGGACGCTGGACGACGAAGCGCTGGGGCGGCTGGACACGGTGAAGGCCTCACCGGTCATCTTCCAGGAGCGCGTGCCGGGGGACGACTTGCGGGTGATGCTGGTGGGAGACGAGATCGTCTCCAGCGTAGCCATCGAGACCCCGCAGCAGCACCTCGACTTCCGGGACGACCCTGTCTACAGCAGCGGCGGGGCACAGTACCGAGAGGTGGTGCTGCCCGAGGCCATCCAGCGCTTCTGCCGCTCGGCGGCGAAGGCGTGCGGGCTGGTATTCGCGGGCATCGATCTGAAGCAGCGCGGCAAGGACTTCGTGTTCCTGGAGCTGAACAGCTCGCCCATCTACATGGACGTGGAGCTGAAGCTGGGCCACCGCATCAGCCGGGCCCTCGCGCGCCGAGTCGTGGAGGGCGCCCGCTCCGTGCGGTAGCTCCGACGCCCGTCCCGTCCCCCAGGCCTGGGGCTTACAACTCCACCTGCGTGCCCAATTCCACCACGCGGTTGGGTGGAATCCGGAAGAACGCCGTGGCGCTGCGCGCGTTGCGACTCATCCAGGCGAACAGCGACTCGCGCCACATCGCCATCCCTGGCTTCTTCGACGGAATCAGCGTCTCCCGTCCCAGGAAGAACGAGGTGCTCATCAACTGGAACTGCAGCCCCTGCTCCCGTCCCCTCTTGAGGATGTCCGGAATGCTCGGGTTCTCCATGAAGCCGTAGCGCGCGATCAACCGCACGAACCCCAGCTCCAACGGCTGCACCTCCACCCGCTCCTCCGGCGGCACGTGCGGCACGTCCTCCGACAAGATCGTCAGCAGCACCACCTGCTCGTGCAGCACCTTGTTGTGCTTCAGGTTGTGCAACAACGCCGGCGGCGAGCCCTCCGGGTTGCCCGTCATGAACACCGCCGTCCCTGGCACCCGCACCGGCGCGTGCTCGCCCTTGAAGCCCTCCAGCAGGTCCTTCAGGTCCATGCTGGCCTCGCGCAGCTTGGCCGCCAGAATCTCCCGCCCCCGCTTCCACGTCGTCATCAGCGTGAAGATGGTCGCCGCCAGCAACAGCGGGAACCATCCGCCCTCGGGGATCTTCACCGCGTTGGCGCTGAAGAACGCCAGCTCCACCCCCAGGAACAACGACAGCACCGGGATGGCCACCGCGCGCCCCACACCCCACCGCTCGCGCGCCACCACGTACGCCATCATCGTCGTCATCAGCATCGCCGTGGACACCGCGATGCCGTACGCCCCCGCCAACGCGCTCGAGCTGCGGAACCCCAACACCAGCAGCACCACCCCCACCAGCAGCATCAGGTTCAACCCCGGCAGGTAGATCTGCCCCTTCTCCTCCGCCGAGGTGTGCACCACCTCCATGCGCGGGCAGTACCCCAGCTGCATCGCCTGCCGCGTGTTCGAGAACGCCCCGGAAATCACCGCCTGGGACGCAATCGTCGCCGCCCCCGCCGCCAGCACCACCAGCGGGTAGAGCGCCCACGACGGAGCAATCAGGAAGAACGGGTTGCGCGCCGCCTCCGGATTCCTCAACAGCAGCGCCCCCTGCCCCAGGTAGTTCAACATCAGCGAGGGCAACACCAGCGCGAACCACGCCCACCGGATGGGCCCCCGGCCGAAGTGGCCCATGTCCGTGTAGAGCGACTCGCCTCCCGTCACCACCAGGAACACCGCCCCCAACACCAGGAAGCCGTGCCCCCCGTTGCGCACGAAGAAGGACACCCCCTCCACCGGTGACAGCGCCCACAGCACCGCGGGGTTGTGCACCAGCTCCTTCACCCCCAGCACCGCCAGCACCACGAACCACAGGCACATGAACGGCCCGAACACGTTCCCAATCCCACCCGTCCCGTGCCGCTGCACCAGGAAGAGCCCCAGCAGGATGATCAGGGTGATGGGCAGGATGTAGGGCTGGAAGATGGGCGTGGCCACGCTCAGGCCCTCCACCGCGCTCAGCACCGAGATGGCCGGAGTGATGATGCCGTCCCCGTACAGCAGCGACGCCCCGAAGATGCCCATCACGAGCAGCAACGGCCTCGCCCGGTTCATCGGCCGCCCCGCCCTCGCTCGATGCCCCACCAGCGCCATCAGCGCCAGCACCCCGCCCTCGCCCCGGTTGTCCGCCCGCAGCACGAAGACCAGGTACTTCACGGACACGTTGATGATGAGCGCCCAGAAGATGAGCGACAGCACCCCCAGCACATTCTCGTGCGACGGAGTGATGCCGTGCGGTCCCGTGAAGCACTCGCGCAGCGCGTACAGGGGGCTGGTACCGATGTCGCCATAGACGACGCCGATCGCTCCCAGCGCCAGCAGCATCGTGCGTTTGCCCAGGCTCACCCCCTCGGCCGCGGTGGCAGGGGCTTCCGTAGTTGCGTTCACCGCCCCCGCTTTAGCCGAACCCCATCCCGGAGCAACCAGCACCCGCTCCCACCCCTCCCTTTCGGGCTTCGGGGAATCCCTAATGCGACAGTGTGTCCAGAAGTACGTTTATGTACGTATGTCAACGGGTGTACGTCCGACCCTCGAGTCCCTTTGCTCATTGCGCCGTTCGCATGTGCGATCGGCTTTTTGGGGGCCCCTCTCGGAATGGTTTCAGCCACGTCCAGTCCGACGCAGCAGTACCCGTCCAGCCCGCTGGGGTTGGAGGAACGCCTGGCACTGTTGGCGGAGGCGTCTCGCGTGCTCGCGGACGCCAGTCTCGAGGCGCCCGCCGTCCTCGAGCGGTTCTGCGCCCTGGTCGTCCCGTTGCTCGGCCAGGCCTGCGGCGTACGGCTGCTGTCCGAGGATGGACAGTGGCTGAACCCGGTGGCCACGGCCCACTCGGATCCCTCCTCCCGCGAGGCCTTCAAGGCGCTCACCTCCGAGCCCCAACGCACCGATGAGGGGCTGTCCGCCCTGGTGGTGAAGAAGGGCGAGTCGCTGCTGCTGTCGGCCCTGCCCCCCGAGGTGCTGCGCCGGGCCGTGGCGCCCTCGCTGAAGGCCGCCGCCGAGCGCTTCCCCTTCAGCGATCTGATCGTGCTGCCGCTGCGCGCGCGCGGGCGCATCTTCGGCACCTTGGCCGTCGCCCGCGGCCTGGGCCGCCGCCCCTTCGAGGACACCGAACGGCTGCTGCTCCAGGAGGTGGCTGATCGCGCGGCGGTGGTGCTGGACGTAGCGCGCGCCTATGCGGCCGAGCGTCAGGCCCGGCAAGACGCCGAGGTGTCCGCCAACCGCATCCTGCGCATGCAGCGCGCCACGGCCGCGCTCTCCGAGGCGCTGACTCCCGCGGATGTGGCCGGTGTGGCCATGCGCGAGGCCATGGACGCGGTGGGCGCGGACCAGGGCTTCTTCGCGGTGTCCAGCGAGGATCCGACGTGGCTGGAGCTGCTCGGCAGCCGCAACCTGCCGACGGGCTCCGTGGAGCGGCTGGCCCGCTTCCCCAGCAGTGCTCCCCTGTCCACGGCCGAGGCCTACCGGACAGGGAAATCCATGTGGCTGGAGACGCGGGAGGAGCTCGCGGCGCACTTCCCCGCGACCGTCCAGCGGCCGGAGATCTCCACCCAGGCGGTGGCCAGCCTCCCGCTGCTGGCTCGGGGACGGGCGTTGGGCGCGCTCACCCTGGGCTTCCTGTCTCCGCGCACCTTCACCCCGGACGAGCGCGCCTTCCTGAAGGACCTGGTGGGGCAGACGGCCCAGGCCATGGAGCGGGCCCGGCTCTACGCCGCCGAGCAGCAGGCTCGCGCCAACGCCCAGCGCGCCGCCGAGCGCACCACCCGCCTGCAGGCCGTCACCGCCGAGCTGTCCCAGGCCCTCACCGCCACCCGCGTGGCGGAGATCGTCGTGGACCATGGCGTGAAAGCCGTGGGAGCGCGCAGCGGAGGGCTGTGGCTCATCGAGCCGGATGGCGCCTACGCGCGGCTGGTCCGCACCGTCGGCTATCCGCAAGAGCTGGTGGAGCGCTTCCAGCGGCTGCCGCTGCAGATGGGGGCTCCGCTCATGGAGGCCATGCGCGAAGGCCGCCCGATGTGGATGGAGACGCCCGAGGCGGTGGCGCGGCCCTATCCGGTGCTCGAGGAGCGGCAGGGTGCTCCGAGCTTCACCCAGACTCCGTCCATGGCGTGCCTGCCGCTGAAGGCCGAGGGCCGCACGCTGGGCGCACTGGTGCTGGGCTTCACCGAGCCCCGCCGCTTCGACGCGGATGAGCGCGCCTTCCTGGAGCTGCTCGTGCACCCCGCGGCGGAGGCCCTGGCGCGCGCACGGCTGTTGGAGCAGCAGCAGCTGGCACAGGCGGCGCTGCGCGAGGCGCACCAGACGCTGTCCGCCCTCATCCAGGCCTCGCCCGCCGCCATCCTGTTGATGGACCGGGATGGCACGGTGCGCCTGTGGAACTCCGCCGCCGAGACCATCTTCGGGTGGACGGCCGAGGAGGCCATCGGCCACACATTGGTGGCCGTGCCGGAGAACCGGCAAACCGAGTTCCGCGACAACCTGGAGCGCGCGGCCCGGGGCGAGCCGCTCATGGGCCTGGAGACACAGCGCCAACGCAAGGACGGCAGCGTCATCGACGTGGCGCTGTGGGCCTCGGCGGTGCGCCAGGCCAGCGGCCAGGTGCAGTGCATCTACGTCGTCACGGACATCACCGAGCGCAAGCGCGCGGAGGATTCGCAGCGCTTCCTGGCGCGCGCGGGCAGTGAGCTTGCCAGCAGCCTGGATGACGAGGCGACGCTCGAGCGCGTGGCGCGCCTGGCCGTCCCCTCATGGGCGGACGCGTGCTCCATCTACCTGCAGGAGGAGGACGAACCGCGGTGCGTGGCCTCGGCCCATGTGGATGACGCTCCCGAGCCTTCCTCGAGAGACGCCGAGCTGGCCGCGGTGAGGCGCATCCTCGCCTCCAGCATGCCGGAGCTGCGCAGGGAATTCTCGCCGCGCCCCCAGGCCTCGCTGCGCGTGCCGCTGGTGGTGCGAGGCCAGGCGCTGGGTGTGCTGTCGCTCACCACCACCCGGCGCATCTATGACACCCAGGACCTGGCCCTGGCACAGGAGCTGGCGCGACAGGCGGCGCTCGCCATCGACAACGCGCGGCTCTACCACGAGGCGCAGCAGGCCGTGCGGCTGCGCGAGGAGTTCCTCTCCATCGCCAGCCACGAGCTGAAGACGCCCATCAGCGCGCTCCAGCTCCAGGTGCAGATCCTGCTGTCAACGCTGGCTCGATCGCCCTCGGGCCCGTCACCCGAGCGGCTCCGCCGAAGCCTGGAGACGGTGGACCGGCAGGTGCACCGGCAGACGCAGCTCGTCAACGACTTGCTGGACGTGTCGCGCATCTCCGCCGGGCGGCTGCAGCTGCAACCGGAGAACATGGAGCTGTCGGCGCTGGCGCGCGAGGTGGCCGAGCGCTTCGAGCCGGAGCTGGCCCGCGCGGGTTCGGCGCTGCTGCTCCAGCTCTCCGCGGAGACCGCGGGCCAGTGGGACAAGCTGCGCCTGGATCAGGTGGTGACGAACCTGCTCTCCAACGCGGTGAAGTACGGCCGGGGCAACCCCATCCAGCTCGTCACCGAGACGACGAGCGACCGGGTGCGGCTGTCGGTGAAGGACGGCGGCATCGGCATCGCGCAGGAGGACCTCACCCGCCTGTTCAACCGCTTCGAGCGGGCCGTATCCGAGCGCAACTACGGTGGCTTCGGCCTGGGGCTGTGGATCTCCCGGCAGATCGTCGAGGCGATGGGCGGACGCATCCAGGTGACGAGCCAGCCCGGCGTGGGCTCGACGTTCACGGTGGAGCTCCCCCGCCAGCGGGACTGAGGGCGCGCCGAGCGCCACCGCGGCACTGAGAGGAGCGGCACGGCAGGCAAGCCGCGCCACGAAAGACTTCACACCCTAGTCGTGTCAGGAGGCCGCCCGGCCTCCACCGTGACGCACCTCCTGATGGCACAGCCCAAGTACTCGGCAACAGGAGGCATGATCATGGAACGCATCAACACGGACCGGATGAGCGGCTTCATCAAGTTCCTGGCCGTGGTGGCCATCATCGGCGCGGTGAACTGGGGCCTCATCGGCTTCTTCAACTGGAACCTGGTCGACGCCATCTTTGGCGGCGGCGCGCGCGAGCAGACCTCCGCCCTGGCGCGGTTGATCTACGCCCTGGTGGGGCTGGCGGGCGTGGCCCTGGCCCTCGTCTTCCCCTGGCAGCGCAAGGTGCTGGTGGGCGGACCGACGGGCATTGGCATCGAGCGGCGGGTGGACGTGAGGCCATAGCAGGGCCCTACGTCTGGCGAGCGTGGCTCAGCCCAGCGAGAGCAGGAGCAGGGTGACCTGCTCCTGCGGGGAGAGCTGCTGGAACACCTCGGGGAGGTACACTTCCGTTTCCCGCTGGTAGGCCCGGTCACAGCTCCGCCGGCCGATGTACGTGCCCTCGGAGTTGTTCTTCAGCCGGTAGGTGCAGTCGTTGATGTAGACGGTGAGCTCGGAGGGGCTGTAGCTGACCTCGACGGGGCGCCCGGCGAAGCCGCCCTGGGCCTTGACGGTGTCGCCCTCGGTCTTGACCTTCAGGTTGACGGCCAGGCCACCGATGTTGCCGTGGGCCTCGCCCTCCTTGAAGGTGATGACCGTGGTGGCGTCATGGGCCCGGCCCCGAATCTCCCGAGGCGAGTGGCTGAGCTGGAGGAACTGCGAGACGATGTCCTTCCCGGTGAGCTGAACATTGTAGGAAGCCGTCGGCAGGCGCACGGAGATGGCGGGATTCTCAGGCTCGGCGAGGGCCACTCCACCCGCGAGCAGGCCCAGTCCCAGCGTCAAACGGACGAAGCGTGGAGTTTTCATGCGGTGAAGATAGTCACCCTCACCACGAGGACTCCATCTCTCCCTCAGGAGCCCTCCTTGCGGGCATTCACGAAGCAACCATTTCTTGCCCGGCCCGAGCGTCTCCGCCGTTGACGGTGCACCGTCGACCTCGTGGACAGTGGAGCCGCTCCAGGGCTGCAAGTACCTGAAAGGACGAGGAACTTCGGCTGGCAGGGCGCTTGCGTTACCTCCGCTCGAAAGGAGCCGGAGGCCATGGAAGATGCAAGGGACGGAGCAGGAGGTGGGACGCGGCTGAACCGCGCCAAGGTGCTGCGCTGGGCGCTGATCCACGTGGGCGCGCTGGTCGGGGGCAGCCTCTTCTTCTCGTGGAGCGCGGTGGCGGTGGCCATGGGGCTCGCCGCGGTGACGATGTGCCTGGGCGTGTCGGTGGGCTTCCACCGAGGCCTCATCCACCGGGCCTTCCAGACTTCGCGCGCGATGGAGGCCGTGCTCGCGGTGCTGGGCTCGCTGGCGGGCCTGGGCGGAGTGCTCGGCATGAGCCGCATGCACCACCGGCGCGACTACCACCAGAACCAGCCGGACTGCCCCCCGTACTTCGGCTACTCGGGCGGCTTCCTCAATGCGATGGGGTACGCGCTCTTCTTCGACTCCGAGGCGCGCGATGAGTCCGTGTACCCGCCCGTGGATCCGCGCGTGGCCGAGCGCCCCCTGTTCCAGTTCCTGGAGCGCGCGGGGCTGTGGCTGCAGGTACCGCTGGCGCTGGCGCTGTACGCGGCCGGGGGCGAGGCCTTCGTCGCGTGGGGCCTCTTCGTCCGGCTGGCGCTCACGCAGGACGGCTTCTGGGCCATCCACTACGTGAGCCACACCTCGGGTGAGCAGCCCTACGAGCTGCCCGGCGCCGCGGAGCAGGGACGCAACACGGGGTGGCTGGCGCTGCTGAGCATGGGCGAGTCCTGGCACAACACGCACCACGCCTTCCCGAGCTCCGCGCAGATGGGGGTCGGCTGGAGGCAGCCGGATCCGGGCTTCTGGGCCGTGCGCGCGCTGGAGGGGTTGGGGCTCGTGTGGAACGTGAAGACGGTGTCGAATCTACCCCTGCGTGAGGGGGCACGACACGCGCGCCCCACTCGTGTGCACCGGTCTGCACAGCCCGTCACGGCGCGCTGAGTCACGAAGAAGGGAATGGCACTGCTGGGAAGTGGTCTTCGGGTTGCAGTCCTGCTGGGATGCTGAAGTTCGAGGAGGCATCCCCCATGCGAGCCACCGTCGTCGTGCTGTGCCTCGCCGCAGTGTCCACCGCGACAGCCCAGCAACCCGAAGCATTCCAGGCCCCGCCCGAGGGTTCCTTCTCGCAGGCTCCAACGCCCTCCGCGCCTCCGGATGAGCCCGAGTGGGCCCGGACTCCTCCGCCTCCTCCGAGCACCGGTCCCGCCGAGTCTCCGAAGGAGCGTGCGCTGCGCTACAGCCGCTTCTCCGCGGGCCCCGGTGGCCCGGCCGTCGCGGTCACCGAGGTGCTCCTGGGGCTCGTCGGAGGCTCCATCCTGGGCTCCGCCTACGACGCCCAAGGCGAGACCAACAACCTTTATACGGGCGCGATGGTCGGTGGGCTTACGCTGGGCACCGTGGGCATCCTCTACCAGTACTTCTTCCGGGTGGAGCGGAGCGAGGCGCTGCTCTCCACGCTCCTCTCGATGTCCGCGATGCTCGGAGGCGTCGGCTTCGCCAACGATCGCGACTGGAAGGACGCACAGCGCGCCGCCCTCGCCCTGGCCTGTTCGCAGGTGGGGCTGTTCGCCACGCTGCTGCTCACCTCGGGCATGGGGCTCACGGGCGCGGACATGGGGCTCATCAGCCTCACGTCCCTCTACTCCGTCCTCATCGCCAGCCTGGTCGAGTTCATCAATGACGCGGAGAACAGCGGACGGGGCTACAACTTCGCCCCCATGCTGATGGCGCCCGTGATTGGCATGGCCCTGGGAGGGCTGCTCTCCATTCCCCTGGAACTGAACGGCGTGGGCTTCGCGCTCATCTCCTCGGTTCCGCTCGTCGCCAGCGGGATGGCCATCGCCCTGGCCGCGCCGCTCTCCAACAACGCCACCACGGGCCGGGTGGTGCTCATCACCCTCACCAGCAGCCTCGGCCTCACCGCGCTCATCACCGCGCTCACGGCCACCGTGGTGCCCCCGCAGCAAACCTCCACCCACACCCCGCGGATGACTCCTGTGCCCGTCCTCCTCGCCGCGGGCCGTCACAACACCGGACTCGCCGTGGGGCCCGGTGTGTCGTTCCAGTTCTGACCCGCTGATCCACTGAGGACCGATCGAATGAAGTCCATCGCCATCCTGCTCAGCCTCGTCGCCACCGTGGCGGCCGCCCAGCAGCCTGACGCGCCCACCGAGCAGCCCTCGCCACCGCCGCTCCCCCCCGCGACGCTGAGCGAGCCGACCACGCCCCCTCCACCGCCCACCCAGCCGGCGCCCGCCGCCCCCACGGCCACGGGCCCGGCCGAGTCTCCGAGTGAGCGCGCGGTGCGCTACAGCCGTTTCTCCGCGGGCCCGGGCGGACAACTGGTCGCCTTCACCGAGGTCATCAGCGGCATCGTCAGCGGCGCCATGCTCGGGCACAGCATCGATGAGGACAATCCGAACGATGCGCGGGACAACAGCGCCTATACGGGCGCGGTGGTCGGCGGACTCCTGTTGGGCACGGCCGCCACGCTCTACCAGTACTACGTCCCCGTGGAGCGCAACGAGGCGTTCCTCGTGTCCGGAGCCGCCACGACGGGCTTCATGGCCGGGCTGGCCATCGGCCTGGAGTCGGACATGGCCCGGCGGGACACCGCCTGGCTGGCCCTGGCCACCACGCAACTGGGAGTGATCAGCGTGCTCGCGGCCACGCACGGCGGAGGGGACGTGAGCACCGGGGACGCGGCGCTCGTGGGCATGATGTCCCTCTACGCCGTCACCCTCACCGGCCTCACCCAGGCCGTCATGGACACCTCCGGCAGTGGAGACATGAGCTACCTGCCCACCTTCATCGCCCCCGCGCTGGGCATGGCCCTGGGCGGCCTGCTCACCATGCCTCTGGAGATGGATGCCGGGCGCGTGTTGAAGCTCACGATGGTTCCGCTGGGCGTGGGCGCCGCGCTGCTCTGGCTGGGCGCGGGCCTCGCCGATGGCACCACCGTGCCGCTGACCTCGCTGGCGGGCATCGTCACCACGTTCGCCCTCACGCTCCTGCTGACCTCGGATCCGGGAGTGCCCACGGAGCAGGACAGGCCGCGCCGCGTAGCGCTTCAGGCCGTGCCCGTGCCGGTGGTGATGGCCGCGGGTCGCGACAACGGCTCCCTGGCCGCGGGCCCGGGCCTCTTCGTTCGCTTCTAGCCCGCTCCGAGCCTCACGGACGTGCCTGGGTAGGGACGAGCTTCAGCGTGGCCGTGGACAGCCTCGGCCACGCGTCCCTCGGGCGGCTCGCCGCGATGAAGGCCACCGCCTCCGAGACGATGGCCGGCGTATAGAGGATGCGGTGGTGCCCCAGGCCCTCCGTACGCACCAGCGTCGCGCCCGGCCAGGCCCGAGCGATGGCCTCGCCCGACTCCAGCCGGACCTCCTCGTCGTGCGCGTCATGGAAGATGCGCACGGGTACCTTCAGCGAGGGCACGAAGTCCGGCACCACGTACTGCTGCAGCGGCCCGAGCCGCGCCTCGAGCCGTTCCACCATCCGAGCCTTGGCGCGCTCCGGAAGCGCCAGCTCGCGCGAGAGGAAAGCCACCGCCTTGCGCGGATCCGACGGCGGAGCCAGGAAGACGGCTCGCTCCACGGACATCCCATCTCGCAGGGCCAGGGCACTGGCCGCCGCCCCGAGCGAGTGCGCGATGAGCGCATGCGGCCCACCGGTGGCCTGGGCCACCGCGCGAATCACCCGCGCCATGTCCGGAAACGACGAGTACCGCCCGGAGGACAGGCCGTGCGCCGGCGCATCGAACGCCACCACCGAGAAGCCCGCGGCTACCAGTGGCTCCACAAAGGCCGTGAGCTGGCCGCCGTACCCGCTCCACCCATGCACCAGCAGCACACGAGGGCCCTCACCCCAGCTCCACACCGCCACCTGCTCGCCGCAGAGCGCCAGGAAACGCTGCTGGCCCTGCTCCAGCACCGACCGGGCCGTGCGCGAAGGCGGCGTGCGCCGAGGCGTCCGGAACAGCCGCTCCGCCCAGCGGCCCGTTCGATCCGGAGCCAGCGTGCCCAGCACACGGCCCCGAGTCCGCATGACCAAGCGCGTCAATTCCATCCGAACGTTCGTGCTATTCTTCGCCATGACGAGGACTCCAGGAGAGACAACAGCCAGCGAGGGAAGGCTCAGGTGGTGGGGGCGCGGTAGAGGCTCAGCAGGGACTCGAAGGCGCGGCGTGCGCGCACCTCGGCCTTCGGCTCGCGCATCAGCCGGGCCGCATGGTGGTACGCCAGCATGATGCCGTGCAGCTCACTGGCGAACTGCTCCACGTCGGCATCCTTGCGGAAGTGGCCCTCGTTGATGGCGGTGCGCGCCGTCTGGGCCACGCAGTCCAGCCAATCCTTCTCGGACTGCACCAGCTTGTCGCGAGCAGGGCCCGGCGTGTCATCCAGCTCCGCGGCGGCGGCGACGAAGATGCAGCCTCCCTCGAGCGAGGCGCTGCGCGCCCAGTCCAGCCAGCGCTCGAAGATGGCCCTGATGCGCGGCTCGCCTCGGGGCCGAGCCAGCGCTGGGCGGATGACCACCTCCGTGAAGAGCGCGGTGGCCGCCTCCAACACCTCCACCTCGAGTGAGGACTTGGAGCGGAAGTGGGCGAACAGGCCGCTCTTGGAGAGCTGGAGCTCCTCCGCCAGCCCACCAATCGTCAGCCCCTGCAGGCCCACGCGGCTGGCCAGGCGCACCGCGCGCTCCAGGATGGCCTGACGTGTGAGTTCGCCCTTCCTCATCATGCCCCAAGAATAGAACGGTCGTTCTTTTTCCGCAACGCTTCCTTGGAGAGCTTGGGAACCGAGGGCGAGATCAGCCCTCGGTGTTGCGCAGGAAATCGCCCGTGTGGGCGAAGCGCTCCTCGAGGAAGCGCCGCAGGCCGCCGGTGATACCCCGAGCATCCAGCGCCCTATGCATGCAGCGCAGCCAGGCGTCACGCATGGCGCTGTCCACCGGTACATGGCCGTGGCGCATGCGCAGGCGCGGGTGGCCGTGACGCTCGACGTAGTGCTGGGGCCCGCCGAGCCAGCCGATGAGGAACAGGCCGAAGCGCTCGCGGGTGCCCCGGCTCACCGTGCCGTCGTCCTCCAGGACGTGGAGCCGGGCGAGCGCCGGCTCGGTCGCGTCCATGGAGTCATAGAAGGCCGCCACGAGCGCGCGGACCGCTTCCTCGCCGCCGATGCGCTGGAAGGGAGTGTCCTCCAGCGAGGGGATCCAGTCATCCGAGGGGGGCGTCTTGAGCTGAGTGGACATGTTGATGTTCAACCCGGTGCGGGCAGGAGGCATTCTCTCAGATTGCTGACGATCAGGCCCATTTCTTGGGGCGGGACTTGAGGGTGGTGACGCCGAGCCTGTCACACAGGGCCTCGAAGGGCTTGCGAGGAACACCGGCCCACTCGAGCTGCGCCAGGGACTCCTTCAGCGGCGCATCCGTCACCACGGTGGCCAGCTTCCGGTAGAGATAGGCCTCTTCGCGGTGTGCTCGGAGTGTGGCGGCCAGCTTATCCGCGCCGCGCGGGCGCACCGTCCAGGTGGACGGATCATCGGGGATGTCCTCCAGGTGGGCGTAGGCGGTGAGCAGCGCCGAGGCACCCTTCTCGCCGAAGCCAGGCAGACCGGGGATGCCGTCCGCCGTATCGCCCACCAGCGCGAGCAGGTCCGGGATGCTGGCGGGAGACACGCCGAGCTTCGCGCGGACGGCGTCCTCATCCAGCTCCTTCTCCTGACGGCGGTCCACCTGCACCACCTTCTTCCCGCGCACGCACTGGCCCAGATCCTTGTCCGGAGTGAGCAACCGGACCTGTTCCACCTTATCGGCCCAGCGCGCGGCGGCGGTGGCCAGCGCGTCATCGGCCTCGTGCTTCTTCATGGACCAGGCAGTGACGCCGAGAGAGCGCACGGCCTCTTCCACGAGATCGAACTGCGCGTGCAGTTCGGGCGGGACACCCTCGTCGGACTTGTATCCATCGAAGAGATCGTTTCGGAACGATCGGATGGGGTTGTCGAAGGCGACGGCGAGGTGGGTGACCGCCTCGTCCTTGTCGTGGAGCAGCGCGAGCAGCGAGGACATGACGCCCACGGTGGCCTTCACGTCCTGCCCGTCCGGAGCAGAGTGGCCCGGACGGGGTGAGAAGTGGGCACGGTACAACTCATAGGTCCCGTCGACGAGGTGCAGGCGCATGCGCGAGGTCTACCGCTCCTCGCGCCTGGCCGCTACCTCGCTCCTCGTGGGGGGCCTGCCTCCCTTCGGCTTGGGGCCCGCTACTCCGTCTCGAGGACAATCTTCCGGTACTTGAGGGAGATGTCCTTGGGTTGCTTGCCCATGGCATCCACCGGCACCAGGGTCACCGAGACCTTGCCCTGGGTGGCGATCAGGCGGGCGGTCTCCGGAGCCAGTTCAATGGTGGCATCGAAGGTCTTCGCGTGATTCTGGTGCTGCTTGCCGCGGGTGTGGGCGACGGCTCCGATGTTGCCAGCGAAGTTGGGCGTCTCCACCGAGGTCGCAGCTGTGGCATCGGGTTTGTTGACGAACACCCGCACCTGGGCGGACTCCGTCATGGGGATTTCGATGCCCTGGATCTTCAGCAACACGCGCTGCTTCGCGCCCGGAGTGATGGCCATCATCCGGTCCTTCTGCGGCTTGGGGAGGCTCTGCACCGAGTGTGTCACGGGCTTGGGCGTCAACGAGATGCCTTCGTCCTTCGATGTGACGACGAGCGGCTCGGGCGCGGAACCGGTCGAGGCGGCGGCGGCCACCGTGGTGGCGGCAGGCGGAGCCTTCTTGGCGGCCACTGCCTTCGCCACGCCCTTGACTGGAGCGTACTCGTAGCCCAGCCCGGCGGTGGTGATGACGTCCTTCACCGCGATGGACACGAAGCGCTTCTGCTCGTCATAGAAGGTCCACGTCTGCGAGAGCCAGGAGTCGTCCGGGGGATTGTCGTGCCCGGGGATCTGCTTCCACAAATCCCAGAAGCGGTCCACGTTGGAGTGGTGCGCGAAGAAGAGGGGATCGCGCGCGGCGGTGGCGAGCACGCCCATGTCCGTGCCGCAATCGGGCATGGTGGTTTTACCGGTGCCCGTCCACACGTGGACCTGGTTGTGAGGCCCCTGCTCGAGCTGGCCGGGCTGGCCGTTGTTGCCGGCGCCGCCAAAGGTCGCGTACGTGCTCTGACCCAGGATGCGCGCAATCACGGTGGGACCGACGATGGAGGATGGGATGCGAGCCGTGGCCGTCTCTCCCCGCCTCGTGTTCGACAAGGGATTGAGCTCCTTGAGGATCGCCGTGTAGATGGGCGGCATCGTCTGGTGGCTCGGGCTTCCGCTCTGGGTGTCCCAGTCCCAGAACGGAAGCCGGAACGTGGGATCGTTGATCAGACCGCCCAGGATCCGCTCGTGGAAGTAGAGGAAGGCGCGGTGCCACGGCAGGAACCACCAACTGCCGTGGATCTCCATGCCCTGCTGGCCGTCCGAGCCGCCGCCGCAGTACCAGCAGTGGACGAAAGACTGCTGCTGCCAGCCACGGGGGTCCGTCGGATCCTTGACCGTGAGCTCTCGGAGCGCCCGGTATGCGGACTGGATCTTGGTGATCTCCTCGGGGGTGAGCTCGAAGGCGCTCTTGCGCGGAAGCACGGGCCCTTGGAGAGGCGTGAACGGGACGGGCTGGCCCGTGGCCGCCGGAGCTTTGCAATCCTGGGGATAGTCGGGCGGGTTGTAATTGGGATCCGAGCAGTCTTCGGCGGCCCAGGCGGGCGAGGCATAGAACGATGCCAGGCTCACTCCAGCGCTCATCCATCCCATCTTGCGCAGAAAGTCGCGGCGCTCCGCTTGGGGAACGGCGACTGGGACATGCTTGCGTCTCATCCGGGGGACTCCCTTGGAGGGCCAGAGAGATGAAGCGCCACATCGGAAGCCCCCTCCCTGGCGTTCCGGCGTGACGTACTCTGAGTGCGCGCCATAGCACAAATGGTGAAGCATGTCCGGAAGGAGAGCAGGCAGCCTCGCACGAGGCGGATTGCCGGCCTGCCCCTGCGTACACACCTCTGTGCCCGAAGTGGTGGGCGCCGTCGTTGGCCCTCCACGGTACGGCTCGGGGGTGGACGATGCGCAAGATGATGTTGGCAGCGGCCCTGGCGGTGGTGGCCTCCGGGTGCAGTGCGAAGCGAATCGCCGCGGAGCCGCCCACGGAGCGCCTGGCGTCGTCGCAGACTTCCGTCCGTGCGGCGGAAGAGGTGGGCGCGGCGCGGGTGCCCGAGGCCGCGACCTATCTGGCCTATGCCCAGCACCAGCTGGCCACGGCCCAGCAGCTGATGTCCGAGGGCCGCTACGAGTCGGCGGATCTCCAGCTCCAGCAGGCGGAGGCGGACGCGCAGCTCGCGTTCGCGCTGGCCCGCACGGTGCCCTTGGAGAACGAGGCGCGGCGGATGGTGGAGCAGGTGGAGCAGCTGCGCAGCAACCCACGGTAGGCCCGAGAGGAGACGCGCCATGCACCGGTGGAAGCAACGCGTGTGGAGCTGGGCGGGGATTGCCGCCCTCGCATCGGGGTGCGTCGCGCACGCGCCTCCGCCCCAGGAGCTCATCGAGGCGCGGCAGGTGTACCAGCACGCCTCGACGAACGGCACGGTGCAGCAGGAGAGCCCGAGGGAGCTGACGGAGGCCCGGCAGGCGCTGCTGGAGGCCGAGCGCGAGTACGACCGGGACAACACCTCGGTGAGGGCGCGTTCGCTGGCCTACGTGGCGCTGCGCAAGGCGCAGCTGGCCGAGGCACGAGCGAGCATGGTGGTGGCCGAGCGGCAGCGGGCCGTGGCCGCGCAGGCGCTGGCTCAGATGCGAGAGGCGCAGCGGCGACAGGCGATGGCGGAGCTGAACGCGGCGCAGCAGCAGCTCGCGGAGGCTCGGCGCATGAGGGATGAGGCGGCGCGACTGGCCGAGGCGCGGCGACTCCAGGCGGAGACGGCCCGGTTGCAGGCCGAGGCCCGGCGCCAGCAGGAGCAGATGGAGCAACTCTCGTTGCAGGAGCAGCAGCGGCGCGAGTCGGAGGCACAGGCACAGCGGCTGGCCGAGGCACAGGCACAGGCGGAGCTCGAGCGTCAGGCGCGCGAGGAGGCGGAGCGCCGGGCTGCCGAGCAGCTCGAAGCGGAGCGGCAGGCACGCGCGGAAGCGGAGCGACGGGAGAGCGAGGCACTCGCGGGGCTGCAGCGAGCCGGAGAGGTGGGAGTGCGCGAGGATGCGCGAGGCACGGTGCTGACACTCTCGGGGAGTGTGCTCTTCGCCTCGGGGCAGACGGAGCTGCTGCCCTCCGCGCGCAACCGGCTCACCGAAGTGGCCGAGGCGCTGAAGCAGTCGAACAACCAGCTGACCATCGAGGGGCACACGGACTCGATGGGAGCGGATGGGTACAACGAGGAGCTCTCACTGGCGCGCGCGGAGCAGGTGCGTGACTTCCTCATCTCGCAAGGCGTCGCGCCGGACCGCATCGGAGTCCGCGGGCTGGGCGAGTACCGCCCGGTGGCGAGCAACGCCACGGCGGAGGGGCGTGCGAACAACCGCCGGGTGGAGATCGTGCTCCAGCGTACGCCGCCCAGTGAGGACAACCGCACGGGCGTCGGTGGCAGTGGCCAGAAGGACGACAGCCACTGAAGAGCGCATCACGTCCACTCTCCCCGGATCGCCCTAAAGCACTGTTAGAACAAGGACTTGTGCGTACCGACGGCCTGCCCCCAAGGCAGCTGTCCGGGCTATAGGGCACTGCGTACGCATAACGACAGTGCTATCTTCGTCCCCGAGGAAACCGACAGAAAGGAGGGTGTCTTGGCGCGTCAGAGCAAAATCCCAAGCCTTGGCTTGATCATCTCCGGCCCAGCCACAACGCCCTCTTCTAGAGTTCGATGGGTGGTCGAGGGCCCTCGCGCCAAGCGACCTCCTCCTACGAACCCTGAGCCCCAAACCGGGTTCGCAGAGGATCCAGCACTCGCACAGCTCAAGGAGCAGCTGCGCCTCGCGCGAGAGCAGGGTCCCAAAGAGCCCCGTCGAAGCGCCGAGGAGCGTCGCGAGATCTCCAAAGCACTGGAGCGAACGGCGTTGCCGCTCACGGAACAAGAGCGCGCGGAACTGCTCCGTCGGATGCGCCGTGAAGGTCACTCGGACGAACAAAACGAATGACCCTGCGTGTAGTGTGCACGCGTGGCTTCGTCCTTCGATCCTTTCCTCTCAGCACATCAGCTCGATCCTCGAGTCTTCGATATCTGCTGGGGACTGTGGCCCGTCAGCATTCGCGACCAGATGCTGCGGGGCCACACAACCGTAGAGCGGCTGGTGGAATTGGACGTGGTGCATGGGAAGGCACCGCTCCTGGTAGTCGGGGCTGGCGTCGCGGGAGTGACTGCGGCCATCACAGCAGCCTTGAGTCGGGTGCCGACCGTCCTGGTCGAGGCAGAGCCTGAGGCGTTCACCCTCCAGGCGCGGTGCGACACGCGGTACATGCTTCCAGGCCAGTACGATTGGCCTCTGCCGCACTGGAAGTCGGGTAGCTTTCCGCCAGTCGGCATCAAGCTCGCTTCCCCCCTCCCTCTCCCGTATTCCTCCGCTTTCGCCAGCAGGCTCGCGATGCACTGGCGCGGGGTGCTCCAAGTCGCTGAGGAGAACGCGGGGGAAGAACTGCTGCAGATCTGCTACGGCGTGAAGCCTGCTGGGCTGGAGATTCTCAAGGACTCGGTACGGTGCAGCTTCGACCTGATGCCTGGCGCGACGAAGAAACCCCGCTTCGACGAATTCGGGGCGATCATTTCGGCATCGGGATTCGGGACGGAGCGGGTCAGGACGCACAACAGCCGCGATGCATTCGCATCCGTCCACTTCTGGCAGAACGATCGGCTCGAGAGCTTGAGTGGCCTCAGCGCCCCCAGTGTCGTCATCGCCGGCTCTGGCGATGGGGCCCTTCAGGACTTCATCCGCGTCGCGAGTGGAATGCGGAGTGCACTGGAGTTGATGACGTACTGCATGCCGGCAGAGCCACCTGGTTCGTTTCGGGAGAGGATCCAGGCTGCGGAGGACCAGGCCGTGCGAGCCGCGTCCTGGGCAAGTACCAGCGAGCACGACCACGCCATCCAGTTGCGGCTGCATGAATCGTATATGGAGGCGATTCAGGACTTGTTCTCGAAGCCGCCCTTCAACTCGGTACCCGAACGGATCAACCAACTCCTGAAGGGCCGTCCCTTCAGCAAGCTCACGTTGGTACACCCGTGCAGGCACTTCAGCCAGTCGTACGCCTTGAACCGCGTCCTCGTATGCATGGTGCAGGAGGCGCTGAGTCGCGGGATACAGCGTGGGCGTGTCGAGGTACTGGGAGAGACAGGAGTCGCGGAGGTCCAGTGCGTGGGCTGCAAGGCCCCACCCGAGGCCAACCTGTGCTTTGGCAGGCGCCATCGGGTGCAGCTGAATCCCAGAACTTGTTCGGGCACGAAGGCCGTGGACCGAACCATCGAGGCAGAGGTTGTGGTTCTTCGGCTCGGGATTGACCGCGGCGCCAAGGCCACGCTGGGCGAACGCCCAGGAGGTGGGCTGCGGCGACAGCTGCTTCCCTACTTTCCGACACGTTGACGCAGGTAGCCAGGACGTGCTCCTGAGCGCCTACAGGCGCTTCCCGGCGATGGGAGGGCTCTCAGCCATTTGAGCCCTCCAGCCCGCGCGCTACGATCCGGCCCCTCGCCATGCCGTCCGAACCCACTCCCGTCCTGCTGACCACCGATCGGCTGCATCTGTCGATGCTGCCTCCGGACGCGGCTGGGCGCGTGCTGGCCTACCACCAGGTCAACGAGGAGCACCTCGGCCCCGTCTCCCCGGCGCGCCCGCCCACCTTCTTCACCCTGATGTACTGGCGCACGCGGCTGGCGCAGGACCGCGAGGACTTCCGGCATGACGTCGGGCTGCGGCTCTTCCTCCTACCGCGAGACCAGCCTCTTGCCTCTGCACCCGTGATTGGCACGGTGAGCTTCACCAACATCCGCCGTGGCCCGCTGCAAGCCTGTGAGCTGGGCTACGGCCTGGACTTCCGCTACCAGGGCAAGGGGCTGATGACGGAGGCCCTGCGCACCGCCTGCACCTACGCCTTCAATGCCATGGGGCTGCACCGCATCCAGGCCAACCACCTGCCCGAGAACCTGCGCAGCGCCGCCGTGCTGCGCCGCCTCGGCTTCGTCGTGGAGGGCTATGCGCGCGACTTCCTCCTCATCAACGGGCACTGGAGGGACCATGTCCTCACGGCGCTCGTCGCACCGAGCGAACCTCCGGATCTCGGATGAGCCCCGGAGCCGCACGCCTCACGGCGGCTCCTCTACCGCAGCGCCGCGCCGATCCTCGTCGCCCAGCCCTCCGCATCTGGCAGCCCGAGCACCAGGCGGTTGTAGCGCTCCGCCTGCAGCTCCAGGACGAGCACCGACAAGCGCCACGCGCGAGTCACGTACCAGAACTCCTTGCCGCGCGCCGAATAGTACGTCCCCGCCTTGATGAGCCCTGGGACGAAAGTCCCCGGAATGCGCAGATCAAAGCTGGAGGACACAGGCGGTACGGCGCTCGCCTCGCGGATGTGCCCGAACGGAATGATCAGCTTCGAGCTGCCTCGCACGGCAAAGAGCTGCTCGTGCAACGCCAGTTGAATGTGGACCGAATCACCGGAGAGCTGAAGGTTCATGGCTGACCGGCCGGCACGCTTCCACAGCCCCTCCCCTCACTCAAGCGGCAACCACCTCGAATGTTGGCAGTCACCGTTTCGCGGCATCCACCTTCGCGGGAGTGGGCGCCAGATACGTGTCGAACCACCCCACGATGCGCGCATACCGGTCCCGGCTGTGCGCGGGCTTGCGGAAGCTGTGACCCTCATCCGGGTAGACGACCAACTGCGTCTTCACCCCGAGCGTCTTGAGCGCCTTGTAGAACTCGCGCCCCTGCGACACGGGGACCTCCGCGTCCCGCTCTCCGTGCAGCACCAGCGTCGGCGTGCGCACCTGCTTGACGAAGTTCATCGGAGAGCTGCGCGCATAGACCTCCGGCTCGTCGTACACCGAGGCGCCGAAGTACGGCAGCATCCACGTGTCGATCTGGTTCGTCCCATAGTAGCTCTGCCAGTTGGCGATGCCCGCGCCCGCCACCGCGGCCCGGAAGCGCTGCGTCTGCGTCACCGCCCACATCGTCATGAAGCCGCCGTAACTCCACCCGGTAATGCCCAGGCGATTCCCATCCACCGGCTCGCTGGCGAGCACCGCGTCCACACCCGCCAGCACATCCCTCAGGTCGCCGTATCCGAAGTCCCTCCGGTTCGCCTCCACGAAGGCCTCGCCCTGCCCGAAGCTGCCTCGCGCGTTGGGCAGGAACACGTAGTAGCCCTGGCTCGCCAGCACCAGCGTCTGCGCATGAAAGCCCTGGGTGATGACGCCCGCAGGCCCTCCATGCACCACGGTGATCATCGGCGCGCGAGTCCCCGCTGGCACCGACGGAGGCGCCACCAACCACCCCTGAACCTCCCACCCATCGCTCTTCCACGTGAGGCTGCGCGCAGGCCCAGCGGGGCTCTTCACTCCCTCGTTGCGGCGGGTCAGCGCCGTCCACTTCCCCAGAGGCCCGGCGTAGATCTCGGGCGGCTGGGTGAACGTCTCGCGAACCAGGGCGCTCTTCACCCCGTCCCGCGCCAGCGACAAGTTGACGTTGTACGAGCTGGCGGCAATCCGCTCCGGGCCGCGCCACAGCACGGAGATCGTCCCCCGCTCCGGCTCCACCTCCGCGACCGCCGAGTCACTCCCCGCCGTCGCCGCGAACAGGAGCCGGCCCGGCGCCAACCAGAACAGATGCGTGGGCGAGGCCTTCAGGCCCGGCGTCACGTTGCGCGCCTTGCCTCCCTTGGCAGGCACGATGAAGACGTCTCCACCGTTGACCCCTTCGTCGCTCATCAGCCCCTGGATGAAGGCCACGGACCGCCCATCCGGGCTCCACGTGGGCTCGGTGATCTGCAACGTCGGCTTGTAGAGGACCTGCGTGGCGCCCGTGGCCACGGACACCGTGGAGAGCTGCGCTACCCACCAGTTGGCATCACCGGGAGGCGGCGCGGCGGTGACAGCAAAGCGCTGGCCGTCCGGGCTCCACGCATACTCGTGGACGAAGAGACCCGCCGGAGAGACGACCCGGTAGCGCCCATCCGCCACGCCGACCACCGCGATGCGCCTCACGGCGGGCTCCTCCTCGACCACCCCCGTCTCGCGAGCGGCGGGACCCATGGGACCCTTGATGTCCTCGGCGCCCTCGATAACGAGCAGCGCGATGGCTCGGCCATCCGGCGACCACCGGGGGTTGCTCACCTGTCCCGTGAGCGAGGTGAGCTTGCGCACGTTCCCCCCCACCACGTCCGCCACATAGAGCTGCGGCTGATCCTCCTTCTCCGCGTCCGAGAGGAACGCGAGCTGCCGCCCGTCCGGGCTCCACGCGAGCCCCTCCTCCTCATGGAAGCCCGCCTCCGAGGCCGCCGCGATGCGCACAGGGGGAGCCTCCGGGTGGGCCAGCTCCACCACCTGGATGCGATGCCGGGTAGGACGGGACTCATCCTCGCTCGGCACGGTCTCGATCCAGGCGACGCGCGCCCCGTCCGGAGAGATCTCCACCTCCTTGAACCGCACGACCCGCGCGAGCGCGTCGACGACGTCCGCCACGGCGGGCCGGGCCGGCACCTGGGCTCGGGCCACCACCGTCGCCTCTGAGCGCCGGGGCTCTGCCGCCTTCGGCTGCCCGGCAGCAGGGACCGTCCCCAGCATCAGCACCAGCCCTGCCGCCCATGGTGTCCACCGCATCCCAGGCCTCCTCGGGTTCGAGTCCGGCAGCCTACCTGCGAAAACGAGCCCCGAGGTCAAGGCCGGGAAACCAGGGGACCGATCCGCTCACTTGGAGGGGCCTCGTCCAGGCGGCTGGCGCCCTGCGTCGCAAGGGCCGCTGGGCTGCCTTCCCCGCCTTTCACTCTGTGTGATCCAGGTCGATGCACTGAAAACGGTGTTCTTAAGCTAAGTTTCGGGAGTCAGTCGGGAATCCCTCCATGCCCCTCCACCCATCCCACGCGGATGCCCAGGCGCGAGATACATCCTTGTCACGCCCGACATCCTCTGCCTCCGCGATGACCATGGAGGAGCAGCTGGGAGCCAGCCAACGTCTGCTGCACGCGCTCTCGCAGGTGCATGCCGACTTCATCACCCACGGAGACCACCGGCCCCTCTTCGAGCAACTGCTGGCGCTCATGGTCGAGCTGACGCGCAGCCGGCAGGGCTTCATCGCGGAGGTCCAGCACGCTCCGGGCAGCGAAATGTCCTTCCAGCTCCATGCCGTGTGTGACTGGCCCGACGCGGAGCGCCACCTGCCCGCGCTCATGGGCAACTCGGTCTCCACGGGCACCCCCTTGCTGATCTCCGCCTCGGGCGAGGGCCCGGCGAGCGGCTCGCCTCACGCGGCCGATCCCCACCCGTTCCTCGGGCTGCCCTTCAAGCTCCAGGGAGAGGTGGTGGGGGTGGTGGGCCTGGGGCTGCGGCCTGGGGACTACGACGCGTTCTTCCTCACCTTCCTGCAACCGGTGCTCACCACCTGCGGCACCCTCATCCACGCGCGCCGGGAGGCCGAGCGGCGCCTGCGCAACGAGCAGGCGCGCAAGCAGTTGGAGCAGCAGGTCTCCGAGAGCGCCGAGCAGCTGCGGCTGGCGCTGGACAGCACCGAGAACGGCCTGTGGGACTGGGACGTGCGCACCAACCAGCTCACGGTCAATTCCCGGTGGTGGACCATGCTGGGCTACGAGCCCACCATGACGGCGTCCATCGACTTCTGGATGCAGCACCTCTGCCCTCCGGAGGACGTGGCCGAGATCAACCGGCGGATGACCGACCACATGGAGGGCCGCACCCCCATGTTCGAGCTCGAGCACCGCATGCGGCACAAGGACGGGCACTGGGTCTGGGTGCTGGGCCGAGCCAAGGTGGTGGCCCGGGACGAGCAGGGCCGCCCGCTGCGCGTGGTGGGGACCAACGACAACGTCACCATGCGCCGACGTGCCCAGGAGCATCTGCAGTCCTTCATCCAGGCCATCCCGGACATGATCTTCCGGTTGCGCGCGGATGGGACGTGCCTGGGCCTCAAGCCCTCGGCGCTCGAGCCCACGTTCTTCTCCCCCGACGAGTTCCTCGGAAAGAACTTCTTCAGCATGCCCCTGCCGGAGCACCTGCTGACGAACCTGAAGGCCGCGCTCCAGCGCGTCACCCAGGACAGCGCCCTGGAGATCTTCGAGTTCTCCATGGAGATGCCCTTCGGGCTGCACCAGTACGAGGCGCGCGTCGTCCCCACGGGCCCGGACGAGGGCACGTGCATCGTGCGCAACATCTCCGCGCGCAAGCTCTTGGAGGAGCAGCGGCGGCGCCAGCAGGAGGAGCTGGAGGAGCGGGTGCGCAGCGCCACGCGGGAGCTCGAATCGCGCCAGGCCCAGCTCATCCAGTCCGAGAAGCTGGCCTCGCTCGGGCAGATGGCGGCCAGCATCGCTCACGAGATCAACA
The DNA here is from genome assembly GCF_020103695.1 of Hyalangium versicolor. Lineage (GTDB taxonomy): Bacteria > Myxococcota > Myxococcia > Myxococcales > Myxococcaceae > Hyalangium > Hyalangium versicolor. The sequence continues at coordinate 228,736 of NZ_JAHXBF010000019.1, forward strand.
ACCCCGTGGGCTACGTCTCCAGCAACGTCTCCACGCTGGGCGGCTACATCACCGTGCTGCGCCGGCTGCTGGAGCTGTACCTGCGGATGGAGGACTCGCTGGCTCCCGAAGCCCGGGAAAGCGTCGCGGAGCTGCTGGAGCAGGCCCGGGTGCTGCGCGAGCAGGAGCACCTGGACGAGCTGCTCCAGGACATGGACGACCTGCTGGCGGACACGAAGGAGGGCACCGTCCGCATCCGCGAGTTCATCCAGGACCTCAAGACGTTCGTGCGCGAGGAGTCCGGCACTTCGCAGCAGGCGGACGTGAACAAGCTGCTCCAGGTGACGCTGCGCATGGTGCGGCACGAGCTCAAGCACAAGTGCCAGGTGAGGCTCGACTTCGGACCCATGCCGCTGGTGCGCTGCTTCCCCACGCAGCTCAACCAGGTGTTCATGAACCTGCTGCTCAACGCCTCGCAGGCCATCGAGCTGCGGGGGGACATCCACATCACCACGCGGCGCGAGGGCAGCGAGGCGGTGGTGTGGATCCGCGACTCGGGCCGGGGCATGAGCCCGGAGACGCTCGAGCGCCTCTTCACGCCCTTCTTCACCACCAAGCCCGCCGGGCAGGGAACGGGCCTGGGCCTGTCCATCTGCTACGCCATCATCAGCCGCCACAAGGGCCGCATCCAGGTGGAGAGCGAGCTGGGCAAGGGCACCACCTTCGTGGTGCGCCTGCCCCTCACCGAGGAGTGAGTCCTTCCCTCCTCACGCGCGCTTCGCCAGCAGGTCCTCTCGCAGGCGCGTGAGCACCGCTCGGATGGATGCACCGCGTCAGCGGGGCGGCTCCAGGGAGAGGACGCTGGGTACCAGTTCCGGCGCGGAGAGCCGGAGCAGACCGTGGCCGATGCCCGCCAGTCCCATGAGCATGCCCGGGCTCTCGCTGCGCCGGGGCAGACCGCAGCGCCAGCCTCCCTCGCGGCCCTCGCGGAGCACGATGGCCGCGTGCCGCAACGCCGCCTGGGTCCAGCGAGGCTCACTCAGCACCTGCCCCGCCACGTGCAGCACCTCCAGGTTGCCCATGTCTCCGTGGCACAGGCAGTGGTTGCCTCCGAAGCCTCCTCGGAGTGTCGTTGCGAGCGCCGTCGCGAGTTCCTCGCGGATCTCCGGGCCATCCATGTGCCGGAGCGAGAGCAGCCGCCCAAGCGCGATGCCCGAGGCGCCGTGGCACCACATGGCCATCGAGTGGGTGTCCGTGGTGCCTGGGACTCGCAGATCCTTCCAGTTCCCGCGCTCCGGGACGAAGAGCGAGCGTTCGTAGGCGAGTCCCTGCCGCGCCAGCTCCGCGTAGCGCTTGTCTCCCGTGGCCTCGGCCAGCTCCAGCAGCGCCCAGCAGATGCCTGCCGCGCCGTGAGAGAAGCCCGACAGCGGCACCTCACTCACCTCTCCCTTCCAGCCGATCGCGCCCTCCGAGATGGGCACCGCGGTAGCCACCAGGCGCTCCCCGCACTTCCGAGCAGCCTCCAGCAGCCGAGGGTCCCCTGTCTTTCGATACAGCCCAAGCAAGGCCACCGTGAGTCCCGCCGAACCGCTCAGCAGATCCAACCGCACGTCGGTGCCGATGAGCTCTTCGAGCGCAGGCAGTCCGGCCAGCAGCTCCTCCATCAAGGCCGGCTCGTTCCAGAGCGTGGAAAGGTGGCCGAGCACATAGATGGAGGCGCCGCGTCCGACGAATGCCCCGATGCCCGCACTGCCTCTGCTCAAACCCGGCCTGCGCCAGTCCTCTCGCACCGCCTCGAGGGTCGCACGCGCGAGTTTCTCGAAGTCCGCTCGGCCAGTCCTTCGCGCCAGGTATCCGAAGAAGAGGGCAATACCTCCCAGACCCTCATAGAGATCCATGCCGATGGGCGAGAGGCTCCAGCGCCACTGCTGCAAGTCCTCCAGGTTCAGGCCGATCCAACACGCATCCCGGCTCCCCCGAATGACCTTGGCCGCGAGCTCCTCACCAATGGTAATCGCCCCGGCCAGGCACTCCTCGGGAGTGGCAGCGGGGAGCGATTCCTCCTCGTGCGACGCGGGACTCGTGCGAACGGATTCCCCGCCCTTGTCCAGTGACACCATCGCCTTGCGGATGAACGACACCTGCAGGGCGCGGTCGCGCTCATCCATCCGCTCGAGCCGCTGGAGGACATCTCCCAGGCTGTCGTGCGTGAAGAAGTCCGGGATGCACTCGCCGGTGCTGCTCCACAGGTGGCGCTGACCGGGACGTGCCGTGAAGAAGGGGATGTCTCCCAGACGGAGATCCGCGTGCTCGAATGGGAGGAGCCTGCGCAGCGAGGGCATCTGCGGCACCTCTGCCCACAAGTGATCGAGCACCTTGTCCCGCTCCAAACCATCGCGGAGGAAATCCGGGTGGTGGCTCTCCTGGAGCAGCATCCCGTAGCGCTGGGTGGCGCGGGCGATGTACCGGACCTCCACGTCCGCGAAGGTGCGCAGGCGCGGCGCCAGGGCCTCGCGTCGATGGGCCAGCAAGGAGTAGGTCTCATCGAAGCCTTTCACGAGCTCCTCGGTGAACTCGGCGGGATCCACGGGCGCCTCACCGAGCCGGGGGCGGTTCTTCGAGCCGGCCATCACCCCCTGGCGGCGGACCATGCGCATGGTGTCGCTGCCGAACTCCTCCACGGTGGGCATGCGCTGGGGCGTGAGCTGTCCGGCCTCGCCCCCGAGCCCACTCATGTCGAGCCCCGCCTTGCCCTCTCGGCCGAAGAGGAAGATGGGCAGCATGCCCACGGAGACAATGGACTGATCCAGCAGTGCCCAGGCCTGGGCGCGGGCATGATCCCGGGTGTCGGAGGACGCCCGGTGGTGGAAGAGCGCCTCCAGGTCCACCAGGACCGGCGTCTCTCCCGCGGCGATCAGGTTCTCCAGGTGGAAGTCCACCGCGGACAGCAGGTGCAGCAGCGCCAGGAAGCTGCCCTGCCTCCAGTAGAAGCGCTGGAGCGCCTCGCGCGATTCACAGCCGGTGGACTCCACGTACTCGACCCAGCCGTAGTTGCCACGGTCCACCACGGTGAGCACACGGTGCGGGTGACGCAGCCCCTCCGCGTTGAGCCACTGCAGCAACTGCTGGAAGCCGATGTCCACGGCCAGGGACTTCGGCTTGTAGACCAGCTTCAGCCCCGAGCCGAACCGCAGCAGGAAGACGCCTCGGCCTTGGCGGTGCACATCCGAGATGCCGCCCTGCAGCACCTCGAGCGGGCCCAGCTCGCGGCCGGCGAGGAACGTCCGCTCCAGCAACTCCCGGTCCTCGGCGATGTGTCTCAGGAGCTCCAGACTGGTCTCCTGCCAGCGCTCCAAGGCGGTGGCCATCAGCCGGGCGAGCACGGGGTACTCCTCCAGCAGCGCGGCACGGACTCGCGCGTCCCGGAGCCGGACCGTGGAGAAGTGGTGGAATCGCTCCTGGGGCGTGCTGCCAGACAGCTGATCCATCATCCGAGCCACGTTGAGCTCCAGGATGAGGACCCGCGAGGCCACCTCATGGAGCCGCGAGGCCAGAGCCTGCAACAGGGTGATCTCGACGCTGGAGCCCACGCGGCCTCCACCCGACGGGTGGCTTGTCCGCAACTCCGCGAGGCCCGCACGAAGCCGGGCCGCTCCGAGCCTCAGAAAGGGGTGGAAAATGCCGGAGAACGGCAGACCGGGCTGTCCAGCGCTAGGAGGCGCGGCGAGCGTGGCGGGCAGCGGCTCCTCCGCGTACCGGTCCGCGAGCACCTCCTGGAGGACCTGCTCCCACGACTCGCCGAACGAACCCTGGGAGTCATTGTCCGCATGGGCGAGGACCTGGAGGAAACCTCGCTGATCCAATCCCACGCTCCGCAACCGCTCCTCCAGCATCCCCTCATCGACGGACATCACCTGACGCCAGGCACTTGCACGCCGCTCGGCCTGCCGGAGCAGGTCCTCACTCCCTGGAGGCAGAGCGGCTTTCTCGGCCACGGCTCGCTCGTGGAGGAACGTCGCCTTCTTCCAGGGGAACGCAGGTGAGAGCGCGGACATGGGGGTCTCGTCGATGAGGGGAGATGCTTCAGCGCGAAGGAGCCGGACGACTCAGAACTCCAGCTCGCGGATGGGGCACATCACGATGCCGCACGTGGGCCTGTAGGGTCCGACACAGCCCGTGCTGCCGCCCAAATCCTCGCTCACCTTTCCACCGACGATGTCGCGTAGCGCCCCTTCGTCGAGCTCGGTCATGGGGGCGCCCGAAGGCATGTCGGGGAGAGAATCCCGCTCCTCGGCGGAGAGACGGGCGCGAAACTCCGGGTCCTTCCAGGCCCGGATGATCAGATCGGTGTTCATCGAATCCTCCAGTGTGAGCCCGCGCTGTCTGTCCGCGGGCACCAGGAATGAGTGGAGGATCCTGGGTTGTGACTTGGTTCCGGGTGGGTGGCTCTCGCGCCCTGTGAGAGCGCACCCACGTTCGGGGGCCGTCCCTCAGAAGCGCGCAACGTTGACCGCTTCTAGCGTGGCGAAGTCGAGCTGGTTGACGGTGAACTCGCGGGTGGTGGTGGTGAACGTCTTGGTGGCCGTCCACTTCGAGCAGATGCACCCTTCATCGAAATCGAGATAGTACCCGGCGCCGCCCACAGCGTCCGCCAGCTCGCTCTCGTCCAGGTCGGTGAAGGCCGGGCCCGCCGGGCAGTCGGGTAGCGCCGAACGCTCCTCGGGGGTGAGGCTCGCGCGGAACTCGGGGTCCTTCCACGCACGGATGATGGTCTCTCGCTTCATGGCGCTGCTCCTTGCATTTGCCCGGGAGTGGGCACCCAGAAGGAGTGGGCCGCTGTGAGCTGTGACGAGGAGGCCTGCGGTGAAACGCCCGGATCCCCTCACGACTCGCGCAAGGAGGCACGGGCTGGAGTCTTGCTACCGGGAGTCTCGCTTCGTCATGTCGAAGAGGGCGCGGGCCTGGGGACCCAAGAAGCCGTCAAAGGTAGGCGCGCGCTGGGCAATCTCGAAGTAGGCGTAGGGCCACGGGCGTGTGCCTCCGCTCTCGAGCGACACAGGGAGGGGCGCTGCGTGCGTGGCCGTCTGCCGCAGGTGCGTCCCCGGCGCGCCTTCGATGTCCGCCTTCATGGGCACGCCGGCCTCGCGCATGCGCCGCTGCCACGCCTCCACGTCGTCCACCGCTCCCGTGAAGTGGTTCACCTTGCGCCCGAATGCCAGCAGCCACGCTCCGTACTGGGACTCCTTCTCCAGTTCCAGCAGCGCGGATTCCTTCGGCGGCGGCGGCGCGGAGAACCAGCTGGCCAACGCGTCGATGGACTCGGGCGGCGGAGGATCCTCGGGGAGCGTGGAGAGAATCTCCCGGGCTCTCGGCGAGAGTTCCTCGGCCTTCAGCTCGGAGATGAAGACGCGCGGCAGTCCGTCCGGATGGGACATGTAGATGGCCGCCAGGTGCGTATCCGGGAAGGTGTATTCGCCCGCACGCTTCCACCCCAGGCGCTCGAAGACACGCTCGAACATGGCGATGCCGCTGCCGGGCCGGGCCAGCGTGCGCAGCGCGACATGGTCATTGCGGAAGCTGCCCCCGGACAACTGCACGAACGTCCGCGCATACGGCACTTCGGCGGCATAACGGTCCCACAGCAGATCCAGCAGGCGCATGGCGGCAGAGCTCATGCCCGCGAGTCATAGTCGGCCCGCGCGCCGGAAACGAGCCGCTCGTTCACCGCCGGCGGTAGCGCACCACCGTCACGTCGAACGCCCCCGCCCCCGCCTCGAGCGCCGCGAGCATCAGCTCCAGCGCCCGGGCCTCGTCGAAGCTGCCGCTGCCCGCCCCGATGATGGGGAACGCCACCGAGTGGAACCCATGCTCCCACGCCCGCGCGAGCGCGTTGGCTACCGAATCCCGGATGGACTGCTCGGACGCGCGCCAGAGCATGTTGATGCCGGCCACGTGGATGATGCCCCGGTAGGGCAGGCGGCCCGCCGAGGTGACCACCGCCGAGCCCAGAGGCATGGGGCCCACACGTGCCAACTCCCGGAAGGGTTGATAACCCGCGTGCCGCTTGATGGCTCCGGACACGCCCTGAGGAATCAGCAACCACCAGGGGATGATGTTCCGGTTCCACGCGTTGACGATGGCGTCCACGCGCTGCTCCAGCAGGTCTCCCTCGACGACGCGCACCATCCCTTTCCTCCCGGGCCAACGCTCACTTCCTTATATACAGCTACCGAGCCCTGGCGCCCGGCGCCCGCGCGCGTTACCCGTGCACGTCATGACGACGACCAAGGTGGCAGCCGTGTTCGGAGTAGGGCCCGGCCTGGGCGCAGCGGCGGCAAGGCGCTTCGCGCGGGAAGGCTTCGCGGTGGCGTTGCTCGCTCGGGGCGAAGCCGGGTTGCGAGAGGTGCACACGGACATCACCCGCGACGGCGGCCGCGCGGCGATGTTCCCGGCGGATGCGGGAGACGCAGGTTCCGTGTCGGCTGCGTTCTCCCGGCTGCGCGCGGAGCTGGGGCCTCCGGAGGTGCTCGTCTACAACGCGGGCGCCTTCCAGGTGGGCGGCATCCTGGACCTCGACCCCGCGGCCTTCGAGTCCGCGTGGCGGGTGAACTGCCTCGGAGGCTTCCTCTCCGCGCGCGAGGTACTGCCCGCGATGCTCGAGCGCGGACGCGGCACCCTGCTCTTCACTGGCGCCACCGCCTCGCTGCGAGGCAGCGCGCGCTTCGCGGGCCTGGCCGTGGGCAAGTTCGGGCTTCGGGCCCTGGCCCAGTCCCTGGCGCGCGAGTTCGGGCCGCGCGGAATCCACGTGGCCCACATCGTCATCGATGGACAGATCGACACCCCGCGCGTGCGCGGGATGATGCCGAGCCGGGATGCCTCGACGATGCTCTCTCCGGAGGCCATCGCGGAGACCTACTGGCAGCTGCACCAGCAGCACCCCTCCACGTGGACGCAGGAGTTGGATCTGCGCCCGGCATCCGAGAAGTTCTGACGCGCGCGGAGTCAGCGCGGCAGCTGGCTCTGCGCGAACGCATCGAGCTTGGCGAGCGTCTGCTGGCCGAGCTCCACCGCGCCGAACGACTTCACGCGCTCGCACGCCTCTACCGACGGGAGGATCGTGAGCATGGTGACCTTCGTCTTCTGGCCCTGGGCCTCGAACGTCACGGTCACATCGAAGGCTTCCGGATCGTTGTCCACATCGGAGCCATGGCGGTACACGAGCCGCTCGGGGCGCACCACCTCGCGGTAGGTGATGCGGCTGGGCCACTCGGTGCCGTCGGGCCCGGTGAGCAGGAAGCGCCAGGTACCTCCCGGCTTCACCTCCATCTGGTGCACCTTCGTGGAGAAGCCGTTGGGCCCCCACCACTGCGCCACGTGAACCGGATCGGTCCAGGCGTCGAACACCAGCTCACGCGGGGCGCTGACGACGCGCGAGAGGGTGAGCTCCCGATCGGCGGTGGGGCTCGGGTTGGAGGGAACGGGCATCGGGCGGCTCTCCTGGGGCTGGCGGGTGGAAGTAGTCATGGTCGGCGTCCTTTTTCGCTTCGAGGAAAGGGGCTACGGCTCAGGGCTTCTCGGGCTCGGTCTTCTTCTGCTTCGCCTGCAGGGTGCTGAGGTACGACTCCAACCGGTCGAACCGCTGCTCCCAGTGCTCGCGGTACTGCTCGACCCACTGGGAGACTTCACGCAGCGGCGTCGCCGCCAGCGTGCATGGCCGCCATTGCGCCTCCCGGCCGCGGCTGATCAGCCCCGCCTTCTCCAGCACCTTGAGGTGCTTGGTCACTGCCGGGAGGCTCATGTCGAAGGGAGCCGCCAGCTCGGTGACCGTGGCCTCGCCCTTCGACAGCCGGGCGAGGATCGCCCGCCGGGTCGGGTCGGCCAGTGCGGAGAAGGTGCGGGAAAGGGTGTCGGTCGGCATCGTATTTAACCATTTAGATAATTAACCTTCGGGTTAAATGCAAGGGACAATGAGACGAGCGACACGCGAGCGTCCAAAAAAGAGGTGTGGGCGGCGCGCAGTACAGCAGCGCGACCGCCCACGGGAACGTCACCGGCAGAGAGAGTGGAGCCTCACCAGGGCAGGTGCTGATCCTGGTGGAAGTATCCACCTGTCGGTCCATCAGCGGGGAGGGTTGCGAGCCGAACGCTGGTCTTCGCCCCCTCTTCCGGAGTGGTAGGCGCGACCTTTCCTCCCAGCTGGGTATGCACCCAGCCCGGGTGGACGGAGTTCACCTTGATGGGTGTGTTCCTCAGCTCATGGGCCAGGTGGATCGTGAAGGAATTGAGCGCGGCCTTCGAGGTGTCGTAGGCGAACATCTTCACGGGATAGATGCGTGACGTGGGATCCGAGTGCCAGGTCAAGGAGCCGAGGTTGCTGGAGAGGTTGACGATCCGGCCCGCGGGAGACTTTCGAATCAGGGGCAGGAGCACCTGCGTGCTGAGGACCACTCCGAAGAAGTTGGCCTCCATCGTGCCGCGCAGGGCGTCTTCGGTCAGGCTGCTGGTCGGGTCCTTGCGAGCAGGCGCATCGGCGGGCTCTCCCTCGAGGCTGACGCCGGCGTTGTTGATGAGGATGTCGAGCTTCCCGAACCTCTGCTCGAAGTACTCGTAGGCGGCCCGGTAGTGCTCCTTGTCGACGACATCGAACTGGATGGCATCGGCTTCAATGCCCTCGGCGCGAAGCAGCGCGACCGCGACGCGGCCCTGCTCGAGGTTCCTGGAGCCAATCACCGGGAAGATGCCCAGCTGGCCCAATTGCTTCGCCGTCTCGAGTCCCAGCCCGCGATTTCCACCCGTGATGAATGCGACCTTCTTGTCCGACATGGCGTCCTCCCTGGTCCTTCGTGGCTGCCGCTTCCTCTTTGACTCGATGGGATAACGACCGTTATTCTATGACGCAACGTCGCATCACGGCTGAAGAGTGGAGGGCACCATGCGGTACAAGGCAGAGCACAAGGAGAAGGCTCGCGAGACGATCCTCCACGCCGCTGGCAAGCGGATGAAGCGGAGTGGGTTCCACGGGATCGGCGTGGACGGCTTGATGGCTGAAGCCGGGATGACGTCGGGCGCCTTCTATTCACACTTCTCTTCCAAGGAAGCACTGCTGAAGGAAGTTGTGAGCACTGGCCTGGGGAAGACGCTCTCCTGGCTGAAGGAGCTCTCGGCCTCGAACGGGGACGGCTGGCTGGAGTCCTTCTTGAAGGACTATCTGAGCCCGCGGCACATGCGAGATGTCGAGAACGGTTGCACCGCGGCTGCGCTGACCGCGGATGTGTCGCGCGCGGAGACTCCCGTGAAGAAGCTCTACGGTGAGATCCTCGAGGAGACTGTCGAAGTGCTGATCCAGGGAATGCGTGGGACCGCGAGCGCCAGGAAGCGTGAACGTGCATGGAGCGTGCTGGCCATGATCATCGGAGCGGTCTCCATCGCACGAGCCCTTCCCTCCAAGGAGGCCGCTGACGAGCTGCTGGCCTCGGTCCTCACCTCTGCCAAGGAGCTGATCTCATGAAGAACCTCGAATACTTCCGGGCGTTGATCACGAAGGGTGAGGCCCCCGCCGCGGGCGATAGCCGCATCACCTATCCGCCGCCCATCGCCAGGACGCTGGGCATGCAGCTCGTCGATGTGGGGGAGGCCACTTCCACGGTCGAGATGGTGACCCGGCCCGAGGCCCACGCGAATCCCATGGGCACCATCCATGGAGGCGTCCTCGTGGACCTGGCGGATCTCGCCATCGGCACGGCGCATTGGACGACATTGGAAGAGGGCGAGAGCTTCACGACCGTGGACCTGCAGATCAACTTCTTCCGTCCCATCTGGGAGGAGAAGATCCGCGCCGTCGTGAAGCCGGTGAACCGAGGCAGGACCTTCAGCCGCTACGTCTGCGATGTGCTCAAGGCGGACGGCAAGCTGATTGCCCAGGTCACGAGCACTGTCACGACCCTGCGAGGCGACGGAGCCAAGGGGCGCTGATCCTCAAAGAAACGAGACGCCCACGCTCAAGCTCATGAGCAATCCCTGCTGCTGGTCGAGGGAACTCTTCAGGTCGGAGCTCTCGATGAAGCGCCCGTTGCTCATCATCCGGATGTTGTCCTCACGCAGGCGCTTGCTCCACCCCAAGCGCGGCGAAACGAAGGCATGCGCACCGAGATTGCCTCGGACGCCCACGCCCACCACCGCCACTGGAGTGAAGAGGAGTTCCACCGGCAGCTCGGCCCCGTCTGCGCCGCGAACGGTTCTCTCCTGGCCCAGGTTGAAGCTGGCTCCCGCCTCCACGAAGGGACTGAAGCGCCTCGAGCCCAGCGGATACACCCGCAGCAACGGACTCACGCGATAACCCCATGCATCCGTGCCACCGCCCACCTGGAGCCCCAGCCACTCGATGGGCCGGAACTCCAGCTCCAAGCCGAACACGCCCGACGGAGCATGCAGCCCCGCGGACAACCCGAGATCCAACCGAGTCTCCTGGCGCCCCCACGGAGTGGCTTCCGCCTGCGAGGGCTCGGGCGCCGGCTCCGCCGCGGACACGCACAGAGGCGACAGGCCCAGGGCCAGGACGGTGGCGCGCAGCCGAGGCGACAGCAGGCTCATGCGGCAAGCTTGCCCAAACTCGCTCTCAGCGGGAATTGCCTCTCGGGGAAGCTCCAAAAAGAAACGGCGGCGCGCACTCCGAGCACCTTGGAGGGGTTTGCTTGTCCGGAAGCACGCGCCGCCGCAAACCGACGGGACTGCTGGTTCAACACCTTGGAGCGACAGCCGTGCACGGCCGTCATTTCGAGATGTGCACTCTGAACAATCCCTCTGACAGTCGGTATTCCACCCACCTTTCACACCTTTCCTCCCGCCCTCCAGGGCTATGCCTACATGTGTGCCATGCAACTACCCGGAGGCTTGTGCGAGAGAGCCAGTGCTGATCTGATCAGGCGCTCGGAGGACTTCTTGCGCGGCAGGCAACGACCCACAGTGACGGATCTCCTGCACAGGGCAGATCTGCACGAGCGTGACGGCATGGTGTTCAAGGCCGCGGACGTGTGGAAGCACGTGCTCAAGCTCGAGCCCAAGCGGACCGAGGTGCACGAGCGCCTCGCGAGCCTCTACGAACGAATGGATCTGCGGCCCGAGGCGCGCGAGCACCTCGAGTCCGTCGCCGAGCACTACGTGGTGCTCTGTGACGTGGACGGGCTGGTGCGCACGATGGAGCGGCTTCAGGTGCTCCACACCCGCAACCAGGCGCGCTGAGCCTGTGCTTTTCCAGTCAAACAAGCATTGACGTCGCTCTGGCGCCCGTGTTACCGACCGGTCGGTAGGTCCATCGTTCCGGGAAAACCCCCGCCGGAAGGAGAGCGAACGTGACACCGAGAAGGCCCGACGACGGAGAGCGTTTCCGCGCCATCCTGGAGACGGCAGCCCGGCTCATCTGCGAGCGCGGCTACGAGGGCACCTCCATGCAGGAGATTGCCGACGCGTGCCGTCTCACGAAGGCAGGGCTCTACCACTACATCCAGAACAAGGAGCAGTTGCTGTCGGCCATCATGGGCTACGGCATGGACCTGTTCGAGGGCCAGGTCATCGCGAAGGTCTCGGACATCACGGACCCTGTCGAGCGGCTGCGCGCGTGCATGCGGCGCAACATCGAGCTGGTGACGCGCGGGGCGAGCAAGGAGGTCATCATCATCCTCCACGAGCACGCCACGCTCAAAGGCGAGGCCCGTGAGTACATCGATCGGCGCAAGAAGCAGTACGTGCGCTTCATCGAGACGACGTTCGCCGAGGCGGTGAAGCAGGGCCGCATGCGGCCGCTCGAGCCCACCATCGTGGCCTTCTCGTTCCTGGGCATGGTGCTGTGGGTCTACAAGTGGTTCAAGCCGGACGGGCGGCTCACCGAGGAGCAGATCGTCACCGGGATGGTGGACCTGTTCTTCGCGGGGCTGGCGGCTCCGGGGGCTGCGGCTTCGCCCGAGCAGGGCGCGGCGGTGCTGGCGCTGGTGCCTCCCACGGCGGCGGGGGAGAAGCCATGAAGCCGGGACGCTGGCGCCCCATCCAGGAGGCGGTGGCCTCCATCCCGGATCAATCGTGGGTCGCCACCGGGGGCTTCATGCTGGGGCGCGCGCCGATGGCGCTGGTGCTGGAGCTCATTGCCCAGGAGCGCCGCGGCCTGCAGCTCATCTCCCTGCCCAACCCGCTGCCCGCGGAGTTCCTGGTCGCCGGTGGGTGCCTGGCCCGCGTGGAATTGCCCTTCGGCGCGCTGAACCTGGAAGGCCGCGTGCGCCCCATGCCCTGCCTCAAGCGGGCCATCGAGCAGGGCTCCATCGCCTGGCGCGAGCATGACGGGTACCGCATCGTCCAGCGGCTGCGGGCGGCGTCCATGGGGCTGCCGTTCATCCCCGCGCCGGACACGGACATGTCCGAGCTGGCCGACGCCGATCCCCCTCGCAAGGTGGTGGACCCGTTCACCGGCAAGGAAGTGGCGGTGGAGCCTGCCTTCTACCCAGACGTGGCGCTGGTGCACGCGCGCGCCGCGGACGAGCGCGGCAACCTCTTCATCGAGGACCCCACCACGGACCTGCTCGTCATCGGCGCGGCGAAGCGGGTGATTGCCACCGCCGAGGAGCGCGTGCCTCGCCTCTCGCGCGTCACGGTGCCGGGGTTCCAGGTGGAGAGTGTCTCAATGGCTCCCAGCGGCGCGCTCCCCACGGGCTGCGTGGGCCTGTATCCGCACGATGACGCGATGCTCTCGCGCTACCTGTCCATGGCCGAGGCCGGCCGCGAGGCGGAGTTCCTCCACTCGCTGATGGCGGCCCGGAGGGCGGCATGAGCACCTCGCCGCAAGCCACGCCCGCGGAGACCGTCGTCTCCCTGCTCGCCAAGGAGATCGACGACGGGGCGGTGGTGGCCACGGGCGTCGCCTCGCCGCTGGCCATCCTGGCGATCGGCGTCGCGCGCGCCACGCACGCTCCCGGGCTGACGTACCTGGCCTGCGTGGGCTCGCTGGACCCCGAGCTGCCCGAGCTGTTCCCCTCCTCCGAGGACCTCGGCTACATGAACGGCCGCTCGGCGGAGATCACCATCCCGGATCTCTTCGACCACGCCCGGCGCGGCCGCGTGGACACCGTCTTCTTCGGCGCGGCCGAGGTGGATTCGCGTGGGCGGACGAACATGACCGCTTCGGGCAGCCTGGAGAAGCCTCGCACCAAGTTCCCCGGTGTCGCGGGCGCGGCCACGCTCCGTCAGTGGGTGCGCCGTCCCGTGCTGGTGGTGCCCCGTCAGTCCCGCCGCAACCTCGTCCCCGAGGTGCAGGTGGCCACCACGCAGGACCCGCACCGCCCCGTGCGGCTCATCTCGGACCTCGGCGTCTTCGAGCTCGGTGCCCAGGGCGCCCGGCTCCTCGCCCTCCACCCGTGGACCGACCTGGACACCCTGCGCGAGCGCACCGGCTTCGCGTTCGAAGTCCAGGGCCCGGTCCCCACCACCCCCGTCCCGGACGCGGCCACTCTGGCGGCGATCCGGTCCATGGATCCCCGAAACCTCCGCGATTCGCTCGTGGGGGCCTGAAACCCCGTCACCAGGGAGTCATCATCCGCATGAAGGCCGTCGTTCTTCGAGAGTTTGGCGCAGCCAGCAACCTGAAGCTCGAGAGCGTCCCCATGCCTCGACCGGGGCGCGGGGAGGTGCTCGTTCACGTTCACGCCTGCGGCGTCTGCTACCACGACGTCATCAACCGCCGCGGCAACCTGCCCCGCACGCACGTGCCGGCCATCCTCGGCCACGAGGCGGCGGGCGAGGTGGTGGAAGTCGGTCCGGACACGCCGGGATGGAAGGTGGGAGACCGGGTGGCCACGCTGCAGCGGCTCTCGTGCGGCGACTGCGCCCTGTGCCGCAGCGGGCGCAACAGCCTGTGCCGCAGGGACAACCGCTTCTTCGGCGAGGAGCTGCCCGGCGGCTACGCGCAGTACCTGGTCGCCCCCGTGGCGGGCCTGGGCCGCGTACCCCCCAACATGCCCTGGGCCGAGGCCGCCACCGTCTGCTGCACCACCGGCACGGCGGTGCACACGGTGCGCACGCGCGGCAAGGTGCGCGCCGGAGAGACGGTGCTCATCACCGGCGCCAGCGGCGGCGTGGGCCTGTCCTCGGTGCAGCTGGCCAAGGCGGACGGGGCGCGCGTCATCGCCGTCACCTCCGGCCAGGCCAAGGCCGAGGCCCTGCACAACGCGGGCGCGGATGAAGTCATCGTCTCGCGCGGGCTGGACTTCGCCTCCGAGGTCCGCAAGCGCACCGCGGGCGAGGGTGTCAACGTGGCCATCGAGATCGTCGGCAGCGTCACCTTCGAGCAGACGCTCAAGTCCATCGCCCCCGGCGGCCGGGTGGTGGTGGTGGGCAACCTGGAGACGGGCACGTTCAACCTCAACCCGGGCCTGGTCATCGTGAAGGAGCTGGAGATCCTCGGCGCCTATGCCACCACGCGCGAGGAGCTGGACGAGGCGCTGCGGCTGACGGCCTCGGGCACGGTGCGCGCCTTCGTGTCGGAGTCCGTCCCCCTGGAGGAGGCGGGCCGCGCACACTTCCGGCTGGAGAACCGAGAGATCGCCGGCCGGCTCGTGCTCATTCCCCCCACCCTACAGTAAACTCCGCCCACCCCACGCATGCAGGCACCTACCATGAAGAAACTCGTCGGAATCGAAGCGCTGGCCATCGCCGTCCCCAGCCGGTACGTGGACATCCAGGAGCTGGCCCTGGCTCGCGGAGTGGATCCCGCGAAGTACACCGCGGGCCTGGGAGCCAAGGAGATGGCCGTGGCGGATCCCGGCGAGGACTCCGTCTCGCTGGCGGCCACGGCCGCGGCCCGGCTGGTTCGCAACAACAACGTCGATCCGTCCCGCATCGGCATGCTCGTGGTGGGCACCGAGACGGGTATCGATCACTCCAAGCCGGTGGCCTCGCACGTCCAGGGCCTGCTCAAGCTGCCGAACTCCATGCGCGTCTATGACACGCAGCACGCGTGCTACGGCGGCACCGCAGGACTGATGGCGGCCTCGGAGTGGATCGCCTCCGGCGCGGCGGCGGGACGCTCGGCCATCGTGGTGTGCTCGGACATTGCTCGCTATGGGCTGAACACGGCGGGCGAGCCCACCCAAGGCGCGGGCGCCGTGGCGCTGCTCGTCTCGGAGCAGCCGGACCTGCTCGCGCTGGACGTGGGGCTCAACGGCTCGTGCAGCATGGACGTATATGACTTCTGGCGTCCGCTGGGCCGCCGTGAGGCCGTGGTGGACGGGCACTACTCCATCCAGTGTTACCTGGACGCGCTGTCGGGCGCGTATCGCGGCTGGCGCGAGCGCGCGCTGGCGCACGAGGTGGTGCGCTGGGGCTCGAACCTGCCGGGCGAGCAACTGGCTCGCATCCTCTACCACGTGCCCTTCTGCAAGATGGCGCGCAAGGCCCACACGCAGCTGCGGCTCTGTGACTTGCAGGATGCGCCGAGCGGCGCCCCCGCCACCCCCGAGGCCCGCGATGAGCTGGCCAAGAGCGCCGCCAGCTACGAGGCGCAGGTGGCCTCCTCGCTGTCGCTCAACGCGCGCATCGGCAACGTGTACACCGCCTCGCTGTACCTGGCGCTGGCAGGGCTGCTGCACGGCGAGAGCGCCGCGCTGAGCGGTCAGCGCATCGGCCTGCTCTCCTACGGCAGCGGCTGCGCGTCGGAGTTCTTCTCCGGCGTGGTGGGCGAGAAGGCGGCGAAGCGCATGGCGCAGACGGACGTCGAGTCCGTGCTGGCCCGCCGCGAGCGCGTCTCCGTGAAGGAGTACGAGCGCATCATGAACCTGCCGTATGACGCGCCCGAGGCCCTCACGCCCGCCGCGGGGACGTTCCGGCTCGCGGAGATCCGCGACTTCAAGCGCCGCTACGTCGAGGGCGCGGCGAGCTGAACCCGCTGGCAGCCCGGGAGGGTGGGCCCCTGAGCCTGCCCTCCCTTCAGTCCGAGCGCAGCGCCGTCACCGGATCCACGCCGGTGGCGCGCCGCGCGGGCAGGTAGCTGGACAGGAGCGCCACGGCCCCCAGCACGGTGACGACCCCCAGGAAGGTGAGCGGGTCCGCCGCGCTGACGCCGAAGAGCATGCTCCGCAGCAGGTACCCCATCCCCAACGCCACGCCGACTCCGAGCGCCAGGCCCACCGCGGTCAGCCGCAGCCCCTGCCCCACCACGAGCCGGAGCACGCTCGCACGGCTTGCGCCCAGCGCGATGCGCACCCCCATCTCCCGAGTGCGCTGCACCACCGTGAAGGCGAGCACTCCGTAGATGCCCACGGCGGCGAGCAGGATGCCCGCACCTCCGAACAGCGCCAGCAGCAGCGCGGTGAAGCGCGTCCGAGAGGCGGTGCGCATGGCCACCTGCTCCAGCGTCCGCACGTTCGCCACGGCCAGCTTCGAGTCCAGCTCGCGCACGGTGCGCCGCGCCGGTTCCGCCAGGGACGTGGGAGACAGAGAAGTCCTCAGCACCACCGTCATGGCTCGGTTCGCCGCATCCCTCGCGTCTCCGAGCGGCCCGTGCAGCAGGTAGTACTCGGCGCGGGCCTCGTCCTTGAGGCTCTGCGCGCGGACATTGGCCACCACGCCAATCACCGTCATCCACGGGAAGGGCTCGCGTCCTGGGCTGCTCCTGACCCGGAAGCGCTTGCCGAGCGGATCCTCCCCGGGCCACATCGCCCGCGCCGCAAGCTCATTCACCACGGCCACCTCGAGCCTCGGGCCGTCATCCTCGGCGGAGAAGTTCCGGCCCTTCATCACGCGGATCCCCATGGCGCGGAAGTAGTCGGGCGTCACCGCCAGGAAGTTGGGCGACGGGCCCACCTCACCGGCGGCCAACGTCTGGCCCTCGATGTCCACATCCCACGTCGCCCGCGAGCCACCCATCGGCAGGCCCGAAGTCGCCGCCACGGACTCCACCCCAGGCACCGCGCGCAGGCGCTCGAGCAGCTCGCGGTAGAAGCGGGCCACCTGGGGCCCCTTCTCGTACTGCGCGCTCGGGAGGGAGAGATCCAACGTCAGCACGCGCTCCGCGTCGAAGCCAGGCTCCACGTGGCTCAGCGCCCAGAAGCTGCGCAGCAGGAGCCCCGCGCCCGCCACCAGCGTGACGGCCAGCGCCACCTCGGTCACCACCAGCACGTTGCGCGCCCTCAGTCTGCGCAGGCCTGCGGTGAACCCCTTCCCGGCTCCCTGGAGCGCTTCCCGCGGATCACTCCGCGTGGCCTGGAGCGCAGGGAGCAGTCCGAAGGCCAGCCCGGACACAATGGCAATCCCCATCGTCACGCCCAGGGCGGACAGATCCACCTGGGCCTGGGTAGCTCGGGGCAGCATTCCATCCGCGAGCGCCAGAAGCGCATCCACGCCCCACTGCGCCAGCATGAGTCCGCCCAGCCCTCCGCCCACACCCAGCACGAGGCTCTCCGTCAGGAGTTGCCGCACGATCCGCCACCGGCTTGCGCCCAGCGCGGTCCGTACCGCCAGCTCGTGCTGCCGCGCCTCGCCTCGGGCGAGCAGCAGGTTGGCCACGTTCGCGCAGGCGATGAGCTGCACCAGGAGCACGGCCCCCAGCAACAGCAGGAGCGCCTCGCTGACCCCACCCACCCACTGTTCCCGCAGGGAGATGACCAGCGCGTCAAAACCCAGGCGCGTGGGGTAGTGCTCGGGATAGGTCTCCACCAGCCGTCCAGCCAGGGTGGACAGCGCCGTCTGGGCCTGCTCCAGCGTCACGCCCGGAGCCAACCGGCCCAGCGCCCCCAGGCTGTGAGCCGAGCGCCGAGCCGGATCCAACGGGCCCAGCGCCAGGGGAACCAGGAACTGGGCATCTCGGAACTCGAAGTCCTCCGGCAGCACTCCGATGATGGTCCGGGACACGCCGTCCATCCACAGGGGGCTGCCAATCACCGCCGGATTCGCTCCGAGTCGCCGCTTCCAGAAGCCGTGGGTGACGACCACCACCTGATCCTTGCCGGGCACATCCTCCTCGGCGGTGAACCGCCGGCCCAGGCTGGGGACGACCCCCAGCACCTCGAACATCGAGGCTTCCACCTGCACCCCGGCGAGGCGCTCGGGCTCACCCTCTCCCGTGGAGACATTGAAGTACTCCCAGTCGAGTCCACTGAAGGCGCTGAACGTGTCGCGCGCCTGCCGGAAATCCTCCAGCTCGGGCTGGGAGATGCTGAACCGGTCAGCGCCGATGCCCGGCATGCGGGTGAACAGGGCCACCAACCGCTCCGGGTGAGGGTACGGCAACGGCTTCAGCAGCACCCCCTCCACGATGCTGAAGATGGCGGTGTTCGCTCCGATGCTCAGCGCCAGCGTCAACACCGCGGCCGCCAGGAAGCCCGGAGAGCGCCGCAGCGAGCGGAGCGCGTACCGGACATCCTGCCACAGCGAGTCCCAGAGCTCCGCGCGCCGGGCGGACTGCTCGCGGGCACCGGACTCCTCCTCACACTCGCGGCGGATGCGCTCCAGGTCACCGAAGCGGCGCAGGGCCTCGGCCTGGGCGGCCTCTCGAGACATCCCCTTCGCCATCAACTCCTCGGCGCACGACTCCAGGTGGTAGCGCAGCTCCTCATCCACATCCGCGCGGACGTTCGAGCCCCAGAACCGCAGGTAGCGCCGCCAACCCGCCTCGGGCCTGCGGCTCATGTGGCCTCCGGAGTGAACGTGAGCACCTTCGAGACCGCGTCCGCGAAGCGCTGCCAGCTCGTGGTCTGCGCGCGCAACTGCTGCCGGCCCGCGGTCGTCAGCTCGTAGAAGCGAGCGCGGCGGTTGTTCTCCGACACGCCCCACTCGGAGCTGATCCACCCCCTGCGCTCCAACCGGTGCAGCGCCGGGTACAGCGAGCCCTCCTCCACCACCAGCGCGTCCTGCGTCACCTCCTGGATCCACCGCACCACGGAATAACCATGGCGCGGCCCCCAGCTCAGCGTCTTGAGGATCAGGACATCCAGCGTCCCCTGCAGCAGCTCCATGTCCGCCTTCGGCATCGCGTTCCCCTAGAATGACAAGGGAAGAGTCACCCACTTCCCCTAGAACGTCAAGGGGAGGGGCCAGTGTTCCTCACTGAACGGACAGTCTGCTCCCCCGTGGGAGGGAGTGTCCGAAGGATGCGTGTACGCTCCCGGCCATGCCACCGCCCATGGACGAGAGAGCCTTCATCGCCCGCATCGAGGCCGCGGAGCCGGACGTGTTCGCCGCCCTGCTGTCGCGTCCCAGCCGGGATGAGGAGCGCGCGCTGCGGGCCTACTTCGGGGACACGCGCTTCGAACGGCTCCACACGATGGCGATCCGCCGCGCGGGCGCCGCACGAGGCGCGCGTGCTCCCCGAGGCAACGTCGTCGTGATGCCCGGCATCATGGGCAGCGAGCTGTCGGAGTACTCGGGTGCGAGCGCGAGCGGCATCTGGCTCAACCCGCTGCGGCTGGCGATGGGGGGAATCGCGCACCTGCGCCTGGACGACACGGGCCAACCGGTGTTCGACGTGCGTGCCTCGGGCGTGCTCAAGCTCTTCTATGGAGAGATCGTCCTCGCGCTCTCGGAGAACTGGAACGTGCAGACGTTCTGGTTCGACTGGCGGAGGGACTTGCGGGATTCGGCGGCCGAGCTCGAGGAGCAGATGCGGACCTGGTTCCCCGAGAACGCGCCCGTGCACTTCATCTGCCACTCGATGGGTGGGTTGGTGGCGCGCACCTTCATCCAGGCCTATCCGCAGCGCTGGCGCTCGATGTGGGACAAGGACCCGAAACGGCCGGGAGCGCTGGGCGGCCGGCTCCTCATGCTGGGCACGCCGAATCACGGCTCGTTCGCGGCGCTCCAGGTCATCACCGGCCTGGAGAAACTCGTGCAGTGGCTGGCGATGCTGGACATGGAGCACTCGCTCACGGAGGTGCTGTCCATCCTCAACACCTTCGTGGGCACCTTCCAGATGTTGCCCTCGCCGCGGGTGATGAAGGACATGGAGCCGCTCTACCACGCGGACACCTATGAGGACCTGCGCGTATCCCAGGACCGGCTGGACGAAGCCCGAGCGCACCACGATCGGCTGGCGAACGTGGTGGATCCCGAGAGGATGCTCTACGTCGCCGGCTACAACCTGCCCACCATCCATGGACTCGCCAGTACCGACGGGCTGCGCTCCCCCAACGCGTACACGGTGACGCGAGCGGGCGATGGCCGCGTGCCCCACTCCCTGGGCCTGCTGGAGGGAGTGCCCACCTGGTACGTGGAGTCGGCCCATTCGGCCCTGACGCTCGATAGACGTGTACTGAGCGCGTTGGACTCCCTGCTCACCCAGGGCGAGACGGATCAACTCTCGCCGACGTGTCCGCTCCAGGTCCGCGGCCCGAAGAAGGATGACCCGAGTGCGCGGCGGCAACTGGAGTTGGAGCACGAAGAAGCGGACCGGGAGGTGCGGCAGTTGGTGGAACACCTCCAGGCGCGAAGCACGCGAGGCACGGCGCCGCCCTACCTGATGCGGGACGAGGTGAGACTGCAGGAGAGGCTCGCTGGCACGATGCTCGGGGACACTGAGACCCTCCTCCCGGAGCCGCAGCCCTCGGGGCCCGCGGCGAAGCGGGTGCGGGTGGAGCTGCGCATCGCGCGGGGGTACATCCAGTCGTTCGAGAGAGACGGAGCGCGGGGGCTGCCCGTGGATGCCGTTTCGGTGGGCCACTACCTGGGCGTCGTCCCCCAGCGAGCGGAGCGGGCGCTGGACGAGGAGATCAGCCGGGCGCTGATGGCCCAACGGGGCCGTGGCTCGGAGCAGCTCGAGGAGTCAGACCTGCTGCTGACGCAGTACTCGGAGCGCGGCGTGCTGCGCGGAGAACTGGGGCAACCCTTCTTCGTGAATGATCCTCGCTCGCCGGGGCGGCTCATCGTGCTTGCGGGCATGGGCATACCAGGGCGCTTCGGCATGCCCGAGCTGACCGTCACCGTGCGCGAGCTGTTCTGGTCGCTGAGCCGGATGGGCAAGAAGCACCTGGCCACGGTGCTGATCGGCTCCGGCGAGGGCAACCTCTCTGTGGAGGAGGCGGTGCGCGCATGGATCCGCGGCGTGCAGCAGGTGACGTCGGGCTCGGACATGGCACTGCTGCAACGCATCACCTTCGTGGAGGTGGACGGAACCAAGGCCCGAGCGCTCCAGGAGGCGCTGCGCGGCGAGGTGGCCCGGCTGCGGATGGATCCCCGCCTGGAGCTCGACTTCGAGGAGCTTCCGGCGGCGGAGCTGCGCCGCAAGCTGCAACCGCCGAAGTCACCTCCCACGCACCAGCGCTCCGAGCGCAACCCCGTCCCCACTCGGGTGACACTGGGATTGGAGCACAAGCGCTACCAGTTCGCAGCCATCACCGAGGGAGCGGCCATCCCGGAGCGGGTAGTGCCCATCGATCCGCTGCTGGTGATGCAGGCCAACGACGAGCTGGCCGCCGAGTGGAAACCGGTGAAGCAGCTCTACCACGGGCAGTTCCTGGAGAAGCTGTTGGTGCCGGCGGAGCTGCGCTCGGAGTTCTACCGGCACCGCGAGAACCCGGTGGTGCTGATGCTGGACGCATCGACGGCGCGGATCCACTGGGAGGCCCTCGCGCAGTCGGACGCGGAGGTGCCGGCCTCGGAGCTCTCGGACAACCAGGAGGCGGTCTTGGATCTATTCCTGGGAACGAGCCGGGGCCTGACGCGGCAACTGCGGACCACGTTCGCGCCACCGCCCGAGCCGCCTCCGCCTCCCCGGCGCGTGCTGAGAGTGCTGGTGGTGGCCGACCCCGCCGAGGACAACCATCTGCCGGGGGCCGAGCAAGAAGGACTGGAGGTGGCAGAGCTGCTGGAGAGCTTCAACCACGTTTACTCGCAGGGCTCCAACCGCGTCGAGGTGGTGAAGCTGTTCGGGCCACATGACGCGACACGGACCAACGTGCTGCGCCACCTGCTGATGAAGACGGAGCCCTACGACGTGCTCCACTTCGCGGGGCACTGCGTGTACGACGAGCAGGACAAGGCGGCCTCGGGCTGGCTGTTCAGCCGGGACGAGCGGCTGACAGCCAACGAGCTGCGGCGGCTGGACCGGATACCGCCCTTCGTCTTCTCCAACGCGTGCGAGTCGGGCAAGACGCCGGACCGTTCGGAGCTGCGCTCGGTGGATCTGGCACCCACGTTCGCTGAGTCCTTCTTCGAGCGGGGAGTGTCGAACTTCGTGTGCACGGCATGGCCGGTGGACGACTTCGCCGCGCGGCAGTTCGCGCTCACGCTCTACGGTGGGCTACTGGGCCTGCGGCGAACCAAGGAGGGCCGCTACGAGCGCGGCCCGATGCTGCCGATGTACCAGGCGATGCAGAAGGCGCGGCGGGAGATCGCGACGACCTCCTCGGGGACACGGACGTGGGCGGCGTACCAGCACTACGGCAGCCCGTTTCTTCGCCTCTTCGAGCCCTGGGCCTTCCAGGCCCCAGAGCCCGAGAGGCCCCCGCGCCGCTCACCTGCTCCAGCCCGGCGGAAGCGCACGAGGAGAGGGTGAGGCTACTCACCACAACTCTCTACTCGGACCCGCCGAGCCGATAGCGTCAGCGGTGATGCCGTCAGTCCCCAGAAGTGGCGGGCGCACCATCGGCCACGGCGAAGATCAGGTCGTCGTGATCCATGTAGCTGCCCGCGGAGCAGATTTCCGCAGTGGTGCCTCGGATGCCGAAGACGGCGCGGATGGCCTGTAAGGGGGAGCCTGCGGGCAGGGTCATGGTGGCCGAGAGCACCTGGCGGCCACTCCCCGTTGGCACCAGCGTGGTGACGTATGTCCACGAGGGGTTGTTCGCATCCGGGGCGTGGAACAAATCCAGGGTATCGGAGGTGTAGTTGCGATGAGCCCAGACCGTGGCGGAGATCGTCACCTGCTGGCCTAAAGCCCGCGGACCGCCATCCACGGTGGTGATGCTCAGCCGGTCCAGCGACTCATCGACGTGGTAGGTGCCGGCGTTGCGGTCAATGCAACTGGTGTTGATTGTGTTCGGTGAGTTGAGCTCGGGCCCCTGGTTGCCCCGGCCGTTGAGGAGCGTGACGGTGTCGCACAGGGAGCCCACGGTGGCACAGCTGGGGGCCCGGAGCACCGGGTCGTAGACGGCGGTGCTTGCATTCATCACGGTGACGCGCACAGCGGTGCTGCTGGTGGTATTGGAGGAGGTATCGACTGCCTCGGCCACCAGGGTGGCGGTGCCGTTGGCGGTCTCCAGGGTATTCCACGGCAACTCATACGGCGCGGACTCATCGCTGCCCAGCAGCCGGCCGTTGACCCAGAACTTCACCCGCTGGATGGCGACATTGTCCGTGGCCTCGGCCTTCAGCAACACCGTGCCTTCGACCGAAGTGCCTTCTGTGGGCTGGGTGAGCACTGCGGTGGGGGGCATCTTCTCGTTCACGGCGAAGATCAGGTCGTCGTGATCCGTGTAGCTCTCCGTGGCACAGCTCTTCGCGGAGCCAGTTTGATACCTGAAGACGCCGCGGATGGCCTGCAGGGGGGCGCCCGCGGGCAGGGGAAAGGAGGTCCGGATCACCTGGAGGCCCTTGTTCCCGGGCTTCAACGTGGCGATGTGCGTCCACGAGGGGTTGTTCGCATCCGCTGCGTGGAACAGATCCAGAGTATCGTGGGTGTATTGGTTTTCAGCCCAGACAAAGGCGGAGACCGTCACCTGGGCACCTTCCGTCAGCGGGCCACCGAACACGGTGGCGATGTACAGCCGGTCCAGCGACTCATCGACGTGGAACTTGCCGGAGCTACCATCCGCGCAACTGGCGTTGATGGTGTTCGGTGCGCCGAGTTCGGGACCGAGGGCGCCCCGGCCGACGAGGAGCGAGCCGCTGTCGCACGAGGCGCTCGAGGCAGAGCAAATGGGGGCCTGACGCACCGGATCGTATTGGGCGACGCCCACCGCTTGCTGCTGCGGGGAGGTGCTCTTCAGCTCGGAAGCGACGGCCGGAGACTCCAGGGGTTCCAGCGGGACAGCGTCGATGCCACAGCTTGCCAGCGCGAGGCCCATCAGGACCCCCGCGAAACACTTCATCTTGTACATGGTTCCACCTTCGTTGCGTCCGGATTGGCCGGGAAAGGGCCATTGGTACGATTCGCTCGATTGGCGGATTTATGAGGGGAAATAAAAGTTTGGCACCGGAACGGAGGTTTTCTCGATGGGTGCGAAAACCCGAGTCCCGCAGCGCGACTTCATGGGCGCCTCAACGGAGCGGCACTGCCGGACCAATCCAATTGATCATCGAGAAGGAGATGATGCGCCGTGCCGGACTCAGGTGCAATCTGGAGTCGAGGAGGATTCCCTCGTCGGTGACCTCGAGCAGGGACGCGATGTCGTACCATCCCGCGTTCTCGTTGAAGTACAGAATCACCACCTGGCCGACATACGGCGCGAGGTTCTCGCGGCAGATGGCGGGCCCACTCTGGAACACCGGGTCGGCCCGGTAGTGGCTGATGGGAAACGTGGGGACCTGGTATCGCTCCAAGGGTCCCCGCTCCGCGTGCCGGGCGGCTCGCGCCTGGGCCGTCTCGCGTTTGGGCACGGGGATGCGGTGCTCCGCGAACGGGGCCTTCCGCCTGCGAGCCTTCGCGACCGGTGCCTGCTCCTCCAGCCGCGTGTGCCGAGTCCCGATCGCCCAGCGCCAGGGCCAGGCATGGCGCCCTTCCACCGAGAACATCAGCCTGGGTGCCAGCCGATCCTGGGCTCCAGGCGGGCCGACCACGGTGCCGTCCGGATCCACTCGCGTGAAGGCCCAGCCGTGCTCGGTCGGAATGAACTGGGAGGATGCGTCCGGCCAGGGGTTCCAGGAGTCCAACGGCGGCATGTGCCCCGGCTCCATGTCGAACTCAAAGTGGGAGCGCAGGTGTCCGCTGGTCATGTCCCAGAACGCAATCGCGGAGGCCCCCACCCCCACGAGCGTGTTGTCCGCGCCCCACTCCAGCCCCTGGATGCCGCCAACACCCTCGAGCCGCCGGAGCAGCCTGGGCTGACGTCCCACCTCCCACAGCTCGACCCCGCTCTGTCCGAGCAAGCATGCTCCCGCGGTACCGTCGGGGGACCAGGCCCAGCGACGCCTGTCGCCGTGCCAGCGAGACGTCGCGACAGATTCCATCTTCAACTGGCACAGGAGCTTCCCTGCCTCGAAGACGCAGACCGCGGGGCGCTCATAATCATTGATGACCACGGCCAGCCTGCGGCCATCGCGTGACCAGACGAGCTCGCTGACCCAGTGGTAGCTCGCTTGGATTTGCTTGCTCAGCGAGGCAATCGTTCGACCGGTGTGCCCGTCGGCGAGCGTGAGATGCTTCTCACCGTAGGCCAGGAGCGCGCCGTCCGGTGAGAACGCCATGGGCACCTCCGCTCCATCGAAACGGAACTGGAGATTGCCGCTGCGGACATCGATAGCGGAGGCGGACGAGTAGGACGCTCCATCGCCGTCATACTCATTGACGCAATAGCCGTAGACCCGAGAGCCATCGGGGCTCCATCGCACCCAGGTGTGTGGGCTCGACTCCGAGGGCTTCGCGCGCAACCGGGCGGGGCACCAGCGCACCTCCGCACTGTCCGCGGTGAATGCAGCACCGTCCCTGAACGGGACGATGCATCCGAGCGCCTGCTCCGGCCCGGGAGTGGAAACGAACAGGTCCCTTTCATCGGGAGACCAGCACCAGGCGGGCGGGTGGCCCATGTTCTCCACGGACTCGGGGCGTTTGTAAAACTGCGGCGGTGGCGAGCCCCAGCGCCGCGTGACGTCGACGGTGAATGAAGGCCGGGTGCTGCCGGCAAAGGGCCGCAGCACGCCAACGTCGGCATAGTTGAAGACGACGCCGAGCCACTCTCCCGAAGGAGACCACTGGAGGGAGGAGGGCTCATTCCGGCCTCCGACCCCTCCGAGCTGCTTGAACCCGATGACATCGACCACGAGGCCCGTCGCCAGCTCCCAGATGCGCAGGTCTCCGCTCGTGTAGACGTCGACGGTGCTACCGGACGTGTCGACGAGGCCACTCACGATGGCGAGATAGCTCCCGCAGGGACTGAGCGCAGATGCTCGCTGAATGCCCGTGTAGCGCGGGGTCTCCACGAGCCGTGCTCCCGCGCCCAGGATCTTCCTGGAGACCCGCCGATGGAGCGCCGTGATGCCTCGCTCGCGTTCGAGCCGGAGGAGCCGTGCGCGCAGCGGCGGAAGGTCCCTGCTGACCACGAAGTTTCCAAAGTCGGCTCGCTTCAGCAGCGACTCGAGTTCCTTGTCAGAGCTCTGGACCAGCAGAGAGAGATTCGCGAAGAGTTTCGGCATGCGTCTGGAGTCACCCGTTCGCTCGACTCTACCTCAGGTGCCACAACGATCCGCTCCGGCCTGTTCGCTCTGGGGCAGGCCATGGCCTAGCATGCGGCGCGGAGGTGCGAACCATGAGCGCTCGTGTGAACCTGCTGGCTCCCGAAGTCCTGGCCAACCCCTATCCCGTCTTCGCGGAGCTGCGACGTGACGCTCCGATATGTCAGGTGGAGCCCGGAGGGCTCTGGGCCGTCAGCCGCTACGCGGACATCATGAACGTGCTCAAGAACCCCCAGCTCTTCTCTTCGGAGGGGATGGCACGCTCCATGGAGCCCGCGTGGTTGGGGTACAACCCGGTGGCGCGCTCCATGCTGGTAATGGACCCGCCCCGGCATGGACGTGCGCGCTCGCTCATCAGCCGCGCCTTCACGCCTACCACCATTGCCCAGCTCGAGCCCTTCCTGCGTGCCACTGCCGAGCGGCTCGTCGACGAGCTGCTGGCGCGCCGCGATGCGGACTTCCTCCAGTCCCTGGCCCTCCCTCTGCCCGCCGCCGCTATCGGACACCTGATGGGGCTGGATGCCTCGCTCTACTCGCGCTTCAAGCACTGGTCCGACCACGTCGCCGTCGTCAGCGCCATCTCCGCGACCGACATCGAGAAGCAACAACAGGTCCAGCGCTCCCTCCAGGAGATGGAGGGCTACCTGAAGGAAGTCCTGGAGCACCGCCGCCGTGAGCCCGGGGATGATCTGGTGAGCGGACTACTTACGGCCCGGGTGGACGGGGAGGCGCTCTCGGACGCGGAGCTGATGAGCTTCCTCTTCCTGCTCCTCGTGGCCGGACTGGAGACGACGGTCAACCTGCTGGGCAACGGAGCTCTCCTCCTGGCGGACCGCCCCGATCTGCTGGAGCGTCTGCGCGCCGAGCCGGAGCTGATCCCCTCGTTCATCGAGGAGGTGCTGCGCTACGAATCTCCGGCTCAGGCCGGCTTCCGGCTGACGACGGCGGAGGCGGAGGTGGGAGGCGTGAAGTTGCCGAAGTACTCCGTGCTCATCCTGCTGTTGGGCTCGGCATGCCGGGACGAGCAGTACGTCCCCGACGCGGAGCGCTTCGTGCTCGGGCGCAAAGACCCGGCCAACCTGCCCTTCGGGCACGGCATCCACTTCTGCCTGGGCGCGCCCCTGGCTCGGCTGGAGGCCCGCGTGACACTGGAGGCGCTGCTGCCACGGATCCGGAGCCTGTCGCGCACCCCGGAGGCTCCGCGGTGGCACCCGTCCCTCCAGATTCGCGGCCTCATGAGTCTCCCCGTGAGGGTAGAACCGGCTTGAGGGCAGTCCGAGCTCCAGGAGTCCGGAGCCATCACGGATTCTGCGGGAGAGCCCGAGGTCGGGGGATGCTTGCGTCCAGGAGGGATGAAGGGGACGTAGCAGGCGCTTTGACCACCTCCTGGCAAAATGGAGGTTCTCGAGGACCTCTCATGCATCGGTTTCTCATGTGTGCAGCATTTAGATGCTCCGCAACTGCGCTGCTTCTCGTGCTCACTGCATGCCAAAGCACCCAACCCATGTTGCGCGCGGCCTCCGAGGCGGCAGGTCTTGAGGCGAATGAGGAGCCGCTGCATGAATCGAGGCAGGACCCGATGCTGGAATTCGAAGCCTCCCTGGCCACGCAAGCGTGGTGCGCGCAACACCATAACTACTGCACGGAGAAGTGCCTGGAAGAGTACATGCAGTGTGTCAAGGAGATGGAGTCACAGCCCCTCATGTTCCCGGATATGAAGGCCGCCCAAGATTGGCTCGAGCGGAACAAGAAGGAGGTACTGGTAGGTAGTATCGTCCTGGTGGCTGGGGCCGCCTTTGTCATCGGCACGGCAGGCGCGGGCGTGCTGGTGCTGGTACCTCTTGTGGCTCTCTGAGGAGCGGTCTCGTGACAACACGACCAGAAGACTTCGAATTTGAAGCGTTGTGCCAGACCCTCGAGAGCACGGTGGAGCATGTCCCGGAAACTGCGCGCGATGCGCTCAGTGCCGCAGCGAACGCGCTCCATTACCTCTATGTAACGGACCAGTTTACGGCATTCCGTGAGTACCTCCGCGACACTGACACCCCTGTCCCCGCCTCGATCGATCCTGCACATGTCTTTCCGGACGTGACACGTGCTGAGGAGTGGCTGCGGAAGCAACCGCTGTCTTCCTGGGGAACTCTCGTGAAAGTGGCTGGAAAAACGTTCGCTGTCGGGAAGCGGGCAGAGATGAGACTGATACTCGTGCCCTCCTTCACATCGCAAGAAGTAGATTCGCCAGAACGCAGCGAGTAGGCGCTGACTCCCCGCCACCTGTCAACTCTCGTTGGCCAACCTCGCCACCGCCCAGCAGGATCCGAGGATGCGCGCCATCGTCGGTCGGATGTTCTTCAACGGAGGATTCGACGCCAAGGTGTGGCGCCAAGGGCTGCCTTTCTTGCTCTCCCCTCTCACCCCAGAGGTCTGCTTCAACAACGAGCCTGAGTGGAAAGCTGCTCGCATTTTCGGGACCAAATCCGGTTTTTGGGACCAAACCGGAGACGGAAACGACATGAGCAAGACGTGGATCGGCAAGTGGAAGCGTATAGGCGGGATAGAGGCCATGTGGAGGGTGAGGGCTGGAGCGGAGATGTCGAGGAGGGCCGCTGACGGGGGCGGCCCGAGCAGTGAGCCAAGCGGGTGGAGAAGCAGCGCAGCCCCTTGGAGTACACGCCGGCCCTGGCCGCCCGCCCATGAGGTGCGCGGCAGGGGCTTGGCTCTCTTGGCCCTGGCGGCAGGTGCATGGTGCCGTCCGGCAGCGGGCGCTTCATGCGATAGGCGATGCGGCCATCCTCCATTCGCGAAAGGCGCTCCAGCGCCTGCGCGCCACGCGCCCCATAGCCGCTCAGCCGCTCCAGCCCCTGCCTGTCGTTGGCATGGAGGTGCGTATTCGCATGCTGGTCGTACGCCGTCTTCTCCCGCAGGCGACCGGGTCGCACTTCTTCATCACCGCCAGCACGACTTTCACCGCGCTGTTCTGGGCTGCGGTGTCGCGGCGGCGGATCAGCTCCCTGGCGATCTCGACCGTGGCCGCATCACTGTCGTCGAGAGAGCGGAAGGTCAGCGTGGTGAGCATCGTGGCCGAGAGCGCACGGAGGCGTTTCTTCTGCAGCTGATCGAACTGCGGCACTTTGGTGAGCACTCCATCTTTGGTGCCGAGGGCGTCGATCGCCTTTCGGGTGCGGAGTTTCGCGAAAGCAGCATCAGCAGTGCGGGTGGACATGGGTGGCGCACTCCATCCAGCCGCACGGGCGCGCCCCAGAGAACAGCGGGCCGGGCCTGCATCTGCGCGATCGGCGGCGCCAGCCGGCACGGGTGCAGCCCTCACGCGCCGGCTCGCACGCGGATGCACGGCGCCCCAGCGTGTTATGACGCGTGCGTGCTCGTCCACGCCCTCGATTCCGGCTTCCCTGAGACCATGGCCTTTGCCGTTGACACCCCCAGCTTCACCCGCCTGCGCGCCGGCTTGCGTGAGGTCCTCGAACGAGGGCTGACGCGCACCCTGCGTAGCCTCTGGCCCGACATCGTGCCGGCGCACGATCGGGAGTGGAAGCGAGTCCGCTGGCGCCTCCCCTCCGACCTGCTGCTGCGCTGGTGCCGCGCGGTGGGTGCCGCCGGCGGCCGCGAGACCGAGGAGGCGCTGGCTGAGGTCACTGCCTGGCTACACCAGCGCCCCTCGGCGGTGATGAAGCCGGACCTCTGGCTCGGTCTGTGCCACTGCTCGGTCGAGGAGCTGCGTCCTCGAGTCGAGGCGGGCTCGCTGAAGAATGGCGACACCTTGTCCGACCTGCTCGTCCAAGTCGCCGTGTCCCTACTCCGGCAGCTCATGGACGAGAGCCCGCTCGAGGAGGATGCGTCCAGCCCTGAATGCCCCATCCAGGATGTCGCCTGGGTCGCCGGCCTCCGCTTCAAGACCGGGGAGGCGGGCAGGATGCGCGCGCACATCGAGGGCCCGACCACCGACGCCGTCGTCATCCCCGACGGCGTCAGCTTCGACACCGTGCAGCCGGAGTCGCCCTGCGATGTCCTCGCTGCTGTGCGCGACCAGGTCCACCTCTGGCACCTGCTCATGGCGCTGGTCGGGCCCTACATACGGAGCCGTGGCCCGGGGCCGTTCCTCGCCCCCGAGGCGCTCGGTCATCCAATCGAGGACCCCTCCTGGTGCGTCCTGCCCCTCTTCGAGGTAGGTCGGCCCGGCGCCGCCCAGCACTGGCGCTGGCCGCTCCTCAGAGCGTGGCACATCCCCCCCGGGGAGGCCGATGCGGTCCGCCGCCGCGTCGAGACTGCTCGCCCCAGCCGTGCCTGGCACCAGCGCTTCAATGCCAAAGCCGAGCCCGAGCGATGGCGCACCCTGGTTCAGACCCGCTGGCCACACCTGCGGGAGCGCTTCACCGACCTGCTCGCGGAGGCCACGCATGCCGGGCGGACCGTCGTGCTCGTCGAGGCCGAGCTCGGGCACGCCACGGTCGTCCCCGTGGAGGCCAGCGGCGAGCGCATCCTGGTATGACCGCAGCTCGGCAGGGGGGGCGATCAGTTCACCGGCTCCATCTCGGCGTATAGGCGGGAGAGAGGCCATGTGGAGGGTGAGGGCTGGAGCGGAGATGGAGAGGGCAGAGACGAGAGGCCAGGAGTTAAAACGAACGTCGAGCAATGCGTTGCCCTCACCGGAGCCATCCTCCACGTTGATGGCGAGGGACACCGAGGAAGAGGCACTCCGAGAGTCGCTCACGGTCAGGGTGAGAGTTACCAGGCCCGTTGTGGCTGGAGCAGTCCACGAGGTGCTGGCGTGAGTGGGGTCTGAGAAAGAGCCAGCAGAGGCTATCCAGGCGTAAGAGATGGAGTCGCCCGTGTTCGGGTCCTGCTGGAGGGTGATGGCAACAAGGGTTGTCTGGTTGGTTGTGATAGTGACACCAGACGAGGACCCCTCGAATAGCAAGGTATTGCTGGAGTCGAAAGCCTGAGCGAGGAATTCACGGTGAGCGCCAGCGGAGATGTTGCCGATGACTCCCCCCATAATCCGTCCGTTCGTACCAGCTCCGTCGTGATGGATGGCATGTCCGGGCCGGAGGACGTGACGGTGACGCGAGAGACGGACGCGGCGGAGGAGAGGGTTTGGCCCACGGAGACGGCGAACTAGGCGGAGCCAGCTCCCTCAGACTGACTCGATACCGCTATCCCTGCGTCTGCCGAGTGACAGAGAGGACTTGAGCTCCCTGGGCCCATTGCAAATCGTCGCCGCCGGGCATACTTCGGGGCGGCGCGAGAACTGAAGCTCGCGCCTCACGAAAGGGTTGGCCCGTGAAAAAGTTCCTCGTTCTTTACAAGGCGTCGGCGTCGGCTTTCGAGCAGATGATGAAGGCTACGCCGGAGCAGCAGAAGGCCGGAATGGATGCGTGGATGACTTGGAGCAAGCGCGCGGCCGCGTCGATCGTCGACATGGGAGCGCCGCTCGGAAAGAGCCTGCGCGTAACGAAGGGCGGTGCTTCGCCGACCACGAATGACCTCGGCGGATATTCGCTGCTGCAGGCGGAGTCGAAGGAAGCACTCGCGGAGATCCTGAAGGGGCACCCTCACTTCATGACGCCCGACAGCTCCATCGAGGTCGTCGAGATCATGCCGATGCCGGGCATGTGAAGCTTGCCGGACTCACATCGAGCGTGACCCGCCCGCGCACAGCCGCAGGCTTCAGGCCGCTCGCTCTTCCTCAACCCACCACCTCGATCGCTCTGGCCAGGGCGATCACGCCTTCGCTGTGGAAGAGCTGCCGCGCAGTCACTGCGCCGTCCAAGCCTCTGGAGACCTCTCAAGGGAGGGTGACTGTGACTGGCATGGAGCTGTACGCCAGGGTGCCATCCCCCACCTGACCGTGGAGATTGTGCCCCCAGCTCCATGCCGTTTCGTCGTTGCGCACCGCCAGGGAATGAGTGCCGCCAGCGGCCACCACCTTGCTGGTCAATCCGCTCACCTGTACCGGCGTCAGGCGATCGGTGTCCGTTCCATCTCCGAGCTGGCCCTCCATGTTGGAGCCCCAGGCCCACACCGCGCCATCGCTGCGCCGCGCCAGGGAGTGTCCCCTGCCTGCTGACACCGCTACCACGCCGCTCAGCGCGCTCACCTGCGCCGGCACCAGGCGCTGGGTCTTCGTCCCGTCCCCTAGCTGGCCGGAACTATTGGAGCCCCAGGCCCACACCGTGCCGTCTCCGCGCACCGCCATGGAGTGAGTGTCGCCGGCCGCCACCGCCACCACGCCGCTCAACCCGCTCACCTGTACTGGCGTCTGACGGCTCGTGTGCGTCCCATCCCCCAGCTCGCCAAACAGATTGCTTCCCCAGGCCCATACCGTTCCATCTTGGCGCACTGCCAACGAGTGAGCACCGCCAGCCGCCACCGCCACGACATCGCTCAGCCCATGAGCCGTTACGGGGAGCCGGCGGTTGGTGGTCGTCCCATCTCCAAGCTGACCGGAAGCGTTGGCGCCCCAGGCCCACACCGTGCCGTCATTCAGCACCGCCACGGAGTGCGCATCCCCGGCCACCACAGATGCCACGCTGCTCAACCCGCTTACCTGCACCGGTGTCCAATGCCACAAGTCGGTTGAGCCGTCTCCCAGTTGGCTCTCGGAGTTTGAGCCCCAGGCCCACAGTGTGCCATCGCTGTGTATGGCCAATGAGTGCCTGTCACCGGCTGCCACCGCCACCACGCCGCTCAGCCCCACCACCTGCACCGGTGCCCTGCGCTCCATCTCCGTTCCATCTCCCAGCCAGCCGGCATCGTTGTAGCCCCAGGCCCACACCGTTCCGTCATGGAGCACCGCCAGCGAGTGAGTGTCTCCCGCCGCCACCGCTACCACGCCGCTCACCCCGCTCACTTGCAGGGGCGCCGCACGCTGGGTGTCTGTTCCATTCCCCAGCCGGCCTTGCCAGGCGAGCCCCCAGGCACTCACGGTGCCGTCGCTGCGCAGCGCCAGTGAGTGTTCCCAGCCGGCCGCTACCGCCACCACGCTGCTCAGCCCGCTCACCTGCGCCGGCACCCAGCTCCCGATGTCTGTTCCACTCCCGAGCTGGCCGGAATCATTGGCGCCCCAGGTCCACACCGTGCCGTCGCTGCGCAGCGCCAGCGAGTGCCGCCTGCCGACTTCCACCGCCACCACGCTGCTCAACCCACTCACCTGCACTGGCGCCTGATGACTGGTGTTCGTCCCATCACCCAACTGGCCCTCGAAGTTGTACCCCCAGGCCCACACCCTGCCATCGCCGCTCACTGCCAGGGAGTGGCCTTCGCTGGCCGCGACCGTCACCACACCGCTCAGCCCGCTCACCTGCACCGGCGCCGTACGTTGGGTATATGTCCCATCTCCTAGCTGACCGCGGGAATTGGTACCCCAGGCCCACACCGTCCCATCACTGCGGATCGCCAGCGAGTGGCCGTCACCGGCCGCGAGCGCTTTGACATCGCTCATGCCACTCACCTGCACCGGCGTCACATGCTGGATCTCCGTCCCGTCCCCCAACTGCCCGACGATATTGTTTCCCCAGGCCCATACAGTGCCATCTCGGAGCACTGCCAGCGAGTGGATGCTGCCAGCCGCCACGGCCACCACGCCGCTCAGCCCGCTCACCTGCACGGGTGTCAGGTGCTCGGTGTCCGTCCCATCCCCGAGCTGGCCGTACATGTTGTTTCCCCAGGCCCACACCGTCCCGTCATTGCGCAGCGCCAGCGAGTGCCCTTCGCCGGCTGCCACGGCCATTACGCCATGCAGTCCGCTCACCTGTACTGGAGTGCGGCGCCGGGTCTTCGTCCCATCCCCCAGTTGGCCGAACATGTTGTTTCCCCAGGCCCACACCGTCCCGTCAGCGCGCACCGCCAGCGAGTGGGAGAAGCCACTGACCACCGAGAGGGGACAGATGGGGGTGACCGACACGGTGAACTGGTGCGAAGCAGAGAGGTTCAGCGCGTTGGTGACGGTGAGCCGTACCCAGGGAGCATCCTTCTGGTGCACGCAGTCGGGAGCCGTCCAGACCACATCGCTCGTGGTGGCGGTGCTCTGCGCTTGTCCCAGAGCGCCCGTGTTGGTCTCCCAGGAAAAGCTCAGGGGGCTGCCCTGTGGGTCCGCCGCCGTGGCGCTCAGGGTGATGGTGCCTCGTGCGGAAGTGGATGGCGCGGACTGAGAAGACTGCACAATCTCTGGCGGGAGCGACACGCCGGCATCGGGACGAGGGCCGCCATCCTCGGGAGGATTGTGGCAACCTGCCGCACCGCTCAAGCTCACCACCATGAGGAGCAACAGACTCTTTGGAAATCTCACAAGCACCTCAGACACGCAGCGCTTGGTGAAGCCGGAGGCGTCGCTGAGCGTGTTTGGGAAGCACTGCAACTGACGCAGCGGCTTCTTGTCAATGACCTGGAATGGGGACGATCCTCGGGGTGCGCCAGGCCAAGACTGGCCAGAGAGGAGGGAGTAGCGACCTGAAACTCTGGGAAGCAGCCTGCGGGTGAAAGTCCCGACCGGAGAAGGCCGAGGCCGCCAACCGGAAACGAGTCTTGCGCGGACGCCCGCGAGGGTGGACGTGAAGCGTAGACAGTAGGCCTGTGGGCCATGGGGTTGAGCCCCGAAAACGTGACCCCTCCCCAGCCACACTCGCCAGGGCACACGCTATCGATGGGTACCCACAAAGTTTCGCCAAGGGTTCAATTCCCGCCGCCTCCATCCCCTCGCCCTCGATGGCCTGGAGGCTCCTCCAATGGCAGCACTCTCGTCAGGTCCAGTCGCTCAGCCCTTCGCGGGCATAGACTTCCTTGAACGCCGGTCGCGCCTTCATCAGCGCCGCGTGTTTCGCCAACGCTGGCCACGTATGCGCTGGCTTCGGCATGTTGCGCGACCAGCGCATCAGCATGGTGAGCATGAAATCAGCGGCACTGAGCTTCTCGCCAAGCAGGTAAGGCCCCTTCGCTGCCAGGTGCGTGTCCACGCGCTGCCAGGCGGTCTCAATCCGCTCTCGCGCCATGGCCTTACTCGCTTCGCTGTTGGCTTCGCCAGCCGGTTCGGTGGGATAGAACCAGGCGCGATAGGCCGGCTGCAGCGTGTTGGCCATGAAAAAGAACCATTGGTAGTAGTGTGCACGCTGCAGCGTACCGGGCGGCGGCGCCAGACTGGCCGCTGGATAGGCATCGGCGAGATGCATGGCGATGGCGGGCGATTCCAGGATGACCTGGCCATCGATCACCAGCGCCGGCACCACGCCAGCCGGATTGATCGCCAGGTACTCCGGCGCCTTGTGCTCGCGCTTGTCGAGATCGAGGCTGCGCAGCGTGTGCGGGATACCCAGCTCGATCAACAACCAGTGCACCACCATGCTGGCGGTGCTGGGCGAATAATAGAGTTCGATCATGTGACTCTCCGGGCAATCAAGCTAATGGAGACGAGGATGCCTGCCCAGAGGCTGGAAGCCTCGATGAGGCCTCCCTGGGTCCATGATGGAGGCGTTCGTAACACCTCAGCCCCCGGTGCTTTCCGCTCGGCCCGCTGCACGCGCCGACGCTCAAACCCGCCTCAAGGCCAGAAGCGGGCCAGCGCGAAGTCGTGGTTGGAGTCGCTGGCCGAGCCGGCGAGCAGGATGCGCACCACGGGCACCCGCTCGTCCGCCTGGAGCGCCACCGCGCGGGCCGTGTCGTCCTTGATCCCCGAAGCGAGCGGCGTCACCACCTTGCCTCCCGTGCCGAAGCCGGAGTCGAGCACGCCCGTGGACTCATAGCGCAGCAGGGCGAAGTCCCCGCTCGAGCCGCTGCCCGTATACATCCATCCACCGACCACGAGCTTCCCATCCGCCTGGATGACCAGGGCGGTGGCCTCGTCCCAGTTGGTGGTGCTCACCTGGGTGATGACCTTGCCGCCGGTGCCGAAGCCCGTGTCCAGGGTGCCGGCGTCGCTCAGGCGCACCAGCGCGAAGTCGTGATTGGAGTGGCCAGCCACCACGAGCTTCCCATCGGAGGTGACGGCCACAGCCCGCGCCGAGCCGATGCTGGTGGTGAAGAGCCCGTTGATCTTCCCGCCCGTACCGAAGCCCGTGTCCAGCGCCCCGGCCGGGGTGT
This sequence comes from Hyalangium versicolor, assembly GCF_020103695.1. Classification (GTDB taxonomy): domain Bacteria; phylum Myxococcota; class Myxococcia; order Myxococcales; family Myxococcaceae; genus Hyalangium; species Hyalangium versicolor. The sequence goes on from NZ_JAHXBF010000019.1 coordinate 265,159, forward strand.
AGCGGGCCAGGATGAAGTCGCCATCACCTCCCGCGGCGACGATGCGCGCCTCGCTCCCCACCGTCTCCAGGGCGAGCGAGAAGATGGTGTCCCGGCCGGCGGCCGACTTGATGGAGGTGGTCACCTTGCCACCGGTGCCGAAGCCGGTGTCCAGGCTCCCATTGCTGTTGTAGCGGGCCAGGGCGAAGTCCAGGCCGGTCGCCCCGGCATCCGTGTCTCCGCCGAGGAGGATCTTTCCGTCGGACTGGAGGAGGAGCGCGTAGGCCGAATCCGCCCCATTGCCGAAGGCGGTGGTCACCTTGCCCCCATTACCGAAGCTCGTGTCCAGGCTGCCGTCGGCGTTGTAGCGCACCAGCGCGAAGTCGATTCCGCTCGCGCCGCCATCCGCAGTGCCCGCGACGAGGATCTTCCCGTCCGTCTGCAGCGCCACCGCGAAAGCCTGGCTGTTGGGAGTCCCCACCGCGGTGGTCACCTTGCCGCCGGTGCCGAAGCCCGTGTCCAGGCTGCCATCGCGGGAGTAGCGCACCACCGCGAAGGTGGTGCCCTGCGAGGCGGCGGTGCGGCCAACCAGGAGGATCTTCCCATCGGGCTGCACGGCAATGCCCTCAGCGTAGTCCTCGCCCGCGCCCACCGGGGTGATCACCGGGCCCGTCACGAGGCTGGTGTCGAGCGAGCCGGGCGGGCCACGAACCGTCACGGTGAGCTGCTTGCTCGCCGTCTTGTCACCCGAGGTGCCCTTCACCGTGACGGTGGTGGGCAGAGAGTGGGGTGCCGTGGCCGCCGCGGCGAGCTGGATCGTGGCGGAGGTGGCGCTGCTGGCGATCGAGGCTGGCGTCACACTCACGCCGCTGGGCAGGTCGGCGAGTGTCAGGTCCACTGCCCCGTCGAAGCCGGTCTCCCGCGTGACGGTCGCGGTGACCGTCACGTTCGAGCCCTGGAGGATGGGGGTCTTGTCCGTCGAGAGCGCCAGAGTGAAGCCAGGGGTCTCGGAGGGAGGGGGCGGAGTCGTGGGCTCGTCGGAGGAGCAGGCGGCCAGCAGCGCCAGGGCCGCGCTCCAGAGCCATCGTCGAAGGGGCTGGGGATTCATGGTTCATCTCCTTGGCAATGAGGAGGCGACTTTCCCCCCGGAGTGCTCCCCGAGCCAAGGCCTATGTCAGCGCGGAAGCCTCGGGTGCTACTGGAACGTCACCTTTCCGTCCCGCTGGTAGCAGACGTGCGGCGTTCCATCCGTGGGGCGGATGGCGATACTGGGCCGCGTTCCATCCTGAATCGTGCCCCATTGGGTGAACGTCCAGAAACCCTGCGCATCTGTCGTGGCGAGCTCCAGCGTCGTCCCCTGGCGCTGGGCGAAGTAGGGCTTGCCCCCGCTATAAGCCAGGTCGTTGGCGATGTTCGCCACGACGTAGGTCCCCTGGGAGATGCGCGTGGTGCTGGTGGACAGCGGCGAGCCCAGCGTCACGTCGTAGAAGCCGGCCCACCAGCCATTGGTCACAGCCCCGTTGGGAAGCAACAGCAGATGCTGGTCCGGCGTCAGCGCCAGGGACTGCCACCCAGAGATGCCACTCAGGGCGTAGGTCTCCACCGTGGTGCCCTTGATGGCAGTGACCGTCCCGCCCCTGAGCATGTACAGCGTTCCTGCCGCGTCGAAGACGGCCTTGCTCGCCATCGTCCCCGTGGTGACCTGGGAGGTGCTCCACGCGTTGCTCCCCGTCCGCGTCGCGACCCGCACGCCCGACGACGACGGCAACGAGTCGCTATAGATGATGGTGGGCCTCAGGTCCTGGGTGGGATTGAGCGCGATGGACAGACGGACGGAGTCGCCGGTGCGGCTCGTCGGATCGACGATCTCCCGAGTCCAGATGCCGTTGACGCGCGTGGCGTAGCTGACACGCAAGACCTCCGTGCCGCGCCCCGGGGGGCCATCCCCCTTGAGGTAGGCGACGTGTGGCGTGCCCGTGGCCGGGTCCACCGCGAGGAAGGGGTTGTAGGTGAACTGACCGTCGTTGTTGAAGCCGGAGCCGTCGATCTGCTCCGTCGTCCACGACGAGCCATCCCATTGGCCGTACCACAGGCTATGGCGCGTATCGTTGTAGTAGACGACGTGCCCCTTGCCCGCGTTGTCGAAGGCGAGCTGACAGAAGCCACCCGTGACATCCGGGCTCGGGTCGATGGCGGGGTTCGTGGCGAGGTTCGGAGAGGCCACCACGTTGAAGTGGAACTCCCCCTCTGCCTTCTTCCCCGACGCCGTCTCGACCGCGACGGACAAGGAGGCCAACCCCTCCGAGGGCAGCGTCCAGGTCACCTGCTCCGCGTCGGGCTCGATGGCGCCCCTGGTGGCGCTCCAGCGCACCGACGTGAAGACCTCATCCGCGGCGGTGACCTTGAAGCGCTCGGCCGCGCCCCCGACGAAGAGCCCGTTACTCCCCTCCCGCTCGATGAGCAGCGCCAGCGCACCAGGCTCATGCGAGGCAATGACCTGGGTGGGCCCGGCCTCTCCGCCACAGGCCGCGAGCAGGCTCAGCGCCCCCAACAACAGCGTCCGCGAGACAGCATTCCTCCACAGCGTCACGATGGTTCCCCTTGATGAAATCGGCGAGTCAGCCTCGCCGTCCCATCAACGGGCGGACTTCAAAAACGGTCTACCGCGATGCAGATGCAATTCCAGAATCAAAAACACCATCCTCGGGAACCCATCAGGGAACTCAGGCGTCCCACCCCGCGGAGGCCGTGCCCCATCCGTATCCCCTCTGACTCGAGGTGGCTTACCCCCGAGTAGCCTTCACCACTCCGCGGCACCCGGTGGCGCTCGCCTGTTCTCGAACGTGAGGCCGCGCAGGTCCGCCACCTCGTGCAGATGATGGACATCCACGGTCTTGTCCTTGCGCTGAGGCTCCAGCCGGTAGAGGCGTCCCTCGCGAGCGAAGAGGAGATCGCCGTTCGAGTCCCAGTCGGCCCAGTCGAGGCGGCCCAGCGGAACCTCCTCCTCCCGCTTCACGTCGATCAGGTCGTACTCCATCACGTACCAGGGACCCTCGCGCTCGTGCAGGCCCAGGATGCGCATCTGAAGCTCGAAGTCCTTGGCTCGGATACTTCGCCGCAAAGTAGACGAGCTTATCCCCCGAGGGCGAGAGATCGCACCGGCGCACGTGCCAGGAGCACGAAGAGGCGAACGGACGAGGGCTTGAGTGCGGGTCCTTTGGGAGCTGCCTCGCGCGCGGCGCTCATACGCTACCCTCGCTTGCGCCGGGGCTCGGCCTTCCGCGCGAGGTGCTCCACGGTCTGCTCGACTGTCGAGAGGAACGCACGCACCGACTTGTCGAGCGCCGGCTCCGGCGTGTCCTCGATACGGGTATGCGAGATGCCCGGTGAGGACTGCGCGAAGACCATCGCCGTCGGCACGATGTCCGCCATCTCCGCCGCGTCGTGCAGCGGACCCGACGGAATCTCCGGCGCATGGCCGGTGACGCCCTTGACTGCCTTTCGCACGAAGCCGGTAAGCGTCTCGTCGAAGATGCGCGGGGTGATCTTGAGAATCGGGCTCCACTCGACCTTGACGTGGAACTCCTTCGCCGCGGCGAGCGACGCCTTCTTCGCCCCCGCCAGCAGCTTTGCCAGCACTTTCGCGTCGAGCGCACGCATGTCGATGGAGATCTCCGTGCGACCCGGCACCGCGGTGACGAAGTTCGGCTCGACCTTCACCACGCCACAGGTCGCCACCACACGCGTGCGCGGCGTCTTGCCGGAGAGCTTCGTCGCGAGTTCCTGCGCCGCGAGCGCGAACCGGGCACCCGCGAGGAACGCGTCCCGGCGCAGGTGCAGCGGCGCGGCGCCCGAGTGGGCGGCCTGCCCGATGAACTTCAGATGGTGGCGCTCGACACCCATCGTCCCGAGGACCACGCCGACCGGGCGCTTCATCTCCTGCAGCACAGGACCCTGCTCGATGTGCAGCTCGAGGTAGGCCTCGGCTCGCAGCTCGTCGAAGTATTTCCGCGCGGTCTTCATTCCTTCGAGGGTGATGCCGTTCTCGTTCAACGCGTCGGGGAGCTTCACACCGGCGCGGTCCACCAGGTGCCCGAGCTCTTTGTGCGGATCGAGCGAGCCCGCGGACGCGGCGGACCCGGCGAGGCTGCGGCCAAATCGCGCACCCTCTTCGTCGGCCCAATCGACGAGGTGGATCGTCACTGGCGGGCGCTGGCCCTTCGCGGCGTAGACGCGGAGCACCTCGAGACCCGAGAGCACGCCGAGGCAGCCGTCCAGCCACCCGCCACCGGGCACCGAGTCGAGGTGGCTGCCGATGACGATGCTCCGCTCGGAGTCTCCGGGGAGCGTGGTCCAGAGGTTACCCGCGCCGTCCCGGCGCACGGAGAGGGAGAGCTCGTTCTGCAGCTTTCCCGCGAACCACTCGCGCGCCTTGCGCCAGACCGGGCCCCAGGCGACGCGCTGGGCACCGCGCTCGTCGGAGGTGAGCTTCTCGAGTTCCTTGAGATCGGAGATCACACGCTTCGAAGAAGGGTTCATGGCCCACTTCATAGCGCGGAGGCGAGGTGGAGAGGAGCCAGTGAGTTGCAGCCCCCCGGCTCAGTAGATGATGAGCGAAGGCGCCTGCGGCCGGGTGAAGAAGCCAGGGAAGGTCGCGGAGAAGGAGGTGGCCCGGGGCGAACTCCCGTCGTACGGCGTGCTCCAATAGCCTCCCACGCCTTGAACCGTCCAGACGTCGATATGGTTGCCCGACAGCGTCCCCTCCACCACCAGCGTGGCGTGGTTCACGATGGTGAGCCGCCCCACTTTGAGCGAGCCCCAGCCGCCCGCCGTGCCCGTCGGGAGTGATGCGCCCCCGAACATCTTCACATGCCTCACGACGGCCAGGGTCCTGGGATCCAGCTGCACCGCATGGCCATTGCTGAGCGTCCCGATACTCCCGTAGCTGGCCTCTTCCGAATAGCCCACCACGAGCCCCGCGTCATTCGCCGCGATGGCGATCGCCGGCACGGTTTCCGACTCTCCGAGGACGACGCTCGCCAGCGTCGCCCTGGCTGCGCCGGAAGCCTCCGCCGCAACGCGAGCGGAGATCCGGTACACGGTCTTCGGATACGGCTCGTACCTCATGCACTGCGTGACGCGAATCGCGTAGTCACAGCCCGCCCAGGACGCATGAACCTCGCTGACGACAGGGGGCGCACTCCCAGGCTCCTCCCACCCTGACGAGTCCAGAGCCGCAATGATTCCCCGGGCAAGCTTTCCCATCCACCGCATGGTTGGAGCCTCCTGGTGATGTCTCTCGTGCAGATGCGGCGAATGCATGCCGGCCACTCCTCTCGGAACCCCCGTGCCTGGAGCATCCCTCATGCCAGCCGGCCGTCCCGTGCCTCCGGCTCGCACTGCCTCCACGAGAGCCTCGGCTCCCGGCAAGAAGTTGCCGGGAGGGGGGTGCCCGCTGGCAAGAACTTGCCTCCAGGGTCTCGCGCCCAGGGCTTCGATGTAGGCCTGGTCGCCCTGCGGGGAGCCAGTCGTCTCGCTCCGTATCACTCGCCCTCATGTTTCACGGAAGACGCCTCGTGCCAAAGTCTCGGGGGGAGTTCCCCACCCTGTGTCATACTTCCGGCGCTGGGACCGCTCATGCCGCGAGCCCGGACAAGCGTTGGATTTTCTCTTCTTTTGTAGCGTGTGGACCGGCCGGCCTGCCGGGGAGTGAATCATGAAGGCATCCCCCCCCTCTTCTCCCGCGGAAGGGGAGCGTCCTGCTCCCGGGGCTTCGAGTGATTCCGCGGCGGTAGCCCAGGCGCTGGTGGCCAGCAACCGGCTGTTGCAGGCGCTCACCCAGGTGCAGACAGCCTTCATCCAGGGTCACCCGGTTCCACACCTCTTCGACACGCTGCTGTCGATCCTGCTGGAGCTGACGGGCAGCGAGTACGGCTTCATCGGCGAGGTGCTGCGCACCGCGGAGGGCAAGCCCTACCTGCGCACCCACGCCATCACCAACATCGCCTGGACGCCGGAGCTGCGGGAGTTCTACGCGCGCGAGGCGCCGCGAGGCATGGAGTTCACCAACCTGAAGACGCTGTTCGGCCAGGTGATGGTCACGGGCCAGCCCGTGGTCGCCAACACCCCGGCCGTGGACCCCCGCCGTGGGGGCCTGCCACAGGGCCACCCTCCGCTGAACGCGTTCCTGGGGCTGCCCTTCCACTCCAGTGAGGAGATGGTGGGCATGGTGGGGGTGGCCAACCGCGCCGGCGGTTATGACGAGGCCATCATCACCTTCCTCGAGCCCTTCCTGGCCACCTGCTGCTCGCTGCTGCTGGGGCTGCGCAACGAGCGGAGGCGCCACACCGCGGAGGCGGAGGTGCGGCGCTCCGAGGCCAGCTTCCGGGTGCTCATCGAGCAGTCTCCAGACGCGATCCTCATCCACCGCGGGGGTCGGATCGTCTTCGCCAACTCCACTGCCGTCACCCTGCTGGGGCGGGAGCACCCGGAGGAGCTGCTGGAGCAGCCGCTGGGAGTGCTGGTGCTGACCGGTCACGAAACGGCCCTCACCGAGCCCTCCAGCGCCAGTGCTCCGCGCGAAGTGCGCTTCCGCCATGCGAGTGGCCGGCAGGTGCTGGCCGAGGTGGTGACCGTCTTCCTGGAGTTCAAGGGGGAGCCGGCCATCGTGTGCCTGGCCCGGGACATCACCGAGCGCCGGATGGTGCAGGCGCGGCTGCTGAGCACCGAGCGCCTGGCCTCGCTGGGCACCCTGGCCGCCGGGGTGGCACACGAGATCAACACGCCACTGAGCTACCTGCTGAGCAACCTGAACTACGTCCAGGAGGAGTTCCAGGCCCTGAGCCAGTCCGGCGCCAGCATCGTGGACGAGCATGCACAGGAGCTCCACGACGCGTTGGCGGAGGCACTCTCCGGCAGCCATCGCGTTCGGGACATCGTCCGCAACCTGAAGCTCTTCTCGCGAGTGGACAATGATCAGCGAGGGCCCGTGGACATCCACGCCCTGCTCGACTCGTGCGTGAAGATGGCGTGGAGCGAAATCAAACACCGCGCGCGGCTGGTAAAGGAGTACGGGCCAGTGCCCTCCATCGAGAGCAACGAGTCGCAGCTGGGGCAGGTGTTCCTCAACCTGCTGATCAACGCCGCGCAGGCCATTCCAGAGGATGCCGGAGAGTCCGCGGAGATCCGCCTGAGCACCTGGCACGAGAAGGAGACGGTGGTGGTGGCGGTGCAGGATACCGGAGTGGGGATTCCAGAGGAGAACCTGGTCCGGCTGTTCGATCCGTTCTTCACCACCAAGCCCGTGGGAGTAGGCACGGGGCTGGGCCTGTCCATCTGCCACGGCATCGTCGCGGCTCAGGGCGGGCGCATCACCGTGAGCAGCCAGCCCGGCCAGGGGAGCACCTTCCAGGTGTATCTACCCACTCCCCGTGTGCCTCCAGCGGACTCGACGCACCGCGAGTCCGTTCAGGACACCAGCTCCTCCTCACTGTCCGGATAGAGAGGTAAGGGCTCGGCGTGGATGGAAGCCCTGCCAGGCGGGCTGCTCCTGCCCATCACAGATGACTCGCGCGCACTCCTTCTGTGTGGGCTCTCCCCCGAGCAGCACTCACCGCAGGAGCATCACCATGAACTCAGAGCTCATCATTCGTGCCTGGAAGGACCCGGAGTTCCGCGCGAGCCTCAGCGTCGCGCAACGCCAGGAACTCCCCGAGTGTCCCTCCGGCAAACCGCTCACCGAACTCGAGGATGAGGATCTGGTGGATGTGGTCGGCGGCCTGATCATCCGCCCGACGCCAACCGCTCGCCCCACCCTCTTCCTCTGCTGCACCACCACACGGGGGAGCGCATACGACGCCTGCCCCAGTGCCCTGTTCTGCCCGACTCCGCCCATCTTCGACCTCGCCGATCCCGTGGTCTGATCCAACAGCCCCACCGCCTACGGGTTTGAGCTTGCACCGTTTCCCGGATATCTCCGGGGTATGGAGAACCCGGCCGCCCCACCGCTGGAAGTCATCCACGTGATCAAGGACTACCCGGGAAAGGTCCGGGCGTTGGACCGCGTGAGCTTCCGCATCGCTCCGGGGGAGCGCGCATGCCTGCTCGGACCCAATGGCGCGGGGAAGACCACGCTGATCCGGCTCCTCACCGGGGCGCTCAGTCCTTCGGATGGGCAGGTCCGGCTCTTCGGCCTCACGCTGGAGGACAAGGCCTTCCTCGATGCCCGCCGCCGCGTGGGCATCGTCCCCCAGCTCCCGGGCATGTACCGAGACGTGGTCGTGGGCGACTACCTCCAGTTGGTCCGCGAGCTCTACGGGCGGGGTGACATCGCCGAGGTGGTGGAGACCTTCGGGCTGGGTCCCTACACCCGCCGGCCCATGGCGGAGCTGTCCGGTGGAACTCAGCGCCGGCTGTCGCTCGCGGCCGCGCTGCTGGGCTCCCCGGAGGTGCTTCTGCTGGACGAGCCCACCGTGGGGTTGGATCCCGTCTCCATGAGAGACGTACACGCCTTCCTACGGCGCATCATGCCCGGCCGCACGGTGCTGCTGTGCACCCACAACCTCGCCGAGGCCGAAGCCCTGTGCGAGAGCGCCATCATCCTCCGCCAGGGCCGGGTGGTGCTCCACGAGCGCATCTCCGATCTGCGCCAGAAGGTCCCCTCCATGCTGTCGATGCGCGCGGCCCAGGGCCCCGAACGGCTGCTCGCGGCGCTCTCGGAGCTGGGCACTCCCGGGCGCCGGGAGGAGGAGGCCGTACTCATCCCCGTGCCGGAGCCCACCATCCAGGCCCCGGAGCTGCTGCGCCGGCTGCTGGCCCTGGGCGTGGACGTCTACGAGTGCCGCGTCGTCACCCCCAGCCTCGAGCAGCTCTTCCTCGACATCGTCGGAGCCCCCCATGCTCGCGCGTGAGGTCCGGCTGCTCTTCCGCAAGGAGCTGAGCCAGCTGTTGCGCAACCGAGGGGCCATGCTCTCGGCGCTCTTCCTGCCGCTGCTGATGATCCTCCTCATGCCGCTGGCGCAGATCTTCAGCATGAGTTCGGCCCACCCGAGGGATCTGCACCTGCCACCCGAGGTCCCGCTTCCACCCGGGCTGGCCGAGCTGCGCAGTGATCCGCGCGCCTTCCTCTGGTTCATCATGACGCCGCTCATCGCGACGGGCTGCCTGCTCTGTCCGGCGGTGACGGCGAGCTACATCTTCCTCGCCGAGCGCGAGTCCCGCACGCTGGAGCTGCTGGTGGCGCTGCCCGTCCGGGTGGGGCAGATCCTACAGGCCAAGCTGCTGGCCATCCTCGTACTCGCCATCCCCGTGTGCCTGGGGTTCTACGGCGTGAATGCCGGGCTCCTGTTGACGCGCGGGCTGGGCTCTCCCAGCTACGTGCTCATGCTGGGGGTGATGTTGCTGTGCGCTCTGGCGTGCTCCACGAGCACGGCACTGCTTGTGAGCCTGCTGGCTCGGGACTTCCGCTCGGCCAGCAACCTGAACGGGCTGGTGCTCGGCCCCCTCATCCTGGGCAGCTTCACCCTCATGGCTGCGATGCCGGGCCCCACCCTCGCGGCCGGAGTGCTCGCACTCCTCTATACGGCGGTCGCCGTAGGCACCACGCTGCTCGCGATGCGCGTGGTCACCTTCGAGCGGCTGCTGCGGTGAGCCGCCAACTCAGTGCCCGGCGTCGGCGGGCGCGTAGAACCCGAAGCGCGTCACGTCCCGGTAGCCCATGCGCAGGTAGACGGGACGCCCGGCATCCGTGGCGTGCAACACCGTCCGCTCCAGGCCCCACCAGCGGCGGGCATCCTCGAGCCCCTGGCGGATGACGGCCTCGGCGTAGCCACGCCGACGGTGCGACTCGAGCGTGGCCACGTACGCCACATAGGCAATGCCTTCGACCCGGATGACGGCCGCCACCGACACGGCCTTGCCCTCCACGAAGCCCACGTAGCCCCGGCTGTCTCCGCGAAACAGGCTGGCTCCGGTGGACTGACGCGCCACCTCCAGCGACGAGGCATAGGAGAGCGCGTTGACGTCCGCGATGTGGCGGGCACCTTCCTCATCGGTGACATGGTGGATGTCGATAGACGGCAGCGGCCGGGTGGGCTCCACGAGGTGCTCGGCCACCATGCCCGTGGTGGTCATGGCCCGCTTGAGCCCCTGTGCCTGCAGCACGGCGTCCGCCTTCGGGCGCAGCCCCGGGGACAACCAGTCCTCGCCCGCGACGTACATCCACGCGAGCTTGCGCGGCGTGAAGTACTGGCGGGCGGCGGCCACGGAGCGCTCCAGCGCGGCCTCGGTCTCGACGGGCGCACGGAGGAAGGCCAGGTTCATGATGTTCCAGGGCACGTTCGAGCAGGCGATGAACGCCTCAGGAGTGTCCACTACCTCTCCGCTCGGGCTGTGGACGGCGTAGTGGCGCCAGGCACCTTGGAACTGGGCGTTGGACTCTTGGATGTCGGAGGTCAGAGGGTCCTGGGCCTTTCACTCACGGTTCAGGTACGCCGAGTGACAGGAGACACACGTCTCCACGAGGCGGCCGTAGCTCTCGGCGAGCGCCTTGTCGTCCTTCTTCTCGGCCGCGGCGGCGACGGCCTGGGCACGCGCGCGGGACTCATCCTGGAGGACGAAGAAGCGCTCGGGGAGCAGGGCATTCAGGTCGTCCTCACCTCCCACGATGGGACGGACGAGCCGGGGCTCGGAGGCAATGCGCTGCGCGGCGGCCTTGGCCGCGTCGTACTGGAGCAGCGTCACGCCGAACATGAGATCCCTCGCGTCCTGTGCATGGCGCTCCATCTTCTTGCGCAGGAGCGGACGCGCCGCCTCGGGAATGTAATCCGGCGTGCGCAGGCTGGGAGTCCGCACCTCGCTGGCCTTGGCCTTGGCCGGCGCGGTGCTCTTCGGATTGGCAGGCTCCTCGGCGGAGGCGTGGAAGATGAAGCTCGCGGAAAGGAACCCCACGAGCACGACAGGCATGCTGGATCGAGAGAGTTTCATTCGGTGTCCTTGCTGCACTGAGTCTACATGGCCGAAAGGAGGCTGCTGCTGGCCTCTCGGGCAGGGCTCGGCATGGAAAACGTTCGCGCGCTCTCGCAATTTCAGGAGGATGCAGCGAACTCTTCTCCGCGCTCTTGCAACGGGTCACTCGCGCTACCCTACAGGTCAGACCCTGCTTTAAACTGAACCTGCTTTCAGTCCTACCCATCAACGCCCATGTCTTCTTCCTCAAAGATCGAGTGGACCGACGCGACCTGGAACCCCGTACGGGGCTGCACGAAGCTCAGCCCCGGCTGCAAGCACTGCTACGCGGAGACCTTCGCCGAGCGATTCCGCGGCGTGCCGGGGCATCCCTTCGAGCACGGCTTTGATCTCCGGTTGGTACCCGAGAAGCTCGCCGAGCCACTCCGCTGGGGTTCATCGAAGCGCATCTTCGTGAACTCCATGAGCGATCTGTTCCATCGGGACATCCCCGACGATTACATCGTCTCGGTTGCCCGAGTCATGCTCCTCGCTCGATGGCATACCTTCCAGGTACTGACCAAGCGTTCCGAGCGGATGCGCGATCTGCTCACGACGAAGCTCCGATTCGCCGCCGACTGCGAACACATCTGGTGGGGCGTGAGCGTCGAGGACAAACGATATGGACTACCACGCATCGAGCACCTCCAAGCAGCTCCTGCACAGGTACGCTTCCTGTCCATCGAACCTTTGCTGGAAGACCTGGGGGCATTCGAGCTGGGAGGAATCCACTGGGTCATCGTTGGTGGAGAGAGCGGAGCCCGGGCGAGACCCATGGCGGACTCATGGGTTCTCTCCATCCGCGACCAGTGCAAGCGCGCTCGGGTGCCTTTTTTCTTCAAGCAATGGGGAGGAGTCCACAAGAGCCGAACCGGGCGGGAACTCGCTGGTCGAACCTATGACGAGTTTCCTCCCGCGCATCCTTCTCCCACCATGGCCCGTCAGCAACGGCTCGAAGCGCTCGAGAGATTCGAGCAGACACTCATGAGATAGAGGCTTCATCGATGGACGATCACTCGCAAAGGGGGGCCCTCTATGAGGGACGCGAGCAGACGCTGGTCAAACACTTCATCCTGCGGAAGTACCTTGAGCGCTTCGCGTACAAAGTAGGAAGCAAGTGGACGAGCATCACGTATGTGGACTGCTTCTCCGGCCCATGGAATCTGAAGTCCGAGAAGTTGGAGGATAGCTCCTTCGCCATCGCTCTGGTTGAGCTGCGCAAAGCCCGCGCGACCCTCAAGAAGCGAGGCCGCGATTTACAGATCCGCTGCTTCTTCATTGAAAGGAACCGCAAGGCCTTCGCCCGCCTTGAGGAATTTGCCCACTCCACCCAAGATGCCTTGGTCGTTCCCAGAAACAGCACCTTGGAGGACTCGATCCCGAGCATCCTCGAATTCGTCCATCAAGGTGGCTCAGACTCGTTCCCCTTCATCTTCATTGATCCCACGGGGTGGACGGGCTTCGCGATGGACACGATCCGGCCATTGCTTCAACTGCGTCCGGGCGAAGTGCTCATCAACTTCATGACCGGTCACATCGAACGGTTCGTGACGCTGGAGGAAACCCGAGAGTCGTTCCAGGCGCTCTTCGGCTCGGGAGACTTCCTCGATGAACTCCGAGGAAAGCAGGCACAAGACCGCCAGGATGCCGCCATCGGCTTTTACATGCGAAGCCTGCAAAAAGCTGGCGACTTCAAATACGTCTGCTGCGCCATGGTCCTCCATCCCGAAAGAGCTCGAACCCACTTCCACCTCATCTACGCCACTCGAAACCCCGCTGGAGTCGAGGTCTTCAAGGAAATTGAGCGGCTTGCAATGGCAGCGATGGAGAAAGCTCGAGCGGAGGCTCAGCAGCGAAAGCGCGAGCGCGCTTCGGGACAGGATGAGCTCTTCACAAGCGAAGTGCTCCACGACTCCACCCATTATGAGTCTCTGCGGGAGCGGTACCTAAGCCTCTGCAGGGAGTTCACACGTACCTGGCTCAAGAAGCAGAAGCGGGCACGATACGATGATGCTTGGGCTCGTGTGTTGAGGGCGCCAATGGTGTGGGAGCAGGACCTGCGGAAGTGGCTCAAGACCTGGGAGGCTGAAGGTCTACTGGAAATCGAAGGACGTCCCCCTGGAACGCGCGTCCTCAACCGCGAACAAGGCATCCAGCTCGTCTGGAAGGGGCAGGGCTAGTAACGAGTGCCTCCGGGATCAGCCCGTGTCAGCCCTCCTCGGTACGCTTCGCGCGTTGCTGAAGGATGGAGACCATGGCCCCACTTCCGGACGTGCTCCCGCTCGCCGACGTGCCCGCATTCGTGGAGTTCTTTCTGCGCGAGTTCGGTGAGTCCTCTTCCCTGCGAAACGTTTCCATGCACTCCAGGTCCGAGCGCTCTTCCTCTGTGCCCCCCATGGAGTGGGAAGTCTCCACCTGGAGGCTGCACGGCTGGGAAGTTCGCCTGTTCCGCCCCCTCGCTCCCAGCACCGAGCCTCGGCTCCACGTGAAGTCCCCCGATGGCTGGTCCCTGCGCTGCTCCGGCATGAAGCTCGGGCTCACCTCCTTCCGCACCGACGCCGAGAGCGAGACCTGGACCCTCATCGAGGAGATCATCCAGAAGTTCTGGTCCCCTGAGCTGGAGTGGTGCTGGCCCCCCACCGTGCCCAAGAAGTGGCGCAAGTTCTCCAGCCGCAGGCCCACCGTCAGCATCGTCCGCCATGCCAACATCGTCCCGGGTGTCGAGGTGCTGCTCACGGGCCTCGCTCCCCACCCGTTCTCCTTCGCCCTGAGTGTCTCGGGTGAGGGGCGGCCATTGCCCGTCACCTTCCTGGGCCCTGTTCCTCTCCGCGCCCTAAGCTCCTCGGAGCGGTGGCTCTGTGAACTGCAACCCGGTGCCCCCCTGCCCCGGCTCGCCGACGTGTACCCGGGCGCACTCGACACCCCCTACCAACCCCTCCCCGATGCTCCGAAACGGGATCGGCTCCTGGACGAGGGTGACGTTCATGGTCTGCTCGTGGCCCGCCGAGGCGGGCCCGGACGGGAACTCTATGAGGTCCATCGCTCGCGCGCGGATCTCGTCCGGGAGTGCCGCTTCGAGCTGGGGCCCGCCGAACAGATGGCCGTGCTCCCACCGGAAGACTCCACGGTGTGGACCGTCGAGTGGGCTGTCAACGGCCACTACAACTATCTGGCCGGCCACCCTGGCAGCAGTTCCTGCGTCTTCGCACGCTCCCTTCCCCCCGCCCCAGGAGCCGTCCGCACCTATGAGCTGATCCTCCATGGACTCTCGGAGACCTCGGCCAGGGAATGGCTGGAGCGACTGGCCCACGCGGGACTCACGCTCCGCTCGCGACAGCCCCTCCGCATCCACCCTCCCTCCCGGCTCGAGGAGGAAGAGCGCCCCGCGAAACGCGCTTCCGCCTGACGGAGCTGTGCCAAGCTCGGGGACATGACGCCCTATGCCGTGCTCGAAGAGCGGGCCCGAGCCGTGCTCCCCCAGGCCGTGTTCGACTACTACGCTGGTGGCGCTGGAGACCATGAGACGCTCTCCGCCAACACTCGAGCCTGGAGCGCGGTGAGGCTGCGCCCCCACATCCTCCGCGACGTCAGCCGCGTGGACACAGCCACTACCGTGCTCGGCACCCGCGTGGCGGCTCCCGTGCTCGTGGCGCCTACCGCCTTCCACCGGCTGGCCCACCCCACAGGCGAACTCGCCACCGCCGAGGGCACCGCCGCCGCCGGCAGCCTGCTCGTGCTCTCCACCCGCGCATCCACCCGCATCGAGTCCGTTGCCGCAGTGGCCGGCCCGTGGTGGTTCCAGGTCTACGTGCTCCGCGACCGCGCCCTCACCCGGGAGCTCGTCCAGCGAGCCTCGGCGGCGGGGGCTCGGGCACTGGTGCTCACGGGGGACACCCCGTATGTGGGACGCAAGCGCCGCGATCGGAGCAGCCTCGCCATCCCGGACGAGGACTTCCGCGTCAACCTCGAGCGGCTCACGGACGTCTCCCTGGCCGAGCAGGCCCCGGACGTCACCTTCGATGACATCGGCTGGCTGAAGGAGCACTCCGGACTGCCCGTGCTGGTGAAGGGCGTACTGCGCGCGGACGACGCCGTGCGCTGCGTGGAGGCGGGGGCCGCAGGGGTGGTCGTCTCCAACCATGGCGGCCGGCAGCTCGATGGCGCGGTGGCCTCCGCCGAGGCCCTACCCGAGGTGGTGCAGGCCCTCGCCGGACGAGGCGAAGTCCTGGTGGACGGAGGCGTGCGCAGCGGCCAAGACGTGATGCGTGCCCTGGCGCTCGGGGCCCGAGCCGTCCTCGTGGGTCGGCCCATCCTCTGGGGGCTCGCCACCGAGGGCGCCACGGGAGTTCAGCGCGTCCTCGCGGAGCTCCAAGAGGACACCGCGCACGTGATGGCGCTGGCGGGAGCCTCCTCCGTGGCCGAGGTGACGGCGGACCTGCTCGCCGCTCCGCGCTGAACCACGCCACCCCGGAATCCCTGAAGAACCTTCGGCCTCCCAACGATCCCACTTGAGTGGTCTCTCCCCCGGACCACCGTGGAGGGTGGTTTTTTCGGTCCAGGAACATTGACTCCGCGCGTCTTATCCACGGACGATTCAATCCTGAACGCTCCAACCTTCCGGGGGAGCGTTCGACCATCCAATCCGTGACGAGGTAGACACCGAATGATGAGACGGGTGTTGATTTCGGGGTGCGCTCTCGCGCTCCTCGCATCCGAAGCCCAGGCTCAGGACTCGAGTGCACCGGCTCAGGCCCCGCAGACGCCTGCCGCCACCGCGCCCGCCCCTGAGGCTCCCGCCGCCGCGGCGCCCACCGAGGCCGCTCCCCCCCCGCCCACCACGTCCGAGGCGCCAGCGTCTCCGGCCACCCCGCCGCCGCCCGCCGCGGCCACCGGCAAGGCCGCCCCCGGCATGCGCATGCTCCGCGGCCGGACGTATGACAAGACGTCCGGTGAGGCCGTCCCCCTGGTGCGCGTCATCATCAAGGGCACCACGAAGGGCGTGGAGACGGACCTCAAGGGTTACTTCACCCTGGAGATTCCCCAGGAGGCGGTGGTCCTCGACATCTCCAGCCAGGATTACAAGCAGCGCGACGTGCTGGTGCCCCCCACCCAGCAGAGCGTCAACGTCCCCCTGGAGCCCAGCTTTACCGAGGAGATGGTCGTCGTCGGCCGCGCCTCCGAGGTGGCCCGTAAGAACCTGGCCAACTCCGTGGCCACCGTGAAGGCCGACGAAGTCACCCGAGCTCCCGCCGCCACGGTGGATCAGGCGCTCCAAGGCAAGGTTGCCGGCGCCAACATCCAGTCCAACTCCGGCGCCCCGGGCGGCGGTCTCCAGCTGCGCATGCGCGGCGTGTCCACCATCTACGGCCAGTCCGCGCCGCTGTACGTGATTGACGGCGTGCTCGTCAGCGACGTGGCGGTGGCCTCGGGCGTGTTCGCGGTGACCAAGTCCACCGGTGGCTCCAACCCGGACCCCACCCAGGACAACCAGGTCAACCGCATCGCGGACCTCAACCCCAACGACATCGAGAGCATCGAAATCCTCAAGGGTGCCTCCGCCGCCGCCATCTACGGCTCCAAGGCCAGCAACGGCGTCGTCATCATCAACACCAAGCGGGGCCGCGCCGGGCAGGAGCCGCGCGTGGACGTCTCGCAGCGCTTCGGCGTCTACTCGCTGTCCAACAAGCTGGGCACGCGCACGTTCTCCAAGGACGAGACGTACGCCTACAACAGGAACCTGGCCGTCGCGCTCTTCGGCGAGAACGGGGAGAACTGGACGGGCAAGACGTACGACCACGAGCAGCAGCTGGCCGGCCGGCATGATTTGTCCACGGAGACGGTGGCCAGCGTGAGCGGCGCCTCCGGCGACACGCGCTACTTCGGCTCGGCCCAGATCAAGAACGACGAGGGCATCATCGCCAACACCGGCTACGAGAAGCAGTCCTTCCGCCTCAACCTGGGGCAGAAGTTCGGCGAGCTGGTGGACGTGAACGCCTCGGCCAACGTCGTTCACTCGCTCGGCCAGCGCGGCATCACGAACAACGACAACACGGGCATCACCTACTACATGGCGCTCACGCCCACGCCCAGCTTCTTGAACCTGGAGCCGGACACGAAGGGCGTCTTCCCGAAGAACGTCTACGCCAGCAACGGCTCCAACCCGCTGCAGACGGCCGCGCTGATGAAGAACGACGAGGACGTGTGGCGCGTCATCGCCTCCACGGACCTCACCGTCAACGCGTACAAGGATGCGGACAGCGAGCTGCGCTTCCTGGGTAACTTCGGCCTGGATCGCTTCCAGCAGGAGAACACCCTGTTCTTCCCGCCCGAGCTGTACTTCGAGTCGTCCGCGGACGGCACGCTGGGCACCTCGCTCTACGGCACCACGCAGTCGCGCAACCTGAACGGCGGCCTCAACGCGGTGTACACCTACCGCCCGCAGGGCGCGGGCCTGAGCTCCAACACCTCCGCGGGTATGCAGCTCGAGGAGCGCTCGCTGGACTCGGTGTACATCGTGAGCCAGAAGCTGTCGGCCGGTCAGCCCAACGTGGACGTGGGCAGCAACGTCAACCTGCGGCAGGCCCTGCAGCTGGTGCGCGACCGCGGCTACTACGTCCAGGAGGAGTTCATCACGCTGGAGGAGCGGCTCACGCTCATCGGCGCGCTGCGCGGCGAGCAGAGCAGCAACAACGGAGACCCGAACAAGCTGTACTTCTACCCGAAGCTGGCCACCGCCTACCGCATCCCCTCGTTCCACCCGGCGGTGGATGAGTTCAAGGTGCGCCTGGCCTACGGCGAGACGGGCAACCAGCCACTCTACGGCCAGAAGTTCACCGAGCTGTCGGCGAAGAACAACATCGACGGCAACTCGGGCCTCATCAGCACCGCCGTCGCGGGCGACAAGAACATCAGGCCCGAGCGGCAGCGCGAGGTGGAGCTGGGCCTGGACGCCACCTTCTTCGATGGCGACCTGCTGACGGAGTTCACCGTCTACCAGCGCAGCATCAGCGATCTGCTCCTCAGGTCCGTGCCGGCGCCCTCGACGGGCTACGGCACGCACTACATCAACGGCGGCGCGCTGCGGAACCGCGGCGTGGAGCTGATGCTCCAGGTCAAGCCCGTCTCCAACGAGCAGTTCGAGTGGACGTCCAACACCACCTTCGCCCTCAACCGCAGCAAGGTGACGGATCTGCCGGTGACGTCCTTCCTCGCGGGCGGTTTCGGCACCAGCCTGGGCGCCTTCCGCATCCAGAAGGGCCAGTCCGCCACGCAGATCGTCGGCAACGCGCTGGATGCCAACGGCAACATCGTGGAGAAGAAGCTGGGCGACACGGAGCCGGACTTCCGCGTGGGCTTCTCCAACACCTTCCGCTACAACGCCTTCAGCCTCTCGTTCCTCGTGGACTGGCAGCAGGGCAGCGACATCATCAACCTGACGCGCCTGCTCTTCGACGCCACGGCCAACTCGCCGGACTGGAACTCGGGCGGCAAGGAGCGGTTCGACTCCTGGAACCGGGACGGCAGCATCGAGGCCTACATCGAGGACGCCACCTTCGTGAAGCTGCGCGAGGTGACGTTCAGCTACCAACTGCCGGACTCCTTCGTGCACCGCATCCCCAAGGTGAAGTCTGCGCGGCTGAGCGTCAGCGGCCGCAACCTGCTCACCTTCACCAGTTACTCGGGCCTGGATCCGGAGGTCAGCAACTTCGGCAACCAGCCCATCGCCCGCAACATCGACGTAGGCCCCTTCCCGCCCAGCCGCAGCTTCTGGACGTCCATCGATGTGGGGTTCTAACGCCATGAGGACTCGAATGATGAAGAAGCAGGTGCTCGTGGCGCTGTGCGCCACCACCCTGGGCCTCGGGGCTTGCAGCCTCCAGGTCGAGGATCTCAACAACCCCGCCCAGGATGCGTTCGAGCAGACGCCCACGCCGAGCGCCATCTACGCGGCCTCGACGGGGCTGCTCATCGGCAACCGCGCGGGAATCAGCGCCCAGACTGGCTACATCTCCCAGCTGGGCATCCTCGGTCGCGAGTCGTTCACCCTGGATCCGGCGGACCCGCGCTACGTCAGCGAGATGCTGAAGGGCCCGCTGGATTCCGGCAGCCCTGCCTTCGGTGGCAGCAACTGGGCCAACCCGTATACCAACATCCGCAACACCAACACGCTGCTGATTGCGCTCCAGAACGTGAACGGCATGTCGGACACCGAGAAGGAGGCCATCCAGGGTTTCGCCAAGACGATCCAGGCGCTGGACTTCCTGATCATCATCAACACCCGTGAGACGGCGCCCATCAACGTGGGTGGGGGCATCAATGATCCGCTGGGGCCCATCGAGAGCAGAGAGGCGGTCTTCGACCATATCGTCCAGCTGCTCGACGAGGCGAAGGAGCACCTGAAGAAGGGCGGAGACGCGTTCCCCTTCCCTCTCAGCAACGGCTACGTGGACTTCGACAATCCGAAGATCGACATGACGCCGGCCAACTTCATACGCGTCAACCGGGCCCTCCTGGCGCGGGTGCAGGTGTACCGCAACCACTTCAGCGAGGCCCTGACGGCGCTGCAGGAGTCCTTCCTGGACACCACGAAGCCGCTGACGCTGGGGGTGTACCACTCCTTCGGCACGGGACCTGGAGACCTGACCAACGGCCTCAGGAACAACAAGCTCTACGCCAACAAGGCGATCGTCACTGACGCCGACCGCAAAGCGGACGGTACGACGATCGATGATCGGGTGACCCGCAAGACGAAGCCGCTGGATGAAGCGGTGGTCATCTTCAAGGACGAGGCGGCCGGTATCACGGTGACGACGGACCTGGCCTTCGCTCTGTATGAGAACCAGGACACGCCGGTGCCCGTGATCCGCAACGAGGAGCTCATCCTCCTGCGGGCCGAGGCGAACATCGGACTGGGCGCCCCCGCCAACATCACCGCCGCGGCGGACGACATCAACTTCATCCGCACCACCTCGGGCGGGCTGGCGCCGCGCACGGACCTGGATTCCACCAACATCCTGGACGAGCTGCTCAAGCAGAAGCGCTACTCCCTGCTGTTCGAGGGCGGACACCGGTGGATTGACATGCGCCACTACAACAGGCTGGACCAGCTGGTCCCGGTGTTGGGAGTAGACGTACCTGAGTACTTCCCCATCCCGAAGTTCGAGACGGACGCGCGCCTGTAGCTCGTAGCGCGGCGGTCCTCCTCGGGGCCCCCACCGCACCGCGCCACGCGGTCCGGTGTGGGGCCCTTCTCTTTCCTGGCCTCCCGCCCGAGCGGAGCGCATGGCCCGCGCGCTAGAGTGCCGACGGCCTCTCGGGTTGCCCGAGACAGAGGTCTCTCATCACTGAAGGAGCAATCATGGCTATGAAGCATCTGGCGCCCGCGGCGCTGTGGCTCTGGGGCGCTGCCCCGGTGCTGGCGCACGCTGCGACGCCCGTCCCCGCCATCGCGCAGCAGGCGGCCGTGGACCGCGAGCAATGGATCACCCTCGGAGCGGACACCCTGGAGCCGGTGCTGGAGGCGCTGCGCGGCGCGGGCTGGCAGGAGCCCCCCTCACCGCTGGTGGAGAAGAACGGCGTGGTGGCGCTGAAGGTGAGCGAGTCCCTGCTGCCGGTCATCGGCCGGGTGATGCACGAGCGGTACAACCGGTGTGCCGGCTTCATTGCCCATGACTCGGAGCAGGAGGCGACGCAGGCGCAGGAGAAGGCGGGCACCCAGGTGCCGGTGAAGAACCTGGTCACCTATACGATCGACAACGCGGCCACGGTGGGCGTGCTACTGGGCGAGATGCAGGAGTCGAACGTCCGCAGCACCATCACCACGCTGTCGAACTTCAACAACCGCTACTACACGGCATCGACAGGTGTGGAGGCGGCCAACTGGCTGAAGTCCCACTGGGAGAGCCTGGCGGTGGCGATGGGACGCTCGGACGTGACGGTGTCGCTGTTCCCGCACCCGAACTGGAGCCAGCCGTCCGTCATCCTGAGCATCCCGGGCACCACGCTGCCCAACGAGGTGGTGGTGCTGGGCGGCCACCTGGACTCCATCAACGGGAGCAGCCCGAGCAGCGGCCGGGCGCCGGGCGCGGATGACGATGCGTCGGGGATTGCGTCGCTCACGGAGGTGATCCGGGTGGCGATGCAGACGGGCTACCGGCCGGCGCGCACGGTGCGGTTCATGGGCTACGCGGCCGAGGAGGTGGGGCTGAAGGGCTCCAAGGAGATCGCCGAGTCGTACAAGTCGAGTGCGGTGAACGTGGTGGGAGTGCTGCAGTTGGACATGACGAACTACCATGGCTCGAGCGTGGACTTCGGCGTGCTGACGGACCACGTGAACGCGGCGCAGACGGCGTTCGTGACGAACCTGATCGACACGTACACGATTGGGACGTGGGCGAGCACGGCGTGCGGCTATGGGTGCTCGGACCACGTGTCGTGGACGGACAACGGCTTTGCGTCCTCGCTGCCGTTCGAGGCGTTGATGAACCAGGACAACCCGACCATCCACACGACGGAGGACACGCTGGCTCAGAGTGGGGGCACGGCGACGCACGCGGTGAAGTTCTCGAAGCTTGCGGGGGCGTTCATGGCGGAGCTGGCCAAGGGCGAGGTTGCGGGGGCCGCAGGGGATAACACGCCGCCGATGGCGCTCATCACTGCGCCGGCGGTGGGGGCGACGGTGACGGGGACGGCGACGATCACGGCCAACGCGGCGGACGACGTGGCGGTGAAGCGGGTGGAGTTCTGGGTGAACGGGGTGCTGAAGGGCACGGACACGTCGGCGCCGTACAGCTACGCGTGGGACACGGTGGCAGGGGGCAATGGCAGCCGCTCGTTGGTGGTGAAGGCCTACGACGCGGCGGGCAACGTGGGCACGAGCTCGAGCGTCCCGGTGACAGTGAGCAACGCGAGCACGACGGCGACGTATGACACGGCGTTGAAGGCACCGAAGTGCGGCAGCGCGAATGCGGTGTGCGACTCGGGAGTGCTGCTCAACGGGCGGGCGAACCTGGGGCCGGAGCCGAACAAGGCGAACACGATCAACGGCTCGTGCTCGGACGGGGCGACGGGCGTGTACCACTCGGACGAGTCGGTGGATCGGCTCCGGGTGTCCACGGTGGACGGCACGCCGTTCAAGGCCGGCAAGCAGGTGAAGGTGGAGGCCACGGTGTGGGCGTTCTCCACGTACACCTCGGACAGGCTGGAGCTGTACAGCACGGCGACCGCGAACAGTCCGCAGTGGACGCTGTTGAGCACGATGACGCCGACGAAGTCGGGAGCGCAGATCCTGTCGACGACGTTCACGCTGCCGGCCGGTGCGCAGCAGGCGGTGCGGGCGCGCTTCCGGTATGGAGGTAGCGCGGGTGCGTGCGGCACGGGCGGGTTCGATGACCACGATGACCTGGTCTTCACCGTGTCGCAGTAGCTGCGTCTGAGCAGAGAGTGGGTGGGAGGTGAGGGCAGTGGCCCATCACCTCCGCTGCATGGGCCTGGGACTTGTTCCCGGGCCCGTTTGTTTTTGGCGGCCCGACTTTGAAGCGAGGGACTCTCCCAAGGTCAAGTCTCCCGGTTTTGACGCGGCTTGGCACGTCGTAGGGGCTTTGTGTGCTGAGTGCTAGCATCCGCAGGAATGCTCCGTCCGCACATACTGGGGTGGTTCCTGCTGCTGTGCATGATGGGCCCACAGTGGGCTCACGGATCGGTGCCAGCCATCACTGCGTCGCAGGTGCAGGGCATCACAGACTCGGCACGAGCGAAGGTGCTGGCGCATCTCGCGCGCGGAGAACTGGCGGAAGCAATCCAGGCCTATGAGGTTGCCACGGGGCTCAAGGCGCCGCTGTGGCTTACCGGGTTCAAGGCCGCCTTTGACGCGAGCAAACAGGCGCCAGGCGCGTGCCAGGGTGTGGCTCGGAGCATCCATGCCGTATTCACCCGGTTGGGTGGCACGCCAGAGTACGTCAAACTCACGACTCGGGTTGCAAACGAGCGGGTCAATTTCGACATCGTTTTTCGACTGGCGAATGGCAAGGACGCACATGTCTCGAACGCGGGGCTCCACGTCCTGGTCCGCATGAATGGCCGTGCCTACGACGCCTATACCGGTGCCGCGGGTCTCCCCTGGGCCGACTATATGAGCCGACTCGGCGCCCTCAAGCCCATTGTCGAGGAGGTCGTGGAGTCGCCATGAGCCAGAAACAATCACTGTCAGCGGCAAAGACTCCACCGACCCTTGTCGAAGCGCTCCTCCAGGTCCGGAGCGACATGCAGACACGCCAGTCACCGCCCTATTTGTATATTGGTATCCCGAACGCGGGACGGCTCAGGTGTTTCACGGGCGGGTACTGGCAGTGTATGTATCACCTCGGCATGGATGAAGGTCAGGACCACCTGTTTGGCCTCTGGCTGCGTGATGTGAAGAAGGCGTGGCCCGCTGAAGGTTGGGCAGAGGCCTACCTGCGGGAGTTTGATGGCGATCACCCCCGCGCGGTCCGCAAGTACCTCGACTACGTGGCCGAGTTCCGCAGCCTGTCCCCCGCGGAACTCGCGGCCATGCCCTTGAACACCGAGGAGCGAAGTCGGCTGGGCAGACCGTCGGCAATGCGGCCCACCCAACCTCCCGTGCCCACCCTGGACGAGTTGCTGGAGATCCGCCGCGTGGGCCGCATCCTCATGTACATCGGCGAGGCGCGCGTGGAGCGCATGGCTGGGTACATCGACGGTTACCGCTTGTGCCTCTCCCTGGCAGGACTGAAGGACGAGGAGTACGTGCGCTTCGAGCGCTGGCTTCAGGACACCGGCCGCGTTCCCCCGGGACATACTTGGGAGGACGCCTTCCTCCAGACAGCCTCCGGCGATCACGAGGCCGCCATCCACCGGCTCCTAGACTGTGCCGCCGAGTTCCGCTCTGGGAATCAGGTCCCCACGGCCCAAGCTTGAAACTAGCAGCCCACCCCACCTGGGCAGGGTTGGCCACGAAAACAAACGGGTCACTGCTTGGCGAGAATGCGCCCCTTACCATCAATGGCGTACTCAGCGCCCGCGTCCAGTTCGATGAACCCGGGCCCGCAATGGGAGAGATCCGGAATGAAGAGAACGAAGAAGAGATCATCGCTGGCCTGGAAGACCGAGACGTTGATGTACTTCCATTGGACCAAGCACTTGCCAGCCGGATACTTCTGGTCCTCAGCCCCGACGCTGGGAGGAAGGTAGTCATCCATGGCTACCTTCAAGGCGGCCATCATGGGCCCCGTCAGCCGGGATCCTCCCTCCAATGAGTTCAAGAACTGAACCTTGGCGCCCTCTTCAGGGGGGGCCCAGATTGGCTTCTCCTGTTTGTAGTACCCAAAGAAAGAGCAGCCCGCCAGCAGACTGGCGCAACAGAGTAGAGAAGGAAGAAGAAGCCTCATGTCGCTTCGCCTCGGTGGGAGGTTGCCAGTAGGCCCTGCGATTGCGATTCGCTTCCGCACTCCTTGCTGTGATACCCCTGCTCAAGGCAGCCAATCCTGGCCTTCGAGCATCTGGATATCCCCCATGTCATTGTAGGCTTTGCCGATAGCGACCCATTTGTCATTGCGCAGAGCATAAACAATTCGCGTTGACTGGTTGTACAGGTAGGTTCTGCATTCGCCGGTCCTCTCGCGGTAGAAAAGCATGAGATGGCGATCCCATATTTGCTCGGTGGTTTTGCCCTTGAAACGAGTGGGATTCCAGTTCGACCAGATGCTCAAGTCAGATCTGGAAAAGCGTCGGTTGTGGGGATGTCCATGAGAACCGCCGACGATGATTGCGTCTCTATGGCCAGGGTCATCCAGCAAATTGGGGAGCGCACAGGTCTTGGTAGTCGTGTCTGGCCTGTTCTTGAAATCGGAGAGGTAGCTGAGGAAGTACGCCTTCTCCCGGGGTGAGTAGTAGTTCAGGGCGCAATACTCAAACCCATATACACCGCTTGACGCGCCGGGTTGACTGGTCACGATTGCACACGCGTTCATGGCCAGTGCCTCCAGCGTTGGGAAGGGGCCCGCCAGTGGCCCCTTTACCTCAATGCTTCCGTCCGGCAGGCGGGTCGCGCGCAGGTTGGGGTTGGGACTCGAGCACGCCAGGATGCTCCCTATAGCACACAGCACCCCAACATCCTGAAGTCTCCAGCCCATGGCCTAGCCTATCCCACTTTGGTCCCCATGACCGTCACATGAAATCTGGGAGGCCGCATGGCTGACCCCGCCCAACCTGCCATGACATTCGACAGCTTCTTACGGCGCTTTGGTTGGGGAGGAGTAGAATCCGGTCGCGGTAGGGACGGCCCTTCGCCTCATCGACTCGGGCCGCCCCCCGCACAGATCCCAGCGTGCGCTGCTAACGCACTGGGCTCTTGCCTCGGATGCTGACGTCAAAGCGCACTGCGG
>NZ_JAHXBF010000001.1 GCF_020103695.1 Hyalangium versicolor
CCAGCCGGATTGCCTCCGCCCTGAACTCGGGCGTGAAGCTCCGTCTCTTCCTTCGTTCCATGGGACACATCCTCTCGTGTTTCGACTCATCAGGGGTGTCCACAAAATCGGGGCAGGCTCAGACATCGTATTTGAGCATGCCGACGGGCGGATCGAGCGGGTGACGAAGGTGTCGCCCGTGCAGACCCGTCGCGGTGCTGAGCAATACGAGCGCGAGCTGCGGCACGCACTCCTGAACGGGACTTTCGGAAAGGAGAAGAAGAGCGAGGATCGCGTCACGTTGGCGGAGTTCGCCGCGCGATTCCTCACCTACAGCGAGAACAACAACAAGCATTCAAGTGTCGTGAGCAAGCGGCAGATCCTCGACGATCACCTGCTGCCGTTCTTCGGCGAGATGGCACTCGCAAGCATCGGGCCCGCCGAGATCGAAGACTTCAAGGCGGCCATGCGTAAGAAGAGGTCGGCGGCTCGCGCCCGGAAGGAAGCCCCCACACTGGCAGCCATTCGGAAGCGCGCCGACGTCCTGCCGAAGCCCCTGAGCCTCAAGACGATCAACAACGTGCTGTCGGCGTTGAGCAAACTGCTGAACCTCGCGGAAGAGCAGAAGGTCATCCAGCAGGCTCCGCGCGTGAAGCTCTTCGGCAAGCTGCCCAAGCCCAAGTTCGATTTCCTCACCTTCGAGGAAGCCGAGCGGCTGATCGACGCAGCCGAGCCTGAGTGGCGGGTGCTGCTGCTCGTGGCGCTCAAGACGGGCCTGCGGCAGGGGGAGCTGATCGGTCTTCAGTGGGCCGACCTCGACCTTTCGCGGGGGGTCCTCACCGTGCGTCGGTCGATCTGGCGCGGTGTGGAAGGCTTGCCGAAGGGCGGGCGCGAGCGGACCCTAGAGCTGCCGCAGTCGGCGGTGGATGCGCTCAAGGGACACCGGCACCTTCGCGGGCGCTTCGTCTTCTGCCAGGACGACGGCCAGCCACTCACGGCGGGCAAGATGGAGTCGCCGCTTCGCCGCACCCTCAAGCGGGCGGGCATTGGCCGGGAGGAGGGGCGGATCGGCTGGCACGACCTGCGTCACACCTACGGCAGCCACCTTGCGATGCGTGGCGTCCCGCTCAAGGTGATCCAGGAGCTGATGGGGCACGCCACGATCGAGATGACCGAGCGCTACGCCCACCTGAGCCCCGACACCCGGCGAGAGGCGGTCGGTGTTCTCGACCTGCCCCTTGCGCCGGCACGCAACACTGACGCAACACGGATGGAAGGGGCTGCTAACCACCCGTGATCACGCCGTAAAAATGTGGAGGCGGCGGGAATCGAACCTGCCGCCTCCAACTGCTGTTATAGGCCCCGATCCCACAAGCAGGCAGGGGCTCCACGGGGGCCCGTGGGAGGCGAACGGTAGCGTGTTCCCTGGCGAGGTGTGGCTGGGGAGGGGTAGGTGGGAACGCACGTGTGGGCGTACCGGCGAAGGCAGCCGGAGGGGACGGTGCTGTATGGAGCGGTGCGGGAGAACCTGGCCACATTGCTGGCGGAAGCCAGCGAGGTCGGGCGCGGCCTGCCCCGGTATGTGGAGCGGCACGGCGGCAGGGCCTGCGCGGTGGGCAGGCCGGGGCCGTGTCGTTCATCCAGTTCTTCGGCTCCGCCTTGCAAGTGACTCCTTATTTCCACTCGCTGGTGCCGGACGGCGTCTTCGTGCCGTGGGAGGGCGGCGTGCGCTTCGAGCCGTTGCCGCCGCCCACGCAAGACGTACTCGGCGCATCGGAGTCATCGGCGGCGTGCGCCGCGCGGCTCGGGGCGGGAGCGCAGCCCGTCGAAGAACATCTCGGTGAGGCGGGGGATGCGCTTGGGGTCCGAGGCGTTCTCCGCGGCGGCGAGGGAGATGGCCATGGCCATGCACACCACGTCATCCAGGAGGATGTCGCTTCGCACCTCGCCCGCGTGCTGGGCCGCCTCCAGCAGGCGCTGTCCCTCGGCCGTCGTCGCGTCACAGCCCGCGGTGTGGTTCCTGAGGACGATGCCCAGCGCCGCCGCGAGCCCCTTGTACATGCCCGCGGAGTGCACCAACTCCGCCAGGAAGACGCGCAGCGCTTCGAGCGGGGGCAGGGCCTTCGAGCGCTCGCGGCTCTCCTTCGCGAGCGTCAGGAGCCGCTCGTCGCACGTCGCGGCGAGGAGCGACTCCCGCGACTCGAAGTGCCGGTAGAGCGTCCCGATGCCGACCTCCGCCTGCTCCGCCACGTCGGTGAGCGACGCGTTCGCGCCACGCTCGGAGAACACGACATGCGCCGCCGCGAGCAGCCGCTCCCGGTTGCGCCGCGCGTCCGCGCGCAGGGCTCCGCCCTTCGTGTCCTCGACCGGTGGATTCCTGGTGGGCTGCGCCTTCACTTGAAAAACGGAGGTTAGCTCCGTATTTAACCGGAGCAACCCTCCGTTTGACAGGAGAAAGGCAGGACCTGATGGCGAAGAAGAGCGAGGCCGTGTTGGTGCTGGGAGCGACAGGACAGCAGGGAGGCGCGACGGCGCGGGCCTTGTTGAAGGACGGCTGGCGGGTCCGTGCGCTCGTGCGGGACCCGTCGAGCGCGAAGGCCCGAGCACTGGAAGCGGCGGGCGTGGAGTTGGTGCGTGGAGACATGGGGGACCGCGCGTCACTCGACCGGGCGGTCGCGGGGGCGTACGGCGTCTTCAGCATCCAGCCCAGCTCGGGGCAGCAGCACTACGGCGTCACGGATGACGACGAGGTCCGCTTCGGCATGGACATCGCGGACGCGGCGAAGGCCGCGGGT
This sequence comes from Hyalangium versicolor, assembly GCF_020103695.1. GTDB lineage: Bacteria > Myxococcota > Myxococcia > Myxococcales > Myxococcaceae > Hyalangium > Hyalangium versicolor. Next base: position 2,775 of record NZ_JAHXBF010000001.1, read on the forward strand.
GTGGATCACTTCGTCTACACCTCGGTGCTGGGCCTGCGGTCCGGCACGGGCGTGGGCCACTTCGAGAGCAAGTGGCGCATCGAGGAGCATGTCCGGGCGAGCGGCCTCCGCGCGACCATCGTGCGGCCGGGGACCTTCATGGAGCTGTTGCTGGTGCCGAACTTTGGCCTGACCCCGCGCGGGCTCCAGTTCTTCATGCGTCCGGACCAGCCCATGCAGTTCATCGCGGGGGAGGACATCGGCGTGCTGACGGCACGCGTGTTCGCGGATCCACGCACGTACGTGGGGACCACGCTGGGGCTGGCGGGAGATTCGCTCACCGGCAAGCAGCTCGCGGAGAAGATCAGCCGGGCCACCGGGACGTCCATCTCCTACGCCCGGTTTCCACCAGAGGTGCTCGCGCAGAGCCCGATGCTGCACAAGCTCGTGAAGATGCTCGATGAGGAGCGGGTGATCGGGAACGCGGACATCCCGGCGCTGCGGCGGCTGGCGCCGGACCTGCTCACGTTCGATGCATGGCTGGAGCGCGGGGGCGCCGCGGCGATCCGGGAGCGCTTCGCGGCGTAGCTCACGCGACACCACCGTCAAGAGCCCCACCTGGACGGCTCCGGCCTCGGCTCCCACGAGCGGGGTATGCAAGGTGACGGTGAGTTTGAACGATGGACGCGGTGGGAGCACGACAGGTCAGTTGGGCATCAACATCGGGCTGCCTCAGATCTCCACCATGCCCCCCATCATCGATCAGCTCTACCAATCCACCGACACCGTTGCCGTCAACGGCACGGTGGAGCTGGTCGTCAGTGCCCACGACCCCGAGAGCGCGGCCCTCACCTTTGCGTGGAGCGCCGACTCCGGGACGTTGGGAGTCCCTGTCACCAGCGCCTCCCAGAACTATTACAGCGCCAACCCCACGGCCGGTACCGCCGGCGCTGGGGGTCACAATGTCGAGACCGGCGGTGGAATTGGGCTCAACGGTGGCGTTGGATTCGGCACTATCGTAGGTGGCGGTGGCACTGCGGGCGGCTCGGCCGGCGGCAACGGAGACGGGCTCGGTGCCAACACGTGGTCGACTGCTACGACCCTTCCGGCCGCAGCGGGCACTGGCTCCACGGGGGGTGGCAACGCCGGGCTGGTCATCCTGACGTACACCGCTCCCACCTGCATGCTGTGATCTGAGGTCACGCGGGAAGCGTGAAATAGTTTCCCGCCTTGAGATCTTCGAGGACCCCGGGGTGGTGCGGGCTCCAGCCGAGCTCTTCACGGGTGCGGGCACTGGTCGTCGGCCGGTCCGCGCTCACGAATGGCGCGAGCACTCCGAAATGCGCCGCGGCCTCCTCCGGTGACTGCGCGACAAGAGGAATCCCGAGCTTCCGCGCGATGACGGCGGCGATCTCCCGGACCGCGACCCCCTCTTCGGCGATTGCGTGATAACGGGCGCCCGCCGCGCCTCGCTCGAGCGTCAGCCGGTACGCCTCCGCCGCATCGCGGACGTGGACCTGCGGCCAGCGCTGGGCGCCATCTCCGACGTAGGCGGAGATCCCCTTCGCGCGAGCGAGCGCGATCAGCGCCGGCAAGAAGTGCCGGTCGCCGTCACCGTGCACGACACCGAGCCGGAGGAGCGCGACCCGCGCTCCGCGCGCCGAGGCCTCCGCGGCAGCTTGCTCCGTCACTCGCGGGTGCCCACCCGCCCGCGCTCCATCCTCCTCGCTCGCAACGCCAGGAGCACCGATCGCGAATGCGCCGGAAGTGACGACCAGGAGGCGCTCCGAGCCCGCGATCGCGGCGCCGAGCGCCTCGATCGCCCGCCGGTCCGCCTCGCCACCCTTCGCCCAGTCGGCGAGGTCGAGATCGAAGGCCGCGTGGATCACGGCGTCCGCCGCGACGGCACCGCGACGGAGACCGTCGAGGTCCGCGAGATTGCCCTCGTGCACCTCGGCTCCCGCGGCCCGCAGTGTACGCGCCGACGCCTCGGACCGTGCGAGACCGAGCACACGATGCCCCGCGCGTATGAGCTCTGGAACGAGCTCTGCGCCGACGAATCCCGAACCTCCCGTAACGAACACTCGCATCGCGCTCTCCCTTTCTCGTTGAGCAAGCACGCCAACGACCGGAAGATAACGAGCGAAAGCAGCTGTTCCAGGTGGTAACTCATAGTTACCACGCGATTGTGGTAACTCGCGAGATACTCAAATGGCGCTGCGCGTCCGAAAAAACAAGGCCGTCATCCCGCCCGCATGCCCGATCGACGAGGGAGTGAAACTCCTCGGCGGCGCGTGGGCGCCTCACGTGATCTGGTATCTGAGCCAGCAGCCGCGTCGCTTCAGCGAGCTCCGGAAGGACATCCCTCGCATCTCCGCGCGTGTCCTGAGTGCCCGCCTCCGCGACCTCCAGGACCGGGGCGTCATCACCCGGACGCCTCTGTTGACGAGCCCACCGTCGGCGGAATACTCGCTCACCGAGCTCGGGCGCGAGCTCCTCCCCGCCCTCACCGCGCTCGTGGGTGTTGCGCTGAAGATGCAACCCGCCGCTCAGCGGAAGCGCCCCGTCCGGCGCCCCCCGTAACATGGGTGAGGAGACGTTCGACCGCGTACGACTTGCTTTACCGCAACCGCGATGGCCGCTTCTCGAGGGGAGCAGCGCTCGGGGTTTTCTCGTCCAGGGCCGCGGCGCGGTCGGAGGGAGTTCGAGATGCCTGACGGTCTGGTCTCGTTCGGCGGCGGGGCCCTGCGCGTGCTCCGGAATGGAGAGAAGCGCTGGCGGACCCTGCACGCGATCCCGAAGGACAACCTCTACCGGGTGGAGTGGGACGACTGCGGGCGCATCCTGGCGGCCTGGGAAACGGATCCCTTCATCCATTTCTTCGACGGCGCGCGGCACGTGACGATCCCGAAGCCGTCGAACCCGGCGGGGGGATCGGTGCAGATGGACAAGTACCATGTCGATGACATGTTCTTCCTGCCGAACGGCCGTGAGGTCCTGGTCATGCTGGATGGCGAGGTCAAGTCGCCTCCCCACGGCACCCCTCCAGAGCCGCTCCGGTTCTACTACTCGAGCACCGCGACGTAGGTCTGGCGGATGTCACTCGACGGGAGCTCCGAGCCGAAGATGCTGTTCCACGAGGACTTCGCCTATCGCGTGTACGAATCGCGGCGCGGCGCGATCTTCGCGATGCCGAAGTATCCAGGGCAGCAATGCGAGTACGTCACGTGCTTCCCCATCACCGCCCTCGTCGCCTACGAGATCACCGACAGCGGAATCCAGAAGCACACGGTGCTCGCCGGCGATGGTTTCGGAGCGAACGTCTACCTCTCCCCCCGCCCGGCAACAGCGCTCTCGAGCCGAAGTGGCTGCTGACCCGGGACAACGACTTCATCGAGCTGGTCGAGCACTGGGACGTGAAGCCGGACCAACTGGAGATCCGGCGCTACCTGGCGAAGGGCGGCGAGCAGTCGACGACCCTCACGGCCTTGCGCAAGCTGGCGCGGCCCTGGGGTTTTGGCGAACGCGCGGACTGCGGGCTGTGGGTGCACTGGGGCGATCATCTCGGGTTGATCTCGCCGGGACGGCAGCCGATCAGCTTCGACATCGATCCGCTGCTGCAACGAGGAACCGAGTGGGCCGGCACGCACACCTACGTGACGACGCCCGAGTCGCTGTGGGTCGGGCTCGATGGTCGAGGGCGCAGCTACGTCCGGGTGGACCTGGCCGAGGCGGAGAGGCGTGGGAAGCCGTGGCGGTAGCCCAGCGAGGTGAGCTACCGCGCCGCTCGCCTTGTGCTGATCACCTCGGCAAAGTCCATCCCGCTTCACTTGGCAGGGATTGAGGCCAGGCCATCGTCGATGGCGGCGAGCCACTGCTCCTGCTCTTGGGTCAGGCGGGAAGCCGCGGAGAGATCGAGGACGAGGGCGCGGGCGCGCTCGAGGAGTGGGCGCGCTTCGTCGGGTCCGCTGGCTAGAGCGAGATTGAAGCACAACCTGGCGACGTCCTCTTGCCTCTCGGAGTCGCCCCGCTCTTGCTCGGCAAGACGCTCGGCGATCGCCAGCGAGGCCTGGAAGCAGCGCAGGGCGCCCTCTCTGTCGCCCTGCTCAAGCAGGATGTGCCCGATCTGTTCATGGCTGATGGAGAGGTCGCGCTGCCACTCGGAATTGTCCGAGTCCAGTTGGGCAAGCTGCTGGGCAATGACCAGCGAGGCCTGGAAGGAGCGCAGGGCTCCCTCCCTGTCGCCCTGCGCGAGCAAGGCCCTACCAACCCTCTTGTGGCTGAGGCCGAGGTCGCGCTGCCACTCGGAATTGCCCGGGTCCTGCTGGGTCAGGCGCTCATCGATCAGCAGCGAGGCCTGAAAGGAGCGCAGGGCTCCCTCGGTATCGCCCTGCGCGAGCAAGACCCTACCGACCTCTTCATGGCTGAAGGAGAGTTCGCGTTGACAACCGGTGTGGTCCGGGTCCTGCTGGGTCAGGCGCTCGGCGATCGCCAACGAGGCCTGGAAGGAGTGCAGGGCTCCCTCGGTGTCGCCCTGCGCGAGCAAGACGTTGCCGACCCTCCTGTGGTTGAAGCCGAGGTGGTACTGCCACAGGGAATCGTGCGGGTCCTGCTGGGTCAGGCGCTCGGCGATGGGCAGCGCGGCCTGGAAGGAGCTCAGGGCTCCCTCGGTATCGTCCTGCGCGAGCAGGACGTCGCCCACCTGGTGGTGGCTGAGGAAGAGGTCGCGCTGCCATTGGGAATTGCCCGGGTCTTGCTGGGCCAGGCGCTCGGCGATCGCCAGCGATGCGCGGAACGCGGTGAGCGGCGCGCCGATGTCCTTCCGCTGCCTGACCACCGCGTGGTGAGCGAGGATGATCTCCCAACCGTTCGGGGTCGCCACGGCTTCCCGGACGATTTCGGCCACTTCCCTCGGGTCCGCGCGCCTGGCCGAGGTGTGCGGTCTCGACCCGTACTCCCGCGCGATCTGCATTCGTTCCGCTGCGGTCCCCTCGCGCTCGAGGATGCACGCATAGGCCTCGCACGAGGAGGCAAAGGCCTCGAACTGCCTCCAATGACCGTTGTCGTATCCGAAGCGACGGAAGAGAAGGTCAAGAGCCGCCTCGTAGACCAGGGCATCCGCGAAGGCGGTCTTCTCGACGAGGTAGCGCGGGAGTACGTAGATTCGGCCGTCGGCCCTATAGACGACCGAGTCTGTGAGGCTGGACTGGCCGAGTGGCTCCGCGCCCGCGCTCACGAGGTAGAGGTTCGCGAGAACCCAGGCTTCGTCGTGGGAGGTGCATTCGCACAAGAGCCGCTCGATGTTCTCACCGTCGACGAAGAACACGGACTGCTCGAGGGCCGACAGCACGGCCTCCTGCTCCTCTGGCGGGAACAAGCCGCGCACCATCGGCGCGATCTTCTTCCGCGCGAGCGTCGCGGTCTCCTCTCGAGGGAGCGCTCGCGGCGCGCGATCTCCGACGCGGCAGCGCACCTCGCGCACGAGAGCTGCTTCTACAGCTTCGGAAGCGGTCTCTGGCGCTTTCTGCAATCCCTCCCATACCTTGTAGCTGCCGAAGCGGCCAGTGCGGAGATACCGTTCGATCTCCGCCTCGAAGGTAGGGAGTGGGCTGGTCACGGCGAGCAAGAGTAGCTCGCTCCTGGCTCGAACGCACCAGTCAGGTGACTTCATTGGCTCTTCTCTTGTTTGGTTACCCGTCGTTGCTCTCCCCAGCCGAGGAAGCGAGAGAGGGGAGTGAGGTGTTCGCCTGTGCGAGGTGTGGAGGCCGGCGGCGGGTGTTGGCGTGGCGGCCCCTGTCAGCGGCCCTCCACGACACCTCCGCTCCTGCCCTCACCCTCCACATGGCTTCTATCCTGCCTATATGCACGCAGCGATCCGGGGGCCTTTTTTTGTTCCTCCCCTGTTCCCCTCAGGCGCATCGGAGGGACTGGTGGTGGGAAACCCCTGCGACACAACGCTCTCGTCGGAGACCTTGCTTTTTCCGGACCATTCACCTATCTCGCCTCGCAATAAAATGAACGGAGGCAACATGAACGCCCGCTACATTGTTCTCTTCCTGGCCGTAGTCGTCGCGGGGTGCACAACCACAATGCAGAGCTTCCGGAACAAGGGCGTCAAGAAGGCTGCATTTGAGTTGAGCTGCCCCGAGCAGGATCTGGTCCTGCATGAAATTGAGAGCTCGACTGCATTCATCGGTGATCCTGTCGGTACCGTGGGTGTTGAAGGTTGCGGCAAAAAGGCGACCTACATCAACACAGTTTATGGCTGGGTAAATAACACTGAGCAGGTGCCTCAAAGCGCAGCTCAATAATTGCTCTCTGAATTCGTCCCTGCGGCCTTGTTCCCTTCCTGTTCCCCGAGGGCGCGGTTCGAAACGGTACGAGGCGGTGCGGGACGGGACGACCAGTCTGCGCGGAACACCGCCCTCCCGTCGAAATTCTGGAAGACGTGGGTCTCGACGGGACGGCGCGACGTGGTAGTCGATTGCCGCCGCTTCCATGCAGAACAACCCGCCGCTTTGAGCCGGTCGACAGTGCAGGCGAAGACGCAGACTCGCCGCTCGCGATGGTCAAAGTGGAGACGATCCGCGTGAAGCGCGGGATTTCGATCGCGGTCAGCGCGGCCGTTAGGGCGCGTCGCAAAATAACCGGTATGACGCCCAGACAACGGCGGCTGCCGCCCTGTCGCGTGGCACGGGGACGAGCTGGCGCTGTCTGACGTGCGCCTCCGCCAGCTTGAGATGGGGAGCCCGCGATGACGGCTGCCACCCTCTCAAGCCCCACCGGCTCGGGTTGGAGCTGTCCGACGCGCGCGCTTCACCGGCCCAGGCTGGGGAGCCCTCGACGACGGCTGCCCCGTCTCCCTTGCCTGCTCCCGGGGGCCCTGCCGCGATCTTCACACCGCGCCAGTTTTCATCCGACCTCGATCCTCACACCGCCGGGGGCAAACCCGCGCTTCCTCGCGCTCCCCGCGATCGGAATCCCGCGCTTTCCGCAGATCGTTTCCAATCCCCCATCACCGGCGAAGGTGAGAACGCCACCGCGCTGCTGATCATTCTGAGAGCCGACGCTTAGCTCGGAATCACGGACGGCGGGGTCGCCGGCCAGCCCGGGGGCGTCGTATTCGTAGCCTGCATCGCGCTCGTGAGAGCCGCATGCATGGCGCTCCAGGTCGCCTGGGTGGCCTGAGAAGAGGCGTAGCCGCCGTCTTGCAGGCCGTTCACCGGAATCTGATTGATGATCTCCGACGGCCACGGGGTATTCTGGCTGGGGTCGTAGCTGAAGTCATAGAGCTCGCATTGCCAGGAGCTCCCATTGTAGCTGGCCACGTACTTGGCGTTGTACTTGTTATCATCGATCAGGGCCCGGATCTCCACGCCGCTGTCATTGGTCGCGAACTGTAGCTGGTGATAGGTGCTCCCCGAGGCGCCGGCCATGATAGCGGGAGCCACGCTCGTGCCCTGAAGCAGGATGCCTTCGGGGACGCTGAGCTGGCAGATCTCCACCAGGGTCGGCAGCACGTCGATAAGACCCGCCAAGCCGGTGCACACGGCGGCCTGGGGTAGGCCCGGGTTGCTGAACACCATCGGGACCAGCAGCGTCTCGTTGTACGCTTGGTGCTCCTTTTCGATCATGCCGCCCTGGGACATGCCCATCTCGCCATGGTCGGCCAGGCGGATGATCAGCGTGTTCGCCGCCATATCGCCGGTTAGCGCGGATATCACCTCCCCGAGGAGCGCGTCAGAGAGCGTCTCCAGGTAGGCATAGAAGCGAAGGTAATCGAGGGCCGCAGCGCGGCGCTCGGCCTCCTCCGACGCGCCCTGGGCCGCCGTCCAGCGGTAGTTGCCCTGCATGGATGGCTTGTTTGCGAGCTGGTCCGCGCTCAGATCGTAGCTGTCCGGCAGGGTCGTGATGTCCGTGAATGGAGCGACTTGCCAGGGCAGCTTGCCCTTGTTTGGACCGCTCGCAATGGGCAGGTAGCCTGCCGAGGTATAGCCCGCTGGCGACGCGAAGATGTCGTGGGGGTTGAGCAGCGAGACGATGAGGCAAAAGGGGTTGCTCGGGTCGCTCTTGCCGGCCCGCGCCGCGAGCCAGTCTTTGGCGCTGTCGACCGTGCCATTGGGGTTGCTTTCGGTCTTGGTCACGTAGCTCGTGCCCGTCGCGACCCGCGCGTCGTTCCCCCCGTAGCCGGCGCCCATCGTGTTGATCGTGGCTTCGGGGATGGTCACTGGCCCGCTCTTCCATCCGCCGAGCTCCATCGCCATGGCGGTGCCGAAGTCCTGCGATGTCCACCCGGGGAAACCATACGTGGACTGCATGGCGTTATTGTCTGAAAGCTGCTTTGCGCGATCGGCGTCCTCTTGCTGCTGCGCGAGGGTTTGCCCGCTCTCAAAGCTTTTGTTCAGGTGCCACTTGCCCTTGAAGGCGATATCGTAGGTGATGCCTTTCGGGGCGTAGCTCGCCAGAGCCAACCCCAGGGTGGTCAGGTTGGGATGCGCCTTCATGTTCAGGGTGGCTCCCACACTGTCCACGCCATTGATCATGGGGAAGGTGCCGGTCCAGAGCGTTGCCCGCGAAGGAGAGCAGGCCGTGGTGCTCGTCATCGCGTTGGGGAATTGGACACCGCCTCGCATTAGCGCCCACAAGTTGGGCAGGTTCGTTTTCACCCAGTCCTTTGGCAGGTACTGCGCCGTACGCTGTTGGTCCGTGAGCAAGATCAGCACGTTGGGCTGCTGCTTGAAAGGTCCCCAGAAGCCGTTCATGGTCTCTGCCTCCTTATTCGGGTTACGCGACGAGGGGGCAGTGCGCTTCGGCTGCTCGTCCCTGCGCCCCCCGCGTGTTACTCGCCCCCACGTTACCGCAGTTTCACCCTTAAGACTCCATCGGCTGGGAAAGAGGATCCGAAGCGGCCGAACGCGCCCGCGAACGGGCGAGCGCCCGCGCCTGGCGCCCTGTATTACAGCCGACTGCACGCACAAGCGGCTGGTGAAGGGCTTGGAGGCACTCTGTGCCGAGGTGGCCAAGCTCAAGGTCCAGCGCCACGAGCGCGGCCAGCTCGTCCGGCTGCCCCTCGCAGCCTCGGCCGAAAAAGAAAGCCCCGAAGCACCTGATGGCGCCCGGGGCCTTGATACATCCCTTACGATGCGGCTCATGGAAGGTCCGGCAGAACGGCTACAGCTTGCCAGGGTCGCCGCAAACCTTGAACGGCAGCCTGTCCGTGCCTGATGGAACGAATTGGCTCATCTCGGATGGCTCCAGCCGAGCCGTGGCCTACAAATACTACGGTTTCTGGGATGCCTACGAACTCTCCCAGACCAAGAGCCCGCTCGGATGCAGGAATGCAGACCAGTATCATACAGTGGGGGCAACGTTGACTCTCGATTCCTCAACGAGATTCAAGATCTGGCCTTCAACGTGGCCGTGGAGATCACCTACCAACAGAAGCTGACCAATCCGGCCGACCTCACCTGGAGCTGCACGGGCGACGACTGGCGAAAAGTTTCTTTCGAATGATTCCGTTCTGATGCGTGAGGGCAGCAGAAATTGACCCAAGTCAACCTTGAACACATGACACTCGTTCAGGAGGAGCTTGAATTCGGCTCCAAGGTCATTCTTTTTCTAGGCCCCGAGTTGACGCTCAGCGATTGTACACTCAAGCTGGGGATGGCCGCGCGCGACTTGATCATTCCTCAAGCGCGCTTCGTGGATTGCGAATTCATCTTCAAGAAACCACTCAGCAACTTCCGCTGGGAAACAGCTCACTTGCAGGGCTGCCGTTTCAAGGGGCACCTGATTGGGAACGACTTTGGGGAATTGCCATATGCTCCTGGCAAGGGAAGCATTGTTGATTGTGATTTCTCCGAGGCGCGATTGCACGGATGTCGCTTCCTCGCGTGCGACGTCAACACCTTACGCCTCCCACGGTGGCCTTGCTTCACCATCTTCGATCCCGTGAGCAGGGGGCGCGAGCTGAGCACCCTGTCTTGGCCCTCGAGGATCGGGCCCGTCGTGGTGGAGGGCTTCGCGGAGAGCCCGGTTCCGATGGTAGCCGTGACGTACTCAGCTCCGGAACTCGCGAAGCGGTATGACACCACCCCGGAAGCCATCCGGGCCGTCATCGAGAAGCTGGACGGCGTGTACTACTGAGCGCGCTGTGCCCCACCCACTGCGCTATCTCATGTTGGGAGATGAAGTCCTGGGAAGAGGGTGCCGGCACAGTGCGCCGGCACCCCCTCCGGGGGTTACTGCACCTGGGCGGACGCGCAGGCGTCCTTGTACGCGCCCGAACAGATCTCCTCGGCCTTCCAGAAGCCGTCGGCCACCACCGTGCTCTTCACGTTGTCCTTCGTGACGGTGCCCGCCGTCAGGAGGATGGAGGGCACGTCCTTCTGGCCGTTGTTGACCTTGCCGTTGACCTTGTCCGCGGCAGGCTGGCCTCCCTTGGCGAGCGCCACCGCCACCTCGGCGGCCGCCTCGGCCTCCAGCTTCATGGCCTTGTAGATGGTCATGTACTGCTCGCCGGCGACGACGCGCTGGATGGCGGCCAGCTCCGAGTCCTGGCCCGTGACGGGGGGCAGCGGGTTGAAGCCCGCCGCCTTCATCGCGGCGATCGCACCGCCCGCCATGCCGTCGTTGGCTGAATACACGCCCACGATGGAGTCCTTGCCCAGCTTGGTGATGGCCTGCTCCATCTGCTGTTGGGCCTTGTCCGGGCTCCAGTCCGGCGTGTCGTACTCGGCGCCGATCACCAGGCCGCTGCCGTCGATGACGCTGTGCGCGCCGTTCTTGTACAGCTTGGCGTTGTTGTCCGTGGGCGAGCCGTTGATCACCACGACGGTGCCCTTGCCCTTGCCATCCGCCTTGAGCTTGTCCACCAGCGCCTGGCCCTGGAGCTTGCCGATCTTCTCGTTGTCGAACGAGATGTAGTAGTCCACGTCCGCGTTGAGGATCAGCCGGTCATAGCTGATGACCGGGATCTTCGACTGGCGGGCGCGCGCCACCATGGAGGCCGCGGAGAGCGAATCCACGGGATCCAGCACCAAAACCTTGGCGCCGTTGGTCAGCGCCGCCTCGGCCTGGTTCTGCTGCTTGGACGCGTCCTGGTCCGCGTTGCTGTAGATGATCCGGCACTCCGCGCACAGCTCCTTCACCTTCCGCTCGAAGTACGGCCGGTCGAAGGACTCGTACCGCATCGTCTTCGACTCGGGCAGGAGCAGGGCAATCGTGGGCGCCTCCCCGGCGGGTTTGGCGGCGGTGTCCCCGGCCGCCTCGGGCTTCTTGTCGCTCTTGCAACCGGTACCTACGAGCATCAGGCCGGCCAGCAGGGCCGAGGAGCCCATGCGGAAGACAGTGGATCGAATCATCACGTGTTGCTCACTTTCCAGAAGCGAGGGTGAACGCCTGCACTACTTCCCGAGCAGCTCGATCTCCGCGAGCTGGGTGATCGAGTCCCCGTGGGTCTCGTTGATCTGCAACCGGTAGTGAATGTAGGGCGTGTTGTTGGCCAGCGCGAATCCGCGTGTCTGGAACCGCCACGGGAAGTCCTGGCCCGTCCTCGTATCCAGGGTGACCCAGGTGGAGCCATCGTTCGAGGCCTGGAGCGTCCAGGCCTTCGGATCCCGGCCCGGGAAGTCATTGGCGGACGTCAGGGTGTACATCTTCACCGTCTTCGCCCCGCCCGTGAGCTGGTAGCGGATCCACGGGGTGGATTGGAAGGCGAGCCACTTCGTCTGCGAGTTGTCGTCGAAGCCCTGCGCGGTGCCTTCGCCGCTCGCCGCATTGTCCGCACTGGCCGTCGCCGTGCCGCCCTTGGCCACATCGGCCAGCGGCTGCGGGACGGAGGTGCCCGTGGTGATGGAGGCGGGCAGATCGCTGCTCCCCGAGCCCCAGTTCGTGGCGGCAGGGCCCATGGTGAAGTCCAGCGTGGCGCCATTCACCAGCGCGCTGTGCGGCAGGTAGTTCTTCGTGTACGGCTGCCCGTTCAGCGTCACGCTCTGGATGTATCGGTTCGTGTCGCTGACGCTCGGGGCGTTGATGACGAGGTTCGCGCCGTTCTCCATGTGCACGGTCATCTTCGTGAAGAAGGGGGCACCCACCGCGTACTCGGGCCGGCCCATGCTGACCGGGTAGAAGCCCATGGCGCTGAAGAGGTACCACGCGGACATCTCGCCGTTGTCCTCGTCACCCAGGTAGCCGTACCCGTTGCTGAGTCCCGACTGGTACTGCGTGTTGAGGATGTTCCGGACGAGCTCCTGGGTCCGCCACGGTGTGCCCGCGTAGTTGTACATGTACGGCGTGTGGTGCACGGGCTGGTTGGAGTGGGCGTACTGCCCCATGTTCACGTCGTACCCCTCCTTCATCTCGTGGATGACGCCGCCGTAGCAGCCCACGTCGTAGTCGCGCGGGGCCTCGAACAGCGCATCGAGCTTGTTGGCCAGGCCACTCCGGCCCGAGTAGAGGTTGGCCAGCCCTTGCCCATCCTGCGGGACGAGCACGGCGTAGTGCCAGGCGTTGCCCTCGGTGTACTCGCAGCCCCAGCGGTTCGCCTTGAAGTCCGCATCCGAGGTCCTCCAACTGCCGTTGGCGTTCTTGCCCCGGAAGAAGCCGACCGAGGGCGAGAAGAGCTGGACGTAGTTGAGCGAGCGGTTCAGGTAGTACTGGGCGTCCTCGCTCTTTCCCAGGGCCTGGGCGAGCTGCGAGATGCCGAAGTCATTGAGGTAGCCCTCCAGGGACCAGGAGGTGGACTCGCCCACGACGTCCTGCGGGGTGTAGCCCAGGAAGATGGAGCGCTGCATGCCCTTGCGGCCCCGGGCCGGATCGCTGCTGTAGGTCGCCGCGTTGCGCAGCATCGAGTCGTAGGCGGCCGACACGTCGAAGTTGCGCACGCCCTTGAGGTAGGCATCGGCGAAGATGACGTCCGAGTTCGTGCCGACCATGATGTTGGCGTAGCCGGGCGCGGACCACCGGGTGACCCAGCCGCCGTCCTTGTAGCCGTTGACGAACCCGTCGAGCATCTGGCCCGTTTGGGTGGGCACCAGCAGCGTGTACAGCGGCCAGGTGGTCCGGTACGTGTCCCAGAACCCGTTGTTGACGTACACCTTGCCCGTCTTCACCGGGTTGCCGCTCGCGTAGGGGCTCGCGTAGGTGGGCGTGCCGTTCACGTTCTCCCAGGCGGAGTTCGGGTACAGGAAGGCCCGGTACAGGTTGGAGTAGAGGATGGTCTTCTGATCCTCCGAGGCGCCCTCCACCTCGATCTTGCCCAGCACGGCGTTCCAGGCGTTCTGGGACTCCTGCTTCACGGTGTCGAAGCTCTTCGAGCCGATCTCCTGCGCGAGGTTGGACTGGGCCTGCGCCACGCTGAGGAAGGAGGTGGCCAGGGACATCGTCACCTGCTCGCCCGCCACGGTGTTGAAGCGCACCCACGAGGTGACGGCGCGCTGGCCCGTGACGTTCGCCGAGTCGGCGATCGCCTTGCTGAATTTGGCGTAGAAGTACATGCGAGGCGCGGGGCCCCAGCCGCTGGCGTGGTCCGTGTAGCCGGAGATGGTGCCATTCGTCCGGTCGATGGAGAGCGAGCCGCCGATGCCGTTCACGGTGTCGAACAGCAGGTAGGAGGCCGAGGCGGGGAAGGTGAAGCGCCAGGAGGCCGCGTGGTCCGTGGGGGCGATCTCGGTCTGGATGCCGTTGTTGAACTTCACGCTGTAGGAGTGGGCCCGGGCCACCTCATTCGCGTGGCTGTAGGCCGCGGCCCGCGTCGCGCGATCCACCGTCACCGCGCCCGTCTGGGGCATGACCTGGAAGGTCTGCCGGTCGCCCATCCACGGGCTCGGCATGTGGCTGATGGTGAAGGCCTGGATGGAGCCGCGGGTGTAGTCGTAGATCCAACTCGTCGAGTTCGCGTCCGTCATCGGCGTCCAGAAGTTGAAGCCGAAGGGGACCGCCGTGGCCGGGAACGTGTTGCCCCGGGAGTAGCTGCCCCCCGAGTTGCTTCCGCGCAGCGCGTTCACGTAGTCCGACGGGAGCGCCAGGGCCTGCTGCGCCCAGAGGGGCCCAAACACTGCCAGTCCGAGGGCCTTCAGACCGCGAGTGAGCCGCCGGTGTGCTTGCCTCGTGTTTCGCTGAATCACCGTGCACCGCCTTTCGTGGGCGAACTCGCCCGAAAGGCGCGGGATACCATGGATTATATGAAAATCAATATAAGCCTGTTTTCCGTGGTGATCGGAAGCGTGGGGGTGGTCCCCGGAGTAAGGAGCTAGCATCGCGCCCCCTTTGACGAGGAGCGATTCGTGCGACGTCCTTCCTTGCTGTCCTCTGTCGGTCTGGTCGTGCTCACCGTACTCGGAGGCGCGAGCGGCTGTAGCAGCGACACACCGACCCAACCCCCGCCGGTGGAGCAACCGCAGCCCCGCGGCCCGCAGCTGCGGGGGCTCGAGGGGGCGGTGGACGTCGTCGTGGATTCCCGCGGCATGCCGCACATCTACGCTTCATCGCTACACGATGCGGCGCTGGTGCAGGGCTACCTGATGGCGCGTGACCGGTTCCCGCAGATGGAGATCCTCAAGCGGAACGTGACGGGACGCCTGGCCGAGTTCATCGGCACGCTGTCCCCGACGGCCCTGGAGAACGATGTCTCCGCGCGGGTGATTGGCTTCAAGCGGGTGGCGGACCGGATCTACGCGTCGATGGACGCGAACGCTCCGGAGAAGATCGCGCTGGATGGGTTCTCCGAGGGCGTGAACGCGTACATCGCGGAGCTGCGCGCCGGCACGACGACGCTCTCCTCGGGCGCGGAGCTGCTCGGGTTGCTGCTGAGCAACCGCGCGGCCTTCACGGACTGGACGCCTCAGGACTCGCTCGCCCTCGGACGGTACCTGTCCTACACGCTGTCGTACTCGGCCGACGAAGAGGTGCAGTTGACGCAAGCGCGTGCGGCGGCGGCCGCGGCGTTCCCCACGGGTAACCCTCGGGCGGGGAGCTTCCGGGACTTCTGGTCGTTCGCACCAGCGCGGGACGTGTTCTCCCGGGACGGGTTCTCGCTGGGGCGAGAGGCCTCGGAGGGGATGAAGGCGCAGGTCCGGCGGAAGCCCTCCGCCGAGCCCGCGCTCCCGAGCGCCGGGACGCTCGCGAACGCCCAGGGTTTCTTCGACGCGGCGCGGCGGCTTCGGGAGGTGATGGGCGACGAGAGCCGGGGATCGAACAACTGGGTGGTGGCGGGAGCGAAGACGGCGTCGGGAGCTCCGCTGCTGGCGAATGATCCGCACCTGTCGCTGCCGAGCCCGCCGCTCTTCTGGTACGCGCACCTCAACACGAAGCGTGCGGGAGGCAAGCTGGATGTGGAGGGGCTCGCGCTGGTGGGCGTGCCCGGCATCATGCTGGGGTTCAACGATCAGCTCGCCTGGGGCGTCACGACAGCGAACCACGACGTGACGGACGTCTACGACGAGACGATCACCCCGGGAGTGAGTGGCGCGCCCGACACGGTGCTCTTCCAGGGCCAACAGGTGCCCATCGAGATCATCACGGAGACGATCAAGGTCTCGGGCAAGCCGGATGTGGTGCTGCGGCTCGAGAACGTCCCGCACCACGGGCTCATCATCCCGACGATCGAGAGCGGCACGGTGGTGCCTCGCAAGTCGAACAAGGCGCTCTCGGTGCGGTGGACAGGGGATGAGGTCTCCAACGAGTTCGCGGCGTTCCAGGGTCTGAACTCGGCGACGAACAAGGCGGAGGCGCAGGCGGCGCTGACGAACTTCAAGGTCGGGGCGCAGAACTTCGTGGTCGCGACGCGGGCGGGAGACATCTTCTGGTCCACGCAGTCGCGGCTGCCGGTGCGCGATGCGCGGGCGCTGACGTATGACCCGGTGACGCAGGCGGGGCTGTCTCCCGCGATGGTGCTGCCCGGAGATGGAAGCTGCGAGTGGACGGGCAACCTGGAGGATGCGTCCCTCCCCCACGACGCGGACCCGTCGAAGGGCTTCATCGCGACGGCCAACAACGATCTCGTGGGCACGACGAAGGATGGCAACCCGTTCAACGATGCGCACTACATCGGGTGGAAGTACGATCTCGGACACCGGATCGCCCGCATCACCGAGCGGCTCGAGGCGCTGGTGGCGAAGGGCGGGGTGCAGCCCGAGGACCTGATGGCGCTGCAGGGAGACCACCGCTCGGCGCTGGGCTCGCTGCTGGCGCCGAAGTTCGTGGAGGTTGCGCGGCGCGTGGCGGCGGAGCGGGCCAATCCTGGCACGTACCCCGATCTGTCGGGATTGGTGGCGCGGACCTCCGCGGCGAATCTGGATCTGCTCGCGCAGGTGGCGAACCGGCTGGCGGCGTGGACGTACGAGACGCCGCCGGGCGTGAACATCGGAGATGGCGAGCCCTCGGCGGCGGAGGTCTCGGACAGCATCGCGACGTCGATCTTCAATGCCTCGCTGTTGCGGCTGGTCAATCTCGCGTTCGATGACGAACTGGGGGCCATCGGCTTCAAGCCGGACAGCAGCCACCTGGCGAAGGTGCTGCAGTTCGCCATCCTGGAGCCGAGCCGGCTCGCGACGTACAGCGCCGCGCGGGGTGACACGGTGCTGTGGGACAACCTGGCGACGACGAGCGTGACCGAGACACGGGACGAGCAGATCGTGACCTCGATGATCCTGGGGGCGAACTACCTGAAGGATCGGCTCGGGGCGGATCAGGCGCAGTGGCGCTGGGGCAAGCTGCACACGCTGAAGCTGACGTCGCTGGTTCCATCGACGGCGGGCGAGAGCGTGGTGACGATCCCGGCGCCGGGAGACGCGACGTTCCCCGACGGGTTCCCACGGCCGGGCGATAACTTCGGAGTGGACGCCGCGGTGTTCGGGATGACGGACCCGGAGAAGTTCTCGTACGAGAACGGTCCGGTGCAGCGCCTGGTGGTGGAGATGACGCCGCAGGGCCCGCGGGCGTGGGATGCGCTGCCGGGAGGCCAGGTCTTCGATCCCAAGAGCCCGCACCACGCGGACGAGATGGAGCACTGGCGCCGCAACGAGGCGCCGAGCCTCTACTTCTCGGACGATGACGTGAATGCTCACAAGGCCACGAATCTCTCGTTCTATCCGTAGCGGAGAGGGTGCCCTATCGGTTCCCGTTCGTGCTCGGCGGTGTACCTGCTGCGGCAGGACGTAGTGCGGCTGCGCGCGCCGGGTGTAAGCACGAACAGGGAGTCGGGTCCGGTGTACCGCCTGGATCCGACCCTGTCCTGCCCACCGCTGCTGCAGCTGCAGCGGCGGGCTTCAGGAGAACTTGCCGATGAGCTTGTGCAGCCGCTCGCACGCTGACGGGACCGCCGCTTCGTCCGCGGTGGCGATGCCCAGAAGCAGCCCCGATTGCCGCACGCCGCCGGGGTGGAACCAGTTGGACAGCGATTCGGGTGCGAGTCCCCAGGCACGGGCTTCGCGGGCTATGGTGGTATCCGGGACCTCGTCGGGCAACCGCACCAGGGCGGCCAGGCCGCCAATCTGCACGCGGTATCCCTTCCGTTCCAACGCAGCCCGCAGAGCCTCGCCCCGGGCCGAATAGACGCGCTTCATGCGGCGCAGGTGCCGCATGTAGTGTCCCTCGCGCATGAACCGCGCGGTGGCCTGCTGCACGGCCGGGCCGGGCGCCGAGCCGAGGCACATGACCGCCTCGGTGAACCGGTCCACCAGTCCGGCGGGGGCGACGATGAAACCGAGCCTGAGCGCGGGGCTGATGGTCTTGCTGAAAGAGCCGATGTGGATGACGCGCCCGTTGCGGTCCAGCGACGCCAGGGCGGGGGCGGCGCGACGCTTGAGCTGGAGTTCGCCAAGGTAGTCATCCTCGAGGATCCACGCGCTGGTGCGCGCGGCCCAGGCGAGCAGTTCGATCCTTCGGTTCAACGACAGCGTTGCGCCCAGCGGCGCCTGTTGGCCCGGCGTCACCAGCGCCAGGGCTGCATCGGGCGCGTGTTCGATGCCGGAGGCGACGTCCATGCCGTCTTCGTCCACGGGCACCGGAACGGGAACGAGCCGGGCGAGTTCGAGCGCCCTGCGGCTCTGGAAGAAGCCCGGGTTTTCCATCCAAGCCGGGCGGCCTTCCGCACCCAGCACGCGCAACGTGATCTCCAGGGCACCGGTAAAACCCGCGGTGACGAAGACCTGGGATGGCTGGCATTCGATCCCTCGCGCGAGCGCCAGGTGCGCCGCAATCTCGCGCCGGAATGCGAGTTCACCGCGCGGGTCGGGATACACGGCGGGCGCGGCGACCTCGAGCCGGGCGGCATGCGCGCGCAAGCGTGCGAACAGGCTTGTCGGGAAGCGGTCGGACGCGGGAACGCCCATCTGGAAGATGGCGGGGCCGGCGAGCAGGTGCTGGTACAGCTCGGGCGGCGCATCGGCGTCGCTGGGAGGAACCGCCAGTCGTGTCGCGGGATGATCGGCCACCCGCGTGCCGCCCGGTCGTGACGAGACGATGACTTGTTCGTCCGCCAGCCGCTCGTAGGCGGATTTGACGGTGCCCCTGGCGACGCCCAGTTGCGCGGCCAGGGCCTGCCACGAGGGGAGCCTTGCGCCGGGCGCGAGTGCACCGCTGCCGATGGCCGCCAGCACGCCCAGGCGGATCTGCTCCGCCAGCGTAAGCCCGGCGGAGCGGTCGATGCGGAGGTCCAGCTTGGGCGCCATGCCTCATGGTACAGCGAAAATATCGGTTTCTGGTTCTTTCAGGTGCACCTTGCCGGGCGCAATATCGCCGCGTTCCCGACAGGAGTCCGCCATGCAGATCAAACGCTTTCTTGCCGCTCTACTGGCCACTGCCGCACTCGCCGGGGTTGCCTACGCGCACGCCCCCGACGGCACGGTCAAACCCAACTTCTCCCACGAGATCCCCAATGTCCCCGGCAAGTCGCTTGTCGCGGTGGAGGTGACCTATCCCCCGGGCGGCGCCACCGCGCCGCACCGCCATGCCCAGTCCGCCTTCATCTACGCCTACGTGGTCTCGGGCGAGATCCAGAGCCAGGTCGGGGACGGGCCAGCGCGGGTCTACAAGGCGGGCGAGTCCTTCTACGAAGAGCCCGGCGCCCATCACCGGATCAGCCGCAACGCGAGCAAGACCCAGCCAGCGAAGCTGCTTGCCGTGTTCGTCGTCGATACTGGCGACCAGCCCCTCACCACCCCTGACGAATAGGTACCCGACATGTCCCAACGCATCGACTACACGCAGGTTTCGCCGGCTGGCGCCAAGGCGCTCGGCGGCGTCTATGGCTACGTGGTGCAGTCCGGCCTGGATCCCGAATTGGTGGACCTGGTCTACCTGCGGGTGAGCCAGATCAACGGCTGCGCCTACTGCCTGGACATGCACACCCGCGACCTGGTGAAGAAAGGCGTCGCCATCGACAAGCTCGCGCTCGTCCAGGCCTGGCGCGAAGCGGGCAGGCTCTTCAGCGAGCGGGAAAGAGCCGCCCTCGCCTGGGCCGAAACGGTGACGCAGGTGGCGCAGACGGGCGTGCCCGACGCGGACTTCCAGGCGGCATCGGCGGTCTTCAACGAGAAGGAACTGGTCGACCTGACCTTCGCCATCGGCCTGATGAATACCTACAACCGGCTCGCTATCAGCTTCCGTATCCCGCCCGAGGCGGCACGCCGGGCGGAAGGCTGACCCAACGGTGGGCTGACCGCGTTCGTGAAGGCGGTGCTGGACAGCGTGTCGCGGTGGGACTTCCTGTGGATGGTGACCCAGGTCATCATCGAGCTCGTCGGCCTGCTCGTGCCGGGCTTGGAGGAGGCCATCGTCCTCAAGTGCGTGGTGGTCGTCACCCAGCTCATCCTGTGGGAGACGCAGCGTCCCGCCAACTGCCCCGCGTGATCCCGTGTCCCGCTCCTGAGCGGGCGGTGAAGTTGAGGGTCAGGCCACCTTGCTCTGGAGCAGGCGGTCGAGGACGGGCAGCAGCTCCGACGGATCGGGCCGCTGGGTGTAGTCGGGGTTGATCTCGGAGTAGGCGATGACACCGTTGGTGCCGATCACGTAGCGCGCGGGCATCGGCAACACCCAGGAGGGGTCGTCGTTGGTCAGCGGCAGGTTGTTCTTGAATCCCTTGTAGACGCCGATCAGGTAGTCCGGCAGAGCGAAGCGCAGGCCAAGCTCACGAGCGAGTTCACTCTTCGGGTCCGTCAGGATCGGGAAGCTCAGCTTGTTCTCGCGCTGCGATCTGCGGCTGTTGGGGGCGGTCTGGGGCGAGATGGCAACGAGGTTGGTCCCCCGCGCCTGGAGCTCCGGCAACGCAGCTTCGAGCGCCTGGAGCTCGAGGTTGCAGTAGGGGCACCACACGCCGCGATAGAAGCTCACCACCAGCGGCCCCTTGGCGAGGAGTTCGCGCGAGGAGACGGGCTTCCGGTCGGGGTCGAGCAACGTGAAGTCTGGGAAGATGTCGCCGGCCTTCCTGGCACGGCCCGCCTGCCCGGAGGCGATCAGCTCAGCGGTGGCCCGCTCCATCAGGGCCAGTTGCTCGTGGGTGGGGATGAGCGGGAACCTTCCGGCCTTGAAGTCGGCTTTCAGAGCGTCGAGGCGGTCTTGCAGAGACATGGTCTTCTCCTGGGTGGGTTGCGCTGACCCCACAAGACTGTTCCAGCCGCTGTCACGGGGGTATACCGGCACGGCGGACAACATCTATTCGCGGTGCAAATGAGCGATCGGATCCAGGAATTGACGGTGTTCGTCCGAGTGGCGGAGAGCGGCAGCTTTTCGCGGACGGCGCGCGAGCTTGGACTCTCTCAGCCCTCTGTCTCGCGCATCGTGAGCGAGCTGGAAGCGCGGCTCGGCGTGAAGCTCCTTCTTCGCACCACGCGGCGAATCAGCGTGACGGATGCGGGGGCACTGCTCGTCGAGAGCGCGCGCCAGGTGCTCGCCGAACTGGAGGATGCTGAGGATGCGGTGCGGGGCATCGACTCCTTGCGAGGGACGATCCGGCTCTCCCTGCCCGTGGTCTTCGGCACGCGCGCCGTGATTCCGCATCTGACCGCGTTCCTGGAGGCGCATCCGCTCCTGCGCGTCGACATGAACGTGACGGATGAACGGCAGAACCTCGTGGCCGATGGCACCGATGTCGCGATCCGTGTAGGCCCACTCGACGCTTCTTCCTTCGGTGCGCGCAAGCTCATGACCATGGAGCGTTATGTGGTGGCGACGCCGGGCTACCTGAAGCGCCGTGGCGTGCCGAAGACACCGGCGGAGCTCTCCAAACATGACTGCATCGTGGGCCCTGGCGGCTCCAGCCGCGCGATCTGGACGTTCGCGCGCGGCGGCAAGACGGTGTCGATCGATGTCGAGGGCCGCATCCGCGCCAGCTCCGGAATAGGGCTGTACAGTTGTGTGGTGGCCGGTATGGGCATCGCCCTCGTCTCGAGCGTGATGGGCGGGGAAGAGCTTGCGTCAGGAGCGCTGGTGCGGCTCCTGGCTGGCTACACGCTGGCGCCAGCGGAGGTGCATGCGGTGTTTCCTGGGGGCCCCAGGCCATCGGCGAAGGTGCGCGCGTTGGTTGAGCACATCGCGGCGCGGTTGAAGTGAGCGCGACTCAAGCGGCTCGGGTATGGCTACGCCGAAGCTGGCAATCTGTATGTCGCGCTCGAGTACGTCGCTCCCTGTTCGGGTCGATGCAGCATGATACGCGGGAATGGCCTGCGGAACTGGGGGCCCTGTGCCGAGCACGTGGCCGGGCTTGCCTGTACGATTGCCTCATGTCTGGAACGAAGCGGTTTCCCATGCGCCTGCTGGCCATACTCCTCATGGGGCTGGGATGCTCACCGCCCAAGCCCGTCGAAGGCGTCTGGAGGCCCGGCCCTGGGGAGGACGCGAACCACATCCCGGGGCCAATCAAGAACTTCGGGCCATTCGACTCCTACGCGGACGCGCTGAAGGCGGCTTGCCCGTTGATCCTCTCCAAGCCCAACGCCACTGTGGGCTACCTCCAAGACTTGAATCCCGAACTGGCAGCCCGAACAGCCACCGAGTATTGCGCTTGGTTGTATTACACGCCGGAGCACAAGTACGAACTGAGCATGTTGACGGACTTGTCGAGGCCGGATGATGTCTTGGCCAACAGGAAGACCTGTGTGCTTCCCACGTTCGTGGATGACTCGCGCTATGCGCAAGGCGAACTCAAGTACATCTTCGCGCTCCACAATCATCCATTCGGAACGGCAAGGTCAAACTCGCCATTATCGCATTCCTCTCGAACTCGAAGAATCCCGAGATCCCCACCTGTGATGGCTTCTACCAATACGTTCCCTCCACGCGTGAGTTCATGACGTGGACCCAGACAGATGGCCACTGGGACAGGACGGATTATGGAATCATCAGGTGGATCGATGACAAAACATACCAGGACGTGTACCTCAAGGGGCTGCGCGGCTTCTCCACCCGCTTGGCTCACTGCTCGGGCGGCCCCCATCAGCGGCCCTCCTCGGCACCTCCGCTCCAGCCCTCACCCTCAACATGGCCTCTATCCCGCCTATACGCGGAATCGGGTTCTGGGCACGACGGAGGCCAGCGGCGGGCCGAGGCCCGCTCCGGTGCGGCGGGCCGAGGCGCTCGGGCTGGGGCTTCCGTGCTCGCAGGGGGCTCGGGGCACCCTTGCACTCTGGAGCGCACGTCTCCCAGGAGAAGAAATCTCCGTGGGGGTGTCGCTGAGGTTGCAGGGGCTCTACCGGGAAACGCTCCTGGATTCCGAGGACCGGACGGCCGCGGACGTGGATGACTCCTGGACGGAGCCCTGGCCCGACTGCGCCCGGTGGCTGGTCGTGCGTGGCGAGAGCCCCTGCACCGGCCGGCCGGAGCTCGCATGCGAGCGGTTGGGCACCGAGCGCGTGGACGGCCACTCCACCCAGCGGTGGCGCGTGGTGCCCACGGATCCCCAACGGCAATGGGCGGCGGTGACGGTGTGGGTCGCCCCCGAACTGGGCGGCTTCATCCTGCGCACGGAGGAGCCCACGGGCCTGCTCACCGAGCTCACCGACATCCACCTGGGCCCGCAGCCCGAGTCGCTCTTCCAGATTCCCGCCGGCTACCAGCGGGTGAGCGGCTCGCCGCCAGAAGCGAGCGGCCCCTCGCAGTGAAGGCCTGGAGGCTACCTCCCGGTGTCCTCACATCGGGCGCGGGTGGACTCCACCTCCCGGGATGAGGCCCTGTCCAGGGGCCCGGGCCGCCGGGAGGGGGTGGGGCAGCGGCCCCTCGACAGGAGAGCCCATGCGCGCATGGAACGTGATACCGGTGGTGCTCGCCGCCAGCCTGGTCCTGGGTGGACAGGCGCGGGCGGACTTGGAGGTCCTCTCCAGCCCGGAGCCCTCTCCCGGCGAGCGGGCCTATGCCCGGGGACTGCTCGCGGCCCTGGAGGACGCCGACGACGAGGTGGTGGGCTGGGCCCTGCTGTCTCTGGCGTCGGGCAACCCGGACCTCGGCTTCCTGAACGAAGAGCGCTTCCCGGGCGTCCGGGAGCGGCTCGTGGACTTCCTGCGGACCCCTCGTGCGACCCGGGCCTCGCGGGCCCGGGAGGGGACTCTGCCCAAGGCGCTCCTCGTCACCCAGGCGAACCTGGGCGAGGGCTCTCCGTGGAATGGAATGCCCTCGTCGACATGAGCCCCCTGGAGCCCCGGGACGTCGCGCTCCTGGTCGCGGTGCAGAGTGACAATCCCGCCGAGCGCTTCCTGTGGTTGGCACGGGCGCATGGTCTGGGGGGAGGCGAGCCCCGGGCGGAGCAAGTGCTGCGGTGGCTCGGGAGGAGGGACTCCGCGCAGCTGCCCTCGGCCGAGGAGCTCACCCCCGAGGAGGCGAGGGCCACCCTCCAGCAGTTCGCCACGCTCTGGCCCCAGGTCGAGCAGTTCCCCGCGCTGGCGGACGAGCTGGCGCAGCGGATCGCCCAGGTGGCGATGCTCGGGCGGGGCCAGTGGCAGGCGAGCGATCGCGCGCTGCTGAAGCAGCACGAGAAGAACCTGCGCGGCCCCCAGCCCCAGCACGCGGCGAGTGTGCGCGCCGCCCTCGACTCGATTCCCCGGAGGTGGCCCCGGACGGCGGCGTGGAGCTGGGGGGCGCACGCCGGCTTCTGGCTGCTGCTCGTCCTCGTCTATCCACGCTCGACGAAGGTGCAGGCGGTGTTCTTCTGGAACCCGTGGGTGCGCCGGATTCTGGGCCTGGGGTACGTGGGGGTGCTGCTCACGTGGGTGCCGTTCTTGAGGAGGCGGCTGCTGGCGCCCTTCCAGCGGCTGCTGGTGGCGGACGCGGACCTGGGGCGCTTCTCTCCGGAGGCCTACTTCGAGCGCTCCGAGGTGCGCATGGTGGCCACGGAACGGCGAGAGCCCCTGCCGCGGGCCCTTCCCCGGGTGCGCGGGCTGGTGGTGCTGGAAGGGGCCTCGGGGCTGGGCAAGTCGATGTTCATCCGCTACCTGCTGAGCCGCTCGAAGCAGCTCGCGGTGTATCTGCCAGCGGAACGGTGCAAGGGGGGCGTGCTGGAGGCCATCCAGGCGAAGCTGGAGGGGATGGCGGGGGACAGCGGCTTCCTGCAGAGCATCATCTACAGCGGAGCGCTGGACCTCTACGTCGACGGGCTCAACGAGGTGTCGGCGGACACGCGCACGCGAATCGTGGGATTCGTGGAGCCGAGGTTCCGCGGCAACATCCTGCTGGCGACGCAGCGGATGGAGTGGACGCCGCCGGCCACGGCGCGGGTGTACGCGCTGCAGCCGTTCACCGAGGAGCAGGTGCGCGAGTTCCTCTTCAGCCGCGAGCCCCTGATGACGGAGCGCGCGCGGCTGCGCGGCGAGGCGTACCGGGAGGCCTGTGAGCACTTCCTGGCGCTGGCGCTCACCGCCGAGCAGCCCGAGGAGCTGCGCCGGGAAATGCTGGAGGTGCTCAGCAACCCGATGGACCTCACGCTGGTGGCGCAGATGCTGGCGGAGGGACACGTGCCGGACCTGTTCCACCTGCAGGAGCAGCAGTACGAGCTGATGGCGCGCGACTACCAGGAGAAGAACCTGACGGAGTTCCCGCTGAAGGCCTTCTCGGAGGAGGCCTACCAGATGAGGCTGCAGGACCGGAGCGCCATCCCGGAGAAGGGCTTCGACAAGGAATTGCAGAAGATGGAGGCCTACAAGCTGGTGGTGCGCCGGCAGTGGCGGCGTCCGGACGGAGAGGAGGGGCGCGAGTGGCATTTCCGTCACGACAAGCTGTGGGACTTCTTCATCGCCCAGACGTTCCTGGGGCAGGACAACAAGCGCATCCTCGATCACCTGGGTGAGCCGCGCTTCCGGGGCGTGTACTTCCTGCTCGCGAAGCTGCTGGAGCCGGAGCTGGCGCTGGAGGTGCAGGACCATCTGGTGGAGCACGCGGCCGAGACGCGCGACCACACCGTGAGCGACGAGTTCGTCACCCGGCTCCAGGCCCGGTGGCGCGCGGAGCAGGCGCGGCCGTGACCCCGAGCCCCAGACTTGGATACGAACTGAGCCCTGCGAGGACGAGGGCCGCACCGGGTGACGCCATCGTGCCTGCTCTCGGTTTGGACACCGCAGCGCCT
The DNA here is from genome assembly GCF_020103695.1 of Hyalangium versicolor. Classification (GTDB taxonomy): domain Bacteria; phylum Myxococcota; class Myxococcia; order Myxococcales; family Myxococcaceae; genus Hyalangium; species Hyalangium versicolor. The sequence goes on from NZ_JAHXBF010000001.1 coordinate 28,300, forward strand.
GCTCCTTGACTCGCTCCTGGCTTCCCGGTGCGAAATCCGGCGCGAAGAAGACAGAGCGCATCACATCGGAGCGAGGCGCGCTCTACCTAAGGAAGGGAGAACCACATGGATTTCGCACGAGTCAGCATTTCTGCCGCTTGCCTGCTCGTAAGAAGAGAGGTGATGACGACGTCTTGGTTTGCCTTTTCGAGGTGAGCTTTAATTTTTTTTCATCAGATGTATGCAAAGCCGGATACAGAAAATGATTGCTCAGCCTCCGATAATGATGAAATCCGGTTCGACCATTCGCCAGAAGGTGCCGATTCCCGTGCTCGATGGCTATGTGACGGGCATGTTCTATTCCTTCTATGGCCTGCCTGATGGCAAGGAGCACTTCCTGGTGGAACTGGGGCCAAAGAACACGGCGAAGGCGCCGCTGGTCCGACTGCACTCCGAATGCATGACGGGAGATGTCTTTGGCTCTCAGCGGTGCGACTGCGGACCGCAGCTGCGCGAGTCCCTGTTCCGGATCAACTCCGAGGGGGGCTATCTCCTGTACCTGCGCCAGGAGGGACGTGGGATTGGCCTCTATTCCAAGCTGGATGCCTACCATCTCCAGGGCCAGGGAATGGACACGTACGAGGCCAACCGGCAGCTGAGCTTCGATGATGATCTACGGGACTACTCGGCCGCGGCCGCCATGCTCAAGGCCCTGGATGTCATGCAGATCCGACTGCTGTCCAACAACCCGGACAAGGCAGCGCAGCTGACGGCCAATGGCATTACGGTCACCGAGAGGGTCCAGACCGGTACCTATCAGAGCGCGCACAACCGCGGCTACCTGCAAGCCAAGGTACGGCGGGCCCAGCACACGATCAACAACCTGAAGTAACAAGGACACGCACCTCCATGAAACACATTGGACCCATCAGTGGCATCGCGACGTACAAGGACCAATATGTCGCAACGGCGGGCTACGACAACCAGGTCATCCTCTGGAATAGCCGTGACCGTACGTCCCTGGCGCGTGTGAGTCATGATCACCTGGCCAACCAGTGCTCCTTCAGCGCCTGTGGCCGCTACCTGGTCACCTCGAGCAGTGACTATTCGGCGCGCATCTGGGAGGTGCCCTCCCTGCGGCTGCGTGCCGTCCTCTCGGCGCATGCGGACGATGTCGAGATGTCCGTCTTCCACGAGGATGGCAAGCGCGTGGCCACGTGCTCGCGAGATCACGTCATCCGCATCTTTTCTCTCGAGGGGCAACTGCTGACCGAGCTGCGTGGCCACACGTCCGATGTGATCACGGTCATCTGGGAGCAGGGGGGCCGCAGTCTGCTGTCCTCCAGCGATGACTGTACCATCCGCCGCTGGGACGCGCAGACGGGTGCCCTGTTGGAGACGGTGGACATGCAGGGTGTGGAGACGGACACCATCGCCATCGCCGAGGATGGGACGGTCTTCGCCGGCAACGACCACGGGGAATTGTTGCTGCTGCGCCAGGGCAACATCACGCGCGTGCCCGCCCACTCCGCGGGGATCAAGCGGCTGACCTATGGCGCCGGACGGCTGGTCAGCCTGAGCTATGACCGCAGCATCATCGTCTGGTCGTTCACGGGCGGTCGGCTCCAGCAGCAGCGGGTCTCCGCCCTGCCGACCATCGTGTGGCCGCGTTCGTGCGCCTTCCTGGGTGAGTCCCGGCTCGTCTTCGGCACCTTCGGGTCGACCTACGCGATCTACGACTATCAGAAGGATGTCTGGAACACGGACGGCATTGAGCCGGACATCAGCCTGAACGCGGTGACCCACTCCAATGGCAGTACCTATTCCATTGGGGACGCGGGCCAACTCTTCCGCGATGGCAAGCCCATCCGCGCGCTGGGCAGTCTGTGCAATTTCCTGCTGCCCTTCGGTTCGACCGTGCTCAGCGGTGGCCAGATGGGCGAAGTGTTCGATGCCGTCCGCGGCCACTCCATCTACCGCCACCGCTCTCCGCTGAACTGTGGGGCCACCTTCATGCGCGAGGGTGTGCTGCACGCCGTCATCGGCGCCTACACGGGTGAGGGCCTCGTCTTCCGCCAGACGGCGGACGGCATCGAGTACGTGGCCACGGTGCAACTGCACGTCAATGCCATCAAGGGCGTGGCCTGCTCCGAGGACACCCTCTTCTCGGTCTGCGCCACCAGTACCGCCGCCTTCCACCGCACCTCGGACTTCAGCCTGGTGCGCCGGCTGGACCATGCGCACGATCGCATCGCCAACGGCTGCGTTTCCCTGGGCAGCGAGCGCTTCGCCAGCGTCAGCCGGGACAAGAAGCTGCGGCTGTGGCGCGACGGCGAGGCCGAGGTCTTCGACTCCCCGCACCACAACTCCATCAAATGCGTGACCGCGTCGCCTGATGGACGCTGGCTGGCCTCGGGCGACTACGCCGGCACGGTGGCGCTCTTCGATGTCCAGGGCCGCAAGTGGATTCGGACCACCCGGCCCACCGCCTCGGGCATCTCCTCGATCGCACCGTCCCCCCAGCCCGGCACTTTCACGGTGAGTTCGTACGACGGCTCGCTCTACACCGTCCGCGCGTGAAGCCCTGATTGGCGAAGCCTCTTCCGTCCGAAGGGGCCTTCGAGCCTGGAGAACAACGATGGTGAGCACTTTGCGCAGAGGGTTTGGAGTAGGAGGCGTGATCGAGCGGACGTTGCCGGCGGCCCTCCGGCAGGGTGCGGAGTCTGTGCCCTCCCTGAGGAACGCGGATGAGGAGTGGATGCGGCTGGCGCTCGAGGAGGCCATGCGGTCCGTGGGGCGCAGCCATCCCAATCCGACGGTGGGTTGTGTCATCGTGAGGGAGGGAAGGCTGCTGGCCAGCGGGGCCACCGAGGTCTACGGAGGCCGACACGCCGAGCGGGTGGCCATCCAGAGCGTGGCGGACCGCAGCCGGTTGCGCGGCGCCACCCTGTATGTGACGCTCGAGCCCTGTGCCCACACCGGGCGGCAGCCTCCGTGCGCGGACTTGGTGGCCAGCTGCGGCTTCGCTCGCTGCGTGGTCGCCGTAGGCGATCCCAACCCCCTGGTGGCGGGCAAGGGCCTGCGCCTGCTGCGCCAGACGGGAATGGAGATTCAGACGGGCGTGCTCCTGCGCGAGGCGATGGCCTGGCATCTCCCCTTCCTCTTCTGGCAGGTGACGGGACGGACCCTGATCGCCGCCAAGTGGGCGCAGACCCTCGACGGACAGCTCGCCTATGACGATGGCCGCTCGAAATGGATCTCCGGTGAGGAGTCCCGGGCTTACACCCACTGGCTGCGCCAGAAGTACGATGCCATCCTGGTGGGCGCGGGGACCGTGCTGGTCGACCGCCCGGCGCTCACCGTGCGCTCCTGTGTGGAGCCGCATCACCGTCAACCCATCCGCCTGTTGTTCGATCCAACGGCGCGGCTGCTCTCCTGCGCCGAGGACGTCTGGGAGGGCGTGCTGCGGAGCACCTTCTCCGCCGAAACGCCGAGCGTCCTGATGGTGCGGGAGTCGGTCCTGGCCCGCGCTCGGACGGACCAGCTCATGGCGCGGCGGCTCGAGCGGCTCGAGCACGTGCTGCCGCTCCTGAGCGATGCGTCGCCCGCGCTCAGCCTGCGCGCGGCCCTGGCGGATTCCTCCCTGGCGCGCCTCGGCCCCCCGATTCACAGCGTCATGGTGGAGGGGGGGCCGCGGCTGCTCTCGACCTTGGCCGAGGCGGGGATGCTCGACATCGCCCATGTCTTCACGGCCCCCACGCTGGGGGGAGGAACCCGGCACCGGCTGCGGTTCCCCGCCCCCCATGGCAGGGGACTGCGGCTGTGCCCCATGGTCCACACCCGGTTGGGTGAGGATCTCCTGGTGGAACTGGTGGCGCCCTCCACCCAGCTGCTGATGGACCGGCTCGACACGGAGCGCTCGGCGAGTGCGCCGGTCCAGGCCTCCGAGGCGGCCTGAAACAAGGGCAGGGGGCTGCTCCCGCTCCAACCCGGCCAGACACCCATGACCGCCCCCGGGGCCATTCGTTCCCGCTCCTGGAGGAATCCCTCATGAGAATCGCCCACATCAACTGGATTGCCCTTCCAACTCCCGGAGGCGTGCCGGTGCACATCGATGCCCTGGTCGCGCGCCTGCGCCAACTGGGGCTCACCACGCAGGTGTTCTCCGGAACCCGGGACGCGCTGGATGCGCACTACCAGGAAGCACTCGACATGCAAGCCCCGCCGCGAGACGAGCCGCGGGCCGTGGCGGCGCTGCTCCACGCCGTCCAGGACTTCGACTTGGTGCAGATCCACAACTCGCACAACCACCGGCAGACGCTCATCAAGCAGCTGCTCGATGGTCTGCTCGCCCTGCCTCGACCGCCCCAGGTACTCCACGACATCCATGGCCTGACGGAGAACGCGGCGGAGTGGGAGCTGCTGCGCTACCGCAGTCTGCCGATGCTCGTCCACTCGCGCTACATCGCCAACGAGGTGCTCCAGCGCATGCCCACCGCCGAGGTCCATGAGCAGCTGCTGTCGCTCACCATGGACCAGCGCCCGTACACCTTCCCGCCGCATTCCGGCACGCTCATCCTGCAGCCGACGCGCCTGTCGCAGTGGAAGGGGTCGGCGGTCTCGCTTCGCGCGGTGCTCGAGTTGCTCGAATCGGGCCGGGAGGACTTCACGTTCGTCCAGGCAGGCAGCGCCTCGCGCCTGTGGCCCACCGGACTGGATGAGGCGCTGCTCGCCCGGGCCGCGCCCTGGCGGGAGCGCGGCCGCATCCACTTCGTCCAGTACAGTCCCGAGGAGAGCTGGGAGGCGATCCGCCAGGCGGACTTCGTCCTGCATCCGACAGCCGATGGGGGCACGCATGGCGAGCCCTTCTCGCTCGCCACGGCCCAGGCCGTCATCCTCGGCATGCCGGTGATCGCCACCGAGTCGGGGCACCTGCCCATCCTGCTCAAGGACTACGGTCCCAAGCAGATCATCGCCATCAACGACGTGGGCGCCCTGCGCGAAGCGATCTCCCGGTGGTTGGACCACGGCGTGCCCAGGGCCACGGCGAGGGACCGGGACTACGGCGAGGCCCTGCGCCAGAGCTTCCTGCGTTCGGCGAACGATCACATCGCCCTCTATGAGCGGCTGTTGTCGCGGAGGGTCTCGTGAGCACGTGCGCACCCGGGGACACCTTGCCCCGGGGGGAGTCGGCACGGCCCCCCCCGTCCCTGGGCCTGTTGCGGCTCACCTGGCCCATCTTCCTGGAGTACCTGCTGTTCTTGCTGATGGGCACGGCGGACACGCTCATGCTCAGCCGTGTCTCTGACGAGGCCGCCGCCGCGGTGGGCGTCGTCACCCAGTACATCTTCGTCTGCACCATGATCATGGGGGTGATCAGTCACGGGGCGTCGGTCGTCGTGGCCCAGTATCTGGGGGCTCGACGGGCCCAGGAGGCCGCCCGGCTGGTGGCCCTGTGCATCACGTTGAACCTGCTGCTCGGGCTCGCGGTGAGCGCGAGCCTGTGGCTGGTGGGTGACACGCTGCTGCGCCACGTGAACCTGCGGGGCGCAGTGCTGGACCATGCGCGCACGTACCTGGACATCGCGGGCGGCTTTCTCTTCCTGCAAGCGCTCATCAACATCTTCTCCAGCATGCTGCGCACGTATGGTTTCACCCGGCAGGCGATGTCTATCGCCATCGGGATGAACCTGCTGCACGTGCTCGGCAACTTCCTCCTCATCTCTGGCCACTTCGGCGCGCCCGCGTTGGGCGTGGCGGGCGCGGCGCTCTCCAACGTGGCCAGCCGCGCCGTCGCGCTTGGCTTCTTCGTGTGGATGCTCTACCGCGTGATGGAGGTGCGGATGGCGCCCCGGGATTACGTGACGTTCTCCCCGGAGTACGTCCGCAAGGTGCTCAAGGTGGGCACCCCGTCCGCCGTCGAGCAGATCACGTCCTACGCCTGTCAGGCCGTGTACCTGTATTACGTGTCCTTCCTCGGCTCCGCGGCCCTGGCTTCCCGGCAGTACGCGATGACCATCTCCCAGTACATCTACCTGTGCTGTCTGGCGATTGGCTTCGGAACGGCCATCCTGGTGGGGCGGTGGGTGGGCGCGCACCGCCCGGAGGCCGCCTACCGCCAGGTCCTCAGCAGCCTCAAGTGGAGCGCCACGTTTTCGTTGCTATTGGATGGGCTCGCCATCCTGCTGAGACAGCCCCTGGTCGGACTGTTCACGGAAAACGCGGAGATCCGCGGGCTGACCTCCCACATCATCGCCCTGAGCATCGTCCTGGAGAGCGGCCGGTCCATCAATCTCGTCCTGGTGCACTCGTTAAGGGCGGCCGGGGACACCGCGTTCATCGCCAAGATAGGTGTCTTCTCCATGGTCTGTATGGGCTTGTCCCTGGGCTACTTCTTCGTCTTCCAACTGCACCTGGGACTTGTCGGCGTCTGGCTGGCCATGGCGGCGGATGAGTGGCTGCGTGGCATTGTCTTCGGGTGGCGCTGGAGGAGTCGGGCATGGGCACGCAAATCCCTCGTGACTCCCGAGCGGGCCCCCGTCGCGGCGCATAGGCAGAATAGAGGCCGTGTTGAGGGTGAGGGCTGGGGCGCAGGGGCCGTGGAGGGCCGCTGACAGGGGCCGCCTTGGTGGCCGGGGACGGGTGGCCGAAGTAGGCGCTCCAGGTCCGTCAGTGCATCGAAGCTCGGCGTGAACTGTCGACCTCCAGGGCAGGGTGGAGGCCCAGCCCGGGCTTCCCCACGGAGGGTGCACCGCGTGAGCGGACTGACGTGTAGAGGTTCGCCTTCACCCATTCGCCGTGAGCCGCTTGGAGCGCGCTCGCCTCGAAGGGCTCGGGTGCTGCGCCTGCTGGAGAAAAGAGGGGCCCTGCCCGCGCAAGGATCCGAGGACGCGCTGCAGGCGTACCAGGCGCACTCCCTCCAGCAACGGCTGCGCTGGACGGAGGTGGACGTCCGGCCCCCTCCCCGAAAGCAGCCCCGGTGCGCCTTGCTGGAAGGCTTCTCCCTGTATGCCAATACGCCCCTGCATGCCAACGACAGGCAGGGGCTGGGAGCCGGCCGCTTGGCCGAGGCCAGGCTCCCGACACATGGCGGCGGGTTCGATTGCCGCCGCCTCCCAGCGGGACAACCCGCCGCCTCCAAGGCGCCGCCCTCTGGGAAAGGGGGCGGCGCTTGCATTTCGGGACCAAATCGGGTCTTTTGGGACCAAAAAAGGACCAAACCGGAGGCGGTAACGACATGGGCAAGGACTGGATCGGCAAGTGGGCAGGCGGGCGGATGTTCGCGGACAAGGACGGGCGCCCCGTCTACGTGCTGCGCAAGATGATCAACGGGCGGAACTACACGATCCACCTGGACGCTCGCAGCGAGGCGGAAGCAGAAGCGGAACTCGCCTTGTTCGTGCGTGACCCCGAGGGCTACCGCACGCGAGGCGAGGCCCAGAAGATGAAGAACGAGTCGGCGGTCTACATGGACGCGCCAGCGGTGGCCCGCTACCTGGAACACATGCGGAGCAAGGGAACAACGGAGCGCTACGCGAAGAACGTGGGCTTTTACTTGGCCGCGTGGGCGGAAGACTTCGCGGGGCGCGACCTGCGCACCGTCACGCTTCAAGACCTGCTGCGGGAGTTGAAGAAGCACAAGACCGCGCGCAAGAACCGGATAACGGCGCTCAAGTCTTTCTGTGCGTGGCTGCGGGAAGTAGAGGGCGCGTTGACTGCGGGGGATGACGCTTCGATCTCCCTGAAAATCCCGGTGGCCCGTCCCGAGAAGTCCGTGCGGGAGAAGGGCTACAGCATCGAAACAATCGAGCGGGTTTACAGCGCGATCACCGGTTGGGAATTCTCCAGCTTCAACCGCGAGGAGACGCGGCAACGCACGGACGTTCAATGCGTGCGAGACGTGCTGTGCATCCACGCCAAGACGGGCATGCACGGCACGGAGATCGAACGACTGGCACGCGGAGAGGGCAAGGTGTCCTTGGTGACGGAGCCGGGCGAGATCGCCGCAACCGTGACGTTCATTCACAAGAGCGGACAGGTACACCGCCAGAGCATCGACCGTCAGACGTTGGGCGCGGTGCAACGTCTCCAAGCGCGCGGCGCGGCTCCTGTGGACAGCCATATCCGCCGCGTGGTGCGTCGTGCGTGCAAGGCGGCGCGGCTGCCTCTGGTGCGCTTCGGAGAACTGCGGCACAGCTTCGTTACCTGGGCCTCGGAGTGCGGACAGGAAGTGCGGTCCAAGTCGGGAGGGCTGCCCCTGTCGGCTGTTGCCGCTGTGGTGGGCCACCACTCCGCGCACACGACGAAACGGTTTTACGAAAACGTGAAGGTGCCCCCGATGATCAAGATCCCGATCAAGCTGGAGCACCCCGAGGATCCCGTGGTGCTGCCTGTCCGCCGTGCTGCGCTCAAGCTGGCCGAATCAGCTTAAGGATCGCTGCACTCTCCCGCTTGCCCTGCCCGGTATCGCGCCGGGCGGGGCGCCGCTTGAGCTTGGGGGTTTCTGGCTCGCGGTCCACGCGCTCTAGAAGCGCCTCTAGACTCTTCGCGCAGATCATCGCGGCCCTACCCACCTTCGGCCCGCGTCGTAGCGCTCCGCTCCTCAACAACTCGAAGATCCGCGAGCGCCCGCAGCCAAGCAGGGTTTGCGCCTGCTCCATGGAGACAGCCAACGCCCGCGCCGCTTGAGCGGGCGCCGCGTGGCTGATCTTCGTGCGGATCTCGTTGACGGACTCACGCAGGCCCCGCAGCTCCTCGTAGATGGCCCGCAGGAAGTCTTCCTGTTGCTCGCCTTGCCCCTTCACGGCTGACACTCTCCCGACTGCTCAAGGTGGGACGCCGCGCGCCTGTCTCCAGGATGCGCGATGCCATGCCGTGAGAGGCCAGAACCCGCGAGGGTTTGGGGGCGAGCCGCGCGCACTCCGGGGGCACGGAGAGACGATGCGCTGCGGGTGCCGTTCACAACGGGCCGCCCCCAGCTTCGGGGGCCGCCGTCGTGTCTCACTGCACGGCCCGCGTTGTCTCGCGTCCCACCGTGGACCGTCAACGCGACTGGCCGCGTTGGGCACTGCTGGGCAGGCTTGGCCACCGCTGGACAGGTGGCGCGTGCTTCCCGCCCGGGAAGCGCGGGCGCCCATCGCGTCCGGCGCGGGGTGTTCTGTGCGGCGTGACTCATGCCGCCCACGGTGCCCAAACGGCGCGCGTCTGGACATTGGGCAAGATCAGGCGAATTCCGACGGATCCAGGCGGATCCAGGCAGATGCCGACAATCTCCGCGTTTCACGCTGGAGCACGCACGAGCACCAGACAAGCGCGGCGCAGTGGAGCACGCGCAGGCGCGAGACGTGGCCCCGCGTGCTGGGGTGCCAGCGTTTACGCTCGCCCGTTCGGTACTCAGACAAGACAGCCCCGAGGCAGCCCACGCGCCAGCATGCACGGAGCGGCCTGGAGTGACGACCGGCGCGGCCTGGAGTGACGACCGGCGCGGCCTGGAGTGACGACCGGCGTTCTTCCCGGTGTCGCCACTTGTCAGCCAACGGAGGCGCACGACTGCGCCACACACGGAGGGTTTCCCCTCCTGGGAATCGATCTTGTTCATCACCTGCCCGCCCTAACCACCCGCCCAAAAGCCCAAGAACTGCCCAAGCCAGGAGTGACACAGAGCAAAGCGGCGTGTCTAGGCCACGCGCAAAGCGCGAGGGGTGATCGGCAAGAGTGCAGCCGGGCAACCAAGGCCCGCACGCAGAGAGGACAGATCGCACCCGCGTCGACGCGGCGAGTGCTCACGAGGCCCGCGTCCGACGCTGCCCGGCCTGGATGCTCGCCACGAGCCCCAGCGCTCACCACGAGGCCCACGTCGACGCGTCCGGCCTGGATGCTCGCCACGAGCCCCAGCGCTCACCACGAGGCCCACGTCGACGCGTCCAACGTGTCCGGCCTAGAGGCTCACTCCGAGGCCCTACCATCCCTCGCGGCCCCGGCTCGCTGTTGCTACTGCGCGCCTCGTGTTATGCGTGGCCTGTGCAAGCGCGCAACGTCGTCATTCCCACGAGAACGGCACAGGAGATCGCGGGGCTTCCGGCAGAGCTTCGCGTGTACGTCGAAGCGTACCTAGAGAACCTTGACGTTCTCCTCGGCTCTGCTCCCCTTGGCCGGATCTCCATGCTCTGGGAAAAGAACCCAGAGCCCAGCGGCGGTTTCATTGCTCACGTCGAGGGCGTGCGCCTCTACATTGTCGCAGACAACGCGTCAGGCGTCCCCATCGTCAGACGCGTTGAACTGCCAGCGCGGCCCACCCCTAAGTAAGTCCCTCGCGGACTGCGCCTAGACACCCGCCGCGAGGCCCGCGTCCGGCCTGGACGCTCACCGCGAGCCCCAGCGCTCACCACGAGCCCCGCGTCCGACACTGCCCGGCCTGGACGCGCCACGAGCCCCAGCGCTCACCACGAGGCCCGTGTCCGACGTGCCCAGCCTGGACGCGCGCCACGAGCCCGCAGCGCGCACCACGAGGCCCGTGTCCGCCGTGTCCGACGCTGCCCGGCCTGGACGCGTGCCACGAGCCCCAGCGCTCACCACGAGGCCCGTGTCCGACGGTGCCCGCCCGGACGCGCGCCACGAGCCCACAGCGCGCACCACGAGGCCCGTGTCCGCCGTGTCCGACGCTGCCCGGCCTGGACGCGCGCCACGAGCCCGCAGCGCGCACCACGAGGCCCGCGTCCGACGGTGCCCGCCTGGACGCGCCACGAGCCCCAGCGCTCACCACGAGCCGAGTGTCCGACGGTGCCCGGCCTGGACGCTCACCGCGAGCCCGCAACGCTCACCGCGAGGCCCGTGTCCGACGTGTCCGACGGTGCCCGGCTTGGACGCTCACCACGAGCCCCAGCGCTCACCACGAGGCCCGTGTCCGACGTGCCCGGCCTGGACGCTCACCGCGAGCCCCCAGCGCTCACCACGAGCCGCGCGTCCGACGTGTCCGACGGTGCCCGCCTGGACGCGTGCCACGAGCCCCAGCGCTCACCGCGAGGCCCGTGTCCGACGTGCCCGGCCTGGACGCGGGCCACGAGCCCCAGCGCTCACCGCGAGGCCCGTGTCCGACGTGCCCGGCCTGGACGCTCACCGCGAGCCCCAGCGCGCACCACGAGGCCCGTGTCCGCCGTGTCCGACGGTGCCCGGCCTGGACGCGCGCCACGAGCCCCAGCGGCGCACCACGAGGCCCGTGTCCGACGTGCCCGGCCTGGACGCGCGCCACGAGCCCCAGCGCGCACCACGAGGCCCACGTCCGACGGTGCCCGCCTGGACGCGTGCCACGAGCCCCAGCGCTCACCGCGAGGCCCGTGTCCGACGGTGCCCGCCTGGACGCGCCACGAGCCCCAGCGCGCACCACGAGGCCCACGTCCGACGGTGCCCGCCTGGACGCTCACCACCAGCCCGCAGCGCTCACCGCGAAGCCCACGTCCGACGGTGCCCGCCTGGACGCTCACCACCAGCCCGCAGCGCCCACCACGAGCCGCGCGTCCGACGTGTCCGACGGTGCCCGGCCTGAACACTCACCACGAACCCCAGCGCTCACCACGAGCCCGCAGCGCTCACCGCGAGGCGCGCGTCCGACGTGTCCGACGGTGCCCGGCCTGAATACTCACCACGAACCCCAGCGCTCACCACGAGCCCGCAGCGCTCACCACGAGCCGCGCGTCCGACCTGTCCGACGGTGCCCGGCCTGAACACTCACCACGAGCCCCAGCGCTCACCGCGAGGCGCGCGTCGACCTGTCCCGACGGTGCGCGCCTGGACGCTCACCACGAGCCCGAGCGCGCATCACGAGCCGCGTGTCCGACGGTGCCCGGCCTGGACACGCGCCACGAACCCCCCAGCGCTCACCACGAGCCGCGCGTCCGACGGTGCCCGCCTGGACGCGCGCCACGAGCCCGAGCGCGCATCACGAGCCGCGCGTCGACGTGTCCGACGGTGCCCGCCTAGACGCGCGCCACGAGCCCGCAGCGCTCACGACGAGGCCCACGTCCGACGTGTCCGGCTTGGAGACTCGCGCCACCAACCCCAGCACGACGAGGCGCGCGTCGACGTGGCCCGCGTCCGGCCTGCCTGGATGCTCACCACGAGGCCCACGTCCGACGGTGCCCGGCCTGGAGACTCGCCGCCACCAGCCCCAGCACCACGAGGCGCGCGTCGACGTGGCCCGCGTCTAGCCTGCCTGGACGCTCGCCGCGAGGCGCGCGTCGACGTGGCCCGAGTCCGGCCTGCCTGGATGCTCACCGCGAGGCGCGCGTCGACGTGGCCCCGCGTCCGGCCTGCTTGGATGCTCACCACGAGGCCCACGTCGACGCGGGTGCGCGTCCGGCCTGTCTGGACGCGCTAGGAGGCCCATAGCGCGCACCGCGAGGCGCGGGTCCGTGTGCGCGTTCGTCCCGCCTGGACGCGCTAGGAGGCCCGTAGCGCTCACCACGAGGCCCGCGCCAACGTGGCCAGCGGTGGGGATGCGGTGGGGCCAGCGGTGGCGCCGGGTGGCGCCGGGGGTGGTCCCGGGGGTGGCCCCGGCCCGCGTCCCGGGAAGCACCGGGCTCAGCGCCGGTAAAACGCCGGTAAATCCCGGGCTCAGCGCCGGTAAAACGCCGGTAAATCCCGGGCTCAGCGCCGGGAGCAACGCCGGGAGCAACGCCGGGAGCAACGCCGGTTCAACGCTGGTTCAACGCCGGTTCAACGCCGGGAGCAACACCGGAAAAGCGCCGGGTGTCGCGCCGTGGGGCGGGCGGGCAAGCGCGGCTGCTGGAGACTGCCAACGGCTTCGAGGCGGCCCCCTTCCAGATCAGCAAGCGGGCGCGGCCAGTTCGCGCCGACGCCGCGTGCTTGGTTGGCGGCTGAATTCGCGCCGACGCCCCGTGCTTGGTTGGCGGCTGAATTCGCGCCGTCCGTGCCGCGCCAAAGGGTAGGCGAAAGGGCATGGGCGCCGCGCGCCAAAGGGCAGGCGAAAGGGCATGAACGCCGCGCGCCAAAGGGCAGGCGGAAGGCACGGGCGCACACGCGGCGGGTGAATTTGGCGCCGACGCCCCGCGCCTGTCGGCGGGTGGATTCGCGCCGATGCCGCGCACGAGAGGGCACAAGCGCCGCTCACCACCGGGCGCGCGAAATGGGTGGACGCCACGCGCGAGCGGGCGCGGATTTCGCGCCATGAGCCGCGCGCGAGCGGGCGCGGGTTTCGCGCCATGAGCCGCGCGCGAGCGGGCGCGGAATTTGCGCCATGGCCCACGCGCGCGGACGGCGCGAAAGGGCCTGGACGCCGCGCGCGAAAGGGCCTGGACGCCGCGCGCGAAAGGGCCTGGACGCCGCGCGCCAAAGGGCACGAACGCCGCACCAGCGGGCGCGCGAAATGGCACACGAGCGCCGCGCGAGCGGGCACGGGATTCGCGCCGTGGCCCACGCGCGCGGACGGCGCGAAAGGGCCTGGACGCCGCGCGCGAAAGGGCCTGGACGCCGCGCGCCAAAGGGCACGAACGCCGCGCGCCAAAGGGCACGAACGCCGCACCAGCGGGCGCGCGAAATGGCACGGACGCCCGCGCGCGGATTCGCTCCGATGACGTGCGACGAGGGCCGCGTCGACCTGCGGCTCGTGGTGCGGGGCGCGCTGGGCTCGTGGTGCGCGCGTCCAGGCCGGACAGGCGGGGCCTACGCTGACGCGCCCCCTCGTGGTGAGCGCCGGGGCTCGTGGCGAGCATCCAGGCAAGCTCGACGCGGGCGCTTCTGACGGGGGCCTCGTGGTGCGCGCTAAAGGCTCGCGGTGAGCGTCCAGGCCGGGCGCCGTCGGACGTGGTGCGCGCTGGGGCTCGTGGCGAGCGTCCAGGCCGGGCACGTGGACGCGGGCCTCGTGGTGAGCGCTGGGGCTCGTGGTGAGCGTCCAGGCGGGCACGTCGACGCGCGCCTCGTGGTGAGCGCTGGGGCTCGTGGTGAGCGTCCAGGCCGGGCACGTCGACGCGGGCCTCGCGGTGAGCGCTGGGGCTCGTGGTGAGCGTCCGGGCCGGGCACCGTCGGACACGCGCCTCGTGGTGAGCGCTGGGGCTCGTGGTGAGCGTCCAGGGCGGGCACGTGGACGCGGGCCTCGTGGTGAGCGCTGGGGGCTCGCGGTGCGCGTTCAGGCGGGCACCGTCGGACGCGGGCCTCGTGGTGCGCGCCGGGGCTCGTGGCGCGCGTCCAGGCGGGCACCGTAGGACACGGGCCTCGTGGTGCGCGCCGGGGCTCGTGGCAAGGCGTCCAGGCCGGACACGTCGGACGCGGGCCTCGTGGTGAGCGCTGGGGCTCGCGGTGAGCGTCCAGGCGGCCACGCCGACGCGCGCCGCGTGGTGCGCGCGGGGCTCGTGGCGCGAGCGGGGCACCACACGCGGGCCGGAAACGGAGGGATCCGCTTGCCCGCAGGGCCTGTGGGTCACTCATGCGAACACCACCCGGCATATCCTCCCCTCCCGTGTGGCAGCCCCCTAGCCTGTTCCCCTTCTCACAGAAAAGGGGTGCCCCATGCTCTGGCGGATTCTCTGGAAGGCCGAAGCGCTGTTGCTGGCTGTGCTTGTTGGGTGCAGCGCTACTCAGCCAGCGATCCGGGTGGACACCGGAGCAGAGGGAGAAACCCTGATCTACATCCCCCGTGCTGCCACGGTGGAGCCGGTGCAGGTGGCGCCGGAGCAAGTGACAGAGGCGATCCGGAAACTGGCGCGCGAGGTGCGCTTGTCAGGCTCACCCCGGCAGACAGTGGAGCGCCTGTTTCAACTCGACGCGCTCTATGGGGATTACCTCCTCCTCCTCCGAGAGCGAAAGTTCATCGCTCTGGGGTCGTCCGGCATGCCCCTGGAAGGAGCGTTAACAGAGGAGGAGCAGAACCTCGTTAGCCGATACAAGGCGTGGTGTCGGAGTGCCTATGGTTTCGAGGGCGATTGCTTGGGCGCGCTCGTGGGCGGCAAGTACCTGGACATGCAAGGCCGGTACATGCTCGCCATGGCCCTGAGCAAAAGTCCGGTGCTGGAGGAGTTCAAGAAGGCGCTGGGCGAGATGGTGAGCATGCGGGCCGTCCTGCAAGCCGCGATTGGGACTGTGGTGACGCTCCTTGTCCTCCTCGCGTTGCCCGAGCCGATCACCAAGTTTGTAGCCGCGTGGGCTACTACGGCGCTCGTGCTCTGGGTAGGCGCCAGCACGCTCTACAACCTCGTGACGGGTTGGTTCCAGTTGATGGCAGAGGTGAAGACCGCAACCACCTTCGAGGAGATCCGCGACGCGGGCGAGAAGTTCGGGAAGCTGTTCTCGCGTGAAGCTGCGCAAGCGTTCGCCATGATCGTCATGGCGCTTCTGACGCACACGGCGAAGGGGTTCGCGGAGCAGGTAGCGACACTCCCCGGATCCGCTCAAGTGTCGATGCAGGCTGCGGGCCGCGAAGGGATCTTGTTGTCAGAGGTGGGGGCGGTCGAGTCCGTGGCGGTGACTTCCGAGGGCTTTAGCTTGGCTCTGGCACCGGGCGCGGTGGCGATGGCGGCGCGCGGTGGGCGCGGCGACCGCACGGAGAAGCACCACATCGGAACCATCGCGAACAAGAAGTCCACCTTGCGCGGTGGCCCGTGGACTCCCCGGTTCGAGAGGCTTTTCTCCAGGGCGGGAATGCGGCCAACCGACCGAGAAAACATCGTGCCCATCAAGGGGCATAAGGGGCCGCACCCACAGCGATACCATGACCTCGTCTACAGGCGCTTGGAAGAGGCGCTGGGAGATTGCAGCAGCATCGCGGAATGCCGGGCGCGGTTGCTCCCCGCGCTCGAAGACCTTGCCAGGGACATCGCCACACCCGGAACGGACTTGAACCGACTCGTCACCCTCGGGAAATGACGCTAGAACTTCCCTATGCCCCGGCGCTTTTTCGACCTAGCTGACGACGTCTATTTCCCCCACCGCTGGCATCTGGATACCCCCGTCGATAGTAAGGGCCGCAAGGTGTTCGACTGGGACTTCAAGAGAGGGACGCCCGTGCATGTGGACGGACGATTGAGAATTCCCATCGAGGTTGCGGGCAGGCCACTGGACTTCTCCGAGGCGGGTATCAGGATCCCTGTCGTCCACGTCAAGGTGGCATCCATGCTGGCGGAGCAGGCTCATGGTGACGTGCAACTTATCCCCGCAGAAATCGAGGGCCAGCCGGATCAATACCTCGTCCTCGTGGCAACGCGCCTCATCCGCTGCATTGATGAAGGGGCTTCCAAGGTGAGATTCTGGACGCCAGAACATGGAGTGCCCGACAAGGTCGGGCAATACATCGCCGTGGATCGCCTGCGCATCGACAAGGTGAAGGTGGGGAACACCAAGGTGTTCCGTCCTGAGGGATGGTCGGGTTCTCTGATTGTCTCCGAGGAGATCAAGAACGCCTTGGAACGCATGGGCGCCACGGGCACGAGATTCGAGGAGGTGTAGCGGCCCACCAGAAGCTGCGGGGCCCGTGGTGAGCATCCAGGCCGGGCACGTCGACGCGGGCCTCGCGGTGAGCGCTGGGGCTCGTGGTGCGCGTCCAGGCGGGCACCGTCGGACACGTCGGACGCGGGCCTCGTGGTGAGCGCTGCGGGCTCGCGGTGAGCGTCCAGGCCGGGCACCTTCGGACACGTCGGACACGGGCCTCGCGGTGAGCGCTGGGGCTCGTGGCGCACGTCCAGGCCGGGCACCTTCGGACACGTCGGACACGGGCCTCGCGGTGCGCGCTGGGGCTCGCGGTGAGCGTCCAGGCCGGGCACCTTCGGACACGTCGGACACGTCGGACACGTCGGACACGTCGGACACGTCGGACACGTCGGACACGTCGGACACGTCGGACACGGGCCTCGCGGTGAGCGCTGCGGGCTCGTGGCGCGCGTCCAGGCCGGGCACCGTCGGACACGTCGGACACGGGCCTCGTGGTGAGCGCTGGGGCTCGTGATGAGCGTCCAGGCCGGGCACGTCGACGCGGGCCTCGCGGTGAGCGCTGGGGCTCGTGGTGAGCGTCCAGGCCGGGCACCGTCGGACACGGGCCTCGTGGTGCGCGCCGGGGCTCGTGGCGCACGTCCAGGCGGGCACCGTCGGACACGTCGGACACGGGCCTCGTGGTGAGCGCCGGGGCTCGTGGCGCACGTCCAGGCGGGCACCGTCGGACACGTCGGACACGGGCCTCGTGGTGAGCGCCGGGGCTCGTGGCGCACGTCCAGGCGGGCACCGTCGGACACGTCGGACGCGGGCCTCGTGGTGAGCGCTGGGGCTCGTGATGAGCGTCCAGGCCGGGCACGTCGACGCGGGCCTCGCGGTGAGCGCTGGGGCTCGTGGTGCGCGTTCAGGCGGGCACCGTCGGACACGTCGGACGCGCGGCTCGTGGTGCGCTACGGGCCTCCTAGCGCGTCCAGGCGGGCAGGTTGCGGGCCTCGCGGTGTGCGCTGGGGCCCCGTGGTGAGCGTCCAGGCAGGCTAGGTGCGGGCCGCATCGACGCGGGCCTCGTGGTGCGCGCTACGGGCCTCCTAGCGCATCCAGGCGGGCCGGACAGGGGCACCGCTCGACGCGGGCCTCGTGGTGCGCGCTACGGGCCTCCTAGCGCGTCCAGGCGGGCCGGACGCGGGGCCACGTCGACGCGGGCCTCGTGGCGAGCATCCAGGCAGGCCGGACGCGGGCCACGTCGACGCGGGCCTCGTGGCGAGCATCCAGGCAGGCCGGACGCAAGCCGCGTCCGACGTGCGGGGCCTTTGTGCCTTGGCTCCCTCCTGCGCTCACACCAGCGCTGCGGGCTCTGCTAGCGTGCCTACCTCGGAGGTCACGCCCCCTTGTTCCAATCCGCTCCCCTTGCCGTTGCGCTTGTTCTCCTCGCGGGAACGGGCGCACGAGCCCAGGCCACCGCACGCGAGCCGAGACAACGCACCGTCACCGTTACCGGCAACCCAGCCGAGCCCCCGCACGAGATTCGCGTCTCCCACGAAACGCCCACCGCGTTCCTGTTCGGCTCGGACATTCGCAAGAAGTCCCTGCGGGTGGACGCAGCGCGGATCCGGGTGCTGGACGAGGGAGCGCGCTCGATCATCGTGCAAGCTGTGAAGCCTCTCGAAGACGGCGAGCGCCAAGAGCTAGAAGTGCAGTTCGCGGACGACAAGGCACCAGTGCGGGCCGTCTTCGCCCTCGTGGCGCATGCGTCCGACGTTGATGCGTTTGTCACCGTCGCACGGCAGGAGCCAGCCGCCCCAGCTTGCCCCGCAGAAGTGCGCGCTGGGGCGAGGGGGCCGGAAGACTTCCTCTTACTGGGCTACATGGACGGGCGCGGCGTGCCCACTGCCGGGATTGGCGTTACCAAGGGCGCGGCGCACGGTCTGGAATCTACGCGAGGGGTGGTCTATCGGGGCAAGGGGTGGCTGATGTTCCAAGTCGGGATCCGCGACATGCGAGGCCCGCAGCCATGGGTGCCGACGGAAGCGACGCTAACGAGCAAGACGGGCGAGAAGCTACAGGGCCGCGTGGTGCTAGAGGAACAGGGGGAGACAGCACCGGGCGAGCGTGTGCGGGTGCTCGTGGTGACGGAGGAACCGCCCCCTAGCGCGGGCCTCGTCTTCATCCTGGAACTGAGCGGGGCGGATGGTCGGACACTTGCGATCCCCGAGGTGAAACTTCCCGCGACCACGCAGGAGCGCAAGCCATGATCGGGCAAGTGGTGGGGCTGCCCCCCGGTGCTGTTATCGACGGCTTCAAAGTGATCAAGCCGCTTGGGGACGGCGGCTTTGCGTTTGTGTACCTCGTGGAGAAGAACGGCAAGCTGTACGCGCTCAAGCTGGCGCGGCACCGCAACGCGAGCGGCGACGACAAGAGGACGCACGCGCGCACGCTGCGCGAGTTGGGGATCCTGCTGCTGTTCGCGGGCCACCCCAACATCGTCCAATCGTGCGGGTACGGGTACTTGCCGGACAAGGCGAGCGGGAACGTGTATCTCGTCCTGGACTACGTGGACGGGTGGACGTTGGCCGACTGGATCGAGCGCAAACACCCCACCGTGCATGAAGTCCTGTGCGTCTTCGTGAAGATCGCCGCCGCTCTGGCCCATATGCACAGCCGGGGCGTGCTTCACCGGGATTTGAAGCTGGCCAACGTGCTGATCCGCAAGAGCGACGGAGAGCCGATCATCATCGATCTTGGGTGCGCGAGCCACGCTCTAGCCGAGGACTTGACCGAGGAAGGCTTGCCCCCAGGAACGGATCGCTCGCGTGCGCCCCAACAGTTCCAATTCCTCCGCGAGCACAAGGAAGAACACCGGGCGCGGTACGCCTTCCAGGTGTCAGACGAGATCTTCGCTTACGGGGTAATGCTCTATGACCTGCTGACGGATCCGCGCCCCACGGAAGAGCGCACCCGGGAACCGCTCAACAGCAACCTAGTGCCGCCCACGCCCGCCCATGAACTGAATCCCCGCGTGCCCGTGGCAGTGAGCGAGTGGGTGGAAAGCCTCCTAGCGCGTGACCCAAGCAAGCGCCCCGTTGATACCGAAGCCCTGCGGCGTGAAGCGGCGGAACTGGCAGCAGTCACGAGCACTGACTACCTGGAGCCGGTACACCCTCCCTCGAAGCAGCGACAGCCCGCGCCTTCCGAAGCTGGGGAGCCTGTTGCGCTGGAGAAGACGCAGAAACGCTCATGGCCCGCGCTGCGCGCCCTCGTGGGGCGTCTCCACTCGCGCAAGGTTCTTGCGGCGGGGGGCCTCGTGGCTGCTGCCGTTGCCGCTGCGCTCGCCCTCTCGCTCTGGCCTGGAGAAGCGCCCGTCCCATCCTCCGCGCCTCCTAGCGTGGCCCTTGCCCCGGTGCCTGCCAGTGCTGGCCCCATGGCCCTACTTGAGAGCGCCGCTGCTATGTCCACCCCTGCCCCCGCGCGAGCGGCGGACAGAGGCCCCGCAGCTACTGCGGACACACAGAAGGAAGGTTCAACCGTGACGACACAGAAGACAGAAGCCCCCAAGCAAGCGCGCACCCCTCGCGCAGAGAAGCAGCCCCCGAGCGCGGCGGTGTGCAGGTCGCTCGCGTTTCTCGCCGCCGTGGCTGCCGGATGCACGGGAGTCCCGATCAGGCCGGAGCCTTTCGAGTGCCCAGAGCGCACACAGAAAGTCATGCGCGATCAACTGGGCTGGGAAGCCGGGTATCGCTTCTCCGTCGCGCTGGATGACCGCTTTGATCGCGACTCGGACGAGGTGATCTTCCGCCCCGGTGCTGAAGTCGTGGCGCTTGTTCCTGACACTGGCCTTGATCGCGAGCAGCGCCAGAAGGCCCCCCCGGGGACCAAGTTGTGGGGGCGCGTCTACGTGGATCCACAAGACGAGACGGCCAAGGGAAGGGGCGAGCCCGCAGCGATCCTCGTGAAGTACGAGCGCGCGAAGTTGCCGGGACGGGAAGAGGTTCCCGTGTGCGTCATCGCGCGAAGCGCCAAGGCGTACACGATGGACAAGGACGGAGCCACGAAAGCCGCCAACAGCGGAGAGGCGAGGGCGACACCGTTCTATCCCTACGAGGGCCCCTGAAGGCGACGCGCTAGGTAGGCGGGCAAAATCGCCCCCCTCCCTTTCTCACTTCGTCTGACCTAGAGAGTTGTTCACTAGGGCCTCATTCGTTGGGTAACATTCGCCCCCTCGTGGCGGGCTGCTGGCGGCCCGCACGAGCCAAGGAGACACGGCACATGGCGGCAATCGAGTTTCGCGTTCCCAAGGGGGCGATCCTCTTCTCTCAGGAGGGGATTTCTTACGAGTTCCGGGAGAACTTGGGGGAGGCCCACCACGGGCTAAACCTGCTTCTCGCCCGCCAGCGCATGGCGGACGGCAAGCCCCTGGGAAAAGTGCTTCTCAAGGCCGTTGGGATGCCGCGCGGCTTGGCAGGGGCGCGGGTCTACAAGGCGCGGGAGAAGCTAGAGGAGCAAGTCCGGCTTGCCGCGTATCTCCAGCACCCGGGGATCCTCCGCGTCCACGGGATGCACAAGGCAGAGGCGGCTTGGTACGTGATCACCGATCACCCGTCGGGTAATTCGCTGAACGATGTGCTCGCGCTCGTCATGGAGTGTGAGCGGTGGTTCTCTCCCTTCTTCGCTCTGTACGTGGGCGCCCAAGTGGCGGGCGCCCTTCACCACGCGCACACGGCCAAGGACGAGAAGGGGCGCTCGTTGGGCATCGTCCACCGAGCGATTGACCTGGAACACATCTTCGTAGATTGGGCGGGCCGGGTGCAGGTGTCCGACTTCGGCGTTGCCCTCTCCGGGTTGCCGGGGCGCGTAGCTTCGACGGTGCGCCGCCCGCAGGGCGATACCTACTTTTCTTCGCCTGAAATGCTCCTGACGGGCCGCGTAGACGCGCGCTCGGATCTCTTCGCGCTGGGCCTCGTGATGCTCGAACTGGCCACCGGGCGGAACCTGCTTTACGCGGGGAATGGCATCCCGGAGAAAGCTCTAGCGGCCCTCTCGCGCAAGAAGCTTGCGGGCCTGACGCGCGCCCTCAAGCGAGCGAGGCTTGCGGGGTGTGATGACGCCGTGGCAGAGACGATTATGCGCGCGGCGACGTACACCCCCGAGGACGTGGAAGCGGCAACGGCGGGCCTGCCCGATACGCTGCGCGTGCCCCTGTGCAAACTCCTCCAGCGCTCGCCCGCAGCCCGCTACCAGACTGCGGGAGAACTCGAAGCCGACTTGCGCCGATGGCTCGGGGAGACGTTCGGCGCGAACGAGGCAGGCGCCGAGTTGAAGGCCGTAGCGGACGAGGCGGGCGAGCACATGGTCGATATGGGCTTGCCACGCCCGCGCCCCCGAGCACGCACCCAGGACACGATCACGACGAACTAGGGGCAAGTCGCCGTCGCGGTGGGGCTGCGCTTGTCATGGCGTGGCCCCGCAGGCGTGGCTCCCCCGCCTGCCTGGATGCGCCGCGAGGGGCGCGTCGACGTGTCCGGCCTGGACGCTCGCCACGAGCCGCGCGTCGATTTTCCGGCTTGGTCCCGGGGGACTCCGGGGACCAAAAAAGGACCAAATCGAGCGGACGCGTGCGGACGCGTGTGGACGCTTAGAGGGGCCGTTTTTCAGAGGGAAACCGGGGGGAGGGCCGTTTTTCAGAGCGGGCCGTTTTACCCCCTACACGGCTTCGATTGCCGCCGCCTCCATCCTGAGAAGCCCAGTCATTGAAGTTGCCCGGTTCGAAACCGGGCGGACTCCTTGTAGGCTGAGGAAACCCACGAGGCCCGCTTCTGTTTCTTCCAGCATGATTCGCTCCCTCTCACTGTTGGCTGTCCTCCTACCCCGGCTCGTTCTTGCGGACTGCTCCGACTGGGGCATCTCCGTCTGGCCGCCACTCGGCCATTCCCTCCCAGCCAATGGACAGCTGGTCATCCAGGGGTACGGAGAGCTCCAGGAGCAGGTCTCCCGCATCGCCGAGCGCTCCCCACGTCTCGTCGCCGATGCGGACGAGGTTCCCCTGGATCTCATCGCTGTCTATCGCGGCGAGATGCGGCTGACCCAGGCCGTCCTCCAGCCAGAGCGACCGCTGAAGCCCGGCATGCGCTACACGCTGCGCCTCAAGAAGCCGGTGGACACGAAAGTCCCCGTCCTGAGACCCGAGATCGAGTCGAAGGGTGAGACCCTGGCCATGGCCTGGACGGTCGCTCCCGTGGACCTGATACCTCCCCGCTGGCACGAGGCTCCGCGCGTCACCGGGCAGAAGGTCGTGCACTTCGGATGCGGCCCCGCAATCCACGTCAACGTGTCAGCGGCCGTGGAGGACGAGAGCTCCCAAGTCCAGATTCTCGCCGAAGTGACACGTGCCGAGGGCGGCGTACCCGTGCGCTTCCGCCTCACCCCTTCCGAGCAGCAGGTGCAGATCGGCCATGGCATGTGCAGCGGAGGCTTCGAACTTCGAGAGGACGTGCACTACTCGGTGCGGCTCGTGGCGGTGGACATGGCGGGCAACGAGTCGGTAGCCCCGGGAGACAAGCTGCTCATCCAGGGCCCAAAGGAATAGGACATGTTCGTCGCGGTCTATCGCTGGAAGTTGAAGCCGGGCATGGAGGAGCAGTTCCGGCAGGGCTGGAGCCGTACCACGATGCTCGCTCGGGAGCAGTGCGGGAGCCTGGGCTCGGCGCTCTTCCGTGCCCAGGACGGCTCGTGGGTGGCCATTGCCCGGTGGCCGGAGCGCGACGCACGAACCCGCTGCTTCGAGCGTGGCCCCTTGGATCCCGAGGCCGCTCGAAGCATGGACGAGGCCGTCCTCGAGCGGTTCGCGACGCTGGAACTGGAATCCGTCGAAGACCTCTGGGTCCTCGCCCCTCCCGCCGGATCCCTCTCTCCTTGACCTGGAACACCGAACACCAGCGTCAAACGGGTGGCCGGGTGTTCATGATGACAAGCACCAGCAGCGCGACGAACGCGAGCAGGAAGAGGCCTACGGCGATGAGCAAAGGTGCGATGGTGCTCCTGCTGCCTCTCGAGGTGGCTGACGTGGAGGTGCCGCTCGGCATCGCCGTGGGATTGGCGGGCTCGAGACGATGCGCCTGAGGCTGACGCAGGGTGGTCATGAACGCCACGATGAGGGTGGTCAGTGACACGGGGATGAAGAAGAAACTGAAGAAGATGCTGGCATCCTGGGTCTTGGGCGAGATGAAGCAAGTCGCCTCTCGCGCAGCGTCGCGGAGCAAAGGGCAGTACGCGGAGTCCGGGAACCCCTGCGCCAGGAGCAAGGCGCCGATCTCCCCACCTATCACCAGGAAGAAGAGGAGTGCGTTGAGGTGGCCTCGATAGGTTCGCAGGGGAGCGAGGAGCCGAGACCACATCGCGAATGCCACGGTCCAGAGCACCGCGTTGAGGAAGTACCCGGACCAGAAACCCCCTGCTCGCAGGAGCGCGAAGAAGCCGAACTGCGACAGGACGAGCCCCACGAGGAATCCCATCACCGCGAACCGGCGCTTTCGCTCAAAGACTTCGTCACTGTGCTCGAGGGCAGCCATCCGTGGGAGTTGAGCACGGGCGGTGCCGATCTGGATACCCTCGTTTCAGAGCCGGAAGCTGCTGGAGACGCAGCGGCTTCCGAGTCGTCCTAGAATAGCCGCATGACCGACCGAAGCCCCAGCAAGACCGCTGCCGGCGTCGCGCTGCTGAGAGCGGCGCACCAGTTGATCGATGGCGAGCCCAAGGTCCTCACCGATCCCATCGCGGCGAAGTTGATTGAGCCCACGGCGCTGGCCTGGCTGTCGACGCAGCCGGCCGAGCTGCAGATGCCCGCGTCTCTTGCGCTTCGCTCCCATGTCGTGACGCGGAGCCGCTTTGCCGAGGACCGGCTCCAGGAGGCCGTCGCCCGAGGCGTACGGCAGTACGTCCTTCTCGGTGCAGGCCTCGATTCCTTTGCCTACCGCCAGCCCGCGTGGGCGGCGGGCCTGCGCATCTTCGAGGTGGATCACCCCGCGAGCCAGCAGGAGAAGCAGGCTCGCCTGCGGAATGCGGGCATCGTGCCGCCCGAGAACCTCGTCTGGGCGGGCATCGACTTCGAGCGGACCTCCTTGCGTGAGGGGCTCCTCCAGAGCGGCTTTGATCCCCACGTGCCAGCGTTCATGTCGTGTCTGGGCGTGCTCGTATATCTGGAGGAGGCAGCGGTCCACCAGGTGTTCACGTTCGTGGGCTCGCTCCCTCCCTCCAGCGAGATCGTCTTCACCTTCACCGGAACCCGGCAGGAGGTGGACCAGCCCGCACTCCCCGCCTTGGCTTCGCGAGTGGAGTCCCTCGGCGAGCCTTTTCGCTCCCATCTCTTCGAGGAAGATCTCGTGCCCAAGCTCACGGGCCTTGGCTTCTCCGAGGTCACCGTCCTGACGCCTGAGCAATCGCGCGAGCGGTACTTCCAGGGGCGGAGCGACCGGTTGCCTGCCCCGCGCCGCGCGCGGATTGCCAGCGCGCGCGTGTGACGGGCTCGCAGGCTCTCGGACGTCACGGGACGAGGTACAGGCTGCCCGTCGTTCGTCCCGCTTCGAGATCAGCCTGGGCCGCGGCTGCTTCGACCAGGGGATAGGCACGGCCGATGACCGGAGCCACGCCTTCCTCCAGCGTCGCGAAGACTTCCGCCGCCGCGCTTCGGTAGGTCTCCGGGTCGCGCGTGTAGAGCAGGACGCTCGGGCGGGCGAGCGAGAG
Source organism: Hyalangium versicolor (assembly GCF_020103695.1). GTDB lineage: Bacteria > Myxococcota > Myxococcia > Myxococcales > Myxococcaceae > Hyalangium > Hyalangium versicolor. The sequence goes on from NZ_JAHXBF010000001.1 coordinate 53,440, forward strand.
CGAGCGCCGTGGCCCTATCTCCGAGACGTCCAGGGGAGGGATGGGCCCTCCGGCCTGGCCGATGCTGGCAACCGTTCCGAACGGACGCACGCAGTCGAGCGTCTTCAAGAGCGTCGTGCCGCCGATGCCGTCATACGCGACATCGACTCCGCGGCCGTTCGTGAACGCCGTGACCTCTCGAGCGAAGTCCGTCTCCCGGCCGACGATGATGTGGTCCGCGCCAGCCTCCCGCGCGATGGCGGACTTGGATTCGGATCCGACGGTTCCAATCACCGTGGCTCCCCGGCGCTTCGCCCACTTCGTGAGCAGGCTCCCCAGCCCACCCGCCGCAGCGTGCACGAGCACTGTCGTTCCGGGGCCCACGGGATGCACGCGCGTCAGCAGCATCTGCGCGGTCAGCCCTCGGACCATCGCGGTGGCCGCCACCTCGTCCGTTACGGAGGAGGGGAGGGGGATGGCCCTCCACGCGGGGAGGAGTCTCTCAGAGGAATAAGCTCCTCCAGGAGTGCACGCGTAGGCGATGCGGTCGCCGACTCCGACTGTCGTGACATCAGTCCCGACCGCAGTGACGACCCCAGCACCCTCGACCCCCAGGACCGCGGGCATCGAGGGGAGCGGGTACAACCCGATGCGGTGGTAGATGTCGATGAAGTTGACCCCGATCGCGGCCTGTCGAATCCGGATCTCCCCAGGACCCGGAGTCGGCAGCGAGAGCTCCGCAACCTCGAGCGTCTCCAGTCCCCCGGGGTCCTTCATGTGCACCACGCGAGCCATGCGCCCTTCCTTTCTGTTCGTCGCGAAGAGGAGCTTGTGCCCGGAGCGCAAGATGCGAAATTCCCCATTCCTGCACCCTGCATGTGAGAAAACGCGCAATGTTCGACTGGGAAGACCTCCACCACTTCGCGGCGCTCGCACGGGAAGGATCGCTGTCGGCTGCTGCCCGCAGGCTCTATGTGGATCACGCCACGGTCGCTCGACGGGTCTCCGCGCTGGAGACCTCGCTGGCGCTCAAGCTTGTCGATCGGCGCCCTCGCTCCTATGTCCTCACCGTTGATGGAGAACGCATCGCCGCGCTCGCTGCTCGAATGGAGGAGCAGGCGTTCACCATCGGCCGGGCTGCTCGCGCAGTCCAGGGGCTGGCAGGCGAAGTCACCATCAGTGCTCCACCAACCATGTCGGCCACGCTGATCGCCCCCCGGCTGCGCGAGCTGCGCAGACTGCACCCCGCTCTCCACGTCCGCCTGCTCGGAGAGAAGCGCTTTGCTTCCCTCTCGCGCCGGGAAGCGGACATCGCTGTTCGTCTGAGTCGGCCCGCGGAGAAGGCGCTCGTTGCTCGCAAGATCGGCTCGTTCTCCTTCTCGCTGTATGCCTCGCCCGGCTATCTGGCGGAGCACTCGGCCGAGACCTACGAATTCATCGCCTACGACGAAGGTCTGGATGATGTGCCGCAGCAGCAGTGGCTGAAGGCCATCGCCGGCACGAGGCCGATCGTCCTGAGGATGAATGATCTCGAAGGCCAACGGGCCGCGGCCCGTGCCGGGGTGGGGATCGCCGCGCTCCCGCATTTCCTGGGCGATGGGGACTCCGGCCTTCAGCGTGTCGATGTGGAGAGCAAGCCGGTGTCTCGGGATGTCTGGCTCGTCGTGCACCGGGATCTGCGCCGCGCGCCTCCCGTGCGCGCGGTCATGGCGTTCCTCGAGGACTGCCTCGGCTGAGGCGTGCATGGACTATGCTGTAGCAAGGCCCGTTGCTCCACCACCTCAGAGGCAAGTCCATGGCTGTCGACGATGACGTGAGTCTCCACCCCGAGCGTCCGCACGGCACAGCGTCGGCCGGGCAGGAGGCTCAGGCGCTCGTCGCGGAAGCCCTGGCCATGGAGCGACAGGGCCGCTCCGAGCAGGCGCTGGTGCTCCTCAATGAGATCATCCTGCGCTTCGACGGAGAGACCGAGACGGCAGTCGTCGCACAAGTGGCCAGGGCGCTCGTGAACAAGGCCGTGATCCTCCGGCGCCTGAATCGAGCCGACGAGTCCATGGCCGCCTGCGATGCCGTCATCCAGCGCTTGGGTGGAACCACGGAGGCGAGCCTCCAGGAATGGTTGGCCAGAGCCTTCGTCAACCGGATGCTCCGCTTGGTGGATCTGGGGCGCAGTGAGGATCCCCTGGTCCTCGGTAACGAGATCATCCAGCGGTTCGGTGGCGCGTCCCACGCTCCCGTTCTCAACTCCGTGGCCATGGCCATGAACGCCAAGGCCGTTCACCTCTGGCAGATCGGGAGACTCCAGGAGGCATGGGCTGTCCTGGAGGAGGGCATCCAGCGTTTCGGAGATGCTTCCGATCCAGCGTTGCTGCCGGGGACGAACAGCATGCGCATCAGCAAAGCGCTCCTGCTCGCCGTGACAGGACGGAAGCAGGAGTCGCTGGATGTCTTTGACGAGGCGATCGAGAGCCTGGACGTGGCGTCAGATGATGAGACCCGCCTTCAGTTGTCCAAGGCGCTCTTGAGCAAGGCTCTGGTCTTGATGGAGCAGCGCCAGCACGCGGAGGTGGTGCCCGTATGTGATGAGCTGCTCCGGCGCTTCGCGGGCTTCGGGCTCCTGAACCTTCGGGAGGCGGTGGCCCGAGCGCTCAATTTGAAGGCGACCGCTCTGGGAGAGCTGAACCGGCCCCAGGAGGAACTGGCCACGTATGACGAGTTGGTCCAGAGGCTGGGCGACGTGGAAGAGCTACCTGTCCGGGAGCAGGTGGCCCAGGCCCTCATAGGCAAGGCGCTGCTCCTGAGGCGGATGCGGCAGCCCGAAGGAGCCCTGGACACGCTCGACGCGCTGCTTCAGCGGGTGGGGGAAGGAGGGGAGGAGTCGCTGCGTTCTCAGGTGGCTCGAGCCCTCTGGAGCCGGACCCTGCTCCTCGTTGAGCTGGAGCGACCCGAGCAAGTCGTGGCCTGCTGCGATGAGATGGTCCAGCGTTTCGGCGAGGAGCGGAGCGGGCGGATTCCCCAGATGCTGGGCAGAGTGCTCGTCCACAAGGGCACGGCCCTGAAACAACTCCACCGCTATGAGGAGGCCCTGGCCGTCCATGATGAGGTGATCCGGCGGTTTGCCTCCTCCCAGGAGGGAGCTCTTCGTGGCATGGCTGCCGAAGCGTTCGTGGACAAGGCAGTGATCCTGGCGCTGCTGAAGCAGCCCAAGGCGGAGCTGGCTGTCTATGAGGAGGCGCTCCAGCGCTTCGGTGCGGACGCGGCGCCGGAGGTGCTGGAGATGGTGGCCCTGGCGCTCTTCAACCAGGGCGCGGCCCTGGGAAAGCTGGGCCGGCGCGACGAGGAGCTGGCCGTCTATGACGAAGCGGTCCGGCGCTTCAGCGGAAGCTCCGCGGCGGGAGTGCGGATGCTGGCGGCGCGGGCGCTCTTCAACAAGGGCGTGGCACTCGAGCACCTGGAGCGCCTCGAAGAGGCACTCGCCGCCTACGATCAGCTGCTCCGCGGCTTCGGCGGAGCGAGTGAGGAACCTGTTCTCGAATCCGTGGACAAGGCGCTCCTGCGCAAGGAGCGCGTTGTGGAGCAGCTCCGCCAGCACAGGGCGAAGCCCTCGTGACGGAGCCGATGGAGGCGCTGTGCTGGCTACTCGCCGAGCGCGGCGTACTTCACGAGCGTGAAGCGATACTTCGTCTGGGCACGCATCTTCTCGGCCAACGCGCCGTGAAGTGAGTCGTCCCAGCGGGTGTACTTCTCGATGAAGCGATCCGACGCAGCCTTGTCTCCGGCGCGCTGGATGGCCAGCACCTCGCGCAGCAGCTTGCCGACGACGTCGTGGTACTTCTCGTAGTGGATGTGCAGCCCGTCCGGCCGGGCCTCCAGCAGTCCGTTCTCCAGGAAGTAGTTCATCTGCATGAGCTGCATTGTCTGGTACGGCTGATCGCGGCGCGGGCGGACGATCTGCAGCACCCGCTGGATGCCGCTCGCGTACAGCTCTCGCAAGGTGGTGTCGTCGTAGAAGAGCCGCTCGCGCAGCGCCTTGCCCAGGTACAGGGACACCAGGTCCGACTTCATCTCCTCCAGGGCGCTCGAGTTCTCCTCCAGGGCGTCGCTGTTCACCGAGCGGCCCTTCACGTCTCGATCCACTCCCAGGTAGTGACCCACCTCGTGCCAGAGCGTCCGGTTGAAGTTCCCGCTCAAGCCCAGGTGGCCTCGGAACGGCTCGGCCATCACCGCTTCCCAGGTGGCACGCCCGTTCGTGAAGAGGTCCGGGTGCTTCATGATGTTCTCCCGCAGCAGGATCGTCCGGCCATAGCGGCGGGCATGCAGCGGATCATTGGGCAGGATGCTGGCGGTGTTGGTGCCTCGCGCCTGCGCGAAGTCCGCGATGACCTGGTAGACGCCCACCGGGATGTCCGAGCTCACCGTCTTGTGGGGCTCGTAGGGCAGGCTGTCCTCGAAGGCCTGCAGCCCCTGTAGCGCCTTCTCCAGTTGAGCTGTCGCGGCGTCGTCCCGGATCAGCACGCTGAGCGAGTAGAACGCCTTGGTGCCGAAGAGCTCGTCGTCATAGACCTCGTAGGCTCCGATCTGCGCGTTGAGCCGCTGGAAACGGCCTCGCACCCACGAGGCATCCCCGGACTCGTAATCGTTGGAGAGCAGATCCCTCGCGCGGTTGCGCAGGTGGCCGGCGAACTCGGGATCCGTGCGCTCCACGGCAGCGGCCGCCTCCCAGAGCAGTCCGTACGCCTTCGTCATCTGCGGCGCATAGGCCACGGCGTAGGGCACGGCATACAGCGCTGCCGGATCCGGCTTCGCGGCAAGTGCGCGGAGCCGTTCGCCCAGCCTCGGGTGGAGCCCGTCGATCACCGGGTAGTGCTTCAGCGTGTCGAGATCCTTCTTCAACGACGAGGCCTCCGCCCGGCGGACGACGGTGCGCTGATCGAGGATCGAATCCCGCTGCTCCGGGTGCCGCTCCAGGAACTGCTGCACCTGGTCCTTCGTGATCCCCCACGGGTAGACACTCTTGCCGGGGACGACCGGATCCGTGGGGAGGAAGGGCACCCGTTGGTTCTCCAGCGTGTTGGCGATGGGCCCCTGGAACAGCCGGTAGAACGTCCGCTGCTGTTCCGCGAGGGGTGTCTTCTGACCCTCCAGCTTCTTCCGAAGATCCAGCGCCTGCCGGTGCCGGGAGTCCTCATAGACATCCTGGAAGATCCGCCCCACCTCGAGGAGCTTGGAGACCGCGGTCCGTTCTCCCTCCGTGAGAGGGGTGAGATCGGGCGCGAGCCGGATCGTCTGGGTCCTCGCGTGGATCTCCTCGGCCTGGCGGTCGCTCCAACCGGGCGTGTCTGAGGGGGCGGCGGTGGTGGTCATGAGGAACAGAAGGACAAGGATTCGAGACATGGAGTGAAACACTCGCGGTCGGTGGGCCACGGACTCGCGGCAAGTCTGCCACAGCCGGGAAATGTCCGAGGGGGGAGTGAACTGGCCCACGCCTTGCTGCTATGGCTGCGCGCAAACTTCGCGCGAAAGCCTCTATGAGCCTGCCGCTGCTGACGCTTCCCCTTCTCCTGCTCCACGCTGCTTCGGTCTCTCCCGCGACCGTCCCCGCCCGAGGAGCCCAGGAGGCCATCCTCACGCTCGACAAGGCCGGCCGGTACATCGTCAAGGCCCAGAGCCCCGCCGGAACGGCCTGTGACATCGTCGATCACGTCCGCGGGCCCTTCGAGCACTCGGGCCAGGTGGGGCGCTCCAGCTGCGAGCTGGATCTGCTGCTGGACGCGGGCACGTACAAGCTGCGGCTGAACTCGAAGGCCAAGGGCAAGGGCAACGTCACGCTGTCGGTGACGCCGTACACGGAGCTCAATCCGTCTCCGCTGCGCCTGGAGCCCCGGCGCGAGGTGAAGCAGAACCTCAAGCCGCGCCAGCAGGCCTCGTACTGGCTCAAGATCGATCAGCGCCAGCCGGTGACGCTGCGCATCGCCGGGCGGCATGCGGGCGACGTGCGGCTGTGGCGGACGGGCGAGTGGCTGGAGCCGCTCGCCGCGCGTGACACCAGCCCGCGCCCCCATCCCGGCCAGCCGATCCACGAGTGGTGGTTCGAGTCCATGCTCGAACCGGGCGTGTACCTGCTCACCGCGTACGGGACGAACTCCGCGGTGTGGACCCAGAGCGATACGGCGGATGACTCGGGGCTGACCGTCTCGTGGGGGTTCCCGAAGGCCTCCGCGGATCGGATCGCCACCCTCACCCTGCCGGAGACGGGGCTCGCCACGCTGGAGTTCCCCGAGGAGCCGGAGGCGTTCTTCCTCTCGCGCGAGGGGAACTCGAAGACGACCACGCGTTTGAGCCTGCACCCCGTGGGGAGCGATGGCTCCACCAACGTGTTCTCCTCGGCCGAGGCTACCTGCGAGATCGACGGCAAGGCGCTCGTGCCCGAGTGCGGCACCTCGTCCGGTAGCAAGCGCGGCCGGGTGGCACTCATCCGCGGCGAGCCCGGTGCTCGCCTGACGCTGCGGTGGGCGCGGCTCCTGCTGGACCGGTGGGAGGATGGGGTCTACGGCAGCGGGGCGCAGTCGCTGGGCTTCGAGGTGGTGAAGGGGGGCGACTACCTCGTCGGGATTCATGAGACGCCGCTCGATCAGGACAGCGCGCCTGTGGGCTGCTCGCTGAGCCAGGTGTTCACCCAGGGGGACTCGCTGTTGCAGGGGCGGGATCTGCTGAAGGTGGGCCCTGACGCGCCGTTCCGCCGGTCGTTCAACTACAACGGTAACTCCGCCACGCTGCAGTTCGAGATCACCCGCTCCGCGCGCTACGTCTTCCAGACCGCCGGGGAGCGGAAGACCCGCTGCGAGCTGTTCCGCTACGACAAAGACAAGCTCACGCGGCTCACGGAGACACTGCCGGACGCGAAGACCTGCCGTGTGGCCGTCCCCGCGACTCCCGGCATGTACGAGCTGCGGCTGTACGGCGGGACGGAGGGCATCGAGAACGTGACGCTCGCCGCGGACGGACCGCAGCCTTCTTCGGATACGCCCACCAAGGTGTCCTGCCTCTTCCCCTCGGTGCGGCTGGGGGACAAATCCCGCTATGTGCTGAGCAGCACGCGCAGCTCGGAGCGAGCGCTGCGAGGCCTGTTCCTCCGCCCGCTGCCGCTCACCTTGAGCGAGCCCATGGCGCTGGTGCTCGACGGGCGCAAGAGCCTGAAGGTTCCGCTGAGCGGAGGCCGGCCCGTGGAGATCCGCTCGCTGAGTGGCGAGCCGTTCACCTGTGCGCTCGGCGACACGAAGGGGGATGCCAAGGGTGGCACCTGCGCGCTGCCGGGCAGCTCCGGAGAGCTCACGCTCGAGAACCCGGGGACCTCCGCCATCACCCTGTCGCTGCGCAGGCCTCCGCCTCCACCTTCCGCGCCTCCACCGCTGGTGGCGTTCAGCCCGAACCTCGCGCCGCTGCCGGTGCTCGCGCCCTCGACCTCCATGTGGCTGGACTTCGATCGGGATCAGGCCCACTCCCTGCTCTTCGATGTGAAGGATGCGGGCCTCTACCATGTGACGACGGAGGGCCTGCTCTCCACCGAGTGCCGCATCCGGACGCCGGTGGTGCAGGAGGTCGGCGCCGCGTCGGGCGGAGGGCGAGGGCGCAACTGCCTCGTGTCCTCGTACCTGCGGCCCGGGCGCTACCTGCTCACCGTGCGCACGGTGGGCCAGAGCCGGGGACGGGGCTCGGTGCTGCTCGAGCGGCGCTCGGTCAAGTCCGCCGAAGGGCTGGGCGGCGAGGCCGAGATCTTCTTCCGCGCGGACGCGGGCGACCTCATCCAGCAGAAGCTCCGAGTGCCGAAGCGGGCGGAGTACACGCTGAGCACCGCCGCGCAGAGTGGCGCGCTCCAGTGCCGGCTCGATGATCCGCAAGGCTGGCCGGTGGTGCCCATCCCCGCGCCCTGCACCAGCACGATGACCCTGGCGTCCGGGAACTATCTGTGGACCCAGCTCCCGCTCACGGTGGAGAGCATGCGCCGCACGTCGCTGGAGCGGGTGCGGCCCACCGTCACCCTCAAGGGCAACAAGGTGCACGCGCTGCCGTTCAATGCGTGGTCTCGCGTAGCGCTGGGCAAGGATGGCAAGGACGAGTTCTCGTTCGAGCTGCTGTCCCAACTGGACGTGGCCTTCGCGCTGACCCATGGGATGCAGGGGCGCCTGTACCGGGTCGGCGCGGACAACGAGCTCAAGCCCGTCGAGACGATTGCACCGATGACTTCGGAGCTGACGCGGCCCCAGGGTGCTTCCGTGCCCCGGGTGCGCGCGTACGCACCGCCTCCCGAACCTGCTTCCGACGAAGGGGAGGGCGAGAGCGAGGAAGGCTCGTCCGAGGAGAGCTATCAGGAGCCTCCTCCCGAGCGAGAGTATGCCGAGGGGGAAGAGAACTCTGACTCCCCGCCTGCCTCCGCGGAGACGCTGCCGGAGGCGGATGCACCGGCTCCCACGGGCCGGACGCTGTCGCTCGAACCGGGGAGCTACCGGCTGATCACCGAGCACAGCCGCGGCGATGTGGCGATCACCTATGCGATCTACCTCCGCGTCGACACGCTGGCGCCTGGGATCGTCCGCGCCGCGTCCTCACCGGGCCGCATCCCCTTGCGCCTGCCCGCCGAGGGAACGCTGCGCCTCTCCACGAAGGGGGACACGGATGTTCGCTGCCGCATCTTCGACAGCGAGGAACGCCTGGTCGTGGAGAACTCGGATCGCGGCGCGGACTGGAACTGCGCCATCGCCGAGCCTTTCGCCGCGGGCGACTACACGCTCGTCCTCGAGAGCCAGACGCAGCAGCCCGGGCCGACGCGCGTCTCCGTGGCGGTGGCGAAGGTGACGGACGCGGGAGTGCTCGCGGACAAGGCGACGCTCAAGCTGGATGCCGGCGTGCAGCGCGCGACGCTCCCCACCCAGGGCGACAACGTGGTGCAGGAGGTTGCCCTGCGTGCCAAGACGCCCATCTCCTGCGCGCTCGAGGATGAGAAGGGCGCGGTTGTTACTCGGCAGCTCGACACTCGCGAGTGCATGCTGCTCGTTCGTCCTGGCGGCGCCACATGGCGTGTCCGGGTATGGACGCTGGCCAGCAGCGCCCAGGTGACGACGGCGCTGATCACCCACGCGGTGGTGCCCTCCACGGGCGGGAGCATCGCGGCGAGCGCAGCCGCGCTGACGAAGGTTTCTCAGGCCGGCCGGTACCAGACCGGTGCCGGGCTCTACTGCCTGCCCGCGGGCCAGAAGGGACCCCTGGAGAAGTGCGCGGGAGAAGTCTCCCTGGAGGCCGGAGACTGGATTTTCAGCGGCGCGGGTGGCCAGGAGGCTTCGCTGAAACTCAACGAGGTGGTGGATGCGCTCGACGGTCCGAAGACCGAGCGCGTGCGCCTCTCCCGTGCCGTGTCGCTGCTGCGGCAGTCCACGCGCGCTCCTTCGCTGCACCTCTTCATGGCCCGTGTGCAGGTGGGAGACCGGAGCAACCCTGCCTGTTCGCTCGTTGGCGGCACGTCGCGGCAGGATGACTTCATGTGCGTGGCGGCAACCGGCCCCACGCAGCAGTCCCTGGCCCGCTGGTGGACGCCCGCGCTCAGTGCGAGCGAGGCGAGCGTGACCCGGCTCTCGGTTCCGGTGCCCTCGGCCGCGGGAGGGCTGCAGCCCGGACTGCAGAACCTCACCTGGTCGCAAGGGACGGCGCTCCAGCTTCGGATGCCCTCGACTCCAACTCGCGTGCAACTCTCGCTGCCTCGCAATGCGTGGGCGGTGCAGGTGGATGAGAAGGGTACGGCGGTCGATTTGTGCGCGCCCGCTCCGACGCTCGCGGCGTGCGTGCTCACGGGCAAGGGAGGCTCGATCTTCGTGTACTCCCCCGAGGAGCCGCGCACCCAGGCGGAGGTGGTGGCCATCGACCCAGCTCCGCTTCGAGAGAACCTGGAGCGCTTGTATGAGCGGGTGAACTCCGCGCCCAGCCAGCAGCCCCTCGCCTTTACCTCGCAGCCCGTTCCCCGGCTGCTGACGGTGGCCGGTGCGCTCCGCTGTGTGACGACGCTCGATGACGGCACACGGCTGGAGGGCTGCGAAGCCCGGATTCCAGCGGGTCGCTCGGGAGAGGCCGTGCTGGATCTGGGAGTCGGGGGCGTGCGCGCCGTGCTTACTCCTCCCGCGGAGCTGAGGAGTGCCGCGCTCGGAGCCCTCTCGGCTCAGGCCGGGGCGGATCTGCCCGCGGCCAAGGCGCTCAAGCTGTCCGGCGCTCGCGTGGAGCGCTCCCTCACGCTCGTGTCCGACGCGGTAGTGCACCTCCGGGCGGATGCAGGCGTGTGTGGACTTGCCCAGGGGAGCTCGGTGCTTCAGGTGCAGGGCAGCGAGAAGGGCTGTGCATTCGATTCCGTGCTCAAGGCGGGCACCTACCGCCTGGTGGTGCGAGGTTTCGCGGATCGCCCGCTCTCCGGCACTGTCACCTGGACACAAGAGCCTGTGAGGGAATTGCAGGAGGGAGTGGCCAGCGAGGAGAGCTGGATCACCCCGTCCCAGACGCGCTTCTTCCGGTTCTCCACGCAGTCTCCCGGTCGGATCGGCCTGGGCCTGCAAGTGCCGGCGGAGCTCCTCGAGTGCTCCGTGCTCGATCAAGATCAGCGCGTGCTCGGCGAGGGCTGCCAGCAGTTCCTGCAACTCGACAAGGGCACCTGGCTGCTCGCCATCCATGCGCCCCCCCAGGCGAAGCCCCTCAAGTTCAAGCCCGTCCTCGTGGGCCTCGCCGGCGCCAAGGCCGACGTCCCCGAGGAGTACCTGCGCGACTTCTTCCAGCGGATTGGAGAGAACCCGTGATTGCCGTTTCCCCGAGAGCCCTTGCGCTCCTCGCATTGCTCGCGGTCCTGCCCGCCGCGGCCCAGGACTACCGCCCGGCGGACGAGAGCCAGCGTCCCGAGGGCGGCTCGACCCGGATCCTCCCCGAGCAGTTCCTGCGCGGGTTCGATCCCGTCACCGTGTACTTCTCCGACAACGAGGGCCCCGGCAAGCGGCCCGCGGATGACGGCGCGAAGCTACTGAAGATCACTCCGGCCTGGCCGGGTCAGTACTTCTGGGCGGACAAGAAGACGCTCCAGTTCCGGCCCGCCGAGCCCTGGCCTCCGCTGCAGCGCTTCGCCTTCGAGGCTCGCGGCGCGCGCAAGGTGCTGGCGACGATGATGTCCGCGCCGTCCAGGATGAACCCCTATGCGGACAGCACGGGCCTGCGGCCCTTCCGCACCCTGACGCTCACGTTCCCTCAGCCGCTGCCGCTCGCCGCGCTCAAGCAGATGCTCACGCTCGAGATCCGCGATCTGCCGGGCCTGGCCGACTCGCCCACCCGCGTGGTGAAGGACTTCAACCTGTCCCAGCTTCCGCGTGAGAACCAGCGCAGCCCGGCCGTCTATGCGATCACCCTCGACGAGGACGTGCCCGAGGGCAAGCAGCTCCGCGTGACGGTGAGCCTGGCGCTCGGCGAGGAGGGCAAGACGCTCTGGACCGGGCGGCTCTCCACCCGGCCTGCCTTCCACCTCCAGTCCATCCAGTGCGGCGCGTCCACCTTCGCGTTGACGGGTGGAGCCTCGGTGCCTCGGGACATGGCGCTCTCGTGCGGCAACCAGGGAGACCTGCCGCAGCTTGCCTTCTCCGCCGACGTGCAGGACCTGACGCTCACCGCGCTCAAGAAGCTGGTTCGTCTGGAGCCCGCGGTCCCGGATCTCCACTTCGAGAGCTACGGCAGCCGCGTGGCGCTGCGCGGGAAGTTCGTCCCCGACACGCTCTACCAGATGCGGATCTCGGCCGCGCCCATCAAGGATGACAGTGGCCGGCCCCTTCGCGATCCCGGTGACGCGCAGGTGTTCTTCCACCTCGGTTGGAAGGCGGCGTTCCTGCGCTGGGGTCAGGCGAATGCGATCGTCGAGTCGAAGGGGCCGAGGATGCTGCCGCTCCAGGGCTACGGTGATGCGCGAGCGGACGTGCGCATCTACCGGGTGGATCCCCTCCACACGGGGCTCTGGCCCTTCCCCGAGAGCCCGGTCGTCATCAACGAGGAGAGCGCGCCGCCCTTCCCGGGCGAGGAGCCCTCCATTCCGGCGAACTCGTCCGGGTACATCGGCTCCGATGAGCTGATGGCGCACATCCGCCTGTTGGGCTCGCCGCTGATCTCGCGAGTCGTGGATCTGCCCCTGGCGAACAAGAGCGGGACGACGGCGTTCGGGCTCGATCTGGGGCGGCTGCTGGACGAGGCCGTGGGGCGCGAGCGCCCGGGCTCGTACCTGGTGGGTCTGCGCAGGCTCACGGGGGCGCCCGAGCGCGCCTATGTCCGCGTGCAGGTGACGAACTTGTCGCTCACGGCGGTGGAGGAGCGGGACCGCGCGGTGCTCTTCGTCCGCACCCTGGATGACGCCAAGGAGGTCCGTGGCGCGAAGATCCTCTTCGAGGGGATGCGCGAGGCGCCGGACCCCAAGCGTCCCAGCCAGACGATCTCCGTGCCCTTCTCGCATGCGCTCACCACGGATGATGGAGGGCGGGCAGTGCTCTCGCCCCAGCAGGGTTGGCAGAGCATCAAGCGCATCTCGGTCCAGAGCGGGGAGGACATCCTGGTGCTGGATCCGCGCGCTCCTCCGGCCGCGTTCGCCCGGAACCACTGGTCCCCGTCCTCGGGATTCCTCGAGTGGATCGGGCAGCAGATCCCGTCTCCGCAGAACGATGCGCGCCTCGGGTTCGTCTTCACCGAGCGGCCCATCTACAAGCCGGGCGAGAAGGTCTTCATCAAGGGCTATGTGCGGCGGAAGACCGGCGGCGAGCTGCAACTGGTCGACTCCGGCGCCTACGAGCTGTGGGTGCTGGGGCCCGGCGGCGACCAGGCCTGGGAGGTGCCGGCCAAGTACAGTGCGCTCGGTATCTCCGGAGAGTTCGCGGAGAAGGACGTGCCCACGGGCGAGTTCCAGGTCGTCATCAGGGAGAAGCAGACCCAGGAGGAGGTCGCCCGCCGCACGTTCCAGATCGAGGCGTACCGCGTGCCCCAGTTCGAGGTGCAGCTGTCCTCCTCGAGCACCGTGCGGCTGGATGGGCCCTTCAAGGTGAAGGCGGTGGCTCGCTATTACGCGGGCGGCAACGTGTCCGGCCAGCCCATCGCGTGGACGGTGACGCGTCGGCCGCACTACTACGTGCCCAAGGGCCGCGAGGGGTTCCTCTTCGCGTCCAGCACCCAGTTCGCCCGGGAGGGCCAGAGCCGCGCGCCGGAGACGATCAGCCGGAACGCGGAGCTGGACGACGGCGGCGCGGACGAGATTCAGGTGAACCCGGCGCTGGACCTGGACGGGAGCGCGCGTGTCTACCGCTTCGAGGCCACGGTGACGGGCGCGGACAACCAGCCGGTCTCCGCCGTCACCGAAGTCAAGGCGCTGCCTCCCTTCGTGCTGGGGATGAAGTTGCCGCGGTACTCGGACAAGCCCTTCGAGCTGAAGCCGGAGATCATCGCCGTCGGCGTGGATGACAAGGCCGTCAAGGGCCAGGACGTGACGGTGCGGCTGTATCGCCGTGTCTGGCACAGCCAGCTCCGGGAGACACACTTCGCCACGGGCGACGCCCGGTACGTCACCGAGCAGGAGGACGTGAAGCTCAACGAGCAGGTGGTGAAGACCGACCTGCAGTCGGTGCAGCCCTCCTTCGCGCTGAAGGAGGCGGGCGTGTATGTGGTGGAGCTGATCGCTCGCGACAAGCTGGGCCGGGTGCAGACGCTCAATGCGGACCTGTATGTGGGCGGGCAGACGCCTGTCGCGTGGAAGAAGCCGCGGCAGGGAGTGTTCGAGCTCGCCACCGACAAGCCGAAGTACCGGCCGGGTGACACCGCGCGCATCATCATCCAGAGCCCGTTCCAGCAGGGCCGCGCGTTGGTGGTCGTCGAGGAGCCGGGTGGAAACACGTACACCTGGCGCGAGGTCTCCGGCGGCAAGGCTGTGTACGAGCTCCCCATCAAGCCGAACCACGTCCCGAACATCGCCGTGCACGTGGCGCTGATGCGCGGCCGGCTGGGGGAGGGGAAGACGGAGGATGCACGCTACCGGCCGCAGACGCTCGGGGCATCGATCGACGTCGAGGTGGAGCCCGTCCGCAACCAGGTGGCCGTGGAACTCAAGCACACGGACACGGCCCGGCCGGGAACGAAGATCCCCGTGGAGATCTCACTGAAGGATGAGCGCGGAGGCGGCCTGGCGGGAGAGGTGACGCTGTGGCTGGTGGACGAGGCGGTGCTCTCGCTCGCGCAGGAGGGCCCGCTGGATCCGCTCAGCGCATTCATCACCCGGAACTCTCGCGGTACCACCCTGCGGGACACGCGCAACAGCCTCGTGGGCAAGCTCTTCGAACAGGAGGATCCCGGCGGTGATGGTAACGAGGAGGAGGCCAACGCAATGAGCGGCAAGCGGATCGTCCGGAAGAACTTCCAGACGGTGCCCTTCTACCAGGCGACCGTGCAGGTGCCCGCGTCCGGTCGGCTCACCGTGGAGGTGCCGCTCTCGGACGATCTGACCAACTTCCGAGTGCGCGCGGTGGCGGCCTCGGGAGGCCAGCGGTTCGGCTTCAAGCAGCAGACTCTCAAGGTCCGGCTGCCGGTGCTGGTGCAGCCGCAGTTGCCGCGCTTCGTCCGCCAGGGAGATCGGTTCTGGGGCGGAGCGGTGGGGCGCGTGGTCGAAGGCAACGGCGGTCCTGGCGCGGTGAGCATCCAGCTCTCGGGACCAGTGGAGGCCAGGCCCTTCAATCAGGGCGTGGACCTGCTGCTCAACAAGGCGATGTCCTTCGTCACGCCCATCCAGGTGAAGGAGGCGGACGTCTCCAAGCCGCAGTCGCTCACCGTGCGCGTGGACGTGGAGCGCAAGGCCGACAAGGCCGGGGACGCCTTCGAGGTGCAGATCCCCGTGCTCCCCGACCGGGTGGCGGAGCAGTTCGCGTACTTCGACACGTTGAAGGCCGGCAAGACGGCGCTCAAGCCCATCCCCGAGCCGGTCCGTCCCGGGACCGCGTCACAGGAGGTGATCGCCGCGTCCATTCCCGGCGTGTTGGAGCTCTTCGCGAGCCTCGACTACCTGGCGGAGTACCCGCACGGCTGTCTCGAGCAGAAGATGTCCAAGCTCTACCCGGACGTCGTGCAGGCCTCGCTGTTCCAGAAGCTCGGAGCGGCAACGGCTTTCTCCAAGCAGGTGGGGGCTCACGTGAAGCGGCTTCAGGAGGAGATGCCTTCCTACCAGGACGCCAGCGGCCTCTTCGCGTTCTGGCCCGGTGGCCCGGGAGATGTGCAGGTGACAGCGCAGGCGGTGGAGTTCCTCGATGCGGCGAAGAAGGCAGGCCTGCCCGTGGAGGCGAAGCTCCTGGACCGTGCGTCGGAGGCCCTCAAGCGCGTGCTGCGCAGCGACTACGCCGGGCTGCTTCCGGACTGGCGCTACAACCAGCAGGTCGCCGCTCTCCGCGCGCTCTCGTGGGCGGGCATGGCGGATGAGCACTACCTCGTCGATATGTTCCACCAGCGCGAGCGGATGGATGTGATGGCACTCGCGGACCTGGCGAGCACCATGTCGCGGGACCCGAAGACCTATCGCACCAACCTGGATGCGCTGCGGAGCGAGCTGTGGGATCGGGTGATCATCAAGCTCAATCGCGGCAAGCCCACCTTCGAGGGCATCCAGGAAGGACGCAGCTACTGGGGCTACGGCTTCCTCTCGTCCCGGCCGGCGATGGTCGCCTCCGTCTTCGAGGCACTGCTGCGCCTGGCTCCGGACGACACCCGACACGATCTGATGCGCGATGCGCTCCTCTCGTATGCGAATGCCACCCAGGGCTTCCAGAGCACCTACGAGAACCGGCGCGCCATCGCCGCGCTGGCGCTCTACCTGGATCACGCCAGGCCGAACGTGCCCAACACCACGATCGCGCTCACCTCCGGCAAGCCACTCACCGTGAACGGCGACGTGAAGACGGCCAAGGTGACGCTGGCCACGGACAAGCCGCAGGAGGCCACGGTGACGGGCGGACCGGTGGGCGTGCGTGTCGCCTACAAGTACGTCCCCTCCACTCCGGGAGACAAGGTGACGTCCCAGCAGCGAGGCTTCCTCGTGTCTCGCAGCGAGACGCATCTGCACGCGGATGGCTCGGATCAGACGCGCTTCCAGGACAAGGCAGGCGAGACGCAGATCCTCAAGGTGGGGGACATCCTCGAAGTCCACGCGCAGCTCGTGAACGATCAGGTGCGGCCCCATGTCGCGCTCGTCGTGCCGTTCGCCGCGGGCCTGGAGCCACTCAACCCCGCGCTCGAGAACGCCAGCTCGGACGCGCAGCCCTCGCAGGCGGACTCCATTGCTCCGGCCTACGTGCAGCGGCTGGATCACGAGGTCCGCTACTACTTCCTGCAACTGCCGCAGGGGACGCACACGTTCCACTTCCGCGTCCGCGCGGCCACGGAGGGCTCGTTCGTCCACCCCGCCCCCTATGCCGAGCAGATGTACCGCGAGGATGTGCGTGGCCGGGGTGAAGGCATGCGCATCCTGATCCAGGGAGAGCATGAGCGTTAGGCGGACAGTGGCGGACGCCCTCCTGCGTCTCGTGCCTCGGCTTCGTTCGAGGCGGGCATGGTTGGCGCTCTCGGCGCTGCTGGCCTGCGCAGGGGCGCTGTACGTGCACGCCCTGAATGACCAGCTCCGTATCGTGGAGCCCTCGCGGCTCGTCGTCGATCGTCGGGGGCGTTACCTCGGTGAGGTGCCCGCGGGAGATGGAGAGCTCGGTTACTGGCCGCTGCCCTACGTCATGCCCGAGCGCATCGTGGCGGCGACGATCGTGACGGAGGACCAGCACTTCCACGAACACCCCGGCGTCTATCTGCCGTCCGTCGCACGCGCGGTCCTGCAGAACGCGAGGAACGTCCGAGTCATCTCGGGCGCGTCCACGCTCGCGATGCAAGTGGCACGCATGCAGGATCCTGGGAGCCGCACGCTGCTCCGGAAGATGTCCGAGGCCCTGGAGGCGCTGCTGCTCATCCATGAGCATGGGCATGAGCAGGTCCTCCGGCAGTACCTCACGATCGCGCCGTACGGGAACCGGGCGCACGGCGTGGTGCGCGCGGCACGGCTGTACTTCGACAAGCCAGCCGAGGATCTGTCGTGGGCTCAGGCCGCCTTCCTCGTCGGGTTGCCGCAGATGCCGGGCCGCATGAATCCCTGGAGCCCGGCTGGACTGCGGCGCGCGAAGAAGCGCAGCCACCGCATCCTTCGAGAGCTCCACGCGAAGGGCCTGCTGTCGGCGGTGGAGCTGGAGCAATCGCTCAGCGCGGATCTGGGCATCGTGCCGCGCCCGAGCCGTCGTCCCGAGGCGCTGCACGCGGTGCTCGAGTGGAGCGCGCAGGCGAAGCGTCGGCAGAGCCCCATCTCCGTCGCCACCATCGATCTGGAGATTCAAGAGCAGGCTGCGGCCATCCTGAGGGACAACCTGGCGCGGATCGAGGACTCGGGGGCGGGCAACACCTCCGCGCTCGTGGTGGATACCGCCACTGGAGACATCCTCGCGTGGGTGGGCTCGCGCGACTTCTTCTCCGAGGAGCACAAGGGCGCGATCGACTTCGTGCGCACGCGGCGCTCCCCGGGCTCGGCGCTCAAGCCGTTCTTGTACGCGCTCGGGTTGGAGAAGGGAGTCTTCACCGCCGCCTCCGAGCTGCCCGACACTCCCATGGATGTCCGCAGCGACACGGGCGGCGCGTACCTGCCCGAGAACATCAACCACACCTTCATGGGCCCCATGCTCCTGCGCGAGGCGTTGGGCAACTCGCGCAACATCCCCGCCTTGAGGGTCCTCTCGGAGGTGGGCGTGGAGCCCGCCCTGCGCTTCTTCGAGAACGCGGGCGTGGGAAACATCAGCTGGGAGCCGGATCGCTATGGCCTGGGACTGGCGATCGGCAACCTGCCCGTCACCCTGGAGGAACTCGCCCAGCTCTACGGTGTCCTCGCTCGCGAGGGCGAGAGCCTGCCGCTGCGCCGCTTCGTGGACGAACCGCAGGTTCCCTCGCGGCGCCTGCTCAACCGCGAGGCCGCGCAGCTCATCCGGCACATCCTCTCGGATCCGCTGGCGCGCCGGCCCATGTTCCCCGTCGGCGGGGCGCTCGACTTCCCCTATGCCGTCGCGGTCAAGACAGGCACGAGCCAGGGCTACCGGGATGCCTGGACCGTGGCCTTCAGTGACCGGCTGCTCGTGGCGGTCTGGGTCGGCAATCACGACTGGCGGCGCATGCGGGGAGTGGGCGGAGCGAGCGGCGCGGCTGCCGCGGCGCACCAGATCATGGATCGGGTGATGGCGGACCACCGTCCGTGGCAGCCCGTGCTCGACACCTTCCCGCCGCCCGAGCGGGCCGTGGCAGTGGACATCTGTCCCTTGTCCGGGAGGCTCGCCAGCACGGATTGCCCGCACCGCAAGAGCGAGTGGTTCCTGCCTGGCACCGCCCCCACGGAGCCCTGTCCGTTCCATGCGAAGGTGAAGCTGGACCGGCGCAACGGGCTTCGAGCGGGGCTCTCGTGTCCGGAGTCCGAGGTCATCTCCCGGGTCATGCTGGATCTGCCGGACATCTATACGCAGTGGGCACGGAGCCAGCACCTCGATGTGTCTCCTCGGCAGGAGAGTCCCCTCTGCCCGAGTCGTGAGGAGTCCGTGCTACCGAAGGTCGTCATCCGCGAACCTCGCGGCCAGGTGCGGCTGCTCTTCGATCCGGACACGCCGGCCTCCGCGTCGACGCTGCGGCTGGCGGCCGAGGTGACTCCCAGCACCGAGCCGATCGTGTGGCTCGTGGATGGGGTGCCGGTGGCCACCGTGTCCTATCCCTACGAGTACCGCTGGAGCGTGACGCCCGGAAAGCACGTCATCACCGCGGCCATGTCTCGGCACCCCGAGGTGAGCCCGCCGCTCACCGTGGTCGTCGAGGACTGAGCTGTGTGCTCACGCTCCCGGTCGAGGGTCCGCTTCGGTTATTCTTCCGGGCCCGAGCGCTCGCGAGGAGAGGTCATGAGCATCCAGAGCCTGGGCAGTGGGTGTCGAGGGCCGGTGTTCCTCAGGGGGCTGATGCCTCTCCTGGGGCTCGCGTTGCTGGTTTCCTGCAGCAGCGCCCACGGGGCCTCGCAAGGCGCGCCGACACAGGGCTTCGAGGTCGTCCAGAGCTGGCCGCATGATCCTCGGGCCTTCACCGAGGGGCTCGTCTACCGAGAGGGGCGGCTGTACGAGAGCACGGGCCTCAACGGTAGTTCCAGCATGCGCGAGGTGGCGCTCGAGACAGGGCAGGTCCTGCGAAGTCTCGCGCTGGAGCAGAAGTACTTCGGTGAGGGGATCGCCCTGTTCGGCGGGAAGCTCTTCATGCTCACCTGGCGTTCTCACGTCGGTTTCATCTACGACGCCGCGACGTTCCAGCCCACGGGGCAGTTCAGCTTCAAGGGCGAGGGCTGGGGGCTCACCGATGATGGCTCGTCACTCATCATGAGCAATGGCTCGAGCACGCTGCGCTTCCTGGATCCGGCCACGCTCAAGGTGCAGCGCAGCATCACGGTGACGGATGCAGGCCGCGAGGTCTCTCTGCTCAACGAGCTCGAGTACGTGAAGGGAGAGATCTACGCGAACGTGTGGAGGACGGATCTCATCGCGCGGATCGATCCGGCCACGGGGCAGGTGAAGGGCTGGATCGATCTCACGGGGCTGTTGGTGCCGAGCGAGCGGTCAGGGAAAGAGGACGTGCTGAACGGCATTGCCTACGACCCGGCCACGGAACGGCTGTGGGTGACCGGGAAGTTCTGGCCGAGGCTGTTCCAGATTCGCATCGTCCCCAAGTGAGTGCATGGGCCTCAGGCCCGGAGCACCACCACGTGCCCCCAGACGGGTTGGCCCCGCTCGGTGCGCAGCACGGCCTCCCGTTCCACCACCGGAGTGAGTCCCACGGTCCGGGCGCAGGCACGCAGGTAGTCGAGGTGGTGGGAGTAGCGCCCGGTGGGCTGGAGCCGGTACCCCGGTTCGGTGTCCTTCTCCACGGTGAATGCGAACAGTCCCCCAGGAGCGAGCCGTCGGGCCACGCGCTCGAAGAGCGGCTCCAGGGCACCCAGGTACACCAGGACATCCACCGCGACGATGAGCTCATAGGGTCCCTGGGATGCCTCGAGCAGCGCGTGGAGTTCCCCGGGATGGAGGGCGTCGTAGACTCCTCGTGCACGTGCCTGCTCCAGCATGCCCGGCGACAGGTCGATGCCCTCCAGGCGGCGCGCGAAGGGACGCAGGAGCACTCCCGCCAGCCCGGTGCCGCAGCCGAGATCCAGGACAGCTAGCTCGCGCCGCCCTCCAAGCGCTTCTTGCACGGCGGCGAGGACATGCTCTGGAGCACGGTACGCGAGCTCGCTTCTCAGCTTGTCGTCGAAGTGGGAGGCATATTGATCGAAGAGCGCGGCCACATAGGTCTCCGCCGCGCGCGAGGGCAGGGTGGAGCCCGTTTCGGCAGCCTCCAGAAAGGCGATGGCCGCGTCCTGCCGCTCCTCGGGGATGCCCAGCTCCCGGCAGCGCCGGGCATGGAGGCGGCGGCGCAGCGGCACGGCCTCCTCCGCGCGGCCCGTCTCGCCCAGCAGCCGGATCATCGCCCGCAGTGCGCCTTCGTCCTCCGGGAAGCGCCCGAGCAACTCGCTCAGCGCGGCCTCAGCAGCGGGGAACTCACCCCAGGAACGCAGCACCGCGGCGCCGTGCATGCACGACGCCTGCCGCGCCCCCGCGAATCCCCGTTCCGCCAGCCGTGCGCGCCAGTCCAGATGGGCTGTCATGCCTTGCACTCCCTCCGGACGACGTTAACGCGTGCCATGGAGGATGTCGCCCAATCACTCGCAGTCGCAGGTCCTGAACCTTCGAGGGGAGTATCATGCCCCCCCCTTTTTCAAGGAGGTTCCCCTGTATCGTTTGACCGTTGCTGTGGTTCTGGCTCTGGGTGCATGTGGCGGTGACGACGATTCTCCGCCGGACGACAACCCCTCGGGACCCCAGGTCAAGGAGATCACGATGCCCACGGGCATCACCGCCAACTCGCCGCGCTTCTCTCCGGATGGATTGCGGATCTCGTTCGACTACGGCAATACCGACCAGGAGGACTCGCTCGCGGTGGTGGATCGCGATGGACAGAACCTCAAGGTCCTCGCGGATGGCTGCGACACCTTCTGTGAGAGCGCGTGGCATCCCACCACCCAGGAGATCTTCTTCTCCCGCGAGGACGGAGTGAATTCAGTCCCCTCCACGGGCGGGACGCCGCATGTGGTCTATGAGCCTTTCGGATTCACGAAGGGCCTCGACGTGTCTGCGGACGGCCAGTACCTGGTCTTCAGCGAGTTCCGCCCCGTGCTGCTCAAGCTCTCGGATGGCACGACGCGGGAACTCGACACGGAGGACAACGCCTATGGGCTCCGCTTCTCCCCGGATGGCAAGAAGCTGCTCTACTTCGACTACTCGACCGATACGGTTCGCCTCCGGGATCTCGAGACCGACACCACCATCAGCCTGCTCGCCACGGACAACTACCTCACCTCGGCCGACTGGTTCCCGGATGGGAACAGGATCGCGGTGATCACCGATGATGGAATCGAGCTCCTGACGCTCCAGGCAGGAGGCGCCGCGCCGACCCGCTCGATGCTGAAGGAGGGCTTTGCTCTCAAGGACGTGGACGTGTCCCCGGATGGCAAGTCGATCGCCTACTGCGTGAACGGCAGGCGATCGATCTTCGTGCTCACCGGCTTCTGAGCGCGCCTCAGCCGAAGATGGAGTGCCAGACCTTCTTGGCGCCGTCCGAGATCTTCTCGGCGGCGTGGGTCACGTTGGAGATGCCGTTGGCCGCCAGGCGAGCGAAGCCGGACTTGATGTCGCTGCCGAGGCTGCTCTCGGGCAGCTGGATGTCCGAGGCCTTCCGGGACACTCCATCTCCGCCCACCACCGAGCGCCCGTCGTTGGGCACCGTGCTGATCATCACGTTGCTCAGGCCCGTGCTCACGCCGCCCATCTTCAGATCGCCCCACTTCTTCTGGAACTCGTCCGCCGGCATCGTGTAGCGGTTGCCGCCCGCGCTGTCGGCGACCACCACGTCGCTGATCTTCCCGCTCGCGTCGCGGTCGTAGCCCGTCACCGTCATGTAGTGCAGGTTGGCGTTGGAGCCGCTGTCCGGGTCCATGAGGACGATTGGCGGCACGCCCTGATCCACCATCTTCGCCAGATCATCCATGCCGGCGTCCGTCTTGATCTCGGCGCGCATGCCGTTGTCACGCGCGTAGTCGACGATCTTGTCCGGCGCGGTGAAGACGTTGAAGGCGCGGATGGACTTGTCGATCTCGTCGTGAGTCGTCGGCTTGCCCCAGTACGTCATCACGTTGGCCAGCGACGTGGTGCCGCACGCGTTGGTGTTGCCCTGATCCTGGGCCAGCACGCCGAGATCGTTGGCGGTCAGCTTCGTAGCCCCGCTCGGAGCCGGAGAGCCCGGTCCCGTCAGGGCGCGGGTGTTGGCCGCCTGGAAGGAGGAGGCGCCCGAGTGTCCCGTGGCCTGAGTCGCCGGAGCCTGCTGCAGCGCCTGCTTGGGCGCGCTCTGCGGCTCGCGGGTGGGGGGCTGAACGGGGGCACGCAGACTGTCGATCCGGGACATGGCGATCTCCAAGAGTTTGAGAAATTGTCGCCAGGGCCCTCTGGAAGTTGCTTACATGTGTGTACGTATCCTCATTTTGTCGCGGCAGGCTCAAGTCTCAGGAAACGTGCAGCATTGTTGTAGAGGATGTCGCGCTTCTGCTCGGCGCTGAGGAAGGGCGCGTCTTCGATGAGCTGGATGGCTCGGGGGAGGACCTCGGGCCACACCATCTGATCGGAGCCGAACATCACCCGGCGGCCGAAGCCCGCTTCGACCAGGCGCTGGAGGTAGCGATAGAAGCCGGCCTTCGGCAGCGCGTAGATGATCACGCCCGTGTCGACGTAGACCTGGGGATGAGCCCACATCACCGCGAGCATGTCGTCGAGCATCGGCCAGCCCGCGTGCATGACATAGATGCGCAGCCGGGGATGCTTGAGGAGCACCTCCTCGAGCGCCAGCGGCGAGTGCATCCGGGCGCGGTATTTGTCGAAGCCCAGATACGGCGCTCCCGGGGGCCCCGTCCCGATGTGGATGCCGACCGGCACGTCCAACTCCTCGGCCAGCGCCAGGTAGGGCTCGAAGGCGGGATCGTTGGGCTCCATACCACCGTACTGGTTCGCCACCTCCGCGAGCGCCTTGTAGCGCCCCTCCTTGAACCACTGCCGCACGGTCTCCACGGACGGGGGTTGGTCCGCCACGTTGAGGAACAGCGTGGGGATGATTCGCTCGGGCTCCGCGGCGTGCCAGCGCTCGACGACTCCCGCTCCGGGGCCGCTCGTCAGGGCGGTGATGTTGTAGCGCCGCAGGATCTCGATGCTGCGCCGCAGCAACTCGTCATCCGTCGAGGGTGACCAGAGGGGATCCTGGCACTCCGGCTTCTTGAGCCATCCGATGAAGGCCTCGGGCCAGGGTTGGCTTGGATCCCACGCCGGGAGGTTCTTGCCGGAGACGCACATCGCGAGCGGCGGAGGGCCCTGCTCATCCGCCGCCATCGCATGGAAGTGCACGTCGATGATGGGCTGCGGCGAGGTGCCGCGCTGCGTTGCATGCCCGCAGGCCACGAAGAGCAGACATCCCACGGAGAGGGCGAGGCGCTCGAGCGGTGGGAGTTTTGAACTCAAAGACATGAACGTTTCTCCCCTGGGAGGGCACTGCCCTCCAGGACGGGTCATGGGGGACTGCCGCACAGAGTGCGTCCGGTTTCTGTGCACATTCCCGGAATTTCATTAAGGTCCCGCCTTGGCGCAATAAGCCTGCCTTTACATCAATCCGCAAAAGACAGGTTCCAGGAATCCCCCAACCAGAAGTCCTGCGCCGAGGAGATGTTGCGTATGACGTTGAAGAAGGTTGTTTCGACCGTTGCCTTCCTTGCCTGTGCCACCCCCGCGTTCGCAGAGGCTCCGCAGCAGTCCCCGAAGGAGAAGATGGTGTGGATCACCATCGGCTCGGATGCACTGGCGACGGTGCGCGAGTCCTTCAAGAGCGATGGCGTGGAGCTCTCCGCGCCGCTGCGTGAGAAGGGCGGCGTGGTGGCGCTGCGCCTTCCCGAGTCGCAGATCGTGAAGCTGGCGGGAGTGATCCACTCCAAGCTCAACCGGTGTGCGGGCTTCGTGGCCCATGACTCGGAGACGCAGGCCCTGGAGGAGGTGGAGCGCGCCACCACCGCCGCGCTGGCCCCGGCCCCGAGCGCGGTCAGCTACTTCATCAACAACGGCCCCTCGGTCAACGCGATGCTGAGCGGAGTGGCGGAGCTCAACATCCGCAACACCATCAACTCGCTGTCGACGAACTACAACAACCGCTACTACAACGTGCAGTCGGGCAAGGACGCGGCCACGTGGCTGCAGAGCCAGTGGACGACGATCGCCTCCGGGCGCTCGGACATCTCGGTGGCGTTGTTCACGCACACCTGGACGCAGCCGTCCGTCATCGCCACCATCACCGGCACGACGCTGCCCAACGAGGTGGTGGTGCTCGGCGGGCACCTGGACTCGATCAACCAGAGCAGCCCCACCACCGGCAAGGCGCCGGGCGCGGATGACGACGCCTCGGGTGTCGCCTCCATCACCGAGGCCTTCCGCGTGGCTGTTGCCAACGGCTACAAGCCGGCGCGCACCGTGAAGTTCATGGCCTACGCGGGTGAGGAGGTGGGCCTGTATGGCTCGAAGGCCATCGCCAACTCGTTCAAGAGCAGCGGCGTGAACGTGGTGGGCGTGCTGCAGCTGGACATGACCAACTACAAGGGCTCCAGCTACGACTTCGGCATGGTGACGGACAACACCAACGCCACGCTGAACAGCTTCACCACCAGCCTGATCAGCACGTACATCCCGGGCACGACGTACACCAACATCACCTGCGGCTACGCCTGCTCGGACCACGCCTCGTGGTACAGCGCGGGCTACCCGTCCACGATGCCCTTCGAGGCGACGATGACGACGGACAACCCGCAGATCCACACCACGGGCGACACCCTGACGTACATGGGCGGCACGGCGACGAACTCGGTGAAGTTCGCCAAGCTCGCGGTGTCCTTCCTGGGTGAGCTGGCCAAGGGCGCGACGACGGGCAACACCCCGCCGCCCACGGACGGTGGTGGTACGGGTGGCAATACGCTGACCAACGGCGTGGAGTCGGCTCAGTACTCGGGCGCCAAGAGCTCGATGACGTGCTGGACGCTGACCGTGCCGTCCGGGAAGACCTCGCTGGTCTTCAACACGGCAGGCAAGACGAGCAACACGGGTGATTCGGACCTGTACGTCCGGTTCAACGCGGAGCCCACGACCGGCACCTACAACTGCAAGTCGGAAGGCTCCACCAACACCGAGAGCTGCAGCGTCACCAACCCGAGTGCCGGAACCTGGTACGCCTGCTCGTACGGCTACAGCGCGTACACCAACGTGACGATGAAGGGCACCTACTAGCCTCACGCTGAATCCGCTGTGAAGTCCGGACGCCCGGGAGCCCCATGGCCCCGGGCGTCTGCGTTTTCATCCATTCTTTTCGCTGGGCAGCACGGCCTCCAGGCTCAGCGTTCGGGAGCCGGAAATACGCCTGTGGGAGCAGTGACCCGGAGGCGAGATGGGCGTGGAGTGATCCCACCCGTGGAGCTGTCTTCTCCACGGAGGGAGGCCGTTTGGAGCAGATGGGCAAGTACCAGCTCGTGCGCAGGCTGGCGACGGGTGGCATGGCCGAGGTGTTTCTCGCCAAGGCCGCTGGCCCCCGGGGCTTCGAGAAGGAGCTGGTGGTCAAGCGCATCCTGCCGCACTTGGCCGAGGATCCGCAGTTCGTCGAGATGTTCTTGACGGAAGCCAAGCTGGCTGCGCGCCTCAACCACGGCAACGTCGTCCAGATCTTCGACTTCGGCGAGCAGGAGGACTCGTACTTCATCGCCATGGAGTACGTGGAAGGGCTCGACCTGAGGACGCTCGCGCGGCGAGCCCTCCAGCGCAGTACGCCCATCTCCTATCCGCTCATTGCCCGGATCGTCTCTCTGGCCTGCGAGGGGCTGGCCTATGCCCACGAGCTGACGGATCCCCAGTCCGGAGCGCCCATCGGCTTCATCCACCGCGACATCAGTACGGACAACATCCTCGTGTCGACGACGGGCGGAGTGAAGGTGGTGGATTTTGGCATCGCCAAGGCCGCCAACGTGGGGCAACAGACTCGCAGTGGGGTGCTCAAGGGGAAGCTGGCGTACATGCCTCCTGAGTATCTGCTGGGCACTCCCATCGATCTCCGGGCGGACATCTATGCGCTCGGAGTGGTGCTCTACGAGCTCGTCGCAAGCCGCAAGCCCTTCACGGCCGAGTCGGAGGCCGTGCTTGCGCAGCTCATCGTCCATGGGCCTCCGGCGGACATCCGGGCGCTGCGCGCAGGCGTTCCCGAGCCGCTGGTGCATGTCATCCAGCGGGCGCTCCACAAGAAGCGGGAGGCTCGCTACGACAGTTGCCGCCACATGCAGACGGATCTCGAGCGCTTCCTCTTCCAATGCGGTGAGCCTGTGGGCGCGCACCAGATTGCCCAACTGGTCAAGGCCCTGTCCGCACCGGAGCCTCGTGCGGTGGGCCGGGTGTCGCGGGATGTCTCCGGGGTGGGGCGAGGCGCCGCGCTACCTGCCTCCCAGGAACTCTCCCGGTCTCAGAAGGTGCTCCCTCCCATCGCGGCCCTCATCCCGGCGCCGCCTGAGCCGCTGGACGCTCCGGACAAGAAGGAGGCGGAGGGCCCGACCGAGCCTTTGGATCGGTCACGCCTCACCCCGGTGTCTCGCGAGGATCCTGGGCTCGAAGCGTCGCTGCGGCTCGTCACCCGTTCTCGTTGGCGCTGGCCGCTGGTCCTGGCCGTGAGCGCTCTCGGGTTCCTGGCCGTGGCGGTGGTGGTTTTCTCCAGGGAACCCGAGCGTTCCGTTGAGGACATTCCCTCTCCAGCAGTTCGGGAGCCGCTCCCGGAGGCACCGTCTTCTCCGCCTCCATCGGGTGACCCGGTCGTGGAGGTCCCGCAGCCTGCGCCGCAAGCCGTCCCTGAGGTGCCGCAACCCGAGCCTGTTGTGAGTGGAGAGAGTGCGTCAACGGGCACTTCGGACCTGTCGGGGCAGGCTCTGCTGCGGGTGGAGTCCAACCTTCCCGGGCAGGTGTGGATCAACAGCACGCTGAAGGGAAACACCCCCTGGGAGGGGCGCATCAAACCCGGACGGATGAAGCTCGAGGTCTCTGGAGTGATGCGAGGAAAGAACTTCAATCAGTCGAGGACCCTCCAACTCGCCGCGAATGAGCGCCGCGCGGTCTCTTTCACGATCCGGCG
The DNA here is from genome assembly GCF_020103695.1 of Hyalangium versicolor. Classification (GTDB taxonomy): domain Bacteria; phylum Myxococcota; class Myxococcia; order Myxococcales; family Myxococcaceae; genus Hyalangium; species Hyalangium versicolor. The sequence goes on from NZ_JAHXBF010000001.1 coordinate 80,878, forward strand.
CGTGAAGGTCCAACCTCGAGGCAAACCCGATGATGTCCGGATTCTGCAACTGGACGGGCAGCAGCTCGATAGTGGCGGGTGGGTGGAGACCTATGAGGGATGGCACCTCGTCAAGGTCCAGCACCTGCCCACGGGCAAGATCTCTCTCGTGGAATGCGAAGCCAGGGCGGGGCAGCGGCTGTGCAAGTTCGTCGTGGCCGCGCCGCAACCGTCGCCTCCTCCCTCTGCGCCCCTTCCGCCGACGGTCTCGGTCGTCGCGGTGCCCTCGGCGGCGGAATCGCCACCCGTGAAGTCCGTGCCAGGAGACCCCGCGCTCGATTTGAAGAAAATGCGTTTGCAACAACCGATTTCCCGCGAGCTGCTCGAACAGCGGGTGCGCGACATGAAGACGTGGTTGCTCGACAACGTCCAGAATCCCCAGGATCGTCTGGGCCTGATCGAGCAGCTCGATCAGTCTCATGAGCTGCTGGTGCGCTCGACGAGCGCCCATGAGCGCATGGGGATTGCCATCAAGCTCGATGGCATCGAGGAGCAGCTGGCGCGCCGCTTGGGCCGGAAGATCAACACGCCACCCAAGCAGACTCCCGCTTCCGAGGGCCGGTAGCGCACCGCTCACTCGATCGAGCCGGCTACCGGCTGTTCCCCGCCGTCAGCCACCGTCCCTGGTGCGTCAGATCCTCGATGGCCACCATGCGCATGCGCGTCTCATGCTCGGTGAGGAAGACGCGCAGCGCCTCCCGGATGAAGGGCAGGGCGGCGGTGAGCTTGTCGGCGTCCAGGATCTCCGGGTCCACGTGGGCGCGGTGGCACGCACGCGCGATGGTGGTGTTGGCAATCACGGTCGACAGCCCGCTGAGCGCCACCACCCGGGCAAACAGCGTGCCTGGATCCGACTCGGACTTCGCGGGAGCCCGGAACGGAGGTGGGGTGGGGAACTCGGACTCCTTGCCCCTCCGGAGCAGGTTGCGCACCTGGGCGCGCAGCAGCCCCAGATCGCTCGCCTTGGGGCAGAACGCATCCACCCCGGCCGCGAGCGCCTCCGCCATCCTCTTGCTCTCGAAGAGATCGGTGAACATCAGCAGCGGCACGGTGGCCAGCTTGGGATCCGCGCGGATGAGGCGCGCGGCGGCGATGCCGTCCATCTTCGGCAGGATCAGATCCATCAGGATGCAATCCACCGTCTGGGCCTTCAGCATCGGCATCGCCTCCTCGGCCGAGGCGGCGGCGATGAGGTCGTGCCCGTCCTTGCGCAGTTCCTCCACCACTGCGTGGAGGAAGGTGGGGCTGTCATCCACCACCAGTACCCGGCGGCGGCGCGCGGCGGCCACCAGCTTCGGCTCGGACTCCAGCGACTTGAGCGGCGCCAGCGTCAGCTCCCGGGCCCGCTTCACCACGTAGGAGGGATCGTACGGCTTGCCCACGTAGTCGTTGGCCCCCCGGTCCAGTCCGCGAAGCCGGGCCTGCACGGCCGCCTCCGTCGAGAGCAGGAGCACGGGGACATGCGAGGTGCGCTCCTCGGAGCGTATTTGGATGAGGAGCTCCACCCCGTCCCCGTCCTGCAGGTGGACGTCGAGGATGACCAGATCGAACCGCATCTCGGCGAGCGCTTTGCGGGCTCCGCTTACGCTCCCCAAGGCGCTCGTCGCGAACCCCGCTGGGGTGAGTACCCCCTCGAGGTCCGCTCGGACGGTCGCACTGTCATCGACGATGAGTACCTTGGGTTTCATAAAGCCCCTCCCTTCAGAAACGTGAACTCAGGATCCATTCCCCGGCTCCTCCGGCCCACTGGACAGGCGCGCCACGGTGGCGAGGAAGCCAGGTTGATCAAACTCGCCCTTGACGATGTACGCGGAGACGCCCGCTTGTTGTCCTTGCTTCCGGGCCTCCTCCGTCGCCAGGGACGACACCATGATGATGGGAATCGCCGCCAAAGCGGGAGTGCCCCGGAGTCTGCGGGTGAACTCCAGGCCGTTCATCCCCGGCATCTCCACGTCGACGATGATGAGGCTGTAGCGGTTCCGAAGGGCCCGCTCCATGCCCTCCTCGCCCGAAGCCGCCAGGTCCACCGTGTAGCCAGCGGACTCGAGGATGCTCTGCTCCAACATCCGCGTGGTGACGCTGTCGTCGACGACGAGGATGTGGCGGTGGTGTGTGACGCGAGGCTCGACCAGGTGGGCCGCGCCCTGGCGTACCTGCTGCGCCACGCCCGCCATGTCCAGGACGAGGAGGGGCTCGCCCTGGGCATCGAAGCTGGCGCCCGCCACCAGCGGCAGGCGGGGGACGGAAGGTGGGAGAGGCTTCACCACCACGCGGCGGATGCCATGCATCCGGTCCAGGCCGACAGCCACCTGCTCCTGTCCTCTGCCAAGCACCACCGCGGACCAGGGGCGTGCGCGTGCCGATTCGGGCTGGCCGAGCGCCGCCAGCAGGGGAAGGAAGGGCAGGGCGCGGCCCTCGTGGGTGAAGGTGGCGCGAGGCCCGGTCCACGTGAGCGCCTCGCCCGGCAGGCGCACCGAGGCACTCAGCGCGTGCAGCGGCAGCAGCACCCGCTGGCCTCCGGCCTCGGCCTCCAGCACCTCCTGCGAGGTGAGCGAGACAGGCACCTCCAACTGGAAGCAGGCGCCCAGGCCGGGGCGGCTGGTGGCGCTTGCCTCGCCCTTGAACTGTTGCGCCGTGTCCAGGAGCACGTCCAGCCCCACGCCGCGGCCGGACACGTCCGTCACGGCCGAGGCGGTGCTGAAGCCCGCGCGGAAGAGCAACTCGAGCAGCGCCTGCTCGTCGAAGGACTCGGCCTCCTCCCGCGTGACGAGCCCTCGCTCCACCGCCGCGCTGCGCACGCGTCCCAGGTCCACGCCACGTCCATCGTCCTCGCAGGTGAAGCGCACCCGTCCGCCATGCCGCTCCACCCGCAGCGAGATGCGGCCGGTCTCCGGCTTGCCCAGGCTGAGGCGCTCCTCGGGAGCCTCGAGCCCATGATCCACCGCGTTGCGCACGACATGGAGCAGGGCCTGCCGCACGGCGGCCAGCACGTGCCCGTCCAACCTCACGTCTCCGCCTTCCAGTTGCAGCGAGACCCGCTTGCCCAGCGAGGCCGCGGCCTCATGCGCCGCCAGCTCCAGCGCGGCATGGAGGGAAGAGGTGGGCACCAGCCGCAGCGCATGACTGGCATCGCGCAGTTGAACCAGCTCCCCCTCCGCCTTGCCCAGTCCTCCATCCAGCCAGCGGCCTGCTCGCGAGAGCGCATCATTCAGCCCCTCGGCCACGGCGAGCGTGCGAGAAAGCCACCGGGCCCGCTCAGCGGGCGTGGCGCTCGTTGCCGCGGGCGAGGTGAGCTGCTCCAGCAATCCCCCGGAGGCGTGCCGGGCATGGCCCACGGCCTCCACGGCCTGCCGCAATCCTCCCAGCTGAACCACGGCCTCGGCCACCCCGTCCAACAGCTCGTCCAGCGCGGCCAGCTCCACGCGCACCGTCTCCACAGCGGGGCCCATCGGCCGAGACTCCGAGGCGAGCGTGGCGGGGGATGTCAGCTCCGCCAACGCCGCTCTCATTTGCCCCACCAGCCGGAGGAAGTCTCCCAGGCTCTCGCGCGGCAGGGGCTCGCCTCGGTCCCGGTATGGCGCGAGCGCGTCCTCCACCGCATGCGCCATCTCCGCGAGGCGCACTTGCTTCACCACCTGCGCCGCGCCCTTGAGCGTATGCGCCCAGCGGAAGAGCTGGGGCACCATCCGTGCGTCTTCCGCCCCCTCCTGGAGAGACACGAAGCCGTGGCCGAGCTGCTCCAACAGCTCACGGGCCTCTACCTGGAAGTGGCCGAAGACGCCGGATGAAGGACTCATATCGAGGCTGAATGGCGCGCATCCACGATCGTGGAGAGCTGCCGGGACAGTTGGATGAGGTGGGTGGAGGTCTGCAGCGTCTGCGAGGAGCTGATCTCCGTCTGCTTCGCGGTGACGGCCACCTGCTGGATGGCGCTGTTCACCTGCTCCACGGCGGAGGTTTGCTGCTGCGTGCTCAGCTCGATCTGCCGCGCCACGTCCAGGTTGGCGCCGGTGAGATCGGCGATGCGCTTGAAGGTGTCCGCCACGTCGACGAACTGCCGCGTGCTGTTCAGCACTGCCTTGGAGCCATCCTCGGTGGCCATGATGGTGGTGTTGGCCGCGGCGCGGATCTCATCGATGAGGGTGCGCACGTCCTTGGTGGAGGCGCCCACCCGGTCCGCCAGCTTGCGGATCTCCTCGGCCACCACCGCGAAGCGCCGGCCGTGATCGCCGGCCCCCGCGCTCTCGATGGTGGCGTTGATGGCGAGGATGTTCGTCTGCTCGGCCAGCTCGTTGATGATGTCCAGGATGCCGCCGATCTCCTGGGAGCGCTTCCCCAGATCCAGCATGTGGTTGACGATGACGTCCACCTGGCGGCGCACCGTCTCGATGGCCTCGCGAGCCCGGTCCACCGTCTGCGCGCCCGTGCGCGTGGCCCCCACGGTCTCGTCCGCGGCCCGGGACACCTGTTGGGCGTTGCCGGCGATCTGCCGGAACGTGGAGAGCAGCTCCCGGACGGTGGTGGACACCTCCGTCGTGGCTGCGGCTTGCTCGCGCGCTCCCGCCGCCTGCTGCGTGGCCGCCGCCTGCAGCTCGGTGGAGGAGCTCTGCACGTGCTCCACCGCCATGCCGATCTGCCGTTTCAGCCCGCGAGTGATGTACAGGCCCGCGCCCACCATGACGAGCAGCATGCCGATGACTCCGAACCGCGACAGCGCGTTCAGGAATCGTGCGTTCTCCGCGGCCTGCTTGTTCCGCTGCTCAAGATTGTCCCTCTCGATGGCGGTCATCTCCTCCACCCGCTTGCGCAGCTCGCTCACCAACTGCTGGGATCTGGCGTTGAGGATGAGCTGCTGGGCTGGCTCGAAGCCCTTCTCCCGGCGCGTGGAGATGACGGTGCGCATCTCCCCCAGGCGCGTCTCGAGCCCCGGGATGATCGTGGCCAGCCGCCGGAGCTGGTCTGGGGTGTCCTCCAGGAGTTTTTGCAGCGCGTCGAGGTTCTGGTGGATCGTCGACTCGCCCTCCTGGAATGGCTGCAGGTAGGCATCCTGCCCGGTGATGACGAAGCCTCGCGTCCCCATCTCCGCCATCCGCATGGTGGCGGGAATGGAATCCAGCGCGGCGATCACCTGGTAGGTATGAGACAGGCCCTGGCTGGACTGGGTGAACTCCTTGTTGGCCTTCAGCGCCACGATGGAGATCAGCACCATGATCACGGTCACCGCGGCATAGCCACCGGCGACCTGCTGGCCCACCGTCAATTTCCGAAGCATGCGCTACCTCGAGGCTCGCGGAGCCGAGGCTCCGTCCAGCAGAGCGTCTGCCAGAGAGGAAATGTCCAGCACCGGCAGCGGCGCCTCGCCTGGGCGCAGTACGGTGCTGTTCAAGAAAGGCCGCGGCGCGGAGTCGGTGCAGGGCAGGAGTTGCTCCGGCGCGACGCGCAGCTGGCCTTCGAAGCCGCCCACCGCCAGGCCCAGGTGGCGATCTTTGTCGCACAGCAGCAGCCAGCCGGGATTCTCGTCCGAAGGCAGGCCCAGGTTCGCCGCCAGATCATGCACCGCCACGAGCTGCCCGCGCAGGCCCGCCACGCCCAGCAGTCCCGGAGGGCTGCCCGGCAGGGCCACCACCCGGGGCAGGGCATGCACTCCCGCGAGCCGCTCCAGGGACACAGCCAGCGGAGAGCCTCCGACGCGCAGGCGCAGCAGCACCTCCCATCGCGCCTCGGCCCGGAGCGCCGGGCGCGCGAAGGAGGCGTCGAACTCCGCCTTCAGTGTGGCGAGCCGATGGGAAATGTCTTCCCGGGACGTCATGCAGCCTCCAGGCAGGCCCACAGCTCGCGCTGGCAGACCTGCATCAATCCATGGCGGCCAAAGCCTCCGCCGAACAACGTGAGGTGAAGGGGCTGCTCGTGAGCGAGCAGGATGAGCGCCAGCCGCAGCGCCACGCGGGCAGCCGTGGCGGCTCCTTCGCGGCGCGCCAGCATGCCAAGGCGCAGGTGGCCGAGCGCGAAGGTGGGCTCCAGGTGCACGGCGCGCTCATAGCGGGCCCGGGCGTGGTGCCCGTCTCCCGCTTGTTCGCGGCAGAGCCCCAGGAGGTAGTGGGCCTCGGCGGCCTGCACTCCCGACTCGGCGAGCGCCTCGCCCAGCCGCTCCGCCTCGCGGAAGGCTCCGGACTGGAGGTGGAGCGCGGCGCTCAGCAGCTTTGAGAGGGATTGCTCCCGCTCGTGCTGGGGCAGGGCCTCGAGCCACGCACGGGCCTCGGCATACCGCTCCTCTTCGAGGAGCCGCCAGGCGCGCTCTGGGCCCTTCAGCCGGTTCCTGGCCCCTGTGGGTGTTGTCGGCGTGACTTCGGCCGCTCGGAGGGGAGGGGAGGGACGCGGGGGCGTGCGAGGGATGTCGGGCCGGACGCGCTCTCGCTGGAAGTAGAACGCATCTCCGGCCTGCACCGTCTCGAAGGATTCGGAGAGCCCTCGCAGCGTCTCCGAGGGGCCGAGGAACAGGAAGCCGCCGGGCGTGAGGGCCTGCTCGAACCGGCTCAGCGAGCGCCGGGCCGCCTCGGGCGAGAAGTAGATGAGGACGTTGCGGAAGAGGATGACGTCGAAGGCGCCCGCGGCCCAGAAGTCGGGCGCCTCGTCGAGCAGGTTGCGCTCCTCGAAGAACACCGAGTCCCGTACTTCGGGACTGAGCACGAACGTGCCGTCGGGGAGTGCCTGGAACCAGCGCTCGCGGAAGGGCTGGGGCGTGACTCGCAGGGCCCAGGGCCCGTAGTGGGCCCGGCGGGCCCGCTCGATGGAGCGGGCGTTGAGATCCACTCCGGTGATGAAGAGGCGCGAGGGATCCACCCGGGCGCTCTCCCGCGCGAGGATGGACAGCGAGTAGGCCTCCTCGCCCGTGGAGCACCCAGCACAGAGCACTCGCGCGGAGCGGCCACGCTGCTGCAGGGTGGGCAGCACCTGCTCCACCAGCGCCTCGAGCTGGACCAGGTGACGGAAGAAGTAGGTCTCTCCCACGGTGAGGCGCTCGGCCAGGGTGCGCAGCTCGGCGTCACCCGTGCCGGCGGACTCCAGCCTGTCGAGATATGCCTCCCACTGCCTGCGGGGAGCCTTCTCCTCCAGGAACGCGAGCAGCTCCTCCTTCGTCGAGGAGGCCGGCACCAGCCCGAGGCGCCGCTCCACCAGGGCGGCAAGGCGGTCGATTCCCTCCTCGGGCCGCATCATGCTGTCTCTCCCCGGTTCACCAGCGAGTCCCAGAGCGCCTCGGGCAGCAGACGGGTCGTGCTCAGCGCCCCGAGCAGTCTTCCGTCCAGTGTCCCCAACACCTCCAGGTGCCCTCCGGCGGCATCTCGCAGCAGCGGGGGAACGGAGCCCAGCTCCGCGACGTCGAGACTGCGCAGCCCGATCACCTCATCCACGGCCAACGCCAGACGGCGCTCGGGGATGCGCATCATGACGAAGCGTCCGCCCTCGGGCGAGTCCGTGCCCCCCAGGAGCGAGGCCAGCCCAATCACGGGAGTGGGCTCACCGCGAATGATGGATACGCCTCGCAGGAAGGGGGGCACACCCGCCATGGGGGAGAGGGGCAGCGGCCGTAGAGTCTCCGCGACTTCGGAGAGAGGCAACGCACACGTCCAGTGTTGCGCTCGGACGATGAGGAATCGTCCCTCTCCTTGGACTGGCATCATTTCCCCCGCAGGCGAGCCCGATGGACATCGAATGTCCGGGCTTTCTGTTACTCCGGGGACAATAGCCTTGCTGTTTGATTTTGGTGAAGAGGGGGGGAGACAGCGTCTGAAAACCAACAGGTGACGTGTAGCCACAAGGGAGATAGCACTTAAGGGCAGGGAGTACACGTCGGCTGCGGAGAGTCAGTAATTCTTGCAATGCATTGCCATACGAGCGGACTCCAGGTGGATTCTTCTCCTGTCATTGATTGGCTACGCGCGTCAGCGTGTCTGGGATTCGAGATGGGTCGGCTGTGTTGCGGAGAGACGTCCTTCTGGATTTCCCGGAGCGCGGTGCTATCACGGCTCTCTCAATTTTCAGGGAGCTGAGCGATGGCCTCGAAGCTGCAATCCACCTTCATGACGCTGATGCTGGGAGTCGCGCTCTGGGAGGGCGCTGCGTGGGCGGAGTCCCCCTCACAGCCGGCGACGACACCTGGAGAGGTTTCTCCGGCGCGCGGTGCCCGCGTCCTGAGTTGGACGGAGGATCTGGCCACCGGCGAGGGCACGGGAGAACTTGTGCGCACCCAAGAGGGTCTGCTCTTCGAGCCCTATGCGGTCATGCGCCGGCCTGAAGGGCTCCAGCGGCTCACGGGGCTCTACACCCTTCCGGTTCGCACGCTGGAGCAGCCCGTGGACACGATCCGGCCTCTGCTTCAGGCGAAGGCTTCTCTAGGAATGGAAGTTGAAGTGGACATCCGTGTACGCACGGCCAGCGGGGCCTGGAGCGAGTGGCGCACCACACGCTCGGGAGAGGCCGTGCGGCTGCCCCTTGCCGGCACGCAGGTGCAGGTGCGGCTCGCGCTCGTGGCGGACGAGCACGGCCGCGGGCCCTCGGTGCAGGAGGTCCAGTTGGAGGGAACGCTGGAGGCGGACCCTTCCCAGCAGGAGGTCCAGCCGCTGGCGGCGTTGACGTACCGTGTGTTCGCCACGCGCGAGGGGCTGGTGGGTGGCACCACCGCCAACGGTCACGTCATCAAGTCGAACGATCGCTTCGTGGCGCTGCCATCGCGCCGGGCCCTCGCGAGCAACGGAGGCAGCGAGTACCAGGTGCGCGTGTGCTACCCGGGGAATGGCAAGTGCGTGACGACGTCCGTCTGGGACGTGGGGCCTTGGAACACGAAGGATGATTACTGGAACCCCTCGAGCGCCCGCGAGATGTGGAAGGACTTGCCGCAGGGCAAGCCCGAGTCCCAGGCCGCCTACCAGGACGGCTACAACGGCGGGTTGGATCAGTTCGGGCGTCGTCCCGCCAACCCCGCGGGCATCGATATCGCCGACGGGACGTTCTGGACCGACCTCGGGATGAGCAACAACGACTGGGTCAACGTGACGTACCTGTGGACGACGGGCGGGGGAACGCCTTCGGGTCTGGTCATCGACAGCAACAACGCGAGCAACGACACGGCCAAGGGTTATGTCGAGCTGGCGGGCGCGAGCTGGGCGTCTTCCACCAACGTGGCGGGGTACTACGGCAGCGGCTACTACGCCTCGCCCACGGCCGCGGTGTCGGAGCCGGCGACGTTCTGGTTCTACCTGTCGGCGGCGGGCTCGAAGACGATCGATGCCTGGTGGACCTCGGCCTCGGATCGCTCCACGACCGCGCCCTTCATCATCTGGAACGCGAGCGGCACGAAGCTGGCCACGGTGAACGTGAACCAGCAGCTCAACGGCGGCAAGTGGAACACGCTCGGCACGTGGAGCTTCACGGCCGGGTGGAACAAGGTGCAGCTGAGCCGCTGGACCACTTCGGGGGCCTACGTCATCGCTGACGCCATCCAGGTCCGATAGCCGTTCAGAGGGCGCCCTTCGCTCGTCGAGGTCAGGGGGGCGTCCCCGGTGGCGGGGGAGACATTCGCTGGTCCATGAGCGTGCCGTGCTCCGCGCCTCCCACGGAGTTGAGGATGGCGTGGCCCCGTTCGTCGACGAGCCGGGTGAACAGCTGCTGGGCGTAGCCGAAGACGACGGCCCACGCGATGATCTGGGCGGAGGTGTCCAGTGCGGACAGGCCGGGGATGAACTTCCCCCGCATGAGCAGCAGTCCCAGCACCGCCGTCAGCGCTCCCGAGGGCAGCTTGAGGAGCGCGAGGGCCAGGGGGACGCTGAACGGGACGGACGTTCCTCGCAGTTGCCGCAGGGTCGCGGTGGAGGCCATCGCGGCGGCGATGAGCCCCACCAGCTCGATGACGAAGTAGTCCGCGCGGCTCGCGAGCCGGCTGAATGAGGGGTCGGGGTCGCGCTCCGCTGGCGCGGTTTTCGCCTCGCTCGCCGTGGGGCAGACGATCATCGCCTCGGGGTCGAAGCAGATCGGGATGAGCGTGGGCATCGCCGCCATGATGATGGCCAGGGTGGCGGCGAGCAGCGTCAGGCAGACGGTGATCCCGTGGACGATGTTGCGGAAGCTGCGGACCCGGACGTATTCGAGCTCCTGCGCCTCCAGGGCGGCACGGACCGCGGTGACGATGGTCTCCCGCTGCGACTCATTCAGGTCCTCGACGGATGGCTCCGCACCCGGCGGAGCCTGACCCGGCACACCCGGCGGGGCAGGGGGCCCGGCCTTCGGCCCGGTCACCATGCGTCGCATCAGCCCTTCCACCGCCGTCCTGCGGGGATCCTGCGCGGGCAGATGCGCTTGGATGATGGCGAGGAGCTCGGGCACCCAGCCCAGCAGGTCCTTGAACGGCATGTAGCGCAGCATCAGGCAGATCGCCGCGTGGATGTTTGTCTCGATGGCGTCGATGAATGCCCCGAATCGGCCCCAAGGTGGCCGCTTGCGGTCGGCGGCATGCCTGGCCTTCTCCAGGAAGCTCTTGGCCTTCTCGGCGAGCTTCGTGGCTTCCGGAGCTCCTGAGCGCTGCGCCATCAGATCGCAGAGCGTGCCCAGCTCGACGATGCGGGTGAGCGAGCGCTGCCCGCACGGCCAGGTGTTCATGAGGAAGTGAGTGCGCTGTTCCACGGCTACAGTCGCGGGACTCATGGATGCGTGGCTCCCCTCTTCCAAGACGGGCCGTCGGGACGGCGTCATGGAGATAGAGTGGCTGGCCGCCGGATGTGACTCAGAAGGTATACTTTTCGCATTTCCAAGGCAGGTGACCGTGCATCGACGAAATGGATGGGGGTGGCTGTTCGGCTGTGTGCTGGGTGTGGCCATGGGGTGCGGTGACTCGGGCGAGCCCGATACCGACAACCCTGGCACCGGCCCAGGAGTGAGCGCCTGTGGAGCCAACGGCGTGCTGCTGTGTGACGACTTCGAGCAGGCGTCCGTGGGAGGGGCTCCCGATTCGGCGACGTGGCAGGTCCAGGTCTTCAACCAACTGGGCAGCATCTCCATCGATGGCACCCAGGCGCACTCGGGCTCCAAGTCGGTGCACGTGGTCGGCACCGGCCAGGACAGCTACCGCTCCGTGCTGTTCACCACGACCAAGCCGTTTCCGCCCCAGAACAACAGCTTCTACGCGCGTGTCTTCATGCGCTCGAAGAGCGCGATGGGTGAAGGCCACAGCACCTACTTTGGCGCGGGCGCCGCGGACGACAAGCGCATGGTGCGCATCGGCTTCCACCAGCACGTCTTCGAGACGAACCTCATTCAGCCGGACAAGGAGTACGAGTTGCTCTCCGGACCTTGGGGCCAGCCCGACCAGGGTGTCCAGCTCCGGGCGGCTGAGTGGCACTGCGTGGAGACCTTCTTCAACGGGGCCGACCACGAACTGCGCGTGTGGTTCGATGGAAACGAGATGACCGGCCTCCACGCGACGAACTGGAACGCCAACCTGTCGAAGTGGTCTCCGCAGTACGCCAAGGCGTGGTTCGGCTTCGAGACCTACCACGGCGAGCAGGACGAGCTCTGGTACGACGACATCATCATCGGCACGCAGCGGATCGGCTGCGGCGGGTAGCGGCCTCCACGCGCCGGTGCCGGGAGGGGGCCCGGCGCCGGAAGCCCCTCGGGATGGTATCCGGCCGCACGGTGTGTTGGTTGAAACGCCAACGGTGCGAACGGAGTGTGCCTGTATCCAGTGGATGGACCGTCGTCATTCGGTCAGCCTGCGCGGGACGGGAGCACTGCTTTCTCCCGCACGGGTAGGAGGGCTGATGACGGAGTTCAAGCGGGTGCTGCTCGTGGAAGACAGCCCCAATGATGCCGAGTTGACGCTGGAGGCGTTCTCGGAGAGCGGTCTGGCCAATGAGGTGGTGTGGGTCAAGGACGGCCAGGAGGCGCTCGACTACCTTTATAAGCAGGGAGCCTACGAGGGGCGGCTCGACGGCTTGCCTGCCGTGGTGCTCCTCGATCTGAAGCTCCCCCGGGTGGACGGGCTGCAGGTGCTCGAGCGCGTCAAGAAGGACCCCGCGCTCCGGTTCATCCCCGTGGTGATGCTCACCAGCAGCAGCCAGGAGACGGATCTGGCGCGCTCTTATGGCCTGGGCGTCAATGCCTATGTCGTGAAGCCGGTGGGCTTCGCCGAGTTCATCATGGCCTTGAAGGAACTGGGCCTCTTCTGGGCAGTGGTGAACCAACCGCCCCCGGGAGTCGGTACTCGGGACGGACGGTCATGAAGTCGGCGACAGCACCGAGGCACGGACCCACCCACCCCGAGTTGGATAGGCCGCTGCGGCTGCTCCTACTGGAGGACAGCCCGCTGGATGCCGAGCTCATCTCCGCGCAGCTCGAGGAGAGCGGATTCCGCCTGGAGATCACCCGCGTGGACAGCCATGCCGGCTTCAACGAGGCACTCAGCGGGTGCCGCTTTGATCTCATCCTCTCCGACTACCACGTGCCCGGTTTCGACGGGGTGGCGGCGCTCGCGGCGGCCCACCTGGCCTGCCCCGACGTGCCCTTCCTCTTCGTCTCGGGAGCCCTCGGGGAGGAGAAGGCCATCGAGCTGCTCAAGCGCGGCGCGACGGACTACGTCCTCAAGGATCGGCTGGAGCGGCTGGTGCCCAGCGTCCAGCGCGCCCTGCGCGAAGCCTCCGAGCGCGTGGAGCGACGGCGGGCCGAAGAGCGGCTCCGGGAGCGTGAGCGCACCATGTCCACGCTCATGAGCAACCTGCCTGGCATGGCCTTCCGGTGCGCCCCGCAGCCGCCGTGGCCCTTCGAGTTCGCGAGCGAGGGCTGCGTGGCCCTCACAGGCTGGCGGCCCGAGGACTTCTATGCCGGGGGCCCCGTCACCTGGGCCTCCATCATGTATCCGGAGGACAGGGCGCGGCTCATCCACGAGGCGGAGACGACTTCCTGTGAGCAGCGGCAGTTCACCCGGACGTATCGGATCCGGACCCGGGAGGGGGAGGAACGGTGGGTGTGGTGCCGTGTCGTGGCCCTGATGGGGGCCAACGGGACGGTCGAGTCCGTCGAGGGCTTCGTCACCGACATCACCCAGCAGAAGGAGGCCGAGGAGGAGGTGAGGCGCCGCGGCGAGTTCGAGCAGCAGCTCATCGGCATCGTCTCGCACGATCTGCGCAACCCGCTCAACGCCATCATCCTGGGGGCCGCGACGCTGCTGCGGCGCGAGGGGCTGGACGACAAGAGCTCCAACTCGGTGCGGCGCATCCTCAGCAGCGCCGATCGCGCCACCCGGATGATCCGCGACCTGCTCGACTTCACCCAGGTCCGCCTCAGCGGCGGGATTCCGGTGGCCGTCAAGCCGCTGGATTTCCACGCGCACGCGGGCCAGGTGCTGGAGGAACTCGAGCACACCCACCCGACGCGTACGCTGCGGCTCACCCGGGAGGGCGACACGCACGGGGAATGGGATCCGGACCGTGTCGCCCAGGTCATCACCAACCTGGTGGGAAATGCCCTCAAGTACTCACCGGCCGGCACGCCGGTGGAGATCCGTACTCGCGGGGAAGGGGACACAGTGGTGCTCGAGGTCCACAACCAGGGCGAGCCAATCTCCCCGGAACGCCTGCCGCACCTGTTCAAGCCGCTCAGCCGCGGTGCCGGCAAGGTGGACATGGAGACTCGCAGCATCGGGCTGGGGCTCTACATCGTGGAGAGCATCGTTCGCGCCCACGGAGGCTCCATCGCGGTGCGCTCCACCCCGGAGGAGGGCACGCTGTTCACCGTGACGCTGCCCAGGCGTGTCCCGCCAGGAAGGCGGCCCTAGATGCAGTCGGTGGATTTCCAGCAGCTCTTTCGCCTCTCGTCCAATGCGTACATGGTGGTCGATCGAGAGCTGCGGTACGTCGCGGCCAACGAGGCCTACCTGCAGACCACGGCCAGCCGGCTGGAGGATCTCGTCGGCCGGTACGTCCTCGATGCCTTCCCTCACGATCCGGATGATCCCAACAACGCCAGCAGGCGCATGCTGAAGTCTTCTTTCGAGCGCGTCCTGGCCCTGCGACAGCCGGATACCCTGGCGCTCATCCCCTACCGGGTGCCTCGGCAGACCGAGACGGGCATCGTCACCGAAGTGCGCTACTGGAGCGCCACGCACACGCCGCTGCTCGACGCCCAGGGAGAAGTGGCCTTCATCCTCCAACACACCGTGGACGTGACGGAGCTGCAGCGACTCAAGCAGGCCGTCCAGTCCGCCGAGGTGGAGCGGGAGGATGCGTCGCGCACGGCGCAGATCGAGGCCGGCGTTCTGCTCCGGGCCCAGCGAGTCCAGCAGACCAACCAGCTCCTCGATGATGAGCGCCGGCACCTGAACCACCTCTTCGATCAGGCCCCCAGCTTCATGTGCTTCTTGCGGGGGCGGCAGCACGTCTACGAGCTGATCAACCGGGCCTACTACCGGCTCGTCGGCCATCGCCAACTGGTGGGAAAGACCGTGCGCGAAGGCTTGCCCGAGCTGGACGGCCAGGGCTTCTACGAGCTGCTCGATCAGGTGTTCACCACCGGAGAGACCTTCGTCGGCCGGGGCTTGAAGGTGGCCCTGCAGCGGCACCCGGACCTGCCTCTGGAGGATGCCTATGTGGACTTCGTCTACCAGCCCATCCGGGGGCCGGACGGCGTGGTGTCGGGCATCTTCGTCCAGGGCCACGACATGACCGAGCAGGTCCGGGCCGAGCTGGAGGTGAAGCGGCTCAACCAGGACCTGGAGCGCAGGGTGCAGGAGCGCACGGCGGAGCTGGTGGAGGCCAACAAGGAGCTCGAGTCCTTCAGCTACTCGGTCAGTCATGACCTGCGCGCTCCGCTGCGCCACATCACGGGCTTTGCCCAGCTGCTGGAGAAACGCGCGGGCTCCGCCCTGGATTCCACCTCCCGCCGCTACGTGACGACCATCTCCGAGGCGGCCAGGCAGGGCGGCAGGATGGTGGATGACCTGCTGGCCTTCAGCCGCATGGGGCGGGCCGAGCTGAACAAGGGCCGGGTCGCTTTGCGCGAACTCCTCACGGAGGTGCAGCGGGATCTCGCTCCCGATGCCGAGGGGCGGAAGATCGAGTGGCGGGTGTCGTCGGCCCTACCCGAGGTGCAGGCCGACCAGGGACTGCTGCGCCTCGCCCTCAAGAACCTCCTCTCCAATGCGCTGAAGTACACGCGGCTCAGGGCCGAGGCCGTCATTGAAGTGGGGAGCGAAGAGGAGCAGGGAGAAGCTCACGTATGGGTGAAGGACAACGGCGTGGGCTTCGACATGAAGTACGTGGACAAGCTCTTCGGCGTCTTCCAGCGGCTCCACACGGCCGAGCAGTTCGAGGGGACGGGCATCGGGCTGGCCAACGTGCGCCGCATCATCTCGCGCCACGGTGGGCGTGTCTGGGCGGAGGGGAAGCCCGGGGAGGGGGCCACGTTCCACTTCACCTTGCCCATCGCCACCGCGAGAGAATTCTCCGCGTGAGCCCTCCTGCGTCGAAGAGCGAACGCTAGGGGGTGTACAGCTCCGCGGTGTCGGTCGTGGTGTCGTTCTGCTCTCCGCCGGTGACCAGCACTCTACCGGAGGGCAGCACTGTGGCGGTGTGGCGCTCGCGGGCCTCATGCATGCGGGAAGCGGAAGTCCAGGTGCCCGAGGTCGGATCGTACACCTCCGCTTCGGCCCGAGCGGTTCCGCCTCCGTGCCCTCCAGTGGCCAGTACCTTGCCAGAGGGCAGCAGGGTGAGGAGGTGGCTGTCGCGAGCCACGGCCATGCTTCCCGTGGAGGCCCAGATACCCGTGGCCGGATCGAAAAGCTCCGAGGTCGCGACGGGAGTGTCGCCAGGAGCCCCTCCGGCCACCAGTACCTTCCCCGAGGGCAGCAGGATGGCGGCGGCTTTGAGGCGCGGCAGGCCCATGCTGCCCGTGGAGCTCCAGGTGCCCGAGGCCGGATCGAAGAGCTCCGCGGAGTTCAGCACTCCGCCGTTGTTGTACCCGCCCGCGACCAGCAACTTGCCCGAGGGCAGCACGACGCCCACGTACTCCCCACGGGGCACGGTCATGCTGCCCGTGAGGTTCCAGGTACCGCTGGCCGGGTCGTAGAGCTCCGCGCTGTCGAGGGGGCCTGTATCGCGATATCCGCCGATGACGAGCACCTTTCCAGAGGGCAGGAGGTGGGCGGTGTGCGCCCCACGGTGGGCCACCATGGCGCCGGTGGAGCTCCAGGTGCCGGTGTCCGGATCGTAGAGCTGCGCGCTGCTCAGTTCGCTGTCGTCGTACCCGCCGGCCACCAGCACCTTGCCAGAAGGAAGGAGGGTGGCACTGTTGTCGCCGCGGTGGGTGGCCGGGACCTCGGCAGGGCTCCAGGTGCCGGTGGTCAGGTCATACAGATCCGCCCTGTTCATGTACCCGCCGGTCACCATCACCTTGCCGGAGGGCAACAGGGTCGCCGTGTGTCCGGCGCGGTTGGTGCTCATGGAACTGGTGGGGCTCCAACTGCTGGCGGCAGGGTCATACAGCTCCGCGCTGGTCAGGGCTTTGTTCTTGTCGCTCCCACCCACGATCAGCACCATTCCGGACGGCAAGACGCTGGCCGTATGAGACGCTCGGGCCGCCTTCATGCTCTCGGTCGAGCTCCAAGTACCGATCCTTGGGTCGTACAGCTCCGCGGACGCATGGGGAGTATCGGTGTCGGATCTTCCTCCGGTGACGAGCACCTTTCCGGAGGGCAGTACGTTCGCGGTCGCGCTCGCGCGAGACAGGGTCATGCTGCCAGCAGGGCTCCACGTTCCGACGGCCGGGTCATACAGCTCCGCGCTCCTCAAATCCCCGTTGCTGCCGTAACCGCCGGCGACCAACACCTTTCCGGAGGGCAGCACGCTGGCCGTGTGCTCGTTGCGCTCGACACTCATCGTCCCCGTTGCGCTCCAGGTGCCCGTCGCCGGATCGTACAGCTCCGCGTTGGCCAGCGAGGCCATGCCGGAGTACCCGCCAGTCACCAGCACCCTGCCTGAAGGCAGCACGCTGGCCGTGTGATCCCCTCGGGCCGCGGTCAGGTTGCCTGTGTTGCTCCAGGCCCCCGTGGAAGGGTTGTAGAGCGCAGCGGTATTGAGGGCGACGGTTCCGTCGAAGCCACCGACCAGGAGTACCCGTCCGGAGGCCAGCAGGCTGGCGGTGTGGTCGCCATGAGGACCGGGGAGGTTGCCGGTGGTGCTCCAGCGGCCGGTGGATGGGTCATACAGCTCCGCGCTGGCCAGGGCTCCAGTGTTGTTGTAGCCGCCGGCGACCAGCACCTTCCCCGAGGCCAACACCGTGGCGGTGTGGTCTCCGCGAGGTGCGAGCATGTTGCCGGTGGTGCTCCAGGTGCCCGTGGCCGGATCGTACAGCTCCGCGCTCGCCAGGGGCCTGGCGTCGTCGGCGCCATACCCGCCAGCCACCAGGATCTTGCCGGAGGGCAGCACGCTGGCGGTGTGGAGGTAGCGGGCTCCAGTCAGGGGCGGCAGGGCCGCCCAGCTTGGACAGAAATCGATCCCTTGAATGTGGAACGTCGCCGAAGAGACGAGGCTCGGTGAATAGGCGAGGGTGACCGTGATGGAGGGGGCGGCATTGCCTGGCATGCACGACGGAGCCGTCCAGACGATCTCGCTCTGCGTCGTGCTGCTCACGGGGCTGCCGAGCGTGCCGACATTGCTCACCCAGGAAGAGGTCAGGGTGACTCCCGAGCGCTCGCGGACCCGGACGCGCAGGGTGATTGTTCCCCCAGCGGGCGCGGCGTTCGCCGACTGATAGCGCTCCACGATCTCCGGCGGCCCGTCGCTTCCTCCGTCCGGCGGGTTCGGCTCCTGACCACAACGTGCCGGGTTGCGCTGGCAGAACGCCTCCCGGGATTGGTCGAAGTCCATGCAGCCGGAGGCCCCACCCAGCACCAGGGCCAGGAGTAGCAAGCGCTGAGTCCAGATCCTCATGGCCACCTCCCTTGGATGAAAGCGGATCTGCCATCCGTCCCCACCGCGAGAGACACGGACGTCTCCGGTTCCTGTGTCACATAGAGGCCCGTGGCGATGCCCAGCCCCACGAGCCCCGCACCGAGCAAGCCGAACCCCACGGTTTGCAAGGTCTTCCCCCGCGAGGCGCTGTGATCGACGTCGTCCCGCGTGTTGAGCGACGGATCATCGTGCTCCAGCTTCGAGTATTCGCTCCGGGCCATGTTCCAGGAGATTCCTCCCGCGATGAGCAGGACGCCTCCCGTGATGGCGGGGACGAGCACTCGCGGTCCGAGCGCCCTTCCGTGAGACGCGTTCTCCGTGATGGACACGCCCTCCTGGAGGGGCGCGCTCCGCGGGGTGGGCGTGCTCTGAGGGGCGGACACATTGGCCTGAGCAGGCTCGCTCTGCGTGGCGGACACGTTCTCGGAAGGTGCGATCGAGGGCGGGGGAGTGGCGGGCTTGGGTTCAGGTGCGGCCTTCGCGGTGGCGTGCGCCGCGTGCTTCATGGCCTCCTGGCGCAAGGGCTGGAACTGGTTCTCGATCTTGGGAGAGACCACCAGCGGCAGTTGGGCATCGGGCTTCAGGCGGAGGGCGGACTTGAAGGCAGCGGTGGCCTCCTGCGACTTGCCCATCTCGGCGAGGATGATGCCTTCGTGGAGCAGGATGGCGACGGTGTCATCCTTGGTACGCGCGCGGCGTTGGGCGCGGTCGAGTGCTTGCAACGCTCGCTCATACTCGAGGTTCTCGAAGTAGCGGCGCGCCGCCCGGATATAGGCCTGGGCCGAGTCCTGTCGCTGTGCGGACGCAGCGAGGGGGTGCAGCACCAGGAGGAGGGCGAAGGTGCCTCCGAGGATCCTGGCGCGACGAGGCGGGAGAGGCATGGGCGAGAGGTCCCTGTCCAAGAGCAGGCAAAACCGATGCACCCAAAACCTAGCCTATGCGGGACCTTTGTTCACCGAGGCACTGCCTGGAGCCAGCGCGCGAAAATTTCCTTCGTCCACCTCGCCAGGCCCAGGCATTTCAGGGGGTGAAGCAGCCTTCGATGGGGGGCATTCCATATGCGATGGGGTTCTGAGCTGTCCTTGACTCTTGCGAGCGCGCCGACCGTGCAACCGGACCGTACGGAACGGGTGCTCTGTGTCTTGCCGTATGTCCCCTTTCCCGCCTTGAGCGGGGGGACCTTGCGGACGCTGGAGTTGGTGCGAACG
This sequence comes from Hyalangium versicolor, assembly GCF_020103695.1. Lineage (GTDB taxonomy): Bacteria > Myxococcota > Myxococcia > Myxococcales > Myxococcaceae > Hyalangium > Hyalangium versicolor. The sequence goes on from NZ_JAHXBF010000001.1 coordinate 100,118, forward strand.
TTGTCTCAGCAGTGCGAGCTGTCGGTGCTCGCGTTTCACGGGCCCGGCGAGGACGTGGAGGGCTTTCGGGCCCAACTGGGCCGGCATGTCACGCTGCGGACGGTGCCGCGCTCGAGCCGCTCGCCCTGGCGCCCTGTCCAGTTGCTATCCAGCCTCGCTCGGGGCGTGCCTTCCTCCTACCTGTCCTATCTGGGCCAGGAGGCCCTCACCGCGCTCACGGAGATGCTCTCGCGCAAGCCCGTGGATGTGATCCACTTCGATCATCTGCACACCGCTCAGTGGGCTCCTGTCGCACGCACGCTCTGTCCGAACGCCCGGCTCGTGCTGGACGAGCACAACGTCGAGTCCGCGCTCTTCGAGCGATTCGAGCCCCTGGCGCCGCTCCCGCTGAGGCCGCTGGTGCGCTGGCAGCATCGCCAGGTGCTTCGGCTCGAGGCCCAGCTGTTGAAGCAGATGGATCTGGTGCTCGCCTGCTCGGCCGTGGACAGCCAGCAGCTCACGAGCCTGGGCGCTCGCGCCGTTCACGTCGTCCCCAATGGGGTGCGCATCGCCAGCCTGCAGAGGGCGGCCCGCCCGTTGGAGCAGCGCAACGATGTCGTCTTCGTGGGGGCGATGGATTGGCTTCCCAACGATGATGCCGCCCTCCGGCTCGCGCGGGAGCTGTGGCCTCGCGTGGAGGCAGAGCTGGCTCCCAGTCGGCTGATGCTCATCGGACGCAATCCGTCTGCCCGCCTTCAGGCGTGCCAGCGGCCCAACCTGGTGGTGACGGGGACGGTGCCCAGCGTGGCGCCCTTCCTGGAAGGAGCGTGGGCCACGGCCGTTCCCCTGCGCCTGGGTTCGGGCACGCGGCTCAAGCTCCTCGAGGCCGCGGCCGCGGGTGTTCCCATCGTGGCCACCCCGCTGGCGGCCGAGGGGCTGCCCTTCGAGAACGGGCGCGATGCATTGCTGGCCAACTCGGATGAGGAGTTCGCCCGTGCGCTCCGCTACCTCCGGAACCACCCGGCGGAGGCGGATGTCCTGGCCCAGCGCGCTGGTGTCCTGGCCCAGCGCTACGCCTGGGGCGAGGTGGGAGCGGAGCTGATGCGCGCGTACCGCTCCACGGCCGGCGTGTAGAGCTCATCCGCGTAGCGCCGGCCCACGGCTTCGGGCGTGTAGCGCCCTTCCACGTGGGCACGCGCGTCCCGGAAGTCCCGCCCACTGTTGGCCACCGAGCGCAGCACGCGGGCCAGGGCGAGCGACAGCAGGTGAGGGTGGCTGGGCGGGACCAGCTCCCCCCGGCCCTGGGCGAGCAGGTACGGAAGCTCTCCCACGGTGCTCGCCACCACGCGCCGCCCGGAGGCCATCGCCTCCAGGGCCACCATGGGCATGCCTTCCGTGAGCGAGGGCATCACCACTGCGTCCGAGGCCGCGTACACGGGGCGCGACGCGGTGAAGCCCAGCCAGCGGACCGGAAGCCCGCGAGCGAGCACCTCCAACCGTGCGCGCTCGGGCCCCTCGCCGGCGATCAGCAGGAGCGGTGGGCGGGGCAGGCGGCGCAGCGCCTCGAAGAGCACCGCGTGTCCCTTCTCGGGAGACAGGCGCCCCAACACCGCCAGGACGGGCTCGGTCTCGGACAGGTGCAAGGTGCGCCGGGCCTCTCGGGCCTCGGCGGCGGTGAGCGGCGGCGGCAGTGCCAGTCCGTTGGGGAGGTGCACCACATGCGCGAGAGGGGCCCAGCGGCGCACGCGTGCTTCGAGATCGCGGGACACGGTTGCCACGCCCTGCGCGGCATTGGCCAGGAGGCGGGCGCTTGCCTCATAGGCTTGCACGAGGAGGTTCTCCCCGGTGTCGCCATGAAAGGTCGCCACCACCGGAAGCCCGGCCCAGCGTGCGGCCGGCAGCGCCAGGGCGAGTGCCTTGAAGTCATGTGCGTGGAACAGGCGGGCCGAGAGCCTGCGCGCCTCCGAGGCCAGGGCCTGTATCGCCTCGGCGTCGAAGCCGGAGCGGGCGGGGATGCGCAGGGCCTTCAATCCCAGCTTGCGCGCCTCGGGCACGAGGGCGTCCGGGCGCCCCGGAGCCACCAGGCTGAGGAGGAGCGGGGCGTAGGGCGGCGGCGTGTGGGCCGCCAGCGCCAGCAGGGAGCGCTCGGCGCCATAGAGACCCCCGGAGCTGCGCACGTGGAGGACAGGCGTCAGCATTCCCACCGGCTCACCACATCCCGGTAGAGGGTGGCGTAGCGCTGGACCATGGTGTCCAGCGAGTGATCCCGGGAGCGCTCACGCGCCTTGCGGCCCAGGTCCGCGCGCTGGGTTGCATCCGCGGCCAGGGTGCGAAGGGCTCCCGCCAGCGAGCGCGCGTCACCCGGAGGAGCGAGCAGTGCGGTCTCCCCGGCCGCGTGCACCTCGCGGATGGCGGGGATGTCTGACGTCACCGTGGGCAGGCCCGCCGCCATTGCTTCGAGGAGCGCCAGGGAGCGGCCCTCGCGCAGGGAGGGCTGCACGTACACGTCGAAGGCGGGCAGCAGCCGCGAACCGTGGGGCACCTCTCCCAGGAAGTGGACGCGCTCTACGTTGCGAGCGCGCAGCGCACCCTCCAACTGCCCCGTACCGATGAGGACCAGGTGCACGTTCTGTTCGCGCGCGAAGGCTTGAGCGAAGGCATCCACCAGCGTCTCCACGCCCTTCTCGGGGTGCAGCCGGCCGAGGTAGCCGAAGACGATGCTTCGCGCAGGCAACCCGAGGCGCTCCCGGAGAGCGGAGCGCTCGCGAGGCGAGGCGGGCTCGGGCAGAGGGACACCATTCTCGATGGTGACGACGCGGGCCGAGCGGGGTGCCCAGCCGCGGATCTCTTCCTCTACTGCCCGGCCGCAGGCGATCAGCGCCGGGGAGAGGCTGGCGGCCACCGAGGCCAGCGGACGCAGCTTGGAGCCCGGCTGGGCCGTCTGATGGAAGGTGGCGAGGGGCACTGTGCCGCCCGAGAGCAGCGAAGCCGCCGCCGCATTGAGCCAGGGGCCCATGTCATGTCCGTGCACCACGTGGGCCTCGAAGGCACGCAGTTCCTGGGTGATGCGCCGGAGCGCCCCGGGAGACAGTCCAGGGAGCCCCTCCAGCCACACGCACGGCACCTCGTGCTCGGAGAGCAGGTCTCGTACGGGGCCGTCATCCCCCAGCGCCAGCACGAGCGGCTCGAGGCCCAGCTCGCGCCCGGCGGAAGCGAGCCGGACCACGAACGTCTCGAGCCCACCGAGCTGGAGCCCGTGCATCACATGGACGACGCGCAGGCGGCGCCCGACGAAAGGCGTCTGGCGCGGGGGAGGAGAGCGGGGTGTGGTGACAGAAGACGAAGACTTGGCTGGCATGGGTGGCTCAGTCGAAAGGAGAGGCGCTCGGGTGGGCTTCCAAAGCCTGGACGCAGGTGCTCAGGCAGGCATCCGCCAGGGCTCGCCGGTGCAGGTACGCATCGAAGAAGTGGCGAGCGTTACGCGCGATGCGCTCGCTCGCCTCCGTGTCCTCCACGTAGCGCGCGCACGTGTCGACGAGATCGCTCAGGTCGGGCCGTACGAAGACCACGTGTTCGCCCTCCACCAGGCCTCCCGGGAGGAGCTGGACGTGGCGGGGTGCGACGACGCAGCTCCCCACGGCGAGGAAGTCCATGAGCTGGAAGCCGAAGCCGCCGTTGCCCGGCATGTCCACGCACACGCGCGAGAGGGCCACCTCTCTCAGGAGGCGGCTGTAGCGCACCCCGCGTGCCCCGCCGTGGAAGCGGAAGCGCGTCTGCGCCTCCAACTGCTCCAGGGCTTGCCGCCGCAGGTCCGAGGCGGAGTCGAGCTCGAAGCGCCCCAACACGTCGTAGGTGAAGCGGCGCTCGTCCCTCAGCGCCCGCGTGGGCGCGAGATAGTCATATAGGTGCAGGCTGCCAGGCACATACCCTGCCGGGAGCACGCGACGTGAGCCGTAGCCCGCCTGGCGGTACTGCATCTTGAAGTACAGCGCCACCTCGCGCAGGCACTCGGAGTTCAGCTCCGGCGAGTCCGCATAGTCGAGCGCCACGCGCAGGCGCGCACCCGCGTAGCCCACCTCGAAGAGGACGACGCGCTCGTGGTTCTGCGGGAGGTCCACTTCTTCCAGCCGGGCGCGCTCGGCGAGCCCCCACTTGAAAGGGTCAGCCCACTTGGCGGCATGCTCCCAGTCATAGGTTCGGGGCCATGCCACGGAGACGGCGCCCCAGCGCCCCGTGCCTCGGGTTCGTAGCGCGAGGACATTTCGCCGCGCCTGCGCCTGGGCCTGCCAGCCGAGCTCCCGGACCACATCCGACACGCGCTGCAAGTTCTCGAGGCTGTTCTGAAGCTGCCGCCGCATCTTCCTCCCACCCCTCGGCCCCAATGACGGGCATCCCGCAACAGGCGCAACGCCCCCGGATTCTGGCCGCAAGGCAAGCTAGTCACGCCCGCTGGGGACGCAGCCCTCCGCCGGCTGTTCAGAGGAGGGGGCTTCCTGGAGTGAACATTTTCCTTCCTGGAAGCGGTTCCCATGACATGGGCAGGTATCCATGTTGCCGTGGGCCCGCTGCTCTTGCATATCGACTCCACTTGCGATGACCGACTCCCCCGAAGAGGCGCTGAAGCAGCTGCGGCTCCGACAGTTCCTCCAGCTCATGTTGCCCATCGCGGTGGGCTTCCTGCTCATCTACATCGCCTTTGCGATTGTGTTGCGCAGTACCGCCCTCATGGGGGGCTCGGTGGCGGTCGGGATCTACACGGTGGCGCTCGCGCGAGCCCGTGTCCTCGCTCAACAGGGTTATGGGGAGCGTGCGGCGCTCCTGAGCGGATACGCGCTGCTGGTGATGGTGGTCATCGGCGCCTGCTTCGTGCACTTCCTGCTCGCGGGGTTGTTGATGATGCCCATCGCGGGCGTGGCGCTGGTGCTGCCGTATGCGGAGCGGCCGGGGCTCCGGCGATACATGATCGCGGCTTTCGGCACGGACCTCTGGGTGATGGTGGTGGATGGACTGCTGCCGCCGCTCGTCGAGCAACCGCCCGAGGGACTGCAACGCGTGGTGTTCGCCCTGGTGGTGGTGGCGTGCGTGGGGCTGACGCTGAGGATGTTGTGGGTCGACGCCCTTCGGCTGCGCGAGAGCCTGACGCGCGCCGAGAAGGCGGTGGCCACCCGGGACGAATTCCTCTCGGTGGCGAGCCATGAGCTCAAGACACCGCTCACTCCGCTGAGCCTCAAGCTGCAGACGCTCCAGCGTGAGCTCCTGGCTCCCGCGTCTGTGCTGTCCCCCGAGCGCACCCTGCGCAACCTGGAGATCGCTCGGCGTCAGGTGAAGAAGCTCGTGGAGCTGGTGGATGACCTGCTCGACGTGTCTCGCATCGGAGCGGGTAGGTTGGAGCTCCACCCCGCGCGGGTAGAGCTCACGGAGCTCGTCCGGAACGCGATGTCGCGCTTCGAAGCGGAGGCGCTGCGGGTGGGAAGTCCCCTGGAGCTGGAAGCTGCCTCGCCCGTGGTGAGCCGGGTGGACCCGTCCCGCTTCGAGCAGGTGCTCGACAATCTGTTGTCCAACGCCCTGAAGTACGGCCCTGGCAAGCCGGTGCGTGTGCGGCTCGAGACTCAGGACTCGAGGCTCCGGCTGACCGTGCGCGACGAGGGGATTGGCATCCCCACCGAGGCGATCGAGCGCATCTTCGATCGCTTCGAGCGAGCGGTGTCGGGTCGGCATTACGGCGGCCTGGGCCTGGGCCTCTACATCACCCGCCGGATCGTCGAGGCGAGCGGCGGTACGGTCGTGGCGGCCAGCACTCCTGGCCAGGGGGCCACCTTCACGGTCGAGCTGCCGCTGGGGGCGGAGGATCGCTCCGAGGACGTGTCCACGCCTCGAGTCTCCGCCTCATGACGGGCGAGGGGCCCCGGGGTTGGGGCCCCTCCACGCGCTGCGTCAGAGCCGGGGAATGACCTCGACGGCATCGAGTTCGGCGAACTGAGTGCCTTTGGAGAAGCGCAGGGTGTTGGCTCCACTTTGGAGGGTCACTCCGACGGTGACTGAACCAAATCGCGCCCAGGCGCCCGTCGGCGCATAGACCACCGTCTGCGCGGCTCCGCCGTTCACCGAGAGGGAATGGGTGGCGGTGCTGGTGGTGCCGTTGGCGTAGGTGATGCGCAGGCTGTACCGGCCCGCTTTCGCCACCGCGAGGTTGCGCAGCTCCACGGCGCTGTCCGCGTAGTCGATGCCCCCCACATACCCACCACCCGAGGCTCCAGCGTTCGAGCGCACCTCCGCGTGCGTCACCACGCCACTCTCCGCCTCGGCGATCGAGCGGCTCGTGATCCGCACGTCATCGAAGCGCGCATCCGATTGATACGAGCGCAGACCGATCGCCCCATCCGTGAAGGAGGCATCATCGACCGAGAGCTTCGGCACGCTCAGGTCATCCACGTAGATGTGCAGGGTGTTCTGCCGCGCGACGATCTTGAGCAGGTGGGGCGTGTTGGCCATGACCGAGGCGGGAGCGCTCCGGAGCTGTTGCCAGCTTCCGTTCATCTTCCCGAGGACCACTTCTCCGGTACGCGGAACCAGCCCCACGTAGTAGCCGTTGAGGGCATCGTTGCCAACGTCGGGGTTGGTGACGCGGAAGACGAGTCCTGCGTCTCCCGAGGCGCTGGACGTCACCCGGGCCGAGAAGGTGAAGTCGGAGAAGCGGGCGGTGTTGGCGATGGCCTTTCCGCCCGCGGAGGTGACGGCGAACTGACCGTTGCTCACCGACCAGGCTCCTCCGTAGGCCGTCCACCGGGCTGAGTTGCCGGAGTCGAAGTTCTCCGAGAACTCGGTCGAGGCCGGGCCCCAGACCTCGAACTCCACCACACCGACCTTGGCGTTGGGCGGATTCTGGAACACGGCACGGAGCTTGCGGGTGTTCACCGCGGGGAATGAGATGCGGTTGAGTGCATCTCCGGCGGGCGTGGCGGGAGTCTTCTGCTGGTTGGGGATGGAGACCCACGCCGTGCCGTTCCACGACTGCAAGTCGTAGCTGGCCGGAGTCTGCACTCCGCCACCATCGTTGTAGAGGTAGAGCCGAACCTCTTCCACGCTCCGCACGTACCCGAAATCGACTCCGAGCCAGTCGCTGGCGTTGGGGGACTGATAGTTGGTCCAGCGGCTGTTGGGGATGTCATCGAAGTAGATGCGGCCGTCGAGCGCATCCCACTTGTCGTCGTTCGAGTAGGTATAGGAGGTGAGCGCCTCCGGGTACCCGCTGGCGGAGGGATTGGCGGCGAAGTTCTCCAGCCGCGCGGGCTTCGCGGCGGCCACGGGAGCAGCCATCGTGGCCGTCAGCCGCTGGAGCGTCGCGGCCGTCGCGAGCAGGACGCCGTCCTGGTACACGCGGAGCCCCTTGCCTTGGCCGTAGCGCGTTCCATCCCGGTCATACAGCACGGTCATCAGGTGGCCGTGATAGGGGATGTTCTCGAGCGCGAAGTAAGCCCAGGTGCTCGGCACGAGCGGATTCACCTCGAAGACGTCATCGGCGCGGGGACGGACTCCGACCAGACCGGAGATCACCAGATCGTTGTAGGTCGAGTGGTTGTAGTGCTCGCTGTGGTTGAAGCCGTCGTAGATCCACTGGCCGGTGTCGGGGTGGAGCGCCTCGGCGACATAGGGGCGGCCGTTCTTGTACTGGGAGAGGGCGTAGCCGCGGAGCAGTTGGAAGTAGTGATCGCGGGTGACGTAGGACTGGCTGTAGTTGTTGAGCAGGTTGGCGAACGCGGTCAGCACCTGGCTGGTGGCGAAGGGCCACGAGACGCCATCCCAGCGGCAGCAGCCGGAGACCGCGTCCTTCATGAAGAGGCGGTGTCTGCGCTCGGCGGTGGTGGGCCCGTAGGTGGCGGCGAAGCCCTGCGAATCGATGAGGGAGGCCCAGGCCTCCGAGTAGGCCGGGTCCGGCATGTTGAAGTACCAGGGGACGAAGCCGAAGTGCTCGCGGCCGTCGAGCAAGGTGCCCTCGGGGTAGGGATATGCCTGGGCCTGGTTGTCCCGCATCATGTGGAAGAAGAACTTCCGTGACGGATCCCAGAGCTTGCTCTGGGTGGTGGCCTTGATCGCGGCGGCGCGGCTCTCGTACTGGGAGGCGAGCGCCGAATCTCCGGTGATCTGCGCGAGCTTCGCGATGGCCCGTGCATCGCCATACTGATAGGCATTGAGGGAGGGGCGGTAGCCCTTGCCACCGTGATACGGGTCGTTCGTCTGGTAAGAGCCGATGGTGTACTCGGAGGCATCCCAGACGGGGACCTGCCAGTAGAGGCCGACGGAGGGCTCGTAGTGATCCGACCAGGCCTCGAAGTTCTCGACGAGCTCCGGGAGCAGGTCCTTGACGAAGGTCGCGTCACCGTTCACGAGGTAGCGCGCATAGAAGGCGTCGGCGATCCAGAAGCTGTATTGCCTGACGCCACCTCCGCCTCGGAGCCAGAAGGTTTCGTAGTCGTCCAGATAGCGGGGATCACGAAGCCACCGCGCCTCGTAGATGTGATGTCCGGCCGCGGCGTTGATGGTGTCGAACTTCTCGGAGTACCAGACCGAGTTGACGAACTCGTTCACGATGTAGCCGACGCCGGGCGTGGCGTAGCGGATGTGCTGCAGGAAGGCGTACCAGCGGTAGTAGTAGACGTCCTGAATCTGGCGGTCCGGAGCCTCGAAGAAGGGGATGTTGCTCTTGTACCAGTTGGGCTCTGCGTAGCCGCTCAGGAACGAGTCTGGGTTGAGGAACTGTGTTCCCGCCAGCGTCGGGCGGACCCCTGTGGTTTCTGGAACGTCCGAGTGAGCAACACAGGCAAAGAGCAGCACCGTGACGGCAACTGCCGCGCGAGCTCCACCTCTCATGACGGCCTCCCTCGATTCCTTCAGCGTGGTGGCGGCGGATAGTATCCGCGCCATTCAGGCATTTCCAGAAATCCTGGAAGGAGGCGGGGTGGTACGAGATTCAGCTCCGTGGGCCCGTGGACGAGGGCTCGAGGATCGCGGGCAGCAGTGCCATGTCCGTGAAGATGTGTGACGCGCCGGCCCGGCGCAGGGCCTCGGCCGAATCGTGGCCTGCCTCGGGTGGGCTGTAGCCGAACACGGTTGCTCCCGCCGCCACGCCCGCAGTCACCCCGGTGACGGTGTCTTCCACGACGGCGCAGCGCGCGGGGTTCACGGAGAGGGCGCCTGCCGCCGCCAGGTACACGTCGGGGGCGGGCTTGGAGCGCGCCAGTTCCATGCCGCTGAAGATCCGCCCCTCGAAGAAGTTGATGAGGCCGACCTTGCGAAGCTGCAGCTCGACCTTGAAGCGGTCCGCGCCCGAGGCGCAGGCGATGCGGCCCTGGTGCCTGGCGTGGATGGACGCCACCGCCGCATGGATGTTGCGCACCGCCACCAGGTTGCGCTCCAGCGCCTCGTTGCGCCGCTCGCGGAACCGTGTGAGCCAGGCCTCCGTGACCGGCACACCGGTGTGTGCCTGGATGAGGGCTCCCTCTTCCTTCACCGACTTGCCGACGAAGAGCGCCATGCATTCCTGGGCGCTCATTGCCCAGCCCTGTTCCTCCAGCATGTCGCGCAGGACGCCAATGGTGATGGGCTCGGAGTCCACCAGGACGCCGTCACAATCGAAAAGGACTGCCTCGAACTGCATTCGTGAACTCCTTGCCTGACCGAGTAGCCCGAGGAGTCGCCGCAGACTGACGCAGCGACGAGCTACACTTCCTTGAACTTTACAGCGCTCACCACTGGAGCGCCTCTGGCGCGGCCGCGAAGGCCATCGTCAGCTCGGGCAGTGAGGTATTCTGGCGCTTCATTTCGAACCAGACCGACGGGTGCTGCCGCCCCCGCACCTCATCAGTCAACCGGGTGAGGTGCTCCTGGGGCAGTCCTCGCTCTTTGTCCTGGATGTAGCTCTTTAGGTGCGCGAGGTAGTCCCAGTACGCTGAGCGCCGGGACAGGGGCAGCCAGTCCCGGCTGTTGAGCTGGAGTTCGCGAATCGTGTAGTCGGCACGAGCATTCTCCACGGTTCCTGGCCTCGCTCGGGGCCTGAACCAGAAGGTATCTCTCAGGTCCAGCTCCAGGTACTCGGTCGGGTCTTCGACCCGGGGATCGATGAACACGTCCTTGCCAGCAATGGGCGGTATGACGGGTGCCCTTCGTGCCCGAGCCACGCTCGTCAGGACTCCCGTGCCATCCGCGAAGACAGCGAAGTGGTCATTCTTGTGCACGTTGCAGGAGTCACACGCGTAGAGGTAGTTCATCCACGCGAAGACAAGCTCCGGGTAGAGCGTCTTGGGCCGGATGTGCTCGATCTGGTTGGCGAGAGAGTCCTCGCAATAGGCACAGCGGCGAGCGCCAGAGTTCATCTTCGCCAGTGTCTCCTTGACGCTGTCGAATGTCCTGTTGCCCTTCTGGTTCACCGCTGAGAACCGCACCTTGGCGCGAGCCACACGCGCCGCATAGTCCGGCAGCGAGTCCACCTCGCGCTGGTATTCCGCGAGACCTGCAAGGGTTTCGCCGGGCAATGGAATGTTGGGGAGGCGAATCACTTCTGTGCAACCTCCACACTGGGGGACGGAAGCGCGCTGGCCGCGGTCGGAAGCCGGGTTCGCAGCGCTTGCTGCTCCGAGCGCTCCTCGTTGGTCAGCCCTTCGCCCAGCTCCTTCTGGTTGAGAAGGGCGAGCCGCTCGAGTTGCTCCAGCGCCTCGGGAGAGCGCGTGGGTACGTCTCCGAAGACTCCCGAGCTGTAGGCATCCAGGACAGTGCCGTAGAGCAAGCGATCACGTGCGACGCCGGTGACCATACCTCCGCGCTCCTCACTCCCAGGGCGGGGTAGCCGGAAGATGCTGCCCACTGTCGCGGCCTGGCAGATGAGCGGACTGTGGGTCGTTACGATGAACTGGATGTTCGGGAAGTGCTTGCGGAACCAGTGGCCGACACGGCGCTGCCAGGTGGGGTGCAGGTGGACGTCTATCTCATCAATGAGGACGATGCCGGAGGCCGACACCTTCGTGGGATCCCCGGGAGAGAAGATGCGCGTCGCCCCGTACGTCTTCACGAGCTGGCGGATCAACTCGAAGGTCATACTCAGAATGGATCGATAGCCGTCACTCAGGTTCTCGACGGGGACGTCGCAGCCGTTGCCGTCAACGAAGCGCACTCCGTTCGAGGAGATGGACTCCAGTCGGGCCTCATGGGGAAGGAAGTCTGGCTGGTTGATGAACCGCTTGAGCGCATCGAGCAGGCTTCCTTCCTCACCGCCGCCTTCCAGCTTCTTGAACTGGAGCAGCTTGAGCCACTCCAGGGATTCCGTCAGCGCAACGGACTCTCCGAAGACGGACAGGTGCCGCGCCAGCTTGGGATTGGAAGAGAAGAGCTTCTCCTGGTCCTTGTCTCCTCCCGTGAATCGGCGGAAGGGGCCGTAGGAGGCACTGAACCCGCCGTCACCATCCCCCCACATACTGCGGTTGGGATCAGGGAGCGCGTGCACCCGGGAGAGATGTACCTGCTCGGGATGCGTGCTGGAGCGTTCCAGTTTCAGCTCCGTGGGAAGATCGACGTTCTTGGGCATCCAACCCTCGCCCACGAAGGCATCCCTCAGTTCATCCCAGTCCAGAATGAGGCGGATGGAGCCCGACTGTGTGCCCCAGCGCAGCCATTCGTTCCAATCCTGGCGCAGGGCAATCGCCTCGCTCGGCCCCACGAGTGCCAGGGCCATGGCACGAAGTATCGAACTCTTGCCAGCACCGTTGTCCCCGATGATGACGTGCCACCCTGCCGGGTTGGGGTCTTGTGCAGGTTCCCACTCGAGCACGTCAATCGAACGGATGTTCGTGAGAACGGCCTTCTTCAAGTACATGGGCGGCAGCACGCCTGAAACAGCGAGGAGGGTCAACCGTTTGGTCGGTGAGGAGAGTGCCCTAAACCCGCGACGGCACACGCCTTCGCTGAATCGTGAGTGAATCCGGGCACTTCGAATCCACGGGGGCAGTTCCCGCCAGTCCCGCCTGTCGCCCGGAGTTCCCTCCAGTTTTGGAGACATTTTTGAGACGGCACTGGAGGTGGCGCGCTGTCCATGTGAGCCCGCCCTGTCTCACTCCCTGACGCGGGACAGGTGTCCGTGGCCCTCTCGGTCGAATCGCCGCAGCAACTCGTCCCGGCCCTTCTTGCCGTGCTCCAGGAGGTAGGCCAGCTCCGTCGGCAGCAGCGCCTTGACGGTGACGAGCCGCACCTCCCCGGACGGCATGGTGAAGCTCCTGGGGAGCACGCTCGGCTCCATGCCCAGCAGCACACCCACCCTGCCATTCTGGGTGACGAGCGACTGGGGCATGCCCTTGCCGGAGACCTCCATGGACATCAAGCCCGTCTTCACCTTCTCGCGCACCTGTTCGTGCTCCGCTACCTCATCCGCCACCCGCTCCAGGAGCAGCAGGGGCCAGCTCTTCTCGGCCTCCTGGAGGGGCTCGTTTGTCTCCAGGGCCAACTCCAGTCCGAAACCCACGGACGGCTCCGCGCGGTCCACGAAGAAGTCCGAGAGTCCGTCCGTCACCAGCAGGGTGCGCCCACCTGGACGATGGATGATGCGCCAGACCTGGCGCCGGGCGGGCCATGAGCCACCCACGACGATAGGGATGATGGCTTCCTCGTCCAACCGTCCCAGCGTTCGCCAGAAGGCTTCGCGGGCGGCGTCCGTCTGCTCCCGCAACTCGATGAGACGCTGGTTCCGTTCACGCTCCGCCGGACTGATAGAACTCGGGCCGGTGACCTCCTTGAACTTCATACCCGTAACGCCCGCGCGCTCCAGCGCCTCTTTGATGTCCTCGGAAACAATGAGCGCCACCGTCCACCCCCAGGTGCGGAAGAGCTTGGCGTCACCTACCTTCGAGGTGTCTATGCGCATGCCATACACGGCGCGGTACTGCCCTGTCTTCTCTGGCCTCCCATCTTCCGGCTTCCAGTACCGAACCTCCTCGGAGGTCTTGTCATCAATGCAGCGAACAACACGGGTGGCGTTCAGGATGCAGAACCGATCCGGTTGCCCGTTGATCCCCACGGGGATGATCTCCACGTCGTTCGGAGCCATCTCCGCGAGAAGGGATGCCACCCTGACGTGGACGACGGGGATACTGAAGGCTGCGTGCGAGAAGTCGAGGTGAATGCCGGATCTCTCGACCGGAATCTGAACATGGCCCTTGAACGGGGCAGGCTCTCCCACCCTGAACTGCCAAGGGTCTTCGAGCTGATGGCCGTTGCGATCAAGGGGATGGCCCAACTCCCAACGCCCCGGCAGGTACACATCGTCCGCTAGATCGAAATACCGCTTCAGCATGGCTCTTTCTTACCGTCATGGGTTCCGGGTGACCAGCCGGTTGAGCCGTGTACCCGGTGTGGAGATCTCCTCGGCCAACGCGCGAAGCTCTGCTTCCAGCGCCTGCCTGCACGCCTGAATGGGTCGGCACCTGGTCGTTGCATCATCGAGCCGCCTGTAGATCTCCTCGTGGTACTCCTGCGGGTGAGGCCCCTTGTGGCCCCTGAGCCGGACAATGTTCGCCCGATCGTTCAACGACATACCGGCCCGGTCGAAGATCTTTTGGAAGCGGGGCGTCCATGGGCCACCGCTGTGGGTGGCCTCGGTCCACTTGTCCGTGGCGATGTGGTGATCATGCCCCTCCATGTCCACCGGTCCGGAAGCGACTCCATGGACGCTCTGCGCCGTCGCGGCGACCGCATTGGGAGCCAGGGCGATGGTGACCGCATCAGCGGTCACGGTCACGGCTTCCACCTGCGCCACTTCAGTCAGTCGGACTCCCACCCGTGCCGCGCCTGCTGCTGACGCTTGAGCTGAGCCAGGCAGCGTGGGCACCTTGGCCGAGAAGCTGGCAGCCGTCTGGCCAATGGCAGCGGTGAGCAGCAGGGCAAATGCCCGCGCAGCATTCTTCCCCATCACCTTGCCGTACTTCCTCCCGGCCTCGCGGATCGCCGCGAATGAGGTGGCGTGATCCGACTCCTCCACCATCCGCCTGAAGCCCTGGATGAGCGTCCAGAACGTGTCCACCCCGATGTAGCAGACGAAGGTGGCCGTGAGGACCGTTGCCAGTCCCTTGGAGAACACCGGCTCGGGTGCCAGCCACAGCACAGCGTAGATGCTCATCGACCAGAGGATGGAGGCTTTGATGGCCTCGGGGTCAGCCATGTCCTTGAAGGCCTCCATCATCTCGGGGATGACGGCTTCGAGAGCGAAGGACATGGCGAGGGTGTATCGGCCGTCCTGGGTGAGCACAGGGCTGTGGAGCAAAGCCTTGCGGCAGTCGCCGGGCTGTTGGTTGGCGGTGCAGAAGCGCAGGTATTCCTGAGAGATGCGCACGTCTGCCTGGGCCCATTGAGAAGGTGGAGGTTGGCCGTCCAGTGGCACAACACCCTGCTGCTGGGAGTAGCCGTACCAGCCGCTGCGAGCAGGGACATCGAACAACCGCCGAGCAGCCTTCTCCGGGTCTGCAGGGAGTGGGTACTGCCGGGCCCACTTCACGAGAGCTTGTGTGAACTCCTGTTGCTCCATCGCTACAGGCTTTGTCTCGGTTGAGCGGGGAAGGGTGATGACGGGCCGATTCTGGCCCGTGTCGAGGCGCACGGCGCGTGAGGAACTGCACGCGGTCGAAAAGACCGAGACGAGAACCGCAACAGTCAGGTGACGAGTAAGCATGGGATGGTCTCCGGAGGAGGCCTCCAGGCTACGGGGACTTTCTTGTAGGGACGATGACGTGCCAGGTTGCTTCCCATCTCATCATTCCCGCGCGGTTGAAGAGTTCCTGGAACCTGGGCGTCCACGGGTTGCCGCTGTGAAGGGGATGGTCCTCCCCACGCAGCTCTTCTTCCCGTCGATCTATAGTCGCCCTCTACTGGACAATTCCACGTCCAACGGGGCGCAATGGATATGCCTGATGAGCAGAGGGGCCAACAGCATCAGGGTACAGCACCTTCGGGACAGGAGAAGCGCTACCCGCTCAAGCTTCCATTGACGGTGCTTCACCTGACGGATCTGCACTTCTCTGAACCGTCGGCGCGCTTTGCCAGCTCCCACTATTGGAACACCACTGATTGGTCAAGCCTGCGGGATGGCGAACCCGATTACAACCGCAGGGGGCTGCTCCCGAGCATCCTGGGGGATCTACGAAGCAACAGGTGGGTTCCAGACCTCGTCATCATCTCAGGGGACTTGCTGGACCGGGCGCAGGAGAGCGGAGTAGCGCTGGCTATCGATTTCCTCACTCATTTGTCGGAGCAACTTCCCCTCTCGCGTGATCGCTTCGTGCTGGTACCGGGGAATCACGACGAAGTCCGAGATGCCAAGACAGCCGAAGAGCGTTACTCGCTGTTCTCGCGTATCTGGACAGGGTTCTACGCCGGACTGCGACCTTGGATTGTCGGCAGGCCCGCGCATGAGCAGGTAGAGCTGTTCGACTTGTGCCGGGAACTGGGCATCCAGATCATCGGCTTCAACTCGTGTGAGGGCCACGATCGTGGCTTGTTTGTAGGCGGGGCTGTGGGCATCAATCAGCGGGAACGCGCCGAGGCGCTCCTCGCAACGAGCGGAGAAGCTCCATTCCGGATCGCAGTGATGCATCACCATCTCTACGCTCCCATAGGCACTCGAAAAGACTTGAGCGTGATGGAGGGGGCACCGGAGATCCGAAGCTGGCTGAAGAAGCACCGGTTCCAACTCGCTCTGCATGGGCACCAGCACGTTGACTGGCACGAGGAGGACTCCGCAGGGGACTGGACCCTGTCAGTCGTTGCAGGGGCGAGCGCGGGGGTGGGCCAGTACGGTCGCATGCACTGGGATCTGCGCATTGGCTATCAGGTCATACAGATCGAGAGCGAGCATGACGGATGCCGGTTTCGGCGCTGGTATGACCCTGGGAAGCGCTTGTTCGAAGCGGGTTCTCCCACCGGGGTAGAGAACATCCGGTTTGGAGATCGCGCGCCGCGTGCTGGAAAAGGCTCAACAGCGCCCGTGTTGGAACCGGGCGTGCTGCCAGAGTTTATCGGGTATGGCTCGGCACTGCCGCCCTACATGCTGAAATTCCGCAAGTCTCTGAAAGAGAACTTCGTGGGCCGCGACAAGGAAGTGTGGCGGCTCCACGAGGCGCTCCAGGGCTCGCGAACAGGGGGGCCGCCTCGGGCACCCGCCACGGTCCTCCTGCACGCGGCGGGAGGCTTCGGCAAGACACGGCTGGCGCTGGAGTACATGCACCGCTTCGGCCCGCGCTGCTATCCTGGCGGGCAGTTCTGGGTAGATGCGGCGGTGAGCTCAGACCTGTTGGAGGAGCAGTTCCACGAAATCCTTCGCAGGTTCAAAAAGGATATCCCGAGCCTGGAGGTCTGTCGGCGTCCCGAGATGAGGGAGGCGCTGAACATTCGCAAGGAGGTGACGGAGGCGCTGGAGGCCGCAGCCAGCCGGGGACCCATCCTCTTCGTCGTGGACAACGTGCCGGAGTCAGCGCAGCGAGGGGGGCCGCGCCCTCCGCTGGAGACGTGGTGTCCTGTCGTCGGCAGGGTCTCTCTGATCGTTACCTCCCGGGATCTGTGGGCAGGCGAGGACGAGGCGCTGGCGGTCTCCGCACTACCGCCCGAGGCCGCGGAGATCCTGTTGACCTGGAAACTTCATGAATCCGTGCGCGCGCAGCTTGATACTCAGGGCGCGTTAGAGGTGGCGAAGAGGGTGGGGTACCACCCGTTGGCGCTGGAGATCCTCAACAAGGCCCTGTGGCACGGGTTGCCCCCCGCTGGATTGCTGGAGACGGTTCGGCATCAGCGGCCGGTGGAGGCGGTGAGAAAGTATTTCGAGCGGGTTCGTCACCAGGAACCGGACATGAAGGAGGGGGTGTTTGAGGCGTTCGAGCTGTCCTACTCGAAGCTCACCGAGCCCCAGCAGAAGCTGGCCCGGCTGATTGCGCAACTGGGGGCCGAGCCGGTGCCTCTCGTGCTCGCGGAAAGGCTGGAGCCCCCAGGAGTGGAGGGCAAGGGTCTGCAGATGCTGCGGGACCGCCACTTCGTCACACCCGTGGACGATGTGGAGGGCGTAGGGATGTATGGGGAGATGCATCGGTTGCTGGTAGACTTCCTTCGTGAGCGCGGAGACAGGTCCCGCCAGGAACTGAGGGAGTCCTGCAGGGCCTTGGGCGCGGTGATCGGTCAACATGACGGTAATGAGCCAAGCTCCTGGCCGTTGCTGAAAGCCTGCCTCCCGCATGCCGAGAGTGTCATCGAGCGGCTCACCTCTCCCGGGTCGGATACCTGGACGAGGAGGTTCGTCAGCGAAGGTTTTATGGACACGCTGCGGCGTCCCTCTAGAGGAGAGGAACTTCCTGTAGGTAGGACCTTGGGGAGATTCCTGCTGGCCAGTGGGCTGGCACCTCATGCAGAGCGGATTGTCCGGCGTGTCATGGAACACGCTCCTCGTTCGGCGGCGGACGAAATCCTCGAGCTGAAGGTGGTCCTGGCGCGGGCGCTCCAGGCACAAGGAAAATACCCCGTATCAGAGAAACTCTACGGCGAGGTGCTGGAGGAGGCACGGCGCAATGGTGAGCGACACTGGCGAACCCTGCGTGTGCGGGGACTCATGGCAGAGCTGGTGCTGGAGCAAGGCAATCCGCGCGAGGCCCTCAAACTCGCGGAGGAAGTGCTGACAGCTTGGGAGGAGAGACCACACAAGGATGACTCGGACATCCGCGACACCGTTCGAGCGAGGGCGCGTGTTGCGGCGATCTGGCGAGCGCTTGGGAGGGCGGATAAGGCGAAGGACTTGCAACAGCAGGTGCTGGAGCAGCGGCGGCAGCTCTCTCAGACTCCTGCGGCTCAGGACGCCTCCACCCTTGAGGTGATGAGCGACCTTGCCTTGTCTCTCTATACGCTGCGGTACCTGGATGAGGCGAAGACACTGCAGGAGCAGGTACTGGAGGCAAGGAAACGGATTCTCGGTGAGAATCACCCCGACACGCTCGTGGTGATGGATCAGCTCGCGGAGACGCTGCGAGGGTTGCAGAAGTGCAAGGAGGCAAGGGAGCTTCAGGTTCCTGCCATCGAGCGCATGAGAAAGATCCTGGGGGCCGAGCACCCATTCACGTTGAGAATGGAGGCACACTTTGCGGTGACTCTCCGAGAGAGCGGCCAGTTGGGTGCGGCCAGGGAGATCCAGAAGCGGGTGTTGGGGCTCCTGGAGCGGCGGTTGAAGCCCAATCACCCTATGACGCTCACGGTGAGGAGCGATCTGGCGCGAACGCTTCATCAGGCGAAGCGGTGGGAGGAGGCACGGCAACTCCAGGTGAGCGTGGTGAATGACAGGCGTTGGGTGTTGAAGGAGGATCACCCGGACACGATGGAGGCTATCGGGACACTGATCCAAATGCTCCAGGAACAGGGGGATTGGGGGAACGCAGCCAGGCAGTTGGACCGAGCGCAAAAGGATGTAGAGAATGTGTTGGGAAAAGATCATCCTGAGACACTCAGGAGCATGAGCTACTTGGCCCTGTCGCTTGCAGCGCAACGAAGGTGGAAGGAGGCGCTGACGCTTCAAGAGACAGTATTGGAAGGACGGCTGCGAAGGTGGGGAGAGGAGCATCCGGATACTCTGATGGCCCGAGAAGACCTCTCGCGGACACTCCATGAGCTCGGCCACTACGCTGCTGCAGCAATGCACCGGAAGCCGGTGGTGGAGGTGAGTCGCCGGGTGCTTGGGCCTGAGCACCCCGCCACGCTCACGGCGATGGGCAACTTGGCTGGAACGCGGATGGGACAGGGGGACTTGGCGGGTGCGCGCCAGCTTTTGGAGCCGGTGGTGGAGGTGAGTCGCCGGGTGCTTGGGCCTGAGCACCCCGACACGCTCACGGCGATGGTCAACTTGGCTGTAACGCTGAAGAGACAGGGGGACTTGGCGGGTGCGCGCCAGCTTTTGGAGCCGGTGGTGGAGGTGAGTCGCCGGGTGCTGGGGCCTGAGCACCCCGCCACGCTCACGGCGATGGGCAACTTGGCTGGAACGCGGATGGAACAGGGGGACTTGGCGGGTGCGCGCCAGCTTGAGGAGCCGGTGGTGGAGGTGCGTCGCCGGGTGCTGGGGCCTGAGCACCCCGACACGCTCACGGCGATGGGCAACTTGGCTGGAACGCGGATGGGACAGGGGGACTTGGCGGGTGCGCGCCAGCTTTTGGAGCCGGTGGTGGAGGTGCGTCGCCGGGTGCTTGGGCCTGAGCACCCCGACACGCTCACGGCGATGGGCAACTTGGCTGTAACGCTGAAGAGACAGGGGGACTTGGCGGGTGCGCGCCAGCTTTTGGAGCCGGTGGTGGAGGTGAGTCGCCGGGTGCTGGGGCCTGAGCACCCCGACACGCTCACGGCGATGGGCAACTTGGCTGTAACGCGGATGGAACAGGGGGACTTGGCGGGGGCGCGCCAGCTCTTGGAGGCGGTGGTGGAGGTGCGTCGCCGGGTGCTGGGGCCTGAGCACCCCGACACGTTGGCAGCAGCGAGAGCCCTCGTTGATATCCTGAAAGCCCAAGAATCCTCTGGAGACGACACGGAAGATTGAACTGTGCTGATGGTCAGCAGAGAACGCGTGATTCAGATCATCTGTCGACCAGAGTTGCAGACTTTCACGGTCGTGGTCGCCTCGGCTGGCCCGCACTTGCGATATGAACTCCATCGCTCGTAGGGACTTGAAGCACCCGGGGCCGGGAACCGCTGAGACTCAGCAGTTTCCGGCCCCTCTTTCTGTCACCGATGGGATTCGATCCCGGTCGCTAGAAGCGGCCGCCCAGCGTCAGCGAGGCGTCGAACAGGCCACCCTGGTCCTTATCCAGGTCCACGCCGTTCGCGAAGCTCTCATCCAGCAGCCACCGGTACGTGGCGCGCACGCCCGCCGTCAGACCGCCCTTGTTGAACTCGATGCCCGCTGCCACCGGCAACTCCTCCACCAGGTCCGAGTCGTACACTCCCGCGCCCCCGCTCGCAGAGATGTACGAGGCGCCCAGGCCCGCTCCCACGAACGGCTTCACCACGTCGATGAACGGCGGCGCCAGTTTGATCAGGCCCGTCGCTCCGTTGCGCGTCAGTGTCGCGTCCGGCAACAGCACGTTGTCCACCGTGTTCCTCGAGCCGTTGTAGCCCAGCTCGAAGCCCAGGATGTTCAGCGGCTGCAGGTTCACCGTCAGACCCCACGCAGGCCCCGTGTTGATGTTCTCTCCGACGTCGCCCGTGTAGTCACTCACGCCGCCGCTCAGGAACACCTTCACTCCGCCCTTGCGCTCTCCCTCTTGGGCCAGCGCCGTTCCCGCGACTCCCAGTCCCAGCACGAACGCCATCACCTTGAGTCCTTTGTGATGCATCCCTTCCTCCCTCCGTCAGGTGGTGTGCACACAAGCTGCTCACCGGTGCCCCCGTCGTCTTCCCCAGACCGGGCGAGGGACCGAGCGGCTGTCCGAGCGAACTCCCGGAACGCCGTTAGAACCTGGGAGGGTGTTTGCTCTCAGTCTCAGCGCCTCCCCCGCGAGAGGGCACACAAGCGCCTCCCTGAACGCGTGTTCAGGAGGGGAAGTGTCATCCTTGAGGTTGGCACTCGCTGGTCAGACCATTCAGGTATTGTCATGCCTGTTCGGCGGTAAGATCGGCGGGCCGGGCGTTCCTACCCGGGAGAGGAGTCCGAAGGTGCGGTGGGTGTTACCCGAGACGGTTGACGATCAGGCGAAGTCCCTCGCCGGGGAGCTCGGTCTGCATCCTCTGCCTGCTCGCATCCTCCTGCACCGCGGCTACCGCACTCCCGAAGCCGCCCACGCCTTCCTCTCGGACAAACTCGCGGATCTGCCCGATCCCTTCCGCATGAAGGGCATGGCCGCCGCCACCGAGCGCATCACCCGCGCCCTCCGCCAGAACGAGAAGATCACCCTCTATGGTGACTATGACGTCGACGGCGTGTGCTCCACCTCGCTGCTGGCGCTCTTCCTTCGAGAGTTGGGGGCCCAGCCGGGGACCTACATTCCTCACAGGTTGGGTGAGGGATACGGGCTCAACGTCCAGGCCGTCGAGAAGCTGGCCGCCGAGGGCACTCGTGTCCTGATCACGTTGGACTGCGGAATATCGGCCACCCCCGAGATCACCCGGGCCCGGGACCTGGGGCTCGACGTGGTCATCGTGGACCACCACACCGTACCTGCCACGTTGCCTCCCGCCGTCGCCGTGCTCAACCCGCACCAGCCCGGCTGCGAGTACCCGACCAAGACCCTGTGTGCCGCGGGCGTGGCCTTCAACCTCTGCATGGGCCTGCGCAAGCGCCTGCGGGATGACGGCTTCTTCGCCACTCGCAAGGAGCCCAACCTCCGCGCCCTCATGGACCTGGTGGCCATGGCCACCGTGGCCGATGTGGTGCCCCTCACGGGGGCCAACCGCATCCTCGTGGCCCATGGCCTTCAGGAGCTCACCGCCGCTCGCCGCCCCGGGGTTCGGGCGCTCAAGGAGGCGGCGGGCCTGGAGCCGGATGCTCCTGTTACTGCCGGGCAGGTGGGCTTCCGCCTGGGGCCTCGCGTCAATGCCGCGGGCCGGCTCCATGACGCGACGCTCGGGCTCCAGATGCTCACCGCGGACTCGCTCGAAGAGGCGCGGCGGCTGGCCCAGGTGCTCGACCGCGCCAACTCCGAGCGTCAGGGCATCGAGAGCACCATCCTCACCGAGGCCCTCAAGCAGGCCGAGACGCTCAAGCATGCTCGCGGCTTCGTCCTCTACAACGAGGGCTGGCACCCAGGCGTCATCGGCATCGTCGCCTCTCGCGTGGTGGAGCGCTTCTACCGCCCCACCGTCATCGTCGGGGTGAATGACGGGGTGGGGAAGGGCTCCGCGCGCAGCATCGAGGCCTTCCACCTGTTCGACGCGCTCAGCGGGTGCTCGGATCTGCTGTCCCGCTTCGGTGGCCACAAGCACGCGGCCGGTCTCACCATCGACGCCGACAAGCTCCCGGCCTTCCGCGAGGCTTTCGAGCGCATCGCCATGCAGCGCCTCACCCCTGAGGACCTCATTCCCCGCTGCAAGGTGGATGCGGTGGTGACTCCGCGCGATCTGGACGAGAGCGCGGTGGAGGCGCTCCAGAAGCTCGGGCCCTTCGGCCAGGGCAACCCCGAGCCCGTGCTCGTGCTCCGTCGGCAGATGGCTCGCCCGCGCGTGGTGACGCCGAAGACGGGGTATGGCTCGGCCCACCTCAAGCTGGCCCTCGTGGATGCTCCCGAGGTGGATGCCATCGGCTTCGGCATGGCGGACCGGCTCACCCTCGTCGAAGGCCCTGTGGACCTCGCCTTCCAGGTGGGCGTGGACACCTTCCGCGGCCAGCGCCGCGTGTCCCTGCGCCTCAAGGATCTGCGCACCGCCGCCTGAGTCCTCTTAGAGGATCTCCGCCAGCTTGCTCAGCTCCACGTTGGCTCCGCAGAGCAGCACGCCCACGCGCTCGCCTGGCTTGGGCCGGTAGGCCTTGGAGAGCAGGGCCCCCAGCGCCGCCGCGCCGCCGGGCTCCGAGGCGATGCGCCAGTCCCTCCAGAGCGTTCGCTGGGCCTCGCGGATCGCCGCATCCGTCACCAGCGCCACATGGTCCACTGTTTCCCGCGCGATGGCGAAGACGAGCTCTCCCGTGTTGCGCGCGCCCAGCGAGTCCGCTGCGATCGACTCCACCGTGACGTCCACGGGGCGCCCGGCCTCGAGCGATGCGTGCAGTGCCCGCGAACCCTCGGGCTCCACGCCGACCACCTTGATGCCACGCCCAGCCCACCAACTCGCGATGCCCGAGATCAGCCCGCCTCCGCCCACTGCTACCAGCACGGTGTCCAGCCCGGGCGCGTCCTCCTCCCATTCGAGCCCCACGGTGCCCTGGCCCTGGATGGTGGTCACCGAGTCATAGGCGTGGATGGACAGCGCGCCCGTCTCGGAGACGTGTTGGTTGCAGGCTCCGAGCGCGTCCGCATAGCGCTGTCCGCCGATGACGATCTCGGCTCCCAGGCGGCGGATGATCTCCACCTTCGCGGGGCTGGAGATCTCCGGCACGAAGATGCGGGCCGGGATGCCGAGCTGCTTCGCCGCGTAGGCCACCGCCGCGCCGTGGTTGCCTCCCGAGGCCGCCGCCACGCCTGCCTTGGGGACAGGCTGAGAGAGCAGGGTGTTGAAGGCTCCGCGCGGCTTGAAGGTGCCCGCGTGCTGGAGGAACTCCAGCTTCAGGCTCACCGGGCCGTCGTGCCCCAGCGTGCCGGGCGGCAGGTTCCACACCGGCGTGCGGCGGATGTGAGGGCGGATTCGCTCGTAGGCAGCGCGGATGTCGGCGCGAGAGATGGGCAGGGGCATGGCTCGCTCGTGAAGTGAGCCCGCTGTCTATCTCCTGTGGCGGAGCCGGCAAAGCTGCATCGCACCGCGCTCCTTCGCTTGGGTTCGTTACTGGAAGTCCACGTAGCGCAGCAGCTTCGTGCTTCGTTGCGCCACCACACCGTCGTGGAGTTCGTCCCGGCTGAAGAAGTCCTCGAAGGCCTTCACGTCCGCGCGGGAGAAGGCGTCGATCTCGATCGAGTGCAGGCCCGTGGGGAACGTGGAAACGGGCGCCACCTCTGCCGGGAGGATGAAGGGCGTGAAGAAGGTGATCGACGGTGGCGCCCACACGGTCCAGGTGATGCGCCTGTCCTGACCCGCTGCGCCGCCGATGCCCAGCCGGTGCATCTGCGCCTCGGGGTCCGCGCTCCACCGCACCACGAGCCCGGAGCGAGCCACGGCCGGCGGAGCCTTCTTCGGTCCCACCGTCGGCGAGTCGAAGAGCATGGGCGCCAGGACCTTCACGCTCGCGGCCGAGGCCATGCTCGCCACGGGCATCTCCGCTACCGCCTCTCCGCCCATCAGCTCACGGCCGCCCAGCCGGACGCTCAGCATCACCCGCGTGGTATCGAAGGGCGGCGTCCGCGCCACGGTCTTCACCTGCAAGGGCAGGGGACCGAAGGCATCGGTGCGGAAGAGCTCCGTCATCCCCTCGTAGTGGCTCAGGTCCGCGCTGACGTTCTCGCCGTAGGCCTGGAGCCCTTCGACTCCGACTTGGAGCGACTGATCCACCGCGTGGTCGAGCGCGATCTCGACTCCTGTCACGGGCTGATCTCCGCCCACGGTGATGCCCCGCATGAGTCCTACGCGCAGGAGGTTTCTGTCTCCATCCACGGCTCGCTCCTGGGCGAAGAGCGTGGCCTGCCCGGACGCAGTGCCCAGCACGTCGAGGCTGAAGTGGCCCTGCTCGTCGATGGTCTCGTGGTCCGAGCCCATGTCCCCCACGCTGTGCACCCAGAGTTCGCCACTCCCGCTCATGCCTGTGGTCTTGCCAGAGACCGTGGACTGCTTCGTGGGCTGGGGAGAGGAGCCGAACGGGTGGTTGAGCCATGCCTCGGGCTGGTTGAACCCGAGCAGCGTGTACACCTCCACCTGCGCATCGGAGGGAGGCCTTACGAAGACGATGCTGATGTCCTGTGGCCCCACGATGGCGGCGTCCTCGAACCGGGCATCTCCGTTCTCGTCCAGGGGCTGGCGGAACCGACTCCCGTCTCCGAGCAGGGCATAGGCGCCGAGCAGACTGTCCGAGGGCGGGCGCACCGGGACATGAACCACGAGCAAACCTCGGATTCTGACCGGAGAGTCACTGTCTCCTTCCGGCGTCTTGTCCGGTGTGCCTCCAGAGCCTTCCGGGTTCTTGCCGCAAGCCACGAGCAACAGCAGCGCGATCGAGAGCAGTCGACGCATCGGTAGCTCCAGGTGAGCCAGGCCCTGCGGGCCCAGCGAGTCCTGGCCGAATTGAGCGAGCACCCGGAGGCTGGATCTGTTTCTCTACTGGTGTGGCCTCCGCACTGTGCGCGACTGGAGTTCGCGTGTGACGACTCTGTTCACTAGGAGATGCCCCAGCGCACGCGGCCGGGAGACAGCAGCGCGCCGGCCTTGGCCAGCTCGTTCATTCGGAAACGCTCGGCCTGCTTCTCGAAGGCATGCCGGCAGCGCTCCGAGCAGAAGAAGTACCGGCGCTTCTTGTACTCCGTCGAAGGCTGGCCCTCGGGCTCCTCCAGGTGCCGACCACAGACCGGATCCAGATGACGGCCTTGCACGCTCTTCATCACGCTCGCCTCCCACCTCGGGGCGGCGGCCGTCGCATGGCTCATCCGCCCCACCCACGCCCAACCTAAGCACGAGGTGTGCCAGCGGCTCGGGCCACCAAGGCCCGAGGATGGCAAGGCCTCCCAGGCAGGCAGGGAGGCATTTCCTGAACCCCGAGGCGGAAAATCTTTCCACCCCGGTTCTACTCCCCAAGAAGGAGCGGGCGGCCTCAGAAGGCCGTACCCACGCTCCCTCCGAGGAAGGTGTCATCCAGATAACCGCGGCGGAAGCGCATCAGCTCGAAGCGGAAGGACAGGCTCACCTTCTCGTTGAGCCGGGGACGGCCGCGGAAGCCGATCCCGTACTGCAGCAGCGGCTTCATGCCCTTGATGGGCGTGATCTCCTCACCGATGGTGAGGGAGGTGGTCTGGAAGGCGAAGCCACCGCCGAGCTGCCCGAAGATGCCAAACTTCTTCGCCTCGCCGAAGACGTACTCGTAGGCCGGCGCCACGCTGAAGTAGTGGCTGCGCGAGCTGCCGTGGATGAGCTCGGTGCCGTTGCTCAGGCCCGCCGTCATCCAGCGCACGTCCGCCCAGACCGTCTCGCGCAGCGGCTCGTTGTTGAGGAGGCGGCCGAACTCCCAGGTGAAGCGCAGGCCCACGCCGACAGTGGCATCGGCGAACTTGCCCTGAGAGCTGTCCAGCAACATGGCGCCCAGGATGAGCTCGCCCGCGAGGCCCTTGTTCGGATCGTCATCGCCCGCGAGGCGCTCGAAGTCGCCCTCGGCCTCGTCGTCGTCCCGCATGCGGTCGAAGTCCGCGGTGGGATCCTCACTGCGGCGAGGCAACTTCCGGGGAGCATCCTCGGAGGGATCGTCTTCCGGATAGGCGATGGGAGCGTCATCCTCGTCCTGGGCCAGGGCGAGCGCGGGAGTGGAGAGGGCGAGCGCCCCGAGCAGCAGACTCAGTCGGCGGGAATGCAAGGAAGGAGTCCTCATGGAGTGGGGGCTACTTGCAGGCGCCAGTGCCCTGAGCGGCGGACGGGCAGGGCAGTCCAGGGCCGATCAGCGCGGCGGGATCGATGCGAAGGTGGTTGATCATCTCGTTGCACACCGCCGTCTTCAGCGGCACGTCCGTGATGTGGTTGACGATCACCGCCGTCACGGAGACGAGGTTGAAGCGCGTCTGATCGCTCAGGCTCAGGGTGATGAGCTGCTGGAGGCCGGGGTTGTCCGATGTCTCGTCCGAGTAGGAGGCGACGATGGCGCGCTCGAGCACCTTGCGCTGCCCCGTCTGCTCACCCGCCTGGAACAGCGCGCTGGCGATGATGGAGCCCACCTTGTACTCGAGCCCCTGCCCGGAGAAGGAGGACAGGGACGTCTGATTGAGCTGCTCGATCAGGAAGGTGTCCATGCACCGATCCTGCCTGGACAGGTCGCGGTCGTTGGTCGTCGTTTGGTCGAAGGAGGTGCTCAGAAATTTCGCATCGCACCCGGTGGCGCTCTCGCAGGTGACGCCGTAGCCGTGGTAGTCGGCCAGGCCCTCGTCCAGGGACTTCACCAGATTGGCGCCCGGGGAGGAGCCGTTGGCCCACAGGGTGAGCGGATCCGGCAGCCGCCGCCCGCCGTACACCTTCTTGTTGAAGATCATGTGCGAGTACTCGTGCGACATGATCCCGGAGTTGATGGCCAGCGGGGCGCGCTGCAGCTCGTCGAAGGGCACCACCATGAAGGACTGCGTGGGCGCGAAGAACAGCGCGTTGTCCTTCATCGGCTCGGGATTGGAGTCCTTCAGGACGAACTCGGGGAAGTAGTAGACGGTGGCGGGCCCGCCGAAGTCCGCGTTGGGGATGTTGCCCACCGTGTTGAAGTACTCGTGCGCCTTCTCGAAGTTGTAATAGACGGTGACGAGGTTCCAGGTGTGGAAGTCCGCCGGCCAGAGCACGCCGTCCTTCTCGATGTAGCTGGCGGTGACGGGACGGCCCTCGGACTTGATCAGCGCGCGGGCGAGCTGGTCCTCCGTCGTGGCCGCCAGCAGCTCTGGATCCTGCGAGTCCGCGACGATGCGCGCCCCGCCGATCAGGTTCGCGATGGAGCCCTCCATGCGGAACGGATCCGAGATGGTGTTGAGGGTGACTTCCTGCGTCACGTACTTGCCGTTGCTCGAGAGCACCAGGGCGCGAACGCGGAGCGGGTCCGGTGCCACGGGCTCGCACGCGGCGAGCAGCATGAGCGCGGCGACAATGAGTGTTCGATGCATGACCCGCGTTCTACTACGGCACCCGGGGCCTTCAGAAGGTGTACTCCATCCCGAGCGTGGCGAGGCCGGTGTGGAGGGCGGCTTCATCCTCGGGCACGTCCGTTTGCAGGGCTGCGGCGGCCCACACCCGGATGGGCTCCCCCAGGCGTATGGTGCACCGGGCGGACAGCACGTGGCTGAGCCCCTGGCCCGTCACGTACTGGGTGAAGACGTAGGAGAGCTGCCCCCGTACGCGCGAGCTGAACCGGTAGGAGACCGAGGGCTTCACGTCGAAGCGAGCGGGCGCGCTCGGCAGGCCCGACATGGCGTTCACCTCGGTCAGCCGCCCGGCCACCGAGGTGCCGAGGTCCCGGTACAGTCGCTTGAGGAACTCCCGCTGGAGCACCCGGTCCTCGCCGGCCTGGGCGTAGCGCGTGGCCAGTGCCTTCTGCTCCTCCTCGGTGAACTGGCCGGCGCTCAGCGGATCCTCGCTATAGAGGTAGACGCTGCCGCGCAGGCCTATCTCCCAGCTCGTACCGGGCAGCAGCCTCACGCCGAGCGAAGGCCTCAGCACGCCCAGGTGCTCCTCATGCTGGAACTCGACGGTAGGCGTGCTCGTACCCTGTCTGGCGACGAGCGCCCGGCGCAGGGGATAGCGGGTGAGGCCTACGCCCACGTCGAAGCCGTACTCCAGATCCGAGAACCCGCCCGAGTCGTAGCCCGCCGTGAGCGAGAGCCCCTGGCTGTTGTACGAGGTACGGGCCGCCAGCGCCGGCAGCCCGAGCCGGGGCCGCTCCTGGGCCAGCGGGGTGTTCGTCGTCTTCGGCAGGCCGACCAGCAGGCTGCCGGACACGAGCCAGTGGAGGTTGAATGCATGGTCCAGGCCCGCCGAGAGCTGGTGGCTGGCGGCGGTATCCGGCTGGGGGCGCAGGCCGCTGTAGCCGAAGGTGAGGAAGGTCGTCTCCTTGCTCAGCTCCACGTCCCCCAGCAGCGTCAGCGCCCGGGAGTCCTGGGTGGCGCTCACCTCGGCTGTCAGCGTCGTGGCCCCCGCGGGCAGGGCTCCAAGTGTCAGGAGGACCCCCAGCGCACAGCATGGCGGCAGGTGGTCAGCTCTCCGGATTCCTTGACGCATCGTTTCTACGCTCCGTATGGTGCCGCCCCTTCTTCCTTCCTGAAACGCTCAACAACGCAGGCGGTGTCATGGCGGTCCCGTTCATTACCGAGGTCAAGCGTACCCACAGCTGCGGCCAGCTCACCAAGGAGCACATCGGCCAGGACGTCGTCCTCTTCGGCTGGGTGCAGAACCGGCGAGACCACGGCGGCGCGGTGTTCATCGATTTGAGGGATCGCGAGGGGCTCACCCAGGTCGTCTTCGAGCCGGATGCCAAGGAGGCCCACGAGCTGGCCGGCCAGCTCCGGCTGGAGTTCTGCATCGGCATCCGGGGCAAGGTCGTCTCTCGCGGCAAGAACGTGAACGCGAAGATGAAGACCGGTGAGATCGAGATCAAGGCGGACGCCCTCACCATCTTCAATCGTTCCGAGCCCACGCCGTTCCTCATCGAGGACAACGTGGAGACGAGCGAGGAGAAGCGCCTGGCGTACCGCTACCTCGACTTGCGTCGCCGGCCGCTTCAGCAGTCGCTGATCACGCGCTCGAAGATGAACGCGATGACGCGCGCGTACATGGTGGAGAAGGGCTTCCTGGAGCTGGAGACGCCGTTCATGGGCAAGTACACGCCCGGCGGCGCGCGCAACTTCCTGGTCCCCAGCCGCCTCAACCCGGGCAAGTTCTACGCCCTGGCCGAGAGCCCGCAGCTCTACAAGCAGCTCTTCATGGTGGCTGGCTTCGAGCGCTACTTCCAGATCGTCAAGTGCTTCCGCGACGAGGACCTGCGCCTGGATCGGCAGCCGGAGTTCACCCAGATCGACGTGGAGATGAGCTTCGTCACCCAGGACGACGTCTTCACCATCATCGAGGGCCTCATCAAGAAGCTGTGGAAGGAGATCCTCGACATCGACGTGCCCACGCCGTTCATGCGGATGGACTTCTATGAGTCCATGGCGAAGTACGGCAATGACAAGCCGGACCTGCGCTTCGGGCTGGAGCACACCGTGCTCACGGATCTGATCCGCGAGCACGGCGAGGGCGGCGGCGTGCCACTCATGTACGAGGCGGTGCAGCACAAGGGCATCGTCAAGGCGATGGTCATCCCCGCGGACAAGGCGCTCAGCCGCGCCGAGTCCGACAAGCTGGAGGAGTTCGCCAAGCAGGCCGGCGCCCGGGGCCTGGCGCGCGCCAAGGTGGGCGAGGGCGGCGAGTGGACGCAGTCTCCGCTGGCCAAGACGATCAGCCCCGCGTTGCGGCAGGCGATCAACCAGAAGGTGAATGCGAAGACGGGCGACCTGATCCTGTTCCAGTTCGGCCGCGAGTCGCTGGTGCACACGGTGATGGCGAACCTGCGCGTGCACGTGGCCAAGAAGCTGGGGCTGATCCCCGAGTACGGCAGCGGCGGCCAGTGGAAGTTCCTGTGGGTGGTGAACCCGCCGCTGTTCGAGTACGACGAGGAGAGCAAGACGTGGGCGGCGGCGCACCACGCTTTCACCCGCCCGCACGATGGGGACGTGGAGTACCTGCTCACGGATCCGGGCCGCGTGAAGTGCCACCGCTACGACGTGGTGCTCAACGGCTTCGAGATTGGCGGCGGTTCCATCCGTCTGCATGATCCGAAGGTGCAGGCCGAGGTGTTCAAGGCCCTGGGCATCAGTGACGAGGAGGCCAAGACGAAGTTCGGCTTCCTGTTGGACGCGCTCAAGTTCGGCGCGCCTCCGCACGGCGGCATCGCGCTGGGCATGGACCGCCTGGCGTTCCTGCTCACCGGCGTCGAGTCCCTGCGCGACGTGATCCCGTTCCCGAAGACGAAGACGGGCACGGACCAGATGACGGGCGCGCCGGGCGAGGTGGACGACAAGCAGCTCAAGGAGGTGCACGTCCGCCCCGTGCCGCCTCCGACGCAGAAGTAGCCGCCCGGTTCAGACGATGTTGGCCAGGGGCGCCGGCCCGCCCGCGAGCGTGTCTCGCAGGCGCTGGAGCCCCTTGGTGAGCAGGGCCCGCGTGCGCGGCGGTCCGAGGCAGACTCGGACCGCTCCCGGGGCCACCGCCTGGCCCACCGCGAAGATCTCTGACGCCGTGACGGAGACGCCGTTGCGCCGGGCCTGGGCGCTGAAGGCCTCGCTCCGCCAGTGTGTCGGCAGCTCCATCCATAGATGGTAGGTGGGACCGTGCACGCCTGGGGGCATCGCTTCTCCGAGGAACTCCCGCGCCAGCGCCAGTCGCTCCTGCGCCTCCTGGCGGCGGCGCTCCACGAGATCGTCCGCCGTGCCATCCTGGATCCACCGTGCGCAGATCTCCGCCGTGAGAGGAGGCGTCATGCGCGCGGCCATGCCCGCCGTCTCCGCCAGCCGCTCCGTGCCTCTCCGAGGCGCCGCCAGGTAGCCGATGCGCAGACCGGGGGCGATCAGCTTGGAGACGCCCGCGATGAAGTAGCCAGCCTCCGGCACGAGCGCGCACAGCGGGGGAGGGCGGTCCTCGATCAGCAGGCTGTACACGTCGTCCTCGAGGACCGTGAGCCCCTGCGCACGCACGACGGCGGCGATGCGCTCACGCCGCTCGGGCGGCATCACCGCGCCGGTGGGGTTCTGCAAGTTGGGCATGCAGTACAGCAGCTTCGCGCCACCGCGGCAGGCGGCCTCCAGCGCCTCGGGTATGAGGCCTTGCGCGTCCATGGCCACTCCCTGGAGCCGCAGGTGAAGCTTGTTCGCGAGCGACTTCATGCCCGGGTAGGTGAGTGACTCGGTGAGGACGGTGTCCCCGGGACGCGTGAGGGCTTGGAGCGCCACCTCCATCGCGTGCTGCCCGCCCGAGCACACCACCACCTGATCGGGCTGCACCGTGATCCCGAAGCGAGAGATCCATTCCGCTCCCGCCTCGCGGTGCGGCAGCAGGCCCGTGTGGGGCTGGTACGCCAGCATCTCCAGCAACGTCTGCGAGTGCTGGAGCTCCCCCAGCGTGCGCCGCAGCGCCTCCGTCGCGGGATCTCCCTCCGGCGTCGCGGGCCAGTTGAGCCCCAATTCGATCAGCGTGTCGTCCGCGGCCACCACGGTCTGCGAGGGCAGGCGACGCGGCGCCTCCCGGTGCCGCACGTAGGTTCCTCGGCCCACCTCGCCGCCGATCAGCCCTCGGCGCTCGGCCTCGGCGTAGGCGCGCGTCACGGTGCCCACCGTCACCCCCACTACCTCCGCCAACTCGCGGTGCGTGGGGAGCCGGGTGCCCGGAGCCAACCGCCCCTCCTCGATGTCCGCCGCCAGCGCGTCCGCGATGGCCCGATACAGCGGACCCTCCCGCCCCTGGAGCTTCGGTGCCCAAGTTGTCATGGTGACAATGAATACAATTGACGCAATCGTGGGCGCAATGCATTTATTGTATCCATCTAATGCTCAAATTGTGTTGGGACAATTTGTGACTCGGAGGGAGCACGCATGCAGATCTCGATCGTCGATGCCTTCACTCGGACGCCTGGACTCGGTAACCGCGCGGGCGTGGTGCTGGACTCGGGGGGCCTGGACACCCCTGCCATGCAGCGGATCGCCGCGGCGACGGCAGCCTCGGAGACGGCCTTCGTGCTCTCCCGCCCGGGAGACAAGGCGGTGCGGCTGCGCTACTTCACGCCCACGCGGGAGATCGACTTCTGCGGCCACGCCACGGTGGCCTCGTTCCACCTGCTGAGCGAGCGCGGCTTGCTGGGGCGCGCCGGGCACTTCCAGCTCGACTGCGGCGCGGGGACGTACGACGTGGAACTGGAGCCGCTGGAAGCCGGCCACAGCCGCGTGTGGATCGTCACCCCCCAGCCCCCGTGGCGTGAGAGTCCGCTGCCCATCGAGGTGGTGATGTCGTTGCTGGGCGGGACGGTGGACATGGTGGACCGCTCGCTGCCCGTGCTGGCTGGTGGCCACAGGATCTTCGTGCCCCTGCTGCGCCGGGAGGACGTGTGGGCGTTGGCGCCCCGGTTCGAGGCGCTCGTACGGGCCGGCCAACCCCACGGAATCGAAGGCGTCTTCGTCTTCTGCCGAGAGACCAAGGACGCCAGCAGCGTGACGCACGCGCGCAACTTCGTGCCGGGCTTCGGGGTGGCCGAGGATCCCGTCACGGGCTCCGCGCACGGGCCACTGGCCGAGTACCTGGTCAACCATGGGGTGCTCAAGCTGCCCGAGGCGGGAGGCCTCGTCCGAGTGCGCGCCGAGCAGGGCGATGCCATCGGCAAACCGGGTCGCCTGGAACTCGAGGTGAAGGGACGCCCGGGGGCGCTCGAGCGGGCGCGCGTCGGCGGCGCCGCCGTCACCGTCATTGAAGGATCCCTGCGAATCTAGGGAACGGGAGTGGGCACGCCGTAGGGCAGGGGCTGACCCAGGTTCAGCTCCTGTCCGCACCGGAACTGGATGTCACTGGTGTGGTTGTGGATCCGATCCAGGCGCGCTCGAGCCTGGGCCGCGATGGGAGACTTGGGGAACGTCTTCAAGAAGGCCTCGAACCCGGCATCGACGACTTCCTGGGTGCCACAGGCACACGTGGCAACCAGCAGCGTCTGTTCCAGCGTCTGGAGCTCCTCGGACGCCGTCTCCGCATAGGCCTTGGGGGCACCGGCCTTGAACCGGCTCCAGTCCCGGTAGAGCGAGATGAACTCCCGGCTGCCCAGGTGGTAGCAGGCCGTCGTGTCGGTGATGGACTCCACGTACAGGCGCGAGGTGCTGCCGTGGAAGGTCTGATGGAGGAGCTCGAAGAAGCGGCGGTCGGTCTCGTCCCCTCGCCGCCGGGCCAGCTCGAGGAAGAAGTTCGAGTCGGCGAACACATAGAGGGCCTCGGCCGTGCCGACGTGGAAGCCTGGCAGCAGGGGCTCGAACCGCTTCTTCGGGATCTTCCCGGCCGCCATCGCCGCGTCCCAGGCGATGACGGATTCCAACTGCTCTCGGGCGGCCGCGCGGCCCAGGGTGAACAGGTTCTGCAGCGAGCCGCGCCCCTGTTGGAAGTCGTTCAGGGCCTGCAGGTAGGTGGCCCGCGCCGGCAGATCCTCAGTTTTCGCGCCCTGACCCCAGGTCAGGATGGGCATCAGGACGAGCAGCCCACATCCCACTACCCACAGCCCCCTCACGTTCCGTCGAGCCGACACGGGGCACGTCTCCTCGGTGCGTCCGGGATCCAATTCCACGGAGCCCCTTCCTTGTACCAGCCGGACCGGCCTATCGTGCAACCTCTCCATCTTCTTGAGAAAAAGAGAAGGCAGCGGAGGCTAGCGTCGGCAAGTTGACCGATGGTTCAGGTTGGCTGTGGCTGTCATGCTTACAGTATGGGTGTCTTTTCGCTGCTGGTTTCGCAGCGCCGAGGGAGGAACGAAGCCGGGCAGGTGGCCGTCGAGGCGGCCCTGGTCATGCCCCTCTTCGTCTTCTTCATTCTCGGCATTCTTCAGATGGGGTTGACGGCCCAGGCGCGGGTGATGGCCAAGTACGCAGCCTACCGGGCCGCGCGCGTAGGGGCCATGAACAACGCGGATCCGAGCGCCATCGAGGCGGCGGCCATCCTGCACCTGTTGCCGGTGTTGGTCAGCAGCTCGGAAACCATTCTGCCCACCAGCTCCACGGGCGATGTGATCTCGAAGTTCGCCCGGCACGTCAGCTTCGACAACCGGCTGCTCAGCGGCGACAAGATGGTGAAGACGGTCGTCTGTGGCCCGCTCAAGGGCGATCTGGATGGCTCGGGTCCCAACTCCATTGGTAGGGCCGGCCAGCAGGCGCTGGGAGGCGAGGGCTCCAACAACGAGGTCGACTTCGACGACCCGGCGGTGCATGCCTTCCCCGCGGCCTACATCCGGGACGCCAACGCCCTGCGGCGCTTCAACCGGCTGCGCCTGGTGGTGCAGATCCAGTTGCTGTACCGGATGCCCATCCCCTTCGCCAACTGGGTGATCACCAAGGCGTACCTGGGCACCAGCCTTCCCTCGGTGCTGATGATGCCCAACAAGAACGGCGTGCCGCGGGACGTGGGCATGACCCAGGTGGGCCAGGTGGCCAGGGCCTCGCAGATGGGAGTCTTCGTGGTGCCCATCAACGTCAGCTACGCTATGCGCATGCAGAGCAATTTCTACCTCGGCCGCTTCGCGCTGCCCGAGAAGAACGAGTGCATCACCTACGCCCATCCGGGCTAGTCCCGTTCTCGAGAGTCGCTTCGAGATGATGTCGTGAGTGAGGTTTGATTCATGAGACGCATCCTGAGACCCCTTCTGGCCCATCCCCGCGCCCGCAGCGCCCGACGCTCGCGTGGGCAGATGATCATCCTGGCGGCCGTGGCGCTGCTCGTCCTGGCGCTCATCACCTTCATCACCTTCAACGTGACGGTGGCGGTGCAGCAGCGCATCAAGCTGCAGAACTACGCGGACGCCAAGGCGTTCTCCATGGCGGTCGCCGAGGCGCGCACGCTCAACTACCTGGCGTACACCAACCGCGCCATCGCCTCGTCCTACGTGGGCATGGCCAACGTGCACGCGTACATGTCCGAGGCGGCGATGCTTGCCGACCTGAAGGTGAGCGCCGCGGGCATCATGAGCGCCATCGCCGCGGAGGAGTACGACATGTGCTTCTGCTGCTGCACGCCGTTCGGCTGCGCGCCGTGCTGCTTCCAGCACTGCATCGATGGGGCCGAGGCGACGGTGAACGCCGCGGGGCTGACGCTCGACTACATCTCCGGGAAGATGGGCAGCAGCCTGAAGAAGCTGGATGCGCCCGCGACGCAGGCGGTGTCGTCGCTCAACAACCACATCCAGATGCTTCGCGCCTCGCAGATGGCGTCCAAGGGGTCCGTGATCAGCATGCTGACGGGTGGCAACTTCGGCTCGCTGAAGACCAACAACATGCAGCAGGCCGCGTCCGTCACCTCGGACGAGGGCGCGATGACCGCCGCCAACGAGCAGCAGTGGCTGCGGCTCTTCAGCAGCAACAGCAACGTGAAGAAGCAGATCATGGCCGAGACGGTGAACGCCTCGCGCCAGGAGTTCGCGTGGAACCGCTCGGGCCCTCTGGGACCGGTGCCGCCCACCCCCATGCTCTTCCCGAACATCAGCCAGAAGGTGAAGGCCAGCATGTGGATGGGGCCCACGGGTACCTGGACGGTGGCGCAGTTGCCCGCCGTCGGAGGCCACACCGCCTTCCGGGATGGCAAGTACTCCACCACGCTCCAGGGAGATGCGGGCAACAACGTCCGGGGCTCGGTGTTGACGTCGGTCGACTCGGCCATGCTGGGAGGTACCTGGAGGCACGGCGCCATGTCGCTGCCGCTGCCGGCCGCGGGCCCCCTCTCCCCCGGCAACCTCTCCTCGGGTAACAGCAACGGCCACAGCGGTGGCCTCCTGGGCTTCTTCAACAACCCTCACAGCGGCTCCAACCACAACGTGGATCTGGACATGTCTCGCTTCGAGGAGTTCAACATCGGCACCAGCTACCCGTTCAACCAGCCCTCCGTGTTCGCGGCGGTGAGCACGGACACGCGGGTCAACGAGTATGGCCAGCGCGGTCCGTGGGAAGTGGCCAAGGATGGCTCGGGCACCGTCACCATGAAGAAGGTGGGGCCCGAGGACGCCAAGCTGACGCTGAGCAACAACACCCGGTCCAAGGCCTTCTCCAAGGCCATGGTGTACTACCACCGGATCGGCGACTGGTCTGACTACCCCAACATGTTCAACCCCTTCTGGCGCGCCAAGCTCGCACCGCTCACCGATGCGGAGGCGCTGGTGCTGGGCTCGGTGGATAGCAATGCCGCCGCGCTCGTCATGGGCGTCAAGGCCATCAACGGCAGCGCCGTCAACGTCAAGTGAGGTGAAGGATGCACTCCCTTCGTCAGAAGGCTCTTCGTTCCACCCAGGGCCGGCGCGCTCGCGGCTCCGCCATGGTGGAGTTCGTCATCCTCAACATCATCCTGGTGCCGCTGTTCCTCTACGCCATCTTCCTGATGGACGCGGCCTACCTGAAGCTGGATCTCCAGGAGACGGTCATCTCCGGCGTGTGGGACTTCACCACGCGCAACACCGAACCCGGCGCGTTCAAGGATGGAGGCCTCGGCGCTCCCTCCTCGAAGTCGGACAACGACAAGAATGAGCTGGCCACCGTCGCGAAGGCGGTGCGCATCGTCTACGCCGATCACACCTCCGCGGTGGACGATGGGGCGGACCCCTTCGATGGCACCACCTACAGCAAGGAGACCTACCTCCGGGGCAACGGAGACGGCTCTCAGTACCCTTCACAGTCGGGCCACAAGAAGCACCACACGGGCTTTGGCGCCCAGTACTCGTTCCGCTTCGTGAAGAAGGACGACGTGGACGAAGAGGAGGATGAGCCGACGGACACCCAGTTCCAGTGTGGCCTTTCCGAGGACCTGAACTGGACCGTGGACTTCAACATGAAGGAGTTCGCCTCCACGGGCTACAACACGGGCGGTGAGGTGCGGTGCTGGGCCAAGGGCTACATCTACAACTACATCATCCCCTCGGACTTCATGCAGGAGTTCTCCCAGGTGGAGATGTCCAAGATGAAGCTGCGCAAGGACACCACGGGCAAGGGCGTGCACGAGTGGCAGGGAGACGGTGGAGACCTGGAAAACATCGTGGCCTATGAGACGGCGTCCGTGAGCTTCAACACGTGGGCGCTGCGCAACGGCGCCAAGAACGGCGACGATGTGAAGGCACTGGGCCGGTACAACGGCGCGCTGGCGAGCGCGGACCTCCGCGTGCCCAAGAGCGCGATGCCCACCATCGGCCAGAGCGCGAGCAGCCCCGAGGCCAACCCGTTCTTCCGGCGCGTGCAGTACCTGTACACGAGCAACGGGACCAACGCGGCGACCTACACCGCGGCGGTGGGCGCCACGGCACAGCTCACGAGCAAGGGGACGAGCGAGAAGCTGATGTTGGTGCTGAGCGTCCCGCCGGGAACCTCTTCCAACAACGTCCTGCCCAACATCATCGGGGTGCACCTGACGGCGCGCTACAAGCCGCGCTCTCCCGGCCAGAAGCAGGGCGCCGGCCTGGGCAGTGGCGACTTCCTGTCCACGCCGTACTCGGGTCCGAACAACAACTACCGCACCGCGGCCAACGCCCGCGGGCCCTTCTACATGGGTTGCAGGAACGCGGAGAACGCCAATTGCTTCTGAAGCCCTTCAGCGTCGCGGTGTGCCTGTGGGCAGCGGTTCCCGCGTTCGCCGCGGGCACGGCGAGCCCCAGCGCCAAGGCGGCGAGCGGGGCCTCCAGCTCCAAGGCGGCTCCTGCCTCGGCTCAGCCCGCGGGGGGGCAGGGAGGCACCTGCTCGGCTTGTGGCGCACCAGGAGGCGGCGGCACCTGCGCTGCTCCCCAGCCGGGCCAGGCCCCGCAACTCTCGAATGAGGAGTGGAAGGAGTACGTCCGCAAGAAGCTCCTCGAGAGCGAGCAGGAAGCGCCAGAGCCGGTGGATCCGGATCCGTTCTCGTTCAGCGTCTTCAAGGGCCGGCGCCCGGAGCCCATGGGCGAGCAGACGCTGATCAACGGCGCGAAGATGCAGATCGCCACGCTCATCGTGGAGGATTCGCCGCAGGACGTGGCCCAGGCGTACTACGAGACGTTCGTCCACATGGGGTTCCGGCCCCTGTTGGGGGATGTGCCCGAGGCGCCCGGGGTGCGCTACCTGAGCTTCCGGCCCGTGAGCAGCAAGAACCTCAAGACGGTGACGCTGGTGCCCAACGGCTCGGGCACCGTCATCCTGGCCTCCGTCGGCAATCCGGAGGAGATGCTGGTGCAGAAGCCGGCGCTGCCCGGCGGGTTGCCCGTGCCTCCCAACTCCGAGGCGGCCTCGGCCATCCAGCAGATGGAGCCGGGGAGCTCCTCGCGCAGTGCCTTCTTCGTGGTCAATGGCTCCACGCCGGAGAACGTGCGTGCGTTCTACCGCAGCGAATTGCCTCGCCTGGGCTTCTCGCCTATCGGGCAGAGCGCTCAGCAGGACTCCGAGAGCTTCGAGAAGGAAGGCGTGCTGCTGACCATCTCGGCCCGTCCACATACCGATCCCAACACCGTTGCCGTGAGCCTCGTCTGGCTCGAGTAGAGGAGACATCCGCGTGAACGCCATTCGCATCGTGGCCCTGAGCGTGTTGTTGGCTGCCGGGGGCTCGCTGGCCGAGGGAAAGAAGAAGACGGCGGAGCAGCCGAAGACTCCCGAGCCGGTCCTCACCGAGGCAGACAAGCCGAAGACCTGCACCGATCAGTGCGAGATGATGGAGAAGTTGATGGTGGAGCCCTGCAAGAAGGGGGCGAACTCCGCCAACAAGCAGGCCCGGCAGATGTGCTCCGACCAGGCCAAGCAGGTCGTCGATGCATGCTACGGCAGCTGCAAGGACAAGGGCCAGGTCGACAAGCAGTACATCATGGAGCGCATCAAGATGCCCGCGGGCTACAAGCCCGAGAGCGGGGGCTCGGGAGGGGATGATGCGCACTGAGTCTCGAGCCGTGGCCCGGCGGGCAGGGTGGCTGCGGCGCGCGCGCGGCCAGGCCATGGTGGAGTACTCGGTGGTGCTCTACTTCCTGGCGGTGGCCGGAGGCGTGGCCATCATCACGGTGCTGCCCATGTTGATGAATGCCCTGGACCGTTACCTCCAGGGGATCTACTTCATGCTCAACCTGGCCATTCCGTGAGCCAGTCTCGTCGAGGAGTCCATCTTTCATGAAACGCTCGCGTTTCCTGGCGGCCGTGCTGGCCCTGGGAGGGTTGCTCGGGGCGGCCGAGGTTCGGTCCGCCGCCAACCAGAACCGCCTGGATGAGTTCGAGAAGAAGGCCCTGAAGGATCGCCGCGCGCAGGGGCTGGACAAGAACCGCTCGGCCCTCTTCGCGAAGTATCCCTCGCCGGAGATCAAGCTGGAGAGCGGCCAGGTGCCCACGGTGTCGGTGGGCTCGGAGACGACCCTGACGGTGAACGGGCGCTTCCTGCCGGGCTCCATGGCGAACACCGAGTGCGCGGGCACGGAGATCCTCTCGGAGAAGGTGACGGAGACCCGCGTGGAGGTGCGTCTGCGGGTGACGACCCTGGCGTTGCCGGGCTCGTGCAATGTGGAGATCATCTCTCCGGTGAGCCTGGCGTCGGCCACCAAGCAGGCCTTCCAGGTGGTGGGCGATTACACCTGGCAGTTGGCGCTGGCCAACGGGATGAAGGCGCGCCTGCGCACCACGTCCCAGCCGGGCACGGTGCTCGTCAGCGGCACCTCCGAGTGGTTCGGCAAGGACGGCAAGTCCCTGGGCACCCGCCCCGTGAGCGTCACGCGCGAGCCCGATGGTTACCGGGTGACGGTGCAGCGCTCGGCCGAGGAGACAGCCGCGTCCGATCAGGCGATGGAGGAGGCTCGCGCGGATTACTCCAGTGCCGACAACCAGAAGAAGATGGCCGAGATCCAGCAGAAGATGCAGCAGGATTGCATGAAGTTGCCTCCGGCCCAGATGGGCACCTGTATCCAGAAGTACACGGAGCAGATGAAGACCATCTCGGACAAGGCGATGGCGAAGGGGCAGGCGGCGCAGGAGAAGGCGGCGGCCGGGACCGTGGGCTGCCAGTCCCTGCACCTCCAGGTGAACCAGGGCAAGGTGACGGGTCAGGGCAACTCCTGTGGTGCGCCGGGAGATGTGGCGGTGACGGGCTCCGTCTCCGTCGCGAAGTAGCAACTCCTGGCTCGGAGGGTGGGGCTGGGAGAGCAGCACGGCTTGCCGGGAGTGAGCGGGGACAGGCTCTCCCGGTGGCTGGTGTGCACTTGGATTGCGGCGGTGACGCTCGCCGTGGTGCCCGGGGGAGAGACTCCCTTCTCGGGCGTGAAGACCGGATTGGTGGCCGCTGGTTCCGCTGCGCTGCTCTTGCGCGCGTTCGTGGGGGCCTCGCGGCCCGCGCCCCTGGCCCCTCGAGTCCTGGCCGGGCTGTGGATCGCATCGCTGGCGTTCTCCTCCTTGATCGGGCCCGCTGCACGCCCGGGAGGGATGTGGCTGGATGCCGCGGCGGGGTGCGTGCTGCTCGCGCTCCTGCAGGCTCCGTTCGAACCGCGAGCTCCCATGCGCGCCGTGGCTGGCGCCGGTACCGCGCTGGCGCTGGTCGCCGTGCTCCAGTTTCTCGGGTGGGATCCCTTTCGCTGGATGGGTTGGAGTTCTTCCCATCCTGGTGAGCGGATGCGCATCTACGGGACGCTGGGGAACCCGGACTTCGTCGCCGCTTACCTGGGAGTCAGCCTGTGCCTCGTCGTGGGGGAATTCTTCTCCGCCAACGAGGTCCGTTGGCGTCGGCTCTGGCTCGCTGCGGCTGTCCTCCAACTCTGCGCGCTGGCCGCGACGCGGTCCTGGGGCACGCTGCCTGCTCTCGGCGCCGCAGCGTTGAGCCTCGTGTGGACGCGTGGCTCGGAGCCGACTGGGAGGTTGGAGGGCTCGCGGCGTCTCGGATGGAGGGCCGTGGTTTTTGCGATCCTGGGCGTGGTGCTGCTGCTGGGCGCTGTGTGGGGGCGATCCCTCGGCGCGGTGGTGGAAGGCCGGCTCTATCTCTGGCGTGTCGCCGCTCCACGAGTGCTGGAGGCTCCGATGTTCGGGCACGGGCCGGGGAGCTTCCGCGTCCTCTGGCCTTCGTGGGAGGCGGAGTACTGGGCGCACGGGGGCTCTGCCGCGCAGGAGGGCTTTGTCGCGCTGCAGGATCACGCCCATTTCGACTACCTGGAGTGGCTCCTGGAACTCGGGCTCGTGGGCGTCGTGCCCCGGATGCTCCTGGTGCTGCTGGCCCTTCGCGCAGGGCGTCAATGGCAGGAGACACGCGGCCGGGCCGCGGTCGCCGCCCTGGTG
This sequence comes from Hyalangium versicolor, assembly GCF_020103695.1. GTDB lineage: Bacteria > Myxococcota > Myxococcia > Myxococcales > Myxococcaceae > Hyalangium > Hyalangium versicolor. The sequence continues at coordinate 141,388 of NZ_JAHXBF010000001.1, forward strand.
GCGCTGGCGGTCCGAGCGCTCGTGGACTTTCCGCTGGCCCGTCCTGCTGAGCTCTGCCTGTTCTGTGTCTTGCTGGCGCTTACGCTGGGTGAGGGTTCTGGCTCTCGGCGTGTCCTCGCGGGTGCGTCCGCCCAGGCAGATGCGAACAAGGTATGGTGACGCCCCGGGGTGAGGGGCCTGGACTACCGGCTCGCGTCGCGGAGTGGTGCGAAGCCCCGCCAGCACGTAAACAGGCGTCTCCAGGCAGGAGGGAAGGGGCTGAATGAAGACGTTCCTCGTGGTCAACCCGCGCAGCGCCGGTGGTCAGACGGGTAAGCGCTGGGCGGAGTTGTCCGCCCAGGTGAGTCGGGCCATCGGTGAGTTCGGGCAGGAGTTCACGGCAGGGGCCATGGATGCGGCGCGCATTGCGCGCAAGGCCCTCCAGGACGGCTACGAGTGCATCGTCGCGGTGGGCGGGGACGGGACCATCAACGAGGTGGTCAACGGCTTCTTCCAGGACGGCAAGGCCATCAACCCGAACGCGGCGCTGGGCGTCATTCCTCGCGGAACGGGCGGAGACTTCCGGCGGGCGTTCGGGTGGGATCTGGAGCTGGAGTCGGCGCTGGCGCGGTTGCGCACGGAGAAGACGGAGCCCTTCGACGTGGGGCTGGTGGAGTACATCAACCACGAGGGGAAGCCGGAGCAGCGCTACTTCGCGAACATCACCTCGTTGGGGGTGAGTGCGTTCGTGGCGAACGAGGTGAATCTGAGCAACAAGTCGTTGGGCGGGAACATGGCCTTCGTGTGGGGGACGGTGAAGGGGATGTTCGGGTTCGAGCCGCCCACGGTGAAGCTGCGCGCGGACGGTGGGGCCGAGCAGGTGCTGCCCATCAACGTGGTGGCGGTGGCCAACGGGCGCTACTTCGGCAGCGGCATGTGCGTGGCGCCGGATTCGCTGACGCACGATGGGGTGTTCGACGTCACCATCTGGTCCGGCTACACGCTGAAGGACTTCCTCTTCAAGTCGCGAGGCATCTACAGCGGCGAGCACGTGACGTGGAAGGGGACGACGCGCCTGCAGTGCCGGACCTTCGAGGCCGACAGCATCGAGGGCCAGAAGGTGCTCATCGAGATCGACGGCGAGGTGCCGGGGCGGCTGCCGGCGAAGATGACGATGCTGCCCGGCGCGATCCGCCTCAAGGTGTAGGCGCCCGCAGTGGCTCCCGTGGGGAGCACGTGTGTGTGCTCGGTTGCCTGGGGCCCCGGCAGACAACGTAGAGAGTTGGGCACTTCTGACCCGACCTGATGCATTCTATCCCTGGTAGCGTTATCCCCGCTTCCACGGGCTGCCGGACGTGTCTCCGGTGGCCGAATGCTCAGGACCCCGGAGTGCTCATGTCTCAGCGAGATCCCTCTCAACTCGATCTCTTCACCGGTGGCGTCTCCCCGACGCAGGCCCGTCGCTCCCGGAAGGCGGAGCCTGTGGGGCCGGCTCCCGTCTCAGAGGAAGTGCGCACTCTCGGCGAGCGCCTGCCCCCAGGCATCTTCCTGGGCACCTCGTCCTGGGCCTTCCCGGGCTGGGCAGGCATCGTCTACGACCGGGAGGCCGCTCAGTCGATGCTCGCCCGGGACGGACTCGCGGCCTACTCACAGCATCCGGTGCTGCGCACGGTGGGCATCGACCGCACCTTCTACAGCCCCATCTCCGCCGTCACCTTCTCCGAGTACGCCGCCCAGGTGCCCCCCGGCTTTCGCTTCCTCGTGAAGGCCCACGAGGTCTGCACCCTGGCGCGCTACCCCCAGCACGAGCGCTATGGCGTCCACCGGGGACAGCCCAACGACCGGTTCCTCCAGGCCAGCTACGCCGCGGACATGGTGGTGGCCCCCTTCGTGGAAGGACTCGGCGAGAAGGCCGGTCCTCTCGTCTTCCAGTTCCCGCCCCAGGACACACGAGGCTTCGGAGGCCCGGGGCGCTTCATCGAGCGGCTCCACGCCTTCTTCGCCGCGCTGCCTCGCGGACCTCTCTATGCAGTCGAGGTCCGCAACGACGAGCTCCTCACAGAGGGTTTCGCCCAGGTGCTCGCGGAGCTGGGCGTGTCTCCGGTGCTCTCGGCCTGGAGGCACATGCCTCCTGTGGTTCACCAGGCCGTTCGCACGCGGGCGCTCGAGTCCCGCGCATTGGTGGCCCGGTGGATGCTGCCTCCGCACCTCGGTTACGAGGAGGCCTACGCCCGTTTCGCCCCCTTTGACCGCCTCGTGGACGAGGATTCCGTGACCCGCGAGGCCCTGGCCGGTATCTGCGCCGCTGCCCTGCACAAGGGGCGGCCAGCCTTTGTCATCATCAACAACAAGGCCGAAGGCAGTGCTCCCCTGTCTGCTCTCAAGCTCGCATCCAGCCTGGATCAGGTACTTAGTGAACGCCGGGATGCGTCACAGGGGGGTGCGTAAGGAATTTTACACCTAGTTGACCTGGAAGGTCGTGCACACCTCTTGCTAGAAGAGGGATCCATGAAGCCACTCATGATGGCGGCAATCGTGGTGCAGCTCACTTCCGCGGGAGGCGCGGGCAGTGGGCAGACGCGCGAGCAGGGGTCCGGCTCCACCATGAAGGACGTGGGAAAACACTTCACCGCCCTGAGGACCGAAGTCACCTCTCTGTCCCAGCAATTCCGCGAGGCTCGGGAGAAGGCCCGGCTCGAAGCCGAGCGGAGGAAGCAGGAAGCTGACGGCGCTTATGTCCCGCAGAACCAGCGAGCCGCCGTCCCCGCCGCTCCTCCCGGAGGAGGAAGCTCCCTCTGAAGATGAGGTGGTCGAACTTCCCGTCGATGGGAACCTCGACCTGCATCTTTTTCAGCCTCGGGACGTGAAGGATCTCGTCACCGAGTACTTGTGGGCTTGTCGTCAGAAGGGCCTGCTCGACGTTCGCATCATCCACGGGAAGGGCACGGGCGCGCTGCGCCGCACCGTCCACGGCCTGCTCCCGAAGCTCCCCGAAGTGGAATCTTTTCAGTCCGCCAGCGAGGCCGATGGAGGGTGGGGCGCCACCTGGGTCCGGCTGAAACCTCTGGCCTCCCCCGTGCAGGGGAAGCCCGGGGATGATTGACGATCTCTGGTACAAGAACGCCATCGTCTACTGCCTGGACGTGAAGACGTTCATGGACTCCAACGGCGATGGCGTGGGCGACTTCGAGGGACTCGCGCGTCGGTTGGGCTACTTGGCGGGTATGGGCGTCAACGCGGTGTGGTTGCTGCCCTTCAATCCCTCGCCCATGCGGGACAATGGCTACGACATCACCGACTACTATGGTGTCGATCCGAGAATGGGCTCGCTGGGGGATTTCGTCGACTTCACCCACGAGGCGAAGAAGCACGGCATCCGGATCCTGATGGATCTGGTGGTGAACCACACCTCGGATCAGCACCCGTGGTTCAAGGCGGCGGTGAGGGATCCGCGCTCGAAGTACCGGGACTGGTACATCTGGTCGAAGCAGAAGCCTCAAGGAGCGGACCAGGGCATGGTCTTCCCGGGCGTGCAGAAGACCACGTGGAGCTATCACCCGAAGGCGAAGGAGTACTACTTCCACCGCTTCTACAACTTCCAGCCGGATCTCAACATGTCCAACCCGGAGGTGCGGACCGAGCTCCAGCGCATCATGGGCTTCTGGCTGGAATTGGGGGTGTCCGGGTTCCGGATGGACGCGGTGCCCTTCGTCATCCAGCGCGAGGGCGCTCACGGGCGGCACACCGAGCAGTACGAGATGCTGCGGAACATGCGGACGTTCCTGCAGTGGCGGGCTGGGGACGCCATCCTGCTCGCGGAGGCCAACGTGCTTCCGGACAAGGACGTCGAGTACTTCGGGGACGAAGGCGACCGGATGCACATGATGTTCAACTTCCTGGTCAACCAGCACGTGTTCGGCGCGCTGGCCACCGGGGAGGTGCGCGGGCTGGCTCGGGCGCTCGATCGCACGCGGGTGACGGAGGAGACCTCGCAGTGGGCTCACTTCCTGCGCAACAACGATGAGCTGGATCTGGGGCGGCTCTCGGAGGAGCAGCGCCAGCGGGTGTTCGAGGAGTTCGGCCCCGAGCCGCGGATGCAGATCTACGATCGAGGGTTGCGACGCCGGCTGGCGCCGATGTTCGAGGGAGATCGGCGGCGGCTGGAGCTGGCCTACAGCCTGATCTTCACGCTGCCGGGGACGCCGGTGCTGCGCTACGGGGATGAGATCGGCATGGGGGAGGATCTATCGCTCAAGGAGCGGGCCTCGGTCCGCACGCCCATGCAGTGGTCCACCGAGCCGAACGCCGGTTTCTCCGCGGCGAAGAAGACGATCCTTCCGGTGATCAAGGAAGGCCCGTTCGGCTACTCGAAGGTGAACGTGGCGGAGCAGCGAAGGGATCCGAACTCGCTGCTGAACTGGACCGAGCGCATCATCCGCGCGCGCAAGGAGTGTCCGGAGATCGGCTGGGGCGAGTGGCGCGTGCTGAAGACGAGCTCTCCGCATGTGCTGGCGCTGCGGTACGACTGGCGGAACAACGGGGTGGTGTTCCTCCACAACTTCGACGCGAAGGGCCGGAGCGTCACATTCGGGGCCGGGAGCGCGAATGGAGGGATGCTGGCGAACCTGCTCTCGGGAGACCACTCGCAAGCGGATGGGCGCGGGCAGCACCGCGTGGAGCTCGAGGGCTACGGCTACCGGTGGTACCGCGTGGGCGGGTTGGACTACATCCTCAAGCGCTCCAGGTAGCTCGGATCGCGGGCGACGGGCCGAGGGCTCGCAGGTCCCTTGGCTCGCGCGAGCTCGCACGCCCATGTTTGGGCTTGGACAACGGGCGAGACGACCATGCGAAAGACAATTCTGGCAGCGACTGCCGCTCTGGTGGCCTGGGGAGTGGCCAGCACAGCGAGCGCTCAGACGACGGACAGTACCCAGCAGCAGGCGCCGGGCAGCTATCAGCTTCAGCAGCCGCTCACGGGGAGTTATCAGGTTCAACAGCCCCTGACGGGGACCTACCAGCTCCAGCAACCCCTGACGGGGAGCTATCAGCTCCAGCAACCGCTCACGGGCACCAGCAGCTTGTCGACGGACAGCAGCACGATGATCGGGAGCAGCAGCCTGTTGACGGGCAGCAGCCTGACCGGGAGCACGGGCCTGGACTCGTCGCTCAGCACGGGCTTCCAGCAGCCGATGAGCAACTACGTGCTGCAGCAGCCGACCGCGACCAGCTACGGCTACCAGCCTCCGCCGTTGGAGAGCTCTCCCTTGCTGCAGCCCTCAACGGGCAGCACCAGCGTCCTCCAGCCGCAGGTGGGGGGCACGGGGACGCAGCAACCGGGGCAGTAGAGCGCAGGACCGGTGTACGGTGGGGCTCTTACTCAGCGGCGGACGAGCCCCACATGCTGGAGCCATGAGGGCGCGTGCACCGTCTTGGAGAACAGGTGCTCCGCGCCCATTCCCAGCGCGAAGGCCGCTGCCGCGAGGAGCGCCACCGTGAGCCTGGCGCGGGGGGAGCGCCGTGGCGGCAGGGACACGACAGCGGCGGGCTGGCGAACCTGCGGCTGCGGCACGGGGTTGAACTGGGTCGTCTCGAAGTCGCCGGTGTCGGGGGCGAGGAGCACCAGCCGGATGCCGCCGTCGAACAGCGTATCCATCAGCTTGTTGAGGAAGCGCTCATACTCCTCTTCGGAGATGTCGGGCTCGTCGCCGTAACGGTTCTCGTGCATCAGCGCCATCACGCCGTAGCTGCGGACCTGGGCCTGCTTGCGCGAGGCGTCCAGCCAGCCGCACAGGATCGCGGGCTGCGTCTCCTGGCTCGGGGCGAGCAGGAGGGGCTCTCGCTGCTTTCGCTTGCCGCCGGCCTTGGATGAGGTCAGCGTGCCGATGCGCAACTGGTAGCGGCTGGAGCCATACAGGCGCTGCGTGAAGGCCGAGCGAAGGAAGTCCGTGATGCTCGAGCTCTGCTTCGCGGCCAGCTTCTTCGGCGCCGCCACGGGCATCGGCCGATCCTTCGGCGCGCGCAGCGAGGGCGTCACGCTGGGCTCGTCGTCAAAGTCGGGCACTGGAGGCGGCAGCGGCGTGTGGCGGCGCTGCCTGAGCTCCGCGCTGGAGACTGCTCGCGAGAGGAGAGGGAGCTCGGACAGCAGTTGATGGGCGTCCTCCTCCGCGTCCCAGGGGAGCTCCCGGTTCGGACTCATCGCGAAGCGGGTGCCCGTCTTCCGTGCGCTGAACGCCTGGGCACCCGGATCCCGCTGCTTGCTGGCCATGACCGTTCCTCCTGAGGCGTAGAGCACCACCGCGCACAGGAACCTCTAATGTATTTCAGGTTGCTACATCAAGAGGGGAAGGAAGGAAATGTATGTCCAGACAGGCAGGGTGTTCGAGCCTGCTGGAATTCAGCGGTGGAAGAGGAATCAGCTCAGCCAGAAGTAGGCGGAGGCGATGAGCGAGCGCTTCTCGGTCACCTTCGCCTTCTGCATCAGGTCGGCGATCTGCCGGTCCTTGGCGGCGTAACGCTTCTCCTCTTCATTGCGGAGCGAGGCCAGCTTCTTGCGGTACTCGCGCTCCAGGCGATCCGAGTGGGCTCGGGCCTTGATGCGGTCCGCGGCCTCTTCGGCGGCCATCACCGCCTTGCGAGCCTCGACCCACTGCTCGCGAGCCTTCTCCACCGCCTCGCGGGACTCGAGCAGACAGTCCTCCGCGAAGCGATCCGCGCGCTCGCGGGCCCGGTCGAGTTCCCAGGCATTGCGGCGCTCGGCGGCGCGGATCAGCTCGTCCTTGGCCGAGAGCAGGGCCTGCTCCTGCATGAGGGAGACGGAGACGCCTTCGGGCTGCCGGCGCTTCTCCACCTTGGCCGAGAGCTTCACGAAGTGCGCGCCGTCGGGCACCGGCAGGGCTCGGAAGCCACCATCCTTCTCGCGCACGAGCACCAGGTGGACGAGCTTCTCCTCCGGCTTGATGCCCGATAGCTCGAACTTGTAGACGAACCACCAGCCCTCGCTGCCGGCCAGCCGCGCCAACCGGGAGGGCAGGCCCGCCGCATCGAGCTGCAGGTAGTTGATGGCATCGTGCGTCCTGTCGCGCACGGCGTAGGCGGCCTTGGCCACCTGGAGCCGGCCCGAGGCGCCCTTGCCCAGCACGGAGCCCGTGAGAGCGCGAGCCTCCTGCTGCCGCCGCGCGAGCACTTCCTTGGTCTGCTCGCTGGCGAGCTTCAGCCGGCGGCGCACGTCTCCATCGAAGCGCTCCAGCACCACGGAGCGCATCTCGGTCATGCGCGTGCTGATGCGCTGCTCCATGTCCGAGCGCAGCTTGTCGAACGCCGCGTTGATCTCTTCCGGGCGGCGGCAGGACTGGTAGATGTCGAGCACGCGCCGCTCGAAGTCCACGCCGCTCTCCAGGGCGCCGAGGATCTCGTCCGAGGCGCCGAACACGCCATCGAAGAGGTTGAGCTTCTTCTCGAGCAGCTCGAAGAGGCGGGCATCCGCGGCGTTCTGCCGGTTGAGGAAGTTGATGACCAGCACGTCGCGCTGCTGGCCGTAGCGGTGGCACCGGCCGATGCGCTGCTCCACGCGCTGGGGATTCCACGGCAGATCGTAGTTCACCACCAGGTTGCAGAACTGGAGGTTGAGGCCCTCGGCGCCAGCCTCGGTGCAGATGAGGATCTGCGAGCGGTTGCGGAAGTCGTCCACCAGCGCGCGCCGCTCCTCGGGAGTGGCCGCTACGTCCCCGGACAGCAGGGAGATCTTCCCCCGGTAGCCGTGGTCCGAGAGGAGGTTGAAGAGGTACTGCTGCGTGCGTTTGGACTCGGTGAAGATGAGCGCCTTCTCCGGCCACTGGTGCGCCTTCATGACCGTGAAGGTGCGATCCAGGGCGCGCTTGAGCGCCTCTCCCTTGGCGTTCACCTTGATGGAGTCGGCCAGATCCGCGTACTGCTTCAGCTCCCACACCTCGTTCTGGAGCAGGCGGACATTGGTGGGCTTGGCGGGATCATCCGACCACTCCTCGCCCTCCTCGGCGTACTGCTTGGCCTCCTCGGGCTCGAAGAGGGCCAGGGCCTGGGCGCCGAGCTTGGCCGCCTCGAGGCGCTTCTCCAGGTTGTCGGAGAGCCGCCGCAGGGTGGGGGCGATGGCGTAGGTGGAGGAGGCGAGCAGCTTGCGGTAGCAGAGCGTGAGGAGCGTCTTCTTGCCCGGCTCGATCGCCGCCGCCTCCGAGCGCCGGAGGTATTCGCTGACCTTCTCGTAGAGATCCTGCTCCTCGGGTGAGGGGGCGAAGTCCTCCACGATGCTGCGGCGGTTGGTGTAGCGCACGTACTCGCGCACCTGGCGGCGCAGCGTGCGCTGGACTACGGGGGACAGCCGCTCCTTGAGCTCGGCGACGGCGTCCTCCTTCAAGCCGCCGCACTCCGGGTCCACCTGGTAGCGGGTGCGGAAGGCGTGCTCGGGGCCGAGGATCTGCTCGTCCAGCAGCGACATCAGCCCGAACAGCTCCATCAAGTCGTTCTGCAGGGGCGTGGCGGTGAGCAGCAGCTTGGGGCGGCCCTGGAGCGCGGCTCGGAGCGCCTGGCCCGTCTTGTGGCCCTGCTTGTGGACGTTGCGCAGGCGGTGCGCCTCGTCGATGACCACCACGTCCCAGGGGATCTCCGCCACGAGCGCCGCCTTGTTGGCCGCGAACGGGTGCGAGCAGATGACGGGGAAGGGCTGATCGAAGCAGTTGCCGGTGGCGCGCACCGTGCGGCCATCCACGAGGACGGACTCGAGATCGAACTTCTCCTTCAGCTCGCTGTTCCACTGTGCCCGGAGCGTGGCCGGGGCGAGGATGAGGATGCGCGTCTTTCCCTCGGCCATGAGCTGGCCGATGGTGAGGCCCGCCTCGATCGTCTTCCCGAGGCCCACCTCGTCCGCGAGCATGCAGCCACCGCGCGACAGCGAGTCGAGCGCGAACGCCGCGGCCTCCACCTGATGCGGGTTGAGGTCGACCTTGGCCTCGGACAACGCGTTGGCCATGCGCTGGTGCGAGTCCGCGCTGCGGAGGGTGAGTTCCTCCGAGAGCAGCCGCTCATGAAAGGGCGTGAGAGGCCGTCCAGGCTCTCCCTCGCTCCGCGCCGCCGTCGCCGCCGCCGACACCTCGACTTCGACTCTCAAACCCCGTGCGACCTCCGCACCCAAGACCCTGTCTCCATCCATTCGCGAGCACACCGCCACTCATGGCGGGCGCGTCCGTTCTGACGCGGCCGACATTTTGGGAACCAAGATCGCCCTGTAAAGGGGGTCTTTGCCGAGGCCGAAAAATCGGCTCCGGAGCGATTGGCACGGTTCTTTATCAGCGACGCGGTGGTGCGTGCGAATTGAAGAGGTCCCCCACAATGGACTTGACGGCGGGAACGCGATGACTCTCGCGACGTGAGGACAGGGAGTCAGTGCTGCGGTACCAGCACGAGCATCCTGGGACTGTCGAGGAACTGCTCGTTCACTCGGGGTCTGCGCAACATCCAGTTCTGGTCACCATCCTGCACCATGTCCCCTTCGCCGAACTGGGTATCGACGTCGCGCATGGTGTGGAGCATGGCGTTGAACAGATCCCGAGTCTGCGCGATCTCGCCAGTGCCGCGAACATGCAGGGCCAGGTCCGGCAGGTTCATCAACGGCGCCCCACAGGTGCGTACCCAGATCCCGTCCCATCCGACCACCTGCATCGTCACGAAGCCCACGAAGAGCGAGGGCAGGGGCAGGCTCCGCAGCAGCTTGTCCACATCTCCCCCGGCGTGGGGCACCAGCGGCTGAAGGGGGAAGGAGGTATAGGCGCTCGCGTTCACCACGACGAACGCTCCCAGGGGCACCAACCCCACCGCGATCATGGCGAGTGCCACATACTGCTCGAGCGGGTCCTTCTCCTCGCCTCGGTAGAGGAGAACGATGTGCGAGACGTGGGCCAGTGCCCGGGTCTTCAGATCGTCTCCGTAGTGGGAGATGGCCACGGTGTTCTCCATGGCCTCGGGAACCATGGGAGCGTCCACGAGCGTGATCTGCACGACGTGGTGTTTCCATCGCACGCGCCCCATCTGCATCACGTTCGGGGCGATGGCGCCGCTGCGCACCTCGGCGCGCACCTGTGCCAGCGACGGATGCAGCTTGTGCAAGGGTTCCACCAGCCTGTCGGCTGAGATCCCGATCTGCTTCGGGAGCAGGAGCTGAAGGCTCAAGGGGCTCTCCTGCTTGGGGGGAGCTTCCTTCGGCCGGATCATGAGGAGCTTGCGAATTCCCATGGTGCCCACCTTACAAGGCGGCCAGATAAGGGCCAACCTGATAGGTGGGTAGGATTCCCGCAATCCGAGCCGGAGTCCAGTCCGCACGGGGCGGGCGCCAGCTCAGAGCATTCCGCGCGACTTGACGTGCAGGTAGGTGTTGATGGCCGCGGCGCCAAATCCCCGAGCGGGGGCGCGCACGACCAGTACGCCCGCATCCCGCAGCGTCACCGCCGTGCGCCGGTACTCATCCTCCAGGCGCGCGGCGGCCTGACGGGTGTAGGCATCCTGAGGCTCGCGGGGCACGAGCGTGGCAGCGGCCTGGAGATCCTCGTCCAGCAGCGAGGCCACGAGGGGCAGGTGGCGAGGCCTCAGCATGAGCGTGCGCGCCACCAGGGAGCCCGAGGCATCCGGGTCCACCAGGTCGGTGAAGAGCACCACCAACGAACGGCGCGAGCTGCGCGCGAAGGCGAAGTCGTACGCGCGGCCGTAGTCGCTCTCCTCCAAAGCTGCCTCGGCGCGGTAGAGCGCCTCGGTGAGCAGGCGCAGGTGCTCGCGGCCCTTGCGCGGGGGCAGGTAGCTGCGCACGTCACTGGCGAAGGCGAGTACGCCCACCAGATCTCCGGCATCCAGGCTCACCTTGGCCAGCCGCAGCGCCGCATCCACCGCGTGGTCCAGCTTGCGGCGGCCGTCCACCTTGCCGGCCATGTGGCGCCCACAGTCCAGCAGCAGCAGCACCGGCTGGTTCCGCTCTGGCTGGTACACCCGCACCATGGTCCGGGCTCGCCGCGCGGAGGCCTTCCAGTCGATGGTGCGGTAGTCGTCCCCGATGCGGTACTCGCGCAGGGACTCGAACTCGCGGCCCTCGCCTGGGCGGCGCTGGGGCCTCTCGGCGGGTGCATCCGACGCGCGCGCCAGGGCCAACGCCTCCTGCGTCAGCGCGGTGAGATCCGGGTACACCTTCACCACCCGCTCGGCGGGGATGCGGACCTGTCGCGCGCACAACCCCAGCGGGCCCATCAGCCGCAGGTGGAGATCCCCGAAGCGCACGTCCCCGCGAGCCGGTGGTCGCACCGTATAGGTGATTCGCGTCGGCCGGAGGCCGGGTGCCACGGAGAAGGGCTGCCGGTGCCCCTCCACCGCCACTTCCACGGGAGCCTCGTCCCGGAGCTCGCCGCGGATCGGCGCGCCACGCAGGCAGGTGAGCTCCACGTGCACGGGGTTGTCCACGCCCGAGCGCAGGATGGGCTCCACCTCGCGCCGGAGTTCCACGTCCGAGGCCCGAGGAGCTCGCATGAAGTCCACCACACACAGCGTCACCACGGCCACATCGAGCGCCAGCGCCAACCATGCGAAGGCAGGGCTGGCCACGGCCAGGGCCGAGGGCACGAGCGTCGCCGCCAGCAGCGCCACGGCGAGCCCGGTGGGGACGGGGCGGCCCAGGCTCACCGGGGGACCTTCACCTGCTCCAGGGTCTGCCGCAGCACCTCGTCCGGGGTGATGCCTTCCACCTCGGCCTCGGCCTTCAGGAGCAGGCGGTGGTTGAGGACGCTGGGCACCACCGCCTTCACCTCGTCCGGGGTGACGAAGTCCGAGCCCTGCAACGCCGCGCGCGCCTTGGCCGCGGCCAGGATCGCCTGCGCCGAGCGGGGAGAGGCCCCCAGGCGCACCCTCGGGTTGGCCCGTGTCTCGCGGGTGAGCTTCACCACGTAGGCGAGGATGGACTCATCGCAGGTGATGCGAGCGGCTCGGGCCTGCAACTCCGTCAGCGTGGCCACGTCCAGCACCCGCTCCACCGAGGCGGCCCGGCCCTCGCGCTGGTGGAAGCCTCGCAGCATGGTGACCTCCGCGTCCGCCTCCGGGTAGCCCACGCGCACGCGCATGAGGAATCGGTCCAACTGGGCCTCTGGGAGCGGGTAGGTGCCCTCCAGCTCCAGCGGGTTCTGCGTGGCCACCACGAAGAAGTGCGGCGGCAGTGGGTGCGTGGTGCCGTCGATGGTGACCTGGCGCTCCTCCATGGCCTCCAGCAGCGCGGCCTGCGTCTTGGGCGGAGTGCGGTTGATCTCGTCGGCCACCAACACCTCGGTGAAGACGGGGCCTCGCACCAGCCGGAAGGCGTTCTCCGTGGGGTGGAAGACGTTGGTGCCGAGGATGTCCGTCGGCATCAGGTCCGGGGTGAACTGGACGCGGGTGAACTGAAGCCCGAGCGCGGCGGCCATGCTGCGCGCGGTGAGCGTCTTGGCCACGCCCGGCACGCCCTCCAGCAGCACGTGACCGCGGGCGAGGAAGGCCGTCACCAGATCGGTGATGACATGGGGTTGGCCCACCACCGTCGCATCGAGCGCCGCCGTGAGCCGGGAGAGAGGAGTATCGCTGGGCATCAGCGCTCCTTCAACCCCAGCACCGAACCCGTCAGCGCTCCAATGGCCCCCAGCAGTCCGAGGAACGCTCCGAAGCTGGGGGAGGAGTTCAGGACCATCCGGTTGCCGATGGCGGAGGGCACCTCGGTGTTGATGAACGACATCTTCAGGAAGATGACGGTGTAGAGGACGCAGAAGAACGACATGCCGATCTGCGCTCCCCAGGGCACCATGGGGTTGAACTTGGGCATCGTCCGGCGCACCCGGACGAAGATGGCGCTGATGACGACCGCCGCTCCGAGCAGCGTGCCGATGCCCGAACTCATGAGCCCCAGCACATCCCCATCCACGGCCGTCTCCTTCCAGGGCAGGAAGCAGGACAGGGCGGCGACACACGCTCCCGCGAAGGCGATCTTGTCCGGACGCGACAGCTCGCCGACGAACTCGCGCGCATCCGAGATGAGTTCCTCGGGCGCCACGATCTTCCCGGTGGTGTTGGGGCCGGCGTAGCCCTTCTGCCCTGAGTTGGGGTACGGAGGATACTCCGGCGCGGGGCGCGGCTCCGTGTCGTCCAGCTCCGCGAAGGGATCCGAGGCCTTCTGCGGCGCCGGAGCGGGGCGCACTGCGGGGACGGAGCGGCTGACCGTCTTGCTCACCGCGCGCACATTCGTCTTGCTCTTCGGGGATCCTTCCGCGCTCTTGGCGGTCTCGCTCGTCACCGCCTTGATGCCGGGGCGCGAACCCGTCTTGCCCGGCGAAGTCGTCACACGCCGCGTGCCCGTGCTGGTGACGGGGCGCTGCTGGCCGGAGCTCGCGGTGCGCGCCGGAGGAGCGGCAGGCGCGGCCTTCCGAGGATCCGGGAACGCGGCCGTGGACTCTTCCTGGTCACCCGCCGGGACTGGCGGCTCCGAGGAGAGGAACGAGGAATCGATGATGTAGTCGCACTTGGGGCAGATGGACGTGCCATTTGCGACCTGGGTGCCACAGCCGGGGCATTTCAGGGCCAGAGCTCCTGAGAGGAAGACGGAACTCCATTGTCTGGCGCCGCGTTTTTCAAGTCAAACGTGTTGGGTTGTAACCCCTGGATTTCAGCGGAGATTTGGCCTACGCCGCCCCTCATGTCCTACCCGCCCTCTCGCGTCGGTGCGTGCCTGCTACTCGTGGCCAGCCTGTCGGCGTGCTTCCGGAGCGCTTCTCCCTCGAAGGATGCGGACTCCGAGGCGATGGCTCGCATCGCGGAATGGGAGGATCGCCGCTCGCTGGGAGAGGGGCAGCTCCTGACGTGGGCGCGGGGAGAGTGGGGGGCGAAGGTGCAGGTCCGGGCCCTGCGGGCGCTGGCTCGGATCCAGGATGCCGCGACGCTCGAAGTCATCCTCGCCAGTCTGGCGGCCAGGGAGCCGGAGGTTCGGGATGAGGCGGCCTTTGCGGCGGGAGAGCTGGCGCTCTCGTGGGAGCCGCTGCCGGACGAGATGAAGGCCCGGCTCACGGAGGCGCTCCGGGCCGCCGAGGTGACGGAGTCGGATGGGCAGGTGCGGCGGACGCTCCTGGAGTCTTTCAGCAAGGTGACGACTCCCGGCGCGGTGCAGCGTCTCATCGAACTGCTGGGAGATACACGGGAGGGCGTGGCGGGACGCGCGGCGCTGGCCCTGGGCGTGGCGGCGCGACGAGGGGCTTCGCTCGCGGACGTGCCCGTGGAGAAGGTGGGCGCGTTGCTGGCGGCAACCCAGTCTCAGGAGACTCGGTACGGCGCCACGTACCTGCTCGCCTACGTCCGGCGTCCTGCTGCGCTGGAACTCCTGCGCCAGTGTGTCTCGGACGCGTCGCCCGAGGTCCGAGCCATCTGTGCGAAGGGCTTCCCGGACGTTGCAGGGCAGGAGGATGCGAACGTGCTGGGCCGGCTGCTGGAGGACCCGATGGCTCGGGTGGCCGCCGAGGCAGCGCGCTCGTTGGCGAAGCTCTCGGGTAGCTGCAGCGGTCCGTGTGCCACGCTGGAAGCGCTGCGCGGCTTGAAGCGTCAGGCGAGCGCCGTCGCGGCGGGGAACTCCGCTGCGGGGCATGCGCTCCTGGCCGTGGCCCAGCAAGGGCTCCCACCTTCAGGGCGTCCCGTGTTCGAGGAGCTGCGGCGTTCGCTCCGAGAGGCATCGCGAGGAGCCTCGGAGGTGGCGCTCGATGACGTGGCATGGCTCGACTGCCGGCTGGCGGCCGCCATGGATCGGCAGACAGGAGCGCTCGCCGAGGTGCTGCGCTGTGGAAATGAGCGGATCCCCGAGGCACGGCGGTTGGCGCTGGGACTGCGCGAGGTGGCGCAGACGACGGGGCAGGGAGGCGCGAAGGACGCGGTGGCGTGGCTGAACCATCCGGACGCGCGGGTGCGCATGGCCGCGCTGGATGCGCTGAGCTCCCGTCCCGTGCCGGAGGCGCTGGAGTCCGTGCGAGCTTTGATGAAGGGGGAGGACCCGGTGGTTGCGGCGGCGGCCGCGCTCGTGGCGGGCAAGATGAAGGCACTGGAGGCCTTGCCCGAGGTCCAGGCCCTGGTGGCTCGTGTGCCTCACGAGACGGATCTGGCCGAGCCGGTCGGAGGTGCGCTCGTGGCCCTCGTAGGGAAGGAGGCCGAGCCTGTCCTGCGCACGTGGCTCGTGCACTCGCACGCCAACGTGCGGCGCGTGGCGGCCGAGCTGCTCACGGGCCTGACGGGCCAGCCCGTTCGCTCTGCACGCGTGGAACTCCCGGTGGGAGCATTCCGAGCATCCGATGCGCCGGATGGAGCGAAGCTCACCTTCCGCACGCGCAAGGGAGACTTCAGCGTGGCCCTGGACTCGCGGGAGGCGCCAGTCACTTCAGGCAACCTCTACGCCCTGGCGCGCAAGGGCTACTTCCGCGACATCACCTTCCATCGCGTGGTGCCGGACTTCGTGGCGCAGGGAGGAGATCCACGCGGAGACGGGGAGGGTGGCCCGGGTTACTCCATCCGCTGCGAGGTGACGCGCATCCCCTACGAGCGAGGCGTCATCGGCATGGCGCTGTCGGGCAAGGACACAGGGGGCAGCCAGTTCTTCTTCACGCACACCCCGCAGCCACACCTGGACGGGCGCTACACGGCCTTCGGCCGCGTGGTGTCGGGCATGGAGGTAGTGGACGCGCTGCTCGAGGGAGACGTCATCCTCGAGGTGCGCGCCGAGCCCTGACGGCCCATCAGCTCCCGGTGGCTTGCCTTTGGGGCGGCGCCGGGGTCAGCGGGTGGGGGAGGTTGCTGAAACGCTCGAGTTCCTCGGCCTCCATGGCCTCCACCTGGCTACGGATGCGTATCCACTCCGTGTCCGGAATCCGCAGGAACGCCGCCGCGAGCGCCGGATCGAACTGCGTGCCGCCGCAGCGCTCGATCTCATCGCGCGCCACCTGCAGCGATCGGCCCTTGCGATAAGGCCGATCCGAGGTGATGGCATCCAGCGTGTCCACGATGGCGAAAATGCGAGCGCCAATCACAATCGCTTCGCCCGTGAGGTTGGCCGGGTAGCCCTTGCCATCCCACCGCTCCTGGTGCTGCAGGACGATGAGCGATGCCTCGTGCAGGTACGGCATCTTCGCCAGCATCCGGAAACCGAACTCCGGGTGCTTGCGCATCTCCACCCACTCATCGGGCGTCAGCGGACCGGGCTTGAGCAGGATCGAGTCCTTCACGCCGATCTTCCCGATGTCGTGCAGCAGAGCGCCCTGCTCGACGATATCCAGCGCTGCACCCTGCAGGCCGATCTCCTCGGCCAGGCGCCGCGCATACAGCGACACGCGCCGCGAGTGCCACTGCGTCTCCGTGTCCCGGTAGTCCAGCGCGCTGATGAGCCCGTCCAGCAGGCCCGTGGTGCGCTCCACCACCAGGCGCTCGAGATCCCGGTTGATGTTCAGCAGCTCTTCGTTCTTTTGAGCCACCTCACGAGTGAGCCGCTCGTTGGCCTCCACCAGCCGGAAGTGCTCGAAGGCTTGCCGCACGCTGCTCGTCAGGTCCGCCAGGGACCAGGGTTTGCCCAGCAGCCGGAACACCTCGCCGCGGTTCACGGCCTCCGAGGCGGTGCGGAAGTCCGCGGCCGCCGTCAGCATCAGCCGCACTGCGCGCGGGTTCTTCTCTCGAAGCGCCGACAGCAGCTCGATGCCGTTGAGGTACGGCATCATGAAATCCGTCAGGACGACCTGAAACCCTTCTTCCCGGGCGGCCTGGACGGGATCGCTGTGCGTGACAACCTCGTACCCCTCGGATTGGAGGATGCGCGAGAGCGCGGCGAGGATGCGCACGTCGTCATCCACCACGAGGATGCGGTCCATGAGATGAGGGTCTCCAGCAACAAAGTCTGGAGAGGGTTATACACGCGTTCACTCCGCAGCAGACAGGGGGGGGCCCCTCACATTGGACTTCAGTCCAGGTTTGCAAACCCGGGAAACTGCTAGCAAATAGCCAGCTCCGCACGTCCTTGACAGCCACGTCATGCTTGCCTGCCCGGCAGGGGGTGGTTTATGGTGCGCGGCGACGTTGTAAATGAGTCTAACCCCTTGAATTCTGGAGAGTTCTCCGATGGCTAGAGCCCCCGCAGGGCCGGTCCCGGTGGTGGTCATGGGGCTTGGGTTCATCGGGCAGGAGATCGCGCGGGCCGCGCTGGCCTCGGCCGAGGTGGAGTTGATTGGTGCGGTGGACACCAGTCCCCAGCTCGCGGGCCGCCCCCTGGCGGACGTGCTGGGTCAGCCGACGCCGAAGCTCAAGGTGGCCGATTCGCTGGAGCGCGCGCTGGGCCGCCGTCGCGGCGCGGTGCTGCTGCATGCCACCGGATCACGGCTGCCCCAGGTCATGGAGCAACTGCTGGACGCGCTGAAGCTCGGCGTGCCGGTGGTGTCCACCTGCGAGGAGCTGGCCTTCCCCTTCCTGAAGTACCCGGAGCTGGCCACCAAGCTGGACAAGGCCGCGCAGAAGGCCGGCGTGGCGGTGCTGGGCACCGGCGTCAACCCGGGCTTCGTGATGGATCGCCTCGTCGCCACGGCGGGGCAGGCGTGCGGCGCGGTGCGGCGTGTCTCCATCACCCGCGTGGTGGATGCGCGCACCCGGCGCGAGGCCCTGCAGCGCAAGGTGGGCGCCGGGCTGACCGAGGACGAGTTCTTCGCCCTGGTGGACAAGGATCAGCTGGGCCACGTGGGCTTGGTGGAGTCCGCCGCCCTGTGCGCCCTGGGGCTCGGGCTGGACTGCGACGACTATGAGGAGGAGGTCGCTCCGGTGCTGGCCGAAGAGGACATCACCGGCGGTGCCTTTCCCGTGCGCCAGGGGCGGGTGGCGGGCATTTTCCAGTCTGTCGTGGGTTTGGAGGATGAGCAGGAGCGGGTCCGGCTGGAGTTGACGATTGCTGTCGGTGCGGACGATCCCAAGGATCGCATCGAGATCGACGCGGACCCTAAAGTAGTTGTGGAGATCCCAGGGGGGATTGCGGGCGACAGGGCCACCGCGAATACGCTGGTCAATGCCGCGCCACGCTTGACGGCCGCCGAGGCCGGGTTGCTGACCGTGCTCGAGCTTCCTGCCGGTCGCTAAAGAGAAGCATCAGGGAGGGGAAATGCTGGACAAGAACGCGATTGGCCGCTCCTCGCCGCCGACGCTCAACGAGGTGGAGAAGGGCTCCATCCGACGCTTCGCGGAGGCGATCGGCGACTACAACCCCATCTACTATGACGAGGAGTACGCCCGGGCGTCCGGCTACCCCACCATCGTAGCGCCGCCCACCTTCCCCGCGTCGTTCCACTCGGCGGCGGACTTGCGAGAACTGCTCGGGGTGGGCATCAAGAGCCTGCTGCACGCCGAGCAGGGCTTCGAGTACGAGCGTCCCATCTTCGCGGGGGACCGCATCTACGTGGCCACCAAGGTGGCGGACGTGCTGGAGCGCAGCGGCCCAGCGGGGAAGATGGACGTGGCCGTTATCGAGGACGAGGGGCGTGACGAGGAGGGCAATCTGGTGTTCCGCGCCCGCCGCACCCTCATCGTCCGTGCCTCGAAGGAGAATGCCTGATGCCCGCGCGCAAGCTGTACTTCGAGTCCGTCCGGGTCGGCGATGAGCTCCCGGCCCTGGCCAAGGCACCGGTGGATCGCGTCCAGCTCTCCCGCTACGCGGGGGCCAGCGGCGACTACAACCCCGTGCACGTGGACGAGGTCTACGCCAAGAGCGTGGGCATGCCCTCCGTCTATGCCCCCGGCATGCTCATCATGGGCATGCTCGGCCAGCTCATCAGCGACTGGGCGCGCGGCGGCCAGCTGCGCCGCTACGGCGTGCGCTTCATCAAGATGGTGTGGCCGGGCGACACCGTGGTCTGCAAGGGCCGGGTGAGCGACCGGCACGGCAGCGGCGGCCGCTACTTCGTCGAGATCGATCTCTGGGCGGAGAACCAGCGCGGCGAGCTGCTGATGAAGGGGCAGTCCGTCATCCAGCTCTTCTACTCGCTGGAGGACGAGAACCGGCAGCGCTCGGGCCAGGCTCCCATCGTCGTGGAAGTGCCGCGCGAGAGCATCCTCGCTCCCCAGGCAGGCGGGCAGGGCGACGGGACGGAGACCGAGGAGACGGGCGCCAAGAAGGCTCCGAACAACACCAAGAAGTCCGCGAAGACGGCCACTGCCGGGCCGCCGACGCCGGCTCCCATCGCGGCCGCCAAGAAGCTGAAGAAGTAATCCCCAGAAGCCCTGGGCATGAAAACCCAGCACTCTCGCTGGGTTCCGGACACACCGGCGGGAGTCGTCTGCCCGCTACACGACGCGAGGCGTCACTTCCGGTTGACTCTAGAATCAATCGACGTAACACTTTTCCTGTCTCACGGGCGCCGCTGACCATTCGTATGGCCAGGCAGCGAGCCCCTTTTGATGGGAGAGGCCATGTCCGCCGGAATCAACCACTACAAGACAGACCTTCGGGAACTCTTCTTCACCCTGTTCGAGCAGTTCGGCTTCGAGCAGGTGGCGGGACAGGCGCCCTTCGAAGCATGGGGCCCCGATGAGGCCAAGGCCGTGATCCAGGAGACCTACCGGTTCTCCAAGGAGGTGCTTGGGCCCTTGAACACCACGGCTGATCGCGAGGGTTGCCGCATCGAGAACGGCACCGTGATCACCCCCAAGGGCTTCAAGGAGGCCTGGAAGCTGCTCTGGGAGCAGGGCTTCAAGACGGTGGGCGTGGCCACGGATCACGGTGGCCAGGGCGCGCCGGCGATGCTGCAGGTGGCGGTGGAGGAGATGCTCTGCGGCGCCAACACGGCCTTCAACATGTACCCGGGGCTGACGTTCGGCGCGGCGGAGGTGATCTCCGAGTGCGGCACCGCCGACCAGAAGAAGCAGTACGTGGAGAAGCTGCTCAACGGCACCTGGGGCGGGACGATGTGCCTCACCGAGCCGCACGCGGGCTCGGACGTGGGCTCGGCCAAGTCGACCGCCCGCCGCAACCCGGACGGCTCCTACACGATCCGCGGCACGAAGATCTTCATCTCCGCGGGTGATCACGATCTGGCGGAGAACATCATCCACCTGGTGCTGGCCCGTGTGGAGGGTGCGGCGCCGGGCACCAAGGGCCTGTCGCTGTTCATCGTTCCCAAGATGCGCGTGAACGCGGACGGCTCCTCGGGCGAGTCCAACGACGTGAGCCTGGGCTCCATCGAGCACAAGATGGGCATCAACGGCTCGGCCACCTGTGTGCTGAACTTCGGCGAGAACGACAAGTGTGTCGGCGAGCTGGTGGGCGGCGTCGAGCACGTCGGCATGAGCCAGATGTTCAAGATGATGAACGGGGCTCGTATCGCCGTGGGCATCCAGAGCCTGGGGCTGGCCTCGGCGGCCTACTACAACGCTCTGGAGTACGCGAAGGAGCGCAAGCAGGGCGGGCACTTCTCCAAGTTCAAGGATCCGACGGCGCCGCGCGTCTCCATCCTCGAGCACCCGGACGTACGCCGCATGCTGCTGGAGATGAAGGCGCACGTGGAGGGCATGCGCGCGCTGATCGTCAAGCTGGCCATGCACACGGACAAGGCCAAGCAGCTGGCTGGCAAGGACGATGATCGCGCTGCCTATCACCGCGGCCAGGTCGAAGTTCTGACTCCGCTGGTGAAGGCGTACTCTTCCGACCAGGCCTTCCGGCTGACGGCGCAAGCCATCCAAGTGTATGGCGGTGCGGGCTTCGTCAAGGACTACCCGGTGGAGCAGTACTGCCGCGACTCGAAGATCTTCTCCATCTACGAGGGCACCAACCACATCCAGGCCATGGACCTGGTGGGCCGCAAGCTGGGCCAGGCCGGTGGCGCGCACTTCCAGCAGTTCATGGAGGATGTGGGCGCGTTCATCGAGGCCAACCGCGAGCACAAGACGTTCGGGGCCGAGGTGAAGCAGCTCGCGGCGGCGCAAGAGGGGCTCATGTCGAGCGCCATGGCGCTGCTGGGCTGGTCGCAAGAGCCGAGCAAGGTCGCGCTCATCCCGCTGTCGGCCAACCGCTTCCTGCAGATGATGTCCGAGGTGGCGGTGGGCTGGCTGCTGCTGGACGCGGCGGTGCTGGCGGAGAAGTCGGCCGAGAAGCTGTCGGCCACGGATCCGGACCGGGCCTTCTACGACGGCAAGAAGTGGAGCGCGCTCTGGTTCGCGCGCAACGTGCTGCCCAACGTGGAGCAGGCGGCGCGGCTCATGGCCCAGGAGGATGCTTCGGCCATGCAGATCCCCGACGCCGCGTTCGCGGCCTCGTTGTAGTCCGTCCCGGGCTCCACTTGGGAGCCACGGGCGGTTCCACACCGGCCACTCGGGTCTTCACCCGGGTGGCCGTCGTGTTTCAGAGGGTCGGCGGGAGCTCAGGGAGCGGTGACCGTCAGCTGCACCTCGGGGCACTGGAACGGCACGGAGCGGTGCTGGTCCAGGGGACGAGGCACCTCGGCCTGCTGGGTGGTGGCGTCCATCAGCGGGCCCCCGTAGGCGATGCGGTAGTTGCCCGGCTGCGAGAAGTCGTAGGCCAGCGACGCCTCGACCTTGATCTCGGCGGTGGTGCCCGCGGCCACGGTGGCGTAGTCGTTCACCGACGGATTGCCTCGCTTGATCATGGGCCCCTGGTAGAGCACCTCGGCGCCGTCGCGGGTGATCTCCAGGAACTTGCTGCGCGGCTCGCCCTCGAACGGTGAGCGCCACTTCAGCACGTACAGGGTCTCCGCCGTGGAGTTGGTGATCCGGAACGTCAGCACCACGGGCTCTCCGGCCTTCACGCTCGGAGGCGCGCTCAGCTCGCACTTCAGCGAGCCACCCGGCTTCGTGGCGTCCGTCTCCTGGGCGGCTGTCATGTCCGCTCCCTCCTTGTGTGCCGTACAGGCGCCGCTGCCGAGCGTCAGGCAGCACAGCGCGATCCAACCGACGTGTCCTCGAGTCATGAAGTGAGTCCCTTGAAATGAAGAAGGCGAGGGCATTTCGCCCCCGCCTTCCTTACTTCAAGTCCTGCCGCGCCTGATCAGTTCTGCGCGGGAGTGTTCTCGGCGAAGTACTCGTGGCTGTCCGCGTTGTCCCGCGCATTGGTGGGGTTGGACTTGGCCAGGCTCTTGGCCGCGCTCTGGCCGTAGGCCCAGTCATCCGTGCCCGCCACCACGGTGAAGTGGCTCATCTCGTGGACCAGCGTGCCGGCCTTCGAGTCCGTGCCCGTGGTGGGCGCGCTCCAGAAGGCGTTGCACACGTAGATCTTGTACGGCTGGTTCGCGTACACGTAGGCGTAGGCGCTGTCCGTGCAGGCGCAGCTGACGACCACCGACTGGTTGTTGAAGGCGCTGCTGATGGACGAGAAGTGGCTCTTGATCGTGCTCCAGCCGGAGCTCGAGTAGGTGCCGAACCACGTGGTGTAGCGCGCCGTGCCGCTCGGGGTGGTGTTGGTCAGGTAGCTCAGCGCGTTGGTCGCGTACGTCTTCGCGCCGCTGAAGCCCGAGCTGACGCCCGAGGCCTGGCTGGTGGTGCAGCCCGTGGTGGACAGGGCGAAGTCGGACACCACGCGCTCACCGGACTCCTCGGGCAGCGTGTTGGCGCGGCCCTCGACCCACACGTTCACGCTGTTGGACGTGAACTGCGCGGTGCCCTCGTGGTTCGCCTCGGCGTAGGCGATGGCGTAGCTGCCCGTCTGCGTGAACTCGTAGATGCCAGACAGGCTCACCGTCCGGGTGACGCTCTCGCCGGCGCCCAGGGTCAGGAAGTCCTCGGCCTGCGGGGCCGCCCACTTGTAGTGACGGCCGATGTAGGCCACCGCCGCGCCGTCGCGCGTCACGGAGAACAGTTCGTTCTTGATGCCGTCCACCGGCGTGTTGCGCTTGAGCAGGCGCACCGCGTGGCCCGACACGTTGGTGAGGGTGACCGTCACCTGCACGTCGTCCTTGGCGGCCAGGGACGAGGTGCCCACGGAGACCTTCACAGATACCTCGCCCGCGGTGGCCTCAGGGGCGCTGACATCGAGCGAGTCACCGGACTGCTGCTCCGGGGCACCGCAGGCACTCAGCAGGGAGATACCGACAACTCCTCCAACCAGCCAACGCAGATGACGAGGGGTCTTCGACACGGGGGACTTCCTTTCGTGGGGGATCAGCGAAAAACGCTTCTCACCCCGTGGCCGCTCGGCCACAGGGCAAGCGCGTTATAAGCCAATTCCATGGATTCGGGAAATTAAGAAGTATTTCCCAAGAACCCAGTTTCCCCGGAAGGAAGGGGTAAAAACCGACCCGCTCAGCTGACGCGCGGCTGCGCGGAAGGAGCCACCGGGTAGCGGCCGGCGCGGCCGAACGGCTGATCGAAGAGGTGCGGGTCGGACTGGCGCGAGCGGAACAGGTCAACGATGTAGTTCATGCGCTGATCCAGCTTGCTCCAGTCCTTGGCGCCGGTGTTCTTCAGGCTGTCCTGGGACTTGTCCAGGCGGGACAGCAGCTGCTTCAGCTCCGGGCTCTCGATGGAGCGCAGATCCTTGGGGAAGATGTCCTTGGCGAACTCCGGAGGCGGGGGCAGATCGTTGCCCAGCTTGAGCGCGCCACCGGGGACGGCCAGCTTCATCATGTGCTCGGTGGAGAAGCGGCGGAACAGACCGGCCATGGCATCCACCAGCGGGTTGACGACGGCGTCCACCGCGCCCGTGCGCTTGAGCAGCTGCGCGGCCTGCTTGGCTCCGAAGGGGAGCCCCTGGATGCCCGCGTCGATGGTCTGGTCGAGGATCTTCTTGAAGGTGTCCTTCACCGGGCTGTTGAGGGCCTTCTCGATGAAGGGCTGGAGCTGCGTCTGCTCGTGCAGGCCGATCTTGTCGTTGGCCAGGAGCATCATCTCGGCCTTCTTGTTCGGATCCTTCTCGAACATGGCCTGGGCGTAGGTGCCGAAGGCTTCCTTGAGCAGCGGCTTGTCCGCGGGGAACTTCGCCAGGTAGGCGTCCACCTTGGCCTTGTCGAACTGGGTGTCGTTCTGGAAGGTGTCGACGAAGCGGGCGAACTCCTGGCCCACTTCGCGGAAGACGAACTGGTTGCCGTCCGCGATGGCCTTGCTCACGTTGTTGAGCGCCTCGTTGGCGCCGGCCACCATGTCGCCGATGGGCAGCGCGGGCAGCCCCAGCTTGCGCAGCACATCATCCGCCTTGGAGATGGCCTCGCCCACCGGGCCCGAGCCCTTGATGGCGTCCATGAGGAACTTGGGCAGATCCTCCTGGCGGATGCTGGTGCCGGCCTGTTTCGAGGCCCACGTGGCGAAGGTGGACCAGTTGGCGTTCTCCTTGCCCAGCATCTCGCCCAGTGCGTTGGACAAGTCGTGGTAGCCCTGGGTGATGGCGTAGTTGCGCGCCACCGGATCCTTCATGTCGGCGATGGCCTTGACGTCCGCCACGCTCGGGAAGCTGCCCGGGGCCACGCGCGAGGGCTGCAGCGCGATCGCCGCGCTGCCCAGAGCCTCGGCGCTCGGGGCCTTCTTGGCCTTCGAGTCGAACAAGGAGGCTCCGCCGTCCAGCGCGCGGGCCTGGGGCTTGAGCTCGTTGCGGGGCTGCGCCTTGGGCGTCTCGCGCGCGGCGTCGGTGCGGGTGGTCGTCGGGCGCGTATCGGTTCGGGAAGTCTTCATGGTGGCGGAATTATCGGCTGATCTGGAAAAAAGTTGCACTCCAGATCAGCCCCGCCAGAACCGAAAAAGCCTAGGGGAAACCCCTGGTTCCAACGTCCGAGGTCAGGCGCGGACCTCGCGTTCGCTGACCTGCCGGAGCGTCTCCAGGGCGTGCGCTCCATCCACGTGTTGGGCGATGTCCGAGAGGCTGATGATGCCGACCAGGCGGCTGCTGTCGTCCAGGCACATGATGCGCGACTTGTGCTTCTGGGCCATGAGCTGCTCGGCCCTCTCGATGCCGTCCTGAGGGCGGCAGGAGACGACTTCCCGCGTCATGATGGTCTCCACGGGGGTGTTCGTCGGCTTCTTGCCGGCGAGGACGCGGACGACGATGTCCCGGTCCGTCAGGGTCCCGAGCACCTTGCCCGAGGTGTCACAGACGGGCAGGAAGCCGATGTTCTGGTCCCGCATCCTCAGGGCGGCGGCTTCCACCGTGTCCCGGGGAGACAGACACTCGATGTCGCGCTTCATGATTTCTTCACACCGCATGACGACCTCCTGCTGCGAGAAAGGAGGCCGGAACGTAGGTGCGGGGCGAGTGCAAGCATCCTGTCCCGCCGGGTGAAGCGCATGTCTCCGCCGGACAACCGCTGGGGCTCCCCGCTGTCGGCAGCTTGGGGCCGAACCTGTCCAACAAGCATACAGGTTGGCGCAATCCGCGCCCGACAGGGCCCCTCCTCTACGTTCGCTCAAGGAACCCGGGGACTCGAGCGCGGCTACTCGCCCTCGCGCACGCCGATGGCGAGCTGCGCCAGGCCCGCCTTCTTCGCCATCTCCATGACAGCCACCACGGTGCCGTGCGGCACGCCCTCGTCCGCCTGGACGATCACGAGCGTGTCCGGGTTCTCACCCTTCGCCTTGTCGAAGGCGGCCTTCAGCTCGTCCTGGGTGACGACGTTGCCGCCCAGCACGTACCGCCCATCCGCCAGCACTGCCACCGAGAGGTCCGTGGATCGCGCCGTCACGTCCGTGGCGCCGCCCTTCGGCAGGTTCACCTTCAGGCCCGCCTTGGCTCCGCCACCCGGACCCTGCTGGACGATCACCGTGCTCGTCACCATGAAGATGATCAGCAGCACGAGGAAGATGTCCGTGAGCGGAGTGATGTTGATCTCCGCGAAGACGCCCTCGTCTCCCTCGTCGCCGTCCCGGTTCCCCGGAGTCTTGCCCATCGCCATCGGTGGAACCTCCGCTCAGGCGTGCGAGGCGTCGCCGCGAGCCGTCGCCTCGGGAGCAGGCGCGGCCGGAGCCGGTGGAGTGGGGCGCTCCTTCAGCAGCTCCACGAACTCATCGCCCATCAGCCGCAGCTCCACCAGCACCCGAGACAGCCGCGCCTGGAAGTAGTTGTAGAAGACCATCGCCTGCACGGCCACCAGGATGCCCACCGCCGTGGCCACCAGCGCCTCGGAGATGCCCGTCATCACCGCCGCCGTGCCGCCCGTACCGCCCGCATCCACGTCCAGGCCCAGGTCCTTGAAGGACTTCATGATGCCCGCCACCGTGCCGAACAGGCCCACGAAGGGAGTGATCGATCCAATGGTCGCCAGGACCCACAGGTTGCGCCGCAGCTTCAGGCCCACCTGCGCCCGCTCGCGCTCGACGGCCGACTCCACGCCGCCCCCGTTCAGCTTCACCCGCTCCATCCGGTCGAACCCGGCCAGGAAGATGTCCGCCGCGACGGCGTCCGAGCGCTCGGCGGCAGTCCGGGCCGCCGCCACGTCCCCGCGCAGCAGGTGCTTCTGGACCGTCTCGCCGAGGGTCCGGGAGCGCTCGCTCACCCCCCAGAGGGCAATGAGACGCTCGATGGCCACCCCCAGCGCCACGACGGAGGCCAGCAGGAGGATGGCGAGGGTGACCCCGCCCAGGCGCAGATAGTGGAGAAGTTCGTTCAAGCTCATGGAATGGTGGCCAAGCGGCTCGGCGAGGACCGAGACTTAAGCCATGAACCGCGCAGCTGCAGCAATCTTCCTGGTCCTTGTCTGTTCCGGTTGTCCCCACCGCATCGAGTTCGGTCCCGAGGGACCCATCGAAGACCCGGAAAAGCTCTATCAGCTGGTGACCCAGGCCCAGCAGAACCTGGTGACAATCCAGGGAGACGCCAAGCTGCACGTCAGCTCTCCCCAGGGCAGTGGCACCCTCTCGGTGTTCCTGGCCATCTCCCGGCCGAGCCTCCTGCACATGGAGACCTTTGACTTCTTCAACCGTCCGGTGGCCGCGCTGGTGTCGGACGGCCAACGCTTCGGGCTGTACCAGACGGACGGCAACGTCTTCTACCAGGGCCCCGCAAGCCCCGAGAACGTCTCGCGCTTCCTGCCGGTGGTGCTGCCGAGCGAGGAGCTGGTGGCCGTGATGCTCGGGCAGGTGGCCTTCATCCCCCCCGAGCGCAAGACGCTCACCCTGGATCGGGACGAGGGCGTCTACGTCCTCAAGCTCTTCCGAGGCCCCGTCACCCAGACGCTCTACGTGCATACCCGGTATCACCGGGTGGTCCGCAGCGAGGTGCGCGGCATTCCCGCGTACGATCTGGCCTTCGGCAACTTCAAGGAGCAGGGCTCCGTGGTCTTTCCCAAGGAGGTGAAGCTCCTGGCCGAGGCGGCCCAGACGGAGCTGCGCCTGCGCTACAGTGATGTGGCGCTCAACGGGCCTCCGGACCTGACCCTCTTCGAGCTGGCTCCCCCCGAGGGTGCTCGGGTGGTGGAGGTGGACGCCCAGGGGAAGGAAGTGGGCCCGGGGCCTGCTCCCTCGCCCTCCGGACCGCCCGGCTCCTGAATTCTGCGGCGGGAAATGCCCTGCAAACGCAAATCTCGGTCTAAAATGGGCCCCTTACGGGGACTGTCGGGTTTCCCCCCGGATGCGACATGGCACAGATCAAGCTCGGTGAACTGCTGATCAAAGCGAACGTGCTTCAGGAGAGCCAGCTCAAAGCGGCCCTCGCGGAGCAGGCGAAGTGGGGAGGTAAGCTGGGAGAGATCCTGGTCCGGATGAGCCTCGTGTCCGAGGACATCCTGGTCCGGGCCCTGTCCAAGCAGCTCAACATCCCGGCCGTGAACCTGGACGCCGTCCAGACACTCCCTCCGCACGTTCGCTCCAAGGTCCCGCCGCAGACGGCTCGGGACTTCTCCGTGCTCCCGCTGCAGCTGCGTGACGATGGCAAGACGCTGGTTGTCGCCGTCGCGGACCCGCTCAACGTGCGCCACCTGGACGAACTGCGCGCCATCACCAAGTGCCGCATCGTGCCCAACGTGGCCGGGCGCACCTCGATTGCCCGCGCCTACGCCCGGCTCTACGAGGAGAACGCGGAGCTGGCCGACGCGGACACCAACTTCAAGGTGATGGATGCGCACGGCCGCACGGTCATCAAGAACATGAAGGACGGCTCGGTGCAGCAGGTGTCGGCCCCGCCCCGGCCTGCTCCGGTGGGGGGAGGCGCCCCTGCGCCCGCGCGCCCCTCCGTCTCGGATGTACCCTCGGTGAAGCCCGCGGCCTCGGGCAATCCCTCTGAGTTGCTGAAGACCGTCGAGGAGGTCCAGCGCAAGGAAGTGGCGGCCCTCAAGGCCATGGTGGAGCTGCTCATCGAGAAGGGTGTGTTCACGCGCGAGGAGTACCTCGCCAAGGTGAAGCGGTAACATCCGTGGTCATGCGCAAGAAGATCGGCGAGTTGCTGGTCGAGGCTGGCTACGCGACGGACGCACAAGTGCGGACCGCGCTGGGCCAGAAGCGGTCCTATGGCCGCGGCCATCGGCTGGGCTCGGTGATGGTGTCCATGGGGATGATCACCCCCAAGCAGCTCGCGCGGGTGCTCGCCACGCAGTTCGATCTGCCCTTCGTGGAGCTGCCGGACATCCCTCACGATGTCGCGACGCTGCTGGCGATCGACTTCCAGTCCGAGCACCGCATCGTCCCGTTCAAGCTCGAGCAGGAGGGCAAGAACGAGCGGCTCCACGTGGCGGTGGAGGATCCGGGCGATCTCTCCCTGCTCGACGAGCTGCGCTTCCAGCTCCGCAAGACGCTCCGCGTGTACGTGGCCGCGTCGGATGACATCGACAACGCGCTCATCCAGGCGCGCGGGGAGAAGCTGGACATCGTTCAGGCCGTGGCGGTGGACGAGGAGCACGGCGACGGCGGGATGAAGATCGAGCGCGGTTCACCCGTGGTGCAGGGCAACTGGGTGACCCACGACGAGGACACTCCGCCCATTCCCCGGCCGCGGCCTCCGCTGCTGACCCCGTCGCCGGCCACGCCGCCGCCTCCTCCCAAGGAGGCCGCCAACGACTTCATCGACGATCTGCTCGGGACGAAGAAGCGCCCGGCACAGCCTCCGCCTTCGCCGCAGCAGAAGCCTCCTCCACCGCCTCCCGAGGCGGCGGAGAGCCCCGACCAGCCGAAGGTGCCGGTCATCATGTTCGGCGGGGCTGCGAAGAACGTGAAGCCGCCCGAGCGCAACCTGCCGCCGAACTTCTCCGAGGAGGATCTGGCGGTGCTCGATGATCTCGAGCGCCTCTCGCAAGGCGAGGAGCCGGCTGCTCCCACGCAGAAGATCATGCCCGCGCAGATGGTGGCGGCCCTCGTCCGGCTGCTGATCAAGAAGCGGGTCATCCAGGAGGAGGAGTTCCTGGACGAGCTGTCCCGGAAGTGAGGGACGTGCCGGGAGGTTCCCGCTGCGTCCCGAGCCCCTGCCCATGAGCGAACCCCTCCTCGAAGTCCGCGGCCTGAAGACCCGGTTCTCCTTGGAAGAGGGCTCGGTGCTGGCGGTGGACGATGTGTCCTTCTCCATTCCACCCGGTGGCACGCTGGGTGTGGTGGGCGAGAGCGGTTGCGGCAAGAGCGTCACTGCGCTCTCTGTCATGAGGCTGGTGCCTGATCCGCCGGGCCGCGTGGTGGGCGGGGAGATCCGCTTCAAGGGTCGGGATCTGCTGTCGCTCCCCGAGGCGGAGATGCGCCGCATCCGCGGCAACCACATCTCCATGATCTTCCAGGAGCCGATGACGTCGCTCAATCCCGTGTACACGGTGGGCGAGCAGATCGGCGAGACGGTGCGGCTGCATCAGAAGCTGGATCGGAAGCAGGCGAAGGCGCGCGCGATGGAGATGCTGCGTCAGGTGGGCATCCCCGCGCCCGAGCAGCGCGTGGATGCATACCCGCACCAGCTCTCCGGAGGCATGCGGCAGCGGGTGATGATCGCCATGGCGTTGGCGTGCAACCCGGAGCTGGTCATCGCGGACGAGCCCACCACCGCGCTGGATGTGACGATCCAGGCGCAGATCCTGGATCTGCTCAAGCGGCTGCAGGCCGAGCGCGGCATGGCGGTGATGCTGATCACCCACGATCTGGGCGTGGTGGCCGAGAGCTGCGACGCGGTGGTGGTGATGTACGCAGGCCGTGTGGTGGAGCAGGCTCCGGTGCGCGCTCTCTTCAGTCGGCCCGCGCACCCGTACACGGCGGGCCTGCTGCGCTCCATTCCTTCGTTCCAGGACACGGAGAGCGGGGCAGGGCGCCAGCGCCTGAAGACCATCCCTGGAATGGTGCCGAGCCTGCGCCGGCTGCCCGTGGGCTGTCGCTTCCGGGATCGCTGCGAGCGTGCGCTCGAGATATGCGGGAAGGTGGATCCACCGCTCGAGCTGAAGCGTGACGGGCAGTCCGCCGCGTGCCACAACCCGGTGCCCGCGCCATGACCGAGCCGCTCCTCCAGGTCCGAGACGTGAAGACGCACTTCCCAGTGCGCGGCGGCCTGCTGGGGCGCGTGCGTGGCACCGTGAAGGCCGTGGATGGCGTGAGCTTCGACGTCGTGCGCGGCGAGACGCTCGGACTGGTGGGGGAGAGCGGCTGCGGCAAGAGCACCCTGGGCCGGACGTTGCTGCGGCTCATCGATCCCACCGCCGGCTCCATCCGCTTCGAGGGACAGGAACTCGCGGGCCTCTCACAGCGAGAGCTCCGGCCCCTGCGCCGGCGCATGCAGCTCATCTTCCAGGATCCGTACGCCTCGCTGAACCCGCGGATGACGGTGCGCGACATCATCGGCGAGCCGTTCGATATCCACGGACTGGCTCGGGGGCGCGAGCGCGAGGAGAAGGTGCTGGCGCTGCTGGAGCTGATGGGGCTGCCGCGCGACGCGATGGAGCGCTACCCCCACGAGTTCTCGGGCGGCCAGCGCCAGCGCATCGGCATCGCTCGCTCCATCGCCATGCGGCCGGACCTGGTCATCGCGGATGAGCCCATCAGCGCGCTCGACGTGTCCATCCAGGCGCAGATCGTCAACCTGCTGGTGGATCTACAGCGCGAGCTGAAGCTCACCTACGTCTTCATCGCGCACGATCTCAAGATCGTCGAGTACATCTCCACCCGCGTGGCGGTGATGTACCTGGGGAAGATCGTCGAGCTGGCCAACGCGGCCGATCTCTACCGCCGCCCGCGCCACCCGTACACGCAAGCGCTGCTGTCCGCCGTTCCCGTGCCGGACCCGGACCGCAAGCGCACGCGCATCATCCTCCAGGGAGATGTGCCCTCGCCGCTGGCGCCGCCGCCGGGGTGCGCGTTCCACCCGCGCTGCCCCCACGCCTTCGAGCGCTGTCGGCGCGAGACGCCTCCTTTATATGTGCTGGGCAATGGCCACACCGCCGCCTGCTTCCTGGCGGAGCCGGAGGCCCGAGTGACCGGGGAGTCCCCCGCAACGGAAGGAGCGCAGGGTGTTCTGGCTCAGCCACCACCGGGAGGATGAATACAACCGCACCTACGTCCTGGGCGGAGTGCGCATCTGCGCGCGCTGCCTGGGCACGTACCCCGTGCTCCTGGCCGCCATGGTGGGCCTGTTTGCCGTGCGCGCTCCGCTCCAGTGGAAGTGGGACGTGCCCGGCGTGCTCTTGCTCACCTTGCCGGCACTCGCGGACTGGGCGCTCGGACGCTTCCGGCCCGCGGGCGGTTCCAACCTCGTGCGCACCGTCACGGGCGTTCTGCTGGGGCTGGCGCTCGGCCGGTCGCTCTACGTCCATGTCCAGCGGCCCCTGCCGGCCGTCCTGCTGGCACAGGCAGCCCTCGTGACAGCCGTCGCCGTCCCTGTCATTCTCGCCACTTACCGAAGGCCACGCCCCGGCTAGACCCAACCGCTGCTTCGCCCGTTCAAGGCGAGGGTGGGAGGGGACGGGGAAGACCCGTGGCCTCGTGACGGGGGAGTGGTGGGACCGGAGATCCCAGACGAACGGCTGATGCTCGCCTTCAAGGCGGGAGACGCTCGTGCGTTCGAGACGCTGGTGCGAAGGCACCGGACGCCGGTCTTCAACTTCATCCTCCGTTTCACGGGGCACCGGGCACGGGCGGAGGACGTGCTGCAGGAGACGTGGCTGAAGGTGGTACGCAGTTCCAAGGAATACGAAGCCAAGGCCAAATTCACGACCTGGCTCTATACGATCGCGAGGAATCTCTGCGTGGACAGCGCGCGCAAAGAGAGCTACCGGCAGGCCTCCTCCCTGGAGGCACCCACGGGCAATGGGGCCGGCGGCGACGAGGGCCGGCCACTGGGAGAAGGACTCCCGGACGGCGGAGCCAGCCCCGAGCGTGGCGCCTTCAACGCCCGCCTCCGTCCGCTGATCGAGCGTGCCCTGGCCAGCCTTCCGGAAGAGCAGCGCGAGGTCTTCCTGTTGCGTGAGTACAGCGGCATTGCCTTCAAGGAGATCGCCGAGGTGACCGGAGTCTCCGAGAACACGGTGAAGAGCCGGATGCGCTATGCCCTCGATGGTTTGCGGCGCCGGCTGGCGGAGATGGGCGTGGACGGCGATCTGGCCGAGGACGGAAGGACGGTGGCGGGATGAAGCCCCAGAACTCCCACGCTCAAGAGGACAGACTCCTCGACTTCGTCTACGGCGAGCTGCCTCCGCTCGAGGCCCGCGCGGTGGAGTCCCACCTCGAAGGCTGTACCCGGTGCAGCGAGCTGCTCGCGGACATTCGCGGCGTGCGGACCACCATGGCGCAGCTCCCCATGGAGCCCGCTCCGGATGCGGGGCTGGAGTCGCTGCTGGCCTACGCGCAGCAGGCGGCTCGCAACGCGGCTGAGGGTCCCGCTCCCAAGCCCACGTGGTGGCGGCGCTGGCTGGTGCCTCTGACCAGCGTCGCCGCGGTGTGCCTCTTCGGCATCGTGTCGATCCAGGTCAGCAAGTCGGTCAACCTCAGCCCCGAGCTCGCGAAGCAGAGCGACTCCGTGCGCGAGAAGGCGGTCGTCGCCAAGTCCGAGAGCGCTTTTCGCGAGCCTCCTCCGGCGGTTGCCGCTCCCGCGCCCTCTCCCAGGGCCGGCCCTGCCGCGCCGCCTCCCGCCAGGAAGGATGCCCTGGCCCAGGCGATGAATGCCGACGGCTATGGGGTCTCCGATGAGCAGGACAAGGCAGCGCAGCCCACAGCGACAATGACGCCTCCACCGTCCGCCCCGCCAGCGAAGCTGGATGGAACCGTGCTGGCCAAGGAGTCCTCTCGCAAGGGCTCTGTCTCGTCCAGTGCCAAGGCGCCCCGAGAGGAATGGAGCAACGCGGGCGCCGGTGTCGCCTCGGAGCGCTATAGAGCGAACGACGAGCTGGGCCGCGTGTCCGATGATTCGAAGGACGCCTACGAGAGAAAGAAGTCGAAGAGCTACTCGTACGAGTCGCGCGACGCGATGACCCAGGTGGGACCGCTCAAGAAGCCCCGGGCGACGACAGTGGACTCGGAATCCGAAGGAGCTCCTTCGGAGCCCATGCCCGAGATGGTCACAGCCCTGCCCAAGCAAGAAGCGGCTCCCGCCGATGCGAACGGGCCAGTGGCTCAGGGTGACCTCCAACAGATGGCGCCCGCGCAAGAGCCGCTTCGGTTGAACAACAGCAGGGCTGGCTCGCTCCCGACCGGCTCCGCTCCTGGGGGTGCTGCCTCTGGGCAGAGCGCCCCCGGTGATGACTTCGATGATGTCTTCGTCGCCAAGAAGTCCACGGCTCGGCGCGAGCAGACGGCCGAGGTGGCCGCCGCGGCGCCTCCGCCTCCTCCGGTCGCAGCTGCTCCCATGCCTTCGCCCTCGACGCCCGCGGCATCCACGGCGCGTCCCGAGCCGAAGCGCCAGGCCGAGGAGCCCTCACCGTCCGAGCTGTCCAAGCTGGCGGAAGGCGCCCGACGCTCGGGTGACCGGGCCCGCGAGGCTCAACTCCTGCGCCGGGCGCTGGACTCCGGTGTCACTGGCACTGTGCGTCTGGGGCTGCTCGACCGGTTGTGCCAGGCGGAGCTCGCCCTCGGCCAGAGTGAGGCCTGCAACCAGGTGATCCAGGAGGCTCCAGGCTCCAGTGCCGCCCAGGTGGCTCGCAAGCGCCTGAGCAGCCAGGACTTCGAGGAGAGTGAAGCCAAGCCTCAACCCTCCCCCAGAGCCGGCAAGAAGGCCACCAAGAAGGCCGCGGAGCCGGAAGCCCCGGCTTCGGCTCCAGCGCAGGCCCAGTGACAAGGCCGATTCCAGTCTCGGCGGAAGCAGGGGAGGGCACGGTCCAATTGACCGATGCGACCGCCCCCTCCTTGCTCCGATAATGGACGACATGCAAGTTGGGGAGTCAGGTCGGGAGTCGGGCCAGGTGGCCGTGGAGGCAGCGTTGATCCTGCCGCTCATGGTCTTCATGGCACTGGGGATCATCCAGCTCACGATGATCCAGCACGCGAAGCTGATGACGGAGTACGCGGCGTTCCAGGCGGCGCGGGCGGGCATCGTGTGGAACGGCAACAACGAGCGCATGCACGACGCGGCCATCATCGCCCTGCTGCCGACAATGGGCCGCACCAATGATCTGGCCAGCCTGGGCACCACCTGGGCGCTCCACCAGACGTACGACACGGCGCTGCGCACCCTGGCCTGGAGCGCCACCGAGGTGAAGCCGCCCTCGTCGTTCAACGGCTCCAACCTGTTCGGGATGATCCGGGTGGACACCATCAACCCGGCCTACTTCACGCCCATCGACACGATCTGGAAGCTGCGCGAGGGGTACAACTGGAAGGAGCTGGACTTCGACGGGCCGGACAGCTTCCCGGAAGTGCCAGCGCTCGAGGACAAGATCCGCAAGTTCTTCAACCTGCCCGAGCCGGATGACGCCGAGACGGTGTACCGCAAGGCCACACGGCTGACGATCCGCCTGCGCTACTGGTACGAGATGCGCGTGCCGTTCGCCAACTGGGTCATCTTCACCGCGTGGTACGCCTCCAACGCCCAGGTGGCGCTCCACGGCGCCATCGACCGGCCCACGCTCGAGAAGGCCAACATGCTCAACCGGAACGCGGACCTGGCCTCCCTCATGGGCAAGGCGAAGGGCATGTCCCACGAGCGCGGCTACAACTCCGTGTACGCCCCGGAGATGTGGGTCCTCTGGGGGCTGGCCACCGGGAGCATCCCGCTCGTCTCGGACCTGGTGGGCAAGCGCTACTTCCTGCCGCTGACGGCCACTTACTCCATGCGCATGCAGTCCAACTTCCACCGGAAGTGGATCCTGCACCTCAACCCGGATTGGGGCCTCTAGGCCATGTTCACCCGTGTCTTGCGACAGAGCTTCCGCCGCCAGGAGGGCCAGGCCCTCGTCATGGCGGCGCTGCTCGTGCTGCTGATGTCCATCGCCGTGCTCACCACGGTGAACCTGGGCCACACCATTCACGAGCGCGTCCGCCTGCAGAACACCGCGGATGCGGCGGCCTACTCCATGGCGGCCATGGAGGCGCGCGCCTTCAACTTCTACGCGTACGCCAACCGCACCCAGGTGTCGCACTACGTCTCGGCGATGATGTGGCAGTCCCTGCTGTCGCTCATCTACTTCGCCGAGGCCTTCGTCACCGACATCTATGGGTTCATGAAGACGCTGGACCCCTGCGCGGGAGATGCGGACGGACCCTTCTGGAAGGTGGCCTGTCCCATCCTCGAGAACGTGGTGCCGTACGTGAGTCAGATCCTGAAGGCGATCGACAAATTCATCGGCATCTTCAAGAACCTGATCAAGGCCTTCCAGACCGTCTTACGCACCGCCAACCCGGACAAATGGATAGGCCGCGGGGTGATACCCGCCCACCAGTTGCTCAACTCGGCCATGTTCATGGCCTCGCAGGCGGTGATGCTGTCCACAGTGTCCCATGTGGGGCAGACCACGGACTCGGTCATCTACGACAACGACAAGAACGTGGACTCAAAGCTGGGCCAGTTCGCCTCGGGCGCGCTCAGCGCATGTCTCTTTGATCAGGCGCACTTCCGTGAAGCGGGAGGCAGTCCGCTCGCTCCGGGCGTCAACCCGCTGACCCCCATCGATCCGCTCAAGAAGAAGCACACGGACAAGGAGGCGCGCGCCAAGCGCTCCATGGCGGGCATCGCCAACGCCACCCGCTACGCCTGTGACGCGGAGGGCGGCATCTGCCCCGAGGGCTTCATCACCTCGCGCAAGCTGGGAGATCTCATCCCGCTGCCGGATGGCCTGGGCCCCATCCGCGATCTGCTCAGCAAGGACATCGACACGCCCGTGTTCAGCTTCGCCAAGTACGGGCAGACGCGCCTGCTCACGGCCAACAACCCCGGCGTCGCCAAGGCCACCGAGGTGAATGACTCCAGCAAGGCGCGCAACACCATCCGGGACTGGAACGACGGCATCGAGCCCACGCTCGGGCGGCTGGCTCAGGGAGACAACCTGGGCTCGGACGATCTGTACTGGATCAAGTTCGGCCCCTCGAACCTGGGCCCGTTCCGCAACCCGCTCGCGTGCAAGAAGGAGGACAACCCCCGCGAGTGCTGGGGCGATCCGCGCAAGGGCTACGGCGAGGCCGGCAGCAACAAGCTGACCTTCAAGACGACGATGAAGACCAGCATCTGGGCGATGAACGCGAAGGAGAACTCATACAACGACGGCGGCGTGCACTGGCGCATCCACCACAACACCCAGCCGGTGGGTGACTCCTGGCGCAAGGTGTACAAGCCCTCGGGATCGGAGGCGGACGTCGGGGTCCACCGCAGCAAGGTCTGCGTGGTCAAGATCCTGGGGTTCTGTCCGGTCGAGATGAGCGTCTACACGGCCAACGTCATGCCCGCCGAGGACGGCAACCACCCGTGGAAGGGCATCACCCCCTTCATGCACTTCGAGCCGGGCCAGTACGGAGACACCTGTGGCAGCGCCGTGAACAACGATGCGGCGGCCTCTCGCTACAAGCACGACTTCAACCAGCCCTCCACGTGGGCCATCCTCAACAAGACGGCCGATCAGCTCACCAACGCGGGCCACACCGACCACGAGGGCACGGGCTCGAACGACATCGCGCTCCTGAACCAGGACGGCAAGGTGAAGTGGAAGTTCTCCAACTCCACCCCCACGCTGGAGATGAAGAACAACCGGATGAAGTTCCTCTCCGCCATCGAGGGGTTGAACGTCGTCTCGCGCGGGCAGACCTACTACCACCGGCCGGGCAACTGGGCCGAGCAGCCCAACTTCTTCAACCCGTACTGGCGGCCCCGGTTGGCCTCCGTCTACCAGGGGCGGCACTCGCTGCCCTTCGTGGGCGACGTGGTGGACAGGCTCCCAGGCCCGTTGAAGAACATCCCGCCGAAGATCATCACCCACTGAGGCCCGACCGATGAGACCCCTAGCCCAGCGCTCAGACGCCCGGCGTGGTGCCGCCACGGTCGAGTTCGCGCTCATCATCCCCGTGCTGGTGATGATCCTGATGTTCAGCATGTACCTCACCGAACTGGTGAGGGCGAAGCTCAAGCTCCAGGAGTTCGCGCGCTACACCGTCTGGGAGATGACGAGCTACACCCTGAGCGATTTCGCCAACGCGAAGCACGACGAGGCCTTCACCGACGCGCAGCGAGAAATGATGGAAGAGGCCGTCGAGCGCTACAAGGACCTGGACTCCGTGGAGTCCAACGCTCCGCCGGGCAACTTCGTCGCGCGCTACTCCGAAGTGCAAGGCACGGTGCACAACAAGGAAGTGCCGTTCTTCGAGCAGGGTTTGGTGCTCGGCAATGACGCGGGTGGGCTCGGCAGCTCGGTGGTGGGCGCGGTGAACGCCGGCGCCAACCAGCTGCTCGGCAACGTCTGGGACTTCAATACCAAGGGCTGGGTGCAGTCCGAGGTGAGCATGAAGTTCAACGACGTGCTCATCCCCCAGAGCTACCTGGACCAGGGCGGCCAGGGCGGCTTCTTCAAGGTGGATCCCCTCGGGGGCAAGAACATTCGCAGCCTCGCGCTCCAGTCCCGCTTCTCCATGTACGCCGATCCGTGGGCCATGGATGACGGCGCCGATGCCACCATCCGAGGCCGGCGCGC
Source organism: Hyalangium versicolor (assembly GCF_020103695.1). Taxonomy (GTDB): domain Bacteria; phylum Myxococcota; class Myxococcia; order Myxococcales; family Myxococcaceae; genus Hyalangium; species Hyalangium versicolor. The sequence goes on from NZ_JAHXBF010000001.1 coordinate 179,370, forward strand.
GGGCGCCCACCGCAGCGGGCCCGAGAACATGCCTCACGGTCTCTACAAGCAGGTGGACCGGATGGTGTTCCTCGGCCTCCGCAGCGAGTTGGAGGAAGCGGTCGGAGGCATCGGTCAGTTCCGGCAGTTCCTCCAGAGCTTCTCCCCGGCGTTCCTGGGCACCTTCGTGGTCTCGCACAACTATGGACCCAGCCCGAGCGGAGATTCCGCCTCGACCTGGGGCCGCGAGTGCATCGGCGAGGACACGGGCATCGAGTCCTATCCCGCGCAGGCCGAGGGTGGCCTCAACAACCTGAACAAGTTCTCCCAGATCGACTGGCCGCGGCCCACGTGCTTCGAGACCGCGCCGTTCCGGGACCAGCCCTACGATAAGTCTCAGTACATCCAGATCTTCAAGGCGCGCGGCGACCACTTCATGGGCTGCAAGAACGCGCAGGCCACCGATCCCTCCGCGCCCAAGAGTGACGAGGGCACCAAGGGCGATGAGAGCAAGGCGTATGCGATCGACTGCGAGTAGAGCGCTGGCCCAGGCCGGGCTGTGGAGCGTGCTCCTCGTGGCGATGGCCGCGAGCGCCGAGCAGGAACTGCCCATGTACCCGGGCGCCGTGCACACGCGCATCGGGAACGATCTGGTCATCGCCGGCGAGTATTACCGCCTGGCCTACTTCACCACGGAGGACTCGCTGGAGAAGGTGGCGGGCTACTTCGCCGACCACTGGCGCGAGCTGGGCTACCCCACGGTGGTGGAGGGCGATCTGCGCGAGGAGGCCGTGGTCTCCGCCCTCTACACCCGCGAGGGCCTGCAGCGCGGCGTGGTGCTGCGCCGGTATCTGGGGAAGACGGTGGGGTTCACCGCCCTGAGGGATCTCTGGGTCCATGCTCCGCGCAAGCCCGGCGGCGGGCTGGTGAAGCTGGAGGGCACCCTGTTCAGCCAGGACATCACCACGCGCGATGATCCGGGCGGCTCGCAGCATCGCTCCTCGCTGGTGAAGGGGAGTGTCGAGAGCGTACGCCAGCAGGTGGTCGACTCGATGACCCAGCAGGGTTACACCCTGATTCGCGAGGCGGGCCTCAAGCGGGACGATGGGCCGCGCTTCACCCTGGAGCACTCCCGGCAGGGCTCCCAGGTGCTCACCACGCTCAGCCGCGTGGACAGCGAGGTGACAGCGGTGCTCCAGATGTGGGTGGGCTCAGATCGTCCGGATGCGCTGCCCAATGACGAGGCGGTGCGCCAGAGCCGCGCGGCCTGGGAGCGCGAACAGCAGGCGAAGAAGGCTCGCGCGGAGGGTTCGCCATGAGGGCCCTGGCGCTGGTGCTCGTCCTGCTCGGGGCCACTCCCGCCCCGGCGTCCGTGCCCGGGAAGAGCCTGATGGACCACCTGTCCAAGGGCCTGCGCACCACCCAGGTCGGGGACTGGGTGACGTACAAGCTCGACGGCGGCGGAGCCCGTGTTCACTACTGGCGCCTCGCGGTGGTCGGCGAGGAGAAGGACAAGAAGGGCCGCGACGCGCTCTGGCTGGAGATGGAGACCGGCACCCACCCGGCCATGCGCGCGCCCCTGTCGCAGATCCGCATGCTCATCGCCCGGGGCAATGGCACGGCCTTCGATCCGGAGGGCATCACCCGCCTCGTCGTCGCCATGGGCTTCGACAAGCCCCAGGAGTATTCGCAGGAGGCGCTCGATTGGACACTCACGAAGCATCCATCGCCGCAGGCCCCTCCGGCCGCTCCCGCCGGGCGGCTGCCCGAGCCCCCCGTGGTAAGATCGGGCCAGGAGACACGCCTCATGACCCCGGCAGGCACGGTGACCGCCGTGCCCATCGAGGTCCTCTATCGCAGCACTGTCGTCAAGCGAACGTGGATGAGCCGGGAGATTCCCATCCTCCAGCTCGCGAAGATCGAGATCCCCCGCATCTCCCACGCGATGGAAGTCGTCGAGTATGGAGTGAACGCCAGGTCCCGTATGCTGTTGCCAGACCCCAAGACACCGCAGGTGAAGTTGGAGTATGCGGAGAAGGCGTTCCCCCAGCTCCCCTGGTTGGAGGAGGAAACCCATGAGTGACGTGAACAAGACCTGGACCTCTCGCCGCCGTCAGCGCGGTCAGGCGATGGTCGAGTACTCCATGATCAACTGGGTCTTGATCGTCGCCCTCATCATCGCCTCGTCGGTGAAGATGGACTGGGGCGGTGGGCAGGACAAGAACGTCTTCGACCTGTTCCTCGAGGCGTACCAAATCTACTACGACTCCTATTACTTCGTGCTGAACCTGCCGTTCCCGTGACGGAGCGTCGCGAGGCGCCCGGCCGCTCTCCGTTGGCCCTGCGCCTGGTTCATGCGGCCATCTTCCTCGCCATCGTGGCGGGGGTGGTGGCTGCGGCCGTACCCGAGTGGCGGCATGGGTGGTTCGCACTCGGGCGCCCCTATCATGCAGGCCCGCCGCCTCGAGCCCTCCTCCTGCTGGGCTCGGCGCTGGCCACCGTGGGGGCCGCCGCACTCCTGGTGGCGCTCGCGCGTGGCCGCTCCGCTCCGCTCGGTGTCTCCTGGCTCGTCCTTGGTGGGGCAGGGGCCGTGGTGCTCGGGGCCGCGGGCAGTCCGCCCCGGGAAAACCCCTCCGAGCTCGCCATCAACACCCGGCTCATCCAGCTCGGTCAGAGCGTGCAGACCGCCATGGTGGGCCGGCTCCAGGAGCGCGGCGAGGTGCCGGTGGCGCTCGAGCCCTGGCAGGAAGCGCTCGCGCGCGCTGCTCCCTCCGAGAGCCCCATCCGCACGCGCACCTTCCAGCAGGTACCGCCTCGGGTGGTTCGGGTGGAAACGCCCGAGGCCCGCCCCGAGCCTCTCATCCCCGGCACGCTGCTGCTCTACGTGTCTCCGGATGGCGCCTCGTTCGAGATCCGCCTGGTGGGGCTCTCTCCCCAGGGCCTTCCCCAGGTCCTCGGGGATGAGACCGGCGCTCCCGTGGTGCTGCAGGGGCTCTACAACCCCGATCTGCCCGCGCGGATCCCCTTGCCGTGAGGATCATGTAGCCTCCTGCCCCCCCAGCAGGTAGGCTGGCGCGCAGTGAGACCCGGGAAGAGACTCGGCCTCGCGCTGCAAACCCTCAAGATCGTTCTGGAAGTCCAGGGTTTGCCAGCTTCTCCCGGGAGGTCGTTTTGACACCCGATACGTCACGCGGATAACATCGCACCTCGTTTTCGGGCTCGCGTGTAACTGCGCGTTCCGTTCCCTCGACAAGTTTTCAATCGCCGCATGGCGTTCCCACGCCCCCCCTTGGGAGGTCTTGAGCAATGCTGAAGGGTAAGACTCCACTCGTCGTCGCACTGGTACTCGGTTTGCTGGCCGGTGTCGTCGCGTACTCCGCCATCAAGAAGAAGGAAGCGGACGTCCGCCGCGGCTGGAACCTGGTGCCGGTGGTAGTGGCGTCCCAGGACATCCCCGAGGGAACGGTCGTCACCTTCGACATGATTTCCCAGCGCTCGGTGCCGGAGCAGTTCGTCACCTCGTCGGTGGTGAAGCCGGACTCCGCGTCCTACGTCGTGAACCAGAAGGTGCTCGTGCCGCTGCAGGCGGGCGACCCGTTGCTCTGGAGCCAGTTCGAGACCACGAAGGCCGCCGAGCGCCTGTCCACCAAGGTGCAGAAGAAGACGCGCGCCATCACCATCGACGCCAAGTCGGCCACGGCGGTGGGCGGCTGGATCCGGCCCAACGATCACGTGGACGTGATCGGCACCTTCCGCGATCCGCAGACGGACGAGAGCGTCGCCGTCACGCTGCTGCAGAACGTGATCGTGCTGGCCACCGGTAAGATCACCGGTACCACCAACGTGAACCTCATCCCGGAGAACCAGCGCGAGTACGCCAACATCTCGCTGATGGTCATCCCGGAGGAGGCGGAGATCCTGGTGCTCGCGCAGGAGCTGGGCGCGCTCACGCTGTCGCTGCGCAACGATGACGACGTGGACATCATCGAGGAGCGCGGCCGCGCGACGATCAGCACGCTGCTGTCCGGCGAGCGCACCCGCGTGCTGGAGAAGAAGCGCGCGGAGATCATCCAGATCATCAAGGGCAACTCGGCCGAGAAGACCGCGTCCCCGGGGTCGCCGTAAGGCGCCTCGTCTGAGCAAAGCCCCCCAGGGAGCCTCAGCGCATGCTGCCAGGAATAGTCCTACTCCTCGTCACCGGCTCGGTCTTCTTCTTCAGCCTGGTGATCTTCACCGTGCTCGCGAAGGCGTACGAGCAATACCAGGAGCGCTACGTCGCCAAGTCGATGAACGACTTGAGCGACATGTTCCTGTTCATCGACCCGCGGCAGATGTTGGTCCTCAACATCGCGTCGATGTGCCTTCTGGGCATCCTCAGCTACATCATCTTCAACCCCATCCTCTGCGTGGGCGCCACGATCTTCGGCTTCTTCCTGCCGATGCTCCTGGTGAAGTACTACCGCAAGCGCCGCATCAAGAAGTTCAACGTGCAGCTGGTGGACGCGCTTCAGGCCATGGCCAACGCGTTCAAGGCCGGCCTCACGTTCCCCCAGGCCGTGGAGCACGTGGCCCGGGAGGCGCTGCCGCCGCTGTCCCAGGAGTTCGGCCTCTTCGTGAAGGAGATGAAGCTGGGCGTTCCCATGGAAGAGGCGCTGGTCAACATGGCCAAGCGCGTGGGCAGTGACGACCTGGAGCTGGTGGTGGTGTCCACCAACATCGCGCGCCAGCTGGGCGGCAACATGGCGGAGATGTTCGAGACGATCTCCACCGTGATCCGCGAGCGCTTCCGTCTGGAGGGCAAGATCGACGCGCTCACCTCGCAGGGCAAGCTGCAGGGCTGGATCGTCGCCTCCATGCCGGCGGTGCTCGGCATGGTGCTCAACTCGATGCGTCCCGACCTGATGGAGCCGATGATGAACCATCTGTTCGGCTACATCCTGGTGACCCTGATCGCCATCATGGAGATCCTGGGCATCCTGATCATCCGGCGCATCGTCAACATCGACATCTGAGGAGGCGATCGTGCAAGAAATCATCACCTCGTTCCTGTTGGGTGGTTCGGCACTGTTCGCCGCGGCGGCGGCGGCCTTCCTGGGCGTCGGCATCTACAACAACTTCTTCGAGCGCTTCGTCACCGAGGTCGCCGAGGAGTCCGCCGGTGGTATGCGCGGCATCGGCTCGGTGGCCATCCGCAAGCTGGGCGCCGCGAACCGGCGCATCATGTGGCCTGGCTACGAAGCCAAGATGCGCAAGAACCTGATCAAGGCCGGCGAGCCACAGGCGTACAAGCCTGAGGACATCATGGCCCTGCAGGAGATCGGCTGGGTGGTGGGCCTGCTGATGGGCCTCATCCTCTCCAACGGTCTGGGCCTGAACCTGGTGTGGTCGCTGGCCTTTGCCTTCTTCGGCATGTTCTACCCGCAGATCTGGGTGAACGATCAGGTCAAGAAGCGCCACCTGCTCATCTCTCGCGCGCTGCCGTACAACCTGGACCTGCTCACGCTGTCGGTGGAGGCGGGTCTGGATTTCACGGGCGCGCTCGCCAAGGTGGTGGAGAAGGGCAAGGCCGGTCCGCTCAAGGATGAGCTGGCCCTGGTGCTCAAGCAGCTGAAGATGGGCAAGACGCGTGAAGAGGCCCTCAAGGCCATGATCGCCCGCGTGGACCTTCCGCCGCTCACCACCTTCGTCACCGCGCTCATCCAGGCGGACAAGATGGGTACCAGCTTGGGCAAGGTGCTGCGCATCCAGTCCACGCAGATGCGCATCGACCGCACCCAGCGCGCCGAGAAGCTGGCCGGCGAGGCCCCGGTGAAGATGCTCTTCCCGCTCATCGCCTGCATCTTCCCGACGGTGTTCATGGTGCTCTTCGGGCCCATCGTGTTCCAGTTCATGTTCGGTAACGTCGGAGGCTAGATCTGGGGTTTCGGCTGACCATCGCGAAGGGGCTCCAGGAGGGCAGGGAGATCACCTTCGAGGATGAAGAAATCCGGATAGGTCGCGCCTCCGAGAACGAGCTGGTGCTGCACGACCACGGAGTGTCCCGCCGCCACGCGCGCATCTTCACGCGGGGCGGCAGGCTCTTCCTGGTGGATCTGGGCAGCAGCGCCGGCACGCTCTGCAACGGCAAGGCGCTGGGCAAGGACCGGGAGCACGAGCTTCGCGGCGGCGATCGGCTGGCGATCGGGGCGGTGGAGTTTGTCTTCAGTCCGCTGACGCCTGCGCCCTCGGCCACGCTCCTCGAGACTCCGGCGGTGTCCGTGCGGCCGCGCTCCAGCACCCGCGTCACCCGCGCTCAGACCGAGCAGGAGATGCAGGCCATCGAGCGGGAGGACACGGGCCGCCACCGCATCGCCGCCACCGAGGTGGAGATGCCGGCCGTGGTGGCCGCGCCGGTGGTTGCGCCCACGTCCTCTCCCACGTCGATCATTCCCCAGGCGACGGTGATCAGGCCGTCACCGCTCGCGAAGCTCCCCGAGCCCGACGACGACTCCGAGACCACCGTCACCCAGTCCGCTGAGTCGGCGAGCCGACTTCTCGCACGCGGCGCCTCCGCTCTCGCTTCCAATGCCGCGCTGTCCGCCGCCGAGAAGGCCCGGCTCCGCCGGCAGCGCTCGGGGACGCTCGGCGGGCGGATCGCGAACTGGTGGTCGGAGCTCACTCCCCGCCGGAAGTCCGTCGCCGGAGTCGTGGCGGGGCTCGCCATCGTGGCCCTGGTGGGCGGGCTCGTGACCGCCTTCCTTCCGGAGCGGCGCGCCAGGCCCCGGGGGACGGAGCCCACCGAGCTGGACCTCAACCCGGTCGCGGATTCCTTCGGCCTGGGCCAGGACGTCACCTGGTCCCAGCCGGACCAGAAGCTGTTCCACTTCCAGTTCGCTTCCCCCACGCGCGCTGTGGCAGTCCTCCACTACCAGGCACGGGACATCGCCACGCCGCAGGAGGTGAGCATCAGCCTGAACGGAGCTCCGGTCGCCTGGGTGCCCCCGGACAGCCAGGAGACCGACGAGCGGGAACTCCAGGTGCTGCTCCCGCTGCAGGGACTCCGACGCGACGCGCCCAACGAGCTCATCTTCGACAACGTGCACAACCCGCCGGGGCAGGATCCCTGGCGGATCTGGAACATGTATGTCGAGGTCATCCCCGTGCCCGAGCTGCCAGTCGAGCAGCTGCTCGCCAAGGCCCGTGAGGAGGCAGCCGCGGGCCGCCGCTTCTACGAGCAGAAGGATGTGGGCTCGGAGAACCTGTTCAAGGCCTGGAAGCTGTTCCGCTCGGCGTGGCTCACGCTCGAGGCGCTCGACCAGAAGCCGGACCTGTACAACGAAGTCCTCTTCCAGCTCGCCCAGCTAGCGAGGGAGCTGGACCAGACGTGCCGCCTGCTGATGCTCGATTTTCAACGCAGCCTGCAATTCAGGGATGGCGACAAAGCCCGGGCCACCGTGGAGGAGGTCATGAGGCGCTTCCCTACCACCGAGCATCGCTGCCACAATCTGGCCCTGGAGAAGGCGAATCAGTACGAGCTTCCGCTATAGTTCGTGCTCTCGTAGGAAGCGGTGATTTCCCATGGCGAACCCTCCCCCGGCGCGACGTCGGCCCACATCAACCTCTGGCGGCCCTCCTGGCGGCGGCACGGGACAGCAACGCCCCGTGCGGAAGGCGGGGACCACGGCTCCCGCGGTGCGCTCCGAGCCAATGCCCTTCAGCGGCCCCAAGCTCGTGGTCACCGCAGGCCCCAAGGCGGGTGAAGAGTTCAACCTGGAGGACGCCGAGTACGTCGTCGGCCGCGCGACGGACAACCCCATCTGCATCCAGGACTCCTCCGTGTCGCGCAAGCACATCATGCTGCGCCGCGTGGGCAATGGCTGGACGGTGAGCGATCTGGGCTCGGGCAACGGCACGCTCGTCAACGGAGAGCCCATCACCGACGAGACGGTGATGGCCAATGGTGACGTCATCACCATGGGCGACTCGGAAGTGACGTTCACGGACGTGGCCAATTCGACGATGATGGTGGCCATCACGCCGGGCCCCTCGCGCCCGCGTCCCTCCGGTGGTGTGCCGCAGCGTCCCGGTCGCGGCGCGGAGCGTGTCCGGCCCGGCCGCGCGATGGCGAAGCCGGTGGATCCGGCCGCCCAGAAGAAGAAGAAGATGGTGGTGCTGGCGTCCGCCGCGGTGGTGCTCATGCTCGCCTCGGGCCTGATCGTCCTGCAGATGCGCAAGAAGGCCCAGATGGAAGTCCAGATGGCCCAGCGCATGGTCGAGATCAAGGAGCACGAGCGGCTCGCGGGGATCTTCCAGGACGCCAAGAACCACATCCGTCTGGGCAAGTGGACCGACGCCAAGGCCAAGCTGGAGGAACTCAAGGCGGCCGATCCCGAGTACGGCGGCTTGAAGGATTACCTGGAGCGGGTGGAGAAGGAGATCCCCAACCAGGAGCACGTGGCGGCGGCCGAGACGGCGCTCGCCCAGAAGCAGCTGGGGCAGGCCAAGGCGGAGCTGGACAAGGTCACCCAGGACACGACGATGTTCGAGCAGCTGGGCAAGCTGCGGCGCCAGTTGCAGGACGTCGCGGACGCTCGGACGAAGGAGGCGCGCGTCCTGCTGGACAACAAGTCGCTGGATCAGGCCAAGGCCATCACCGACGACGTGCTGGCGGCCTTCCCCGAGGGCCGCGACGCCAAGCTGATCAACGACGAGGCCGTCCGGAACATCAAGATCCGGGACACGCCGGTGGCGCCGCCGCCGCCGCCGCCCACCGCGCCGCCCTGGGAGCAGGCCGTGGCGCGCTTCGTGGACGCGGACGTGTCCGGCGCGGTGGCGCTGGTCAACAACTGCCTGACGAAGTCGCCCAAGTGCAAGGATCTCCTCAAGGACATCACCGAGTTCAACAACCTCTACAAGAGGATGGAGGATCTGGACGCGAAGGGCCTGGCGCGGCTGCTGGCGCTGGACAAGGACATCACCGGAGCGCGCGGGCCCAGCAAGATGGCGCGCAATGCCGGCACGCGCGCGGCGAACATCTTCTACAAGAGCGCCTCGGCGGCGAAGGCCTCGGGCCAGTGGGCGCGCGCGGTGGAGTACGCGCGGCGCACCCTTCAGGCGGATCCTTCTCACGCGGGTGCCTCCAACATCCTCAACGAGCTGCGCACGAAGGCGAAGGAGGTCTACCTCCAGGCCTATGCCCTCAGGAGCTCCAATCCGGAGGATGCGATCCCGAAGTTCAAGGACGTGATCGCCATGACGCCTTCGGATGATGAGTGGCACGAGAAGGCTCTGAAGCGGTTGGATGAGCTCTCGAAATGAAGCGGCGCCGCAAGGCGGGTGAAGAGCCGCCCGCGGCCACCGTGCAGGGGAACCTGTTCGGCACGGTCGAGCTTGCACCCAAGCCGCTCGCGGTGGTGGCTCCTCCCGAGCCGCCCGCTCCACCTGCGCCTCCTCCAACTCCGGAGAAGGCGTCTCCCGCTGAGCGGCCCGTCGTGGCCGAGCGGCCCGTGGCCATCGCGCAGGATGTGTCGGCGTCGCTGCCGTCCCTCCCGGGTGCGCCAACCCGGCCCGCTCGCACCGTGCTCACGGTGGGTGAGCTCACGCGGCAGCTCAAGGAGACCATCGAGGCGCGCTACCCGCGCGTCTTTGTCCGGGGCGAGGTGTCCGGCTTCCGAGGCGTCAACGCCCGTGGCCACCTGTACTTCACCCTGAAGGATGCCGAGGCCTGCATCGACGCGAAGGTGTGGGCCTCCACCGCGGGCCGGCTGCGCTTCGCCCTGAGGGATGGGCTGGAGGTGGTGGCCGAGGGCAGCGTGGACGTGTACGCGCCGCAGGGTCGCTACAGCCTCATCGTCCAGCGGCTGGAGCCGGTGGGCGAGGGTGCCCGCGCGCTCGCCTTCGAGCAGCTCAAGGAGCGGCTGGCGGCCGAGGGCCTCATCGGCGATCGGCGCGTCCGGCCTCCGCGCCTGCTGCCCTTCCTTCCCCGGCGCATCGGCGTGGTGACGAGCCGCACCGGCGCGGCGCTGCAGGACTTCCTGCGCGTGCTGCACTCGCGCAACCCGCGGCTGAGCGTGTTGCTGTGCGACGCGCGCGTGCAGGGCGAGGGCTCGGCGGACGAGGTGGCGGAGGCCATCGAGCGGCTGGGCCGCACGGACGTGGATGTCATCGTCGTCACGCGCGGCGGTGGCTCGGTGGAGGATCTCTGGACGTTCAACGAGGAGATCGTCGCGCGGGCCATCCACGCCTCGCCCGTGCCGGTGGTCTCGGCCATTGGCCACGAGATCGACTTCACCATCTCGGACTTCGTGGCGGACTGGCGGGCGCCCACGCCCAGCGCGGCGGCGGAGCGGCTGTCTCCGGTGCTGAGCGATCTCGAGCTGACGCTGGCCACCCACGCCTCACGGCTGCGCCATGCGATGAGCCGGCGGCTGGTGGAGCTGCGCGAGCGCCAGGGCAGCCTGGCCGGGCGGCTGGTGGATCCCCGCCGTCGCATGGGGCAGGAGCGGCTGTTCCTCTCCGACAAGCTGGACGAGATGATGCGGACGCTGCGGCCCGCCCTGCGCACGCGCCGGGAAGAGCTGCGAGGGCTGCACGAGCGGCTCCAGCGGGCTCGGCCCCAGGCGCGGCTGGGCGAGCAGCGCTCCCACCTGCTGCGGCTGGCGGCACGGCTCCAGGAGGCGGCGCGCACGAGCATCTCCTCCCGGCGGGCGGAGCTGGCGCGGGGGCAATTGGGGCTGGAGCGAGCCTCTCCGGTCGCCCAGGTGGCGGCCGAGCGGGCGAAGCTCGCGGACAAGAAGGCCCGCCTGGTGACGTTGCAGCGGCAGGTGTTCTCGGAGGCCCAGGGGCGCTTCCAGCGCCTGGAGGCCCGGTTGGATGCCCTGAGTCCATTGAAGGTGCTGTCCCGTGGGTATTCGGTGACCTTCCGGCGGAGGGACGGGGCGGTGGTCCGCACCATCTCCGACGTGCGGCCGGGAGAATTGCTGGGTATCAAACTCGCCACGGGGGGCGCGAAGACGCTGGACGGCTGTGAGGAGATCGAAGCCACCGTGACGGCAGTGAAGGGACCGGTGGACTGCTGACGGAACGGCAGTCCAGGCTGGCTCCCAGCGAGGGCGTCCTTTAGAGTCGCGCGCCCAATCTTCTAGGGGTCGGAGGAGTCGGACGTGTCGAAGTCAGCCAAGGCGGTGGAGCCAGCGCCCGAGCCCTACGGGGACGTGGTGTCGAGGCTGGAAGAGATGGTGGCGAAGCTGGAGAGCGGCTCGCTGTCGCTCGAGGAGTCCCTCAAGGCTTTCGAGGAAGGCATCCGGCTGGTACGCAAGGGAGAGAAGCTGCTCAACGAGGCGGAGCAGCGCATCGAGCAGTTGTTGGTGGATGAGGAGGGGCGGGAGGCGGTGGCGCCGTTGGCGGTGGGGGGGCGGCCGGCGGCTTCGGCGGCGCCTCGGGCGGCTGCGGCGAACAAGGCACCTGTGGAAGAGGACGTTCCGTTCTGACGGGCGCAACGCGCGGGGTCAGCATGGAGAAGCCCAGAATCATCATCGTCGATGACGATCGCGACACGCGCGAGCTGCTCGCCATGGCGCTGGAAACGGAGGGCTTCGAGGTGGCAAGCGCGGCCAATGGCCTGCGGTTGATCTCCTCGCTGCAGCTTCGCCGCCCGCACCTCATCCTCCTGGACGTGAACATGTCCTGGATCGATGGCTTCGAGCTGTGCAAGGCCGTGAAGAAGAACGAGAACTTCCGAGACATCCCCGTCATCTTCGTGAGCGGCCGCGGAGAGCCGGAGGACCGGCGCAAGGGGATAGAGGCCGGCGCGGCCGACTACTTCGTGAAGCCGCTGGATCTCAACCGTTTGCTTGCCCGTATTCGAGAGTTGGTCCCGGCCGTGGCGCCGGAGGAGCACTGAGCCCGTGAGCACCTTCGATCTCAAGTCTTTCCTGGAGGCGCAGCAGGCCCGGGTGGAGGCCCTGCTGCACGCGCGCTCGGCCCGCCTGGAGCCCTCGGGCACGCCGTCCATGCTGGCCGAGGCCATGCGCTACTCGCTGATGGCGGGAGGCAAGCGGCTGCGGCCCGTGCTGTGCCTGTCCTTCGCGGACGCGATTGCCCAGCAGAGCACCGCGCTGCGCGCCGCGGAGGATGCGGCGTGCGCGCTCGAGTACATCCACACGTACTCGCTCGTTCATGACGACCTGCCGTCCATGGACAACGACGACTTGCGCCGGGGCCGGCCCACCTCGCACAAGGTGTATGGCGAGGCGATGGCGATTCTCGCCGGGGACGCGCTGCTCACGGAGGCGTTCGGACTGCTGGCCTCGGGGCCCGAGCCGGTGCGGGTGGCGCTCTGTCGCGAGCTGGCCATGGCGTCGGGTTCTTCGGGCATGGTGGGCGGGCAGGTGCTGGACATCGCCGAGGATCGGCCCGCGCAGATGGACTACCTGACGCGCATGCATGGGAAGAAGACGGGGGCGCTCGTTCGCGCCGCGTGCCGCATGGGTGTGCTTGCCGCCGGTGGCAGCGCCGAGGATCTGCGTCGGGCGGACTCCTATGGCGAGGCCGTGGGGCTGGCGTTCCAGATCGCTGACGACATCCTGGATGTGACGGGGGATGCGAAGCTGATGGGCAAGCCGGTGGGCGCGGACGCGGCGGCGGGGCGGTACACGTTCCCCGCGGTGATCGGTCTGGAGGCGTCCTGGGTGCTGGCCGAGCGCATGGTGGCGGACGCGGTGGCGGCGGTGGAGCCCATTGAGGGTCCGGGCGGCCCGCTGTCGGTGCTGGCGCGTTACATGGTGGAGCGGAACTCGTGACGCAATTGCTCCCGGGCATTCATTCGCCCGCGGACCTGAGAGCCCTGCCCGAGTCGGAACTGCCTCGCCTGTGTGAGGAGCTTCGAGAGGAGATCGTCTCCATCTGCGGACGGGTGGGCGGCCACCTGGGCGCCTCGCTCGGAGCGGTGGAATTGGTGGTGGCACTGCACCGGGTGTTCCACTCGCCGCAGGACTCGATCCTCTTCGACGTGGGGCACCAGGCGTACGCGCACAAGCTGCTCACCGGGCGGCGCGAGCGCATGGGCACGTTGCGGCAGGCGGAGGGCATCTCTCCCTTCCTGGATCCGCAGGAGAGCCCTCATGACGCGCTCCTGGCCGGGCACGCGTGCACGGCGGTGTCCGCGGCGCTGGGGATGCTCGAGGGGCGGCGGGTGCTGGGCCGCAAGGGGCACGTGGTAGCGGTGGTGGGGGACGGCGCGCTCACCGGAGGGCTCACGTTCGAGGGGCTCAACAACGCGGGTGGCCCCCGGTTGCCGTTGGTGGTGGTGCTCAACGACAACCAGATGTCCATCTCCGCGAACGTGGGAGCGATCCCCGCGCTGCTGAGGACCCGGGAGGCCCGCGCCTTCTTCGAGGGACTGGGCTTCACCTACCTGGGGCCGGTGGACGGGCATGAGCTGGGCCCGCTGATGGCGGCGCTCCGGGAGGCTCGGGCCTCGTCGCGGCCGGTGGTGGTGCACGCGCTGACGCAGAAGGGGCGCGGCTTCCCTCCCGCCGAGGAGGATACGCAGACGCGCGGCCACGCCATGGGGCCCTACGAGTGGCGTGACGGCAAGCTGGTGCGCTCGCGCAAGGGGCAGCGCACCTTCAGCGAGGCTTTCTCCGCGGCTCTGGAGGAGGCCATGGTGCGGGATCCTCGCGTGGTGGCGGTGACGCCGGCCATGCTGGAGGGCTCCGCGATGGTGGAGCTGAAGGCCCGCTTCCCCGAGCGCGTGTACGACGTGGGCATCGCCGAGCAGCACGCCGTCACCTTCTGCGCGGGGCTGGCCGCCGCGGGGGCTCGGCCCGTGTGCGCCATCTACTCGACGTTCCTCCAGCGCGCGTACGATCAGGTGATCCATGACGTGTGCCTGCCTGGGCTGCCAGTGGTCTTCGCGGTGGACCGCTCAGGCCTGGTGGGCGCGGACGGGGCCACGCACCAGGGCACGTATGACGTCTCCTCGCTGAGGGCGGTGCCGGGATTGGGGCTGATGGCGCCCGTGGTGGGCGAGGACATTCCCGCCATGCTGGCCACGGCGCTGGAGGCCTCGGGCCCGACCGTCATCCGGTTCCCTCGAGGCACGCTACCCTCCGTGCCGCCAGAACTTCAGCCGCAGGTGGGGTCCGTTCAAGGGGCTCGTTGGCTGTGGAGGGCGGAGGCTCCGCACCTCACGTTGGTGACGCTCGGGCCGCTCGGGCTCAGCGCGCTGGCCGCCGCGAAGACGGAGACGGGGTGGAGCGTGCTGGACGCACGCTGTGTGAGTCCGCTGGACGAGTCGGCCCTGCTCAAGGCTGCGGACAGCGGGCACGTGGTGGTGGTGGAGGAGGGAACGACGCGTGGAGGCCTGGGAAGCGCGGTGCTGGAGCTGTACGCCGCGCACGGGCGCTCGCCGCGAGTGAAGCTGATGGGCATGCCGGACACGTTCGTTCCGCATGGGGATGCGCGCGTGCAGCGGTCGCAGCTGGGGCTGGATGCCGAGGGGCTGCGGCGTGCGGGCCATGAGCTGCTGGGAGCGAAGCGGTGAAGTCGAGCAAGGAGCGCTTGGACGTGCTCGTGGTGGAGCGCGGGCTGGCCGAGTCTCGCACCAAGGCCCAGGCGCTCATCCTGGCGGGCCAGGTGGTGGTGGACGACCAGCGGGTGGACAAGCCCGGCGCGCAGGTGCCCGTGGACTCGGAGCTGCGGCTCAAGGGTGAGGTGCTGCCCTATGTGTCTCGCGGTGGGCTCAAGCTCAAGGGAGCCATCGACCGCTTCGGGCTGGACGTGCGAGGGCGGGTGGGCGCGGACATTGGCGCGAGCACGGGCGGCTTCACCGATTGCCTCCTGCAAGAGGGCGCCGTCCGGGTGCATGCGATCGACGTGGGCTACGGCCAGCTCCACGAGAAGCTGCGGAAGGACCCACGGGTGCGCTCGCGCGAGCGCGTCAACGCGCGCTACCTCACCGAGGAGGATCTCCCGGAGAAGGTGGGCGTGGTGGTCATCGACGTGAGCTTTATTTCCCTGACCCAGGTGCTCCCGGCCGTCCTGCCGTTCCTGGATCCTGGTGGGCTGCTGGTGGCGCTGGTGAAGCCGCAGTTCGAGGTAGGGCGGGAGCGGATCGGCAAGGGCGGCGTGGTGCGGGATGCCGCCGCTCGGCAAGAGGCCATCGATGCGGTGGTGGCCTTTGCCCGAGAGCAGGGGCTCACCGTGCGCGGACTGATGGACTCGACGGTCCCCGGACCGGCCGGCAACGTGGAGGCACTGCTGGTCGCCGAGAAGCCGTGAACGGCCGGTGTCCCTCCGTCGGGCGCGCTTGTTCCAAACCTGTCTGACAGTTGGACAGGTTCGGACGAACCGCGCCCGGCAGGGCCTCCTGTTCTCAGGAGGGGTGTAAGAGTTCGGGCGCACAGGTGAAGGACTCCTTCTCCGCGCACGTCCCTCTTCAGGGCTCCGCTGAATGGGATTAGAGAGGGAAGACATGACCGCTCGGCACGTCCCCCTGTCCCTGGTTGTGGTCGTCTTGTCCCTGGTCCTGGCCTGCAAGAGCCACAAGGAGGAGCCTCCTGCCGCGGCGAAGGCACCTCCGGCAGCGGCGCCAGCGACGGGAACAACCTCGGCTCCGGCCGCCGAGAAGCCGAGGATCGGACTCGTGCTGGGGCTGGGCGGGCGAGGGGACCAGTCCTTCAACGACTCGGCACTGCGTGGTCTGGAACTCTGGGGCGCGGGCCTGAAGTACGAGCAGACCTCCTATAAAGAGGCGTCGCCCGAGGAGCTCCAGGCTTCACTGGGGTCGGAGCTGGCACGGCACGAGCCGCCCATCACTCCGCTGGGCATTACCCCCACCATCGTGCAGAGCCGGGTGGCGGAGGACTACGAGCCCAACCTGCAGCTCATGGTGGATCAGAAGGTGGACCTCACCGTCGCCGTGGGCTTCATGCTGGAGAACGCGGTGGAGACGGTGGCCCTGCGCAACCCGAACCAGCAGTTCCTCTTCGTCGACAGCCCGCTGCTCAACGCCCAGAACGAGCCGTACTCGCTGCCCAACGTGCGCGCGGTCATCTATCGCGCCGAGGAGGGCTGCTACCTGGCCGGAGCACTGGCGGGCCTGGCGACGAAGAACGGACGGATTGGCTTCGTGGGCGGCATGGAGATCCCGCTCGTGAAGCAGTACGAGGCCGGCTTCCGCGCTGGCGTGGCCGCGACCAATCCCAAGGCCACGATCCTCTCCAACTACACCGGGAGCTTCACGAACTTCGCCCTCGGCAAGCAGGTGGGGCAGGACCTGCTGGCCAAGAACACGGACGTCATCTTCGCCGCCGCCGGAGTGGACGGGCTCGGCGCCATCCAGGCCGTCAAGGAGGCGAGTGATGCGGGCAAGGCCGTCTTCGTCATCGGCGTGGACTCGGATCAGTTCCACCTGGCTCCGAAGGCGATGCTGACGACCGTGCTGAAGCGGGTGGACCTGACCATCTACGAGGGCGTGCGTGATCGGCTCCAAGGCCGCTTCCAGGGAGGGCTCGTGGCGCTGGGAGTCAAGGAGGGAGGCATTGCCCTGGCTCCGGTCCGGCTGGACTTCCCCGGCAAGGAGGAGGCGCTGCGGAAGGTGGACGCCTTGAAGGCCCGGCTCATCGCGGGAGAGATCCAGATCCCCAAGGACCCGCGCCAGGTCCAGGCGGCCGATACGAAGAGCCCTTGAGGCAGCAGAGGCTCCTCCTCCTTCACTATCGATCGAGCACCTTCAGGATCTGCCGCACCCAGGCACGGCGCTTCTCCTCATGAGCGAAGTCGATGGGCGCGAAGGCTTCGAAGAGGTGGGGCAGCATCCCCGGCAGGAGGATCGTCGACCAGATCTGAGAGAGCGCCATCCGCAACTGCTCGTCTGACAGGTGCGGCGTGGCGGGAGCGATGCGAGGGGCAAGCTCCGTCAGGAACGCGGTGAGCCGCTTCACCGCCGGGCCGTCGTACTTCTGCTTCACGAGTGCGTCGCGCAGATGCGCGTGAGCGATGCGCGGGTATCGCGCCGAGTGTACGAGGTGATCCTCGAGCACCTTCTCGAGGGCAGCCTTCACCTCGAGCCCACTCTCGCGCAGCTTGTCGAAGTCGCCGAGCAGCGCTCCGAACGCTTGATCGAGCGTGCTCTCCAGCACCCGCGCGATCAGGTCTTCCTTGCTCCCGAAGTAGTAGTTGATGGCGGCGCTGTTCACGCCGGCCTCGCGCGCGATCTCCCGGATCCCCGTGGCCTCCAGACCCTCGCGCTCGATGCACGCAATCGCTGCCTCCAGGATCCGGCCACGGACCTGTGGGTTCTTCTCTGCCATGTCACTCAAATCCCTATAACTGCTGAGGTTTCACCCATGCCTTGACCCGGCAAAGGTTTTTGATCTACTGATTTAATCAGTTGATTGAAACGGCGGAGTAAATCCATGGGTTCAAGCAGGAGTGAGACTAGCGCGGATCGCCTTACACCCGAACGGCTCTCGCGGCGCGGGGCACTCGGTGGGGCGGGGTTGTTCCTGGGAGGTGCACTCGCGGCGCTGGGCGGACAGCGAGCCTTCGCCCGCCCGCCGAAGGAGGTTCCGGGCATCAAGCCACGCAGTGATGCCTGGTACGACCTGAACTTCACCGGCGACGGGCTGATGGACAACCAGTTGCTGTGGTTCCTCGGCCACGCCTCGACGGGCACGAGCGACATCGGCGAGTGCCTCGAGACGGCGAAGCGGATCCAGGCCGGCGAGGAGAAGAGCTGGTTCGACGCGTGGCTGGCAACGGCGGAGCGAGTTCACCGGGTCGCGGATCAAGCTCAGGCGCGAGGGCATGTGCTGAGCGCGGGGGAGACCTACGCGCGCGCGGCCAACTACTACCGGGCGGCGACGATGCACTACACCGACCGGGGCGATCCTCGGCTCCTGGAGGCCACGCATCGGGCCTCGGCCACCTTCGAACGGGCCAATGCGCTGCTGAACTACCCGGCCCAGCCGATCGAGATTCCTTACGAAGGCAGCTCTCTGCCGGCCTACTTCATCCGCTCGCCGCACGCGAAGCCGTCCGCTCCGGTGCTCCTGATGCATCAGGGGCTGCACGCCTGGCCCGAGGAGACGAAGTGGGTCTACGACGGGGCCTGCAAGCGGGGCTACCACGCGCTCATCTTTCACGGGCCAGGACAGGGCAGGTCGCTGCGTGAGAAGGGGCTGACCTTCCGCCCGGACTGGGAGCGCGCGGTGAGCCCGGTGGTCGATGTCGCGGAGCGGATCGCGGGAGTCGATCCCAAGCGGATCCTCCTCATGGGCCTGTCCTTCGGAGGCGCGCTGGCTCCGCGTGCGGCGGCGTTCGATCAGCGGATCGCGCTGTGCATCGCGAACCCGGGAGTCCTGAGTTGGTGGGAGGCAACGTGCGCCCACTTCGAGCGCTTCCTACCGGGAGTCCTCTCCCTGCTGCGCTCGCAGCCGGAGCTGTTCGATCGGGCGATCCACCGGCTCGCGGATGGGTGGCCAACGGCGGCGTACTGGCTGCGAGACGTGCAGTGGAAGCACGGAGCAGGCTCTCCGTCACAGGTCTTCCAGAAGCTCTCCGAGTTCGACAACACGCCCATCATCGAGAAGATCTCCTGCCCCGTGCTGATCATGGAGGGCACCGCGGAGGATGCGAGCCCCGGGCAGTCCCAGAAGTTGTACGACGCGCTGAAGGGGCCGAAGCACCTCATGATGTTCACGGAGGAGGAGGCCGCGCCCTTGCACTGCCAGGCGGGATCGGTCGCGCTCGCGGCACAGCGGTTGTTCGACTGGCTCGACGAGAACGTCTGAGTGGAGAGGGAGCGTGACATGAGGGGAACGATCGTCACCGTCCTGCTCCTATGCGCCGTCGCATGGGCCGAGGAGCCGGCGCTGGAGAGGCAGGAAGAGGGGAGTGGCCGGCTGGGCGTGGTGCCCTTCGCGCTCCCTGCGTATCAACCGGAGACGAGCTGGCTGCTCGGGGGCGCGGCCGCGCTCGTGTACCAGCCGCCGGAGCACAGCGGGCGCCGTGAGTCACAGGTCCTCCTGGCGGGTGCGGCCAGCCTGCGCAAGCAGTTCTCGATCATTCTCTCGTCCGACGTGTACGCCCTGGATGACCGGTTGCACCTGGGAGGGACGCTCAGCGCGGCCAAGTTCCCGGATCGGTTCTTCGGAGTGGGGAGCGAGACCCGGGCGGAGGCGGAGGAGCCCTACACCCCGACCTACTACGAGCTCGAGTTCAGCCCGAAGTGGCGGGTGCTTCCCTCGTTGTACGTGGGGCCGAGTGGCCGCCTCCAGGTCGCGGAGATTGACGGCCGAGTTCAGGGAGGACAGCTCGATCAGGGCGGCGTGACCGGAGCTCGTGGAGGAACGACGGTTCAGCTGGGCGTCTCGGCGCTCTGGGACACGCGGGACAGCACGCTGTACCCGCGGAGCGGCGCGCTGATTCGAGTGCAGGCGCGCATGGCCCTGCCAGCGTGGGGTTCGACCACGGAGTTCAACGTGGTGCGCATCGACGGCCGAAGCTACTGGACGATGCCCTACGCCCAGCACGTCGTCGCCCTGCACGCGCTCGTCGAGCTGCGAAGCGGTGAGCCGCCCTTCTACGACACGGGGAAGCTCGGCAGCAGCGAGATGATGCGTGGTTACTTCGAGGGCCGCTTCCGAGACAGGCAGCACCTGGCCCTGCAGGCCGAATACCGCAGTCCCCTGTTCTGGCGCGTGGGAGGGGTGGTGTTCGCCTCGGTCGGCAACGTGGGGCGGAGCCTGGATGGGGCGATGCTGTCGAACCTCAAGCCTGCGGCGGGTGCGGGCTTGCGGTTGGCGCCCATGGCCGACGTGCCGGTGAACCTCCGGCTCGATGTCGCGTACGGCAGCGAGCTGTCGTTCTACCTGAACCTCGGCGAGGCCTTTTGATGCCCAGCGGATCACGTGTCCCGCTTGAGCGCTTCGTTCGGAGGCACGCGCATGGCGGCCGTGGCTGGGAGCCAGCTCGCGGCCAGCGCGATGAGCAGCATCATCGCGGGCGCACATACGAAGATGAGCGGATCATATGTGGAGACGCCATAGAGCATCGCGGAGAGGGCCCGTGCCAGGAGCCCCGCGCCCACCAGCCCTGCGACGAGGCCAAAGCCAGTGAGCCGCAGTCCCTGCCCGATGACCCTCCGAAGCAGTCCTGAGGGTGTCGCTCCCAGCGCCAGACGGATCCCCAATTCGCGGGTCTGTTGTGCCACCCAGAAGGCGAGGAT
Organism: Hyalangium versicolor; assembly: GCF_020103695.1. Taxonomy (GTDB): domain Bacteria; phylum Myxococcota; class Myxococcia; order Myxococcales; family Myxococcaceae; genus Hyalangium; species Hyalangium versicolor. The sequence continues at coordinate 199,561 of NZ_JAHXBF010000001.1, forward strand.
TCCGTAGAGGCCGACCGCTGCCAGCACCAGCGCCAGCAGCGCAAAGGCGCCCAGGAGTTCACCCACCACGCGCATCCGGGCGTAGCTGTCCTCCACGATGTTCGCGATCGGGCGTACCCTGACCAGCCGGAGCCGGGAGTCCGCCGCGCGCAGTTGCTGGTGCAGCAGCGGCATGAGCTGACCGGTGGGGAGCTGGGACTTCACGGCGAGACCCAGGGTCCTGCGCATGTCCTGTCCCAGGGGGACGTAGATGTCCCCCGCCGGAGCCACCGAGAGCCGCTCCATGGGCACGTCCCCGACGACGCCGACGATCTCGCGAGGCTCTTCGACGTCCCCATCCACGTTCAGCTGGATCCGGGTCCCGAGCGCACTCCGGCTGGGGAGGTAGCGGCGCACGAAGGCTTCGGTGACGACGACGACGCGGGGGCTGTGCATCGTGTCCAGGGCGCTCGGAAGGCGGCCCTCTTTTAGAGGAATGCCGAGCGCCTTGAAGTAGCCGTCCGTGGCGGGCACATACCCGGCCTGGGCTGTCGTCTCGCTGGAGGCGGCATCGCCCAGGACGCGGAAGTTCGTGGCCTGCCGCCAGATCTCCCCGGAGAAGGGGAGGTTGACGGTGAATCCCGCCGCTGTCACGCCCGGGAGTGCTTCGATCCGGGCAAGGAGATCCCGGGCGACGGTGACCGCCGCCTCCTCGTTGGCGTACTGGTCCACGGGAACGAAGACTTCGCCGACAGTGACACCCTCCGGTTCGAAGCCCAGGGGAACATCCTGGAGCTTCCAGACCGTGCGGAGCATGAGGCCGGTGCCCACCAGCGGCACCAGGGCCAGCGCCAACTGGACGACGACGAGCACGGACCTGGCCACGCCTACCGAGGCACTCCGGGAGCCCCGTGCCACGGGAGCGAGCGCCGCCTGTCCGTCTCCTCGGGTCGCGTGGAGCGCAGGTAGCAACCCCACCAGCACAGCAGTGGCGATCGAGATCAGCCCGGCAGTCACCAGGACGAAGGGCTCGAGGCCAGGACCCGACACGAACTGGGACGGTATGAACGTGTCCATCAGTCCCCGCCCCCACAGTGCGACGAGCAACCCCGCAGCGCCACCGAGCAGTGCTCGGACCAGGTTCTCGATGAGCAGCAGCCGGATCAGCTGCGCCCTGCTCGCGCCCAGGGCGATGCGCACGGCCATCTCGTGCGCACGAGCACTGCCGCGCGCGAGCAGCAGGTTGGTGAGGTTGGCGCACCCGAGCAGCAGCAGCAACCCAGCCACTCCGGTGAGGATCTCCAACTGGGAGGAGGACTGCTCGACCCAGAACTGATGGAGGGGTTCCATGCTCGCCCCGGTGAGCTTCTCTCCGGGAACGCCCTCGGCGCTCAGGGCCAACTGGACCAGCTCGGCCCGGGCCTGCTCGGGAGAGACGTGCGGTTGCAGACGCCCCACGACGCGCAGCGCGCTGGACTGCTCTGTCTTCGGGTCGAGCGCCAGCGGCTTCCAGACATCGATCTCCGGCTCGAACAGAAAGCTGTCGGGGAGGACTCCGACGATCGTGTGGACCTGGTCGTTCAGCAGGACGCTGCGGCCGAGGACCGAGGGATCTCCTCCGTACAGGTGCTGCCAGATCGGATGGGAGAGGACGAGCTCGCGGTCGCGTCCTGGCACTTCGAGGTCCGCCTCCCAGAGCCGTCCCAGGACAGGCTGGACTCCCAACATGGGGAAGAGTCCGGCGGATGCCCGCCCCACCTTGAGCCGCTCATCGGAATCCGTCCCACTCAGAGAGGAGCTCTCCGCTCGAAAGCCCTCGATCCGGGAGAAGCTTCGCGCCTCTGCCCGCCACGCGTTCCAGACAGGCAGGGTGATGCGTATCCGGTCCTTGTGCGGACCTGCTCCCGCGCCAGGCGTGGTGGTCTGGAAGAGCCGAACCAGCTGGGATGCTTCCGGGTACGGCAAGGGCCGCCAGAGCACCTGGTACACGACGCTGAACACGGTCGTGGTCGCACCGATCGACAGCGCAAGGGTGGTCACGACGACGGTGGTGAACGCCTTCTCTCGGAGCGTTGAGCGGAGGGCGAGCCGGACTTCCTGGAAGAGAGACATGCGCAGGTGGGGACAGGCAAGGAGAGTGCCACGACTGGCCCATCATTCCGAGGCCAGTCCGCTGGATGAATCTGCTCGAAATCGGGACTTCCGATCCCATTTACGGACGAGCCTGAACCGAGTCCGAGAGTGCAAAGGCCGCGAGCAGCTCCTCGATCGAAGGGCGCTGGGCTGCTCGTTGCAGGCAAGAATCAATCAACTTCGCGAGGTGCCCGTCGAGGCTCGGACAGAGCGAGCCCAGGGGAGGCGCTGTCTGCTCCAGTCGCTCCACCGGCCGTTCGAGCACGAGCGGTTTCTCGAAGGGGCGCCTGGCACAGAGGAGCTCATAGGCGATGCAGCCGAACGAGAAGATGTCCGAGGCCTTGGACGAGTTCTCCATGCCATCGGCCAGCTCGGGAGCCATGTAGGGCGGGGAGCCGAGGATGCTCCCGGCACGGGTCAACTGTATCTCGTGGGTGGAGCTCTCCTGGGTCATCTCCACGGTGACGCGGCCTCCCGACTCCTCCCGCATCGGGCGTGCGATGCCAAAGTCCACCACCTTCACGACTCCGTCCGAGAGCAGGATGTTGCTCGGCTTCAGGTCGCGGTGGAGCACGCCACCGGAGTGGATCGCCCGCAGCGCCTTGAGGATCTGGGGTAGCAGGGGAAGTGCCCACGCGAGTTCGCCGAAGCGCGAGCGCTGAGACTCCAGATCCCGACCCTCCACGAGCTCCATGGCCAGGAACAGCGCGCCCTGCTCATCGAGATCGATGTCGAGCACTCGCACGACATTGGGATGATCGATGGCCGCCGCGGTCTCGGCCTCCCGCGCGAGCCGGGCGAGCGCCGTGGGATTGCTCACGTAGGAGTTGGCGATGAGCTTGAGCGCCACGCGGCGCTGGTCCGAGAGCCGCTTCGCCGAGAACACCATCCCCATTCCGCCCGTGCCCAGGTGCCGCTCGAGCTCGTAGCGATGGGCGACGATCAGGCCGGGTTTGGGCTCGACGGCCCGAGGTGTCGCGACCAGGAGTGCGTGGAGGGTGCTGGCCAGCGATCGGGAGCGGACCGCCACCTGCACGCGGAGATCCTCGTTGAGCACGGCCATCTCGCGGTTCTGGGAGCTGAGGCGGGAGGACGCATCCTCCAGGCCGCGGCGCATGCGCTGGTTGAGGATCGACAGAAGCGCGGACTGGATGAACAGGAAGCAGCTCCCGCCGAGCGCGTGCGCGCTGAAGCTGCTGTGGATGATCTGGTGCTCGGCGAGGATGTCATGGAGCACGGCGGTGATGAAGATCGCGAGCGCGCCCAGCATCACCGCGGCCAGACGGTTCTTGTCACGGACGGCCTCGAGCACGAGCGACACGGCCAGGCACCCGAGTCCGAACAGCAGGAACGCTTGGAGCGCGTTCCGGCCCGCGGTGAACACCTGGGGTGGGGTGACCACCGCGAGCGCCGCGAACCCCAGGCATACCACCACCGTCATCCGCACGAACCATCTGGGACGGATCGTGAAGATCTCCGACAGGAAGAGGACGAAGAACGCGACGATGCCAGGGAGATCCAGGTACTCCAGCCGCAGGATGAAGAGGCCGAGCTCTGTCTCGGGGTGGACCTCCTCGAAGTAGCGCCAGAGCAGCAGGGTTCGGAACGCCATCGAGAAGCAGAAGAGGCTGAACCAGAGCGGGGCCCGCTCGTCCCGGCGCATGGAGAACAGCGTGAGAAAATGCAGCCCCATCATGAGCAACATGCCGACCAGGACCAGCTCGAGATAGCGCTCGTACTCCCACGCTCGTTCGAGCGCGGGCCGATCTCCCAGCACGGGCAGCAGCCACAGCCCGGCTCGCGCCATCTGGAAGTTGCTGACCTGTAGGATCAGGGTGATCTCGTCCGAGGCATCGATCGGGATGTGCCCCGGGCGCGCGAGCATCCGCGTGGACTCGCGTGTCGTGCCGACGGTGCCGGACTCGAAGATGCTCAAGGTATTGCCACGTGAGTCGAGCACGCGCAGGCGATACGCGCTGTCGGCGGGGCTGGTCGCGAGGAGCAGGTGCTGCGGCTCGGAAGGGAGGAGCACCTTCAGCCGGTAGGTCGCGTAGCCCTCCACGGGGAGCTCGGTGCCGCGCAAGGAGAGCCCGCTCCACGTGAGCGGCGGGACGTAGCCGTCGTGGATTCGCTCGCGCAAGGGCTCGTCCTCGAGCCGCAGCCAATCGAAGGCCCACTCACCGCCAAGGGTCACCGCTCCCTGGCGCTCGAAGTGCCAGCCTCTCAGGTCGACGACTCCCTGCTGTCCCTGGCTGGGAGTCGTCTCGGCTTTACAGGCCCAGTGCACGAGCGCCAGGGCGAGTGCGAGAGAGACCTTTCTCACGAGTTCTTTCCAGGAGGGACCCTGGCGAGAGCGTACTTCAACCCTCTCGCACCTCGCCCGCCCGCCTACGGTGTGACGGGCCTGACCTGCCGGTACTCGGGAGGCAACAGCGGGCGCACGATATCTCCGCCCCGGCGCATCCAGAGCGTACCGGCGTCATCGATCGCGACGGAGATGCTGCCGGAATTGATCTCGTAGCGATAGAGCTCGCCCTTGGCGGGATCATCCGTGGCGACGATCTCCAGCGGCTGCGGAGACGGCAGGTTCTCCGTCGGCGCCGAGCCCGTGAGGAAGTAGAAGGACTGGGCATACGGAGGGCCGCCGGACTGGACTCCGAGCACCACCAGGCCGCCATTGGGGATGAGCGGGTTGTCGACTCCTCCCTTGTTGAGTATCGCGCCGTTGTTCGCGTCGAGGAACCAGACCTGCTGAGCCGCGATGGCCGCGATCCGGCTTCCGGCGCCGTAGGGCACCAGGGCGACGATGGGCTTCTTCAGCGTGGGGGGCTCCGCCCAGAGCTGCGCTGTGTCCGTGCACCCATTCGCCTCGGTTTTGCACGCGAAGACCTGCGTGATGCCTCCCACGCCGGCGAAGGCCATGTACAGCAGGTTGCCGTTCGCGTTGAACGCGGTCGGCGGAGCCGAGGTGGGAGTGATGTCACTGGCCACCGTCTTCATGATGAAGGCGCCCAGCTCGATGCCTCCCGTCGCGGGGTTCTGCCGGCCATAGTCCACGCGCGACACGTAGATGTTCGCCCGGCCGGACGGCGCTCCCGTCGTCGTGATGCTGGCGATCATCACGTCGTCCGCGCGCGTCAGGGGCGGGGAGATGACGAAGCCCCGGGGCGTATAGGTCCACTTGATGGCGCCGTTCTGATGGCTGATGCGGTACACGAGATTCTCGCCACCGCCGGAGCCCGTATCGGTGATGACTGCGTCTCCATCCTCCGCCACGGAGAGCTGATCCAGGGGGATGTCGATCTGGCCGGAGATGTTCAGGTTCTCGTCGATAGCGATGGCGCCCGCCTGGGGCGTCCACACCCAGCGCTTCTTCGTCGTCGGATTCTTCGGGGTGATGACGGTGCTGTTGGTGCAGAGGAACGGCATGCTCTTCTGCTTGCGCACGCCGTTGTTCTTCTCGACGAGGAAGAGCGTGGGGATGCCGCCCTCGAGGTTGCCGCAGCCCAGGAAGTAGATGAGGGGCAGGGTGCCCTCGGTGACGAAGTTGTCGGTCACCAACTGGGTGTTGAGCGGGGCCTCGATGACCTCGGCGGCCGGGAAGAAGGTGGCCGCGGCCGGCTGCGAGTCATTCTGCCTTCCGTCGGAGCACACCACCCGCGCGTAGAGCGAGAGCTTGGCGGCGATGCCTCGGGTGTACTTGATCTCGTTGATGGCCAGATCCACCGACACGGCACCGGGCCCGCTGTAGGCCACGGACTTCAGGAAGTCCTCCCGGTCGTAGATGGACAGGCTCTGGATCGTGTCACAGCCGGTGGCGCTGACCATCACCGTGAGCTTCTGCCCGGCGGTGTTGGGCTTGGGCACCGTCAGTGTGGCCTGGGGGGGATCCTTCGGGGGCGGCTTGGGGGTACCGCCTCCGCAGGAGAGGGCCAGAAACGACAAGGGGAGGAGCGCGGCACGCCAGGGCGTCAGTCGGAGGGTGTCCTTCATGGCCCCCGACTCTACCGCGTGCCGGGCCTCGGGATCATTTCTCCAGGATGAGCAGCTCCACGCGCCGGTTGAGCTCCCGCCCTCGGGGGGTGAGATTGGGGGCGATGGGGCGCGTGTCTCCGAACCCCGCGACCTCCAGACGCGACGCGTCGATTCCGGCCTTCGTGAGCGCCGCCGCCACCGCCTGCGCCCGATCCTTGGAGAGCTGCAGGTTGACTGCCGGGTCGCCCTGGTTGTCTGTGTGGCCTTCGATGCGCACGCGCTTGATGCCCCCTCGCACGAGGGTGTCCACCACCTGCGAGATGAGCGGCTGGCTCTCCGCGAGGATGACCGCCTTGCCGGCGCCGAACTGGATCTGCTGGGCCAGCTCGATCCGGTCCTCCTTCACCTCCACCAGCTTCTTCTTCGGCTCCGGCTCCAGCTCGAAGGAGAGCGCCTGGGTGGCGCCGTCGGAGGCCTGGACGTCCCGTGTCTGTGCGAGGAATCCCTTCGCCACGACGTTCACCACATAGTGGCCGGCGGGCAGCTCGATCTTCGCGGGCGCGGAGGCAGAGTCGGACGTGGGAAGCTCCTGGCTCTTCGGACCCTGGAAGCTCACCGTGGCCGCCACCGGCTTCTTCTGCGCGGTGGTGGAGACGGTGAAGACAGCCGGGCGGGCCTCGGCCTCCAGCAGCATCTCCACGGTGGCGGTGTCGCCCGCGGTGACCCGCAGGTCCTGCTCGGACTGCCGGTAGCCTTCCTTCTGGGCGGAGAGCCGGATGGGGCCAGCTGGCAGCTGATGGGTGAGGAAGCGTCCGGTCCCTGCCTCGGTCGCCACCGGAGGGAGTCCGGCGCCAGGCACCGTCACCAGGACGCCCGCGATCGGCTTGCGGGTCGTGAAGTCGAGGACCACGCCCGACACCTGCCCCGTTTGAGGCGCCTGGGGCGTTGGAGTGGGGGAAGGAGGAGGAGTCGTCGGAGTCTTCTGGACCACCTGGGTGGCATCCGGTTTCGCCTCTCGGACGACCTCAACGAGCCGCGTCTCGGGACGGTCGAGCAGATCCACGGTGTAGGCAGCGCCGAAGAAGAGGTTGATGGGCGGAGTGGCCGGTACACCCAGGCCCACGGCGCGCGTGAGCCCGAACTCGGCACCCACACTGAAGGTGACATCGCGTACGGCGGTGACCTTGGCGCCCAGGTTGAATGTCTTGAAGGCCGCGCTGGCCGCGGAGACGGTCTGCCCGTCCGGAGCCACCAGCCCATCACCGCCCACGCCCAGCGGATAGGCCAGATTGAATTCGAGGAACGGTGTCACCCCGCGCAACGGAGCTTCCACTCCCAGCGCGAGCGCCAGGCGGTTGAAGCGGTTGACGTTGAGCGCGTACTCCTCGGAGGCATTGAGGCGGGTGTCACTCACGAGATCTCCCGTCCCGTCCAGGACCAGGCCCAGGTTGCCGTGGGCCCGCAGCGGGAGCTTCGGGTTGAGCCTGCGCAGCTCATAGGTGGCGATCACCCTCGGCGCGAAGCCGAAGGCCGCCCGATCCACGTTCTGGTCCCCCACGCCGGAGAAGAAGAGGGCGCGCAGATCGACGCCGGCCCACAGGCCGGGGATCCACTCGTGCGAGCCGCGGGCGCCCAGCGTCACGTCTCCCAGTGCCTGGATCAGGTTGGGGGACGAGCGCGAGTTGCTGTTGGAGGAAGCGGTGTACGAGGCGGACAGTTCGAGGAACTCGAAGGGCACATAGGCGAGCGCGAAGGTGCCAGCCGTGCGCTTGTTGTCCGCGTCCCGCACGGGGAAGCTGCCATTCTTGAAGTACTCACCGGTCAGCGAGAAGCGCAGCAGGCCTCGGGCCCCCAGGTCGGCCCCTGCCACGCGCAGCAGGCCCACGCCTCCCACCGCGCTGGAGGTGAGGCGCAGGTTGGCGGGCGCCGTCCACGCGTTGTGCAGGGTGGAGGGGCTGTGTCCCTCCGAAGGGGCGGGAGCAGTGAACGGTTGAGAGCCTGCCTGCTTGTCATTGCCAGCCGGAGCGGATTTTACTGTTGTCGGTACTGCCGAGGTGGGTGGGGAAACAGGGGGAAGAGTGTCCCCTGTGTTCTTGGCTTGTGCGCGGGCGAGGCACGCAAACACGAGGGTCGCCGCGAGGAGCGGGGTCCGCATGAGACTGAGCGGCGGGAAGATTCGCGAAGGACGCACGGCGGCGGAGTATACGCTTCGCGTCCACCCTCTCAATTCTTGGTCCACGGACGGCACCTTGCCGTCCGCTAGTCCGCGAGCGGGTTCAACGGCATGATTCGATTCGTCAACATGAGGGCTCACGCGCGGAATGCCCGGAGTCCATTTCTTTCTCGTCGGGGAATGCCTTGAGAGTCACCGTGTCGCCGGAGCAGCGCGGTCGAGTCCTGGTGATCGGTGCGCGAACGGCCAGTGAGGTGCTGGCTTCGCGTCTCTCCGAGAGCGGTTTCCAGTGCGCCATCGCGGATGACATGGAGGGCGTGCCCCAGGTGGCGGGCAGCCTCCAGCCGGAGGTCATCCTGTTGACCACGGCGGCCAAGCGCGCGGCGGAGACGCTGGAGGGCATCCGCAACATCGCCCAATTGCGCAATGTGCCGGTGCTGGCGGACGGGACGCGCTCGCGCTCGGCGGATGCGCTGAAGAAGCTGGCGCTGGATGGAGTGATTCGCGGCTCGGAGGAGATGGTGCCGCGGCTGGAGGCTGCGCTGCGAGCGGGCCGCCTGCGAGAGACGGAGGAGCGCACCCGGTTGAGGATGGGGATGCTCCTGGAGATCACCGAGGCGGCCACCAGCTCGCTGGAGCTGGACGCCATCCTCCGCATCGCGGTGGACAAGGTGGGGCGCGTCACGGGCTCGGATCGCTGCTCGGTGGTGTTGGTGGAGGGCTCGCACGCTCGCACCGGCACGGTGGTGGCCACGCAGGAGGATCCGACGCTGGTGCAGCTCGAGATCGAGATCTCACGCTATCCGGAGCTGCGCCGCGCGCTGGAGACGCGCCAGCCGGTGCTCATCGAGCGGGCGGAGAACGATCCGTTGATGGCCGAGGTGCGGCCCAACATCTTGGCGGTGGGAGTGCACTCGGTGCTGGTGCAGCCGCTGGTGTGCCAGGACGAGCTGCTGGGCGCGCTCTTCCTGCGGCACTCGCGGGCGGGCACGACGTTCGGGCGGGATGAGCAGGCCTTCGCGCAGGCGGTGGCCGGAGTGCTGGCCAACTCCATCCGCAACGCGCGCCTGCACACGGCCGTCAAGCGCAAGCGCGAGGATTTGGAGCTGGCGTACGTGGAGCGCTACCGCGAGCTCTCGGATGCCAACCGTCGCCTGAAGGAACTGAACCGGCTCAAGGACGAGATCATCGCGGTGTGCAGCCATGACCTGCGCGCTCCGCTGCAGGTGCTGCTGGGCCACGGGCGGTTGCTGCTGGAGGGCCAGGTCACCGCGGATCAGAAGATGTCCGTGGAGGCGATGATCCGCCAGGGCCGGAAGATCCTCGGCCTGGTCGAGTCGTTGCTGGAGAAGGGCAAGGGCGAGGCGGCGCGGCTGTCCATCGAGCCGCGCAAGCTGGACATGGCGCAGCTGTGCCGCGAGAGCACCACGGAGCTGAACATCCTGGCCGCGCAGCGGGGCATCATCCTGCGCGCGGAAGCCAGCGTGAGCCTGATGCTCATTGGCGACGAGGTGAAGCTGCACGAGGTGCTGCAGAACCTCATCACGAACGCGATCCACCACGCCAAGGACAAGGGGCAGGTGGTGGTGCGGGCGGTGCGGCTGACGCGTCCGGACGGGGACGCGGTGAAGATCACCGTGCAGGACGATGGACCGGGCATTCCTCCGGACGAGGTGCACCTGGTGTTCGACCGCTACCGCCACGGGCCGAAGGGCACGGGGCTGGGGCTGGCCATCTGCAAGGAGTTCGTCGAGCTGCACGGCGGAGAGATCTGGGCGGAGAACTCGCCGGAGGGCGGCTGCATCTTCGTCTTCACGCTGCCCATGGCCCAGGAGGCGCCGCGCAAGTCGGTGACGCCGGTGCCGCTGATGGAGCCGCAGCAGCCGCGCGTGCTGGTGGTGGAGGACGAGGCGGAGATCGCCGCAGTGCTCGCGGAGGTGCTGCGCTCGCGCTACCGCGTGGAGGTGGCGCGCGACGGCCAGGAAGGTGTGGCCAAGGCGCGCAACCTGCGGCCGGATCTGGTGGTGATGGACGTGTTCCTGCCCAAGCTGGACGGCCTGGAGGCCACGGTGGCGCTCAAGTCCTCCACGGACACGGCGCACATCCCGGTGATTCTCCTGTCGGCGCATCAGGGTGTGGCCGAGAAGGTTCGCGCGCTCAACCTGGGCGCCGTGGACTACATGAGCAAGCCCTTCAATGCGATGGAGCTGCTCAATCGCACCGAGCGGGCGCTCAAGGCACCTCCCGGCGGACTGGGTGAGCCCGACCGGAGCGGCGCGCTGTCCGTGCGCATGGGAGGCGATCCAGGCACCAACCTGTACGACAAGCGCGGCCTGCTGGTGAAGCTGGAGGTGGAGGTGTCCAAGGCTCGCCGCTACCACCGGCACATGTGCGTGGCTGTGCTGCGGCCGGAGCGGCCTCAGGCCGACATGCCCAAAGGCGCCACGGATGTGCTGCGCAAGCTCTTGAGGACCCCGGATGCCGTGGCCCACATGGGCTCGGGGGTGTTCGCCATCATGCTCCCCGAGTGCGATGTGGAGGGGGCGCGGACCGTCATCCACCGCTTGCTGCCGGAGATGCAGCACGTGACGGGGCTGGCGTACCAGCAGGCGGTCGCGGACGTGAGCCTGGACAGCGATCCGGTGGATAAGATTCTGGACAGGCTCGGGGCTCCCATCGCGACCCTGAGCTGACGGACTGCGCAGCGGGCGCGCACGCGCTACAATGAGGACCAGCGTGCGCTCCCTTCGTGCCATCCGAGCCGTGCCGCTGCTCTTCCTCGCGGGCCTCTCCGCGGCCGCCGCGCCGCCGAAGCGCCCCAAGGTGGACCGCGAGGCCATGCGTGAGGCCGTGGATGCGGGGGCCGAGCGGGATGATTTCTCCTCGCCCGCCAGCTACGCGCACTTCCTTCAGTCCCAGTTGCTGCACCACGCGGGTTCGCATCGCGCGGCGGCGGACGAACTGCGCATGGCGCTCGCCACGGACGAGGGCAATCCGTACCTCCTCACCCAGCTCGGCGAGGAGTACGCCCGTCTGGGGGACCTCTCCAAGGCGGAGAGCGAGCTGCGCCGCGCCGTGGACGTGTCGCCCCGGTACTACCCGGCCCACGTGATGCTCGGCCGCGTGCTGCTGGAGGCAGGGAAATACTCGAAGGCCCGCATGCACCTGCGCCGGGCCCTGGCGCTCAAGCCTCGCGAGCCCGAGGCGTACCTCGTCCTGGCCCAGCTCCACCTGGAAGCCAAGCAGCCGGAGGAGGCGGTGAAGGTGGTGGAGGAACTGGCCGCGGCGCTCCCGGGGGAGGCCTCCGGGTATCGCCGCCTGGGACTGGCGCTGGCCGAGCGCGGGGACAAGAACCGCGCGGAGAAGCTGCTTGCCCACGCTCTCGAGCGGGATCCGGGGGATGTGGAGGTCTCCATCACCCTGGCGCGGCTGTACGACGCCAGCGGGCGCTCCGCCGAGGCCGAGGAGTGCCTGGCCCGGGCGCTCGAGCATGACCCGGACAACCGTGAGGTGCTGCTGTCGGCGGGGCGGATTGCCCTCAAGCTCGGCTCCGCCACTCGGGCGCGGGCGTACTTCGACCGGTTGCTGTCGATCACCGACGATCCCGAACTCACGGTGCGGGTGGCCTTTGCCTTCCTCGCCTCGAAGGAGACGGCGGCCGCCGCCGACGTGCTGGACATGGCCCGGCGCGGGCGGCCGAAGGAGCCCCGCATCTCCTATTATGCGGGGCTGGTGCATGAGCGGCAGCGGCACTACTCCCAGGCTGCGGCCGCCTATGCCGAGGTCCCCGAGTCCTCCGAGCTCTATGATGAGGTGCGTGCGCGCCGGGCAGGGTGTCTCTCTCGAGCGGGACAGCATGCTGACGCGCTCGCACTCTTCGAGGCTTCCCTGGCGGACTCCCCGGACGATGCCGGCCTGAGGGTGCAGTACGCCCGGGCGCTGGAGCGCAGCGGCGCCGCGGAACGGGCCGAGGCCGTGCTGAAAGAGGCCGTGGCGCGTACCCCCGGCTCCGATCTGTACGAGGCGCTCGCCGCCACCCTGCACCGGCGGGGTCGCTCCGCGGAGGCCGTGACGCTGTTGCGCGAGGCCGTCTCCCGAAGCCCTCGGGATGAGGCGCTCCTGTATGCGCTGGCCTCCGCCTACGATCTGCAGGGGGACGCGGACAAGGCCCTGGCGCAGATGCGCTCCGTGCTGGCGATCAACGCGGAGCACGCGGCGGCCATGAACTTCATCGGGTACCTGCTCGCGCAGAAGCGCCGGGATCTCCCTGAGGCCGAGCGCCTGGTGCTCCGGGCTCTGGAATTGCGGCCGGACACGGGGGCCTTCCTGGACTCGCTGGGCTGGGTGTACTTCCAGCGCGGGGAGTACCAACGCGCAGTGGAGGCACTGGAGCGGGCCACGCAACTGGAACCGGACGAGCCCGTCATCCTGGAACACCTGGGGGATGCCTACCGGCAGGTCTCCCGGCGTGCGGACGCGGTGTCCGCCTTCCGCCGTGCCATCGACGTGCTGACGCTGGACCCGGAGGCCGCCGAGCCCCCCCTCCAGCGGATGCAGCTCGAACGGAAGCTGAAGATGCTGTCCACGGAGGCTGCGGGCCGCTAAGTTCACGGCCCGATATGGCGCGCCACGACGAGGGCTTCTTCACCGCGAAGGACCGCCTCCGGCTCTTCTGGACATTGGACCTTCCGGACGCCGCGCCGCGGGCCCATGTGGCCATCGCGCACGGCTATGCCGATCACATCGGCCGGTACCGCCCCGTCACCGAGGCGCTGGTGGCCGAGGGCTTCGCCGTCCACGGCTTCGACTACCGCGGCCACGGCCGGGCGGACGGGCGCCGGGCCTACTGCGAGAAGTGGCCGGACTACCTGGACGACCTGGCGCTCTTCTGGGAGCGGGTCCGCAAGGCGGCGGGCGGACAGAAGTCCTTCCTGCTCGGGCACAGCCACGGCGGGCTGATGGCGGCGCATCTGGCGGAGCGGGGCGGACTGGACTCGGCCGCGGGGTTGGTGCTGTCAGCCCCCTACCTCAAGCTGGCCATCGTCCCCCCCGCCTCGAAGCTGCTGGCGGCGAAGCTGGTAGGCAAGGTGATTCCCTGGCTGCCCATCCAGAACGAGCTCAAGCCCGAGCACCTCACGCGGGACACGGCCATCGTCCGCGCCACGGCGGAGGACCCGCTCTACATCCGCACGGTGACGCCGCGCTGGTTCGTCGAATCCACCCGGGCCCAGGCCGAGGCCCTGGCCCAGGCCGTTCGGGTGACAGCACCCATTTTCATCTTCTGCGGATCCAACGACGCAGTGGCCGCGCCGGCGGCAGCGCGGTCCTTCTTCGAGACGGTGGGGTCCACGGACAAGAAGTTCAAGGAGTATCCCGGCATGTTGCACGAGCCTCTCAACGAGCTGGGGCGCGAGGAGGTGTTCCGGGACATCTCCGGCTGGATCTCCGCTCATCTCTGACATAATCAGGGCGCGGACTTAGCGATTGGCGCTTCCGAGGGTCACCGCATGGCACAGGGCGAAACGGGCATCATCGGCAAGGGAATCGTCATCAAGGGCAGCCTCACGGGAGGCGGAGATCTCGTGATCGAGGGCCGGGTGGAGGGGCAGATCGCCCTGAAGAACCACCTCACCATCGAGAGCACGGGCAAGGTCCAGGCGGACATCCGTGCCGAGGAGCTGACCATCAACGGCGAGGCGAGCGGCAACATCGACGCCTCGGCCCGGGTTTCCATCAACGCGTCGGCCAAGGTGGCCGGCGACATCAAGGCTCCGCGCGTCGTCATCGAGGATGGAGCGGTGTTCAACGGCTCCATCGAGATGGAAGTGAAGCTGCCGGACGACATCTAGCAAGTCCCGGCCGTCGAGGGACGACGAAGCACAACCCTTCGGAGGGGTGCAACACTCATGGCGAATACGGTCATTGGTTCGAGCATCGTCATCGACGGGGAGATCTCCGGTGACGAGGATCTGGTCATCCAGGGCACGGTGAAGGGGAAGATCTCCCTGAAGGAGAGCCTCTACGTCGAGGGCAGCGGCGTCGTCGAGGCGGACATCGAGACGCAGAACGTGGAGATCGCCGGCCGGGTGACGGGCAACATCGTCGCCAGCGACAAGGTCGAGCTCAAGCAGGACTGCCGCGTGGTGGGCGACATCAAGGCCCCTCGCATCCTCATTGCCGACGGCGCCTCCTTCAAGGGCAACGTCGACATGGATCAGAAGGAGCGATGACGCGTGGCCATAGCGAAAGACGTGGCCGGCTCGGCCGGCAACAACACGGTGGTGGGCCCGTCCATCCTCATCAGCGGCAAGCTGACGGGTGACGAGGATCTCACGGTCCGTGGCCGCGTGGAGGGCGAGCTGACGCTCAGCAAGACCCTCATCGTGGAGACCACGGGCGTGGTGAAGGCGAACGTGGCGGTGCGCAACGCCATCGTCAGCGGGGTGGTGGTGGGCAACATCAACGCCACCGAGAGCGTGGAGCTCACCCGCGAGGGCCGCATGGTGGGCGACATCCACGCCCCGCGCGTCATCATCGTGGACGGCGCCAGCTTCCGCGGCCGGGTGGACATGGGTGAGGTGGAGCCGGGCCGTGTGCCGGTTTCGCGCCCGGCGGTGACGCGTCCCACGGTTCGGCCAGGGAGCACGGTGCCGGCTCGTCCGGCGGCTCCCGCGCGTCCTGCCGCGAGCCGTCCTGCGCCGCCGCCTCCTCCGGCCGCGCGTCCTGCCGCCAAGCCCGTGCCGCCTCCTCCGCCGCCTGCTCTCGCCGCAGGGAGCGGGACGGCCGCCGGGGCTGCTGGGACGCCGGCCAAGGGAGAGCCCACCGCGCCAGTCCCGCCCGTCGTGGGCGCTGGTGCCAAGAAGAAGGTCGTGGTGAAGAAGAAGGCCCGGTAGAACGGGCTTTCGTCTTGCCGGCACCGTGACGTGAGCGGCACGGCGCCGGATCGAGCCAGGGGTGCCGATGGACGCCGAGAACAGGGACGACGGAGAGGACGGGAAGCCGGACGCGCCGGGGGAGTCATCCCCGGCACCGGGAGAGGGTGAGGGTGTGCCTGCAGGTTCGGAGGCACGGTCCGACGAGCCCTCGGGGAAGGCCATTCTGCTGGGCGCCGGAGAATCCACTCCGGGGCAGCCCGAGGCGGGCGCGGAGCCGTCCGCGGACGGCTCGCAGGAGGAGTCCGAGGCCTCTTCGGAGGAGTCGGCTTCCGGGGCTCCCGAAGGACCGCCGCGCATTGCGAACCAGATGATCCTGGCCTCGCTCCCCTTGGAGCAGATTGAAGGGGACACGACCTTCCGGATCCGTCCGGAGGGGGAGATTGCGAAGTTGGCCACGGATGTGGCGCGGCTGGGGCTGCTGTTCCCGGTGGACGTGCGTCCCAGCGGGCTGAACCGCTATCAGATCGTCTGCGGCTTCCGGCGGGTGGCGGCGCTGCGGTTCCTCAAGAGGGATCGCGTGCAGGTGCGCATCCACACGGCGCTGTCGGACGAGGATGCGCTGCTGCTGGCGTTGGCGGCGGCCATCCATGCCAGCCCGGTGGATCGCGAGCAGCTCGAGGCCACGCGTGATCAGCTGGAGGCGGAAGGGCGGCTGAGCGCGGCCACGCGGGACATGCTGGAGAAGGCGCTGGCGACGGACGACTCGCTGGCGCCCGAGTCGATGGAGGAAGAGGTCGACGCGGACGAGCTGGCGGCGGATGCGGCGCAGCGGCTGGGGTCGCTGAACCAGGATCTCTCGCTGTTGGCGGACGTGTTCACCTCGCTGGATGAGTCCCGCCGGGCGGAGCTGCTGATGCAGCTGCGGTACTCGGCGGAGCTGGTGGCGTACCTGGAGGGACTGTAGATGAACAGCGCGCTGGCTCGGGATCGGGCGCGGCTCCTGGAGCTGCTCACCGAGCGCTCCTTCGAGCAGCGCAAGGTGGTGCTCTCCTCTGGCAAGGAGTCGGATTTCTACATCGACTGCAAGCGCACGGCGCTGCTGGCGGAGGGGCACTTCCTGGTGGGGCGGTTGCTGCTGGACGCGATCATCCGCGAGGCGCCGCTGGCGGTGGGCGTCGGAGGCCTGACGTTGGGGGCGGATCCGATCGCCTCGGCGGTGAGCCTGACGAGCTACCTGGCGGGGACGCCGCTGGAGGCGTTCATTGTCCGCAAGGAGCCCAAGGGGCATGGGACAGGGCAGTGGGTGGAGGGGTTGAGCGCACTGGGGCAGAACGCGCCGGTGGCGATCGTCGAGGACGTGGTGACGACTGGGGCTTCGACGCTGAAGGCGATCGAGCGGGCACAGGCCGAGGGTTTGAAGGTGCTGGGCGCGTTCGCGCTGGTGGATAGGCTCGAGGGTGGTCGCGAGGCGGTCGAGGCCGCGGGCTACCGGCTCTTCACGCTCTTCAACCGCAAGGACTTCATCCCGTGAAGAAGGGGTTCCGCGTCGCGGCGTTGCTGGGGTTGCTGTCGGGTTGCACCACGACGCCTCCGACCATTGGCGATCCGGCTCCGCAGCTGAATGATCGGCGGGCTGAGCAGGCGTACCAGGAGATCTTCAACCGGTTCTCGGACCGGGCGGAGATCTACGACGGCTTTGACACGCGGCTGTTCGCGGGGGCGACGTTCCAGACGGCGCCGTTCCGCGAGGCGCGGGTGCGGCGGCTGGCGGAGTTCCAGTTCCTGCCGAAGGCGAGGGTGGAGGAGCTGCTGGCGAAGGAGCACGCGGAGGAGGCTCAGTTCAATGAGTTCTACCTGGGCGTGCACGTCAACGATCTGCGCTTCGAGGATCTGGCGCAGCGCAAGTCGATCTGGCGGATTGTGATGCTGACGCCATCGGTGGAGGTGGAGCCGGTGAGCATCGAGCGCATTGGCCGGGCGAACCTGGACATGCGGTCGATGTATCCGTACCTGGGAGTGTTCTGGGTGGCCTACCGGGTGCGGTTCCCGAAGGTTCTGCCGGACGGCACGCCGGTGATTCCGGACAGCGCCACGCACGTGCAGCTGCGACTGGCCTCCACGCTGGGCCACGCCGAGCTGCGAGTGCACGCGCGCTGAGGCGGTCGTGCGGAGCTCCGGTTGCTTCCTGCAGCTCCCAATCCTGCTGCTGATGGGACTCCTGGGGTGCCAGGGGTGTCCCTCCTCCAGGTCCGAAGCGTCTGATGCATCGAGTGTCCCTTCGAAGTCCGTGGTCGCGCTCGAGAATCTGGGGCCGGGGCAGCCTGAATCCCTGCTCGTCGAGCAGCGGCTGATCGAGCTCGCGGGCCAGATCGACGTCGACAATCGCTACGCATCGGCGGTGATGGTGAAGGCCCGACTTCGGGATGGGTTCTGGACAACCTGTGGAGGGGTTGCCATCGGGCGGCTGTTCGTCCTCACAGCTGGCCATTGTGTGTGCGAGCGGAGGAGCACTGTCACGCCCCAGGCCGACAAAGGGACGATCATCGATAGCTCCGCATGTGCGACGGCGGCCACGGTGGAGGCCTTTCGCTATCTGCGGTGGAAGGAGGGAGGGCGGGAGCAATCGGGAGGGGAGGGGAGGACGTACTCAGGTTCGATTCATCCCCATCCCTCATTCGAAGTGCTCATGGACGGGCAGGGGCATGTGGTGTCGAGCCGTGCGGATCTGGCGCTCATTCAATTGGAGAAGCCGCTGGGAGAAGAGGTGCCCACGGCTTTGCTAGCGGATGAGGAGGTTCAGGTCGGCGCCCCCGTCATCATCGTGGGGTACGGCTACGATGAGGTCAGCGACTTCTTCGGGAGTGAGCGCCGCTTCTGCGTCAACAGGGTGGAGAAGTTCCTCGAACCGGGAGCGGAGCGAGTCCAGGTCACGCAGCCCGGAGGACATCGCTATCGGAGTGATAGTGGAGGGCCCTGTTTCCGAGCGAGCACCGCTGGGCTCGAGTTGGTAGGCATCTCGAGCAGGAATCTCGGCGAGGGAGCGACTTTCACGAGCACGTACCCCTACCGAGACTGGCTGCGAAAAGAGCTCCGACGGTCAACGACAACGCCGTGAGGGCGGGAACATGCCTGGGAAGCCATCGAAGATCGCCTGCATAGGGATGCTCACCGCGCTGGTGCTGGGAGCAGGCTGTCGTGCGACCGCGCCGGGCACGGGCGGTTCATCGCGAGAATATGTTCCTGCCGAGATTCAGCCAGGCCCCGGCGAATCCATCGTCTCGGAAAGCACCGTGGATACGAGGAATCGCTATCTGGCGACCGTGCTCGTTGACGGGGGGCGTGGGCCCTGCAGCGGTGTGCTCGTGGCTCCGAGGTTGGTCCTGACGGCGGGGCATTGCGTCTGTTCTCCCCATTCGTTGCCTGTCGCAGACGGTGAGGGCAGGACGATGATTGATACGACCGTCTGCTCGCCAACGGCGACGATCAAGATCGTGACCTACGAACCAGATGGGGTGGCGCGGGCCCATGAGCACATGGGCGCCGTCAGGCCTCACGATCAGCTCGAGGTTCGCTACGACGGCCAGAACAAGGAACTGTCGAGCCGTGCGGATATCGCCGTGCTCGTCCTGGCGGACAAGCCTGCTGGCGTGAAGCCCGTGCCGCTGGCGATGGAACAGGTCCAATACAACCAGCCCGTGACTCTGGTCGGCTATGGGGATGACGGGCTTGGAGGGCGTGGGCTGCGGCGCTCGGGTACCAACGAGATCGCGAGTGTTGAGGAGAGCGGAAGCACGTTCCTGGTGGGCAAGCCGGTCCTGTTCCGGCAGCCCTACAGAGCCAAGGAACGCGTGCTGGTGAGAGAGAAGGCCGCCTACAGCCGTAAAGGTGACAGCGGTGGGCCATGCCTGCGCGAGAAGGGAGGCACGTTGGAACTGGTGGGGATCGCCAAGACGTACTACGGCAGCTCCGTGGAGCTCTCCGAGTACACGAGCGTGTCCTTCTACGGGAAGTGGATCCGCGCGGAGATCGCCCGTGCCAGGCAAGCAGACACGAACTGAGAAGCGGAGATTCCTCTTCTCGTGACCAGGCTCACGTCTCCTCGGTCCGGCGTATCCACTTTTCCGTCACCTGCATGGTCGGGCCGGCCTGCAGCCGGTCCAGTAGCTCCGCCGCCGAGCCGCTCACGGCGAAGGGGCGCTCGTGCGCCTCGGGGACGAAGCCATCCTCCACGCCGCGGCGGACCATGGCGATCAGCGGCTGGAAGTAGCCGCCCACGTCCAGCAGCCCGATGGGCTTCTGGTGCAGCCCCAGCTGTCCCCAGGTGATGATCTCGAACAGCTCGTCGAAGGTGCCGAAGCCCCCCGGCAGCGCGACGAACGCATCCGCGCGCTTGGCCATCAACGCCTTGCGCTCGTGCATGGAGTTCACCAGGTGCAGCTCGTGCAGCCCCTGATGGCCGAGTTCCCGTTGCTGCAGACTCAAGGGGAGCACGCCCACCGCCCGTCCTCCCGCGGAGAGCGCCGCATCCGCCAAGGCGCCCATGAGGCCCACGCTGGCCCCTCCATAGATGAGCGTCATCTTGCGGCGAGCCAGCTCCTCACCCAGGGCTTGGGCCGCGGCAAGGAACTCGGGCCGCGAGCCTGGCCGCGAGCCACAGAAGACACACACCGTTCGCACGTCCATGTCAGAACCCCCACCGCCGTTCCGGGTGGGCGGCGAACATCGCCACCACCGCAGTGATGAAGAGAATGAGCGGCAGCGCTCGTGCATAGACCGCTCGCCCGAGCTTCAAGGCGATACCGCAGGGCAGCCCGAACAGAAAGCCCCCGAGGTGGCCCGCCCAGCTCACGCCCGGAATCAGGCTGATGACGACCATCTGCACCAGCCAGATGCCCAGCTGCCGCCGTCCCTGCTCGGTGGCGATGGGCAGCATGACGCCTGCCCAGCCCAGGATCATCCCCGAGGCCCCCACCATGGGCCGATCGAAGTCGACGAAGAGCGAGAGCGCCGAGCCTCCCAGCGCCGTGACGAAGCACAGGCCCAGGAAGCGCCAGCTCCCGATGCTGCGCTCCAGCATGAACCCGAGCGAGTACACCACCATCATGTTGAACAGCAGGTGGAATGGGCTGCCGTGCTCGAAGACACAGCTCAGCAGCCGCCAGTACTCACCCTGCTGGACGAGCGGGCCATAGAGCGCCAGCGGAATACCGCTCTGAGCCAGCTCCATCCCATCCGGCTTGGAGGAGAGGGCGGGCAGCAGGTGGTTGTGCCCCAGCAGGTACAGCACGACGCAGCTCGCGATGAGCGTGCCGCACACCGGCGTCCAGCGAGGACGGGGCTGTGGGGCTGACTGTGGCTGCTCCGGCGGCGGGGATTCCCCGGGGGACGGATCGAGAATGCGAGGCGAGCGCGCCATCGGTCCTCAGATCTCCCGCGAGACGACCGTGTCCCGCTGCCAGTGATGTTCGTCCGTGTTCGGGTAGTCGAGCGTGAAGTGCAGGCCGCGGCTCTCCTTGCGGCGGCTGGCGCAGTCGACGATGAGGTGGGCCACGTCGGCGATGTTGCGCAGCTCGATGACGTCCCGGGTCACCTTGAAACGCCAGTAGTAGTCCCGGATCTCCTCGCGCAGCAGATCCAACCGGCGCCGGGCGCGCATGAGCCGCTTGTCCGTGCGGACGATGCCCACGTAGTTCCACATGAGGCGGCGGATCTCGTCCCAGTTATGGGTGACGACGACGCTCTCGTCCGAATCCACCGCGCTGCCGGGATCCCACTCGGGAGGCTCGTGCTGGAGCGTCGGGAGGCTGCGTGCCTCCTCGGCGATGACCTGGGCGGCGCGGTGCCCGAAGACGAGCCCCTCCAGCAGCGAGTTGGAGGCCAGCCGGTTGGCGCCATGCAGTCCCGTCTGCGCCACCTCGCCAATGGCGTAGAGCCCGGCCACCGAGGTGCGGCCATTCAGATCCGTCACCACGCCGCCGCACATGTAGTGGGCCGCGGGCACCACGGGGATGGGCTGCACGGCCATGTCGATGTTGAAGGCCTTGCAGGTGGCGTAGATGTTGGGGAAGCGCTCGGAGAGGAAGCCGCGCCCCAGGTGCGTCATGTCCAGGAAGACGCAGTCATCACCGGTGCGCTTGAGCTCCGCGTCGATGGCTCGGGCCACCACGTCGCGAGGCGCCAGCGCCCCGAGCGGGTGGTAGCGCTCCATGAAGGTCTGCCCGTTGCGCAGCCGGAGCTTGCCGCCCTCGCCTCGGAGCGCCTCGCTGATCAGGAAGCTCTTGGCCTCCGGGTGGTACAGGCAGGTGGGGTGGAACTGATAGAACTCCATGTTGGCGATCTTCGCGCCGGCCCGGTACGCCATGGCCACCCCGTCCCCCGTCGCCACGTCCGGATTCGAGGTGTACAGGTACACCTTGCCCGCGCCGCCCGTGGCCAGCACCGTCACCTTGCCGAGGAACGTCTCGATGTGCCCGCTCTCGGAGAGGGCGTAGGTGCCCAGGCACCGGCTGCCGCTGCCCGGGCTGGGGCGCCGGTCCAGGATCAGATCGATGGCGGCGGTGTTCGGGAAGAAGGTGATGTTCTTCTGCTCGTCGCACGCGGCCAGCAGGGCCCGCTGCACCTCTCGGCCGGTGATGTCTCCGGAGTGGATGATGCGCCGCGCCGAGTGGCCTCCCTCGCGCGTCAGATCGAACTCGCCCGACACGGCCCGGTTGAACTCCGCGCCGAGCGCCACGAGCTCCCGGATGCGATCAGGGCCCTCGCGCACCGTCACCTCCACCGCGTCCTGGTGGCAGATTCCGGCGCCAGCGACGAGAGTGTCCTGGACATGGGCCTCGAAGGAGTCCGTGGGGGCCAGCACGCTAGCGATGCCCCCCTGGGCATACTGGGTGTTGCTCTCGTAGCGCTCGCGCTTGGTGAGCACCGCGACGGAGCCATGGCGGGCAGCCTGGAGAGCGAACGAGAGGCCGGCCACCCCGCCACCCAGGACGAGGAAATCGAAGCGCTGGGGCATGGGCGGAGCCTTAATGGGTGTAAGTGCTGGAAACAAGGCGTTTTCTTGAGGACTTTCGAGCAGCCGTCTAAGGTTTGGGGGCCATGCGCCCTGGCCTCGCCCTCCTGACAGCCTTGCTGATGCTCCCCATGGGGGCCGCTGCCGCCGAGGGCATCTACCGCTACGTCGAGAAAGACGGGACGATCGTCTACACGAACGTGCCTCCGCCGGGGGGCAAGCGAGCGAAGCGGCTCAAGGGCACCTTCACCCAGGCGCAGGCGCCCTCGGCTCCGGTTCGAGGCCGTGCGAGCGCTCCGGCGGACCTGGAGCCGCACATCGTCACGGCGGCGAAGCGCTACCGGATTCCTGCTCCGTTGGTGCGCGCGATCATGCACGCGGAGAGCAACTTCGACTCGAACGCCGTGTCTCCCAAGGGAGCATGCGGGCTGATGCAGCTCATGCCCCAGACTGCGACGGAGATGTACGTGAAGGACATCTTCGACGAGAAGGAGAACATCGACGGGGGGGTGCGGTACCTGCGGGTGCTCGCCAACCAGTTCGAAGGGGACATGGTGAAGATGATCGCCGCGTACAACGCAGGGCCGGACGCGGTGCGCCGGAACGGAGGGGGCATTCCTCCCTACGAGGAGACGCAGGAGTACGTGCGCAAGGTCCTCCAGCTCTACTACCACTACAAAGAGCGCGAGCGGCTCGCCCAGAACGAGCCCCGCGAAGCGACCAACGATGGCGACGACGCGAGCGACGGGGCAGGAGTCGGGTCCCGTTGACGACGAGTTCCTGCACCTCCTCTACCAGGGGGGAGAGCTGCTGGCAGCGGGCAAGCTGATCGAGGCCAAGGACTTCCTCGAGCGCGCCCACCAGCTGCAGCCGAAGAACGAGAAGGGGCAGAACCTTCTCGGGCTGGCGTACTTCAAGCTGGGGCAATTCGATCGGGCGGCGGAGCTCTACGAGATGCTCGTGCGCGACAACCCGGTGGATCCGACACTGCGGGTCAACCTGGGCCTGGTGTACCTGAAGACGAACGCGCTGCAGCGGGCAGTGCGCGAGTTCGAAGTGGCGGTGGATTTGGCGCCGGACCACAAGAAGGCGCACAACTACCTGGGATTGGCGCTGGCGCAGCAGAGTGAGTACGGCCGGGCGCGCGAGCACTTCATCCAGGCCGGCAGCGACGCGATGGCGGAGAAGATGGGCCGTGCCATCGAGGGCGAGGGCTACAGCCGTGCGCCGTCGCCGGCGCAGCCAGTCAAGGCGCGAGGGAGCGCGGAGGGCGCTGAGGAGGGCCGGGGGCAGGGTGGGGGGCCGACGCACGAGACGCCACCGCCCACGGGCGCGGATCTGGTGATCGACGTGGTGGAGGAGCCTCCGGCGCAGCAGGCCGCTGCGGAGCAGTCTGGAGTGTCGAGTACACCGGTACCGGTACCCGAGGAGCCGCCCGCACAGGCCGCCGAAGACGACTGGGGCGCGCAGTTCGGGCTGGATGATTCCTCGCAGCAGGGCGCGGTTCCGGCGCAGGAGGCCTCCCCCGAGGAAGTTGCTCCGAGCGCTGAGGCCGCGATGGCCGCCGAGGAGGCCCCACCGCCTGCTCCCGAGAGCGAATACTCCGGTGCCGAGGGCCCGGTGATGGCCGCATCGAACGCCGCCGCGGGACAGGGCACGGACTTCGCCATCTCCGTGGACGAGGAGCCGGGCATTCCGATGGCGGAGATCGCCGAGACGGCTCCGGTCCCAGCGCCGAACCTGCCGATGCTCTCGGTGGAGGATGTCTCGGAAGACGGGATGCCGGTGCTGACTGCGGAGCCCGAGAACCCGGAGGATCTGGCTGCCATCGCGCAGCATGAGGAGACTCCCGGCGGTCAGACGGAAGAGTTCGCGGTGCCGGCGAACGCACTGGAGAGCGTGCCCGAGGCGGCCGTCGAGGAGGTCCCCTCCATCGAGACGACTGAGTTCGCGTTGCCCGAGGCTGCACTGGAGAGTGCGCCCGAGGCGGCCGTCGAAGCAGTTCCTCCTCCGTTGCCGGTCAGCGAGGTGGAGGGTGCCGTTCTGGCGTCTCCCGAGACGGCCGAGATCCTGGAGGCGCATCCGGAGCAGCTTGCGGGAGTGGAGCCGGCGGTACCGACGCCTCCGCCCATGCCCCTGGCTGCCGTCTCGGGAGGGACCGGGCAGCAAGCCTGGCGGGGTGGGGCGGTGCCGGTCCTGGGAGAGTTGGCACTCGGGGTGGAACTGGGAGGCGCCAGCGCGGAGAGCCCCTTCACGGTGGGGGCCAGCGGCTTCTCGGCCCGAGTGGAGGGAGAGCTGCTCACGCGGCTGGATGGATTGGTGGCCTTCACGGGCTCGCTGGCCTTCAAGCCGGAGATGAAGCGTTTCCGGGGGAGGACGACGGACAAGCCCTTCGGAGAGGGCTCGGCGCGGGTGGTGCGAGCCACGGGTCGGGGTGTGCTCTTCATCGAGCCGGCCGAGCAGCGCACGTTCCACGCGGTGGACCTGGGAGATGAGTCGGCCTACTTCCGGGACGAGTGCCTGTTCGCCTTCGAGGAGCCGGTGATGTTCGAGAACGGACGGGTGCCCTCGGAGGTGGCTCCGGACCTGGACCTGGTGCACCTGAGGGGGAACGGGAAGGTGCTGTTGAGCCTGTCGGGGCCTCTGCGTTCGGTGCGGGTGGGCATGGAGGCGGCGGTGACGGTGCCGTTGGCCTACCTGGTGGGCTGGCAGGGGAACCTGACGCCGAAGGTGGTGAGCCTGTTGGAGGGGGTGGGAGGAGAAGTCCTGAAGACGGCAGTGGAGTTGAGTGGCGAAGGATTTGCCCTCATCAGCCTGCCAGTCCGCTAGAAGGGGGGCTCATGGACCGAGCCACCAAGAGGCAGCGCAAGCGGGAGGAGCGGGCGAGGCGCAAGGCGGCGCGCAAGCCGAGCGTCCTCGTGCAGGAGTTCTGGAACCTGCCGAACATGCTGACGCTGGGGCGGATCCTGCTGATCCCGGTGTTCGTGTGGTTCACGTACGACGCGGACCCGTACTACTCGTTGATGGCGGGGGTGGTGTTCGCGGTGGCGGCCATCACGGACGTGGTGGACGGGTACCTGGCGCGTAAGTGGAACCTGATCACGGTGGTGGGGAAGTTCATGGACCCACTGGCGGACAAGCTGATCGTGATGGCGGCGCTGGTGATGATGGTGCGGCTGGGTCGGATCGCGGCGTGGGTGGTGATCGTGCTGCTGGCGCGGGAGCTGATCGTCAGCGGCTTGCGGACCATCGCGGCGAGCGAGGGCATGGTGATTGCGGCGGGGCAGGAGGGGAAGTGGAAGACGAGCCTGCAGTTGGTGGGGGTGATTTCACTCTGCGTCCACTACGTGCATCCGTTGGACTTGGGGTGGCAGGTGGTGACGGTGGACTACAACAAGGTGGGCAAGGTGTTGGTGTACCTGTCGGGAGCGTTCTCGGTGTGGAGCGCGGTGGTGTACTTCCGAGCGTTCCTCTCCATGCTGGCCAGGCGAGGTGGAGGAACCGACACACAGAACGCTTGACGTGCCGGATGCGGGTGGGTATATCCGCGCTCACTTCGACGGCGCGGTGACGCGGCGGCGGGGCAGACAGATGCGGGAATAGCTCAGCGGTAGAGCATCGCCTTGCCAAGGCGAGGGTCGAGGGTTCAAATCCCTTTTCCCGCTCCAGAATGAAGTCCGGCGGCCGGAATCCTTCAAAGGGTTCCGGCCGCTGGCGTTTCAGGCTGCGGGCACGTGCGTAGAGGCCAGCGCTCTGAGCGTCCTGGGAGGATCATCCGGGTGCTCCCACTGCACCAACGACACCGTCGCTCCACCCTTCGGGTCCGGCTCGGCCAGAATCCCGGTGAATCGCTTTTCCAGCTTCGCCAGGTGCTGCCGCGCGGGATCCAGTCCGGGGTTGCGCTGCAACTCCTCGAGGAAGTCCGCCCAGATCTCATCGGACGCATCCGGCGACGGCAGCCGCATCAGCCAGATCCATGTGCCGGAGTTCGCATAAACCCCACTGGAGTCCACCTTCCAGCGCGCCGCATGGGTGTGGCCGCTGATAACAGCCCCCGCGCCGAACTTCTCCGCCAGACGTTGGGCCTCCTGGGTCTCCTCATTGGTAGGCTCCAGGCTGAAGTGCCGCTCACCGCTCTGGCCAACGATCAGCCGCTGCACGCGCGCGTAGGCCCCCAGAACGGTTCGAGCTACCTTGAGGCGGGCTTGGCTCAGCGCGCCCTCGTCCCCATCGAAGCTCATCGCTGTGTCGCTCAACGCCGCCTCCAACTCCTCACGCTCCACGTTGGAGAGGCCCGCCCCATCCAGCGTGCTGGCCAACCCCAGGTCCACTGGCCCCGGCTCGCCGGGATCGAAGTTGAGCGGCATCCGCGACTTGCGGAACAACTGCCAGAGGATGTCGAGGGAAGTGCTCTGGAACAGCAGCTTGACCGCTGAAGGATTGACCGCCAGCGCCGCCAGCACCGCCCCCTGGAAGTCGGGTGCCAGGAGATTCGCGAACTTCATGCTGTACCGGGCCTTCAGCGGATTGAGCAGCGTCTTCACCAGCACAGAGCCGGCGGCGTACTGGTAATCCTTCGCCGCAGCGCCAGTCGGAGCCCCGGGTCCAGGCAGGTGCGCGTACTCGACCTTGTTCCAGTTGTCGGTGTGGTCGCCGTGCGCCATCAGCAGCCGCGCCCCGCCCACGTCCAGCAGCAGCGGCGAGTCCCCGCGCATGAACGCGAGCCTCGCAGCGATCTCGGGCGGTTGGCGAAGTGCCTCGCGAAACACTGTCTGGACCTCGGCCAGGGCCAGCTCGATGTCGTGATTGCCCAGGCGAATGATGACCTCGCCGCCCCTGGCCAGGATGCGCCCGAGTGCGGCGAACACGTCCGCCGTAGAGGGCCAGCAGGCCAGAGCCTGCGCCTGCTCCACCGCTAGCTGCGTGTCGAGCACGAGCGGATCATCGTTCATCAGGAAGTCGACCGCGTCTCCATTCAGCACGACCCGAGTGGGTTCGCTCTGTGTGTCGAGAAACTCGGGAAGCTCCCTGGCTCCCGCGAAGATTTCGTACTCCGGGCCATTCCCCAGGTGCAGATCACTCAGAATCACCGTACGCATGTCAAACCTCTTTCAATCGTTGTCACAACGTTCTACCCATACAAGTTCGAGAGACGGCTCGTGATGCGGGCTCCTTGGCACTGTGCGGCCTCAGCCGCTCGCCCGAAGGCGAGCCAGCGCGGCCTGTCCGGCCTCCTTGTAGACCTGTTCCCAGGAGCGGAGTTGCTTGAGAGGCACACCCACTCGCGCCGCGATATCCTTGGGGCTCTCCTCCCCCGAAAGCAGTGCGAGCACTGCTTCGGCCATTGCCTCGGTCGCGGGAAGCGTTGGCGCGGAGGCCACTGGCATACTGAGGACTGACACAGCGAGAGATGCGGGCTTGGCCTTCTCGGACGAGACAGGAAGGTTCACCGCGGGGTCTCCCAACAGCACGTAGCCAGACACGTCCTGACGCAGCATCCACAAGTGCGCCCGCTGGGCCATGTTCGCTGGGAGCGTGCGCCCCTGGAGCCTGGCTTCCGCCTCCTGGTCGTAGAGCGCGGTGAGCTCCACGTTCGCCTCGTTGAAGAAGCGCAGGAGCGCACTCAAGCTCACCCCGGCGCGGCGCCCGGAGACCATCGAGCGCATCAGGCCCATGAAGCGCGAGGGCCGGTTCTTCATCGCCTTGCCCGGCTCCTGAAAGCTGTACGTCCAGGCCAGATCCATGTGACCCACGATTGCCAGTGGGCCCTGGGGATTGGCGAGCGCTGCCTTGGGCAGCGCGGCGACGAAGGGCTTCTCGCCCTCTCGAGGCAGCGAGGCGAGCAACCGGTCCAGCCGGCCTGAGAACTGGCCGGCGTCGCGTAGCTGGGAGAGCCAGGTGTGGAAAGCGCTCCGCGAGGGGGTCCCCGCGCCGAAGCAGGCCAGGTAGAACCAGAGCCCGCCCGGGAGGAAGGGCCGGCTCGCCAGAGCCGAGGCATCCAGCGGAGGCCCGGAGCCCAGGCTCATCGCGCCTTGGAGTGCGCGCTGCTCGTCCACGGATCGCCAACCCTGGCGCGGCGCGCCCAGTCCGTGACTCAAGGAGAACAGCAGGCTCGGCTCGGCCGCCGCCGCATTCTCCAGTAACCTGTCCACGGACCAGTCCGCGTGATCCCCGAGTTCAAGAATCTCTCGCGCTGGGAAGTCGCCTAGCTCCAGGCGCTCGCGGCAGGTCTTCAGGCTGGGGGTGATCAGGTCCCGGTAGCCCACGGTTGTCGCCCCGGTGCCATCATGCGCCGTATAGAAGAGCGCGCGCGCCTGAGTAGAGGAGGGGTTCCGCGTCCAGTGCAGGACCTTGTCGGCATAGGCCTCGTAGTCCTCGTCCCGTGAGAAGGCGAGCCGTCCGATGAACCCATCCCCCCCCAGCACCTGTTGCAACTCGAGCGAGAGCTGGTCCAGGTCCCCGAGCAGGAGAAGGTAGCGTGGCTGATCCGCCTCCGGCACGGACTCATCGTGGAGTACGCCGTTCTTCCAGCGAGCTGCCATGGGGGCATCCAGGTTGGGCGGAGCCCGGTAGACGCGGACCGGAGCACCTTGTTCTTCCTGGCGCAACCTGCGCAAGGGCTCGATCAGTGCCAGGAGCCGATCCCCGGTTGGCCCTTCCGGAACCACCAGCCCCCAGCGCTGCGCGGGCAGGTCATTCGGGTTCCCGCCCGAATCCCAGAGGTGCTCCGGCATCGCGCTGGCAGCGGGTCCAGGCTGGTCAGAAGCGGCTTCGAGTGGAAGCCCTTCTTCCAGGGTCGGACAGGAGTCGTCCGCGTGCATCAGCAGCAGTTCCAGTGACATCGCTCTCATCTCCTCTCTCTCGGCACTTCACCTCTAGCTGATTGGCATTGCATCTAGACTTTGTCTGCGCTGGCGCGCTTGGCAGGAAGCGGCTCTCCACCAGTCGAGAGCTGTTTGGGTTTGACTTCCTGTAGGAGCAGTTCGCTCCATTTCACCGTGATCTTCGCGCCCGATTGGCCAGCGAATGTCACCGTCTTGGTCATGACATCCACCGGGATGGCGTACACGTAACGGGACCCAGGCTTCTCCCACTGTGCGACGACCTCGCCCGCTGAGTTATAGGCGACGATGCCTATGGAGATGCGGTTGTCGACATAGCTGAAGGCCCAGTAGGTGTAGCCGTTCCACTTGAGTACAGGGCAGTGGGTGGCTGGGGCCAACGTATCAGGCCCTTGTATGCACTTCACTTCCATGCCCTTGGGGGCGGCTGGAGCTGCGTTCGCCGGTACCTGGACAACCGCGGGTCTTGTTTGTGCCTCAGCGGGCGCGCCAACTGCAAGAGTCATCAAACTGATACAGAGCGCACCCCAATGAACGAGTCTCAAATCAGTCCTCATATCAGCAGGCCTCGCATTTGTTTTGACCCAGGCTCCGATTCTCCAGTGCCCAGGTAAGCATCACTTTGCAGCAACGATCGCGGGAGCGCTGTGAAGAAGGTCACTCGTCAGATGTGAGCGGAGTCACAGTCATATGCGCGCCCTCTTGGTCCTATGAGGTCGCTGAGTCAGGGACTTGATGAACTTGAGAGGAGCTTCTCCATGAGTCAATTGCCAAAAGGGGTGGATCCCGTGCCTGGGCCAGGCTTTCAACTCCTTCTTGCGCATGCGGAGGATCATCAGCCGGTGCTGGATCAAGGGCTCGAGATCGAATCCGCGCGGGAGGTGCCCAAACCCACCCAGCTCCCAGGCCGTGTCGAGGTGCCATCCTGGGAGCGCCCCAGCGCGCCTCCGAACGACTTGGCGGCCCAGCGCTGGGGCGTGATCGTCCCGGACGGCGAGCTGGGGGACTCGCTCCTGCGCGCCATCGCCCCGCTCATCGAGCACCGGGAGAAGGAACAGGGCAGCAGGGACCGCATGCCGGCGGCGCGCTTCCGCGTGCCACCGGGCCAGGGAGCGGCGGCGGCCGTGAAGTGGAGGAACGAGGTACTGCGCGCCATCCCTGAGAGGGAGAGGCCCAAATACCTGCTCATCCTGGGAGATCTGCACCACGTCTCCCTTGAACTGCAGCAAGTGCTGGCGCACAGCGCATACGTGGGCCGACTCCATGTAGGGCTCCCAAGCGGTGAGCCGGACCTCGTGGGCTACACGGCCTACGCAAACAAGGTGGTGGTGTACGAGACGCGCACGGATCTGGAGGAGGCTGCTCGCGCGCTGCTGTACACCGCGCGGGATGGCACTCCGGCGACGGAGCTGGGGCACCAGCTTCTGGTGAAACAGTGCCTGAAGGTGATGCACTCGAGGTGGAAGGAGCAGAGGCTCGCGTTGGACATTCAGGAAGTCACTCAGACGGAGGCAGACGCGCAGGCTCTGCTGCGCGCGGCGGGAGAACTCTGCGCGGGAGTGATGCTCTCGGTGTCGCACGGGCTGGGTGCCCCCCGCAGGGGATGGGCCTCACCCGAGGAGCAGCGAGACAAGCAGGGCGCGCTGGCGCTCGGGTCCGACCAGACGCTCACGGCGGACGTGGTGCGTGAGCTCCCCTTCCTGCCCGGCGGCATGTGGTTCTGTGTAGCGTGCTTTGGGGCGGCGACACCCTCCCATAGTGCCTTCTACGCATGGTTATCCCATCTGGAAAGGCAAGGCATCCGTACGGGGAATCCCAAGGCAGTGCTCAGGAGCCTGCCGCGAGAAGGCGAGCGCCCATTCCTTTCGGCGCTGCCGCAAGCGTTGCTCGCCAACAGGCAAGGCCCTTTGGCCATCATTGGACACAGCGATCTGGCCTGGGTGTCCTCCTTCGCAAAAGAGGATGACCCGGAACGCGGCGACGCCTCACGGATCCTCTCATCACTGGAGGTGCTGGCGGAGGGCAGCAGGGTGGGCTTGGCGCTGGACGCGCTGATGCGATCCTACCGGGAGGTGAATGAGCAGCTGATGGCGGGCTACCAGGCTCGAGAAGACGCAGCACTGTACGACAGCCCGGATCCCACCGACCCGGTGCGGCAGGGCCACCTGTGGATGCTACGCAATGATCTGCGGGGATACCTGCTGCTTGGAGATCCGGCGGCGAGGCTCCCCATAAAGTGAGCGGCCCAGGCTGAAAGGACATAAACTCCGCCTCGGATGGGTAGATAGATAGGAGCACCTCTATTGGGATCCGGGCTATGGCTACAGATTGATATCTCCCAGGCGGGGGGGGAACTCCGGACCACTTCCAGGAGCTCTCGGGGAGAGGAACCCCCTGCGCACACGCTAGGGCCGCAACACTCCCCTGAGGCCGTCCGCCAGTTTGGCGAGTGGGTGAAGGAGGCGGCCCTGAAAGGCGTGTCGCTCACGCCGCTCACGTTGGCCCAGGAGCTCTACCAGGCGCTCTTCCAGAAGGGCTTGCAGCAAACCTTGCATCAGCTCCAGGGTTCGGCACACGGCGAGCCGATCCTGCTGCGGCTCAACCCCGTAGACCTGGACCTGCACGGCATCCCTTGGGAGGCGCTCTGCCGGCCGGAGACAACGGTGGGCTTCCTTGGAACCTCCCAGCAAGTGAGCGTCGCGCGGGGAGCCAGCTCGCTGAAGCCTTGGGAGCCGTGCCAGGTGAAGGACGCGGTCCGGCTGCGCGTCATCTCTCCCTCGGACGAGGGAGCGCCCGAGCGGCTCAAAGCGGTGCTCCACCCGAGCCTCGAGACGGGTGAGTTGGAGTGGCTCAAGCCGCTCACGGGTTCTCAGGCCAGCGTGAGCTTTCTCCTCAACCGGTTGCGTTACCCGCCTGTCCCGCACATCCTCCACTTCATCTGCCATGGGGGCCTTGACGAGGCGGGCCATCCCACCTTGCGGCTGGCTGACAAAGAGGGGCAGGAGTCCTGGCTCAAGGTGGAACTGCTGGCCCAGGAACTGGAAAGCCTCACCCGGGATACGCTGCGCTTGGTCGTCCTCGAGGCCTGTGAAGGGGCTCGCCCCGGGGCGCTGGCCAGCGCGGCGGCGCTCCTGGCCCAGGCTGGAGTCGGCGCGGTGGTAGCTCACTTGTGGCCGGTGCGAGCGGACGTGGCGCGTAGGTGCTCGGCGGTCTTCTACCGTTCTCTTGCGGGGACGGCCGCGCACCGGGGAGACGTGGCGCGCAGCCTTCACGACGCGCGGCGCACCTTGCTGGCCGACTTCCGGGAGAGCGCCGAGGCGTTCTCCCCGGTGTTGTACCTGCGCGGCCACGAGCCCATCCTGTTCGACTTCCGGGGGCGAACGCTCCGGCAGGCCCCGAGCGCGTCAGCGCCCGCAGCTTCGAGTGTCCCGGTGGAGCCCGCCGCGCGCGCGCTGCTCGAGATGCTCCAAAAGCCCTGCTCACTGCTGTTGGGGGACCATGGGCCGAACTCCATGGAGGCCTTGCGCCAGGCGCTGCATGCCGAGCTCCAAGGCACACCCTGGGAGACCTCCAGCACACTGCCACTGAGCGCCCTGGCACAGCGCTACGCGCTGCAGTTCGGGGACGAGGCACTGAACACACAGTTCCAGACGGTATTCCAGGAGGGCATGTCCTCCATGCCTCTGGTGGATGTGCTGGCGCGGCGGCTAGGGCCCGGGGTGCACATCACGCTCCTGCGAGCGCCCGTGCTGGAGGAGGCGCTCGCCCGACACCATCCCTCGCTGCCGCTCTATGTGCTTCAGCCCGCGCGCTCGGACAGCCGCTCTGTGCTCATCCTCCAGCAGGTGCCGGGCCAGGGGTGGGTGAAGCTCAAGAAGCCACCGGAAGCACTCGACCTCGAACGGGAGGCCGTGGTGCTGCGGTGCTACCGAGGACACCTGCCCAACCGGGTGTTCAGCGCTCCCCTGCTGACAGAGGACGACTTCCTGCTGCACGTGCGCAAGCTGGAAGAGACGCTGCCCCCCGAACTTGCCACTCCCCTCAAGAGCGTCTTGGCCCGACAGCCCGCGTTGGTGCTGGGGCTGTCGCTGCTGTCCTGGGAGCACCGCCACCTGCTCTACAGCCTCTATGGCCGACGTCCGTTGCCGGAAGGCAGCACGGTGCTGCGGGAGCCCGGAGACATCGAGAGCGAGGCATGGCGAAGCGGCCAGGGCCTACCCGGAGGCGTCGAGGGCGGCGGAACGCGGCTGCTCCAGGCGGCCTCCTCGGAGCTGGCTGAGTACCTCGATTCGCAGATGCCAGGAGGTGCCCGGTGAGTGGCAATCCCTTTCTGGGGCCCCAGCCCTACCGGGCGGCAGACCGCCACCGCTTCTTCGGCCGGGAGGACCTCATCCGGAAGCTGGCCAACCATGTGCTGGCCCATCCGTGCGTCACGCTCTTTGGAGAGTCGGGCGCGGGCAAGTCCTCGTTGATGCAGGCAGGGGTGATCCCCTACCTGGAAGAGGCCCACGGCTTTCGCTCGGTTCGTATCGATGGGTGGCTCGCGGACGAAGCCCCCGTGGAGCGTCTGGTCCAGGCCCTATTCATGGACCTCAGCCTGGGAGCACTCCCGAAGGCACTCGAGCCCTTCGAGAGTATTGATCTGGCGGTGGATCTGGCGCGGGAGCAGTCTGAGCGGCCCATCCTCATCTACCTGGATCAGCTCGAGCAACTGTTCTTGCCAGGGCGCGCCGCGGAGCAGACAGAGGCGTTGCTGCAGGGGCTGGAGGTGCTGTCACTCAAGCCCGTGCGCGGTCTGCAACTGGTGCTGTCGCTGCGAGAGGACTACCTGGGGCGCTTCCGGGAGCGGGCGCGTAGCATGAGGGAACTGCTGGAGCAGGGCTTCCGCCTGGGCCCGCTCACGGTGGGCGAGATGGTGAAGGTGGCGTGTCGGCTCGCCGAGGTGGGGAACCCGCAGCAGCACTGGCAGGAGAGGGAGCTTGGCGAGCTCTTGCTCCAGGTGCGGGTGGCAGGGCAGGAATCCACTGAGCATGCCGAGGTGCAGGCGGCATTCGCGCAGATCGTCTGCCGGACGCTCTGGGAGGAGCGTGCGAGCCGGGGGAGCACCGGGCCGGTGCAGGCCGAGCCCATGCTCCACCAGTATCTGGAGGCGACACTGGAGAAACTTGGCTCATGGAAGGAGCACGCCCAGCGGCTGCTGGAGGAGCAACTGATCGACAGCGATGGGAGCCGGATGCTGCTGATGGAGCACGCGGCGCGCAAGGTCCTGGCGGGGCTCTCTGATGAAGAGGCCGGCCGGGTGCTCAGACATCTGGAAGAGGCAGCCGTCCTTCATGCGGAGGAGCACCAGGGTAGCCGCTACTTCGAGCTGGGGCATGATTGGCTGGCGCGCAAGGTGTTCGAGCTGCGGCGGGAGCGGTCCCGGCGGGAGCAGGAGGCTGAGCGGCTGCGGCAGGAGCGAGCCCGGCAGGAGGAAGAGACGCGGAAACTCCGAGAGGAGCGAGTCCGGCAGGAGCAGGAAGCGGCTCGTAGGCTCGCGGAGGAGCAGGCCGCGAGGCGGAGATTCGCGAGGTTGGCGGGAGGTGCTTTGGCGGTCTCCGTGATGATGGGCCTGTTGCTTCTCTGGGCGCTCAAGGCGCAGGAGGAGGCTGAGCGGCAGCAGGCGCGAGCGCGTGAGCACGCATTGATGGCGAGCGCGCGTGAGCTACTTGGGAGTTCAAGGCCCGCAGTGGCCTCGAAGCTTCTCCTCTCGGTCAATCATCCCGAGCAGGCGCGCGGGTGGGATCAGCTCGCGCTCGATATCGTGTCGGCAGGATCTCTCTCCGCTACCGTGCACTGCCGCGAGGAGGTGACAGCGGCTGCCTTCAGCCCGGATGGGGAGCACGTTGCCGTCGTGTGCGCGGACGGGACTGTGCAGTCGTGGAAGGTCGATGGCACAGGCCGACGCGTCGGCCTGAGCGGCAATGAGGGCAGGATCATCACCGCGGCGTTCAGCCCGGACGGACAGCGCATCGTCACCACCTCGGAGGACAAGATAGCGCGGGTGTGGAGGGCGGATGGCTCGGGCTCCCCCCTTGTCCTGGGCGGTCATGAGGGCAGGATCATCACCGCGGCGTTCAGCCCAGACGGACAGCGCATTGTCACCACTTCAGAGGACAAGACAGCGCGGGTGTGGAGGGCGGATGGCACGGGCTCCCCTCTCGTCCTGCGTGGGCACGAGGGTTCCGTTACTGCCGCAGTCTTCAGTCCAGACGGACAGCGTCTCGTTACTGCCTCGGAGGACGCCACGGCGCGGGTATGGACACTGGAAGGCGCGGGAACCCTCTTCGTCCTGCGCGGGCATGAGGACTCCGTCACTGCCGTGGCGTTCAGCCCGGACGGGCGGCAGATTGTCACTGCCTCTGAGGACAAGACAGCACGGGTATGGAAGGCGGATGGCTCAGGCTCATTCCTGATCCTGAACGGGCATGGAGACCGCGTCACGGCTGCGGCGTTCAGCCCGGACGGACAGCGCATCGTCACCGCCTCAGGGGACAAGACGGCACAGGTATGGAGGTTGGATGACTCGGGTCCACCCCTCGTTCTGCGCGGTCATGAGGGCTCCATCACTGCTGCGGTCTTCAGCCCGGACGGACAGCGCATCGTCACCACTTCAGAGGACAAGACAGCGCGGGTGTGGAGGGCGGATGGCGCGCCCTCCCCGCTTGTGCTGCGCGGGCATGAAGCCAGCATCGTCACCGCGGCGTTCAGCCCGGACGGACAGCGCATCGTTACCTCTGATGAGTTCACGGCGCGGGTGTGGAGGGCGGATGGCTTTGGTTCTCCTCGAATCCTGCACGGGCATGAGGACTCCGTTACTGCCGTGGCGTTCAGCCTGGACGGGCGGCGAATCGTCACCGCCTCAAGGGACAAGACGGCGCGGGTATGGGAGGCAGATGGCTCCGCTCCCCCTCTGGTGCTGCGCGGGCATGAAGCCAGAATCACCACTGCGGCGTTCAGCCCGGACGGACAGCGCATCGTCACCGCCTCAGAGGACAAGACAGCGCGGGTATGGGAGGTGGATGGCTCAGGCGTACCCCTTGTCCTCCATGGGCACGAGGGGCCTGTCACCACTGCGGCGTTCAGCCTGGACGGGCAACGCATCGTCACTGCCTCGGGGGACAAGACAGCGCGGGTATGGAGAGCGGATGGCTCGGGTGCACCCCTTGTCTTGCGCGGGCATGAGGGGCCTGTCACTACTGCGGCGTTCAGCCCGGACGGGCAGCGCATCGTCACTGCCTCGGGGGACAAGACAGTGCGGGTATGGGGGGCGGATGGCTCAGGCTCCCCCCTCATCCTGCGCGGGCACGAGGACTCCGTTACTGCCGTGGCGTTCAGCCCGGACGGGCGGCGAGTCGTCACCGCCTCAGGGGACAAGACAGCGCGGGTATGGGAGGTGGATGGCTCAGGCTCCCCCCTCATCCTGCGCGGGCACGAGGACTCCGTTACTGCCGCGGTCTTCAGCCCGGACGGGCAGCGCATCGTCACCGCTTCAGAGGACAAGACAGCGCGGGTGTGGAGGACCAATGGCGCGGATTCCCCCCTCGTCCTGCGCGGGCACGAGGGTTCCGTTACTGCCGCGGTCTTCAGTCAAGACGGACAGCGCATCGTCACCACCTCGGAGGACAAGACAGTGCGGGTCTGGAGGGTGGAGGATTGGGGCTCCCCCCTCGTTCTGCGCGGGCATGAGGACTTCGTCATGACTGCGGCCTTCAGCCCGGATGGGCGGACCATTGTCACCGCCTCCTGGGACAAGACAGTGCGGGTATGGCCTATTGCCATTCCAGACCTTCAGCAACTGCTTCAGCAGGCCAACACAGACTGCCTTCCTCCCGAAATGCGGCGGACCTATCTGGACGAAGATAAGGCTCAGTCCCAGGAAAACTACGAAACATGTGAACGCGCTTATGGGCGTCTGCCGTTCTTCACGGCTGAGCACTGACCTGGCTTGCTCCTTCCTCAACTGGTCGGTGCCGCGCGTGGACTATCAGCTCGTCCATGGACTCGGCGCACTCTGTCTTCGAGTCGTCTTTGACCCGCAGACGCACCACGTAGCGGCCGGGCTCACGGAAGGCATGCCGTACCTTCGCTCCGAGTTCGCGGTGGCCGTCTCCGAAATCCCACTCGTAGGTGAGACGTCCTCCGTCCGGATCACTTGAGCCGCCCGCATCGAAGGTGAGCTCGTCGTGCACCCCGCCCACCAGCGCCTCGCGGTCGTCTCCCGCCATGGCCACGGGGGGCGCGTTCACCACCACCTGGGCCTCGTCAACGCCCTCGCTGCAGGAGATGCCCGAGCCATCGTCGGCCACCAATCGCGCTGTGTAGGTGCCAGGCCGCTCCCACGCATGAGTCACCCGCGCCCCTTCTACCTGCGCCCCGTCGCCGAACCACCAGCTTAGCCGCAGAGCAGCGCCCTCAGCGTCCAGCGAGCGCCTTCCATCCAAGGTGAGCACCTGGCCAGGGCATGCCCGCAGATCTGGTCCGGCCATGGCCAGGGGTGGCTGGTTCACCACCAGTTGGCGGACAGCCGATCGGCGGCTGTTTCCCACCCCTCGGCCATCATCCGCGGTCAGCGTCACCTGATACGTGCCGGGGGCGGCGTAGGCATGGGTGGTATTCATCTCCTCCGTTTCCGTACCGTCCCCGAAGTCCCAGCGCCAGGTAGTGATGGGACCGTCCGCATCCGTTGAGCCGCCCGCGCTGAAGGCCACGGGCGCCCGCGCGCAGGTCTGCTGAGGTGCGGTCAGCACTGGCTGCGGAGCCGCATTCACGGTGACTTCGTGCGTGGCGGAAGCCGTGTCGTTGCCTACACCCGAGTCGTCCCGCACCCGCAGCGTGGCCTTATAGCGCCCGGCCTTCGTGTAGGTGTGCTGTGCGCGCGCTCCACTGCCTGCGGCACCATCTCCGAAGTCCCACTGCCACGAGGTGATGACTCCGTCTGGATCCTTCGACTCCGTTCCGTTGAACTCCACCGCATCACCCTCGGCCACGATGAGGTCGTCGCCGGCGTTTGCTATCGGCGGAGCGTTGACGGTGAGGACGGCTCGCGTCGTGGCCGCGTTGCAGGCTGCCTTCGAGTCCATGCGCGCGGTCAGAGCCAACGTGTAGCGGCCTGGGTGGTCATAGCGGTGGGTGACGCGCTCGCCCTCGGCCGAGGTGCCGTCCCCGAAGTCCCACTGCCAGGAGGTAATAGGCTCCCCAGAGCTGATGGAGCCCGAGGCGTCTAGCGCCACCTCTTGCCCCACGGACACCATGGATGGCGCGGACAGGTGCGGAGTGGGAGCCTCTTGCACGTTGACGATGAGATCATCCGTGTCCGTGTCGTCACACTGTCCCACCCGGTCGCCGGTGATGGTGAGCTCTACCCGGTACTTTCCGGGCTTGGAGTACACGTGCGTCGGCGTTGCCCCGCCGCTCCGCTTTCCGTCGCCGAAGTCCCAACTGAAGCTGTTCACCACCCCGTCCGCGTCCTTGGATGCGGAGCCGTCGAAGTGCACCTCGTGGCCAGTGCACACCTCCTGGTTGCTTCCCGCCTCGGCCACCGGGGCCTTTGCGACGTGCACCGTCAGCCGATCCTCGTCCCTGCTGCATGCCTCTAGCCCTGATTCATGCTCTTTCTCCACGGCGAGCATGACCTCGTAGCGCCCTTCCTGGCGGTACACATTGGTGACGTTCTGGCCGCGCCTGGTGGTGCCGTCCCCAAAGTCCCAAAGGAATTTGAGCGGCCCCTCGTCCGGATCCCTCGATTTGCCGGCGTTGAAGAGGACGACATCGCTGGTGCATACCCTCCGATCTTCGCCCGCCTTGGCCACGGGCCGCCGGCCCAGCGTCACCGTGAAGGAAGCGGAGTCAGTGGCATTGGGCAGTCCCGTGCCGTCATTCACTGTCAGCTTCACGGGGTATTTTCCTCCCTGCGTGAAGGTATGCATGACGCGTATACCCGAGGCGTTCGGGCTGCCATCCCCGAAGTTCCACGTGTAGGTGAGTGGCTGGCCGTCAGGGTCGCTCGAGGCGGAGCCATCCAGCGTCACCGTGCGCTCGCAGGTGGGAGAGGGCTTGCTCGGCCGCGCGCGCGGGGGAGCGTTGACATGAATGCGCACCCTATCTTGGGAGAGCGCATTGCGCGCGCCGCTGCTGTCGCGCACGGTGAGGGTGGCTTCGTACATGCCCGGGCGAGTGAAGGTGCGCGTGGTCGTGGGGCCCGCCACCTCGGAGGCCCCGTCACTGAAGGTCCACTGGTATGAGAGAGAGGTGCCGTCCGGATCGTACGAGCCGGAGCCATCTAGGCGTACGCTCAGCCCAGGCGCGGTGCGCACGTCCGTTCCAGCGCGGGCCACCGGTGGCGCGTTGACAGTGACGCGGGCCTCGTCCATGTCCACGGCCTCCGCGTGACCCGAGTTGTCCTGGACCGTCAACCGCACCATGTACACGCCTGGCGTCTTGAAGGCATGGGTGACAGCGCGGCCTTCGGCTGTGGTGCCATCCCCGAAGTCCCAGCGGTATGCGACGATCTCTCCATCCGGATCCACCGAATCCCGCCCGGAGAACTCCAGCGACTCACCAAGTGCCACCGTGTGATCCGGGCCAGCATCGGCGATAGGGCGATCATTCACCACGACCAGGATCTCGGTCTCGGCCTTGCCACTGGTGGTGTCCGAGTCATCACGCACCTTCAGCCTCACGTGCCAGGGCCCAGAGCGGGCGTAGACGTGAAGAGGGGACACACCTGTTCCTTGCCCTCCGTCTCCGAAGTCCCACTCCCAGGCGACGATGGAGCCGTCTGGATCGCTTGAGCCTGAGGCGTCGAATCGCACCTCGCTGGAGGTGACGACAGGTGGGGCGCTGGCGCGGGCCACGGGTGGAGCGTTGACGAAGACTGTCAGGCTCTGCTCCGAGCGGGCGCCGACGTCATCCTCCACCGCCAGCGTCACCTTATAGGTGCCCGGCTGCGCGTACGTATGCGTCACCACGGGTCCCTCGGCGGATTGCCCATTCCCAAAGTCCCACCGCCAATCGATGAGCCGGCCGTCCTCATCGCGCGAGAGGCCGCCGTCGAAGCGAAGTACCTGGCCTACGGCCACGCGCGCCTCTCCCACCCGGGGCAGGGCCTG
Source organism: Hyalangium versicolor (assembly GCF_020103695.1). Taxonomy (GTDB): domain Bacteria; phylum Myxococcota; class Myxococcia; order Myxococcales; family Myxococcaceae; genus Hyalangium; species Hyalangium versicolor. The sequence continues at coordinate 239,697 of NZ_JAHXBF010000001.1, forward strand.
CGGAGGGTGGTTGATCATCATGGTGAAGCGCTCGGTGGAGGAAGCGTTGGAGGCGCCGGAGTCATCCTGGACGGTGAGGGTGGCACCGTAGCGCCCAGGTTTCTCATAGGCGTGCGAGACGCGGGCTCCCTCACCAATCTCGCCATCCCCGAAGTCCCACGTGTAGCGTACCAGTGAGCCATCTGAATCCCCGCTGAGGCTGGCGTCGAAGACGAGCGTCTGGCTCACGGCGGCAGATGGGAGGGGCGCTACGCGCGGCGTGGGCGGGGCATTGACGCGCACCTCGACGCGGCTCTCAGCAGTGGAGCAAGGCCCACCTGAGCCGTCGTCCACACGCAGGGTGACGGTGTAGCGTCCCGGCTTGGCATAGGCTCGGTGTACCCGCACGCCTTCAGCGCGCGTCCCGTCCCCGAAATCCCAACGGAAGCTGGGCGTCAGGCCTTCCATGATCCGCGAGGCGGAGCCGTCAAAGGTGTACTCTTCGCCCGGGGCTCCTGTGCGGTACGTTCCCGCATCAGGCTCTGGGGGCGTGGGCACCATGATCTCCCGGCGCTCCTGAGCACCACCAAAGAGCTGCCCGGAGTTGTCCTTCACCCGTAGCACCACCGTGTAGCGCCCGGGCTTGGCATATGCGTGGGTCAGGCGTCGGCCAGTGCCGATACTCGCGTCCCCGAAGTCCCACTGGAAGTCCTGCAGGTGTCCGTCCGGGTCTTTGGAGGCAGAGGAGTCAAAGGCGACGGAGCGGCAGTCCGACACGAGGGTTGTGTCCATCTGCGGCTGAGGGCGGCGGTTGGGACTGATCATGCGCCCTGGCAACTCAAGGGCCATAGGCTGTTCGCCCGCTTCCAGATGGACAGCGACGTCGTTGGGGAACTCGTTCCCTCCGCCGATGACCAGTGACAGCACATGCGCCTCTTCTCCCGCCTCTATCCGCCCCTGCGCTTGGCTCCACCGCCCTTGCTCTCCCGAGGATACCGTGAGCACCGTCTTCCAAGGGCCCTCTACACGTGCAGTGGCCCCGCCGAGATCGAAGGCGTGGAGCGTCAGCGCCTGGGAAGAGGCGGGCAACTGGGCGCGCAGTTCAGCCAACATGTGGGTTTCGGGGAGATGGAGGGTAGGGGCATAGGCCAGCAGCCGGGCACCGGGTACGGGCTCGAAGCGGTCCTCACTGGCGCTGAGATCTGCCAGAAAGACATTGCCGTCGTTACCCTGCATACCCTGGACGACCAGCTTGAAGCGCACGACGTCAGCCTCGCGCTCGCCCTGCTCTACCCGGAGGGAGGCGAACACCGTCCAGCGATCGTTGTGGGCAGGATCGTTCTCCACCTCCCAGGCCTTCAGCAGGGTGCCAGCGGCCAGATCCTCCACGGAGGGCTGTCGGGTGCGCAGCGAGGGGGCCGAGGTGGCCGCGCTACCGCCGTAAAGGGCGAAGCGCGTTCGCGTGTCGAAAGGGCCGGTCGGCGCGTCGTGTCCGCCGCCACAGTCCGCGTCGAAGAGGCGGAGGAAGACGGGCGAAGCGGTGCTCGCGGGCAGCTCGATCAAGAACACCTGGTAGGGCGTATGGGCCCCCTCGGTGGGGCTGGCCATAGGGCCGTACGCCACCAGGTACACAGGCTCATTCTCATTGGCTCGCGCCACCCCTCCCAGTGTCACCAGCAGCAAGGCCAGGACGAGGCGGCCTGGCGGATGCGGCCTCACGCGAGACGGCTCCATGGGAAAGGTCGGGGAGGGAAGAGTCATCGGCATGGATAATCTCGCTGGTTTTGATTGGTATCCTGGAGGCGGAGTTGCCGCAGCCGCACTGCGCCCTGGGTAGAGGGGGGGACAATCATCACGGCCTGGTACTCGCCGCTGGCGCGGTTGAGGCGCAGGTGGCCCCGTAGACGCTCGTGGCCGATCTGGAGGATGTAGTCGGCGGCGCTCCGCAGGCCGCTTGCGTCGCGTGCGCGCACGCGCACGCTAACCCTGTCTCCGGGTGCCACCGAGGCGGGGGAGGCGGTGCAGTCGAGCAACTCCGGCGCATCACGATCCAACTGGACGTGGCGCTCCATGACAGTGCGGTTGCCCACGGCATCGGCGGCCTCCAGGCGCAGGAGGTTGAGCCCTGGGCGTAGGGTCACTGCGTGGGAGAAGCGCTCCCCTGCCAAGGGCAACCGCACGCCGTCCAGCCAGAGTTCTGTCGCCCCGTGAGCAGCGCCGGACAACACCAGGGACGCGGAGCCTGTGACAGCCGGCGGCTCAGGTTCCAGCACCAGGTCCGGTGGCTCATCGTCCCGCTCGATCTCGAAGGACTCCTCGCGCGTGCCCCCTTTCGCATGCTCAAGCACCATGCGCAGGCGCTGCACGCCTGGGTGCAGAGGCACGTGCGCCAGGAATGCCCCTGTCCCGTCCGCGTGCGTGCGCGCCACCAGCTCGCCGCCCTCGCGGGTGAAGGTGAGGGCTGTGTCTGGATTGGTGATACCCCTTAGGACGAGGATCTCATTGCGGCCGAGGAAGTGCCCATCTCCCTGGCGCACCAACTCTGGGGCCCAAGCCATGGAAATCGGCTCGGGCGGTTGGTAGCGCACGGTGCGCTTGACGCGATGCTCTTGGCCCGCTCGAGTTTTGGCCACCAACTCCAGGAGACTCTCGCCTGGAATGAGTGCCAGCACCTTGGAGAACTTCCCATCCTTCTCCACCCTCAGGGCCTCCCCATTCAGGGTGAGGCTGAGCCCTGGCTCCATCTCGCCGGTGAGTTCACCGGTGACGAGGATGGAGGGATCTCGGAACGTCTCTCCTTCTTTCGGAGACTGGATCTCAATGGTCGGCGGCTCCGGGTCCTGGACGATGAAGCGCTGCGGTCGGCTTCGCGGCCCGGGGAAGCCGTCCCCGTCGAAGGGCGACACCGACCAGTAGAAGGCCCCACCCGCGGGTACGGCGAGGGTGTAGGTAGGCTCCAACAGATCCTTCACGGAGAGATGTATCTGAGTGAAACCATCATCTCTGGCCACCTCGAGCCAATAGCTTACCGCTCCGGATACCCGCTGCCATTCCAGTCGCACGGTGCGGACGTAAAGCTTCGCGTTGGCCTCCGGTGAGGTCAGCTCGGGCTCTGTTAGCAATTGCTTGCGCACGGTGGGCTTGCGGCCCTTCTCAAGGAGGGCCCCCTGGTTGTGCTCCACGTCAATGGCGCCCATGGTCGTCTCCACCCGCATCTTCCCCTCGTCGAAGTTGACCATTCGCACTTGCTCCGCGGCCCCGCGCCCCACCCAGAAGTTGCGCGAGCTTCCTTGTACGCTCGTGTCCGAGCCTGCGATGCGGATCTGGATACCCCCGCGTCCTGGGCCGCGCTGCGTTCGCACGTCACCCTCCAGAAGAGTGATGCGAGGCTGCAGGTTCTGCTGCGCTGGGTCCATCCGCGATGTTTCGATAACAATCCCGTCTTTCTCGCCCAGACGCGTGGTGGCACCGTTCCGCATGCGCAGCACGGCCGAGGCGCCCGGTCCGGTGCGCACGGTCTCTCCTGCGAACAGCCGCGCGCCCCGCGAGATCTCGCGCCAGGTCGCCTCTGAGCCGCGCTTCGCCTGAACCTTGCCGGTGGCGAACTCCAGAGTAGCCTCAGAGGCACGATCGTTTTGTGCGCTCATCCGCTTCAGTGCGTCTTGGGCGAGTTGTTCGGCCTGCAGGGCCGCGTCAAAGCACTCCTCCCATTGCATCTGTTGGCGGTACCTTAGGGCCTTTTCCTGAAGTTCCTGAGCGCGGCGCAAGTCTTCCCCGGACAGCACCGGCTCGCCGGCGCGCGCGGCATCGTCTAGTTGCGCACGTGCTTTCTCGAGTTGACGCAGCGCCCTTGAGATGCGGGTGGACGGGATCTTCAGCCGCATTCCCTCCCTGACGTCCAAGGGAGAGCTGAGCCCATTGGCCTTGACGATTTCTGACCAGAGATTGGCATCCCCCAGGTACTCCTCTGCCAGCGCGCGCAAGGTGTCACTTGGCTTCACTGTGAGGGTGAAGTCCTCCGCAGCTATGGCCGTGGGCGCAGCTATGCTAAACCATAGATATACAAGCATCACCCTCAAAGTCAGTCGGGCACCATGGGCAGGCAAGCATTCGCGAGCTTGTACTGCTCTCAAGGAGAAGATCATGGATGAGCCTCATCGCGTATGCGAAGGTTGAAGGCCGACGGTTACGCGCCCTACTTCCGCTCCTGAGAACTCAAGAGTAGAGGCAGATTACCATTCAAGCTGAGGGTGACTGTGAATTGCATCACTCCTCGGAGGTGAACTGCTTCACTGTGCAGCTCCTGCGCCCCCTGTTGCTAGGGTATGCCCCTTGTTCTTGGGCTGGCACATCTGAGCATGAGCAGGCTTTAGGGTGACGTTGAGCTGTCGGCAATTCTCGAGAAGAGCTCTTGCTGTCGTAGCCCTTGTCGGCACCCATGGTAACGCGACAACAGATGGAAGTTGACCGTGGAGTTGCCCAGATTGTCCGTTGGCCGCTGGTCCTTCTTCTCCTCGTCCTTCAGCCGGAAGGATTTCAGCCGAGTGGTGCTGGAGGATGACGACGACGGACTTGTAGCTGACGGCGCGGTGGCGCAGTGCTCGGGCACACGCCTTCTCCACGCGGGCCTTGCAGTACTTCTTCTCGTCGGCCAGGCGCAGCACGCCCAGCGCCGAGCGGAAGTCCTGCTGCGGGTGGGGCTGCTTCGTCATGAGCTCCTCCACCAGCTTCGCGCACGAGGGGCCCACGCCTTCGGCCCAGCGGATGAGGCGCGAGGATGTCCACTCAGCGTGCTGCCGGTGGGAGGCGGGCATGTGCTCGGCCTGCGTGTGAAGCGACCCTTCTGCGCGCTGCGTACGTGGCTGGCCACGCGGCGGCCGGCGAGGAAGACTTCGACGCAGCCCTCCGTGTGGCGGATGTCCACCGGCTTGCCCACCAGCGTGTACGGCACGCTGTACCAGTGCCCTTCCAACTCGACGTGGTAGTCGATGTTCACTCGCGCCTTCTTCCGGAAGGCCAGCTGGTAGGTCCGCGCCGGCAGGGGCTTGAGCGCCGCGCGCTCCACCTCCTCGAAGAGCTCGCGGCGACTCTTGCCCAGCTTGCGCATGGGCCGTCCGTTGAGTCTCTCCAGCAGCGGCCGCACCGCCTGGTGCACCTCCGTGGGCCTACCTCAAGGACGTGTTGCCCACGCTCGGCGACACCCGCTTTCCGGCCTCTCGCTTCGAAGAGCTCTTGTCGGAGGCCTGGCTCCAACAGCAGCGCCAGCAACTGTGGGCTTGTCGATCCCGCTTCAGTCACCGCTCAGGGGGGGATTACCCCTCATGGCACTCGTGAGACCTGGGCAGGACTGGGGTTTACCCCTAACTGCCTCACCAGATGAAGACAGACTCCGGCTCCCAAGAACTGTTAGATTTTTCACGCGACCTGGCCAGCGCTGCCGTACAATTACAACAGTAACTGCTGCCCATGCGCGCTGCTCAGGACGCGATTCCTCCCCAGGGCCCGTTGAGCTCAACGAGATGAACAGAATGACACCGGCCATCCCGTCCCATCACGAAACCCTTGTCCACGTCCTGCGCGAGCATGCCGAGCGCCGCCGGGATTCCCTCGCCATGACCTTCTTGGCCGACGGCGAGTCCGTCAGCCAGGAGTTCACCTTCCACGAGCTCGATCGTCGGATACGAGCCGTTGCGGCCCGGCTACAGGACATGAATACCGAGGGTGAGCGCGCCCTCTTGCTCTTCGAGAGCGACCTCGACTTCGTCATCGCATTTCTCGGTTGCCTCTATGCCCGAGTGGTAGCCGTTCCCGCCTATCCCCCCCGTTCCAATCCCCATCACCTTCAGCGCCTGCAAGCGCTCGTGGCTGATGCCCAGGCCAAGGTGGTGCTCGCTACGCGCGCTATCACGAGCCGCGTCAAGGAACAGATCACCCAGCTCCCGGTGCTCGCTTCGGCGCGCTGGATCGATCTGAGCGAGGTCGGAGAGGGGGCCGCCGATGCGTGGAAGATGCCCGATCTCCGAGGCGAGACCCTCGCATTCCTTCAGTACACCTCGGGCTCTCTGGGCACGCCGAAGGGGGTCATGGTGAGCCATGGCAACCTCCTGCACAACTCGGCCCAGATCGCGGACGCGTTCCAGCATTCGGACAAGACGGTGTACGTGGGGTGGCTGCCGCTGTTCCACGACATGGGACTCATCGGCAACGTCCTGCAATCGCTCTACTTGGGGGGCCGGTGCATATCGATGCCCCCTGCCGCGTTCATCCAAAAGCCGGTGCGTTGGTTGCGTGCCATCTCGACGTACGGAGCCACCACGAGCGGCGCACCGAGCTCCGCCTACGATCTGTGCGCTCGGAAGATCACGGACGATCAGCTCGAAGGAATCAACCTCGGAACGTGGCATGTGGCCTACAACGGTGCCGAACCAGTACGCGCCGACGTGATCGATGCGTTCGCCAGGCGCTTTGCGCCATACGGCTTCCGGCGCCCCGCGATGTACCCTTGCTACGGCATGGCGGAGTCCACCCTCATCATCTCGGGCGGCGATGCCTTGACCGACCTCTCGATCCGCTCGGTGGACGGGGCGGCCCTCGAGAAAGGCCTGGTCGCGGACGCAGCCACCGGCCAGCCCGCGCGCCGCATCGTGAGTTGTGGGCACACGCGGCTGGGCCAGGAGGTGCGGATCGTCGATCCGGCCACCTGCATCCCTTGTCCGCCGGGCAAGGTCGGAGAGATCTGGTTGGCAGGCGCGAGTGTGGCTCTGGGGTACTGGAATCGCGCGGAGCTGACGAGGGAAGTCTTTCAAGCCCGCGTCCCGGACAGCGACAAGCCCTTCCTTCGCACGGGAGACCTCGGATTCGTCGAGGGCTCGCAGCTTTACGTCACGGGCCGCTTGAAGGATCTCATTATCATCCACGGCCGCAATCATTATCCCCAGGACATCGAGGCGACGGCCGGGCAGAGCTCCAAGGTCCTGCGACCGGGCCAAGGAGCGGCCTTTTCGATCGATGGGCCCGAAAGCGAGGTGCTCGTGGTGGTGCACGAGGTGGAGCGTGAGGCCTTGAACGTCCTGGACGTGCCGGCGGTCGCGGGGCAGATCCGACAGGCCGTCTCCGAGGAGCACGAACTCCTGGTGCATGCCGTGGTGCTGCTCAAGCCAGGCAGCCTGCCCAAGACGTCGAGCGGCAAGGTGCAGCGCTCCGTGTGCCGCGCCCATTTCCTGGCCGGCACGCTCGATGCCGTGGGCCAATGGAGTGTGCCACTGACAGGGCCTGCTCCCGAGGCGTCACCCGAAGCGCCTCCCCCGGCAGCTCACACCGCGGAGTCGATCCAGTCCTGGCTCGTCGAGCGCGTTGCCGCACGCCTGCGCATCGCCGCGGCCCAGATCGACACCCAGGAGCCCCTGGCCCATTACGGGCTCGAATCCACGCTGGCAGTGAGCCTGACCGGAGAGCTGGGCAAGAGGCTCGGGGTCCAGTTGGAACCCTTGATCTTCTGGGAGTACCCCAGCATCGAGCAGCTTTCTGAGCACCTCGCATCCCTGTCCCCGTAGTGCTGGAGAGTCCAGGAGCCATGACTCAGCGCCTCCAATTCAATCCTCTCTCCCCAGAGTTCCACGAGGATCCGTATCCCTTCTATGCGCGCCTGCGCGAAGCGGAGCCCGTCCATCGGAATGCCATGGGGAACTGGCTGCTGACGCGTTACGACGACGTCGCCGCGGTGCTGCGGGACAACCGTTTCGGTGTCCACAGCATGTCGGGGAACCTCCGCAGCAAGAAGCGCTTTCTGGGGCAGGACCAGACGCTCGATACGCTCGCGGCCACAGTCGATCAATGGCTCATGTTTCTCAACCCGCCGGATCACACCCGGATGCGGCGGCTCGTGAACCGGTCCTTCACCCCGGCGGCCGTGAAGAGCCTGCACGCGCAGGTGGAGAGGACGGTGGCGGCGCTCCTCGAGCCGGTGCGGCAAACCGGAAAGATGGACATCATCAACGATCTCGCCGTCCCGCTGGCGGTCGGGACCATCTCCAGCATCCTTGGCGTGCCCCCCGAGGATGGCAAGAGCGTCCTCCGCTGGACGGAGGCCCTCTCTCATATCGTCGATCCGCTCCGCTCGCTGGAGGAGTACCTGGAGATGGATCAGGTGGCGGGCGAGTTCATGGAGTACTTCCGCGTGCTCTTCCAGGAGCGGCGGCGCGAGCCCAGGAACGACCTCATCAGCTTGCTGGTCTCCGATCAGAAGGGAGAGGAGATCACCGAGAACGACCTCCTGTCGGTGTGCACCAACCTGTTCGCCGCAGGGCAGAAGACGACCGTCAACTTCATCGGCAATGGCATGCGCGCGCTCCTTAGCAACCCGGAGCAGCTCGTCCTGCTGCGCGAGCGCCCCGAGATCACGTCTGGCGCCATGGACGAGTTGTTGCGCTACGACAGCCCGGTCCAGCTCATCACCCGGCTGTCCCGTGAGGAGGTGACCCTGCGCGGTAGGACGATCCCGCCCAAAAGCATCGTCTTCCTCGCGCTCGGTGCGGCAAACCGCGACCCGCAGCAGTTCCCCGACCCGGATCGCTGCGACCTCACGCGCAAGGACATCCGTCACGTTGCGTTCGCCCCGGGCACGCACTTTTGCACCGGGGCGGGGCTCGCTCACCTCGAAGGGCAGATCGCCATCAGCGCCCTCGTTCGCGAATTCGATGACCTCGCGCTCGTGTCGAACGTCGTCGAGCTGGAGAGCGAGGTCATCTTCCGGGGACCGAAGTCGCTCCCGATGACGTTCACCCCCCGAATTGCCCAGGACGCACGATGAGGCGCGAGCCCATTGCCATCATCGGGATCGGGTGCCGTTACCCGGGGGCCCGGGATCCGAGAGCCCTCTGGAAGCTCCTCGCCGAGGGCGTGGACGCCGTCACGGAGGTCCCCCCTGAGCGCTGGGACGCCCGGGCGTTCTACGATCCGGATCCTGGCGTCGAAGGGAAGATGAACACCCGTTGGGGCGGGTTCCTCAAGGACGTCGATCGCTTCGACCCGCAGTTCTTCAAGATCGCACCGCGCGAAGCCGACAGCATGGATCCGCAGCAGCGGCTCCTGCTGGAGGTGACCTGGGAGGCGCTCGAGGACGCGGGGCTCATCCCAGATCACCTGGCAGGGACGAAGACGGGCGTTTTCGTGGGCATCTCCGCCTTCGACTACTACTCGCTCATGTGCCAGGACACGCGCAACATCGGCCCGCATTTCAGCACGGGTAACACGCACGCGGTCGCGGCCAATCGCATCTCCTACCTGTTCGATTTCCGCGGGCCGAGCATCGCGCTGGATACGGCCTGCTCCTCCTCCCTCGTCTCCACCCACCTCGGCTGCCAGAGCTTGTGGTCCGGCGAGTCGACCCTGGCCGTCGCTGGAGGGGCGCACCTGCTCCTCTTCCCCTGGCTGAACGTGGCGTACTCGAAGGCGGGGCTCATGTCCCCCGTGGGCCGCTGCAAGACATTCGACGCCTCCGCTGATGGCTATGTGCGCAGTGAGGGTGCCGGCATCGTCGTGCTCAAGCGCCTGAGCGAGGCGCTCGCCGACGGCAACCAGATCTACGCAATCATCCGGGGCAGCGCCGTCAACCAGGATGGCCGCAGCAATGGACTGACCGCGCCCAATCCCAAGGCCCAGGAGGCGGTGCTGCGGGCGGCCTACCTCGACGCGAACGTCGACCAGGGGACCGTGCAATACGTCGAGGCGCACGGCAGCGGCACCAAGCTCGGTGACCCCATTGAGTTGAAGTCGCTGGCTGCGGTGGTGGCAGAGGGACGCGCGCCTGGAGACTTCTGCTGGGTGGGTGCCCTCAAGAGCAACGTTGGGCACGCGGAGGCCGCGGCCGGGGTCGGTGGCCTCATCAAGGCCGTACTCGCGCTGCAGCACCGGCAGATCCCGCCGAGCATCCATTTCAAGAATCCCAACCCGTACATCCCTTTCGACAAGATCCCGCTGAGGGTGCCGACCTCCCTCTTGCCGTGGCCAGAGGTCTCCGGCCCTCGGCTGGCCGGCGTGAGCGCCTTTGGCTTTGGCGGGACCAATGCCCACATCGTTCTCGAGGAAGCGCCGGTGGCAGCGAGCGGGGCTGTGCAGGCGGGAAGTGGCCTTTCGCGGCCGCTGCACCTGCTCACCCTGCGCGCGAGGAGCAAGCACTCCCTGAAGGAACTTGCTCAGCGTCACCAGGAGTTCCTGGCTGAGCAGCCAGAGGTGTCGATCGCGGACGTGTGCTACTCAGCCAATACCGGTCGAACGAGCTTCGCGCATCGGATCGCGGTGGCCGCCCAGTCGATGGAGGAACTCCGCGAGCGGCTGCGCGCCTTCGTGCATGACGAGGAGATCCCTGGCATCGCATATTCCGAGGTAACGAAGCGCAAGCCGCCCAAGGTGGCCTTTCTCTTCACCGGCCTTGGCGTGCAGCACGAAGGCATGGGGCGGCAGCTCTATGAGACGCAGCCGGTCTTCCGGGCTGCTCTCGAACGATGCGACGAACTCTTGCGCGGGCAGATGGATCGCTCGCTGCTCTCGCTGCTTTATCCCCCGCCAGGGGAGGAGCCCCCAAAGGCCGCACCTGAGACCCAGGCTCAGAACAACGGGCGGCGTCGGACCTTCCTGAAGCCGACGCGCGCCTCGTTGCTCGACGAGACCCTCTACGCGCAGCCAGCCCTGTTCGCCTTGCAATATGCGCTCGCCGAGCTTTGGAGGTCATGGGGAGTCGAGCCCGCCTTCCTCCTGGGCCATAGTGTGGGGGAGATAGCCGCAGCCTGCGTGGCTTCGGTGTTCTCTCTGGAGGATGGCCTCCGGCTGGTAGTCGAGCGGGCTCGCCTCATGCAGGCGCTGCAGCGGAATGGCGCGATGGTGGCCATCCTCGCGCCAGTGGCGCGGGTCTCGGCGATGCTCGCGGAGCACGGCCAGGGCGCCGTCATTGCGGCCATCAATGGTCCCGAGAACGTCGTGGTCTCGGGGGAGCGCGAGGCCGTGCGGGCGTTCGTCGCGTCCGTCGAGGCTGCGGGCCTCATCACCCAGCCGCTCCGGGTGGCGCAGGCCTCCCATTCGCCGCTGATCGAGCCCATGCTCGACGACCTCGAGCGCGTGGTGAATTCGCTCCGCATTGGGGCGCCGCACCTTCCCCTGGTTTCGAACGTGACTGGCGGCGTGCTCCCCGCAGGCCATGTCCTCGACTCCGCCTATTGGAGGAAGCAGGCGCGCGCCCCCGTGCAGTTCCAGGCGGGGATTGAGTCCCTGCGCGCGGAGGGGTGCCAGTTCTTCGTGGAGATCGGCCCGACGCCCGTGCTGACCTACCTCGGCTCCCAGTTCGTCCTGGACGGGGAGACGCGTTGGCTGCCCTCGCTGGTAGAGCATCAGAGCGACTGGAGCGTCATCCTGGGGAGCCTGTCCGCCCTATACCTGGGCGGGGTCGAGGTCGACTGGAAGGGTTTCGACAAGGGGTACCCGCGAAAGGTCCTGTCGCTACCCAACTACCCGTTCGATCGGAAGCGTTACTGGTTTGGAGACGGGGCATCAACGTCGGACGGGCCGCTGGTGAAGATTCCCGCGCCGCCAGCCGTTGCGCCCGCGCCGCCGGCCATTGAGCCCGCGCCGCCGGCCATTGAGCCCGCGCCTTCACCCGCGCCCCGGGCCATCGTCCTGGAGATGCCACCGCCCGTCGAATCTGCACCGGCGGTGCCCCTGTGCAGCGTGCCAGCGGCAAGAGGAAACATGCTCAATCCCGAGGTGCCTGTCGCCGCGAGTTCTGCGCGGCGAAACGAGATCGTGTCCTCGATGCGTCAGATGCTGGTGGAGATCCTCCATTCCGAGCAGTCGGAGGTCTCCCCCCACGTCGCATTCCTGGAGATGGGCGCCGACTCCATCTCTCTCGTCGAACTCGTCCAGCGCCTCGAGACCAAATACAAGCAAGAGATCTCGCTTCGGGCGCTCTTCGAGGAACTGACCACGATCGACGCGCTCGCCAGCCATATCGAGCAGCGCCTTCCTCCCGAGCCGGTCGCGCCACCTGTGGCCGAGGCGCAAGGGAAGGTCACGCCACCCGAGCCAGCGCCCTCGCAAGTTTCATCGGTTCAGGTTCAGAAGGAAGCTCCTCGGACAGGGGAGAGCGTCCCCATGCCTCAGGCCCGCGCGGCCACGAACTCGGCGCGGCGGCAAGCCATCGTGTCGACGCTGAGCTCGACCGTCGCGAGCATGCTCCGGATCTCGCAGTACGAGGTCGACCCCGATGTCAGCTTCCTGAACCTCGGCGCGGATAGCACCATGCTGATCGAAGTGGTGCGCCTGCTCGACTACAAGTACAGGAAGAGAATTTCCATCCGCGAACTCTTCGATGGTCTGAACACAGTCAACGCGTTGGCTGATCACATCGATCAGCACCTGCCCCCGGAGCCGGCCTCGCCACAAGTGAGCGAGCCGCCGCGAGTCGCGCCGAGCGAGGCGGCTCCGCGGAAGGCCGAGCCGGAACGCGCGCCGCAGCATATCGAGTCCCCACGTGCGCCGCAGCCCGTGGTGCAGGAGCCCGTGCTCATCCCACGAGCCGCGGTGGCTGTGGCAACTCCGTCAGGGGCGACCGCACCCACTGACATGATCGAGCGCGTCTTTTCGCAGCAGATGCAGCTCCTCTCCAAGCAACTGGAGATCCTGCGCGGCATCGGCATGGCACTTGAGGTGCCGTTGCCAGCCAGCCAGAACCTTCCGAGGGCAGCCGCTCCAGAGGCGCCGCTGGCTCCGCCGGTGACCCCGCCGGCCCCCCCGCCCGCTCCCATGCTGCCGAAGGTCCCGCCCGCGCCCGCGGCGGGATCCGAGATGAACTCGTTGCAGGACCTCCACCTGCGTTCGTTCGTGGATCGCTACAACCGGCGCACGAAGCGCTCCAAGGAGTCGGCCGCGGAGTATCGCCCGGAGCTCGCGGATAGCCGGGCGGTGGCCGGGTTCCGGTTGCAGATCAAGGAGCTCAGTTACCCGATCGTCGGCTCGCGCTATCGAGGCGCTCGCATCTGGGATGTCGATGGCAACGAGTACGTCGACATCACGATGGGCTTTGGCGTCCACCTCTTCGGCCATGGCGCGCCGGTCATCCATCAAGCGATCCAGGAGCAACTTGAGCGCGGCTTTGGCGTCGGCCCCCAGCCGGAGCGGGCAGGGGAGCTGGCCAGACTCTTCGTCGAGGTGACCGGCGTCGAGCGGGTGACGTTCTGCCAGTCGGGGAGTGAGGCGGTCATGACCGCGCTTCGCCTCGCGCGCACGGCCACCGGGCGTGCGAAGGTTGCGCTCTTCAAAGGGGCCTACCATGGCCACTTCGACGGCGTCCTCGCGCAGCAATCGGCGCTCCCACTCACGCCGGGCGTCTCCGCGGGCGCTGTCCGGGACGTTGTGGTGCTCGATTACGGGGAGTCGAGCGCGATCGAGTACCTGAAACAGAACGCCCACGAGTTCGCCGCCGTCCTCGTGGAGCCCGTGCAGAGCCGGCGCCCGGATCTGCAGCCGCGCGCGTTCTTGCACGAACTCCGTGCCATCACCGAGGCGGCAGGCACGGCGCTCATCTTCGATGAGATCGTCACCGGCCTGCGGGCCCACCCGGGAGGCGCCCAGGCCATCTTCGGAGTGCGCGCGGACCTCGCCACCTACGGGAAGATCCTGGGCGGAGGGATGCCGCTCGCCGCGGTGGGGGGCAAGCAGCGCTTCATGGACGGCATCGACGGTGGCCAGTGGCGCTACGGAGATCTCTCGCAGCCCCAGGCGGAGCGGACCTTCTTCGCTGGCACCTTCAACAAGCCGCCGCTCGCCCTGGCCACCGCGCTGGCGGTGCTCCGGCACCTCCGGGAGCGCGGTCCGCGCCTGCAGGAGGAACTCAACGAGCGCACGACCCGCCTGGCCGAGAGGCTCAACCAGTATTTCGAAAGAGAAGCGGTGCCGGCGCGGGTCGTCCACTTCGGCTCGCTGTTCCGCTTCGTTCTCAAGGGGAACCTCGAGCTCTTCTACTATCACCTCATCGATCGGGGCGTGTACGTCTGGGAGGGGCGCAACTGCTTCCTCTCCACGGCGCACACCGATGCGGACATCGATTACATCTTCCAGGCGGTCCGCGACAGCATGGAAGAGCTGCGCGCGGGAGGGTTCTTCCCCGGGCCGCCGGGCGGGCCTCGGCCCGCGGCCGATCGCGGCCAGAGCGCGGGTTCGACGAACGGTAGCGGGAGTCAGGGGCTTGCCATGCGGGCGCCGGTCTCACGCTCCAAGGCAGGCGACACGCCCAGGGGAAAGGCTGAGAGCGGCCCCTCGCGGTGGCGCAGGTCCCGCGAGGATCTGGAGTTCAGCCTGTCCTACTTCGGCAGGTACGAGGCCGCGTACCGGAAGGACAAGTACGATCTGCTCTTCGAGGGGGCCCGCTTCGCCGACGCGAACGGATTCTCCGCGATCTGGGTCCCCGAGCGTCACTTCCATCCCTTTGGTGGTTTCTCGCCGAATCCGTCAGTCCTCTGCGCGGCTCTCGCGCGGGAGACCCAGCGCGTCGCGCTCCGCGCTGGCAGCGTGGTCGTGCCCTTGCACCATCCGGTCCGCATCGCCGAGGAGTGGGCGGTGGTCGACAACATTTCCGGGGGGCGGGTAGGGATCTCCGTGGCCTCGGGTTGGCACCCGGACGATTTCGTCTTTGCGCCCGAGGCGTATGGCAAACACCGGGAGTTGATGTTCGAGGGCATCGAGACGATCCGCAAGCTCTGGCGCGGCGAGGCGCTTCGGATGCGCGCCGGGGCCAACCGCGAGATCGACGTGCGCTGCTTTCCGATGCCGACCCCGCGCGAGCTGCCGGTATGGCTCACCATCACCGGCAACCCCGACACCTATGTACGGGCTGGGGAGATCGGGGCGGGCGTCCTGACGAACCTGATGAGCCAGACGCTCGAGGAGCTCGCCGCCAACATCGAGCTGTACCGCAAGGCGCTCGAGAGGAGCGGCCGCGATCCCTCGACCGGGCACGTGACGGTGCTCTTGCACACGTACCTCGGTGAGGATCTCCAGGCCACCCGGGAAAAAGCGCGCAAGCCCTTTTGCGACTACCTGGACACCCACTTCGGGCTTCTTCAGGGAGTGCTCCGGACCCACAACCCGGCCATCGACCCGGACAAGCTGTCGGCGGAGGACCGGCGGTACATGCTCTCGCTCGCCTACGACCGGTACGTGCGCACGAGCGCGCTCATCGGGACGCAGGAGTCGAGCGAGGAGATCATCGAGCGGCTGCGGGAGGTAGGGGTCGACGAGGTGGCCTGCTTCGTCGATTTCGGCATGGATGAGCGCTCAGCCCGCGAGGGCCTTCCCGTCCTCGCTGCGCTCAAGGATCGGTATCGCCGCGGTAAAGGCCTCGACGGTGGCCGCAGCCTCGGTCAGAGCCAGGTCAGCACAGAGAGGGAAGGGGAACTCCTCGTCCCACTGACCGTCGCCCAGCGGGAGGCACTAGCGCTGGTGGATCTGGCCGCCACCGACGCGGCCATCGGCGCCTCCGTCTGCTTCGAGATGCGCGGGCCCTTGCGGCTCGATTCGCTGCGCCGGGCCCTCGAAGGGCTCGTCAGCCGGCACGAGACGTTGCGCACCACCATCACCGAGGCCCGGGATGCTTTTCGTATCGCGAGGTCCGGTGCGGTGCCGCTCGATGTGACAGACCTCTCGGCCACCAGGGCCGAGGAGCTCGATCGCGCCGCGACGGAGTGGCTGATTGCCGAGGGCCGCAAAGGCTTCGACCTCATTCATGGGCCGGTCTTCCGGGCGAGCGTGGCCTCGTTCAGCCAGCGGCACCACCTGCTCCTGCTCTCCACGCACCATACGCTCTGCGACGGATGGTCGATAGGCGTCATCGCCGACGAGATGGGCAAGCTCTACTCGGCCGACTACGAGGGCAAGTCCTGTCAGTTGCCCGAGGTCATGCAGTTCCGCGAATACGTTGCATCGCGGGAGGCGATGCGCGGCACGCCGGAGATGGCCGAGCATGAGCACTTCTGGCGGGAGCGGCTTGCCGGCAACCCACCCCAGCTCGATCTGCCGACGGACCGCCCTCGCCCGCGGGTGAAGACCTACCGGGCGAGCCGCCAGTCTCATCGCATCGACGCCCGGCTCTGCAAGGAGCTGCACCGGGTGGCTCGCGAGAACAACGTGAGCTTCTTCACGATCACCCTCTCGGCGTATTTGCTGCTCCTGCACCGCCTCTCTGGTCAGGACGAACTCATCGTGGGTGTCCCGGTGGCGGGGCAGATCGGCGAGAGAGGACGAGCGCTCGTAGGCCATTGCGCGAACCTCCTGCCCATTCACAGCAACCTCGCGGGGTGCGAGACCTTCGCGGAGCTCTTGCAGCGCACCAAGACGGTGCTGCTCGAGGCGTTCGATCACCGGGAGTATTCGATCCATACGCTGGTGGCCATGCTGCCCATGGCGCGCGATCCGAGCCGCATCCCGCTCGTGTCGGTCGTCTTCAACCTGGACCACGGAAACCCGCCGAAGATGGCGCAGCTCGAGGTCGGTTACTGGCACACTCAGCCGATAGAGTTCGCTCTGTCTGAGACCAGCCTCAACGCGGTCGAGCTGAACGGCGAGCTGCTCCTCGACTGGAATTACAACGAAGATCTCTTCGATGCCGAGACGGTGGAGCGTTGGCGCGGCTGCTACGCGGCGCTGCTCGAGTCTGCCTCCGCCACTCCGCGGATGCGGCTCGCGGAGATATCCATCGTCCCAGCCGCCGAGCAGCGCCGCATCCTTGCTTGGAACGACACCCGCACAAGCTTCCCTGCCGGTGATTGCCTGCACGAACTCTTCGAGCTTCAGGCGTCGCGGACGCCCGACGCTCTTGCGGTCGCCTGCGGATTGGAGGAGCTCACCTTCAGAGAACTCTCGCGCCGCTCGAGCCAGCTCGCCCATCACCTCCGCGCCCTCGGTGTGGGAGCGGAGACGCGCGTCGCCCTGTGCCTCGAGCGCTCGGTCGAGATGATTGTTGCGGTGCTCGCGATCCTCAAGGCGGGTGGTGCCTATGTGCCCCTCGACCCGAACCACCCTGCCGAGCGCGTGGCGTTCATCCTCTCGAACTCCAAGGCCTCCTTGCTGCTCACGGACGCGCGTTTCCTCGCGCGCCTCACGGTGCCCCTTGCGGTTCGGCCGCTGTGTATCGAACAGCTCGGGTCCACCCTGGCGGCCTATGCGGATACGCCTCCCGCGGCAGGCGCCGCACTGCGGAACGCTGCGTACGTCCTCTATACCTCCGGCTCCACCGGCCAGCCTCGCGGCGTCGTCGTCGAGCACCGCTCTGTCGTCAACCTGCTCCACGCGCTCCAGACGGCCATCTATTCACGCTACGCTGGCCGCCCCCTGCGCGTGAGCGTCAATGGCACGATCGCCTTCGACACGTCCGTCAAGCAGATCATCCAGCTCCTCCACGGCCACGCGCTCGACATTGTCCCCGAGGCGCTGCGCCTGGATGGAGCCGGGTTCTGCGACCATATCCGCCGGCGCGGCATCGAGGTGCTCGACTGCACCCCGACGCAGCTCGGGATACTGGTCTCCGCGGGCATCCTCTCGGCGCCGGGAGCGCTTCGCTGCGTGCTCGTGGGCGGCGAGGCCATCGACGAAGCCCTGTGGCAGCAACTCAGCCGCGCGCCCATCGACTTCTTCAATGTCTACGGCCCCACTGAGTGCACGGTGGATGCGACGGTTTGTCATGTCAAGCCAGAGCACCCGCGCCCCGTGCTGGGCAAGCCGCTCGCCAACGTGCGGGTCTACGTGCTCGATCGCCATCAGCAGATGGTCCCAGTCGGCACCCCGGGCGAGCTGTTCATTGGTGGGGCCGGCGTAGCGCGGGGCTACCTTGATGATCCGGCGCTCACCGCCGAGCGATTCCTGCGAGATCCTTTCAGCGACGAACCGGGCGCCCGCATGTACCGCACAGGAGACAAGGGGCGGTTTCTCCGTGACGGATCCCTCGAGTTCCTCGGCCGGCTGGACCATCAGATCAAACTGCGCGGCTTCCGCGTCGAGCTCGGAGAGATCGAGGTGGCCCTCGCGCGGCTGCCTGGAGTCGAGAGCTGCGTCGTTGTCGGGCGTGAAGATGTACCGGGTGAGAAGCGGCTCGTCGCCTATTTCGTCCCCCGCGACGGACACCCAGCCCTTGCTCCCGAAAAGCTCAAGCAAGCGTTGCGCGCACACTTGCCCGAGTACATGGTGCCGTCGGCGTTCGTAGCCCTCTCGGCGCTGCCGCTCACTCCGCACGGCAAGGTGGATCGCAATGCCCTGCCTGCAGAGGATGCGGCTGCTTTGGGTATCTCGGATGCCTACGTCGCGCCGCGCACGCCGACCGAGCAGCTGCTTGCTGGCATCTGGTCCGAAGTCCTGCGTGTGCCACCGGTAGGAATCCACAGCAACTTTTTCGGGCTCGGGGGGCATTCGCTCCTGGCCGTTCAAGTGCTCGCCCGCGTACGAGAAGTGCTTCACATCGACATCGCGATCCGGACCCTCTTCGATGCACCCACTGTCGCCGGACTGGCCCTGGCCATCGAGGCCAGGGGCTCGTCGTGTTCAGCGGCTGCGGCGCCGGTCGGTGCCAGCGCGTTACATCAGGTGAAGCGGGTGAAGGTTGCCGAGGGCGTCGAACTCGAGGTGCTCGACTTCGGAGGCCAGGGGCCCGCGCTCGTCTTCATGACGGGCCGGGGCAACACGGCCCACGTCTTCGACACCTTCGCGCCGGAATTCACCTCGGCGTATCACGTCTACTCCGTCACCCGCCGGGGGTACGGCTCGTCGAGCTGGCCCGAGCAGGGCTACGACACCGCTACCTTGGGCACGGATATCGTCCGGGTGCTGGACAGCCAGGGAATTGCGAAGGCGGTGTTCGTGGGCCACTCCCGCGCGGGGGAAGAGATCACCTGGGTGGCGACCCACCATCCGGATCGCGTGGCGAAGGTGGTCTTCTTGGACATCCAGATCAATGGCGATCTGGTGGCGGAGCTCCGGAAGGACCTGTCCGAGCCGACGCCGCTCGAGCCCAGCTCCGCGGACCTGGTCTCGCGAGCCACGGTGGCCGCTGCGCTCGCGCGAAGCATCGGCGGGCCACTCCCCGAACACGAGATCGACGAGATGGTCGACTTCGATCCAAAGACCGGGCGCTTCCTGCGCAATCGCAAGCGGCCGGACGCGGATGCCCAGGTGTCGAAGAGCGCCTCGCAGGTGGACTTCGCGGCCATCCGGACGCCCGTGCTCTTCATCCACACGGGAGATCGCGTGCCCGAGCGAGCGGAGGATTACAATGGCTTCGCCCAGATGCCTCCCCCTCAGCAGGAGAAGCTGCGGACCGTGCACCCCCGAATGATTCAGCGGGAGGCTGAAATCCAGAGCCTACCGAACTGGCGGCTGGTGCAGCTCGAGCGCGCGGATCACTACATCTGGATCACCAACCGCGACGACGTGCTGCGCGAGATGAAGGCATTCTTCGGGATGTTAGAGGCGCTCCCATACGCCGCCACCGCCGAGGCCACATGATGCGCAAGCTCGGCTCTGACCAGGCGTCCTACAGCTTGCTGGCCCGAGGGAACGAGGGCGCATGAAGATCCTCATGGTCCTCGCCCGGAGTGCGCGCGGTGCACTGCTTGGAGCCGTCCTGTGCGGCATCGTCGGGGGGGCCACCAACATCGCATTCCTTGCGGTGGTCAATGAGCGCCTCGCCTCCTCGGGCACCTCGTCGTGGGGGCTGGTGATCGCCTTCGCCGCCATCGCGATGGCGATGCTTCTCTCGTATCTCTTCTCGCGACTGCTCCTCGTCGGGCTACTGCATCGCGCCGTCCACCATCTCCGGGAGCAGCTCTGCCAGCGGATCCTCGCGGCCTCTCTCTCGCGGATCGAGGCGGCAGGGGCGCCCCGGCTGCTCGCCACATTGACCGAGGACAGCACGGCGATCACCTCCGCGCTCGCGTTGGTGCCCTCGCTTTGCATCAACACGGTCATCGTCGCCGGCACGCTCGTCTATCTCGGGATCCTCTCGCCGCTCCTCCTCGCGCTGCTGGTAGTCCTCTTGGTGGCCGTCGTCGTCATCTACGCGATTCTCGACGGGTGGGCCTCAGCCGCCCTCCGGGTGGCGCGTGAGGCGATGGACCGCCTGGCCAAGGATTTCGATGGCCTCATTCTTGGCAATCGCGAGCTGAAGCTCAGCCGGTCCCGCCGGCAGGTGCTCGTGTCCGAGTACCTGCTCCCGAATCTCGACACAGTGCGCGACAAGAACATTCGTGGGGGTGGGCTCTACGCTCTCGCCACGAGCTGGGCGCAGACCGTGACAGTGCTCCTCATCGGCATGGTCCTCTTCGTGGTTCCCCGGTTTCAGACATTCGAAGCGAGCGTCTTGAGCGGCTACGTGCTCGGGATCATCCAGATCATCGGGGCGATCGGAGTGATTCTCGAGGTTCTTCCCGCCTTCCGCCGGGCGCAGATCGCGCTCGAGCAGGTGGAGCGGCTCGAACTCGAGCTCCATGAGGCAGAAGCTCCTGTCCCAGCGCCCCGTGCTGAGCGCCGACGGTGGAGTTCTCTCGAACTCGCCGGTGTCACGTATGTCGTCGGTCGCGAGAAGGATAGCCCCTTCCTCCTGGGGCCGATTGATCTCAGCTTCCGTCCCGGAGAGATCGTGTTCATTACGGGAGGGAACGGCAGTGGCAAGACGACCTTGGCCAAGGTCATCGTCGGTCTGTACGCGCCTGCATCTGGCGAGATCCGGCTCGACGGCAAGCCCGTCGGCGAGAGTGAATGGGACGACTATCGCCAGCTCTTCGCCGTCTCGTTCACCGACGGGCACCTCTTCCAGCCCCTGCTCGGGCTCGACGAGGGGCGGGTGAGCGAGCAGATTGAGCGCTTCGAGCTTCGCCCGTGGGTGCACGTGACGGGCGGTGCCTTCTCCACCACGGCCTTGTCTCAGGGACAGCGCAAGCGGCTCCTCTTGAGCGTCGCGCTCGTGGAGGACCGCCCCTTCTATATCTTCGACGAATGGACTGCCAACCAGGACCCGCCCTTTCGCGAGCGCTTCTACCGTGAGCTCCTGCCCGAGCTGAGGGCGCAGGGCAAGGCAGTCTTGGTCATTACGCACGACGACCGTTACGATCAGTTTGCCGACGTCGTGATCCGGCTCAGCAACGGCAAGATTCAGGAGAGCCGGAAACCCTCACATGAGAACGGAGGGCCCGCATGCCAATCAGCGTGATCACCGGGGCCTCGACCGGGATTGGCCGCTGCACGGCCCTCCATCTGGCTCGCCAAGGGCACCAGGTGGTCGCCACCATGCGCGATGTCGCGAGAGGTGAGCCGCTGCGGAAGGCCGTTCGTGACGAAGGCCTCGCCATCGAGATCGCGGCGCTCGATGTCGATGATGAGGGCTCGGTCGACAGCGCATTCGCGCATATCCACGAGGCCCATGGCAGGATCGACGTGCTCGTCAACAACGCTGGCGTGAGCAGCATTGGCACGGCCGAGGACGCGCCGATCGCGGAGTGGAAAGCGGTCTTCGAGACCAACTTCTTCGGTGCCGTTCGTTGCTGCCGGGCTGTTCTGTCGAGGATGAGACAGCGGTGTGCGGGGCACATCATCAACGTCTCGTCGGTGGCTGGGCGCATGGCGTCAGTGGGCCAGGCCTCCTATTCGGTATCCAAGTTCGCGCTGGAGGGCTTCAGCGAACTCCTGGCGAACGAGGTCGCGCCCTTCCAGATCCGCGTCTCCATCATCGAGCCGGGCGTAACGGTGACGCCGATCTTCGGCAAGCAGACGAAAATCCCCGCTGGCTCCGCTTATGGACCGATCTACGAGCGTATGTCCGCCCTCTACACTGTCCTGCTCAAGAAGGCTTCGCGCCCCGAGGTGATCGCCGCGGTGATCCACCAGGCGCTCACGAGCGAGGCGCCGCGCCTGAGGTGGCCTGCGGGGCCTGATGCGCATGCGCTGCTCGCGGCTCGCCTCGCCATGACCGATGACGAGTGGCTCGAGCTTGGCGTACCGGGCCAGGAGGGCTACCGCCAGCTCTTCGCGAAGCACTTCGGCGTCGAGCTGGCCTTGGAGGAGGGGAGTGAATGAGCCGCTGGGTGGTGCGAACGCCTGGAGAACTGGAGGAAGCGTGACGAATCTGAAGACCGTCGGAGTACTGGGAGCGGGTGTCATGGGCACGGGCGTCGCCCACGCGCTCGCCGAGTCCGGGCACCGGGTGATCCTCGTCGACGTAGGCGGAGAGCAGCTCGAGAAGGCCCGCCGCAACATTCGCAAGAACCTGCGCATGTATCGCCTCTGGCAGCCGCGCTCCTCGGAGTCGGCGACAGGCGCAGGAGCGAGCGACGATGGAACTCTCGCCCGGATCGAGACCACCACCGATCCTCAGGCGCTTCGCGCAGCCGACTTCATCATCGAGAACGTGCCCGAGAAGTGGGACATCAAGCGAGAGGTCCACGCCGGGATCGACCGGCTCGACATGCCCGCGGTCCCGATCGCGGTCAACACCTCGGCCATCCCGATGGCCCGCTTCGCCGCGCTCCATGCGCAGCCGCAGCGCATCGTGGGCATGCACTTCATGAACCCGGTTCCGCTGATGCCGATGGTCGAGGTCATCCGTGGCGAGGCGACCGGTGAGGACGCCTTGAGCGCCGCCCGGCGGCTCATCGAGCAGATGGGCAGGAAGTGCATCGTGGTCAAGGACTCCCCTGGCTTCGTCACCAACCGGGTCATGATGCTCACCGTCAATGAGGCGGTCTTCCTCCTCCAGGAGGGGGTCTCATCAGCCCAGGACATCGACAGCCTCTTTCAATCGTGCTTCCACCACCGGATGGGGCCCCTGGCTACGGCGGATCTGATCGGGATCGACACCGTGCTCTACTCCATCGAGGTGCTGCACCGAGAGTTCAAGGATGACAAGTACCGCCCTTGTCCGTTGTTGCGCGAGATGGTGGCGCAGGGACTCCTGGGCCGTAAGAGCGGCCGGGGCTTCTTTCAATACGACGTTCTGTAACCGCACGAGTCGCGCACCGAGAGGGGGCGTATGTCGCAGAATATGATCAAGGTTGATGTCAAGGCGTTCCTCGCACGGCACGTCCGCGGCGTGGAAGTGAAGGATGGAGACGACATCTTCGTCATGGGACTGGTGAACTCGATGTTTGCCATGCAGTTCGTCGAGTTCATCGAGAAGCGCTTCAACATCGAGGTCGGCCCAGAGGATCTCGATATGAACAATTTCCGGAGCATCAACGCGGTCACCGCTCTCGTCGAGCGCAAGTCCGGCGGCCGTCAAGGGAGCGAGGGGGGCTCGTGAAGGTCGCGCTGTCCGATGCGCAGGAGCAGGCGCAGCGGGAGTTTCAAGCCTTCGCGAAGGAGCAGATCCAGCCCCACGCGGATCTCATTGATCGCGAGGAGCGGATCCCGCGAACCGTGATCGAGCAGCTGGCCCGGGCGGGCTATCTGGCCAGTGGTCTGCCCGAGGCGTACGGTGGCCGCCACCCCGATCCGATTGTTCACGGCGCGATGCATGAGGCGCTCGGGTATGCGAGCGCCTCTGTGCAGGGGCTCGTGAATGTCCACCACATGGCGGGCTCGGCGATCGCGCGCTGGGGCACTCCCGAGCAGAAGCAGCAATGGCTTCCCCGGCTCGCCTCCGGCGAGCTCCTTGCTGCCTTCGCGCTCACGGAGCCTGGTGTTGGGAGCGACGCCCAGGTCGAGACCCGCGCGGAGCCGGACGGCGACGGGTATCTGCTCACCGGCGTCAAACAGTGGATCACCTGTGGGGCCATCGCGGACGTGTTCGTCCTCTTCGCCCGCGTGGGGGATGCGCCCACGGCGTTCGTCGTCCCGGCCAACACGCCAGGTTTCTCTCGAGACCCCATCCGGGACATCCTCGGCTGCCGCGGCTACATGCTGGCCAGTCTCAAGCTCGACGGGTGCCGCATTCTCGGAGCCAACCGCATCGGCCCACAAGGCTTCGGCATCTCGCATGTGATGGCCGCGGGCCTCGACAACGGGCGGTACAATCTGGCGTGGGGTTGCGTCGGACAGGCACAGGCATGCCTCGACGCGAGCCTTGCCTACGCCGGCCAACGAAAGCAGTTCGGCGCCCCGCTCAAGGATTTCCAGCTCGTCCAACGCCTCCTGACCCGGATGCTCGTGGGCGTCCAAGGGGCGCGCCTCCTCTGCTGGCGCGCTGGGCATGCCAGGGCGGAGCGCCTCTACAGCGCCTCGTACGAGGCCATGATCGCCAAATACCAGGCGTCGACCATGCTCAACGAGGTGGCCAATCACGCTTTGCAGATCCACGGCGCGAATGGGTGCGGCAGTGGGTATCCGATCCAGCGCTACCTCAGGGACGCGCGCATCATGGAGATCATCGAGGGGAGCACCCAGATGTTGGAGATCATGATCGCGAAGCTGGGCTGCGCCGACGCGATGGCTGGGGGGACGGCATGAGCACGGCCCAGCGCGCCTACCAGACGAAAATTCTGCGCGAGCACGTGGCGTCAGGTGGCGCCGGCCTTGCGGGCGACGAAGCGCTCATGGCCTCCGCGGACGTGCATACCCTCGGCGCCGGGCTCGTGGCTCTGCGGGGGAACGTGCTCGGCCTCTTCCGCTTCTTCGAGCATACCTTCCTGCGCCTGGCGCGCCGCTTCCGCGCCGAGGAGCGCCATTATCCTGTCCTCTTGCCGCTGCAGACCCTCGAGGAGGTCGGTTACTTCAGCCACTTCCCGCAGCAGGTCACCTTCGGCAGCCACTTTCCCGAGGATCTGCCGATCCTGGAGGCCGTTGCCCGGTCGGTGGCCGCGAACAAGGGGCGGCTGGCCCAGGAGATGCGGGAGCGCGTTGAGGCCGCCCACCATGCGCTCAAGCCTGCCGTTTGCCTGCCCTGCTATGGGCAATTTCGCGGCACGAGGCTCCCTGTCGACGGTGCCGTGCGGATCACCATGCAGAACCATGTGTTCCGCCACGAGGGCAATCGCTACGACGCGCTCGCTCGCCTGTGGGACTTCCAGGTCCGGGACATCGTGTTCCTGGGTTCCTACCAGGAGGTCAAGGCCCTCCGCGAGGAGGCCATGGATGCGATCATGGCGCTCTGCGAAGAGCTCGATCTGACGGCGCGCCTCGCGCTCGCAAACGATCCGTTCTTCCTCGGCGAGAGCTCGCACAAGATCGTCTACCAGCGGTTGGGCGAGGTCAAATACGAGCTGCTCTTGCGGATCCCTCACCGCGAGATGGATGTGGCCGCGGCCTCGTTCAACTTGCACCGGGACTTCTACGCATCGGTGTACGATATCCGGCAGCACGACGGCGCGGTCGCCGAGACGGCCTGTATGGGCTTTGGTATCGAGCGCTGGGTGTACGGCTTTCTAAGTCAGAAGGGAATGGACCCGACCGGCTGGCCAGAGCAGGTGGCGGCTTGGGTCAAGAGCTACGCCGCGGGGCCGTGAGCCCTACTCGGCGCGGAGCGCGTCGATCGGATTGAGGTGCGCCGCGCGCCACGCCGGATAGAAGCCGAAGACCACCCCGGTCACCACCGAGAGACAAAGCCCGAGGGCGATCGAGCGGATCTCCAAGTGGAAGGCCCAGGGGGCTACGAGCTTCGAGAGCACCGTGATCGTGAGCCAGGAGAGGGCGAGGCCGGAGAGCACCCCGAGCACGCCTCCCAGGAGCGAGACGGCGGTAGCCTCGATGAGGAATTGAGCCAGGATCGAGCGCCGGGAAGCGCCGACCGCGCGGCGAATTCCAATCTCCTTCGTTCTTTCGGTGACGGTCACCAGCATGATGTTCATGATGTTGATGCCGCCCACGAGGAGCGCGATGAAGCCCGTGCTCAAGAGGAGCACCTTGATCACGCTGATGATGAGCCTCTCCTGGCTCGCGCCGTTGTCGTCACCGACCACGAAGTTCTTCACGCCGAGGTGACGCTGGAGGAGCGTTGATTCGATCGTGGCGCGGAGCACCGCCAGCGGGGTGCGAATATCGCCGGGGTTTCGGCGGATGTAGAGGCGATGGACCTCGTGCGAGGGCGCATAGAGCGCGTCGTACGTCGTCTCCGGGACGATCACCTTCCGATTCCACATGTCGGTGCTGTCCGTTGTCACCAGCATGGGGCGATTCGCGAGCACGCCGATGACCGTCCAGGTATGGCCCCCAGCCATCAGGCGGGGGCCTGGCGCCGCCGGGTCGAGTGCGACGCGGCTGGCGAAGAGCTCTTTCCAGACCTCGTGACCGACGACGCATACCCGCCGGCGATCGTCGAGGTCGGTGCTGTCGAGGAAGCGCCCTTGCGAGACCTCCAGGCGGTAGAGCACGGCAGTCTCCGGCGCGGCACTGACAAGGCGGACTCGCTTCTTCTTTCCGTGCACGTGCGCTTCTGTCACCCGCGCCGATTCGCTGAGGGCTCCGCCGAAGACCGGTGAGGCAGCGAGTGAGCGCGCGTCGTCACGCGAGAGATCCCTTCGGGTACGATTCCGATCCCCAATGCTCACCTGATCCCGCCGTATCTGGATGATGTCAGCCTCGACGACCTCCTGGCTCGCCCGGATCAGCGCCTCCTCACCACCGCGCAAGACGGATGCGAGGAACACGATCGAGCCAGTGCCGATCACAATACCGAGCAGTGTCAGCAAGGCTCGGAGGCGGCCCGCGATCACGAAGCGAATGGAGCGGAGCAGGTCGAGGAGCCTCATGGACGCATCGCTGTCACGGGATCGAGCCGCCCGGCCTGGCGCGCTGGCAGCCACCCGAAGCTGATGCCCACACCGAGCGACACCGCCATCGCCACCATCACGGCGGGCACCGAGACCGAGCCCACCCACGTTGGTAGGGCGCTGCGGACCAGGGCGGCGGCCAACGCAGCGGCCAGTGCGCCACTCAGAGTTCCGAGCAATCCTCCAAAGCCAGAGAGCATCACCGCCTCGCAGAGGAACTGCGCGCTGATGTCCCTCTGCGCCGCGCCGAGCGCCTTGCGGATGCCGATCTCGCTCACTCGCTCGGACACGCTGATGAGCATCATGTTCATCACCCCGACGCCACCGATAAGCAACGCGATGCCGGCAATCACGGCGACCAGCACCTGCGCAAGGCCGAAGATCGTATCGAGCTGGGAGATGATCGAGCTGAAGTCGTGGACCTTGAAATCGATGACTCCGTGATGACGCTCCATCAACCGCGCGTTGAGGATGCGCTGCACGTGGGCATTGGCGCGGGCGTCGACCGTCTTCGCGACGATCGTCGTCTCATCCCGGGTCCTGGCCTCTACGTCCGTGATCGCTCCGAGGGGAGCGACGAGCACGTCCAACCAGTCGAAGCCGAAATCGATGCCGAACCGCTCATTCTGCGCGAGCACTCCGATCACCCGGCAGCGCAGCCCGCCGATCGTGACGACCCGGTTGAGCGCATCGCCCTGCCAGAGCTTCGCGGCGAGTTTGGGGCCAGCAACGCAGACCCTGGCGTGGCGCTGGTCCTCGTCCTCGGAGAACGCCCTTCCGTGGTCCACGCGCATCCGGAACACCTCGAAGAAGCTGCTGCTGCCAGCGACCAGGTGCGTGCGATCCTGCTGGCCCTCGTTGGAGGTGACATCCCGCATGCCGAGTGCCGCGAACACCGTGCTCTCGGCGACGTGCGGGACCCCCTCGAGGAGCCAGCGCGCATCCCGCTGTTCGAAGCCGGTCGTGAACATCCCCTGCTTGCGCTCGGGCACCGTGGGGACCACGAAGATCAGCCTCGTGCCGCCGATCTCCTCGATACCGCGGTTCAGGGTGGTGATACCGCCCTCGGCTAATGACGACATGAGGACGATCGCAAACGCTCCGATGGTGATGCTGAGCGTGGTCAGGAGCGTGCGCAGCCGGTGCGCCGCGAGTGCTTTCGCGGCAATCCCGAGGTAGCTCAGCCAGATCACAGCTGCGCCCCAGGGGCAGCGGAGGCAGGCGTGAGCAGGATCCGGTGTCCCTCCTCGATGCCGCTCAGCACCTCGACCGCGCGCTCGTTGCGCGCACCGGTGGTCACCTCAATCTTCTCGGTCGCGACTTGACCGTCGGGTGCGGAGAGGACGCGGGTGACAAACGCCTTGCCGTTCTTTCTGACAAAGGCCTCGACCGGGAGTGAAATCACTCCGGGCTTCTCCTCGATGAAGAGGCGCACGTCTGCGGTCATTCCGGGCTTGAGGAGACCGTCCACGGAGGAGAGCTCCAACTCGATGGGGAACAAATCGACCTCCCTCCCTGGCAGACGCACAGATGCAGGCGCGATCTTGGAAACCTTGGCCTCGTATGTCTTGCCGGGTAGGGCCTCGATCGTCAGTGTCGCGGTTGTCCCGATCCGGACCTTCACGACATCGATTTGGTTGAGGTCTACCTTGACGATCAAGCTCGACAGATCGGCCACGGTGAGCAGCGGTTTGCCGTCGCAGGTTGACTCGACGCCGGGGGTGACCACCTCGCCGGGTTCGATGTTGCGCTCGACGACGGTCCCGTCGATGGGGGAGCCGATCTTCGTATCCCTGAGGCGCTGCTGTGCTGCGGCGAGCGTGATCTGGGCCAACTTCACCGTGACGTCCTTCGCGGCGTAGTCGTGCTTGGCCTTGTCGAATTCTGCCTGGGGCACCACACTCATCTCGGCCCCAGATGTCGCCCGCTCGAGGACGGTCTTTGAGTAGTCGATGTCTATCTTGACCTGGGTGAGCTCTGCCTCCGCGCGCTCCATGTCCCGCTGAAAGTCCGTCGGATCGAGAGTCAGGAGCAGTTCGCCCTTTTTGACCCGGGCTCCTTCCTCGGCAAGCACCTGGGTCACCTGGCCGGCCACCTTGGACTTGAGTTCGATCTTCGTCCGGGCCTCGATCCTGCCGGTCTCGAGCACATCGAGGACGAGGTTTTCCCGCTTCGCGGTCACTACCAGATCGGAGTCGATGGGCGCGGTCTCGGCAACCTTGGTTTGCCAGCGCATGACAGCGAACGTGGCGACCACGGCGATCGTGAGCACCCAGGGCCAGTACGGCCGCTGCCGGGCGCTCATGCGGCATCTCCCTGTAGGGCGCGGAAAAGCTCCCTGGGGTGATCGGTCGAGTCTCCTTCCAGAAACGGCCCGGTGGCTTCGGTCATGCTGTCATTCGTCCTACGGAAGGCGAGAGGGGCATTGCCTGGATGATGATACCGCCCGAAATCACGTCGCGGACGCTCCATAACCCACCCGATGGTCTTGTTTCCCGTGCGCTGGGGCAGGGCGCCCTTCGTGGTGGCGGGCAGCAGGGGTGAAGAATCCGAGGAAAATCGAGGGGATGGTGGATAACGGCGCGTCCTGCTTCAGGTCTTTCCATCCCCTAAGGTGCAGGCTGCTGACGTTTCTAGCGCCACGTGCACCGTGTACGATCCCTGCCCTCGCTCAGCGTAGCGAACATGTGTCCGGCACCGCGTTCCATATCCGGGCAGGAGAGCATCCATGCAGCACAGAGGCGTCGTCGGTGGGGTGTGCGGAGGTGTGATCATGCGAAGGCTGGCCGCCGCTCTTCTGGGGGCGGTGCTTGTTGCCTGCAGTGCCGCCCGTCTCTCCCTCCCCGCCGAAGGACAGGAACTCTCTCGTTTCGTGCTCGTCATGAGGGAGCATCCTGATGGACAGGTCTCCTACGCTTGGCTCCGTGCCGAGGAACTCAATCTCGGGCAGTACCCGGTTCAGTCACTTCCTGGAGGCCTGGATGGGCGCATCGTCCACACCGCAGCTCAACCTCGTGATTGCCATGCAGAGTACCTTGAATGCATTGAAGAGTGCATGAGCCGCCCGCTTCCTCGGGGCTATGGGCATATCACTGCGGGACGTGGGCTCGGTGGGAAGCTGGAATACTGCCAGGAGCGGTGCAGACAGCCATACAACGACTGTGAAGAGCTGAAAAGGCTCAAGCCCCAAGAATTCTCTGCTTGGGATGGTGCGATGGATTGGCTGAAACGCAACCGCAAATCCATACTCGTGGGAAGCGTCATTGTGATCGCGGGTGTGACCTTTATCGTTGTCTCCGCAGGGGCCGGACTCGTCGTCCTCGCACCAGTGGTGCTCTTGGCAAGAGCGGAGCCTGGGCTCGAACTCACGGTAGAGGGAGGAGTTCGGTAGGCATGTCAATGCGCTCTCTAGATGCACAGGAGTTGTTGGGGCAGCTCTGGGAACAAGCTTCATCGGCAGAGGAGAAGGAAAAGCTGCGCATGGCGGTTGATGCTCTCAGGTTCATCACATCCACCGGTCAGTCATCCGATTTTGAAGAGTACCGCAGGAGCCTTGACGCGAATGCTCCTCCGCTGCTCAGCGCGTCCTTCCAGACACGCGAGGAGGCGGAGGCCTGGCTCAACGCTCATCCCCGCCCGCCCGATCAAGCCTATGTGCTGATTGCGGGGGAGTACCACATCGTCATGTATTCTCCTGAGCGGAACCTCAGGGGATTGCTTCGTCACCCGGCACTCGAGTTCTATCTGGACGAAATGACGCGGGGAGGGCTCCCGGCTCCGCATGCTTCCTTCCAGACACGCGACGAGGCGGAGGCTTGGCTTTCACTTCAGCCCGAACCGCCACGTCAGGTCTTCATCACGATTGCGGGTGAATACCATCTTGTTGTGTATCACCATCGGATCCACTTGCGTGCCATCTGCCCCGTCTCCCTGGCTAGGAAACCTGGTTCGAAGGGATGAATTTCGGGTCAGTGCCTGTGCACGTTCCGGCGCGTCAGAGGCTGTCGAGGAAGGCGAGCAGCGCCAGGCGGTCTTCTCGCGGCAGCTCCACCACCGCGTCCCGTGCCGCCTGTGCTTCACCGCCGTGCCACAGCACCGCCTCGAGCACCGAGCCGGCCCGCCCATCGTGCAGCAGGTTGACGGCGCCAGACACCTGCGCGGTGAAGCCCAGGCCCCACAGTGGTGCGGTCCGCCATTCACTCGCCTCGGGCAGGCCGGAGTCGTCCGCTAGCCCCGCGCCCATGTCGTGAAGGAGCAGGTCGGTGTAGGGGTGCACCGTCTGTGCGCGGAGCTCCTCGAACGGGTGGCGCCCACCCGTCGTCAGCTCGCGCAGGTGACAGGCGCCACAACCCACCGCGGCGAACACCTCGGCGCCGCGATGGACCTGCTCCGGTGGAGTCACTCGCTGCGGAATGACCCCGAGCAGCCGCAGATAGCTGACGAGGCGATTCCGGTCTTCGCTGCCGAGCGTGCTCGCCGCCACGCTCACTCCGAGGTGGGCCTCGAGCTCGGCATCGACCTGCGCGGAGACCGACGGGTGCTCGGCCTTCCAGCCAAAGCGGCCGAGCCGCGGTTCTTCATCCGGCGCGCCTCTGCTCAGCGCAGGGCGGCCCGAGATGCCATCCCCGTCGCAGTCGGTCTCGTCGGCGGCCGCCAGGATGGTCGATTCGTCGACCGCCTCGAGCAGCCCCAGGCCGACCAGAGCCGGCGCCAGCCGCGCCGACGCGTGCAGTGGCCGGCCGGCGTCGAACACCGGCCGGTGCAGTGTCACCACCTCGCCGTCGCTGAGCGTCACCGATTGCGGCTCGATGCGCGAAAGCCGCACTGGGGCCTCCTGGGGCTGAAGCTGGTCGCCGAATTCCGGCTCGCCGGTCAGCTTGAGCACCAGCGATTGCACCTGCTCTCCCACCGGCGGCAACACGCCGCGGCCGTTGAAGTCATGGCAGGCGACGCAGCTCTTGGCGTTGAACATCGGCCCCAGCACGCCCTGCAAGGGGAGGGGCGGGTTGCCCGCCTCGACATGGGCGCCCGTGTCGAGCTCGGTGTAGAAGAGCCGGCGGCCTTCGAGAAACCCTTGAGGGTGTGGCCACTGGATGTTGAGCGCCAACTGCGAGAGCGCGTACTTC
The DNA here is from genome assembly GCF_020103695.1 of Hyalangium versicolor. Lineage (GTDB taxonomy): Bacteria > Myxococcota > Myxococcia > Myxococcales > Myxococcaceae > Hyalangium > Hyalangium versicolor. Next base: position 271,528 of record NZ_JAHXBF010000001.1, read on the forward strand.
GGCGCGACCGGGGTGCCATCGGCGAGGGCGACGAAGGGCACGGTGGTGCCTCCGCCGAGGCGGGCGTCGGGAGGAGGCCCCAACATGCCGGCGGAGTCGAAGTTCTCGGGCGTGAGGCCGCCGCGGCCGACCTGGTAGCGGAAGGTGTCGGAGAAATAGGCCGACCCGCCGGCAATGGGGGAGGGGTCCATGGGATCGGCGCCGGCAAGGTAGATGCCGAGCTCGAAGTCGAGGATGTCACCCTCGCGGAGCGGCCGGCCTTCTCGGGTGTTGTTGGTCACCGTCTGATCGAGCTGGCGCGGCGACACCGGACGCATCTGCTGGTTGACGTGAAAGGTGTAGCCCCCGTTCTGGTTTCCCTCAGGGCCGTACATCTTCCAGCTGCGGAAGTTCGTGACTGGGCCGTACGTCGAGACGTCGGCGTTGGGGTAGTACGTGATCTTGATTTCGGAACGGCCGGCCGCGACCGCGTCTTCGACGACGAGCCGGTAGCTCCGGTTCTCGAACGAGCGCGTGTCGAAGGAACCGAAGCGCTCCTCGCGCTCATGACGGCCGCGCACCCTCCCGGCGACCTCGGTGACGAGCACGCCGTCCTCCCGGTGGAGGATGATGGGGCCGGTCTCGGCGGGGCCTTCGGCGAACAGCGGGGTCACTTGGGGGAGCGATGCCTGCCGGCACTGCTGCGGGTCGGGACCGAGCACCACCCCACCACCGCCACCGAGCTTGATCGGCTCGCACCCCGCGAGCACCAGCGCCAGCACCAGCACCAGCATGTCGGGCGACCGTCTGCGCATCGGCTTCGCCAATCTACCACCCGCGCACGCCGCCCGAGAACCAGAGCGCGCCGAAGGCACCGCCGACCCGAACGGGCGACTCGCCCACCACGGTGCCCTCGAGGCGCGGGGCCCAGACGACTCCATCGAGGCCCAGCCCGAGCGCAAGCCACCCCGACGGCCGCCACTCGCCGCTCACCCCCGCCTGGGGACCCCAGAGCACGCCCTGCGTGACAGCCCCCACATGCCCTTCCGCCGGCCGGCCCTTGAGCACCCCGATCCCGCCGCGCAGCCCGACGCCGCCTCGAATCATCCACCGCGCCCGCTCGGCCCGCGCGTCGAAGGTGAAACCCCCATCGACCAGCGTCGCCAACACCGAGCCCGAGGTTCGCTGTGCTTCTCCCCGCAGCGCCGCCACGTCGAGGCGCATGCCCACCCAGCTCCCAAGCCGCACGTCGGCCGCGAGTCCCCCGCCAAACAGCGGCACCGCCCCCGAGCGGCCGACGCCGAACAGGCCGAGCTGCACCCGGCCCGGCTCGGCGATGGGAGCGGGCGGAGCCTGTGGGGCGGGCGGGGCCGGTAGGGTGGGCGGGGCCGGTGGGGGAGGCGGAGCCTCGACCGGCGGGGGGGGCGGCTCGGCTGGGGGGGAAGACCACAGCCGCGCGACGGCTTCGGCCACCACCAACGCGACTGTCCGGGGAACGGCCAACGTGCTGACGTCGGAGATGTCGACCTCGAACTGCTCGGGCTTTCGGCTCGACATCTCGAGCGCCACCCTGTAGCGCGGCGCCGTGCAGTCGACGGTCACCCGCGTGTCACCCTCGCTGTACTCCGCGTTGACGGGCACCTTGAGCTCGATCGCCAGCAGCCGGCGCAGCTCAGGTTCGACGCCGGGTGGGCAACTGGTGGCGCTCATCGCCACACGCCCCGAGCCAGGCATCGAGACGGCGACCACCAACCACACCACAGCAACCATCACGCCTGGGCCACCTGCGCAGCGCCGGGGGACCCGGACGGAAGAGGGGACATCACGGTGCTTCGAGCCTCCCCCATTGTCTCACGGCGTCGACCCGCCGCGACTGCGGAAACTCGTCGACGAAGCGCTCGGCAGTGCTGCGGGCGGCCGCGGCGTCTCCCGCCCGGGCCTGGGCCTCGACGGCGCGGGCAAGCGCGTCGGGGGCGAGCGGGCCCTTCGGGGCCAGCGCGTGCGCCTCGAGAAACGCGTCGGCAGCCTCTCGCGGGTTGCCCAGGTCGTCGAGCAGCACCCGACCGAGGGTAAAGGCGGCGAGCGACGCGCGCGGGTCACCGCGAAAGTGCGACAGCACCCGGCGGAGCGGGGCGAGCGAAGCCTCGGGGTGGCCACTGAGACGGGCCACGTCGGCGGCGCGGAGCAGGTCGCCGGGCTCGTCATCGGGAGCGCCCTCGCGCTGCAGCGCCGACCATGCAGTCTGGAAATCGCCCTGCTCCGCGAGCGCTCGCCAGGTGACCGGACGACGCACGCTTTTTTTGCCAGGGGGCCGCGGTGTCGGCGCCACGCTCGGTGCCGGGGGCATCGCGGGCCCACCCCCGTCCTCGCTCGCCTCGGTCGTCACCTCGGCAGGCCCGGTGGGCGCGCCGACAGCTTCAGGGGCGAGTGCCTCGGCGCGGAAGGTGCCTTGCTCGCCCGCCGCCAGCAGTGTCTCCCGAGCTCCGGTGCGCACCCGAACGCGGCCCTCGGTGACCACCACGCTCACCTGCTCGTCACCGCGGGTGACCGAAAACGCGGTGCCGACCACCTCGACTTCCACCGCGCCAGCCGACACCCGCACCAGCCGCCCGTGCTGCGGGGCGACACGGAAGCGCATGGAGCCGTGCTCGAGCTCAAGCCACAAGAGTCCCGGCTCCGAGTGGAGGGTGCGCACCGGCGCACCGATGGGCATCACCACCCGCGCGTCTTCACCGATCGCGACCTCGGGAAGGCCGGGCCCGCGCAGCTTCGACGGGATGAAAATCCCGGCCAGCAGGAGCGCCGCAACGCCGAGCCCGGCTACAGCCACCCGTCGGCGCACCGCCCGTTGGCGGTAGCGCCGGCGCACCTCGGCTTCGAACAGGGTCGACTCGTGGGTCGAGTACTGCGGTTCGAGCGAGCGCGCCGCCTCAGCCCAACGCTGATGCAGGTTAGTCACGGTGCGCCTCCTCCATCGCCGCGTCCACCGCGGAGATGCGTCGTTTGGCCGTCGAGAGCGAGCAGCCCAAGAGCTCGGCGACGCGCTCGAGCTGCTCACCCTCGAGATAGCGCAGGCTCCACGCCACCTGCTCGTCCGCCGACCTGCCGTCGAGCACCCGGTACACGTCGTTCAACAGCGCTCGGTGCTCGCCATTGGCGCGGGGCGTGGAGAGCAGCGTGGGGTGCCAAAGCTCCCACAGGCCGAAAGCGCGCTGCAGCCGCCGCCTTTTCAGCCGCCTCAACGTCAGCCGCACCGCGGTCGACACAAGGTAGGGCTTGACCCGTAGGGGGTTTTCGAGCCGCTTGAGGCCATCGAGGGCACGCACGAAGGTGTCCTGCACGATGTCGTCGACCTCGTCGTCACGCCCCAACATGCGCCTCACCACCCCCGCTATATAAGGGCGGTACGCCCGGACCACGGCCGTGAAGTCGGCCGGGTCGACCTCCCGCTCGGTGGCGTCCTGGTGCAGTGGAATGAGTCGCCCGGGTACGGACATGACCCTTTAGAGACCCTACCGCCCAAAAGCAGGTCACGCCAACCTCGAATGGGAGGCCTGTGGAGGGCAGGGCAAGTGCTCCCTTCGCCTACACCAGGCGCCACCTGCCTCCACGCCTCGAGCAAACGAACACGTCGTGTCGATTTGTTGAGCCGAATACAGCCGCACGAGTCTCTACACGCGTGATGGCAGAGCCCACTTCGGCGTCTCTGCAAGGAGCGACCATGCGTCCAGGCCTGGCTCTCAAACGTGTTGGAGTCTGTGTTCTTCTCGGGCTCGCGGCATGCGAGGGTTCTTCCTTTCTAACTCTGTCGAACCAAGGTCAAAGCGAGCGCGAGACGATGTCGGCGCATCTGCTGACCGCGTCGGAATACAACGCAACGGTTCAGGATCTGCTCGGAGTCACGTCTCGGCCGGCTGACTACTTCCCAGCGGTTTCAGCGTCCGAGTTCGACGCGAACGTGGGCGTGCTCGCCTCCCTGTCGCAGGTTCAAAGTGAAGCGGTCTTCAACGCCGCCCGCGACGTGGTGGCCAAGGCCTTCGAGTCGCCCGAGCTCACCGCGCGCCTGGTCACCTGCACTCCCACCAGTGACACGGATGATGAATGTCCGAAGTCTCTTGTGAAGACGCTGGGGCGCCACGCGTTCCGCCGCTCCCTCGACGCTGAAGAGGTGGACGCGTACATGGCGACCTACCACAAGGCGAGGCAGTCGCTGGAGATGGGGCACGTGGACGCGATCGCGCACGTGCTTCGGGTGATGCTCAGCAGCCCGTCGTTCTTCCTTCGCATCGAGCGCCCCGGAAAGGGAAATAGCTCATTCGAGTCCACGGCGCTGGCGAGCCGCCTCTCCTACCTGATCTGGGGCTCCATGCCCGATGATGAGCTGCTCGATATCGCCGAGAGCGGCAAGCTCGACGATGACGCGGCGCTGATCGCCATGACGGACAAGATGCTCGAGGATCCTCGATCACAGCGCTTCGTCTCCCAATTCCTCGGCCAGTGGCTCGGCACCGTGCGTCTCTCGAGCCACAACGTCGACACCAGCCGCTTCCCCCAATGGACGCCGGCAGTGGCAAAGGCGGTCGAGGCACAGGCCAACGATTTCTTGTCTGCCTTCGTGACCGGGACCACCCCCTGGAAGGATCTGTTCCTGGCCCCTCTCCCGGCGAACACAGTGGTCCAGCCGCTGCTCGCCTCTGACCCGGCGACCCTGCAGCGGCGCGGCTTCCTGATGCTGCCGGCCTTCCTGACGCTCAGCTCCCACAGCGATCGCACCTCGCCCACCGCCCGTGCCAAGGGCGTCGTCACGTCGCTCTTCTGCACCGATATGACGCCTCCGCCAGGAGTCGTCACGGAGCTTCCGCCGCAGGATGGCCCGACGCCCAAAACCGTTCGCGAGCGACTCGAGGTGCACCGGCGCAATCCGTCCTGCGCGGGCTGCCACGACATGCTCGATCCGCTCGGACTCAGCCTCGAGAACTTCGATGCAGTGGGGCGCTACCGCACCCTGGACGAGGGGCAGCCCATCGACGCGAGCGGCGTCTACGAGGGCACGCCCATCAACAACGTGTCGGAGTTGTTGCCGCTGCTTGCGCAGGATTCGCGGCTCGGTGCTTGCGCACCGCGGAAGCTGTACAGCTTCGCCATGCGTCGCAGTCTGGCGCTGGACGACGAGCCGGAGGTCACCAGGTTGGCATCGACCTGGAATGCAGGAACGCTCCGCGAACTCCTTCACCAGGTCGTGATTTCGCCCGCCTTCCGTGGGCACGCCAAGGAGACTCCATGAAGACCCCATTGTCGCGCCGAGCCCTCCTGCGTGGAGCAGGCGTCGTGCTTTCCCTTCCCTGGTTGGAGGCGCTCGCGCCTCGCGTCGCCCATGCCGCGGGCGGGAGCATTCCTCGCCGTCTGTTGATCTGCGCCTTCCCCAACGGGGCCCCGCACGATTGGTGGAGCACGGCTCCCGCGTTCGGAACGTCCGTCTCGGGTGACGCGTTCACGCTGCCCAACGTGCTCACGCCCTTCCAGCCCATCAAGCACAAGCTGATGATGGTGAGCCGACTGGGCAACTACACGTGGAGCAACGACGGCGACAAGCCGACCCCGAGCGTCGAGCCGTCGCACGCGCGTTGCATGTCGGCCGTCACCACCTGCATCGACGCCGATGAGGTCGCGCGCAAGGCGAAACTCCCCCTCGACTCCGCGGTGCGAAGCACCACCTCGGTGGATCAGCTCATCGCGCAGACCCTGCAGGGCCAGACCGGCCTCAACTCGATGCAGACCGGCCTGGGCGTCAAGCCCGGCTTCTTCGACTACCGCAGCTACGCCTACAACCAGGTGCTGTCGTGGAAGTCGCCGACCGAGCCGCTCAAGCGGAACGTCAATCCGCGTGTCATTTTCGACGCGTTGGTCGGAAGCGGCAGCGCTCAGACTCCGGCGGAGCTCGCCAGGCTCAAGGCGCGAGAGAAGAGCGTGCTGGACGCGGTCCGCGAGGACACGAATCGCATCAAGAAGCGCGTGAGCAGCCGCGACCAGCAGGTGCTGGACCAGTACCTGACGACCGTGCGGAGCCTTGAGATCGCCACCGATCAGGTCGCGGCCACATGCCGTACGCTTGCCGTGCCCAGCGCAGTGCCCGAGCCGCCCGGCCCGCAGCAGGGGCTGTCCCAGGGGCAGGACGGGTACGATCACGAGCTCCACGCAGACGTGATGAACGATCTCATCACACTCGCCTTCGAGTGCGATCGCACTCGCGTGGTGACCCACCTGCTCGATGACGCGCGTTCCGAGTTCGAATATCGCAACATCCCCGCTGCGGACCGTACGCGCGTGGGGCTCGCGTACAATGCGGGCTCCAGCCTCCACTACCACGGCTGCCAGCACGGAGAGGGCGAGCTGGCCGATACGACGGAGAATGGCAAGTACAAGATCGTGAAGCCGAGCAACCGCGACTTCGCGGCCATCAACGCCTGGATGGGCCGCAAGGTGGCGGAGCTCGCTCTCAAGCTGGATGCCATCCCTGAAGGTGATGGCACCGTGCTCGATCACACCACGCTCGTGTTCCTCAGCGAGATGCGCACGCACGACCACGATGCGTTCGATCTGCCGGTCCTGATCGTCGGCGGCAACGGTGCCCTGAAGCAAAACACGCACATCTCTTATGGTTCGGTGGGCAACGACCGGCAGCTCCGCGATATGTGGTACACCCTCATGCGGAATGTCTTCGGCATGCCTGTGACCTCGTTTGGAGAGGACGCCCGAGGCGTGGCGAACGCGGAGCTCACCGAGATCCTCGCCTAACCTCTCTCTTGGGGCGTGCCTTCAACCACGGAGCCGCCTCGAGGGAACACTCGCTGTAGAGATTGCTTGATAGCACGGCGCCGCGGGTTGCGAGCGCCGCTGCCAGCGGCTTGCTTTCAAACACCGTGACTGGCCGGAAAGTGACTGATGATGCGTCAGCGATCGATGGTTGTTCAGATGGTGCTGTCCCTGGGGCTTTCCTTGGGAACTCCGAGTGTCGCTTTCGCCGCGGGGTTCACCCTTCAGGGCGCGACCAAGGTTTCATTCGTAGGGAAGGGGCCCGCCGGATTCAAGCTGGTGGGGACCACCGAGAAGCTGTCGCTCCAGGACGACGGCCAGTCCATCACCCTCACGGTGCCGCTGGACTCCCTTGATACGGGCATCGAGCTACGCAATCGGCACATGAAGGAGAAGTACCTGGAGACGGCCAAATTCCCCCAGGCCGTACTCGTGGTGAAGCGTAGCGAGCTGCTGGTGCCGGCCAAGGGCGAGACGAAGTCCGGCCAGGCCAAGGGAATGCTCACCCTGCACGGCGAGACGCGAGAGGTGGTACTGGAGTACCGCGCGGTGCGAGCGGCCGATCAGACGACGAAGGTGACGTCGCAGGTGAAGCTGAATTTCAAGGACTTCGGCGTCGCCGTCCCAAACTACATGGGCATCACCGTGAAGCCAGACATCGACGTCGATGTTGCCTTCGAAGTCACCCAGGCTTGAGAACAGAGGGAAGGGCTCAGACGTGTCTGTTCGAGTGCTCACGTGGACGCTTGCGGTGTTCCTGCTGATTCATCCGCAGGCAGCCTGGGCGTTCCCTTGGATGATCAAGCACAATTATACGAGCTGCCAGTCGTGTCACGTCGACCCCAGCGGTGGCGGCGTGATGACTGATTACGGGCGCGCGCAGCAGCAAACGCTTCTCGAGACCCAATGGGGGACGCCCAACCTGGAGGGTGAAGCGAACCCCAACACCCAGTTCCTCTATGGCGCGCTCGGTTCCTCGCGCCCGGAGTGGTTGCTGCCAGAGTTGTCGGTGCGCGCGGGTGGCCTCTTCACGCGCTCGGTGAATCTCGGAGCTTCGAGCAACGAGGGCCAGGTCCGCGACTTGCTGGTCCCCGTGGTGATGGCCTCCGATGTTCGCGCCGCGGTGGTGGTGGGAGCCTTCCGGGCCATGGCCTCGCTCGGTGTGGCACCCCGCCGCGCCTTCGCGGCCAGCCTGACCCCTGTCGGCGACGTAGACGGGCCGAAGCTCATCAGTCGCGATTACTGGCTGGGAGCCGCCCTGCTGGATGATGCGCTGTTCATCCGGGCAGGGCGTTTGACACTTCCATTCGGAATCCGCTCGGTCGAGCACACGCTTTGGGCCAGGACGGTGACCCGCACCGACTTCAACGACAGCCAGCAGCACGGAGTGGCAGTGGCCTACTCGGGAGAGAGCTTCCGCACCGAGGCGATGGCCATTGCCGGCAACTTCCAGGTGGGCCCGGACGAGTATCGCGAACGAGGGGTTTCCGGCTACTTCGAGTACGTCTTCGCGCCGAACCTGACCGCCGGTGTGTCCAGTCTGGTGACCTTCGCCCGCTACGACCGCCTGAACTCCGAGGCGAACACGTTGCGTCAAGCACATGGACTGTTTGCCCGCTATGCGCCGTCCCCCGACCTCGCCTTGATAGCGGAGCTGGACGCGTTGGTGCGCAGCAGCCAGCAGGGAGGGCTTCGGGCAGGCATGGTGGGGTACGCCCAGGCGGATCTGGAGGTCGTCCGTGGCCTGCACCTCCTGGGGACTGTCGAGCTCCTTCGAGAGGACCAGCGCGGAGCGGCGGGTACACAACTCGGTGGATGGCTGGGCATGAGCTGGTTCGCGGCGCGTGGCTTCGAGGTCCGGCTCGACGGGTTTGCCCGGCAGATTCCTGTCCAGGGGCAGCCCTCCATCTCCAACCTGGGCAGCGTCCTCCTGCTGCACTTCTACTTGTGAGCCCGAAAGTGTCGAGCGCCTTGTGTCTTTCCCGTTTTGCCCGGCCGATGGTGACGGTCGCGCTCTTTCTTGGCACCACTGCCGGGGCTACCAGCAATTTCCCCTCCGTGGTCAGGACGGCGACGGGGATGCAGAACCCGCCGCCCTGCATCCTTTGTCACGCCACCGCCGTTGGTGGGAAGGGGACCGCCACCCAGCCCTTCGTGGAGACGCTGCGGCAGCACGGACTGACCGGCGCGTTCGACGCTGAGTCTCTTCAGACGGCGCTCAACGGAATCAAAGAGGATCGCGTGGATACGGATGGCGACGGCACCGGTGATTGGGACGAACTGGCGGCGGGTCGTAATCCCAACGTGGCCTCCTCGAATGGAAGCTCAGACCTCTTCTACGGGGCCCCCACGGATGGCGGCACGCCGGGGGAAGTGCCATCGGATGCGCCCCCCATTCACTATGGCTTTGGATGCACGGCCGCCTCGGCTCCTTCCACCTTCGCGCTGATCGGCGCCACGGTGGTTGTCCTCCAGAGTCGTCGGCGCAGCCAGCGCTGAGGAAACCCAAATGAACTTCAAAGTGAAGAGTCTGCTCCTGGCGCTGCTGTGTGCATGTTCGCAAGGTCCCGGTCCGCAGACGCCGGATGGCGGTTCGCAGACGCCGGATGGCGGTTCGCAGACGCCGGATGCCGGTCCCAAGCCGGCTCCTGTCGATGGTGGCTTGGGAGCGGACCTGGATCCTTCGGAGCAGGACCCGGCCTCGCATGGAGGTACCATCACCTTCGAGTCCATCGGTGCGCCAGGGTGGTACCCGAGCCGGCGTGATCCCGAGACGGGGCCCTGTGACGCCTACCAGGCCTCGGGTTGTTGTCTCAGCAAGCACACGATCGAAGGCAATGCGCTGACCCCGTGGGACGAGGATCTTATCGTCACCCTGCGGGGTCCGATGAAGGTCAAGCAGTTTGCCGTGTATCAACCGGCGGGCGATTCGAAGAGTCCCTGGAACCTGGTGTCTTCTTGGGACGATCGGAGCCCGAAGAGCCTGCAAGGCCTCCGTTTCGAGGGGAACAGCACCGAGGAGAAGGGGTTCGACGGCATCATCGGGACCGAATGTCTGGTCGACGTCGCGACGAGCGAGGACTTCGCGTGTGGTCCGGGAAGCGAGCCGTACTGCCCGCCGCAGGGGAGCGGAAAGAAGAAGACCTGGGGTTGGTCTGGCTCAAAGCTCTTCGTGATGCTCGCCACCATGCCCCACGCAGGTTCGCTGGGTCATGCCTGCTCGCAGAATTCGAGCGGAAACTGGTTCGATGCCCCGTGGGTGGGCCTCAGCCATGGAGAGCTCGTGCGCGCTGGCGCCTTTGGCGATTGCCACTGTTATGCCAAGGCGCCTGACAAGTGGTACCTGGCTGACGGCTGCGGTCAGTTCAACGTCTTCGAGGTCGTGAACGACAACAACGACTTCCGGAACTTCGACGTCTTCAGCACCAACATGTTCGGCTACGCGGGCTACGTCGGCGAGGGCCCCTGTGGCTCGAAGTGCAAAGTCAGCTCTCTGGGCGGTGAAGCCGACCTGATCGACAAATCGACGAGTGCCGAAGCGGCGCGGGGTGCGGTCGCCAGCCCCACTCGTGGACCGGGTGCGGCTCTCCGCCGTCCGGTGTCCGGCTATCGCTACTTCTTGATCCTCCTCGACGTTCCGAGCCGGACCGTCCAGTTGGCGGTCATCCATCCGCTCAATGTTCCCGCCTCGGTCGGCGCGCTGCTCCCCGGATTGCCGGCCCAGATGGAAGCGTCCACCGTCGAAGCAGTCCGGACCTTGCGGCTGCCCAGGTGATCGGCGAGTTCGGTGCACTTTTGAAGGCGACGAGACAGAGGTATGGGACGAGTGACTCTTCGCGGCCAGTGGTTCAATGCGGTGGTTTCCCTCTGCGTGCTCTTGATGTCCTCCTGGGCTCGGGCGGAGCAGGGGGTCACGGTTCTCGAGCTCATCGGGGATCGTCGGGACGCGGTTCGGGAACAGCTCGAACGTTCGTTGCAGGCCAAGGGCTCCGAGGTCGTCAAGGGCAAGCTGTATGAAACCCGTGCGCGACGGTTGGGGTTCCGGGGACGCGAGGCCTACACGGATGCGGCCATCGCCGCGCTCTCGCGGGAACTGGGGCTCGCGGCGACCGTCCGGGGAGCCGTGTCGGGATCCAAGCTCACCGTGAAAGTGGTGAGCACCTCGGGAAGGTTGCTCGGAACCGAGACATACCCGCTCAAGAAGGGAAAGCTTTCACAGAAGGACGCCCTCCGCGCTGCGGAAGCGATCCTGGCGACGTTGCGCGGAGGCACAGAGGAGGTTGCCCCCCAGGAGTCGGTGGCGGCGGCAAAGCCGGCTGCTTCGAAGCCGCAGGACGTTCCTCCTCAGCCCTCTGCCACGGCGGAAGCACTCGGTGAACCCACGGCCAAGGTCGAGGCAGCTCCAGCAGCTCCAGCAGCTCCAGGCGAGGATGTGCCGCCGGTGAAGGCTCCTGCGCCGACGATGGGGCCTCGATGGGTCTCCGTGAGGCTCGGTGGGGCCACCACCTGGCGCTCCTATTGCGCGGCCCCCGGCATCGCGTCGTGCGGTCAACTGGAATCGCAGCCGGAGGAAGCGAGGCCGGGGAACTACCTGTTGTTCGGAACGCCGAGTCCGTACTCGGGCTTGAGCGCCAGGCTCGATGTGTTTCCGCTGGTTCTCCTGGGAGACACGGCGCTGAAGGGCCTGGGCGTCACCGCCGAGCTGTCGCGTCGCTGGCCCCAGGTCCGTGTCCAGGGAGGCGGACTCGGGGGAACCGCGAGCGCCGCGGACATGTATTGGTCGCTCTTTGGCACCTACCGTTTGTACTTCCCGCTGTCGTTTACGGCCACGCCCATCCCCGCATTCGTGGGGCTTCGGGGGGGGCTGATTTCCCACTCGTTCGTGGTGGCCGAGGAGTACCAGGCGCTGTTTCCCAATACGAGCCGCACACATGCGTCGTTGGGCCTGGATGTGTCAGTGACCCTGGCCCGTCTGGCCCGGGTCGAGGCAGGCCTCCTGTACTTCATCCGGCCGCAGCCGGGCCATGAGCAGAAGGACCGTTATGGCCCCGAGGTGTCGAGCAGCGGCTTCGGGCTCGAGGTGGGAGTCGGCGGCGATCTCTCCGGGCCGCTCGACTACAGCGTTCGCTACCGCTTCCAGAAATACGCGGACACATTCTCAGGAGCGGGAACGGACTGGACCGAGGGAGGCATCTCCCAGGAGAGCTATTCCGGCCTCACCTGGACAGTAGGCGCATCCTTCTGACGCGTATTTTCAGATCCGACCCAAACCACTTCAAAGGCGCCCATGATGCTTCGTGTCCTCGTTTTGAGCCTCCTGATGGTTGCAATCCAGTCCTGTTCGTCCGCTCCCAACGAGCCGGACGAGCCTCTCGGGGATGGCGGGCTCCCGAGTGCGGATGGCGGGATCCCACGTGCGGATGGCGGAGTTCCCGACGGTGGTTCCGGTGATGGTGGCACAGACAACTGGGGCAACGGTGCGATCTCGGTGGATGGGCGAGCCATCAAGGTAGGTGGCAAGGCCGTCCAGTTGAAGGGCGTCTGCTGGAATCCTGTCGGCAAGGGTCACAACCACCCTCCCAGCGGTGATTACGCCGCTTTCGCTGACCAGGATATCGCGCTGATGAAGGCCGCGGGCATCAACGTGGTCCGCACCTACGACACCATCCGAGACACCACGGTGCTGGACAAGCTGCACGCAGCGGGCATCCGCGTGATCATGAGCGTGTACGCCTACGGCGGAGACCCCGCTTCTCGCGCCTCCGAGCACGTCACGGCGCTCAAGGATCACCCGTCCATCCTCATGTGGTCCCTTGGCAATGAGTGGAACTACAACGGCCTGTATAACAATCTGTCCTTCAATGACTCGATGGCTCGCTTGAACCAGATCGCCGCCGCGATCAAGGCCCTCGATTCCAAGCACCCCATCGCGACCGTCTACGGCGAGGTGCCCTCCAAGGCCACCATCGATGCAATGCCAGACATCGACGTCTGGGGCCTGAACATGTATCGCGGAATCACGTTCGGAGACGCCTTCACCAAGTGGACGGGCCTCAGCCAGAAGCCCATGTTTGTCGCCGAGTACGGTGCGGATGCCTTCAATGCGAAGATCCCCGGATACGATCCCGAAAGCCAGCGCAAGGCGACCTACGATCTGACCCAGGAGATACTCGACCACTCGACCGCGAACAAAGGCGGTGTGTGCTCCGGCGGCACCATCTTCGAGTGGTCGGACGAGTGGTGGAAGTCCGGGAATCCCTCCCAGCACGACAACGGTGGCACGGCCCCCGGCGGTGGCCCCTACCCGGACAGCACCTTCAATGAGGAGTGGTGGGGTGTCGTTGACGTCGACCGAAACACGCGGCCCGCGTACGAGGCGCTCAAGAACCTCTATGCGCCTTGAGCTGATGTTTGTGCTCAGGCGTCTTGTCGTTGTGGCTGCACGTTGTCTTGAAAGGAGTCGGAATGTGAGCAGCGTTCCTGAAGTGTTCGCCCCCGCGGGCAGTTCCTCGCAGATGGCCATCTCTTGTCGGAGTCCGAAGCAGGGAGTGAGCATCCGCCCCGCGCTGTTCGTGGCGGTTGCCTGGGTATGTCTGGCGGTTGCCGCCTGCAGCCCTAGCAGCGCGCAGGTCGGCAACGGGCCAGAGCCGGACAATGGAGGTGACGGCAATGGACCTGGCGGCAATGGACCTGGCGGCAATGGGCCTGACGGCTATGCCGAGCTGACCTGGCCCGATCAGCAGCCCACGACCCATTACACGCTCCCCAGTGGCACTCTCGTGACGAAGGTTGGCGGACGCACGCGCGACCGCCACGCCCGCGAGATGCCACCGAAGGGCGATCCGATGGGCGGGGACAACTACATGACCTTCGCGGCGCACTATTTCGAGCGCCGCACCCACGACATCACCATCTACGACAATCCCAATCCCGACCCCAAGAAGCCCGGTACCCGCATCCTGACGCTCGTCGTGCGTCCGCAATGGTGGTTGTACGGGACGAACTTCCGCGGTGGGTACATTGGGAGGCGCGGAGAGGAGCCCTACCTGCCAATGTCGGTGGCGCTCTACGGTGACAACGGTGGCATGAAGCAATGGCCTGCCGGGACCCTCTTGAAGGACCAGGAACTGAAGACTCCGATCGAGAACTACGACGCCTTGCCGGATAACAACAGCCCCAGCACCTATCGGGATCTCAATGCTCCACTCGCGGATGGCCAGTTCGTGTTGGTGAAGCAGATCACACGCTCTCCCGCGCTCAATCGGGATCTGCGAGCGGGTGACCTGTATGAATTCGAGCTCGGCATCTTCCTGGACGGCACCAAGGGCGACGAGCTCGGTCGCTTCAACTACTACTCGGATGCGCTCGTCTACCGCGTCGGCTCTCCCGGCATCGTGCCCTGGTACCGAGGCCCCTGCTGTGATGCCCCCTTGATTCCCTGGGACTCGACTGCCATCCCGGAGAGTGCTCTGGCTGGCGGCAAGATGATGACCTTGCAGGAGAACACCTCGGGGTTCACTCACATCAATTTCATGCAGGCGAGCCTCAATATCGCGGGTCGCAACATCCAGGCCTTCACTGAAGGGCGACGTCTGATCCATACCTCCTTCATCACCGGTGGCCACCACGAGCCTGGCAATCCCCCTGTCACGGCTGCCATGAACAAGGCGGGCCCCAGGTTCCAGCAGGCCTCATGCATCGACTGCCACGTGAACAACGGCAAGAGCTCTCCTGCGCTCAACACGCCGTTGTCGACGATGGTGGTTCTCACCGCGGACGTGGACGCCACCGGCAAGCTCGTGCCGGACAGCCGCTTCGGTGGGCACCTCTGGCAGGGATTGGTGAAAGACGGCAAGACCGAGTACGACGGACGCAACGCGGTCCTGAAGATCTCCTCGTATCGAGAGATTCCGGGGAAGTATCCAGATGGCACCGCGTACACGCTGCAAGAGCCCATCTATGCGCTGACGGATCGGGCGGGCCAGCCGCTGGAGATGCCTGCCCGTATGTCGGTGCACACGGCTCCGCACATGGTGGGGATGGGCCTCCTGGAGGCAGTGCCGGAGAAGCAGCTGAAGGCCCTTGCCGAAGCGAGCCGAAACGATCTCGATGGTGCGGTCGGCAAGCTTCAGTTGATTCCGGATCCACGTTCCCCGTCGGTCACCCGCGTGGGTCGCTTCGGCTGGCGCGGCACGGCTTCGACCGTGGAGGAGCAGGTCTCAGGCGCCCTGAACAACGACATGGGCGTGACGACGTCGATGTTGCCCACCCACAACTGCGGCCTGGCCAAGGACGACGTGGAGTGCCGCAATGCGAATTCCACCACTCCGGAGATCAGCAACGAGAACGTGCGCCTCATCGTGGATTACACGAGCCTCCTGGCGGTTCCGCCCCAGCGCCACTTCGCCGGTGAGCAGCCGCTCCGGAACTACGCCGTGGACTTCGGAGACCTGGTCAAGGATCCGGACCAGTCCAAGCTCCAGGCCGAGTTGGCGAAGATGCGCGAGGACGAGGCGGCCGAGAATCAGATGCAGGAGCGCGTCGCCGCTGGCTCCGCGCTGTTCACGCAGGCTCGCTGCAATGCGTGCCACGTGGCGACGCTGACGACTGGAACCGAACACCGCTATGCCGAGCTGCGGGAGCAGACGATTCATCCGTACACGGACCTGCTGCTGCACGACATGGGGCCTGAGCTGGGAGACAACTTCCCTCAAGGTGTCGCCACCGGGCAGGAGTGGCGCACGGCGCCGCTGTGGAGCCTGGGTCTGCTCGAGCACACCAATCCCGGTGTGCGCTTCCTCCACGATGGTCGTGCCCGCACCATCGAAGAGGCCATCTTGTGGCACGGAGGGCAGGGCGGCGCGAGCCGGGACCGCTTCAAGGCCCTGTCAAAGGAAGAGCGCGGCAAGCTGATCGACTTCGTGAACTCGCTCTGAGAGGGGTCCAACAGTGTGCAAGAGCCGGGGCGGATGACTCGCAGGATCGAGCATCCGCCTCGGGCTCCACCGCCGCTCGAGGGAATGACTAGAGCGGGGGCGGGAGGATGGGGATCTGCAGGAACTGCGTGGGCTGATGCGCCAGGTTGAAGTCCGGACGCTTGAGCTCGGGACGCCCATCCGGGCCCGCGCCATTCTTGATGTCATTCATCTGGGCCACCAGGCTCCACTGCTGGGTGCGCTGGTCGAAATGGGCGAAGGCCGTGGCGCCTGTCTGCTCCTTCCGCGGCGGGTCATAGGTGGAGACGATCTTGCCATTCCACTGCGCGTAATCCTTGGGATCGAGCGTGGCGGCAAGCCGCAGGTTCGGGTTCTGCTGCATGAAGCCCTCCAGCTCATTCGGGCCATTGGCCGAGTAGTTGGCGTGGTGCATGAAAGACAGCGTCTGGTCGTTCTTGTCGTGGAAGGCGTGCACCGCGCAACCGTTGAGCTGCCCCGTGACGATCATATTCGGATCGTTGGGCCCCGGGCGCTGGGGCACTCCATTGATTCCCGCGAAGCGGCCACTCCCCTGGGGCTCGTAGGGCAGGTAGTGCGCCGGGATGCCCGGGGTCGTCGCAGGGTTGAAGGTCAGGTTCGCATTGCCGCCCGGCCGCTGGTGGGCGTTGACCGAGACGATGGACTGCGAGGCGGGCACGAAGGGCGCGTTGGGCCTGCCCACGGGCAGGCCCGGCGGCGGCTCCGCGTTGAAGACGTTGAGGAGGTTGTTCGTGGCGAACCCCATTGGATTCTGCTTGAAGTCGTCCGTGACGTTCTGGGGGCCCGTTGGCTTCGACGCCGAGGGCCCGAACAGCCCTCGTGACGTGGTGGTGGGCGTCTGGAAGCCATCCCGAGGCGGGGTCGGTCTGGCGGTGGGGACGGACGGGGACGTCGGCGTGGAGGGCCGCGGAGCATCCATCTTCGGTCCGCGGAAGGGGTTGATGTTACCGAGACCACCGATGTTGAAGCGCTTCATGGGATTGGCTCGCGTTTGAAAGGAGTGGAAGTTTTCTCCTCTCGTTACACGTCCCATGCCAACAGCAGGGATCCGGGATTCCAAGGGGTTGGAGGCCTTTCCGGGTGCGCCACGGCCTTCCAACTGGTGACTGCGGTCACCCCCCTGGAGACACCCGTCACCGGGGCAGTCCCCCGTCCTGGTCCGGAGGCAGTCCCCCGTCCGGTAGGGCGCCCCCATCCAGCAGCGGGCCTCCGTCCTGTGGCAGGCCCGCATCCAGGTCCAGGGAGAGGCTGGGCTGAGAGAGCTTCCACAGCTCCATCAGCACATTCGCCTCGGACGGGTTCGGGCGCTCCACGGCGGCGGGAATGTCGCGATAGATGCCATTGGACGCGAACTTCTTGAAGGGGTTCAGCTCGTCCGGAATCCCGTCGTCCGCCAGCTTGGCGCGCGGGTTCGTCTGGCTCGAGGGGCTCTTCGTCTTGTCTGGGGTCTTGTCCAGGTCTCGAGACTCCGCCTGTGTGTTCGCTGGGGCATTCGAGTCCAACTGCGTGGACTGCACCGCCCAGTTGGGAGGACCGGGGATGGCGGGCAGGTAGATGGTGGGATCGGCAGGACGCATGCCGTAGAGGATGGCCCGCTTCTGCTGTTCCCGACCGAGCAGGTAGTCGATCCAGGCGCGGGCCGCCTTCTTCTCCTCGGCGTTCCAGTTGGTCGTCTCCAGCATGACGATCGGGCTGTCACTCCAGATCGTGAAGGGCGGGTAGTACACCCGCAGGTTCCCCCAACGGTGCGTCTGCACGCGCTCCAGCGCTGAGATGGCGTAGCTCTCATACGTCATCACTACGTCGAGCCTCGAGGGGCCAAAGCGGAGCATGTCGTCCAACAGCCAGGCGTTGGACGCGGCATTGCTTGACAGCAGCTGGACCTGAATGAGGCGTTCCCGGTAGTTGGGATCGTTCAACTGCTCGCTCGTCAGCACGCGCGGATTGCCGAAGTACGCGAGCGTCATCAGGCGCAGCGCCTGGAAGCCCGCGGCCGAGCGTACCGGGCTCGCATATCCCAGCTTGAAGTCGCCCCAGGGCTCCTTGGCCCCCAGTTCCTTCCACCCTTCCGGAGCGGTGAGTGCCTTGAAGGCGGTGTCCCACGACAGTACCTGTGCGTCGCGATTGTTCTCCTGGAGCATGCCCAGCAGAGGAGCCCGGTCTTCCCACACCAGCCACACCAGCGGGTTGATCAGCAGGGACTGGGGGGCATCCACGCCCTCGGAGGGGAACGGGGCCGTGCCATAGCGCCCTCTCCACTTCTCCCGCAGCAGGTCCAGGGTCATGCTGTCCCCGGGGCTCCACACCAGCGCTTCCTCTTCTTTGCTCAGGATGGCTTCGGCGCTCTCGAAGGAGTCCATGCCCACCAGCTCCAGGTTGATCCCGGGGTGGGTCTCCATGAAGCTCGTGGCTGCGTCGACGAGCCATGCCTTCTTCTCGCCGCTGTACAGCATTCGCACCTTGATGGCCGTGTCGGGATACATCGCGGCATCGGGGGGGCTGCCGCGAGAGCGGCACAGGAACGCCAACGCCGCGAGGAAGATCATCAGCGGCAGGATGCGATGCCTCAGCAGCTTGGGGGCTCGGCCTGGGGGCGTCATGGTGGGGATCCAGCTCCCTTACGGGGTCTGCGTCCGGGAGACAGGCAGCGGTGGCCCCGCCGGAGCTGATGCATCCCCAGGGGGCGGAGGCGTGGTGGAGGACACTGTCACCGGCGCAGTCGTGGGCTGAGCGTCCGTGACTGTCCGGGCCGGGCTCTTGGCGGGCTCGACAATGGGGGTAGAGGCGGGGGTGGAGGTGGCGGTGGCAGTGGGAGCCAGGGGCAAGCCATTGGGATGCGTGGACGTGTCGAGGATCAGCGGCAGGCCATCCTTGCCCCCGCCAATCACCACCACCTTCGCGTTCTCCGAGCGGGCCAACTGGAGCGTGGCCTCGATGCCTCTCCAGCGCAGCAGTTGATCCGAGATCCCCTTGGCGATGATCTCCTGGAAGTCGCGGATGCCGCGCGCCTCGATGCGCTTGCGCTCCGCTTCCTTCTCCTCCGTCTTCAGCCGGAAGTCGTACTCGATGGAGAGTTGATGCGCCCGCGACTTGTTCTCGATGGCCTCCCTCACGCTGGGGGGCAAGCTCACCCGCTCGATCAGCAGCTCGTCCAGCGTGAGGTAGTTCTCGTTGAGCTCCTCGATGCTCTCTCCCAGCGCCTGCCCACTCGGCACCGACTCGCGCAGCTCCTCCTGGAGCTTCTCGCGCGCCGTGGAGTAGATCTCCTCGGCCGTCAGCGACCCGGTCATGGTGCGCAGCTTCGAGATGATCGCGGGCCGGATGATCTTGTCGAAGTAGTCGGGGCCCACTCGCTTGTGCAGCAGTGGCAGCTGCTCGATGCGCGGGTGGTAGCGCACCGACAGCTCCATGGTCACCTCCAGGCCCTCCTTGGTCAGCACATTGAAGATGACCGGCTGGCGCTGCACCTGCACGTTGTAGATGTAGAGCGTGTCCCAGGGCGGGATGATGTGAAGCCCTTCCGTATAGGACGTGTCGATGACGGTGCCCTGGCCGAAGCGCCGGAACAGCACGCCCTGCTCGCCGGAGTTCACCGTGATGAGGATGGACGGCCAGAAGTAGACCAGCAGCAACAGCGCGATGCCCCCGGCCACGTAGATCCAGAACTGGAACCTCCGCCAGAAGGCCTCGATGGCCTCATCCACCCGCTCCTCGAGGCGGGCAAGCCGGGAGCTGCGCTTTTCGGACTCTCTCATGTTCCGCGTGCCCTGGGGTGGTTCTCGTATGGCTCCAGCTTGCCTTCGGACATCTTCAACACGCGATCGGCCAGATGGAAGTAATGGTCATCGTGCGTAGCGGCGATCACCGTTTTGCCCCGCGCCACCAGCGAGCCCAGCAGCTCCTGGTAGAAGTAGCGCCGGAACTCGGGATCCTGATCAGCGGCCCACTCGTCGAAGATGAGGACCTCGCGATCCTCCAGCTCCGTGATGAGCAGCGCCAGCCGCTTCTGCTGGCCCTTGGACAACTGGGTGTTGGCCAGCTGTCCGTCCTCGCGGATGCCGGTGACCGAGGCCAGATCGAACGCGGTGAGCAGTTGGGCGATGCGCGCGTGATCGAGCTTGCGCGTGTGGAACAACCGATCGAACAGGTGGAAATCCTGCAGCACGATGGCGAACTTCGAGCGGTACGCCTGAAGGGTGCTGGGGATGACTGGCACGCTATTCAGCTCGAGCGTGCCAGCGGTGGAGGGGTAGAGTCCGCACAAGAGCTTCAAGAAGGTGGACTTGCCCGAGCCGTTGCCGCCGATGAGGAAGATCAGCTCGCCCCGGCGCACCTCCAGATTGATCGGGCCCAGCTCGAACGCGTGCCGCCCCTCGACGTCCGGATAGCGGAACTTCACCCCCTCGCAGCGCAGGCTCTCGAAGGGCGAGTTGTCCACGGGGCTCGGGGGGGGAGGGGGCGGGCCCAGGCTCGTCTCGAGTGCCTCGAGCCGATCGATGGCGACGTCTGCCTTTTCCAGGGAAGGAATGGCGTTGACCACGTCCGTCACCGAGCTGGTGATGAACAGCAGCACCGCGATCACGCTCACCAGCGTGCGGCTGTTCTGCTGGCCGGTGAGGGCCGGCAGGACGAAGATCAGCACGCCCATCAACCCGTAGAAGAAGCACTCTCCAAAGACGGTGGCGCGGTTGAAGCGTTGGGCGGCCTCGACGCGCAGCTGCTCGGCCCGGTGGGCGACCACCTTCAACTGCTGCTCGAAGAGCGCCTGGCTCTTCTCCGCGTCGATCTTCAGCTCCTTGAAGCCATAGAGCAGGTGGCCGAGCTCCTTGAAGAAGCGGTGCTCCTCTTCGGCGGCCTTGCGCAGGGCAGGGCGGGTGGCGCGCGCGTTGCGAACGTAGACCAGCGCGCCCAGGGCAAGGAGTGTGGCCACCATGAAGAAGGCCGAGGTGGACAGCACCCCGATGAACAGCATGGCCAGTACCACCAGCAGCGCGGAGGACATCGAGCTGATGAGGAAGCTGGCCGAGTCCGACAGCGTGCGCGTGTCCTCGGCGAGCGCCGCGTAGACGGGCGCGGCCCCCAACTGCTCGAAGTGCATCAGATCCGCCCCGCGGACCTTGTCCGAGATGCGGACGCGCACGCGGCTGACGATGCCCTCGACGATGCCCGAGGCGCGATCCAGCACGAACTTGCGGCAGATGGCGAAGAGCGCGAAGGCGGCGATGAACACCAGCAGCAGCGGCGTCTGCTCCGGACTCCGGTAGTTCATGCCCGTGGCCGCGAGCACGACGACGATCAGCAAGCCATTGAGAAGGCCACTCAGCCCCGCAGCGGTGAGAAGCCGGACCGTGAGGGCACCGGCCTCCCTATGCAGGAATTTGAGGAAGTTCATCTGTTGTCGCGAGAGGGCTTCTTCAGCTGAGTTCCTGCCGTGTCCGGCGGGAGGGACCTACGAGCAGCAGCACCAGCGCCCCCCCCAGAGGAGTCAGCAGGATCGACAGAAAGAAACTCCCCCAGAGTCCGAACGGGCGGTCCCGTCCGATGACTCCGAGGAGCAGACAGAGCAGCAGATAGACGAGCATGGGACGCTAACGGACCCGAAGTGCTCAGCTATGCGGAGCGCCGCTCTCCTTCTGCATGTCCTTGACCGTCTGCTTGGCCGACTCGAACTCGCTTCGGAAGTGATCGCGCACCGACTCGGGATCGAAGCTCAGGAAGGTGCCGCCCGAGGCGAAGTGCTGGGTGAAGATCTTGCCCACCGCGTAGGTGAAGGCGCCCGCGCTCAGGGGCATGGATACCAGGCCGGCCGTCTGGCCCAGGATGGGGATCACCTTGACGAGGCTGAACAGCACGGGCGCGCCCGCCAGCGTGCCCAGGCCGCCGGCCAGCGAGCTGAGGATGCTCTTGGCGCGGTTCTCGGAGAACTCGACCTTGTAGTTGCGGGCCAGCTCATTGAGCATCTTGATCTGGATCGCCGTGACGCCGAGCAGATCCAGCCCCGGCAGGGGTAGCAGGCCAACTCCCAGGGCCCAGAGGGAGTTGCGGCGCACGATGGCTTCCGCGTCCGCATCCTTGAACTTCACCGCTGCACTGACACCACTACCGGTGTTCTTCACCTCGGTCTTGAACTCGGTCGACATTGTCCCCTCCGGGAATGCGCTATGGACTGCGGGTGGAGTTGTTGCGGAGCCGGCACGCTGCGTGAAGGCGCGGATGGTATAGAGGCTCACCGGACTCAGCAATGATCTTTATTGCAAGGAAATAGTGACTCCACAACCGTTCACTGGCCGTCGTTGCCAACCTTTCAGCGATCTGCCAGTGTGCGTGCGCCCTGAAGAGGGGAGCCAGCCAGCGGCTGGTGTCAAATGCTTGTCGGAGGGGGAGCATCTTGTCCATCGAGCGCCTGCAGCGGCCCAGCCGTGAGGAGTTCGAGAAGCACTATCTGCGCACTGGTACTCCCGTCGTCATCACTGGCGCCATGGATGAGTGGCCCGCGATGAAGCGCTGGACCAATGAGTACCTGCGGTCCCGCGCGGGCGAGCGCAGCATCCGGGTCTCCACCGCGCACCGCGGCGTCCACTTCAAGGGAGGGGACAAGATCATCGACTACTCGTCCATGAAGCTGGGCGATTACATCGATCTGGTCACCGGGCAGCAGGTGTCGGACGGGCGGTTGTACGCGACGGTGGTGCCCATCCAGAGGGCGTTGCCGGAGCTCTGGGAGGATGTCTCCTTTCCTCCCTACTTCAACCGGGAGGAGTGCCCGTCTCCCAACATGTGGTTCGGCCCCGGCAACAACGTGTCCCCGCTCCACTACGACAGCACGCACAACATTCTCACGCAGGTCCGGGGGAGCAAGCGCGTGACGCTCTACCCACCGCGGGAGATCGGCCGCCTCTATCCGTTCGCCTTCTCCTCGCATTCGATGCACATCAGCCAGGTGAACATGGTGGAGCCCGACCACTCGCGCTTTCCGGAGTTCCAGAAGGCCGAGCGGCTGGAGTTCGTCCTGGAGCAGGGGGAGATGCTCTTCATCCCGCTGTTCTGGTGGCACGCTCTGGCGGGGATCGGGGAGAACATCTCCATCAACTATTGGTGGCGCACGCCCATGGTGGACTACCTGCGCCACCCGCGCCAGACCTCACGAGGCCTGGGTGGGCTCGTCGTCAACAGCGCGCGCTCGCTGTTGCGCCTTCGTCAAGCCAAACCCCAGCCGGAGAGGAACCCGTCTTGATCCGATACTCTCAACGAACTCCTGTGGTGGTGAGCGGGCTGGCCCTGGCCCTGGCCCTGGCGGGCTGCGACAGCGGCGGCACGTTGTCCAAGGACATCACGGACAAGCTCCAGGCCGTGCTGGACCAGGCCGCGGTGAACGAGCAGGCACCCGGGCTCGTGATGGCGGTGCAGATCGGCGACGCCGATCCCTGGTTTGGCGTCACCGGTTACCAGGATGAGGGCAAGACGATCCCCATGGCGGCCGACGCCCAGTTCCGGATGGGCAGCATCACCAAGAATTTCGTGGGCATGGCCATCCTCGAGCAGGTGCAGGAGGGCAAGCTCAGCCTCGACGACACGCTGGAGAAGTGGTTGCCCGGAGTGATCTCCAACATCGATGGCAATCAGATCACCATTCATCAACTGCTCAATCATACCAGCGGCATCGAATCCTATACGGAAGAGCAGGAGTGGATCATCACCATGATCCAGGACCCGCTGCATGTCTGGAATGCACCAACGGACCTGCTGGCGTACACGCAGGAGCTCCGGGCGAAGTCCATCGCCGCCGGCACCGTGATCGCGCCGGGCTCCAAGTTCGCCTATTCGAATACGAACTTCATCCTGCTGGGGATGATCGCGGCCAAGGTGGATGGCGCGTCGAACAATGACTGGGCGCAGGTGGTGGAGAAGCGGTTCTTCCAGCGCCTGGCGATGACCCACACGCGGATTCCTCCCACGGGAGATGTGGAACTGGGCGGCTCCAACAACGGCTACGTCAACTTCTACAACTTCACCCAGGGGGAGTGCACC
The DNA here is from genome assembly GCF_020103695.1 of Hyalangium versicolor. Lineage (GTDB taxonomy): Bacteria > Myxococcota > Myxococcia > Myxococcales > Myxococcaceae > Hyalangium > Hyalangium versicolor. Next base: position 295,323 of record NZ_JAHXBF010000001.1, read on the forward strand.
GTGCTGGACCCGCCCTGCCAGAACGCGGATGAGAAGTACACGCTGCAGGAGATGTCCAACGCGTGGTCGGCGGGCGCCATCATCTCGAACGCTCCGGATCTGCTGAAGTGGGCCAACGCCGAGGTGAAGGGCTCGCTGCTCACCGAGGAGATGCGCCAGAAGCAGCAGGACTTCATCGATACGTGCACGACCGAGCTCCAAGTGGGTCTGGCGATGTTCCGGCAGACGAAGTACGGGCTCATCGGCCACCGGGGCGAGATCTTCGGGTTCAACGCCACCTTCCAGTACCTGGCCGAGAAGGACATGACGGTGGTGGTCATGGCCAACCGCACGGCGCTGGATAACAAGCACGTGGGGCCGGTGCCGGAGGATGTCGTGGCGGCGCTCTACCCGGACATCGAGCCGCAGCCGTGGGTGAAGCCGCCGCAGTGTTCGTCGTCTCACTGACGACGCGCGAGGGCGGATCCAGGATAGCTGGGGTCCGCCAACTGGAGCGCGGCCTCCACGGGGTGTCGGGCTCCGTGGAGCGGGTCCGCTCCTGATTCACCCCGTTTCTTGGTCTTCAAGGATCCCATGGCAGCCACATTGACGGAGGCCCTGCTCCAAGCAGCGCGCGGCCCTGGCGCGATTCACTACCTGGAGCGTTCTGCCGAGGAAAGTGTCCAGTCCTACTCGACGCTGCACGCCGAGGCGCTCCGGGTGCTGGGCGCCCTGCAGCAGCGGGGCGTGGCCCGCGGGGACGAGGTGGTGCTCCAACTGGAGCGCAACCGCGAGTTGGTGACGGGGATCTGGGCCTGTCTCCTCGGAGGCATCATCCCGGTGCCGCTGCTGGCTGGCGGAGTGGATGAGCACCGGCTGAAGGTGTTCAAGGTCTGGTCCGTGCTGCGCCGGCCCCACCTGTTGTGCGCGGAAGCGGGCGCGGCGGCGAAGCTGGCGGCCTTCGGACGGGGCCAGGGCTTTGAGGCTCAAGCGGCCGAGCTGGAGTCCCGGGCGATCTCGTACTCCGAGGCGTTCGCGCGGACGGAGCCCGGCCAGGAGCACCCGGCCGATCCGGACAGCATCGCGCTCATCCAGTTCTCCTCGGGCTCCACCGGCGAGCCCAAGGGCGTCATCGTCACCCACCGGGCGGTGATGGTGAACGCCTCGGACATGATCTCCACGCTCCGTGTCACCGGGAGCGACGTGTTCCTCGGGTGGATGCCGCTCACCCACGACTTCGGCATCATCGGCTTCCACTTCACCCCGCTGGTGGCGGGTGTGCCGCAGTTCCAGTTGCCCACGCAGCGCTTCGCGCGCCACCCCTCGTTGTGGATGGAGCACGCGACCAAGAGCCACGCCACCATCCTGGCCTCGCCCAACTTCGGCTACCGGCACCTGCTGGAGCACTACGATTCCAAGGCCGCTGCGCGCTGGGATCTGTCCCACGTGCGGATCATCCAGAACGGCGCCGAGCCCATCTCGGCGGCATTGTGCCGGCAATTCCTGGAGGCCATGGCGCCGCACGGGCTGCGGCGTGACTCGATGCTGCCTGGCTACGGGCTCGCCGAGGCCACCCTGGCGGTCTGCTACACCGGGCTGGACGAGGTGGTGCCCACGCTCGTGGTGGATCGGCGCTCGCTGGGGGTAGGGGAGCGCGTCCGGTTGTGCGAGCCCTCCGAGCCGCATGCGATCGAGATGGTGGACGCGGGCCACCCCGTGCGCCACACGCAGGTGCGGATCGTCGGCGACGAGTTCCAGCCGTTGCCCGAGTATGTGGTTGGGCGAGTGCAGATCCAGGGCCCCAACGTGACGCCCGGCTACTACAACGCTCCCGAGGCCACCCGCCGGGCCCTGGTGGGGGATGGCTGGCTCGACACGGGAGATCTCGGGTTCCTGCACGAGGGACGGCTGGTGATCACCGGCCGGGCCAAGGACATCCTCTTCGCGGGAGGCATCAACTTCTACCCGCATGACGTCGAGCGCGTCTGCGCCGAGGTGGAGGGGTTGGGCGAGTCGCAGGTGGCGGTTGCGGGCCAGCACGATCACCGTACGGGCTCAGAGCGGGTGATTGCCTTCGTGATCTTCAAGCGCTCGCTGGAGCTGTTCGCGCCCCTGGCCCGGCGGCTGAGCCGACATGTGTTGCGGCGGCTGGGGCTGACGGTGGACGCGGTGGTGCCGGTGCTGCGCATCCCGAAGACCACCAGCGGCAAGGTGCAGCGCTTCGCCCTGCTCAAGCGCTTCGAGGAGGGCGAGTTCGAGGAGGCCCTGTCGCGGCTGGCGGAGCTGGCCGCGAGCGAGGTGAATCGAGAGGCCGAGGGGCTGCGCGAGGTGGTGCGCGCCGAGGGCCGCGCGGTGGTGCTCTCGCTCCTGCGGCGTGAGGCCGAGGAGATCGCGGGAGTGGCCATTCCCGATGACCGGGCTCCGCTGGGGCAGTTCGGCTTCAGCTCCGCGAAGGCCGTGGCGCTGGTGGCCCGGCTCAGCCAGCTCTGCGGGCGGGAGCTGCCCGCCTCGCTCGTGTTCGATCACCCGACCCTGGAGAAGCTCGCGGATGTGCTGCTGACGGAGTTGGGGAACGCCGCCCGGGCTCCCGCCAACGGGCACTCTCACTCGGGCACGGGGAAGAATGAGGTCTCGGTCGAGGCCACACCAGCCCCGGTGCTCGCCGAGAGTGAGCAGCCCCAGGGACAGGAGCCGATCGCCATCATCGGCATGGGCTGCCGCTTCCCGGGGGGCGCAGACAGCCCCGAACGGTTCTGGGGGCTGCTCGAGGAAAGCCGGGACGCCTCGAGCGACATCCCCTCGGATCGCTGGGATGCGAGTGCGTACTTCAGCGCCGATTCCCAGGAGCAGGGGAAGGCATACACGCGGCGGGGCTCGTTCCTGCCGGACGTGCGGGGCTTCGACGCGGAGTTCTTCGGGCTCATGCCGCGAGAGGCAGAGGCGCTCGATCCGCAGCAGCGCCTGCTGCTCGAGGTGGCGTGGGAGGCGCTGGAGCACGCGGGCCTCTCTCCCGAGGGACTGCGCGAGAGCCCGACGGGAGTCTTCGTAGGCATCTCCGGCGGAGACTATGGCGAGCTGTCCACCCGGAGCCCGGAGGCGCTGACGCCCTACTCGCTGACGGGGACGATTCACAGCACCGCCGCAGGGCGGCTCTCGTACACGCTCGGGCTCCAAGGCCCGAGTCTGGCGGTGGATACCGCGTGCTCCTCGTCCCTGGTGGCGGTGCACCTTGCCGTGCAGAGCCTGCGCCGGGGAGAGGCCTCGCTGGCGCTGGTGGGCGGCGTCAACCTGCTGCTGTCGCCACAGCCCTTCGTCGGGCTGTCCCGGCTCCAGGCGCTCTCACCGGATGGCCGCTGCAAGACGTTCGATGAGGCTGCGGATGGCTATGGCCGGGGCGAGGGGGCCGGGGTGGTGGTCCTCAAACCCCTGCGCGCAGCGGAGCGGGATGGAGACCGGGTGATCGCGGTGATCCGCGGCTCGGCCGTCAACCATGATGGGCGCAGCAGCGGGCTGACCGTACCCAACGGCGTGGCGCAGGAGGCCGTCCTCCGTGGCGCGCTGCGGGATGCCGGAGTGGCGCCCGCATCCGTTTCCTTCCTGGAGGCGCACGGCACCGGCACGCGGCTGGGAGACCCGCAGGAGATGCGGGCCATTGCCCAGGTTTACAGCGAGGGCCGGCCGTCTCAGGCGCCGCTGCATGTTGGAGCCGTGAAGGCGAACATCGGGCACCTGGAGAGCGCCGCGGGCATCGCGGGGCTGTGCAAGGTGGCCCTTGCGTTGAACCGCCGGCGCATCCCCGGGCAGGCGCATTTGCGCACGCCGAGCTCGCGCATACCGTGGGATCGCATCCCGGTCGTGGTGCCTCGCGAGCAGGTGGAGTGGCAGGCCGGCGCGGGTCCTCGCCGGGGGGCGGTGAGCTCGTTCGGGCTGTCCGGCACCAATGCTCACGTGGTGTTGGAGGAGCCCCCTCGGGCCCTTGCGGTGCCTACCCGCGTTGATCGCACCGCGCACCTGCTGGCGCTCTCCGCTCGGGACGAGGAGGGATTGCGCGAGCTGGCGGCCGGGTATGCCAGCAGCCTCGCCTCGTTGCCGGCCTCGAAGGTGGCCAGCGCCTGCTACACGGCCAATTCGGGCCGCACGCACCAGTCCCGACGCGTGGCGATCGTTGGCTCCAGTGCGGAGGAGTTGCGGGCCGAGCTGGAGCGGGTTCGGAGCGGGGCACGAGTCTCCGCCATCGCGCCCGCTCGCCCGCCCATGAGCGCCTGGTTGTTCACGGGGCAGGGCTCGCAGCGCGTGGGCATGGGCCGGGTCCTCTATGCCACCAGCCCCGTGTTCCGCGCCGCGCTGGACGAGTGCGCGGAGATCCTGGATCCCCTCACGGGCACGTCGCTGCTGGCCACGCTGCAGGGGGAAGGGGCGCGCTGCGCTCCGATCGACGAGACAGCACAGGCCCAGCCCACGATCGTCGCGGTGGAACTGGCCCTGGCTCGGCTGTGGCGCTCGTGGGGGCTGGAGCCCCAGGCGGTAGCGGGCCACAGCGTGGGCGAACTCGCAGCGGCCCATGTGGCGGGGGTGCTCTCGCTGGAGGATGTGCTGCGCCTGGTGGCGGCTCGCGGCAGGTTGATGCAGGCCCTGCCCGAGCGCGGGATCATGGCCGCTGTCTCCACGGATGAGCAGACGGCACGTGAGGCGATTGCCGCCTTCCCTCGGACGGTGGCCATTGCCGCCGTGAATGCTCCCGCCAGCGTGGTCCTCTCGGGGCGTGAGGCGGACGTCACGAGTGTGGTGGATACCCTGGGGCGCAGGGACATCCGCTCTCGGCGGCTGGTGGTGTCGCATGCGTTCCACTCGCCGCTGATGGAGCCGATGCAGGACGAATTCCTGAAGGCTGCCTCCAGCGTGCGCGCGCGCGGGGCTCACATTCCGATGTACTCGATGATGACGGGCCAGCGGCTGAGCGAGGCCCCCGATGCGGAGTACTGGCGGCGGCAGATCCTCTCGCCGGTGCTCTTCTGCTCCACGGCCCGCGCCCTTCATGAGGCGGGCGTCCGGGTATTCCTGGAGGTGGGCCCGGCGCCCATCCTGTCGAGCCTCGGGCCGCAGTGCGTGGCGGATTCCTCGGTGGCATGGCTGCCCTCGCTCTCTCCGGCGAGCGAGGAGTGGCGGTCGATGCTGGGAGCGCTTGGCTCGCTCTACGCTGCGGGCGCGTCCGTCAAGTGGAAGGCGTTCGATCAGCCCTATGTCCGCGAGGTGGTGGACGCGCCGACCTATCCCTTCCGCAGGACGCGGTACTGGAGTTCGGCGGCCTCGGCGCCCGTGCCTGTCGCGAGCTCCCAGCCCGTGACGCAGGTGGCTTCCAGCCCTGCGGCCGCGAACGTCGTGGCCGCCCGTCCCAGCGAGGTGAAGGGCCCCCAGCATCCGGTGGTGCCGGGACCCCGGCGCGCGGACGCGATCCGTGCCTTCATTCTCTCCGCGGTGGCGGAGACCACCGGGGCGTCCGCCGAGCGCATCGACACCCAGCGCAACGTCTTCGAGATGGGGCTCGATTCGCTCGTGCTGCTCCAGGTGTTGCGAAACCTGGAGCGGCGCTTCGGCGTGGCCATTCCCGTGAGCGCCTTCTACCAGGAGGCCGCCACCATCGAGCACATGGTGGCGTACGTGGAAGGGGCACTCCCCGCTGAGGAGGCTCCCGCGCCCGTGCCCGCCGCCAGCCCGGTATCCGTCCCCGGAGCCGGGGCGAGCGAGGTGGAGCGTCTGGTGGCGCAGCAGCTCCAGATCATGCAGGAGCAGCTTGCCCTGCTGCGGCAGGTGCATGGCGTAGCGGCCGTGCCGGGTGCGCAGGCGGCCGGTGTGGCTCCGAGGCCCGTACAGCCCGCGAAGGCATTGCCTGCTTCGGTGCCGGCGCCTGCCGTCGCGCGTGCGGAGTCCCCCGCGCCCTCGGGCGACACCTTCGTGGCGTACCGCAAGATCAACACCGGCGCCGCGAACTCCATCGCGCCTCGCCAGAAGGCCTTCCTGGAGATGTTGGTCCGGGACTTCAACGCGCGGACACCGGGCTCGAAGCAGGTGGCCCAGGCCTCGCGCCCGGTTCTCGCCAACAACCGCGCCGTCGCCGGATTCAGGCCGACCTGGAAGGAGATGATCTACCCGCTCCAGGTCGAGCGCGCGGAGGGGAGCCAGCTCTGGGATGTCGATGGCAATCGCTACATCGACATCTCCATGGGGTTTGGCGTCTACCTGTTTGGCCACAACGCCCCTTTCATCCTCGACGCGGTGACCGCGGCGCTGCGGAAGGGTGCTCCGCTGGGGCCGATGACTCCGCTCCCCGGCCAGGTAGCGGAGCGGATGCGCGCCCTCACCGGCATGGAGCGGACCGCCTTCTACAATTCGGGTACCGAGGCGGTGATGGTGGCCCTGCGGCTGGCGCGCACCGCGACCGGGCGCTCCAAGATCGTCATCTTCAGCGGCTCGTACCATGGCAGCTTCGATGGCATCCTGGCCTCGCCGGGTGGGGGCACTGAGCCCGCCGTTCCAGTCTCCCCGGGCACCACCGAGAACATGGTGCGGGATGTGATCGTCCTGCCCTACGGCGCCGCCAGCACGCTGGAGCAGATCCGGGCCTGCGCAGGAGAGCTGGCCGCGGTGCTCGTCGAGCCCGTCCAGAGCCGGAAGCCCGAGCTGCAGCCGCGGGAGTTCCTCCACGAGCTGCGCCGCATCACCCAGGAGTACGGGACCGCGCTCATCTTCGATGAGGTGATCTGCGGCTTCCGCATCGGGCCTGGCGGCGCGCAGGAACACTTCGGGGTGCGGGCCGATCTGGCGACCTACGGGAAGATCATCGGCGGAGGCATGCCGATCGGCATCGTGGCCGGCAGCAGCCGCTTCCTGGACGGTGTGGACGGTGGCGCCTGGCAGTTCGGGGATGACTCGTACCCAAGGGCGCAGAACACCTTCGTGGCGGGGACGTTCTGCCATCACCCGGCGGCGCTGGCCGCGTCCCTCGTAGTGCTCGAGCGACTGCGAGAGGAAGGCCCAGGGCTCCAGGAGCGGCTCAACCGCCGCACCGCTGAGCTGGTGGAGTCCCTGAACGACTTCTGCACCCGGAGAGGGGCACCGGTGCGGCTGGTGCACTTCGGCTCGCTGTTCCGCTTCCAGGTGAAGGGGGATTGGGAGCTGCTGTACTACCGGCTGCTCTGTAAGGGCATCTATGTCTGGGAGGGACGCAACTGCTTCCTCTCCACCGCGCACACGGACGAGGATGTCCAGCAGCTCCGCGCGGTGGTGGAGGAGTCCATCGACGAGATGATGGCGGCGGGCTTCGGTCCGCCCGAGCCTTCAGGGCCTCGCCCTCAGGGGCCGAGCCCTTCCCGCGAGCCCGCCGTGTACCCGATGTCCTCCGCGCAGCGGCGGATGTACACGCTCAGCCAGCTCGAGGGTGGGGAGCGCGCATACCACCTCTATGGTGCCCTGCAGTTGGAGGGCTCCCTGGATGAGGAACGCGCGGAGGCGTGTTTTCGCGAGCTGATCGCCCGGCACGAGAGCCTGCGCACCAGCTTCACGGTAGGAGCCGATGGGGCCTTCCTCCAGCGCGTCCACCCCACTGCCGCTTTTGCCTTGGAGCGGGGTGAGTGCGCGGATGAGGCGGAGCTCCTCCGGAACTTCGTCCGGCCGTTCTCCCTCTCCGAGGCGCCGTTGATCCGGGTGGGCGTGTTCCGCCTCGCGGACGGACGGCGAATGCTGGCGCTCGATGGCCACCATGCCGTGGTGGATGGGCTGTCGCTCACCACGCTGTTCCAGGAGTTCGTAACGCTGTACCTCGGCCAGCTGCTCGGCTCGGCGCCCCGGCAGTGCCGGGAGCATGCCTCCTGGGAAGAGACCTTCCTGCGCACGGACGCGGCTGCCCAGGAGCGCTACTGGTTGGAACGGCTGTCGGGGGAGCTGCCACGTCTGGCGCTCCCGTACGATGGAGCGCGGCCGGCTCAGCGGATCTTCGAGGGCGAGGAACTGCGCCTGGATCATCCCGCGGGCGCGCTTCGACAGCGAGCCCAGGAGCACGGCGTCTCGCTCTACATGCTGCTGCTGGCGGCCTACAAGGTGCTGCTCCAGCGGCTGACCGGGAATGGGGAAACGGTGGTGGGCACCGCGCACGCCGGCCGCCAGCGCGGCGGCTTCGAGGGCGCGGTGGGGATGTTCGTCAACTCGCTGCCCGTGAGGACCGTAGCGGCCCCCGGCGCCTCGTTCCTGGACTTCCTGGGAGAAGTGAAGCGGCGCTGCCTGGAGGCCTACGAGCATCAGGATCTGCCCTTCGATCTGCTGGCGCAGCGGCTCGGTGCCACGAGCGAGCGCGGACACAACCCGCTGTTCGAGACGATGTTCTCCTATGAGAGGGCAGAGGGGCGCGTGATCCGGCTCCCAGGGCTCTCCCTGCGGGAGGTGTTCCTGCCAAAGCCCACGTCCCTCTTCGACTTCAGCCTGGATGTGGTGGAGGAGCAGGGGGCGCTTCACCTGCGCTTCGAGTACGCCCGTGGGCTGTTCCAGTCTTCCACCGTCGAGAGCCACGCACGCCACTTCGTATCCATCCTGGAGGAGATCGCCCGGGAGCCCGCTCGGTCCGTGGCCGCGATCGCGGCGCTCCCAGCTGGTCAGCGGGCCGAGGTGCTGCGCTTGTCCCAGGGCTCGGTGCTCCCTCTGTCGGGCCGCACCGTGGTGGAGCTCTTCGACGCGCAGGTGGCGCGCACGCCCGAGGCGGTGGCCCTGCTCTGTGGCGAGCGGCGGCTGAGTTACCGGGAACTGGCGCGCCACGCGGAGGCCCTGGCACGGCGGCTGCGCCAGGAGCACGGTGTGGGGCCCGAGACCATCGTGGGCCTGCTCACCGAGCGCTCGGAGTGGAGCCTCGTGGCGCTGCTGGGCGTGCTCAAGGCGGGCGGTGCCTACTTGCCGCTCGATCCCGAGAATCCCCCGGAGCGTACGGCCCATGCGCTGCGCGACTCGCGGGCGGCGCTGGTGATCACCACAACCCGGCACCGAGGGCATGCGGCGCTCGCGGGCATTCCATCCCTGGAGGTGGAAGCGGCCGTGGCGCTCCCGGTGGGTACCGAGGGCTCGCGCCTGCCTGCGGTGGCGCCGGACTCGCTGGCCTACGTCATCTACACCTCGGGTTCGACGGGGACTCCCAAGGGCGTGGCCATCTCCCACGCCAACCTGGCTGGCTATCTCGAGTGGGCCAGCAGCTACTATTTCTCCGAGCCGGAGGTCGGGAACTTCGGGCTATACACCTCGCTCGCCTTCGACATGACGGTGACGCCCCTGTTCTGCCCCCTCATTCGTGGGCGCACCCTCGTCATCCCACCCGAAGGGCTCGATCTGGCGGAGGCGCTGCGGCGCGGTCTGAGCCCGGGATCGCCGGTGGACACGATCAAGATCACGCCCTCGCATGTCGCGGTGATTCGCGAGCTGGGTCTGGCCTCCACTCCGGTGCGGGTGGCCATCCTCGGAGGCGAAGCGCTGACGCCGGAGCAAGCCGCTGTTTTGCACCGGCTCAATCCAGCGATGGCCATCTACAACGAGTATGGCCCCACCGAGACCACCGTCGGGTGCACGGTGGAGCGCGTCGAGCCCGGCGCGGCACGGGTGGGCATCGGCCTCCCGATCGCCAACGCCCAGGCGTATGTGCTGGATGCCGCAGGGGAGCTCGCTCCGCTGGGTGTGGCAGGTGAGCTGTGCATCGGCGGGGTTGGGGTAGGGCGCGGCTACCTGGGGCAGTCCCCGCAGGCCGCCTCGCGGTTCGTGGCGAGCTCGCTGGCTCCTGGCGGCAAGCTGTACCGCACGGGAGACCGGGCGCGCTGGGCAGCCGGCGGGACGCTCGAGTACCTGGGGCGCGGAGATGGGCAGGTCAAGCTCCGCGGCCATCGCATCGAGCTGGGCGAGATCGAAGCGGCGCTGTCCCGGCATGAACGGGTTCGTGGCACGGCGGTGGTGCTCCACACGTGGCCGGATGGGACGCAGGTCCTGGTGGCCTATGTCTCGGCCGACGGTGAGTTCTCCGCCCCGGAGCTGCGGGCCTTCCTCGCGCGCTCGCTGCCGGGCTACATGATTCCCTCCCGCTTCATTCCGCTTCCGCGCATTCCTCTGGCGGCGAGTGGGAAGCTGGATCGCCGGGCTCTGCCTCCTCCGGAACTCGAGACCGTTTCGGAAACTCCGAAGGCTGCCGCGCCAGCCGGGGACGAGCGCGAGCGTGCCTTGCTCGAGGTGGCCGCGGAGGTGCTTCGCGTGCCGCGGCTCCAACTGGAGGACAACTTCTTCGAGTTGGGCGGAGACTCGATCAAGGCGATCCAACTGGCGGCCCGGTTGGCGCCTCGTGGTGTGTCCCTCGAGGTTCAGCAGGTGATGCGCTCCAACTCGCTCCGGGAGCTTGCCCGGAGCGCCGCGCTTCGCACGGAGCAGACGGCCTCGTCGGAGGATGTGCCCGCTGAGGCACCGCTCGCCCCGATGCAGGCCTGGTTCTTCTCCCAGCGGTTCGTGGAGGCCCACCACTGGAACCAGGCGGTCATGCTGCACCGCCCCCAGCGGTTCGAAGTGGAGAAGGTGCGGCAGGTGCTGGAAGCCCTGCTGGTACACCATGACGCCCTGCGCACCGTGTTCTCTCCAGGGGTGGAGGGCACTGCCTCCCAGCGGATCGTCTCCAAACCGGCCGGTACCTTGTCTTGCAAGGTGATCGATCTGCGCGGGCGGAAGGATGCACCGGAGCAGCTCGAAGCGGCGACGGCGGCGCTTCAGGACTTGCTGAGCTGGGAGGAAGGACGGCTGCTGGCGGCGGGCCTCTTCCAACTCGATGACGGCGACCGGCTGTTGCTCGTGGTCCACCATCTGGTGGTGGACGGCGTCTCCTGGCGCGTGCTGCTGGAGGACTTTGCCAGCGCGTACACCGCGCTGCTGGACGGACAGGCACCGCGCTTCCCGGCGAAGACCACGGCGTTCACCCGGTGGGCGGAGCGACTCGCGGCGCACGTCCGGGACGGCGGGCTGGAGGCGGAGCGCAGCTACTGGCGCGAGGTGGAGCGCGCCGTGGCCGCTACCGCGCCGCTCCCTCGCGATGCACAGGCACGGACGAACACGGCGGCGGATGGCGCCACGCTGACCTTCTCGCTGGAGGGGCAGGAGGTAGAGGGGCTCGAGGGTCGCGCCGCAGCCACCTTCCAGGCCAACGCCGGCGAAGTGCTGCTGGCGGCCGTGGCCGCCACCGTGGGTGAGTGGACAGGCAGTGCCACGGTCGCCGTCCAAGCCGAGGCGCATGGGCGCGAATCACTTGTGAGCGGGGTGGATGTCACACGGACCGTCGGTTGGTTCACCGCCCTGTTCCCGGTCGTCCTCGATGCGAGTGGCGCCGAGGACGTGGCGCGGTTGGTTGCCAGGACTCGGGACTCGCTCCGAGGAGTGCCCTCGGGAGGCGTGGGCTACCGCGCGCTGAGGCACCTGGCTCCGCAAGGGGTAGCCCCCGAGCGGGTGCCGGAAATCACCTTCAACTACCTGGGCAGCTTCGAGCGGGAGTTCTCGACCGGAGTCTTCTCCGCGACGCTGGAGGGGACCGGCCCCACGGTGAGCCCCGCCTCCGAGCGCGTGCGCGGCCTGGAGATCGACGCGTACATCGCAGGTGGCCGGCTGGTGCTCTCCCTGGGCTACAACCGGCACGAGTTCCGCGAGGGGACGATCCGCGCCCTGGCGGACCGGCTGCGCGGCTGGATCACCCGTGTCCTCGCATGGCAGCGGGGGCAGGTGGGGACGCCGACCGCAGCGTGGGAACTGGATCACCCCAGCCTCTCCCACTCCGCGGGCGAGGCGCTGCTGGCCGCGAACGCTCTGGCTCCTGAGGGGGTGCAGGCCATCCGGGCGCTCACCCCGATGCAGGCCGGCATGCTGTTCGACGCGCTGCTCGACCCGGCCAGCAATGGCCAGCAGCTCACCTTGTCCCTCTCGGGAGAGGTGGACGCCGAGGCGCTGGCGGCGGCGGCGCGTGCCCTGGCCGCGAGGCACGAGGCGCTGCGCACCCGGTTCTTCTCGGTGCCTGGTTCGGAGCCTGCCCAGGTGATCCTGCGCGAGCCGTTCCTGCCGCTCGAGGTGGCCGAGGCCCCGAGTACCACCGCGCTGGAGGAACTCCGCCAGCGCGATCGGGCGCGCGCCTTCAACCTCGCGCGAGATCCCCTGATGCGCTTCACGCTGGTGCGGCAGCAGGCGGGGACCGCCGCGCTGTTGATGTCCTCGCACCACATCATCACCGATGGGTGGTGCCTGGGCATCCTCGTGGGAGATTTGCTGCGGCTCTATGCTTCTGCGCGCCGTGGTGTCCCGGCCCGCCTGGATTCGTCTCCCTCCTATGGGGCCTATGTGCGGTGGCTTCTCGGCCGCGATCGGAGCGCCTCGTTGGCGTACTGGGCTGAGGCGCTCTCGGGCTACGAGCGGCCCGTGGGGCTGGCGCGGCGCGCGGAGCCCTCATCCCAGCGGGAGCAGCGCAACCACACGTTGCACCTGTCCCCGGAGCTCACCGCGAACCTGCGCGCGCTGGCCGCCTCCTGCCGCGTGACGTTGAGCGTGCTGCTCCAGACGCTCTGGGGCCTGGTGCTGGCGCACTCCGCGGGGACCGAGGATGTGGCCTTCGGGCTCGTGGTGTCCGGCCGCCCCTCGGCCATCCCTCGAGTCGAGGAGATGGTCGGGCTGTTCATCAACACAGTCCCGGCACGGCTGCGGATCGATCGTTCAGTGGCGCTCCGGCAGGCCGTGCAGGCGCGCCAGACCCAGGCGCTGGCCAGCGAACCTCACCACTCCTGCTCGCTGGCGGAGGTGCAGGCGCGCACGGCGTTGAAGAGCAAGCTCCTCACCCATGCGCTCGTTTTCGAGAACTACCCCCTCGATCGCGGATTGCTCGCCGACGCAGAGCGGGAGGCGGGGCTGCGCATCGCTGGCGCGGAGCACTTCGCGCGCGAGACGTATGATCTGGTCCTGACCGTCACGGCCACGGAGTCACTGGAGCTGGCCTTCTCCTACAACGCCGCGGTCCACGAGGAGTCCACCCTCGGCACCGCCGCGTCGCTGTTGCAGGAGATGCTCACGGCAGCGGCGGCGGAACGGACGCTCGGAGAGATCGAGCAGCTCGCGGTGGCTCAGATCAAAGGCAAGAGCAAGCGCAAGCAGGCCGCGGCCCTGGCCGCCCTGCGGACACGGAAGCTGGACGCGTAGAGACGTGGGAGACAGGTGATGAAGGCGTCGCTCAGCAAGCTGCGGTCAATCAAGCCCCGGGCCGTCTCGGGAGAGGATGCGCTGGTGCGCTACTCCTTTCTCGGAGAGGCGGAGGGGCTGCCCATCGTGGTGTCGCCCGAGCAGGAAGGCGTGGTGCTCGAGCAGTGGATTGGCAGCAACCTGGAGCTGCTGGACGAGAAGCTCCTGCGCCATGGAGGGATCCTCTTCCGGGGCTTCGGGGTGAACACGCCGGAGCAGTTCCACCAGGTGGTGGGTGCCTTCCGCGGCCAGTTGCTGGACTACATGGAGCGCTCCTCGCCCCGCTCGCGGGTGACGGACAAGGTGTACACCTCGACGGAGCACCCGGCGGACCAGCGCATCCTGTTCCACAACGAGCTGGCCTACTCGAACCGCTGGCCGCGCGCGCTCTTCTTCGGCTGCATTCGCGCGTCCCCCGTGGGTGGGGAGACGCCTATCGGCGACAGCCGCGAGGTGCTGCGGCGGCTGTCCCCCGGTACCCGGCGCCGCTTCGAGGAGCTGGGCGTCATGTACGTGCGCTACCTGGGCGGAGGCTTGGGGCTGCACTGGCGCGACGTGTTCCAGACCGAGCGCCGCGAGGACGTGGAACGCTACTGCGAGCAGAACGGCCTGACGCTGGAGTGGGACGGGGACCGGGTACGGACCCGGAGCGTGCGCCCCGCCATCCGCAAGCACCCGAGGACGGGCGAAGAGGTGTGGTTCAACCACGGCTACTTCTTCAACCTGCACAGCATTCCCCCGGCGCTGCGCGAGAACATCTTCGCCTCCGTGAGCCAGCACGAGCTGCCCTTCAACACCTTCTTTGGTGACGGTTCCGAGATCCCCGAGGAGATGATCCGCGAGATCTCCGAAGTCCATGACGCGGTGGGAGTGACGTTCCCCTGGAAGCAGGGGGACGTTCTCTACATCGACAACATGCTGACGGCCCATTCGCGCAACCCCTTCCAGGGGGACCGGACCATCCTGGTCTCCATGAGTGACCTCCTGGTGGGCTGACGCGCTCCTTCCCGAGCATTCGATCCATGCAACCCGCTTCGAACTCCAGTGGCTTTCCTCTCTCTCCCCAACAGCGGCGGCTCTGGCTTCTGCGGCAGGGGGGCGCCGTCTACAACTCGGTCATGGTGTTGGAGCTGCGAGGGCCGCTGGTGCCCTCCCGGCTCCGCGAGGCGCTGACGGAGGTGGTGCGGCGGCATGATGGGCTCCACTCGCGCTACGTGCAGCGCAACGATCTGCGCTTCCCGCTCCAGGCGTCCGCGGGGGACGTGGAGATTGAGCTGGAGGAGCTCTCCGCCAGCACCCCGGAGCAGCGGGAGCGGCTGAGCCAGGAGTTGGCGCTCTCCGGGCTGCACCAATCTTTCGAGTACGGAGCTGCGCCCCTGCTGCGCGCCACGCTGGCCCGGCTGGGGGAGGGAGATCATCTGCTGAGGGTGATCCGGCCCTCGCTCTCGGGCGATGCGCAGTCGCACTGCCGGTTCGCCGAGGAGGTGCTCGCAGCCTATGAGGGCCGGGAGCTCGAGGAAGAGCCCGGGCTGGAGCACGCGCAGTACGCGGAGTGGCAGAACCAGCTCCTCGCCGAGCCGGAGCCCGCCGCCGCGGAGCACTGGGCGCGCGCCACCTCCTTGGTGAAGCCTCTGACGCTCCCCTTCGAGCGTCTCCAGCGTCAGGGCCCGTTCCGCCCCGCCAGTGTGGAGCTTCGGTTCGACAGCGGGCGTTATGTCCCCGAGTCCCTCCTGGCGATTGCACGGCGGTGGGGTGTGGCGCCCGGCTCGCTCCTGGCGGCCGCGTGGAGCGCTGTGGCGGCCCGGTGGCTCGAGGCCTCGGAATTAGTGCTCGGTTTTGTGGAGCCCGCGCGCCCCTATGACGAGCTGAAGCGCGTCCAGGGGTTGCTCGCCAAGATGGTCCCGATCGCCGTGCCGCTGGCTGCGGAGGCACCCCTTCGGGACGCGGTGCGCGCCATTGAGCAGTCGCTCGAGCAGTCGCGGGACTGGATCGAGCACCTTGCCTGGGACACGGCTCCGGAAGTGCCCCAGAACTCGTTGCCAGTGGGCTTCGAGTTCCAGGAGGCCCGGCTGGGAGGCCCGGAGCAGGGGAGCGTTCGTGGCCGGGTAGAGCGGCTGCTGGGCGCCTCGGAGAGCTTCGTCCTGAAGCTCTCGTGCGTGGATGATTCGCGGGGGATCTCCTGCGAGGTGATCTTCGACGAGAACGCGGTGGACGCAGCCTCCGCGAAGCTGGCGGCCCGGATGGTGGTGGACTTCCTCGCGAGCGTGGCGCGTGAGCCCGATGCTCCGCTTCGTGGACATTCGCTGCTCGATCAGGCCGCGCTGCTCCCGGTGGCAGGGCCCGAGGACGAGGGGGCGCGCCCGCGGACCGTGGTGGAGCTCTTCGAGGACTGCGCCGCCGCGGCGCCCGGGACTCCCGCGCTGATCCAGCGGAACCGCACGCTCTCCTACGCCGAACTCAACGCGGAGGCGAACCGGCTCTCGCGTCACCTGCGTTCGCTGGGCGTGGGGCCGGAGGCCATCGTCGCGGTGGCCGCGGATCGCTCGATCGAGACCGTGGTGGCCATGTTCGCCATCCTCAAGGCGGGCGGAGCCTTCCTGCTCATCGATCCCAGCTATCCGCCCGAGCGCATCACCTACATGCTCGGGGACGCGAAGGCCCTGCTGGCACTGGGGGCCGGGGAGCGGCGCGAGGCCTTCTCCGCCGCGCCGCGGTTCCTGGCGCTCGACACGACTGACCGCCCGTGGCTCCAGGAGTCCGCCGAGAATCTGTCGCTGCCAGTCGCTCCGGAGACGCTGGCGTATGTGCTGTACACCTCGGGCTCGACGGGCCAGCCCAAGGGCTGCCAGCTCGAGGTGCGCAACCTCAGCCATTACATCGGCTGGGCGAATGCCTCCTACTTCGAGGACGGCCGGGCGCGCGGCAACTTCGGGCTGTTCACGTCCCTGTCCTTTGATCTGACGCTCACGAGCGTGTTCTGCGCGCTGACGCGGGGGCGCACCCTGCATGTGTTCGACGGGGCCACGGAGACGCTCGAGGTCCTCCGCTCCATGTTCTCGGAGGGCAGCGAGATCGACGTGGTGAAGATGACGCCCTCGCACATCTCCCTGGTGGACACATTGGGGCTGGCGAGGACCGGCGTGCAGAAGGTGATCGCCGGCGGCGAGGCGCTCACCCACGAGCACATCTCCATCCTGCGCAGGCTCAACCCGGACATCCAGATCTACAACGAGTACGGCCCGACCGAGACGACGGTGGGGTGCGTGGTGAAGCGGGTGGAGCCGGGGGACGAGCGGATCCTCATCGGCGTGCCCATCGCGCGCACGCAGTTGCTGGTGGTGGATGAGGCCGGAAAAGCGCTGCCTCCGCTGGTGGCTGGAGAGCTGCTCATCGCGGGAGAGGGCGTGGGCCGTGGCTATGCCAACGCTCCGGAGCGCACGGCCTCGAAGTTCGTGCTCCATCCCGGGCTGCGGGGCCGCGCGTACCGCACGGGCGACAAGGTCCGAATCCTGGCCCATGGCGAACTCGACTATCTCGGCCGGATCGACGATCAGGTGAAGGTGCGGGGTCACCGCATCGAGCCGGGAGAGATCGAGCAGCACCTGCTGCGCCACCCCGCGGTAAAGCAGGTGCTGGTCATGGCTCGGCGCGTGCGAGGGCCTGAGCCCGAGCTGGTGGCCTACGTCGTCACCGCCGGAGAAGTGCCTGCCACCGAGCTGCGCGAGCTGCTCCGGCGCACGCTCCCGGAGCACATGGTCCCCGGCTGGTTCGTGCGGATGGAGCAGATGCCGCTCACCCAGAACGGCAAGATCCACCGCGCTGCCCTGCCCGAGCCGGAGCAGGCCGCCGCCCGGAGCCGCGTCCTGCCTCGGACCCAGCTGGAAGAGCGGATCGCCCAGGTGTGGCGGGCCGTGCTCGGCCTGGAAGAGGTCGGCATCCACGACGGTTTCGCGGAGCTGGGTGGGCACAGCCTCAAGGCCATGCAGGTGGTGGGGCGGTTGGGGCAGGAACTCGGGATGCAGTTGTCGCTGCGAGAGCTGCTCGACAACCCGACGATCGAGGGGCTTGCCGCGCTGGCCGAGCGCCGCAGCACTTCGTCCGTGCAGGTGATTCCGAGTGCTCCCGCTCAGGAGCACTACGCTCTCTCCGATGCGCAGAGACGGCTCTGGACGCTGGAGCAGATGGACGGGCCTGGCAGCGTGTACCTCATCAGCGCTGCATTCGTGCTGGAGGGAGAGCTGGAGATCGAGGCCCTGCGCCGGGCGCTCGCCGCGCTGGTCGCGCGCCATGAGCCTCTTCGCACCTCCTTCCACGAGGTGGAGGGAGAGCCCCGGCAGCGCGTGCACGCCCACGTCGAGCTTCCTGTCGAGCTCGTTCCGCTGCTTGGCGCCAGCGTGGAGGACGCGCGAGTCCAGGAGCACGTGGCGCGGATCACCTCCGCCCCGTTCGAGCTGACGCGCGCGCCCTTGCTGCGGGTCCAACTGCTCCAACTGGCGGGCACACGGCACCTTCTGGTCTTCGCCATGCACCACATCATCAGCGATGGGTGGTCCGTGGCTGTGATGGCCCGGGAGCTGGCGCATCTGTACGCCGCCGAGCGGACGGGGCAGGCTGCCTCGCTGCCTCCGCTGCGGATCCATTACAAGGACTACAGCCACTGGCAGAACGGGCGCCTCGCCGGGCCCGAGGGCGAGGCCCTGCGCCGCTACTGGCACGAGAAGCTTCGGGATCCACCTCCGGCGCTCGATCTACCCATCGAGCACCCGCGTCCCCCGGTTCGTACCTACCGGGGCGGCTCGGTGGTGTTCCGGTTGTCCGCCGCGGAGACCGCCGCCCTGGAAGGACTGGGGCGGCGCCAGGATGCGACCTTGTTCATGGCGCTCGTGGCCTCCGTGAAGGCACTGCTCTACCGCTACACCGGGCAGGGAGAGCTCGTCGTCGGCACCGCGATCGCGGGCCGCAGCCACCCCGATGTGGAGCACCACATCGGCGCGTACCTCAACATGCTCGTGCTGCGCGATACGGTGCGGGGGCAGGAGGGCTTCACCGCGCTGCTGGACTCCGTGCGCCGCACCGCCCGTGAGGCCTACGAGCAGGCGGAGTACCCGTTCGATCGGCTCGTGCGCGAGCTGGATGTCGTGCGCGACGCGAGCCGCTCGCCGCTCTTCGATGTGCTGGTGGTGCTCCAGAACAACGCGCTCCCGGTGCTCGGGATGCAGGGGGTGACGATCACTCCGGTGACGTTGCCGGTGCGCACCAGCGCGTATGATCTGTCGTTCGAGTTCACCGAGGTGGAGGGAGGACTGGCCTGCGAGCTGCACTACAACGCGGGCTTGTTCAGCGAGGCTCGCATCCGGCGGCTGGGCGAGCACTGGAGGACCCTTGTCTCCAGCATGGTGGCCGAGCCCACGGCGCCACTCCACCGTGTGGCGATGCTCCCTCCGGCGGAGCGCGCGGCGCTCAGCGGTTCGTTTGCTCGGGTAGAAAGCCCGGGACCAGGGACGCTCGTGGACGCGGTGCGCGAGCGTGTTGCACGGGAGCCCGAGGCGCTGGCGGTGGTGTGCGGCGAGGCCCGGCTCACGCTGGCGGAGTTGGATCGCGGCGCCAACCGCATCGCGCGGTATCTGCTGGAGGAGCGGAAGCTGCGGCGTGGTGGCGTGGTGGCGGTGGTGGCCTCGCGCACCGAGCGGATCCCGGTGGCGCTCGTGGGAGTGCTCAAGGCGGGTGGCCTCTACCTGCCGATCGACGCCGAGTATCCAGTGGAGCGGGTGCGCTTCATGCTCAGCGACAGCCGGGCCGAGGTGGTGCTGGCGGACGCGCGCTGGGCGGGGTTGCTGGCGGGTGGCGAGACTCCCGTCGTCGAGCTGGGCTCATCCGCGCTGGCTGGAGTGGCGAGTGATCCTGGGCTCTCCTGCCAGCCCGACGATGTGGCTGCGTTGATTTACACCTCGGGCTCCACGGGCACGCCGAAGGGCGTGATGATGGAGCACCGGGGGTTGTTGAACACGGCTCGTGAGTTCAACCGGCTCTGCGGGGTCGAGCCCGTGGGCCGCATCCTCCAGTTCGCATCGCTGGCGTTCGATGCCGCCCTGCTCGAGATGACGATGTCACTGGTGGGCGGGGCTCCGTTGGTGGTGGCCGGGCGCGAGGTGATCGAGAACACCTCGGCCTTCACTGAGTACCTGGAGACTCATCAGGTTTCGTTCGCCATTCTGCCGCCTGTGTATCTGAGCGCGCTGGAGAGGCACGAGCTGCCGACGTTGAGGACGTTGGTGACGGCGGGAGAGGCGGCGAACGCGGAGGACGCGAAGTGGTACGCGAAGAGGAAGAGGTACATCAACGCGTACGGCCCCGCGGAGTGCTCGGTGTGCGTGTCGATGTACGAGGTGAAGGAGGGAGAGGAGTACGCGAGGGGAATCCCGGTGGGTCAGGCGTTGAGGAACGTGGGGGTGGTGGTGGCGGACGGGGAGCTGAACGCGCTGCCGGTGGGAGTGGTGGGAGAGGTGTGCGTGAGGGGAGTGGGAGTGGCGCGGGGTTATTTGGGAAGGCCTGAGCTGACGGCAGAGAAGTTCGTGGAGCACGCGGAGTACGGACGCGTGTACCGGACGGGGGACTTGGGGAGGTGGAGCGAGCAGGGTCAGTTGGAGTTCGTGGGGAGGAAGGACGGGCAGGTGAAGATTCGGGGCCAGCGAGTGGAGGTGGAGGAGGTGAGGAGGAGGGTGCTGAGCCTGGTAGGGGTGGAAGAGGCAGTGGTGCTGGTGGAGGAGGTGGCGGGTGGCAAGGAGCTCGCGGCGTACGTGGTGGGCAGTGGCGCGGTGAGTGAGGGAGAGGTGAGGAGGTGGGTGGGGCAGGGTCTGCCGGCGGCGATGGTGCCCGGGAGGGTGAGGGTGTTGGAGCAGCTGCCGCTGACAGCCAACGGGAAGGTGGACCGTGAGGCGCTGAGGCGCTGGGAGCAGCAGCAGCCGAGGGCTGGAGCCGCGGAGGAGAGCCGGCCGAGGACGGAAGCCGAGCAGGTGTTGGCCGAGGCATGGCAGAGGGTATTGGGAGTGGAGAGAGTGGGGTTGAGGGAGAACTACTTCGAGCTGGGAGGCGACTCGATCAAGGCGATTCGAGTGTCCAGCGAGGTGAGGAAGAAGGGCTGGCAGGTGGAGGTGAGGCAGGTGTTCATGCACCCGACGGTGGAAGAGCTGTCGGTGTGGATGAAGAGGAGGAAGGAGGAGAGGAGGGAGGAGGGGAAGGGAGAAGTGGAGCTGACGCCGATACAGAAGTGGCTGTTGGAGCGGGTGGAGGTGAAGCACCGGGACCACTTCAACAACGCGGTGATGCTGAAGATGGAGCAAGGGGAGAGGGTGGAGGTGGAGGGGCTGAAGAGGGCGCTGAAGCAGGTGGAGAAGCAGCACGAGGCGTTGAGGCTGAGGTGGAGGGAGGAGGGGGGGAAGGTGAGGCAGTGGTACGGGGAGGAGCAGGAGGGGGAGAGGGAGTGGTTGGAGGAGAAGGAGGTCGGGCCCGGAGAGGGCTGGCAGCAGCAGCTGGAGCAGGAAGCCGAGAGGCTGCAGAGGAGCCTGAGCCTGGAGAAGGGCCCTGTGTGGAGAGCGGGGCTTGTGAGGACGCCAGAAGGGGAGCGAGTGTTGTGGGTGGTGCACCACGTGTCTGTGGATGCGGTGTCGTGGGGAGTGCTGGTGGAGGACTTGGCCAGCGCGTACCGGCAGGCGGTGGAGGGAGCCGCAACGGTGGTGCTGCCCGAGCGCAGCGACTCGTTCCAGGCTTGGTCTCGCTTCCTTCACAGCTACGCGGACAACGTCAATCCGAGCGAGCGGTCCTATTGGTCGGAGGTGGAACGCGCGCTGTCCTCGGTGCCTTCCCTGCGTGGTGAAGGGCAGGGGGCACGGGGGCGCAACCAGGACTCCGGCTCGGTGGAGCTCGTGCTCTCACCCGAGCGGACCCGTCTGCTCCTCGGCAACGCGAATCGGGCCTACAACACCCAGGCGGGAGAGCTTGTGTTCGCGGCGCTCGCGCGTGCCCTCCAGGCTTGGATGGGCAGCCACCGCATGGCGTTCGCCATGGAAGGGCACGGGCGGACTCTCTCCGCCGCAAGCGAACTCGATGTGTCTCGCACCGTGGGTTGGTTCACCTGCCTCTATCCGGTGGTGCTCGCGCTGCCCACTCGCGATGACATCGGCCAGCACATCAAGCAGGTAAAGGAGACGCTCCGTGCCGTGCCCGAGCAGGGCATCGGGTACGGGGTGCTCCGGCAGGCGGGGCTCCTTCCGCGCTCGGAACAGGAGCCGCAGATCAGCTTCAACTACCTCGGCCAGAGTGAGGGAGGCGCATCTCCCGCGCCGTTCGCGCTGGCTCCGGAGTCCACGGGCACCATGCAGCACCCGGAGGCCTCGCGCCTCTTCGACATCGACATCCTCGCCTCGGTGGCTCGCGAGGCGCTCCGCGTGGACATCTCCTTCGACACCACCGCGTTTGCACGGACGCGGATCCAGGAGCTCGTCACCGGGCTCCAGCGGGAACTCGAACACGTCATCACCCACTGCACTACCCGAGACGCTCCCGAGCTCACGCCCAGCGACATCGACTACGCCGGGCTCAGCATCGATGAGCTGGACGCGGTCATGAACGCGATCTCGGGAAAGTGACAGCCGTCCTCTCGTACCGGTTCAGCCTCGGATGATCGAACGAAGCAACATCCAGAACCTTGTCGCCCTCTCGCCCATGCAAGAGGGCATTCTGTTCCATGCGCTGTACGAGCAGGCCGGGGAGACGTACTTCGAGCAGGCCCTCCTGCGCGTGCAGGGAGCGCTCGACATCGCTTGTTTCGAGCGGGCTTGGAACGAGCTGCTGCGCCGCCACGAGGCGCTCCGCACCGTCTTCGTCGTGAAGAACGTGCCGAAGCCGTTGCAGGTGGTGCTCCGGGAGCGGCAGATTCCGCTCGCCTTCCGGGATCTCTCCGGCCTGGGCGAGGTGGAGCAGCGCGAGGCGGTGGAGGCCTATCGCCGCGAGGACATCGCCCGCCCGTTCGATCTCAGCAAGGATGTGCTGCTGCGCGTCGGGCTCCTGCGGATGCAGCCCGAGCTGCACATGGTGGTGCTCAGCTTCCACCACATCCTCATGGATGGGTGGTGCCAGGACATCCTCCAGCGCGAGCTGATGGTGATCTACCAGGCGTTCCGCCAGGGGCAGCCCTCGCCGCTGCCCGCGGTGGCGCCCCCGTTCCGGCGCTACGTGAAGTGGCTGGAGCAGCAGGATCGTGCTGGGGCCCTGGCCTTCTGGACGCGGTACCTCGATGGCTACACCCAGGCTGTGCCCTTCGCTCGGGGACCGGCACCCGCGGATTCCACTCCCGCGGCGCTGGAGCACCACCACCTCGAGCTGTCTCCCGAGAAGACGGCCGCGCTGACCGCGCTGGCCGCCCGGTGCGGGGTGACGGTGGGGACATTGGTGCAGACCGTCTGGGGTCTCCAGCTCTGTGCCTCCCGAGGCGCTCGGGATGCCGTCTTCGCCACGACGGTGTCCGGCCGTCCCCCGGAGATCGATGGCGTCGAGTCCATCATCGGCCTGTTCATCAACGCCGTCCCCACCCGCATTCGCGTGCGCGAGGACGAGTCGTGGTTGGAGCTGCTGCGGCGCGTGCAACGGGAGCTGGCCGAGTCCACGCCGTACCAGTTCTGCCCGCTCGCGGACGTGCAGGGCCAGACGCCGCTCAAGCGGCAGTTGCTCGATCACGTCGTGGTGATCGAGAACTTCCTTCAGGAGGACGTGTCCCGCGTCCAGGAGCGTGAGGCGGCGGCGGGCCTGCGGGTCTCTCAGGTGGACATCCTCGAGCGGACCAACTACCCGCTCACCGTGCAGGTCCACCTGGGCGAGCGCCTGCGCTTTGGCTTCCAGTTCCAGACGCCACGGGCCGAGCGCGCGGAGGTTCTCGCGGCGGGTCGGCGCCTGGAGGCCGTGCTGGACGCGGCGCTACGTCCGGACGAGCCGGTGGGCAAGGTGCTCGGACAATTGGCGGCGGAGGCTCCCGCGAAGCCCGCGGCCAAGGCCGCCCGCCCCGTGCCGGTACTCCCGGTGGTGATCTCCGCCACCTTCACCGCCGATCCCGTGATGCCGTACGTGCGGTGGTGGTGCGCGCAGGCCTCCATCCCCACCGAGGTGGCGGTCGCCCCCTACAACCAGGTCTTCCAGCAACTGCTGGATCCCTCCA
The DNA here is from genome assembly GCF_020103695.1 of Hyalangium versicolor. Classification (GTDB taxonomy): domain Bacteria; phylum Myxococcota; class Myxococcia; order Myxococcales; family Myxococcaceae; genus Hyalangium; species Hyalangium versicolor. The sequence continues at coordinate 318,778 of NZ_JAHXBF010000001.1, forward strand.
GCGCGATGGCGCGCAACAAGGGCGTCAACGTGATCCTCGCGCGCTGCGAGGACTGGGTGCGTGACGCGGAGGAACTGCCGGAAGAGGCACGGCTGGCGCACCTCTCGTCGACGTTCGATCGGTTTGTCTCCGCCCTGGAGTCCCAGCCCGCAGATCGGGCCACGCTGGTGGGGCTTTTTCCCGTCACGGGGCAGTACGCGCGCTCCGCCCGCGAGCGAGAGTTGCTGGAAGAGCTGGCGCGGAAGCTGGCGAGGGTGGTGGAGCGTGCCCCCGCCCTGCGTGCGCTCGATCTGACGCGGTTGGCGGAGCAATTCCGGATCGACGAGGTGGTGGATCCGCGCCAGGATCGAGCCGGACACCTGCCGTACACCGAGGCTTTCTTCGCGGCTCTGGGCACCTCCATCGCGCGAGCCCTGCGAGCCCTGCGGCACGAGCCCTTCAAGGTCATCGCGGTCGACTGCGACAACACTCTCTGGCGTGGCGTCTGTGGCGAGGACGGAGCGTTGGGAGTGGAGATCGGCCCGGGTCACCAGGCCTTGCAGCGCTTCCTGGTGGATCGCGTGGCGGAGGGCTTCCTCATCGTCCTGTGCAGCAAGAACGTCGAGCGGGACGTCTGGGAGGTGTTCGACCGCCACCCGGGGATGATCCTCGGGCGCAAGCACGTGGTGGCCACGCGGATCAACTGGCGGCCCAAGCCGGAGAACCTGGTGGAGCTCTCCCAGGAACTGGGGCTCGGGCTGAACAGCTTCTTGTTCCTCGATGACAGCGGCGTGGAATGCGAGCAGGTGATGCGGGAGTGCCCGGAGGTGCTCGCCATCCGCGTGCCCTCGGATCCCGCGGCGCTCCCGGCGTTGCTCTCGCACGTCTGGGGCGTCGATGTGTGGCGCGCCACTGAGGAGGACCGGCGTCGCAGCGAGATGTACCAGGCCGAGACCCAGCGCGAGGACGAGCGCCGCTCGGCCGCATCGCTCGAAGTGTTCCTCGCCAGCCTGGATCTGCGGGTGCGGATGACCCGAATCAGCTCCGCGCAACGCGCCCGGGCCGCGCAGCTGACCCAGCGCACCAACCAGTTCAACCTGAGTACCCGGCGTCGCACCGAGGCCGAGCTGACGCGCCTGCTGGAGGAGCCGGAGTTCCTAGGGCTGGCCGTCACCGTGAGCGATCGGTTCGGTGACTATGGGTTGGTGGGTCTCGTCTTCGCTCGTCCGGAGGCTCGGAGCCTCGTCATCGACACCTTCCTGCTGAGCTGCCGCGTGCTCGGGCGAGGGGTGGAGGACGCGATCATGGCCACACTCGGAGGCATCAGCCGCGAGCGGGGCCTGGAGCAGGTGAGGGCGCTCTTCGTGCCCACGGCCCGGAACGAACCCTTCCGGGACTTCATCGCCCGGGCGGGTTGGCACCTGGATTCCGAGAGTGAAGCGGGGCGGCTCTATACAGTCGCTGTGGCGGCGTTGCCCGCCATGCCTGCCCATGCACGTTGCGAGCTCGATCTGATCGGAGAGCCAGAGGTGCCTCGTGCGGAGGCCGTGGCGCCGCCCGAGCCGGTGCAGGCGCCCGCTGTGGTTTCCGCGCCGCAGCCAACGGTCGTGGCCTCTCAGGGGCCGGGTGCCAGCTATTCGCCCGAGGAGCGTGCCTGGTTGGAGGCGCGGGAGAAGGACGCTCGGCTGCGCCACCGGTGGCATTACCTCCCCTTGCTCCATTCCACGGGAGCGCGGTTGCTGGCCCTGCCGGTGGAGCCCGAGGCGGCCTCGCAGGCGGTGGCTTCGTCCACTCCGCTCCGGACCGCGGCCGAACTGGCGCTGGCTGCCATCTGGCGGGACATCCTCCCGCGGACCTCTCCCGGAGCGGACGACGACTTCTTCGCGCAGGGTGGGCACAGCATCAAGGCGGTGCAGTTGCTTTCGCGCATCCACCGGGATCTCGGCGTGGAGGTGACGCTCAAGGAGATCTTCGATCACCCGGTGTTGGCGGACATGGCTCGCCTCGTCGAGCGTGCGGGCCGCACAGCCTCCGCCCCCATCCCGGAGGCTCCGGCGATGGCGGACTATCCGCTCTCCGTGACGCAGCGGCGGCTGTGGGCCTTGGAGTACCTCCAGGGTGGCGCGTCGGCCTATGTCATGTCCGGCGCGGTGGAGATCCGCGGCGAGCTGGATGTGGAGGCGCTCGAAGGGGCGTTCCGGCACGTGGTGACCCGGCACGAGGTGCTCCGTACAGCCTTCGTGCTCGAGGGCGATCAGCCCCGGCAGGTGGTGCGGCCTGAGGTGCCGTTCCTCCTGGAGCGCGTGGACCTCTCCGGTGCGGGCTCCCGGGAGGAGCGCCTGGCAGCGGCGCGTGCGCTGGCGGAGCAGGAGGCCGCCTTCCGCTTCGACCTCACGCGCGGTGGGTTGATCCGTGCGGTGCTGGCCCGGCTCGATCCGGCTCACCACGTGTTCGTCTTGAGCCTGCACCACCTCGTGGGAGATGGCTGGTCCCACGGCGTGTTGTTGGAGGAGGTCGCCGCGTGCTACCGCGCGCTCCGCCGCAAGGAGTCGCCCGCGTTGCCCGCGCTGCGAATCCAGTACAAGGACTTCGCAGCCTGGCAGGAGTCCTCCCTGCGAGGCCCTACCGCCGAGCAGCACCGGCGCTACTGGCTGGAGGCGTTGAGCGGCGAGGTGCCCGTGCTGGAGTTCCCGACGGACTGGCCTCGGCCCGCGGTGGCCTCGTTCGAGGGGCGATCGCACGTGATGGTGCTCGACCCCGCGCTCACGGAGGGGCTCTATGCGCTGTGCCGTCAGCATGGCGTGACGCTCTTCATGGGGCTGATGGCGGCTCTCCGGACCCTGTTGTTCCGCTACACTGGTCAGCAGGACAGCATCGTGGGGACGGTGGTGGCCGGCCGTGCCCATCCGGATCTGGAGCGCCAGATCGGCCCCTACCTCAACGTGGTGGCGCTGCGTGAGGCGGTACGGGGCGCGGAGCCTTTCTCGGAGCTGCTGCGCCGGGTGCGCAAGGGCACGTTGGAGGCTTTCGAGCACCAGGACTATCCATTCGACACCCTGGTCGAGGAGCTGGGCCTGCAGCGTGATCCCAGCCGCTCGCCGCTCTTCGACGTCATGCTGGTGGTGCAGGACGGAGAGCGGGCCGAGCCCGAGTTGGAGGGCGCGCGCCTGTCGGCCTTCGGTGGCGAGTCGGGCGCGGGCAAGTTCGATCTCACGTTCAACGTCACGCCTCGGCGGGGAACCGTGGAGATCCGGATCGAGTACCGGCCGGATCTGTTCTCGGCGGCGCGGATTGCTCGCATGGAGGGGCACCTGCGCACCCTGGTGGCGCATGCCATCCGTGAGCCGGACCGGGCGCTTCACGGGTTGGAGCTGCTCACTCCCGCCGAGCGCACAGCGCTGCTCTCGCCCCTTCCGGAAGGCCCGGGCGATGCGCGTCTGGACTCCACGCTGGTTGATCTGTTCGAGCAGCAGGTGGTTGCCACTCCGGAGCAGGTGGCGATCATCTCCGGCTCGGAGCGCGTGAGCTACGCGGAGCTCGATCGGCTCGCGGGGGCGATCGCGGGGCAACTGCGGGAAGCGCTGGGGCTGGCGGAGGGAACCGTCGTGGGCGTGCTGCTGAGCCGGGGCGTGTGGTCCACGGCCGCGCAGGTGGGAATCCTGAAAGCGGGATGCGTGTACCTTCCGCTCGAGCCGGAGCTCCCCGAGGCACGGCTGCGCTACATGATCGGTGACAGCCGGTGTGGCGCCATCCTCACGGATGCCAAGGGCGTGCAGCGGCTCGGCGAGCTGGAGGGCGCCTTGCTCGTGGATGTCGAGCGGCTCGTGGAGCAGGCGCCCATTCCCCGCGTGGAGCGGAGTCGCCGCTGCTCGGATGCGGCGTACATCATCTACACCTCGGGCTCGACGGGGATGCCCAAGGGGGTGGAGTGCCACCATCGCGGGTTGATCAACACGGTGATCGAGCAGATCCACGGCTTCCAGATCGAGCGGGCCAGCCGGGTACTGCAGTTCGCGTCGCTGGCGTTTGACGCCTCGATGTCGGAGGTCTGGACCGCGTTGCTGGCGGGGGCCACGCTGGTGGTGGCTGGGCGTGAGGTGATCGAGAACACCTCAGCCTTCACTGCTTATCTCGCTGAGCACAACGTCTCCGTGGCCACCCTGCCGCCTGTGTATCTGAGCGCGCTGGAGAGGCACGAGCTGCCGACGTTGAGGACGTTGGTGACAGCGGGAGAGGCGGCGAACGCGGAGGACGCGAAGTGGTACGCGAAGAGGAAGAGGTACATCAACGCGTACGGCCCCGCGGAGTGCTCGGTGTGCGTGTCGATGTACGAGGTGAAGGAGGGAGAGGAGTACGCGAGGGGAATCCCGGTGGGTCAGGCGTTGAGGAACGTGGGGGTGGTGGTGGCGGACGGGGAGCTGAACGCGCTGCCGGTGGGAGTGGTGGGAGAGGTGTGCGTGAGGGGAGTGGGAGTGGCGCGGGGTTATTTGGGAAGGCCTGAGCTGACGGCAGAGAAGTTCGTGGAGCACGCGGAGTACGGACGCGTGTACCGGACGGGGGACTTGGGGAGGTGGAGCGAGCAGGGTCAGTTGGAGTTCGTGGGGAGGAAGGACGGGCAGGTGAAGATTCGGGGCCAGCGAGTGGAGGTGGAGGAGGTGAGGAGGAGGGTGCTGAGCCTGGCAGGGGTGGAGGAGGCAGTGGTGCTGGTGGAGGAGGTGGCGGGGGGCAAGGAGCTTGCGGCGTACGTGGTGGGTGGAGAGGGAGTGAGCGAGGGTGAGGTGAGGAGGTGGGTGGGGCAGGGTCTGCCCGCGGCGATGGTGCCCGGGAAGGTGAGGGTGTTGGAGCAGCTGCCGCTGACAGCCAACGGGAAGGTGGACCGTGAGGCGCTGAAGCGTTGGGAGCAGCAGCAGCCGAGGCCTGGAGTCGCGGAGGAGAGCCGGCCGAGGACGGAAGCCGAGCAGGTGCTGGGAGAGGCGTGGCAGAGGGTGTTGGGAGTGGAGCGGGTGGGTTTGAGGGAGAACTACTTCGAGCTGGGAGGCGACTCGATCAAGGCGATCCGAGTGTCCAGCGAGGTGAGGAAGAAGGGCTGGCAGGTGGAGGTGAGGCAGGTGTTCATGCACCCGACGGTGGAAGAGCTGTCGGTGTGGATGAAGAGGAGGAAGGAGGAGAAGAGGGAGGAGGGGAGGGGAGAGGTGGAGCTGACGCCGATACAGAGGTGGCTGTTGGAGCGGGTGGAGGAGAAGCACCGGGACCACTTCAACAACGCGGTGATGCTGAAGATGGAGGGAGGGGAGAGGGTGGAGAGGGAGGCGCTGAAGAGAGCGCTGAAGCAGGTGGAGATGCAGCACGAGGCGTTGAGGCTGAGGTGGAAGGAGGAGGAGGGGGGGAAGGTGAGGCAGTGGTACGGGGAGGAGGAGGGGGAGAGGGAGTGGCTGGAGGAGAAGGAGGTCGGGCCCGGAGAGGGCTGGCAGCAGCAGCTGGAGCAGGAGGCCGAGAGGCTGCAGAGGAGCTTGAGCCTGGAGAAGGGCCCTGTGTGGAGAGCGGGGCTTGTGAGGACGCCGGAAGGGGAGCGAGTGTTGTGGGTGGTGCACCACGTGTCTGTGGATGCGGTGTCTTGGGGAGTGCTGGTGGAGGACCTTGCCAGCGCGTACCGGCAGGCGGTGGAGGGAGCCGCAACGCTGGTGCTGCCCGAGCGCAGCGACTCGTTCCAGGCCTGGTCTCGCTTCCTTCACAGCTACGCCAGCAGCGCCGAAGTGCGCGCGGACGAGCCGTACTGGACGGCCGTGGACGCCGAGGTGAGGCAACTGGGGGCTCTGCCCCGTGAGGTGGCAATCCCGGGCGCGGGAGCTGAGGTGGCGGCGAAGCTCCAGGTCGAGCTCGACGCCGAACACACCGCCGAACTTCTCCGCAAGGCAGGAGCGCTGGGACGGCTCGGGATGAGCGGCCTGCTCGTGACGGGGCTCGCGCGCGCCTTCCATGGCTGGACTGGCACGCCACGGCTCGCGCTCGCCATGGAAGGTCACGGCCGTGAGCACGTCCCCGCCGAGCTGGATATCAGCCGGACCGTGGGATGGTTCACCGCGCTGTACCCCGTCATCGTCGATGCTCGGCAGCCCGCCGCCGTGGACGAGCACCTGCGCGCCGTGATGAAGGCGCTGCGCTCCGCCGCGCGACGAGGGCTCTCCTATGGGCTCCTGCGCTACCTGACGTCTTCAGAGTCCTCCTCGAGCCGGCTCTGCGCCGAGCCAGCCGTGGGCTTCAACTACCTCGGGGAGATGCGCGAGTCCTCCGTGGGTGGCTTCGTCGAGGCGAGCGAGTCCACCGGCTCCAGCCGGAGTCCTCGCGCGGAGCTGCTGAGGGACATCGAGATCGACGTCCTCGTGAAGCAAGGGCGGCTCTACCTGCAGCTCGCGTATGACCGCCAGCGCTTCACTGAAGCCACCATGCGGCGCCTGGCCGAGGGCACTGTCCAGGAGGCGCTCCAGGTGGCCCGGCGGGCATCCGTTCGCAACCCCGCGGCAGGGCCTGTCCGCCTGTACTTCCTGCCTTTCGCGGGAGCCAGTGCAGAGGCCTATCAGCCCTTCCAGACCCGCCTTGGCGGCGAGATCGAAGTGGTGCCCGTGGAGCTGCCCGGCCGAGGCGTGCGCGCCTCCGAGCCACCGCTGGGAGGCATCGGAGAGATGGCGGAGGCCGTGCTGGAGCGCATCCGCGCGGATGGTGATGGCCCCTATGCCCTGTTCGGGCACAGCATGGGAGCGCTCCTGGCGTATGAGGTGGCGCGAGCCGCCGCCGTCGCGGGCTTGGAGGAGCCACGCCACGTCGTCTGCAGCGGGCTCGGCGCGCCGTGGCGGTTGCCGGTGCGAGAGCAGCCCCTTGCTGACTCGGAGCTGCTCTCCGGGCTCCTGCTGTCCGCGCAGGTGGACGACGAAGAGCGCCACCGCCGGCTCGCGCTCCTCCGCGCCGATGTCGAGGCCGTCGAGCGCTATCGCCATCAGCCTGGCCAGTCGCTGAGTGCTCCGCTCCTGATCCTCACAGGCAATCAGGAGGGGATCTCCGACGAGGATGTGCAGGCCTGGAAGGATGCGACCCGTGGCGGGATGATGGCGCGGCGCTTCGAGGGCAACCACCACTTCCTCTTCGAGAACGCGGCGCGCATCGCGGAGCTCATCTCCGAGACGCTGCTGGAGTGAGCCGGGCCGCCCCCAGGGGCGCTACGGGATCTGCTTCCCGGCGCTCTTGCCGCCCATCCAGATCTCCATCTGGCCTTGCGTGCCGTGGTGGAACTCGATGGGCGTGCCCTCGAGCGTGCCGAGATCGTTGCGCAGGGTGAAGTCGTTGTCTCCGTAGGGCTCGAGCTCCATGGTCATCTCCGGATCCGAGAAGGAGCTGGCGGCCATCAAACGATCCTGGTCGATGTAGATGCGCAGCTTGCCGAAGATGGTGGAGTACGTACCGACGTACCGCGGCCATACCGAGCGATCTGGCTTGAATTGGCTCGGTGCCCGATAAGCCAGGGGCGTAGCGGAGGGGGGCTCGGCGCCAGTCAACAGCGCGGCGACTCCCTGGGCAATCTCCCACTGCGTCGTGGTGTCCAGGTTGGCCAGCGTCGCCACCGCCAGCCCTTCATCGGGCAGCAGCAGGAATGAGGAGGCGCTGGTCAGCACATCCCCCTGATGGAAGACCGCGGGCTTGTCGAGCAGCGACGCCACGTACCACCCCATGCCGTACATCGGAGAGACGGGCCGCCAGAGGGTGTCCACGGACTGCGGGGAGACCACCTGGGCAGTGTGGCCCTTGCCATGGGCCAGCATCGCGCCGAGGTACTGGGCCACATCCTGCGCCGACGTGAAGAGGGCCGAGCCCGCCGGGTTGTGCGAGCGGGACCAGGGTTGCTGCCGGGGCTGGATCTCGCCGCGCGTCCACACGTAGCCCTGGGCGAGCGCCCTCTCCGGAACCTGGCTCTTGTCGAACGTCGACTCCGCCATCTCCAGCGGCTGGAAGACGGTGCGCGCCATGGCCTCCTCATAGAGCGCGCCGGAGACTTGTTGGAGGATGAGGCCGGCCACGGCGAAGCCGTCGTTGGAATACTCGAAGTTCGAGCCGGGCTTGGAGTTCAGCCGAACACCCGCCAGCGCGCGCACGCGCCGCTCCAGCGCTCCGTCATCCTGCGCGCCGTCCCACAAGAAGCTGCCGGGCAGCCCCGAGGTATGGGATAGCAGGTGCTTCACGAGGATCTGGTCCTGAAGTCCATCCGCCGTGCGGAACCAGGGTAGATAGCGCGTCACCGGCGCCTCCAGATCCACGTGGCCCTGCTCCACCTGATGCATCAGCGCCAGCGCCGTCATGGACTTGGTGGTGGACCCAATGGACACGCGCGTGTGCCCTGTCATCGGTGCGCCGGTCTCCAGGTTCGCGCGCCCGTAGCCCCGGACATAGACGGTCTGGCCTCCTTGGAGGATGGTCAGCGACAGCCCTGGCACGTGCCCCTGGTCCATCCGTTCGGCGACGAACTGATCGATGCGCTCTTGCAACTCTCGCGGTAAAGCGTTCTGGGTCACCGGATCCTCCGACGTCGGGTCCTGGGCGGAGAGGGGCTGCTGGCAGCCAGTGCAGCAGAGAACACCGAGCACGGCGAGGAAACGAAAAGTTGGTCTTATCCACATGATCATGGCTCCTGGAGGGACACTTCATGTGTGGGCTCCAGGGCTCCCCTTGAGTGGCGTTCACGCGCATGAAAGGCCCGTGAACGCCGCCGCTCTCGAACACCCCGTGCGCTGGAATCTGTTACCGGGGTTCGCCAGGCGCGACTGCCAGGCCGCTCTGCTGACAGATGCTGAATGCTTGGTGCTGGGAGTGTCCGTGATAAGACAGGGAGTGAATCCTTCCCGGCCTGCCAGAAGGAAGACTTGTTGCTCTCGTTACATCTGCAAGCCTTTGGCGTGCCAAACCACCCACCCAGTAGGAGGCAGCCTCATGTTTGAAATGAACAAGTACGTGGTTCCGTCACGCTCCGTGTGGGCGCTGAGTCTCTCGGCGGTGATGATGCTCGGCGCCTGCACCAGCTCGAACACGGCCTCAACGCCCACCGGCGACGGCCAGACAGAGGGCTCCAAAGGCCTGTTTCCCGTGAAGGGCAATGGAGATCGCACCACGCAAGATCGCCCGCTGGGCGCCTTCACCCAGGTGCAGAACGATACGTCAGTACCTGTCACGATCTCCCAGGGGGACCAGTCCGTCTCGGTGACGGTGGACTCGAACCTGCAGTCCTTGCTGCTCACCGAGGTGAGCAACGGCGTGCTGAAGATCACCACCAACAAGAACATCGAGCCCACGCTCGGCTCGAATGTGAAGATCTCCATCACCGGGCTGACGGGTGTCACCCTCACGGGTTCGGGTCCGGTGATCGCCGGGGTGACGCCAGGAGCCAACCTCGCGTTGAATCTCACGGGCTCGGGCCCACTCACCTTCAACGGCACCGCTCAGGCAGTGAATGCGCAGCAGAGCGGCAGCGGCCCCTTGCTCCTCACGGGCTCCGCGCAGAGCCTGACGGCCAACCTCTCGGGCCCGGGATTCCTCGATGCCAAGGGGCTGCCCGTCAGCGGCGCCGCCCAGCTCATCAGCAGCGGCTCGGGGCTGCTGAGCGCCACCGCCAATGGCACGGTCAGCTTCGACCTGAGCGGGAGTGGCAACATCATCTGGTACGGCTCCGCCCAGGTGACCGGCCAGAACAAGACCGGCAGTGGCTCCATCACCCACGGCAAATGACTTGGGCCCTGTTCATACAGGAGAACGCCTCATGATCAGGACCGACCAGAAGTGTCCGAAGATACGCTTCGGGCTGCTGCCCGCGATGGTGCTGCTCAGCGCCTGTGCCACGACGAGCGCGACGGCGCCTGCCGCGGCTGAGGCTGAGGCCAAGGTCAGCGCTCCAGCGCCGACCTCGGTGGCGGCCACCGGGCAGGATCCAGAGATCCGCGCGAAGCTCCAGGCCGTCCTCGATGCCGCGGCCGCCTACGAGCAGTCGCCCGGCATGGCCATGGTGGTGCAGATTGGCAACACCGAGCCCTACTACATCGTCACGGGCTTCCAGGATGAATCCAAGACGTTGAAGATGACGCCGGAGATGAACTTCCGGATCGGCAGCATGACCAAGAACTTCGTGGGCACTGCCATCCTTCAGCAGGTGGATGAAGGAAAGATCTCCCTGGACGACACCCTACAGAAGTGGCTGCCGAACGTGTTCACGAACATCGACGGGAGCAAGATCACCATCCGGATGATGTTGAATCACACCAGCGGCATCGAGAGCTACACCAATGCCTACGTCTGGAACCGGGTGGTCTATTCCGATCCCACGCATGTCTGGAATGCGCCCACGGAGTTCTTGAAGCTGACGGAGCGGCTGCGGGCCAAGTCCATCGCCTGCAAGGAGGTGATCCCGCCCGGCTCGGAGTTCGCCTACTCGAATACGAACTTCATCCTGTTGGGGATGATCGCGGCCAAGGTCGATGGGTATCCCGAGACGGACTGGCAGAAGGTGATCGAGCAGCGGTTCATCACCAAACTCAACCTGGAGAACACGCGCATCCCCGGAAATGGAGACAACGGGCTGGGCTCGACCAACCAGGGCTACGTCAACTTCTACAACTTCTATTACAACAGCGCGACCGGCCAGAGCTCCTGCTCCTCGATCCAGCCGCCGTGCGTCAACAAGGACATCGACTTCACCCAGCAAAACATGTCGAATGCCTGGGCTGCGGGGGCGATCATGTCCACCGCCAACAATCTGCTGCGGTGGCTCAATGCCGAGGTCAAGGGCAACCTGTTGACCCCGAGCATGCGCAAGCAGCAGCGGACCTTCATCGATACGTGCAACCCCGACCAGCCTTTGAACCCGGCTGCGAGCCCGACTGCGAGCGAGGCGCAGCCGGCGCGGCGCAACTCTCTCATCTCCCAGCTCTGGGAGGCGGCCCCGGGCGAGAAGCAGGTGTGCACTCCGCTGCCGACCAACTGTGAGTCGACCGTTCAGGTGGGCTTGGCGATTTTCCGGCAGATCAAGTACGGCTTCATCGGCCACCGAGGGGAGGTCTTCGGGTTCGACACCACCATGCAGTATCTGCCCGAGAAGGATCTCACGGTGGTGGTGCTGAGCAACCGGACGGCGCTCGATGGCAAGAACGTGGGGCCGGTGCCCGAGTATGTGGCCGCCGCGCTCTACCCGGATCTGAGGCCAAATCCGCCTCCCTCGGCGTCCACCTCGTCTCCCTGAGAGCACCTGCCGTAGCAGTAAGGACGGACGGAATCCTTCAAAGGGTTCCGTCCGTTCGTCTGGAGGGGGCTGGGGCTACGGCTTGCGCCGCAGGCTCGCCACATCCTTCTGCACGGCCTTCTGGGCTTCCTGAAGCGCGGCCTTCGGCGTGGAGGCCTTGCGCGTGATGGCGTTCATGGCCGACGTCATGGGAGACCAGACCATCGTCATCTCCGCCACGTTGGGCATGGGGACGGCGGTCTCCGCCTGCGCGCGGAACGCGGCCAGCGTCGTGTCCTTGGCGATCTCCGGATCCTTGTAGGCCTGCTCGAACGCGGGGTTCTGGCGCCCGACCAGCGCCATGATCTTCGCGCCATCGGGGCCCGTGAGGTAGTTCACGAAGTCGAAGGCCGCGTCCTTGTGCTTGGAGGGAGCGGCCACGGCGACACCCTCGACGGTCATCCACGGCCGCATCGGCTTGCCACCCGCTTCATCCACCGTGGGCAGCGGGGCCAGCCCGTAGTCGATCTCCGGGGAGATCTCGCCCAGGAACCAGGGACCCGAGAACACCATCGCCGCATGGCCCGCGTTGAACAGCGAGGTGGTCAGCACCGTGGAGGGCTCGGGAGGGAGGATGCGTTCCTTGTCCGTCCAGCGCAGGAGCAATTCCAGCGCCTTCACGTTCTCGGGCGCATCCAGGCGCGGTGTGGGGCCGGGATCGAACACGCGGCCGCCGAACGCGTTCATCAGCGCAGCGTGGTAGTAGAAGTCCGTGTACGGGTAGACGAGGCACGTCGAGCCCTCGGGCTTCGCGGGCAGCTTCTTGCAGGTCGCGAGGAGCTCTCCCGTGGTCTTCGGCGGCTTCGCCACCAGCTTCTTGTTGTAGATGAGGGTGATGACCTTGAAGTTGAGGGGCAGCCCGTAGACGGAGCCCCGGTACGTCATCACCTCGAGCGTGGTGGGGATGAAGCGCTTCCGGGCGGCGTCATCCAGGAAGAAGTCGAGTGGCTCGACCGTGTTGCCGCTCTCCACCCAGCCACCGAGCCGATCCTGCGGGAAGATGAAGACGTCCGGTCCCACTCCTCGCGGCACGGCGGCGCTGATCTTGTCCGTGAAGGCATCCGAGGGAATGGCGCGCAGGGTGACCTTCACGCCCGAGCTGGCCTTGGCCGCGTTGTAGGCGGCGACCACCTTCTCCAACCCGGCGCGCTCAGCGGCCCGGTAGCCGTGCCAGACCTGGAGTTCGGTCTGGGCCCAACCGGGGAGGGGAGCCGTCAGCAGAAGGAGGAGCAGGGAGAGGAAGCCACGTCTCATGCGAGGGACCTCGAGGGTGAGGGCCCTACGGGACCTCTTTCACCCCGCAACGTCAAGCCGCGCAGCACCGTGAGGCGTGCGCGGCCCGACACACGCGGCTCACTCGATCGCGAGGCCCTGCGCGGCGGCCTGCTTCGTGGCCGACTCGATGATGGCCTTGTCGAGCGTGGCGCCCCCCTCGGAGGCCTCGGCCTTCTGCTTCTCCGCGACGAACTTCTCGCGCTCGGTCTGGAGCTTCTGGATCTTCGCCTGGATGTCCGCGCGCTCCTTCGCCTTCGCGTCGACGATTGCCTTGCGCTCCTCGGCGTTCTTGCCCTTCAGCTCCGCCGGCAGCTCCTCATCCTTCATCGCCTCCAGCTTCACCGCGCCCTTCTTCGTCCCGTCCACCAGATCCCATCCCGAGTTGTCATAGAGGCGGCTTGCCTTGGACACGGCTCGCGTGGTGGCGCTGCCCTTGAAGGCCTCGGCGTTGGTGTCCTGCGCCTCCTGCCGCATCTTCGCCTCGGCGCCCTTGGTTCCGTAGCCAAGGTACGTCTTGTTCAGCTCGCGTCCCAGCTGGGCGATCTCGTCATCCTGCGGCGCGGCGGTGTACGCCACAGCCTGGTTCTGATCGATGTTGAGCGACTGGCCCTGCGCGAACTTCGCGGCCGTCGCCCAGCCCGTGCTCGTCCCTTCCTGCGCCGAGCCGCAGTGGATGGTGTTCACCGTGATGCCGCGCTCCTTCGCATCCGAGATGGCGCTCTCGTACTTCACGGGTCCCTGCGAGAAGGGCTCGTTGCCCGCGATGTAGATGAGCTTCAGGTCTCCCTTGGCCTTGCTCCACTCCAGGTTGCGCGTGGCCTTCTGGATCACCATGCCGCAGTACTCATCGCCGCCATTGGTCTTCAGCGAGAAGAGCTCCTCGGACACCTTGTCCAGGTCCGTGGTGAAGGGGACGATCTGCCGGATGTAGCCGCCCTCGGCCGACAGCGAGCTCTTGCCGTATTCGTAGAGGGCGATCTCCAGGTGCGCCAGCTGCGTGCCTCGGCGCGTCTTCTGGAAGGTGTTCACCACGGTCCACAGCTGGCGCTTCGCCTGATCGATGAGCCCGTCCATGCTGCTGCTGGTGTCGAGCAGCAGCGCGATCTGCACCCGCGGAGCACTGTGCGCTGCATCCAGCGCGGCCGGCGAAGCGCCCGTGGCCGCGGGCTGCTCCTTCGCGGCAGGGGTAGGGGCCGCGTTGGCAGGACCATTGGCCAGGGCCACGGCAGGAAGGGTGAGCAGACCAAGGCCGAGCGCGAAGGGCTTGAGCATGGGGAAACTCCGTTGTGGGGAAGTCCGGCGGCGCGGTGGATGCGCCGGGCCTTTCCTCAAACGGGGCGCATGCGAAAAAGGTCTACGCGACCCTCAATTCACGATGCGCGGAGCTTTCGTGGCTGCTCTCCGGATGCCGCAGCATGTCCTGATACGTAGGGCGCCAAGGCCCTACCTCCGTCATTTCGAACCCTTGCAGCGACACATACGGAGGCCTACATAGGGTTTCCCCAATGTGCTCCAAGCGGCATTGGAACCCTTTATAATTCTTAATCTTTCAGTCTTGACTGAACGAACCGAAGAAACTATTGATTCGCCGCGTTATCCAGGTCCCCGGAAAGGAGGCTGCCGTGGAGGTAGGTGACAAGGATGGGTTGTTTCTAACCCCCGAGGACCATCGTTTCATTGAAGCGTTGGGGCTGCATTTCGAAAACCGGGGAGGCTTTCCGAGGATCGGTGGGCGGATGCTGGGGCTGCTGATGCTGGCTCCCAAGCCGCTGGCGCTCGGGAGCATCGCGGAGTTGCTCAAGGTGAGCCCCGCTTCGGTGTCCACCAACATCCGGCATTTCCACGAGAAGGGCCTGGTCCAGGAGATCGGCCTGCCGGGAGATCGCCGCCACTACTATGTCTTCAGCGACGGCGCCTGGGATCACCACTTCGAAGAGGCCATCAAGGGCGTGACGGAGTGCGTGCAGATCATGCGCACCCGCCTGGCCAGCCTCGGGCTGGAGAATGTGTGCCAGCAGCGCTTCTCCTCCACCATCGAGTTCTTTGAGTTCTTCCTGGGCATGGTCATGACCGCGCGTGATCGCTGGCGCGATCGCTGTTCGCCCCCCCAAGCCACCACCACGCCCGAGCCGTCTCGTTCCATTTCCTGAGCTTTTCCTTTCGAGGACCCACCGCACATGAATTCACGTTCCCTCTCTCGTTACCTGCTGATCGGCGCGCTGGCCTCCACTACGGGCCTGGGCTGCTCCGAGGCACGCGCCAACAAGGGTGAGAAGGCCCAACTGCCCGCTGGCGCCACCACCGGCAATGGCCAGCCGACGATCGGCGTCCGCGCGACGCCAGCGCTCGACAAGCTGCAGGGCGACGTCGCCCGCGTCACGGCGCAGGTCCGCGCCAAGCTGGAGGCCACCCTCAGCGCTCCGGCCACCGGCACTGTCGACAAGCTGCTGGTGAACGTGGGCGACCGGGTGAAGAAGGGCGCCCCGCTGATGGTGCTGGACACCTCCAACCTCATCATCGCCGTGGATCAGGCTGCTGCGGCCCGTGAGATGGCGAAGGCCGGTCTGGACAACGCCAACACGGAGCTGGAGCGCACCAAGAAGCTCTTCGAGGGTGGCAGCGCCGCGCAGGCCATCATGGACAAGGTGCAGGCCGGACAGCGTCAGGCCGCCGCGGGCTTCGCCCAGGCCGATGCCGCCCTGCGCTCCGCTCAGGAGCTGCTGCGCGACCAGACGCTGCGCGCCCCCTTCGACGGCGTCGTGACGGCGCGCATGGTCAACATCGGTGACACCGTGACGATGGTGCCGGCCTCCGCCATCTTCAAGCTCACCAATGTGGATGAGTTGGAGGTGCGCCTGCCCGTCCCCGAGTCCATGGTCGGCGCGCTTCGCGATGGCATGAAGATCTCCGGCAAGGTGATCCCCGGCAACACCTCCTTCGAGGCCACCGTTCGCACGGTGGGCGCGGTGGTGGATGGCAACAGCCGCACCGTGGAGGTGCTGGCGGATGTGACGGGCAAGCCCGAGTCGCCGCTGCGTCCGGGCTCGCTGGCGGAGATGGACTTCTCCCGGAGCGAGGCGCTCGCCGGCCTCTTCCTGCCGTCCCAGGCGCTGCTGAAGGACGACAAGGGCCACTACGTGTTCATCGTCGAGGATGGACGCCTGGTGCGCCGGGATGTGCAGGCGCTGCCGGTGACGCCGCGCTTCGCGCAGGTGCGCGGCGGTCTGCAGCCCCAGGACAAGGTCGTCGTGGAGGGTGCCGCCTCCTTGCGTGAAGGGCTCGCTGTGAGCGTGGTGCAGTAACTTCCAAGGTCGAACGGGTACACCTCTATGGATCCGATCAAGACATTCATCCGCCAGCCCATCTTCACCGCCATGCTCATCATGGGGCTGGTGGTGTTCGGCCTCTTCGCCCTTCCGAAGATCGGCGTCGATCAGTTCCCCGACGTCGACTTCCCCGTCGTCACGGTCACCACCATCCTCCCGGGCGCCGACCCCGAGACAATCGAGAACAACATCAGCGATCCGCTCGAGGAGGCGCTCAACACGCTCAGCGGCGTGGAGACGCTGCGCTCGGTGAACGTGGAGAGCGTGTCGCAGATCATCGTCCAGTTCTCGCTCGACAAGAACGTGGACGTGGCGGCGCAGGACGTGCGTGACCGCGTCCAGGCCACCCTGTCCAAGCTCCCCAACGAGGCCGAGGCGCCCGTGGTGGAGAAGTTCGACATCGGCGCCGCGCCCATCCTCACCCTGGCAGTGAGCGGCTCGCTGCCCATCCAGGAGATCACCCGCCTGTCCAAGGACGTGGTGAAGCCGGCACTCCAGCGCAAGCAGGGTGTGGGTGGTATCGATCTGGTGGGTAGCCAGGAGCGCGAGATCCAGGTCGTCGTGGATCCGGGCCTGCTGCGCACCTATGGGGTGTCCATCTCGGACGTGACGCAGGCGCTGCGCGCGCAGAGCGTGGACGTGCCGGGTGGCCGTACTTCGGAGCCTGGCGCCGAGCGCGTGGTGAAGCTCGTGGGCGAGGCGCGCAGCGTCGATGCGCTGCGCAACCTGGTCATCGCCAGCCCGGCGGGCGCACCGGTGCGCATCCGGGACGTGGCCAACGTGGTGGACGGGCCCGAGGAGGCTCGCTCGGGCGCCTCCTTCAACGGTCAGCGCGCGGTGGCGATGGTGGTGCGCAAGCAGTCCGGCGCCAACACCGTGCAGGTGGCACATGACGTCATGGAATCCCTGGGTGAGATCTCCGCGCTGCTGCCCAAGGGCTTGAAGGTGGAGACGGTGACGGATGGCTCCAAGTTCATCCGCTCCTCCATCTCGGGCGTGCAGGAGGACCTGATCCTGGGCGGTATCCTCGCGGTGGTCATCGTGCTGGTGTTCCTGCGCAACTGGCGGTCCACGCTGGTGTCCGCGGTGGCGCTGCCCACCTCCGTGGTCGGCACCTTCGCGGTGATGCAGGCCATGCACTTCACCTTCAACGTCGTCACGATGCTGGCGCTGACGCTGTCCATCGGTCTGCTCATCGACGACGCCATCGTGGTCATCGAGAACATCATCCGCCACATCGAGGAAGGGGCCAGCCCCTTCGAGGCGGCCTACGAGGCCACCAAGGAGATCGCGCTGGCGGTGCTCGCGGTGACGCTCTCCATCGTGGCGGTGTTCATCCCCGTGGCCTTCATGGAAGGCATGATGGGTAAGTTCTTCTACCAGTTCGGCGTCACGGTGGCGGTGGCGGTGGGCATCTCGTACTTCGTGTCGATGACGCTCACCCCCATGCTCTCCAGCCGCCTCATCAAGCACCACGGCGAGCCGGGGGCTGTCTCCCGGGGCATCGAGCGCGTGCTGACGGCCACGGAGAGCGTGTACCGGCGCGCGTTGCGGTGGATGCTCGATCACCGCGCCATCACGATGGCCGCGGCGGTGGGCGTGCTCTTCTTCACGCTCTTCCTGGCGCGCTTCATCAACTTCACCTTCATTCCTGCTCAGGACATGAGCATGACGAAGGTGACGGTGGAGATGCCGGTGGGCACGCCGCTGGAGCGTACGCAGCAGGAACTGGCCAGCGTTCGCGAGCAGCTCGTGAAGTTGCCGGGCGTGGAGAGCGTGTACACCTCCGCGGGTGGTGGCGTGCAGGAGGAGGTCCACAAGGGCGAGCTGATGGTGAACCTCGTGCCCGTGCACGATCGCACCTACGGCCAGCAGGACTTCAAGCAGTACGTGCGGCAGAACATCGTGCGCAGCGCGGGTGTGGCGCTCAACGCGCAGGACTACGCGGCTGTCAGCGGCGGTGGTGCCCGCTCCCAGCCGGTGCAGTTCAACCTCCGGGGTGACAACTGGCAGGAAGTCATCGCGTCGGCGGAGAAGGTGCGCGCGGCCATGAAGCAGCAGCCGGGCTTCGTGGACGTGGACCTGTCCTACCGCGCGGGCAAGCCGCAGCTGTCGGTGGACATCGACCGGGAGCGCGCCGCCAGCGTGGGTGTGCCCGCGGCCATGCTCGGCACCACGCTGCGCTCCTTCCTTGGTGGCGATGCCGTCATCCAGTACCGCGAGGGGGGTGACACCTTCGACGTGAAGGTGAAGCTGCCTCCCGAGGTGCTGGCCGACCCCGACCAGGTGGGTGCCCTCACGGTGCGCTCGCCCTCCGGGCAGCTCGTGGAGCTGCGCAACGTGGCCAACATCCTTCCGGACGAGGGTCCGTCGCAGATCGACCGTCAGGCGCAGAAGCGGCAGATCACCGTGCTGGCCGAGCTGCGTAACTACAGCCTCGGTGAGGCCATCGCGTTCCTCAACGACTACTCCAAGAAGGAGCTGCCGCCCACCATCACCACCGACTTCGAGGGTCAGGGCAAGGAGCTGGCCAAGGCCGGCAAGGCCTTCGTGCTGGCGCTCTTCCTGGGCATCATCCTGGTGTACATGATCCTCGCGGCCCAGTTCGGCAGCCTGCTGGATCCGATCACGATCATGATGTCGCTGCCCTTCGCCATCATCGGTGCGCTGGGAGGCCTGCTCATCTCCGGCCAGTACATGTCCATGTTCGCGATGATCGGAATCATCATGCTCATGGGTCTGGTGACGAAGAACGGCATCCTCCTGGTGGACTTCACCAACCAGCTCAAGGAGCAGGGCAAGAGCACGCGTGACGCGCTGCTGGAGGCAGGCCCCATCCGTCTGCGCCCCATTCTGATGACGACCATCGCGATGATCGCCGGCATGGTGCCGGTGGCGCTGGCGAAGGGCGACGGCGCGGAGACGCGCGTGCCCATGGCCATCGCCATCATCGGCGGCCTCATCACCTCGACGGTGCTGACGCTGGGCGTGGTGCCCGTCTTCTACTCGCTGGTGGACGGCTTGCGGCGCCGCGTGTCGGGCAATCGCCCGGCTCAGGCCGAGGTGCACGCCCCGGAGCTGCAGCACAAGGCCGACGCCGCCTGATTCATGGCGCGGAGGACGGGGGCTGGGCTTCTCGCCCCGCTCCTCCCAGACGGGGCGAGGGACTTCTCCCCGTCCTCCGTGCCCTGTGTATTTCGTGGTCTCCCGACCTCGACGGGAGGGGTGTACCCGCTCTCGTCCCGCAGTACTTCCCCAGACAGGACGAATCGTCTTTATGCGCTTCCCACTGCAACCCTTCACCGTGAGTCCCGCACTTCCCTGGAGGGTGTCATGAACCCTCTGGCCCTCGTTGCCGTCGTCGCCCTGGCCGCCGAGCCGGGCACCGCCCCGCGGACGCTGACCTTCCAGGAAGTGCTCACCCGCATGGAGTCCCAGAGCCTGGAGCTTCAGGCGGCCCGTGCGCGTCTGGCCCAGGCTCAGGAGTTGTCCTCCAAGGCCTGGAGCGGCTACCTGCCGCAGATCACCGCAAGTGCCTCCTATACGCGCAACAACGCGGAGGCGGTCTTCGCGCTGCCCACCAGCTACGCCATCCGTGACGTGGGGACGCCGCAGAACACGGACGTCCCGGACCTGCCCGGAGCGCCCACCAACCTCACCATGGTCCCTGTGGGCGTCCAGGAGGTTCCCATCCAGAAGAAGAACCAGCTTGGCGCCCAGGTGCAGCTCAACCAGGCCATCTTTGCTCCGGCGCTGATCATGGCCATCAAGAGCGCGAATATTGGCGAGGAGGTGGCCACCCTCAACGTCGAGTCGGCGCGCCGTGAGATCCTCTTTGGCGCCGCGCAGCTCTACTTCGGCGCGGCCGGGCTCAAGCAGGCCGTGGATGTGCAGGAGCGGCTGCTGACGGTGTACGTGGCGCGCGAGAAGGACGCGCAGGTCACCTTCGAGGCGGGTGCCCAGCCCAAGGTGGCGCTGCTTCGTGCGCAGATCGACAGGGCTCGCGCCGATCAGGATCTGGTGCGCGCTCGCAACTCCTACACGAGTACGATCCAGGCGCTGGCCACGCTGCTGAACGAGCCCGCGGACTTCGACGTGGTGGTACCGGAGGAGCCCGTGCTGCCCCAGGGCATCGAGCAGCTCGAGGCCGCTTCGAATCAGCGGCCGGATGTGCTGGCGGCGCAGCGGAATATTGATCTGCAGGAGGCCGGGCGCAGCGCGGTGAAGTGGCGGTACGCGCCCACCCTGGGCCTGTCCGCGGCCTACCGCTGGGCCAACGCGGCGGGCTTCACGGGAGAGAACACCTCGTGGCTCATCACCCTGGGGCTCCAGTGGGTGATTTGGGACGGCGGTCTGCGAGAGGCGGAGCTGCGCGAGAGCAAGGCGAAGATCGCCGAGGCCAAGGCCAACGCCGCCATCGCGGAGAACCGGGCCAAGGACGAGATACGCCGAGGCCTGCTGGATCTGGCCAGCGCGCGGGCCAACCGCAGCAAGGCCGAGGAGCAGCTGCGGCTCGCCCGTGAGAGCCAGCGGCTCGTGGACGTGAGCTTCAAGGCCGGCACGGCCACCTATCTGGAGGTGACGGATGCCAACACGTCGCTCGCCACCGCGGAGACGGGCTTCGTGGGCGAGACGCTGAATGCCTCGCTGGCCGCGCTGCGCGTGCTCAAGGCGGCCGGCCTGTTCGCCCCGCCGCCTCAGCAGGCCCAGGAGGGGCAGCAGGCTCAGCAGGCCCAGGAGGGGCAGCAGCAGCCTCAGCAGCCCCAGGAGGGGCAGCAGCAGTAGCTCGAAGTCAGGGCCCGGCAGGGGTGAGGGTGCTCGTCCCTGCCAGGCCCGGAGTGCCGTAGTTCCTCAGGCCGTCTTCTTGAGGGCGGCCTCGCGAGGCGCGAACTCCTGCTCCACCCGCCGCAGCGGCGTCACGTTGGATGCGGCTGGCTCGATGGCGAGGTGCTCGCGCCAGTAGCCGGTGAGGAAGACTCCGTCCGGATCCATCCGGTCGCGCAGCTCCATGAACTTGCCCCACTTGGGGAACTGCCGGCGGATGTACGCGGCGCCGGTGCTCGAGTCCGCCGCGGACAGGTACTTCCCCCAGTGGAAGCGGAAGTCGAACTTCCGCAGCAGCTCCCAGTACTGCGGGTAGAAGTCGATGTCCGGGTTCCCCTGGCGCGTCTTGAACCAGAAGATGTCCACCCGCACGCAGTCCCGAGCGTACGAGGGGCTCAGCCAGAAGCGGCTGCGCCGGGCCGGGTAGATCTCGCAGGCGTAGGCGCCCGTGCGCTCCAGACCCTCGTCACCCGCGAAGAATCGCTCCAACTCGCGCATCACCTCGGGCGTCTGGTGGATGTCGATGAAGAGCTCGGTGAACTCGGTGGGCAGCAGCGCATCGTCCGCGCCGTTGTCCATGGGCAGCCCTTCGTACCAGGAGTCCCAGAACTCCTCCGTGCCGTCCTTGATCAGCGTGTTGAGCACGCCCTCGATGAAGTCCTGCGTCTTGCGCTCATACGGCGGCGCGTGGCGGCTGATCAGCGTGTAGAAGGCATTGATGATGCCCTGGGACAGCTCCTTCATGCCCAGGATGGTCGGGAAGCTCACGAAGGGCTTGGGGATGAACCGGCCGTTGATGTGCGTCTTCCTTGCGTCCTCGGGGCGCGTGCGCCGCGCCTTCCAGACCTGGAGCTTGTTCACGTCGCGCTGGGGCCACCACAGCAGCCGTGAGTACTCCGTGCGCTGCATCAGGCTCCGCAGGCTGGTGTCGCCCTCGCCGGACAGCTCGATGCCGCTGGCCTCGACCCGGCTCGTCACCTGCTCGCCGATGATGTCGTAGCGCGGCTCGCACTGGAAGGTGACGGTGGAGATGACACCCAGCAGGCCCATGGAGACGCCCGCGGCGTAGAATGGGTTGTTCTCCTCGTCGCTTGGATCGTCCGGGTTGGGGCGGAACTCATGCACCTTGCCGGTGCCGTCGATCATCCGGATGCACGCGATGGAGCCCCCGAGATCGAACGTGGTGGTGCCGCCCGCCGAACCCGTGGAGAGGAAGCCCGCGACGGTCTGATGGGTAATGCCGCCGAGATCCGGCAGCGCCCAGCCGCGCTGATCGAGCTGGTACAGCAGGCTGTTCTCCCGCTTCGACAGCGGATCGTTCGGATCGATACCCAGGTGGCAGCCCGCCTGGACGGTGACCTGCTTCTTCTCCTCATTCCAGTCGAGGATCTGCGTGTACCGATCGAGCAGGACGTTGAGGTTGGCGCCGCTCGCGTCGCTGTTCGCCTGGGGTGTGCCGTCCGCGTGGATGGCGCCGTAGACGGAGTGTCCCGAGCCCCTCACGCGGAGCTGCCGTCCCTCCTGGCGAGCCCGCTTCACCAGGGCCACCAAGGCGCGTTCGGTGGTGGGGTGCGAGTAGCGCGAGTCCTGCTCGCCTTCCGCGAGATGGGTCAGCCAGAGCTGCGTCCACAGGCCCAGCGCTACCCCGGTGACGAGCAGCAGGGCGATGGAGACAAGCCCCAGGTTCTCCATCAGCGGCGCAGAGCGGTTGAAGCTGTCGATGAGGAGCTGCGCCTCGAAGGCGAAGAAGGAGAGGTTGACGACGTTGGCGAAGCCCAGGATGACGCGGTACTGGCGCTCGGTGGTGCGGGAGAACCGCCGCAGGCCGTACCAGACCAGGAAGACGTCGTAGGCGACCAGCGGCACCTCGAAGAGATGGAAGGTCAGCACGCAGCCCACGGTGCCGCAGGTGCTCCAGGGCTTGCCGACGATGGCGAAGATGTGGGCCAGGAAGATGCCCCAGGCCACGCCGGCCGCGATGATCCAGGAGAAGCTCCGGACCCACCGGCCCAGCTTCTCCCACGCGGCTTCATCCGCGTTGGGAGCCTTCCGCTCGGGCAGTGTGGCGTTCTGGGTGTGTCTGTGGGCCGCAGGGGCCCGAATGGCGAGTGAGCGCATGATGTGTCCTCCCCCTCAGGACGGTGCTCTGCATGTTCGTACTGTGCGCGACGGACGCTCAGGCAAGGCTCATGCCGTGCCGGTAGCGCGGGGACTCACGGCTTGTTTCGGGCACTTGCACGGAGCTGACTCGCGAAGAGGAGAGGAGGGGCGCCCGCCGACATGTCGACAGCTCGCGGGCGACATGTCGCCCGCCCGGGCGGCACGAAGAGGCCACCCGAGAGGGTTCTGGCTCCTCAGCCGATGAGACTTCGAGACGCCGGTGGTGCTCAGTGCGAGCGGTGCGCGCTGGGAACTCGCGCCTTGCCCCGATCGGCCGAAGCCGTGGAACGGGCGCTGTCCGCCTGGGAGCAGAGCGTGCGGATCGCCTGCTCGGTCAGCTTCGCGAGCGTGCTCAGCAGCGCCCCATCCGAGGTCGCCCCGTGCCACAGGAGCTGGGCCTGACCCGCGGACAGCCGGGCCTCCACTCGCAGCCGAGCAACGCTCATCACGGACGGCCCATGCTCGAAGATGGCCAGCGTGCGCAACGTCTCGCGGCTCGAGGGCGCGCCCTCATCCTTCAAGTGCAGGCTGAAGTCGGCTGGGGGAAGCGCCGAGAGCGCATCGGTGAGCTCCTGATCGGAGCCATACGCCCTCAGGGCGTCGTAGGCGAGGCCTCCCAGAGGAGCCTCCAGCAGCTCCACGTGGGCATTGAGCGCCAACTCGTGCGGAGGCGCCTCCGGCTCGATCGTGAGCATGGCGGGGAACGCGTAGTCGAGGTTGCCCAGCATGCGCGAGGCATCCACCTGGTAGTGGCCGCTCGCCCGAGCACTCTGCTCCAGGCTGACCCGGACCGTGGAGCGCTGGGTCTGGGAGCTGTAGGCGAACGTACACGCCGCAAGCAGGAGCGATTCGCGAGACACCTCGAAGAGGGTCGCGGCCCGCTGGAGCGCGGCGGCATCCACCACCGCCAGGGCTCCCGGAGCAGGGGTGGCCGAGGAACTCGTCGCGGACGAACGCTCCGGTGCCGCCTCCCGCGCGCTCGAGAGCCAGTGCGTGCGCGCATCGGAGGCGAGCCGGGGCAACTGGACTTCGGTGATGAGCTCCAGGACCCAGCGCGCCAACGAGCCGCTCTGGGGCGTCATCCGCACGCGGCCGCGAGTCCGGGCCTGCTCGCACGCCTCCAGGAGATCCGTGGCGAGAATCCGCCATGAGGTTTCGTCCAGCAGGGCAGGGTGGCTCGCCACCAGCAGCCAGGGCGGGATTCGCGCCCCACGCTCGCAGAACACGAACGAGACGAGCGCCCCGTCGCACTGGCCGAGCTCGGCGCCTAGCTGCCGGGCCAGGCCCTCGACCGTCTGCCAGCACTCCTCATCCGAGCGCGAGGAGAGATCCATCCGCTTCAGCGGTACGGGGCTCTTCTCGGAGGAGATGAGCGCGGCCCAGGCTTCAGAGCCTCCTTGCGCGGATCGGGTGAAGCGCAGGCGCAGCGTCTCGTGCGCGGCCCACACGGCGTGGAGAGCCTCCTCCGCATGGTGGCCTCGCGTCCCCTCGGGCAGTTCGAAGATCCGGCAGGACCCCGTGGGATGCTGCAGGGGCCGGGTCGGCGCATGGACCGCGTGCATCGCGGGCGTCAGCGGCACGAGCCCCGTGGGGGTCTGCGCCGGAGCCGGCGCCTCGCTCTGGCTCTCCACCGCGGGCAGGGAGGGAGGAGTTTCGACCTGCGGAGGCTCCCCGGTGGGCTCCTCGCCCCGATCGCGCAGGAGCGGTGGGGGCTCGAAGGAAGGATACGCCGAGCGCACGGCGTTCCGGGACACCCGGCCCAGCGAGGATCTCGGCAGGCTGCGTGCGCGGACCAGGAGGATCTCGGTCGGTGCCACGCCGTGGCGCTGGTTCACGTTCAGGCGGATGGCGTGGGTGATGTCCCGGAGGAGCGCGGTCTGCTTCGCGGGCGCGGACTGGGCGCTCTCGGGCAGGGACACCTCGGCGACGACGAGCAGTTGTTCCTCGCGACCCTGCTTCTGCGCGAAGGCCGCGCAGCTCCCGGGCACCAGCGCCGGGTGGCTCGCCTCCACGTCGAACTCGAGATCGTGCAGCCGCAGATCCTGGCCCTGCCAGATGATGACGTCCTGGATCCGGCCCGTGACGTACAGCTCGCCGCCCGCCGTGGCTCCGAGATCGCCCGTCCGAAGGAAGGCCCTCATGCCCGCCGCAGAGCCGGACAGGCGTCCCCGGAAGGCCTCGGAGGTGGTGCCCACCCGGCCCCAGTAGCCGTCCGCGACGCTCAGGCCGGTGACCCAGATCTCGCCCACCTCTTGATCACCTCGCAGCGCGCGGGTGGTGGGGTTGACGATGATCACCTGCACGCTCGACGCCGGACCACAGCTTACCAGCTTCGTGGCGGCCCCGCGTCGCTCGGTGATGCGCTGCTGGGCCAGGGCATCCACGCCCACTCCGCGCAGGGTGGGGCCCTCCTCGGACTTGCCGCAGGAGATCAGGTACGTGCACTCCGACTGCCCGTACACCGGCCGGAACGCCTTCGGCTGGAAGCCGCAGGGCGCGAAGTGCGCCGAGAATCGCTCCATCGTCTCGGCCCGGATCTGCTCGCCGGAGGTGATGGCGATACGCCACCGGCTCAGATCGAGCTCGGCCCGCTCCGCCTCGCTCACGCTCCGCACGCACAGCTCGTAGGCGAAGTCCGGAGCGGCGCTGATGGTGGCGCCGTGGGCGGAGATCGCCTCCAGCCATCGCCGCGGCCGCTGGAAGAAGACGCGCGGCGGGAGCAGGAGTGCGGGGACGCCAGCAAACAGCGGCTGGAGCACACCCTCGAGCAGCCCCAGCCCCTGGTGCGTGGGCAGCCACAGCAGGATCTTGTCCGAAGGCGTGTGGCCCAACCCGCGGCGCAGGGCCTCGGCGTTGTCCAGCAGGCTGGCGTGGGTGACTCGGACGCCCTTGGGCGTGCCCGTGCTGCCCGCCGTGTACTGCAGGAACGCGATGGCGCGCGGATCCACGAACGGAGGCGTCCAGTCGGCCGGAGGGGCAGGGGTCCCGGTGCCCTCGGCGGGGATCAGATCGATATGGGCCGCCAGCCCGTCGATCGTCAGGCGCTGCCCGTCCGCGGGGCGCTGGCCGCCCACGAGCGCGGCGGCGGCACCCGAGTCCTGCGCGATGGTGGCCAGCAGGTCCGTGCCCATCCGAGGCGAGTCGAACAGCGGCGGGGGCACTGGCACGGCGATCACGCCCGCGTAGAGACACCCGAACAGGCTGGTGACATAGGTGGGGCCTGGCGGCAGGACGATGAGCACGCGCTGGCCCGAGAGCCCTCGGGACTCCAGCCCCACGGCGATGGCGCGCGCGCGTCGATCCAGCTCGGCATACGTGAGGGTGACGTCCTCGGAGGCCTCCGCGCCCAGGAAGGTGAAGGCCGGGGTCTGCGCCAGCTCCGCCGCGCGGCGCCGGAGGATGTCAGCGAAGGTCCGAGCGTCCTTCCAGACCTGCCGAACCCCACCGCTCCCTGGGGAGTGTGCTTGCTCTTTCACGGCGTCCTGTCACCCGCGAGGAAAGGCCCGACGCGCTGCGGCCGGGCCCTGGACCTCCGAGAATCCATCGAAGGGAGGGGATGTGTCCATCCCTTGGAAAAACAACGGAAAAATCCAATCCTGGGCCCCCCAACAAAGCGGCCGGGCGGCCAGAGCGAGCCGACCGTGCCGGGCCTGCCCGCCTGCCTGGTGTATTCCGGGACCCTCGCGGAGCGGCATCCTCTGGTGTAGGGATACCGCCGCATGCTTCGCAACCTCCGAGAACTCTACCAGTACCGTGGCCTGCTGCTGAGCCTGACGCAGCGGGAGCTCAAGGCGCGCTACCGCGGCTCGCTGCTGGGGTTTCTGTGGACCTTCCTCAACCCGACGATGCAGATGGCGGTGTACTCGCTGATGTTCTCGGTGTGGATGCGCCAGCAGATCGAGCACTACACCTTCTTCGTCTTCATCGGGCTGTTGCCGTGGATCTGGTTCACCAGCTCGGTCCTCCAGGGGACGAGCGCCATCAGTGACCGGAGGGATCTGCTCACCAAGGTGCGCTTCCCGGCGCAGGTGTTGCCGACCACGGTGGTGGCCACCAACCTGGTCAACTTCCTGCTGGCCCTGCCGCTGCTGGTGCTGCTGGGGTTGTTGCTGGGTCACCCGCTGCGCTGGACGATCCTCCTGTTCCCGGCGGTGCTGTTCGTCCAGTTCTGGGTGACGCTGGCGCTGGTGTACCTGTTCTCGGCCATCAACGTGGCGTTCCGGGATCTGCAGCAGATCCTCAGCAACATCATCACGATGTGGTTCTTCGTCACGCCGATCTTCTACCGGGTGGAGGTATTCCCCGAGCGCTTCCGCCAACTGCTGCTGCTGGCCAACCCCATGGCGGTGATGGCCACCTCGTACCAGGCGCTCTTCTACGACGGGAGGCTGCCCGACCTGGGGCCGCTGGCGCTGTGGATGGGGATCGCCGTGGTGTTACTGTGGTTGGCCGCCGGCATCTTCGAACGTCGCCGCGAGGAGTTCGCGGAGATCGTTTGAGCGAGATACGCCTCATGGACGCAATCGTCATTCGCAACCTCGTCAAGCGCTTCCGCAAGAGCACCATCCGGCGCGAGTACACGACGCTCAAGTCGGAGCTGGTGCGCCTGCTGAAGGGCCAGCGCAAGCGCATCCCCGACGACAAGACGTACATCGAGGCCATCCGCGGCATCGATCTGACGATTCCCCGTGGCAAGACGGTGGGTATCATCGGGCGCAACGGCTCGGGCAAGAGCACGCTGCTCAAGCTGATGACGGGCATCTACACGCCCACCTCGGGCACCATCGAGATGAATGGCCGCATCTCGGCGCTGCTGGACCTGGGCGCTGGCTTCCACCCGGACTTCTCGGGGCGGGAGAACATCCTCATCAACGGCATCATCCTGGGCATGACGCGGGCGGAGATCCGCGCGCGCATGGACCAGATCATCGAGTTCAGCGAGCTGGGGGACTTCGTCGACGAGCCGGTGCGGACCTACTCCAGCGGCATGTACGCGCGCCTGGCGTTCGCCGTGGCCACGCACGTGGATCCGGAGATCCTCATCGTCGACGAGATCCTCGCGGTGGGTGACGAGCACTTCTCCAAGAAGAGCCTGGCGAAGATGATGGAGTTCAAAGCCGCCGGGAAGACGATCGTCCTCGTCACGCACGATCTGGGCACCATCGAGAGGTGGTGCGACATGGGCGTGTGGATCGACGCGGGGCGTGTGCGCGGGGTGGGCAACGCGGCGACGCTGGCGGCGGAGTACCGGCAGGCGGTGGCGCTGGCGGAGCAGCAGGCCATGGATCTGGGCCCAGCGGCGCTGTCGAAGACTGGCGGGCAGTTGCCCCAGGTGGTCCCGGCGCTGGCGGCGGGGAGCGAGCCGGCGGCCACGGGGCAGCAGGGCTCCTCTGAAGCGAACGGGGCTCTCTCGGACGTGAAGATCGGAGCGGTGCGCTTCTGGAAGCCCTCGGGCGAGGAGGTCCACGAGGTGGACACCGAGGATCCGCTCGACATGACGATCGACTTCGTGGCCCGGTGCCCGGTGGAGGACGTGGGCTTCGGCATCGCGCTCTTCGACAGCCAGGGCACCAAGGTGTACGGGACCAACACCTTCATCGAGTCCGTGCCGCTGCCCATGCCCCTGCCGCCCGCCGGCACGCTGCGCCTGTCCCTCAAGCGGGTGGGGCTGACGCCAGGCACCTATACGCTGGATGTCTCCGCTCACCCGTCCCAGGGAGCGCCGTATGACTCCCAACGCGGGCTGTGCCAGCTGAAGGTCCGCTCCGATATCGCCGACAGCGGTATCTGGCGGCCGCCCCACGTCTGGTCGCTGGAGCCCGCGAGCGTCAGCGCTCCGGCGCCTCTGAGCCGCGCCGTGGAAGTCTGAAGCCCTTCTTCCTGGCCCCGTGGCAGAGCGGGGCCCTGCTCACGCCATGTCCGAACAGCCTTCGAATCTTCGCCCCGCGCCGACGGGCGTCCCTCTTTCAACGCCTCCCTCCGTGCAGGCCGCGGAGGGCGTGGCGGATGTGTTCCAGTTCTCCGTGCCGGAGTCGCACCGCGGACAGTTGGGGCGGGCCGTCACCGCCGCCAAGAGCGCCTTCGTGAAGGGGCTGAAGCCCTTCCACGTGGAGCTGTTGCGCCCCCAGCACACCTTCAACCAGGAGATGCTCGTTGTCCTGGGGCATGTGCACGCCATGCGTGGCACCCCCACGCTCCGGGATCTCTCGGGGTGGGTGAGCGCACGGCTGACACCACATGTGGAGCCCACCGGGTGGAACGTGCCGGGCCATCGGGTGAGGGGAGTGGCGCAGGCGGTGAAGCTCGCCAAGCGCTCTTACCTCAAGGCCGCGGGACCGCTGCTCCGGGAGGTGCTCGCGGGCCAGCGCGAGTGGAACCAGGCGGCCGTGAGCCTGTTGACGGATGCGGTGAGCCCCCATCCGCCCATGCGAGCAGAGGCCTTGAGGCGGGTGGCCGAGCTACACGCCCTGTCGGATCCGCTCTCCCGGGCGCGCTCGCTGGAGGCTCGGGTGTCCTCGCCGCTGTGGCGCGAGGTGTTCCGTCGGCAGGTGGCCTTCAACCACGAAGTCGCACTCTGCCTGGCGGAGCTATTGGGCGTGGGGCCCCGGCCGACGGCTCCCAGCCCCGAGGAGTACGCGGCCTGGTGCCGGGAGCGTGAGCCAGCGCTCTTCGCGCGCGCGGCCCAGGCGATCCAGCAGCTCACGAACCGGCCGCTCGTCAGCATCGTGACGCCGGTGTACGAGACGCCCGAGCCCATCCTCCGGGCCTGCCTCGATTCCGTGCTGGCCCAGTCCTATGAGAACTGGGAATGCTGCCTGGCGGATGACGGCTCGAAGTCGCCTCGTGTCGCCGAGGTGCTCGCGGAGTATTCGCGCAAGGACGCGCGCATTCGCGTGACGCGCATGGAGCGCAACGGCGGCATCGCGGCGGCCACCAACGCCGCCATCGGGCTGGCCCGGGGGGAGTTCGTCGCCTTCATGGATCATGACGACCTTCTCGCGCCACATGCGCTGGCGGAGATGGTGCTGCGCATCTCCTGCGAGCCGGATGTGGAGTTGCTGTACTCGGATGAGGATCGGTTCGACAACGAGGGTCGCCGGTTCTATCCCCGCTTCAAGCCGGATTGGTCCCCGGACCTGCTGCGCTCGATGAACTACTTCTGCCACTTCGTGGTGGTGCGCCGCTCGTTGCTGGAGAGGGCAGGAGGGCTGCGCCCGGGCTTCGAGGGTTCGCAGGACTACGAGTTGGTGCTGCGCTTGTCGGAGCAGACGCAGCGCATCGCCCATGTGCCGGGCGTCCTCTATCACTGGCGGAGATCGGGCATCTCGTTCTCGCAGGACACGAGCAAGCTGAGGGCCGCGTCGAGAGCGGGAGCACGAGCGTTGGAGGAACATCTGCGGCGGCTCGGAGAAGAGGGCGTGGTCCTGGAGACCGCCCCTGGGGAGTACCGGGTGCGCTATCCGCTGCGCGGTCGGCCCCAGGTCTCCATCATCGTTCCATTCCAGGGAGAGCCGGAGCGGCTGCGCACGCTCCTCCAGAGCCTCCTGAGGAAGACTCGTTACTCCCGCTACGAACTGCTCCTGGTCTTCCACGGCGGTGCGCAGAGCGGACAGTCCGAGCTGCTGAAGGGCCTGAAGGATCCGCGAATCCGCCTGCTGACGTGGGAACATCCCTTCAGCGCTCCGGCCGTCTACAACTTCGCGGCGCGCCAGGCGCAGGGCAAGCTGCTGCTATTCCTGGACGCGGCCCTCGAGGTCATCCAGGAGGACTGGCTGGAGGAGCTGATCAGCCAGGCCCAGCGGCCCGAAGTGGGGGTGGTGGGAGCGCGGATCCAGTTCCCGGATGGTTCCGTCCGGCACTCGGGTGTCGTCGTCGGGATGACGGGATTCGCTGGCCATCCGTTCTACCGCATGGAGGGCCCAGCCCAGTGGACCCCGTTCGGCTCTTCGGACTGGACGCGCAACTACCTGGCGGTGACGAGCGACTGCCTGATGGTGCGCCGCGAGGTGTTCGAGGCACTGGGTGGGTTCGATGAGCGCCTCGTCGTATGTGGCAGCGACGTGGACCTTGGGATGCGGACGGTGGCTCGCGGTCTGCGGGTCGTCTACACGCCGCACGCTAGGCTGGTGCACCACGGGTCGGAGGACAGCTCGCCTCTGCCTGAAGGGGACTTCTGGGCCTCCTTCATCGTGTACCGGCCCTGGCTGCGAGAGGGAGACCCCTTCTACAACCCGAACCTCACGCTGCTGACGCCGGGTGTTTCGCTGCGGCAGCTCTCCGAGAGCGCCGAGTCCCTGACGCTCCGCTCGCGGGCCGGGGATCTCGCGGAGATGATCACCGCTGAGCGCCGGGTCATCGACTCGATGCACCCATGCCGAGGCGAGCGGTGCGAGGAACTCGATGCCCACGAGCGGACGTTGCAGCTGCTCACGGCGGAGTTCCTGCAACAGCTTCCGGGGGCTCCGGCCCGTGCGCACACTCCGTTGCAGGCCGCGCGGCTGGCCGCGGACATCTTCCAGTTCGAGGTGCCGCCCTCCCATCGCCGCCAGTGGGGCAAGGCTGTCACCGCCGCCAAGCGGGCCTTCGTGGAGGGGCTCCGGCCGTTCCACATCGAGCTGCTGCGGCCGCAGCATGCCTTCAACCAGGAACTGCTCGCCGTGGTGGAGCACTTCCTCCACCAGCGCACGCTCTCCGCGCCCCTGGATGAGGAAGGGATCCATAGCAGGTTGGGGCCGCTGATGGACCCGGTGGCGCGTGGCCGGCAGTCCTCCTCCGAGCGACCCGTGAACAGGGCGATACGGCTGATCGAGCGCACGTATGCACAACTCGCCGAGCCGTTCGTGCGCGACTGCCTGGAGCGGCAGCGGCGGTGGAACGAGGAGGCAGTGGAGCTGCTGCTGGTCTCCGCGCACCCGGAGCGACTGGAGCTGGAAGAGCGTGCTCGCCGCGTGGCTGAGCTGATGCAACGGACGGATCCGTGCGCGGGTGCATCGTCGCTGGGCGGGAGGCTCCTGTCCGTGGCGTGGCGCGAGGTGTTCCGTCGGCAGCACACCTTCAACCGGGAGATCACCCTGTTCCTGGCGGACGCGCTGGAGACGCGCCTGCCGGTGGAGACGCCTCCGCCCGAGGACTACGAGCGCTGGTACACGGAGCGCGAGCCGGCGAGGATCGACCATGTGGCCAGGGCGATCGCGTCGCTGGAGAGCCGGCCCGTCATCAGCCTCCTGACGGTGGTTCGCGAGACACCCGAGCCTCTCCTCCGGGCTTGCATCGAGTCGGTGCGTTCCCAGGTGTATCCACAGTGGCAGCTATGTCTGGTGGACGAGGGATCGAGCGCACCGCACGTGGCGGCGGTGCTCGAGGACTACGCGCGCAGGGACACTCGTATCCGGGTGACACGCCTGCCGACTCAGGGTGGCAAGGTGCAGTCCACCCGCGCCGCGCTCGATCTATCCCGAGGTCCCTTCGTCGGTTTCCTGGAGCCTGATGCCACGCTCGCGCCGCACGCGCTGGGCGAGGTGGCGCTGCGGTTGGCTCGGGAGCCCGAAGCTGACGTGCTCTATTCGGATGAGGATCGCGTGGACGCCCAGGGGCGGCGGGAACTCCCGTTCCTCAAGCCGGACTGGTCTCCAGATCTGCTGCACTCGGTGAACTACATCTCCCACTTCCTGGTGGTGCGGCGCTCGCTGCTGGTCGAGGCGGGAGGGCTGCGCGTAGGCTTCGAGGGCGCACAGGAGTTCGAGCTGCTCCTGCGGCTGGCGGAGCGCACGCAGCGCATCGCCCATGTGCCGGGCATTCTCTACCACGGGAAGGACTCGGTCCTGTCTTCGTCGCGGGAGCCGAGCGCCCTCCAGGAGTCCTCCGCTTCGGGATTGCGGGCGCTGAAGGAGCACTTGTCCCGGCGAGGGGCCGGCGCCGAGGCCGGGGAGGTCGCGCCGCTGCACTACCGCGTGCGTTACCCGGTGAAGGGCGAGCCGCTGGTGTCCATCATCGTCCCGTTCAAGGACAAGCCCGAACTGCTCCGGACGCTCACCACGAGCCTGGAGAAGACGCGCTACCGGAACTACGAGCTGCTGCTCGTGTCCAACAACAGCACGAAGCCGGAGACCTTCGCGCTGCTGGAGGCGCTGACGGATCCGCGCATCCGCAAGCTCACCTGGGACTTCCCGTTCAACTACCCAGCCATCAACAACTTCGCGGCTCGCCACTCCAAGGGCGAGCTGCTGCTGTTTCTCAACAACGACATCGAGATCATCGAACCCCTCTGGCTGGACGAGCTGATCAGCCAGACGCAGCGGCCCGAGGTAGGCGCCGTGGGAGCCAAGCTCCTCTTCCCGGATGGCTCGATCCAGCATGCGGGGGTGGTGGTGGGCATCACCGGCTTTGCCGGACATCCGTTCTGGCGCGTGCCGGACACGCGCTACCCGACGGCCTTCGGCCATGCGGACTGGGCGCGCAACTACCTGGCCGTCACCAGCGCCTGCGTGATGCTCCGGCGCGAAGTCTTCGAGTCGCTCAACGGATATGACGAGCGCTTCAGCGTTGTCGGCAGCGACGTGGATCTGGGGCTGAGGCTGGTGCGTCAGGGGCTGCGCGTCCTCTACACGCCGCACGCAACGCTGTTCCACCACGAGTCCGCCAGCCGCCGTCTGGATCAGATGCCGGAGAACGATCTGTGGTGCTCCTTCGTGGCGTACCGCCCCTGGCTGCGCTCGGGAGACCCCTTCTACAACCCACTGCTCACGCTGAAGGGCACGGATGCGGGGCTGCGCTGGCACACGGAGGATGGCGAGGCGCTGGCGCTGGAGACGCTCGCGCACGACCTGCCGAGCATGCGGCAGCGCGTGACGGCCGAGCAGGTGGCGCGGCACCGCCACGTCACGGATCACCTCGAGGTGCTGGACTACACCTCCGCGCGGGCGCAACAGGTGCGCACCGAGGCTCCCTCGCGGCTGGCGGCACTGCGGAGCAAGGGACGCGTGGAGCGCGTCACCTGGTTCCTCCCGGCCTTCCATCTGCCTTCGACGGAGTTCGAGCCTGTCCTCCGGTTCGCGGAGGTGCTGCGGGATAGGCACGGCATCCAGAACGAGTTCGTCATCTCCGACAGTCTCCATGTCTCGGTGGCCGAGATGGAGGCACGGACCGCCGTGCTCTTCCCCAAGCCACCGGGGACCTTCCACATCCTCAAGGGGCCCGAAGAGATCGCCAGCCTGCCCGCTTGCGATCTGGCCATCGCCACCACGTGGCAGTCCGTGTACTCGGCGCTCGCGCATCCGAGCGCTGGCGTGCTGGCACGCTTCGTCCACCGCCTGGAGTCGGTCTCCTCGGAGGGCACGCTCTCCGCGCTGGCCGAGCAGACGTATCGCCTGGGGCTCTACGGCTTCTTCAACACCCGAGGCGTGTACGAGGCCATCACCACCCGCTACCCCATGGAGGGCACGTGGTTCGAGCCCGCCGTGGATCGCAGCCTCTTCCACGCGCGGCGACCCGAGCGGCGCGGTCCCGTGCGCGTCTTCTTCACCGGACACCCGGGCATGGAGGGCAATGCCTTCGAGCTGGGGATCACCGCGCTGCGCAGGCTCAAGAAGGAGCTGGGCGCGGCCGTGGAGATCGTCACCGCGGGCGAGCGCTGGAGCCCCGAGCAGTACGGGCTGACGGGCGTGATCACCCACCTGGGCCTGCTCCCGGACGCGCGGCGGGCGGAGCTGTACCGGGTGTGTGATGTAGGCCTGGACTTCATGTTCGCCACGCAGCCCGCCTACCGGCTCATGGAGCTGATGGCATGCGGCGTGACGGTGGTGACCCACGACAACCCATCAAGTCGCTGGTTGTTGGAGGACGAACACAACGTGCTGCTGGCGGAACCCACGGTGAGCTGCGTCCTGGAACAGCTGCGACGGGCCGTGCGCGAGCCTCCGTTGCGCGAGCGGGTGCGAGCCGCCGCGGCCGAGCGCATGGCGCGGACCACCTGGGAGGACCAGGTGGAGCGGGTGTTCGCGAACCTCATGGGGGGAACGAGCGAGGCAGGGGCTGCCAGGAAGCCGCAGTGGGCAACCAATTGACTTGACTGGGATCAGTAGGATACCCCGCCCAGTCTCTCCCGTTTTGAAAGGTCTCTCCTTGTTGCGCTTCACCGGTGAGCGAATCGTCCCCGAGGCGGATAACTGCGAGCCACAGTTCGCCCGGAAGATGTACCAGGAGCACATCGCCCGGTACCTCTTTGCCTCCCAACTGGTTCAAGGACGCCAGGTGTTGGATGTGGGGTGCGGAGTCGGTTACGGCTCTCGCATCCTTGCACAGCAGGGAGCCACGCACGTCACCGCGCTGGACATTTCGGCGGAGGCCATTTCCCACGCTCGGGCGCACTACAAGCACCCGGCGGTGGACTTTCGTGTGGAGTCTGCTTCGGAGTTCCACCTCGCACGCACCTTCGACGTCGTCATCTGCTTCGAGCTGATCGAGCACGTGCCGGCGGAGGCGCAGGAGCAGGTGCTGGGCCGGATCGCCGAGCACCTGTCCGAGGATGGCGTCCTCTTGATCTCCACCCCGCGGGCGCTGGCGGAGAAACGCTCTCCGTTTCACACCCGCGAGTACACGCAGGAGGAGTTCCAGAAGGCCCTCCAGCGCCACTTCGGCCACACAGCCTTCTTCTTCGAGAACAATCACTTCGCCTCGCTGGTGACGTCCGGGCTGCCGCGGGAATTGCGGCGCATCGAGGTGATCGGCTCGGCGCCCTTCGAGCTGGCGGACGCGGACTACTTCATCTGCGTGGCGTCCCGGAAGCCGCTGGACCTGTCGCGGCTGGAGTCTCAGCTCGTCCTCAACGATGAGAACTACGTGAAGCTGCTCGAGCGCGACGTGGAGATCCTCCACCGCGCGGAGAACACCCTGCGCGAGGAGCGCTCGAGCCTGGAGAAGCGGCTGACCGACGCCGAGAAGGATCTGGCTGGAACGCGCTCCCGCCTGGCCGAGCGAGAGGCCACGGCTGCTCAGCTGGAGACTCGGGCCGCGCGGCTCGAGGCTCGCTTGGACGATGCGATGCAGCAGCGCGGCACCCTGACCAAGAGGGTGGAGGGGCTGTCCCAGCAGCTCGTGGATGCCCTTCGGGAACTGGAGCTCTGGAAGCAGCGGGCCGAGGGGGCACTGGCCCAGGTGGACCAGGTGCTGAACTCCCGGAGCTGGCGCTATGCGGAGCCGCTCCGCGCCAGCAAGCGCCAGCTCAAGCGCATCGCCCGCAAGGGAAAGCAGCAGGTCAACCGGGTCTCCGAGTTCTTCTCTCGCCCGCAGGATGCGGGCCAGCATTCGGCCTCTCCTGATGCAGCTCAGCCGG
Organism: Hyalangium versicolor; assembly: GCF_020103695.1. Taxonomy (GTDB): domain Bacteria; phylum Myxococcota; class Myxococcia; order Myxococcales; family Myxococcaceae; genus Hyalangium; species Hyalangium versicolor. Next base: position 354,980 of record NZ_JAHXBF010000001.1, read on the forward strand.
TCCATCCGGCCGCTGTCCAGCATGTGGGGCCTGCCTTCGAGTCGGAGGTCCTCTTCGTCGTCGGTTGCCATGAGGGCGAGTCCAAGCGCTACCGCGTCGTCAATGTCTCCGAGGCGTTGGGGGCGACGGGGGTGAGCACGCTGGTGATGAGCGACGCGCAGCTCCCGGAGATGATCGCTCGGGGCGTGAAGGCGAAGGCCCTGGTGATCTTCCGCGCGGCGTGGACGGAGGAGCTCGGCAAGCTGATCGCCTTGGCCCGGAAGGCAGGGGCCCGCGTGTTCTTCGATGTCGACGATCTGATCTTCGAGCCGGAGAACATCGACAACGTCCGGGTGGTGCGGGACGCCTTCGGCCCGGAGGAGCGGGCGCAGTATCTGGAGGGCGTGAAGCGCTATCGCCGCACGTTGCTGGAGTGCGACGCGGTGACGTGTCCCACGGATTTCCTGCGGCAGCGGGCCGAGGCGCTGGGGCGCCAGAGCTACGTGCTGCCCAACACCCTCAATCACCGGCAGATCGAGATCGCCCGGGGCCTGCCGCCCAAGACGACCACTCCGGGCGCGGTCCGCATCGGCTACTTCAGCGGCAGCAACACGCACCAGGTGGACTTCAGTGCCTGCGAGCCCGCGCTGCTGCGCTTGATGGAGGCCTATCCCCAGGTGCGCTTCGTGCTGGTGGGTATCCTCGATCTGGGGCCTGCGTGGAACCGCTTCGCGAGCCGCGTGGAGCGGGTTTCCTTCCAGCCGTATGAGCAGATGCTGAAGACGCTGTCCAACATGGACATCAACCTCGCGCCGCTCGAGGTGGGCAACCCGTACTGCGAGGGCAAGAGCCAGCTGAAGATCTTCGAGGCGGGCCTGGTGCACGTGCCGACGGTGGCTTCCGCCACGAGCAGCTACGCGGCGTCCATCGATCACGGCGTGGATGGCTTCCTGGCTCGCACCGAGGCCGAGTGGTTCACGGCGCTGGAGGCGCTGGTGAAGGATCCGGAGCTGCGCGGCACCGTGGGCGAGAAGGCACATGCTCGGGCGCTGGCGCAGTTCTCGCTGGAGGCCCTGGGGCCGGTGGCTCGCGATGCCTTCCTGGTTCGGCGGGAGGAGGCCGCACCGCCGCCGGAGAAGGCGGAGGCGCGACCTGCGAGGAAGGGCCGCAAGATCCTCAAGGTGTCGTGGGTCGTCCCAGGGCTGCCGCTCGGCAGCGGAGGCCACCGCAACATCATCCGGGTGGCGTATCACCTGCAGCGCTTCGGGCATGACCTGGAGCTGTACTTCACCGGCACGGACGAGACGGGCCCGGAACTGACGAAGAAGGTGCAGAAGCACTTCTACCCGTTGGACTGCCCCATGTTCCGGTACCAGGGGGACTTCAACGCCACGGACGTCATCTTCGCCACCCACTGGTCCACGGTGGAGGTGGCCCTGCGCCACCGTTCGCAGGCCGAGCACCTCGCGTACTTCGTGCAGGACTTCGAGCCGCTCTTCTACCCGATGGGCAGCGAGTACATCCTCGCGGAGAACACCTACCGGCAGGGCCTGTACCACATCACCTCGGGCCCCTGGTGCGCGCACCTGCTGCGCGAGCAGTACCACGTGCCCGCCGAGCACTTCATCTTCCCGATCGATCGGGACATCTACTACCCGCGGCCGCGCGCGGAGGGAGGCCCGCTGCGGGTGCTCTTCTTCGGCCGGCCGGAGATGCCGCGGCGCTGCTACGACATCGGCCTGAGCATGCTCAAGCACCTGCACCAGCTGGTGCCGGACGTGGAGCTGAACCTGTACGGCTCGCGCGAGCTGGCCTCGCACTCGTTCCCGTTCCCGGCGAAGGTCCACGCGCTGCTGCCGGGCATCCAGGATCTGGCCAACCTCTACGCCAGCTCGGACGTGGGCGTGGCCTTCTCCACCACCAACCCCAGCCTCGTGCCGTACGAGATGATGGCCTGCGGGCTGCCGGTGGTAGACCTGCACCGCCCCGGCAACGAGATCAACTACGGCGGGCGCCAGGACATCGCGCTGCTGGCCGATCCCATCCCCGAGCGCATGGCCATCCAGGTGGCCGAGCTGTTGAAGGATCCCGCAGAGCGGGCGCGCCGCTCCAAGGCCGGCATCGAGCTGGTCAGCACCTTCCCCAACGAGGAGCAGATGGCCCGCCGGGTCGAGGAGCTGCTCCTCAAGCTCTACGCGTGAGCCTATGACTACCCGTACCGCACTCGTCACCGGCGCCGCCGGCTTCATTGGCAGCCACCTCGTCGATCGGCTCCATGCCCAGGGTTACACAGTCCTGGGCGTGGACAACCTCATCCGCGGCCACCGCCGCAACCTGGCCGAGGCCGAGAAGCACCCAGGCTTCCGGCTGCTGGAGGAGGATCTCAGCCAGTACCCGCGCTGCCTGGAGGCCGTGCGCGCGGCGGCTCCGGGGCCCATCGACATCATCTGGCACATGGCGGCCAACTCGGACATCGCCGCGGGCGTGGCGGACCCGGACGTGGACCTGACGCACACGTTCCTCACCACGCACAACAGCCTGCGCATCGCTCGCGCGCTGAAGATTCCGCGCTTCGCGTTCGCTTCCAGCTCGGCGGTGTACGGCGATCACCCCAGCGTGCTCACCGAGGACACCGGTCCGCTGTTCCCCATCTCCAACTATGGGGCCATGAAGCTGGCCTCCGAGGGCCTCATCAGCGCCGCCCTGGAGAGCTTCCTGGAGCAGGTGTGGATCTTCCGCTTCCCGAACGTAGTGGGGAACCGGGCCACTCACGGCATCATCTATGACCTGATCCACAAGCTGAAGCGCACCCGCGCCGAGCTGGAGGTGCTGGGAGACGGCACGCAGAGCAAGCCGTACCTGCACGTGAGCGAGCTGCTCGAAGCGATGCTGCTCTCTCGGGAGAAGGCCACCCAGCGGCTCAACTACTTCAACGTCGGTGTGGCGGGCCAGGAAGATGCCACCACCGTGCGCGGCATCGCGGAGCGGGTGATCTCCGTGGTGTCGCCCGGCACGCCCATCCGCTTCACGGGTGGGAAGAAGGGCTGGACGGGGGATGTGCCGAAGTTCCGGTACTCCACCGCGAAGATCCAGGGACTGGGGTGGAAGCCTCAGCTCACCTCGGACCAGGCCATCGAGCGGGCCGTCCGGGAGATCGCCGCAGAGCTGATGTCATGAAGCAGGTGGTCATCCTCGCCGGGGGCAAGGGCACCCGGCTCGGCACCCGGCTGGGCGAAAACCTCCCCAAGCCGATGATGGACGTGGCGGGAAAGCCGCTGCTCCAGCACCAGCTCGAGTTGGCGCACCGTCACGGGTTCAACGAGGCCGTGCTGTTCACCGGCTACCGGGCGGAGGCCATCGAGTCCTTCTTTGGGGACGGGGCCTCGCTGGGCATGCGGCTCGTCCACCACCGTGAGCCCCAGCCGCTGGGCACCGCGGGCGCCGTCATGGAGGGCTGGGAGCTGCTCGCCGAGCGCTTCCTGGTCATGTACGGCGACACGATGCTGGACGTGGACCTCACGCGCTTCTGGGCCGCGCATGAGGCCTCAGGGGCGGACGTCACGCTGTTCCTGCACCCGAACGATCACCCCGCGGACTCGGATCTGGTGGAGGTGGACGACGCGGGCAAGGTGCTGGCTTTTCACGGCTACCCGCACCCGCCGGACCGGTTCCTGCCCAACCAGGTCAACGCGGCGCTCTACGTGATCGAGAAGCGGGCGCTGCCGGCCTTCTCCGGACAGCCGCGCATCATCGACTTCGCCAAGCACCTGTTCCCCGATTTGCACCGCCAGGGCGTGCGCTTCTTCGGCTACGTGAGCCCCGAGTACATCAAGGACATGGGGACTCCGGAGCGGTACGACCGCGTGGTGGGCGATCTGCGCTCCGGCAAGATCGCGAAGCGCTCGCTGGGCGCCGCGCAGCCGGCGGTGTTCCTGGATCGAGACGGAACGCTCATCCGTGAGGACGGCTACATCCGTACGCCCGAGCAGGTCCACCTCATCGATGGGGTGGGATCGGCGGTGCGGCGCCTGAACCAGTCCACGCTGCGCACGGCCATCGTTACCAACCAGCCCGTGATCGCCCGGGGTGAGGCCACCGAGGAGACGCTCCGGCAGATCCACTACAAGCTGGAGACGCTGCTGGGGCGCGAGGGCGCCTACGTCGATCGCATCTACTTTTGTCCGCACCATCCGGACGCGGGCTTCCCGGGCGAGCGGCGCGAGCTGAAGATCCGCTGCAACTGCCGCAAGCCCGCCACGGGCATGCTGGAGCAGGCCGCGAAGGACCTGGTCATCGATCTGCCGCGCTCATGGCTCATCGGCGACAGCACGGTGGATGTGCGCACGGCGCGCAACGCCGGCATGCGCTCCATCCTCCTGCGCACGGGCGAAGCGGGCCGAGACGCTCGCTTCCCGGACCGGCCAGACTACGTCTTCCACACGCTGGGGGACGCGGTCGACTTCGCCCTCCAGGGACATGAAGCGCTGCGCCGCAAGCTGGCTCCGGTGGCCGAGCGCATCACCCCGGGGATGCTGGTGGGGATCGCCGGGTTGGCACACTCGGGCAAGAGCAGCGCCAGCTCCGTGCTGCGCGAGCTGCTCGCCGAGCGGGGGTTGCGGGTCACCATCCTCTCCCTGGACTCATGGATCCGTTCCGCGGCGGACCGGAGCGGACCCGAGCCCCAGCACAGCTATGACTACCCGGCCATCGAGGCCGCCCTTACCCCGCTCGCCTCGCGCACGGGGGCGAGCACGCTGCGGTTGCCTCGCTATGAGCGCGCCTCTCGCACCTCGCACCTGGATGGGGAAGTGGTCGAAGTAGGGGGTGGGGAGGTCTTGCTGGTCGAGGGTGTGGTGGCGCTCGATGTTCCGGGGCTCCAGGCGGCGCTCGGTCTCAAGGTCTTCGTCGACTGTGACGAATCCGTGCGGCGTGAACGTTTCCTCCGGGACTACGCGTGGAGAGGGACGTCCCAGGAAGAGGCCCTGGGGCGGTATTCGGAGCGAGAGGCTCACGAGAACCCGCGCATTCGCGCCACTCGTGAGCGGGCGGACGTCGTCGTGGAGATGGGTACATGATCATCAGCCGGGCACCATTGCGGATGAGCTTCGTCGGCGGAGGCAGCGATCTGCCCTCCTTCTACCGGGAGCATGGGGGAGCGGTCGTCTCCACCACCGTCGACAAGTACGTCTACGTCACCATCAACAAGAAGTTCGATGACTCCATCCGCATCAGCTACTCGAAGACGGAGGAGGTGGACACCGTCAACGAGATCCAGCACCCCATCGTCCGCGAGGCGATGCGGCTGCTGAAGATCCCCGGTGGGCTCGAGATCACCTCCGTGGCGGACATCCCCGCCAAGGGCACGGGCCTGGGTTCCTCCAGCACCTTCGCGGTGGGCCTGCTCCACGCGCTCTACGCGCAGATGGGGAAGTTCGTCTCCGCTGAGACGCTCGCTCGCCAGGCCTGCGAGCTGGAGATCGACGTCCTCAAGGAGCCCATCGGGAAGCAGGACCAGTACGCGGCCGCCTACGGGGGACTGAGCTTCATCCAGTTCAACGCGGACGACTCGGTGTTCGTCCACCCCATCATCTGCGCCAGGGAGACGCTGGACCGTTTCCAACGCAACACGATCTGCTTCTACACGGGGATTACCCGAAGCGCGTCCGCCATCCTGAAGGCCCAGGACGAGGCGGTGCGCGGCAGCCGCAGCAAACAGGACGTGTTGCGGCAGATGGTGCGCCTCACCTACGACTTCAAGCACGAGCTGGAGCACAACAACCTGGACACCGTGGGCGAAATCCTTCACGCCAACTGGGTGCTGAAGAAGAGCCTCACGGCCGGAGTGAGCAGTCCGGCAATCGACGAGTGGTATGCCAAGGCTTGTCAGGCTGGAGCCACCGGTGGCAAGCTGCTGGGAGCCGGCTCTGGCGGATTCCTCATGTTCTACGCCCCCGAGGAAGCTCACCCTGCGATTGCGCAAGCCTTGGGAGATCTGCGGCGTGTGGACTTCAAGTTCGAGCCACGGGGCAGCGCCATCATCTTCGTTCACTGATTACCCGCAGCAACGGGGGGCCGAGCCCCGGATGTGCCGAGGAGAGAGAGAAACATGACGTACAGTGAGGCCTATTACAGCCGCATGGTGAAGGCCATTCATGCGCTCGACTACCAGCAGGTGGACTTCTGCATGGACCTGGTCGAGGCCGCCTGGAAGGAAGGCCGGCAGATCTTCACCATGGGCAACGGAGGCAGCGCATCCACGGCCTCCCACTTTGTGTGCGACTGGAACAAGGGTGTCTCCTACAAGAAGGAGCACCGCATTCGCGCCATCTGCCTCAACGACAACGTGCCCACGATGATGGCGTACGCCAACGACGTGTCGTACCTGTCCGTCTTCGAGGAGCCGCTGAAGAACTTCATGCGGCCGGGAGATCTCGTCATCGGCATCTCCGGCAGCGGCAACTCGCCCAACGTGCTCAACGCCATCCAGTGGGCCAATGAGAACGGCGGCATCACGCTGGGCATCACCGGCTACGACGGCGGCAAGCTGAAGCTGATGTCCCGGCACTCGCTGCACGTGAACGTGAACGACATGCAGATCGTCGAGGATCTGCACCTGTCCTTTGGCCACGTCACCATGCAGCGGCTCAGCGGCATGCCCGCCGAGTGCTATGTGGAGAAGGAGAAGCGGGCCGCCACCGGCACGCGCTGAGCCGGGCGCTGGAGCGTGTCAGCCTCCCACTTTTGGGGGGCTGACCCTTCAAGGCGCGGGCTGGGCGACGGCGGCGGAGATCTCCGGGTGGCGGAAGACGCGCTGCTCATTCTCGGGTGTGCGCGGCTCGAGCAGCTCGGGGAACGCGGTGGACACGCGGTAGTTCTCGAGCAGGTAGTCCCGCACGCGAGGCAGCGCGTGGACGTTGTGGGAGAACCAGAAGTCCTTCGGGTTCAGCACGACGAACCGGGGAGGTGCGGCGCGCAGCTGCGCGAGCATCTCCTCCTCGTAGTGGACCAGGTCCATGAACACGATGCTGAAGGTGGTGGCGCTGTTGCGCTCAGAGGTGGCGTACAGCAGCGGCCAGGTTCCGAAGATGAAGAGGGTGTCCTCGGGCCGCGAGTTGTCGCGGATGTAGCGGCCCACCTGCTCGCTCCAAGCGAACTCCCCCATGACGGGGAACTGCCGGGCCAGCTTCCAGGTCATCGTCAGTGGCAGCCAGAGCGAGTTCCCCACGCCGATCACCGCCAGCGCCGCGAGCATCGCGAGTGCTCCTGCGATGAGCTTGCGGGAGCGCTGACTCGCGAGCGCCTGGCGCACAAGCCCCACCGTGCCCGCGCCGGCGGCCAGCCCGAGGAAGGGAAACGCGGGGATGGCGTGGAAGGCGAGCTGGCCGATGCCGGAGGGATTGGCTCCAACCCAGCCGCCGATGGCGCCGGCCCACGCCAGCCACAAGGCCACGCGCGAGGTGCGCTCCTGCCGCCGCCAGTACACCGCATAGCTCACGATGGAGACGGCCAGGGCGCAGAGGGCGAAGCGCCACAGGGCTCGAATGGCCGGTTCGTTCAGGTGGCCAATCCAGCCTGCCGGGTCCACGTAGGTCTTCGCCTTCATGTTGTGTAGCAGGGTCCAGTAGATGAAGTCGTTCAGCGTGCCCATTGCCGCGAAGATCCCCACGAAGGCGAGCAGGGGGAGCACGGCTCCGAGGCTCACCCAGACGGCATCCAGGGCCAGGAGCTTGAGCCAGGGAGTGCCCGGTGAGCGCCCCACCACGCGCCCCACGGTGACGACGAGCACGACGAGGGCGAAGAGTTCGACGGCCAGGAGCCGGGCCATGAAGGCCAGGCCGAACAGCGCTCCCACGCCGAGCGCCAGCCGAGCCCGGGCTGGGCCCTGGAGCTGGAGGTTCGACTCCAGCCGCAGGATGGCCACGGTGCCCAGGAGCATGAACAGCACGCTGGGTACCTCGCTCAAGTGCAGGTAGGCCCAGAGCGGCACCTCGAGCAGCAGATAGGCCACGGCTCCGATGAAGCCAGCGGCCAGGGAGAAGGCGCGCCGTCCCAGGAGCAGGAGAGTGAGGAGGATGCCGCTGTTGAGTGCCGCCGCCAGTGCTCGATTGAGCGAGGCACTGAAGCCGAAGGCATGTCCCCACAGGAATGACAGCAGGGCACCCAGCGGCATGTGGACGTCGAACTGACGCTTGTAGAGCGAGGAGAAGAAGCGCCCGTACGCGACGTGCTCCAGGTCGTCGTTGAAGAAGTTGAAGTTTCGGAGGCTGAGCGCCAGCGCGAACTGGGCGGTGATGAGCACAGCGCCAGCGATGACGAAGCGGACGGTGTCCGCGCGTGACGCACGAGGTGCGGAGGGGATGGGCGGACTCATGGAGACGTGAAGGCGGTGAGACTCATAGCTGTCACGCACGCGTCCTGCCATGTGAGAGGTACCTTGACGTCCAAGGGTCTTCGTGAGCTATGATTATGCCCTCACGGGCCGGACATGATCAGTTGTCTGCTCGCTGGGGCCGCGGAGAGAGCGGCTCACGCGGGTGTGACTCCATCGAGTGTATGCCCGTAGGTCATAGCCAGACATACGATGCGGTAGTCATTGGCGCGGGCTTCTTTGGATGCAGCCTCGCGCGCCACTTGAGTGGCTTCCTCGGCCGGGTGCTCCTCGTGGAGCGTGAACCCGAGCCGATGAGGCGCGCCTCCTATGCCAATCAGGCGCGGGTCCACAATGGCTATCACTATCCGCGCAGCCTGCTGACAGCGCTGCGCTCCCGAGTGAACTTTGGTCGCTTTGTCAGTGAATACGCGGACTGTATCCGCAGTGATTTCGAGAAGTTCTATCCCATCGCGTTGCAGCACTCGCATGTCACCGCCAACCAGTTCCAGACCTTCTGCGAGCGCATCGGTGCTCCCATCGAACCTGCTACTCCCCAGGTGCGAGCCCTGTTCGATCCCGACCGGGTGGAGAGCGTCTTTCGCGTGCAGGAGTTCGCATTCGACGCGGTGAAACTGCGCGAGAGGGTGCTCCGCGAGCTTTGGGAGACGAGCACCCAACTGCGCATGCGCACGGAAGTCACGAAGCTCTCTCCCTGGCGAGACGGGTGCATCGCGGTGGATCTGCGGGAGGACGGGGCAGGGGATCAGGTGGTGGCGAGGTATGTCTTCAACTGCACCTACGCCCGGCTCAACGCGCTGCTCCAGGCGTCGGGGTTGCGCACGCTGCCGCTCAAGTACGAGGTGGCGGAGATGGCCCTGGTGGAGGTGCCGCCCGAGTTACGGGAGGTCGGGGTGACGGTGATGTGTGGGCCCTTCTTTTCGGTGATGCCCTTTCCGTCCAAGGGGCTGCACACCTTGAGCCACGTGCGCTACACGCCCCACCATTCGTGGCAGGACATGGCGGACGGCTGCGGCCGGGACCCCTACCAGCACCTGGAGAACTACGAGCGCAGGACGAACTTCGAGCTCATGCTCCGCGACGCGCAGAGGTACCTGCCGGTGATGGAGGGCTGCCGCTACGTCGAGTCTCTCTGGGAGATGAAGACAGTGCTGCCGTCGAGCGAGGTGGATGACAGCCGGCCCATCCTCTTCAAGCGCGATCACGGGCTGAAGAACCTCATCTGCCTGATGGGGGGCAAGATCGACAACATCTACGACGTGCTGCAGGAGGTTGACGTGCTGCGCAAGCGCGGGGAGCTGAACTGATGGGGCTGGTGGACTGCTTCGTGTCGGTGGTGGTGCCCCTGAGCAACTGCGGCTCCATCATCAACGGTTTCCTCGATGAAGTGACGGGGATCCTCCAAGCGAACTACACCAACTATGAGTTGGTGCTGGTGGATGATGGCTCGAGCGACGATACGGCCGAGCGGGTGAAGGAAGCCCTGGGGCGCCATGCGTGCGTGCGCTACCTCCGGCTGTCGCGCAAGTTCGGCACGGAGATCGCCATTGCCTCCGGGTTGGAGTCGGTGATCGGCGACTACACGGTGGTGATGTTGCCCGAGTGCGATCCTCCGTCCCTCATCCCCGAGCTGGTGGCCCAGGCGCGCGCTGGCCAGGGGGTGGTCTTCGGGGTGCGGCGCAACCGCGAGGGAGATCCGCTGTGGCTGAGGCTGGGCGCCTTCATCTTCTATGGGCTGGCCCGTTTCGTCTTCCGATGGCGGCTGCCTCGCAACGGCACCGAGTTCCGGGTGCTCAGCCGGCAGGTGGTGAATGCCATCTCCCGAATCAAGGATCGCTACCGCTACCTGAGCCTGCTCAGCTTCTACGTAGGCTACGCCAGCCAGAGCTTCGTCTACACGCCGGTGTCGAGGAGCTCGCGGCGGCGGCGCGGTTTCTTCGACGCGGTGTCGCTCGCCATTGGGATGATCGTGGCGTACTCCACGCATCCGCTGCGGTGGGTGACATGGGTGGGCGTAGGGGCGAGCCTGTTGAACCTGCTCTACATGAGCTACGTGGTGGGCATCTACCTGTTCATGCCGCAGGTGCAGGAGGGGTGGACGACGATGTCGCTCCAGTCCTCGGGCATGTTCTTCCTGCTCTTCACGTTGCTGGCGGTGTTGGCGGAGTACATCGGCCGTCTGGTGGAGGAGTCCTCGGAGCGGCCCCTGTACTACGTGATGGAAGAGCGCAACAGCAACGTGCTGGTGGCCGAGCGCCGCACCAACGTCGTCCCCGAGTCCGCTCCGCTCCCGAAGGTGTCGAATGGTTGAGGCCGTGCCGGACCTGTCTTGGGAGGTGCCCGCGTCCCGTGTCGTGGAGCTGCGTCCCCGGCGCACTCGCTACTGCGTCTGCATCCCCGTGATCAACGAGGGGGAGAAGCTCGCGAAGCAGCTTTCGCGCATGCAGCCGTTGATGGACACGGTGGACGTCATCATCGCGGACGGTGGCAGCACGGACAGCTCGGTGGCGTCGGAGCTCGTGGGGCCGGCCGGTGTGCGCACGGTGCTGGTGAAGACAGGGCCCGGCAAGCTCAGCGCCCAGATGCGCATGGCCTTCGCCTACGCGCTGGAGCAGGGCTACGAGGGGATTGTCACCATCGACGGCAACAACAAGGACGATCCGGGCGCCATCCCTCTCTTCCTGAAGGCGCTGGACGAGGGGTACGACCACGTCCAGGGTTCGCGCTTCATCCCCGGGGGCGAGGCGGAGAACACTCCGCCCATGCGGTGGTTGGGAATCCGCTTGGTGCACGCCCCGCTCATCAGCCTGGCGGCGGGGGCTCGCTACACGGATACCACCAACGGTTTCCGGGCCTACAGCCGCCGGTTCCTCGCGGATCCTCGCGTGGCTCCCTTCCGGGACGTCTTCTCCCGTTACGAGTTGCACTACTACCTGGCCATCCGCGCCCCGGAGCTGGGCTTCCGGGTGCTCGAGGTTCCCGTGTCCCGGCGCTATCCCGGCAAGGGGCCGGTGCCCACCAAGATCAGTGCCGTGCGCGGCAACCTGCTCGTGCTCCAGACGCTGATGAACGCGTGCCTCCATCGCTACGATCCTCCTTCCAGCTCTCGGGAGCAGCCCCATGCCTGATGCGCTCATCGGCCACACCGGCTTCGTGGGAGGCAACCTGCTGTGCCAACGGCCTTTCGAGGCGCTCTTCAACTCGAAGAACATCCAGGAGATCCGAGGCAAGGAGTACGACGTGCTCGTCTGTTCCGGTGCTCCCGCGGAGAAGTGGAAGGCGAACAAGGAGCCGGAGCGGGATTGGGAGATCCTCCAGGGGCTGATGGGGCACCTGCGTGAGGTGTCCGCCCGCAAGGTCATCCTCATCTCGACGGTGGACGTGTACCCCTCACCTGTCGAGGTGGATGAGGACTCGCTCATCGATTGGGAGAAGGCGGGTGCGTACGGCCGGCACCGGCGGCGGTTGGAGCTGTTCCTGCAGGAGCGCTTCGACACGCTCGTCGTCCGTCTGCCGGGCCTGTTCGGGCCGGGGCTGAAGAAGAACGTCGTCTATGACTTCCTCCATGACAACCGCGTGGAAGCCATCAACTCCGAGGGGGTCTTCCAGTTCTACGATCTGGGCAACCTGTGGCGGGATGTCCAGACGGCGCTGGCGCATGGGCTTGGCGTGGTGAACTTCACCGCTGAGCCTGTTCGTGTGTCGGAGCTGGCCAGGGAGGCATTCGCAAGGGAGTTCCATCAGCCGATGCCTGGCCCTGCACGCTACGATCTGCGCAGCAAGCATGCGGCACTGTATGGAGGGCGGAACGGCTACTTCTACGATCGAGGACAGGTGCTTCGAGCGATGAAGGCGTTCGTCGACTCGAGCCGGAGGCAGGCGTGATGAGGATGGCGGCGTCGAACATCGCCTGGGCTCGTTCGGACGAGGCGGAGGTGGCCGGACTGTTGCGCGAGCTGGGCTTCGAGGGTGTGGAGATTGCCCCCACGGCGGTCTGGGCTCAGCCTCTCCAGGTCAGCGATGCGGAGATCCGGGCCTATCGCGAGTCCTGGGAGCGGCGAGGCCTGCCCATTGTTGCCATGCAAGCCCTGCTCTTCGGACGGCCCGACCTCACGATCTTCGGTGATGCTACGAAGCGCGCGGAGACGTTCGAGCATCTCGCGGGGATGATTCGCCTCGGGGGCAAGCTGGGGGTCGGGGCGTTGGTGTTCGGCTCGCCGAAGAACCGGCTGGCCGGCTCATTGTCTCCCTCCCATGTAGAGGACATCGCGCTGCCGTTCTTCCATGGGCTCGGTCAGCTGGCCGCGGAGCATGGGACGCGCTTGTGCATCGAGCCCAACCCGAGCGTGTACGGCTGCGATTACGTCACCACCTCTCAGCAGGGGCTGGCACTGGTACGCAAGGTGGGGAGCCCTGGCTTCTGCCTGCACCTGGATGCGGGGGGAATGACGCTCAGTGGGGAGCCGGTGGATGACGCGTTGCTGGAGGCGCTGCGGGTGAGCCAGCACTTCCATGTCAGCGAGGCCAACCTGGCTCCAATCGGGACAGGCAGCGTGACGCACGAGCAGTTCGCCGCCGCCCTCAGGCAGGCGAAGTACGAACGGTGGGTCTCCGTCGAGATGCGGGCTCCCCCGGGACCGGTCTGGAGAGAGCAGCTTCGTGCCGCGCTCACGCACGCACGGCAGGTCTATGGTGCCGCGAGTTGATCCCGATGTAGGACAACCGGGCGAAGCGTTCGAATAAAGGCTCCAGGGGCCCGTCTGAGGCTTCGTGAACATGGAGCCCGATGGCTCCTCCAGCGCCTAGGATGAACGTCATGAACCGAATCACCACTGCCCTCGCCGCCTCGTTCTTCATCGCCAGCGCCGCATATGCCCAGCCCCCGCGCAACCGCCAGGAGCGAGCCCAGGACCGCCAGGAGGTCCGCCAGGATCAACGCGCGATTCGGGACGACCGGAAGGACCTGGCCGAGCTGCAAGCCGTCCTGAGCCGCTTCGACAATGCGTGGGCCCAGCGCAACGAGCGAGAGATGTCCGCCGTGGAGTCCCGGCTGCGCGAGCTCCTGCGTCAGGAGCTGGCCGAGGGCAAGAAGGAGATGGCGCAGTCCCAGGCCGAGGTTCGTCGAGACAACCGCGAGGTGCACGGAGACCGGCGGGAGCTGGGCCGCGACGAGATGTGGGGCAAGCCGGTGGCCTTCGCGAATGATCGCCGGGACCTGAGGGACGACCGCCGCGACCGGCGCGATGACGTGCAGGATGCGCGCGCGGAGGCGGCTTCTCATCGGACCCGTTCCGCCATTGCCTGGGAGCTGTCCCCGCTCATGGGCAGCCGGAGGCCGGCGGACCTGCAGCGGATGCGCTCGCTCATCGTGGATCTCATCGGGCTGGCGCAGCAGGAGATCCAGCAGGACCACAGTGAGCTTCGCGAGGACCACCGCGAGAACCGTGAGGATCGGCGCGAGACCCGCGAGGATCGGCGCCAGCGCTTCTAAGGCCGTTGATCGAGCCGCGCGAGGCGCTCGTTGAGCTCCTTGCGCCAGGCCGCCTGGGTGCGCGCGTTCTCTCGCTGCTGCTCGTAGATGAGCGCCAGCGAGTCCAGGATGGCTTCGTTGAACTCCACCTGTTTGCGCAGCACCTCGTTGATGAATGGCTGGAAGGCCAGGCGGAAGGCGCGCTTGGCCAGCACCAGCGCCGGACCCACCACCGGGCGGTGTGAGGTGGCGGGCTCCGCGTAGCGCGAATCCTTCTTCTGTCGTGGCGTCTCCAGCAGGGGCGGCCACTGCGCCTCCGTGGGAGCCCGCTCTGTCCGCTCCAGAGTAGTGCGCAGGGCCTCGCGTGCCTCGGGAGTGGGGGAGGGGAGTTGCTCGGTCTCAGCGGCGACCGTGGCCGCCAGGGCCGGGTCCGTGAAGAGTTCTTCAGCGCGCATGGGTGACTCCTGGACGGCGCAAGGGCTCCACCAACCGGTGGAGGGCCGCCTCCAGCTTTCCTGCATCGTATGGGATGAGCCGTTCTTCGAGCGCCCGCGCCTCGGGGGATACGGGTGCTGAGGCTTCATGTACGGCCCACGCTCGTTGCTGAACGTGAGGCAGTGCGCTCCTCGCCACGAGCGTCGTCGCATCGAGGAACACCGGCGTCGCACGGGTGGTCCGCACGGCCAGCTCCAGCGACGACGAGCCCGGCAGCGGAGCATCCGCACTCGCGGCGACTGGTAGAGGCTGATCAGGACTGAAGCTCCAGACCGAGAAGCCTTTCTCCTGTTGCACGCGAGGGCTGACGGTATGCAGGGTCGTGGAGCTCAGCGCCAGCACGCGAGCCTCTGGAAGCTCCTCCGCCAACCTCCGTGTGAGCAGTGAGGAGGGGGCTCGCGGGTGGCTCACATAGCCTGGGCACACGAGATCAACCCGTTCGGACAGAGGGGGCTCTGTCGTCGGCGCCAAGGATCCCTCGAGGAGGGGGCGAAGCCCTTCGCGAATCTGCTGGGCCACCGCTTCCTGTCCCAGCGCCGCGAGCCGTGCCCGCTGCCCGGCGATGACCTTCTGGCGTAGCTCGGGCTTTCGTTCCAGCACCGCCAGCAGCTGCGCCACCTCGAGGGGATCGCGCGTCCTCGTGGCCAGTCCGGCTCCGCCCATCGTCTCGGGCACTGCCGCCGCGCCGTACGCCACCACCGGCACTCCGCGCTCCATGGCCTCCAACAGCGGCACGCCGAATCCCTCGTGCCGGCTCATCGACAGGTAGGCCGTGGCCACCGCGTAGCATGCCGAGAGCTGCGAGGCGCTCACCCGGCCCAGAAGGTGGACGCGTTCCGCTCCCAGCAGCTCCTTCACCCCATGCAGGTACGTTCCATATGGGGTCTCCCGGTTCAGGTAGCCCGCGATCAACAAGCGGCTCCTCGGCTGATAGAGCCGCTGGTACGCCGCGAACACGCGCATCACGTCGTCGATGCGCTTGCTCGGCACCGCTCGCCCCACGAAGAGGATGTTCGCGCAGCCGTCGTCGAACTCCGCCTGGAACGTCGGATCCGGCGGTGCGTGGAACGCGTTCCAGTCCAGCGCGAACGGCAGCACCGCCACGTGCGAGAATCCTCCCGCCGTCAGCTCCTCGGCGCTGAAGTGCGAATACGCGTACGCCGCCTCCACGTGCGGCCGCAGCGCCAGCAGCTCCTCCCTGGCCGCTTCGCATGCCGCCGACACCTTCCGATCGAAGCCCTCGAACAGAGAGGCCGGCGTGACGTTGTGGTACACGAGTGCTTTGCGCCCAGGGCCCCTCGCGATCAGCGGCACTTGCCGGGACTCGAAGCTGTGGTGGATGAGGAGCACCGAGTCCTCATCTGCCTCCCTTAGCCATGACTCTGCGGGCCGGACCTGCTCCCGGCACTCCGCATCCCATTGGTCGGCATAGATCTCCGACGCGTAGCCCCAACCCCTCAGGAGCGCCTGGAGGTAGCGCACCTGATTGCCCACCGCGTCACCCCACGCCAGCCGTGGCAACAGCTGATGGACGGCCCGGACGGGCGATGGTCCGCTGGCACGCCTGCTTTTCCGACGCATCACGATAGACTGCGCCTCTATCCCCGGAGCGCAGCCGGCACAAGGTAACCTTGACGTGGCGGAGCCGATCCGATAGCCAGACCCAATCCCTTGATTTCTCAGAGTAAGTCGAAATGAACGTCCTGATTACGGGGGGTTGCGGGTTCATCGGCTCCAACCTCGTGAAGTACATCCGCAAGCACCGCCCGGAGTGGAAGGTCGTCAACCTCGACAAGCTCACGTACGCGGGCAATCTCGAGAACCTCTCCGAGCTCGAAGGCGATCCCAAGCACGTCTTCGTCCGAGGCGACATCGGCAACGGGGAGCTCATCGAGCACCTGATGGCGCAGCACTCCATCGACGCCATCATGCATCTGGCCGCCGAGAGCCACGTGGATCGCTCCATCCTCGGCCCCGAGGTCTTCGTCGCCACCAACGTGCTCGGCACCCAGCGCCTGCTCGAGGCGGCCCGCTCGCGCGGCCTCAAGCGCTTCCTCATGGTGTCCACCGACGAGGTGTATGGCTCGCTCGGTCCCACCGGCTTGTTCACCGAGACGTCTCCGCTCCAGCCGTCGAGCCCGTACTCGGCTTCGAAGACGAGCTCGGACCTCGTCTCGCTGGCCTATCACCACACCTTCGGGATGGACGTGGTCGTCACCCGGTGCTCGAACAACTACGGGCGCTATCAGTTCCCCGAGAAGCTCATCCCCCTCATGGTCGCCAACGCGCTGCACGACAAGCCGCTGCCCGTCTACGGTGATGGCGGCAACGTGCGCGATTGGCTCCACGTGGATGACCACTGCTCCGCGCTCGTCACCGCGCTGGAGAAGGGCAAGGCCGGCGAGGTCTACAACATCGGCGGCAACTCCGAGCGCAAGAACATCGACATCGTCAAGGCCATCCTCGGCCTGGTCGGCAAGCCCGAGTCCCTCATCAAGTTCGTCAAGGACCGGCCCGGCCACGATCGCCGCTACGCCATCGATCCCACGAAGATCAAGACGGAGCTGGGCTGGTCGCCCTCGCAGACCTTCGAGCAGGGTCTGGCCGAGACCGTGAAGTGGTACGTGGACAACTCCGCCTGGTGGGAGCGCGTGATGAGCGGTGCCTACCGTCAGTACTTCGAGACCCAGTACCGCGCCCGTCTCAAGGGCTAGTCCCCGCCGGAGCTCTCGCATGCGCTTCCTCGTCACGGGTTCCAACGGGCTGGTCGGCAGCCGCGTCTGCGCGCAGCTGGAGCAGGCCGGACATGAAGTGGTGGGGCTCGGCCGGGGAGGCAAGCGCACTGACGGTGCCTACCGCTACCTGGCCGTCGATCTCACGCTCGAGGCGGATGTCCTCACCGCCATCGAGTCCGCCTCGCCCGAGGTGATCATCCACCCTGCCTCGATGACCGAGGTGGATGCCTGCGAGAAGAACCCGGAAGCCGCCTACGCCGCCAACGTCACCGCCGCCGCCGCCGTGGCCAAGGGCGCGCGCCGCGTGGGGGCTCATCTGGTTCACGTCTCCACGGACTACGTCTTCGATGGCGACCATGGGCCCTATGACGAGGAGGCCCTGCCCAACCCGCGCGGCGTCTACGCCATCACCAAGCACATGGGTGAGCAGGCCGCACGCGTCTTCGTCCCTGGCTGCGCCATTGCTCGCACGGCGGTGGTGTTCGGCTGGCCTCCCGCCGGCCGCCCCAACTTCGGCGCGTGGCTGGTGGGCGCGCTCGAGAAGAAGCAGCCCCTCAAGCTCTTCGAGGATCAGTTCGTCTCGCCCAGCTTCGCAGACAGCGTCGCGGCGATGCTCGTGGAGCTGGGTGTCCGCAAGCTGGGCGGCATCTGGAACACCTGCGGTGGCGAGGTGGTCGATCGCTACTCCTTTGGCAAGGCGCTGTGCGAGGTGTTCGGGTTCGATCCGGGCCCCATGAGCCCCTCGAAGCTGGCGGATCTCAAGCTGGCCAGCCCTCGCCCCCTGCGCAGCGGGCTGAAGGTGGACAAGGTCCGCTCCCAGCTCTCCGCGAAGCCCCTGTCCCTGTCCGAGTCGCTCGCTCGTTTCCATGCGGCGTGGAAGGCAGCAACCACGCCCTCTCGAGGTGGATGATGAAAGGCATTGTTCTCGCCGGTGGTTCAGGCACGCGCCTGTACCCGCTGACTCGCGTCGTCAGCAAGCAGCTGCTGCCCATCTACGACAAGCCGATGATCTACTACCCCGTCACCACGCTCATGCTGGCCGGGATCAAGGAGATCCTCATCATCTCCACGCCCTCGGATCTGCCGCGCTTCCGAGAGCTGCTTGGCACGGGTGAGCAGTGGGGCGTCCGCTTCGAGTACGCCGAGCAGCCTCGCCCCGAGGGCCTCGCCCAGGCGTTCATCATCGGCCGGCAATTCGTGGGCCAGGACACCTCCTGCCTCATCCTCGGCGACAACATCTTCTACGGTCACGGCCTGAGCGAACTGGTGCAGCGCGCCGCGAAGCATCCCAAGGGCGCCACCGTGTTCGGCTACTACGTGAAGGATCCCGAGCGCTACGGCGTGGTGGAGATGGACGCCAACAACCGCGCGCTCTCCATCGAGGAGAAGCCGGCCAAGCCCAAGTCCAACTACGCCGTCACCGGCCTCTACTTCTACGACAACCAGGTGCTGGACATCGCCGCCAACCTCAAGCCCTCCAAGCGCGGCGAGCTCGAGATCACCGACGTCAATGCCGAGTACCTGCGCCGCGGGCAGCTCCAGGTCGAGCTCATGGGCCGTGGCTACGCGTGGCTCGACACCGGCACCCACGAGTCGCTCATGCAGGCCTCGAACTTCATCGAGATCATCGAGCAGCGCCAGGGCCTCAAGGTCGCCTGCCCCGAGGAGATCGCCTACCGCATGGGCTACATCAACGCGGCCCAGGTCGCGACGCTCGCCGAGCCCATGCGCAAGAACGAGTACGGCCAGTACCTGCTCGCGCTCATCAACTCCAAGGGAGCCGTGTCGTGAAGGTCATCCCCACGGAGATCCCCGGCGTCCTCATCATCGAGCCGAAGGTGTTTGGGGACGAGCGCGGCTTCTTCCTGGAGACGTTCAACTCCAAGCGCTACGCGGACGCCGGCATCCCCGGGCCCTTCGTTCAGGACAACTACTCGCGCTCCGTGAAGGGCACGCTGCGCGGGCTCCACTTCCAGGAGCCCCAGCCCCAGGGCAAGCTCGTCCAGGTGGTGGCTGGCGCCGTGTACGACGTGGCCGTGGACATCCGGAAGGGCTCGCCCACCTTCGGCAAGTTCGTCGGCGTGGAGCTGTCCGCGGAGAACAAGCGCCAGTTCTGGGTGCCGCCCGGATTCGCGCACGGCTTCTGCGTCCTCTCCGAGTCCGCTGACTTCCAGTACAAGTGCACCGCGCTCTACGCGCCCGAGCACGAGCGCTCCATCATCTGGAACGATCCCGATCTGGCCATCCCCTGGCCGATCTCCGAAACGCCGAAGCTGTCCGCCAAGGACGCTGCCGCCCCGCGTCTGAAGGACGCGCCGGTGCTGACCGCCTACGCGGGCTGAGCCTTTCGCCTCTCCGCCTGCCTGCTGTGGGAGCGTTCCTTCGAGCGCTCCAGCCAGGGCAGCCGTCAGCCCGGGAGTGAGTGCGCATCCTCCCTGCGGGACACTGTCGAGGAGGCGAAATGGTTCTCCCGGGCAAGGGGATGGGTTGGAAAGAGTTCTTCAAGAACCTGAAGAACGAGTACTCGCGCGATAAGATCAGTGACGTGGCCGGCGCGCTGACCTTCTTCGGCGTGCTGGCGATCTTCCCGTTCCTGCTCTTTCTCGTGTCGTTGGCCAGCGTGATCATCGATCCCGCACAGGCCCAGGTGCTCATCCATCAGCTGGCCCAGGTCGCGCCTCGCGAGGTGGTGTCCATCCTCGGAGAGCGGCTCCAGGCTCTGGCCGCCAGCAAAAACGTGGGGCTGCTGACGGTGGGCGGTCTGGGTGCCATCTGGGCCGCGTCGGGCGGCATGGTGGCCCTCATGACGGCGCTCAACACCGTTTATGGCGTGGAGGACAAGCGGCCGTTCTGGAAGGTGCGAGGCATCGCCATCCTGGTGACGCTGTTCACCGCGGTCTTCTCCATCCTCGCGGCAGCGGTGGCCGTGGCCACTCCACCTCTGGCTCAGAAGATCGGTGGACCGTTCCCCACGCTGGTGACCTGGCTGCGCCTGCCCGTGGCCGGCCTGCTGATGATGTTCCTGTGGGCGGTGCTCTACTACGCGCTGCCGGACGTGAAGCAGCGGTTCAAGTTCATCACCCCCGGCTCCGCCGTGGGTGTGGTCGTCTGGTTGATCGCCTCGTGGGGCTTCTCGGTCTACGTGACCAACTTCGGCAGCTATGACGCGAACTACGGCGCCATCGGCGGTGTGATCGTCCTGCTGATGTGGATGTGGATCTCGGCGCAGGTCATCCTGGTGGGCGCGGAGATCAACGCGATCATCGAGCACCGTTCTCCCGAGGGGAAGTCTCCCGGCCAGAGGGTGCCAGGGGAGGGCGGTGTTCCGGTGGCGGCCACCAAGACCGAGGTGGAGAGCGCCGGTGTCCGGCTGCCCGGTGCCACGGACTTCCGTCCTCCGCCTCCCGCGCCTTCCGAGCCTCCACCGCTGCGGAGCACTCCGCTCGCGGCCGCCGCGAAGTGGGCCGCGGGTTTCGGCCTCGGGATCTTCCTGCTGCGGCGCGGCACACGCTCGAGTTGACCTGCAAACCCGGCGGTTTGCGGCCTGAAAGAAGGGGCTGGTAGCGTTCAGTCTCCATGGCCAGGATCACTCCGCAGGGACCGAACTCGCAGGTCAAGGCTCCGACTTCGAAGGAAGAGCCGACAAGCAACACGGTGGCTGCGCGCACTCCCGCTGCGAGCGCCGCGGCCGCGAACCTGGCCTCCGCTGTCAGCAGCTTCGAGGCATCCACGCCCTCGCCCGTGGATGCACAGCTCTCTCAACTGCGCGGGTGGATGCGCGGCCACACCGATCGTGGCGAGGAGAAGCAGATCCTGGATTTGCTCCACTCCGCTTCACCCGGAGAGTTCAATCAGGTGCTCTCCCGAATGTCCCGAGACGAGCTTCACGGGCTCATGGGAGACATGGACAACCACCTGTTTGGTCCCCAGAACCACGACGCGCTCCTCGCGCTGTTCTCGAAGGACCGCCTGGGAGACCTGAGCATCGATAACCGCGCCCGCGTCATCGACGCCTTGCAGTACCACCGGACCGGTTCGAAGGCCGAAGAGGCCGTGCGCGACATCTTCCTCGGCACCCAGGGTTCCGCGCTCACCGCGCTCAAGAACGCCGTGGACGGGGGCGGCGACTATCACGATCTTCAGCAGCTGGTGTTCCACGACATCGACAACGCGGGCATTCGCTCGCAGCTGCTCGATCACTTCCGCCAGCAGGCCCAGGCCACAGGGCAGGTGAAGGTGCTGAGCGACATCGACGACACCTTCTACGCGAACCTCAAGGACGACCGGTATCCAGGCAAGACCGTGTACCCGGGGGTGAAGGCGTTCTATTCCGAGCTGGATAAGGGAGCTGGCGCTTCACCGGACCGCGAGGGCGATCTCACCTTTCTCTCCGCTCGGCCCTACGATCGAGCCGGACTGGCGGAGGGCCTCACCCGCGCCATGCTGGACGAGAACGGCCTGAAGAACGCCACCGTGCTCTCGGGCGACTTCCTGCACCTCATCGGCAACTCGAACATCGCCGAGAAGAAGTTCGACAACTGGCAGCAGTACCGCCAGCTCTTCCCCGAGTACAAGAGCGTCTTCATCGGAGACAGCGGCCAGGGCGACGCGATCTTTGGAGCCAAGGCGGTGGGTACGGCGCCTTCGGACATGAAGGCCGTCTTCATCCACAACGTCACGAACATGAGCGCCGACGAGCGCAAGGCCATGGCCCAGAAGGGCGTCTTCGTCTTCGACACCTACGTGGGCGCGGCCACCGAGGCCTTTCGGCGGGGGCTCATCACCCGCGAGGGCCTGGAGCGCGTGGCGGCCTCGGCGTCTCGTGAGTTCGACGCGGTGCCCTTCACCTCGTTCGAGCTGCATGCGGCACGCAAGGCCGAGCTGGATCGCGATCTGTCCGAGATGCGTGCCGTGTTGGGCAGCCCTGACTGAGGACAGCCATGCCGCGCTCGCTTCTCCTTGCCTGGATTGTGCTCGTCGCTGTCGTGCTCTCGGCCTGCGCTGGCTCACCTTCCTCCGGTCAGCCGGACGCAGCGACTCCTCCCGAGAGCCCGGACGCAGGGCCTCCTCCCGATGGAGGACCTCAGGGCCCCCCTCCGGA
Organism: Hyalangium versicolor; assembly: GCF_020103695.1. Classification (GTDB taxonomy): domain Bacteria; phylum Myxococcota; class Myxococcia; order Myxococcales; family Myxococcaceae; genus Hyalangium; species Hyalangium versicolor. The sequence goes on from NZ_JAHXBF010000001.1 coordinate 377,149, forward strand.
TGGCGGCATGCCCTGGACGATCCGCCAGAGTCCTCGGGAGTGTCTCCAGTCTGTTGGAGGAGTTGCCTTCGGGCATGACACCTTCGTGAGTGTGGGAAGCGAAGGCGAGGTTTGTCTCTCCCATGATGGGAGCATCTGGGAGCGCAAAGCCCAGCTCAACGCCCGCCTGCGAGACGTCACCTTCGGCCAGGGGATCTTCGTGGCGGTCGGGGCTGGAGGCGTGAACAACTCCTCGGGTCCCCAGCTTTTCTCCTCGCCCGATGGAGTGATCTGGACATCCTGGGCTCCCATGCCCATCGGGGACGGGTTGGAGGATGTGAGCTTCAATGGCTCCATCTTCGTCGCCGTGGGAGGAGACAGTGCGCTTCACCAGGGCTCCATCCTCTCGTCCCCCGACGGAGTGACCTGGACGGCGCGGGTGATTCGCCAGAGCCGCTATCTCACTTCCGTCATCTACGCCGCGGGCCAGTTCATTGCAGGGAGCCTCACCTCGCCCGATGGCATCACCTGGACACTGCATGGAGACGTCTCGGACTTCCCCGTGCGAGTGGCCTTCGGAGCCAACACCTATGTCGGCGTGAACTCGGGCTTCATCGAGACCTCCTCGGATGGGCTCCACTGGACGTCCCTCCCCGATGTCCACGTGTACCTGTACGACGTGCTCTTCGACGGCACGCAGTTCATCGCAGTGGGAGAGAAGGGCACGTTGCTCACCTCTCCGGACGGCGTGTCCTGGGCTCCGGCCTCCGTGCCCTCGCTCGAGGACCTGACCGCCATCAACATGGTGGGCAGTCTGCGCATCGCTGGCGGGGCCAGCCATTTCCTCTCCTCGGATGGAGTGAGCTGGAGGGAGGCAGAGCCCACGACGCGAGCCCTGAACGGTGTCGCGAGGGGGAACTCGCTCTTCGTGGCGGTCGGCGCCAACGGGACCATCCAGACATCTCCCGATGGAGTGACGTGGACGAAGCGGAACTCCGGAACGGCTGAAGACCTGAACCAGGTCCGGTTCCTCGAGGGCCGCTTCATGGCGGTGGGCCAGGCGGGCGGTGTGCTCCTCTCCGCGGATGGCGAGCAGTGGGAGCTGCGGAGCAGTGGAAGGGATATCCGCCTGTCCGATGTGGCCTCGAATGGAGAGCTGTTCGCGGTGAGTGGCGAGCAGGGTGGGGCCACCTCTCCCGATGGGCTGACGTGGACTCCGGTCTCCTACGAGATCCCCTGGGGACCCCAAGGGCTCGCCGTGGGAGCCTCTCGTTGGGTGGGGATCCACCCTCACGGATTTCCCTTGGGGCCGGGAGGGTTGATCTACGTCGCCAGCACCTTTGGGGACTGGCAGTTGCTGTCGGGGGTGCGCACTCCCGTTTCTCTCCAGGATGTCATCTACGCACACGGGCAGTTCGTCGCCGTGGCCAGGAAGAGCATCTACACGTCGCTCGATGGAGTGGCGTGGGCCCTTCACTCCACCCCGGATGTGCAGTGGCTCTCCGTGATCAGCGATGACTCCGGCTTCTTCCTCTTGGGCCGGGACGCTCAGTCATCGCTTCCGGTGATTGCCACTTCGACCGATGGGGCGAGCTGGTCCCTCGAGGATCCCCACCTCACGGTCTCTCCCTCCCGGATCATGTCGGATGGGACTCGCGTCGTCGCCGTAGGGAAGGGGGGCGTGATCGTCACACGCCCCTGAGCCGCAGGCAGGTGTCAGCCGGAGACTTCCACCTGGAACTTGGAGGAGCCGATCTCCGCTCCATCCGGGCCCAGCACCTTCACCGTCCAGGTACCGGAGTCACCCGCGCGGATCGTCTTGTATGCGTGGGTGCGGTAGGGCGTCCGCGGTACCTTCAGCTCCACCCGCGATGCCTCCTTGCCGTCCTTCTCGAAGACGACCGTGACCTTGTCGTTCTCGATGCCGGTGATCTTGGTGCCCGCGTAGAGCTTCGTCTCGGGAGCAACCTTGAAGGTGTCCGAGGCTCCGGTCACCTCATACTTCTCGATGGCGGTACCCACCTTCACATCGGCCGAGCCAGCGGCGAGCGCAGCGGTGCTGAGCAGCAGGGCGGGCAGCAGGAACTTCCAAGCAGTGCGAGACATGGTGCCTCCTTGGGTGAGGAGCAGGCACGCTAGCACTGTCCGCCGATGGGCCGCAGCCAGCCCACCGGCCTCTTGTCTCGCGTCTCAGGAGACTGCAGTCGGCGCGGCCTTCACAGCCCAGAAAGCACCGCAAGGGTTGGCCCAGTAGGGCGGCTCCAGCAGCATGTGCGAGTGCAGATCCGTGGGGCGCTTCGCCAGCCACTCGTCGAGCGCCTTGCGGACTCCGCCTTCCTTCTGCGGATCGTAGTTGGCCGCCACACTCCCCGCGTCGTGGAAGAGCATGTAGCCGCCGGGACGCACCTTCGGCCAGTAGATGTCGATCTCGATCAGGGTCTGGCTGTAGTTGTGGCTGGAGTCGATGAAGATGACGTCGTACGTCTCGTCGCGCAGGCGATCGATGATCTTCTGGTCCGTCGAGAAGCCATCGTGGAAGCGGACGATGTCGCCGAACCCGGCGGCGTTGACGTAGCGAGCGGCGCGCGCCTGCTTCGGAGCATCACAGTCCACCGTGTCGAGCCGGACGGAGGACCCGGTGACGTTGCTCACGCGCTGCAGGGCTCCAGCGACGAACACCGTCGAGAAGCCCACCAGCGTGCCCAGCTGGAGCACCCGCGTCTTGGCATTGCCGGAGATGAGCGCGTCGATGAGGCTGAGGATGCTGGGGTCCGCATTGCCGGAGAAGCCCTCGTCGCGGCTCATGTCGTCCAGCGCGGCTTTGGCCCGCTCCGACAGCCCCATGAACGCACTCAGGTGCGACACCGTCACCCGGTAGAAGGGGTTGGGCGCACGGTTGGGGTCGTTGACCGAGGGAGTGAACGAGGCCGGCGCCTGGGAAGCGGACGCCGCATTCGCCGCATTTGCCACGTTCTCGAGGAGCGTTGGCAGGCGGCGCAGGTCATTCAACAGCTTGAAGGTCTTTCTCAGCATGGCGGGGCGGATCCTAGCACGGGGGCCAGAGCGCTCGCCTAGCGCCGCCGGATGACCGTGTCGGCCGAGTGCTTCTCCAGGAACTCCTGGAAGGGCCCGTTGTAGTCGACCACCTCCTTGCCCTCCTTCAGCGACCAGATGCGGGTGGCCACCTCGGAGATGAGCTCCTGGTCGTGCGTCACGACGATGACTGTGCCCTCGTATCTCTTCAGGCCCTCGGCCAGCGCGCTGATGGACTCCAGGTCCAGGTGGTTGGTGGGCTCGTCGAACACCAGCACGTTGTCCTGCGTCAGCATCAGCTTGCACAGGAGCAGCCGCACCGTCTCGCCTCCGGAGAGGGTGTTGGTGGGCTTCATCCGCTCCTCACCCGAGAACAGCATCCGGCCCAGCACGCCGGAGATCTCCTCGTTGGTGAGCTTGACGTTGATGTCGCGCAGCCACTCGAACGCCGTGGTGTCCTTGCGGATGGTGCCGTGGTGGTCCTGCGGCAGGTAGCCCATGGACGCCTGGTGGCCCCACTTGATGCTGCCGCCGTCCGGCTCCAACTGCCCCGCGATCATCTTCACCAGCGTGGACTTGCCCACGCCGTTGCGGCCGATGACGCAGATCTTCTCGCCCTTCACCACCAGCGAGTTGAATGGCTTGATGACCGGCACGCCGTCGAAGGTCTTGTGGATGCCCTCGATCATCAGCGTCTGCTTGCCGCTGGCCTGCTTCTGGTCGAAGCGGATGAACGGCCGCGCGATGTTCGAGCGCTTCAGGTCATCCGTGCGCAGCTTCTCGATCTGCTTGATGCGGCTCTGCACCTGGCTGGCGCGAGTACCCGCGTGGAAGCGCGCCACGAAGTCCTGCAACTGGGCGATCTTCTTCTTCTTCTCGCTGACCTCGGACTCGACGCGGCTGCGCAGCTGGGCCTTCTGGTGCACCATCTCGTCGTAGCCGCCCGTGTACTGGATGATCGTCTCGTAATCGATGTCCGCGATGTGCGTGCAGATCTCGTTGAGGAAGTGCCGGTCGTGGCTGATGGTGATCAGCACGCCCAGGTACTCCTTCAGGAAGTTCTCCAGCCAGCGGATGGACTCGATATCCAGGTTGTTGGTGGGCTCGTCGAGCAGCAGGCCCTCGGGCTTGCCGAACAGCGCCTGCGCCAACAGCACTCGCAGCTTCAGGCCGCCGGTGAGCTGTCGCATGGGGCCCTCGTGGAACTGCTCCGCGATGCCCAGACCCACCAGCAGCGTGGCCGCGTCACTCTCGGCGACGTAGCCGTCCTCTTCGGCGATGACACCCTCGAGCTCGCCCAGCCGGTTGCCGTCCTCCTCGGTGATGTCCGCCTTGGCCAGCAGCGTGTTCTTCTCGTGCATGGCGTCCCACAGGGGCTTGTTGCCCATGAGCACCACGTCCAGCACGCGCGTGTCCTCGTAGCGGAAGTGGTCCTGCCGCAGGATGCCCAGCCGCTTCGGCCGGGACACCGTGCCCATGTCCGCCTCCTCATCCCCCGCGAGGATCTTCATGAAGGTGGACTTGCCCGCCCCGTTGGGGCCGGTCAGGCCGTAGCGGCGGCCGGGCGAGAAGGCGACGTTGACCTCCTCGAAGAGCTTCTTGGGGCCGTAGGCCTTGGAGACGTTGATGATGGTGAACATGGGCGTGCGCGGGCAATAACACCGCTAAAGGTACGGTGTGGAGACCTTTTAACGCGCTGCCTCAAGCGTTCATGCCCCCCTGCAGGCGACCCGGTGCTTTCGGGCAGGGGGCGGGTGTGGGATGGGACTGGCGCCCGGCGCTCCGTCCGGAAACCGGGCGGGGGGAGGGGCGCTTACATCGTCCGGGTGAACCGGTCGCTCCACAGGTATAAGGCGCCTCCAATGGCTGTCCGCTTCGAGCTGCTCACCACAGATCCCACTGGAGCCCGCGCCGGGGTGCTGCACACCCGCCGGGGCTCGTTCCCCACCCCCATGTTCATGCCGGTGGCCACCCATGCCGCCTTCCGCCACCTGGGCATGGAGGAGGTGTGGGACACCGGGGCCCGGGTCCTCCTGGCCAACACCTACCACCTCATGCTCCGGCCCGGCGCCGAGGTGTTCCGCAAGTTCGGCGGCATCCACCCCTTCATGCAGTGGGATGGGGCGGTGCTCACGGACTCGGGTGGGTTCCAGATCTTCTCGCTGCCGGAGGACCGGCTCATCGAGGAGAAGGGCGCGCACTTCCGCAGCTTCTACGACAACAGCCGTCAGCTCCTCAGCCCCGAGTCCAGCATCGCCATGCAGCAGGCGATCAACTCGGACATCATGATGGTGCTGGACGTGTGCATCGACTCGCGCACGGACGAGGCGGGTACCCGAGAGGCCATGGAGCGCACCCACCGGTGGGCCCTGCGCAGCCTGGCGGCCAAGGAGAAGAAGTCCACCGGCCAGGCCCTCTTCGCCATCGTCCAGGGCGGGGTGCACCCGCGCCTGCGAGACGAGAGCGCCGCCTTCCTCACCCCGCATCCTTTTGATGGCTTCGCCATTGGTGGGCTGGCGGTGGGGGAGTCCAAGGAGGAGCGCGAGACGATGACGGCGCGCGTGACGGCTTCGTTGCCGACGGACAAGCCGCGCTACCTCATGGGCGTGGGGACTCCCATGGATCTGGTCGAGGCGGTGATGCGGGGCGTGGACATGTTCGACTGCATCATCCCCACGAAGATGGCGCAGCAGGGCTATGCCTACACGTTCCAGGGCCTGGTCCGGATCACCCGCATGGTCTACCAGCTGGATGACTCGCCGCTGGATCCGGCCTGTGACTGTCTCATCTGCAAGAAGTACACGCGCGGTTACCTGCATCACCTGATGCGGGGCAAGCACCACCTGGGCTCGCGGATGCTCTCCGTCCACAACGTGCGTCACTACCAGTTGCTCATGGGCCGGCTGCGCGAGGCGATCCTCAAGGGTTCCTATGCCCAGGTGTACTCCGAGCTGAGGGCGGCCATCGCTCCGCCGAAGGATCTGCGCGGAGATGTCTCTCCCGACGCCGTCACGTTGAAGGAAGTGGGCTGAACGCGCGATGTCACCTCCGAACGAGGCGCCCGGAGCCGACAGCAATCCCCGTGACGGCGACTTCGAGCTGGTCACCCTGCGCAACGGCTCTCGTGCCGTGAGGCACCTGGGGCACGGCGAGGTGATGCACCCCAGTGTAGGGCCATGGCAGGAGGCGCTCCGGCTCTATGTGGAGCAGCCCCGTCTGGCCGAGCGCTTGCTCCAGCCGGGTTCACCGCTCGTCATCCTTGATGTGGGACTGGGCGCCGCGACCAACGCGGTGGCCGCGCTCTCGTGTGCCCGAGCGCTGGGGGCCGAGCGCCGCAGGCCGCTGGAAGTGGTGAGCCTGGAGGTGGATCTCGCACCGCTCCGGCTGGCCCTGGCCGATGCGGCAGGCTTTCCCTTCCTCCAGCCCTTCCGCGATGCGGCCGAAGCCCTCATGCGAGACGGGGTGTGGGAAGGGGAGGGCCTTCGCTGGCGGCTCCTGTTGGGCAATGCCATCGGCCACCTGGAGCAGCCCCTGCCGCCCGCGGACCTCGTGTACTTCGATCCCTTCTCTCCGGCGTCCAACCCGGAGATGTGGACGGAGGGTGTGCTCGCGCGGGTCCGCGCGCACTGCCGCGAGGAGGGGGAGGGGGCTCTGCTGATGACCTACAGCGCCGCCACGCCGACGCGGGTGACGCTGCTACTGGCGGGTTTCTACGTGGGTGCCGGTGTGTCCACCGGTACGAAGGGGGAGACCACGGTGGCCTCAACCCGCTTGGAGTCCCTGGAGGCTCCCCTGGGAGAGCGGTGGGTGGAGCGGTGGCGCCGCTCCTCCTCCCGCGCACCCCACGGGGCCGAACTCACGCCCGAGGTCGAGGCGCGGCTGCTTGCCCATCCGCAGTGGCGTTCCCGTTGAGGGTCGCCACGACGGGCACTTCGGACCAGCGGATGTGCAGCGTGCAGGACGTTCCGTCGAAGCCCTCGGGGATGGCCACCACGCGCCAGCCGCCGGCCAGCTCCACCGCTCGAGACAGCATCCCCGCCGCGAACGTGGGCTGATCCGCCATCACATCATTGATCCACAGCTCTACTGAGGTGGGGCTCCGCTCCACGACGCGGACTTCACTGAAGTTGTTGCCCGCCCGGATGCCGGTGCCCGCGCGCAGGAGCATCCGCCGGGGGCCCGCCAGCTTGGCCACTCCCAGCAGCGCCTTGCCGAAGAACGTCCCGAACCACGCATCCATGAAGCGCTCACCCAGCGAGTAGTACGCGGCCTCGGCCGGCACGCCTCCATAGATGTGGGCCGCGGCGACCCGCAGGAAGTCCTTCCATTGATCCAACGTGTAGGACCGCTCCAACTTTCGATCCAGGTCCAACCCAACCCGCTTGAGGGCCTCACGGCAAGCCGGCGTCAGGCGGTTCTCGAAGGCACGGCCGAACAGCGCTTCGACGGTCTGTGCGTGGACGAGCTTCTCTGGCGTCATGGCGGTGCACCCTACTCGACCAGGCGGAAAGTTGCTCGGTCGTTGGTGAAAGTATGTTCAGTGTATCAACGCTCTTGGTGTTGATCAGCGACTGCAAGTGCCACTCAGAGTGAATCCGAATCCTCCTTAGTGGGAAAAGCAGTAAAGTCGGGAACGGGTCGGATTCTATCGACCGGGAAATATTCCGCTACGGGTACCTCTGCCTACAGTCCGCCAATGGACCGTTCGTGCATGCGGTTTCACGGTGGCAGGATGGCGGCTCCCCCATGGCCCAGCCCGCCCCTCGCCTCGAGCCCGAGGACGCAGCGCCCCCGTCCTCCTCGGAGATGCGGCTGCATGTCCCCGGTAGCACTCCGGAAGAGGTGGACGCCTTCTGGCTGCGCGAGGTGTACCAGGGAGACCGGCTGCCGCAGCTCACCCTGCGTGCGGTGGCGATGGGCAGCGCGGTGGGCCTCGTCACGTGCGCCACCAACCTCTATGCGGGGTTGAAGATGGGCATCCAGTTCGGCGTGGCCGTGACGGCAGGACTGCTGGTGTATGCGGCGCACGGAATGTGGCGGAGGGTGGTGCCCTGGCTGGCGGGTGAGTCCCTGTCCCCGCTGGAGACGTGCTGCTCGCAGGCGGTGGCCTCCGCGGCGGGCTACGCCACCGGGGGAGGGTTGGTGTCCGCTCAGGGGGCATATCTGCTCACCGTGGGGCATCATCCTCCCGTGTGGACGCTGCTGGCGTGGACGTTCCTGCTGTCCGCACTGGGCGTGTTCTTCGCCGTGCCGCTCAAGCGCCAACTCGTGGACCGGGAGCAGCTGCCGTTCGCCACAGGTACCGCCGCCGCGGTCACCGTGCACTCGCTCCACGTGAAGGGGGAGAAGGCGGCTTCTCGGCTCCGGGCCTTGGGGCTCGGGGGGCTCGTGGCCGGGGTGATCACCTTCGGACGAGAAGCGCTGGGGCGCATCCCCGTGGCGTTGGCTCTGCCTGGGTCGCTGGGTGGAGTTTCCCTGGCGAGCCTGGGGTTCGCGCTGGAGACGAGCCTGATGCCCTGGGGCGCTGGAGCGCTGCTGGGGTTGCGTACCACCGCGTCGGTGTTGCTGGGCGCGCTGGTGTTTCATGGAGCGGTGGCGCCTCGGTTGATCTCCACCGGCATCATCCCCGTGGAGGGTGGGGTGGAGGCGCTCCTCACCTGGGGGCTCTGGCCCGGCGCCGCCGCGCTGACGACGTCGTCGCTGCTGCACTTCGCCTTTCAGGGGCGGACGCTCGGGCGGGCGCTGCGAGGGGTCGTCTTCGCTCGGGACCGGATGCCCCAGCCGGTGGATGCACTGCAGGTGCCGGGGAGCTGGCTGCTCGCGGGCATTGGTGTGCTGACTCCCGCCACCGTGGCCGTGGCCTATGTGGGCTTTGGCATACCCGTGCTTCACGCGATGATCGCCGTGGGGCTCTCGTTCGTCCTGTGCCTCATGTCCTGCCGCGTCACCGGCGAGACGGACGCCACGCCCGTGGGCGCGCTGGGGCAGGTGACACAGCTCACCTATGGAGTGCTCCTGCCGCGCAACGTGGAGGCCAACCTCGTGACGGCCAGCATCACCGTCAATGCGGCTGCCGCCTCGGCGGATCTCCTAAGTGATCAGAAGACGGGCCACCTGCTCGGCGCTCACCCTCGGCGCCAGTTCCTCGCGCAGCTTGTGGGGACCGTGGTGGGCTCCGTGGTCGTCGTGCCCCTCTTCTATCTGTTGGTGCCCGACCGTTCCGCGCTGGGCGGAGCGCGCTTCCCAGCCCCCGGGGCCTTCACCACCGCGAGCGTTGCCGAGGTCCTCGCGGCGGGTCTGGACGGACTCTCTCCCTCCATTCGAGCAGCCGTGATGTGGGCAGCGCTCGCCGCGGCCGTGCTCACCGTGGCCGAGCACCTGCTGCCCGAGCGCTGGCGGCGCTGGTTTCCGTCTCCGCTCGGTATGGGGTTGGCGTGTCTGCTGCCCGCTTCGACGGCGGTGAGCTTCTTCCTGGGAGGGCTGGCCATGGCCGTGACACGGCGTGTACGTCCCTCCGCCGTGGAGGGGCGTGCGGTGCCGCTGGCCGCCGGGCTCATCGTGGGAGAGGGGCTCGTCGGCGTCATCGCCGCTCTGCACTCAGTCTGGTAGCCTTCCTGGCATCCCATGCGTTGTCCGGCCTGCTACCGCCGTCTCGCCCCAGGCGCGGCGTGCCCCGTGCATGGTGAGCGCCCCCCGCCAGCCCCGCCTCCCGAGCCCTTGGCGCTCCCGAGCGTGCCTGGCCTGCGCGTCGCCACGGTGCTGGGCAGCGGTGGCTTCTCGCATGTCTTCACCGCCTCGCAGGAGGTGGAGGGGCGCGAGGTGGCCCTCAAGGTTGGGTTCGGCTCCCACCTCGAGCGGTTCGCCCGCGAGGCCGCCGCGCTGCGCCGCATCGGTCCTCCCACCGTGCCCGAGCTGTTCCAGCATGGCACCGTGAGCGGGCGTCCCTTCCTCGTGATGGAGGAGCTGCATGGGCAGACGCTTGCCGCGTGGATGGCCACGCTCCCGGGGAATGGGGCCGCGTCGGTGCCTCGGGTGCGCGAGCTGCTCGCGGGGCTGTGCTCGGCGATCGAGCGCGTGCATGCCGCCGGTGTGGCGCACCGGGATCTCAAGCCCGAGAACATCTTCCTGCGCGAGGGTGGGGCGCTCAGCCTGCTCGACTTCGGATTGGCGCGCTTCCTCGATACCTCTGGAGGCGCGGAGGCCGAGGCGTCCAACGAGATCACCCGCGAGGGCCAGCGGCTCGGCACTCCCGTGTACATGGCGCCCGAGCAGTGCCTGGATGCCCGGGAAGCGGGGACGGCCGCGGACATCTATGCGCTCGGCATCCTTCTCTTCGAGCTGCTGACGGGGGCTCCGCCCTTCACCGGAACCGCGGATGAGGTTCGTCACGGGCATGTCAGCCTTCGCCCTCCTCGCGTCTCCGAACGCGCCCAGGTGCCGCCCGCATTGGACGAGGTCCTGCGGCGGTGCCTGGACAAGGCCCCGGCGGGCCGCTTCGCCCACGCTGGTGAGGTACTCGCGGCCTTCGAGGCAGCCTGTCATGTCACAGGGCCGCTCGTTCCGGAGGTGGCTCCCAGCCCCGCGGCGCCCGTGAACTCGGGGGTGGGCCTTTGGCCGGTGGCGCTCCTGGGCGTCCGGACGAACGCGCCCGTGGATGCGCTGCTCGCCGCGGTGGATCCTCACGGAGGCACGTTGGCGCGAGCGTGGGCGAGCGGCTACCTCCTCGCCTTTCCCGAGTCCCTCTCCGCCGAGGCCAGCTTGAGAGCAGCCTCGCTCGTGGCACGGAAACTCGTCGAGGGCGGAGAGGCCGCCGCGATCCTCCACCTGGCCGAACTGCACGTGAGACCGGGAGCGGCGACCACGCGGGTGGCCGGCAGCGCCCTGGAAGCCCCCGAGCGATGGTGGCCCGTGGAGCTCATCGCGGGCCAGGTGTGCGTCACCTCCGAGGCTGCGGCGCGCCTCGATGCCCGGGCCACGCGGCCAGGCTCGGGAGGCGTGTTCCTCCGGGTCTTCGATAGTGGAACTTCGTTCTCTTCCTCTTCGGAGTCTCCACCGCTGGTGGGACGGGAGGAACTGCTCGCGGAACTGCACGAGGAGGCAACACGTTGTCTCACCGAGGGGGTGCCCGGGCTCTGTGTGCTGACGGGCGACGTCGGTCACGGGAAGACGCGTCTGCTGGAGGCTCTCGCCGTTCGGTTGGGCGCGGAGGGGCGGACCCAGGTGCTAAGCCTCCGGGCGTTGCCACCAGACAGCACCTCGCCGGACATGCTGCTTCAGGCGTTGGGGAGTGTAGCCGCCGGGAGTGAAGCGCCGCTCACTCCTGGGCGGGCTTCTTCGGGAGCCCAGCGTCACGCCTCCGCGCGCGCCCTGGCCGAGAGTCTGCGCCAGCGAGCGCGAGAGGTGCCCCGGGTGCTGCTCGTGGACGACGCGCACCTGGCCGATCCCACCAGTCTGGACATGCTGGAGATGGCCACCCTGGGGGGTACCCAGGCTCCGTTGTGGATCTGCGTGGCGGGGCGTCCCTCGGTGCTGGGTCTACGCCCCCACTTCGGCGAGCGCAGTGCCCGGGTGTCCCGCCACTCGCTGCCACCCCTGTCTCCCGAGGCGAGCCGCGCGCTATTGACGTCCTTGCTCCACCCGGTCGAGCTCATCCCCGAGCCCGTCCTTGCGCGCCTGGAGCAGCTCGCGCAGGGAGTGCCGCTGTCGCTCGTGGAGCTGACCGGTGCGTTGCGGGCCGCGGGGGCGGTGCGGGCCTCTCCCGGAGGCGGGTGGTACCTCGCCCCGGATGCGCTGCTGGATGTGTCGGTGACGCCGCTCTTCGAGCGCCTGGCCACGCGCGCGCTCGCCGAGCTCCCCGAGGTCCACCAGACCCTGGCGAGGCTGTGCGCGGTGTTGGGCAACGAAGTGGAGGTGACTCGGGTGGACGCGGCGCTGCGGCACCTGGAGGCCCGCGAGGAGGTGGAGCGCGTGGCCTCGTGGGATGCGGGGACGGGGCTGGCGCGCCTGGCTCGCGCGGGGTTGCTGCGCTCGACGGGTGCGGGACGCTACACTTTCCGGCACCCCCTGCTGCGCCAGGCCCTGGAGGCGGCGCTGCCCCCGTCCACCCGCCGTGCCCTGCATGCCGCTGCCCTGCGCTCCCTCCAGGGTGAGGGGCCCTCAGCTCGGCGCCGTCGCGCGCACCACGCTGCCCACTGTGGTGCCCATCTGGACGCCGCCAAGGCCTTCCTCGAACTGGCGGAGGAGGATCGGAGTGCGCACTCGCTGGTGGAGGCCGAGCAGTTCTACACGCGAGCCCTTGCGCTGCTCCCCGAGTCTCAGAAGGCCCTGCGTGTCCAGGCGCTGGCGGGACGAGGCCGCGTGCGCCACCGGCTCCAGCTCTTTCGCGAGGGCCTGGCCGATCTGTCCGCCGCGCGCGCCCTGGCCGAGGCCTTGAAGGATGAGGCGCGCGTCGTCGACCTGCTGCTGGAGGAGGCCACCGCGCGCGACTGGATGGAGGATGTGGAGGGCTCCGCGGCCTGCACCCGCGAGGCGATGGATCGCATCGAGCGGCTGGATGAGCCTCGCCTGTCGCTGCGCTGCACCCTGGCTCGAGGACGGCTGCACGTGCGCTTGGGAGAGTGGGAGCCCGCGGCCCGTGTCCTGCGCTCCGCGGCGGAGGGAGCGGAGATGGCGCGCGACCATGAGACTCACGTGGTTGCCCTGGCGATGAGGGGCTCGGCGCTGACCTTCCTGGATCGCACGGAGGAGGCGGCCGCGTGTTTCGAGGAGGCCTTCGCCCGCTGCGAGGAGGCGGGGGACGCCCTGCACCTGGCGGCCACGTGCACCGCGCGGGTGCTCTTGTGGCTCAAGCAGGGAGACGTGGCGCGCATGGAGGCGGATCTACGCCGCGCCATGGCGCTGGGGCGCGAACTCGGTCATGCCCAGGTGGAGCGCTGGTCCACCTTCAACCTCGCCGAGGTGCTCTACATGCAGGGCCGGCTGGAAGAGGCCCTGCCGTTGGCCCGTCGCGCGCACGAGCTGGGGATGCGCTTCTTCCAGGAGCACCCCGTGCCCGTGGACGCGCTGTTGATCGCCCGGATCGCCATGGCCCTGGGAGACACGGCCGAGGCGGTGCACCAGCTCCGGTGGATCCAGGAACGCTGTTCCCCCGAGTCCCTGCCGCCCACCGCCATCATGCGCCGGCTGGTGGAGCTGGCGGTCCAGGAGGCCTCTACGGGCACCTCCCAGGGGGAAGCCTGGCGGACCCTGGTGGCCGAGGCCGAGTCCTACGCCTCGGCCGATGAGATGGCAGAGATCCTGCTCCAGGTGACGCGTGGCGCTTTGCGGTCCGGGCGCCTGGGGGAGGCACGAGAGTGGCTCGCGCGAGCGGAGCGCGCCGTGGAAGGAGCTCCCTTGTGGCGCGCGCGCTTACACCCCCTGCGCCAGGCGCTGAGCGAGCGGGTGTAGCGCGGAGAGTTACACGTGTGTCCGTGCGCGTAACCCGCCGCGCTACAGCCTCCGTACGCTCACCTCGCGCCTCCGTCTGGAATCACCCTCCCTCACGAGTTGGCGCGCTACGTGCTTTCCAGGGCTTGCAGTGATGACTGAGCTTGATACGGAGGAAGTACTCATGGCGGCGCGTGCTCGTTCCTGGGGGCAGTGCATTCGCGGGCTCGGGGTGTCGGTGGTGCTGGTCCTGGTGGGGTGTGGACAGGCGCTGCCTGGCGAGGCCGGAGACGAGGGCGAGCCGGTGGTGACGACGCGCGAGGATGCGATCCGGATTCCGAACTCGCTGACGACGCAGGCGCTGGTATTCAACGCCCTGACGACGAACCGCACGGCCAACGAGCTGATGGGCATGAACTCGTTGAACGAGCTCTTCTTTCCGCCGGGTCATCCCTACATCAACACCCAGCTCCGGGATCCCAACGCGCAACAGTTGATGAGCTACCTGGTGAGCTGCGCGCTGGAGGAGGGGCAGGGGCTGAAGTGGACCAACCCGCTGACCAACATGCAGGAGGTCTGGTACGGGTCCATGGGCTTGTGCCCCGCGTGGCTCATGACGGCGCCCACGCAGGGGTGCCTGGAGCGGGTGTCGGCCTGCCTCCTGGCGCGCAACAACGCCTTTGGCCGGCGGGTGGAGCTGTCCGTGCGCGGCGAGCACCCCACGGATCCGACGGCCTATGCACTGGAGCCCGTTACGAGCCCCTCCAGGTATGAGCCATACTGCTCGACGCAGGTGGCGAGCTTCAGCGCCTGCGTGGCGAGTACCCCGGGCGTCACGCGAGACTGCGGCTGGACGGTGGATGCCATCGGGAGCTGCACGCCGGGCAGCGCGGTGCGGTTGGGAGCGGGAGGCCCCGCGCCCGATGAGTGCACGGGCCCCGTGCTGGGCTCCACGAGCCTGGGTCGGCTGGTGCTCCGGGTGTGCGAGGGCACCTCCGGTTGCGACGGCAGCGGGGCGCGGATGCTGGGGCAGAGCGAGGGCAGCTGCAGCACCACGGCTCCCGCGGTGGCGTTCGCCTGCCCCGCGTCGGGGTACTTCAGCGTGATGAAGGCCTCCTACGAGAGCAGCCTCGCGGCTTCGGGCACGGTGCAGGTGGCCGCTCCGGCCAACTATCGGCTGTCCGAGGCTCAGACCTTCGCGGTGCGTGAAGGGGCCTACTACGGGACGATCTTCGATCCGAAGTCGCTGGGGACCGAGGTCTACGTGGAGAAGGATCAGGTGTACATCCGAGATGCGGTGGTGCAGGGCTCGGTCTATCGCAAGATGTTCTCCTGCTACGACTCGGGGTGGACGAACGGCCTGGCCCTCGCCACCTACCGGGTGTGCGCGCTGCCGGGCTCGGGAGCCAACTGCGCCGCCAGGGTCGCCGGAGCGTGCCTGGACTCCGCCCACCCCATCTTCCCCAACTCCATGTGCGCGACGGACGACGGCCCGCGAGTGGATGGGGATGGTGACTACGAGAAATGCCGGGATCCCTCGGGCGTGCAGTGGAAGGAGCCGGTCACCGTCTTCCTCCACGGGGCGTGTGACGTGGTCAGCAGCAACGGCAAGCCGGACCTGTGCAAGAGGAGGTAGCAGCGGTACAAGGAACCCATGCCGCCCGGTGGAGAGGAATCGCTCTACGGAGAGGAACTGGCCCCGGGCGCGCTGGTGGGCGGCTGGGTGGTGGAGCAGCTCCACTACCGGGGGCCGGTCTCCATGCTGTACCGCGCGAGGGACGCGCGCACCGGGGCTCCCACGGCGTTGAAGGTGATGCGCTCGCAGTTCACCGAGGCCCACACCGCGCTGCGCCGTTTCCGCCGGGAGGCGGAGACGCTCCAGCGGTTGCGCCATCCGCACATCGTTGACGTGCTCGGGTACGGGGAGTTGGCGGACGGACGGCCCTTCATCGCCATGGAGTGGCTGGAGGGCCGGGATCTGGCGGCCGAGCTGGCCTCGCGAGGGCCGCTGTCGGCTTCCGAGGCGCTGGAGGTGCTGGAGCAGGTGGGCGCCGCGCTGCGGGCCGCGCATGAGGCGGGAGTGGTGCACCGCGATCTGAAGGTGCAGAACGTGATGCGGCTGCAGGGCGGAGCGGAGGCCCGCGTGAAGTTGGTGGACTTCGGGGTGGCCAAGGGCTTGACCGAGGGTGCGCCGGGGGCCTCCACGCTGACGCAGACCGGCGCGGTGTTGGGCACGCCGCTGTCCATGGCGCCGGAGCAGATCCGAGGAGAGATTCCGGATCCGCGCACGGACCTGTATGCGCTGGGCGTGCTCCTCTTCCAGCTCCTCACCGGGCAGCCGCCCTTCCAGGGGAGCACCTCGCACGAGGTGGAGGAGCAGCACCTGCATACGCCTCCTCCGCGAGTCAGCGAGCGCGCTCCAGTGCTCGCCGCGCTGGATGCCGTGGTGATCCGCTGTCTGCAGAAGCGGCGCGAGGATCGCTACGCGGACGTGGACGAGGTGCTGGAGGACCTGCGGCGCGCGGTGCGGGGAGAACAGGGGCTGGCGCGCAGGGCGCGGGCGGTGGCGCTGTACGTGGAAGCGCACGTGGAAGGCGAGCCGGACGCCACGGCCCTGGATCAGTTGGATGTGGTGCTGGAGCGCGCGGGCGCGGTGGCGCGGGTGGCGGGGCTGGAGGTAAAGGTGGACGGGGCAGGGTGTCTGCTCGCGGCGGCGCCACTGCCCGAGGGCGTGACCGAGGCACAGGCCTCACGGGCCCGGGTGCTGGCGGCGGCGCTGGATCTGCTGGAGTACGCGGGAGCGCTCTCTCCGTCGCGCCGGGTGAGGCTGAGCCTGACGGTGCATGTGGACGAGGCACCGCCGTCGCGAGAGTTGGCGGGGACCACTCCCGCCGAGGGCAGCGGGCTGTTGTGGCTACCGGGGTGGGCGTTACACTCGGGCCATGGGCTGGCCGCTACCGGCGCCGCGCTTCAGGGACTGGAGTCGCAGTTCCACTTCGAGCCCGTGCCGGCAGGAGGGACGGGCCTGGTCCAAGTCACCGGCCGTCGCTGAGGTTCACGGCTTGATGCCGTGGCGGCGCAGCAGCCGGTACAGGTGGACGCGGTCCACTCCGGCGGTGGTAGCGGCCTGGGCCACCTTGCCCTGGTGCTTCTCGAGCAGAGCGCGCAGGTATCGCCGCTCGAAGTCGTCCGTGATGCGGCGGCGCTGCTCCGCATAGGGCTGGGAGGGGTCGACCTCCACCGAGCCGCTGGCGTGGGATTCCTCTTCGGACAGCGCCACCGCGTCCTCGAAGACGAGGCACCGCTCCAGATAGTTGCGCAGCTCTCGCACGTTGCCCGGCCACGCCGCGTGCTGCACCCGCGAGATGAACTCCGGGGTGCGCAGCGCGCCGGTGTCCTCGACCGCCTCGCCCATCGAGTCGAGGATCCTCTCGACGAGGATCGGTAGATCCTCGGGGCGCTGGCGGAGCGAGGGCATGGGGATGCGCAGCACCGCCAGCCGGAAGAAGAGGTCCGAGCGGAAGCGGCCCGCGTTCACTTCAGTGCGCAGCTCGCGGTGGGTGGCGGCGATGAGGCGGATGTCCACGGACTGGTAGGTGTTGCTGCCCACGCGGCGGATCTCCCGGTTCTCCAACACGCGCAGCAGCTTGGGCTGGAGTTCGGCGGGCAACTCGCCAATCTCATCGAGGAAGACAGTGCCACCGTGAGCCTCCTCGAAGGCGCCAGCGCGGCGGAGCATGGCGCCGGTGAAGGCACCCTTCTCATGGCCGAACAGCTCGCTCTCCAGCAGGTTGGAGGGGATGGCGCCGCAGTCCACCACGATGAAGGGCTTGTCGCGCCGGGAGCTGGCCTCGTGGATGGCCTGGGCCGCCTGGCTCTTTCCCGTGCCCGTTTCTCCCTCGAGCAGCACCGTCACGTCGCGGGAGGCGGCGCGCTCGAGCAACGCGAAGCACTGGCGCATGGCCACCGAGTTGCCCACCAGGGAGCCAAAGCGGGTGTGCTCGGAGAGCTGGAGCCGGTTGTTCTCCGCACTGAAGTCAAAGCGCAGCACGGCCCGGCCCAGCCGCAGCAGGCTGCCTCCGCGCAGGAAACCCTCCACCACCTGCACCCCATCGATGATGACGCCGTTGGTGCTCTCCAGATCCTTCACCAGCGGGCCGCGCGGGCTGAGGCGCAGCTCGCAGTGGAAGCGCGACACGGTTGAGTCATCCAACGGGAAGTCATTGAGCGGGTGCGAGCCGATGGAGCACGTGGTGGAGGCGGATTCCCAGACGGTGCCGAGGCCTGGGCCCTCCACCACGGTGAGGCGGAAGCGGCGAACGGTGGGCAGTCCGTCAGGGCGGCGCGCGTGCTCGTAGGGGAGCGTCTCATGGACGTTGCCTCCCTGGGAGTCCCCGGCCTCGGGGGATTCCTTTCCTTCCTGGCTGAGGGTCAGTGGAATGTCGCGGTATCGGTCTGACGGCGCCATGGCCTCAAGGTACCACTGTTCACGGAGTGGGCTTGAAGCGGACGTCCACCCAGTAGTTGGCATCCTTGTAGGAGCTGGTTGGGAAGCCCCCACCGGTGGCGTAGACGTAGACGCCGTTGCCGCCCACACTGGCGCTGCCCGGCGCGGTGAGGTTGCCGCTGACAATGGCGTTGGTGAGCCCGTTGACGTCCCGAGCGAACTGGCCGTTGGAGGTGTAGTAGGAGACGACGTAGGTCTGCCCGGCGGCGATGGCGACGGGAGTGGAGAGCGTGCCCTCCTGCCAGCCGGGGATGCGGCCGTCGCGGACGGAGACCTGGGCCAGCAGCGTGCCGGTGCTGCTCCACAGGTGGGCCACGTAGCCGCTGGAGTTGGCCGTGCCGCGGTAGAAGCGGAGCGCCTCGATGGTGCCGGGGACGTTGCTGCGGAAGCGCACGCCCACCTCGACGGCCTTGGTGTCCGCCTGGACGGCGGTGCCCGGGACGCGATCGCCCAGCAGCGTCTGGCTCCACGGGAGGATGAGGGTGGCCACCACGGGGCGGTGATCGGACTGGGACGAGGCGCTGACGACGCTGGCGGTGAGCGGAGAGCTCCAGGCGGAGCCGAGCATCACGTAGTCGATGCGCTTGGTGGGGAAGAGGGCGTCAATGGTGTAGCCGCTGCCCGAGCCGCCGCGGGTCCACGCATCGGTGAACTGCTGGAGCAGGCTGGTGATGCCGGACTCAGAGGGCGAGGCGTTGAGATCGCCCGCGAGCAGCGCCCAGGGCTTGCCGGTGAGGGCGGCCTTGATGTCATCGGCCTGGTTGAGGCGCTCGGAGGCGCTGGTGGTGCCGAAGTGGGTGACGCCCACGGGGATGACGTGCTGGGCATCCAGTTGCACCTCGAAAAGAGCGAGGATGCGCTGCTCGGCGGCGGATCGGAGCGCGATGCGCTGCGAGGTGAGGATGGGGTAGCGGGACAGGAGCGTGAGTCCGTACTGGCCCGAGTCATAGCTGAGCAGCGAGGGCACGAAGGCGGAGTACAGGCCGGTGAGCTGGCCCAGGCGAGTGGCTTGATCCACGTTGCCCGAGCGGTTGGTGAGGACATCCACCTCTTGCAGCGCGACGAGGTCTGGCGCCTGGCCGTTGATGACGCTGGCGATGGCCTCGAGGCTGCTGAGCTCTCCGTGCTTGATGTTGTACGTCATGAAGCGCAGGCCTCCGCCGGGGCTGAGGGCCTGGGTGCTCGTGCCGGGGGAGAGGTCCGGCTCGGCGGCGGAGTCCGGTGGCGCGCAGCGGACGAGGGCCAGGAGTGAGACAGCGAGGGCGGCGACGGAGGCGAGGCGGTGGCTCATGGGGGCTCCAGGGCGCTGCGACTTCGAGCGGTGGGGTGCTCGGACTGGCGAGGGGACGGGCAATACAACCCGTGAAAGCGGGACTCCTACTTCCTTCTGTTCATTCGGAACAAGTGGGGAAGCCGGATAAAAGCGCTGAGCTGTCCACACCGCTTGCTGCGGGGTTTTGCCCCGCTATAAGGCGCGCATGCCGACTCTCCTCCTCAGCGCGAATGACCTCCGAAGCATCTATTCAGTGGACCTGGGCCTGACGGCCGTGGAGCGCGCCTTCCGCGCGCACGGCTCGGGCGAAGCCCTCATGCCCGCGAAGGTGTACCTCTCGTTGCCGAAGTACGACGGCGACTTCCGCGCGATGCCGGCGTTCCTGGACGGCGCGGCGGGAGTGAAGTGGGTGAACGCGCACCCGCGCAACCCGGAGAAGCACCAGCTGCCGACGGTGCGAGCGGTGTACGTGCTGAGCGATCCGGAGACGGCCTCGCCGCTGGCCATCATGGACGGGACGCTGCTGACGGCGTGGCGCACGGGAGCGGCGGGAGGCGTCGCGTCGAAGTACCTGGCGCGCTCGAAGCCGCGCACGCTGGGGTTGGTGGGGTGTGGCGTGCAGGCGCGCGTGCTGATCGACGCGCACCGCGCGCTGTTCGAGGGGCTCGAGCTTCTGCTGGCGGATGCATCGGATGCGGCGGCACAGGCGCTGCAGAAGGAGAAGGGCGGGCGCGTGGTGAGCATGCAGGAGGCATCGGGTGCGGACATCGTGTGCACGTCCACGCCGGTGCGCGCGCCGGTGGTGAAGCGCGAGTGGGTACGAGCGGGCTCGCACTTCAACGCGATGGGGGCGGATGCACCGGGCAAGCAGGAACTGGATCCGCGCATCCTGGTGGACGGGCGGATCTTCATCGACGACGAGGAGCAGGCGCTGCACTCAGGCGAGGTGAACGTGCCGCTGCACGACGGGAAGCTGCAGAAGGAGCAGATCGCGGGCACGCTGGGCGAAGTGGTGGCGGGGAAGAAGGCGGGCCGCAAGGGCGACGAGATCACGATCTTCGACTCGACGGGGTTGGCGGTGCAGGACGTGGCCTTGGCCAAGGCGCTCTACGAGGTGGCACGCGCCAAGGGTGTGGGGCAGATGTTCGACCTCGTTGGCAGCGGGTAGCCCAGGAAGAGCGTTCACCCGCATGGGATCCCTTGCCATGGTGGCTGTGGTACCCCTGCTCGTTGCCGCCGTGGGGGTTGAGGGGTCGGCGACCTGTCCCCATCCGAGCCAGGTCGCGCAGAGGCTCGCGCGGTTGCTCCCCGACGCTCCGGGGCCGCGGCACGTGGCGCGTGTGGAGAGCAAGGGCGCGACGATCGTCCTCGAGCTCGTGACCGAGGAAGGGACGCGCCTCGCAAGCAAGGAGCTGCCCCGCCGTGGCAGTTGCCGCGAGCTCGCGAAGGTGGCTGCGGTGGTGATCGCAGCGTGGGAAGCGCGTTTCCGGGAGGGATTGCTGGAGCTCCCCCAGGGAACGCCTCCGCCTTCCGAAGCCGGTTCACCGCCACGGACTCCTCCGCTGCCCGAGGCTCCTCCGCTGTCCGAGGATCCTCCGCTGCCCGAGACTCCTCCAATGCCCGAGACTCCTCCAATGCCCGGAGCAGCTCTGCCGCCCGTGGCCACCCCACTGCCTGAGGCGACGCCACTGACTGAGGAGGCTCCGCCACCGGTGGCTGCTCCGCCTGTCGAGCCTCCACCGAGCGCGAGCGAGAGTGCCCCCGAGTCCCTGTCGCCAGACACCTCTCCGCTGGAGTTCCGCGGAGGGCTGGGCGCGGTGGCGGGGTTCTCGGACGTCTGGGCCTTTGGAGGCATAGCCCGGGGTTCTGTCGGGCGTGGTCGCGGGGGGGTGGTCGCGCTGGCGCTCGTCGAGCCCTCCCGAGAGCTCTTGCTGGGAGAGGGGAGCATCCGGTGGAGCAGGCCTCTGCTGGGCGTGGGAGGGCGGTGGCGCCTGTTGCGCGAGGGGCCCAGGCTCGAGCTCGAAGGGGGCGCCGCCGTTGCGTGGCTCCGGCTGCGAGGGGTCGGTTTCTCCGAGAACGCCTCGGTCTCCGATGCCGATCCCGCGGCCTGGGCGGGGGCGACGGTGTCCTGGCGCATGGGGGCCGTGCGCCCCTTTGTGGGGGTGCTCGGCTTCTTCTGGTTCCGCCTCCGCACAGCTCGTGTGCGGATTGTCACGATCCCCTCTTCCGAGGAGACGGTGACGCGGAACCTGCCTCGGGGCGAGGTGCTTGGGACGGTGGGATTCTCTTTTCCGGGCAAGTGAAAGGGCGTTTCGCGGCGCAGGCGCGTGAGCGCCTGGAGTCCGACGGTTTGTAAGGTTTCGACGCCCGCCGTCCTGATCGTGGCGAGGATGCACTGCGCATCCCAGTCACGGAGAGATCATGTCGAACCAGCTCAAGGGGATATACGTGATGGCCTCGCTGCTCCTGGCATGCGGCGCGACCCACGATGTCGGCGAGCAGCTTCGCTATCGTAGCGACACGCTCACGGCCAACGATGACAGCTTCACGGTGGCAGAGGACAGCGGCGCCACGGCGCTGGATGTGCTCGTGAACGATATGAGCGCGCCGGGCACGGGTGAGACGCTGACGGTGACGGCGGTGACCCAGCCGGCCGGCGGCGCGGTGACCTTCACGGCCGCTGGTGTGAGCTTCACGCCGGCGCCCAACTTCTTCGGGACCACGACGTTCACGTACACGGTGTCCGACGGCAACGGGGGCAGCGACACGGCCCTGGTGACGGTGACGGTGACGCCGGTGAACGACCCGCCCACGGCCAGCGACGACAGCTTCATTGTGGCTGCGGAAAGTGGCGCCACGGTGCTGGACGTGCTGGCCAACGACACATTCGTGCCGGACACGGACGAGACGCTGACGGTGGCGGCGGTGACTCAGCCGGCCCACGGCACGGTGACTCTCAGCGGAGGCGTGGTGAGATTCACTCCGTCAGCGGGCTTCTTTGGGACCACGGCGTTCACGTACACGGTGTCCGACGGCAATGGCGGCACGGCCCAGGCCATGGTGACGGTCCTGGTGGGCAGCTCGAACCATCCTCCGACAGCCAGCGCCGACAGCATCACGGTGGCCGAGGACAGCGGCGCTGCGGTGCTGAACGTGCTGGCCAACGACACGACGGCGCCGGACACGGGCGAGACGCTGACGGTGGTGGCGGTGACTCAGCCGGTCGGCGGCACGGTGACGTTCACGGCGTCCAACGTGAGCTTCACGCCGACGCCCAACTTCTTCGGGAGCACGACGTTCACGTACACGGTGTCCGACGGCAATGGCGGCACGGCGGTGGCGCTGGTGACGATGACGGTGACGCCGGTGAACGACCCGCCCGATGCCGTCAACGACAGCTTCACGGTGCCCGGGGACGGTGTCACCACGGTGCTGAACGTGCTGGCCAACGACACGTCCTTGCCGGACACGGGCGAGACGCTGACGGTGGCGGCGGTGACTCAGCCGGCCAATGGCACGGTGACGTTCACGGCGTCCAATGTCAGTTTCACGCCGCTGCCCGCTTTCGTCGGGAGCACGACGTTCACGTACACGGTGACGGACGGCAATGGCGGTACGGACACGGCGACAGTGACGGTGCTGGTGTTTGATGAGAGCAACCCGCCCGTGGCCAACGACGACAGCTTCACGGTGGCCGAGGACAGCGGCGCCACGGTGCTGGACGTGCTGTTCAACGACACGACGGCGCCGGACACGGGCGAGACGCTGACGGTGGTGGCGGTGACTCAGCCGGCCGGCGGCACGGTGACGTTCACGGCGTCCAACGTCAGTTTCACGCCAGCGCTCAATCGCTTCGGGAGCACGACGTTCACGTACACGGTGACGGACGGCAATGGCGGCACGGACACGGCGACGGTGACGATGACGGTGACGCCGGTGAACGACCCGCCCGTGGCCAGCAACGACAGCTTCACGATGGCCGAGGGCAGCGGCGCCACGGTGCTGAACGTGCTGGCCAACGACACGACGGCGCCGGACACGGGCGAGACGCTGACGGTGGTGGCGGTGACTCAGCCGGCCGGCGGCACGGTGACGTTCACGGCGTCCAACGTGAGCTTCACGCCGGCGCCCAACTTCTTCGGGATCACGACGTTCACGTACACGGTGTCCGACGGCAATGGCGGCACGGACACGGCGACGGTGACGGTGATTGTGATTGATGTGGACACCCCGCCCGATGCCGTCAATGACACCTTCACGGTGGCCGAGGACAGCGGCGCCACGGTGCTGAACGTGCTGGCCAACGACACGACGGCGCCGGACACAGGCGAGACGCTGACGGTGGTGGCGGTGACTCAGCCGGCTGGCGGCACGGTGGCGTTCACGGCGTCCAACGTCAGTTTCACGCCGACGCCCGAGTTCTCCGGGATCACGACGTTCACGTACACGGTGACGGACGGCAACGGTGGCACGGACACGGCGACAGTGACGATGACGGTGACGCCGGTGAACGACCCGCCCGTGGCCAACGACGACAGCTTCACGGTGCTCGAGGACAGCGGCGCCACGGTGCTGAACGTGCTGGCCAACGACTCGTCCGCGCCGGACACGGGCGAGACGCTGACGGTGGCGGCGGTGACTCAGCCGGCCGGCGGCACGGTGACGTTCACGGCGTCCAACGTGAGCTTCACGCCGGCGCCCAACTTCTTCGGGATCACGACGTTCACGTACACGGTGTCCGACGGCAATGGCGGCACGGCGATGGCGACGGTGACGATGACGGTGACAGCGCTGAAAGGCCCGCTCGCGAGGTGAGTGCGACGGGTACGCGGCCTGGGGGCCATGCTCTCCAGTACCATGAGCCGTATCAGCCTCTGCCCCCGCTTGCGGTTGATCAAGAGGTACTCCTGCTGGAGTACCACCGCTGAATGTTCAGTCCTTGGCGGAGACGTTGAGCTCGGCGAAGAAGTCGTTGCCCTTGTCGTCCACGACGATGAAGGCGGGGAAGTCGACGACCTCGATCTTCCACACGGCTTCCATGCCGAGCTCGGGGTACTCGAGCACCTCGACCTTCTTGATGCAGTCCTGGGCCAGACGTGCGGCCGGGCCGCCGATGCTGCCCAGGTAGAAGCCTCCGTGCTTCTTGCACGAGTCGGTGACGGCCTTGGAGCGGTTGCCCTTGGCGAGCATGACAAGGCTGCCACCCTGGGACTGGAACAGATCCACGTAGCTGTCCATGCGGCCGGCGGTGGTGGGGCCGAAGCTGCCGGAGGCGTAGCCCTGCGGCGTCTTCGCCGGCCCCGCGTAGTACACGGCGTAGTCCTTCAGGTACTGGGGCATGCCCTCGCCGCGGTCAAGACGCTCCTTGAGCTTCGCGTGGGCGATGTCGCGCGCGACGATCACCGGACCGGACAGCGACAGGCGCGTCTTGGTGGGGTAGCGGCTGAGCTCGGCCCGGATATCGGACATGGGCCGGTTGAGATCGATCTTCACCACGTCGCCGCCGAGCTGTGCGTCGGTGGTCTCGGGAAGGTACTTCGCGGGATCGGTCTCGAGCTGCTCCAGGTAGATGCCGCTCTTGGAGATCTTCCCTACAGCCTGCCGGTCCGCGGAGCACGAGACAGCGATGGCCACCGGGCAGCTGGCGCCGTGGCGAGGCAGGCGGATGACGCGCACGTCATGGCAGAAGTACTTGCCGCCGAACTGCGCGCCGATGCCCATGCGGCGGGTGAGCTGGTGGACCTTCTCCTCCAGCTCCACGTCGCGGAAGCCGCGGCCCAGGTTGTTGCCGCTGGTGGGCAGGGTGTCCAGGTAGCGGGCCGAGGCGTACTTGGCGACCTTGAGCGCGAACTCGGCCGAGGTGCCGCCGACGACGACGGCCAGGTGGTAGGGCGGGCACGCGGCGGTTCCCAGTGAGCGGATCTTCTGCTCCAGGAACTTCATCAGGCTGTCGGGGTTGAGCAGCGCCTTGGTTTCCTGGAAGAGGTAGCTCTTGTTGGCCGAGCCGCCGCCCTTGGCCATGAAGAGGAACTTGTAGGCATCTCCCTCGGTGGCGTAGAGCTCGATCTGGGCGGGGAGGTTGGTGCCGGTGTTGACCTCCTTGTACATGTCGAGCGGCGCCAGCTGCGAGTAGCGCAGGTTGCTGGTGGTGTACGTGTCGTGGATGCCGCGGGCGATGGCCTCCTCGTCACTGAAGCCGGTGAGGACGTACTGGCCCTTCTTACCCATCACGATGGCGGTGCCGGTGTCCTGGCAGGAGGGCAGCACGCGGCCCGCGGCGATGTTGGCGTTCTTCAGGAGCTCCAGGGCCACGAAGCGATCGTTGGAGGTGGCTTCGGGATCCTTGAGGATGTGGGAGAGCTGCTGGAGGTGCCCGGGGCGCAGCAGGTGGGCGATGTCCCGCATGGCCTCGCGGGTGAGCAGGGTGAGGGCCTCGGGGGCCACCTGGAGGAAGGTCTTCCCTCCGGCCTCGAAAGTGGAGACATGGTCCTTGGTGAGAAGCCGGTAGGGTGTGGTGTCCTCGCCCAGCGGCAGCATGTCCTGGTAGGTGAAAGCGCTCACGGTGCGGTCCTCGCGGGAAGAGGGCTTTCAGTTACCACAGGTGGGCGCTCGTGGGGGCAGCGAGAGGGAGGGCTCCCACAGTTGGCTGGAGGGGTACCAGAAGACCCTGCCGACACAGTCTCTCGGGCTGCTCATTCGCGCTTGAGAATCACTCCATCGTCGCTGACAGCGTAGCTGGCTCCTGCGTCCATCACAGTGGGCTGAAGCCCGCAGCGCTCATCCTCTTTTGGTGTGAAGTGGATGAAGGTCACCCCGTCGCCGCTGCGCACCCATGCATCATAGGTCTTGAGTTCGAGGAGGCACCGTGACGAGGCATCCGCGCTCTTCGAGGGCTCCGAGCCGATCGGCCGGAAGTCGTCCAGAGCGATTTGCAGGGCCTTGAGTTGCGTACCTGTGAGGGTCGTGGTCGCGTCCTGGCTCCATTCGGGAAATTGGATCCGTGACGCCTCTTGCTCTGAAGCTACCTGGGGCTTCCTGTGGATATGGGAGCACCCCGTGCACATGAGGAGGAGGACTCCAATGCAAAACCTCTTCATTCCAGGGTCTCCTCGAAAGGGAAGAGTCGCTATTCGCCATGCATGTCGTCAGCCACGCGTTTGAGTGACTCAAACTTCCCGTTCTTCATTTGAATTACCGTGCCTACGAAGTCCTGACTGCACCAGGAGAGGTTCAATCACCAAGCGCTCGAGTACATCTCTGCTGGCAGCCTGATCCAGCGGGAGCGCAGTGCACTCGATGAAGTCGATTCCATTTTTCGAAAGCTCGGGCGCTCGGAATTGTTGCCATGTGGGGGTGGGCCATTCGTTCTGCGGGGTCCAGAACCAGCTCTTGGCCATCCAGTACCACCAGTTCCACTGCTTGGTGCCTGGGACGAATCTTAGAAGACCTGCCGTCAGGACGGGCATGCCTTTGCCTGGAAGGGTGTAGTCCGAGGCTCCGCCGTCGGAGAGTACGCAGTTTACATACGCCAGAGGACCATTTGGGGCGGGCTGGTCCTCGAACTTGAAGAACCGCGCGATGTAGTGAGGAGCCCAGCGATCCGGCTGCTTGATGTCTCCGGAGCGCCCGGTAGCAATCTGCGCGGCTTTTCCATGAGCGATGCGCCATCCCGAGCGATCGAGCAATCGTGGCGAAGGACAAGAAGAAGATCCAGCTCTGTGCGGTCGCCGAGTTCCGGGAAGAGTGGCCAGTAGTCGGCGACAACGTCGCTGTAGCCGGCAGATAGCTGCGGCGTCCGCCCGTCCACTGAGAGAGCCGTGAGCAACCAAGGCACAAGAACTCGCTCCGGTGGCAGTAGCTCCAGCAAGCCAAAAGCTGTGCTTGTCAAAACGTCCTCATCATCACGGACGATCTCTGGTACCTTGCGGTGAACCTCGGCATGATCCATTTGGTTCCCCCTCTACGCTTGGTACTAAGAGCGCCTAACAAAGTCAGGCACGAAATCGGAGCACGCGAGAGCCGTCGACATTGCACTGGAATGCCTCTCGCCCTGCCGTGGAGCTTCGCCGTCAGGGCGAGAGCGTGCAGGTGGCGTAGCTGGACTGGAAGTTGGTGCCTCCGGTCAGACGACAGAAGTCCGCCTTGCCGTCGCCATTGAAGTCCACCCAGTCACGTCCCGCGTCCTGGCCCCAGTCGAGGGCACTCGAGGAGTACAGGTTCCCAAAGCCCGTGCCCGTGGAGGCCGTACACGCTACGTAGCGAGACGGGGCGCCGCCCACATGGCGGCAGAAGTCCGCCCGGCCATCGCCATTGAAGTCCACCCAGGCCCGGCCCGTATCGTAGCCCCCATCGAGAACGCCCGAGGAGTAGGTGCCCCCAAAGCCCGTGCCCAGGGAGATCGTGCAGCTCAGGTAGTTGGACTGCTGGTAGATGCTGCCGTGAACCCGGCAGAAGTCCGCCCGGCCATCGCCATTGAAGTCCACCCAGGCCCGGCCCGCCTCGTTGCCCCAGTCGATGACGCTCGAGGTGTACGTGCGGCCAAAGCCCGCGCTCGTGGACACCGTGCAGCTCACGTAGCCGCTCTGGGCGCTGGTGTTCCCCACCCGGCGGCAGAAGTCCGCCCGGCCATCGCCGTTGAAGTCCACCCAGGCCCGGCTCGTTTCGGGGCCCCCATCGACGACGTACGAGGTGTACGTGTCACCAAAGCCCGTGCCCGTGGACTCCGTGCAGCTCACACTGCCGAACGGGCTGCTGGAGTCCCCCACCCAGCGACAGAAGTCCGCCCGGCCATCGCCGTTGAAGTCCACCCAGGCTCGGCCTATCTCCTGGCCCCCGTCGAGGAAATTTGAGGAGTACGTGGCGCCAAAGCCCGCTCCCGTGGACACCGTGCAACTTACGTAGGTGGACGGGTCGCTGGAACTCCCCACCCAGCGGCAGAAGTCCGCCCGGCCATCGCCATCGAAGTCCACCCAGGCCCGGCCCGCCTCCTGGCCCCAGTCGATGACGCCCGAGTAGGACGTGCTACCAAAGCCCGTGCCCGTGGATACCGTGCAGCTCACGTAGCTGGACTGGAGGTTGGTGCCCCCCACCCGCCGGCAATAGTCCGCCCGGCCATCGCCGTTGAAGTCCACCCAGTCACGGTCCGTGACATGCCCCCAATCAATGATGCCCGAGGAAATGTCGGCGAGTGCCTCGATGGAGGTGTTGAGAATGAGCAGACACACGAAGGCGCTTGCTCGCCGAGGGATGAAAGGCTTCACGCTTACTCCTGACTGGGAAACCTTCATACCCAGACATGAACTTGGTTCCCCAACAGACAACTAACACCCACCGGGAAACCGTCAAGTTCCAGCAGCGAGGGGCCAGGCGAGATCCTGGGACGGAAAGAGCACGCCCTTGAGCAAGTCCTTGAGTCGAAGCAACGGCTGGGACAACACCGGTGGGTGTCACCGGCAGAGGACTCTGCGCGTGCGCGATGAGCGGCGCGACGATGTTCGCTTCGGCCTCCTTGCTCTGGGCTGCTGCCTGATACTCTTCCCGGGGCCTCAATTCTGACTTTTGTTAGGCGCTCTAATGCTGAATCGCGAGGATGCGCCACTGCACGATGTCAATGGCATACGTGGCCTCGAAGTCGAGAACGGGGCCCAAGCCCATGTCACAAGCTCCCGGGCGAGCATAAATCTCGACGAAGACGATACCTTCAGGTCCGGGTGCCGCAATGACATCGTACGACGCACGCTTGGAGAGGCATACCTCGCGAGGTGAGGCCTCCTTCCCAGGTTTTGCGTCCCAAGGCAGGAAATCCTCCATGGCCAGCTCGATAGCCGCGAGCTGATTTCCTGAGAGGCTCACGTGTCCGCCGGTGGCCAGGGGCTCCGCCGGGAACGTGACAGCGGCTGCCTCTTCGGGTGGGGCGTAAACGGGATGAGGGGGGCGGCGAAAGAGCGCGCAGGCAGAAACGAGGGCGCAAAGCAGTAACAGCAATGGGCGCTTCATGAGCTTCCTCGGGAGCGATGATGGCCAAGGCCCAGACCAATCCCTCTTGGTTGATGACGAGATCCTACGAGTCCCGGTCCTGGACGGCCTTCTGCGCGATGATGTCAACGAAGCCCGGCGCGATGAGCTTGAGCACCTGTGCCACCTTGGCCTTGGTCGTCATCACCAGATCGCGATCGCGGCGGTCCATGGCGCGGACGATCAGCTCCACGCAGGTCTGCAAGTCCATGGTGCCCTTGCTCTCGTCGCGTCGGCTCTTCTGGATGGGCTTTCCATCCGGCCCCACGGCGCGGTCGCGGATCTCAGTGGCGACGAACCCGGGAGACACCACGAGCACGTCCACTCCCGTGTCCCGCAGCTCCACGCGCACCGAGTCGAAGAAGCCCTGCATGGCGTGCTTGCTGGCGGCATAGGCGCTGCGGGTGGGCACCCCCGTCTTCCCCGTGAGCGAGGAGATGGCCACCAAAAGCCCCTTGCGCGCCTTGAGGTGGGGCAGGGCGTGGTATGTGCAGTAGACCGAGCCCAGGTAGTTCACGCGCATGATGCGCTCGAACAGAGACAGATCTGTCACCTCGTCGAGCCGCGCCCACATGGTGATGCCCGCGTTGTTCACCAGGGTGTCGATGCCACCGAACGTCTCCACGGCGCGCTCCACCATGCGCCGGCAGGCCTCGGGATCCGCGACATCCGTGGCCACAGCGAGGGCCCGCCCGCCGGCCTGCTCGCATTGCTGCTTCACCTGGGCGAGCGCTTCCTCGCTCCGCGCCGCGAGCACCACGTTCGCCCGCCGCGAGGCGTACACCACGGCGAGCTCCTTTCCGATGCCCGCGGAGGCACCGGTGATGACGATGGTCTTCCCTTGCATGTTGGCCATGCGCGCATTCTTCCAGAGGCGCTGGCGGAGCTCGAAGGGAAAGATCCGCCGAAGGCTGCCCCGGTGCTCACACGAGCCGGTGTCCCCCGTCGACGTTGAGCACCTCTCCGGTGGTGAAGCCGTTCGTCATCAGGAAGAGGGCCGCGTGGCCGAGGTCCGCCGGAGTGCCGGTGCGCCTCGTGAGGAGGCGCTGTCCGTGCTGCTCCAAGCGCTGCTGCTTGGCACTGCCAGCGAGGGTGTCCCACAGGGGCGTATCGACCCAGCCCGGGGACAAGGCATTCACCCGGATGGGAGCGAGCTCGATGGCCAGGGCGCGCACCAGCGAGTGGACCGCACCATTCACCGCCGCGACGATGGACCCGCTCGGTCCCGGTCTGTCCGCCGCGACGCCCGTGGTGAAGACGAGCGAGCCTCCGAGCTCGATCCGGGCGTGCTTGGCGATCAGCAGCGCCGCCACGAGCTTCGAATCGATGGTGCGGTGAGCGTGGATGAGTTCGAGCTGCCGGATGGGTTGAGCGTGGGAGTACACCGCGGTGAGGACGACATGGTTCGCGGGTGGATGCTCACGGAAGAGCGTGTGGGCCTGGTCCTCCTGGGTGATGTCTGCGGCGAAGGTCCGCAGGCCTTGCACTCCGCCAAGCTGGGCCGCCGCAGCTGCGAGCTTGTCGGGAGAACGGCCGACGATGGTCACCGAAGCTCCGGCGTCGAGACTGGCCTTGGCCACCCCGAGCCCGATCCCGGACGACCCTCCAATCACGATGACATGCTGGTTTTTGAGGTTCATGCGATGGAAGTAGCGCATGAACCGTGCGTCCGACCATGGGATGGTGTGGCAAGCTCCATCCCATGAATGGGATGACCTCTCTGGACGATCTGCGGCTCTTTGTCGCCGTGGCGCATCACTCGAGCTTCGTGGAGGCGGCACGGCGTACGGGTGTTCCCACCAGCACGGTGAGTCGCAGGGTGTCCCAACTTGAGGAGGCGCTAGGCGTACGGCTGCTCCAGCGCACCTCCCGGAGCGTGGGCCTGACTCATGAGGGAGAGCGGCTGCTGGAGCGTGCCGGGCCGCTGCTCGAAGGCCTGGCGTCGGTGCTCGACACGAGCGTGGAGCAGGAGGGGGAACTCTCGGGCCGGCTCCGGGTGACGGCGCCCGTGATGACGGGCTCGCAACGCATTGCGCCAGCGCTGTTCGCCTTCGCCGCCCAGCACCCTCGGCTGTCCTTGGAACTCCATCTCACCAACACCCGGGTGTCCCTGGTCGAGGAAGGCTTCGATCTGGCTTTTCGCACCGGGCCCATCCAGGACGCGGAGTTGGTGGCGCGGCGTGTCTGGAGCACTCCCTTTGCGTTCGCCGCTTCCCCCGGGTTCGTACGGCAGGAGCTGAAAGGCCGGACTTTGCTCGATCGCGAACAGCTCGGATCGGTCCCCGCCATCCTCAGCTTGCCCGGTGTGTGGCGCCTTCGCCGCAAGGACGGATCCACCGAGGACTTCCGGCCGCGCGAGCGCATCCGCGTGAATGATCCTCGGATGACCATCGCCGCGGCGGTGCAGGGGCTGGGAGTGGTGTGCGCTCCCAAGGATGCCATCGAGCAGCAGGGCGAGGCTCTGGTGCAACTCACCCTGAAAGGTCGCACGGTCGAGCCTCGCGAGATCTACGCGGTGTACCCATCCCGGAGGCAATTGCCCGCGCGGGTGCGCTTGGCGCTCGACTGGGTGATGAAGAACGGTTGAGCGTCCCCGCTCGAAGGGGGAGGGGGCGTGCGGGGAGAAAGTCGGATCCGGGACACGATTTTTCCAGGTGGGTCTGGGCTTGCCCGCCTAGATTCCATCCCCGAGATGGAAACTGCCGAGAAACGCGCTCCCCTGGCTGCCCTGCTGCCTCCCCGAGGCTCGCCTCCGCTGAGCAGCGACGAGATCCTCAACCGCTTCGTGGGCTACGTGTCCGAGACGGGGCTGTCGCTCTACCCAGCGCAGGAGGAGGCCATCCTCGAGCTGCTGGCGGACAAGCACCTGTTCCTGAAGACGCCGACGGGCTCGGGCAAGTCGCTGGTGGCCACGGCGCTGCACTTCAAGGCCATGGCCGAGGGCAAGGTCTCCTATTACACGTGCCCCATCAAGGCGCTGGTGAACGAGAAGTTCTTCGCGCTCTGCGACGCCTTTGGCGCCGAGAATGTGGGCATGCTCACCGGCGACGCGAGCATCAACCGCGATGCGCCCATCATCTGTTGCACGGCGGAGATCCTCGCCAACATGGCGATGAGGGACTCGCGGGCGCGGGTGGACTACGTGGTGATGGACGAGTTCCACTACTACTCGGACCGCGATCGTGGCACGGCGTGGCAGTTGCCGCTGCTGGGGTTGCCCCACACGACGTTCCTGATGATGTCGGCCACGCTGGGCGACACGCACATCATCGAGGAGGGGTTGCAGAAGCTGACGGGGAAGGAAGTGGTGTCCGTGCGCAGCGCGAAGCGCCCGGTGCCGCTGGACTTCGAGTACCGCGAGACGCCGCTGCACGAGACGATCCAGGAGCTGGTGGGCAAGGGGAAGTACCCCATCTACCTGGTGAACTTCACGCAGCGGGCGGCGGCCGAGCAGGCGCAGAACCTGATGAGCGTGGACTTCTCCACCAAGGAGGAGAAGGAGGCCATCCGGCAGGCGCTGATGGACGCGCCCTTCGACACGCCGTACGGCAAGGAGTTCCAGCGCTTCCTGCGTCACGGTGTGGGGATGCACCACGCGGGCCTGCTGCCCAAGTACCGCCTGTTGGTGGAGAAGCTGGCGCAGGCGGGGCACCTCAAGGTCATCTCTGGCACGGACACGCTGGGCGTGGGGGTGAACATCCCCATCCGAACGGTGCTCTTCACGCAGCTCTTCAAGTTCAACGGCGAGAAGCTGGCCATTCTGAGCGTGCGGGACTTCCAGCAGATCGCCGGTCGCGCGGGGCGCAAGGGCTTCGATGACGAGGGCACCGTGGTGGCCCAGGCGCCCGAACACGTCATCGAGAACATCAAGCAGGCGCAGAAGGAGGCTGCGGGCAAGAAGAAGGCGCCCAAGGCCAAGCCGCCGCAGAAGGGCTTCGTCAACTACGACAAGAACACCTTCGAGCGGTTGCAGAACGGCATCCCCGAGCCGCTCGAGTCTCGCTTCGAGGTGTCCCACGGCCTGCTGCTCAACCTGCTGCAGAGCGATCTGACGGAGGGCAGCGGCGGGTACCGGCGGCTGGTGCAGCTCATCGGCCGGACGCATGACTCGGACTACGTGAAGCGCCGGCACCTGAAGACGGCGGCGGCCTGCTTCCGGACGCTGGCGGGAGCGGGGATCGTCAGCGTGGAGAAGCGGCCGACTGGGGCGGTCGTCAAGGTCGCGGAGGATCTGCAGCGGGACTTCTCACTGAACCACACACTGTCGCTGTACCTGCTGGACACCTTGG
Organism: Hyalangium versicolor; assembly: GCF_020103695.1. Lineage (GTDB taxonomy): Bacteria > Myxococcota > Myxococcia > Myxococcales > Myxococcaceae > Hyalangium > Hyalangium versicolor. Next base: position 410,669 of record NZ_JAHXBF010000001.1, read on the forward strand.
AGAAGCTGGATCCCACCGCGGAGACGTACTCGCTGGACGTGGTGACGCTGGTGGAGTCCATCCTGGAGAACCCGGAGGTTGTCCTCTACGCGCAGCTCCACCAGCTCAAGGGGGAGAAGATCCAGGAGATGAAGGCGCAGGGCATGGAGTACGACGATCGGATGGAGGAGTTGGAGAAGCTGGAGTGGCCCAAGCCGAACCGGGACTTCATCTACGCCACCTTCAACGAGTTCGAGCGGAAGCACCCGTGGGTGGGGCAGGAGAACATCCGTCCCAAGGCGATCGTGCGGGACATGTTCGAGCGCTTCATGTCCTTCCATGACTACGTGCGCGAGTACGGGTTGCAGCGCAGCGAGGGCGTACTGCTGCGCTACGTGAGCGACGTGTACAAGACGCTGGTACAGACGGTGCCCGAGCGCTTCAAGGATGAGGCGGTGGAGGACATCCTGGATCACCTGCGTGCCACGCTGAGGCAGGTGGACTCCAGCCTGCTGGACGAGTGGGAGCGGATGCGCAACCCGGGTGCGGTGCTCGAGCCCAAGCCCGTGGTGGAGCTCAAGCCCAAGGAGCTGACGGAGGATCCGAAGGCGTTCGCGGCGCGGGTGCGCGAGGAGCTTCACCGGTTGCTGCGGGCACTGGGTCAGCGGCGCTACATGGATGCTCTGGCGATGTTGGACGGGGCGGTGGGGGAGTGGACGGCGCCGAAGCTGGAGCAGGCGATGGCGCCCTACTTCGAGGAGAACAAGGTGGTGCTCCTCACGCCCGCGGCGCGCCGTCCGAGCCTCACCTTCATCGAAGAGACAGGCAAGCGGATGTGGCGGGCGCAGCAGCGCATCATGGATCCGGAAGGCCACGGAGACTGGATGCTCGACTGCGAGATCGATCTGCGCGGCCGCAAGCTGGATGACGGACCCATCCTCATCCTGCAGCGGATTGGAATCTGACGATCAGCTGAACTCGAATGGGAGCAGTTCCTCCACTTGCTGATACCGGGAGAAGAGCTCGGCGCGAGTGGGGGCTCCCATGTTGATGATGCCGTAGCGGAAGCTGCCCACGTCCTGATCCTGCTGAGAGAGCTTCTCGCCGGGCGTGCACAACACCTTGATGATGGTGCCCGGAAAGCGCTCCTTCACGGCTGCGATCTCTTCCTTGGAAGGCACGCGGAGGACCTGCGCATCGGTGAAGCGGCGCATGACGAAGCTGGCGGCGGCTCCGTCTCGCCCGGAGCGGGCCCGCCAGGGCACTGGCTGCCCCGTGGCCAGCGCGATCTGGGCTTCATAGGTGTTCATCCCGTCCACGCGCTCGTAGAGATCCGCGAACTGGTAGGACATGCGCGGGTTCACCTCGATGACCGAGACCGTGTCGCGCTCCGTGTCGTGGAACATCTCGATGTTGAAGCAGGCGTGGTCGAACCCGGAGGCCTTCATCAAGCGCAGGGCGATGTCTCGCATGCGCGTCTGGACGCCCTCGGGCAGGTGCGAGGGGTACTCGAAACGCTGGAAGCTGATCGTTCCCGGGTACATCACCGAGTCCACGATGCCCATCACCACCGGCGCTCCACGCTCGACGAACCCATCCACCGTCACCTGGGTGCCCGCCAGCGGGGCCTCGCCGATGAACCAATGGGCGGGGATCTGTCCATCGGTGTAACGCCGCAGCAGTTGCTGGAAGGGCCGCAGCAGCAGGGACTTCTCGATCCGCTCCCGCCAGGAGAAGCGCACGGCGCGGCGGAAGTCATCGGGGCCATGCACCATCTGCGCGCGGATGGACATGGTGCCCTTCACGGGCTTGAGGAAGAACGGGTAGCTCAGCTTGCGCAGCCGCGGCGGCCCGGAGAACGGGTTGATGGGCTCGAAGTGCGGCGTGGCCTCGGGGACAGCTCGCTGCTGGATCTGCCGGCTGTAGTACTTGTGGCTGAGCTGCACCACCGCACCAGGCGGAGGAACGGGCAGTCCCAGTTGCTCTCCGATCAGCGAGGCAAACATGCAGCCCGGGTAGTCGCCCGTGCCCAGGATGCCGTTCAGGCCCGCGTCCCGATACATGGCTACGGACTGATCGATCCAGCGGGCCACGTTGAAGCGCAGGCCCGCCACCAGCGAGGGCTGCTCGACGAGTCGCTCGCCGTGGAAGAGCAGCTCGTAGCGCTCGCGGAAGCGGGAGCCGATGTTCTCCTTGTCCCACGGGCCCGGACAGACGACGAGCACCCGCGGGCGCTCTGCGGAGAGACGTGCCGCTGCCATCATGTGACGCCTCGGAGGTTCATCAAGTGAGAGGCCAGCTCCACGGCGTAGGACTTCTCCTCGCCCGTGAGCTCCTCGACGTGCTCGTCGTTCCAGTCCATGCGCAGGCACCGGTCGAGCACCAGATCCACCATCAGCTTTTCGTCTTGGAGCAGCAGCCCATAGTGGGACGTGCTGCTTCGGGAAGGATGGCCTGCCCACACGAGCAGCTCGGGCCGCCGGTCGTCATGAAGCAACGAGTCGCCGAACACAGGCTCGCCATGCGCCACGCCCAGCAGATCGAGCACGGTGGGCAGCACGTCGAAGTGGGATGAGAAGGGCACCTCGCGCGGGGCGAGCGCCGGGTGGTGGAAGAGCAGGGGAACGTCCAGCTCATCCCGGGTGATGGCGCTGCCGTGCGAGTGGTAGCCCAGCCGACCAAAGGCCTGCCCATGATCGCTGCTGACGACGACGAGGGGCTCTTTCACGAGCCCCTGCCGCCGCAGCCCTTCGAGGAGGGCACCGAACAGCGCATCCTCCTCCTCGATCGCGTTGAGGAAGCGCCCGTAATCCTCCTGGGAGTCGAAGCGGCGGAAGCGCTCCGCGTCGATGACGCGGTAGGGAACGTGGGTATGGGTGGCGTGGACATGGAGGAAGAGCGGTCCACTCCCCGCGCGAAGGACCTGCGAGAGCTGCTCCAGCCCCTGGGACAGGAGCACCTGATCCGTCAGCAGCCCTTTCTGCTCGGGGGCGAGAAGCGCCCGGTCGATGATGTGCTGGAAGCCCGCCTTGTCCAGGATGGCGCGCAGGCCGTAGTCCCCCGTGCGCGCGGTGGTGAGATAGACGGTCTGGTACCCCGCTTCACTCAGGGCGCGCAGGCTCGAGAAGCGGGCGGCCTCCGTGTAGCTGCTCGCGTAGAGCGCGGTGTGCGCGTTGTTGGTGGTGGGAGACAGGCACGCGTGGTGTCGCGAGCGCAGGGACCGGGACATCAACCCCTGGAAGAACGAGGCATGCGCTCCGCTCGGAGCCGTGGCGGCCAGGTGGACCCGTCCCACGGACTCGAAGGTGAAGAGCACCACGTCCTGGCCTCGCAGCAGGCCGTGGGTGTTGCTTGGCCGGAGCGGGCGGGGAGGGGACTCGAGGACGCGGGCATGCTCCGGTCGTGCCCGGAAGCCCGCGCGTTTCGGTCGCAGTCTCTCGAAGAGGAAGTGGCGGACCCCCGATGGGCCCGAGGCTCTCCCGCGCCACGCCTGCAAGGCGCGGGCGATGGTGATCAGCCCCAGCGCTGCTCCTGCCGCCGGCATTGCAGCGCCTGGCACGAGGAGCATGCCCGCGCCCACCAGCAGCAGGGCTCCACAAGCCCCAAGCGCCCTGAGGCGTGCTCGAGCCACCGTACACACCCAGGTCGCGGCAACGAGGTACACGCAGAGCCCCAGGATGAGCCCCGCACGCACCAGACTCCCGGCGCCCAGGAACAGCCAGCCGTGAGCCACCGTCGCGGCGGCCGGCAGCGCGGCGAACAGTCGATGGCTGGAGAAGAAGCGGCGCGCGAATGACAGCTCCGCCAACTCCCGGTACAGCACGGACAGGATGACGCTGCCCACGCCCCCAGGGCCCAACTCGATGGTGAAGATGCGGAAGAGGACCGCATCCAGCCAGAGCGCGAAGTAGAACACCCCTCCGCCCAGCAACCCCACCACGGCACCCGCTGGGCCCAGGCTCGCGGGCAGCACGAGCACGAACTCGATCAGCGCCACCCACGCGAGATCGTCCAGATCGATCGCCGCATCCACCGAGAAGCCGCGGTACTTCACGGCCTTGATGAGCGCCGCGCAGACTGCTCCCGCCAGCGTGAGCTCCAGCCAGGTGGCGCACAGCTGTGCGAGCCCACTCATCGCAGGAAGGCCCTCCAATAGGTGACGGCATACCAGGCCACGACGGCCACGAAGAGCAGCCGCGCCACCAGGGAGCTGTCCCTCCAGAGGAAGGCCGCGGCTCCAGCGACCAGGAGGGCCTCGACGAGCGCGACCTTGCGCGCGTGGTAGCGCACATCCCAGTACGAGATGGGGCTGATGAAGCGGTAGTGGCTGAAGGGCAGGAAGTGGCGGTGCGCGTCCTCGGCGTGAAGCGGAAGATCTGCCAGCGAATGCAGGAGCATGCTGCCGAAGAACACGGCGACCATGCTGGAGCCCGCTGCCACCCCCACCAGTGTGCCCAGCAGCGTCAGGGGCAGCGAGTGGGCTCCATGGATGAGGTTGAGCCAGAACGGTTGCTGGTAGCTCTCGCGCCAGATGCGCTCTTCCGGCAGGCCCCGCAGGTAGTGCTCGCGCAGGTAGAGGACGACGATGGGGACGTCCGGGAGGATGGCTCCCGCGAGAATGGGCAGCGTGTGCTCGGGTGTGACGGCGCTGGTCAGGATGGCCAGATTGACGACGGCATGCCCAGGAGTCTGCACGCGCGCATCATACGGAGCGCTTCCTGCCCTCCAAGGGACTTGTGCCCGCTGTTGTGAGATGGCTCACGCCTTGAGCCGGTATCCCGTTCGGAAGACCCACCGCACGACCAGCAGGCAGAGGACGAGGAACACCATCGTCATCCCGAGGCTCACCTCCACGCCGACATCCGACGCTCCGAAGAAGCTCCAGCGGAAGCCGCTCACCAGGTAGACGACCGGGTTGACCAGGGCGATCTTCTGCCACACGGGGGGCAGCATGTTGATCGAGTAGAAGCTGCCACCCAGGAAGGTCAGCGGCGTGACGATGAGCATCGGCACGAGCTGCAGCTTCTCGAACCCGTCCGCCCACAGGCCGATGAGGAACCCGAACAGGCTGAACGTCACCGACGTGAGGACGAGGAAGCCCACCATCCACACCGGGTGGGAGATCTCGTAGCGAACGAAGACCCGAGCCGTGACCAGGATGATCAGCCCCAGGATGACCGACTTGGTGGCGGCCGCGCCCACGTAGCCGATGATGATCTCGATGGCGGAGATCGGCGCCGAGAGGATCTCGTAGATGGTGCCCGAGAACCGGGGCATGTAGATGCCAAACGACGCGTTGGCGATGCTCTGCGTCAGGATGGCCAACATGGTCAGCCCGGGCACGATGAAGGCGCCGTAGCTGACGCCGTCGATCTCGGCCATGCGCGAGCCGATCGCCGACCCGAACACGATGAAGTAGAGCGAGGTGGAGATGACCGGCGAGGCGATGCTCTGCAACAGCGTTCGCCAGGCGCGCGCCAGCTCGAAGATGTAGATCGACCGGATGGCGTGGATGTTCATGTCCGAGCCCTCACCAGCTCGACGAAGATCTCCTCCAGCGAGCTCTGGGATGTCTTCAGATCCTTGAAGGTGATCCCCAGCTCCCCGAGGTGCCGCAGCAGGTTGGCGATCCCCGTCTCCTCGCGCTGGGCGTCAAAGGTGTAGATGAGCGAGGTCTTGTCCGCCGACAGCTCCAGCGAGCGTCCCGCGAGCTCGGGCGGAACGTTCTCCAGGGGGCTCTGCAACTGCAACGTGAGCTGCTTCTTGCCGAGCTTCTCCATCAAGGTGGCCTTGTCCTCCACCAGGATGAGCTCTCCCTTGTTGATGACCCCAATCCGATCGGCCATCTGCTCGGCCTCTTCGATGTAGTGGGTGGTCAGGATGATCGTCACCCCGCCTTCACGGAGACCTCGGACCATCTCCCACATATCTCGACGCAGCGCGACATCGACGCCAGCCGTGGGCTCGTCCAGGAACAGGACCCGAGGCTCGTGAGACAGGGCCTTGGCGATCAGCACCCGGCGCTTCATGCCGCCCGACAGCGTCATGATCTTGTTGGCCCGCTTGTCCCAGAGGGACAGATCCTTCAGCACTTTCTCGATGTGGGCCGGATTGGGCGCCTTCCCGAACAGCCCGCGGCTGAAGCTGACGGTGCTCCAGACGGTCTCGAACATGTCGGTGGACAGCTCTTGCGGCACCAGGCCGATCCGCGTTCGGGCCGCTCGGTAGTCCCGGAGGATGTCGTGCCCGTCGACGCGGACCGTGCCCGTGCTCGGATTGACGATCCCGCAGACGATGTTGATGAGTGTCGTCTTGCCCGCCCCATTCGGGCCCAGCAGCGCGAAGATCTCGCCTTGGCGTATCTCTAGATCGACATGCTTGAGCGCCTGGAACCCCGACGCATAGGTCTTCGACAAGCCGGACACGGAGATGATCGGCGGTGCCGAACCTCCGTTGCTCCGGGGGGAATCCACCCGTTTTTCCATGCGCGGCCAGAGTAAGAGGTCCCTGGTTTTCTTGCCCGTTTAAATGAAGGGCAATCGCCTTCAATCTCCAGGTTGAACGAGCATCAGGATGTTGCCGCAGCGTGTCTCACGGAGCGGTCGCGGTCGGAGTGATGCTGCGCGCGAGGGGAAAGAAGCGCGCGTCATCCAGGTAGAAGTCCTGAGTTCCGGATTCTGTCTCCACGTACCATCGCGCCGAGCGGAGCGTTCCGGTCCAGGACACGAGGGCAGTGCCGCTCAGCTGCGCCCAGTGAGAAGCGTCCACGGGGACCTGGAGTGTCAGCGTGACATAGTCCGTGCGGGTGTCGGTGACGAGCTCCAACGTGGCCATGGCCTCGGTGGCTCCGGAGGCCAGTCGCACCCAGACTTCGCTCTGATAGGTGGCTCCGTTGAGCAGCCGAGCCCTGACGTCCTGCTGAGGGCCCGCCCAGGGCCCGTCCCGCTGGGTCACGTGCAGGGAGCGTTGGCCTCCATGGCTCGGGGAACTGGCGCTGCTCTGGACACAGTGGTCACAGCTCCAGCCGTTGGTGCTCTCCTCGGTATCTCCATTGTAGAGGACCTCACGGGCTTGGAGGGGCCAGAGGAGGACCGCTGCTGCTGCACCGATTCCCAGCACCACCGTTGCGCCGAGCATGAACCGTTTGCGCCGTTCTCTCCGTGGTCCCTGCTCCAGCGCTTCGAGCAGGGCGTCCATGGAGGGATGGCGCGCCGAGGGCTCCAAGGACAGGCCACGAATCAACACCCTTCGGAGCCACGGTGGCACCGCCGAGTCCTTGGGTGGATCGCGCAAGGCCTCGCGCGAGGTGCCGTCGAAGGGCCGTTCTCCAAAGAGGGCTTCATGGAGCGCTACACAGAAGCTGAACTGGTCGCTGCGGGCGGTCGCTTTGCTCCTCGCGAGCTGCTCGGGAGACATGTACGCGGGCGTTCCGATGGCGGCACCCGTGTGCGTCACGGACGCGGCGGGAGAGGCCACCGGTGGAGCGCGCGGACCGGGCTCCTCGGCCACCTCCAGACTGCGAGCCAGGCCGAAGTCCGTCACCCGGACGCGTCCGTCCTGGCCCACCAGCACATTGTCTGGCTTGAAGTCGCGGTGAACGAGACCCGCCGCATGCGCCGCGGCCAGCCCCTGCCCCGCGGGCAGGAAGACTTCGAGCACCTCGCGCCAGGTCCGGGGCTTCTCGCGCAGCCACTGGCTCAGCGTTCCACCCTCGACGAACTCCATGGCCAGGAAGACCTGATCGTCCAGCAGGCCCACGTCATAGAGGGTGATGACATGCGGGTGGTTCAGGCGGGCCACTGCCTTGGCTTCGCCCAGCAGCCGTGCGCTCGCTGCCTGTTCTACTCCAGCGAAGCGGTCGCGGCGCAGCAGCTTCAAGGCCACGCGTCTGTCCAGCCGGGTGTCATACGCGGCGTAGACGACGCCCATGCCTCCTGCTCCGAGCAGGTACAGGACGAGGTAGGGCCCCAGGCGCGAGCCTGGTTCCACTGTCTTCTCGGGTTGGGGGAGCGCCTCTTCATGAGGCGAGGCGGTCGCGGGAATCCCCTGAGAGGAAATCGCCTGCCCCCACGCGGCGAGCAGGGCGCGGCAGTCCGGGCAGGCGTCGATGTGAGCAGCGGCGCTCTGGCGTTCCTCAAGGGACAGGCGCCCTGTTCCCAGGGCGACGATGGTGTTCTCGTCGAGGCAACCCATGCGGCTCCCCTCCCAGGCTGCCAGGACGCGACGGATCGCGCCAGAGAGGGGAGCGCCGACTGGCCACCGGAAGCGCTTACGGGCGAAGCGCTCGCGGCGAGAGCAGGAGTCAGGGAGGCGGCGCGAGGAGGAGCTGCGCATCATCCACGTAGAAGCCCTGCGTGCCCGTCTCGGTCTCCACATACCAGCGCGCCGCGCTGAGCGTGCCGGTCCACGACACGATGGAGCTTCCGCTGAGCCGCGTCCACCCGGTCGCCGTGACGGAGGTGTGGGGCGTCAGCGTGAGGTAGTTCGTGCCAGTATCCGTGACGAGCTCCAACGTCACCATGGCCTTGGCGGTACCGGAGGCCAGCCGCACCCAGACCTCGGTCTTGTAGGTGGCGCCGTTGAGCAACTGGGCTCCTACCTCCTGCTGAGGACCTGCCCAGGCGTCGGCTCGGCTGGTGACGCGCAGGGACTTCAGGCCTCCGTGGCGTGGCGAGCTGATGGTGCTCTGCGTGCAACCATTGCAGTTCCAGCCGTTGAGGCCGTCCTCGGCGTTGCCGTTGCGCAGCAGCTGACGCGTCAGATAGCTGTAGAGGAAGTCACCCCAAATGGTGCGGGTCGTCCAGTCGGACTCGAGCAACGCCGGGCCATAGTCCACGTTCCAGCTCCACCCGGTGCTGTGCAGGCCTCGGCCCTCGAGGAACTGGTCGCGGAACTTGTTGCCAAAAGAGCTCGCGGTGCCGTCGAAGTGATCTCCCGTGGACGGCTGCTGGAAGCCCCACTCGGTGACGAAGACGGGCTTGAGCTGGTCCAGCCCATCGAGTGCCGCTGCCCATCGGGCCGGGTCGTTGCCGTCATTGCCCGCGTACACGTGCCACGTGTAGGCCGTGTTCGGGTCGGTGAGCAGGTTGTTCTTGATGCCCTTGAGGTTGTAGGCCCACGAGTTACCCGAGGCCAGGATGACCGAGCCGTTGCTCTTCGATCGGATGAGGGTGACGAGCTGCTCGAAGAAGGGCTTGAGCTGGGACCAGTAGGACACGGCGGCGCTGTCGTCCTCGGACTGCACCGGCTCGTTCCAGAGTTCGAAGATCACGCGGGGATCGTTGATCTGCATGGCCACGGTGCCCCAGAAATCCTGGGCCAGGCTGAAGCTGGAGTCATAGAGATAGGCCGGGTAGCCCCACTCCGGATCGGGGACCTCGTGCCAGCCATCCGGGAAGCCGATGGTGTGCCAGTCGATGATGACGTACAGGCCTGCCTGCAGCGCGGCGGCCGTCTGGGACTGGAGGGCTCCGAGCGTCTCGGCCCGATGATCGATCCACGCGCTGGGGTGCACGCTCAGGCGGACGGCGTTGGCTCTCCAGGTGCCGGAGAGGGTGGCGAAGTCCGCGGAGGCGCTGCGGCCGGTCAGGACGTAGTCATAGACGTCACCGAGCGCGACTCCGCGCAGGCGCACGGGCGTTCCATCGTCGCCGCGGACGAGCGTGTTCCCACTCACCTGGACTCCGGGAAGGGCGGTGAGGTGCTGGCGGGCAGTGCTGGGGTCCTGAAGGGAGGGAAGGGTTGAGGGTATGTCGCTGCCGCAGGCGCTCAGCACGAGCAGCAGGGCCGAGATGAGGAGGCGGGTGAGCAGGGGCAGGGATGTGGAGGACGCGAATGGGGACGAATCGGACATGGTTGCTCCCGGGATCGGGTTCAACCTCCCGACAGGAAGCCCCGGAACATGTCGCACCGCGAAATGCACCCTCCTGTGCGAATCGAGAGTTTCAGCGTTCTGCGTGAAATGCTTGTCCTGGGCGCCGTGGGCTGAGCACACTCGGAGAAGGAGAATCCCGCATGCCCAAGCGATCGTCATCAGCGCCTGCCAACCTTCCCCGCGGCAAGACCTCCCTGGGGGACTTTCGCGAAAGATTCATGGCGCGCGCCGCGGAGCTGGCGGCACGAGAGGACGTCCGAGTCCTCTGGAATCACGTCGGCGAGCCGAGCACGCGCGAGAAGGTGAAGCAGGTGGCCGAGAAGGCAGGCGTGCAACTCTCCGAGGCGGAGATCGAGTTCTACGCGCGCTCGAATGGGCTGGCCCTGGTGTGGGTGCCGGTTCACGCGCCAGGCTTCGATTCCAAGGTACACAAGTCGAAGAAGGGGATACCCACGCTTCGAGAGGTCGAGTCGCTCGACACGGACTCCTTCCGGATGATCGTCATGCCTCCCATCGAGAGGGTGGTGGAGCCGATCATCGACTACTCCCGGGATCTTGATGGGGACGTGGGGCGGCTGTTCGGGGTCGACTTTCCGGGGCAATACACCACCCCGGCCCTGGTGGTGCTCAAAGGAAAACCCACGGTCGTGAAGGTCGGAGACGACTACGGTGCGGATTGGACGTCGTCACGCGCGTCGAGCCTCGAGGACTATGTCGAGACCCTCCTCGCGACGTGGGGCGACGTGTCGTGGCGCCGCACCCTCTACATCCGGCGGGAGCACGAAGTCGGCCGTGCTTATTTCGAGGCGAAGCCGGTGCCGCTGGAATCGCTCCTTCCGCCGGTGCCCACTTCGAGCGCCAAGGAGGAACTCGCGCTCCTGCGCACGTTGAGGCGCGAACGGTTGGGGAAGCTGTCCGACGAGCTCCTCGCCAAGGCCGCCAGGGCGCTGTTCTCGAAGAACGAGGAGCTCCTTCGTTGTGCGGCTCAGTGCCTCCGGGACGACCGCGTCCGTTCGGTACCTCATGTCAAAACGGTGGTTGCGGCCCTGGAGAAACGCGCCACCGACCTTACGTGGGACCGCCGGTCTGTTGATGCATTCCGGCCTGACGAGCTCACGTCGATCGTGGACCTGATCCATGTCCCGCTCGAGCTCCAGGATGCGGAAGTGGTGCTCCGGCATGGCGGTAGCTATTGGGGCGCACGGGCTCGTGCCGCGCGGGACTCGGGAGGCGCTCTCCTCGAGACGCTCGCCGCGCTCCTGGATGGAGACGTGTATGACAAGTTCAGCGCCGTGGGGGCGGCGATCCTGCTGGGGCCCGCCGTGGCTCCGCTCCGGCGGCGCCTGGAAGCCCTTTTCAGCATCGAGGAAACCTACTTCGATCTCGAGCTGTCCGATGCCGCCGCCATGGCTGTCGTGTCCATCGATCCTTCCCGAGCGGGACGGCGCAAGAAGGCTGTTCGCACCGCGATGAAGTCCGAGCTCTGGAGGTATCTCTGGCATGAGGATGACGAAACGCCGACCTGCGCGCCGCTCTTCTCTCGCCTGCCCGAGGACACCCAGGCCCAGCTGGCTCACCACATCGCCGAGGTGAAGGTCTCATCAAGCCACGTGGCGCAACTCGAACTCCTGATGGCGTTGGGACGTGCCGGGATCGAGACCGCCTTCCAACTCGTCGAGAAGTACGCCGATGAGGAAGAGGAGAGCGATGGCGGCTACTTCAAGAGGTTCCTGCTGTGCATCGTGCTGCCCCGGTGCGAGCTGACGCGCGAAGAACGCCGCGGCCTCGTGGCGAGGGTGAAGCGCGAGCTTGTCGCCGAGAAGAAGCGGACCGGTTTCTGGCATGACGAGTACCTCGTGGCCCTGCTCACGTTGGGAGGGCTGAAGAGCTTGCCGTCCGACGTCAGACCCAAGGATCTCAAGGCCTTGGATCCAGAACGGTTCTACGCGGAGCGCAAGCCGCTCCAGCGTGCGCTGCTCGCATTCCGTGCCAGCGCCTGAGCCCGTCCTCCGTGTCTGCCGGCAACCCAAATCCTGTGGAATCGCGGGTTTACGCGCGTGGGGGCCGAAATGTTTCGTCATCAAATAGGGCACGGCTCCCCCCGTCCTACCAGGCACAACGGAAGAAGCCCACCGGGAGGAAACGTCATGAGGTCCAAGCTCACGTGGTTGTCCATCGCCTTCACGCTGTCCACGAGCGTTCCTGCTTTTGCCCAGACACACGATGCCTCGCCTGCTTACAACACGGGCACCGTGCCCGTGGATCGCCGGGGTAACGAGAGCCGCCGGGAGCGCGAGGAGCGGGAGCGTCGTGAGCGCGAGGAGCAGGCGCGCCGCGATCGAGAGCGCCGGGAGCGTGAAGAGCGGGAGCGTCGTGAGCGTGAGGAGCAGGCGCGCCGCGATCGAGAGCGCCGGGAGCGTGAGGAGCGGGAGCGTCGTGAGCGTGAGGCGCGTGCTCGCCGTGAGCGTGAGGAGCGAGAGCGTCGTGAGCGTGAAGAGCGGGAGCGTCGTGAGCGCGAGGAGCGTGCGCGCTGGGACCACAACAATCGCGACGTGCACGGCGCCAGCGCGGTGAACCGGTAGGCGGTACCTGCGGTCCAGGGATGCCGGAGCGCCGCGCCAATGAGCGTGGCCTCCACCCCTCCGAGGTTTCCGTCCGAGGGGTAGAGGCCACAGGATTTGAGACGTTGCTTCCTACTCAGTGAGGGAGGGTCGCAATCTGTCCCTCCCCCTGACTAACCCTCGAGCCCGGGGATGGTGAGCTTGCCCTCCTCCGTGTGCACCTGCTTGCTCAGCTGCTCATTGAAATCCGCAGGCTTGTTGTTCTCGATGAGAGCAAGGTCCTCCCGGCTGATCCTCGAGGGCTGCGCATCCCGCAGAGTCATCGGCCCGCCCGGCTGGAACTTCTCGTCGCTCGGGAGCTTGATGGACGGCTGCATCAGAGACTGGGCCGGGGAGGGGTCGACGAGCTGCTTGATGGTGTCGATGGCCTGAGTGGCGGTGGAGATGGCGTCAGCGACGGCGTTGAAGATGTTGCCGAGGTTGGACTGCAGGGAGTCGGTCGGAGAAGCCAGGGTCCCCTGCAGCGGGGCGGAGGCGCTGGCTGCGGACGGATCCATCATCTGGGGGCTGGCGAGGTCGGCAGGAAGGCCGCCGGCCGCGTAGGGATCCATCTGGGCGCTGGCGAGGTCTGCAGGGAGGCCGCCCGCGGCGTAGGGATCCATCTGGGCGCTGGCGAGGTCTGCAGGGAGGCCGCCCGCGGCGTAGGGGTCCATCGGCATGGCACCGGCCGCGTACGGATCGGCAGGGAGGCCACCTGCGGCGTAGGGATCCATCGGAGCGGCGCCCGCGGCGTACGGGTCCATCGGAGCAGCGCCTGCAGCGTACGGGTCCATCGGAGCGGCGCCCGCAGCGTACGGGTCCATCGGAGCAGCGCCTGCGGCAAAGGGATCCATCATCTGCGGGTTGAGCATGGCCAGAGCGCTGGGCAGCATGGTGGCTGCCTGGAGTCCTGCGCCGGCCAGGCCCGCTGCGCCGCTGGCCACACCGCCGAGGGCACCGCCCACGGCCGACAGGCCACCGCCGATGGCGCCACCGACGCCGCCGAGCGCGTTACCGACGCCGCCCAGCGCGTTACCGACGCCACCGAGCGGGTTGCTGAGGCCACCAAGTGGGTTGTTCAGGCCACCGAGCGGGTTCTTGAGCCCATTGAGGGGGTTGTTGAGGCCGCTGAGGGGGTTGTTCAGTCCGCTGAGGGGGTTGTTGAGGCCGCTGAGGGGGTTGTTCAGGCCGGGCCTGTTCAGGCCGCTGAGGGGGTTGTTGAGGCCGCTGAGGGGGTTGTTCAGGCCGGGCTTGTTGAAGCCGGGGAGGTTGCCGTTGATGTCGGGGCGCGGGGTGAAGGTCGGCTTGCCGCCGGGGAGGTTGCCGTTGATGTCCGGGCGCGGGGTGAAGGTCGGCTTGGGAGCGCTGGGCTTACCGCCGGGGAAGTTGCCGTTGATGTCGGGGCGCGGGGTGAAGGTCGGCTTGGGAGCGCTGGGCTTGCCACCGGGCAGGTTGCCGTTGATGTCGGGGCGCGGGGTGAAGGTCGGCTTGGGAGCGCTGGGCTTGCCGCCAGGGAGCTTGCCGTTGATGTCCGGTCGCGGAGTGAAGGTCGGCTTGGGAGCGCTGGGCTTGGGAGCGCTGGGCTTGGGCAGGTTGACCTTGGGCATCGAGATCTTGGGCAGCTTCATGGTGGATCTCCTGAGAGGACGGGGGCGACGGGGGCGGTGACGGGGCGGTGTGCCTTGACGAGCAGACATGACTGCAGCGCTCGTGCCAGGGCCGGAAGCCCCAGCGTTCCACGAGGATTCAAGGGTTTGTGTGGAAGGAGGAGCCTCATGGAGGCTCAGGTGGTGACCACTACCCCTGGGTCGCCGGGTGACTCGATCCATCAGGACGATGACGGTTGTCACCAGGTGAGCTGAGTCCCTGGATGGCTTCCGCCAACTCGCCGCGATTCAGGAGTCCCATCAACCTGTGCCCGCCCGCGTCCACGGACCTGAAATCAATCCTCGAGCCGCGCGCAAGCTCGACGCTGTCCTGATGCGGCACCGTGTCGTCGGACGGATCGTGGAAGACCACGATGGGCACCTGCGTGCTCCGCGCCCGGATGCTTTCCATCTTGTCCGTGGAGTCCAAACGGCCCATCCACTCGCTGGCCTTCAGGATGGCGGGGGCCAGCAGGACGGTAGGTCCGCTCCACTCACCGCGGATGATCAACTCCGCCGCGATGGCACCTCCCCAACTTGAGCCCACGATGATCTCCGGCTTCTCCCGCTGTACCGCCGCGCGTTGGACCTCGACACATGCGGCGAAGCTCCGTGCGAACGCCTTGGCCACGAGTGCCCTGCCGCGCACCGCACCCCAGATCAGCCCTAGGAGAATCGTCGCGGTGAGTCCGAGCACCGATGAACCCACGATGCACAGGACTGAGGAGATCCCAATGACGACACCGGCGAGCCACGTCTCCGGTAGGCGGAGCAGTTGGCGGAGAACCGAGTTCCGCCGCTTGAACTGCAGAACCGCCATCTGCATGTCGGGCGCGACCACGTCGAACCCTTGTTCGCGGAGGATGCGGACCTTGCTCCCCTGCGGGTGGCTTTCGAGACCGTGGATGAAGAGCACGCGAATGGGGAGCATCGATTCGCCGGTTCTACCGCGTCCTGGACAGGACGTGGATGCGGCAGGCTTCGTCCACGCCGTGTCACCTTGATGCGTCCGCGAAGGCTGGGGGCCTGAACCGGGGTTCCCTGGCTCCTGTGCAGAAAGCACGAGGCCCCCACCCCCGACGTTTCCGTCAGAGACATGGGGGCCCGCGATCGCTTCGATATGAGGAGGGCGACTTAGTTCTGAGCGGCCTCCTCCAGGGTCTTACGGAACTCTGGAGAAATCTCCGTGGGCCGGCCGAGCTTGCTCAGATCCACAGGCGGCAGCACCTCGTGAGTCGGCGGCGGTCCGATCCTCTCCTCCCTGGCCGGAATCGCATCGTTCTGGATGCGGGACATCAGCTTCGGCTCGGGCGCGGAGGGCTGGGTGAGCTGGGAGAGCTGAGTGGCGGCGGAGGGATCCACGAGCTGCTTGATGGTGTCGATGGCCTGGGTGGCGGTCGAGATGGCGTCAGAGACCGCGTTGAAGATGTTGCCCAGGCTGGACTGCAGGGTGTCGGCCGGCGAGGCGATGGGGCTCTGCGTCGGGAGGGCGCCGGCCGCGAGGGCGGGGTCCATCATCTGAGCGCCAGCGAGGCCCGCAGTGGGGAGGCCGCCCGCGGCGTAGGGGTCCATCGGCATGGCACCGGCCGCGTACGGATCCGCGGGCAGGCCGCCTGCGGCGTACGGGTCCATCGGCATGGCGCCGGCCGCGTACGGATCCATCGGCATGGCACCGGCCGCGTACGGGTCGGCAGGCAGGCCGCCCGCGGCGTAGGGATCCATCGGCAGGCCGCCTGCGGCGTAGGGATCCATCGGCATGGCGCCTGCGGCGTAGGGATCCATCGGGGCCGCGCCCGCGGCGTAGGGATCCATCGGAGCGGCACCAGCGGCGTACGGGTCCATCGGCATGGCGCCCGCAGCGTAGGGATCCATCATCTGGGGGTTGAGCATGGCCATGGCGCTGGGCAGCATGGTGACGGCCTGGAGTCCCGCGCCGGCAAGACCTGCCGCGCCGCTGGCCACGCCGCCGAGGGCTCCACCCACAGCCGACAGGCCTCCGCCGATGGCCTCGCCGACGCCGCCGATCACGTTACCCACGCCACCGAACGGGTTGTTCAAGCCACCCAGCGGGTTGTTCAGGCCACCGAAGGGCTTGTTGAGGCCGCCCAGCGGGTTGTTCAGGCCACCCAGCGGGTTGTTCAGGCCGCTGAGGGGGTTGTTCAGGTTGGGCCTGTTCAGGCCGCTGAAGGGGTTGTTCAGGCCGCTGAAGGGGTTGTTCAGGTTGGGCTTCTGGCCAGGGAAGTTGCCGTTGATGTCCGGGCGCGGGGTGAAGGTCGGCTTGCCGCCAGAGGGGAAGCCGTTGATGTCCGGGCGCGGGGTGAAGGTCGGCTTGGGAGCGCTGGGCTTGGGAGCGCTGGGCGAGGGCGTGCTGGGCTTGGGAGCGCTGGGCGAGGGCGTGCTGGGCTTGGGAGCGCTGGGCTTGGGGGCGCTGGGCTTGGGAGCGCTCGGCTTGGGGATGCTGGGCTTGGGGATCGAGATCTTGGGGAACTTCATGGCGCGAGCTCCTGGGAGGACGGGGGCGACGGGACGAGGCGACGGGGGGAGTGCCTTGACGAGCAGACACGACTGCAGCGCTCGTGCCAGGGCTGGAATCCCCGGAATCCCACGTGCATCCAGGTGTTTACGCAGAAGACGAGGCGCTCGAGCCCCCCGCGTGGTGGCTGGAACCCAGGATCACTGGGTGACTCGATCCACCAGACAGATGACGGCTGTCACCAGGGACAGGGGACTCAGGGCAGGTAGCGGCCAGGGGCGAGGATGCCGTGCGGGTCCAGCGCGGCCTTGAGCGTCCTCAACACCGCTGGCGAGTCATCCTCTGGCGCGAAGGGCAGCACCGGTGCCTGGATGCCCAGCCGCGCCGGGTAGTAGCCCGCTCCTCCCAGGGCCTGCTGCAGGGCGTCGTGGCACGCCATCGCGCGCGCATCCTCTCCTTCGACTTCTCGATCATAGATGATCGCCACCACCAGATAGGCGCACCGCGCCGAGACGCCCAGCACGCACAGGTTGGGCTCGAAGCCGAACCGCAGCGGCAGGGGCTCCGCGAGCGCCAGGGCCGTCTCCAGATGGGAGGCCGTCATCGGCACCGCGCACGACAGCCAGATGAAGCCGCACCCGTCTCGCTCTGGCTCGGGCACCTCGGGAAGCGGCGTGCGCTTGCGCCAGTACATCATCCGCAGGTTGCGCGCCGAGGGCACCTGTCGCAGGCCTCCCGGCCCCATCTCTTCCTCTCGAAGGCAGATGAGGGTGGGCAGGGTCTCCTTCAGTACGTGCTCCACCCGCTCCTGCGCCGCCTGGGCCTGGGCCTCGCTCGGGGCCTCGAGCACGCAGTTCAGGTGCCACGGAAACACTTTGTGCTCGGCGCGCAGTTTCCGCCGTTGCGCCTCGGGCAACGGCGTGAGCCCCCGCGTCGCCTCCCACGGGTACTGGCCCAGCACCGAGAGCACCTTGTAGTCGTTCCACAGCGAGAAGGCCTCGCGCAGGGTGCCCTCCAGCCGCAGTTGCCGCATCCGCTCCAACACCGGGCCCAGCTGGAAGGGATCCTCCAATACGCCCGAGATCAGCCGGAGACACGGTGCCCGCGGCGCCAGCCAGAAGGTCATCCGCGTCACGATGCCCAGGTTCGACTGGCTGAAGAGCCCGTCCAGGCCCGGCCCCGCGCCCCAGCGCAGCACGGACGCCGCCTGGGCCCGAGGGTAGCGTCCGGGCCCGGTGCGCAGGCACTCGCCCGTGGGCAGCACCACCTCCAGGCCGCACACGTGTTGGAAGACGTCCCCGTGGGGCCCTATCCCGTCCCCCCGCTCGAGCGCGTTGCCGATGAGGCTCGCCTGCGGCGGCCCGCCGATGGTGGCCAGTTGCAGCCGCGAGCCTCGCTCCTCCAGGAAGGCATGGGCCTGCGCGAACGACACGCCCGGCTCCACCGTGAGGTACGCCAGGTCCTCGTCGAACTCGAGCACCCGGTTCATCCGGCCCAGATCCACCAATACGCCGCTCCGGACTGGCACTCGCGAGCCATAGCCCTGGTTGCGCCCCGCGCTCACCGGCGTGATGGGGACATGCGTCTGCTGGGCGATGCGCACACATGCACGCACCTCTTCGGTGTTCCCGGGCCGCAGCACCGCGCTGACAGCCTGGGTGGTGGCGAAGGTCGCCGTGCGGGCCCGGGCGAGCGTCACCTCGTCGGCGAGCACGTGCTCCTCGCCCAGCTCCCGGCGCCACGCCTCGAGTGCCTCTTGCAGCCGGTCCATGCCTTCTCCCGTTGGCGGCGCGGAAGCGCGCCCGCTGAGTCTACCGGTGATGACAGCCGTCACCGCTTTCCGAACGTCAGTCACCAGTAAGGACCAGGGCGGACGGGGCGTACACCGGGGCTTCCAGAGGGAAATCAGCGATTTCCAACCTCGAGAAGGGTTGGCACGCGGCCTGCTCTAGCCCTGTCCGAACCTTCACTTCGAGAGGCCCCCATGACCGCCCCCATCTCTGGCAACCGCCCCATGCTGCCCCTGGCCCAGCCGCTCCCTGCTGAGTCCGTCGCTCAGACTCCTGCCACGCCCGTCGAGACGTCGCAGAAGCGGATGGTGTCCGCCCCGCTGGACGCCTCGTCGTTCGCCGCGGGCGGCCCGACGGCGGCTCGTGGCGCTCTGCCGGCCCTGCTCGGCGGCGTCGCCGACACGGTGGCCCAGGCGGGCATCGCGAAGCAGCAGCTCATCGGCAACGCTCTGGGAGTGGCCACCAACGCCCTGGCCTCCGCCCAGGCGGGCATCCAGGCGGCGGCGGGCCTCGCCTCGAACTTCGGGACCCAGTTCGCCGGGCTGCAGAACGCGGCCGTGGGCGCTCTGGCGGGGGCGGCGCAGATGCCGCTGAACATCGCCAACCAGGTGGCCGGCGCCGTCAATGGCGGCTCGGGCGCGCGCCAGCTCGATGTGCTCCAGGGCATGGCCTACTCCCAGGGCCCCACCTCGCTGGGCAATGTCGAGGCGGGCCAGTACAGCGCGGGCCAGCTGGGCCAGTACGCCGATCCCTACGCCGGCCAGTACGCCGACCCCAGCCAGCAGTACGGCGCGTACGCTGACCCCTATGCGGGGCAGTACGCGGACCCCAGCCAGCAGTACGGCGCGTACGCTGACCCCTATGCGGGGCAGTACGCGGATCCGGCCAGCCAGCTGGGGTCGCTCTTCGGTGGCGCGGCCGATGTGGTCGGCGGCGTGGCGGGTGGGGTGGCGGATCTGGCCGGCGGCGTGGGCGACCTGGCCGACCTGCGCAACCCGTTCAAGAAGCCCTCCGGCCCGGAGTCGAAGCCCAACACGCCGGACACCCAGTCCACCAGGCCCTCCGGTCCGGATGCCAAGCCCTCCACGCCGGATGCCCGTCCCTCCGGCAAGCCCTCCGTGCCGGACCTGAAGCTGCCCGGCGGTCTGGCCGGCAAGGCCGATGACGTCGCCAAGGGCCTGCTGAAGACGGGCGGCAAGGCGCTCGGCCGGTTCGTCCCGGGCGCGAACATCGCCCTGGCGGGTCTGGACATCGCCACCGCGGTGAAGACGTTCAAGGACCCCAACGCGAGCGTGGGCGACAAGATCACCTCGGGCATCGTCGCCGGTGGCTCGGCGCTGGCCGCGACCAACATCCCCATCGTCTCGCAGGTGGGCGGTGCCATCTCGACGGGCGTCTCCCTCGTGAGCGACGTGGTGAAGACCTTCGGTCCTGAGATCAAGGACACGGCCAAGAAGGTGGGCGAGGGCATCAAGGACACGGCCAAGAAGGTGGGCGAGGGCATCAAGGACACGGCCAAGAAGGTGGGCGAGGGCATCAAGGACTTCTTCAAGGGCTGGTAGTTCCTCCGCTTCTTTCTCCACCTTCACACTCCCCAAGGTGACTCCATGAACTCCGTCTCGATTCCGCTGCTGTCGTCTCCGCTGCCCCAGGATGATCAATCGGTGATGCGGTCCCTTCCCCGAGTGGAGGCCCCCTCCCTGGAGGACCTCGCGGTCACCATCTCGCCTCCGGAGGCGTTCACTCCGGAGCAGGTCCAGGCGCGGTTCCTGGAGCTGGCGCGGCCCCTGGCCACCGAGCGCTACCGCTACCCCAGCGAGAAGGTGGCGTGGGGCGACGAGGTGCTGTTCGACATCGTCGGCTACAGCGAGGGCAAGCTGATCCCGTTCAGCGTGCGCTCGGGCGAGTGGGTGCGGCTGGAGCCAGAGCCCGTGTTGCCGGGGCTCTTCGAGGCGCTGGTGGGCCGCACGCCTCGAGAGAAGGTGGCGGTCGACATCACCCTGCCGGGCGACTATCCCGTCGAGTCGCTGCGGGGGGCCACCGCGCGCTTCAGCGTGCAGCTGTGGGGCGCGCGTGAGGTGACGTACCCCGAGTTGGAGAACCCTGCCTTCCTGAGGGCGTTTGGTGCCGCCACCCTGGCGGAGGCCATGAAGAAGGTGGTGGGCCAGATGGAGGCCGAGGCCAAGCAGCTGCTGCTGAGCCAGGTGCAGCGGCAGGTGCTGGCCACGGTGGCGGAGCGCACGCGGGTGAAGGTGCCCGCGACGCTGGTGGATGAGGAGATCCGCCGCCGCTGGACCTCCAGCGAGGGGCAGGTGCTGAGCCAGCTGGGCTTCGACGAGGCTCGTCGGGACGAGTCGCTGCGCGGGTGGCTGCAGGACACGCAGACGCGGGCCGAGGTGGAGCTGCGGCTGCGCATCGGCCTGGCCCTGGGGGCCATCTGCAAGCGGGACAAGCTGAAGGTGACGCGGGAGCGGGTGGAGAAGCTCATCCGGGACGAGGCGAACGCCTCTGGGCTGCCGCTGCACGAGGTGGCCGCCGCCCTGCAGGCCGAACCCCAGAACCTGGTCAAGATCGATCAGATGGCCTTGCACCTCACGGCCGTGGACCACGTCATGAGCCGGGCCAAGGTGCAGGTGGCGGCCTGACACGCACGTGAGCGGTCAGAATCAGCCTGCGATCATCGCGGCCTTGGGGCTTGAGCTCGCGGAGAGGAGCGACTGAGGGCTCCGGCCGCCTTCGGTCGCTCGACATTGCCAAGCCTCGGATGCGGCTCGAGCTGATCGATCGCGTTCAGCTCCGCCGCGTGGCGGCGTCCCCATTCACAGAGCGCCGCGATGATGGGCTGGAGGCTGTGCCCCAGCTTCGTCGCCGAGTACTCCACTCGCGGAGGCACTTGAGCGAAGACCTCGCGGTGGACGATGCCGTGCTCCTCCATCTCTCGGAGCTGCTGCACGAGCACTTTCTGGCTGGCGAGCGGCGCCAGACGCTTGAGCTCGGAGAGCCGCTTGGGGCCTTCGAACAGGTAATAGAGGATGACGGCCTTCCAGCGGCCGCCGATCACCTTGAGTGCTCGCTCGGCTGGGATGGGAGGGAGTTCTTTAACGATGGAGGGCATGGTTACCAAACGGTGCGTATGGCACGAATAAGTGTCTAGTCCCGGAGCGGGGCGTACGTAACAAATCATGGCAACTCCTCTCCAAGGAACGCTCATGACTGCCGCGAACTCTCGTACCGTTGTTGCCCCCATTGCCCTCATCACCGGCGGAAGCCGTGGACTCGGCAAGAGCATGGCCCTCCAGCTTGCCGACCGGGGCGTCGACGTGATCCTCACGTACCGCTCCGCGGAGAAGGAGGCGCGCGACGTGGCGGCGGAGATCGAAGCGAAGGGCCGCAAGGCGGCCATCCTGGCGCTCGACGTGGGCCGGAGCGCCGGGTTCGCGGCGTTCGCCGAGGCGGTGAAGGGGGTACTGGCGCGGGTGTGGAAGCGCGAGCGCTTCGACTACCTGGTGAACAACGCCGGCACGGGCTTGCTCGCGGGCTTCGCCGAGACGACGGAGGAGCAGTTCGACGAGCAGCTCAACGTCCACCTCAAGGGCACGTTCTTCCTCACGCAGAGGCTGCTGCCGCTGATCGCGGACGGGGGGCGGATCGTGAACATGTCGACGGGGCTCACTCGCTACACGTACCCTGGAAGCTCGGCGTACGCGGTGATGAAGGGGGGCGTCGAGGTGCTCACGCGGTACATGGCCCGGGAACTGGGGCCTCGGGGCATCTCGGTCAACGTGATCGCGCCGGGTGGCATCGAGACAGACTTCGGCGGCGGGGTGATGCGCAACCCTGAGCTGCAGAAGGTGGTGGCCGCGCAGACGGCGCTGGGCCGCGTGGGCGTGCCCGATGACATTGGCGGCGTGGTGGCCATGCTGCTCTCCCCCGAGAGCCGTTGGCTCACCGGCCAGCGGCTCGAAGTGACGGGCGGGTACTCGCTCTGATCGAGACAAGGCCCCGGTGCCCGCTCCAGCGTGGCGGCAGGGTCCACGCTGGAGTGGCTGAGACGGCTCAATACCCGGTGTCTGTGTTCCCGTTCGAGTTGTCGCCCCAGTTCTCGTTTTCGTCCACGGCCGAGCGGTTGATGGGGCGGCCGGCACCGAACAGGAAGCCCAGCTTGAACTGGACGAAGCCTCCGTTGAAGCCACCGACCACATCCGAGTCCGAGGACGTGTCGACGGAGCCGATGAGCGGATAGGAGACCGCGACCTCCGGCATGAGGCGGAAGCCCTCGGCGACACGCAGGGCGTAGCCTACCGAGGCGCCCGCGCTGATGATGCTCACGCTCGTATCATCCACGCCGACGCGCGCCAGGGAGACGCGAGGGCCCAGGACGAACTCCGAGCCTCCCGAGGTCTTGAAGCCCACCAGCACCGGCAGTGCCAGGTTGATGTAGCTGAGCTCGTCTTCCCCGATGCTGCCGAGGAGTGCCATCGCCGAGGGAGCCAGCGAGATGGCCTTGTCGGGATCATTCGGGTGGGTGAGGAGGAACTTGGTCTGGAGCTCCACCAGCGAGGAGCCGAACCGGACGCCCAGGTCCACCCTGTCCGCGACGCCGTAGCGCAAGCCCAGATCCACGTGGGGGTAGTAGACGCTGCCGTCTATGGAGGTGTCGTCCTGGGCGAACACCGCCGCGCCAGCCATTCCAGGCTCAATGGCGAACTGGAACTTGCCTGTGCCCAGCGTATCCGCCGTCTGCACCTGGCTGATGGAAACGCAACCGGTGCTCAGCACGCCTACGGCCAATGCTGCTACCGCAACTCGTCCATACATTTAGGGGTCCCCTCTTTTTGGTTTGCATGCGGCGCCGGGAGGCCAGCGCCGCGAATGCAGGGCTCCCTGACGGTGTCGGAAATTGGAAAATTCAATCCGGGTACGAATTTGAGCGCTATACTCCCGGAGAAGAGTCGGCCCGTACTGAGGGTCCTGCTCTCCGGGAGACCTGGGAATGCCCTGCCGAAGTCTCAGCGCACTCCTGTTCCTGCTCGCCGCCTGCGCTACGACGGAGCCGAGAACGCAAGGGCCGGTGAGCAGCAGCCAGAGGGTTGCCAACCTCCAGAGAGCGGCGGTGTTGCCCTGGCGGGATGAGGGGCAGTGCGTCGTTCATGAAGCCGGTCAGCCATGGCCTGTGGTGGTGGAGCGATGCTTTCATGCGCTCGACTCCAAGAGGATCCGGTTTCGGGATACTGAGCGGCGGTGCCCCGTGATCAGGAGTCAGGTGCCAGAGTTGCGGAGAGAGCGCGGCCTCGCAGGGGCTTGCGGATTTGACTTCCGGGTGGGTGTGCGCCGCGCCGCGCATAAGGCAGCTCTGGAGCGTGCGGAGCCGGAGTTCGAGGGCCTCATCGTTGTCATGGGCTGGTGCTGAGATGCCGGCAACTCAAGAGAATGAACTTGCAGTTACTGTCTATGCGCCTGCGCTCGCGAGCGATGATGGGCGTCCTGTTGCAGTCGTTCATTCCATGGAGCGCGCAGCCCCTGGCTTGCACCTGGGGTGGATGATTTCTGAGAAGGGTCAGCGTATCCCCTTGCCGGATCGGGATGTATGGCTCGCCCAGACGAGAATGGATGGAGGATTCCCGCTACTCCGCAACGGCGACGACGACTTCCGGGTGACAGTGACCGGATGGGAACTCTCGGCTGCCAGCTCACCGGAGGGGCAGGCCCAACTCGTCGTGGAAGCGGTGTTGCCGCTGACCGCAGATGGCGTGGCGGTGGCAGCGGACGTGCTGGCGGCCATAGCGGAGGGTGCGCGTGCCTTCTGGGGACATACAACACCGTTCCTTGCGGCGGTGGACATCGCGCGCCAGACGAAAAACTGGGCCGCCAACCCGCAGCCCCCACCTCGTGGACTGCCAGCGCTCAAGCTTTCTCGGAACATTTCTTCACCTGAGATCCCGCATCGCCTCGGGTGGGTGAACTACTGGTCGGCTGCTGCCGCGAGAAGCATCGGCTTCCCGGATCCTGCGCGCGACGAGGACCTGCTCTCTCGATCGCGGGGGACAGCGGCGGGAGGGTGGGTGGTCCGGCTCACGGAGGCTCCGCTGGTTCTCGGCAATCCCGCTCACCTCTCGGCTCTGATGCACGCCTATGAGCGCTTCCCACAGATTGGCGGCCGGGTAGTCCCTTGAAGTGTGACAAACCTCTCGGGTGCGCCACGGTGGCACTGCCGTTAGGCTCCAGGAACGCGAGAATTCCGGTTGGCCAAAGTCCGTGGCACTCTGGGCTTGAGACGGGAAGGGAGGGCCAATAGTCGTGAATATCTATACAGCGTGTGAGGCGCTACGCACCAATCGTCGCATAGAGATTCGATACGACGGTTTCTCGAGAGTTGTTGAAGTTCACGCTTGCGGTTACACGGAAGATGGACACGCCGTGATGCGTGTTTGGCAGGTAAGAGGTGGCAGTGTTAGCGGGGAGAGGGCTGGTTGGAAGTTGTTGAGACTTGATGAAACTCTCGGGATCCAACTTCTTGGCGAAGCATCCGAAGCTCCCCGCCCAGGATATAGGCGAGGCGACAAAGCCATGTCGCGAATCCTTTGTCAGTTCGAGAAAACCCCTGGGGCAGGGATATTCTGACGCAGAGTCACGCTCTCTGAGGGGATCTCTGGGGAAGGGCGAGACGCGAAGGTTCCGCCCCTCGAGCGAGCCACCGAAGTCGTGCAGCCAGGATGTCTGATGCTGTGGGATGAGATCACTTCTTGTGAGTTCCGGCCCCAGGTAGCGATAGGGTGCGGTGCGTCATGGCGCGCACCCGTTCCGTAGACCAGCCCCTCCGTCGAGATGTCCGTCTCCTGGGTCGCTTGCTCGGTGAAGTCCTCATCGAGCAGGAAGGCCAGGCCCTCTTCGATCTCGAAGAGCAGGTCCGTCACCTCTCCATCCAACGTCGCCGCGGCCCCAAACCTGGCCGTCGCGCCGTCGCAGCAGAACTTGCCGCGCTCCTCCAGAAGCTTCCCCTTGAGCAGGCCGAGCCCGTCCTCCGCGCCTTCTCCGTCTACTTCCAGCTCGTCAACCTCGCCGAGCAGCACCACCGCATCCGCCGCTTCCGCGAGCACGCCAGCGATCCCGAGGCCGCTCCGCAGCGCGGCTCCCTCGAGGCCGCCTTCCAGACCCTCAAGGATGCCGGCGTCCCCAAGGATCGTGTCCTCGAAGCCCTCCGTGGGCTCCAGGTGACTCTCACGCTCACCGCCCATCCCACCCAGGCCGCTCGCCGCACGCTCCTCGAGAAGCTCTACCGCATTCAGCGCCTCCTCGAGGCCCGCGACCGCTGTACCCTCACGCCCCAGGAGATCGCCGACGGCCTGGAGTCCATGCGCGAGGAGATCGCCGCCCTCTGGCAGTCCGATGAGCTGCGCCGCATGCGCCCCACCGTCGGCGACGAGGTCAAGAACGCCCTCTGGTACGTCGAGGAGGTCCTTGCCGACCAGCTCGCCCGCCTCCCCGAAGCCATCGCCTGGGCCTTCGAGCGCGCCTATGGCGAGCCCCTCGGCCGTGTCCCCACTCCCGTGCGTTTGCACTCGTGGGTCGGTGGCGACATGGATGGCAACCCGCTCGTCACTCCCGAGGTGCTCGCCGACACCCTGCGCGCCCACCGCGCCCGCGGCCTTCGCATGCTCCTGCGCGACGTGGAGTCGCTGGGCGTCTCGCTCTCCCAGTCGGATCGCCACGCCCCCACGCCCAAGGAGCTGCGCGCCTCCATCGAGCGCGATGAGGCCGAACTCCCCGAGGTGGCTCAGCGTCAGGGGCCTCGCACCGCCGGCGAGTCTTGGCGCCGCAAGCTCCGCTTCATGGAGACCCGGCTCCAGCTTGCCCTCCACTATGTCGAGGGCTCTCGCGCCGGCAGCAAGGAGCCCATGGCTCCCGCTGCCTACCGCTCTCCCGCTGCCTTCCTGAAGGATCTGGAGCTCGTCGAGCGCACCCTCTTGCAGGTCAAAGCCGAGCGCGCCGGGGTTCGTCAGGTGCGCCGCGTCCACGAGCGCGTCAGCGCCATGGGTTTCCACCTCGCCGAGCTCGAGTTCCGTGTGCCCGCAGAGGATGCCATCAGCGCCAACGCCTCGCTGGATGGCGGGCCCGCGCCCTCCGAGGGTGGTGCCCGGCTTCTCGCCGTACTCGATCGCGTGAAGGAGGCCCAGGCCGAGTCAGGCGAGGTCGCCTGTCGCACCTTCATCCTCTCCATGGCCAGCACCGCGGATGATGTGCTCGCCGCCTTCCGCTGTGCCCGCCACGCCGGCCTTTGGGACAACGAGCGCGGTTGCGCCACCGTCGACATCGTCCCCCTCTTCGAGCAGCTCGGTGCGCTCAACGACGGGCCCAAGGTCATCCGCACCCTGTTCGCCGATCCCACCTACCGCCGCCACGTCGAGGCCCGAGGCGTTCAGGAAGTCATGGTGGGCTACAGCGACTCCGGCAAGGAGGTGGGGTTGCTGGCCGCCGCCGCCGCGCTCCAGCGCGCCCAGGTGGCCCTCACCCAGGTCTCCAAGGAGGAGGGGATTCCCCTGCGTCTCTTCCACGGCCGCGGCGAGTCCGTGGCTCGTGGCGGCGGGCCCGCCCAGCAGGCAATCCTCGCACTGCCTCAGGGCAGCCTCGCCGGTGGTTACAAGGCCACCGAGCAGGGCGAGGCCCTGGATCACAAGTACTCTCAGCCGGAGCTCGCTCGCCGCACCCTGGAACTCGCCCTGGGCGGCGTGCTCCTGCACGTCATGGATGCCCAGCCTCGGCCCTCTCCCGAGGACGAGAAGGTCTTCCGCGAGGCCTTCGACTCGCTCGCCGAGATCGGCCGCCGCGAGTACCGCGCGCTCGTGTGGGAGGATCCTCGCTTCGTCGAGTTCTTCATGGACAGCACTCCGCTCGAGGAGATCTCCGCGCTGCCCATCGGCTCTCGCCCCAGCAAGCGCAAGGCGGGAGGACTCGAGTCCCTGCGAGCCATCCCCTGGGTGTTCGCCTGGACGCAGAACCGCGCCATCCTCCCGGGCTGGTATGGCGTGGGCTCGGCGCTCGAGGCCTTCGCCGACAAGCCCGAGGGCATGTCCCTGCTGCGCCGCATGTACCGCGACTGGCCCTTCTTCCGCACCGTCATCGACAACGTGACCATGGTGCTCGCCAAGAGCGATATCGCCATCGCCTCGCGCTACGCGAAGCTCGCTCCCGAATCCACACGCCCCCTGTGGCGCACCATTCGCGCCGAGCACTCGCGCACCCGCCGCTGGGTCAAGCGCATCACCGGCGAGTCCCGCCTGCTGGACAACAACCCCCAGCTCCAGCGCTCCATCGCCCTGCGCAATCCCTACGTGGACCCCATGTCCTTCCTCCAGGTGGAGCTCCTGCGCCGCAAGCGCGAGGGCCAGGAGGTCAGCCGGCCGCTGCTCCTCACCCTCAACGGCATCGCCGCCGGTATGCGCAACACGGGCTGAGCCTAGATTCCTAGAGATTTCGCGCGTTTACGTGCACGGACGCGCCCGTCAGTTGACGGAGTCCTGGCCATCGGTTGACTCAGGCAACCAATTCGTTGACCCTGGCAACCATGGCCGACACTGACGCCCAGGGACGAATCGAGGCTGTGCGCAGCTTCAACCGCTTCTACACGCAGAAGATCGGTGTGCTGCAGAAGCAGCTCCTCAAGAGCCCGTTCTCGCTGACGGAGGCCCGCGTCCTCTACGAGCTGGCCCACCGCGACAAGCCTACCGCCACCGAATTGGGCAGCGAGCTGGGTCTAGACGCTGGCTACCTGAGCCGCATCCTTCGTAGCTTCGAGGAGCGCGGCCTGATCGCGAAGCAGCCCTCCGAGGAGGATGCGCGCCGCAGCGTCCTCTCCCTCGAGAAGCCGGGCCGCGAGGTCTTTGCCGCCCTCAACGCCCGCTCGGACAACGAGATCGGCGAACTCATCGGAGGAATCTCACCGGCGGACCAGCAGCGCCTGGTCGACGCCATGCGCACCATCCAGGAGCTGCTCGGCTCCAAGCCCGAGCGCAAGGTCCCCTACATCCTGCGGCCCCATCAGCCCGGGGACATGGGCTGGGTCACCTACCGCCACGGCGTGCTCTACTCCCAGGAGTACGGCTGGGATGAACGCTTCGAGGCTCTCGTCGCCAGCGTGGTGGCCGAGTTCATCCAGAAGTTCGACCCCAAGCGCGAGCGCTGCTGGATCGCCGAGCGCGACGGCGAGATCGTCGGCTCGGTGTTCCTCGTGAAGAAGACCGACGAGATCGCCAAGCTGCGCCTGCTGCTCGTCGAGCCGAAGGCGCGCGGGCTCGGCATCGGCGTGCGGCTCGTGGACGAGTGTCTGCGCTTCGCCCGCCAGGTCGGCTACCGGAAGATGACCCTCTGGACGAACAACCAGCTCGCCGCCGCCCGGAACATCTACCAGAAGGCCGGCTTCAGGCTCGTCGCCTCGGAGCCGCATGATCTCTTCGGCACAGGCTCGATCGGCGAGACGTGGGAGCGCGAGCTGTGAGGCCCGGCGCTCCCACGCCTCCGGAGGCTTGATCAGAGCCCGCCCTGTGCTCGCAGCACGCGAGCCACTTCCTTGGCCATCACCTGGTGGCCCTGGATGCTCGGGTGGATGCCATCCACGTCCAGCCCGTCGATGAACAGGTGCACGCTCCCCGGCGAGCGCGTCACCGCCTCCAGATCGATCACCGAGGCCATCGTCTGCGTCCGGATCCACGCGTTGAACGCGACGCGGTCCGTCTTCACCTGCTCGTAGGTGCCGTAGTTCGTGCGCTCCTTGGGCAGCAGCGTGCTCACCCAGACCCGGCAGAAGGGCTTCAGCCGGGTGATCAGCGTCGTCATCCGCGCCTCGAGATCCGCCACGCTCAGCGCCGTCAGATCATTGGTGCCCAGGAGCACCAGGCAGTCCGTCGCGCCTTGGACCGCCAGCACCTCGTGATCCAGGTTGATCAGCTCGCCCCAGAAGCCCTGCCCGGACACGGCCGCGTTCACCACGGGCACCCCGAGCTCCTTCTCCACCAGCGCCGGCCACGCATTGCGCGTGTCGTTGTAGGTGTCGATGTAGCCCTCCGTGATGCTGTCTCCGAGGGCCACGAAGGCGCGGCCCGGCGTGGCCTCCACGTCCACCGTCGCCACCCCGATGGCCTTCTGCGAGGCCGAGCCTCCCAGCGCCTCCATCCGCGTCGAGTACGCGCCCGAGCGCGAGAAGCTCCCAGGGAACGCGTCGATGGCGCTCACGCCCAGCGCTCCGCTCACCTCGAACGAGATGGCCAGCTCCGCCCGGAACCCCACCGGGAAGACCACCGGATCCGACGTGACGAGCTGCCGGGCACTCGCGGTGAAGCCCGGGGCTCCATTGAAGGAGAGGGTGACGGGCTGCGAGGCCAGCGCCCCATCCGCTCCCGCCAGGGCCACCGTGGCCTTCTGCAGCTTCAGCGTCCCGTCTCCCGCGCTGAACGTCACCCGCAGCCGCTCGCCCGCCTTGCCCACGGGCACCCGCATCCGGAACGTCGTCAAGCTGCTCACGCTCTTGGACCAGCGCAGCGCCTGATGGAAGGCGGGCTGGAACGCAGGGGCGGGGATCGGAGGCGTGGGGGGCGGCTGCGCCTCCGGATCCGCTCCAGGCGGGGGCGCCTCTTCGGGAGCGGGGTTCGGTTCCTGCTCCGAAGGCGTCTGCGGGAGGGGATCCATCGGCGCGGGAGTGCTGATCTCGCCCCCTTCCGAGCTGGGAGCCGAGGGTGCTTCGGGCGAGCCGGCGCCACAGGCCGCCAGCAAGCTCCAGGTGCACATGAGGGCCCAGAGGCCCGATCTGCTCCGAATCACATTTCACTCCTTGGCTGGAATAAGGTTGAACAGCCCCGCACCAACCAGGAAGGGAAGTCCTCCATTTGACGCCCTTTCTCACCCTGGGCTTCTCGGGAGGGGAGCAGGCAGGAGGATGAGGGCTTTCCCCCAGGCGCTCGAGGGGCCGAGCGGGCCGGAACTCCCAGGGATTCGGGAATCGTCTGGACAGGAAGCGAGCGTTCGGGCACAGGGCCCTCTTGAACCGGGCCTGCGAGACAGCCGACACTTGTTGCTGCTCATCCGGTCGCTTGTTTGCTTCGCCGCGCTGCTCTTGGGAGTTTCGGTTCCGCATGAACGGCAATTCCGCGGATGTACCAGCCACGGGGCAGGATGCCCCGGTGAACCGCCGAGGTGAGGAGCGGGTGCCTGCACGCTTCGAAGTCCACTTCACCTATACCCAGGAGGCGGCCAGGGCCCTTCGGGCCTACTCGCTGAACGTGTCAGCGGGCGGCCTCTGTCTGCGGACCCGGAAGGCCTACGACGTGGGCTCTCCGGTCCGCATGGACATGACGATCGCCGGCGAGTCCTTCCAACTGAACGGCGTCGTCGCCTGGGTGCGGGACGAGGCCGAGGCCGTAGGGGTGCGCTTCACGGACATGAGCGAGGAGGATCGCACCCGGCTCCAGCGCGTCATCGACAGCATCAAGCGCTAGGCAGGTGGCCCGGCGGGCTTCAGGAGCCCCCGTGGCGGAACACCATGCAGTCCCCTACGAAGCCGCACGCCTCGTAGAAGCGGGCCGTGTCCGAGCCCGATTCGCTCCGGGCGGCCAGCTCCAGCCGCTTCACGCTGAGCACCCGGGAGCGCTCGATGGCGTGCAGCAGCAGCGCCCGGCCCACCCCGCGGCGCCTCCAGGCTTCCGTCACCACCAACTCGTCCACCGTGGCGATGCGCCCGCGCAGGCGCAGCTGGGGACGGTGCGAGAGGCTGAGCATCCCCACGGGCTTGTCCTGCGGATCACACGCCACGAAGATCTCGATCTCGGGATGGCTGGTGACCCAGTGGACCGTCTGGGTATCCGATCCGTCCGGGTACCCCAGCTCCTTGAGGAGCGTGGCGAGGGCTTCGGCATCTCCGCGTCGAGCACGGCGAATGCGGAACGCCGACGGCGAGGCCGCGGGAGCAGGCGAGGGCGGCGGGCTCTTGGCAATAGGCGTTGGCACGTCGTCCGGAGTCTAACGAAAGGGCCGCCGGTCCTCCAAACTGGAAGGCACGGCGGCCCGGACTCCTACACGTGGCAGGGACTTATGGCTCTTCGGTGGCCAGCTTTCGCACGGCGTCGATGACGTCCGGGAGCTGGGGCACGGAGGCCATCTCCAGGTTGTCCGACAGGCCGATGCCGGGCACGAACTTGCCTGCCAGCAGCCGAGGCGGCGCCTGCAACTGGTAGAAGTGGTCCTCCACGGTGCGACGCACCAGGTGCTCGCCGAAGTTCGTCACCTCGGTGTCCTCGTTCACGAAGAGCACGCGGCCCGTCTTCTCGATGGAGCCCTTCACCAGATCCCAGTCATAGGGCCACAGCGTGCGCAGATCGATCACCTCCACGCTCAAGCCCTGATCGCGCAAGGCGTCGGCGGCCTTGGCGCACAGCGGGAGGGTGCGGCCGTAGCTGACCACTGTCACCTGCGAGCCCTCGCGCACCACCTTGCCCTTGCCGATAGGCACCGCGTACGGCTGCAGGGCGGGCCAATTCGGCTTCCACGCCGAGCGGTCTCCCAGCGGCGCGTCGATCATCTTCGACAGTTGCCGGTCGTCCTCGGGCTCGCCGGGGATGCGCTCCTCGCCCTTCACGCGCAGCAGCGCCTTGGGCTCCAGGAACATGACGGGGTTGAGCTCCTGGCAGGCGGAGATCATCAGCCCGTACGCATCCAGCGGGTTGGAGGGCATGACGATCTTCCAGCCCGGGATGTGCGTCGCCGTCGCGTCGAACGAGTGCGAGTGGTAGATGGACCCGCGGATGCCGCTGCCCACGGGCGTCTTCACCACCATGGGCAGGTTCCAGTCGCCGTGGCTCGCCCAGAGCGTGTTGCCCGCGAGCTTCAGCAGATCGATCGTGTTGTAGATGTAGTCGGCGAACTGGATCTCGGCCACCGGGCGCTGGCCGGCCATGGCCAGGCCGATGGCGGCGCCGAGGATGCCGCGCTCGTCCAGCGGCGAGTTCCACGCGTTCTTCAGGCCCTGGGTCGCCGTGAAGACTCCGCCCAGCGGCGCGCCCACGTCCTCGCCGAAGATGTCCATCACCCCGAGGTGCTCCTCGGCGTAGTGCAGGGCCATGCGGATGGCCTGTGCCATGTTGGCCATGGTTATTTCTTCTCCGCGTAGATGTGATTCCAGATCGTCTCGGGAGCCGGCTGGGGCTCGTCGCGCACCTGGCGGGCCGCGGCGGCGAGCTCCTCGCTGTAGCGGTTGCGCAGATCGTCCATCTGCTGGCGCGTGAGCAGGCCGTCCTTCTCCAGCTTCGCCTCGAACTCCTTGAGGCAGTCCTGCTCGTTGCTCACGAAGTTGGCGCCCGAGGCCGACGAGTGGCCGAACAGGCGCGACACCATGGCCTCCATGAGGAACGGCTTGCGTTCGGTGCGCACGTACTCCATGGCCTCGCGCAGCTCGCGATAGGACTCGACGGGATCGTTGCCGTTGATCGTCTTGCTGCGGATGTTGAAGGCGCGCCCGCGGTCGGAGATGCGCGTCTCGCCGTGCTGGCCCTCGGCCGAGGTGGAGATGCCCCACTTGTTGTTGGTGACGATGATGAGCACCGGCAGCGGGTTGGCGGGGCGGCTGCTCCAGATCAGGCAGGAGGCGAAATCGCCCTCGGCCGTGCCCGCGTCTCCGCCGGTCACGATGGTGATGCCGTCTCCACCGTGGCGCTTCTGGGCCATCGCCGTGCCCGGGGCCATGACGTACTGCACCTCGATGGGCGAGGACACCGGGGCGATGTTCCACTCCTTCTTGGAGAAGTGGCCCGCGAAGTTGCGGCCGCCGGAGTAGGGATCCGTGGCCGTGTTCTTCATCTGCCGCAGCGCCCCGATGGGCTCCTCGCCCAGCGCCAGCATCGTGCCGGACTGGCGGTAGTGCGCGTGCAGGTAGTCGTAGTCCGGGCCCTGGCCCTTCTTCATCAGCATGCCGAGCGGGACGTTGAACGCCTCCTCGCCTGGACCGCCGATCCAGAAGTAGCCGTGCCCTTGTTTGTACATCTGGATGAGACGCTCCTCGAGCACGCGCGTCTTCACCATCAGATCGTGGATCCGCACGAGCTGCTCGCGCTCGAGAGGGGCGGATGCTTCTTCGCGGTTGATCAAACGAGGTCGTGACACGCGAGGCTTCCTGGAGAGTGGGAGAGTCGTCCCTATAACCCAACAGCTCCCGGTGCACTCAAGAGGGCTGCTCGCTTAGATGTCCGCCAGTCGGGAAAGGCCTTTCACGTGGCGCGCTGCGGCATCAGCCGGGCTTCTCGGAGTCATGCGGGCCGCGCGCGGGCAGGGGCTCGGAGCGTGCGCGGCCCTCGCGGAGTTCGCGGGCTCGCGAGGCCAGCGCCGGCTGGTTGGAGGCGTCCGCGTGCGAGGCGATCAGCGCCAGCGTCTCGTTCCCCAGGTGCTGCTGGCTCGGAGAGGAGAGGAGCCGGGTGAGATCCTCGTAGCGCTGGCTTTGGAGCAGTGCGGCAACGAGCACGTGGCCCGTATGAGGGGTGGGGGCTTCATTGAAGGTGGCCCTCAGCGGCTGGATGGCCAGCTCCGGCAGGCCGTTGCTCAGCAGCAGCTCGCCCACGAATTGGGGATCGGGAGGCAGCTCGGGGAAGTCCTCCTCTTGAAGGAAGTGGCGGTTCAGCGGGGTGCGGCGCTCGGGCCGGGGAGCGCGGGACACGGGGGGCTTCTCCGGGCGGGGTTCGGGTGGCGGTGCGGCGCGTGGCTCGGGCGGCGGGGCGCTCGGGGACTGGCGCAGCCCCGCGAGGAATTGCTCGACCTGGGCCGAGGCCTGCTCTCCGTCTTGCTGAGTGGGGCGCGCTCGCTGCGACGCGGAGCGGATCCGGAGGGTGTACTTCCGCTCGACCCAGGCTTTCATGAACCCGTTCACGTTGATGACGCCCAGGACGAGGGCGAACATCCCCAGCCAGGTCTCCTTCCAGATGATCGAGAGCACCAGCCCGCAGGCCGCCGTCCCCAGGGAGATGGCGTGGACGAGCCATTCGTAGCGACGCCCGCCGCGCTCGCGGATCACCGCCGCCATCACATGCCCGCCGTCCAGCGGGAGCACGGGGAGCAGGTTGAACACCCCCCAGCCGAAGTTGGCCCAGAGCAGCCCCCAGACAGCGGACCTGGCAAGGCTGCCTGCCTGCCCGATGTGCAGCGTCCGATCGAGCGCCAGCACCAGCCCGCCCAGCAGGAAGCCAGCCAGGGGCCCGGCCAGCGCGATCCACAACTCCTGGCGGTGGGTGAGGTGTCCGCCTCCCTCGCTCCGGGCAGTGCCCCCCAGGCCATGCAGCGAGATGCTCGCCGCGTGCCCATAGCGCCGGAACATCAGGGCATGCCCCAGCTCGTGCACGAGCACCGAGACAAAGACGACACAGAACCACACAGCGATGCGGGCAGGGCTGCTCCACCCCGTCGTGCCGGTGACCAACGTCATGAGGAGGAAGAGGGGGTGGACCTGGACGGGGAACCCAGCCACCCGGAATCGGAGCACCATGGCGAGAGCAGGTCTGCCCATCCTAATCGGAGCTGAGGCTGCCTGCAGGAGGGGGGGCCAGGGGCTCGCACTCTCTTGGAAGTAAGATAGAGTCCGGCCGCTTCCCACGTCAGCCCGCGTTCTCCAGCGCGGCCCGTTGCCAGGTGTGCCCTTGCCCAAGACGACTTCGCGCTTCACTGCCATGTCTTCTGATGACGCCTCGCAGACCGCGATCCCTCAAGGCTCAGAGTTGACCGGTTCGGGCCACCGGCCCGTGGAGCCGACGGGCACGCACCACGGCGTGCAATTCACCAGCACCACGGTGGCGGCGCCGGTGGCCGGAGAGATGACGGGCACCATCGTCGCTCCGCTCGAGGCCGGTGAGCTGCCGGACGTGGCCTCCATCCGCGGAATGCGGCTGGACCAGATGCTGCTGCTGACGACAGGCGCGCTGGTGGTCGTCATCGTGGGCCTGCTCGCGGCCACGTCCTTCGTCTCCACCAAGGCGCAGTTCGAGGAGACCGCCGCCAGCTTCACCGAGCGGCTTCAGAACCAGGCCCGCGAGCTCGGTCAGACGGTGAGCCACACCCTGGCGCTCACCTCGGCCACCTCGCTGCGCGACAACAACTACAGCTTCCTCACGGAGGTGGCGCGCTCCATTATCGAGGACAACCACAACATCCTCCGGGTGCAGATGTTCGACTCGGAGGGCCAGCTGGTGGCCGACTCGGACAAGGAGGCCAAGCTGGGTTCCTCCTCCGGCGGCCGCAAGGCGGAGCGCGGCTGGGCCAGCGCCTTCTTCCAGGGCCAGCCCGTCTTCGAGTTCCAGGAGCCGCTGGAGTACGGCTCGCAGAGCGGCAAGGGACTCATCGTCATCAGCTACTCGCTGGAGTCGCTGCAGAAGCAGATCCAGGAGCTGGACGAGGCCAAGCGCGAGACGCTGCGCAACACCACGCTGCGCACGGTGAGCCTGGGCGGCGGCTTCGTGCTGCTGGCCGGCGTGCTCGTGGCCTTCCAGAGTCGCCGCGTCACCCGTTCGCTCGGCGTGCTCACCCGCAAGGTGATGCAGCTGGCCGCCGGTGATCTCAACGCGCGCACCACCGGGCAGGCCTCCGGCGCCGGGCGTGAGGTGCGCACCCTCGGCGTGGTGTTCAACCACATGGCCGAGCGCATCAAGGTCCTGCTCGAGGACGTGCGCGTCAAGGCGCAGCTGGAGCGCGAGATGTCCCTGGCGCGCACCGTCCAGGAAACGCTCTCTCCCGGCCGCGAGGCGCTCCAGGTGGGGCCGCTGCGCATCGCCGGTGTCGTCATCACGGCGGATGCCTGCGGCGGTGACTGGTGGTTCCGCGCCCCGCTGGACGAGCAGCGCGTGGCGATTGGCATCGGCGACGTGACGGGTCACGGTCTGTCCACCGCCCTGGTGGCCACCAGCGCGACCAGCGGATTCGCCTCGGCCATGACGATGCGCGAGCCGGATCAGCTCAACTCGCAGGTGCTCATCAGCGCGCTCAACATCACCCTGGCTCACCTGGGCCGCGGCGAGTACCAGATGTCCAGCGCGCTGGCCGTCATCGACACCCAGACGGGCTTCATCGACTACGCGGCCGGTGGCCACCCGGCGGCCGCCGTCTACAACCGGCTCTCGGGTCAGTTCGCCTCGCTGCCGGCGCGCGGCCCGCTGCTGGGCGCCTCCGTCACCTCTCAGTACTCCTCGCGGCAGGCGCAGCTGCGTCCGGGCGACATCGTCGTCTGGTACTCGGACGGTCTCACCGAGTCCCGCGACGCGGCCGGCAAGCTCTACGGCACCCAGCGCCTGAGCGCCTCCATCCAGGGCAACTCCCAGCTGTCCGCCGAGTCCCTGCGGGACGCCATCCTCGCGGACGTGCGCGCCTTCAGCGCCGGTCAGCCCCAGCGCGATGACATCACCGTCGTCGTCGCCGAATTCAGCCCTGCCTCCTAGCCACCCAACCTCATGAGTCGCCACTCTCGAACCCTTTCACCGGGCCGCTTTGTCGCGGCTCTCGCCCTCGTCCACGTGCTCGCGGGCACGACGGCCCTCGCGCAGTACCGGCCGCCGCCGCTCACCGAGTCCCAACGCCTGGTGCAGGAGGGCGATACCGCCCAGGTTGCCGCCAGCGCCGCCATCGCCTCCGGCAACAAGAAGGACGCCGAGGAGAAATACCGCAAGGCGCTCGGCCTCTATGAGCAGGCGCTCACCACCGAGCCCGGCCTGGTGACGGCCGCCGCAGGCGTGGGCACCGTGGGCAATGCCCTCCAGGATTACGCCCGCGTGGTGGAGAAGGTGCAGCCGGTGATGACGGCGAACCCCAGCGAGCTGACGCTGGCGTTCCCCCTGGGCGTGGCCTACTTCAAGCTGCGCCGCTTCCCGGAGGCCGTGCCGCTGCTGGAGCTGGTCTCCACCGCGGACAAGCTCGACTACCTCATCGTCAACTACTACCTGGGCACGTACTACCTCTATGAGCAGCGTGGGGACGTGGCCATCGCCAAGCTCCAGCGCTACCTGGCGCAGCGCCCGGAGAAGCTGGCGGGCAACGACTTCCAGATCTACGAGCTGATCGGCAAGGCCCACCTGATGCGGCGCGATACCGCCGCCGCGCGCGCCTCCTTCCAGAAGGCCCAGTCGGGCCGGGCCGAGGTGGCCTCGATCCAGATGGGCCTGGCGTCGGTGCTGGAGATGGAGGGCAAGGCGCAGGAGGCGCAGACGCTGGTGCAGGGCGTCGTCAGCCGCTTCCCGCAGGCCCCCGAGCCCAAGGAGCGCCTGGCCCGCATGCTGTTGAACTCCGGAGACGTGGCGGGCGCCGAGACGCACGCCGTGGCCCTGGTGAAGCTGGGCAGCACGCCCAACGCGCACCTGCTGCTGGGTGACGTGCGGTTGGCTCAGAAGAAGTCCGCGGAGGCCGAGGCCGAGTACCGCAAGGTGCTGCAACTGGTACCGGGCCTGGTGCCGGCGCAGATCGCCGTGGGCAAGGCGCTCCAGGCCCAGGGCCGCAACGAGGAGGCCATTCGCTACCTGGAGGCCGCGGCGCAGGCCGGCGGCAACAACCTGGAGCTGTGGGCCTCGCTCGGCTCGGTGAACCGCCGCGCCGGCCGCTTCCAGCGCGCGGTGGAGGTGCACCGGCGCGTGATCGAGCTCGCTCCCCGGCAGGCGCTTGGCTACAACCTGCTGGGCGCCGATCACTTCGCTACCGGCCAGTGGGATCAGGCCGTCGAGGACTACACCAACGCGCTCTCCCTGGAGTCGGGCAACGCCATCGCCACCAAGTGGCTGGCCCGCTCGCTGGCGCACCGCGCTCGCAGCCGCGCCGAGGGCAACCGGCTGGATGATGCCGTGAGAGATCTGCGCCGCGCGTTCGATCTCGAGCACAGCGCGCCCATGGCCCGCAGGCTCGGTGCGGCGCTGCTGGAGAAGCGTGACTTCGCCGGGGCTCGCACCGTGCTGGAGCAGGGCGTGACGCTGCCGGGCGCCTCGTGGCGCGAGCACTGGATGCTCGGTTACGCCCGCAACGGCGCTGGGGACGCGCAGAAGGCGCTGGAGTCCTTCGAGCAGGCCGCGAAGCTGACGGAGGAGCCCAGCGAGCTGGCCGACGTCTCCGTGGGCGCGGCGCTGGCGCAGGTGGAGCTGGATCGCGTGGACGAGGCGGTGCAGCGCCTGTCCGAGCCCGGCCCCTCCAAGGCCGCGCGCGATCTGGCCCAGGCCAACCTGCCGCTCATGCTGCTGCGCCGCTCGCTCAACAGCCTGGAGAGGGGAGACGCCTCCGCCGCGCAGAAGGACGTGGAGCTGGCCGAGAAGTTCCCGCTGAACAAGCAGCCGGATCTGGCGAAGCTGGCCGCCTTCACCCGGGCGCTCGTCTTCACCGAGGACAAGCGCTACACGGAGGCCTCCGCCGCCCTCAAGCGCGGCCTCACTCCCGCCCCGCGCTGGGCGAGCACCAACACGCGCGCGCTGACCGAGTCCTACATCCTCTACCGCAAGGAGCAGGTGCCCCAGGCTCGCAAGATCCTGGCGGGTGCCTCCAAGAAGCCCTCGCCCTGGCAGGCCAAGTGGATCGCAGCCCTCAACGGCGCGCTCAACCGCCTCGAGGGCGAGCGCGCCTACGCCACGGGCAACTTCAAGCTCGCGGAGAAGGCCTTCAAGGCGGTGCTCACCACCGATCCGGACAACGCCGTCCTCCAGCACAACCTGGCCTGCGTGGAGTACCGCAAGGGCAAGGCGGCTGATGCCGTGGCCTCCTGGCGCCGGTTGGAGGCCTCGGTGTCCACCGCCACGCTCAACCTGGGCATCGACGCCCAGGAGCGCCGCAACGACATTCCCGAGGCGGTGGAGTCCTACCGCCGTTACCTGGCTTCGAGTGGTGGCCCCCGCATGGCCACCGTGCGCGAGTGGAAGGATCGCCTGGTGTCCCTGTACGGCCTGGGCGCTGGTGCTTCCGACGCCGCTCCCAGCGAGGCCACCGCCACGGAGACCACTCCATGAAGATCGCTCGCCTGTCATTGATCGGGCTCGCGCTGGTGTGTGCCTGGGCACCCGCCGCGTGGGCCGAGAAGAAGACCACCCTGGGCGTGTTCCTGCCCACCACCCTGGCGGATGGCCAGGAGCGCTTCCAGTTCGCCGAGAAGCTGGCGGCGCAGCTGGGGGACTCGCTCGGCCAGTCCGTGGCGGCCAAGAGCTTCGGCCGCTACGAGGACTTCTCCAAGGCCATCTCCGACGGCACCCTGGACTTCGCGGTGGTCGACGCGTGGGCCGCCGTGCAGCTGGGCGCCAAGGCCAGCCCCGTGGCCTTCGCCGCGCTCTCCGGTGACACCGCGCAGCGCTGGGCCGTCGTCTCCTACGCGAAGGGCTCGGTGAAGGATCTGGCCGGCAAGCGGCTGGCGATCGCCAAGGGCGCCGGCCCCTCGGATCCCAAGTTCGTCTCCAACGTCGTCTTCGCGGGCGACCTGGACGCGCAGAAGCACTTCAAGATGGTGTCCGTGCCCAACGTGGAGTCCGCGCTGAAGATGCTCGAGGCCAAGGGCGCCGAGGCCGCGCTCGTGCCGCTGGTGCACGCGCCCAAGGACGCGCGGGTGCTCTACCGCAGCACCAAGGTGCCCGGCGCGCTGTTCGTCACCTTCAAGGGGGCGGGCAACGTGGAGGACAGCCTCTCCAAGCTGGGCGAGGTGGCCCCCTTCAGCTCCTTCGTGAAGGTGCAGGGCAAGGACTTCGAGGACTTCCGCAAGCTCGTCCAGCAGGGCCCGCCGCGCCGGCAGCCCGTCATCGTCGAGTCCCCCGTCCTCCGGGTGGACACGGATGCGCTGGTGAGCTCGGGGGAGCTCAACCCCGTGCTGCCCAACTTCGTCACCGCGATGGACGTCTCGGACGAGCAGCCGGACGACTGATCCCAGCCGAGGGCCCGGCGGGGTAGGACATCCGGGCCGTCCGGGGCGGTCTCGCCGCCCCGACTTGATGGGTGGGGAAGGGGGAGGGGGGTAGGGGAGCCCCAGGGGGGCGCCAGAGGGGGAGGCGCAGGTGAGGCGGGCGGCTCCACAGCAGCTCAGGTCCTACACTTGGCTCGAATCAATACAGTAGGGTAACTTGAATCTGACAGTTCGGGCGGTGGAACCCAACCCTTGGCAGGAGAGGGTCCTGTCGCTTCCTGGTCGATCGGGCTGCAAGAACCTTAAAGGCTGCTCCTCTAGCGGATGCGAGAATGATGCACTCTTCTGTAACGAGTTGGCCGCGGCGTGTCGCGGCATTGGTTCAGTCTGGGCACCGCGGGTTTCGCGCGTCCCTGAGGATCTCCCTGGCATGCTGCCTCGCGCTCGGGCTCGCCGCCGGAGTGGCCGATGCCGCCCCTGTGAAGCCCAAGCCCGCGGGCGCCGCGGATGCCAAGGCCAAGACCGTGAAGGGCAAGGGCAAGGTTCCCAAGAAGGTGAAGGGCGCTCCCGGTACGCCCGCGACCTCCACTCCGGCGCCCGTTCCCACGCCCTCGTCGGTGGACAACCTGAGCGTGGAGGATCCCACCGTCTCCCCGCCGGTCGAGGAGACCCCTGCGGCCGCGACCAGCACCCCCAGCATTCCCGTCCCGCCGCCGCCCGAGCCGACTCCGGCGCCCACTCCGGTCGCCGCGCCCCCGCCGACTCCGGCCCCTACCACCAGCTCCGGTTCGTCGAGCACCCTGTCGACGTCGACTTCGGGCGGTCTGGCGCCGGAGTCCTCCTCGAGCAGCACCATGCCGGCGCCTGCTCCCTTCGCGGGCCCCGAGAGCACGCGTCCGTTGCCGCCGCCCGCCAGCATGGCCGGCCTCGGCATGGATGATCCGCTCTCCGGGCAGAACTCCATTGAAGAGGGCGTGAACAAGCTGCTGAGCGAGGCCGTGGTGACGACGGCCGGCAAGCGCCAGCAGCGCATCTCCGATGTGCCGCTGACGGTGGCGTGGATCCCCGCCGAGGAGCTCGAGGGCACCGGTGCCTTCTCCCTGTGCGAGGCCGTCCAGTACTTCCCCGGCCTGGAGTGCCGCCGCGGCGCCATGCGCAAGGTGGCGGTGAGCGCGCGTGGCCTGGGTTCCAACTACCTGTCCAACCGCCTGCTGCTCCTCAAGGACGGCCGTCCGCTGACGGATCCCTGGACGGGCCAGTTCTACGCGGACGAGACGACGCCGCTCGTCAACCTGAAGCAGGTGGAAGTCATCCGCGGCCCGGGTTCCTCGCTGTACGGCTCCAACGCCTTCAGCGGCGTGATCAACCTCATCGAGCGCGATCCGTCGGATCTCATCCAGGAGGGCCACCAGGTGGGCGCGGATGCGCGTCTGCTGGCGGGACAGGACGACACCTACCGCATCCAGACCACGGTGGCCGGCCGCGGCGGTCCGGTGGAGGCGCTGGCCAGCTACTACGGCTTCAAGTCGGACGGCCCGCAGCTGTTCAACGACCCGGTCAAGGGCATCACCGACAACAACGAGGACTCGACGGTCCATCAGGTGAGCGGCAAGGTGAAGGTGAAGGGCTTCTCGCTCAACGCCGACTACACCGACGCGGACCTGGGCCGTCCGGGTGGCCAGCAGATCTCCACCGTGGGCAACTGCGGCCGCTGCCACTACACCGCGGATGACAACGAGCACGTGGAGAACCTGAACGCGTCCGCTCAGTACGACCAGCAGGTGACGGACAACCTGCGCGTGTTCGGCCAGACCTACGCCTACTTCAAGCGCCGCATCGTCGAGCAGAAGAACATGATCACCAGCGAGCTTCAGCCGGCGCTGGGCAAGCGCCGCCGGTACGGCGGTGAGGTTCGCGCGCTGCTCACCCTGGAGAAGCTCAACGTCACCTTCGGCGGCGACGTGAAGGACGACCTGGTCAACAACCAGAACGTCCTCGAGGGGCTGTCGCTGGACGACACCAAGGAGACGATCCTCGGTGGCTTCGTGGACGCCGAGTTCCGCCCGCTGCAGAAGCTGGTGCTCAGCGCGGGTGCCCGCTACGACCGCTACCAGATCCCCGAGAAGGTGTGGGCGGAGCGCACGGATCAGATCTCCCCGCGCGCCAGCATCGTGTTCCACGCGATGGATGACCTGACGTTCCGCACCAACTACGGCCGCGCCTTCCGCGCGCCCACGCTGGCGGAGCTGGCCATCAACCAGCAGATGTACGCGGCCACGCTGCTGGGCTCCTCGGACCTGAAGGCCGAGACGCTGGATACCTATGAGGCGGCGGTGGACTTCTGGCCCTTCCAGCGCCGGGTGCGCCTGACGGCCACGGGCTTCTACAACCGCGCCCAGAACTTCATCAATCAGCAGCTCATGTTCGGCTCCACCTCGCAGTTCCGGAACATCGGCGACGCGCGCGTGCTGGGCGCGGAGATCGAGGCGGCGGCGCAGATCCCCGCGGCGAACTCCTCGTTCGACGTGGCCTACCAGTACCTGGACGCCAAGTCGGTGCCGTACGGCGGCGGCGACGGCGAGCAGCTGGACTACGCCCCGCACCACCGCGTGTACGCCCGCGCCCGCACCGCCATGGGCAAGTACGGCTTCGCGGAGGTGTACGCCCTGTACGTGGGTGAGCGCTTCGACCCCGGCTTCATCGTCGAGGAGACGGGTGAGACGCAGCGTGTGAAGCTGCCCGGCTACGTCACCGCCAGCGCCCGTGTGGGCGTGAACGTGACGGACGCCATGTCCGTGTCACTTCTCGGTACCAACCTCTTCGACTCGAAGTACCAGGAGTCGCACGGCTTCCCGGCACCCCCTCGGGGCGTGTACACGGAAGTCAAGCTCCGTTACTAACCCGCTGTGAGAACTGCTCCCCACGTGGAGGCCTCCCGAGGCCTCCTGCTGATCGCGGATCCTTCGCTCGCGCCCACGGTGCTCGAGCAGGTGGCCCCCACGCTTGCGCGCGGCGGTGTCTCCCTGTACTCGAGCCTGGAGGACACGGGCGCCGCGCGCGCCTCGGTACGCCGGCTGGTCCTCTTCGACGGCAAGCTGACTCCGGCGCACGC
This sequence comes from Hyalangium versicolor, assembly GCF_020103695.1. Lineage (GTDB taxonomy): Bacteria > Myxococcota > Myxococcia > Myxococcales > Myxococcaceae > Hyalangium > Hyalangium versicolor. Next base: position 454,005 of record NZ_JAHXBF010000001.1, read on the forward strand.
GGAGCTGCTCAAACGCGATCCGCCCGCGCTGCTGCTCTCCACGCGTCAGCCAGAGAGCGGGCCCAGTGAGTGGGAAGCACTGTTGCTCGGCGCGGCGTTGAATGGCGGGCCCCTGACGCCTCAAGGGTTGTCGGTGGCCCGGCAGCGCATCCAGCGGCTGAAGGATGTGCAGCACGCCGCGGATGCGGCCTCCATGATTGTGCTGGAGGCCGGGGGCACGAAGACGGCGGCCCAGCTTGCGGCGGACGTCATGCACGAGCTGGCCGTCAACGCGTTGCTCGACGCGCCGGTGGATGCCAAGGGTGAGCCCAAGTACGCCCACCGCCGGACCGAGGTGCAGGATGTGGATGCGGAGGACGCCTGCGAGTTGGGGCTCGCGGTGGACGGCGCTCGCGTCTATCTGGAGGCCGTGGACAAATTTGGCCGGCTGACGACAGGACCGTTTGTCAGAGCGTTGGAGTCGTATGGCGGCCGCGTGCAGGTCAATGCTTCAGGAGGAGGGGCGGGGTTGGGGTTGAGACGGATGATCGAGCACAGCGACGCCATCGCCGTGCGAGTGAACCGTGGGCGTGAAACGCGAGTGCTTTGCGCGGTGGACCTGGGGGATGCACGCCGCCGCGCGGCGCTCCCCAAGTCGCTGCTCTTCTGTACGGAATGAGGGTAGGGCCGGTGGAGAACCAGGGTTCTAACGCACACATCAGCCGCTCCCGCGTGGGGAACATCACCCACGTTCGGATCTCCGGCGTCATCGACGAGACGTTCCCACTCACGTCCGCCTCCCCTGAACTCACGGGGATCGTCATCGTCGATCTGGGCTGCGTCGATCGCATCAGCTCGTTCGGTGTGCGCAAGTGGATCGAGTTCGCGTCCAAGCTGCCGTCGGGCGCCATCAGCATGTACATGGTCTACGCACCGCCGGTGGTGGTGGACCAGCTCAACATGGTGGAGGGCTTCGCGGGCGTCACGCGCGTGCTCACCGTGCTGGCGCCGTATACGTGCCGCACGTGCAGCGAGGACCGGCTGCGCGCCGTCAACCTGATGGACGAGGCGCAGGTCATCTCCGAGAACCGCGCCCCCGAGCACAACTGCCCGGTCTGCTCCAACCCGCTGGAGTTCGCCGATCTGCCCGGCGAGTTCTTCGGGTACATGCGCCGGCAGAACCTGGGCACGGTGGATCCGGTGGTGATGCGCTACCTGCGCCTCGCCGTCGCCTCCGAGCCGCTGGATCTGCCCTCGCACCTGAAAGTGGTGCAGGACGACATCACCTACGTCACCCTGGCCAGCGTCATCCGGGGCGATCTCAACGTGCGCCGGCTGGCCTCGGGCCTGGAGGGGCGCGTCGCGTTCGACTTCGCGCACGTGGCCAAGGTGGAGCTGGAGGGCGTGCTGAAGCTGGAGCAGGTGCTGGAGACGTCCGCCAAGGGCGCCCAGGTCTTCCTGTGCCGCGTGCCTCCCGCGGTGCTCTCGCCGCTGGCCAAGTCCGGCAAGGCGCTTCCGGCGAAGATCCACTCGCTGTGGCTGCCGTACGAGTGCCAGAACTGCGGCCAGCTCCACCACCAGCGCCTGCACGCGGCCAGCTTCCTCCAGCAGTTGCGGCAGAACGAGGGGCAGGAGCGCCCCTGCGTCGTCTGTGGCGGGGCTTCCCGGCTGGCCTCCATTCCCAACCTGCCCCAGTTCCTGGCGCGCGTCCCGCTGACGGACAAGCCCATGGAGGACGTGGAGTCGCTGGAGGCCCGCTCGAGGACGCAGTTCCTCTTCGGCTCCACCAACACCGCGCCCGAGGCCGGCGGTGCCGGCAACACGGACATCAGCGGTTCGCACGGCGGCAGCAAGCTGCAGATCATCCGCCGGCTGGGCCAGGGCGGCATGGCCGAAGTCTTCCTCGCCAAGCAGGTGGGCGTGAAGGGCTTCGAGAAGTTCCTGGTGATGAAGAAGATTCTCCAGCAGTTCGCGGAGAATCCCGAGTTCGTCGACATGCTCTTCGCCGAGGCCCGCGCCAACGCGCGCCTCACGCACCCCAACGTGGTGCAGACGTTCGACGTGGGCGTCACCGAGGGCGTGGCGTACATCCTCATGGAGTACGTGCGCGGCCCGGACCTGAAGCGGCTCCTCAACGAGCTGCGCCGCAAGGGCCTGGCGCTGCCCATGGAGCACGCGCTGCGCATCGTCGCGGAGACGGCCGCCGGCCTGCACTACGCCCACAGCTACGTGGACCCGGCCGGCAACGCGCACCCCGTGGTGCACCGCGACGTCAGCCCCCACAACATCCTCGTGTCGCTCGACGGCGCCATCAAGCTGAGCGACTTCGGCATCGCCAAGGTGCAGGGCGAGGACCACACCCAGGCGGGCGTGCTCAAGGGGAAGATCTCGTACATCTCTCCGGAGGCCGCCGCCGGCCGCTCGCTGGACGCGCGCAACGACGTGTTCGCACTGGGCGTGGTGCTCTTCGAGCTGCTCACGGGCCAGTTGCCGTTCCGCCGCGATCACGACGCAGCCACGCTCAACGCCATCGTCCGTGAGCCGGCGCCCGTCCCCTCGCAGCTCAAGCCGAGCATTCCCCAGGACGTGTCGGATCTGATCCTCCGCGCGCTGGTGAAGGATCCTTCGCGGCGCACGCCCTCGGCGGCGGCCATGCGCGAGGAGATCGAGGCGGTGATGGCCCACCACCGGCTCAACTCCTCGCCGGCCGCGGTGGCCCAGTTCTTCAAGGACACGCTCGGAGACAGGCTGTCCGAGTACGCGCCCGCCGCCAGCTCGTCCTCCGGCTCCGGCTCGCACCCGCGCATCAACAGCACGGGCTCCGGGGAACTGGCGCCGTCCGACACGCGCTCCTCGGCGCGGCTGGCGGGCGCCGCGAGCAACTCCGGCACGGGCTCCGGCTCTCGTCCCAACCTGACGGGCTCACGCCCGGGCATGGGCACGGGCTCGGGCCCTCGGCCCAGCCCTAGCGGCACGCCGTCTCCTCGCTCCGGGAGCGGGCCTCGTCCCATCCCCACCGCTCAGCCGGCCCAGATGGCCGCGGGCGGCGAGGCCGCCGTGGACGCCGAGGCCGCCGAGCAGCAGGTCAAGGTGAAGCAGGCCGCGGGACAGCCGTCCCGGCCCAGCCAGACGGGGCAGCGCCCCGCGCTCGGGAATGCGGGCGGTGGCGCTCCGTCTCCTGCCTCGCGCTCGGGTATCCGGGCCATCCCCGCGGGAGTGGCTCCCCAGGCCAACGCGGCCCCCATGGCTCAGGGGACTGGGACCGGGCAGCGTCAGGCGCTCTCGGCGGCGCCAGCGGCTCCGGCGGTCGCGGTGGCCGCACCGCCGCATCGTCCCAGCGTCCAGATGGCGACTCCGGCTCCGGTGGCTCGCAACCCCGGATCTGCGCAGTCCCGTGTCGCCATTCCCGCGGTCGCGCCCGCACCCGTCGCTGCCCCCGTCGCTGCCCCCGTTCCGCCGCCGCCCGCGCCGGTTCAGCAGCCTCCGCCGCCCGAGTCTCCTCCCTCCTCGCGCAACTGGGTGGCGATCGCCGTCGGCGCCGTCGTGGTCCTGGGAGGCTTGGGCTTCGGCCTCATGCACTTCCTGGGCGGCAATGGCGGAATCGAGGTCGTCAACCTCAGCCAGGGTGAGCAGCTCTATATCGGCGGGCTCCGCATGGACAACTCGCCGCGCGTCGACAAGCCGGGCGCGCTGCTCGTCTCCACCGCCATGAATGGCCAGCTGCACCGGTTCGGCCGGACGGAGCGCCGCGATCGCATCGACGTGCGGACCATCCCCGAGGCCTCCCGCCAGGCGGGCAGCAAGGGCTCGCTGAGTGTGCTGGGCAACCCCGTGGGTTGCACCGTCAAGGTCAGCGGCGAGATGGTGGGGAAGACTCCGGTCAAGGCGCCCATCGACGCGGGCAAGGAGCTGGAGGTCCAGGTCGAGTGCGCGGCTGGCGTCACCACCGTCGCGGTGATGGCGGTGCCGGGCCAGGAAGTCGAGATCGATCCCCAGGCGAAGAAGTAGCACTCCGGGGCAGGGGCCGGGCCGCCACCACGGCCCGCCTCCGTCACGTGGCTCGCGGGCGCCAGAGTCCCAGGTCCTGCTTGAAGGCCACCTGGCCGGAGCGCGCGGGGATGCGCTCACAGCAGCCCTCCTTCATGCAATCCGGGCAGAGGGAGCGCTCGCAGCGGGCACACCAGTCAAAGATTTCATAGGCCTTGCCGTGCCGTGCACAGCCCGCGCACACATCTCGCATCGCTCAGCCTCCCTGTTCCGCGGATCACGCTAGGGGGCAGATCCGACACGCGGATCAGGTGACACCGCGTCAGGTGGGCCTCTTCCACGCGGCCAGAACGACACGGCCGCCGGGGAACGTGTTGGAACCCGGGCATGTTTCAAAGAGACGGGGACTTGCAAGGTTCAGTGCCCGGCGTCCGGGCTTGCTCGCTTGCTCGAATGCCTGGAAATGGGCCGCGCGGCTCAGCACCGAGATTGCATTGATTCGGTGGATTCCGAGGCTCCGCCTCCCTACATGGGAAGGGACATGTTGCAGCGCAGAAAGGTCATCGGAGTGCTGGGGTCCGGGCGGGACGAGTACCGCGAGTGGGTGGTACCGCTCGCGCGGTGGATCGCCGAGCACGGGTACGATCTGCTCACCGGGGCGGGAGAGGGCGTCATGCGAGCGGCGGCGGAGGCGTTCGTCGCCGTGCCCGGGCGGCGGGGAGTCTCCATCGGCATCGTTCCGGGCGAGCTGGTGGACGGGGTGTATCGGCCCAAGCCCGGCTATCCCAATCCGAGCGTAGAGTTGCCCGTCTTCACCCACCTGCCCCTGAGCGGCGCCCAGGGCCAGGAACTCATGAGCCGCAATCACCTCAACGTGCTCTCCTCACACGCGCTCGTGGTGCTGCCGGGCGGCGCGGGCACGGCCTCCGAGGCGGCCCTGGCCCTGCGCTACCACAAGCCCACGCTGCTCTTCGGGCCCGAGCGGGAATTCCGGCGTTTCCCCGAGCAGATCGAGCGGACGGGCTCGCTGGAGCGCGTCTGCGACTGGCTGCTGGACACGGTGAGGTAGCGCGCCCTCGCAAACCTGACAGGTCGTCCGCGCAAGCGCTCTGTTATGATGGGTTCAGAACACTGCGTCACCGTTTCACTGCGGGTGACGCGGCATACCCTGGGCGTCGCCCTGTCATGATCAACCCTGAATACCCTCAGGCCAGTTGGTTCCTCGTCATCTCCGTTGGGGTCTTCCTGTTGGTGATAGCCCTGCCGCTGTTGCTGGCCCCCCTCACGTGGGCCCGGTGGTTCGGGTGGAAGATCCCCGAGGGGAGCACGGACCTGACGGTGTACTTCGGGCGGTGCCTGGGAGCCACGGCGCTCACCCTCATCTTCGCGGTGGCGCACGGCATCCCAGACCCCAAGAGCCACCACCTGCTGTTCGAGCTCATCGCCATCGTCTCGGGTCTGATGATCCTCATCCACCTGTGGGGTGCCATCCGGAAGACACAACCGCTCTCCGAGACAGTAGAAATCGCTGTCTGGGTGGTGGTGTTCTCTTTCTCTTCGTGGATCCGCTTCTCCGTGCTTCCTTGAGCGGCCATGGTCCCGGATACCGAGCAGGGTAGGAAGGGGGGGACGTGAACGAGCGGATGACACTGGCGGCGCTGGCGCCCTACGTGCCGGCAGCGATCGTCCGCCGGCTGGCGCAGTTGGGCGAGGTGCCCCTGCCGCCGGTGGAGCCTGCGCGCGGCGCCAGCCTGCTGCTCGACATCGCGGGCTTCACGCCCATCGTCGTCTCGTTGAGTGGCGCGGGCCCCCGGGGGATCGACGCGCTCCAGCGCCTGCTCTCCACCTACTTCACGGAGATGATCGAGGGCATCCGGGACTACGGTGGAGACATCTACCAGTTCGCCGGGGACTCGGCGCTGGCCCTCTTCGAGCCGGAGCGCGGCGAGACGGACGCGGACGTGGTGCGGCGGGCAGCCATCTGCGGCACGCACGTGCAGAAGAAGCTGGCCCGCTACGCCAGCGTGGATCTGCTGGGCCAGCGGTTCACCCTGTCCTCGCGCATCGGCGTGGGCTTTGGCGAGTGCCACCGGATCATCCTGGGCGAGCAGGCGCAGTGGCTGCAGTCCGGGCTCGTCGGCCAGCCGCTGGAACAGGCCGTGGCGGCGGAGAAGCGCTCCTCTGGCGGAGAGGTAGTCGTGAGCCGCGAGGCCAGCACGCTGCTCCCGCCGGATACCGAGGGAGAGCGGCTCGAGGGCTTCCTGAAGTTCGCGCCGCCGAAGAACCTCACCACGCTGCCTCCGCGTCCTCTGCCGGTGGGAGGGGCTCGGACGCTGGGGCAATGCGCGCTGCTGCTCCACCCTGAGCTGCTGCGCACGGTCATCACCTCGCACCAGGGCTTCACCGGGGACTTCCGGGACATCACCTGCGTCTTCGTGCGCGTGGGCGCGCGCCGCTCCCATGCGGAGGCCGAGGCGTTCGTCGAGGAGATGAACGCGTTCTTCACCTTCGCCCAGAGGGAGAGCACCGCGCACCGGGGCGTGCTGCTGATGCCGGACTTCACGGACAAGGGGAACGTCCTCTACTTCGTCTTCGGCGCGCCCACCGCGCAGCAGAACAAGGAAGTGCTCGCCTGCCACTTCGCCAAGAAGCTGCTGAATGGCCAGACGCTGTTCCCCTTCATCGAGGATCTGCGGATCGGCATCGCCACGGGCCCTGCGTACTGGGGAGAGATGGGGGCGCCGTCCCGCAAGGGCTACTGGGCGCTGGGCGAGGTGGTGAACATCGCGGCCCGGCTCATGGCGCACGCGCGGGAGACGGGCGTCCAGGTGGACGCGACCACCCAGCGGAAGATCCACCACGAGTTCGGCACCGTGCACGTGGAGGACGCGAAGCTCAAGGGCATCCAGCGCGTGGTGCCCATCTACCGCGTGCAGACGGAGTCGCGGCAACTGCGCAGCCTGCTCATCAAGGCCCAGGGCGAGATCGTCGGCCGCCGGGAGGAGCTGGAGACGCTGCGCCAGGCCGTCGAGGAGTCCATCGCCGGAGCGGGGCGCGTGTGCGTCATCTCGGGCGAGGCGGGCATCGGTAAGTCGCGCCTGTCCAGCCGGCTGGTGGAGCTGGCCGAGGTGCAGGGCGCCTTCACGCTGTACGGCATCTGCTACTCGTATGAGACGTTCACGCCCTTCTTCCCCTGGAAGGAGGTGCTGGTGCAGTTGTTCCAGTTGCGCGAGGGCGACGGGCCCGAGGCGCGGCTGGAGCGCATCCGCCGCGTCTTCGAGGGGCTGGAGGGCGTGGGGCCTGAGTGGGTGCCCGTGCTGGCCGGCATCATGGGCCTGCCGGTGGTGGAGGACGAGCTCACCGCCTCGCTGGATGCGCGCCAGAAGAACCAGCAGGTGTTCCACATCATCCATCAGCTCCTGGTCCGGGTGTCCGAGGCCACGCCGCTGCTCGTCTTCTTCGAGGATCTGCACTGGGCGGACCACATCTCCCTGGATCTGATCGAGTACGTGGCCATGCGGATCTCTCCGCTGCGGCTGTCGCTGCTGGTGACGATGCGGCCGGGCGAGGCGCTGCGCTCGCTGCACGACCTGGATACCTTCCGGCTGGTGGAGCTGTCCCAGCTCAACGAGGAGGACGCGCGCGAGCTGCTGCGGCTGCACCTGAAGCTGTCTCCGCCGAACACGGCCCTGGAGAACATGCTGATGGCCAAGGTCCAGGGAAACCCGTTCTTCATCGAGTCGCTGGTGGAGGGGCTGGTGGAGGAGGGCCATCTGGAGGAGTCCACCGCGGGCGGGCGGGTGCTGCGGCGCAGCCTGCAGAGCATCCGCATCCCGGACTCCATCCAGGACGTGGTGCTCAACCGCATCGATCTGCTGCCAGAGCTGGAGAAGCTCATCGTCAAGGTGGCGTCCGTCGTCGGGCGCATCTTCTCGCTGGACTCCGTCCACGCGCTGCTGCCGGAGGGCATCGAGCTGGACGAGACGAAGCGGGCCATGGCCGCGCTCACCGGCCTGGGGATGATCCTCCTGGAGATGGAGGAGCCCTACACCTGCCTCTTCAAGCACATCGTCATCCGAGACGTGGCGTACAACACGCTGCTCGTGTCGGGGCGAGAGGATCTGCACCGGCGCCTGGCGCGCTTCCTGGAGGAGAAGGCCGCTGACAACGCCGTGAAGCCGGCCGGCATCCTCGCCTACCACTACCTGGCGGGGAACGACGAGGCGAAGGGGCTGGAGTACACGCTGATGGCCGCTCGGTCCGCCAAGCGGCAGTACGCGAACGAAGAAGCCATCCACCACTACAACAAGGCCCTGGAGGTGCTCTCCGCCTCGGAGACGCTGGAGCGGGCCGTGGTGCTGGAGGACACGCGCCAGGTGATGCTGGAGCTGGCGCAGACGCTGCTGCAGGCCGGCAACTACGACGCCGCCATCCAGATGTTCGAGCAGCGCCTGTCGGAGGAGGACGCGGCGGACCTGCGCGCGGAGATCCACGTGGGTTTGGGCCGGGCCTTCCAGGAGAAGGGCGCCACCGGCCGCGCCATCCAGGAGCTGGAGAGCGCTTTGAAGCTCATGGGGCGCGCTCCGCCGCGGACCCAGGCGGGGCTGGTGTTGCGCACGGCGCTCAACATGGGCGTCCACCTGCTGAGCCGGGCCTTCCCGTGGATCCTCCGGCCGGTGCCGGCCCACAGGCTGGCCCTCTTCATCAAGCAACTCAACACGCTCATCTCGCTGATCAAGATCTACTACTTCGTCGACATCTCGAAGCTCACCTGGGCCACGCTGGTCGCCATCAACATGGCGGAGCGCTCCCGGACGGATTACGGGCTGAGCCAGGCCAGCGGGTACTACGCCACCATGCTCTTCGGCTCCGGCCTGCTGAAGCGCTCGCTGCGCTACCTGACGCGGGCGTTGGAGTTCGGCCGGCGCTCGCGAGACGTGGTGGCCGAGGGCATCGCGCTCAGCCGCCTGGGCATCAACGCCCTGTTCCACAATGATCCGGAGCGGGCCGTCAAACTCGAGGAAGAGGCCATCAGCATGCTCCGGCTGGCGGGCGAGCGGTGGGAGGTGCAGACCTCCACCATGATCGTCGCCACCAGCCACTTCACCTCCGGGCGCTTCGAAGTCGCCGAGAAGTACTACCGGGAGATGGGGGAGCTCGGCGTGGAGCTCAACGCGCTGATGCACCAGGGCTGGTCCCACGCCTGGGTGCCCATGTGCCGCTACCTGCGAGGCGACGGCGAGGTGGCCGAGCTGTGCGCCGAGGTGGAGAAGGGGCTGAACATCAGCATCCAGGTGGATGATCTGGCCAACCAGTGCGCGGCGCTCAACCACCTGGCCAACATCTATGTGCGCGAGCACCGCGTGGAAGAGGCCGCGCAGGTGGCCGTGCGCGCCTTCAAGACGCTGTGGAAGTATCAGGTGCTCGTGCCGTTCCTGCAGATCGGCCTGGTGGACGCGGCGGAGGCCGCGCTCTTCGCGCTGGAGGAGGGCGCCACCTCGGTGCCTCGCTCGAAGCTCCGGCGCATCGTCCGGCTGGCCACCTTCAAGGCTCGGGCCCTGTCGCGGATCTATCCGTACCTGAAGGGGCCCTCACTCCGCGTCACGGCCCGCGCCCTCAACCTGCGCAAGGGCACGGCCGCCGCCGAGCCCGTCTTCCTGGAGGCCATCTCCGTGTTGGAGAAGGGGCCCAACAAGTGGGAGCTGGGCGTGGCGTGCTTCGACGCGGCCGTCGCCCTGCCTCACCGTCGCGCGCAGCTGCTCGCGCGGGCCCGGGAGATCTTCACCGCCATCGGCGCCAAGGCCGAGCTGCGGCGCGTGCAGCGGATGAGTCCGCTCCTCGCGTCCCCCAAGGCGCTGGCCCCATCCACCTCCGCCTCAAGTGAGGCGCTGCGGCTCTAGTCCCAGCTTCGCCATCTGCTGGGCATCCCAGTCCTCGAGCGGATCCTGGCCCGCGATGTAGCGGCGGGCCTTGTTCTTCAGCGGGTTGCGGATGCTGAGGATCTCCGGCCCGGAGAAGAGGATCGTCGTCTTGTAGCGCGGCATGTCGCTCATGGTGAGCTTGGACCAGTAGTGCTTGGCGATGTTGGGCAGGCTGCCCAGGGTGTTGCACAGCCGGGTGAAGTGCTCCACCACCTCCGAGGGGTGCAGGTTCTTCGGCTGGTGGCACAGCGTGTACCCGTCGTAGTCCCGGCTGAGGGTGCCGGGCAGCAGGCGCCCCTCGCCCTGCAGCTCTCGGAAGAAGGGCGTCTCCGGGTACGGGCTGACGATGCCCAGGAACGTCACCGAGAAGTACTTCAGATCGGCCAGGTACTCGGGGACCCTCTCCAGGTACTCGTTGGTGTCTCCGTCCGCGCCGACGATGAGCCCGAACGACAGCAGGATGCCCGCCGAGAAGACGCGCTGGATGACGGCATCCACCTCGGACAGCTTGTTCTGGCCCTTGTTCATCGACTTGATGGAGTCCGGGTTGAGCGACTCCAGGCCGGTATAGATGTAGCGGCACCCCGCGCGCGCCATCAGCTTCACCAGTGACTCGTCCTTGAGGACGTTGAACGTCAGCGCGCAGCCCCACGTCGTCTTCAGCGGCAGCAGCGCTTCGCACAGCTCTCGCAGGTACTTGGGCGAGCCTCCCAGGTTGTTGTCCAGGAAGATGAATGCCTTGCTCATCAACCCCATGAAGTTGGGGTTCCAGACCATGCGCGTCTTGATCTCGTCGATCACCTGGGGGATGGGGCGGAAGCGGTACTTCTCGTGCCCGGTGAGCACGCAGAAGTTGCAGGTGAAGGGGCAGCCGCGCGAGGCCTCGATGCCCGGCAGCCGCACCTTGTTGTGCGTGAAGTCGATGAGATCGTACCGGTACGGCCGGATGGCGGACGCGCCGAGCGAGGGCAGGCTGTAGCGCTTCTGCAGCTGGCCCTTCTCGAAATCCTGGATGAGGACGGGGATGTTGGCCTCGGGCTCACCGGTGACGACCGAGTCGAAGTACTTCGCGGCATCGTCCGGGAAGTGGCCCGCGTGGCGGCCTCCGGCCACCGTCGTCATGCCCCGCTGACGGAACAGCGTGGAGAGCACCTTGGTGTGCTCGTAGTACGAGTGCAGGTACGAGAAGAAGACGAGATCCCAGTGGCGATCCAGGGGGATGTCCGCCTCCTTCTCGTTGAAGATCTCGATCTCGGCGTGGTCGGGACAGAGCCCGGCGATGAGCTCCGGCACCGAGGACTGCATGATGGACGGCTCTTTCACTCGTGTACGCGTGGGATGCGTATACGTGGCGATGATGGCGATGCGCATAAGTGTGAGGGAGCTGCTTCCCAGGCCCGTGCGGGGGTGCACGTGGCGGCGGGGGTCAGGTCGTCGGGGCCTCGTTCTCGCGCCGGGTGGGCACGCGCACGTCCCACGCCAGCCCGAGCTGCTCGAGCAGGCGGATGAAGATCCAGCCCGGATCCCACTGCCACCACTTCCAGCCGTGGCGGGCCGAGGCCGGGTAGGCATGGTGGTTGTTGTGCCAGCCCTCGCCCAGGGCGAGCACGCTCACCCACCACACGTTGGTGCTCTGGTCGCGGGTGCTCTGGGGCCGCACGCCCAGCAGCGGCACATGGCAGGCCGAGTTGACCAGGTAGGTGCTCTGCATCCAGCAGACCATGGGAAGGAGGAAGCACGCGGGCAGCGCCTTCCAGCCCAGCACCAGGCCCAGCACCACCACCGTCACGAGTTGCGGCACCAGCCGGTAGCGCAGCAGCCAGTGGTAGTAGCGGTGCCCGACGATGTCCCGGCACCACGTCTTCCAGTCCTCGGAGCCAGTGGAGCCGTCATCGATGATCCACCCCAGGTGCGCGTAGAAGAAGCTGCGCTGGGGCGAGTGGACGTCCCCGTGGGCGTCCGCATGGGCGTGGTGGATGCGGTGGGTGGCCGCCCAGAGCAGGGGGCTGCCCTGGCCAGTGAGCATGGCCAGGGTGACGAGCGTGTATTCGACCCAGCGCGGGCACTCGAAGGCGTGGTGGCAGATGAGCCGGTGGAGCCCCACGGTGGTGCCCAGCCCGAGGGCCACGTAGACGCAGACCGCCATGGGCAACGCGTACGACGGGACGGGCAGGAAGAAGGCCGAGGCCGCGAGTGCATGGACCACGACCAGGTAGGCAACGACCAGCTTGTTGACGCGGAGCGGCGGAACGGGAGTGTCGGCCATGGCACACGCAGGGGGTAGGTGCCACACCGAGCTTAGTCCCGTTCGCATACGATTGTAAGGTTTCCGCCCGCCGGTTCTCCTCTAGCTGGGTGCGTCAACGGCTCGCAAGAGGGGTGCTGGCGAAATGCCCGGGTGGGAGTGGCAGGTTGCCACGGATGCGGCGGCCGTGGGCCAGGGTGTGCTGGCGGCCGCGCCGGTTCGCAAGTTGCTAGACGGTTTCTACCCATGCGCCAGACCCTCGTGCCCATCCTCCTGCTGTGCGCGGCGCTCGCCACCGTGGGCGTGGGCGTGGTTGCGGTGCTCCAGCGCAGCCGCGCGGATCTGGTGCAGCAGTTCGCTCGGGATCGCCAGGCTCAGCTCGATGAAGCGACCCGGGGCGTGAACGAGGCCCTGGATGATGTGAGCGACGATCTGCTCTTCGCTGGGGAGCTGCTCTCGCAGCCGGGTACTTCGGAGGAGCATCGGCGCGAGCTCCGGGCGCTGCTGGAGGTGATTGGCCAGTACAAGGTCATCGCCGCCTATGACGACGCGGGGGTCGAGCGGCTGCGGCTGGTGGATCGACGTGCCGATCCCGTGGTGGTGCAGGGAACGTTCTTTCCTGCGCTCGGGGAGACGGCTCGCCGGGCGCTCGAGCATGCTCCTGGGGAGATCACCAGCTCTCCTCCGCTCACGGGGGCTGGAGGAGGCTGGCTGCGCATCCTCGCCACGGCCATCCCCGCGGAAGCGGGAGTGCCCCAGGGCGCGGTGGCGGTCCTGGTGGACACGCAGTCCGTGTTTGCTCCGCTGCGGATCGTCAGCTCGGATCCGGAGGCACGCCTGCTCCTCATCGGTGCGCACGGGAAGCCGAGCGTGGCGAGCGACCCGGGGCTCGCGAGCTGGTACCAGCGGCTGGAGTCGGAGCAGGGGCGTGTTCCCACCTATGCCTCGTTGGCGGAGAAGATGAGGGCGGGTGAGCGGGGCATCCTGTTGATCGGAGAGCAGGAGGCGGAGCGCCTCGGGCTGGGCAAGGCGGAGGCGGTGGCTGCCTTCACCTCCATTCCGCTCAGGGGCGGCAGTCATTGGTCCGCCGCCACCCTGGTGTCCACGATTGCGCTGCGTTCGCACGAGCGGGGGCTCATCGTGCGGCTATCCCTGGCGGCGATGCTGGTGACGCTGTTCCTGGTGGCCTTCGGGGTGTACGTCATCGTGGCCCAGCGTCGGGCGGTGGCCTTGCGCGAGAGCCGCCGGCATGCGGATCGGCTGGCGCACCTGCACGACAAGACCCAGAAGATCCTCGACAACATCCCCACGGGGGTGTTGGCGCTCACGGAGGAGGGCCGCATCAGCGCGGTGAATCAGGCGCTGGGATCTCGGATGCCCTCGAACGTCGTGGGAGCTCCGCTGGCGGCGGCTTTTCCCCAGGCCTCCGAACCGGTGCTGAAGCGCCTGCAAGGGGTGGTGGAGGCGGCCATCCGAGAGGCTCGTGTGCGCAGCTTGCTGGGAGAACCGCTCGCGCTCTTCGGAGAGGAGGGGCAGTACAGCATCCACGCCGTGCCGCTGGAGGCGCGGGAGCCCGAGGTCCGCACACTGCTGGTGGTCGAGGACCTCAGCAACGTCCGGGCCCTGGAGAGTCAACTGCTGCGCGCCGAGAAGTTCGCCACCGTGGGAGTGCTCGCGGCGGGCATCGCGCATGAGATCGGCACGCCGCTGGGAGTGGTCCGGGGCCGCGCCGAGTACGTGCTCGGCAAATTGGGCTCCGCGCATCCTCAGGCGGCAGGGGTGGGCGTCATCATCGAGCAGATCGATCGGGTGAGCCGGACCATCCGCCAGTTGCTGGACTTCTCGCGGCTCCAGCCCGCGGCGGTGCGGCCCGTGGCGATCGGGTCGCTGCTGCGAGACGTGAGCGAGCTGCTGCGCCTGGAGGCCGAGCGGCGTCAGGTGCGGATCGAGTGGGAGTTGCCCGAGGGGTTGCCCGCGATCGCCGCCGATCCGGACCAGCTCCAGCAGGTGCTCGTGAACCTGACCCTCAACGCCTGTGATGCGTGCAGCGCGGGGGGACGGGTCCGGCTGACGGCGGCGGCTCCGGATGATTCCTCCTCGGGGGCGTGGGGGTTCGTGACCCTCACTGTCCAGGATGACGGGTGCGGCATTCCGCCGGAGAACCTCCACCAGGTGTTCGATCCCTTCTTCACGACAAAGAAGCGAGGGCAGGGGACGGGGCTGGGGCTGACGATGGTGGCGCACGTTGTCCGCAATCACGGTGGGCGGGTGGAATTGGAGAGTGAGCCCGGGCGAGGCACCTGTGTCACCTTGCTCTGGCCCGCGGCGGGGCCCGCGGCGGCCGAGGAACAGCATGTCATCTAAGGGACTCATCCTGGTCGTCGATGACCACGTGGAGATGGGGCGGATGCTGCAGGATCCGCTCACGGACGAAGGCTACGAGGTGGAACTTGCCACGGGAGGTGCGGAGGCCATCCGCCTGCTGCGTGCGCGCCCGTTCGACGCGGTGCTGTGCGATCTGCGCATGGAGGAGGTGGACGGGTTCGACGTGCTGGACGCGGCGCGCGGGGTGGACGCGGAGATGCCCGTGCTGATGATGACGGCGTTCGGAGGCATCGAGAGCGCGGTGGAGGCGATGCGGCGGGGCGCCTGGCACTACTTCACCAAGCCCTTCCGGCTGGAGGAGGTGCTCATCTACCTGCGGCGGGCCCTGGAGGAGCGGCGGCTGCGCGCGGAGAACCGGGAGCTGCGTCAGGCCGCGGGGCCGGGCGGGCTGGGAGCGCTGGTGGGCCGGAGCGCCGCGATGCGGAGCATGTACGCGCTGATCGAGCCCGTGGCCCACTCGGGCGCACCGGTGCTGCTGCGAGGGGAGAGTGGCAGCGGGAAGGAGTTGGTGGCGCGGGCGCTGCACTCGGAGGGGCCTCGGGCCGCCGAGCCCTTCGTGGCGGTGAACTGCACCGCGCTGCCCCACGCGCTGCTGGAGAGTGAGCTCTTCGGCCACGTGAAGGGAGCCTTCACCGGCGCCACGACGCCGCGGCGAGGGCTCTTCGTTGAGGCGGACAAGGGCACGCTCTTCCTGGATGAGATTGGCGACATGCCGTCCGAGCTCCAGGCCAAATTGCTGCGGGTGCTCGAGGACGGAGAGGTCCGGGCGGTGGGGGCGGACGCCAGCCGCAAGGTGGAGGTGCGCATCGTCGCGGCCACCCACCAGGACCTGGAGGCCCGCGTGCGCGAGGGCCGCTTTCGGGCGGACCTCTTCTACCGACTCAACGTCGTGACACTGCGGATTCCGCCTCTGCGCGAGCGGCGCGAAGACATTCCACTCCTCGTCGAGCACTTCGTGGCGAGGGCTCGGGCGAGGAATCCTCGCTCGAAGGTGACGGCCTTGTCCGCCGAGGTGGTCTCCGCACTGGGCACGATGCCCTGGCCGGGCAACGTGCGAGAGCTGGAGAACCTGGTCGAACGCCTGGTGGTGCTCGTGCCTCGGGAGACGGTGGAGCTGGCCGATCTCAAGCTGCACGCACCCTCGGTGAGCCCCGAGGTCCACCCCCTCTCCCTGGCTCAGGAGGAGCTGTGGCCGCTGCGCCAGCTCGAGGGTGAGTACATCTCCTGGGTGGTGGCTCACTGCGGAGGGAACAAGACGCGGGCCGCGGAGCTGCTCGGCATCGACGTCTCCACCATCCACCGCCGCGAGCGCGAGAAGGGAACGGGTAATTCGCCACGGTAGGGTGGCGCGATACCAGGGTAAAGAGCCCGGGCGCGGGCTCTTCCCGAGGAGCGCGGATGCGGCATGGGCGTTGCTTGAGAGCAAGACATGCGCTCCTTGCTCCTTCCGCTGCTCTTGCTCGCCATTGGCGCGAGCGCCTGTGCCACGAAGTCCGCGGCCAAGGTTTCCTCTGACAACGTTTCCTCGGTGGGCACGCAGCCCCGCTCCGAGCCGGTGAAGCCACCTTCTTCACCCGCGAAGGAAGTCGCCGAGCTGCCAGCACTGGATTTCGGGCCCATCTACTACGAACTCGACTCGGCGACCCTGCGGCCCGACTCGAGAGTGCTGCTCGATCACGTGGCGGAGGCCCTGCGGCCGCGCCGTGAGACGCGGGTGACGATCTCCGGCCACACGTGTGAGCTGGGCACCACCGAGTACAACCTGGCCCTGGGGCAGCGGCGGGCCTCGGCGGCTCGGGACTACCTGGTGAAGCTCGGGGTGGAGCGGGACCGCATCGCGGTCGTGTCCTACGGCGAGGAGCGCCCGGCGGAGTCGGGCAGTGGCGAGAGCGTCTGGTCCAGGAACCGCCGCAGCGAGTTCTCGGTCTCCGTGGCGCACGCCCGAGTGGATGCCCCATAGCCGTGGCGACGCGACACATCGGCCACGCGTTGCTTCTGGGCGCGGATGAGTCCCTGGCCGCGCTCCTCTGCGACGTGCTCGTGGAGGTGGGGATTACGTTGCAGGTGGGCGAGGCGCACGTGGCCCGGCCCGATCTCGTGCTCGTCCAGGTCGGGCGAGGGGAGAGCGTCTTGAGTGCGCTGCAGACAGCTCGGGACGGGACCTACCCGGCGCCAGTCTTCGTGCTGCTGCCGTTCGCCGACGAGCGGTTGATGCAGCGAGCACTGCGGCTGGGAGCACGGGGATGCTTCGCCCTGGGACAGCCGCTCGATGAGCTTCGGCGAATGGTTCTCGCGGTGCTCCCTGCGACCGGAAGGTCCTCGTCGTCCAGGAGGGTACAATGAGTGACACATTGTCTCAGGCTTCGGTGCCCTCCGAGACCACGCTTTTCAACGCTCAGGGCTTGCTCGTGACGAGCCAGCGGGTGGTCGCCCAGGGCCGCACGTGGCCGCTGGGAGACGTGGAGGCGGTGGATTCCATCCGCCGTGGTCCATGGGTTGTTCCCTGGCTGGTGACCTTGATGCTGGGCGGGGGAGTGGGCCTGCCCGTGCTCCTCTCGGCCATGGCGGCCCAGGATACTCGGGAGCGAGGGATCTACGGGGTGGCCCTGGTGGTCTCGGCGACGGCCATCTACAGCTCGATCGCCGCGCTCGTATTGATGGGAGACACGTACTGGCTGGTGCTGCGGACGCGGAAGAGGGAGGGCCGGGTGCTCCGCAGCCGGGATCCGCAGCTCATCTCGAGCCTCGTGGCGGTGGTAGCGCAAGCAGCAGCGGCGGCGCGCCAGAGGAACTGAAGGATGTCGTTTCCACCACCCGTTCAGAACGTGCCGCTCTGGATGACCTGCTCGGCGCGGAAGCTGAGCATGGCCACGACCATGCCGAACGGGGCGAACTTCTCGTTGGTCGTCTGCCCCTTCGCGTAGCGGTAGTAGATCTGCTGCGCGATGACGGCGAGCCGGAACAGGCCGAACACATAATAGAAGTGGAAGTCCTGGATGGGCAGCCCGGACTTGCGCGAGTAGTAGTCCACCAGCTCGCGGCGGGTCATCATGCCCGGCACGTTCGTGGGGAGCATGCGAGCCATCTGCACCTCCTCCGGATCATCCGCCTGGATCCAGTACGCGAGCGAGCACCCCAGATCCATGAGCGGATCGCCCAGGGTGGTCATCTCCCAGTCCAGCACGCCGATGATCTTCAGCGGGTCCTTCGGATCCAGGACGACGTTGTCGAACTTGTAGTCGTTGTGGATGAGCGCCGCGCGCCCGCTCTCGGGAGGCAGGTGTTCGGCCAGCCACTTCATGATGGCTTCGCAGTCGGGCACATCCTCCGTGTGCGCCTTGCGGAAGCGCTCACTCCAGCCCTCCACCTGGCGGCGAACGTAGCCCTCGGGCTTGCCGAACTCCGAGAGCCCCGCCTCCTTCACATCCACCTGGTGCAGGGCCACCTGCACATCCACCAGGTGCTCACAGAGCGTCCGCGCGTCCTGGGGGCTCAGCGTCAAGTTCTTGGGCAGATCCTTGCGAAGGATAAGCCCGTGGAGCCGCTCCATCACGTAGAAGGGGCTGCCCATCACGCTCTCGTCCTCGCAGTAGGCGACGGGCTTGGGACAGTAGGGGAACACGTGCTGCAATGCCGAGAGCACGCGGAACTCGCGCCCCATGTCATGGGCCGTCTTCGCCTTCGTGCCGAAGGGCGGCCGGCGCAGCACCCACTCCTTGTCGCCCTGGCGGAGGAGATAGGTGAGGTTGGAGGCGCCTCCGGGGAACTGGGTGATCTGCAGAGGGCCGGTGAACACGGGGTTCTGCCGTGCCAGCCACTCCAGCAGCTTGCTGGCATCCAGCTCCTCACCGGAGCGGGGGGGCCGGGTCTCGTCGCGAGTGCTCATGAGGGTTCCTCGATCGGGTCTCAGCGGTAGGTGAGTAGGGTGGAATCGCTCGCGAGTTCCAGGTGGGCCACGTTGTTGAACCCGGCCAGCATGAGCGTGCCACGGCGCAAGCGCAGCTCGGTGACGGAGGAGTTATAGATCGCCCAGTTCAAGGCAAAGGTCTTCTCCGTGGTCAGCCCGAGCGCCGCCTGGATCGCGAAGGCAATAGGCCCGCCCGAGGTGACGATGACGATGCGCTCGTGGCTGGAGCGGGCCATGCGCTCGAGGCTCTCGCGAAGGCGCGTCTGGAAGGACTCCCACGTCTCGAAGGGAGGCTTCTCGTGGGGAGCTCCGTCGACCCAGTGCTGCATCGCGCGCGCGAAGGCGAGCTGGAACTGGCGCGTGTCCGAGAACAGGGCGATCCGATCATCTGGAGTCACCCCCATCTCCGCCATGACACGGGGCAGGTAGGCGCCGAAGATGGCCTCGTGATCGTACTCGTTGAAGCCGGGGTGCGCGTCGGTGGAGGGGGGCGACTCCAGCCCCTGGAGCATTCCGACGAGCGTGGCGCGCTGCCGATCCAGGGTGCCGCTGAGCCACGCATCGGCGCGGAAGGCGGTGCGCTGCAGGTGCTGTCCGA
This sequence comes from Hyalangium versicolor, assembly GCF_020103695.1. Lineage (GTDB taxonomy): Bacteria > Myxococcota > Myxococcia > Myxococcales > Myxococcaceae > Hyalangium > Hyalangium versicolor. Next base: position 473,027 of record NZ_JAHXBF010000001.1, read on the forward strand.
GGAGCACCGCCTGACGCTCGCCCAGGGGCGAGAGCCGATCATAGTGGCTGGCCCCGAAGGAGGCCTGGCCGTGGCGGACGAGATAGAGGCGGGTCATGGCGAGGGCGCGGAGGGCCTGGAAGCTAACGAACGCAGGCCCCTCCGTCCAAACCGATCTTCGCCGCTCAGCGCGCCGAGCCGATGTGCTTCTCGTACCGCTCTTGCAGGGCGGTGAGGTAGCCGCGCTTCTCCCAGAGGGCCTCGGTGAGCCGGTCCGCCAGGGAGGCAACCTCGGCGTCCTCCTCCTTCTCCGGCACGCGGGGTTGTCCGACCAGTGGGGTCTTCAGCGCCTGGGTGACCTCCTTGATGAGCAGCTTGCTGCCCTGGAAGAGCCGGCCCAGGAGCTGGTTGATGGGCCGGGAGTCCACCTCCTTGCAGGCGGCGAGGATGGCGTCATGCACCTTGTTCGGAGCGTCTCCCTCCAGGGAGCGGGCGCTCAGATCCCCCCGGGCCACGGCGTGGTGGAGCAGGTAGCCGTGGTGCAGCGAGTACGAGGCCATGTCCACGCAGTCCTTCACCCACAGCACGAGGAAGGCCCTGCGCCAGACCTTTCGGAAGGGCAGGAGCGCCATCGACTTGAAGAACCCGAGGAGCTGGCCGCCCAGGGTGGACGTCACATGCGAGCCGGCGAGGATCCCCACGGCCTTGGGGGGAGGGGACGTCAGGCCATGCTCCGCGAGGACGGCACGGACCATGCGCTCTCGCACCTGACGCAGCGCGTACTCATCCAGGAAGGGGATGGGGATGAGCGGAGCCAGCCCGGAAGCCACGGCATGGAGTGCGATGCGCCCGAGCTGGGGTGGGGGAGCGCCCGAGGGTTTCGAAGTCGACTCAGTCATACCCACCTTCATACACCTCTCGACGGTGGGGCGTGTTCGAACCCCCTTGGCTCCTTGGGGAATGATACAAGCCGGGCCCTGTGACAGAACCTTCGACGCCTCTTGATGACAGTTTCGACTCGCTGGGGCTCAAGCCACAGCTCGTGGAGGCGCTCCGGGATCTGGGGTACGAGGAGCCCACCCCCATCCAGCGCGCGGCCCTCCCGCCGCTGCTGGAGGGCAAGGATTTGCTCGGGATCGCCGCGACAGGGACGGGCAAGACGGCCGCCTTCGCGCTTCCGCTCCTGCAGCAGCTCAATCCCGGAACTCGGGCGCCGCATACCGCTTCCGCGCTGGTGCTCGTGCCGACTCGCGAGCTGGCCATGCAGGTGGCCGAGGCCATCCACCGCTACGGCCAGAAGCTCGGCGTGAGCGTGCTGCCCCTCTACGGCGGGCAGGTGATCGGCCAGCAGCTCCGGGTGCTCAAGCGTGGCGTGGACGTCGTCGTCGCCACTCCGGGCCGGGCGCTCGACCACCTGCAGCGCAAGACGCTGAAGCTGGATGATGTGCAGGTGGTGGTGCTCGACGAGGCGGACGAGATGCTCGACATGGGCTTCGCGGAGGATCTCGAAGCCATCCTGTCCGCTACGCCCGAGGAGCGGCAGACGGCGCTCTTCTCCGCGACGTTGCCGCCACGCATCGCCGCCATCGCCGAGCGTCACCTGCGAGAGCCGGTGCGCGTGCGCATTGCCCGTGAGAAGGTGGAGCCGGGCGAGCTGCCGCGCATCCGGCAGACGGCCTACATCGTCCCGCGAGCCTTCAAGGTGGCCACGCTCTGTCGCGTCCTGGACGTGGAGTCGCCCACGGCGGCCATCGTCTTCTGCCGCACGCGGACGGAGGTGGACGAGCTCTCCGTGTCCCTCAACGGCCGTGGCTGGAGGGCCCAGGCGCTCCATGGGGGCATGAGCCAGGAGCAGCGCGACCGGGTGATCAAGCAGCTCAAGTCGCACGCGGCGGATCTGCTGGTGGCCACGGATGTGGCGGCGCGAGGGTTGGACATTCCCCGCCTGTCCCACGTGGTGAACTTCGACGTGCCCAACGCACCCGAGGCCTACGTGCACCGCATTGGCCGCACGGGTCGAGCCGGGCGCGAGGGGGTGGCGATTACGCTCGTGGAGCCCCGGGAGCACCGGTTGCTGCGCAACCTGGAGAAGCTCACGGGGCAACGCATCGAAGTGTCCGCCGTGCCCACCGTGGCCGACCTGCGCGCCCGGCATCTGGAGCTCACGCGGGCTTCGCTGCGAGAGGCGCTGGTGGCGGGCGGGCTCGACTCGTGCCGGGGCGTGGTGGAGGGCCTGGCCGCCGAGTTCGATGTGATGGATGTCGCCGCCGCGGCGGTGAAGCTGCTTCAGGAGGCTCGGGACGACGGCCGTGCTGGGGAGGAGGAGGAGATCCCCGTGCTTGCTCCGCCATCCGAGAAGCGCCCCCGCTTCGAGCGTCCTGGCCGCAAGGGGGCCGCGGAACCCCCTGGAAAGAGGCCTGCGCCCGGTGGACGGCCCGAGCATGGGGATCGCGGTCCCCGGCGTCGGGCGGAGCGGCCGGATTGGGATATCACCCGGCTGTACATCGGCGCGGGCCGGAGCGCGGGTATGCGCCCGGCGGATCTGGTGGGAGCCATCGCGGGCGAGGCGGGGCTGGAGGCCTCGCAGATCGGTGCCATCCAGATTGCGGATGCCTTCTCGCTCGTGGAGGTACCCGAGCCGTCCGCCGACCACATCATCGCAGCGCTGAAGCATGCCACCCTGCGTGGCCGGAAGGTCACGATCCGGCGGGACAGGGGGTGAGGATTACCCCAAGGGGTCGGTGCATTGCGGTGCCGGAGGGCGGTCGATAATCTGCCCTCATATGGCCGAGGAAGAGAGCGGCAAAGCGCCCGAGACCCCCCCCGCGGACGTGCCGGTGGAGATCGCCGAACTCGAGAGCGTGAGCTCGCAAGCGGCCTACGACTCCTTTATCGCCGCCGCGAGGGCCATCGACCCGGCCGCCGTCGAGGAGTGTTGCGCGGATCTCGTGCTCACCTACCACAACGTGACGCGCGGGGTTGAGGCGGTGCTCGGCAGTGGAGCGGTGGTCATCGGCAAGTTGCCGAGCATCGATGTCGTGGAGCTCTCGATGCTCCCTCGGCTCGTGCAGGGCGTGGCCTTCGCCGCGCTGCAGGTCCAGCGCGAGCTGAGGTCCATCTCGTTCGGGACGCTCTTCGATCAGGCGCAGAACATGCGGCGCAAGCTGCGCAAGTCCGCCGAGGCGCTCGCCGAGGCCAACCTGCTGTCTGACGCCGACGCGGATGAGGTTCGGCTGTATGGGCAGCAGGATGTCCTGGAGGACTGCCTGGCGCTGGCCGCGGTGTTTAGAAGGAACGAGTCGCGCATCTCCGGGCGTTCGCCGGTGAGCCCAAGCGAGGTCCGAGACGCGGAGCAGATCGCGGAGAAGCTGAAGGTGCTGCTCGGGCAGCAGGGCGCTTCGGCCGATGGAGGGTCACCGCCCCTCGTGCGGTTCCTCGAGATGCGCGATCGCTTCTGGACGTTGCTGGTGCAGCGCCACGACGTGCTGTGGCGGTGTGGAGCTTGGCTCTACGGTCGCGCGGTGGATGATCGGGTGCCGCCGCTCGTGGTGAGGCAGCCCATGGTCCGCAGGCCCCGGAACGCGCCGGCCGAGCGTGAAGCGGCCCGTCCAGAGCCTCGGAGGACCATGGGGCCACCCGCCATCACTCCCGCGCGGGCGAGCGCCCCAGCCATGGCACCAGTGCGAGACTCGGCGCGGCACCTGAATGACTTGCAGCGCGAGCTGGAGAGGAAGACGCGCTTCCTCGTCCGGATCGGCGTCATCCCCCAGCGCTGAGCGCCGGGGGACTCGAGACACTCACGGCCGTCGAGTGGAATCCGGCTGCTCGCGCCTCCGTCCCCGCCGGCCGAGCGCCATCAGCGTCAGCAACCCCAGCATCGCCGCACTCCCCGCCCCGATGTTGGCACTGGAGCATCCACCGCCCTGTCCCGTGAGCTGGCGGCCCTGTCCCTTGACGGAGAGCTTGGCTTCGGTCTCGGTGCTCCCGGCGAGGGACACCACCACCTCGGTCTCCTCCGCGCTGGCGTCCTTGGGCTTGAAGGCCACCTTGAAGGTGGCTTTCCCATCCGGCGGGATGGGGGTCGTCTTCAGGGACTCCGCGTCGGCTTCATCCAGCTCGAAGTGTGTCTCTTCGTCCTTCACCTTGACCTGGACGAGCCGCGCGACAGGGGACTTGTTGAAGATGGTGATCTCCTTGGGATCGACTTCGTCGTGAACATCCACGCGGCCGAAGTCCACGCTGACGGGCTCGACCGTGAGCAGACGCTGGATCGACCTGCTCTTGAGGTCGACGATCGTCTTGCTGGGGCTGGGAGGGGTGGTGGTGGTCAACGCCAGCCGGGTCAAGGAGTCGGCTTCAATCTTGGGGGCATGGCGCACCTTCAACCGGAGGAAGCTATTGGGGGGAATCTTCATTCCCCCCAGCGTGCTGAGCTCAGGGATGTAGGTGAAGGGCTCGCCATACTTGCCCGGTTCCTCCACCGGCGTTCCCAGGGTGACCTCTGCGCTGCTCAGGTTGGTGATGGTGAGATCCTGTTCGAGCGGCTCACCTCCCAGACGTATCACCCCGAAGTCCACGGCCTGGGCCGACAGCACCGAGCCAATGCCCTGGCCACGCAGCGGTGCCTCGAACTCCGCCGGTGGATCCGAGAAGCTGATTTTCAGCTTGGCGTCCACCTGCGTCTCATCTCCTGGGGTGAATTGCACCTTCAGCTCAACTCCTCCCGAGGACTGCTCCACCACTCGCGGCAGAGGCGGGGTGGACACCTTGAAGAACGAGGCGCCCGTCCCAGTCACAGCGACCGAGTTGAGGGTCGCGCTGCGAGAGGAACTGCTGTTGTTGACGACGAGCGGCAGCTCACTCGAGGGGGTGTTGATCAACTGCTTCCCGAAGTCCAGGCTCGGCGGTAGCAGTTGAATCTGCTGACGAACGCCCAACCCGGTGAGAGGGATCGAGATGTTGCGGGTGTCTGGATCATCCGAGGTGATGAAGAGTTCGGCCAGGAATTGACCTTCCGTGTTTGGCTCCAGCGCCACCGAGATCTGGGTGGAGGTACCTGGCTGCAGGGTGATGGGGAATCCGGGCGTCGTGATGCTGAAGTTGGCTTTGTTCGGCCCGTTCAACGCGATGGAGGTCAGTGTGAGCGGCCCCTCGTATTGCTGCCTCTCGTTGGTAATCGTCAGGATCTTGGACGCGGCAGTGCCGATCAACACGCTCTGGTAATCCAGAGGGCCGGTCACCGGCTTGCCAGACTCCTTCAGCGATAGCTTCGGTGAGGTCCCCACGCCTACGAGGGTCGCCCTCATCGACTGGTTCGCACCGTAGTAGACGACAGCCTCGGCGCTGCGAGGCCCCGTTCCCGAGGGGGTGAATTTCAGAGGAATCTGCTTGGTGCCCTTGGGCTCCAGCGTCACAGGCGGCACGGATAGATCGTCGCGGCTGAAGTCCATGGCTGTGCCACCGTCGAGTGCATCCGCGACAATATCGAGCGCTGAAACATAGAGGGACTTCTCACCCACGTTCGTGATGTTGAGATTCCGAACAACAGTCCCTTGCAGGTTGGAGCCGCCGAAGTTGAGCACCAGGGGTAGCAACTGCATTTCCCCAGCCACGCCCGTACCACTCAGCGTGAGCACGTAATCGGGGTTCTGCCGGGCGTCGGTCTTGAAATATGCAGATGCCAGGTAGTCACCGCGATGGTCAGGTTGGAAGGTGACGGAGAGCACGCAGGTGCCCGCATCAAATGGCTCCAGAATCCTGTCCTTGCAGCTATCGGCGACTTTGAAAACTCCTGCGTCCGGCGGAGCCACATCCAGGACCTTCATGGAGTGCTCTCCAGCGTTGGTGATCGTCACGGTCTTCGACTGTGAACTCGACACCTCCACGTCTGCAAATGAGACAGGGCTGGGGTTCGCCACCAGACGTCCATCAATCCCACGTCCCGAGAGGTTGGGGCTGGTGAATGTATTGACGGCGTTGCTGACGACGGAGATCCCGACATCTTTCCAGTCCTTCACCTCCGACGGAGTGAACACCACATCCAGGAAGGCCCTGCTACGAGAGTCGATGACAATCGGAGGGCGCGGCGTTCCCCCGTCGATGGGGGCCGGATCGGGCGCTTGGAGCACGGCGAAGGCCGAATCGCTCGTGCGGATCTGCGAAATCTTCAGCTTGGCGGCACCCGAATTGTTGATGGTAAGAGTCCTCGTGGAACTCTGCCCCACACGCTGATTGCCGAACGAGATCGTCGTCTCGTCCGCCGAGATGCTGGCCGTGGTTCCTGTTCCCTGGAGCGACACTTGCGGCGCTGGGGGAGGAAGATCACTGGAGACGGTGATGCCACCGTCTACAGTCCCTTCTGCCTTGGGACTGAAGATGACGTTGAAGGTCAGTGGGTTGTTTGTATCGACCGTGACGTTCGGGAGCACGGGGCCTCCGTCCGTCAACTCGGTTCTGAAGGCCACTCCGTTGGTGACGGAGAGATTGATTTTGACAGGGGCCGAACTGCTGTTGGCGACTGTCACAGGCACGGGGGTACTGGGCTCTCCCTTCTCCACATCTCCGAAGTCAATCGAGGTACGAGTGAGGGACAAACGTGGATTGACTGCCCTGGCTTTGAGATCGAGCTGCCGTTCGCCGCCAGAGTTCGGAATGCGGAGTTTTCCAGTGTATGACTTGTCTTGCGCGGATGTATCGGCAGGCGGACTGAACCTTACATAGAAGAAATCGAAATGGTCATTTCCCGCAATCGTGATGGGGCCAGTATTGTTATTGGGGAAGCCCAGATAAGTGAAGATGGGATCGGCTGGGTCCTGATCGATTGTGGGCGGTTGGACCGTCACAGGAACATGGGTGTTGTTGATGAGACGCACTTGCATGCTCGCTGGAGAACCCCGCCGCACGTCGGTGAAGTCCAGCGGAGACACCGGATCCGTTGTGAGAACAGGATTCTCCGCGATGCCACGAATGGAAACCTCGCCCGTGTGCCTGGTTGGCTCGGGATCATTGGTATTGAACGTCAGTTTGGCCGTGGACTCTCCCGGCGCATCAGGATGGTACGTGATCGGGATTGTACCCTCGACGTTTGCTCCCAGACTGATCGTCGTCTGCTGAGGCATGGTGAAAGCCGAGGAAGAGCCCGAGATCGGTTGCAGCGCGATGCTGCTGATCTGCAGCGTGCCTGTGCCCGCGTTCCTGAACTTCACCACTCCAGCATCGGGATGGGCGCCGACTGGCTGGTAACCGAAGTCGAGCGCGGAGGTCACTTCGAGAGTGGGCCTGACCCCTGTGCCCTGCAACTCGAGGGTGGCCATCCCTCCGTCCACGGGATCGTTCGTCGTCAGCGTCAGTCGTCCGGTGGAAAGCCCCGCATCCGTGGGAGTGAAAACCACCTGGAGGGCATAGGAACCGCCGTCCGCGGTCACGTTGAAGGCATTCGCGTTGACGAGAGAGAAAGGCGCGGTGGCCGAGACAGCGGAAACGACGAGCTCCTCATTGCCACTGTTTTTGACCGTCACGGCGCTGGGAGAGCTGGGGGTGGTGACGATTTGATCAGTCGGAAACACCAGGACGGTGCTCGGAGTCAAGCCCACCTTGGGGACGGTCCCAACGCCAGAGAGCGCGACGGGAACATTGGGACGAAGCCGGTCATCGCTGATGACATTCAGGCTGCCAGAGATGGTGCCTAGGGTGCCAGGAGTGAAGCTCAGGGTGAGTGCCCGTCCAGCATCGGGCTCCAGGGTGAACCCGCCGCTCGGAGAGACGTTGAAACCCGCACCGATGTTGACCCCTTGGACCGTGAGGTTGTCATCACCGATGTTCGTCACCGTTACCGTCTGGGTGCCGGGGGCGGTGCCACCCACGCGCTGCGGGCCGAAATCGAGGGGACCGGTGGGGGTCACCGCCACGAGGGGTTCGATACCAATGCCCTCGAGCTGAACCGAAGCATCGGGGTAATCCTGGTCATCGGAGGTGAAGCTCAAGGTTCCCGAAGCAGGCCCCGCGGCAGTGGGCCGGAATCGAAGCGAGAGACTGGTACCGCTATCCGGAGTCAGCGAGATGCCCGCGTCCGGAATACCCGTGAAGGGTCCGGAGAGGGTGAAGCCCTGGAGGACGAGCGTATCGGTCCCCGCGTTCTTCAGGGTCACCAGCCCGGCGTCGCTGGTGGTGAGCACGCGCTGCTTCCCGAAAATCAGGGGGGTGGAGGACGTCACCACCAGGCTGGGCTTGATGCCCACCCCTGTGAGAGCAACGACTGGGGCGATTGCTGGGTCTTCGCCGTTGGCGGCAAGGGTGAGGGCTCCTGAAGAGCCGCCCTGAACAAGGGGTCTGAACACCACTTGGAGGCCCTGGGAGGCGCCAGCATCCAGGGTAAAGCCCCCGCTAGGGCTCACCACCGTGTAGATCCCGCCGTCTCCCTGCGTGCCGGGTGTGATCGTGATGGGGCTGTCGCTGGCATTGCGAACCTGGACCAGCTTGGACGGACTGTCGGTACCGACTCGCTGGTTGTTGAAGGCGAGCGCTCCCGCATCGGGGATCACGACATCGGCCGCCGACGCTACCCCTTTTCCCGTGATCACAACGTTCTGCTGCGCAATGGACGGGTCGATGCTGGCGACCGTGAGAACCCCTTTGAAGGTTCCCACGGAAGGGGGCGCAAACGTCACGATGATGTCTCTGGCCGAGTCCGGCAGGAGGGCTGCCGGCGAAAAGGTCCCAACGGTAAACGGCTGGCCCGCATCGACGCCTGCGTCGACGCCCGCGTCGACCACAAGGGGCGTGCTGATATAGATGTTCGCCTCACCTGTATTCTTGACCGTCATGACCCTGGTTTCGCTGACGGTACCTGCCTTCTGGTTGTCAAAGACCAGAGTGACGGTCGAGAGCTCCAGACTCCGGAGCGCATAGGTGATTGTCACGATGGCATGGGAGACGCAGTAGTCACCCGAGCCGACTGCCAAGCTCAGCGTATTGATGCCGGGGTCAGTCGGGGTCTTGTAGTGATAGGAGGAGATCCCTTCATCAAGATCGTAGCTGTTATCTGCGGGGAAGCTGACGGTCTTGGTCTCGCATGTAGAGCCTGGGCAGGTGTTGCCTGTATTACCCGGGTCGAAGGTCCCGATGGTCGTCGCCCCATTCAACGTGACTGTGACGGCCTCTGCATTGCTGTTGAGATTGGACTTGCCGACCACACTGACGGAGATGCCTACGACCAGTGCGCCAGAAGGAACAGGGTCCGGGAAGGTCTTCTCGCCGTTGTTCCAGCCCGCGTCGGGCGCACCCGAGCAGGCATACAGTCCCGCAGAGGTACCACGGCACCTCAAGCAGTTGCTGGTGGCGCCGTTCCACACCACGGGCCCTGCGTCAAAGCCCGTGAGCGCAGCGGAAACCTGAGAGGGTGGCTGCTCGGAAGCCGCACCCTCTGGGGCGTCAACGGTGCAGGCAGAGAGCACTCCGAGAGCGAACACGGCCAGGTACTTCAAGAAGCGGAGCACATGCCCCTCCCCATGCAAAAAGCGGTAGGAGTCTACCTGTTCATGAGCGTACAGTCACCTGAGCAACGAGGGCCATCGCTGGGGCCCTGCTGGTTGCTTGCTGGCGCGAGCGCAAGCAGCCGAGCGGCTCTGCCAGGCATCGACTGGACACGAACGCGGGCGCGACATGCCTCTGCCCGGCCACGGCGAACTCGGAACTATGATGGGCACTCGTAACGAAAGGGGTCAACGACTCATGAGGTTCACCCGGGCAACCCTCTGTATCTCCACGCTGCTGATCCTGGGCGGTTGTGGCGGCGATGATCCTGTCGAGCCACCGCAACCCGAGCTGGCCGCGATACAGGTCACCTGCACCCCCGCCTCCGTGACGGCAGGAGAGTCCTCCCAATGCACGGCCAGCGCCACGGATCAATCCGGCAAGCCCTTCACCGTCCCCAGTTCCAGCTACCGTTGGACGTCCAGCGTGGAATCCGTGGCGACGGTAGATGCCGCGGGTAAGGTCTCGACGAAGTCTGTTGCAAGCACGACCAGCCTGACCATCAGCGCCACGGCCACGGTGGGCAGCAGCACCCAGACGGGACAAGCGACGCTCACGGTGAGCCGTCAGCCAGGCACCGACCATTCCACCAACATCACGGCCGATGAGACGTGGCGCGCGTCCGACAATCCGCACAGGGTGAACGCGAACCTCGAGGTGCTCGCCACGCTGACCCTCGAAGCCGGGGTGGAACTTCGCTTCGCTCCGGGCTTCGGGTTGACCATCACCACGGGAGCGCTGAAGGCCACGGGGACCCAGGCAGCACCTGTCCGCATGGTGTCCGGCCAGAGCACCCCCGCCAAGGGAGACTGGCAGGGGCTTTTGTTCTCTGGAGCGGGCAGTACCTCGGAGCTCGACTACGTCACGCTGAGTCACTGTGGGAAGGACTCGGGTGAGCGCGCCTGCATCGCCGTGAAGAGCCAGGCGGCACCGGTGCTTCGCAACGTGACGGTCCAGAACAGCGGCGCCGCGGGAGTCGCGGTGGCCGATGACGGCAGCGCCTTTGGCGCCGGGTCGACGACGCTCAGTGTTTCGGGGAGCGCCTCGTACGCGATACGGATCGGGGCCAACCAGGCCAGTACGCTCCCTCTGGGTGGTACCTTCACGGACAACTCCCCTGATGCGATCGAGTTGCGCGGCAGTGTCTCTCGATCGCAGACCTGGCAGAAGTCGGGAATCCCCTATGTCGTCAACGATCTGATCAAGGTCGAAGGGGCCAGTGTCCCTACACTCACCCTTGCCGCCGGTACGGTGTTCCGCTTCGGGAGCGGCCAGGGGCTGTCTGTTGGCGAAGGCGCCCAGGGCGAGCTGGTCGTCAGCGGTACGGCGAACGAGCGCGTGATTCTCACCGCGGATTCGGCCACTCCACAGCCCGGTTCCTGGCGAGGGGTGCACCTGTACCCGCGAACCTCCAGCAACAGCCGCATCTCCTCTGCCACCATCGAGTATGCAGGGGTTGGCGATAGCGCCGCGACTGGCAACCTGAATGTGTACGGAAACTCCGGTGGTGGTGGCGCACGCCCTGTGGTCGAGAACGTGATCGTGCGAAAGAGCAGCGGGTACGGAGTTTATTTGTTGAATGATGGCGGGTTTGGCAGCGGGTCCACCGCGCTGACCGCGAACGACAACGGCAGCTATGCCATCTCCATCGAGCCCAATGCAGCCGGTACGCTTCCCACGGGCGGGAGCTTTACCGGCAACGGGCACAATGCCGTGGAGCTTCGTTGCTGTATCGTGGCCACGACCCAGACATGGCCGAACCTGGCGATTCCTTATGTCGTCAATGCCGAGGTTCTCGTGGGTTATGAGACCAGCCCGATCCTGACGCTGGAGGCGGGGACGGAAGTGCGGGTCGGCGCGGATCATTCGTTCCAGGTGGGGACCAGCGACACGCCGGGTGCTCTGAAGGCGGTGGGAACTTCGACAGCGCCCATCCGCTTCGTTGCGGACACGACGCAGACCACTCGAGGCTATTGGCGGGGGCTCCATTTCTGGAAGGCCAGCGGGAGCCAGCTCGATTACGTGACCGTCTCTCAGGCAGGAGCCGCTGGCAGCATCGGTACAGGCAACGTCAACGTGTATCAGGAGATCGGGGCCTTCTTGACCAACAGCACGCTCAGCGACTCTTCTGGCTGTGGCGTGACCATCAGTGATGGCACTCACTCCGGCAGCACGACGGTGACGACCAGCTTCATCCAAGCCTCGTACAACAACACGTTCAGCAACAACGCCAACGGAAGGCAGTGCGTCAACTGAGCGCACTCCCAACATCTCCGTGAGGCGTTCTCCCTGCCGCCAGACAGGCGGCAGGGGTTCTCCATCCAGCTAGGGGGTGGGGGTCTGGGTGGTGGCCGAGGTGGGCACTGCCTCGGTGAGGACGATCACCTCGGCGCGACGGTTGAGCTGGCGCTCTTCCTCGGTGGCGGGCTTGGCGCTCACCGGCCACTCCGCGCCGAAGCCGCGGATCCGCACTTGTGTCGCGGGGACGCCCTGGTTGACGAGGTAGCGTCGCACGGCCTGGGCGCGCCGCAGCGACATGAACATGTCGGACGCGTCGGTGCCCTCGGTGTCCGCGTGGCCTTCGATGATGACGGTGCCACCCCTGGGGAGCTCTGACATCTGGAGCACCGCTTGATCCAACAGCGGCACCACAGCCTGCAGCTCCGCGCTGCCCTTGGTGAAGGGGATCACTCCGCGAAGGACGACCCGCTCCTGGGGCGTGGGCTGGTAGGGCCGCAGCGGCTCCTGCGGCCCCTGGGGAGCAGCGGTTCCGGAATCTCCCCGGCTGAGGGCGTTGAGTTCCCAGGTGCTCACCGGACGGACGCGCTCGTCTTCCGGCGGGCGGTCGGGCGTGGCCAGCGCGAGCTGAAGCTCGCGGTCCGCGTTCTCGTCGATGAAGGACAGCTTGGGGGGAGGCTCGTCGTGGAAGCTGACGCCGGCCAGGACCCGGAACCGGGGCGCGCCCAGGGCGCCACCCAGTCCAGGGCCGGCCATGAGGGACGCATCCAGCCCCGCGGGAAGCGGGAAGCGCACGCCTCCGAGCACATCCATCGCCACCTGGGGAGAGAGCGTGGCACGCAGGCCGAGTTCGCCGCGCAGGCCCTTGCCAGTGGTGGCCAGCGCGGCTCCCAGGCGGATCTCTGAGTTGGCGCCCTGCTTGGCCGAGCCGTCGGAGGTGGCCAGGAGGATGGTGGGACGGAACAGCACGCCCGCCTCGAGCGAGGGCGCCACCATGCCCAGGCTGGTGCCCACCGTCATGCGCACGTGGAAGCGCGGCCCATCATCTCCCGCCAGGGCCGTACCATTGCCCACGGGCAGCCCCACACCGAAATCCGCGGACAGATCCACCGGGTGCCGCTGGCGGCGAGACAGCAGTCCCAGTCGAGCCTGGAGGACCGGGGTACCCAAGCCCTGGGCCGCCAGCGCGCCAAGCCCCAGGAGGGAGGGATCATCTCCCTGCTGCCACAGGACGAACGGGAGCTGAGCGCTCACCTCGAGCCAGGGCAACAAGCCGTAGCCGGCCGAGAGGAGTGCGGTGGCCCGGTTGCGCACTACCTGGAGATCTCCCTCTCCGTCGTTCAGCACGAGGGGAAGTCTCTGATAGTGCCCCAGGAGGCTTACATGGAGCCCCCCTGGAACCATCAGCTCGCCGTTGCCGACCAGGAGCGTGCCGCGCCCTACGTTGGTCTCCAGCCGCTCGAGATCAAAGCCCGGGAGCTGTTCGGTGGTTTGCGCGGCAGCCAGCGAGCAGACCAGCAAGCTCACGGCCATTGCACTGGTGCGAGCGGATGAATGTAAACTCATGAACGGTCGAATTCTACCGCTCTTTGAGTGGGGAGGGGCAAGTGCTCCGAGTCAAAGTCCTGACGGTCCAGCGGGTCTCGGTGCCAGGACAGGGTAGCGGCTGCTCCAACTCGAACGCCGAGCGGGACGGTTCGAGCATGCTTGCTCTGCTGGCGCTCGTCGGTCACGACACGCGGCGGAGGCGCGAGTAGCCGGATGCCCTTCGATGTGAAGAGGATCCTCGACCAGCTGGAGACCGGCACCCCCGCTGAGCCTGGGGTACCGGCCTGGCAGGTGGAGAGCTGGGAGGATCCGGATGGATTCACCGCGGCGCTGGCCGTGGCTCACGTGGGCCGCGGTGCGCCCCTCAAGAGCCGCGGCGGGCAGCACTACGACTTCTTCCACGATCTTGTCGTGCGCCATGGCACTCCGGATCGGGTGGCTCTGCGCACCTACGATCGCAGGAGCGGGTGGCAGACGCTCAGCTACCGCCAACTGCACGAGCAGGCCTCGCGCCGGGCCACCGACTGGGCACGGCAGGGCGTCAAGGCTGGCGCCAAGGTGTGCCTGATCTACTCCGTGGGCAACGAGCTGCTCATCTCGCTCGCGGCGGCACTGGGGTTGGGGGCGTGCATCAGCTTCCTGCCTCCGCAGGGCCGGCGCTTCATCACGCGCCGCCTGGCCATGCTCGGGCCGGATCACATCGCCACCGAACCTCACCAGGCGCTCATCCTTCAGGGCTTCGAGAAGCAGTTGCTGCAGAGCCGAGGCCAGGCCTCGCCGGCCTTCACCTCGCACACGTACAAGCCGGAGGAGCCGGTGGGCCTGCTGTTCTCGCCCCTGGTGGAGCCGGCGGGAACCCCGGCACCGCTGAGCGCGGAGGATGCCTGGCGAGGGGCGCTCGTGGACGGCCTGCTCACCTTCGGCCTTGGCGCGGGAGAGCACCTGGCGGCGCCCGGCTACCACCCGCTCCAGCACGTGCCGGCCTTCCTCTTCGCCACGCTGCTGCGAGGCGCCACCTATCTCCACATCGAGTTGGCGGATCTCGAGACGACCCCCGCGCTGCTCAACGAGCATCCGGTGCGCGCGCTCGGCGTCACTCCTGCGGTGAGGGATCTGCTGCTGCGGACGCGCACCTCGCTCAAGAGCGTGGGCCACTGGTTCCGCAACCCCGAGGAGCCCATTGACTGGGTCTCCTGGCGGGCCTGGATCAAACAGTGCGGTGTGTCCGCGGTGCCTTCCTCCAACGTGCTCGTGGATCCGTCCGCGGGCGGCGCGGTGCTCGTCTCGACGCGGCGGGTCAGGGATCTGCACACCGAAGCTCCTCCGGCTCCGGGGCGTCGCTGGGGGCTCAGCGACGTCAACATGAGCGGCCAGGAGGCGCCAGGAGATGTGGGCGTCTTCTCCTTGATGCCGGACAAGGGACGGCCACCTCCCTACGTCGTCCTCACGCGCTCGTTTGGCGTGTACCACTACGGAGGGCCGCGCACGGCGAGGAGGGAAGGGCGGGTGTATCCGGCCGCCGAGGTGGCCGAGGTCGTCCAGGGGCTGCCCTTCGTTCGAGGCGCCGCCGTGGTGACAGCGCCCACGGGAGGAGTGGCGGGCCATTACCGCTACGTCCTGCTCGTCTTCACCGGAGCCCAACCCCAGCAGTCGGCCGTCTGGCTGCAGACGGTGAGGCGCACCCTGGAACTCGAATTGGGCGCGGAGCACCTGCCGGATCGCACCGAGTTCATCCCGCTGTACCCTCGCAAGGTGAAGGGGCAGGTAGACGAGCCCTGGTGCCACGCGCAGTACCTGACGGGTGCGCTCTATCGTAAGAGTGCGGATCCGCTCTTCCAGGCCCTGACGGCGCTGCGGGGCCACCTGCTGGAAAAGGCCGAGCCGCCTGTGTGAGGATGAGGCGCCGCGCCAGCCCTCTCCAAGGAGTGCATCATGGGAGTCCAGGTCGTTACAGGGGCCATGTTGCAGTGCAGCTTCGGCGTGGCCCCGTCCTCGCTGATGGTCCTGCCCACAAACAAGGTGATGGCCACCACGCCGGCGGCCAACATCATGGACAACAAGCCCATGGTGAACATCATGCCCTTCGGCATGTGTCAGTCGATGGCGAACCCCATGGTGGCGGCGGCTACCGCGGCGGCCATGGGGGTGCTCACGCCCATGCCCTGCATCCCCGCCACGGCGGCGCCCTGGGTTCCCGGGTGTCCCAAGCTGATGATCGGCAACATGCCGGCCGTGGACAGCAACTGCAAACTGATGTGCTCCTACGGTGGTGTCATCCAGGTCGTCTCGCCTGGACAGGTGACGGTGCAAGATGGGTGAACCCGCGAAGGTCATTGCTCCCCTGGAGCTTCACCTCCTGGATCAGTTGCTGGAGGCAGAGGCGCCGGACATGGACGGCTCCGACGAGCGCCTGGGGAAGGTCAACGACCTGGTGGCCAAGAGCGCCTATCTCGACGCGGCTCGGGCCGCCGAGGCGCTGCTGAAGGAAGGCGAGCATGACGTGCGGCTCGTGGGCCCGTACCTCCTCGGGGTGTTCCTCGAGGGAGGCATGGCGGCGATGCCCGTGGTGTACCACTCGCTCTCCAGCATGCTGCTGCGCAACTGGCAGTTCTTCAGCCCGCGCGAGCGCAGGGACGTCTACGCCGACGGCGGCCTGCGCTGGCTGATCAAGGTGCTCAACAAGCACCTGGAGCATCACGAGCGCATGAAGGACGCCACGTTCCTGGCCTGGAGCGCTCCGTCCAATCGCGAGCCGCTGGAGCAGGCGCTCGCGCTCAGCGAGGAGATCTTCGCCTCGTTCAGCCGGGTGATGCCGCGCAACGGTTGTGAGGCCCCCTTCCGTCGCCTTACCCAGTGGTTGGAGGGACACCTGCAGTCGCTGCCGGTGCCGCCCCCTCCGGAGGACGCGGCCGCGCCGGATCCCGAGGAGGAGCCCGAAGAGGACGACTCGTCCGAGGAGGAAGCCAGGCCCGCGGCGCCCGTGTCGGCCGGGCCCACCATTCCCGTGTCTCCCGCGCTGGCGGATCTGATGCGCAAGCTGGCCGCGTTCAACACGCTCGTGGAGCGGGGGGACATGGTGAAGGCCTCCGTGGTGGCAGCGGACGTGCTGGCCTTGATCGAGCGCTTCGATCCACGCGTTTACCTGCCCTCGCTCTTCTCCCGCTTCTTCTCGGGCCTCAGCACTCACGCGGAGCAGGTGGAGCCGCTGCTGCAGAGCACCGAGTCGCTGTCCTTCCGCGCGCTCGATCAGCTCTACCGCGTGGATCTCTCCGCCTTCCTCGAGCAGAGCGCGCAGTTGGGCGAGGCGGAGGACTAGGGCTGCCATGGACGGCCCGGTCGAGCAGCGCATCCGAGAGCGCATCCGCAGCTTCGACATCCCGGCGTTGCTGGATGTGCTGGCCGCCTCCGGCTATGGCGACGCGGAACTCGAGTACCGCAGCCATCGCACCACCGTGCGCCAGTCCCATCTGGTGCACGACGTCCAGTTCGTCCACACGCCGCGCAAGCGCGTGATCATCACGGTGAACATGGGGCTGTTCAGCGCCCAGTCGCCGCTGCCGTCCTTCATGATGAGGACCATGGATCAGCTCGACCATGATCGGCTCGAGCGCTTCATCGGCTACTTCGATCACCGGTTGCTGGAGGAGTGCTTCTCCGGGCTCTACCCCGAGCGCAACAGCGCGCTGCTGCCCGGGTGGCCCGAGGCCGCGAGGGATCGGCTGAGGCTGCTGCGCCCCACCTGCCCGAGCACGATGCACTGGATCTTCACCAAGGCGTTCCCCGATGCGGAGCTCTCCGTGCGGCGCGAGGTGCGCCACCAGCAGGTGCCCGCGCGAGAGATGCGGCTGGGCTCCAGCGCGCTCGGCGAGGGCGACTCCATGGGCGGCTTCGCCAACATCCCCACCGGCGCCATGGAGGTGAGGATCTTCTGTGCCGAGCCCTTCTCCAGTAACGGCTCGCCCTGGGCCACCGAGGCCCGCCGCCGCTTCGAGACGGATGTGTTGCCGCTGCTCTCGGAGACGGTGTTGATGCTCACCGTGATCCTCGTGATGCGCGAGCAGGAGGGTATCCTACGTTTGGAGCGGGCCAGCCACCTGGGCTATGACGCCCTGCAGGAACCCGCGAGCGAAGCGCAGCAAGTCCTTCTGTTCTCAGGGGATACGTCCAGCCACCAGCCGAACATCGCCGCAGAGGGGTAACCTTACTTGACCCCTTTGAATGCTTTTTTTTAACATTACTCTCCGCAACACAGCGGTGTACGTCCCGCGGTGAAGTCGGGGGGCCATTCAGTTCCCAGGAAGTGTGCGCCGCACCGTGTAAGGAGAATCCGTGCCCATTCAGGACAAGCTACCCAAGTCTCGCATCACGCTCGTCTATCGCACCAACATCAACGGCAAGGAAGAGGACGTCAAGCTCCCGTTCCGCGTCGTCGTCCTCGGTGATTTCTCGCTCGGCAGCTCCAAGGATCGGCAGGTCGATCTCGAGGAGCGCAAGCTGCGCTCGGTCAACGGGAACAACCTCAACGAGCTGATGAAGGACATGGGCATGTCCATCTCCTTCGAGGTGGATGACAAGCTCAGCGCCGACGGCGAAGGGAAGATGGCGGTGGAGCTGCCTGTCGACAAGATCAAGTCCTTCCACCCGGACGAGATCGTCAAGCACGTGCCCAAGCTCAAGGCGCTGATGCTGCTGCGCAAGCTCCTGCTGGAGATGCAGTCGGACATCGACAACCGCAAGGACCTGCGCAAGAAGCTCTACGAGCTGTTCTCCAACAAGGACGAACTCAAGAAGCTCTTGGAGAGCGAGCAGCTCAAGAGCTACGCCAGCATGCGCCTGCCCGCGGTGGCTGCCGCCAAGCCGGCCGACGGTGTCCAGCCCGCGCTCGCGGCCCAGAACGCTCCCGCTCCCGCTCCCGCCGTGGCGACCGCCAAGTCCTGATCCACCCCACGATTTTCCATCCTTAGCCGAGGAGCTTGTCGCTCATGGCCGAAAAGAATGCCCTGAAAGAGCTGTTTGAAGTCCGCGGGTTCGATATCCCCACCAGCCCCCAGCCGCTGGTCGGTACGGGCCTGGTCCCCACCACCAACAACGATCTGCAAGTGCCCGGGGACGAGCGCTTCATGTCCGCCCTGGCGGCGCTGCTCTACAACGTGGAGCCCATCCAGGACGAGGCGGGGCAGACCCGCTTCGACAAGGGCGAGGTGATGAAGGCCATCGCCCACGTGGATCAGCTCATCGAATCGCAGATGAACGAGATCATCCACGACGAGAAATTCCAGAAGATGGAGGCCGCGTGGCGCGGGCTGGATGATCTGGTGCAGAACACCAACTTCCAGGCCGACATCACCGTCGACATCCTGGACGTGGAGAAGGAGGAGCTGTCCGAGGACTTCGAGAAGAACTCGAGCAACATCTTCTCCAGCGCGCTCTTCGACAAGATGTACATCAAGGAGTACGACCAGTTCGGCGGCCGTCCCTACGGCGTCATGCTGGGCCAGTACGAATTCACCTCGTCCCGCCAGGACATCACCTGGCTGGAGCGCATGGGCAAGGTGGCCAACGCCTCGCACTGTCCGTTCATCGCGGCGGCCAGCCCCAAGTTCTTCGACTGCGACAGCGTGGAGCAGCTCGAGTCGCTCAAGAACCTGGATGGCGTGCTCAGCCACCCGCGCTACGGCAAGTGGAACGAGCTGCGCGAGAAGGAAGAGGCGGCCTACATCGGCCTGACGCTGCCGCGCTACGTGGTGCGCCTGCCGTGGGATCCGGACAAGAACCCGTGCGATGTCCTCAACTTCAAGGAGGACGCGGAGGGTGACACCCGGAAGTACCTGTGGGGCAACACCTCGTACCTCATGGGCCGCAACCTGGTGAAGGCCTTCGAGCAGTCCGGCTGGTGCCAGTCCATCCGCGGCCCCAAGGGCGGCGGGCTCGTCACCGGCCTGCCGGTGGACACCTTCACCCTGCGCGGGCAGAAGATGATCCAGGCGCCGGTGGAGATCGCCATCCCGGACTACCGCGAGTACGAGTTCGCTCGCAACGGCTTCATCCCGCTCGTGTACCGCAAGGGCACCGGTGAGGCGACGTTCTTCAGCACCCAGTCCATCAAGCGGGCCAAGAAGTTCAAGGACCCGAAGGACTCGGAGAACTCGCAGCTGGTGACGAACCTGGCCTACACGTTCTCCATCACCCGGCTTGCGCACTACATCAAGAGCATCATGCGCGACAACATCGGCAGCACCGCGGACGCCGGCTACGTGCAGCGGCAGATCGACGCGTGGCTGGCCAACTACGTCACCACCGTGGTGAACCCGGACGACCTGACGCTGCGCCGCTTCCCGTTCAAGGCCACCAACGTCATGGTGGAGGCGCGTCCGGGCGAGATCGGCTGGTACGATTGCAAGGTCGCTGTGCTGCCGCACATTCAGTTCGAAGGCCTCAACGTGGAACTGATGCTGGAGTCCCGCCTGGGCTAGCCAGGCACGCCGTAGTCATCCATCAGCAAAAAAGAGGAGGGTCCCATGCCGCAATTTTCCCGTTCCCTGGATGTGTACCAGGGGTTCAACTTCAAGAAGGACAAGCAGGCTCCGGTGGGCTTCATCACCAAGATGAAGCTGGGTGACATCGAGCTGAAGGCTGATCAGGAGACCATCAAGGATCCGGAGCAGCCGGACAAGGCGCTCGCCGCCAAGGTAGTGGGTGTGCTCAACCACTTCCTATGGGAGACGGGTGTCACGGACGCCATGTACCTGTCGTCGCAGATCTCGACGGCCAACAAGCAGATCCTGTCCGCGGCGCTCATGGGCACCTGGGCCAACGTGAACGTGGAGATCCAGTACGTCGTCTACGAGTACGATCCCCTCGCCAAGAAGTACTTCAAGTCCAGCTTCACGGACGCGGTGCTCAAGGGCATCCTAGAGAAGAACGGGGATGACCTGAACCTGTCCGTGGCGGACGATCCGTCCCACGAGGTGCAGTCGCCGAAGAACTACGTCTGCCAGGTGGGCGTCAAGCCGCAGACGCTGGAGCAGTCGGTGAACCTGGCGACGGGCTCTGGCAAGAACATCGTCAAGCAGTGGGGCGTCACCGAGGCCGCGGCGAAGTAGCCTCCAGATAGGACCAAAGCCATGCAGCGCCACAAGCTCGCGCGGGTCCGCTGGCAGGTCGGCCAGACGCTCCTTCCCGAGCACTTTCGCGCCCAGGACGAGGCGCTCTCGTCCGAAGCGCGGCTGCATGCTGCGTTGTCCGGGCTGCCTCAGGTCGGCATTGCCGCGCTCGCATGGAGCGAGGCGCTGCTGGCCGAGGGCAGCCTTTCCCTTTCCACACTGACGGCTGTCATGCCCGGTGGCTTCCTGGTGGACGTACCAGGCAACGCCGCCGTGCCCACGTTCTCGCTGGAGGCCACGGGCAAGGCGGAAGTGACCGTCTTCCTGCACCTGCTCGAGGACACGCGCGGCACCGAGGGCGTGCCCCTGTACTCGGCGGAGCCTCCCAACGTGCAGCGCGTGCTGCACAAGCTGCAGCTGTCCAGTGAGCAGGCCGTGGATCGCGCCCTGTCCTCGCTGGAACTGGTGTCCTTCTCCAAGGGGCTCGAGGGCATGTGGCGCCCCTCCACCGAGAAGGTGCCGCCGCTGCTGCTGGTGGGGCCCAACCCGTTCCTGGACGGGCTGCTCTTCGAGCTGGACTCGTTGCTGGAGAAGGCGCACGGCCAGCTGCGCACGCTGCTGCTGGACAGCTACCAACGTGCGGAGCGGCTGGCCAGCGCACGCCGCACCCTGCTCGAGGTGCGCAGGCTCCAGGCCATGCGCGCGGACATGCGCGTGGGCATCAGCCCTCACCCGTACCACTTCTTCGATGCGCTGCGCCGGTTCTACTTCGAGGTGAGCTGCTACCTGGAGCTGGAGCCCGGCGAGTCCATGCCCACCTACCAGCACGATGATCTGGCCGCGTCGCTCGGTGGATGGATGGACCTGCTGAACCGCGCCTTCCGCCCCGAGGACACGCGGCTCACCTACAAGACTTTCGAGGCGAAGGACGGACAGTTCATCCTCTCGCCGCTGCCCACGTTGGATTCGGGGGTGCAGAGCGAGCTGTACCTGCTGGTGCGCAGCGAGGATCCCAGCCGCCCGCCCTCCATGGAGGGGGTGAAGGTGGCCAGCCCCTCGCGCCTGCCGGTGGTACGCCGCCTGGCGCTGCGAGGCATTCCCTTCCAGCACGTTCCGCACCCCGCGTTCCCCCATGCCTTCGGTCCGGAGATCTCCTGGTACCGGCTGACGCTGGGAGAGGAGTGGCAATACGCCCAGCGCGACAATGGCATGGCCTTCTTCGTCACGCCGGCGCTGCAGGGCCACCAGGTGTTCCTCTTCTGGCGGAGGGCGTGAGATGACGCGCCCGGCCTTCCTCGACAAGTTCACCAGCCCCTGGCAGCGCCCAGGCGGCAACAGCGAGTTGCAGCAGGTGCGCCAGAACCTGGAATCCCTGCTGAACACCAAGGAGGGCTACGGCTACTTCGTCGATGGCTTTGGCCTGGGCCGCTACTCCGAGAAGTACGGCACCCAGGATCTGATGAAGACGCTCACCGGGGAGATGCTGCACTCGGTGGAAGCGCACGAGCCCCGGCTGCGGGATGTGGAGCTGGAGCTGCGGGGACGGGACTCGGGACTCTGGCTGCACTTCGTGCTGACGGGGACGCTGGGCGGTGAGCCCTGCACCCTACGGGTGCTCTTCCACACCGTGAGCGGGCAGGTGCGGGTGGAAGAGGACGAGGAGCGATGATGGAGACCACCTTTCAGGAACGGCTCGTCGTGACGCTCACCCTCACCATCGGGGGCAAGGCGCACAAGATCATCGCCGGCAGCATCAAGCGCTTCGCGCTGGATCTGTGGAGCTGGGGCCTGGAGGGCGAGGCCGAGTTCATGCTCACGGACAACTCGGCCCAGGGTGGGCAGAGCAAGGACGAGCTGCTGGCCGATTTCCTCAAGCCGGATCTGGTGGAGGTGAAGGTCGAGGTGAAGGCGGTGCTGCCGGAGACGTCGGCCCAGCCGACGCACACCGCGCTCACCATCAAGGGCTACGTCACCGAGAAGTCGCTGGAGGAGGACGCCATCACCACGGGTGACAGCGATCTCATCCTCCACCGCCGCTACGGCATCCGCTTCCAGGACGCGGCGCGGCTGCTGTGGCGGCAGCACTTCCCCTGCGCCCTGTACACCCAGAAGTCGGCCAAGGATGTGCTGGACGCGCACAAGGGCGACAAGATCCAGCTCGCCTATGACTGGGAGACGATCACTAAGCAGCACCCGATGATCTTCGTGGGGCTGGATTCCCAGCGGGGCGCGAGCTTCTACGACTGGGCGCTGTGGTACGTGCACAGCCACCACGGTGTCTTCATCCACGACTACGCGACTCACGGCTACAAGCTGTCGGGCGCGAAGGACGCGACCGGCACGCCGATGCAGTTGAAGGTGGCCAACCTGGTGGGGTTGGAGCTGCTGCTGCCGGAGGTGATCCGCCACGACGTGAACGTGCTCAACGCGCTCGCCGAGGGTCCGGAGACCAAGCCCGTGACGCAGAAGCAGGCCGTCACCGGCATCCGCCAGGACGTGCTGCTGGTCACTCCGATCGCGGCCGAGGTCCAGGCGCGGGTGGATCTGGAGACGGCGCGGCTCAAGGAGCGAGGCCCCGAGGTGGAGGTGACGTGGCGCTCGTTCCCCGAGAAGGCGTTCACTCCGGGGGCGCTGGTGAAGCTGCCGGCCGAGGAGGCCTGGGGCGCCGCGGGCGTGGCCAAGGACGCCACCTTCCGGGTGCGCAGCCTGCACCTGAGTGGCGAGGTGGAGGAGAAGGGCGAGGAAGAGGTGTACGGCGACGCGGAGGCGTTCTTCTCCTTCCGCATGAACACCCGGCTCGAGCCCAAGGACGAGCCCTATGTGGATCTGCCCGCGTGGCAGCCGCCGTCCTACCCCCGCTACGTCGAGGCCCTCATCGTCAGCGAGCAGGGCGCGGAGAAGGACGAGACGTGGCAGGTGTACACGGACTCGAACACCTCCGTGGACGGCTACAAGGTGAAGATCCCCCTGTTCGCCGATCAGATCGTCGCCACGCCCTTCAACCCGAACCTGCTCCCGGGCCACTTCTACTTCCCCGCCTACAAGGGGGAGCGGGTGCTGGTGGCGCTGGACTTCCAGCGCGCGTGGATCAAGCGCTTCCTGGATTGGCGCACCGGAGCGCGCCTGCCCCAGGACGGACAGGGCGTGCAGCTGCTCGTGGGCAAGACGACGGAGAACGGCACCGCCATCAAGCACTACTACACGGACGACAAGCCCGTGTTCCTGATGCAGCGCACCTCCGCCAAGGACACGCAGAAGATCGAGATCGCCGAGGGCAACCTGCTCATCCAGGTGAAGGAAGAGCAGTGACGGGAAGGGGGCCGCGGCTCTCTGCCAAGGAAGCGAGGAACCATGGGCACGCTGGTCTGTACCGTCGAGATGGACAAGGCGAAAGGCGTCACCGTCAAGGTGGAGAACGCTGACGGCAAGATCACCCAGACGGTGGTCATGGACGGCACCAGCATCACCATCAAGGTGCAAGGGAACGAGGAGACGAGCACCATCGTCCAGAAGCAGGACAGCGTCACGATCACGTGCAAGGATTTCACCGTGGACGCTACCGGGACGCTCACCCTCAAATCCGCCAAGGAGTCCAGTTGGGCCAGCCAGGACATCCTCAAGGTGGAGAGCACCAAGGACATGACCCTCACCTCCAGCGCCAAGCTCACGCAGAGCGCCACGCAGGACGCCAAGCTGTCTTCCAACGCGAAGGTGGCCATCGAAGCGGCCAGCAACCTGGACATGAAGGGGATGCAGACGAGCCTCACGGCCTCGGGCGGAGAGAACAAGATCGAGGGCCTCACGCTGAAGATGTCCGGGCAGTCGCAGGCGGAGCTGGCCTCGGCCATGACGAAGGTGTCCGGGCAGGGCAAGCTGGGCCTGGAGTCCTCGGGCGTGGCGGAGCTGAAGGGTTCGATGACCACCGTGGGCGGAGCGCTCGTCAAGCTGGGGTGAGGGAGCAGTGAGCGTTTCGTCGGAGCTGATCTACCAGGACTACCTGAACGAACTCGATGCGCTGGAGCGCTTCCGGCAGCGCTTCCTGAGCTCGCACCCCACCGTGCCTCTGGACCGGGAGGATCCGCACGTGCGGCGCCTCATCGAGTCCATGGCCTTCTTCTCGGTGCAGACGCGGCTGGCCACCCAGCACAACCTGCGCTCCACGTGGCTGCGGCTGTTCTCCTCGTTCTTCGACTTCCTGCTGCAGCCGCTGCCCTCGGTGGCGCTGGTTCAGGCGATGCCGGCCGAGAAGATGACGGAGACGGTGGTGCTGCCGCGCGGTACGGAGCTGCGCATGGCCCCCGCGCATGGCGTGGTGGGCTCGTTTCGCACGCGGCGCCACCTGCGCATCCTCCCCATCTCCCTGGTGGGCTCGGAGGTGGTGCGCCTCACGGATGGCAACTACCGGATGATCCTCCGCTTCGAGTCCGCCTTCCCGCGGCGGGACGCGGTGGGCCTGCTCAGCCTGCACGTGCGCCACCTGGATGAGTACCGGCCCTCGCTTGCCGTCTTCCATGCGCTGAGCAAGGCGATGAAGCAGGTGAGCGTGGTGTACGACGCGCAGGCGGACAGCAACTCGCAGGGCCTGCCGTGCGAGTACTCCTTCGGGGATGCGCCCGCGGATCTGGACGACGCCAGCCGCTACGAGCACCCGCTGCAGCGCGTGCGAGCCTTCTTCCAGCAGCCGGAGCAGGGGCTCTTCCTCCACGTGTCGGTGCCCTCGCACCGCAAGGAGTGGACCCGCTTCAGCCTGTGCATGGACCTGGACAAGTCCTGGACGGTGGGGCGCTCGCCGTACCCGGACATCCTCCACCCGTTCGTCGTGCCGGTGGAGAACCTCAAGGCCGAGCCCGCGCAGCCTATCGTCGCGGACGGCACCCGTTCCGAGTACACCATCCGCGGGATGACGGCTGGCCGGGAGTTGCAGCTGCACTCCGTCACCGGCGTCTATGTGCTGGGCAAGACGGGGCGCACGCCCATGCGTCCGGCCTTCCTCCCAGGTGAGGGCCCCAGTTACGAACTGGACGAGGGGCTCGACGAGGACATGCGCCCGCGGCACAGCCTGCTGGTGCGCCTGCCCGAGGCCTTCCTCGAACCGCAGAAGCTGCTGGTGGAGGCCCTCTGGTTCCAGCCGCAGTTCGCCGCCGAGGCGGTGGGGCGGATGAGTGTCTCCACGCCGGCTCGGCACGTGGAAGGCCTGGGTTGGCAGTTGGTGGGTCGGCTCGAAGCGCAGCGGGAGAGCGCGCTGCGCAATGACGTGGCGGGGCTGACGCGGCTGCTGGCCTGGAAGGTGAAGTCCACGCTGGACCGCAACGAGCTGGCCGCGCTGCTCAACTATCTCGGCACGCCCGCCGAGGAGCCCTTCCGCCGCGTCATCCCCTGGATCCGCGAGCTCAAGGCCACGGTGGCTCCGGATGGCGCGCTGCGCGGCTCGGGCCTGCTGCACGTGTACGAGATGTTGCTGGAGCCCTTCGAGCCCGGCGCCGAGCCGCTGGTGGCCTGCTTCCTGGATCAGGTGCAGAAGCTGCTGGAGGCATGGAACGGCGAGGCCTCGGTGGTGCTGCGGCCCACCGTGGCAGGGGCAGGTTCCTTCCCGTTGAAGGTATCTTCATGAAACTCGAGCATTGGCAGGCCATCCTGCGGGCGTACCGCCAGGTGCGCGCGCTCCTGGAGCAGTACCTGCCTCCGGAGCCCGGCCCGGGTGAGGAGCGCACGCAGGTGCGGGTGGGTCCTCAGGGCCTGGCCCAGCTTCAGTACCAGTTGCTGGGAGAGGTGACGAGCCTCCAGAAGGAGCTGGGGACGGGCTACCGGGAGGACGAGATCCGCGACGCCTCCGAGCCCTTCGTCTACCTGGTGGACGAGCTGGTGCTGCGCCGGCTGGCGGACGCCGAGCAGGCGGACTGGCCGCTGCTCCAGTCCAAGCTCTTCCAGACGGATGCGGGCGGCAACCGCTTCTACGAGCTGGCGGACGAGAAGCTGGCGCAGCGCGGCGCCTCGGTGCTCGTCTTCGAGATGCTTCACTTCTGTCTCACCGCGGGCTTCAAGGGCCACTATGCGGAGAGCACCGCCCGGCTGCGCGAGTACAAGGAGAAACTGGCGGCCCGCATTCCCAAGCCGGAGGCGGTGCCTGCTCCCCCTCCAGCCGTGGCCCAGCCCCCTCTCGTCCACGCCTTCCCGCTGCGGTACTACGTGGCGTCCGGAAGCGTCGTGGTTCTTGTCCCGGTGCTACTGTGGTGGCTGTCGCGATGAGGGAAGAAGCCCAGAGAATGAAGGAGCTGCAGGGGCCCCGGGCACAGCTTGGGCGCTTCGAGCAGTTCGTTCGCTCCGAACTCGGCCCGCTCGTCGCGGGGGCCGAGCCGTTGTTGACGGACGTGCGCGAGGGCATCGCGGCGATCTTCCCGGAAGCGGGAGGTACGCGCCTGGCTCCCAAGGAGCATGAGGCCCGGCACGAGAAGCTGGTCGCGTCGATGGACGAGCTGGAAGACGTGCTCGAGGCACTCCAACTGGCCGCGCGCTCGGGACACTCCGCAGCGGGCAAGGCCCGTGGGGGGGGGTGACCGTGGTTTCGCAGCTGCTCTTCAACCTGGCCACGCTGGTGCAGGCCGCCGCGGATCCCGCCAAGGCGGTGGGTGAGGGCGTCAAGGCGCTCGAAGCGGGGGCCAAGGCCGTCGACTCCGGGGCGCAGTCCGCCGACACGGGCACGAGTTCCGTGGGGAAGATCTGGAACGCGGTGAGCCCGTACCTCATCTGGGTGCTGGTGGTCATCGGCGTGGTGCTGCTGGGGTTCCTCGGCTGGAAGCTGTGGGGCTGGTGGCGCAGCCGTCGCTCCCCGGCCCGGGTCGCCAGTGGCCCTCCGCCCATGAGCACCGGCCGGCTGATGCAGGTGCGCAACAGGTTCCTCTACGGCCTGCCGCTGGCCCACCGCGCCGCCGTGGTGGATCTGCCCAACGTGGTGGTGCTGGGGCCTGCCGGGAGCGGCAAGACGCAGCTCATCGGCCTGGACGTGGATTGGCAGCGCCAGGCCCGCCAGTTCCTCCCCAGCTACACCGACGATCCGCTGCTGCAGATCTACCTGGGCCCCGACTGCGTGGTGCAGGAGGTGTCCGCCCCGCTGCTGGAGGATGAGACGCTCCAGGCTCGCGGCGCGCTGCGCAAGATGTGGCGCAAGTGCTTCAGCCACAAGCAGAAGGGGGTGGCCGTCCTCGCGCTGGACGTGCGCTGGCTGGCGGACACGCCCCCGGATGAGCAGCGGCGCATGGCCCAGTTGCTGCGCGGCAAGCTCAACATCATGTCCGAGGCGCGCGGCGCTCCCGTGGAGACGCGCCTGTGCCTGACGCACATGGACGGGCTGGAGGGCTTCGAGGACTTCGCACGCATGCTGCGCCAGCACGGCGTGGGGTGCGCCTTCGATATTCCGAAGCAGGGCGAGGAGGGCCGTCTGGCCTCGCTGCTGGATGGGCAGGAGCAGTTCCTGGCGCTGGGGCTCACCTCGCTGCCGGTGGATGCCTTCGAGCGCCTGGAGCGCTTCTATTCGCAGGGCGGGCGCTCGTTCGCGGCACTGGGGCGCTTCGTGACGGCGCTGCTGGAGAGCAACACGCTCTCGTACAAGCCGCAGCTCACGCGCGTGTACCTGTCCTCGCCCACGCCCGAGGCTCGCGCCAGCGGCACGCTGTCCGTGGCCTCCGAGGACAGCAACATCGAGTCGCTGCGCCGCCTCTACCTGCGCACCCACCTGCAGCGGGCCGCGCTGATCGCCGCCGTGTGTTGCCTGCCGGTGATCTTCGCGTACGGCCGCTTCTACTGGCTGCTGCGCAAGGCCCAGGCGCAGGTGCAGGGCTTCGAGGCCACCGTGGCGCAGATGCGGGAGCAGGGCATCGATCGCTCCGGAGAGGTCGTCGAGGCGCAGGTGAACGAGGCCGCCGAGCGGATCAGCCACCTGTGGCGGTTCGCGCGCTGGTGGCCCCCGCTGAACTCCAGCTTCCCGGACGAGATGCTGGACCTGCGTCGGCGTCTGGCGCAGGGTGTCCGGGAGATCCACCTGCGGCCCTTCCTCGAGTACTGCCACAAGACTCCCCAGGACTGCCGCCCCGAGCAGGTGGTGTATCTGCTGGCCACCCTGCACGCGTCGAAGTCGGAGAGCCTGGGCAGCTTCGTGAACTCCAGCGTCAAGCCCCAGAACTCGAGGCGCTGGGAGGATGGAGAGACCAGCGCGCCCGGCGTGCAGGCTTCCGCCAGCTCTGATCAGGGCCGCACCTGGATCTCGGCGCTCGAGCTGAGCGAGCCGCTGGTGTCCACCTACGTGCTCGCCAGTGACGAGCCCTGGGAGCGTAACCCTCCGTGCCGGCGCGGCGCCGTGCAGGTCTCTGGAACGGCGGACGAGGACTGGTCCTGCTGGCCCTACGCGGAGCGGCTGACGTTCGAGGGCCAGCTCAAGCCCTGGTTCGATCACCTGATGTTCCTCAAGGTGACCCTGGAGTCGGGGCCGAAGGGGCTGGGGGACCTGGACTTGCGACGCGAGGAGCGAGAGCGTCTGAAGGCGCAGTTGGCGGACCTGGATGTCTTCGCCTCTCTGTCCACGGTGCTCAGCCAGATCGACGCCTCCAAGATCCAGATGAACACGAAGCAGTTCCTGGGCATCGAGTCCACCGTGCAGGTGCTGGATTGGCTGCGGGCGAACCGGGACACGCTCGCGGCGATCCTGAACATGGAGGAGGAGGCCTTCTCAGGCTTCCAGGCGGTGGAGAAGATGAGCCCCTCGGAGCTGCTCACGCGGGATGGGCTCTGGCTGTCGGGCAACAACAAGGGCCCGTACCACATCGAGCTGCTGCAGCAGAACTTCGAGTTCCGCCCGCCGCAGCTCTCTCGCGAGCTGCTGAAGACGTTGCTGGACTCGTATGAGGCCAGTGGTCGGCTCAGCGCGGCCCAGGCCAGCCAGGCTGGACAGATGCTGCTGAACCGGACGGCCTTCGAGACGGACCTCAAGCCGCTGGTGGAGGACTTCACCCAGCGGTTGAAGAATGCCCAGCTCCCCACGGAGGTGGCCGCCAAGCGCGAGGAGTACGTGCAGAAGCGGGTGAACTCCTTCTCCCGTGGGTACCGCGAGGCGCTCTTCCAGCGCATCCGCGACTACCACTTCCTGGCCTCGCGCAGCGTGCTGCTGGATGAACTGGCCAGCGTCACGCAGCCCTCCTCGCGGCAGGTGGACATGCTGCGAGACGTGGCCAACCGCGCCAACCTCGAGCCCCTGGAGGGGCCGTACTACGAGCCGCTGCGCAACGCCGTGGCGCCCTTCCGGCCCATCGTCCAGATCATGGCGGCGGACAAGAACGGCTTCTATGCCGCGCTCGCCCCGTACCAGGCGTTGATCGCGCAGATGCATGACGACCTGGATCCGGCCTCCAAGTCGGGAGGCGCGGGCGGGGACAAGGAGGGCAAGCCCAAGGCCGCGGCGGAGGCTCCCACCAAGGGCAAGGCCGCTGGGGGCTCGGGTGCGGAGGGGGCCGTGCCGGTCGAGGAGAGCGCTCTGCCGGAGCTCGCGGACTTCATCACGCCCCTGGAGAAGGTGGCCCTGTCCATGCTGCTCGAGGAGGAGAACTCCTACCTGCGCAAGGCGCAGGAGTGGCTGGATCAGCAGGGCATCACCGGCGAGCTGCGCCAGCCCTTCCTGGAGCCCTTCCTCCAGGTGCAGGCGCTGGGCAAGCAGGAGCTGGAGAAGACGCTGGCCAAACGGTGGACGGAGACGACGGCCCGCATGCTGGGCCCCATGCTGGAGCGCTACCCCTTCAACCCCGAGTCCCAGGAGGACGTGGATCCGGGCGAGCTGGAGGTGCTGCGCCGCAAGGACGGGGCCTTCTGGACCTTCGTGCATCAGGTCTACTCCCGCGTGTGCGTGGAGCGGGGCTCGGACTGGGGCCTGCGCGGTCCGCTGCGTGACAAGCTGGCGCTGCCGGACCAGATGCTCGTCTCCTTGAGCCGGCTGGGGCGCCTGTCCAAGCTGCTGTGGGACGATGATGGAAAGCCCCGGCCGCTGATGCTGAAGGTGCAGCCGCAGCCGCTGCCGCCTCCGCCGATGCCGGGCGTCTTCGTCACCATGTCCTCGCTCAAGTGCGGGAAGACGACGGCGTACGGCTTCAACCAGAGCCCCACGTGGCAGGAGTTCCCCGTGAGCTGGTGGGACCAACAGGTGTCCTCCATCGTGCTGGAGCTGCGCTCGCCCGCGAGGGATGCGCCGCAGTACCTGTCGCTGCCGTGGAACCGCTCCGCATGGAGCTGCTTCCGGCTCTTCGAGGAGGCCGCGCTCACCACGGATCAGCGCCGACAGTGGAGCCTGGCGCTGCAAGGCAACAACGTGAACAAGCGAGGGCTGGAGATCAGCTTCGGACTCAAGGGAGACCCGTGGGTGCCCTTCCGGGAGGTGCCGCGATGAGCGCGCGCGTGAAGCCGCTGATGTGGGCGGTGGCGGCGCTGTGTCTGGGGGGTTGTGCGTCGACGCAGGTGGCCCTCAGCGTGAAGTCTCCGCCGGGGACGAACCTGGGCCGGCCGATGTACATGCTGGTGCGCAAGGTGGACACGAAGCAGTACGCCAACGAGGCGTACTCCGAAGTGGCCGCCAGGGTGGGCGCGCCGGATCAGACGGTGCTGCAGACGGCCGTCATCTACCCGGGCACCATCCAACGCTTCCAGGTGAAGACGCCGAAGGAGGGGCCCGTGGCGGTCTCCTTCCTCTTCACTGCTCCGGATGGGAACTGGCAGGTGCTGCTCAGCCCGCCCATGCCGAGCGCGGTGGATATCGAGCTGACGGTGAGCCGCATCCTGAGCGACTCGATTCCGCCCGCGATCCCCTCGGAGATGCCCGAGCTGCCCGAGGCCCCCAAGGCGCCCGAGGCCCCCAAGGCTCCCGGCGCCTGAGTCAGGCGGCCAGCTTGCGCACCTGGGCGTCCAATCCGTCCAGGAGCCGCAGGACGTTGGCGCGCACCTGCTCGACGACCTGGGAGAAGAAGTTGGCCTGCTGGATCGAGGCCTCTACCCGGTCCAGCGGAGCGAGGAGCTGCTCTCGCGTGGTGTCCACCCGCGTGGCCACGCCGTCGATCTGCTTCGCGGCGGTGTCCATGAGTCCTTCGGCCTGCTTGGCGAAGGCGGCGAGCGACTGATCGATGCGCAGGGTGATCTCGGCTTCGACGCGCTCCTTGGCCTTCCGGGCCTCCGCGAGCGCCTTGTCCACCGAGGTGCTCACGGTCTGCATCCCGGATTTCACCTGCTCGCGAGCGCCCGACACCTGCTGCTCGATCGAGTTGCCCACGGCGGCCACCTGGTTGGCCGCGGTCTGCACGCCC
Source organism: Hyalangium versicolor (assembly GCF_020103695.1). GTDB lineage: Bacteria > Myxococcota > Myxococcia > Myxococcales > Myxococcaceae > Hyalangium > Hyalangium versicolor. Next base: position 504,756 of record NZ_JAHXBF010000001.1, read on the forward strand.
TGGCCCAGCGACTCCTCGAAGGACTCGAGCTGTGTCTTCACCTGCGCCTTGAGCTGGTCCACGCGCTGGGCCACCTGGTTCGCGATCGCGTCGATCTGCTGCACCACCTGATCGCGCGCGGCGGCCACCTGCTGCGTCACCTGGACGATCAGTTGCTGCACCTGGGTGACGGCCTGATCGATGGCGGTCTGCACGGACTGTTGCAGCGTCTCGACCTGTTGCACGAGCTGCTGTTGCAGCGCCTGCACCTGCTGGATGGCCTGGGCCTGTACCTGCTCCACCTGGGTGATGAGCTGATCCGACATCGTGGTGATCTGCTGGGCCACCTGGCTGACGATGCTGTCCAACTGGGTGGAGATCTGCGTCACCGCCTGGGTGATGGCGTTCATGGCCGGATCCACCAGCGGCTTGGGCAGGTCCTCGGAGGGGATGGCATCCAGCATCTGCACGGCGCGCGAGAGCAGGGACTCCAGCGTGCCGACGAGCGTCTTGAAGAGCGTCTGGAGCTGCTCGAGCTTCTCGGGCAGGAGCGAGAGGAGCCGCTCGATCTGCTTCTCGAGCTGGGCCAGGGTGTCCATCAGCCCGTCGAGCACCGAGAAGGCGGAGTCCACCGTCGTCTGGACAGGTGCGCGGATGTTCTCGAAGGTGGTGATCGCCGTCTGCATCAGGGTGTCGATGGCCTGGCTGCCCTGGGTGATGGCGGACTCGATCTGCTTCTGGACCTGATCGATCAGCTCCTCCACGAGCTTGATCTGGTTGGCCAGGGATTGGACTTGTCCGGCCAGGGTCTGCTCGAGCGCGTCGAGCACGCGGTTGACCTCGGTGCGGCCGGTCTCGATGGTCCCGTTGACGGTGGTCTCCAGCGTCTGGATGACCTGGGTGGCCGACTCGGTGGCCGACTTCACCTGGCCGCGAACCGGGTTGAGCCCCGCGCGGAGCTGCTCTACCTGCCGGCGCACCTCGGCCTTGGAGGATTCGCCCGTGGACTTGATGTCACCGGCGACGCGCTCCAGGGCGGTGGAGGGAGGAGAGAGCACGGCCGTGAGCGCCTGCATCAGCTTCTTGGCCTCCTCGTCGAGGGACTGCCGTGTCTGCGCCACGGGGGCGAGCACGGCCTCCGTCGCGGAGGAGAGCTGGGAGGTGCCCTGGTGCACGGCGCTCTCGGCCTGGGTGCGCAGCTTCTGGGTCTCCTGGGCGACCTGCTTCTCGCGCTCGTCGAGCTCGGCCTCCAGCTTCTGGATCCGCTCCTTGACCTGCTCATGGGACTTCTTCAGCTGGTCCTGGAGCAGCTTCTCGCCGTCCTTGATCCGTTTGCTCTCCGCTTCGAACTCGGCCCGGAGCTTCTTGATGTCGTCCAGGAGCTTCTGCTCGGTGGACTTCATCTCGTTGGCGAGGATGCGGCCGGCCTGGAGGTTGAGTTCCTGGATCTGTTTCTGGAGTTGCTGCTCGCGGGCCTGGAACTGCGCCTGCGCGGAGTTCAACTGTTGATCCACCTCGGTCTGGATCCGCTGGAGTTCCTGCTCGAGCGTCTTCTCGGCGGCCTCCAGCTGGGCCTTCAGGTCATCCTTGCGCTTCTTGATGACGGCGAACGCGTCCGAGGCGATCGCCTCGCAGCGCTGGCCCACCTCGACAGTGAGAGACTCGAGCTGCTTGCCGAAGGACTGCTCCTTGGCGCGCGTCACATCCTCGATGGCCTTGCAGCGCGAGGAGACGGCGGGCTCGATGGCGCCCACGGAGGTGCGGATGCGCCCCGCGGAGGCATCGAGCTTCCCGCGCAGGACGAGCACCTCGTCCGCGGCCTTGTCGAACCTGGCCCACAGCGCCTTCACTCAGGGCTCCAGTTCCGCCAACTCGGCGTCCAGCGCATCGATCTTCTGAGAGAGCCCGCTGCCCACCGATTCCACCTCGGGACGCAGGGAGCTCACGGCTGCCTCGAGCTTGCCGGTGAGCGTGTCGATCTCGGTGCGCAGAGGCTTCACGCGGGCGACGATGCCCGTGCTGAAGGCCTCCAGTTCTCCGCGAAGCTCCGCTACCTTGGCGCGCAGTTGCTGCATGGGTCTGCTCCGTCCTTGGGTTCGTGCCTCACCGCAGCTTCTCGAGCGAGGCCTTGGCTTCCGCCGCTGCCCCCGAGAGCTGCTCGACTCCCTGGTTCATCTTCGAGGTGGAGGCCTGGATGTTGGCCTTGGCTGCTGACACCTTGGAGCCCAGCTCGGTCCGAGCCCCCTTGAGTGCCGTCTTTGCCTCCGCCTGCGAGGCCTTGATCTTCGCACGCACGGCGCCCATCGCGCCCTGGTGGGCGGCGGACGTCTGCCCGATCGCTCCCCCTACGGCCGCGGTGAGATCTCCCTTGGCGGCCTCGACCTGGGGCGACACGTCATAGGTGGGCGTGGGAGCCGCGCCGCTGGGCGACTCCTTCACCTGGATGAAGAGGTGGCCCTCGCCCATGCGGACGACCTGGGTGTCTCCCTGGGAGGTGCGGTGGATGCGCCACACCGGCTTCTCATCCTGGAAGTCGTGAGTGATGCCCGTCTGGCTCAGCTTGTTCAGGCCCATGAGGATCTGATCGCCCTGGCCGTCCTGTGGTGAGCGCACGCCCTGTTTCCAGTCGATGAAGCGGATGAGCTCGGCACGCTCGAGGTGGAGCGCCACCAGCACGCGGGTGTTCTTGTAGGGAGGGAAGAAGAACTGGCCCGGGAAGTGGATGGGCTCGGCGGGCACGCTCACCGTCTTGTTCCAGAGCGGTACCGTGACATGGAAGGAATTGACGGACGTCTTCTCGTCTTCGGTGATGAGGTAGCGCCGATCCTCTGGCTCACCGCCCGGGGCATGCACGAGCCCCTCGACGTGGATGGGGTAGCGCGGCCCGCGGTAGGGCGGCAGGGTGACCACCGGATCCGAAGCGGACTCGAGCCGGACGGACAGGCGCACCTCGTATTGGGCGCTGGGGGCCTGTTGCCCGTCGTACTGGCCCTCGCTCGTGGCGGAGGCCTCCAACTCGAGTCCGAGCACCCGTTGATCGTCGCCCGCCCCCGTGAAGCTCTTGGGCCAGGCCGATGCTTCCAGGCGAATCAGCGCGCCAGGGAAGACATCCACGGCGGGGAACTGCTTGAAGGACACCTGGAGCTGTCGCTCCCGGAGCTGGAGGCGGGCCTTCTCCTGCTTCTGTCGCAGCTCGGCCACGTCGGTGACAGGGGTGCGCAGCAGCACGTCATGCGAGATGCCCGTGGCGGCCTGGGGCTGGTCGAGCTGCTCGGTGGTGGGGCCCTCGGCCACGGCATTGAGCACGCGTGAGCCGTGGCGGATGGGCGCAGGCATCTGGACCTGCACGCTGTGCACCCGGAGGCGGCCGAGCGCGGCGGCCTGGCCCGAGGAGGGCTTGCTGTCGGCCAGAAGGTATTCGTTCTTCTGGTTGTCGTAGCTGAAGACGCCGTTGTTCGAGTCCACGTACCAGAGGACGAAGTCGTAGAAGCTCACCTCGGGCGTGTCCGCGCCGATCCCGAGGCACAGCATGTCTCGCTTCTGCCGCAGCAGGGCCCAGTCCTGGTTGATCTGGAGACTGGCCTTGTGCAGGTCGATGATCTCCCCCATGGACATGGAGGTGTGCAGCTCGACCGGGCGGTGTTGCCGCCAGAGCACCTGGGCTGCATCCGCGAACTCGATGGTGTAGCGGCGGAAGACGCGCTGCTCCTTCTGCGCGGTGCCGTGGACGTCCGCGAGGATCCGGCGGCTGCGGGCCAGGCCCTGGAGCACGATGGGAGCGGGCGGCGTGTCCAGGGAGGGATCGAGCGCCGTGACGGTCGCGCGCACCTGGAGGAGATCCGGCTTCGAGAAGGCCTTGAAGAGCGGTGCGTCCTTCTTCTCCAGGGAGGTCCAGAAGGTGACCGAGCCGGTGAAGCCATGGCTGGCCATGTGCACGGACAGGTGCTTCACCTGGCCACCCGGAATGGTGAACGTCTGGCCGCCCACCGTGAGCGTCAGACCGAGCTGGAGCTCCACCTGGAATGGCGTACTCACCGGGGTCGTCCTCTCATGCAGGGAACCGGGGCATCATGGCATATCTGGGGTCCATGCGTCGTCCGCTCCGAGGGTGCGCTTCGGTGGGAGGCGGAGGGCCAGGAGCTGGCTGTCCGTGTGGTGTCCGAGCGCCTGACTCTGTCTCGGGTTTACCCTGAGCCGCGGGGAGGGGGAGGCTATGCTGGCCAGCAACGTTTTCGCGAAGGTGCTCGCATGTTCCTGACCGTACAGGGGCAAGGGGTGGTGGGTGCTCTCGGGAGAGGCTCCGAAGGGGCGGGTGCTCTACCTCAAACAGTGGGAGAAGGACGGTGTCCTCTACGGCTTCGAGTGGAGCCATCCCAAGGGCGCGAAGAGCTGGCAGGACGCCACGGGTGCCATCGCACGCAGCTTCAAGCTTCCCTGACGAAGCCAGGGAGCGGCACGGTGAACGCAAGCTGCAGGTGCGTGCCCGCGAGCTCGGGGCGCACGGAGGCTCGGATCTGGACTCCCCGTTCGCCTCTGCCCGTGGACACCACCTGTGCGTGAAGCTGGCAGTCCTTCTTCGAGCCGGTGGGAAGGAAGACCTCGGCGGCCCGGGAGAAGGCAGCGGCGATCGCGTCGGGGTTGGCTCCCGATGGCAGGCGTTCGGTGAGCTCCTGCGCGAGCCTGACGATGCGGCCCGTGAGGAGCTGTGCCGGCAGCGGGGTGGCATCACGGCCGCCATACACAGTGGGCGCCGCGGCCAGCAGCACGGCGTTCGAGTCCCACCATCCGCCTACACCGAGAAGTCCCTGCGCCGCCAGCCGCTCCTGTTCGCGCAGGGCGAGCCCCACCTCGGTGGCGATGGTGGAGCCCGCTTGAGGCTTCCACACCGCCGGAGCCCGGGTGCCACTGCCGGGTCCCACGAGGCGCCCGAAGGTTCGCGTGTCGCGGAAGCTGGCGGCCAGCAGGGCGGCCACGGCGAGGGCTGGGCTGGTGAAGCACTGGCGGCGGATGCTCCCGTGCTGTTCGGCCATCATCACCACGGGATTCAGGGCCGCGCACAGCCAGCGAGAGACTTCATCGGCTCGCAGCCGGTTCCAGGCCTCAGGTGAGCGGGCCTCCTGGGGGACTGCTACGACCATGGGCAGCGAGGCCTGTTCGCCCAGGGAGGCAAGCGGGTGCAGGGCATCGAAGTCCGAGATCTCGTCGAGGATGAAGCACGCGTCGGGGCGCTGGAGGGGAGGACCGTCGAGGACCTGCGAGAGTGCATCCACGAGCGATGAGGGCTCGACGTCGAGCACTTCGAGTTCCAGGCCACCGGACGCGGGGCAGTGTTCCCACAGCCAGCGCAGGCCGCGCCAGGAGGACTCCAGGCGCGCGACGAGGGGATGCTGGAGCAGGTCGCGAGCGGTGGCGAACAGGGCCTCCTCGAGTACGACTAGCGCGGCGCGGCGTGCGTCCTCGGAGGAGAGTGAGCCCTGGGCGGCCTGGGCCATGGCGGCGGAGAGGCGGCCCGGGCCCATCGTGGCCTTGAGCTGCGCGGCATCCTCGGGGCTGAGCGTGCCCGAGCCGGACAGCGCCGCCAGGGCGGTGCGAAGGAGGCGCAGGTCCGGAGTCGAGTCGATGACCGCCGAGAGTTGGAACGAGTGAAGGCCGTCGAAGGAGACCTCATAGGCGTTCACATCGCTGGAGCCGATGCGGTCCTGAACAGTGATGCGCAAGCCGTTGGCCGAGCGGGTGAGATGCTCGGTGAAGGACGCCTCGGTGACGGGGAACCGCTGCCCCGAGGGCGAGGGACTGAATGCTCCCGCGATGAGCCAGCGCACGCGCGGGCCGGGTGGAGGGGTGGCGTCCATGGGCTCCCTTCACCCTAACCTGATCCGGGCCAGGGCGGGCGATGGAGTCCTCACGGGAGCCGTGGACGATTCGATGAGCCGTTTGTGTATGGCTGGGACTCTAAGGGGGAGTGTGTCTGCCAATGTCTTGGAGTCATTCCATGACAGATGGCTGGGAGTCCGTTCCCCGTGTTCCGAAGCCGAGCCCGTGAGGCAAGCGCTGTCAGATATTCAACCGGTTTGACGCATGGAGCCATGTGCAACTCTGGCGCCACGCAGGCAAGCGCTGTCACAGGACTGCTCTGTTTTGACGCATGGAGCCATCCCTGGAGGCCGTTCCGAGTCGTGCGAACTCTCTATCAGTCGTGCTCTTACGTCAGGGTGGTAATTCCTGAACCGAGATCATGAATGCGTTTTCATAAAACCCCTTTACTCTCCGAATAAGTAGCTTTACAGTAGGTCCCGGAAAATGCCGAGTGGTCTCTTCCTATTGATGGAATGACCGGGACCACAGCGTTTCGACGCATCCGGTCAAGGCATTGCACCCTGCGCGTCTGTCTTCAAACGCGCGGTTTCACCGCTGCACTGCGTCAGCTGCGCCCCATCCCTCGAGCATTCTCTGGATGAACACACGCCGAGAAGGAAGGTGAAGAAACGCCATGATCAATAAATCTGTTGGAGCCGCCGTCATGATGTTGGTGGGCTTCCTGTGGGCGGGAGAAAGCCTCGCGGCGCCCGCTTCGGGAGCCCAGAGTTCGGGGGCCAATTCGGCCCTCTTCTATATCAACAGCACCTCCTGGGCAGACATCCACTACAAGATCAACAACGGAGGCCAGGTCAACGTCCGGATGACGCAGACTGGCACCCAGAACCAATACACGGTGACGGGCCTGGCCACGGGCAACGTCGTCACCTACAACTTCACGTATTGGGACGCCGCATGTAACTGCGCCTACGACTCCGCCACGGCCACCTATACCCATGGCGCCACGGCGCCTCCTGATGCAGGCACGGGCACGGATGCAGGCACGGGCACGGATGCAGGCACGGGCACGGATGCAGGCACGGGCACGGATGCAGGCACGGGCACGGATGCAGGCACGGGCACTCCCGGGGACGGTGGCACCGGCACGGCTGTTCCGCTGTTCAACAACACCACGGCGCTGGAGGCGCCCCTGGTGGAGAACACCTCCGCGGCGATCATCACGCACGTGGGCGAGCGCGTGCGCGACCGCCACGCGCGCGAGTCGCAGTTCCAGGCGTACGATCACTTCCTGGGCAAGTACTTCGTCAACCGCACCTTCTACGTCGACATCATCGACCAGGTGGCCAAGGGCGGTAACACGATTACCGTCAACATGCACACCGTCTATCCTCATGACGGCACGAACTTCCGGGCGTTCTTCCGGGGCATCAACACCGTGGCGGAGTACTTCCACAACGGCACGTTCACCCGCGTGGACGACTACAACTACACCGCCAGCGTCAACTACAACGCCAAGGAGGGCAGGGCGATCAAGGTTGGCGATCGCATGGAGATCGAGATCGGTGTCTTCCTGAAGCAGCCGGTGGATGGCCGCTTCAACTACTACTCCGGCGCCTGGCTCTACATCGTGGGCCAGGGCGGCATCGTGCCCTTCGAGGGCGTGGGCTCGCTGCTGGACTCCTACCCGCTGCCGGAGACGGCGTGGGCGGGTGGCCGGACGACGCAGAACTACCCGTACTCGAACGAGCCGTCGCAGCGCTTCATGCAGATGGCGCTGAACCTGGCGCCCGTCAACACGCAGGCGTTCGTCGAGGGCCGCCGCATCCACCACACCGACTTCGGTGATGGTTCGCACTCCGAGTCGGACAACCCGGTGTTCAGCGAGCAGGCGAACAAGCTGGGCAACAGCTACATCGCTCGCTCCTGTGTGGCCTGCCACGTGAACAACGGCCGAGGCCTGCCCCCGGCCACCAACACCACGCTGACCAACGTCGTGGTCAAGGTGGGCAAGGTCAACGGCACCACGAACGCGCCGGATCCGCAGCTGGGCTCCAAGCTGCAGCCGCGCGCCGTGAGCGGCACCCCCGAGGCGGATGTGAAGATCACCTCGTGGACGACGACCAACGGCACCTTCTCGGATGGCACGGCCTACCAGCTGCGCAAGCCCGTCTATGGCTTCACCAACGTCGTCCCCACCAACTACTCGGCGCGCATCACGCCGCAGCTCGTGGGCCTGGGTTTGCTGGAATCCGTTCCCGAGAGCTCCATCTTCGCCCTGGCGGATCCCAATGACACGAACGGAGACGGCATCTCCGGCCGCATGAGCACCGTGGTGGATCCCCAGACGGGCCAGACCCGCCTGGGCCGCTTCGGCTGGAAGGCGAGCCAGGCGCGGGTGCGCCACCAGGTGGCGGATGCCTTCAACGGCGACATGGGTGTCACGACGTCGGTGTACAAGTCGCTGGACTGCGGCTCGTCCCAGCAGGGCTGCACGGGCACCAGCACGGAGCTGAGCGACTCCGACCTGGACAAGCTCGTCCGCTACATCTCGCTGCTGGGCGTCAACGCCCGGCGCAGCCTCAACGACACGACGGTGCAGCGCGGAGAGACGCTCTTCAACAGCGCGGGGTGCGCGAAGTGCCACGCCGCGACGCTGACCACGAGCCCCTACCACCCGAACTCGGAGCTGCGCAGCCAGACGATCCACCCGTACACGGACCTGTTGCTGCACGACATGGGCACGGGCCTGGCGGACAACCTGCCGGAGGGCACGGCGTCGGGTGCCGAGTGGCGCACCGCTCCGCTGTGGAGCATCGGCCTGACGGCGGGCATCAGCGGCGGTGAGGCCTACCTGCACGACGGCCGCGCTCGCAACCTCTCCGAGGCCATCCTCTGGCACGGCGGTGAAGCCGCGGCTGCCCAGCAGTCCTTCGTGAGGATGTCCGCCTCGGACCGGGATGCGCTGATCAAGTTCGTCCAGTCCCTGTAAGCAACGAACATCGCTGAAGCAGTACCCGGGGGACCGCGTTCACACGCGGTCCCCTTTCGTTCATGAGTGGTCTCGCCACACCTCCCGTCGAAAAAAGAGGAACCCGATATGAAGTTGTTGAAGAACACGCTGGGAAGAGTCGCTGCCGTTTCGCTCTCCATGGGGATGCTCGCCGGGACGAGTGCCTGGGCGGGGCCCACCGCGCAGGTGGTCTGGACCTCCGAGAAGAACCCGGGGGATGGCGCCTGGTTCAACGGGCCGATCTCGTTTCCCTATGCGCTGAGCCAGCAGGCCTCGGCCACCTTCACCAACCCCACGAGCACGTCAGCTACGACGATCAGCGTGGACCCCACGGCGCAATACCAGACCATCCTGGGTATCGGCACGTCGCTCGAGGAGTCCACGGTCTTCAACCTCGCCCGGATGTCCGCGGCCAAGAGGACGGAGGTGCTCAAGAAGTTGCTGGATCCGGCGACGGGCTCGGGCATGAACTTCCTGCGCATCACCCTAGGCACGTCCGACTTCACCGGCCGGACGTTCTATACCTACGACGACAGGCCGTATGGGCAGACGGACACGAGCCTGACGTACTTCTCCATCCAGAAGGATATTGATTACAAGATCGTCTCCACGCTCAAGGAGGCGCTGGCGGTCAATCCCAACCTGAAGATCTTCGCCAGCCCCTGGAGTCCTCCCGCCTGGATGAAGGACAACCAGAGCCTCATCGGCGGCAAGCTGCTCACCCAGTACATCCCCGTCCTGGCCACGTACTATCGCAAGGCCCTCCAGGCGTATCAGGCGCAAGGCATCCCCATCTACGCGCTCACCGTGCAGAACGAGCCGCTGTACACCGCGCCCGACTATCCCAGCACCAGCATCACCTCGGACCAGGAGCGCCAGCTCATCATCGCCGTGCGCAATGAGCTGAACGCCAATGGCCTGAGCGGGGTGAAGATCTGGGCTTTTGATCACAACTTCGACTCGGCCGCTTCCTACGTGGCTCCCGTCATGAGCGACGCCACCGCGAACGCGGCGGTGGATGGCATTGCCTTTCACGACTATGCCGGCGACCCGAGCGCCATGACCACGGTTCACAACTCCTACCCCAGCAAGAACATGCTGATGACGGAGCGCTCCTGGTGGGGCACTGCGGGTGCGGACCGGATGGCGCAGTACTTCCGCAACTGGTCCGTCAGCTACAACGCCTGGGTGACGATGCTCGACAGCACCATCAAGCCCGAGCAGTGGACCGGTACTCCGGGGCCCACCATGCTCATCCAGAATGCGTATACCTATGACACGTACTGGGCGCTCCCCGAGGTCTACCTCATCGGCCAGTATTCCAAGTACGTGCAGGCGGGAGCCAAGCGCATCTCCAGCAGCTATGGCTCGAGCACCACCGTGACGAACGTGTCGTTCCTCAACCCGGACAACACCATCGCCTCCGTCATCATCAACCAGACGGGCTCGAACCAGACGTTCAAGCTCGTCTCGGAAGGGCAGGAGCTCCTCGCCACGATTCCCGCCAAGACGGTGGGCACGTACAAGTGGACGCGTCAGAGCACCGGCACACCCACCAACCTGCTCGCCAACCCGAGCTTCGAGACTGGCTCCGCGTCGAGCTGGGCCAGTGAGTGGCACAACGCCGCGGTCGCCTACAAGGTGGACACGGACTATCCGTACCTTGGCTCGTACAAGCTCACCCTCTTCGAGGTGGGGGCCTACCAGCAACTGCTCGGGCAGTCCCTGAGCGTGTCCAATGGCACGTACACCGCCAGCGTGTACGTGCGCTCCGGTGGCGGGCAGAACGTGCTGCGCCTGTATGCGAAGAACTACGGCGGGGCGGAGAAGACCGCCGAGATCGGCTCGGGCGTCGTCACCAACTACACCAAGTACACGATCTCCGGCATCCAGGTGACCAACGGCACCATCGAGATCGGTATCTGGGCGGACGCCAATGCGAACAACTGGGCCGCGTTCGACAACTTCGAGCTGGTGAAGAACTAGCGATCCAGGCTGTCCCGCTGTCGCAGTGAAGCGCGGTCAGCGGGCAGTGGTTCAGTACCACTGCTCCTGACCCGCCACCCAGGTCGCCAGGACCGAGAGCTCCGGGGTGAGCAGCGTGAGGTCCGCGCGATAGCCCGGCGCCAACCGGCCCAGCTGGGCCTCCAGCCCGAGATAGGTGGCGGGGTAGAGCGATGCCATGCGCAGGCTCTCCTCCACGCTCAGGCCGAGCAGGCGGATGCAGTTGCGCACCGCCGTCACCATGTCGAGATCGCTCCCCGCCAGGGTTCCGTTCTCGGTCACCAGCTTCCCGTTGCCGCGCAGGATCTTCCGGCCGTAGAGCATGAACGAGGTGTCGTCCGAGCCCACCGGTGGCATGGCATCCGTGACCAGGATCACCTTGCCGGTTGGCTTGACCTTCAAGAGCAGGCGCATCAGCGCCGGGTGGACATGGACGCCGTCGGCGATGATGCTGCACCACGCCTCGTCACTGCTGAAGGCGGCCACGACGGGACCCGGCTGGCGGTTCTGCACCGGCGGCATGGCGTTGAACAGGTGGGTGAAGCCTCGGACTCCCGCGGCCACGGCCTCGTTCGTCCGCTCGAACGTTGCCGCCGTATGCCCCGCCGAGACCACCACGCCCGCCGCGGCAAGGCGACCGATCGAGGCGTCGTCCACGCGCTCCGGCGCCACCGTCATCAACAGGCGCCCTCCCTTGCTGACGATGCGCTTCGACAGCGCCGTCAGGTACTCGATGTCGTGGGACTCGGGCGCGCGGATGAAGCGAGGCTCGTGCACGCCTGGACGCTCACTGCTCAGGAACGGGCCTTCCAGGTGGAGACCCAGGATGCCGCTGGCAGGCCGGGCCATCAGCTCCACCACGGCGTCGCAGGCCCTGCGCATCTGGCTCTGCTCATCGGTGATGAAGGTGGGCAACAGCCCCGTCGTTCCCGTGCGCCTCAGCGCCGCCGCGATGGCCAGCGCTCCCTCGGGGGTAGGCGTCTCGTTGAACAGCACGCCCCCGGCGCCGTTGACCTGCGCGTCGATGAAGCCCGGTGCCAGCAGCGCGCCTTCGGGCAACCGGACGGTCTGGGCATCAGTGGGCACATTCGACGTGGGCACCACGCCGACGATGCGTTCCCCTTCGAGAACGAGTCCATGCCCTTCGAGGATGCGCTCGCCTGTGAAGAGGCGCGCGCCCATCAAGACCCGTTTCATCACACAGTCTCCGTCACCTTCCGGAGGTGCGCGGGGGCGTCGGGATTGAGCTTGCGCGCCGCCGCCAGCCGATGCACCGCCATGTAGAAGCTCTGGACCTGGCACAGGGGCGCGATCGCGCTCGGCACATGGGGCACCGTCGGCAGCGGCTCGCTGCCGGGCACAGGGAGCACCGAGCGGACATTCGCCCCCAATTCCACCAACTGGCGCACGACGTGGCGCGTGCTCTCGGCCGAGCTGTCCTCCTGGCCCAGTGCGAGGATGGGGAATCCGGGGCCGACCAGGGCCAGCGGGCCGTGGAGCACCTCGGCTGTGCTGAAGGCCTCGGCGTGCAGCCGGCTGGTCTCCTTGAACTTCAGGGCCATCTCCAACGCGGCCCCGAGGCCTACGCCGCGCCCGAGCACGAACAAATTGTGGGCCTCGGCGAGCGGCGCGAGCGCCGGCCACCAGTCGAGTTCACGCGCGGCGTCCAGCGCCTCCGGCAACCGGGACACCGCGTCGCGCAGGCCCTCGTCGCCCGACCAGTGCGCCACCAACTGCAGGAACGAGAGGCCGGAAGCCAGATAGGACTTCGTGGCGGCGACGCTCTTCTCCGGGCCCGCGCACAGGGGCATGCCGATGTCACACAGCTCGTACAGCGGAGACTGCACGCTGTTGATGAAGCCGACGACCAGTGCGCCACCCTTGCGAGCCTGCTCCGTCAGCCGCAGGAGATCGGGGCTGCGGCCCGACTGGGAGATGGCGATGAAGAGCGAGTCCTTCAGGTTGAGGCCCTGGGTGTTGTAGACCGACGCCACGCTCGGTCCCATGGAGGCGACCGCGCACCCCAGCGTCGTCTCGATCAGGTACTTGCCGTAGTGGGCCGCATGATCGGAGCTGCCGCGGGCACAGGTGACGACGAAGCGCGGGGGCCTTCGGCGCAGGCGTTCACCGAGCTCGGCGAAGGATCCGCCGACATCCCGGATCTGCATGCGAGCCGCTTCCGCTGCCTGCATGGCCTCGTGCGCCATGGCAGGGGAGGGCACAGTGCCAACGTTCATGATCCCACCTCATGCGGCTTGTTGCCGCCAGCCATGTTCAGCTCCACCACGAAGTCGTAGGCGTCCCCTCGGTACTGGGAGCGAACGAACTCCAGGGGAGTGCCGTCCTCGAGCAGGGTCCGACGCTCGATGTAGAGCGCCGCTGCGCCTTCGACCATGTCGAGCTGCTCGGCCTGCTCGGCCGGCAACTTGATCGCCGTCAGACGCTGCAGGGCGCGGAAGGGGTTGAAGCCCCGGCGCCGCAGCACCTCATAAAGGGAGCCCTCCACCTCGGTGGGATCGGGCAGGAAGCGGGTGGGGACCACCGCCAGCTCCAGCGCCATGGGGACGCTATTCGCCGTGCGCAGACGCTGCAGCCGGCTGACGAGGACGCCAGGGCTGAGGCCCAGGGCCAGCGTCTCCTCGGGCGTGGCGACCGTCACCTTGCGGTACAGCCACGTCGAGCCCGCGGTCATTCCGCGCGCGCTCATGTCCTCGGAGAAGCTCGTCAACGTGGACAAGCGCTGCTCCACATAGGGGTTGCGATTCACGAAGGTGCCGGCACCCTGGCGCTGGAGCAGCAGCCCCTCGTCCAGGAGCTCTTTCAGCGCCTTGCGCACGGTGACCCGAGAGACGTCCAGGCGCTCCGCCAACTCGCGCTCGCTGGGCAGAGCGTCCTGATGGCCGAACGTGCCACCGACGATCATGCTCTTCAGGTATCGCGCCAGCTGGAGGTAGAGCGGCAACGGTAGGGCGCTCGAAAGGGCCCCCCTGTCGAGCGCTTCTGCTCCGCTCACGTGGGTAGACATGGCTCCGGGTTCCTCAGCGTGGAGTACGACCACTATGATACCAATCTAGTGCCATGACGCAACACTAAATAATCATCCCTGGGTGGTATTTCGAGATCTAATATCATGAAATTACTGGGTTATTTTTAGGTGCTCAGGAATACCCCGAACTCCGCGATCCACTCTTGCCAATTTTCCATTGAAAGCAGGTGACATACTGGTATCTTGCGCCAGACCAATTTAATACCAGTGGTCGAGGTGAGAGTTCATGGCAAAGGACACGGAGGAGGCGGCCCAGCGGTTCCAGGGGTTGGACACCTGGCGCACGTCGGAGCTCCTCGAAGCGCTGTGGAGCAGCCAGTCGCGCGCGGCGGCGGCCTGCCTCTCGGCGTTGCCAGTGCTCGGGAAGGGCGTGGACGCAGCGGCCGAGCGGCTGTCCTCGGGGCGCGGGCGGCTGGTCTACTCGGGAGCGGGGTCCTCGGGCCTGCTCGCGGCGCTGGATGCCTGTGAGCTCGGGCCTACCTTTGGATGGCCCACCTCCCGCCTCTCCATCCTGCTGGCCGGTGGGCTCGATCTGGCGCGCGGAATCGACGGCGGTGCCGAGGACGATGAGGGTGCGGGCCGTTCCCGGATTCGCGACCTCCGGCCCGGCCCCGAGGATGTGGTCGTGGGCGTCTCCGCGAGCGGGAACAGCGTGTTCACGGTGGGGATCGTGGATGAGGCCCGGCGTCACGGTGCCTTGACCCTGGCCATCTCCAGTCTGGCGGACGCTCCGCTCGTCCGGGCCGCTGAGTATGGGGTGGTCGTTCCCACGGGCGCGGAGGTGCTCGCAGGCTCCACCCGGCTCGGAGCAGGGACGGCTCAGAAGGTGATGCTCAACCTGTTCTCGACGGCCGTGATGGTCCGCCTGGGGCTCGTCTTCGACAACCTGATGTGCAACGTGCAGCCCGAGAACGCGAAGCTGCGGCAGCGCTGCGCCAGCATCATCTCTCGCATCGCCGGGGTCGGAGAGGATGCAGCCGCGAAGGCGCTCGATCGCTATGGCGACATCAAGCGCGCCGTCCTGGGGCTCGCGGGGCTCTCCGAGAACGAAGTGGATGCCACTCTGACCCGCGCTGGAGGTAATCTGCGCGTCGCTCTCTCGACTCTCGCGCCCCGGGGGGACCGCGGTCCATGTCCACGCTGAACCTCATCTCACCTCTCGCTGGCTGGGCCACGCGCCTGGAAGAAGTTCCCGATCCCGCCTTCGCGCAGCGCATGGTGGGAGATGGTGTCGCGGTGGATCCGACTTCCGCCGAGCTGCGGGCTCCCTGTGATGGCGTCGTCGTCTCCGTGCATGCCTCCCGTCACGCGTGCACGCTGCGCGCGTCCACGGGCGCGGAGATCCTGCTCCACATCGGTATCGACACGGTGAACCTGCGGGGCGAGGGCTTCATGGTGCGGGTCAGCGAGGGCCAGCGCGTGCGCGCCGGCGAGCCGCTGATTGCGTTCGACATGGAACTCCTGGCCCGCAAGGCGCGCAGCCTCGTGACCGCCATGGTGGTGGTCAATGGCGAGACCCATACCGTCACCAGCCGCGTGCAGGACCGCGCGGTGTCGGTGGGAGAGCCGCTGCTGGCGGTTGCGGGATCCGCTGGTGCGACCCAGGAGGCGGTGAGCGAGGAGAAGGCGGAGCGGCGGATTCGCCTGCTGATTCAGCATGGCATGCATGCCCGGCCTGCCGCGGCCTTCTCGAGACACGCCAGGTTGCACGCGGGGACCGTGACCCTGAGCAACAAGGAGCGCACCGCCAACGGCAAGAGCGTCGTGGCGCTCATGGGGCTCGGAGCCCGTCACGGCGATACGCTGCTCATCTCCGTGCAGGGCGATCAGGCCGAGCGGGTGGCCCAGGAACTGGCGGACCTCGTGGCCGGCGGGTTGGGAGATCCCGTTCATCCGATCGCCGAGCCCACGGCTGCTCCCACCGCCGAGGGCGCCTCGGCCTCCGCTGCTCCCGCGCAGCTCTTTACTCCCGAGCAGGAGGTTCTCCTCAAGGGCACCATTGCGGCGCCGGGCGTAGGCGTCGGGTATGCCGTCAGGGTTCTCGATGAGTCGTCCGAGCTTCCCGTGGATGGCCGTGGCGTCTCGGAGGAGAAGCAGCAGCTCGTGGATGCGCTCGCCCGCGTGGGCCGGGAGCTCGAGGCTCTGATTGCGAAGGGTGGAGCGGGGGAGTCGTCGCGTACGGAGATCTTCCGCGCCCACCTCTCCCTGCTCGATGACCCGGAGCTCACCGAGGCGGCCTACCGGGAGGTGGCCGAGGGCCGCAGCGCCGCGTGGGCGTGGCACAAGGCGGTGGAGCAGCACGCCCGCGTCCTTCACGAGCTGGACGATCCCCTCCTGGCGGAGCGCGTCGGGGACCTGCGCGACATCGAGCGCCGCGTCATCGGCCAGCTGACCGGGAAGGGCTCTTCGCGCGTGCCGGCCCAGTTGCCGAAGGACGCGATCCTGGTTGCCGACGAGCTGCTGCCCTCTGAGCTGGCCGTAATTCCCCCGGGTCAGCTCAGCGGCATCTGCATGGCGCGCGGCGGTCCTACCTCGCATGCCGCCATCCTCGCTGCGGGCATGGGCATCCCGGCGGTGGTGGCCATGGGCGCGTCGGCCCTCCAGGTGCCCAATGGGGCGCCGCTCATCGTCGATGGCAATCGCGGAGAGGTTCACGTCTTCCCGCCCGCGGAGGTCCGCGAAGCCACCCGTCGGGCCGTCGCCGCTCGCCAAGAGGCCAACCTGGCGAGCGCCCACGAGGAGTGCCACACGGCGGATGGTGTCCGCATCGAGGTGTTCGCCAACCTCGGACGCCCCGGTGACGCGTCCACGGCCGTCTCGAAGGGGGCCGAGGGCTGTGGCCTGCTGCGCACCGAGTTCCTGTTCCTGGAGCGCGTCACCGCTCCCAGCGAGGCCGAGCAGCAGGCTCAGTACCAGGAGATTGCCGACGCCCTGCGCGGTCGGCCGTTCGTCATCCGCACGATCGATGTCGGCGGCGACAAGCCCCTGGCCTACCTGCCGCTCCCTCATGAGGAGAACCCGGTCCTCGGACTCCGAGGCGTGCGGATCGCGCAGCAGCATCCGGAGATCCTTCGGACACAGCTCCGAGCCATCCTGCGAGTGAAGCAGGCCGGCGGCTGCCGCATCCTCGTGCCCATGATCACCTCGGTGTCCGAGCTGCGCATGGTGCGCGCCATGATCGAGGCGGAGCGCCAGGCGCTGGGCGTCACCGGGCCTGTGGCGCTGGGGGCCATGATCGAGGTGCCGGTCGCTGCCGTTCAGGCCGATCGGCTCGCCGCGGAGGCGGACTTCCTCTCCATCGGCACCAACGATCTCACGCAGTACGCGCTGGCGATGGATCGCGGCAATCCGTACGTGGCGGCGAAGCTCGACAGCCTGCACCCGGGCGTTCTGCGCCTGGTGGCTCAGACGGTGGCGGGAGCGCGCAAGCATGGGCGCCCGGTGGCGGTGTGCGGAGGCATCGCCTCGGAGCCTCTCGCGGCCCCGCTGCTCATCGGGCTGGGCGTCACGGAGCTGTCCGGCACGCCCGCCGTCGTCCCCGACCTCAAGGCCTTCATCCGCACGCTGAACTTCCCTCAGTGTGAGGACGTGGCTCGGAAGGCGTTGGATCTCGAAAGTGGAGAAGCAGTTCGTGCTCTCGTGAAGAGCATCTGGCCCGCCCTGTAAGGGGCGCTTGTCCCGCAGCAACGGAGGCACCCAGACATGGTGAACAACCGGTTTGCAGGTTTGCAGAAGCTCGGGCGCGCGTTGATGCTGCCCATCGCAGTTTTGCCAGTCGCAGGACTTCTGCTCCGGCTCGGGCAGCCAGACCTGCTAGACATTCCCTTCGTGGCGGCCGCGGGTGACGCCATCTTCTCCAACCTCGGCCTGCTCTTCGCCATCGGCGTGGCGGTGGGCTTCGCGAAGGAGAACCACGGCGCCGCCGGACTCGCGGGAGCCATCGGCTTCTTCATCACCATCAAGGGCGCCGAGGCTCTCATCCAGGTCCCGCCCGAGGTGATCAAGGACCTGGCGGGCCCCGCCAAGGACCTGGCGGTCTCCGCCTTCAAGGCGCGGCTCGTGTCGAAGATCGGCATGCCGGCCGGCATCCTGTCCGGCCTGCTCGCGGGCGTGCTGTACAACCGCTACAAGGACATCAAGCTGCCGGAGTATCTGGCCTTCTTCGGCGGCCGCAGGTTCGTCCCCATCATCACGGGCTTCGCCTGTCTGGCGCTCGCCCTCGTGTTCGGGTTCGGCTGGCCGGGAGTCGAGGCGGGTCTGGATGCGGTCAGCCGCTCGGTGTTCAGCGCTGGCAAGGCCGGTCTGTTCGTCTACGGCGTCCTCAACCGCCTGCTGATCGTCACGGGCCTCCACCACATCATCAACAACATCGCCTGGTTCATCCTGGGCGACTACAACGGCGTGACGGGAGACCTGAAGCGCTTCTTCGCCGGGGACCCGTCGGCCGGCGCCATGATGGCGGGCTACTTCCCGGTCATGATGTTCGGCCTGCCGGCGGCCTGTCTGGCCATGTATCACGCGGCCCCCAAGGAGAAGCGCGCGAAGGTGGGCGGTGTGCTCCTCTCCATGGCGCTGACCTCCGCGCTCACGGGTGTCACCGAGCCCGTCGAATTCTCGTTCATGTTCCTGGCGCCGCTGCTCTACGGGCTCCATGCCGTGCTGACCGGCCTGTCGCTGGTCATCATGGATGCGCTGAACGTGAAGCTCGGCTTCGGGTTCTCCGCCGGCCTCTTCGACTACGTGCTGAACTACGGCAAGTCGACGAACCCGATCCTGTTGGTTCCCGTGGGTCTGGTCTACTCGGGCATCTATTACGGGGTGTTCCGCTTCGTCATCGCCAAGTTCAATCTGAAGACCCTGGGCCGCGAGGATGAGTCCACCGCGCAGGCCGCCTCCGTCAGCACGGGAGACGGTGTGTCTGTTCCGGCTCCCGCCCTGGCGCGCGGCGCGGCCTACCTGAAGGCTCTGGGAGGTCCATCCAACGTCCAGAACGTGGATGCCTGCACCACCCGCCTGCGCCTGACGGTCGCTGACAACGCGCGTGTGGACGAGGAGACGCTCAAGTCCCTCGGCGCACGAGGTGTCATCCGGCCCTCTGCGGGCAGCGTGCAGGTCATCATCGGGCCCCTCGCCGACCAGATCGCCGGTGAGGTCCAGGAGGCCCTGCGAGGCGCTCCCTCGGCGGCAGCCGGCAGCCAGGAAACATCGTTAGCGCGTGCCATGCTCCAGGCACTCGGGGGGGCTTCCAACGTGCGCGAGGTCGGCACCTGCGTCAGCCGGCTCCGCCTGAGCGTGGCGGACGAGAGCCTTGTCGACGAGGTGGCCCTCAAGAACCTCGGCACGCGAGGCGTGGTCAGACCCGCCAAGAGTTCCGTTCAGATCATCATCGGGCCCACCGCGGAGAAGGTCGCGGATGAGCTCCGCGCGCTGCTGACCTAGTCCTCGTCTCACGACATTCGAACCCAGTCACTCGCCTGGGAAAACGCTCGGGGCCGGGCTTCGTCCGGCCTCCGTCAGGGGGGGATTTTGTCCGCCCTTCGTTGAAAGCGCTTTCGGCAAGGCTTTGGGCTGTGCCTTGCCTGCGCGACCTCACCTCTCAATCAGGAGGAAACATGAAGCGCTTGTTGCTGGCTGTCGCGATGTCCGTATCCGCTGTGGGGTGTTCCGACGACTCACCCAAGCCTCCTGTGGAGAATCCGGATCCGAATCCGGATCCGTCGGAGCTCCCGGCGAAGCTCTCGGTGCAATGGCAGCCCGTTGATCACTCGGTGGGAGGCCCCGCCTTCTTCCGCTCCGAGTTCGTGATCGAGAACCAGGGCCCGCAGGCCCTCGGCAACAGTGGCTGGAAGCTCTACTTCAACTTCGCCCGCCGCATCCTGAAGGAGGGCGAGGGCGATCAGACGGGGACCCAGGGGCTCAAGGCGCAGGGGATCCAGATCTCCAAGGCAGGCAAGGCCAAGAGCGGTGACTACTTCGTCCTCGAGCCGCTGCCCGAGTTCCAGCCGCTGGCCGCGGGACAGAAGCGCACGCTCTCCGTGCTGGCCGAGAACTGGGCCATCCTGAAGGCAGACGCTCCGGCCGGCTTCCACATCGTGTTCGAGGGCGGCCTGTTCAAGAGTGACCTCTCGTACGCGGTGCCCTCGACGGTGAAGCTCGAGGCGTCCGACCCGAAGCAGACCACGCGCTTCGAGGGAGACGTGACGCCCGTCCAGACTCCGGCTCTGCGCTACGGCGAGAACCCGGCAGCGCAGCAGGTGGAGCTTGCGGCGACGCTCCTTCCGAGTCCGCGCAAGGTCGAGGTGGGCTCGGGCTCGCTGACGCTCAAGTCGCAGGTGGTGATCAGCCGCCCGCCGGAGCTGACGAGCGAGGCTGCCTATCTGAAGTCCGCGCTGGAGGACGTGCTGTCGGCGACCGTCTCGACGCAGGCGGCGGGAGGCGGGACCCCGGGGACCATCGAGCTGAGCCTCGATCCCACGCTCGACATCGACGGGGACGAGCACCCTGACGCGGAGGGCTACACCCTCGAGGTGAAGAACAGCCAGGTGACGATCAAGGGCAAGGATGCGGCGGGAGTCTTCTACGGCATCCAGACCCTGCGTCAGTTGGTGCCCGTGGCGGCGTACACGGCCGCGGCGAACGCCAGCAACCGCCCCACGGAGGTGACGCTGCCCCAGGTGGCCATCTCGGACATGCCCGGCTTCGTCTATCGCGGCATGCACCTGGACGTGGGCCGCCACTTCCAGACCAAGGAGACGGTCAAGAAGCTGCTCGACGTGCTGGCGCACTTCAAGATCAACAAGTTCCACTTCCACCTCACGGATGACGAGGGCTGGCGCATCGAAACCCCTGGCATCCCCGAGCTCACCAGCTTCGGCTCGAAGCGCGGGTACGAAGCGGCCGAGACCGAGATGCTGCAACCGTCCCTGGGGTCCGCCAACGATCTGGCGACAGGGGACGGCATCGACCGCAAGCCGGCCACGCCGACGAAGGCCAACCGCGAGGTCGCTCCGGCCTATCAGGGCTTCGAGACGGCGACGCTCAACTTCGTGGGGAAGGGCAGCGGTTACTACACCACGAAGGACTTCGAGGAGATCCTCGCGTACGCGACGGAGCGTCACATCGACGTCATCCCCGAGATTGACGTACCGGGCCACGCGCGGGCCGCCGTGCAGGCCATGGAGTACCGCTACCGCAAGCTGAAGGACTCGGATCCCACGAAGGCCGCCGAGTTCCGCGTGCTCGATCCGAATGACACGTCCGCGCACACGAGCGTCCAGGGCTACACGGACAACTTCGTGAACCCGTGCATGGAGAGCACGTACGCCTTCCTCACGAAGGTGGTCGCCGAGCTCAAGGCTCGCTACGACGCGGTGCCGGGCGCCCGGCTGGTGGCCATCCATGGCGGTGGAGACGAGCTGCCCAGCCTGAGCGCGAACGTGTGGTGGCAGAACTCGCCGCTGTGCAAGTCGAACCCCGCGACGCAGTCGCTGAACGACACCCAGATCGCCGAGTACTTCTTCACCCGCTGGCACCAGATCATCACCGCGACGGGCGCGGACATGACGGGCTGGGACGACATCATCCACAGCGGCCTGAAGCTGAATGGCTTCATCCCCATGCCGTGGAGCAATGTCTGGGGTTGGGGCCGCGAGGACGACGCCTATAAGTACGCCAACCAGGGCTCTCGCGTGATCCTCTCCCACGCGACGAACCTCTACATGGACCTGGCCTACAACAAGGATCCGGACGAGCCCGGGTACTACTGGGCCAACTTCGTCGACGACAAGAAGACCTTTGAGTACCGGCCCTTCGACATCTTCGCCAACGGCACCGAGAGCCGCATGGGCGACCCGATTCCCGCCTCCACCTGGGACAGCAAGGAGCACCTGACCGCCGAGGGCAAGAAGAACATCCTGGGCATGCACGGGCTGCTCTGGAGCGAGAACGTCAAGACGCCCGAGATCCTCGAGTACCTCGCCTTCCCGAAGGTGCTCGGCGTGGCGGAGCGCGCGTGGAACCCGGAGCTGCCGCCGGTGAGCGAGATGCCCGCGCTGTGGGCGCGTTACACGAACGGCCTGGGGCAGTACGTGCTGCCGCGGCTGGGGGCCTACCGTCCGGTGGACCTGCGCAACGAGCTCCCGGAGATCGTGGGCGTGAACTACCGCATCCCTCTGCCGGGAGCGAAGATCGTGAGCGGGAAGCTCGAAGCGAACGTGCGCTTCCCCGGGCTCGCCATCGAGTACTCGGTCGACGGTGGAGCGAGCTGGACGCGCTACTCCGCACCCGTGGCGGCCGCGGGCAAGGTCCTGCTCAGGACCCGCTCGGCGGATGGACGCAGCAGCCGGATCGTCGAACTCCAATAACCCAGGTGTCCGCCCATGATGACGAGAGCCAACCCCATGTGTCGCGCCATGACCGCTCCCGCCGAAGAGCCCCGCATCCGTGCCGCGATGGAGGGGCGGCGTGAGGCCACAGAGTCCCTCCTGGCGGAGCTGCTACCGCGGGTGCGCACCCGCGTCCGGTATTCGATCCAGGGTGACTCCGAGGTGGATGACATCACCCAGGAGGCCCTGGTGGCGATCCTTCGCGGGTTGCCGACCTACCGGGGTGAGGGTGCCTTCGTGTCCTGGGCGGACCGGGTCGTGGAGCGGGTGACGTTCGCCGCGTCGAAGCGGGCGCGGGCCGAGCGCCGCCAGGTGGATGCCGGAACGACGGAGGAACTGGCCGAGGAGCCCGTGGAAGACAGCTCCCCGGAGGACTGCGTCCTGCGCCGGCAGTTGGAGAAGCTGCTGGAGCAGCTCTCGGATGGGCAGCGGCGGGCAGTGCTGCTGCACCACGTGATGGGCATGAGCGTGCCGGAGATGGCGGAGGCGCTCTCGGTTCCCTTCGAGACCGTCCGCACCCGGCTTCGCACGGGCAGGGCCCACCTCCGGGAGTTGCTCGCGCAAGAGGTGGGCTGAGACAGACGTCAGAAGTGAACGCGCCCCCGGTCGAGTTCCAGACCGGGGGCGCGTTTTATTGTCACGGCAGCGAGTTCAGGTACGTGCGGTGAGGCCGCGAGAACGAGAAGCCGCCGAACTTGTCCCAGTTGATGGACCAGGTCATCAGCCCGCGGAAGGCGGGGTAGCCCGCCGGGTTGCGCAGCTGGTACCGGCCGCCGTAGGACGTGCCCTTCGTGAGGTAGCCGAGGGCCCGCTGCGTGTCCGCCACCGAGGTGAAGCCGCTGCCCGCGGCCTGCGTCGTGGACGGGAGCCCGATGGCGACCTGGTCCGGCCGCAGCGCCGGGAAGACGTTGTTGGGGTTGCCCGCGACGGGGAAGCCCTGCAGCAGCATCTCCGCCATGGCGACCTGGAAGTCCGCCGTGCCCGCGTTGTACGCGACGTTGTCGAGGCCCAGCACGGAGCCGGTGTTGTAGTGCTGCGGGTGGATGTACGTGAGGATGTCACGGACGCCGTAGATGACCGGCAGGTACGCGCCCGCGGACGGGCCGTAGGCCTGGTAGCCCACCTGGACGTAGAAGACCTCGGGAGCCATGGAGAGGATGAAGTTGGCGCCGTAGGCGTTGCGGATCTCGCGGGTGGCGGAGATGAGGTTCTTCACCAGCGGAGTGGTGGGGTTCTTGAAGTCGCTGTCGCCGGAGTTGAGCGAGATCGAGCTGCCCTCGAAGTCGATGTCCATGCCGTCGAAGCCGTAGTCGTTGATGATCTGCTTCATGGAGCTGACGAACTGCTGGCGCTCCGTATCGTTGCGCAGCTGGACGTGCCCGTTGGCGCCGCCGATGGAGATCAGCACCTTCTTGCCCCGGCCCTTGAGGATCTGGATGTCCGACTTGATCTCCTGGGCGGAGGTGTTCGTGTCAGGGACGAAGCCGATCTGCGCGGTGGAGCCCGCCACGGGCTCGGCGAACGACACGTTGATGACGTCCCAGTCGGTGGAGACGTCCCGCAGCTTCATGAAGCCGGCGCCGTTGACGAAGTTGTGCCAGTAGCCCACCAGGATGTGCTTCGGCAGGGTGCTGTTGTTGCCACCCGTGCTGGTGACGGAGATGTTGACCTCAGAGGAGGTGGTGGACAGGCCCGAGTTGTCCGTCGCCTTCGCGGTCAGCGAGTACGCGCCCACCGCGGCCCCGGACCACGTGTACTGGTAGGGGCTGGTGGTGTCCGTGGCCAGGAGGCTGCCGTTGGCGAAGAACTCGACCTTGGTGATGCTTCCGCCCGTATCCGAGGCAGTGGCTGACAGGGTGATGGAGGTTCCGCTCTGGTAGCTGGAGCCGTTGCCGGGGCTTGTCAGGCTCACGGTCGGTGCGCCGCCTCCGCCGGTGGTGCCGCAGGTGCCCAGCAGCTTGTACCAGCCGCTGGCCGTGCCCCAGACAGGGTCCGCCGTCCAGATGGCGACCACGGCCTCATACAGCTTGCCCTGGTACACCACGCGGGCGCCGGGGTTGTAGATGGTGCTGGCATTCCAATCGGGTACGCCCGTGCAGTCCACGGTCTGGGCGTGGGCTTGCGGAGCGGCAAGCCAGAAGAAGAGGCCCATCAGGGCCACGTACTTCCAACGATGAAGCGACATGCGAGTTCTCCTTGGTTGGGGGGAACAGGTGAGAGGAAACAGCACGGCCCGATGAGACAGAGCCTCATCGGGCCGCGAAACTGCAGTGGAGGGGGAGCGACTAGCGGTTGTTGTAGAGGGCGGTGATCAGCTCGCCGTTGCTGGTGTCACCGGACAGCTCCCAGAAGAACGCGCCGCCGAGGCTCTGCGCCTTCTTGTAGCTCATCTTCCCAGCGATGGTGGACGGTGTGTCATAGCTCCACCACTGGCCGTTGCAGTAGGCCATGGCCGTGCCGCCCACGGTGCCGGTGGCCGGGCAGCGGTTGACGAGGACCTTGTAGTCCTCGATGCCCGCCTCGTAGGTGCCAGGCGCGGCGCCCGTGGCGGACTGGTTCAGACCGCCGTTGACGTTGGCCACGCCGGTCCAGCCGCGGCCGTAGAACCCGATGCCGATCAGCAGCTTGCTGGAAGGCACGCCCTTGCTCTTGAACAGCTGGATGGCGGCGTCCGTGTAGAACTTGTCCTGGCCGTTCGACGTCGGCATGCCGGACCACGCGTACAGCGACGAGTGGGGAGCCGTCGGGCCCGCGGCGTTGAAGGCGCCGAAGAAGTCATAGCTCATCACGTTGTACCAGTTCAGGTACTGGGCCGCGGCGCCGTAGTTGGCCGCGTTGATGTTCGCCGCGCCGGCGGGCACCGCCGCGGTGATCAGGTAGCTGGAGCCGAACCGCGAGCGCAGGGCCGCCATCAGGTTCACATAGGCGTCCGGCCCGCTGGTGTCACAGCTCAGGCCGCAGGAGTTCGGGTACTCCCAGTCGATGTCGATGCCGTCGAACACGTCCGCCCAGCGGGGATCCTCGACGAGCTGGTAGCAGGACTCGGCGAAGGCCGCCGGGTTCTGCGCCGCCTGCCCGAAGCCACCGGACCAGGTCCAGCCACCGAAGGAGAAGATGACCTTGATGTTGGGGTAGAGCTTCTTCAGCTTGCGCAACTGGTTGAAGCTGCCGCGCAGCGCGCCGGTGTCCCAGGTGTCCGCGACGCCATCGACGCTCTCAGCGGCGGTGTACGCGCGATCGTAGTCGGCGTAGGTATCGCCCAGCACGCACTTGCCGTTGGTCACGTTGCCGAAGGCGTAGTTGATGTGGGTCAGCTTGCTGGCCGAGCCGCTCGTGGCGATGTTCTTCACGTGGTAGTTGCGGCCGTAGACGCCCCACTGGGCGAAGTAGCCCAGGATGATGGAGCCGCCGCCGCCGGTGTCCTGGCTGGTGGTGACGCTGATGCTCGAGCCCTTGGCGGAGGTGCCGAACTCGTTGCGAGCCGCCACGGAGAAGGAGTAGGCGGTGTTGGCGCTCAGGCCGCTGACGGTGAAGGTGGTGCCAGTGCCGGTGGTCTGCGCCACGCGGGTGGTGCCGTTGTACACGTCATAGCCCACGATGGAGCAGTTGGTGCCGGGGGCCGCCGCGGTCCAGGACAGGTTGACCGAGCTCGAGGTCTTCGACGGCGAGCTCAGGCCCGTCGGGGCGCTCGGAGCCACCGCGCAGTTGCTGGCCGCGCTGGTGGTGACCGAGAGCGTGCTCGAGGCCGCCGAGACGTTGCCCGCCGCGTCCTTGGCCTTCACGGAGAAGGAGTAGGCGGTGTTGGCGCTCAGGCCGCTGACGGTGAAGGAGGTGCTGGACGAGCTGCCGGCGAGCGTGGTGCCGCGGTACACGTCGTAGCCCGTGACGCCGACGTTGTCGGTCGAGGCGCTCCAGCTCAGGGAGACCGAGGTGGAGGTCTTCGACGGAGAGGCCAGGTTGCCAGGTGCCGACGGGGCTTGCGTGTCACCCGTGCTGGTGAGCAGCAGCCAGAGCGCCGGAACATTGGGGGGCTCCCAGCCGACGAGCGAGGTGTGAGCCTGGCGACACTCATAGTTGCTGCCACCGTAAGATACCTGCGCGCCGACGGCATAGGCCGTGTTGGCCGCCCAGGCGGAGAGGTTCTGCTGAACCTCGGAGAGGGTCTCCTCTCGCGCGGAAAACTCATCGGGGCTGCCCGAGCAGGCCGACAGGGCCATGACCAGGGTTCCACGCACGAGAGCGCGCGCGAAAGTGAATCGGGGGGACCTCATGACTTATCTCCCTGCTGTTCACGGCTTCTCGAAGTGAAGAGGGCAGTGACGCGGTGCGCTGCCCGTGGAAGGGAGAGAAGCCGTAGCGCCCCCTTCAAACTGAGAAGAGAATGCAGGCGGATATTTCGGGTTTAGTCATGTGAACTTGTTGTCCGGGAAGCCCCTCCGTTTCTGGGTGGTCGATGAGCTTGATTTTCTACGGAAAGGCTGAAATCCCTCAGGCCGGGGGCATCTCGTGGATGACGCCTTCGAGCAACCAGTCCAGGCGTGTGCTGTCCATGAACGAGTCGCTGAGCGCCTTGTAGGAAGGAGGCACCCGGGAGGAGAGCGCCCGGAAGAGCTCCCGGACGCGGTCGCGAGCCGCCGTGCAATAGACGTCGGTCAGCGTCTGGAGCGTGCCGTCCTGCGCCTCTCCCAGGGTTGCCGCGCGGGACAGACACGCGGACATCGCGAAGAGTTCGGTGGTGAGTTGTCCCGCCACCTCCAACATGGCCTCCTGAGAGAAGAATTGGATCACATCGGGGTATTTCTGGAGGAGCTCGGCACTGACCTTGCCAAAGTGGTGCACCTCCTGAGCCACATAGGCCAGATGCTCCTGGTTGCGAGCCGAGAGGCCACCCACCCCGGGAGGCTTGGGGGCCGCGTCCGGGGCGGCCGGCGGTGCTCCCGTGGGCTGGAAGTAGGGCAGGAAGATGAGCTTGCCCTGGGTGATGTTCACGAACTCCGTGGTCCCCCCGAAGATGCGCTGCACGCGCGCGTCCCGGTAGATCCGTTCCAGAGGGAAGGGCGGGAAGTCTCGTGCCTCCTTGGACTGAGCCGTCTCGTAGCCCACGCCCGCCATGAGCTGGTAGGTCATGTCGAGGTTGCGCCAGCCCGCCTCCGCGCCGAAGTTCTTCGCCGCGTTCTGCTCCATGGACACGTCGACCTGCACGGCGCCGGGCTGCGCGTTCATGTCCATGTGGAGCACGATCCAGTCCAACATGCTCTCCACGGCATAGGTGTTGGCGGCGAGCTGTCCCATGACGATCTGGGTGGCCTGGTAGTGGGCGAGCGGCTGGTTGTCGATGACCTTCAACCGCACGAAGTCGCGTGCCCACTGCATTGCGAGCTTGGAGTCCGCCAGTGCCATGGTGGGGGCGAAGTAGAGGCGGGCCTTGAGCAGCACATTGCCCGCGATCGTCCCCACCTGGCCAATGCCTCCAATCATGTTCTCCACCGGCACCCGCACCTGATCGAGCCGCAGGTAGGCGTTGTACAGGCCATGGTTGCCCATGAAGTCCAGATTGGACGCGATGCTGAAGCCGGGCATGGTCCGCTCCACCATGAACAGCGTCCCCTGTGGAAGGGGATTGCCTGGCACGATGATGCTCGCGCTGACCGCGAACAGCTCGGCGACCTGCCCGTTGCTGATGTAGAGCTTCTCCCCATCAATGATGTAGGACTTGCCATCCTCCGACAGCGTCGCCGTCGTCTTGTAGATGAAGTTGCTTGCGCCCTGGGGCTCCGTGGTCGCGATCGAGCCCATGGCGCCGTCCTTGACGCGCTGGGCGTATTTGAGCCGCGTGGGCACGTCCTGGATGTAGTCCAGGAAGGCCGCCGCCCCCGCCGCGTTCTGGATGATGAGCATCAGCGCGACGGGAGAGCACCAACTGCCCGCGAGCTCAATGGCTCGCTGGAGGTTGGCATTGGACAGCCCCAGGCCCCCGAAGCCCTCGGGGCTGAGCTGGAGTTTCAAATAGCCCGCCTCGCGCAGGAGGGGAATGAGATCGGCGGGCAGCTTCCAAGTCCGGTCGATCTCAGCGGGATCGAGGTGTTCCTTCAGGAAGGCCTCGAATTCGATCGCGAAGGCATCTCCTTTGATCCGATCCTGCTCCGGCTGCGCGGGGTAGGGATAGATGAGATCCCAGCGGAAGACGCCTTGGCTGAGGCTCTGGAGGAACCCCGGAGCGGGGGCTGTCGTGGACGGAACATCCGTGGCTTGAACAATCATATGAAGACTCTCCGCGGCAATCCGTTGAGCGCTACAGGGGGTAGTTGGTGGCGACCTTCACCGCCGTATCCACGGCGAGGCCGGACGCCTGTGCCGCGGGAGCGTCGAACCAGCCGCTGGCCTTCATCCGTGCCAGGTAGCTGTCGAGCTGCGCGTCAGTCACCGATTTGGCGCTGTCCAGGGCCACCGCCACGGTGATCGAGTAATCGGTGTTGTGCTCGACGGGCCGCTGCAGGGGAGGGTTGATGCGGACGTAGCGGTCGTGTCCCAGCAGGTTGATGCACTGGAAGTCGACGGTCAGCATGTTCGCTTCGTAGAGGGCCTGGATGACGAGCAGCGGGTGCCGCAGATCCAGCAGCCACTCCCTGTAGCCCCACGGGGTGAAGGCCTCACTCGTCTCCACATACATGGGGTTCTGGCCGGTACCCAGGGAGAGAATGGTGGTGTTCTTCAGGACGTCCGTGCTCTCAGCCGCCTCGAGGTTGTTGAGCTTGAAGTGGATGACCTGGGAGAGCGCGCACATGGCGGGGTTGTTGGCGAACATCGCCCCGTCGAGGTGCCCCTTGTAGACGGGGAACATGATGGGGGGCGCTGACGAGGCCATGGCCGCGTCCAGGACCGTCGCACGCGGGCTGAAGGCTGCCATCTTGTGCTCGACGAGCGGCGCCCGGAGCCGCTCCGGGTGGGTGTACTTGAAGTTGTGGAGGACGCGCGGCATCCAACTGCGGACCTGGGAGTCGACAGGGCCTCCGGGGATGTTGATGGAGCGGTTGTCGCTGTCCAACTGGAAGGTCGTGATGGCGACGTTCTTGATGTTCGCCAGCGGGGTGTCTTGGAAGAAGTAATTGCGGAGGTATGTCTCGAGGGACTCGGTCTGTCCGAGCGGACGCGCCCCCGCGAGCGCCCCCAGGTTCTGCACGAGGTTGTTGGCCGTGAGCTCGATGAAGTGCTCGGCCCAGAACTCGATGAGCTGATCGAGCACGGCCTGCGCGTAGCCGGGGCTCAGGTCCCTCGAGGCCAGCATCAGCGCATTGATGGCGCCCGCGGAGTTGCCCGCGAAGACATCCACATAGCGCAGCAGTTGGGGCTCCTTCTTGAGCAGCCGTTTGAGCAACACCAGGGAGATGATGCTGAGCGGCCCACCGCCATCCATCGAGAGGATTCGCGACTTCTGTGTGTTCATTGCCATACCTCGTTTGTACTGCGGGGATTGAGCCTTCAGACGGAGGCCCGTTGGAGCGTTTCACGCAGCAACTGCGCCAGACGCGGGACGTTGGCGCGGTCCAGCAACGTCATGTGATTGCCTGGGATGCCCAAGACCTCCACCCCGCCGAGCGCCAACTGCCGCAAGGACGCTTCCATGTCGCCCTGGAAGCGGCTGAAGGCATTGGGCGCTGTCTTGAAGAGGGTGACGCGGCCCTGGTACGGCCCCGGCTCGTAGCGGAAGGAGGAGACGATGTTGGCCTTGTAGACGGGCATCAGGTTGGGCATCTGCTGGAACGCATCCCGGAAGGACTTGAGCTGAGCCACCATGTCCTGGCGGTTGAAGGTGAGCTTCTCGGGGAGCTGGATGCCAAACATGCGTCCAATGGCCGCGATGTCCGTGTAGCTCGTCACATGGACGCTCACGGCAAGCGCCTTCCAGGCAGGGATGAAGGCGAGGGGATTCCAACCCGCGGCAGTCCCATTCGCCTTGGGTGAGCCGACTCCGCTGTCCAGCAGGGCCACCATCCCCACCCGCTCGCCGAGCGCCTCCAGCCGCCGTGCCATCTCGTAGGCCACCATGGCGCCGAAGGACCAGCCTCCGATGAGGTAGGGACCCTGGGGTTGCACGTCCCTCATGATGTCGACGTAGTGCGCCGCCATCGGCTCCAGCCGATCCATGGGCGGCCGATCGTCCAGGAAGCCAGGGGATTG
This sequence comes from Hyalangium versicolor, assembly GCF_020103695.1. Taxonomy (GTDB): domain Bacteria; phylum Myxococcota; class Myxococcia; order Myxococcales; family Myxococcaceae; genus Hyalangium; species Hyalangium versicolor. The sequence goes on from NZ_JAHXBF010000001.1 coordinate 535,174, forward strand.
GAAGCCGTAGAAGGGCTGGTCCTCACCGAGGTGGCGGGCGAGGTCCAGGTAGCAGAGCGGGCTGCCTCCCGCCGGGTTCACGAAGAAGAGTGGCCGACGGGTGCCCCGCGTATGCAAGGGAACGAGGTCCGGCGAGAGCGGCTTCTTGGGAGCCATCTGCTGGGAGAGCAGGTGCGCCACTCCCCGGATGGTCGGCTCGAGCATGAACTCGGACATCTTGAGGCTCTTGCCGAACTCACTCCGCAGTCGCGTCATCAGGTGGACCGCGAGCAGCGAGTCTCCTCCCATCTCGAAGAAGTGGGCGTCGGGGGCGGGGGTGGGTACTCCCAGCACGCTCTCGAAGTTCCGGGCGACCTGCTCCTCCAGGCCATCCCGGTAACGGGGAGCGGAGGGTTCGAGCGGCGAAGCCAGTGCGGTGGCGCTCGGCTGGGCAGAGGACTCCGTCCGGCCCACGGGCACTGTGCAGACCGAGAGGACATCCGCTCCCCCTCCGGTCGCGAGCAGCCGCGAGAGTTCCTCGCTCACCGGGCCCGAGGGCTCTGCCTCGAGGTGGAGCTGTCGCCAGCGGAGGGCCGGCTCTTTTTGCGCCTCGGACCATGCCTCCATCCACCGTCTGCGAGTGGGGCCCGTCAGGGCCTCCGCGTCCGAGAGATCCTCCGAGAGCAGCAGGCAGAATCCCGGGGGGGCTGCACGAGCCGCTGTACGCAGGGACTCGAGCTCGCGAGAGATGTCCTCCCACGCGGCCGCCGGCGCCGGGCTGTAGACGATGCCTCGCAGTGCGCCGTGCTCGCTTTGGATCTGGCGAAGGAGTTCGGGCCAGCGATCCGGACTCCCGATATGGACTCCGGGAGCAGCACCCTCCTCTCCACGCTGGGCGAGGATCATCCCGAAGTCGGAGCGGGCTCGCTCGGACAGGTCCACGGGAAAGGCCTGGGTGTGTGCGAAGCCCGTGGCACTGAAGACCTTCTCCCAGCCTTCATGATCGAGCAGGAGGGTGCTCCCGCGGAAGGCATCCTCCGCGTCCCACCAGCCTGCAGCCAGTCCCCAGGTGAGGTGATCCCAGCGCTGGGCCCGGGTGAGTTCCAGCAGGCCGACCCAGCCTCCTGGTGCCGTCAGCGCTCGAAGGTGCGGCAGGGCCTGCCCCAGATCGCGGGCGACGTGCACGACGTTGAGCCCGAGGATGATGTCGTAGGCGCCGCTGGGGAAGCCCTGCTCGGAAGGCGCGGTGTTGATGTCATAGAGGCCAAAGCGCAGGCCGCGCAGCCCTCGCCGCTCAGCCTCCTGCTTCGCCCTGGCGAGGAACGTGCTGCCCACGTCCGTGAAGTGGTAGGAGATCCGCCCGGCCGGTAGCTGCTCCAGCAGCGGCCAGGTGAGGCCGCCATACCCCGCGCCCAGCTCGAGGATGCGCACCTCGCGATCCTTCGGGACCTGTGCCACCGCGTCCCGCAGCACCTCGATCAGCAACCGCTGGTGGGCATTGATCCGGCTGCTGTTCACGTTCTCCCGCATGCAGTCCAGGAAGAAGGCGTCGCTGCCGTCGGGGTAGAGCACCCCAATCGAGGCGACCTCGCCGGAGAGGGACTGGCTGTAGGAGCCCGTGCAGTGATCGAGGAAGCGCACCGTGCCGCGGAAGTGGGGATAGGTGGCCGCGATCTCCTGCGACAGCTTGCGAGCGGCTGGGGGCGCCTTCTCCGGGGACACGAACCGGACCTGCCCGTCCCGCACGCTGACGAGGCCATCCTCCTCGAGCATGCGCAGAAGGAAGCCGAACAGCTTGTCGAACCGCGGGAGCAGGCCGAGCTGGCGCTTCAGCTCCTCGAGGGGAACACTTCGCTCGGACGGGTGGGCGAGCCGGGAAGTCAGGTACTCCCATGCGTGAGCTGCGCACAGGGCATTCATCTTCTCGACGAAGCCTGGAGAGAGGCTGTAGTCGTGGATCTGCTCCTCTCGAACAAGGGAGGCCTCTCGTTGGGCGATGCGCGGGGTCTCCCTCTCCAGGTCGAAGTCCGCGAAGGCCGAGGTCCCAGCGTGGGTCTTCAGGAACAGGGGCCGTACCGCTCCGGATTCGAAGAGCTGCTGCGTGAGCAGGGCTCCTCGCGGTCCAGGCTCGCCCGCGAAGAGGAGGGTTCCCTCGAGGCGCCCGGAGACGTGCTCCATGAGCGGTTCGGGCGAGCGCTCCCAGCGGCGATGGCCTCGCCAGGCAACCCAGGGGGCCCCCGTGCCTCCGTGGAGTTCGGGCAGGAGGCAGGTGAAGAAAGCTTTGTCATCCGGTGCGTGGGGGCTGTGGGCGAAGTCGACGAGGACCACGCTCGCGGCCGGGCAACGCTGCCGGGCGGAGTCGCAGAGCGCGGGCACCAGTTGCCGGGAGGCCAACAGCGGTTCCTCTCCCGTCACGCGGAGCGCCGCGCGCGTGGCAACCACCAGCCGGACCGGCTCGGAGCGGGCTGCGAGTGCTCCCATGAGCGCGGACAGGCGGTGCCAGGCCTCGGAGGAGAGCGCGGCCTGGGAGAGGAGGGGTGTTTCCTCGGCCTGCTTCTCGGGAGTGAGCTCCCAGGCAGACAGGATGACGCTGGGGGGCTGTCCCTGCTGGTGCAATTCCTCCAGCAATCGCAGGAGTGCCGTGCTGTCCGAAGCCTCGACCGCGCGCGCGCCAGGGTGGGCCGCGCTCTCGTGGGGAGGCATGGCATGGAGGACCTCGTAGCCCTCGTCCCGCAGTTGCTGGACCAGCGCGGGGCCTGGGCCGGCCGCACCCGACAACAGCAGCACGCGTGGCTTTCGCTCGCGGGCCAGCACCGGGGGAGACACCTGCTTCCAGGTGTGGGTGCGAATCGGGCCTGGCTGAGCGCCACCGCGCGCGGTGTTCCGGTAGCGGAGATCGGCGGCTCCGCTCTCGATCCAATGGCGCTTGCGCTCGAAGGGGTAGGTGGGCAGGGGAACGCGCTGGCGCTCCTCGTGTGCAGAGTAGGCGTTCCAGTCGATCTTCGCGCCGTGGGCCCAGAGACGGCCGAGTGCTGCCTCCAGGGACTCACGTGCCGCGCCGTGCTCACTCTCTGCTCCAGGCAGCAACTGTTGGTGGAGGTGGGTATGGCTCCACGCGGAGTGCCGCTTCAGCATCGCGCCCATGGAGCGGCCTGGGCCGACTTCCACGAAGGCCTGGTCTGGCTCCGTCAAGAGGGTGGCGAAGCACGCGTCGAGCCGCACCGTGTCGCGCAGATGCCGTGCCCAGTATGCGGGGTCCATCGCCTCCACCTCGGTGATCCACGTGCCAGTGACGTTGGAGACAAAGGGGAGGGTGGGGGGCTTGCGCTGCAGTCTCGCCACATGCGCCTGGAGGCGCTGCATGGCCGGCTCCATCATCGAGGAGTGGAAGGCGTGCGAGGTGCGCACCTCCCGCGTCTCCACGCCTCTGGCCGTCAACTGCTCGCGCAGCGCCGAGAGCGCCTCTACCGGGCCGGAGACCACGCCACACCCGGGAGCGGTCGTCGCCAGGGACAACGCGCCGTCCTTCAGCAAGGCGAGCAGCTCCGGCTCCGGCAGGAAAACGGTGAGCATGGCGCCGGGCTTCAGGGACTGCACGAGGCGGCCGCGCGCGGCGACGAGCGATAGCGCATCCTCCAGGGTGAACACGCCCGCCAGGCACGCGCAGACGTACTCGCCCAGGCTGTGGCCCACCAGGGCGCGCGGCTGGAGGCCCAGTGACTGGAGCAGCCGGGCCAGCGCGTACTCGATGACGAAGAGCGCTGGTTGGGCGAAGGCCGTCTGGGCCATCTTCGCCGAGGCGGCGGTCTCGTCCTCGCGTCGGGCGGGAAAGAGCAGCGCGCGCAGATCCTGTCCCAGCGAGGGTTGCAGCAGTTCCGCGCAGGTGTCGACCTGCTCGCGGAATACAGGCTCCGCGTCATAGAGCTCGCGCGCCATCTGGGGGTACTGCGCCCCCTGGCCCGGAAACATGAAGGTGACGGAGCGTACCGCCGTCTGGCCCGGCTTCCCGTCGAACCGCTGCTCCGGGGAGCCCTCCAGCCGGGCCAGGGCCTCTTCGCGGTTCTCGCACACCACGGCCCGTCGATAGGGGAACGCGCGCCTTCCCACCTGCAAGGTGTAGGCGGCATCCGCGATGTTCACCTCGGAGTTCTCCCGCAGGAAGCGCGCGAGGTTCTCCGTGGCCTGTTCCAGGGCGGCGTCGCTTCGGGCCGAGAGTGTCAGCAGTTGGCGCGCACGGTGGGGGCCCGAGGCCGGGCGGACGGGGGCCTCCTCCAACACGACATGCGCGTTGGTGCCCCCGATGCCGAACGCGCTGACACCCGCGCGCCGCGGCGTGGACGGATTCCACGGCTTGAGCTGGGTGTTGACGTAGAACGGGCTGTTGGCGAAGTCGATGGCTGGGTTGGGGGTGAAGCAGTGGAGGCTCGGGGGCAGCTCACCGTGCTCGAGCGCCAACGTCGTCTTGATCAGCCCCGCGATTCCCGCTGCCGCGCCCAGGTGGCCGAAGTTGCTCTTCACCGAGCCGAGCGCGCAGAACCCCTTCTTGTCCGTGGATTGGCGGAACGCCTGCGTCAGCGCAGCCACCTCCACGGGATCTCCCATGGGCGTGCCCGTGCCATGGGCCTCCACGTAGGAGATGGTGTCCGCGGGCACCTGCGCCAGCGCCTGGGCCATGGCGATGACCGAGGCCTGCCCCTCCTGGCTGGGAGCGGTGAACCCCACCTTCTGGGTGCCGTCATTGTTGATGGCCGAGCCGCGGATGATGGCGTGGATGCAGTCGCCATCCTCGATGGCCTCCGACAGCCGCTTGAGCACCACGAGCCCCAGGCCATCGCCGCCGAGCGTCCCTTGAGCGGCGGCATCGAATGGGCGGCAATGCCCGTCCGGCGAGCTGATGTGCCCGGGCTGGTGCAGGTAGCCCGAGTTGTTCTTCAGGGTGATGGCCACTCCACCCGCCAGCGCGATGTCACACTGGTGCTCCAACAGGCTCCTGCACGCCAGATGCACCGCCACCAGCGAGGTGGAGCAAGCCGTCTGCACGACGAGGCTCGGTCCACGCAGGTTCAACTTGTAGGACGCTCGCGTGGTGAGGAAGTCCTTATCGTTCACCGCCATGATGGAGAAGATGTCGGCGGACTCCATCACCTCCCGGTTGGTGAGCACGTTGTGCAGCAGGTACGAGTTCATATCGAGCCCGGCGTACAGGCCGATCCACCCGTCGTACCGTGAGGAGTCGTACCCTGCGTTCTCCAGAGCCTCCCAGGCACACTCGAGGAACAGGCGCTGCTGCGGATCCATCAGCGCCGCCTCGGCGGGGCTGAACTCGAAGAACGAGGCGTCGAAGTCCTCCACGCCATCGAGTACCGCGGCTGCCTTGACGTAGTGAGGATTGCGCACCAGCTCCGGGCGGATGCCCGCGGCGAGCAGCGCCTCGTCCGTGAAGAAGCTGATGGACTCGACACCCTGGCGCAGGTTGGACCAGAAGGTGGCGAGATCCCGGGCCCCAGGGAACCGGCCCGCCATGCCGATGATGGCGATGGCCTCCGGCGGGGGGGTGACGTGCTCTGTACTCATCGCTTGGGTCTCCTGTTCACGGTGGGCCGGCTGCGGCCGAGCGCCTCGAGATTGCGGCGCGCGCGCTCCTGGACTCCCTCCAGGGCAGGAGCGCTCTCCCGAGCGCGGCCCAGGAAGCCGGCGAGTGAGGCAACGGTGGGGTAATGGAAGAGCTCCACCAGCGGGAACGGAGCCGCGGCGATCTCCAACAGCCGGCGGTGCAGTTGGAGCATCAGCAGGGAGTGACCTCCGAGCTCGAAGAAGTTGTCCTCGAGCCCGACCTGTTCGGTGCCGAGCAGCTCCTTCCAGATCGCGGCGATGCGGCGCTCCAGCTCGGTGCGGGGAGGCATATGGACCCGTGCGGCCGTGGGGCTCGTGCTCTCGGGCGCAGGCAGGGCGCGTCGGTCCACCTTTCCGTTGGGCGTCAGTGGCAGCTCCGGGAGGAAGACGAACGCGGCGGGGATCATGAAGCCGGGCAGCGTCTCCTGCAGGTGGCGTCGCAGCTCGGACGGGGAGGGGGGTTGTGCCTCCACGGCTACGATGTACGCGACGAGTCGCCGCTGGCCCGCGCGATCCTCCCGGCTGATGACCACGGCCTCGCGCAGGGCGGAGTGCCGCAGCAGCGCGGATTCGATCTCTCCCAGCTCGATGCGGAAGCCGTGGACCTTGACCTGGTGGTCGATCCGCCCCAGGAACTCGAGTTCTCCCTCCGGAAGGAAGCGGGCAAGGTCTCCGGTCCGGTACATGCGCGCGCCGGGGGTGGGGCTGAAGGGATTCGGCAGGAACTTCGCCGCCGTCAGTTCGGGTGCGTGGAGGTAGCCCCGGGCCAGCCCGGGGCCTCCGATGAACAGCTCGCCCACGACTCCCAGGGGCACGGGGCGCAGGTGCTTGTCGAGGAGGAGGACCTGCTTGGCGTCGAGCGGCCGGCCAATCGTGGGCTCTCGTTCCGCACCCCGGGCGACTTCGGCGAAGGTGGAGTAGGTGCTGTCCTCCGAGGGTCCATAGAGGTTGCAGACCCGCTCGACGTGACCGAGTTGGTAGAGGTCCTGCGCGAGCCTGTTGGTCAGGGGCTCACCGGCGAGGTTGACCACGCGCACGCTGGCGGGGATGCCTCCGGCCCGGAGGAGCTCCGTGGCCGCGGAGGGCACCGTGTTGATCAGGGTCACCTGCTCGGCGTGTGGCAGCTCGGGCAGGTGCAGCGCGTTGTCCGCGAGGATCACCGCACCTCCACACGAGAGGGGAACGAACAGCTCGAAGACGGACAGGTCGAAGCAGAGGGACGTCGCAGCCAGCACGCCCCGCAGCTCATCGGCGGAGTAGTGGGCGAGCGCCCACTCCAGCAGCGTCACCGCGCCTCGGTGATCGATGAGGACACCCTTGGGAGTCCCGGTCGAGCCGGAGGTGTAGAGCACATAGGCCAGGTTGCCGGAGTCCGCGAGTGGCCGAGGGTTGGAGGCGGGCTGGGCATCGAGTCCCTCCCGCCCGGTGTCGAGGCAGAGGATCCGTGTGCCCTCGTGCTGGGGTAGCTCATCCCTCAGCCACTCCTGCGTGAGGAGCACGGCCGGACGGCAGCTCGTCAACATCGTCTCCAGACGGGCTCGTGGGTAGGCGGGATCGAGCGGCACATAGGCGCCGCCGGCCTTGAGGATTCCGAGCAGCGCGATCACCATCTCCACCCCACGCTCGGTGCAGACCGCCACGCGCGTCTCGGGCCCTACACCCAGGGCTCGCAGGTGGTGGGCCAACTGGTTCGCGCGGCGATTGAGTTCCGCATAGGTGAGCGTCTCGTGGGTGTGAAGCAGCGCTGGTTTGTCCGCGTGGCGCTCCACCTGCTGCTCGAAGCGCTCGTGAAGCAGTTGCGCGGGGATGAATCGCTCCGCGCCGCGCCCCACCTTGCGCAGGTACTGGTGTTCCTCCGGGGAGATCACCGAGAGCCGGGAGAGCTTCGTGTCCGGCCGCTCGACGATGGAGGCGAGGAGCGCTTGCAGCCCCGAGATCATCCGTTCGAGGGTGGCGCGCTCGAAGAGGCTCGCGTCATAGATGCAGATGCCCGCGAACGTCCCGTTCTCGGGCCAGACGTACAACTCCTGATCGAACCGCGCGGTGATGTCGCCATATTCGAGCGGCCGGGTCTCCAGGCCGGGCAGCTCGAAGTGGGGGCGGATGGCGTCGCGCTCCTGGAGGCCGAACATGACCTGGAACAGCGGAGTCTGATTGAGGCGCCGCTCAGGTTTGAGCGCCTCGACGAGCTTCTCGAAGGGAAGATCCTGGTGGGCGTATGCGCTCAAGGAGGTGTCCCGCCCCCGGCGCAGCAGCTCCCGGAACGAGGGATCTCCGCTCAGGTCGTTGCACATCACGAGGGTGTTGACGAAGAAGCCGATGAGCGGCTCGGTCTCCTTGCGGGTCCTGTTGGCGATGGGGGTACCGATGGCCAGCCGCTCCTGTCCGGAGTAGCGGTGGAGCAGGGCCGAATACGCCGCCAGCAGGAGCATGAACATCGTCACCCCTTCGCGCTGGCACAGCTCCTGGAGCCCCTTCGCCACGGTCGGCGGCAGGAGGAAGCTGACCAACCCTCCCTTGAACGACTGCATCGTGGGGCGAGGCCTGTCGGTGGGGAGCTGCAGCAGGGGCAGGTCGCGCAGCTGCTGCTTCCAGTAGTCGAGCTGCTGCTGGAGGACGCCGTCCCGCATCCAGCGGTGGTGCCATGCGGCGAAGTCCGCATACTGGATGGGCAACTCGGGCAGTGGGGAGGGCAGACCCCGGCAGAACGCCGTGTAGAGTGCCGAGAACTCGCGCGCGAAAATGCCCTCGGACCATCCGTCGAAGGCGATGTGGTGGAACGTCATCAGCAGTACGTGACGGTGCTCGCCGAGCGCGAGCAACAGCGCCCGCCAGGGCGGGTCACGCGTCAGGTCGAACACCCGGCGGTTCTCCTCGATCGCGAGGAGTCGCACCTCGGGCTCGACCTCTGTGTCCGGGAGCTGCCGCAGATCGATGAACCGAATCTCGTGCCGTACCTCCGCGAGGGGCACCTGGAGGGGAATGCCGTTCTCCTCGCGGAAGACGGTGCGCAGGACTTCGTGCCGCCGCGCCAGCTCCTCGATTGCGCGCGTGAGCGCCTCTCGATCGAGCGCGCCCTGGAGCCGCAGGGAGAGGGGGATGTTGTAGGCACTCCCCACGAGCCCCAGGCGCTCCAACAGCCAGAGCCGCTGCTGGGCGTACGACACAGGCAGGGGCTGCCCTCGCTCGATGGGAACGAGCGCTGGAGCCGAGGGCGCTGGAGCGGAGGCGTGCGCATCGATGGAGTGGGCGATGGCTCTCGGAGTAGGACGGTCGAACAGCAGGCGCAGGGGGTAGTCGAACCCGTACCGGCCGTGGATCCGCGAGGCCAGCCGGGTGGCCAGCAGCGAGTGGCCGCCGAGGACGAAGAAGTCATCGTCCACTCCGGCTCGTTCCAAGCCCAGCAGCTCGGAGAACATCGCCACCACCGCCTCCTCGGTGGGCGTGCCCGGCGCGTGCTCGGAGGCGGGGAGGACGTGCGCGGCGGGCAGGGCGCTTCGGTCCAGCTTTCCCGTGAGGCTGCGGGGAATGGACGCGAGCGCGGTGAACGTGGAGGGGACATGAGAGCCTGGCAGCTCCGCCATGAGCCGCGCACGCAGCTCGCTCATCGTCACCAACTCCCGGAGGACGACGTACGCATCCAGGCGCTTGTCTCCCAGGGTCGACTCGCGGACGACGACGACGGCCTCCCGTACCTCGGGTTGCGCGAGCAGGTGCGCCTCGATCTCCGCGGGTTCGATCCGGAAGCCTCGGACCTTGAGCTGCCGGTCCATGCGCCCGAGGAATTCGATGGCTCCGTCCGGCCGGAAGCGCGCGACGTCTCCCGTGCGGTAGATGCGTGCGCCAGGCTCAGGGCTGAAGGGATCCGGAATGAACTTCTCGGCCGTCAGCTCGGGCCGATCCAGGTAGCCACGGGCGACGCCATCCCCCGCGGCCAACAGCTCCCCCGGGACGCCGGGAGGCACCAGGTTCATCGCCGCGTCGACGATGTAGACGCGAGTGTTGGCGATCGGCCGGCCGATGGGCGCGGGCGAGTCCAGATCGTGGGCACCCGGAATGGGGTAGCAGGTCGTGAAGGTCGTGTTCTCCGTGGGCCCATAGGCGTTGGTCAGCCGCAACCCGGGCGTGCTCTCCAGCAGCCGCCGCGCATGGCGCGTGGACAGCACCTCGCCTCCCGTCATCACGTGGCGCACGCCCCGCAGGCTCTCCGGATGCTCGTCCACCAACTGCAGGAACAAGCCGCTGGTCAGCCACAGCAGGGTGACACCCTCGCGGCGGATGCAGTCCCCCAACTCGCTCAGGGAGAAGGGCCCGGGAGGGAAGATCACCAGCGTGCCGCCGTTGAGCAGCGGCGCCCACAACTCCAGGGTGGAGGCATCGAAGGACAGCGGCGCCAGCAGCAGGAAGACCTCGTCTGGAGCGAGGCGGGCGAAGTTCGTCTCCTTGACCAGCCGGACCACGTTGCGGTGGGTGGCGGCGACGCCTCGGGGAGCCCCCGTGGAGCCCGACGTGAACATGATGTAGGCGAGGTTCTCTGGAGAGACCTGGGGGCCGGGCGCATCCGGCGTCTCATCAGTCCAGGCTCGCTCCTCGCCCATCCGCACCACATGTGCTCGCGAGGCGGGCAGGTGTTCGACGGTGGAGGCTACGAGGAGGAACGTCGCGCCACTGGCTTCGAGCATCGCGGTGAGGCGCTTCTCCGGATAGTCCGGATCGAGCGGGACGAAGGCACCCCCCGCCTCGAGGATGGCCAGGAACGCGATGACAGCCTCGGGTGAGCGCTCGAGCAGGACGGCCACTCTTGTCTCGAGGCCTACCCCGAGGTGACACAGGTATCTGGCGAGCCGATGGGCTCGCTCCCGCAGGGTCCGGTAGGAGATCCGCTCTCCTTCGAAGCGGAGCGCAATGGCTTCGGGAGTGGCGGCGGCCTGGGCCTCGAACAGCGCATGCAGGGAACGTCGCGGATAGGCCGTCGCCGTCTGGTTCCACTGCTGGAGCTGCTCGCACTCGGCTTCCGAGATCAGCGGGAAGCGCGACAGAGGCAGGTTCGGGAGGGAGGCCAGCTCCCTGAGCAGCCGGGTGTAGTGTTCCAGGAGGCGCTGGACCGTCTCGTCCTCGAAGCGCGCGGTGGAGTAGGCGCAATAGCCGCGCACGATCGGGCCCTCTCGCCAGAAGTGCAGCTCCAGATCGAAGCGCGTCGTCGGCGCTCCCATCTCCAGGATCTCGGCCCGCAGCCCCGTCAGCTCGGAGCGAGGGGCCATGGCTTCGTTCTGCTGGTAGGCCAGCATCACCTGGAAGAGCGGGTTGCGATCCGTGGAGCGCTCCGGGTGCAACTGCTCGACGAGCACCTCGAAGGGAATGTCCTGGTGGGCATAAGCCTCGAGCGCCATCTTGCGTACGCGCTCGATCAGCTCGGAAAAGGTCGGGTCCCCGGAAGCATCGACGCAGAGCACCTGCGAATTGACGAAGAAGCCGATGAGGCCCTCCAGCTCCGCGCGGTCCCGGTTGGCGATGGGCGAGCCCACGGGCAGCCGCAGCTGGCCGGTGTACTTGTGCAGGAGCGCGCCGAAGGCCGCCAGGAGCGTCATGAACAGGGTGACGCCCGCGCGTTGGTTCAGCTCATCCAGCACGGCGACGGTCTCGGCCGGCACCTTGAGGGGGCGGATCGCTCCCGCTGGGCTCGTGGGAGGGGGCGGCGTCTGACGCCTGGGCAGCGAGAGGGTAGGAAGGTCCCGTAGCTGCTCCTTCCAGTAGCGGAGTCCGGTCTGGAAGGATTCCGTGCTGGCGCGCTCCCGCTGCCAGACGGAGAAGTCCGCATATTGGATCGCGGGGGGAGGCAGCGGCGCGCTTCGGCCCGATACCTGGGCCTCGTACAAGGCGGAGAGTTCCCGGAGGAACACGCCCAGAGACCAGCCGTCCGAGGCGATGTGGTGGATCACCGTCAGCAGGACGTGCTCGGTCTCGTGCAGCCGGAGGATCCGGGCTCGGATGAGCAGCCCCCCGGACAGCTCGATGGGTGTCTCCAGCTCCTGGAGCGTCCACCGCTTCAGCTCAGCGTCCCGTTCGGCCATGGGCAGCGCGCTCAGGTCCACCAGGGGAACCTCGAGCTCGAGGTTCGTGATGGATTGGACGGGCACTCCCTCGCGCTCGAGGATGGCCGTGCGCAGGGCCTCATGGCGCCGGACGATCTCGCGCAAGCTCTCCACGAGCGCGGGGATGCGCGGTGTCCCGGTGAGCCGCAGGTTGAGAGGCATGTGGTACGCCGCGCCGCGCACCCCATAGCGATCCAGGAACCAGAGCCGTTGCTGGGGAAAGGACACCGGCCAGGGGCCTGTCCCCGTGCGCCGCGCAATGGTGGTGGACGTCCCGGCGCCGGGTTGCTGCTCCTCGAGGAGCAGCGCGAGCAGCTCCTCGGCTTCCCTGGACAGGCTCTGCGAGGTCATGGAGTTGGAGGCGGGCATGACGATCAAGGGGTGAGAGCGGTCTTCTTCTCGTGGAGCAGGGCCTTGATGGCCTCGGGGCTCATCTGGGCGACTTTGAGGCGGAGCGTGGCGATTTCCTCCAGCAGGCCCGGGCGTGCCTCGCGCTGGAGCAGCGCCCGGTGGAGTCCGGACAGTGTCGGCGTCTCGAAGAACGCGGGCAGAGGCAGCTCGACCTTGAGGGCCTCGCGGATGCGGGAGACAGCCTGGGTGGCCAGCAGCGAGTGGCCGCCGAGCATGAAGAAGTCATCGTGGAGGCCCACTCGCTCCACGCGAAGCAACGTGCTCCAGATGCCGGCGAGCACCCGTTCCAGGGCGGTCTCCGGGGCGATGAACTGGGCCTGCACGCCGTCTGGGCGTCCTCCAGGAGCAGGCAGGGCCGCCCGGTCGAGCTTGCCATGGGGCGACAGGGGCAGGGACTCCAGCAGCATGAAGTCCGTGGGATGCATGGGCTCGGGGAGGTGTTCGCCGAGGAACTGCTTGAGTGACGAGATGAGCTGCGCGCCTTCATTCGAGCGCAGGGGAATGTTGGTGTAGCTGGAGAGGGTTCGGGGCGAGGCTGGCCGCCGCTCCAGGGGCATCAGTGGAGGAGGTGCGGCGGGGGCATCCCGGCGTGTGAAGAGCGCGTCGAAGCGATCGCTGCCCCCCGGACTCCAGCACAGCTCCACATCGTAACCCCATGGGGCGGCCTGCTCCCGCAGAGCCTCTGGGTCCACCGCTTCGGAAGACACCTCGGCCAGGGCCATGCGGAGCTGGCTCACCGGCTGGGGCATTGCCTCGGACAGCAGCGCCAGCAGTTGCGCCTCCTGCGAGAGGCGGGCGTTGCGCAGGTTCGTGACACACGCCCGTTCGGGGTGCTCAGCCTGGAGCCAGGCGCCCACCTGGGCCAGCGTCATGCCCGAGCCATCCACCTCCCGTGCCTCGGCCGCCTGAGGCGCGTCCCCTACATACAGCACGGCGTGATAGCGGAACTTGTTCAGCTCGTTGTGAACATGCCCTCGCTGGAGGAAGACGCGGACCCGTCCGATCCGGGGCTGCTGGAGCGCGAGCGCGGCGAAGAGGCCGGGATCGATGAGCAGCTCGTTCTCCCGGGCCCGCTCGGCCTCGATGCGGCGGACCAGGTCGGAGGAGGGCAGGGTGCTGGGAGCGCGGTAGAGGGTGACAAAGGCGTGGAAATGTTCGAGCAGCCGCTGGTTGCGCAGATCGCCCAGGAAGATGAACCCTCCAGGCCGCACCGCGCGGAGACTGCCCTCGAGCACCTTCAAGAAATAGCTGGCCGTGGGGAAGTACTGCGCCACCGAGCTGATGATCACCGCGTCGTAGGAGCCCTCCTCGATGCCGCTGAAGTCGTCGGCGAGCCGCTTGTCGAGCTGGAGCCGTCCGCGAAGATCCTCACGCGCTTCCGCATGGCGGCGCACGTGCTCGAGCGACGTCCGGGAGAAGTCCGTGCCCCGGTAGTGCTCGCAGTGGGGGGCGATGCTGAAGAGCAACATGCCCGTGCCACAGCCAATCTCCAGCACGCGCTTGGGACGATGGGCCAGCACTCGATCGATGATGTCGCCGGCCCACAGCCGCATCTGCGCCACGGAGATGGGCGTGCCGTCATGCGTGTTCAGCCAGCCCGCGGTGTTGAAGTAGGGATCGGCGGACTCGCTCTGACGCGCGTAGATGTGGTCATCGAACAGAGACTCCCACGAGGCGACCTGCTGCCTGGCCTGCTCGGCGTCCTCGGGCTCCGCCTCCGCCTTCGCCTTCGCCGACCGTGCCACCACATAGGCCACGAGCCGGGTGTCTCCGGGGGCTTCCTCCCGCGCCACGACGGCCGCCTCACGGATCGAGGGGTGCTCCAGCAGTCGCGACTCGATCTCGGCCGGCTCGACGCGGAAGCCCCGAACCTTGATCTGCCGGTCCATGCGGCCCAGGAACTCGATACGCCCGTCAGCCAGGAAGCGCGCGCGATCCCCCGTGCGGTAGAGGCGCGCTCCCGGCTCTCCACTGAAGGGATCCGGGATGAAGCGCTCCGCGGTCAGCGCTGGACGCCCAAGATAGCCGCGCGCGAGCCCTGCGCCACCTGTCACCAGTTCCCCTGGGACGCCTGCCGGAACGGGCGCGAGGTTCGCGTCGACGATGTAGACCTGGGTGTTGGCGATGGGGCGCCCGAGGGACACCGTGCGGCCGACTTCTCCCGGACTCCTCATGGGGTTGCAGCAGGTGAAGACGGTGTTCTCCGTGGGGCCGTAGCCGTTGATGACCGTGAGGCCGTAGCCCGCGGCCAGCAGGTGGCGCACGTGCTTGGGCGAGAGCCGATCACCCCCGGCGATGAGCTGACGCACGTGCTTGAAGCTCTCGGGGTGCTCCTCCACCATGGCCTGGAAGAGGCTCGCGGTGAGCCAGAGCGTGGAGACGCGCTGCTGCTCGATGAAGGCTCCTAGCTCCTTGAGCGAGGGCTTCTCGGCGGGGAAGAGGGCGAGCCGGGCTCCGTTCAGGAGAGGCGCCCAGAGCTCCAGCGTCGAGGCATCGAAGGAGACGGGCGCGAACGCCAGACACGTCTCCTCGGGAGAGAAGCTCGCGAAGGGGTTGTTGCGCACCAGCCGGACGACGCTCGGATGCGTGACGGCCACGCCTCTCGGCGAACCCGTGGAGCCGGAGGTGTACATCACATACGCGAGGTTCTCCGGCGTGGCGGTGCGGCCCAGGTCTCTCGCGTCCTCGCCCGAGACATCCTCGGACTCCAGCACCAACAGGCGCACGTCGCTGGGGGGCAGGCGTTCGACGAGGGATCTCCGGGTGATGAGGACCCGGGCGCGTGTGTCCGCGAGCTGGTGCTGAAGCCGGGCGCGGGGGTGGCCTGGCTCGAGGGGGACGAAGAAGCCTCCCGCCTTCAGGATGGCCAACGCCGCGATCACCAGCGAAGCCGAGCGCTCCAGATAGAAGGCCACGCCTACCTCGGGCCCCACGCCCCAGGCGCGCAGGCGCCGGGCCAGCCGGTTGGCGGCCGCGTTGAGCGCGCCATAGGTGAGGGGCTCGGTCCCGGACACGATGGCGAGGGCCTCGGGCCGCGAGTGGGCCACCTCCTCAAAGAGCTCGTGGATGCAGGCGGCGGGCAACGCAGTCCGAGGGCGGTTCCACTCGGACATCAGCCGCCTCCGCTCCTCCGGGCTCAACAGGGATGCTTGCGAGAGGCGCTGCTCGGGGTGGGCCACCAGGTGCGTGAGCAGGGCCTGGTAGTGGGCCAACAACTGCTCGATGCTCTCGGGCAGGAACAGATCGGCGGCGAAAGTGCACACTCCCTGGAGTGCGTCGCCGTCGGGCCAGAGGTGGATCTCGAAGTCGAAACGCACCGTGGCTTCGCCGATCTCCAGCAGCCGGGTGTCGAGCCCCGGGAAGGGGAACTGGGGCGCCATGGCGGCGGCTTGCTGGAGGGCGAATACCACCTGGAAGAGCGGGTTGCGGGTGAGGCTGCGCGTGGGCTGGAGCTCCTCCACCACTCGCTCGAAGGGCACATCCTGGTTCGCATAGGCCCCCAGGGCACTCTGGCGGACGCGCTCGAGCAGTTCGAGGAAGGTCGGATCCCCGCCCGTGTCGGTGCTGAGCACCAGCGAGTTGACGAAGAAGCCGATCAGCCCCTCCGTCTCCGTGCGGTTGCGGTTGGCGATGGGCGAGCCCACCGACACTCGGCTCTGTCCGGTGTAGCGCGCGAGGAGGACGTCGAACGCCGCCAGCAGCGTCATGAACAGCGTCAGGCCCCGCTCGGCGTTGAGCTTGCGGATCGCCGCAACTGTGGGGGCTTCGATGCGGAACGCGCGGGCGGCGCTCCGGTAGGAGCCTCCCTCGGAGCGGGAAAAGTCCGTGGGGAACTCGAGCGGCGAGAGCCCCGCGAGAGTCTCCTTCCAGTAGGCGAGCTGCTTCTGAAGCACGTCGCCACCCAGTTGCTGGCGCTGCCAGACCGCGAAGTCCGCGTACTGGATGGGAAGGGGAGGCAGGGAAGCGGGGCGGCCGGAGGCGAAACCGGCATAGAGCCCGGGCAGCTCGCGCGAGAGGATCTCGATGGACCAGCCATCCGAGGCGATGTGATGGAGCACGAGGAGCAGGACGTGCTCCTGGGGCGCGAGCCGGATCAGCACCAGCCGGAGGGGAGGCTCGCGCGACAGCTCGAAGCGGTGGGTGTTCTCCTGGGTGACGAGCCGGTGCAGCTCTGCGTCCCGCTCCTCGGGGGACTTGCCGGAGAGATCCAGGCGCCTCACCTCGGGCGGGTGGGAAGAGATGATCTGCGCGGGCACACCGCCCACGGCCTGGAACGTCGTGCGCAGCGGCTCGTGGCGGAGAACGAGCTCGCGTAGGGCCTGGCGCAGGGCGTCTTCATTGAGGGGCCCGCGCAGGCGCAGGCTCACCGGCATGTTGTACGCGTGCCCGGCTTGCCCCAGCTGTTCCAGGAACCACAGCCGCTCCTGGGCGAAGGACAGCGGCAGGGGGCGCCCACGCGGCTCGCGGGGGATGGGTGGACCCTCCTGGGGAATGGCTGCCGCCTTCTCGAGGGCTGCGAGGAGCCCCGCTTTGTTCTCGCGCAGCTCGGCCACGAGCGCTGGCGTCATGGCGCCCGGAGGCGCGCTGTAGCGCAGCGCTCCGTTCTCGCTCCACAGGAGGATGTCCAGGCCTCGCAGCCGTGAGATCAGGGATTCGATGGCGTGCATGGGGAACTCTCGGGCCTCAGATGCTGCCGAGCTCGCGCTCCTGGTGAGGGGGCTGGGCAGTTCGCGCGCGCGCGGCCCAATGGGCGTTCTCCACGTAGACGGCCATGCCCGCGACCGTCGGCGTCTCGAACACCCGCTGCAGGGGAAACTCCGTCTGGAGTTGCGTCCGGATGCGGGACACGAGGCTCGTGGCCAGCAGCGAGTGCCCGCCGAGCTCGAAGAAGTTGTCGTGGATGCTCACCTGCGGCAGCCCGAGCAGCTTCGCCATGATGGCGGCGATGCTGGCCTCGATCTCCGTGGTGGGCGCCACATGGCCCTTGTCATTCGCGGACCGCACCTCCGGAGCGGGGAGGGCCCGGTGATCCACCTTCTCGTTGGGTGTGAGCGGCAGCGCCTCCATCACCACGAAGGTGTCCGGCATCATGTACGCGGGCAGCCGCCCGGCCAGGTGCTGCTTCAAGAGCGGGACGGTCTCGGCCGCCAGCCGCTTGTGCAGAGGGGCGTTGGCGCAGGAGCGCAGAGGCCGCGTGTGCTGGACGCGCGCTCGCGTCACGGAGGCCAGCGAGCCTCCCCGGGGCACCAGGGCCGCATCGAAGCGGCTGGGATCCGAGGACACGAGGCACTCCACTTCATAGCCGCGGTCGGCGCACAGCGCGCGGACATCCTCGGGCTCGAGCCCTCCCTCGAGGCGAGAGAGCCGCTCCTTCAACTCCACCACATCTCCCGCCAGGACATCCTCGTCCCAGAGCAGCCTGGCGAGCTGGATCTCGGTCTGGACGACGCCGCGAGGCAGCCCCGTGATGAGCAGCCCTCCGCGCCGGCCGGGGACCAACAGGTCTTCGAGATCCTCCAGAGTGAGGTGCTCGCCCGGCACCCGCTCGATGTCGAGCGCGGGCGGCTCGGGAGTCTCCACCTCCAGGACGGCATTGACGCGGAACTTGTGGAGCTCGTTGGTGGCGCGGCCGCGCTGGATCCGCACCTCGGAGTGCGTCACGCGTGCGAGCCGCTCCCGCAGCGAGGCGAAGAGTTCGGGCGCGAGGAACAGCTCGTTCTCCTGGGCCAGCGCCTGCTCCACCCTGCGCGCGAGTTCCCGGACGGCCAGCTCGGGCTCCGCCTTGAAGAGCTCCACCGAGGCATGGAAGGCCTCCAGCAGCGCGAGGCTGCGCACGTCGCACACGTACACCGCGCCTCCGGGACGCACCAGGCGCACGGCGTTCTCCAGCACGTGCAGCAGGTAGTCGAGGCTGGGGAAGTACTGCACCACCGAGCTCAGCACGATGGCGTCGAATGAGGCGGGCTCGAGCCCCGCGAAGTCATCCGCGGGGCGCTGCTCCAACTGGATGTGGCGGAAGCGCTCTCCCTGCTCGGAGATGCGCTGGCGCACGGAGTCCAGTGACACCTTCGAGACGTCCGTGCCCAGGTATGCCTCGCAGTGGGGCGAGATGCGGAACATCAACATGCCGCTGCCGCAGCCGATCTCCATCACCCGGCGCGGACGCGCCTGCAGCACTTGCTGGACGATGCCGTCGGCCCAGACGTGCATCTCGGGCAGGGGGATGGGCTTGCCGTCGTAGGTGCTCAGCCAGCCCATGGTGTTGAACAGCGGATCCTCCAGCTCGCTTGCTTCCTCGTAGATGTGCCCGTTGAAGAGTTCGCTCCACTCCACGACTTGGCTCGTGGCGATCTCCCGGCGCTGCTCCACGCTCAGGGCGAGCTCGGGATCGGCGGCCACGTACGCCAGCAGCCTCTTGTCTCCGCCAGGCTGCTCGCGCACCACCACGGCGGCCTGATGCACCGCGGGGTGGGCGAGAAGGTGCGCCTCGATCTCCGCGGGCTCGACGCGGAATCCACGCAGCTTCACCTGGCGGTCGGTCCGGCCCAGGAACTCGAACGTCCCATCGGGATGGGCTCGCGCCAGGTCGCCCGTCCGGTAGAGGCGCGCACCGGGGATCGGGCTGAAGGGGTCCGGGATGAAGCTCCAGGCGGTGAGCTCGGGACGCTTGAGGTAGCCCCGGGCCACGCCCTCTCCTCCGGCGTAGAGTTCTCCGGGCACGCCCAGGGGAACGGGCCTCAGCGCTTCATCCAGGATGTAGACGCGCGTGTTTGCGATCGGGCGCCCGATCGGCACCGTGTGTTCGAGCTGCACCGGGTGCCGCATCGGGTGGCAGCAGGTGAACGTGGTGTTCTCCGTGGGGCCATAGCCGTTGATCAGCGTCAGCGAGGGGTTGTCGGCGAGGACCTGGGCCACGTGGCGAGGCGACAGCACGTCCCCGCCCGCCAGGAGCTGGCGCACCCCGCGGAAGCACGCGCTCTGCTCCTCGGCCATGAGGTGGAAGAGGCTCGCAGTCAGCCACAGGCTGGTGATGCCATGCTCCACGATGAACCGGCCCAGCGCCTCCATGCTGGCGAGCCCGGGTGGGAAGAGGGCCAGCCGCCCGCCATTCAAGAGGGGCGCCCACAGCTCCAGCGTCGAGGCGTCGAAGGAGATGGAGGCGTACTGGAGGAAGGTCTCCGTGGCGTCGAAGCGCGCGAAGCCGGTGTCCTTGACGAGCCGCACCACGTTGCGGTGGCTGACGGGCACGCCGCGCGGCTCTCCCGTGGAGCCCGAGGTGAACATGATGTACGCGAGGTTGTCCGGCTCGGTCCGCGGGTGCGGAGGGCTGGAGGGCTCGTTCACGAGCAGCTCGTCCAGCGCGTCCAGATGCACCAGTTGCGCCCACGAGAGGGTGATCTTCGCCTCCAGGCGGGAGTCCGTGAGGATGACGAGGGGGGCGGCCTGCTCGAGCATCACATCCAGCCGCTCCTGGGGGTATGCGGGATCGAGGGGCACGTACGCGCCGCCGGCCTTGAGGATGCCCAGGATCGCGATGACCATCTCCATGCCGCGTTCCAGGCACAGGCCCACGGGGATCTCGGGCCCCACGCCATAGCGGCGCAGGTGGTGCGCGAGCCGGTTGGCCTGTGCGTCGAGCTGCGCGTAGGTCAGCGTCTTCTCGCCAGCCACGAGGGCGATCCGGTTCGGGGCCGCAGCCACCTGGGCCTCGAACGTGCTGTGGATGCACCCCTGGGGCCGTGCATGGGCCCCCGTGTTGAAGGCGTGCACCACGTGCTGGAGTTCCGCCTCTGTCATGAGCTGCAACTGCGAGAGCCGCCGCTCGGGGTGGGCCGCTATGTCCGCCAGCAGCGTGTGGAAGTGCCCCATCAGCCGCTCGATGGTGGACGACTCGAAGAGATCGGCGTTGTACGTGCAGACCCCGCGCAGCCCTCCCTCCGACGGCCAGAGGTGGAGCTCCAGATCGAATCGCGTGGTGACCTCCAGAGCCTCCACCGGGTGCACATCCACACCCGGTAGGTGGAACCGCGGCGCCATGGCCTCCTGCTGCTGGAGCGCGAAGACGACCTGGAAGAGCGGGTTGGCGCTCAGGTCCCGCTGGGGCTGCAGCTCCTCTACCAGCCGCTCGAAGGGCAGATCCTGATGCTCGTACGCGCTCAGGGCCCGCGTGCGCACCTGCTCAAGAAGGCGGGTGAAGGGGAGCGAGCCGTCCACGTGATTGCGGAACACGAGCGAGTTGGCGAAGAAGCCAATGAGTGGCTCCGTCTCGCCCCGCGTCCGGTTGGCAATCGGCGAGCCCACGGCGATGTCCTGCTGCCCCGTGTAGCGCCACAGCAGGACGTTGAACGCGGAGAGCAACAGCATGAACAGGGTCGTCCCCTGATGCTTGCTCAGCTCCTGCAGCGCGCTCACCAGGTGCTCCGGCAGTTGGAGCTGCTGCCCCCGGCCGCGGAACGTCTCCACGGGGGGACGCGGATGATCGAGCGGGAGCTGCAAGGGCGTGAGGCCCTTCAGGTGCTCGCGCCACCACGCAAGCTGCCGGTTCAGCGTATCCCCGTTCAGCCAGTCTGCCTGCCACACGGCGAAGTCGCCGTACTGGATGGGCAGCTCCTCGAGGGGTGAAGGCTTGCCCGACACGAACGCGCTGTAGAGCGCCGAAACCTCGCGGGCGAGCACTCCAATGGACCAGCCATCCCCGGCGATATGGTGGAGGGTGAGCAGGAGCAGGTGCGACGTCCTGCCCAGGCGCACGAGCCGTGCCCGCAGCAGCCGGCCTGCGGAGAGATCAAATGGGGCGCGGCCCTCCTCCCATGCCTGCCGCTGCGCCTCGCGGGTCTGCTCCTCGGGGGGTAGCGCGCTCAGGTCCACCAACTCCAGCCGGGCCCCCTCGGGTGGGAGGATGAACTGGACGGGCTCTCCCTCCACTTCGCGGAAGGCCGTGCGCAGCGCCTCGTGGCGGCGCATGATTTCATCGAGGCTCCGGGCGAGCGCCTCGGCATTCAAGAGCCCGTCGAGCCGCAGGCTCATGCTCATGTTGTAGGCGTGCCCGGTGTGGCCCATCCGATCGAGGAACCACAGCCGG
The DNA here is from genome assembly GCF_020103695.1 of Hyalangium versicolor. Taxonomy (GTDB): domain Bacteria; phylum Myxococcota; class Myxococcia; order Myxococcales; family Myxococcaceae; genus Hyalangium; species Hyalangium versicolor. The sequence continues at coordinate 556,351 of NZ_JAHXBF010000001.1, forward strand.
CGCTGGGCGTACGAGAGGGGGATGCCGCTCTGCTGCTGCCGGCGCGGGAGGGTGCGCGCGGAGGCGTTCTGGGCCGAGGGCGGCGTCTTCTGCTGCATGATCCGCTCGAAGAGCGCTCGCTTCGCGGGAGACAACTGCGCGAGTTGATCCTTCAAGTCATTCATCTCGGGTGGTTTCCTGAGTGTCTGGAGAGGGGAGCGTGCGGCTCAGGGCGTGGAGGTGCTGGCGAGCAATGCGAGGGCTTCTTCCTCGGGCATCTGGCTCAGCTGCTCGAGCAGCGCGGCGGCTTCTCCGGGGGGAGGGGCTTTGGGGGTACGGGCGTCGATGGCGGCGGAGAGTCCCGCGACGGTGGGCTTTTCGAAGACGAGCTGGAGCGACACCTCGATGCCCAGCTCGCCGCGGATCCGCGTCACGAGCCGAGTGGCCAGCAGGGAGTGCCCACCCATCTCGAAGAAGTGGTCGTGGGCGCTGATCCGGTCCAGGCCCAGCAGCTCTGTGTAGAGCCGCGCGACGAGCTCCTCAGTGGGAGTGGCGGGGGCTCTGTGTTCGATGGAGGCGCGAGCAGTCATGGTCTCCAAGGCGGGCAGGGCGCGGCGGTCGAGCTTGCCGTTGGGCGTGAGGGGCAGGGCTCCCAGAGCGATGAAGGCCGAGGGGATCAGCGGCGAGGGCAGCCGTTCGCCGAGGAAGCGCCGCAGCTCCGGGAGCAGCTCGGTCGTGGCCCGCGTGCGCAGCGGGTTGTTGGCATAGGCGATGGGATCTCGGAGGCGCGCGGCGGGTCGCGGTGGGCTGGGAACGGAGGCTGCTGTCGAACCCGGTCCCTGGCGGATGAAGACCGCGTCGAAGTTGCCCTCACCTTCGGGGTTCCAGTACAGCTCCACGGCGTAGGACAGGCGCTTCGCGAGGGCGTGGAGCGCCTCGGGATCGATGCCTTGGAGTGGCTCATGCTCCAGCGAGGCGCGGAGTTCTCGCACGTCTCCGGGAGGCGCAGCGGCGGAGAGCAGCGCCGCTGCTTGCCGGTCTCGCTGGGTCCGCGCGTCGGACAGGTGATGGAACCAGGCGCGTTCGGGCTGCTCGCGCTCCAGGCAGGCCCGCAGCGCCTCCAGGTCCGGCGCGCTCCGAGGCTCCACGTCCTTCAGGATGGAGGGGGCGGACGCGCCATCCGCATACAGCACGGCGTTGATGCGGAACCTGTTGAGCTCGTTGGCGTAGCGGCCCCGCTGAGGGTGGAGGGTTACCGCGCTGGCGCCAATTCCCCGCTCGGGCAGGGAGGCGAGGAGTGCCGGATCGATCAGGAGCTCCTTCTCCTCGAAGGCGGCTTTGCGCACGCGCTGCGCGAGGGCCGTCACGGTCATGCTCTCTCCGGCGCGCGTCAGCTCCACCGAAGCGCGGAGCGCGGGAGCGAGCGAGAGCACCCGTACGTCTCCCACGAAGACGAAGCCGCCGGGCGACACCACCCGGAGCGCGCCCTCGAGGATCTCCATGAGGTACTCGACGCTCGGGAAGTATTGGATGACAGAGTTGAGGATGACGGCGTCGAACGAGCCCGGGGCCATGCGGGACACCTCGTCCGCGCCGCCCTGCGCGAGCGTCACGTGGCGGAAGCGCTCTCCCGCGCGGGCGATCTGGGTGGCCACGTAGTCCAGCGAGGCCTGGGAGAGATCCACGCCTTGGTAGGCCTCGCAGTGGGGCGCGAGTTGGAAGAGCACCATCCCCGTGCCGCACCCCAGCTCCAGCACCCTCCGGGGCCGGAGCGCGAGAACGCGCTCCACACGCTCCGCGAGCCACTGCCGCATCTCGTCCTCGGGCAACGGACGGTTGTCGACACTGCTGCGCCAGCCTGCGGTGTTGAACAGCGGATCGCCACGTTGCTCGCTGAGCGCCTCTTCGTAGACAGCGCCCCACAGCGTCTTCCACTCCTCCACCTGCGTCCGGGCCTGGGCGCTGGACTCCTTGCTCCGGCCGAACTCGGCGGAGGGCACGACATAGGCAGTGAGCACGGGATCGCCGAAGGCATCGGCGCGGGCAACGATCGCCGCCTCGCGCACGTCCGGGTGCTCCAGGAGCCGGTATTCGATCTCGCCCGGCTCGATGCGGTGGCCCCGGATCTTGAGCTGATGGTCGGCGCGGCCTACGAACTCGAGGCTCCCATCCGGCAGGTGCCGCAGGAGATCTCCCGTGCGGTAGAGCCTTCCTCCCTCGCCGCCAAACGGATCCGGGATGAATCGCTCGGCCGTCAGCTCTGGACGCCCAAGGTAGCCATGGGCGAGTGCCACGCCGCCGATGTAGCCCTCGCCCACCGCACCGGGGGGGACGGGCTGGAGCAGCCCATCCAGCACATAGAGGCGCATGTTGGCGGTGGGCCTGCCAAGGGAGATGGGCCCTTCGGTATGGCGCACGAGGGCGGAGGTGCACCAGACCGTGGCTTCGGTGGGCCCATACATGTTGTGCAGCTCGCCCTTCAGCGTCCCGAGCAGCTCTCGGGCCAGGGCTGGGGAGAGCGCCTCGCCACCCACCAGGAGCTTCTGGAGCTGGCCCAGCGCGGCGCGGCCGTCCTGATCCAGCAGCATCATCCGGACGAAGGAGGGAGTGCTCTGCAGGTGCGTCACCTGGTGACGGGCGATGAGCGCCGCTGGCGAGCTGTCCTCCACGAGCGGACCCCGCGGGCTGCCAGGGCTCAGCGGCCAGCTCATGGATACCTGCTCCGCTATGTTCCCGGAGTGTCGCTGGAAGCGCTGCCTCAGCGTGTCCAGGGAGCGCAGGCTCGCGAGTACCTCGTCGCTGTCGATCCCGAAGTCGATGAGGCATGCGAGTTCGTCGGCACCGAGCGCCTGGAGGCGATGGACCAGCTCCTCGCACGAGTCCGGAGTTCCGAACAGGGCACTCGTCTCCACGTAGCGCCGGTAGGCCTGCTCCAGCATGAGTTCGGGATCCACCTGGTGGCCGTGCTGGTCCGCGACCGGATTGAGCAGACCCGTGAAGGAGCGCAGGTAGTTCTTGAAGGGCTCGCGGATCCGCTCGGACACCAGCGCGGCGCTCTCGCCCACGAAGGTGTGCAGCATGACGGTGACGCGACCCTCCTCTGGCACCAGGCCTCGTTGGGCCCTCGCCTCGCGGTAGATGGAGATGCGCTCCTCGAGTTCGCGCACGTTCTGTCCCAGCAGGTGGGTGAGCACATGGGCGCCCAGCTCTCCGGCGAGCCGGAACGTCTCCGGATTGCCTCCCGCGGTGAGCCACATGGGGAGTTGTTCCTGCACGGGCGGAGGTTGGATCCGGACCTGGATCTCCTGGCCGATGCCATTGCGGCGAGAGATGGCGCCGCCTCCCCACAGCGTGCGCACGGTCTCGATGTGCCGCAGCATCAGCTCCTTGCGGCCGTTGTACTGGTCCGGGGCGAGCACGAAGTCGTTGAAGTGCCAGCCCGAGGCGAACGCGACGCCCGCGCGGCCCTGCGAGAGGTTGTCCACCACGGACCACTCCTCTGCGACGCGCAGGGGATCGTGCAGGGGCAGCACCACGCTGCCCGCCCGGATCGACACCCTCCGAGTCACCGCCGCGATCGCCGCGCCCATCAAGGAAGGATTCGGGTAGAGACCTCCAAAGGAGTGGAAGTGCCGCTCGGGCGTCCACACCGCTTCGAAGCCATGGGTGTCCGCGAACCGCGCGCCCTCCAGCAGCAGCCGGTATCGGTCTCCGCCACGCTGGGACGCGTTGTCGGCGAAGTAGAAGAGGCTGAACCCCATCCCTCGCGAGCGAGTTCGGGGAGCCTTCGCCGGCGCTGGCGCTGGCTGCCGCTCCTCACGGGTGTCCGGCAGGAGCACCACCTTGAAACCTCGCGCGAGGGTCCAGAAGAGCTCCAGGACGGAGATGTCGAAGGAGATGCTCGTGACGGCCAGCCACGTGCCGGGCGCCTCGGTGCCAAGCCGGTCATCCATCCCCCGGAAGAAGGCCGCAACTCCCTCATGGTGGACGATCACGCCCTTGGGACGGCCCGTGGAGCCGGAGGTGTAGAGCACGTACGCGGCCTGGCGCGGATCGATGGCCACGCCGGGGTTGGTTACGGCTTCGCGAGCCAGCTCCGCCTGATCCCGGTCCACGCAGCTCGTGCGGCAGGGGGTGGGCCCGAGCGCGTCCAGCAGGGACTCGCGTGTCACGATCATCCGGAGGTGCGCATCGGAGATCATGAAGCGCAGACGCTCGGCGGGGTATGCCGGATCCAACGGTACGTAGGCCGCGCCCGCCTTGAGGATGCCCAGCAGGGCGATGACCATTTCGGGCGAGCGCTCCAGGCAGACGCCGACCCGGTCCTCCACCCCCACGCCCAGCCGGCGCAGGTGCCACGCCACCTGGTTGGCGCGCGCGTTGAGCTCCTGGTACGTGAAGGCCTGCGACTCCCGGCCCGCCTTGTCGAAGACGAGCGCCGTCTGCTGGGGCGTCAGGGCCGCCTGGGCCTCGAAGAGCTCATGGATGCAGGCGCGGCGGTAACGCACCCGCGTGTCGTTCCACTCGTTCAGCACCCGCTCACGCTCGGCGGAGGACAGCAGCGGCAGCCGCGAGACGGGCTCGTCCGGAGCCACCACGGCGGCCTCCAGGAGCGTCTGGAAGTGCGACAGCAACCGATCGATGGTCTCCGGGCGGAAGAGATCCTCGTTATAGAGGCACCCTCCGCGGAGCCCTCCCTCGCTCGGCCAGACGTGGAGTTCGAGATCGAAGCGGATGGTCGCCTCGTCCAATGCGAGCACCTCGGACTCGAGCCCCTCCAACTCGAAGCGAGGCGCCATGGCCTCGCGCTCCTGGAGCGCGAACATCACCTGGAAGAGCGGATTGCGGCTGAGGTCGCGCTGAGGCTGTAACTCCTCGACGAGCTTCTCGAAGGGCAGATCCTGGTTCGCATATGCCCCCAGCGCCGTGCTCCGCGCTCGCGCGAGCACCTCGCGGAACGAGGGTGTCCCCTCGAAGGGAGTGGAGAGCACCAGTGAGTTGACGAAGAACCCGATGAGGTTCTCGATCTCCGAGTAGCCCCGGTTGGCGATTGGCGAGCCGACGGTGATGTGGGGCTGGCCCGTGTAGCGGTGCAGGAGCGTCTGGAAGCCCGCCAGCAGCACCATGAAGAGCGTCGCACCTTCCTGACGGCCCAGTTCCTCCAGCGCGGAGGTGAGCCGGACTGGCAGCCGGAACGGGCGCGAGCCTCCGTGGAACGTCTCCACGGCAGGGCGCGGAAAGTCCGTGGGGAGCTGGAGCGGGGTGAGATCCGCGAGCGCGGCGCGGTAGTGCTTCACCATCGCCTCGAGCGCGGGGCCTCGCAGCCAGCCGCGCTGCCAGTGCGCGAAGTCCGCATACTGGATGGGCAGCGCTGCCAGCGGCGAGGGCTTGCCGGCGCGGAACGCCGCGTAGAGAGCGCGCAGCTCCCGGGAGAAGACGCCCACGGACCAGCCGTCGAAGGCGATGTGGTGGAAGCTCACCAAGAGCACATGCTCCTGCTCGCCCAGCCGCAGCAGACGCGCGCGCATGAGCGGCCCCTGCGAGAGATCGAAGAGCGTGGACTTCTCCTGCTGGATCATCCGCAGCAGCTCGCGCTGACGCTCCTCGGCGGACAGGTCCGACAGATCCCACGAGGGCAGATCCAACGTCGTGAGGGGGAGGACTCGCTGCACCGGCTCATCGCCCGAGGCGTGGAAGCAGGTGCGCAACGCCTCGTGTCTGCGGAAGATCTCATCCAGCGCCTGGCCCAACGCCGCGCGATCCAGCGTCCCCTTCAGTCGGAGGTTGACGGCGACGTTGTAGGTGTTGCCCAGCGAGCCCAACTGCTCCAGGAACCACAGCCGCTGCTGCGCGAACGAGGCGGGCACGCTCTCGCGGGTGGAGGTGGGCAGCAGGGGTGGAGCCAGGGGACGCGCTCCGCGCTCGAGATGTTCCTCGACCCAGGCGGCCAGGCCCGCAGGGGTCGGCAGCTCGAAGAGTTTGACCAGGGGCAGCTCCACGCCGAACACGCTGCGGATCCGGGAGGCGAGCCGCGTGGCGAGCAGGGAGTGGCCGCCGAGCGCGAAGAAGTCGTCGTGGATACCCACCCGCGCGACGCCGAGCATGCCGGAGAAGAGGCCCGTGATGGCCTCTTCCATCGGGGATCGCGGCCCGGTGAACTCCTCCTGCTCCTGGGAGCCGTGCTCGGGAGGCGGCAGTGCCCGGGCATCCACCTTGCCGTTCTGCGTGAGCGGCAGCGCTGGCAACAGGGCGAAGGCGGAGGGGACCATGAAGGCGGGCAGGGCGCCTTCGAGCGACTCGCGCAGCGCCCCGGTGGACAGTCCAGGGCCTTCGGGCACCACGTAGGCGACGAGCCGCTTGTCGTTGGGGGCTTCCTCTCGTACCACCACGGCCACGTCCCGCACCCGTGGGTCCTTGAGGAGCTGGGCCTCCACCTCTCCGGGCTCGATGCGGAAGCCGCGGATCTTCACCTGCCGGTCCACCCGGCCGAGGAACTCGATGGTGCCATCCGGCAGGTAGCGCGCACGATCGCCCGTCCGGTACAGCCGCGCGGAGGGCTCCTCGCGGAAGGGATCTGGAACGAGCTTCTGCGCAGTCAGCTCGGGCTGGCTCCGGTAGCCCCACGGGACGGCCGGGCCACCGATGTAGATCTCCCCGGGCACGCCGATGGGAACGCGGTTGAGGTGCCGGTCCAGGAGGTGGACGATCCGATCCCCAATGGCCCGGCCGATGGGGAGCGACTCCCGGCGCGCGTCGAAGTCCCGCGGCACCGGGTAGCAGGTGGCGAACACGGTGCACTCGGATGGCCCGTACCCATTGACGATGCGCGTGTCCGGCAGCAGCCGAAGCGCCCGGGTCACGTGCGCGACGGATACTTTGTCTCCTCCCGTCATCAGTTGACGCACGCCGCGCAGGGCCTCGGGCATGGTGTCGATGAAGAGGTTGAAGAGCGCGGAGGTCAGCCACAGCGTGGTGATGCCCTGGCGCTGGATGGCGTTCGCCAGCTCCGAGGGGTTGGGTGTCGCGCCGGGGTGCACCACGCAGCGTCCACCGCACAGCAGCGCGGGCCATAGCTCGAGCGTGAGCGCATCCCAGGAGATGGAGGAGTACTGGAGCAGCACCTGCTCCTCGTCGAACGTGACGTACCGGACGCCGAGGATGAAGCCGGGAATGGCGCGGTGGGGGACCTCGACCGCCTTGGGCGTCCCCGTGGAGCCCGACGAGTACATGACGTAGGCGAGATCCTCCGGCGTCACATGGGAGGCAGGGGCGGTCTCGGGCGCGCGAGCCAGCGTGTCCCCCAGCGCGTCCAGGCACACGAGCCGGGCCTCGTGCGGCGGCAACCGCGCGGCGACATCCGTGGTGCTCAGCAGGACGGAGACCCGTGTGTCCCGCAGGCAGAACTCCAGCCGCTCTGGGGGGAAGGTCCTGTCCAACATCACATAGGCGCCTCCCGCCTTCAGGATGGCCAGGATGCACGCCATCATCTCCAGCGAGCGCTCCATGCACACGCCCACCAGCGCTCCGGGCCCCACGCCGAGCTGGACGAGGTGGTGAGCCAGGCGGTTGGAGCGCGCGTCCAGCTCGCGGTAGCTCCAGTGCGTGTCTCCACAGGACAGGGCGATCCGTTCACCGGCCTTGCGCACCTGGGCCTCGAAGAGGTGGTGGATGCAGGCAGGGCGTGACGGCATGGCGGCTTCTTCTGACGCGCGGTGGCTCAGCATCGTGGGCACCGTCACACCGCGGGCGTGAAGAAGTAGGAGGTGCGCTTCTTGATCATTCCATCCTCGAAGGTGTAGCAGTCGGCGAAGCGCACCTGGAGCGGCGTGCCATTGCGGTGCGTTCCCGCGAAGTGTCCCCAGCAGGCCGCGCTGTCCTCTTCCGTGAGCAGCCCGTCGATCGTGTGGCGTCCCGCCGCGATGACGCGCACGCGCTCGTAGAAGTCGAGCAACTCCTGGGCCCCGATGATGGGAGCGTACCCGGGTCGCTCGTAGATGACGTCCCGGCAGAACAGCGGACGAAGCCCCGCCCAATTGTTGCTGTCGATGTGATGGAACATCTGGACGATCAGCTCCTTCGACATGGGACCCTCTTCGGTGCTTCGTCGTGGGACACGGCGGAGGCGCTCACGCTTGCGCCATGCTCCAGGCCTCGAGTTGCCGCTGCTCGGCGTGGGTGAGCAGCGGGAGCGCGGACAGCCGGCTGTGCGGCTGCGCGACGATGCCGTCCAGCAGCGTCTGGTAATGGCCGAGCATGCGGGTGATGGTGTCCGCCCGCAGCAGGCCGGTGTCGTAGATGAACTGGCACTGGAAGCCCTCGGGGTCCTCCCAGATGTGCAGCTCCAGATCGAAGCGGGCCGCGTTCTCTTCGAAGTGCAGGGGAATGAAGGTCATCCCACCCGCTTCGATCGATGCCCCCATGCCCTTGCGCTGCTGGAAGGAGAAGATGACCTGGAACAGCGGGTTCTGGCTCGGATCGCGCTCGGGCTGCAGGCTCTCCACGAGCTTCTCGAAGGGCAGATCCGGGTGCTCATACGCCCCGAGCGCCATCTCGCGAGTGCGGCGCAGCAGCTCGATGAAGGGAGGATCCCCTCGGAAGTCTCCGCAGAGCACGAGCGAGTTGACGAAGAAGCCAATCAGCCCTTCGACTTCGGCGCGGTTGCGGTTGGCGATGGGCGAGCCCACCGTGATGCGATCCTGGCCTGTGTAGCGGTAGAGCAGGGTCTGGAACGCGGCCAGCAACGTCATGAACAGGGTGGCGCCCTGGGTGCGCCCAAGCTTCTCCAACTCGGTGATGCGGGAGTGGGACAAGAGGATGCGCTGACCGGCACCCGGTGCGTGCTTGCGGACGGAGGGGCGGGGGCTGTCGGTGCAGAGCGCCAGCGGCTCGAGTTCCGCGAGCGCCTTGCGCCAATAGGCGAGCTGGGAGTCCAGCCGCTCTCCCTGCAGCCAGCGGCGCTGCCACACAGCGAAGTCCGCGTACTGGATGGAAAGCGGGGGCAGCGGGGAAGGGCGCCGCGTGGCCAGCGCCGGGTAGAGCGCGACCAGCTCCTTCAAGTAGACGTCCAGCGACCACCCATCCGAGGCGATGTGGTGGAACGTGCTCACGAGTACATGGTCTGTCTCGTCCAGGCGGAACAGGCGCGAGCGCAGCAGCAGGCCCCGGGACAGATCGAAGGGCCGGGCGTTCTCCTCGACCGTCAGCCGGGCCAGCTCGCGCTCCCGCTCCACTGGGGGCAGGTGGGAGAGATCCACCTCTGGGAGCGCGTAGGCAGTGGGTGGCAGCACATGCTGCGTCGGGTTGCCGTCCGTCTCCTGGAAGCGGGTGCGGAGGGCCTCGTGGCGGTTGACCAGTTCCTGGAGGCAGGCGCGCAGGGCCGTGGCCTCCAGTGGGCCATGGAGGCGCATGTTGGCGGGGGTGTTGTAGGCGTTGCCCCCAAACCCCATACGCTCGATGAGCCACAAGCGCTGCTGCGCGAAGGACAGGGGGAGCGGCTGCTCGCGGCTCACGGGAAGCAGCGGCTCGGGCGGGGCGGCGGACTTCCTGATTGCCATCCCCGCGCGGGCCTGGCCGAGGAAGGAGATGAGCTCCGACTTGCGCTGGCTCAGCTCGTTGCGCAGCTCTGGGGTGAGCGAGCCCTTGGGCGCGTCGAGGCGCAGGTTTCCCGCGTCGACGCTCACCCGGATGTCGCGCTCCTCCAACTGGCGCAGCAGCTCCGAGACGGGCCTCATAGCTCGATCACCTCGCGCTCGGGGGCCAGGGCCCCGGGAGGAATGGCGGGAGCAGCTCTGGAGCGCATGAGCGTCTGGATGCACGCCGCCTGCCCCGCGATGGTCGGGTACTCGAAGAGCACGCTGAGCGGCAGCTCCAGTTGGAGGACGCTGCGCAGCTTGGAGATGGCTTGGGTGGCCAGGAGCGAGTGCAGCCCCAGATCCATCAGGTTGTCCTGGACGCCAATCCCCTGGATGCCCAGGAAGTGTTCCCACAGCGAGGCGAGCTTGTTCTCGAGCTCCCCTTCGGGCGCCACATACGGCGTGCCGAGCTCGGGTCGCTGATGGGCCTGGCGCGGAGGGGCTTGGGGCGCGGAGGCCTCCAGCCGGGCCCGGGCGTCGAGCATGCCCTCCCGTCCGAGCGCCTCCAGATCGAACGGGGAGACGAGGACGCGCGAGAAGGGGTGCCGCAGCAGCGCGCCGAAGAGCCGAGCGCCCTCGCTGGGACTCACGCCGTCCTGGAATACGGAGGGGCCGGCGCTTCCGCCGCGCTGGGCCCACCGCTCCGTGGCCTGCTGGTACATGCCGGTGCCCTTCCAATCGAACCAGCCGACGGACACCGTGGGTGTTCCCCCCAGCCGGGTGAAGAAAGGAGCGAAGGCATCCAGGAAGTCGCTCGCGGCGCAGTGCGCCACCTGTCCGAACTTCGTCTGGTGCAGCTCCGTGCCGAGCGTCGAGCAGAGCAGGAAGAAATCCAGCGGCTGTCCCTCCAGCACGCGCTGCAGCACGAGCGTGCCGTGCACCCTGGCGGACAGGTACGGCCTCAGCGAGGCTCGCGTCCGGCCCTGGAGGAGCCCTCCCTCGTCCAGCACCCCCGCGGCCTGGATGACGCCGTCGATCCTCCCGAAGCGCCGGAGGGCCTCCCGCACCACGGTGCGCATGCGCTCGAGATCCGCGACATCCGCCTGCTCGATCCACACCTGTGCGCCCTGCCGCTCCATCTCCCGGAGCTGGTGGATGCGCTGGCTCGTGGCATCCCGCGCCTCGTGCTCCGCGAGCCAGGTGTCCCACTGCTCGCGCGCGGGGAAAGGTCCTCGCCCCGTGAGCAGGAGCCTCGCGCGGACGGTGCGCGCCAGATGGCCGGCGAGGGCGAGTCCGATGCCCCCGAGCCCGCCAGCCAGGAGGTAGACACCGCCTTCCTTCAACCGCGCAGTGCTCTCAGTGGGGACTTCCATCCGGAAGGGCCGGGTGAACTGTTCGAACCGGTGCCGGCCGCGGTAGGCCACGAGCACGCCGCCCTCAGGCTGGCTGAGTTCCTGGAGCAGCGGCTCGGCGAGTTCGCCGCTCCGGCTCGGAGGCGGCAGCACCACGTCTACACACCGGATCCAGAGGCCCGTGTACTCCTGGGGAATGACCTTGCATGCCCCGAGCAGAGCGCTCTTGACGGGATGCAACTCCTCGTCGCCGAGCACCTCGGCGAGCTGGTTGGCAACGACCAGGAGCCGCCACGCGTGCGTGAAGCCACTGCGGCCGATGGCCTGGGCCAGGAACACGAGGCTGTGCAGGCCTCGGTCCAGGGTGGGCTCTACGTCCTCCAGCAGCCGGGAGGGGAACACCTCGGGGGTTACGTTCCAGAGGTGCAGGACGGCCTCGGGCAACTGGTCCTCTCGCCGCAATGTCTCCAGCAGGCGCTGGTAGTGCTCGGGCTCTCCCGGGGCCAGGGTGAAGTCCCGCAGGCCCGCACGGTGATAGTGCGCGCCCATGCGCACGACGATGGGCGGCACGCCGGCGGCCTCCAGCCGGGCCTGGAGCTCCGTGCCCAGACCACACTCGTCCATCATCAGCAGGCAGCGGACCTGGGGGAGCGCCGTGCTCCTCGCGAGGAACGGCACCGTCCGCCGCCACGAGGGCAGGTAGATCCAGTCCGCCAGCTCGGGCTTGCGCATCAGGGCGGGGGCCTGCGCCGCGCTGGATGCAGCCCGTGGGGGTTGGGAGTCAATCCAATGGCGGCTGCGCTCGAACGGATAGGTGGGCAGACGGATCTTGTTCCGGCGGGAGTGAGCGTGCACCCCGCTCCAATCGGGGCTGCGGCCCGCGAGCCAGAGCCTGCCCAGGGTACCCAGCAAATGTGCTTGCTCCGAAGAGGCAGCGTCCTGCTGGCGGTTCAGCGACGGGAGAATCGTGCGAGAGCCCGTCTCCGGCTGCATCCTCGCCAGGGTGGTCAACGTCCGGCCGGGGCCGATCTCGAGCAACAGTTGCTCGGGATCCTTCAGCAACTGCGCGATGCCATCGGAGAAGCGCACGGGCTGCCGGAGCTGCTTCACCCAATAGCCCGGATCCGTGGCCTCCCCAGCGGTGATCCACGTCCCGGTGACGTTCGACAAGAAGGGCAGGGTGGGCGCGTGGAGCTTCACGCCGGTGAACCGCTCGCGGAAGGGCGCGAGGATCGCGTCCATCACTCGAGAGTGCGCGGCATGCTCGATGCGCAGGAACCGGCTCTCGATGCCCTCTGCCGTGAGCTGATGGTGGAGCGCGTTCACGTCCTCTGGAAGGCCGGAGATCACGCACAGGGATGGCGCGTTGACGGCCGCGAGCGACAGGCCGTCCGTGAGCCGCGCGCGCACCTCCTGCTCGGACAAGGGGACCGAGAGGTTCGCACCTCGGGGGAGCCCCTGGATGAGGGCTCCGCGGGCCGCGACGATCTCGAGCGCGTCCTCGAGCGAGAAGACGCCCGCGAGGCAGGCCGCCACGTACTCTCCGATGCTGTGACCCAGCATGGCGCTGGGCGTGATGCCCCAGGACATCCAGAGCTGGGCCAGGGCGTACTCGGTGACGAAGAGCGCGGGCAGCGCATACCGCGTCTTGCCCAACGCGATTGCGGCCTCGTCCTGGCGCTCGGGCGCGCTGTAGAGCACCGCCTCCAGGTCCAGCCCGGAACGGCTGCGGAGCAGCTCGCAGCAGCGCTCCACGTGCTCCTGGAACACGGGCTCTCGCCGCCGCAGCTCGGCGCCCATGTTCACTGCTTGGGCACCTCCGCCCGAGAACAGGAAGGCCACGGGTCGATCCCGTGCCGCGCTGAAGCCGGACAGCAGTCGCTCCCCCCGGCCCGGGCCTGAGAGCACCTGGGCCGCGTCGGCGGGATTCGTGGCCACCACGCACAGCCGGTGGGGCAGCTCGGTCCGGCCGTTCTGGAGGGTGTGGGCCACGTCCGCCAGGCAGAGGGAGGGATGGGCCTCGAGGTGCTGGGCGAGTCGTGTGGCGGAGGACTCCAGCGCCGTGCGGGTCTGGGCCGACAGCACCAGGAGTTGCGGCGTGTCGCTGAAAGGCGTGGGTGCCCGGGCAGGCGCCTCCTCGAGGATGAGGTGCGCGTTGGTGCCGCCGATCCCGAATGAGCTCACTCCCGCGCGCCGCGGTCCTCCCTGGGAGTGCCACGGGGTGAGCCGGTCATTGACGACGAAGGGGCTGTTCTCGAAGTCGATTGCGGGGTTGGGACGGATGAAGTTGAGCGTGGGGGGCAGCAGCCCGTGCTGCAGCGCGAGCGAGACCTTGATCACCCCGCCCACCCCTGCCGCTGTGTCCATATGGCCCACGTTGGTCTTCAGCGAGCCGATCCGGCAGAAGCCGCGCTCCGCCGTGGTCCCGCGGAAGGCGCGCGTCAGCGCCGTGAGCTCGATGGGATCTCCCAGCGACGTCCCTGTCCCATGCGCCTCGACATAGGTGATGGAGCCGGCCGGGACGCCCGCGACGGCGTGGGCCTCCTGGATGACGGCCTGCTGTCCGTTGACACCCGGCGCGGTGAAGCCCGCCTTGGAGGATCCATCGTTGTTGATGGCCGAGCCCTTGATGACGGCGGCCACCACATCCCCGTCCGCGAGCGCCTGGGACAGGAGCTTGAGCACCACGACGCCAACGCCGTTGCTGCCCACCGTGCCGCTGGCCGTGGAGTCGAAAGCGCGGCAGTGGCCGTCGGACGAGAACGTCATCCCGTCCTCGTAGAGGTACCCGTTCTTGTGGGGCACGCGCACCGAGGCGCCGCCCGCGAGCGCCACGTCGCACTCTCCGTTGAGGATGCTCTGACAGGCCACATGGATGGCCACCAGCGACGTCGAGCAGGCCGTCTGGACGTTCACGCTCGGCCCGCGCAGGTTCAGCTTGTAGGACACGCGCGTGGGCAGCAGATCCTTGTCGTTGCTGATGAGCACCTGGAAGGCGCGCGCCGAAGCCTGCAGTTGCTCGTGGGTGGCCAGGTTGTTGAGCAGGTACGTGTTCAGTCCACAGCCCGCGTAGACTCCGATCGTCCCCGGGTAACGCTGTGGATCGCACCCGGCACTCTCCAGCGCCTCCCACGCGCACTCGAGGAAGAGCCGCTGCTGGGGATCGATCAGCTCCGCCTCGCGCGGGCTGTAGCCGAAGAGGCCCGCGTCGAACCCCTCCACGTTCTGCAGGATGCCAGCGGCGCGGACATAGCGCGGGTTGCGGATCAGCTCGGATGGCAGGCCCGAGCGTGTGAGTTCCTCCTCGCTGAAGAAGGTGATGGACTCCACGCCCTCGCGCAGGTTGCGCCAGAAGGCGTCGACGTCCATGGCGCCTGGGAAGCGGCACGCCATGCCGATGATGGCGATGTCCGTCTCGCGGGGCGAGTTCGCTTCGGGAAGGGATCCGGTGGGGGCGGTGCTCAAGGTCAGCTCAGGAGGAGGTCGTGCTTGCCGAACAGGTTCAGGGCTTGCCGCCCCTGGGCGCGGCAGTGGTCGATCAACCGCCGTGCCTCCACGATGGGCTTGGAGGTCTCGGTGTATTGGAGCGCGGTGAGGTGGGTCAGCCACGGCTCTTGCCCCATGGCGTAGACGTAGACTTCGCGGGGGTTGAGCCGCTCGACCAGCTCGCGCGTCTTCGGGAAGTCCGAGCTGTTGAGCCGCCGGGACTGATCCATCTTCCGGCCCAGGGGCTTGCACAGCAGGGGGCCGTAGAGCCAGCTCAAGGGGGCTCCGTCGCACTCGAGCCCCAGGAAGAGCCGGTCGACGTCCCCCGTGAGCGAGTGGACGTGCTCGTACACGGCGGGCTCCATGTTGTTCAGGTCCGCCCCGATGAAGCTGCGCTTGCCGCCCAGCTCGAGCAGGTAGGCGCTCTTGGTGCGGATGTCGAGATCCCCATGCTCGCCCAGGAAGGGCAGGCTGGTGAGGGTGCCGCCGGGAAGGGCGAGTGACTCGAGCTCGCCCAGCTCGATCACATGAGTGAAGCCGGTATGGCGCAGGATGAGTCGGAGCGAGGGATCCACCAGGCTGCCACCCGTGCTCCGGGGCACGACCACGTGACGAACCTTGTGCCGCAGTGGCAGCAGCGTCTCGAAGAGGACGTGGTCCTGGTGGTTGTGTGTCAGCAGGACGTAGTCGATGGTCTCCGGCAAATCCTCGAAGCTGTAGCGGGGCACGGCCGCGTCCGCGTGGTAGCTGATGACCGGGTCAACGAGGATGCTCACGTCCCGGCTCTCGAAGAGCAGACACGCATGGCCGAAGTAGCGGATGCGGGTTCCGGGGCCTTCCCAAGAGGGGCGCGGCGCGGGCGCCTCGGGTGTGAAGAGCGAGGCGAAGTGCGCGGCCTGCTGGGACGGGATGCCGAGCTTCTCCGCGAGCGGAGCCAGAGGAGCCGGCGTGCGCCGCATCGCGAACAGCTCATCTAGCGCGGGCGTCTCGAAGGGCAGAGGGAGCTCGAGCCGGCTGGCATCGGCCAGGCGAGGCGTGCTGAAGGCGAAGGGCCGGCTGTCTCCCTGCACGCGCAGCAGTGACAGGCTCTGGCACGAGCGATCATGGAAGGGGCTGCGGTAGAGCAGGCCTTCCAGCAGGCGGAACGTGGGGCGGTTGTTGGCGTCGTAGACGAGTTCCACGTACCCCCGCAGGAGCTTGGGGATCTTCGCGTAGAGCGGCTCGAGCGAGAGCCCCTGCGTGTCCTGCTCCAGGAGCTTGTCGAGGCTCTTGATCGCCTCGGCGAAAGCCAGCAACGGGCCGTGCTCCTGGGTGATCCGATCCGCCAGGGCCTTCACCTCGTGGGCCCGGCGGGGGTCGCATCCCAGGAAGGGTCCCCCCAGCATCTCCGGGCGCTGGAGCGCGGCGACGTGGATCTCCGGCGCCTCCACGAAGGAGCGCATGAGCTTCAGGTGGACGTTGGCCGTGTACATCGCCGCGGAGGCGGGCGCGATGAGGTAGGGCCACGCGTACCACTGGTTGAACAGGGGCTCCGCGAGGACGTCCGGCCTGAGGTAGACGCGCTGGTTGCTCATGGTTTGCCTCCGCTGTCCGGCCGGGAGCGTTGGCCCACCCGCAGCTCTCGCTGCCGACGCGCCAGCTCTCGGCGCGGGCCACGGCTCTCGGGCGCGTGGGGGGCCTCGTCCGCCGAGGCTTCGTGGCGGCTGCCGAGCAGCCCCGCGAGGGCGTGGATGGTGGTGTATTGGAACAGATCGATCATCGACACCTCGACCGACAACTGTTGCCTCAGTTGCGTGCGCAGGTTCGCCAGCAGCAGCGAGTGCCCGCCCAGGTCGAAGAAGTTGTCGTGGATGCCCACCTGCTCCAGGCGCAGCACGTCCTTCCAGATGGCGGTGATCCTGCGCTCGAGTTCCGTCTGTGGGAGGACGGGCGCCGCTTCGGAGTCCGAGGGAGCGCTGCTGGGAGGAGGCAGGGCGCGCCTGTCGAGCTTGCCGCTGGGGCTCAACGGAAGCGCGTCCAGGAAGCAGAACGCGGAGGGGATCATGTACTCCGGCAGGTTCGTTCTCAGGTGAGCCCGGAGGTCCGCGAGGCCAGGACGTGCCGTCCCGGCAGAGGCCCGTGCAACGACATAGGCCACGAGTCGCTCCTGCCCGGCCGAGCCCGAGCGCACCACCACGGCCTCCCGGATTCCCGGGTGATCGAGCAGCCACGACTCGATCTCGCCTGGTTCGATCCGGTAGCCCCGCAGCTTCACCTGGAAGTCGGTGCGGCCCAGGTACTCCAGCTCTCCGTTCTCCTGCCACCGCGCCTTGTCCCCCGTGCGATAGAGGCGCGCGCCCGGCTCGTTGGAGAAAGGGTGGGGGATGAACCGCTCGGCCGTCAGCTCTGGCCGGCCCAGGTAGCCCCGCGCGAGTCCCTCCCCACCGATGTACAGCTCGCCGGGCACGCCCACGGGGACTGGCCGCAGCCGCGTGTCCAACACGTACCCCTGCACGTTGTGGAAGGGACGGCCGAGGGTGATGCGCTCCGGCTCCACGTGCATGGCGATCGAGGAGCAGATGGTGACCTCGGTGGGTCCATAGGCATTGAGGAAGCGCGGGCCGGTGCGCCAGCGCTCCACCAACTCCGGCGTGCACGCCTCGCCTCCAGAGGCGAGCGTCTCCAGCGTCTCCAGCCCTCGCGGATCGAGCTGCGCGAGCACCGAGGGCGTAAGGATTGCCGCGGTGATGGAGCGTCTCCGCAGCACTTCATGCAGCGCCTCGCCGGGGATCAGCTCTTCGCGCGGGGCGAGGTGCACCGACGCCCCCACCATCAGGGTGGGGAAGATCTCCCAGACAGACGCATCGAAGCTCGCGGAGGCGAACTGGAGGACGCGGCTGCAGGGGTGCAGCGCCATGGCGCTGGCGATCTGCAGCGCGGTGTTGCACAGCCCTCGGTGCCGCAGCAGCGTTCCCTTGGGGCGGCCCGTGGAGCCCGAGGTGTAGATGACGTACGCAAGGTGCTCGCCATCGAGTTCGACCCGTGGACTCTCCTCGGGCCCTTCCTCCATGAGGGCGCGCTGCTCGTCCAGGACGATGACGTACGTGCCGGCGGGCAGGCTGGGGCGAGGCGCGCGGGAGTGCGTGAGGAACACGCGCGGCCGGGCATCCGAGATGAGAGCGCCGAGGCGCTCGAGGGGGAGGGAGGGCTCCAGCGGCAGCCACGCCCCGCCGGCCTTGAGGGTAGCGAGCATGGCCACCACCAGCTCCGTGGAGCGCTCCAGGCCCAGCGCGACGATGACGTCAGGGCCCACACCCTGGCGGCGCAGGGCGTTGGCAAGCCTGTTGGCGCGGCTGTCGAGCTGCTGGTACGTGAGCACCTCGTCCTGGAAGGCGACGGCGAGGGCATCCGGCGTGCGCAGGACCTGGGCTTCGATGAGGTGGTGGACGAGCGCGGGTTCGGGCAACTCGTGCTTCTCCAGGTTGCGCTCCACCAACACCTGGTGACGCTCGGCGCGAGACAGCAGGGGCAGCTCGGAGATGCGCGCATCCGGCGCGTCCACCGCTCCTTGCAGGAGGACGCGCAGGTGCTCGGCCATCCGTTGGATGAAGGAAGCCTCGAAGAGCGCGCTGTTGTACTCGAAGGTTCCCTTCCACTGCCCGTCGTGCTCCTCGAACACCAGGCTCAGCTCGAAGCGCGAGGTGCCGGGGTCCACGTTGAGCGGACGCACTCGCAGGCCTGGGAGGCGGAGGCTGCGCTCCAGGGCGTCCTGCACCGAGAACGCCACCTGGAACAGCGGCGAGCGGTCCACGCTTCTGGGCACGCCCAGCGCCTCGACGATCTGCTCGAAGGGCACCTCCTGATGGGTGTAGGCGTCGAGGGCGATGGTACGGGTGGATGCGAGCAGCGCTCCAAAGGAGGGATCGCCCGACAGCCGGAGACGCAGGGGCAGCAGGTTGACGAACAGCCCCATCATCGGCTCGAACTCGGCGCGGTGGCCTGCGCTCGGTGATCCGATGATCAGATCCTCCTGGCCGCTGTAGCGCGAGAGCAGGATCGCGAAGGCGCTCAGCAGCGCCATGTACGGCGTGACGTGGGAGCTCCGGGCGAGCCGGCCCAGGGCATCTCCCAGCTCGCGCTCAAGGGTGAAGGAGTACTGTCGGCCCTGGAATGTCTGCACCGCGGGCCGGGCATGACTCGTGGGCAGCTCGAGGGCGAGCGGGGCATCCCGGAGCTGGGTGCGCCAGAAGTCGAGCCCCTGCTGGATCGCGGGGGAGTCCTGGCACTGCCGCTGCCAGTGAGCATGGTCCGAGTATTGGAAGGCCAGCTCGGGCCGCTCTGCTTCCTGTCCAGCCAGGGCCGCGGCGTAGTCCTGGGAGAGCTCCTCGGCCATCACGCGCATGGATTCCCCATCCGCGATGAGGTGGTGCAGGACGAAGAGCAGCAGCCACTCGTGATCGGTATGGCGCACGAGGGTCACGCGGAACAGCGGTCCCGTGGTGAGCTCGAAGGGGCGGCGGGCCTCCTGTTCGAGCCATTCCCGCTCCGCCTCCGTGCTCGTCAACCCGAGCGCCTCGCCCTCCACGTGCTGGAAGATGAACCCGGGTCCAGACTGCAGCCGCTGGACGGGAACGCCCCCGGACTCGGGAAAGCAGGTCCGGAGGATCTCGTGGCGTTTCACGAGTCGCGCGACACATCGCTCCAGCACGGCCGCATCGAGTGGACCGGTGAGCCTCAGCGCGAAGGGCATGTGGTAGACGGGGCCCGCGTTCAGTTGATGCAGGAACCACAGGCGGCGTTGGGCCGAGGACAGGGGCGCATCCGGGGTCCTCTCGAGCCTTCTCGGAGGAGGCAGAGAGCGCCCCACGCTCCGGAGCGTCTCCAAGTGCCGCGCGAGCCCGGCGGGCGTGGGGAAGTCGAACAACGCGCGCATCGGCAGCTCGCGCCCGAGGCTCTTGCGGATGCGCGAGATCGCCCGTGCGACGAGCAGCGAGTGGCCTCCCTGTTCGAAGAAGTCGGTGTGACGGCCGAGTGCGCTCACGCCCAACAGCTCGCCGAGGAGTGAGGCCAGGAGTTCCTCGAGCGGACCTTGGGGCCGGGCTTGCAGGGCCGGATCCTCGGTGGGGTGCTCGGGGGCACGAAGGGCCCGCCGGTCGATCTTCCCGTTCGGCGTGCGTGGCATCTCCTCCAGCGGTACCAGCAGGGAGGGGATGAAGTGCGCGGGCAGCCGCTCCTTGAGGAAGGTGCGCAGCCCGGGGAGTGAGACCGTGTGACCGGCCGCGGGGACCACATAGGCCACGAGCCGGGGCTCTCCTCCCGCTCCCGTTTCCGCCATCACGGCGATCTGGCCAAGGCCTGGAAAGGGGCTGGCCACCTGCTCGATCTCTCCGGGCTCGATGCGGAAGCCCCGGATCTTCACCTGGTGGTCGATGCGGCCCAGGTACTCGAGCGTTCCATCTCCCCGGTAGCGCGTGAGGTCTCCCGTCCGGTAGAGGCGCGCGCCCGGCTCGGAGCTGAAGGGATCGGGGATGAACCGCTGCGCCGTGAGTTCGGGCCTGCCCAGGTAGCCTCGCGCCAGCCCCGAGCCCCCCAGGTAGAGCTCCCCGGGTACTCCGATGGGGACGGGGTGCAGCAGGTGATCCAGCACGTAGGCGCGCGTGTACTGGATGGGCCGGCCGATCGCCGGAGGTGTGGCCTGTCCTCGCTCGATGAGCGCGAAGGTCGAGTAGGTGGTGTCCTCCGTGGGCCCATAGAGATTGTAGACGCGCTCGGCTTGCGTGCGCGCGTAGAGGTCCTCCACCAGCGAGCGGTGGAGCGCCTCGCCTGCCAGGTTGACGGTCTTCACCGACGCGGGCAGCCCCCGGTCCGCCAGCAGCTCGGCCATGGCGGAGGGGACGGTGTTGATCAGCGTGATCTCGCTGGCATTTTCCAGGGACGGCAGCGCCAGCGCGTTGTCCGCGAGGATCACCTTGCCGCCCGTGGCCAGCGGCAGGAAGAGCTCGAAGACGGACAGGTCGAAGCACACGGAGGTCGAGGCCAGGATCCCTGCCCGCTGCTCGGCCGGGAAGACGCGCGCCGCCCAGTCGAGGAACGCCACCACGCTCCGGTGTTCGATGGCCACGCCCTTGGGCCGTCCGGTGGAGCCGGAGGTGTAGATGACATAGGCGAGGTGGGAGGGAGACAGCCCGGACGGAAGAGGCGTTGCGTCGGGCCCTGCCGCCTCCCAGTCCTCGGAGTCGAGCTCGATGAGCCGCGACGCCGTGCCACGCAGCAGGGACGCATATGCGGACTGAGTCAGGGTGAGGCGCGCGCCCGCATCCTCCAGGGTGAAGCGCAGGCGCTCGGCGGGGTAGGCGGGATCGAGCGGCACGTACGCCGCGCCCGCCTTGAGGATGGCCAGGAGTGCGGTGACGAGCCCCGTATCACGCCGCAGGCATACGCCAATGCGCTCCTCGGGCCCCGCCCCGAGTGCCCGGAGCCGGCCCGCGAGCTGGGTGGAGCGCTTGTCCAACTCGGCATATGTGAGGCGCTCCCGGCCCGAGACGGCCGCGATGGCCTGGGGAGTCCTCCGGGCCTGCGCCACGAACAGCTCGTGCAGGCACGCGGTGCCCAGGAACGGTTCGCCTCCCGCGTTCCATTCGGTGAGCAGCCGCTGCCGCTCCTCCTGGGGCAGGAGCGCCAAGGCGTCCACGGACGTTCCGGGCTGGGCGACGATCGACTCCAGCAAGGTCCGGAAGTGGCCGATCATTCGATCGAGGGTGGCGCGATCGAACAACCGCGTGTCGTATTTGAAGGTGCCTGAGAGGGCGGAGGGCGCGTCCCACAGCTCCAGGCACAGCTCGAACTGGTTCTCCTGCTGGGGAATCTCGAAGGGCTCGAGCACCAGCCCCGCCGCGTCCACGCGGGCCGCGGCAGCGCCAGGCGCGAGCAGGGACAGGGCCTCCTCGAACTGTTGAGGCCGGTGCAGCAGGAAGAGGACCTGGAACAGCGAGGTGGGGGTGCCCGCACGCTGGGGCCGCAGGCGCTCGGTGAGCAGCGGCAGGGGGAATCCCTGATGATCGAGCGCGCCCAGCACGGTCTCGCGAGTGCGGGACAGGTGCGAGCGGAAGTCCTGTCCGGGCTCGAGTTGGCACCTCAGCACCAGGGTGTCGATCATGAAGCCGACGACGTTGGAGAGCTCAGCGCGGGCTCGGCCTTCACCCGTCACCGGCGAGCCCACGAGCAGATCCCGCTGGCCTGACCATCGCGAGAGGAGAACCTGGAACGCCGCGAGCAGCAGCGTGTAGAGGGTGGTGCCCTCGGCCCGCGCCAATGCCCGCAGGGACTGGCTCAGCTCGGGTGACAGCGTGAAGTCAATCGAGGCGCCTTCGCGGAGCGAGTCTGGACGCCGGGGCCGATCGCTGGGCAACTGAAGCTCGGGCAGCGGGAGCGCGAGCTGCTGGCGCCAATAAGACCAGAGGCGCTCCCCCTCGGGGCCCGCGAGCTGCCCGGCTTTCCAGCGGACGAAGTCCTCGTAGGTGTGCGCGAGGGGCGTGAGCCCCGCGCTCAGTTCATCCCCCCCGGCTGCGTACAGGCGGACCAGCTCGTCGAGCATGAGCCAGTACGACCAGCCGTCGCAGACGAGGTGGTGCATGGCGAGCAGCAGGATGTGCTCGGAGGGACTGCGGCTGAAGAGGGTGACGCGCAGCAGGGGCCCGCGCTCTAGATCAAAGGGCCGCTTCAAGGCTGCGGTGGCGGACCTCCGCAGCGTCTCTTCATCCTGTCCCTGGACCGGAACCTGCTCGAAGTGCAGCGGCTGCGTGCTGAGTACTTCCTGGACGGGCTGGCCCTCCTGCTCGCGGAAGATGGTGCGCAGGCTCGGGTGCCGGCGTACGAGCGCTTCCAGGGAGCGGCGCAGGACATCGATGTCGAGCGTCGTGGTGCTCCGGGCGGCGAACGCCACGTTGTAGGCCGGATCCTCCGGAGTGTTGCGGCACAGGAACCAAAGGCCCTGTTGGCCTGGGGACAGCGGGAAGGGGACCTGGGGTGACTCGGCTCGCCGGCGCAACAGCTCCGCGAGCAGTGCGCGCCTGTCGGAGGGTGGGGCGGGCATCATTCGAGCACCTTGCGCTCTCTCGAGAGGTCCCCGATGAGCTGCTCCACCTCGGCTTCACTGAGCTGCTCCAGGTTGGCCAGCAGTCCCCGGGCTTCCTCGGGCCGCAGCGAACGAGCCGCGGCAGGCGCAGGGGGCTTCCGGGCCGTGGTGATTCGCGCCACGAGCTCCTCGAGCGTCGAGCCTCCGAGGAAGGCCAGCAGGGGAATGTCGGTGCCCAGCTCTGCTCGGATCTTGTTCCGCAGCTCCACGGCCATGAGCGAGTCGAGGCCAAAGTGGATCAGCGGCGATCGGGCATCGAGTTCATGCTCCGCCATGCGCAGGGTCCGGGCGATGCGTGTGCGCAGATAACCCGCCAGATCGATCCCGCTGGTGGGAGGGTGCTGGCGAGAGCGGTGGGGGCTCGCGGCGGTCTTCGTGACGAGCTCTTCGATCAACAGCGGAGCCTGCCCAGCGGGAAACTGCCGCAGGTAGTCCTCCCAGTGCATGTCCACCACGCAGACGTGGGGCTCACGGGCTGGCAGGCGCGCCAGACAGTCCAACGCTCGGGAGGGCTCCATGGCGCTCAGGCCGTGGCCCTGCAACTGGGACGTCCGGTGTCCTCCCACCCGGCGCGTCATCCCCGTATCGGCCCAGAGCCCCCAACTCACGCTGAGCGCGGGCAGTCCGAGCTGGTGCCGGTAGCGCGCCAGTCCATCCAGGAATGCGTTGGCCGCGACGTAGTTGCCCAACCCCGTCAGCCCCAGCACGCTCGCGACGGAGGAGTAGAGGACGAAGAAATCCAGCGGCAGCTTCCGGGTGAGCTGATGCAGGTTCCAGGCCCCTGCCAGCTTGGGTGCGAACACCGTCTCGAAGAGTGCCCACTGGTGATCGTGCAGCAGCCGGTCCGCGAAGACGCCTGCTGCGTGGATGATGCCGTGCAGGGGCGGCATTGTCCGCTCCACCTGCTGGAGCATCGCGGCGGCCTGTTCCTCCACGCTGATGTCGGCCCGCCAGGCGAGTACTTCCACTCCCTGGGCTCGAAGTTGCTCGAGCTGGGCTCGCGCCTCGTCCGAGCCCGCTCCTCGGCCGACGAGCACGAGGTGACGCGCTCCCCACTCCACCAGCCGGGAAGCCGTCTCCAGGCCGATGCCCCCGAGCCCTCCGGTGATGAGATAGGTAGCATCGGCGCGGATGGGTAGCTGCTGGCCTGGTGCCAGCTTGGGGAGCCGCGAGAGCCGTGAGACGTAGCGCCGTCCCCCGCGCAGGGCGAGGGCGCTCTCCGAGGGGCTCTCTACCCGCAGCAGCTCCTGGACGAGGAACGAGGCCTCCGTGTCCGGACCCGAGGGATCCAGGTCCACGCGGACCGTGCGGAACTCGGGGTGCTCGGTGGCGATGGATTGTCCCAGTCCCCAGAGCGCCGCGTGGAGGGGAGTGACGGGCGCACCCTCTGTGCCGAACCCCTGGGCTCCGCGCGTCACCAACCAGAGAGATGGTGGTGTCGGAAGGGCCGCGCTGATCAGCGCCTGCACGAGGTGGAGTGTGCTCTGGCACCCGAGCCGGGTGGCATCCTGCAGTGCTCCGAGGGTGGGTTCCGGAGAGGTCTCTTCATCCAGCGTCCACAAGTGGACCACCCCTTTGAGGGGCGAGCCGTCACGCCGCAACACCGCCAACAATCGTTCGAAGTGCTCTCGCCGAGATGGATCGACCGAGAACACGCCGGGTGACACCTCCTGGTACTCGTCGCGCCGCTGCACCCAGATGCACTCCTGGCCCTGCTCGCGCAGCAGCTTCGCGACTCCTTGCGCTGTCCCCCGCGTGTCAGCGAGCAGGAGCCACCGTCCCGAGGTGCGTGTCTGCTCGCTCTGAGGCTCACTCTCGCGAGCGGCTCGCCACCCTGGGGCGTACAACCACTCGGAGGAGCTGTCCTCCAGGCGCGCGCGCAGCGTGTCCAGGGACACGGGTCGCAACTGGAGCCCGTTCAGCGTGGCGAGGCGCTC
Source organism: Hyalangium versicolor (assembly GCF_020103695.1). Classification (GTDB taxonomy): domain Bacteria; phylum Myxococcota; class Myxococcia; order Myxococcales; family Myxococcaceae; genus Hyalangium; species Hyalangium versicolor. The sequence continues at coordinate 580,790 of NZ_JAHXBF010000001.1, forward strand.
GCCTGCCTCGGAGAACACCTGGAAATCGAAGCTCTGCACGGCCGCGTGGGCGTCACCCTGGGGGCGGAGCCGCGTGTGGCAGAAGACGCGCGAGCCGATGGGCGCATGGAGGGACAAGGCCTGCAGGCCGAGGGCCATCGCGGGTGCCGGCGGCTGCGAGGACGTGGCCGCGGCGGCGAGGGTCTGCATGCATGCATCGAGCAGGGCAGGGTGAAAGCCTGCCCAGCGTGAGTCCTCGGCCAGCTCCTGTGGGAGCACCACCTCGCCGAGAGCCTCTCCCTCTCCCCGCCAGAGGCGGTGCATGTTGCGGAACGCTGGACCGGGTTGGATTCCCCGCTGGCCCAGCCACCGCTCGAACTCCTCGCTCGCTACGGGCGCTGGACACCGCTTCTGACACTCCGCGAACGCAGGGTCGGGTGTTCCTCCGGGCGTCGGGTCCGCGACGAGCGTGCCCTCGCAGTGCAGCACCCACGCAGCCTGGTCTCCCTCGGACCCGGTGCGGCCGTAGAGCTTGAAAGCCGCCGCCTGATGCTCCACAGGCCCGACGACGATCTGGAGCCAGGGCACTTCATTCCCGGACAGGAACAGGGGCTGGACGTACGAGACATCTCGCAGGCCACACCGGGGAGTCCCCAGGGCCGCGCGCCCGGCGGCAAGCGCTGCATCGAGGAACGCCGCCCCGGGCATGAGGGACGTCTCCAACAGACGGTGCTGGGCGAGCAGTGCCACCGTGGGCTCATCGAGCCGGGCTTCGAACCGCAGCTCCTGGGAGCCCGCCAAGACCATGCGCCGCCCCAATAGGGGGTGTGCGCCGGGCTCGAGTCGAGGAGCGGGGGCCTCAGGGGCAGGCGGGCTGAGCCAATAGCGGCGGCGCTGGAACGCCACTGTGGGCACTGACACCCGGCGCCTCGCGTGGGGCCGATCGAAGCGAGACCAATCCACGGGTACCCCGCGCACCTCCAACTGCGCGAGGCTCGTCAAGAGCTGGGCCCAGTCGGGCTGATCTGGACGCAGGCTGGGCAACCAGCTCAGCTCCGGGGCGGACAGGGTTTGCGGCCCCATCCCCACCAGCGTGGGCTTGGGCCCCACCTCGAGGAAGATCTCCACGCCCCGCCGGCCCAGGCTGCGCATCCCATCCGCGAAGCGGACCGTCTCCCGGAGATGGCGGCAGAAGTACTCGGCGCTCAAGGCCTCGGGGCCGAGCACGTCCCCCGTCACGTTGGAGACGAGCCCCAGCTTCATGGGCGTGAACCTCACCTGCAGCGCCGCCTGCTCGAACGCGCCGAGCATGGGATCCATCAAGTGCGAGTGGCCCGGATAGGCGATCCGCAACAGCCGGGTCTCCAGTCCCCGCTGGTTGAGCGTCTCCAGGACGTCCTTCACCTGACCGGCTCGGCCCGAGATGACGATGCTCTCCGGTCCGTTGATGGCGGCGATGGAGATGCGTCCGGCGAAGGGGGTGAGCGCCTCCCTCACCCGCGCCTCTTCGCCATAGACCATGGCCATCTCGCCCGGTTCCACGCGCTCCTGCATCCACCGGCCGCGCTGGCTCACCAGCCGCAGTCCCTCCTCCAGGCTGAACGCACCGGCGACACAGGCGGCCGCGTACTCACCCAGGCTGTGGCCCAGCACGTAGTCGGGCTCGATTCCCCAGGAGCGCCAGAGGACGGCCAGGCTGTACTCGAGGGCGAACAGCGCCGGCTGGGTGAAAGCCGTCTCGTCCAGCCGAGTCGTGGTGTCGAGCAGCGAGGTGCCCAACAGCGGCCGAAGGATGGCCTCACAGCGATCCATCGACTCCCGGAACACGGGCGAGCTGGCGTAGAGCTGCCGGGCCATGCCCGGGTACTGCGAGCCCTGGCCAGTGAACAGGAAGGCGATTCGCGGGCGCGCGTTCATGCGGGCCCGGCCGTTCCAGACATCTGGCGCTGCGCCTTCCTTCGCGTACTGCTTCAGCCTGGCCTTCAACTCCCCGGTGTCTTGTGCCACCACGGCGAGCCGGTGCTCGAAGTGCTGCCGTCCCGTATTGGCGCTGTAGGCCAGGTCCGCCAGCGCCACCGGGGAGGGTCGCTCCAGGGCGCGCACCCATTTGTCGGCGAGCTGTCCCAGCGCCTCCTCGCTCTTGGCGGAGAGGCACACGATCTGATGCGAGCGCTCCGCTCCCCCGATCGCCTGCGGCGCCTCGGGCGGGGCCGGTGCCTCCTCGAGTACGACATGGGCGTTGGTGCCGCCGAACCCGAAAGCGCTCACTCCCGCCAGCCGAGGCCCCTGCCGCTGGGGCCAAGGGGTGAGCGACACCGGGACCGAGAGCTTCAGTTGCTCGAGGTCGATGGCGGGATTGGGCTTCTCGAAGTGAAGGCTGGCGGGGATCTGCTGGTGGGCGAGGGAGAGCGCCACCTTGATGAGGCCCGAGATACCCGCGGCGGACTCGAGGTGGCCGATGTTCGTCTTCACGGAGCCGATGAGGCAGGGCCGCTCGGCGGGGCGGCCCTCGGACAGCACCTCTCCCAGGGCCTGGGCCTCGATGGGATCTCCCACCTCGGTGCCCGTCCCATGGGCCTCCACGTAGTCGATGTCGGCCGGCTTGACGCGGGCGTGTGCGAGGACCGAACGCAGCAACTGCCGCTGGGCTGTGCCACTCGGGGCGGTGAGGAAGCTGCTCGCCCCATCCTGGTTCACATGGCTCGCGCGGACGGTGGCGTAGATGCGATCGCTGTCGCGCAGGGCGGCCGCAAGGGGCTTGAGGACCACGATTCCGCCCCCCTCGCCCCGGATATAGCCGTTGGCCCGGTGGTCAAAGGCCTTGCAGCGCGCATCCGGGGCCATCGCTCCCAGGCGTGCCATGGCCACGCTGCTGTCCGGGGCGAGGATGAGGTTGACGCCCCCGGCGAGGGCGAGAGTGCTCTCCCCGCTGCGCAGGCTCTGGCAGGCCAGATGCACGGTGGTGAGCGAGGAGGAGCAGGCGGTGTCCACCGTCATGCTCGGTCCGTTCAGCCCGAGCACGAACGAGATGCGGTTGGAGATGATGCTGAAGTGCTCGCCCGTGGCGGTGTGCTGCTCGATGATGCGTGTTCCGGCCTTGTGCTTGAGCGTGGCGTAGTCGTTCCAGCACGCGCTCAGGAAGACGCCCGTCATCGAGCCCCGCAGCGTCTCCGGACGCACGCCCGAGTCCTCCAGGGCCTCCCAGGCCAGCTCCAGAGCGAGCCGCTGCTGGGGATCCATCTGGATGGCCTCGCGCGGCGCGATGCCGAAGAAGAGGCTGTCGAACGTATCGACGCTGTCGAGGAATCCGCCCTGGCGGACATAGATCTTTCCGGACGCGCCGCGGTCCGGATCGTAGAAGGCGTCGATGTCCCAGCGGTCCCCAGGCTGATCGCCAATGGCGTCGCGCCCCTGGGCCAACAACTCCCAGAACTCCGCGGGGGAGTGCACGCCCCCGGGAAGCCGGCAGCCGATCCCCACCACGGCGATGGGCTCGTGCTGGGCCTGCTCCAGCCGCGCAATGCGTGCCTGCGCCTGCTCCAGTGCGAGGAAGGCGCGCTGCAGCGGCGTCAGTCGTTCGACTCGCTCCTGCTCGTTCATGGCTCGCTCCTTCCCGGAGAGCCGGTCCGCTGGGCGAGCAGGGCCTCGATCTGTTCATCCGAGAGCTGCTCCACCCGCTCCAGCGCCTCCTGGAACTTCCCGGAGGGCTCCGCGACAGCAGCAGGAGTGGGCTCGGGAGCGCGATGCGAGCCCAGATACTGGGCGAGCGCATGAACGTTGGGGTGGTCCCAGAGGGCAACCAGGGGCACCGCCTGTCCGAACTCCTCCTCGAGCCGCTTCTGGAGCGCGATCATCCCTCGGGAGGTGACTCCCAACGTGCCAAGGGGCGCATCGGAGGGGATCTGCTCCGCGGGCACCTCCAACAGGGGCGCCAGACACGCACGCAGCCGGGCCTCGAACCCAGTGCCCACCTCCGGGGACTGTGCTGGCACGGCGGTGCTCAGCCGGACCACGGCGGCGCGGTCCGGCGCGAGCCGCTCGATCTGCGCGGCCACGTCCTCCAGGTAGCGAGCGGCCCCCACGCCGTTGATCACCCGGTGATCGAACGTCAGCGCGATGTTCGCCAACTGCTCGTCACCGCGCCGGAAGGGCGCTCCGATAAAGAGCACGCCCACGGCCGGAGTCATCAGCAGCGGGGTTGCCTGGTGGACGCCGAGATCCCCCAGGTACGTGACCAGCACCTGCGTGGAGGCGGTGATCTGGAGTTCGCCGGAGCGGGCGCGCTGGATGGCTTCGCTCGATGCCTGAACCAGGTCAGGGAAGGCGAGGGTGTCCGCCTCGCGGAGCACGGCCGTCGTGAGTCCGTCCTCCGGGAGTTCCACGGCGATCCCCAGGTTGAGGTGGGAGAACTCCCGGAGTGTCCGTGGATCGGCGAGCGTCGAGCGGAACCGGGGATGGGAGCGCGCGGCCTGGGCGAGGCAGTACGCGAGCACCTGGAACTCGGAGAACGCCAGTCCCGGGTGCTTCTCCACGAGCGCCCGCATGCCCTGGCGCAACCGGCCCCAGTCCAGCTCGCGCGCCATGGTGGCGGGGATGGCTTCCTCGGCGCTGCGCCTCAGGTGGTGGTTGAGCCGCTGCTGGCGCTCCGAGAGGGGCCGCAGTGTGAACGCGCTCCCAGGCTCCGGAGCGTCTTGCGGCCTCTCCACCACCTCCATCCGGCCCAGGGGAGCCCCCACCTCGACGAACGCGTCGGCGTCCACCAGCCACTCCACGAGCCGGCCCTCGTGCGGGCTCTCGATCTCGATCCCGGCCTTGTCCGTCTCGATCTCGTAGAGCTTGTCATCCTGGCGCACGGTCTCGCCCTGGCTCTTGAAGAACCGGCGCACGCGCACCACGAGAACTCCTTCGCCGAGACGCGGAACTGTCAACTCCACGATGCTCATGGACAGGACTCCTGAGGGGCAGCGTCACGAAGAAACGGCTCTCACTGCCAGGCAGGGGAGCGGGGCCCCGTGGGCTCCAGGTGCGAGGCCCCGATCACGATCGCCATGTTCCCCACCGGCGCGCGGTTGTCGGCCATGAGTTGATGGCACTCGCCCGTCTGTTCGAAGGAGAAGACGTGCGAGAGCACAGGGTCCACCTTGCGGTCTTGCACCAGCGCGTTGAAGCGCTCGGCGTCGTGATCATTGCCCGCATGGGAGCCCTGGAGCCGCTTCTGCCTCATCCACAGGTAACGCAGATCCAGGGTGGCGTTGTAGCCCGAGGTCCCCGCGCAGATGGCCACCATGCCGCCCGTGTCACAGACGAACAGGGAGGTGGGGAGCGTCTCTTCGCCTGGATGCTCGATGACGATGCGGGGGTTGTTGTTGCGCCCGGAGATCTCCCAGATGGCGCGGCCGAACTTGCGCGCTTCCTTCGCCCAAGCCGAGAAGGCCTCCGGGGTATTGATCTCGTGGGTGAGCGCGCCCCAGTGCGAGAAGTGTTTGCGGTTGATGTAGCCCGCGGCACCCAGGGACACACAGAACTGGCCCCGCTCCTCGCTGCTCACCACGGCGATGGGGATGCCCCCTCCGAGCCGCACGAGTTGGATCGCCAGCACCCCGAGCCCTCCGGCCCCTCCCCACACCAGCACCACGTCCCCCTTGTGCAGGGTATTCCCCTGCCAATGATGGAGCATGCGGTAGACGGTCGTTCCGCACAGCAGGTACGAGGCCGCCTGTGCCCACGAAAGATGGCGGGGACGTGGCTGGCACTGGCGGGCCTGGACCTTGGTGAACTGGGCGAACGAGCCCCAATTGCTCTCGAAACCCCAGATCCGGCTCGAGGATGCTCCGAGTGGATCTCTGCCAGCGGCGATCCACGGATCATCCTGTTTCCACTGCACGCAGTGGAGGATGACCTCGTCTCCGACACGGACATGACGGACCGCGGAGCCCACCTGGTAGACGATCCCGGAGGCATCCGAGCCTCCAATGTGAAAAGGCTCGTCCTCTCCACCCTGGAGCCGGCGTTGCGCGATCACGTCCACCGGGTAGCCCCGGGCCGCCCAGACATTGTTGTAATTGACCCCCGCCGCCATCACGGCCACCAGCACCTCGTCGGGTCCGGGCTCGGGAACATCCACGATCTCGAATTGGAACGCGGAGGACGGAGCGCCGAAGCGCTCGCGCCGGATCACCTGAGCATGCATTCGCCGGGGAACGACACCCAGGGGAGGCAACTCCCCCACGGGTACGAGATCGGGTCGAGTCATGGAGCCGGTCGATGGTGGGCAGCGTGAGCTGGAGGGTCAGTCCACGGTGATCTTCGAGGGGGCGGCTCGCACCTTGGCCTTGGCCTCGCCCTCCTCGATGTCTTGGAGTTCCCCTTGAACGATTTCCAGGCAGCCCGTGAGCAACTCCGCGTTGGCTCTCAGCACATACTTGCGCAAGATCCCGAGCGCACGACTGCCCGAGGTCAATGGGCTCGAGGCCTGCTCACCAATGCTGCTCAAGATGGTACCCGTTTTCTTCGCAGACGGCCGCTCGTAGGACATACGGGGTTCTCCCTGAATGAACTGCGTTTGGAGTGCAATGCGAGGTAGCGCTGGGATCAGGCGCGAGCGAAGCGGACCGTCAGCCGGTCTTCATTCATTCGGGCGCTGATGACGTCCAGGTTCACGACGGAGCGTGGCAGGAGGATGTTGCGCTTGAAGGTGCCGATGCGCACCACGAGATCCTCATGGTGCCGGGAGACGTCAATCTGATCCTTCATCACGAAGGGCAGCTTGAGTTCGAGCCGGTAATGGCCCTCGGACTCCTTGGCGAAGCCATAGGCCGGCAGGTTGACGAAGAAGCCCGCGGGATCGCGCTCGGCGTAGAGCATCCGCGCGAAGGTCTCCAACTGCTCCTGGCCCACCACTTCCGCGGAGAGGAAGGGCAACCGGGAGACGGGAACCGGGTCGAAGTAGTTCTGGATGTCCGTGGAGTACTTCGCCTGGGATTTGGCCCAGGCCTCGAAGTAGCCCTCGCCCGTGGGGAGCAACCGGTTGATGACGACCGAGTCGATGGTCACCCCGTACAGGCAGAAGTACATGAAGGCACGTTGGGTCTCGCGCACCACCATCTTCTCCGGGTTGGTGACGAGTCGTACGGTGGTGACCTTCGGATCGCGCAGCAGCGCTTCCACGCCCTCGAGCCGCTTGAACAGCCCCTGCAGCGCGGAGAAGTAGCGCTCGTCCGGGAGGAACTCCAGGTACTGTTGCGCGGCCGCGCCGATCACCTTGGCCATGGGCCGGATCACCTGCGCGAGCTTGCGATCCGCGTTCAAGCGTTTGCGGGCGTACCAGTCCAGCGTCGTCGTGATGCTGACGAACCGGAGCGCCTCGCTCGTGGGAGGGCAATCCAGCACGATGACGTCATAGCGGTGCTCGGACACGTAGCGGTTGAGCTCCATGAGCGCCACCACGTCCTCCATGCCAGGCATGATGGCGACCTCCTCCGCCACAATGCCTTCCAGCCCGCCTCCCATCATGATGGCCGCGCTGTAACGGTAGATATCCTTCCAGCTCCGTTCCAGCTCTTCCTGGACATCAATCTCTTGGATGTCCAGGTTGTCTCTCACCCGGACGGGCTGCCCCTTGGAGCGGGTGAACAGCTCCTCACTGACATCGAAAGAATCACTCAGGCTGTGAGCCAGATCAAAGGACAGCACCAGCGTGCGGTGACCCTTTTGAGCAGAGGCCAGCCCCGTGGCGGCGGCGACGGTTGTTTTGCCGACCCCGCCCTTGCCAGAGACGAGAATGATTCGAGCCATATGAGCTACATTACCCATGAGGTTTCCCTGGTTGTCAAGTGATCAATCGTACGATCCACTCTGGGAAATAATCTCTACGCAACCTACTGCGGTGGGTCGTCATGAGCGCCCAGGTCTGGACGGCATGGAGGGTGGCTGCTATGAGGGCTCGCCTTTCTTCTGCTGAGCAAGCTTCAAGAGGGTCGTCATGAGCGAGCAGGATGGCGGGATTGTCTATAAGGTGGTCGTGAACCATGAGGAGCAGTACTCCCTCTGGCCGGCGGACCGGGAGAACGCTCCGGGGTGGAGGGACGCGGGCACGCAAGGCTCCCAGGCCGAGTGCCTCGAGTACATCAAGCGTGTCTGGACGGACATGCGCCCGCTGAGTCTGCGCAAGCGCATGGATGAACGGCAGAACACCCCATGAGTGCGCTTCCCTCAGGCGGGGCGCCTGCCGCGGGTTCACCTACCCGATTGTGGTTCCCCTACTGGCGCCCAAAGCCTGACGCACGTGCGCGGCTGTTCTGCTTTCCGTTCGCTGGGGGCTCTGCATCGGTGTTCCAGCGCTGGGCCCAAGCGGGGCTGGCGTCTGCGGACGTCATCGCGGTGCAATATCCCGGGCGGGAAACGCGCATTCGAGAGCCCCTGTGCCGTCATGTGCCCGAGCTTGTCCAAGCGCTGGGGCCCGTGCTTCGGCCATTGCTGGATCGTCCCTTTGCCTTCTTGGGCTACAGCCTGGGGACCTATGTCGCCTTGGAGCTGGCTCACTGGCTGCAGCAGGAGGCAGCTCCGGCGCCACTCGGGCTGATGCTGGCGGCAGGCGCTTCTCCTCACCAGATGCAGGGCCGGAAGCTGTACACGCTGCGAGACGGCGAGCTCCTCGCGGAGCTCGGGAAGTACGGTGGCACGCCGCCCCAGGTTCTCGAAGATCGGGAGTTGATGGAGGTGCTGCTGCCGGTGCTGCGCGCGGATTTCGAGATGGCGGAAGAGTATCGCAGGCGGATGGAGCCTGGACTCTCGCTGCCCTTCAACGTGTGGGGCGGCCAGGAGGACACCTCACCCTCGCCACAGGCTCTGGAAGGGTGGCGCGAATACACCACGGGCCCCTGCACGCTGCAGGTGCTCCCTGGGGGCCACTTCTTCATGTTCTCTTCCAGCGGGGACGTGCTTCGAGAGAGCGTGCAGCGGACGTTGCAGCAGTGGTCTGCCCAGGGAGGCTAGGCAATCAGACGAGTGCCTCGAGTGCATCCGGGTGCCCGAGGAACCCACGAGGGCTGGCGGACCGGCCGTATGCACCCGATTGGAGAACGACGACGAGGTCCCCCTCGGTCGCGGTGGCGAGTTGGGCCTTGTCGGCCAGCAGGTCGAGCGGGGTGCACAGCGGACCGACGACGCTCGCTACCTCCGTTGGTCCCTGTCTCCCATTGATCGCGACAGGGTAGTTCTTGCGGATCACCTGACCGAAGTTGCCGGAGGCGGCGAGGTGATGGTGCATTCCCCCGTCCGTCACGAGGAACACCTGCCCCCGCGAGACCTTCCGCTCGATCACGCGGCACACGTAGAGGCCCGCCTCGCCCACCAGGTAGCGTCCGAGCTCGATGACGACTTCCATCTCCGGACGCTGCGCGCGGGCGTGCTCGGCGAGCGTGTTCAGGTGCTCGATCACGGCGTGCACCTCCAGCGGCTTGTCGCTCGGCGTATAGGGGATGCCGAATCCACCGCCCAGGTTGAGGGAGCGCAGCGGTACGTTCAGCTTCTCCGCCCAGTGAAGCGCGAGCTCGCAGCTTCGCGATTGCGCCTCGATGATGGCATCCGCACGGAGATTCTGCGACCCAGCGAACAGGTGGAACCCCTCGAAGTCGAGCCCGGCGTGTTTGATCTCCCCGATGAGCTCTGGCAACAGCTCGGCGTCGACGCCGAATTGTTGCGCGCCTCCACTCATCTTCATGCCTGAAGCGCGGAGCGTGAACGGCAGGTTCACCCTGACGGAAACCCTCGCAGGCTGGCCCGTTGAGTCGGAGATCTCCGCCAGGAGCCGCACATCGCGAAACGACTCGACGTTGATGAGGATGCCAGCCGCGTGCGCCTGCTTCAGCTCTCGCTCGCTCTTACCGGGGCCGGCGAAGCTGATGTGCTTGGGGGACTTGCCGGTGTCGAGCGCGACACGCAGCTCTCCCGCCGATGCCACGTCCAATCCATCCGCCAGCCCCGCGAAGTGGCAGACCAGGGCGGGCATCGGATTGGCTTTGATGGCGTAGTGGATCCGCACAATGGGAGAGAGTGCACGTCTGAGCCCCTGGACGCGCTCGGTGATCCGCCGCCGATCATAGAGGTAACAGGGGGTGCCGCCCACCGCGTCGACCACTTGCGACAGGGGTTGTCCACCGACGAGGAACTCACCTGTTTCGTTCCGTGGCCAGCCACTCCAGGTGCCGCTCTCGTGGGGCTCGAGCCATGCTGCTTCAGCTGCTTCCATTTCCTTTCTCCCTGAGCATGCGTCAATGAGTCTCTTCGCCGATGAGCTCCCGCTGGAGCTTCTTGCGATCAATCTTGCCGTTCCCATTGCGAGGCAGGCTCTCGTCGCGAACCTCGACATGGTGGGGAACCATGTAGGGAGGCAGCATCTTCTGCAGCGCGCGCAGGAGGCCATCGGCGCTGAACTCGGAGGGCGTCCTGGGCAGGAGGAGCACGGCGATGCGATGCCCGAGGCGCTCGTCGGGAAGGCCGACCGCGGCAGCCTCGGCCACGAGCCCGGTCGAATAGATCGCCTCCTCGATCTCAACGGGGCTGATCCGGTATCCCGACGACTTGAGCATCTCGTCGTTCCGCCCGATGAAGTAGAGGAAGCCCTCCTCGTCCATTTGCACGCTATCTCCGGAGAACACGGCGATCTCGGGCAGCACGAGCCCGTTGAGGCTCCTCGGGAGCAGGCGGAACCGCTCGGCGGTCCGCTGGGAGTCCTTCCAATAGCCAAGGGCGACGGTGGAGCCGCGGTGAACGAGTTCGCCCGGTTCGTTCGGCGCGCAGGGGGTGCCATCCGGACGCAACACCAACAACTCCTGATTGGGAATGGCGCGTCCAATCGAATCGGGACGACGGTCGACCTCTTCCGGAGGCAGGTAGCTGGAACGAAACGCCTCGGTCAGTCCATACATGAGGTATGGCTTTGCCGAGGGGACACGCGCCCGCAGCCGGGCGAGTGTCTCACGAGGCATCTTTCCACCGGTATTGGCGAAGTAGCGCAGGTGCTCGTTGATCTCCCGGGGCCACTCGAGCTCGGAGAGCTGGACGTAGAGCGGCGGTACGGCGGTAAGGCCCGTGATGCGCTCGCGAGCCAACGTCTTCAGGACCTCCGTGGGCATCGTGTAGTCCAGGAGGACGGCGCGGCCCCCCGCATAGAACGTCGTCGTCAGCTGCGAGAACCCGGCGTCGAAGGAGAGAGGGAGCACCGCCAGCAGCCGGTCGTCGGCGCGATTCTCGAGATAGCTCGCAACGCTCGCCGCTCCGGACACAAGGTTGCGGTGGCTGATCACCACCCCCTTCGGTTTCCCGGTGCTCCCCGAGGTGTAGAGGATCGCGGCCATGTCGATGTCGGCGAGCCGGACCGGCGCGGGTGCCCCGGTGGAGATGAACTCCTCCCACGTGTGGAGGGCATACCGTGTTTCCTCTTCGGCCAGCGGACAGCTCTCCGAGGTCAGCACGACCATCCGCAGCATCGGGCAGCGCGAGAGTGTGTCGCGGAGCGACAGGTAACGCTCCCGGGACGTGAACAGGATCTCCACGTCTCCATCGAGGAGGATGTGCTCGACCTGCAGGGACTTGAGGACGGGGTTGATCGGAACGAAGCAGCAGCCGGCTTTCGTGGCCCCGAACGCGGCCGCGACTGCTTCGTGCGACTTCGAGAGATAGATCCCGACGCGCGCAAAGCGCTCCAGCCCGGCGGCTTTCAGCCCGCCCGCGACGCGGTCCTGAAGCGTGGCCAGCTGCGCGTACGTGAGCATGTGCCCCTTGCTCCTCAAGCTCTGGGCGGTGGGGGCTCGCTCAGCGGCGCGATCGATCAGGTGGTGGAGGAGGTATGGGGCGGTCATCGATACACCTCGGAAGCATTGGGCTCAGCAAGGGGCGGCTGTCATCAAGGCGCCCGCTTTCACTGCGTTGATCATGACAGTGAGGGTCCGGACCTGTTCGAACAGCCGCCGGAAGGGCAGGCCCTCGACATATCCGTGCCCCGCAGCGGTCTGCACTGCGTCGCGCGCGATCCGGAAGGAGAGGTCGCCGACGTGGCCGACGCTGAACTCCGCGATGCCTCCCTTCATCCCGGGCGGTTCGCACTGCTCGATGCTCGCGGTCAGATAGAGCGAGAGCGCTTCCTGGTTCAACGCCAGATCCGCAAGGCGCACGGCGACGGCCTGGTGCTGAGTGATGGGCTTCCCAGCGGACTGCCGCGTTCTGGCATAGGCATACGCCTCATCGACGAGCCGCCGCGTCGCTCCGACGATCAGCCCGCACAGAAGGGCCATCTGCGCGCGGACGTAGGTATCCCAGGCTCCCGCCGCCAGTGGCCTCATGCCGATGTCGCTACGAGTGACTCCTGGCTGGAGCGAACAGGTGAGCACCTCGCCGAAGGGAAAGCCGAGCAGGCCGCCCTTCCGTGAGCAGGTGAGCCCAGACACGCAGATCCCCCTGCTGACAGGAACAGCCAGGGTCGGTCCGTTCGGGTCGAAGAGGGCGATCGTCGGTGGACAGGCCGGATCGACCATGGGCTGCCACGACGTCCACTGCGTAGCGCTGGCGTTCGGAATGGCGACGAGATCCGCCAATGGAGGAAGCTCCGCGGCCCTGGCCGGTGCACTGGACAGTCCTCGCCATGCAGCCGGCAGGTTGGCGTGTCCGAGCAGCTCGGCCATGTGGAAGAGCAGCACCGGCACGTCTTCGCGGCTCTCGAGTTCGGGCAGCACGCTCTCGAGTTCGAGTTCCCGCACGAGCGCGACCGCCGCCCACAGGTGTGCGCGCTCTGTCGAGGAAAGATCGCGGATGGCGCTGGCGACGGCTCGGGCCGCGCTCACATAGGGTTCGGCGACCGGCGAACACCGGAAATCGATCGGAGCAGAAGGATCTTCATGAGGAGTCATGGATGTCTCCGTGAATGGCATTGATCGAATGCCGGAGTGGGGAACGGAGGGTGGGGAGTCCCGCGTGCCCGGGGTGCTCAGTGCAAGTATGCCCTGGCGATCATCAGGCGCTGCATGTCACCGGTTCCCTCCAGGATGTCGAAGGCCTTGGCATCGCGATAGAACTGTTCGATCCGGTCCCCCACCGTGACGGCCTTGGCCGGGAATAGCGTCGACAGCCGGTGTGCCAGCTCCATGGAGACGGTGGACGCGAACGCCTTGGCCAGCGACGCATCGGTCGAAGCGTGTTGCCCCGCGTCGAACTTCCATGCGGCACGGAGCGCCAGGAGCTGCGATGAGCAGATCCGGGCACGGAACATGTTGAGCTCTTCGCGTGCCTGCTCGGTCGTGGTGCGTGACAGCTCCGCCTCGCCGCTGTCGAGGCATCGCTCGGCATGGTCCACCATGCCGAGGCAGCCGCCGTTGATGAGCGAGGAGAGCACGGGTCGCATGTAGTCCCACGCGGCCTGCGCGCCCGTGAAGGCGTCCATCAGGGGGCCACGTTTGCCGGTGTGCCCCAGCATGTTCGTCGCTGGCACCCGGCAGTCGGAGAAGGAGAGGGACGCGAGCTGGCTCGCCCTGAGCCCCATCATGTCCTCGCAGCGGTCCACCGAGAACCCTGGCGTGTCGCGCGGCACGACGAACGCGCGAATGGCGAAGCGCCCCTTGCTCGGGTCGATCGAGGCGAACACGACGACGACGTCCGCCCTTCCTCCGCTGGTGATGAAGCACTTGGTACCGTTGAGCACGTAGTCATCCCCGGCGCGTGTGGCCACCGTGCGCATGGCGGCGGCATCCGAGCCGCCCTGGGGTTCGGTGATGGCAAAGGCTCCCCACACCGGCCTCGTCTGCCCGAGGAACCGCTGGAAGTAGGCGACCTTCTGTTCTTCCGTTCCCAGCGCGAGCACAGGCGGGCACGACAGCCCTGGGCCGGGCAGGCCGATCGGAAGTGCTGGGCAGATGCGTCCGATGCGCTCGAAGACCACCGCCCGCCGGACAGCCGTCGACGTGAGCGCGATGCCACCATACGAGACGGGCATGTTCACGCGGTTCAGCAGGTCGACGGGCATCAGCGACCAGAGCTCGCTCGGGATGTCCGCCTCCGCATCGGCTCGTGCAGCGAGCGGAGCCAGGTGCGTCTCCAAGGCTTCGAAGAGCTGCCAGGTCTCCGGATCCGCGCGGCGGCTCTCCCTCAGCACCTCGTCGGGGTCGACCCTCACGGCGAGTCTCCCTTCCCGGAGTCCCGTTGCGCGGCCTGGTAGGTGTCGAGCAGGAGCTTCACATCGATGCCCTCGATGGTCATGCCCTCGTACTCGCAGTTGCTGATGCTCACGCCAATGAAGCTGGCCCGGGTGAAGGAGCTCCCGTCGAGGAGGACATCCTTGAAGCTCGACTGGGCGAGCGAGACCTCCGAGAACGTGCTGCCAGCCAGACGCACGTCGTCGAACTTGCTGCACGCGAGGTCGGAATCAGTGGCTTCGATCTTGTGGATGACGTCGTTGAGGTTGATCGTACTCATGTCAGGTTCTCCTCTCCTGTGAATGAAGAGCCGTCAGTTGTCTTGAGAAGGGCGTCGCCAGGTTCGGGCGGAGCTCGCTGTAGCAGCGCCGCGTCACCGCCACGGCGGTGACGCCAAACCCGATGAGCAGTCCCCACCAGACACCGCGCACGCCGTGGCCGAGCACCGGGCCCAGGAGGAACTGGCTGCCTGCGGCGATCACGCAGTACCCCAGGAAGGATTGCATGAGCGGGGCTCGGGTCTGGCCCACGCCGCGAAGGATCGCCGCGCCGATGATGATGAGGCCTTGGATGGTGAGCAGGATGCCGCCCGGGAGCATGAGCTGTCGGAGAAGCGTCTGCGCCTCGGGCGCGAAGGCGGCCTTGCCGAGAAACACCGCCCCGAGCTGCACGGGAATCGCCGCGAACACCGCGATGACCAGCACTCCGAACACGGCGCCGAGCATCAACGACACCACCGCGACCCGGTTGCGATTGATCACATCTCCCTTCGAGTGCAGCACGGCGATCCGTTGCACGGCGGCGTGCCCGAGGCCGACGGGGACGACCTGACACAAACTCACCCACAGCAACACGATCGAGTGCACGGGGATCGCGGACGTCCAGTAGCGTCCGATGATGAGCGAGCTGATCAGTGGGGCGAGGCTGTCGAGGAGGATGACGACGCCGATCGGCCAGCCCACCGAAGCGACGATCGCGCTCGCCGCTCGCAGCTTCGCCTTCACCTCGGTGAGGGTGCCGGGACGGGGCCGCAGATCGGGGAAGGCGCGCAGTGACAAGGCAGCGAGCAGCAGCATCAGCCAGTTCGAGGCGGAGACGCTGAGCAGGACCCTCACGGCCGTACTCCCCAACACGGCTGGCCACAGGCCTGTGGTGGCGGTGGCGATGATGGCCGCGCTCGCGGCACCGGTCGCATACACCAGCGTCACGATGCCGGGCTTTTCCCGCAGTGACGCGTGGACGCGGTACACAGCCATCCAGAGCGCGGGAATGATACCGATGGCGGCCACCGCACCCTGCGGAGGTGCCAGCGCTACGACGTCCGAGTTCATCCCGAGCATTCTCAAGATGGCGCCAATGGCGAAGCTGAGCATCATCGAGCCCACTCCGAGCGCAAGCGCCAACAGGAGCCCGGCGACGATGGCCGCGTCGTACGCGCTCTGATCCTTGCGCCCGAGCGCCTGCCCCGCGACGAAGTAGAGCGCCTGCAAGCTGCCAGAGGCGGCGAGGAAGATGGTCAGATTGACGGACGTCACCAGCGAGTAGCTGGAGAAGGTCATCGCGGCCTCTTTCGCGACGAGGCTCGCGACGTAGAGGCTCGCGAGCAGCGGAGCCACCTGGGTCGCGACCGTCTTCATCGCGAGCACGGAGAGAGCCCAGACGACAGCGGAGGTACCTCTGGGAGCGGCCCGCGTCTCCTGTAGCGAGGATGCCTTCATCTCTGTGCTTCCTTTCCGCTCACGGAACACCAGAGCTGGGCGCCCACCGATCCGCCGTACGACATTCCCCACGAGAGAAACGATCCGTCATTCCTCACGCGGCCCGTTCTCACACCGTCGGAGAGCTCCGCGAGCAGCGCGGGTGCGGCGGCCGCGCACCAATAGCCATCGTCCTCGCGAGGCGCGAAGACAGGAGCCCGCACGCCGAGGCGCTCCCTGAGCCGGAGGTCCACGTCGGGGTGCAGGCCGGAAGAGATCCAGCCCGACAGGCCCATCGGGGTTACGCCATGTTCGCGCAGACAGTCCGCGATCACAGACTCCGCCGCGTCGAGCATGGCGGGGGTGTCGAGCGTCAGAGACCGTCGCGCGCGCGGGGCGGGTGTCTTGTTCGCGCCCGTGCTGTCGCCTCGCAATGGCGGGAGACCTCGAACCTCGAACGACGGCAGGGGCCGCACCTCGAGCGGCGGCTCGCGGATGAACGGATTGAAGCTGCGAACTGTCCCGCCCACGTAGCGCAGGCCGGGCTGCTCCTCACGCGTGAACCAGGCGGCGACAGCGCCATCGCCGAGCACCGTGGATGAGTCCCAGCGTCGAGGGAACGCGACGGGCCACCGCTCAGCGGCGATGAAGAGGGCGCCGCGGCCAGGCTTCGTCAGCATCGAATCGATGATGTCCACCGCGCCCGGCAGCGAAGCCCCCTGGAGCTGGGACACCGCGAAGTGTGGCACGTGGGAGAGGCCCACCGTTCCCACGATCCCGCCGATCATCGAATGGAAGATGCCACTCTCATCGAGCGACGTTGCGGAGCACACGACGAGCTCACATCGCGCGGCCAACTCCTTCATCGGGAGCACTTCGGCGAGCGCGGCGACCGCCTGACCAGCCAGCTCCGCCTGCGTGCGCGTGCGGGAGATGCGGAACCGTAGCCCCTCCGGGGGCGCGGTCATTTCAGCCCCCAGCCCGCACAGCTCTCGCGAGTCATGACCGATCTGTGCGTGGAGGAACTCCGCGATGCCGCGCTCCAGCGAGACTTCTGTCGTGGCGTACTCGGCGGTGACCGCGGCGGTCCAACCCGGCAGGTCGAGGAAGTCTGGTGGTCTCGCGACCCGGGCCCAGGCGAGGGTCAGTGGAGCTTCAGCGGCGTTCATCGACCTTCTTCTCCACGAATGAGACGAGGTTCCCCCAGCGGCTGAACAGGTCCGCGGACAGGTCCTCCACATCGATGGCGATGTCGAACACCTTCTCGATGGCGGAAAGGAGCGCGATCACATTCAGCGACTCAAGGCCGAGCTCGTAAAGGTTGGCGTCATCCGTGAGATCTCGTGGTGAGATGTCCAACTTCAGGGTCTCGAGGAGGATCTGACGGAGTTGATCGGCGACATTCGAAGTAGCGCCAGCGGTATGACCTGCCTGCATTTCCATGGTGTTCATCCCCACGTTGATGGTTGCTGTTTTGCGCCCTTGCGCGGCTTCAGCGAAGGACTACAGGCGCTGTATCTCCAGGGACGAATAGAACCGCTCGTACAGCGCGCTCCGCCTCGTATCGAACTCCGTGCGATCCGGGGACGAGAACACGAGCAGCCCCGTGAAGTCCGTGCAGTGCGAGGCCGCGGCCAGGAACTGGCCGGGTTTGAGATCGATCTTCACGTAACGGATCCACGACTCGGAGAACATGTCGGGTGTCGCGGCGCGCTGCACGAAACCCGCGAACGCCTGACGGAAGCCCATGAGCGCGAATGTCTGTCCGGTCTTTTGCTGGCCGGAAGGAATGAGGTCTCCGCGTCCTGCTTCGAGGAGCAGGACCGCTCGCGAGAAGTTGATACCGCACTGTCCTTCCATCATGAGAACGATGCCTCCACCGCCCGGCCGCGCTGCTACCTCCAGGAAGACAATCTCGTTCTGCGATGTGACGAAGCACTCCATGTGGGTGACGCCATTCTCGAGCTTCAACACGCTCAGCATGCGCGTGGAGAAGGCTTCGAGCCGCTCCTTGAGCTCCCCCTCGGTGAGCATGACGCTCACGAATGGCGTGCCGGCCGTGAAATCGATGTTTGCCATTCCTGGCAGATACGGCGCGCTCGATGTGTGAATGGGCTTGCCGTCACGGACGACCGCATTCACGTGATAGAGCGTCCCCTCGATGAACTCCTCTGCCTCGAAGGACTTCGCTGCATGGCCCTGGCCGTACCAGTGATTGAGCTCATCGCGTGAGTCGATGAACGAGACATCGCGGGAGCCCTGGCCGTCCACGGGTTTGATGACGAGCCGGTGATATTTTGCGAGCAGTGCCTCGACACCCGCGCGGTTCTCGCAGCTCACGTGCTCGGGCACGCGGACGCCGGCTGCGCGCAGGAGCTTTTTCATCAACATCTTGTTCCGGAAGCGCTGGGCATCCTCGGGCCTTGCTCCAGGCAACTTCAGTTCGTTGCGAACGCGAGCGGCCACGTCGACCAGCAACTCGTCCAGGGTGGCGACAGCGAACACGCCATGTTCCGCGTGACGTCGCATCGCCCGCTGACACACGTCGTCGGGGTCTCTCCACCGGACGATCTCGATGTCGGCTGTCTCGAAGTACTTCGCGTTGGCTTTGTCGACGAAGACCGCGACCGGGAAGGGCAGGTTGGCGAGGATCGAGCTGCCATCTAGCGCCGTGAACGCGCGGCCATCGCCGCGTGCGAAGATCAACATCTTACTCATGACGCGCTCCTTGCTGTGGGCGTGTGTGCCTGACACCGCCGTGGATTGTTGGAGGGAAGGGATGGCGGCTGGTCCAGCCGGTCGGTGTGGCGATGGCGTCGGGAGCGCAGCGCACGAGGAGCGCGCCTGCGTGGCCCGCGGGCGAGGCGGTCCAGATGACGGCCCTCACCGGCCTGCCCATGCGCACCGCCGCGGCCACGGCGGTCCGGAGCCCCGCCAGCGGAGAGGGGCTGGAGAGGTGCACGCCCGGGAGCGGACCGTCGAGGCATTCACCTCCGATGCCCGTGACCTGAGCGAGCCAGGAGTTCAGCCCCGTCTCGTAGTCATCACCCGCCAGGCAGAGCGATGCCCGATCCACGTCCGGGTTCTCCTGAAGCAGCCGGGTGATGCAGCGCTCGGCGAGGGCGCGCACGGACGCGAGTTGTCGCTCGGCGGGAGCCGTCCAGAGGTCGTGATCAGGCGGTTGGCTCGAGGCGACGACGGATTCGATCTCGGCAATGGGAGCGGAGATCAGGTCGCTCGAGGCCACGAGGCAGGCGGCGGCGGCATCGGCATGGGTGACGAGCCCCGGGACGCGACGGAAGAAGGGCGCGAGCCATTTGTCGGATGCGGAGATGCACGCGAGCCCCCCCTGGGCCGTATCCATCGCGGCGAGACGGAGGACCGCTGGGATTCCCGCGGTCCCGAGCTGCCCGACGGTTATCGCCGTGCTGGCATGGCGGAAGTGGTCGTACCCGATGCGCATGCAGGCGGAGCCGAGGATCTGCTGATCGAGCGTGCATTGCGCGTGAATGATGGAGCGGATGTGCGGCGCCGCCGTGGATGCCGCGCTGAGCACGTCGGCCACGGCCGCCGACGCCATGTCACTGGTGCGCTCCGCGTCGGCGGCGGTCGGAGTCGAGTACTTGTCCGACAAGACCAGCACACCGCCACGTCGGACGGTCGGTGGATGCGAGCGCGTGCCAGCCGGTTCGAACAAGTGCCCATAGGCTGTGTGAATGACCGTCCCGAGCCGATTCGTGTGATGGGTGCTCGCGGGGAGGCGAACGCCGACAGCGGCGATGCGAAGCGCTAGACGCATGGGGAGTCCTCCCTTCGAGGCGCCAGGGCCATGCTCCGAGGCCCGTGGAGAATGGGAAGCAAGGTCACCACCGTGTAGGCGCCCACGTTCGACTGCCCGCAGGAGGCGACCGCTTGCCCCTGGTCCAGGAGCGCGAAGCCCCGGTCCACCAGATTCACCGCGAAGTCCGCGGAGCACGCGTGCCCCCGCATGCGGATGTTCTCGAGGAAGAAGGCACTCTCGGGCAGGTCGAGCGCATGGGCGATCTGAACCCAATAGTGGCGGTCAGCGTTGATTGGCATGAGCTGGCCGTACTGGCGCAGGGGAATGCCGGTGGCCTGACTGTGCTCGGCGAAGAGCAGCTTCGTATGCAGCCAGGTGTAGCGCGCGATCATCGAGATCGTCTTGGGATCGCTGGGGCCTTCGTGCAGCCCTGCGAAGTTCTTGTAGCTGATGCTCGCCAGGCGGCAGCGCATGTTCTCCTTCGAGAGGAGGATGGCCGTCGCGCCATCGCTCTGGAGGCCTGCGTTCTGCCGGATGCGGTGCTTCGCATTGCCGAAGACACGGTCCGAGGTGACGACCAGGGCATACCGGGCATCACCATCCTCGGCGAGCAGGCGCGCGGCCCGATCGACGGCGGCGACCACCCCCGCGCACCCGATGTGCTCGATCGAGAAACACAGCTGCGGGGCAAGGTCATACCGCTGGAGGATCTCCGTGAGGAGCGAGCTGGGGGGCGGCGGCATGCTGAAGGCCTGGGTGTGCGCGTGGACGAGGTAGCGGACCTCGGAGAGGAGAGCTCCGTGCCGCGCCACGAGCGTGTCGATCGCTCCGAAGATGAGCTCCGCGTCGGAGTGCTCGGACCCTTCGTAGAAATAGCGGCACCCATGCGCGAGCAGTTCCTCCACCAACTGCGGCGAGACCTTCTGAGAGGCCGCCCATTCCACGATGTCGACAGCGGGTCCTGGGAGGTTGTACGCGGCATCCGCGATCCCGACCTCGTGATGTGTGGAGTGTTCAGCCATGGGTGACCTCCAGTCCTCCGTCGTCGGGCAGCGTCCTCATGAAGTGGGTGCGGAACGTCCGCCCCTGCTCTGAGGGGACATCTGGGTAGAGCTGCCCGAACTCGGCGAGCGTCATGTCGTAGAGCCAGCGGTCATGGCGACGGCCATCGATCACGTGCCGCGAGCGCTGGGTGCCCGAGTGGCGCATGCCAATGATGTCGTGCAGGTAGATTGACGCGCGATTCGACGCCACCACCCAGGTGGTGGCGATCTGCCTCCCAAAATCCAGGAACCCCGTGGCCAGGATGCGGGCGCCGGCGCTCGTGACACTGTTGCGGATGGGGCGCATCACCGAGAGATCCCGAACGATCCACACATCCATCGAGCCCATCAGGTCATCGATGTTGTTCATGCAGACGAGTCCCAGCGGCCGGCTGTCGCCAGGAAGTTGGAACAAGCGCGCGCACACGTGGGAGTTGCTCAGCATCAGATAGAGCTGGCGCTTCGACAAATCCTGTCGGCCACCTCCGAAATCCAGCCAGCAGCGCACCTGGGGTGGGTTCATCCATTCCCAGACCATGTCGAGGTGCTGCGGGCCGAATGGGAGGAGTTCGACTCTCGGCCACGTCGTGCCCGGCAACCTCGGCAGTTCATTGATTCTCATGGGGTCTTCTCGGGATGCAGGGGTGGAGTCGTCGCTGTGTTCAGGATGAAGCCGCCGAAGCAGCCGCCGATGCCGCTCGAGAACACCAGGTGGTACCCAGGACTGCTCAAAGCACCGGAGTCAGCGATGTTGATGGCGACATCCGAGCCGAAGGCGTGGCCCACCCGCGCGAAGTTGTCGTGGAAGAGGCGCTCCTCGGGGATGGCCAGCGACGCCAGCACCTGGTGCCACGCCTGCAGGTTTACGTTGTGCGGGAGGATGGTGGACAGGTCTCCTGGCGCGATCCCCGCCGCCCTGAGCACGCGCCGTATCACGGAGACCAGCGTCCAGACGTAGTGGGGGCTCGTTCCGTAGAGCGTGTCCGGCATGACGCCTTGCACCGCGCGCGGGTCGTTGTACGTCTGCAGGCCGTGAACGCGTCCGGGAGCGTTCCTCTGGAGGAGCACGGCCGAAGCCGCATCCGAGTGGACGCCGGAGTCGCCGATCAGGCGGTAGTTCTCTCGGATGATCGTGTCGAGGGTGACGATCACAGCGGAGCGCCACGCGCGGTGCCGGGTGAAGAGCGCATCCAAGACACGCAGCGCGTGCAGCGATGAGACGCATTGCTGCTGGGTGATGCCCAGCGCGTAGGCGTGAGCCAGCCCGCAGGCCCGCCGCAGCGCGCCCGCCAGGGTGTACGGCATGGGCAGGGCGCTCAGGGGTGAGGTGTGGCAGATGACCAGCGCGTCGAGTTCATCCGCCGCGACGGCACCCGTCTCGAGGACCTTGGAGATGGCCTCGCTCCCCAGCGCGATGAGCCCCTCCTCCTGTGCCCGGTGGAAGCGGGCGGCACCGTTGCGCGACAGGGCCTGGAGCCGATCCTCGGCGAGCGCTTGGGCGGTGCACCACTCGCTGACTGTGCATGACGTTTTCGCCAGGACATAGGCTGTTGAAGCAATACCCATCATCTCACATCCCCAGACCGCTCTGCGGTGCTGGTCTCAGTAGCGCTTGCTCACGAACAGGTCGAATCGGAGAGCAGTCGGCGACGATCCATACTGGCTGTCTGGCCCGCCAAAGAATTGCAAGAATTGCCCACCCACCGACCAGTCATTTTTCAAATGCCACGTGACCATCTGTTGCGTGAGCCCGCTCCAGTCGATGTTGTTGACTTGAACGAAGCTCGAGAGATCCAGTCCCCGGACAGCAAAGGCATCTCGCCACCCGGCGCGAGCAAAGGACCCATGTTTCAGGAGCGGCTCGGACTCGAAGGCTCGCCGATCGCTCATGTCCAACAGAGTCAGCTGCTTTTCGTTTGTGATGCCTCGCCACTGGCGCCAGGCCTCCGCACCGAGCGCATCACTGGCGAATTGCTGCTCCACCGTCAGCTCAATGCCGACAGGCGTCGTCCACGTCAGGTTGGCGGCTATCCGGTTGCACCAGGTGTATCCGGGCACCGGTTCGTCGGGTCCTCCGAGCGGTCGGCAGCCACCGACCGCCCAGTCGACGTTGAACACGAGGGCTTGCCCGAGCAGGAGCGACAGATCGAGGCCGAGCTTCGGCCGCTCGCTTTCGCGGGCGAGGAAGAGCACATCCACGGAGAGCCATTCCCGGATCTGGGGGGCCCACTTGGCGTAGAGGGCGCCCTGGCTGTTCGTCCGATTCAGCCCTGGCGAATACCACGGTCCGATCTCCATCGGGTCCTGGCTGCTCAGCGGGGGCACCAGCGCGAGGGTATAGGCGCCGCTCTCGTGGATGTACTGAATCATTGCCACCACGGTGCCCAGCCGGTTCAACCGGAAGGCGTTTGGATCCAGCAGGAGCGGTTGGCGAACCGCTCCCTCCTTGAAGAAGTCCGTGGGGCTGTAACCACTGCCCACTCCGTTGCGGATGTTGATGCGCCCCACATCCAGGTAGAGGGGCCGTTCCTCGCTCCCCGCCTGCCAGCGGACCCACAACTCGCGCGGGTTGTTCAAAGCGCCGGAGTACGAGGAGGCATCCTGGGTTCGCAGGAGATCGAGCGCGCCCTGCCACTGGTTCGAGAACCCCAAGGTCCATCTCTTCCCCAGCGACCACTCATGGCGGAAGTCGAGGACCAGACGCCCGACATCCGCGTGAGCCCCGTGCTCCTGAGCCGGAGGGGGGCGCTCGTAGATGTGCTGCAGCCAGAGTTGGAACTCCAGGCCCCAGGAGGTATCGCCCTCCTCGGGGACGGCCTTGTCTTGCGCTTCGACCTGGTCCGGGTCGAGGCCCGGGGGCAGCTCGGGAGGGGCCTCGGCTCCAGGTGGCTCCCCAGAGAGGGGCGGTGCTTGCGATGCAGGGGCTGCGCGAGACACGTCCTCTGCCCAGCCGGGGGCGGCCGACGCGAAGATCGCCAGACCGGCCAGCGCGATCGGCGAGCGCGTTCGCCGCGCCAGGATCCTCGTGGCGCTGTGCATGGCTCGACTCCCTAGGTCTCGCCACGGAAGTGCGGCAGATAGTCACGCTGGAGCCAGGTCTTGGGGATCTCTCGCGACTGGAACTTCGACGCCCGGATGACGGTGATCCATGCCGGGTCGAGCCCATCGATGATGACGGTTTCGGTCGGGCGCTCACGGCCCAGGATGGTTTGGAACTTCCGGAAGTACGCAGTCTTCAGCAGCCGGCCTTCGCTGGTGAAGAACTGCGCCTTGAGGGGGCGGCCGTTCTCCTCGTCTACCCAGTAGTCGACCATCGAATAGGGTGCGTCGTTGCGCTGCGAGACGAGGTGCAGCTTGACGCTGGGCCGCTGCTGCTTCGCTTCATCTTCAATCGGCTCGTGCCCGACGATGCTGGCGGTGTAGACCTTCGCCAGATTCGTGCTCATCACGTCACCGTTCGAGGCTTGCCCAAGGAGGCGCGCCTGCGGCGAGATGCGGATGCTCGCCTTGCTGGCGGGGTCGAAGAACCAGACTTCCATCCCGTTGCGCAGGATGAGCTTGCCGGCATCGCGGCGCGGGCTGACGAAGCGGATGAGATTGTTGTACTGCGCGGACTCGGGAACGAGCTTCGAATAGACGACCAGCGTCGAGGAGTCGACCAGCTTGCCCGAGCGATACTCCGCAAGGGTGGTGGTGACCGAGAAATCGCCGTCCGGATTGCGCATGCTGTCGGCGCGCACCAGCAGCGCTTGCGCATCCTCGGCCGCCTGTGCAGGCGCCGCGAGCGAGACGACACAGGCCAGCGCCAGGGCGAGGGGTCCTACGCGAAGGCGCCGGGAATGACGGGCGAGCGTGTTCGCGAAGTCAGACGGGGTGAACTCATACATGTTGTAGCGCCTCCGTTACTTCCATTCGAGCGGCTCGGTTCGCGGGCCACAGCGCTGACAGGCAGGCCACCGCCGAGAGTCCAAGCACCGTCGCGGCAATCATCGAGGGACTGCCAAGCACGTCGATGCGCAGGGGAATGCTGGTCGAGCGGCCAGGGGGCGTCCATGCGAAGCCGCTCAGATCGAGGCCATACTGGAAGAGGAGTGCCAGCACTGCGCCAACGATGGTGCCGAACACCCCCAGGAGCGCGCCCTCGAGGATGAAGATCGAGCGGATGGAGGTGCGTTGGAACCCCAAGGAGCGAAGCGTGCCAATCTCGCCGATGCGCTCGCCCACGGCCATGTTGACTGCATTGGCGATCGAGAAGAGCGCGATGAGGCCCATGAGGGCAGCGATGAATGTGAAGACGGACGTGTAGCTGGAGACGATCTGGTCGTATACAGGGCTCACCTCGTGGAAGGTCAGCACCTCCAACTGGCCCGACTCCTTGACGAGCTGGTTCAGCCGGGCCTGCGCCGCTGGCAGCATGTCGCTGTGCCGCAGCTGGATGACGACTGCCGAGACGGCGCGCTCGTCCGGGCCGAACACGAGTCGCTGCGCGAGCGGTAGGGGCATGGCGACGTAGAGCGCGTCGATGTCACGGACGACCTGGCGCTCTGCCTCGAGCACGTTCATTCGCACGACGTTCGGGAGTCCGCTGGGGGATGCGGCCAGGAGTTCGATGGACGCCGCCTTGCCTGTCCCAGCCTGCTGCGATTGCTCGGCCTGCCCGAGTGCGGAGATGTCTTCCGGGAGCGTGGCGGCCTTTGGATCCGCGACCGTCCGCGTGGGCAGCTCCTTGCAGCCCGTCAGCTTCAAAGGGCCGCAGAGGGCGAGCAGCTGTGCCATCTGGAAGCCGACGATGCCGCCATCCGGTGCGTCAGCCCTCAGCGCCGTCTTGCCTGGCGGAATCCCCGCACCGAATCCGTCCCATGCGAGCATCTTCGCATGCCCCGAGGGCTCCACGCCGATACCCGAGAAGTTGCTGGAGGCGCCCGCGGCGAAGTTCCCTGCTGCGCCCTCGACCTGGAGCACGGGGGTGACGACCGCGAGCATCGGAGCGAGCACTTCGTCGGTCTGGATCCTGCGCATCAGCGCTTCGTAATCGCGAATCGAGAAGCGTCCCGGGTCGCCTCGGCCAAAGTCCAGGTAGTCCTTGCGAACGACCTGCAGATGGCCGACTTGGCGCACCGTGATGGTCTGGAGCCCATGGATGTTGTCGTTGACGTAGCCCCCGAACACCAGGATGGCGAGGGTTCCAACGACCAACGCCACCGCGGTGAGCGCTGAGCGCCGAGCGTTGCGCAGCACGTTGCGCGAGGCGAGTGCGATGACGTTCATGGCTCACTCCGGGCGGACAGGGCGGGGGAGTGTCGCCGAGCACCATCGACCACCCGGCCGTCTTCGATGCGAAGCCACTCATCCGCGTCTTCGATCATCTGCGGGTCATGCGAGGAGAGGATGAAGGTGGTGTGGTGCTCGCGTTGCATGGTGCGCATCAGGGCCATCAGCTCCGCGCCTGTGCGGCGATCCAGATTGGCGGTGGGTTCGTCCGCGAGGACCAACGCTGGCCGCTTGACCATCGCGCGTGCAACGGCCACGCGCTGGCGCTGTCCCCCCGAGAGTTCCGCGGGGCGCCGATGCAGCATCGGTCCCAATCCGACGGCCTCGAGCATCTCCTGGGCGCGCGCACGGCGCTCGGTGGCGTCGCGGATGGTGAGCCGCAGTGGATATTCCACGTTCTCCAGCGCGGTCAGCACTGGCACCAGGTTGAAGTTCTGGAACACGAAACCGATGTGTCTTGCGCGGAACGCGGTGCGCTTCTTGTCGCTCAGGGCCGCGACATCCTGGCCGGCGATCTCGACATGCCCGGTTGTTGGCAGGTCCAAGGCTCCGAGCAGGTGGAGGCCTGTACTCTTGCCGCTGCCCGAAGGGCCGCAGAGCACGGTGTATGAACCAACGGAGACCGCGAGGTCGATACCGCGAAGCGCTTGGACGGTGGTGTTGCCGAGACGATATTCCTTCGTCACATGCTCGAGCCGCGCGGCGAAACCGTCATTTGAAAGAAATGGATGGTCCACAGGTTGCACCTTTGAACGGATTCCCCTGACCGCAAGGGCGCTGATGTTTCGACTTGTCCGCTCATGCGAGTGCTCGAGTGACTGGTTTGGAGAGTTCGCCCGCCTACCTGACGGTCTCCAAGTTCAGGACTCGCTTGCTCCAGTGCAACAGCCTCCTGGAGTCATGGCGCATCTCAAAAGTGGACGCATCTGGATGGAGTGCCTGGTCGCGGGCTGTGACGGTGGCCGCGGAGTCCCCCCGAGTCGTGCAGGGATTGGATCGGAGCGGCTCGCCTGGTCGTGGGGGTGGCAGGCTCAGGAGGGAGTGCCCGCGTGACCGGCGTGCGAAGAGACGTAGGCCTACACCCTCGTGCCCGAGCGCCAGGAGGGTCCGGTTCGCCTCGCCCCTGAGGCGGATGAAGACCTGAAGGCGAAGTATCTCCAGTGGTGCGAGCTACGGGGAGGAGGCGACTGCCTGGGCCTGCTGGACGACGGGCCCTACCTGCGCACGGACGACCGGCGCACCCTGGCCTTGGCCCTCGCCTTCGGCACCGTGCTCGACGAGACGCAGGCGGCCCTGGTGCGCGAGTTGCTGGACGTGCGGGCACTCGTCTCCATGGTCGTCTGGACGGTGGCGCTCTACTGCATGCTGTGGGTAGTGCCCGAGCCGACGACCAAGGCCATCGCCGCCGGCATGACCCTTCTCCTGATGGGCTACCTGGGCCTCGAGACGGTGTACGGGCTGATGGACGGGTGGGCCCGCATGGCCGACACGGCGCACCACGCCACCACCTTCGAGGAGTTGCGCGCGGCGGGTGATGAATTCGGCAAGGTGCTGGGTGAGGACGCGGCACGGGCCATGATCCTCGCTGTGGCCACCCTTAGTGGGCACACGCTGGGACAGGTGGCGGCGCGGGTGAAGCTGTTGCCGCGATTCAACCTCGTGGGGGCGCAGTTCGAGGCTCAGGGCGGCGCCGCCGTCATGAGGCGCCTTGAGGTCACGGGGGCGGCGCTCACGACGGAGAGGGCTCTGGCCAAGGCCGTAGCGGCGGCGGACACGGTAGCCACCTCTCCGCGGGGACCCATGGCCGTTGTGATGCTCAAGAAGGGGCAGGGGAATGGGGCGGGACAGGCTCCAGGAGGCCGCTCTGCCAAAACCACCATGCGTCACCGAGGCGGCAACCAGCAGGTGGAACTCAGCAACGGCCAGCGCTGGCACCTGCCTTGAGGCAGGTCGGTAGCCGAAATTCCCGCCGAGGACAAGGTGGGCGATATGCTCCAGGAGGCTGTCACCAAGGCCGCGAAGGAATGGGGACCCCACAAGCTCAGCCAGAACGAGCGAAGAGCCATCGATGATGCCAAGAAGACGGGCGAATATTGGTTGGCGCAGTTGCTGGAGCGCGAAGCCCAGGGGCGGTTCGTGCACGAAGAAGTCAAAGCCCAGTTACGAGGGAGCCTTCGGTACACACACCAGGGAGTGGACGTGGTTGACCTGAAGTCGGGCCGCAAGTACGAGATTCTCTCCGGCTCGGAGTCGAATCTCGCGCGTCATGGCAGGCGCATGGCGGGTGAGTTCTTCAGGATGCTCACCTTCTGATAAGGAGCAACCATGGGGTGGCTCGAGAACGTCCTCATTGAGGACAAGGAGATTGCAAACGAGCGGCTGGAGTTGACGGACAAGAATTCGCCCTATTTCCTTGGCCCCAACCTGTCGCTCAGAAATTACACCGTCATCCTGAAGGTCTCAGCCAGGAACCTGATCATCGTTGGGGCACGGTTTATTGACTGCACCTTCGAGGTGAAGCAGGAGCTAAAAAATCACCAGCAATGGGTGAAGGCGTCTCTCAATGGGTGCCGCTTCAAGGGGCGGCTGACCGGGTGCGACTTCGGGCACTGGCCCAACTACGGCACAGGTTGGGAGCACGGGGGCATCAAGGACTGCGACTTCACCGAGGCCCGCTTGGATGGCTGCCGGATCATGGGCGCTGATCCTGCCACCATTCGCTTTCCGAAGTGGCCCTGCTTCACCATCTTGGACCCCATTGGCCGCGCCTCCGAGCTTCGCAGCGTCAAGTGGCCGGGCCGGTTCGGCTCTGTGGTCGTGGACGAGCTTCACACCCAACCAGCTTGCACCAAGGCGTTGACCGAACACTCCCTCACCATTGCAAAACAGTTGGACACCACCCAGGGAGAACTCCGGGCTGTCATCGAGAATTTCGACTGCATCATCTATTGATTGAACCGGCTGCGCTTGAACTCCCAATCCTGACAAACGCGGGCGAGAGGTGGCGGTAGGGCATGAGAATCGAACTCACCAGGGACCGCTCTCACGATCCCTCACCGGTTTTGAAGCCCGTACGTGTTCCAGCATCATTGGACGGCGACCGTCGAGAGGTGCCGAAAGTCCCACACTTGGGTAGCCTCGATATCCGGGCAACGCGCCGGTCGAGAGGAGCATATGCGGCTAGGTTCGTTCATGATCGTGGCAGTGCTGGGACTTGACTGCTCACCGCCCAAGGTGAGTCCCGGGGTTCTCCACCTTGGACCTGGAGAAACGCTGAGCAGTGTTCCTGGTCCCATGCCGGGTTTCGGCCCCTTCTCCAACTTTTCGGACGCGCTCCTTGCCGCTTGCCCGCTAATCCTGGGGAAGCCTCACGCGATGGCTGGACGCCCAACAGATGAGAACTTCAGGCTCCGGTGGAAGCTATCGCAGGAATACTGTGCCTGGCTGTACTACACGCCTGACGACAACTACGAGATGAGCATGCTGGTTGCCGCGACCATGCAACCGGACCCGACCCTCCGCACCTGCGACCTACCCTCTGCAGTCGACGATCGCCGTTATGCACCGGAGAAACTAGGTTACGTCTTTGTTCTTCACAACCACCCCTATGAGAATGCCCTTTCCAAGTCGGATATCCGCTTCATTGTCTCGATGGCTGCCGAGCACGAAGTGGTTGTCAAGACACGTTCAGGAGCGATCCCGATATCAATCATTGCATTCTATTCGCACTCCGCCGACCCTGAGCGTCCAACCTGCGATGGATTCTTTCAATATGTGCCAGGGACAGGAGAATTGATGAAGTGGACCCCCGATCAAGGACACTGGAGTCCTGAGCAGATTGGTACCATCACATGGACAGCCCCCGGGATATACCGGATCGACTACAAGTAATTGGATGCCTTTTCTCCAGGCTCCGCATGAGTGGGTGATGAGATGAGGAAACGAACTCTGCTCCTTGGCCTGACCGTTTTCGTTGCTGGCTGCATTCGAAGCCTGTGGCACCCAGCGGCCTCGGTAGGGGATGACCTGTCCATCACTTTCCCGGAGTTTTTTGATCAAGCGCCCGTCGCTGTGGGTGGGAACGAGGATATGTTTGAGTTGGACGGCCCGACGATGCGTGCTCTTGCAGTGGCCGCGAATGATCTTCTCCCTGTCAGGGACAATCTTCCGTGTGTGGACAAGCAGGAATCCCACGTGTACCGGATCGTTCGCCGAGGAGACCTTATCTTCGTTCGGATTGACGAGAACCCTGCATACTGCGGCAGAAAGCATCCGCGCCTGGACTCGGGTGCCCACTACGCGATCGGCACTGACGGCAGGATCCTGAGGCGAGTGATCGATGGCACCGAAGTATATACAAGCTCGGGTCGAGGCATCGTTGGAGCACCAGCGCCGCCAGGAGTCTCGCCTTCGTTTGACCCTGCGCGGATGAACACGCCAACATTCCTCCTCAAGTCGCACGATGGGGGTGTGAGCCCCGAGAAGGAAACACCACCAACCCCGCCATCCCCTGGTGATGGCGGCGCGCCTTTGAGTCCTGATGCAGGGTAGTGGCTTTTCGAGAGCCGGGCTTCACTACAGAGAGGTTTGGGGGCCCCCGAGGCTCTGCACAACACCGAGAACATGATTGCGGTCGATGCCGACACCTACGCGAAGATCAGTGCGTATTACTCCTCGAAGCAGAAGTTCACGGGCGGCATGGTCGTGCGTGAACGGCTGCGCACAAAATCATATGAGGAACAAAGAGAGTCTGGACTGAAGACCCTGAGGCAATTTGGAGTCATCCCATGAAGGCAGCACAATTCAAGAGTCTCACTCCGTAAACCCCCGGTCCTGCCCAGGTCGCGCGAGTGCCGTGGGGGGATACCCCCTGAGTTGTAGCTCGTGAGCCGACGTCTTCTCGCTGCGCCGCCCGTAGAGCTGGCGCAGTGCCTGCTTGAGTCGCTGCGCCGTCGAGTCGTGCGCCTCGCGCAGCCGGGCCAGCAAGTCCATCAACAGCTCAATGGCCTTGTCCCCCTGGCCCGCCTCCAACAGCCCCAGCACGTAGGCGCGCACACCCTCCATGTCCTCGGACTTGGGGGGCCGCTGCTGCTCCTGTTTGAGTTCCCCGGCCTCGTCTGCCTCTGTCGCGGGCGTCGTCATGCCCGCGCAGGTATGCCAACCCAGGGAGTAGGACGCAACTCAAAAGCCGTAGGGCGTCCTGTGGCCTCTCAGTGCACGGCACGCCGACGCGTTCGCGCTGCCTCCACCAGCGACAGCAGTTCCACCAACTGCTTGGCCTCCAGGCTCACCGAGGCTTGCCCCTCGACCACGGGCGGCACGCGGAAGCGCCTCGCCTCCAGCCGTTTGCTCACCACGCAGAAACCATTGGCATCCCAGCTCAGGAGGATTCTCTGGGGGCTCCTGGGCATCGGGACCAGGTGCTTGGTCGCCTTCCTGGTCCGCTCCTGCTCGAGGATCATGGCCTCCGTGAGGACCAAGCAGAGTGCCTTGGCCTCTTCGAGCGTCATCGGCCGGAGCAGGCGGCAGCTCCGGACGACGCAGATGATCTTCTTCAAGGTGTCCTCCATGCGGCGCACGCACAGAGGGCATGGAGCCCACGTAGCGCGCGTGATGCGCGCCAGCGAGGGCGCAGGGGTGGGAGGGAGCCAATGACGGTGGCGTCACGTACGCCAGATCTCGCCTGCTGCTCCCACACTGGCAACATTCGAAGACGTCCAACTCGAAGGTTCGTCACGCCAGCTCAGCCCAATCCAGCCGAGGCTTGCGCTTCTTCTTCGGCTCCTACTTCGCTGCTGCCTCATGTGGCAGACTCGTCTCTTCCGGTTTCGGCTCTGACCCCGCTTGAGGGAAGCCTCTGAGCACCCACACCGCCGAGCCAGAGGCTCGCGGCAGTCGCCGAGGATCAGGAATGCCCCGTTGACTTCCGCACGCGGGATTCGATATTGCCGCGTATCCAGTGACTCGGTTAAGTATGAGGGGGCTGCGCTGATTCACCGGGCATGGGCCATCGCGTGTGCATGGCTGCTTGGGGCGGAACCGGCGACCGCTCCGAAGGCGGCCGGGCTTCCCTCGGGGAATGTCTTATCCCCCCAGCCCCAATGGGTGGAAGTCCCCACGCCCCGGGAACCCTCCCAGGAAAGCATTGAGGAGGCCCAGCGCGTGCTCGTGAGGGGGCAGCAGGAGAAGCCCCCCATGATTGATCTAGAGGATCTCTTCGGGTTCGAGCCCGCCAAGCTGATGCTCATCGGAGACGACGTCCCCCTCCCAACGCTGCGAGAAGTTCCCGTCTTCGACGGCGCACAGCTCATCGTGCCGGAGACGTCTGATTCCCAGGTGCCGGAGCCCGATCCCGGGAACGAGGCCGGCGCGGGGGCTTCCCTGATACGCAAGGAGGACGACCACTCGTTCCTAGACGTCGTGGCCGTCGGGCGGGACGGAGGTTTCCATTGCACGGGAGTCCTGGTGGGCCCGGCGCTGGTGCTGACGGCGCGTCACTGCCTGCCCGCAGAGCGGGTGCTTTTCGGCGTGGAGGTGGAACGCCCCCTAGCTGAAGTAGAGGTTGCGCGCGAGGCAATTCCGGAGGACGACACCTTGGACGCGGCCGTCCTGCACTTAGCTCAGCCTATCGATGCGGTGACACCCAGGAGCTGGCGGCGAAGCACGGATGCCGCGCCACCACGTGCGTTTGTCATGCTCATGGGTTTCGGCTCGAACGAGCCGTCCGGCCAGAGCGGAGCGGGACGCAAGCGCAAGGCGCTCGTGCCCGTGGCTGGCTGGGGCTGCGAGGGCAGCCGGGTACGCTGGAGCGGCTGCGACCCGCGCCAGGAGATGGTAATCCCAGGCAGCCGCGGTCGCGACACCTGCGATGGAGACAGCGGGGGCCCGGTCTTCGAGCCCCACGAGGGCACTTGGCAGTTGCTGGCGCTTGTTTCACGCCCCATCGCCGCCACCCGCACACGCTGCGGTGAAGGTGGCGTTTACGTGCGCGTGGACCGGCTGGCGGACTGGCTGGAGGCGCAGCTCGCGGAATCCTTGTCACGGTAGGAGGCTCTTCGATGAGGCAGTGGGTGTCCTGGAAGTGGGGGCCCGTGGTAGTGGCACTGCTGGTGGCGGGGCGAGCAGCGGCGGTATCCCCTAACTGCCCCAAAGAGCGGCTGTGCCTCAAGACGGGCGAATTCAAGCGCGTCCTGGTGATGCCCAAGAGGCTGTTGCCGACACGGCTGCGCGTCAGCTTCGACAGCGAGGTGGTGCCAGACGACAAGGCTGTGGCGCCAGAAGACAAACCGGACTGGATGGGGCCTGCTGGCCAGCATGTGGAGTTGGAATGGGACCCTCTCCAGTCCACACGGGTTCCCAGGACTGTGAACCTGGGGCCAGGACAGTGGTCCATCTCGTTCACTATGGAGCCTCTGCCGCTGTCCTCCTCGGACCCGCAGCGGCTGCCCGTGTACCTGTCCGCTAGCTTTGAGGAAACCTCCGACCCGGCCATTCGCATGCAGAAGACCTTCAAGGGAACCTTCCACTATCTTGCGGAGCGGGTGAAGAAGCCCTCCAGCCCAGCGGAAGCGGAGCAACGAACCATCAGTGTCGACGCACTCGACAAGAGCGCCGGGGCCTATGCACCTGTGGAGGTGACCTTTCAGGTGCTGGACCTGCCCTCGCTGGAGGAAACGGTGGGCGGGCTGTCCGCGACCGAGGGCGGTGCCATCGGTGGAAGGAGCCTCGACGTCACGGCGAGCCAGGCGGTGAACGAGCTGTTCTCCATCCTCGCCGAGTTGGCCTTCGAGCAGGCCAGCGCCCGGGCCTTCCAGGTTCTCTCGGACCGGTTGACCACCCTGACCTGCTCGAAGCTTCGCATGAGCACGTTGCTGAGCGGCGTTCCCAAGAATGACGTGACGCGGTTCGTGCTGCGCCCCCCGGACGAGCCGACTGCGGGCGATGAATTCACCAAGGACCTGCTGCTTCCCAATACATGTTCGGCGGTGAAGGGCCTCCGCATGGAGGAACTCGCCACTGCGGGCAGCACACTCCTGGATGCGTTGGCGCGTGACGTGCTGTGGGTCACCTCCAGCGCGCTTCTCCCCAGCCTTACGCCAGTGGCACCGGCACCGGGACAACCCGCACCGGCCCAGACCCCGGAGCAGCGCTACACGAGCCGGTTCCTCAAGCAACTGGCTATCATGCTCGGGAACCAGCTTGTGAACCACCGCACGCTGGAACTCCGGCAGTCGCAGTTGCTTCTGCTGGAGGCCAGCCGACATGGGTGGAAGAAAGAAGAGGCTAGCGCCTACACCTGCGGTGTGCAGGTGGCGTTCGCAGCGATGGCGCAGTGCCATGCATCCGGCAGCTGTGACGCACGGCAGATCGTAGAACTGGTTCGCTATCCGGAACGCTACTTCAACTTATCCGCGAGTGGCTGCGATCGCTTCCTGGGGGAGCAGCACTTCGATGAGCTGCGCGCGGTATGGCCTGACTTGGAGCAAATGATCGAGCGGGGGCTCCAAGTGCTTCAGCCGTCGAGTCGGACCCCTGCCCGCGAGCACCTGCGCCTCACCGTGGAGCTGGGGCTGGAACTGGTCGAGCGCGGCGCGGCCAGCAGCCAGGATGCCACGCTGGCGGCGCTCCTCAAGGACATGCGACTTGTCGCATTGGGAATCGTGGATCAGGACGTGCAGCCAGTGCTGGTGGGCGTGGGACGGCTTATCCGCCGTGCCAGGGTGGACTTCTGCGCCCAGGCCGAGACCGACAAGAACAAGAACGAGCGGGGACTGGTTTGCAATGGCCAGCTCCCGGAAGATCTCACCCGGGCCACCCACCTAATAGCGGCGGTGACCTCCTATGTCCGGACCTACTCCGACAGTGTGAAGGCGGATGCGCGCCAGTTGGAAGCCGCGCGTGAGGCGCGCAAGAACGCTATCCGCTCACTCATCCTGGCGACGACGGACCGCACGCAGCGAGATGGCGAGCGCATCGTCTCGCTGGGGACTGCGGTGGGCGCCTCGGTGGGCGGGCTCCAAACGGTGGACGGGAATGCGCAGTGGCTGACCCCCCAGTTGTCGCTTCCCGTGGGAATCGCCTTGCAGCGCCTGCCCGATACCCGCGCTTCCGGCTGCGAGAACTGGTCGGGTTGGCACCTCCAGTTCTCGTTCGCGGACTTGGGGCAGTACGTGGCCTATGACAAGGACGGCGACGTGACGTCGGCGCGCTGGGATACGGCCCTGACGCTGGGGCTCCAGGCAGGTGTTCTCTTCGGCGACACGCGAGACCAGTTCCTCATCGCTGCGGACGTGCGCTACTCGCCGACGCTCTTCACCGAGCCGAAGCAGGACTCCGGCGGTGGTGCCTTCCGGGCCGGAATCATGGTCGCGTACTACGTCCCTTTCTTCGACTTCAATTGAGCCCACATGGTAGCCCACGATGGATGGATTGCATCCGTAGTCCTGGGAGAACTGTTACGCCGATAAGGACCACAGGGGTCGGGACACGGACTCCACCCACAGGCAGAGCGCAGGTGTGGGCTACGACGTTGCTTGGCAGGCAGTGCTGCTCAGGGGCCGTCACCTTCGGCGTGTCTCGCGCAACGCCCCTCTCCTCCTGTCTGCGTTGGCAAGGAACTAGCTATGAATCGAATCACTTTCAGTTCAGAGCCATTTACTTCGTGGATGCAGGTGCGTGGGCAGCTCAAGCAACTCGGGCCAGCCCGCGTTCTACGCATCCTGCTGGAGATGGTTCATCATCACATGCGTGCCAACCAGGGCGTGTTCGTGGGAGATGCGGTCCATAACTTCATCAATCACGCAATCGTCGTCCGCGTGCTACTCCGGCAGATCATCGATGGGAATCTGGACCTCGCGCAGCCGGTAGCGCTACTTTCAGATGCTGAAAAGCGGGTTTTCTTGTCTGTGTTGAAGCAACTCAACGACAAGGCCAATACCGAGTCTTCGGCTTCACCGTCGGTCGCGGACATGGTTGAGAAGGCATGGAGGCTCACCCTTCGGCATCGAGGCCGGAGCCGATCTCCAAAGTTTGAGATTGCTCGCGCCTGGATCCTCCTCAGGAGGAAGTGGAAAGAGAAGCGGGAATCCATCCTGTCGATGTACGACGCCAAGATTCAAATCCCCTTGAGCGTGGCGTTCGACTCGCTCGAGCATGGCTTGGTTCTGAATTTTGCGCTTTACCATGGAAGTGGTTTAGTTTCCGATGTGGGCCGTGCATTCGAGCAAGTCTCTTTCGCGGCGCAGCTCGATTCATTGCTGGATTGGTATGTGCCGCCCGCAGACGCCGTTGTGGGTGACTGGAGCGATATCGAGAGTTTTCCAGGGGTAGGTCTATCGAGCGTGTTCAGCGAGAATCCCATCGTCCGCATTGGGAAGGCTTTGATTGCCCCGGATCCAAGCTTGCTGCTGGCCGATCTCGAAGACCGGATGGTGCGGCGTGCCCTGAGAAACTTTGTCGAGGAGGGGGCCAAGCGTGAGGAGATTGCCAGGACCATGCTCGGCTACGTCTTTGAGTCGTATGTGCAAGACCTTGTTGCAGCGTGCTGCGCGTTCTCGACGGATGAGGAGTACATCGAGGAATTCGAAGTGGGCGCCGGCAGGGACTCTCCAGAGGCGTTTGCCAAAGGGCCCGTGCTCACTATTTTTGAGGCAAAGACCACGCGGTTCATGCGTCCGTTCGATGCCCATGGTGGGCTGAGTGACTTCTTGAGTTGGCTGCGAAAGATAGCTGGTGAGCGCCCTGGCAGCAGAGGCGCGCTCGAACAGGGGGCCCGCTTTCTTTCACTCTGGAAATCCTCCTCTACGGAGATTGTCTCAAGACTCGGTGCATGGGACCCCTCCAGTCCTTTCTACTATGTCATCGTGTCTCCGGAGGATCCGCCCTTTGTCACGCATTGGTCGGAGTTTCGGGCGCAGCTCTGGCGTCCGTCCCTTGAGCCGGGCGCACGGGAACTCGATGCGCGGACGATTTTTATGTCTATTCGAGATCTTGAGATCATCCTTTGTACCTTGCAGTGGCTGAAGGATGAGGGACGCCCAGGTAGCATCCATTCTTTACTAGGTGAGTGGCTTCAACAATGGAACTCGCCTGGACTCAGGATCTCTCACGACAGAGTGAAATCAGGCATTGGCGACTTCTTGTTGGGAAAGTCCCCTGCGGTTGCCAGCGTCATGCCTGCTCTTCTCAAGAGCGCATTCGACGAATTCATGGACCAGACACACGGACTGGCCTTTACGCGCTGACTTGTCGTCTCCACGAGCGGAGGGCGACGCTACACCCGCACCTTGCTGCTAAAGGTGTGTGCGTGCCTCCAGGAGGAGGGTGACACATCGGACTTGGCCGCCTTCCCAGCACGGGTGACTCAGGGGGGCAGTGGCTTGGCCCTTTTTTCTGTAGCGGCACAACTCCCGGTAGCACACGATTGGAGTCTTCTTGCCTCCAAAGCGACGTTGCACGGGCTCGGCGCAGCCCTGCGCCGTTGCAATAGCCAAGCCGCACTCGCGGATTTACTCGACCGCCTTCCAAGGTGTGATGCTCTGGCACTCGCTCGACGTGTTTTTGAACTGCGGCACGAGCGTCGCTCGTGTGACTTGGCCGGAGTTCACCAAGCCCATGACGCATTCACGAAACGCCGCTTTCGGGATACCCTCGTGCTTCACGCGGTAGGCACACTCGACGAGATCGCCCCAGACATAGGAAACGAGAAAGGCGTCGTTGCACTGCGGTTGGTCGCCCTTGCACTCAATGTGGCCTTCATCGGTGTAGGCGCCATCTGACGAACTCGAGCAGACCGCTCCTTCCTCCGGCAGTACGTGCGTCATCTCGTGGGCGAGGGTGTTGATGAGCGTGCCGCGCTGCTCCTTTGTTGCGTCCTCCCACCGATCGATTCGCCTCGTGTTGATCCAGGATCCTACGCAGGCCGTCGTTGCCGCCGTCGACAATGGATGCAGCAGCGAGCACCGACTTCCCAGGACATGGCTGGGCAGGCGGGTCTTCATGGCCGCGAGGACGTCGGACGCCTTCGTTGTCCGGCAGGATTCGTCGGCTGACGTGGCGAGTGGTTGGTGGTCGAACGCCTTGATGGCCTCGGCGAAGGTCGGGTCCTCGAGAATCGCCTGGATCTCGTCGAAGGCGGCAATGAGGCGCGCAGTTCTCTCCGGCGAAGCTTCGACTGTAAGCGGTGGGGCGTCCGCTCGCCGGGTGCTCTGGTGGAGGACGCTCGTCGTGCACGCTGCACCCAGCAGGAGCCCGGCGGCAAAGATGAATCCCTTCATGAACACGCTCCATGAGGCGGCGCAGTGCCAATCCTTGAACCTCGGTCGCTACTATCACGCCTGCATTGCAGATGTGCGAGCGCCTGGATGGATGAGAACCCTGCTGCGGGCGGCGGCCGGGTACTGAGAGGCAATTGAGGGAGGGAGGCTGCCGGTGGTCAAAGGGCCGTGCGCGGGCCGGTGTAGAGGCTGTGGAGCCCCTTGGGGCTGTGCATGACCTTGCCGCCATCCGTGAGGGGCTGCGGCGGATGTTGGACCTCCTGTGGTAGGCACCAGGGCTGTAGTCATGTGCCGACAGTGAGCGGGAGCCTGCCAGATCACCATGCCAACAGTTCGGGGGGGATTATAGGGACGTAAAAGGGACGTAACCGACTGAACGCCTGCGTACCCGTCCGAACACTGCGGTCCCCGCCCAGTATCAGCTGCAACCGCCCGATTTCAGGGGGAAAAAGGTGGCGGTAGGGCATGAGAATCGAACTCACCAGG
Organism: Hyalangium versicolor; assembly: GCF_020103695.1. GTDB lineage: Bacteria > Myxococcota > Myxococcia > Myxococcales > Myxococcaceae > Hyalangium > Hyalangium versicolor. Next base: position 619,505 of record NZ_JAHXBF010000001.1, read on the forward strand.
GACCGCTCTCGCGACCCCTCACCGGTTTTGAAGACCGGGCCGGCCACCAGATCCGGAGGCCCTACCTCATTCATTCGCCATCAGCGCTGCAGGCTCAGACGAGCGGCTCAAACTCAAGAGGGTGGTCCATATCCCAATGCTGCGCCCATGTCACACCGCAACCGATCGAGACCCTACCGACGTGCAGAGGCCGTGGGCGTTCTTGCTCCACGGGTTTGCCTCCAGTAGATGCTTGGGAGCAGCCAGGAAGAAGGCTTCGCATGTCGAGTCGAGGAACTCGGACTCCCCCGGAGCGAGGAAGACCTGATGAATTCGGCGGAACGATGGCTTCAAGGTCTCCTGATTTCTTGGGCTTTCTGGATCGGGGGGGCCTGTGCGCCCAATGACCCGGAAGTGGTACGGCCTTCGCCAGGTGAACCGTTTCTGCCTCGATTGCCCGGCCCAGCGGCAGGGGGGCCATACGACTCATTCTCCCAGGCGCTGATTGCTTCTTGTCGGAAGATCCTCGCGAAGCCGGGAGCCTCCGTCGTCCATCTGCGGTACCAGGATTTCATCACCCAGTGGAGGCTCTCTACTGAGTACTGCGCCTGGATCTACTACACGCCTGAGAACCGATACGAGATCAGCAGGTTGACCGATCAGTCGCGAGTGGATCCCTCCTATCGATTCAAGAGATGTGCGTTGCCGACGTCCGTGGAAGATCCGCGGTATCCAGCGCATGCCATCAAATACATCTGCGCCATTCATAATCATCCCTATGGTGACAGTTTGTCAGAGGATGATATCCGATCCATTGTCTCGCAGGGGTTTATTCACGGTTTTGAAGCTGAGACGAAGGATGGCACCGTGCTGCTGTCCATCGTTGCGTTTGTCTCGAATGATCCCACGAAGCCTTCCTGTGATGGGTTCTATCAGTACGTTCCAGCCGCAGGCAGTATGTATCGGTGGAAGCAGGTGGATGGAGCCTGGGCGTGCAGGAAGACAGGTGTCATCAAGTGGCAAAACATGGAACACTACACCTTGCAGAAGGTGGATGCCTCGTGCCCGGATTTCTCCGACATGGAGGCACCGTGAGATACAGCTCCTTGTTCACGCTTATATTCTTGTTGAGCTGTGTGCGGAGCCCGAACTCCGCTGCGCTGCCCTCGTACGACGATGAGTCCATCGTGTTCCCGGATTTTCATGGGAGTGCCTCCATCATCGTGGGGGAGAGTGGCAAGGCCTATGAACTTGATGGGGTGGTGCTTCGCGCGCTGATGGTTGCTGCCAGTGATCTCATTCCGTTCACAGATGAGACGAAGCCCTGTTCGGAAACACTGGAGGCCCTCGGCTTCCAGGTCGTCCGCCAGGGAGACCTTATTTTTGTCTCCGTTCACGCGGACCTCGCGCGTTGCGGACATCCTTTCCTGAGCCTCGACTCCGGCGTGAAGTACGCCATCAACAAGGAGGGACGCATCCTGCGGCGCGTGCGTGACGGCGAGTCCGGGACGCCTGCTGACTCAGCGGCTTCCGATGCAGGGCCGGGCAAGCTCTTCCAGGAGCCGGGACTCTCTACCGTTCTCAAGTCCCCTGGCTTCGACACCGAACGTCACCTGCCTCCGGGGTGGAAGGATGGAGGCAGTGGACTTGATGCGGGTGGTGAGTTCGATGGGGGAAGGCAGTAACCCCAAACATCCTCAGTCCAGCCCGCGCTCCCACAGGTCATCCTCGTCCAATCCCACCAGGTGACCGACTTCGTGCATCACCGTGATGCCGATCTGCTCGATCAGCTCCTCACGCGTCTTCGCGAAGCGCTCCAGGTTCCTCTGGTACAGCACGATCGATGCCGGGAAGTGATCATATGCGTTCGTCACGCTCCGCGCTCCCACCGGCGTGCCCCGGAACACGCCCAGGATGCACGGCGAGAGGGGAGGGGACTGGCCCGTGAGATCGTCGTCCGACGGAATGTCCTCCACCGAGATCGTCACGTTGTCCAGGTACCCCTTCACCTGCTCCGGAAGCGCCGTCACCGCCGACTCCAGCGCCCCGTCGAACTCCTCCTCCGACAACTCCACCGGCGGCGGGAACTCCTCCGGCATCAGCGCCTGCGCCTTCACGAAGCGCTTCTTCGCCTCCTTCATGTCCCCACGCCGCTCCGCGATCAGCCCCAGGTAGTGGTGCGCCCAGGGCTCGTCCGAGGCTTCCTTCAACACCCGCTCGAACGCCCCGTTCGCCTCCTTGAAGCGGCACAACTCGAACAGCGCAATGCCTCGCTCCACCATCGCGTCCACCGAGCGCGGCATGTGCTCCAACGCCTCGTCCAGACGCGCGAGCGCTCGTGCACTCTCGCCCACCTGGTTCAACCCCATCCCTTCCAAGAGCAGGAACTCGTACACCAACTCCACATCGTCCGCGTGCTCGGCCAGCCCCCGGCCTCGCCCACACAGCGCCAGGCCGTCCTCCACCGCCTCCCGGTCCTCTCCCCTCCGACAGATCAGGAAATCCGCCGCGCCCAGGATGATCTCCAGGTCCTCCGGATTTGCCTTCAACGCCCGGTGATAGGCCTGCGCCGCTTCTTCGGCGCGTCCCAGCTCCGCTAGCGCCGCGGCACGATAATGCAACGCCTCGGGCTGCCCCGGCGCCTGCGCCAGCAGCGCATCCGCCTGCGTCAGGGCGTCCTCGAACTCCTCTGTCTCGAACGCACGCGCCACCCCCTCCAGCCGCGCCTCCACGTCCCCCGGTCCCGCGCGCTTCGCCGTCCGCTTCCCCATCATGAACGGCCTCATATCCAGGCCCCACAGTGCGTTGTCAACGCGGAGAGCGGTTGTTACCTTCGGTTCCTCCCAGGCGCCGCCGCGTCCGGGTGTGCCCCCGTGAACATCCTCGTCGTCGATGATGACCTGAATCTCTGCTCCAGCCTCTCCCACTTCCTGGAGGGGCACGGCTTCACGGTCTATTCGGCCGGAGATGCCCTCCAGGCCCTGGATGTCCTGGAGCGCGAGCGCGTCGAGCTCATCATCACCGACTACCTCATGCCTCACGTGGACGGCATCCGCTTCACCGAGATGCTCAAGGCAGACCCCCGCTTCCAGTCCATCCCCGTGCTCCTCATCACCGCCTCGGTGGACGACTCCATCTCCGACAGGGGCATGCGCAAGGGCGTCGCCATGACGCTCCAGAAGCCCGTGGACATGGGCCAACTGCTCAACCTCGTCCGCTTCGCTGAGTAGCCTCGCCGACCCTCCAGGCGTCCTACGGGCCACACCCTCCACCTTCCGTGTTGACAACCCCGCCCCGGCCCTTATTTTGGCGCTCGCCAAGGCCGAGTGCTAACGGCCGGAAAGTTCCATTTCCCAGTAGTTCCAGGAGGTTACGATGGCAGCCAAGGAAATCTTCTTCCACCAGTCCGCCCGCGAGGCCATTCTTCGCGGCGTGCGGATCCTATCCGACGCGGTGGCCGTCACGCTGGGCCCCAAGGGCCGCAACGTGGTCATCGAGAAGAGCTTCGGTTCCCCCACGGTCACCAAGGACGGCGTCACCGTCGCCAAGGAGATCGATCTCGAGAACAAGTTCGAGAACATGGGCGCCCAGATGGTGAAGGAGGTCGCCAGCAAGACCTCCGACAAGGCCGGCGATGGCACCACCACCGCCACCGTCCTGGCCCGCGCCATCTATGAGGAGGGTCTCAAGCTCGTCGCCGCCGGCCACAGCCCCATGGACCTCAAGCGCGGCATCGACAAGGCCGTCGAGGTCGTCGTCGAGGAGCTCAAGAAGCTCTCCAAGCCCACCTCCGACAAGAAGGCCATTGCCCAGGTCGGTACCATCTCCGCCAACGGGGATGAGAACATCGGCACCATCATCGCCGACGCGATGGAGAAGGTAGGCAAGGAGGGCGTCATCACCGTCGAGGAGGCCAAGGGCCTGGAGACCACCCTCGACGTCGTGGAGGGCATGCAGTTCGACCGCGGCTACGTCTCTCCGTACTTCGTGACGAACCGCGAGCGCATGGAGGTCGTCATGGACGACCCCTACATCCTCATCAGCGAGAAGAAGGTCTCGTCGATGCAGGACATGATCCCCATCCTCGAGCAGGTGGCTCGCTCCGGGAAGCCCCTGCTCATCATCGCCGATGAGATCGAGGGCGAGGCCCTGGCCACCCTGGTGGTCAACAAGATCCGCGGCGTGCTGAACGTGGCCGCCGTGAAGGCGCCGGGCTTCGGTGACCGTCGCAAGGACATGCTCAAGGACATCGCCACCCTCACGGGCGGCATGGTCGTCAGCGAGGAGCTGGGCCACAAGTACGAGGCCCTCACCCTCAATGATCTGGGCCGCTCCAAGCGCATCACCGTGGACAAGGACAACACCACGATCGTCGACGGCGCCGGCAAGAAGGCGGACATCGAGGGCCGCATCAAGCTCATCCGCTCGCAGATCGAGACCGTCACCAGCGACTACGACCGCGAGAAGCTCCAGGAGCGCTTGGCCAAGCTCGTGGGCGGCGTGGCCGTCATCAACGTGGGCGCTGCCACCGAGACCGAGATGAAGGAGAAGAAGGCTCGCGTGGAGGACGCCCTGCACGCCACCCGCGCGGCCGTGGAGGAGGGCATCGTCCCCGGCGGCGGCGTGGCCTACCTGCGCACCCTGGGCGCCCTGGACAAGCTGAAGCTCGGCGGCGAGCAGGACTTCGGCGTGGAGATCATCAAGAAGGCCCTCGCCCAGCCGCTGTGGAAGATCGCCTCCAACGCGGGCCTCGAGGGCGCCGTGGTCATCAACAAGGTCAAGGAGGGCTCCGGCGCGTTCGGCTTCAACGCTCGCACCGAGGTCTACGAGGACCTGGAGAAGGCCGGCGTGATCGATCCCACGAAGGTGGAGCGCACCGCGCTGCAGAACGCGGCCTCCGTCGCCTCGCTGCTGCTGACCACCGAGGCCATGGTGGCCGACAAGCCCAAGAAGAAGGCCAAGGGCGGCGGCGCTGGCGCCGGCGGCGGCATGCCGGACTACGGCGGCGACGACATGGACTACTGAGCCGCGCTGAGCGGTCCGAGGGCGGCTGAAGTCCTGGCCGTCCTCGGTGAGCCCCGGGATGCCTCGAGAGAGGCCCCGGGGCTTCTGCTTTTCAGGAGGTGCTCAGCTTCAGTGCGCGGGCCAGCTCGCGGCTCAGCGCAGGACCGTCGAAGAAGAGCCGAGGCAGGCAGGCGATGGCGCCGGCTCGGAGCGAGTCCAGCGTCGTCTCCATGGTGAGGTGCTCCACCAGGACGATGAAGGGCGCTCCCTGGGCCAGCGCCTTGCCCAGCTCCAGTGCCTTGCGTCCATAGGCAGCGGTGAAGTCCCAGCTCACCAGCACCGCCATGGGCGGCTCCATGGCCACCACCTCCGTCGTGGAGATGAGGCGCGGCTCCAGTCCCAGCCGTACCAGCGCCTCGGTGACGATGCGCGAAGAGGTGGGGTTGTCGTCGATGACGTCCACCCGCTTGCTGGTGGACGTCCGCGGCTGCATTGGAGGCGCGGCGAGTGCGGCGCGGATGAGGGCCCGCACCTGGCGGATGTCGTCGAAGGGCTTGAGCAGGTAGTCCATCACCCCCAGCTCCAGCGCCTCCTGCGTCGTGCCCAGCGAGGGGTAGCCCGTCATCAACAGGATGCGTGCCTGCGGATTGATCGTCCGCGCCTGCTGGGCCAGCGCCAGTCCCGAGAGCCCCGGCAGGTTCTTGTCCGTGACGATGAGATCGATCTGCTGGTTGCGCAGGATCTCGAGCGCCTCTTCGGCCGTGCCCGCCTCGATGACCTCGCACTCCTTGCCCATCAGGTCCCGGAAGACCATGCGGATGATGCTCTCGTCATCCACGATGAGCACCCGCTTGCGCTCGGCGGGCGGCTCCGTGGCGGTCGCGGGGAAGACGACGCGGAACACCGTGGAGGGCGGGGGCTGGTCCGTCAGCGAGTCCGTGGGCGCCAGGCTGATCTCCGCGTGGTGCTCGTGGGCGATCCTCTTGCACACCGCCAGCCCCAGGCCCGTGCCCCGCTTGCTGGTCGAGACGTAGGGCTCGAAGATCTTGTCCCGCATGTCCTTCGGGATGCCCGGACCCCAGTCCGCCACGTACATCACCGGCGCCGACTTCTCCGTGGTCAGCATCACCTTGATGCGGCCCCGGCCGGACATGGCGTCCCGCGCGTTGTTGAGCAGGTTGAGCGTGAGTTGCTCCAGCAGCCGCGAGTTGCCCTGAACGGAGATGCTCTCCGGCGCCACCACCTCCAGCGAGATGCGCGAGGAGTCCGTGTTCAGGGCGAAGAGCTTGGCCGCCGCCCACACCGCGCTGGCCAGCGACAGCTTCTGCTGGGGCGCGGCCCGGTCGCTGGAGAGCCGGACGAAGTCGGCGATGATCTGCTCCATCCGCTCCACCTGCGCCAGCAGCAGCTTGAGCGGGCCCACCGGCCCCGTCTCCTCGGCCAGCAACTGGGCGTACGCCTTCACTCCCAGCAAGGGCTGGCGCAGCTCATGTAGGACCTCCGCGGCCAGTTGCGTGGCGCCCGTGGCGGAACGCTGGAGCGCCGCGGCCGCGGCCTTCGCTGCTGCCAGGTCGCCGACCTCCAGGGCCTCCAGGAGATGCGCGAGCGGGGCGGGAGTCTCCATGCCCCCGGAGCATGGCGGAGCCTGTGTCCTTGCGCAACGCACAGTCGCGGAATCCGTTGACCGGAGGCCCGCCCCTGCGGATGCTTCCGCCCCCGCCCGAGCCCTTCGCCCGGGTCGCCGGAGGCTGACATGCCGCAGACCAACCCGTTCCACTCGCTGGTGCCCCGCAAGCTCACGGACAGTGAGCTGGCTCGCTCCATCCGACTGAACATCGAGGCGGAGCTGGACGCCATCAACCTCTATGCCGCGCACATCGATGCCACTGACAATGAGGAGGCCAAGGCCATCCTCCGCCACATCATGGACGAGGAGCGAGAGCACGCCGCCCTCTTCTGGCAACTGATTGCCCGCCTGGATCCGGCCCAGGCCCAGCACGACCTCGAGGCCTCGCGCAAGTATCAGCTCATCGTCACCGGCGCCTCGCACGAGGACGTCGAGGCCGTGAGCGAGGGGAGAGGGGAGGGCGGAGGCGCGAACACCGAGCCGACGCTGCCCAAGCAGCTCACCGTCGGCAACCTGCGGCGCTGAGGTGCTCGAGAGAGGCTAGCCCGCCACCTTGCGCTCGGCGGGCGTGGCTTCCAGGTCCACCGCCGCCATGTAGATGACGTTGCGGGTGCCGCGCTTGCCCCGGTACATGGCGCGGTCCGCCATGTCCAACAGCGTGGCCTTGTCCCGCGCGTGCTCGGGGAAGCTGGCCACGCCCACGCACGTGGTGAGCGACAGGGAGATTCCCTCTCGAGGCACGAAGTGGTGGTTCTCCATGGTGCGCCGGATGCGCTCGGCCACCTTGAGCGCCCCGCCCGAGTCGCTGCTGCGCAGCAGCACGACGTACTCGTCGCCGCCGTAGCGCACGACGACGTCCCGCTCGCGCACGCAGCCCTTGAGCACCCGCCCCACCTCCACCAGCAACCGCGAGCCCACCAGGTGGCCGTGCGTGTCGTTCACGGCCTTGAAGTGGTCCAGGTCCATGAAGAGCAGACTGAAGGTGCCTTCCGTCTGCTGCGCGTTCTTCACCTCGCGGTCGAGCACCAGGTGCAGGTACCGCATGTTGTAGAGGTGGGTGAGATCGTCCATGTAGGCGAGATCTTCCACCTCGGAGAAGCGACCCAGGTTGCGCAGCGCCAGCGCGTAGTAGCGCGACAGGTAGCCGACCACCTCGGACACGTTGTCCGGCGGCGTATCGGAGAAGAAGAGGACCATCTGGCCCAGCAGCAGCTCGCCGTCGCTCGCAGGGAAGGAGAGTACGTGCGAGTGGGACACCGGTAGTCCCTCCAGCGTCCGGGGCGACCGCACGCCCTGCAGCTGGGCGGACAGCAGGGGCTCGAGCCGAGCCACCTGATCGCGCTCCAGGCCCGCTGAGCCGTGGAGCTGCAGAGGGCCGCCGTCTCGCAGCAGCAACACCACGCCGCCGGCCAGAGTCTGCGCCTCGAGCGCGCTGGAGACGGCGTTGGACAGCCGCTCCCGATCCAGGATCGTGGCGATGCGCTGCCCCATCTCCAGCAGGGAGACGTAGTGGCGCAGCGAAGCGTTCTCCTGGAGCATGTCCCGCGTGGCCAGCGCCCGGCGCACGGCGTGCTGGAGCGCCTCGGGAGCCACCGGCTTGACGAGGTACTCGGCCGCGCCGCTCTTGATGGCTCGCACGGCCGGTTCCACCTTGTCCAGGCCGGTGATCACCACCACCTCGACGCCCGGGTAGCGCTCTTTCGTATAGCGGAGCACCTCCATGCCATCGACGCCCGGAAGGATCAGGTCCGTCACCACCGCGTCATAGTGGGTGGACTCGAGGGCCTCACGAACCTCCTCGAACCGGCTCACCGCGGTGACCGTGTGTCCGGCCGCGCGCAGGTAGTCCCCGTAGAGGGTTTGGGCCATCTTTTCGTCGTCGACGAGGAGGATGCGCGCCATCACCTCTCGCTTACCATTAATGGCGGGGAGGCTGCTAGCCTCCGGCCCGTGGCTCCTTTCGAAAGCGGACGTCGGCTATGCCTGCTCGTGGAGGCGGGTGAGACGCGCTACGCCATCGAAGCGACCTCCGTCATGGAGGTGGCCCTCCCAGGCAGTGACGGCACCAGCCTGCGCGGCATGCTCGAGGTGAAGGATCTGTCCGTGCTGCTCGGCGGCGCCCCCGAGAGCGGCACGGGCATGGTGGTGGTGTTGGATGTGAGCCCCACCCTGGCCGTTCGGGTACGTGCCGTCGTGGAGGTGGCGGACGTGGCCCACACTCCCTTCTTCCTCCTGCCCGCCGGCCTCGGAGAGACGCTGGCCCCACTCACCCGGGGCGCCATCCTTCACAAGGGGCGGCTCTACCTGGAGCTCATCGCCGAGTCGCTGCCCCAGCGCGGGGTGCGCACGCCCCAGCCGCTTGCCAGGCCCGTGCATCTGCTCGAGAGCCCGCCTGATCGCTCGCTCGTCTTCGAGTCCCAGGGGCGCCTGTTCGGTCTGCCGCTGGGCCTGGTCTCCCAGGTCGTCACTCGGGGTGAAGCGTTCAGTATGTTACCCGTGCAGAGTGGGGCCGTAGCCGGCGTGTTCCCCCACGCCCAGGTGCTCTGGCCCATCTTCTCGGTGCCGGCGATGCTGGGCGCCTCGGCCGAGACGGAAGCCTTCTTCGTCCTCACCGAGATGGCGGGTCAGAACGTGGGGCTGTGTGCCACTCGGGTGCTCGGTGTGTTGCAGCGCTTCGAGTCGACAGGCGAGCGCGGCGAGTACACCGCCTCCGGACTGCCCGGGCCCGTGCTCTTCCTGGATCTGCAGCACATGTTTTCTTGATTGCCCCGGAGCGCAAACCCTAAGCTGCCCGGATTGACAGCGGGTGTCCCCCGCCTGTGGACGCCTGTTTCCCCAACGAATTCTGGGGGTTGATGCCCCCGAGGCCCGACACCGATGCCGAAGAATCTGCTGGTCGCCGACGACTCCCTCACCATCCGCAAGGTCATCGGGATGATCTTCGCGACGGAGGACTTCCAGGTGACCGCGGTGGACAACGGGTTGGATGCGATTGCCCGTTGCCGCGAGCTGCGCCCGGATGTGGTGCTCGCCGATGTGATGATGCCTGGCAAGAGCGGGTACGAGGTGTGTGAGGCGCTCAAGAGCGATCCGAATACCCAGCACATTCCCGTGCTCCTGCTGGCCGGGACGTTCGAGGCCTTCGACGAGAACCGCGCTCGCGCCGCCCGCGCGGATGATCACATCACCAAGCCCTTCGAGAGCCAGGTGATGCTCGACAAGGTGAAGGCCATGGTGGGGCAGAAGTCGAACACCATGCCCGCATCGGCCGCCACGCAGGTGACGCCTCAGGCTGCTGCTCCTCGGCCTCCCGCGGGCCCTGCTCCTGCAGCGGCTGCTCCGGGCGCTCCGCGTCCGCCGGGCCCCGCGGGCGTGCCGCGTCCTCCCGGGCCTGGAGTGCCGGGCCCTGGGATGCCTCCGGGTGCACGTCCTCCGGGACCTGGGATGCCGCCGGGGCCTGGGATGCCGCCGGGGCCGGGCATGGCTCGTCCTCCGGGACCTGGGATTCCTCCGGGAACGCAGCCAGGTGCGCGTCCTCCGGGACCAGGGATGCCGCCGGGGCCTGGGATGCCGCCGGGGCCGGGAATGGCGCGTCCTCCGGGACCTGGGATTCCGTTGGGAACGCAGCCAGGTGCGCGTCCTCCGGGGCCTGGGATGCCGCCGGGGCCTGGAGTGCCGCCGGGAGGCATTCCGCGCGCTCCGGGGCCGGGGATTCCCCAGGGAACGCAGCCAGGTGCGCGTCCTCCCGGGCCTGGGGTTCCTCCTGGGCCGGGGATGGCTCGTCCGCCGGGGCCGGGTGCACCTCCCGCCCCGGGCGCGCCGGGTGGAATTCCGCGTCCGCCGGGTGGGGCAGGGCTGCCGACCGCTCCAGCGGGGGCTCAGCCCGTGCCTCGTGGACGGGATCCATTTGGACTTGGGGCTCCCGCGCCTCAGGGCGCGCCCCAGGCGGCCCAGGCCGCTGTGGCCCTCTCGCTCGAGGACGCGCTGCCCGAGCCGGGTGGTGCCGCCGAGATCGCGCTTGATGCCAGAGCTCCGAGCCGTGCTCCCGCGGCCGGTCGCGCGGCCGCCTCCGATGGAGGAGAGGCCCAGTTGCGCGAGGCGCTCTCGAAGGCCTCGCGTGAGGTCATCGAGAAGATCGCCTGGGAGGTAGTACCGCAGCTCGCCGAGACCATCATCCGCGAGGAGTTGGATCGGCTGATCAAGGACCGAGAGACGCAGCACTGAGTTGCCTACCCTGATCTGATGCCGGCCCGCAGGGCCGGCCCCCTGCGATGACCGACACAATCGAGCTGTCCAAGGCTTACGAACCCACCGAGGTCGAGAGCCGCTGGTCGAAGTTCTGGCTGGAGCGGAAGTACTTCCACGCCGAGGCCACCTCCGACCAACCTCCCTTCAGCATCACACTGCCGCCGCCCAACGTGACGGGCAGCTTGCACCTGGGCCACGCTCTGACGGCCACGATCGAGGACACCCTCATCCGGTGGAAGCGGATGAGCGGCTACAACGCGCTCTGGATGCCCGGCACGGATCACGCCGGCATCGCCACCCAGATGGTGGTGGAGAAGGAGCTGAAGAAGACGGAGAAGAAGAGCCGTCACGATCTGGGCCGCCAGGAGTTCCTCAAGCGCGTCTGGGAGTGGAAGGACAAGTACGGCAAGCGCATTGGCGAGCAGCACCAGTACCTGGGCGCCTCGCTGGACTGGGATCGCGAGCGCTTCACCATGGACGAGAAGTCCTCGGCCGCGGTGCGCGAGGTGTTCGTCCGGCTGCACGAGGAAGGGCTCATCTACCGGGCCCACAAGCTCATCAACTGGTGCCCCTCGTGCCACACGGCGCTGAGCGATCTGGAGGTCGAGCACGAGGAGCAGAAGGGCTCGCTCTGGCACCTGCGCTACCCGGTGAAGGGCACGGACCGGGCGCTCGTGGTGGCCACCACGCGTCCGGAGACGATGCTGGGCGACACGGCGGTGGCCATCCACCCGGATGACGAGCGCTACAAGGGCCTGGCGGGCGGCACCGTGGTGCTGCCGCTGGTGGGCCGCGAGATCCCCATCGTCGCGGATGCCGAGCTGGTCAACATGGAGTTCGGCACGGGCGTGGTGAAGGTGACGCCTGCGCACGACTTCAACGACTACCAGACGGGGCTTCGGCACAACCTGCCGATGATCTCGATCTTCGACGAGAGCGCGCGCACCAACAAGGAGACCGGCTCGTACGCGGGGCTGGATCGCTACGAGGCGCGCAAGAAGGTCCTCGAGGATCTGACGCTGCAGGGGCTGCTGGAGAAGGAGGAGCCGCACAACCTCTCCGTGGGGCACTGTCAGCGGTGCAACACGGTGGTGGAGCCGCGGCTGTCTCCGCAGTGGTTCGTGAAGATCGAGCCGCTGGCCAAGCCGGCCATCGAGGCGGTGGAGCAGGGCCGCACGAAGTTCGTCCCGGAGACGTGGACGGAGACGTTCTTCCACTGGATGCGCAACATCCACGACTGGTGCATCAGCCGCCAGCTGTGGTGGGGCCACCAGATCCCCGCCTACTACTGCACGGCGTGCAGCCCGCGGATCGGGGATGACACGGATCTGCCCGAGGGCGCTCCCACGGTGAGGGTGGGCGGCGTGGACTTCTCGCGGGCCGATCCGATCGTCTCGCGCCAGCAGCCCGCGCACTGTCCCAAGTGCAACGGCACGAACTTCACGCAGGACCCGGACGTGCTGGACACGTGGTTCAGCTCCGCGCTCTGGCCCTTCTCCACGCTGGGTTGGCCGGAGAAGACGCCCGAGCTGAAGACCTTCTATCCGAACTCCGTCATGGAGACGGGCCACGACATCATCTTCTTCTGGGTCGCCCGGATGATGATGATGGGCCTGCACTTCATGGGCGATGTGCCCTTCCGCACCGTCTACCTGCACGCGATGGTGCGCGACGAGAAGGGCGAGAAGATGTCGAAGACGAAGGGGAACGTCATCGATCCCCTCGACATCGTCCTGGGCGCTCAGGCGGACAAACTCCCGCCCGCGCTGCGCAACAAATTCCCCCAGGGCATGCCGGCGTTCGGCGCGGATGCGCTGCGCTTCACCCTGGCCTCGCTCACGCAGCAGGGCCGCGACATCAAGCTGTCGATGGATCGCGTCGCTGGCTACAAGGCCTTCAGCAACAAGCTGTGGAACGCCAGCCGCTTCGTGCTGATGAACCTGGGCGGTTTCCGCCTGGACACGCGTCCCATCAAGGAGCGCGAGCTGACGCTGGCGGACCGGTGGATCCTCGCCCGCCTGCAGCGCGCCATCGTGGACACGCGTCTGGCGCTGGAGACGTTCTCCTTCGCGGATGCCGCCTCCACGCTGTACCAGTTCCTCTGGTCCGAGTTCTGTGACTGGTACATCGAGCTTTCCAAGGGCTCGCTCTATGGCGAGGACGCCCGCTCCAAGGACAACACCCGCGCGGTGCTCGTGTTCTGCCTGGAGCGCATCCTGCGGCTGCTCCACCCGTTCATGCCGTTCATCACCGAGGAGATCTGGCAGAAGCTGCCCATCCCTCGCACGGCGGAATCGATCATGATCTCGCCGTATCCGGAGCCGGACTCGCGGCTGGCGGACTTCGCGGCCGAGACGGAGATGGCTCCCGTGGTGGCCGCCATCGAGGGCATCCGCGCCATCCGCGGCGAGAGCAACCTGCCGCCCTCCGCGAAGCTGGTGGCGTACGTGCAGTGCGCCAACGCGAACCTGCGCGCCACCATCGAGCGGTGCCGCGGCTATCTGCTGCCGCTGGCCGGTCTGTCCGAGATGCACGTGTCGGCTCCTGGGCGCAAGCCGCCTCAGGCCGCCGCCTACGTGGGCTCGGAGCTGGAGATCTACGTGCCGCTGGCCGGGCTCATCGATGTGGATGCCGAGCGTGAGCGCCTGGGTAAGGAGCTCACTCGCGCGGACCAAGAGCTGGCCAGCGTGCTGCGCAAGCTGGAGAACCCGAACTTCGTCGCCAAGGCTCCGCCGGAAGTGGTCGAGAAGGATCGGGCCCGGGTCGAGGAGTTGAAGGCTCGGAAGGTGAAGTTGCAGGAGAATCTGGATCGGTTGGCCCCGGAGGCACCCATGCCCGAGTCTGAGGAGACGCAGCCTGAAGCAGCGGAGACCACGCCCACCCCTCCCCAGACGGGGCAGGTGAAGGTGGCTCCGCCCACGACCCCAGCGGAAGGGGCCGTGGATCTCAGCAAGGAACTGAAGGGCGAGCTCGAGTCGAGCCCGGAGATCGTCAATCCGCAGATCACGGATGCGCTCGCCAAGCTTCGTGAGAGCACCAAGGAGGGGCTGTCCGCCAAGGACCACGAGGATCTCGGCGTCGCGTACATGAGCATGGGGCTCGTGGACGATGCACAGCGCGAGTTCGAGCAGGCCAAGCAGGGCGAAGAGAGCGCTGCTGAGCCCGCGAAGGCCGCGGAGAAGAAGGAAGCGGCGGCCAAGGCTCCCGCGAAGAAGGCGGCTGCCAAGAAGGCCGCGGCGCCTAAGAGCCCTGCGACGGAGGCGGCTGCTTCCAAGAAGGCTCCCGCCAAGAAGGTCCCGGCCAAGAAGGCGGCTGCTACCAAGGCTGCTGCGAAGAAGGCACCGGCCAAGGCTGCTGCGAAGAAGGCACCGGCCAAGAAGGCTCCGGCCAAGACTGCTGCCAAGAAGGCGGCGGCTAAGAAGGCTCCGGCCAAGAAGGCGGCTGGCAGGAAGGCTCCGGCCAAGGCGGCTGCGAAGAAGGCTCCGGCCAAGAAGGTGGCTGCCAAGAAGGCTCCGGCCAAGAACGTTGCCTCCAAGAAGGCTCCAGCCAAGAAGGCCCCGGCCAAGAAGAGCCGGCGCTAGAGGAGGCGAGACTTGAAGGACTACGTCGACCGGCTCATCGAGCTCGCGTTGGATGAAGATCTCGGGGCGGCGGGGGATGTGACCTCCAACGCCCTCGTTCCTCCCGACGCCATGGGCGCGGGAGAGCTGGTCGCCAAGGAGCAGTTGGTGCTCGCCGGGGTCGAGGCGTTCGCCCGCGTGTTCCACTTCGTGGATCCGGAGGTCCAGGTCGAGTTCCTCCAGCGTGATGGGCAGGAACTCAAGACCAAGACCGTGGTGGCCAAGGTCGCTGGCCGGCTGCGCTCGTTGCTGGCCGCTGAACGCACTGCACTCAATATTGTCCAGCGGATGTCGGGCATCGCCACGCTCTCTCAGCAGGCCCTGACGGCTGTGCGTGGCTCCAAGCTCAAGGTGCTCGATACGCGGAAGACGTCTCCGGGGATGCGCTCCCTCTCCAAGGAGGCGGTCCGGCTCGGGGGCGCTTCCAACCACCGGTTCGGCCTCTTCGATGGGATCCTCATCAAGGACAACCACATCGCGGCGGTGGGCGGCTCCATCAAGGAAGCCCTGCGTCGGGCCCAGGCCAACGCTCCTCGGCTGGTGAAGATCGAGATCGAGGTCACCAACCTCCAGCAGCTCGTCGAGGCCATCGACGGCGGCGCGGACGTGGTGATGCTCGACAACATGGATGACGAACAGATCCGCAAGGCCGTGGAGATCACGGCGGGCCGTGTCCCGCTCGAGGTCTCCGGCGGCGTGGCGCTGGAGCGGCTCCCCCGCCTGGCCAAGCTGGGCGTGGACTACGTCTCCATGGGCTCGTTGACGCACTCGGCACGGGCCATGGATTTGTCGCTGGAGATCGCGACGACCCGAACCTCCGGGCGTGCCCGAGCCAGCCGGAAGCGCCGAGCCTGACGTTCGGGAGGTACCCTCGGTGCGCGGTTTGGCCGAACCTGTATGCTTAGCAGACAGGTTGGTCCAGACCGCGGCCGACGGGGGCTGCCTGCCACCGCGTTAGCGGCCGTTCGCCAGGAACTCGGTCCGCGCGCGGCCTTCGGAGGAGGCGGGAACTCCTATCTCCATCATCGCCGCGACCGTGGGTGCCACGTCCATGGCGTTGATGTCCTGCAAGTAGGTCCCCGGCTTCACGCCCTTTCCGGCGAAGACGATCGGGATCTGCTGGTCGTAGCTGTAGGGGGTGCCGTGATTGGTGCCCGCCATCCCGGTGCTGATCACCTGGAAGGGTTGCGGGACGATGAGCACGTCCCCGCTGCGCCCGGCGTAGTAGCCGCGACGCACCGGAGAGATAAGTCCCGCCACGTCCGGTGCCGTGTAGAGGTCGTCCTTCGCCACCGCCGCCGCGATGCCGGGCTGCCGCGCGAGCCATTCCGCCGCCGCCCGTCGCACCGCCGCTCCATCCACCTTGTTCTCGTCCAGCGCCTTCCCGGCCAGATAGACGTCTGATTCTTCCTGGGCAACTGTGAGGTCCGCCTGCGGAAAGCGGCGCTTCAGTTCCTGCGTGAGCCCCTGCACCAGCTCCTTCGGGTTCAAGCGCTTGGCTGGGACACCCTCGGAGGCCCAGTGCTCGGGTACCGCCGCGCCTCCGTGATCCGCCGTGAGCACGATGACCAGGTTGGCTCGGCCCCCGGCAGCGCGCTCGGCCGCCGTGACGAGCTCCGCCACCGCGCGATCCAACCGATACAGCGTGTCCTGCATCTCCCAGGAGTACGGGCCATAGGCGTGGAAGACGTAGTCCGTGCCGCTGAAGCTCACCGCGAGGATGTCCGGCACGTCGTCCTTGCCCAGCGCCTCGCCCTCGAGAGCCGCCTTCGCCGCCTGCACGAGCAGATCATTCGAGAAGGCCGAGGCGGCCAGCGCCGCGTACGAGCGAGGTCCGGGCGCCTGCAGCCCCCCGTTGAGCGGGTGGGGGAAGGATTGGCCCAGTCCGGGGCCTTCCTCCTCATAAGCACGATCGTCTTCGCCCAGGTACTCGGTCTTCGGCAGCAGCAGCGTCCACTGCTGCGAGAAGTACTTGTCCGCCAGCCCCCGAGCGTTGAACGTCTTCAGCCATGTGGGGAACTCCTTCGTGTACCAGGTCCCCGTGACGAACTTTCCCACCGTCTCGTCGAACCAGTAGGCCTGCCCGAGCCTTCCCCCCAGCGCGATGGCGGCTCGCCCCTTGCCGGACAGCGCCACCACCTTGCCTCGTCCTCGCGAGGTCATCCGGAGCCGATCCCCGAGCGTCTCGGCCATCAGGTTCAGGGGACTGGTGTCTCCGCCAGCAGCCTGGGCCAGAGGCACCTCCAGCACCGGGTGCGACTCGTCCTTGAAGACGCCCACCGGAGCACCAGTAGCCCGGTCGATGATCCGGTTGTCGACGATCCCATGCCTCCAGGGGTCGGCGCCGGTCATCAGCGTCGTGTGCCCAGGCGCGGTGCGAGGCTTGGCGTAGTCATACCGCCCGTACGGGAAGAAGGCCCCTCCGTCGAGCAGTTGACGCATCCCGCTCTTGAGCTTCGGGCGCGTGCGCAGCAGCAGGTCCGACCCGAGCGCATCCACGGTGATGAAGAGCGTCAGCCTCGGGGGCTTCGCGAGCGCGGGAACGGCGGCAAGGACCAGGGCCAGGGCGAGAGGGCGCACCATAGGGGGTGCATCTTCGCCGTCAGATGGTCAGAAGCAACCAACTCGCCATCCCTGTGGCTTGGAGCCCCCCCGTCCCCCTGTTACGGTCCGCGCACGCATGGTGGAAGCGCGGGTCCGAGTCATCTACGGCGATACAGATCAGATGGGCGTCGTCTATCACGCCAACTACTTCCGCTATTTCGAGTTCTCCCGCATGGAGTTCTTCCGCCTCCGCGGAGGCAGCTATCGCGACATGGAGCGCGAGGGCTTCATGCTCCCCGTCGTCGAGGCCACCTGCCAGTACCGCACCCCCGCTCGGTACGACGACGTGCTCCTCATCCGCCCCACGGTGAGCGAGTTGCGCCGCGCGTCGATTCTCTTCACCTATGAAGTGGTGCGCGAGGACGCGTCCTCCACCGTGCTCTGCACGGGCAGCACCCTCCACGCCTGCGTGGGCCGCGACGGCAAGCCCCGGCGCTTCCCAGAAGCGTTCGTTCGCATGGTCGAGAAGTCTCCCTGAAGGTTCCACTGTTGTCCCAAGGAGTCCGAGAATGGATCGCAACCTGGCAATGGAGGCCGTGCGCGTCACCGAGATGGCGGCCATCGCCTCCGCCCGTCTGATGGGCCGCGGCACCAAGAACGAGTCGGATCAGGCCGCCGTGGACGCCATGCGTCGTGCCTTCGACGCGCTCTACATCGACGGCACCGTCGTCATCGGTGAGGGCGAGCGCGACGAGGCCCCCATGCTCTACATCGGCGAGAAGGTGGGCCGCCGCTCCGAGGGCGTCCCCGAGGTGGACATCGCCCTGGATCCGCTCGAGGGCACCAACCTGGCCGCCTATGGCCGCCCCGGCGCCATCTCCGTGGTTGCCATGGCCGGCAAGGGCAACCTGCTCAACGCCCCAGACACCTATATGGAGAAGCTCGCGGTGGGCCCGCGCGCTCGGGGAGCCATCGATCTGCGCCGCTCTCCCACGGATAACCTCCGCGCCATCGCCGAGAGGAAGAAGGTCTACGTGGAGGACCTCACGGTGGTCATCCTCGATCGCGAGCGGCACGTGGAGCTCATCAAAGAGGTCCGCGCCGCCGGCGCGCGCATCCGCCTCATCGAGGACGGGGACGTGGCAGGTGCCATCTCCACCTGTTTCGAGGAGACCGGTGTGGACGTGCTGATGGGAATCGGTGGCGCGCCCGAGGGCGTCATCACCGCGGCGGCCATCCGCTGCGTGGGGGGCGACATGCAGGGTCGGCTCAAGCCTCGCAGCCAGGAAGAGATCGATCGCGCCAAGACGATGGGCATCACCGACATCGGCAAGATCTACACGGCCGAGGAGCTCGCCCGCGGCGAGGTCATGTTCGCCGCCACCGGCGTCACCTCGGGGGACTTTCTCAAGGGCGTGCGCTTCTTCGGTGGAGGCTGTGAGACCCACTCGGTCGTCATGCGCAGCAAGACGGGCACCGTCCGCTTCGTGCAATCCGTCCACAAGTTCGACAAGAAGCCGGGATACGCTCTGTAATCTCTCGTCCGCGTTTCCCATCGCTCCGGAGAGTCACACCATGCCTGGCGCCACCCGCTCGATCGTCATCAATGCCCCCGTCGAGAAAGTCTTCGACACCATCATCCAATACGACAAGTACGCGGAGTTCCTCTCCGAGGTGAAGGAGATCCGCACCTCCAACCGCCAGGGCAACGAGGTCAACGTCCACTACAAGGTCGATGTGGTGAAGACCGTCAAGTACACCATCCGCTCCAAGGAGGAGCGCCCCCACCGCGTGTCCTGGACCTTCGTCGAGGGCGAGTTCATGAAGGACAACAAGGGCAGCTGGGTGCTCGAGCCCGCCGGCGAGGGGAAGACCAAGGCCACCTACACTGTCGAGATGGCGCTCGGCGCCCTCGTCCCCAAGACGATCGTCAATGCCCTCGTGGACACCTCGCTCCCGAAGATGCTCGAGGCCTTCAAGCGCCGGGCAGAAGCCCCCTGATCGTCGTGACTCGCCGCGTCATGATGCCCGCTTCAGGATTTTCCCAAGGCCGAGCGGGCATTCGAGCCTGGCTGCAGGGGTTGCGAGGCGGGATGGCCGTGGCCATGGGTGCCGGTTGGACGGCTTGCGGGCCGCCGCGACTGCATTACAATCAACGTACCCAGTGGCGGTAGGTCGGGCGCCAACCATGACATCCCTGGCGCAGGGGTGTGGCTTTGATGTCGGGCGGTAAACGAGCAAAGGACCAGTCAGCAAGGACTGGGCTCCCAATGGAACGGGGGACCTTAACTTGCATCTGAAGGGGATGAAGACTGGAACCGGGTTGGGGTGGCGGGCGTACACCGGGGTATGTAGGCTGAGGGAGAGCGAACCCATGCTGGACGCCTTCATCATCGAAGAAATCAAACGCCGCGAGCGTCATCGCGAGGATCGCGAACGCCCCGTGGTTGAACTTCCGTTGCCGTTGCCTCCGGATCGTCCCCACCGTCGCAGTACGGAGACGGACGACGAGGAGAAGCCGCAGCGCGGCGTCGTCGTCATCGATCTCTGAGGCCGAGTCCATCCGGCCTCGAGTGTGGCCCTGAGCCCGCGGCAGGTGTGTCCCCTTTGAAAGGGACCGCCTCTCGCGGGCTTCGTGTTTTCGGGCGGGGAAGGCCCCGCTAGTCCTGCACCAGCAGGAGCAGGTGCCGCGGGTGGTACAGGTTCCACAGTGGCCCGCGAGTCGTGTTCATGGATTCCATCACCACACGTTTCCACTCAGCGGGGATGGCCTCCTCGCCGTGGAATGCGCCCAGCAGTGCGCCGGTGATGGCGCCGTGGGCATCTGCATCACCGCCGCGATTCACCACATCCACCAGCCCGGCCTCGAGCGTGGGCGCGTGGAGCAGCTCCCAGAAGGCGAGCCGGAAGGCCGTGCGCACATGGCCGTATTGCCGGTGCAGGTGCAGCTCTGGTCCGTAGAGCATCGGGTTGGGTTGCTGCGCCGCGTCCAGGTCCGCCATCAAGAGCGCTTTGGCGAACGACACCTCTTCGACGTGCTCGTTGAGGGAGCGGGCGAGGAGCGGGGCGCCCACGGACAGCCCTGTCTGCGCCGCGGTGATGAGGTCCTTGGGCTCCAGCTTCGAGCCGCCCGTGAGGGCCTTGGCGATGGCCGCGTTCAGGGCCGCGCAGGCAAGCTGGCAACGCGGATCGTAGTGGGTGAGGGCGGAGTCCTCGAAGGAGGCTCGCAGCAAGGCCTGCTCGTCCCGGGCGAAGAAGACGCCGATGGGGGCCGTGCGGGCGAGGCTGCCGTTGGTGCACGAGCGGCGGAAGTTGCGCACCCAGAGCCGGCGCCCGGCACTGACCGCCGCCAGCCCCGAGTCCATCTCGTCCAGCACCTCCCGGAGCGAATCGCTCATGTCGAAGGCGTGGGGCTTCCAGGCGCGGTAGCGGCGGGCCGCATCCGCCGCACTGTAACTCTTCACCTCGCGCAGGCTCGCCGCGAGGCAGCAGGCCATGTGGGTCTCGTCCGTCACCTGGCCCTTGCGCAGCTCCATCACGGG
Source organism: Hyalangium versicolor (assembly GCF_020103695.1). GTDB lineage: Bacteria > Myxococcota > Myxococcia > Myxococcales > Myxococcaceae > Hyalangium > Hyalangium versicolor. The sequence goes on from NZ_JAHXBF010000001.1 coordinate 640,069, forward strand.
AGGTTCCAGGGGGGCGTTCGCGGGAATGCCCTCTTCCAGGAACTCCCCCGGCGGCGGCAGGGGCAGCTCCTCCGGCTTGGGGAGCCGGGGCTTGATGATGCTGGCCGTGGGCATGCGGCGCATGCCCTCCGCGAGCTGGGGGAAGAGGGGGGCCAGGAGGTTACGGCCCCGCAACGGCGCGCCCAGGGCGTCCCCGATGGCCAGCCCGAGCAAGGCACCTCGGGCACGCAGGCCGGGGAGGGGGTCGGGCCCCTGCGGTTCTTTACCTCGGCGAGGGGGCGGGGGCATGGCAGGTGGGGGTGGGGAGGGGCTTCACGGTGGACACTGTAGCAGCGAGATCGCGGTGCAAGCTTGCGAGCCTGGGGAGCGTCCTCTAGAACCCGCGCCATGACCGAGATTGCTCAGATTCTGGCTCGTGAAGTGCTCGACTCCCGTGGCAACCCCACCGTGGAGGCCGAAGTCCATCTGTCCGGCGGGGCCCGTGGCCGTGCGGCCGTTCCCTCCGGTGCTTCGACCGGTGAACACGAGGTGCTCGAGCTGCGGGACGGGGACAAGAACCGTTACCTGGGCAAGGGCGTGAAGAAGGCCGTGGCGAACGTCATGGAGACGATCGCCCCCGAGCTCATGGGCATGGATGCCACCGACCAGGTGTCCGTGGACATGCGCATGCGCGAGCTGGACGGCACTCCCAACAAGGGCAAGCTGGGCGCCAACTCCATCCTCGCGGTGTCCATGGCCACCGCGCGCGCGGCGGCGGATGCGTTCGGCCTGCCGCTCTACCGCTACGTGGGCGGCCTGCAGGCGCGCACCCTGCCGGTGCCGCTGATGAACATCCTCAACGGCGGCGCGCACGCGGACACGCGCGTGGACGTGCAGGAGTTCATGGTGGTCCCGGCGGGCGCCTCGTCGTTCGCCGAGGGCCTGCGCTGGGGCGCCGAGGTGTTCCACGCGCTGAAGAAGATCCTCAAGGGCCGCAAGTTCGCCACCGGCGTGGGCGACGAGGGCGGCTACGCCCCGGATCTTCCGGCCAACGAGGAGGCTCTCAAGCTCATCATGGAGGCCATCGGCAGCGCCGGTTTCAAGGCGGGCGAGCAGATCTACCTGGCGATGGATGTGGCGGCGAGCGAGTTCTTCGACAAGGCCAGCAAGAAGTACAAGCTCAAGGGCGAGGGCAAGGACTACGACTCGGCCGGGCTCATCGAGTACTACCGCGGCCTCACCGAGCGCTACCCCATCGTCTCCATCGAGGACGGCATGGCCGAGGACGACTGGGAGGGCTGGAAGAAGATCACCGAGACGCTGGGTAGCAAGATCCAGCTCGTGGGTGATGATCTCTTCGTCACCAACGTGGAGCGCCTCAGCCGCGGCATCCAGAGCAGTACGGCCAACTCCATCCTCGTGAAGGTGAACCAGATCGGTTCGCTGACCGAGACGTTCGATGCCGTGCGCATGGCGCACCGCGCGGGCTACACCTCCATCATGAGCCACCGCTCGGGCGAGACCGAGGACACCACCATCGCCGACCTGGCGGTGGCGCTCGACTGCGGGCAGATCAAGACGGGCTCGGCGTCCCGCTCGGATCGCGTGGCCAAGTACAACCAGCTGCTGCGCATCGAGCAGGAGCTGGGCGCCGGCGCGCGCTACGCGGGCCGCACCGCGATCAAGGCCACCCAGGCGAAGTGAGGCGCGGTGACTTCCGCACGACGCCCTCGCATTCTGGTCTCCAATGATGACGGGTACTTCTCCGAGGGCCTTCAGGCCCTCGTGGAAGCTGTCAGCCCGCTGGGGGAGGTGTGGGTGGTGGCCCCGGACCGCGAGCAGAGCGCGGCCTCGCACGCCATCTCCCTGCACCGCCCCCTGCGCATCAAGGAGATCCGCGAGCGCTGGTTCGCGGTGGATGGTACCCCCACCGACAGCGCTTATCTGGCGATCAACCACCTCCTCAAGGATGATCGCCCCCAGATCATGGTCTCTGGGATCAACCACGGCGCGAACCTGGCGGATGACGTCACCTACTCGGGGACGGTGGCCGCGGCGATGGAGGGAGCCCTCCTGGGCGTGCCCGCCATCGCCTTCAGCCTCGCGTCCCGCCCGCCGTTCAACTTCGAGCCGGCGGCGCGCTTCGCCCGGTCGATCGTGGAGGCGGCGCTCTCGCGGCCCCTGCCTCCGCGGATGCTCCTGAACGTGAACATCCCCGGGGGCGCGGATCCGGATGGCTACGTCGTCACCCGGTTGGGAAAGCACACGTACGGCTATGAAGTGGTGGAGAACGTCGATCCCCGCGGCCGGAAGTACTACTGGATCGGGGGCAGCGAGTACGAGCACGAGGACATCCCCGGCAGCGACTGCAACGCCGTTCACCTGGACAAGCGTATCTCGGTGACGCCGCTGCACCTGGATCTGACGGATCGCAGCCGGATGGCCGATGTGGCGACCTGGACGCTCGAGGGCTTCCAGCGCGCCGGGTCGGGTGGGTGAGGTTGGAGGGGGGGCGCTTCAGCCGAGCGTGCCTGGCGCTCCTCCTGGTGCTCGGGGCCGCGGGATGCGCCAGCTCTCGGGCGGCATCCCGGCCTCCCGAGCAGGACGCTCCCCCCGCACCCTCGGAGGTCTCGGCGGCTGAGGGGGCACGTCCTGTCTCCTCGGCGCCCAAGGCTTCGGCGTCTGGGGCGTCTGGTGCTCCGGCGGCGCTGCCCATCACGCTGCGGGCCGCGCACCCCGAGCCGGAGCTCATCACCGTGCGGCACCGCGTGGCTCCCGGTGAGACGGTGTTCCGCATCGCGCGCACCTACAACATCTCCGTGGAGGATCTGTCCGCGGCCAATGGCATCAAGGATCCGCGCAGCCTCATCGTGGGCCAGGAGTTGCTCATCCCCACGATCGAGCCCGATACCGAGCCTTCGGAGCCCCACCTGGAGTGGGATGTGGCACCCGCTCCAGCGGGGGGAGCCGAGGCCAATCGGCCCGCGTCGGGAGGAGAGGGGTCCCGGCCCGTGGCGGGTCGAGAGGAACTGCCCCCGAGACCCAAGCCTCAGACTCAGCCTCCGAGCCCTCGTACGGGACGCACTGCTTCACGCCCCGAGCCTGCGACCAAGGGGATGCTCGACTGGCCGCTGCGAGGCGTGCTGTATGGCCGCTTCGGCAAGAAGGGGCGCGAGCCTCATGACGGCATCGATCTGGCGGCCCCTGCAGGGACTCCCGTGAAGACGGCGCAGGAGGGCACGGTCCTCTACGCGGGCGAGCAGCGCGGCTACGGGCTCATCGTCATCGTCCAGCACCCCAACGGCATCATCACCCTGTATGCCCACAACCGAGATCTGCGGGTGAAGACGGGGCAGACGGTGCGCCGCTCCCAGGTCATCGCCACCGTGGGGGAGTCCGGGCGTACCTCTGGACCCCACCTGCACTTCGAAGTCCGCGTGGACGGCAAGCCCGTGGACCCAGGGGACTACCTTGGGCCTCTCCCAGCCTCGTGAAGCAGGCAGGCAGGGAGGGGGATGGCCTGCGGCGCTGATTCTCCTAGAGTGTCGCCGGTGAAGCGCCTCAACCCCTTGTTTCTCGCTACGCTGCTGCTCTCGACGGTGAGCCGTGCTCAGGCACCGGTTCCTGCCGAGGCTCCTGCCGCGACGCCCGCTCCCGCTCCCTCAGACGCCGCGCCTGCTTCCACCACGCCTTCTCCCACCGAGGCGGCTCCTGCCGAGGCTTCAGGCACCGCGAAGACACAGAAGGACTCGAACCTCCCCACCGTGGCTGTCCTCTCGCTGGAGGCCAACAAGGCTGCCCAGGAGTCCGCGCCGGCCATCGCCTCGCTCCTCGCGAGCCGACTCGCCGAGTCTCCCAAGCTCAAGGTCCTTACCCAGCGGGACATCGAGACCATGTTGAGCACCGAGCGCCAGCGGCAGTTGCTCGGCTCCGGTTCGTGCTCCTCGCAGGGAGCATGTCTGGAGGAGCTGTCCAACGCCGTGGGCGCCCGCTACGTGGTCACTGGGCGATTGGACCAGTTCGGCAGCAAGTACCTGCTCACGGTCAGCCTGCTGGACACGTACTCCGGCCGCAGCCTGGCCCGGCCTCGAGCCGAGGCGGACAGCAGCGAGGATCTCCTGCAGATCGCCGAGGCCGTCGGCGAGCAATTGCTCGTCGAGCTGGCTCCCGAGGGGAAGACCGCTGCGGCCCGGCCGCTCCTGGGCAGCGCTCGCGAGACGCCGGGCGGTGGGCTGGTGTTGGGGCTGCGCTTCAACAACAGCTTCATCTCCGACCTGGAGGCCCTCAATCCCGGTGGCGATCTGGAGGTGGGCTATGCCTTCCATCCAGAGTGGGTCGGTTTCCTCCAGGTGGGCTTCTCCTTCGTCCGCTCCAATGAGGAGGGCAAGAAGGGGAGTCTCCGGGTGCTGCCGAGTCTGGTGGGCGCACGGCACTACTATCGGCTGGAGCACTCGCTCCATCCCTACTGGGGGTTGGGGCTGGGCGTGCAGCTCTCCTTCGGAGAGTTCGGCATCTTCCAGTCCACCGGCGCGCTGCCCACGGTGATCGGCTTCTTTGGCGCCGAGTACCTCATCGCCGGCAAGGTCGGCCTGCAGCTCGAGGCCGGCACCAACATCGCTCAGGCCACGCTGGGCATCACCAAGGGCGGGTTGGGCGATGGGATCAATCTCGATCTCAGCGCCGGTATCTCGTATCACTTCTGATGGAATCCGGAGTCTGGTCCATGCCCTTGCGCCTGCGCGCTCTCCCGCTGCTCGCCCTGCTTGCCGCCGCAGCCTGTGACGACACCCCCAAGATCAATCCCAAGGATCGGGCCGAGGGGCTCTACATCAAAGGCAACACCGAGTACCTCCACGGGGACTTCGATCAGGCGCTCGCGTCGTTCAACGAGATGAAGCAGATCGTCCCGAATGATCCGCGCCTGCCCGCCGCCGTCGGCGAGGTGTACCTCTCCATGGGCAAGTTCGACGAGGCCCTCGCCGAGTTCCAGACCGCGCTGGTCCTGGATCCCAAGCGCTCCACGACGTGGAGCCGGATCGGCTTCATCCAGGCGCAGACGGGGAAGACGGACGAGGCGCTGGCCTCGCTGCGCAAGGCCATTGGCCTCTACCCGAATGACTTCAACGCGCTGGAGCAGTTGGGAGAGATCCACTTCAAGCGCGGCGAGAAGGACGAGGCCGTCAGCCACTTCGTGCTCGCGGCCCTGGCCAGCCCGGATCGGCTCAAGCCTGACTTCGTGGTGCGCGCGGCGGAGATCCTCCAGCAGGAGAACCGCCACGCGGAGACCCTGGAGTTGCTGCTGAAGTTCGCGGGGCAGGGCGTCCGGGCGCCCGAGGTGCTCACCGCGCTGGGTGACGAGCAGGTGCGCGCCGGAAAGATGGACGATGCCGCGGCCTCCTACCGCGAAGCGGCGGGCAAGGCACCCAAGGATCCGTCTCTCTGGGAGCTCGTCGGGCGGATCTACGCCAGCCAGGGGAAACAGGCGGATGCGTTGGCTGCCTTCCGTGAGTCGCTCAAGGTGAAGGATCGGGCCATCGTCCACGTGGCGATCGCGCAGCTCTACCTGGCCCAGCAGGACCGCAAGGCCGCCGAGGAAGAGCTGGGCAAGGCGTTCGAGAGCGTGTCGGGCTCGGATGTGCGCGAGCTGCTCGAGCTCTCGGATCTGCTCGTGACGTTCGGGCGCAAGGCGGACGCGCTGAAGATCCTCGCCAACCTCGCCTCGGAGCCGGACAACGCCAAGAACGCGGAGCTGCAGCTGCGCACCGCGAAGTTGGCGCGCTCGCTCAAGGACGAAGCCACCGTCAAGGCCGCTTGCGGCCGGGTGACAGGAAACGACGGGGGCGGTGTCGCCACCTGCCCGTGAGAGGGCCCAGGCCCCGTGAGGAAGTACGCGTTTCCGGAAGGTCTTGGAACGAAACTTCCCGTTCCACCACGGATCCTCCTACACTGACCGACGTGATCGAGTCAGTGGAGATCAAGAATCTGCGCGGTGTCCGAGAGGGGGCGCTCAGCGAACTCACGGCGTTGACAGTGCTGGTAGGCCCCAACAGCAGTGGGAAGAGTACGGTGCTCGATGCTCTTCTCATCGGAGCGAGCCTTTCGCCTGGGGATGCCGTAGGTCGAGCTGTCAGCAGAAGGACCACGCGAGATGCTGACGCTCGGTGGCTGTTGTGGCGCCAGGGAAACGAAGGTTCCACTGCCTTGAGTGTGAAGGCCCACCAGGGAAAATCCTCGCGCGACAGTACCCTTTCCTGGAGCACAGAGGTTCCGAGTTCGCTGGTCGCACGCTTGCGCGAGCGTGCTCGTGAGACTCCATATTCTTGTGTTGAGACTCTCTCCAACATCGAGGATGACGTGGCTGTCGCCACATGGACGGCCTTTGCGGCTGATAACAGCTACGAGTTCAGCCAAGATCCAGACGTCATGCCCCAGGGCCTGAAGCTTGAACCTGCGGTCCGATTCCTCGACATGAGAGGGGTGGGGCTCGGAACACCGCTCGTTGATCTCTATACAGAATCGGTGACGCAGGGGCGCCGGGATGAAGTACGTGAACTCCTCAGCGTCATTGTCCCAGATCTGCGCAGCATCGAGATGCTCGTCAATCACCGCAGAGAGCCCGTACTGCACCTCGTCTTCTCGGATCACAGCGTGCCGGTCACGCTGATGGGTGATGGTGTTCGCTCGATGTTGCGACTCAGCTTGGAACTGGCCTCGAGGCGCGGAGGTATCGTGCTCATCGAGGAACCCGAGGTTCATCAACATCCGAAGGCTCTTCAACAGAGCGCCAAGGTATTACTCGCGGGTGTTCGTCGAGGGCTTCAAGTTGTGCTCGCAACCCACAGTCTGGAGTTGATTGATGCGTTGATGCTCGAATCAACCCAGGATGATCTCCATCGTTTGTCGACCTACCGGCTGAATCTGACGGATGGGGTGCTGGAGAACAGTCGGCTCGATGGGGAGCAGATGGCCTTTGCCCGTGGGCAAATCGAGGATGATCTGCGATGACACAGGAGTCGGTCATCCTCTGTGAGGGATATCACGATCGCGCGTTCTGGGACGGCTGGCTGAGATTCCTGAAGTGCAGCGTGCCTCAGGCGCCCAGCAAGGCGGTGTCGACCAAGATCATCAAGGATCCTTGGGGAAGAACCGTGAGTGGTGGTCAGTTCGGATACCATTCTTCCACGGGCAACTTCGTCCGGGTCATTCCATGCGGTGGCGAAGGCTTCATCCCGGCCGCGTTGAGAACTCGGCTGGCCGGAAGGACCACCCAGGCCGTCCGGCATCTCGTGGTCAACTATGACGCGGATGCCGACGCGAGGACCGAGCCAGACGCTAGAGCGGGAGTCGAGTCGGTACATAACTCCGTCAAGGAAATCCTGAAGGACGTTGATCCTGCCTTCACCACGAGTCCCGAAGGAGACTATCTGCTCGACGGTGGCAACACCGTGGTCTCTGTCCTCGTCTGGTGGGCACCCGATGCACAAGCGGCCGGACTGCCTTGGAAGCACACGCTGGAGCGTCTCGTGTGTGCCTCGCTCAACGCGACCTTCCCAGGAAGAGCTCAGGCCGTCGAGCAGTGGCTCCAAAGTCGCCCGGCGACTGGACCCGCAGGTCCCAAAGAATACATCTGGTCCAACATGGCGGGCTGGGCTGCGGAGAAGGGCTGCGAGGCATTCTTCTCCGCGCTTTGGAGTGACCCTCAGGTCGTCACTGAGCTTCAGTCACGGCTCGTGAAGACAGGAGCATGGCGCATCGCTGAACATGTCGCTGCATGAAGCCCGTTGGGCTTCAGACTCGCCCGCCGGGCAGCTTCCGGTACACGCCCACGACGATCCCCAACAGCATCGTCGAGCGGAAGTCCGCCTTGTTCACGTAGATGGGTGACATCGTCGCGTTCGCAGGCTGGAACCGGATCCGCTCACCCTCGGGGTAGTAGCGCTTCACCGTCGCCTCATCCTCGATGAGCGCCACGACGATGTCCCCAGGCTGCGCCGCCGGCGTCTTCCTCACGAACAGGTAGTCCCCGTCGTGGATGCCGTCCTCGATCATCGACTGCCCCTTCACCCGTAGGGCGAACACCTCGCGGCCCGCACCGCCGATGAGGAAGCTGTCGATCTTGACCGAGTCCTCCACGTTCTCCTGAGCCAGCGCCGGCGCTCCCGCCGCCACCTTGCCCAGGATCGGCACCTCCACCAGCCCCGAGTCCTTCTTCGCCCCCAACCCCAGCAGCATCCTCGCCCGCTTGGTGGGCACCAGCGAGCGGCTCTGCTGCTCGCCCCGGTTCAGGTACCCCTTGCGCTCCAGGGCCTTCAGGTGATCGTTCACACCGTTGGTCGAACGAATGTCCATCTGCTCGCCAATCTCGCGGATGGTGGGCGGGAATCCCCGCGCCTCCGTCTCCTTCACGATGAAGGTGAGAATCTCGCGCTGGCGCTCCGTCAATTCTTCCATGCCACGCTCCCTCCCTCGGACAGGGGGAGAGGAAGCGTCCCCCTGAGGGCAACAGGCTTTCAGTGTCTATGCTCCCTGAACAGGCGTGTAGAGTCAACGCTTTCAAGCGGCCAGGCGATCCGACCGTTCGGGTTGCTTCCTACCCACCAGGGAACCCGAGATATCTTGAGGTTCCGAGCTGATCTGGGCGTACAATTTCGACCGTCTTGTCCGAGCTCCGACACACCCTGCTTCTCGTCGATGACGAAGCGGACGTTCTGGACATCCTCGTCCGGATGTTCCAGCGGCAGTATCGCGTCCTCACCGCCACCTCCGGTCAGGAGGCGCTGTCGATCCTCCGGACCCAGTCCGTCGACGTCCTCATCACCGACCAGCGAATGCCCGAGATGACGGGCATCGAGCTCGTCACCGCTGCCCGAGCCGAGGGCATCGACATCACCGCGCTGTTGCTCACCGGCTACACGGATCCGGAAGACATCATCGCTGCCATCAACCAGGGCCAGGTGTACCGCTACATCACCAAGCCCTGGGACGTGAACGATCTGCTCATCACCGTGAAGAACGCGGTGGAGTACACGCAGTTGCGGCGCGACAAGGAGCGCCTGCTGCGTCAGCTCAACCAGCGCGTCGAGGCCCTCTTCGTCCTCTACGAGGTGAGCCGCGCCAGCGCCTCGGATCCTCCGAGCTACGAGGCCATCATCGACCGCGTGCTCAGCGCCGTGGCGCGCGTGCTGCCGTACGACTGCGGTGCCGCCCTGATCGCCCCGGATGATGCACGCAGCGCCATTCTCCGCCTGCGGTGCATGGGCACGGTGGGCGAGAAGGCCCTGCTGGGCGTCAAGGAGTCCATGCTCGGCGCCTACCGCCGCAGCTCCGGGCAGTTGCTGCCCGAGGATCGGCTCACCACCCGCGTCACCGGCACCATCACCCAGGACGCCAGCGCTCCGGCCGTCTACCCGAGCCAGCTCACCGTGTCCCTCGTGGCGGGTGGCAAGCCCGTGGGCATGCTGTCCCTGTTCTCCCAGAGCGCCCAGGCGTTCAGCGAGGACGACGGCGTGCTGCTGGATACGCTCGCCAACCAGACGGCGGATGCCATCCAGTCCCTGCGCACGGTGGAGGAAGAGGCCCGCCGCCGCATCGAGCGCATGGTGGAGTCCATGGCGGACGGCGTGCTGCTCACCGACGAGCAGGACGCCATCGTCGTCATCAACCCCGCGGCCCGGCGGCTTCTGCGGCTGGCCGAGGACATGGAGAACCTCACCGGGCGCATGCTGGAGCAGCGTTTGGGCTTCGAGCCCTCCGAGCTCATCCGCGGCTGGGAGTACAGCGGCTCGCAGGTGCTCAAGGAGGAAGTCGAACTCTACGAGCGCCACATCCAGTGCACCGTGACGCCCGTGAACGACGCGCGCGGCACCGTGCGCGGCGTGTGCGTGGTGCTGCGCGATGTCACCGAGCAGAAGATGCTCGAGGAGCGCAAGGACGAGTTCGTCTCCATGGTGAGCCACGAGCTGCGCACGCCGCTGACGTCGATCTCCGGCGCGCTGGACCTGGTGCTCAACGTCCTGGCCGGGCCCATCAACGAGAAGCAGCAGCGCTACCTGGCCATGGCCCGGGACTCCACGGAGAAGCTCAACGGGCTCGTGGATGATCTGCTGGACCTGGCGAAGTTCGCCAAGGGCCGGCTGCGGATGAACTTCGAGCTCACCTACTTGGACGAGCTCGTTCGCCGCGCGGTGGAGAAGTACGGGCCCGCCTTCCAGGAGCGGAAGGTGAGGGTGACCACCGCGCTGCCCCAGCACGGGCTGCGCGTGCTGGCCGATCCCAACCGCGTCAACCAGGTGCTCAACAACCTGCTCACCAACGCGGCCAAGTTCTCCCCCGAGGGTGGCGACGTGACGCTGGAGCTGCGCGCCACCTCCGCGCTGCCGGGCTTCGTGGCGCTCACGTGCTGGAACAGCGGAGATCCCATCGCCGAGGAGAACCTCGAGCGCATCTTCGACCGCTTCGAGCAGGCGCGCACCCCGTCCAACCGCACCGTGCGCGGCACCGGCCTGGGGCTCGCCATCTGTCGCCACATCGTCGAGGCCCATGGCGGCCGCATCTGGTGCGAGCCCAGCTCCCAGGGCGTGCGCTTCGTTACCGTGCTGCCCACCGAGCCTCCTCAAGAGCTGCTCAAGCCCGAGGCCGCTGAGACCACGGCCTCCACCTCGGCCCTCGCTCGGAAGCCCGAGCCGCGCGGCCGGGTGCTCGTCATCGACGGCGAGCTGGAGCTGGCCTACGTCATCAAGGGCCTGCTGCTGGGGCGTGGGTATGACGTGCGGATCGCCGGCTCGGCGGAAGAGGGCATCAGCGCCGCCCGCCGCCATCACCCGGACGCCATCCTCGTCGCCGTGCGCCTGCCGGACGTGGACGGACTGCGGCTGGCTGAGATCCTCCGGCACGATCCGGACACCCGCCGCACGCCGCTGCTGCTCAACTCCTCGTTCGATGAGCGCCAGCGCGCCTTCCGCTCGGGCGCGGATGCCTTCCTCCTGCGCCCGCTGATGGTGGACAAGCTGCTGGCCACCGTGGACTCCCTGGTCCGCGGCCGCACCGGCCAGCAGCACGGCCGCGTGCTCGTGGTGGACGACGATGCGAAGATCGGCAGCATCTGCAGCGAGGTCCTGGCCAGTCTCGGCTTCGAGGTGGCCGTGGTGGGCTCGCTGGACGAAGCCCGCCGCTCCCTGCGCGAGCGCCGGCCGGATGTCATCCTCCTGGACGTAGGCCTGCCGGATGGCGACGGCTTCGTCTTCATCGAGGAGATCAAGGCCGAGCGTGCCAGCGGCCACATCTCCGTCATCTTCCTGTCGGCCCGCGCCGAGACGGCCTCGAAGATCCGCGCGCTCAAGCTGGGTGGGGACGATTACATCACCAAGCCCTTCGACGCGCTGGAGCTGGGCGCGCGCGTGGAGAGCGTGCTGCGGCGCAAGGAGCAGGAGCTCAGCGCCTCGCCCACCACGCAGCTCCCGGGCTCCAACGCCATCGAGCGCGAGGTGCAGCGCCGGCTCATGGGGCGCAGGCCCTTCGCCTTCTGCTACCTCGATCTCGACAACCTCAAGGCCTACAACGACTACTACGGCTTCGCGAAGGCCGATGGCGTCGTCCGCCAGACGGGAGATCTGCTCCGGGAGATCTTCGCGCAGGAGGGCTCCGCCGGAGACTTCCTGGGGCACGTGGCCGGGGATGACTTCGTCTTCATCACCGCCCCGGACTCCGTGGATCGCATCTGCCAGCGGGCCATCGAGGCCTTCGATCGCATCATCCCGCTCTACTACGATCGGCAGGACCGGGAGCGGGGACACATCGAGGCGGAGGACCGGTTCGGAGAGAAGCGCAAGTTCCCCATCATGAGTGTCTCCATCGTCGCGGTGATGAGCGATGGCGTGACCCATGATCATGCCGAGCTGGCACGTCGCGCGGCGGACATGAAGAAGCGGGCGAAGGCAGTCCAGGGGTCCGTCTACCTGCGCAGTGATCGAGAGCGGGAGACCCGGACCGTCACCGGATGAAGCTCTACCAGCAGCTCATCCTCTTCATGCTCGCGGCGACCGTGTTGCCGCTGGCTATCGTCGGCTTCCTGCTCCTGTCGCGGGCCGAGGCGGAGCTGGCCAGTCGCATCGCCGTCGAGCAGCGCACCCTGGCCGCCGCCACCGCCGAGACCGTGGCCAGCACGCTCATGAAGACCGTGGACGCCATGGCCCTGGTGGCCGAGTCCATCGACTGGGAAGGCCTCAATGAGGAAGAGGCTCGAGGCGCGCTGACGCTCGTGTTCCGCCAGTCCACCGCTGTGAGCGCGGTGATGCGGCTGGACTCCGCCGGCCACCCCCTGGGGAAGCCCGTCTTCTACACCCGGGAGGAGGAGGGGCATCCCAGCTTTGATCCCGGCTCCATCGAGGTGCTCACGCGATCCGTGCCCGTCCAGCCGCTCAAGCGCGGCGAGAAGGGGGAGGCCGCCCTGGGGCGCGTGTATGCGCACTCGCGCAGTGGCAAGGCCGCCGTCGCCGTGGCCATCAAGCTGGGAGCAGGCGAGGGCGCCTCCTTCGTGCTGGCGGAGATCGTCTTCAAGGATCTGGAGGACCTCCTGGCCCGCAAGGCCCAGGACACCGGCGAGCGCGTCGAGTTGGTGGACAGCGGCGGCCGCATCCTTGCCAGCTCCGATTCCGAGCGACGGCTCGGGACCGTGGAGGATGCACTCCGAGCCCAACTGGCCGTGGAGAGCACTGAGCCGGTGCGCAGCTTCCGGGTGGGGGCTCCGCCGCTCCGGGTGAGCGCCGCGCGGGTGCCGGAGAAGCTGGACTTCGAGGTGCTGGTGGCCGTGGACGAGGCGACCGCGCTCGCCCCCGTGCGCTCCATGCGCCGCACCGTGCTGGTGTCCATCGGCGCGGCCCTGGTGGTGCTGCTGGCCCTGGGCGCCCTCTTCACCCGTCGCATCACCGCCCGGCTCTCGCTGGTGTCCTCCACCGTGGAGGCCTTCGGCCGCGGCGAGCTCGACAAGCGCGTGAAGATCGACGGGTACGATGAGATCAGCGCCCTGGCCTCCACCTTCAACCAGATGGGCGCCGAGCTGGAACAGGCTCGTGCGCGGCTGCTGCGCTGGAACGACGATCTGCGCGCCAAGGTCGACGAGGCCATGGCCGAATTGAAGGCCGCCCAGGCCCAGCTGCTCGAGGCCCAGAAGCTGGCCGCCGTGGGACAGCTTGGCGCCGGCGTGGCCCATGAGCTCAACAACCCCCTGGCCGGCATCCTCGGCTACGTGCAGCTCATGCTCATGAGCCGCAGCGAGACCGATGACGATCTCGACACGCTGCGCAAGATCGAGCAGAGCGCCAAGCGCTGCAAGGAGATCACCCAGAACCTGCTGCGCTTCTCCCAGCAGCGCGCCCGCGCGGACCTGCGCTCGGTGGACCTCAACGCCGTCATCCGCGACGCGCTCAGCCTCACCGAACTCCAGATGAAGTCCGAGGGCATCACCCTCAAGCTGGAGCTGGCCGAGCCCCAGGTTCGCGTGCTGGCCGATCCCGGCCACGCCTCGCAGGTGCTGCTGGCCCTGGTGTCCAACTCGCGCACCGCCATGCTCAAGACGGGCACCAAGGTGCTCACCCTTCGCACCGGCGAACGCGAGGGCCGCGGCTTCCTCGAAGTCGAGGACACCGGAAAGGGCATCCTCCCCGAGCACCGCACCCGCGTCTTCGAGCCCTTCTTCACCACCAAGGATGTGTGGTCGAATGTGGGGCTCGGACTGTCGGTGGCCTACCGCATCGTCAGCGAGGCGGGAGGGACGATCGAGATGCGCAGCGAGGTGGGCAAGGGATCGTGCTTCACCGTGTGGTTGATGAAGGCGTGAGCGCTTCGTCGGTTGTGCGATAGCCTTCCCCGAGCATGGCTGAAACGTCACCCCCCAGGCGCCAGGCGCCTTTCATTCTCAGCCTGATCCTGATCCTCGCGGCTCTACCGCTGGGGTATTTCCTTTTCTTGCGTCAGCCGCCCGCACCGCCGCCTCCTCCGCCCGCGCCACTCCCGCCTCCTGTCGAGGTGAAGGCTCCGGAGAAGCCGGTGAAGATGGAGCTCAGCGAGGTGACGGGCACCGTCGAGGTGCGGCGCGAGGGCGGCAACTGGGAGCTGGCCAAGCCCGGCGAGTCCCTGCACTCGTCGGATGCGGTGCGCACCAAGGACGGTTCGTACGCCGTGCTCATCGGCGGCGAGGCCGTGGTCATCAACATGGATCCCGGCACCGAGGTGTCCGTCCAGGAGCTGTCGTCCGAGGTGTCTCGGATCCTGCTCGAGAGCGGCATGGCGACGACCACCGTCCGCCCGGGCAAACGGCACACCATCGAGGTGAAGGCCGCAGGCAGTGACGCGGTGGCGCGCTCCACCGAGGGTACCTTCACCATGAGCAATGACGGCGCCGGCACCGTGGCCGTCGGCACGCGCCAGGGCGAGGTGTCGTTCCTCGGTAACGGCAAGGTCGTCATCGTCCGCGCCGGGCAGCAGTCGGTGATCCGCCCGGGCACCGTAGGCCCCTCCGAGCCCACGCACATTCCCTCCAGCCTGCTGCGCAAGGTGCAGTGGCCCAACGGCAGGCAGAACAAGCGCGAAGTCACAGTCCAGGGCGAGGCCGAGCCCGGTAGCCGGCTGGAGATCGCCGGCCAGAGCTTCTCTCCGGGCAAGGACGGGACGTTCACCCGCACCGTCTCCCTCAAGGAAGGGGAGAACGAGGTGAAGCTCAAGGCCTCCTCGGTGGGCGGACACAAGGAAGAGTCCAGCCAGAAGATCACCGTGGATACCAAGCCTCCGAAGCTGAAGATCAAGACCCCCTGGCAGGACTCAGGGGGTCAGGGCACACCCGCTCAAGGTCAGGAGTAGGTCCCCCCTCCGATAAGATTTCAGGGAACCTGGAGAGCCTTGTAGAGTCAGGGCCCATCTGAACCGGCTCGCTCTCATCCTGCTTCTGCTGCTCCCGTCGGCAGCGCTGGCGGATACGCTCGACATCCTCGGGCCTTCCGAAGCCGTGCCGCCGGAGAGCTTTTCCGTTGCGCTCGTGCGCCGCGATGGGTCGGGTCGTCCCTTGGCTCCCGAGTCCCCCACGTTGTCCGCCGAAGGCGCCGACGTACGGGCCGGAGCGCCTCAGCCTCCGCTGAGCACCTTCCTCGTCATTCCCAAGCCCGGGGCTCGGACCGTGGTGCTGAGGGCGCAAGCGGGCTCGCTGCAGGCGGAGGCCCGGTACGCGGTGGGGCCTCCGGCCTCCCGGGTGACGCTCGCGCTGGAGCCTCCCGAGCCCGTGAAGGGACGCGACACCGAGGCTGCGCTCACCGTCCAATTGCTGCGGCCGGATGGCACTCCGGATGACTCGGGCTCGCCGCCCGTGGTGCGGGTGAACGTCGGCCGTGTGGAGGCGCTGACCCGCTCCGGGCCGGGCACGTATCGGGCCCGTTACGTACTGCCCACCACGACCTATCCCGAGGTGGCCATCCTCGTGGCGCTCTCGGCGTGGCCGCATCCCCAGTCCATCTACGGCGCGTACGGGAAGATGCTCGTGCCCCTGGCGGCCGCGGTAGAGCTGCCGGGCGAGACGGAGCCCAACTCGCAGATCTCCATCACCATCGCCGGGCAGACGTATGGCCCCACGCAGTCGGGCAGTGATGGCAGCTTCCGCCTGCCCGTCGTCGTAGCGCCCGGACATCCCTTCGGGCAGGGGCGGGTGGTGGACCGGGCGGGTAACGTCGAGCGCAAGCCCATCAACCTGGGGTTGCCTCCCACGGACGGCCTGGCTTGCGTCTTCAACCCGCCCCGGCTGCCCGCGGATGGAGTGGCACGCGCTCGGATGCTGTGCGCGGCCAGCGATCCCCTGGGCCGGCCCGTGCCGGACGCACGGGTCACCGCGAAGGCGCGTTCCGGCACGCTCGTGGGGCCTCAGCGCGCGGAGGGCGGTCTGCTCGAGTGGATCTACACCGCCCCTCGGGAGCTGCCTTCCCAGCCCGATCAGATCCAGGCGGCCTGGCCTCAAGGAGGAAAGAACTCGCGCGAGGCGCTGTCGCTCCAACTCGTTCAGGGGCCCGTGGCGAAGGTCTCCGCGGCGCTGGATGATACAGAGGTTCATGCCGGGGGCTCGGTGGGAGTCTCCGTGACGGTGGAGGATGCCTTTGGCCGGCCCAGACCCGGGGCGAAGGCCGCGGTGTCGTCCGGCGCTCCGCTCGTCGAGGAGCGCCCTGCCTTCTTCCGCACCACGTGGACGCTGCCCGCGGAGCAGGACCGCTCTCCGCAGGATGCGGGTTCCCAGGCGGATGGCTCCGAGGCTCAGGCGAAGCTCCAGGTCTCCGCGTTCGGTCCGACGGGGACCGAGCCCGCGCGCATCACCGCATGGCAGCGGGACTCGCAGCTCTATGTCGGAGTGTCGGATCTGGCGGGCCTGCCGATTCCGGCCCAGCCGTTGACGATCAACGGCAAGCAGGAGGTCACCGGCGCGGATGGGACGTTGCGGCTGGATGCCAGCAACGGCTCGGGCCGGATCGAGGTGGTTCACGGTGTCTGGTCCGGCCTGCGCAAGGTCATCCACCTCGTGGCGCCGCAGCTGATCTACCCGCTGGATCCTCCGTTGGTACCGGCTCCGGTGCAGTTGGAGGTCCAGGTCTTCCCGTTCATCCCCGTGAACGTGCGGCTCCAGGTGGAGGGGACCCGGGTGACCTACTGGGTCGAGGATCTCCAGGGCCGTGTTCTCCCGGATCGCCCGGTTCATGTGGCGCTCTCCTCGGGACACCAGGAGGCGGTCGAGACGCGTGACGGACGGACCCGCTTCACCGTCGTGGGTGCACAGCCTGGCCGGGCGAGCGTGTCCGTGGCGGACGCGCAGACCGGAGTGACGGCAGCCGCCGAGGTGAAGCCTTGAGGATCTCGGCTCTCATTCTCGCGGCCTTGCTCGTTCCCTGGGCCGTCCACGCGCAGCAGTCCGCGGAGGATCCTCCCGCCCTATCAGCCACCATCGCGGGCCGGGTGTGCGAGGATCGGAATGGGGATGGGCTCTGCTCACCGGATGAGCCCGGCATCAAGAACGTGAGGCTCGTCCTCGCCACGGGGAGCGAGGTGCGCACCGACGAGCACGGGCGCTACCACCTCACGGGCGTGGACTCGCGGACTCCGGATGCCACGGGAGGACTCCATCTGCGCCCTGGCCGTCACCGCCTGCGGGTGGATCCTCGCACGCTGCCGCCTTACGGGCAGGTGAATCCCAAGGCCGCCACCGTGGAGGTGTCCTGGGCGGCTGTGGTCCTCCAGGACTTCGCGGTTCGCATCCCCGAGGCGGCTTCCTCGCCTGTTCTGCCGAGCGCGCCTTCGCAGGCGGCTCCCGAGGCGGAGGTGCAGGGCGCGAGCGTCGCCTTCTCCGTCTCGGGGCAGGCCTCGCCCGGAGACACCGTGCAGGTCGAGGGCGCCGAGGCCCAGGTGGATGCCGCGGGCGTCTATCGCGCGTCCGTGCTGCTCCATCCGGGGGCGCAGGAACTCCACATCGTCGCGAGTTCCCCCGCTGGCCGGGTGCGCTTCTTCACCCAGCGGATCGACGTGATGCGCAGGAAGGAGAGCTGGCTCATCGCTCCCCGCGCCATCCAGTTGCTGGGCTCCGTGCAGCTTCCTGGAAGGCGAGGGGAGGCCGTGCCCAGCGGTGCGGCCCTGCTGCGAATCGAGGTCCCTCGGGAGACGGTGGCGACGGTGGGTGAGCGCACCATTCGCGTCGGGCCCGAGGCCCCCGCCGATCTGTCCGTCACGCTCGAGCCGGGGCGCAACGCGATTGATGTGAAGCTGTCGGGCGTGGCGCTGAAGTTGGAGATCCTCGCCGAGGCGCGGCCCTTCGTGGTGGGGTTGCTGGATCTGGAGGGGGCGTACTCGCTGGGAGATGGGGCCTTCCAGCTCCACGGGCGGGGCGCGGCCCACGGCGAGGTGCGGCTGGGCGCACTTCGGCTCCTGGGCGAGGTGGATCTGCGCGATACGGATCTGCGGACGCTGCCGCATGAAGAGGCGTCGGCCTGGCTTCGCCCGCGCCTGCCCGAGCGCTTCGAGCGGAGTCTGGATCCAGAGCGTGCCATCAACGAGTGGGGAGATGACTCCGTCACGTTGACTCCCAATGCGGCCCAGGGCCGGCTGCGCCTGTCGGCCGAGCATGACCGGTACGGGCGCGCGGGGCTCGGGACGTACCGCGCTCTGTGGGATGAGGGGGAGATCGGCCGCTACCACCAGCCGATCTTCGGACCCTTCCTGGAGCTGCAGAGCAAGCCTGGCGTTGGTCGCTACGGTGACTGGTGGACTGACCCGGCGATCGCGGAATCTGCACCGCCCAACCCCTTCCGAGTGGGCGTGAACGCCTTCGCCGGGAGCCTCACGGATCCGGTCCGTGGCGTGTCCACGCGGCCGGCCCATGAGGAGCTGCGGAGCACGGGCGGCAGCCTCTACTTCCTGGGCGTTTCCGCCATCGTGGAGGGCTCCGAGTCGCTGCGCGTCGAACTGCGGAACTCGTTTACGGGGGCTCCGCTCGCCGACCAGCGCCTGGTGCGCGGCCAGGACTACGAGATCGATTACATCTCCGGGCGCATCCTCCTGGCGCGCCCGCTGTCGTTCCTCACGGGCTCCCAGTGGTCGCCCGATCTTCCCGCGACGCCACAGCCCTCGCTCGCTGGAGATGCGCTGATCTCAGCGCCGGAGCAGGTGCTGGTGGCGGACTACGCCGTGGCCGAGCTCGCCGGTTCCCATGACACGGTGGGAGGTGAGGCCTGGGCGGAGTGGCATGACCTGCGCGGTGTGCTCTCCGGAGCGCGGGAGAGTCGTGGGACGGACACCTACCAGCTCCTGGCTGGACGGGGACAGGGACAGCTCCTCGGCTATCGCTGGGAGGCCGAGGTGGCTCGCAGCTCCGGGCTGGCCATTGGCTCGCGGGGATTCGGCGTCTCGGATGATGGCGGGTTCTCGTTCCTGCGGCCTTCGCTGGGCTTGGGGACGGAGGGGAACGCTGTCGGCCTCCGGCTTCACGGCGACGGGCCCTTCCGCATGCCTGTGGACGTCTCGTACCGGTGGCGGGAGCGGGGGTACTCCGACAGCGCGCATACGGAGTCCGCGTTCTACCGGCAGTTCTCCCTTCGGGCCCAGAAGTGGGTGGGGCCTGTGGAGTTGTCGCTGCTGGGGGATGACCTCCGGTCGGCCGATCCCCGTGAGCCGTTCTCCTCGAGTTCCATCGCCGCGCGGACGCTCGGCGCGGGAGTGGAGTACTGGCTCCGAGGGGGCCAAGGCAATCTGCGGGACTGGCGCTTCCGCCTCTCCGTGAGGGACGCCTGGCTGCGAGCCTCCGAGGTGGCGGGGGAGGGGCCCGTTCTGGAAGGAGGCAGGATCTCGGCGGAGCTTCAGGCGTCCGTGCTCAATCTGAGCCCCTATGTGAAGCTCACCGCGGGACACCGTCAGGCGCTCGCGCTTCGCGGCGAGGGCCCGGGCCGCGTGAACGACTCGTTCAGTTGGTTGGGCGTGGACGTGCCCGTGGGAGCAGACTCCACCTTGGGCCTGCGCGGCGGCTGGGGACCGGATCTGGGGCCCCGCGTCTGGGCGAACGCTTCCGTGCGCCGCGGGCCCGAGACCTACTACGGCGGCTACTCGGTGGATGTGGATGGGCCAGACTTTGGCGCGGGCCGCGCGATGATGGGCGCCCGGATCGACGCCGGCGACCGGACGAGTGTCTTCACCGAGGAAGTCGCCGTACAGAACGCGAACGAGGTGCGCCTCGGGCGGGCGGTGGGCCTCCAGAAGACGCTCTTCGATGGGCTGGAGGTGGGGGCGCGCTACGAGCGGGGAGTGCGCAACCCGCTGGAGCTCCTGTCCTCGCTGAAGCGCGACAGTGGAGGCCTGTTCGGTCAGCTCGTGCTGGAGCGTCTGCGCGTGAGCGCACGGGCGGAGCTGCGGAAGGAGAGCGGCGTTCCCGTGCGCGGAGACCCGACCCCCGTGGACCGGTTGCAGGCGGTGGTGACGCTGGCCTCCGAGGCCGCGTTGCGCGAGGACCTGAGCCTGTCGGGGCGCTTGAACTTCGCCCGGACCGTGAACACCGAGAAGCTGGAGGAGCGGTTGCTCGAGGGCTCGGCGGGCGTGGCCTGGCGTCCGGGCCCGTTTCTCCTCGTGGCGCGCTACAGTGTCACCCGCGAGCTGCTGCCGGGCACTCGAGCGGCATTTGGCGATCGGGCGCTTCAGACCTTCTCGCTGCTGCCAGCGGTCCGCCTGGGCGATCGGCTGGCGGTGGCGGCGGGGGCGCACCTGGGGCGCTCGGGCCTGGGAGGGGAGGGAACGTGGACGGGGACCTTCACGCTTCGGCCCTCGGTGAGGGTGGTCGGGGGTCTGGAAACCGCGGTGGAGGTCGCACGCCGCACCTCCGCTCGCGAGGGCGAGTCGTTGAGTTCGGTGCGCGGGGAAGTGGGGTACCGGGTGGACGAAGGGGTACGGTTCGCCGCAGGCTACACGGTGTTGGGGTTCAGTGGGCTGGGGCTGTCTGGAGAGACGACAGATGATTCAGACCGGCTCTACCTTCGCGCGGAGGTGGCCTATTAGATGGGGTCCACGGCTGCGGCTCGCCCTGGTTGCCAGCGTATTGCTGGCGACGATGACCGCGGCACATGCCGACTGGGAAGTGAAGACCGTCCAGGGCACGCCCAATGACGTGCAGGTGTGGGCGCCCGGGGTGTACTCCGTGGCGACGACCTCGGGTGGCTACCTGTTCCAGGGGGGCGGTGTCTCGAACACGGACCCTGTTGCCAGCTCGGTGATGGGGACTCGCCTCAAGGGCAACGGGTGCTTCGATTCCTACTCCAGACGGGACCCGACGCAGAGCAAGCCGAACGGTTGCTTGCGCCTCAATATCTTCGTCGATCAGAACGCGGATCTCGCTCGGGTGAAGTCCTCGGGGTCGGGTGCGGCCTACGCTCTGGGGAAGTCGTCGATGTTCCCCTCGACGGCCCTGGTCGCCTTCTCCCCTGGCGATCTCCTGGCCTGGGGACCGCAGCCCAAGCCGGAACTCACAGGGAACCCGATGGCCCTGGGCGCCGTGAGCCAGGGAGGCGCTGAGCACGCCCTGGTGGCGCTGGGCGCGGTGTCGGGGGAGCAGGTGGATCTCTACTGGTTCGTGGACGGAGGGCAGCGGGCCGTCTATGGCATGGTCCCGGACGCCGGCCCTCCCGACGCGGGTCTTCTCCCAGCTGTGCAGGCGATCGATTTGTTCCCGGCGGGAGGAACCACTCCGACGGCGCTGTTCAGCTGGGGGAGTGATCTCTACCGCGGACCGTTGGTGAACGGCACCCAGCCCTCCTTCGTCAAGGTACCCCTCCCCACCCCTGCTGGCACTGTGACGGGCGTGGATGTGAACACCGGGGCGGGCAGCCAGTACGGGGACGGCTTTGGGATGCTGGTCGTCCAGCACGATGGGGGATCGACGGTGCTGAGCGCCGTTCCCGCCGCGTCGCCCGAGGAGATCGGGCGGCAGTGGAAGGTCAACCCATTGCTGGACGCGGGCGTAGCGCCCCAATACGTGAGCTGCCAGGGGGCGACGACCTGTGTCATTGCCCAGAAGGACTCTGGCGGAGGCAACCTCCTGGTCTACACCAATGACGCCGGGCCTACGATCAGCACCGTCCCCAGCGCGGATGCGGGCGTGACGCTGAACGAGGGCACGCAGGACGTGCTGTTCGCCATCCGCGCATCGGATCCAGATGGGGATGCAGTTCGTGTGACCGCGTCGTTCCCTTCAAACGCGCCGGAGCTGACGTTCACCCGGACCGATGTAGAGGGAGGCGCGGACCTCAAGGTGTCCGCTGGAGCCGTCTGCAAGAGCAGCACCGTTCCTTTGACAGTCGTCGCCTCCGACGGGCTCGCGTCCCATGATGAGTTCCTGACGGTGCCTTTCAATGTGGTCCACACCCGCAAGGCGGGGCGGCCTGATCTCTCCTCCTCCAACTTTGTCGTTTGGGCCGGAGAGGAGCCCCTGACCATTACGGCCACTCCCGCTCAGAACCCTCCATGCCCGCCCTTGACGTACGCCTGGTCCGTGGTGAGCCCGATGAACGCTCCTGCGCTGGCGAACAACCAAGGGAGCACCGCGACGTTCAATACCCCGGACACCCTCTGCCAGCGGGATGGAGCGACGTATCGCTACCGGGTCCAGACGCTGGACGAAGGCGGGCTGCCCTCCGATCCCAGGGACTTCTCCGTCCAGTTGTTGCCATGGGGCAAGCCCAATGCTCCCTTCAGCGCGCCCCAGAACATGGTGCTTCTCGCGGGTGACAGTGTGCAGGGGAGTGTGAGGCTGAGACCCGATTGGTCCGTCCACGCCTGCGAGTCCAATCCGAACTTCCCGGGTGTCGACACGTACTGGAAGCTGGAGTCGGTACCTCTCGCGGGTGTCCGGCTGCTCACCGAGGACCGGAAGCTCGTGACGAACACCGAAGTCTTCACCACCGCGCTCCTCGTCGAGACGGATGCATGCGCCACAGGGCAGGTGAAGCTCACCGTGAAGCACTACACCCATGATGGCTCCGGCGTTTCGGGACCCTCTTCGCCGGTCACCGTGAGCGTGGATCCCGATCTGAGCCCGCTGGACCAGGCTGTGCTGGATGTCTCTCTCGGCACCGTCACGCCGGAGACGGCCTCGGGAACGCTGAAGGTGTCCCAGCTCAACTGCATCGGTGCGCGCGGAAACGTGACGGTGCGCGTCCTCCTGACGAGCGACGATGGGAGCACGATCCAAGGGGACTTCCCCATTCCCGACTCGGGAGAGCGCCCGTGGCAGTTGCCGCTCCGCCCCGTGTGCCAGGGTCAGAGCTACCACCTCCAGGCGGAGCTACTGGGCCGCTCTGGGATCGTTGAAGACGAGGTGCCCGTGCCCCCGGCTGAGGTGCAGTGGCTGCCCGCCCAGCCGCGCCCCCTGACGGTCAGCTGTGGCTCTGCGGCCAGCGGCACCCTGGAGCAGCAGATCCTCGATGGGCCGTGCGCGGACTCGCCCGTGACCTGGGAGCAGCGCAGTGGGCCCGAGCTGACCTTGTCCTCCAACACTGGCTCGCAGATCGAAGTCACCTCGAAGGAGGCGGAGTTCGGAGATCTCATCGGCCAGGACGTGGTGATGCGCATCACCGCGAACACGGGCAAGGCGACCTCGATCGACCAGACCATCCCCATCACCGCCGAGCCCTTCGTCTCGGTGCAGCGCCGCGTCGAGAATGCCGTGGGTGCCGATACCGATCTCATCGGCGTCTCGGTCGAGCTGAACAACCTGACGAGCTGCGGCGTGCACCAGGTGGACCACATGGAGCACATGGAGGGTGCGGCCTATGTGGCTGGCAGTGCGCGCTTCAATGACGCTCCCGTGGAGGCCCAGATGGAGGACGATTGGCTCACGGTTCGAGGCCTCTCCCTGGAGGGCAACTCCGTGGGCCGGCTCACGTATGTGGTGCGCCCGCGGTTGCTCGGCAAGACGAACATCGAGGGCCAGTCCTTCGTTCGAGGCGTCCCCGTATCGAAGCCGCTGGTGGTGCCCGTCTCCGGGTGCAGCTGCGAGGGCGGTGGTTCGGGGTTCGCGGTGCTCGGGCTGGTGGGGCTGGCCGTGGCGCTGCGCCGCCGTCGAGCGCGCTGCTGAGCCGCCTGCCGCGGCTCAGAGTCCGAAGGTGATGCGGCGCTGGTTGGACTCCTCGCGCCGCTCCCGGAGGATGCCCATCAGCTCCAGCCCTCGCAGCGTGGCGAGCGTCTCTCGCTCCGAGAGATCCGTGAGCGTGAGCAGATCCTCCACCGTCTTCGTCCCATCCGCGTATGCCAGCAGCAGGGCCTGGGGGCCCGTCAGCTTCAGCTCGTGCAGCGCATAGGGCGGATCGGCCGTCGGGGAGAGCCGGCGCGTGCGCGGCATCTTCTGCCGCAGCGCCACGAGCGTCTCCAGCTTGAGCACTCCCTCGAGGATGAGATCGCCGGGGAAGATGGACAGCTTGACGAGCCCCGCGCGCTGCAGCCGCATGGGGCTGAAGCCGTAGCCTCCCGTGGTCCAGGCGAACGTGGACCAGAGGAGCTCCTTCACCTGCTCTTCGATGAGCGTGCGGCGCTTCTCCGGGGTGAGCAGGCCCAGGCGGATCATCGCCTCGCCGGTGCGAGTGCCTTCCTCCTTGGACAGCGCCGCCACGGCCTGGAGATCGCTCTCGGACAGCACGCCCCGGCGCACGCAGAAGCGCACGAAGCGCTCGTGGGCCAGGTTGGAGGCGGCGTACACCAATTGGCCCGCCTCGAAGTAGACGACCTTGAGCACCTGGCCCTGCTTGAGCTTGAGCTCCCCGTGGTGGCGCGACTCGTAATACGCGTTGAGGAGCCGGGGGATGGTGCCCTCCTTGATCTCTCCCTCGAGCGACCACTCCGGCAGGGCTCGTCGCCCCACGCGGGCCGGGGCAGGAGGGGCTTCCGCCGAGGGCGTCTTCTTGTCCTTGGCCCACACCTTCTCGCGCTGGCCGAAGGGCAGGAAGATCTCCGGCTCGTCGGGCACCGGCGGCGCGGGGAGTTCGGCCTGGGGAATCTCGGCCGCCTCGGCCAGGTCGGCCAGCCCCATGAGCGAATCGCTCGAGCTCAGGACGAGCTCCGAGGCGGGCTCGGCCGCTGGCTTCGAGGGAGGCTCCGAGGCGGGCCCAGCGGCAAGCTCCGAGGCAGGCTCCGCCGTGGGCTCCGAGGCAGGCTCCGAGGCAGGCTCCGAGGCAGGCTCGGCGACGGGTTGCGGGGAGGACTCCTCCTCTTCGTCCGGGTAATCCTCCGGGCTGAGCGCCGAAGTGGCGGGCTTGGTGACCTCTTCGTCCTCGGGAGTCTTCACCACGTCTTCTTCCGTGGCGACCAGCTCCATGAGTTCGAGGATGGCGTCCTCCTCCTCCTGGGCCTCGGGAGGGGGCGGGGGAGGCGCCACCGGGCGAGGGACCCCGCACTTCTGCTCCAGCGCATCCAGGAGGGTGTCCAGCTCGAAGGGCTTGGCGAAGAACTCCCGGGCGCCGTAGACGCTGGTGGCCTCCCGGGCGAGCTTGTCCCCCTTGAACACCCCGCTGATGGCGATGGCGGGGATGCCGTGGGGCACCAGGGCGGTGAGCAGCTCGGTGCCTCGCATGTCGGGCAGGAGCAGGTCCACCACGGCCGCGTCAAAGGCCCGAGGGCGCAGCAGGGCCAGCGCCTCCTCGCCCGTGTGGGCAGCTTGGGCGAGGTGTCCACGGCTCTGCGCGGCCGCGACCATCAACGAGGCGAGTTCTAGGTTGTCTTCGACGATGAGCAGTCGCGCCATGGGGGCCGGTCACCATAGCATTCGCGTCATGGACGTTCAGGGCTTCCACCATGTGGCCATCCAAGTAAGGGATGTCGAGCGGGTCACCGCCTTCTACCGGGACCTGCTGAGGTTTCCCGAGTTGACCCGACATCACCGTCCGGACGGCTCCCTGAGGAGCATCTGGGTAGGCGTCCCTGGAGGGGGCTTCCTGGCCATCGAGGCGGTGACGGGGGAGCCGGAGCAGGCCCCCTTCCGCCACGAGCGCCCGGGGCTGCTGCTGCTGGCCTTCCGCATCCCCAAATCCTCCCGGGCCGCCGCGGTGGAGGCGTTCTCCCGGGCCGGGGTACCCCTGGAGAACGAGACGAAGTGGACCCTTTATGTGCGTGACCCGGAGGGCAACCGGGTGGCACTCAGTCACCACCCGGAGGACTGACCGGGTGCCTGGAGAGGGGGCTTGCCTTGCGAAAGGCGATCCCCCTGGGTATCAAGCGACGACATGCGCCTCGGGGAACTGCTCATTCAGGAGAAGCTGATTACGCCCCAGGCGCTCGAGGAGGCCTTGGAGGCGCAAGTCGTCCACGGCGGGCGGCTGGGGACCAACCTGCTCGAACTCGGGATGATCGCCGAGAAGGACCTGGCCCGGATGCTGGGGCAGCTCCACGGGTGCGCGTTCGCCTCGGGCGAGATGACGCCGGAGCCCCAAGCGCTGGCGCTGGTGGATCGCAAGGACGCGGACGACAAGGACTACCTGCCCATGCGCGTCGACGCGACGCGTCTGAGCCTGGCGGTCATCAACCCGCGGGACTACCCCATGCTGGACGCGGTGGCGTTCGCGACGGGCAAGCGGGTGGTGCCGGTCATCGTCCCCGAGTTCCGGATGGCCCAGCTGCTGCGCCGCTACTGCAAGGCGTTCCGGCCGCTGCGAGCCATCGACATGAATGCCGTGGAGCGGCCCAAGCCCCCTCCGGCCCCGGAGCCCACGGGGCCGCTGGTGAAGCAGCCGAAGGGCTCGGAGCTGATCAGCGAGGAGGAGTTTCAGTCCGTCTACGCCCAGGCGCTCACCGGTGGCGCCCGGTCCGACTTCATCAGCGAGCTGCTCGAGGAAGAGGAAGAGGTCATCACCGGCGAGGAGGTCGCCACCGAGGAGGAGGAGGTCATCACCGGCGAGGTGGTCGAGGAGGTGGCACCGCCTCCGACTGTGTACGCCCCGCCGCCCGTGTACGCCCCACCGCCCGTGGCGACCCAGCCGCCCGTGCGTGCCTCGCCGCCCACGTACGCCCCGCCGCCCGCGTATGCCCCGCCGCCCGCGTACGCCCCTCCGCCCGCGTACGCCCCGCCGCCCGCGTACGCCCCGCCGCCCGTGGCTGCTCAGCCACCGGAGCGGCCGACGATGCCGATGTTCACGGTGCAGCCGGAGGCGCCTCCCGCGCCCGTGGAGACGCCCACGCTCCCCATGTGGCCGATGCCGGCCGAGCCTCCCGCACCCGCGGCGGAGACGCCCACGCTCCCCATGTGGCCGATGCCGGCCCCGACTCCCGATCCTGTCGAGCATCCGACCCAGCCGATGTGGGCGGTGCCGGCTCCGGAGCCGGTGGAGCGTCCGACCCAGCCGATGTGGGCGGTGCAGGCTCCGACTCAGGACCCGGTGGAGCGGCCGACCCTGCCGATGTGGACGGTGCCATCGGTGGCTCCCGCCTCGGAGCTGCCCGCTCTCGCCGACAGCGGCCCCCCGGTTCCGGATTACGCCATGCCTCCCGCGGCGCCTCCGGTGGCTCGGGCCAGGCCAGCGCCCTCGGGGCAGAAGCAGGGCCCTCCGACCCTGCCGTTCATCCCGGCCCCCACGGAGGCGCCGGCGCAGCGGCCTCCCGCGGGCTTCATTCCGGTTCCCTCGGACAACGAGGCCTCGCAGCCCTCCGTCCCGTGGGCGGCGTTGCCTCCCGTGGCCCCCATTGTGGCACCGGTGATCCCCACGGTGCCGCCGGTGCCCCTGCCTCAGCAGGTGGCCGTCAGCACGCGGATTCCCGCCGTCAAGACCACCCCCGTTCCCGGCAAGGCCGCGCCTCGGAAGCCCGGGACCGCTTCCACGCGCCAGCCGGCTCCCAAGCCGCTGTCCTTCGCCGATGCGCAGGCGCAGCTCGCCAAGAGCCTGGATCGCGAGGACGTGGCCACCACGGTGCTGCGCTTCGCGGTGGGCAAGTGGCGCCGGTGTCTGCTGCTGTCCGTGCAGGGCAGCCTGGTGACGGGCTGGCACGGCATGGGCCGAGGTGTGCGGGACGCGGCGATCCGCCGCATCGGTGTCGCGCTGCGCGAGCAGAACACGTTCCGGCTGGTGCGGGACACGCGCTCGCACTACATCGGTCCGGTGCGCCGGGACACGGCGATGAACGTCTTCTATCGGCTGCTGGGCGCGGACAAGCGGCCCGAGCCGCCCTTCCCGAAGACGGCGGTGATCCTCCCTCTGCTCGTGCGCGGCAAGGTCGTCCACCTGCTGTACGTGGACAACGGCCCGGAGCAGCTCACCACGCCAGACGTGGGCGAGCTGCTCATCCTCGCCCAGAGCGTGGCGCGCTCGTACGAGGCGATGATCCGGCGCCGCAAGAGCGCCTGATCCGCTACTCGTCCTGGTCCTCGAAGTCGACCGTGAAGGTGAGGCGCTGGCTGGCTTCCAGCGAGAAAATCTTCTGCCAGCGAGCGCCGTTCACCGTGACGGTGAGCCGGTGCTGGCCCTCGTAGAGATCCAGCTCGTCGACGGGAGTGGTGCCCACGTTGCGGCCGTCGACCTGGACGACACCGCCCTCGGGGGCGCGCACGTTCACGTAGCCCTTGTTGAGGTAGAAGCGGGCCGTGGTGCGGCCCAGGGGATTTACGGTCACCGAGCGCGCCGTGTTGATGCCGAGCGATGGGCTGCTGAAGGAGATCACGTGGCGGCCGGCGGGTAGCGGCACCGTCACCGGCGTGCGTCCGATCACTCCACCATCGGACAGCAGGGCATCCACGCGGGGATCCACGATCAGCTCGAGCTCGGTACCGGCGTCCACGCCGCCATCCGTGCCCGCATCGGCTCCAGCGTCGGCAACGAGGCCGGCATCGGCGGCCACTCCGGCGTCGACCAGATCCAGGGGATCGATCGGAGTGATGGAACTCGAGCTGTTCCCTCCGTTCAGGAGCTCATCGAGGCCTGGGATGTTCCCCGGCAGCTTCCCGCGAGACACCACGACGGCGGCGCCCACGGAGACCAGGGCCAGCGCGCCAATGATCAGCGGGATCCGGGAGCGGGAAGGGGCAGGGGGCGCGACAGGTGGCACCGGGGCCGGAGCCACAGCGGCCGGCTGCATGGGCGCAGGCGCAGGCGCGGGCGCTGCCACCGGAGCTACGGGGTGGCTACCCGTTGGGCTCGGAGTCGGAGCCGGAGCCACGGGGTGGCTGCCCGTCGGGCTCGGAGTCGAAGCCGGAGCCACGGGGTGGCTGCCCGTTGGGCTCGGAGTCGGAGCCGGAGCCACGGGGTGGCTGCCCGTCGGGCTCGGAGTCGGAGCCGGAGCAGGCGCCGGAGCCGTCGGACGGGCCACTACGGGAGTCGAAGCCGATGCCGGACCCCTGGCGGCCGGAGCGGGCGGCGAGGAGGTCGTGGCCGGTGCGGAGACTCGCGGTGCGGCCGGAGCCGGAGCCGCGGGCGCCACGGTCGGCGTACTCCCCGTCGTGGGCTTCGAGACGCCCGCGTGCTTGCGCGCCTCCGAGATGCCGAAGTCGAGAACCTTGATCCGCGCCGACCGAGCCTCATCGCTCACCGGGAACAGCCGGTTCATGAACGTCTGGAGGATGTCCTGCGGAGGCAGGTCCCCCATGGCCTCGACGATGGCCTCGCGCAGGGCGAGCGCGGTGGGGTAGCGCTCGTTGGCGCGCTTGGCGGTGGCCTTGTGCACCACCGCATCCAGCGCGCGAGGGATCGTCAGCGGCAGCGGCGGGAGCGCCTCGGTGAGCGTGGCGGTGTCCGCGTCCTTCGCATCCTTGAAGGGGATCTTCCCGGTGAGCAGCTCATAGAGCGTGAGCCCCAGCAGGAACACATCCGTCTGCAGGTTGACGGCGTCGCGTCCCCCCAGCAACTGCTCGGGCGCGCTGTACTTGCGCCGGTTGCGCACGCGCCGGCCGCCACGCTCGCGAGGCGCCACACCCAGCGCGCCATAGCCAGTCACCTTGACCATGCCCGTGAAGGAGATGATCAGCGTCTCCGGGCGCACGTCGCCGTGCACCAGCGGCGAGCCGTCATCATTGCCAGCCATGTGCGCGTAGTGGATGCCCATGGCCGCGTCCGCGACGATCTTCGCGGCCAGCGGAGGGGGGATCCTCGGCGTCACCTCCATCACCCGGCGCAGCGTCTCGCCGTCGGCGTACTCGGTGACGCGGGCCAGGCCCTGCTCCAGCGTCACCAGTCCATGTACACGCAGGATGTTGGGGTGCTCGAAGACGACGGCTCGGTTGGTCTCTCGACGCAACCGATCAGTCAGGTCCGGATCCTGGGCGACCTCTTGAGGTGCCCAGATCAGCACGACGGGTTGAGGCGGTGCACCATCCTCGAGGGCGAGCCCCAGGAAGGCGCGGGAACCCTCTCCCGACAGTAGAGGGCCGAGCGGCTGATAACGGACCTGACTCATGTGGTGATCATGCTAGAGGCGTTGGCCTTGGAACGGGAGGGTGATGTGGTAGCCATACCGCCCCCGGCGGACGAGCAACAATACGCTACGTCCCCGTCTCGCGGTCAGCAGGGCCTCTCGGAAGGCATCCGAGTTGGGGACTGGCTGGTTGTTTACTCTCAAGATGACGTCCCCCGGTTCCAGGCCGATCTCCTGGGCCGCCGAGCCTGGCCGCACGCCTGAGACTGCCAGGACGCCTCGGTTGTCTTTCACTCTCAGTCCCAGTCGTTCCCAGGCGAGGGACTCGACGAGTCGGGAGGGGAACTCGGCCGCGGTCACCTGGAGCGTGCGCATGCCGCCCTCCCGGAAGAGCACGAGGGGGAAGGCGGATTTGGCCGGGTAGCCGCGCACGCGGGTGTCGAAGTCCTCGGCGTCCGAGATGCGCGAGCCGCCCATCTCCGCCACGACATCTCCCCGGCGCACGCCGGCCTGCTCCGCCGGGCTGCCGGGCTCCACGCTGGCCACGAGCGCTCCGTACGAGCGATCCCACCCGAGCTGCGCGGCAACGTTGCTGGGCAGGTCCACCGCGTCGATGCCCACCCACGAGGGGCGCACCTTCCCGAAGCGCGTCAGCTCTTCGACGATGCGCCGCACCTTGTCCGCGGGGATCGCGAAGCCGATTCCCTGCGCGCTGGCGAAGATCGCCGTGTTGATGCCGATGACCTCCCCATCCACGTTGAGCAGCGGGCCGCCCGAGTTGCCCGGGTTGATGGCCGCGTCCGTCTGGACGAAGTCGTTGTAGATGGAGCCGTCCTCGGCGCGGAATGTGCGGCCCGTGGCGGACACCACGCCCGCCGTCACCGTCTTGGACAGGCCGAACGGGCTGCCGATGGCGATTACCGTCTCGCCAATCATCAGATCGGAGCTGGTGCCCAGCTTCGCCGTGGGCAGCGGCTCCTTGGCGGTCACGCGCAGCACCGCCAGATCGTTCGTCGAGTCGCTGCCGAGCACCTCGGCCTCCAGCGTGCGCCCATCCGCCAGCACCACGTGGATGGCCGAGGCCCCACGGATCACGTGATCATTGGTGACGATGGTGCCCGCCGCGTCGATGATCACCCCGCTGCCCAGGCCTTGGACCTTGCGGCGCTCCGCCTGCTGGCCGCCAAAGAAGTCCTCGAGGAAGGAGCGGCCGCCCCCGCGGAAGCGCGACTCCACCTCCTGCTCGGTGCCGATATAGACGACGGCCGGAGAGACCCGCTGCACCACCTCGACGACTGCGTCCCTGCGGCGAGCCAGGTCCGCCTGGGCACCCGTGGTCAGCAAGATTCCCGTCAGCACCCACCATTTCATACCTATGACCCTCATTTCGTACCTCCCGTGACACCCGAGGTGTCGAGCGAGCGACGGCAGGACTGTCGGGAACCACGCAGCATTCCCCGCCCTGTCTGGAAGCGATGTGGTGCCCTTTAATAGATCAAGAGACCGGTCAGCAGTGTGTGGAAGTCCCACGCGCTGCGGCCTGGGTCGTGAGGAGTGGCGGAATGAGTCTCGTCCTGGTGGCGGACGATGAACCGGCGGTGCTCGAGGTTCTGAGTCAGGTGGTGGAGGACCTGGGGCACGACGTGCTTCAGGCTCGGGATGGAGAGGAGGCGTTGGGGCTGGCACGCGCCCGGCGTCCCCAGTTGGTGGTGACGGACCACGTGATGCCTCGGCTGAGCGGCGTGGAGCTGTGCCGCCGGCTGCGTGGCGACGCGATCCTCAAGAACGTGCCGATCATCCTCTTGAGCGCGGTGCTGCCGCAGGGCGCTCCGGAGGCCTCGGCCTTCCTGCACAAGCCGTTCGAGATCACCGACTTCGAGTCGCTGATCCGGCAATCGCTGGCGCAGGCGCCGGAGCAGGCCTCGGCGGCGAATGTGTCTCCGGTGGAGGCGCTGGGGCACTGGGTGGCGCAGACGCTCCAGGGGCCGCTTTCCGCGGCGCGCGAGCAGCTGCAGCGGTTGCAGGTGGTGCCTGTGGGGGATAGGCAGGCGCTGGAAGTGCTGGGCGCGCAGCTGCGCTCGATGGAATTCCTCAGCCGGAGCCTCCAGGAGGCGGCGAGGCTGGCAGCGGGGAGCGTGACGCTGCAACCGGTGGCGGAGGATCTCACCCCGCACCTGCGCCGCGTGGTGGAGACCTGGGTATCTCAGGCGCCCGAGGTGTCGATCCGCATGGATGTGCCCGCCGAGCCGGTGGGCCTGCGGTTCGATCCCGAGCGGATCCGCCAGGTGTTCGACTCGCTGCTGGCCAACGCCGTGCACCACGGGAAGGGGCGCGGCGAGGTGCAAGTGGAGCTGACAGCCTCGGATGCGCTGGTGACGGTGCGAGTGAAGGACGCGGGCCCTGGCTTCTCGGAGCAGGAGTTGCCGCGCCTCTTCACTCCGTTCCAGGCCCGTCCGACGGATGGCGGGACGGGGTTGGGGCTGTACGTCGCCTCGGAGCTGGCACGCCTGCACGGAGGCTCGCTGTCCGTCGAGTCCCGGCTGGAGAAGGGCTCGACGTTCAGTCTGGTGCTGCCGCGGGGCTGATCAGGAGCGCTGGGACTTCAGCATCCAGCCGATCATCTTGTAGAGCAGGCGCGCGCCGACGTTGCCGTCCCACTCGCTGCCCTCGGGATCGGGGGCGACCTCGGTGAGATCGAAGCCGACGATGGTGCGCCCGGAGCGGACGACGCCCGCGATGAGGGCCGTGGCCTGGGGGAAGGACAGGCCTCCGGGCACGGGCGTGCCGGTGTGGGGGCAGAGGACGGGATCCAGCCCATCGATGTCGAAGGAGAGGTACACGTTCTCCGGGAGGCACGAGACGATCTCGTCCACCTGCCGGTTCCAGGGCACTCCGTCGAAGTGCTTCTGCTGGAGCGTGGAGTCGAAGAAGGCGCGGACGCGGCCGTTGGAGCCCTCGATGACCTGATGCTCCTCCTGGCTCATGTCACGGAGGGCCACCTGGACGAGCGTCTTCACGCCGGGCAGGCGCTGGATCACGTTGTACATGATGGAGGCGTGGGACCAGATGAAGCCCTCGTAGGCGTTGCGCAGGTCGGCGTGCGCGTCGAGGTGGAGGACTCCGAGGCCTGGATACTTCTCGGCATGGGCCTGGATGCTGCCGAAGGAGATGGAGTGGTCTCCGCCCACGGCGGCCACGCGCTTGCCCTGATCGATCCAGTGCTTCGTGGTGCGATAGACGGCGTCATTCATCTTCTCGCAGAGGGCGTTGACCTCATCGGCGGCGGCCTGGAGTTCGGGCTCGCCGGAGTGCACGCCGCCGGCCTCGATGACGACCTGGGCGCGCTCCTTGGCGCGGGTGTTCCAGGAGCGGAGGTCCTCGGACTCGGGGAGGAGGGCGATTCCGCGCTCATAGGGGCGGCCGGTCTCCACGTCGAAGAGATCCACCTGGCGGCTGGCGTGGAGGATGGCGCTGGGGCCCTCGGAGGTGCCGCCGCCGTAGCTGGTGGTGGCCTCGAAGGGGACGGGGACGAGGACGACGTGAGCCTCCTCGGGCGAGTGAGGCAGGCCGAAGACGCCGGAGTCGGGCGACGCGGCAGCGCTGGGATCGAAGTGGGTAGCCATGAGGCGGCGCAGGATATGGAGGAGGGCGACGAGTTGCTACAGCGACCGCCCCACTTCAATCCCAACGCAGGACGACTTTGCCCACAGTCTCGTTGCTCGCCATGCGGGTGAGCGCGGCACGGATGTCCTGGATGGGTACCACGGCATCGATCACGGGCTTCAGCGCTCCCGAGCGGAACAGCGGCAACAGGTGCCGCTCCGCGCTCTGGGCCAGGACGATCTTCTCCTCTAGCGGGCGGCTGCGCAGCACGGTGCCAATCATCCGCAGCCGCTTCACCAGGAGGGTGCCCAGGTTGACCTGGGTCTTGTTTCCTGCCACCAGCCCCACCAGCAACACCCGGCCCTGGGGCGCGAGTGCCTCCAGAGTCTCCGCGGCGTAGTCCCCGCCCACCAGGTCCAGTGCGAGGTCCGCGCCCCTGCCGCCTGTGGCTTCTCGTACCGCATCGGCGAAGCGCGGGGGTGTGCCATCCACGAGCACCGTGCGCTCCACGCCCCATTCTCGTGCCCGCTCCAGCTTCGAGGCGTTGCGCCCGGTTCCCACCACGCGCACGCCCGTGGCCCGGCACAGCAGGGCTGCTGCCGAGCCCACGCCGCTGGCCACGGCGTGAATCAGCACGGTCTCTCCTGGCCGCATTCCTCCTTGGAGCACGAGCGCATCGAATGCCGTCAGGTACACCTCGGGCAACGCGGCGGCGTCCGTGAAGCTCATTCCCTCGGGGATGGGCAGGGCCTCGCGTTCATGGACAGTGACCTGCTCGGCCCAGGCGCCTCCACCGACCAGTCCCATCACCCGATCTCCTGGCTTGAAGCGCCGAGCCTTCGGGCCCACCGCGATCACCTCACCTGCGTATTCCAGGCCCGGGATGTCTGGCGGCGCATCCTGGGGAGGGGCGTAGTGGCCTCGGAGTTGGAGCAGGTCCGCACGGTTGAGCGCGGTGGCTCGGACGCGGACGAGCAGTTCCGAGGGACCAGGAGTGAGATCCGGGCGCTCCTCATAGGAGAGGACTTCAGGACCGCCAGGGCCGGTGGTGCGGAAGACGTGCATGGGAACCTCGCTGTTCGATGGGCTCAGCCATTCCACTCGGTGTAATGCGTCGTGGCCTCGCCCATTGCCAGCCCATGACGCCGGGAGAGCTGGAACAGGTGCGGGAATGCGGCGAGCTGATACCAGAAGGGTTTGGGATCCTCCCGCCTCCAGAACGCGTCTCGTGCGGCGCCGAACGCTCGTCGCCACTCGCGCAGCCCCTGCCAGCTCCGGATGCGAAGGAGCGCCGCGGTGAGCATCGGGAACCCGACCATCGCGGGTGTCTCCAGGTCGGGCTCGGCGATGGCCTGACCCAGCATGGCTCGCCCGAGCCTTCCATCCTCCGGGAACAGGATGAAGCCGCTCGTCATCCGAGGGTTGCACTCGAGCGCGAACAGCTCGCCGCGATCCGTCTCGATGAAGTCGAATCCCAGGCTGCCGGTGAAGCGGGTGCCTTCGAGGAATCGAAGGACCCACTCGCGCACGCCGGGGTGCCCGAGCGGCTCGTAGTAGTAGCCCGGTCCCGAGGGGAACCGGTACCGCGGCCGGTAGCAGACATGGGCGGTGAGCGCTCCCTCCCAGACGACGCTGGAGGAGCACAGCTCGGTGCCCTCGATGAACTCCTGCGCCAGGAGCGTCCGGGTGAAGCCGAGCGGCGGCAGGGGCGTCCCCGCCTGCACGAGCCTTGTCTTCTGTCCGAAGCGAGAGAAGGCGGGCTTGACGATGAGCCGGGAGTGCTCGAGCAGCAGTGTCTCCAGGTGTTCCTGTCCCTCCAGCCGCCACGTCTTCGGAGCCGGGAGCCCGAGCGCCGCGACGCGCTGGTTGAAGGCCCCCTTGTCATGCAGGGCGGTGAGCTGCTCGAAGGTAGCCGCCACCACCTCGCAGAGAGCCTTCAGCCGCTCCGAGTGCCGTGCCACATAGAGGATCTCCTCTCCCGTGGGCATGAGCACATCAACCCGGTGCTCCTCGATGATCGAGAGCAGACGCTGGATGAAAGCTTCCTCCTCGAAGCGAGGTGCGGGCACCTGGAACGAGCGCTCGATCTCGCGCGAGTGCCGGGTGGCGTGGGTCGGGAACGTGTCGCACACGAGCACCGCATGGCCGGCCCGGTGGAGCTGCCTGGCGGCCACGAGCGCGGGGAGCCCACGGGCTCCAGTCAGGAGGACTCTCACGGGTACTGGCGGGGAATGTCCTTCAGAGGCTCCGGGCCGGGCTCGCGGGTGAGCATCGGTCCAGTAGCCCACTGCCGGGCATAGTGGAGGAGATACGAGCGCTGCGGCTCATTCGACGGTGAGAGTGCGGGCAGGTGGATCCACGACACATCCGGGTACAGGTGGTGGTTGAGGTCCAGCTCCCGGTGCAGGTTGAGCCAGCCATAGGGCCAGGGCGCCCGCAGGTTGAACGCCCCTACGAGCACATCTCTCGGCGAGTACGAGTGCTCCAGGTAGTTGGTGCCGGACCAGATCACCGCCGCCGCCACGTAGAAGAGCGCCATCCTCCCCACGGACAGGCCGGACAGCACGAACACGCCCGTGAGCGCCACCGCGCACAGCAGCAGCTCCAGCCGGATGCGCCCGAGCGAGATCGTCGGGTGGCGGAAGATGGCCTCGGCGATGTGGAGCCGCTCGGACATGCGGCGGAACAGGCCTGGCGCCACGAGCAGCAGCAGCAGGAACGGAGGGATGATCCAGTACCAGAAGCCCACGAGCATCAGGTACCACGCCACCGTGCGGCCCACCCGAGACTGGTGCGGGTAGTAGAGGTCGAACATCTCGTGGTCGCTGCGGTTCTTCAGGTGGTGGCTCCAGTGCGTGATGGAGAGCATCGACGCGGACATGGGGAACAGCAGTCCGCACAGCACGCCCAGCCAGCGATTCCACGCCGGATCCGGGTGGAGCTTGAGGTGCGAGGCCTCATGGAGCAGGGCGAACTGGGTCTGGAAGAGCAGGGCGAACGCGATCACGCACAGGGCCAGCGCCGGGCGGCTCTCCACGCGCGCCCCGAGGAACAGCAGGCCCACCAGCGCCGAGACGATGCCCAGCGTCAGGAGCGTGTTCAGGCGGTGAGGGATGCTGCGGAAGTCGCGCGGCGTGCGGCTCATGGACAGCCCCAGTATCCTTCAAATCAGCGCCGCTCGCGCCGGTCCCCGATGATCTTCGCGGGCACTCCGCCGACGATGGCCCACTCGGGGATGTCTCGGGTGACGACCGCGCCCATGGCGATGACGGCATGGGCTCCGATGGTGACGCCGTCGGTGACGCCCGCGTTGGCTCCGATCCACACGTCAGCGCCCACCCGGATGCCTCGCGACGTCACCGGCTGGTCGCGCAACGTGCGGTCCGGATCCAGGCCGTGGTTGAAGGCGTAGAGCGTGGCACCCGTGGCGATGCGCGTGCCGTCCCCGATGTGGATGCCTGCCGCCCCTCCATCGAGGCTGGCGCGCGCGTTGATGCTGACCTCGCGGCCGAGGACGACCGGCCCGTGAACGAAGGCGTCCGCCGCGATGCTCGAACCCGGACCGATGACGATGGTGCGCCCGGGCTCGGCGAACAGGCGGGCTTCAGGGGCCACGAAGCAGCCCTCGGCGATCTGGACAGTCTCCAACTCCATGAATCTCGCCTGCACTTCGCGCTGCCACTCCTCGGCCCACTTCCGGTGGCGAGGCTTGAGCGAGAAGTAGAGCCAGGGCATCCAGGAGAGCCGCTGCTTGTGTTGCTCACGGCGGCGCGCGTCGAGGTCATCCACGGGCCGTGACTTACCCGGCTCGGGCTTGGCATGCCAGGAGGAGGCCCCTCTGGGCGCGCTTCGCTCCAACTTGTGTGCTTGTTGGACAGGTTCGGCTCAACTCCGCGCCCGAGCCGGGCCGCGCCTCTCCAAGAGGAGTCCCTCCCGGGGGCGGTTCGAGCCAGGTGGTATGCCTGTCATACCAGTTCGCTCCAGCTCCGCGCCCGAGCCGGGCCTCTGGGGCCGCACGTCAGCTGCCGAACCGCAGGGGTTGCTGCAGCTGGAACGGGGCCTGCTTCTTGTTCGGGAAGACGACGCCGCGGACGATACCGGTCATGCAGCTGGCCAGCCCGGGAGCCACCGAGGGCGGCGTGGAGATGGTGACATCGTCCACCTTCCCCGAGGCGGCCACCGTGATCAGGAGGACGATCCGAGGAGGCACCACGTCGCGAAACTTCTCGGCGCAAGCGAGGAGCTTGGGCTTGTACGACTCCATGACCTTCTGCGTGTCCGCGTCCGCGCCTCCAGACGACACAGTCGCTGGCTTCGGCTTCTTCCCGGGGCGGGGCTTCGTCGTCGTGGAAGCAGGAGGCGACGGGACCTCGGGCTGCTGTTCCGCGGTCTCGGTCGGAGCTGGCGTGGGCGCCGGGGTCGGCGTGGGCGTGACTGACGGTGCAGGGGGCGTGGGCGTCGGCACAGGCGCGGGCACCACGACAGGCGCCGGGGTGACGACTACGGGGGGAGCCACCACGACCGGCTGAGGTGTCTCCGAACGCATGAAGTACCAGACCGCGCCGCCTCCCAACGCCAGCAGCGCTACCGCTCCCAGGGCTCCGATGGCCATGGACAGCCCCGCGCTCCTCGCGGGAGGCGCACTGGCCGGCACTGCCACCGGCGTGACGATCGGTGCAGGCCCGGGAGCCACGCCGGTAGTCACAGCAGTCCCCTGCGGAGACACTGCGGGAACCCCGTTGGGATCCGACGGGCGGATGAACGTCTTCTCGTACGCGACGGGGTCCTCTTGCAGCTGGACCTGGGGCGGGACTTCAATCTGGGAGAGGGAAGGGATCTTCGTCTTCCGCTCCACGTCGGCCGCGCCGAAAAGGCCCTGCATGTACTGGGCGAGCTGGCTCACGCCGGGCATGGACGGTGTCTCGCGCAGGAACTCCTCCAACTCGGCCCGCATCTCGGCGGCGCTCGCGTAGCGGTCATCCCGATTTTGGGAGAGGGCTCTCATCACGATTTGATCGAGGGCCGGAGGGATCTCCGGGCGCAGGCTGCTGGGCGTGGGGATGGGCTGTGCCATCAGCGCCAACAGCACGCCGATCTCCGTATCCCGCTGGAAGACGCGGCGCGCGGTGAGCAGCTCATGGAAGGTGACGCCCAGGGAGAACAGATCGCTGCGCGCATCGATCGGCTCGCCTCGGGCCTGCTCGGGGGACATGTAGCCCCACTTGCCCTTCAACAGCCCGGGCTGCGTCTGCGTCATCCGCGAGGACGCCTTGGCGATCCCGAAGTCGAGCACCTTCACCGTGCCCTGGTAGGTGACGAAGATGTTCGACGGAGAGATGTCCCGGTGGACGAGGCCCGTGGGCTGGCCCTCTTCCTCGTACTTGTGGGCGAACTCGAGACCCTCGAGTGCCGAGAGCATGATGCGAGCGGCGATGGGGATGGGGACGGCCTGGCCCTTGTAGTGGGCGGCGGCGATCACCGCGTCCAGATCCTCTCCCGCCAGGTACTCCATGCAGATGAAGTACCGGTTGTCCGCCACGCCCAGGTCGGTGATCTGCACGATGTTCGGATGGTGCAGGCGCGCCGCGAGCCGCGCCTCATCCAGGAACATCGCGATGAACTCCCGGTACTGGGTGAAGTGATCGAGCATGCACTTGATCACGACGTCTCGTTCGAAGCCCTCCGCGCCGACCTGCTTGGCGAGGTAGATCTCCGCCATGCCGCCCTCGGCGAGCTTGCGGATGAGGATGTACTTGCCGAAGCGGCGGGGCGTCGTGAGAGACCGGGTCAAGGGGATCACTGAGGGTGAGGACGTCATGGCCGGTCGCTCCGGAGCGTGCGGACCCAGTATGCCTCGCCCTGACCCGAGACGAGACGGAACACCAACACCTCGGTGGAGGGCAGGCGCTGGGAGAAGCGGCCCTTGGCATCCAGCGCCACGGCCTGGCCATTGATGAAGAGCCGGGAGCCGAGCGGGACCACGCCCTCCACCGGCACGTTGCCCTTGCCGATGCGCTCACCGGGACGCGGGCGGCTGAGCGCAAGGCCCCGGCGCTCATTGTCGTAAACCAGATCCAGCTTGTTCATCCGGCCTCCGGCGAGCTCATCGCCACCCGCGCCCAGCGCCGCCACGTACCAGAGGTAGCTGCCCTCGGCGAGCGCACCGGGCTCCAGGCTGTACTGGTTCTCCTTCGTCACGCGCTGGAGGAGGGGCTTCTTCACGTCCGAGGCACGGTAGATCCGCACCTGGTACGAGCGGGCGCCCGGCCGGGGATCGAAGCTGAAGTGCAGCGAGGGCACGGCACTCTGGAAATAGACGGTGGCCTTGAGGCCGGTCTCGAGCACCTCGGCCTTGGGGCTTGTGCTGGCCAGCGAGGAGCGGCCCCGATCCGGCTGGAAGCGGGCCGAGCCCTGCGTGCGCACGCTCCCGTCCTCGCCCAGGAAGCGCCAGTGCAGCTCGCCTCGGCTGGGAGGATCGACGCGCACCCAGTCTGTTCCGGGACGGCCAGCAAGCAGGGGCTCGCGGAAGGAGGGCTCATCGGCCACCTCCACCCGGAGCGGACCTCCAGACTCGGAGGGCACCTGGATGCCCGCTTTCGTCAGCCCGTCGGTAAACACCCGTGCCGCCTTCGCATCCGGAGGCAGCACGAGCGCTGGTGCGGTGTCCCGCGCGGCCTGGGGCGAAGTCGAGGCATGCTGCACCTCCTCGCCCGCCTTGAGGACGGTGGTCTTGCCATCGGCGACCAACTCGGCCTGTCCGGTGAGGACGGTCACGGTGGCGCCTGTCTGGGGATTGCTCACGGCGAGCGTGCTCTGCTCGGAGACCTTGAGTTCGACCTCGCCTTGGGCATCCGTCAGCTTCAAGGAGTGTTGCCCGGAGGCGAACTGGAGCCGCGCCTTCCCGCGGCTGAGCTGCAGTGCATAGGAACTCTGTTGTCCCTGTCGGGAAGCCGAAGTGAGCGTTCCAGCGGTGTCGCCGGAGAGGTTCACCTGCAGCCCGGGGGAGGAGAGGCGAGCGCTGGCGTTGGCGGGGATCTCGAATGCCGCACCACGGCCGAGCTCGCGCGTCTGATCCGGAGTCACGTCCGTGAAGGCGGTGTCCTGGGCTCCGCGCACGCGGGCCTTGCCCCCCTGCGGCTTGAGGGTGAAGACGATCTCCTCCGCGACCACCACCGGCATGGGCGAGGCCGGCTGCCCCGGCTTGCCAAGGGAGAGCACCATCTCCTTGCCCTCCACGACGGGGACCGCTTGCCCGGCCGAGTCGATCACGCGGATCTCTCCGTACTCGAGCGTCAGCTTGGGCTCCTTGTCGCGCAGGTCGAACACCATCTCCGCGGCCGTCACCAGCTCCGCCTTGCCGAAGCGGCCCGTCACTGTGAGTCCGCCGCCCGAAGTCTTGGCCGAGGTCGAGATGATCCGCCCCTCCTCCAGCTCGAGAGTGAGCGCACCGGGAGCGCCGTTGACGCGGAAGCGGCTGTTCTCGGCCACCTCCACCTCGGCGCCGTTGACGTACTGCACGCGCGCCGAACTCCCAGCGCCAGTCACCACCGTCTCGCCGGGGTAGAGGGGGTCGTCCGTGCGGGCGGGACGAGAGGTGGTCTCGTGCAGCACGGTGACCTGGCCCTGGACCTGGGTGAGCTTCGCCAGCTGCGCCACGGTGGCCGCGGCGGTCGGGGTGGGAGTCTTCGGGTCACACCCCTCGCATCCCCAAAGGAGCAGGAACAGAGGGAGCGTGAGGGACAGGACGCGCAAGACTCAATTCTCCAGAGGTGAAAGATCCACGTAGAACAGCGCCTGGTCTCCGGCGGCCACGTCGACGACCTTGGTTTGCGAGACAAAGCCTCGCGCCTCGAAGGTCACGTGGTAGCGCCCCGCTGGCAGGCGGAACTCGAAGTCCCCCGCGGCGCGGGTTCGCGCCTTGATCCGGGCCTCCTCGATCTTCAGGGTGGCCACCACGGGGCGTCCCTGCGTCGAGCGGACGCGCCCACGCATCCAGGCCCGGATCTCCTCGCCCTTCTGCAGGACGACCTCGACGGAGGCCTCGCCATGGGGGGGGACTACGACTACCTCCTCTTGGGGCCGGACTCCCGAGCCGGCGAGCTTCAGCGTGACGGGCCCCGGGCCCGCTTCGGGCACCACGAAGAGGCCCTCCGCATCGCTTCGAGCCACCACCTTCCCGCCGAGCTGCACCT
The DNA here is from genome assembly GCF_020103695.1 of Hyalangium versicolor. Classification (GTDB taxonomy): domain Bacteria; phylum Myxococcota; class Myxococcia; order Myxococcales; family Myxococcaceae; genus Hyalangium; species Hyalangium versicolor. The sequence goes on from NZ_JAHXBF010000001.1 coordinate 681,717, forward strand.
CGATGTCGGCGAGTGGCACCTTCTTGCCCTCACGGCCCTCCTCGCGGAGGACGCGGCCCTTCACTGTGCCAGGACCGGGAATGCGCTCGAGCGGTAGGAAGACGCTGGCCTGTCCGCCTGCGGGCAGGAGCACTTTCTTCTCCACGGCCTGATAGCCCTCGGCCGAGGCGGTGATGATCACGGGCCCGGAGCCCAGTCCGTCCACACGGAACGCCCCACCCGTGGCGACGGCGTCCTTGCCGCCGGCCTGGACCCGAGGGCTCTTCAGCGGAAGCGAGGCCTGGGGCCGCAGCGTGATCCACACCGTCCCGGATGGCGTGGGAGCCGCGGGTTGGGCCAGGGCACTGAAGCCCAGGAGCCCGAGCACGAGCATCACCGCGCACCGGCTCATGGCGTCTGCCCTCCGCCGAAGCTGAGCTGATATCCGGCGCCCAGCGACATACCGCCGAGGTTCCCGCTCACCTGTCCGCGTCCTGGAGCAAAGGTCCACTGGAGCTGCCCGCACACGCGGCCCGGGCCCAACGGCCACGCGAGCCCCGCGCCCAGGGAGGCTGCGGGCCCGTTCGAGCGCACATCCCTGTCGAACTTGCCCTCGGTGCTCTCCAGCTTCAGCTTCCCGCCCATGGACAGGATGCCGGCGCTCGCGCTCGCGAAGAGGGTGCCTCGGCTCAGGAAGAGATGGAGCCAGCGCGCCCCGATCCGGGCGCCTCCACCGGTGAGGGTGAACTTCCGTTTCACCTGGATGGGTCCATCGATGGTGTCCTCGACCTCGCCGTTCCCCCGAGCCTCGAGCACTCCCAGCAACTCCAGCGGCAGCTGGCCGAGCCGCAAAGAACCCTCCAGCTGCAAACCGAGCCCGTTCGCCGAGGCGGTGTTGGAGTGCACGAACAAGAGGAGTCCGAGCGTGGGTTGCCACACGGGCCGCTGCGAGTGCGTGGAGAGCGGGGCCGTGTTCGCCACCGAGTTACCGGGGCCTGTCTGGCCTGGGCCTGCCTGAGAACCCGGAGGGGCTGATAGGGGCTCGACTTGGAGCGTGGAGGCGCGCTCGGGCTCCTCGGCAGTTGAGGCAGAGAGGCTCACCGGCGCTCCGCCTGCCGCTGAGGCAGTGTAGGGGACCTCGAAGACGCCGCCCTCCTTCGGTTCAATGGGCCCGAGCGCCCCTTGTTCCGCGCTCACGGTGAGGGCCGGGAGCGCCACGGCGGGGTTGCCGCTGTCGTCCACGACGAACCCCTGCAGCCGGACGGCCCTGCCCTGGATGGGAGACTCCAGGGCCACGAGCTGGACGCGGGCGAACCGGGGAGGGGGTAGGGGCACGGCCTGCGTGCGGCGCTTGCCCGAGCGCTCGATGATCGTCACCTGGGCGCTCTCGGCACCCGGGGGGAGGTTCACGGGAACCAGGGCTTCTTTGCTGGCCGTGGCCGTCACCGGCCCATACGAGGCGGCACCTATCGACACCTGCACCCGCGAGCGGGCAGGCGCCTGGACGCGCAGCCGGTAGGGTCCATGGACGGGCAGCGCGAGCCAGGCCCCGGAACTCGAAGCGCCTCGCTTCACCGTGGCATGGAGCAGGGCCACCTGCGCGCCGTCCTGAGAGGCAGGCCGGTAGGTGGCGCTGAACGTGCCCTCCTGGGCAGGAGTGGGCTCGGTGACGGAGCCGACGTTGGCGGTGAGCGAAACCTGGGCGTCTCGCACGGGACGGCCTGCGTCATCGAGCACCGTGAGCTCGATCCTCGCGCTGTCCTCGGTGGTGACGAAGGGCTTGTCGGAGCGCAGCGCGACCGTCTGACCCGTGAGGGTCAGGACCATGAGAGTGAGAGTCGCTGCTGCCATGGTGCCTAGAGGCCGTTCCTTTCGCCTCGGCGCAGTCTACGCAATCGCTTCCAGGGGCGCGATGCCGCCATGAGCAGGGCGAGCCAGGGGAACAGCTGGCTCGGCAGCGCAGCAGCATGGCAGCCACACCCCACGTCCACTTTGGAGTCGTCCGGAGCGAAGCTCACGGTCTGTTGCTCGGTGAGCCTGTCCCCGCTCGCGTTGACGCACCAGACGAGCGCCTCCAGTGTTTCGCGGGACTGCGTGGAGGCCTGGGCGGTGATCTTCACCGTCACGGGTGAGCCCTTGCTCAGCTCTGGGAGAGTGAAGCCCTCTCCGCTCGGAGTCAGGGGCTTGTCATCGATGATCGGCTCGAGGGACATCAGGCCATTGCCCGAAAGCATCAGCACGCCATCGGTGATGGGGGCGTCGCCCGAGTTCGACACCGTCACCTCGAACTCCACCACCGTGCCGGGCGCCGCGAACCGCTTCGCCCCCTCATTCAGCAATTGGAGCTGCACGAGAGGGGGGAGGCACAGCGGCGTGACGAATCGCTCCGCCCGCTTGCCGTCAGGCAGGTATAGCTCGTGGTCGTTGATGAGCGGCCAGATGGCCAGGGGGACCGACGGGTCCGCCGGACACTGGGGCAGCCGGACAGGGAGCAGCCACCGGCCCGGCTCTACCTCCGTGGCAGGATTGCCCAGGGCCAGAGGCTCGTCGCCTGCGAACGAGAGGCGGCTTCCCGCGGCCAGCGGCACGAGGGTTCCACACAGATCCCTCCGGGCGAGCTCCAGCTTGAGCTCTCCCGTGTAGGTCCGCAGCTCGGGGCGGAGCTCAGAGGTCTGAAGGAACCGGAAGGTCGAGGTCTCGATGCTGGGCAGCCCCGCCTTCCAGTGGATCACCAGCGGCCCGTCCACGTTGGCGCCGGAGAACTTGAACTCTACGTTTTCCTCCTTCATGTCCTTCCAGACCACCTGCGCGCTGCCCGTGAGCACACCGGTGACGCAGTCACCCGAGACCACGTGGGCCTTGAGGGTGGTGCTGTCGAAGGTCGCCGAGCTGTCCTGGGCCTTGCAGAGGCTGGCCCCAGAGAGGGTCTCGTCCACGACGTTGTCGTACTCGTCCTTGGGCGTCAGGGTGATCGTCACGGGGCCGCAGGCCGGCACTTCGTCATCAGGGGATGGGGTCAGCTCCACCTTCTTGAGCGCGGCGGGATGGACCACGACTTGAGACGTCCCCGTGCTGCCGCGGCCCGAGGAGAGATCCGTGATCCGGAATTCCTGGGGCATGGAGCTGGCGGTGAAGAACGTCACGGTGAGCTCTACCGGCAGCGGAGCATCGTTGGGTGTATCGATCGGGAGTTCCGCCTTGGGCACCGTCGTCGTGAAGTGCACCGCGCCGAGATAGGTGGTCGGGTTGTTGTCCGCGTCCACCGGGACCACCTTGAACTCGACGGGCTCTCCGGCCGTCACGTCGGTGGGCAGGTTCATCGTGAAGGCCACTGCGGGACCGGTCAGTACCTCGAAGCTGGAGATCCTTCCCAGGAGTTGGGTGTTGGCGGTGTCCGTGACCGTCAGCTCGTAGACGCCCTTCTTCATGAACGTGAGGGTGAACTTCTTCACGCCTGCGTCGTTGGGGGTGAACGTGTAGTTCGCCGGGAGCGTCACACCCGTGGCCTTGGTGTAGAACTGGATGGTGCCGGAGTACCCCGTGGCGACACCGGACGCGTTCTTCGCGCTCACAGTGAGTTCGATGGGAACGCCCACTTGCGGGGCGGCCGACATCTCGAGCCGGAACTCGAGCGTGGGCAGTGCCACCACGGAGAGCAGCCGGGAGAGGGCGTCGCTCAGGCCGCCCGCTCCATCCGACGCCGAGATCGTCACGGCTCCGGGCACCGTGGCCCGGTACCAGAAGAACTGGCTCGAGGTGCCGGCGGCGATGGTCACGCCCGCGATCTCCGTGCCCGCGGAGCAGTACTCCGAGGGGTAGAAGGCGCCTCCCATGAGGGTCGAGTAGAGCTGGACCTGGACTGCTCCCGAAGTCGTTGCGGGGTTCCCACTGCTATCGCGCAGGGCCGCCGTGAGCTTCACGCACTGGTACAGCAACAGCTCATTCGGGAGGCCCTCGAGAACGATGTGATCGGGCGCGGTTGTCGCCGCGAGCGGGCTGCTGGCGCCAGCGAGGCTCGGGGGCGTGTTCGCCATCAGCACGGGGAGGAGCAGCAGCAGGCCACAGGGGCGGAGGCGACGGCTCATTGCCTGGTTCATCGTTCGCTCCGGGGCTGGCCGAACAGCATGGGGGCTGCTGGGGCAGTTCTCGACCATCGTAGGGAGAGCTGCATGGATGTTGCAATAATGCGGTGTGGGTGTGACAAGTGGAGATACCATGCCTCTCCCCATGTGCCCGATTTGCCAGAAGCCCGTGGCGCCTCGCGCCGAGAACGTCTCGTATCCCTTCTGCTCTCGTCGCTGCCGGGCGGTGGATCTCGGCCGGTGGTTGGGAGAGGAGTACCGCGTGCCCGAGCCTCAGGGGGATGAGCGGGAGGACGAGCTCCCCTCCGATCACCCGGAGCGCCGGAGCGACGCGTGAGCGGTTGGGTGGATCTGCACTGCCACTTGCTGCCGGGCGTGGATGATGGGGCGAAGACGCTGGAGGACAGCCTGGAGATGGCGCGGGCGCTGGTCGACCTGGGCTTCGCCACGGTGGCGCCCAGTCCGCATGCTCGCCCCGAGTACGCGGCGCCGGAGCTCGTCGAGTCCCGGCTCATGGAGTTGCGCGAGGCCTTGGAGCGCGAGCGCATCCCGCTGACGCTCGGGCGCAACGCGGAGAACGTGCTGGATGACGTCTTCCTGCGGAGCCTGGGCACGCCTGCGGCACGGATGCTGGGCACGGGCCCGTATGTACTCGTGGAGCTGCCGTACACGACGCCCGTGCCGGCGTTGCTGGATGTGCTCTTCCGCATCCGCACCAAGGGCGTGAGGCCCGTCATCGCCCACCCGGAGCGATGCCTGGAGTTCGAGCGCAAGGGGCGCGCGGCGGAGGCGGTTCGGTCCGGGGCCTTGCTGCAGTTGGACGTGGGCGCACTCACCGGGCGCTACGGGGGCACGGCGAAGAAGCTGGCGCGGGCCTTCCTGGAGGACGGGCTGTACGCGCTGGGGGCCACGGATCTGCACGCCCCCGTGGGGGCGAGGGACTGGGTAGGGCGGGCGCTGGCCGAGCTGAGAAGCCGGGCAGGCGAGCAGGCGTTCGAGCGGCTCATGCGAGGCAACCCGACACGTCTGCTGGTGGGAGAGGCGCTGGAGTCCGAGGGGGAGTGACGGTATACCCACCCGCTGTGAAGCGTGCCCTCAAGCTCGTGGCCAGCCTGCTGGTCACCCTCCTGTTCACGTGGTGGACGTTCCGGAACACGGATCTCAAGGCCCAATGGGCCAGCCTGCGTTCGGCGGACTACTCCTACGTGCTGCCGTACTTGGGGGTCCTGACCCTCATCCACATCTGCCGGACGCTGAGGTGGGGCTGCCTGCTGTCAGGCCTGGAGCGGGTGCCGTTCAAGCCGCTCAACGAGGCCTCGGGCATCGGCTTCATGATGCTGCTGGTGCTGCCGTTCCGGTTGGGCGAGTTCGCGCGCCCCTTCCTCATCGCCCAGCGCAGCTCCATCCGTCGGAGCGCGGCGATGACCTCCGTGGTGCTGGAGCGCATCACCGATGGGCTCCTGGTGGCGACACTGTTGCGGGTGTTGCTCTTCTTCATCCCCGGGGAGTCCGCTGGGCTCCGGTACGTGAAGCTGGGCTCCACGCTGATGTTCGCCATCTTCGGAGGCGGCCTGGCCTTCCTGCTCTTCGCGCGCTGGCGGCATGATCAGGCGGTAGGGCTGGTGCGAGTCACGGTGGGCCGCATCTCGCCGGGGCTGGCCCACAAGATGGCGGACGTCGTGGATGGCTTCGTGGGCGCGATGCGCCAGCTCCCGGACGCGAAGCAGCTCACGTTCTTCTTCCTGCTCACGCTGCTGTACTGGGGGCTGAATGGCGCGGGCATGGCGCTGCTCACGCGGGCCTTCGGCTGCGTGGGCGCGGATGCGAGCTGCCAGCCCATGAGCCTCAGCCTGTTCCAGGCCTATGTGGTGATGACCGTGCTGGTGGTGGGGCTGATGATCCCGGCGGCGCCTGGGATGATGGGCACCTTCCAGGCGGCGATGAAGGTGGGTCTGGGCCTCTTCCTGCCCGCGGCGGTCGTCGACCAGAGCGGGCTGGCCTACGCCAACGTGCTGTGGCTGTGCCAGACGGTGCAGCAGATTGCGTTCGGCCTCATCCTCCTGTCCATCGGGCACATGTCCTTCAAGGACATCGCCACGAAGCTGGACAAGGAAGGCGAGGCCTCGGCTCCCACCGCGTGAGGGGAGCCGTGACTCGCGGAACTACAGCTCCTCGTTGAGCCAGCGGACGATCGCGGCTCGGATGGACGAGGGCGGCTCGGCGGGCGCCGGGGGCAGCGTGGCGCTCATGCCCGGCAGCTCCCGGAAGAGCCCGGGAGGCAGCATCTCGCGGGCGGGGCGCGTGTCCGGGACGGTGTTCACGGCTCGGTCCCGTTGCGGCCGTACTTGGCGAGCAGATCCTCCACGGCCTCGCGCAGGTACTCGCTCTGCGCGATGCGGCTGCGGCGGGACAGCTCGCGCAGCTTGTGCACCTGCTCCTCTGAGACGAGGACGTGGGTGGAGACGACGTCGGCCTCGGGGCCAGCGCGGCGTTCACCGGAATCGAGCGGAGCCGCCGAAGTGGTGTCGGCGCTGCTCAGCGGGCTCATGTTGCCATCCTGCATCAGGGGCCTCCTGGGCGAGCTGCTACAGACCGCTACTGGCCTGTGGGCTGGCATTAGGAGGTCGACCCGGCGTCCCGTCAAAAAAACAGTTGGCTGGTGGGCAACCAGGCCTTCGGACAGAAGCGGGCGTTGGAGGCGTTCCTCCCTCGGCTGCTGCTCGGGGGCCATGTCGCCTTCACGTTGAGTAGGCGGACACAAAGGAGGCCAGGCGATGACCAGGGCAGCGTGGGCACTCGGTGGCGTGGGGCTTGGGGCAGGGCTGATGTACTGGGCGGATCCGAGGAACGGCAGGTGGCGCCGGGCCCTGGTTCGGGAGAAGGCCTGGCACGTTCTCTGTGGGGTGGGGGATGGGCTGGAGGTGGTGGCGCGGGACATGGCGCACCGCTCGCGAGGCTTGTTCTTCGAGCTCCGGGGCCGGCTGCAAGCGGAGGACGTGGACGACGTGACGCTGGAGGCGCGGGTTCGATCCGCGCTGGGGCGTGTCTGCTCGCATCCCGGTGCCATCCGGGTGGCTTGCGACCATGGGACGGTAGCGATGGCGGGGCCCATCCTGGCCAGCGAGGTGAAGCTGGTGCTCGCGCGCATCCGGAAGGTGCGGGGTGTGCTGGAGATCGATGACGCCCTGGAGGCCCATACCGAGGCGGGGAGTCATCCGGATCTTCAAGGCGGGGTGAGCCGGCTGGGCGATCGCCCGGAGTTGCTGCAGCACCATTGGTCACCGACGGCGCGGTTCATCGCGGGGCTCGGTGGGGTGGGGCTGCTGGGCTATGGGCTGTCACGGCGAGGGGGTCTGAGGCCGCTGCTGGCAGGGGCGGGGCTGCTGCTGGGGTTGCGCGGCGTGATGAACCTGGAGCTCAAGCGTCTCATGGGCGTGGGAGTGGGGCCCATGGCGCTGTCGTTCCAGAAGGACATCTGCGTGAACGCGCCGGTGAACGAGGTGTTCGCCTTCTGGCAGGCGATGCACAACTTCCCGCGCTTCATGAGCCACGTGGAGGACGTGCGGATGTTCAAGGATGGCCACTCGCACTGGAAGGTGCGCGGCCCGGCGGGGATCATCTTCGAGTGGGACGCGGTCATCACCCGCATCGAGTCCGGGCGCCTGTTGGCATGGAGGAGCGTGGAGGGCGCGATGGTGGAGAACGAGGGCATCATCCGCTTCGAGGACGCGGGGGAGGGGCGGACGCGGCTGGACATCCGGCTCTCGTACAACCCGCCCGCGGGCGTCATCGGGCACGCGTTCGCGAAGCTGCTGGGCGCCGATCCCAAGAAGCAGATGGACGACGATCTGCTGCGCCTCAAGTCGCTGCTGGAGCTGGGCAAGGCGACGGGGCACGAGCACGTGAAGCGGGACGAGCTGGTACCCGGGCGCGGAGTGGAGACCTGGGTTTACTGAGGGAGTGAGTGAGCCGACGAGGGCTCGGCTTCCTGGATGCCGAGGTGGAATCGAGCCGGTCCGCCTGTTAGGGACAGTCTCTACTGCCAAGGAGCCGCTGTGTTCCGACTCGAAACCGACCGCGTGCTGATCGAGTCCTTCCGGCCGCGTGACCGCAGGGTCATCGAGATGCCTGCGGAGGTGACCTTCCCGCTCTTCGTGCGCGATTACCTGGCGTGGACGGAGACGTCTGGGGCGCGGGTGTACCTGGTGTTCACCGCGCCGGGCAGCCGCAAGCCCATTGGAATCATCTTCCGTCGCGACACCACGGACAGCGGGGCGATGTCCTCTCGGATCTGCGACTGGTGCCACAGTTACGGCTCGGCGAGCGAAGTGGGCCTGCTCACCACGGACGTGAACAACAAGCGCCGGGTGGGGGTGTGCCTCTGTGTGGACCTGCGCTGTAAAGAGAAGCTGGAGGACGCGGCGGACCGTGCAGGGCGCCAGCCTCGCGAGGCCCTCGAGCAGCTCAAGGAGCGCATGTTCCGCTTCGCGCACGAGGCGCTGGGGATCGAGGCCCAGCCCGCGGCCCAGGTGAGCGGGTAGGCTGGCAGAGCCTTCACCTGTCAGGTTAGCCTCCGGGCTGTCCTGCTTTGAGAGCGCTCTCACGCTCACGTTGTGTTATGGAGTCTGCCCATGGATGGCCGTGGTTCATCGCCTGTGACGTTGGAGGAAGTTGCACGTCGTGCCGGAGTCTCCCCGAGTACGGTGTCGCGGATTCTCAATGGGACCGCCCGGGTGCGGGAGAGCAAGCGTCAGGCCGTGGAGCGGGCCATCGCGGATCTCGACTATCGCCCGAACGTCATGGCCCAGGGCCTGGCGCGCGGCAGCTCGATGTCCGTGGGGGTGATCACCCAGGACATCGCCAGCCCCTTCTTCAACGAATCCCTCAAGGGCATCGAGGACAGCCTGGCCAAGGCGGGCTACGCGCCTCTGTTCGTGAGCGGCCACTGGAAGAAGGAGAAGGAAACCGAGTGCATGTCGCTGCTGGCGGCGCGCCGCGTGGACGGGGTGATCGTGCTGACGGGCATGATCGACGACGCCGCGCTGCTGAGCTACGCGGCGCGGCTGCCGCTGGTGATCACCGGGCGCAACCTGCAGGGGACCAACGTGGTCAGCATCCAGGCCAACAACGAGCAGGCTGGCTACGATGCCACCCGCCACCTGCTGGATCTGGGGCACACCCGCATCGCCCATATCTCCGGCCCCGAGGTGAACGTCGATGCTCAGGATCGGCTCGCGGGCTACCGCCGGGCGCTGACGGAAGCCGGGCTGCCGGTGGAAGAGCGGCTGATCACCTATGGCGACTTCCATGAGACCAGCGGCCTGCTGGCGGTGAACCAGCTGTTGGAGAGCCGCCTCAACTTCACGGCGCTGTTCGTGGCCAATGATCAAATGGCCTACGGCGCTCGGCTCGCGCTGTACCGCAAGGGCATCCGCGTGCCGGAGGATGTGTCCATCATCGGCTTCGATGATCTGCCGTCCTCGCTCTACACCACGCCGCCGCTCACCACCGTGCGCCAGCCGGCGTACGATCTCGGGAAGATCGCCGGGGACGCGATGCTGGGATTGATCCAGGGCGAGCCCGTCTCCATTCCTCACATCCCGCTGCAGGTGATTGTTCGCGAGTCGACCCTGCGTCGGCGCGGGCCCTGAGGCGCCCGGCCTTCGTCGGGCCCGAGGAAGGGAAAGCGCTTTCAATTTGCGACAAACGTGACATCCTTGGAAAACCCCTGGAGGGGACAAGGAGTTACGATGCCGACGAATCTGCTTCCCGGTGAGTTTCAGTGGGGTGTTGCTGCAAGCGCCTATCAGATTGAGGGCGCGGCCTTCGAGGATGGGCGCGGCCCGTCCATCTGGGACACCTTCAGTCGCGTGCCCGGGAACACCGCAGACGGGGACACGGGCGATGTGGCGTGTGATCACTACCATCGCCTGGAGGAGGACCTCGATCTGCTGGTGACGTTGGGAGTCAACGCCTACCGGTTCTCGGTGGCCTGGCCGCGGATCCAGCCCACGGGACGAGGGGCGACGAATCCCAAGGGACTCGACTTCTACGATCGGATGGTGGATGGCCTTCGGGCGCGAGGCATCAAGCCGCACCTGACGCTGTACCACTGGGATCTGCCGCAGGCGCTGCAGGACGAGGGCGGGTGGGGGAACCCGGACACGGCCCGGCGCTTCGCCGACTTCTCGGAGGTGGTGGCTCGCCGGCTGGGGGATCGCGTCGAGAGCCTCTGCACGTTCAATGAGCCCTGGGTGGTGGCGACGCTAGGCCATGAGAAGGGCATCTTCGCGCCGGGCCTGAAGGATCGGCAGCTGGCGATGCAGGTGTCTCACCACCTGCTGGTGGCGCACGGCTTGGCGGTGCAGGCGCTGCGCACGCTCGTGCCGCGAGTGCCGCTGGGGATCGTCCTGAACCTGTCGCCCAGCTATCCGGCTCGGAACGTGGCGGCGGACCGGGCGAAGGCGCACCTGGAGGACGGGCTGTCGCTGCGCTGGTACATGGACCCGTTGTTCCGTGGGAGCTATCCGGCGGACGTGCTCGAACACCTCGGGTCGGATCGTCCCAAGGTGACGCCCGAGGAACTGGCGCTGATCCAGCAGCCGCTCGATTTCCTGGGCATCAACTACTACATGCGGAACTTCTGCCACGCGGAGGATCCCCACGCGCGGCCTCCGGGGGAGCAGGGGTTCACGGACATGGGGTGGGAGATCTATCCGCAGGGGTTGACGGACCTGCTGGTGCGGCTGGGGCGCGACTACCGGCTGCCGCCGATCTACATCACCGAGAACGGCGCGGCGTTCGCCGACCGGCTGGAGGGCGACGAGGTTCACGACTCGCAGCGGGTGGCGTACCTGGAGCAGCACCTCGGGGCGATGAACGCTGCGCGCAGGCAGGGCGTGGATGTCCGCGGCTACTTCGCCTGGAGCTTCATGGACAACTTCGAGTGGGCGTCGGGTTACCAGAAGCGGTTCGGGCTGGTGTACGTGGACTACGGCTCGCAGCGGCGCGTGCTGAAGGACAGCGCGCACTGGTATCGGGCCTTCATCGCGGCGCAGCAGCAGACCGACCAGCCCTCGAGGGCAGGAATCTGACGACAAGTCGACAATCGCAACGTGCCCCGTGAACGGGCTTTCACGGCATCTTTCTGTTCCCAGGAAAGCCCGCTTTACAGTCCGTCCCCGTAATTACCGAGTCGGCTCGATTGAGCCGCTCATACGAGGGAGGGTCCGATGCGAGGAAGCCAGACAGTTGGATTGAAGGGAGTGCTCGCGGCGCGGTGTATGGCGGTAGCGCTGGCGGTGTTGTGTACGACGGAGGCCTGGGCGGCCACGTCGGGGTACACGATCACGTCAGCGTCGAGCGTCCGGTTCAACGTGGACGGCGCGCCCTGGGCGGATCTGCACTACCAGATCAACGGGGGCACGCAGCTCAACTTCCGGATGGCGGTGAGCGGCACGAACAACACGTACGACGTGACGGGCGTGCCGAGCGGCGCGACGGTTCGCTATTTCTTCACGATCGGGAACTCGAGCGGCGGAGCCACGGATACGGCGTGGGCGCAGTTCACGATGACGGGGAGTGGAGGGGGCGGAGGCGGAGGGACGGGGACCTGGACGGTGGTGTGGGAAGACACGTTCAGCGGGACGGGCCAACCGAGCTCGGCCAACTGGAACTACCACGTGGGCAATGGCTACAACCAAGGGAGCTTCGTGGGTTGGGGCAACGGCGAGTGGGAGTGGTACCGGCCTGAGAACGCGTACCAGCAGAACGGCAACCTGGTGATCCGGGCGGACTACACGACGTCGCCGTTGGTGGTGGGGGGCCGCAACTGGTACCAGCGCTCGTCGCGCATCACGACGAAGGGGAAGAAGTGGTGGACGTACGGGCGGATCGAGGCGCGGATCGCGATGCCGAACAAGATCGGCACGTGGCCGGCGTTCTGGATGATGGGGACGGCGTGCGATGACGGCTACACGAGCAACTACGCGGCGCCGACGAGCTACTACGACGTGATGGCGACGAACTGGTCGAGCTGCGGCGAGATCGACATCATGGAGCACAAGAACGGGGAGGCGAACACGTACCAGAACCTGTTCTGGGACTCGCGGACGGGGCTGTACCCGTGGGGTGACGGGCTGAACAACCAGCAGCCGAGCAACATCTACGTGGGGGATGTGACGCAGTTCCACCTGTACTCGATCGAGTGGGATTCGACGCAGATCCGCTGGTACGTGGATCGCGAGACGCACCCGACGCCTGTGCACACGGTGGACATCACGGCGGCGAGCAAGGAGGAGTTCCGGAAGCCGTTCTACATCATCCTGAACCTGGCCTTGAGCGGGCAGTTCACGGGGAACGCGCAGCCGAACCAGGCGGACTTCCCGCTGTACATGTACGTGGACTACGTGCGGGTGTGGCAGAAGCAGTAGGCGGCCAACAAAAAGCCCCGCCCCCGAGCAACCGGGGACGGGGCCTGTGGCCAGGGTCGGACTTGAACCGACTACCTGCGGATTATGAGACCGCCGCTCTAACCAGATGAGCTACCTGGCCGTCGATGGGTGCCCCCTATAGCGGGCCCTGAGCCCCGCTGCAAGGGGGACGACACGGCTCAACGTTGTTCGGGGCCGTTGCCATCCCGCCGTTCACTCGGGAACAGCCGGTCTTGCTGCCCGTGGCCGAGCGACAATCCCGTAGTCGGGGTCCTCCTCGAGCCAGGGGGCATCCTGTGGCAATCCGTTTGCCCGTGTGAGTAGGCTTGCCGTACTTCCTTGCTTGGGCACGTCCTCCCTTCGCGAGAAGGCGTTCATGAAATCTCTGCTTCTGCTCCTCCTCCTGGGAGCAGCATGCGCGAGTCCGACCCCGGCCAACATGACGGCGCAAGATGCGCCCGTCCCTCGCGGACCGTGGTCGGAAGTGCCCGCTGTCGAGATGCCCACGGGGGACACCTCCATCCCCATCTCCTTGCTTCGAGATGTCGCGGGCGCTGCTCAAGCTCCCGGGCGCCAAGGTGTGTGACTGGGCAACGCAGCGGCCCATCGTGGGCCTGTCCACGGAGTACTGCTCGACGGTCTATGTGGCTGGAGATGGCGACTCCCTGTCCTGGCGGGTGTCCGAGCCCGTCGCGGGAAGCCACAAGACATGCAGGCCGTTCTTCGCGGTGAAGGATGACGACTACCCTCCCTCTCAGGTGTGGATCGTGGGGTACGTCCACAACCATCTGTGCGCCGCGCCGCCCTCATCGGATGATCTCGGTACATGGCCAACGGACGCGTTCAAACCCCTCGTGGCCATGGCGGAAGTTCGCTTGTGGCCGGGCAACCCGGCTCCAGCCCGCTACAAGAACACGGCCATTGAGATGGCCACAGCGCTGGTGGCCGAGCGCCAGGACGGCACGCGCATCTTCCTCCGCTGGTTTCCCACGGGCGAGGTCCAACAGTGGAGCAATGCCAAGTCGCGCTGGGTCACTCTCGGTACCTGTGCTCCAAACCGTCCCACTCTGCACGGCACGACCGCGCCTCGATGTCGTGATGGATCTCTGCAACTGTTGAGCGAGTAGACACCTGGCCTGGGGCGACGATCGGGCAGAAGAAACTCAAGCCATGAGGGACGGATTATGAAACGCAGCCCCCAGAACTCTGGTGCCGGGTTCAATGGAGGAAAGAGATGATCAAGGTGTGTGCACTGGCTGCACTCGCAGCGATGCTGCCCGGTTGTGTCAGGCCCGCTGTCTCCTGGAAGGGAGAGGTGAAGTGGCCGGAGACCGAGCAAGACGAGCAATCGATCAAGACTATCGTCCCTGTCACCGAGGCGGAGGCCACGATTGCCGCAGCGGCCGCCATCCGTGAAATGGTGAGAACCAACACGGATCCTGGACTCTTCTGGGGATGCTCCAGTCCCGCGCAGGGGATGGATGTCGCCGTCTTCACGGGTCCGACGCCGGGCCTGTATTACGTCGTGCTGGGCCAACGTTTTGATCGGTGCGGTGGCCCCAGCGGGCGCGTGCTCGACTGGTACTATGTGTACGCAGTCACTCCCCAAGGCGAGGTAGTAGCCGAGGCCCCAGTCCCGCCAGCACGGCCGCCTTCAGCCCCCTCCCCGAGCCCTCCTTCGCCCGAGCCAACACCCTCACCAGCCGGTCCCTCACTGGATACGGGCACCGGTACGCCCGCATCGGCGCCACCACCAGCCTCTTTTCCTCCGCCCGCGCCTGCCCCTACGCCTGCGGCTGTTCCTTCTCCAGCTTCACCGCCAACTCCCCCACAGCCCCCTGCTGCGCCAGGGTGAGTGCCCACACCCACAGGCACGCCGAGAATGCTGCAGCCTGCGAGCCCCCCGCTCCGGGAGGGACAGGCTCCAGTGAGAAGAGACTCAACAGATTTACGATGCTCGGCCAATGCGAACAGGGCCACTCCTTGACTCAAGGCGTGTAGAGATCCGCATAGGAGAGGGACGTCGTCCCATAGACGCCCCCCGTGACGAGCACCTGGCCGGAGGGGAGCAGGGTGGAGGTGTGAGCGTAGTGCGCCGCGGACATGGAGCCAGCGGCGGACCAGGAATTGGTGGCGGGGTCGTACAGCTCCGTGGAAGAGAGATTGCCGTTTGAGTTGTCTCCTCCCGAGACGAGGACCTTGCCGGAGGAGAGCAAAGTGGCATTGGGCACAGATCGGGGCGAGGTCATCGAGACGGTCGAGGACCAGGAGTTGGTGGCGGGGTCGTACACCTGTGTGTAGGGGCGGGCGATGATGTAATAGCCCCCAGCGACGAGCACCTTGCCGGAACTGAGCAGGGTGGCGGTGTGGAAGCCGAGGGGCGTACTCAGGGAGCCTGCGAGGGACCAGGAGTTGGTGGCCGGGTCGTACACCTCCGCGGAGGAGAGTTGAGCGCTGCTATTCCAGCCCCCCGCGACGAGCACCTTGCCGGAGCTGAGCAGGGTGGCGGTGAATTCATATCGGGCCGCGCTCAGGGAGCCTGCGGGGGACCAGGAGTTGGTGGCCGGGTCGTACACCTCCGCTTGAGCGAAAGTGGTGCTGCCATTCCAGCCCCCTGTGATGAGCACCTTGCCGGAGCTGAGCAGGGTCGCGGTGTGTTCGTAGCGCGCCGAGGCCATGGAGCCCGCGGAGGACCAGGAGTTGGTCACCGGATCGTACAGCTCCGCGGAGGAGACGGCACTGCTGCCATTGGTGCCCCCCGTGATGAGCACCTTGCCGGAGGGAAGCCGGGTTGCGGTGTGGAAGTAACGGGCTGAGGCCATGGAGCCTGCGGAGGACCAGGTGTTGGTCGCCGGGTCGTACACCTCCGAGGAGGAGAGAGAGGTGCTGCCGTTGTAGCCCCCCGTGACGAGCACCTTTCCAGAGGAGAGCAGGGTGGCGGTGTGGCGGGCGCGTGGCGAGGACATGGCGCTGGCTGCCGACCAACCACTGACCGCACATGCCGTCAGCCCGGAGACCGTGAAGGTACTGGAAGCTGAGAGTCCGTAAGCGTTGGTCACGGTAGCGGTGACGGTGGGAGTGACGCCCGACTGCGTGCAGGCTGGGGCCGTCCACACGATGCGGCTGGTGGTGGCGGTGTTCTGCGCTGCGGCCAGAGATCCGATGTTGGTATTCCAGGCAAACGTCAGCGAGCTGGACTGAGGGTCCAGGGCGATGACGTCAAACGTCACCGTCTGGCCCGGGGCGGTGGAGGTGGCCGACTGGTAGAAGTTGGTGACAAGGGGAGCGAAGCGGTTGGTGGAGGAGGTGGCGATGCAGAGGCTCAGAGAGCCCGTGTTCTGTCCGCCGCGCCCGTCCTGGACGGTGACCGTGAGCTGGCAGTTGTTGCACACGCCGGATGGAACGGAGGAGGGGACGAAGGAGGCGGCACTGGAAGTGGCGTTGGTCCAGGTGCCCGGGCAGGTGGCGGCCCACTGGTAGGCGAGGGTGTCGCCATCCGCATCGGAGGCGTTGGCGGAGACGGAGGTGGACTGGCCCGCATCCAGGCGGTTGAGAGAAGCGGAGACCCGGGAGACGACGGGGAAGAGGTTGAAGGAGATGTTGACGGCGGCGTTGCCGGTGGAGACGCCGGAGACGACGTTGACGACGAGTGAGACAGAGACGGCCGCGCCCTGGGAATCCGTCACGGTGAAGGTGAGGGTTTGAACGCCGACGGACGAAGGCGCCGTCCAGGAGGTTGTTGCGGCTGTGGGAGCGGAGAAGGTGCCGCCCGACGCCTTCCACGCCAGGGTGAGGGTGTCGCCCGCGTTGGGATCGTGAACCGTGGCCGTCAGAGAGAGGGAAGCCCCCGTCTGGACGGAGGTGGAGGAGGCCACGAGCGAGTCAATGACTGGAGCCTCATTGGCATAGGGAGGCGGGGGAGCCAACTCCTGGAGGGTGATGGCGACAGCGGTGGTCTGGTTGGCGGAGATGGTGACGCCGGAAGTCTGCCCCTGAAAACGCTTGGTATTGGAGGAGTCGAAGGCCTCGGCGAGGAACGCTCGGCTGGAGCCAGCGGGGATGTTGCCGATGAGGCCGCCCCAGGTCCCGTTGGACTTGGCCAATTCAACGACGAGGGAAGGCATATCCGAGGCGGAGACGGTCACCTTGACGCGGGTGATGTCACTGGCGGAGAGCGCCCGCTGGGCGGTGGCAACGAGTTGGACGGAGCCTGTGGGCGGAGAGGAGCAGGCGGCAAGGGAGAGCAGCAGCAGTACGGCCAGGAACGAGTGACGGGGATGGATTGGCAAGGCGTGCCCTTCAGGGTGGAAACGAGTGAAGCGGCGAGCCTCGTATGGCAGGCCCGCCGTGTGTCTGGTCTGGAAGCCAATGACTCGCAGGGCTCAGGGCGTGTACAGTTCCGCTGTCGAGAGGTCGTTGCTGCCATTGGTGCCGCCATTGACGAGCACTTGGCCGTTGGGCAGCAGCGTCGCCGTGTGCTGGTAGGCACGCGAGGCCACGGAACCGGCCGCGCTCCAGGTGCCCAGGTCCGGGTCGTACACCTCCGCCAGCCTGGCGCTTCCGCCATGGACGAGCACATGGCCGTTGTTCAGCAGCGTCGCTGGGTGCTGGTAGTGAGATTCAGCCATGGAGCCTGTCGCGCTCCAACGGCCCGAGGCCGGGTCGTACAGCTCCGCCGTCGTCAGGGCACTGCTCTGGTTGGTTCCCCCCGAGACGAGCACTTGGCCGTTGGGCAGCAGCGTCGCCGCATGGAAATGCCGAGGCGAGGCCATGGAGGCGGCAGCACTCCAGGAGCCCAAGGCAGGATTGTACAGCTCCGCCGTCGCCAGGGTTGCGCTACTGCTTGTGCCCCCCGAGATGAGGACCTTGCCAGAGGGCAGCAGCGTTGCCGTGTGGTTCCCGCGAGCTTCAGCCATGGAGCCTGTCGTGCTCCATGAGCCCGAGGCGGGATCGTACACCTCCGCCGTCGCTGTGAAGCCGCCACTGACTCCCCCCGCGACGAGGACCCTGCCGTCGGACAGCAGCGTCGCCGTGTGCTGGCTGCGGGGCGAGGCCATGGAGCCTGTCGCGCTCCAGGAGCCCGAGGCTGGATCGTACACCTCCGCCGTCGCGATGCGGCCGCTCACACTGAATCCCCCCGCGACGAGGACCTTGCCAGAGGGCAGCAGCGTCGCCGTGTGGTAGTAGCGAGGCTCGGCCATGGAGCCTGTTGCGCTCCAGGAGCCCGAGGCTGGATCGTAGACCTCCGCCGTCGCCAGGGTGCCGCTACCGACTCCCCCCGCGACAAGGACCTTGCCGTTGGGCAGCAGCGTCGCCGTGTGGATGCGGCGAGGCGCGGCCATGGAGCCCGTCGAGGCCCAACCTGAGTTGGCACAGACAGGCAGCCCCGTCACCTCGAAGCTCTTCGTGGCCGTGACGTTGAAGGCGTTGATGACGGTCGCGGTAATGCCAGGGGTCATGCCCGCCGAGACACAGGCGGGGGCCGTCCAGGTGATGCGGCTGGTGGAAGCACTGTTGGCTGGCGTGCCCAACGAGCCTGTGGTGGCATTCCAGGTAAACGTCAGGGAACTGGACTGGGGGTCCATGGCGGTGACGTCAAAGGAGACCGTCTGGCCTGGGGCGGTGGAGGTGGCGGACTGGTAGAAGTTGGTGAAGAGGGGTGCGAAGCGAGTGGAGGAGGAGGAGGCGACGCACAGGTTGAGAGAACCCGTGGTGTGCCCGCCGCGTCCGTCCTGAACCGTGACGGTGAGCTGGCAGTTGTTACAGGCGCTGGTCGGGACTGAGGAGGGGACGAAGGATGCGGAACTCGAGGTGGCGTTGGTCCAGGAGCCCGGGCAGGTGGCGGTCCACTGATAGGAGAGAGCATCACCGTCTGCATCGGAGGCGGTGGCGGAGACGGAGGTGGACTGGCCGGCATCCAGGCGGCTGAGGGAGGCTGAAACCTTGGAGACGAGGGGGAAGAGGTTGAAGGAGATGTTGATGGCGGCGTTGCCGGTGGAGACGCCGGAGACGACGTTGACGACGAGAGAGACAGAGACAGCCGCGCCCTGAGAGTCCGTCACGGTGAGTGTGAGGGTTTGCACTCCCACAGAGGAAGGAGCCATCCACGAAGTGGTGGCCGCGGACGGAGCCGAGAAGGAGCCGTTGGAGGCCGTCCAGGCTAGGGAGAGGGTGTCGCCGGCGTTGGGATCATGAACCGTAGCAGTCAGGGAGAGGGAAGCACCCGTCTGGACGGAGGTGGAGGAGGCCACGATGGAGTCAATGACGGGGGCCTCATTGGTATAGGGGGGAGGAGGAGCAATCTCTTGCAGGGTGATGGCCACCGCGGTGGTCTGGTTGGCGGTGATGGTGATGCCGGATGCCTGACCCTGGAAGCGTTTGGTGTTGGAGGAGTCGAAGGCCTCGGCGAGAAAGGCCCTGTTGGAGCCGGCGGGGATGTTGCCGATGAGGCCACCCCAGGTGCCATTGGACTTGGCCAGCTCGACGACCAGGGGGGATATATCCGCCGCAGAGACAGTGACCTTGACGCGGGTGACGTCACTGGCGGAGAGGGCCTGCTGGGTGGAGGCGGCGAACTGGACGGAGCCGGTGGGCTGAGAAGAGGAGCAGGCCGCAAGGCAGAGCAGCAGCACAGTGGGGAGACGGCAGAGACTTGATATTCTGGACATGGCTCGTCCTTGCGAGTGAGAGGGAGTGAGAGGGAGAGGCATCAAAGACAAACAGCTCCCCATCCCCCCCGCCGCGGAGGGCTGCGGCAGGAGAGGGCGGGGAACCTCGAAGGGATCATCTGCCCGGAGGTAGCGCTCTCAGGGCGTGTAGAGCTCTACGGAGGTGGTTACGCCGGCCGCGTTGTAGCCGCCCGCCATGAGCACCTTTCCGGAGGGCAGCAGGCTGGCGGTGTGGATCACGCGAGCCGTCGCCATGGCCGCGGTCGCGGACCAGGAGTTGGTGGCTGGATTGTACAACTCTGCTTCGGTATGGGCGGCGCCATTGTAGCCGCCCGTGATGAGCACTTTTCCGGAGGGCAGCAGCGTGGCGGTGTGCTGGAAGCGCCCCAAGAGCATGGTGCCCCCGGAGGACCAGGAGTTGGTGGCCGGATCGTACAAGTCCCCGGTGCCGGGGGCTCCGTAGCCGCCCATGACAAGCACCTTGCCGGAGTTGAGCAGCGTGGCGGCGGCGTTGAAGCGCGCCGCTGACAGTGCGCCAGCGGAGGACCAGGAGTTGGTGGCCGGGTCGTACACCTCCGCGGAGGCGGTGCCAATGCTATTGGCGATGGCCCCTCCTGCGACGAGCACTTTGCCCGAGGGCAGCAGCGTGGCGATGTGGGCAGCCCGCCGAATGGCCATGCTGCCAGCGGGGGACCAGGTATTGGTGGCGGGATCATACAGCTCCGCGGAGGTGAGACTGCTGCCGTTGTAGCCACCTGAGATGAGCACCTTGCCGGAGTTGAGCAGGGTTGCGGTGAAGTCGTGGCGGGCCGTGGCCATGGGCGCGGCGGAGGACCAGGAGTTGATGGCTGGGTCGTACACCTCGGCGGAGGCGAAGTAGGTGCCGTTATTGGAGCCCCCCGCCACGAGTACCTTTCCGGAGGGCAGCAGGGTGGCCGTGTGGCTGGTGCGGGCTTGGCTCATGGAGCCAGCGGCGGACCAGGAGTTGGTGGCGGGGTTGTACAATTCGGCGGAGGCCAGGGTGGCGGAAGCGCCGCCACCGCCCGTGACGAGCACCTTCCCGGAGTTGAGCACCGTAGCGGTGTGGATGTGGCGCCCTGCGTTCAAGGCGCCTGCGGTGGTCCAGCCTGTGGCGCACGTCGGCAGGCCGGAAACAGAGAAGGCCTGAGAGGATGAGAGACCGTAGGCATTGGAGGCGGTGGCGGTGACGATGGAAGTGACACCCGACGGAGTGCAGGAGGGCGCCGTCCACACGATGTGGCTGGTGGTGACGGTGTTCTGGGCGGTGGCGAGCGAACCCGTGGTGGCACTCCAGGTAAACGTCAGGGAACTGGACTGAGGGTCCAGGGCGGTGACGTCAAAGGAGACCGTCTGGCCTGGAGCGGTGGAGGTGGCGGACTGGTAGAAGTTGGTGAAGAGGGGAGCGAAGCGAGTGGTGGAGGAGGAAGCGACGCACAGGTTGAGAGAGCCTGTGGTGTGCCCGCCGCGTCCGTCCTGAACCGTGACGGTGAGCTGGCAGTTGTTACAGGTGCTGGCCGGAACAGAAGAGGGAACGAAGGACGCGGAGCTCGAGGTGGCGTTGGTCCAGGTGCCTGGACAGGTAGCAGCCCACTGGTACGAGAGGGTATCGCTATCGGCATCCGAGGCGGTGGCGGAGACAGAGGTGGACTGCCCTGCGTCCAGGCGGTTGAGAGAGGCCGACACCTTGGAGACGACGGGGAAGAGGTTGAAGGAGATGTTGACGGCGGCGTTGCCGGTGGAGACACCAGAGACCACGTTGACGGCGAGGGAGACGAAGACGGCTGCGCCCTGAGAATCCGTCACCGTCAGGGTGAGGGTCTGGACGCCCACGGAGGAGGGGGCTGTCCACGAGGTGCTCGAAGCAGAGGGAGCAGAGAAAGTGCCGCCGGTGCCTGTCCACGCCAGGGTAAAGGTGTCGCCCGCGTTGGGATCGTGAACCGTGGCGGTCAGTGAGAGAGAGGCCCCTGTCTGGACGGAAGTGGAGGAGGCCACGAGCGAGTCAATGACGGGAGCCTCGTTGGCATAGGGAGGAGGGGGAGCAATCTCTTGCAGTGTTATCGCCACCGCGGTGGTCTGGTTGGCGGTGATAGTGATGCTGGAAGCCTGACCCTGGAAGCGTTTGGTGTTGGAGGAGTCGAAGGCCTCAGCGAGAAAGGCCCTGTTGGAGCCGGCGGGGATGTTGCCGATGAGGCCACCCCACGAGTCATTGGACTTGGCCAGCTCGACGACCAGGGGGGACATATCCGCGGCAGAGACAGTGACCTTGACGCGAGTGACTTCACTGGAGGTGAGGGCTTGCTGGGTGGAGGCGGCGAACTGGACGGAGCCGGTGGGCTGGGAGGGTGGAGAGGTGCAGGCTGCGAGGCAGAGCAGCAGCAGAGGGGCGAGTGTGCAGAGACGCGGGTGCATGGGCACGACTTGTCCTTGAGGGTAGCGGTGGCGTTGTGAAGGGACTCACGCTGATAACGGGCTACGTCGCGTTCAGTGGCAAGATGAGGTGAGTGGGCAAGTCGCGCAAATTCACTGAAGTGGGGCCGAGCAGATCCGCTTCAACGTGGATGAGCCGATGAGAAGGAAAATGATGCAGAAATTCGCGGCCTGCTGAAGTGCGAGGTGTTGGCCCGTGGTGCGCGACACTCTAGGTCGCTGAAGACAGCGACTCCTTGTCCTGGCGCGTGTCCGAGCCCGTTAGCGTCACCGCCATCTCCCCCAGCGTCCCCCGCTGCGCCAGGGTGAGTGCCCACGCCCACCCCAGAACCCTTGAAAACAAGAACCCCCGGGGCCATGGAGATGTGAAGAGTTCCGGCATGGATGACCCTCGGTGGAGGAGGGGTTGAGCACCGCACCCAGGCGGCTGCGGGGCTCTATACTCCAAGGGTTGACGGGCGAGTAGACCCAATGCGTCGGTCCTGGCCCGCCGCTCCACGGCCTGTCATCCGCAAGAGAGGCGCATCCCGAGGATGATTCCGCATTCTGTTCTGGTAGCGTCGCGCACTACCCAGGAGGTTGAGTCCATGCGCGAGGTTGCTCCCATCACTCCGGCTGCGCCGCCGCTCCTGAGCGAGGGGCCGTCGGGAGTCCGCCCATGAGCGGGCGCGAGGAGGAGGGTGTTCCGGAGGTGTCACCCGGAACGGATGTGGGGGGCTACGTGGTGGAAGCCCAGCTCGGCGAGGGAGGGTTCGGCACCGTGTTCCTTGCGCGGCGGGGAGGTGAGCTCTACGCGTTGAAGCTGCTGCCGCTGGAGGAGGTAGGGGAGTGGGCCGTGCGGGAACTGCTCAACCTGGCGAAGGTTCAGCACCCCCACGTGGTGCGCCTGCTGGGGCACGGCCAGTGGCCGGACAAGGCCCCCCGCTACTTCGTCATCGTCATGGAGTACGTGCCGGGCCGGCGCCTGGACGTGTGGGTGAGCACCGAGAACCCCTCGGCGCGCGAGGCGGTGCGCAAGGTGCTGGGCGTGGCGCGGGCGCTCGTTGCCCTCCATGGGGAGAAGGTGATCCACCGGGATGTGAAGGAAGCCAACATCCTGGTGCGCGATTCCTCCGGCGAGGTGGTGCTGGTGGACCTCGGTGTGGGGGGCGACGAGGAAGCCGGGTGGCGGACCGGGGGTTTGCTGCCGCCAGGGACGCCGGACTATCGCAGCCCCGAGGCCTGGCGCTTCGAGCGGGAGAACAAGGGCGTACCGGGCGCGCACTACCGCTCCATGCCCTCGGATGACTTGTACGCGCTGGGGGTGGTGCTCTACTGGCTGCTGACGAACCGCAGGCCCTTCTACGTGAGGAAGCGGAAGGACGTGGACCCCGTCCTGATCGAGGCGCCCACGCCTCCCCACCTCCTCAACCCTCGGGTCCCCGTGGAGCTGAGCGAGCTGTGCCTGCGGCTCTTGGCGAAGAAGCCCGAGGAGCGCCCCGCGGATGCGCAGGAGCTGTGCGAGGCACTTTCGGCGGTGCTGGAACGACAGGAGGCAATCTGGGAGGCGCCGCTGTGTGAAGTCTTCAGCGTGCACACCCTCACCACGCGCCTGGGCCCCGGGGCAGACGAGGTGGCGCACTACCTGAAGGCGTCGCGAGAGGCCGAAGCGCGGCCCCGGCGAGGCGTGCGCCCTCTTGTGGTGGTGGAGGGTGAAGCTCCCGCAGCAGTTGAAGACGCCGCACCTCCTCGCGCTCTTCCTGGCTCTTCTCCCGCCGCGAGCCCTCCCATGCCAGCCATGGCGGCACTGGCCCTTGCCGCTCCACCTGAGGCCCCTGTCGTCCTCTCCGTCGAGGCCGTGCCGCCTGCGCCCGTGGCCCCGGTCTCGGCGCCCGATCAAGTTCCGCCGTCACCTGCGAGCGCCAGGGAGCGGCAGCCAGCATCGCGGGCCAGGCGCGTCCCATGGCTGGTGGTGGCGGGGCTGATCCTCACGGGGGTTGTGGGGGGAGGCGGGGTCTGGTTTTGGGCGGCCTCGTCCCGTACCGCCAGCCCGCCACCGTTCGCCGCTGGGACTGGCGGAGAGCCGCGCGCCTGGCGTTTCGAGGACGCGCCGGAGGTGACCTGGAAGGTAGGCAGGAAAGTGGCGCCGCCCTGGAAGCCGCCGGAAGCTACCGAGCAGGGAGAGGCTTCCATGAAAGACCCACAGCAGAAGCAGCAGAAGCAGCAGAAGGGCCTCGGTCCCGTGGGCAGGGCCATTGCCACGGGTGCCTGCATCACAGCGGCTTGCACGGGGCCCCAGGTTCGCCCCGAGCCTCCCTCCGAGTCGTGTCCTCCCGGCGCTCTCAAGACCATGGCTGGACTGGGCATCAACATCGGCGACGAAGCGGATGCGGTGCTCACCCCCGGACCGGTGGGCCGGATCATGTCCGTGAGGGAGGGGGGGAGCAGCATGAGGCTCCTCGGGAAGCCATTCGACAACCTGCCCTCGAACCCGATCCTGAAGGGGCGACTCATCTTTGGGGCGGAGCGCGTCTACGGGCGGTTTACCCTGGTACAAGAGAGGGATGGCACCCGCACCTGGCCTGTCTGCTTCGAGTTGGCGGACGCCGAGCACGACCGTGGAATGAAGATGGAGAGTGGTTCGACGGCCGACACGGCGAGTGTGGGGAATACTGGGAGGGTGGTAGCGGTGGATCGCTTCCAGGGACGCTGACCCGGGCGGGGCTCCCGGAGCGAGTGACGCTCTCGAGAGGGAAGGCGTGGTAGAGGCGACCTCCCAGGACGCTCAGCCGCGTCCCCACTCAGGAGGTTCTGTTCCGTGTTCAACTCGTCCCCCGCCGCTCTTTTGGCGCTGGCGCTCCTCGTGGGCGCCACAGCCACCGCGCAGCCGCGAGCCGTCCCCTGCGAAACGGGGACACGGCGTATCGAGCTGAAGACGGAGCCCACCGGAGAAGTGCCCGAGCTGTGCATCGGTCCCGAGCTGTCCACCGTGTTCCTCTTCTACGGCGCGGAGCTCCTCAGTCATGGAGTAGCCGTGGACGGACGGGAGCGCTTCACCGTGGTGGAGGTGAGCAACACCGTGCTTCGGCTGGTTCCTTCGGGCCGTGTCACGCCGGGAGAGCGATTCCGGCTGATGGTCCGCTTCAAGGATGAAGAGGCTCCGGCGAGCGCGGCCTTCTGGCTGGTGGTGTCCCCCGGGCAGGTGGAGCCCCTCGTGGAGGTGTACCGCGAGAAGCGCACCCTGGAGTCCTACCAGCAGGAAGTGCAGGAGAAGGACACCCAGCTCCACCAGTGCCAGGAGGACAACAAGAGCCTGCTCGCCGAGAAGGACAGTCCCGGGCGACTCACGGGCTTGGTGGCTACCGGGCTCATGAATGAGGAGGGGATCGCCCGCAAGCACATCTCTTTGAGCATCGGGATGCACCCTGGGAATGCCGCCGAGGTGGTTCGGGCCTACAGCTATCGTTCCAACCGCACGGTGGCTGTCATGATGTGGCTGGATGGCATCACGCGAACGCAGCCCTTACGAGTGGTCAGAGCGGAATTGGTGGGGCCAGGACGCCGCCCGTTGCGTGTGTACCCACCCTGGCAAGCCGAGCCCCTCAGCTACGACGTGAAGGACCGGCGCGTGGTGATCGAAGCGGACGCCACGGAGGCAGAGAGCCGTGGCAGCTTCACGCTCAAATTGTGGGATGCGGGGGGGACCCGGAGCATCATCGTCACGGGTGTGACGTTCCCGTAGACTGGAAAACTCCTCGCTCAGGAGGGCGTCTCATGGCATCTCGTCTGACCGTAGCGGTCGTGCTGTTGGCGCTGCTCAATGCGTGTGCCTCGCAGCGAGTGGTATGCCTCGACACGGGCCAGGAGGCGCCCATCGAGTACAGGCCGCCGACCTCGAACAAGTCCGTGAGGGTGGGCGCCGAAGCGTTCGAGGAAGCGTTGACGCAGTGGGTACTGAATGCGCCCCTCACCCTCCGTCCACCCCAGCAAGGTGGGCTGGTGCGCGCCTCCTATCCGAGCGACGCCTCGGATGCGCGCTGGCAGAGCCTGATGAGCAAGAGCTTCGGCGGCATCTGCGAGCCGGGCCAGCGCAAGGAAAGCTGCCTCTCCCTGCTCGATGATGTGATGGGCCTGAGCAAGTGGGACAAGCTGGGGGTGGCCCTGGGCCTGTCGCTCGATCCCCTCAAGGAGAGTATCGCCAAGGCGGTGGAGAAGACGCTGGCCCCCCAGCTCTTCTACACGGTGATCGCCACGGGGCTCATCACCTGGGCCGTGTTGGCGGCCAACCCCGAGCCCGTGTTTACCAAGGCGGCGGCGGTCGTGTCGGCGGCGCTGTTGATCTACCTGGGAGTGGAGACGTTCCTGGAGTTGGTGGATGCGAGCCGGGAGTTGAAGTG
The DNA here is from genome assembly GCF_020103695.1 of Hyalangium versicolor. Lineage (GTDB taxonomy): Bacteria > Myxococcota > Myxococcia > Myxococcales > Myxococcaceae > Hyalangium > Hyalangium versicolor. The sequence goes on from NZ_JAHXBF010000001.1 coordinate 707,702, forward strand.
GGCCAGTGACCGGGCAACCACTTGGGAGGAGTTGGAGCGGGCCAGCAAGCGCTTCGCGAACCGTGTGGGGCCGGAGGTGGCCCGCGTCTTCGTGTTGGCGGTGACGGTGGTGGTGAGCCACGGCATGGCAGGGGGCTCGGCATGGCTGGCCTCAAGGCTGGCGATGCTGCCCAGCTTCACGGAGGCGGCGGCGCTGGGGTCCTCACAACTGCGCCTCACACTTTCGGAGATAGGACAGGTGAGCGCGGTTGCAGTTTCCGCCGATGGCACCATCACAATTACCCTGGCTCCCACGGCGGTCGCCATGACAGCAGGGAAGACAATCTCAGGCGGGGGCACCTCAGAGGGAGCATTGGAAATCGCTGAGGCCGGAGGACGACATGCAGGCTTCATGAGAAACTACCAGGGGAAGCCACCCGGCGAATTACGTAGGGGCATTGACTCACTCAAGAAGCAGATCGCAGAACACAAAGACAAGATCGCCAACCCGGAGAAATACATTCCCAACTGGAAATCGTTGGACCCAAGGCAGCAGAACGCATTGATTGATAAGAAATGGCCATCGGATATCCAGCGGCAGACTGAGCAGTTGGAAATCCTCGAAGGGCTGCTGAAGAAAGCCCTAGGGAGCGGCCCGACATGAGTGTCGATCTCTATCTTCGCGATCTAGGCATCCTTCTCAAGGAGAAGGCACTAGAAGCCAAGGAGGAGAGTAGAACTGCACCGGAGGACGAACGTGCATTTACGCTTGGACGTTTGATGGCATTTCACGAAGTCATCTCCCTCATGCAGCAACAAGCTCATGCCTTTGGGATCACTTTGGAGGAACTAGGCTTGGACGACATTCAGCCAGAAAAGGATCTCGTATGAGATGAATCATGAGTCCATGGGAATCGAAGCGCACGCCTGAGCGAGTGCATTCAGGTCTTCCAGGTGAATTGAGCGGTGATATTACGTGCAGGACAAAGTCACCATGGATTGGACATACGTGATGACCGGGCTCGACGCGCACCTCTCGGACGAAAAGGTTCGCTGCGACGTGGAGGAGTTTTTCAATGCTGTGGGGCGTCGACTCGACGTCGATGGCGAGGCGGTCGTTTTCCCCCCAGAGACTCGAGTCCACGTTGTGGAGAAAATGCTGGTTCGCAACCCCGAGGTTCGCGGCGGCGGGTACTTCCTGGTCAAGTCCGTCCTCAATCCCACCTTCCAAGACGGGAAGTACACCGGTCGCGCTCTCTCGGGGACGCTGAAGATCATGTACGATCTGGAGGGCGGCTGGCTGGACGAGTTCTATTCACGCGCGGCCTGATTTCGCCGACTCGCCCCACAACCCGGCTGAGGACGCGTTGCTCAAGCTCCCGGGCGCCAAGGTGTGTGACTGGGCGGCGCAACAGCCCATCGTTGGTCTGTCCACGGAGTACTGCTCGACGGTCGATGTCGCTGGAGACGGCGACTCCCTCGTTGGTTTCCCACGGGTGAGGCCCAACAGCGGAGCAATGCCAATTCTCGCTGGGTCACTCTCGGTCACTGCGCTCCAGGCAACCTCACTGGGCACGGTATGACCGTGCCTCGATATGGAACGCAGCGCCCAGAGTTCTGTTGCTGGGTGCGATGGAGGAAAGAGATGATCAAGGTGTGTGCACTGGCTGTACTCGCAGCGATACTGCCTGGCTGTATCAGGCCCGCTGCCTCCTGGAAGGGAGAGGTGAAGTGGCCGGAGACCGCGCAAGACGAGCAATCGGTCAAGCTCATCGTCCCTGCCATCGAGGCGGAGGCCGCGATTGCCGCAGCGGCCGCCATCCGTGAAATGGTGAGAACCAACACGGATCCAGGACTGTTCTGGGGATGCTCTACTCCCGCGCAGGGGATGGATGTCGCAGTCTCCACAGGCCCCACGCCGGGCCTGTATTACGTGGCGCTGGGCCAACACTTCAATCGGTGCGGTGGCCCGCGTGGGCGCGTGCTCGACTGGCACTATGTGTACGCAGTCACTCCCCAAGGCGAAGTGGTAGCCGAGGCCCCGCCACCCCGAGCAGAACCGCTTCCGGCCGAGCCCGAGCCCTATCGCCCAAGCCCTCCTTCGCCCGAGCCAACTCTCCCACCTGCCGTTCTCCCACCGGACACGGGCACCGGTACGCCCGCGTCGGCGCCACCATCGGCCTCTTCTTCTCCGCCCGCGCCAGCCCCTACGCCTGCGGCTGTTCCTTCTCCAGCGTCACCGCGACCTGGCGAGACGAAGTTCTAAGGATTCATAAGCTGGGCCGAAGCCCTTGATGAATCATGAATTCATGGGAGTGGACGGCCAGCAGTTCCCAATGTCTGGAGAGCCCACTGCGTGGCCTCGTCCGACGCGGGGGCGGTGGCGCTGCGCCCGAACCTCCCGTTCTCCCGACGACAGGCTCGTAGGGCGGCGCGATGCCGCTCAATCGAAGGCTCATCGATCCTCCCGCGCAGCGCCTCCAGCGCCTGCACGGTGTACTGCACACGGGCCAGCCCGGACGGATAGGTCGAGAACCCACCTTCTGGTTCGGCGCGAGTCAGAAGGTAGCTCAGGCAGCGAGCATGAAGCTCGGCGGCCCCTGGCAGGCCCCGCTCCGAGACGAGCCGCAGGAGCGCCTCCGCGTCGAGGTGCTCGTGCAGCCCCACGGTTCGAGCACCGATGCCGCCCACATGCCCGAAGCCACCATCCGGACGGGCCAACTCCGTCAGCCGCTTCATCACCCGAGCCAGCTCCTCCGGCCCCACCTGCGTGCCTTCCTTCTCCAGCCGGGACCGGAGCGAAGAGAGCGAAACCTCGGCGCGGTGGACCCCCATTCCGACAGCCACGAGCAGCACCACGGCTCCGAGCGTGAGGACCTCGTCCAGCCCGGTCCGGAAGGGCCCCACCCATCGAAGGAGCGCCCCCAGCAGTGGAGCCGCCACGAAGAAGCCTGCCAGGGTCAACCCGCTGAGCAGGAAGTATCCAGCCACCGCCTCGGACAGGCTCCGGTCGGCATCGAAGGTCCTCTCCCACCGCATCCAGCGGACCCTGACCACGCCCTGCATGACCATGCCCCCTGCCAGCGGCGAGGGAAGGTTGAGGATCGTCGAGACCGTGACGGCCAGCATGGCCCGGACGACGCTCCCCGCCAGGGCCCAGGTGGCGAGCGAAGCGACGATGGGCACCATCAGCCCGGCCAGAGCGGCTCTGTTGCAGGCAGCCCGGTGCGGAGAGGAGTTCATTCGTCCGATAGATTCTATTCAGGCTTGGTGCGTTGATGCTCCCACGCACGTTTCAAGCCCGGAGTCTCACCGTGTCCCACCCTGCTCGCCGCGCGGCCCTGCTCCTGTTGGCCACCGGCCTCGTGGCCTCTCACCTCGCACTTGCCGCCACAGCCGCCCCCACCCCGAGTGTCCCGGAGGCCGAGCAGTCCGAGTTCGACGGAGCCAACCGCTCCCTGGCCGAGCAGTCGATGTCCCGCGCCTGTGAGGCGTTCCGCACCTTCCTCCGCAAGCATCCGTCCTCCGCGCTCGCCTCCGAGGCGAAGGTGAAGGGAGACCGGGCCTGCCTGCTCTCGGGAAAGGACAGCTCCGGCGCGCTGCAGTCGCTCCGGGCGGCGGCGGGGGAGGGGCCGGCGGATCTGCCTCGGGCCCTGGCCCATCTCACCCTGGTCGAGCGCGGTGAGACCTGGATGAGTCGGGGCAACCGGGACCGCACGTCCGTCGCCCTCGAGCAGCTCGAGGCCGTGGCGCGCGGCTCCGGCGGCCGGTGGGCCCAGGAGGCGCGCGGGCTGTTCTTCCGCACGGCGCTCAACCAGATGGAGCAGCAGACCTACAACACGAAGCTCGTGGAGGGACTCTGTGAGCGCATGCTGTCCCTGGAGCCCTCTGCTCGCGACCGCGCCCACGCCCTCCTCGTGAGAGCGCGCGCCTGGATGCAGACGGGACAGAAGGACCGCATCGCTCGCGCCGAGAAGGATCTGCTGGAGCTGGGCCGCGGCCAGACCGAATACGCCGACGATGCTCTCTTCTGGCTGGGCCAGCATCAGGAGGGCACAAGCCAGTACCCGGCGGCGCTCTCGCTCTACGAGCAGATCGTCTCCCGCTTCAACGGCACCACGAGCAACGTGTTCGATCAGGCGCGCTCGCGGATCGAGGAGATCAAGCGCCCTCGGCTCTCCGTCGGCACGCAGTACATCGAGCAGCCCGGCGTGAAGCCGACGCTGAACATCTCCTTCCGCAACCTGACGGACGTCACCCTCACCCTGCGCCGCGTGGATCCGCTCCAGCAGAGCCCTGAGAAGGTCATGAGCTCCTCCCCGATGGGAGCTCCTGGCGAAGTGGTGAAGCGCTGGACTCGGAAGCTCACCGCGCCCTCTCCCTACGCCCCCAGCGCCGTGCAGGAGACGATCGAGGTGCCTGGCGCGGGCGCCTGGATCGTGGAAGCCTCCAGTAACAAGGAGAGCGCCTCCGACTGGCTGTTGATCACCACGCTGGCCATGGAGGTCAAGGTCTCGCCGAAGGAGGTCGCGGTGTTCGTGGCGAACGCGATCACCGGTGAGGCCGCCAGGAACGCGGACATCGTCGTCTACACCCGGAGCTACGACAACCAGGTGCGCGACACTCGGCTCCAGGGCCGCACGGATGAGATGGGCCTTGTTCGGCTCCCACTGAACATCCCCGGTCGCCTCCAGAGTCTCACCGCCTGGGCGAGCGCCGGAGGCCAGCTCGCGTTCTCGAACGGCTGGGCCCATGGGTACGGCTCGGACGAGCAGCGCGAGTGGCTCGCGTACGTGCTGACGGACCGGCCGCTCTACAAGCCGGGCGAGACCGTGGGCGCGAAGCTGTTCCTCCGAGACCGGGCGAATGGCCCCTCGACTCCCGTCGCGGGGAAGACCGTGCGCGTGCGCGCCTATGACGCCCAGTCTCGCGAGGTCCTCTCGAAGGAGTTCACGACCAGCCCCTTCGGCACCGCGGCGTTCGAGATCCCGCTCGGCAAGGACGCGGCCCTGGGGCAGTGGCGCTTCGTGGTGGACGCCAGCTCGGGGAGCTACTCCTCCTTCCAGCAGGCCAACAACGTCTTCCGCGTGGAGGAGTTCAAGCCGCCGGAGTTCCTCGTGTCCGTGGAGCCCGTGGGCAGCCCGTCGCCGGGTCAGGCCGTCAAGGTGCGCATCTCCGCCTCGCGCTACTCCGGCGGCCCCGTGGCCAACGCGAACGGCCGGGCCATCGTGACGGAGCAGGGCTACGTGCACCGGTGGAGTCGCTGGGAGGATGACATCGATGTGGGCTGGGTCGACTACTCCGGCTACGGCGGCTACTCAGAGGAAGAGCGCTATTACGGCAGAGGCTGGCAACCCACCTACCGGCAGACGACGCTGACCTTCAAGACCGGCCCGGATGGCACCACCGAGCTGGAGTTGCCCAAGCCCGCGGACGCCGGGGATCGCAGCTACCAGGTCCAGGTCTTCGTCACGGATGCCAGCCGCCGCGAGGTCACCGGCAGCGGTGGCATCAACGTGTCCTCGACTCCCGTGTTCGTGGACGTGCGCAGCAACCGCTACCTCTACAAGCCCGGCGAGCCCATCCAGATCAAGCTGCGCGCCGAGGATGCAAACGGCCGCGGCCAGTCTCCCGCGGTGGAGCTGCGGCTCGTGCGACTCGAGAAGGATGGGCGCCAGAGCGTCATCCTGAAGCGCTCCGCGCAGCTGACGAACGGCCGGGGAGAGGCGGTGCTGGATGGCGACGCGGTGGGCCCTACCCGCATCGAGGTCCGCCGTCCCGGCGCTCCGGACACCGAGTCCCCCTACGCCGTCACCGACGTGTGGCTCACGAATGACGCGAAGCCGTTCGTTCCGCCAAACATGGGCTTCGCGCTCCTCACGGATCGTGCGCCGCTCGCCGTGGGTGGAACAGTCCGGGCGCTCGTGATCACTCCCACCGGCGGGGGGCATGTGCTCTTCACCATCGAGGGCCAGGAGCTGCACTCCGCCAAGGTGTTCCCGCTGAGTGGGCGCGCGCGCTTCGTGGAGTTGCCGCTCACCGCCGCCATGACGCCCAACGCCTGGCTCCATGTGGGTCGCTTCGAGCAGGGCACCTTCCTCCAGACGCAGGCCGTGGTGAAGGTGTCCGGCACGGACAACGCGCTCCAGGTGAACGTCTCGCACGGCTCGGAGCAGGTGGAGCCCGGCGCACCGCAGAAGGCCCGCATCGAGGTGAAGGGCGCGCAGGGCGAGGTGGAGCTCATGGTGTCCTCCGTGGACGAGGCGATCTTTGCCATCGCGTCCGATCGGACCGACGTGCTGTCCTTCTTCGGTCGCCGTCCGCAGCAACTCTGGGTGACCACCACATTCATGCAGAACCAGCGTTCGTTCCGGCCGATCCCTCGCAAGGACGAGGAGCTACTGCCGGTGGCCCAGGCCCCAGCGGACAGCCCCGCCAAGACGCCCGCGCCCGCCACCGCCGGGTCGACACGTGATGCCGACAAGGACGACGACGGGGCCGGAATGGATTTCGCCAGGGAGAAGAAAGCCAGCAATGCGGCGCCCGCGGAGGAGGAGGCCTCGAAGGCTGAGGCTCCGGCGCCCAGCCGAATGGCGGCCGCGAAACCGGGCGGTGGTGGCCCCACAGAGCCCCCCGTGAAGGTCCGCTCCAACTTCAGCTCGTCGGCGGGCTGGTTTCCCCAGGAGCGCACGAACCGGATCAAGGAGCTGGCGCTGACGGTGCCCGACTCTCTCACCCGCTTCCGCACTCTCGCGGTGGCCATGACGCAGGGTGAGCAGATGGGCCTGGGCAAGGCCACCTTCCGCACCGAGAAGCCTCTCATGGTCCGACTCCAGTCTCCTCGTTTCTTCACCGAGCGCGACGAGGTGACGCTCTCCGGCCTCGTGTCCAACCGGCTCGGCCGCCCGGCCTCGGTGCAAGTGTCGTTCAGCGCTCCCGGCTTCGAGCCTCTCGATGCCACCCAGCGCACCGTGGAGGTGCCCGCTGGCGGGGACACGCGCGTGGACGCGCGCTTCCGCGTCGTGAAGCCCGGGGACGTGACGGTCCAGGTCGTCGCCCGAGGCGGTGGAGCCCAGGACGCCATGGAGCTCACGCTGCCCGTGGTGATCCACGGCTCGGCGCAGCGAGCCGCGTTCGCCGGGCGGCTCTCGGACTCCGTGGAGCTCAAGGTGAAGCTCCCCGAGCAGCGCAACGCCAGCGCCACGCGCTTCGAGCTGACCGTCTCACCCACGCTCGTCTCGGTGATGATGGACGCGCTGCCCTACCTGGCGCAGTACCCGTACGGCTGCGTGGAGCAGACGCTCTCGCGCTTCGTGCCCGCGACGATCGCCGCCAAGACGGCACGGGATCTCGGTCTGCCGAAGTCCCGCGTGCCGGCGAACCTGGACGACATGGTCGACGCGGGCCTCAAGCGCCTCTACGGCTTCCAGCACGGGGACGGTGGCTGGGGCTGGTGGCAGACCGATTCGACGAACCGGTGGATGACCGCCTACGTCGTCTATGGCCTGGCGCTTGGCCGCTCCGCGGGCCTGAATGTGGATCCCGGCGTGCTGGAGCGGGGCCGCTCGTACCTCACCAGCCACCTTGGCGCGGCGCTCGGCAACCCCGAGGAGCACACCTGGATGCTCTACGCGCTCGCGTCCACGGGCAGCGTTCCCAAGGCCGGGCTCGACAAGGCCTTCGAGCGCCGGAGCAAGCTCTCGAACCGGGGCCGTGCGCTCCTCGCGCTGGCGCTGATCGCCGCGAAGGATCCGCGCGCGCGCATCGCCGTGGAGAACCTCGATGACATCCTCAAGGCCGCCCAGGAGCGCCAGGACGTCTCGGCCGGAGACGCCAACGACATCTGGCAGACCTCCGAGGCCATCGAGGCCACGGCGTACACGCTCATGGCCGTCTACCGATACGATCCCAACAGTCCCTGGGTGAAGCCGCTGACCGACTTCCTGGTGCTGCGCCGCAACGGCGGCAAGTGGCGCACCACTCGGGACACGGCCTTCTCGCTCTACGCCCTGTCGGAGCTCGCGGCGCGCGAGAAGGCGGCGGCGCGCTCCGGCTCCTTCATCGTCCAGGTGAACGGACGCGAGGCGGGGCGCGTGCGCTTCAGCTCCGGCGGCATGGATCTGACCGCTCCGGTGGTGCTCACGGACGCGGCGTTCCGGCCCGGCGAGAACACCGTGGTGCTCCAGCGCGACGGAGCCCCCGTCACCGGCTACTACGCCGCGACCTTCGACGTGTACAACCGCGATGAGAACGTGAAGGGCGTTGGCGGAGACGTGAAGGTGGTGCGCAAGTACACGCTCCTCGGCAAGCCCTCGGCCGCCTCCGAGCGCATGAGCGCCAGCGCCGAGTACGGCATGCCCGTGGAGTCCGGCATCCGCGTCCGCGTGGACCTGGAGGTGAAGGCCAACAAGGCCGTCGAGTTCCTCATGGTCGAGGATCTCAAGCCCGCGGGCTTGGAGGCCGTGGCGCTGCGGAGCGGCCCGGAGATCTGCAACTACCAGTGCGCCCACGTGGAGCTGCGCAATGACCGCGTGGCCTTCTTCCTGTCGCAGATCCCCGTGGGCGTGACGAAGCTCTCCTACGAGCTGCGCGCCGAGGCTCCGGGCCGTTTCCACGCCCTGCCAGCCCGGCTCGAGGCCATGTACGCTCCCGAGCTCCGGGCCACCTCCGACGAGATGCGGATGGAGGTCCGGGACGCTCCTGACCCCGGACAACAGGGCGTGGCCAAGGATTAGTGCTGCGCTACCTACTGCGCGCAGTAGAAGACAGTCATGGCCATATGGTCCACGGAGGGCCAGTCATTCCCGGAGAAGCTGTCGTAGCGCACGGAGAGCGCGGCTCCAAACCCGGCCCCATTCACCTCGGCGGGCGTCCACGTGTGCCCCCAATCGTCGGACTGTCCGCCGTGCGCCACCGTCTGCATACTGTTGTTCCACCGCTCCGCCAGACCGCGGTCCTCGTCGGCCAGCTGCCCCCCGACCAGCAGCCGCACCCGTCCGTCCACCAGGCCCACGTTCGAGAGCGAGCGCCGCTTGACGTCGAGCTGGATACCCGTGATTCGCGCACTCGCGGGGATCGAGAAGCCGTAGCTCGAGGTCCGCAAGTCATCCGATACCTCGTGGTTGATCATGGCCGAGATCATGGCGCTCGAATTGTCGTTCGCGAGCACGCGATCCACATTGCTCCAGGGACGGGAGCCCGACGTGCTCGTGGCCTGAGCTGGGAAGGCAGTCACCTCCCGTTCCACGGGATCGTACAGCACCGACAGGCGGAGGTGGTCCACCCGCGCCTCGTTGGCCGTGACGTAGCCGTCGTACAGGATGCTCAAGGCCGCGCCGAAGCCCGGGTCCGCGATGTCCGCCGCGGTGAGCGTCACCCCCATGTCTGCGCGAGGGAGGTGCCCCACATACGCGGGCTGGGTGCTCCACGCCGGCCCGAACTCGAGCAGTGAGTCGTCGATGGCTCCGCTCTTCACCAACGACACCCAGGCGTCCAGGAAGCCTGTCACCGAGCCCGAGCGTTCGATCTCGACGTACACTCCAGAGGGGCTCTTCCCAGCGGGCATCGCGAGGCCGAAGCCTGTCGCCTTGAGATAGTGGGAGAGCTGGCCGTGAGAGAAGTTCGAGGCCGTCGCCGAGGAGCCGTCGTGCGAGGCGGCCGCCTGAGGGTTGCTCCAGGCCACCTCCCCCGTGGAGGCGTCGTCCACCACCAGCGTCGGGCTGGCGGGGCCTACCACTGAGAAGTCCGTGTAGAAGACAGTCACTCGCACTGAGTCCACCCGCGCCTCGGCGGTACCGTGAGCCCGGGAGTGGTGTGCGCCCAGGACGATCCCGAAGCTCGGGTCGTTGAGCGCCGCCGGAGCCAAGAGGCTCGTGTTCCACAGGTCCTCGGGGCCGCCGTATGTGGCGACCGTGGGAGAGGTCTCCCACGCCTGGGTGCGGGCCTTGTTGGAGTACTCAGCGCCGGGGGCCTTGAGCTTCACCGTGGTGTCCAGGATGGCACCCGCCACCGAGGCCGAGCGCCGCACCTCGACGCGGATGCCGCGGAGTGTGGCGTGCTGGGGGAGGTTGAAGCCCCACCCGGTGAGGACCAGCGTGTTCGTCTCATCTCCGCGCCCCAGTGTCGCCGTCGCGGACGCACCGTCATCCAGACGGGCCTCGGAGGGCTGATTCCAGATGATGAGACTCGAGACGCCGGTGGCCACGGTGGGCGAAAGGGGGCCCTGCGAGCGCAAGTCGGCGCAGGGCGAGCCGATCAGGGTGGAGGGCGCCGAGGCGACGGAGGCAGAGCGTTCGGTGTTGGTGGCGGTGACGCTCAGCCGGATCGTCCGGCGGAGGTCCTCCGTGGCCAGGAGGTAGGAGTCGGCGGTGGCGCCAGGGATGTTCTTGCAGTCCTCCGCGGTGGCGTCGCACCGCTGCCATTGGTAGGCGTACGTCGCCTCGGGCAGCGCCACCCAGGTGCCCTGCGTGCCCGTCAGCGTCTGTCCCACGAACGCGTTGCCCGAGAGCACGGGGCGCGCGGTGTTGTACAGCACCCCGCTCACCAGCGCCGTGGCGTCGGAGCGCGCTGTCGCCGAGCCGCCCGCATTCGTGGCGGTGACCGCCAGCCGGATCGTCCGCTGGAGGTCCTCCGCGACCAGGAGATAGGAGTCGGTCGTGGCGCCAGGGATGTTCGTGCAGGTCTCTCCGGTGGCGTCGCACCGCTGCCATTGGTAGGCATACGTCGTCTCGGGCGAGGCCACCCAGGTGCCCTGCGTGCCCGTCAGCGTCCCTCCCACGGTCGTATCCCCGGAGAGCAGCGGGGGCTCGGTATTGAGCAACGGTGCTTGGACCCGAGCGGTGGCGTCGGAGCGGGCTGTCGCCGAGCCGCCCGCGTTCGTGGCGGTGAGCTCTAGCCGGAGGGTGGCGTCGACGTCGGCCGCGGAGAGGACGTAGGAGCTGGCCGTGGCGCCGCCCACGGGGGTGCAGCCTTCACCCGAGGGGTCGCAGCGCAGCCACTGGTACCCATAGGTGAGCGAGCTCGAGCTTGCCCAACTGCCCGAGTTGCCAGTCAAGGTACTCCCCACCCGGGCCTCGCCGGAGAGGGTAGGGGGAGAGCGGAGGGTCGGCGCCAGCGGGAGGATGACGCCCGTGCGAGGCGCACGAGACTCCGAAGTGCGATCCGCGTCCGTGGCGGACACGAGCACCTGGAGCGTCGAGCCGACATCCGCGGCGGCGAGGAGGAACTGCATGCCGTTCGCGCTGGGGACCGCGGCACATTCTTGCCCCTCGGCGGTGCAGCGCTCCCACTGATACGTCACGGTGACGCCCTGCGGCTGTGACCAGTCCCCGAGGGTTACCGTGAGCGTCTGCCCCTCGCGCGCGGTGCCCTGGATCGACGGCTGGAATTCGAGCGAGGGCTCTTCCGGGCAAGCGGTGAGGACGGCCAGGGACAACAGCGCGGCGAAGCGACGCAGCAAGCAGGATGGTCGACGCATCAGGTGGCAATCTCCTCTGGGCAGCAAGAGGCAGTGCTTTGGAGCCTCGCGGGAGTGACAGTCCTCGCCGCTGGCTGGCGCAAAAAAGTTTCAGCGCCCCTCGCGCCCCGTCCTGACGGGTTCTCCTATCGGCCACCTTCGAGGCGGATCACCTCCAGTCAAACCAAGCGCTTTCTCCGAGAAGTCACTGCCTTGCCCCAGCCCAGGAAGATCTTCGCGAACGGATGCTTCGATACGCGCGTGCTCCCTGCTCGAGCCTTCTCCCACTCGGCCAGCTGACGGAGTGTGAAGGCTTGGGGCTGGAGGTTCTGTGCGCCGCGGCTCCGGATGGACAGATCCAGCGCATGCACGGGCCGCCGCCTCATGGGTTCGCTCCTGAGCGCATCCAGGAGTTCCACCTCGTCGGCCTTCTGTCCTCGCAGATAGCGCGTCCCCCGCTCGAAGCTCTTCCGGGCCTGCTTCCACCATCCTTCGACCGCATCCGCAGCCGGTAGCGGCAGGCTTGCCTCGGGGCCCGGCACGAGGTCCTTGTCCAGGTCCTCGTCGTCGAGAGGGACGAGTGATTCCTCCTCCTCAGGGGGAGGAAGCTGGTACTTCCCCTCCAGCTTCAGTCCGGTGATGGCCGAGAAGGCCTCGCCGGCCAGGTTCGCCACCCGCTCGTCATGCATGACTTGCAGGCAGGCCTCCGCGGCGACGGTTTGTCCGCTGAACCCCAGCGCCCAGAGCACGTCCGCTCGTTGTTCCTCGTTGTTCACCAGGCTCGCCAGCCACTCGGCATCCTTCTCATCCCTGCCGAGCGCCAGCGTGACCAGGCACTGCCGCCGTCCTTCGCCACCTTCCTTCGCCACCTGCCGGCATGCCTTCCATGCAGGTGAAGCACCCGAGACGAGCCCCGCCATGATCGCGGCCTCGCGCACTCCTGGGCGCGGATCCACCAGAAGCCGAGGCAGGAGGGATTGCACGATGTCCTGGGACAGAGGATTCGCATCCTGGAGCGCGGCGATCACCTGCCCCGCGTCATCCCGGTAGAGCCACTCCCCCCGGAACTCCGCGGAGATCGCTCCCCGGAACGACAGAACCTGGAACGCTGCGACCCGGAGGGCCACATCGTCCGCTTTCAGCCGCTTGCGCAGCGCTGCTTCCAGGCCCTCCCGTTCGCTTAGCCCCAGCGCGCGCCCCACACTGTTTTGCTGAAGAGCATCCCCTCCGTCGAACACCGCGAGGGTCTCCTCCAGCTCCCGCTTCCCATTTCCGGAGAGCAGCGCGAACGCCGCGGCGGAGATCTTCCCCGCGTCGTCTGCCTCCAGGGCTGGCAGCAGGAGTTCGCCCGCCACGACTTCTCCTCCCAGCACCAGCCCGTCCAGGTGGGCCAGCAGCCGCTCCTCGAGCGCCGCGGTCTCCAGGACATCGTACGCGGGGGACTGCAGGGCGCGCTCCCATTGGGACCAGAGGAACGCGGCCTCCGCGAAGTGCTCCTCCAGCACATCCATCTTCAGAGGTGGCATGGCTCAGTTGATCTGGACGCTGCCGCCCTTGATGCGGTTCACACCCGTGGAGTGGGTCTCCACATAGGTGCCTTTGAGGATGAGCTTGCCGTTGCGCCGCAGGGTGATGCTGGCCTGGCCGCACCGGAGGACGATCTCATCGTTGCCCTCGATCACCACCTGCCTGCCATCCACGAGCACCTCCATGGGCTCCGCCCGGTTCACTTCGGGGGCTGGCGGCTTCTCGGGCTCTGGCGGCTTCTCGGGCTGCGAGGCCGCGACCGGGTTCGGCGCCGCGAGCACCGCGTCCAGCAGTGGGGTAGGGCTCTCCGCCTGGAAGAGGCCGATGATCACCGGCAGGCGGGGATCTCCGTTCTCGAAGAGCAGCATCACGCCCTGGCGCTGGGCAGCCGCGCTTCGCAGGGCTTCGGGCTCCTGCGGGAGCGTCCTCCGAGCGGCGAGGGGGCCGTGGACGTTGCCCGGGAAGTCCACCAGCGGGCGTCCCTCGGCATCCACTCCCACGAGCCATCCCGATCGAGGCGTCGTGATGGGCTCGAGCGTCTCGAGCCCTGGGGCTTTCGGCTTGGCGGTGTGGGGTGGGGCGCTCATTCCCCTAGCGTACCCCAAGGCGTGCGGCGGTAGGGGCCTGAGCCCCTGATGCATCGCGGGCCTCCGCGTTCGTCTTTCCCCATGCCGGGGGGACGACTATATTCCAACCCTTCACCCCGAACTGCCCCTCCCTCTGGTTCCGAGATGGAACTCGTCAACAGGACGCCCTTCGCCGCCGAGCGCACCGTGGTGCCAGATCGTGAGGGGCGCGACGTGCTCCTCACGGTCGTCAAGTGCACCTATGCGCTGGGGAAGGGTGGCCGCCTGGAGCCCGCCCCGAAGCAGCTCCCCGTGCAGGCCGTGGACGACTTCTACGGCGAGCCGGGCGAGTCCAGCGTCCGGTGGGAGTCGGACCTCGCGGTCTACAAGCCCGCCACGGACGTGGTGGTGCTCGGGCACGCGTATCCGCCTCGCCGCCCGGAGCCTCAGGTCCAGGTCGCGCTGCGGGTGGGGAAGATCTTCCGGGTGCTCACCGTCTTCGGAGATCGGCGCTGGCGAAAGGGGCTGGGCCTTTCCTCGCCAGAGCCGTTCGCGAAGATGCCGCTCACCTACGAGCGCGCCTTCGGCGGAACGGACCGCAGTGCCCCTGATCCCCGCCACCACGAGATGGATCCGCGCAACCCGGTGGGCCGGGGCTTCCGCGCCCAGCGCACGGGGCTCCCCGCTGGGGAGGGCTTCCTGCCCAACATCGAGGATCCCGAGCACCTCATCCGCTCGCCCAAGGACAGGCCCCCCCCCGCGGGGTTGGGTTTCATCGCTCGGAGCTGGCAACCCCGCGCCGCCCTGGCGGGCACCTATGGCGAGGCCTGGCGGAAGAACCGCGCGCCGCTGCCTCCCGAGGACTTCGACAATCGCCACCACAACGCGGCACCTGCGCCGCTCATCGCCTCTCCTTTCTTCGAGGGGAACGAATTGGTGGAGCTCGCCCACCTGAGCCCTCGGGGCACGTTGCGCTTCCATCTTCCTGGAACCCGGCCTCGCGTCTTCGTCGGCATCGCGCGGGAGCGCCATGAGGTGCCCATGCGCTTCGACACGCTCGTACTGCTGCCTGACGAGGAGCAGGCCGTCATGCTGTGGCGCGGCCACCGCCGGCTCACGCCCCAGGACATGCTCCAGGTGGAGCACATCGAGGTGAGGCAGCAATGAGCGCTGGATCGGGCAGGGATGCCAGGAGCAGCTACCCGCTCGCCATCACCGGTCTGGGCATGGTGTCCGCGGTGGGATGGGACGTGGTGGGTAGCTGCGCGGCCATCCGTGCGGGCATCAACCGGTTCAAGGAACTGGATACCTTCGCCTCCCGCGCGCCTCACGAAGAGGGAGAGCCCGAGCCGCTGGTGGGCTCCCGGGTGTTCGCCGAGCGCGGCCCCGATTGGGCCGTGCGGCTGCTCACCCTCGCCATCGAGGACCTCATCCGCAACACCCGGCTCGGGCGCAAGGAACTCGCGCGGATCCGGCTCGTGGTGTCGCTGCCCGAACCGACACTGTCTCCGGCCCACGCGGCGCTGCACAAAACGCTGCTCCCGACGCTGGCAGCCAAGACGGGCCTGCCCACCTCGGCGAGCGTGGTCGGCCATGGTGGAAACGCGGGAATGCTCCGGTGCGTGCAGGATGCGCTGACCGCCGTGACTCGGCCCAAATGGGAGGCCTGCATCGTGGCCGGGGTGGACTCGCGCCTGTTCTCCGAGGAGCTGGCGCGGCTCGATCGGGCAGGGCGGCTGAAGAGTTCTCGGAACCGCGACGGCTTCATCCCGGGCGAGTCCGCGACCGCGGTGCTGCTGGAGCGGCCCTCGGATGCGCTCAAGCGCGGCGCGGAGCCCATCGCCTCGGTGGTGGCGGCCGCGACGGCAGCCGAGAAGTTCTCGATCGGCTCGGGGGATCAGTCCACGGGAGAAGGGCTGGCCAACGCCATCCGCACCGCCTGCACGGCGGCGGGACTACCCCAGGGGGCGGATTGGGTGATCTGCGACCTGAACGGTGAGAGCTACCGGTTCCGGGAGTGGGGCCTGGTGCGAGTGCGCCTGACGCAAGAACTCAAGGGGGTGAGCCGCCTGTGGCACCCGGCGGATTGCCTGGGGGATGTGGGCGCCTCCACGGGTGGCGTGTTGATGGCGGTCGTCGGCCGTTCCTTCCAACGGAGGTATGCTCCCGCGGATCGCGCCCTGCTGTGGGCGGGGAACGATGATGGGCAGCGCACGGCGCTCGTGCTTGCCCGAGCGTGAAGGGGAGGACTCGGAGATATGGCCAGCCAGGTCGGAGTGAATCAGCGGACCGTCGTCCACAAGGACAGCAACGGCATCACCATTGCCGCCCCGGATGTCTGCCTGACTCCGGCGCCGCCCGCGCCGCCGGTGCCCATCCCGTACCCCAACATCGCCAAGTCCGCCGATACGGACAAGGGCGCCAAGTCCGTCACGGTGGACGGCAACCCGATCTGCCACGCCGAGTCCGTCTTCTCGACGAGCATGGGGGACGAGGCGGGCACCAACAAGGGCGTGGCCTCCGGAAAGACGCAGGGCAAGGCCGAGTTCGTCAGCTACTCCTTCGACGTGAAGGTGGAGGGCAAGGGCGTGGCTCGGGCCCTGGACATGATGCTCCACAACGACAAGAACACCCCGCCCGCGCCGCTGATCCAGCCTCCGCTCATCGCCATCCTTCCTCCCAACCCGGATGAGAAGCCGAAGGAGTGGAAGCTGCAGAAGATCGAAGTCCTCTAAGGGCTGCCGATGCCGACCACGAAGCAATACGTCAATCTCCCCACATCGGTTCCCAACCCCGAGCGCGGAAGCACGCGCGCCCTCCAGGTCACTCCGAACACGGTTCCCAACGTGAACCCGGGAGATCGGCTGGAGTGGTGGATCGAGCCGGCTCCCGGCAACACGGATTCCATCTACCTGAGCCCCGCGCAGCGCCCCCGGCTCCAGTTCAACGAGACGGCCATCACCGTCGCCTCGGGGAAGTTCGAGAACAGCATCACCTTCCCTCCATCGGGAGGTGACAAGTTCGTCGTGAAGGTGGCCAAGAAGGGAGATCGGGCGAACTTCCTCCAGACGGACGAGTTCGAGACCTGGCGGAAGATCTACTACACCGTCCATTACATGGGCGCCGACTCCCAGAACCTCTTCAACTCGTTGAAGGGGAAGTTCGAAGGCGCCTTCCTGGAAGGCTTCGTCGAGCTCCAGCAGATCCAGATGGTGGCCACCGCTACGCAGATGGCGCGGGTGGATGCCACCACCCAGGCGCAGCTGGGACGGCCCCAGTTCCACTTCATGCGAGACCCCCCCAATGGGGTCATCGGTCTCCGGCCCTTTGGAAGCGGAGCGCTCGCTGACAAGCCCCATCACGTGGCGCTGCTGGTGGTGCCGGATATCTACCGCGTGGAGGAGAAGCCTTACGCGCAGCCTACGATTCGGGCCGTCACAGGCACCAAGAACTTCGCTTTCAAGCTGCACCTGGATCCTGGGGATCCGCTCGCCTTCGTATACCGCGCCACGGTGAGCTGGCCCGGCCGGTTGGCGTTGGATGTCCGGGACAAACTCGCGGTGACAGGGGTGCCCACGCGGGTCAGCAGCGTGATGACCTGGGATCTCAACACCGTTCCAGGCCTCACGAACCATCTGGCCGCGGCGCCCGCCAACAATTTCAACCTCGACATCAAGGTGATCGCTGAGTCCACGGTCATGGGCTACAGCGTCGCCAACTTCTGCATCGTCCGCACCATCGATGGTTCGACGGATGTGCTCCAGACCTTCACGCACGAGGTGGGCCATGGCGTGGGGCAGACGGTGGAGAAGGAGTCGCGGTGGGATGGGCCGGGCAATGCGCTGAGTGCCGAGCACAACCCCAACTGGCATACCGATCCCTATGGTGGCAGAGGCCCGCACTGCACGACGAATGCGGTGCTGCAGGCCGCGCCCGTGAGCGCAGGTCTGACCACCGGCCAGTGGTACCAGTACGGGGGCGCCGGCCACCTGTGCACGATGTACTTCTCGGGCGAATCGCATGTGGAGCCGGATGGGAAGTTCTGTCCAGCCTGTGTGCCTCGGCTGAAGCGCTTCAACTTGGAATCCGCCTCGATGAACACCCGACGTTGGGACTACTTCGGCTGAGGGAGCCCACCATGAAGTATCAAGTGCAGCCCTTCGGATATTCGGAGCACCCGGCCACGCCCACCGTCGAACTGGGGAAGGAGAGCATCCGGCTGGCGGTGAGCGCGCTCGTCTGCGCGGAAGGCCGCCTGGAGTTCGAGTTTCACGCCAAGGCCATGTTCCCCGAGGAGATGGAGGCGCGTTACCGCTCCCTGGGCGAGGCGCTGGTCCTGGTGGTCAACGATGTGGACCAGCATGACGGCTTCGCGGTTCGCACCTACAACGACTTCATCAAGTGGGAGGACGATCGCACCGTCAACCTCGTCACGCCGCCGGCGTTGCCACTGCCGCCACGGGGTCCGCTGAAGGCTCAAGGCTATAGCGGTGCTTACGTGAACGGTGTGGTGTCATTCCAGGTGGCGCCGCCGATTCACCGCCCCAGCGTGTTCCTGTACCTCGTGCTGGAGAACTACGTGTCCAATGTGATCGGCCTGGACCTGATGGCCAACCGAGCCATCGAACTCTGAGCACCTCTCATGCGAATCCGATCCCTGACCTTTGGCCGGAGTGCGCGCACGCCTTCCCTGCGTGGGCTCGGCATTGCCATTACCGTGACCAAGGAGCCGCAGCAGGACCCGGGCCTGGTCGTCTACGGCACGTGCCGGATTGCCAAGGCGGATTTGCCCGCGGGGCGCCAGGAACTGCCGAGGGGCATCGTGCTGGTGGCGATCAACCCGGTCACCCAGGGCTCCTACGTCGTCAATCTGGTGGGTGAGCGCCTGGTGTTCGAGGATGACGCAGAGGAGGCGGGCTCCGAGTGCACCGTCGCATTCCGATGCGCGCTGGAGCCAGGGTTCACCGGGAACCTTCCCACCTTGTTCCATGCGTCCTGCCGCCAGTACGTCTCAGACGTGCTCTGGGTCGTGCCCTAGATCCCCTCTGAGCGTGGAATCCGGCATGGAATTCTCTGTCATCGTCGTCACCCACAACGCCCTCGAATTCACTGTCCGCTGTGTGGAGTCGCTGCGCCGGAACCTCCCAGAGCAGGCCGAGATCATCTTCGTGGACAACGCCTCCACGGATGGCACTCGCGCATATCTGAAGGAGATCACAGAGCGCATGGGCAGCGTCGCCCAGCTCCTCCTGCTGGACCGGAATGAAGGCTGGTGCCGAGGCATCAACGCCGGCCTCGAGCGCGCTCGCGGCAAGTACCTCGTCTTGCTGAACAGCGATGTCGTTGTCACTCCTGAGTGGCTCACCGGTTTGCGCGAGTGCATGGAGCAGGCAGGCACCGTGGTGCCCGGCTTGCGGCGCGTGGGTCTGGTCGGGCCTGTGACGAACTCGGCGGGCGGCCCCCAGCAGGTCGCCAATCCGCCGCCGTTTCACTCAGCAACCCTGGATACCCACGCCCGACGGCACCGGGATGCATTCCGGCGCAACTGGGGGGCCAGCTTCTTCCTCTCCGGCTTCTGCTTGATGCTCCACCGTGACTGCTATGCAGAGATCGGCGGGTTGGATGAGCGCTTCTCCCCAGGCGGCTTCGACGACAACGATCTCGTCCTGCGCGCCCAGGAGAGGGGCTGGGACTGCGTCATCGCCGGAGACGTCTACATCCACCACGAGGGCAGTGCGACGTTCCGCAGGGTTGCTCCGGAGATGCGCAGCGGGCTCGCCAACCGGGGCCGCTTCTATGAGAAGTGGCGGGAACTCCGCCGGGCCGAGCCGCGGCTCATTGCTGCCTACCGGGTGAAGAACGCTGAGGCCACCCTGCGGGAGAGCCTCGAAGCCACCGCTCGCTTCGCGGACGGCATCGTCGTGCTGGACGATGGCTCCTCCGATGGGACTCGTGCGCTCTGCGAACACCATCCCGCAGTGCTCCGCTACGAGTACCAGGACCTGCCCTTCCACGAGCGGCGCGATCGCAACCGTGTGCTCACCATGGCCGCGGAGCAGGGTGCGGATTGGATCATCTCGATCGACTCCGATGAGGTTTTCGAGATGGACAGGGCGCGGGCACAGCGGCTCATGCGGCTGACAGATCCGCACGTCAAGGTGCTCGGGTTCCACTGGTACACCTTCTGGGAGCCGAGCCACACCTACTTCCGTGCGGACGGCATCTTCGGAAACATGTCCGGCTATCGCATGTACCGCTGCGAGCCCGGTCAGCGCATCGTGCTGGGCACGGAGAACGGTCTGCACTGCGGCAACATCCCTCAATTCCCAGCAGGGGCCGCCCGATACACGGACATCCGGGTGAGACATCTCGGCTATGACACCGAGCCGCTCCGGCGGGCCAAGCACTCGCGCTACCGCCAACTGGATCCCTCGCCCCGGCCGGACCTCGTGGGCAACAGTGACTACTCACACCTGCTGAGCAGCACCGTGACGCTGCGCCGCTATCCGAAAGAGCATGGCGTGTCGCTCTGTGTCATCGCTCGCAACGAGGAGGAGCGCCTGGAGGGCTTCCTCGCCGGGCTGGAGCCATTCGTCGATGAGATCTGCGTCGTCGACAACGGCAGCACCGACCGGACCCAGGAGATCGCCCGGCGCTTTACCGACAAGGTCGTGGAGTTCCGCACCGATCGCCTCGATCTGGATCGGTTGCGCAACCGCTGCCTGGACCTCGCGACGCAACCCTGGATCCTCGTGATGGATCCGGATGAGGAGCTCGCCCTCCAGGATCTGCCCCGGTTGCAGCGGCTGATGGACGATCTGGACGTCCATGCGTACACGTTCCAGGTCTCCAACCACCAGAAGGAAGGGGCCCCGGTGATGACGCTGGCGGCGCGCCTGTTCCGCAACGACTCGCGGATCCGTTTCTCGCGCCCGGTGCACGAAACGGTCGAGCGGAGCCTTGCCTCTCATCCCGAACTGGTGGTCCGTCCGTCCAATGTGCCCCTCCAGCACTACGGCTTCCTCAAGGAGGACCAGGCGGTGGAGGGGAAGCTCCAGCGCTACTACGAGCGCAACCGCGAGTATCGCGAGGCCCACCCCGACGATGCCATGGCCTGGTACAACGAGGCGCTCCATCTCCAGAACGAGGGTCGGGAACTCGAAGCCGCGCGCTTCCTGGAGCGTGCCGTCGAGCTGGATCCGTCCTTTCTCTCGCCGCGCAGCCAGTTGGCGCTGATCCATCAGGAACTGGCTGTGCGACTGTGGAGCGCCCTGGCCGAGCGGACCTCTCCGGAGCATCCGGTGCACCGCGTGGCCCGAGATGCGATCGAAATGCTGTACCGGATCACCCCGGGCCGGACGCCCATCGGCAAGGCCCGCGAGGAGCTGCTGCGATGACGGACCCGATACCGAAGACGACACGGCGCTCGTTCAACCGCTCCCTGTTGCTCGGTGGTGCAGGGTTGCTCGTGTCAGGAGGCTGCGCTCACAGTGCCCCCACGTCCACGGCCGCCATGGAGGAGGGGATCCTGGCGGCGTTCGAAGGAACGCGCCTCCGCCTCACCTACCAGTTCTCCTCCGCCGTGGCCGAGTCCGTGAAGCAGATCCTGATCCCCGCGACCCTCGTGGTGGCCATCGACAGCCTCACGCAGACGCCCGTTTGCCGCTCCCTCTCCGCCGGACCGTTCGTGGAGCGGAAGGGGCCCGTGCCCATCGAGGGCGGACTGCGCTGGGAGGCCACGCTGGAGCCTCGGGAGCTGCTCGGGCTCGGCGCCGCCTCCGGGCTGTGGTTCCTGCATGCCTCCGTGTTGCAATACCGCTCGGGCGTGCTCGCGCTGCAACTCGCGGGATGAGTGGGGTAGGGAAGGGCGGCTTGCCTTGACCGGCTCCGACCTTTCCGAGGATCCTGCTCTCCCCGAAGGCGTGAGGCTCTCGCATGACAGCGCAGTTCACCGGAACCACCGACGCCAAGAGCACCTTCAAGGTCGAGCCCCCCTCCGTGCTGCGGTTGAAGCTCATGCTCAATGGCGAGGTGCTCAAGAACGAGCCCTGTGAAGTGTCCTTCGACGGCGCCGCCGCCGTGAAGAAATCGGCGGACGGAAGTGGCTTCCTGCAGGTCCCCATCCCCCGCGGCGCCAAGATGGCGCATGTGGTCCTCCTTCAGCACAAGCCGGTGGAGCACACGCTAAGGCTGGGCGTCCTGTCTCCCGTGGACTCGGTGACGGGGCAGAAGCTGCGGTTGCGGCAACTGGGCTACTACAGCGGCAAGCTCGGTCAGCTGGGCAGTGAGGATGCGGACCTCAAGGCCGCGCTCATCAACTTTCAGCGGACGCACAAGCTCAAGGAGTCCGGCACCCTCGATGGCCCCACCCAGGACGCCTTGAAGAAGGCCTATGGTTGCTAGTCCCCACGTCCCACCCTTCGGGAGCGGTGCCGCATGAGATACCACCTCGGGCACGTGGTGCTGGACCTGCCCCTCGTCCTCGTGGACGAGACTGTCTACACCTTCCAGAACAAGCAGCAGGGCCTGTCCCTGGTCCTCTCCTTCGAGCCGCCCGTCCCGGGGATGACTCCAGACGACGTGGTGGATGAGTTGCAGGAGTCCCTGCGCAAGGGCTACCAGGGCATGCTCATCCAGCACCTCCGCAAGCAGCGCACCTTCCTGGGAGAGCCCGCAGCCCAGGCCTTCCTGCAACTGGCGCTGGCGCTCGGGGGAGGGGAGATCCACCTCCTGGCCGTCAACGGAGCCAAACAAGGGATGCTGCTCAAGCTCCTGACCGGGCAGGAGACCCAGAACGGTGAGGGCCTGGCGATGTTCGAGCACATCCTTGGCAGCGCGGCCCCCGCGCAGTCGCCGTGGAGCCGCAAGGCCGAGAAGCCCGGGTATGTCCGGCGTCAGGCCGGCGCCCTCACGCTGGAGATGCCCGAGGTGCTCCCCGCTCCCCGAAGTTTCTCCTTCGGTACGCAGGACCGCTCGGTGCGGCTGATGCTCGAGTTCGAGGAGGGTGCTCCCGAGGAAGGGGCCCCTGCCACCGAGGACATCCTTCCTTCGCAGGAGCCTGGGGCTCGCCTGGAGCGTCTGGTGGCGGAGGAAGAGCCCTTCGTGGCCGCCAGCCTGCGGGGATTCACCGGCCACTGGGAGTGGGTGAGCCGGCAAGGGCGGCAGGACCTGGCGCACTACGCCGTGCGCCGCTTGTCCGTCCAGGTCGCGGGAGGCCAGAGGTTCCGCGCACTCGGCATTGCCAAGGCCTCTGGCGCCGCCACGCTGGAGTCTGTCTGGGCCCAGCTGACTACGACTCTTCGCCCGGGAGATTGACCATGGATGCCTACGTGCAGAAGCACGAACTGGGCGATGGCGACCCGCCCAAGACGCACGACACCCTTCACACCGCGCTCATCCCCATCGTCTTCATTCCGGGAGTCATGGGCACGCGGCTCGACATCCCAGGGGGCAGCGACTGGGATCCGGACTACACTCCCTCCATGGCGGGCTGGTTGGCTTGCAGCGCCCGCGCGGCCCGGATCGATCTCTCTGTCACGCTCAAGCCCAACGCGACGGTCATCAAGGCGCTGAGCAACTACACCGCGGGGAAGGACGCCCAGGGCGAGATCAAGAAGGACCGGGAGTTGCTCGAGGTCGCCGCGCGCTTCGGGAAGAAGACCGTGGACGAGGCCATCGCCCTCTACGAGGACCGGGGTTGGGGCGGCCTGTGCTGGGAGTTCTACGGCCCCATCCTTTGTTACCTGGAGAAGCACTTCAATCACCCCAACCACAACGCGATGGGCATCCACCCCGTCTACGCGTACGGCTATGACTGGCGGAAGTCGAATGCCGTCTCCGCGGAAGGACTCGTCAAGCGGGTGGACGCCATCCTGGCGAAGTGGCCGGGGGCCAAGAAGGTCCTCATCGTCACCCACAGCATGGGTGGGCTCGTCGCGCGCTATGCCTGCGCCAAGCTGGGGCTGTCGAGCAAGGCGGTGGGCGTGGTGCATGTCGTCCAGCCCTCCAATGGCGCGATCCCCGCCTACCGCCGCTTCTTCACCGGCTGCGTCGAGCAGTTCGACAACGATGGAGACTGGAAGCTCAACAACATCCTCGGTGACACCTGGTGGAAGTACCTGGCCTATCTGAGCGGTCTGCCAGGGCCCATGCAGCTGATGCCCAACCACCGCTATCACCTGGGGGGCAGCAACGGCCTGACGCTGTCCACCGCGTCCTGGCTCAAGACCCAGCCTCAGGTCGAGCTGTCGAACATCTACTCGGTCTACGAAGGAACCCAGACCCCCGGGATCGTCCGGCAGGAGTCCGAGCTCCCCTTCGCGGGCTGGGCGCTCGGCCCCATCTCCGCCATCTGGGACTCCGAGATCCTCCCGGAGCTGCGCAAGCGCATCAAGGAGGCCCAGACGTTCCACACGGAGCTGGCGGACGGGGCACACCCGAAGACGTACGCCCTCTTCTCCAACGGGCTGCAGACGGATGACTTCGTGGACTGGACGAAGACGGAGGATTCGGACCGCTTCCTTCAGAAGAAGTCAGGAGACGGCACCGTTCCGAGCAAGAGCGGCGCCTGTCTGGGTCTGAAAGGGCTGATCGAGAGCACCCAGTTCTCGGGCGGGGCGCACCTGGGACACTCCGAGGTGTTCCAGAACGCGAAGGTCAACGACAAGGTGCACCAGTACGTGTACGCGCTCCTTGCCTCGGAGTCTCCCTGAGTTACACCTTCGGGGCGGCGGGATCCGGGAACGCCACCGAGTACTGACCGGCTGGCACCTTCTCGAGCTTCACGTTGCCGCCGCTGTCCGTCTTGCCCTTCTTCACCGTCCCGTCGGCCAGCGTCACCTCGAAGTCCAGGTCGGGCAGGGGCTTGCCGCTCTTGCTCTTGACGCAGAACTCCACGGTCTTGAGCTCCGGCTCCTTCAGCTTCTCCAGGGACAGGCTCACGGACTTGTCCTCCATGGAGCCGGCCGCCTCCTTCTTCACCTTCGAGCCCTTCACCGTCACCTCGTCGCCCTCCACGAGGAACTTGTTCGGGCTCAGCTTGATGTTGCCGGACTTCTCCGCCTTCAGGATGAGCTTGCCGTTGACGATGAGGTTGAAGGTGTCCGCCTTGAGCTCGAACGTCTGGGTGCTCCAGTCGCTCGCCTCCTTGACGCCGAGCTCCGTCTTGCTGCCCACCTCGTCCTTCCAGTCCTTGGCCACCATCAGTGTCACCTGGCCCGCCACCTCCGTCTGGAACGAGCCGGCGACCTTGGCCTCGCTGTTCTGCATCACTCGCTCGTGCCGGTCGCTCTTCACGTACTCGAAGCGGTCCTTGGCCACGTCCACGGACTTGAGGCCGCCCACCGCCTCGGTCGCCGACAGGACGACGTTGACGGAGTAGGCGCCGCCGATCTCGAGCTTCTTGGCGGCTCCCACGGACTCCGTGGCCGTGCGCTTCACGGCGGACGTGAAGCCCTTGTCCACGGTGATGGACTGGTTGCGCACCACGGCCTCGCTGTGGCTCCCCGAGATCGTCGTGCTGCGATCGCCCTGCACCTGGAGCGACTGGTTGCCGCTCACCGTGCTGGAGTCGCTCCGCGTGACGTCGAGCTGCTGATGGCCCTCCACGGTGCGAGCCCGGTCCTTGGTGACCTCGAGGACCTCGCGGCTGCGCACCTCCTGATCCTTGTCGTTCTCGGTGAGCAGCTTCTTGTCCTTCTGCGCGTGGACGAAGATCTCCTCCGCTCCCGCCGTGTCCTCGATGCGGAACTCGTTGAAGCCGTTGCTCCCCAGGCTCGAGGCGCTCTTGAGCGTGGACTTCGTCTTGTCCTCCGGCAGGACGTACGGCGTCGGGTTCTGCCCGTTGTAGACGGTGCCCGCGATCAACGGCCTGTCCGGGTTGCCCTCCAGGAAGCGCACCAGCACCTCCTGGCCGATGCGCGGCAGGTACACCGCTCCCCAACCCGGCCCTCCCCACGTCTGGCCCACCCGCACCCAGCAGGAGGCCTTGTCGTCCCGTGCGCCCTCGCGATCCCAGTGGAACTGGACCTTGATGCGCCCGTGGTTGTCGGTGTGGATCTCCTCGCCCGCGGGACCCACCACCATGGCCGTCTGGACGCCGGGGATGGCGGGCGCGGGGGTGAGCCGCCGTGGCCGGAAGGGGACCTCCGACGGCATGCACCGCAGGCGGTTGCGGTACAGCGACCCGTGTGCCTCCCGGCCCCCCGCGGTCTCCGGCAGCATGCCGGTGTGCATGACCTCG
Organism: Hyalangium versicolor; assembly: GCF_020103695.1. Classification (GTDB taxonomy): domain Bacteria; phylum Myxococcota; class Myxococcia; order Myxococcales; family Myxococcaceae; genus Hyalangium; species Hyalangium versicolor. The sequence continues at coordinate 733,470 of NZ_JAHXBF010000001.1, forward strand.
ACCACCGTGTACTGGCCCGCGTTGCTGCCGTCGTCCGCGACTTCGAAGAGGTAGCCCGGGGTGAGGCTGGGGGCCACGCTCTCTCCGTCCAGCGTGCGTGATGCCTGGACTCCTTCCTCCATGCGCACCTTCGCGACCTTCTTGCCCACGCCCGGTGCCACGTACTCGCCCGGGTAGTCGTAGATCTCCAGGGCCGACTCACCCTCGGCGCTCTTCGCCCTGCCCGAGACGTCCAGGGTGGGCTTCTCGAAGTCGTAGTCCTTGAGGTGCACCGCTCCGGGGCGAAGCCGGTGCACCCGCTCCAGGGCGTACAGGTACTCCCCATCCGTCGAGCGCTCATCCCGCGCGCGCAGGGGTAGCACGCCTCCCCCAGGCAGCGCTGTGTGCACGTTGGTCGAGTCGCTGATCACCAGCGTGTGCCCGTCCTCCGAGTGCTCGAAGAAGTAGAACATGCCCTCCCACTCCATGAGCCGGCTGAGGAAGGCGAAGTCCGTCTCGCGGTACTGCGTGCAGTACTCGCGTGGCTCGTAGGTGCCGCTCAGAGACAGCCGGGCGTCGATCCCGGCCTCTTGCAGCACCTTCACGAGGATGTCCGGCACCGTCTGGTCCTGGAAGATCCGGCTCCGCTGTACGCGCGTGAGCCACCACAGGGTGGGCGCGACGTGGATCCGGTATTGCCAGCGGCCCTCGCGGAGCCCCAGCTCGTTCATCGAGCGCACCTTGCCGTGCACGAGCCGGGGGATTCCCCCAGGCACCGAGAGCATCAGCAGCGCCTCGGCCCCCAGCAGGGTGTCCCCCTCGAGCGGCTGTGCTCCCAGGGGGTGGAAGTCGATCTGGAACGCGTAGGGTTGGCTCAGCTTCTCCATCCCCACGAAGCGGGTGACGGTCAGCTCCCCAGCCCTGAATGACCCCACGCGTAACGAGAAGGCTGGAACTCCAGAACCCGCCATGGTGCGCCCTCTCTCCGCCGCGACCGGGGAAAATCCCGACGCAAGCCTTCGCCGGATGCAGGCCCCTCGTCATATCATGCCAGGCGGTCCGTTCAGCTCCCCAAGGGTACTCCATGGCCGCTCCTGCCCCCCTTCATGCCAATCAGGCCGAGTTCGAATTCCAAGCCGGTTCCTACGCGTCAGGCGAGCTGGCCGTGTCGGGCTTCGAGGCAGAGGAGTCCCTCTCCATGCCCTACTCGGTGCAGGTGACCGTGTCCGCGTCGGCGATGCTTCCGCTGGATGAGAAGGAGCTGTTGGGCAAGGACGCCCTCCTGGCCGTGCACCTGGGAGATGGGACGTCGCGCTTCTTCCACGGAGTCATCTCGCGCGTCACGCACTGGAAGGACGGCCGGTATCCCAAGAGCCAGTTCTCCCGGATGACCGTGGTGCCCCGCCTGTGGACGCTTCGCCATACCCAGCGCAGCCGCATCTTCCAGGAGATGACCGTCCCCGAGATCGTCCACAAGGTGCTGGGGGAGTCGTCGGTGGTGCACCGGCTGGCGCTGCAGGGCTCCTACCGCAAGCGCGAGTACTGCGTGCAGTACCGCGAGTCGGACCTCGACTTCATCTCCCGGCTGCTCGAGGAGGAGGGCATCTTCTACTACTTCGAGCACGTGGAGGACGGCCACACCCTGATCCTCTGCGACGCCTCGAGCAGCTGCGAGCCCGTGTTCGGCGATCCGCGGCTCGTCTTCCGCGAGAACAGCCAGATGGTGGCGGCCGGCGAGTCCGTCCACGAGTTCGCCGCCCAGCGGGAGATCCAGCCCGGCGCCGTCGCCCTGCGGGACTTCAACTTCCTTCGGCCTACCCTGGATCTCACCACCGCCTCTCAGGCGGAGGAGGGGGAGCAGTCCCTGGAGATCTACGACTACCCGGCCCGCTTCGAGGAAGCCGGTATCGGGAAGGCGCTGGCACGGATCCGCATGGAGGAGCTGCGGGTGCGCACGGAGATGGGGAAGGGGTCCAGCAACTGCCGGCGCCTGCTCGCGGGCTACGTCTTCCAACTGGATGACTACGCCGTGGACACGCTCAACCACGAGTGGTTCCTGCTCTCCGTGCGGCACGTGGGGCACCAGCCCGAGGTGGGCGTCTTCGAGCAGGCGGGGGCCGGCGGACAGGAGCCCTACCGCAACGAGTTCCTCTGCATTCCTGCCCAGATTCCCTACCGGCCCCGGCGCATGACTCCTCGCCCCACCATCGCCGGTGCCCAGACGGCCATCGTCGTCGGGCCCGCCAACGAGGAGATCCACACCGACGAGCACGGCCGCATCAAGGTCCAGTTCCACTGGGATCGCGAGGGCCGGAACGACGACCGGAGCTCCTGCTGGATCCGTGTCAGCCAGGCCTGGGCGGGACCGGGCTGGGGCTCGCTCTACCTGCCTCGCATCGGCCACGAGGTGGTGGTGGAGTTCCTCGAGGGTGATCCCGATCGCCCCATCGTCACGGGCAGCGTCTACAACGGCCAGAACCCCACGCCCGTCGCTCTGCCGGACCAGAAGACGCAGAGCACCCTGCGGTCCAGCTCCAGCCCTGGCGAGAACGGCTCCAACGAGCTGCGCTTCGAGGACATGGCCGGAGGCGAGCAGGTGTACCTGCACGCCCAGCGGGACCTCAACATCGTCGTCGAGAACGACAAGACGCAGGAGGTGGGCGGCAACGAAACGCTGCTCGTCCGGAAGGATCGCAGCCGCACCATCCAGGGCAACCAGACGCTGGAGGTGAAGAAGAACGACGACTCCGTCATCGGCGGCAACCAGAGCCTGGAGGTCGTCAAGGATCGCTCCACCACCGTGAAGGGCAACCACACCGAGTCGGTGGTGGGAGATCAGTCCATCGAGGTGGGCGGCAACCAGAGCGTGAAGGTGGCCATGGCCTCGGCGGAGACGGTGGGGCAGGGGAAGATGGTCAACATTGGCGCCGCCTACTCGGTGACGGTGGGCGCGGCGCTCAACCAGTTCGTGGGCGGGCTTTTGTCCGAGCAGGTGGCCGGTGCCAAGACAGAGGTCATCGGAGCGAAGAAGTCCGAGACGGTGAAGGGCTCGCGGACCCTGCAGGTGGGGGGCAGCCTTTCCGAGCAGATCGACACCAACCGCACGCTCAAGGTGGAGAAGGATCTGATCTTGAGCGTGGGCGGCCGGTTCAACCACGCCGCCAAGGACAGCTACACGCTGTCCGCCAAGGAGATCTCGCTGGTGGCCGAGGAGCAGTTCACCTTGAAGGTGGGCTCGGCGACCCTTCAGGTGAAGAAGAACGGCGACTTGGTCATCAAGGGCGCCAAGATCGAGATCAACGCCAGCGGCGACGTCATCATCAAGGGCTCCAAGATCGCGGAGAACTGATCCGTCCGGGGACCTCATGGCAACGCGCTTGATCCTTGCGGTGCTGCTGCTTGTCCTGCTCGATGCGTGCGCCAACTCACGTTTGGTGCGCCTCGATACGGGGCAGGCGGTACCTCTGGAGTACGTGTCACCCTCCGCGAACGAGTCCATGGAGATGGACTCGCATGTGTTCGAGGATGCACTTACTCAGTGGGTGTTGGTTGCGCCCCTGGTGCTCCACTCTCCTCAACAAGGCGAGTTGGTACGTGTCGCGCACTCCAGCAGCGACGCGGACACGCGCTGGCAGCGTCTGATGAGCAAGAGCTTCGGGCGAGCCGGGAGTTGAAGGGGACTACCGATCGAGCCACGACCTGGGGGGAGTTGAGTCGCGCCAGCCAGCGATTTGCCAACCGGGTGGGACCCGAGGTGGCACGTGTTTTTGTCCTTGTGGCCACAGGGAGCCCATGAGCCAGCTCGAACATCTGGCAAAGCAGGTGTTGGAGGCAGGTGGCGCGGAGGCGGAGCAGGCTCTTCGTGAGGCGCTCCAGCACGCTTCCGAACCGCTAGAGCTCCGGAAGCTCGCGGCTGCCTTCTATGCGGAGCCTGAAGTGTCAGTGCCTGCCTTCGAAAGGCTTCTAGCGCTGACTCCCGAGGATCTTGGCGCGCGCGTGGACCTCGGCTTTGTCTACTTCCTCATGGGCGAGGACGGGGAGGCGAATCGACAGCTCGAGAAGGCGCGGGCGTTGGACCCGGAGCACGTCCAGGTCCTCACGCTCGAAGCAGCTCTCGCGCATGATCCGGCGGAGAAGATCCGCTTCTACCGTCGGATCCTCCAGCGGGAACCTCAGAATGAGGTTGCTCGCAGCAAGCTCCAGGAACTCGGAGCGCTTCCTTAGTCGAGTCCATTCCCATTCAGACTCGACCCGGGTCCGTCTCCTGGCCGATCAGGAGATGCCGTTGCGCAGCCGCGTCCAGTCGAAGTTGCTCGCCGGATCGCTCTTGCGGCCCTTGGGCACCGCGACGTCCTTGTGCCCGACGATGTTGTTCATCGGCACCTTGTACTCCTGCTTCAGGAAGCCCACGAGCTGCGTCAGCGACTTGTACTGCGCCTCGGTGAAGGCCGTCTTCCCGCTGCCGTCGTTGACGATCTCGATGCCGATGGACCGGCCATTCACGTCCGTGGGCACCCCGTGCAGCTCCGCTTTGCCCGCGTGCCAGGCCCGCTTGCTGTCGTTGACCAGCTGGTAGATCTTCCCGTCGCGGTCCACCATGTAGTGCGCGGACACCTCGGCCTTCGGATCCCGCATGTGCGCCAGGTCTCCGGCGCCGTTGTTGGACGCGGTGTGGTGGATGACGATCGTGTCGATGTCCATCCCGTTGCGCTCATTGAAGTTCGGCGACGGCGCGCTGACGACCGGCGGCTTCTTGAAGACGCCCGGCGTGGACGGCGGCGGAGTGGTCCCTCCCGTCTTGGCCAGCTCCTTCTTCAGCGCCGCGTGCGTCTGGTCTCCGTAAAAGCCGGTGTTGGGCAGCTTCTGGTCCGCCTGGAACTTCTTCACCGCCGCTTCCGTCTTCGGACCGAAGACGCCGGGGCCCGTGGCCACCTGCTCCTTCGTCATGTACTTGAGCTGCACCAGCGCGTCCTGGAGCTGCTTCACCTTGGGGCCCTCATCGCCCTTCCGCAGGCCCGCCGGCGGCGCGGTCACGGAGGCCTTCGCGGCAGTGGCGGTGGTGCGGACGGGGGTCGACGTTGCGGCTCGTTTGACGGTCATGGGGTTCCTGGAATCTGAGAGAGGAAGGAAAACGTGCTTCCATTATCGAGCGTTGGTTTTCGCGGTTGCGTCCCCGTGACTCGAGCAGTCCTCCTTGAAAAGGCAGTTATTTCTGGAATAGCTGGTTTTGGAGAGAGTGGACGCTAAAGTGTGCGTCCCCCCTTTCACTGGAGGTACGGAAGATGCGTCTGTTGGCTCTCGTTGGTCTGGTCGGTCTGCTGAGCGCTTGCGGTCAGGGTGTCGAGGAGACTCAGGCACCTGTTACCGATTCGCAGGAGAGGACCCAGATGGATCCGCCCGAGTCCTGGTGCCGCAGCTACACCTCGCAGAAGTACTGCCCGTCCGTGTGTGCCTGGTACAGCGCCCCGCCTCCCGGCTACTGCGGCCTGAAGGCTCGCGAGTAGTTCCCGGCTCGTTGCCGGCCCTTCCGCCCGCTCCAGGACTGCTGGGGCGGGCGGTTCCTTTTTGGGGCTTCGTGCTCAGGGAGCTGTTCGGGACGCGAGGCGCTGGCTCATGCGCTCTCGCAGCCCGTGCACCAAGGAATAGAAGGTGGGAAGCACCAGCAGCGTGAACAGGGTCGAGGTGATCAGGCCTCCGGTCATCACCACGGCCAGGGGCCGCTCGATCTCCGTGCCATGCAGCGGCAGCACCAGCAACGGCAGCAGGCCGAGGATGGCTGTGCCCGCCGTCATCAGCTTGGGCCGGACACGGCCGAGGCTCGCTTCGCGGAGGGCCTCGGGGAAGGGCCGCCCTCGCGCGAGCAGATCCTTCGTCTGCGCCACCAGCACCAGGCCGTTCTGCACGGCGATGCCGAACAGCCCGATGAGCCCCACGAGGCTCGAGACGTTCCATGTCTCTCCCGCGATGAGCAGCGCGAGGATCCCGCCCACGAAGGCGTCCGGCAGGGTGGCGAGGATGACGAGCGCCTCGGCCAGCGAGTCCAGCGCCAGGTACAGCAGGGTGAACACCGCCATCAGCGCCACGGCGATCGCCACCGTGAGTGACTTCGCCGCACGCTCCTGGCTCTCCACCCGGCCGCCCACGTCCAGGAAGTAGCCGGTGGGCAGCTTCAGCTCCGCCGCGAGCCGTTGCCGCACCTCCGCCGCCGTGCTTCCCAGATCCCTGCTGGAGACACCGGCCTCCACGGCGATGCGCCGGCTGCCAGCCTCCCGGCGGATGCTGCCTGCGCCGAAGGTCTCCTCGATGGTAGTCAGCTGGCTCAAGGGGATGCGGGTGCCGTCGTGCCCGTCCACCAGGAGGTTGCGCAGGGCGTTGACGTCTCCGCGGCGATGGTCCGCCAGCCGCAGCACCAGATCGTAGCGCCGCTGGCCCTTCCACACCTGGGGGAACTCCTCTCCCACGAGGCCCACGCGCACGGCATGGATGACGTCTCCGGGAGTCAGCCCTACGCGGGCCACTGCCGCGCGGTTCACCGTGATGCGGAGCTGGGGCAGACCGCTGAGCTTCTCCGCGCGCAGATCCTCCACGCCCTCGATCTTCGCCATGGAGGCACGGGCCCGCTCCGCGAGGCTGGAGAGTGTCTCCAGATCAGGTCCGAAGATGCGCACCGAGATATCCGCCGGGCTGCCGCCCAGGCCTTCGTCGATGCGCATGCCGAGCGGCGTGGTGAAGAGGGCGGAGACTCCCGGCACGCGCTCCACCGCCTCGCGCATCTCCTCCTCGAGCGCCTCCAGGTTCTTCGTCGAGCCCTTCTTGAGGACGACCAGCACATCCGAGAGGGTGTGTGGCATCGGGTCCTCGGTGCGCTCGGCCCGGCCCGTGCGGCGCACGACATCCTCCACCTCGGGAAACTCTCGCAGCACGTCTTCCACGCGGTGGTTGAGACGGTCCACTTCCTCCAGGGAGGCCTCGGGAGGCAGGACCGTCTGCAGGAGGAAGGCACCCTCGTCCAGCCGAGGCATGAAGTCGCTGCCCACCGCGAAGGCCAGTCCCAGCGCGGGCACCGTGATCGCGAGCGCCACCAGCCGCACCAGGCCCGCCCGGCGCATGCAGACCTCCAGCAGTGGCGCATAGGCCGCCTTCACCCTGCGGATGAGCCAAACGTCCTCCGGCTGCCCCGGCCTGGGCGCTCGAAGGAGGAGCCCCGAGGCCACTGGCACCAGCGTGAGGGCCAGCACCAGCGAGGCGGTGAGGCACGCCACGACGGCTGCCGCCAGCGGTTGGTACATGCGCCCCTCGATGCCCTTCATGGCGAACAGGGGGATGAACACGGACACGACGATGAGCGTGGCGAACGCGATGGGCCTGCCCACCTCCATCGAGGCCGCCAGCGCTTCGTCCCGCACGGACCTCCTGCCGGCGCCCTCTCGGAGATCGTGGATGATGTTCTCCGTTACGATGATGGCCGCATCCACCAGCAGGCCCACGGCGATGGCCAGGCCCCCGAGCGTCATGGTGTTGATGCCGATGCCCGTGGCCTGGAGCAGGACACCCGCCAGTGCCAGCGAGAGGGGCAGGGTGAGCGTCACGATCAGGGCCGCGCGCCAGTCTCCCAGGAGCCCAAAGAGGACCAGGACCACAAGGAAGGCGCCGAGCAGGATGGCCCGGCTCACTCCTCCCAGAGCGGAGTCCACCAACTCCGACTGGTCGTACACGACGCGCAGTTGAACGCCCTTCGGCAGACCCTGCTGCACCTCCGCGAGGGCCTCGCGCACGCCCGCCGCCACCCGCATGGTGTCCGCGCCGAACTGCTTGATGACCCGGCAGCTCACCACCTCGCCCTTCAAACGATGGGCGAGCCCTCGGCGGACCGCGGGGGCCTCGCGCACGTCGGCTACGTCTCCGAGCAGGATTGGCGTGCCGTCTCGTAACGCCACGACCGTGCCGCGCAGATCCTCCACTGCCTGGGCCCGGCCCACCGCGCGGATCGTCCACTCCATGGCTCCCTGCACCACGAAGCCGCCCGAGGCGTTGAGGTTGGCGCCCTCCAAGGCGTGCTCCACTTCATCCAGGCTCACCCCTCGGGCCACCAATTGGTCCGGATCGAGCTGCACCTGGAACTGCCGCAGGTAGCCGCCCAGGCGCTCCACTCCCGCGACTCCTGGCACGGCGAGCAGCCGGTTCTTCACCTCGAACTCGGCCAGGTCTCGCAGCGTCATCAGATCCGCCGTGCCGGGCTCTGCCTCCAGGGTGAACTCGAACACCTCATTGAGCCGTCCCGTGAGGCTCGAGACGAGCGGCACATCCGTGCCGGGCGGCAGCTCACTCTGTGCCTGGGCCACGCGCTCGGCCACGTACTGGCGGCTGCGGAAGTAGTCCGCGTCCGGCTCGAACTCCACCGTCACCTGCGTCACCCCGAGCTGCGAGGTGGAGCGGATGCGGCGCACCTCGGGCAGGCCCGCGAGTGCCACCTCCATGGGGATGGCCACGGCCGTCTCCAGCTCTTCGGCTCCCATGGCCGGGTTCTGCACGATGACGTTGAAGATGGGCGCGGACAGGTCGGGGAAGACATCTCGCCGCAGGCCGCGCAGAGCCACCGCGCCGAAGGCGGAGAGCGCCAGGGCGAGCACCACGGTGAGGCCGGGACGAGAGAACGAGGCCCTCAGGATCCGGCCCACCGTGGATGCGCTGGCTTCAGTGCTCATGGGCTTCACCTCCGCCACTCGACTTCTCCACCTCCGCCTTGAGGAGGAAGGCTCCTTCCACCACCACCTGCTCCCCGGCCTTCAAGCCCGAGAGCACCTCCACCTCGTCTCCGAGGGTTCGGCCTCGGCCGACCTCGCGCCGCTCGAAGACTCCCTTCTTGGGCGTCGGGAGGAAGACAACCCAGCCGTTCTCCAGGCGTTGAAGTGAGGTTGCCGGGACGGTGATGATGGCCGCTCCCGCGCCGCCGAGCGGGATGGAGGCCGAGGCGGACATGCCCGGTCTCAAGAGGCCATCGGGGTTGTCCAGCTCCAGCCGGACGGCGATGGTGCGCGAGGCGACGTCCACCCGCTGGCCGATGTAGCCCACCCGGGCGGAGAACTCCCGGCCTGGGAAGGCCGCGAAGAGGACTCGCGCCTCGGCTCCCGGCTGCATGCGCACGGCATCGCGCTCGAAGGCATGGACGATGAGCCACAGAGAGGAGAGGTTGCCGATCCGGAAGAGCGGCTCCGAAGGATCCGCCATCTGTCCCGTTCGGGCACTGCGCTCGATGACCGTGCCCGCGATGGGAGCGCGCAGGGTGAAGGAGGGGGCTGCCTGCCCTGTGGAGAGTTCCTCCCTGCCGGCCCCCAGGGACACCAGCCGGGCCTGGGCCGCGGAGACTTCCGCCTCGGCGGCGGCCACCTCCGCCTCGGCGGCCTGTGCCTCCTTCTGGGCGACGATGCGCTCTTCGGCCAGGGTGCGTTTGCGCTCGGCGGCCTGCCGTGCGGTCGTCACTCGGGCCTGGGCTGCCTGGAGGTCCGCGCGGGCCCTGCCCAGCTCGGGGCTCTGCAGGTCCACGAGGCGCTGGCCCTCCTTGACCTGTTGGCCCGTCGTGACGGCGACCGAGCCCACGCGCGCGGAGATGGGCGAGGCTACCTCCGCATAGGCGTCCTCGCTGAACGTCAGCTCCCCCAGGACGGTGACGCTCTCCCCTCCGGGACGCGTCTCCACGGGAGCCGTGGTGACTCGCAGGTCTCGCAGCATCTCGGGAGCGATGCGGACAGCGGCCTCGCCCTCGTGCTCGTCATGGGCTTCCTCTCCGGGACCCTCCGCGTGCGCGTGTTCATCCTCGTGCGGAGGCGTTTCGCGCTTGCATCCAGCCAGCAGGATCAGGGACGCGAGCAGGAGATTCAGGGTTTTCATCGGAGGGCTCCTGTCTCGACGGCGGGGGGGATACGCGCGAGAGCGGTTCGAAGCAGGCTGTCGAGAGAGCGGGCCGTCGCCCGGGCGCGGCCAGAGAAGGGCGACGGCGAGCCCGAAGGCTGCCGTCACGGGGCGGTGGAACACGTGGAGACCTCGCGAAAGGTGGACAAACTCCAGGCCGAGGCGCGCCCGGATGTACCGGGGACACACCGGTCCTGGCGTCGGCGGAGAGACGGACGTGGCCTACGCGAAGAGGGCTCTGGGGACGTGCAGGATGTCGTCCAGGTCCACGGACGGGGGCTTCTGCTGTTCGTGCTCGATGAGCGCCGTGGCGTGAACGCTCAGCAGGAGCGCCGTGGGGGCGGCGAGCATCACCGGATGCGCATGGACGCAGCACAGGCAGTCCGTGCAATCGGGCGCGCACTGCCCCCGCTCGTCATCGTCCGCGCAGTTCTGGGTGCAGCCACTTCCCACAGCGGCAGTCGGCATGGAGACAGAGTCGCCGACGGAGGCGCAGAGCAGGGCGATGATGCAGAGCCAGATTCGGATCACCGACGCCGTTGTACCACCTTCGCGGCGGATTTACCGAACTTCCCCTGGGATGCCTTGCGCTGGGTCTTTCGCAGCACCATCAGGCCCTCCGCGCAGTGGATCTCCTGGTAGTGCTCTCCCTGGAGCAGTTCGTGGACGAGCTGCTTCACGCCTGGGAAGTGGTCCGTGTAGTCGTGGAACGCGACGTACCCCCCGTCCACCACCCACTGTTCCAGGTGCTGGAAGTCGCTCGAGACGCTGGCGTAGTCGTGAAGGCCATCGATGAGCAGGAGGCTGATGGGCTCGCTCCAGGGCACTCTCGGAGCGGCCTTCGGATGGATCTTCACGCGGTCCGTCAGTCCCGCGGCCCGGAGGTTCTGCTCGAACCGCTCACGCGTGGGCCCCTGGTGCTGAAGCCCTCGATCGCGCGCGCCCACGATGCCATCAAAGGGATCAATGGCGTGGATCCGGGCTTCAGAGCCCAGTGCCTCCACGACGCGCCCGAGCAGGATCGTGGCCTTGCCGCAGAAACTCCCTACCTCCACCAGCGTGTGAGGTGAGGGCAGCAGCGTGATCGCGCGCGAGGCCACCGCGATGAGCAGGTCCGCCTCCGGTGGCGAGAGCCAACCCTCGATCCCCCGCACCTCGTTCAGGATCGGCCATGTCAGCAGCAGGCCGTGGGGGTGGGATGGACGCGAAGCCTCATGCCCCTCGGAGGAGCGATGGGCCGAGGCCGGAGCGAGGGTGCTGGCCGGGGACGCTGGGGCCTCATATCCCCCGAAGCGAGCGCGGATGTGCGCGCGCAGCGGATCACCATGGCTTCGAGGAACGGGGTGGATCCAGAAGAGGTCCGGCTGCTCGAACGCCGCGTCGAGCTGCTCGGTGGAGTAGCGCGTCCGGAACTGCACCAGATCATAGCGGCACGGGCTCTGCGCCACCTCGTAGCCCAGCAGGGCCAGCATCGTAGGGAAGAGGATCTCCTCGGAGGCCCAGATGTGGGTTCGATCCAGCAGATCCTGGAGCTGCGCATCGTGTTCCCAGAGCTCCAGCAGATCGCGCGCCGCGTCCGAGGTGAAGATGGTGGAGGGCCAGAAGGTCCTGTGGACGAACTTCGACTCGCCGTCCGGAAACCGCCGGAGGAAGGGGCGCCAGTGGTGGAACTCCTGCCACGCATGGTCCATGGGCGCTGCCCAGGGCGGCTCGGTCTGAGGCGTCTGGACCAACCCCAGCAGTCCCACCCGGGAACGCCGGGAGAGGAATCGGCCCAGGAACTCCGAATAGCCCGGCCGCATCCCGAGCTGGTCCGAGTCCACGATCGTCATCGTGTCGAACGGGTGGCTCTCCAGCGCGAAGCGGAAGCAGTCGAGCGCGAAGTCATGCAGCCACCCCCACCGCATCAGGCGCGGTGAGGGGTGGACGATGGCGTTGTAGCGCTCGAAGGGGAAGCCCCGAAGCAGGCTGGGATCGGGGCCTCCGTTGTAGAGAAGCAGCAGCGAGTCCGGATCGAGGTGGTGCAGGTTGCGCACCAGATCGATGACGGACTCCCGGCTCTCGTGCACCAGGCATGCATGGATGTTGACGTGCCTGCCGCTCATGGGGACGACTCGCTTGGACTAGCGTTTGCGGGCGGCCTCTCGGGTCACTGGGACCGTGGAGGGGTAGGCAGTCACCCGCAGCAGGGCGATGACCTGGGAGCCAGCTGGGAAGTCCGCGGCGCTGGTCAGCGTCGTCACCTCCTCGTTCCCCTGGTAGTTGGAGCCGAGCAGCACCTTGAGCACATCGCCCTGGTTCTTCCGCAGTGCCACCTCCGTCTCCTCGTTGCGGACCCACATCACGATCTTCGTCACGTACTTGTAGTTGTGGGTGGCGAAGATGGTGGCGAAGTTCTGGGCGAAGTCCGTCCCCGAGGTGTCCGGCACCGTCGTCGTGCCCTTCGCGAAGTTCACATGGCCCACGGGGTTGTAGGGCGTGTTCCCGTTGTAGAGGTAGCTGTTGACCGATTCCGTGTTGCCGTAGCCGAGCGCTTCGATGATCCGCTCGAAAGGCTTGTACAAGGTGTTCGGCACGCCATCGAGAGCGAACACGTCCACGGTGGTGATCGCGTTGTAGGTGATGAGGATCATCGTCCCGTCCGCGTTGGCCGGCTTCAGCTTGTCCGGCAGCGGGACGAGGGACAGCGTCTGCGTACTGCCGTCCGCCTTCGAGTACGGCTGGATGGCCTGCTCCACCTTCTGGATTCGAGAGACCTGGAGCGCCTGGGTGTCATCTCCCTTGGCTCCCGCGGCGACCAGGTAGATCTGGTTGCCGGGATTCAGCTGCTTCCAGTTCTCGGCGGTGGTTGCGGCATCGAAGCGGGGCTTGGAGGTCCCCCCCTCGAACTCCAGGAAGATGCTGCCCGAGGACTTCAGGTACCTCAGGATCGCGTCATAGCTGCCGTTCTTGAGCTGCTGCGCGTACTCGTAGGCTACGCCCTCGCTGTTCGCCAGGAGGTTGTAGACCTGATAGCGGCGCGGCGGGAGGGCTTGGGGCGCCTCGGCCACAACGGCGCACTGCTTCGTGCGGCGGCGGTGGAAGAGGACCCAGTCGTGGACGGCCTGGACGGTGAGTCCGGAGGGATCGATCTCGGGTTCGGGGAAGAGCAGGGCCTCCGCCACCTGCCGGAAGGTCGCCTCGGTAGAGGGGATGGACTGGATCAGATCCAGCGCCGCCTCCGCCCGCTGGTGCAGGGGATCAGTTTCGCTGAGCACCGCCGCGTTCGCGGCGAGCGTCGCGCTGAGGATCTCCTCGTCGGCGTTCGACGGGGTGTCCATGTCTCCCTTCACGGAGAAGGTGATCTGGGGCGCTGTCGAGGAGCGCGTCACCGTCGCTTCGATCGCGCCTTCCGAGTCGGAGCTGGTCAACACCGCTTTCATCGAGCCGTTCGCGTCGTCACCCTGGAAGGTCAGGGTCACGTAGAGCGTGGCCTTGGACGTATGGCCTGTCTCTTTCGGTTCGGTGGGGCGGGTCTCCACGGTCGAGAGGAGCAGATCCAGCGTCCCGACGATCTTCGTGTTGGCCTGGACCTGGGTTGCGGTGAAGGTGCCGGTGATCTGGGTCTCCTCACCCTGGAGCCCCTCGTCGCGCAGATTCGCCGTCATCATTCGCAGGCTGACCGGGGTGGCCTGGTTCGCCTTCAGGGAGCGGAAGCGGCGCTCCCAACGTCCCGCGAGCCACACCGCGTCCGGGTGGTCGTCCCCACCCGAGTTGTACGGCGGGTAGTAGTTCTGCGTGGGAGGGTTGTAGGTCGCAGCCAGGGCCGTGACCGCGGCCGTTTTGGAGACCCTCTTGCTCGTGGCCGCTGGAGCAGTTGCGGCAGCCGGAGCGACGGTGGCCTTGGCCTTGGCCGCGGGCTGGCCGACCTTCCGGCTCATGGAGCTCATCTTCCGCACGGCCGCTGCGAGCTGGAACGCGGTCGAGCTGGTCTGCGCCTTCTGGAGCGAAGCGGTCGCGAGGGGCTTGCCGGCCGGGCTCGTCGCCGGCGGGGACTCCGAAGACCAGGTGTCCGCCGAGTAGAAGGCCATACCACCTGTCGAGAGCTGCTCCGTGCGCGTCACTCCACGCGCCTCCGGAGCATCCTCGGCGAGGATCGTGGTCTCGTAGAGCGTGCTCCCGGACTGAACGGAGCCCTGGATGATGTTGCCGTCCGGGACCAGGATGTCCACCTGTGGCTTCTTGGCGGTCGACTCCAGGCCTTCGAGCAGGGAGATGCGGTCCATGTGCTGCGCTGCCTCGAGCGCATGGGCGACGTAGTCCGGCCGGACGACACAGAACCGGAGATCCACGCCGTCACCCAGCAGCGCCCGGACCTGGGCATTGACGCTCGCCGTCGTCTGGGTGGCCACGGGCAGGTAGCCCGCGGAGGGCAATTCCACGATGCCGTTCTGGATGAGCAGGCTCCCGGCGGAGCTCGTGGGGTTGGGGGGCGTTTCGGAGCCCAGCAGGTACTCGATCTTCGTCTTCAGCCCGCTGATCTCCGCGAGCGCGGGGCCCAGGCCGCTCACGTCCAGCTTCGAGAGCTCCGCCTGGAGCTTGGCGAGGGTCTCGGAGGTCTCTCCCAGCATGTCCTTCGAGGGCTGGCAGGGATCGGCTCCGTCCGCGGGCAGTTCGACGAGCAGGTGCGCGAGCTGGCACTGGAACTGGAGGATCTGCGCGAGGAACACGTCCCACGGTCGCATCCGCATCTTCCAGGCCCAGTACCGCTTCGCGGGGGCCTCGATGCGCTCACGGCGCCCGATCCACGAGTCCAGGAACACGGTGGTGCTCCCGGCCCGAGCGACCACGGCGAGCGGCACGTCGCACGCACCGGCCTCATAGCCGGCTCCGAGGCACCAGGCTCCGCCGGTGAGCCCGCTGTACGAGAGCAGGTTCGGGTGGGCGGCGCGCTCGTCCGCGTAATACGACGACGCCACGCGCGAGCGCAGGTGGATCTGTGACAGCGAGATCACCGACGACGTGGGGTAGGGCGTGACGAGCGAGAGCGGGAGAGCGCGCACCACGAGCCCCTCCAGCCGATAGGGGCGGCTCGTGGTGGTGACGCAGGAGTCCTCGCAGAGCTTGCCGTAGACGTCCTCCTCGCCGCAGAGCGCCTCCGCGTGGCAGATGGTGATCAGGTACAGCCCCGTGGCTGGAGTCGCCTGGGTGGTGCCGGAGGAGGGCGACGCCTGCGCGGTCTCGCAGAGCTGGAACGCTCCGGAGCCTCCGGTGCTCTGTCCTTGTGCCGTGGTGGAGGCGGTGGAGGCTTCGATGAGCGCCTGGATGTCCAGGGAGGCCTCCTGCGGCAGCAGGATCACCCGGCCCATGGGATCGATGGCGAGCCCGGGCGCCAACTTCAAGGCACCGTCCGAGCCCAGCGTGGTGCTCAGGCCGTGAACGACACCGGGGCCTCCTCCCTGGTTGGAGAGGGCCACGAGCTGACGCAGGTAGCGCTGCTCGGCTTCGAGATCCGCCGCGCGCAGGAACTTGCCGTCGAAATAGTTGAGGCGTGTGAGCGGTGTCTGCGCCGGAACGAGCGTGATGCCGTTCTGGGCCCCCACGAGCACCAGCGTGCCTGCATTTCCGTTGCTCTGCTGCGGCATGATCAGCTCCTCGCCTGCGTGAGGGTGAATTGATGGCTGAAGTCGTGGCCTTGCGAGGCCGTACCGGGCGGTCCACTCTCGCCCCCAGCCAGCGGCAGGTAGCTCGGGCCCACGCCCAGCACGGTCTGCGGGCCCGTCCCTCGCACCACGAGCCGGACGAGCGCTCCCGCTGGCGGTGCCCCATCCAGCTCGAGGGAGACGGCCGTTCCGCCTTCACCCAGGCTCTCGGGGGGAACCGCGAGTTTGAGCTCCGCCCAGCCCGTCTCCGGGGAGAAGTAGCTCAAGAAGATTGTTTCGTCCGTGAGGCTGAGCCGCTCGACGGGCTTCGTGGTGGTGAAGGTGAGCGTCTTCTCCGCGAGGGTCACCGAGGAGGCAATCACCCTCGGGCCTCCGGCATCCGCTGGCGCACCCCGGAGCCCGGCGCACAGCAGTTCCTGGATCGTCGAGGTCGCCACATGCGAGGGGCGCACCTGCGAGTCGATCACCGGCAGCGGGGTGGCCAGCACCCAGCCGGTGGAAGTCTCGTTCAGCAGGATGCCCTTCACGTCGGCGAGCACGAGCTCGTTCGGGTCCAGCGCGGGGAACAGCGTGCTCGCGCCCTCTGGGCCGGATGCGGGCTGCAGCTCGGCGCTGTCGAGCGCCGCATACCGGCGGAAGGCTGCGAGCAATTGCTTCGGCTGCTCATCGGGTGGGAGCGCGCGGATCGAGTCCCGCTCCGCGATGATGTCGAGGTCCTCCTGCACGGGGGTACCGTCGTCCTGCCGCGGGTCATCCAGGCCGAAGAGCAGCCGGAGCCGGTGGTATGGCACTGCGCGCGGAGGCGCGAGGTTGGGGCGCAGGAAGAGCTCCACCGTCTCCTGGGCACGCGAGAACGCCACGTTCTGGGTGGCGCCCTCGCACGGCTCGGAGATGGAGGGCACGGGCCGCGTCAGGCAGGCCTTGAAGCGGATGACGACGTGGGCATCGAACTTCACGCCCGTGTCGGTGATCTCGGGAACGAAGCCCGGATCGTCCTTGTGGGCCGCGTACCAGGCGCCCAGGTTGACGCAGCTCGGGGTGTCCAGGTGCAGCTCATGGCCACTCGCGTCGAGCGCCAGACCCGGATTCACCTGGAGCTCGCCGCGCTCCTCCTGGATATCAATTCCGAGCCCCCACACCACTCCCGCTCCATGGAGCCAGGCGTTGTGGAGGCGGAGCTTGCCGCGAGGGTAACCCTCGAGCGTCTCGAGATCGTCGACCCCGAGCAGCATGCCGAAGTGGACCTGGAGCGCAGTGAAGGGATTGATCGGGAGCTGCACATCCGCCTGCTGCGCGGTGGTGGAGGTGCTGGCCTGGGTGAGGACTTGGGGCATGGGAGGCTCCTCAGATTCCGTCGCCGCGGATGGCGCTCAGCAGGCGGGTGGGCTGGTCGGCCTGGAGGGTCTCGAGCATCGCCTTCCGCGTGGCGATGGCGTTCTCGAGGAAGGCCAGGGAGTAGGCATCCTTCGCCGCCGCGATGAGCGCGGTGGCGTAGGTGGTCTCGGCGGTGGTCAGGTCGGCCACCAGGGTGTTGGGCGTGTCCTTGATCTCCGTGAGCAGCGTGGTGGCCTCCAGGAAGGCCAGGATCTGGCGCCACGCGGCGTCCGGGACCACGGACGCCCAGTCGAGCAGCGTCGCCTTCTCCGCGGTCCCGAGCTTGCCCGCGGCGGTGTCTCGCGTGCTCTTCGCGGAGTCCAGCGGGACCTTCGCGGCCTGTACGCCGGCGTCGTCGCTCACGTCGGTGTCGTTGGGATCCTTCGCGTAGGCGGCGAGCACCGCGTCGTCGTACGCCGCCTGCCGCGTATCCACCGTGCTCTGGGCGGTGTTCAGCGCCTTCTCCAGATCCGCGGCGGCGTTCCGATCGGTGAGATCGTCCTGTACGTCCGTGATCTCCGCGGCGGTGAGCACCGAGTTGGTGGGTTGGGCGATCTTCTGGAGCAGCGTGACGGCGCGCGTGTAGCGGTCGTTGGCGGTGAGGGCGTACTCGGTGAGGCGGCGCTCGGCCAGGCGGAAGCTCACCCCCTGCTTCTCGGCCTTGCCCGGCAGTCCGCCGTTGGTGTCGCGCAGGGTAGCGGCCTGTGCCTCGGCTTCGTCCACCGCCTTGCGCGCCTGCTTCAGGCGATCAGCCCACAGTGTGTAGCGCTGGGCCGCGAGATCCCAGAGCTTGGTGGGGATGACGCTCGACGCGAACTTGCTCTGGGCATCCGCGTAGAGCGTGCTCCCCACTCCCGTCAGCACGTTGGTTGCGGCGGTGCGCAGATCCACGAGCGGGGCCTGGCCTACCGCGGTCTTCAAGGCCAGGCGCCGGCTATCCTCCTGGGTGGCCTTCTGGAGCTTCGCCTCGGCACTGCTCAACCGGGCGGAGGCCAGCTCCAGCGTCGACTGGGTGCTGGCCACCTTGGCCTGGGCCGCTCCCTGCGTGGCGCGAGCATCGAGCACTTCGGCCTGTTGCTGACGGTGCTGGACGCTCAGGGCGGCAATCTGCCCCAGCAGCACGGCGGCCTCCGAGGGCACCGTCGTCACC
Organism: Hyalangium versicolor; assembly: GCF_020103695.1. Lineage (GTDB taxonomy): Bacteria > Myxococcota > Myxococcia > Myxococcales > Myxococcaceae > Hyalangium > Hyalangium versicolor. The sequence goes on from NZ_JAHXBF010000001.1 coordinate 751,524, forward strand.
GCGAGCTTCGCCCGGCCCGCGGCGATCTGCTCTTCCAGATTCTGGAGTAGCGCGAGGGCCGCGCTCAGCTGGGTGCGCGCGGCGGCCAGAGCGGCCTGTGCGGTGCCCAGGCTGCTCCGAGCATTGTCCCGCGCGGTCTTGTACAGGTCGCGCTCTTGAGTGGCGGCATCAAGAAGTGAGGTAGGCATGGGGCTCCTCTAGGGCTCGGCCACCCCGGCAGGGATGCCGGGGAAGGCTCGGCCGGATTTGGCGTACTCGCGCCACACGGCGCGGACGAGGTGATGACGGGTGATGGGAGTGGCTTGGGCGGCCGCGAGGAACGCGGCGGCGACGGCGGCGTTGCGGATGAGTCCTCCGGAGATGGGGTAGAGGGCAGCCAGCTCCGCCAGGTCGACCTCCGTGGCGAGCGGGACTTGAGAGGGAAGGTGACAGCGCCACAGCGCCAGGCGCTCCTCGTGCGTGGGCTCGTCGAAGTCCACGACGAACTCCAGCCGCCGGATGAAGGCTGGATCGATGTTGTTGCGCAGGTTCGTCGAGAGGATGGCCAGCCCCTCGAAGCGCTCCAGGCGCGAGAGCAGGTAGGCCGTCTCCAGGTTGGCGTACCGATCGTGCGCGTCGGACACTTCGGAACGCCGGCCGAACAAGCCATCCGCCTCGTCGAAGAGGAGGACGGCCTGGGTGTGCTCGGCGGCGTCGAAGACGGCAGAGAGGTTCTTCTCTGTCTCGCCGATCCACTTGGACACCAACCGCGAGATGTCCACCAGCAGCAGATCCACGCCCAGCGCGCTGGCCAGCACCTCGGCCGAGAGCGTCTTGCCCGTGCCGGGCGGACCCGCGAACAGCACACGGACTCCCCGCGCGCCGGGACGCCCCGCGAGCAGCCTCCACTCGTCCAGCACCTTCTGCTGGTGGCCGAGCCGATCCACCGCCTCGCGCAACTGGGAGAGCCGGTCCGGTGAGAGCACGAGGTTCTCCCACTGAGCCGTGGGCTGGATCAGCTTCACGCTGGGGGTGAGCGAGAGCCCTGTGCGGGTTCGCACGCTCGCGGCCACATGGGCGAGGCCCGGTGCACTGCCCTCCAGTTGGGCCGCGCTTCGGACGTCCTGGGCAACCTCTCGCACCGTCGCGGGCTCCAGGCTGTAACGCGTGGCGAGCACGTGGGACACCGAGGCCAGCTCTGGCAGCAGCTCACCCCAGGCCTGTGCGCGGGCGGTCGGGGAGGGGCGATCCACATAGAGGGTCTGCGCGGGCCGCAGGCCTCGGATGGCGGTGGCTCCCTCTCGCCCGGCGATGACCACCGGCCCGGGGAAGCCATCGAAGGAGGGCACCTCGACGGTGCTGGAGCCCTCGGGAGACGAGAGGCGGAGTACCGGCGTCACGCCGCGAGCCAGGGAGTGGAGGCAGGCCAACCGCACGAGCTCTGGCGTCCATGGGCCCGCGGCAGCCAGGTTGGCCGAGGGGACCGAGGCGGCGGCAGTCAGGGCCGCTGCGCGCGGGAGAGCCACGTCCTCGGAGTCGGCGGCCACCAGCACGGTGCGGGGCTCGCCCGTCTGGAGTGTTCGGATAGCGAGCCGGGCGTTCGGTGTCGCGAGCCAGCCCTCCAGCCCGCTCACCGTGGCCGGGGCCTCCCGGGGGAGGATGCCCGTGGGCCACACGTCATGTTCGTGCAAGGCGGCCCAGAGTGACTCCGCGGGCACGAGGCTTCGCTCGAAGAAGGGTGCATCCCCGGTCAGTCGCAGCACTCCCGCGCGGACCATCGCGCCGGTCTCCAGCACTTCGCGCAGTAGCAGCCGCTCCGCGTTGGAGCGGCAGAGCAGTTGCGCGGCGAGCCCCACGCTCATCCATGGCTCGGAGCGAGGGTGCAGTGAGCGCAGTACGGCGCAGAGCCCCTCGTGCTGCTCGGGCACTCCCGCGAGCACCAGCAGATCCACCTCCACGGGGGCCAGACGCAGGGCGATCGCGAGCCGATCCAGCGGATGGGGCGGATCCTCCATGCGATCGAGTGTGCTGCCCTCCCAATCGGCCAGGGGACGCTCTCCCGCGGTGGTGCGGAAGATCTGCTCCAGGAGTTCCCTCTGGCGGCTCAGCGGGTTCTCGGAGGGGAGGGCTCCTCCGAGGAGCTGCGCCAGCCGGCCGGCGAAGATGCCCGTCTCTCGCGCGAGCCGCGTGCCGGGCGGAATCCCTCCTGGGAACCGGCTCTCGATGTTCAGGCTGGGCTCACGCATAGGTGAACCTCACCACGGCTCCGAGCCACGGCAGCCAGTCCGGGTTGAGATCCAGGCCGGCCCTGCGCAGCTCGGTGGAGACCTCGTCCAGCTCCATGCGGATCTCGATCCAGCCGGGATCCATCACCACCTCGCCGCGGCGCCGGCAGACGAAGAGCAGCAGCTTCTCGCGAGGTTCTTCCGGCTGGCCCAGGCGCTCCCGAGTGCGCTCCACGATGCGCGTCGCGCAGTCCGCCAGGAAGTCTCGCTCGGTGTCGGTGGGCGGGGGCTCTCCTTCATTGGGAGGTGCGGCGTCGGGAGCCAGACCGGCGAAGGCCAGCGCGGCGGGATCGCACGGCTCCAGGGGCTGAAGGGTGAGTGCGAGCTGATGCAGCATCCAGCGCGGACCGCGGCTCGCGGCGAACTCGCTGGAGAGGAGTACGTCCGGCAGGCCCAGCTCATCCACGATGTGCAGCAGGAAGAGCAGCCCCGCGGCGCGGGTGTGTCCTTGGCGTCGGACCTCGAGGAATGAAGAGTCCGGCGAGGGCTCCTGCTCCATGGCGGGGGCATCAGACGTCAGCTCTCGCTTCTGGGCCGGGGCGTCAGGTTCCTGTCGGCGCGAGGAGGCACTCGAAGCAGGCTCTGGCTTCGGAGCGGGGGAGGCGCGGCCGGACTCCCTGCTTGGCGCGGAGGCATCACGCGAGGGTTCGCGCGCCTCGGCGGAGACCTTGGCCATGGCGATGCGCAGCCCCTGCTCCACTTCGAGCAACAGATGGGAGCTGGACCGAGGCCCCTGTCTGAAGGCAGTGGGCTCCGCCTCCAGCACCGAGAAGACCGTCAGCGCGCGCAGGGATCGGGCTTCGCCAACGAGTACCTGGCTTGCCTTCGAGCCACTGAGGAGCGCACGCGCGATCTTCGATGCTCCGAGGATGCGCGCCCGCTGAGGCTCCAGAGAGGAGGAGGTCGAACGGGGCACTTCTTCGGAGGGAGCGGGGACAGCGAGCGCAGCGGGCGCGGCGGAGTGGGTGAGGGCGGCGCGAGCAAGGGCTGTGGTGCCCTCGGAGCGTGCCAGCTCGATGAACCGGAGCAGTACTCCATCCCGAGCCAGCTCCGCGAGCACAGGGACGATGGCGCGAGGCTCGGCCAGGAGCGCGCGGTTCGCCTCTCGCACGGCCTCCACCTCGGACACACCGCCGCCCGCGAGGCTCCACATCCCGAGTTGCTTCCACGCCCACGCTCGCGACAGCTCGCCTCTCGCGGCGCTGTGAGCCACATCCACCAACGCGTGGTGGCGCGAGCCGTAGTGCACGACCCCTGACCCTCCTTGTGCCAGGGTCGCCTGGAGGGCCTCCACAATCGCCAGACTCCAGGCCACCGCCAGCGAGGAGTCCGCACCGTCCATCCGCAGCCGCACCGGCACGTGGAGTTCTCGAATGCAGATCTCCTCGTGCGTGGGGATTCCGGCGCGCTCCAGGGCCGCCTCCAGCACCTCGTCGAGGGCCTGCTGGAGCACGCGGTCCAGGCGGGCCCGCTCGTCCTGGGCCGAGGCCGGGAGCCGGTAGCGCGTCGTGAACTGGTGGATGCGGAGGGTCTCCATGGCTCATCTCACCCGGCTGTTGGCGCCCAGCCGGCTGCCGTCCAAGGTCAGCCCCTCCGAGGGCCTTCCGATGATGGAGTCACGTCCCAGGATCGCGGTGCCGCCCACCTGGAGCGGGCTGAAGCCCCCCGTCCTGCCCACGATCGAGGACAGGCCGAGGTGGAGCCCTCGTCCCACCCTCATCCCCGCGTCCACGGTGCAGATGTCGAAGATCGTATGCGCGGGGCGGTGGACCTCCAGCAGGTGCTCCAGCATCGCGTGCTGCTCCGTGGAGAGCGCCGCAGGCACCAGGACGCTGAACCGGTGGGCGTGGGTCTTGAACGCGTCCGCCGTGGTGCCCTGAAGGGGCGCTTCTCCCGGCTCGCCGACCTGTCCGCCCACGCGGAAGCCTCCGCCGAGCACCGAGCTGGAGAACGTCGGACCCGCGTCTCCCAGTACAGCCCCTCCGAGCCCTCGCAGCCTGAAGTGCTCGATGAGGATCGGCTTCACGCCCAGGCAGAGCTCGATGAACCGCTCCAGTCCGCGCAGCGTGCCACGGTAGCGGAAGAGCCAGATGACTTCGCCGATCAGCGCCCGGCGCACCTCGGAGGACCAGCGCTCGTCGAGTACCAGGCCGACGAAGCTCGACAGCCACGGGAGGAGTTCGTCCGGAGTGGCGCGTGGGTTGAGGAGCGCATGGCGCTCGGCGGCGCGGGCTTCCAGGTCTCCGAGGAAGCCCTCCAGCGGAGTGAGGTACCGGCGGAGGAAGTCGGCTGCCTCGGCGTCGCGCGAGAACGTCTTGGGCAGGCGGCGCAGGTAGTCGTGTGACGGGTGCTCGGCGCGCAGGCCTCGCACGCGAGGCGTCTGCCGAGTGTTGCCCGACAGCTCCAGTGTCACCCACAGGTAGCGCCCGGCCGGGGCTTGGATGGGAGCCTCGTACGTGACGAAGTGATCCTCGGGTGGTTGCTGGGCCCAGGGCAGCTCGCGGCCGCTCTCGCGACGGTGCAGCAGCTGGTCCACCTGCTCCACGGTGGGGACGAGCGATAGCGGCGGCAGCGGTGGAGAGAGGTCCGGTCTCGGAACGACCTCCTTGAGCAGCTTCTCCGGCAGGGTCCACGGAAGGGTGGGCTCGTCGGTGGGCTCGTCCTGCGTGATGAAGTGCGCGCGGATCTCGGTGCCCTCGGGAATGCAGGCATCGATGAAGAGCCGGCCCCAGACGGTCTGGAACTCGCCGCTGTCCAACCGGAACGAGGTGACACGCCCACGGCGGGCGTAGACGACCCGGGCGGGAACCGCGTGGCGGAACCCCTGCGCGGTCCAGAAGCCGATCAGCGGTTTGTCACCCGGCGTGCGGACGATGCCCAGCCCGTCGTAACCGCGCGCTTTGTAGGGAGGCAGTTCCTCCACCGCGCCAGGGGCCACGCGGAAGCGCCGGAAGTCCGCACCCGGCCTCCGAGCCACCACGACCACGCCGTCCGCTTCGCACTCCACATCCGTGGCGAACGGCACCGGGAAGGCATCCTCGGGATGGGCGAGCGGGACCACCCGGGCCTCCGCCACCGCCGCGCGATCGAGCAGGAAGAGTTCGCCCGAGGGCGACACGGCGATGCGCGAGGGTGCCGTTACTCCTTGGGGCAGAGGAATGGAGACAGGGTCCTTCCGAGCCGCCAGCCGGATCAGCCCTGCAGGCGCCGCGAGGACCGCATAGACGGTGGTACCGGAAGCGGCGAGATCCAGGGGACGAGGTCCGCCAGCGTTCGGAGAGCCGAGCACCACCTTGCGCAGCAGCCGCCGGCTCCAGAGTTCGAACACCAGGATGCGGTTGGCGCCGGACTCCGCGATGAAGAGGCGGTCATCCACGTCCACAGCGAGCCCGCGAGGTGTCGCGAGCGCCTTCGCCGAAGGGCCTGCCGGGGCGAAATCTCCCTGGCTCGCTGTCGCGGGCTCGGAAGTGGGGAACAGCTCCATGGGGGCGGGCACTTCGCCCGTGTTCTGGCGCGCGGCCCACATCACCCGCTCCACACCGCCCTGCTCGGGGCGGGAGTGGTAGAGGCGGCATTCCTGATCGAATGCGAGGCCCGCGCCGAGCGGCGGCGCGGGAGCGTCCGTGTCCGAGTGCGCAGGGGAGTTCCAATCCAGCTCCAGGGCATCCGAGATCGGATCGAGGTACGTGTCCTCGTGAGCCGACCGGAGCCACTGGTCCCGGGTGCGCACCAGCGCGAATGGCCGGGTGGGAGCCACGGTCAGCACTCCTCCTTGATGATGGGGATGGGCACGCCCACCTTGGGCGAGGGCGGCGGACCGAGCGCTTCACCGGGTTCGAGGGGATCGCCCTCCACGACGGTGATCTCCGCCAGCTCCGGCACCTCCCAGGGCTTCAGGTCCACGGTTCCGGCCACCCACTTCTTCTGGGTGTCGTCCCAGCCGGCCACCTTCACGTCATCGGTGAGGTACTGCACTCCCTCCACCTGGAGCGCGGCGGCCTCCAGCTCGCGCCCGAGCACCCGCCGGCCCAGCGGCCACCCATTGCCCTCAGGGCCATAGGGCGGCAGCGGCGCGAGGTACTGCCGGAGCACCAATTCCACCCAGCGGCTCACCGCCTCGATGCCATAGCCGGCCTTCACCTGGAGCCCCACGGCCACAGCCACCTTGCGGTACGTCGGCGGAATCACCCACAGCTCGGTGGTGATGAGGCGCCGCGCATCCAGCCAGCGGCACACCGAGCGCAACAGCGTGCGATCCGGCATGGGCGCGTTCGGGTGCTGCCGATCCTCTCGTGGCCACACCACCACGCTCACGACGCCTGCGGCTCTCAACTCACGGGTGGGCGGGTGGAACAGGGACAGGCACTCGGCACGGCCCACGTTGGCTCCCGGAGTGGCCAGCGCCAGCTCCTGGAAGTCGCTCCGGGTGACGGCGCGATCGTGACGGCGGAACTCAGCGGGGACGCGCTCGAGCGCCTCGGAGATCGACTCCGCGGGAGCACCTCCACGGGCGGGCAGGGGATTGGAGAGCTTGAGCGAAGGCAGCGCCTCCAGCTTGGAGATCGCCTTGGCCGGGACGTTGCCCTCGGCGCCGCCGCCGTAGCGGTACTCCGTGGCGCGTACGCGCTCTCCGATTTGTGGAGCACGGCCCTTTACTCCATTGCCGAAGCGGACCGTGCCCGCCTCCAGATCGACCACGTAGTGCCGGTCGTCCTCCGCGCTGGCGTGGAAGTCCTCCACGGCCGTCCAGGGCCGCCAGCCACCCGGCTCCTCCACCTCCAGCACTAGACTGCCCTCCAGCACCGGCTTGTGCACCAGGGGGAATTGCTGGTCCGGCTGCCCGTTGCCCGTGCCGACGAACTCGGGACGAGCCTTGCGCGCCTGCACCACCTCGGTGGCGTTGGCGCCGACCCACAGGACACGGCCAAAGGGGCGATCACTGCTCACTCGCCTCCACGCCCGGATCCAGAACTTCACCTTCTGGGCGAGCTCCTCGTCCTCCAGCGCGGGAGGGAACTGGCCGGCGCCCAGCATGTCCGGATCCTCGGGGGTGAACGCGCCGAGCTGCGTGACATCCTTCGGCAGCTTGAGCCTCACCACGCCCTGCTGAGTGAGGCCGCGCGAGGTGTCTCCCTCCACCGCCAGCGTCCGATAGATGGGTTGCTTCGTCTCCGCGTCGATGAGGCCGGTGGAGTACTCCCAGATCACCTCCGGGCTCTGCTCCTGCGAGCCCTCGCCGGGAGACGGGCTGTCCACATCATCCAGGCTGGTGATCTGCTCATCTGGGACGAAGCCCAGGTTCAGCGTGCGGCCCGCGAGCTTCGTCAGATCCGTCACCCCGGTCTGCTCCAGCACCGCGACCCAGATCATCCCGTCCACCGCGCGCTGGAAGTCCACCGGCTGCGCGCCCGGCTTGGAGGGATCGAGCGGAACGGACTCGTTGCGGTAGTAGTCCGCCTCGTCCTCCGAGATCTCCATCACGTCCAGCGCGGCCTGGGCGAAGTCGGCCTCATCTCCCGGCTGCGGCGGAGCCGTCCGGGACTTGCAGACGGCGAGCGTGGAGAGCGGCAGGGCCAGCACCTCGCTCGTGGTCTCGAAGGGGATGGAGCTCGCCAGGGCCGCGCTGCCCACGGGGACGAGGCTGCCCGCGGGCTCGGTCGTGGTGACGGCCACCATGGACTGGGCCGACGTGGCGGTGCGCAGGGGAATGCGCAGCAGCCGCAGGAAGGCGAGCTGGGTGGCCTCGGGAATCTGATTGAAGCGGAAGAGCAGGTTCTCGCCGAGGAAGGCGAACAGCTCCAGCAGGGTGATGCCCGGGTCGCTCGGGTTGTGGTCGGTCCACTCGCGCGAGTAGACGGGGATGCGCCGCACGAGCTCGTCGCGCAGCTGCTGATAGGAGCGGTCGTCGAGGATGGGCGTTGGCAGGGGCATGGCGCGCTACTGCAGGTAGAAGGGGTAGACGAGGTTGCCGGGCCGGCCGTCTCGCACGTGGACGTAGGCGATCCGGATGAGGACCATCGCCGGGTCGTCTCCGGGATCCACGCGCACCTCGGTGAGCTGGATGCGAGGCTCGAAGCTGGTGAGCGCCGACTCCACGTCGTGGCGGATGAGCGCGCGGGTGGCGCTCGAGTTGGGGCGCATGAGGTAGCGGCGCAGCCCGCAGCCAAAGCTGGGGCGCATGATGCGCTCGCCGGGCTCGGTATCGAGGATGATGCGGATGGACTCGGCCACCTTCTCCGGGCCCTCCGCCAGGGGGAGCGCTCCATCCGCTCCCGGCTTCACCGGGAAGCCCCAGCCCTTTCCAAGGAAGCGCAGCGAGCTCATGACACCTTCACCTCCGTGGTGACGCGCGGCTCGAATTCGAGTTGGGCCAGCAGATCCGGACCGAAGGGCTTGCCTCCGTTGGTGGCCGGGTCCGTGGCCTTCACGCCAGCGGCCATGCTCTTGTGCAGCTCGGCCAGTGGCGTGTTGGTGTACTTGTCGAGGTCGTCCTTCACCTTCCCGGCCTCCAGCCCCACGGAGTCCGAGATGCCGTCCGACAGCTCGATCCTCAGATCCTCGTTGATCTGGGATGTGACGCTGACCGACAGGTCGACATCGAGGTCGACGCTCGGGGGGATGGCGGTGAGCTGCGCATCCAGCGCAGCGTCGATCTGGAAGCTGGGGGGGATGCAGAACTTGAGGACGAGCAGGAACCACAGCCCGAACAGGAAGACGATGATGGGCAGGAAGAGGTTGAGGACGAAGAGGGCGACGATGGTGATGAGCGGGATGGCAAAGAAGCAGACGGCCTGAGCGCCCATGGCTCCGCCCTTGAGCGCGTTGTCCGCGATGGTGGGCTTGAGCGACTGGGGTTGGACGAACCGCATCGGCGAGAACGAACCGAACGGCAGGTGGGAGGCCTGGGCTGCCAGCTCGCCCAGATCCGGCATCTGGATAGTGATGGGCCGGTTGCTGGTGCCCTGCAGATCGCTCTGGGAGGCCAGCCGGTAGGCCTCGGTGGGCGCGCTCCAGACCAGCTCTCCACAGCAGTCCGGTGAGTCCACGCGCCGCGGACACTGAGGCTCGTGGCGGCGCACGAAGCAGCGGATCTCGTAGTGCGTCCGCTCATCGAAGCGTGCCTCGCCGCGAGGATCGGTCTCGAAGGTGCTCGTGGGGATCACGCCGAAGTACAGCGTCTTCCCCTTCGCATCATGCTGGGGGACCGTGGGATCCGCGAAGAGGGGGTAGAGCGGGAACGTGATCTCGAGCAGATCCTGCGGCGTCTCTTCGACGAGCTGCCACTGGCCAATCTTGTCGAAGGGGCTGGGCACCCAACCCTCGTGGAGCGTGACGACGCCGTTGTCATCCTTCCACTGCTGCAGTTCCTGGCGCTTCGTGGCGATCTGCTGGAGGTACTCCGCCCTCTTGGGGCCGAACGTCCCGTCGGCCTTCATCTTCTCGATCTTCTCGTGGCGTTTCTGGGCGGCGCGAGGCTTGAGGGGCGCTGTCTCGTCCAGCTCCGCCACCTGCGCCTCCAGCGCGACGATCTGCCGCAGCAGCTCCAGCGCCGGCTTGCGCGCGGAGTCCGGCACCTGCAGGACCCGCCGCCGCACCACGAAGCCAGCCTGGCAGACCTCGCTGGAAGAGGCGGTGGGGAAGCCGGGCATGTCGCAGTGCAGCTCGCAGACCACCAGGTAGTAGCGCCGGTGCGTCTCCAGGTAGATCTTCCGGGTGCCCGTGGGGACGAGGTTCGCCCTCATGGGTTTGGGATCGTCCTTCGGGTTGAGCTTCGGCGCGTAGAAGCTGGTGGCCTTCTTGTCGAAGAAGCCACCGTTGAAGATCGGCGCGGCCACCAACTGGACGTTGAAGATGCGGTCCACTTCCTCCTTGAACCGCAGCGAGTGCTGCGGGTCCTTGATGAAGCCCTCCACGAAGTCAGGGCGGTCGAACTTCTGGAACGCGGGCCGCGTCTCTCGGGGATTCTTGGCCACACCCTCGGTGATCTGGCGCTGCCAGCGGTACCAGGGGGCGACGAGCTTCCAGGGATGGGCGGTCGTCATGGCTCACCAGACATTGCCCGCACCCGGGGAGTAGAGCGGCGAGGTGACGGAGGTGGCGGTGAGGGCGGTGCAGGTGACGCTGCCCGTATGCGTCGTGGACGGCGCCTGCACCATCACCGAGCTCGCGGTGATGACGAGCCGCGCATTGGCCGAGATGACGATGTCTCCGTTCTGCTCGAAGGTGATCGAGCTCTGGTTCGAATGCGAGAGCGTCACCCGCTTGCCGCCATCATCGAGCACCAGCTTGTGGCCGCTGGCCAGCGACAGCGTCACCTTGGAGGCGGCCTGGGTGTCATCGAACTCGAGCGTGCTGCCGGAGCGCGTCTTGATCAGGCGCTTGTTGTTGGCCTCCTCGGGAGCGGAGGGAAGGGCCTGCTGACCGTTCCAGCACGCGCCGACGATGTAGGGCCGGCGCAGATCCCCGGCCTCGAAGCCGACCACCACCTGCGTGCCCACCTCGGGCAGCACCTCGAAGCCCTGGTTGTCGCCCGCGTAGGGCGTGAGCAGCGTGGCCCACGCGCGCACGTCCTTGCCCGGGTCTCCCAGGAAGGGGAACTTCACCTCGATGCGGCCGAGGCTCTTCTCATCCATGATGCTGGTGACCAGGGCAGGGTAGAGGCCGAAGTAGCGAGGCCCACCGCCATCAGCGTAGGTGTCGTTCATCAGGTGTTCTCGCTCACGGTTGGGCGCTCCGCGTCGAAGTGGGTGCGGTGGCCATGGGTCAAGTCATAGGTGTGGCGGACTCGGGTGACGTAGTAGCCGGCGCCGTTGAACGGACGGCCGACTCGCTCCAGCGTGAGCCGGCTGCCCACCTCCATGCTCGGGCTGCCGCTGGTGATGCCCGTCACGGTGACGAAGCGTCGCCCCCGGCGGAGCAGCTCGGCGCGAGCCCAGGCATCCGCCTCGCCGCTGGCCAGGGGCACGTTCCGGACGCGGTGCGAGGCCCGCTCGCCCAAGGCGCTCTGGAGGATGGAGGCTCCCGTGCGCCCCTCGGATACCTCCTCCGCGAGGACGTCCGTGCCTGCCTCCTGGTGGATGGCATCTCGCTGGAAGGCGTCGAACCCGCTCACCGCCACGCTGGTGCGCTGGTGGGCCAGGTCCGCGCGCAGCCGGGCCTCGATGAGCTCGTTGCCCTGGACCAGGGTGAGCTCGGACGCGCGCCGATTGCCTCGCGTCTTGAAGTGCAGCGCATCGTCCTGGACCCACAGCTCCGCCTGGATGAGGCGAGCGCGATCCCGGAGGAAGGCCAGGTCACTCTGGTTCCACTGTTGGACGACGTCGTACGTGGGGCCTGGGGCCTCCATCTGCGCACTGAGGCCGTGCTCGGAGGCGATCGCCTGGGCGATGTCCGCGTCCGTGACATCCTTATAGGTGCGGCACCGGCGCGTCATCCGCAGCTGCATCAGCTTGTCCTCGGCGAAGACCACCACCTCGGGTTCGGAGCCCTCCTGGAAGCTGGCCTCCAGGGCGCTGATGGTGCCCTTGAAGACGGTGCGGTCATCTCCCGTGCGGCCGATGGACACCTCGAGCGACTGGCCGAAGTCGATCCGGGAGCCCTCGAGGTACAGCAGGCCCTCTTCCCGGGAGTCATTGCGCGGACCCTGGGCCAGCAGCCGCAGGCTGAGCGTCTTCAGCCCCTCGGTGTTCTCGTCGATCTCCAGGCGCAGCACGTCTCGGGCGAGCTCTCCACGAGTCTCGCCATCTACCTTGAAGACGGGCGCTGCCGAGGCGAAGAGCCTAGTCATCGAACCCCTCGGCGTGGGTCCGCAGTCGATCCTCGGCGAGGCGCGCGATGGCGGCCCGCAGACGCTCCACCTCCTGCCACGGCGTGGACGGCTCGGCTCCGGAGGGTTGCTGGCCGGGCCCGTGCTCGGGCACGACCTCGGACGTGAGGTTCTCCACGCTCACCGCCATGACGGACCTCCCCCATGCGAGCACGCGCCCCGGCAGCCGCACTTGCGGCTCGGGCTGCGCTGGGCCTGACGGGCCTGGGCGGCGGCGCGGACCTTGTCCCCGGCGGGGAGCTGGGTCCACGGCGGCGCGGCGGGATCGCGGGTCTCGGGGACCTGGTTGGATGCTTGGGCAGGGCGCAAGGGAACGTGGCCGGAGACAGCTCCCGCACGCTGGTCCACGGCGCCGGTCACGCGGGGACGCAGTGGCACGCCGAGCCCGAAGCTCGTGGCGCGAGGATCCGCCTGAGGCGGTGCCGGGCGCGACGGAGCCTGGGCCTGCTGGGTGAGCGAAGGCACGCCACTGAGAGAGAGCGGTGTCCGCGACTGCTCTGGCATCGAGGGCCGTGCCACGGGGCTCGTGGTCGTCAGGGCAGAAGGGGTCCGTGTCGCGGTCGTCGAGGACGCTGTCGATGCGGAGGGAACGCCGAAGGACTTCCGCGCGGCGTCGGCTGCTGTATCCGCCTTGAGGCTCTGCACCGTCTCAATGGCCGCGCCTACGCCGCCCGAGGCCGCGAGCGCGAGACCGGACGAGGTGGTGTCTCGCGTGCTGGCGTTGCCCTCCAGCCCGAAGGAGGCCTCCAGCGAGGCAGAGACTCCCGCCTCCACGCCGATGCTGGCACCGAGGCCCGCGCTCGCCGAGAGGTTGCTGTTGAAGTCGATCTCCACGCCGGCTTCGAGGGAGAGTGTGCCCTCCACCGAGGCGGACAGTCCGCGCCAGGCGGCGGGATCCAGCCCCATGCGCGTGGCGAAGTCGGCCAGGCTCTCCCCGGCGAGCGCGAGCGCGCTCTTGTCCGTGGGGTGGTTGTCGCGGTTGGCCCCAGCTCCTCGTTGGAGGAACTGGTACTTCGCGTCCTGCTCCTGGATGGAGACGCCCATCTTCGCGCGGAGCGGCGTGCCGTCCGAGGCGAAGAAGTCCAGATCGATGGTGAGGCTGCTGATGATCCCGTCGATGATCAGGTCGTTCCACTGGAACCGGACCTTGGGCGGAGCCTGCTTGTCGTTACCCTTGACCTCGGGGACGACGAACTGCTCCACCAATGCCGTCTTCTCGCGCACGGAGCGCGGACGGCCATCGGGGGTGCCCTCGTCGGCGGTGTCGAAGACGAGATCGAAGGACAGGTTCGTGGAGCTGCTGCCGATGAACTGGCGGGCCTGGCGGCCTTTGGACTGGCCGCCCTCCACGGTGTTGCTGAGGGCCAGCCGGAGGGAGGCAGGGTTGAATTGCACCTCGACCGGGTCGCCCTCGGTCTCGGTGTCCGTTTCGGTGCTCCAGATGCGCTGGAGCGTGGCCTTGACGAGTCCGCTCATAATCAGATGGAGAGCCTCAAGCCCTCGTGTGCGATGTGGAGTTCCTCGATGGCGATCTCTCCGGAGCGCGCATTGAGCTGCGGCCCCACCAGCTTGGAGGGCAGGCCGCGGTCGAAGGTCCAGGTGGCCAGCACGGTGGCGTCATCTCCCTCGCCGCTCGCGTCCAGCACCTCGATGACGCCGTCATAGCGAAGAACGGGCCGCACGCCGCTCAAGATGCCCTGGAGCCAGCGCCACAGCTCCGCGTTCACCTGGCCGCTCGAGTCGTAGAAGAAGCCGCGCTTGAGCACGATGTTCGAGTACTTGCCGCGGCCCACGCGCTGGATGACGCCGTCGTTGCGGCCGCCCTCCTCGAGCTGCTGGACGTCCATGGAGATCTCCAGCCCCGAGCACTCCTGGAAGCCGCCATCCCCCAGCAGGTCCCCGCCCGTGGAGACGCCGAACGAGGCCGATGCCTGGGCGCTCGCGGAGAAGCCCCCGGCACCCACGGAGACACTGGCGGAAGCGCTGAGGGACAAGCCCGCGGAGGCTCCCGCGGGAGGCCCGGCGCTGCGGCGCAAGGCGACGCGGAAGTTGAACGTGTTCGCCAGCCGGCGGCTGCCCGTGTCGATGGGGGCCATGGCTCAGCCTCCCACCCGCAGGGTGCCGTCGCCCTCGCGAGCGATCTGCAGCACGAGGAACTCCAGGGGCTCGGCGGGCGCCACGCCCACCTCGGCGATGAGCCGGCCGCTGTCCACCACCTGCCGCGAGTTGAGCGTCTCGTCGCAGCGGACGAAGAAGGCCTCCTCCTCGCGGGCTCCCTGGAAGGCGTTGGCGAGGAAGAGCTGACGCAGGTACGTGCGCAGCAGCTGGCGCACCTCGCCGCGCAGGCGGCCGTTGTTGGGCTCGAAGACGACCCATTGCATCTGTCGCTCCAGCACCCGGCACAGGAGCGTCATCAGCCGCCGCACGCTGAGCTGGCGGTAGTTGGGATCGAGCGAGAGGGTGCGCGCCGCGGTGAGCCGGATGCCGTCCCGCTCGCGGAGGAAGACGTTGATGGAGGCCTGATGGAGCGTGTCGTGCTGCGCGGACGCCAGGCGGTCGGTGACGTCCACCACGCCCTCGGCCAGCACGTTGGCGGGGCCGTATTGCACGCCGGACTCCAGCTCCCGCCGGGCGATGATCCCCGCCGCCACCGCCGAGGGGTTCACACGGATGATCGCGTCCCGCTGGTCATCCCGTCGGGTGACCATCAGCCAGGGCGAGTAGGCGGCGGCGAAGGCGGAGGCGAACTTCGTGCGCCACGCGAGCACGCGCCGGGTATTCAGCCGGGGAGGTACGTCGAGCAGGACGATGAAGGACTGGCACTGCTCAGCGAAGGTCACGAGCTCCTGCTGGAGCGCGATGATCGTGTCCAGCTCCGCGGGCAGCTCCGGGTTGAGCTGCAGCCCCTTCAGCTCGGGTACGGGAGCCGCCTGCTCGGGTGCAGGAGCCAGTGGCACGCACGGCGCGAACTCCGCGCCAGCGAGTGAGACGGGAGAGACCACGTCCTCCACCGCGACGAGAGGCTCCGGAGAGTAGAGATCCGGCACGACGAGCAGCGCGATCTCGGCGGTGTCCGCGAGCGACTGCACACCGTCTCCGGGGCACTCGTCTCCCGGCGTCCAGCCCGTATCGATGAAGTCCTCGGGGATGATCTCCGGATACCGATCCTCGCCACCGGTGAACGGCTCGGTGCCGCATGGTGCCAGCGCGGGCGTGAGGACGAGCTCCTGATCCACCCAGACCTTGTCCGGGCGCTCATCCGGGTACAGCAGCTCGGACTGCTCCACGAGCGCCCGGGCCAGCCAGCGAGGGTGTGACGAAGCGAGCCCCAGCCGCTCCAGCCGCTCGGTGCGGCCGTCACCGTCATCCACCGTCAGCAGCCCTTCGACGATCTCGGCCAGCTCGGGCACGCCGCCCACGGAGGAAGCAAGGGTGGCGCGCAGCACCGTCACGCCGCTCTCCGGGTCCCACTCGTTGCGAGCATCCGCCACGAAGCTGAGCACCTGGGTTCCACCGGCGAGCGTCAACCGCAGCAGCGAGCCGGCAGGCAGCTCCGTGTCCCGAGCCAGCGCCAGCGAGGTCGCCGTGGCCGTGCCGGGATCGAAGGCGAGCGGCCGCGCGGAGAACGACATCCGAGCCGAGAGCTTGTTGCCCCACGTCCCCTCGTTCCGGGCTCGCAGCCACAGCGGGACTCCGCCAGGAAGGGTGACGCCCATCAGCCGGGCCCGAGCCACTCCCGCATCGTTGCTGGGATTCCCCGAGCCGTAGTCGTGAACGATGCGCACCACATACGCGCGGCGCCCACCGTTCTCGAAGAACGAGGCCACGGAGTAGGGGAGGAGCCCGGGACCTTCGAAGCCACCAAAGAGCCGTTGATAGGCGCTCCAGCTCTCCACCACGACGGGCACGGAGCGCTGCACGGGCTGGCCCTCCGCGCACGGGGCCGGAGCCCACGGCTCGTGGAAGAAGGGCTTGCGGGCAGGGCCTCTCGGCGCCACGCCCACGAAGGCGCAGACGTCCATCCGCTCGCCCGTGAGGACGCGCAGAGGGACGTCTGGTAGCTCATAGACGCCGGGGGCTCCCAGACGGAGTCGCTCGGTCACGGAGGGGCCCTCGCTTACTTGTACTCGATGCCTTCGTGGACCAGGTGGAGCTCTTCCATGGCCACTTCGCCACCGCCCTTGGCTGCCAGCGTGGGGCCGCTCCACTTCTTCGGCTGCGCGTTGCGCAGGGTGAAGGTGGCCACCGCGTTGCGAGCCTCGTCCAGCAGGGTGATGGTGACGTTGCGCGGATCGGCGGTGCCATCGCGCACGGCCTTCAGCCACGTGAACAGATCGTCCGAGCCCACCAGCCCTCGCTTCAGGGTGATGTCATCCACGGTGTGCGTGTTGGGGATCTTCCGGGCCAGGTTCACCTTCTCGTTGCCGTTGCGGTACTCCGAGTACTTCACCTCGAAGCCCAGGCCGCTCACGTCCGAGAAGCCACCGATGATGGTGCCGAGCGAGCCATCGCCCTGGCTGCCACCAGGGCCGCTGCCCAGGGAGACGAGGAAGTTGAATGCGCCGTACGGATTGTCTCGATAGGTAGGCATGCGTCAGGTCTCCGTTCAGGCCTTGGCGTTGGCGGTGTACTGGCCGATGCGGAAGATCACGAACTCGGCGGGTTTGGTGGGCGCCACGCCGATGAGGCAGATGAGCCGCCCGTTATCCAGATCGTTCTGCGTCATCGTGGTGCGATCGCAGCGCACGAAGTACGCCTCCTCGGGCTTGGTGCCCAACAGCGCTCCGTCCTTCCAGAGCACGTAGAGGAAGTCCTCGATCGTCTGCCGCACGTTGGCCCAGAGCCGCTCGTTGTTGGGCTCGAACACCGCCCACTGCGTGCCCTTGTCGATCGAGTGCTCCAGGTAGATGAAGAGGCGGCGGACGTTGACGTACTTCCACTCGGGATCCGAGCTCATCGTCCGGGCGCCCCACACCCGGTTGCCGCGGCCCTCGAAGAAGCGCAACGCGTTGATGCCCTCCGGGTTGAGCACGTCCTGGCGGGGCTTGTTGATGTTGAGCTCGAACTTCGTCAAGCCGTTGACCACCTCGTTGGCGGGTGCCTTGTGCACGCCGCGCTCGATGTCGCTGCGGGCGTAGATGCCGGTCACGAAGCCCGAGGGCGGCAGCAGCAGCCGGTCCGGCGGAGCACCCTGCGCGGGGCGCTGGGTGGGATCGAGGATCTCGATCCACGGGTGGTAGAGCGCGGCGTACTTGCTGTCGAAGCGGCCGCGGAACTCGCGCACCTTGCTGATGGAGCTGTGCGCGGGCGCGTCCACCACGGCGATGCGGTAGCGCTGGGCCTCGGCGTGGCGGATGAGGGCATCCGTCGCGGCGGCGCACAGGTCTTCGTCCTCATAGGTGCCGGAGTCAGGCGCCGCCACGATGGCGATGTCCTCGATCTCTCCCAGCGCCTCCAGTCCCGTCGCCTTGATGGAGGCGTTGTCCGGGTCCGCCGCGCTGCCCGCCAGGTCCGAGGGGGCAGGCATCTGCCCGTCGTTGCCGCCCGTGAGGCGCTTGGTGGTGTTGCCCTGGAGCGCCACCATCAGCTTGGCGGCGGCGTCATCTCCGGCCAGATCCGGATCGTAGTCCAGCCAGATGACGGCGTTCTCGTCCTCGGGGTCATCCTTCTGGAGGATCTTCCCGACGTAGCGCGTCTGCGCCGGGTCGGCGCCCAGCTCGTCATAGAAGCTGGTGCGCTCGGGGGTCACCTTCACCAGCACCCGCAGCTCGACGAGCTGGATGATGTCGGTGACGTTGGGGGTGACGGTGGCTCCGCCGCGGACGAACACCTGCTTGCCGTCCCCGTCGATGTCGACCTGGGCCAGGTTGCCAATCACCAGCGGGGCATTGCCCGTGGGCGGAGTGCCGGAGGTGATGATCTCCACCACGGCGCCCTTCTTCGCGCGGCGTACCTGGACGATGCCGCCCAGATCATTGTCGATGTAGGCGATGTTCTTGCTGCGCACCACCTGGCTGTCGACCCACACGTTGCCGAAGCTTCCGGGCCAGCGAGCCTTCCACTTCGCGGTGGTGCTGCCCACCTGCACGGAGGTGCTGGCGATTCCCAGATCCGTGCCGCTGCGAGGAACGAAGACGCGCGAGACATAGAGGCGCGCGCCGCCGTTGAGGAAGAAGGCCCGGGCCGCGTGCGCGGTGTAGGGCAGGTGTTCCTCGGCGGTCAGCGCCGTGGCGCCCACCGCCAGCGGTTCCAGTCCGCCATAGACGGACTCGAACTCGGTGAAGCTGGTGATGAGGCGGGGCTCGGTTGTCTTCGGGCCATCCGCGTATTGCACCGGGCCGAAGCGGGTCACCCCGACGAAGCCCGTTGTGCTGGTGGGAACACCTTCGATCGACTTCGACCGGAAGCTCACTTCCTCGACATAGACTCCCGGTGCCAGGTACTCGGGCATCGCGCGGCTCCTGCTTCAAGAGAAGACGATGGGTTGGTTTGTGCTGGTGAGCTTCCCCAGCGTGAACGGGATGGTGAGACGGCTGGTGAGGGTTGCTTCGTAGTCCTTGGGGAGTTGCTCCCCAGGGGTGACGGTATCCGTGCCGGAGGCGGGGACTTCCTCCTCGGGCACATCCCAGAGCGGATCCTCCAACGGCAGCGAGGGCGTGGCGGGGATCTGGGGGTTCTTGAGTCCGAAGACGGTGACCTCCACCTGGAGGGTGGGGGTCAGCACGCCGAGCGTGGAGGCGGCGGGCCAGAGCAGGAGCAGGAACTCGCCGCGATCGTCGCCATGGGCCCGTCCCACCAGTGTCCCGCTGCCTGGAGTGGCCGCGGGGAGACGCGCCTCCACACGAGCCCAGCGCAGGGGCTGGCCGCCGCGGTGCACCAGGCCGCGCAGGCCCGTGGAGCGATCCGTCACGTCATAGGCGGCGCCCGGGAAGAAGGCGGGACGCAGAATGGTGGGAGTGCCCGGAGCGACAGGCACTTTCAGCCGGCGGGGAACGAAGCGGCGTGTGTCGTCCTGGAAGCGCACCATGAGAGGGCTCTTAAGCCCCGGGTAGCGCAGCAGCGCATGGACGCACGACTCGTGTCGGGCAATGCGCAAGCCCGGCAGGCGCGCCACCGCCGGGGACACACCCTCCACCCGCACCTCCAGACGTTGGGCGAGCCGCTGCCGTCGCAGCGCGTCGATGGGCTCCAGCCCCAGCGCGAGCTGGTGGATGTGCTCACTGAAGTTCTCTGGGAGCCGTTGGTTCATGGCGACGAACTCGGCTTGATGCCGCTCGTCACGCTGGTGACGGTCGGGGAGGCGTAGGAGACCCTGCTGTCCAGGCGGATGACGCGGGCGATGTACGGGATGCTGAGCTTGTAGTCGGTGGGGAGCGAATCGAACGTCCGCATCACCGCTTCGGTGCTGATCTCCTCGAGCACCAGTTGGATCGCCTCGTTGGGGGCCCAGTCCGCGGTGGGATCCGGATAGAGCAGCGGCCCGTTGAGGATGGGCGTCGTCTCCAGGCACTGCATCGTCTTGCCGATGATGCGGTACTCGTACTCAGCGTTGTCGGCCCAGGCGGTGAGGAGGAAGTGCAGATCCAGCGGGAGGTGCCCGCGCCCGTCGAGGTGGCCCACGCCAGACCAGGCGGCGCGCGTCGTCTTGTTGAAGTCGACGCGGTACAGGTAGAGCGTGAGGGCTGGGAGCGTAAAGCTCAGCGCGCCGTTGCTCTGGGCGAAGTCCTCGGTGCGCACGAGGAGCGCACGGGTCTGCTTGCCAGGGACCGGCTGCTCCTCCGTGAAGCACGCCGTGAGAAGCCTCTCGAGGCTCTTCCCAGCCGCGGAGATGCCCGCGAAGCTCGCCATACGTCACTTCCCCCCACGGAGTAGTGCAGCGTTCACAGCGCGACTCGGCGAAACCGCGCGGAGAGTATCAGCCAACATTGTCTGGTCAATGACGTGCTAGGGCGGCAGATGCGCGCTGATCACATGCCTTCGCTAACTCCGCGATCTCTGATCTTGGCGGCGCGTGATGCCGGAAAATTACCGGCACGACATGCATGCGATTGGTCCAAAACGCACACTTGCGATGACGCTCTGCGCAGCGAGAGGACCGGCCGGGTTGTGTTTCGGGTGAGGCCGCGTCGACGAAGCCAGGTGGCGGGGACTGGCTATTTCTAGAGCGGTGGATGGACTTCGAACAGGGCAGGCTGGCCATCCGAACGCAGCCAGTCGGCCAACGCCTCCATGCGCGTGATTGCCTGCGCGTAGAGTGCTGTCGCGAGAGCTGGGGTGGGCTGGGATTGGCGTGGTAGACTCTGCCAAACAGCGTGGGGGGTGTGAGACATGCTCGCGTTCGACCGCAAACCGCGTCCGTGTACGACGCGTGCTCCCGTGTCAAAGCCCACGCCCCAGCGGCCATCCAACGCTCCACCGACGAATCCGCATTGGTTTCATTGGGCGACATCGAGCCGAAGGGGAGCCCCTGGTCCCCACGAGCCCTCTCAGGAGCGGAGGAGCTACTTCGGTGTGTCCAGTGCTCCGGCGCGCGCTGAATCCAAGACCGCGCCACACCGCTGCTCCGCATGCGAGTCGGAAGAGAAGGAGACTCCACACCGCTGCTCGGCCTGTGAGCAGGAGGATCAGGCGGCTGCGCATCGCGTGGCCACCGATGACGAGACGGCGGAGCTTCCCTTCCCAAGGCAGACACCTGCTCCGGCTCCCGGAGTGACTCCGCCATCTCCTCCGCCTCCGGCGGCTCCGGCCGCGGATTGCTGTGAGACGGCGCGCAGCCGCGGTCTGGACAGGGGGGACTACGGCGGCATCATCTGCTGCAACAACACGAAGCACGTCTGCGTGTGGACGGCGAACATCAACCGCACCGTCACGAACCCGACGGCGCAACGCATTGTCGCCCAGTGTGTCAGGGTGCACGAGGCGACTCACCGCGACCAGGTCGACTGCACGGGCGCCGATGTCGAGCGCCCGAACTTCAGGTCTGGCGTGGACCCGAATGCCTCGGAGTGTACGGCATACAGCGCCGAGGTCCCCTGCTATGAGTCGCATATCGATGAGTGCGGCACCGATGCGACCTGCCGCAGCCAGGTCCAGCAGGAACTCGACTTCGCGAGGCGGCAGAAGAGGCGTTACTGCGGCTCTTGAGGTGCGGCCTCGCAGGCATGCGAGGGCTGGGGCGGAGAGTGTGACGCTCTGACGGAGGAAGGGTCATGGATTCAGCTGAATCGCCAGCCGTGCTCATCACCGTCACCGGGGGACGTGAGGAGGATCGGGGGATCCTCGTCGCATGGCCTGAGGGTCTGATCATCTGGTCCGACGATCGGGTTCGCGGTGGGCCTCCTTACCGAAGCGCACGCATCGATCCGGTGAGGATCCGTGATGCCGTCAGCGAGATGGTACGGGAGGGCCCCTGGACGGGGGTGCATCGTCATGCTCCCGACTCGCGCTGGACGCACGTGGTCGCCCGGAGTGGATCGGACATCGTGGTCGACGTTGGCTCCTGGCACGAACTCCTGGAGGCAAACCCGCGGATCGTGGCGACAGCAACCGGTGCAGAGCCGCTCGACGAACGCACTCGCGCCGAGGTGCATGCGCGGCAGCCTCCCGAGTATCAGTCCTTTCTCCGCAGGTGGGAGCACGTGACCAAAGCAGCGCTGAGCCTCATCCCGCCGTCGGGGCAGCTCGTGGGTGAGCCGGAGCGGGCGCGTATGCCGTGGCTTTCATGAGCCCGCGTCGTACGCTTTGCTCCTCGCCATGAGCCCGTCGCGTCGACCGATTCAGCCCGTTCTCTTCCATCAGCTTCAGGGCCTGTATGTGGCGGGAGACGTGCTCTGCGCCGTCGACTGTGCTCGCGCGCTGCCCGAATACCGGCACGTCTTCTTCATCAACCACGATGGCGGGTTCTCGCCCGAGCTCCAGAAGCAGCTCGAGAAGCAGGGGATTTCCATTCGACGCAAGGCCATCGTCACCGAGGACGATGTCAGCCCTCAGTTGCGCGGCGTCCTCTACCACTGCGTGGGGCATGACGATCGGTTCCGAGGCGAGTACGTGCGCTTTCGCAAGGAGCCGCCCGGAGTCGTGTTGTGCGCCTGGGTCCACACGCCAGGCCTGTGTGGCGCTCGGATCGAGCGCTACAACCATCTGCGGGATCGCGGCATCTCGCGCCTCGTCTTCGCCAGCAGCTTCAGCCTCCACAACACGCCGGGATTGGACCCCCAGAGCTTCGAGTCCTGCTCCATCATCCATCCCAGGGTGGACACCGATCACTATGGATCTGTCCGCCGCGCCGACGAGGGGCTCTTCCGGATCGGGCGGTGGAGCCGCGGCGATGACAGCAAGTACTCGGATGACTTCCTCGATCTGTTGGAGAGCATCGACATCCCGAAGGCCGAGTTCCTGTGCATGGGCATCCCCGGCAAGTTCCGAGGAGTCGAACTCCCTCCGCGCGTGCGCTTCCTGGAGAACGGGGAGCTGCCGGTGGAGAAGCTGCTGGCACGGCTCGACGTCCTGATTTTCAAGACGGATGAAACCTCGTGGCACGAGGGCTGGTGCCGCACGGTCACCGAGGCCATGGCGGCCGGCGTCGTGCCCGTGGTGGAGAATCGTGGAGGGCTCGTGGATCAGGTGATCCATGGCCACAACGGGTTCCTCTGCGAGAGCAACGAGGAGTTCAAGCACTACTGCGAGCTGCTCTACCGGGAGCCGGAGCGCCGGATGCGGATGAGCGCGAATGCGCGGGCCTTCGCCTCTCGGAACCTCAGCCTCAAGCAGCTGCGGACCGATCTGTTGCGCCTCTTCGAGCCTCAGGCCAGCCGGCGCCTGAATTTCGGCTATGAGCCCGATATCCAGCCCGGCTACCTCAACTTCAGCACGCAGCAGCTCCCAGGCTTCGACGTGGCCGCCTCGGTGGATCCCTTCAATCCCCGGCTGCCCTTCGACGATGACTCGTTCGACGAGATCCTCGCGTTTCACGTCATCGAGCACATGGCGCACAAGGTTCAGATCATCGAGGAACTCTGGCGCATCGCCCGGCACAACGCGGTGATCCGGATCCGGCTGCCGGACCGCCACCATGACGACGCCTATCGGAATCCCACGCACCTGAGTTACTGGGACGTCGACTCCATCGACTTCTTCGTGCCAGGGCACCAGCGCAGCCACGCGCAGGCTCGCTTCGGGCTCCTGCGGAAGGACACCGACGGCCAGGAGATCACCTGGGAGCTGTTGGCGCTGCGGCACCGGCGAACGTGAAGGGCCAGGGCTTCGCGTGCGCCCTCAGTGGACCTCGGAGGCCTTCGGGAGCAGGACGCGGAACGTCGTGCCCGCGCCCGGCGTGCTGGTCACGGAGAGTTGGCCCCCCAGCCCTCGGATGATGTCGTGGCTCACGGACAGCCCCAGGCCCGTGCCTTCTCCCACCGGCTTCGTGGTGAAGAAGGGCTCGAAGATGCGCTCGAGGTTCTCCGCGGGGATGCCGCAGCCGTTGTCCTGCACCTCGATCAGCACCAGGGTGTCGCTGTGCTGGCGCGTCAGGATGCGGACCTCTCCGTTCCCGGAATCGGGCAGTGCCTGCGCCGCGTTCACCAGCAGGTTCACGAAAACCTGAGACAGTTGCACCGAGTTGGCCATCACCTGCGGTATTTCGCCGTACTCGCGAACCACGTTCCCACGGCTGCGCAGCCGTCCCCATGCGAGCTGGACCGAGTTGTCCAGCACCTCGTGAAGATCCATCGGCTGGGTGGTGACCGAGTCCCCCCTCGCGAGCGCCCGCAGGCTCTGGACGATGCCCCGCACGCGCTCGGCTCCCTCCCGCGCATCGGCGATCGCCTCCATCATCTCGCCCATGTCGGTGTGGACGAGCTTCAGGCGGCGCAGCTCCTTCTCGATGTAGTGCAGGTTGCTGAGCACGAACGCCAGCGGGTTGTTGATCTCGTGCGCCACTCCCGAGGCCAGCATTCCCACCGCCGCCATGCGCTCATTGAGCCTCAGGCGCAGCTCGTTCTCGCGGTGCTCGGTGATGTCTCGCACCGTGACGGCCATGCACTCGCCCACCGCGCTGAGCTGGCGGCGGAACCAGCGGCGGCCATGCTGCGGCAGCAGCTGCTTCAGCTCCTCGTCATGGGGTTTGCCCGTCCGCCACACCTCCTGGCACAGCGCCAGGGGAGCGATGAAGGCCGCATGCGGGAACTCGGAGAGCAGGTGGCCCTCCGCCGCGCGTGCCTCGCAGCCCAGCAGCGCCTCGGCGTGCATGTTGAGGTGCAGCAGGCGCAGGCCCTCCGGCTCGGGGCGGACGATGAAGAAGGCATCGAAGCTGTTGGTCGACGCCGTCCGGAAGAGCGCCTCGCTCTGATTCCGAGCTGCCTCGCTGCGCCGCTGATCCGACATGTCCCGGCAGATACCGAACAGCCCGATCACCTGCCCATCCGGTCGCCGCAGCACGCCCTTCGTGGACAGCCACTCGCGCTGCACGCCCGCCATCCACTCGCTCATCTCCGCGCGCAGCGTGCGCCCGGCCAGCAGCGTCTGCCGGTCGAACTCCTGCGTGTTCCGAGCTTCTTCCTGTCCCAGGATCTCGCTGTCCCTCCGGCCGAGGATCTCCTCCACGGGCCGGTCCAGGAACCGCGCCCCCGCGGCGTTGATGTACGTGTAGCGGCCGTGGAGATCCTTGGTGAAGATCGCGTCCGGCAGCTCCTCCGCCACCGCCAGGAAGAGCGCCTGGTACGGCAGAGCCTGTTCCTGCGCGGGGCATGGCTCGGAAGCCAGGGCCGGCACGGCCCGCGCACCCAGAGGATGTTCCGCCACCTCTCCCCCCGGTTCGGCAGGCCCGCGCACGTCACTCATGTAGAAATGTGTACTCTCGACACGAGAATCCCGGGAGGGCGCGAGGCCGCCTCCCGCTCGCATTCGTCGACCATCACACGTTGCGCGTGATCCTTCGGTCACATGTGAGACGCGTGTATCAGCGTGTTTTACGCCCCCGCTGAAGTTGTATCTGCGTGAGGGTGGGGGACTAGAGCACTCGGCCGCGCAGCTCGGGGCTGGGGCGCTGGATGAGCTCCGTGGTCTGCAGCAGGTGCGGCTCCACCGCGGCCGCGGCTCCTTCGAGCGCCGCCTCCACCATGTGGAGTTCTCCAGCGAGCACGAAGAGGCCCTTTCCGCCGATGCCTCGCGCGAGCTGGAGCCGCTCCAGCACCACGTCGGCCCGCTTGAGCGCCGTGTCCGCGCACAGCAGCGCGGCGGCCACCGTGTGCGTCTCGACGATGCCCACGCTCTCGCCGTACACGCCGGGGAAGCGGCCCTGCAGCCCGTCCACCAGGCCCTGCGCGGCATAGGGCAGCAGCAGCTTGTCCAGCAGCGTGCGGCCCGCGGTCTCCACGCCGGCCTGGAAGGACTCCTGCACCTCCGCCACCTCGCCGGAGAAGAGCAGCAGGTACTTGCCCGGAGTGACGGCCTCCGCGAGCGACAGCGTCACCGCCGCGCGCTTCACCACCGCGTCGGCCACGACGTAGCCGCGCGCGATGGAGTCCAGCTCCAGCAGCGCCAGCGCGGGTCCAGGCAGGGGTGGCGTGGGCTCAGACAATGCGGAACGAGTCCTTGAGGGTGCAGCGCCGCTCACGGGTGAAGTTCACCGCCGTGGTGAGCCCCTCGCCCGTGGGCGATGCGATGGTGAAAGAGGTGTAACCCTCGCCCGTCATCCCGAGGCCCGCGAACGAGGGCCCGTTCTTCACGAAGATGGACGTGTTGATGAGTCGCGCCATCGTGCTGAGGTTGTCCAGGTTCGTCGAGTGCATCGTCGCCGTGTGCCCGAAGCCGTGCTCGGCCTGCAGGGCGGCCACGATGCAGTCCTCCACGTTGCGCAGGCGCGAGAAGCCGATCACCGGCAGCAGCAGCTCCGCCTGGACGAACGAGTGAGTCGGGTCCACCTCCGCGAACAGCAGCCGCGTGCCCTTGGGAACCCGGATGCCAGCGGCCTCCGCGATCTTCTCCGCGTCCTTGCCCACCCAGTCCTTCACCGGGTGGCCGTCGTGGACGACCAGCTTCTCCAGCCGGTGGATGGCCGCGCCCGTCACCTCGAAGGCGCCGTGGCGCTCCATCTGCTGCTTGAGCTGGTCCGCGATGGAGGCCACCGCGAACACTTCCTTCTCCACGATGCAGACGATGTTGTTGTCCAGCGACGCGCCGTCGACGATGTCCTTCGCCGCGCGATCGATGTGCGCCGTCTCGTCCACCACCACGGGCGGGTTGCCCGGGCCGGCCGCGATGGCCCGCTTGCCCGAGTTCATCGCCGCGCGCACCACCGCCGGCCCGCCCGTCACCACCAGCAGGCGCACGTTCTTGTGCTTCATCAGCGCCTGCGCCGAATCGATCGTCGGCTCGGCCAGCGCGCACAGCAGGTTTTCCGGCCCGCCCGCGGAGACGATGGCCTCGTTGAGCAGCTGGATGTGGTGCGCGCTCACCCGCTTGGCGCTCGGGTGCACGTTGAACACCACCGCGTTGCCCCCGGCGATCATCCCGATGCCGTTGTTGATGATCGTCTCGGTGGGGTTGGTGGTCGGGGTGATGGAGCCGATGACGCCGTAGGGCGCCCGCTCGATGAGCGCCAGCCCGTGATCGCCGGTGAAGGCCCCCGGACGGAGGATCTCCGGGCCCGGAGTCTTGTTGGCGCACAGGAGGTTCTTCTTGATCTTGTCCTCCACGCGCCCCAGGCCCGTCTCCTTCACCGCCATCTCGGACAGCTCGCGGGCGGCGCGGCGGGTGGCATCTCGCATGGCCTCGACGACGGTATTGCGCAGCTCCAGCGGGGCCTCGCTCCAGGCCTCGAAGGCAGCGCGGGCGGCCTCGGTGGCGCCGTCCAGGTCGTCGAAGATGCCCTTGCGGCCCTTGTGGAAGGCAGGCGCGCGCTGGGCGGGGGACGAGGCGGGCGGTGGCAGCGGCGTGTACGTGCCGTACCTGCGCTCGCTGCCGCGCCGGTCATCAGCGTGCCCCTGAGGGGGCTGGGCGGGGGAGGGCACGGGCTGGGGCAGATCCGACAGCTCCTTGGAGAGCTTGCGGACCACCTGATCGACAATGGCGTCGATCTGCTTCGCGTCGAGGCTCATCGGCAAGGCTCCCGGCGGGGCAGGGCGCCCGCCGCTTCGCTCACGAGGTGCGGGAGAGCGAGGGCTGGGACTCCGAGCCCTCGTAATAGATGCTGGCGGTCTCCTTGTCGTAGACGACGAGGACGCGGTCGCTCTGCGCGAGCAGGTCGCTGGTCGTCTCGGTCACCTTGCGAACCAGGGAGTCGCCTGTGGCCACGCGTTTGGGGGCCCGGACTTTCACGACTGGCATGGGGTGCCTACTCCTTGACGTACTTCAGTGTTCCGCCCACTTCCAACTGGTCGACGATGGCCATGACGGTCGCGTCGACGGGGCGGTCCTTCGTCACCTGGGTCTGCCGGGCACTGGAGCCGGAGCAGTAGAGCACGACTTCGCCCACGCCCGCTCCCACCGCATCCACCGCCACCACCACCGGCCCGTTCACCTTGCCCTCCAGGTCCATGCCGCGCAGCACGAGCAGCTTCAGGCCCTCGAGCTCCTGCTCTTTGCGTGTGGAGACCACCGTCCCCACCACCATGCCCATCAACATGCGCGGCTCCTGGCTGGCTCACCCGGACCCCCTCCGTGAAGGAGAAGGTCCAAGGGCTCAGGTGTTCTCCACCTTGGCGCTGCCCTTGCGGCCCAGCGGCAGGACCTGGTCCAGGTTGCCGTGCGGGCGCGGAATCACGTGCACGGAAACCAGCTCACCCACGCGCTCGGCACCGCGGGCTCCGGCCTCGGTGGCCGCCTTCACCGCCGCCACGTCGCCGCGGATGATGGCCGTCACGTAGCCGCCGCCGATCTTCTCGTAGCCGACGAACTCCACCTTGGCCGCCTTCACCATCGCGTCCGCCGCTTCGACCATGCCGACGAAGCCCTTCGTTTCGATCAGCCCGAGTGCATCCGCCATCTGTTCGTTCCTCTCCGCTGTTGCGGTGAAACCACATCACGCCGGCCGTACGGGCCCGGGGTGCAACTGAATCACTTGTCCTTGAAGGACGCCGGCTCCTTGCCGGTGATGCCCTTGAGCGCCGCCACCGCCGCCGCCGCCGCCGCGTCGATCTCCGCCTCGTCGCCCGCCATGTAGAGCCGGCCGAAGGCGCCGTACGGAGTGACGTCCACCAGCTTCACGTTGGCCGCCTTCTCCGCCTCATTGGCCGCCAGCGCCGCGTACGCCGCGGGCTCGCACTCGAGGATGAAGAGCGACTGGCCGGGCTCGATCATCGAGCCGAAGCGGATCTTGTCGAGGATCATCGCGTGCATCGGCTCGATGCCGCGGATGATGGTGTTGGAGACCAGCTTCGGCTTGATCCGATCCTCTTCCTTGGCCTCCAGGTGGTTGAGGATGGCGTCTCCGGCGCTGCGCACCTCGCCCTTGTCCTCATGGTGGACCTCGAGCATCCCATAGGCACGCTCGACCACCAGGGTCGCCGGGTGAACACGGGTCGTCTTGAGGGCCGTGTCGATGAGGCCGTGGATGGCCATGCCGGGGGCGATCTCCACGAAGATGGAGGCCACGTAGGGCACGGGGAAGTAGCCGCGGCACGTGGTGCAGATGTGCGCGGCCAGCTGCGGCTGCAGTGAGTCGAGGAAAACGAACGCCCGGAGCGACGTGGCCAAAAGACCCTCCCGGTACAGCCGGTAGAGGTGGGCTGCTATAGCCAACCCAACACTTCGTTGACAAGCGCCGTCTGGAGTGGCGGTAAAGATGGCATGTCACGCCATCTGCTCCTGATTTCCCTCTTGTTCGGACTCTCCTCGGCTGCGCAGACAGATTCCGAGCAAGGCACCGAAGTATTTTCCACCCCTGTCGAGAGAACCTACTACCAAGGCGGGAGGACGCCTTTCTGGCTGCCCCGCCAGGCCTTTCTCGGCACCTACCTGAGGGGTGGAGTGGTGACCCCCGTGCCGCGCCTGCAGTGGGAGTTCACCTTCTACGAGCAGCGCAAGGACACGCTGGTGGTGCTGGTGGAGGGGGGCCCGGGGTACTCGGTTGCCCGGCCGGACACGGCCGTGGAGGGGTTCGATGTGCCCTTCAACTCCTTCTACGAGAACACCGCCCAGATCGGGTTGGGCTACCGCCAGCAGACGCTGGGCGGGCTGCACTGGGGGTTCCAGGTGACAGGCGGCCCGCTCTGGTACGGGGGCCACCTGACCCACTTGCCGGACGAGCGCTACACCGTCGGGTTGATTGAAGGGCGGCTTCAGGTGGGCCGCCAGTTCGGAAGCATTGTCCTGGGGGGGGCCATCGGGTATGGCGAGCCCTTCAACTTCAAGCGCCGCAGCGTGGTGAGGCCCTTCGCGGGTGGATTCCTCCTGGGCGTGTTCGCGGACTGGCGTTGACACGGGGGTGTCGCCTATGACCACGGGGCGGAGCGCAGGACCTGCGGGGGTGACCTTGCCAGGTCTCTGGGCTGCTGCGTAACGTGCGGAGTCATCCCTCGGAGTCAAGGGAGTATCGAAGTGGCATTGACCACAGAAGCGTTCGGTTTGACCGATGTCGGCCGTAAGCGCCAGCACAACGAAGATGCGATGCTGGTGGATCCGCAGTTGGGTCTCTACATCGTCGCGGACGGTATGGGCGGCCACGCCGCGGGAGAGGTAGCCAGCGCTCGGGCCACTGAGGTGGTCAAGCAGCACATCACCGCCAACAAGCATCTGCTGAAGGATCTGGCGACCAACCCGTCGCAGGACAGCCGTGCGGCGGCGGCGGCGCTGGTGGAGGTCGCCATCCAGCGGGCGTGCGCGGACATCTACCGCATGGCCATGGCGGACGCGGCCAAGCGCGGCATGGGCACCACGTTCGTGTGCCTGGCGCTCAGCGGGAACAAGGGTGTCATCGGTCACGTGGGAGATTCGCGCGTGTACCTGGTGCGCCACGGCCAGTGCCACCGGCTCACCGAGGATCACACCCTGGTGGCCGCGCAATTGAAGGCCGGGACGATCACCAAGGAGCAGGCGGCCAGCTCGCAATACCGCAACGTCATCACCCGCGCGGTCGGCATCCAGGAGTCCGTGCAGGTGGACACCCTGATCGTCGACCTGATGCCCGGGGACGTCTTCGTCCTCTGCTCGGACGGCCTGCACGGCTACGTCGAGGATGAAGAGTACCTGCCGATGGTGAGCTCGGTGGCCGCGGGCGATCTGCCCAAGAAGCTCATCGACACGGCCAACGAGCGCGGCGGCAAGGACAACATCACCGCCGTGGTGGTGAAGGTGGCCGGCGACGGCGCGGTGGCCAGCGAGGAGACGAGCGAGGCGCAGTCGCGCATGGAGGCGCTGCGGAAGATCCCGCTCTTCCGCCACCTCACGTACAAGGAGCAGACGGCGGTGCTGTCCATCGCCACCACGCGCACGTTCCCCGCGGGCCGGGAGATCGTCGTCGAGGGCCAGCCGGGCGAGGAGCTGTTCGTCGTCATTCGCGGCCGGGTGGTGATCGAGAAGAACGGCGTGGAGATCGCGGAGCTGCGCGCCGGTGGACACTTCGGCGAGATGGGGCTCATCGACAACGCGCCGCGCTCGGCGACGGTGCGCGCCACCGAGCCCACGCGGACCATGGTCATCTCCCGTCCGGACCTGATGAGCCTCATGAAGCGCGAGTCCATCCTCGCGGTGAAGATGCTCTGGAGCTTCGTGCAGGTGCTGTCGGACCGGCTTCGCGCGACGAACTCGGAGCTCAGCGAGGCGCGCCAGGAGCTGGCGGTGGCGCAGTCCGTCCAGCCCTTCGCCGAGGAGTGAGCGGGCTCAGGCGGGCCGGGCCTTGGGAGTGGCCTCGGCCTGCTTGCGCAGGACGAACGCGGTGATGCGGGCCAGGGAATCCAGGTTCTCTGGCACCACCTCCGCGTCGTCGACGGTGATGCCGAACTCGGACTCGAGGAAGGTGAGCAGCTCGAGCACGCCCGTCGAGTCGATGAGGCCCGAGTCGATCAGGGAGGTGTCCTCGCCCAGCACGAAGTCCTCACCCGGGTAGAACTGGGTGGTGATGAACTGCCACAGCGCGCGATGGATCTCCATGGCCCTGTCCTCCTTGGCTGTCAGCTCAGGTCGGTCTTCTTGATCTTCCCGGTGCTCGTCTTCGGCAGGTTCGGGACGAGCTGGAAGTACCGGGGCACCGCGTGGGGCTCCAGGTTGCGCAGGCACGCGCGGTGGAGATCCTTCTCGGTGACGGCGGCGCCCTGCTCGAGCACCACGAAGGCCTTCACGGCCTGGCCGAGCGTCGCGTCCGGCACGCCGATGACGGCGGTCTCCTTCACGCCCGGGATGTTCATGAGCGTGGATTCGACTTCCTTGGGCGCCACCTTCTCTCCGCGGGACTTGATGATGTCGTCCATGCGCGCCACGAAGTAGACGTAGCCCTCCGCGTCCATGCGGCACAGGTCTCCGGTGTAGAGGATGGACTCGCCTGGGAGCGGGCCTGGCTTGAGGCGCTCGGCGGTGGCGGCGGGCTTCTCCCAGTAGCCGCGCATCACCGTGGGGCCCCGCACGACGAGTTGGCCCACCTGGCCCGAGTCCAGGCGCTGGCCGTTCTCGTCCACCACCCAGACTTCCGTGTTGGGGATGGGGATGCCCACGCTGCCGGGCTTGCGATCGAGATCCTCGGGCGGCAGGTACGTGCAGCGCTTGCACTCGGTGAGTCCGTACATGGAGTAGATGCGGCTCTGGGGGAAGAGTTCCCGGAGCATCTGGATGTGCTTGGGCGAGAGCGCCGCCGCGGTGTTCGTGACGAAGCGCACCCGGGAGAAGTCCTGGTTCCACAGGCCCCTCATCTCCGAGAGGATCGAGAACACGGTGGGCACGCCAGGGAAGCCCGTCACGCCCTCCTGCACGATCTTCAGCAGCACCCGGGCGGGGAAGGCGAAGGAGCGCTCCAGCACGAGCCTCGCGCCCACGCGTGCGGTGAGGATGAGCTGGTAGAGGCCGTAGTCGAACGCGAGCGGCAGCACGTTCAGCACCACGTCGTCCTCCACCATCCGCAGGTAGCTGGAGATGGAGGTGGCGGCGGCGAACATGTTGCGGTGGGTGAGCATGACGCCCTTGGGCTCGCCGGTGCTGCCCGAGGTGTAGATGATGGCCGCCAGATCCAGGTCGATGGAGCGGCGAGTGGGAGGGAAGGAGGGGGACTCGTCGGCGAGCGCCTTGTCCCAGGCCGTGAGGGGCACGGGGCCCTCCACCAGCGGAGTGGGCAGGGGGCCGGAGATGATGACGGAGCGCAGGTGGCGCGTGCGCGTCATGGCGGAGAGGAACTCGGTGGACAGGCGGCTCTCGGAGATGAGCGCGACGGCACGGCAGTCGTTGAGGTACCAGGCCAGCTTGTCGGCCCGCGTCTGCGCGTTCACCATCACCACGACCGCGTTGGCCTTGAGCACGGCCCAGAAAGAGATGGCCGCCTCAGCGGTGTTCTCCGCGAAGACGACGACGCGATCGCCTCGGGCGACGCCGCGCCTCACGAGGGCATGCGCCAGGGCATTGGAGCGGTGCTCCACATCGGCGTAGGTCAGCCGCTGTTCTCCACACACGAGCGCCCCCTTGCTCGGGAGCCTGTGCGCGGAGTGGTGGAGGAAGTCGTGCAGCAGGGGAACAGCTTCGTTCATGGGAGAGCCCTCAAGGGGAGAGGCAGCAGGTCTGTCAGCGAGCCGTTGCGCAGGGCAGGGCTCCGCTCCGGATCGCGGCGGACCAGTTGGAAGTGGAGGAGCTGGGTGGACAGCACGCCGAGCAGCGCCATGTTGTCCGCGTTGGAGAGCGGACCCCGGCCCGCCTCGGTCAGGCACTTGCGCCAGAGCAGCTCCACCGCGCGTGGATCGAACAGCCCGTTGTCGTCGAGCGCGGGCTCGGAGAGCAGGGCCTCCACCCACTCGCGCGCGGCGGGCTCCACGAAGCAGCTGGCGTCCGGGGTGCGATAGGGCTGCTTCTTGCGCTCCAGGATTGCGGGTGGCAGCAACTCGCGGCCAGCGCGCTTGAGCACGTGCTTCTCGTCCAGTCCGCGCAGCTTGAAGGAGGGAGGCAGCGTCGCGGCCAGCGCGATGACGTTCGCGTCGAGGAAGGGGAAGCGTCCCTCCACGGAGTTGGCCATGAGCACCCGATCCCCTTGCGAGGACAGCAGGTAGCCGGAGAGCAGGGTGCGCATCTCCAGGTACTGGTCCTGCGCGAGTGCGCCCCAGCGGCCGAACTCCTCCGGGAGCGAGCTCCGCAGGCGGTCGATGGCGCTCTGTCCTTTGAGGGTTTCCCGGAGCGCGGGGCTGAAGAGGCGCTTGAGGGCCGACGTGGAGTGCCACCGCGGCGCGTGCGAGAACCCCGGCTCCTGCCAGCCCGCGAGGTTGCGTCCGAAGAAGCGCCGCGCCATGGCGGACTCGGAGACAGGAGAGCGTGCCAGGTACGGGTAGAGCCTCTCGAGCAGTCTCGGCCGGAGCGTGGAGTGGGGCTGCCGCGCCCAGAAGCGGCGCACCTTCGCCTCGCGGAAGAGATCGTAGCCGGCGAAGACTTCGTCAGCGCCCTCGCCGGTGAGGACCACCTTGAGCCTGGATTCCTTCACCAGCCGCGAGAGCAGGAACAGAGGCACCGGCCCGGTGCGCAGCAGCGGCCGCTCGGTGTGCGCGATCACGTGCGGGAAGGCCTGGGCGATATCCGCTCGCGAGACCAGGAGCTCCCGGTGCTCGCTGCCGATCCGCTGGGCCACGAGCCGCTGGTATTTCGTCTCGTCGAACTCCGCGTCGGTGAAGCGCAGGGAGAAGGTGAAGAAGGGGCCTGAGACCCTCTGGCGCCCCATCGCCGCGATGAGCGAGCTGTCCAGGCCTCCCGACAGGTAGCTGCCCACGGGCACGTCCGCCCGCGTCACCTGGTACTTCACGGCCTCCCGGAGCGCCTGGCCCACGGCGTCGGCGGCCTCCTGGAGGGAGCCTCGGAAGGGCTCCACCTCCGGTGGGAAGCGGGGCCGCCAGTAGCAGTGGTCCTGCACGGGATGGCCGGCGCGGTAGATGCGCGTGTGGCCGGGCTCCAGCTCGGTGATGCCTCGGAACACGGTCTGCGGAGCGACGGTCGTCCAGAAGGTGAAGGTCTCATCGAGCCCCACGGGATCCAGCTCGCGCGGCAGGGAGGGCTCCGCGGCGAAGATCGCCTTCACCTCGCTGGCCAGGTAGAGCCTCCGCTCGTGGACACAGAGGTAGAGGGGCCGGATGCCCATGGGATCCCGTGACACCACGAGCCTGCGCTCGCGCGCGTCCCATACCGCCACGGCCCACTGGCCGTTGAAGCGCTCGAAGGCCGCGGGCCCCCAGCGCTCATAGGCCTGCAGCACCACCTCGGTGTCGCAGCGCGTCCGGAAGTGGTGCCCCTGCGCCTCCAGCTCCGCGCGCAACTCCACGTGGTTGAAGATCTCGCCATTGAAGACGAGCCACACCGTGCCCGAGGCGTTGCCCAGGGGTTGCTGTCCGCCCGCCGGATCCACGACGGCCAGCCGCGTGTGGGCCAGTCCGGTCCTCAGGTCCCGGAAGAGGCCGGAGGCATCCGGTCCCCGATGTTGCAGGGCTGCCGCCATCCGGCTGAGTTGATCGATGGTTGGTGGTGCCATGCCCTCTTCGAGCGAGAACATTCCCGCGATTCCGCACATGCTCAGCCCTCCCGGACTGGCTGGACGAGCAGGGGAGGCTCGTGCAGGTAACGGGTGGAGCGCCGCTTGGCCTCGATGTCCCGGTAGACGGCGACCACCTGCCTCGGCGTCAGGCCGAGCGCGCTCGCGGTCTCGTCCTCCGGCACGCCGTGGTCATGGGCATAGAGGCACAGATCCATCTGCGCGTACGGCAGCGAGAAGAAGAACTCCTCTTGGGTCTGTGGCAGCGAGAAGGTGTCCGTGGTGGGCGGGCGGCGGCGGACTTCTTCCGGGATGCCCAGGCACTCGGCCAGCGCGTACACCTGGGTCTTGTACAGGTGCGCGATCGGCTTGAGGTCCGCCGCACCGTCGCCCTGCTTCACGAAGAAGCCCTGGTCGTACTCCAGCCGGTTCGGGGTACCCACCACGGCGCGGTGCAGGCGATCCGCGTGGTAGTACTCCAGCAGCTTGCGCACGCGCTGCTTGAAGTTGGTGGCCGCCACCAACTGGAGGTAGGCGCTCGCTGGTAGCCGGCTCGTGTGTCGTGTGCCGCCCGGCTCCTGCACGGTGAGCTGGAAGATGTTGAGGCGCTCTCCCTCGAGAAACGGTGGCAGCGACAGCTTGCAGCGCCACCCCTTGCCGTATTCGGGGAAGACCTGGCGGATGGCCTCCTCCTGGCGCCGGTAGCAATTCAGCCCCTCGAGCGCGGGAGTGATGTCCTCCACCAGCGTCTCCACGCCCAGGGTGTTCGCCACCTCCCGGCCCAGGCGGAGCGCGTCCTCCGAGCTGTCCCGCTCGGGCATGAGGAGCGCGAGCACCCTGTCGGCCCCGAGCGCACGGACGCAGAGCGCCGTCACGACCGCGCTGTCCACCCCGCCGGAGACTCCCACCACGACTCCGCGTCGGCGCAGCGTGCCGAGCACCTGGGTTCGGATGGCGTGGGTGATCTGCTCCACGACGGCGGGAGCGTCGATGGCAAGCGACTGCGCAGAGATCATGGAGGGTCTCTTCACTCGGTGGTGGCCCTGGCTTCGGTGATCGGCTTCGAGTCATCCCCGAGCGGGGACTCGTAGGCAGAGGCCTCCTCCGGGACGCGCAGGGGTGCTCCCTCGTTGAACAGGTCGGGCTGCTCTCCAGGGCGGAGGTCGTTGCGTTCCGGCCTGACTGTCCCAGACGTGCTGGAGGGCTGGGCACGAGGCTGCGATGCGCGTGCGCGATCTTCAGCGGAGACACGCCGTCCCGTCTCCCGCTCATACGCCTCCACGGGATTCGTGAGCGTCGTCACCACTCGGGCCGGGACACCGAAGACCACCGTGCCCGCCGGCACGTCTCGCACCACCACGGAGTTGGAGCCCACCACGGCGAAGTCACCGATGTGGACCGGGCCCAGGATGCGAGCCCCTGAACCGATGCGCACGTAGTCCCCGATGATGGGAACCTGCTCGTGGCCCTTCATGCCTCCCACGGAGATGAAGGGCGACAGCACGCAGTGGCGGCCAATGCGCGAGCGTGGATGGAGGAAGATGCCGATGCCGCCGTAGCCGAGCACCGTGCCCTCGCCGATCTCCGCGTCCGCCGGGAGGTAGGCGTTGTAGAGGACGAGCCCCAGCTTGCGCACGATGCGCGCGGCGAAGGGCATACGCCACCGCGTCAGCCTCCGTCCGAGGCTCCACAGGGTTGATGCGTCCATGTCCGAGTCCCCCCAACGACTCGGGCAAGGTAGGGGCCGACCCCCGGGACACAAACCGCCCTCAAGGAGGCAGTCAGGGTTCGAGGACGCACAGATCGGCCGGGACGGATTGTCCGAACGTCCAAGCCCTCGGTCCGCCTGGCTTCACACTCCCTACTCCGGTGTGAGGCTGGCGGGAGGAAGGGGCGCCTCCGTTGCTCCCGGGCACCGGTGCTGCTGCTTCGCGAGCTCCAGCTCCTCCGGAGAGGCCTTGAGCCAGCTCCGCACCGCGATCAGCCTGCGCTGGAAGTCCTCTCCGCGGGCGCAGTGCTCTATCAGCTCTTCGTCCTCCGAGGAGAGGGCCCAGCTCAGGGGCGCTGGCTGGTTGAGCTCGAAGGCCACGGTGGTGAAGAAGCAGGAGTCAGCCTCGTTGAACTCGCGCTGGAGCAGCTCGAGCAGCTCGTCGTTGCGGAAGGACATGCTCGCGTTGCGGGCGCTCAGGACGGCCTCGGGCGGAGAGGTGAATCCCGCCACCACCCGCGCCCAGAACGTCGGTTGCTTCTTCAAGCCCACCTTCGTGCGCCAGCCATTCTCCAGCTGATCCCGGATCTGGATCAGCAGCACGCCGGAGGTGCACTCGCGCAGCCACGCGCGGTGCTCCTGGATCCAGAGGGCGAGCAGGTCCACGCCGTAGTTGTCGTAGTAGCCCGCGTCCACCACGCGCACGGGAGGGACCGTGGGCAGTTGGCCCGCGGGGCTCACATAAGGGAACGAGGCGCTCATGCGCGCCGCGGTGGCCACGCGCAGGGCCTGCTGCCGCCCGGGGAACAACTGGAAGAGCTGGAGTCCCGAGAGGGACAGCGCGGTGCTTGTCGCGGAGGAGGTTCCGGCGCCCAGGGTGATGGCGCTGGAGGTCAGCAGCGCGGAGAGATCCAGGTTGCTCACGAGCAGCCGGCGTCCGTCCTCGACGATCATGGGTGAGTAGACGAGCGAGGGGCGCCAGCCCGCGGCCTCTCCGGGCCTCAGCATGTCGAAGGTCTGATCGAGCACTCCGCGGGTGTGTCGCACCCAGGCCTGTTCGAGTGCTCGGCCCCGCCCGTCATCGAAGGGCAGCAGCATGGAGAGCGCCACGGGGGAGAGGCTGTCCTCCGCCATGGCCTTCGAGAGGCTCATCGGCACGTTCACCTTGCCCGTGGCATCGATCGAGGAAGCCCACAGGCCTGCTCCGACCATGCCGCCCGAGGCGCCCGACACGAGCCGCACGTAGCGGGGGAATCCTTCTATCGAGCTGTCCAACTCCTCGAGCGCGCGGGCCGTCCACACCGCCGCACGGATGCCTCCACCGCTGGTGGCGAGCAGGACCAGCCGGGGCTTGGGGCCCGCAGTGCACAGGCGCACGGAGCTCTCCGTCAGGGGACCCTGGGGGCCGGGAGGCGGCACCTCTCGCATCTGCTTCAGCCATGCGGACAGCGCCTGGTCGTCCGGCAGCAGCCCGGCCACTTCTCGCGGGACGAGACTGGTGTCCTCGTATGCGGGGGGGACACGGTTCGGCAACTCGTCGTAGACGTCCTCGTCGCTGCCGATGCGTGTCACCAGGAGCAGGGCGATGCCCACGATGATCAGCGCGCCCGGGGTGTGGAGGGGAAAGAAGAAGTGCACCGCGCCATAGATCGCCGCGAGGAGCCCCAGGAGCGCGCAGATGACCGCGGCCGGCGTCGCCCATGAAAGGTTGCCCCCCAGGACCATCGCGGCGAAGCCGAAGTAGCTGATCACGTAGAGCGCGGCGAAACCCAACTGCAGCAGGTGCAGTACGGGGACCTGGGTCGGGTAGCGCCGGGTGAACATTCCCAGGAACCTGTGGAGCCGAGGCCACTGTTCCCGCTGGGAGAGGTACCGGCTGCGCAGCCCATCCGCCAGGAGCAGCAGGCAGACCAGCGGGATGCCCATGGCCAGGAAGACACCGCCCAAGAAGGGGTAATCCCCCTCGCGCAGGGGCGGGATGACGAGGAGCGCCACCCCCGCCGGATACGTGAGCGTTCCGAAGAAGTACCACGTGACGCTGGGAGAGGTGCCCCACGGCTTCGGGCCTCGGCGGGCGATGGCCCAGTCCTCATCCGCGTCGAGCAGGTAGCCGATGAAGCACGCCTCGGCGAGCAGCAGTGCCGTGAAGAAGCCCGCATAGAAGGAGGTCTGCGCATCCTCCGCGAGGAAGAGCCGGGGCAGCCCCATGTCGCTGAACCGCCCCCAGATGCACAGCAGCGGCAGCGTGGGGAACACGAGTAGGAGCGGATAGCGCCCCACCCACTCCATGAGAGGACGGAGCCACTGCACGGTGCGGCCGCGAGCCCAGACCCGCTTCCAGGCCCGGAGCCTGCCGATGAAATGACGCCCCCCCCGTTTCTTCATGCTTCGCCTCGGGCTCCCACACCGGGGAGCGCATGGTTGGGAATGGTACCTCCTTCGGGGAAGTCGCAGGTAGGTTCACACGCCACTCACTCCCATGGCTGCCTACGCACGGAGTAAAGGGGGCAGGGGGGTGAGCCGTCGCCTTTCGTGCACCGGCGGTGGGGCTTGTGTTGCTGCGTATCATCTGGACGACGGCACGCGCCTTCCTCGCCCCCGCGGCCATTCCGGTCGCGGCACTCGTGACCATCCATGTCAGCCCAGGACTACGGGCGGGTGCTGGCATGGTCGGATTCGATCGCGTTCGGAAGAGTTGCTCTGTTTCGTCGGATGCCGTGGTGATGCTGGTGGCGTGCGTGGGAGTGCTCGGCGCGGGGCCGGCTTGGGCGCAGGCTCCCGGCGAGGAGGGGGCCGCGGATGAGGTGCTCTCGGAGGAGCAGCTCGAGGAGTTGCTCGATGTGCCCGCCTCGCAGCCCTCCAACGGAGAGCTGAACGAGACGATGTTCGGGCTGGAGCAGCTCGCGCCGTACTTCGCGGAAGGCACGCTGGCGCAGGCTCGGGCGGAGTTCAGCCGGTACCGCTATCGGCGCACGCGGGCGCTCCTGGACAAGGAGGAGCAGACGCTGCCGGTCCGCTTCCTGAAGGCGCAGGCCGCGTTCAACCTGGGGGATTTCGCCACCGCGGCGGATGAGTTCTCGGCCCTGGCGGAGGACTATGTGCCGCTGAGAGACCACTGCCTGCTCCGAGCCGCGCAGGCCCATGAGACGCTGCGGCATCTGGAGTTGGCGGCCACGCAGTACCGGGCGGTCAGCGCGGAGTCCACGCTGTATCCGGATGCCCGCTTCAGCCTGGCCCGGGTGCTCGAGCGCCGGCGGGACATCGATGGAGCGCTGGGCTCGCTGGCAGAGCTCATCGAGAGCCGCAAGGCACGGGGGCCGGATTCGATTCGCATGCAGGCCCTGATGAAGACGTGCGATCTGGCGCGCAAGCAGGGCCAGTACAACGCGGAGCATCGGGCGCTGCTGGAGGTGTGGGCCACCAGCCCGCTGTCGAATGAGGCGGAGCGGGCTCGGAGGCGATTGCAGGGGCTGCCGCTGCCCATCAAGTGGCGGGTGCGCCGCGCCGAGGCCCTGCTGGATTTGCATCGGAACTCCGCGGCGATGGGACTGCTTGACGGGGTGCTCCCGCATGCGGCGCTGCCGGATCCGCTGGCATGCAACGCGCGCCTCATCTACGGCGAGGCCCTGCGCAAGGAGCGGCAGCACCGCAAGGCGATCCAGGTGCTCACGCCCGTGGTGCAGCAGTGCGACCTGCCGGAGGTGCGGCCCCAGGCGCTGTTCCTGCTGGGCTACTCGCAGTCGGTGATGGAGCCAGAGGCCGCCGTCGCGACCTATGACACGCTGGCGCGGGATTATCCGGAGCACGGCTACGCCGACGATGCGCTCTTCTTCGAGGCCTGGATCCTCCAGCGTCGCGGGCAGTTGGATACGGCACTGGCTCGCTATGAGGAGCTGTCGCAGCGCTATCCTGGGGGCAACTTCGCCTCCGAGGCCCTCTTCCGGGCGTTCTGGCTGCACCAGCGTCGCGGCGAGCATGAGGCAGCGGTGACTGCGTTGCTGGCGGTCGAGAAGCTCCCGCAGGCCGCGCGGACTGACGAGGCCCTCTGGCGTGCTCAGTACTGGCTTGCGCGTGTGATGGAGTCCCAGAAGGTGGACCTGGCGCTCACGAGCTACGAGCGCATCGCCAATGATCGCCCTGCGACGTGGTACGGGATGCTGGCCCGCTCGCGCCTGGCGTTGCTGTCTCCTGGGCGGTCGATGCGAGTGGGGCCGGTCGCGGAGGCGACGCCCACGGCCGTGCTGCCTGCTTCCCAGGCGTCTGGTTCCAAAGTGGCCTCCCTGGTGGAGCTTGCCGCGGCGCCTGCCGCGGACTCGAGTGTGGTCTGGCCGTTGCCGATGGGGCGGCTCGCGAGGGATGCACACTTCGCGGCGGGGGTGGAACTGCTGCGGATGGGGATGCGCGGCGCCGTGGATGAACTGCTCGCGGTGGATCAGCGAGGGTTGCAGGAGGGCCCGGGGCGGTTGCTTTACCAGGTCATCCAGCAGACGGGGCGCGGTTGGGCGGCGCGCAAGGTGGCGCGCTCCACGCTGCGGGACGAGGTGAGTGGTCCGCTGAGCCCTGCGTCCCGGCCGATCTGGGAGGCCACGTGGCCGCTCGCGTTCCGTTCGATCATCGAGCGTCAGGCGAAGGTGAACCGGCTGGATCCGGACTTGCTGCAGGGGCTCATCTGGCAGGAGAGCCGCTTCAATCCGCGGGCCCGTTCGTCATCGGGGGCACTGGGGCTCAGCCAGTTGATGCCCGCGACGGCGCGTGAGGTGGCGGCGGCGCTCAAGCTTCCGGCGCTGGGCGAGCAGAAGCTCCTGGAGCCGGCCGAGAACGTTCGTCTGGGCGCGGCCTACCTGGGGCAGCTCCTCAAGCGTTTTGGTGGGAACACCGCCTATGCGGTGGCGGCGTACAACGCGGGTCCTGGGGCGGTGGAGCGCTGGCAGAGGGCGCTGCCCCAGGCGGACGTCGACGAGTGGGTGGAGCACATCGCCTTCGACGAGACGCGCGACTACGTGAAGAAGGTGCTCGGCAGCTACAACGCGTACAAGCTGCTGTACACGACCCAGTCTCCACTGTTGCAGATCAGCGCGGTGAGCGCGGGCGCTGGTAAGGGCGCGGGATTGGCGGCGCGCGAGCCGCAGACCGGCTCGGTTCCGGCAGTGCCGAGCAGGTAGGGCTGCGTCTCGACGCCGGTAATACCCGGTGCGGAGTTCAAGCAGTGGGCAGCGGGACAGTCGTTGAATGGCAGCGGCAGGGTTTCAGGGAGAGCCGCTCGGCGGCTCTGGCAGGGTTATGTCCTCGTTGCTGGCGAAGGCAAAGTAGAGAAGGGACCAGGTCCTGCCGCACTTCGGGAAGCGCTGCCGCCCTTCTGCGAAGGCTTCCATGAGCCCCTCCACCCCGGAGGTGGCGCGCAGCTCGCGTGCCTTCGCGTTGACCCATGCTACTACCTCGGGGGTGACTTCCTTGGGGTCGCCGAAAGCCTCTCTCATCTCCTCCTTGGTGAGAAACGGCCTGTCCCAGTCGTCGTCGGTCATGGCTTGCTCCAGGGCTCATGGAGGCGCCGCACCCTTGGGCTGTCGCCCCAACTCCCAGCCGGCGCATTTTCAACCGCTTCCAACAGGCTCGCGGTGCACTCCTCGTAAAGGCGGGCGGCGAGGCAGCGCCGCTGATCTGGTGTGAGCGACTCCACACGCTCGCGCGCGGCCAGCTTCGACAGGATGGTGGTCATCATCGCAGCGCATGCCTTCGTTGGGGACTCGTCCTCTGGGGCCGTTGAGTCTCCGTTCACGAACGGCAGCGTCACGCCTAGTGGACTGTCTTAAAAGTTCTTGGACATGGTCGCGATCGGTACCTGAGCTTGCGAGGGGACCCGCCGGAAGCGACCGAGCCGAACCTGTCCAACTGTCCAACAGGTTTGTACCATGCGTCGCCGCCAGGGCCTCAAGTCCGTGGCTTCCCTGCTCAGGATGAGAACCACACCCGCCTTTGGGTATCGGCCCTTCTCGGCAGACAACAGCCGCAGCGACTATGTCCAAAAACTTCGCGGACACTCCACTAACAGAGCCCGCAGGCCTCGTGGTGCGCTCTGGGGGGGCATCCTGGCCGTCTCCCGAGTAGATGCGGCCCTGCATTGGCCCACACCGCGCCTCTTCAAGGAAAGGATGTGGAATGAAGCTCCGAACGTGCAGCGCGCTCCGCCAAGCCGTTGCTGTTCCTGGAGTGCGCCCCCATCGCGGCGGTGGAGATGGCTGGGCAGACAATCGATCCGGTGCATAAGCCAGGGTTTCCGCCCCGGGGGCTCCCAGCTCTCAACCTTCCCAAGCACATTCGATCGCCAGCGATACCCCATCACCTCGGGTGGCTGAACTACTGGTCGGCAGCCACCGCACAGGCCATCGGGTTCCCGGACCCTGCCCGCGATGCGGACTTGCTCTCCCGGGCGCGGCCCACTGCGACGGGCGGGTGGGTCGTTCGGCTCACAGAGACGCCGCTGGATCTCGACACCCCCGTGCACCTGGAGGCGCTCTTGCGCGCGTATGAGCGCTTCCCGGAGATTGGTGGGCGCGTGCCTCCGCGCTGAGTCATCGGACCGGATCTTGAGAAAACGGGCACTTACGAGAACAGTCCTCCGGGGACCGTCCGCGCTCGCGGACGGTGCCGCCTGGACCGGTGCCCGGCTCGGCACTGCTGACACAGTCAGGAGTAGCCGCTTGGTTCGGCACTGCTGACACAGTCAGGAGTAGCCACTTCGTTCGGTACTGCTGACACAGTCAGGAGTTCCTAAGCAAGAGCCCAGTGCGTGAGCAGCGCTCGCTGGGATCTGTGCGGGAGGCGGCCCGAGCCCATGTGACGAAGGGCCGTCCCTACCGCGACCGTCCTCGCAGCCACTGGTTACCAAGGTGGGTCATGCCCAGGTGTTCCGTCCCGAAGGGGGGTCGAGTACCTTGAGCATCTCCAATGGGCGCCACGCGCACGCGGTTCGCGGAGGTCTGATATGGGCACATCTGAAGAACTCGGCACCCCCGTCATCATCGGCCGTTCGAGTTCGCACTTCACGCGCATCACGCGGATCTTCGCCGCGGAGTTGGGCGTCGATTACTCCTTTCGGGTCGTGCGCGATCTCCTGTCTTCGGATCCAGCGGAGTATGGCGGTAACCCCGCGCTCAAGATCCCGAGCCTGCTGACGCCCCAAGGGGTCTGGTTCGGATCGCTCAACGTCTGTCGCGAGCTCTGGCGGCGGTCGAGTTCCAGGCCCCGCGTGATCTGGCCCGAGGATCTCGACCAGCCGGTGCTGGCCAACGCGCAGGAACTCGCGCTTCAGGCCATGTCGACGGAGGTGTCGCTGGTCATGTCCAAGATCGGCGGAGCCGGCGACAGCAGCCCTCACCAGCTGAAGATGCGACAGTCGCTGATCAACATGATGGTGTGGCTCGACGAGAACGTGGGCTCCGTGCTCGCCGCGCTCCCGCCGGATCGGGGCCTGAGCTACCTGGAGGTCACGTTCTTCTGCCTCGTGACCCACCTGGAGTTCCGCGAGGTTCTCCCCACCGCCCCCTACGCGGAGTTGAAGAAGTTCTGCCAGCAGTTCTCCACGCGCGCTTCCGCCGCCGGGACGGCCTTTCGTTTCGACACTTGAGGCCGACAAGGCCCAAAGGGTGAGAACTCCAGTTGCTACAGGGGGTGCACGTCTGTACAGTGCTCGACCCCATGAAGCCTGAGAAGGAAGAGGGGGCTTTCACGGGAGCCCGACGCATCCCGTGGCACGGGCCTCGCGGGCTCGACGCCGTGCTCCAGGGCTGGCGCGCTGACAAGCAACTCTGGCCCTGCTTCGCGCTCGATGAGGTGACTCCGGCTCGGGAGGGTGTCTATGCCCCCATCCCCGAGGATGTCGCCCCCGCCGTGCGGCAGGCCCTCCGCGGTCGAGGCATCGAGCAGCTCTTCTCCCACCAGGCCGAGGCCTTCCGGCTCGCGCGCTCCGGGCAGAGCCTGGTCATCGCCACGCCCACGGCCTCGGGCAAGAGCCTCTGCTACAACCTCCCGCTCCTCGAGCGCTTCGCCCGCGAGCCTCAGGCCCGCGCTCTCTACCTGTTCCCCACGAAGGCGCTCTCCCGCGATCAGGAAGAGTCCCTGCGCGTGCTGTTGCGCGAGG
Organism: Hyalangium versicolor; assembly: GCF_020103695.1. Taxonomy (GTDB): domain Bacteria; phylum Myxococcota; class Myxococcia; order Myxococcales; family Myxococcaceae; genus Hyalangium; species Hyalangium versicolor. The sequence continues at coordinate 796,095 of NZ_JAHXBF010000001.1, forward strand.
CCGGGTTGGAGCACGGAGCCATCACCTTCGACGGAGACACTCCGGGGGATGCTCGCCGGGCGGCCCGTGAGCGCAGCGGCGTCCTGCTCACCAACCCGGACATGCTGCACACGGGCATCCTCCCGCACCACGCGAACTGGGCGCGGCTCTTCTCCAACCTGCGTTACGTCGTCATCGACGAGCTGCACACCTACCGCGGCGTCTTCGGCTCGCACCTGGCCAACGTGCTGCGCCGGCTCCAGCGCGTGGCGCGCTTCCATGGCTCGTCGCCCGTCTTCATCTTCGCCTCGGCCACCATCGGCAACCCGAAGGCCCATGCCGAGCGCATGCTGGGCCGACCCGTGGAACTCGTCTCCGAGAGCGGGGCGCCTTCAGGCGAGCGCCGCGTCATGGTCTACAACCCGCCCGTGGTGAACGCGGAGCTGGGCATCCGCGCCAGCTATCTCAAGAGCGCGGTGCGGCTCGTGGCGGATCTGGTGCGCTCCAACGTGTCCACGCTGCTGTTCGGCCAGTCGCGCAACTCGGTCGAGGTGATGCTCAAGTACCTCCGGGACCGGTTCGTCGAGGAGAAGCTGGACCCCGCGCTCATCCAGGGCTATCGCGGTGGTTATCTGCCAGGCACCCGCCGCGCCACCGAGGCCGCCCTCCGGGCCGGAGAGGTCCGCTGTGTCGTGGCCACCAATGCGCTCGAGCTGGGCATCGACATTGGCTCCCTGGACGCGGTGGTGTGCGCAGGCTATCCCGGCTCAGTGGCCGCGCTCTGGCAGCGGTTCGGTCGGGCAGGGCGCCGAGGCGCGGGCAGCCTCGCGCTCCTCGTCACCTCCAGCGCACCCTTGGATCAGTACCTTGCGGCCGATCCGCGTCACTTGATCGGTGCTCCCGTGGAGCATGCGCGCATCGATCCGGACAATGTGGAGATCCTCGTCCAGCATCTGAAGTGCGCCGCCTTCGAGCTGCCCTTCGAGGAGGGTGACTCGTTCGGAGACGTGCCCGCAGAGGCCACCACCGATGCGCTCGGGTTCCTCACACAGCACCAGGTCGTGCACCCGTCCCCCGGCCCCGAGGGCCGCCAGATGTTCCACTGGTCCTCGGATGCGTATCCGGCCAACCACGTCTCGCTGCGCAGCGTGGGCTGGGACAACGTGGTCATCATCGAGCTGGGCACGGATCGGACCCTGGCCGAGATGGACTTCCGCTCCGCGCACACCATGCTGCACGAGCAGGCCATCTATCAGCACGAGGCCGAGCAGTATCAGGTGGAGCGCTTCGACTACGAGAACCACAAGGCCTACGTGCGCAAGGTGGCCCCCGACTACTTCACCGACGCGATGACCTACGTCCGCGTGAACGTCATCCAGGCGGATCAGGAAGCCCCCATGGGGCCGGACCTGCGCTCGGGGTTCGGAGAGGTGAGCGTCATCGAGAAGGTGGTGGGCTACAAGAAGATCAAGTTCCACACCCACGAGAACGTCGGCTATGGCGACGTGAACCTCCCGGAGATGCAGATGCACACCACCTCCGTTTGGCTCACGGTGCCGGAGACGGTCGTGCGCTCCATGAACGCGCCGCGCCCCGCGGTCATCGATGCCCTGCGCGGGCTCGCGAATGCAATGCGGACCGTGGCCTGCGTGGGGTTGATGATCGATCCGCGCGATCTGGGCAAGACGCTCGGGAGCAAGGACGACGCCGACGGGCCGCCGCGCAAGGATGGGGCGGTGGGGTTCGACCCGACGATCTTCCTCTATGACAATGTGCCCGGTGGCGTGGGGCTGGCCGCGCGACTCTTCGATCAGCGCCAGGAGTTGCTGTGGCGTGCGCAGCGCCTCCTGGAGTCATGCTCGTGCGAGGACGGCTGTCCCGCGTGCATCGGCCCGGCGGCAGGCACCTTGCCGGGAGGTGTGCGGGTGGAGCCTCATCCTCGCAAGGCCCTGGGCCTGGAGATCCTGTCGGCGCTCGGAGTGAGGACGCAGTAGGCGAGGTGGCTGGTGGACCTGAAGCGCAAGCTGGCACGGCTCTCCGGTGTCGGCCCTGGCGGCAAGCCGGGGGTGGCTGCCCCTGCGCCTCCCGCGCCGGAGCCGGTCCCTGCCGCTCCGGTGGCCCCCGCGCCCGAAGCGCCGAAGCCCCAGGATCCTCGCATCGCGGCGCTGCGCAAGATGCTCGGCGATTACGCCGAACGTCAGGGCGCCACGCAGGCACGCCGGAGGACGACGGTCCCGCTGCCTCCGGGGCCGCTGCCCGCCGAGCCTCGGACGACGCCTCATGGGCTCGTCCACGTCGCCGAGCGCGTGCTCGCGCCGGACCACCACCATGGCTCGGCTCCTGTGGCGGGCGCGTGCGAGGTGGAGGCTCCGCTGGTGGCCAGCCTCGCGCTGGATCCCCGGCTGGCGGGCGTGGATTTCCGCCGCGTGCTCTACCTGGACACGGAGACGACCGGGCTCGCGGGAGGAACGGGCACGGTGCCCTTTCTCGTGGGGCTCGCCTGGTTCGAGGATCGCTCGCTCCGGGTGCATCAGCTCTTCCTGCGCCGGCTGGGTGAGGAAGCCCCCATGCTTCGAGTGCTGGCCGAGCGCATGGCCGAGTCCTCCTGTCTGGTGACCTTCAACGGGAAGAGCTTCGACTGGCCGCTGCTGCGCACCCGCTTCGTGCTCAACCGCGTGCCCGTTCCCGCGGAGCTGCCGCACCTCGATCTGCTGCACTGCTCGCGGCGGGTGTTCAAGCACCGCGGCTCCGGCACGCGGCTGGTGCATCTGGAGGAGCAGATCCTCGGGCACCGCCGGGTCGATGACGTGGACGGTTCGCTGATCCCGGATCTCTACTTCCGCTTCCTGCGCGGCGGGAGCAGCTCGGCCCTCACGCCGGTGCTGGAGCACAACGCGAACGATCTCCTGCTCCTGGCGGCGTTGCTGGGCGAGCTGGTGCGGCGCTTCCGGACGACCCGTGCGGAGGAGGAGGACCCGCGCGATCTGCTCGGCTTCGCGGGCGTGGCGATGCGAGCAGGGGATCCCGCTCGGGCGCAGTCCTTTGCTCGGGCCGCGGCGAAGGGAGGCGGCATGGTGGGCGTCGCGGCGCTCACCCTGGCCGCCCAGCTGTCACGGCGGGCTGGAGACCCGAAGGAGGCCGTGGCCCTGCTCCAGCAGGCGCTCACGTCCGCTCGGGGCACCCAGGCTGCGCCCCTCCACCTGGCGCTGACCAAGCTGTACGAGCATGCGCTCAAGGATCCGGCCCGAGCCCTGCACCACGCGCGGCTCACCACCACCGCCGAGTCTCCCGAGGAGCAGCGCCACCGCATCACCCGCCTGGAGCGCAAGGCGGACCGGAAGGGGCGGGAGCCCGTGCTGGCGCTCGGCGAGCCTCCGCCCCGAGCCGGTTTGTAGCCGTCAGGCTCGCTCCCAGCCTTGCACGTTCCAGGACTCGCGCAGCGTGGTGGGCAGGCGGAAGGGCACCCGATCCGGTCCACGGTTCACCCACAAGAGCCCGTCGAGCAGCTTGCGGCTCACCAGTCCGATCAGCTTCGAGGCCTGGGGGCCCTGCAGGTTGACCACGTCATCGCTCACCCAGCCGAGTACCTTGAGGGGACCGAGGAGCGCGCGCGTCCAGTTCGAGGGCGGCACCGCGAGCAGGTCCGCCGCGGAATCGCCGATCAGGTATCGCGTGAGGGTGGCCGGCATGTTGTCGAAGACGTTGCCGGGCAGAGAGTGCTCCATCATCTCCAGGAGCGCCTGGGTCAACGTGCGTCCCTCGGGAGTGGGGCCGTAGACCCGGCGCTGGATGAGTTCCTGGAACCGGAAGCCTTCCGTCACGTGCTCCGGGAGCAAGCGCTCATCGATGCCCATCACGTATCCCACCACACGCCACGCGTGGTAGTAGGCCTGCCGCTCGGTGTCCGAGAGCACGCAGCCCATCTTCTCCAGCGACTGAAGCACGACGGTGGAGAAGGAGAGCAGCGTGCCCGCCATGTCCTCCTGGTTGATGGGTTGTCCCCACGCGAAGTTCCAGTGGCCGCTGCGGCGGATCAGGTGGCGCACGGCCGCGTGCATCAGGCGGACCTTCTGCGCGGACCGCACGCCGCGGCCTCCTTGAACCAGGCCTCCCGGCGCCATGACGTCGACGATCATCTGCGCCGTCTCCATGATGCGGCGGTACGGGTCGGTCTCGAGCCTCGCCGTGAGGTGGAGCACCTGCACCCCCTTCGCGGCGGCGTAGCAGGAGGGCAGGGAGGCGCAGAAGAGCGCGGTGATGATGTGGGGACCGTAGCGGCTGAAGAGCTCTTCCCCCTGGTGGACGAGCGTCATGTCCGTCCAGGAGGGCAACTGGCCGCTCCGCTGGAAGTAATCCCTCAGCGGCGGCGCGAGCATCTCCACGGAGACGTTCTCGTTGATCACCAGCTGCTTCATCAGGGCGTTGGCCGCGGTGATCTTCTCCCGCTCGAAGAGGAGGCGGACGGCCTCGTCCGCGGGTGGATCACATTGCTCCCGCATGGAGTCCAGGAAGTCTTGCGACCAGGTTGGATTGCTCATGGTTCCCCCCCAGGGAATGTGCATCCCCCGCGCGAGGCAGAGGAGTGCGTAGGCACTATGACAGGGGCCGGGGACGTGTCCGGTGCAGGGCCCAGCTCCAGGGCCGAGGCATTGCCCACAACTGAGCAGCGGAAATGTGAGTCTTCTCCCGAAGGGGAAGGACGTCCAGCGCAGGACGAGCAGGGAATTTCCCGTAAAGAAGGGCAGTTGGCGGGCTCGCCGCGGACTAAGGTCCCGTCTGGCATCCGATGCGCAAATGGCTTGTCATAGGGGTGGCGGCTCTCCTGGTGGTCGGCGCGGCCTGGTTCTGGCTGCGGCCCGAGCCCTCACGGACCGTGCAGTCAGCGGCTCTTGGAGGCTCAGGGCCTCGAGCGCTGCCTGAGTTCCAGGAAGTGGATGTGTCCTCCGGAGAAGCCGAGGGGCTGGGGCTCACGGGCCGGGTGCTGGATCCGTCCGGGAAGCCCATCGCCGGTGCGGAGGTGTTCCTCGCGGCGAGCGCGCAGAAGACGATCACCTCCGTGCGCTGCGAGGAGTGTGGTCTGCCGCTGCTGTCCTGCCCGGCGCGAGAGAGTGGTCTCCAGACGCTGGCGTTCTTCGAGCATGAGCACGGCTTCCTGACGCCGCGGCTCACCGCGCGCACGGATGCTCAAGGGAAGTTCCGCTTCCAGCACCTGGCGGGAGTGTCCTTTTCGGTATGGGCGAAGGCGCCGGGGTACGGCGTGGCGATGCGGCAGCGCGCCGCTCCGGGCGAGCCCGTGGAGCTGTACCTGCCTCCGCTGCGCAGCATCACCGGTCAGGTGCTGGATGACGCCGGGCAACCCGTGCCGGGCGCGCATGTGTACGCGGTGTCTCGGAGGACTTCGCTGCCGGATGATGCGGTGGCGGGCAGTAATGGCGTGTTCACGCTGGACGGGCTGGGCGAGGGGCCCTTCTACGTCGTCGCCAACGCGGAGGGTTTCCTGCCCTCGGTGGAGGCCCAGGTGGAGGCGGGCCCGCAGCCGGTGAACCTGCGGCTGACGCCCTCTCGGACCCTGGAGGTGAGGGTGGTGCACGACGGGGCCGCCGTGCCGGCCACCGTGCGCGTGAAGGGCGATCACCTGTCGCGCGAGCTGCGCACGAAGGGCGAGCCGGCACGGTTCACCAGCTTGTACCCGGACGAGGTGGTCATCACCGCCGAGGCGGGGAACCTGGGCTCGGCGCCTCGCATCCTCACGCTGGAAGAGCGGGTCACCCAGGTGACGCTGGAGCTGGAGGAGGCGGGCAAGCTGCTCGTGACCGTGGTGGATGATGCGGGCCAGCCGGTGCCTCAGCCCGAGCTGACGCTGCGCACCGCCAAGGGCGAGGTGATCCGCAAGGAGAAGGCCGCCACGGGAGCGCTCGTGGAGTTGGGGCCACTGGCGGTGGGCGACTACATGCTGTCCGGGCATGCCGAGGGCTTCCGGGACGTGGACCTCCCCGCGCGAGTGAAGGCCGGGGAGACGCAGCTCGAACTGGAGATGTCCCAGGCGACGCTCATCTCCGGCCAGGTGATCGACGAGTACGGTCGGCCCGCACCCAACGTCTCCGTGCTCGTCCAGCCGACGGGCGACAGCGTGTTCGCGGATGTGGATGGCCGCTTCACGGCGCAGGTGCCGACGCCGGGCCTGTATGAGCTGCACGCGCACCACTCGGAGTGGGGTGGCGGCAAGGTGAAGGTGACGGCGCCCGCCTCCGGGGTGCGGCTGGAGCTGGAGCAGGCCGCTGCCATGGAGGTGACGGTGATGTCCGAGGGCCGCCGCGTGGAGGGTGCGGACGTCGTCCTCTGGGTCGATCAGCAGGGCATCTTCCGCAGTGATCGTCCCTCGGGGCCGGACGGCGTGGTGCCCATGCGCGGCCTGCCGGTGGGCACCTTCTGGATGGTGGCCTCGCATCCGGACTACCTGCCCTCGGAGCGCCAGCAGGTGCAGGTGGCGGACGGGCAGGTCACGAAGGCTACCGCCGAGCTCAAGCCAGGCGCCTCGATCACGGGAGACGTGGCGGATGATCAGGGCGCGCCCGTGGCTGGGGCCACGCTGGTGGTGATGCCTCGCGGCGGTGAGCCGGTGGCGAGCGATGCTCGCGGGCACTTCGAGATCCGCGCGCTGCGTCCGGAGAGCACCTACCGCGTGGAGGCTCGGCACCCCGGGTATGACCAGATCGATCGGGCCGAGGGCCGCCCGGGTGGGCCTCCCGTGAAGGTGGTGCTCAAGCGCCGCCCCGTCTTCCGGGGCCGGGTCGTGGGAGACGATGGGGCTCCAGTGAAGCGCTTCCGCCTGGACGAGCATGACGTGTCCTCGCCGGACGGGCGCTTCGAGGTGGCGCTGCCCGTTGCGGGCGATCGCGTCATCGTCTCGGTAGATGCGCAGGGGTACGAGCCACTGATGGTGGATCGGCCCGTGACGCCGGACCTCGGCGATCTGGTGCTGCAGCGGGCTCCGACGCTCTCCGGCCTGGTTCGCGACGAGAGCGGATCCCCGGTAGGGGACGCAGTGGTGAGCTGCGAGGTGTGTGACGAGTCCGTGCTCTCCGGGCCGGATGGGCGGTTCACGCTCTCCAGTCCACCGTACGTGGCGCAGTTCTCGGTGTCGGCGCGCAAGGGCCGGCTGAGTGCGACGCAGGCCCTCACCCGTTCGGATGATGGGCCGGTGGAGCTCATCCTGCGGCCGGCGACACGTGTGTCCGGCTCCGTGTACCTGGCGAGCGGTCAGCCCGCGGCGGGCTATCAGCTCGAGGGGGTGAACGCGGATCGGGGAGACCCGGTGGTCGTGGTGACGGGGCCAGATGGCCAGTACAGCGTGGATCTGGCGCCGGGCAACTACCGCTTCATGCTCGGAGCGGATCGCGAGTTCGCGGGGGAGCCTGCGCTGCTCGTGCGGATTGATGGCACGGAACAGCGGCTGAACATCGGACCGGCACCGGGCTCCGGCTCCCTGACGATCGTCATCAGGCCGGAGCGAGGCAAGGCCCTCTGGGTGGTGGCGGGCAACGTGGCCGCCGTGGGTAGTCCTCCTACGGAGCTGATGCGCGCCAGCTACGGGCAGATGATCTACCAACCCCGCTCGGAGCGGGTGACGCTGCAAGGGCTGCCGCCGGGGCGGTACACGGTGGTGTGGGGGAACTTCCACTCGGAGACCCCAGAGGGGCCGGTGATCCGGACGGTGGACGTTCCGGGCTCGCAGGAACTCTCGCTGGTGCGCTGACCGTGCGCCGTGAGGTTGCGAGCCCGCTCGCCCGCGCATAAGGAAGTCCCATGGACGTGTCGGCATTGCAGGGCCGCCGGGTTGTCGTGGGAGTCGGCGGAGGAATCGCGGCGTACAAGGCGTGCGATCTCGTGCGCGAACTCGGGCGTGCGGGCGCCGAGGTGCGCGTCGCCATGACAGAGGCGGCCAAGGAGTTCGTCACCCCGCTGAGCTTCCAGGCACTCAGTGGGCACCCCGTCCTCACGAACTATTTCGATCCCCACCAAGAGGGGAACTTCGGCCACCTGGACCTGGCGCGTTGGGCGGATCTCTATGTGGTGGCGCCCGCGACGGCCGACCTGTTGGCCCGCATCCGAGCGGGGATGGCCGGGGATGCGGTGACGACGTCGCTGCTGGCCTTCCGAGGCCCGGTGCTGCTGGCTCCGGCGATGAACGTGGCCATGTGGGAGAACCGCCTGACGCAGGAGAACGTGGCGGCGCTGGCGGCGGATCCTCGCTACGCATTCGTGGGGCCCGGAGCGGGGATGCTGGCTTGCGGAGACGTGGGGGCCGGGCGCCTGGCGGAGGTGAAGTTCATCGTGGCCGCGGCGGCGTCCCGGCTGGGCGGCGGACCGCTGGCGGGCCGGAGCGTGCTCATCACCGCTGGCCCTACGCGCGAGTTCCTGGATCCGGTGCGGTTCATCTCGAATCCCTCGACGGGGAAGATGGGACTGGCGCTCGCGGAGGCGGCTCGAAAGCTCGGGGCGAAGGTGACGGTGGTTCTCGGGCCGGTGGGGGCGGTGGAGCGCTCGGGCTTTGAGGTGGTCGACGTGGTCAGCGCCGAGGACATGGCGCGCGAGGTGCTCTCTCGGGTGGAGTCGGTGGACTGGTTCATTGCCTCGGCGGCGGTGAGCGACTGGCGGCCAGAGACGCGTGCACCCCAGAAGGTGAAGAAGGGTGAGCGCCCCGAGGAACTGAAGCTGGTGCGCACGCCGGATGTGCTCGCGGAGGCCTCGCGGAAGGTGGCGGGGGCTCGGAAGCGGCCGCTGCTGGTGGGCTTTGCCGCGGAGACGGAGCGAGTGCTGGAGCACGCTCGGGAGAAGCTGGAGCGCAAGGGGCTGGATGCCATCGTCGCCAATGACGTCACCGTGCCCGGCGCGGGCTTCGGGACGGACACCAACCGGGTGACGGTGCTGACGCGCTCGGGCGAGCCCCGGGAGCTTCAGGGCAGCAAGCGCGAGGTCGCCGAGGGCATCCTCCAACTGTTGATGAGCCTGTCTCCCGCGCTGGCGGGCCAGCAGGCCCCCGGAGCGTAAACCGACGCAGTGGGTTGGAATCGCGAGAGCCTACCTGTAAGATGGTGCCGTTGTCCGTGGCGCCGTGCCCGCCCGTGCGGTAAGCGTGCGGGGGGCGGGCGCAGGCTGGCTCATTGATCCGGAGGCACCGCCTCCATTACCCATCGAGCTAACGTGAGCGACCCGCACGAATCCGCCGAGGAACTGGGTGAAGTCGTAGAAGACCTGCGCCGCCATCTGCTGTGGCAGGAGGAGGCGGGAGGCCGCGCGCTGCTCGTCGATGCGGCGAAGCAGGCCGCCGAGCGCGCGGGTTCACTCCGGGCGATGCTGGGTGCTCGCCCCGCGAAAGCGCCTTCAGGGACGGAGAGTCCCGCGGCTCCAGAGCCCGCGGCCGCTGTCGCACCTGAACCGACTCCAGCGCCGCCTCCGGTGTCCCGGCCTGTGGCTCCTCCCGTCTCCGCCAGCTCGGCCCCGGCGCCTCGCGCGGTGTCTTCCGAGGCTCCTTCGCGCCCGGCTCCGGCCCGGTCCTCCGCGGCGGCCAGCAGCGGGATGCTCATTGACGTACCGCAGCAAGCGCCGCCGTACCCGGGCCCCCTGCCGGGCGTGGTGGAGGGAGAGATCCCCACCTTGGATCAAATCCGGCGCGAGCTGGGTGACTGCCGGCGCTGCAAGCTGTGTACGGGGCGCAAGAACCTCGTCTTCGGGGTGGGGAATCCCCGGGCGGAGCTGGTCTTCGTGGGCGAGGGTCCGGGAGAGCAAGAGGACCTGCAGGGTGTGCCCTTCGTGGGGCCTGCGGGAGAGCTCCTGACGAAGATGATTCAGGCCATGGGGTTCACCCGGGACCAGGTCTACATCTGCAACGTGGTGAAGTGCCGGCCGCCGGGCAATCGCAACCCGGAACCGGACGAGATCGCCGCGTGCGAGCCGTTCCTTCGCGCGCAGTTGGTGGCGCTGCAGCCCAAGGTCATCGTGGCGCTGGGGAAATTCGCCGCACAGACGTTGCTTCGGGACTCCACACCCATTACACGCCTGAGGGGGAACTGGCGCGAGTACCAGGGAGTGAAGCTGATGCCGACCTTCCACCCTGCGTACCTCCTCCGGAGCCCACACGAGAAGAAGAAGGCGTGGGACGATTTGCAGCAGGTGATGAAGATCTTCGGAAAGCAACCCGGCTCCCGTTCCTGAGAGGGAGGCCCGGAGGGGGTTTCACGGATGAAGGGAGTACTCGAGACGCGCGAGCTGCCGTCGCCCGCGCTGGAGTCCAACCCGCTGGCGGACGTGGCCCGCCGGCAGTTGAGGGTGTATCTGCCGCCCGGCTACAGCGAGGGCACGCAGCGCTATCCCGTCGTGTACTTCCTGCATGCCTTCTCCAACAGCGGGGCCTCGTGGACGAACGTTTCGGCATTCGGCCTGAGTGCGCTGGATCGGCTGGACGCGCTGGTCGAGGCGGGGACGATTCCTCCCGTCATCGGAGTGTTCCCGGACGGGTGGACGGCGCTGGGCGGCAGCCAGTGGATCAACAGTGACGCGATCGGTCGTTACCGGGACTACGTGGCCAAGGACGTGGTGGGCTTCGTGGACCGCACGTACCGGACGCTGCCGAAGGCGGCTTCGCGGGCGGTGGTGGGGCACAGCTCGGGGGGCTATGGCGCGCTGGTGATGGGGCGCTACCACCCGGAGCTGTTCAGCCACCTGGGGAGCCACGCCGGCGACTGCTACTTCGAGTACTGCTACCTGCCGGATCTGCCCAAGGCGGCCAGTGCGCTGCTGAAGGCGGGCGGGGTGGAGGCCTGGTACCAGGACTTCAAGAAGCGCTCGCGGGAGACGAAGCCTCGCGGCGAGGACTTCACGGTGATCAACGTGCTGGCCATGGCGGCGGCGTACTCGCCGAAGAAGGGCGAGCCGCTCAACCTCGAGCTCCCGTTCGATCTGCAGACGGCGCGGTTGAAGCTGGATGTGTGGAACCGCTGGCTGGTGCACGATCCGGTGCGCTTCGTGCCGAAGTTCCTGGATGCGTTCCGCAAGGTGAAGTCGGTGTTCCTCGACTGCGGGACTCGGGACGAGTTCAACCTGCGCTGGGGCACGCGCATGCTGGCTGAGGAGTTCAAGGCCAGCGGCGCGGAGCTGGCCCACGAGGAGTTCGATGACTCGCACTCGGGGGTGACGTACCGCTTCGAGCGCTCGTTGGGGTTCCTGGTGCCGCGCATGGCGCGGGAGTAAGAGCGGGACATGGGCATCGATCTCTACGGGTTGTCTCGGGTCCTCGGCGAGAAGGGTGTGCTTCCTCAGCGTGCGCGCAAGCTGGATCCCGCGCTGCCGTGCCGCGAGGCGGAACTGCTCATCGATGTGGAGAGCCTCAACATCGACGCGGCCTCCTTCAAGCAGATCAAGGAGGAGGTGGGCGGGGAGCCTGGGCGCATCGCCGCGCGCATCCAAGAGATCGTCCGCGAGCGCGGGAAGATGCAGAACCCCGTGACGGGCTCGGGCGGCATGTTGCTGGGGCGGGTGAAGGAGATCGGCCCGAAGCATCCGGCTCGTGAGGTGCTGAAGCCGGGTGATCGGATCGCCACACTCGTGAGCCTGTCGCTGACGCCGCTGGTGATCGAGGAGATCAAGGCGGTGCACCCGGAGATCGACCGGGTGGACATCCGAGGCCATGCGATTCTGTTTGCCTCGGGCATCTACGCGAAGCTGCCTTCGGACATGGCGGATACGTTGGCGCTGGCGGCGCTGGACGTGTGTGGTGCTCCGGCGCTGGTGGCGCGGTACGTGCGGCCGGGGATGACGGTGGCGGTGTTGGGCGCGGGCAAGAGCGGGGCGCTGTGCCTGGCTCAGGCTCGGCGGGACCTGAAGGGGCAGGGGAAGGTGCTGGCGCTCGACATCTCCGAGAAGGCGCTGGCGGCACTGTCCGGCATTGGCTTGTGTGACACGGCGTTGAAGGTGGATGCCACGCAGGCGGTGGACGTGATGGAGGCGGTGTCCCAGGCCACGGGCGGAGCGCTGTGTGATCTGGTCGTGAACTGCGCCTCGGTGGGGAACACGGAGATGGCGTCGATCCTGTCCGTGAAGGACGGGGGGACGGTGATTTTCTTCTCGATGGCGACCAGCTTCACGGCAGCGGCGCTCGGCGCGGAGGGCGTGGGCAAGGACGTGACCATGCTGGTGGGCAACGGCTATGCGCCCGGCCACGCGGACCTGACGCTGGACCTGCTGCGCTCCGAGCCCGCGCTCCGCAAGCTGTTCGAGACGCGCTACGTCTGAGCGACAGGTGCTTCAGGTCCTGCTCTTCCAGGTTGCCGGTTCCCGACGAACGTGGAGACAGGCAATCACGCGGATTCGGCGCTCATCCACCACATAGAAGACCCCATAGGGGAAGCGGTGGAGCAGTGCGCGTCTGACACGTGGATGGACAAGGGAGGCGCGCTCAGGACTGCGCTTGATGCTCGCGAGGCACGACTCAAGTTCTCGAAGAAACTTCACCCCCATGCCCTTGGTCTGTTTTTCATACCACTTGGCGGCATCCGTCATGTCGGCCCGGGCGGGCTTACGGATTTCCAGCTCGCGTTTCACAACGACTCGAGGATCCGTGATTTGACCTGCTCCCAGGACTCACCAGCTTCGGGATTCTCGTCCAACTCCTTCAGCCGATGTTCCAGTTCAGCCAGTTGCTCGCGAGGGGGCTCCAACTGCTCGGGATGTGCTGCCAGGCTCTCCCAGAGGTCTTCGATCAGCTGGAGCCGTTCGGCAACACTCAGGTGCAGCAGGTCGGAGACGGTCGGGCGCGCCATGGTGCGATCTTAGGTCTTGCTCACAGTCCGGACCACAGGATGCGCTCGCTTGTGCTGGAGGCAAGGGTTCAGTGGCCGTAAGAAGCGAGCACTCCCGCTGAGAAAAGCCGAGTGGTTCTGGGGGATTGGAGATTTCAGTCTACTTCGGACCCTGGAACCCGTTCGCGCGGAAGGTGAGCACCAGTGTGTCCCGGTGCCCCCGGTCCGCCAGCGGTTGGATGGGCGTGCTCTCGTGGATGACGCGCTCGTCATCCAGCAGCAGCGCGGACCATGGCTCGCTCAGCGTGAAGCGGATGCCATGCGGCCCGTTCGCTTCGAACACGCGCGTCTCTCCGCCCTTGATGCCCGTGCGTCCGATGAACACCACCGCCACGAAGTCGACTCCGTCGCGATGCGCTCCCTCGGGAGTCGGCCGGCCGATGCCATCCGTCGTGTCGATGCGGAACTGGTGCGCCTCGACGTACCACGGCTGCGCTCCCTTCAACGCGGAGCAACTCGCGGCGAGCGTCTGAAGCATCCGCGTCCAGACTGGCTGCTCGGTGACCGTGGGCATCACCGGTTCGAACCACCGCTCCAGACCGCCGTGCAGCGCGTTGTACTCGATGGGCTGCCAGTGCGCGCGATGCGGCACCTGACGGACCTGCTCCCCTTCTACGATGAAGCACGAGTGCCGACGCGAACGATAGCGGCCTCCATCGCGGAGATAGGTATCGGGCGCCAGGTCATCCCAGGTGGGACGCAGAGCCTCGAGCGCCGCAGCTTCAGTTCCCACCAACTGGCAGAAACCCTCGCGGCTGAGGACGGCATAGCCGCGCTCACGCAGGGCGGAGGTGAGTTCGGAAGGCGGAGTGATGGGCGGCGAGAGGCTCATGGCGGGGCCGGACGAGATGGAGTTTCAACGCGTTGTCCCACATTGAACCCTCATGCGCGAGCACGGACCGCTCACCGCCAGCCCCCCGAGCCCGAACCCGCCTGCCCTGTCGGGAACCCGCTGAGCCAACTGGTACGACAGGCATACCAGTTGGTTCCAAGTCCGGCCCAAGACCCCCTCGAGAGGGAGGGGCCGTACCTCTACTCGGCCTTCTTGGGAGCAGTGGCCGCGCTCACTACGCGGTGGACCGGGTGCAGTTCGCCCACGGTGATGAGCCCGTCGACGAACTGCCAGCGGGTGAAGCCGTCGTCCGAGTGCGGCTCCAGTAGGTATACCACCAGCGTCCCGGCGCGCTGCGCGGTGGGCACGTACAGCGTCCCGGCGGGGAACTCGCGCGTGGTGCGCTCGGGGGCGACCGTCAGCACCGTCTCGAAGCGTACCGGCTTGGGCTTCTGGCTGAGCGGGACCTCGGACTCTCCGGGCGGCGGGACGTTGGTCGCCACATCAGGGCTGAACGTTTCCTCACGCCGGGCCACCCGGTAGCTGTCCACCGTGAAGCGCCGCGGAGCCTCCAATCGCTCGAAGCGGATGCCATGCCCTTCGAGCCTCGCGCCCAGCTCCGCGGGCACCAGGTACGCCGAGGGCGTGCTCACCGCCTGCGTGGGCACGAACGTCCGGTGGTGGGGCGCCTTGTAGACCTTCCGGCGCTTCCCCGGGTAGCGGCGCTCGGTGATGCTCGCCTCGTCGAACGAGAGGAGCCGAGCCTCGTCGCCCGGCTTCGCGTGGGCTGGGTACTCGAACACCAGCGCGCCCTTGTCATCGCGCGTGGCCACTCCATAGTTGATGCCGACCAGCTGCTGCACATCGGGGGACTCGCCGCGAGCAATGATGCGCTCCTCCTCGGCCTCGGTGATGGCGCGGTAGGCCTTGGCCTTCTTCGCCGCATCCCGGAACAGCTCCAGCAGCCACGCCCGCATCACCGCGCAGCGACGCGGGAAGTCGATGTAGCTGTACGTCTCCAGCAGCACGTCCATCCGGCCCAGCAGCCCTCGGTAGTGGCTGCCGAAGCGCGGCAGGGCGGGGTAGGTGTGCCAGCCCGAGCGGGGATCCCCCTCGGTCTTGTAGTTGCCGTACCAGAAACTGTCGAAGCCGTGGCGCTTCTTCACCTCGCCCGCCACGCGCTCCAGCATCTCGCGGTTGAAGGCGCGCAGCTCCGAGAAGAGCGGCTCGTTGGAGTGCGACGTGTCGTAGGTGAGATCGAAGGCGTGGATGCTCCCGTCCGTGGTGTGGCAGTCGATGAAGAGGTGCGGCCACCACGCCTGGTACAGCTTCGCCAGGTTCCGGGTCTCCGGAGCCTCCTGCTTCATGCTGTCGCGGTTGAGGTTCCAGCCTTCGCCCGTGTAGCGCATGCCCACGCCGCCCTCGGGGTTCACCTGGCCCTCGAGGTTCTTCAGATCGAGCTTGCGGTTGTTCGGGCTGATGCGGTCATTGCCATCCGGGTTGAAGTTCGGAATCAGCACCAGGCACAGCTTGTCCAGCAGCTTCTTCCCGAGCGAGGTGAGCGTCAGATCCCGCGCGAGCGCGAGCACGGATTCCTTGCCCTCGACTTCGCCGGCGTGGATGTTGGCCTCCACCATCACCACGATCTTCTTCTGCTTGCGAGCCAGCTCGGGCGTGAAGCAGGCGCGGTCGCTGACGATGAGCGCCACCAGGGGTTGCCCCTCACCGCTCTGTCCGAAGTCCACCCGTCGAACGAGCTTCGTGCGGCGGCACAGCTCGTCCACGAAAGCGAGCACATCCGAGTGACGGGAGGTCTGCGTATACTTCGAGGCTTCAGCTCGGGTCAGGAGCGGGTCGGTCATAGGCCAGCCATCCGAGCGGCCGGCCCGGGCACCGTCAAGAAGTACTCTCGTGGGCGGGCCTGGGAGGAGGGCGAGCCGTCTCCCGTGCTGCAAAGCGTCATCCCCGCAATGCCCGTGAAGCGGAAAAGTTCAGCATTTATAACCCTTTAGATGTAGGGTACGCCCATGCCGGGACCGTTCATCCAAGACGAGCAGATTGCGCACGCGCGCAAGCTGGCTGAGGAGATCGTCAACCCGATCTTCGATCTCATCCGCCGCAACACCACGGTGTCCATCGAGCGCACCGTGCTGCGTTTCTTTGGCATCTCGGGCGCGGGAGCCCGCGGGGTGCCGTTGGCCAACCTCATGGTGGACAAGCTGAAGGCCGCTGGGGTGCTCAACCGCGGGGCCGCCTACTGGTACGGCCGCGCGCTGCAGCTGGGAGCCAAGAGCCCGCTGGAGGCCGTGGAGCGCCTCACCGCGCTGCCCACCGAGAAGCTGGGGCCCTTGCCGCCAGAGCAGGAGCAGCACCTGCGCGCCGAGGTACGCGCCGAGGCCCGCGCCGCGCTCGAGGATCTCCAGTCGCGCATCGCCCAGCGCAACGAGCTGCGCCAACAGTTCCCCATGTCCCCGGCGCCGCACAAGTACGTGATCGTCGCCACGGGCAACATCTATGACGACGTGGATCAGGCGCGTGCGGCCGCTCAGGCTGGAGCGGACGTGATCGCCGTCATCCGCTCCACCGCGCAGTCGCTGCTGGACTACGTGCCCCACGGTGCCACCACCGAGGGCTACGGCGGCACGTACGCCACCCAGGAGAACTTCCGCATCATGCGGGAGGCGCTCGACGATGAGAGCCGGAAGCTCAAGCGCTACATCCAGCTGACCAACTACTCGTCCGGCCTGGCGATGTCCGAGATCGCCTTCTGCGCGGCCTACGAGAAGCTGGACATGCTCCTCAACGACGCGATGTACGGCATCCTCTTCCGCGACATCAACATGCGGCGGACGTTCATCGATCAGTACTTCAGCCGCCGCATCTGCGCCCTGGCCGGCATCATCATCAACACCGGCGAGGACAACTACATCACCACCGCGGACGCCTACGATGCGGCCCACACCGTCATCGCCAGCCAGTTCATCAACGAGTCCTTCGCCAAGCGCGCGGGCCTCAAGGACTGGCAGTTGGGCATCGGCCACTCATACGAGATCGATCCGTACCGCGCGGACACGCTGCTGCTGGAGCTGTCCCAGGCCATGCTGGTGCGCCGCTGTTTCCCGGACGCGCCGCTGAAGTACATGCCGCCCACCAAGCACAAGGAGACGGACATCTTCTTCAGCCATGCCTACGACGTGATGGCGGACCTGGTGGCCATCTGGACGCGGCAGGGCATCCAGCTTCTCGGGATGATGACCGAGGCCATGCACACCCCGCTCCTGGCGGATCGCTATGTGGCGCTGAAGTCGGCCGCGTACATCCACCGCGCCGCCCGCGGCATCGACGAGGAGTTCACCGTGCGCGAGGACGGCAAGATCGCCAACCGCGCCCGTGAAGTCTTCGCCAAGGCCATGGAGTTGCTCGAGGAGTGCCACAAGGAGGGCATGGTGGCTGCCATCGGCAAGGGGCGCTTCGGAGACGTGAAGCGTGAGGAGACGGGCGGCAAGGGCCTGGATGGCGTGCTGGAGAAGGGGCCCGATTACTTCAATCCATTCCTGGAGATCCTGGAGGGTTCGCACTCATGATCGGTTCCCTGGTGTTGACGGTGGCCCTGGCCGCCAGCAGTGGCGGCTCCCCCGATGCGATGAAGAAGTACCAGGTCAAGACGCTGTCCCTTCAGGCGCCGGCCTCCTGGGAGCGCTCTTCGCAAGAGGGCACCGAGAAGTTCAAGTCCCCCACCGGTGAGGTCTTCTTCACCCTGGACGTGGGCGCCGTGCAGACAGCCGGCATGAAGGCAGACGTGTGCCTGGACAAGATCCTCGCCGCCATGGGCGCCGAGGGTTGGGAGAAGCTGAAGCTCGGCAAGAACCCGGCCGCTCGCCGCGTCAACCTGGACAACGCCAACGAGGCGGGCTCCGAGAAGGTGCGCTCCATCACCTACGTGGGCTGCAACGGGAAGACCACCTGGTCGATGATCTTCTCCGGCAACGACAAGAAGAAGGACGAGTTCGAGCCGGTGGTGGCGAAGATCACCCAGAGCGTTTCGTACTCGAAGGGGAAGTAGCCTCATGGTGAAGCCGACCAAGCAGATCATCCGGCCCTATGGAGATCGGCGTGACGACGGCGTGGTGCAGCTGTCGTTCACGCTCCCGGTGCCACTCTCGGAGAAGGCCAAGGAGGCCGCCGCCCAGTTCGCGAAGAAGATGGGCTTCTCCGACGTGAAGGTGGCCGCCGCCGAGCGCGCCGCGGACAACTACTCCTTCTTCATCGTGTACGCCCGCTCGGGCATGTACATCGACTACGCCGAGATCGACGTCCCCGAGGTCGTCATCAAGAAGATGGGGTTCGACGATCTCAACGCCTTCATCGAGAAGAAGGTGAAGCGGCGCATCGTCGTGTTCGGCGCGTGTACCGGCACGGACACGCACACAGTGGGCATCGACGCCATCCTCAACATGAAGGGCTACGCGGGCGACTATGGCCTGGAGCGCTACCCGTGGTTCGAGGCGTACAACCTCGGCAGTCAGGTGCCCAACGAGGATCTGATCGCCAAGGCCGTGGCGAAGAACGCGGACGCCATCCTCGTGAGCCAGATCGTCACCCAGCGCGACGTGCACAAGGACAACTCGCGCCAGTTCATCGATGTCGCCAAGGCCAAGGGCCTCCACGGGAGGGTGACGCTGCTGCTAGGCGGGCCTCGCGTGGACCACAAGCTGGCACTGGACTTGGGCTTCGACGCGGGCTTCGGGCCGGGGACCAAGCCCTCGGATGTGGCCAACTTCATCGTCCACGCCCTGCTGAAGCGCATGGGCGAGGAGGATCCCAACACGCACTACCAGGGAGAGCCGAAGTG
This sequence comes from Hyalangium versicolor, assembly GCF_020103695.1. GTDB lineage: Bacteria > Myxococcota > Myxococcia > Myxococcales > Myxococcaceae > Hyalangium > Hyalangium versicolor. The sequence goes on from NZ_JAHXBF010000001.1 coordinate 814,615, forward strand.
AGCACCAAGGCCATCATCCGGCTGCGCATGAGCAGCCATGACGCGCACTATGGCGGGAACCTGGTGGATGGGGCTCGCATGCTCGGCCTGTTCGGCGACGTGGCCACCGAGCTGTGCATTCGCCACGACGGGGACGAGGGGCTGTTCCGCGCATATGACTCGGTGGAGTTTCTGGCCCCGGTGTACGCGGGGGACTTCATCGAGGCGGAGGGCGAGATCGTCAATGTGGGAAACACGTCGCGGAAGATGCGCTTCGAGGCCCGGAAGGTGATCCGGCCGCGCACGGACGTGAACGATTCGGCGGCGGACCTCTTGTCGGAGCCGGTGGTGGTGTGCCGTGCTTCGGGCACCTGCGTCGTCCCCAAGGACAAGCAGCGCATCCAGCGGTAACCGAGGGAAGGGACTGTCATGAGCATGCCCATGGTCATCACGGCGGCGATGGTAGGGGCGGAGACCACGCGCGAGCAGACGCCACACCTGCCCATCACCGCCGAGGAGATCGCCGAGGACGCGGTGAAGTGCCGCGAGGCCGGCGCGGCGATGGTGCACCTGCACGTGCGCAAGGCGGACGGCAGTCCGTCCCAGGACGCGGAGTTGTTCCGGGCCGCCATCCGCGCCATCCGCAAGCGCACGGACATCCTCATCCAGACGTCCACGGGCGGCGCGGTGGGCATGGGCGTGGACGAGCGCTGCGGGCCCCTGACGCTCACGGGCGAGGATCGTCCGGACATGGCCACGCTGACGACGGGCACGGTGAACTTCGGCCAGGACGTGTTCTGGAATCCGCGGCCGCTGGTGCGGGACATCGCGAAGCGCATCCGGGCCCTGGGCATCAAGCCGGAGATCGAGTGCTTCGACGTGGGGATGGTCGACGAGGCCAGCATCCTGGCGAAGGAGGGGCTGGTCGATCTGCCCGCGCATTATGACTTCGTGCTCGGAGTGCCGGGAGCGCTGACGGCGCGGGTGGATGCGCTGGAGTTCATGATCAAGTCGTTGCCCGAGGGGAGCACCTGGACGGTGGCGGGCGTGGGGCGGCACCAGTTGCCGTTCGTGGCGCACGCGGCGGAGCGCGGCGGCAACGCGCGGGTCGGACTCGAGGACAACGTCTACGTGTCCAAGGGCGTGCTGGCCAAGGGTAACTGGGAGCTCGTGGCCGAGGCGGCGAAGCTGGCGAAGTCCAAGGGCCGCACGCTCGCGACTCCGGCCGAGGCCCGGAAGATCCTGCGCCTGACGTAGCCAAGGCGCTGGACGAAGGCCGGGTCCCTGGAGAAGCTGACTCCATGGATACGGACCTGAAGGGCAAGGGCGTACTCGTCACAGGCGCGGGGAGCGGCATCGGCGCGGCCACCGCGCGTGCGTTCGCGGAGGAGGGCGCGCGCGTGGCGGTGCACTACCGGAACAAGGAGGAGCAGGCGCGGGCCCTGGCGGCTGAGATCGGGGGCGTGGCGCTGCGCGCGGATCTCACCGTCGAGGCCGAGGTGGATGCGCTCATCCCCGCCGCGGTGAAGGAGCTCGGGAGGTTGGATGTGCTGGTGGCCAACGCGGGGCACTGGCCGCCGCAGGACGAACCGGTGTGGCAGATGTCCCTGGAGCGGTGGCGCCGCACGCTCGCGGAGAACCTGGACAGCGTATTCCTCTCGTGCCGGGCCTTCCTGCGGCACGTGGAGACAACGAAGACGGGCAGCCTGGTGCTGATCAGCTCCACGGCGGGGATCTTCGGCGAGGCAGGGCACTCGGACTACGCGGCGGCCAAGGGGGCATTGGCCGGGGGCTTCGTGAAGAGCCTGAAGAATGAATTGGGGCGCATCGCTCCGCTGGCTCGGGTGAATGTGGTGTGCCCCGGCTGGACGGAGGTGGAGCGCAACCGGGCGAAGGTCCAGGACCCGGCGTTCGTCTCGCGCGTGACGCGGACGATGGCGCTGCGCAAGGTGGGCCGGCCCGAGGACATGGCGCGCGTCATCGTGACGCTCGCGTCGGATCGGATCTCCGGACATGTGACGGGAGAGATCGTCACCGTGGCCGGCGGCATGGAGGGGCGGGTGCTTCATGACAACTGAACTGGATGTGCGCACGTACAACCGCGAGGCGTGGAACCGGGAGGTGGCCAGGGGGAACAGGTGGACCCGGCCCGTGGGCCCCGAGGTCATCGCCGCCGCGCGCCGGGGCGAGTGGGGCGTCGTGCTGACCCCACGCAAGCCCGTGCCTCGCGAGTGGTTCGGAGAGCTGAAGGGCAAGGAGCTGCTGGGCCTCGCCAGTGCGGGAGGGCAGCAGGGGCCGGTGCTCGCGGCGGCGGGGGCTCGGGTGACGATCTTCGACAACTCTCCGGCTCAACTTGGCCAGGACCGGCTGGTGGCGGAGCGGGAGGGGTTGTCCATTCGGCTCGTCGAAGGCGACATGCGGGATCTGTCCGTCTTCCCGGACGAGAGCTTCGATCTGATCTTCCACCCGTGCTCCAACTGCTTCGTGGACGACGTGCGGCGCGTCTGGCGCGAGGCGTACCGCGTGCTGCGCCCGGGTGGAGCGATGCTGTCCGGGTTCTGCAACCCCATCATGTTCCTGTTCGATCCGGATCTGGAGCCCAAGGGCATCCTGCAACTCAAGTACCGGATGCCCTACTCGGACTTCGCCAGCCTCACGGAGCAGGAGCGCCGCAGGTACACGGACAAGGGCGAGCCCCTGTGCATAGCCCACTCGCTGGAGGATCAGATCGGCGGGCAGCTCGCGGCCGGGTTCCTTCTCGCGGGCTTCTACGAGGACAAGCACGTCGAGGAGGATCGGCTCTCGGAGTATCTGCCGGCGCTCTGTGCGACTCGCGCGGTAAAACCTTCGACTCGCTGAGCCCTTCACTCCATGACCACTCTTGATTTGACGGGCCAACAGCTCAGCGCCCTGGCGGAGAGCCTGAGACAGCAGACGCAGCTCACGCGGCTCGTGCTCGACGACAACCCGCTTGGGGCGCTCCCGGAGTGGCTGGGGGAGCTGGGAACGCTTGAGCAGCTCTTCGCGGATGGCACCCAGATCGCCGCCCTCCCGAATAGTCTGGTGCGGTTGATGCGCCTCCAGCGGTTCGATGCGCGCCGCAACCGGTTGGAGTCCGTGCCGGAGTTCCTGGGACAGATGACGTGGCTGCGGGACCTGCGGTTGGGGAAGAACCTCCTGACGTCGGTGCCCGAGTCACTCTGGCAGCTGACGGAACTCGAGACGCTGGATCTCGGGGAGAACCGCATCGGCTCCCTGTCGGCTCGCGTCGGAGCGCTGACGAAACTGCGGATGCTGGATCTAGGGCACAACGCGCTGACCGCGGTTCCCGAGGAGATTGGCAAGCTGACGGGGCTGTCGGGCTTCCTCTATCTCAGCGACAACCAGCTGACGGAGCTTCCCGCTTCGCTCGGGAATCTGAAGGCGCTGAGGTATCTCAACGCCACGGACAACCGGCTGGAGGTCCTCCCCGAGTCACTGGGGCAGATGCGGGCGCTCATCGAGCTTCGCCTCTACAACAACCGGTTGAAGGCGCTACCGGACTCATTGGGCGGACTGGAGAACCTCCTGGAACTCCACCTCAAGGGCAACGCGTTGGTGGCGCTCCCGGAGTCCATCGGCCGGCTGGCGCGCCTCCGAAAGCTCAGCCTGGAGAACAACCGGCTGGAATCGCTCCCCGAGTCCCTGGGCGGACTCACCCGGTTGGTGGAACTCGATCTGAGGAACAACCGGCTGAGCGCGCTTCCCGCTTCGATAGGCCAGCTGACGTACCTGAAGGTCCTCGATCTGCGAGGCAATCAGCTGCGCACGCTCCCCGCGGGCATTGGCGAGCTCCCGCACCTTGAGAAGCTCGACCTGCGATGGAACAAGCTGTCGTCCATCCCAGACTGGTTCCATCGGCTCGAGCAGCGCGGCTGCACCGTGTACACGTAGGCTGTGTCCGCGGTGGCTGGCACATCGAGGAGGCATGCCCGTGAACCCTTCGCGTCTGGCCCTATCCGCCTGTTTGCTGGTGCTCGGTGGGTGCCCGCAGGAAGGGGGACCCGGGCTGCAGGCCGGTCGGCTCGAGGGACAGGTGCAGGGGCCAGGGGCTCCGCGGGGAGATGCATATGTCTTCCTGTTCGCTCCGGGTGAGGGGCCTCCCGGAGGGCCCGCCGAGCCTCGATATGTCACGGCCGTTCCCGAGATGCGGTGGGCCTCGGGAGATCCGCGCTATCAGTTCGCGGAGGTTGTTCCCGGGCCGTATCGGCTGTGGGGCTTCCTGGACACGAATGGGGACGCAGATCTGTCCGTGGACGTGCTCGCCCAGCCCGGAGCGGGTGACTGGACCCCCGAGGCCGCCGTGGAGCTGGAGGTCCCCGTGGCCGGCCGAGTGGAGCAGGATCTGGCGCTGACGCGGAGGATGCGCCACGGACCTCCCGCGTTCCGGGTGACAGGGGAGGGGACGGATGGTGGTGTCGTGACGGTGCCGGACTCGGTGCTGTCGCTCACGTCGCTCACCGTGGAGGCGGATGGCCTGGGGCTTCTGCGCGGCGAGGAGGCGCGGTTCTTCGTCCGCCTGCGCGATGCGGATGGGGACGGGACCGCGGATGATCTCAACGGGGACGGACTCCCGGAGCTGTTCCCCCAGTTCTTCCTGCGCTTCGTGCCTCGGCCGGGGCAGACGGTGCCGGGGGCATCGGATGGTGGGGTGGACCAGGTCATCGTGCCATTGCTCATCAACCCGGTGCCCTTCGTCACGGTGCTCCAGGGTGATGTGACGCGGGAGGCCTCGGCGGCGAGCGTTCAACTCTTCGTCGTGCCCCAGGCCCAGGCCGTCTCGGTGGAAGCGGATGGAGGGCAGGTGCTGATGCCGCTCCCAGCCATCCCCGTGGGCGAGTATCAGCTCTGGGCCCTCTCCGCCGAGGGCGCCTTCTGGTATGTGCCCAATGTGCTGGGGAGCCAGAACTCGGAGTCCCTGCGTTCCCAGGCCCTGCGGTTCCAGATCGTCCGCGGGGGCTCGCCCGACGCTGGGAATCCCATTAGATAGGTGCGTTGCACTCCTCCCGCCCCGAGGGCACCCATGTCCGAGTCCAAGAATCGGGACAACCCGTACGAGCTGGCCCTGCGTGAGATTGCGCTCGGCTACCCTGAAACCCACGAGGACTTCCCGTGGGGACATCGAGTCATCAAGGTGAAGGGCAAGGCCTTCATTTTCATGGGGAACGAGGACGGAGGGCTCGGGCTCTCCGTCAAGCTGCCTCACTCCAACGCGGCGGCCCTGATGATGCCGTTCGCCACGCCCACGGGGTACGGACTGGGCAAGAGCGGCTGGGTGTCGGCCGATTTCCCCAAGGGCCAGCAGCCTCCTATGGAGATGCTGCGTCAGTGGCTCGACGAGAGCTACCGCGCCGTCGCGCCGAAGAAGCTCGTGGCTCAGCTGGGGAGCAACTCGACGTCCGAGGCGCCTGCGAAGGCAAGTCCGGCGCGAGTAAAGACTCCCGCTGCGAAGAAGGCTGCGGCACCCAGGAAGAGCACGAGCGCGAAGAAGGGTGCGAGCGCGAAGGCAGCGCCGGCACGCAAGAAGGCAGGGGCGCGCGCGAAGAAGGCTCGCTGACCGTCACCCCTGTACCATCGAGGTTCAGCTCAGTCGCTGCACCCAGTGAAAATAGGTACTCCGCGGGTCCGGGAGCGCATCCCGGAAGAGGGTGCGGATGTCCGCCTTCTCCACCCGGCCCGTGTCGAAGGCCTGGTACAGGGCATCTCCCAGCAGATAGCCCAGCGCATGGCTGACGCCGTGGAAGAGCCGGTCCCTGCGCAGCGGCAGCAACTTCACCGCTTCGTCCGGACCCTCGACCTCCGCCGCCTTGTGCGCCAGCACGAAGGCCGCGATCTGCCGCTCCACTCCGCGCATCCGCGCCACCCGCCGTGCCCACTCCGCCGGCCCCGCGCAGCCTCGGCGCGGGTTCACCAGCTTCGAGCCGAAGAAGCCCAGCGCCTCTTCCATGCACCGCGCGTAGAACGCGTCCGAGGCCCGCCGAGGCGCCTCCATCGCGTCGCCCACCGCGCAGTGCCGGACGAAGTGCGCCGCCTCCTCCGCAGCGTGGTTCAGGGACAGGGAGGCCAGGTACGCCATCCGCGCTCGAGGGATGTAGCTGCTCTCCCGCGAGAGGATGTGCCGCCGCAACTGCGCCAGCTCCGTCTGCGTGAACCGTCCGCGCTGCTGGATGCGCGCCAGGACATCTCCATCCGCCGCCGTCGCCACCTCCACCTCGTCCAGCGAGCGGCCCACCTGTACACCCGCGAGGCGGGCGATCAGGCCCGCCATCTCCCGGAACCGGTCCGCCGCGCCGCGCTCCCTCAGTGGCGCATCACCGGTCTCGGCCTCCAGGTAGTCCAGGAAGCTCTGCTGGCACACCACCGGAGACGCGTTGAGCAGGCAGAGCGAGCCGTCCATCAGCTCCACGGCCTCCACGGCTCCAGCTCGGCCCTCGCGGGCCAGCCGCCAGTAGACTCCCTCGCAATTCTGGTAGAGCACCAGGCCCCGGCGCGCGTGCGATTCCCCGAGCGCTCGATCCACCTGCTCGGGCAGGTGGCAGGGCGTGACGTGGTACTGGCCCACCAGCACCATCACCTGGGGGCGATCCTCGGCTCGGGCCGCGCGGGCGATGCGCTCCGCCGCATAGGCATCCCGGAGCTCCAGTGAGCGCTTTCCCTGGACCCGGCGATCGATGCCCACCACCTCCAGGCGGTGGCGCCGGGCGAAGGCGAGCAGGGGACGGAAGCCCGACCAGCCATCCAGCCCAGGCCCCGGAGCCCGGCCGAGCCGCTCCAGCAGTGCGCGCTCGGGCAGACGGCCTGTCAGATAGGCATCGAGCGAGGCCTGATGGCGTCCCTCCACGCACTCCAGCGCCAGGATCACACGGCGCCCGGACTCCAGGGCCCGCTCCACGAGCCCCAGGTATGTCTCCTGGGCCAGCGGCAGGGTGTGGTAGTCGCCGACGTACACGACATCCGCGGCCCGCACCCGCTGGTACACGGTGGAGAGGGGGAGGGTGTGGCGGTAGCCGGCCGTCCGCCGCCTGTACCGTGCCTCGTAGGCCCGGAAGGTGGGGGTATGACCCTCGACGGCTCGGGCGATCTGCGCCTTCTGCCGACGAAAGAGAGCGAGGTGGAGGGCTAGCGACGCACGCATGGGAAAGCGGTGATCAAGGTCGCATGTGCCTCCACACCCGGCAAAAAAACGGCGCCGCTACCCAACCCCCCTTCCTTGACTTCTCAGGGAGTGGCAAAGGACCATCCTCGTGCTCTTGAAGATCGCTCTCGCACGAACGACGCTGCTCACCGTCGTGCTCCTCGCGGCGTCCCCCGCCCGCGCTGAGGAGCAGGCCGTCCTGTTGCATTCCGCTCCTGCCAAGGCCGAGGCGAACAAGCCTCTCCGGCTCGAAGGCACCCTGGTCGACGACGATCGGCGGATCTCGGAGCTCTTCGTCCGCTACCGGGGACCGGGCGAACCCTATGCCGAGCTCCCCCTGGAGCGGCAGTACGGCGACCTGTACCGAGCGGTGATCCCCGCCGAGCACATGGTGCCTCCCGGCGTCGAGTACTACATCGAGGGCACGCTCAAGAGTGGTGATCGTGTCGCGGTGTTCCAGTCGGCGGCGAAGCCCGCCCGCGTCATCGTCCCGGGAGAGATTCCTCGGCCCAAGGTGGCCGTTGCGGAGACTCCGGAGCCCCCTCCAGCGGCTTCGCCACCGCCAGCCACCAAGGGAGGCGCTCGGAAGAAGGAGCCCGAGAAGGAGCCAGAGAAGGCGTTCGACGAAGACGAACCCGTGGCGGCCCCGAGCAAACCCGGAAAGAAGCAGGGGACCCTCTCCGATGACGCACTGGCCGCGCTCGCCGCCGAGGCCCCCACCGAAGAGCCAGCCTCAGCGCCGCCTCCTGCTCGCGCGCCTGCCCCCTCCAGCGGGAACAGCAACGGTCGCAAGTCCGCGCCTCCGCCAGCATCCCCGCCGGCTCCCAAACCTGCGACGACCACCGCTTCCGCAGCCCCCGCGGCTCCTGCGCACTCGCCGGCATCGCCCGCCGCGGCTCGCCCGGTGGAGCCGGCGGCTCCAAGCACCCCAGCACCCCCGGCTCACTCCGGCACGGAGGCCGCCTCGCACTCGGCGCTGGAGGAGGACCTGGCCCTCTACAGTGCCGAGGACACGCTCGCGCTCGCCACGCGCCACACGGAGTCCGTCACCCGAGTGCCCGCCATCGCCGCGTCCTTCGGGCGGGATCAGATCCGGGCGCTGGGAGCGCGCACCGTGGCGGACGTGCTCGATGTGGTGCCCGGGCTCTCGGTGAGCCGGGATGTGCAGGGCTTCTACCGCGTCGGCATCCGTGGGTTGCGCAATGACGCCGAGGTGCTCTTCCTGCTCAATGGCCACCGGCTCAACAACTTCTTCGATGGCCGGGCGCTGATGAACCTGCCGGTGGAGAACCTGGATCGCATCGAGGTCATCCGCGGTCCGGGCTCCGCCCTGTACGGCGCGGGCGCCTTCCTGGGGGTGGTCAACCTCGTCACCGATCGCAGCGAGGGCGTCCGTGCCGCCGTCTCGGGCGGAGGCTTCACCAATCGAGGGGATGGGCAGTTTGCTCCCACTTTGGATGCGCACGCCTCGGCCGCCTCCACGGCGGGAGAGCTCCGCCTCTTCGGCGATCTCGACGTGTGGAGCCAGTCGGGAGACACCGCCCGCATCGACACGGATGCGCTGAGCGAGGACACGCTCACCCAGAACCTGCGAGTTGCCACCGATCCCGCGGGGACCACGCATGACGAGCGCCTGCTCTTCAATGTGGGGCTGGGCCTCTCCTACGACTTCGGCGACGCCGGCCGGTTGACCTCGTCGCTGCGCTTCCTCACCGAGGACCGCACCGCCCTCATGGGGCTGTTCGATACCGTCGGACCAGACTCGGACCTGAATTGGACGGTGGGGCTGCTGGACGTCGAGTACGAGCGCCCCCTGGCCGAAGGCATCCTCCTGCGGGCGCGCCTCTATGGCGATCAGCAGACCAGCGACCGGCTCTTCCAGCTCACCCCCGACGGCTTCCGCACCGGAGACGGGGCCGATCAGGTCTTCCTCGAGGGCCTGCGTGAGGAGACGCGCGTCAATGTGCGCACCGTGGGGCTGGGCGTGGACACGGACATGGTCCTGGGCGGGACGAACCGCCTCTCCGCGGGCCTGGTGGCTGAGCTGCAGATGCTCGCCAACTACGAATACGAGACCAACTACACCCTCGACAACCGAGCACGGCCCGCGCTCGCTCCTCCCGATGGGCTGGTGAACGTGAAGGACATCGCCAACGGGGCGGCTGCCCGGCGCACCTCGTTGGGCCTGTTCGTGCAGGACCAGTGGACGGTGGTGAACCCGCTGACGCTCACCTTGGGGGTGCGCGCGGACGTGACCCAGCTGCCCACCACGGACAGCTCCGGTGCCATCAACGGCACCCACATGGTTACCAGCCTCAACCCGCGTGTGGGCTTGGTCTTCGCGGCCACGGACTCGTTCGTGCTCAAGGCCCTCTATGGCCGCGCGTTCCGCCCTCCCACGCTCCAGGAACTGGTCGAGAGCATCCCCGACACCGACTACAACCAGGGTCGCTTCGAGGGCAACCCGCTGCTGCGCCCGGCCACCGTGGACACCGTGGAACTGGGCGTGGATCTCATCCAGGCCGCGGGGGAGTCGCGCGTGCGCCTGCGTGGCAACGCCTTCTATGAGCGTTTCCGCTCGCCCATCATCCCGGTGGATACCTCCGGCAACATCATCCCCCTGCGCAACCGTGAGCTGGGCGTGCGCGTGTATGGCGTGGAGGGCGAGGCCCGCCTCGAGGCCTCCAAGCGCGCCAACGCCTGGATCAACGCCAGCTTCTTCCGCGCCGAGGACCTGGAGCTGCCCTCGCAGTCGCGCCTGCTCACCGACACACCCCAGGCCCGCTTCAACGCGGGCATGTCCATGCCCATTGGCGACTGGGTGAACCTGGACGTGGTGGTGCGCGCTGGCGCCGAGCGGCGCAACGACACCCGCTCCGTGCTGGAGCTGATCCGCCGCTACCAGATCCCCGCCTACAGCCTCATCACGGCCCAGCTGCGCACCGAGCCCATCCTCGATCACTTCGAGGTGACGCTCTCGGCGCAGAACCTGTTCGATCACGATTTGCGCGATGACGTGCCCCGCCCGGACCGGGTTCCGGGGCTGCTGCCGCGCGAGGGCCAGTCCGTCTACCTCACCGTCCGGGGCCGCTACTGATGAACCGCCCGCTGCTCACCGCTCTGCTGGCCGCCATGCTCGCACCAGGCTTCGGCTGCCTGGCCTACAACGATCCGTGTCAGCCGCTGGTGCCGGAGCCGGACTCGGTGCTCGGCTACCTGGGCGAGGACGTGTACCTGGAAAAACCCTACGCCCGGCACGACAACAACGCCCTGGGGCAGCTCGCCGCGGACTCCTTCCAGCACGCGGAGGATGACTCGTCGGCGCCCGCTCAGCTGGGCGTCGTCAACGGGGGATCCATCCGCGACGAAGGCCTGTGCATCACCCGCACCATGCTCCCGAAGGGCCCGCTCACCAACGGCGTGCTCCACGAGGTGTTCCTCTTCGAGAACCAGGTCATCACGGTGAACCTCACCGAGAAGCAGCTGGTGGACATGTTCGAGCACTCGGCGGCGGATCTCATCCCCGCCGGCCAGTCCATCATCTCGCCCAGCGGTGGCTTCCTGCACATCTCCGAGAGCACCACGCTGCGCGTGGACTGTGGCTATCCCAGCGGCCAGCGCGTGCGCGAACTCGTCATCGGAGGCGTCCCCGTGCCGTTGCCTCCGCGCACGGATGCCTCCCGGCAGTACCGGGTGGCCCTGACCAGCTTCCTCCTCCAGGGAGGAGACGGCTATGGCACCATCTTCGGCGATGCCGGCACGGATCCCGCGCGCAACCCGGCCCAATCCCGCAAGCTCGGGGGCGTGGATTCCAACATTGTCGCCGGGTACATGCGCACGTCCTTCCCGAGCGACGCGAGGCCCCTGAAAGAGGCCCCGCGCATCATCTTCGAGAACTGTGCGCAGCCCGCCCGGCCCTCACGCTGAGAGGGCCGTGGCTCGAAGCCTGCTCAGGGCTTCGGTTCGCCGTCGGTTACGGGCGCGGGCGTGGGTGCTGCGACCGGCTTGGGCGCCGGGGTGAGCACATCGTTGACCGAGGGCATCTTGCGGATGTCCCCACGGGCCACCTTCCAGGCCTGTTGGACGATCCAGGAGAGAGAGCGATCCTGGCGAGTCGCCTCGCGCTGGATCTCCTCCAACATGTCCTCGGGGAAGTAGAGACTTTGCTTGCGATGATCAGTTGAGGACATGCGATGACCTACTCCTCACGGGGATCCTGGCGTTCGTCGCCGGTGACATCGTTGACGGCCGGGAAGGCCTTGATGCGCTCTCGCGCGATCTTCCAGGCCTGCTGGACGACCCACGAAAGGGAGCGGTCCTGTCGGTTCGCCTCCTCCTGGATCTCCTTCAACATCTCTTCGGGGAAGTACAGGGATTGCTTGCGCTTGTCGGTGCCTGCCATACCGAGTCTCCGGAGCGGATGCGAGGTGACGACCTGAGACACACCGGCGGGGTTATCCGACAGACGCCCTAGCCGGTCAACGGTTTCAGTTATTCCACTCGATAAGACATGGGTGTGACATCCGAGCGCATTTCTGCTCCACGTGGAAGCGTCTCGGGTGCATGGAATTCGCGAAAGGAACGGAAGGGCGAGATTCAGGGCAGAAAAGGGAAACGCCCCGGGCCTCATTGCGAGGCCCGGGGCGCTCCGGAAAGAGGGACCGCTAGAACGAATCCCAGCGGTCCCGTGGGCCCAGAGGGGGAGGGGGGGGACCCCTAGGCCCAACGCCATGAAATCTGGAAAATCAACCTTCCCTCAACACCGCCCACCGCGCCATTCATTCCGCCCCACCCGGCGCCCTGGGGATCATAAGAACCACCCCCAGCGCCTTCAACCGACGGCTCCTGAGTTAACGCGGTCTCCGGAAAAACCATTCCCTCTTCTGTCCGATGCCGCGCACCAGGCCCGCAAGAGACTTGATCTCGCAAACACTCGTGGCGGCCTACCGGGGCTTCGAGCTCTCGGGAGCTTCGGTGCTGCTCGCCGTGTCGGGCGGTGCGGACTCCACCGCACTGCTGGTGGGCACGGCGCTCGTGCGCGAGCAGTTGGGGCTCTCGGTGGAGGTGGCCACGCTCGATCATGGGCTGCGGCCCGAGTCGGCGGAGGAGGTGCGAGCGGTCGAGCGGCTGGCCGCGCGCCATGCGCTCCCGTGTCACGTGCGCCAGCTGCAGCTGCGGCCCGGAGCGGGAGTGGAGCTGCGCGCGCGCCAGGCGCGGTACGAGGCGCTGGAGGCGATCCGCTTGGAGCGGGGGCTCAAGGCCGTGGCCACCGCGCACACGGCCACGGATCAAGCGGAGACCTTGTTGATGCGCCTCGCACGCGGCACGGCCCTGCGGGGAGCGGCAGGCATCCTGCCGAGGCGTGGCACGATCGTCCGCCCGCTGCTGGAGCTCACGCGCGAGCAGATCGAGGCCTTCCTTCGCGAGCAGGGCACGGACTTCGTCACGGATCCGATGAACGCGGACCTGCGGTTCTTCCGAACGCGCGTCCGCAAGGACGTGCTGCCGGCACTCGCTCGGGCGGCGGGCTTCCCGGTGGCTGAGCGGCTCGCCTCCTTCGCTCGGCTGGCCGCGGAGGATGACGCGCTGCTGGAGGACATGGCGGCGAGCGCCTGGCAGCGGCTCGTGCTCTCGGGCGGCGGCCTGGATGCGGTCGGGCTGCGGGCGCTCGAGCCTCCCCTGCGGCGGCGCGTGCTCGCACGCCTGCTCGCCCAAGAGGGAACGACCGTGGACGATGCGACCCTGAGCCGGGTGCTCGATGCCGTGACGCGCGGCGGCAGCACCCCCTTGAGCGGCGGCGTCCAGCTTCGAGCCTCGGGCGGGAGTGTGCGCTGCGTTCGTGCTCGGGCCGAGGTGCGCAGTGCGTGCTCCTTGGAGGGAGAGGGCGCCACAGGTGCGCTGGAGGGAACGGGCTGGCGCTTCAGGGTGGGGGGCTCCCCCGACGCTCCAGGTGCCCTTCGCTTCGCTCTGCCGAGCGAGACCCGCTGGCCGCTCACCGTGCGGACACGGAACCCGGGGGATCGGATTCGCGGGCTTCGCGGTTCGCGAAAGTTGCAGGACGTATTCGTGGACCTTCGGGTGCCCGCCGAGCGTCGAGATCTCCAGCCGGTGGTGATCGACGCGGAAGGGAAGGTGCTTTGGGTTCCAGGGCTGTGGGTACCGCCGGAAGGGCAGTCCGGTGTTGTTTCCGGACAATCGCTCTGGGCGTTTCCCCCCAGTCCGAGCAACGGGGGCAGCGGTCCGTTATAGAGTGGGCATGGGGTGGATGGAGAAGGGCCATGCCCCCCTAAATAGTTGAGGCTTTTTTGCTGTTGCTGATACGGTCCGAAGTTGGGCGTCTCGCCAGGCCTCGGCCCAAATTGTTGAAATAGCTGGGCGTTTTCCGGCATGGCCCGCATCCGCCGAGCATCGAAAGGGCAGCAGACACGTGCGTTCGACTTACAAGACCATCGGCCTCTGGGTGATCCTGATCGTCCTGTTCGTGGCCTTCTACAACTTCTTCTCGCAGGGCAGCGAGCAGGTGGACGAACCCGCGTTCACTCAGCTGCTCTCCAAGGTCGAGAAGAAGGAGGTCCGGGCGATCTCCATCAAGGGCAACGTCTACTCGGGTGAGTACGCTGACTCCAAGACGCGGTTCCGGACCACCGGCCCCGTCGCTGACACGACCATGCTCACGAAGCTGCAGAACATGGGCGTGGACGTGAAGTACGAGAAGGAGGAGCAGAACAACCTCTGGTTGACCATCCTCGGGCAGTGGATGCCGGTGGTCTTCCTCTTCCTGTTCTTCATCTTCTTCATGCGCCAGCTGCAGGGCGGTAGCGGCAAGGCGATGACCTTCGGCAAGTCGAAGGCCAAGCTCCTCAACGAGAGCCACAACAAGGTGACGTTCGCCGACGTGGCTGGCGCTGACGAGTGCAAGGAGGAGCTCGAGGAGATCGTCGCGTTCCTCAAGGATCCGAAGAAGTTCACCAAGCTGGGCGGCCGCATCCCCAAGGGTGTGCTGATGATGGGCTCGCCGGGTACGGGCAAGACGCTGCTGGCCCGCGCGGTGGCCGGTGAAGCGGGCGTGCCGTTCTTCTCCATCTCCGGCTCGGACTTCGTGGAGATGTTCGTGGGCGTGGGCGCCAGCCGCGTTCGCGACCTCTTCGAGCAGGGCAAGAAGAACGCCCCGTGCATCATCTTCATCGACGAGATCGACGCCGTGGGCCGCCACCGTGGTGCGGGCCTGGGCGGCGGTCACGACGAGCGCGAGCAGACGCTGAACCAGCTGCTCGTGGAGATGGACGGCTTCGAGTCCAACGAGGGCGTCATCCTCATCGCCGCCACCAACCGTCCGGACGTGCTGGACCCGGCGCTCCAGCGTCCTGGCCGCTTCGACCGCCGCATCGTGGTGCCGAGGCCGGACCTGAAGGGCCGCCTGGGCGTGCTCAAGGTGCACACGCGGCGCGTGCCGCTGGCTCCCGAGGTGGACCTCGAGGTCATCGCCCGCGGAACGCCGGGCATGACGGGCGCGGACCTGGAGAACCTGGTGAACGAGTCGGCGCTGATGGCCGCGCGGCAGAACAAGGAGCGCGTGGACCTGAGCGACTTCGAGGCCGCCAAGGACAAGGTCTTCATGGGCCCCGAGCGCAAGTCCATGATCATGACCGAGAAGGAGAAGCGGAACACCGCGGTGCACGAGGCCGGCCACGCGCTGCTGGCCAAGCTGCTGCCCGGGTGCGATCCCCTCCACAAGGTGACGATCATCCCGCGCGGTCAGGCCCTGGGCGTCACCTGGAGCCTGCCCACCGAGGACAAGGTCAACGGGTACAAGAAGCAGATCCTCGACCAGATCACCATGGCCATGGGTGGCCGCCTCGCCGAGGAGATCATGTTCAGCGAGATGTCCAGCGGCGCCGCCAATGACATCGAGCGCGCCACCGAGACGGCTCGCGCCATGGTCTGCCGCTGGGGCATGAGCGAGAAGCTGGGGCCCTTGGCCTTCGGCAAGAACGAGGGCGAGGTGTTCCTCGGCCGCGACTTCAGCGCCACCAAGGACTACTCCGAGGACACGGCGCGGCAGATCGACTCCGAGGTGCGCGGCATCGTCATGGGCTGCTACGACAACGGCAAGCGGCTCCTGATCGAGAACAAGGAGAGCCTGCAGCGCATCTCCGACGCGCTCGTGGAGTACGAGACGCTGGATGCCGAGGACGTGAACATCCTGCTCCAGGGTGGAACCCTGACCCGCGAGCGTCCGCCCCCGCGCGTGATCACTCCGCCGAAGTCCACCGAGAAGAAGGACAAGCGGAAGATCCTCGACGCGCTCGAGGCCATCCCGAAGATGGAGCCGAACAAGGCGTAAGCCTGCCGCTCCCGTAGAACCGAGGCCCTCCCTGCTCCGTGCCGGGAGGGCCTTTCTGCTTTCGCCGTCAGCCTTGGAGCCCGTGAGATGATCCGTGCCCACCCCTTGCTCGCCGAGCGTCCGGAGGAGCTCGAACTCGCGTTCCGACGGATGGGGCTGCCCACCCCCGCCCGCGAATATCTGCTCGAGAAGCTGCCCCAATACCGGCTGCTGCTCACCGGGCTGACGAGGACGGAGGGACGCTTCCTCAAGGGTCTCTTCGAGGCCGCGGATGCTCCCGGACGCGAGGAGTACCCCGTCTATGTCGCCGGAGATCCACGTACCCGGCTGGGCAGCGGGATGCTCACGGGGCGGCGCGAGCAGTTCGAGCGGCTCATCACCGCGGCGAAGGCGGATCCGCAGCTCTCCGAGCTGGCGGGCGCGCTCACCCAGGCGCTGGGTTCAGTGACAGCGCCCGCGCCTCTCACGCTCGGTGGCCGCACCTTCACCTTCGGTGCGCGCACCTATGTCATGGGCGTGGTGAACGTGACGCCGGACAGCTTCTCCGATGGCGGGCGGTATGCCGCGACGGATGCGGCCATCGCTCACGGGCTGAGGCTGGCCGAGGCGGGAGCAGACGTGCTGGACGTGGGCGGCGAGTCCACTCGTCCCGGCTCCCTGCCCGTGCCCGCCGAGGAGGAACTCGAGCGCGTGCTCCCCGTCATCGAGGGCCTGCGCGCGCGCACGCAGGTGCCCATCTCGGTGGACACCACCAAGGCTGCTGTGGCTCGCGAGGTGCTGAAGGCCGGCACTTCGCTCATCAACGACATCAGCGGCTTCCACTTCGATCCGGAGTTGCCTCGAGTCGTCGCGGAGGCGCGGGCTGCGTGTTGCCTCATGCACATCCAGGGGCTACCGCAGTCCATGCAGCAATCGCCTCACTACGATGACATCCTGGACGAGGTGCTCGCCTTCCTCGAGGAAGGCGTGGCCCGTGCGGTGGCCGCCGGAATGGCTCGCGAGTCCATCCTGGTGGATCCCGGGATCGGTTTTGGCAAGACCCTGGGACACAATCTCTTCTTGCTGCGGAGGCTCCATGATCTACGGGTGCTGGGGCTGCCGGTGTTGGTGGGTACCAGCCGGAAGGGCTTCCTCGGGACGCTCACGGGAGGCAAGCCGGCTGCCGAGCGACTTGCCGCCACGCTTGGCTCGGTGGCGGCGGTGGCTGCGCTGGGAGGCGCGGATTTTGTGCGCGTGCACGACGTGGCAGAAACCCGAGATGCGTTGGCAGTAGCCGACGCGCTCCGAGCCGCCTCCGAGGGCGGCGCTCTGTTTGGAACCCCTCGGGTAGTTGGCTGAAGGTACAAGTGATCCCTTGGAATACGAGACACTTGGGCGGTTGCCTGGTCGGGTCCGGCTTCCTAGCTTCGATGCCGTGTCAAGGGGCGGTATAAGCCCGGCGGGAAGGGGCTGCCGGAGGTGCTCCGGCGCGGGAAAAGGTGAGAGGCGGCACACATGGCTTACAAGATGAACATGTCCTCCAAGGACGAGCGGACTTCGCAGCGGCTCTTCGGCACGGACGGCGTGCGAGGCGTGGCGAACGTCCATCCGATGACGGCCGAGGTGGCGATGCAGCTCGGGCGAGCGCTCGCGTACCTCATTCGCAACGGGCCGCACCGGCATCGGGTGATCATCGGCAAGGACACGCGGCTGTCCGGCTACATGCTGGAGCAGGCGCTGGCGGCGGGCATCACGTCCATGGGCGTGGACGTGTGGCTCACCGGGCCACTGCCCACGCCGGGCATCTCCAACCTGACGACTTCGATGCGGGCGGACGCGGGCGCGGTGATCTCCGCGTCCCACAACCCGTACCAGGACAACGGCATCAAGTTCTTCTGGCGCGATGGCTTCAAGCTTCCGGATGAGACGGAGGCGAAGCTGGAGGAGCTGCTGTCCACGGGCGCCATGGACACGATCCGGCCCACGGCGGACAACATCGGCCGCGCGTTCCGGCTGGATGACGCTCGGGGCCGCTACATCGTGTTCCTCAAGGCCACTTTCCCGCGTGAGCTGACGCTCGAGGGGATGACCATCGTCGTCGACTGCGCCAACGGCGCGGCCTACAAGACGGCGCCCTCGGTGCTGGAGGAGCTGGGCGCGAAGGTGATCTCGCTGGGCGTGTCGCCGGATGGCAAGAACATCAACGAGAAGTGCGGCGCGCTGCACCCGGAGGGCCTGTCTCGCGCGGTGCTGGAGCACGGGGCGCACCTGGGCCTGGCGCTGGACGGCGACGCGGACCGGCTCATCGTGGTGGATGAGAAGGGCAAGGTGGTGGATGGCGACGCCATCATGGCCATCTGCACCGGCAACCTGGTGGCGCGCGAGCAGCTGAAGAAGAAGACGCTGGTGGCCACGGTGATGAGCAACATCGGCCTGGAGCGCGCGGTGTCGCGCTGGGGCGTGAAGGTGGCTCGTACGCGCGTGGGAGACCGCTACGTCGTCGAGGAGATGCGCAAGCACGGCTACAACCTGGGCGGCGAGCAGAGCGGCCACCTGATCTTCCTGGATCAGTCGACCACGGGAGACGGCACGCTGGCGGCGCTGCAGCTGCTGGCGGTGATGTGCCGCGAGGGCAAGCCGCTGAGCGAGCTGGCCTCCATCTTCGAGCCGGTGCCGCAGACACTGCTGAACCTGGTGGTGAAGGAGAAGCGTGAGCTGGGCGAGCTGCCCGAGGTGATGAAGGTCATCCACAGCGTGGAGCAGCGGCTGGGCAGCGCGGGCCGCGTGCTGGTGCGCTTCTCGGGCACCGAGGCCAAGGTCCGCGTGCTCATCGAGGGCGAGGACGCGGCGCGCAACGAGGCGTACGCGAAGGAGATCGCCGAGGCGCTCTCCAAGTCGCTGAACTGAGCCGCGCGAGCGGGGTTCTGCACTAAGGTGTCAGGGCATGTTCGCCCTGGCATCCACTGCCCTGATGTTGCTGGCCGCCGCTCCGGCGGCTGGCGCTTCCCCCTCTTCGGGGTTCCAGCTCCACGAGGGGCTCCCGGTTGGCTTCAAGGTCGACGGGAAGCTCGACGAGTGGAAGCTGCCGCCTTCCGTCACGTTCGACGCGTCCAGCCAGGTGGCCGGCAAGTCCAAGATCGCCTCGCCACAGGATCTGTCCGCGCGGATCTGGGTCGCCGTGGGCCCCGAGGGGCTCGCCGTGGCCGGCGAGGTGAAGGACGACAAGGTCCAGCTCTCCACGAGCCCGGAGCAGGTGAACAACGATCACGTGGAGCTCTGGCTCGCACTGCCTCAACCGCAGATGCCTGACGTGGAGTTCGTCAACCAGTTCGGCGAGCACGCGCTGCCCACGCCCGACTCCTGCGAGAACAACGAAGACATCGTCGACGGCAAGCCCGAGGAGTGCCGCAAGTGGTGGAAGGAGCAAGCGGCGCGCCGCAAGAAGCTCGTGAGCGCGTTCACCGCACAGTACGGGCTGCTCTCGGGGAGCCTGGTCCGCTTCGACCAGAAGGGCACCGTGGGCTCCATTCGCTACGAGCCCCAGCCAGACGGCTACCGCTTCGAGGCGCTCATTCCCCCGACGGCCTTTCCGCGCTCGGGAGAGGCGCCGCTGCGCAACCTGCGGGTGCTCGTGGACCTGGTTGATAGCGACGAGGGCACCGGCAAGCTGGAGACGTTCCTGAGCTCGTCGAAGACTCGGAAGTTCGGAGACCCGAGCACCTTCCACGCAGTGACGCTCACGCAGCCGCTGCGGTTCGGCACCTGGCCGGAACTGCTCGAGCGCGCCGTGAAGGCCGATCCGGGCACGTCGTACCAGCCCGCTCCGGATGCCCACTCGATCGAGGTGTGGATCAACCCGGCAGTGGGCTACCAGTACGCGCCCGAAGCGGACAGCCCCAAGGTAGTGACCGTCGACCTTTCGGGTGAGCTGAGCCAGGGCAAGTTGGGGGACGTGGAGCTGCTCTCGGTGCCCATGCAGTCCGACTGGAGGGGCTACGCGGAGTTCTGGATGGTCTCGCGCCGGGGCAAGACCGTGCTGGATGCCCAGAGGGCTGACACGAAGGAACTCCGGGTTGCTCCTCGGGCCGGGGGGCTGGCCATCATTCAAGTGTACGAGGGCACGATGTCCGCTCTGGGCACGGGAGCCTGCGGCGCATGCCCGATGCTGTCCTTCCACTACGTGAAGATGGATGCACAGGGCCGGTTCTCGAAGGCCGAGGAACTGGAGGGCGCATACAGCGAGGGTGAGGAGCTGGAGTGGGAGATCTCTCCGAACCTGTCGAAGATCGAGGCATTCGTCGCTCCGGAGGAGAAGGCGCCGCGGCAGCTCCTCAAGCGCTACACCTGGGATGCGAAGGCGAGCACGTACAATCAGGAGGAGTTCAAGCGTCCCGAGCCCAAGGAGGAATAGAGCTCAAGTGAACTGTTGACATCCGAGCGCGCGCCCCCAATAGAGAAGCCGTCGCGGACGGGGTCAGGTAAGCCCACGGTTCTCCGCGCACGAGGAGCGGCCCATGGGACAGCGATTGGGTGTGAACGTGGATCACGTGGCGACGCTGCGGCAGGCGCGGCGTACCACGTATCCGGATCCGGTGACGGCGGCGGCCCTGGCCGAGCTGGCCGGAGCGCAGCAGATCACCATCCACCTGCGTGAGGATCGGCGGCACATCCAGGATCGCGATCTGCGCATCCTCCGGGAGACGTGCCAGACGCTGCTCAACCTGGAGATGGCCGCCACCGCGGAGATGGTGAAGATCGCCTACGAGTACAAGCCTGACGTGGTGACGCTGGTGCCCGAGCGCCGCGAAGAGCTCACCACCGAGGGCGGGCTTGACGTAGGCGGCCAGCGCGAGCACGTGGCGAAGATCATCAAGAACCTGAAGGACGGCGAGATCACCGTCTCGCTGTTCATCGACCCGGACCTGGATCAGATCCGCGCGGCGCATAAGGTGGATGCGGACCGGATCGAGCTGCACACTGGCCGCTACTGCGAGGCGCGCAACGAGCGCGAGCGCGGGCGAGAGCTGAGCCGCATCGTGGACGCCGCCAAGGCCGCCGCGAAGCTGGGCATGAGCGTGGCCGCGGGCCACGGGCTCAACTACGACAACGTGCAGCCGATCGCCCGCATCCACGAGATCGACGAGCTGAACATCGGGCACGCGATCGTGGGACGGGCGGTGCTCGTGGGCTTCGATCGAGCGGTGCGCGAGATGCTGGAGCTGATGCGCAACCCGGGGTAGGGCCATGGCGATCGTCGGCCTGGGGATGGACATCTGTTCGGTGGAGCGCATCCAGCGCATCCTCCAGGGCCCGCGCGCCCAGAAGTTCCTGGAGCGCGTGTACACGGACGCCGAGCGCGCCCTGTGCAGCGAGCGGGCCGATGCCGCCAGTGCCTACGCCGCGCGGTTCGCCGCCAAGGAGGCGCTGGTGAAGGCGCTGGGGGCTCCTCCGGGCATCCGCTGGCGGGACATGGAGGTGGTGCGAGGCTCGGGCATGCCGCGCTTCGCGCTCTCCGGCGTGGCCCGAGAGGTGATGGAACAGCGGCGCGTGGACGCCCTGCTGACGATGACCCATGACGCAGGGGTGGCTGCGGCCACCGTCATCCTGCAGGAGCGCCCCTGAATGCAGAGCGTCCTGACCGCCGCACAGATGCGCGAGGCCGAGCAGGCCGCTGAGTCCCGGTTCGGGATGCCCTCGGCTCTGCTCATGGAGAACGCGGGGCGCGCGCTGGCGGATGTGGCGCGGAGCGTGGCAGGGCAGGGCGGGAGGTTCATCGTTGTCTGCGGCCCCGGGAACAACGGGGGCGATGGTCTGGTGGCGGCTCGGTTCCTCCAGGAGGGTGGGGCGCGGGTCTCCGTGGCCGTGGTGGGCGATCAGGGCCGGATGACGACCGAGGCCCAGCGCAACCTGCAGGCGCTGGGAGCCTATGGGGTGTCACCTCAGGCGCTGGATGTGCTTCCAACTCCCGGTGCTAGGGATGTGGTGGTGGATGCGATCTTCGGGACCGGACTCAGCCGTGCGCCTGAAGGAGCCTTCGCGGAGGCCATCGACAGGATTGGCCAGTGGCGCCGTGCAGGAGCGAAGGTGGTCGCGGCGGATGTGCCCTCGGGGTTGCAGAGCGATACGGGCGAGTCCTTCTCTCCCTGCGTGGTGGCGGACGTCACGGTGTCCTTCGGACTCCTGAAGCGCGGGCAGGTGCTGGAGCCGGGCGCGACCCTCTGTGGCGAACTCCGGCGCGTGGACATTGGACTGAGCGCTGCGGCATCCCAGGGACTCAAGGGGCTGGTGCTGCGGCTCGTGGAAGAGGCGGATGCTCGCGAGGCGCTGCCCGTTCGCCGATCGGATACGCACAAGGGCACCTACGGCCACGTGGTCGTGGTGGCTGGGAGCCGAGGGAAGTCGGGTGCGGCGGCGCTTGTGGCCCGGTCCGCGCTGCGCTCCGGGGCGGGGCTCGTGTCCGTGGCCACTCGCGCTGATCTGGTGGATGCCGTGCTCGCGCACGCTCCCGAGATCATGGGTGTGCCCCTGGAGGGAGATGGTCCGCTCGGCCTCTCGGATCTGGAGCCGCTGGTGGCGGCTGCCGAGGGGAAGGAAGCGCTCGTCATCGGGCCGGGGATTCCTCGGGGGCCCGAGACGGGAGCGCTCATCGGAGAGCTGCTCTCGCGCGTGGAGATTCCCGCGGTGCTCGATGCGGACGCGCTCAACGCCGTGGCGGAGGATCTCGGCGTCCTCCGCAAGGCGAAGGGACCGGTCGTGCTCACTCCTCATCCGGGCGAGATGGCCCGGCTCACCGGACGTTCCACCAAGGAGGTCCAGGCTCACCGCGTGGAGGTGGCACGGAATCTCGCCACGGGGCACGGGGTGACGGTCGTCCTCAAGGGCGCACGGACGCTCATCGCGAGCCCGGATGGAGAGATCTACGTCAACCCCACGGGCAATCCAGGGATGGCGACTGGTGGCTCGGGAGACGTGCTCTCCGGCATCTGTGGAGCGTTCCTCGCTCAGGGGTTGCGCGTCCCGGAGGCCATCTGGGCAGCCGTTTACACCCATGGCCTCGCGGGAGATCTCGCGGCGGAGCGGCGAGGGAAGGTGGGCCTCATCGCGGGGGACATCATCAAGGGGCTCTGCGACGTCTGGGTCCGGTGGGGCCGATGAGCACGCCCACGCTGACGCGCACCGTGCGCTCGGAGTCTCCCGAGGAGACTCACCGACTCGGTGTACGGCTGGGCGGACTGCTCCAGCCTGGGGACTTCGTCGGGCTCATCGGCGATCTCGGAGCGGGCAAGACGCACCTGGTGCGCGGCGTGGCCGAGGGAGCCCAGGTGGCACGTTCGGAGGTGGCCAGCCCGACCTTCGCCATCGTCTATCCCTACCGAGGACGCATCCCGCTGTACCACGCGGACCTCTACCGCATCGCGGACTATGACGAGCTGTATGCCACCGGGTTCCTCGATCTGATCGGTGGCGACGGCGCCGTGCTGGTGGAGTGGTTGGACCGTGTCCCCGAGGCCGCCCCACGCGAGTATCTGCGCCTCACGTTGAGTCCCGTGGGAGATGAGGCGCGAGAGCTTCGAGCCGAAGCGTTCGGGACCCGGCCCGCGGCGCTGCTCACCGCATGGTTGGCCGGGAACGGCTAGATGCCAGCAGCGGCAACGGGCTCGTGCGAGACGGAACCCGCGAGCTCAGTGATGCGCCAGCGGTGCAGCACGAGGCGGCCATCCACGCCGATGACCTCCTCCTCGGAGACCTCGTTCCACGCGGTGTGGTTGCCGCATAGCACCTCGCTCGCGATGAGGAGCTGACCCAACTGCGTGCCATGCCGGAGCGGTTCCGACGCCTTGCACGTCGTCGAGCGCCGGCCATCCGACAGGAACAGCGTCCGATTGCGGCGCGTCGCCACCATCACCTCTCCATCGGTGATGAGGAAGTTCATCGCCGAGCGATCCTTCCCGGGCTCATCCGTGATGGACGCCACCAACTGCATCGTCTCGGCCACCGAGCGCGCCACATCCTCCAAGCCCGCCGGGCCGTCGAGCGGGCACCGCTCGGCCAGCCGCGTGAGGAAGAGGTGGAAGCAGCGCTCGGAGTCCGTCGTCCCGTGGATGTTCGGGCGCAGATCCGGACGGATGAGTGACTCCACCGCGGCGCGGTGCCGATCGAAGTTCTTCAGCGTGCCGTTGTGCACGAACGACCAGCGGCCAAACAGGAACGGGTGCGAGTTGCGCAACTCCACAGCCCCCACCGACGCCTGCCTCACGTGCGCCACCACCGTGTGCGAAGACACCAGGCTGCTCACGCGATGGAAGTCGGGATCACTGTGCGCAGGACCTACTCCATGGGCGACGGTGGGGCGGATCTCGGCGCCGTAGGCAGCGATTCCCCATCCATCCTTGTGCTCCCGTGACTGGATGACGAGCGAGTTCTTCTCGGTCACCAGAGCCGTGTGAACGGCAGCGGGCACAGCAGAGCGGAAACCAAAGAGACGGCACATAGTGTTTGGACGACGGAATGATAACAACCGGCCCGAGCGATGTGTCTTGTGTCGCTCGGAGCAGCGGTCACTGTCAAGAAGCCGGGTCCCTCCTCTTATTCACAGTGCGACACGCCGTCTCGAATGACAACGCGCCCGCCTTTCAACACCGTGCGCGCGTGATTCACTCCGAGGTGGTAGGGAAGGTGTCGATAGTTTGTGCACGAAAAGATAACCATGTCTGCGATATCGCCCACGGCCAGCCTCCCGTGAGAGGACAAGCCCAGGGCCAGAGCGGCTCCTCGGGTGGTTGCCCAGTACACCTCCGCTGCCGTCAGCCCGTTCTCCAGGCAGGCGAGCCCCATGGCCAGCGGAAGATTCTCAGACATCGCTGAACCGGGATTGATGTTGGTGCCCAAAGCAACGTTGACGCCGGCATCGCGCAGTTTGCGGCCTGGGGCGTAGGGGCGCATGCGCAGGAAGAGGGTGGAGGTGGGCACCAGCACGGCGGTGACGTCCGCTGTCGCCAGGGCACGGATACCGGCGTCGCTCACGTGCTCCAGGTGGTCCACGGTAGCAGCGCCCAGCTCGGCGGCCAGCTCCGCGCAACCGCCCGAGGTGAGCTGATCTCCATGCAGCCGGGGCCGCAGCCCCAGCGCCTTCGCGGCCGTGAGGAGCCTGCGCGCCTCGTCCGGGGTGAAGGCACTCTGCTCGACGAAGATGTCGCAGAAGCGGGCCAGGCCCTCGCGAGCCACCGCAGGGAGGATCTCCCGCTCGCACAGCTCCACGTACGCCTCGCGGCGGCCCTTGAACTCCTCGGGCACGGCGTGGGCACACAGCAGCGTGGGCACCAGCTCCACCGGAGTGAGCTCCGCGAGCCGGCGCACCACGCGCAGCATCTTCAGCTCGTTGTCCACGTCCAGCCCGTAGCCGCTCTTCACCTCGGCCGTCGTCACGCCGTGCTCCAGCAGGCGGCGGAGGCGGGGCAGGGCGAGGCGGATCAGCTCCTCCTCGCTCGCGGCCCGCGTGGCGCGCACGGTGCTGACGATGCCTCCGCCCGCCTGGGCGATCTGCAGGTACGTGGCCCCCTGGCAGCGCAGATCGAACTCGGTGGAGCGCTCACCCGCGAAGACCAGATGCGTGTGGGGATCCACGAAGCCGGGGCCCACCATCCGGCCCTCGGCGTCCAGCACCTCGGTGTTCGGCCCGATGGCACCTCGGGGCAGCTCCGCCTCGAGCCCCACCCAGGCCACGCGGCCTCCGCGCACGCCCACGCAGGCGTTCGGCCGGGGCGTCAGCGCCTGTTCCGCGGGCTCCCGGTGCGTGCCCTCGACGGTGAGCACCTCCGAGGTGTTGCGGATGAGCAGATCCAGTGGCTCCATGGCTCAGCGCTCCCAGCGCGCTCCGATGATGGGTGAGTTCCAGGTCGACTGCCCGCGCTCCTTCACCTGCCCGAAGCCCCCCGACAACTCCAGCCGATCCTTCCGGCCCAGGGGGAACTGCAGCACCATCGCCCCGCCGTAGTACAGCGAGGTGGTGTTGGCCCCTTCAGAGGAGACCCGGTGGACTCCGAAGAAGGGGACCAGGCCCACCGCCACGCGATCCTCGGGGCTGAAGTACATGGAGGCGGAGGCCTCGGCCCCGATGATGCTCCCGGGACCGCCACGCGTATCGAGACCGAAGTCCGTGGCGCCGCGCACCACGAGCGCGGGCGCCACCCCGAGCGTCTTCGTGCCGTACCAGGATGACACGCCGGCGTAGAGGCCGTAGCCCGGCAGGGGCACCGGGTAATAGAACTCGCCCTGGACGCCGAGGTGCAGTGAGAACTTCTCGTCGATGGGCTTCGTCACCGCGAAGTCGTAGGCCAGGGACCACTGGTGCGTCGAGAAGGGCGCCCGGTTCCCGGAGAAGCTGTCCACGCCAGAGGGGCTCGTCCGGTCCGCCAGGGGAGCCGACAAGCGCGGGCCTGCCCTCAGCCCTCCGTGGATCGTCGAGTCCTCCGGGTTGCCGGGCCCCATGCGCATCACCATGGGGCTCATGGTGGCCGGGGCGCAGGCAGCCAGTGACGCCAGCGCCACGAGCGCCACGCTCCAACTCCCCAGGCTCAGGCCATCCGCTCTCACGAGTCACCTCACACCGTGACGCCAGGGATCTTCACGCCCCGTTTCTGGGCCACCTCGACGGCCTCGGGGTACCCCGCGTCCACATGACGCAGCACGCCCATACCCGGATCCGAGGTGAGCACGCGCTCGATGCGCCGGGCCGCCTCGGGTGTACCGTCCGCCACGATGACCTGGCCGGCATGCAGCGAGTAGCCCATGCCCACGCCACCGCCGTGGTGGAAGGACACCCACGAGGCGCCATTCACCGCGTTCACCAGCGCGTTGAGGATGGGCCAGTCCGCCACCGCGTCCGAGCCGTCCTTCATCGCCTCCGTCTCCCGGTTGGGCGAGGCCACCGAGCCGCAGTCCAGGTGATCGCGCCCGATGACGATCGGCGCCTTCACCTGGCCCTTGCGCACCAGCTCGTTGAAGGCCAGCCCCGCTTTGGCGCGCTCGCCATAGCCCAGCCAGCAGATGCGCGCCGGCAGGCCCTGGAAGGCCACGCGCTGCTGCGCCATGGTGATCCACCGCCGCAGCGACTCCTTCTCCGGGAACAGCTCCAGCACCGCCTGATCCGTGCGGCGGATGTCCTCCGGATCCCCGGAGAGCGCCACCCAGCGGAAGGGCCCCAGCCCCTCGCAGAACATGGGGCGGATGTACGCGGGCACGAAGCCCGGGAACTCGAACGCGTTCTCCTGGCCGCCCAGCTGCGCCTGCCCTCGCAGGTTGTTGCCGTAGTCGAACACGTGGCTGCCCGCCGCCTGGAAGTCCAGCATCGCCTGCACGTGGACGGCCATCGTCTCGCGAGCCCGGCGCACGTAACCCTCCGGGTCGCGCTGGCGCAGCTCCGCCGCGGCCTGCAGCGACAGATCCGCGGGGATGTAGCCATTGAGCGGATCGTGCGCGCTCGTCTGATCCGTCACCAGATCCGGCTTCACGCCGCGCCGGTACAGCTCGCGGAACACCGTGGCCGCGTTGCCAATCACGCCGATCGATCGGCCCTCGCGCTTCTTCTGCGCCTCCTTCACGAGCGCCAGGGCCTCGTCCAGATCCCGAGCGACCACGTCCAGGTAACGCGTCTCCACGCGGCGCTGAGCGCGCTGCGGGTCAATCTCCACCCCGAGGAACACCGCGTTGTTCATGGTGGCCGCCAGGGGCTGCGCTCCGCCCATGCCGCCCAGGCCTCCCGAGAGCACCAGCCGGCCCGAGAGATCCGCCGAGCCGAAGTGTGTCCGACCCGCCTGTGCGAAGGTCTCGTAGGTGCCCTGGAGGATGCCTTGCGTGCCGATGTAGATCCACGAACCGGCCGTCATCTGGCCGTACATCATCAGGCCCTTCTGCTCCAGCTCCCGAAAGTGTTCCCACGTTGCCCAACGACCTACCAGGTTGGAATTGGCCAGGAGCACCCGAGGGGCGTCCGGGTGGGTCCGCAGGATGCCCACGGGCTTGCCGGACTGGACCAACAGTGTCTCATCGTCCGAGAGATCCGTCAGGCTGGCGACGATGCGGTCAAAGGACGGCCAGTCTCGGGCCGCTTTGCCCGTGCCACCGTAGACGACGAGATCCTCGGGACGCTCTGCTACCTCGGGATCCAGGTTGTTCATCAGCATCCGGAGCGCGGCCTCCTGGACCCAACCCTTGCAGGAGCGGGTGGTGCCTCGGGCTGCGCGAACGACTCGGGACATGCAAGACTCCATGGGTTGGGAACGACCGCCAGGGGGGCGGGCAGACTAGCTGAATTGGGGGGAACTCGATGCGGAACGTACGGTGGCTGCAAGTCAAGCATCCTGGGGAACACCCCCCAGGCCTGAGGACCACGGTAGCGGACACCTCCACTCACCACTGGTAGACTCTGGAGCTACGTGCGCTCATGCCCGTTCCGAAGAAGATCCTGCTCGTCGATGATTCGCCCACGGTCCTGTTGATGGAGCGCTTGCTCCTCCAGGACGGGCCTTATGAACTGCTCAGCGCCACCAGTGGCAGGGAGGCGGTGGAGACAGCGCTCTCGGTGCGCCCGGAGCTCATCCTCATGGATGTGGTGATGCCGGGCATGGACGGCTTCGAGGTCTGCCGCCGGCTGCGGGCCGAGGAGGCCACGCGCACCACTCCCATCATCCTGGTGACCACCCGCGGCGGCTCCGAGAACGTCGAGCGCGGCTACGAGAGCGGTTGTAGCGACTATGTCACCAAGCCCTTCGACGGCAACGAACTCAGGGCCAAGATCGAGAGCTTCCTAGGACATTGATGTCTCTTGACTCCAAACCCGACCCCGTCCTTCGCCCGAGGATGGCTGCAGCCCTCCAACGACTGAAGGACAGCCGCGAGGAGGGGATGCTGGAGTTGATCGAGGAGATCATCTCCCAGTTGTTGGGGTGTGAGGAGTACGCGCTGTTCGCGGTGGAGGAGGACGGCCAGCGCCTGGTGCCCGTGGCGGCCATGGGGTTGTCCCTGGAGCGCTTCCACGCACTGCTGGTGCCGCAAGGGATCGTCGGCCAGGTGGCCCGCCACGGAGTGCAGTACATCGTCGGCCGGACCAGCTCCATCGGCGCGGGCCCCCACGAGGTGGGGATGACCGCCTGCATCCCGCTGATCAGCCGCAGGCAGGTGATGGGCGTGCTCGTGCTCTTCCGGATGCTCCCGCAGAAGCGCGGGATCAACGAGGAAGATCTCGAGCTGATGGACCTGCTCTCCGAGCGGGGCGTCGCGGCGCTGGTACCCCGGCCGAAGGGCGTCGTCGTCCCTCGCGCCCCGGTGCTTCCTCCGCCCTTCGTGGCGGATCCCGGGGGCGTGAGGACGGTGTACCTCGAGCCCGGGGGACTGGTGGCCGCGGCGCGCCCCACGGAGGTGACAACCATCCTCGGCTCGTGTGTCGCCGTGTGCCTGTGGGACGAGCAGCTGCATGTGGGCGGGGTGAATCATTTCTTGCTGCCCTCGGCGCTCGTGGGGCAGCAGCCTGGTGGCCGTCACGGAGACGCGGCCATTCCCATGCTCCTCCGGGAGTTGGAGCGGATGGGCAGTCAGCGCAAGAATCTACGGGCCAAGCTGTTCGGCGGGGCGCACATGGCGGGGCCCCCCGTGCCCGGCGCGAAGCCCGGACTGGGCCAGCGCAACGCCGAGCTTGCTCGGCAGATGCTCGAGGAGCTGGGCATCCCCATCCTCGCGACGGACCTGGGAGGCGGCTCGGGGCGTAAACTCCGCTTTCGGACCGATGATGGGACCGCGTTGATCAAGTTGTTGGGAGCGGGCTGAGACGCCCCGGGGAGAAGCCGTGTCGGGAAGTCAGGAGAGCTCGCAGCGCGGTGGTGACTCGTGACGACCGATATGGACGCGGTCCTCGCCGCATTCCGCACCGAGGCCACGGAGTTGCTCGCGGCCCTGGAGCGGGACTTTCTCGCGCTCGAGGCCTCCTCGGCGCCCGGCTCCGTGGAGGGCATCCTTCGCTCCATCCACACCCTCAAGGGCAACTCCCTGCTGATGGGGTTCCCGGCCGCCTCGGATGTGGCCCACACCCTGGAGGATCTGCTCGGCCGTGTCTCCGAGCGCCTCCTCCTGGTGACACCAGGAGTGGTCACGCTGCTGCTCCAGGCGGTGGACGCGCTGCGGGCGCTGATCAGCTCGACGCCCGGAGAGCAGGGGCGCGAGGGCCCAGACGTGTCGGAGCTTCAGCGGCGCCTCAAGGAGGCGGCGGGCGCGGGGAACATGCCGGAGGCCACGCCCGAGCGTGGTGGGGACTCCTTCCCCGAGCGTCCCGCCGAAGCCACGGCCTCCGCCGCCCTCGAGCGCACGCTCCGGGTGGGGCTGGACAAGCTCGATCGGATGCTGGACCTCACTGGGGAGATCGCCATTGCGCGGGGGCGGCTGACCACGCTGCTCGAAAACCCGGAGCGCCACTCGCCCCGGGAATTGCTCGAGGCGCACCGCGAGGCGGACCGCCTCTATCTGGATCTGCAGGAGCTGGTGCTGAAGGCGCGGATGGTGCCCATCGGTCGGGCGTTCCAGCCCTTCGCGCGGACCTTGCGCGATCTGTGCGAGAGCACCGGCAAGCTGGTGCGGCTGGAGGTGAGCGGCGAGGAGGTGGAGGTGGACACCACCATCGTCGAGCTCGTTCGCGATCCACTCACCCACCTGGTCCGCAACGCGATGGACCATGGCATCGAGTCCCCCGCCATCCGCAAGCAGCGCGGCAAGGACTACAAGGGGACGCTGAAGCTTCGGGCCTTCCCGGACGCCGGGAGCATCGTCATCGAGGTGGAGGATGATGGCGCGGGCCTGGATCGGCAGCGCATCCTCGAGCGGGCTCGCACGATGGGGCTGCTGGGGCAGAGCGAGGAGCCGGAGGACTCCGACCTGTTCCAGCTCATCTTCATCCCGGGCTTCTCCACCGCCGAGCGCGTCACCGAGCTGTCGGGCCGCGGCATCGGCATGGACGTGGTGAAGCGCCGCGTCGAGAGCCTGCGGGGCTCGCTCTCCGTCGAGACGAAGGTGGGGGCGGGCACCACCATCAGCATGCGCCTGCCGCTGATGCTCTCCATCATCGAAGGCTTCTCGGTGGGCGTGGGCGAGGAGACCTACGTGCTGCCGCTCCAGAGCGTGCTCGAGTGCGTGGAGCTGCCGGAGGAGGAGAAGCGGACCGGCCGTTCCGGTGTGCTGAACCTGCGGGGCCATCCGCTGCCCTACCTGCGCCTACGGGAGCACTTCTCCGTGCAGGGGCCGCCTCCACCTCGAGAGAGCGTGGTCATCATCCGCAATGGCCGAGGGCAGGCGGGGCTGGCCGTGGACAGGCTGCTCGGGCAGGGGCAGACGGTCGTCAAACCGCTCAGCCGGCTCTTTCAATACGTCTCTGGTGTCTCGGGCTCCGCCATCCTTGGCACGGGCAGGGTGGCCCTCATCCTCGATGTGGCCGCGCTCCTCCAGCGCGCCCTCCATCCTTCCTCGTCCCCGGCTTCCTGAGCCGGCGGCGCCACGGTGTTCCGATGAACTGGTTCCATAACCTGAAGATCCTCAAGAAGCTGCTCCTCGCCTTCGGCGTCGTGCTGGCGATCTCCACCGGGTTGGGCCTGTTCGCCCTGGATCAGATCGCCTCGCTGGAAGCGGTGACGAGCCACCTGTCCCACGTGCGCGTGCCCAGCCTGGCGGAGGTCGAGCAGCTGCACACCAACGTGGGAGACTTCCGCATCTACGAGCTCCGGCACATCCTCACCGAGGATCCGGCGCAGATGAAGCAGTACGAGGACTCCATGAAGCACGAGATGGAGGACATCCAGCGGAACATCCAGACATACGAGGGATTCATCGCGCAGGAGGATGAGCGCCGCATGCTCCTGGAGTTCGAGGGGCTCTGGGAGAAGTACGTCCAGGAGAACAAGCGGGTGCTCGAGGC
Source organism: Hyalangium versicolor (assembly GCF_020103695.1). Lineage (GTDB taxonomy): Bacteria > Myxococcota > Myxococcia > Myxococcales > Myxococcaceae > Hyalangium > Hyalangium versicolor. Next base: position 846,043 of record NZ_JAHXBF010000001.1, read on the forward strand.
CCGGCACAATTCCGGTGTCCGGGCCCGCGAGCTGCTCTCGGGAGAGTCTTCGCGGCTCTACGATCAGATCGCCGACAAGCTGGATGCGCTGGCGCAGTTCAACAGCCAGCGCAGCCGCCTCGCCGCGGAGTCGGCCGAGCGCACCCACCAGGAGGCCCAGCGCTGGGTCACGGTGATCGCCGCGGGAGGGATCGTGCTGGGGCTGCTGCTCTGCCTGTTCATCGCCATGATCATCTCCCGGCCGTTGGCGGAGGCGGTGGCGGTGGCCGATCGCATCGCCGAGGGCGATCTGACGGTTCGCATCGAGGTCCCGAGCGAGGACGAGACGGGGCGCCTGCTCAACGCCTTGAAGGGCATGGTGCAGCGGCTGGCGCTCGTGCTGGGCGAGATGCGGGAGGGCGCGGTGGCGCTGACGTCCGCGGCTTCTCAGGTCTCGGCCTCCTCGCAGAGCTTGTCCCAAGGCACCAGCGAGCAGGCCAGCAGCGTGGAGGAGACGACGGCCAGCCTCGAGGAGATGAGCGCCACCATCGATCAGAACAGCCAGCACAGCCGGAAGATGGAGCAGATGGCCCTCAAGGGCGCCCAGGAGGCCGGCCAGAGCGGGGTGGCGGTGAAGGAGACCGTCGAGGCGATGAACGAGATCGCCGAGAAGATCGACATCATCGAGGAGATTGCCTACCAGACGAACCTGCTGGCGCTGAACGCGGCCATCGAGGCGGCGCGCGCCGGAGAGCACGGCCGGGGGTTCGCGGTGGTGGCCACGGAGGTACGCAAGCTGGCCGAGCGCAGCCAGGTGGCCGCCAAGGAGATCAGCGCGCTGGCGAGCCGCAGCGTGAAGGTGGCCCAGCGCTCGGGCGAGCTTCTGGAGGAACTGGTGCCCTCCATCCAGATGACGGCCCAGTTGGTCCAGGAGGTGGTCGTCACCAGCTCGGAGCAGGCCCAAGGGGTGAAGCAGATGAACCGGGCGATGCTGCAGGTGGAGCAGGTGACGCACCGCAATGCCTCCGCCTCCGAGGAGCTGGCCGCCACCGCCGAGGAGTTGTCCGCCCAGGCCGAGACGTTGCAGCAGCTGGTATCGTTCTTCCGCTTGGGAGAGGAGGGTCCGAGGTCTCCGCGGGCTGCGGGGCCTCGGGGGCTCGTGGGACTGAAGGCGCTGGGCGGCGTGAGTACCTCGGACGCGGTGTCCGGGGCGGCCTCGGGGGTGGGGCCGAAGGTCATCGGCCAGGGGACGAACCCCACGCCTCGTGAAGAGAGTTCCTCAGCCCTGCCTTCCGAGGATCATGAGTTCAAGCGCTTCTAGGAGTTCGCCGTGAATCCGACCGCGACCGCGCCTGTTGTCCAATACCTGAGCTTCTTCGTCGCCGGAGAGGAGTATGCCCTGAGCATCCTTCAGGTCCGGGAGATCATCGAGTACGACACCGTGACGCGGGTGCCCAGCGCGCCGGTCTGGGTCCGTGGCGTGACGAACCTGCGCGGCAGCGTGCTGCCCGTGATCGATCTCTCCCTCAAGCTGGGTTTCCCTCCGAGTTCCCTCCACCGCCGCAGTTGCGTCGTCGTGGTGGAGGTGACTTTCCAGGGGGAGAAGCTGGTGATGGGCGTGATGGCGGATGCCGTGGGACAGGTGCTCGATCTCGGCCCGGGGGACGTGGAGCCGCCTCCGGCGTTCGGGACTCCCATCCACGCCGACTACCTGCTTGGCATGGGCCGGGCCGGCAAGAAGTTCATCCTCTTGCTCGACATCGATCGCGTGCTGAACACCCAGGAGATCCGTGCGGCCAGCGCGGCGGCCTCCGAGCCGCAAGCGCCGCCCTCCGAGCCGGAGCCCCCCTCCGCGGAAGCCGGCGCGAGTGAGCCCCAGGTGGGAGGGTGAGGCACGGCATGAGTGAGCACGCTGCTTCCCGAGCTTCGGCGATCATGTGGGATCCGCTCGCGAACCCACCCGATCTCCCTGACCGCGTCTTTCAAGGCTACCAGCGGCTCATCTACCGCGAGGCCGGCATCTACCTGGGGCCCACCAAGAAGGCCTTGCTCATGGGCCGGCTGTCTCGCCGGCTGCGCGAGCTGGGATGTGCCTCCTTCAGTGCCTACCTCGAGCTGGTGGAGGAGGATCAGGCCGAGCGGCTCCGGCTGCTGGATGCCATCTGCACGCACGAGACGCGCTTCTTCCGCGAGCCCCGGCACTTCGAGTTCCTCGAGCAGGAGGTGCTGCCCCGGTGGCGTGCGCAGGGACACTCCGGCACGGGGGTGCGCAAGGTGCGCGTGTGGAGCGCGGGGTGCTCGACGGGGGAGGAGGCCTTCACGACGGCCATGGTGCTGCGCCTCCACCTGCCTGCGGAGGAGGGCTGGCAGATCGAGATCGTCGCCACGGATCTGTCCACGCGCATCCTCGAGCGGGCCCGCCAGACGCTGTGGTCGGTGGAGCGCGCCCAGGAGATCCCCACCCGCTACCTCAAGGCCTTCATGCTCCGCGGCACCGGCAGCCAGGAGGGGAAGATGAAGGCCGGTCCCGAATTGCGCACGCTGGTGCGCTTCCAGCGCCTCAATCTCAACGAGGAGCGCTTCCCGGATCTGGGCCGCTTCGATCTCCTCTTCTGCCGCAACGTCTTCATCTACTTCGATGCGGCCTCGAAGACCCGGGCCCTCGATCGGCTGCTGGATCACCTGTCGCCCCAGGGCTTCCTCTTCGTCGGCCATGCCGAGAGCCTGGGCGGACTCACCCAGCGGCTGAAGCTCGTCCAGTCCACCATCTACACTCCCGGCTCTGCTGGTTAGGCTGGTTTTGCTATGATTTCGTACTCGGAGTGGAATCCGGCGCTAGCTTGATGTTCCTGTAAAATTCGACTATTGTCGAATCATCCCAAAGCGGGAAATTGGAACCCCGCGAAGACAGGAGCCTCGGATGAAACGCTTTCCGCTGCTGTCCCTCTCTCTGGTGGTGGGTTTGGGGGTTGGTTGTAGCAACCCAGCGCAGGAGAGCGCACCGACTCCTACCCAGCACAGCCAGGTGAAGAAGCGGACCCAGGCGCTGGAGGGCAGTGTGGCCCTCCGGGAGATTCCAGTGAGCGCCGCGGTGCTGGCGGCCGCCGAGGGGAACGCCACGGTGCGTGCCTTCTCGATCGAGTCCACTCCGGGCGAGTACACGGCGGATGAGGCGATGGCTGCGGCGTTCCAGCAGGGCGTGTCGGATCCGGCGAACCTGCCCTGGCATGCGGACGTGGCGCGGAGCCGAGAGGAGACGCGCACCTCGCTGCGGTATGTGGAGGGGCTGATCCCCACCATCGAGGCCGAGTTGGGCGCGGACGCGGATTACACCACCGGCTACTACCACTTCTTCCGGCCGCAAACGGAGGAGAACTGCGAGCTCGGTGACGCGTACGAGATGCTCTCCGGAACGACGATCTACGTCCTCGAGTTCCGAGGCACGACCGAGTGCTGAGCCGCTCGGCTGGTACGTGCCCCGCGCGTGGGGCGCGGTAGAGTGTGGGGCCGGGCACCCGAGCCGGAGCAGCCCGGCCCGGGTGCTTCTCTGGAGGCCCCATGGCGGACGCGCGAAGCACGGAGCAGGTAACGCCGGAGCAGTCCCCTCGTGGCACGGTGACGCTCGTCCCGGTGCTTCCGAGCGCGCAGCCTCCGCTGGAGCCGAAGCCGCCGGACGTGGGCCCCGTGCAGGAGGTGGCCGGTGGAGTGCCGGCGGTGGTGTCCTCGCTCCGGCACGCGTGGGGCGAGATGGGGCCCGTTCGGGGGACCCAGCTGCTGCTCCAGTTGAACCAGAAGGACGGTTTCGATTGCCCCGGTTGCGCCTGGCCTGATCCAGATGCCGAGCGCTCCGTGGCGGAGTTCTGTGAGAACGGCGCCAAGGCGGTGGCGGAGGAGGGGACGAAGGCGCGTGTGACACCGGAGTTCTTTCGCCAGTACAGCGTGGCGGAGCTGGCCCAACAGTCGGACTTGTGGTTGGGCAAGCAGGGGCGGCTGACGCACCCGATGGTGTTGCGCGAGGGCTCCACGCACTACGAGCCTCTCTCGTGGGAGGAGGCGTTCGCGCTGGTGGCGGAGGAGCTGAACGGGCTCGGTGCTCCGGACGAGGCGTGCTTCTACACCTCCGGGCGCACGAGCAACGAGGCCGCGTTCCTGTACCAGCTCTTCGTGCGGCAGTTCGGCACCAACAACCTGCCGGACTGCGCGGACCTGTGCCACGAGTCCAGCGGCACGGCGCTCAACGAGGCCATTGGCATCGGCAAGGGCACGGTGACGCTGGAGGACTTCGAGAAGGCCGAGGCCATCTTCGTCATCGGACAGAATCCGGGGACGAATCATCCGCGGATGCTCACGTCGCTGCAGGCCGCGGCGCGGCGCGGGTGCCAGATCGTCAGCATCAACCCGCTGCCGGAGACGGGGCTCAACCGCTTCAAGCACCCGCAGGAGTTGGTGCAGCTGATCGGGCCGGGTACGGCGATCAATCGGCTGTGGCTGCCGGTGCGAATCAATGGAGACGTGGCGCTGCTGAAGGGACTGGGCAAGGCGCTGCTGGAGGACGAGGCGCGTCGGCCGGGGCGAGTGGTGGCGAAGGAGTTCATCCGGGATCGGACGACGGGCTTCGAGGCGTACGTGGAGGCGCTGCGCGCCGTCTCGTGGGACGAGGTGGTGGAGCAGAGCGGAGTGGCGAAGGAGCAGATCCTGGCCGCGGCGGAGATCCTGGCGAACTCGGACCGGACGATCTTCTGCTGGGCGATGGGGCTGACGCAGCACCAGAACGCGGTGGCGAACATCCAGGAGATCGTCAACGTGGCGCTGCTGCGAGGCAGTGTCGGCAAGCCGGGCGCGGGGCTGTGCCCGGTGCGGGGCCACAGCAACGTGCAGGGTGATCGAACGATGGGCATCGTCGAGAAGCCGAGCCCGGCGTTCTTGGATGCGCTCGGGCGCGAGTTCCGCTTCGAGCCGCCGAAGGCGCCGGGCCTGGATACGGTGGCCACGATTCGCGCCATGCACGAGGGGCGGGTGAAGGTGCTCTTCGCACTGGGAGGCAACTTCCTGTCGGCCACGCCAGATACGGAGTTCACCGCTGCGGCGCTGCGGCGCACGCGTCTGACGGCGCATGTGTCGACCAAGTTGAATCGGGCGCATCTGGTCCACGGGCGGCGAGCGTTGATCCTGCCGTGCCTGGGACGGACGGAGAGGGATGTGCGGACGGGCGGGGAGCAGTTCGTGACGGTGGAGAACTCGATGGGGGTGGTGCACACCTCGCGGGGCGCGGTGGATCCGGCGTCCGAGCACCTGCGCAGCGAGCCGGAGATCGTCGCGAGGCTGGCGCGGGCGGTGCTTGGGGCACGGAGCCAGGTGGATTGGGAGGAGTTGGTAGCGGACTACGATCGGATCCGGGAGCGCATCTCGCGCGTCGTTCCTGGCTTCGATCGCTTCAACTCGCGGGTGCGGGAGCCGGGCGGTTTCTACCTGCCCAACGGGCCGCGCGAGGGGCGGTTCACGACGGTGGACAGCAAGGCGCGCTTCACGGTCCACCCGCTGCCGCGCATCGAGCTGGGGCCGGGGCAACTGCTGATGATGACGATCCGCAGCCACGATCAGTACAACACGACGCTGTACGGACTGGATGACCGGTACCGAGGCATCCGCAACGGGCGGCGGGTGGTGATGATGAACCCGGAGGACATGAAGGCGCTCGGTGTGTCCGAGGGTCAGGTGGTGGATCTGACGAGTCACTTCCGGGGCGAGACGCGGGTGGCGCGGCGTTTCCTGGTGGTTCCGTACCGGATTCCCCGGCGATGCGCGGCGACGTACTTCCCCGAGACGAACGTGCTGGTACCCATCGACAGCATCGCGGAGAAGAGCCGTACGCCGGCCTCGAAGTCGGTGGTCATCAGCGTGGCGCCCTCGGATGGTGCGGTGGGCTGAGCTCCCGCGAGCGGCGCCTCGAACTTGCACGAGGCGCCGCTGCCACTTTCTCCGCACCCGCGCCGCATCACGAGTGCAGTGAAGTATCCCCAGGCTTCTGCGCCGAGGTCTGTTCCTGCTCCTGCGCCCGGCGATCCTGTCCCTGGGGCCGATCCTTCAGGTTCTGCGTTTGCGGCATGGGCTCGCCGCGCACCTCGGGTCGAGCCTCGACGCGGCCTTGCCCCTCACGCTCGACGCGCAGCGCGTTGGTGATGTCCTTCACCCCGAGCACGGACTCGGCGAGCGCCTCGATGGCACGCTTCTCGTCCCGGCTCTTCACCGTGCCTTGGAGCGTCACCTCGCCATTCTTCACAAGGACATCGACGTTCTCGGCGTTCATCCAACTCATCATCAGCCGATCACAGATATCCTCACGGATGCGGTCATCCGATCGCTGGTACCCCTTTGGAGCGCGTCCCAGCGGACGCGGTGAGCCCGCACGGTAGGTGTCGCCCAGCATGCCTCCGTGGCCCAAATCCCGATCCGATATGTCCCGGGTCATGCTGGTGCCGTAGCCCACCCGAGGCGCCTCCATGTTCTCGATGCCCGGGCCGTGCCCATAGCGCGGCTCGTAGTCCCGCTCGCTGCGGCGCTCGTGGTAACGCTCGCGAAGCTCCGACAGGTCGTCCAGATCGTGCAGCCCGGCAAGGCTGTAGTGGCGGTGGTGCCCCTCGCGATCCGTCACCTCTCCGATGCCACGAGTCCCGAAGCCGTAGCGCCCTCGCTCCGGCCCCAACCGGCCCACGTCTCCGCCGTAGCCCGAGTTCCAGCGCTCGGTCTCGTAGGGCAGGCTGGTCGGGCGGCTCCGATCGCCATAGCGCCGGGGACGCTCCCGCTCCTCGCGTAGCTCATCGTGGAAAGAGCCACTCGGGCTGGTGCGCAGATCCTCCCGATCCCAGCGGGAGGCACGAAGCACGTCCCGGTCACGTCCACTGTCGCGGAACCTGCGCTCGCCGTGGTCACGCGGTGCTTCCCGGAAGCCGCGCTCCTCCCAGTCCCGGTTGTAGCGCTCCGGGCCTCCTCGCTCGAATCTCTCCTCATCTGAGCTCCGAAGGCGCTCGCCCCGGCCGGACCGTTCCGGCCCGCCGGGTTCTTCCATCTCCCATTCCCGACCCAGCCGCTCGCCTCCTCCGTAGCCGCGCTCGTCCGAGCCCCGATATGGCTCGGCCCGTCGATCGAACCGCCGCTCGCTCTCCAGATCCCGTCGTTCACCCCTGTGCTGCTCTCGGTCATCTCGCTTGTCAGCCATCACGGCCTCCCGAGGGGCTTGTCCCCAGCCCCTTGCTCGCGCCCTCGCCCGGCGTCTGGCCGGCAGGGCGGTTCCTCGCGGAGGCCTTGGTGTGAGCCCCGCGCAAAGTGAAGGTCGTGACCGGAAGGACCGCTGGCAACGCTCTCCCGCGCGCCCGAGGGGCGAACGAGAGAGCTCAGGCAGGACTCAGGCGGCCAGCTCCACCTGCTCCAGGTACTGCGGAACCGCCGCGTTCCAGCCCTTGGCCTCGACGCGCTGCTTGAGGGCCTGGAGCGCCGCGGGCTCACCGTGGACCAGCAGCGTCTGCCGAGGTGGGGATTCGAAGCCCTCCATCCAGCGCAGCGTCTCGGTCCAGTCCGCGTGCGCGGAGAAGCCGCTCACCACGCGAATGTCCGCCTCCACCGGGATCATCTGCCCGTGGATCTTGAGTTCCTTCTCGCCGTCCAGCAGGCGCCGCCCGCGCGTGCCCTCGGACTGGTAGCCCACGAAGAGCACGGTGTTGCGGGCATCCGGCAATCGGTGCTTCAGGTGGTGCAGCACGCGCCCACCCGTGGCCATGCCCGAGGCCGAGATGATGATCCCCGGCCCTTCCTGCATGTTGAGCCGCTTGCTGTCGTTCGGCGAGGTGACGAAGCGCGTGCGCCGCGTGGCCAGCGGAGTCTTCCCGCGCTCCACCAGATCCTTCATCGCCAGGTCATGCTCCTCCGGATGCGCCAGGTAGATGGGCGTCGCATCGCACGCCATGGGCGAGTCCACGAACACATCCATCTCGGGGATGCGGCCCGCCTCCTCCAGGTTGCGCAGGTGGTAGAGCAACTCCTGGGTGCGCCCGATGGCGAAGGCGGGGATGATCACCATGCCCCGGCGATCGAAGGCCCGCTTCACCGCATTGCACAGCGCCTCCTGAGGCTGCGTCTCACCGTGCTCCCGGTTGCCGTAGGTGCTCTCCACCACCAGCGTAGTGGCGGCCTTCACGCCCTCGGGATCCCTCAGGATGGGAGCGTTGTAGCGGCCCAGATCCCCGCTGAACACCACGCGCTGGCCCGTGCTCTTCAAGTCGAACGCGCACACCGCCGAGCCGAGGATGTGGCCCGCGCGATAGAAGGTGAGGGTGATGCCCGGCAGGATCTGCTTGGGCCGCTCGTAGCCAAACGTCTCCATGAGCTTCACCGTGCGCTCAGCGTCGGCCACGCCGTACAGCGGCAGTGCCGGCGCGTGCCGGGAGAAGTGCTCCTTGTTGGCGTAGCGCGCCTCTTCCTCCTGTAGGTGCGCCGAGTCCGGCAGCAGCAGCGCCGATAGATCCCGCGTCCCGGAGGTGCAGTAGACCGGACCGGTGTAGCCGTCTCGCACCACGCGTGGCAGCCCGCCCGTGTGATCGATGTGCGCGTGCGTCAGGACGATCGCATCCAGACTCGAAACCGGAACGGGCAGGGGCTCCCAGTTGAGCTGGCGCAGCTCCTTCCGGCCCTGGAACAGGCCGCAGTCGACGAGCACGCGCTGCCCCTCGTGCTCCAGCAGGAACTTCGAGCCGGTGACGGTGCCCGCGGCACCAAGAAAATGGATGGAGGCCATAAGCCTCAGTCTTCAGCAGCTCGCCGGGAGTTTCGAGTCAAATGCAGCGCACGGCGCCCTGCGTCAGTCCCGCACGTCCCGCAGGTCGGGCAGGGTGTCCGGGTCGATCTTCAGCGCGACGCAGATGCGCGTCAGCGTGGAGATGCTCGGCAACAGCCGGCCTCGCTCGATGCCCCCGTAGGTCATCGGGTGCAGATCGATCCGGGCGGCAACGTCTTCTTGTGTCAGCCTGGCGCGCTCCCGGGCGGCCCGGATGGCGGCTCCGAGGGCAAGGGCCCGCTGTCTCTGGCTCATGAAAGGGGAACTCCGTCAGGGGGCCAGCCTACGCCAGGACGACGCATCGAGTCTTTCCCCGCTCGATCTTCCCCGCGAGGGCTACTCTCGACGTAGAGTCGCAGTAAATTTACCCTTTGGGTTGTCCCCCGGAGGGAAGCACCCTCCCTACCGAACGCAAATGAGGAGCCCCTTCATGTCGAGCACCCCCACGGACCGTTCGCCGGCCACAGGTCCCGTGCTCCTGCAGTCCGGTCGCACGACCTATGAGCTGGTGCAGCCGCTGGAGCAGACTTTTCACGGAGAGTTGTTGCTGGCGCGGCGGCGCTTCGACTCCACCGCCGGAGACTATGTCGTGCTCAAGCGACTGGCTCGTGACTGCCGCGAGGAGGACTACCGGCGGCTCATGGAGGAGGTGGCCATCACCGCGCGGCTGCGGCACCCCGCCATCGCCGGCATGCACGATCTGGAGGGCACTCCAGGAGACCCCTACCTGGTGCTGGAGTACGTGGAGGGGCACCGGCTCGACGCGATCCTCGAGCTCTCCGCCCAGTTGGGCAAGCCGCTGTCAGAGGCCTTCGCGTGCTACGTGGGCGCCGAGGCCGCGGACGCGCTCCACCACGCCCACATGCTGAGCACCGAGGGAGGGCGCTGGATGCGCTTGGTCCACCGCAACGTGTCGCCGCGCACCCTCATGGTGGGCATCCGGGGCGAGGTGAAGCTCACCGACTTCGGGGCCGTCTGGGCCTCGCTGCCGGAGCGCCAACCCACGGAGGACGACGTGCTGCCTGGCAACCTCGCCTACGCCTCGCCCGAGTTGACGCGCAAGGGGGTGATCGATGGGCGCGCGGATCAGTTCTCGTTGGCCGCGGTGCTGCTGCACCTGCTCACGGGCCGGCCGCTGATCGAGGGCTCGGACCGCGTCACCCAGGAGCTGTTTGCGCTGCGCCGGCGCGTCGAAGAGGCTGTCGCGCTGGGGACCGGGGACAAGGCCGCGGTCGCGCTGGTGATCGACCTGAGAGCCCAGATCCGGAAGCTGACCTGGGGCTTCATCGAGAAGATCCGCAAGCTGACGCCTCGGGATATCGGAGAGGCGACGCGCACCCTGTCCGCGGGGCTGCGTCCCATCCTGCGCCGCGCGCTGGCTCCAAACCGGACGGATCGCTACACCTCGTGCGAGGAGTTCGGCCATGATCTGCGCCTCCAGCTCTGGCGCATCGGCCAGCTCTATGGCCGGCAGGAGGCGGAGCGCGAGGTCGCGGCCCTGTTCCGAGCAGGCTCTCGCGGCAAGACCAAGGGCGCACCGCCGGCCCGGGCTGTCACCTCCGGGACCAGCGCCTCGCCCTCGAAGGCCGGGGGAGCAAGCTCGGGCCGGAGGGGAGGCTCCTCGGCGACCGGGCGCCGCAAGAAGGAGGCGTCCTCCCGGTAGGAGGGGGAGGGCAGGCAGGGCTGGCGCCCTCGGCTGACCGTGCCAAGCTTCACGGTGATTGGCGCCGGGCCGAGCGCTGTGTTAGTCCGCCGCTCTCCCCTCCGAGCAGACAGGAGAACGTATGGGTCGCCGTCAGATCCGCGTCGTTGGCGCGATGCTGCAGAACGACGAAGGGTGCTACCTCATCACGCAGCGCCCTCCCAAGGCATCGCTGCCCCTGCTGTGGGAGTTCCCCGGCGGCCGCGTCGAAGAAGGTGAGCCCGATGCCCAGGCGCTCGCCCGCGAGATCCTCGAGGAGATGGGAGTCCATGTGGTGGTGCTCGATCAGGCCATGCACACCCACCACGAGTATCCGAACTACGACATCGACTTCCGCGTCTTCCGCTGCCGCCTGGCCGACGCGAAGGCCCCCATCCAGCACCTGCGCGTCCACGATCACCGCTGGGTGACGCTCGAGGAGATGTCGCAGTACCAGTTCCCCGACGCGGACGCGAAGACGCTGGCGAAGCTGCTCGATCTGGAAGCGTGACGTGCGACGCCTGGCCCCGGTGCTGCTCGCGGGCCTCTGGTGTGCCTGCTCGAGCTCCAAGCCCGTGACGTCCCCGCAGGAGTCCGCTCCCGATGCGGGAGGACTCTTCGCTCCCGCCACCGGGCTGCCTGGGTGCAGGCTCTATGGAGAGCCCCGGCAGACGGGCACCGTTCCTCCCGAGCTGGGAGAGCTGTCCGGGCTGGCCGCCAGCGCACGCCACCCGGGGATCTTCTGGGCCCACAACGACTCGGACAACGCCTTCCGGGTGTTCGCCATGGAGGACAGCGGGAAGATCCGGGCCACGCTCACGCTGACGGGCTCCACGCCGCGGGACATCGAGGACATCGCCGTGGGCCCGTGCGAGCCGCGCGCCGAGGCGCCTCCGTGCATCTACCTGGCGGACATCGGCGACAACTTCCAGCGGCGGGATCAGGCCCGCATCTACCGGCTCCCAGAGCCGGAGCAGATTGTGGATGCCACCCTCCCGGTCGAGGCGCTGGCGTTCACCTACCCGGATGCTCCCCACAACGCGGAGTCCCTCATCATCGACGCGCGCACGGGCCGCCTCGCTGTCATCACCAAGACACCCGAGTCGCTGGGCGACGTCTACGCGCTGGATGGTTTGAGCCCAGGGGAGCGGGTGAAGGCCCGGAAGCTGGGGACGCTCCACGCGCCGCAGGACGTGGATCGGCTGACCACCGGTGCGGATCTGAACGCTTCGGGCGAGCGCCTGCTGCTGCGCACCTATACCCGCGTCTGGGAGGTGCGGCGCCCGAAGGCCCAGAGCCTGGAGGAGCTGATCACGGGAGAAGTGGCCGAGGTGCCCGGTGCCAGCCAGGCCCAGTCGGAGGCCATCGCCTTCACCCCGGGCGATCGCGGGTACCTGCTGGGCTCGGAGTTCGCTGGTCAACCTTTGTATCGGACCGAGTGCCGTTGACCCGTAGTTCAGGTGACGACACCACTTCGAGTGTGTCGGGTTGACGGGTTGGCGGGGGTGACCATCTTTGGCCGACAGGTGTGACGCCTCGGCACATGTCGTGCGGGGCTGGGGGAGGGCGAGCGTGCCGACGATGAAGCAGCAGGATCCAATCCCTTCTGGGGGGCCAGGCCCGAGGGCCCGGAAGCCCGAGAAGCCCACAACACCAGGCAAGGGGTTCAAGCTGGGCTCACCGCTTGGCTACATCCTCCTGCTGGTGCTGGGCTTCTTGCTCTTCCGCAATGTCTTCCAGGACGCGGGAGTGAAGCGGGTCAGTTACAGCCAGTTCCGTGAGGCGATCGACAAGGGGCAGTTCAGCCGGGTGCAGATCTCTCCCGAGTGGGTGAAGGGCTTTCAGAAGGACAACGCGGCGCCGCCCGAGGCGCAGCCGGGCCAGGAGCGGGCCCTGCGCGGCGAGCTGAACGCGCTGCCGTGGATGGCCTACAAGGTCCCTGGCGATGACAAGCTGGTGGAGTTGCTGGAGCAGAAGGGCGTCCAGTACGAGGCGGTGCCCCAATCCGGCTTCTCCGAGGTGTTGTGGATCTGGCTGATCCCCATGGGGCTCGTGCTGCTCTTCTGGAGCTTCATGATGCGGCGGGTCACCGGCGGCATGGGCCAGGGTCCGCAGAGCGTCATGAGCTTCGGGAAGACTCGGGCCAAGGTGCAGGCCGAGGCCGACACCGGCGTGGGCTTCAAGGACGTGGCCGGCGTGGACGAGGCCGTGGACGAGCTGCGCGAGATCGTCGAGTTCCTCAAGACGCCTGAGAAGTTCCGCCGTCTGGGAGGCCGCATCCCCAAGGGCGTGCTGCTGGTGGGGCCTCCGGGTACCGGCAAGACGCTGCTGGCGCGGGCCGTGGCGGGCGAGGCGGGGGTGCCGTTCTTCAGCCTCTCTGGCTCCGAGTTCGTGGAGATGTTCGTCGGTGTGGGCGCCGCTCGAGTCCGTGACTTGTTCGCCCAGGCGGCCGCCAAGGCGCCGTGCATCATCTTCATCGACGAGCTGGACGCGATCGGTAAGAGCCGCAACGCGGGCATCGCGGGCGGCCATGACGAGCGCGAGCAGACGCTCAACCAGTTGCTGGCGGAGATGGATGGCTTCGACGGCCGCACGGGCCTGATCATCCTCGCGGCCACCAACCGGCCGGAGATCCTGGACAGCGCGCTGATGCGTCCAGGCCGCTTCGATCGCCAGGTGTTGGTGGACCGGCCGGACAAGCGGGGCCGCGAGCAGGTGCTGGTGATCCACTCGCGCAACGTGAAGTTGGGGCCGGACGTGGACCTGAAGGCCATCGCCGCGCGCACGCCGGGTTTCGCGGGTGCGGATCTGGCCAACGTGGTGAACGAGGCGGCGCTGCTGGCCGCCCGGCGCAACCGCGACTCCGTGATGCGTGCGGACTTCGAGGAGGCCATCGAGCGCGTGGTGGCGGGTCTGGAGAAGAAGAACCGCCGCATGAACGAGCGCGAGAAGGAGATCGTCGCGCACCACGAGGCCGGCCACGCCGTGGTGGGCTGGATGCTGCCCCACGCCGAGCGGGTGACGAAGGTCTCCATCATCCCGCGCGGCCTGGCGGCGCTGGGCTACACCATGTCCCTGCCGCTCGAGGACCGCTACCTCATGTCGCTGGAGGAGCTGCGCGACAAGATGGCCGGGATGATGGGCGGCCGGGCCGCGGAGGAGCTCTTCATCGGGGAGATCTCCACGGGTGCCTCCAACGACATCAAACAGGCCACGGAGATCGCCCGGCTCATGGTGCGCGAGTACGGCATGAGCACTCTGGGGCCGGTGTCGCTCGGCGGAGAGCATGGGGCCGCGTTCCTGCGCTCCGCCGGGATGCCCGAGTCCCGCGTGTACTCCGAGCAGACGGCGCGCATGGTGGACGAAGAGGTCACCAAGCTCGTCACCGAGGCGCTGGATCGGGCTCGCGAGGTGCTCACCATGAATCGGGACAAGGTGCACGCCCTGGCCGCGCGGCTGCTCGCCACCGAGGTGGTGGAGGAGGACGCCATGGTCACCCTTCTGGGGCCCAAGGTGCTCGCCGATCGTGGCCTGATCCACCCCGAGGCCCGACAGGTCGTCTCGGCGCATCCGGCCGGTGCTCAGGAAGGGAATCCTCCTACCCAGCACACGAGCGCCTCCACCGACGCCTGAGAGGCTGCTTCCCAGCAGGGCAGGCGCCGGAACGGGCCGTGCCCTGCAGCGTCAAAAAGAAGAATTACGTTTCGCTGAACAGGAGGCGGCGGCCGTGGAGAACAGGATTGGCAAAAGCTACATGGCTCGGAAGGCGCTCTTCGCGAAGGGGCTGCGCGAGGGCCGGCTGACGGTGCAGGAAATCGAGACTGCGCTGCCCGCGGGCACGCTGACGGCGGCAGAGCGCTGGTTGCTGTACTACTCCCTGCGCGCCGCCCAGGTGGAGATCATCGACGAGGTGACCGGACAGGTGGACCACGGCTTCATGCTCGAGGACCAGGAACCGGCCCCCTCCGAGCACTAGCCCCTCACACGCGCGTTGACAGGCCCGACACGGCGGTTACGTTCGGGCTGTTCAGGGATGTAGGAATTGAACGACACCCACAACGGCGCGTACTCCCGCGTCAATGGATCGACGCAGGTTCGATATGGACGGCAATCCCCGTACTCAGGACAAGAGCCAGGATCAGTCCCGCCCCGATGAGGCGGTGGCTTCGCAGCAGGGTCAACCCTCAGATGGCTCCTCGGAGCAGCAGGAGGCGGCTTCGCAGCAAGCCCCGCCCCCGGTGGACGCAGAGCGTCAGCGGCTGGAGGCGGAGCTGGATGCGACCCGTCGCCGGGTGGATGAGCTGGCGCGGGCCTACCAGGCGGTGAACAAGGATCGCGAGGAGTTCAAGCAGCGGCTCACTCGCGAGCGCGAGCGGATGATGGATGTGGAGCGCGGCAATGTGGCCGTCTCGCTCCTGGAAGCCATCGACGAGCTGGACCGCTGCCTCACCATGAGCGGCCAGGAAGCGAACTCACCCCTGGGCCAGGGCGTGAAGATGATCCGGGACGGGCTGCTCACCAAGGTGCAGTCGCTGGGCATCGAGCGGCTCCAGGTGGTGGGCCAGCCCTTCGATCCCAACACGGCCGAGGCCGCGGACATGGAGATCACCCCGCAGCCGGAGGACGATCAGCGGGTGGTGGCCGAGGTACGGGCCGGCTACCGGATGAAGGATCGGATCATCCGTCCGGCCCGCGTGAAGGTGGCCAAGTACGTTGCCCCAGCGCAGGCTTGACCGGCAGCCCGGCGGGAAATAGGCGAGGGGGGTGTCTGTTGCCTCCGTCGCCATGTCCCGAATGAAGCTCGCTCTCTGCTCGCCCCGTCGCCTGCTCCTGCTCACCCTGGTGCTCGCCTCGTCCGCGTGGGCGGACTCCGGTGTGGATTCCTGGTTGCAGGCGCGGGCACGTGAGCAGGCGGCCTATTTGAATGCTGCCACGGAGAGGCCCGCGAGCATGGGCGCGCCCCTGGGGTTGTGGCGCGAGCGCTCGGGGGAGGATCCGGGCATTCCCCATTTCGTTCCGCCCACCTCGCTGGCGCCGCTGATCCACGCGGTGGAGGCGGGCGTCGTCAACATCACCACGGAGAACGTGCAGGACCGGACGGGAGTCTCTTCGGGGCGCTCGACGGGCTCGGGCTTCGTACTGACGCCGGACGGGTTGGTGGTGACGAACAACCACGTGGTGGCCCAGGCTCAGGAGATCGTCGTGCGCCTGGCGGATGGGCGCGAGTTCGATGCCCAGGTGGTGGGCCGGGACGCGTCCACGGATGTGGCGCTGCTGCGGCTGAGTGAGGTGGGGCCGGCGGATCTCCCGGCGGTGTACCTGGGAGACTCGGACAAGCTCGAGGTGGGGGATTGGGTGGTCGCCATCGGCAACCCGTTCGGGTTGGATCACTCGGTGGCGCACGGGATGATCTCCGCCAAGGAGCGCGTGCTGGGCGTGGGCGTGTTCGATGACTTCATCCAGACGGATGCGCTGATCAACCCGGGCAACTCGGGCGGCCCGCTCTTCAACATGCGCGGCGAGGTGGTGGGGGTGAACACCGCCATCATGAGCCAGGGGCAGGGCATCGGCTTCGCGGTGCCCATCAACATGGTGAAGGATCTGCTGCCCAACCTGCGCGAGAACGGCCGGCTGGAGCGCGGGTGGCTCGGGGTGAACATCGACGATGCGCTCCCCGGCGAGGCTGGGCGTACGGGTGAACGCGCGCTGGTGGTGAAGTCGGTCTACCGCAAGAGCCCCGCCGCCGTCGCGGGGGTCCGCGCGGGAGATCGCGTGCTGGCGGTGAACGGCAAGCCTATCGGTTCGTACCTGCAGCTGTTGCGCAAGGTGGCGCTGCTGGCTCCCGGTACCGAGACGAAGCTGACGCTGATGCGTGGCAGCGAGACCCGGGATGTGTCGGTGAAGCTGTCCGCGCGCCCGGCGCCGGAGACGCTCCAGGCCATGTCCAGCCCCGGAAACATGGAGGAGCTGGGCCTGGTGCTGAGGGATCTCTCGCCGGACGTGGCCACGCAGATGGGGTACGAGCCCTATACGGGCGTGCTGGTGACGGGCGTCGTTCCGCGCAGCGCCGCGGCTGATGCGGGCCTGACCGCGGGGGATCTGGTCACCGAGGTGAATCGCCGCCGGGTGAAGGATGTGGCGAGTGTGCGCGCGACGCTGGAGAAGGGTGGCTCGGGCGCGAATGTCCTGCTCCGCGTGCAGCGTGGAGACGTGCAGCAGTACGTGGCGCTCTCGCCCTGAGCCTTCGAGGTTCACCGGGCGCTCATGGACCTGGCGCTTTCGGGCGGGCAAGATGGCTTCTCAGGGGGCCGGCCCTGCTCGATGTGGAGATGAATTCCCATGCGCAAGATCCTGCTGACCGTTCTGATGGCCCTCCCGCTGTTCGCCTGTGGAAGCACCATCGGTGATACGTGCTCGAGCAACGGCTGTGGCTCTGACCTGACCTGCCGCGCCGACTTCCCCGGAGGCTTTTGCACCCAGTCCTGTACCCAGGAGGGGCAGGAAGGGGGATGCCCGGAGGACAGCGTCTGCACCCGGCAGTTCGACACGCTGCTGTGCGCGCCCATCTGCGAGAACTCGGGTGACTGCCGTGACAGCTACGAGTGCAACGGGACGACTGGCTCGAACGTGAAGGCGTGCCGCGTCAAGCTGCCGTAGCGTCTTGGCGCGAGTTGCCGTGAGGGGTCGAACGCACGGGCCGAGCAGCGGTAAGGTCGGCCTGCTGCATTCGTGTCGGGGTCCCGGAAACCACTCATGCGCAAGCTCTTCGTCGCGGCAGCGATCCTGGTGGTCGCAGGTCTGATCGTCTTCTTCGCGGTGTCACAGGAGGGGGCTGAGTCATCCCCATCGGCCAGCCCCGAGAAGCTTGGCGCGTCGAAGCCGGCTCCTCGGACGGTGCGGGTGGTGCAAGCCGGGAACCCCGCGGATGTGGGCGCACGAGGCACCGCCGAAGCGGGCAGCACGCCGAGCCTGTCGCAGGCACCCTCCGAGCAGGACGGGGTGCTGGAAGTGGTGGTGATGGCGGGGGAGAAGCCCGTGGCGGGCGCCGAGGTGAAGCTGTACTGGCGAGGGCCTCGGGACCCGAACCTGGGTGAGGTGTCGTGGCGCTTGGCGAGCACTGGCACCACGAATGCCGAGGGGTACGCGCGGCTGGCCTCGAAGCCCGGGGGGTACCAGGTGGCGGTGCACGTCCAGGGATACGCCTCGCTGCTTCGCGATGTGGTGCGCCCGTACGGAGAGAGGCGCACCTTCCTGCGGCTGACGCTCCAGGCCGGGCAGGTGCTCACCGGGCGCACGGTGGTGCGGGGCACCGAGGAGCCGTTGCCCATGGTGGAGCTCGCCTTGACGGCGCATGGCCGACAGTTGGATCGGTGGGAGAACGCGGCCTCTCCCGCCGAGGAGCGGGTGTATGGCTCGAGCGATGCGCGGGGCAACTTCCGGGTGGAGGGGCTGGCGCCCGGGAGCTACGCGCTGGAGGCGCGAGCGCCAGGCCATGCGCGAGCGGTGATGCGAAGCGTGCAGGTGCCGGCCTCGGGGCCGTTGACGGTGGGGCTGCAGGTGGCGGCGGTCATTGAAGGCTTCGTGGAGGACGCGCAGGGGGCCCCGGTCGCGGATGCCCAGGTGCAGGTGGGCGGGCGCGTGCCCCAGGTGACGACGAGCGGGCAGGGAGGTGGCTTCTCCGTGGAGATCGAGCCGGGTTCGTACACCCTTTCCGCGCGGCGAGGCGAGGAGGCGGGCTCGTTGGACGGGCCCGTGACCGTGAGTGCGGGGAAGACGCTGCGAGACTTGAAGATCCGTCTGGGGCAGGGCGCGGTGATGGAGGGCCGGGTGGTGACGCGCACTTCCGGAGAGCCTATCTCGGGAGCCAGCGTGGACGTCAGCCCCGCGGGCCGCAACGGGGACTCGGGCCGAGCCGTCACCGATGGTACGGGCCACTTCTCCGTGAGCGGCCTGGCTCCCGGTAGCTACGATCTGGTGGCGAGTGCTCCGGGGTTCACTTCCGAGACCCGGCGCAGATTGACAGTGGCCTCGGGTGAGCGCTTCTCCCTGGAGATCCCTCTCACGGGCACCGGCGCCGTGGAAGGCACGGTGACGGACCCGGACGGCGTGCCGGTGCAGGGCGTGCAGGTGAAAGGAGGGGCGGTCTGGGGAGGCTCACTGGGAAGTACAACCGCGCAGGCACGTACGGACGCGGGGGGGCACTACCGGATCGAAGGGCTGACAGCTGGCCCCATCCGCTTCACGGCCACCCGGGAAGGCGCGGCGCAGGGAGAGATGCGGGGGGCGGTGGTGAAGGAAGGGGGCACGGAGCGGCTGGATTTCATTCTCAAGGAGACAGGGACGGTGGAGGGGGTGGTGCGCGCGGCCAAGGGGCGGCTGCCTGTCGAGGCGCTGTCCGTGGTGGCCCTCGAGATAGGAGGCCTGCACATCCGCTTCGGCTCTTCGGGCCTCGCCCGGACGGACCTGGATGCGAGTGGCCACTTCCAGATGTCATTGCCGCCCGGCCGGTACGGTTTGCGTGTGACGCCTCGGGAGCAGCCGAACGTCTCCAAGGTCGAGACGGTGGAGGTCCGGGTGGAGGCAGGGCAGACCTCTCGAGTGGAGCTGACCTGGGCGGGCGAGACGTCCGATTCTGCCCTGCTTCGGGGCGTCGTCCTCGAGCCGGAAGGGGCGCCTTCCGTGGAAGCTACCGTGATGATGTCCACCTCGATGGGCCTCGGGAGCATGGGGATGATGGCCATGGCGGACGAAGAGGGGCGCTTCTCCTTCTCCCTTCCGTCGGAGCAAGGCACCTCCGCGAGCAGTTTGAAGCTGACCGCGAGCAATGGGGGGCGCAAGGGGGAACTGGTGGTGAAGCCTGGAGAGCAGGAGGTGGTGGTGAAGCTCCAGTCTTCGGCCTCACTGCGGGGACAGGTGGTGCGCTACAGCGGAAGCGCTCCCGTGCAGGGCTTCACGCTCTCCATCCAGCCGCAGGCCCGCTCGCGGTTCCCGGCGGGGGGGGGCACCTGGGAGTTTCCGGGGGATCGCTTCGATGTGAAGGATGTCCCTGCCGAGCCCGTGAAGGTGAGCGTGCGAGCGCAGGATGGTTCGATGGGCGAGGCTTTGGTGTCCCTGACGTCCGGAGCCTCGGCCGACGTGCAGGTGGTCCTGAAGGCCACGGCGGGAGTGCGAGGCCGTCTGGTGGAGGTTGTCTCGAAGAAGCCGGCGTCGGGATCGGTCTACGTCGAGGGGCGAAGTGCCGGGTCCGACGCGCTTGGAGCGCATTCCTCGCCCGATGGGCGCTTCACGCTGCAGGGGTTGAACTCGGGGGAGCACACGCTGGTTTTCAGGACCTCGCCCATCCATCCTCGAGAGCGCCGCACGGTGACCCTGACAGAAGGCCAGGTGTTGGACCTGGGGGATATCGCGATCGCTACTTCTGACACGCCCACTGTTTCGGTGGGGCTGGTGCTGGGCAGGGGCGGCGGTTCGCTCCTGATCCAAGAGGTGAAGCCAGGAAGTCCCGCGGCCCGGGCGGGGATCCAGGTGGGGGACGTGCTGGTCGCGCTAGGGGGTAAGCCGGTCAAGGATCTTATCGATGCGCAGACAGCGCTCGTGGGACCCCAGGGCACCAGCGTGGTGATCACGGTGAGGAGTGGAGGCTCGGAACGGACCGTTACCCTCATCTTCGGGCCCTGAGCAGGTTCCCGCGCTGCCTCAGCCATAGCGGGCCACGGCAGGCCCGCCACGGCCGAGGGGCTACTTCTTCTTGTTGGCGTCCTTCCCGTCCAGCCAGAGCCCCAGCTCCTCGCCGGTGCGGCCCTCCGTCAGCAGGATGGCCTCCACGCGCGCCGCCACACCGAACGACTTGCCGCCCGAGGGCTTCGGCAGGCTCCAGATGTCCAGCGGCGTGAAGACGACCTGCACCCGGATGCCCCGCGAGGAGAACAGCCGCGCGAACATGCCCCCCGTCCACCCCTCCGGCGTCGTCCCGGACACGCTCAGCAGCGGGAGGACGGGGTTGCCCTGCGCATCCGTCTTCTTCGGCGTGCCGTGCGTCATCGCGTACTTCCCGCCCGGGAAGAAGGGCAGGATGTTGATGATGAAGTTGCCCGAGGCCGGCTGGTACGGGCCCGGTGACACCATCGTCGCCACGTCCTCCGTGACGATCATGTACAGCTTCTTGCCCCGGTAGTTCTTCCGGAACTCGTCCGCCTTCGTGCGGCAGTCCGCGCTGGCGAACATGTCTCCGCACTCTCCAATGTAGCGGTTGAGGAAGGCGCTCAGGCCTCCCAGCGGCTCGGCGGCGTCGCGCATCCGCGCGAAGCGGGGGTCCACGTCCGCCAGGGCGAGCGCGGGCAACAGCAGGGCAACGGAGACGAGCAAACGGTTCACGGTGGGCACAGCTCCCGAAAAGGGTGGGGCGCGGATCGTGCCACTCCCTCGCACTCCCGCCATGACCTTCCTGTGGTACGCAGAGGTAGCGAGGAGTAGATATTTTGACTACATGAGCCCACCATGTAGTTTGCGGCCCTCACCTCTTGGAGGCACCACCGAGTGAACGAGCGCCGAGCACATCTTCGGTTCGACAAGGTCTTCACCGTTTACCTGAGCACGCGTGAAGGGATGACACGGGGTATCGGGCGGAACATCAGCGCGCGAGGCTTGTTCGTGGAGACGCGCGAGCCCATGCCGCTGGGGGAGAAGCTGAAGATCACCTTCGCGGGCGAGGACGGGACGGAGATGACGTGCCTGTGCGAGGTCCGCTACCAGGTAGCGCTGGCGTACGGGCGGCAGGACGGGCGCGAGGGCAACAGCCGGGGCGTGGGCCTGCGCATCGTCGCCTACGAAACCCAGGACGAGGCGCCGCTGCTGCTGGTGGACCGCGAGCGGGTGATGCACTGAGGAAACACGAAGGGCCCGGCTCCTCCCCATAAGGAGGCAACCGGGCCCCGGCTCACGCCCACGGGCGTGGGCGGATTACTGCGAGAAGCCCTCGATGAGGTAGTGGGCCTCGATGCGCTTGAGCGCGAGGATCATCGCGGCGCAGCGCGGATCCACCGTCTTGCCCAGGCAGTAGGCGCGGCTGTCGTGCATGTCTGTCTTGCGCGGCTGGTTGCGGGAGATGTCGCGGATGATGCGGTAGTTGCGCTTCATCGCCTTCTCGAGGCGCTGATCCACCTCGGACTCGCTCCAGCGTTCCATGCGCTTGTTCTGGATCCACTCGTAGTAGCTCACCGTGACGCCGCCGGCGTTGGCGATGATGTCCGGGATGAGATCGATGCCGCGCTTCTGCAGGACGCGGTCGGCCTCGGGAGTGGTGGGGCCGTTGGCGCCCTCGGCGATGAGCTTGACCTTGAGGCGCTCGGCCACGTCGGCGGTGATCTCGCCACCGAGGGCGGCGGGGATGAGCATGTCCGCCGAGATCTCCCAGAGATCCTTCTTCTCGATGCGCTGGGCGCCGGGGAAGCCGGCCACGCTCTTCTTGAGGTTCTTCGGATCGTTGACGTAGGCGATGAGGGAGGGCACGTCGATGCCGTCTCCATTGAAGATGGAGCCGTCCGCGTCGTTCACGGCCAGCAGGCGGGCGCCCATGCCGGCGAGGATGGAGGCTCCGTTGCTGCCCACGTTGCCGAAGCCCTGCATGGTGAACGTCTTGCCGCGCAGCGTCTCGTTGCGCTCGGAGTAGAAGTCCTCGATGCAGTAGGCGACGCCCTGGCCGGTGGCCTTGACGCGGCCCTCGGAGCCGCCGATGCGCACGTCCTTGCCGGTGACGATGCCGCGCATGTTGTGGCGCTCGCGCTCACCGTCCGAGTACTGCCGGAGCATCAGGGCCATGATGTCCCCGTTGGTGCCCACGTCCGGGGCGGGGATGTCGATGCTGGGCCCGATGAGGCTCTTGAGCTTGTACATGAAGCGCAGGGTGATGTTCTCCAGCTCCTCGCGGCCGTACTGGCGCGGATCGATCTGGATGCCACCCTTGCCGCCGCCGAAGGGCACCTCGGCGATGGCCGTCTTCCACGTCATCTCCGCGGCCAGGGCCTTGAAGAGATCCAGGGAGACTTCGCGGTGGTAGCGGATGCCGCCCTTGTAGGGGCCGCGGGCCTGGTTGTGTTGGACGCGGTAGGCCTTGAAGCGTTGGGACTCGCCGGGGACGAGTTGGTAGACACCTCCGTCGGGCAGGCGAAGGTGGCCACGGCGGATATTTACGTCCGAGCCCAACAGGGCACGGCCATTTAGGATGATCTTGCCGTCGGCGAGGCGCTCAAGTCCGTCGGGGTTGCGGACCTGGGTGACGGAGAGATCGGAGAAGGCCTTGGCCTCTTCGGGGGCGAGGGGGACCAGGCGGTCCTTGAGCTTGGCGGTGACGTAGAAGATGTGCTCGTAGTCAGGCTCCTCGAGCTCCAGCCGGACGCGCTTGTCGAGACCGATCAGGTCGGCGGCGCGGTGGAAGATTTCCATGGCCTCCGTGTAGATGGTGCGCTTCGGGGAGGGCGCGGGGGCGCGCATGAAGTTCTCTTCGCTAGCCATGTGGCGACAGCTCCTTGCGTGAAGGCGAAGGGGGGTTGAAGCTGGGACCTTATGTGCACAGCCCCCCAGGGGAAGCAACTCACCCCGGGTGTCACTAACGTCGAAAAGTTGAGAAATCTCAGGTACTTAGCCGACGCACTGTGTCACGAATGACCTCACGACCGGTCGGTAGGTGAGGGGTCGGTGGGAGGGGGGATGAACAAATGCATTGCCCCACCCCGGGGTGCATGGTATTCGCGCCCCCACGTTGGGCCGACATAGCTCAGTCGGTAGAGCAACTGATTCGTAATCAGTAGGTCCCCAGTTCAAATCTGGGTGTCGGCTCCAAGAAAATCAAGGGCTTGGGAGGCAGTTGTCTCCCAAGCCCTTTTTATTTGGTGCCGCTGTAGGGAATCCGCGGAGGCGGCCTGAGGGAGGGAGCATACCCCCCCGTGTCGTTCATCTGGATACCGGGCGTGGTGAGCCAGTCACCTACACGTCCGATGTCGGGCCGGTCGAAGTGAGCGAGGCCGAGTTCGAGGACGTTGCTAGCTCTTCGCGCCTCGGCGCACGGCGTCGACGCTCCAGATGCCCGAGCCGTGCGCGGCGACGAAGAGGAAGAGGAAGCAGTAGAGCGCGGCGGGCTCGCCCTTGTTCACGATGGGGAGGATGTTTCCCTGGGCGGGAATCACGTGTCCCATGAAGAAGGCGAATGCCATGGTGCCGCTCGCGATGAAGGCCGCGGGGGAGGCGAACAGCCCGATCAGGATGAGCAAGCCGCCCACGAACTCAATGGTTCCTGCGCCGTAGGTGATGAACGCGGGCACCCCGGGAGGCATGCCGCCGAACATGCCGAAGAGCTTCTGCATCCCGTGCAGCATGAACATGAACCCGGCCATGATGCGGAGCACGGCATAGATGCGTTCGGCGTGGGGCTTCAGGAATCCCATGGTTTCTCCTCGTTGTGTCGTTGATGCCGGCGGAAGGCCGGGATGGGGGCACGACACGCGCTGATGTGGGGTCGCCAGATATGCGCGGCGTGTGTGGTGTGGCAACAGACAAGATGGACATGAGCCCTATCGCCGAGGCGGGGGGCCGTAGCGTCCGGAGCGGTACTCGCCCATCACCCGCAGGATGTCGGCCTGGGTGTCTCCGATGAACGGTCCATAGCTGACCAGCGGATCTCCCTGGGGCTGGCCGGCGTAGAGCAGGACGCGAGCCTGCGTGGTCGCGGTGATGCGGATGGAGCTGTCCCCTGTGGCCGCCGGGCGATCCAGCCAGCCCGCCTGTCCGGGGCGCAGCGCCTGGGCATCCGGGCCCACGGCGATCTCACCCTCCAACACGTAGAAGAAGCCGTTGTACGAGGCTGGCAGGTCCTGTGAGATCGTCGCGCCTGGTTCGAACGAGAACTCGGCGAGGGTGACGGGCACGTAGTTCTTCGTCTCGGAGCGCACGCTTCCCGAGTTGCCGCTGTACAGCCGGACCTCGACTCCTGCTTCGCGTCTGACTGGGAGCTCGGAGTAGGGGATGTCCTGGAAGCTGGGGGGAGCCCAGCGCTGAGCCTTGGGCAGGGTCACCCAGAGCTGGAGGATGCGGCCCTTGCCCGCCTCGTCCAGGCCTTCTCCGTGAATGACGCCACTGCCGGCGGTCATCCACTGCGCGTCACGTTCTCCGAGTTTGCCGTGGTCGTGGACCATGCCTCCCTGCACCACGAGGGTCACCGTTTCGAATCCTGCGTGAGGGTGCGGTCCGCCAAGGAGCTGGCCGTCGACGCGGTCGTCCATCAACAGGATGAAGGGATCGGAGTGGGCGTAGTCGCCGGGAGGGATGACCGGCACCACGGTGTGCGCGGGCCCGAACTGCCCCGGCATGGGAGCGGGAAGATCGATGATGCGCGCCAGACGGCGCTCTATCCCTTGCTGTGGACGTGTGCTGGCCATGGTGCTCTCCCTGCCCGCTGGTCGAAGCCGCCGTCAGCGGCTCGCGGGCCTTCCATGGCACGAAAATGCAGGGGGAGCCATGGACGTGCTATGGCATCCAGTCCAAAAGAATTGACCGATCGTCTAGAAACCTAGGACGAACGTGATCGTCGTGCATCAAGGAGCCCCTGTCGGCCGCGCTTGTTGCGAACCTGTCCAACAAGCATACAGGTTGGCGGCGGTCGCGCCCGACAGGGGGCTCCACGGCTTCTCAGGGGGGCTCAGTTCACGCCCACCGCGTTCCAGCTCTCCTTGACCTTCTGCACTTCGGGCGAGCCAGCGCCGTACAGGTCCGTGGCGGCGTTGATGGTGGCCTGACGGGCCTCGGCGAAGGTGGTGTTCGGCGTCATGTAGTGCTCCAGCGCGCGGTAGAACACCTTGAGGCCCTTCTCCATGCCGATGCCGTCCTTCACCTGCACGCCCGAGGTGCGGTTGGTGCCGCCGTTGGCCAGCAGGTAGAAGGCGTTGTTCGCGATGCCGCTGGAGCCGTGCACCTCGGTCTGCTTCGGGTAGTTCTTGTAGTTGTCGATGGAGTAGCCGTCCTTGGTCGGGTCATCCATGTAGCGCAGCGCATCCCCGGTGCCGTTGGCCGGCGTCCACGCGTCCTCGCCCATCTTCCAGTCGAACTGCACCGCCGAGTTCTTCTGGCTGGCGTACCACTCCACGCCCGTACCCAGAATGTCGCTCATCGCCTCGTTGAGGCCCCCGGACTCGCCCTCGTAGATGAGGCCCGCGGTGCGCTCGGTCAGGCCGTGGGAGATTTCGTGGCCGGCGATGTCCAGCGTGGTGAGCGGGCCGGCGTCCCTCCCGTTGCCGTCGCCGTAGTTCATCTTCTCGCCGTCCCAGTAGGCGTTCACGTAGTTCTTGTCCACGTGCACGTAGGAGACGAGCTTCTCGCCCTTGCCGTCCAGCGAGTCACGGCCCAGCACGTCCTTGTAGAAGTCGTACGTCATCTCGGCGCCGTAGTGCGCATCCACCGCCGCCTTGGTGTTCGCGCTGTCCGAGGCCTCACCCCACACGTCGTTCTTGTCGGTGAACTCCGTCTTGCCGCTGGGCGTCGTCCTGTTCTTGGCGTCGTAGGTGACGATGCCGCCGCCGCGCGTGGTGTCCTCCAGCGTGTAGCTGCCGTTGGCCTGCTTCGTGGTGGAGAGGTCCACCTTGCCGCTGTAGAGCGTGGTGTCATCCGCCTTGCCCGTCGCCCCCGCCTTGTTGTCGGTGGCCGGAGTGCTCGGCGTGGCAGGCTTCTCGGCAGGGGTGGCCGCCGCCGCCTCACCCTTCGTCTCCTCGCCCTTGGCAGAGGCCTCGCCCGCCTTGGCCTCGCCCGCCTTGGGCAACTCGATGCCGCCCATCTGGTCGAAGCTGCGCACCACCTCGCCGCTGTTGGCGTCCACGAAGTAGTTCATCCGCCGCGGGCGCTCATCGGCCTGCAGGTCCTCCACGTTGGTGAGCTGCACCTGGTAGGCCGCGTGGTACTGGCCCTCCTTGTCCTGCACCACCACGCGCTCGGCGGAGGGCGGGTGGCTGGCGTCCGTGTGGCCCGCGAACGCCTTCTGCGCCACGGCCAACGCTTCCTCGGAGGACAGCTTCACCTCGTCCGAGCCCAGCCCGGCCGGGATGGTGGAGGTGTTGCCCGTGAGGCTGGACACCTTGCCCTCCTTGTCCAGGTGGCTGATGACCTGCTCACCGAACACCTTCACGCCCTCGTGCGTCCGGTCCAGCCGCACGTGCGTCATGCCCAGTTCGTCGCGCGTAACAGAGCGGGGGTCGAAGGAGGCGGGAGTCCTGCCGCCGGCGACGATGCCCTGGTTGCTGATGCTGGACTGGGACTGGATGAACTCGAGCGACTTCTGCACGGCGGCCTGGGCCTCAGGGGTTTCGAGCGCCAGCGGGCCGGGCTTGGCGGCAACTGCCGGAGCCGGAGCGGCCGTCTGCGCGGTGAGGGCCACGGGGGCCTTGGCGCTCGAGGTAACGAAGCTCGACTGAGTGTCGAAGCCCGACTCCTGCTTGCGAGCGGGGGAGGCCGCGGGGTTCTGCTGCGCGAGCGTGTTGACGGCGGGGGTGGAAGACAGCGGGGACGTCTGGGGGCGGTTGGCGATCTGCATGGCGGAGGGCTCCAAGTAAGCGGGGGTAAGAATTTGTCCTGATTAGTGCGTCGATGTATTCAGGATGGAGCATGATGTGTGCCATGCGGCGCGTCAGGAACTTGCGCTGGTAACTCCTTGTTTTTACGGGGGTGGCCTTCCACCAGAGCCTGTCCGCCGGTGACTTCCGTCATCAGCAGAAGGCACTTTGCCTCTGGGACACTTGTCACCACCTTGTAGACAGCTGTCACCAGAAGCGCTACTTAGGCACACCTATGGACCTCCGGAGAGACCCATGAGCCGCTGCCAGCGCGGAACCCCGTCCCTCCGGTGCACCGAAGCCCTGTCATTGCGTTGTCCTCCTGCCAATGGATTGGCCGGATTGCTGACGCCGGGGCCCTGGTCCGGTAAAGGCGGGGCATGACTCCGAGCAGCTCTGAGGGCGTGAACGCGCTCGACTTCCGCGAGGCGTTGGCGCGGTGGGCGAGCGGCGTGTCCGTGGTCGCGGTTCGCGATGAGCAGGGCCTCGCCGCCACGACGGTGAGCTCCTTCAGCTCGCTCTCGCTGGAGCCTCCCCTCGTGCTGCTCTCTCTCTCCGACAGCTCACGGACACTGAAGCGGGTGCAGGCCGCCGGGCGATTCACCGTGAGCATCCTCTCCGCCGCTCAGCAAGACACCGCCGTGCACTGCGCGAAGGGAGAATCCGCCCAGGCTGCCTTCGACGAAGCCGCGTTCGTTCGAGACTGCCTGGCGGGGCTGTCGTGCACCGTGCTCGATCTGCGCCGCTATGGAGATCACCTGTTGCTCGTGGGCCAGGTCGTCTCCATTCTCCGAGGGGAAGCGCGCGAGCCGCTCCTCTATTGGAACCGAGCCTATCGCGCCGTGACGGGACTGCCGCCGGCCGACCCAGCGAATCATTGACCCCGCAGCACACACGACGAAAGGGAGTAGACCCATGGCATTCACGCTGCCCGAGCTTCCGTACAAGAAGGACGCGTTGGCCCCGCACCTCAGCGCCGAGACGCTCGAGTTCCACCACGACAAGCACCACGCCGCCTATGTGAACAACCTGAACAAGCTGCTCGACGGCAAGCCCGAGGCGAACAGCTCGCTCGAGCAGGTCATCCTCAGCAGCGAGGGAGGCGTCTTCAACAACGCCGCCCAGGTGTGGAACCACACCTTCTACTGGAACTGCATGAAGCCCAACGGGGGAGGGGCCCCGACGGGCGATCTCGCCGCTGCCATCACCCGCGACTTCGGCTCCTTCGAGAAGTTCCGCGAGGAGTTCTCCAACGCCGCGGCCACGCAGTTCGGCTCGGGCTGGGCCTGGCTGGTGCTCGAGAAGGGCAAGCTGGCGGTGACCAAGACGGGCAACGCGGACCTGCCGATGAAGCACGGCCAGAAGGCGCTGCTCACCATCGACGTGTGGGAGCACGCGTACTACATCGACTTCCGCAACGCGCGTCCCAAGTACATCGACACGTTCCTCACGAACCTCGTGAACTGGGACTTCGTCCTGGCGAACCTCAAGGGCGCCTGAGCCCCGGTACAGCGGGGAGCCTCGAGGCGGACAGCCAGCTCAGTCCGCCTCGTTCTCCGCCAGCAGTGAGGAGAAGGGCGAGCTGCCCTCGCCCAGCTCCTTGTAGAGCGCCTCCACCTTCTCCAACTCGCGCTTGAGCACCTTGTGGTGGTTGCGGTTCTTCAGCAGGTTCTCCCGGCCCAGCAGGCGGAAGGCGTCCTCGCGATCCAACTTCTGGACCGCCAGCCCCAGCACCATGCCCACCAGCGACTCGGCCAGCCCCAGATCCAGCGGGGTACCGCGGCGCTGGGCCTCGGCGATGAAGGCCGCCGCCGCGGCGCGGAACGCATCCGTCAGTGAGTGGCTCACACTCACGCTCGGGCTCGCCTCGCCCGTGGCCCCCTCGTACTCCAGCGCCCGGGCGAATTGGCTCTCGCCCAGCGTCAGCTCCGGCGTGGCGCCATGCTCCACCAGCGCCAGCGTGTAGGCCCGGCGGATGATGTTGTCCAACTGCCGCAGGTTGCCTGGCCACGTGCGCTGGCACAGCGTCTGTTCCGCCTCGGGGCTCAGGTGCGCCACGCCCTGCGGGAACTGCTCCTTGTGCCGCCGGTTGACCATGTAGTTGGCCCACAGCGGGATCTCATCCCGGCGCTCGTCCAGCGACGGCACCCGCAGCGGCAGCACGTTGATGCGGTAGTACAGGTCCTCGCGGAACCGCCCCGTGCGCACGGCCTCGTGCAGATCCACGTTCGTGCCGATGATGAAGCGCACGTCCGCGCCGCGATCTCCCGCCCCGTCTCCCAGCACCCGGTACGAGCGCTCCTCCAGCACGCGCAACAGGCCCGCCTGCGCCTTGAGCGACAGCTTGTCGATCTCGTCGATGAAGAGCGTGCCGCCCTCCGCCCGGCCGAGGCTGCCCATGCTGTCCTTCACCGCGCCGGTGAAGGCGCCCTTCTTCCACCCGAAGAGCTCCGCCATCTGCAGATCCTCGGGCACGGCGATCAGATCCAACACCTCGAAGGGGCCCTTGCGCCGGTTCGAGCGCGAGTGCATCCACCGCGCCAGCCGTGACTTGCCCGCGCCCGTGGCGCCGCTCACCAGGATGCTCTCCTCCTGCTGGGCGAAGACGTTGAGGATGGGCAGCAGGTTCGCCATGGACGAGCCCACCACGGGCAGGTACTCGTCCACCTCCACCTGGGGCGCCGGCCGGAACGGCAGGCCCGTGAGGTACGGCGAGGCGATCTCCGCGATCGTCTGCAACTGCTCCACGCACTCGCGCCAGACGAAGTCCTGGCCCATCGCCGTGGGGCTGTCCGCCTCCAGCGAGATCATCCCCCCAATCCCCGAGCCCAGCGTGCGCAGCGGAATCACGCACACGTGCGAAGCCTGTCGGTTCAGGAAGCTCTGGCGACTCTCCTGGCTGCTGAAGCTGCCCGGGAGCAACTCCTCGATCTTGTCCGGAGATTGAGGCGAGTACGGGCGCAGCGTCCCCAGCGTCACATCGATGAACACCGGGCACTCGTGCTGCACCACCGAGCGCCACGCGGTGGCGGACACCAGGCTCGGGACTCCGCGGGCACCGGTGCTCCCGGCCGTCTGCACCGCGGTGGCGCCCTGCTCGAGGATCGCCAGCCGCAGGTATCCCTCCGAGGGACGCAGGTGCACCATGCCTCGGAGCACCTTGCCGCGCCCGGCGAACTTGCTGGCGACAATCGTCCGCTCCGTCAGTTGCATCAAGGTCGCCAGGGTCCTCGTGGCGGCGTCTTCGAAATCTTCAGACTTCGACAACGCCACCACCAGCGAGGACAGGTCATGTTGCATGGAGTCACCCAAGCCCTGGAATTTCCGTGCATGAAGCGGGGGGCCGCTCCGCCCTGGCACGCTGTCATCCTCTCAGGGCGGGCCGCTGGGTGGAAGCATCTCGCGGGGTTGCTCTCAGTGTGTTCCGCTGCGCCGCCACACAGGGCATCGTAGTAAAGGAGGACGTATGACCCGCGAGCGCACCACGGCCGATGCTCTGGATGGGAAGGATGGGGGGCTCGCCCCCCTGCACTTCGGGGCACTGTGCCGGTGGCTCGACACCTGCCCGGAGCACGTCCGAAGCCTCTTTGGGATGCAGGTGCCCATATGATCCCCGTGCGCATCCTCGGGACCGCGGGCGTGCTGCCCGGGCGGGCAGTGCCGACGGAGGAACTGGCCCGGCAGCTCGGCCGGGACCCGGTGAAGCTGGAGGCCAATACGGGCATCCGGACGCGCTACTGGGTGGAGCCAGGCACCCGCATGCGGGACGTGGGGCTGCAGGCGCTGCGCAGCGCGCTCGAGGCCGCGAAGCTGGCACCCACGGATTTGCGCCGCATCCTGTTCGTCTCCTCCACCGGTGGAGACTCCTCCGCGCCCGCCACCGCGAGCATGATCGCGGGCGCGCTCGGACTCACCTACACGTGTGACGCGTTCGACCTCAACAATGCGTGCGCGGGCTTCGTCTCGGCCTTCGATGTCGCTGCCCGCTCGGTGGCCACCGGGCTGGGGCCGGTTGGGATCGTCACCGTCGAGTTCTGCTCCCGCGCTCTGGAGCCAGGCAACCCGCGGCCCTATCTCGTCATGGGAGACGCGGCGGCTGCCACCGTGCTCGGGGCCGCGCGCCCGAACGAGGGCGTGCTGGGTGTGTCGCTCTCCAACAACGGCACCTTGCCTCCGGACACCGGCCTGGGACAGCCGCTGTTCACCGGGAAGAGGGAGACGATCCAGTTCTATGCCCCGCGGGGGTACATCTTCCAGGTCGCGGTGGATGCGCTGGGCTCGGCCACCCAGGCGGCGCTCCAGCAGGCGAACCTGACGCTGGAGGACATCCAGTGGGTGCTGCCCCACCAGCCCAACGGGCCTCTGGTCGATGCCATCGTCACCTCGCTCGGCATCGACAGGGCGAAGCTCATCCCGATCGTCCAGGACGTGGGGAGCGTGGCCGCCGCGTCGATCCCGTACAGCCTCGATGTGCTGATGCGGACCCGGGAAGTACGCCCAGGGGATCGCATCCTGCTGTTGGGGCTGGGGGCGGGGGTCGCCCAGGGCGCGATCATCTATCAGGTGGGAGGATGAGTCAGGCCAGCGGTGTTCCCCTGGCGACCTGGCTGGCCGCGTTCCGGGTGATGCGCTTGTGGCACCGCTATGAGGTCAGGGGCATGGAGACGCTGCTCCAGCCCGGGGCCAGTCTGATCGTCGCCTATCACGGCCGGCCCATGGCGATCGACCAGTGCATGCTCACCGTCAGCCTCTATGAGCGGCTGGGCTACCTGCCTCACGGCATCATCCATGGCTTCTTCGGCACGAACCGGATCCTGAGGTGGTGGATCAACGGTCTGGGTTTCGTCACCGGGGATGGCCCCGGCATCGAGGCGGCCGTCGCGCGGGGCGAGCACATCCTTGTCCAGCCCGGTGGGACACGCGAGGGGTTCCGCAGCTTCCGCCACCGCTATGAAGTCGATTGGGGAGAGCGGCTCGGATACCTGCGTCTGGCCATCCGCCATGGCCTGCCCATCATCCCCGTGGCGGCCACCGGCGTGGATGACATCTTTATCGGCCTCAATGATGGCTATGCGCTCGGGAGGCGCTTCCGGATGCCGGCGGGGATCCCGCTCTGGTTGGGCGTCGGGGCCACGGGGCTGTGGCCGTTCGCACTGACGATCCCGGTGAAGATCACCCAGCTCATCGGTGAGCCGATCCACTGGCACCTCCAGGGGAGGATCGATCCCGCGGATCGCGCGGCCCTGGTGAATCTGCATCAGGAGGTGCGGGGCGCGGTTCAGTCGCTCATGGATCGAGCCAGAGGCCGGAAGGAGTCCGCATGAGTGCGGGGCAGTGGGCGGTGATCCTCGGCGCATCGTCCGGGACCGGGGCTGCCATCGCGGTGGAGGTGGCGGGCTCCCGAGGGCTCGACGTGTTCGGGGTGCACCGGGGGCGCTACCTGGACCAGGCCCAGCAGGTGGAGCGAGAGGTGGCCGCCACCGGGCGTCGCGTCATCATGCATCGCGGCGATGCAGGCACTCCCGAGGGCGCTGCCCAGGGAGCGGAGGCGCTCCTGGCGGCGGCGGGCCCGCGGAGCGTGAAGTTGTTCGTCCATTCGATCGCCAGCGGCTCGGTGGGGCATTTCCTCTCGGGAGAGAAAGGCCCGCTGCACCCCAAGCAGGTGGAGCGCACCTTCAACGCGATGGCGCACTCGTTCGTCTACTGGATCCAGGCGCTGGTGGCGCGCGATCTGCTCGCGCCACAGGCCCGCCTGCTGGGGCTGACCAACCCGCTGACCGAGTCGTTGCTCCACAACACGGGCCTCATCACCGCCGCCAAGGCCGCACTGGAGATCTATGTGCGCCACATGGCCATCGAGCTGGGGCCCAAGGGCCACCGGGTGAACCTGCTCAAGTTCGGCACGGTGATGACTCCGGCTCTCACGCACGTCTACTCGCCGGAGGCGCTGGCGCGGCTGGAGGCCGCCCACTGCCAGATGAACCCCTCCGGGCGGATGTGCACCGTCCAGGAGGTGGCCCGCTTCGTCGCGGTCCTCCTCGGAGACGAGGTGGACTGGTTCAACGGGGCGACCATCGACTTCACCGGGGGCATGACGCTGCGGCTGCTGGACCTGGTGCTCAACCCGCCAGGCCGAGGCTAACCGCGATCCAGCTCCGTCTGGACCCGTGCGAGCTCGTCCGGCATCCCCAGCTCGGAGAAGATCCCCCGGGCTTTGATCAGCTGGGTTCTCCGGTTGGGCTCCTGGAGATCCATGTGGCGGCCGAGCTCGAACCGGGCGAGCCCTTCCTCGAAGGGCATCTTGAGCCGCTCCGCCTCGGCCAGCGCCTTCGCCCATGCATGGCGTGCCTCCGCCGGGTGGCCCGAGAGCCATGTCTCGCTCCCGCGGCACAGCCATGAGAAGGAGCGCCCCAGGGGCAGGACCCGGGCGAAGGTGCGCAGGATCTGGATGCCCGCCTGGGCCTCCTTCATCAGCTGCTCCCGCTCCGGGGAGCCCGCGGCGGAGCGCTCCCAGAGCGTGAGGAGCACCTCGTTCATCGCGATGATGCCCGGGTACAGGAAGAAGGCGAAGGGCTTGATGGACTGCAGCACCTGGAGCGCCTTTGTGGCCAACTGGCGCGCCTGGTCGACGTTGCCCTGGCGCAGCCAGGCCAGCGCGATCGTGCCGTACAACACGATCCTCGACGCGATGTCGACGTTTGCCTCGATGCGGGTCATCTCCGCCGAAGCCAGAAGGACGGCCTCCATGGAGCGGCCCAGGCGCATCATCGGCCCGACGCGCATCACGGGGCCCCAGAGCTGCGTCTGCGTGGCGCCCCGCCGCCGCGCCGAGTGCTCCATCCGCTCCGCCAGCTCGATGGCGCGCTCGTAGCGCGCGCGGCAGGTGTTCGCGGCCGTGAGCACCGCGCAGGTCTCCTCCAGCTGCCGGTAGTCGCTCACGCTGCTGGCGATGGAGATGGAGCGCTCGCCCCAGGCCTCCAGCTCCTGCCAGCGGGCCATGCCGACGCCGGACATCGCGTTGCGGGACAGCACGTAGGCCACGTCGATGGGAGTGCCTACCTGTTCGACCATCTCCTGGGAGCGGCGCAGCCAGAGCTCGGCGATCGGGAAGGTGGGCGGCAGGCTGGCCACCACGGACATCAGCGCGTAGCCGCGCGCCAGGGACGGGGAGGCGCCCAGGGGCTCGCAGATGTTGAGCATCCGCAGTCCGGTCCAGAGCAGGCGCGGCATGTCCTGGGCAAGGAGGAACATGTCGGTGAGCCGCAGCAGCATGCGACCCGCCTCCGCGCGGTGCTCCGGCTCCTCGTTCGTGCCGACTTCGAACGCTTCCGGCACCGTCGCCTGGGCGAGGCGCTGGACGAGCTGGCCCAGGACGCCCACCCCCCAGCCCGCGGAGGAGGAGGGCACGCTCCAGCCGAAGTACCGCAGGGAGCTCTCGGCATGCGCGCGGCACTTGTCCAGCAGCCCGAGCTGGAAGTAGGCATCCGCCAGCAGCGCCTCGAGGTGCGCTAGCTGGGCGCGCTTCTCGGGCCCCAGGGATTGAGCGTCCGTGGCCGTGGGCGCGAGCAGGGCCTGCGCTCGCTCCAGGTGGTGGATGGCCTCGCGGCTGGCATAGGCCGCCAGGGCCTGCTCGCCGGCCTTCTGCGCGTAGTGGATCTCCTTCGCCGCGTCACCCGCCTTGCCCCAGTGGAGCGCGAGCGCCACCGTCCAATCCGGGGACTCCGAGTACACCGCCTCGATGGCCATCGCCGCCTGGCGGTGCAGCAGCGGCTCGGCGCGCGGCACCAGATCCGCGATCACACCCTCTCGCAGCTTGTCGTGCGCGAAGCGCCACTGGCCTTCGGAGAAGTCCAGCACCGCGGCGCTCGCGCACTCGGACAGGAAGGCCTCCATGCGCATCGAGGGCGCGCACCAGCTCAGCACCTTCGGATCGATCCGGCGCCCGATGATGGCCGCCAACTGGAGCAGCTCGCGTGCCGAAGGGGGGAGCTTCGCCAGCCGCCGCTGGACGATCTGCTTCACGCCGCCCGGGAACACCTTGGCGGGGAGGGGCGCGCTGCCAATCCGGGCCAGCTGTCCCGTCTCCTCGGCCAGCGCGCGGACCACCTCCACCAGGAAGAACGGATTGCCCTCCGTCTCGCGCCGCAGCATCTCGAGGATATGGGGCGAGCGCCCCGCCGCGCCGATCATCGACTCGGTGAGCACGGCGATGGCGTTCTCGCCGAGCCGGGGCAGCCGCAGCACTTCCATCACCGGCAGCTCGCTCGGGAGAGCGGGCCGCTCATCATCCCGGTAGCTGGCGAGGATGAGCAGGGGCAAGGTCTTCGCCAGGTCCGAGATGCGGGCCAGCAGGCGCAGCGACTCGTCATGAGCCCAGTGCAGATCCTCCAGGATGAGCACCGTGGGCTGGGGCACCCGGCGAAACAGATCCTCCACCACAGCGAACAGGCGCGCCTGCGCCATTTCGGGATCCAACTCGACCATGGCGGGCACGGGGCGGTTCAGCAGCGCCTCGACGTCCTCCACCAGGGGCCGGAGCACGCCCGCCTCGAAGTCATTGGGCTCGGCCAGCAGGACCAGCCAGCGCAGCACCGAGCGCCATTCCTGGTACGGGCTGCCACCGCCGGTGACGCCCTGGCCCCGTACCGCCACCGAGCCGCGCACCAACGCCAGTGTGCGCACCTCGTCCAGCAGCCGGGACTTCCCGACGCCGCTCTCACCGCCCACCAGCCACGCGCTGCCCTTGCCGTGCAGCGCCTGGTTGAGCACGCCTTCCATCCGCTGCAATTCGTGCTCGCGGCCGACGAAGCGCGCGCCTTGCAGGAAGCTCTCGCGTGTGGCCGAGGTCTCCGTGACGATCTGATGACCGGTCGCCTCGGTCAGCGCGGAGAGGGCCTCCTCGGCGCTGCGGTACCGCTCGTGGGGATCCGACGCGCTCAGCTTGCGCAGCACGTGTCCGAGCGCGCTCTCCTCGAAGTTCGCGGGCAGTCCCGCGGGCCGCCCGGGGCTCGCTGCGGCGAAGAGCCGGTAGGCGATCATCCCCAGGCTGAACAGATCCGAGGCGGCCGAGGCGGGCTGCCCCTCGAAGAGCTCGGGGGCCACGAAGCCGGGCGTGCCCACCGTGCCTTGCGCATCCGGGCGCTCGCGGGCAATGGCCAGGCCGAAGTCCAGCACCTTCACCTGCCCGTCGACGACGAGCACGTTGGCCGGCTTGAGATCGCGGTGGATGACGCCCCAGCGGTGCATGTACGCCAGCGCCTGGAGCACCTGCGCCAGCAGGCCCACGCGCACCTCGTGCGGCAGGCTCTTTCCCGCCTCGGTGATGGCCTGCGCGCCCTTGAGCAGATCCATCGTGTAGTAGGGCCGCGCCTGATCATCGAACCCGTAGTCGAGCACGCTGATGACGTGCGGATGATGCAGCGAGGTGAGGACCTTGAACTCGTCGGCCAGCCCGATCGCGATCTCGGGCGGCGCCGTCTTCGCGCCGAGGCTGCGCGTGGCGTCCTCGGCGATCTCGTCCACCGAGCGATGCAGTCGCTTCAGGGCCACGACGCCAGCGAGCCGATCCTTCGCGAGGTACACCGTCCCCATCCCGCCTCGGCCGACCACCTCCAGGACCTGGTAACGGCGGCCCACCACCTCAGCGCTGGCAAGGAACGGCGCGGAGAGATCTCCCGTGCTGGTTCCCGGCGCGACTACGTCCATGGATTCCTCTGGGGGCCCGGCCCTTGAAGCCCCGAGTGATGATGTTGAGACATGGATTTAAACATTTCACGGCCAGAAGATGCGGGTTGTCCGACTGCGGGCAGCCTTAACGGGTTGGCAAATTGAAGTAATACTGTGTTTTGCCGCTGTCACGAAATAGGGGTGCCCGTGGGTGCAGGGGCTGCGCCCGACCTGGGGTTCCCCGCAAGAGTTGCGCGGCGCCTGGGGGGCTTCGCGAGGGGAGTGGGGTGGCGTGGGGATTGCTGTGGAACCGGGGGCCGGGGCTCTTCCCGGGAGACGGAGTCCTTCATGGTTGCCCACAGCGCCTGCCTCGTCCTGCTCGCCACGCTCCTGAGCGCCCCTTCCGGCCAGGCGTCTGGGCTGGAGCCGGGCTCTTCGCTCACCGTACAACCTCCCCGCCTGCGGCCGGCGCCGGCAGCCGAGCCCTCGTCTCGCGGCTTGAGCCTTTCGCGCTTCCTCGAGTCCCCCGGCAGCGAGGAGGGGCGGGTGCAGAGGACGGTGGAGCGCCGCCTGGATGCCGTGGAGAACCAGTTGCTGCCCACGGCGGAAGAGGCGCTGGGCTCGGCGCTGCTGGGGCTCGCCGCGGGAGAGGCCACGGTGCTCGAGCTCGTCCACGGCCTGCACTTCCTCAAGGATCAGCAGCGCACGCGGCTGGAGCTGCGCGTTCACCGGGAGTTGTTGCTCATGGAGTTGGCCCGGCAGGCCGGTTGCCGGGTGGATCAGATCCCATTCACCCAGTCCCCCTTCGCGGGGTAGGCGGGAAGAGGCTGTCCAATGCCCTGGCCGGCGTTAGGCTGCCCGCGCATGGCGGAAACCTTGTTCGAGGAGCTCAAGAGATACGTGGGCTTCAGCCCCGAGGACGAGCAGGCGCTGCTGGCTCTGCACGGCGTGGCGAGAGAGCACTTCTCGCGCATCGCCGAGGTGTTCTACGCACGCATCCTGGAGCACGAGGGCGCGCGTACGGCGCTCGAGGGCGGGGAGAGTCAGGTCGGTCACCTCAAGGGCACCTTGCAGATCTGGATGGATCAGTTGCTGAGGGGGCCGTGGGATGAGGCGTACTACGCGCTGCGCTGCCGAATCGGGCGCATGCACGTGCGCATCGCTCTGCCCCAGCACTACATGTTCGGCGCGATGAACGTGCTGCGGCTGGAGTTCCAGGCGCTCATCGACGAGTACTACCGCCACCGCCCCCAGGAAGTGGAGCAGGTGCGCCGGGCGGTGTCGAAGATCCTCGATCTGGAGCTGGCCATCATGCTGCACACCTACCGGGAGGATCTGCTCGCGCAGCAGGCTCGCAACGAGCGGCTGTCCACCTTCGGGCAGCTGGTGGGCTCCATCGGGCACGAGCTGCGCAACCCGCTCGGGGTCATCGAGACATCGCTCTTCATCCTCAAGGGCCGCATGACACCGGGGGACGAGCGCACGACGAAGCACCTGGATCGCATCGGCGAGCAGGTGGCCATCGCCAACCGCATTGTTACGGATCTGCTGGACATGATCCGGGACAAGCCGCTGAAGCACGAGCCAGTGCGGCTGGCGGAGGTGTGGCAGAGCGCGCGCTCGGCCGTTCAGATCCCCGTGGGCGTGAGCGTGGTGGAGCGGGGGCTCTCGGAGCTGCCCGAGCTGCGAGGCGATCCCAATCAGCTCCGGCAGGTCTTCATCAACCTCCTGGAGAACTCCATACAGGCCATGGGGGAGAGCGGAAAGGTGGAGCTGACGGCCACGATCGTTGCGGGCTCGGTGGAGCTGATCTTCGAGGACCTGGGGCCTGGGGTGAGCGAGTCCATCCGCCGGCGCCTCTTCGAGCCGCTCATGACGACGAAGGCGCGCGGCATCGGCCTGGGGTTGCCGCTCGTCAAGCGCATCCTGGAGCGCCACGGAGGCTCCATTGCCTACGTGCCTCGGCCCGAGAAGGGCCCGGGCGCCCGCTTCGTCATCCGACTACCCATCACACCGCCGGGAGGGTCCAGTGCGGCACTACCTGCTGCTCGATGACAACCGAGCCTTCGCGGAGAACATCGCGGAGATTCTCCGCGACATGGGAGACGCGGCCACCGTGGTGACGGATGGCTCCGAAGCGCTCTCCCTGGCGAAGAGCACGCGCTTCGACGCGCTGATCACCGATATGAAGATGCCGGGCATGAGCGGCGCGGCGGCCGTGCACCACATCCGCCAGGTGGACCCGGGCGTCGCCGCCGTGGTCATCACCGCCTACCCGGGAGAGAACGATCTGGAGGCGGCGCGCAACGAGGGGTTGCTGGCGGTGCTGCCCAAGCCGGTGCCGGTGCCGGCCTTGATGGGGTTGCTGTCCTCGGCGCGGCGGGATGGGCTGGTGGCGCTGGTGGAGGACGATCCCGCGCTCGCGGACAACCTCACCGAGGTGCTGCGCTCGCGGGGCTTCTCGTGCGTGACGGCCCGCTCGGTGATGGAGGCGGATCGGCTCTCCATGGTGAAGCCCTTCGCGGCGCTGGTGGACTTGCGCATGCCCGGGGGCCCGGATGGCGAGGCCCTGCGCCGGCTCAAGGCCCGCTTCCCGGACCTGCCCGTCTTCGTCATCACGGCCTATCCGGAGGTGGCGTTGGGGCAGGAGACAGCGGGCGTCTTCCAGAAGCCCTTCGATACGGCGGCGCTCGTGGACGCGCTGGAGCGGACGCACGCCGCGGGCAGGTCCGCCGCATGAGCCCGCTTGCCCGCAATCCGCGAGTCCTGGTGGTGGATGACAACGCGGCGTTCCTCGACAACCTTCAGGAACTGCTCGGGGATGCGGGCTATGAGGTCCGCATCGCGGAGAGCTGCCGGGCCGCTCGCGAATGCGCGAAGGACGGCTTTGACGTGGCGCTGGTGGACCTGCGCCTGCCAGATGGCGACGGCACGGCGCTGGCCGCCGAGCTGAAGCAGGAGCTGCCCGAGTCCGAGGTGGTGCTGCTCACCGGCTTCGCCACGCTGGAGACGGCGGTGGAGGCGGTGCGGGCCGGGGCCTGTGCATACCTGATGAAGCCGTGCGCACCTCAGGATCTGCTGCTCACGCTGGAGCAGGCCATGCGGCAGGTGCGGCTGCACGCGGAGAAGCGCGAGCTGGCTCGCCGTGCGCAGGTGACGGAGAAGCTGGCGGCGGTGGGGACGATGACGGCGGGCCTGTCCCACGAGATCCGCAACCCGCTCAATGCCGCGGCGCTGCAGCTCTCGGTGCTAGAGCGGCGCGTGCGCAAGCTCTCGGAGGCTCAGCAGGGCCCGTTGCTGGAGCCCCTCAGCCTGGTGCGTGACGAGATCCGGCGGCTGGATCACATCCTGGAGGACTTCCTGCAGTTCGCGCGGCCTCGGGATTTCCGCCCGGAGCCGGTGGAGGTGGAGCCGCTGCTGCGGCGGGTGGTGGATCTGCTCGGCGGCCAGGCCGAGGCGCGCAAGGTGCGGCTGGAGCGGGTGGGGGCTGCCTCGACGGCTCGGGTCCCGGGCGAGGAGGAGCGGTTGCGGCAGGTGCTCATCAACCTGGCGCTCAATGCCCTGGAGGCGACGCCTGCGGGAGGTGAGGTCCGCATCTCGGCGGGGGAGGATGGCCAGAGCGTGTGGGTGACGGTGGATGACACGGGGCCAGGGGTGCCCAGTGAGGTAAGGGACCGCATCTTCGAGCCCTTCTTCACCACGAAGGCCCAGGGCTCGGGGCTGGGGCTCTCCATCGTGCACTCCATCGTGACGCAGCACGGCGGAACACTGGAAGTCGGTGATGCACCAGGGGGGGGAGCGCGCTTCTTCTTGAGATTGCCCAAGGCCCCTCCTGTCGTGGCCTACCGGTGAGGTAGCCTGCGCTCTCGATGCTCCGGTACGCCCTCACGCTCTTCGCCAGCGCCTTCCTGCTCTTCGGAGTCCAGCCGCTGGTGGGCAAGTTCGCACTGCCGTGGTTCGGCGGCACACCCGCGGTGTGGACGGCGTGCATGCTCTTCTTCCAGGCGGCGCTGCTGGCCGGCTACGCCTACGCGCATGGGGTGGCCACGCGCCTGACGCCGCGCTCCCAGGTGAAGCTGCACCTGGCGTTGCTGGGGATCACGGTGGTGGTGCTCGGTGCGCGCGCGCTGTGGGTGGGCTCGCCCGTGGCGCCTGGGCCGGAGTGGAGGCCGGAGGGGGTAGAGGGGCTCACCGGGCGGCTCCTGGCGATGCTGGCGGTGACCATTGGCCTGCCCTTCTTCGTGCTGTCCACCACCGCGCCGCTGCTCCAGAGCTGGTTTGCCCGGGCGCGGCCGGGGGCTTCGCCCTATCGGCTCTACGCGCTGTCGAACGCGGGCTCGCTGCTGGCGCTGCTGAGCTACCCCTTCCTCATTGAGCCGTACGTGCCGCGCAGCGTGCAGGGCTGGAGTTGGGCCGCGGGCTTCGTCCTCTTCGTGGTGGGCTGTGCCGTGTGCGCTGGGGATCTATGGAAGCACGCGGCCCCTTCCGGACCGGCGCGGACGGAGTCTCCAGAGCAGGCGAGTCCTCTGGCGGAGGAGGAGGCTCGGCCGGGGCTCGGGAGGACGGTGGCATGGCTGGGGCTGAGCGCGTGCGCGTCGGTGTTGCTGCTGGCCACGACGAACCAGCTCTCCCAGGACGTGGCGGCCGGGCCTTTTCTGTGGGTGCTGCCGCTGGCGATCTACCTGCTCACCTTCATCCTCGCCTTCGAGCGGGAAGCGCTGTACTCGCGTGCGTTCTTCTCCCTGCTCCTCATCGCCTCGGTGGCGGGCGTCACGCGGGTCGTCCTCCTGGGGCCGCACACGCCCCTCGGTTTCCAGATCCTCGCGTATGGCGCGGCGCTGCTGGCGGGCTGCATGGTGTGCCATGGAGAGCTGTACCGCCTGCGGCCGGCACCGCGCCACCTGAGCGCCTTCTACCTCTGGGTGTCGGTGGGCGGAGTGCTGGGAGGGCTCATCGTCAGCATCGTGGCGCCGCGCCTCTTCGTCACCTACGCGGAGTACCCGTTGGCGCTGGCGGCCTGCTGCCTCATTGCCCTGGTGACGATGTTCGTGCGTCCACCCGGCGAGGATCAGCTGGCACGGCTGCGGCGGAGCCTGCGGATGTTCCTGCTGGCCTTCGTCATCGTGGGGTTGGGCGTGGCTGTGGCGGACTTCCGCTTCGAGGTGCGGCTCACGGCGCGGAACTTCTTCGGGGTGGTGCAGGTGTTGGAGCAGGGCCGGGGCAAGCCGGAGGATCACCGCTTCACGCTCAAGCACGGCGCCATCGCCCACGGTGTCCAGTACACCGAGCCCCCCAAGCGGCAGCTCCCCATGTCCTACTTCACGACCGAGAGCGGCCTGGGGCTGGCCATCGCCGAGCACCGGCGCCTGCGCGAGGCAGTGGGGCTGCCTGCCGGCCTGCGCATCGGTGTGCTGGGGCTGGGCGTGGGCTCCTCGGCCGCGCTGGCCCGGGCGGAGGACACGGTCCGCTTCTACGAGATCAACCCGAAGATCATCTCCCTGGCGCGCGGGGAGGGGGGCTTCTTCAGCTACCTGGCGGAGACCCCCGCGCGGGTGGAGATCGTCGAGGGCGACGCGCGCATCTCGCTGGAGCGGGAGTTGGAGCGCGGCGAGGCCCAAGGCTTCGACGTGCTCGCGGTGGACACTTTCAGCTCGGATTCCATCCCCGTGCATCTCCTCACCGAGGAGGCGGTCTCCGTCTACCGCCGGCACCTGGGGCCTCATGGGGTGCTGGCGCTGCACATCAGCAACGCGCACCTGGACCTGGTGCCTATCGCGCTGGCGCACGCCCGGACGTTCGGGATGCACGCCACGCTCGTCGTCTACGATCCGGAGGATCGCTCGGCGCGCAGCGTGTGGATTCTCCTGAGCCCGGACGTGGAGTTCTCGTGGGGCCCCACCTTCGTGAAGGCCACGTCGAAGGTGAGCCGCCTGGAACTGCTAGGCCCTCCATCCGTCACCTGGACGGATGAACGAGGCAGCGTGCTGCCTCTGCTCCGGAAGGGGAGCTGGCATGCCCAGGTGCGCGAGCTCGTCGTCCCGGCGGTCGCGCGCTGAGCTGCGAGCCCAAGCCTTGGGGACTACGGGCCCGCCTTGGAATCCTTGTTCTTCTTGTCATCGGACTTGTGGATGTCCACGCGCGAACTCCACAGGCCAGGCCCCAGGAGCACGACGAGTAGGACCGTCACCGCCAGACCGATCAACATCTCCAGCCAGAACTCCTCCACACATCCCTCCAGAGAAGCGAGGCCTGATTTCCTCGGGCCTCGCCCCTCAACCTATCAACCTCGGGAGGCTGCCGCTGCCTCATCCGCATCGTCGTGGGA
Source organism: Hyalangium versicolor (assembly GCF_020103695.1). GTDB lineage: Bacteria > Myxococcota > Myxococcia > Myxococcales > Myxococcaceae > Hyalangium > Hyalangium versicolor. Next base: position 889,110 of record NZ_JAHXBF010000001.1, read on the forward strand.
TGAGGGTGTCTTACCGCTGCCATATTCCTTCAGCCGGTATTGGATCTTCCGCACGCTGATGCCGAGGATCTCCGCGGCCCGGCTGGTGGAGCCCTGGACCATCTCCAGCGTGCGGAGGATGGCCTCTCGCTCGATGGTCGCCATGGACGCACCGGGGATGAGGTTGTTGGAGCTGGAGCCTTGCGGCCGAGGGCCCCTCAGCACGGGTGGCAGGTCGTCCGTGGTCAGCTCGTCGCCCTGGGCCAGCACCACCGCGCGCTCGATGGCGTTCTCCAACTCGCGGATGTTGCCCGGCCAGTCGTGCGCCAGCAGGGCCTGGAGCGTGCCCGGTGCCAGCGCCTTCACGTGCTTGCCGTAGCTGTCGCTGTACTTCTCCAGGAAGTGGCTGACGAGCGCGGGGATGTCGCTCTTGCGCTCGCGCAGCGGGGGCAGGGTGACCGACACGACGTTGAGCCGGTAGAAGAGATCCTCTCGGAAGCGGCCCGCCTTCACCTCGGCCTGCAGATCCCGGTGCGTGGCGGCGACGATGCGCACATCCACCTTGAGTGTCTGGGTGCCGCCCACGCGCTCGAACTCGCGCTGCTGGAGCACGCGCAGCAGCTTCACCTGTACGGAGGGGGAGATCTCGCCGATCTCGTCCAGGAAGAGCGTGCCGCCGTCGGCCAGCTCGAAGCGGCCCTCCTTGCGCGCCACGGCGCCCGTGAACGAGCCCTTCTCGTGGCCGAACAGCTCGCTCTCCAGCAGGCTCTCGGAGAGCGCCGCGCAGTGCACGCGGACGAAGGGCTTGTCCTTGCGCGGAGACTCCTGGTGCAGCGCCTGGGCGATGAGCTCCTTGCCCGTGCCGGACTCGCCGAGGATCAACACCGTGGCGCGGGTGTTCGCCGCGCGCCGCACCACGTCATAGACGCCCTGGAGCTGGGGCGAGTCTCCAATGATGTTGTGGAAGCGGGTGCGCTGGCGGACCTGATCGCGCAGCGTCTCGGCCTCGCGGCGCAGGCTGCGCTTCTCCAGCGCCTTGGTCAGGATGACGAGCACCGCGTCCGCGTCCAGCGGCTTGACCAGGTAGTTGTCCGCGCCCGCGCGCATGGCCTCGACGGCGGTCTCCACGCTGGCGAAGGCCGTCATCATCACGAAGGTGGCATCCGAGCCCATCTCGCGTGCCTTCTTGAGCAGCGTGAGCCCGTCCATCTGCGGCATGCGCACGTCCGTGAGGACCACGGCGGGAGAGAACTCGGGGATGCGCGCCAGGGCGTCCGCGCCATTGGAGGCCTCGGCGACCTCGTAGCCCTCCTCACCCAGGATGGTGACGATGGCACGGCGGGCATTGTCTTCATCATCGACGACGAGGATGCGTTCAGCAGCCATGAGGGTTCACGCTAGCAGGGCCCGCGGCCCGCGGAAGGGGTTGAAGGGTGCTCCGGGGGGTCAGGGGAGGCCGAAGAAGCGAAGGACCCAGGGACCTGTGAAGGTGATGACGCCGCAGCCCAGCACCATGAGCGGCAGGCCCACGCGCAGCATGTCCGAAGAGTCCACGCCACCCTCACCCGCGACCATGGCGTTGGGCGGGGTGCTGATGACGAAGGGGATGCCGAAGGAGCACCCCATGGCCACGAGGATGGGCATGGAGGCGGAGGGGAAGAGCTGGACGGAGATGGGAACGAGGAGCGCCGCGGTGCCGGTGTTGCTCATGAGAGCCGAGAGCAGCGCCGCCAGCCCCACGATCAGCCCCACCTGGGCCACCTGGGGCCAGGTGCTCCAGTCCACCCCGTGCAGCGCGGTGGCCACCACGCCCGAGTGTTCCACGAGCCGGCCCAGGGAGATGCCTCCGGCGATGAGCAGGAGCGTGGACCAGTCCAGCCGCCCGAGATCCTCGCGCCGCAGCAGGCCGCTGCCGAAGAGAGCGGCAGTGGCCCCCAATGCCACGAGCGGCGCTGGCAGGCCGTGCAGGGGCTCGGAGAGCCAGAGGCCCGCGCACGCGGCGAAGATGCCGAGCACCCAGCGGGCGCGTGTGTCCAGCTTGCGGGGGAGGGTGGCGGGCAGCTCGAAGCGGCCTCGCACCCGGTAGCCCACCACGAGGAGCAGGAAGCCCAGCCCGAGCATCAGCCCCGTGAGGGGCAGGGCGAAGGCCATCCACTTCACGAACGTCACCTGCGTATAGGGAGTGGCCGCGGAGATGGCGATCGCGTTGGGGCCCGTTCCCACCGGTGTGGCCATGCCTCCGAAGTTCGCCCCGAGCGCCACGGACAGCAGCAGGGCCCGCCGCAAGGCGGTGTCGTGGTGGGAGGCCTGGAGCAGCGGTCGGAGGGAGGCCAGCATCATCGCCGCGGCGGCGATGTTCGACATCCACATGGACAGGAAGGCCACGCCGAAGGTGATGAGCAGCATCAGCAGCCGGCGGCTCCCGCGGGCCAGGCGGACCACGTGCTGCGCCACGGCCTGGTCCAGCCCGTGCCGCGAGGCGGCGACCTCGAGGGTGAAGCCGCCCAGGAAGAGCGCCAGCACCGGATCCGCGCACCACGCGAGTACCGCGGACAGCTTGTAGGCGGGCTGCAGCGGGCCCAGCAGCGCGGCGGTTCCCCCGAGCAGCAGCAGGGTGGGGACAAAGGGGGGCACCAGCTCGGTGAGCCACAGCGTCAGGCACACCCCAGCGATCGCGATCGAGCGGGCGATGATGGGGTTGTCCACTCCCAGCCAGGCCACGAGGACGCTGGCGGCCACGCCCGCGAGGGCGAGCGCGGGTCTCACCCAGTGCTTCGAGCCGGAAGTGGTAGGAGCGGTGGGGGCCTGGGACTCCGAGCCGTTGCTCGGGAGCGCATGGAGGGGGGGGGAGTTCATCCGTTACGCGTCCTGGGATGGGCGGACGATGAACATGGGTCGCGTGCCATGGAGCAACACTTCCTGCGCCACGGAACCGGCCAGGGCGCGCGTGAGCCCGGAGCGTCCATGGGTGGCCAGGCAGATGACGTCGCAGTCCAGACGCTCCGCGGCCTGGCAGATGGCCTCGGAGACCTTCCGTCCTGTGATGATCTCCACGCGCGTGGTGATGCCGCGAGCGGTGGCCTCGGGAGGGATGAGGGCCCGGAGCTCCGCGAGGAGCTGCTCCCGCTCGGCGCGCTCCTGGGACGAGGTGGGCTCGGGGAGCGCATAGCCGGAGGCGACAGATGCGCTGCCCTGAGGCGGTGGCAGCACATGGAGCAAGTAGACGGTGCCCCCAGCCGGGGCCAGCGCGTAGGCATGGCGCACGCCAGTGGAGCCCAGCTCGGACAGATCCGTGGGAGCCAGCACCCGGCGCACGTGCGGGATGGTCCGCGTCACGGCGGCACTGACGGGCACGCAGAGGACGGAGGAGGGCGAGTGGTGCAGGACATTCTGCGAGACGGACCCGTGCCACCACTTGCTTGTCCCGGAGCGCTGGTGCGTGCCCACCACCACCAGATCCACGGCCTCCTTGCGGGCCAGTTGGACGAGCGACTCGGACGGACGGCCGAGGCCGGGCTCGAGGTGCACCCAGACGGAGCCGCTGCCAGGCATGGCCCCCAGGCGCGCCGTGAGATCGCGGCGGAGCGCCTGTTCGGCCTCGGGCGTCACGTCCGTCGAGGGCGAGGGCGGCATTCCATAGCGTGCGTGCGCATCCGCGCCCCAGAAGTGGTGGGCGGCCATGACTTCGCACGGGCCGAGGGTTCGCAGCCGCCGCACCCAGGCCACGGCGGCGTCCGAGGGCCCGGAGAAGTTCAGCCCGAGCAGCAACCGCAGGGAGCGCTCACCCCTGGCCCAGGACTCGATGGGCTGGGGGGCCTTCAGCACGAGGACGGGGCAGCGCGCGGACTGCACCACCTGATCCGCCACGCTGCCGATGCGCCACCTCGGGGCTCTCTGCCCGTGGTGCGAGAGCACGATGAGCGAGGCGTGGACCTGGGACGCCAACTCCACGAGCACCTCGTCCGGGGCACCATCGAGCAGGTGCGGGGTGACGCTCACCTCGCGCCGGCGCAGCTCCTGGGCCTGCTGCTCCAGGCGCGCGGTGGCCTCGCGCCGCACCGCTTCGAGCAGGGAGGCCGAGCCTCCGCTGCTTCCATACTCCACGACGTGGGCCAGATGGAGCACCTCTCCCGTGCGGCGGGCCAGGGCGGCCGCGGCCAGGGCGGCCACGGCGGCGTGCTCCGAGAAATCTGTTCCGAAGACAATGGCCATGGGCGCGCCTTTCCTTTCGTGGAGGGCTGTGGGGCTGGATTACTCCTCGTACTCGGCTGCCTCGCTCATCCGGTCCAGGTCGCCGATGAGCTGCTGCGCGTAGCGCACCAGGTCAGCCTCCGTGAGGATGCCCAGCAGCCTGCCTTCCTCTCCCACGACGGGAAGGCAGCCGAACTTGTTGTCCAGCATGAGCTTCACCGCCTCGCGCAGGGACATGTCCGGCTTCACCGTCCGCACCTCGCGGTTCATGATGTCCGCCGCCCAGAGGGGATTCTTCGCCGGATCCGGGCACTTGAGGGCGGTGGCCTTGAGGAGATCGCGGTGGGTGATGAGCCCCACCAGTTTGCCCTCGCGCACGACGGGCAGGTGCCGGATGCGGTGCAGGCGGAGCAGCTCGTCCGCGATTGCCAGGTTCTGCGACTCCTTGAGGGTGACCAGGTCCCGGGTCATCAGCTCGCCAACGGTCTTCATACGTTCAGGCTCCAGCGCGAAGAGTGCGTGGGGACTCGCTTATGCAGTTTCGGGTCCAAGCCAGGCCGCCTCGAAGGGACGGTGGGGCTGTCCTCCAGAGGGCGCAAGGTTTGCGCGGCTGCCTGCTACCCCGCAGAACCTGCGCGGGCGGGTTGAATGGCCCTGCCGTGTGAGATAGACCCGCGCCGTCGCTAGGGGTGCCCCAAGCAGGGGCTGAGACGGCCGTGAGAGCGGCCGGACCCTTGGAACCTGAACCGGGTCATACCGGCGGAGGGAAGCGGCGGGCGCTCTGTGCCTCGCTTGTCTTCTCATGCCGCCGCGAGGAGGAGTCGCATGAGTGGAGCGTCCAGAAGCCTCAAGGTCGATGGAAAGGTGCTGGAGGGAATCTCGCGGGGGCCGTTGCCGGCCTCGCGCAAGGTGTACGTCCCCGGCGAGCAGTATCCGGAACTCCGGGTCCCCATGCGGGAGATCAGCCAGACGCCCACCCGTCATGGCCACGGTCCCGAAGCGCCCGCGACGCCCAACCCGCCCGTCTACGTGTATGACTCCAGCGGTCCGTACACGGATCCCGAGGCGCGAATCGAGCTGCGCGAGGGCTTGCCGGCCATTCGCGCCAGTTGGATCGGGGGGCGAGGGGACACCGAGGAGCTGTCGGGCATCACCTCCGAGTACGGCCGCAGCCGGGAGGCAGACCCGCGTCTGGCCGGGCTGCGCTTCGCCCACCGCCGCAAGCCGCGCGTGGCGAAGCCAGGGGCCAACGTCACGCAGCTGCATTACGCGCGCAAGGGCATCGTTACCCCGGAGATGGAGTTCGTGGCGGTGCGCGAGAACCTGAAGGTGGAGGCGTCGCTCGCGGCGCAGCACCCGGGGCACTCGTGGGGCGCTGCGATCCCGCGGAAGATCACTCCGGAGTTCGTGCGGGACGAGGTGGCCCGAGGCCGCGCCATCATCCCGGCCAACATCAACCACCCGGAACTGGAGCCGATGATCATCGGTCGCAACTTCCTGGTGAAGATCAACGCCAACATCGGCAACTCGGCGGTGACCTCCTCCATCGAAGAGGAGGTGGAGAAGATGGTGTGGTCCATCCGGTGGGGCGCGGACACGGTGATGGACTTGTCCACGGGCCGGAACATCCACGAGACGCGCGAGTGGATCCTCCGCAACGCGCCGGTGCCCATCGGCACGGTGCCCATCTACCAGGCGCTGGAGAAGGTGGGCGGCAAGGCCGAGGAGCTGACGTGGGAGATCTACCGGGACACGCTCATCGAGCAGTGCGAGCAGGGCGTGGACTACTTCACCATCCACGCGGGCGTGAGGCTGGCGTACATCCCGCTGACGGCGAAGCGGCTGACGGGCATCGTGAGCCGGGGCGGATCGATCCTGGCGAAGTGGTGCCTGTCACACCACCGGGAGAACTTCCTCTATACGCACTTCGAGGAGATCTGCGAGATCATGAAGGCGTATGACGTCAGCTTCAGCCTGGGCGACGGCCTGCGCCCCGGCTCGATCGCGGACGCCAACGACGCGGCGCAGTTCGGCGAGCTGGAGACGCTGGGTGAGCTGACGAAGATCGCCTGGAAGCACGACGTGCAGGTGATGATCGAGGGGCCGGGCCACGTGCCCATGCACCTCATCCAGGAGAACATGACGAAGCAGCTCGCCGTGTGCCACGAGGCGCCCTTCTACACGCTGGGGCCTCTGACGACGGACATCGCGCCCGGGTACGATCACTTCACCAGTGGGATTGGCGCGGCGATGATCGGGTGGTTCGGCACGGCGATGCTCTGCTACGTCACGCCGAAAGAGCACCTGGGTCTACCCGATCGGGATGACGTGAAGGAGGGCGTCATCACGTACAAGATCGCGGCGCACGCGGCGGATCTGGCCAAAGGGCACCCAGGCGCACAGGCTCGGGACAACGCGCTGTCCAAGGCCCGGTTCGAGTTCCGCTGGGAGGATCAGTTCAACCTCTCACTGGATCCGGAACGGGCGCGGGCCTTCCACGACGAGACGCTGCCCGCGGAAGGGGCCAAGGTGGCTCACTTCTGCTCCATGTGCGGCCCGCAGTTCTGCTCCATGAAGATTACCCAGGAGGTGCGCGACTTCGCGGAGAAGACCGGCGTCGCCGCGGAGCAGGCTCTCGAAACGGGCATGGCCGAGAAGAGCGAGGAGTTCAAGAGGGGCGGCACCGAACTCTACCGCTGAAGACCCACCCGACTTTAGATCCTCTGGCAAACATCTGCCTCATTGCTTATTCGCTTTGAGGTGCATGAAGTTGTCTATGGGGCGCTGCCCACCGATAGTCACGGTTTCCGGATGGTCTAGGGATCGGTGGACGTCTTGGGTTTAATGTACCAATCAAGAAGGTTCCTGCGCGGTCTCTACCTCGCAGCCCTCCTGGTCCTTGGCACGGGATGGGTGGCCATGTGGGTCACCATGGCTGCCGGATATGCCTATCAGGTCCGGCTCCAAGCGCTCTGGAGTGAGAGCGTTGCGTTGGAGAAGGATCTGCTTCTCTTGGCTCCCAACGAAGAGGGGGGAGGCTTTCCCAAACGCTTCGCGGACCTGCGGGGTGAGGCAGAGTCGCTTCGGACCCTTCCCGCCTTGCTGCGCCCGATAGGGAATGCAGGTCTGGCGGCTGGCGCGTGGGATGACTACCTCGTCGCCCTGGGCAAGGCCGAAGCGTTGCTCGACCAAAGACAGACAGGCCTGCGTGCCACCTCCTTGAGTGAAGCTGGCTCGAAGCTGCTCTTCACGTATGCGGAGGGGGTCGCTGTAAAGCAGTTCCGTTTCCAGGTTGTTGGCCTCGTTCTCCTTGTTGCGACGGTGGGAATGCTCGCCAGCAGGTGGAGATCTGCGGGCTCCGACTCCCCAGCGACCTCGCCGCACTCGGAACTCCCAGCGGAAATCGCGGTGCTGCGTGCGAGCGAAAAGCACAAGGCCGTTCTCCTCGACGCTATCCCAGAAGGGCTGCTCACCCTGGATGAGCAGGGCCGCATCCACGAGTTCAACGCCGCCGCGGAGGAGCTCTTCCGGTTGGTGCGGGCGCAGGCGAGAGGGCGTGACTTCCTGTCGCTCGGGATCGCCGCTTCGGCCACCTCCCCGCAGCGGCAGCAGCTCTTGGAGGTTCTGCAAGGGCAGACAGCCACTCGCCGCGTGAGGAACCTGGAGCTCCCGTGTCTGCGCGCGGACGGGACCGTCTTCGCCGCGGAGATGTCTGTCAATCGCGTCGTTGTCGAGGGGACTCCTCTCGTCATCCTCTGTTTGCGTGACGTGAAGGAGCGCAAGGAGGCGGAGCGCGCCCGGATCGAATTCGTCTCCACGGTGAGCCATGAGTTACGTACCCCGCTGACTTCCATTCGGGGCTCGCTTGGACTGCTGGAAGGCGGAGTGATGGGGGAGCTCCCCCCCGCTGTCGTGAGAATGGTGCGGATTGCACGCCACAACTCCGAGCGGCTCATCCGGCTCATCAATGACTTCCTCGATCTGGAGAAGATGGAGGCCGGGAAACTCGAATTGCACCTTGAGCCTCTCAATGTGGCCGAGTTGATCGAGGCCACCTTCGCGAGCGTCTCCGGGATGGCGGATGGGATGAATGTGAAGCTGCTCGCGCAGGGGGGAAGCCCTGCCTTGATCCAGGGGGATCGGGATCGGCTCATCCAGGTGCTAACCAACCTGGTGTCCAACGCCGTCAAGTTCTCTCCGACCGGAGGAACGGTCACCTTGCGGGCGGCGCAGGATGAGCTGGGAGTGATGCGCTTCGAAGTGATGGACGAGGGCCCCGGTATTCCCGCGGAGAAGCGTGCGCGCCTCTTTGGCAAGTTCGAGCAGCTGGACAGCACGGACGAGCGCTCGAAGGGAGGGACGGGACTGGGGCTTGCCATCTCCCAGGCGATTGTCGAGCAGCATGGCGGGCGTATCGAGGTGCGAGACGCGCCCCAGCGCGGCACCATCTTCACGTTCGCGCTCCCGGCCATCAAGGCCGAGTCGGGCTCCCTCTTGATGAAGGACGATTCGCGCTACAACGTCCTCACGGTCGCCGCGGAGGCTGAGCTGGTCAAGCGGCTGCGGGGTTTGCTCACGGGGGCGGGATTTCGTTCCGTGCGCGCGGGTTCGCTTTCCGAAGCGGATGTTCACCTGCAGAGCAAGACGGCGGACGTGCTGGTGGTGGATGCGCGGCTCGTGGAGGGTGATGCCCTGGCGCTGGTGCGGCGTCTTCGCGAGGAGCATGCCACCTCTGCCATTCCCATCGTGGTGATCTCCGAGCAAGCCGAGGGGGAGCGGTCGAACCTGCCTCGCGTCGAGTGGCTCAGCCCTCCTCTGGAGGAGGCACGGCTCGTCCAGGCCCTGCGCCGTGTCATTCGCGAGCCGGGTCCTCCCCGGCTGCTGCTGGCGGTGAAGGATCCGTGGCTGCGGCAGCGGCTGCGTGCCGTGCTGGAGCCATGGGGGGCGGTTTGTCAGGACGCCGAGGACGGGGAGCGTGCCGTGGGACTTGCACGTGAAGCCCCCCCGGATCTTCTCGTGCTCGAGGTGGAACTGCCCAGGGTGGATGGCTTCGAGGTCGTCGACATGCTCCGCCAGAGCCGGCTGCGCTCTCTTCCCCTGCTCACCTTCGCCGCGAGAGAGCTCGCGGGGACAGAGCGGCGTCAGCTCACGCTGGGGCCGACGTTCCACCTCACACGAGACAGCGCCACCGAGGAGGAACTGCTCCGTGTGTCCCGTGAGCTCCTGAGCGATCTGCACGGCCCGTTGGCAACGCGAGGCATGAGCGCATGAGTTGTTAGAAAGGGGAACACTCCGTGGGGGCTTCCGGGAGCACGCGCTTTCATCTCGGCCAGGTGGTCGCGGGGCGCTACACACTCCTGGCGGAGATTGGCCGGGGAGGCATGAGCGTTGTCTGGGCGGCTTATGATGCCCGGTTGGATCGCCGTGTAGCACTCAAGGTGCTGCACCCCCACCTCAGGACGGAGGTTGCAGAGGGAGCGTCCCTGGAGACACGGCTGATCAGAGAGGCGCAAGCCATGGCGCGCCTCAGCCACCCCAACGTCGTCGCCGTATACGATGCGGGGCAACTGGAGGATGGCGTCCTCTATCTCGCCATGGAGTACGTGGAAGGAGGGACGCTCGGTGCCTGGTGCACGGCGGCCAGGCGTTCCTGGCGCGAGGTGCTGGCGGCCTATCTCGCCGCGGCCCGAGGCCTGGCGGCGGCACACGCGGCCGGGCTGGTCCACCGGGACTTCAAGCCGGAAAATGTCCTCGTGGGCAAGGATGGGCGGGTCCGGGTGACGGACTTCGGGCTCGCCAGGGGGCAGCTTCTCGTCGGTGACGGGCGCGTCCTGCCCATGCTGTCTCGTGAGGACTGGGAGAGTGCGCTGACGCTCGCGGGCACCGTGGTGGGCACCCCCCGTTACATGGCTCCGGAGCTCTTCAAGGGGCACCCCGCGGATGCGCGCAGCGATCTGTTTGCCTTTTGCGTGGCGCTCTATGAAGCCTTGTATGGGCAGCCCGCCTTCCAGGGGAGCGACGCGTCCGCATGGAGGGAAGCCCAGCGCGAGGGCCGGTTGAGCCCGGTGCCTGGCCGGACCGAGGTGCCAGCGTGGGTGCGACGGGCCGTGCTGCAGGGCTTGAACGCCGAGCCTCGGGAGCGGCCCGAGACGATGCAGCAGCTCATCTCCGCTCTGGAGAGCGATCCGGACGAGCGCTGGCGGAAGCGCACGCGCGCAGTGGCCCTCATGGGCGCGGGCATGGCGCTCATGGCCCTGATGGTGGGTGCCTGGCTCCGGCTTCGGGAACCACGGTGCGCTGGCAGTGAGAAGTGGCTCGTGGGCGTGTGGGACGAGCCGATCCGGGCGCGCGTGCGGCAGGCAATGCTGGCATCGGGACTCACCTATGCACCGGCTGCGGCCCGCCAACTGGAGCGCAAGCTCGACACGTATGCCGGCGATTGGGTGGCTTTGCGCAAGCAGGTCTGCGAGGCAGATCATTCGCCTGAGGCCGGGAGGGGCGATCGGGTGGGCTTGCAGGAGGCCTGTCTGGAGCGGCGGCGGGACCGCTTGAAGGCCCTCACCGAGCTGCTGTCCCGCGAGGAGGACAAGACCATGACGGCCGCCGAGCTGCAGGTGGCGGCCCTGCCCCTGCTCAGCGATTGCACGGACACGCGGACGCTGACGGCCAGCGTCCCTCCGCCCGAGAATCCCGTGGTGCGTGAGCAGGTCCACTCGCTTCTCAAGGAGGTGGATCGCATCGAAGCGCTGTTCGAGGCGGGCAAGTACAAGGAGGGTTCAGCACTGGGAGAGCAGATCCTCGGGCGCGTTACCGCCGTGGACTTCCCTCCGCTCCAGGCGCAGACGCTCTACAACATCGCATGGGTGCAATGGGCCAGCGGGGACTACCCGGGCGCGGAGGCGCGCACGCGCGAGGCCATCCGCCTGGCTGCCGTGGGGCAGGATCGGGTGCTGCAAGCCAGGGCCTGGGCCTTGTTGATCCGCCTCATTCGGGAGCGGGGCGCGCCTCAGGAGGCGCTGTTCCTGCAAGTGGCGCTCGAGGCCTCCGTGGCTGCCGCTGGGGACGACAGGGTTCGAGCCGCCTCGTTCAATGAGATGGGCAATGTCTTCCTGGCGCTGAACGAGTCTTCCCAGGCCCTGCGTTTTCACCAGGACGCGGTGGCGCTCTTCGCGAAGGTATTGGGGCCGCGGCACCCGCAGACGGTGGGGGCCCTGAACGATCTCGCCAACGTCGACTGGACGGTGGGGCGCTATGACGACGCGCTGGCGTTGCAGGTGCGCGTGCAGGCGGTCTGGGAGGAGACGCTGGGGCCCGAGCATCCGTACGTCGCTGGAGCCCTCACCAACATGGGGAACCTGCTCCACCTCGTGGGCCGGGACAGGGAAGCGCTCATCGCTTGTGAGCGAGCCCTGGAAATCTTCGAGCGCTCGCTGGGACCGGATCATCCCAATGTCGCCCTGGCCCTTACGAATCTGGGGCCCGTGCTGGAGTCTGTCGGCAGGCCCACCGAGGCCCAGGCCTCACTGGAGCGTGCGCTTTCCATCTTCGAGAGCGCGAAGCCTCCCAACCCCGTGGCGCTGAGCATCGTGCTCGGGGAGTGGGCGGAGGTGCTGCGCAAGCGAGGTGCCGCGAAGCAGGCCGTGCCGCTGCTCGAGCGTTCCTTGAAGCTCTCCGGCGACGCTCCGGCCTTCATCCAGTTCAGCCTTGCACGTGCCCTGGGTGAGTCGGGGGGAGATCTGCGCAGGGCGAGGGCGCTGGCGGAACACGCCCTCGAGTACTGGCGCAAGTTGGGACACCCGCGCCAGACGGAGGCTGCCGAATGGCTGGCCGCTCACCCAGCCCCTTCGCGGACTCAGTGAGAGAGCAGGCAGCCCAGCAGGTTCGAACTGGTCTCACACCCGTAGGGCAGGAAGGGGGTGATCGTCTGCGATACCAGGGTCCCACCTGGCGTCACACACGCGCCGTAGCCCCCTGAGCCATCCACGTTGTCACTCACGCAGCGGGGACCGGAGTACCCGGGGGCGAGCGTCCAGGCATTGCACGCCCCGACAGGTTGGGCCACGCAGAACAGTCCCAGTTGCGTACAGAGCCGGGACGACATCAGGGCACTGGTCAGTCCCCACGAGGAATCGTGGCACGAATACATTTTCGGGTAGAGCACGGTCAGGAGCGCCAAAGGCAGGTTCACCTGCAGTACACCGGCCTCGATTCGCACGTTCACGCCCACTGCCAGGGCCCCCGGGCCGAAGAGCGTACCGAAGAAGGCCCCCTCCCTGAGGGAGAACACCTCGGTTTCATCCGCTGGATAGGAACTGTTCCCGGCCGCGACGACGACCTGAGCGGGCTCATTCGAGACGCGGGCGCCGCTCATGACGCTGAAGGAGCCTTCCTCAGGGCACGTGAAGCTGACGGCGGGTTGGGAAGTGCCGCAGGTGCCCTCGGACTGGGCCAGCGCTTGCGCGTCATCGCATGCATGGAGCCCTTCGCAGACGCGCAGCACGGACGTCCCCGCGAGTGTCTGACCCAGCGGTGCGGTGCCGCAGCCGCGGCCTGGCGGCACACCGCCGGCCCCCAGGTGCACCGGTTGCCCGGGTTGGCAGGAGCCGATGTGCTCCAACTGGAAGCCACAGTCGCGATGGACACCCTGGCGGGGGCTCGAGCAAGGCTGCGTGCTGGCCGTCAACGTCTTGGAGTAGGGGCGATAGGCATCTGTCGTCACTGTCGACGACGGAGTCAGTGCTTCGGGGTAGGTCGGATGCGCTCCCCTTCCTGAGAGCAGCACGCGCTTTCCCTCCGCGTTGTTGCGTGCCAGCAGGCAGGCGGAAACCCAGTGCTGACACGAGACTGAAGCCGGGCCCTGTCCCCATTCGGGGCACAGGCCAATGCCTCCCTGCCAGGAATAGGAATGGCCTTGCGCGTCATTCCATTGCACGGATTGGCTGGCATCGAGTGCACAGGAGACCAGATAGCCAAAGAAGGATCGGGCACGCGGATCCAGGAGTTGCTCGCGCAGCACCGAATCTCCCGTGTTCAGGTTGTAGGTCGCCGTACTCAAGGGAACCTCCACCATCCGGGTGTTGGCGCGAGGGTTGGCCGAGAGGGCATTGAAGCGCAGGTCGTCAGTGCTCAGCCCATTGGTCCAATGCATGCCGTCGGCCGATGCTGAACCGCCGAGCGTGGTGATGAGGACGAGCAAGGTTCCCAAAGGCATCCACGGCTCGCGTGCGAGAGAGGATTTCCGTGAATTGATATTCATGACATTCCCCCGACAAGTGTTGCGTCGATAAGGAATATTGAAGTGCTCTCAAAAGTTCAATGTACGACGGTCCAGCCCATGCTCTGGGTTTGTGCAGGTTTTGCTTGTCTTTGCCCGTGAGCTGTCCATTCGTCCGCTTGACGAGGCGGGGCGGCCAAGGCTCTTCCGGCTCAGGCGCATGGCTGCGGTGACAACTCCGATGACATGCGTGGAGCAGCAAGCAAGCGGGCGCGAAGCGCCGTGATCTCCGTGCTCTACGTGACATTTGACGTGGACGCTGGCAAAAAGGGGGCCATCGGCGCATCCCGTGCGCCACACACGGATTCTGGAGGGGCTTGCACATGGATCAGCAGGAGAGTGGGCAGTCGTTCTTGACGGGCTCGCCCGCGCCAACTCAGGACGAGAAGACGTGGGGAATGCTCGCGCACCTCAGCGCTCTGATCGCGGGCCTCTTTGGGTTCCCGTTCCTGGGGCCGCTGATCGTGTGGCTGACCAAGGGCAAGGAGTCCAAGTGGGTGGAGGCGCACTCGAAGGAGGCCCTCAACTTCTCCATCACCGCGACCGTGGCGATCTGGGTCTCGGCGATCCTGATGCTCTGCATCGTGGGCTTCGTGCTGCTGCCGGTGGTGGGCATCGCGGCGCTGGTGCTCACCATCATGGCCGCCCTCAAGGCGAACAACGGTGAGATGTACCGCTATCCGGCCACGGTCCGGCTGGTGAAGTAGCCGCGCCGCCGTGCGAGAGCACGGTGGGGTGAGCAGGGGCTCGGCGGAGGGCTGACAGCGGGTCAGCCGCCGATGCCCATCATGGGCAGGAGGGTGGAGCCGTTGCCGGCCTCGGTGAAGCGATGGCCCTCCGGCTTCTCGCCCAGGGCACCGCGAATGGCGAGGGCCAGGTCCGTATCCGAGGCTCCCCCGCGGATGAGTTGGTGCAGCGGGGCCTGGGCACGGCCTCCGAGGCAGCTGCGCAGGTCTCCATTGGAGGCCACTCGCACGCGGTTGCATCCCCCGCAGAAGTTCTGGGTGAGGGGGGAGATGAAGCCCACGCGGCCCGTGGGTGCGCGCCAGTAGCGCGCCGGGCCCGAGGTGAGGCTGGAGGCGTCCTCGTCGGCAGGCTCGGGCGCCAGCGAGAGTCCGGCGGCCTGCATCTGCGCGATCAGCTCGGCGGTGGGCACGGGCGTGCCCTGGCCGAAGGGCATGAGCTCGATGAAGCGAGGGGTGATGCCCCGTTCGTGTGCGTAGCGGGCGAGGGCCGGGGCCTCGTCGTCATTGATGCCGCGCATGACGACGACATTGAGCTTGAGCGAGTCGTAGCCGGCCTTGGCGGCGGCATCGATGCCGCGCAGGGTGGCGGCGAAGTCTCCCTGCTTGGAGATGCGGCGGAAGGTCTCCGCGGAGAGGGTGTCCAGGCTGATGTTGAGCTGACTGACGCCGGCCTCGCGCAGGGGGGCCGCGAGGCGCTCGAGGTGGCTGGCGTTGGTGGTGATGGCGACGCGCCGCACGCCAGGCGTGGAGGCGATGCGCTGGGCGATCTCGAGGATGTCGGGGCGGATGAGGGGCTCGCCGCCGGTGAGCCGCACGCGCTGGATGCCCATGGCGGCGAAGACGGAGACGATGCGCGCGAACTCGTCGGGAGTGAGCAGGTCCTTCTTGCCGCCCCAGGAGGCGGGCGAGCAGTAGGTGCAGCGGAAGTTGCAGCGGTCCGTGATGCTGAGCCGCAGGTACGTCATCCGCCGTCCCTGGGCGTCCAGGAGGGGAGGCGCGAGCGGGTCTCGCAGGGGCGCGGCGACTGTAGGCAAAGGGGGCGTCATCTCGAGGGGCAATGGAGAGCCAGCAGGAAATATGGACCTGAGGACGCGGGGATGCACGCCTGGTTTCGCTCCAATCGTGCGTTTTACGACCCGGCCGGCTCGCTGCTCCCGAGCCGGTCAGGCCACCTTGTTCCCCGGGAAGGGCGGGGTAGGTGGGGTTGGAGCTGGCGTGAGCTCCATGTCGTCGTCTTCGGTGAGCTTCTCCAGCTCCGCCTCGGCCTCCTGGGCCTGGGCCTCTACCTCGGGCGGCTTCAGCTTGCGCTCCGCCATCTCCTTCTTGATGCGGATGAGGCCTTCCTCGCCGATGTCCAGGAACGCCCGGACCACTTCCGGATCGAACTGCGTGTTGGCGCAGCGCTTGATCTCCAGGATCGCGTTGGCGAACGTCGTGCCCTTGCGGTACGGCCGATCGCTCGTCATCGCGTCCAGCGTGTCCGCCACCGCGAAGATGCGCGCGCCGATGTGGATCTCGTTCTTCTGCAGGTTGCGCGGATAGCCCGCGCCGTCCCATCGCTCCTGGTGCGACAGGACGATCTGCGCCGGCGTGTCCAGGAAGGGAATCGCCTGGATCATCTGGAAGCCGATGTCCGGGTGCTTGCGCATCTCCAGCCACTCGTCCGGCGTCAGCTTGCCCGGCTTGAGCAGCACCGCGTCCGGCACGCCGATCTTCCCGATGTCGTGCAGCAGCGCGCCGCGGCCGATCTCCTCCAGCTCCTTGCCGCCCAGGCCCATGCGCTGCGCGATCGCTGACGTGTAGCTGACCACGCGCTGCGAGTGGTCCGACGTCTCGTGCTCGCGCGCGTCCAGCGCCGCCACCAGCGCCAGCAGCGTGTTCTGGTACGTGTTCGCGATGTCCTTGAGCGCCAGCCGCAGCTCCGCGGTGCGGTCGCGCACCTTGCGCTCGAGCTTCTTCTGGTAGCGCTTGCGGGCCAGTTCGATGCGGCGCTTGGCCAGGGCGCGCTCGATGGCGCGGATGAGATCCGTCAGCTTGGGTGGCTTGAGCAGGTAGTCCACCGCGCCGCGGCGCAGGCAGTCCACGGCGGACTCGGTGTCGCCGTAGCCCGTGAGCATGATGACGGAGGTATCCGGGTGACGCTCGCGGAGGTTCTCCAGCAGCCACAGGCCGTCCTTGCCCGGCATCTTCATGTCACTGATGACGAGGGGAGTTTCGGCCTCCGTGGCGATGTCCAGGGCCTGCTCGGCGCCGCTGGCAACCACGCAGTTGTAGCCCTCCTCCGTGAGGAGGACGGAGATGACGTCGCGGACGGAGTCGTCGTCGTCGACGATGAGGATGCGAGGAGGGGCGGGGGGAATGGCTTCCACGATGGGGGATTCTAGAGGTTTCCGGGTTTCGATCGCCAATGGGTACGAGAACTTACCACCTTCCCTGCTTTCTCGGTTGCCCTCCTATCCGGGATTCAACAGGTTGCTTCAGGCTTGTGGACGGGCAGTGAACCGATCGTAGCGGAAGGGGGAGAGATCCACCGAGGGGCGCTCTCCGAGGATGCACTGTGTGAGCAGTTTCGCGGTGATAGGCGTGAGGAGGATGCCGTTGCGGAAGTGACCGGTGGCCAGGAAGAGGCCGGGCAGGGGGCCGGGTCCCAGGATGGGCAGGCGATCTTCGGTGTAGGGGCGGAAGCCTGCCCACATCTCGGTGAGCGCGGCCTGCCCGAGCGCCGGGCACAGCTCCAGGGCCATGGCGAGGATTCGGGAGACTCCCTCAGCGGTCACCTGCTTGTCGAAGCCGGCGAACTCCATGGTGCTGCCGGCGATCAGGCGTCCATCGGTCCGAGGGACGAGGTAGCCCTTCTCGGAGGTGAGGATGCGCGAGGTGACGGGCAGGCGCGTCTGGAACTGGAGCATCTGCCCGCGGGCGGGGCGCACCACCTGGGGACTCATGGCGGTGCCCTGGACGAGGCCGGACCAGGAGCCGGCGGCGACGACGATGGCGTCGGCTCGGAGGAGATCGCCGTCCAGGTCGACGCCCACGGCGCGGCCGCGTTCTTCGACGATGCCTCGCACGTAGCCACTGCGGAAGGTGGCGCCCACGCGCGCCACGGCCATGGAGAGGGCTCGGACGAGGAGCCGGTTGTCGACCTGGTGATCGTCCGGGAAGTGCACGGCGGCCAGGGCTTGGGGGGAGAGCTGCGGTTCGAGTTCGCGAGCCTGTTTTCCGTCGAGGAACTCCGCGCGCAGGCCAATGGCCCGCTGCCAGGCGGCGATGGCGTCCAGGTGATGGACCTGGTCTTCGGTGAACGCGGCCTTGAGGACGCCGCAGGGCAGGTAGCCGATGTCCACGCCGGTGAGTTCACGCAACTCGGTGGCGAGAGCACCGTAGAGCGCGCGGCTGCGCAGGCAGAGATCGAGGAAGGGGCCGGGGCCATCCGCCTCCATTTGAGGGGCGAGGATGCCAGCGGCGGCGCTGGAGGCTTCTGCGCCGGGGATGGAGCGCTCCAGCACGGTGACCTTGGCACCGGCCTGGCGCAGCCGGAGGGCGAGGCTGCAGCCCATCACGCCTCCACCCACGATGATGACGTCCGGGAGACTCATGGCGGCCGCTTGTGCTTCCTCTTGGGGGCGATTGCAAGCGCCCTCGGGACATATCCCTTCGGGCGCGCTACATAAGAGGGAGCATGCGCCCTCTGTTCGCGGACCCGAAGACGGACTTCGCCTTCAAGAAAATCTTTGGTACCGAGGAGCACAAGCCCCTGCTCATCGCCCTGCTCAACGGCTTGCTGGAGTTGGACGATGCCCACCGGGTGGTTGAGGTGCATCTGCTCACGCCGGAGCAGCGGCCCGCGGTGCAGGGCTTGAAGAACTCGATCGTGGATGTGAAGTGCGTGGATGCACGCGGCACCCACTATGTGGTCGAGATGCAGGTGCTGAACGTCGAGGGCTTCGAGAAGCGCGTCATCTATAACGTGGCCAAGGCCTATACCTCCCAGTTGGATGCAGGTCGCCCCTATCCAGAACTCGATGACGTGGTGGGGGTGACGATCTGCGACTTCGAGTTGTGGCCGAGAGTGGAGGGCGCTCACGTGCCCATGCTGAGCCGCTGGCGCATGCAGGAGCAGCACATGGGGGCTCGAGGCCTGGGGCACCTGCAGTTCGTTTTCCTGGAGCTTCCGAAGTACGACGCCCATCGGCCACCCGTGACGGCGGTGGAGAAGTGGGCCTACTTCTTCCGTGAGGCACCAAGCCTCCAGATGGTACCGGAGGTCTTGGCGGAGAGGCCTTTCCGGGACGCGTTGGAGGCAGCCAGGGCCGCGGGATTCACCGAGGAGGAGTGGGAGACCTATTTGCGCGCGGGCATGGCCATTCAGGACGAGCGGGGCGCCCTGTCGCTGGCGGAGAAGCAGGGGCACCAGCGGGGGAGATTGGAAGGCATGGAGGAGGGCCAGGAGGCGGGCAGGCGAGCCTTGCGTACCTCCATTCGCAAGGTCCTCCAGAAGCGCGGGTTGTCTCTTGAGCCCCAGCAAGAGGCACTGCTGGAGAGCTGTATGGACCTGGGAACCCTGGAGCGCTGGCTCGATCAGGCCCTGACGGCCGCAAGTGCTCCCGAGGCTCTGCGGGACAACTCGACCGATGGCTCTGGAGCGTGAGGCGCGAATCTCCTGGAGGTGTGTTCATGAGCCTGGAGAGAAGGGGCCCATCTGGTCGGAGTGCTGCTCCCAGCTTCGCTCGCCTTTGCGGACGAAGCGTCGGACCTGGAGTTGGTACGTCGCGCGGCCCTCGCGGTTGAGTTCGCGCAGGATCTCCACGACATTGAAGCCATTGTTTTCCGCAATGGAGCTGCTCCCGAGAGACGGGGCCGCCGCGATACGCAGCGTGCGGACGGTGCGCTCGTGCCAGCGCTCCTCGGCAAACCACCCTGCATGGACGTGGCCGCACAGTGCCAGACAGAAGCCCTTCTCCAGCAGCACCTGCTTCACCGCTCCTGCGTTGAGCAGCCCCGCGTAGCGCGTAACCTCCGTGGAGGGCAACGGTGAGAGCGGATGGTGCAGGACGGCGATCCGTACGGAGAGCGAGTCCTCCCACTTGTGCGTGCTCACGCACTTCAGCACTCGATGGTGCACCAGCCCGGGATCGATGCGCGCCGCCTGGATCGCGGCCGTCTCAGCCTTGTCACGCTCCTCGGGTGAAGCGGCGGCGGAGAGCTTCGACAGCTCATAGACGCGGGCCCTTTGCTCTACCTCTTCCTGGACCTGTCCCCCCAGTTCGCTGGTGCCCATGAGAAGGATGGTGAGCCCAAACTCCTTCCATTTTACCGGCTTGAAGTCTCGTGTCTCCGGCGGAGTTTCCAGGTGGGGATGCACGTAATCCTTGAAGACCTTCGCAAAGGTCTCGTGGCGAGCGCGCTCGTCTCCGTTCGGTTTCGCCTGGCTCCAGTCGACATCGTGGTTGCCACCCACCAGCAGGACGCGGCGGGTGGAATCTCCGAGCAGCGGATGGGGCGCCAGGATCTTCTCGATCTGCTCCAGCCAGAGTCGGGCCTCCTCGAATTGGGCCGAGGTCGCTCGCTCGGTCAGATCGCCTGAGACGATGAGCAGGTGGGGGGCCTTGTCCGTCGCGTGGAGCCCTTCGACGTGGGACAGATACCCGTCCCGCACGGAGCCGGGGTTCGTGGCCTTGGCCAGGGGGCCTCCCTCCTTGTCGTCGAAGCCCTGGGCTGTGTTCGGGCCGAAGTGAACGTCCGAGATGTGGTGGATGCGCACGAGCGAGAGGCGCTCCGCCAGCACGGGGTCGGTCAGCCTCAGGCGCCCATGGGTGGGATCCTTCTCCACGAGCCCAGCCTGGCGCAGTGGCTGGCAGACATGGGCGTCCACGGGCTCACTCCTCGCGATGGAGCGCAGCACCTCCCGATGCTCCTCCGTGAGAGCGTCCCAAAAGACATCGTGGAAGTAGCGGTGGGGGGAGCCCCCTTCGGAGACGTCGAGGGCTTGCGGGATGAGGTATTTCCCTAGGGGCTCGCCCTCGGCTCGCGCCTTCTCGTCCACTTCGAAGAGCAGCTCCAGGAGGAAGGGCGTGCGTCGCCACGAGGGGGGCACGGTGGTCAGCAGAGCTCGGGCCTCGGTGGTTCGCGCTACCTCCCCGACTTCCTTGGGGCTGAGGGGCGAGAGCGTGAGGATCGATTTGGGGGAGAGGTAGTCACCGTCCTTGTCCGCGTGCCGCAGGTGCTCGATCTCTCGCGGCGTCAGCGCGAGGACGATGCTGGTCTTCGCGCGCTTCAACTTCTCGCAGCGGGTCAGGAAGTCCTGGGAGGAAGCGAGATCTTGAGGCGCTGTGCCCTTACCCACGAGGCCCGAGATCTCGTCCAGGAGCCAGTGGCCTCCCTGCTCGATTCTCGCTCCGGCCCTCCAGTCCTCTCTGTCGAGTGCGAGGCGCAGATCCAGGTAGCAGGCCGAGTCGCCCAGCCGGGACTCCAGGGCCTTGAGCGTCCAGGTCTTGCCGTAGCGACGGGGCGCGAGCACCAGCCAGAGCACTCCCGCTGATGGGGGACGGCGCACCTGCTGCAACAGCTCTCCGTAGTCGCGAGCCGTGGGGGCCGTGCCGAAGTCACGCCGGGCGTCGTAGGTTCCCATGCTCGTTCCTCAGCTCTCCAGGACGTCGGCCCGCCGGCGGATCCACTCGAAGAAGGGGCGATCGGACAGCCACCGGCCCGCATCGGTGCAGAGCCCGGTGGCGATGAGCAACTGGCGTTCCTCGGGCGCGAGCGAGCGGAACTCTGGCCTCTGAGCGCGATGGGTGAACAGGAGCTTCTGGACAGGCTCGGGAAGCTCCCGGAGGCGATCCTCAAAGACGGCGGAGCGCTCGACCAGGAGGCGCTGATCGTACAGCTCCGCGAGCGCGGTCTTGTCGTTGAAAGGTTTGCGGTTGCCATCGGCGTCCGCGAAGAACAACGCATGTCCCATGACCTGGAGGTAGAAAGGCCATGCGCCGCACAGCTCCAGCACCCAGGCCGCCACGTGCTCCGGGATGAGGCCAGGGACCGTTTGGGTGAGGAATCGCTGGGCCTCTTCGGGAGGGATCGCGTCGAGGATGACCGGCGTGAAGTCGTTGCCGAAGGAGGAGCCCGGGCAGACCTCCGTGGCTCGGAGGATCACCTTCTTCCAGTCCCACTTCGAGCCTGCGAACACCAGCGCGGCACCTCGCTGCCCGAGCTCTCGGAGCCAGGGGAAGAGCGTCTCATCGCCTTGCACCAGGGCGCCGGCCTCATCCAGCAGGTAGACGCGCTCCGGTGTGTGGGGTTGTGCTTTGGGACCGCCACCATCCTGGGCGCGCTTGTTCAGCTTGCGTAGCAACTCGGCGCTGGGTGAGTAGTTGCTGGGAGTGGCGTTAGTGAGTTCCGGCTCAAGCAGCCGTGCCAGGTCGTCAGCGGTGCGGGGCGGTCGGCCTTGGAGCGACTCGTAGCGGACCGTGTACCGTGGGGTAAGACGAGTTTGCATGTGCTCCAGCATCCACGTCTTTCCAGCGCGACGGGGGCCGAGGAGGATGGCCGGGCTACGGCCGTTCACGAGCGCGAGGAGTTCGCGCACGGAAGCAGAGCGCCCCATGAGGAGTCCGGAGTCCTGTAAGGCCGAGCCGGGGCGGAACGGCGAGGACGGGAGGGACTCGGCAGGAGAGATGTTCGTGAGGTTGGAAGCGGCTTCCGGGAGGTGTCGGATCTGACCGTCCCAGGCTTCGCCGCCTGCCCAACCCAGTGACTCCAACTCCATGGCCATCTCGCTGGGGTCGACGGGTTCTCCCCTTAGCGCTGCCTTCACCTTGTCTGGCTTGTGGAGAACGGAGCGCAGCGCATTGCTAAGTGGAAGAAAGAGGAGCGTCGTAGGCCGTTCGGGACGGGACAGGGACAACCTGTGCTGTGCAGGGTCTCCGTTGAAGAGGCAGTAGCCGCTTGGCGTCGCGACCATGGAGCTGGTGCCTGCCGTCTGGATCCTCGCGAGGGGCCGCTCCTCCATGGAGCTCCAGATACACAAGCCGTCGTCCCCTGCGGAGGCCAGGCGCCGACCGTCCGGAGAGAAGGACACGGACCTGACCCTGTCGGAGTGCCCGGACAGGGTGCGCAGTTCGCGTCCGGAGTCGGCCTCCCACAGGCGCACCGTGTCGTCGTCCCCCGCGGAGGCCAGGCGCCGACCGTCCGGGGAGAAGGACACGGACCTGACACTGGCGGAGTGCCCCGACAGGGCGCGCAGCTCGCGTCCGGAGTCGGCCTCCCACAGGCGCACGGTGCCGTCTCCCCCCGCGGAGGCCAGGCGCCGACCGTCCGGGGAGAACGACACAGATCCGACACTGTTGGAGTGTCCCGACAGGGCGCGCAGTTCGCGTCCGGAGTCGGCCTCCCACAGGCGTACGGTGCCGTCTTCCCCCGCGGAGGCCAAGCGCCCACCGTCTGGGGAGAAGGACACGGACCAGACCTTGGCGGAGTGTCCCGACAAAGAGCGAAGCTCGCGTCCAGAGTCGGCCTCCCACAGGCGTACGGTGCCGTCTCCCCCTGCGGAGACGAGGCGCCCACCGTCCGGGGAGAAGGACACGGACCTGACACTGGCGGACTGTTCCGACAAAGAGCGCAGCTCGCGTCCGGAGTCGGCCTCCCACAGGCGCACGGTGCTGTCTTCCCCTGCGGAGGCCAGGCGCCGACCGTCCGGGGAGAAGGACACGGACAAGACCCAGCCGGAGTGTCCCGACAGGACGCGCAGCTCGCGTCCAGAGTCGGCCTCCCGCAGGCGCACCGTGCCGTCTCCCCCTGCGGAGGCCAGGCGCCCGCCGTCCGGGGAGAAGGACACGGACCAGACACTGGCGGAGTGCCCGGACAGGACGCGCAGTTCGCGTCCGGAGTCGGCCTCCCACAGGCGCACGGTGCCGTCTTCCCCCGCGGAGGCCAGGCGCCCGCTGTCCGGGGAGAAGGACACGGACCAGACACTGGCGGAGTGCCCGGACAGGACGCGCAGTTCGCGTCCGGAGTCGGCCTCCCACAGGCGCACGGTGCCGTCTTCCCCTGCGGAGGCCAAGCGCCGACCGTCCGGGGAGAAGGACACGGACCTGACCCAGTCGGAGTGTCCCAACAGGGCGCGCAGCTCGCGTCCGGAGTCGGCCTCCCACAGGCGCACGGTGCCGTCTTCCCCCGCGGAGGCCAGGCGCCGACCGTCCGGGGAGAAGGACACGGACAAGACCCTGATGGAGTGTCCCAACAGGGCGCGCAGCTCGCGTCCGGAGTCGGCCTCCCACAGGCGCACGGTGCCGTCGGCCCCTGCGGACGCCAGGTGCCGACCGTCCGGGGAGAAGGACACGGACCTGACACTGGCGGAGTGTCCCGACAGGGCGCGCAGCTCGCGTCCGGAGTCGGCCTCCCACAGGCGCACGGTGCCGTCGGCCCCTGCGGAGGCCAAGCGCCGACCGTCTGAGGAGAACGACACAGAGCGGAGCGGTCCCCACTGGCGGCCAGCAGTGGTGCTTGTCCGCAAGAACCGGATCGCGAGCTTCCGTCCTTCCGTGGGGGGAGCCGGAGCCATCAGGGCTGCAGTCACCTCCGCGCCAGCGGTGTTGCTTCCCTCCCATCGTCCATTTAACCACGCGACCTGGTTCAGCACCGCGCGCGTGAGCGCCGCCTCTCGCGTATCGCAGCCCGTGGCCTCGGCCTGGGTGAAGTCTGCCTCCGCCGCGCGGGCTCCTCGCAGGGAGGTTTCGTCCAGACGCGCTCCCGCGAGCACCGCGTGAGTGAGGTCAGCGCCGGAGCAGTCGGCCCTGGAGAGATCCGCGCCTGCGAGCCGGGCCCCCATGAGCCGTGCGGCTCGCAGATGCGCGCCTCGCAGATCCTCTCCCGTCAGATCCACGCCTCGCAGGTCGGCCTGTTCGGGGATCCACTGCCGTCCGTTCTGGGCCCAGACCGCCAGCCCATGCAGGAGCCGGAGGGCATTGGCGGCCACCACCATGATGTAGGAGGCGTCGCCCGCGGCCCTCCCACTTTGGAGCAGGCTTCGGAGGGCGCGCACGGCAGGGCTCTCCAAGGCATCGCCGGTCCTGCGGCGCAGGATCTCTCCGAGGAACGCGGCGACCTCGCGGGTGAGTGGACGCGTGTCCAAGGCTCGCGCTGGCTGGGCCTCGAGGGTTTCCGCCAGAGCTCGGGCCAGGAAGTACTCGAGGAATGACTTGTGTGCGAACCGGTATCGATCCTCTCCTTCACGCACGAAGAAGGCGCCGCCCTCGATGTCCCGGAAGATGGCTGCGGGTGTGAGGTGATCGGGGAGTTGCTGGCGCAGGCGCTCGCGCACCGTCCTGCGGAGCTCCTCCCAGGAGCAGGAGGTCGTCCCCTGCCGCCACAGCTCTTCCGCCAGGGCCTCGGCGAACTCCTGCTTCTGGGCGTGGGTGAGCGATTCTCCATCCTCGGGTGTCTGCAGGAGCCAGTCTCGGAGGTACGCCTCGTAGATGTCCGAGGGGGCTACTCGCGCCGTGGGGGCAATGTGCTCCAGGGACGCGAGCACCATGCCGAGGAGCAGCGGCCGAGTCACCAGATCCATCAGATCATAGGTGTCGTGAATCCGCTGGAGCGCCTGCTCCACCTTTTGCGCGGACGGGAGGACCCCCGTCATCAACTCCCGCACCTGGGATGCGTCAAAGGGCAGGAAGGTCAGGCGGGTGAGGCCCGCGGAGGCTCCCAGCGCCTGATTCAGGGCCTGGGTCACGGTGGAGTGGAGCGTGGACTCGGACTCAAAGTAGTGCTCGCGCGAGGAGACCATCACGCGCCCGCCTGCCTCTGCCACGCCGAGCAGCTCCGACAGCCGGCTGGCGAGGCCCGTGGTGCGCATGCGCATGGCCATCTCGTCAAAACCGTCGAAGACGGGGAGCAGGCGCCGGGTGTGGATGAGCAGCCGCAAGGCCGCGCGATTGGCCGGAGTGTCTGGAGTGTCCGCTGCGTCGAGGAGCAGCCCCAGGGCGTCCCGAGACGGAGCCGCGGAGGCGAGGTTGCAGAGAATGGGGAGCAGGGCGTCACTGCGCTCCCACCGCGTGGCGCACCACCGGGCCAGCGTCGTGGACTTGCCGGAGCCATAGTCGCCCAGCACCAGGGCGGTCTGGTCCGTGGATTCGAGCCAGGCATCGAGCGCCTCCAGCGCGGGCAGCGCTGCTTCACTCCTGAGCACGGTGGGCTGCACGAAGGTGTCGTTCACGGAGGACAGTCGCTGCGTCAACAGCGCCTGGGCGCGCGGGCCTGCTCCCTTGAAGCGAGGGAGCAGCGCCTCCAATCGCTTCACCAACTCGGGCCGGGAGGTGGAGCGGACCTCGACCCGATGGAGCTTCTCCTTCAAGGAGTGCAGGGCCTGGGCGCCGTGGTCTCGCCACCAACCGTCCTGGTCCCAGACGAGGAGCTCCCAGTGCTCCTCCTTGTGGGTGATGGGCAGGAGCGAGCCCTGGTGATGGTCCTCCTGCATGACCGCCACGACGGCGGTAGGGTGTGAGGACTCCGCCACGGTGAGGAGGAACAGCTCCTTGCCGGCGAGCAACAGGCCCGGGCTGACTTCATCGCCCGCATCGGGCTGGTACTCCTCGTCCCGGTTGTGCGCGCGCCTGTCTCTGTCCGCTCGGAAGTCCTCGGGCCGGGGCTTGAAGCGAAAGACGAAGCCGCCGTGCCGGATCTCTCCGAGCGCGGCGGGATCCAGCTTGTCCGGGATCACCCAGCGAACGGGAGGCTCGGGCTGGGCCTGGGCGGGCTTGGAGCCCTCGGGGTCGCGGCCCGCCGATTGACGCACGTGGGCCAGGGCCGAGAGCCCCGCCTCGGACCACTCGCCTGGAGCGGGCGGCGTCACCGGCTTCGCCGCCGCGTGCAGTCGCTGCACGAGCGCTCCCAGGCCATGCCCCCGCCAGTCCTTCTCCCACTCGAAGATCGCATCCTCCGCCGCGCCAGCCAGCACGGCTCGGAGGTTGGGGAGGGGTAGTGCCTCCGGAGGGAGGACGATCTCGCGCAGATAGCGGTGGATCTGCTCCACGGTGTTGAGGTTGTCGAGATCGCCCAGCAGGCGGCGGAAGCGGGCCTGGTGGGACTTGCCGCTCGCTCCGGCGTCCAGCAGCAGCGTGCGGGATTGCGTGATGCGCTCCGCGAGCGTGTCGGCGGCCTCCGTGTCGCCTCGGGCGAGCAAGGGAGCTGCGTCGTCGAGCCAGCGGGCGTAACGCTCCCCCGCGGGACGGGCCGGATAGACGAGGCTGGCCGCGGCGAAGGGCTCGATGGGGCGCTGCGGGTCGTAGCGGGTGGAATTGCCGACGCGCTCGTAGCCGAGGTCCACGTCCGCGACGATGACGCCCTCGTCACCTGGCTCCAGGTAGCCCGCCTGCTCTGGGAAGCGACGCAGGTCCTCCGGCCGTCCTTCATCCACGTGGAGGGAGCTCCCGCCAGCCTCTTGCTTCTCCGAGAAGGTGGCGACGTCCGCCCAGAGCACCGGCCGGCCGTACCTGCGGGCGTCCATCAGTGCCTGTGAGGTGAACTCCTGCGCCGTGTAGTCAGGCGTGTAGCTGGGCACGGCCAGGAAGCGGCACTGCTCCAGCTTCTGGGCCACGAGGTCTCGATGGGACTCGGACCCGCGGTGCAGGAAGTCGAGGCAGATGAGCACTCCCATGGGCCCTGGCAGTCCCTCGGGCAACTCGACGGGGTGCCAGAGCTTGCCGGGGACCATCTGGGTCTCGGGCGTGGCGCGGGAGAGCTTGGGCTGCAGGTGGAGGAGCTGGCCTCGATAGAGGACGGGGCACACGGACTCGCCCGCGCGGGGAGGCTGAGGTGCGCCCAACCGCTGGTAGACGCCCGAGCGGATGCTCATGCGTGTCACGGAGTGGGTTCCGGCCACGATCACCAGATCGCCTCCGGCGCGAGCCAGCTCCTCGAGCACCTGCCAGGGGATGCTGTACTCGGGGAAGACGATGAGCCGGACACCCCATTCCTGGCACCGAGCGAGGATGGCCCGGACCTTGAGCATCAACTGCTCGAAGTGGATGCGCGCGATGCGCTCGCGCAGTTGCAGGAAGCGTTTCTCCAGCTCTTCCGGGGCGTGACCTTCGGGGCGCAGAGCGTCCGGGCGCGCCAGATCGAACAGGGGATCCTCGAAAGGCGCGCGCCCCTCCTTGACGATGGCGGGCTGGCACGCGAGCTGGGCGACGGCGACGCGAGTGTATGCGCGAGGCGGCATGGGGCGTGGGGCGGGAACTGCGGTCCACGCTGGATTCTATCAGCTAACTCCTGGACACTGCCTCTCTAACGAGACCCCTCATGGGTGAGCTTCTCTGCTTCGCGGATGACGCGCTCGATCCACTCTCGATGGTTGGGAATGGTCGTGCTCGTGAATCTCGAATAGACGGGCGCTCCACCGCCACGAGTGATGCCTACGAGCACAGGCTCCGTGGCCCCATCGGGCCACCTCAGGCAGGGGCCGCCACTGTCTCCTGCATAGGCATGGACTCCCGGCCCCTCAATGCTGAAGGTCTCATCGTTCACCGTGCTGATGGTGGTGTTTCCATAATACCGTTCACCGAAGTCCTGCTTGGTGAAGTTCGTGTAGCCGAAGCCGACGATCGCGACGGCGCTGCCGCTCCTGACTCCTCGCTGAGCCAACGCGACACTGCGGATATTCGTGATGGGGGCTTCCAGATGGATGATCGCGAGGTCGGATTGCCCCCGCACGAGGGTTCCGTCTCTTCGATAGAAGAGTCTCAGGCCCGGGTGAGGCTCGATCCGGATTCCCACGTGCGGCTCGATGCGCGTGGTCTTGCCGTAGGTCTTGGTGAAGACGGTCGCTTCCTTGGAACAGACCACTCCGTCGATGACGGTCGTGGCTCCGCCATCGGGAGTGTCCAGGGGACGCTCCAGGCACACGCAGTGGCCCGCGGTGAGCACGAGGCGAGGGCTGATGAGAACCCCACTGCAGCCTCCGTCGTTCGGACTGTTCGCGCCGACCATGACGGTGCTCAGGTAGACATTCCCGGCGTCTTTCCTGCCGCTAACGACATAAGGCCGTTCGTCGCGAGGGGTGGCGGAGACGCCGATGGGCGAGGGCTCAGTCGTGTCCTGGGTGGTACTTGCGCAGGCGCAGCAGACAAGCACCAGACCCAGGAAGGAGGACACTGTTCGAAGCGTAGGCATCAGGGCCATACCTCCATGCGAGTTCGAGTCGCTTCTCCAAGCGTTCTTCAAGGTGGGGAGTGGAGCCGCGAGGCCCGTTCGAGTTCGGAGGCCAGCCAGTTTCGGTAGGGATACGTCCGGGTGAAGGTGGCGGTGTCCCCAAGCCCTCGACTCGAAATCCCTACGAGTTCAGTCCGGTTCGCCTCCTCGCGTAGGCAAGGCCCGCCACTGTCGCCGATGTAGAGGTCTCGTTCTGGTTGCTCGAAGAGAGCCCTGTCATCCCCCACGGGCATGAGACCCTGGACTCGGTAGCTCGTGAAGCGGCGCTGCCCGGAGATGCCCCCCACGATCTTGTCGTAGGTGTAGCCGGCCATGACGACGTCATTCCCAGGCTGAACATCCGCGTCCGCCACGGCGAAGGTGGGCCACGTGCCCTCCACGGGTTCATTCAGGAGGATGATTGCCAGATCCGCATGGGCGGTCTCCACGTGCCCCTGTGCGTCTAGAAGAACCTTGAACTCGGGGTGAGTCCGGACCTCGACTCCTTCGTAGGCCTGGCTCACGCTCGCGGGGACACGTCCAGGGCCTTGCTTCGGTGGAGCATAGGAGACGGTCGTGACGGTGGGCCTGCTCGCACAGGAAGATCCGTCGATGGTCTTGCGGCCCTCGGGACCTCCGAGGGTGGAGTCATGGGGAGGGCATACGCAGTGCCCTGCGGTCAGTACAAGTCGTGGGCTGATGAGCAGCCCGCTGCAATGGCCGTTCACGCCGGCCCTCAGGGGGTCATCTGTTGCGACGGTGACCGTGGCCGAATAGCGATTCGTCACGTCGAGCGTCCCTGCGTACTGGAGCCAGCTCGTCTTGATAGGGAGAGGCCCTTCCGCTGGGAGCGCACCTGCATCGGTATCAGTGACGACAGTCACGGGCGACGTGGGCTCGGCTGAGCGGTTCTTGCAGCCGCTCAGCACCATGGCCAGTAGCAAGGCGCGACAGAGTAGGAGACGCAATGTCATGGCAAGCGCCAACTCGCCTGGAACCGCCGAGACCTGGCCACAGTGGCGTTATAGCAGAGGCGAAAAGGGCGGATGTGTTGACGCGCAGGCCCGCTTTCCGTTACTCATAGAGCCGTGCGTCTCTGCTCCATCCATCATCATCATGCGCATCATCGGCTCGGCCCCGACGGGACCGCTCGCCGCGCGCATGCCTGGATGAACGTCTGAGACGCCTCATCCTCCCGGCCCTGCCGCAGTGACCGAAAGCCCGTCCCCCCCAGGACGGGCTTTTTTCGTTCCAGCTTTCACCTCCTTACAACCCTCTGGATGCCTCCCGATGCTCAAGATCGCCCTCCCCAACAAAGGCCGCCTCTCCGACGAGGTTCGCGAGCTGTTCAATGATGCCGGGCTCGAAGTCCGGGTCCGAGGCGAGCGAGCACTCACTGCCTCCCTCGGTGGCGAGTTCGAGGCCATTTTCGTTCGTGCCCAGGACATTCCCGAGTTCGTCGCCGATGGCGCGGCGCACGCCGGTGTGACGGGCTGGGATCTCGTCAATGAGAGCGGCCGTGAGCTGGAACTGCTCATGGATCTGGAGTTCGGCCGGTGCCGGCTCGTGGTGGCAGCTCGCGAGGAGAGTGGCATCACCTCCGCTGACGGAGTGAAGGATGGGATGCGCGTGGCCTCCTGCTTCCCTCGGCTCACCCAGGAGTTCTTCACGAAGCGCGGGCAACAGATCGTCGTCGTGCCCGTGTCCGGCGCCGCGGAGATCGCTCCCCACCTGGGCATCGCGGACATTGTCGTGGATCTGACCTCCACCGGCTCCACGCTCAAGATGAACGGCCTGCGCGAGGTCGTCACCGTCCTGGAGTCCAGCGCCCGCCTCGTGGCCTGCAAGAACAACGATGCCGAGGCCGCTCGCAAGCTGGAGGAGTTGAAGCAGGCCCTGGGCTCGGTGCTGGCCGCCCGTGGCAAGCGCTACCTCATGGCCAACGTCCCCAGGAAGGTGCTCCCCCAGGTTCGCGATGTGCTCCCTGGCCTCAATGGCCCCACCGTGGTGGACATCATGAACGGCGGTGATTACGTCGCCGTGCATGCGGTCGTCCCCTCGAAGACCATCTACCGCACCATCAATGCCCTCAAGGCCATTGGCTGCGAAGGGATCCTCGTCACTCGCATCGAGAGGTTGATGCCGTGAGCTCCGGAGCCCTGAAGTATCGAGGTCCTCTCTCCGCCCTGACTCCCGAGGACCGGCGCCGCCTCCTGGATCGCTCGGGAGCGTCGGACGCCCAGGTCGCTGCCCGCGTCCGGGACATCATCGCCCGCGTCCGGCGAGACGGAGACCGCGCACTCCTGGAGATGGCTCGCGAGTTCGACCGCGCCACGCTGTCGTCGCTCGAGGTGCCTCGGGCTCGGTGGGTCGAGGCGCTCGCCTCGCTGGATCCCAAGGTCCGCCACGCCTTCGAGCGCGCCGCTCGCAACATCGCCAAGGCACACGAGGCTCAGCGCCCCCATGCCACCGAGGTCGAGACCGAGCCCGGCATCGTCGTGGGCCGGCGTCCGGATCCGCTCGGGCGCGTCGGTGTCTATGCTCCGGGCGGCCGGGCCGTGTACCCCAGCAGCGTGCTCATGGGCGTCGTCCCTGCCAAGGTGGCCGGAGTCGGAGAGGTCATCGTCTGCTCGCCTCCGGGGCCGGATGGGCTGCCTGCGGCGGGAGTGCTTGCCGCAGCGGCTCTGGCGGGAGCGGATCGTGTCTTCGCCCTCGGTGGCGCGGGGGCAGTGGCCGCCCTGGCTTACGGCACCCAGAGCGTGCCTCGCGTGGATCGCATCGTCGGTCCTGGCAATGCCTACGTTGCTGCCGCCAAGCTCCAGGTGGTGGATGCCGTGGCCATCGATGCTCCCGCCGGCCCCAGCGAGATCCTCGTCGTCGCGGACAGGTCAGCGGATCCCGAGGCTGTGGCGCGTGAGATGCTCGCTCAGGCCGAGCACGATCCGGACGCTTGCTGCGTCACCGTCGCGGTGAGCGTCACAGTGGCTGAAACCATCGCCGCGGCGGTGGAGTGGGCGGCAGGACAGGCCAAACGCCGGGAGATCGTTACCACGGCCCTGCGCGAGCGCGGCGCAGTGCTCAGCGTGGACTCGCTGGACGAGGCCTGGCCCTTCGTCTCGGAGTTCGCTCCCGAGCACCTGCTCATCGCCACGGCGATGGCTCAGGAGCACCTGGCTCGCGTTCGTAACTGCGGCACTGTCTTCCTTGGAGAGCGCACCTCCGTCGCCTTCGGGGACTACATGACGGGCGCCAATCACGTCCTGCCTACCGCGGGCCTCGGTCATGCATACTCGGGGCTCTCGGTGCTCGACTTCTATCGGTGGACCACCTACCAGCGTGTGGATCATGCGGCGGCGGCCCGGCTCGCGGAGGACGTGGGTCTGCTCGCCGACAGCGAGGGGCTCTTCGCCCACGCCGAGGCCGCCCGTGCCTGGAGGGAGTCATGATCCCCCGTCGCCCCTCCTACGAGGGCATCTCGCTCTACTCGCCCCCGAGCGTGCACTGCCGCGTGGACCTCAGTGACAACACCAACCTCTTCGGCATGCCCCCGGCCGCCGAGCGCGTCCTGCGTGAGGTCTCCACCTCCGTCGTCTCTCGTTACCCGCAGACCTATGCGCCGGAGCTCAAGAAGACGCTGGCCTCCTATACCGGCTTCGATGCCTCGTGGATCACCACGGGCTGCGGCTCGGATGATCTCATCGACTGTACCCTCCGGGCCTTCCTGGAGCCGGGCGAACGTATCGCCGTCCCGGACCCCTCCTTCTCGATGCTGGCCTACTTCGCGAAGGTGAACGGCCTCCAGTTCGTCCCCGTGCGGTTGCGGCCGGACTTCGATATCGACGTGGATGGTCTGCTCGCCACGGGCGCACGGCTCATCTACGTCTGCTCGCCCAACAACCCCACGGGCACAGTGGTCTCCCGGGCCGGGCTCGAACGGCTGGTGGATGCGGCTCCGGGCATCGTCCTTGTCGACGAGGCCTATACGGAGTTCGCCAGGGAAAGCGTCGTCGATCTGGTTCGCTCACGCCCCAATGTCCTCGTGACGCGCACTCTCTCCAAGGCGTTCGGCTTGGCTGGCCTGCGCGTGGGCTACGCCGTGGGCCGCCCAGAACTGGTGGCGGAGGTGGAGAAGGCACGCGGGCCGTACAAGCACACAGGCGTCTCCGAGCGTGTCGCCATCGCCGCGCTCACCGAGGGCCTCTCCTGGGTGAAGGAACGGGCCGAGGAGATCAAGGAGAGCCGCAAGCGCCTGGTGGAGGAGTTCAAGGCGCTCGGGTTTCAACCGCTGCCCTCCGAGGGCAACTTCCTCCTCGTCCCGCTGCCCGGTGCGCCCCAGGTGGCCGCGCGGATGCGAGAGCGGGACGTGAACGTGCGTGCGTTCCAGGGGCTGACCGGAGTGGGGGATGCGCTCCGGATTGCCTGTGGACCCTGGCCCATGATGGAGACGGCGCTCCAGGCGCTGCGGGAGTCACTGCGATGAGAGTCACCCTGTTCGACTACGGCGCGGGAAACATCCACTCGCTGGCCAAGGCGCTCGCCACGGAGACGCGTGCCGAGGTGCGAGTGCAGACGGACCCAGTGAAGGCGCTGGACACGGACGTGCTCGTCCTGCCCGGAGTCGGTGCGTTCGGTGCCGCCGCGGCGCGGCTGGAGCCCGGCCGGGAGCAGATGCGTCAGGCCCTGGAGCTGGGGCTCCCGTGCATCGGTATCTGCCTGGGCATGCAGCTGCTCTTCGAGGGCAGTGACGAAGGGGAGGGCCGCGGGCTCGGTATCTTCAAGGGCCGGGTAACGCGGCTGCGCGCCAGGCATGTGCCGCACATCGGCTGGAACTCCGTCGAGGAGGATGCCGCGGTGCCCGGCTCTCCGCTGGACACCGTCTACTACGCCCACAGCTTCGTCTGCCGCGCCGAGGAGCCCGGAGTGGTCGTCGGCTGGACGCAGCACGAGGAGGATCGCTTCCCTGCCTCCGTGCGGCGCGGGAAGGTGCTCGGGGTGCAGTTCCACCCGGAGAAGAGCTCCGCGGCGGGCGTGCGCTTCGTGCAGGCGTTCCTCCGGGAGGTATCGCCATGATCGCCATCCCCGCCATCGATCTGCGCGAGGGCGCGTGCGTGCAGCTCGTGGGTGGCTCCTACGATGCCGAGCGCGTGCGCGTGAATGATCCGCTCGATGCGCTGAAGAAGTGGCGCGGCCTGGGCTTCAAGACGTTCCATGTCGTGGACCTGGACGCGGCGCTCGGAAAGGGCTCCAACCTGGAGGTCATCTCCCGGCTGCTCACCTACGAGCCGGGCCTCACCTTCACCGTGGGTGGCGGAGTCCGCGACACGGCCCGGGTAGAGGCAGTGCTTGCCAGCGGGGCCTCGTTCGTCGTCGTGGGCACGCGGGCCATCGAAGACACCGCGTGGCTCTCCGATGTCGCCCTCCGATTCCCCGGCAAGGTCGTGGTGGCTGCGGACGTGAAGGGCCGTGAGGTGGTGACTCGTGGCTGGACAGCCGGGAGTGCTCGGGATGTCTCCGACGTGCTCTCGGTGCTGGAGCCGCTGCCTCTCGGAGGATTGCTCGTCACCGCCGTCCACAAGGAGGGCCAGATGGGAGGCGTGGACCTGCCGCTGATGCAGGAGGTGGTGCGGAGCAGTCGGCATCGCATCTACGCCTCGGGGGGCGTGACGACCCTGGAGGATCTCCGGGCCCTGGCGGAGGCCGGGGCCCACGGCGCCGTCATCGGCATGGCGCTCTACACCGGAAAGCTCGACGCGGCCTCGGTCGCACGGGAGTTCGCATGACTGTCGTGACTCGAGAGACAAAGGAGACCCAGATCCGCGTCGAGCTGAAGCGCGGTCAGGGCGTGGCCAAGGTGGATACCGGCCTCAAGTTCTTCGACCACATGCTGGGCACCTTCGCGAAGTATGCGGGGTTGGATCTCGAGCTCCACGCTCGCGGAGATCTCCGGCACCACATCATGGAGGATGTGGCCATCGCCGTGGGCACGGCCGTCTATCAGGTCATCCCGCCCACCGCCGCGCGCTATGGCGAGCGCACCATCCCCATGGATGACGCGCTCGTGCATGCCGCCATCGACACCTGCGGACGCTTCTACTACCGCGGCCCATTGCGCAACCGGCTGTACGACCACTGGATGCGCTCCTTCTGCGAGCACGCCAAGGTGACGCTCCACATCCGTATCCTCCGCGGCCGGGACAGCCACCACCTCACCGAGGCCGCCTTCAAGGCCGTGGGCCTCGCCCTGCGGGATGCGCTGGTGGACTCGGGGACGGTGTTCAGCACCAAGGGTTCGGTTGCCTTGGAGGTGAAGTGATGCTCACGCGCCGATTGATCGTCTGCCTGGACATGAAGGGCGGCCGGGTGGTGAAGGGCGTCCAGTTCGAGGGCCTTCGAGACGTGGGCGATCCGGTTGCCCTGGCCCTGCGCTACGAGGCCGAGGGCGCCGACGAGATCACCTTCCTGGACATCTCCGCCAGCTCCGAGGAGCGCGAGACGCTCTGGGACGTCGTCCAGCGCACCGCCGAGCGCCTCTTCATTCCCCTCACCGTGGGCGGAGGCGTGCGCACGGTGGACGACGTGGGCCGGGCGCTCCGGGCCGGCGCGGACAAGGTGAGCATCAACTCCTCTGCGGTGTCGAACCCCGAGCTGCTCACGGCCTGCGCGGACCGCTTCGGCGCTCAGTGCGTGGTGGCCAGCATCGACGCCCGGCGCGAGGGAGCCGGATGGCGCGTCTACACGCGGGGCGGCAAGACTCCCACGGACCTCGAGGCCGTCGCCTGGGCCCGTGAGTGTGTGAAACGCGGCGCGGGCGAGATCCTCCTCACGAGCATCGATCGCGATGGGGCCCGTTCGGGGTATGACCTGGACCTGACACGGGCCGTCGCCGAGGCGGTGGACGTCCCGGTCATCGCTTCGGGTGGGGCGGGGAACGCGGAGCATGTCCGGGCCGCGCTCACGGAGGGCAGGGCGGACGCGGCACTCGTGGCGGGCATCCTCCACGATGGACTCACCACCGTTGGGGCGATCAAATCGCTGCTCCACTCGAGCGGCCTGAGGATCAGGAGCGTCGCATGACGACCGAAACGCAGGGCTTGATGCAGGCGGCCGCCGAGGTGGCTCGGAAGGCCGGGGATGTGGCGCTCGACTTCTTCCGCAAGGGCGTCACCGTGGACATCAAGGGAGACGGTACGCCGGTGACGGTGGCGGACCGCACCTCCGAGAAGACAGCGCGCGAGTGGATCGAGGCCCGCTTCCCCCAGGACGGCATCCTCGGCGAGGAGTTCGGCGAGACGCGCAAGGAGGCGAAGCGCCGCTGGATCCTCGATCCCATCGACGGCACCAAGACGTTCATCCGCGGAGTTCCGCTCTGGGGCACGCTCGTCGCGGTGGCCGAGGGTGAGCGCATCCTCGCGGGCGCTGCGTACTTCCCGGCCGTGGGAGATCTGCTCGTGGCCTCTCCGGGCGCAGGTTGCTACTGGAACGACAAGCGGACCCAGGTGTCTTCCGTGTCTGAGCTGTCCAAGGCCGTGGTGCTCTCCACGGATGAGCGCTTCATCCAGTCCCCAGAGCGCGGCCAGGCCTGGCGGGCGTTGGCGGCCAAGGCTCACATGGATCGCACCTGGGGCGACTGCTACGGCTACCTCCTGGTGGCCACGGGCCGCGCCGAAGTGATGGTGGACGAGTTCCTCTCGCCCTGGGACGCCGCCGCGCTGCAACCCATCATCGAGGAGGCGGGTGGGGTGTTCACCGACTGGACGGGAGTGCGCACCTCGTTCGGCGGCAATGGCATTGCGACCAACGCGGCGCTCGCGACCCAGGTGCGCGAGCTGCTCGGCGCCAACACGAGGAAGTGATGCTGGATCTCTCCAAGCTGGACTTCACCAAGGGAAACGGGCTGGTGACGGTGGTGACGCAGGACGCTCGCTCGGGCGATCTGCTCATGGTGGCCCATGCGGACCTCGAGGCCCTGGAGCGCACCCTCGCCACCGGTGAGATGCACTACCGCTCGCGGACCCGGGGGCTCTGGCACAAGGGTGCCACCAGCGGCAACGTGCAGAAGGTGGTGTCCCTCACCGCCGACTGTGATGGGGACGCGGTGCTCGCACGGGTGGAGAAAGCAGGCCCCGCGTGTCACACCGGTGAGGAGACCTGCTTCGGCCCCGGCCGGCTGGATGCCCTGGTGGCGCTGGATGCGACGATCTCCGAGCGCGCCGCGAAGCCGCCCGAGCCCGGCCAGAAGCCCAGCTACACCCGGCGGTTGCTGGAGGATCGGAACCTGCGCCTCAAGAAGATCGGTGAGGAGGCCGCGGAGCTGGTGACCGCATGCGCTGATGGAGACAAGGCCCGCGCCGTGGAGGAAGCGGCCGACGTGCTCTACCACCTGCTCGTGGCCGTCCGTCCGCTGGGCATCACCCTGGATGACGTCAAGGATGTGCTCGCTCGGCGCGCGGCGGGGCCCGTCAAGGGCTGAACGGGCGGTGTGAGCCACGGAGCGCGCGGCGCAGCGGCCACGCCGCTTTCGGCGCCATGAGCCTGTGCATCCTCTTTTCAAGGGCTTGCGCACAGGTGCGGTTCCTGCAGGGCGCGCCCGCATGAACTGGAGACGATGGGTTGTCGGAGGAGTCCTGGCCGTGCTGGCGGTGCTGGCCGGCCTGTATCAGCTCTCGAAGGCGCGAAGCTTCCAGGTGTTCGGCGAGTTGTACGCGCGCGTCGAGACGCAGCAGAAGATGGTGGCGCTCACCTTCGATGATGGGCCCAGCCCGGCCAACACTCCCGCGGTGCTGGAACTGCTCGCGCGCCATCAGGTGAAGGCCACCTTCTTCATGGTGGGGCGCAACATTGAGGCTCACCGGGAGCTCGCGGCGCGGGTGGCCGCCGAGGGGCACCAGTTGGGCAACCAC
Source organism: Hyalangium versicolor (assembly GCF_020103695.1). Lineage (GTDB taxonomy): Bacteria > Myxococcota > Myxococcia > Myxococcales > Myxococcaceae > Hyalangium > Hyalangium versicolor. Next base: position 926,381 of record NZ_JAHXBF010000001.1, read on the forward strand.
TCCTATTCTCACACCCGGCTCGTCTTCCGCTCGCCCTCGTTCGTCCAGGAGGAGATCTCCCGCACGGATGCCCTGCTGCGAGAGGCCGGCGTGCGCGGCGAGATCCTCTTCCGAGCCCCGTTCGGCAAGAAGCTGTTCGTCCTGCCCTGGCTGCTGGCTCGCGAGCACCGCAAGGACATCCTCTTCGACGTCGTGCCGGACGATCACGCCACGCAGGATGCGGCGCTCATCACCTCGCGGATCCTCGAGGCCGCCCGGCCGGGCTCCATCATCCTCCTGCACGACGGGTGGGCCGCGAAGCCGGGCACCCTCGAAGCCACGGACCGGATCCTCCAGAGCCTGAAGGCCCAGGGCTACCGGTTCGTCACCGTGTCCGAACTGCTCGCCTTGGGTACAAACCCGGCACCTGACCTGTAAGGTTACCCCTCCTTTCACCGAAAGCCCGGCGATATGCCTCGATTTGCGGGACGTTGTGGCTGACAGTGACCCCTGAAGACAGGCTGGACCTCCTCACGAGGCCAGTACGAGGGGCTCTGAGGGAGGTTTGCCGGATGTCCGACCTGTCGGAAGAGGTGAGAGTTCAGGTGGCCCGCTTTCGTCATCTCTTGATCGATGTAGGCCGCCGGGGGATCTTCTCCAGCCCGCTGGCCGCCCCGGTCGAAGGGGACATCGAGCCCCTTCATTTCGAGGCGCTCTGGTGGCTGCGTGCGGAGGGATTCCTCACCATCAACCTTCTGGCCGAGCGGCTGGGTGGGATCGCGATGCCTCGCATGTCCCGCCTGGTCGACCGTTTGGAGGAGATGGAGCTGGTTGCTCGAGTGAAGATCATGCGCCATGATCGGCGCCACGTGAGTGTACGCCTCACCGACAAGGGTCGTGCTCTATCCGAGCAGGTGGATGGTATCGTCCAGGAGCGCATGGCGAAGCTGCTGCTCCCGCTGCCGGGGGAAGATCGCAGCGCGCTCATGGATCTGCTCGAGCGGTGGGTGGAAGCACTCGGGCAGGCGACCCAACAGGTTGACTCGGAGTCCCTGACCCTGTCAGCTTCTGATAGCTAGTCGTTGCCTGATGGGACTTGGGGCTGTAGCCCCCAGGATCTACGGCCGCGCCACCGGGGCAGGTGGACCTTGGAGCGCTTGCTCCGGTGGCGCGGGCCGTTTTTCGGGAACGCAGACGATCGTCACTCAAGCCAGAGGGAAGCGCAGCACCTGCACCGCGCGCATCCCTTCGTCCGAGGTGACATTGGCGAAGGTCGTCGGTCCTTCCGTCCAGACGCCACCGTCCTCGTGGATGTGCCCGAACAGATGCAGCTTCGGCCGGACCTGTTGGACGCGGGTCAGCAGATCCTCGCAGCCGACGCGCTCTCCTGCCACGCGATCCCCGAAGCCCAGGGGCGGGCCGTGGGTGATGAGGATGTCCGTGTCCTGGGGAATCTTCGCCCAGCGCCGCGCCAGCTCCGGGCCTCGGGGCAGGTTGAAGGCCCAGTCCAGGAACCAGGGCTGCCACGGACTGCCGTAGAACTTCAGGCCCTCGATGATGACGGCCTCGTCCTCCAGGTAGGTAGCGGCTGTGAGAACGGCGCGTGCCTCGGCCGGGGTCTCCTGGAAGCACCAGTCATGGTTGCCGGCCACGACGATCTTGTGCCGGTGGGGAAGGCGGGCGAGGAACGCGTTCACCTCGGCCATCTCCTCAAGGCTCCCTCCCCGTGTGAGATCTCCCGCGTGGATGAGGATGTCTCCCTCGGGGACGGTGAGGTCGTCGTGGTAGCCGTGGGTGTCCGCCATGGCGACAAGGGTCAGCATCCCTCGAGGATACCTGTGAGCGCCAAGGCGCGGGAGGTGTGGGAGGGAGATGGAGTGAGAGGCGAGACGTCATCGCCGGTGGCTGGAACGCTGCTGTAGCGTGAAGCCCTTGAGCAGCGGAGGGGCTTCTGATGAGCACATACCTGGGTTTCGCACTGCTGCGCCTGAGGCGAGGATATGGAGTGCTGGTGAGCGCGGTGTTGTGGGCGGCCAGTTGCGCCACCACGCCTGAACTGCTCAGCCCAACAGGCAGCTACCTCCAGGGGGCAGGGCCGGCGCTGGGGCTGGAGATCGATTGGCAGGAAGCCGGAAGCAATGCCGCATGGGCTCCCAGCCAGCACGCCTTGCCCTCTGACTGGCCAGAGGAGGCCTCCAGCGATGAGGAACTGCTGGAGCCATTTCTGGCCTGTCCTTCGACCGCCCACTTCCTCGCGTTGCAGCGCCGCGTGGATATGGCGCGAGTGGTGGAGAGCCTGGGGAACTGGGGCGCGGTGCGGCTGGGAGCACAGGGGCCGTTGGTAGATGCGACAGCCTCGCGAGTGCTCACCAGCAAGAGGGCCGCCTTCCTGGTGGAAGCCACGGCGGACTACGGGGCGTACTCGCAGATATTCGCCCTCTTCATCATCCACACGGCCTACGACGATGAGTTGGATGCTCTGCTCCGGCTGCTGGCGCGGGACAAGCAGTTGGGGCAGACGCTGGGGCAGATGGATTCGGTGCGCAGGGAGCTGGCGCGCCGTGGGCTGAAGCTCGCGGACTACCCCGAGCGCGGCGAGCGCGCCGGAGACGTGAGGAGGGGCCTGGAGCAAGCGGCCCGAGACGCGCTCAACAGCAGCCTGTCGAGTGATGGTGCGCGTTACCTCCGCATGACCGGGCAGCTCCAGCAAATGCCTCCGGTCTACCAGCAGGCTCAGGCAGACCTGGAACGAGAGCTGATGCGCGAGCACTACTCCCCTGCCGGCGCGGCGCTGGGGAGCTTCGACCATCTGACGTTCGGAGTGCCGCTGGGCGTCTACCACCTCGTGGCAGGCACGGCGCACGGGGTGAAGGAGCTGACACAGGGACAGTACGAGCAGGCCACGCGAGAGCTGGCACCCGCAGCGCTGCTGGTGGCGCTGTACGCCGGAGGCAAGGGGATTCGGTATCTGGCCGAGGCAGAACGGGCACGACTGCGGCTCTCGGTACCAGAGGTGCGGCTGGAGGCACTCAAGCAGGTGGCGTGGCAGGTGGGGGAACGGCTGGGCCTGGATGGGTTGGCGGAGCTGGCACGCTACATTCGCGCCAGCCGTGAAGCCGCGGTGTTCGTGGGAGCGGGAGGAGAACCTGCAGCCGTCGCGCTGTACGAGGCGCGGGGCAATCTGGCGCGAGCACAAGCCTGGTTGTCCGAGGCCCGGCCCGAGCGTACGGGAGCCGCGGAACCCAGCATTGCCACGGGAAGGACCCTGGGGGCGGTGCGTTCGCTGATAGATGAGGCGGCCGGCTACAGCCTGGAAGTGGTGGAAGCCAAGCTCGGGCAGGCGGAGTTGGAAGCTCCGGGGCCTCGCTTGCCAGCGAACGTGGCGCTGCTGCAGAAGTTACGCTCCACGCTGTCCTCGCCACCGCCAGGCGTTCCGGAAGGCTCCACGCTGTGGAGCGAGTACGTCTCCTACCGGCAACAGCGGTTGGCGGCGCTGGAGCAGGGGAGGGCTGCAGCGGGGCCCCTGAGATGGGCGGCATATGAGCAGATGCGCGGGGCTTTCGCCCGAGGGCTGGCCTTCGAGCGCGCCATGGTGTCCGTGCTGCGTGCGGACGCGGCCCTCCCGTTGGAGCAGCGCCACTGGCTCAAGTCCTTCCGCCAGCCGCGCATCGAAGTCCACGTGGGCATGACGAAGCCGGGCGTCCCCGGCGTGCGCTTCGCGGACGTGCTCGTCATCGAGCAGGTCCCCCCGGCTGGCCAGCCTGCCCGAGTGGAGACCTTCAGCTTCAAGAGCCGCAACCTTGCGGTGCTCCAGGACGAAGCGCTGAGGTTACAGATGGGGGCTGATGCGCTCGCCGCTGTGGACTATTACGGAGGAACGGTGGACATCCGGCGGCCTTCCCTCGAGCGTCGTGCTCAGGTGCGGCGCGTCCGCCTCATCTACGAAGGTGGCAAGCTCTTGCCCAGGCAACTGCAGCAACTGGAGCAAGTCATGGAGGCTGTCGAGCGGCAAGTCCAGGGAGTGGAGGTGCTCATCCAATGAAGTTGCTGACGCTGCAGGACTTGAATACCGAGGACAGCCTCTCCCTCTACTTCAAAGGGAGCTTCCATCCAGAGATGGAACTGCCACGTGTGCTGGAGCCTTTTTTCCAGGCACTCGAGGACCATGCGGGCGAGTGGATGCCGCAACTGGTGAATGGAAAGCGGCGGCGCAACTACTCTCGATCGGCCGTTTGGAAGGCACTGGAAGAGCGGCAGGATCGAATCGGCCCGATCATCGGCCTCTATCGGGCCACAGCGCCTGCGGTGTCACTGACACTCGAACTCGCGCTCCAACCGCGCCCCCGCCAATTGTGGGTCAGCTTGGCTGTGCAGCCACTCACCTTCTTTTCGGAGACGAAGCGTTGCCACCAGTTCGTGGACATGGTGCGCGACTGGGCCTCACATTACCCGGGCTCTTATACGTCAGCCCACAGCTCCGCCGACGCGCAGTTGGCGGATGCTCCCTACTACGGGCGCGACAGGGAGAGCGCCCGGAGCGATGGTTTCGACAAGATCTACGAGGTGTGTTGGCTCAACGTCTTCGGTCCACAGTTGGTGGAGACGGTGGGCCGCGAGCGCATGCTGTCCACCCCGGCCCACCGCGTGGAAGAACTACCCGACGGCTCGGTGCTGCTGGTGACCTGGCCCACCGCCGCGGATTTCACCCGTGAAGAAGCACGCCAGGCCCAGGCCCGCGCGCTGGTGCACCTGCGTCCAGAGCTCGACTACGACACCGTGGTGCGCGCGCTGCGTGAGCGCAACGCCGCCCTTGTTCCCGTAGAGCCTCGATTTCACCCGGACGTGGCGCCCCTGCTGTCGCGGATGCTGGACACCGAGGCCATCAGCCAGCGCCAGCGCCGGATTGCGGAGCTCAACGCCTACCACCCTCCGGAGCCAGAGGAATGGCTCCCAGCCGATGCGGCCCTGCCCTCGGACGTGCCGGATGTAAAGGCAGCGCTAGAGCACTACTCTCTGCTCGCTGAATACCTGGTGGCGCTCTTCCACACCCAGGTGCCTTCCGTCTTCGATGAAACTCCCGAGTCCCTTACTGACGTGGACTTCCAGTTCTGGGTCGAGAGCTTTCCGGAAATCTTCGAGCGGCAGAACATCGACCAGCGAGCAATACCCACCGTGGGGGCCTACCTGGGCCAGGTCCTCGTGCGCCGCCTGGGCGGGCAGTGGATCCCCCGCAGGAAGCTGGAGGAGACGCAAGTGCGGGTCGGACAGCGGGTGTGGCTGCCCTTCGTGCGTGCCCACAAGTACATGCGCTCGTGCCAGTCGCTGGTGGATTTCTCGCTCACCCAGTTGTACCGCGTGGCCGAGCGGCACCGAAGCTGAGCCTCGCTGTTCTCCGCGTGAGCCTCCCGGCACAATGGCGCCATGTCCGAGACACGGCAGCGCCTCCTCAGAACCACGCTCATCCTCGCAGGCCTGGGGGCCACGCTGGGCTCCGCGCTCGATGGCATCCACTCGCACTTCGGAGCGTTGAGCTACACCAGCCCGTTCTTCGCTCAGGCCGCCTGGTGGGTCCCGCTGCTCTTTTCCGGAGCCTACGCAGGAGGCGTCGCGCGGCCGTGGCTCGGGCGAGATCCGGCTCCCATCCCCGCATGGAAGGCCGCTCTGGCCATGGGGCTCTTCATCGCGGCTTATTGGCTCACGGTCGCTCCCGGTTCCTGGATCGTCCGCTCCGCCATCCTCACTGGCATCTTCGGGATCAGTTGGTGGATCTGTGATCGGACGGGAATCGGAATCGCTCTCGCGGTCATGACCGCCATCGTCGGGCCTTTTGTCGAGATCGTCCTCGTCCACGCGGGCACCTTCGTTCATCACGAGGTGCTCTTCCTCGGTATCCCAGGCTGGCTCCCATTCCTCTACCTCACCGCCGCTGTGGGACTTGGCAGCCTCGGCCGATGGCTCGCTCAGCAAGGAGGCGAGCCCTCCTTGAGCACTGCCCGAGAGGGATGAGTCGCTGGACAGCGAGCCGGTTGCTCGCGTCCTCGCTGCCAGATTGTCCGCTCTCGAAGCGGCTCATCCCACGAATGACACGACAGCGCGGTGTCTCTGCCGCGCGCGGTTGCGGGACGCAGCACAAGGCTGCGTAACTGCACGGCATTTCAGAAGGGCTCCTGGAGGCTCGGTGTCAGTTCAGCGTTCGCGACGCTGGCCCACGCTTTGAAGTGTGAGTCAGCGCGTGCGTTGGGCACGCCTTCAGGAGACACCCCATGTTCAGCTCTGAGATCAAGAACGACAGCAACCCCTTCTTCATCATGTGCTCTGTCATCGCCGTCTACGTCATCGGCAGCGCGGCCCTGATCATCGACTTCATCCATCCATGAGCCGCTCCCATTGCGCGGAAGAGACGACGCGCCGCTGCGGTGTGTGAGTCCCCGGCGGCGCGTCGAAACGGCGGAGCTTCGTTCCGCTATCCTCAGAGGTTGAGTCGCGTTCTTCACTCCTGGCGCAGCAGGCTCGAAACGCCGCGCGCCGGATCGCCCGCCTCCGAGAAGTGACGTCCCAGCTCCGAACAGCCCCGCACTGCCTCCATTCGGAGGGCAGGGGAGCAGTTCCCGCATATAAGGATGCGGGACCGCTCCCCGTACCCCCGGCTCGGACTCCTCAGAGGGCGCTTGCGAAGTGTCCGTTTCTGGGACGACACTTCGCGCAATCGGGCAGCGCCCGCGCGGCACGGAGCGCAATCTCCAGGAATTCCAAAGGGTTGGAACTCACTCCCGCGCTGGCACGGCCTTCGCTCAGGTCTCCTGCCGTGGACATCCCTCGGACTCGCAAACCCAACCGCAAGCCCCTCATCTACGGATCCATCGGAGTGCTCGCGCTCGTGGGCGTGACGCTGGGCCTCTCCCAGCTTCGTGCCGCCGCCCCCACCGTGGAGCGAGGCAGCGTCTGGATGGATACGGTGAAGCGCGGCCCCATGCTCCGCCAGGTGAAGGGCGCCGGCACGCTCGTTCCCGAATACATCCGCTGGCTCACCGCTGACACGGCCGGCCGCGTCGAGCGCATCCACGTGCGCCCCGGTGCACCCGTGCAGCCAGACACGCTCCTGCTCGAGCTCTCCAATCCGGACGTGCAGCTGCAGGCGCTCGAGGCCGATCGCCAGCTGGCCAGCGCCGAGGCCGAGCTCATCGCCCTGCGCACCGAGCTGGAGACGCAGCGGATCTCCCAGGAGGCCGCCATCGCCACCCTGGATGCCGAGTCCGCCAACGCCGGCCGCCAGGCCCAGGCCACCGTGGCGCTGCTGGACCGCGCCTACGTGCCCACGCTGGAGGCCCAGCAGTCCAAGGAGCGCGCCGGGGAGCTGAGCGTGCGCCTGGAGCTGGAGCGCAAGCGCTTGGCCGTGATCCAGGCCAGCACGCGCGAGCAGCTCGCGGCGCAGCAGGGACAGATCGAGCGATTGAAAGCGGTCGCCCGGTTCCGGCGTACACAGGTGGAGTCGATGCAGGTGAAGGCGGGCGAGGCAGGCGTGCTGACGGAGCTGCCGCTGGAGCTGGGGCAGTGGGTGACGCCGGGAACGGTGCTGGCCAAGGTGGTGAAGCCCGAGCGGCTGAAGGCGGAGCTGCGCATCGCCGAGACGCAGGCGCGAGACATCCAGGTGGGGCAGAAGGCGCAGGTCGACACGCGCAACGGGGTGGTGGAGGGCACGGTGGCTCGAGTGGCTCCGGCGGCCAGCCAGGGCACGGTGCGCGTGGAGGTGACGCTGCCGGACACGCTGCCCAAGGGCGCGCGGCCGGATCTCACGGTGGAGGGGACGGTGGAGCTGGAGCGGTTGGGGGATGTGCTGTCCGTGGGGCGGCCCGCGGGCGCGCAGCCGAACTCCACGGTGTCGCTCTTCCGGGTGATGCCGGGCAGCGACGAGGCCGTGCGCGTTCCGGTGCAGCTTGGCCGGGGCTCGGTGAATGCCATTGAAGTGGTGCAGGGACTTACCGAGGGAGATCAGGTGGTCCTCTCGGACATGACCGCGTGGGACGCGGTGGATCGAGTGAGAGTGCGATGAACACGACGGTTCCGGAGAGCGCGAAGGCCGACAGCGTGGCGGTGACGGCGGCCAGTGCGGCGGAGGTGGTGCCCCAGAAGGCGCTCATCCAGTTGGAGGGAGTCACCAAGGTCTTCGAGACCGAGGAGGTGGAGACGCACGCCCTCGCGGACGTGCACCTCACGGTGCGGCCGGGCGAGTGGCTGTCCATCGTCGGCCCCTCCGGCTCTGGGAAGACGACGTTGCTGGCGGTGCTGGGGCTGCTGGACACGGCCAGCAAGGGCACCTACCTGCTGGACGGCAAGTCGGTGCTGGATCTGTCTCCCACGGAGCGCGCGCTGGTGCGCAACCGGCACATTGGCTTCATCTTCCAGAGCTTCAACCTGATTGGCGACCTGTCCGTCTTCGAGAACGTGGAGCTGCCGCTCACGTACCGGGGCATGCCGGCCGACGAGCGCAAGGCGCGGGTGGAGAAGGCGCTGGAGCGCGTGGGCATGAGCCATCGGGCGCGGCACATGCCGGGGCAGCTCTCGGGCGGTCAGCAGCAGCGCGTGGCGGTGGCCCGCGCGGTGGCTGGAGATCCGCTCATCCTCCTGGCGGACGAGCCCACCGGTAACCTGGACTCGAAGAACGGCGAGTCGGTGATGCAGTTGCTGTCCGAGCTGCACCAGGGTGGTGCCACGCTGATCATGGTGACGCACGATCCGGCCCAGGCGCGGCTGGGCACTCGCACGGTGAGCTTGTTCGACGGGCGTGTCGTGCAGGACGAGCGCTTGCGCTGAGTCTCGGCTCCCTCGACAGGGGGCGGAGGGGATGGCTTCGGGCGAGCACCCAGGCCTCATTCGAGGAGCCTTATGGATCACCTATTCCAGGATGCGCGGTACGCGCTGCGCTTGCTTCGCAAGACTCCGGGCTTCGCGCTGGCGGCGGTGCTGGCACTGGCGCTCGGTATCGGCGCGAACAGCGCCGTGTTCAGCGTGGTGAACGGCGTGCTGCTGCGGCCGCTGCCCTTCTCCGAGCCGGAGCGGCTCGTGCGCATCTTCGGCAACCTGCCCTCGATCGGGCTGGAGCGCATTCCGGCCTCCGCGCTGGAGTATCGGGACTTCCAGGAGCGGCCGCGGGCGCTGTCCTCCGTGGCGGCTTATGTGGATAACGACGTGACGCTTACGGGGCAGGACATGCCCGAGCGTCTGCGCGCCATCCTGGCCTCTCCGTCATTGCTGCCCACGCTCGGCGTGTCCCCGATGATGGGACGCGGCTTCAACCCGGAGGAGGAGACGCCGGGCCGGGATCAGGTGGTCATCCTCACGCATCGGTTGTGGCGCGGGCGCTTCGGCGCCAACCCAAACATCCTGGGCACGACGCTGAGCCTGGATGGACGGCCCTTCACGGTGGTGGGAGTGCTGCCCGACGGCTTCGAGTATCCCCAGCAGACGGATCTCTACATCCCCTTTGCGCCCACGCCGGAGCTGCTCGTGCCCACGGCCCGTGGCCAGCGCTTCCTGGATGTGGTGGGCCGCTTGAAGCCCGGGGTGACGGTGGACGCTGCCCGGCGGGACCTGGAGCGCGTGACGGCGGAGGTGCTGGCGGCAAACCCCGGTGGGTACGGCACGAAGGCCGGGTGGGCGGTTTCCGTGGTGTCCATGGAGGAGCAGACGGTGGGTGGGGTGCGCTCCACGCTGTGGCTGCTGCTGGGCGCGGTGGGCTTCGTGCTGCTCATCGCGTGCACCAACGTGGCGAACCTGCTGCTGGCCCGAGCCGCGGCTCGCACCCGGGAGATCTCAATCCGCGCGGCGTTGGGGGCTGGGCGAGGGCGGTTGATGACGCAGTTCCTGACGGAGAGCCTGGTGCTCTCGCTTACGGGTGGGGTGCTCGGGCTGCTGATGGCGATGTGGGGCGTGGATGTGCTGCTGGCCATGATCGGTGATGGGCTGCCGAGGGTCTCCGAGATCCGGTTGGACGGCGGGGTGGTCCTGTTCACCGCGGGCATCTCGGTGCTGACGGGGGTGCTCTTCGGCCTGGTCCCCGCGCTCCAGGCGAGCCGCGCGGATCTGCACGGTGCCATGCGCGAGGGAGACCGGGGGACGGCGGGGCACGGCTCAGGGCGGGTGCGCGCCGTGTTGGTGGTGTCCCAAGTGGCGCTGGCGCTGGTGCTGCTGGTGGGCGCGGGCCTGTTCCTGCGCAGCTTCGTGGAACTGCAGAAGGTGGATGCGGGCTTCGATCCCCAGGGCGTCCTCACCACTCGGCTGTCGCTGCCCCAGGAGCGCTATGGCGAGGCGTCCAAGCGTGCCGCGACACTTCAGGAGATCCTGTCGCGGGCGCAGGCGGTGCCCGGTGTGGAGGCAGCGGGTCTGGCCACGATCCTGCCGCTCACCGCCCACAGTGACTGGACCACCGAGATCGATGGCAAGCCCATGGCTCCGAATGATCCGCCGCCTCCGGCCGTGGAGTACCGGGTCGTGAGCGCGGACTACTACAAGGTCCTCCGCGTGCCGCTGATCCAGGGGCGGACGCTCGCGGACTCGGACAGCTTCGATGCGCCTCGCGCGGTGGTCATCAACGAGACGGCGGCACGGATCCTCTTCCCCGGCGAGGCCGCGCTCGGCCAGCGCATCCGGCCCCAGAGCAGCGCGAAGGAGCAGCCGTGGGCCACGGTGGTGGGCATCGTGAAGGACGTGAGGGAGTGGGGGCTGGACGTGCCCGCGCGGCCCACTGCCTATTACTCGGTGTTGCAGCAGCCGAAGTTGAGCGTGTACCTGGTGGTGCGGACGCACCAGAAGCCGGAGTCGCTGCTGGCCTCGTTGCAGGCGGAACTGCGCACGGTGGACCGCGACCTGCCGCTGTATGACGTGGCACCGATGGAGGCGGTGGTGGATGGCTCGGTGGCCCAGCGCCGTTTCTCGATGGTGCTGCTGGTGTTGTTCGCGGGTGTGGCGGTGGTGCTGGCCTCACTGGGCATCTACGGCGTCATCTCGTACACGGTGACGCAGCGAACGCGGGAGCTGGGAATCCGCATGGCGCTGGGCGCTCGGCAGGTGGATGTGCTGGGATTGGTGGTGGGGCAGGGCATGCGGCTGACGCTGGTGGGAGTGGGCGTGGGCCTGCTGCTGTCGCTGGGGCTGGGCCGACTGTTGAGCGCGCTGCTGTATGGGGTGCAGGCGCATGATCCGTTGACGTTTGCAGGAGTGGGGGCGCTGCTGGCGGGAGTCGCGCTTCTGGCCAGTTGGCTGCCTGCGCGCCGTGCGGCGAAGGTGGACCCCGCACTCACCCTGCGAGCGGAGTGACGAGCATGGACACCTTCCTCCAGGATTTGCGCTACGCCCTGCGTGGGCTGCTGCGAGACCGGAGCTTCACGCTCGTGGCGGTGCTGACGCTGGCGCTGGGGATCGGCGCCAACAGCGCGGTCTTCAGCGTGGTGAATGGGGTGCTGCTGCGCCCGTTGCCTTTCCCCGAGCCGGACCAGCTGGTGCGCATCTATGACAACTTCCATGCGAATGGCCTGAAGCAGATCCCGGTCTCGGTGCTCGAGTACCGCGATTTTCGCGAGCGGGCGAAGACACTGGCCTCGACCGCGATCTTCACGGATACGGACGTGACGCTCACGGGGCAGGACATGCCCGAGCGCCTGCGCGCCGTCAGCGCAACCGCCTCGTTCTTCCCCACGCTGGGCGTGACACCCTTCCTGGGCCGTTCCTTCACCGAAGAGGAGGAGACGCCGGGCCGGGAGCGGGTGGTCGTCCTCTCGCACCGCTTGTGGCGCGGGCGCTTCGGGGCCAATCCCCACATCCTGGGCACGACCCTCACCCTCAACGGACAACCCTTCACCGTGGTGGGGGTGTTGCCCGAGCGCTTCGAGTACCCACAGGACAGGGATCTCTACATCCCGTACGTGCCGCCCGAGAACCTGCTCCTGCCGGACTTCCGAAGCTGGCGCTTCCTGGACGTGGTGGGCCGCCTGAAGCCTGGCGTGACGCCGGATGCCGCTCAGCGGGACATGGACCGCGTGGCGGCGGAGATCCAGCAGTCCTTCCCGGACAAGTACCGGCAGGGCAGCGGGTGGGCCATCTCCGTGATCACCTTGCAAGAGGAGGTGGTGGGAGAGGTCCGCAAGACGCTGTGGGTGCTGCTGGGAGCGGTGAGCTTCGTGCTGCTCATTGCCTGTATCAACGTGGCCAACCTGCTGCTGGTCCGGGCGACGGCGCGCAGCCGGGAGCTCTCCATTCGCGCGGCGCTCGGGGCCGTCCGGCGGCGCTTGGTGCGCCAGTTCTTCACCGAGAGTCTCCTGCTCGCTGTCTCCGGAGGTGTCCTGGGCCTGCTGCTGGCGATGTGGGGCCTGGATGCGCTGCTGGCCCTGACCCGAGACAACCTGCCGCGCGTCGCGGACGTGCACCTGGACGGCGGGGTGATGCTGTTCACCCTGGGGACCTCGGTGCTGACGGGGCTGTTGTTCGGATTGATCCCCGCGCTCCAGGCGAGCCGCGTCGATCTGCAGGGGGCGATGCGCCGAGGGCCGCAAGGCAAGGGAGGGCGGGGTTCGGGCGCCATGCGCGCCTTGCTGGTGGTCTCGCAGGTGGCGTTGGCGCTGGTGCTGCTCGCGGGAGCGGGCCTGTTCCTGCGCAGCTTCATGGCGCTGCGGGCAGTGGATGCCGGCTTCGAGTCCCAGGGCATCCTCACCGCGCGTCTGTCGCTGGCCTCGGATCGGTATCGCGAGCCAGTCCAGCGTGCCGCGATGATGAGCACCTTCCTGGAGCGAGTGCGAGCGGTACCCGGGGTGGAGATGGCGGGGCTGACCTCGGTGTTGCCGCTCAGGGGCCGCGTGTCCTGGGGCTACGAGTTGGAGGGCGAGGAGCCCAGTGCTCCGGGTGTGAAGCACCCGTCGATGGAGTACCGGGCGGTGAGCGCGGACTACCACAAGGCGCTGCGAATCCCGCTGCTGCGGGGAAGGCTGCTCGCGGACTCGGATGCCTTCGGCGCTCCTCTGGCGGTGGTGATCAACGAGACGATGGCCCGGCTTGCCTTCCCAGGGAAGGATCCGCTCGGCCAGCGGATGCGGCTCCGCAGCAACGATCATGACGCGCCGTGGGCCACGGTGGTGGGAATCGTGAAGGACGTGAGGGAGTGGGGGCTGGATGTCCCTGCTCGCGCGACTTCCTATTTCTCCGTGACGCAGCAGGCTCCCACGTCGACGTATCTGGTGGTGAGGACGCAGCAGCGGCCCGAGTCGCTGCTGGCCTCGCTGCAGGCGGAGCTGCGCACGGTGGACCGCGACCTGCCACTGTATAGCGTGACGCCCATGGATGCGGTGGTGGATGACTCGGTGGCCCAGCGCCGCTTCTCGATGGTGCTGTTGATGCTGTTCGCGGGTGTGGCGGTGGTGCTGGCCTCGCTGGGCATCTACGGCGTCATCTCGTACACGGTGACGCAGCGAACGCGGGAGCTGGGGATCCGCATGGCGCTGGGAGCTCGGCAGGTGGATGTTTTGGGGTTGGTGGTGGGGCAGGGGATGCGGCTGACGCTGGTGGGAGTGGCAGTGGGCCTGCTGCTGTCGCTGGGGCTGGGTCGTCTGTTGAGCGCGCTGCTGTATGGAGTGCAGGCGCATGATCCGTTGACGTTTGCAGGAGTGGGGGCGCTGCTGGCGGGAGTCGCGCTTCTGGCCAGTTGGCTGCCTGCGCGCCGTGCGGCGAAGGTGGACCCCGCACTCACCCTGCGAGCGGAGTAAACACCTATGTCCCAACCTCTCATCTCCTTGCGCAACGTCGAGAAGTCCTACCCCATCGCGGGCGGACGGGTCTGGGTGCTGCGCCGCATCCAACTCGACGTGCAGCCCGGCGAGTTCGTCACGCTCATGGGCCCCTCGGGCGCGGGCAAGTCCACGCTGCTGTCCATCCTGGGCATGCTCGATGCCGAGTGGACGGGCGAGTTCCTGCTGGAAGGCCGGGCCGTGCACTCGATGAAGCCCAAGGAGCGGGCGGAGCTGGCCAAGAGCACCATCGGCTTCGTCTTCCAGCAGTACCACCTGCTGGACGGGCTCACTGTCGCGGAGAACCTGGAGGTGCCGCTCTCGTACCGCAACCTCAAGCGCTCCGAGCGCGAGGCACTGGTGGGAGACATGCTGGACCGCTTCCAACTGGTGGGGAAGAAGGACCTGTACCCCAACCAGCTCTCCGGCGGGCAGCAGCAGGTGGTGGGCATCGCTCGGGCCCTGATCGCCAGCCCGAAGATGCTGCTGGCGGACGAGCCCACGGGCAACCTGCACTCGGCGCAGGCCAAGCAGATCATGGAGATGTTCCAGGCCCTCAACCGCACGGGCACCACGGTGGTGCAGGTGACGCACTCCGAGGCGAACGCCGCCTATGGGAGCCGCGTCGTGCAGATGGCCGATGGTTGGATCCAGGAGTCCCGCTGAAATCGCGTTCCCCCACCACGTGGGGCTTCTGGCAGAGTCTTCTTTCCCCAGGAAAACGCCGTGTCCGAAACTGTTCCCCCAGCCCCTGACAGCGCTCCCCGTCCGGATGTCGATGCACGGCCGCGCATCCTCGTCGCCGACGATCAGGTCGACGTGCTTGAGGCGCTGCGCCTGTTGCTGAAGCGGGACGGGTACATGGTGCTCACGGCCCAGTCCCCAGCGGGCGTGCTCGCCACGCTCGAGGCCGAGGACGTGGACGTGCTGCTGATGGACCTCAACTACGCCCGCGATACCACCTCGGGGCGCGAGGGGTTGGATCTGCTCGCCCGCGTGAGGCAGATGGACACGGCGCTCCCGGTGCTGGTGATGACGGCGTGGGGCAGCGTGGAGGGGGCGGTCGAGGCCATGCGCGCGGGCGCTCGGGACTATGTGCAGAAGCCGTGGGACAACACGCGGCTGCTCACGCTGGTGCGCACGCAGCTGGAGCTGAGACGGGCGCTGAAGCGCTCCCGGCGGCTGGAGGAGGAGAACACCCACCTGAAGCGAGGGGGAGAGCGGCCTTCCTTCCTCGCCGAGTCGCGCCCCATGCAGGCGGTGCGGCGCCTGGTGGAGCGCGTGGCACCGTCGGGAGCCAACGTCCTCATCACCGGCGAGCACGGCACGGGCAAGGAAGTGGTGGCGCGCTGGCTCCACGCGGCCTCGGGGCGTCCGGACAGCGCCTTCGTGGCGGTCAACTCGGGCGGACTGTCCGAGGGCGTCTTCGAGAGCGAGCTGTTCGGCCACGTGAAGGGCGCCTTCACGGATGCGAAGACGGATCGCATCGGCTGCTTCGAGCTGGCCGACGGCGGCATCCTCTTCCTGGATGAGATCGGCAACATGCCGCTCACGCAGCAGGCCAAGTTGCTGCGCGTGCTGCAGACGGGCGAGCTGCATCCGGTGGGCTCCTCGAAGGTGCGCCGGGTGTCGGTGCGGGTTGTCTCAGCGACGAACGTGGATCTGGCCAAGGCGGTGGCCGAGGGCCGCTTCCGTGAGGACCTGCTCTACCGGCTGAACACGGTGGAGGTGCAATTGCCGCCGCTGCGAGACAGGCGCGAGGACATCCCGGTGCTGGCCGCGCACTTCCTGGCCGAGCAGGGCCGCCGTTACGGACGTGGGGCGATGCGCTTCTCCCAGGGTGCCTTGGAGGCGCTGATGGCCTACTCGTGGCCGGGCAACGTGCGCGAGCTGGAGCACACGGTGGAGCGCGCGCTGCTCATGGCCAGCGGGGACGAGGTGACGCCGGAGGATCTGCTCCTGCGCCGCGCCAGCCGCGAGGGTCCGTCCCGCCTGGAGGAGATGACGTTGGAGGAGGTGGAGCGCTACCTCATCGAGCGGGCGTTGACCCGGAACGAGGGCAACGTGAGTGACGCGGCGAAGGCGCTCGGGCTGTCGCGCAGCGCGCTGTACCGGAGGATGCAGTACTACGGCATCAAGGGAGCGCGGTGAGCGAGCCTCGGAGATCGCTGCCGTACGATCTCCGCGTCTTCCTGCTGGCGCTGCTGGCGGGGCTGCCGGGCTCTGCCGCCACATTGGGGCTCCTGTGGACGGGGGACCTGAGCGCCAAGGTGCAGTGGACGCTCTCGGTGGTGGTGCTGGCGGTGCACCTGGGGGCGGCGTTCGCGGTGCGCGAGCGCGTCTCCCGGCCGCTGCAGACGGTGGCCAACCTGCTGGCCGCGCTGCGCGAAGGGGACTACTCGGTGCGTGGGCGCGGGGCCCGGCCGGACGATCCCATGGGCGAGGTGCTGATGGAGGTCAACGCCCTGAGCGCCACGCTGCGCGAGCAGCGCCTGGGAGCCCTGGAGGCGGGCGCGCTGCTGACACAGGTGATCGAGGAGATCGACGTCACGGTGTTGACCTTCGACGCGGAGGGGACGCTGCGGTTGGTGAACCGCGCGGGCGAGCGGTTGCTGGGGTTGCCTCGGGCGCACCTGGTGAACAAGGGAGCGGGAACGCTGGGGCTGGCGGAGCTGCTGGAAGGCACCGTGCCTCGCCGGCTCACGCGCACCTTCTCCGTGGAGGGCGGGCCGTACGAGCTGCGCCGGGGCACGTTCAGGCAGGGGGGGCTGCCACATCAGTTGGTGGTGCTGACGGACCTGCGGTTGGCGCTGCGCGAGGAGGAGCGCGAGGCCTGGCAGCGGATCGTCCGGGTGCTGAGCCATGAGATCAACAACTCGCTCACGCCCATCCAGTCCATCGCGGGGGCACTGAAGGACTCGTTGGAGCAGGGGAACCGTCCGCCAGACTGGGAGGAGGACGCGAGGTCCGGGTTGGGGATCATCGAGCGGCGCAGTGAGTCGCTGGCGCGCTTCCTGTCGGCCTACGCGAAGCTGGCGAAGCTGCCTCCGCCCCGGCTGGCGCCGCTGGAGTTGGAGTCCTGGGTGCGGCGGGTGGTGGCGCTGGAGACGCGGCTGCCGGTGGAGGTGCGCCCCGGCCCGGCGCTCACGGTGAGCGGAGACGGAGATCAACTGGAGCAGTTGCTCATCAACCTGGTTCGCAACGCGGTGGACGCGGCGAGGGAGCGGCAGGGGCGCGTCTGGGTGTCGTGGACGCGGCCCTCGGCGGACGCGGTGGAGCTGTGGGTGGAGGACGAGGGGCCAGGGTTGGCGAACACGGCCAACCTGTTCGTGCCCTTCTTCACCACGAAGCCGCAGGGCAGCGGGATTGGCCTCGTGCTGAGCCGGCAGATCGCCGAGGCTCATGGAGGCACCCTGCGCCTGGAGAACCGGACGGAGGGCTCTGGCTGCCGAGCGCGCCTGAGGCTTCCGTTGCAGCTCACAGGATCTCGCGCGGATGTGGCCTCGCTCCGGGTTTGAGAAACAGAAAATTCTCGCCTGAGCTGTATCTGAGAATGAGACGAAACTTTTAAAAAACCGAACGGATGATGAAGGGTAGTTACCTACCTTAGGAGCTTTCTGCGTGGCTTCTCGGATTGATCGCCCGCCTCCGCCTCCCCCGCCTCCCCCTCCACCCAAGCCCGTGGCCCGCAAGGCAGCTCCCGCGAAGGCCCGTTCGGCTCCCCGGAAGCAAGGCGCTGCTGCCTCGCAGCGCACCGGGCACAGCGGTCGGAGCACTTTTGAGGGCGGAAGGACTCGGGCGGCCCAGGCCCGCGGGACTTCCTCCACCCATGCGCGTCAGGCCGTGCGTGCGACGGGACGGCCGGGGACGCAGAGCGCCCGGGCCAGGCAGGACGGAGCGCCCCGGTCCGCGCGGGCCGTTGCGGGAGAGGCTCCGAGGGCTCGCGCCGAGCAGAGATCGGCGGCTCGCACGCAGCAGGGGATACCGCGGGTTCCCCAGCGCATCAGCCAGGCCGCGCAGCGCGTCGCCCAGAGCCGCGTGGGACAGCGGGTCAACGCGGCCGTGGATCGTGTGAAGCAGAAGACCCAGCAGCTGAACGAGAAGCTGGGCTCTCCCGACCAGGCGCGCGAGCATGGACAGGCCCTGAGGGATTTCCAGTCGAATACGAGCGAGCTGGCGACCAACAGCCGGACCGCACTCAACGACATCTCCAAGGCGCTCGAGAGTGGCAAGGCCGCGGATATCACCAAGGCCCTGGCCTCGGCGCGTGAGCTCGTGAATTCCGTCCGTTCGGTGGCGGAAGCAGCGCCGAAGGCGCGAGATGCGGTGAAGGCGGGAGCGCGCACGTTCCAGCGCGTGGCGCCGCGTACCTCGCAGCGGATCTCGGATGCAGCCAGCCGGGTGGGGCAGACGGCGCAGAAGGTGGCGCAGAGCCGGGTGGGGCAGCGGGTGGCGAGCACCGCCAACCAGGTGCGGCAGAACGAGCGGGTGCAGGCTGGGGTCCAGAAAGCCAAGGCGGGCGCGCAGCGGGTGAGAGATGGCGCCAGGGCCGCGACGCGGGCAGCCGACCATGGTGCGGCGCTCTATGACTTTGGCAACAACGCTCACGGGACTGTCACCAACGGCATCACTGCGGGGCGTGACATCGCCAAGGCCTTCGAGACCCACAACGTGGGAGACATCGCCACGGCCGTCACCTCCACGCAGGGGGCGATCGAGTCCGCGAAGGGCCTGGTCGAGGCGGCGCCGAAAGCGCGCGATGCGGTGAAGGCGGGAGCGCGCACGTTCCAGCGCGTGGCGCCGCGCACCTCGCAGCGGATCTCAGATGCAGCCAGCCGGGTGGGGCAGACGGCGCAGAAGGTGGCGCAGAGCCGGGTGGGGCAGCGGGTAGCGAGCGCTGCCAACCAGGTGCGGCAGAACGAGAAGGTGCAGGCTGGGGTTCAGAAGGCCAAGGCGGGCGCGACGACGGTCCGCAAGGCGGCTGGGCACGGAGCCTCTCTCGTCAACTTCGGCTCGAACGCGGTGAACCTGGCCAGCAGCACCAAGTCGACGGTGGGGGACATCCGCCAGGCCATCAAGACTCGCGACGCGGGGGACATTGGCAAGGCGTTGGAGTCCAGCGCGGGGACCTACACCTCCGCGCAGCAGTTGGCCGAGTCCGCGCCGCAGGCGCGTAAGGCGATGGAGGCCGCGGGTCGTGCCTTCCAGCGCAAGGCTCCGGCCACGTCCGCACGGATCACCTCCGCGGCGTCGCGAGTGTCCACGAGCGCCAAGACCACGGCCTCCCGGGTGGCCCAGTCTCGCGTGGGCCAGGCCGTTGGGAAGACGGCGGTCCGCGTGGCGGAGAAGTCGGGGCTCAAGACCGCCGCGAAGGTGGGAGCCAAGGCACTGGGCCGCTTCGCGCCAGGCGCCAACATCGCCATCGCCGCGATGGACACCGCCGCCTTCGTGAAGACCTTGCGTGATCCGAACGCGAGCGTGACCAGCAAGGTGCTGAGCGGCGTCACGGCGCTGGGCTCCCTGGCCGCGGCCACCAACGTCCCGGTGTTGAGCCAGGCCGGTGCGGTGGTCTCCACGCTCTCGAGCCTCGCGAGCAGCGTGAAGCTGCCGAAGATCAACCTACCGAAGATCCACCTGCCGAAGGTGAACCTGCCCAAGGTGAAGTTGCCGAAGGTGAGCCTGCCCAAGGTGAAGCTGCCGAAGATCAGCAAGCCGAAGATCAGCCTGCCCAAGGTGCACCTGCCGAAGGTGAAGCTGCCGAAGATCCACAAGCCGAAGATCAGCTTGCCGAAGATCCACCTGCCCAAAGTGAAGCTGCCGAAGATTCACTTGCCGAAGGTGCACCTGCCGAAGATCAGCCTGCCGAAGATCCATCTGCCGAAGGTGAAGCTGCCGAAGATCAGCTTGCCCAAGGTGAAGTTGCCGAAGATCAGCCTGCCGAAGATCAGCCTGCCGAAGGTGAGCTTGCCGAAGATCAGCCTGCCGAAGGTGAGCTTGCCGAAGGTCAGCCTGCCGAAGGTGCATTTCTCGGGCTGGTAGTGCTGACGGCGGTCCACAGGAGACACAGTGGTGAGCAACGACGATTTGCAGAAGCTGGGCGCCTCACGGAGCGGGGGCGTTACCCCGTCTCTGGGGGGTGATCGACTCCGCCGCATGCTGGGGGAGCAGCTCGCTCAGGCGAGCAAGGCCCCCAGGGGTGAAGTCCTCGAAGCGGTGCCGGAGCTGGGGCCCACAAACTCCGAGGAGGGCCTCGAGGCGGTGCCGGAGCTGGGGCTTGCGGCCTCGGGCGAGCAGGGTGGCGGCCTGGAGCTGCCTCAGGCGGAGGCTCCCTCTCTCGAGGACCTGCACGTGACGGTTCCCGAGTCGCCGCCCATCACCGAGGATGATCTGATCATGCGTTTCCATGAGCTCGTTCGGGAACGCGGGGCTCGGAGGACGCGCGCGCTCGGTGAGCCCATCGCTCTGGGCGATCAAGTGCGGATCGACACCCTGGGTTATGCCGGAGGCGAGCTCATTCCCTTCAGTGTCCGGAATGATCTGGAGATGGAGCTGGCCCCGCAGGTCATGCTCCCCGGCTTGATGGAAGCCCTGGAGGGCACGCCCGTGGGGGAGAGCGTGCAGGTGGAGATCTCCCTGCCTGACGACTATCCCGTCGAGTCGCTCCGGGGCGCCACGGCCCGGTTCCTGGTGGATGTCCATGCGGCGGAGGAGCTGCAGCTGCCCGATCCCGAGAGTGAAGAGTTCCTGCAGCGGTTGGGGCGGGGTGAGACGCTCGACGCGGTGATGGAATCCCTCATGGACGAGCTGGCCGACGAGCGCGCGGATGAGCTGTGGCTGGAGGCGCAGGAGCTCGTGATCGACGAGATCGTCCGTCGCACGGAGATGGAGGTCTCGCCCGAGCTGGTGAACGAAGAGATCTACCGGCGCTGGAACGAGGCCGAGGCCCCGTTGCTGAGGGCGAAGAACTTCTCTCCCGACGAGCTGCAGGATGCGCTCGAGGGGTGGCTGAAGGATCCGTCCACCCGAGTGCAGGCGGAGCGCGACCTACGAGCCTCCGTGGCCTTCCGGGCGATCATCGAGCGAGATGGACTCGAGCTGACGCCGGAGCGACTGGACGAGGTGCTGGAGCTGGCCATCGAGCCATTCGGACTGAGTCTGGCCGAGGCCCACGAGGCGTTGCAGGATCCCGAGGCGGCTCCGCTCATCATGGCCTCTGCTCGACAGGTCATGGCCTTCGAGCACGTCATGGAGCAGGCACGGATCCAGTTCGAGGGAGTCGAGGAGCCAGCCTCCGGAGATCCCGCTCCGGAGATCTGAGTTCCTCGGAAGCTGTCCCTCACCGCGTTCCACGCACCTCCAACTCGTGGAACGCGATCCGGGGCAGGGCAGGGAACACGCTGATCGCCTCCACATCCACCAGGGGCACCGGGAGCTCGCACGTCTCCCACTGACCGGTGCCCTTGAACCGGCACACCGTGGGGTTCACGAAGAACGTGCCCCGCTCCTTGTCATCCAGTCCCAGCCCCGGAGGCATCCGGACGATCGCGCGCAGCGTGCCTGCGCCCTTCGCTCGGACGCGCAGTGAAGTCAGCTGCTTCAGCGGAGGCTCGAACTGGCCGCGCAGCGCGCCATCCGCCTCCCATCGAGGCGTCTGCCCGTTGCCCAGATCCACTCCCGATTTCTCCTTCCCATCGAACGCGTGCTTCCCGGCCTCCGCGCCCGTGATCTGGTCGGGAACCACGGGCGCGTAACCCCAGCCCGGAGCCGTGGCCAGCCCTTGGAGTTCCTGGGCCCGCGCGCCCTGCTGCACCACTCCGGCATTCAGCACAGCCACTGATACGTGCCCCGCTCCGGCGCACTGCGGCGTCAGCGCGTTCATCAGTGGCCAGAGCGCCTCATCGAATTTCCCTCCCGTCGTTGCCGCGGGAACCCACGTCATGCGCACCAGCGCCGCACACGCGGCCGGCGTTCCAGGGCCCGCATTCTCCAGGTTCCACAGCGCCTCGGCCGGTGCTCGCGCATGTCCCGTGGAAGCCTCCACCAGCGTGCGAGTCACACTGCTGACACACGGGTTCATCTCCGCCGGGCATCCCTGGCACAGCGCCTTCAACAACCCCCGCGCCGGAGTCTCCCCCGCCGCCAGCGGAGCCCGGACATCCAGCGCCGCCCCCAGCTCACAGGCCCTCGCAGGCGGAGTCGGACACCCCGCTGTGACCCGCTGAGCCTCCGCCAGCGCCGAGGCATCCTCCGGGGCCCGCACCACCGCCTCCAGCGCTCGCTCGAGCCCACCACAGGCAGCCGGCGCACCGGTGCCCGCCGTCGAGGATTTCTCGCCCGTGGACGGTGCCACCTGCACCTCCATGGCCGGCCTGCGAGGAGTGGGCTCCTCCGCCTCCTTGGGAGCTTTGGAATGGGTGGCCAGGTACAGGCGCCCGAAGACGACCAGCGCCAGGACCATGAGCAGTAGGGTGCGGAGCGGGAAGCGTCGCAATGCAAACTCCTTGATTCTCACCGTGTGCGGGGGTTATCAGCCCCCCGCGAGTTCTACTCAACGGAGGCGTGTGTGGCTGAGACGTTCGACGTGGTGATCATCGGTTCCGGCCCTGGCGGCTACGTGGGCGCCATCCGGGCGGCCCAGCTCGGCCTGAAGACGGCCATCATCGAGAAGGACAAGCGCCTGGGCGGCACCTGCCTCCACCGAGGCTGCATCCCCACCAAGGCCCTGCTCTGGACGGCCGAGCTGTACCACCACATCCACGAGGCTGCTGATTTCGGCATCGACGTGTCCGGCTCCGCCATCAACTGGGCCAACGCCCAGAAGCACAAGGACAAGGTCGTCCTCAAGGGCGCCAACGGCATCGACTTCTTGATGAAGAAGAACAAGGTGTCCGTGTTCAAGGGCCACGGCCGCATTGCCGGCAAGGGCAAGGTCGAGGTCACCGCCGAGGATGGCACCAAGCAGACGCTGGACACGAAGAACATCATCATCGCCACCGGCTCGGTCCCCAAGTCGCTTCCCAACGTCCAGGTGGACCACAAGCGGGTGCTGAACAGTGACTCCATCCTGACGCTCGACCGCATCCCCAAGAGCCTGATCGTCATCGGCGCCGGCGCGGTGGGCTGCGAGTTCGCCTCCGTCTACAACCATGTGGGCAGCCAGGTCTCCATCGTCGAGTACATGCCCAACCTGCTGCCCATCGAGGACATCGACGCCTCGAAGGAGCTGGAGCGCTACTTCAAGAAGCGCAAGATCGATCTGCACACCGGCGCCAAGGTCGAGAAGGTGGAGCACACCGCCACCGGCGTGAAGGTGACGATGAGCGTCGGCTCGGAGACCAAGACGATCGAGGCCGAGCTGCTGCTGTCCGCCGTGGGCCGCGCGCCCGTGACGGAGGACATCGGCCTGAAGCAGACCAACATCCAGGTGGACCGCGGCTTCATCAAGGTGGACTCGATGATGCGCACCTCCGAGGCCAACGTGTACGCCATTGGCGACGTGATCCCCACGGCCATGCTGGCGCACGTGGCCAGCTCCGAGTGCATCCTCGCGGTGGAGCACATCGCCGGGAAGAACCCCCAGCCCATCAACTACGATCTGGTCCCCTCCGCCACCTACTGCTACCCGGAGGTCGCCTCCGTGGGCCTCACCGAGAAGAAGGCCAAGGAGCGCGGCTATGACGTGAAGACGGGCATCTTCCCGTTCAGCGCCATCCACAAGGCCACCATCTCGAACGAGAACATCGGCATGGTGAAGGTCGTCTCCGACAAGAAGTACGACGAGGTCCTCGGCGTGCACCTGGTCGGTCCGCACGCTACCGAGCTCCTCGCCGAGGCCTGCGTGGCCCTCCGCCTGGAGATCACCACCGAGGAGCTCGCGCGCACCATGCACGCTCACCCGACGCTCTCCGAGATCGTCAAGGAGAGCGCCGAGGCGACCCTGGGTCACCCCATCCACATCTGATGCAGAACGCGGCAGGGCTCCGTTGGCTGTGAGCGCGTGAGCCCTGACTGACAGTCGCGGTCGCATCCGAGCCTGGAGTTCCTGGGAACATCCCAGGGCTCCAGGCTTTTTCATTGGGAGGCTCTGGCCTCCGCTGCTTCCGGTGCAGCAGTGCCGCCCGAGCCGTCCGGCGTTAAGCAATACGGGACGTTCCAGAAGCCTTTGTCACAGCTGACGCCCCGCGTTAGAGGCTTCCTGCTTGACCCTGCTTTTGACCCAACCCTACAAGGCCCGCGTCCCATGGCGACTCCCGATCGGTTCCCCCTCCCCCAGGTCTCCGAGAGCACTCGAAAGCCCGAGTGGTTGAAGGTGCGGCTGCCCCACGGCGAGGGGTACGAGCGGGTCAAATCCATTGTCCGTCGCACGAAGCTGTCCACGGTGTGCGAGGAGGCGCGCTGCCCCAACATCGCCGAGTGCTGGGGCGGTGGCACCGCCACGGTGATGCTGATGGGCGAGGTGTGCACTCGCGCCTGCCGCTTCTGCCACGTGAAGGTCGGCGCGCCGCCGCCGCTGGACCCGATGGAGCCCATCCACCTGGCCCAGGCCGTCAAGGAGATGGACCTGGAGTACATCGTCGTCACGTCCGTGAACCGGGATGACCGGCCGGATGGCGGCGCCAGCCACTTCGCCTCGGCCATCCGCGAGCTGCGCCGCGAGTCTCCCAAGACGATCGTCGAGGTGCTCATCCCCGACTTCAAGGGCGTGGAGAAGGATCTCACCACCGTGGCCGAGGCCCGGCCCCACGTGGTGGCCCACAACGTGGAGACGGTGGAGCGCCTCACGCCCACGGTGCGCGATCGCCGCGCGACCTACCGGCAGTCGCTGCGCGTGCTGGAGTACCTGAAGAAGCGCCCCGAGGGCCTGTACACCAAGAGCTCCGTCATGGTGGGCCTGGGCGAGACGGACGCCGAGTTGGAGCAGACCTTCAAGGATCTGCGCGAGGCGGGCGTGGACGTGCTCACGCTGGGCCAGTACCTGCAGCCCTCGCAGTACCACCTGCGCGTGGAGCGCTTCGTCTCTCCGGCGCAGTTCGAGTCCTACAAGAAGCTGGCCGAGTCCTACGGCTTCCTCTATGTGGCCAGCGGTCCGCTGGTCCGCTCCAGCTACCGCGCCGCCGAGTTCTTCATGAAAGGCCTCATGGAGCGCGAGCGGCTGGAGCGCATCGGTTAGCGCCTCTTCGCAGTCCCATTCACCGAGTCCCGTTTCCCCCGCGAAGGACGGAACCCTCATTCCCATGGCTCTCTTCGAATTCAAGCTCCCCGACCTCGGCGAAGGCGTGATGGAAGGTGAGCTCGTCAAGTGGCACGTGAAGGAAGGCGACGCCGTCAAGGAAGACGACGTGATCGCCGAGGTGATGACCGACAAGGCCACCGTCACCGTGCCCAGCCCCAAGGCCGGCCGCGTCCTCAAGACGCACGGCAAGGAGGGCGACATGGCCAAGGTCCACCAGCTCCTCGTCACGCTGGAGGTGGAGGGGGCCGCTCCCGCTCAGGCAGCGGGTCATGGCGCGCATGGCGGCAACGGTGCGGGCACGTCCTCCGCGGCGAAGTCCGAGTCCGTGGCGGCGAAGAACGGCACTGCGCCCGCGACCAAGGTGCTGGCCACGCCGCTCACCCGCCGCATGGCTCGGGAGCACGGGTTGGATCTCGCGGAGATCTCCGGCTCCGGTCCGCAGGGGCGGGTGACGAAGGCCGATGTCGTGGCGGCGCTGGAGGGCAAGGGCTCGGGTAACACCGTTACCGAGGCTCCGGCTCCGGCCCCGACCCCGGCTCCGGCTCCTGTGCAGGCCCGCCCGTCGGCTCCTCCTCCGGCTCCGCTCGCGGCGGCCCGTGGCGACGAGCGGGTTCCGATGCGGGGGCTGCGCAAGAAGATCGCGGAGAAGATGGTGCGGTCGAAGTTCACCATGCCGCACTTCGCCTTCGTCGAGGAGGTGGACGGCACGGACCTGGTGGCGCTGCGCAAGCGCCTCAACAAGCAGCTCCAGGCCGCGGGCGATGACGTCAAGCTCACCTACCTGCCGTTCATCGTGAAGGCGGTGATCGCCGCGCTGAAGAAGTTCCCCCACCTCAACGCCAACTTCGACGAGGCGGCGCAGGAGCTGGTCGTCCGCGGCGAGTACAACATCGGCATCGCGGCGCAGACACCAGACGGGCTCACCGTGGCGGTGGTGCGCAACGCGGACCGGTTGACGGTGCGCGATCTGGCCCACGAGATCGCCCGCTTGGGGACAGCTGCTCGCGATCGGAAGCTGAAGATGGAGGAGCTGACCGGCGGCACGTTCACCATCACGTCGCTGGGGCAGAGCGGCGGCCTCTTCGCCACGCCCATCATCAACCACCCCGAGGTGGGAATTCTGGGGGTCCACCGGCTGCGCAAGCGCCCTGTTGTCAAGGACGACCAGATCGTCGTGCGCGAGATGATGAACCTGTCGCTGTCGTGCGACCACCGCGTGATCGATGGCTCCGTGGCGGCCGAGTTCGTCTACGAGGTCATCAAGTATCTCGAGACCCCGGACATGCTGTTCCTGGCGATGACCTAGCTCGACGGGCGGGCCTGTGGCCCGTGGCCGGGTTACGCTTACCCCATGGCCAATCCTCGCGAACACATCCGAGCCGCCCAGGCGGCGGAGCTGAGGGCCGACAAGGCCGGTGCCATCGCCGAGCTGTGCAAGGCGGCCGAGCTCTACCGGCAGTCGGGCAACCTGGTGCGGGCGCTCCAGTTGCTGCGCCATGCCCAGAGCCTGGACCCGAGCCGGGACGATGTGGCCGAGGAGCTCATCCGGCTGGAGATGGAGGCGGAGGAGTCGAGCGCTGGGGCGTCTCCAGGGGAAGACTTCGAGTCTGGTGGCCGTGTTCGGGAGCTGAGGTCGGCTCCCGAGGAGCTGGCCGAGCGTCAGCGGCTCATCGATGCGGCGTTGAGGCAGCAGGAAGGCGTCTCGGGGGACGGAGGCGAAGCCGAGGATGAGGTGAAGCGCTGGAGCGTCGAGGCGGGCGCCAATCGTCCCGTGGATCTCCAGGACGCGAGTCGGCGGGCGCTCGACTGGGCCCTTCGGAATGCCCAGGAGGAGGAGCGGGCTCCGCGTGAGTGGTCGGTCGAGGAGGAGGACTCGCAGGGGGATCTCGAGCTGCGCCCGGTCGCGGAGCCTGAGCCTCGAACGGAGAGCCCGCGCCATCCCGGCAGCTCGGTGACGCATGCGGCCGCCTCCGTGGCGCTGGAGGTGAGGCCTCTCGTCGAGGGCGGTGTGACGGCCCTGGTGGCGGATGTGCAGGTCGATTCCTACGAAGCCGTCTCCTCGCATTCGGTTCCTCCCGAGTTCGGGTCTGACTCCGAGGAGGGCACTCAGGGAGACGGGGAGCGCGCCGAGGAGCGTTCGCTGATCGAACGGGGACCGACCCGAGCCGATCCCGCCATCGATGCCTGGTGCTCGTTCTGCTGCCGCCCGGGTGTGGAGGTGGGGGAGTTGGTCGCGGGTCCCACGGGCTCCTTCATCTGCGCTGGGTGCGTGATGGAGTCGCGGGGACTGCTCTCGCTGGAAGACATGAGCGCGGTGCGTCCTCGGGCCTCGCGGCGCAAGGAGGCCCAGGGCGAGGGGATGCCCTTCATCGGCCAGCAGGAGGCTCGCGCGCTTCTGGAGCGGGCCTTGGAGGCGGGGGCCCGCCGGCTGCTGGTGGTGGGCCCAGAGGGCTGTGGGAAGACCGTCTGGTTCCGGGAGCTGGCGCGCGAGGATCGGGGGACGATCGCGACGCTCGACACGCTGGAGCAGGGCGGTGGCGGCTCCCTGGTGCTCGTGGAGGACGTGGAGCGGTACATGCCCGAGGACTGGGCGAGGCTCAGCTCCTTGATTGCGCGCTACCCGGAGCGAACGGTGCTGATGAGCGCGCGTGGCACCTTGGAGGCTCCCAGCTTCGTGCTGCATGGCGCGTCGGGCAGCCTGCCGGTGTTCACCACCAGCGCCCTGTCCGCGGCCGTGCTCGACTCGGTGCCGCTGGAGCTGCTCGAGCAGGTCCAGGTCTCCATCCCGCTCCAGGTGCCCACCGAGGTCGAGTTCCTGGAGATCGCCCGGCGGCGCTTGGCCCTGCGCGGCTCGGAGCTCGCCTTGTCCGAGCCGGTGCTCGCCGCCTTTGCCGCGGAGGCTGTGCGCTCGCCTCGGGCCGGACACGAGCTGAGCGCGCTGCTGACGCGTGTGCTGGCGGGCTCCTGGAGCCTCGCGGGGGAAGAGAAGAAGGCGCGGACGAAGAAGGTGGCAGGGAAGGGTGCGGCGACGAAGCCGGGCCGGCGAGGCCGGCGGAAGGGTTCGGTGTGAACACGCTCACGGTCTACAAGCTGGGCCGCGTGGAGTACGAGGATGGCCTGACGCTCATGCAGCGCTTCGCGGAGGCGCGGAAGCAGGAGCTCATCGGAGACTCGCTGTTGCTGCTGGAGCATTCGCCCGTCCTCACGCTCGGGCGAGGCGCGAAGCGGGAGAACGTCCTCGCCAGTGACGAGCTGCTGGCTTCGGAGGGAGTGGACCTCTACCAGACCAACCGCGGAGGAGACGTCACCTACCACGGGCCGGGGCAGGTGGTCGGCTACCCCATCTTCCTGCTGCCCAAGGAGCGCCAGGATGTGCGGCGCTACGTGCGAGACGTGGAGCGCTGCGTCATCGACTCGCTCGCGGAGTACGGGCTCCATGCCGGCATCATCCCCAAGTGGCCTGGGGTGTGGCTGGGGCAGGAGGGTGCACCGGACACACGGAAGATCGCGGCCATCGGCATCCACATCTCCCGTTGGCTGACGACGCACGGCTTCGCGCTGAACGTCAACACGCACCTGCCGCACTTCAACCTGATTGTGCCGTGCGGCATCCGCGAGGCGGGGGTCACCTCGATGAAGCGCGAGCTGGGCCACCTCGTCTCCGTGCCGGACGTGGAGGACACGCTCGCCCGTCACTTCTGCTCCGTCTTCGAGAGCGAGCGGCGCGAGTCCGGCGTCTCCGTGCGCACGGTCAGCATCACCGTGCTGCGAGGGCACGGTCCCGAGGCCCGGGTGCTGATGGTGCGCCGCATTCCCGAGCGCGGAGGCTTCTGGCAGACGATCACGGGCCGCGTGGAGCCGGGCGAGTCTCCAGAGCAGACCGCCGCGCGAGAGCTGAAGGAGGAGACCGGCCTGGACGTGCCTGTGCGCGCGCTGGACTACCGGCACGCGTTCGCGCTCGGAGAGATCCTTCCGCCGATGCTGGTGGAGGAGACGGCCTTCGTCGCGTGGTGCCCGGAGGGGCACGAGGTGCGGCTCAGCGCCGAGCACGACGCCCACGAGTGGGTCAGTCCGAACACCGCGCTCGAGCGGCTGGAGTACCGGGGCCTTCGAGAGGGAGTGAAGCGCGCCGTGGCGCTCCGGGGGGAGTTGACAGGGGGGTGACCTCGCCCTCAAGCTTTCCATTCCCTCCTCCACTCGATCTGCTCACCATGTCTTCCGACGGCCAGGAGGTGCGGACCTCCAGTGCGGCCCAGCGACTGACCATCGACGGCCGCGCGGTGCGCACCCGCCAGCGGTTGCATGCCCTCGTCACGTTGATCGTGCCGTTCCTGGGGAGCGGCGTGGCCCTCGTGGGCGCTTTCCTCCATGGGTTCAAGGCTGTGGAGATCGCGCTGCTCGTGGGGATGTACGCCGTCACGATGATGGGCGTGGACGTGGGCTATCACCGGCTCTTCTCGCATCGATCGTTCAAGGCGCATCCGCTTCTTCGAGCGATGCTCGCCGTGTTCGGGAGCATGGCGGCGCAGGGGCCCGTCATCTACTGGGCCAGCAATCAC
Organism: Hyalangium versicolor; assembly: GCF_020103695.1. Taxonomy (GTDB): domain Bacteria; phylum Myxococcota; class Myxococcia; order Myxococcales; family Myxococcaceae; genus Hyalangium; species Hyalangium versicolor. The sequence goes on from NZ_JAHXBF010000001.1 coordinate 955,921, forward strand.
CGCCTCCACCACGCGCGAAGTGATAGCGAGGAGGATCTGCACTCGCCATATTTGGATGAGCGCGGCCAGCAGCGGGGAGTCGTCTCGGGGCTCTGGCATGCGCACGTGGGGTGGATGTTCGGCCACGCGCCGGCCAACCCGATCCGGCTCGCCAAGGATCTGCTCCGCGACACGACGCTGACCCGGATCAACCAGCTCTATTACCTGTGGGTGCTGATCGGCCTGGGCGTGCCGACGCTCATTGGAGGGCTGGTCGCGGGCTCCGTGTCCGGCGCCGTGTCGGGCCTGCTGTGGGGAGGGCTGGTGCGAATGTTCCTCGTGCAGCACGCGACGTTCGCGGGGAACTCCTTCTGTCACGTCTTCGGGACGCGCCCCTTCCAGACGGGGGATTGGAGCACGAACAACCTCTGGTTGGTGATCCCCACGTTCGGAGGGGCCATGCACAACACGCATCATGCCTTTCCCAGCTCGGCGTTCGTCGGGTTCCGGTGGTGGCACTTCGATCTCGGGGGTGGGCTGATCCGAGGCTTCGAGCGTGCCGGGCTTGCCTCCGACGTGAAGGTGCCTCCGCCCGAGGCTCGGCACCCGTGGGACGGCGTGGAGCCTCGCGGCGAAGCAGGGACTTCGGTGGGCTAGCCGGACATGCAGGGAGGGAGCCGTGCAGCTCGATAGATCGAAGAAGCTCCACGCGATCGGGGTGGTCGTCCTCTCCCTGGCGGGCTCGGTGGCCGCGCTGGTGACCAGCCTTCGCTGGGGCATCGGCCCGGTCGAAGTCGGGCTGTTCTGCCTCATGTATTCGCTGAGCATGGTGGGGATCACCGTGGGGTTCCACCGCTACTTCGCCCACCGCTCTTTCGAGGCTGCTCCGTGGATCCAGGCCGCGCTGGCCGTCTGTGGCTCCATGGCTTGCCAGGGGCCGCTCATCTACTGGGTGGCGAACCACCGGACCCATCATCGCTTCACGGACGTGGCGGGGGATCCCCACTCTCCCTATGTCCATGGCGACAAGCCCCTCGGGAATCTGCGAGGCCTGTGGCATGCGCACCTGGGCTGGACCTACAGCCACGAGATCCCCGACACCGTGCGTTATGCGAAGGACTTGATGCGGTCACCCGCCATCCGGCTGTGGAGCCGCTTCTACTTCCTCTGGATCGGCTTGGGGCTGGTGGTACCGGCGCTGCTCGGAGGGCTGCTCACCTGGAGCTTCGCCGGAGCGCTCCAGGGACTGCTGTGGGGTGGATTCGCTCGCATCTTCGTGGCCTATCAGATCAGCCTGGCCATCGGCTCGATCGCGCACAGCCATGGCAGCCGTCCGTTCGCCATTCGAGGGAACAGCGCCAACAATGCGCTGCTCGCGCTGCCGACCTTCGGCGAGGGCTGGCACCAGAACCACCATGCGTTTCCATCCTCGGGGGTGTTCGGGCTCGAGTGGTGGCAGCTCGATCCGGGGGCGATCGTGCTCCGGGGGCTCGAGGGGCTCGGTTGGGTCTGGAACGTCAAGCGGCCCCCGGCCAGTGCCATTGCTTCCCGGAGTGCCGTTCCTGAAGAGGCTTGGGGTTCGGAGGAAGGCTCTGCCGAGCGGGCGGCGCGCTCCGTGGCGGCGGGTGAAGCACGGCTCCCGAGATGAATGGAGGAACGTCGAATGTCGAAAGAGCAGAGTCCTGGGGTGTCGGGGCAGCCCTCTGAGGGAGTGCCCGATGCGGCGGCCGTTCAGCAGTGGCTGGTGACGTACATCGCCGATCTGCTCGAGTTCGAGCCCTCGGAGGTCAACCCCAAGTTGCCGCTGGGGCGCTATGGCCTCGACTCGACCGCCGCCGTCGCGCTCACGGGCGATCTCGGGCAGTGGCTCGGGTGTGAGATCAACCCCAAGCTCCTCTACGAGTACAAGACGATCGAAGCCCTGGCCGAGTTCGTCACCGCGAACCGCGCGAAGCTGCGCAAGCCGGAGAAGTGAGATGGGGGACTCGATGGGGACTGTGCTCGAGGTCCTGGAGCACCGCGCTCAGGCCCATGGAGAGCGCACGGCCTTCCTGTTCCTCGAAGAGGGGGAGACCGAATCGGCCCGCCTGAGCTTCGCGGAGCTGCGAGCGCGCCATGCGACCGTGGCGCGGGCGCTCCAGAGGGAAGGGCTCACGGGTCGGCGCGTCCTACTCTTCTACCTGCCGGGGCTCGACTTCGTGACAGCGTTCTTCGGCTGTCTCGCCGCCGGAGTGATCCCCATCGCGGTTCCTCCTCCGCTCCCCACCGAGCGGACTTCGCGGATCCAGGCGATCGTCGATGATGCCCACGCCGCGGCCGTGCTGACCGCGGGGGATCTGCTGCCGATGCTCCAGGCGTGGCTCTCGCAGAGTGAGCAACTGGCTGGACTGCCGCTCATCGCCACCGATGCGATGGACAGCGGACCGGACTCGCCGGGTGAACACCGCGTGAAGCCCGAGGACCTGGCCTTCCTCCAGTACACCTCGGGTTCGACGCGCCTTCCTCGGGGCGTCATGGTCAGCCATGCCAACCTGATGGCCAACATGGAGTGCATCCGGCGGCCGCTGCTGCTTGGCGAGCAGAGCGTCTCGGTGACGTGGCTGCCGTGCTTCCACGACATGGGCCTCATCAACGGAGTGCTCGAGCCCGTGTACGCTGGTTGTATCAGCGTGATGATGTCTCCGTTGGCCTTCATCCGCCGGCCCCGGCGGTGGCTCGAGGCGATCTCGCGATACAAGGGAACCCACTCGGGTGGGCCCAACTTCGCCTACGATCTTTGTGTCCGGAAGATCCCGCCTCGGGAACGGGAAGGGCTGGACCTGGGGAACTGGGTGCAGGCCTATCTCAGCGCGGAGCCGATCCGCCGTGACACGCTGGAGCGCTTCCAGGATGCGTTTGCGCCTCAGGGCTTCCGCCGCTCTGCCTTCTACCCGTGCTACGGCCTGGCCGAGGCGACGCTGGCCGTGACAGGAGGTCGGCTCGATGCGGAGCCCATTCTCTGCACCGTCGACAACGTGGCGCTCGAACAGGGGCGGGTGGTGGAGGTGCCCGAGGGCGCTTCGGGCTCGACGACCATCGTCGGGTGTGGCACGGCGGGCCTCGATACGGAGGTGCTGATCGTTCATCCTGAGACCCGGGCCCGTGTAGCTCCTGAGCAAGTGGGAGAGGTCTGGGTGAGAGGCCCTGGCGTCGCGGGGGGCTATCTCGGGCGTCCTGACGAGTCAGCGGAGACGTTCGGGGCGCACCTGGAGACAGGGGAGGGGAGCTTCCTGCGCACGGGGGACTTCGCCTTCAAGAAGGGCGAGGAACTGTTCGTGGTGGGGCGCCTGAAGGACGTCCTCATCATCCGTGGCCGCAACTACCACCCTCATGATCTGGAGTGGTCCATCGGCCAGAGCCACCCCGCGCTGCGAGCCGGGTGCGCCGCTGCCTTCCTCGTCGAGGACAAGGGGACGGAGAAGCTCGTCATCGCCCAGGAGGTCCAGCGCGAGTTCCAGGAGTCGCCGCCCGTGGAGGAGATCGTGGGCCAACTGCGGCAAACGCTCTCGGAGGAATACGGGCTGCAACTGCACGTGGCGGTGCTCGTGAGGACCGGTGGCATTCCGAGGACCTCGAGCGGGAAGATCCAGCGCCGCCAGTGCCGCTCCATGTTCGAGGCGGGAGCACTCGACGAACTCGCGCGAGGTTGAGGTCCCCCCTCGGGGCGCGGTCTGGACCAACTGGTAAGCTGGTTGGACCAGTTGGCGCAAACCCGGCCCGCCCCGGCCCCACCCCGGTTTCTTCCTGTGCCCTCCACCGGACCTTTTCCCCTCTCTCCGATCGATCACCTTTTCGTCGGCCATGCCTTCTCGGCCGTCCTGGAGTACGGGGAGCACCTCGATGCGGGCCGGCTCGAGGCGTCCCTGTCCACCGTGCTCCAGGGGTTTACGCCCCTCGCGTGTCATCTCGTCGAGCTGCCGGATGCCCGCCTGGGGTTCGCACCGTCGCAGGTCCCGTCCCAATGGATCGAGGTCCGCGAGACACCCCGGGCGCCCGGTGAGCTGAGTGGCCCGGAGTCTCTGGGGGAGTTCGTTCCCCGGCTGGCAACGGGGCTGGAGCAACCGCTGCTGGGCGTCCGCCTGACGCGGATGCCCTCCGGCAGCATCCTGAGCGTGACCGTGTCGCACGCTGTGACGGATGGCCACGGCTTCTTCACGTTCTTGCGAGCGTGGTCACGGGCGACACTCGGCCGCACCGCTGATGCGCCCACCTGGGATCGGAGCGTGCTGGCTGCCGGACTCCAGTCGAGAGAGACGGCCATCAAGCCGGAGGACGTCTGGCGCAGGACGGGCTTCACGTGGAGCCCTGGGACGAGAGCCGTGGAGTCTCCCCAGCCCGCCACCTTTGGAGTGCGGAGGGTACCGCCAGCGCTCGAGCCTTCCTCCGGAGGCCCGACGCTTTTCGAGAATGACCTGCTCTGTGCCTGGCTCCTCAAGACGTACGCGCACGTCCTCGCCGGACCCGAGGGGCTCGCGTTGTCCGTTCCCATCGACTACCGCCGCAGCTACGGAGGGCTGCCCCAGAGCTATTTCGGGAACGCCGTGCGGGCCGCACCGCTGTGGCTCGACCGAGAGCTCCTTGAGCGCGAGTCGATCCCCGAGCTCGCTGCACGGGTGCAGGAGTCCGTTCGTGCGGTCCTCGATGAGCGTGGCGCCCGTGACTCGCTCGAGTGCCTCGAGCAGCTCCGAAGAGAGCAGGGGCCACGGGTCTTCGAGGACGTCCACCTGGCCGACCCTCGGAACGGGTTCCTGGTGACCAACGTGTCCCGCCTTCCTTTCGGAATGCTCGACTTCGGCAGGGGGCCGCCGCTGCGGACCCTGCTGCCAGCCGTCGAGTCACGCACTGCCGCCATCCAGCAGACCGACGAAGGGTCCGAGGTGTCCTTGATCCTGCCGGAGGCGAAAGCCTGAACTGGCGGCTCAGCGCTCCGGAGTGAAGCGCACCGGCATCTCCTTGATGCCGTTCACGAAGTTGGACCGGACCCGGCGGATGGGCCCACTCGGCTCCATGTCCGGGAAGCGGCGCAGCAGCTCCTGGAACACGACGGTCAACTGCAGCTCCGCGAGCCGCCAGCCCAGGCAGAAGTGCAGTCCATGACCGAAGCCCAGGTGGGGCGGCTGGCCGGCGCGTGTCACGTCGAAGCGCTCGGGCTGCTCGAACACTTCTTCGTCATAGTTGCCCGAGAGGTACCAGAGGACGACCTTGTCTCCCTTGGCGATGCGCTGCCCAGCCAGCTCGGTGTCCTCGGTGGCCGTGCGGCGAGAGTGGAGGAACGGAGACACCCAGCGGACGATCTCCTTCGCTGCCTGGGGGATCAGCGCTGGGGTGTCCAGCAGCCGCTGCCGCTGCTCGGGATGCTGCGAGAGGGCCACGAGCCCTCCCGCGATGGAGTTCCGCACCGACTCGTTCCCAGCGACCACCAGCAAGGAGAAGGTGGCGTAGTACGCCGGCACGGAGATGACGTCCCCCGTCCCCTCCAACTCAGTGTGCACCAGCATCGAGACCAGATCGTCCCCGGGCCGCCGCAGCCGTTCGCGCCACAGCTTCTGCGCGTACGCCCGCATCTCCTTCAGGCACTGGTGGATGTACTCGCCCGGCTTGCGCAGCTCCGGATCGCTCTCGCCAACGAGCGCATTGGACCACTCGAACAGCCGGGGCCTGTCCTCGGGAGGCACGCCCAGCAGCTCGGCGAGGACCTGGATCGGCAGCTCCGCGGCCACGGAGGAGATGAACTCGCACTCCCCGCGCCGGGCGATGCGATCGAGCAGCTCCGTCGCCCGAGCCCGGATGCTAGCCTCTAGCCCGCGAATGCGCTCGGCGTTGAACCCGGGAGAGACAAGGCCGCGGTAGGTGCCATGCTCCGGCGGATCCAGCGTGAGCATCGTGGGCCCGGGGCCCTTGAGGATCTCCGCGTTGGCCTCGTCGTGGATGCGATGGCCGCCCAGGTGCCACGCCGAAGAGAAGAGGCGAGGGTTCTTCGACACCGTGGCGATGTCCTGGTACCGGAGCACCGACCAGAAGCCGTGCCCATCAGGCCCCAGGCTCCACGCGACGGGGCGCTCCTTGCGCAGACGCGCGAAGAGCTCACGAGCCTCGTTGCGCTCGTAGAGTTCCGGGTTCGCCAGATCCGTGCTCAGGGGGCCGGTGGAGTCGTCCATCCCCGCTCCCTTCCTAGAGCTTGAGGATCATGTCCTCTTTGGCGGCGATCACCTCGGGGCGGTGCTTGCGCACCTGACGCACCAACCGGTCCATCGCCGCGTCGTCGCGCGTCGGATCATGGTGGAAGAGCACCAGCGTCTTCGCCTGGGACTCGTTCGCCGCGCGCACCGCGGCCTGCCACGTGGAGTGGCCCCAGCCCGTGCGCGGCGGACCGTGACGGCCGCAGTACTCGTCCTCGGTGTACATCGAGTCGTAGATGAGCAGGTCCGTGCCCCGGGCGAACTCGAAGAAGCGCTCCTCGTCTCCGCCGCCGTGCTCGATGTCCGTGGCGTACACCACCGAGCGCCCGTCACACTCCACGCGGTAGCCCAGGTTGCCGCCCGGGTGGTTCAGCTCCAGCGTGCGCACCTGCGCCGGGCCCACGGTGATCTGCTCGCCGGCCTGGATGTCGTGGTACTCGAGCCGCGCTCGGAACACGCCCTCCGCCGTCACCGGGAAGTAGGGCTGCGTCATCTGCCCCGCGAGGATCTGCTTCACCGACTGCCCGTTGCGCGCGGCCCCGTAGAAGGTGAACGCGTTCTGCGGGACGAAGATGGGCGTGAAGAAGGGCAGGCCCTGCAGGTGATCGTAGTGGTAGTGCGACAGGAACACCGAGGCGCTCACCGGCTGCCCCGAGGCCAGCAGGGCGTCGCCCAACGGCCGTGCGCCCGTGCCCAGATCGAAGACCAGCAGCTTGTCCCCCACGAGCATCTCCACGCACGGGGTGTTGCCGCCGTAGCGCCGGGTATGCGGGCCCGGTGAGGGAATGGAGCCACGCACGCCCCAGAACCGGACGTGGAAGTGCGTCTTCGACGACGTGCCCTTGGCCCCCTTCACGGCGGCCTGGACCCGGCGCGCCGCCTGGCGGGCGCGGAACTTCAGCGGCTTGTCAGCCGGCTTTGGCTTCGGTGTCTTCCTCGGCGAAGAGCTCAATCAGGTGCCCCGTGCGCTCGCGCTTGGTCTTCAGGTATCCGACGTTATGCGGATTGTGCTCGGTCCGGGAAGGGATTCGACGCCGCACCGGGATGCCTTCCTCCACCAGCCCCGCGATCTTCAATGGATTGTTCGTAATCAGGTCCACCGACGGCACATCCAGGGACCTCAGCATCTCCGCTGCAATATCATAGCTGCGAAGATCATCCGCGAAACCCAATTGCCGGTTGGCCTCGTAGGTGTCGTACCCCTTGGCCTGCAGGGCATAGGCCTTGATCTTGTTGCCCAGGCCGATGCCGCGACCCTCTTGACGCAGGTACAGCACCACCCCACACCCCGCCTGGGTGATGAAGTCCAGGGCCCGGTCCAGCTGCTCGCGGCAGTCGCACTTGAGGCTGCCGAACACCTCCGAAGTCAGGCACTCGGAGTGCACCCGGACGGGGACCCCCTCCTTGCCTGCTACCTCGCCCACGACGATGGCCACGTGCTCACGGCCGTTGCGCCGATCCCGGAACACCACCGTCCTCAGCACTCCCCGCTCGGTCGGAATGTCCGCCTCGGAGAACCGCTCCAGGTTCTGGGTCGGCTTGCGCGAGGGGAGCACCTGGGGTGGACGCGTGTCGGACATGGGAAACCATTCTCCCGGGATGAGGCCCCCTTTTCGGGGGTCGTTGGGGTTCAAGTCAAGTGTGGCCCAGCGATCCAACAGGTTGGATGTAGAGGACCCTCAGGAGTTGCTCAAGCGATCCAGGAGACAGGCAAGAGGACGACATGTTCCCCATGAGCCAGGCTGCTCGCCTCGCGGGGGAAGTGGAGCAGGTGGGTGGCCGAGGCCGCTGATCGCAGCGCCCCAGACGTCTGGGTAGCGAGCGGGCGGGCCCACAGCTCTCCGTCTCGCCAGATGGCTGCTACACGGATGTAGTGCGCCAGCCCGGCGGACTTGCGCAACGAGCCATCCAGGCGGCCGGACACCCGCGCAGGCTCCACGTCCGTGTGCCCGAGCAGCTTGCGCAGCACCGGGCGGACGAACAGCTCGAAGGTGACCAGGGAGGAGATGGGGTTGCCGGGCAGCCCGAAGTACAGGGTGTTGCCGCGCCGCCCCACGGCCAGCGGCTTGCCGGGCTTGATGGCCACCCGCCAGAAGTTCATCTCCACGCCCTGCTCATGGAGCGCCGCCTTCACGAAGTCGCGCTCGCCCACGGAGACACCCGCGCTGGTGATCACCACATCGAACCCCTGGGCATCCGCCAGGCGCGCGGACACCTCTTCTTGCGTGTCCCGGGCGATGCCCAGCAGCGTGGGGATGCCTCCGGCCCGAGCCACCGCCAGCGCCAGCGAGGGCGCGTTGGTGTCGACGATGCGGCCTTCAGGGGGCTCGTCCGCGCGGCAGAGCTCGTCGCCCGTGGAGAGGATGGCCACTCGAGGCCGGCGCGGCACCGGCACCGTGAGCATCCCCTGGGCGGTGAAAAGTCCCAGTTCCGGGATGCCCAGGGGGGTGCCTCGCGCGAGCAGCGGCTCTCCGGCCCGAGCGTCCTCACCTCGGGGGCGGACGAAGGTTCCGGGCGGCACGGCCTCGAGGATCTCCACGGCCGGGCCCTCGGCGCCTTCGCTGGCGATGGCTCGGGTTCGCTCCTGCATCACCACCGCGTCCGCCCCAACGGGCAGCGGCGCACCCGTCATGATCCGGGCACAGACACCTGGGCGCAGCTCCACCTCGGGCATCTCCCCGGCGTGGATGATCTCCCCCACGGCGAGGCGGACGGGCAGAGGGCTCAGGAGATCGGCGCTACGCACCGCGTAACCGTCCATGGCCGAGTTGTCCCACGGGGGCAGCGTGCGCTGCGCAGTCACATCCGCGCCCAGCGCGCGCCCCAGCGCCTCGTCCAGGCGCACCCACTCCACGGCAAGAGGGGAGGCCAGGGCGAGCGATCGGGCCCGCGCGTCCTCCACCGATAGCAGCTCGTTTTCAGCGCTCATGGGGTGCACTGAGATCGAAGTCTCTAGGAAATTCAAGACTTTGTTTGACAGTCCCATGGATCATCGTTACAAGCGACGTTGTTCGCGTGACACGCCCCCCCGCCAGGGGAGATCCGCCAACCCGTTGAAATAACACGGGATCCAAGGAGACAGCGTCGATGGCCAAGCCCAAGTCTGGGGCCAAGAAGGCGACCCCCGCTGCCAAGAAGGACAAGGCTGCGCGGCTGGAGCTTCTCAAGAACGCGAGCGAGCGGGTGGCGAAGGCGGCGACGAAGGTGGCCAAGGCCGTCAAGGACAAGGTGGCAGAAGTGACGAAGGGTAAAGTGCCGGCGAAGAAGGCAGCGCCCAAGGCCGCGGCGAAGAGTGCCGCCCCCAAGGCCGCGGCTCCCAAGAGCAAGACCGCCAGCAAGGCAGAGTCCGCTGCGAAGGCCGAGACGCCCCCCAAGGGTGAAAAGGCCGAGACCAAGGGCGAGAAGGCCGAGGCCAAGACCGAGAAGGCCGAGGGCAAGGCGAAGGCTCCCGCGGCAGGTAAGGGCAAGGGCGCCGCGGCTCCGGCAGCCCCTCCTCAGGAGAAGCCCCGTCCCCGCGCCACCAAGCTCCCCCCGGTGGGTGACGCGCTCACCAAGCGAGAGATGGAGCAGTTGCTGTCCGCTGGCGAAGGCCGCGGCGTGTTCGGCGAGGGCAGCCTCAAGGGCCGGCTCGTCGTCACCGACGGCATGCCGAACCTGCTCGTCGTGGGCCGGGACAAGCGCGAGCTGACGTTCCTGCTGCAGGGCCCGGATCAGGAAGTGCTGCCCGCCTATGTGGACCACAAGGTCTCCGTCAGCGGGTTGATCCGCAAGACGACGAACTACGGCGGCACGGTGGATGTGCGGAAGTACTCGGCGAAGAAGCCGGAGGCCGAGGCCCCCGCGCCCCCGCCCGCCGAGACCGAGGCCAAGCTTCGCTTCCTGTCCCCCGGCGAGGTGTCCATGGTCACGAGCGCCGGCATGGGCTCGGGCATCAAGGGCTTTGCCTCGCTGCGCGGCAACCTGGAGATGACGGGCGAGGACTTCGTGCTCGTGGTCTCCAACGCCGGCACGCGCCAGCAGGTGTCCTTCATCTTCGAGGGCAAGGGCACCAAGGGGATGCGCAAGTACGTGGGACAGCTGCTCTTCATCACCGGTGTGGTGGAGAAGTCCTCCGGCTGGGGCGGCAGGATCATCGTCGAGAACTTCGAGCCGCGTCCGCCCGAGGCGCGCGTGTCCCGCGAGGACATGGAGATCGTCCACGTGGAGGGCGAGGTGCCCACCTCCGTGGACGTGAAGCTCAACCACGGCCTCACCGTGCGCCTGCAGGAGCAGCCCGGGTATACCTGGGCCATCGAGCCCACGGCGGCCAAGCGCGTGGGCCTGCGCGAGGCTCGGTACGAGCCGGGCGAGGCGGGCGCCGTGGCCACCCGCGAATTCTTCTTCACCCCGCGCAACCCCGGCACCTCGGAGATGGAGTTCTTCCTCGCGAAGGCCTTCACTCCGGGCGTCGTGGAGCGCTCGTTCAAGATCAACGTGACGGTCAAGCCTTGAGCGCTGGGCTCGGACCTGGAGCAAGCCAGGGACCGAGCACGGCTGCCTGGGGGGTTCCTGTCCGGCACGTCCGGGCCTACCCGTTCCAATGAGCGGGAAGGCCCGCGACCCGACACTTTGTGACTCCTTCCTCTGAGCAACTGAGACAGATCCTCGCCGATGCCGATCACCCCCTGGGGGTGAAAGAGCTGCTGCGGCTGGCGGGGATGCACCCTGGAGAGCAGACAACCCTCAAGCGCACCTTGCGGGAAATGGTCCGCCAGGGAGAGATCCTCAAGGAGGGCAAGCGCTTCCGGCTGGAGCAGCGGCGCGCCGAGTCCTCCGAGCCCGAGCGGCGCAAGGGGCGCAAGGGCCCTCTTCCCACCCGTTCCGAGCCCACCCAAGTGGAGGGCATCCTCACCGTCCACCGCGACGGCTACGGCTTCGTCCGCCCATTGTCCGGAGAGGGCGACGACGTGTTCCTGCCTCCCGCGGAGGCCTCGCGCGCGCTGGACAACGATCGCGTCCTCGTGGAGGTGGCGGGGCGTCCGGGGCGGCTGGAGGGCCGTCTGGTGGACGTGGTGCAGCGGCGCCGCGAACTCGTCGTGGGCGTTTACTCGGAGCTGGGAGCGCGGCACGCGCAGGTGGTTCCCAACGACAACAGCCTGCAGGGGCCCATCCGCGTCCCTCGTACGCAGATGGCACGTCCTGGCGACCTGGTGAAGGTGCGCCTGGGCGTGGGCGCGGGGATGCTGGAGGAGGGCGAGGGCCTCATTGGCGAGGTGGCCGGGTCGCTCGGCCGGCCGGGCGATCCGAGTGCCGAGGTGCTCTCCATCGCCTATGGCCAGGGCTTCAACGACGAGTTCCCTCCCGAGGTGATGGACGAGGCCGACCGCGTGGGCCCCGCCGTCTCCGAGGAGGAGTCGCGAGCAGAGGGGCGCAGGGATCTGCGCTCCATGCAGCTGATCACCATCGATGGCGAGGACGCGCGGGACTTCGATGACGCGGTGTACGCCGAGCCTCATGGCTCGGGCTGGCGGCTGGTGGTGGCCATCGCGGATGTGACGCAGTACGTGCGCGAGGGCCAGCCGCTGGATGCCGAGGCGCTGCGCCGGGCCACCTCGGTGTACCTGCCGGATCGCGTGCTGCCCATGCTCCCGGAGCGGCTGAGCAACGGCATCTGCTCGCTGCGGCCGGACGAGGATCGGCTGTGCATGGTGGCCGACATGGTGTTCGACGCGCGCGCCCACCTGCGCTCCTATGAGCTCTACCCGGGCGTCATGCGCAGCGTGGCCCGGTGCACGTACAACGAGGTGCAGGACGTCCTGGACGGCAAGGACGTGCCTCACCGCAACGCGCTGCGTCCCCTCTTCGAGCGGCTGCTGGTGGTCTCTCGTGCGCTTCGAGCCATGCGCAAGGAGCGGGGGGCCATCGACTTCGATCTGCCCGAGCACAAGGTAATGATGGGCGAGGACGGCATGCCCGCGCGCATGGAGAAGCGCGAGCGCAAGGAGAGCCACCGCCTCATCGAGGAGTGCATGCTGGCCGCCAACGAGGCGGTCGCGAAGTTCTTCCAGGACGAAGGGCTGCCCACCGTCTACCGCTTCCACGGCGAGCCGGACGAGCAGAAGCTGGCCGCCTTCGCCGCGCTGGCGCAGGCCTACGGATTCAAGCTGCGCTTCGAGGACGGGGTGTCGTCCAAGGAACTGGACGCGTTCATCTCCCAGCTCGAGGGCCACCCGGAGCAGCGCGCGCTGAACCAACTGCTGCTGCGCTCGATGATGCAGGCGGTGTACTCGGCCTCGCGGGTGGGGCACTACGGCCTGGCGGCCGAGCACTACCTGCACTTCACCTCGCCTATCCGCCGGTACCCGGATCTGCTCGTGCACCGGCTGCTCAAGGCGCAGTGGGCGCGCAAGGGCAAGAAGCGCTCGCAGGCAGCGCTGGAGCGCGAGGAGTCCCTGCTGGAGGAGATGGCCGAGCAGAGCTCCGAGCGCGAGCGCGCCGCGATGCAGGTGGAGCGCGAGGTCGTCTCCTTCTACGCCACGCTCCTCATGAAGGACCGGGTGGGCGAGGAGTTCGACGCCACCATCTCCGGGCTCGCGGAGTTCGGCTCCTTCGTGGAGCTGGACACCGAGCATGTGGAGGGCCTCATCAAGCTCGATGCGCTCGGGTTCGGCGGGAAGCTGGACAAGATGCTGCACGCGCTCGTGTTCTCGGACGGGCGGCGCATCCGTGTGGGCCAGAAGTGCCGCGTGCGCCTGACCTCCGTGAGCACCGAGCGGCGGCAGATGGACTTCGAGCCCCTGGAGATCGAAGGCCGGCCCGTGGCGCGCCGTGAGCGCGCTCAGCGCCCGGAACGGCCGGGTTGGCAGCCCACGTCTCGTTTCGAGGAGGAGCCGCGGCAGGAGCGCGCCCGTTCTCCCGGGAGCCGGTTCGGGGCTTGGAGCCCGGACGACGCGGCGCCTCGGTTTGGCGTCGTCAGCGAGGAGAAGCGCCGTCGCTTCGTCCGAGACGGCCAGCGAGAGGAGGCGGCGCCAAGCAAGGTCGACCGCAAGCGCTGGAAGAGCGAGCGCGGTGCCGAGTGGGAGCAGGCACCCCGGCGCCCCGAGCCGCGAGAGAAAATCTCGGAGCAGCCAGAAGCCACGGGGCGCAGGCGCTTCATCGTGCGCCCAGCAGAGTCAGCCCAGCGGGAGCGTGACGCCGAAGCGTCACAGTCTCCCTGGAGCCCCGAGCCTCATCCCATCGCCGAGGGCGATCCGCTGGCGGCCTTCATGGCGGATGCACCTCCACCGGCTCCTCCTCCCGGGTTCGATCGCTTGCGTGCGCTCGCAGCCCGGCGTGGTCGCACGAGTGAGGAGGGCCGCCCCGCTGGAGGCCCTGCCGGTGCGCAGGAGGCTCCTCCCCGCGAGAGATGGGAGAAGCGACCTGCCCACAATGCCTCGCCCGGGGGCAAGAAGGCGAGCCGCGCCGCGCCCGCGGGCAAGAGCAAGGGCTCGGGAGGCGGCAAGCCGCAGAAGGCTCGAGGCAAGTTCAAGCCTGGGCGAAGGAAGCGCTGAGCCACCCTCGCGTTCGGGGCAGGGACTGGATCCTGCCCAAGGTCAGGGAGCGTCCTGGAAGAGCTGTTCGTAGTCCACGACGCGCATCCGTGTGGTGATGGCCCGGTAGGACACCCCGTTGTGCGTGCACCGGCTGTAGAAGGGCATCAACAGCTCGGGGGTGCAGTGCAGCCAGCAGGCGCCGACGAATTGCATGGGCTCGCACTGCTGCGCTGAACTCATCCCCGCGCAGGCCCGAGTGAGGTACGCGCTGTCGCTGCTGATGAGCCGGTCCACGCCGAAGAAGAGCCCCTCGTCCGTGAAGAGGTTGCCGAAGAAGCAGGCCTCCCGGACGCTCAACGTCGCGAGTTCCTGGATGCTGTAGGGGATGAGCTCTCCGTGCGCATCCCGGCCCAGCACCGAGATGGGGATGCTGAGCCCGTACCGGTTCACATGCGCCATGAGGCACGCGGTGATGACCTGCTGCTCGGCCGTAGTGGCGGGCGCGCCGGCCGCCCAATCCGGAGCCAGCCCCAGGTTGCCGCTCCAGCTATAGCTCTGACCCGTCTGCGGATCCGTATAGGAGCGCGTCTCTCCCGCGGGCACGGCGCACCGGACGATGTAGCGCATCACCATGTCGCTCAGCGCGGGATTCGTCGCGAACCAGGACGCGAAGTTCTCCGCGGACAGGCCATTGGCACTGAGCCCGTTGGCCGAGAGTCCGTTCGCGCTGAGCCCATTGGCTGAGAGTCCATTCGCGCTGAGCCCGTTGGCCGATAGCCCGTTCATCGAGTCGAGTTCCTGGCTCCGGGTGCTCGGTGAGAAGGGCTCGGGCTCCTCCTCCGCGGGGCCACAGCCCGACGCTGCCAGCAGCAGCATCACGGCCAGGGCCCACCTGCTTGCTCCTTTCGCACGGACTCGGACTCCCGCGCGGCTCAGGGTCTGGGGGGTCATCTCTGTCATGGGGGTCCTTTCAGCTAGACAAGATGGCGACCGTGACACGGTAATGAAGGGCGGTCCGTTTCCAGGGTGATCGGGTTTTCGTTTCCGAACGTGAGAAGCGTGCGGTGCTCAACAGCCCGCCGATCCTCCGTCCAGTTCCCGATAGCGGGGGATGCCTGTGGCCCGCGGATGCCTCTCTTGTGGAGAGCCCCACGGCACTGTTCCGGGTGTCGGGTCCCGTCGGGCTCGAAGCCGGTCATGAACGCTCTCGCCAGGCCCATGGAAGCCCCATCCGGCACGGTGGCCCTCGTCTTCACCGACATCCAGGGCTCCACCTTGCTGTGGGAGCGTTGCAGCACGGGCATGCGCCTGGCGCTGGAGCTGCACGACCGCATCCTCCGCACCCTGCTGGGAACCACCTCGGGCTACGAGGTGAAGACGCAGGGCGACTCCTTCATGGTCGCCTTCCCCACGGTGTCGGACGCGATGCGCTGGTGTCTGGACGTGCAGGAAGTGCTGCTCAACGCTCCTTGGCCGGAGGAACTGCTGGCTCAGCCCGAGGGGGCGGTGGAGCGAGGGCCGCATGGGCTCTTGTTCCGGGGCCTGCGCGTGCGCATGGGCGTGCACGTGGGCGAGCCCGAGCTGCGCGTGGATTCCCGCACCGGCCAGGTGGACTACGTGGGCCGGATGGTGAACGTGGCGGCCCGCGTGGCGGATGCGGGCCACGGCGGCCAGGTGCTGCTGAGCGGCGCGGCGTGGGCCCAGGTGGCCGGCATGCTGGAGCGCCTGGGGCGGCCCTCGGTGCGCGTGCTCGGCAACTTCCGCCTCAAGGGTATCTCCGAGCCTGTTCCGCTCCTGGAGGTGCTGCCCCTGTCGCTGGCGGAGCGGCGCTTCGAGTCCCTTCGCGTGCAGGAGGAGCGGCGCGGCAACCTCCCCGAGGATGCGGGGGACTTCATCGGCCGCGAGGAGGAGCTGGACACGCTGCGGCTGTGGCTCTCGGAGGGAGCGCGGCTCATCACGATCATGGGGCCGGGGGGCATGGGGAAGACGCGGTTGGTCACCCATTTCGGCAGCCTCGAATTGGGCACGCGCTCCTGGGAGGGCGGCGTGTGGTGGTGCGATCTCACCGAGGCGAAGACGCTCGAGGACATCTGCCACGTCGTCGGGCAGGCGCTCGGGGCGCACCTGAGCAGCGGTTCGGGGGAGGATTTGGTGGGCCAGTTGGGGCGCGCGCTGAGCGGGCGCGGGCCCGCGCTGGTCATCCTGGACAACCTGGAGCACCTGCTGGAGCACGTACCGGCCACGCTCCGGCGGTGGATCGTCCTGGCGCCGCAAGCGCGTTTCCTCGTGACTTCGCAGGAGTCCCTGCGCCTGGCGGGAGAGCGGATCCTGGATCTGGCTCCGCTGGGGCTGCCGGACGAGTCCGCGCGCACGCTGGAGGCGATCTCCCGCGCGGAGGCGGTGCGCCTGTTCGTCCGCCGGGCGGAGGTGGCTCGGCCGGGCTTCGAGCTGACCGAGTCCGAGGCGCCGCTGGTGGCGGACATCGTTCGGCGACTGGATGGGATTGCCCTGGCCATCGAACTGGCGGCGGCGCGCACGGCGCTGCTGGGCGTGGGGCAGATCCGGGATCGGCTGTCCAAGCGCTTCGATCTGCTGCGCAGCGGGCAACGGGACGCGGTGGCTCGGCAGGCGACGCTCCGAGGGGCGATCGACTGGTCGTGGAACCTGCTCGATGTGACGGAGCAGGCGGTGTTGGCGCAGTGCTCGGTGTTCCGAGGAGGCTTCACCCTGGAGGCGGCCGAGGCGGTGCTCGCGCCGGTGGCGGGCGGGCCGGACGTACTCGAGAGCGTCCAGGCGCTGCGGTCCAAGTCACTGCTACGGGCAGGGGCCTCGGAGGCGATGCCGGGCGAATTGCGCCTCGGCATGTACGAGAGCATCCGTGAGTACGCCTCTGCCCGGTTGGCCGAGACAGAGGACAGCGCGGCGCTCATTGGCCGCCAGGCGGATTTCTATTTGTCGATGGCACGGGAGCTGCGTGGTCCGGCACGTGGCGGAGGAGTGGAGGCGCTCCGCCGGCTGATGCTGGAGCGGGAGAACCTGCTGGCCGTGTGCGATCACGGGCTGGCTTCGTGGCCGCCGACTCCCGAGTCCGTGAAGCGATCGCTGGATGCGTTGGTGGCGCTGGAGCCGGACATCGCCTCTCGCGGGCCGGTGGGCATCACCCTGCCGCGGTTGGATCGGGCGCTGGAGCAGGCGTCGACGCTCTCCCAGGACTCGCTGCTGCGCGCCGAGGCGCTGGCGGTGCGAGGCCGGGCCTGGCTGGAGACGGGGCAGCTCGCGGCGGCGCGCAGGGATCTGGAGCAGGCGCGTGCCTCGTTCCGGACGCTGGGCGCGGGAGTGCAGGAGAAGCGGATCCTGGTCGATCTGTCGATCGTCGCCCGGCATGAGGGGCACGTGGACGAGGCCTGGCGCTTCATCCAGGAGGCACGGAGCCTGCCCTCGGGACGGGACCGGTGGCTGGAGGCCTATACGGTTGGGAACCTGGGCATCATCGAGCAGGTGCGCAGTGGCCCGGGAGCGGCAGTGCCTCACCTGCATGCGGCGCTGGGGTTGTTCCGGGCGGTGGGAGATCTGACCTTCGAGGTGCTCTTCCTCAACAACCTGGCGTTGGCGATTGGTGAAGCCGGCGGCACGGCCGAGGCGGTGCGCTTCTTGGAGGAGGCGCTCGCGAAGGCTCTGGGCGCGGGCAGCCGCTCGGGGCAGGCCTTCGCGCGGTTGAACCTGGGCTGTTGCCTGCTGGATGCGGATCGCCCCTCCGAGGCGAGTGAGCACCTGGAAGCCGTGGTGGAGCTGGCTCGGCAGTTGGGCATGCGCATCGTTGAGGGATGCGCCTGGGGTGAGCTGGGCCGGGCCTTCCTGGACTCGGGAGTGCTGGAGGTGGCCGAGACCTACTTGATGAGCGCCACGTCGATCTTGACCCAGGTGTCTCGTTGGCACGCGCTGCGGTTCTCGCTGCATCTGGCGGCGTCCCAGGCTTCGCGGGGCGCGGTAGAGGAGGCCCGGAGGAGCTTCTCGGCGTTGGGCTCGGCACCCGAGCTCGAGAACGATCCGGTGCTGCGCGAGCTGGCATCTCTGCTCCGGGCGACGCTGGATCTGATCGCGTTGCGCGCGGCAGCTTCTGGGAGCCCGGAGGCGGAGCAGAGCAGGGCGGAGGTCCACCGTCGGCTGGAGCGCGCGCGGCACGTTCCGCTCGAGGGGGCCTCGTCGGACTTGCGCGGCTGGCTGCGGATCCTTGAGGCGGAGCTGCGCACGTTGAAGGCGTAGGAAGAGGCTACAGCGCGCCCCGCGCGCTGATATGCAGGGCCTATGACCGATAACGTTCTCTCGGTCCAGCAACTGCGCAAGCAGTACGGCGCCACCGTCGCCGTGGACGGCATCTCGTTCGAGGTGCGACGCAACGAGATCGTCGGGCTGCTGGGGCCCAACGGAGCAGGGAAGACCACGACCATCAACATGGTCCTCGGCGTCCTCGAGCCGAGCGCCGGGTCCATCCACATCGAAGGCGTGGATCTCTCGAAGCGGCGCTCCCAGGCGCTTTCGTGCACCAACTTCGCCGCGGTCTACGCGCCGCTGCCCGGCAACCTCACCGTCCAGCAGAACCTGCGCGTCTTCGGACTCCTCTACGGTGTGAAGAAGCTCTCCGAGCGCATCGAGACGCTGCTCACCCAGTTCGATCTCCAGAAGTTCCGGGACGTGAAGTGCGGAGTGCTCTCCTCGGGAGAGCAGACGCGCGTGGCCCTGGCCAAGGCCATGCTCAACAGCCCACGGCTCCTGCTCCTGGACGAGCCCACCGCCTCGCTCGATCCCGCGACGGCCCAGGACATCCGCGCTCGGATCCGCGAGTTCTCCACGAGCGGTTCCAGCGGTGTGCTGTGGACGTCGCACAACATGTACGAAGTGGAGGAGGTCTGCGACCGCGTGCTCTTCGTCTCGCGCGGCAAGGTGCTCCTCGAAGGAGACCCCAAGACGCTGCCGCGAGAGCACGGCAAGGCCACCCTCGAGGAGCTGTTCATCACCGTGGCGCGAGAGCCGCTCGCGCTGGCCCAGAGCTGAGCATCATGTCCATCCAACGTGCCGCCGCCATCGTCCTGCGTCAGTTCTTCCTCATCCGCGGGAGTCTCTCGCGCATCTTCCCGCTCTTCGTCTGGGTGGCCATCGACATCATCCTGTGGGGCTTCATCACCCGGTACTTCAGCTCCTTCTCCGCGCCGGGGCTGAACCTGCTGCCCTCGCTCCTGGGCGCGGTGCTGCTCTGGGACTTCCTCACCCGAGTCATGCAGGGCGTGACGATGGCGTTCTTCGAGGACGTGTGGTCGCGCAACTTCCTCAACGTCTTCGCGTCGCCCATCCATATCTCGGAGTACGTCGGCGGGCTGGTGCTCTCCAGCATCGCGACGAGTTCCGTTGGCCTCCTCGTCATGGTCGCCGTGGCCAGCGCCGCATTTGGCCTGTCCATGTTCTCCTACGGTGTGCTGCTCGTGCCGTTCCTGCTCGTGCTGTTCCTGTTCGGGATCGCGCTCGGCATCTTCGGCAGCGCGGTGGTGCTGAGGCTCGGGCCGTCCGCGGAGTGGTTCGTCTGGCCCATCCCCGCCGTGATCTCCCCGTTCGCGGGAGTCTTCTATCCCGTCTCGACGCTCCCACCGTGGATGCAGCTCATCTCGCACCTGTTGCCGCCGTCCCATGTCTTCGAGGGCATGCGGACGATCGTCGCGGGAGGCTCCTTCTCGGGCACCACGCTGCTCTGGGGCATGGGATTGGCGGTGATCTACATCCTGCTTGCCTGCGCGTTCTTCATGAGCGTGTTCCGGCATGCCGTGCGCACGGGCCTCATTGCCCGCTACAGCGCCGAGAGCGTGAGCTAGTGGAGTGTCCGACAAGTCATTCGACATAGTCGTGGGGAATGAATAGCTCTGGTGGATGAGGAGACGACCGCCGCACCTGATCCATCTGGTCCCCGAAGAAGCAGCGTACTTGGAGAG